>NZ_OZ244049.1:0-4114540 GCF_965215205.1 Ilumatobacter sp.
GCAGATCTGACGCTGCTCCGTGAGCGGTACGACGAGGTGATCGAACGATGGGGCGGGAAGTCGTTCGCGCGACCGCTTGGTTGGGCGGTACCGATCTGTTCAAAGCCGAACCCTGGTATCGCTGATCTCGAGAGACTTGCCGGCGTCGCCCACCTGCGACCCTTCTATCGCTACGGCAACCACGCCATCCACGGCGGACCACGCGCAGCGGCCATCCAGCGAATCGACATCGACGGTGAGCCGCACCGGACGCCGGGCGCGACTGTCTACGCAGACTCTGCTGAAACCGGCCACGGCGCAATCATCCTGCTGCAGCAGGTCAACGCATCAATCTTGGGCGAGCTGAGACGTGGCGACGGCATTGACACTGACTCGGTTGTCGCTCTCGGCAGCCTCAACCAACTGGTCGACCGATGCGGAGCAGCCTTCGGCGTTGCGGCGGACACCGCCCGAAATCGCGGTTGGTTCTCGCATGGCCCTGACGACTGACGACGCATTTAGCTGAACCTGCAACTCGACCGGAACGGGCTCGGTTGCACGCATATCACGCTCTTCTGCTCTGTCCGTGGGTGAGTTGAGGGCCTATCCGCGGGTGCACCCCGCCTGATTCCTAGGTTTCGCGCTGTCGAAGGCTCGAAACTGAAAGGACGGCAGACGGGGTGCTGAACACCAAGGTATGGGAGAAGGCGTGCGGGTTGACGCGCACGGTCGTGGAAGGGGTCCGTGTCGACGACACCGATGGATCGATCGTGGTGTCGGCACGACCTGATGCGAGGGCTCGTGGCCGCTGCGGACACTGCCATCGACGTTCGCCTCGCTACGACCGTGGTGATGGTCGTCGGCGGTGGCGGGCGTTGGACGCCGGCACGACGAAGGTGTTCATCGAAGCCGACGCACCCCGGGTGCGTTGCCGCACGCACGGACCGACGGTGGTGGCAGTGCCGTGGGCTCGTCATGGGGTCGGCCACACCCGCGACTTCGACGACTTGGCGGCGTGGCTGGCGGTGCGCACCTCGAAGTCCGCGACGTGTGAGTTGTTGCGGGTGGCGTGGCGCACCATCGGTGCGATCGTCACGCGGGTCAATGCAGATGTCGAGGCGCGTGTTGATCGTCTCGACGGGTTGCGACGGATCGGGATCGATGAGATCTCCTACAAGCGCGGACACCGCTACCTGATCGTCGTGGTCGATCACGACACCGGCCATCTGGTGTGGGTCGGCCCTGGCCGCACCGACGCCGACTTGGAGGTGTTCTTCGACGAACTCGGCAACGAACGCGCTGCGGAGTTGACCCACATCTCTGCGGACATGGCGGGCTGGATCGCCCGCGTCGTCGCCAAGCGAGCCCCGAACGCCGTGCGCTGCGCCGATGCGTTTCACGTCGTCGCGTGGGCCATCGAAGCGCTCGACGTCGAGCGTCGCCGAGCCTGGAACCAGGCATCGGGACGAAACGCGATCACGACCGTCATGTCCCAGCGAGGACGCGCACGAGGCACCTCGCTCGGCATCGCACGCGCCCGCTACGCGCTCTGGAAGAACCCCGGCGATCTCACCGAGAACCAACGCGCCCAGCTCGACTGGATCGCCAAGATCGACCCTCGGCTCCATCGCGCTTACCTGCTCAAGGAAGGACTGCGGTTCGTGTTTGCCGTCAAGGGTGACGCCGGCAAGCACGCGCTCGACAGGTGGTTGTCGTGGGCGCGCCGGTCGCGAATGCCGGCCTTCGTCGAACTCGCCCGCAAGATCGTGAAGCACCGAGTGGCGATCGATCACGCCCTCGACTCCGGGCTCTCCAACGCCCTGATCGAGTCGACCAACACCAAGATTCGGCTCCTCACCCGCATCGCGTTCGGCTTCCACGGACCCGAACCCCTCATCGCCCTCGCCCTGCTCGCGCTTGGCAGCCACCCACCCGCCCTCCCAGGCCGAACCTGACCCACGGATACAGCAGAAGAGCGGCATATCAACGGAGCGCAACCGACGCTGAAACCGTCCGCTATCGGCACGGGTGGGTGCAGGTGATCGCCCACATCTGCGCCGACTTGCGCCGCAGCGAAGGTGCTGGCTCAAGATTCCGTTCGAAACCTCGTCGCAACAACCCTCATTCGGTGGTCTCGATCAAATCGGAGACGTGGTGTCGGATCGTGTCGTCGTCGGGGTGGCCCCATCCGATGCAGAACGGATGTCCTGCGGGATCGGCGAACACCTGGAAACCTACTTCTTGCTCGGTCGGGTCGTGGTCGACGAACAGCGGGCGAGCGCCGAGTTCGATGACGCAAGCGCATGCGGCGGTCGGGTCGTCGACGTGGAGATCAAGGTGGATCTGTTGGCCGGGTGTGCCGTGGGGCCAATCGGGTGGTGTGTGGTCGGGGGCGTGCTGTACGCCGATCAGCCAGGTCGAGTCGGCGTCGACGACACAGTGGAACCGGGGGTCGTCGTCGACCACGGCACCGTCGAGCACCTCGGCCCAAAAGGCGCTCTCGACATGGACATCGGCGGCGTCGAACACGACCACGTGACGGACCAGCTTCACCCACCATCACCCCTGTCGATCGACTGCGCGTCTTCCGCGGCGTCGGCGATGAGCTGTGCGAGGTTGTCCGGTTGGGTGATCATGGGCCAGTGTCCCGAGTCGATGTCGACGAGGTCGAGGCGTTCGACCCGGTCGAGTTCGGGAACATCGCCGGCCGAAACCCATCCTCGGACGTCGGCCGGTGTGAACTCGGGGCACACGACGGTGAGTGGGACCGAGAAGCGTCGATCGTCGCCGTAGGCGACGTGACCGTTCGCGACGTCGGCGGGAACCGCAACGGCGAGCTCGGCGAGACGTTGCCTCATGCGTTCGTCGAGATCGGCGGCGTCGGGTCCCTCAAACGGCTCCCAACCCGGGAACGCCATTGCGCCGTCGACGATGTCGAAGAAGGCGGCGTAGCTCGACCCCGATGCAGCGGGGAAGCCACCGATCAATACCGCACCGCTGATCGCAGTGGGTCGGCGGTCCGCGACCAGCCACGCCAACGTCGCCGCGGCGGAGTGTCCGACGACGAGCGGTTGCGTTGCGGCGTCGACGGCATCGAGCGCGGCGTCGAGCTGATCGTCGAGCGTCACCGATGGCGTTGCGTCGTCGACACCGGGCAATTCGAGCGGAATCGGGCGGTGACCGAGCCGGTCCAGCGCTTCAACGGTGTCGGCCCACACCGTGGCCGGCATCCAGAGTCCGGCGATCAAGATGATGTCCATGCTGGTTCACCGTAGAACGCATTCCGGACGGAACAGATCCTGAATACGCTCGACGCGATGTCGTCGTCGATCAGCGTCCCGGTCGCACACGCCCTCCGGGTGCTGCGCTTGCTGCAGGCGAATCCGGGAATCGGCGCCGCCGAGATCGCAGGGCGCCTGGAGATCTCCGAACGGGCTGTTCGCCGCTACATCGCCACCCTGCGATCGGTCGGTATCTCGATCGACTCCACTCGCGGCCGCTACGGCGGCTACCGGATCGGTCGATCCACCGAACCACCCCCGCTCGTGTTCGAATCCGGCGAAGTACTCGGGCTGGTGACGGCCGTCCTCGACGGCCACCACGCAGCCGCCGATCCCGACGACCCCGTCGGCTCCGCGCTCAGCAAACTCATTGCCTCACTCCCCGCAGCCACCGCACGCCAGGCCTCGATCGTTCGCAGCCACGCCCGCGCCGCACCCGACCGCGGCGCCGCACGCAGCAACCCGACCGTCGTCACCTCCCTCGCCGACGCGCTCGCCGAAGAACGACGCGTCCGCTTCGACTACACGACCAGTGCCGGACGCACCTTCGAAGTCGACTGCGACCCGTGGGCTGTCGTGGTCCGCCACGGCCGGTGGTACCTGCTGTGCCACGCACACCGACCCGACGCCACCCGCTCCTACCGCATCGACCGCATCACCCGCCTCGGCACACTCACCGCCGCCACCACGACCGCACCCCCGGCCGACTTCGACCCCGTCACCGCGCTCGAAGCCCACATGGCGACCGGCTGGGAGTACGACGCCGTCATCGACTTCGACGCACCCATCGGCGACGTCGCCCCCTGGGTTCGCCCACCAATGGGCCGACTCGAAGCATCCCCCGACGGCCAACGATGCCGGCTGCGGGGTACGACCAGCAACCCTCAGATGTACGCATCAGAATGGCTCGCCCCGATCCCCCACCCCTTCCACGTGCACGGCGGACCCGAACTCCGCGACGCCGTCCACGACGTCGCCGTCCGACTCACCAACGCCACACCGCCCTCCCCCTGACAACGGCCAGACACGCTCGCCGCAACCGAAGCTCAGAACGCAGGCTCGGGGTCGTGGTCGTTCGCTACTGAAGATGGTGCGGCCGACGATCCACGCAGGCCTGCCCAGCTGGCTCTCCGCACGAAGCCGTACTGCTCGAAGAGTTCGATCGTCGCTGCTGATTGAGAACCGCCACCGCCCGTGCGGCGCCGACGTAGCTCATCGAAGGCTCTCGACGTGATCTCGACGTGGCGGCTCAACCGCGTTCGGTCCGCACGCTGACCGAACCGTTGCGTGTGTGGGCGTCGATGCGGCGATCGCTCCGTGAGTCGACCGGCACCGAGACCGTCTCACCGCCGTTGTCGCTGGATGCGTCGACGTCGTAGGCCTCGCCGGTCGCCGGGACGACCACCTCCACGCTCCCGTTCTTCGACTCGGCGTCGACGGCCCCGGGCGGGCGGTCGAAGAACAACCTGGTCGAGCCGTTCTCCGTCTCGGCGGTGACGACCGGTGCAAGCGCTCCGCTCGCTCGGATGCTGCCGTTGTCGGTCTCGAGCCGCAACGACGTCGCCTCCAACGCATCGGCTTCGATCGATCCGTTGTCGCCGCCGATGTCGACGGCTCCGAGCACGCCGCGAAGTTCGATGCGGCCGTTGTCGCTGCGGACCGTCACGTCGGTGTGGGTCGGCACGTCGATGGTGTAGGTCACGGAGCACCAGGTCGACATCAGACTCGGGCACGAACTTTCGAGGACGAGCTGACCGTCGACGACCTCGGCCGACACGTCGGGAGCGCGGAGTCCCTCGCTGATCGTCGTCGTCACGGTGACCGCGTCGGCGCCGTCGTCCGAGCGGACGGTCACCCAGCCATCGTCGTTGTCGATCGAGACGGCTCGGATCTCGGTGTAGTCGACGATATCGGTCCGTTCGCCGTGGGCGAGCACAGCCACGACGTTCCACGTGCCCCACCCGAGTGCGAGCAAAGTCAGCACGCTCGCGATGGGGAGCCATGCGCGCCGGGCCACCGCGGGGGTAGGTCCGCCCTCCTCGGCACTCGTCGGATCCGTCGAAGTTCGGTCGGGTGCGATCACAGAATCGGTCATCGTCGCTCCTCGTCGGCCTCATGCGCCGCTCGTCGGCGGCGAGGCGTCCGGTAGTCGCCGCTGCGGTCGTCGAGCCAGTGCAGCACGGCCAGGACCCGGCGGTGGTCGTCGTCGATCGGGATCAGATCGAGCTTGGTGAAGATGTTCCCGACGTGCTTCTCGATCGCCTTCTCTCCGACGACGAGGCGACGGGCGATCGCCGGGTTGGTCCGACCCTCCGCCATCAGTTCCAGCACCTCGCGCTCGCGTGGCGTCAGACGTTCGAGCGGGTCGAGACGGCGGCTGCGGCCAAGCAGCTGGGCGACGACCTCCGGATCGAGCGCGGCGCCACCCTCGGCGACGCGGCGGACCGCACCCAGGAACTCCCCGACGTCGGCGACACGGTCCTTCAACAGATAGCCCACGCCCTCGGTGTCGCCGGCCAGCAGCTCGACGGCGTAGCGCTCCTCCACGTACTGGGACAACACGAGGATTCCGACCTGCGGCCACCGCGAGCGCACCTCGATCGCGGCGCGCAGTCCGTCGTCGGTGTGGGACGGCGGCATCCGCACGTCGACGATCGCCAGGTCGGGCTCGTGGCGTTCGACCACCTCGATCAACGATGGTGCGTCGCCGACGGTGGCGATCACGTCCTCACCGGCATCGGCGAGGATGCGCGTCAGCCCGGCGCGCAGCAGCACGGAGTCCTCGGCGATCACGATGCGCACGGCAACTCCACGGTGAGCGTCGTCGGACCGCCGACCGGACTCAGCACGTGCACGGTGCCACCCAGGCCGGTGACCCGGTCGCGTAGCCCTTGGAGCCCGGTGCCACGGGATGCGTCGGCGCCGCCGATGCCATCGTCGCGGACCTCGACGACGAGCCGACCCGCCGACCGGGCGATCGACACGACCGCGCGGGACGCCTGCGCATGTCGGGCCACGTTGGCGAGCGCTTCGCTGACGACGAAGTACGCAGCGCTCTCGACGGGGGCGGGCAGACGTACCGATCCAGCCGTCTGTCCGGCGGCGAGATCGACGTCGAGCGTGACGGGCACCGGTGACCGGGCGACGACGGCGGACAGCGCAGCGTCGAGCCCGCGGTCTTCGAGGATCACCGGATGGATACCGCGAACGAGGTCGCGGATCTCGCGAAGTGCGGCCTTCGCCTCCTCGTGGGCGTCGATGACCAGTCTCGTCGCCTCCAGCCGGTCGGCGGACGGGATCGCGTCGTCTATGTCGTGCGTATCGGCGGCGAGTTTGTCGCGGGCGGCACCGAGATCGGCGGCGAGCGAGACGAGGCGCTGCTGGGCTCCGTCGTGGAGGTCGCGTTCGATGCGGCGACGTTCGGTCTCGGCGCTGACGACCGCCGCACTCCGTCGCGATTCCAGCCGGCTCACCTCGGCGCGCAGCAACTCGTCGCCACGTGGGCCGATCAGCGCCTGTGCGAGCGTGGCCTCGATCGACGCCACCGCCGCCGTCACTGGCGGAGCGACGACCAGGATCCCGACCAACCCGACGACGACGGCCGTCGCTGCGCCGCCGCCCTGGCCGATCTCGAAGAAGTAGAACTTCGCAGTCTCGTCGGGAAGCGCCGACACGTAGGCGGGCAACGCGATCAGCGCGAGCGACCCGCACCAGACCGCGACGACCACGGCGAAGCCGATCGCGTCGACCGGCAACCGCACGAGATGGTGGGCGATCTCACGCCATCGGGGTTGGCAGCGGGCGCGCTCCCACAACCGACGCACGAACCCGCTCGACCGCAGCGGAGGCACCGGGTCGGCGATCTCCACGCCGAGGAGACCGGCGACGCGAGAGCGTTGGACACGAGACAGACCGCGCGCGACGGCGAACAGAAGCCAGGCGAACGGGATGGCGAAGACCACGGTGACGAGCAGCCCGATGGTCACGGCCAGCGGGACGATCGTCAAGACGAACGCGATCGGTGCGGTCATCATGCCGCTGACGACGTAGGCCAGGCTCCTCCACAACCGGACCGGATGGCGCCACGACCACCCGGACACGGCGACACGGTCACCCGGCGGGGCTTGGGTCGGCGTGGTCGCATCATCGGCTCTCACGAACCGGTCGTGCGTCGCATCACGGTCCGGGGCGACGACCCGAAGCGGCTGCGACCCGGGAGCCGACTCCGAATCGGACGCCGTGGTCGAGTTCGTCATTGCGTGCTCAGTGCGTCGATGACGTCGAGCCGGGCGGCTCGGCGGGCGGGACTGATCGCAGCCACGGTACCCGACGCGGCGGCCACGGCGACGACGATCGCAAGCGGGCCGACGGGGATCGCGAACCCGCCGATGCCCTCCTCGGCCTCGATCGCCCGCATCAGCCCCCACCCCAGGAACACGCCGAGCCCGACCCCGCCGGCCGTCCCGAACACCGCCGTCAGCGCGGATTCCCAGCGCACCGTCGACCGGAGCTGCGAGCGGGTCTGGCCGACGGCGCGGAGCAGCCCGAGTTCCCGCGTCCGTTCGTGGACCGCCAGCGACAAGGTGTTGGCGATCCCCATCAGGGCGATCAGGACGGCGAGTGCCAGCAGCCCGTAGATCAATGCGAGGAGTTGATCGATCTCCGCGGCGATGCCGTCGACGTACTCGTCACGTGTCTGGACGCCGGGCGCTGCGAACTCCGCACCGACACGGTCGACAGCGGCCGCGCCGTCGGCCATGGAGACATCCTCCGCGAGATCGACAAGGACGGCGACGTCGCCGCGGAGTTCGCTCCCCGGAGCGTCGTCGAGCGTGACGATCAACTCGCCAAACAGCTCCGTGCGCGAGTAGATCGCTCCGACCCGCACGGTGGTGTCGGTCCCGTCGGCCAGCGTGGCGGAGAGCTCGTCGTCGAGGCCGACGTCGAGTTCGTTTGCGTACGCCTCGCCGATGGCGATGGACCCGGCGTCGAGACCTGCGAGCGATCCGGCGACGGGGTCGAGGTCGATCACGGCTGCGAGCGCCGTCGGATCGACCGCCGAGGCCGACGTCGGGTCGCCCGCGACGTCGATGGGTGTGATCCGCACCGCAGCCGTCGCGTCGACCTCGGCGAGGGCGGAGACCCGGTCCGACATCTCGGGATCCAGTCCGGCTCCGGCGAACGACGCCGGTTCGATCACGAGGTCGCCGCCGAACGACTCGTCGACGGCCGACTCGACGGCGTCGGTGATCGACGCGCCGAGCGTGGCGAACAACGCCACCACGGCGGTTCCGACGAGCAGCGCAGATGCACTCGCCGCCGTCCGACCCGGGTTACGACGGGCGTTGCGGTCGGCGAGTCGACCCGTCGCACCGCGCAGCATCCGAACCGGCGCACCGAAGGCCGCCACCGCCGGCCGGACCGTTGCGGGGCCGAGCACGACAGCGCCCACGACGACCAAGAGCGCTCCCGCACCCGCCCAGAGGATCGGCTGGTCCGTGCGCGAACCGGCGACGATCGTGATCGCCACCCCCGAGCCGAGCATGACGACGCCGATCGCAGCACGCACCAACGACCGGTCGGAGCGGTCGACCGCGACGTCGCGCAGCGCTTCGATCGGAGCGACCCGTGACGATCGAACCGCCGGCGCGAGACTCGCAACCACGGTCACGACCAACCCGACGGCGCATGCGACCGCGACGCTCGTCGTCGACACGGTGAGCCCGTCGTCGGGCAGATCGACCCCGACGTTGTCGATCAGCCAGTTCAACCCGACACCCAGGCCATAGCCGACGCCGACGCCGATCCCGGTCGCGACGACACCGATCACGAGCGCTTCGGCGACGGCGTGCGCAAACACCTGGCGCCTGGTCGCACCGATCGCACGCTGCAGCGCGGCTTCGCGTGTGCGCTGGGCGGCGAGGATCGACAGCGTGTTCTGGATGCTGAACGCCGCGACCACGACGGCCACACCGGCGAACGCGATCAGGAAGATGCGCACGAACCCGAGGAAGTCGCTCTCGACGTCGGCGACCATCTCGGCGCTCAGTTCGTCGCCGGTCAGCGCTTCGACACCCTCAGGCAGGGCGGTTTCGATCCTCATGAGCAGCTCTTCTGCGGATGTTCCGGGCGAGGCGGCGATGCGGATCGTCGACGCACCCGGCCCGTCCGCCAAGAGCTTGGTCGCCCGGTCCGGCGTGAACGCCGTGAACGTCGTCGGGCCGAGACTGTCCGCCTCGCCGAACGTCGCGATCCCCACCACCGTCACCGGTGTCGGCGTCGGGGTGAGCACCGCGATGTCGTCGCCGACCGAGATGTCGCCCAATGTCGCCGATCGGCGATCGATGACGACCTCGTGGTCGGCGGTCGGGGATCGTCCGTGGGCGATACGCCACGGGCTGAGCGCTGCGTCGTCGATCCATGCGCCACCGGAGGTGGGTGGGCCGTCGCCTCCGATCGGTGTCCCGTCGGTGCCGACGATCTGGGCGATGCCGTCGACGGTCGGCACCGCGCGCTCCACGCCCGGCAGATCGGCGACATCGTCGACCACCCCCGGCTCGAGGAGCTGGCGTTCGGAGTTCTCACCGGCGCCGACCACCGAACCACTGCGCACGACGACATCGGTTCCCGCATTCGCCTCGGCGAACAGGTCGTCGAACCCGGCGCGCAACGTGTCGGCGGTCGTGAGCGTCGCGAATAAGAACGCGACTCCGAGCACGACGGCGACGCCTGCGCCGGCGAGCCGGCGCTTGCGCAGCCACAGATCGGACAGCATCGTTCGGAGCACTCTCAGACCTCCAACGTCTTCAGGCGGTCGAGCACGACCGGCGCAGTCGGATCGTCGAGGTGGTCGATGACACGACCGTCGACGAGGAACGTCACCCGATCGGCGAACGCCGCCGCACGTGCGTCGTGGGTGACCATCACGATCGTCGCGCCGAAACGATCCACAGCGTGGCGGAGGAATCCGAGCACGTCGTCGCCGGAACGCTGGTCGAGGTTGCCGGTCGGCTCGTCGGCGAAGATCACCTCCGGTTCGTTGGCGAGAGCGCGGGCGACGGCGACGCGTTGCTGCTGGCCACCCGACAGCTCGCTCGGCCGGTGCCCGAGACGGTCGCCGAGGCCGACGACGTCGATCACGGTATCGAGCCAGTCGGCGTCGGGGCGTCGGCCGGCGAGCACGGACGGCAAGGTGATGTTCTCGTATGCGTTCAACGTCGGCATCAGGTTGAACGACTGGAACACGAAGCCGATCCGCTCTCGGCGGAGCAACGTCAGCTTGCGGTCGCTCAGCGCAGCCAGTTCGACGTCTCCCAGGAACACCCGGCCTGACGTGGGCCGGTCGAGGCCGGCGAGGCAGTGCATCAGTGTGCTCTTGCCCGACCCCGACGGTCCCATGATCGCGACGAACGACCCGGTGCCGACGTCGAGGTCGACGGAATCGAGCGCCGTCACCTGCGTGTCCGAGCGGCCGTAGACCTTGGTCATGGCGACCGCACGAGCGGCCGGGGTCGTCGCCGGACCGTTCGGCGGCGTCGAATCCCGTGGGAGGGTCGGGGTGGAGGACATGCCGTCGACCGTACGGATCGACCAGGCGGCGTTCGACCGGGCACACCAACGAGTGTGGGTAGGGATTTCCCTACCGAGGGGTGACTGGCGACGAGAACTTCCGAACCCGCTCGAAGGATCTCGATGTTCCACGCCATGCGTTGCGTCGGACTTCGCGTGACGCTTCCGGCTTTTCTCGAACCGAACCCTGCGGGGTCAGATCCGCACGAAGCGCATGTGCATCCAGTCGCGCCACCCTTGTCCGTCGTCGCGTTCCCAGAGTGCGGTCATCACATCCGCTCCGTCCGGCCGCAAGGTGGAACGGGTGTCGCCGGCATCGAGTCGCCAGGCCCCGTCTTCGAGTTGCCGGAACGTTGTCTCGTCGTAGTCGCCTGACGTGGTGAATGCGCGCCCTCGAAGATGTCCGTGCTCGTCGGGATCACCGATGAATTCCAACGCTTTGGTGGACTCGGTCCCCATCATCACGTCGACTCGATGGATCATCCAGCGCCCGCCGTCCATCATTTCGTACTCATCGGTCCCCGAAATCGTCATGAGATCTGTGCCGTCCGGCGCGAGCATCGTGCCCGACGTCTCCCATCGACCAAGCACGAACGACAGCCCCGTCCAGTCCCGCTGACTTCGCCATCCCTACCACCCCTCACCAACGACGCGAACGAGTCCGGTGTAGAAGTCTTGCGCCGCCGTGACGTCGTCAACACGCAAGCCGAGACGAATCGAGTTCGGAAGCATCGACCCACCCTACGCATATCGCAATCCGGCACAGCCCGACATCGCCGTCCCGCTGTACAGGATCGACTCGGCTTCAGGGGACTGTCAGATCCGCGGTGTAACTGGTCTGGCCTGAAACGCTGAGCGACTCGCTTGGCCGGAAGGACAGACAACGATGACAGACCATGATGTGGCGGTGGTGACACCGTCGGATGAGACGAGCGAGGAGCGGCCAGATCGGTCGCTTGCCGAGCAGCTCGTCGACCAGGCACGATCGGACGGGCGGAATCTCGTCGGCCCCGGCGGGCTGCTGAGCGATCTCACGAAGCAGGTCCTCGAGACGGGTCTCGAGGTCGAGATGGAAGAACATCTCGGCTATCCGAAACACGCCGTCGAGGGCCGCAACGGTGGCAACAGTCGCAACGGGACACGTTCGAAGACGGTGATCACCGAGATCGGCCCGATCGAGCTGGAGGTGCCACGCGATCGTGACGGCAGCTTCGAGCCTGAAACGGTGCGCAAGAACCAGCGCCGGCTCGACGGGGTCGACTCGATGGTCATCTCCTTGACGGCGAAGGGTTTGACGACTGGTGAGGTCGAAGCCCATCTGGCCGAGGTGTACTCGACGAACATCTCCCGCGAGACGATCTCGAAGATCACCGACCGGGTCCTGGGCGAGTTGGCCGAGTGGCAGAACCGGCCGCTCGACCGCGTCTATCCGGTCATCTTCATCGATGCGATCGTCGTGAAGATCCGCGACGGTCAAGTCGCCAACCGGCCCGTGTACGCGGCGATCGGTGTCACCGTTGACGGTCAACGCGACATCCTCGGCCTCTGGGTCGGCACCGGTGGCGAGGGCGCCAAGTACTGGTTGCAGGTGCTCACCGAGATCAAGAACCGCGGCGTCGAAGACGCCTGCATCGTCGTGTGCGACGGACTCAAAGGCCTGCCCGAGTCGATCGAGGCGACCTGGCCGTTGGCGATCGTGCAGACCTGTGTGCTGCACCTGATCCGCAACACCTTCCGCCTCGCCAGCCGCGCCGACTGGGACAAGATGGCACGCGATCTGCGACCCGTCTACACCGCCGTCAACGAAGCCGACGCCGCAGCGAGATTGGACGAGTTCCACACCATCTGGGGCAACCGCTACCCGGCGATCCAGTCGCTCTGGAAGAACGCGTGGGCCGAGTTCGTGCCGTTCCTCGACTACTCACCGGAGATCCGCCGGGTCATCTACTCGACGAACGCGATCGAGTCGTTGAACGCCCGGTTCCGGCGAGCAACGAGGGCACGCGGTCACTTCCCCAACGAGCAAGCAGCGCTCAAATGCCTCTACATGGTCGTGCGGTCGCTCGACCCGAAAGGCACCGGCCAGGAACGCTGGATGAACCGCTGGAAGCCCGCCCTCAACGCCTTCGCCATCACCTTCGAAGGCCGCCTCTTCTAAGGCCCTAAGATCCCAACAACAACCATGAGCCAGGTCAGTTACACCAACGATCTGACAGTCCCGGCTTCAGGCCTGGCCCGCTCGATGTCAATCGTTGGCCGCAGTCGTCG
The DNA here is from genome assembly GCF_965215205.1 of Ilumatobacter sp. Lineage (NCBI taxonomy): Bacteria > Bacillati > Actinomycetota > Acidimicrobiia > Acidimicrobiales > Ilumatobacteraceae > Ilumatobacter > Ilumatobacter sp. Next base: position 13,098 of record NZ_OZ244049.1, read on the forward strand.
CTGCTTCGAGGAGGACTCGGTCGAGTTCCTCGGGGCAGCCGAGCATCGGCCAGTGACCGGCGGGGACGGTTTGCAAGTCCCACTTGACGAGGTCGGACCGGGCGAGGTCGTCGGGAAGTGTGGAGCGTGGGTCACCGCTGCTCCCGACGTTGGCGATGACGGTGACGTGTTGTTCGGTGATCGGGCGTTGCATGCTGGCCGCATCGAGGATCGTGCGGCCGGGGTGCGGAACGAGGCGCTGGCCGAGCCAGCGGGCTTGGTCGACGTCGAGGGCTTCGTCGGCTTCGATCCCCGCGGTGGGGGGTGGCGCCCAGACCATGCCGGCTCGTTCGATGTCGGCGCGTTCGGATTCGCGTTCGTCGCTGTTGGAGCCCCAGTCGTCGAGCAGCGATCGGCCGTCGCGGGGGAAGAACCCGGCGACGATCACGGTACGGACGACCTGATCGGGTAGCCGGTCGGCGACGATCCCGGCGATCAGCCCCGAGTACGAGTGACCCACGACGACCACGGGTCGGTCGATCGACTCGACGGCACGCACCGCATCGTCGACGTGGTCATCGAGGCGGACCTGTGCGAGCGACGTTGCCGGCGCGTCGGCGTCGAGCCCGCTCAAGGTGAGCGTGTGCGCATCGACGCCAGTGCCTCGCAGTCGGTCGATGGTTGGCTCCCAGATCCATCCACCCATCCACGCTCCCGGGATCAACAGCATCGCCGGGGATCGGGACTCGTCGGTGGGTTGCGAGCCGGGCCGCTCGCTGGTGGAGGGACGGGTCCGATGTTGTTGCATCGCCGTGGCCCCGTCTCAGTACTGCTCGCGGAAGTTGCCGATGATGGTGATCGTGTTGCCGTCGGGGTCGGCGATCGCACAGACCCGAACGCCCTTGTCGACCTCGACGATGTCACCGGTCTCGATGTCTCGATCTTGCAGTTCGGCGACATGGTCGTCGATGTCGGTGACGGCGAGGTTGGCGAGGCTGTGCCCGGCGTGGTCGGGCGAGTGGAAGATCTGGATCCAGCCGGTGTCGGTGGTCCGCAACTCGGCGAGTTCGCCGGGCATCGGAACGTTGGTGGCTGGCGTGTCGAAGAAGCGCTGGTACCAGTCGTGGCTGGTGTCGAAGTCGCTGACGGCGACGACGGCGAGGGTGTGCTCGACGCTCATGTCGGTTCCTTTCAAGGGATATGACTCAGGTCACCGACCGATTGCGAACTGCAATCGGTCGAGTGGCCAGAGTAGCTAGACTGGTTGCGTGGAGCAACCAGAAGGTCGAGAACTTCTCGATGTCGGGGGCGGGCGGTCGGGGTGTCCGATCAACATGACGATGGAGTTGCTCGGTGACCGGTGGAGCTTCGTCGTGTTGCGCGACATCATGTTCGGCGGCTGGACCCGCTTCCGCGAGCTGCTCGACAACTCACTCGAAGGGATCGCCAGCAATGTGCTCGCCTCCCGGCTCGCCAAGCTCACCGACGCCGGGTTGCTCACCCGCAACGCCGTCGAGGGGCACCGCCAGAAGATCGACTACTTCCTCACCGAACCGGCGATCCAACTCGTCCCGCTGATCGTCGAACTCGGCGATTGGGGGTCACGCTGGCTCCCCACCAGCAACGAACTGGCCGTGCGGGCCCGGCTCCTCGCCGATGGCGGGCCGCAGATGGCTGAGCGGTTCATGGGCGAACTTCGCGCGATCCATCTCGACGGCTCCCCGCGACCGGACGACGGCGTCCTCACCGAACTCGACACCGCCTATCGCGAGGCGCAGCGCACCTGACCGTCCTGTGGTGGACGTCGAAGAGCAGGTATGGATCGCGAGCGCCGTGTGGCGTGGTCACCGTCTGAGCGCTGGCTGGTCGATCGTCGTCGGCGGCGGGATGGGTGTGGTTTCGGTCGAGCCGAAGGTGGCGGCGTAGGTGATTGCTGAGATGGTGGTGGCGAAGCCGAGGATCTGGATGATGGTGAGGTCTTCGGCGAGGAGGAGCCAGCCGAGGGTGGCGCCGGTGAGTGGCGCGGCGAGGCCGAGAACGGGTGGTGCCTGTGTTGGTAGGCGTTGGATGCCGGAGAACCAGATGACGAAGGCGATCCCGGTTGCGATCAGGCTGAGGTAGGCGAACCCGGCGACGTTCGTTGCCGACATCGCTGGCGGTGGCCCCTCGACCACGAGTGCGAGTGGGAGCAGGATGACGGCGGCGAGGAGCATCTGGATTCCGGTCGACGCGAGACGGTCCGGGAACGCGGGGAGTCGTTTCGTGGCGACCACCCCGGCGGAGAACGAGGCGTTCGCTTTCAGTGCTGCGACCACACCGACGGGGTCGATGGCTGCGTTGGGGCGGATGACGACCATTGCGACACCGGCGGCTGCGGCAATCCCGATGGCGATGTCGAGGTGGCGCATCGGCCGACCGACGACCGTCCACGTGATCAACCCGACAAGCAGCGGTTGGACACCGCCGACCGATGCGGCGACGCCGCCGGGAAGTCGATAGATCGCGATGATCAGGAGCGGGAAGAAGACCCCGAAGTTGCACATCGCCAGCAACGTCAGCCGACCCCACTCGCGCCGGTCGGGCCGCCACCGGCACCGCCACCAACCCACAGCGAAGAGCAGGAGCCCGGCCGGCATCACCCGCAGCCATGCGACCAGTAGCGGACGGCCGTCGGGCAGCAGTTCGGTGATCGTCACATAGGTCGTTCCCCACAAAATCGGTGCAAGCACCGTGACCAACGCAATCGACATCTGACGATTCGCCTTCACGTTCGTTACCTTAACATCAAACTACTAGACGTCGAGCAACTCCAGTACGATGTGGGTGTGGCTGGTGACGCCGTCGATCGAATCCTCGAACAGTGGGCACACGTGGACCCCGATCTTGACGTGTCACCCATGGCGATCATCGGACGCCTCTCGCGCCTGTCACGAATCATCGACCGACGGCTCGCGGAGAACTTCGCCGCACACGACATCGACGACTGGATGTACGACGTCCTCGCCACCCTGTACCGCAGCGGCGAACCATGGGAACTCTCCCCGACCGAACTCGTCGAACACACGATGGTCACCACCGGCGCAATGACCAACCGAATCGACCGCCTCAGCGACCGCGGACTCGTCACCCGCCGACACGACACCGACGACCGCCGACGCATCGTCGTCGCGCTCACCGATCACGGGAGAGCGCTCGTCGAAGCTGTCGCTCCCGACCACTACCGATTCGAAGAAGCGCTCCTCGCCGCGCTCAGCCCGACCGCACGCAACCGCCTCGAACGAAACCTGCGCACCCTCCTGATCGACCTCGGAGACACCCCACCCGAGGAACCAACACACTCATAGTGAACACGTGCTGAGCGCTGTCGGCGACAGTCCGCACGGCCCGCCGAGATCGCGCTTCTCTGCCGGATCAGGGATCGGCCCGAGGCGCCTTTCCGGCCATCCCGAGAGGGCTCGGCCCTGCCGTCGACGACACGGTTTACGTTGTGGGCATGACCGACTCCGACAACTCCACGGTCCGCCAGCTCCGTCTCGTCGTCGAAGCCGAAGACTTCGACACCGCCGTCGCCTTTTACCGCGACGCGCTCGGGCTTTCCGAGCAGGCGGCGTTCGAAGCCGACGGCGACGAGCGTGTGGTCATCTTCGATGCGGGCCGGGCCACTCTGGAGTTGGCCAACCCCGCCCAGAAGCGGATGATCGATGACGTCGAGGCCGGCGGCCACGAAAGCGACCGCATACGCGTCGCGTTCGAAGTGAACGACACCGCCGCCCTCACCGACCAACTCGCATCGGCCGGCGCCGACGTGCTCGCCGAGCCGACCATCACACCGTGGAAGTCACTCAACTCTCGCCTTGCCGCACCCGCCGGACCGCAGGTCACGTTGTTCCAATAGATGGAGCAGTACGACCAACGCACACAGGGTGACGGCTTCGGGACCACCGAACGTCGATGACGACCATGTCGACGACGATTGCCATCGCGTCGAGTCCGACCCACGCCCTCATCGTTGATGCGATGCGACAACGATTGATCGAGGACGGTCACGAGATCAGCGACATCTCCTGGCCCGCCGATCCCGGTCAGGCGGTCGCTGCGGTGTTCGTGGCGACCGACCCACCAGCCGTGCCGAGCATTGTGGACGGGCTTGCGGCCTCGGCGACGCCGCCGAGGGTGGTGCTGTTGTCGTCGCCGGCGGCGCCCCACGAGCGGTCGCTTACCGGTGATCAGCAGTGGTTCCTTCCAGCGGAACGGAGTCTGGAGGCGAGTGATCTTGATTGGGTGATCGTGCGACCGGTCGGGCTGATGGCTGCCGCGATGTCGTGGCGAGATGACATCGTGTCCACGGCAACAGTGCGACACCCGCTGATCAACGCTGCGTATCCGCATGTCCACGAAGACGACGTTGCCGATGTCGTCGCAGCGTGTCTGCTCACGCCCGATCACGATGGGCAGAAGCTGATGGTGACCGGACCCGAATCAGTGACACCGATCGAGCAGACCGCGGCGTTGAGCCGCGCACTCGATCGGCCGCTGGAGATCGAAGAGCTGTCCGACGACGAAGCACGTGAGCGATGGCGCAACGCTGGTTGGGATGAGGACTCGATCGAGCTCGAGCTGGCACTGCTGAATGACTATGTCGACCAGGCACCCAGGGTCCGAGACACGGTCCAGCGAGTGACCGGCGGAAATGGGCGTTCGTTCCGCAAGTGGGCGGTCGACCACGTCGACGACTTCCGATAGCTCGTTCACCCCTCACTGTGCTGGGCGGGGTCCGTACGTTTCGTACACGTCGAGTCAGATGAAGAACCGGCTGAGGGCTGTGGCGGCGACGGCGATTGCGACGACGGTGAGTAGTTCGCGTTTCGCCACGATGGCGGCGATCGCGGCTGCGAGTCCGACGGTTCGGTGGTCGAGGACCAGCTGGTTGTCGGAACTGAGGGTGCTGGTGACGATCAGCGCGGCGAGGATCGCAGCGGTGACTGGTTGGGCATACGGTTCGATTCTCGTCGTCGGCATGACGATTCCGGTGGCGCGGAAGGCGTAGGTGCCGAGCGCGAGCACCACGATCGCAGCGAGGATCGTCACGGCTCAGTTGCGATCTTGGGTCGCCCGATGACGCCAATGGTGAGCCCAGCAGCGACGGCTGCCACGACGGGCATCCCGACCGGAAGTGTCGGCACCGCTATCAACGCGACGATCGCTCCGGCGAGCGCAGCGAGTCTGGTTGCCGTGTTGGTGAGGAACGGAATGAGAAGAACGGCGAACACGGCAGGAAACGCGGCGTCGATCCCGAGCGTGGCGGGGTTGGCGATGGTGTCGCCGACTATCGCACCCGTCACGGTGGTGGCGACCCACACAACGAAGAAGCAGATCCCACTGACCCAGTAGGTGGCTCCGGCGTCGTTGGGTTCGGCAGCGGCGGTGATGGCGATCGTCTCGTCGCTGGCGAGATGGGCTCCGAGCAACCGTTTCCAAACCGGTTCGGCTTTGAGGGTGCGGGCGGCGAGGGTGCCGTACACGACGAGGCGCGAGTTGACGGCCAGCCCGGCGAAGGCCGCCGCAGCGGGGGTGCCCGACGCAAGGGTCTGGACGAATGCTGCCTGGGCGCCGCCGGAGTAGGCAAACACCGACATCACAGCAACATGGACGCCGCGCAGCCCTGTGCCGGTTGCGACCACCCCGAAGGCGAAACCGTAGGCGCCGATGGCCAATGCGACGGCGATGATGGTCCGGTCGGGCTTGGTCACTGCTCGACGCGCGGTTGGGCGTGGGGATCTGTGCCGGCATCAACGGCAGCTTGGTAGGCCGATGTGGTGACGATCCGCGACACGCAGGCGGCGGCGATGACCAGTCCGATCGTGGCGGCGTAGAACGGTGCGGTGAGTCCGACGTTGCGGGCCAGGATTCCTCCGAAGAGCGCACCGACGGGCAGGGCGCCAAGGCCGACCAGGCGGTAGGCGCTGGTGACTCGACCGAGCAGCTCATCGGGCACTGCGGCTTGGCGGAGGGTGATGACGATGACGTTGCCGATCCCACCGGCGAAGGACCCGAACGCAAGCATCACCGCTGCGACGGCGGGGCTGGTAGTGATCGCGACGCCGAGCGCGCCGAGTGCTTGCAGACCGAGGTCGACGAAGACCAGCGATGGGCCTTGCCCGATCCGGTCGATGATCCGCGGGGCGAGGGCGGCACCGGCGATGCCACCGATCGCAGCGAACGACAACAAGACTACGTAGCCGGCGTCACCGAGTCCGAGGCGTTCTTGGGCGACCAGGACGAGCACACCGAGGGTGGCAGCTGAGAAGAAGTTGCTCACCCCGGCGATGATCGCCACGGTGCGGATCAGGCGGTGCTGCCAGAACCAGGCGAATCCCTCCCGGATCGCGCCGAGCATCGCGGGCGCGTCGGGATCGGGTTCGTGGCGCAGGGTCGGCACGAACGCCACCAGCGCCCCGGCGATCGCGAACGCGGCGCCACCGGTCAAGAACGCCGACACCGCAGCAACGGCGAACAGAGCAGAGCCAGCCGGAGGACCGACGAGTTCATTGAGAACAGACTGCGTCGCGAAGATTCGCCCGTTGGCCCGCTCGAGGTCGTCCTTGCGGACGATTGCAGGAAGGACCGCGAGTGCGGCGTTGTCGACCACTGTTTCAGCGGTGCCGAGCAGGAACACCGTGGCATAGAGCACGCTGAGATGCTCGACACCGACAGCCAGTGAAACACCCAGTCCGGCAAGTGCTGCACCGCGAAGCAGGTTGGCGACGAACATCATCCGCCGTCGGTCGTAGCGGTCCACGAGAACACCGCTCGGCAACGTGAAGACGAACCACGGAAGGCGTTGCGCGACGACCAGCCCCGACACCAGCACCGGATCGCGGGTCACGCTGGCAGCGAGCAGCGGTGCCGCCGCCAAGGTGATCCCGTCGGCGAGATTGGCCGCCCCCGTGGCCATCCACAGTCTTCGAAACCCAGATGAGCGGACACCAGCTGCCACCGGTTCGGTTGGACTAACCGTCATCCGGTAAATGCTAGTGTGAACGTTCACACCTTCGTCAAGTCGATGATGGTTATAGTGGGTTGGGATGGCGACCTATGAGCAGCCCGGCGGCGAAGCGCCCGCACCCGAGCGCCTCGCCAGAGTGCAGGACTTCATCAACACCTGGGACATCGAAGGAGAACGCGAAACCCTCACGAGCAGCAGCGCCCTTGCGGCCTGGTTCCGCGGACAGGGTCTGCTGTCTGGAAGGTCCAGGATCGACGACGGTGACGTGGAACGGGCGATCGCCATCCGTGAGGCTTTACGCGAGGCGTGCGTTGCGAATCACGACCGGGCCACGATCGACGAAGATGTCGCCGATCTACTCAATCAGACCGCCGAGGGAGCGAGCTATCGGATCGAGTTCACCGGCGACGGTGACCACCTCACCCCGACCGTCGGCGGCTCTACGGGTGCGCTCGGACAAATCGTCGCCGACGTCTTCGCTGCCCGAACAGACGGCACCTGGCAACGTCTCAAGGCATGCGCCAACCACGGTTGTCGATGGGTGTTCTACGACCATTCACGCAGCCGAACCAAACGCTGGTGCTCGATGGCGATCTGTGGCAATCGCCAGAAAGTCACCGACTACTACCACCGCCACAACGTCTCATGAACAACACCGCCGACATCCACCTTGCTCCGTTCGCCCACCACGGCTCCACCAACGTCACCACCCGTCGTCGACGCTCGATCGGGCGATGCCATCTCGACGCACAAAGGACACCACCATGACCCTGCGTCTCATCGGCGTGCCCACCAGCGCCGGCGCCTACGGCATCGGCCAAGAGCAGGCCCCTACGGCGCTGCGCGCCGCCGGACTCATCAACGCCCTCGGACCCGACATCGACGATGCGGGCGACCTCACGCCGACCCCGTTCGCCCCCGACCCCACCAGCCCCACCGCACAGAACCTCGACACCGTGCTCGCCGTCGCCCACAACGTCCGCCACGCCGTCTCGACAGCGGTCACTGCGAACGACATACCTCTCGTCATCGGTGGCGACTGCACCATCACCCTCGGCGTTGTCGCCGGCGTCCTCGACCACCAACCCGACGCCACCGTTGCCTACTTCGACGGCGACACCGACCTCTCCACACCCGCCACCACCCGCTCCGGAATCCTCGACGCCATGGGCATCGCGCACCTCCTCAACATCGACGGCGCCAACCAGCACCTCGCCACGGTCGGCGCAACCACACCGCTCCTCTCCGGAGACCACCTTGCGCTCATCGGCTTCGAAGACCGCGACCTCACCGACGACCACCGCACACTCCTCGACGACCGCGGCGTCAGCCTGTTCCCAGCCGAACAACTCCGAGAAGACCCCGACGACACCCTGGACCGAATCGTCGACACGCTCGGCGACCGACCACGAATCGTGCACTTCGACCTCGATGCCGTCGACTCCATCGACTGCCCGCTCGCAGAGTTCCCACACTTCAACACCGGAGTCACCCTCGACACCGCCACCCAGATCCTCACCCGACTCTGTGACACCGAGAACCTCGCTGCGGTCGTGATCACCGAGACCAACCCCCTCCACGACCCCGACAACCTCTACCTACCCCGACTCGTCAACACGATCAGCTCAGCCGTCCGACCATATACGCGATGAGTGACCCTGGTTCGGGCTCTGAGAAGGCGACCAGACCTGAACCGCCCACATCGCCACGCGCTGTGAAGCCTTTGACCCCTGCTCGGCACCGTTGCGCACGTTGACGTGAGCTTTGTCGCGCGGTAGACGGTCGGCATCGATGCCGGGTCCGCGACCGCCGCTCGGGCCCGGCCGAATCCGGTCCTATGGTGAGCGACTGTGTCCCAGGCAGCAGGTCAGCTCGACAGTTCGGATCCACTTCGGATCCTGGTGAACGGACAGAAGCCGTCGGTTCGTGATCTTCGCCACCCGGCGGCGATCAACTACGGCCACTTCACGTCGATGCAGGTTCGATCAGGAAAGGTCCGCGGACTGCAGCTTCATATCGAACGTATCGAACGGTCTCATGTCGAGTTGTTCGGCACGCCGCTGGACATCGAGATGGTGCTGGACTGCATGCGCTTGGCGGTGTCGGAGATGGCTGACTGCTATCTCCGCACTGTGCTCTACGAGTCCGAGCGCGGGACGACTGCGGTGATGACGGTCCAGCGTCCTGCGGTTCGACCCAGCGACACGCCGATCAGTTTGTTGCCGGTGGAGTACCAACGATCAATCGCACACGTGAAACATGTCGGGACGTTCTCCAAGATCTATCAGGCGGTCGTCGCGGAACGTGCCGGGTTCGACGATGCAGTTCACACAACGACCGACGGGCTGATCTCCGAGACCACCGGCGCCAACATCGGCTTCTGGGACGACGCCGGACGAGTGGTGTGGCCCACACAGCCCTCGCTGCCGGGGATCACGTGGCACCTCCTCGAGCCTGCGCTCGCTCAGCGCGGCGTCGAGTCGGTTCGCGAACCGGTCTCGGTCTCCGACGTGGCTGGCATGCGCGAAGCGTTTCTGACGAACTCGATCGGTATTGCCCCGGTGGGCAGGATCGGCGACCACGAGATGGGTGATCCGTCGGTCATCGTCGACCTGCTCCGCTTGACCTACGACGAGATCCCCTGGGATGCGATGTGAGCGCGTGCGGTGGCGAGGTGCGCTCGGATAGCCGAAGCCTGTTCGATCAACCACTTGTGAGGTCGGAATTGGCCGCCGGATCGACCGTCTGTCGCACGGCTGGCGGAGGACCTGCGGTGCTTCTCATCCACGGCTACCCCGAGACCCATGTCTGCTGGCATCAGGTCGCCGCGAAGCTTTCCGAGAGCCACACGGTCATCGCTCCCGATCTGCCCGGGTACGGCGACAGCGACGTGCCCCTCGATGATGACTCGAGCTTCTCGAAGCGGGCCATGGCCTCGTCGATGATCGAGCTGATGGGCGGGCTCGGTCACGATCGTTTCGCCGTGGTCGGCCACGACCGAGGAGCCCGAGTCGCGTACCGCATGGCGTTGGACCATCCCGATGTCGTCGAGTCGTTGACCGTCATCGACATCATCCCGACGATCGAGGAGTGGGATCTGATCGATGGGCCGACTTCGATCGAGACGTTCCACTGGCCGTTCCTCGCGCAACCCGACGGTCTGCCCGAAACGCTGATCGCAGGAGCGGCGGACGCGTGGCTCGATCATCTGATGGCGAGCTGGTCGAAGTACCCCGAACGAATCTCGGCCGAGGCGATGGCCGAGTACCGACGATGCTTCCGACAGCGCAAGGTGATCGACGGAACGTGCGCCGACTATCGGGCCGGAGCAGCCGCCGACATCGACCACGACGAGGCAGATCGCAACTCGGCGAACACGATCGACTGCCCGATCCTGGTGTTGTCGAGCGCCGGCCGAGGCGACCTCACCGAGATCTGGAGACGCTGGGCCACGAACGTGAGGTGTGAGGTACTCGACGGTGGCCACTTCCTGCCCGAAGAGAACCCTGACGCCGTGCTTCGGCATCTGCTCGCACACCTCCAACGGCACTGAGCCGGCTATCGCTGACCAGGCGTTCCTCGCATGGACGCCAAGATCACCACAGCGCCGACGGCAGGCGTGTGCGCCGCCATCGAGGTGTAACGCCGTCGCCCGGTGCGGGCCTTGGCTTCACGTCAGCGTTCAAGAGTTGGGAAGTGCGATGAAGCTCGAAGCGAAGAACTCAGCGCCGCCAACGGCCGAGGGCGGCCCATCACCGGAGCCGCTGGCGCTGCTCGGAATCCCCGAAGTCGCGGAGCGACTGGGAACACCGGAGCGGTTCGTGCGGCGTCTCGTCGCCGAACGCCGAGTGCCGTTCCACAAGGTCGGCAAGTACGTCCGATTCGATCAACGCGACATCGATCGGTACCTCGCAGCGCAACGAGTCGAAGCGCTGATCTGAACGCGCGGTCCTCGATCGATCAGTCGAAGAGCCGATCGATCGACGACGCGACCTCTGCGTCTCGCAGGTCGACGAGGTGCTGGTAGCGCAGGGCAGCCCTCGGCGACGAATGACCCATCCTGGCCATCGACTCACGGATGCTCGCACCCGCCGTCGCGTTCAGCGTGCCGGCGAGATGCCGGAGATCGTGGAACGTGTAGTCCACGCCAACCGACTTGCGTGCGTTCTCCCACACGCGCCGCCAGACCGTGAGCGTCGGCGTCTGACCGGTGCGCCGATCGACGATGAGGAGGTCATCGTCACCGAACGGCCCGAACGAATCGAGGTGGTCCACGATCGTCGGCGTCACCACGGCGGGCACCACGAGCCGCCGGATGCCGGCGCTCGTCTTCGGTGGCTGGAGATGGGGGACATTGCGCACGAACACGACCGCCGACTCCACGGTCACCGTCCACACGCCATCCGCCTCGACGAGGTGGCGCCGCCTGAGTCCGAAGCACTCACCTCGCCGGAGCCCGACGACCGCAGCCAGCATCGCCATCAGTCGGTACTCGGGCTTCACGGCGTCGACGAGCCTCATCGCCTCCGCGATCGACGGCGTCTGGCGCTCCTGGGTTCGCTCCACGGCAACGCCCTTCAATGTGCAGGGGTTGGCCCGCAGGAGCAGATCGTCGACCGCAGCCGACAAGATCTGGCGGAGCAACCGGTACGCCTTGGCGGTCGTGACCACGCTCTGGTCACCTTCGCTCACACGGCCGTGCCAGCGGCGAATCGTGGACGGGTCGATCTTGCCGACCGGCACGTCGCCCAGCCTGGGAAGGATGAACGCGTCGAGCAGGTAGCGGTAGAGGTCGAGAGTCTTCGGTCGCAGATCGGTCCTTCCAGCGAGCCAGGTGTTCGCATACGACTCGAACGTCCGCTTGGTCCCGGTGGCGTCGAGCGCCTGACCGCGGTCGAGATCGGTCTGCATCTCCGACAGCCAGCGTGTCGCCTCGACCTTGGAGGCGAACGAGCGACCGGGGGTCACGCGCTGGCCCGTGACCGGGTCCGTGTAGTCGGCGCCCCAGCGCCCGGAACGGTGCTTCCGGACCGAGCCGAATGTTCGCCTTTGACCCACGCTGACGACCATACGCCTCCTCTGCTACGCGTGCAATACGCGTGCAAGCGGGTCTCGTCGGAGAACGAGAAAGCCCCCGGCAGCTTCGCTACCAGGGGCTTTACCGGTGGAGACGATGGGAATCGAACCCACGACCTTCTGCTTGCAAAGCAGGTGCTCTAGCCAACTGAGCTACGTCCCCGTGATCGTCGTCCCGGCCTCAGGACGCGCTCACGTTACCGGGCCGCTCGTCGCGCACGCGAGCGAACGGCCCGGCAGCACCCGTCAGGCCAGCTTCGCCGCGATGGTCGCGAAGTGCTCGCCGTAGCCCCGCGCGATCGAGATCTCCTCGTCGCTGAGCGACGTCTTCGACCCGTCGGTCGGGCTCAGGTGCGTCGGACCGTACGGTCCGCCGCCGGTGCGGGTCGAGCCCATCTGCTCGTTCGCGTAGCCGGCGGGGACGATCACCATGCCCTGGTGGTACGCCCACGTCGACATGGTCAGGATCGTCGACTCGTGGCCGCCGTGCATCGTCGCGGCCCCGGTGAAGAAGCCGACCGGCTTGCCGACGAGGCGCCCCGACTGCCACAGCGGCCCGGTCTGATCGATGAACTGCGACAGCTGAGCGGCCCGGTTCCCGAAGCGGGTGGGCGAGCCCAGGATGATCCCGTCGAACTCGGGGAGCTCCTCGACATCGGCGAACGCGATGTCGGACTGCGCCTCGGCGGCGGCCTTGGCGTTGTCGTCCATCGCCTCGTCGGGCATCAGCTCGGGCACGCGGCGCAAGGCAGCGTCCCCTCCCGCCGATGCGATCCCGGCGGCGACCTCCTGCGCGAGCGCGTGGGTGGTTCCGTAGGTGGAGTAGAAGACGATTCCGATGGTCATGCGCTCATGGTTGACGCGACAACGATCTCACAAACGTGACGGAGAGCACCCCTCCGAACTCGGCCCGAGCCCAGCTCGGCGGGGCGTGGTGGAACGGTCCGACACGCTGAGCACCCGGGTGCGGGTGCCGGGGACGTCGTCAGCCGTCGCGACGGGCAGGCAGCCGGGCGAGGCGGTCCGCCAGCCACGTACGCGGGGTGACGCTGGGGGAGGATCACGATCCCGGTGCCCAGCCGCAACGTCGTCGAGCAGGCCGCTGCGTGGGCCGACCACACCACCGGGTCGCACAGCACGACGTCGTTCAGCCCGTCCAGGCCTCCGTCGGCCTTGAACGGGGAGCGCGACGACGACGTGGACGGGGTGAGCACGTGCTCCACCGCCCACAGCGATTCGACGCTCGCTCCCTCGCAGATCTCCACGGCGAGGCGCACCTCCGCGGGACGTGTCCACACGGTGTTCGCGGACATCAGACCGAGCTTCACGAACCACGCCCGATCGGAGCTCCGTCCATCGGACCATCCTCACGGACCGTGCCCGCTCACGCTCCATCGGCGGCGCCGACGTCGAGCGCTCCGCGCGGGTCGGACGGGCTGCGGTGCGCGACCGCCACGTCGAGAGGCCACACTGGGTCGATGACCCACGACGGTGATCGGACATGACCGCGCTCGGGAAGGTAGGACGTCAGGGCAAGCGCATCGGCGTCTTCCTCCTCGGCACCCTCGTGGTGCTCGCCGGGATCGCCCTGCTCGCGCTGCCCGGCCCCGGCGTCGTGGTGATCATCGTCGGCCTGCTCATCCTGGCGACCGAGTTCGACTGGGCTCAGCGGCTGCTCGACATCGTCGTCGAGCGCGCCGCCGACGCGGTCCGCAAGCTCCAGGAGTCCAAGGGCGGCCGGATCATGCTCGCGCTCTCCGGGGTGGTGCTGATCGCAGCCGGCATCGTCGTGATCGTCGTGTTCCCGAGCTTCATCGTCGCCGGGATCTCGCTGATCATCGCCGGCGTCATCGGTCTCGCCACGCTCCATCCCCGCGTCCAGCAGTGGATCGACGACAAGGCGCTGAGCGGGACGAACCAGGTCGACGACGTCCCGTCACGCGGCTGACGGCTCCGACCCTCGTCCCCGCCCCGCTCCCGCCCGACCGCCGGTCGACGTGCGCGGCGTCAGTCGTCCTTCAAGGCGACGGCGTTCGGCGTCACGTTCATCTTCGGCTCGTACTCGGCGAGCTCGACGACGCGCCCGTCCGAGCGGAAGGTGGCGATCAGCTCGGCCCGGCAGCTCGGGCACGGACCGTAGAACTCCGCCTCCGCGCTCGTGGCGCATCGAGGGCAGGTGAACTCCACGGCTCCGACGCTACCGCGCCTAGATTCGCGGCGTGACCGATCGTCGGCGGCCGAGCTCCGAGCCCGACGACGTTGACCCCCTCGACGGCGGCGAGCCCCCGGCCGAGGAGGGCCCCGGCGACGACGAGCAGCGCCACGACGAGCGCGATCGCGACGACGAGCGAGGCGACGACGAGCCGTCCCCTCGTGACCGGTACGACGATCCCGACGACGTCGACGACGACATCGACGACGACGACTGGGACGAACCGAACTACATCGTGCGTCGTGCGATCCTCGTCGCGGCGGTCGTCGCGGTCGTCGCGATGGGGGCGATCGTCGTCGGTCGGATCATCGGCGACGACGGATCCGACACCTCGGCGACGTCCGAGGCGACGGAGTGGAACACCGTCGTCTCGCTCACCGACTCGGGGATCGACGTGATCGAGCGCGGTTCGGGCGACGAGGTCGCGTCCTACGACGACGACGACCTGCTCGACCACCGGACCGTCGTCGCCGGCGACGTCCTCCTCTCGCTCAGCGACGCCGGGCGCCTGACGCTCGTCGACCTCTCCGACGGTTCGACCCGCACCCGCCGGGTCGAGCGCGACCAGACGCTGCTCGTCAGCCCGGACGACCCGTCGGTCGTGTTCGTGGCGGGCGACGGTCGCGGGGACGTCGTGATCGTGCTGAGCGCGGAGGGACGCCTCCTCGGGCTGGCGGACGTCACCGACGTCGAGTCCCCCCTGATCGATGCGGGCGACGTCCTGATCGCCCCGTCCGCCGGCCTCGCGGCGGTGCCGGTCCCGAACATCTTCCAGTCGTTCGTCGTCGACCTGGCCGAGGAGACCGCGGTCGCGCTGGCGGGCCGGGTTGTGGCCCTCGACGACGACGTCGTCGTCACCGAGCAGCCGGCCGGCGACGTGTCGGAGATCGAGTTCTCCGACCTCGACGGCGAGGAGATCGCGACCGTCGACGTCCCGGCGCCGATCGCGACCCTGCTCACCCCGTCCGGCGACCTCCTCGTCGTCGCGGCCGACGGCTCGGTCGGCACCGCCACGACCGGCGGCGACCTCGACGAGCACGACGACCTCGTCGACGCCGACGGCCGCCGGGTCGACGTCCGATCCGGCGACGTGGTCGCGGACGGCGATCGGATGGTCGTCACCGGTGACGGCCAGATCACCGTCCTCGACCCCGACGGCGAGGTCGTCGCCACCTTCGTCGGCGAGCTCGCCGAGCCGCTCACGAAGGCGTCGCGCTGCGCGATCGTGTCGTCCGAGCGCGGTGGGCGGGCAGCCACCGTCGTCGACCTCGACGACGGCGCCGAGATCGGCGACATCGGGCGCGGCTCGATCACCGACGTGTCCGTCGACGGCTGCACGATCTCCATCGTCGACGGCGGGAACCCGCAGGTGTTCGCCGCCGGTGAGGTGGTGGCCGTCGACGCCGACGAGGTGCTCGACCTCACCCCGGACGGCTCGGCCTACATCGCCCGGACCGGGACCGAGCGGTCGCTGGTCCGGATCGACGGTGGCGACCCGATCGATCTGCCCGACGGCGACTCCCTCGTCCTGTTCGGCCGCCGGTGACGTCGTGACCGTGGACGAACCCCCGCGCGACGGTCCGTCCGAGATCGCGGACGATGGCTTCGTCGAGGTCGTCGACTCCGACACGGTGTGGCGGTTCGAGCGCGGGTTCCTGACCTCCCGGTGGCGCTGCCTGTTCGGCGACGGGTGCAAGGGGATCCTGTCGCGACCCGCCGAGGAGCTCGGCCAGGGGTGCTGCTCGCTCGGTGCGCACTTCGGCGACGGACCGTCCGGGCAGGAGGAGGCGCGGCGGATCTCGGCCTACGTCGCGCTGCTCACCCCCGCCCGCTGGCAGTTCCACGGGGTCGGGACCGCGGAGCACGTCCCGCCGAGCGGACCCGATCCGTCCGAGCGTGCGGGCGTCGACGACGATGCCGAGGCGATGGGCGAGGTCGCTTCGGAGTCCACGTCGCCGACCGACCCCCGACGGGCCGACGACGTCGGGGTCCCGGCGAGCGCGGCCGAGGCCGCGACCGGGGCCGACGCTTCGCCCGACGCCGCGGTCGCGGTCGCGGTCGCCGGGTTCTACGGCGACGCCGAGCGGAGCTGCACGCGCGTCGTCGACGGGGCGTGCGTGTTCCTCAACCGACCCGGCTTCGAGGGGGGTGCGGGGTGCGCGCTGCACATCGCCGCCCTCGAGGCGGGCGATTCGCCCACGGAGTGGAAGCCGTCGGTGTGCTGGCAGCTCCCGCTGCGCGTCGACTGGTCGCTGCAGCACGACGAGGAGCCCGACGGTCCCGAGACGGCGACCGTCCGGCGGTGGTCGCGAGCGGACTGGGGCGAGCACGGCACGACGATGGCGTGGTGCTGCACGGAGCGCTCGGACGGGGGCGAGGCGTACTCCGGGGACGAGATGGTCGTGGACAGCCTCGTCGACGAGCTGACCGAGCTCGCCGGCGAGACCGTCTACGTCGAGCTCCGCCGCCGCCTGCCCCCACGCTGACTCCGTCACGACCGCACGCGCCCGCCCATCCATCGATCTGCGTCTGGTCGCGATCCCGGGCGCGACGCGCAGGAGGTGACGACCGGACCGGCGGGTCGACCGGGGTCGCGTGCGCACGGGACGGGGTCGACGGGGGGGAGCCTCCGTGGAGGGGGCGGATCGCGCGTGGCAGGGTGGGTGCATGGACATCCCGACGACGGCGGACCTGTGGTGGAAGAACGCGATCGTGTACTGCCTCGACGTGCAGACCTTCGCCGACTCGAACGGCGACGGGGTCGGAGACTTCCCCGGGCTGACCCGCCACGTGGATCACCTCGCCGGACTCGGCGTCACCTGCATCTGGCTGATGCCCTTCTACCCGACCGCCGATCGCGACGACGGCTACGACGTCGCCGACCACTACGCGATCGACCCGCGCCTCGGGACCTTCGGCGACTTCACCGAGTTCATCGCCGTCGCGCGCGACCGCGGTCTGCGGGTCATCGCCGACCTCGTCGTCAACCACACCTCCGACCAGCACCGCTGGTTCCGGTCCGCGCGCACCAGCCGCGAGTCTCCTTTCCGCGACTTCTACGTGTGGCAGGACGAGATCCCCGACGACGGCCCCGCCGGGGTCGTGTTCCCCGGCGAGCAGGAGGGCGTGTGGACCTACGACGCCGACGCCGGCCAGTACTACCTCCACCGCTTCTACCACCACCAGCCCGACCTGAACGTCGCGAACGAGGCGGTGCGCGACGAGATCCGCAAGGTCATCGGGTTCTGGCTCGCCCAGGGCCTGTCGGGGTTCCGCGTCGACGCCGTGCCGTTCCTGCTCGAGCTCGACGGGATCGACCAGGCGATGGACATCGCCCCGCACCAGTACCTGCGCGACCTGCGTGCGTTCATGCAGCGGCGGCGCGGCGACGCGGTCCTGCTCGGTGAGGTCAACCTGCACTTCGAGCAGCAGCGCCGGTTCTTCGGCGACGAGGACGGCGACGAGCTGACGATGCTGTTCGACTTCATGGGGATGCAGGCGACCTACCTGGCGATGGCGCGCCAGGACGCGACGCCGCTCGCCGAATCGATCCGGTCGCGACCGGAGATCCCGCGGGCCTCGGCCTTCGCCTCGTTCCTGCGCAACCACGACGAGCTCACCCTCGACAAGCTCACCGACGAGGAGCGCCAGGAGGTGTTCGACGCGTTCGGCCCCGATCCCGACATGCAGCTCTTCGACCGCGGGCTCCGACGCCGGCTCCCCCCGATGCTCGGCGGGGACGACCAGCACGTGCGGATGGCGTACAGCCTGATGTTCGCGATGCCGGGCACCCCGTCGCTGTTCTACGGCGAGGAGATCGGGATGGGCGAGAACCTCGACATCGAGGGGCGCCTCGCCGTGCGCACACCGATGCAGTGGGACTCGGGCCCCGCCGGCGGCTTCACCACCGCGCCGCCCGACGCCGCCACCCGAGCGCTGCCCGACGGCGACCGCTCGCCCGCCGACGTCAACGTCGCCGACCAGCGGACCGACCCCGAATCGCTGCTCAACTGGTTCGAGCGCCTCATCCGCCTGCGCAAGGACGTCCCCGAGATCGGCTTCGGCGAGCACACCGTCCTCGAGACGGAGGTCGACTCCGTCCTCGCGCTCCGCTGCGACTGGGAGGGCCGCACCGTCGTCACGATGCACAACCTGGCGAAGAGGAAGGCCACCGCCCGGATCGACCTCGGCGACGCCGACGGGGCGGTGCTGCGCGACCTGATCGGGACGAACGAACCGATCGAGGTGGCCGACGGGGCGACGAAGGTCGAGGTCGCCGCCCACGGGTACCGCTGGTTCCGCCTCGTGCGCCCGTCGGGAGCCTGACGCTCGGCTCGCCGGACGACGCACCCAGCACGTGGATCAGCGGCGTCGGTGGACGCGCGCCTCCCACGGCTGGAGCACCAGCTCGGCACCGAGGGGCGCGGGGTCGGCGACGTTCGCGATCACCACCTCGATCGTGGCGTCGCGCGTCGTGGCGTCCACCCAGTCGCCGAGCTCGTCGGTGTCGACCGCCACGGGCTCGCCCGTCGCGTTCGCGAGGACGAGCAGCCGGTCGTCGCCGAGGGTGCGGGTGAACGCGTAGATCGACTCGTCGTCGGCGAGCAGCATGGCGAACTCGCCGTCGACGACGACGTCGAGGTCGTGGCGCAGCTCCACCAGGCGGCGGTAGTGGTGGAACACCGAGTCGGGGTCGTCGCGCTGATCGGCCGCGTTGATCTCGGTGCGGTTCGGGTTGATCGCGATCCAGGGCTCGCCGGTGGTGAACCCGGCTCCGGGCGACGCGTCCCACTGCACCGGGGTGCGTGCGTTGTCGCGCGACCCGGCGCGCAGCTCGGCGAGGATCTCGTCGTCGGACGCGCCGGCCGCGCGCGCGTCGACGACGTGGTTCGCCGCCTCCACGTCGCGCACCTCGTCGAGGGAGGTGAACGGGTAGTTCGTCATCCCCAGCTCCTCGCCCTGGTACACGAACGGAGTGCCGCGGTGGAGGTGGAGCACCGTCGCCCACATCGTCGCCGAGCGCTCCCGGTGCTCGCCGTCGTCACCGAAGCGCGACACGACGCGGGGCTGGTCGTGGTTGCACCAGTAGAGGCTGTTCCACCCGGTCTCGGCCAGGCCGACCTGCCAGCGGTTCATCACCGCCTTGAGGTCAATGAGGCGCAGGGGCCGGACGTCGAAGCGACCGCGCTCGCCGTGGTCGACGCCGACGTGCTCGAACTGGAACACCATGTCGACCTCGGCGTGGTCGGGGTCGGTGTAGGCGATGGCGTCGTCGACGGTGACGCCCGGCATCTCCCCCACCCACACGAGGGGGCGCTCGCCGCCGGCGCGGTCGGCGGCCTCGTCACGCGGCCCCCCGCCCGTCTCACGTCGCATCTCGGCGAGGAACTCGTGCATCCGCGGCCCGTCGACGTGGTGCGGCATCCCGTTCCCGAAGCGACCGCCGGGTCGGACACGGCCGTCGGGGAGCTCGGGATCCTTCGAGATGAAGTTGATCACGTCCATCCGGAACCCGTCGATCCCGCGATCGAGCCACCACCGCATCATCTCGTACACGGCGGCGCGGACGTCGGGGTTCTCCCAGTTCAGGTCCGGCTGCTTGGTGCTGAACAGGTGCAGGAAGTACTCGGCGGTCGCCTCGTCCCACCGCCACGCCGGACCGCCGAAGACCGATCCCCAGTTGTTCGGCTCGGCTCCGGGCTCGCCTCCGGCCATGCCGTCGCGCGGCGGCCGCCACCAGTACCAGTCGCGGCGGGGCGAGTCGGTCGCGGACCGCGACTCGACGAACCACTCGTGCTCGTCGGAGGTGTGGTTGACGACGAGATCCATGAGCAGGCGGATGCCGCGCTCGTGCAACGCCTCGACGAGGGCGTCGAAGTCCTCGAGCGATCCGAACAGGGGGTCGATCCCGCGGTAGTCGCTGATGTCGTAGCCGGCATCGTCCTGCGGGGAGGGGTACATCGGCGAGAGCCACACCGCGTCGATGCCGAGCTCCACGAGGTGGTCGAGCTTCGACGCGATGCCGGCGATGTCGCCGACGCCGTCGCCGTCGGAATCGGCGAAGCTGCGCGGGTAGATCTGATAGATCGTCGCAGTCCGCCACCACGGACGGTCGGTGCCGTCGTGGTCGTCGTGGTCGTCGTCGGGTGTCCTCGCGGTGGCGTCGTCCGCGGGCGTCGCGGCGTCGCGCTCGGGGGTCGTGGACGGCACGATCAGATGACGTCGATCGCGTCGAGCACGGCGGCGACCCTGGGATCGTCCACGTCGCCCGTGCTGGTGGAGCGCCAGTCGGCGCGCTTGGTCCCCCACGACACGAAGTCGTGCGCCGTGGTGCGCACCACGGGGGCGTCGTCGTCGACCCCGTGGGCGACGACCCACCGCGGTCCGGCCTCGGGATCGCCCGGGGTGAGGCACCAGCTGTCGGCGGCGACGCCGTCGAAGACCAGGTTGACCGGCTGGCGCGGCGCGCCGTCGAGGGCGTCGGCGCACATCTGGGGTAGGCCCGCCAGCATCCACTCGAGGGTCGCCGCGAGCACCGTCGGGTCGCGCGGGAGATCGGCGGCGCGGGCGATCGCGGCGCCGATGTCGTGGCGCAGGTGGCAGTAGTGGTCGAACGCGATCGCGTTGCCCAGCAGGTGCATCGGGTGCTCCCCGAGGTCGGACAGCGACACCACCGTGTCGGCCATCGGCGGGTCCTGCACCGCGCCGAGCGCGGCGAGGCCCTTGACCGACCACTCGTCGTACGCGTCGCGCACCTGCTGCGTGCTCTAGTCGCGACGTGCGCGCACGGGCACCTCGGCCGCCTCCTCGGCCTTCGCGCCGTCGCCGGTGTCGATCGACTCGGGCTCGGCGATCTGCTGGTGCACCGACGCCATGTGGGTGACGACGTCCTGCACCCTCCACCCCTCGCACGCCGACGGCGCCTGCCACTCCTGGTCGCTCATCGAGGCGAGGAGCTCGCGCACCCGGCCGATCTCCGCTTCCAGTCCCGTGATCGCCTGCTTCGACATGGCACGACGGTAGCGACCCGACCCGACCCGAGTCACACGAGGGGGTCCGGACGCCCGGCTCCCGACCTCCCGTTCCGACTCCGGCTCCGGCTCCGGTGCCGCGACCGCCGACCGGTACCGTCGCCCGGGTGCGCGTCGACGTGATGACGACCCCGAGCGCCCTCGCCCGGATGGGCGATGCCGCTCGAGCGGCGCGACGGGCGGGCTTCGACGGGATGGTGCTGGCCGAGGGCGCACGCACGGCGTTCAGCGCGGTGACCGCCGCCGCCCTGGCCGAGCCCGACCTGGACTTCGCGACGGGGGTCGCCGTCGCCTTCCCGCGCAGCCCGATGATCACGGCGCAGAACGCCTGGGAGCTCCAGGAGCTCACCGGAGGTCGCTTCCGCCTCGGGCTCGGCACCCAGGTGCGCACCCACGTCGTGCGCCGCTACGGAGTCGAGTTCGATCGCCCCGGACCCCGCCTGCGCGACCACGTGCGCGCGGTCAAGGCGTGCTTCGCCGCCTTCCGCGGCGAAGCCCTCGACCACCGCGGCGAGTTCCACGAGCTGACCTTCCTGAACCGGCGGTGGAGCCCCGGTCCGATCGCGTTCGCCGACCCCGCGGTGGACGTGGCGGCCGTCAACCCGTGGATGCTGCAGATGGCGGGGGAGGTCGCCGACGGCGTCCACGTCCACCCCCTCGGCCACCCGGGGTACCTCGAGCGCCACGTGCTGCCCGGCATCGCTCAGGGTGCGATCCTCGGCGGTCGCTCACCGGGCGACGTCGCCGTGATCGTGCCGGTGACGACGATCGTCGGCGACGACGACGCCGAGCGCCACGCATCGCGCGAGGCGGCGCGCACCGCGCTCTCGTTCTACGGCTCGACCCCGAACTACGCGTTCATCTGGGACGAGGCCGGGTTCGAGGGGACCACGGAGCGGATCCGGGCCCACCGGGGAGCCGGTGATCTCGACGCGATGCGCGCCGAGGTCACCGACGACCACCTCCAGGCGTTCTGCACCACCGCCGACTGGGACCACCTCGCCGACGCCCTCGTCGAGACCTACCGGGGCAGCGCCGACCGCCTCGTGATGTACAGCGCGGCGGGTGCCGACCCCGAGACGCTCGAGCGCTACGGCGCCGTGGCGCGCGACGTCTCCCGGCGCACCGCCCACGACGGCTGACCGCACGGCGAGCACCGCTCGGACAGCGCAGCTCCCCCGACCTGGTGTCGCCCACCGCGCCGGCGGTGGGTGAGGATGGGGCGGTGTGGACCGCGCTGCTGATCGGGGTGATCGGGTCGAGCGCCCTGGTGATCGGGGCGGTGGTCGGATCGTGGTGGTCCGCGCCCGCTCAGGTGACCGGGGTCCTGCTCGCCTTCGCCAGCGGGGCGCTGATCGCGGCGCTCGCGTTCGAGCTGTTCCCCGAGGCGGTCGAGGTCGGCGGGCTCGGGCCGTCGGTGCTGGGGTTGTTCGTCGGGGCGATCGTGTTCGTCGTGGTGAACGCGCTCGTCGACGCTCGCGTCGCGAGCGGGGCGGGCGGCGCGGCCCGAGCCGGTGGGGGGGACGCTGCGGACGCCGCAGCGGGGGTGCCCGACGCGCTCGACGGCGCGGAGGCCGACCAGAGCGACAAGCTCGCGCACAGCGCCGCCGGTCGTGGCGGCGCGTCCACCGGACCGGGGATCGCCTTCGCCCTGCTGGCCGCCGTCACCCTCGACGGGGTGCCGGAGAACCTGGCCCTCGGCGTCACGCT
Organism: Ilumatobacter sp.; assembly: GCF_965215205.1. Taxonomy (NCBI): domain Bacteria; kingdom Bacillati; phylum Actinomycetota; class Acidimicrobiia; order Acidimicrobiales; family Ilumatobacteraceae; genus Ilumatobacter; species Ilumatobacter sp. Next base: position 36,112 of record NZ_OZ244049.1, read on the forward strand.
CGAAGGGGTCGGCGGCGAGCTGAGCGGCGTCACCGCGCTGCTCGTCGCGGTGTTCGTGTCCAACCTCCCCGAGAGCCTGGTCGGTTCGATCGCGATGCGCTCCGCCGGGCGGTCGCGCGGGTTCGTCGTGTCGATCTGGGCGGCGACGGCGGCCGTGCTCACCCTCGCCGTCGTGGCGGGAGACGGTCTCGCCTCGCAGATGTCGCCCGGCGCGCTGGCCTTCGCGCTGGCCTTCGCCGGCGGGGCGGTGCTGGCGTCGCTCGCCGACACGCTGATGCCGGAGGCGTTCGAGCACGGTCGCCCGTTCAACGCGCTGAGCACGGCGCTCGGGTTCCTGCTGGCCTTCGTCCTCGCCCACCCCGGCTGACCGCGACGGCGGCCGGCGCGCTCCGCCGTCGCGGCTCGCGCCACGTCGGCGCGTCGGGCGAGTCGATCCGGGCCGACGGGGTCGACCTCGGTGCGCGCGGCCACGTCCGCCGCACGGTGGGGTACAACATGCTTCGACCCGAACCGCCCGAGACCCCCGTGCCACCCACCCGCCGCCTCCTCCACCTCGTCGCCGGCGCGCTCGCCGCCATCTCGGCGCTGCTCGCCACCGGCGCTGCGAGCCACGCGCAGAGCACCTCGCTCGGAGCGGGCGGGGAGTACTTCCCGGTCACGCCGACGCGCGTCTTCGACGCCCGCGTCGGTGCGAACAGCACCACCGCCGTCGACGTGTGGGTCCGCGACGCCGGCATCGACCGCGACGACATCCTCGCCGTCGCGGTCAACATCACCCTCGCCGACGCCCGCGGAACGGGGTACCTGAGCGCGGCGGCCTCCGGCGCCGCCGGGCCCGGTGCTCCCGGCGCGTCGCTGCTCAACTTCAACCGCCCCGGCGACGTCGTCCCCAACCTCGGGATCATCGGCGTCGACGACGCCCGCCTCGACGTCCGACTGGTCACGAACGCCGGCGGCACGAGCCGCCTGGTCGTCGACGTCGTCGGCTACGTCACCACCTCGTCGCACACCGCCGGACGTGGCGCCCGCCTCGACAGCCTGGAGCCGACGCGCGTCCTCGACACCCGCACCTCGTCGCCGCTCGGCCCGCGATCGAACCGCTCCGTGCAGGTGGCCGGTCGGGCCGGCGTGTCCCCGGACGCGACCGCCGTGGTGGTGAACATCACCGGGATCAACTCCCGCGCCGACGCCGCCGACACCTACCTCACCGCCAGCGCCGCACCGGTCCCCGTCGGCGCGACCCCGGGATCCTCCAACGGCAACTACCGACCGGGGGCGATCGTGGCGAGCCTGGCGATCGTCGAGCTCGACTCGTCGGGCCGGATCCACCTCTACAACCGGGCGGGCCGACTCCACGTGGCCGTCGACGTCGTCGGCTCCCTCGAGCCGCGCGCCGACGAGACGACCGCCGGTCGCATCATCGCTCTCGAGGAGCCGTTCCGCACGATGGACACCCGCGCCGAGGCGTTCGACGCCGTCAAGCTCGGCGACCAGCAGTGGGAGGACCTGCGCTTCGACGACTTCGCCGACTCGATCAGCCTGAACGGACGGCCGGTCGGCGCGCAGAGCTCGCTGCTCGCGAACGTCACCGCGGTCGCGCACACCCAGGCTCGGGCGTCCGATCCACCGACGACCTACCTGTCGCTCACCCCCGCGCACGCCGGCGGCGGCCACCCCGCCGGGGAGGCCGACGTGTCGAACATCAACGTCGTCGCTGGTCGCACGATCGCGAACGCCGCGGTCGCCACCTACGGCGCCACGAGCCGAGGCGCCGAGGTGGTGTCGGTGTTCAACCGCCGAGGCGCCACCCACTACATCATCGACGCCTACGCCGTCATCCTGGACTGAGCCATGACACCACGCACCACCGTCCTCGCCGCCGTCGCGGCGCTCGTCGGCCTCGCCGCCTGCGGCACCTCGACCGGCCTCCCCGACGATCGCCTGCCGGCGGTGACCGCCGCCGCGGCCGCCGACGAGCCCGCCGCCCTCGCACCCGCCGAGGTCGTGATGCAGGCGCTCACCGGCGCGGTCACCGGACCGGCCGACGTGAGCCGGGCGCGCCCCGCGGACCGGCTGAACCCCCCGGAACCGCCGGCGGAGGTCAGCGACCGCCCCGAGGTCTACCTCGCGTTCTACGGCTCGGAGGGCCTGCTCGGGCGCGACGGCCAGTGGACCTACGCGCGCACGAACATCGACGGTCTGTGGGGCAACGGCTTCGCCGAGCCGAACTCGATTGACAAGGCCGTCTCGCTCGCCAAGTCGGTCGGCACCCTCGACCTCGTCGTCGAGCACCCGATCACGCTCGGCAGGACCTGCGTCGGGTTCCGTGACGACAGCTACTGGAAGAACGTCGAGGCGCGCGGCGCGTTGTCGTTCAACCGGATCGGGATGTCGATCTACGCGGCCGAGAACCCGGGCTGCTGGGGCGACGTCGGCGGGGTCGGCGGGGCGCGCGCGCACTACGGACCGATGGGCTACGGGGCGATCGAGACGCTGTACCAGCCGCAGAACCTGACCGGGGCGCAGAACACCGCCAGCTTCCCGACGATCTCGCCGGGCAGCGCCGGGGACGCAGCGCTGCGATCCGGTGACGGGATCGGCATCGAGTGCCCGCTCGACGTGTGCACGGGCGGCGGCTACGCGGACGGCTTCTTCCGGGCGATGACCATCGCTCGCGACCGCGGCGTCCCGTTCACCTGGTTCACCGGCTACTCCGACAGCTACGGCATCGGCGAGCGGGGGTGGCTGGCCGAGATCCAGAGCATGTACCGCAACGTGTCGTTCCGGGGCCTGTGGCGACCCGGCGACCGCGTCGTGGTCATCAACTACGACGGCTACCCGGCTCTGCCCGAGCGCGCCGGCGACGGCTCGTTCGCGGACACCACCGCGGGCATCCTGGGCTGGCTCGTCGCGCAGAGCCCGATCCGCGGCTGAGGCCCGAGCGGCCGCCCGGTGACCCGGGCGCCGGGGACCTCAGACGGGTCCGAGGACGCGATCGGTGTAGGCGTTCGCGAAGGTCCCCGCCGGATCGAGCTCGCGGCGCGTGCGCTGGAACACGTCCCACTCGAGGTAGCGATGGGCGAGCGTCGCCGACGACTGGAAGTGCAACTTGCCCCAGTGGGGACGACCGTTGTAGTCGTTCATGATGTTCTCGACGCCCTGGAAGTACGCCTCGTGGGGCGCGCCGACGTACTGGTGGATGGCGATCCACCCCGATGCGCGCCCGTTGGCGGTGGACAGGGCGATGTCGTCGCCCGCCGACGCGCGCACCTCGATCGGGAACAGCGGCGGGAAGGGGAGCGACTCGACCAGCGCGGCGATCCGGCCGAGCGCGTCGGGGACGGCGTCGAAGGGGACGCCGTACTCCATCTCGAGGAAGCGAACCCTGCGTGGGCTGCAGAACACCCGATCGCTGCGGTCGATCAGCTCGCGCTCGGACGCGCCCGTCATGATCAGCTTCGCGATCCTCGGCGCCGCCGCGGGGAACCGGCGACCGACCCGGCACACCGCGCCGAACGCGAGGTTCTCGCCGATCCACTTGTCCTTCACGTAGGAAGCCCGCGACGGCGGGTCGGCCTCGGCCGAGGTGCGGGTGTTGCGCTTGACCTGGCAGCGACGGGCACCGGGCATCCAGTAGAACTCGACGTGGTCGGTGCCGTGCATCACCCGCCCGAAGTCGGCCACGACGTCGACCAGGGGCTCGATCGTCTCGACCGCGTGGAGGTTGAACGCCGGGACGCAGCGCAACGTCACCTCGGTGACCACGCCGAGCGCGCCGAGCCCGACGCGCGCGACGCGCAGCAGCTCGGGATCGGTGTCCTCGTCGATCCGCCGCACGGAGCCGTCGCCGACGACGAGGGTCATCGCCACGACGGTGGTGGCGAGGTTGCCGTGGCCGGCGCCGGTGCCGTGGGTCGCGGTCGAGATGGCCCCGGCGATCGACTGGCGGTCGATGTCACCGAGGTTGGGCAGCGCGAGGCCACGCACCGCGAGCGCGTCGTTCAGCGCGCCGAGCCGGATGCCGGCCTGGACGGACACGTCGAAGCCCTCCGCCCCCCCGACCCCGATGACGCGATCCATCGAGTCGAGCGAGATCAGCGTCCCGTCGGTCATCGCGATGTCGGTGAACGAGTGACCGCCGCCGACTACCTTCACCCGCCGTCCCTCGGCCGCCGCGGCGGACACGACGGAGGCGACCTCGTCGGTGGACACCGGCTCGTGCACCGACGCCGGCGCGCACCTCTGGTTGCCCGCCCAGTTCCTCGTCGCGACGCCCACGACCCGCAGGGTACGCCCCGAACCGGCTGCCGGCCCCACGGCGCCGTCGAGCGCCCCGGTCGTGCGTCGGCAGCGAGACGAGCCGCTCGGTCGACGTCACAGGGCGCGCACGGCGTCGACCACCCGGTCGAGCTCGTCGGCGGTGGTCGTGCAGTGCACCGACAGCCGCGTCGCCGGCGGGACCCGCCGCGCCGCCATGTCCGCCAGAGCGGATCCCGCGAACGTCACCGTCGTGTTGATCCCCCGGTCACGCAGCGCGCTCGACACGTCGTCGGCCGCCAGCTCCGGGTGGGTGGCGGTCACGATGCCGCAGCGGACGGCCCCGGGATCGTGGACGGCCATGCCGACGTCGGCGAGTCGTGCGCGCAGCTCGTCGGCCCGCTGCGCGATCGTCGCCTCGATCCGGTCGATCCCGAGCTCCAGCGCGACATCGACCGCCGCGCCGAGCGCGAGCCACCCGGCGACGGAGTGCTCCCAGTGCTCGAAGCGCCGCGCCCCCTCGACGTAGTCGTACCGGTCGAGGTCGAGCCACCTGGCGCCGTGGTGGTCGGGTTGCGACGGCACCACCCGGTCGAGGATCCCCGCCCGGGCGTAGAGGAAGCCGGTCCCACGGGGGCCGCGGAGGAACTTGCGCCCGGTGCCGGAGCAGAAGTCGCAGCCGAGCTGCGCGACGTCGACGTCGAGCTGACCGACCGCCTGGCACGCGTCGAGGAGGAACGGGACCCCGGCCGAGCGGCACAGCGAGCCGACGGCGGCCGCCGGGTTGACGAGCCCGCTGCTCGTCGGGATCCACGCGAGCGACACCACCGCGACGTCGTCGGGTCGCTCGAGGACCGTCGCGAGGCGGTCGAGGTCGATCTGGCCGTGGCCGTCGCTCGCGACGCGCTCCACGACGACACCGAACCGCTCGGCGGCGTGGAGCAGAGCGATCTGGTTCGCTCCGTAGTCGTGGTCGTGCGTGACGACGCGCTGGCCGGCACGCATCGGGATGGACCAGAACGCTGCGTTCCACGCCGCGGTGGCGTGCTCGGTGCGCGCGATCTCCGACGGGTTCGCCCCGAGCATCGTGGCGAGCGACGAACGCACCGCGTCGGAGCGCTCGGCCGCCTCGGCGGCGGCGCGGTACCCCCCGATCGCGGCCTCCCGTCGGAGGTGGTCGATCTGGGTGTCGAGCACCGCGCGAGCGGGCAGCGAGGAGCCGGCGTGGTCGAGGTGGATCAGGTCGCCGTCGCAGCCCGGGGTCGCCGCGCGGATGGCGGTGACCTCCTCGGCGGTGAACGGCGCGGTCACGACCGGTGCGCCGTCACGGCTCGCGCCCCGTGATCGCGCCTCCCGCCTCCTCGTCGAGACCGGGGCGGGCCTCGTCGTCGGGGGGCGAGGGATCGACGTCGTCGGCCGAACCCTGGTCGCCCCCCGCCTCGTCGTCGAGCGCCTCGAGCAGCGCGTTCTCCACGACCTCGGTGAGCGCGGGGTGGATGTAGAACACGTCGTGGGCGACGCAGGCGGCGGTCGTGCCCAGCTGCATCGCCTGCACGATGGGCTGGATCAGGGTCGCGGCCTGCGGTCCCAGCACGTGCCCTCCCAGGATCATCCCGGTGTCGGCGTGCACGATCACCTTGGCGAACGACGTCTCGTCGACGAGGGCCCACCCGTAGGCCGTCCCGGAGTAGTCCCGTCGACCGACGCGGATCGGCAGCCCCGCCGCGCGCGCCTCGGCCTCGGTCAGCCCGACCGTCGCCACCTGCGGGTTCGAGAACACCGCTCCCGGGACCGCCGCGTAGCTCTGGTGCCGGATGTCGTCGGGATGGGTGATGTTCCAGAACGCGATCTTCGCCTCGGCGTTCGCGAGGTGCTTGAGCTGGTAGCTGTTGGTGAGGTCGCCGATCGCCCAGATGCCCGCGACGTTCGTGGCCATCGTGTCGTCGACGTGGACGGTTCCGTCGTCGTCGCACTCGATCCCGGCCGCCGCGACGTCGAGCAGGTCCGTGTTCGGGCGTCGACCGGTCGCCACGAGCACCTCGTCGACGACGACCTCGCCGTCGGGGTGCTCGATCGCGATCCCCCCGTCGTCGCGCCGCACGACGCTCTCGGGGACGTGACCGAGGCGCAGGTCGACGCGCTCGCCGAACACCTCGACGAAGCGCCGGCGGATGTCGTCGTCGAAGCCCCGCAGGAGGGTGTCGGACCGGTTGAGCACCGTGACCCGAGATCCGAGCCCCGCGAAGACGTGACCCATCTCGACGGCGATGAAGCCCCCGCCGATGATGCCGAGGTGCTCCGGCTGCGACTCGAGTCGCATGATCGTGTCGGAGGTGTGGAACCCGACCTCGTCGAGGCCGGGGATCGGCGGCGACGTCGGCCGCGCTCCGGCCGCGAGGAGCACGTGGCGAGCGGCGATCGACCGCCCGTCGACATCGAGGACGTGGGCTCCGTCGACGACCTCGCCGGTCAGTCGGGCCGTGCCCTCGATCAGGGTCAGGTCGGGCGTCCCGTTGGCGCGGTAGTCGCGCCCACCCGCCGAGATCGGGTCGATCCGGCCGAACACCCGATCGCGGATCGCTCCCCAGTCGGCACCCTCGAAGGTGGTGCGGATCCCGAGCTTCTCCGAGTGCGACGCCTCGAGCGCCTTGTCGGCCGGGAGCACGAACATCTTCGAGGGGATGCAGCCGACGTTCAGGCAGGTGCCGCCGAACGTCGAGCGCTCGACGAGCGCCACCCTCCATCCCCGCAGGTGGTCGGGGATCGAGTTGCCCGATCCGGATCCGACGATGATCAGGTCGTAGGTCTCGACGTCACGTTCGCTCACGGGGTCATGAAACCACGCGAGCCCTCCTTTCCTTCCCCCGGCGGCGAGGTGGTGCGGTGACCGATCTCGCACCACGCCCGTCCGGCGTTGGTTCGGGGGGCGCGCTGGGCCACAGTGTCGGGGTGTTCGAACGACGGAGCGGCGACGGGTTCCTGCGCTGCGGGGACGGCCACGTCCGGTGGGGGATCTTCGGGGCGGCCGGCGTGGTGTTCGTCGTGCACGAGGACGGTGCGCCCCGGGTGATGCTGCAGAAGCGGTCCGCGATGGCCCACGAGGGCGGGACGTGGTCGTGCGCCGGTGGCGCGCTCGATCAGGGGGAGATGCCCCTCGAGGGCGCGCTGCGCGAGGCGAGCGAGGAGATCGGCGCGGTCCCGGCGTCCGCTCGGGTGGTCGGCGAGTACGTGTTCCGGCCGTCGCCCGACTGGGCCTACACGACCGTGGTCGTCGAGGTCGCCGAGCGCTTCGGAGCGTCGATGAACTTCGAGACCGACGCCGTCGGCTGGTTCACCCTCGACGAGGTCGACGGGCTCGCGATCCACGCGGGGTTCGCCGCGGCCTGGCCGCACCTGCGGCGGATCGTCGGAGCCGGGGTGGCGACCGACCCCGGCGAGGGAGCCGGCGGCGCGCACGCCTGAGCGAGCGGTCTCAGACCGGGGCGGGGGCCTGGACGTCGTCGGAGACGCCCACGAGGTGGGTGTGGTCGTTGAACCGCACCATCCGCCACCCGCCCTCGGCGTCGACCACCCACTCGCTGATCGACGTGTTCATCGGGCTCGCGAGCGGGATCGTCGACAGGTCGTCCGTCCCGCCCGGCCAGCGACCGACCGCCGTGGCCATGATCACGCCTCCGTGGCAGACGACCCACACCGTCGAGCCGCGGCACTCCTCGGCGACGCGGTCGAGGGCGGCGCGCACCCGGGCGCTGAACTCCGCTCCGGACTCGCCGCCGGGGGACAGCGGAGCGGACCAGTCCTGCCACGGGGCCACGCCGTAGCGCTCGGTGTACTCGGCGATCGTGAGGCCCTCGGCCTCGCCGGAGGTGCGCTCGATCAGGTCGGCGTGCTGCTCGACCTCGAGCCCGGTCGGCTCGGCGATGACCTCGGCGGTGCGCACCGCGCGCAGCATCGTGGACACCATCACCCGGTCGGGGCGGATCGTCGGATCCGACTCGAGTCGGTCGCGCAGGGCCTCCGCCTGGGTCACCCCGAGGTCGGTGAGGCCTCCGCACGTCTCCTGACCCGAGAGCCAGCCGCCGGCGTTCGATGCCGACTCCCCGTGTCGGATCAGCACGATCCTCGCTTCGCGGTTCGCCTGGTCGCTCATCGTCCCAGCATGCCACCGCGACACCGCGCGGCCCCGATCTCGTCGGAGCGGACGGGCTCGGCCGGCGGCCGGGCGGGTGCGCGCCGGAACCCTGTTCGGTCGTCGCGTGGAGGGGCGTAGCGTCGTGGGCGTGACGATCGACGGTGGTGGTGGTGGTGGTGGCGGCGCGACCCGGGCCGTGAGGGGCGCCTGCCACCACGACTGCCCCGACTCGTGCGGCTGGATCGTCACCGTGGACGACAGCGGACCGGTGCCCGTCGCGCTCACGATGCGGGGCGACCCCGAGCACCCGTCGTCGCGCGGCGAGCTGTGCCCGAAGGTGAACCGGTTCCTCGACCGGGCCGCGAGCCCCGACCGGCTGCTCCACCCGATGCGCCGGGTCGGACCGAAGGGCTCCGGCCGGTTCGAGCGGATCACGTGGGACGACGCTCTCGACGAGATCGCGGCACGGCTCCACGAGGTGATCGACACCCACGGCGCCGAGGCGGTCCTGCCCTACTCGAGCGCCGGCAACCAGAGCCTGCTGTCGATGTTCGTCGCCGGTCACCGCTTCTTCCACCACCTCGGCGCCACCCGCCTCGAGCGGGCGATCTGCGGGGTCACCGCCGGGGTCGGCACCGCGATGGCCTACGGCACGGGTGCGAGCCTCGATCCGAGCGAGATGGAGCACTCGCGCCTCATCGTGCTGTGGGGGACCAACACCCGCCTCACCAACCGCCACCTGTGGCCGACCGTCCAGCGCGCCCGGGCGCAGGGGGCCCGCCTGGTCGTCGTCGACCCGATCCGCACCTCCACCGCCCGCGCGGTCGACGAGTCGTGCGGCGACCGGTTCGTGCAGCCCCTCCCCGGGACCGACGTCGCGATGATCCTCGCGATGATGCACGTGCTGTTCCGCGACGGCCTCACGGACGACGACTGGATCGCGCGGCACACCGTCGGCGTCGACGAGCTGCGCGCCGAGGCCGAGCGGTGGCCCCCCGAGCGTGCCGCCCGGGTCTGCGGCGTCGACGCGACGGTGATCACCGAGCTCGCCGTCGACGTCGCGACGACCCGTCCGACCGCCCTGCGGACCCTCATCGGGCCCGAGCACCACGCGAACGGGGCGTCGTTCTTCCGCGCCCTGTCGTGCCTGCCCGCGCTCACCGGGGCGTGGCGCGATCGCGGCGGGGGCTTCTCACGCAGCGTCGGCCACTGGACCGAGGGCGGCATCGACCTCGCCGCCGCGGCGCGACCCGACCTGCTCGGGCGGGACCTGCCGCGCTCGGTCAACATGAGCCGGTTGGGCTCCGTGCTCACCGAGCTCGACCCGCCGATCCACGCCCTCGTCGTGTGGAACTGCAACCCGCTGGTCACCACCCCGAACGCGAACGCGATCCGTGCCGGGCTCGAGCGCGACGACCTGTTCACCGTCGTCCACGAGCAGTTCCTCACCGACACGGCTCGCTACGCCGACATCGTGCTCCCGGCCACCACCCAGATCGAGGCCGACGACGTCGTCGTCCCGTGGGGGCACCTGTGGATCACCCACAACGAGGCGGCGGTCCCACCCGCGGGCGAGTCGTGCAGCAACACCGAGCTGTTCCGTCGCCTCGCCGCCGCGGTGGGCCTCGAGGAGGAGTCGCTCCACGACGACGACGACGCCCTCGTGCGCCAGGTGCTCCCCGGGATCGACCTCGACGACCTGAAGCGGCGCCGCTGGATCCGCGCCCCGTACCCGGCCGACGGTCGACCCTGGGGCGACCCCGACGGAGCGACCCCGATCCCGACCGCGACCGGTCGCGTCGAGCTCGCGTCGGATGCGATGGGGTCGCTCGGGTTCGGGCGGGTGCCGACCTTCGTGGCGCCCCCGGAGTCGGCGGTCGACGACGACTCGGGGGGCCGCTACCCGCTCCAGCTGCTCACCCCGAAGCGCCACGTGCGCTTCCTCAACTCGAGCTACCCCCAGCTCCCGAAGCACGGTCCCCCCAAGGGCGGCCCGTACGTCGAGCTGCACACCGACGACGCGGTCTTCCGCGGGTTGCACCCGGGTGACGTCGCACGGGTCGTCAACGACCGCGGGAGCGTGGAGGTCGAGGTCCGCACGTCGGATCACCTGCGACCGGGCGTCGTCGCGATCCCGTTCGGGTGGTGGTCCGCGGACCACCGCGACGGGTCGGTCGCGAACTCGCTGACCAGCGATGCCCTCGTCGACGCCGGGGGCGGCGTCGCGTTCGGCGACACCCTCGTCGAGGTCGTCCGCGTGGATCGCGCCGGCGACCCCGCCACGCCCGTCGGCGCCGCTCGATGACGTCGGTCGAGGCGTCGGGCGCACCCCACCCGATCGGTCGTGCGCCGGATCGGCGAGCCGTGGCCGACGCGATCCCGCTCGCGATCCCGGCGATCCCGTTCGGCTTCGTCGTCGGGCTCGCCGCGACGGAGTCGGCGATGCCGACGTGGGTCGCGTGGACGTCCGCCCCCCTGGTCTTCGCCGGCGCCGCCCAGCTCGCGATGATCACCCTCGCGGGAGCGGCGTCGGTGTGGGCGGTGATCGCCGCCGTCCTCGTGATCAACACCCGCCACCTGATGTACTCCGCCGCTCTCGCTCCGGCGTTCCGCCACCAGCCCCGGTGGATGCGGTGGTTCGCCCCCTTCCTCCTCGTCGACCAGACGTTCGCCCTCTCCGCGCTGCAGACCCACCGCTCCCCCGCCGAGTTCCGCCGCTACTACCTGAGCGTGGCGGTCGTGCTGTACGCGATCTGGAACGTCGCGGTCCCGCTCGGGATGCTGGTCGGGCCGATCGTGCCCGACTCCTGGCGCCTCGACTTCGCCCCGCCGGTGATGTTCGCTGGGCTCACCCTGTTCGCCGTCAAGCGGATCCCGGCGGCGGTCGCCGCCCTCGTCGGCGGGTCGGTCTCGCTGGCGACGGTGGGCCTGCCCGACCGCCTCGGGATCGTCGTCGGCGCCCTCTGCGGTGTCGTCACCGCAGCGGTCGTCGAGCAGGCCATGCTCTCTCGCGGACGACGCGGATCCGGGGCCGACGCCGGCGGCGACGCGATCGTCGGGGGCACCTCCGGCGCCGTCATCGGTGCGATCGACGATCCCGACGCCGACGGACCCGGAGAACGACGATGAGCACCGCGACCGCCCTCGCCGTGGTCGCGGTCGCAGCGCTCGGCACCTACGCGGCGCGCGGCGCGCTGATCCTCGTGCTCGCGGGGCGCGAGCTGCCCGCCGCGGTCGAGCGGGCCCTGGCCCACGTCGGCCCGGCCGTGCTCGCGGCGCTGACGATCAACCTGGCGATCGGGGGCCGCGGGATCGCCACGGTGGAGGTCGCCGAGGTGGCGGCCCTCGTGGTCGCCGCCGCCGTGGCGGTGTGGCGCGCGAACCTGGTGTGGACCTTCGTCGCCGGGATGGCGACCCTGTGGATCGTCTCCTCGCTCGGCTGACCACGTCCGAACCCGATCCGCGCCCGTCCCCCGACGTCGTGCGTGCCGCGACGTCCCGTCGCCCCGGCCGGGGCGGTGGTGGCCCCGAGGCCAGGTCGGGGCACCGGTAGCCTCCCCGCCATGGCACGCGAGCTCATCTACGCGTTCCGGGTGATGCGCCTCCCCCTCCTCGACGCGGGCGGTGCGACGATCGGTCGGATCGAGGACCTGGTCGCCGTCCCGGGGCGTCCCGCCCGACACGGCCAGCCGCGCAGCGCCCCCCGCCTGGTCGGCTTCGTCGCGAGCAGCCAGCAGCGCCGGATCTTCGTCAACGCGAACCGCGTCAGCGAACTCAGCAGCGACGGCGCGCGGCTGAAGAGCTGGGACGTCGACCTCAACCCGTTCAAGCCGCGCCCGGGCGAGGTGCTCATCGGCGAGGAACTCATCGATCGTCGCCTCGGCGACGAGACCGTCAGCGACATCGGTCTCGTCGCGGCCGGCGACGGGCGGTCGTCGTGGTGGGAGATCGACAAGGTGCGACTCGCGCGGCGCGCCAGCCTCGGACGCCGCTCCACCTACCGCCTCGCCGACGTCGCCGAGGTGCCCGGGCTGTTCACCGACCCGACCGCGATGGAGGCCGAGGCCGCGCGCCTGCGCGACTTCCACCCCGCCGAGGTGGCCGCCGTCGTGCGTGCGCTCCCCGACCACCAGCGACGCCAGCTCGCCGACGCCCTCGACGACCAACGCCTCGCCGACGTGCTCGAGGAGCTGACCGAGGAGGAGCAGATCCGCATCGTCGAGGGCCTCGACCGCGAACGGCTCGAGGGCGTCTTCGACGAGATGGAGTTCGACGACGTCGCGGACCTGCTCGGCCAGATGCCCGCCGCGCAGCAGGAGCGGATGCTCGACGCGATGGACGACGAGGACGAGGCGGTCGTGCGCCGACTCCTGTCCTACGAAGCCGGCACGGCGGGCGGGCTGATGACCCCCGAGGTGATCGTCCTCGGTCCCTCGGCCACGGTCGCCGAGGCGCTCGCCCAGATCCGCGACCCCGACTGGGTGGTCAGCATCGCGACCCAGGTGTTCGTCACCCAGGCCCCGTTCAAGACGCCGACCGGCAAGTTCCTCGGGGTCGTGCACATGCAGCGGCTGCTGCGCGAGCCGCCGGCGATGGAGCTGCGCCAGCTCGTCGACGACGTGCCCATCGTCCCGCCGACGATGAGCGATCGCGAGGTCGCGGTGCAGCTCGCGAGCTACGACCTCCTGGCCATCCCGGTGTGCGACGAGGCCGGACGGCTGCTCGGCGCGGTGACCGTCGACGACGTCATCGACCGGATGCTCGGCACCGAGTGGCGCAAGCGCCACCGCCCCACGTCCACCGCCGCCGCGCCGATGGCCGCGACGGGGAGATCCGGGTGACGCGTCCCCCCCGCCCGACCGCGCGGCCGGTCCCGCCGCTCGCGACCGGGAGGCGACGGTGAAGCGCCAGCAGGACCTGACCGCGCCGCGCGCGATCCGGCGCTTCGGCGTCCAGGTCGACTCCGACGCGTTCGGCTCCTTCGCCGAGTCGATCGCGAGCTTCATCGGGACCGCCCGGTTCCTCGTGTACCAGACGGTGTTCATCTCCGTCTGGATCCTGCACAACTCCCTCGCCCCCGACGCCCTCGTGTTCGACCCGTGGTCGCGCGGGTTCACCCTGCTGACGCTGGTGCTGTCGATCCAGGCCGCCTACGCGGCGCCGTTGATCCTGCTCGCGCAGTCGCGCCAGGAGCGGCGTGACCGCGTCGTCGCCGAGATCGACCGCGAGGTCGCCGAGCGGACCCAGTCCGACACCGAGTTCCTGGCCCGCGAGATCGCGAGCGTGCGCGTCTCGCTGTCGGACATGGTGACCGGGGAGGACTTCGACGAGCGGCTGGTCCGCCTGACCGACGTCGTCGAGTCGCTCGGCCGTCAGGTCGAGTCGCTCGGCGAGGCGCTCGCCCCGGCGGGGGTCGAGCGAGCCGACGCGACCGCGTCGACCAGCTCCACGGTCGCCGACGCGAACTGATCGGGACGCTCGATCGACCCCAGGTGGTCCATCTCGACCTCGACGACGATCGCGTCGAGGGCGGTCGCCAGCTGTCGCTGCTTCTTCGGCCGCACGAGGCGGTCCTCCGTCGCGACGAGGCTCCCGGCGGGGACGCCCAGCTCGCGAGCCCAGTCGCGGGCGTCGTAGAGGCTGAGCGCCCGCCCCGCCTCGACCATCGACGCCGCGTCGTTGCGCATCGTCTCGGCGATGAACCAGGCCCGGTACGGGGCGAGCTCGGAGGAATCGGTGATCATCCGCTCGACCGCCACGCGCAGCGCCTTGGGCTGCGTCCACGACCGCAGCGCGAACCCGACGAAGGGGAGCAGGCGCCACACGAGTCGCTCGCGCAACGTGGCGCGCCACTCGAGGGCGGTCGCCTGCTCGACGAGGCCAGCGACCAGGTCGGGGTGGCGGCGGGCGAGGAACATCGAGATCGGACCGCCCATCGAGTAGCCGACCGCGATCACCGAGTCGATGCCGAGCGCGCGCACGACGGCGGCCGCGTCGTCGGCGGCGTCCTCGAGCGCGAACTCGGTCAGGGTGCGCAGCCCGCGCCCGTGGCCTCGGTGATCGATCGCGACGAACGAGTACGACTCGGCGAGCGCGCGGTACGCGGCGATGAACTGCAGATCCGCCGATGCCGTCCACCCGTGCAGCAGCAGCACGGTCGGTGCGTCGGCATCGGGGTGGACGTGGTGGCGCACGAAGAACTCGCCTCGTCCCGCGACGGGGACGATGCGGCCCGGAGGCAGCCAGGGTGGCGGGGCGCCCGGGGCCGGCCGCGGGGCATCGGCGGTCTCCGGGTGCGGTGCCGGCCACTCGACGTTCGACGAGCCGGGGGAGTCGAGGGTGCCGTCGGCGGCGACGACGGGGCTCGTCGGGCTGAGCAGCGGGGACGTCGGACGTCGACCGACCGCGGGCGGCGGCGGGGTGGAGGTCTCCGCCTGCGGGGCCGTCGGACGGGTGCGGGGTTCAGACACTGGGGACTCCTGTGAACTCTTGGAGGCGGACACCGAAGCGCTCCACCGCTCGAAGCAGCGACCCGGTGTCGTCCTCACGGTCGCCGGGCACGACGAGGCCGCGGGGGGAGGTGCCGCGCACGATCCGCTCAGCGTAGGCGCTCGCGCACGCCGCGGCCGCCGTACCCACCATCTCGGCCATCCCCGAGATCTGGGTCCATCGCCCGCCGTCGTGATCGGTGCCACGCACCTCGACGCGCACGGCTCCCACCCCTCCCTCGCGGTGCGGCGGGGTCAGCATCGGGAGCCGCGACGTCAACCGGTCGCGGCGGTTCGCCGACATGCGCGCCGAGATGCGCGTGGCCTCCGGGAACACGTGGTGCAGGACCAAGGCGGAGGGGATCTCGGCGCGGTAGCAGTCGTAGGCCCCGACGGGCTCGGGGAACCAGCAGAGCTCGCGACCCCCTCCGGCTCGAGCGGAGTCGAACCCCGAGTCGTGCACGAAGGCGGCGCGACCCGACAGCGCTCGGTGGTGCTGTCGGGCGCAGGCGGGTCCGGCGGTGCCGTGGATCGAGATGTGGATCTCGTCGACGGTGGCCATGGAGTCCGCGAGGTGCCGTGCGAGCAGCGCGGTCAAGCCGGACGACATCCCCGCACCGACGACGAGGGTGGACGCGTCGAACTCGGCTCGGCGGTGCTCCCCGAGGAGGAGCGCGACGTCGTCGATCATGTCGCTGACCGACACCACGCTGATGCCGCGATCGAGCAGGGTCAGCGCATCGCGGTGGTGCGGAACGGGGTGGGCGAGCACGGCGACCACGGCGCGATCGAGGCGCGGGCTCGTGGCGAGGTCGTCGAGGCGGGTGTCGAACGCTCGGACGCGGGCCTCACCGAGGGTCGCTCTCAGGCGCTGCACCACCCGCCGACCGACGACGCCTCCCCCGCCGACCACGACGCACGACGCCTGGTCATCGGACATCACGGGTCGGGGACCTCGAGCGGGCGCCACCCCCCGTGCTGGGGCGGGGTCCCTCCCGAGCCTCGGAGCCGGACCGCCGCTGCGGTGAGCACGGTGGCGATCAGCGCGGTCACGAGCCGTCGAACGATCTTCATGCGGGGCCTCGGCGGTGTCGGATGGTGGGGCTACCTGGAATCGAACCAGGGACCTCATCGTTATCAGCGATGCGCTCTAACCGACTGAGCTATAGCCCCGACAGGTCCGGGACGCTATCGGGTGGGCCGTTCGTTCGCACCGGTGTCGTCGACCACCGCTTCGCGCACGAGCGGCCCGGATCCGTCGTCGAGGACGGCCGGCACCTCGGGCTCCGGACGACGGACGACGAAGCGACGCATCGGCGACGAGCGCGTCTCGACGACCTCCTCCTCGAGCACGGTGAAGCGGACCCCGCCGACGAGGTCGGTGATGAGGTTGAACACGGTCGCCGCGAGCACGGCGAGGCCCGTCAACCCGATGACCACGAACAGCCCGGCGATCCAACCGGCGTGGTAGATCTCACCGCCGTCGAACTCGAAGGTGTTCCAGCCGAAGGATTCGAAGAACCGCTCGACGTTCTGCACCGTGCCCGTCGCGTTCGCGACGTTCCACAGCAGGACCGAGGCGGTGAGCACGACGACGTACAGCACGAGGTGGGCGACGATGGCGATCTTGAACACGCTCCAGGGGTCGACGCTGCGCACCACCCGCGTGACCCGCCGCACCCGAGGTCGCCGTCCCAGCACGCGCGGGACCTTCGCCGGGATCGGGACGGGGGCCGGGTCGTAGTCGACCGACCGTCGAGGACGACGTCGCGCCGAGGTGGTCTCGTCCTGCGGGGCGTGCGCCACGACCGGGCCGTCGATGTCGGCCCGTCGCAGCTCCTCGAGGATCTCGTCGGGGACGGGGTCCTCGTCGTCGGTCCGATCGTCACGCCCGACGACCTCGTCGCCGTGCAGGCCGTCACGATCGACGGGAGGTCGGTCGTCGCCCCGACGACCACGACCACGACGCTCGACGGGCGACTCGTGGTGATCGACCGCCACGACGTCGTCGATCGCCGAGCCCCGGTCGATGTCGGACGACGCAGCCCCGGACGACTCGGCCCCGGACGACTCGGTCCCGGACGACGAGCTCTCGCGGGTCGGCGCGTCCGCGGAGCCGCTCCGCGCAGCGTCCGGCCCACCGTCGCGTGGGCCGACGACGTCGGCCTCGGCGTCTGCGGCCACGTGGTCGGGCGTCGGGTTCGAGCGGCGCGAGGCCCGCGGGGACGGCTCGCCGCCGGAGCGGGACCGCCGGTCGAGGTCGAGCTCGGCGCCGGCCATCGCGTCGCGATGCGCGTCGTCGACCGAGGTGTCGTCGAACATGTCGTCGAGCGCGCCGGCCGACTCCGAGGCGGCCAGGTCGCGCTCCGTCTTGCTCACCCTACCGATTGTAGAGGCTGCGTGCGGCTCCGGCCCGCCACACCTCACCTCGACGTCCTCGAGCGCTCGCGCGGAGCGCCGCCCGGCACGTCGCTGCGACGGTCGACCCGTGTGCTCCGACGAGGCGGCCTCCCGTCGCCGGGTCCTCGGTCAGGGGTCACCGATCGTCGGCCCGCCACCGCTCGTCGAGAAGTCGTCGGTGGCGCGGGCCGTGGCGGTGGCAGCGCCGATCCGCACGGTGAGGGTCACCGTGGCCCCCGTCGCACGCAGGTCCCGTTCGTACCCGACGACCGTCGCGCCGTTGGCGGACGCGGTCTCGGCCGCAGCCGGACGTCCGCCGCCGAGGGCGGCGAGAGCGGCGGCGTCGGCGGCGGTCCGCGCCCGAGCGCGATCGGCCAGAGTGCGGCCTGCGACTCCGGCGGCCAGGATCATCGCGACGGCGAGCGCGGTCGCCACGACGGTGAGCAGCACGGCGCTCTGCCCTCCGTCTCCGCGGCGCGAGCCGCCGGCGGCGGGCCGTTCGTGGAGGCCGACCGGAACCGCCGCGTCGCGCTCCCCCGACGCGGGTGACCGCGGCCGTCGGCGGGCGGGTCGGGGCGGCGCAGGCCGCCCCCTCGCCGGGGTCGGCGCGGCGCGTGCAGCGGTCGCCGATGCGCGGACCGTGGGTCGCGCGGTCGTGGTCGATCGGGGCATGGCTCCACCTCGCTGGGTCGCCGGGTGCGGCGGTCGCCGCCGAGGGCGCGGGGGCGCCGACGGGCCGGGTCGACGAGGTCGTCGACCCGGCGGGACGCTCCCGCGTGGGGCGTCGAGGGGGCCCGGGCGCTCAGTCGGCGTCGGTGGCGAGGATGGGGGCGACGGATCCGACGCGGTCGCCGTCGTCGATGTTCATGATCCGCACACCGGTCGCGTCGCGACCCTGCGAGGAGATCTCGCGCACCCCCATGCGGATCGTGATGCCGTTGTTCGACACGGCGACGATCTCGTCGTCGAGTCCGACCATGAACGCGTCCACCACCTCGCCCTTGCGGCCGGTGAGCTTGATCCCCTTGACGCCCTGGCCGCCGCGACCCTGGACGTTGAAGCGGTCGAGCTGGGTGCGCTTGCCGTAGCCGGCCTCGGTCATCAGCAGGATCGCGGTGTCGTCGCGAGCGACGTCGACGGAGACGACGGCGTCGTCGCCGCTCCTCAGCTTCATGCCGCGCACCCCGCCGGCGGTGCGACCCATCGCACGCACGTCGTCCTCGCTGAAGCGGATCGTCATCCCCTTGCGGCTGACCATGAAGATGTCGTCGTCGCCCGTCGTCTCGATCACCTTCACCAGCCGGTCCTCGTCGCGCAGGTTGATCGCGATGAGGCCGTCGCGTCGCGAGGAGTCGTACGCGTCGAAGGTCGTCTTCTTCACGGTGCCCTGCTCGGTGGCGAAGAACAGGTAGCGGTCGCCCGCGAACTCGCGGGTGTCGATGATCGCCTGGATCTTCTCGTCGGCCTGCAGCGGGAGCAGGTTGACGATCGGCATCCCCTTCGCGGTGCGCTCGCGCTCGGGGATGTCGAGGGCCCGGAGGCGGTACACCTTGCCGCGGTCGGAGAAGAAGAGCAGGTGGGCGTGGGCGGTGGTGAAGATGACGTGGCGGACGATGTCCTCGGCCTTCATCTTCCCGCCGGACACGCCGCGCCCGCCGCGCTGCTGGGTCTTGAACGACGAGGCGGGCACGGCCTTGACGTACTGCGCCTGCGTCATCACGATGACGAGCTCCTTGTCGTCGGTGAGGTCCTCGATCGACATCTCGCCGTCGTCGTAGGTGATCTCGCAGACGCGCGGGGTCGCGAACTCCTCGCGGATCGCCGTGATCTCGTCCTTGATGACGCCGTCGAGGCGACCGGGGTTCGCGAGGATGTCCTGGAGGTCCTCGATCGTGGTCCGGGTGTCCTCGAGCTCGGACTCGAGGTCGATCCGCGACAGGCGCGTGAGCTGGCGGAGCTGCATGTCGAGGATGTCGTTCGCCTGGACCTCGGTGAACTCGAAGGGCTCGGCCATCAGGCCCGTGCGCGCTGCGGCGACGTCGTCGCTCGCACGGATCAGCGCGATGATCTCGTCGATCACGTTCAGCGCCTTGATGCGCCCCTCGAGGATGTGGGCGCGCCGCTCGGCCTTGGCGAGGCGGAACTCGCTGCGCCGCGTGATCACGTCGCGCTGGTGGCGCAGGTACGCCACGAGCGCGTCGAGCAGGTTGACCTGGCGCGGCACTCCGTCGACGAGGGCGACCATGTTGATCGAGAACGTCGACTGCAGCTGGGTGAGCTTGAACAGCTGGTTCAAGATGACGTTCGGGTTCCCGTCGCGCTTGAGCGACACGATCAGGCTGGTGTCGCCGCCCGAGGAGTCGTCGTTGACGTCGGAGATGCCGACGATGTCGCCGGCGTCGACGAGCTGCTGGATGCGCGCGGCGATCGACGAGCAACTCGTCTGGTACGGGATCTCGGTGACGACGATCTCGAAGCGACCGTTGCGCGCCTCGCGCACCTCGGCCTTGGCGCGCATCTTCACCGAGCCGCGCCCGGTGCGGTACGCCTCGATGATCCCGGAGCGGCCGAGGATGTGCGCCCCGGTCGGGAAGTCGGGACCGGTGACGTGCTCCATCATCGCCACCACCCCGGCCTCGCGGTCGTCGACGAGCTCGGGGTGGTCGATCAGGTGGACGACGGCGTCGATGACCTCGCCGAGGTTGTGCGGCGGGATGTTGGTCGCCATGCCGACCGCGATCCCCTGGCTCCCGTTGACCAGCAGGTTGGGGAACCGCGACGGCAGGACGAGGGGTTCCTCCGTCGTCCCGTCGTAGTTCGGGATCATGTCGACGGTGTCCTCGTCGATGTCGGCGAGGAGCTGCATCGCGAGCGGGTGGAGGCGGCACTCGGTGTAGCGCGATGCGGCGGGCCCGAAGTCGGGGCTGCCGTAGTTGCCGTGGAAGTCGATCAGCGGGTGGCGCAGCGAGAACGGCTGGGCCATGCGCACGAGGGCCGCGTAGATCGCGGAGTCACCGTGGGGGTGGAAGCGCGCCATCGTGTCGCCCGAGACGCGGGCGCACTTGACGTGGGCGCGATCGGGGCGGAACCCCTGCTCCTCCATGTCCCAGATGATCCGGCGGTGGACCGGCTTGAGGCCGTCGCGCACGTCGGGGAGCGCCCGCGACATGATGACCGACATCGCGTACTCGAGGAAGCTCGACTCCATCTCGTCCGAGAGCGGGATCGGCTGGATCGGATCGTCCGGCCCCCCGTCGTCACCCGTCGTGTCGGTCGTGTCAGTCATGTGCGAGGTGTCCTATCGAACGAGTCGAGCGCGAGCGCAGCGAGCGTCGGCCCGTGCGCCGACACCCGAGCACGAGCAGGTTGCTGCGAGGCGATGGTGGTGGTGGTGGGTCCGCCGAAGGCGGCCGGACGAGGTCCGAGGAACGGAGGCAGGGAGCGGGGCACGAGCGAACGACCGAGTGACGACGACTAGAAGTCCAGGTTCTGGACGTCGCGGGCGTTGGTGGTGATGAACTCGCGGCGCGTACCGACGTCGTCGCCCATCAGCACCGACATGACCTCGTCGGCGCGGGCGGCCTCGTCGACGTTGACCTGCAGCAGGGTGCGCGTCGCGGGGTCCATGGTGGTCGCCCGGAGCTCCTGCCAGTCCATCTCGCCGAGGCCCTTGAGGCGGGCGAAGTTCTTCTTGTGGTTCGGGCGCTCCTGCAGGAACGCCGCCTTGGCCACGTCGTCCTTGAGGTACACCTTCTCCTTGCCGATCTCGGTCGAGTACAGCGGCGGCTGCGCGATGTACACGAAGCCGGCCTCGACCATCTCGCGCATCTGGCGGAAGAAGAAGGTGAGCAGCAGGGTCCGGATGTGGCTGCCGTCGACGTCGGCGTCCGCGAGCGCGATGACCTTGTGGTACCGGCACTTGGCGACGTCGAACTCCTCGCCGACGCCGGCGCCGATCGCCGTGATCAACGCCTGGATCTCGTTGTTCTTCAGCATCTTGTCGACGCGCGCTCGCTCGACGTTCAGGATCTTGCCGCGGATCGGAAGGATCGCCTGGCTGTAGGGGCGGCGGGCGTCGACCGCGGTGCCGCCCGCCGAGTCGCCCTCCACGATGAACAGCTCGGACTCGCCGGCGTCCTTCGACTGGCAGTCCTTCAGCTTGTCGGGCATGCCGGCACCCGAGAGCGCCGTCTTGCGGCGGATCGCGTTGCGGGCGCTCTTCGCCGCGGCGCGGGCCTGGGCGGCGGCGATGCCCTTCTTGACCAGCTTGTTCGCTTCGGTCGGGTTCTCCTGCAGCCACTCGCCGAGCGCCTCGTAGGTGGCCTTCATCACGAAGGACCGCATCGGGACGTTGCCGAGCTTGGCCTTCGTCTGGCCTTCGAACTGGGGCTCGCGCAACTTGACCGAGACGATCGCCGTGAGACCCTCGCGCACGTCGTCACCGGTGAGGTTGGGATCCTTGTCCTTGAGGAGGTTCTTCTCCTTCGCGTAGCGGTTCACCGCGTTGGTCAGCGCGGTGCGGAACCCCTCGACGTGCATCCCGCCCTCGATCGTCGAGATGCCGTTCGCGTAGCCGTGGATGCCCTCGTGGTACCCGGTGTTCCACTGCATCGCGATGTCGAGGATCTGGCCGTCGTCGTCTTCGTCCTCGAAGTCGCAGACCTTCGAGAACAGCGGCTCCTTCGACGCGTTGAGGTGCTTGACGAAGTCGACCAGGCCGCCCTTGTACTGGTACGTGATCTCCTGCTCGCGCTCGGGTCGCTCGTCGCGGAAGACGATCGTGAGGCCCTTGTTGAGGAACGCCATCGTCTGCAGGCGCTCGAGCACGGTGCGTGCGACGAACTCGACGCCCTCGGCGGCGAAGATCGTCGGGTCCGGGTAGAAGGTGATCGAGGTGCCGGTGGTGCGCCCGCGCCCGGGGGTCTCGCCGACCACGCGCATCTCGCCGGTCGGCTTGCCGCCCCGCTCGTAGACCTGCTCGTGGCGTTCGCCCTTGCGGTCGACCTGGATCTCGAGGCGTGACGACAGCGCGTTGACGACCGAGACGCCGACCCCGTGGAGGCCGCCGGAGACCTTGTAGCCGTCACCGCCGAACTTGCCGCCGGCGTGGAGGACCGTCAGCACGACCTCGGCGGCGGACTTGCCCTTGTGCTCGCCGCTGGTGAACGGGTCGACCGGGATGCCGCGCCCGTTGTCGTCGACCCGGCACCCGCCGTCGGCGAGGAGGGTCACCGTGATGCGATCGCAGTGGCCCGCCATCGCCTCGTCGACCGAGTTGTCGACGACCTCCCAGATCAGGTGGTGCAGGCCCGCCAGACCGGTGGAGCCGATGT
The DNA here is from genome assembly GCF_965215205.1 of Ilumatobacter sp. Classification (NCBI taxonomy): domain Bacteria; kingdom Bacillati; phylum Actinomycetota; class Acidimicrobiia; order Acidimicrobiales; family Ilumatobacteraceae; genus Ilumatobacter; species Ilumatobacter sp. The sequence continues at coordinate 58,722 of NZ_OZ244049.1, forward strand.
ACATGCCCGGCCGCTTGCGGACCGGGTCGAGACCCTCCAGGACCTGGATCGCGGCGGCGTCGTACTCGGCGGTGGTGCGCGAGCTGGCGGTCACCTTCCTGCGCGGAGTGCGCGGGGCCTCCTCGTCGTCGCGCGCCTCCTGCGCCGTCTGCGGGAGGCCGTTGGTGACGGCGTCGGGCACCCCGTTCGCGGACAGCTCCGCATCGCTGGGGCGCGGGATCGCCTCGGTGGTGTCGTCGGACGTCACGGCCGTGTTGGTGTCTGTGGACACTCGTACCTTCTTGCGTCGACCGCCTCGTGCGGAGGCGGGGGGTGGTGTGCGGAGGGCGCCACGCGAGGGCGCAATCGACGTCGCGAGGACGGGCTCGTCGGACCGGTCAGGCCGACGCTCGCCCCCGTCGTCGTCTCGCTCCAGCCTACCAGCGGGGTCCCCCCGAGATGGGGAGGGACCCGGGTCGCGCCGAGGCCCGCGGGCCGTCCCCCGTGAGCCGATCGCGGCCCCACGGGCCCTCGCCGAGCCCGAGCGACCGTGCACGCGACGGTGCGATCGACGGGTCAGCGCGACGGGTCGGACTCGACGACGCTCATCTTCAGGATCTTGTCCGTGAGCCGCTTGCGGTCGTCGTCCCACAGCGGCCACAGCACGTCGACGATCCCGTAGACGCCGCAGGTCACGCTCGACAGCAGGCCCGCGACGAGGTACCGGACGAAGGCCATCCCGCCGCCGACCGGTCCACCGGTGTCGTCCTTCACCAGCTCGATCCCGCGCTGTTCCTTGCCGAGCGAGCGGCCGGTGCGGCCCTGGCGCACGAACAGGTTCCAGATCTGGAACGCGAACACCGCGAGGTACAGCACCACCGCCAGGACCGCCCCCAGCACGTCGCTGATCGCGAACCCGACGGCAGCCACGATCGCGCCGACGATCGCGAGGACGAGCACCGCGGCCACGTCGAGCAGGTAGGCGATCGCACGCTGGCCCCACGACGCCGGCACCCGGCCCGCGACCGGCGATCGGTGCGACGGCTGCACGCCGGCGCCTCGTCCCGACGTCCACCCGCCACCGGTGCCGCCCGGTGTCGCGGCGGTCGAGGCGTCGGGCGGGGCGAACCCCCGGCCCGGCGACGTGGGGGACGTGACCGAGGCCGAGGACGGGGCGGGGCGCGGCTCGCCCACCCACCGCTCGCCGTCCCAGTACCGCTCGGTCCCGTCCGCATCGCCCTGGGCGTGGTACCACCCGGCCGGCGTCGTCGCCCCGTCGCTCATCGCTGCACCACCGTCACGCGGACCTCCTCGACCCGACCCGTCAGTCCTTGACGACCAGGGTGTCCGCGATCTTGTCCCACACCGCCTGGTTCCGGTCGTCGGTGAACAGGAACACCAGCGACACGACGCCGACCACCACGGCCGCGAGCGACGCGAGCACACCGAGCAGGGGGATCAGGCCGAGCAGGACCGACGCGATGTACACGCTCATCCGCTTCAGCGCCACCGTCACGTCGGGGGCCGACCCGTCCTCGTTCACGACCTTCAGGTTGAGCGCCATCTTCCCCAGGGTCGCCTGGCGGGACGACACCATGAGCACCTCGTAGGCGACGACGATCACCCCGGCGAGCAGTCCGGCAGCGGCGCTCGCCGCGAACGAGATGTCGTCGGAGTCACCGGTCGCGATGGCACCCGCTCCGAACACCACCGCGAACACGATCGACACGATCAACCACAGGATCCAGTCGATGACCCGTGCTCCGATGCGCTGCCCCGGCGACGCCAGGTTCGTCGGCTGACCGCTGCCCTGGCCGTACGCGACGTAGCCCGGGGGCGGGCTCGACGACCCCGACGGCGGCGGCGGGGGCGCGCTCGACGACCCGCTCGGCGGGGGCGGGGGCGGCGGCGTCGACGGCGCCGACATCTGCGGCTCACCCACCCACCGGGATCCGTCCCAGTACCGCTGCGTCCCGTCCGGATCACCCGGCGCGTGGTACCAGCCTTCGGGCGTCCCACCTGTGTTCGTCATACCTGCTCCCTCGCTGTGGACGTGCGCCGACGGTATCGCACCGCCCCAGCTCGCACGAGCACCCCCGAACGGTCGGCGCGACTCGCCTCAGCGACGGCGGCGCGACGCGACGCGCACCTCGATGCGGTCGATCTCGACCCCGGCCTCCTCGCGCAACCGCTCGATGATCGACCCGGCGAGGAACCGGACCTGGGTCGCCCAGGTCGCGCTGTCGGTCTCGACCAGCAGCACCGCCTCGTCGAGCCGGATGGGGCGGACGTGGTCCGCGATCTGGGGGCCGACCGCGGTGTCCCAGCGCCCGAACACCCCCGCCACCTGGATCCGATCGGTGCCCCGCAACGAGCGCATCATCGAGTCGAGCGAGCGGCTCAGCGGGACGGGGTCGCTCACGGGCCCGAACGTAGCGGACCGAGCACCGGGCGCCGCCGACGCGTCAGTCGACCACCGCCCCGTTCGCGATGCGCAGCACCCGGTCGGTGCGCGCCGCCTCGGGGAGCTCGCCGGCCGTGGTGATCACCACCTGACCGTCGGGCAGGTGCGCGAGCAGAGCCGTGGCGCGGTGGTCGTCGAGCTCGGACAGCACGTCGTCGAGCACGAGCACGGGGGCCGACCCGGTCCGCTCGGTCACGAGGCGGTGCCCGGCCAGGCGCAGCGCGAGGGCGAGCGTCCGCTGCTCGCCCTGGGAGGCGTGGGTGCGGCTGGGCAGGCCGCCAATTGACATCTCCACCTCGTCGCGGTGAGGTCCCACGGTCGACACGCCACGGCGCACGTCGTCGGCGCGCGCCTCGGCGAGCGCGGCGAGCAGCCCGACGCGCCTCCACCCCGGTTCGTAGCGCAGCTCGATCGGGGTCCGCTCCCCCGCGAGCTCGGCGTGCGCCTGCTGCGCCATCGTCGACAGCCGTGCGACGAGGGTGGCACGCGCGTGGCCGAACTGGTCCGCGATCTCCGCGAACCGCCGGTCCCACACGTCGAGGGTGACGGCCACGTCGTCGGGGAGCTCGGAGCGCCCCCCACCGGTCGCCTTCTGCGCCTGCTTGAGCAGGGTGTTGCGCTGCTTGACGATCCGGTCGATCTCCAGGCGGACCGAGTCGTAGCGAGTCGCGAGGGCGACCAGGGTGTCGTCGAGGAACCGCCGGCGGTCCCCCGGGCCCCCCTTCACCACGACCAGGTCGTCGGGGGAGAACACCGTCACCCGCACCGTGCCGAGCAGGTCGCGGACGCGGTTCAGCTTCTGTCGGTTGACCTGGACGCGGTTGCGCCCGTTCGCGACCAGCTCGGCCTCGATCAGCGACTCCCGGCCGTCGTCGTGGCCGACCGTGGCGCGGATGATCGCCTGGTCGCGACCGACGCGGACCAGCGCGTCGCCCGGGGCGCCGCGGAAGCTCGACAGGGTCGCGAGGTAGGCGAGCGCCTCGGCCAGGTTCGTCTTGCCCTGGCCGTTGTCGCCGATGACCGCGGTGGTCCCCGCCGTCAGGTCGAACGTCGCCGACGCGTAGTTGCGGAAGTCGACGAGCTCGAGGTGGGAGACGATCACGGCGTCGAGCGGGACCGAGCGGCACCCGGCGCGGTGCCGGCGCGACCCGTCGGAGCGGACCGGGCGACGACCCCGGTCAGGGGACGCGCACCGGCATCAGCAGGTACAGGTACCCGTCGTCGCCGGCGCCGCGCAGCACCGCCGGCTTCATCGGGTCCATCGTCGCGAGGGTGACGTCGTCGGCGTCGATCGCGTCGATCCCGGCGGCGAGGTAGTCGGGGTTGAACGCGACGGTCATCTCGGCGCCGTCGTAGCTCGCGTCGATCTCCTCGGTCGCGTTGCCGACGTCCTGGGTGATCGCGGTGAGCTGGACCGTGTCGCCGCCGAGCGTGAGCCGCACCGGGGTCGAGTCCTGGGCCAGGATCTTCACCCGTCGGATGGCCTCGATCATGGCGGCCTTGCCGACCGTGAGCAGGTTCGGGTAGCTCGACGGCAAGAGGTTGCGGTAGTTCGGGAACTCCCCCTCGATGAGTCGCGTGGTGAGTCGCGTCCCTCCGGCGCTGAACGTCGCGTCGCGCTCGCCGAAGCGCACGCTGAGCTCCTCCTCGTCGCCCATCAGCCGCTGCAGCTCGCTGAGCGCCCGGCCGGGGATCAGCACCTTCTGGCCCGATCCGAGCACGGACGACTCCGGGAGGTCGCGCACGGCGAGGCGGTAGGAGTCGGTCGCCACCATCCGCACCCCGTCCTCCTCCGAGGCGAGCAGCACCCCCGTCAGCACGGCGCGCGCGTCGTCGGTCGACGCAGCTCGCACGACCTGGCGCAGCGCGTCCGACATGGTCTCGCCCGAGAGGGTGACCGCCTCCCCCGCGGGCTCGGTCTGGGCCGGGTAGTCCTCGAGCGACATCGGTCGCACCGAGAACTGGGAGCGGCCCGCGCTGATCGACACCTCGCCCGAGTCCCCCTGATCGAGCTCGACCTCGACGGCTCCGGCGGGCAGCGCCTTGACGATGTCGCCCACGAGGCGGGCGGGAACCACCGCTGCGCCGTCGCGATCTCCGCCCACCTCGACCGTGAGCCGGATCGTCAGCTCGAGGTCCGTCCCGGTGACCGTGAGGGTGTCGCCGTCCACCTGGAGGCGCACGCCGGACAGGACGGGGAGCGTCCCGGTCCGGTTGGTCGCGGCACGCCCGGCCGAGTTGAGGGCATCGGCGAGGACATCTCGCTCACAACGGAACTTCACGGTCGGCACTTCTCCTCATGGAGGGATGATTCATGGACACTGTAAGTAGTAGGGGCTGTGGATTGGGGACAAGCCGCGTCGCGGCAGCGTACGGTGCGCACGCGCGTCCACACGGGACCGGCGTCGATCCCCAGGCGGCGAATCGCGCCGATGTCGTTCGGTGGACGACGCCGGCCCGTCCACCGCGCGTGAGTCGCTCGTCCACCGGCGCGTCCCCCGCGCGCACGTTCGCTGCGCCCGCACGTGACCGCGCGCACGAGCGGTCGAGCAGGCACCCGTCAGGCCTTCAGCTGCGAGAGGAGATCGGTGACCTGGTCGTAGACCTGCTTGCGTTCCTTCATCAGCTTCTGGATCTTCTCGTTCGCGTGGATGACGGTGGTGTGGTCGCGGCCCCCGAACAGTCGGGCGATCGCCGGGTAGCTGAGGTCGGTCATCTCGCGGAAGACGTACATCGCCTCCTGGCGGGCGGTGACGAGCGGACGCTGGCGGCTCTTGCCCTTGAGCGCCTCGACGTCGAACTTGAGGATCGCGGCGATCTCGTCGAGCAGCTCCTCGGGGGTTCGGACCTTCGGCCTCTTCACCGTCAGGAGATCGCTGAGCTGGCGCTTGACCAGGTCGGTCGTGATCGGTTGCCGGCTCAGGCTCGCGAAGGCCATCACCCGCACGAGCGCTCCCTCCAGCTCACGGATGTTGGTGTCCACGTTCTCGGCGACGAACTCGAGCGCGTCGCCGGGGACCTCGACCCCCTCGCGCTCGGCCTTGTTGCGCAGGATCGCCAGCCGGGTCTCGACATCGGGGGGTTGGATGTCGGTGATCAGCCCCCACTTGAAGCGGCTGCGGAGGCGCTCCTCGAGGGTGGGGATCGCGTCGGGCATCCGGTCGGAGCTGATGACGATCTGCTTGTTCGCACCGTGCAGGGCGTTGAAGGTATGGAAGAACTCCTCCTGGAGGCCCTCCTTGCTCGCCATGAACTGGATGTCGTCGATCAGCAGGACGTCGATGTCGCGGTACCGCTGGCGCAGCAGGTTCGTCGTGTTCTGGCGGATCGACTCGACGTACTCGTTCATGAACGACTCGGTCGAGACGTAGCGGATCTGGTGGTGCTGGTAGTTCTGGTGGACGTAGTGCCCGATCGCGTACAGCAGGTGCGTCTTGCCGAGGCCGGCCGATCCGTAGATGAACAGCGGGTTGTAGCTCCGCGCAGGGGTCTCGGCCACGCGCAGGGCCGCCGCGAGCGCGAACTGGTTCGACGCGCCCTTCACGAAGGTGTCGAAGGTGTAGTCGGTGCTGAGTCCGGCGGCCTCCAGGAGGTGCAGCCGGCTGTCGTGGTCGTCGTCGGTCGGCACGATCACCGGGTCGTCGAGATCGGACGTCTCGACGGCGGTGTCGGGCGCTGCGGCCGTGTCGGGGCGGTCGTCGTTGCTCTCGACCTCGATCACGATCTCGCGGGCTCCGAGCCCGGACTCGTCCAGGGCGTCGACGATGAGCGGGACGTAGCGGGTCGTGATCCGATCTCTGACGTAGGCGCTCGGCGCCATCAGCCGGAACGTGCGCTCGTCGACGTCGAGCGGGATCACCTCCTGGAACGTCGAGAACCAGACGCTCTCCGCCAGTTGCGAGCGCAACGACAAGGTCACCTTCGTCCACATGTCGTCGGCGTCGGTGAGGGGCATCGGCGTGGTGCGGTTTCGTTTCGGTTCCAGGAGGGGCGGATCCGTGGTCCACAGGGTTGTCCACATGTGTGGACAGTCGGCGCCCCCGGCACGGAGCCTGTCACGCTACCACCTCGGCCGAGGTGCGAGAACGTGGCCCGCGACCCCCGTACGCTGGTGCTTCGCGATTCGTTCCCGCCTGTGGGTAAGTGACATCGGTGTGGTTCGACCGCTGGCCGCCGCCGGTCGTCCGCCGGCGCAGAGGTCGAGGTGCGGTGAGCTCCTCACCGCGCGTCGCGCCGGTCGCGGCGCGGGTTGGGAGGATGCCGCGCGAGGTCGTAGCCTGGCCGCCCACCTGGGATCGGGACCACCGCGGTCCTCTCGCCGACGGCTGCGCCACCCGCTCGAGCAGCGTGCGATCGCCCCCGGTGTCAGAGACGGAGATCAGTCGTGAAGCGCACCTACCAGCCGAACGCCCGGAGGCGAGCGAAGAAGCACGGGTTCCGAGCCCGGATGAGCACGCGCGCCGGACGCGCCGTGCTCAAGTCGCGCCGCGCCAAGGGCCGCGCCCGCCTGTCCGCTTGATCGAGCGGATCCGAACCCGCGACACCTTCGTCCGGCTCCGCCGCGAGGGCCGTCGGGTCCGGATCGAACCTCTCTGGTGCACCTACTCGATCGAACCGGCCTCGGACACCGCCGAGGTCGCCTTCGCGATCAACCGGGCCGTGGGCAACGCCGTCGTCCGCAACCGCCTGCGACGGAGGCTGCGCGCGATCCTCTCCGGCCTCGACGTGCCGCACGGGTCGTACCTGGTCGGTTGTCGACCGGCGGCCGCCGAACTGACGTTCGATCAGCTCCGAGGGACGACCCAGCGGCTGGTGGAGCGGATCGCGCAGCGTCAGGCCGCGGTCGAGGTGGGCGATCGGTGAACGGCGGACGGGTCCGCCGACGATCGTTGGCGACCATCGAGCTGTACCAGCGTGCGATGGAGGGACGACCCTCCCCGTGCCGGTTCTCGCCGTCGTGCTCGGCCTACGCTCACGAAGCCATCGAGGTGCACGGCGCCCGACGTGGTCTCACGCTCGCTCTGCGCCGTCTCGTGCGATGCCGGCCCTTCGGCCCGTCGGGGTGGGACCCGGTTCCCGAGTCGCTCCCCCGTCGCGTGAATGGCCGTGCGGCCCCCAGTCCGAACCCCGTCGGTGACCGATCGGTCACCGAGCAACGATCAGAGAAGAGCGGTTGAACATGTTCGAGATCCCCGCCGGCCTCCTCGCCTGGTTCTACGAGTACACCGACAGCTACATCATCGCCATCGCGCTGATGTCGGTCGTCGTGATGGCGATCACGACACCGCTGACGTTGAAGAGCACCAAGGGGATGCTCGAGATGCAGCGGATCGCGCCCGAGATGCGCCGCCTCCAGAACGAGCACCGCAACGACAAGCAGAAGCTCAACGAGGAGATGATGAAGCTCTACTCGGAGCACAAGGTGAACCCCGCCTCGTCCTGCCTCCCGTTGCTCGCCCAGATGCCGGTGTTCATCGTGATGTTCCGCGTGCTGCGCGGCCTCACCTACCAACCGACCGGTGAGGTCCGCCCGATCACCGACACGGTCTTCGACGCCGTCGGCCGGCCCGACGAGATCGACGGGTTCGTGCCTCGGTTCCTCTCGACCGACTCCGACCTGTACCTGTCGCTGTACGGGAAGCAGGAGATGCGGGGGATCGGCCTGAACCTGGGCGAATCGCCCTTCGAGGTGATCAGCCGCAGCCCCGGCCAGGGGATCTTCTACGCCCTCCTGGTCGTCGTCCTCGGCGTGCTCTACTTCGCGCAGCAGCGGATGGTCGCGGCACGGGCCGCGGTCAGCCCGACCATGTCGCCCACCCAGCAGAAGCTGATGCAGTACCTGCCGGTCGTGTTCGCGGTCTTCCAGATCTTCTTCGTGACGTCGCTGGTCGTCTACTACATCTTCCAGACGCTGCTGCGCATCGCCCAGCAGTACTACGTGACCAAGAAGTTCTACGGGGGCGACGAATCGCTCGGACGCCAGGCGCAGCGCGCCGGCGAGGAGGCGCGGGCCGCGTCGAAGGCGAGCGGTGAGACCGGTGGCCTGTTCAGCCAGGCCCGGCGGGACCTGATGGGTGGCGACTCCGATGACGCAGCGCCCTCGAAGTCCCCGCGCACGGGGGGCCCTGCCGGGAAGAAGAAGGGCCCGGCGACGGGACGCCCGACCGGTCAGTCGAAGCGCGTCACGCCGCCGAAGGCCCGACCCGGCGCCGCAGCCGGGCCCGCGCCGGGCGGGAAGGGCCGCCCGACCCCGAGCCGCAAGGAGGCGCAGGAGCGTCGCGAGCGGCCGAAGAAGTCGACGAGGACATCACGACCGTCGAGCGGGAGATCGGGCCGGAAGCGCCGCTGACCGCATCGGCCGGAGCAGGGGTACGCACGCCGATGACGGCGAGCGGGACGACAGACACGACAACACCGAAGGGAAGAACACATGGAGTGGGTCGAAACCACCGCCAAGACGCTGGAGGACGCTCGGGAGGCCGCGCTCGACCAACTCGGCGTCGCCGCCGACGAGGCCGAGTTCGAGGTCATCGAGGAGCCGAAGCCGGGGCTGTTCGGCCGCACGCGCGGCGAGGCCCGGGTCCGGGCTCGGGTGCAGCCCACGCAGGCGCGCCCGAAGCAGGAGCGACGACGACGCACGAAGGGTGCCGGATCGTCGACCGACGCGGCGGCAGCGGGTGGAGGCGACGAGGGCGCGACACCGACCTCCGCCCCGACCGCCGACGCCACCGACGCCACCGAGTCCTCCGACGCGACAGATGCGGATGCGCCGTCCGACGATGCGCCGGCAGCTGCTCGGCCGTCGGACACCGAGCGTCCGTCCGGGGATCGCAGCGAGGGCCGTTCGTCGCGTCGCCGTTCCGCCGGATCACGACGCACCAGCACGACTTCCGATGATCGACAGGAGACCCCCATGGACGACCGAGACGAGCAGACCGTGAGCCCCGACGAGGTGGGTGCCGCAGCGGTCACCTTCATGGACGGGCTCGTCGAGGCCTTCGGTGCGGACGGATCGAGCGAGCTCGCCGTCGACGGGATCGAGCTGGACGTCCGAGTGACCGGAGCCGAGCTCGGGTTGCTCGTGGGACCGGGTGGCCGGACGCTCAACGCGATCCAGGACCTCGCACGAGTGGCATCCCAGCGGCGCCTCGGTGATCACGAGACCCGGCTCCGCATCGACGTGGCCGGATACCGCGAACGTCGGACCGAGGCGCTGCAGCGCTTCGCGCGCGAGGTGGCCGAGTCCGTGCGCGAGAGCGGAGCGGCCCGTGCACTCGAGCCCATGACCTCAGCCGACCGCAAGGTCATCCACGACGCGCTCAACGAGGAGGACGGCGTGGGGAGTCGCTCGGAGGGCGACGATCCCAACCGACGGATCGTGGTCGTCCTCGACTGACATCCCGATCCCCCCGTCCGAGGGCGGTTCCTCCGGCAGCCCGGTCGCTCGTGTGAGCGGCCGGGCTGTCGTCGTTCTCGGCCACGCCGGCTGCGCCCGCACGCCCCGCTCCCCCACCGTCCCCGAAGAGCGACATCGCCGGTCTCGCGTCGGCCGGCGTGACCCACGCGCTGACGCACGAGTCGTCGGTTCCGTGCGATCGGAGTTCGCTCCCGTGCCCGAGAACCCGGGTCGGATCCCACGTTCACGTCGCACCGCTCGCCAGACTGTCACCGTGAGCTCGTCCGTCGAGGTGCTGGAGGTACTCGAGGAGAGTCGCCGACAGGGGTTCCTCGGTGACCGTTCGGTCGAACAGGTCGTCGAGCACGCGCAGGCGTTCGTCGCAGCGCTCACGACGGTGAACGGCGAGGTCGCCGACCTCGGGTCGGGAGGAGGAGTCCCCGGCCTCGTCATCGCCGACGGTCGGCCGGATCTCCGCCTCGTCCTGGTGGATCGGCGCCGGAAGAGGACGGATTTCCTGGCGCGGGCGGTCAGTCGACTCGGGTGGCGGGAGCGCGTCGAGATCATCTCCGGCGATGTCGCTGACGTCGTGGCTGATGGTCGGTGCTTCGACGGGGCGGTCGCTCGCGGGTTCGGTCCTCCCGAGTCGACCCTGGCGACGGCGTCGTCGCTGACCGTCGACGGTGGGCTGGTGGTGATCAGCGAACCTCCGACGGGCGATCGGTGGCCTCCGCACGTCCTGAGCGCGGCGTCGGTCGAGCGGGTCGGTTCTCCCGACGATCGCGTCGCGGTCTTCCGTCGGCTCCCCCGGTCGATCCACGAACGGTGAACCGACCTCCACCGTCGGCCTGCGGGATCGATCGTCTCACGTCGGACCGGGCGATCACCGGCACCGCTGCTCCTGGTGGAACATCTCGTCGGATCCGTGGTCGATCCCGGCCCCTCGATCAACGCCTCGCGCTGGATGTTTCACGTGGAACCTCCGTGAGCCCCCACCGGTGCAGGGGCGGCACCCGAATGGTCCCTTCGTCGATCGCGAGCGGTAACCCATCCGACGTTTCACGTGAAACCTGCCGTTCGAGGTCGAAAGGCAGATGAACGGCACCGGAGACGTGCGCATCGCTGACGGCGAGGGCGGTGCGGTCGCCGTTTCACGTGAAACATCGGCGGTCCGCACAGGCCGAGGAACGCCGACCGCGATGGCCCATCGCCGGTTGAGAGCGGCGTGGCGTCGACGTTCCACGTGGAACGTCGTTCGCGACGTCCGACCGGTGGAGGAATCGCGCCCGAAATGCTTGTATCGCCGATCGAGGTGCGCCACAGTGGCGGTTTCGACGATCTGCGTCCGTTGACGCCGTGATGGGAGACTCCGTGTCCGACGACACCGCACCCGATGGTGCGATCCGAACGAGTGCTCCGACCGAGGCACCCCCGACGCCGCGGCGGCCGCTCCCTCGTGTCTTGGCCGTCGCCAACCAGAAGGGCGGGGTCGGGAAGACGACGACGACCGTGAACATGGGGGCGGCGCTCGCCGACATGGGGCTGCGGACGCTGATCGTCGACCTCGACCCCCAGGGCAACGCCTCGACCGGGCTGGGGATCGACAACCGCGGCTTGGAGCACTCGATGTACCACGTCCTCCTCCAGGACGAACCGATGGAGAACGTCGTCGAGCCCACCGACGTGAGGAACCTGTTCGTCGCCCCGGCATCGCTCGACCTGGCCGGAGCGGAGATCGAGCTCGTCCCAGCCTTCAGCAGGGAGCAACGCCTCAAGCGGGCGATCGAGTCGGTGCTCGACGACTACGACTACGTCCTCGTCGACTGCCCGCCGTCGCTCGGCCTTCTGACCGTCAACGGGCTCGCCTCCGCCCACGAGGTCCTGGTACCGATCCAGTGCGAGTACTACGCCCTGGAGGGCCTCGGTCAGTTGTTGCGCAACGTCGATCTGGTCAAGCGGAACCTCAACCCGGCGCTCGACGTCAGCACGATCCTGTGCGTGATGTACGACGCTCGCACGAAGCTCTCGGACCAGGTCGTCGGTGAGGTGCGCGAGCACTTCGGGGACAAGGTCCTACGCGCGGTCATCCCGCGTTCGGTGCGCTTGTCCGAGGCTCCGTCGTTCGGTCAACCGATCACGACGTTCGATCCCACATCTCGCGGTGCGATCGCCTACCGCGACGCAGCCAAGGAGGTCCACGATGACGCGTCGTAGCGGATTGGGGAAGGGGCTCAGCTCGCTCATCCCGATGGAGGGCGCTTCGAACGACGGGGAAGCAGCCGCGCTCGTCGAGATCCCGACCGCCGCAATCAGCCCGAACCCGCACCAACCGCGACGTCAGTTCGACGAGGACGGGCTCGTCGAGCTCGCGGCGTCGATCGCCGAGATGGGCGTCCTCCAGCCGGTTCTCGTCCGGCCGTCGGGAGACGACACCTACGAGTTGATCGCCGGGGAGCGGCGGTGGCGCGCGACGCAGCGAGCCGGGCTCGCGACGATCCCGGCCATCGTGCGGATGACGAGCGACATGAGCTCGATCGAGCAGGCCCTCGTCGAGAACCTCCATCGCCGCGACTTGACCGCGCTCGAGGAGGCCGCCGCCTTCCAGCAGTTGCTCGAGGACTTCGGCCTGACCCACGACGAGCTCGCCGGGAGGGTCGGCAAGAGCCGGTCGGTGATCACGAACACGATCCGATTGCTCGGTCTGCCACCGGGGGTGCAGAGCCTCGTCGCGGAGGGTCAGCTCAGCGCCGGCCATGCACGCGCGCTGCTCGGGACCCCCGATCGCTCCCGACAGGAGGAGCTGGCGCGCACCGCCGTGACGGAGGGGTGGTCGGTGCGGATGGTCGAGCGCGCCGTCCGCGACGAGCCGGACGAGGCACCGAACCCGGAACCAGCCGACGGACGTGACGAGGACAGAGGTCCGTCGCCGTCGATCGACGGCGCCGGGCTGACCCCGGCCACCAAGTTGCGGCCGCCCGGTCTGCTCGAGCTCGAGCAACTGCTCGCCGAGCACCTGGCCACGCGGGTCAACGTCCAACTCGGAGCGAAGCGGGGTCGGGTCACGATCGATTTCGCAGATCTGGAGGACCTCGAGCGGATCTACCGCCAGATGACAGCGTGAGGCTCGACAGTCGTGCGCTCCGTGACGATCGAACCCTCGACCCTCACGTCGCGCGTGACGTCGACGTCGTCGCAGCGGTTCGCGGTCGATGACGCGCGAGCCGCGCGAGAAGCCTGCATGTCGGTGATCCCTGGTGGGTTCGACACCACCGAACGTCGCATGCGGGCGCGACGGTCCCACGTGACGTGGGAGCGTCGTGAAGATGACCTTCAGGGAAACACACAGTCTGGGGACAAAGCTGTGGACAAGTCGTGCGAGGGGCTCTCGGTCGTCCCCAGGGGGGTCACGCCGTGTCGGCGGAGACCGGCCGCTCGCTCCAGGCGCACACCGCCCGGGTGACGGCGGCGCTGATGCGGTCGGACCGGTCGACCACCCCGCGCACGGGCCCGACCGAGCACAGCACCGCTGGCATCCTCGTCTCCCGCAGGACGGGGAGGCGCATGCCGTCGAGCGAGACCGGCCCGTCGAGGTGGGGAGCGATCTCGTCGACGATCCGCTTGCCGAGCGAGCGACCACCGACCGACTCGAACGACGGGACGGCGAAGTAGGACACGACCGAGCAGGCGTCCGGCCGGGCGTCGAACCCGACGTAGGCGGCGGCACCGAATCGGTTCGCAGCGGCCGCCTGCGCCGGCGCCTCGTACTCGTCCGTCGACATCACCGTCGCTCCCCGGATGCGCAGGGAGCGAGACAGCGTGCGGGCGATCGAACTGAGCCCTCCGAACTGACCGACCACGACGCGCAGCCCGACGATCGAGGTGCTAGCACGTCCGGATTCGGCCTCGCGGATCGATGCGACACCGGGGCCCGACCCGCTCTGCCGGCTGACCAGGCGCAAGGTGGACACCGTCGACGGACCGCAGACCCCGTCGGGGGTGAGGCCCGAGTTGCGCTGGAAGTCGACGACCGCGCGACCGGCGGCGGGCCCGAAGATGCCGTCCGGCCGACCGCAGTCGAAGCCGACGTGGTTGAGGCTCCGCTGCAGGTCACCGACGTCGTCGCCACGCAGCATCGGCGCGGCGAGCAGGAGCAGGCGATCGCCCAGCTGCCACCCGGCCTCGATCAGCGCGAGCCAGGTCTGCTCGTCGCAGGAGCCGGTGACGTTCAGACCGCGCGCACTCTGGAAGTCACGCACGGCCGCCTCGGTCGCGTCGCAGTAGCCGCCGGCATCCGACCCCTGGGGAGGGAAGCCGGCGGTGCCGAGTCGGCGCTTGAGGTCGCGGACCGCCTCGCCGCTCTGGCCCCGCGTCAGCGGGAAGTGGCCAGGAATCCGTCGATCTCCTCGAGCAGGGCACCCTTGCTCTTGGCACCGGTGATGCGCCCCGTGACCTCGCCGTTCTCGAAGACGAGGAGGGTCGGGATCGACATTACGCTGTACTTCATCGCGATGTCGGGGTTGTCGTCGACGTTCAGCTTGGACACCGTCAGCTCGTCGCGCTCGCCGGCGATCTCCTCGAGGATGGGCGCGATCTTCTTGCACGGTCCGCACCACTCGGCCCAGAAGTCGACCACGACGGGCTTGGCCGCGCCGTTGACCGTCTCGTCGAAGGTCGCTGTGGAGAGATCGGTGATTCCGTTGGCCATGGTGGGGTCCTTCCAGGAGGGTTCGACTCCGTGAAACCACGACGAGCCGTTCGCTATTCCCGTCCGCGGGCGTACCCGTCGTGCTCGATCCGAAACGGGAGCCTCACCCGCTCCCGTCGCCACGTGCGCCGCGTCAGCCGTCGGCCTGGTCCTCGAGCCACCGCTCCGCGTCGATCGCCGCCATGCACCCGCTCCCCGCGGCGGTGATCGCCTGGCGGTACACGTGGTCCTTCACGTCCCCGCAGGCGAACACGCCGGCGATGTTGGTGACGGTGGAGTCGGGTTCGGTGATCAGGTACCCGGTGTCGGGGTCCATGTCCAGGACGTCGCGGAACAGGTCGGTGTTCGGCTTGTGGCCGATGGCGATGAACAGACCGGTGATCTCCATCGTCGACGTCTCGTCGGTGGTGTTGTCGACGAGGTCGACGGACTCGACCTTGTCCTCGCCGTTGATCTGCGTGACCTCGGTGTTCCACATGAACTCGATCTTGGAGTTCGCCATCGCCCGGTCCTGCATGATCTTCGACGCTCGCAACTCGTCACGTCGGACGAAGATCGTGACCTTGTCGGCGAACTTGGTGAGGAACGTCGCCTCCTCCAGCGCCGAGTCGCCGCCCCCGACGACGCCGATCTCGTGGCCCCGGAAGAAGAAGCCGTCGCAGGTCGCGCACGTGGAGAGGCCGTGACCGATGAGGCGCGCCTCGGCCTCGAGACCGAGCATCAGCGACTGGGCCCCCGTCGACACGATGACCGACTTCGCGCGGTGCGTTCCCTCGCGCGTGGTGATCACGAACGGGCGTTCCCCCAGGTCGACGCCGGTGACCTTGTCGGTGATGATCTCCGCGCCGAACCGCTCGGCCTGGCTGCGCATGTTCTCCATCAGCTCGGGGCCCATGATCCCCTCGGGGAACCCCGGGAAGTTCTCGACGTCGGTCGTCAGCATGAGCTGCCCGCCGGGCTGGTCCGACGTCGAGGAGGGCTCCCCCTCGATCATCAGCGGCGCGAGGTTGGCCCGGGCGGTGTAGATCGCGGCGGTGAGGCCGGCGGGACCCGAGCCGATGATCACGACGTCGTGGACGTCGTCGCTCGTGGTCGTGGTGGTGTCGGACATGGTGCTCCCCGGGGTGGACGGTCTGTCGACCGACAGTGTGGCGCGAAGAGGTGACCGATCCGTGAACTCTCCGCCCGGCGGTGCCGCGGCCGACGGGTCAGGAGTTGCGGGTGCTCGCCGAGGTGTCGTTGCGCTTCTTGAACAGCACGGCGCCGACGACGCTCAGCAGGACCCCGACGAGGAGGTAGCTGATGTAGACCGCTCGCGACTGGTCGGCGAAGGGCTCGATGATCGCCTGCAGGCCGCGCGACAGCCCGATCAGCAGCAGCACGAGGGCGAACAGGCCGAGGAACATGGCGAGCAGGCCGAACACGAGGCCCCGGGCGACCATCACCGCCGGGCGGGTGGTCTTGGACTTCACCGTGTCGACGAGGCGGATCACGGTGTCGGCCGTGTCGTCGGCCCAGTTCGGGTCGGTCAGCGGGTTGCCTGGCATGGAGGGCGACGTTAGCCGCACCGTCGGCCGAGCGATCACGTCAGGTGGTGATCGCTCGCGCACGCCGACGAGCGCTCCCTCCCGATCCCTCCGCGCCGTCGGCCACCGAACCCCGGTGGAGGGCCGTCAGGGCCCGTCGGGCAACGGGGTCCGCGCGACGACCTCGCAGGCCGGGTCGGTGAAGGCGACCGCTCGGTCGGGGCCGAGCTCGAGTCCGACGATCACCTCGATGCCCTGGTAGCGGGCGGCGTCGACGATCCGATCGATCCCGAGTCGCGAGGCGCACGAGTCGGGCGGGGGAGCGGCGGGAGCACCGGAGACGGCGTCGAGGGCTCGGCGAGCGAGGTCGGCGAAGTCGGCCAGGTCGTCGACGTCGGCGAGCTCGACGAGCCCCACCTCGGCCGGGGGCGGGGTGGTCGCACCGGTCGGTGCGTCGCTCGAGATCTCCGACGACGCAGCAGCGTCGCTGCCATCGCCCGCCGCGGGCTCGGGCGCCGACGCATCGTCCCCGCCGGCGTCGGCCGCTTCGGCCATCGCGTCGGTGGTCTCCTCCTCGGAGTCGGCGACGCCGACCTCGGCACGCGCGCTCAGGTCGGCGTCGGGGTCGACCTCGTCGTTGGTGTTCTCTCCCTGGAGCTCGGCGGCCACCTGCGACTCGAGCGCGTCGACCGCCTCCGTGTCCGCGCTCGCCGCGTCGGACGTCGATTCGGCGCTGTCGTCGGTCCCACCGCTCTGCAGCCCGACGAGGACGGCCCCGGCACCGCCGACGACGAGCAGGGCGGCTGCGGCGCCGAGCACCCACTGGGGCAGCGAACGCCGCGGGCGTCGGCCGCGCCCGGTCCCCGACGCGGGGGTCGAGACCGCTGCGGCCGCCGCAGCGTCGACGCCGGCGGCCGGGGTCGCCTCGCCCGACCGCTCGCGGTCCGACGTCCGCTCCCACACGTCGAGCGCGGCGGCGAGGTGCCCCTCGCGCTCCGACAGCGACGCCGGCTCGACCGAGGCCGCCAGCACGGCGCGGACCGAGCGCAGCTGCGCCACGTCGACGAGGGCATCGGGGTCGGTCTCGACCAGCGCGCGCTCGTCGGTGGTCGCCTCGTCGTCGACGTAGGCGCTCACGAGCTCCACGGGGTCACCGGCCGGGTCGCTCGCGTCGGGCGTCGTCGCGCCGTCGGAGGTGGGGGAGTCGTCGCTCATGTCAGATCCGTTGGACGCTCGAAGTCGCCGGTGCGGTTCCCGACGCGCTGGGCACCGCGCCGGGTGACCTCCGCCACCTCGTCCGGCCGGTCCTCCAGGCGGAGGCGGTCGGCGAGCTGCTGGCGCCCCCGGGCGATGCGCGACTTCACCGTCCCCACGGGGATCTCGAGCACCTCGGCGATCTCGGCGTAGTCGAGGTCGCCGACGTCGCGCAGCACGACGGCGGTGCGGAACTCCTCGGCCAGGTCGGCGAGCGCCTCGTCGATCCCGAGCCGATCGGCGATCGATTCGATGCGGCGACCGGCGAGGTCGTCGACCACCTCGTCGGTGGGGTGCCGGCCGTCGTCACCGACGGAGCGCAGCTGCGGCCGCCGCTGCCGCTTGCGCAGCTCGTCGAGCGCCGCGTTGGTGGCGATCCGGTACGCCCAGGTGCCGAACGACGACCGCCCGTCGAACCTCGGCAGGTTCCGCACGATCTTGATCAACGCCTCCTGGGTCGCGTCGTCGGCGTCACGGGTCGATCCGGCGATCCGGCGCGTCACGGCGTGGATGCGGTCGTAGTGGCGGCGCAGGAGCTGATCGAGCGCGTAGCGGTCACCGGCGCGCGCAGCTTCCACGAGCTGGAGGTCGTCGGTCTGGACGGCGATCAGGTGAGCGTAGTGAACGGCTGCGCGACGATGTCGCCGATCACGGCGGCGGCGTCGCCCTCGGTCACCCGTGCCTCGGGAGCAGCGGTCACGGCGCCGCGAGCGACGGTGACCCCGACCGTCGACGACGTCGCGACCACCGTGGCCTCGGCGCTGTCGGCGCCGATCGGAGCGGGTTCGGGGGCGCCGCCGCGCAGTGAGAGCCAGAGCAGCGCGACCACGACGAGGGCGGTGACGACGAGGGCGGCCACGACGGTCGCCGAAGGGTTCCACCCCTGGGTGATCCCACGCGCGGGTCGCGGCGGGGTGTCGGCGCGTCGCTCGGAGCTCGCCGAGCGCAGGGGCGGCGGACCGTCGGCCCGGGTGACCGCGACGCGCGTCGAGGGTGTGGGAGACCGTGGAGCGGATCCGGGCTCGGCCCGGGTCACCGGCACCCGTCCGGTGATGTGGGGCGGTTCCCCGGGGATGTCGACCGGGCCGGTCACGATCGGCTCGCTGCCCGCCGACGCGCCCGTTCGGGGCTCGGCCGCCGTCCGCTCGATCCCGCCCGTCGGTGACGGGCGTCGCCGGGTGGCCCCCGATCGGTCGTCGCCGCGGGAGCGCTTCCCCCTGGGCGGGGTCCGCGTGCCGCGCGTTCGATCGGCGACGCGCCCGCGCACGTCGGACGGGGCGCGCACGAGGCGCCCGGCCGAGTACGGCGCGGTCGGCGACGTCCGCTCGTCGGTCGGGTCGACCTCGGGCGGGCCCTCGGTGCTGGCGGCTCTCAACTCGACGACGAGGTCGGCGCCGGTGGCCGGTCGATCCTCCGGGCGTCGCTCCAGCAGGTGGTGGATCACCCCGACGAGGCGCACCGGGAGCGTCGCGCGGAGGCGGGCGAGATCGGTCGGGTCGCGCTGGAGGCGGGCGAGGGCGGTGTCCGCGTCGGTCTCGCCGAGGAACGGCACCCGCCCCGCGAGGCACTCGTAGAGGACCAGCCCGAGCGAGTAGAAGTCGGCGCGGCCGTCGAGTCGCTTGCCGCGCACCTGCTCGGGGGAGAGGTACTTCGCCGTCCCCATCATGATGTTCTCGCTCGTGAGGTCGTCGCCCGCCTCGCCGAGCCCCTTCGCGATCCCGAAGTCGGTCAGCAGCACCCGTCCGTCGGGGACGATCATGATGTTCCCCGGCTTCACGTCGCGGTGGACGAAGCCCGCCGAGTGCGCGTGGTCGAGGGCGTTCGCGACGGCGATCCCGATGTGGCAGGTGAGCGCCGCGCTGAGCCGCTTCTGGGTGTCGAGGAGCTGGCGCAGGCTCTTGCCGTCGACGAGCTGCATGACCACCGCCTGGCGCCCCTCGTGCTCGAACACGTCGTGCACGGCGACGATGTTCGGGTGGTTCAGGCTCGCCGCCGCGATGGCCTCGCGGCGGAAGCGCTCGGCGACGATCGGGTCGGTCGCGAGGTTCGGCTTGAGCCACTTCACCGCGACCTTGCGGTCGAGGGTCAGGTCGGTCGCCAACCAGACCTCGGCCATCCCGCCGGTGGCGAGGTGGCGCTGGAGCTCGTAGCGCCCGGCGATGATCGTGTGCGTCGAGGACATGGACGTCCCGGAACGCTACTTGCGTCGCCGGCCGGGATCGGGGCAATCGTCGGTGGCGGTGCCGTGAACCCGTCGCGGATCGTCCCGCTCAGGCCTTCTCGTGGAACGCCACGCCGATCGTGCCGCGACCGCCGTGGGTGCCGATCACCGGGCCGATCTCGCCGACGACGATCTCGCCGTCGTGGTGGGGGCGCAGCATGTCGACGAACACGTCGACGTCGGAGCAGTCGGCGTGGAGCACGGCCAGGTTCTCGATGCGCCCCTCGTAGCCCTTCACCTGCTCGACGAGGAAGGCGAGGGCCTTGGAGCGGGTGCGCTGCTTGCCGGCCTGCTCGACGACGCCGTCGCGCACCTCGATGATCGGCTTGATCGACAGCGCGGTCGCGAGGAAGGCCTTGGCGTTGCCGATCCGACCGCCCTTCTTCAGGTTGTCGAGGGTGTCGAGGGCTCCGTAGACGCGCGTGCGCCCGGCCAGGTCGCGGGCGAGCTGCTCGATCTCGTCGATCGAGGAGCCGGCCTCGGCGGCTCGGGCGCACGCCAGCGCGATCGTGCCGATCCCCAGGGTGACCGTGCGCGAGTCGACGATGCGGACGTCGAGCTCGACGCCGTCGTCCTGCGCGATCGACCGTGCGGCGAGCTCGGCGCTCTGGATCGTCGCGGACAGCTCGCCCGACAGGGTGACCACCACGACGCCCGTCGCCCCCTCGTCGGCGAGCCGGCGGTACGTGGTCTCGAACTGGCCGGGGGCGGGAGCCGCGGTCTCGGGGAGGGCGTCCATGTTGGCGCACCGGTTCCAGAACTCGGCGACCGACAGCTCCTCTCGGTCGATGAGCTCCTCGTCGCCGAAGCGGATGCTCAGCGGCACGATCTCGATCCCGGCCTCGGCGGCCACGTCGGCGGGGAGGTCGCAGGCGCTGTCGGTGACGATGCGGACGTTGCTCACGGCCGAGGAGGTTACCCAGCGGGCACGGGGTCGAGCTCCCCGCGCTCGCGGCGTCGGGCCCGCCAGTTCGAGAACCACCATGCGAGCAGCATCAGCACCAGGGCCCCGGTGAGCACGGGGCCGATGCCGGTGAGGGCGTTCACCCGGGCGGTCAGGGTGACCGGCTCGACCAGCGCCTCGCCGAGGGGGGTGAGGATCGCGACGCTGACCGACGACGTCCCGTTCGAGCGTGCCGTCGCCGGGACGCTGACCATCGTCGAGTCCTGCGCGGGGACGGTGACCGTGACGTCGCCCCCGGGGAAGTCGATCCGCGACGACGTCAGCTCGACGACGACCTCGATCGGCTGGTCGTAGGCGTTGGCGATCGGGATGTCGATCACCCCGTCGGGACCGGTGAGGGTGAACGTGAACGGCTCGGGGGGCACGACCGACGCGCGGATCTGCGCGGCCTCGGCGCGCACCTCGGCCACCGCCAGGTCGACCTCGTCCTCGTCGAAGGCGTTCGACACGAGCTCGTCGAGGCGGCGGCCGCGCTCCGCGGCCCACTCCTCGCCGTCGGGGAGCATGGAGGCGACCTGGGCGAGGTCGAAGCGCGCGATGTCGAGCCGCTCGATGCGGGCGGCGAGCGACGGCCCGGCCGTCGCCGGGAGAGCGGGGGCGGCGACCCCGCGGTCGCCGCCGACCCGCTGGGTGTCGGTGACCGTGGCGATGCGGCTCGCCGCGACGATCTCGACGCCGTCGATCGCCTCGGCGAAGCGCGCGAGCTCGCGCACCAGCCGCGGGTCGGGAGCACCCCGGTCGGGGAGCGCGAGCAGTCGGCTGCGCCGTGCGTCTCGTTCGCTCGCGGCGGCGGTGAACTGCTCGAGGCGGAGGGCGGCGATGGTGGCCACGACCCACTCGGTCGCGGTGCCGGCGCGCAGGATCTGCTCGGTGCGCTGCGTCGTCAGCTCGGCGCCGAGCTCGTCGTCGAGCACGAGCACCGCGATCGAGGAACCGTCGTCGAGGTCGATCGAGACGAAGCGGTCGCGGTCGGGGAGATCGGCGGCGGGATCCGCCGCCACGCTCGAGCGGTAGACGTCGGGGGTCATCGCGAGGTAGCGCACCCCCAGGTCGCGCAGCGCGGCGGCGGCTGGATCGCTGAGCGGTCGATCGGCGAGCCACACCTCCCGTCCGACGCGCACCGTCGGCAGGGCAGACCGCAGCTGGTCCTCGCCGCTGCTGAGCTGGTCGACGAAGGCGTCGAGGCGATCCGCCGCGACGGCCGACGACACGTCGAACGGGGTCGACGGCGCCGCGAGCACCTCGTCGTCCGCGATCCGGGCGGCGAGCCCCCCGCCGGACCCCTCCTCGGGCTGCTCCTGATCCGGCTCCTGATCCGGCTCCTGATCCGGCTCCTGATCGGTCTCCTCCTCCGACGTCTGCGCGCGCGTGGCGGCGGCGGCGACGGACGGGGGGATCGCGAGGGTGAGGGCGGAGCCGATCTGCGATGCCGACCGGCCGATCGCGCTCGTGCGCTCGAGGGCGTCGGCGATCTCGCGGTCGCTCGCCGAGGGTCCCGGGTCCGTGACCGCGGCGAGCAGCCCGAGCGTCAGGGTCGGCGGTGGGGCTCGATCCCCGCCGGCGTGCTCGACCGCCGTGGTGTGGCGGGCGATCACGCTCCCGTCGGCGACGAGTCGCACGACGATCGGGTAGATCCCGTCGGATCCGAACTCGAGGCGGTCGGGGAGGCTGTCGGGCGTCCGATCGGTCGGCACCACCAGCTCCATCGTCGCGGTGCCGTCGTCGGCCACCGCGATCAGGGGCCGGACGTCGGCGAAGAGGATCCCGTCCACCGTCGGCGGCAGCGGCGTGACGCGCGCCGACGGCCCGAGCAGCCGATCGAGGTCGGCGGCGGCGTCGAAGGGTCGGTGGTTGACGACGAGCACCGACAGCTCGGAGAGCACGGGCGGCGCGGGCGCGACCGTGGTCGACGGTGCGGGCTCGGCGGCCGCCGTTCCGGGGGGCGCCCCCTCCTCGTCGGACGGCGCCGCGGGGGTCGTGGTCGTGGTGGTGGTCGTGGTCGTCGTGGTGGTGGTCGTGGTCGTCGTCGTGGTGGGCGGGGTGAGGTCGGCGACCTCGGCGAGGTCGCCGACGATGCGGTACGTCAGCCGCAGGTCGCCGCCGACCTCGAGCTCGTAGGTCTGGTCGACGAGCGAGAGCTCGACGCTCAGCGGGTCCTCGAACTGCTGCGGGACGGGGGCGGCGCCGGCGCTCGCGCCGTCCGTGCCGGTTCGACCGGACGCCGCCTGCGCATCGGCGGGGGAGTGGGGCGCGCCCGTCGTCGAGGCGAGCGCGACGGCGGCGGCGGCGAGCGTCACCCACACCCGCGCCGGCCGCTTCATCGCGGTCGGTCGAGCTCGAGCACGACGAGGGGCTCGTCGAGGGGCCGGAAGCCGCTCGAGCGGTAGAGCTCGAGCGCGGCGTCGTTGCCCGCTCCGGTGTTGACCAGGGCGCGGGTCGCGCCGCGGCGCACCGCCCATCCGAGCGCGTCGTCGACGAGGAGGCGGCCGGCTCCCGCCCGCCGCGCCGACGGCCGGACGGCGAGGCGCTGGAGGTAGGCGGTGGTGCCGGCACGTCCGGTGATCGAGAACCCCAGCGCCTCGCGCCTCGGGCTGCGGGTCCCGTGGCTCGGTCGGCCGTGGGCGCGTGCGCCGCCGGACGACCCCCCGGCGGGGCGCGTGACGAGCCGCAGGCGCGCCTGCGGCGTCGCCGATGCGATGTCGCGGAGCGAGTCGACGTCGTTCGACCAGCCGGCGGCGAACGACGATCGATCGATCTCGGCCGCCGTCGCGAGATCGCCGGAGCGGAGCCGGACGGTCCGCAGGACGCCGCGCCGGGCCCCGGGCCCCGGTCCCCGCCGATCCCGATCCCGATCCCGACCCCGTCGACGGAGGTCGTCGATGTCGACGAGGTCGCGCTCGAGCAGGGTGAGCCGGTCCACCTCACGGAACCCGGCCTCGAGGAACGCCTCGGCGGCGCGGGGGAACACGGCCCCGGTGCGGATCGCCCGGGCGGGCGCTCCCGTGGCCGATGCTCCGCCGCCGCCAGCTCCGCCATCGCCGCCGTCGAACGCGAGCGCGACCCAGCGCGCGACGTCGCCGGGCGCCGGGGTCGTCGTCGAGTCGAGCAGCACCAGGTGTCGGATCGCGGGGTCGCCGGGCCACGAGCGCAGACGTGCACGCACCCCGGAGTCGCGGTTGACCTGACGCACCACCGCCCGACGCTACCTCTGCTCGGCGTCTCGTCCCGGGCGCCCCGGCCCCGGGCGGAACTGCTCGGGCGGGGTCGCCTCCAATACGCTGACGGGGTGATCCCCGAGCGCTTCGCCCCGGTCCTGCGCGAGCTCGCACCGCTGGCGGAGCGCTTCGCCACCTCCGGGCACCAGCTCCACCTGGTCGGCGGCACGGTGCGTGACCTGCTCCACGCGGACGGGCGGCGCGACTTCGACCTCGACCTCACCACCGACGCCCGCCCGCCCCAGATCAAGGCCCGCCTCGACGGCTGGGCGGACGCCGTGTGGACCCAGGGCGAGCGCTTCGGCACGATCGGCGCGCGCCGACGTGACCCCGAGTCGGGCGAGGACCGGATCTACGAGATCACGACGTTCCGCGCCGAGGCCTACACCGACGACTCGCGCAAGCCCCACGTCGTGTTCGCCGACGAGATCGAGGCCGACCTGTCGCGGCGCGACTTCACCGTGAACGCGATGGCGCTCGAGCTGACGGGTGACGACGCCTCGCCTGCCCTGGTGGACCCCTTCGACGGTGCGGGGGATCTGGCGCGCCGTGTGCTGCGCACCCCGCTCGGTCCCGAGGTCAGCTTCAGCGACGACCCGTTGCGGATGCTGCGCGCCGCGCGCTTCGTCGCCCGCTACGGGCTCGAGCCCACCCCGGCGCTCGTGGCCGCCGTGGAGTCGATGGCCTCGCGCCTGGAGATCGTCTCGGCCGAGCGCATCCGAGACGAGCTCGACAAGCTGATCGTCGTCGATCACCCGGGCCCGGGTCTGTGGTTCCTCGTCGACACCGGACTGGCCGACCAGTTCCTCCCGGAGCTGCCGAACATGCGCCTCGAGCACGACCCGATCCACCGGCACAAGGACGTGCTCAGCCACTCGATCGCGGTCGTGGAGAACGTGCGGCCCCCCGACGAGCAGGGGCGGGAGGGGGAGGGCGTCCAGGCGGCGCGGCGCGCCTACGACTTCCGCGTGACGCGGCTCGCGGCGCTGTTCCACGACATCGGCAAGCCGCGCACCCGGGGGTACCAGCCGGGCAAGGGCACGACGTTCCACCACCACGACGCGGTCGGGGCGAGGATGGCGCGCAAGCGGATGGCGGCGCTGCGGTACTCCAACGACGACGTGCGCGACGTCTCCGAGCTCGTGGCGCTGCACCTGCGGTTCCACACCTACTCGATGGGGTGGTCCGACTCGGCGGTGCGTCGCTACGTGCGCGACGCGGGCGACCTGCTCGGCGAGCTCAACGTGCTGACCCGGTGCGACTGCACGACGCGCAACGCGAAGAAGGCCGCTCGGCTGTCGCGCCGGATGGACGAGCTCGAGGCGCGGATCGAGGAGCTCGCCGCAGCCGAGGAGCTGGCGGCGCTGCGCCCGGAGATGGACGGCAACGCGGTGATCGAGCACCTGGGCATCGCGCCGGGCCGGACGGTCGGCGAGGCGATGCGGTTCCTGATGGAGATCCGACTGGAGGAGGGTCTGCTCGGCGACGACGAGATCCGCTCCCGCCTCGACGACTGGTACGCCACGCGCGCCTGACGTCGTCGCGGGCGATCACCGCCCGTGCGCGGACGCCGGGGGCGACGGCCCGGGGTGGTTCCGTCGGTCGTTCCGTGGGTGGCACCACGAGCACGCTGGGTGCATCCACCGGCGTGGGGCGCGGGCGGTTTACCGTTCCCGCCGTGTTCGGAGCGAACGACGACGGAGCGCGAGCGGCCTGGTTGAGCCTCCCCGTCGTCGTGCTGTCGGCGGTGCTGATGGGGACCGTGGTGTACCGCGCCGCGTCCGACCCGACCCCCGACGCGCTGCTCACCGTCGCTGCGATCGGTGCGGTCGCGCTCGGGGCGATCGCGCTCACCTGGTTCGAGGCGCGCAACGTCCGACGCCGCCTGCTCTCCTCCGTGGCGGCGCTGGAGGCGAACCACGCCGGGGTCCGGCGGCTGCTCGACGACCTCCCCGACGCGGTGCTCGGAGTCGACGGGCGTGGCCGGGTGACCTCGGCCAACGCGCGCGCGGCGGTGCTGACCGGCCGTCCGGTCGAGGACCTGCTCGGGAGGCCGTTCCTCGGCCTCGTCGCCGACGACGACCAGCGCGACGTCACCGACCGCTGGGAGAGCGTCCGCCCCGCCGACGACCCCGACGCGACCCACGTCGGGCCCGCGGCCGTCGATCGGCGCGACGGGCGCGAGACCGCGGTGCTCGAGCTCGTCGACGCGTCGGGTTCGAGCCACCTCGTCGAGGCGAGCATCCACCGGCCGACGTCGCACGGCGGTCGGGGGGACGCGGACCCCGCCACGGGGGAGCGGATCGTGGTGCTCCGCGACGTGACCGCCCGCGAGCGCAGCACGAGCGCGCTCGAAGCCGCGCGCCGCCGCTTCCAGCAGGCGTTCCACTCCGCTCCGACGGGGATGGCGCTCGTGCGCCTCTCCGACAACCGCATCGTCGACGCCAACCAGTCGCTCGCCGACATGCTGGATCACTCCCGCCGCTTCCTGCTCGGGCGGTCGATCCGCGAGATCACCCACCCCGAGGACCTGCGCTCGGCGGCGGCCGACCGTGCGCGCATCGAGCTCGGGATCGACGACGGCTACCGCATCGAGCAGCGCTACCTGCGCCGCGACGGCGAGTACATCTGGGCCAAGACCCAGGTGTCGGTCACCGAGGAGGACGGCGAGTCGCTCGCGATCACCCACATCGAGGACATCACCGAGCAGCGGCTCACCGCAGCGCGCCTCTCGCACGCGGCGACCCACGACTCGCTGACCGGTCTCCCCAACCGGGCGTCGATCGTCGCCCGCCTCGACGAGCTGCTGGAGACGGCCGGGCCCGACGAGGTGGCCGTGCTGTTCATCGACCTCGACAACTTCAAGATCGTCAACGACAGCCTCGGTCACGCCGTCGGCGACGAGCTGCTCCGCCACGTCGCCGAGCGGTTCCGCTCGGTGATGCGCGTCGGCGACCAGCTCGCCCGCTTCGGTGGCGACGAGTTCGTGGTCGTCGTCGACGGCACGACCACCCGGGGCAGCGACGACACCGGCGAGATCGACCTCGGCCCGCTCGATGCCGAGACCGTCGCCGAGCGGCTCCAGCGCTGCGTCGACGAGGCGGTGGTGATCGACGGCCACGAGCTGGTGGTGACCTCGTCGGTGGGGTTCGCGACCAACTCGACGGTGACCGCGACGGCCGGCGAGCTGCTGCGCGACGCCGATTCCGCGATGTACCGGGCCAAGGCGGCCGGGCGAGCCCGGGTCCAGCGGTACCGCTCGGACGAGCGCAGCGAGTCGGTGGCGACGCTGCAGACGACGGCCGACCTGCGACGGGCGCTGGCCGGTGACCAGATCCTGCCCCACTTCCAGCCGATCGTCGATCTGGCCAGCGGCGAGGTGGTGCGCCTCGAGGTGCTGATCCGGTGGGACCACCCCGAGCGCGGCCTGCTCGGCCCCGACGAGTTCCTCCCGACCGCCGAGGCCAGCGGTCTGATGGTCGAGATCGGCCGACGGATGCTCGCCGACTCGCTCGCCCAGCTCGCGTCGTGGCGCGCCGAGGGCCACCCCTACGGCCGCTGCTCGCTGTCGGTGAACCTCGCGACCCAGCAGATCGGCGACCCCGACCTCCTCGCCACCGTCTCCGACGCCCTGGTGTCGACGGGGGTCGAGGCCGAGGCGCTCTGGTTCGAGATCACCGAGACGGCGTTGCTGACCGACGTCGACGCGGCGCGCGACACGTTGCGCCAGCTGCGCGGCCTGGGCATCCAGCTCTCCGTCGACGACTTCGGGACCGGGTACTCGTCGCTCACCTACCTGAAGATGTTCCCGGTGCAGGCGATCAAGATCGACAAGAGCTTCGTCGACGGCCTCGGGATCGAGGTCGACGACTCCTCCATCGTCGACGCCGTGATCCGCCTCGGGCACTCGCTCGGTCTGGTCGTCGTGGCGGAGGGCATCGAGACGCCGCTCCAGCTCGCCCGGCTCCGAGAGCTGGGCGCCGACGAGGGCCAGGGCCACCTGTTCAGCGCGGCGGTGTCGGCGCCGTCGCTCGTCGGCGCCTCGCCGCTGGGCGTGAGCGGCCGCTGAGCCGACCGCCCCGGGGGAGGCCGCGTGCGCGCGCGGTCAGGAGCCCTGCTTGCGCGCCCGCAGGACGAGGGTGGTGGGCACCGGGCGCGTCGGCGAGACGCCGAGCTCCTTGACCTGGTCGACGCGGAAGTTCGAGCGCCCGAGGGCGGTGAACCAGTCGCCGACGGTGCGCGTCCCCGTGCCGTAGGGGTGCTCGGCGTCGACGGCGGCGAACGGGTGGGGGATCGCGATGACGAACGGCATCGACGGGATCAGGATGCGGTGGACCTGGCGCAGCAGGCGTCCGAGGTCACCGACCTTGCGCAGCGTCTGGGAGGCGACGACGACGTCGCAGGTGGCCGACGAGATGTCGCCGAGGTCGGCGAGCGCAGCGCCGAGGCACTGCACGGTCACCTCGGCCTGGTCGGCTCGACGGCGCAGCTCGGCGATGCGCTCGGGGTCGGGGTCGACCGCGATCGCCTTGGCGCCGGCGCGCGCGAACTCGATCGAGTTGAACCACTCCGACACCCCGAGCTCGACGGCTCGCCGAGCCCCTCCGACGTCGCCGCACAGGCGCAGCTCCGCGTCGCCGGGGATGTCGTTGCCGTAGGTGATGTCGGGTGCCACGATCCCATTCTGACCGCTGGGCGCCGTCCGCGCAGGGACGCACCGCGAGGTGCCAGTACGATCGGAGGCCATGGCTTTCACGGTCGGAGCGCTGCGCGGCACCGACGGTGCGCGCGGCATCATCGACCACCGCCTGGCCCGCCGCATGCTGATCAACGAGGTCCGCCGGGGCCGGGTCCCGCTCGACACGGTGTGCGATGCGCACCCCGAGCTGATCCGCGCCGCCGACAACGTCGGGACCGAGACGTCGACCACCTGCCCGATCTGCGAGGAGGTCAACCTGCGGCTCGTCACCTACGTGTTCGGCCACGGGATCGGGCCGCAGGGTCGCTGCGTGTCGACCGCCAAGGAGATGCGGTCGCTGAACGCGCGACCCGACGACCTCAGCGCGTACGTCGTCGAGGCGTGCACGGCGTGCCGGTGGCACCACCTGCTGCGCGTGCTGCCCGTCGGCGGCCGTCGGCGGGCGTGATCGCCCCGCGACATCGAGGCGCCGCCCTCGCCGCCGCCCTCGCCGTGGCGCTCGTGGCGTGCGGATCCGGCGACGCCGGCCCCGCGTCGAGCGATGTCGGCGCCACCGCGACCACCGCCGGCGGATCGGACGCGCCCGCGGCGACCGTCACCCGCTTGGCGCCCGAGCCGGGGACCCCTGCGGAGCCGTCCACCGCGACGCTCGACGCGGGGACGCCGGGGTCGGGCGGCGGATCCGGCGCCCCGGTGGCGACGGTCGACGGGTCCGAGGTGCGGCCGGAGGGGTTCACGACGGTCACGGCGCGCATCACCTCGGCCGAGGGCGAGGTGTGCGAGGCGTGCCTGTGGCTCGCCGACGACGACGCCGAGCGCGGCCGGGGCCTGATGGGCGTCACCGACCTCGGGGAGGCGGAGGGGATGGCGTTCGCCTGGGACGCGCCGACGCAGGGTCGCTTCTACATGCTCGGCACCCCGACACCGCTGTCGATCGCCTGGTTCGGGCCCGACGGGTCCCACGTCTCGCAGACCGACATGGAGCCGTGCGTCACCGACGATCCCGCGACCTGCGAGCGGTACCCAGCCGACGGCGAGTACACGGTCGCGGTCGAGGTCTTCGCCGGTGACCTGGGCGACCTCGGGATCGGCCCGGGATCAGCGATCGAGCTGATCGACGGATCCGAGTCCCCCACCTGCGCGACGAGCTGAGCCGGACCCCGCCCGGGCCGGGGAGCGCACCGGGCCCGCGAACGGGTGACGCACCCCCGCGCGCACCATGTCGAGCATGGGACGCCAGCTCGATCACCCACGGCGGCACCGACGCCGGCCACGCGACCGGCGCGCGGCCGATAGCGTGGCGCAGTCCAGATTGGCCCTGCCCCACACGGGGCTGCCGCCATCGCGGGGTCGCCTGCGGTGGAGGTATCCGAAGGGAGGAAGAACACGTATGACACGTGGATACGAACTGATGGTGATCATCGACGGTGACGTCGACGACCCCAAGGCGCAGGCGTGGATGAAGTCGGTCACCGACGGAGTCAACGCGGCCGACGGCGAGCTGCACGGGAAGATCGACTGGTGGGGCAAGCGCCAGTTCGCCTACCCGATCGACAAGAAGCCGTCCGGCTACTACCTCGTCGCGGAGATCGTGGCGGCCCCGGGCGCGCTCGACGAGCTCGAGCGCACGCTCCGTCTCGCGGACGAGGTCGTCCGCCACAAGCTGCTCCGCCTGCCCGACGCCGAGGCCGAGCGCCGCGGCATGGCCGTCACGGCCGCCTGAGCGGGCCGGGCGCAACGCACCCAGCACGAGGGGAACCCACATGGCATCAGAGAACAGCGTCACACTGGTCGGCAACATCACCCGCGATCCCGAGCTCCGGTACACCACCGGGGGGCGCGGCGTCGCCAGCTTCGGCCTCGCCGTCAACCGGCGGTACCAGCAGAACGGCGAGTGGCAGGAGCAGACCTCCTTCTTCAACATCACGGCGTGGGCCGAGCTCGGCGAGAACGCCGCGGCGAGCCTCACGAAGGGTGCGCGCATCCTCGTCACCGGCCGGCTCCAGCAGCGCGACTACGAGACCCGCGAGGGCGAGAAGCGCACGATCGTCGAGGTCATCGCCGACGACCTCGGTCCCAGCCTCCGCTGGGCCCAGGCGCAGGTCGAGCGCATCAGTCGCGACTCGGCCCCCTCCGGCGGCGGCGGCGGCGGTGGTGGCGGCGGCGGCGGCTCCACGTCGGCCCCCGACCCCGTCTACGGCGACGAGGAGCCGTTCTGACCGGGTCCCGACCCTGACCTCGCGTCGGGCCCGTCCGCGCAGGACCGCCCCGCCGCACGACGACGAGAACCCCACGAAGAGAAGGAACCTGCCTCATGGCATCCAAGAAGAACAAGGCCCGGTCCGCCCGGGACGCGAACCCCCGCAAGTTCAAGAAGAAGACCAGCCTGCTGCTGATCGAGAAGGTCGAGTACGTCGACTACAAGGACGTCGACCTGCTGTCGCGGTTCATGAGCGACCGGGCGAAGATCAAGAACCGCCGGGTGGCGGGCAACGACCTGCAGCAGCAGCGCGAGGTGGCGAACGCCGTCAAGATCGCTCGCGAGATGGCGCTGCTCCCGTACGCGCGGCGCGTCGCCTCGACCCGCACCGGCGGCCGTCGCGGCGAGGGCCGCGACGACCGGCGCTCGGGCCGCAACGAGGAGGACAGCTCGCTGGAGAGCACCACGTCGGCCGAGGGTGCCGACGAGGACGCACCCGCCGACGCCGCGACCGGTTCGTCGACCGACGAGAACGTGGAGGTCTGACGATGCAGGTGATCCTCCGCTCCGATGTGGACGGCCTCGGGATGCGCGGCGACATCGTCGACGTCGCCGACGGGCACTTCCGCAACTTCCTGTCCCCCAAAGGGCACGCGATCAAGGCGTCCCCGGGTGCGATCGAGCAGGCCGCACGGATGCGCTCCGCACGTGACGCCCGCGACCACGAGGCACGCGAGGCGGCGACGTCGATCGCCAGCACCCTGGTCCCGAAGGTCATCCGGATCGAGGCCAAGGCCAGCGGCGAAGGCCGCCTGTTCGGTTCCGTGACGGCGTCCGACGTCGTCGACGCGGTCAAGGAGCAGACCGATGTCGAGCTCGAGCGTCGCCAGCTCGACGTCGACGGCATCAAGACGACGGGCCAGCACACGGTGACGGCGTCGCTCCACCAGGCGGTGTCGTTCCCGATCACCGTCGAGGTGGTCGCGGCCGAGTAGTCCGCAGCGCACCACGTGCCGGCCCCGTGCCGGCGCGGATCGACACGTCACCGGGCGCGTCCTGTCGTTCGCGACGGGCGCGCCCGTCGTGTTCCTCCACAGGCTCGCCCACAGCGCACCAGGGAGATCGTGGCGTTGTCCACAGGCTGTCGACAGGCGGTGCTCAGGGTTGTTCCTCTATCGCTCCCCAGCGCCGACCAGGAAGAATGACCGATCCATGGCTGGCGACGAGAACTTCCCGATCGACGACGGTGGACGGACATCCACGATGCGGCGGTCGGGAGCGGGTGCCGGCCGCGTCCCTCCCCACAACCTGCAGGCCGAGGAGTCCGTGCTCGGTGCGCTGCTGCTGTCGCGTGAC
Organism: Ilumatobacter sp.; assembly: GCF_965215205.1. Lineage (NCBI taxonomy): Bacteria > Bacillati > Actinomycetota > Acidimicrobiia > Acidimicrobiales > Ilumatobacteraceae > Ilumatobacter > Ilumatobacter sp. The sequence goes on from NZ_OZ244049.1 coordinate 90,701, forward strand.
GCGATCGGAGCGGTGGGCGAGGCGGGGCTGAAGCCGCGCGACTTCTACAACCCGGCGAACCAGCACGTGTTCGACTCGATCCGGGCGATCTACTCGACGTCGGGGCCGGTCGACGTCGTGACGGTCGCCGACGAGCTGCGCCGTCACGGCCTGCTCGACGAGATCGGTGGCGTCGCCCACCTCAACGAGCTGCAGAACGCGACGCCGTCGGTGTCGGGTGCAGAGCACTACGCCAAGATCGTGATGGACACGGCGCTGCTGCGGCGCCTGATCCACACCGCCGGCGAGATCACCGACATCGCGTTCGGCGAGCCCGACGACGTGATCAAGGCCGTCGACATGGCCGAGTCGAAGATGTTCGAGGTCGCCGAGGATCGGGTCGTCGACTCGACCCGTCCGATCCAGGAGCTGCTCAACCTGGCGATGGACCAGCTCGAGGAGAACTTCGAGCGTGGCGACACGATCACCGGCGCGGCCACCGGCTACATCGAGCTCGACGAGCTGCTGAGCGGGTTGCAGCCGAGCACGCTGAACATCGTCGGCGCCCGCCCCGCGATGGGCAAGACGGCGTTCGGCCTCGGCCTCGCCACCCACATCGCCAAGCACGAGGCGAAGCCGGCGCTGGTGTTCTCCCTCGAGATGGGCCACGCGGAGCTGACCCAGCGCATCCTGTCGAGCGAGGCCAAGGTCGACTCCACGAAGCTGCGCACCGGCAAGCTGACCGAGTCCGACTGGTCGAAGATCGGGCTCGCGGTCGGGCGCCTCGAGGTGCCGCTGTTCCTCGACGACAACCCCCGGGTCACGGTGATGGAGATCCGGGCCAAGGCGCGACGGATCAAGGCCCAGCACGGCGGCCTGTCGCTCATCATGATCGACTACCTCCAGCTGATGAGCGGGAGCGGGAACTCGGAGAACCGCCAGCTCGAGGTGTCCGAGATCAGCCGGAACCTGAAGGTCCTCGCACGCGAGCTCGAGGTCCCGATCGTCGCGCTGTCCCAGCTCAGCCGGAACCTGGAGAGCCGATCCGACAAGCGCCCGATGCTCGCGGACCTGCGCGAGTCGGGCTCGCTGGAGCAGGACGCGGACGTCGTGATGTTCCTCTACCGCGACGAGGTGTACAACCCGGAGTCGCCCGACAAGGGATCCGCCGAGGTCATCGTCGCCAAGCACCGCGCCGGCCCGATCGGAACCCGGCGCCTCGTGTTCCTCGGCCAGTACACGCGCTTCGACAACGCCGCCCGCTCGATCTGACGATGAGCGCCGGACGACGTGTCCCGATCGATGCACCCGTCCCACCACGGCGACGCTCGTCCCGAGTGTCCGCACGCCGTCCCGGTCTTCGACGGGGAGCGACGGGCGACCGCCACGAGCGAGGACGTGAAGCCTCCCGACCCTCGTGAGCGGGACCCAGATGGGAGCCGACGGATGGATCTGGGCGGGTGCCGGTGGCGGACAGCGCTGCGATGTCCGACTGAAGCTGCCCGAGGGCCTCGGACCCGTGGAGTGGGTCGTGGACCCCCGGTCACCGACCCCCGATGCTTCCTCGACCGAGATCCGTGTGTTGGTCACCGAACGCGGCTGCGCGAGCGGAGAGGAGATGGGCGATCGACTTCTCGGACCCCAGGTCGTCGAGACCGATGATGCTGTTCGTCTCGCGTTCGCTTTGGTCCCCCGGCCAGGCGGCCAGAACTGCCCAGGGAACCCTTCGACACCTTTCGTCGTTCAGCTCGATGCCCCGCTCGGCGAGCGCGACGTCCTCGACGGATCGACCATCGCCCCGATCGACTCCCTGATCGACGACTGAACGCGAACGTCGATGCGCCGGGACGCGATCGTCGATGTCAGGCGCTCGCGAGCGGGTCGAGGCCGAGAGCCAGTCGGCCCGTGAAGCACTCTTGGCGAGTCGCCGGCAGCGGGTGGTAGAGCGCTCCGTGAACATCGCGGAACAACTGCTCGATCCCGTTCCGTCGTCCGAGAGCAGGACCACCTCCGACTTCGAGAGCGGTGCGCACGGTGTCGATGCACGCTTCGGTCGCGTTGGTCTTCCGGGTGAGCGCGAGAGCGGCAGCCTCGAGGGTGTTGTCGAAGCGGAGATCGTCGCTGGCATCGATCATCGCTCGTACGGTGTCACGACCGACGGCGAGCCGGTTCAGCATCCGACCCGTGAGCACGGCGACTTCGGGACGTTCGGCCCGACGGCCGACCAGCTCGATCGCCCGCTCGGCCGCCGCTTCGGCGATGCCGACGTACACCGACATGATGAGTGGAAGCGCTGTGCCGAGCACGATGCTCCAGACCGGGTGCCAAGAACCGGCGGGCCGTACCAGGGCCACGGATTCGTCGGGGACGAACACGTCGTCGAGCACGACGGTGTCCGAACCCGTGCCGCGCATCCCCATCGTGTCCCAGGTCGGAACGACGCTGACGCCGTCGGCTCCGAACGGGACCGAGCAATGGATGACGTGCGGCCCGTCGGGAGCATCGTCCCAGCGGATGCTGGTGACCAACACGTCACCGGCGGGGCACCCGCTCGCCGGCGACTTGCGGGCGGAGACGCGGAAACCACCATCCACCTCGACGGCGTCGCCACTCGATTCGATCCAGTCCGAGGCGCCGGTCGAGATCATGGTCATCTGGTCGGCGGCGATCTTGCCGAGGACGGGCGCGGGCAAGTCGTGGCGGTGGCGCCACACCTGGGCGCCGACCACGTGCGAGTGCATCGAGTACGACAGCGACGTCGACGGGCAACCACGGGCGAGTTCGCTCAGCACGGCACAGGCTTCAGCGTGGCTGGCTCCACCTCCGCCGAGTTCGAGCGGCACCAGCAGCGACATGAACTCCTGTGCTCGGAGCTCGTCGAGGCAGTCGGCGACGAACGTGCCATCACGGTCGTGCTTCGCCGAACGCTCGGCGAGTCGGGGGGCGAGCCGTCGCGCGGCAGCGAGCCATTCGCTGCCGCTGTCGACCCCCGTCCAGTGAGGGGCTGAGGACCCCACATCCGTTTCGGGGTCGCGCTGGGTCGCCGAGATCGTCATTTCTGGTTCCGTTCTGGAGGTGTGATCGCGGTCCGGATGGACCTGCTGACGAACGTACGGATCGATGCCGACCGACCGCTAGTACACATTCTGGACCACCCCGGTACAACATCTGTACCGGGTGTCGCCCGACGGCGTAGGGTCGCGCACGACGAGGACCTGGGAGGTCGAGATGAGCGACGGGAACCGCTACGGCCAGTACTGCCCGATCACTCGCGCCGTCGAAGTGCTCGGCGAGCGGTGGTCGGTGTTGATCCTGCGCGACATGTTGGTCGGAGCGACGCGCTTCAACGACATCGCGCGCGGCAATCCACGCCTGTCACGCACGTTGCTCTCCAAACGGCTCCGTCAACTCGAGCAGGCCGGCGTCATCGAGCACGTCGACGACGAGTACCTGCTCACCCCGGCCGGGGAAGATCTGCGCAGCGTCGTGTTCAGCCTGGGCGAGTGGGGCGCCAAGTGGCAGTTCGACGACCCGCGCCACAGCGAACTCGACCCGGAGCTGTTGATGTGGTGGGTCCACGGTCGACTCGACTACTCGCACCTGCCGGATCGACGACTCGTCTTCGAGTTCCGATTCAGCGACCAACCACGGTGGTTCTGGATCCTGAAGGACGCTCAGGGCCCTTCGATCTGCACGCACGACCCCGGGTTCGGCGTCGACGCCACGGTCAAGACCGACCTCTCCACGATGTACCGGATCTGGCTGGGCAAGCAGACGCTCCGGCAGGCGGTCGAGAACGGGCACCTCGAACTCGACGGAACCCCCGCGATCGTTCGGCGACTTCCAGCGACCCTCCGATTGAGTCCGATCGCCGACATCGTCGCCGCCGCCGAGACGCCCTGACATCACTCGCGAGCGCGGCCATCTGCGACGGCCGACCCGCGCGCGACAGATCGCGACGCAGTCCACACGAGCGCTCGCCTCCTGTGCATCGGTTCCGACTTCGCGGCACGTGACGCCCACCGGGTCGTCGGGCCGCAGCGGGGCACGATGCTGGTCGTGGTGCGTGCGGTCCTCGTCGGGCCGACGTCGCGACGCGTCGAGATGCCTGGGCGTCCGCTGTGGATCCGGGATTACGGTCGACGGCGTGAGCGTCGAGATCCGGAACCCGGAGGTGGGTGATGCTGATCGACTGGGACGCGTTCACGTCCGGGCATGGAGAGCTGCGTACTCAGGCGGTCTGATGCCGGACGAGTACCTGGGTTCGCTGTCCGAGTCCGAGCGTGCTTCGTCGTGGCGAACCGTCCTCGAGAGCCCGCCGAGTCCGCGCGGGTCGCGCCTGGTGGCGACCGCCGACGGCGAGGTGATCGGATTCGCGGTGGTCGGGAGCGCATGCGTCGACGGGCGCCCCGACCTCGGGGAGCTGCATGCCATCAACGTGGATCCCGATCACTGGGGTACCGGTGCGGGTCCAGCTCTGATCGACGAGGCCGTCAGCTCACTGCGGAACAGCGGCTTCGCATCGGCGGTGCTGTGGGTCCACCCCGGCAACCGGCGGGCGCGTCGGTTCTACTCCGCGCGAGGCTGGATCGATGACGACGTCGATCGTCGCCGAGAGGTACTCGGAGTCGAGGTGCCGGAGATGCGACTGTCACTCGACCTGGTCGGGTCGTCCACGAGCAGGACGGAACGACCCGAGCGAACCCGAAGCGAGTACCGCCTGTCGCCGATCCCGGTGACATCGAGCGCCGGGAGATCGCGCACTCGACGAGTGCTCGACAGCGACCGCGAGGCTCTCGCGGCGTTGATGCTCGACGGCTATCGAGGCACCATCGACGACGAGGGCGAGAGCTTCGAGGACGCGCTCGAAGCGATCGACCACTACTTGGCTCACGCTCTGCGGCAGCACTCCCTCGTCGTGGTCGAGCGGGACAGGATCATCGCCGTGGCGTGCGTCGTGATCGTCGACTCCGTGCACTACGTCGACCCTGTCGTGGTCGCCTCCGATCGGAAACGAGACGGCATCGGTCGACGAGCCGTGGCTGCTCTCCTCGATTCGCTCGCCGACGAAGGGATCACCGAGGTCGGAGCGACGATCACCGATGGCAACAGCGCCTCTGAACGCCTCTTCGTCGGGGTGGGATTCACCAGACGTGGAACCTGGGGATGAGCTCTGGAACCGCCGGGAGCCCGACACCGAGGAGACCGCTCGCGACGACAGTCGGGACGCTCGATCAGGAGACTCGTTCCGTGGACGGGCGCCCAGGTCGGGCTGTCACGACACGTCGACTCGACGTTCGAACACGAACTCGTACTCGAGGTACGAGTTCGTGTGCTCGTGACCGGGGGCTGGCGGGATGAGTTGAGCGGACTGCATCAGCATCCACCCGTCCTCGAGAGCACCCACCCCCGTCACGTACGGCGGCTCGACGTGAGCCGGGCCGCCCGGAGGTGGCGGTCCGGCTCCGGCGGTGCCGTCGTGGAACGCCCACGCGATGACCGCGTCATCGAGGCTGGCGCCGTCCATCCAGAGGTAGAGGACCTGTTGACGTCGCGTCATCGCGCCATGGCGCGCACGGCGCGCTGTTCGAGGCGAGTGAGGTAGTAGTCGACGTCGAAGTCGCCGTCGCCGGTGAGGTGGCGCCACAGCAACGCCCGTTGGAGTTGCGCGTTGCGGTAGTCGGTGACGCTCATCCACGGCGGCATCGAACGAAGGGTCTCGGCGATCGTGCCGGACTGCATGCGCGCGAAGACGTGATCGGTCCGCGGGCTCTGAGCCTCATCGAAGTCGGACGCATCCCACAGCCGGACCTGAGGCTCGGTCGGGTTCAGGCGGATCTTGTACATCCACCGGTCGCGCCCGGGGTTCGGTTGGCCCGCGTGCCACAACCCGTGGTGGAACACCAGGACGGAACCAGCCCTGCAACTGACCTGCTGTTCGCCGACTCCGACGGGAGAAGACGGCCGGCGTCCAGCGCGGCGAGCTCGGCGACCGCTCGCTCGTTGAGGTCGGCCGGGACGATCTCGTCGAAGCGAAGGAACCCGTTCGCCACGAACTCGGCCATCTGCCGGGTGGTGAGGAGATGTCCTGCGGTTCCCATCGCGTGATCGTGGTCGATCCCGGGCTGCCACGACGTGTTCGACCGGCTCGTCGTGGAACCCTCCAGATCGTGCGAGTGGGCGACGTTCTCGTCGAGGCGATCATCGCTGCGGCTGGTGAGCGGCTCGAGGGCTCGAACCGGCACCGTCGAACGGGCAGAATCCAGGGATGACGATCTCTTCCGATGGCCAGGGGTTCGAGGGCGCGACGTTCGCCATGACGAGCTTCAAGGGCGCCACCCTGAGATCGTGCGACGTCAGCGGGGTGACGATGCGCAGCGTCGAGGTCGCCGGGCTCGACATCGACAGCCACGACCTGTTCTTCGGCAGCCTCATCGTCAACGGCGTCGACGTGGTGCCGCTCGTCGACGCCGAGCTCGACCGTCGGTTCCCCGGCCGCGAGCTGCAGAAGGCGCAGACGCCCGAGAGTCTGCGGGACGGTTGGGTCGCAGCCCAGACCGCGTGGGAGGCGACGGTGACCAGCACACCCCCGGAACTGATCGACGCCCACGTCGACGACGAGTGGTCGCTGGCCCAGACCCTGCGTCACCTCGTGCTGGCGACCGACGCCTGGCTCCACGGCGGGATCATGGGCATGGAGCAGCCGTTCCACGAGATCGGCCAGATCTTCACCGGTGCGGCCGACACGGGTTTCGACACGTCGATCTTCCAAGCCGACGCACCGACGTTCGAGGAGATCCTCGCGGTGCGAGCCGAGCGCCAGCAGATGGTGACCGACTTCTTGTCCACTGCCACGCCGGGACTGCTCGCCGAGGAGCGCGACGACCCGTGGGGCGGCGGCGACTGGCATCCCACCGTCGGCGACTGCGTGCGCGTGATCCTCGAGGAGGAATGGGCCCACCTGCGCTACGTCCGCCGGGACCTCGCCCTCCTCGGGTGAACGACAGCCACGGGCCCCCGAGTGCCCGGCAGACCTCCCGCATCCGCGTGCCACCCGGTGCACCGCTCCGCTCGACGGCACAGCGGCGACCGATCGGGTCGCCACCTGGGTCCAGAACGACCTCGCTCGAAGTCCGACTTCGCGACCGCGCCGACCGGGCACCCCGGCGGGGGGGAAACCGAGGTTCGCCGGACGGGGCCTCGGACTAGGTTCGCGGGATGGGGATTCGGACCGCGATCTGCGAGTTGCTGGGTGTCGAGCACCCCGTCGGGAACGCGGGCATGGCCGGTGTCGCGCACGCACGGTTGTGCGCGGCGGTCGCTGATGCCGGCGGCATCGCGGCGGTCGCGATGGGTGGCGCATCCGCAGCCGAGGTGACGACGCGCGTGGAAGCGGTCAAGGCGCTGACGGACTGGCCGTTCAGCGCGAACTTCATCGCGTGGCTGATCGAGCACGACCCGTCACCCTTGGATGCGGCGCTCGAGGCTGGCGTCGCCTCCGTCACCCTGTCGTTCGGCGACCCCGCTCCGTACATCGATCGGATCCATTCGGCAGGTTCGCTGCTGTTGGATCAGGTTCAAACGGTCGAGGCAGCCCGACGCGCGGTGGAGACCGGTGTCGATGTGATCATCGCTCAGGGCAACGACGCCGGCGGCCACACCGGACTGATCCCGCTCCTGCCGTTCCTGCCCCAGGTCGTGGACGTCGCAGGCGATGTCCCCGTACTCGCCGCCGGCGGCATCGGCGACGGACGGGGACTCGCGGCAGCGCTCGTGCTCGGCGCGCAGGGAGGGTTGATGGGAACGCGCTTCATCGCATCGAACGAGGCCGAGAGCGACTGGCCGCGACTGCCCGGTCAGGTGCTCGACGCGTCGGTCGACGACTCGGTCTGGACGACTGCCATCGACATCCACCAGGGAGGCGGCCGGTCGCGGTGGCCCAGCGGGATCGGTGCCCGCTCGATCCGCACGCAGTGGCTCGATCGATGGTCGGACCACCCCGACGAGCTCAGCGACCTGCTCGCGCACGATCCCGACGCCGACCACGCCGAGGGACACGACCCCACTCCCGCGTACGCGGGGCCGGTCGCCGGCATGGTGACGGAGCACGAGCCGGCGGCGCGGATCGTCGAATCAGTCGTCGCCGACGCCGCCCGGGTCCTCGATTCGAGTCGTCGTCTCGTCGAGCGCCGTTGAGCCCTCGTGCCGAGGTCCTGCGGTCACCGGTCGCACATCACGCACCGCGCGGCGACGCCCGATCGGATCGGGTCACCCCGGCCCGGGGATCGCCCCGACCCGGGCCGCGCCCACGAACGATCGTCACCTCGGGGCGGGTTCCCCCGGTCGCGCTCCACGCCGCGATCTGCCGTGCCGACACGCTCCGACACGTAGGGTCGGAACGGAGCGAGCCCGGCCCGAACCTCCGAGGGAGCACCCATGCAGGACCACCCAGACGTCGATGCCTACCTCCTCGACAGCGACCGGTGGCCCGACGAGATCACCGCGCTCCGTCCGATCCTGCTGTCACGCGGGCTCACCGAGACGATCAAGTGGGGGAAGCCGTGCTACTGCACGGGCGGCGGCGAGAACGTCGTGCTCATCCAGGAGTTCTCCGATCATCTCGCTCTGATGTTCTTCCGGGGCGTGCTGCTGGACGATCCCGAACAGGTCCTCCACGCGCAGGGACCGAACACGCACGGGCCGAAGCGCATGGAGTTCACGTCGGTCGGCGACGTCGAATCCATCGCCGAGGTCATCGCGACCTACGTCGATGCAGCGATCCACCACGCCGAGGCCGGCACGGAGCTGCCGCCACGGCCCGAGGAGGAGCTCGCGACGGAGCTGAGCGAGCGGCTGGCCGACGACGACGAACTCGCCGAGGCGTTCGAGCACCTCACCCCCGGCCGCCAGCGGGAGTACAACCTCCACGTCTCCGGCGCCAAGCGGACCGAGACGCGGAAGCGTCGAATCGACGGAGTCGTCCCCCGGATCCTCGAGGGCAGAGGCTTGCGTGACCGGTAGCGCCGTCGTCGAACCGCAGCGATCGCGACAGCGTTCCCTCGACGCCAGGTCGGGCGCGCTCGACATCGGAACGCGCCATCGATCCGACCGCGACCGCTCCCTCACCGGCTCGACCGATGCCGAGACGATCTGGATCGACGACGTCCCGGAACCCGAGATCGCGCAGCACCGAACCCACCTCGACACGTAGGTCACCGCAGCGGCCGCGAGCGACACGCGGCGATCACGCCAGGCGGGCGCTGATGACGCCCAGCTGACGGCGCACCTCGTCCACGGTCTCACCGCGGCCGATGAGCTGCACGTCGAAGACCGAGGCGATCCTCGCGATCTGGGTGACGAGGCGGTCCGGTGCTGTCGCTCTCAGCTCCACGTCCAGAGCGCCCCGACGGGCCACGCAGCTCTCCGTCAGCCACGGCGCGACGGCGTCCAGTTCGTCGAACGACGCGGAGACCCGCACGGTGACGACGAACGGTCGCGGCGTCGCACCGAGGTTCTCGGCGACGAAGGCGGCCGGGTCGCCACCCGGGATGTCCCGCGCGACGAACCGCACCCCGGCGGCACGGGCCTCGCTCATCCGATCGAGGCGGAACGTGCGCCAGTCGGAACGGCGCACGTCCCACGCCAGGAGGTACCAGCGTCGATCGACGGCGACCAGGCGGTGCGGCTCCACGAGTCGCTCCGTCGCGTCACCCGACTTCGACACGTAGGAGAACCGCAGCTCCTCGTCGTCGCGACACGTCGCGGTCACCGTCGAGACGGTGGCGATGTCCACCTGTTCGGCTCGCAGGTCGTGCCAGCGATGCGTCGACACGCTGGACGTGATCGCGCTCGTCCGCCGGCGGACACGTTCGGGCATCAGCGACTCGATCTTCGCCAAGGCGCGCAGGGCCGTGTCCTCGGCCCCTTCGAGCGGCGACGACGCGGCCGACCACAGACCCACGGCGAGCGCGACCGCCTCGTCGTCGTCGAACATCAGCGGGGGCAGGTGCGCGCCGGCTGCGAGGCGATACCCGCCGTCGAGACCGGGGGCGGAGTCGACGGGGTACCCCAGGGTGCGGAGGCGGTCGATGTCGCGACGCACCGTGCGCGTGGTCACCTCGAGCTCGGTCGCCAGCTCGTCGCTGCGCCACCGGCGGTGGGTCTGCAGCAGATCGAGGAGTCGCAGCACCCGCCGGGTCGGATCCGAACCTCCCATCGGTCGACATCTTCGCGGAAACCGAGGACCGATCCTGTCCGCATCGTTCCGTAGGTTCTGCGACATGACCACGACCTCATCCCCGGCGATCGAAGCGCACGGGCTCACCAAGCGGTTCGGCGACGTGCAGGCGCTCGACGGCCTGGACCTCGTCGTCGAGACCGGGACGGTGCTCGGCCTGCTCGGGCCCAACGGCGCCGGCAAGACCACCGCCGTCTCGATGCTGACCACCCTGCTCCGGCCCGACAGCGGCAGCGCGACGGTGGCCGGCGCGGACCTCGCCACGCAACCCCAGGCGGTCCGCGAGCGCATCGGGCTGTCCGGCCAGTACGCAGCGGTCGACGAGGTGCTCACCGGTCGCGAGAACCTGGAGATGATCGGCCGGTTGTACCACCTCGGCAAGAAGCGGGCGACGGCGCGTGCGAGCGACCTGCTCGAGCGGTTCGACCTGACCGATGCCGGCGACCGCCCCGTGAAGGGCTACTCCGGCGGCATGCGCCGGCGGCTCGACCTGGCGGGCGCCCTCGTCGCCCAGCCGCCCGTGCTGTTCCTCGACGAGCCGACCACCGGCCTCGACCCCCGGAGCCGCCTCGAACTGTGGGATGCGATCCGCGAACTCGTGACCGACGGATCGACGCTGCTGCTCACCACCCAGTACCTGGAGGAGGCGGACCAGCTCGCCGACGAGATCGTGGTGATCGACGCCGGGCGCGACATCGCTCGCGGCACGGCGGACGAGCTGAAGTCCCAGGTCGGTGGCGAGCGCCTCGAACTGGTCGTGGCGAACGCGACCGACATCGATCGGACCCGTGCGCTGCTCGCTGCGCACGCGCCCTCGCGCGACCCGCACGACGTCGAGGTGAAGCCGGCGACACGCACCCTCCTCTGTCCGGTCAGCGACGGCATCAGCGCACTCGAGAACGTGATCGGCGACCTCCGCGAGCACTCGATCGACGTCACCGACATCGGGTTGCGACGGCCCACGCTCGACGATGTGTTCCTGACCCTCACCGGGCACGCGGCCCGGAGCGGTTCGACGAACGTCGACGCGGACCGACGATCGCACGACGACGGAAGGGACGCGTCGTGAGCGCGAACAGCATCTCCTGGTCGCGCACCGTGAGCGACATCGGGGTCGTGGCCAGGCGCAACGTGATCAAGATCACCCGGGTCCCCGAGGTGCTCGTGTTCGTGCTGATCTCGCCGATCATGTTCGTGCTGCTCTTCGCCTACGTGTTCGGCAACTCGATCGACATCGAGGGCGTCAGCTACCGCGAGTTCCTGATCGCGGGCATCTTCGCCCAGACCGTCGCGTTCGGGGCGACGTTCACCGGAGCGGGGATCGCCGAGGACATGCAGAAGGGGATCATCGACCGCTTCCGGTCGCTGCCGATGTCCCGCGCCGCGGTGCTGGCGGGGCGCACGATCAGCGACGTGATCTACAACGTCCTGTCGCTGGCGATCATGTCGGCGACCGGGTTGCTGGTCGGCTGGCGCATCCGCAGCTCGGTCCTCGAGGCCCTCGGCGGGTTCCTGCTGCTGCTCGTCTTCGCCTACGCGCTGTCGTGGGTCATGGCGTACGTCGCGCTGCACGTGCCGAGCGTCGAGGTGATCAACAACGCGTCGTTCATCGTCATCTTCCCGCTGACGTTCATCGCCAACACCTTCGTGCCCTCCGACGATCTCCCCGGTCCGTTGAAGGCGTTCGCCGAGTGGAACCCCGTCTCGTCGGTGACGCAGGCCTCGCGCGAGCTGTTCGGGAACATCCCCGAGGGTGTGCCCGAGCCGACCGTCTGGCCGCTCGAGCACCCGGTGGTCTACACGCTGATCTGGGCGGCGGTGATCGTGGCGGTCTTCGCTCCGCTGAGCGTGCGGAGGTACGCGCGCGCGGCCGACGGCTGAGTCCCGATCGTCGGCCCCGAGCGGCGGCGACCGACGCTCGGCGCGTCGCCGCCCCGTGCCCGTGTCGTGCGATCGGCGTCGGATCGGTGGATCGCTACTCGTCGTGGGTCGGCGGGTACGTGCGGAGGTCTCCCCGCCAGCCGTCGACGTGGACGACGCCGCCGTACCCGACCCGCTCGAGCGGACCGAACTCCCGGTCGGGCCAGCCGACCGGGACGAGGCACCCGATGAGGACGTCGTCGGGGATGGCGAGGGTGTCGCGGATGGTCGCCTCGGCCACCCCGTGGAACGTGGTGAACACCGTTCCGAGACCGAGCGCCCGCGCGGCGACGATCAGGTTCTGCGCGGCCGGGTAGATCGACGACCACACGAACGACTCCCGCGGAGCCTCGTACGGGTACACGGCCTTGCCGCACACCAGGACGAGGACCGGGCACGTCTTCAGCGTCTCGATGAGGTGGGCGGTGCCGTCGAGCATCAGCCGGTGCGTGCGGTCGGGTCGCTCCATCGCCGCCACTCGATCCGCCATGGCGGCCTCGACGGCGTCGCCGATCCGTCGCTTCTTGTCGGCGTCGCGCACGACGACGAAGTCGCGCCCCTGGGAGTTGCCCGGGCTGGGCGCCCACGTCGCGGCGGTGATGATCTGCTCGATGAGCTCGTCGTCGACCGGATCGGGTCGTAGGTAGCGCATCGCTCGGCACGTGCTCATCGCTTCGAAGACATCCATGCGTCGACCTCCTCGGTCGTGGTGCGGGTGACGGGTCAGGCGGTGGATCCGCCGTCGATGACGAGCAGGTGCCCGCTGACGAAGCTCGCGAGGTCGGACGCGAGGAACACGACGCCGCACGCGACGTGGTCCGGATGGCCCGCGATGCCGACCGGGTTCGCGGCGATGCGCTTGCCGATGTCGAGCCCGCCCGCCGCGAGCGGCGCCAGCTGCTCCTGCACGCCGGGGGTGTCGATGATGCCGGGAGCGATCGCGTTCACCCGGATGCCCCGCGGTCCGAGCTCGTTGGCGTGGGCTCGGGTCATCGCCACCACCGCCGCCTTCGAGGCGGCGTAGGCCGAGATGCCCGCTCCGCCACCGATCGCGGCGACCGACGCCATGTTCACGATCGCCCCGCCGTTCGGCATCCGGTCCGCCGCCTCGCGGGTGGCGCTGAACTGGGCCCGCACGTTCACGTCGAGCATCCGGTGGACGAACTCGTCGGTGACCTGCGCCAGCGGACCGGTGGTCGGGAAGATGCCGGCGTTGTTGACGACGATGTCGAGACCCGCGTCACCGGCCGCGACGTCGACCGTTCGTGAGAGCTCGTCGGGGTCGGTGATGTCGCATCGTGCGAACGCCGCGCCGATCTCGTCGGCGGATCCCTGGGCGGACGGGTCGAGATCGGCGACCGTCACCTGCGCTCCGGCTTCACGCAGGCGCGCCGCGATCGCAGCTCCGATCCCTCTGCCGCCACCGGTCACGAGCGCGCGCTTGGCGCCGAGGTCGATGAGATCGGTGAGGGCAGGTGGGGGCACGGGTCCGTCCGTTCAGTTCGTGGTGCGTCCGTCGGCGAACAGCGCATCGACCATTCGATCGACGAGCACGCCGACCACGTCGGGAGTGGAGAGCAGGGAGGAGAGCGAGTCGATCTGGGCGAGGCCCAGGAGGAGCAGGTAGAAGACCTTGACCTGCTCGACGGAGTCGTCGCTCGAGCTCGTCCAGAGGGTAGTCTGCTCGAGGATCCACTCGTCGAGCAGGTTCGCGAGGTGGCCCTCGCGGCTGGCGGCGACGTGGAGCTCGACCAGCAGGCGACGAGTCGACGTGAAGTCGTCGGCGAGCCAGCGGCGTGCGAGCTCGTGGGGTGATCGGGTGGTCTCGATCGTGCGCAGCATCTGGTCGAGGCTGCGCCGAGCGGCGTGGACCAGCAGGTCCGCCTTGCCGTCGAAGTGCTTGTACACCGCGGGCCCCGAGACCCCGGCGCGCTCGGCGATCCGCGTCAGGCCGGCTCGGTCGAAGCCGCGCTCGACGAACTCGTCGACCGAGGCGACGAGGAGGCGCTCACGGGTCGCGACCGCGTTGGCGCCCTTGGCGGGTCGGCCGATCCGCGGGGCCTCGGTGGCTGCGCGCCCCGCCATCGCTTGCGACCCCATGCGGCCCGAGGTTAATGTGCTTTCACTTCTGCGGCAACGACATCTTCACCAGGGGGTTCCGAGATGGCTGACTTCGACTTCTTCTCCGAGGCGTTCCGGACGGATCCGCACGGGCAGTACGCACGGATGCGCGAGCGGTGCCCCGTCGCGCACGCCAGCGAGCCCTACGACTGGTGGGCCGCGACCCGCGCCGAGGACGTGAGCCAGATGTTGCGCAAGTACAAGCTGTGGAGCAGTTCCCACGGACCCGGCCTCGCCTACGCGGGAGGGAGCGCGCTGGTGAGCGTCGACCCACCCCGGCACACCTCGGACCGGCGGCTCGTGCAACGGGCCTTCGACGCCGATGCGCTGAACGCGATGGAACCGGACATCGCCGACCTCGTCGCGACCGAGATGGACGGTTGGTGCGACCGAGGTCACGGCGACCTGATGGAGCTGCTCGCGACGCCGGTGCCGCTGGTCGTGATCGCCTGGCTGCTCGGCCTCGATGTCGACTACTGCCGCGAGATCCGTCCGCGAGCGGACGGGGTCGTCTCGCGCGACGCCGACGTGCAGTCCGCCACGCCGAGCTCGCGCGACGGCGATCGGGAGGAGGAGACCGCGTACTTCCTGCGCACGATCGCCGAACGGCGCGCAGCGATCGCAGCCGGCGACGACCTCCCCGACGACACGCTCACCGCGCTGATGACCGCCGAGCTCGACGGCAGGGTGCTGAGCGACGTCGACGTCCTCGGCTTCATGGGGTTCCTGTTCATCGCCGGGAGCCAGACCACCACCCAGCTCATCGGCAACATGGTGTGGCGTCTGCTCCAGCATCCCGATCAGATGGAACTGGTCCGCGGCGACCGGAGCCTGGTCCCCCACTGCGTGGAGGAGAGCCTTCGCTTCGACGCTCCGGTCCACGGCCTGTTCCGCACCAACACCGAGGAGACCGAGCTGCGGGGCGTCACCATCGCCGAGAACTCGAAGGTGATGTGCAGCTTCTTCTCCGCGAACATGGACCCGGACGCGTGGGACGCGCCGGAGCGATTCGACATCACGCGCGACCTCGACACGTTGAGGAAGCACTACGCGTTCGGCAAGGGCATCCACTTCTGCATGGGCGCACCGCTCAGCCGCATCGAAGCCTCGGTCGCGCTCGAGGCCGTGCTCGACCGGCTCCCGAACCTGCGACTGACCGGTGAACCGAACTTCATCTCGGCGCCCGTGCTCCACGGCGTGGAGACCCTCCCGGTCGCCTGGGACCCGTCATGAGGTACCCGAACGTCTTCCGACCGCAGACGATCGGGGGGTGCACCATCGCGAACCGGATCGTGCGCACCGCGCACTCGACCGGCGCGACCGGCGACGACCTGATCGCGTACCACGAGGCGAGGGCCAGGGGCGGGGTGGGTCTCGCGATCATCGAGATCGCCGGGGTGAACACGGACTCGCCGACCGGGATCCCCGTCCACTCCGATTCCGTGCTGCCCTGGTACGAGCAGCTCTCGGCCCGGATGCACGTGCACGGCACGAAGGTGTTCCAGCAGCTCTGGCACGGGGGGATCACGTTGCAGCGCGTCCCGGGCCAGCGACCGATCGGGCCGAGCCCCATCCCCAACGCGATGGTCGGCGTGACGCCGCGGCCGATGTCGACCGGGGAGATCGACGACGTCGTCGCCGACTTCGCGGCGGCTGCGAGGCGCGTCGAGCAGGGGGGTCTCGACGGCGTCGAGCTGCACGCCGCGCACGGCTACCTGCTCGGCTCGTTCATGTCCCCGGCGACGAACGTGCGAGACGATGACTACGGCGGCCCGCTGGTCAACCGGGTCCGCTTCGTCCGGGAGGTGCTCTCGGCGATCCGTGCCGAGGTGAGCCCCGGGTTCCCGGTCGGCATCCGGATCTCGGGTGACGAGTTCATCGAGGGGGGCATCGACCACACCGAGGCCGAGGCGATCGCTCGCGAGCTCGAAGGGGAGATCGACTTCCTCGACGTGTCGATGGGGACCTACTGGCGCTTCCACAAGTTCTTGTCGACGCTCGACGATCCGCTCGGCTACGAGCTCGACAACAACCAGCGCGTCACCGAGGTCGTCGAGGTCCCCACGATCGTCACCGGGCGGATCATGACGCTCGACCACGCCGACCACATCATCTCCTCGGGCATGGCCGACATGGTCTCGATCGTCCGTGCGATGATCGCCGACCCCGAGCTGGTGGTGAAGGCGCGCGACGGTCGGGAGTCCGAGATCCGGCCGTGCATCGGCACCTCGATGGGCTGCGTGGCCCAGCTCATGACGACGGGTCGGATCCAGTGCGTCGTCAACGTCGCCGCCGGGGCGGAGGCGGAGGTCCCCTTCGAGACGCCCGCTCCCGCCGATGCGCTCAAGAAGGTGCTCGTCGTCGGTGGGGGTCCGGCCGGGATGGAAGCGGCCCGGACCGCGGCGCTGCGCGGCCACACCGTCGACCTCTACGAGATGACGGGTCACCTCGGCGGGCAGGTGCGGATGGCCGCGTCGGTCCCGCCGCGATCCGACCTCGGGGCGATCACCCGCTGGCAGGCCGGCGAACTGGCCCGACTCGGCGTGCGGGTCCACCTCCGCACACCCGTCGACCCCGACCTGATCTCGGGTGCCGCTCCCGACGAGGTGATCGTCGCGACCGGTTCGCGACCCAAGACCCCCGGGTTCCAGCTGTCCAGTCCGACGATCCCGGTCCCCGGCGCCGATCTCCCGCACGTCGCGACGAGCTGGGAGGTGCTGGGCTTCGGAGGGCGGGCGCAGGTCGGCTCGAACGCGGTCGTCTACGACGACACCGGCACCTTCGAGGCGATCTCGGTCGCCGACGAGCTGCTCGCCGCAGGTGCCGCCGTCACGATCGTGGGCCGCCACGAGCAGCTCGGCGCGAAGATCCCGTTCCCGCCGGCGACGGTGGAGGCGAGCCGGGAGCGCCTCTTCGCCGCCGGCGTCGCCTTCGTGCCGGCCATGGCGCTGAAGCGGATCACCGAGGACTCGGTGACCGCCGTCGGCCTCGGCCTCGGGCGGGAGACGACCTTCGATGCCGACACCGTGTGCATCGTCACCTACCACGACCTCGAGGACGAGCTGGCGACCCATCTGGTCGACGAGCACCCGGACGCCGGCTTCACGGTCCACCTCATCGGCGACGCCGACGGCGGCGACTCGATCCACGGCGCGATCCGCAGCGCCGCGGCGGTCACCCGGACCATGTGACCGAGCCCGGTCCACCCCGACGCCGACCGGCGCCTTCGGTGCGGTCCGTCGGCTCCTCGATCTCGAGCAGGGTGGCGAACCGCTCGGGGACCTCGACCCAGTCGTCGGGGGAGGTGATGCCGTCCCAGAAGTTGTGCTCGATGATGAACTCCTCGAAGCCGGCGGCACGTGCGGCGCGCACCTCGTCGCGGAGCCGGTCGAGGACGTCGTCGAGCGGCTCGGTCGGCCCCAGGAACTGGACGAAGGTCCGGTGGAAGATCCGCAGCGGACCGCGCCCCTCCGGACGTTCGGCGTCCATCGCCTCCAGGTGCTCGAGCACCTCCGCGACGGCGATGCCGGCCGGGTTCCACCCGTCGAAGAGCGCCGCGGTGCGGGCACGCCCGGCGGGCGAGCTCGCACCGGAGATCAGCGGAGGGTGCGGCTGCTGCAGCGGCTTCGGGCGCTGGATCGCGTCGGGGATCGAGAAGAACTCGCCGTCGAAGCTCACGGGGTCGGGCCCCCAGCACGCACGCAGCGCGCCGACGAACTCGTCCATGCGTGCGGCGCGCTCGCGGATCGACGTGCCGGCCGCGACGTGCTCCTCCGCGTTCCAGCCCTGACCGAGGCCGACGACGAGGCGGCCCGAGGACAAGACGTCGAGGGTGGCGAGCCGCTGGGCGAGCGGCGACGGCCAGTGGTTGCCCTGCACGAGCACGCTCGTGCCGAGACGGGGGGTCGTCGTCACCGCCGCGGCCGTGGCCAGGAGCTCCGTCGGGGAGAGCACCGACCGGTACTGGGGCGGGATCGGCAGCCCCGGCCTGCCCGCGTAGCCCCGCTCGGGCGCGAGCGGCCAGAGGAAGTGGTCCTGCACCCACAGGCTCGAGTAGCCCAGCCGCTCCGATTCGCGGCAGAACGCCGTGACCACGTCCGCCGTGACGTGCTCGCCGAGCTGAGGGAGGCACAGCCCGATGCCGGTCACGAGCCCGACCCGCCCAGGACGTCGCGGCCGTCCGCGGCGGCGGCGACCATGATGTCGGCGTCGCCACGTCGCCACAGCACGGTGAGCGTGACGCCGGTGATCAGCCAACCGGCCGGGCCGTCGGCGGACCGGACCAGCGTGTCGTCGTAGAAGCCGCCGATCGTGAACCACGACGTGGGGTCGTCGGGGCGGTGGACGTGGTGCGCCTGCATGTACATCCGACACCGTGCGCCGTCACCGTCGACCTCGACGAGCGGGTTCGTCATCGAGTGCTGCGTCGCGTCGAGACCGCAGAACAGCGGGAGCACGCTCGCCACCCAGGCCTCGGCCGTGACCGTCGCCGGTTCGCGATCGCTGTAGGAGGAGAAGTCGATGGCGACCTCCGGTGCGAAGATCGACCGGTACAGCTCGAAGTCCCTCGTGTCGATCCCGGTCGCGTACCGGTAGACCGTCTCCGCGACCGCCAGCTGGTCCTCGACGCTCATGAGATCTCGCCTCCCAGCTCCTCGATCGACCCGGGCACCAGCTCGGTCACCTGCACCCGGCTGATGCCGACCTCCTCGAGAGCCCGCAGGTTGTCCAGCACCTTCGCCGGCTCGCCCACGAACCGGCCGCAGAAGCCGTCGCCGAGCGTCTCGGCGAGCGCGTCGATCGGGGGGCTCGCACCGACTCCGATCAGCGTGAACAGCCCGATCGGGATGTCGTCGCGCACGTCGCGCACCTTCTCGATCATGGCCAGCAACTCGTCCTCGGTGACGCCGGCCATGACGCCCATGTCGAGCGAGCCGCCGCGCGTCGCCCGCCCGATGACCTTGAGCTCGACGCGATCGACGATCGGCGTGATGTTGCGCACGGTCCAGTCCCCGCCCACCGACGCCACCAGCGGGATCGGGTTCGCCGTGAACCCGGTCAGCTCGGGGACCTCCATCCGGTAGTGGTCACCCTGGAAGTCGCACCGCCCGGTGGTGAGCAGCTCCTTCACGATCAGCAGCGCCTCCCGGTACATCCTGGCTCGGGTGGGGCCGTCCGGGTACTCCCGGCCGGTGGCGATCATCTCGCTCTCGGTCCAGCCGGCGCCGAGCCCGGCCTCGTAGCGACCGCCGGCGAGTCGCTGCATCGACACGCTCGCCTGCGCGAACTCGAACGGTGAGCGGAACAGGTTGTTGACGAACGACGGAGCGAGCGCCACCCGTTCCGTCGCCGTCGCCATCGCGGCGAGCGATACCCACACGTGCGGGTACAGATCCCGCAGCCAGAAGTGGTCGGAGCAGGTCACCCCGTCGAACCCCGCCGACTCGGCCGAGCGAGCGAACGTGTCGGGTGCGTACCGCTCGGACGTGAGGTTGGCGAAGAGCTCCACGGCGCTGCCTCAGCTCGTCTCGGAGCGGCGGAGCGGATCGAGCGGCGCGTCGACGGTGCCGGACAGGTGGCCCGAACGGGCCGCGACGGCGCGATCGGCGCCACCATCGCCGGACCGGTGCGACCGGGTGCTGCTGCGCACGTCGACTCCTCGAGGAACAAGTGAATGAGATCTCACTTCTACTCGATCGCGGCGGCGCGCCGCTCACTGAACGACGGTCGGACGACCCGGAGCGAGGTGGCGAGGTGGCGAGGTCGCGTGCGGTCTTCGCCGACCAGGTCGTGCGCGGTCGAGCCGCGGTCCCGACGTCGTCCCCGCCCGGTGGGCCGTCGAGGACCGTCGGCGACCCACCGTCGCGTCGGGACGGACGATCAGCGCTGGGCGACGGCGAGCAGCTGCTGGCAGGCCTGCTCGCACGCTCGACATGCCGCAGCGCACTCGCGGCAGCACACGTCGTCGTGCTGACCGCACTCGCGGGCGCACTCGGAGCACATCGCGATGCACGCGGCGACGACCTTCTGCCACGCGTCACCGCGCGGCGCCGGGCGTGCGAGCAGCTTGGCGGTGATCGTGCAGATGTCGGCGCAATCGGTGCAGGTTCGGATGCAGGTCGCCATCGAGCTCGCGTCGCGGCCGAGGTCGGAGTCGGCGCAGGCCGAGCAGGCCAGGGCGCACTCCATCGCGCTCTCGGCCGCCCGGCTCAGCTCCTCCAGGTCGAACGTGGACCTGTCGGGGTGGTCGGCGAGGATGTCGGAGATGCTCATGTGGTTCCTTTCGTCGAGGGACGCATCGGAGTTCGTGGGGATGCGCGCCCCGGGACCACGGCGTACCCGTGTCAGTCCGGGTGAACCCACGCCGAGGCGCTGCGATGCCTCGAGAGGGGCCCGTCGATTCACCCTACGGAGTGGACGGCCACCGCGCACGGGGCGTGGCGCTGCACGTCGTCGGCCACGGTGCGTCGGAGCAGGCGGCGGTGGAGGCGCGCCGTGGCGCCGACGCCGATGACGACGGCGCCGAGCTCGTGCGCTGTCCGGCAGATGGTGGCGGCGACGGGCCCCCGCTCGAAGCGCACGTCGACCGTGACGGCGAACCGCTCGCGCAGCTCGCTGGCGAGAGCGTTCACCACGTCGGCCGCGGCGAGCTCGACGGTGTCGACCGGCGGCGGTGGGAGCGCGACGAGCGCGGCGTCCGCCGACGCGCCGGTCGTGATCACGGCGGGCTCGGAGTGCACGTGCAGCAGGACGTACCCGAAGGCGGGTCCGAACCCGCGCACCACCTCGCGCACGCTGCACCCGGCCCGCCAGCCGGTGTCGGTCGTCAGCAGGACGAGGCCACGGGTGGGCGGCGGCTGGAGGTCGTCGCCGTCGGGCCCGCGCCGGGATCCGAGCGGACGATGGGTGGAATCGAGCACGCCGCGCAACGTACGGGCCTCGGCTGCGGTGATCCTGAGGGGGCGCTGAGATCCCTCTTCTCGGCTGAGATCCCTCTTCTCGTCCGGGGCGCGCACCTGTGCCCGGGGTCTGCCTGAGACCGATCTCAGCGTCGTCTCAGGACGATCTCAGCGGGGTGCCCGATCATCGGTCCACCGATGGGTCAGCGTGCGATCCGAGCGCACCGACCCATCGGGCCAGGCTCGGGCCGTCCCCGCCGGGCGCCCGCCGATCCGCAGGACATCCGATGACTTCCCCACCGCCCCCCACCGCCCGCCCCGTGCGAACCCCTCCCACGACCCGCGTCCTCGTCTGCGGCGTCGATCGCGCTCCGACGGGGTGCACCGTGCGACGAGGACGGTCCGTCGCCGCCGCCGACGGGCTCCGCATCCTCGCGGTATCGTCGCCACGCCGCCTCGACACCGCGACGCGGCGCCGGCGAGAGCAGGCGAGCGAACGTCGCCGCACGCTCGATGCGTCGTTGCGCCGCCTCTCGGCCGATCACGGTCTCGACCCGGGTCAGGTCGCGGTCGGTCTCGGCGACGCGGTCGATGTCCTCACCGACGACGTGAGCTCGCGCGGGTACGACCTCGTCGTGCTCACCGACTCACCCGCGTCGCGCCGGTCCCTGCCGCGCTTGCTGCGCTCGTCACCGTGCCCCCTGTGGATCCATCGGCCCGGCACGACGGGGAACGCGGTCCTCGTCGCGGTCGACACGTCGTCGCCCGACGTCGAGGCGAACCAGCGCATCGTCACCCAGGCGGCCGACATCGCCCGCGGCCGGGGGTCGCGCCTCCACATCGTCCACACCTGGGAGTTCCTCGACGATCATCCCGCCGGTCGCAGGGTGCCCCACGTCGAGGGCCGTCCGTTCGACGTGGAACGCCCGACGACGCTGGACGAGCGTCGACAGGCGCTCCAGCGCCTCGCGCCCCGCGACGTGCCCGCGCTCCTCCACGTCAAGCGGGGGCATCCCGTCGACGTCGTCGAGCGCCTCGTCGAGAGCGAGTCGGTCGACGTCGTCGTCGCCGGCAACCCCCGCCGCCGAGGGTGGCACGAGATGGTCGGGAGCGACGTCGTCGGCGACCTGATCCGCTCGGTCCGCTCCTCGATCGTCGCCGTCCCGAGCTGAACCGGCCTCGCCTCCGGCTCGCCGGGTCCGCGATCAACCCGTGGGTTCGCCCGCTCCCGAGCCGGTCGGCGTCGTGGTGGGGGTCGTGGCGGCGGCGGTGGTCGTCGTGGGTCCGGGCTGCCGGGTGATGTCGATCCGCTCGACGTAGAGCACGGAGACCGACGCCCCCTCTCCGAGCAGCGCGTCGATCTCGTCGACGAGATCGCTCGCGTCCGGGGCCTGCGCGCCGACCACCTCGACCACCGCGCTGGTCCGGTCGACCGAGGTGGCGGCGACGGTGACGCCCTCGCGCTCGGCCCAGGCGTCGGCGAGCACCTCCACCCGGCCGGCGAGCAGAGCGTCGGGCGAGGGGTCGCTCGACCGGCCCACGCTCTCGCGCTCGAGCCAGGTGAGCTGGACCTCGAGGGCACGATCGAAGGCGTCGTCGAGGCGGTCGGTGAGCTCGCTCATCGACGGCGGGCTGCCGACGCCGCTGGCGTCGACCCGGATCACGTCGGCGTCGTCGATGACCAGGGCGTCGAGGCGCCCGGTGCCGTCGCTGCGGCCCGTGCCGAGCCACTCGCGCACGATCGCCTCCACCCGCTCGAAGCGGCGCTCCTCGTCGGCGAGCTCCGCCGCGACGGTGGTGGTGGGCCGATCGAATCGGTCCCACTCGAGCGACAGCTGCCGTTCGGGGCCGAACGCATCGCCGAGCGCGACGGTCCGCGGGGTGTCGTCGGGCGGGAACTCGAAGCTGCGCACCCGGACGAGGACCCGATCGCCGTCGAAGGCGATCCGGGGCGGTTCGGTCGTCTCGATGTCCCCCAGCCACTCGCCGACGATCCGACTCGCCTCGAGCTGGCGGTCGGTGGCCTCGACCGCGCTGCGAGACGCCCGGTACAGCGGGATCGTGATCGCTCCGACGACCATCGCGACCGCTGCGGCGACGACGGCGGTGCGCCGGAACGTGGTCGCCAGCCGGCGCGGCGGGACGAACCCCGTGAGCACGAACACGATCGACGCGGCCAGCAGGATCGCGGCGAGGTTGGTCGTGTACAGCAGGAGCGCACCGCGCGCCAGCGTTCCCCGCCCCGCCTGCAGCGAGATCCCGACCGCTCCGAGCGGCGGGACGAGCGCGACGGCGACCGCCACCCCGGCCAGCGACGACGATGCGTCCTTGCGCACCGTGGCGTAGGCGCCGGCGGTCCCCGCTCCGAGCGCGACGACGAGATCGCGGATGTCGGGTGCCGTCCGGCTCGTCACCTCGTTCGGCAGGTCTCCGGTGACGAACGCTGCCGCGAGCAGGTACGACAGCGCGATCGATCCGAGCGTCGCGAGCGCGACGTGGCCGGCCGAGCGCGCCGCCTTCTTGAACAGGGCCATCGAGATGCACGCCGCCGCCGCAAGGACCGGCTGCATCAGCGGGGCGAGCAGCATCGCCCCGATCACGACGGCGGCCGAGTCGGCGGACAGCCCCATCACCGCGACGACGACCGAGAGCGAGAGCATCACGGCGAAGCGGCCGCCCCAGGTCCGCTCCCGCTTGATGGCCAGCTCGGCCATGATCCGCTGGCGCTCCCCGGGTTCGAGGTGGCGGTGCCACCACCGGACGTCGCGCCGGATCGGCGCCGCCGGGTCGCCGCGCTCGGATCCGGCCGGGGCCTGGTGCTCGAGACGTCGGCGCGCCTCGTCGATCTTCTCCTCGCGAGCCTCGGAACGGGGCTCGGCACCGGCCTCGAGCGGCCCGCTGGCGCCGCCCCGTCCGCTCGTCACCTCGCCGTCGATCCCGGTCCGTCCTCGCCTCCGCCACCGACGGATGGTCGCTGCGCACGTCGCTGCGCCTCGTACTCCGCGAGGTCGTCGATGTCGGCCGAGATGTCGGTGGTGATGCCGCCACGGTAGGCGGCTCGGCCGATCAGGTGCGCGGCCGCCGGCACCGTGGCGAGCTGGAAGCAGGCGATCAGCACCAGCTTGCCCACCGCCGCCGGGGACTCGACGCGCAGCGCGGCGGCCGCCAGCGTCAGCACCACCCCGAGCGTCGCCGGCTTGGTGGCGGCGTGCATCCGGCCGTAGACGTCGGTGAAGCGGTGCAGCCCGATCGCGGCCACCACGAACAGACCGGCGCCGGCGAGCAGGAGGGCGCCGGCGAGCAGATCGCGCGCGGTGGTCACGAGCGCTCCTCGATCAGCGCGGCGATGAAGACGGCCCCGACGAAGCCGAGCAGCGAGGCGACGACCAGGACGTCGAGGAAGATCCCGCTGCCCGTCCAGGCCGCGTGGGTGGCCAGGGCGGCGACGGCGATCAGCAGCAAGCTGTCCAGTCCGAGCAGGCGGTCGGGGAGCGACCCGCGGCGTGCGAGGCGGGCGACCGCGAGCACGGCGGCAGCGATCAGCGCGGCGAACGTGGCGCTGCTGGCGATGTCGATCACGGTCCGTGGGTCCCCTCTGGTCGGTTCGGTGGCGCGCTCGTCGTGCGCTCCGAGCGCGCCGGGAAGGCGCGCTCGGCCAGGTCCTCGAGGCGCGACACGTCGCGCTGCACCGCGTCGAGGTCGCGCAGGTGCAGGACGTGGACGAAGAGCCGGCTGGGTCGGTCGGCGACCTCGAGCACGAGGGTCCCCGGCGTCAGCGTGATGATGTTCGCGACGATCGCCACCACGCTGGGCGACGACGTCGCCAGCTCCACGCGCACGATCCCCTGACGGGTGCGCTGCGTCGGGGTGAGGACCTCCCACGCGACGATCGTGCTCGATTCCACGAGCTTCCAGCCGAACCACGCGGCGAGGCGCGCCGCCGCCAGCGGACGGAACCCGATGTCGGCGGCCGGCTCGCCGCCGGTCGCGCGCCCTCGAACGGCGACCAGCACGGCCACCGCGAGCGCCGACCCGCTGAGCAGGTTCGCCCAGCTCGGCGCACCCCAGAGCACCATCCAGACCGCGACCAGGGCGACCAGCGACAGCGCCCAGGCGCGCAGGGTCTCGAACCGGCGATCGCTCATCGGCCGAGGACCGCCTCGACGTAGGCGAGCGGTGCGTCCAGCGTGCGCGCCGCGGTGGTCGACAGATCCCACACCGGTCCCGCGCCGAACCCGACCGCGAGCACGATGCCCGCCACGCAGGCCGCGGCGCCGAGCATCCCGCCGGGGAGGCGCGTCGGGGTCCCGGCCGACGGCTCGTCGTGATCGGTGGGCTCGGGAGCCTCGCCCCAGAACACCCCCGACCAGATCTTGACCATCGACATCAGCGTGAGCAGGCTGACCGCGAGGCTGACCGCCACGATCCCTCCCTGCCCGGCATCGAGGCCGGCGCGGACCAGCCCGAGCTTGGCGACGAACCCCGAGAACGGCGGGATCCCGGCGATGCTCAGCGCCGGCACGGCGAACAGCGCGGCGATCGCGGGTGCCCGCCGCCGCATCGCGCCGAGCTGGCCGATGGCGCTCGAACCGCCCCGGCGCTCCACGAGGCCGGCGGCGAGGAACAGGCCCGTCTTCACCGGGATGTGGTGCACCATGTAGAAGATCGCGCCGGCGATGCCCGCGACGGTCGACAGCGCGAGCCCCATCACCATGTACCCGACCTGGCTGACGATGTGGAAGCTGAGGATCCGCTTGATGTCGTCCTGGGCGAGCGCGCCGAGGACGCCCACGACCATGGTCAGCCCGGCGATCACCAGCAGCACCGACGAAGCGCCGTCGGTCGGGAACATCAGCGTCTGGGTTCGGATGATCGCGTAGACCCCGACCTTGGTGAGCAGGCCGGCGAAGATCGCCGTGACCGGGGTGAGCGCCGTCGGGTACGCGTCGGGGAGCCAGAAGAAGAGGGGGAACAGGCCGGCCTTGATCCCGAACACGAGCACGAAGAGCAACCCCAGAGCGCTGTCGAGCCCGGTCGGCAGGTCGCCGACGCGCGTGGCGAGCTCCGCCATGCTCACCGATCCGGTGGCCGCGTAGACGATCGCGATCATGATGATCAGCAGGCTCGACGCCACCAGGTTGATGACGATGTAGATCATCGTGTTGCGGATCGTCGCCCCGTCGCTGCGCAGCGAGATCAGGACGTAGCTCGCGACGAGGGTGACCTCCACGGCGACGAACAGGTTGAACAGGTCGCTCGTGGTGTAGGCGAGCCCGACCCCGGCCGCGAGCACGAGGTAGCTCGTCGAGAACGTCGTCCACCGTTCGGGCGGGATGCGCTGGGACATCGCGAAGACGAAGACGGCGAGGAGGACGACGCTCGAGATCGTGAGCAGGAGCGCAGCGAACGCGTCGACGACGAGGGTGATGCCGACCGGTGCGGTCCAGCCGCCGATGCGGGCCACGACCACGTCGCCGTCGCGCACCGCCAGGAGCAGCAGGACGGAGGTGACCACGGCGGCGGAGAGGGCCACCAGCGCGATGCGCGCCTGGGCTCGGGGTCGCCGACCCAGGGTCACGGCGATCGCCGCGCCGACGAGGGGGAACAGGACGGGAGCGGGGACGAGGTCGGCGGTCATCGGGGATCGGCGCTCCGGTCGTCGTGGGGTCGATCGGCGACGGCGTCACCGGGGTCGACGTCCTCGGCGTCCTCGGGGGTGTCCGAGCGCAGGTCGGTGCCGCCGATCGATGCCGAGACCCGGCGATCCTCGACGTCGTCCTCGACCTCGTCGTCACCGGTCAGGGCCCAGCTGCGGTGGGCGAGCGCGAGCAGGAAGACGAGCATCCCGAAGCTGATGACGATCGCGGTGAGCGCGAGCGCCTGGGGGAGGGGCTCGGCGACGTCGTCGGGGACGGAGCCGTCCGCGGCCGAGAACGGGGGGTCGCCGGCGCGCCCGCCGGCGGCGAGCAGCAGGAGGTTCGCGCCGTGGGCGAGCAGCACGAAGCCCACGATGATCCGGGTGAGGACGCGCTGCAGGAGCAGGTACGTCCCGGCGCTGACGAGCGCTCCGGCGGTGACGACGAGGGCGATGCTCATCGGTTCCCGCCCGCCGAGGTCGGCACGGCGGGAGCGCGATCGCGCCCGGGCTCGTCACGCACGTCGTCGTCGGAGCGCGAGCCCAGTCCGTCGAGGACCGACACGACGAGGCCGACGACGACCAGGAAGACACCGATGTCGAACGGCAGGGCGGTGGTGGCCTTGACCGTCCCGAGGACGGGCACCGACGTCGTGAGCTTGCCCGCCTCGAGGAACTCGTCGCCGACGAGGTAGCCAGCGAGACCGGTCAGCCCGGCGATCGCGACTCCGGTGCCGAGGAGCGCCTCGTGGCTCACCCGGACGATGCGCGCCACGTCCGCGAAGCCCCCGCGGGCGTACTGCAGCGCGAGGGCGGCGCCGGCCACCAGCCCACCGACGAACCCGCCGCCCGGGGCGTTGTGCCCGGCGGACAGCAGGAACCCGGCGAAGACGAGGGCGACCGGGACGACGATGCGCACCAGCGCCCCGAGCAGCAGCGAGTCCGCCGCCTTCATCGCCGGTCGATCGCCGCGGTCCGAGACCCCGAGGACGAGGCTCGTGACCCCGAGCCCGGCGATCGCCAGCACCACGATCTCGCCCAGCGTGTCGAGCGCCCGGAAGTCGGTGAGGATGACGTTGACGACGTTGCGACCGCCGCCGTCGGGCAGCGCCCGGGCGAGGTAGTCGTCGGACACCGACGGTCCCCTCGACGCCGATCCGGCCGTCAGGGTGAGGGCGACGACGGCGAGGCCGGCGATCGCCGAGACGGTGACCGACATCGCCCGTCCGAGCTTCCACGGGACGCTGGGGAAGCGCTCGGGCAACCGCCGCAGCACGAGCACCAGGGCGACGACCGACAGCGTCTCGACCAGGAACTGGGTGAGCGCCAGGTCGGTGGCGCCCTGGATCACGAACAGCAGGCCGACGCTGTAGCCGACCGCGCCGACCGCGAGGGCCGCGACGAAGCGCCGGTTCGACAGCACCGTCGCGACCGCGGCGAGCAGGGCCAGGGCGCACGCCGCGAGCTGCAGCGCGGACTCCGACACGACCGCGCCGTCACCGAGGGCGAGGTGGGGGAGCAGGACCATCGTCGGTGCTCCCAGCACGACCACCACGATGATGCCCAGGTAGATCGGCAGCGACCCGTTCTGGACGACGCCCGTGGTGCGGCGAGCGACGCGGTCGAGGGCGCGCATGCACCCGGCGAAGCACGCGGCCCAGCCGATCCCGAGGGTGAGGCGCTCCTGGAGCCGCACGACCCCTGCGGACGCCACGAACAGCGCCATCCCGACGACGACCGCCACCGCCGACGACGCGAGCGCCAGATCGAAGCCCGCCCACAGCACGACCGTCGTCCCGGCGGCCGAGGGATCGACCGCGACGGCGGCGGGCTCGACGATCGCGGTCAGCGACGTCGCGACGACGCCGGCCACGAGCCCCGTCGCCGAGAGCGCGACCGCGGCGGCGGTCATCGTCGTGGCCCCGCTCGAGGACCCGAGCGCAGCACCGTCGGTCGCGGTGGCGGTCGCCGACCCGCCGAACGCCCCCCACACGAAGCGGGCGCTGTAGGCGACGGTGAGCGCCGAGCCCACGATCGCGATCAGCAGCACGACGACGGCCCACGGCTCGTCGGCCCCGAGCAGCGCCTTGAAGGCCTTCTCCTTGCCGACGAAGCCGAGCAACGGAGGCAGCCCCATCATCGAGGCGGCCGCCAGCGTCGCCGCGACGCAGGTGACCGGGAGTCGGCGGGCCAGTCCGCTCAGCTCGCGCAGATCGCGGGTGCCCGTGCGCTTGTCGACGATCCCGACGACGAGGAACAGCGCCGACTTGAAGGCGGCGTGCGCGACGAGCATCACGATCCCTGCGGCGGTCAGCGACGCGATCCCCGCTCCGAACAGGACCACGAGCAGCCCGAGCTGGGAGACGGTGCCGTAGGCGAGGAGCAGCTTGAGATCCGTCTGACGGAGCGCGACCCACCCCCCGTGGAGCATGGTGACGAGACCGAGCCCGATCACGGCCGGGCGCCACAGCTCGACCGACACCGCGAAGATCGGCGCGAAGCGGGCCACGAGGTACACCCCGGCCTTCACCATCGTGGCCGAGTGGAGGTACGCGCTCGCCGGCGTCGGCGCGGCCATCGCCCCCGGCAGCCAGCCGTGGAACGGGAACTGGGCCGACTTGGTGAGGGCGCCGAGGAGCACCAGGGCGGCGGCCGCGCTCACGGCGGGCCCCGACGGGGGAGACTGGGCGAGCTCGGACATCGACGAGGTCCCGGCGTCGACGCTCAGCAGCACGAACCCCGCCAGCATGCAGAGCCCGCCCCCCGCCGTGACGACGAGCGCCTGGCGCGCCGCGGCGATCGGTGCGGCGCGACGGTCGTCCGTGGCGATCAACAGGTACGAGAAGACCGACGTCAGCTCCCAGGCGACGTACACGAGCAGCAGGTCGTCGGCGACGACGACGCCGATCATCGCTCCGGCGAACCCGGTCAGGCGGGCGGCGAAGGCGCCGACGTCGGCGTGGCCCGCGAGGTAGGCGGAGCTGTACGCGAAGACCGCGACACCGATCGCGGAGATCATCGCGACCCAGAGCAGCGCGAAGGAGTCGATGCGTGCGGTGAGACCGAGGTCGAGCCCCTCGATCCAGGTGACGCCCGTCCGCTGCTGCGACGGCGCCGTGCCCCGCAGCGCGACGGCGAGCGACCACGCCAGGGTGGCGGCGGGTGCGACGGCGCACGCGACGAGGACGCGGTGCCCGATCCGGCGCGCGAGGAGGGGGGCGACGACGGCGACGAGGGCGTGGAGGCCGAGCAGCCCCCAGATCCACGTGGTCACGAACGCGCCTCGAGCACCCGGTCGCCGGTCCGCGGGGTCGCGGTGGCCTGGGGGATGCGGATCCCGACGCGGGTCCCCAGCTCCGTCGTCGTGACCTCCACCGTCCCGCCGTGCGCCTCGGCGACCGCCCGCACCACGCTGAGGCCGAGCCCGGTGGAGCCGTGAGCCGACTCGGAGCGGACGAAGGGCTCGAACAGCGATCCGAGGACCCGCTCGTCGATCCCGGCCCCGTCGTCGTCGACGTACACGACGAGCGCGGTGTCGTCGGAGAGGGCGCCCACGATGATGCGCGTCCGGGTGGGCGCGTGGACGGCGGCGTTCGTGACGAGGTTGAGCACGGCCTGCGCCAGCCGATCGGGGTCGACCTGGACGACGTCGTCGGGGACGGCCGCGAAGCGGACCCCGTGGGTGCCGAGACCGACGATCCGCAGGTGCAGCTCGTCGAAGAGCTCACGCAGCCGCACCGCTTCGAGGTGCACGAAGTCCTCCTCGCCGGCGTGACCCAACGTCATCAGGTCGGCGACCAGCCGCTGCATGGTCAGCAGCTCCGCGCGCACCAGGTCGACCACGTCGTCGACCGTCGCATCGGAACCCGTCGCCGCCGTCGCGGTGGAGCGCGACCGATCCTCGAGCAGCTCGAGGTGGCCGCGGGCGATGGTGATCGGCGTCCGCAGCTCGTGGGAGACCGATGCCATGAACCGGCGCTGATCGTCGACGGAGCGCTCGAGCCGATCGAGCATCCGGTTGAACTCGGCCGCGAGCAGCCCGACCTCGTTGGTGCTGCTCGTCAGCTCGACGCGCGCCCCGAGGGCCTGGAGCTCGGACGCCCGCGCCGTGCTCGCGAGGGAGCTGAGCGGGCGCAGCACCCGACGGATCCCGACCACGAGGAGGCCGGCGGCGACGATCAACCCGATGCCGGCGGCGGCGCTGATGCGTGCGAGCGAGCGCACGGCGGCGTCGCGGACGTCGCTGAGCGATCCGGCGACCAGCACCTGGGGATCGCCGTCCGTGGCGCGCACGTCGAGCGCGGCGATGCGCAGATCGCCGCGCGCGCTGGCGACGGTGGTGATCGAGCCGTCGGCGTCCTCGACCGCCACCGGGAGCCGGCCCTCGTCGCGCAGCAGCTCGAGGGTCGTCGGCGCGTCGTCGGTGGTCAGCAGGTCGGACCCGGCGCGCACGATCGTCATCGTGGCCTCGTCGCGACTGCGCTCGGCCAGGTACGCGTCCATCGTCTCCACGAGCTCCGCCGAGGAGGGCGGAGCGGCCGAGCTGCCGGCGAGGGCTGCCGGCAGGGTGAGCGCGAGGGCCTCGCGGGCCCGGAGGAACTCCCGCTCGACGCTGTCGTCGAGGCGGCGCTGGTCCGTCAGCAGGAGCGTCTCGTACATCACGAACGCCGAGAAGGCCAGACTCACGGCGAGGACCCCGATCACGATCAGGGGGAGCCGGAACTGCAGGGAGCGCATCGCCGTCATCCCTCGAAGCGGTAGCCGGACCCGCGGATCGTCACGATCACGTCCGGTCGGAGCTTCTTGCGCAGGTAGCCCACGTAGACCTCGACCACGTTCGACCCGGTGTCGAAGCCGTACCCCCACACCAGATCGAGGAGCTGGAACTCCGACAGCACCTGGCCGGGGTGACGCATGAACGTCTCGAGCAGCGAGAACTCCCGGGCGGTGAGGTCGATCTCGCGCCCGTCGAGCACGGCGCGCCGTGCGAGCAGGTCGAGGGTGACGGCCCCGACCTCCAGGCTGGTGGCGCGCTCCTGGCCCCGGTCGCGCAGGCGCGCTCGGATCCGAGCGATGAGCTCCGTCAGGCTGAACGGCTTGGAGAGGTAGTCGTCGGCCCCTGCGTTGAGCATCGCGACCCGGTCCGGGACGGAGTCCTTCGCGGTGAGCACGATGATCGGGAGGTCGCGGTCGGACTCCCGGATCCGGTCGAGCACCTCCTCGCCCGACAGCCCGGGCAACATGAGGTCGAGGATGACCGCATCGACCGGCAGCGTCCGCGCCAGCTGCACACCACGTTCTCCGCTGTGGGTGGCGACGACGACGTAGCCTTCCGCCTCGAGACCGCGCTCGAGGAAGCGCACGATGCGCTCCTCGTCCTCGATCACCAACACCGTCTGAGCCATCTGGGAGCATCCTCAGGTCGACCGATGAGCCTCGGCTGAGCGCTCGCTGAGAAGTCTCTCAGGTCACGGCACGTCGCCTCCGCGATCCACCGACCGCCGTCTCCGCGGCGCGCGGAGAACTCTCAGATCCGTCTCAGACGTGGTTCAGCGCCGCCGCCGATGCTGGTGCCCCGGCGGCGTCCGTGCCGCCGCTCACGACTCCCGAGGAGGAGATCCCATGTCGATCGCGCTCGCACTGGCCCTGTGGTACGGCCCCGGATTCGTCGCGGCCGCGTCGATGACGCACCGTGGGCACCACCCGGGCCCGTGGGTCTTCTCCGCCGCTCTCGTGGGAGCGTTGACGGTGCCCGCGGCGGTCGTCAGCCGCCGCCTGGTGCGCCGTCGGAGCGGTCGAGCCGCCGCCGGGCGATCGCCGGGTGCTCCAGGTGCTCCGGGTGGATCGCGCGGGGTGCTGGTCCTGCTCGACGCCGACGACGCCCCCGACGTCGTGCTCGCCGAGCTCCTCCTCACCTCCGCGAGCGTCGACGTGGCCGATGTGGTCGCCGTGGTCCACGAGGAGTCCGTGGCGACCGGGGCCGGGCGCGCCGAGCGCGCCATCGCCCTCGCTCTCGCGTCGTGCGCCGCCGCGCTCTCCTCACCGATCCGCGCCCGGGCCGGGGTGGTCGACACGACCGGGCTCGCGCGCTCCGGCGGCGCCGAGGTCGACCGACGCCTGACCATCGCATCGCACCGTGCGCTCGCGCGCCCCCTGCGCGGGTCGACGGCGACGCAGGCGGGTTCGTTGAGTCGCCGCGTCGGGACGTGCGTGGTGATCCCGGCGCCGGCGCACGACCGCAGCGCCGCGATGCCCGCGGGCGTCGCCACCACGAGCGTCCCGGCTGCCAGCGCGGCGTGAGCCTCCGAGCGCGCGGCGAGCGCGCGCCGGGCGCTCGCCCCCTCGACCGGCCGTGCGGGCGGAGGGTTCGCACGCCTCGCGGGGATCCGACGGCGTCGCAGCGGCGGCTCGCGACCGCCGGACGATCGCCACGTCGGAGTCGACGGTCCGGATCGGGGCGCTCGCACGATCAGGCCCGCGCCGCGGGTTCGTCGTCGATGAGGCCGTGGCCC
Organism: Ilumatobacter sp.; assembly: GCF_965215205.1. NCBI lineage: Bacteria > Bacillati > Actinomycetota > Acidimicrobiia > Acidimicrobiales > Ilumatobacteraceae > Ilumatobacter > Ilumatobacter sp. The sequence goes on from NZ_OZ244049.1 coordinate 124,004, forward strand.
CAGCGCTCGATGTCGCGCAGGTCGCTCCGTGTCGGGGCGACGACGAGCAGGACGTCACCGGGCTCGATCGTCGTGCTGCCGTGCGCCACGATCGTCGCGTCGTCGCATCGGATCACCGTGACGCGCGCTCCCGCCGGCGGCGGCGACGCCCCGAGCGTGGTCGGGTGCACCGTCGCGTCGGAGGGGATGCTGATCTCGATGAGGTCGGCATCGTGGGCGTCGACGGGGACGATCTCGGAGCGGATCGTCGGTCGCTGGTCGGCCACGACACCGAGCCGCCGCGCCAGCGATCCGACGGTCGGTGCCTGGAGCGCGACGGATACGACGACCACGACGAACGCCACGTTGAAGATCAGCGCTCCGTCGGGGTGGCCGGCGGTGAACGGGATCGTGGCGAGGACGACCGGGACCGCGCCCCGCAGGCCCGCCCACGACACGACGACGGCCTCGCGCTGCGGTGTCCCGAACGGCGTCAGGACAGCGGAAACCGCTGACGCGATCGAGCGTGCGCCGACCGAGCTGACCGACGGCGAGTCCGACGATCACACCCGCGCCCATCTGGACACCGAGGAACCGAACCCAGTCCCACGCGGTCGGATCCGCACGCCACGTCTCCAGCACGCCGATCGTCAACAGCACGGCGACCGGGTCGTTCATGCCGGATTCGAGCTGCAGGAGCTGTCGCGTTCGTTCCCGCAGCGCCTCCGAACGCAGCGAGGCGAAGACCGCTGCGGCATCCGTCGACGCGACGACCGACCCGAGGAGCAGCGCGATGGTCGAGTCGAGATCGAGCGCCCACCAGACCACGAGCGCCACGACGCCCGCTGTCACCGCGACTCCGACCGTGGCGAGAGCGCCCGCCGACGCTCCGACCGAGCGGAACGCGTCGGGATGGGTCCCCATGCCACCTTCGAACAGGATGACGACGAGCGCCACGACGGCGATGTCCTGCACGAGCGGCGCATCGTCGAAGCGGACGATCGCGAGCCCGTCGTCGGCGACCAGCATCCCCAGACCGAGGAACAGCAGGAGGCTCGGGATGCGCCAACGGGACGTGAGACCACTCGCGATCACCCCGACCAGCAGCAGGACCCCGCCGAGCAGGACGCCGGCATCGACCGAGAAGCCGGCGCTCATCGCGCACCCATCCGGATCACCGGGCCGAGGGTTCGGACGGGCCGGCTCACGGCTTGCTCGGCGCCGTGCCGACCGACGACGATCGCCGGCTCCGACGATCCGGTTCAGCCACCGCGGCGGCTGGCGACCGCGCCCGAGAGCTCGTGGCGCACCTCGGACCGCGACGGACGACCCGGTCGGTCCTCCACCGGTGGCCGGATCGCTCCGGACACCGGCGCGGCGATCAGACCGTCGAGATCGCAGATCTCGAGCAGGCGCCGGACGCGTCCCGACGGACCCACGACACGCAGCGCTACGCCGCGTCGCTCGGCCGCTCGTCGGAGCAGGACGAGGGCGCCGACGCCCCGTCCGTCGACGAACGACACGGCGCCGAGGTCGACGTCGACGTCACGGTCGGCGAGCTCCACGACGATCGACATCGCACGCAGCACCGCCGGTGGGAGCGTCTCGGTGCACATGTCGCCCTCGACGCGCAGCACCGAGGGTCGCCCACCCGCCGGACCCGGTTCCGACCGGACCGCGATCCCGCGACTCGAGAACCCGATCGGCGCCGGCGAGGATCGTGGCGAACGCTCGTCGCCGGTCGTCGACCACGACGGACATCCCGCTTCGGGCGACGGGCGTCGACTCGCCGTCCGCTCGTCGTCGCGACCGGGCGTCCTCATCGTTCCCTCGTCTCTCGATCCGCGGTGGGCATCGGGGGTGGGCATGGACACCGAACGTACGGATCGCCCGTGGTCGACGGCTGAGGTGGGTCTGAGAGTTCTCTTCTGTCGCACCCCCGACCGATGGTCCGAGCGCGAGCCGACCGGCGCGGTCACCTCGTCGCGACCCCGCCAGGGTGCGACGCCGCGGCTCAGATCCGACGCTCCCGGTGGTCCAGCTCGCCGACGGGACGGAGGAGCTCGGCGGGCACCCACTCGCGCTCCCAGTCGTCGAAGCGCTTCGGCTCGACGTCTCCTCGCAGGAGGTGGCCGATCCACAGCTGCCCACGGTCGTCGCGGACCGGGCTGAGGGAGTCCGAACCGCGGTTGGCGAACGTCACGACGCAGCGCCGTCCGTCCGGCAGTTCGTAGATGGTCCCGACCGAACCCAGCGGGCCGTGACGGACCGATGACGGCAACTCGACCACGACGGCCGGTCTACCACGACTCCACGTCGCGGCGGTCTCGGCGAGCACCGGCGTGGCGACCTCGTGCTCGCGGGCGGGCACGGGGATGTCGCGTCGTGATCGTCGCCTGCGTTCTCCCCGTGTCGGTTCGATCGCCCAGACTGGACCGATGGGTCGGGAGGGCGACGGCGACGACTCCGTCACGCCCGATGGCGTGCCACGCGGCTCGCTCGAACCGCACGGTGTCGGTTTCGGGACCCAGATCCGCCGGTCGCCGTTCTTCGACGCGACGGTCCGATGGGGTGCGACCGGGTTCTCGGTGTACAACCACATGTACATCCCGCGTGACTTCGGCGATCCGGTGCAGAACTTCCGGAACCTCGTCGAGGCCGCGATCCTGTGCGACGTCGGGGTCGAGCGCCAGGTCGAGATCACCGGCCCCGACGCGGCCCGGTTCACCCAGCTCCTGACCTGTCGCGACCTCTCGAGGATGGAGGTGGGACAGTGCAAGTACGTCCTGATCACGAACGCGCAGGGCGGTCTGATCAACGACCCCGTGCTGCTCCGCCTCGCCGAGCAGCGCTTCTGGATCTCGACCGCCGACAGCGACGTCGGGCTGTGGGCGAAGGGCGTCGCCGTGCACTCCGAGCTGGACGTGAGCATCGGCGAACCCGATGTGTCGCCGCTGCAGCTCCAGGGACCTCGATCACGCGACGTCGCCGAGGCCCTGCTCGGACCCGAGATCGGTGACCTCGGGTACTTCCGGTTGCGCGAGGTCGAGCTCGACGGCATCCCGCTCGTGGTCTCCCGCACCGGCTGGTCGAGCGAGCTCGGCTACGAGATCTACCTCCGGGACGGGGACCGGGGCGACGAGCTGTGGGAGCGGATCATGGCCGTCGGTCAGCCGTTCGGCCTGCGACCCGGGCACACGTCGACGATCCGCCGGATCGAGGGCGCGATGCTGTCCTACCGGGCGGACGCCGACGAGGGGACCGACCCCTACGAGCTCGGTCTCGATCGCCTCGTCGACCTGGACGCCGGCGCCGACTTCATCGGCGCCGCCGCGCTCCGGCGCATCCGCGACGAGGGCGTCACCCGCCGCCAGGTCGGCCTCGTCATCGACGCCGAGCCCCTGGCCGGACCCAACACCACCCGGTGGCCGGTCCGTCGCGACGGATCGACCGTCGGGGCGGTGACCTCGGCGGTCCACTCGCCACGACTCGACCGGAACATCGCCCTCGCGATCGTCTCCGTCGACGCGACCGCGATCGGCACGCGCCTCGAGGTCGCGACGCCGTCGGGTCCGGCCGCCGCGACCGTCGTCGAGCTCCCGTTCTTCGACCCCGGCAAGTCGCTCGCCACGGCCTGAGCGAGTCGGCCGGGGTGCCCCGTCGGGCTCCGACGCGCGTGGCGGGGTGTGCGACGTTCGCCCTCGTCTCCGACTCGGCCAGGTCGCGCAGGGGTCGGCAGAGCACGCCCGATCGCACGTCGAGAGCTCGACGAGCGCCCTCGGTCGAGACCGAGCCGGTCCCCGCCCCGGTCTCGAGCGCCGGCGCTCGCTTCGCTCAGGACACGTCCGCGGCGGCGCTCGACCACAGACCGGCGAGCACCGGGATGAACTCGAGGTCGCGCACGAACTGCGACACCGCGTCGACGAACGAGACCCGGTCGGTCTCCGCGATCACGACGTCGCCGTCGAACCGGATCGACATCCCGGCGTCGACCAGCTTCGCCCGGACGAAGTCGGCGTCCTCTCCGAGGCCGCGCACGGTCGACCCGCGGTCGCTCACCACCCACCCGCGATCGGTCAGGCTCGCGACGACGTCGACGCGCCCCCGGTCGTCGACGGGTTCGAGCACGATCCGGAGGAACTGGGGATCGGGCCGAGTGACGACGACGTCACGCCCGCAGACCTCGGCGAGCGCGTCCCGGACGTGGGCGAGCCGATCGCCGTTCATCGTCGGCCCGCGTCATCGTCCATGATGCGATCTCATTCGGAACCGCACGACGACGACTTGGGTCAAGAGTCCCTCAGGCGCCGACCACATCGCAGCCGTGCCCGTGGCTGGTGCCGGCATCGGGTGACCGCGGGTGCGGCGGGGGCGGGTCGGTCAGCGGCGGCGGAGGGCGACCAGGTGCTGCCCGCCGCCCTCGTCGATCTGGGCGTCGACGACGAGGTCGGGAGCGAGCCGTGACACCCGATCGACGAGCCAGTCGGCGGTCTCGCGTGCATCGGCGCTCGTCGGGCACCGGGCCATCACCTCGCGCCCGCCCTTGGCCTCGAGTCGCTCGACGCTCGCGATGATCGGCGACGGATCGACCACGAAGAGGTGGTCGGACCACGGCACCACGGCCTCGACGTTGCCCTTTCCGGTGTTGCACCCCCGGTGCGCCAAGCGCTCCGGGGCGGGAGCGCCACGTCGCGACCTGGACTTGGCGCGCGCCTTGCGCTCGGTCATCCGTGCGTCGACGCTCGGGCCGCGGTCGTCGTTGACCGACCGGTCCGGGTCGACCGGCTCGTCGCACAGCCAGCACCGCCAGCCGTCGCGCTCACCGATCTCCTCCAGTCGTGCCACGAGCGGAGGGTAGCCAGCGCGGCGACCCGGTGCGTCGTGGTCGGGATCCGCGTCACGACCAGAACCGCTCGAGGCGCTCCACGAAGCGATCGGGGTCCACGAGGTGCGGGTAGTGGCCGTGGTCCTCCCACACCTCCGTCACGGCGCCGTCGACGCGCTCGGCCAGCCACGTCCCGTCGGTCCCCGGGTCGATGCCGTGGATCAGGAGGTAGTCGACGTGGCGGTCCCGGTACCCGGAGAGGGCGGCGTCGACGGCGGCGTCGACGTCGTCGGATGTCGAGGTGAGCAGCATCTCCCACACCCCGAGCACGACATCGGGATCGAGGCGGCGCAGCGCGTCGAGGCGGGCGCGCTCGGAATCGGCGAGCAGGTCGCCGTACATCGTCTCGAACAAGCCGTTCACCACGACGGGGAAGGTGTCCGGGTTGCGGAGCTGGTTCTCGAACGTGATCAGCTGATCGGAGAACCCGGAGAGCTGGAGCGACTGGTCGACGTTCACGACCGAGGACACCGGGATCGTCGCTCCCACCACCGACACGACCGCCCCGCCGAGGGAGTGGCCGACGAGGTGCGGGCGCTCCAGGCGGGCCTCGTCGATCACCGCGGCGACGTCGCTCGCCATCGCCTCGAGGTCGTAGCGGTCGGCGTAGTCGGAGCGGCCGTGGCCGCGCAGGTCGAGCGCCACGGTCGGTCTGGTGGCGGAGAGCCGTTCGACGACCGGTTCCCACGCGGTGTGGTTCTCCGTGATGCCGTGGACCAGCACGACCGCCGTCGGCGGCTGCGACGGCGCAGCGCCGTCGCCGGACGGACCCGACGCACCCCCCGGCTCCCCGTCGTGCGCTCCCGCGTCGCCGGGCCCCGTCGCCTCGAAGTGGATCTCGGTGCCGTCGGGAGCCTGGGTCGTCGCCATCGGCGAAGTGTCGCGCCTGGGCGCACCCGTCGCCACGTCAGGTGGGCGAACGACTCAGTCGCGGACCTCCCGCCCGCCCGTCAGCGAGGCGCGCAGCGCGACGGCCGCCGCCGCGGCGACCCCGGGATCGTCGCCGGTGACCGTGAGGTGCCCCATCTTGCGCCCGGGGCGCGCCCGGTCCTTGCCGTACAGGTGGAGGGCCGCGGCCGGATGAGCGAGAGCCCGCTCCCACCGGGGCTCGACGGCCGCCCGGTCGGCGGGGTCGGCGCCGCCGGGCGTCCGAGAGGGATCGGCACGGCCGTCCACGGTCTCGCCGACGAACCACAGGTCGCCGAGCAGGTTGACCATCGCGATCGCCGGGGCGGTCATCGCGACGTCGGCCAACCCCACCCCGCAGACCGCGCGGATCTGCTGCTCGAACTGGCTGGTGACCGACGCGTCGAGCGTCCAGTGCCCGCTGTTGTGCGGTCGCGGGGCGATCTCGTTGACGAGCAGGCGTCCGTTCCCGGCGCCGTCGGCGACCACGAACAGCTCGACCGCGACCACGCCGACGAAGTCCAGCGCCTCGGCGACCTCGACCGCCAGCTCCACGGCACCCCTCGAGAGCTCCTCGTCGCAGCGGGCGGGGACGACCGACACGTCGAGGATGCCGTCGACGTGGACGTTCTCGGCGACGGCCCACGTGGTCACGTCCCCGGCGTGCGTGCGCGCCACGAGCACGCTGAGCTCGCCGATGAGGTCGAGCGCCGCCTCGACCACGCAGTCGACGCCGCCCAGCTCGGCGAGGGCGACGTCGAGGCCGTGCGCACCCGTGGCACGTCGCTGGCCGCGCCCGTCGTAGCCGAGTCGGGCGGTCTTGACGACGGCCCCGCGCTCCGCGAGGGCCACGGCGCGCCGACGGACGTCGTCGGTCGCGTCGTGGGCGAGCGCGACGTGGTCGCCGACCGGGAACCGGTGACCGCCCAGGAAGCCCTTCTCCGCGATCCGATCCTGCGCGATCGCGACGGCAGCGGGCGAGGGGGCGACGCGCACCTCCCGGCCGAGGCGCTCGAGGGCGGCGGCCGGAGCGTTCTCGAACTCGGTCGTGACCACCGCGCACCTCGACGCGAGCGCGTCGAGCGCGCCGGGGTCGTCGTACGCCGCGACGAGGTGGTCGTCGGCGACGACGCCGGCGGGCGCGCCGTCGCTCGGGTCGAGCACGATCGTGCGGTACCCCATCGCGTTCGCGGCGACGAGGGCGTACTTGCCGAGCTGCCCGCCACCGAGCATGCCGATCGTCGACGGCGGCACGATCGGCCCGACCGCCGCGGGTGCGGCGCGGTCGCCGCCGGTCGTCGTCACGTCGGGGGAGGGGGCAGGGTCGACGAGGCCGCTCCCCGGCGTCGCTCGTCGCGCTCCTCGTCGAGGGCGCGCTGCAGCGGCTCGTCGTCGGCGGCGAGCATCGCGATCGCGAACAGGGCGGCGTTCGTCGCGCCGGCGCGCCCGATCGCGAAGGTGGCCGTCGGTACCCCGGCGGGCATCTGGACGATCGAGTACAACGAGTCGAGGCCCGACAGGTGCCGTGACTCGACCGGCACGCCGAGCACGGGGACCGTCGTCTTCGCCGCGAGCATGCCGGGGAGGTGGGCGGCCCCGCCGGCTCCGGCGATGATCGCTCGCAGTCCCCGTGCGCGAGCGGACTCGGCGTAGGTGAACATCTCGTCGGGCATCCGGTGCGCGCTCACCACCTTGGCCTCGTGGTCCACCCCGAAGCGCTCGAGGGTGGACACCGCGTGCTCCATCGTCGGCCAGTCGCTGGACGAGCCCATCACGACGCCGACGACCGGTTCGCTCACGATCGGGGACCGATCCGGGTCGTCGTCGACGGTCGCGGTGGCACGGGCGCGATCCTACGGGCCGGACGACGAGGGCTCGGTCACGGACGTGGCGCGACGCCGTCGGGGGGAACGGGCGCCGGTGACCGGGCGCCCGCCGGCCCCGTCACCGATCCGCCGTCGGGTCGGGAGCGGGCGCCGCCACCGCTGGTGCGGGCGCGGGTCGCGGTCCGGGGGCGCCGAGGTTCGACTGCACGTCGCGGCCGAGCCAGAGGACGAACCCGATCACGAGCAGACCCACGACGACGACGATCGCCCACTGCGCTCGCGACGACAGCGTCGCGCGACCGTCGCGGCGGGCCCCCCGTGGGGGGGTCGGCCGACCCTTGGGTGCGGAGCGTGCGGGACCGGAGCTCTTCTTCGACGCCATCGCCCCATTCAAGACGATCGCGGCGGCTCACGTCAGGCCTCCACGGGCTGCGCCACCGGCTCGTGGGTGGATCCCTCGACGTCGAGGTCGGGCAGCACGCGGTCGAGCCAGCGCGGCAGCCACCAGTTCCGCTCGCCCAGCAGCTCCATCGTGGCGGGGACGAGCAGCATCCGCACGAGGGTGGCGTCGAGGAACACGGCGCTCGCCAGGCCGAGGCCGAACATCTTGATGATCCGGTTGTCCTCGAGCACGAAGCTGCCGAACACGACGACCATGATCGCGGCCGCGGCGGTGATCACGCGGGCGGTCGCGGCCAGCCCGTCGGCGACCGAGTTCGCCGCGTCACCGGAGCGGTCGTACTCCTCCTTGACCCGCGAGAGCAGGAAGACCTCGTAGTCCATCGACAGACCGAACACGATCGCGAACAGCATCATCGGCAGGAACGGCTCGATGGGGCCGCTCCCCGAGCCGAGCAGCTCGACCCCCCACCCCCACTGGAACACCATCACGACGATGCCGTAGGCCCCGCCGATCGACAGCAGGTTCATGATCACGGCCTTGAGCGGGACGAGCACCGAGCGGAAGACCATCATCAGCAGCAGGAACGACAGGGTCAGCACCGCGGCGAAGAAGAACGGGATCCGCTCGCTGAGGTAGCTGCTGAAGTCGATGCTCGACGCGACCGACCCGGTGACGAGGACGTCGAGACCGCTCCCGTCGGTGGCGGTGGGGACGATCTCGTCGCGCAGCTCGCGCACGAGCTCGGCCGTCGCCTCGTCCTGGGGCCCGGTCGTGGGGATCACGATGATCTGCGCCGCGTCGAGGTCCTCGGACGGGATCGGTCCGAGGGCGCGCTCGACGCCGTCGGTCCCGTCGAGGGTCTCGACGAGGCCGACCAGCGTCTGCGCCTGGGCGGGGTCGTCGAGCTCGGTCACCAGCAGCAGCGGCCCGTTGCTGCCTGCTCCGAAGCCGTCGGCGGCCAGCTCGTAGGCCTGCCGGGTCGTCGTCTCCTCGGAGTAGGTCGATTCGTCGCCGAAGCCGAGCCGCAGCCCGAGCACCGGTGACGCCACCAGGAGCAGGAAGAGCGTCACGCCGATCGCCATCGGCCACGGGTTGCGCTGCACGAACCGGCTCCACCGGTACGACCACGTGTCGCGCAGCTCGGGGTGCTCGCGCGGCGGGAGGCGGCGGCGCAGCGGCTTCACCACGAACGACGCGAGCAGGGTCCCGACGAGCACGATCAGCCCGACGATCGACAGGATCGGCACCCCGATGCCCACGCCGAGCACCGCGAGCGCCGCGCCGCCGGCCATGATCAGGCCGCGGTAGCGGGTCACCTCGACCCGCTCGCCGGCGAAGCCGATCAGCGCGGGCAGGAGGGTCACAGAGGCGACCATCGTGATCGCGACGGTGACCGCCGCCCCCGTCGCCAACCCGTTGATGAAGGACAGCCCGATGACGAACATCCCGAGCAGCGAGATGACGACGGTGAAGCCGGCGAACACCACGGCGCGCCCGGCGGTGTCGATGGCGGTGACCGTCGCGGAGCGCGGGTCGAGCCCGGCTCGGGTGCCCTCGCGGTACCGGGTGACGATGAACAGGGCGTAGTCGATCCCGACCCCGAGACCGATCATCGCTCCCAGACTGGTCGCGAACTCAGGGATCGTCATCACGTTGGTGAGCAGCTGGATCGTCGCCACCCCGATCCCGACGCCGAACAGCGCGACACCGATGGGGAGGCCCATCGCGAGCACGGATCCGAACGACAGGATCAGGATGACCACAGCGAACGCGACGCCGATCAGCTCGGACTCGGGCGGTTCGAACTCCGCCAGCGCCGCTCCGCCGACCTCGATCTGCAACCCGTCGGTGCGGGCGTCGGCGACGATCTCGTTGACCTCCACCCCGATCTCCGCGGACTCGGTCTCGGTGATGTCGGCGGCGAAGTCGATCGGCGCACGGGCGATCGTCCCGTCGGCCGACACGAGACCCTGCTGCTCACCCGCGGGCGAGTAGGGGCTCGTGACCGTCACGCCGTCGATCTCGTCGACCTCCGCGAGCAGATCGGTCATCGTGTCGCGCGCTCCGGGGGAGTCGACCCCGTCGGCGGCGCGGAACACGATCGACCCCGAGAGGAAGTTGTTCCCGGCTCCGAAGGAGTCGGCGAGCACCTGCAGCCCGCGCGCGGACTCCGAGTCGGGGCTCTCGAACGAGCTGTCCGTCGAGGTGCCGAGGGTGCCGACCCCGGCGCCGACGGCGACGAGCAGCGCGACCCAGGCCGCGAGCACCCAGCGCCGGCGGTCGAAGGAGAAGGCGCCGATGCGCGCCCAGATCGACGGGGTCGAGTCGGAGCCGGAGCCGTCGGACGACGGCGGGCCGACCGCGACCTCGTCGCAGTCGATGGTGGACATACTGTTCATAGATGGACATACTGTCCACTTAGCCGGTAGGATGCAACCGATGGAGGGGGATGTGTCCGGAGCCACAGAGCTCGTCGATCCAGGCGATGCGCACGATCCAGGCGACGGCGACGCAGCGCACGACGAGGACGAGCTCGACCCGCGCGTGCGGCGCACCCACGAGGCGGTCCACGACGCAGGCCGGGAGCTGCTGCTCGAGCAGGGTCCCGAGGCGATCACCCACGCCGCGATGGCGTCGGCCGCCCGGCTCAGCCGCACCACGCTGTACCGCTACTGGCCGACCCGGGCGGAGCTGCTGCTCGACATCTGCCAGGCGAGCGAGCCGCGCCGTCGGGTCGAACCCTCGGGGGACCTGCGACGCGACGTGGTCGACGTCGCCACCGCGTCGAGCGAGGTGCTCGTCGAACCCGCCAAGCGCAAGATGCTCGCCCAGATGCTCGCCCAGGCGCAGTGGGACGCCGAGGCGCGCGAGGTCCTCGCCACCCTCGCCGGGGTCGGGATCACCGATCTGCACGCGATCCTCGACCGGGGCGTCACCGACGGCGAGCTGCGCCCCGGGATCGACCCCGGGACGGTCGCGGGCCGGCTGCTCGGTCCGCTGCTGTTCGCCGCGCTGGTCGAGCACCGAGCGCTCGACGTCGCGGCGATCGAGCGACTGGTCGACGACTGGCTGGCGACGGTCCGCGCCTGACCACGCGGAGCGCGAGACGACACCGGGCGTCGTCGTCGGACGTGACCCGACGACGACGTCAGACGTTCCCGGACGCCACCTCCCAGAACGGGGCGCGCAGGTCGCGCTTGAGCACCTTGCCGCTCCCGGTCTTGGGCAGCTCGCCCATCCACGAGATCGAGCGGGGGATCTTGTAGTTCGCGAGGTGGGCCCGGGCGTGGACGTCGATCGCGGCGTCGTCGACCTCCGCGCCCTCGTGGGCGACGATCACCGCGTGCACCGACTCGCCCCAGTCGTCGTCGGGGATGCCGAACACCGCCACCTCGTAGACGTCGGGGTGCTGCTCGAGGGCGGCCTCGATCTCGGCCGGGTAGATGTTCATCCCCCCCGAGATGATCATGTCCTTCTTGCGGTCGCAGATGAACAGGAAGCCCTCGTCGTCGCGGTAGGCGATGTCGCCGACGGTCTGGAACCCGTCGCGGCGGTCCTCCTCGAACTTGTCGTGCTGCTTGTAGTAGTCCGAGAACACCGACGCCGAGCGCACGTAGAGCTCACCGGTCGCCTGCGGTCCGGTGTCGGTCACGATGTTCCCGTCGTCGTCGTAGAGCCGGATCTCGACCATCGGCGCCTCCTTGCCGCAGGAACCGGGCTTGCGCATCTGGTCCTCGGGGCGCATCACCGTGTTCACCCCGAGCTCGGTCGAGCCGTAGACCTCGAACAGCGACTCGGGGGGGAAGTCCTCGACGTACCGCTGCTTGAGAGCGAAGCTCCAGGGTGCTGCGTTCGCGATCATCACGCGCATCGAGGAGGTGTCGTAGCGCGCCTTGATCTCGTCGTCGACGTTGCAGATCATGCGGATCGGGGTCGGGGCGGAGAAGGTGGTCGTCGCCCGGTGCTCGGTGACCAGGCGCAGCCAGTCGACCGGATCGAACTTGCGTTGGACGACGATCGTCTGGCCCATCGCGAGCCCGATGCCCATGAAGCCGCCCGGACCGGAGTGGTAGAGGGGACCGGTGGTGATGTACACGTCGTCGGGCGAGTACCCGATGAAGCCGAGGAGGGCAGCGGTCTGCTCGGGGTCCGTCCCGGCCGTGCGCAGCGCGCCCTTCGGCTTGCCGGTGGTGCCGGAGGTGTAGATCATCGTCGATCCCGTCGCGCGGTCGGCCTCCTCGGGCGGGATCACCGGGGGCTCGGCCGAGGCCGCGTCGACGAGGGGGTCGACCGCGATCATCCCGTCGGGTGCGTCACCGTCGAAGACCAGGATCCGCTCCACCTTCGGGATCCGGTCGCGGATGCGCTCGAACAGGGGAGCGAACTCGGCGTCGACGTAGACGACGGTCGCGTCGGAGTGGTCGACGACGTAGGCCGCCTCCTCGTCGGACAGGCGGTAGTTGAGCGGGACCGCGGTCGAACCGATCTTGCGCGCCGCGTTGACCATCACCACGATCCCGAGCGAGTTCTGCCCGCACCAGACGACCTTCCCGCCGGGGCGCACGCCGTGCTCGACGACGACGTTCGCGAGGCGGTTGGCGCGCTGCTCGAGCTCCGCGTAGGTGAGCATCCGCACGTCGTCTCCGAGGCGATCGTCGATGACCGCGAGCTTGTCGCCCTGGTTCTCGGCGTGGGCGGTGAGCAGATCCGTCATCGCTCCGTCGTATCAACTCCGACGCCGTCGCGTGCCAGCGGACGACCCGTGCGCCGGGTCGCCGTGCGGGTGCGGGTCAGCTCTGCTGAGGGGCGATGTCGCCGGTGAGGCGCTCCCACCCCGATGCGGTGAGCCGGTGCGCCACGACGCGCGCGACCCCGGCGCCGATCGACGACACGATCGCCCACGTCAGGGCGTCACGCCACAGGACCCCGGGCTCCGCCGGGTTCTTCGGTGGATCGGCCGGCCAGATCGCCGACACCAGTCGGCGCATCCCGACGGCGGCTCCCGCTCCTGCGACGGTGGAGATGGCGTTGTACTTGGTCGACGACTTCATGGGGCTCCTCGGGGTCGGCCGGACCGATCGGACCGACGTCGTGAACGTGCCCGAAGGCCGAGGGGGCAAACGTCGCCGCCGGGCCTCACGCCCCGACCGGGTGGCGCGACGAGGAGAACTCGATCACGCCGTCGTCGACGTCGACGTCGGGCCCGAGCAGGTGCTCGCGGTCCTCGGAGTAGCTCTGCGAGGCGATCCACGGCGCGGCGTCGGACTGCTTCGGGTAGCTGTGCAGCCCCCGTCGCATGTACCCGGCGGGGAAGTCGTCGACGTAGGGCCGGCGCGCCATGTCGGGGTCGGACACCACCGGGACGGCGCGCCCGGCGCCCTGCGCGTCCATGGTCGTGAGCAGGCGGCAGACGTAGCGGGCGACCAGGTCGGCGCGCAGCGTCCACGAGGCGTTGATGTAGCCGAAGGTCGTCCCGAGGTTCGGGATGCCGGAGTACATGAAGCCCTTGTAGGTGAACGTCTCGGAGAGGTCGATCCGCTCGCCGTCGACGACCGGGGACACCCCGCCGAGCGCGAGCAGCCGCAGCCCGGTCGCGGTGACGATCACGTCCGCGTCGAGTCGGCGGCCGCTCTCGAGCACGATCCCCGTCGCGTCGAAGCGCTCGATGCGATCGGTGACCACCTCGGCACGCCCCGAGTTGATCGCTTCGAAGAAGTCGCCGTCGGGAGCGAGGCAGAGGCGCTGGTCCCACGGGTCGTAGCTCGGGGTGAAGTGCGGGTCCATCAGTTCGTGGTCGCCGAGCGACTTGCGGATCTCGGTGTTGATCATGTCCTTGACCCTGGCGGGATCGCTGCGCGACATCGAGTAGAGCTTCTCGGTCCGCCACGAGTTGATCTTGCGGATCGCCCGGTAGGCGAGCTCCTCGGGGAGCACCCGACGCAGGCCGGTCGTGATCGGGTTGCGGTTCGGCGCCGGAACGATCCACGTCGGCGTCCGCTGCAGCATGGTGACCTTCGCTCCCCCCTCGGCGAGGGACGGGACGAGCGTCACCGACGTCGCCCCCGAACCGATCACCACGATCCGCAGGTCGCGCAGCTCGTCGTCGGTCGTCAGGTCGTCGGGCCAGCTCTGCGGGTGCACGATCCGACCCGAGAAGGAGTCCTCACCCTCGAAGTCGGGGCGGTGGGGGTCGGTGTAGGAGTAGTAGCCGCTGCACATCTGCAGCCACCGGCACGTGGTGGTCGACGTGGTCGATGCGCCATCGGCGTCCGCGCCCTCCATCGTGACCGTCCACCGGGCCTGCATCGAGTCCCACGAGGCTCCGGTGACCCGCTGACCGAAGGAGATGTGGCGCATCACGTCGTGCTCGGCGGCGGTCTCGGCGATGTACGCCTTGATCGACGCGCCGTCCGCGATCGCGAGGTCGCTCGCCCACGGCTTGAAGTCGTAGCCGAGGGTGAACATGTCGCTGTCGGAGCGCACGCCGGGGTACCGGAACAGGTCCCACGTCCCCCCGAGGTCGTCGCGCGCCTCGACGACCGCGTACGACAGGTCGGGCACCTCCCGGGTGAGGTGGCAGGCCATGCCGATCCCGGAGAGGCCGGCGCCGACGATCAGGACGTCGACGTCGGGGGGTGGCTGGGTCGTCGAGCTCGCCATGCGCCGACCGTACCGTCGCGCGGGACGACCGGCATCGCCGAGCAGCGGGTCGGTTCGCGCTCCCGCCCGATCAGGGAGCCGGCCGCAGCGCGCGCCCCGCGAGGAACTCGCGGCGCTGCGCCTCGCACTCGTCGCGCACGGCGCAGCCGGCCTCGTGGTCGTTGGTCAGGCCCTCGGACTGCATGAGCGCGTACGCGGTGGTCGGCCCGACGAAGCGCCACCCGCGCCGCTTGAGCTCGCGTGCGAGCGCCGTCGACCGGGGGGTGGTGGACGGGATCCCGCCGTCGTCGCGATGGGGTTCGGTGACCGCCCACGACCAGAACCAGTCGACGAGCGATCCCTCCTCCTCGACGAGCTCGAGGGCTCGGCGGGCGTTCGAGATCGACGCCTCGATCTTTCCCCGGTGGCGGACGATGCCGGCGTCGCCGAGCAGCCGCTCCACGTCGGCCTCGTCGAAGTCGGCGACGACGGCGGGATCGAACCCGGCGAAGGCCGCACGGAACGCGTCGCGCTTGCGCAGGATCGTGATCCAGCTCAAACCGGACTGGAAGCCCTCGAGGCAGACCTTCTCGAACAGGCGCACCGGGTCGGTCGTCGGACGACCCCACTCGGTGTCGTGGTACTCGACGTACAGCGGGTCGTCGGTCGACCAACCGCAGCGCACGACGTCGCTCACGGCTCGACCGCGGTCCGGCGGCTCGCGCCCGCTCACGCGCCGCGCTTGGCGCGCAGCAGGATCTGCTGCGCGATCGTCGCCGCGTGCACCCCGTCCTCGGTGAGCACGTCACCGGTCACGAGCCCCCGACCGCCGGACAGGCCGTGGGAGCGGGTGTCGAACCAGTGCCAGCGGTCGGCGCGCGACGGTCGGTGGAACCAGACCGAGTGATCGAGGCTCGCGCCGACGAAGCGGTCGCGGTCGTCGATGCGCACGTTGGTGAAGTCGGGGTGCGAGGACCGGCCGGCGCGCGACGGCGCGGCGTCGGACATGAACGCGAGCGCGCACACGTGATCGACGGGGTCGTCTCCCAGGTCGGCGCTGAGCCGGATCCAGTAGCCGTAGCGCCCGTCGGGCAGGTCGACGGCACGCCGGTCGAGCAGCGAGCCCCACGAGTCGTCGCGCAGCGCGGGGTCGTCGGGGGGCGGCAGGTCGTCGGGCAGCCCCGCCACCGGGGCGTCGGCCTCGTCCTCGTCGACCTGGAACGACACCGACGCGTTGAGGATCGCCCCGCCGGACTGGCGGGCGACGACCTGGCGGGTGGTGAACGAGCGCCCGTCGCGCAGGCGCTCCACCTCGAAGCGGACCGGCTCGAACGGCGACCCGGGCCGGATGAAGTAGGAGTGGAACGAGTGGGGGCGGCGATCCGCGACCACGGTGCGGATCGCGGCGCGCAGGGCCTGGGCGACGACCTGACCGCCGAACAGCCGCCTCCCCCACGGGTAGCGGGCGACATCGCCGACGAAGGTGTCGGGGCCGTGGGTGACGAGCTCGAACAGCGAGGTGAAGTCGATCTCGTCGATCCTCGGGGGTCGTGCCCGGTCGTCGCCGGCCCCGTCGCGACGGCTCCGGCCGCGCTCGTCGTCGCCGCGGCTCACTGCTCGGGCCCGCCGACGCCGGACCGGCGACGACCGCCGCGCCGCTCGCGCGGGGCCGGGGGTTCGCGGCGCGGCGGCGGTTCGTAGCCGACGTCGGGAGCCTCGATCTCCCGGTCGAGGACGCGGCGCATCAGCGCGAGGTGCTCGGGCGAGCTCCCGCAGCAGGCCCCGATGATCTGCACCCCGCTCTCGCGCTGCCGGTGGGCGTGGGCCGCCATCACGTCGGGTGAACCGCTGTAGCGCAGCTCGGCCCCGTGCCACTCGGGCATCCCGGCGTTGGCCTTGCTGATCAGCACCACGTCCGGTCGCGCGGCGTGCATCTCGGCGACGGCGGCCTCGGTGTCGGTGAGGTTGTTTCCGCAGTTGGCGCCGATCGCCGCAACCCCGAGCTCCGCGAGGCGGTGCACGGCGTCGGCGCCGCTCACACCCATCATCGTGCGCCCGGCGGTGTCGTAGCTGAGGGTCACGCAGATCGGGAGGTCGCTCACGGAGCGGGCGCCCTCGACGGCGCCGACGATCTCGTCGAGGTGGCTCATCGTCTCGATCCACAGCACGTCGGCTCCCCCCGCGTCGAGGCCCCTCGCCTGCTCGGCGAACGCGGCGGCGCACGTCTCGGGGGTCATCGATCCCATGGGTTCGAGCAGCTCGCCGGTGGGCCCCATCGATCCCGCGACGACGACGCGGCGATCCGCGTCGCGCGCCGCGTCGTGCGCGACCCGGGCGGCGGCCTCGTTGAGCTCGACGACCCGGTCGTCGAGCTGGTGGAGCTGCAGGCGGAAACCGGTACCGCCGAAGGAGTTAGTGAGGATGATGTCGGAGCCGGCCGCGACGTAGTCGGCGTGCACCGCCCGGACCCGGTCGGGGTGCTCGACGTTCCACAGCTCCGGAGCGCCACCCGAGCCGAGGCCGCGTGCGAACAGCTCGGTCCCCATGGCGCCGTCGACCAGCAGCACCCCGCGCTCGTCGATCAGCTCCTGCAGGATCGTCATCTCACCAGTGTGCCCGGCGACGGGGTCGTTGGCGACGACGACGCGTCCGCGCCCGCCGCTACGTTCGCTCCATGGCCCGCCGGTCGATCGCCACCTGGGTCGCGGCGGCCGCGCTCCTCGCATCGTGCGCTGCCGCGTCGGGGGACGCCGACGTGCGCGTGGCGCGCCGGGACCAGGTCGAGCTCACCCCGGCGACGCGGGGCGCGCCGGTCGAGCCGCCCGCCGCCGGGTCGTCGCCCGGTGGGCCCGATCCGTCCTCGCCCGGCACCGACCCGGCGCCGCCGCCCGTCGCCGACCCGGAGCCGCCCCGCGCACCGGAGCCCTCCTCGGACGTGGCCGCCGACCCGGATCGGGATCCTCGTGCGGTCCCCGAACCGGGTTCGGCGCCCGACGGCCCCGACGCCGGGGCGGCCGGCGTCGGTGACCCCTTCTACCCGTCGCGCGGCAACGGCGGCTACGACGTCGACGCGTACCTCATCGATCTCGACGTCTCCTCCGACCTCGAGCGGATCGAGGCGGTGACGACCATCTCGGCTCGGTCGACGCAGCGCCTCACGTCGTTCCACCTCGACCTCCACGGGCTCGAGATCGCACGGGTCAGCGTGGACGGCGCCGAGGCCGGCGTCGAGCGCGCCGGCGACGAGGTCGAGGTCACCCCCGAGCTCGCGATCGAGCCCGATCGCGACTTCGAGGTCGTCGTCGACTACTCGGGACGGCCGGAGGGGATCGTCGACCCGGCCGTGCCGATCACGAGCTCGGGGTGGAACGTGCGCGAGGGCGTCGTCTACGTCGCGTCGGAGCCGTCCGGGGCGTCGAGCTGGTTCCCGGGCAGCGACCACCCGAGCGACAAGGCGACGTTCGAGTTCGTCCTCACCCACGACGCGGACCTGACCGCCGTCGCGAACGGCGTCCTGGTCGCCGTCGAGCCGGACGGCGACCGCACCACGACGACGTGGGTGATGGACGACCCGATGGCCACCTACCTCGCCGCGATCTACATCGGCGACTTCGAGCTGCGCGCCTCGACGGGGAGCTCGGGCGTCCGCGTCCGCGACTACTTCCCTCCGGAGCGGGCGGACGAGCTCGAGCGCGCGTTCGCCGTCACGGACGACGCCCTCGTGTGGCTGGGCGAGTACCTCGACGCCCCGTACCCGTTCGACGAGTACGGCTCCGTGGTCGTGCCGTTCCCGCTCGGGTACGCGCTCGAGAACCAGACGGTGTCGTTGCACGGCCTCGACACGACGAGCGAGTCGATCATCGTCCACGAGATCGCGCACCAGTGGATCGGCGACTCGGTCACCGTCTCGGACTGGCAGGACATCTGGCTGCTGGAGGGGTCGGCCACCTACCTGTCCCACCTGTACCTCGACGACCGTGGCCGGCCGTCGCCGATCGACCCGGCCACGATGTACGACGCGCTCGAGGCGGCGCCGACCACGGGGCCCGCCGAGATCGAGCGCGGCGAGATGTTCTCCACGTCGGTCTACTTCCGGGGTGCGATGGCGCTGCACGCGCTGCGGGTCGAGGTGGGTGACGACGTGCTCCGCGAGGTGCTCGCGACGGCCTACGACCGCCACGCCGGCTCCGACATGAGCACCGAGGCGTTCCTCGCGGTGGTCGACGAGGTGTCGGGACCCGAGGCGGTCGGCGTCGTCGAGGGGTGGATCCTCGGGACCGCGCTCCCCCCCGAGCCCTGACGGCCGGGCAGCCCGGGCGGCCGTCCGAGGAGGTCACCTCCCGCCTCCCGTCCGTCTCTCCTGCGCCGACCACCCGCTGGTACGGTCACGGCGTCGGTGGCGGGCGTCACATCCCGGACCGAACGGCCCGCCCATCCGGGCGCCGGCCGAGGGATGACAAGGGGAGAGACAATGGGATCGAGAACGACCGGTTCACGACGTGGCGTCACGGCGACGCTGTCCGTCGCGATGATGCTCGCCGTCGCCGCGTGCGGCAGCGACGGCGGTGAGACCTCGTCGGGCGGCGACGACGGCGGGGAGGAGACGGTCGCGCCGAGCGGGTCCGAGGGATCCGGCTCCGTCGACTCCGGCTCCGTCGACACCAGCGACTCCGGCGGCGAGTCCGGCGGTGGATCGGACGGCGACTCGGGTGGCGGAGACGCCGGCGGCGTCTCCGACGAGGGCGAGCCCGTGCAGGGCGGCACCCTCGTCTACGGCATCGAGGCCGACACGGCGAACCTGTTCGCCCCGTACGCCACGAGCTACGCGACGGCCGGGTACGTCCTGCTCGCCTCGCTGACCGATCCGCTGTTCACGGCGACACCCGAGGGTGATCCGCTGCCGATCCTCGTCGAGGAGTACACGAACAACGAGGACTACACGGAGTGGACGTTCACGATCCGCGAGGGCATCTCGTTCCACGACGGCACGCCGCTCGACGGCGCGGCGGTCGAGTTCAACATGGAGTCCTGCCAGTACTCGCCGCTCACCGGCGCCGCGCTGACGTGGATCCAGGACATCTCGTCGTCCGGCCAGGACGTGACCATCGCGACGAACGGCCCCTACGTGGCCGCTCCCTACGGGTTCATGGAGCGCCAGTGCGGCTTCATGATGTCGCCCGAGTGGCTCGGCAGCCTGGCGGATGTGCCGCAGCGCACCGAGGGGTCGCCGATCTACGACGCCGACCTGGCGGCCACGCCGGCCGACGGGAACGCCCTCGAGCCGGTCGGCCTCGGAGCGTTCGTCTTCGAGTCGTACACCCCCGGCAACGGCAACTCGTTCATCGCCAACCGCAACGAGGACTACTGGCGTGGTCCCAACGGCATCACCGGTGAGGAGCTGCCGTACCTCGACGCGATCGAGGCCGTCCCGGCGGTCGACATCGACAGCCGCGCGAACGCGCTGCGCTCGGGCCAGTTCGACGCCATCCACACGTCGAATTCCGACACCATCTCGGAGTTCCTCGACGACGACGGGTTCGAGGCGATCACCTCGAGCCTCTTCGGCGACACGAACTACACGATGCTGAACGTCGCTGACGGCGAGCTCGACCCCGACGGCGTCAACGCGTCGAGCCCGCTGCTCAACGTCCACTGCCGCCGGGCGCTCGCCCACGCGACCGACAACCAGCGACTCGCCGACGAGCGCGGCGCCGGGATCGTCGAGGTGGCGAACGGTCCGTTCGGCGAGGGCCAGATCGGCTACCTGGAGGACAGCGGGTACCCGCAGTTCGACATCGACGCCGCGAACGAGGAGATGGACACCTGCCTCTCCGAGCTCGGCGTCGAGGTCGCCGAGTTCACCTTCAACACGACGAACGACCCGTTCAACGTCGAGACGAACACCCTCGTGGTGTCGATGTGGGACGAGGCGTTCGGCGACCGGGTGGACGCGACGATCACCCCGATCGAGCAGGGCCAGTACATCGGCCTCGCGCTGGTCGGGACGTTCAACGCCTTCGGATGGCGCAACCACGGAGGCATCGACCCGGCGACCCAGGCGTACTGGTGGGCCAGCACGTCGTCGTCACCGATCGGTGCGCTGGCGCTGAACTTCGGTCGCTTCCGCGACGAGGGGATCGACGCGGCGCTCCAGACGATCGCGACCGACCCGGACGAGGCCACCCGCCAGGAGGCGGCCGAGGAGATCAACCGGATCTTCGGCGAGCAGGTCTACAACCTGTGGTCGACGTGGACGATGTGGGGGGTCCTCGAGGCGCCCTACGTGAACGGCCTCGAGGCCAACGTCGCTCCCGACGGGACCGAGGGCGTGGGGCTGGCCTTCTCCGGCCGCCACCAGATGAACCAGCTGTGGTGCGACGGAGGCTCCTGCGAGTAGCACTCGTCCTCCACGACGACGCACGGCAGGGCGGGGTGCGCGCTCGGCGACCGCCGCGGTCGCCACCGCTACGCTGCGCGGCAGATGGGGTCGAGGCGAGCACCACGTGGACGGGTCACCGGCCCGAGCGCCCCGCCACGCCCGGGTGCCGTCTCGGCGATCGTCACGGCGATCGTCACGGCGACGGCGCTGCTCGTCGGGGCGACCCTGGCCGGCTCGGCGACCCCGGTCGCGGCGCACTCCGGGTTGGCGGCGGCGAGCCCCGGACCGGGCTCGGTGGTCGGCGGCGAGATCACCGAGGCGCGCCTGCTGTACGAGAGCATCGTCGTCGAGGCCCGCGGATCGGTCAGCGATCCCTCGGGCGCCGAGCTCGGTTCGGAGGTGGAGCTCGTGTCCGAGGTCGAGGTGCGGATCGTCCTCGACGAGGCGCTGACGGTTCCGGGGGAGCACGCCGTGCGCCACACCGTGCGCTCCGCCGACGGTGACGTGGTGGAGGCCGCGTACCTGTTCACCTACGAGCCGGGCGCGCCACCCCCGCTCCTGGAGTTCGTCGACTCCGACGACGGGGCCTGGTGGTGGCCGACCGTCGTCGTCGCCGCGGTCGGCGTCGCCGTCATCGGCGTCCTCGCCGCTCGGCTGATCGCGGCGACGCGCCGACGCGCCGCCGGCGACGTGCGCGACGGCGATCCGACCGTCAGCTGACGGCGACGAGGTCCATGAGCGCGAGCTCGAGCGGCGTCGAGCGTGCGGCGTCGAGGAGGACCTCGACGCGACGTGCGAGGTCGAGCAGGTTGAACGGCTTGACGACGTAGTCGTCGACCCCCGCCGCTCGACCGAGGCGCACGTCGGTGTCGGAGGCCTTGGCCGACATCAGCATCACCGGCAGGTGGGCGAGCTCGGGATCCGCGCGCATCGCGAGGAACATGTCGAGCCCCGACAGCCGCGGCATCATCCAGTCGGCGAGGACGAGGTCCGGCCGCTCCGCACGAGCCTGCTCGAGCCCGCGCTCACCGTCGTGCGCCACCACGACCTCGTGCCCGAGGCAGGCGAGCTTGAACTCGACCATCTCGCGGATGTCGCTGTCGTCCTCGACGACGAGGATCTTTCCCATGGCGGTGACCTCCTTGGTCGGCCCCGACCGTCCGGAGGGGCCGGCGAACGTCCACCAGGGTCGTGGCAGGAGGGGTGCGCGTCAGGTGGCCAGGGCGCCGTCGGCGGTGCCGTGGGCGCCGCCGACGGGAACGGAGCCGTCCTCGACCGGGAAGTGGCACGCCACGTAGTGGCCGCTCGCGAGCGGTCGGATCTGCGGCTCCTCCGTGGCGCACACGTCGCCGACGTTGGGGCAACGGGTGCGGAAGCGGCACCCCGACGGGGGGTCGATCGGTGACGGGAGCTCCCCGCCGAGGGTCGCCGACGCCCGCGGGTCGATCGACGGGTCGGTGGCGGGGATCGCGCTCAGCAGGCGGTTCGTGTACGGGTGGCGCGGCGAACCGAAGAGCCGGTCGGGTGACGCGACCTCGCAGATCTTGCCGAGGTACATCACCACGACGCGATCGGAGACGTTCTTCACCACGGCGAGATCGTGGGCGATGAAGATCAACGAGACCCCGTACTTGGCCTTGATGTCCTCGAGCAGGTTGAGGACCTGGGCCTGGACGGAGACGTCGAGGGCGGACACCGGCTCGTCGCAGATGATCACCTTCGGGTCGAGGATCAGGGCGCGGGCGATGGAGATGCGCTGCGCCTGTCCGCCGGAGAACTCGTGGGGGCGTCGGTCCATCGCCGCCTCGGGGTCGATGCCGACGTCGTCGAGGACCTGGCGCACCCGCTCGGCCGTCTCCGCCTCGAACTGCGGCCGGGCCCGTCGGATGCGCAGCGCACGCGGGATCGACGCGAACGGCATCGCCAGGGTGAGCACGGCCCAGACCGCTCCCGTGACGACGAACATCGCGACGATCGGTGCCGCCGCGACGAGGGCCGCGATCATCACGATCGTGCCGATCGTCTGGACGATGCCGCCGTCGCGCATCCCGTCGGCGTCCACCGACCCGAACGCGGTCGACCCGACCCACAGGATCAGCCCGGCGAAGAACGCGACCAGGATCGGCAGCATCGCCTTGCGCACGAAGGGGTGGCGCCAGAGCTTGAGCATCCAGGGGACGTAGCGCTCCCACGCCTCGATCACCGGGGAGCGGTCGAACGACTCGAGCCAGCGGACCTTCAACGGATCCGCGACGACGTCGCGGATCTTGAGCCGGGGGTTGAGCGAGGAGACCGCGTCCTGGAAGATCATCTGCATCCGGCCGCGGACGTCGCGCAGCTCCTCGGCGCTGAGGCTCGACAGATCCACCCCGTCGAGCTGCACCGTCCCCGAGGTCGGCGGGGGGACGCGCATGATCGCCTTGCCCGTCGACGACTTGCCGCACCCGGATTCGCCGACGATCCCGAGGGTCTCGCGGTTGGCCAGGTCGAAGCTGACGTCGGTGACGGCGTGGACCCGGCCCCGCTTGGTCGGGAACTCGACCACGAGGTGGTCGACCCCGAGGACGATGCCGGGCTCGTCGCGCAGGTGGGCGGTTCCGCTGCCGGCCATCAGATGCCGCTCTCACGGACGTCGAAGCGGGTCCGCAGCTCGTCGCCCACGAAGTTCAGGGCCAGGATCGTCAGGAACATGAACAACGCCGGGAAGAGCACCATGTGCGGAGCTCGATCGAGCTGCGATCGGCCGTTCTGGATCATGATCCCCCAGCTCACCCCGCTGACGTCGCCGATCCCGAAGAACGCGAGGGCGGCTTCGATGATGATCAGCGCGGCGAGGAGCACGAAGGCGAACGACACCAGCGCGGAGACGATGTTCGGGAGGATGTCGCGGCGCAGGATGCGCATGTTGCGTGCGCCCAGGGTGCGCGAGGCGACGACGAAGTCGCGGTCGGACCACGCCATCGTCTGGGCTCGGGTGACGCGTGCGATGGTCGGCACCGTGAGGATCGCGAGCGCGATCGTCGCCCACACCGTCTGACGGGTCGGCGACGCCTCGCCGGGAGGGGCGAGGAACGAGATGAGCGCCAGCAGGAGCACCAGGCCGGGGATGGCGAGCAGGACGTTGAGGATCGCGATGATCACCGAGTCGAGCGCCTTGCGGTAGTAGCCGGCCACCATCCCCACCGCGGCGCCGATGACGAGCCCGAGGACGGTCGCGACCGTGGCGACCGCGAGCGAGCGGCGAGCACCGAAGATCGTCCGGCTGAACACGTCGTGGCCGATGTTGTCGGCGCCGAACCAGTGGTCGGCCGACGGGCCGCTGCGCGACACCCCGCGGAAGGTCTCGTTCGGATCCTTCAGCGGGAGGAGATCGGCGAAGACGGCGCCGAGCACGAGCGCCGCCAGCCAGGCGACGGACGCCCAGAACCAGAACCCGAGGCGGTGGCGCTGGTAGACGCGCTCCTCGGGCTCGGCGTCGGGCACCTCGGCGGGCTGGACGCCCACCGAGGAGGCTTGGTCTTCTGCATCAAGAACGGACATGGCGCACCCGGGGGTCGAGGACTGCGTACAGGAGGTCGACGAGGAAGTTGATCAGGATGAACCCGATCGCGATGACGACCACGATCCCCTGGACGACCAGGAAGTCCTTCTGGAAGATCGCGGTGCCGATGGCGGTCCCGAGACCCGGCAGGGTGAAGATCGTCTCGATCACGAGCGTCCCCCCGATCAGAGTCGCTGTGTTCACCCCGAACACGGTCATCAGGGTGAACGACGAGGGTCGCAGGGCGTGGACCCACAGGATCCGCCGGTCGGAGACGCCCTTCGCCTTGGCGGTGGTGATGTAGGTGTCCTGCAGGGTGGTGATCATGTCGGCGCGCAGGACGCGCATGTAGGCCGCGGCCTGGCCGAGCGCGAGCGAGATCGCGGGGAGCGCCATGTGCTGGAAGTGCTCCACCCAGTTCTGGCCGAACGGGACGTAGCGCGACGCGGGCAGCACCTCGGTGCCGGCCTGCCACCCGAAGATCGACAGGCCACCGACCGCGAAGAACAGGATGAGCACCACGGCGAGCACGAAGTTCGGGATCGACAGCGCGGCGAGCGCCGCGGTGCTCGCGACCCGGTCGCCGCGCCGGTTCGCCCGGTAGGCGGCGTACATCCCCATCGGGATCGCCAGCACGAGCGCCAGGAGCTGGGCGTAGAGCATCAGCTGGAGGGTCACGGGGATGGCGCTCGAGATCGCCGCCGAGACGTCCTGGTTCTGGATCGGGGACCGCCCGAAGTCGCCGCGCACGGCGTCGCTCAGCCACAGCAGGTAGCGCTGGTGGAGCGGCTGGTCGAGGTGGAACTCCTCGACGATGCCCGCGACGCCGGCCTCGGTCGCCCCGGGCCCCAGCAGGTTGAACGCCAGGTCGCGCGTGTCGCCGCGACCGTTCTGGAGGAAGAACGTGAAGGCCGTGACGAGGACCAGGGTGGGGATCACCACCAGCAGCTGGCGCAGCACGTACGCGCCGTTGACGAAGGCCGCGCCCGCCACGATCAGGGCGAACGCGAGGAGGAACGTGAGCAGCATCGGCAGCCCGGCGAACCCCCCGACGACCAGCACCAGCAGCGCCGCGACCATCGAGATCCGTCCCGGGTTGTCCGTGACGGAGCTCAGCGGCGTCCTGCGCCGTCCTCTCGATGCCATCGTCGGTCCTCCTCGCTCCGTGTCGTCGTGTCGTGTGTTCGTGCGGTGGTCGTGCGCTCGGGCGGGCGCCTCAGCCGGCATCGGGGCCCATCATCGCGGCCGAGGTGTCGGGGGGGCCGCTCGGGGCGTCGAGCAGCACCATCGACTGGGGAAGCCGGCGCTCGAGGTTGGCCTCGAGGGCGGCGGCGTTCTCGGGGGTGCCGAGGGGGGCGTGGCACGCGAAGCGGTGACCGTCGCCGCCGGGATCGACCAGCGGGGGCTCCTCGACCAGGCAGCGGTCGTGGACGTAGGGGCATCGCGCCGCGAACGGGCACCCGTCCGGCGGGTCCACCAGATCCGGCGGTCGGCCGACGATCACCCGCAGCCGGGTGTGGCTCGGGTTCTCGACCCGCGGGATCGAGCGCAGCAGCGCCTCGGTGTAGGGGTGGCGCATCCGCGAGAAGAGCACCTTCGTCGGCGCCTGCTCGACGATGCGGCCCGCGTACATCACGGCGATCTCGTCGGTGCGCCCGGCGACGACGCCGAGGTCGTGGGTGACCAGGACCATCGCCATCTGGCGGTCGTTCTGCTGGTCCTGGAGCAGGTTCAGGATCTCGGCCTGGACCGTCACGTCGAGGGCGGTGGTCGGCTCGTCGGCGAAGAGCAGCCGGGGCCCGCAGGCCAGCGCCAGGGCGATCATGACCCGCTGGCGCATCCCGCCCGAGAGCTGGTGCGGGTACTCGTCGAAGCGTCGCTCGGGTTCGGGGATGTTGGTCGAGCGCAGGAGGGCGACGGCGGTCTCCCACGCCTCGCCGCGACCCATGCGCAGGTGCTGGCGCAGCGGTTCGGTGATCTGCTTGCCGATGGTCATCACCGGGTTGAGCGAGCTCATCGGATCCTGGAACACCATCGCGAGCTCGACGCCCGACAACTTGCGCATCTGCTTCGAGTCGAGATCCATCAGCTCGCGCCCCGCGAAGGTGATCCGCCCGCTGCGCACGACGTTCTCCTGGGGCAGCAGGTTCATGATCGACCGGGCGAAGATCGTCTTGCCGGAACCCGATTCACCGACCACGCCGAGCGCGGTCCCCTTGCGCACCGTCAGGGTGACCCCGTCGACGGCCCGGACCCGGCCCCTCGGGGTGAGGAAGTGGGTGCGCAGGTCCTCGACGTCGAGCAGCGGCTCGGCGTCGTTCCCGGCGGTCTGCTCCGTCGGAGCCGTCGACGCCCGCGCGCTCACGTCGGCTCCCGCCGCGCACGGGGGCCCTCGACCGCCCCCGCACCCGAGTATGACGTCGGACACGTCCCCACGCCGGCGAACGTAACAGCGTCGGGACGCCGAAGTCCGATCGGAGGCTCACCGAGGTCCGCCCGTCGTCGCGACGGGCGGACCCGGGTCACGGCGTGCGGCGGTACACGAGGTCGGTGACCGTGCGTCCCGCGTCGAGCCCGCGGCGCTCGAAGCGGGTGATCGGCCGCGCCGGGGGTCGCTCGACGACGCCCCCCGCCAGGCGGGGCTCGTCGTCGCAGACGGAGCGCATCAGCCGGGCGTAGTCGGCCACGTCGGTCGCGAGGTGGAGCTCGGCCCCGACCCGCATGCGGTCGGTGAGCGCGCCCACGACGTCGGCGCGCACCAGCCGACGGTGGTGCTGGCGGGTCTTGGGCCAGGGGTCGGGGAAGTAGATCCGCACCCCGTCGAGGGTCTCGGCCCCGATCCGCGCGAGGAGGGCGATCACGTCGCCGTGGACGACGCGGACGTGGGGGAGCGGGTCGTTCTCGACGGCGTCGAGCACCGTGACGACGCCGGGATCGTGCACCTCGACCCCGATGACGTCGACGGAGGGGTCGGCGCGCGCCATCTGGATCGTCGACTCGCCGTGGCCGAACCCGATGTCGAGCACCACCCCCCGGCCCGACGGGCGCTCGGGGCCGAACACCTCGTCGAAGTCGAGCGGGGGCCCGTCGAGGTCGATGCACCAGCGCTCGGACCAGCTCTCGAGCTCTCGTCGGCGCTTGGTCGACAGCCCGCGCCGGCGCACCTTGAACGTGAGCGCCGGTCGGCGCACGGACCGCGCCGACGGGGGATCGACGGGGGGACCGTCAGCCGCCGGTGAGCCCACCGAGGCCCTCCTGGAAGGCGCGCAGCCCCTCGGCGAGCGTCTGCGCCAGGGTGTCGAGCTCGGTGCCGGACACGTCGATCGCGATCGGCACGTCGAGTCGGATCGGCACGTCGACCTCGATCGGGACGGACTCGTCGATCGGGATGTCGACGACGAGGTCGATCGGCACCTCGATGTCGACGGGGACGGTGATGTCGAGGGGCACGTCCACGCCGAACGGCCCGGCGACGGTGATCGTGGTGTCGATCTCCTCCTGGATCGGGATCGACGTCCGGATCGGCACGGTCACCGTCCGCTCCAGCTCGAACGTCTCGCTGATCGAGACCGTCTGGTCGATCGGGACCGTGAACTCGATCGACGACGCGCCGAACTCCTCGAGTCCGGTGATCGCCTGGTCGAGACCGTCGCCGATCGAGGGGCCGAGGCCGTCGACCGTCTCGACGAACCCGTTCACCTGAGCGGCGAACAGCGCGGCGCCCGCCTCGACGCGCGCGAGGTCGTCGCGGGTGGTGTCGAGCTCGGAGCGCGCGGACTCGACGCGTGCCAGCAGGACGAGCGAGAGCACGAGCGAACCGATCAGCCCGAGCCCGAGCGCCGCCAGGACGGCGCCGAGGTGATCGCCCACCCGACCGCCCCGTGCGTGGTGGCGGGGGGTGGTCGTCGAGTCGTCGGTCGCGCTCGCGCTCGCGGTCGGTTCGGTCGCGTCGTCGCCGGGGCCGGTCGGGTCGGAGGCGGCCGCGCCGGGGGAGCCGGGCTCGGGCGGTGCGGGGCTGGGGGAGCTGGGCATGGAGGCGGTCCTCGCGGGGATGGGTGCGGTCGGGGCGGGTGCTCGGGTGGGTGGTGGGGTGGGCGGTGGGCCATCGTCGTCGGGTGCCGCGGGCGCGAGCTCGCCGTCGCCGTCGCCGTCGTCCGCCCGGTCGTCGGCGCGTCGCACGAGGGCGAGGCTCAGCACGAGCCCGACGCCGAGCGCGACGGCGCTCGCGAGGAAGGTGTCGGCGATCGACTGCGCGGTCAGGCGCTCGGTGGCCGCCGTCAGCGCGTCGCGGAAGCCGGGATCGTCGATCGGGGGCAGCTCGATGTCGGCGCGCAGCGCCTCGAACCGAGCGAGCCCCCACGCGGTCAGCGCCGAGAGCCCGACGCTGAGGCCGATCATGCGCACGACGATCACGATCGCCGCGGCCGCGCCACGCTCGTCGGGATCGGCTCGGTCGACGACGGCCGAGGTCGTCGGCGCGATCGTGAGGCCGATGCCCGCTCCGAGGAGGGCGAGCTGGAGGGCGAGGAGGGGGTGGGGGGTGGCGGCGTCCCACGTCGTGCCCATCGCGACGTAGGCGGCCAGCGCGGCCACGAGCCCGATCACGATCGGCGGGCCCCACCACGTGCGCTCCGTGAGGCGCCCGCCGAGGTACGACGTGAGCGCCATCGATGCGGTCAGCGCGGACAGGACCCACCCCGACACCACCGCCGCCCGCTCGAGGTCGACCTCGACCGCGTTGACGAACAGGGGGACGTCGACCATCGCGATGACGAGGGCCGCGCCGACGACGAAGTTGACGACGAGGGCCACGCGCACGCCGCGGCCGCGGAACAGGTCGACGTCGACGACCGGGCGACCACCGGCCCGACGCAGCCGTCGCTGCTGGAGCACCAGGGCGACGGCGGCGACGGCCGCGACGACGTGCAGCCAGCGGAGATCGGTGCCGCCGCCGCCGGTCAGCTCGTCGAGGCCGCGCACGCTCTGCACCTCGGCCGATCCGAGGAGCGCGAGGTTGAGCGCGACGAGCACGGTCGTGAGCAGCGCCGCACCGACCCAGTCGACGCGGGTGGCGCGCCGGGGGCGCTCGTGGCCGTCGAGGGCCCACCAGACCGCGGCGGCTCCGATGATCGCGAGGGGGACGTTCAGCCAGAACTGCCACCTCCACCCGACGAAGCGCACCAGCATCGCGCCGTACAGCGGACCCCACACCCAGCCGAGGGTCTCGATCGCGCCGAGCGCGCCGAGCGCTCGCGTCCGCCGGTGCTCGGCGTACACGTCGCCGACCACGGCGAGCGCGACCGGCACCATCGCGCCGCCTCCGAGGGCGGTGAGCACCCGACCGACCAGCAGCGGCCCGAGCGAGTCCGACAGCGGGATCCAGATCGTGCCGACGCCGAACACGGCGTACGCCGCCAGGAAGGTGCGGCGACGTCCGATCACGTCGCTGATGCGACCCGCGACGGGCATCACCGCGACGAACGCGATGAGGTAGGCGTTGACGATCCACGCCGCGTCGTCGAGGCCGTCGGGCAGCGACAACCCGACGTCGCGGATCATCGGCCGCAGCATCGTCGACACGACGGTCAGGTCGTCGGCGGCGACGAACACGCTGAACCCGACGGCGAGCAGCACCGTGCGCGCCGAGCTCGGAGCTCGTCGCGCCGGCGAGCCGCGCCCGGTGTCGTCGTCGGGCGGTCCGGCGACCTCCGCCGCGACCTCCTCGGTCACGTCTCGACGCCCTCGGGGGGTCCGATGTCGAACTCCTCGCCGTACCCGCTCAGCTCGAGCACCCAGGTCACGGCGCCGTCGGGGACCTGGGTGGTGAACTCCGCCGAGCGGACCTCCCCGGTGACGGGCTGGATCCAGAAGTCCATCTCGACCTCCTGTCCGCGAACGAGGCGCGCGGTGATCGTCTCGACCTGCTCGGCCGGGGCGGTCCCCGTCACGTGGTACCGCTGCCCCCCGCCGCGCTCCTCGGAGCCGACGAGCTCGACGTCGTCGAGGCTCTCCATCAGCGGGCGCCACCCGTCCTCGGGGTCGAAGAACAGCGACGGGTCGATGTCGTAGCCGGGGGGCAGGGTCTCGAAGCGCCCGGTGATCGGGTTCGACAGCCACACCTCGTCGTCGATCGCGACCGCGCCGAGCTCGGTCGCGAGGTCGCCGGCGACCTCCACCTCGAGCAGGGCGCGCGCCGAGCGGGGCACGGTGAACTCGCCGGCCGCGGTGCTCAACGACACCGCTTCGGCCGGATCGATGAACACCGGGGCACCGCCGCGCTCGAGGCGGAAGCGGACGCTGGTGGTGTCGCCCATCGCCTGGGCGGACGCGGCCACGATCTGCTCGGCGTCGGCGGGGATCGTCGGCTCGGTGGGCTCCTCGGCCTCCCCCTCGTCACCGGAGCAGGCGGCGACCGCCAGCGCGCCCGCCGCCAGCGACACGACGATGCGACGGGTCGTCGACCGACGCAGCGGTCCGGCGCCCGGCCGCTCCCCTCCGACGCGGATCCCGTTCGCCCGGTGGCCGGCGCGGTGGTCGTCGTTCGCCCTCTGGTGGTCGTCGTGGTGGCTCATCGCGGTCCCGTCTCTGCGTCGGAGCCCGTCGCGGGTGCACGACCGGGCGCGCCCCACGGCGTGGGCGGCCCCCCTGTCGGATCGTCGCCGACCCGTCCCGGGCACGCTCGACGCTATTGCGTCGCCCGCCGTCCTGCGACCGCGGGTCCCCGCCCGCACCGCCGACCTCGGGGCCGATGCGCCGTGGAGAGCGGCGGGCGCTCCCCACGCCCGCCGAGCGCGCCGACCCACCGCGCCGGTCGACCGGCGGGTGCGGGCCGAGCCGTGGCGTGCCGGCGTGCGAGACGCACCCGGCGCCAGCTCACCACCGCTGCTGGAGGCGGGGACGTACCTGATGAAGGCCGCCGGGCCGCTGGTGCTCGGAGCGCGGCGCATCCCGGTCGCCGTACAGCGACTCGTCGACCTCCTGCCCGCGGCGCGCGCCGGCCCGGCTCGTGCGCCCTCCGTCATCTCGTTGTAACGTTCTTCGCACGATCGTCATGATCCCACGCCGTCGGGTCGGCGCGCGCTCCGGGTGACGATCCGGGTGCGGTCCGCACCCGGCACCGACAAGGTCTCGTCTCGTCGACCGGCTCGCGCTGGGGCCGAGCCGCACCGCTGCCGAAGGAGTGATCCGATGAAGAAGCTGCTGCCGCTCGTCCTCACGGTCGCGGTGCTGGCACCGGCCGGTGGGGTGGCCGGCGCCCCGTCGCTCGATCTCGCGGAGTCCGCCGGAGCGCACCGCAGCGCCCGCCGCGTCGGGGACCCCTCGGCGACGGAGGGCACGACCCCGCCGCCTCCGTCGAGCGACGAGGGAGGATCCGGCGCGACCCTCGCGGAGGTGCTCGCGCTCACAAACGACCACCGGCGCGCCCACGGCCTGACCCCCCTGCGCATCGACGTGAGCCTCGCGGCGGCCGCCGACCGCCACTCGCGCGACCAGGCCGCATGCGAGCGGATGTCCCACACCGGCTCGGACGGCTCCAGCGCCGGCGATCGGATCGCGCGGGCCGGGTACCGGTGGCGGCGGTGGGCGGAGAACGTCGCGTACGGCTACCGCACCCCCGAAGCGGTCGTGGGCGGGTGGATGTCGAGCCCCGGGCACCGGGCCAACATCCTCAGCCGCCACACGACCGAGGTCGGTGTCGGCGTCGCCGAGTCCGCGTCGGGGCGTGCCTACTGGACGCAGGTGTTCGCGACCCCCGCCTGAGCCGTCGCGACGTCGCGACGTCGCGCCGTACGCTCGTCGTCGTGTTCCTGGGTGACGACCTCCTCGGCTACCTGGTGCTCGCCTTCGGCGGCGCGCTGTTCGTCGGCAACGTCCTCGCCGTCGTCGCTCCTCCCGGGCGCCAGCTCGACGACACCAACCTCGAGCGCGCCCCGGTCGTGCGCAGCCTCGCGTTCGCCGCGATCGGGCTCGTCGCCGCGATCTGGGCGATCGCATCGCTGGTGACGTCGTGAGGGTGACGTCGTGAGGGTGCCGTCGTGAGCCCCCCGCTGCAGCTCACCTTCGTCGAGTCGGCGTCGCGCGCCTCCACCCTGCCGGAGTCACCCGCGGAGGTCGCCTTCGTGGGGCGGTCGAACGTCGGCAAGTCGTCGCTGATCAACGCGCTGGCCAACCGGCGCCAGCTCGCTCGGGTGTCCAACACCCCGGGTCGGACCCAGCTGATCAACCTGTTCCGCCTCGACGACGGTCGGCGCGGAGGCGGCGCACCGGTGGCCGGCGACGAGCCGGTCGGGACCGTCGTCGACCTCCCCGGCTACGGCTACGCCAAGGCGGCGAAGAAGGTGCGCGAGGGGTGGGGGCCGATGATCGAGGGCTACCTGCTCGAGCGCGAGGAGCTGGCGATGGTGTTCGTCCTCGTCGACGGCGCGATCGGCCCGACCTCGCTCGACACCTCGATGCTCGACTGGCTGCGCTACAACACCGTGCCGCACACCGTCGTGGCGACGAAGCTCGACAAGGTCAAGTCGTCGAAGCGGGCGACGCGCCGGCGCGAGCTCGCGGCGGGCTGCCGGCTCGATCCCGACGACGTGGTGTGGACGTCGACGTCGTCGGGCGACGGCATCGACCGCGTGCGCTCGGCGGTTCGGATGCACCTCGTCGACTGAGCACCTCGTCGACCGAGCGCCCTCGTCGACCGAGCGCCTCGTCGACCGAGCGCCTCGTCGACGGACGGGGCGGAGCCGAGCGCCGGCACCGCCCACGTGCGCCCGCCGAGCGGGCGTGGCGTAGCGTCGCGGCCATGGATCCCGCCACCGGTGTCGCCGTCTCGATCACGGGGACGGGTCTGTTCACGCCTCCGGAGTCGATCAGCAACGAGGAGCTGGCCGCCTCGCTCACCGAGTCGGTGCAGAGGTGGAACGCGCAGCACGCCACCGAGATCGACGCCGGGACGCTGCGCGCCCGCGACGTCCCCGACACCGAGTTCATCGAGAAGGCCTCGGGGATCGCGTCACGCCACGTGATGGAGAAGTCCGGCGTGCTCGACCCGGCGCGGATGCGCCCCCACCTCCCGCTGCGCGCCGAGGACGAGCTCGGGGTGCAGGCCGAGATGGCGATGCCCGCCGTCCACGAGGCGCTGGCGCAGGCGGGTCGCGCTCCCACCGACGTCGACGCGGTGATCGTCGGGTGCTCCAACCTGCAGCGCGCCTACCCCGCCGTCGCGATCGAGATCCAGGACCAGCTCGGTGCGGGCGGATGGGCGTTCGACATGAACGTGGCGTGCTCGTCCGCCACGTTCTCGATCCAGAGCGCGATCGACGCGCTGCGCAACGCGAGCGCGTCGTGCGTGCTCGTCGTGAACCCCGAGATCACCTCCGGGCACAACAACTTCGAGCTGCGCGACCACCACTTCATCTTCGGTGACGCGTGCACGGCGGTGGTGCTCGAGCGCACCGACGACGCGGCCCCGGCCGGCGAGGGACCGGGGCGGGCCGTGCGCTGGGACGTGCTCGGGACGAAGCTCGCGACGAGGTTCTCGAACAACATCCGCAACGACTTCGGCTTCCTGAACGCCTCCGAGGACGGTGAGCGCGATCCGCACGAGCTGGTCTTCCGCCAGAACGGCCAGTCGGTGTTCAAGGAGGTGTGCCCGCTGGTGGTGCGCCACATCACCGACCACCTCGACCAGGTCGGGGTCGACGCCGGGGAGGTGCGCCGGTTCTGGTTGCACCAGGCCAACCTCAAGATGAACCAGCTCATCGCGAAGGGCGTGCTGGGCCGGGTGCCCGATGCGGACGAGGCTCCCGTCATCCTCGACGAGTACGCGAACACCTCCTCGGCGGGGTCCGTCATCGCCTTCCACCGCCACCGCGACGACCTCGTCGCCGACGACCTCGGGGTGATCTGCTCGTTCGGCGCGGGCTACTCGGTGGGCAGCGTCGTCGTCCGGCGCGCCTGATCGCGGCCGGTCACCCCGGCCGGCGCACGTCGGGGGTCGATCTCGACGTGCGCGCGACGGCCCGCGGCGGGCGTGCTCGGTGGCGACGTGGCGGGGCAGCTCCACGGCACGTGCATGGCGAGCGGCGTGGGCGGGTATCGATCGGTCGAGCGACGACGGCGTCGCACCCGACGAACCGACGAACGGAGACCACACCATGGCGAACGAGCTGGACGGCAAGCAGATCGCGTTCCTGACCGCGAACGAGGGGGTCGAGCAGGTCGAGCTGACCGAGCCCTGGAAGGCGGTCGAGGAGGCCGGGGGGACGCCGGTCCTCGTCTCGATCGAGAAGGGCCAGGTCCAGGGGTTCAACCACCTGACCGAGGCCGACACCTTCGACGCGACCCTCGCCGCCGGCGACGCGAACGTCGCCGACTACGACGGGCTCGTCCTCCCCGGCGGGGTGGCGAACCCCGACCAGCTGCGCGCCGACGACGCTTCCGTGGCCTTCGCCTCGGCGTTCTTCGAGGCCGGCAAGCCGGTCGCCGCGATCTGCCACGCGCCGTGGACCCTGGTCGAGGCGGGGGTCGTCTCGGGGCGCACCCTGACGAGCTGGCCGAGCCTGCGCACCGACATCTCCAACGCCGGCGGATCGTGGGTCGACCAGGAGGTGTGCGTCTGCACCGACGGGCCGAACCACCTGATCACGAGCCGCAACCCCGATGACATCCCGGCGTTCAACGAGAAGCTCGTGGCCGAGTTCTCGCGCAACGGCTGACCCCGCCACGACGCCCGCCGGCCGCCTCACGGGTGTCCGGCGGGCGTCGTCGCGCTCGGGCGGATCAGAGCCCGTGGCGCGCCGACGTGCGCGGGGGCGCCCGGTGGTCGAACCAGCTGAGCACCTCGTCGCGAGCGCGCGCGAGCTCCTCGCGGTCGAGCTCCAGCTCGATCCCGGAGCCGTCCGAGCAGCGGATCACGAGATCGCGCAGGATCGGTTCGTGCTCCGGTGACACGGCGCTCGCCACGTCGCGCAGCATCGTGACCAGGCGCAGCAGGACCGTCGGCTCGTGCGCCCCGTAGCGACGGAGCTGCGACGTCGCCAGCGACGCCAGCTCGGCGAAGGAGACCACCGGGATGATCAGTCGCTCCACGTCCCCGTCGCGCCAGGCACGGTCCCCGAGCGGGATCTCGTCGAGGGCGACCAGCACGTCGGCCAGGTGGTCGACCGCTTGGGCCGCGGTGTACGGATCGTTGATCGACGGGGACATGGCCTTCACCGACATGTCGACCAGCTGCCGCAGCCCCAGGCCGACGTCGTGGTGCATGGTGCGCTCCTCGCCGATCTGCAGGTGGTCGGCGATCTGGTGGTCGATGTCGTCGGGGACGCCGCCCTCGACCTCCGACGCCCACCACCAGGCGACCAGGGCGCCGCGCGTGGTGGGCTGGCCGACCTGGACGACGTAGCGGATCACGAGATCGTGCTCGGCGGCGAAGCTCACGAGCGGGTGGATGGCGATCTGCTGGACGTACCCCGAGCGCTCGGCGACGACCGGCCGGGCGTGCGGGGGCGGGGCGGCGTCCGCCGTCCGCGAGGCCTCACCGGTCGAGGTCCACGTCCCGAGGCGCTGCGTCGCGCCGTTCGTCTCCTCGACCACCGAGTGCATGATCGACTCGACTCGGATCGACTGGCTCACGTGGTTGAAGAAGTACGCGATCACGATGACCCCGACGAGGACGAGCACGAACGCCGACGTGACCGCCAGCCGCGCCGTCTCGTCACCGGCCTGGACGATCAGGGTGACGATGTACCCGCTCGACCCGACGAACAGCGCGAGCACGGCCTGCGTGGTCCCGTCCCGCACGAAGTTGCGCAGCAGACGGGGCGAGAACTGGCTCGACGCCGTCTGCAGGGCGACGATCGTCAGCGACGACACGACGCTCGACGCCGTGACGAGGGCCGCGAGCACCGTCGCGAGGACCGAGCGGACCTCGTCGGGGGCCATCGACACCAGCACGCCGTCGAGCGCGGGTTCCCACGACGCCCCGACCGTCGCGAGCACGTGGGCGACCACGACGGAGGCCATCGCGGTGAGGACGGGCCAGAACCACAGGTTCTGGCGGACGCGCTCGACCAGGGGCTGCCACCACAGCACGACGTCAGCCCCCCGCTCCGACGGTCGCCCGCGCCGACGGCGTCGGGTCAGCCGCCACGTTCGAAGCTCGGGTACAGGGTCATCCCGCCGTCGACGAACACGGTCGACCCCGTCACGTAGGAGGCCCGGTCCGACACCAGGTCGGCGACCACCGTGGCCACGTCGGAGGGGTCCCCGATGCGCTCCATCGGGATCTTGTCGAGCATGTCGCGCCGCTCCGCGGGGGTGTCGCGGGCATCGGCGTTGATCGTCGTCGCGATCGCGCCGGGCGCGACGCCGAGCACGCGGACCCCGTGCGGCGCGGCCTCCATCGCGAGCGTCTTGGCGAGCATCGCGGCGCCGGCCTTCGAGGCCGCGTAGGCGCTGCGACCGTGCCAGGGGATCACCTCGTGGACCGACGAGATGAACACGATCACGCCCCGCCCCGCGGGGATCATCCGCTGCAGGGCCGCTCGCGCGCACAGGAAGGTGCCGACGAGGTCGATCTCGACGACCCGGCGCCACGACTCCACGTCGACCGACCACGCCTCCTCGCGCTCGCCCTCGACGCCGGCGTTGCAGACGACGATCTCGAGGCCCGACCAACGGGAGTCGACGGCGTCGAAGAGCGCGTCCACCGCCGCCGGGTCGGAGATGTCGGCGTCGATGGCGAACCCGTCGGATCCGGCGGCGACGACGCGCTCGACCACCTCGGCGGCCCCCTCGGCGTCGTCGAGGTGGTTGACCGCGACGTGCGCGCCGCAGGTGGCGAGCTCGGTCGCGATCGCGGCGCCGATGCCGGTGCTGGCGCCGGTGACCAGCGCCCGGCGATCACGCAGGGGGGAGCCGGTCGCCCCGGGGTCGGGATCGGGGTCGGGGGCGTCGTCGTGGTGGTGGTCGGTCGTCATCGCTCGCCCCGTGTCATCCGTCGTCTCGCAGTCGTGTCGCCGCGGTGATCAGGCCGAGGTGGGTGAACGCCTGGGGGTAGTTGCCCAGCATCTCCCCCGCCTCGACGTCGTACTCCTCGGCGAACAGGTCGAGGTCGTTGCCGACGTCGAGCAGGGCCTCGAACAGCGTGCGCGCCTCGTCGGCGCGGCCCTGCATCACGAGCACCTCGACGAGCCAGAACGAGCACAGCAGGAACGTGCCCTCGCCCGTGCCGCCGTCGCCGGAGAACCGCCGGAGGAACCCGTGCGGGCCCTCGCCGAGCTCGTCGCGCAGGGCGTCGACGGTCGCGACCATCCGCGGATCGTCGGCCTCGACGAAGCCGACGAGCGCGAGCTTCAGCAGGCTGGCGTCGAGCCCGCTCGTGCCGTACGCCTGGACGAACCGCTCCCCGTCGTCGTCGACGCCGCGCTGCTCGATCTCGGCGCGCAGGCGCTTGCGCTCGCGGTGCCAGCGCTCGAGGGTGTCCCGGTCGCACTCGTAGCCGCCCTCCTCGGCCAGGTGCAGCCCGCGGTCGAGCGCCACCCACACCATCACCTTGGAGTGGACGTGGTGCCGTGGCTCGTCGCGCAGCTCCCAGATCCCGGCGTCGGGATCGTCGACCGCGCAGATCGCCTGTTCGACGACCGAGCGCAGGAACGCCCACTCGTCCGCGTCGATCGAACCCGCCCCGCGCGAGTCCCACAGGTGGGCTGCGTCGAGCAGGTAGCCGTACACGTCGAGCTGCGTCTGCCCGGCCGCCGCGTTGCCGACCCGCACGGGGGTCGAGTCCCGCCACCCGGCGAGGTCGATCTCGTACTCGGTGAGGCGCCGCTCGCCGTAGCACCCGTACATGATCTGCAGCTCGTCGCCGCGCCCCGCCGCCGACCGCAGGACGAAGTCGCGGAAGCCCTGCGCCACCTCGGGGTGCCCGACCTCGTCGAGGGCGCCGATCGTCAGCGTCGCGTCGCGGACCCAGCAGTAGCGGTAGTCCCAGTTCGCCTCGCCGCCGACGATCTCGGGCAGCGAGGTGGTGGGAGCGGCGACGATCGCCCCCGTCGGTGCGCACGTCAGCGCCTTGAGCACCATCGCGGAGCGCTCGACCTGGGCGCCGTAGGGGCCCTGCGCGCACGTCGACGACGACCACTCGCGCCACCACTCGATCGTGCTGGCGAGGTGCTCGTCGACGCGGTCGAAGTCGGCCTGGTCGGGGTCCACGTGGTGGGCCGGCTGGGCGACCATCTCGACGGTGAGCTCCTCGCCCTCCGTCAGCCGTCGTCGTCCGGCCAGCCGCGCCGCGTCGCGATCGATCGCCAGTTCGAGGGCGGCCGAGATCACCAGCGCGTCGTCGCCGCCGACGGCGGTGTAGCACCCCGGCGCGCCCGAGCGCAGCCACGGGTGCATGCTGCCGTAGTCGAAGCGCACGTCGATCACGACCTCGACCTCGACCTCGCCGGCGGTGCAGCGCGCCCGGCGCAGGACGTGGGTCTGGGGGTCCGAGGCACCTCCCTCGCGCATCGCGAAGGCGTCGGTCAGCACGATCACGCCGCTCCCGGTGGTGAGCGTCGTCTCGAGGACCATCGTCCCGGGCAGGTACCGCCGCGACCGCTCGGTGATCGTCGCCACCGGCCGCAACGAGGCGAACCCGCCGCGGTCGTGGTCGAGGAGCCGGGCGAACGCGCTCCCGCTGTCGAAGCGGCGCAGGCAGGCCCAGTCGATCGACCCCTCCGTGCTGACGAGGGCGGTGGAGTGGCAGTCCGAGAGCAGGGCGTAGTCGCCGATCGGGCGCGACGGGCTCATCCGGGGGCTCCACCGTCGCCGGAGGTGTCGTGGGGCTCCAGCTCGCGATCGACGGAGACCGCGCCCCCCGAGAGCAGCCGGCTGGGGCGGTCGGAGGTGACGTAGTTCCAGCACCAGTTGACGAAGACCACCAGGCGGTTGCGGAAGCCGATCAGGTACACGAGGTGCAGCACCAGCCACCCGACCCAGCCGATCAGCCCGCCGAGGTGGATGCCTCCGGGGAGATCCGCCACCGCGCTGTGTCGCCCGATCGTGGCCATCGACCCCCGGTCGGAGTAGGTGAACGGCACCGTCGAGCGCCCGTCGAGGCGACGCTCGATCTGCTCGGCGACGTGCCGCCCGCCCTGGATCGCGGGTTGCGCGACCTGGGGGAGCACGTCGCCGTCGACGCCCTCGACGGCGGCAACGTCGCCGATCGCGAACACGTCGTCGACGCCGGTGACCGAGAGGTCGGCGTCGACCGGGATGCGCCCGGCGCCCGTGAGCTCGACGCCGAGCGAGCGTGCGACCGGGTGCGCCTCGACCCCGGCGGCCCAGATGATCGTCCCCGCGGCGACGCGGGTCCCGTCGTCGAGCACCACCCCGTCCGCCTCGACGCGCTCGACTCCCGAGCCCGTGCGCACCTCCACCCCGAGCGCCTCCAGGGTGTCGCGCGCCCGGCGCGACGACACCTCGCTGAACGGCGACAGGACCCGGTCGGCCATCTCGATCACGTGGACGCGCGCGTCGTCGACGGCCAGTTCGGGGAAGTCGTCGGCGAGGACGTTCGCGAACAGCTCGGCCACCCCCCCGGCCATCTCGACGCCGGTCGGGCCGCCGCCCACGATCGCCACGTCCAGCGCGCCCTCGACGAGGTCGCTCGGTCGTCGTGCGGCGCTCTCGAACGTCGAGATCAGGTGCCGGTTCACGGCGAGGGCGTCGTCGAGCGACTTCAGCGGGAACGCGTGGCGGTCGACGCCGTCGACGCCGAAGTCGGCCGACACGGCGCCGGCGGCGACGACGAGGGTGTCGTACCCGATCTCGACCTCCCCGTCGGTGGTGAGGATCTTCGCCGCGGTGTCGATGTCGACGACCGTGGCCATCACCGCGTCGACCGTCGACGTGCGCGATCGGGGGAAGATGCTGCGCACCGGGTGGGCGACGTCGTCGGCCGACAGCCCGGCGGTCGCCACCTGGTAGAGCAGCGGCTGGAACGTGTGGAAGTTGTTGGAGTCGACGACCGTGATGCGGACCGGTGCGTCGCGCAGCGCCCGGATCACGTTGAGCCCGCCGAAGCCGGCTCCGATCACCACCACGTGGTGATCGGAGCCGCTGCGCACGGGGTCACGGTCGGCGTCGGGTTCCGGGGTGCGTCGCCGCCGCGCCCGGCGGACGCTCACTCCCCGGAGGCGACGGAGGCGAGCTTGCCGAGCGACTCCTCGAGCTGGTCCTCGGTGACGAGCGGGAACCCGACCTTCTCGAGGAGGTCCTGGTCGTCGACGTCGCCCCAGTCGTAGGTGAGGCGGACGTCGGTGGAGTCCGAGCCCTGGGAGTCGAGCATCCAGAGCCACTCCCACCCGGGGGGTTTGGTGCCCGCGGGCGCCGTCTTCCACCCGACCATGCGGTTGTCGTCGAGGGCGCTGACCACGTTGTCCGTCTGGTAGTCGCCGCCCATGTGATCGCCGTTCATGTTCATCGTGAACACCTGGCCGACCTCGTTGAGCCGGTCGCCGTGCTCGATGCCCCGCACGAACCCGGAGGTGTCGAGATCCTCGTGGCGGTGCGGGTTCGTGAGGATGTCGAACAGCTCCTTCGACGACGCGGGGATGGTCCGTTCGACCGTGATGGAGGTGGTGTCGCTCATGCCGACCCGGGTACCCCCGGAGCCCTCGGGGCACACATCGACGTGACGCACGGCGGCCATCGTTCCCGAGGGTCCCGATCCGTGGCCCGCGGGCCGATCCGGGGGCTCCACGTGGGACGACGACGCCGGATCGTGGGAACATGTTCACATGAGCGAGTTCGACCTGGTGGTCCGTGGTGGCAGCGTCGTGGACGGGACGGGGTCCGCGGCGAGATCCGCCGACGTCGCGGTCCGTGACGGCGTCGTCGTGGAGGTCGGCCGGGTGACCGGTTCGGCCGATCGCGAGATCGACGCGGACGGGGCGCTCGTGATCCCCGGCATCGTCGACATCCACGCCCACTACGACGGGCAGGCGACCTGGGAGGAGCGGATGCAGCCCTCCTCGTGGCACGGCGTCACCACCGTCGTGATGGGCAACTGCGGGGTCGGCTTCGCGCCGGTGGCCGACGACGACCACGACACCCTCATCGAGCTGATGGAGGGGGTGGAGGACATCCCCGGTGCCGCGCTCCACGAGGGTCTGTCGTGGAACTGGAACTCGTTCGCCGAGTTCATGGACGCCGTCGACGCGCGCCCCCACGACGTCGACGTCGCCGCCCAGGTCCCCCACGGCGCCCTGCGGCTCAACGTGATGGGCGAGCGGGGAGCGAACCACGAGGACGCGACCCCCGACGACATCGCCGCGATGGCCGAGCTCGCCCGGGCGGGGATCGAGGCGGGAGCGCTCGGGTTCACCACCAGCCGCACCCGCAACCACAAGACGTCGAGGGGTGCCTACACCCCGACGCTCACCGCCGCCCCCGACGAGCTGATCGGCATCGCGGAGGGCGTCGGCGCGGCCGGGACCGGGGTCCTGCAGGTCGTGTCGGACTTCCTCGACGTCGACGACGAGTTCGCGACCCTGCGGAAGATGGTCGAGCGCTCCGGGCGACCGCTGTCGATCTCGGTCGCGCGCAACCCGATGCTGCCCGACCACT
Organism: Ilumatobacter sp.; assembly: GCF_965215205.1. Lineage (NCBI taxonomy): Bacteria > Bacillati > Actinomycetota > Acidimicrobiia > Acidimicrobiales > Ilumatobacteraceae > Ilumatobacter > Ilumatobacter sp. Next base: position 166,172 of record NZ_OZ244049.1, read on the forward strand.
TCCGCACGATCCTCGATCGCATCAGCGCGGCGAACGCCGACGGGCTGCAGATGACCGGCCAGGTCGCGGCGCGCGCCGTCGGCCTCATCCTCGGCCTCGAGCTCACCCTCAACCCGTTCCTGACCAACGACGTGTACCGCGAGATCGCCGATCGTCCGCTCGCCGAGCGGGTGGCGGCGCTGCGCGACCCCGAGCGGCGCGAGCGGCTGCTCGCTCGCCACCGCGAGCGCGCGTCCGGCGAGCGCGACAAGCTCGGCGGCTCGCTGGTGACCAAGTTCGAGCTGCTCTTCGAGATGGGCCCCGAGCCCGACTACGAACCGTCACCGTCCGACTCGATCGCGGCGCGAGCCGAGCGCGACGGGACCACACCCGCCGAGCTCGCCCTCGACGTGATGCTCTCCGACGACGGGCGCGGCATGCTCTACCTGCCCTTCCTCAACTACGTCGACGGGAACCTCGACGGGTGCGCGGAGATGCTGTCGCACCCGCACACGGTGCCCGGCCTGGGCGACGGCGGCGCTCACGTCGGCACGATCTGCGACGGCAGCTTCCCGACGACGCTGCTGCAGTGGTGGGGTCGCGACCGCGAGCGCGGCACCCTCGAGGTGCCGTTCCTGGTGCAGCGCCACTGCCAGGGCACCGCGCGCACGGTCGGCCTGCTGGACCGCGGCGTGCTCGCGCCGGGGTACCGCGCCGACCTCAACGTCGTCGACTTCGACGGCCTCCGGCTCCACCGACCCGAGGTGGCCCACGACCTGCCCGCCGGGGGGCGGCGACTCCTGCAGCGCGCCGACGGGTGGTTGCACACCGTCGTCGCCGGCGAGGAGACGTACCGCAGCGGCCAGGAGACCGATGCCCTCCCGGGCCGTCTGGTGCGGGGCGCCACGCCGGCGCCGGCGGGGCGGTGACCGCGATGTCGATGATCGACGCCGAGCGCAGCGTGGTCCCGCTCGAGACCCACGCCGAGTGGACCGCGGACGACGTCGCCGATCCGACGCGGTGGGCGATGCGCCTCGACGACGCCGACCTCGCCGAGCTGGACGACGCTCTCGCCCACGCCCGATCGGTGCGCGCCGACGTGCTCGACGTCACCGCGACCGACTTCCCCCTGCCGACGCTGCGGGCGCGCTTGCGCGCGCTCGCCTCCGAGCTCGTCGACGGGCGGGGGTTCGCGCGCATCGGGGCCCTCGACGTCGACCGCCTCGGAGCGGAGGACGCGTCGTGGATCTACTGGGGGATCGGGATGCACCTGGGCGACCCGTGGCCGCAGAACGCCAAGGGGCACCTGCTCGGCGACGTCCGCGACCAGGGCAAGGCGTCGGACGACCCGACCGCGAGGGGCAACGAGATCGGGGGCGAGCCGCTGACCTTCCACAGCGACGGGTCGGACCTGGTCGGGTTGCTGTGCCTCGACCCGGGGGTGAGCGGGGGCGAGAGCATGGTCGCCAACGCGCTGCGCGCCCACAACCAGCTCGTGCGCGCCGAGCCGGATCTGGCCGCCGCGCTCTACCAGCCGCTGCCCTACGACTTCCGTGGCGAGCAGCGCTCCGGCGCCCGCGGCTGGTACTCGCTGCCCGCGTTCACCCGACACCCCGGCATCGAGGGCGACCGCCTGTTCGTCCGCTACATCCGGCCCTTCGTCGAGGCGTCGCAGCGCCACGACGACGCGCCGCGCCTCACCGCGACCCAACGTGCGGCGATGGACGCGTACGACGAGCTGGTGGCGGCGAGGGAGAACCGCGTCGAGATGCTGCTGCAGCCGGGTGAGATGCAGTTCGTGAACAACTACCACGTGCTCCACGGGCGCCGCCGCTACCGCGACGACGCGGCGAGCGGACGGGTGCGGTGGCTCAAGCGGTTGTGGCTCGCGACCGATGCTCTCGGCCCCGACGACCGCCCGGAGCGCTACCGCCGCATCGGCGCGATGGACCACTGGGGCGAGCGTCGCACCCGCGCCTGACCGCACCGGATCCGACGTCGGGCGGACCCACGTCCGCTCCGGGACCGACCTCAGGTCGACTCGAGCGGCGCGGTCGACCTGGCGGGTCGTCACGATCGCCTCTCCCTGGACACCTCGGGCGTGTGGCTCGCGGCGTTCCTCCCCGACGCGGCCGAGCGGGTCGGGCACGAGCTGCTCTTCGGGTCGGACGCCCCGCTCACCCATCCCCTCGTGTCGTGGCACCACCTGCGCTGCGCCGTCCTCGACGACGACCTGCTCGCCGACATCGGGTGGCGGACGGCGACGCGCGTCTCCGGCCTCGACGCCGACGCCGACCGATCGCGTCGAGCGAGCCGCAGGTCCGGCGCGGCCGGTAGACACCACCCGTGCTCGATCTGCTCGGTGCCGTCGCGGTGGCGTTCGGGATCGTCTTCGTCGCCGAGCTGGGCGACAAGACCCAACTGCTCGCCCTCGGGTTCGGCGCTCGGCACCCGCTGCGCACGGTGGCCCTCGGCCTGACCCTCGGCTACGGCGCGGCGGGCCTCGTGGCCGCCGCGGTCGGGGGCATCCTGGGATCCGCGCTCCCGCAGCGCCCGATCGAGATCGTGGGCGGCGTCGTGTTCGTCGTGTTCGCCGTCCTGGCCGTGCGCGACGTCGACGGGAACGGGGACGGCGACGCGGACGCGGAGCGAGCCGGGGTCCGTCGGTCCCCGTCCGTCGTCGCGTCGATCGCGCTGACGATCGCGGTGGCCGAGATGGGCGACAAGACCCAGATCGCGACAGCGGCTCTCGCGGCTCGATCCAACCCGATCGCGACGTGGGTGGGGGCCACGGCGGGTGCGGTGGCGAGCGGGATGATCGGGGCCTACGCCGGCACGATGGTCGGCGACCGCATCCCGGACGCCGCGCTGCGATGGGCGTCCGCGGTCCTGTTCACCCTGTTCGGCGTCGCGATGCTGGCCGGCTGGCCCTGAGGCCGGCCGCTCGGCGGGTGACGACCGCCTCGGGTCCGACATCAGGCGGTCAGGGACTGGACAGGCTCCTCGCCCGCCCGTACGTTGCTCGTCATGACGGCGACCGTCGGCTCGGGAGGCACGGGGCCGCCGCCTGCGCGGACCACCGGCCAGTTCGGCGTCGTGGTGTTCCTGGCGTCGGACGTGATGCTGTTCGCCCCGTTCTTCGCCGCGTACTTCCTGCTCCGGGCGACCAACGATCCGTGGCCCGCGGCCGGTGTCGAGCTCGACGTCCCGCGCGCGCTCATCGCGACGATCGCGCTGGTGGCGTCGTCGTTCACGCTCGCCGCGGCCGATCGCGCCTACGAGCACCGCGACGTCGTCGCGATGAGGCGGCGGCTCGTCGCGACCATCGCCCTCGGGGTCGCGTTCCTCGTGAACCAGATGGCCGAGTACGTGACCATCGGGCACCGCTGGGACGATCACCCGTACGGGTCGATCTACTGGGGCCTCACCGGCCTGCACACCGCCCACGTCGCAGGCGGGGTCGGCGCGCTCGTGCTGCTCCAGGTGCGCGCCGCCCGCTCCCGGGCCCTCGACGAGATCGGGCCGTGGGCGAACGGCATCTCGCTGTTCTGGCACCTGGTCGACGTCGTGTGGGTCGGGGTCTTCGTCACGATCTGGATCATCCGGTGAGGACGGCGACGCGTCGTGCGCTCGCGGCGACGCCGCTCGTCGCCGCCTCCGGCCTCGCGATCGCCTCGCTGCTCGCCCCCGACCCGGCGGCCGCGGTCGACGCGGCCCGTGACGCGGTCGGGGCCGTGGGCGACGCGACGGCGGCGGCGGAACCCGACGACGGGGAGGCCGGTGACGGGGAGGCCGGTGAGTCGGTCGAGGGCGATGCCGAGGTGGCCGCGCTCGGAGCCGACCTGTACGCCACCCAGTGCTCGAGCTGCCACGGCCTCGACGGTCTCGGCGTCGACGAGCGCGGCCCGAGCCTGGAGCCCGAGGGCCGCGACTCGGCCGACTTCGTCCTGCGCACCGGTCGCATGCCGTTGGCGGACCCGAACCTCCAGGCGCGATCGGGACCGATCCGCTACTCCGAGGCCGAGATCGTCGCGCTCGTCGCCTACGTCGCGCGGATCGGAGACGGTCCCGACGTCCCCGACGTCGACGCGTCGCGCGGCGACGTCTCGTCCGGGGGGCGGCTGTACCGGTTGAACTGCGCGGCGTGCCACGTGGCGTCGGGGGCGGGGGCGCCGATCGGCGGAGGGCGCGAGGCCCCGAACCTGGTCTCGTCGAGTCCGGTCGAGGTCGGCGAGGCCATCCTGGTCGGCCCGGGGGCGATGCCCGTCTTCGAGTCGCTGTCGGGCGACGACATCGACGACATCGCCGCCTACGTGGAGGAGCTCGCCGCCGAGGACACGACGAGCGCCTCGAGCTTCGGCGGGGCCGGACCGGTCGCCGAGGGGCTCGCCGCGTTCATCATCGGGTTGATCCCGCTCGTCGCGCTGACCCGGTGGATCGGATCGCCGAAGGAGGGTCGCGACCGGCCGCTCGACGGCGACGACATCGACGACCTGTCGTACCCGCTCGACGAGCGCGAGGAGCCGGCGCCGGACGCCGATCCCGATCGACCCGGTGGACCGTCCGACGAGGGGACGGGTGGAGGCGGATCCGCCGGGGAGGGATCCGGCCCGCCACGAGCCGGGCGCGGCCGGGGAGAGACCTCGGTGACGACCCGGGAGCGCGGCACGTGAGCGCCCCGGTCGACGCCGACGGGCGCGATGCCGAGGGGCGCGATGCCGAGGGGCGCGATGCCGGCGAGCGTGCCGCCGACGGGTGGAGCTCGGTGGGCGAGGGCGAGGTCAACCAGCGTGCGTACCGCGCGGCGGTGGTGTCGTTCGCGGTCGCCGTCGTCGGCGGACTGGTGGCGGCGGTGGCCTACTGGTCGAGCGAGACCCAGACCCTGCTCGGGATCGGCCTCGCGCTGTCGCTCGCCGGCATCGGGTTCGGGCTCGTCTCGTGGGCGAAGCACCTCGACCTCGACGAGCACGTCGAGCAGCGGCGCGAGCCATTGCGCACGACTCCGACCGACGACGCCGACCTGCGCGAGCAGGTGGAGGTGACGACGGGGACGGTGGGGAGGCGTCCCCTGCTGGTCGGCCTCCTCGGCGCGTCGTTCCTCAGCCTCGCCGTGGGGTTCGTCGGCCCGATCGGGTCGCTGGGACCGCGCCCGCGCGGTGAGCGGGACCGGACCGGGTGGGCACCCGGGCGGCGCCTCGTCACGGTCGACGGCACCCCGGTCGGTGTGGCGTCGCAGGGCTTCGATCAGCTCGCGACCGTGTTCCCGGACGGCCGGATCGGCCAGGACGACTCCCAGGTGGTGCTGGTGCGCCTCCCGCCCGATCTGCTCACCGCTCGGACCCGCGAGGTCGGCACGGTCGACGGGTGGGTCGCGTACTCCAAGATCTGCACCCACGCCGGCTGCTCGGTCGGGCTGTTCGGTGCCGACAACCGCCCCCCCGAGGTCGTGCGCCAGCTGGTGTGCCCCTGCCACCAGTCCGTGTTCGACCCGGCCGACGGGGCCCGACCGGTCGGCGGGCCGGCGCCCCGGTCGCTGCCCCAGCTCCCGATCACCGTGGACGACGAGGGGTTCCTCGTCGCGGTGTCCGACTTCGAGCGACCCGTCGGACCGATCACCTGGGACGAGGGCTGATGTCGCTCCTCGGCCGGCTGCTGCGCGACGGTGACGGCGATCGCCACGACCCCGGGCCCGGGGGCGAGGTGGCCGACGACCCCACGGCGCGGCGGCGCGGGGACGACGACGGCCGTGGCGACGGCCCCCCGAAGCTGCTCGTCGAGCGCTACGTCGACTCGGTGACGTCGCGGACCGGCGGCGGCTCCTTCGTGACGAAGAGCCTGCGGAAGGTCTTCCCGACGCACTTCTCGTTCCTGTGGGGCGAGCTGGCGCTGTACAGCTTCGTCGTCCTCCTGCTCACCGGCACGTACCTCACCTTCTTCTTCGAGGGGAGCCAGGAGGTGCTCACCTACACGGGCTCGTACGAGCCGCTCCGGGGCCAGCCGGTGTCGGCCGCCTTCGACTCGGTGATGCGGATCTCGCACGAGGTGAAGGGCGGCCGGCTGATCCGCCAGATGCACCACTGGGCGGCGCTGCTGTTCATGGCGGCGATCGCGCTGCACCTCGCCCGGATCTTCTTCACCGGGGCGTTCCGACGCCCGCGCGACATCAACTGGCTCGTGGGGATGACCCTGCTGGTGCTGTCGCTCGCGGCCGGGTTCACCGGCTACTCGCTCCCCGACGACCTGCTGTCGGGCACCGGGCTGCGGATCACGAACGCGATCATCCTCGCGATCCCCTTCGTCGGCGAGCGCCTGGCGTACCTCGTGTTCAGCGGAGAGTGGCCCGGCACCGACATCATCGGGCGGCTCTACCCGGTGCACATCCTGCTCATCCCCGCCGGGATCGTCGCCCTGCTGGGCGCCCACCTGGGGCTGGTGTGGCGCCAGAAGCACACCCAGTTCCGCGGGCCGGGCCGCACGGAGCGCAACGTCGTCGGCGAGCGGGTGTGGCCGTCGTTCGCGATGTCGTCGATCGGCCTGCTGTTCCTGACGGCCGCGGTGATCACCGCGATGGGGGCGATCTTCGAGATCAACCCGGTCTGGCTCTACGGCCCCTACGACACGGCGGCCGCGACCTCCTTCGCGCAGCCCGACTGGTACATCGGCTTCCTCGAGGGGTCGCTGCGCCTGTTCCCGCCGTGGGAGATCCGCGTCGGCGGCTACGTGGTGAACAACATCGTGCTCTCGGGGGTCGTCGTCCCGGGCCTGATCTTCGGCGGCCTCTACGCCGTGCCGTGGATCGAGCGGAGGCTGACCGGTGACGATCGCGACCACCACCTCCTCGATCGCCCACGCGACGCGCCGAACCGCACCGCGATCGGGGTCGCGTCGACGATGTTCGTCGCGGTGCTGTTCCTGGGCGGAGCGCAGGACGTCGTCGCGGCGACGCTCAACGTCTCGGTCGGCAACGTCACCGCGTTCCTGCAGCTCTGCCTGCTGCTCGCGCCGCCGATCGCGTTCGTCGTCACCCGTCGGGCCTGCACCTCGCTGCGCGACCGGCCCGGCCCCGAGCGGACCGAGCGGCGGGTGCCCGTCGCGCGCACGGCGAGCGGGGGCTACGAGGTTCCCGACGACGACGCGGAGGACTGGATGACCGCGGGCGGCGCCGCGCCGGGGCACTTCGACGAGATCTCCGAGCGCGACTCGGTGCGCGGCCCGCGCTCGGACGGTCCGGGCGGCAGCGCCGGCGCGGACGGACGCGGGCACCGAGCCGGGGGTCCGACGACGGACGTGGTGGACGTCGAGGCGGCGGACGCGGCCCGCAGCGAGGGGTCGGTGTCGTGATCCTCGGGACCGCTCCCGCGAGCCCCCTCCCGCCGCCGCTGTCGGAGCAGGCGGAGACCGTCGACGACGTGTGGGCCCTGTTCCTGTGGATCGCCGTCGGGGTCACCCTGCTCGTCGTCGGCCTGCTGACCTACCAGGTCGTGCGGTTCCGTCGCCGCAGCGACGAGATGCCGACCCAGAAGCACTACAACATCCCGATGGAGATCACCTACATCGTGATCCCGTTCCTCGTCGTCGTCGCGCTGCTCGTCGTGACGTTCGTGACCGAGGAGGAGATCGGCGCGAGCGAGCGCGAGGTCGACCTCGTCGTGGAGGTCGTCGCGTTCCAGTGGCAATGGCAGTTCACCTACCCCGAGTCGGGCACGACGATCATCGGCGGCGCCGGGAGCGACATCCCGACCCTCGTGCTCCCCGCCGGTTCCACGGTGCGCTTCGAGATGACCTCGCTCGACGTCATCCACTCGTTCTGGATCACGGCGTTCCGCTTCAAGCGCGACATCATCCCCGGCCGCGACACGTCGTTCGAGGTCGACGTCGCCGCCGACTCGGTCGGCGAGTACCCGAACATCGGGGTGTGCGCGGAGTACTGCGGGCTCGACCACGCCACGATGCAGTTCTCGGTGAGCGTGCTCTCCCCCGAGGACTTCCGGGCGTGGTCGCGGCAGGGCGCGACCGCGGCCGGGTCGGGGGCGGCGGAACCGATCGCGACGGCACCGGCCGGGGGAGCGCCGTGACGACGGTCGACCCCACCTCCGACGCCGGGGTCCGCCGGACGCTCGGGATGGACCACGAGCGGCGGCTCGTGTCGATCGACGAGTTCCTCGCGGTCGAGGAGGGCCACGACACCCACCACGGCCTGCCGCGCACCGTGATGGGGTGGCTGACGACCACCGACCACAAGGCCCTGGGGATCGCGTACATCGTGACCTCGATGATCTTCCTCCTCGTCGGGGGAGCGCTCGCCGCGGTGATCCGCGTCGAGCTGGCTCAGCCGGGGATCCAGCTCGTCGATCAGGCGACGTACAACAGCGTGTTCACGATCCACGGCAGCGTGATGGTGTACCTGTTCGCGGTCCCGTTCGGCTTCGGCCTCGCGAACTACCTGGTGCCGCTCCAGATCGGCGCGCCCGACCTCGCGTTCCCCCGGCTGAACGCGTTCTCGTACTGGCTCTACGCGATCGGGGGCGCGGTGATGCTGCTGGGGTTCGTCGCGGACGGCGGTGCCGCGTCGTTCGGGTGGTTCGCCTACCCGCCGCTGTCGGGGGCGCAGGCGAGCCCCGAGGTCGGTGCGGACATGTGGATCGTGTCGATCATCCTGACCGGCACCTCGGGGACCCTGACCGCGGTCAACGTGATCGCGACGGTGACGATGATGCGCACCCCGGGCATGACGCTGTTCCGGATGCCGATCCTCACCTGGAACCTGTTCATCACCTCGTTCATGGTGCTGCTCGCGTTCCCGGTGCTGTCGGGCGCGCTGCTGATGCTCGAGGCCGACCGCCAGTTCGGGACCCACTTCTACGACCCGGTGTCGGGCGGCTCGCCGATCTTGTGGCAGCACCTGTTCTGGTTCTTCGGCCATCCCGAGGTGTACATCGTCGCCCTGCCGTTCTTCGGCGTGGTGACCGAGGTCCTCCCGGTGTTCTCGCGTCGACCGGTCTTCGGGTACAAGGGCCTCGTCCTCGCCACCCTCGCGATCGGGGCGCTGTCGACGTCGGTGTGGGCGCACCACATGTTCGTCACCGGCGAGGTGGTGCTGCCGTTCTTCGCGGCGACGTCGGCGTTGATCGCGGTGCCCACCGGCGTCAAGGTGTTCAACTGGATCGGGACGATGTGGAACGGGTCGCTGAGCTTCGAGGCGCCGATGAAGTTCGCGCTCGGCTTCCTCGTCACCTTCGTCATCGGCGGCGTGACCGGGGTGATGCTGGCGTCGCCCACCCTCGACTTCCACCTGTCCGACTCCTACTTCGTCGTCGCCCACTTCCACTACGTGATGGGAGGGACGGTGATCTTCGCGATGTTCGCCGGGATCTACTTCTGGTGGCCCAAGGTCACCGGCCGGCTGCTGTCGGAGCGGCTCGGTTCGCTCCACTTCTGGTCGCTGTTGATCGGGTTCAACGTCACCTTCTTCGTCCAGCACGTGCTCGGGCGCGACGGGATGCCGCGCCGAGTGGCGGACTACCGGCCGATCGAGCGCTTCGAGGTGCTCAACCTGATCTCGTCGATCGGCTCCGCGATCCTCTTCGCCTCGACGATCCCGTTCCTGATCGCGGTCGTCGCGTCGTTCCGGCGGCCCCCGTCGGTCGGTGCCGACCCGTGGCACGCGAACTCGCTCGAGTGGGCGACGTCGTCGCCGCCGGCGGAGCACAACTTCTCGTGGCTGCCCCCGATCCGCTCGGAGCGGCCGGTGTTCGACCTGCGGTGGATCAACTACTCCGAGATCGGCGCCGCCGAGACCGTCGACGCGTGGATGGCCCGACAGGAGCACGACGAGCGGTGGCTGCCGCTGCACCAGTTCTCGAAGGACCCGGAGGTGGAGGAGGAGAAGCACGACGGCGACGAGCCCGCGCTGCCCGACGAGGCCACCGCGGAGGGCCAGGCGGACTCCGACGGCGATCGCGCCGAGCCCGGCCACGACGCCGATCGCGATCCCCCGCTCCAGGGCGGTGACGGGCGGTGAGGCTCGAGGCGATCCTGTGGACCGGGGTGACGGTGTACTTCGTCGTGATCGGCGTCGTCTACGCGGTCGTCGGCGGGGATCCGGCCGGGGTGTCGGCGCTGCTGATGGCGACCGGCCTCGGCGGCCTCGTCGCCGGGTGGACGTGGGACTGGCGACGTCGCCACGGGAGCCGGATCGAGGATCGCGCCGAGGTCGACGCGAGCGACCTCACCGGGATCGTCGGGGTGTACCCGACCGCGAGCCTGCGTCCGCTGGCGCTCGCGATCGGCGCGACCGCGATCGTGCTCGGGATCCCGTTGGGATCGTGGATGTCGATGGGTGGGGTCGCGATCGTCGCCTCGCAGGTCCTGCTCCTCGTCCGCGACAGCGACACGTGATCGCGCACGCGGGCCTCGTCGACCACGTCGCCCTCCTCGCCGTGGTGCTCGCAGCCGGCGCGACGTACGCATGGGCGTGGGAGGCGGCCGCCCGCCCGCTGCGCTCGCTCGCGTCGTGGGGGGTCGGTTCGATCGCCGTCCTCGTCGCGCTGTCGCCGCCCGTCGAGTCCGTCGCGGCACGCACCTTCACCGGCCACATGCTGCAGCACCTCCTGCTGATCTCGATCGCCGCGCCGGCGCTGGCGTGGGCGACGCCCGTCACGACGCTGCGCCGGGGTCTGAGGGCGCGCGGTCGGCGGGTGCGGGCCACCGACGTCGAGCGGCGCGTCGGCCGGTGGTGGCGCGACGTCGGCCCGATCGTCGCGGGCGGTGCGTTCGTCGGGACCCTCGTGATCACCCACCTGACCGGTGTGTACGACCTCGCTCTGCGATCGACGGCGGTGCACCACGCCGAGCACGCCGCCTACCTCGGCTCCGCGGTCCTGCTGTGGTCCGTCGTCGGCGGGCGCGGCCGCGTCGACGGCGTCGGGCGCGTCGCCGCGGTGTTCGGGGTCATCGCCGGGTCGGCGCTGCTGGGAGTGGTGCTGATCTCCGCCGGCGCTCCGCTCGTCGACACCTACGCCGCCCGCCTCGGGGCGGGCCCCGCGCTCGACGACCAGCGCATCGCCGCCTCGCTGATGTGGGTCGGCGGGATGGCGACGACGCTGCCGCTCGCGATCGTCGCGCTGTGGCGGTGGGCGGCAGCCGAGGAGCGCATCGCCCGCCGGAGCGAGCAGCTGGCCGACCGACGAGCGACCGAACCGGTGGGGCCCGACGTCCGCTGACCCGGGTCCGGCGATCAGACGAGGTGTCGGGGGCGGCCACCGGGCGGCGGTGCCGGGTCGCTCGTGACGCAGGCGCCGCCCCGTTCGGGGCGGTGGGCGAGGATCAGCTGTCGAGCTCGCTCGACGACTTCAGCACCCGATCGCCGTCCTCCTGCTCGATGAGGTACGCCGGTTCGTCCTCGGAGGCGTCGCGGGTCACCTCGGTCCCCTTGATGGTGCGCGTCACCTTCTCCGTGAAGCGCTCGGTGACCTCACCGCTCGCGGTCGAATCGCCCCAGTTCCACGAGACGGTGTCACCGATGTGGATGTCGTAGCTCATGGTGCGATCCTCGCCCATCGGCGGCGACACGAAACACGGCGGCGACACCGAGAACGGCGGCGACGCGCACGTCGCGTCACGTCGGCGTGTTCTCCGACCACACGCGATCGCCATCGCGGCGGAAGACCATCGGCGCCGACAGCGACCCGTCAGCGAGCAGCTCCTCAGCGCGTCGGGCCTCGTCGGCGTCGTCGGTGTGCAGCGACACCAGGGTGATGCCGCCCTCGTTGCGGGCGAACGACTCGCGGTAGGCGTCGCTGCCGCCGAAGCGGGCGAACGCGCCCCACACGCCGCCGATGAACGCACCGAACAGCGCACCGCCGACCGCGGCGCCGATGATCACGCCGCCCTCGGCGAGCAGGAACCCGACGAGCGCGAAGATCGCTGCGCCGACGACGGCGCCGATGATCCCTCCCTTCGCGGTGCGACCGAGGGTGTCGCTGGCGATGTCGGTGTCCTCGGGCTGCACTCCGGCGGCGCGTGCCTCGGGCCGCTCGTCGGCGGCGCCGGCGGACTTGCTGGCGAGCGAGACGAGACCGATCGAGGCGTCGTCGTTCTCGACCCCCTCCAGCGCGAGCACCGCGCTGCGCGACGCCTCGTCGTCGTCGAAGATGGCGACCACGTTCAACGACTTGAGCGCGGGCTCGGGGCTCGACGTCGACACGATCGTCGCGTCGGGGGCGAGGATCTTCGCGAGGTCGCGGACACCTTTGTCGTTCTGCATGGACCACTCCTCCTGAGACAGATGAACCACGACGGTCGTACCCCGACCTCGGGTCGGCTGAACCCGTGACGTCGGTCTCGGGCAGGTCGTCGTCGGTTCGCTCCCGTCCCCGTGGCCGTCGATGGCGAGCGAACGGCGCCGTCCACGACGACGGACGGCGACGAGGGTCGCACGCGGGGTGGCGGTCCGCGCACGTCGCCCGACCGCTGCGCGTGTACGCTGCGATCCGTCGCTCCTGACCTCCGGCGACTCATCAGCTGCCCCTGCTCTCGGCGGCCTTCGTCGCGGAGGTGTCAGGTGAGGGAGCGTTGCGATCCGATCGACGGGTCGACGTCGGGGAGGCAGGGCGCGAGACCGTCCGGCACGTGTGAGCTGCGTGTGACGAGGCTGCGGCGCGCGACGCCCGACGGCCGGGCGAGTCGGGGTTCGCTCGGTTTCGACGGTGAGATCGATGCCTGGTCGGTGGCCGTGGTCAGGGCATCGTGCCTCGACCTCGTGGACGGGTGCGACCTCGTGGAGGTCGATCTGGGTCAGGTGACCGTGTTCACCGCGGCGGGTGTGCGGTTCGTGGAGCGTCTGGCCGACCGGATGGCCGAGCGTGGCGGGGTGCTGGTCGTCGCCGCGACGAGCGACATCGTCGATCGGGTGTCGCGGGTGCTGCACCTCGACGGGTCGTGGCCCGCTCGTCGTGGCGAGCTGTCACCGGTGCGGGTCGGTGGTGCACGCGGCGACGAGGTGCCGGGCGGGGGCGCCATCGTGGGCGCCACGACCGCCTGCGCCGGCTCCGCGCCGGGCCGCGACGCCTCCCGCCGGGGCAGAGCGTGACGCCGTCGCTGCACGTCGTGGCGGCGACGATGCCGATCGAGCGGAGCTCAGCGGACGGGTGGCGCTTCGTCGCCGACGGACTCGTCGACGGGGTGCGCTCGCTGACGGAGCAGCGCATCGGGGGATGGATCGCCCCGGCGAGGGGGCCCGGAGATCGCCTGCTGCGGACCGCGCCCCTCGGCTCGCGACTCGCGCCGTTGGTGCCGGTCGAGATCCCCGAGCCGGTCGCGCTCGCCGTCGCCGGGAGCCGACGTGGACCGGCGTGGCCCGCCGACAGGTCGTCGCCGTCGCTGGAGTCGCGCGCCGCCGTCGAGTTCGCACGGCTTCTGGCGCACCGGGCCGCGAGGTCGTGCGCGCCCCACGACGCGGTGTGGGTCCACGGCGACGCGCTGCTCGCGGTGCCGTCGATCCTCGCCGGTCTCCGCCCCGGGATCCGCGTCGGGTTGTCGCTGGACGGGACGCTCGACGTCGGCTGGTCGACGCCGTCACCGATCGCGCCGCTCGTCGCCGCCGGCCTCGGCGCGTGCGCGGTCGTGGCGGTCCCCACCGCGGGCGACGCCGACCGGATCCGCTCGTTCGTGGCCCGGTACGGCGGCACCGAGCCGCCCGCGACCGTGGTGGCACCGACCTCGATCGACCCGACCCGCCTCGTCCCGTCCCCGTCCGTGCCGGGGCGTCCGGGTCGTGATCGACACCTCGGATCGGGACATCGCCGCCTCGTGGTCGCTCTCGACCGCTCCGACCGCTCCAGCGGGATCCTGGAACGACTGCGGGCCTACGAGATCGCCCTCGACCGGTCCGGCATCGACCCGGCTCGGGTCGACATCGTGGAGCTGACGACGGCCACCGGCGGGTCCACCCGTCCCCCGACGGAGACCGTGGAGATCGAACGGCGGATGTTCGCCCTGAACTCGGGCCGTCAGCGGACGGACGGATCGGTGCCGGTCGAGGTGCGCCTCGATCCCGTCGGGCGAGACGAGGCCTTGGCGCTGCTGGCGTCCGCCGAGGTCGCGATCGTCACCCCGCGACGACACGGCGACGAGCGGGTCGCCAAGGAGTTCGCCATCCTCGCCGAAGCGACAGCGGGAGCGCTGGTGCTCTGCGAACGCACGTCGGTCGCCGTGGAGCTCGGCGGCGACGCCGTCCTCGTCGACGGTCTCGACCCCGCGTCGATCGCGGACGGCGTCGCCACGGCCCTGCGCGCCACCGAACCCGACCGTCGTCGCCTGGCCGCTCGTCGAGCGCGCACCGTGCGTGGGTGGACCGCGCGGGACTGGGCGCGGACCGTCGTGTCGTCGCTCTCGACGCCGCTCGAGCACGCGACGATCCCGCTCGCCTGATCGGGACGGGACCGGCGGTCGCGCCGCCGCCGCCGTCACGGCGCGTTCGGGGGATCCTCGTGTACGCTCCCACTCGGATGAGTCCTCGGCTGATGCCGGGCTCTGTCGTCCCCAGACCCTGGACAACTCGTGGCGCTCCGCTCCCCCGCACGCGGTGGAGGTGCGTGGTACCTCGGCATTCGCCGTATCCGCGCACACCTACATCCAGGGGGCCCACGATGGCCGGACCGTCCCAGCTCGTCGGGGTCCTCGAGCGCTTCGCCACCACGATGGCGGGCACGTACGAGGTCGACGACGTCCTCTACGAACTCGGTGATCGCACCGTCGAGATCCTCGATGCCCGCGGCGCCGGGGTGTCGGTCGCGAACGAGCAGGGCCAGCTCCTGTTCGTGACCGCGACCAGCGAGACGGTGATCGCGGTCGAGCGGACGCAGGAGCAGAACCAGGCCGGGCCGTGCGTGGAAGCGTTCGCCACCGGCGAGGTGGTCGCCGTGCGGAACATCGCCGATCTCGACTCCGAGGACTACCGCCGTGCGGCTCGGGAATCCGGCTTCGAGTCCGTCGTGGGCGTGCCGTTGTGGACGGGCGCGACCCGGATCGGTTCGCTCAACGTCTACGACGACCAAGTGCGCGACTGGAACGTCGAGGAGCTGCGCGTGGCCCGGGTGCTCGCCGACATCGCGGCGACCTACATCGTGCGCGCCGGAGAGCTCGAGCAGCAGCGACGGCTCTCCGGTCAGCTCCAGCACGCCCTCGATTCCCGTGTCGTGATCGAGCAGGCCAAGGGCATCATCGCGCACAGCCACGGCGTCCCCGTCGGGCAGGCGTTCGACCTCCTGCGCACCCACTCGCGACGCACGAACACCCCGCTTCGCCAGCTCGCCGATGCGGTCGTCACGCTCGGGCTCGAACTCCCCCCGTCGTCACCCTGAGGCCGATCCGCGGCATCGCACGAGCTGCGCTCAAGCGACGGTCGCGACGTAGATCGTGCTGGACGTGTCGATGCCGGTGAGCGGGTTCGCGAACGTCACCACCTCGGCGTCCGCCCGGTCGAAGGCTCCGCGGAGGACCGCGAGGTAGTCGTCGTCGGGAGGGTCGTTCGACCACAGGGAGAACACCCCGCCCGATCGGATGGCCGCGGCGAGGGCGCTGGTGCCGCCGGGGCGGTAGAAGGGCGCGCTCGCCGGGTCGAGGACGTGGCGGGGCGAGTGGTCGATGTCGAGGAGCACGGCGTCGACGCGCCGGTCCCCGGCACCGTCGCCACCGGGCGACCGGTCGAGCCCGCCGGCCGCCAGGGCGAAGAAGTCGGCGTGGACGATCTCGCAGCGCGGGTCGTCCGCGACGTCGGCGCCCAGCGGGACGAGGTGCCGCCGGTGCCAATCGATCACCGGCGCGAGCGCCTCGACGATGCGCACCGATCGGACCCGCGGGTCCCGGAGCGCGGCGTCGGCAGTGAACCCCAGCCCGAGCCCACCGACGACGACGTCGAGCGGATCGTTGGCCGTCGCGGCGAGCCCGACGGTGGCGACCGCCTCCTCTCCGTCGGTGATCAGGCTCGACATCAGCCCGTCCTCGCCGATCTTGATCTCGAACACGTCGACGAGCGTCGTGGGCTCGAGCCGTCGGCGGAGGCTGATCTCGCCGATCGCGGTGGGCTGGCGGTCCAGCTCCTCGAACCGTCGGCTCACGAGCGGATCGAGCCGCCGGGGGTCACGTCGGCCTCGTTCTGCAGCGCGGCCTTGAGGCTCGGCGTGGCCTGCAGGGCGATGATGTCGGCCGGCATCTCGATCTCGGCCGCCTCGAGCGCCTCCTTGACCTTCTTGATCGCCTCGTCGCGCAGGATCAGCACGTCGTGCTGGCGCGGGCCGCACCAGAAGGCGGCGACGATGTCGACGGTCGACACCCCGAGCTCGCGCACCAGCGCCTCGGGTCCGGGTCGACCCGAGACCCCGGTCACCCGATCGAGCGCCGAGACGATCACGGCGCACGCCTCGCGCGCGTCGTTCTCGTAGGCGATGCCCACCGTGAAGCTGACGCGCCGGTCGTCGTAGTGGGTGTTCACCTGGATGACGTTCTTGTAGACGTCGCGGTTCGGGATGACGACGAGCTCGCCGTCGAACGTCTTCAGCCGCGTCTCGCGGATGGTGATCGCCTGCACCGTCCCGCGCTGGCCGTCCACCTCGATCTGGTCCCCCGACGCGAAGGGTTGGCGGAAGAGCAGCAGCACCCCGGAGAGGGTGTTCTCCAGGATGTCCTGGAAGGCGAAGCCGACCGCGATCGAGAAGAAGCCGAGCCCGGCGAGCAGGTCGACGGGCTGGACCGACGGGAAGGCGATCGTGACCCCGGCGAGGACGAACAGCGCCATGGCGATGTATCCCGACAGCTTGCTCATCACCCGCGTGAAGCTCGGGGTCTGCGAGCGGGCGAACACCTTGGCGAGCACGTAGCGCAGCAGTCGCGCCACGACGTAGCCGACGACGGTGACGACGACGGCGATCCCGATGCGGGGGAGCGCCTCCACGACGCTCGTCCAGATCGATTCGGCCGAGTCGGTGATCTCCTGGCTCGCGTCGACGTCCTCGGCTCCGCGCACGACCATCACCGACCGAGCGTAGATCGGGGGCGGGCCGTCGCGTCGGGACTCGAACGACCGCCGCCCCGGTGCCGCACGGCGACCGTCCGCCGGTTCACAGCAGCTCGGCCGCCTCGTCGATGTCGTCGGTGGTCAGCGTCGTCAGCTCGTCTCGGCCGATGCCGCGCACCCCGGCGCGCTGCAACCGCAGCGCCTGGCGGTTGACCGCCTGCTCGAACAGCGTGCGGGCGAAGCGGGCGTTGCCGAACCCGGGATCGTCGCGCGCCACGGCGAAGATCTCCGCGAGCGCGACGTCGGCATCGGGCGCGATGGCGTACTCCGCCTCCTCGGCGAGGCTGCGGATGATCGCGACGAGCTCGGCGTCGGTGTAGTCGTCGAAGTCGATCTCCCTCGAGAAGCGGGATCGCAGCCCCGGGTTGGAGTCGAGGAACTCCTCCATCAGCTCGGGGTAGCCGGCGACGATGACGACGAGGCGATCGCGGTGGTCCTCCATCCGCTTGATCAGCGTCTCCACGGCCTCGGCGCCGAAGTCGAGGCTGCGCGGCCCCGGCGGCGTCAGGGCGTAGGCCTCGTCGATGAAGAGCACCCCGTCGAGGGCGCGCCGGATCGCCCGGTTGGTCTTGAACGCCGTGTGGCCGACGTACTGGCCGACCAGGCGGGCGCGGTCGACCTCGATCAGGTGCCCGCGCTCGAGCAGGCCGAGCGCCCCGTACATCTCGGCGATCAGCCGAGCGACGGTCGTCTTGCCGGTCCCGGGGTTCCCGGTGAACACGAGGTGGTGGCTGGTGGGCAGGTCGGACAACCCGTGCTCGCGGCGCTCGCGCTGCACGGAGAGCAGCGCCACGAGGGTCGTCACCTGCTCCTTCACCGAGTCGAGGCCCACGAGGCGGTCGAGGTCGGCCTGGATCTCGTCCGGGGTCCGGGCGGTGCTGCGCCGTGCGCCGCCGAGCTCGGCGGCCCGGTCGTTGATCCGTCGCTCGGAGTCGCGCAGGAACTCACCCACCGAGTCTCCTGCTCGGTTGAGGCGTCGCACGAGGTCGCGCGGGTCCGGTGGCATGTTCACCGACGGTACCGAGGCGCGGCGACGGCCGGGCGGCCCGGTCGCCGGAGCCCGCCGACGCTCAGCTCTCGACGACCTGGCGGCCCAGGTCGGCCGGGTCGTAGTACGCCATCGATCGGGTGATCTCGCCGTCGGCGACCTCCAGCACGGTGGCGCCCCGGTACGACACCTCGTGGCCGTTCGAGGTGCCGGTGGTCGTCCACTCGAGGACCCCGCCGGAGTCGTCTCCGGCGATCACGGCGAACTCCGAGCTCACCTCGTCGAACTGCTCGCGGTAGATCGTCCAGAACTCGCGCACGCCGTCGTGCCCGGAGAACGCCTCGCCGTCCACGACGTTGCCGACCGAGCACCCCGACGCGTAGAGATCGACGAGGTCGTCGGTCGACGAGGACTCCTCGAGCGAGCGCAGGGCGTCGCGGAAGCGCTCGGTGATCGTGGTCGAGTCGCTCATCGGGACCGATCGGATCGTTCCGGCGACGTCATCGCGGTGTCACGCCTGGCCATGTCGGTTGCGATCCTCCTCGGACCCCGGCACGGGGGACCCGTCGGGACGGTGCGCCGAGCGGTGCTCACCCGGTTCGGGCAGGTCGTGGTGGGTGGGGTCGGTGACCTCGGGTTGGTCGTCGGGGTCCGGTGCCGACCGTCCGGGTGCGGAGCTCCGCACGACGAGGACCACGATCAGGGCGACGACCCCGACGGCGGTGATGACGATCCACATGGGTTCCACGATCCTCTCTCGTCGACGACCGGCACGGTGCCGACGTCCGACGGAGCGGTACCCGACGGCGGCCGGGGTCATGCACGCTCGAGGTCACGCGGTGCTGCGCACGTCGTGACGTGGCGCTGCGCACGTCGTGACGCGGTGCTCCGCACGTCGTGGACGAGGTGCGCTCGACGCCCGATCGCGCAGGCGCTCGCGGCGGCCGACCACGGACCGCGGGCTCAGCGCGCCGGGAGGTTCTCCGAGCGTCGCGACCAGGCCTGCGCGACACGGTCGACGACCTCCGAGGTCGAGTGGCTGCCGGTGTCGACCTCCACGGCCGCCGCTGCTCGGAGAGCGGCCAGGCGGTCGTCGGCATCGGCGTCGGCCGCCGGGCTCGCCGGCGCGCCTCGCTCGCCGATGCGCCCTCGAAGCACGTCATCGTCGGCCTCGAGCAGCACGATCCAGTGCGGCTCCCCCCACCGCTGCTCGTCCCGCGAGCGCAGGACCTGGTCGACGCCGACCCACGGAGCCGCGATGACCGCGGGCATCGACGTGGAGCAGATGACCTGGATCCAGTCCCGGCACGCGACGATCTCGTCGTCGGTCGCCTCGCCGGCGTGCTCGGGGGCTCGGTCGGGGTGGTTGTCGGCGTCGAAGAACGGACGGTGCAGCCGGCGTGACAACTCGAACCCGACGGTCGACTTGCCCACCCCGGACCTGCCCACGATGACGATGTGCGGTGCGGTGGATCTCATGGTGCGTCCCTCCGGTGGTACCCGAGGCGAACCCGTCGCATTCGTCGCGGATCCGTCGACGATGCGACCAGTCGAGCTCGCGCTCCGCCCGCCACGTGACGGTACCACGGGTCTCGGGGGGCACGAATGCGATCTGCGCGCCCCGGGTACTCACCCTGCCGTGCGTGCTCGCCCCCTCCAGATCGCTCGACCGCTCGCAGCCGCTGCGCGGCGACCGCGGCGGATCGCCGTGCTCGGCCCCGCCCGCTTCGCCGTCGGCGAGCCGTTCGCCGGTGGGCTCGAGGCGCACACGCTCACGCTCGCACGGGCGCTGCGCCGGCGCGGCCACGAGGTGACCCTCTTCGCCGGCCCCGGCGATTCCGCGCCTCCCCCGGACTTCCCGGTCACCCCGATCATCGAGCGATCCCTCGAGATCGACGCCTCCGAGCGATCGGACACCTCGATGCCGGTGAGCGCCGTCGCTCAGCTCGACGTCGGGCACCGGCGCGTGCTCGAACAGGTCACGATGCCCGGGCGCTTCGACGCGGTGCACAACAACACGCTGCACGAGCTCCCGGCGTCGCACGACTACGGGCCGCTCGGCGTCCTGCACGTGCTCCACTGCCCCCCGATCGCGGAGGTGGACGCCGCCCACCGTGCGCGCCAGGTCGACCCGCGCGACTCCCACGAGGTCGTCGCGGTCTCCGCCCCGCTCGCGCGGCGATGGCGACCCGTTCGCTCGCGACCGGTGTGGAACGGGGTGGAGGTCGAGGTGTGGTCCCCGGGGGACCACGCCGCCGGCGAGGGATGCGCGTGGGCTGGGCGCATCGTCTCGGAGAAGGCCCCGCACGTCGCGATCGACGCCGCCCGCCTCGCGGGCCGCTCGATCGACCTCGCCGGTCCGATCCAGGAACCGGTGTACTTCGAGCGCGAGGTGCGGCCGCGGCTGGGCCCCGACGTCCGCTACCTCGGCCACCTGGGTTCGCACGAGCTGGTCGAGCTGTACGCGACCGCAGCCGTCGGGGTCGTCGCCCCCTGCTGGGAGGAGCCGTTCGGCCTCGTCGCCGCGGAGATGCTGGCCTGCGGGACCCCGGTCGCCGCCTTCGCCCGCGGTGTCCTGCCCGACGTCATCACCTCCGACGTCGGCGCGATCGCGGAGGGTGACGACGCGGCGGCGCTCGCCGCCGCGATCGAGGTGGCGGCCGCGGCCGACCGCCGGCGGTGCCGCGAGCACGCGGTCGCCACCCTGTCGATCGACGTGATGGTGGACGCGTACGAGGCGCTGTACGAGCGGTCCCGCGTCCGGTCCCTCGTCGCGCCGGGCGCCTGGAGCGGTGTGGCCGGGTGACCGCTCGCCCGCCCGTCGCTCGGGCCGGGGGCCGGGCGCGGTGAGTCGGGAGGTCGAGCGGACCGAGGACGGTCGCCACATCGTGGTCGACGGTCGGAGGTGGAGGGCGAGCGATCCGGCGATCGACGACGACGTCCGCGCGGAGCTGGTGCGCGAGCTGATGGCGGCCCGGCGCGCCGTCGGAGCCGGCTCACGGTCGAGCGACGAGGACGCGGTCGCGAGCGCGCGTCGGCGCGTCCAGGACGCGAAGGTCGCTCTCGGCGAGCGCGGTCGCGCCTGGTGGGAGCCGCCTGACGACGAGGCGATCGTCGAGCGGGCGGTGGCGACGGCCCTCGCTCTCGGGCGGGCCCGCGGCGCGGCCGGGGAGTCCGCCGGCGAGGTCGCGCACGGCGAGGTCGTCCGCGTGGCGGCTCGAGGACCGTCGACCTCGTCGTCGGTGCGCGAGGCTCTCGACGGTCATCGCGATCTCACCGCCGTCGACGCCGGCGGCGGATCCGCCGGCGATCGGCGGTACCGGGTGGAGCCGTCCCCGGGCGGGTCGTGATCGGTACCGCCCGTGCCGACCGACTCAGTCGCTCGAGGTCGCGTCGATCGCCTCGCTGCTCGACGACCCGCCGCCGACCTGGATCGTGCGCTGCTTGGAGGTCTCCGAGACGGGGACCTTCACGGTCAGCACGCCCTCGTCGAGATCTGCCGTGAGCTGGTCGAGGTCGAGCGCGTCACCGAGCATCAGGGAGCGGGTGAACGTCCCCTGCGCCCGCTCCTGGGCGAGCTTCTGCTGGCCGCTGTCGTCCCAGCGGCGCTCGACGCGCACGGTCAGCTCGTTCTTCTCGACGTTCACCTCGATGTCGTCTCGGCTCACGCCGGGGACGTCGAAGTAGATGACGACCTCGTCGTCGTCGCGGATCGCGTCCATGGCGAGGACGGACGAGCGCGTGGGGCGCTCCACCTGCCGGGACATCCGGTCGAGGTCGGCGAAGGGATCGAAACGCAACATGTTGGGTCCTCTCTCGATGTGGTGGGTGAGCGATCCGGGTACCCGAACGTCACCCGATCCATGCGTCGCAGCGGTCGCGAGGTCGGGCGGGGGGAGTGGGATCGTGGGGAGAGGGGAACACGGTCGTGGGCGCCGACCGAGCGGCGTGCGAGCGTCGGAGACGGTGGGCGAGGCGTGCGCGACGCGCGCACGCGACGGAGGAGGAGCGATGGCGACGAACGACGTGGAGCTGAGCAGCCCCGACAAGGTCCTGTGGCCGGAGGGGTCGATCACGAAGGCGGACCTCGCCGACTACTACCACGACGTGCGCGATCGTCTGCTGCCCCACCTCGCCGGGCGTGCGGTGACGCTCAACCACCACCCCCGCGGGGTCGACCGGGACGGCTTCATGCGCAAGGACCTCGCGTCCCACGCCCCGGCGTTCGTCGGGCGGTGGACGACCCACGCCCGCACGGCGCGCCGAGATGTGGACTACGCCCTGATCGACTCGCCCGAGGCGCTGCGGTGGTGCGCCGGGCAGAACGTCACCGAGCTCCACGCGTGCCTGTTCCGAGTGGACCGGCCGGACCGGCTCGACACCCTGGTCATCGACCTCGACCCCTCGGAGTCCTCGGTCACGGCGGTGGTCGCGGCTCCGTGGGTGCGCGAGGTACTCGACGAGATCGGGCTGCGCTCGGGGGTGAAGACGAGCGGGGGTCGTGGCCTCCACGTGCTCGTGCCGGTCGAGCGCCGCTACGCCACCGACGAGCTGCGCGCGCTGGTCGAGGGTGTGGCGGCCGAGTGCGTGCGGCGGCACCCCGACGAGCTCACGACGCGGTTCGCGAAGGACGAGCGCGGCGGTCGCCTGTTCGTCGACTGCACCCGCGTCGGCATCGGCGCCACCCTCATCGCGGCGTGGAGCCCGCGGGCGCGCTCGATCCCGACGGTCTCCACGCCGCTGTCGTGGGACGAGGTCGGTCCCGACCTCGACGTGAGGCGGCTCACGCAGGCCACGGTGCGCGATCGGCCGGACCCCCTCGTCGAGGTGGCGCCGCAGCGCATCGAGTCCGCGGCGCGCGCGCTCGCCGCCGTCGGGGGATCGTCCGGTTGAGCCGACGATCGACCCCGTCGCGCTCGAATGCGCAGCGTCACCTCGGGGTACCGAGGGTGATGATCTGCGATCGTCGCGCCCCGGGCCGCCCAGTGCTGAGATGACGACGGCGCGGTCGTTCACCGATCTCGTGCGACGCGGATCGCTCGACCTGCCCATGCCGGCCGACGGGGAGGGCGCCGAGCGCCTGCTGCGGCTGTGCGACATCGCACGCAACCAGCCCGTCGGTGTGGCGCGCCTGGCCGAGGCGCACACCGACGCGGTGGCGATCCTGACCGAGGCGGGGCGCACGGCACCGCCCGACGTGGCGTACGGCGTGTGGGCATCGGAGCAGCCCGGCGAGGCGGTCGTCCTCGACCGTGCGACGTGGACCGTCAGCGGGCGCAAACCGTTCGGCACGGGTGTCGGGATCGTCGATCGCGCGCTGATCACCGTGGTCGACTCGGACGGCACCCGCCTGCTGCTCGACGTCGACGTCACCCCGTCGTCCACCGTCGTCGGCGAGACGGTGGGGTGGGCGACGTCGGCGCTGAGCGACACCGCCACCGCCGCGATCGTCCTCGACGAGCACCCGGTCGGCCCCGACGACGTGGTCGGCGGGCCGGACTGGTACCTGACCCGCCCCGGCTTCTGGCACGGGGCGTGCGGGCCGGCCGCGTGCTGGGCGGGTTCGGCCATCGCTCTCGCCGACACGGCTTCGCGCCTCGTCGACGACGACCCGCACCGCCGAGCCCAGCACGGCGCGCTCGTCGCGGCCCGCTGGTCGCTGCTCGCGCTGCTGGTCGGCGCGGGGAGCCAGATGGACGACGCCCACGACGACGCGGCGGAGGCCGAGTTCGTCGCCCGGTCGCTGAGGCAGGTGGTCGAACGGACCTGCACGGACGTCCTCGATCGCTTCGGGCGGGCCTTCGGGCCGCGCCCGTTCACCTCCGACGTCGACACCGCCCAGCGCGCCCACGACCTGCACCTCTACCTGCGCCAGCACCACGGCGAGCGGGAGTTGGGGTCGTTGAGCACCCTGGTGTCGTAGGGTGACCGATCTGGTGACGTGGTGAGCGAGCAGCGGACGGGCGGGGACGTGGACATCGGCGACGGCGGGGACGCAGCGAGCGACGTCGGCGTAGCGGGCGAGGGGTCCGACGACGACGCGGGTGCCACCGCCGCGGTCGACGACCGAGCGGCCCTCCTGGTCCCGGAGTGGTTGGATCGCACCGCCGCGTGGGCGATGCGATTGATCGTCATCGGGATCCTGCTCGGCGCCATCCTGTGGATCGCCCTCCAGGTGCGCGTCGCGCTCGTCCCGCTGCTCGTCGCGTTCCTGGTGGCCGCGACGCTGCGTCCGCTCGCCCGACGGCTGGAGGACCTCGGCACCCCGTCGTCGTTGGCCGCCGCCATCCCGATCGTCGGGGTCGGCGCGATCGTCGCGGGGGCCGGCTGGTTCGTCGTCGATCGGACCCGGGTGACGCTCGAGGGAGACAGCCTCACCCAGGAGCAGGTGCGCGAGCGCATCGAGTCGTGGCTGTCGGGGGAGCCGTTCGACCTCGACGAGGCCCAGATCGCCGACGCGGAGGAGACGCTGCGATCGTGGCTGTCGAGCGGGGTCGACTCGCTCGGCACCCAGCAGGCGACGATGGTGCTCCAGATCCTCGGCGGCGTGCTGCTCACCATCGTGCTGACGTTCTTCCTGACCAAGGACGGTCCGTCGATGTGGCAGGCGATCGTGACCCGCGTCGACGAGTCGCGGAGCGCGACCCTCGACCGCAGCGGTCAGGCCGTCTCGACGACGGTGTCGGCCTACCTGCGCAGCGTGATCATCACCGGCATCGCCGACGGCCTGCTCATCGGGCTCGGGCTGTGGGTGCTGGGCGTCCCCCTCGTCCTCCCGCTGATGATCCTCACCGCGATCGCCGGGTTGTTCCCGGTGGTGGGAGCGGTCGTCGCCGGCGCGGCGGCCGCGCTCGTCGCGCTCGTCGCCGTGGGTCCGGCCACCGCGGTGTGGGTCGTGATCCTCACGCTCGTCGTCCAGCAGATCGAGGGCAACGTCCTCCAGCCGCTGATCGTCGCCCGTCAGGTGTCCATCCACCCCGTGCTGGTCCTCGTCTCGCTCACGGCCGGCGGTGCCGTCGCCGGGCTCGCGGGAGCGTTCCTCGCCGTGCCGATCGTCGCGGCCGCGATCTCCGCCGTGCGTGCGTTCTCGGCCGGGCTCGACTCGCGGACGCCCCCGGGCGTCGGGGCGGTCGTCGTCTCCGACCGGCGCTCGTCGGAGGGCACCGTGCGGAGCCGGCTCGATCCGGCTCGCCTGCGCTCGTTCCGACGGAGCGGCGAGGCGTGAGCCGGGCCCCGTCGACGACGAGTCCCCAGCCGGCGGCCGGCACGGTCGACCTCGTCGCGCCGCCGGGCGCGGTCGACCTGGACGCGGAGGCCGGCCGGATCGGGATCCAGGAGCTCCGGCCGGCGCAGCGGGCGGCCGTCGAGGCCCTCGTCGCCGGGCGCGACGTGCTCGCCGTGATCCCCACCGGTGGGGGCAAGTCGGCGATCTACCAGGTCGCGACCGAGATCCTGGACGGGGTCTGCGTCGTGGTGTCGCCCCTCCTGGCGCTCCAGGAGGACCAGATGGACGCGATCGCCTCGGCCGACCTCGGCGAGGCCGTCGCGATCGACGGCGCGACCTCGGACTCCGAGCGAGCCGCGATCGTCGACCGCCTGTCGTCGGGGGCGGCGCGGTACCTCTTCGCCACGCCCGAGATCCTGACCGACGAGGCGGTGGTCGAGGCGCTCGCGCGCATCGGCGTGCGCCTCCTCGCGGTCGACGAGGCGCACTGCATCGTCACGTGGGGTCACGGGTTCCGTCCCGACTACACGGTGATCGGCGACGTCCGTCGCCGGCTCGGGACCCCGCTCGCCGTCGCGCTGACCGGGTCGGCGGACCCGCGGATGCGCACCGACATCTGCCGCTCCCTCGACATGGCCGAGGCGGAGATCGTCACCTCGGACCTCGAGCGGACCAACATCCACCTCTCGGTCGTCGGCTCGTCGAGCGCCGACGACGCGATCGATCGGATCGTCGAGCACCTCACCCCGGGCGAGGGCAAGGCGCTCGTGTACGTCCCGACGCGCGCGCTCACCGTCGAGATCGCCGAGCGACTGGAGGCGACGGGACAGGTCGCGCGACCGTTCCACGGCGGACTCCCGAAGTCGGCGAAGTCCGAGGCGCTCGGCCTGATCCGCTCGCAGCAGCGATGCGTGATCGTGGCCACCACCGCGTTCGGGATGGGGATCGACGTCCCCGACATCACGACCGTCGTCCACCTCGACATGCCCGATTCGCTGCTCGCCTACTACCAGGAGGTCGGCCGGGGGGGTCGAGACGGCGCCCCGGCCCGCGGGGCGGTGTTCGTCTCGCTGCGCGCCCGGTCGCGGCGGGCGTTCGGATCGGGGGTGCGCTCCACGTCGGTCGGTGAGTGCGCTGCCGTCTACGACGCGATGCGCGGCGGCGTGGTCTCGCGCCGGCGCCTCGCGGAGCAGATGCCGTTCGGAGCCGGGACGGTGGCGCGCGCGCTGTCGATCCTGGAGCAGGCGGGGGCGATCGCCACCCGGCCACGGCTGGCGGTCACGGGGGCGGTCGAGCTGGAGGTCGTCGAGCGGCTGCGCGCCGAGCGAGAGGAGTTCGACCGCTCCCAGCTCCTCGCGGTCGAGCGGTACCGCTCGTCACGCCACTGCCGCTGGTCGCAGATCCTGACGAGCCTCGGCGAGTCCCTGGAGCGCTGCGGCCACTGCGACGTGTGCGAGATCGTCACCGAGGAGGTGCCCGATCGCGAGTTCCCGGTGGGGACGGTCGTGTCGCACGTCGACTTCGGGCGGGGGTGCGTGACCTCGCGCCGACCCGACGTCATCGTCGTCGCGTTCGACGAGGTCGGTCCCAAGGAGCTCTCGACCGAGCTCTGCGTCGAGCACGGCCTGATCGAGGCGGACCCGGCCGCGACGCCCGAAGCGGCGGGGTGACGGGTGCTGTCGGATGCCGAAGCCGAGCTCGAGCGGGAGAACATCGCGCTGCGCTCGGCCCTCGCCCGGGAGCGCAGGGCGCGCGAGCTCCGCTCGGAGGTCAACCGCCTCGCCGCCCGCACGAGCGCGGAGGTGTCGCGCTCGGGGGTGGCCCAGGTGATCGTCGACGGCGCGGCCGAGATCTTCGACGCCGGTTGGGCGAGCATCGCGTTCGTCGACGACGACGACACGGCGATGCTCGTCCACGGCCCCGGTGTCCCGCCCGTGATCCGGCGCGACTGGCAACGGATCCCGTTGGAGTCCGAGGTGCCCATCTGCCACGTGCTGCGCGGGGTCGAGCCCCTGGTCGCGCTGTCGAGCGTGTCGGAATCCCTGGCGTGGGGGCTGTCGCCCGAGCTCGTCGCCGAGGCCGAGATGGGCAGTGTGGTGGTCAGCGGCATCGGGCTCGGCGATCGCCCCGCCGCGGCGATCGCGATCGCGTGGCCCGACGCCCACGAGCTCGACGGCGTCGAGCTCGAGCTGCTCGCCCAGTTGACGCAACGGGCGGGGCCCGGTTTCGAGCGCTCGATGCGCACCGAGGTCGAGGGCGAGCTGGCGCGGCGCCTGCAGACGATGATGCTCGGGAAGCCGATCTCGGAGGTGCGCGGGTTCGACGTCGCCACGCTCTACGAGCCCGGTCGCGACTTCCAGGCGGTCGGCGGTGACTGGTTCGACGTGGTCCAGCTCGAGGTCGACCGCTGCGCGTTCGTGATCGGCGACGTGGTCGGCCACGACCTGAGCGCCGCGATCGAGATGACCCAGATCCGTGACGTGCTCGCCGCGCACCTGGTGGCGAGCGGGGATCCGGTCGAGGCGATGTCGGCGACCGACGCCTACCTGCGTCGCCGGTCGCCCGGGGTGATGGCGACGGCGCTGGTGTTCGTCGTCGACTCGGACGGAACCGCCCGGACGTGCTCGGCGGGCCACCCCGGGCCGATCGTGGGGCGACCTGGTGCGGGGTTCGCGCAGATCGCCGGCGCGGTCGGTCCGCCGCTCGGCTCCGGCTTCGGAGGGCACTCCGCGTCGGAGTCGGAGGTGTCGGACGGGACCGTGCTCGTGGGGTTCACCGACGGCGTCGTCGAGGCGCGCGACCGCGACCTCGACGTCGAGATCGCCGAGCTCGCCTCCGAGGTCGAGCACGAGCTGGCGGACGGGGCGAGCGCTCGGCGTCCCGTGGACCGGGTGCGCGACCTCGTGGCGCGGCGCGCCGCACGCGGGTGGCGGACCGACGACGCGGCCGCCGTCATCGTGCAGATCCTCCCTCGCTGACGGCACGGCGGCCACGGCGCGCGGTTTCCCGGCGGTCCTGGGTGGGCAGGGTGGACGCATGTCCGATCCGGCCGTCTCCGTGCAACGGGTGACGGTCGACGCCGACCCCAGCGAGCTCAACGCCCTGCGGACCCGCGTCGGCCGGGCGGTGAGGGCGTCGGGTGGCACGACCAGCGAGGTCGAGGACTTCGAGCTCGCGGTCAGCGAGCTCGCGACGAACGTGATGCGCCACACCGACGCCGGGGACTTCGCCGTCGTGTTCACGACGACCCCCGACCGGTGGATCCTCGACGTGAGCGAAGCCGACGGCCTCGACGACCTCGACGGGCTGCGCCGGCCGTCCGACTGCGACTGCACCGGCCGCGGCTTGTTCATCGTGCGTGCCGTCATGGACGACGTGAGCGTCGTCGACGACCACGGGACGCGCAGCATCCGCTGCGTCAGGTCGCGGGCGGCGGGCTGATCCCGGCGAGCCACGCCGCCTGCGCGGCCATCTCCTGCATCCCCAGGTGATCGACGAGCGCTCCGGCGTCCGGGTGGGTGGTCACCGTCAGCGATCCGACGGAGCCGATGTCGAGGCGCGTCACGATCGGGTCGTCGGTGACGCCGATCGAGGGCGGGGCGACGCTCGCCTCGTCGTCGCCGACGCGCACCAGCGCGCCCCCGATCTCGGCGACCATCGGCGCCATCGACTCCGCCAGCGCTCGCGCGACGGCGCGATCGCGCTCGCGCCCGCTCAGGCTCGACGCCGGGCGACCCGCCGTCAGGATCGTGTCGAGCGCGGTGAGCCGCCGGCGCATCCGGTCCTGGGTGGTCACGTCGTCGAGCAGTCCCACGAAGTGGGTGACGCGACCCGCTCGGCGGATCGGGTCGATGCTCCACCGCAGCCGGAACACGGTGCGATCGAAGCGGTAGTTGATCACCTGGGCTCGAACGGGTGTGCCCTCGACGAGGTGCTCGCGGATGCGGTCGAGGACCACGCGGTCGGTCAGGGGCCCCTGGGCGAAGCGTGGTGAGCGGCCGATCACGTCGTCGATGTCGCAGCAGAAGATGTCCAGGTAGGCGGGGTTGACCCACGAGATGCGCGGTCCGGGACGGTCGAGCTCGGCGTCGGTGACGCACACGGCCTGCCCGGACTGCTCGAGGATCTCGCCGGCGAGGTCGCCGAGCCGGGCGACCGCCGACGCGGTCGGCAGCGGCGCGGTCCGCTCGAACGGGTCGACGAACGAGTTCGTCCACCTCTCGGGCGACCTCACGTCATCGCCCTCTTCTCCCGGGCCCGCCGACTCCTGGCACGCCCCGGATCCTAGATCTCGTCGGTGCTCGCGCGCCTCGTGGGCGCGCGGATCGCCGCCCCGGTCGCGCTGCTCGGTCGGGGTGGCTCGGGCTCAGGCGGCCGCGGTGGCCACGGCGGGGTCGAGCAGCTCCGCGCGGATCGCGGCGACGAGGGTGTCGGTCACCTCGTCGGCCTGCCCCGGCACGGTGCGCGCGAGCTGGTGGACCGTCGGCAGGTCGGGCAGCTCCCGTCCGGGAGGCCACTCCACGATCTCGTCGTCGAGGTACC
Organism: Ilumatobacter sp.; assembly: GCF_965215205.1. Lineage (NCBI taxonomy): Bacteria > Bacillati > Actinomycetota > Acidimicrobiia > Acidimicrobiales > Ilumatobacteraceae > Ilumatobacter > Ilumatobacter sp. The sequence goes on from NZ_OZ244049.1 coordinate 195,980, forward strand.
GCTCCCCGAGGACCCCGACCCCCAGGCCGGCCACGATCGCCGCCCGGTGCGCGCTCGACGACGAGACCGCGAACGCGACCGAGTGCTCGATGCCCGCGGCGGTGAGGGCGGGTTCGCTGATCGAGTTGTAGAAGCAGTGCTCGCCGAAGGTGACCAGCGGGACCGGGGACGTGTACCGGTCCGGATCGTCCCACGACGTCACCCACCGGAGCTGATCCGACCACAGCACGACGTCGTCCTCGCGCAGGTCGGCGGGGACGACCTGGATCATCGCGACGTCGACCGTGTTGTCGGCGAGCGCACGCGTGAGCCGCACCGTCGAGTCGATGACGAACTCGACGCGCACGTGGGGGTGGGACCAGGCGAACCGCCCGAGCAGGCGGGCCATCTTGACCGGGTCGATCTCCTCGTTGGAGCCGAGGCGCACCATCCCGGTGAGCTCGGAGCTGGACAGGCGCGCCGCGAGGCGGTCGTGGATGGCCACCAGCTCGCGAGCTTCGTCGAGCAGGGCGCGAGCGTCGCGCGTCGGGCGGAGCTGGTGGCCGTCGCGGATCAGCAGCGGTCGACCGATGCGCTGCTCCAGTCGCTTGATCTTCCAGCTGACGGCGGACTGGGTCACCCCGAGGCGCTCCGCCGCCCGGGTCATCCCGCCGTGGTCGAGCGTGGCGATCAGCGTCCGCAGCGATTCGACGTCGAGCTGGAGCGCGGGTGGCATCGCCACAGCATGACAGCCTCACATGGGAAGCACAAGAACATGTCGTTTGTGTCATGCTCGCACCGGGCGCACCCTGGAGGCATGACAACGAGTCGCACCACCTCCCCGGCCCCCGTCGCCCCCGCCCCCGACCGGAGCGCGACCCCCTCGACGCCGATCGACCACCGCTCGCGGTCCTCGCATCGCCGCACCGCGATCCGCACCGGGCAGGAGCGCACGGCCTGCAGCTACCGGTTGCGGACCCCCCGAGCCCGCGGCGAGGCCCCCACGGTCGCGTTCCCGGCGCTCGCGCCGGTCACCGACACCTCGACGGTGCGGCACGCCGCCCGCCCGCGGGTCGTCCCGACCGCGGATCGCCGGCCCGAGGCTCCCGTGTCGCGCGGCCGGGCGGCCTGGTCGCACCTGCGTCGCGTGATGCGGCCCGGCACGATCGCCACACCGTCGCAGCAGGTGCTCGGGGCGATCCCCGGCCTCGCCCACACCCCCCGGTGCTGATCGCGGCGAGCGCTCGACGACGGCGCCGAGCGCGACGGCGATCGTCGGCGCCGGAGTGGACCCGGGCGGGGTCGCTGGGCGACGATGCGAGGATCCCGGCGCCGGGTCCCGTGGTGGCGTCGTGGAGTCGTCACCGACCCGTGGAGCACCCCCGATGAGCGAATCCCTCACCTCCCGCCTCGCCCGATGGCCGGTCGTCCGCCAGGTCACCGGCTCCGACCGGGGCGCCAAGGGGCCCGCCGCGAGGTCGCCGTGGTCGGTGCAGCTGACACCGCGCACCGACACCGCGGACCGCGTGGTCCAGTCGATCTGCCCGTACTGCGCGGTCGGGTGCGGGCAGCGGGTCTTCGTCGAGGACGAGCGGATCACCCAGATCGAGGGCGATCCCGACTCGCCGATCTCGCGCGGTCACCTGTGCCCGAAGGGAGCGGCGACGAAGGCGTTGGTCCAGTCGCCGAGCCGGTTGACGTCGGTCCGCTACCGCCGCCCGCACGGCACCGAGTGGGAGTCGCTCGACCTCGACGAGGCGATGGAGATGATCGCCGATCGGGTGGTCGCGAACCGCGCCGAGCACTGGCAGGCGGCCGACGCCGAGGGGCGTGCGCTGAACCGCACGATGGGGATGGCGTCGCTCGGCGGCGCCACCATCGACAACGAGGAGAACTACCTCTGGAAGAAGCTGTGGACGTCGTGGGGGGCCGTCCAGATCGAGAACCAGGCGCGCATTTGACACTCGTCCACCGTCCCCGGTCTGGGGGCATCGTTCGGACGGGGTGGGGCGACGGGCTTCCTGCAGGACCTGCAGAACTCGGACGTGATCACGATCATGGGCTCGAACATGGCCGAGAACCACCCGGTCGGGTTCCAGTGGGTGATGGAGGCCAAGCGGCGGGGGGCGACGGTGATCCACGTCGACCCGCGCTTCACCCGCACCAGCGCCGTGGCCGACGTCCACGTGCCGATCCGTCCCGGGACCGACATCGCGTTCCTCGGCGGGCTGATCCGCCACGTGATGGAGAGCGGTTCCGACTTCCGGGACTACGTCGAGGCCTACACGAACGCGTCGATGCTGGTCGGCGAGGACTACGTCGACGCCGACGACCTCGGCGGCGTCTTCGCCGGGTGGGACCCCGACACCCGGACCTACGACCCGGCCGCCTGGGCCTACGCGTCCCAGGGGGCGAAGGCGTCCGCCGGTGACCGCCAGGCCGGCGGCGAGGCGAGCGATGCCGAGATGCACGTCGTCGACGCCGAGACCGAGCCGGTCGACGCCCCCGGGGTCGACCCGACGTTGCAGGACGAGCGCTGCGTGTACCAGGTGCTGCGACGGCACTTCGCCCGCTACACCCCCGAGATGGTCGAGCGGACGTGCGGGATCCCCGTCGAGCTGTTCCACCGGGTCGCGGACGCGATCACGGCCAACTCGGGGCGTGAGCGGACCGGATCGTTCTGCTACGCCGTCGCGTGGACCCACCACTCGGTCGGGGTCCAGAACATCCGCTCGGCCGCGATCCTGCAGACCCTCCTCGGCAACATGGGCCGCCCCGGCGGCGGGATCATGGCGCTGCGCGGCCACGCGACCATCCAGGGCTCGACCGACATCCCGACGCTGTACAACTACCTCCCCGGCTACATCCCGATGCCCCACGTCGAGCACTCGGCCTCGCTCGCCGAGTTCGTCGACGCCGGCGCCCCCGACACCGGCTTCTGGGGGGCGATGGACGCGTACACCGTGAGCCTCATGCGGAGCTGGTTCGGCGACGCGGCGTCCGCCGAGAACGACTGGTGCTTCGATCACCTGCCGCGCCTCACCGGCGACCACTCGACCTACCAGTCGGTGGTGAGCATGCTCGAGGGCGACGTGACCGGGTTCTTCGTGCTCGGTGAGAACCCGGCGGTCGGCTCGACCAACTCGGGGATGCACCGGATGGCCATGGCCGAGCTCGACTGGATGGTCGTGCGCGACTTCCAGGAGATCGAGACGGCGTCCTTCTGGAAGGACTCGCCCGAGATCGAGACCGGTGAGCTGGTGACCGAGGACATCGGGACCGAGGTGTTCCTGCTCCCCGCCGCGGCCCACACCGAGAAGAGCGGGTCGTTCACCCAGACCCAGCGCCTCCTGCAGTGGCACGACAAGGCCGTCGAGCCCGAGGGCGATGCCCGCTCCGACCTGTGGTTCTTCTACCACCTCGGCCGCCTCGTGCGCGAGCGGCTCGCCGGCTCCGAGGACCCCCGTGACCGCCCGGTGCTCGACCTCACCTGGGACTACCCGCTCGAGGGCCCGACCGACGAGCCCGACCCCGAGGCGGTGCTCGCCGAGATCAACGGCTCCCACGCCGACGGGACGCCGCTGTCGTCCTACACCGAGATGCGCGCCGACGGCTCGACCAGCGGAGGCTGCTGGATCTACACCGGTTGCTACGCGGACGGCGTGAACCAGGTCCGGCGCCGACGGCCCGGCTCCGAGCAGTCGTGGGTGGCTCCGGAGTGGGGGTGGGCCTGGCCGGCGAACCGGCGGATCATCTACAACCGCGCCTCGGCCGACCCGGCGGGCGACCCGTGGTCGCAGCGCAAGGCCTACGTCTGGTGGGACGAGGAGCAGGGCTCGTGGACGGGCCACGACGTCCCCGACATCGAGGCGGACAAGCGCCCCGACTTCCGACCCGAGCCGGGCGCGAAGGGAGCCGACGCCCTCGGCGGCGACGACCCGTTCGTGATGCAGTCCGACGGCAAGGCGTGGCTGTACGTCCCCGCCGGCCTGCGTGACGGGCCCCTGCCGACCCACTACGAGCCCCACGAGTCACCGGTGCGCAACCCGATCCACCACCGCCAGGAGAACCCGGCGATCGAGTCGATCGACCGACCCGAGAACCCGCTCCACCCGAACCCCGACGAGCCCGGCGGGGGTGGTCTCGATGACGGCGCGGCCTACCCGTTCGTGGTCACCACCTACCGGGTCACCGAGCACCACACCGCGGGCGGGATGAGCCGGACGGTCGACCGCCTGAACGAGCTGCAACCGGCCATGTTCTGCGAGGTCAGCCCCGAGCTGGCCGGGGTCCGCGGGCTCGAGCACATGGGGTGGGCGACGATCGTGTCGTCGCGGGCGGCGATCGAGGCGCGGGTGCTCGTCACCGAGCGGATCCCGTCGCTCGACGTCGACGGGCACCGGGTCCACCAGGTCGGCCTGCCGTACCACTGGGGGTGGTCGGGCGCGAACACCGGCGACTCGGCGAACGACCTGCTCGGTCTGCGCCTCGACCCCAACGTCCACATCCAGGACACCAAGGCCCAGACGTGCGACATCGTCCCGGGACGACGACCGCGCGGACCGGCACGGCGCGAGTTCGTGCTCGCGCACCGCCCGGACACGTCGCACCGGCACGACGACGATCAGCTCGAGCCCCCGATGGCGGGCACCTCCGTTGCCGACGTTCGCCCGAGCGGCCCGGCGAGCGACGGAGCGAGCCGATGACCGTGCTCGGCGACCGCTCCGGCGTCCCCTCGGGGCTCGTCGCCCACGACGACCTCGTCGTCGCATCGGGTGAGCGGGCGGGCTTCTTCACCGACACCTCGGTGTGCATCGGATGCAAGGCGTGCGAGGTGGCGTGCAAGGAGTGGAACGACATCCCGAGCACCGTCGGCGAGCTGTCCGGGGACTCCTACGACAACACCGGGGCGCTCGGTGCGACCACCTGGCGCCACGTCACCTTCATCGAGCAGGCCCGGCACCGGCAGGCGTCGGGGACCCCGGCGCCCGACCTCCACGTCGACCCGGTGGCGCCCGGGGAGGTCACGTTGCCGACCGCGCTCACCTCGCCCGACGGTCCGGCGTCGATCGTGTGGCTGATGAGCTCGGACGTGTGCAAGCACTGCACCGAGGCCGGGTGCCTCGACGTGTGCCCGACCGGGTCGCTGTTCCGCAGCGAGTTCGGCACGGTCGTCGTGCAGCCCGACATCTGCAACGGGTGCGGGTACTGCGTCCCGGCGTGCCCGTTCGGTGTGATCGGGCGCGACGAGTCGACCGGCGGCGCCGCGAAGTGCACGCTCTGCTACGACCGGCTCAAGGGCGACCAGACCCCCGCGTGCGCGCACGCCTGCCCGACCGACTCGATCCAGTTCGGACCGCTCGACGAGATGCGCCGACGCGCCCACCAGCGCCTCGGCGAGCTCCACGACGCCGGCGACGACCGGGCCCGGCTGTACGGCGAGGACCCCTCCGACGGCGTCGGCGGGTCCGGTGCGGTCTTCCTGCTGCGAGACGAGCCCGAGGTGTACGGCCTGCCCCCCGCACCGGTCGTCGCCAGCCGCGAGCTCCCGCGGATGTGGGCCAGCGCGGCGATGGCGGCGGCCACCCTCGTCGGGGGGATCGCGGCGGCGGCGCTGGGAGGACGACGGTGACCGACACGGTCGCTCGACGGGTTCGGGCGGAACCGGGAGCCGGTCCCGAGACCCCGGTCGAACGCGCCGCCGACACGTCGGGCTACTACGGCAAGCCGATCGTGCGGCCCCACATCTGGAAGGACGCGATCGGCTGGTACTTCTTCACCGGCGGTCTCGCCGGAGCGTCGTCGGTGCTCGCCGAGGTCGCCGAGCTCACCGGGCGCCGCCGCCTCGCGGTCCACGCCCGGCGGGCAGCGGTGGCGGGGTTGCTCCCGAGCCCGGTCCTGCTGATCGTCGACCTCGGCCGGCCGAAGCGGTTCCACCACATGTTGCGGGTGCTGCGACCGTCGTCGCCGATGAGCGTCGGCTCGTGGCTGCTGATGGCCTACAGCCCGTTGTCGGGCGGCGCCTGGATCCTCGACGAGCTCGGTGCCCTCCCGCGCCTGCGCCGTGCGCTGGGCGCCGGTGCGGCCCTCGTCGGCCCGTCGATCGCGACCTACACCGCGGTGCTCGTCGCCGACACGGCGACCCCCGCCTGGTACGAGGCGCGCCGGGAGCTGCCGTTCGTCTTCGCCGGGAGCGCGACGGCGAGCGCCGGCGCGGCGAGCGGCCTGCTCGCGTCGGTCGACGGACGTCTCGAGCCGCTGGCCGCTCGGGTCGCGGTGCTCGGTGCCGTGGGGGAGGTCGTGGCGGCGGGGGTGATGAAGCGCCGGCTCGGACCGCTCGACACCTACGACTCCCCGGAGGCGGCGCCGTACGCCCACGCCGCGACCGCGCTGAGCGTCGCCGGTGCCGTCGCGACCGCGGCCTCGCTCGTCACCCCGCGCGGGCGTCGGCTCCTGTCGGCGCTCGGGTCGCTCGCGATCCTCGGTGGATCGATCTGCGAGCGCTTCGCCGTCGTCCGCGCCGGCACCGCCTCGGCCGCGGACCCCGACAGCGTCCTGCTCCAGCAACGCCGCGCCTGACGAACCCCTCGTGGGACCTCCGCGACGGGCGGGCTGCGCTCGTGGGTGAGGCGCGGGATCGGGGAGACTCCTGCGATGAGAGCAGTCGGAGTCAACGAGCACGGCGGTCCCGAGGCGTTGGAGGTCGTGGAGCTCCCCGACCCCGAGGCAGGGCCCGGTCAGATCCTGGTGAGGGTGCACGCCGCCACGGTGAACCCCACCGACACCTACGGACGCAACGGCGCCCGTGCCGAGCACCAGAAGAAGGACCCGCCTCCGTACGTCTCGGGGATGGACGTCGCCGGGGTCGTGGAGGCGATCGGTCCCGACGTCGACACCGAGCTCTCGGTGGGCGACCACGTGATGGCGATCGTGCTCCCCGACGGATCCCACGGCGGCTACTCCGAGAAGCTCGCGCTCCCGGCCGGGTCGGTCGTCGCCGTCCCCGAGGGCACGACCGACGTGGAGGCGTCGACGCTGCCGATGAACGGCCTCACCGCGCGCCTCGCGCTCGACCTGCTCGGCCTGGAGCCGGGGGAGACGGTGGCCGTCACGGGCGCGGCGGGAGCGTTCGGCGGGTACGCGGTCCAGCTCGCGAAGGCCGACGGCCTGCGGGTGATCGCCGACGCCTCCGAGGACGACGAGTCGCTGGTCGGCGACCTCGGGGCGGACGTCGTCGTGCGTCGGGGCGACGACGTCGCCCACCGGATCGCCGAGCACGCTCCCGACGGGGTCGACGCGATCATCGACGGCTCGGTCCAGAACGACGCCCTGTTCGCGGCGGTGAAGGACGGGGGCGGCTTCGCCACCGTGCGCGGGTTCCGCGGCGAGGCCCCGCGCGACATCGAGGTGCACCAGGTGTGGGTCCACACCTACCTGGAGGAGCGCGAGAAGCTCGACACCCTGCGCCGCCAGGTCGAGGAGGGGGCGATCACGCTGCGGGTCGCGGACACCTTCGCCCCCGAGGACGCCGCCGAGTCGCACCGTCGCCTCGAGGCCGGCGGGGTGCGCGGGCGACTCGTGATCGAGTTCTGAGGTGGAGCGCCGCGGCGTCGAGCGGCACGTGCGCCCGCGCCGCTCAGACCCGCCGGCTGCCGAGCACCACCTCGACGTCGATCGGCGCCGCCTGCCCCGCTCGCTGGATCTCGAGCTCGAGGGCGTCGCCCGGATCGCGATCGGCGATCACGTCCGCCAGCTCGGAGGCCGCCGCCACCGGGTCCCCGTCGACCCCGACGATCACGTCGCCCCGCCGCAGGTCGGCGCCCTCGGCCGCCGAGCCGGGGGTGATGTCGACGACCACGAGCCCGTCGGCGGCCGTCACGTCGGTGCCGACCGCGGCCGCCTCGGCGGTCGTGATCCCGAGGAAGGCGCTGGTGATCGGCTCTCCGGTCCGCAGCTGGTCGAGGAGCGGACGAGCGGTGTCGATCGAGATCGCGAACCCGATGTTCTGGGCGCCGACGGACCCCGCCGAGTTGATCCCGACCACGCGGCCGTCGAGGGTCAGCAGCGGCCCGCCCGAGTTGCCCGGGTTGATCGCGGCGTCGGTCTGGATGAGGTGGGTCATCCGGGTCCCGTCCTGCAGCGCGATCGAGCGGCCGAGGGCCGACACGATGCCGTCGGTCGCCGTGCTGGCGCCCTCGAGCCCGAGCGCGTTGCCGATCGCGACGACCCGTTCGCCCACGGCGAGGTCCTCGCTCGTGCCGAGCTGCAGCGGGACCAGCCCCGCGGTGTCGACGTCGACGATCGCGAGGTCGTGACCCGGGGACGTACCGATCACCTGCGCCTCGGTCGTGGATCCGTCGGAGAAGGTGACGTCGACGGTGGCGGCGTCGCCCACCACGTGGGCGTTGGTCGCGATCTCGCCGTCGGCGGAGACGACGAACCCCGTGCCCGTCCCCCCGCGCCGCCCCGAGGGGCCCACCACGTCGATGCGGACCACGCTGGGGGCGGCCGCTGCGACGAGGTCGCTGACGTCGGAGGTGGCGGGCGCCGGCGCGACCGCCGGGGTGGCCGCGGCGGGTTCGGCGACCGGGGCCCGATCCTGGGCGGCGGCGTCGCCGGCACCCGCACGGTGGCCCGCGATCGCTCCGCCGGCGGTCCCGCCGGCGATCGTCGCGACGCAGGCCAGGGCGACCACGGCGCTGCGGGCGACGCCCGGACGTCGGCCTCCCGCACGAGTCGAGGGCGTGGGCGCCGGGGCGGGGGGCTGCCACGGGGACGCCGATCCGGGGCGGTCCGTCGGGGTGGTGGGGGCCGCTGCGGTCGGTCCGCGGTGGGGGCGGTCGGGGGTGTCGGTCACGGTTGGTCCTCTCGTCCGGGTGGGTCGGGTGCGATGGAGGGCCAGCATGGGGGTGCGACCTGAAGGGACGCTGAAGCGACCTGAACGCCGCTTCAGGTTCGATCCGATGGAATGGAGCGATGATGACGCGTGGAGCCGTCGCGGTCCCCGCCCCCGGGAGGTGGCTGGGGTGAGGGTGCTGGTCGTCGAGGACTCCGAGCCGCTCGCGCGCTCGCTCGAGGCCGGTCTCACCGCGGACGGCTTCGCGGTCGACGTGGCGCTCGACGGCGAGCGTGCGCTCGAGATGGCGGCGCTGCACGACTACGACGCCATCGTGCTCGACATCATGCTCCCGCGCCGCAACGGGTGGCTCGTGTGCCGGGCGCTGCGTGCGCGCGACGACTGGACGCCGGTGCTCGTGCTGACGGCCAAGGACGGTGACCTCGACGAGGCCGAGGCGTTCGAGACCGGCGCGGACGACTTCCTCCGCAAGCCGTTCTCGCACCTCGTGCTGGTCGCTCGGCTGCGTGCGCTGATCCGCCGCAGCTCGGCCCAGCCGTCGACCGAGCTCGTGGTCGGCGACCTGGTGCTCGACCCGACCCGGCGCACCGTCCGCCGGGGTGAGGTGCGGATCGAGCTGACGGCGCGGGAGTTCGCCGTCCTCGAGCACCTGATGGCTGCCGCCGGGGCGGTCGTGTCGAAGCGCGACATCCTCGACCACGTCTGGGACGTCGACTTCGCCGGGGACGCGAACATCGTCGAGGTGTACGTGGGCCACCTGCGTCGCAAGGTCGACGTCCCGTTCGATCGGAGCTCGATCGAGACGGTGCGCGGCCGGGGCTACCGCCTGTCCGAGGCGGGAGGGTGACCCGGTGACCCCGCTCGCCTCGATCCGGGGTCGAGCGACGCTCTTCGCGACGATCGTGTTCGCGATCGCGTCCGTCGCCGCCGCCGCCGGGTTCGTCGCGATCCTGCGGACCACGATGGTCCAGAACCTCGACTCGGCCCTGCAGCTGCGAGCCGGCGATCTCGCCACGTTGACGGCGGCTGGGGTCACCCCGCGAGAGATCGCGATCCCCGACGACGGCCGGTCCTTCGCGCAGATCGTGCTCGGGGACCGGGTGGTCGCCGCGAGCAGCAACGTCCGCGGGCGTCCGCCGGTGGACGTCGTCGCGACCGGGGCCGAGACCATCGTCGCGGTGCGTGAGACGACGGGGGAGCTCGTCGACTTCCGCGTGCTGGCGGTGGGCGCGAGGTCGCCGTCGGGGCCGGTCCGCGTCGTGGTGGGTGAGGCGCTGGACGACGTCGACCGCACGGTGCGGATCGCCGCGACGGCGCTCGGCGTCGGCGCAGCGGCGATCACCGCGCTCGCCGGTCTGACCACGTGGCGGGTGGTCCGTCGATCGCTGCGGCCGGTGGACTCGATGCGCGCGGAGCTCGCCGAGATCGGGGCGACCGAGCTCGGGCGCCGGGTGCCCGTCCCGACGACCGACGACGAGGTCCGGCGGCTGGCGGCGACGATGAACTCGATGCTCGATCGCCTGGAGGTCGAGACCCGGTCGCAGCGGGAGTTCTCCTCGGCGGCGTCGCACGAGCTGCGCACGCCGATCACGATCGTCCGCCACCGCCTGGAGACGGCCGCCGCGTCCCCCGCCCCCGACTGGGAGGACGTCGCGGCGGTGGTGGCGGCCGAGAACGAGCGGATGCAGCGGTTGGTCGACGACCTGCTGCTGCTCGCCCGTCGGGACTCCGGGTCGCCGTCGCGCGCCGACGACTTGGTCGACCTCGACGACCTGGTCCTGTCGGAGGCGGTCCGGCTCGCCGAGCGCACCGACCCGGAGGTGGTGATCGACGTCTCCGCCGTCTCGGCGGGGCAGGTCCGCGGCGACGCCGAGCAGCTCCGCCGCGTCGTGCGGAACCTGGTGGAGAACGCACGTCGCCACGCCCGTCGACGGGTGGCGGTGTCGATCGTCGGGGACGGGTGCGCGGTGACCTTCGCGGTGGACGACGACGGGACGGGCGTCCCGCCCGCGGAGCGCGAGCGGGTGTTCGAGCGCTTCGTCCGACTCGACGAGGCGCGCTCGCGCGACGGCGGCGGGTCGGGGCTCGGCCTGTCGATCGTGCGCGAGGTCGTCGCGGCCCACGACGGCGACGTCGTGATCGCGGCGAGCGACGAGCTCGGCGGCGCCCGGGTGGTGGTCACCCTCCCCGACGCACGCGGCGCACGCTGACCCGGGGGCGCGACCGAGCGCCCCCGGGGGCTCACGCCGTCGTCGACAGGAAGGTGCCGCGATCGTGGTGGAAGCGCACGGTGTAGAACTCGACGCCGATCGCGCTGGAGCCTCCGTGTTCGGTGACCGAGGCGACGCGGGCCACGGCGTCGAGGAGGGGGCCGGCCAGCTTGAGGATGCGGAACTCGCCGATCGGGCGATCGGCCTCGAAGCGCAGCCCGTTGGGCGACAGGTCGAGGATGCGCCCGACGCCGGGTGGCGGCGACGGCCACCGCTCGAAGAAGCGGATCGCGCCGTCGCGCTCCACCCGGCGCGCGATGCGGCGTCCGTCGGCGACGACCTGCGGGGCGTCGGCGAGGCCCAACGGGCTCCGGCACACCGAGCACGACGCGCTCGACGGATCGGCCGTGCCCCGGCTCCGCGCGCCGCAGAAGACGCAGCACGTGTCGTCGTCCGGAGCGCACCCGTCCGCTCCGATGGGAGCGGACGGGGTCGGCTGCGCCCGCCCCGCCGCCCCGCGGGCGTCCGCGGCCGACGGGGACGCGACCAGGGTGCGGTCGTAGTCGGCTCGTGCGACGGGGTCGGAGAGCACGGCGTACGCGTCGTTGATCCTCGCCGCGCTCCAGTGGTCGCCGCCGCGGTCGGGGTGCATCTCCATGCTCAGCATGAGGGCGCGGTAGCTGGACTTCAGCACCGCCGGGGGCGCGTCGGGCTGGACGTGCAGGACGCGGTACAGGTTCCTGCGGTCGGGTCCGCTCGGCATCGCCGCGAACGTAGCCCGACCCGGGCGACCGTGCTCGCGCGACGGTCGGTGCGCGGTGCGGATCGGTGCAAGACTCACGCACGTGGGCGCCATCATCTCGACGAGCGGTCTGGTGATGGACTTCCCCTCGACACGCGCCCTCGACGGGTTGGACCTCGACGTGCCGCCCGGGGTCACCGGCCTCGTCGGGGCGAACGGTGCGGGCAAGACGACGCTGATCTCCGTCTGCCTCGGGTTGCTGACGCCGTCGTCGGGGTCGATCGAGGTCCTCGGCCTCGATCCGCGCACCGACGGGCCGCAGCTGCGCTCGCGGATCGGGTTCGGGCCCGAGCGCAACGTGATGCCCGATGACATGCGCGCCGACGACTTCGTCCGTCACCTCGCGCAGGTCAAGGGCCTCCCCGCCGACGAGGCCCGATCCCGCTCGAGCGACTCGCTCTACCTGGTCGGCCTGGGCGAGGAGCGCTTCCGATCCCTCGGGACGATGTCGACCGGGCAGCGCCAACGGGTGAAGCTCGCGCAGGCGATCGCGGCCGATCCGTCGCTGATCGTGCTCGACGAGCCGACCGACGGCCTCGATCCCGTCCAGCGCGACGAGGTCCTCGCGATCATCGTCGACGTCAACCGGCGCTTCGGGATCGACGTCGTGCTGTCCTCCCACGTGCTCGAGGAGGTGGAGCGGATCTGCGACCACGTCGTCGCGCTCGACGCGGGCCGGCTCGTCGATCTCGCCGACCGGCCGGGGACCGTCGAGGCGGTCGAGCGCCGCCTCGCCGACGCCGGGTTCCGGGTTCGTCGCACGGTCGATTCCCTCACCGTGTCGTCGTCGTCGTCGACGACGCCGGCCGGCCCGGGATCCGACGACGAGCTGTCGGACGCGATCGTCGTCGCCGTCGCCGAGGCGGGAGCGCGCATCCGACGCCTCGCACCCCGCCGGCGCTCCCTCGACGACGTGTTCAGCGACGACGCCGGCGCACGATCCGCCGGGGACCGGATCGGGGCGGGCTCGTCGTGAGCGGCGCCGAGCGCGGCGACGTCACCGGTGCCCCGGCACCTCCGCCGCCCCCGTCGGGCGGCGACCCGCCCGGTCCGGCCGGCGTCCGCGGAGGCGGCACGGCGCAGATCGTCCAGCGCGGGTTCCAGCGCTACGAGGGGGATCGTGCCGGCGTCGGCGGAGCGATCCGCAGCGTCGCGTGGCAGAGCGTCCGCGCCACGCTCGGCATCGGGCGCCCGGCGCGCCACAAGATCTTCCCGGTGATCGCGGTCGGGATCGCGTACATCCCGGCGATCGTGTTCGTCGGGTTGTCGGTGCTCGTCGGCGATCTGCTCGACCCCAACGAGATCGCGGACTACGCGAGCTACTACGGCTTCGTCACCGCCGCGATCCTGCTGTTCGCCGGGCTCGTCGCGCCCGAGGTGCTCGTGGGCGACCGACGCAACGGGATGCTCGCGATGTACCTGTCGACACCGCTGCACCGCGGGACGTACCTCGTCGCCAAGCTCGTCGCGGTCCTCGCCACCCTCGCTCTCGTCACCCTCGGACCGCCCCTGCTGGTGCTGATCGGGTACACGTTCGAGAACGTCGGCCCCGACGGCTTCGACGGGTGGATGAGCGTGCTCGGGCGCATCGTGGTCTCGTCGTTCGCGGTGTCGGGGGCGCTCACGGCGATCTCGATGGCGGCCGCGAGCCTGACCGACCGGCGAGCCTTCGCCTCGATCGGCGTGGTGCTGCTCGCCCTCGCCTCGCCGGCGGTGGCGTCCGCCCTCGTCGACGGTGCCGGGCTGTCACCGCGGTGGCGCCTGATCGACGCCTTCTCGATGCCCTTCGAGCTCGTCTACCGCATCTTCGGCGAGCGCGGCAGCTTCCCCGAGCTGTCGACGTGGAGCGTGGTCGCGGTCAACATCGCCTGGATCGTGGCGGGTGCTGCCGTCGTCGTGTGGCGCTACTCGCGACTGGTGATCGCCCGATGACGGCCCCGCCCGCGCCGACCGGGCCGCCGTCCGGCCCGAAGCTGCCGCCCCCGGCGCCCCTCGCTCCGCCCGCCGCGGGTGCGGTCCCGCCGAGCGGGATGATCGCCGTCGACGGGGCGTCGAAGTGGTTCGGATCCGTGGTCGCCGTCAGCGACGTGACCTTCGCGATCGACGACGGCGTGACCGCGCTGCTCGGCCCGAACGGTGCGGGCAAGTCGACGCTGTTCCGGATGCTGTGCGGGCTGACCGCCCCCTCGCGCGGGACCCTGCGCGTGCTCGGCGCCGACCCGCGCCGCGATCGCGAGGTGCGTGGCAGCATCGGTCTCGTCCCCCAGCAGGACGCGCTGTTCGATCACCTCGAGGCGGCGGGCTTCGTCGAGATCGCGGCCCGCACCCACGGCGTGTCCCCCGGCGACGCCGGCGACGTGGCTCGCTGGGCCCTGGAGCAGGTCGACCTCGCGGACGTCGCCAGCAAGGAGCTGGGCGCGTTCTCCAAGGGGATGCGCCAGCGCGTGAAGGTGGCCGCCGCCCTGGTCAACGACCCGAGGGTGCTGATCCTCGACGAACCGCTCACCGGCCTGGACCCCGTGCAGCGGCGTCGGATGATCGAGCTGTTCCACCGCCTCGGCGACGCCGGTCGCTGCGTGCTCGTGTCGAGCCACGTGCTCGACGAGGTCGCCCGGCTCGGCTCGCAGGTGCTCGTCGTCGCGCAGGGGCGGCTCGTCGCCCGCGGCGACTACCGCGACCTGCGCGAGCTGATGGACGACCGTCCGCACCGGATCCGCCTCGCCACCTCCGATCCGCGCCGCGTCGCCTCGACGCTGGTCGAGCGTGGACTGGTGACCGGGGTCGACCTGGCCGACGAGCACGTCGTCGTCGACACCCTCGACGTCGACGCCCTCGGGCGCGAGCTCGCTCCGATCGCGGTCGACCTCGGGGCGCGGCTCACCGAGGTCGCCCCGCTCGACGACGACCTGGAGTCGGTGTTCCGCTACCTCGTGGAGGGACGGTGACGGACCGGACCGACCGCGTTCGCCAGCGGCGCTCCGGTTCGGGTCCGGTCGGGTACCCCGACGGCGTCGAACGGCACCCGGTGGGTGCCGGTCGCGCTCTCGCGATCGCGTACCGGGTGACGGTCGCCCGACTCGTCTCGCCGGGCCGGGTCGTGGGCCTGCTCCTGCTGTCGCTGACCGCGACCGTGGCCGGGTTCGCCGTGGGGACCTCCGACGCGGCCGACGTCGACGCCGCTGCCTCGGTGATCGCGAACCTCGGCTTCGCGATCGTGATCCCGGTGGTCTGCCTCGTCTTCGGCGGTGCCGCGATCGGCGACCTGCGCGAGGACAAGACCCTGATCTACCTGTGGTTGCGCCCGCTCCGGCGATGGCCGGTCGTCGTCGGCGCGGCCCTCGCGGCGTTGACGATCGCCGCCCCGATCACCCTCCCGCCCGTGATCGCCGCCGCGGCGCTGACCGGGGTCGGCGAGGGGCTCGTCGGTGCGACGGTACTGGCCTCGGTGGTCGGCCTCGTCACCTACTGCTCGATCTTCACGATGCTCGGCGTCCTGCTCGTGCGCCACATCGTGTGGGGCCTCGCGTACATCCTGATCTGGGAGGGGTTCATCGCCCTCGGCGGACCCGGCGTCGCACGGTTCGCGATGCGCACCTACACGCGCTCGATCATCGCCGACCGCACCGGAGCGGACCTGACGGGGGCCGACTTCTCGACCGCGATCGGGGTCGTCGTCCCGTTGGCGGTCGCGGTCGGGGCGCTGGCGCTGGCGAGCTGGCGGCTCGCGAACCACGACGTCGAGTGAGCGGCGGCCCGAGCGGTCTCAGCCCGCTCGACCGGTCTCGTACGCCCAGATCGCGAGCTCCACGCGGTTGCGCACGGCGAGCTTCGCCATCGTGCTCGCGACGTGGGTCTTCACCGTGCTCAGGCTCACGTGGAGCTCGCCGGCGATCTCGGTGTTGGTCGAGCCGCGGGCGACCGCGGCGAGGACCTCCTCCTCGCGCGCGGTGAGCGCCTCGACGGGTTCGCGCCCCGCCGAGGCGGCGTCGCGACCGGCGAACGTCGACAGCAGGCGGGCCGTGACGCTCGGCGAGATCATCGCGTCGCCGTCCGCGGCGGCGCGGATCGCGTCGACGAGCAGCGCCGGGCCGGCGTCCTTGAGCAGGAACCCGCGCGCGCCGGCGCGCAGCGCGCCGTGGACGTACTCGTCGAGATCGAACGTGGTGATGACGACGACCGCGATCGGCTCCGCCACGCCGGGTCCGGCGAGCAGACGGGTCGCCTCGATCCCGTCGAGGCCCGGCATCCGGATGTCGAGCAGGCAGACGTCGGGACGCAGCCGCAGCGCCTCGGCGACCGCGCTGCGACCGTCGGCGACCTCGGCGACGACCTCGATGCCGTCGTGGGCGTCGAGGATCATCCTCAGCCCGGTCCGCACGATGTCCTGATCGTCCGCGACGAGGACCCGCAGCGTCATCGCGGACCGCCGCGGGGGATCGTGGCGTCGACGCGCCACCCGTCGGTCGAGCGAGGGCCGGCGGCGAAGGTCCCGCCCAGCAGATGCACCCGCTCGGCCATCCCCACCAGGCCGAACCCACCCTCCGAGCGTGGGGTGCGCGACGCCGGGGCGGGCCGGCCGTCGTCGTCGACGCGCAGCAGCACCCGGTCGTTCTCGCCGGTGATCGACACCTCGACGGTGGTCGCGTCGTGGGCGTGGCGTCGGGCGTTGGTGATCGCCTCCTGCGACACGCGGTAGAGCGCCGTCCCGACCGTCTCGGCGATGTCGCCGAGGTCGTCGTCGAGGTGGATCTCGACGCGCGGCCCGACGTCGGGCGCGGCGAGGCCGACCACCTCCGCGAGGCCGGGCCGCGGGGACAGCTCGGGGCCCTGCGATCCGCGCAGGGTGCCGACGATCGCGCGCATCTCGACGAGGGTGCGCGATGCCTCGCGCTCGATCACCTCGAGCGCGTCGAGCGCCTCGGCGGGCTCGGAGGCGCCGAGCAGCCGTCCGGCCTGGGCGCGCACCGCGATCGCCGAGACGTGGTGGGCGACCGAGTCGTGCAGCTCGCGCGCCAGCATCTCGCGCTCGAGCAGCTTGGCGTCGGCGAGGTCACGGGCGCGGGCGCCGACGAGGTGGCGGACCTCGACACCGAGCGCGGCGGGGAAGAACAGCACCAGCGCCCCGCCGATCGCGTCGCCGAGCGTCGTCCAGTTGGTGATCATCGTCGACGCGAAGGCGACGGCCATCGCCGCGAGGCCGATCGCCGCCTCGCGACCCGAGCCCCAACGGAACAGGGCGTACACGCCGACCAGCAGCAGCGCGGCGGAGTAGTACTCGAACGGGGCGTCCCCGCGGATCGCGGCCACGGCGTCGGCAGCGACGAGCAGGCCGAACGTCGTCAGCGTGACCGCCAGCGGGTGCGTCCGACGCCACAGCGCGGTCGCGACGATCATCGCGACGACGACGACGCCGCTCGCCGGGAACCACGACACCCGGTCGCTCACGACCCCCTCGACGATCGCCGTCGGCACCATCACCGCGAGCAGCACCCAGTCGCGCCGCACCCGACGCGGCGGGTCCGCGACGGCCGGCTCGGCGAGGAGCGACGAGATCACGGCGGGGGACACGCGGACCAGCGTAGAGATCGGGCCGTGGCGGCGGATCGGCCGAAGGGACGATCCCGTCCCACCCGTTCGGTCGAGGCGCGAACGGCCGATCCCCCGATGACCCGGGGCGTGCGGATCGTCAGCGTGGGATGCGGGATCGCCGATCGGCGTTCCGCCGTCTCGTGGAGGAGATCACCATGTCGTCAGCCCTGTTCCGGATCGGTCGGTCCGCCGCCCGCCACCCGTGGCGCGTGATCGGGGCGTGGGCGCTCGTCGCCGTGGTGGTCGTGGCGGCGTCGACGATGCTCGGCCGCGACCTCGAGGACACCTTCGAGGTACCCGGCGTCGATTCCGAGCGCGCCCTCGACCTGCTCAGCAGCGCCGGGTCGGACCGGGCCGGGTCGAGCGCCCGCGTGGTCGCCACGCCGAGCGAGCCGGGGACGACGTTCTTCGACGACGACGGCGCCCGGCGTGATCTCGCGGCGGTGCGCGACCGCCTCGTCCGGCTCGGCGGCGCGCTCGCGGTCGCGGATCCGGTCGCGATGCTGACCGACGATCCCGATGCGGCGGTCGCCTCCGGTCTCGTCTCCCCGGACGGGCGCGTCGCGTTGCTCGACGTGAGGTACCGCGAGATCTCGGAGCTCGACGCCCGCGACCTCGACGAGCTGCGCACCGCCCTCACGGAGGTGCGAGCCGGCTCGTCGTTGCAGGTCGAGGCGGGCGGCGACCTGTTCTTCACGTTCGACGAACCCGAGACCGGCCCGGGCGAGGTCGGCGGGCTGCTCGTCGCGGTCGTCGTCCTGCTCGTCGCGTTCGGCTCCGTCGTCGCGATGGGCCTCCCGATCGGCATGGCTCTGTTCGGCCTCGCGCTCGGGGTCAGCGCGATGTCGCTGCTCGCGTGGGTGATCGAGGTGCCGAGCTGGGCGCCGGAGATCGCCGGCATGATCGGCCTCGGCGTCGGCATCGACTACGCCCTGTTCCTCGTCACCCGCCACCGCGACTTCCTCCACCGGGGGATCGCCGTCGCGGACGCGGCGGGGCGCGCCGTGGCCACCGCCGGCCAGGCGGTCGTCTTCGCCGGGGGCACCGTGGTGATCGCGATCCTCGGGCTCGGGGTCGCCGGGATCCCGTTCCTCACCGCCGCGGGGGTCGCGGTGTCGGTGGTCGTCGCCGTGATGGTCGTCGCGTCGGTGACCCTGCTGCCGGCCTTCCTCGGCCTCGCGGGGCACGGGATCGACCGCTTCGGCATCCACCGGGGCGGCCGCGGGAGCGGGGTCGGTGCGCGCTGGACGCGGTGGGGTCGCCACGTCTCGCGGCACGCGTGGCCGTACGCGCTCGGCGTGACGGGGGTGTTGCTGGCGCTCACCGCCCCGGTCCTCGCGCTCGACCTCGGCTCCCCCGACGAGGGGAGCGCGCCGGGTTCGCGCACCCAACGGCGGGCCTACGACCTGGTCGCCGAGGGCTTCGGTCCGGGCGCCAACGGTCCGCTGCTGATCGTCGTCGACCTGGCGGGCGAGCCTGCGATCGTCGATCCGCTCGTCGGTGCGATCGTCGCGGACCCGGGGGTCGAGTCGGTCGCCTCGCCGATCGTGGACGACGCCGCCGGGATCGCCACCATCGTGGCGCAGCCGACGACCGCGCCGCAGGACGACGCGACCTTCGCGACGGTCGAGCGCCTGCGCGCCGAGGTGCTCCCCGTCGTCGTCGGTGACGGCCCGGCGTCGGCCCACGTCGGCGGGTCGACGGCGAACGTCGGCGACGTGGCGGGGCGAGTCACCGACCGCCTGCCGCTGTTCGTCGGGTCCGTCGTGGCGCTCTCGTTCGTTCTGCTGATGCTCGTCTTCCGCTCGATCCTCGTGCCGCTCAAGGCGGCGCTGCTGAACCTGCTCTCGATCGGGGCCGCCTACGGGGTGCTGGTGATGGTGTTCCAGTGGGGGTGGGGCGAGGAGCTGATCGGGCTCGAGTCGACGGTCCCGATCGTGTCGTTCGTGCCGATGTTCATGTTCGCGATCGTGTTCGGTCTGTCGATGGACTACGAGGTGTTCCTTCTGTCACGGGTGCGTGAGGAGTACGTGGCCTCCGGTGACAACGACGGCGCCGTGATCGCCGGCCTCGCCGGGACGGCGCGGGTGATCACCTCGGCTGCGCTGATCATGATCTCGGTGTTCGGCGGGTTCGTCCTCGGCGACGATCCCACCACGAAGATGTTCGGGCTCGGCCTCGCCGTGGCGATCGCCGTCGACGCGACGATCGTGCGGGTCGTGCTCGTCCCGGCGACGATGACGCTGATGGGCGACGCCAACTGGTGGCTCCCGGCGTGGCTCGACCGGCTGCTGCCCCACGTCGACGTCGACGGCGCTGCGGCGTCGGCGCTCGACGTCGATCCGACGGTGGTCGCACCGTCCGGCATCGGGTCGGCCGGCATCGGGCCGGACGTCGCCGCGACGTCGACCTCGCCCGACGACGCGACGCCCATCGATCCGACGCACGACCGGGTGGTGGTCCGGTGACGGGGGGCCGGGTCGACCTCGCCGCCACCGACGTGGTGAGCTGTTCCCATGCGAGAGCGCGTCGAGATCGAACGGACCATCGCAGCGACCCCCGAGGCCGTGTACGACGCGATCTCGGACGTGACCCGCATGGGCGAGTGGTCCGACGAGTGCCACTCCTGCGAGTGGCACGGCGGCGTCGAGCGGGCCGTGGTGGGCGCGACCTTCGACGGCCACAACCGCAACGGCGACCACGAGTGGACGACGCAGGGCAGGGTCGTCGAGGCCGAGCCCGGCCGGGCGTTCGCGTTCGAGTGCTCGATGTTCGACGTCCACTTCGCGACCTGGGGGTACCGGATCGAGCCCACCGACGGGGGCTCGCACGTCACCGAGTGGGCCGAGGACCTGCGACCGGAGTCGGCGCTGGAGTTCAGCCGGACGATGTCGGGGATCGACGACCGTCCGGGCCGCAACCGCGAGACCATGGGTCTCACCCTCGACCGCCTCGCCGCCGCCGTGGAGGCCTGAGGCGCAGGCGCCCGCGCCGAGGCGCCGTCGTCGCGGATCGGCCCGCCCGTCAGTGCCGCGGCGACGGGTCGGACAGGAGGTCGGCGACGAGCTCGTCGAGCGTCGGCGCCGCGGCCATCTCCTCCGCGATCCGCTGCGCCGCGACCCGGTGCGACCCGTCGTCGCGGACCGCTGCGATCGCTGCGATCAGCGGGCCGACGTCGGCTCGGTCGAAGGTGCCGCGCACCCCGTCGCGGTCCCCGGGCGTTACGGTGAGCCCGGCTCCGGCCGCCTCGACGGCGGCGCCGTTCGCGTGCTGGTCGGCGAACATCGGGGTGATCACCACGGGGAGCCCCGCCGCCAGCGCGCCGAACGTCGTCCCGGAGCCGCCGTGGCACACCACCAGGTCGGCCTCGGCGAGCACGTCGGTCTGGTCGACCCACCGCTCGACGTGGACGTGGGACGCGACCGGCCCGAGCCGGTCCGGATCGAACCGGTGGCCGACGGTCATCAGCACGCGGGCCTCGAGACCGGCCACCGCCTCGAGTGCTGCTTCGTAGGCCGCCGCCGCGGTCGTCATGTACCCGAGCACCGTGCCGAAGCTGACGTAGACGAGGGGAGCCGTCGATCCGTCCCACCAGTCGGGCAGGGGTGACGCGGGGACCGGGGTGCTGCGGAACCGACGCGTGTCACCGAACGGCGACGGGTCGACCGAGGCGGGCAAGCGCGAGACGTAGGGCGTCGCGCGGACCTCGTCGGCGAGCCCGGCGCGGTGGTCCTCGAGCGCCGGTGCGGCGACCCCGATCGAGCGCCACTCCACCTCGGCCAGGCCGATCGCGACCTGGACGACCCCGATGCCCGCGCGATGCGCGACCACGGCGGAGGCGTACTCGCACGGATCGCGGACGACGAGGTCGGGGGGTCGCTCGGCGAGCAGCCGCTCCATGCCGGGGAGCATCGCCGTCGTCGCGAGCCGACCGAACAGCTCGCGGTCGCCGAGCACCGACGCTTCCGCGGCCGGAGCGGTCGCGAGGCGCTCGCGGATCGGTGCGACGACGTCCTCGTGGGGTTCACCGCACGGGGCGAAGTCGAACCCGGCGTCGGCGACCAGCTCGGCGAGAGCGGGTGGACCGGCGACGATGGTCTCGGCTCTGAGGCGACCTGCCGCGTCGAGGACGGGCCGCAGCGGCTCGAGGTGGCCGGCGCCTCCCAGCGAGCACGCCCCGACCACCCGCATCGAGCGATCGTGCCACACCCCGAGCGGGCTCCCGGGCTCCGTTCCCGTCGGGTGCCGCGTCGCGGCGGTCTCACCCTCGCGCCCGCCGTGCGATGAGGATCGCCTGCGGGGTCGTCTCGTGGTCCAGGGCGGCGGCACGGCGGAGATCGAGCACGACCTCGAACCCCTCCCCGTCGAGCGACGTCGCCACCGCGTCGGCGCGGTGGCGGTGGAGCCGCAGCGTCGGTGAGCCGTCGTCGGAGCGCTCCACGACCTCGCCGTCCCCGGCCTGGAACGCGACCAGCATCCGACCCGCGTCGACGAGCACCCGGTCGAACTCGCGCCAGACCTCGCCGAGCCGGTCGAGCGGGGTGGTGATGATCGAGTACCACGACACCACCCCGGCCATCGAGCGGTCGGCGGCGGGCAGGTCGGTGAGCGACGCCACGTCGAAGCGCAGGTCGGGGTGCGCGGTACGGGCCGCCTCGACCATGCGAACCGACACGTCGACGCCTCGGACGTCGAGGCCGTGGTCGGCGAGCAGCCGGGTCACCCGCCCCGGCCCGCAACCCACGTCGATGACCGATCCCCGCACCGCGGTGGCGAGGTCGGTGGCGAAGGCACGCAGGGCCGCGAGGTCGATCGTCGTCTCGAACTCGGCCGAGACCGTCGTGCCCACCGCATCGAGGTAGCGGTCGACCGCGTGGTCGTACGCCTCCCTCGCCATCGCGACGTGGTCGGGCTCGTCCGGGCGGGGCACCGCCGGAGCTTGGCACGGCAGCTCCGGCGCGACGGGTCCGGGCCGCACCGCCGTCGCCGGTCGAGCTCGACCGGTCGTCGCGACCGGTCGAGAGCAGCGGAGGGGTCTGGGCGGGACCACCCGGTCCCGAACTTTTGACCCCCCTGGGGGTCGCCACACTCTCGATCAAGGGTTCGTGCCGACCGTGCGGGTCGCGTTGCCGAGCCTCGCGCCCCACGAGTAGTTGCACGGCGAGCACTCCGGGGCGAACGGCGGCGACGGATCGCCGTCGATCAGGTGACCGGCCGTCCATCGGGCCGGCGTCCCATCACGGTGACGTCTGCGCTTCGGCAGCGTCATCCGGCAGCGCCAGGATCTCGCCGACGGGCAGGCGTACGCCGCCCGGCGGGATCGAGCTGCACGGACGTGGTAGACGCCGCCGTGATGCGCAGCCTTGCGGCCAGCCATCGGGACCCGGCGTCAGGCCCTTGGCAGAAGGTTGTTCAGGATCGGCCGGATGCGCTTGCTGAACTCAAAGACGTGATCGAGACGAAGTCCGCCGAACGTCAGATCAGGGGCGTCGACGCTCCAGATCAAGGTGTCGATGTTGCGGTGTCCAACGAGCCTCTCCAGCTCATCGAACGCTCTTCCTGACCGGGCCTCATCCCAGTGGGCAATGCAGTTCCGTAGGACTCGGACATGCTCCTGCATCTCGGGGGGCATGGTCAGCGCCGGGTGGGCGTCGCGTAGCTGATCGGTCGCTTGCGACAACATTCGAGCCGAGTACACGAAGAAGCGGGCATCGCACAGCGATCGACCGACCAAGGAGCGGTCGGCGGGAGTTCGAGGGGGCGGTAGTTCGGCGAGAGTTTTAACGATCCGCTTGTGCTGAACGATCGTCATCTCTGACCACCGGAACGCCCCGACCAGCGCATCGTGACGTACCGCTACGACCTCTCGCTTCGCCTCGGAACTCATGCGCTACTCCTGAGACGTTCCGAGGCGAACCGCTGACCAATCGCGTGCGACAATAGCCACTCACGGCGCGCCGCGCAGGGACCCCGGGGCGACGCATTTCCCTCATGCCAGGGACACGTCACCAGACCGACAGGACGCGCTCGAGGTGGACCCGGGCGCTGTGCGCCACCGTTCGGTCATGCTCGTCGTCGTCACGAACCCGGGCGTCTTGCAAGTCGGTCGACATATGCACGACGATCTGCGCGGTCATCGGCGGGCGGCGCGGACTGGTCATCGGATGCGTTCCGGGTATGCCGGCCGGTCGAACCGAGACCACTGCTGCGAGCAGCGGAGCTCTCGTCCGGTCCGCAGCTGGGGGTTCAGGTCGTCGACTCGGTGGCGACGTCGCTCCCCGTCGCCGAGGGATCACGGGGGAGGTCTCGGCAGTCGGCGACCATCGTCGGGGAGTCGGCCACCCGCGACACCTCGACGAACCCCACCTGCGAGTACAGCTCGAGGGCCGGGTTGTCGCTCTCGACGCTGAGGCTGAGACGCTGCGCCCCGATCGTGCTCGCCGCGCCCATCAGGGCGACGAGCAGGCGGCGGCCGATGCCCTCGCCGCGCCGCTGCTCGACCACGCCGATCGTCACCTCGGGGACGTCGGCGGCGACGAAGCCGTAACCGCGATCCTCGCCGGTGAAGGTGCGGCACCACGCCGCGCCCACGGGGGTGCCGCGATCGTGGGCGACCACCCCGAGGTCGCCGGGCCGCGGCCACCCGGCGAGGTAGCGCGCGATCGCGTGGTCGTCGAGCACCTCGTCGGCGGATCGGACGTCGGTGCCGGGTCGCCAGTCGGCGGCGATGGCGAGCACCTCGCGCAGGAACGGCTCGTCCGATGCCGTCGCCGGTCGCAGGGACACCACCTCACCAGTCTGGCCCGCCGGCGCGAGCGGTGCTCGAGCGAGGACCGGCTCCGCGGGCGGGGACGCCCGCTCGTGACGGCCGAAGCGGGCCGCTCGGTTCGTGACCCGCCTCGCGCCGCCGAGGTCGCGTCGCTCAGGCGGAGGCGCGCGTGCGGCGCAGGACCGGGTCGGCGAGCCCGAGGCCCTTGTCGGCGGCCCACATCACACGGCCCGCCGCGCCGGGGGTCCGGTCGTCGACGAGGTTGCCCATCACGGCGAGCGTGATGTTCGCGATCGACTCGGTGCTCACCGAGAAGCGCAGCCCGGTCTTGAGGATCCACGGGTGACCGATCAGGAACGAGAACCGGCGTCCGGTGCGCAGGAACGCGTCGAAGCGCCTCCCGACCTCGCGGTCGTAGCGCTCGGGGGCCGTGGCCGGATCGGCGACGAACAGGTCGGCGGCGAGCATCCCCGACTCGAGCCCGTAGTCGATCCCCTCGCCGTTCATCGGGTTGACCAGGCCGGCGGAGTCCCCGATCGCGACCCAACCCGGCCCGTGACGACGCTGCGCCGACATGGGAAGTCGCCACGCACGCGGCTTGGACAGGTTCGGCCCGAGCTGCCAGTCGGGCTCGACGACCCGGCGGTACGACTCGATCATCGAGTTGAGGTTCAGCGACTTGAACCCCTTCATCGTCGACAGCGCGCCGACCCCGATGTTGACGGTGCCGTCCCCGGCGGGGAACATCCAGCCGTAGCCGGGGATCGCCGTGCCCGCCTCGTCGGTCAGCGAGAGCATCGCCTCGAGGTGCTCGTCGTCGTGGCGGGGCGTCTCGGCGTAGGTGCGGATGGCGAGGCCGAACGTCTCGCCCTCGACGCGGGTCGCGCCGAGCACCCGCGCCGCGGCGCCCGGGGGGCCGGCCGCGAGGACGGTGAGGTCGGCCGTGATCCGCGTCGTCGGTCCGGTGGCGTCGTCGCCGGCCGGGCGGGTGTCGACGCCGATGACCCGGTCGCCGTCGAGCACGGGGAGGGCGACGGTCCGGAAGCGGACGTCGGCGCCCGATGCCGTCGCGGCGTCGATCAGCGCGGCGTCGAGGCGTCGACGGGGCCACACCGCGCCGTGGTTCGGGAACCGGTCGGTGGTCGGCCAGTCGAGCTCGCGCGTCGTCGAGCCGGCGATCATCCGAAGCCCGCGGATCCGGTGGGCGTCGGACAGGTCGATGTCGAGGTCGTGCAGCGCGCCGACGGCCCGAGGGGTGAGCCCGTCGCCGCACACCTTGTCGCGGCCGTGCTCGCCCTTCTCGAGGACCACGACCGTCGCCCCCTGCCGGGCGGCGCGGATGGCCACGGCCGCTCCGGCCGGGCCGCCACCGATCACGGCGATGTCGACGTGCTCCACCCCGACACGGTGCCCGGAACCCGGGCCGATTCCTCCCCGGCCACGTCGCGGGTGCGTCGGTCCGGTCGTGTCGCAGGCCGCCCGGTGGACGGGAGGCGCCGGGTGTCCGAGCCCGTCTCGCGACGGATCCATCGTGGCGAGCACCACCCCCCGACGCAGTACGGTCGCCTCGTGACGACCGGCGAGCGTTCGACGGGCCCGGCGCCGGCGGGGGCGCGTGGGCGATCCCAGACCGCGATCGGCGGGGCGGCCCGCTGGGTGGGATCGGTGCTCCCGACCGAGCCCGACGCCGACGCCCGTCGGTCGGTCGACGAGCTGATCCCGCACCAGGGACCCGCGCTGCGCGACTTCCTCGTCCGGTTCTGCGCGCTGATCGCCCTGTCGGCGTCGATCGCGTCGTTCGGGCTGCTGTCGGACTCGGGTGCCGTCGTGATCGGGGCGATGCTCGTGGCACCGCTGATGACGCCGATCATGGCGGCGGCCGCCGCCACCGTCACCGCCGACGACCTGCGGCTGGCGCGCTCGCTCGGCGTGATCGTCGTCGGCACCGCCCTCGCCGTCGCGTTCGGGTGGGCGGTGAGCCTGCTGGCGGGTGGATCCGTCATCGACGTCAGCGCGCTGCCCGCGGAGATCCGCGGACGCACCTTCCCCGGTCTGCTCGACCTGGGCGTGGCGATCACCGCCGGGGCGGCCGGCGGCTACGTGCAACCACGACGCTCGGCCATCTCGGCGCTGCCGGGGGTGGGCATCGCCGTCGCGCTCGTCCCTCCGCTGGCCACGGCCGGGATCACCCTCGAGCTCGGCCTCGTCGACGAGGCCGCCAACGCCGTCCTGCTGTACCTCACCAACCTCGCCGCGATCGTGTTCGCAGCGGGGCTGGTGCTCGCGGTCAGCGGGTTCCGTCCCCCGGCCACGCTGCGGCGCGGGGTGCTGCGCCGACGGGTGCTCGTGACGGCGCTCGCCGTCGCTGCCGTCGCCGTCCCCCTGTTCCGGCACACCGCGTCCACCGTGCGCGACATGCGGTTGCGCAGCTCGGTCGTCGAGTCCGTCGAGGACTGGCACGACGAGGCGCGGATCGTCACCCTGTCGGCCGAGACGAGCGGCGGGACGGCCGACGTCGAGCTGGTCGTCGTCGGTGTCGGCGAGTCGCCGCCGGCGTGGTCGCTCGCCCAGCGGATCCGCGACCGCGTCGACGGCCCCGTGGAGCTGCGGCTGCTGTACCAGAGCGACGAGCTGTCCGTGGTGTCGGCGCGGTGAGGCGCACGGCGCTGCTCGCGGCCGCGACGTCCGCTCTCGTCGCGGTCGGGTGCGCGGATGCCCGCCCCCCGAGCGACGAGGGCGCGGGCGACGGTTCGATCGAGGTCTTCGGACCGTGGCTCGGAGCCGACGCGGACGCGTTCGCGGACTCCGTCGAGGGCTTCGTGGAGCGGACCGGGATCGAGGTCCGCTACACCGGCAGCCTCGATGTCGTGTCGGACCTGCGCGGTCGCCTCGACGGAGCGCTCGCCCCGCCCGACGTCGCGGTGATCCCCCAGGCCGGGTTCGTCGACGACCTCGCGGCGCAGGAGGCGATCGTCGCGTTCTCCGACGACGTCGCGACGGCGGTCCGGGCCGACTTCCCCGACTCCACGCTGGAGGTCGACGACGCCGGGGAGCTGCGGGCGTTCCCCTACCGGACGGTGGTGAAGTCGCTCGTGTGGCACCGCCCCGACCTCTTCGCCCAGCGGGGGTGGTCGGTGCCGCGGTCGCTGGACGAGCTGACCGCCCTGGTCGAGCTCGTCGAGACGTCGTCGGACCTCGCGCCGTGGTGCTTCGGGGTCTCCTCCGGCGACGACACCGGGTGGCCCGCGACCGACTGGGTCGAGGACCTGGTCGTGCGGCGCGCGGGTGCCGAGGTGTACGACGAGTGGCGTCGCGGGGAGCGCGGCTTCTCCGACCCCGCGATCCGCTCGGCCCACGAGGAGTTCGCCGACCTCGTGCTCTCCGGTGGGCGGTCGGCCGGCGGAGCGACCCGGGTGCTCGGCACGGAGCTGGGTTCGATCCCCGGTCCGCTCCTCGACGACGAACCGGGGTGCGCGATGTTCAAGCAGGCGAGCTTCGCCACGGTGTGGTTCGACGACGACGTCGAGATCGGCCCGGACGGTGACGTCGACGTCTTCGTGCTGCCGGGCGTCGACCCGGACGCTCCGGCGCCGATCATCGTCGGGAACGACTCCGTGGTGCAGTTCGTCGACGCCGACGCGGTGGACCGGTTGGTGGCCTACCTCGCGTCGCCCGAGGGAGCGGCCGCGTGGGCGCGCCGAGGCGGCTACCTGAGCAGTCGCTCGTCCATCGACGTGGACCGCTACCACCAGCCCGAGGACCGGCGCCTCGCCAGGCTGCTCGCGCAGCGCCGGACGATGCGCCCGGACGCCTCCGACGGGTTCGCCTCGTCCTACCGCGACGAGGTGCTCGAACGGACCACCGCGTGGATCGCCGGCGCGATCGAGCTCGACGAGCTCGTGGCGGACCTCGACGGGGCTCGCCCACCGGAGACCGGCGGCGGGTGACGTCGGGCGGCCCCGTCGCCCCCACCCCCTCTCCGCGACGTGAGCGCACCACGACGGCCGGTGGTCCGCCGGTCCGCTCCGTTCTCGACTGATCGGCCGGACGACGGAAACCCACGTTCGAGGGGCCGTCCCCCCGACCTAGCGTCGGGTGGATGACGACGGCCACCGCCGGTCGCGAGCTCGGGTGGCGCCGCCTCCGGGGTCGGGCGACCGTCCTCGCGCTCACGGCGTCGGCCGTGGGGGCGATCGGTGCGGCGCTCGGCACCGTCGTCGTGGGACGGCTCGCGGAGCGCCCGTCGTGGACGCTCGTCGGGCTCCTCGCCGCCTGCGTCGTCGGTGCGGGGGTGCTCGACACCGCCGGTCGCACGATCTGGAGCGCGGTGGTCGACCGAGCCGAGGGCCGCGCGCGGGTCGACCTCCTCGACGCCGTGATGCACCAGACGCTGACGGATCTCGAGGAGCAGCCCGTCGGTGAGATCCTCGACCGGGTCGACGACGACACCCACGAGACCGGGTCGCTGCTGCGCAACAGCGGTTGGGTCGTGATCCGCCTGGCGCTCGGGGCGATCCCGCTGCTCGTCGTGGCCGGCCTCACCTGGACCCCCGCCTGGTTCCTGTTCCCGGCGACGGCGGCGCTGGTGTTCCTCGTCGTGCGTGGCCTCCTCGGCCCGGTCGCCGAGCTGCGGGTGATCGAGGAGGCCGCCTGGAGCGACCACGCCGCCGCCATGGAGGAGGGGGTGGCCGCGCGCGACGACCTGCGCACCAGCCTCGGGCAGGGCTTCGTCGTGCGCCGCAGCGCCCAGCTCGCCGCCGTCGTCCACGCACGCTTCTCCGAGGTGCTCGAGCTCGACGTGCGGATGACCCGCCGGTCCGGGCTCGTCCTCCACGGCCTGCTCGCGACGACCGTTGTGGTCGGCGTGGCGGCGCTCGCCGGGGACGCCGGCTCGATCGCCACCCTCGTGACGTTGTTCGCGGTCACCAGCACCTTCGTCGGCCAGGTCGCCCGTGCGACGCACCAGCTCCCCGACATTCAGGCCGGGGTCGGCGCCGTGACGCGCCTGCGATCCGTCCTCGCCGCCCCCGCGGAGGCGGTGGGCGGGCTCGGCCTCGGCCACGACCGCCTCGACGTGGAGTTCCGTGACGTGCGGTTCTCCTACGACGACGGGCCGTTCGCGCTCGACGGTGTCACCTTCACGGTCCCGGCCGGCACCACGTGCGCTCTCGTCGGGCGCAGCGGTTCGGGCAAGTCGACGCTGGCGTCGCTGCTGTCGCGCGCCGTCGACCCCGACCCCGGGACGGTCTTCGTCGGTGGCGTCGACGTGCTCCACCTCGACCTCGACGTGCTGCGGTCGGCGGTCGGCGTCGTCACCCAGCGCACCGAGATCATCGCCGGAACGCTCGCCGAGAACATCGCGCTGTTCGCCGACGTCCCCCGGTCGCGGATCGAGGCCGCCCTCGACGAGCTCGGCCTCTCGGCGTGGGTGGGGCGGCTCCCCGACGGCCTCGACACCGAGCTCGGCCCGGGCGGGACCGCCCTGTCGGCCGGGGAGGAGCAGCTCGTCTCGTTCGCCCGCCTGCTGGTGCGCGACGTCGGGATCATCGTGCTCGACGAGGCGACGGCGCGCATGGACCCGATGACCGAAGCGGCGGTCGTGCGCGCGTCGCGTCGCCTCCTCGAGGGGCGGACCGGCCTGGTCGTCGCCCACCGGTTGCAGACGACCGAGCGCGCCGGAGCGGTCGCCGTGTTCGACGACGGTCGGGTCGTGCAGCACGGCGCCCGCTCCGAGCTCGCCGCGACCGACGGGGCGTTCCGGCGGCTCCTCGACAGCGCCGCCGGTGCCGACGACGCGACGTCGACCGCGGTCGCCGGCGACGGCGCCACGGACCGATCGGACGGCGGTCTCGTCGCCGGTGGCCCCGGGTCCGGCTCCGGCGGCGGGGCGAGCCGCTCCGCGCCGTCGGCTGGATCCGGGGGATCGAGCGCGGACGGCCGGCGGGGTCCCTCGTCGGCGAACCCGGTGCCCGCATCGGGATCGACGGCGCTCGCCGAACGCCCCGAGGTCGTGGCCACGGGCGCGATCGGCGCCGTGCGGCGCGTCGGGACGCCGCCGCCGGAGCGTCGGACCGGATCGGGTCCGGGGCTGGCGCGTGGGACGTGGAGCGCGATCCGCATCCACCCCCGGTGGGGCCTCGCCGGGGTGGTGCTGTTCCTGGCGGCGTCGATCACGGGCGCGCACGGCGCGCTCACCGGGTGGTCGTGGGGTCGCCTCGTCGTCGAGCTCGAAGCCGGGCGCGACGCGCCCCTGCTCGTGGTGGCCGTGGTGGCCTCGCTGCTGTGCGCGCCGTTCCTCCTCGGCGAGGCGATCGACCGCTACCCCAAGTGGTGGATCGCGGTGATGCTGCGCGTCCGCACCTCGGTGCTCGTCGGCCAGACCCGCCAGGATCGCCTCGCGCCGACCCCGCCCGGCGAGGTCGTGGCACGGGCGATGGATTCCGACCGCTTCGCCCGCTACGCCGACCGCTGGGTCGACTTCGCGAACGGGCTGGTGATCGCGCTCGTGACCGCGATCGCCGGGGGGAGCGTGCTCGCCGGGGCCGTGCTGATCTCGGTCATGGTCGCCAGCGCGACCGTGTCCGCGGTCGGAGCACCGTCGGCCGGGCGCTCGGCCGCCGCTTCGTCGACCGCCCGGGCGCGCTTCGGGCGCTCGCTGGTGTCGTCGCTCGACTCGATCCGCACCGTCAAGCTCGCGGGCGCGACCCCCGACGTCCACCGCCACCTGCGCGCCGTCGACGAGCAGCGCATCGGCGCCGCGGTCCGCGAGCACCGGATCCAGGCGATCCTCGACGGTCTCCCCCACGTGCTCGTCCAGGCCGGCGTCGTGGCGGCGTGGGCCGTCCACGTCGCCGGCGGGTGGGGGCTCGGAACGGCTCTGCTGGTGTCCGGGGCGGTCAGCGGGTTCGACTGGTTCGGGCGGGTCGCGGGTGCGGTCATCACCGAGGCGCCCGGGGTGCGTGCGTGGCAGGCCGAGACGTGCCGCCTCGCCGCGGGCGACGATCTGATGACGGTGCCGGCCGGGGTGGACCTGGTGTCGGGCGACGCGCCGGGGGCCGAACCGACCGTGGGCGGGGAGTTCGGCGAGCTCGCGGTGGCGGGCTTCTCCGCCGTCCACGACGACGGGACGATCGGAGCCCACGGCATCGACCTGCGGGTCCGGCGCGGCGAGCTGGTCCTGCTGCTCGGAACGGTCGGATCGGGCAAGTCGAGCCTGCTCTCGGCTCTCGCCGGGCTCGTGTCGTCGACCGGGCAGGTGCGCTGGGACGGCGTCGAGATCGAGGATCGCGAGCGGTTCCTGCGGCCCCCTCGGGTCGCTCACGTCGCGCAGGTGCCACGGGTGCTGTCGGGGACGTTCGCCGACAACGTCCACCTCGGTCACGACCGTGCGGTCGCGCCGGCGATCGCCGGAGCCCGGCTCGGCCGCGACGTCGCGGATGCCGGCGGCGTCCACGCGGTGATCGGCCACCGCGGCGTGCGGTTGTCCGGCGGTCAGGTGCAGCGGCTCGCGCTCGCTCGCGCTCTCGCCGTGAGCGCCCACGTGCTGATCGCCGACGACGTGTCGTCGGCGCTGGACGCGGCCACCGAGGTCGAGCTGTGGGAGTCGCTGCGCGAGCGGGGCCTGACCGTCATCGGGTCCACGTCGAAGCGCGCCGCCCTCGCACGTGCCGATCGGGTGGTGGTGATGGTCGACGGCGAGATCGCCGCGACCGGGCCGTGGGACCGTCTCGCTCCCGCGTGGGGCCACCTCGCCGGCTGACGTCCCCCGGGTCGCTCAGACCTCGAGCTGGCGGGAGAGCGACTCGACCGACTCGATGAACTCCTCGACCATCTCCATCACGACCGCGCCCGCCGACTTCGGCTGGTTCATCGAGCCGACGATCTGGCCGACGAAGTAGTTGACCAGCTTCTCGGCGCCCGACCCCGAGGTGCGCGCGGCGCGCGCGATGCGTCGCTGGGCGGTCCCGGTGAGGATCGGCTGCAGCGGCATGCCGAGCGGGTCGGGGGTGTCGGAGCGGTCCCACTCCTCGGTCCAGCTCGACTTGAGCATCCGGGCGTGCTTGCCGGTCAGCGAGCGCGAGCGGATCGTGTCGGCCGAGGTCGCCGCGAGGAACTTCTCCTTGACCACGGGGTGCGTCTCGGCCTCGTTCGTGGTCAGCCACACCGAGCCGCACCACACGCCCTCGGCGCCGAGCGCCATGGCAGCGGCCATCTGCCGCCCGCGACCGATCCCGCCCGCACCGAGGACCGGCACGTCGACGGCGTCGACGATCTCCGGGATGAGCACCATCGACCCGATCTCGCCCGTGTGGCCGCCGGCCTCGGAGCCCTGGGCGATGATCAGATCGACACCGGCCGCCTGGTGGCGCTCGGCGTGCTGGGGTCGACCGGCGAGGGCGCCGATCAGCTTGCCCTCCTCCTTGCACCGGTCGATCAGGAACTGCGGAGGCGGGCCGAGCGCGTTCGCGACGAACGACGTGCGGTGGGCCAGGGCGATGTCGAGCTGGGGCATCGCGTTCTTCGCGCTGAACGGCGCGTTGCCGCCGCTGCCCTCACTGGCCGTGTTCGAGCGGGTGTCGTCACCGTCAGGCAGTTCGGGGACGTCGTAGCGGGCGAGGATGTCGTCGATGAACTCGCGGTGGGTGTCGGGGATCAGCTGGGCGATGTCGTCGAGGGTGTAGCCGCCGTCACCATCGCCCGCGTACTTCGCCGGCACGATGAGGTCGACTCCGTAGGGCTGGCCGTTCAGCTCGTCCTCGATCCAGGCGAGGTCGATCTCGAGCTGCTCGGGGGTGTGCGAGACCGCCCCCAGGACGCCGAGACCACCGGCCTTGGAGACCGCCGCGACGACGTCGCGGCAGTGGCTGAAGGCGAGGATCGGGAACTCGATGTCGAGCAGTTCGGTCGCAGCGGTCTTCATCGGCCCATCCTCACACCCGGCCCGCCCCCGCAGCGAACCCCCGCCGCTCCGACGCCGGGCGAGCGCGGAGCTCGCCTCCGGTGAGACGCCACGCTCGGTCGGGGAGGGGTCGAGACGACCGGCGTCACCCCGGCGTGCGACACTCCACACGTGAGCGACGTGTTGTTCTGCACCGATGTGTTCGCCGAGGAGCACCGCGATCGGCTCGCGTCGATCGCCCCCGACCTGGAGCTGGTCGAGCTCGTCGCGGACGAGCCGGTGTCCCCGGAGGACATCGAGCGCATCACCATCGCGTTCTTCTCCCACGACGCGTGGCCGGAGCGGGCCGAGCGCTGGTTCGGGGTGGCGACGCGAGCGGGAGCGCTCGAGTGGTTCCACACCATGTCGGCCGGTGTCGACAGCCCGGTGTTCACGTCGTTCGTGGAGCGTGGCGTCGTGCTCACCAACTCCTCCGGGGCCAGCGCTCCGCCGATCGCACGCACCGTGATGATGTACCTGCTGGCGCTGAGTCGAGACCTCCCGGCGATGGTCCGTGCGCAGGATCGCGGCGACTGGGAGTGGCGCAGGTGGATCGAGCTCGAGGGGCGATCGATCGCGATCGTCGGATGGGGTCCGATCGGCGTCGAGTGCGCCCGGCTGGCCGATGCGTTCGGGATGGAGCCGACGATCGTGCGGCGCGCGGCGCGCGGTGGCGAACCCCACCCGGTCCGCCCGCTCGACGACCTCGTGTCGATCGCCGCCGACCACGACGTGGTCGTCGTGGCGCTCCCCTTGACCGACGAGACGGAGGGGATCGTCTCCGCCGAGGTGATCGACGCGATCGGTGCGGACGGGCTGCTCGTCAACGTCGGGAGGGGTGAGCTCGTTGACCAGGCGGCGCTGGCCTCGGCCCTGGTGGACGGGCGCCTGGGCGGAGCGGGCGTGGACGTGACCACCCCCGAGCCGCTCCCGTCGGACGACCCGCTGTGGTCGGCGCCGAACGTCATCATCACCCCGCACAACTCGGGGTCGACGGACGGCACCGGTCGCCGTTCGAACGAGATGTTCCTCGCGAACCTCGAGCGCCGCGTCGCAGGCGACGATCTGGTCGACGTCGTCCGACCGTGAGCGCGCACGGCGAGCACCACCTCCGGTGCGCGCGGTCCGGTCCGTCGACGCGGAGGCGGCGGTGACCTGGCCGGGAGGGCGTTCGCACGACGGTGGCCTCGACGAGATCACCGTCCCCGAGCACGTGCCCGGGCGCGTGTTCCTCTGCGGCAAGCACGTGGTCGGCCCGGATCCCGAGGGCGTCAGGCAGCGACTCGGGGGGGACGTGGTCGTGGTCTGCTTCAACCAGCGCGCCGACATCGCGCGCTACGACGGCTACGCCGACTGGCTCGCGACCTCGCCCGACGCCCGCTGGTACGAGATCCCCGACCTCCACGCCCCGCGGATCGACGAGGCGATCGGGATCCTCGACGGGATCGTCGGGCTGCTGCGCGACGGGCGGACGGTCGTGATGCACTGCTCGGCCGGCATCGGGCGCGCCGGCACGATGGCGGTGGCGGTGCTGATGGCGCTCGGCGTGCCCACCGAGGAGGCGCTGGCCACGGTCGCGTCGCAGCGCCCCGGGGCCGGGCCGGAGGTGGGGGCTCAGCGCGATCTGCTCGATGCGCTCGATTCCCACCTCGCACGCTGACCAGCGCGCCTCGGATCAGTCGAGCTCGAACTGCACGCCCACCCGGCGGCTGACGTGGGGTCGGATCGTGGTGGCGATCAGGTCCTGGTGATCGGGGTGGTCCCGGTACGCCGCGTAGGCGTCGGCGGTCGAGAAGTCGGCGACGATAGCGTAGTCGAGGTTCCCTTCGGCGAGCCCGAGATCGGCTCCGTGGCGGTACGCCTCGATGCCGTCGACGACGTGGGCCATGCGGTCGAGACCCGAAGCGATCTCGGCGACGTCGTCGGCCGTGACGTCGTCGTTCCAGGCGAACAGGACGGTGTGGCGCAGCATGGGCTCAGTCTGCCAGCCCGCCCGTCCCCCCTCTGGCGTGCCCTCCCCGTGCCTTCCCCGTCTGACGCCAGCGGTACTCGTACCGTTTCCGTCTGACGCAAGGGGTGCTCGTACCGTTTCCGTCTGACGCCGGAGGTACTCGGTCAGGCGGGCGGGGGAGGGGTGGGGGCGAAGCGGGCGGCGAGGGCGGCGATGTGCTCGGGGTACATGTCGCAGCAGCCGCCGACGATCGTCGCCCCGTCGTCGACCCATCCGGCCACGAAGTCGGCGTAGCGCTCGGCCGTCAGCTCGGACCGACGCTCGAACACCACGGACCTCGCGCTGTACCCGTCCTCGCGCGACGCGGGGAACGCGTTGGCGTACGCCCCGGTGCGCACCGTCGATCCGATCTCGGCCAGCCCCCCGCGCAGCTCGACGAGCGCGGGGCCCGTCTGCTCGGGCAGCGAGCAGTTGAACAGCACCGCGTCGACCCGATCCCCCCGCCGAGCGATCGCGTCGACGATGCGCGACGGGGTCTCCCCCGAGCGCAGGGCGATCCCCTCCGCCGCCCACGATTCGGGCAGGGTGAACGCGATCCACACCGGTCCGTCCGCCCCGATCGCGTCGAGTGCGTCGAGGACGGCGTCCATCTCGGCGATCGAGCTCAGCGTCTCGGCGAGCCAGAGGTCGACGTGCTGGTGGAGGGCGCCGGCGATGTCGCGGTACAGCGGGGATCCCCGGTCGACGTCGAACGCATCGGGCTCGTACGACCCGAACAGGGGCGGCATCGAACCGGCGACCAGCACCTCGTGGTCGGCGCCGTCGGCGGCCTCGCGAGCGAGCCTGCCCGCCAGGTCGGTCAGCTCGATGCCGCGCCGGGCGAAGAAGTCGTCGTCGTGGTGGTACGGGACGACGGCGTAGTTGTTGGTCGTGATCACCGTCGCGCCGGCGTCGATGAAGTTGCGGTGGGCCCGCACGACCGCCTCGGGCGCCTCGATCAGCGCGAGCGACGACCACTCCGGTTGGCGGAACGGCGCCCCGATCCGCCGCAGCTCCTTGCCCATGCCGCCGTCGAGGATCGTGATGTCGTGCACGCTGCGACGCTACGGGCGCGCCGGGCGCCGTCGCTCGGCGGGCGCGCACCCCACGTCGAGCAGACCGTCGGTGGCGACGTCCGATCCGGGACCGCTCAGTTCGGCGCGGTCACGCCCGACATCAGCAGCCCGATGCGGTTGACGTCGAACTCCCGGCGCTCGAGCTCGCCCATCACCTCGCCCTCGAGGAGCACGATGATGCGGTCGGACAGCTGCACGACCTCGTCGAGGTCCTCGGAGATCAGCAGGATCGCGGCACCCTGCGACCGCTTCTCCAGGAGCTGCTCGTGGATGTACTCGGCGGCTCCGATGTCGACGCCGCGCGTCGGCTGGGCGACGACGAACGCGGTCGCGTCCGAGCTGAACTCGCGCGCGATCACGACCTTCTGGATGTTCCCGCCCGACAGGTTGCGCGTCGCGGTCCCGAGGTCGGGGGTCTTCACCCGGTACCGGCCCACCAGCTCAGAGCATCGACGGGCGATCGCGCCGCGGTCGAGCAGGCCGGCGCGGGCGTACGGCTCGCGGTGGTAGTCGACCAGCATCAGGTTCTCGGCGACGGTGAAGTCGGCGACGGCGCCGTCGCGCATCCGTTCCTCGGGGACGTACGCGAGACCCATCGAGCGGACCGCGCTCGGGGTCGGAGTGGAGGTCCACTCGCCGCCGACCCGCACGCGCCCCGAGCGGATCGGTCGCAGCCCGAAGATCGCCTCGGCGAGCTCGCGCTGGCCGTTGCCGGACACCCCGGCGACCCCGACGATCTCGCCCGAGCGCACCTCGAGCGACAGGTCCTCGACGGCGAGGTCGCCCCGGTCGCCCATCACGTCGAGCGATTCGACGGTGAGCTGGGCCTCGCCGGGCGTCCGCTCGACGACGGTGCGCGTCAGCTCCACGGGTCGCCCGACCATCATCTCGGCCAGGCCCCGCCGGTCGACCTCGCTCGGGCGGGCGGTCCCGGCGACGCGCCCGTCGCGCAGGA
Source organism: Ilumatobacter sp. (assembly GCF_965215205.1). Lineage (NCBI taxonomy): Bacteria > Bacillati > Actinomycetota > Acidimicrobiia > Acidimicrobiales > Ilumatobacteraceae > Ilumatobacter > Ilumatobacter sp. The sequence continues at coordinate 233,145 of NZ_OZ244049.1, forward strand.
CCGTGATCTCGTCGGAGAGCTGCATCACCTCGTGCAGCTTGTGCGAGATGAAGACGAGGCCGCAGCCGTCGGCGGTGAGCTGGCGCAGGGTGGCGAACAGGTCGTCCACCTCGGGCGGGGTGAGCACGGCGGTCGGCTCGTCGAGCACCAGCACCCGGGCGTCGCGGTAGAGCGCCTTGAGGATCTCGGCGCGCTGGCGCTCGCCGACCGCGAGCTGCCACACCTGCGCGTCGGGGTCGACGTGCAGGCCGTAGCGCTCGGAGACCTCGGCGAGGCGCCGCTTGACGGGACCCATGTCGGCGCGACCCCGGCGACCGCCGAGTCCGAGCGCGACGTTCTCGGCGACGGTCAGCGTCGGCACCAGCATGAAGTGCTGGTGGATCATCCCGATCCCGCGGGCGATCGCGTCGGACGGCGAGGCGATCCGCACCTGCTCTCCTGCGAGGTGGATGCTGCCCTCGTCGGGCTGGTGCAGCCCGTAGAGGATCTTCATCAGGGTGCTCTTGCCGGCACCGTTCTCGCCGAGGAGGGTGTGGACGCGACCCGACCGCACCGACAGGTCGATCCCGTCGTTGGCGACGACGCCGGGGAAGCGCTTGGTGATCCCGCGCATCTCCAGCATCGGCGGCCCGTCGGCCGTGCCGGCGGGTTCGGGCGGGTCGTGGTCCATCACGTCCTCCTCGACGAGCGACGGCTCAGCTGACGCCGGTCGTGATGGAGCCGTCGACCAGCCCGGCGACCGCCTCGTCGGCGGCGGTGCGCACGTCGGCGGGCAGATCGAAGTCGTCGTTGTACTCCATCTCGAGACCGCCGTTCTCGAAGCTCAGGGTGAAGGTCTCGCCGCCGACGGTGCCCGACGCGAGGGAGTCGATGATCTCGCTCAGCACGACCTCCCAGTGGTACACCTGCGAGGCCACGACGATGTCGGGCCCGAGCGGCGTCTGGTCGGACTGGGTGCCGAACCACGCGATGCCGGCCTCCTGGGCGACGCCGGTCGCTCCGACCACCATCTGCGCGGTGCCGGTGAGGACGTCGGCGCCGGACTCGACGAGGGCGTTCGCGGCCTCGGACGCGAGGGCGACGTCGCTGAACGACTCGATGTAGTTCACCGTGACGGAGACGGCGGGGTCCTGCGCCGCGACGCCGGCCTCGAAGCCGTCGACGTAGAGCTTCGCGTCGCCGACCTCGATCGGGCCGACCACGCCGATCGTGTCGGACTCGGTGAGCTGGGCGGCCATGACGCCGTTGACGTAGCCGCCCTCGTCGGCTCGGGTGGTGTAGGCGAACACGTTGTCGAGGCCGAACGTGTCGACCGACGTGCCCCACGCGAACGACGTGTCCGGGAAGTCGGGCGCGATCTCCTGGAGCGGAGCGCCGTACTGGGAGCCGTGGGCGATCACGAGGTCGACGCCGTCCTCGGCGTAGCCCCGGATGGCGGCGGCGGCGTCCTCCACGACGAAGGTGCCGTCGGTGATCTGCACGTCGACGTCGGTGTCGAGGCGGTCGACGGAGTCGACGATCGACTGGGTGAACGCGAGGTCGTTGCTCGCGCTCGGAGCGACGATGCCGATCCGCGTCGTCCCCGACGCCGCATCGTCGTCGGACGACACGCCGGCCCCGTCGAGCGCGCTGTCGACGGTCTCGACGACGTCGGAGACGACGTCGTCGACCGAGTCCGCGACGTCGGGGTCGACGGTGCCGGTCACGTCCTCGACCGAGTCGACCACGTCGGACGCGGCCTCGTCGATCCCGTCGCTGCCGCAGGCGCTCGCGACGAGGGCGAGCGCCGCGACCGCACCTGTGGCGCGTGTCGTGGTGGAGCGCCCCGCGCGGGTGGCACGGGCGCCTCGTCCTGCTCGGGTCGTGGTGGTGGTTCGTCGGGTGGTCATGCGCGGGTCCTCCCCCTGCGTCGGTGTTCGGTGTCGGTTGGACTGCTGGCGGCCGGGCGGGTGCCGCTCGGACGGGAGCCGCTCGGGCGGGTGCGGCTCGGGCGGGTGCCGCTCGGACCGGTGGCGGTCGGGTGCCGTGTCACGACGTCGCCCGATCGAAGGGGCGTGTGAGCGCGGCGGGGGCGGCGATCCGGCGGCTGACGATCACGAGCACCACGATCGTGAGCACCGCGGGAGCCATCGCGAGCAGGCTCGACGACGCCCCTTCGACGATGCCGAGCGTCTTGAGGCGCAGCACGGTGGCCGAGACGATCCCGAACAGCAGCGCGCCGGCCATCACCCCGCCCGGGCGCCAGGCACCGAAGTAGACGAGCGCGATGGCGATGAAGCCCTGTCCGGCGGTCAGGTTCTGCTGGAAGATCGCGACCTCGAGCGCGAGGGAGCCACCGGCGAGCCCGGCCATCATGTTGCCGATCAGGATCGTCTGGGTGCGGATGCGCGCGACGCTCACGCCGAGGGTGTCGGCCGCCTCGGGGGTCTCGCCGACCGCTCGCAGGTCGAGCCCGAAGGTCGTCTCGTTGACGACGTACCACGCGATGGGGACGAGGAGGAACGCGACGTAGACGAGGGGGCTGTGCTGGAAGAGGACCTCGCCGATCCACGGGATGTCGGACAGCAGCGGCACCTCGACCGCGCTGAGCTTCGGGACCGGCGTCGGGGTGCCGACCTGCTTCTGGAACACGAGGTCGGTGAACCCGAGCCCGAACAGGAAGATCCCGATCCCGCTGATGCCCTGCTCGGCGTGCATCACCACGGTCATGAACGCGTAGACGAGGCCCATCACGAGACCGACGCCGAGGGCCACGCCGATCGCGAGCAGGGTGCTGCCCGTGCGCAGCTTGGTGAAGTAAGCGCCGAACGCGCCGATCAGCATCACGCCCTCGACGCCGAGGTTGAGCACCCCGCTGCGCTGGCCGATCGCCTCGCCGAGCGCGGCGAGGAGGAACGGCGTGGCGAGCCGGATGCCCGACGCGAGGGTGGCGACCAGCACCGAGGCCGTGAAGAACTCGCTCCACATCACACGACCGCCGCCCCGGCGCGCTCCGCGCCCTCGTCGGCCGCCGTGACGGCGGCATCGGTGCGACGTGGCGGGGGCGCGCCCGATCCGTCGCGGTCGTCGGGTCCGGTGCGGCCGCCGTGCCGGCCGGCCCAGCGCTCGAGGCGCGAGCGCAGCTTGAGGCTGGCCACCACGAACACGACCACGACGCCGTTCAGCGCGACGATCAGCGCCGCGGGCACCTGCAGCTCCTGCTGGAGGCGGATCCCACCGGTGAGCATGCCCCCGAAGAAGAACGCCGCGGGGATCGTGGCGAGGGGGTGCAGCGCGCCGAACAGCGCGGCGACGATCCCGTTGAACCCGGCGCTCTGGGTGAACGACGCCGCACCGCCCTCGCCGATCAGGCGGTGGGACTCGCTGCCGATCACGAGGATCGCGCCGGCGATCCCGGCGCACGCCCCGCTGAAGGCCATCGCCTGCACGATGCTGCGGTCGACGGTCATCCCTGCGTAGCGCGACGCATCGGGGTTGTGCCCGACCGATCGCAGGCGCATGCCCGGCGAGCTGCGGAACAGCAGCACGTACCCGGCGACGGCGACGACCACGGCGATCACCACCCCGAGGTGGAGCCGGGTGCCGCCGGGGAGGAGCGGGAGGTGCGCGTTCGGGTCGAGGCGCTCGGTCTGCTGGATGCGGATCGCACCCTCCTCGATGAGCAGGTCCTGCAGCAGGAAGCTCAGCAGCTGGGCGGCGACGATGTTCATCATGATCGTCGAGAGGATCTCGCTGACCCCGGCGTACGCCTTCAGCGCTCCGGGGATCGCTCCCCACAGCGCGCCACCGAGGGCGCCGGCGACGAGGACGGTCGGCACGAGCAGGGCGCGCGGCGTCGCGGGGATCGCCAGCGCGACGACCGTCGACACGATCGCCCCGGCGATGATCTGGCCCTCCCCGCCGATGTTGATGACACCGGTGCGGAAGGCGATGCAGATCCCGACGCCCACGAGCAGGAGCGGCATCGCCTTCAGCGCGGTGTCGGCGAGCGCATCCCACCCTCCGAAGGCCCCGTCGAACAGCGCCGCGTAGCCGCGCAGCGGGTTCGTCCCCAGCGCGAGCAGCATGATCGCACCGACCGCGAGGGCCGCGACGACGGCTCCGAGCGGCACGACGAGCGCCGTGAGCGGGCCGATCGAGCGCGCGGACCGGGGCCGGGTGGACGTGGGGACCGGGTCGCCCGGACCGGTGGGGCGGCCCCGGGCGGCCGTCTCCTCGTCGCCGATCGCGACCGGATCGTGACGGTGTGTGGGTGCGGTGGGCATCGACGGGACGGTCGCCGCCGGCATGGGCCACCGGGACGAGCACAGCCTAGGAAAACCCCTGTTTCGGCCGTGTGAACGCCTCGAGCCGCCCCGTCGGCGTCGAGCGATCCGTCGAACGGGAGGGGCCGGTCCGGTCGAGCCGGCGCGACGGCCGGGGCCTCAGTCGGGGGACGACGTCGGGAGCGGGAGCCCCCCGTCGGAGGTCAGCACGGTGCGCAGGCGGGTCACCTCGGACCCGGCGCCGTCGGTGGCCGTGATCCCCAGCCCGTCGCCGTCGTCGGACGCGAGGTCGAGCAGGAAGCGCGGTCCCGTGGCGGCCTCGAAGCGCGACTCGTCGAGGTACAGGCGGGGCTTGACGATGGCCGGGTCGCCTTCCTCGGGGCAGAACGTGAGGCAGTTGCCGCACTCGTTGCACAGCTCGCTCAGCAGGAGGTACTGCTGGCGACCGGGTGACTCGACGCCGGCCGCCTCCAGCTCGGCGGAGAGCGAGTCGGGGGTGGGGACCTGGAAGAACGCGTCGTTCGGGCACACCGTGACGCAGAAGTTGCACGCCACGCAGCCCCACATCTGCAGCGCGTGGTCGACGCTGCGCGGCAGCTTGGAGTTGCCGTCGAGGTGGTAGTCGCCGAGGTCGGGTCCGGTCACGGCGGCGAGGTGGGCGGACGCGCTGTCGCGGTGGCCGCTGGCCCGGGCGGCGTCGAGCCCGGCCGAGCGGAACCCGTCGAGGTCGGTGGCGCCGGCCTCGACCACGGCGCTCGACAGCGCCTTGAGCATCGGTGCGAGCCGTCCGTACCCACCCGGCTGCAGGAGGTCGCTGCACACGCTCGCCGGCCGCACGCCCATCGCGATCGTGTCGGCCACGTTCCCCCGGTTCACGCCCGCGGAGAAGCTGACCATGATGTCGCCGCCGCCGCCGGGAGCGTCGGCGTCCGCGTCGTCGCCGTCGTGGCCGGGGATCCGGAGGCGTCCGGGCAGGGCGCCGGCCAACCGCTCGAGCACCGCGGTGGCGAGCACGTGCAGCGGTGCGCCCGACAGGTACATCGTGTCCTCGGGCATCCAGCCCTTCGTGTTGGCCACGACCAGGGTGTTGGTCAGCTTGATCCCGAACCGGTGACCGGCGCCCAGCGCGTGGCGGTGGAGCTCGTCGATCAGGGTGATCGCACGGTCGAAGGGGAGGTCGTCGTCGAACGCCGACGGCACCAGCTCGACGTCGCCGTACCCGAGGGTGTCGTGCACGATCTCGGCGACGCGCTCGGGCCCGAGCAGGGTCGGGTTGAGCTTGACGATGACGTCGATGTCGTGGCGATCGATCAGGTGCTTCGTGATCGCCTCGATCTCGTCGGGCGGGCAGCCGTGGAACGTCGACAGGGTGATCGTGTCGGAGATCGCCGTCGGGAAGTCGAGGTCACGGAAGCGGGCGAACGCGCCGTGTTCGGGGATCTGGGACCGGAGCCGCTCGATCTCGTCGGTCGCGTCGGCCATCGCGTCGATGAAGCCGGCGACCTTGTCGGAGCGGATGCCCTCGAGGTCGTATCCGACCGACATGTCGAACACGTGGGGCCCGGGGCCGCCGTCCTCCTCACGACCCACGAGGTCGGCGATCGGCTCCCACCGCCGGAGCATCTCGATGATCATCCACGCCTTGACGTACTCCTCCAGGCTCGCGGAGACCGTGAGCTCCTGGCTCCACTCGATGTTGTAGCCGACCGTCTGCATGTCGATGCACGGGCGGGCGATGTCGAGATCGTCGAGCACCTGCACCGTCTTCAGCTCGAACAGGCGCGACCCGCCGAGCCAGGCGAGGACGATGTTCTGGGCCATCTGGCTGTGCGGACCGGCCGCTGGCCCGATCGGGGTCGCGGCACGGCGACCGAGGAAGTCGAACGACAGGTCGACGTCGGGGTCGGGCTTCCAGAACCGTGCGGTCACCAGGTCGAAGATCCGACCGCGGGTCTCCCACTCGTGCTCGATCCGCGCGAGGAGCGCCGGCAGGGACATCGGTGTGAGCGGGGGTGTCTGGTCCATCGCGATCCCGACTGTACGAACTGGCCGGCTCGAGCGCCACGGGGGAGCTCCGCCGGCTCCCCCGACCGTCAGCCCGCCGCCGCCGCCACCCGCGACCGGGCGTCGGCCGCCGCCGCCCGCGACCGGGCGTCGGCCGCCGCCGCCCGCGACCGGGCGTCGGCCGCCGCCGCCTTGATCTCGGCCATCAGCACGGTCGCGTCGCCCGAGTCGAGCCACGAGGCGCGCACTGCGTCGAGCGCGAGCTCGACCATGTCGGAGGTGTCGTAGCCGTACGCGTCCGCGCACGCCGCGTACTCGGAGTCGAGGTCGAGACCGACGAGCGCCGGGTCGTCGGTGTTCAACGTGGCGAGCAGGTCGGCGTCGCGCATCGCCGGGAACACGTGGTCGTCGAGGTCGGCGACGAGGCTCGGGTTGATCCGCACGTTCGCGCTCGGGCACACCGTCAACGGGATCTGCTCGTCGGCGAAGCGTGCGACGAGCTCGGGATCCTGGAAGATCGAGATGCCGTGGTCGATGCGCTCGCACCCGAGGCCGTCGACCGCGGCGCGGATCGCGGCGGCCGGCGAGCTCTCGCCCTGGTGCGCGGTGCGTCGCAGCCCCGACCGACCGGCCATCTCGTAGGCCGAGGCGAACGACATCGGGTCGATGCCCAGCTCGGTCGAGTCCATCCCGATCCCGACGACGCGATCGGCTCCGGGCGCTCCGCTGCGGCGCAGCTCGACCAGGCGCCCGACGTGGTCGTCGGCGATGGTCGGCCCGAAGTCCCGATCGATGTCGAAGATCAGGGTGCAGGTCGCCCCCGTGACCCGCTCGGCGACGGCGAGGCCGCTGTCGAGGGCGGCGACGATCCCGGCGAGGTCCTGCCCGGCGGCGAGGTGGCGCGACGGCGTGAAGAACGCCTCGCGGTGGCGCAGGCCGTGGCGGGCTCCGTCGCACATCGACTCGAACGCCAGGCGCTCCCAGTCGTCGGGCTCGACGAGCACCGACTGCACGAGCCAGAACACGTCGAGGAACCCGGTGAGGTCGTCGTAGTCGTACAGCGACGTCGGGTCGGGGGTCCCGATCTCGACGCCGTTCTTGGCGGCCAGATCGGCGACCGTGTCGGGGCGCATGGTGCCCTCGAGGTGGCAGTGGAGCTCGACCTTCGGGATCCACGTCCAGTCGACCACGGGGATGGGGACGGGGACGGAGGCGACGGGGACGGGGGCGGTCGGGACGGGATCGCCGGGACCGCGACGGTCGGACGGTCGGTCGTCGAGCACGCCGCGAACGGTAGGCGTGGCGCGTGTCCGGGGTGTTTCGCACCCGTGAAGCCCTCGCGCGTCGGCGCGTCCGCTCGGGTGGGAGCCGACCGACGCGACCGGCGCCGACGGGGGACGTGGCGGGTCAGGACCGCAGAGCGCGGTGCAGGCGCACCGCCTGCTCTCCCGCCTTCGCACGGATCTCGGCGGCGTCGACCCGCGTCGGCACCCCGTCGATCAGAGCCGGTCGGCCGCCGACGTGGACCTCGAGCGCGTTGATCGTCGGGGTGAACGCCACGTGCCACGCGTCGAGCGGCTCGTAGCTCCAGCGCACGAGGTCCTGGCCGGCCTCCGCGAAGAGGGTCTGGTTGTTCTGCAGCCAGGACCACGAGCTCTCGGGCGACGCCGACACGTCGTGGGCGCGATGGGCGAGGTGGGCGATCTGGAACTCGGAGAACATGTCGGCGCCGATGCCGTCGGTGCCCAGCGCCACCGGGTTCGCGAACCGGGAGGGATCGGCGTAGCCGACCGAGTTGTTCATGTTCGACCGGGGGTTGTGCACGATCGTCCCGCGCAGGCCGTGGTCGTCGGGGAGGTGGACGCCGTGGATCAGCAGCCAGTCGTCGCGGGTGAGGTCGCGGATCCGCTCGGGCGCGCCCACGTCGTCGATCCCCTCGGCGACGTGGACGTGGACACCGACCCCGTGCGACTCGGCGAGCTCCGCGGCCGCGGCGAGCTGGTCGTCGGTGCAGGTGAACGCGGCGTGGACGCCGACCATCCCGCGCCGCATCCCGGCGCCCTCGGCGGCGGGGTCGGCGGAGCGATCGGCAGCGCGGAGCTCGGACAGGTAGCGGTCGTTCTCGGCGAGGCCGCGTCGAGCCCCGTCGGGTCCGTGGCGGTCGGTGATCCCGTAGCAGGTGCTGACGCGCACCCCGACCTCGTTGCACGCGTCGGCGATCACGGTGAGCGACCCCTCGATCGCCTCGGGGGACTCGTGGTGGTCGATGATCGCCGTGCACCCGGCCTCGAGCGCCTCGAGCGCCGCGAGCTTGGCGGACCACTCGATCATGTCGTGGTCGAGGGCGCGGTCGATGCGCCACCAGACGTTCTCGAGGATCTCGTGGAAGCTGGTCGGGTCCTTCGGCGGCGGGGGCATCCCGCGGGCGAGGGCGGAGTACAGGTGGTGGTGGGCGCACACCAGGCCGGGCGTGGTGGCTCCCCACGCCTGCTCGATGTCGTCCAGATCGTCGCCGGACGCGCTCGCGCTGCGTGGCCGATCTCCGGGGTCAGGTCCAGGCACCCGCGCGCTCCCGGTTCGACTCGTTGCGCATCGGGAGCTCGGTGTGCCACTCGCCGGTGGCCCGTCGGATCGCGCCGGCCACCGCTCCGGCGGTCGGGACGAGACCGATCTCGCCGACCCCCTTGATCCCGTACGGGGAGTCGGGCTGCGGGGACTCGACGAGGATCACCTCGACGGGGGGCATGTCCTTCGGTCGGATGATGTCGAGGCTGCGCAGGTTGGTGTTGGTCGGGAACCCGCTCTCGTCGCACGGGAAGCCCTCGCTGAGGGCGTAGCCGAGGCCCATGTGCACCGCCCCCTCGATCTGGCCCTCGCACAGCATCGGGTTGACCGCACGCCCGACGTCGTGGGCTGCGACCACCTTCTCGACCTCGCCGGTCTCGGGGTCCATCACCACGACCTGGGCGGCGTAGCCGAACGTCGAGTGGATCACCGGGAACTCGACGCGGCCCTCCGCGAGGTCGGCCAGCGAGTCGGTCCAGTCGACGACGTACTCACCCTCGTAGTCGACGCCGGGGCGGCACCCGTCGGCCTTCGCGGCCTCGCACGCCGCCTTGACCGAGCCCGCCCCCATCAGGGTGCCGCGGCTGCCCGTGGTCTGGCCGGCACCGAGCTCGCGGGTCGTGTCGACGATCACGTCGATGCGCTCGGCGGGGATGCCGAGCTCCTCGATCGCGACCTGCTGGCACACGGTGTGCACCCCCTGGCCCATCTCGGTCCAGCAGTGGCGCACCTCGACGCGACCCGGGCCGTCCGCGGTGTCCTCGCCGTAGCGCAGGACCGCCTTCGCGATCTCGACGAAGCCGTTGCCGAGCCCGGAGTTCTTCAGCCCGAGGCCCATCCCGACGGCCTTGCCGGCAGCGAGCGCCTCGTCGTAGGCGGGCTTGACCGCGTCGAGGCACAGGCGTGCGCCGTCGCAGCCGTCGTCCATCTTCTGACCCGGGCCCCACACGGTGCCGGGGCGCACGACGTTGCGGCTGCGCATCTCCCAGCCGGTGATCCCGACCTGCTCGGCGAGGCGCTCGATGACGCCCTCCATCGCGAACTGGGCCTGGTTGGCGCCGAACCCGCGGAAGGCGCCGCACACCGAGTTGTTGGTGCGCACCGCGATCGCCTCGACGTCGACGTGGTCGAACAGGTACGGCCCGGTCGCGTGCCCCGCCGCGCGCTCGAGGACCTTCATCCCGACCGATGCGTAGGGCCCCGAGTCACCGATCATCCGGACCCGGATCGCGCTCAGCGCGCCCTCGGCGTCGCACCCGGCCTCGTAGGTCATCCGGATCGGGTGGCGCTTCGGGTGCATCAGCAGCGATTCCTCGCGCGACAGCGTGATCTTCACGGGTCGCCCGAGCGTCCAGGCGGCGAGCGCCGTGTGCGCCTGGTTCGACATGTCCTCCTTGCCGCCGAACGCTCCGCCGTTCGAGACGAGCTCGGTCGTCACCCGGTCGGTGTCGACGCCGAGCACGGCCGCGATGTCGTTCCGATCGTCCCAGATGCCCTGGCCACCCGAGTAGACGTGCAGCGACTCGGGCTCGTCACCGTCGGGCGCGCCGGGTGCCATCGTCGGCACGGCGAGGGTCGACTCGGGCTCGAGGAAGGCGTGCTCGATGCGCTGGGTCTGGAACGTCTCGCTCACCGTGTGGGCCGAGGCGGCGAGGGCCGCGTCGACGTCGCCGCGGGTGTACGCCGACGTCGAGAGGCGGTTGCCGTCGAGCTCCCAGACCGCGGGCTCGTCGCTGTCCACGACGCGCACCGGGTCGACCATCGGCTCGAGCACCTCGTAGGTGACGTCGACCGCCTCGGCCGCGGCGCGCGCCAGCTGGCGGGTGTCGGCGACGACCACGGCGAGCACGTCACCGAGGTAGGAGGTGCGCCCGCCCTCGGGGATCATCACCGGCCAGTCCTTGTGGATCAGCCCGACCCGGCGGGCGGCGGGGATGTCGTCGGCGGTGAGCACGGCGCGCACCCCGTCCATCGCGGCCGCCGACGCGGTGTCGATCGACACGACGTCGGCGCGGGCGTGGGCGCTGAGGTGGAGCGCGCCGTGGAGCATCCCCTCGGGGCGCATGTCGTCGATGAAGTCGCGGGTGCCGATCGACAGCTCGCGGCCCTCGTACTTGACCCCGCGCGACCCGACCCCGCCCGGCTGGACGACGACCGGGACGTCGTCGTGCGCCAGCGCCTCGACGGCGTCGAGCACCTTGATGTAGCCGGTGCAGCGGCAGAGGTGGGCGCCCATGTGCCGCGACGCCTGCTCGCGGGTGAGGTCCGTGCCGTGCTTGTCGATCAGCGCCTTGGTGCGCACCACGATGCCGGGGGTGCAGAAGCCGCACTGCAGCGCGCCGCACGCGGCGAACGCGTCGGCCATGCGCGCGACCTCCGCGGGGTCGAAGCCCTCCAGCGTCTGGACCTCGGCGCCCGCGGCCTTGTCCATCGACGTCTGGCAGGCGATGCGCGCCTTGCCGTCGATGAGCACCGTGCAGCAGCCGCACTGCCCGGTCGGGGAGCACCCGTCCTTCGGCGAGGTCACGTCGAGCTCCTCGCGCAGCGCGGCGAGCAGGTGGGGGTGGTCGTCTCGTGCGGTGACGGTCTCACCGTTAAGTTCGAACTGCGTCATGTCGGGCTCCGTCGGGGTGGGGGATCAGCCGGTCGGTCCGGGTCGGGCGTCGTCGAGGTGCGCCGCGGACCGCGCCCGGAGGTCGGCGACGTCGTCGGGCACGGGGACCGGGGCGCGCTGGGTGCCGGCGGGGGTCGCGAACTCGGGGCGGGCGCGGGCGCGGCTCTCGGCGAGCGAGCGCGTCGTCGGATCGGTGATGATCGAGTACATCTCCGGGCGGCGGTAGCGGTCGAAGTCGAACAGCGTGCTCTTGTACCGGTCGCACATGTCGAGGTCGCAGCGCGCGGTGACCAGCTCGTCGCCGATCGACGTCGCCTGCGCGACGATCTGGCCCGACGGGGCAATGATCGCCGTCTGGGCGAGCGACTCGACGCCCTCCTCGATCCCGCCCTTTGCGACTCCGACCACCCACGTCCCGTTCTGGTACGCGCCGGCCTGCATCACCAGGTGGTTGTGGAACGCCTGCAGCGGGTTCTGGGAGGGGTCGGGGGCGTAGTCGAGCGGGGTGTTGTAGCCGATGAGGATGATCTCGGCCCCCTGCAGCCCCATCACCCGGTACGTCTCGGGCCAGCGGCGGTCGTTGCAGATCGCCATCCCGACCCGACCCCCGAACGCGTCGTGGACGCCGAAGCCGTCCGACGACTCCTCGAAGTAGCGCCGCTCGAGGTGCTGGAAGCGGCGCCACGGCTCGTGCGCCTCGTGACCGGGGATGTGCACCTTGCGGTACTTGGCGACGATCCGCGACGTCGAGTCGACGAGGACGTAGGTGTTGTACCGGTGGCCGTCCGGGGTGAGCTCGGCGTACCCGAGGCAGAAGCCGACCCCGAGCCGCTTCGCCTCGTCGAACAGCACCTGCGTCGACGGGCCGGGGACCTCGGTCTCGTAGTAGGAGTCGAGCTCGGCGGTGTCCCCCGCGATCGGCCCCTCGCCGCCCTCGTCGAGGATCCACCGGGGGAAGAAGGTCGTCAGCGCGAGCTCGGGGAAGACGATCAGGTCGCACCCGTACCGGGCGCCGCGTCGCAGCAGGTCGAGGAGGCGCTCGACGACGTCGGCGCGCGTCGCGTCGCGTGCGATCGGTCCGAGCTGGGCGGCGCCCACCCACAGCTCGCGGGGCTCGTGGGAGACGTCGACGGCGGAGCGCGCGCTCACGCGAACTCCGTCTCGGCCAGCCGCAGCATCACGTCGAGCAGGACGTTCGCCCCCGCCTCGAGGTCGGCCGGGTGGGTGAGCTCGTCGACGTTGTGGCTGATCCCGTCGACGCTCGGCGTGAAGATCATCGCCGTCGGGCAGATGCGCGCGAACATCTGCGCATCATGGCCCGCGCCCGACGGCATCCGTCGGTGGTCGAGCCCGTGGTCGTCGGCGACCGTCGCGACGAGGTCGACCACGCGGCGGTCGAACTCGACCGGCGCGAACCGGGCGAGCGAGCGCGCCGCGACCTCGACCCCCTCGTCCGCCGCGGCCCGGGCGACGAACTCGGCGAGCTCGTCCTCGGCGTCCGTGAGCACCGCGTCGTCGGTGTTGCGCAGGTCGACGGTCATCGTCACGGTCGACGGGACCACGTTGACCAGGTTCGGGGTCGGGGCGATCACCCCGCAGGTGCCGACCTGGGTCCCGCCCAGGCGGCCGGTGAGCTCGCGCACGAAGAGGTTGACGCGCGACGCGACCACGCCGGGATCGCGCCGCAGGCGCATCGGCGTCGTCCCGGCGTGGCACGAGCGACCCGTGAGGGTGAGCTCGGTCCACGAGATCCCCTGCACCCCCTCGACCGCGCCGATCCGCAGACCCGCGTCCTCGAGCACCGGGCCCTGCTCGATGTGCAGCTCGACGAACGCGTGAGGTGCCCGGCCCGGGATCGGCGCGGTGCCGCGGTAGCCGATGCGGTCCAGCTCGGCGCCGACCGACGCTCCGTCGCGATCGGTGATCTGGAGGGCCTCCTCGATCGGCATCCCGCCGACGTACACCAGGCTGCCGAGCATGTCGGGAGCGAAGCGGGCGCCCTCCTCGTCGGTGAACCACGCGACGGCGAGTGGGCGGGCGAGCTCGATCCCCTCGGTCATCACGGTCTCGATCACCTCGAGGCCCGCGAGCACCCCGAGGTTGCCGTCGTAGCGCCCACCGGTCGCGACGGTGTCGATGTGCGATCCGGTCATCACCGGCGCCCGCCCGCTCGGGTGGGGCATGGTCGCGACGACGTTGCCGATCCCGTCGACCTCGACGTCCAGGCCGAGCTCGTCCATCCGGGCTCGCACCAGGTCGCGGCCGTCGCGATCGGCGTCGGTCAGGGCCAGTCGGCAGCACCCCGTGGTCCCCTCGATGGCGCCGATCCGACCGAGCTCGAGCAACCGTCGCAGGAGCCGGTCGCCGTCGACTCTCGGGATGGTCCGGGGCACCGGACGGACAGTACCAGCGGAAGTTTTCGGGCCTGTTTCGGCCGCTCCCGTGCTGCGCGGGGGCGCCGGCGCGGCGGGAGGTGAGCGAGGATGGGCCGGTGGGCACCCAACTCCTCGTCATCCGCCACGGTGAGACCGAGTGGTCGCGCTCGGGGCGCCACACCGGCCGGACGGACATCGAGCTGACCGACCGGGGCCGCGACGAGGCACGGGCGGCGGCTCGCACCCTCGCGGGCTGGCACCTCGAGCGGGCGTACACGAGCCCGCTGGCGAGGGCGCGCGAGACCGGTCGACTCGTCGATCCGTCGTGCGGTCTGGTCGTCGACGACGACCTCGTCGAGTGGGACTACGGCGACTACGAGGGCGAGTCGACGCCCGCGACGCGCGAGCGGATCCGCGACTGGTCGGTGTGGACCCACGAGATCGTCGGTGGCGAGTCGGTCGAGGCGGTGGGCGAGCGCGCCGACCGCTTCCTGGCCCGCCTCGAGGCCGAGGTCGCCGACGGCAATGCGGTGGTGTTCGCGCACGGCCACCTCCTGGCGATCCTGATCGCGCGCTGGTGCGGGTTGCCGGCGGTCGAGGGTCGGCGCTTCGCGCTCGCGACGGCGACCGTCAGCCTGCTCGGGAGCCACCGCGAGGACCGCGTGATCCGCGCCCTCAACCACCGCGCCGGCGCCGTCCTCGACCCGCCCTTCCGCACCTGACCCCGAGTCACTTCCCCGTCAGACGGATCCGATACTCGAACGTCTTTCGAGTGCCGTTGAGTGCCGTTGGCGTCTGACGGATTCGGTACGAGTGTCGTCGGCGTCTGACGGATTCGGTACGAGTGTCGTCGAGTGTCGTCGAGTGTCGTCGAGTGTCGTCGGCGTCTGACGGATTCGGTACTGGCGGATTCGGTACTGGCGCAGGTGTCGTCGGCGGACCGTCGGAGCCCCTCGGATGGGGGCGGCGTCGGATCGGGTCCACGCCGGCAGCGGGACGTACGGTCTCGTGCATGGACATGGGACCCGACGACGAGCCCGAGGTCGACGAGCGCATCCTCGACACGACCACCGACGACGGCGAGATGGCGGTGCTCGTCAAGCAGCCCGTCGGACCAGCACCCGACGGTGGGGAGTGGCCGGTGGTGCTGATGTTCCACGACGGCCCCGGCATCCGATCAGCGACCCACGTGTTCATGCGCCGGCTGGCGAACGCGGGCTACCGGGTGGTCACGCCCGACCTGTACCACCGCCACGGCCGCCTCCTGGGCGTCGAACCGGAGATGCGCGACACCGACCCCGACGTCGGAAGGGCGATGCGCACCTGGCTCACCTCGCTGACCGACGACGGGATCCAGCACGACGCCGACCGGGCTCTGGTCGCGGCCGGTGTCGATCCGTCGACCCCGATCGCGACGATCGGTTTCTGCCTCGGCGCCCGCGCGGTGTTCCGCCGGATCATGTCCGAGCCGGACCGGGTGGTCGCCGGGGCGACGTGGCACCCGTCGTTCCTGGTCGATGACGGCGAGGACTCGCCGCACCGCACCGCGAGCGAGATCCCCGTTCCGCTGTACCTCGCGATCGGCGAGGCCGACGAGGTGCAGTCCATCGCGATGCACCGCGACTTCCTCGACGCGGTGGAGCCTGTCGACGACGTGACGGTCGAGACCTTCGAGGGCGCCGACCACGGCTTCACCTGGCCGGACCACCCGACCTACGACGAAGCCGCCGCGACCCGGGCATGGGAGGTCACGACCGACCTCTTCGCTCGCTCCTTCGCCGACGCCTGAGTACCGATTCCGTCAGACGCCGAGGAAACCTCGCACGAGTACCGATCGCGTCAGACGCCGAAGACACTCGCACGAGTACCGATTCCGTCAGACGCCGAGGAAACCTGCGCGGTGCTCGATCGGCTCCCGGGGCCGACGGCGAGTGCTCGGACGCGCGACGATGGGCGGATGCACGACCTCGTCATCCGCAACGGCTCGATCGTCGACGGGACGGGGGCGACACCGAGATCGGGGTGCGACATCGGCATCGACGGATCGACGATCACCGCGATGGGCGACGACGTCGGCCCGGGGCGACGCGAGATCGACGCCACGGGGATGATCGTCACCCCCGGTTTCGTCGACATCCACACCCACTACGACGGCCAGGCGACGTGGGACGGCGACCTCGCGCCGTCCACGCCCCACGGCGTCACGACGGTCGTGATGGGCAACTGCGGCGTCGGGTTCGCGCCCGCCAAGCCCGACGAGCACGACTTCCTGATCGAGCTGATGGAGGGGGTGGAGGACATCCCCGGCGCCGCGCTGAGCGAGGGCATCTCGTGGAACTGGGAGACCTTCCCCGACTACCTCGACGAGCTCGAGCGCGGCGAGTACGCGGCCGACGTGGCGGCGATGATCGCCCACGGCCCGCTGCGCACGTACGTGATGGGCCGACGCGGCGCGGACAACGAACCGGCCAGCTCCGACGACATCGCGGAGATGGCGGCGCTCGTCGCCGAGGCGATGGAGGCCGGCGCGATGGGCTTCTCGACGAGCCGCACGATCGGCCACCGCGCGATGAACGGCGAGCCGGTCCCCGGCACGTTCGCCGCGGAGGACGAGCTGTTCACGATCGGGCGCGCGATGGCGCGCTCGGGCAAGGGCGTGTTCGAGGTCGCGCCCGCCGGGCTCGCCGGCGAGGACCTCGTCGCCCCGCGCAAGGAGATCGACTGGATCTGCCGACTCGCCGACGACATCGGGCGGCCGGTCACCTGGCTGATGCTCCAGAACCTCGTCGAGCCCGACGAGTGGAAGCAGCTGATGGAGCTGTCGCAGGAGGCCCAGGACGCCGGCCACCGGGTCGTGCCCCAGGTCGCCGGTCGACCGTTCGGCATCCTCATCGGGTTGTCGACGAAGCACCGCTTCAAGGACGTCCCGAGCTTCGCCCCCCTGCGCGACATGACCTTCGCCGAGCAGGCCGAGGCGATGGCGGACCCCGAGCTGAAGGCACGCCTGATCGCCGAGTCGAACGCCGCCGTGGAGGCGATCCGCGAGACCGAGCCGCTGTCGTACCAGGTGGTCACCGGCTACGACCGTCAGTACCTGCTCGGCGATCCGGTCGACTACGAGCCGACCGCGGATCGCAGCATCGCGGCGCTCGCCGGGGCGAACGGGACGGACCCCGTCGAGGAGCTCTACGAGCGGCTGCGCGAGCGCGACGGGCGGGCGATGATCATGATGCCGTTCCTCGGCTACGCCCACGGCAACGGCGACGCGCTGCACGAGATGCTCACGCACCCGGCCGCCGTGCTCGGGCTGGCGGACGGCGGAGCCCACGCCAACTTCATCTGCGACGCCTCGACCCCGACGTGGATGCTCACCCACTGGGTCCGCGACCGCACCCGGGGTCCGCGGCTCGCCATCGAGGACGTCGTGCGCAAGATGACCGCCGACACCGCAGCGCTGTTCGGCTTCGTGGACCGCGGCGTGCTCGAGGTGGGCAAGCGGGCGGACGTCAACGTGATCGACCTCGACCGGCTCACCCTGCGCGAGCCCCACCTGGTCGCGGACCTCCCGGCCGGCGGGACGCGGCTCCTGCAGGAGGCCGAGGGCTACGTCGCCACGATCGTGGGCGGACAGGTCACGCGTGAGCACGACGAGTTCACCGGCGCTCGCCCCGGGCGGCTCGTGCGCGGATGATCGCGTCGCTGGATCGCCCGGATCCGGTCCGCCCCTCCGTCGACGACCGCGTCGAGCCCACGTCGCGTCGGCGTGAGCGGGACGCGATCACGTTCGGTCCATGAGAGGTGTCGAGGTCCCACCGCCGGATGACGACTTCACCGCCGATCCGGTCGAGCTCTTCTTCGATCTGGCGTTCGTGTTCGCGTTCTCGCGCCTGGTCTCCGTCGTCGTCCACGAACCCACCTGGGCCGGGGTCGGGGAGGTCGCGCTGCTGCTGACGTTGATCTGGCTGCCGTGGAGCCAGTTCACGTGGTCGGCGAACGCGGTCGCCGGCAACGCCCGCCCGATCCGCGCCCTGTTCCTGGTCGGCACCGTGGCGAGCGTGCCGATGGCCGCGTCGGTGACCACGGCGCTCGACGGGGGCGGCCCCACGTTCGCGATCCCGCTCGCGGGGATCCTGTCGCTCGCGCTCGCCACGATGATCGCCGGTCTGCCCGACGAGCACGAGGCCCGCAGCGCGATCCTGCGGTACTCGATCCCGAACGCGATCGCGATCGTGGTGCTCGTCGCCGGCTCGTTCCTGCCTCGAGAGGCTCGGATCGTCGCCTGGATCGCCGCCGCGGTGATCGTGATCATCGGCACCGTGCGGGCCGGCGGTGAGGAGTGGCTCGTTCGCCCGGGCCACTTCGCCGAGCGGCACGGGCTGATCATCATCGTCGCCCTCGGCGAGGTCATCGTGGCGGTGGGTGCGCCCCTCGTCGAGCGGTTCGAGGCGGGGGAGGGGCTGCCCGCGACGACCCTGGTCTCGATGACGGCGTCCGGGGCGTTCGCCTGCCTGATCTGGTGGGGGTACTTCGATCGCGTCAACCGATCGCTCGAGCACCGCCACGACGAGCACTCGGATCACGTGGAGCGGGGCCGGTTCGCGCGCGACGTCTACACGTACGCCCACCTCCCGATCGTGGGCGGCGTGATCTTCATGGCGGCTGCGCTCGAAGAGGTCGCGCTGCACCCCGACGAGGCGCTGCCCGTCGAGTTCCGGTGGTTGTTCGTCGGAGGCATGGCGCTCGGCGTCGGCGGCATCGTCGCCGGGGTGTGGCGGGCGTTCGGGATCGTGGCGCACGAGCGGATCGTCGGGGTCGCCGTCCTCGCCGTCGTCGTCGTCGTCGCCGGGTCGATCGACGGCGTCTGGCTCGTGGTCGTCATCGACGTGGTGCTGCTCGTGGCGCTCGTGATCGAGCACGTGCGCATCGAGGGGGTGCCGCGGTCGATCGCTCGCGACCCGTCGCGCTCGGGCGAACCCGCGGCGGTCTGACCGCGCCACCCGGGCCGTGAGGCCCCTCCACGGCCGCCGGACGGCGACCGTCGCCGCTCGGGAGACGCCGTCGAGGAGGCCCGGCCGACTCAGTCGATGCCGTCGTGGAGGCGGACCGACAGGCAGGTCACGCACCCATCGAGCTTCTCGAACTCGCCGATCTCGACGGCGACGACCTCGTAGCCGAGGGAGGCGTACTCGTCGGCCGACCGCGGGCAGCTCGCGGCGACGAGGATCCGTCCGTCGCCGAGGTCGACCACGTGCGCGCCCGACTCCTCGGGGACCATGCGGATCGAGGCGAACAGATCCGGGCGGTCCACGAAGGGCCGCCACCCGACGACGGTCCCGTCCGGGAGCGCGGTCAGGCACGACTTCAGGTGGAGCGCCGCGGTCACCGGCACCTCGACGACCTCGGACCCGGCCGGGGCGAGCAGGGCGCGGAGCTGGTCGATGCCGGCGGCGTCGGTTCGAGCGCTGCGACCGGCGTACACGGTGCCTCCCAGGTCGAGCAGGTCGCCACCGTCGAGGGTCGCCGGTGCCTCGATCGCCGCGACCTCGAAGCCGAGCTGCGCGAAGCGGTGGGCCAGGCCCTCGGTCTCGCCCCGACGGGACCGCGCACCCGGTCGCGTGACCACGGCGAGCTCGCCGTGCACGAACACGGCGTCCTCGACGAACACGCCGTCGGGGTGGTCGTCGGCCGGCTCCAGCTCGAAGATCTCCCATCCACGAGAGCGCATCGCCTCGACGTAGCCCTCCCACTGCTCGCGCGCGCGATCCGCATCGACGGGCTCGCGCACGGTCGTCGAGACCTCGCCCTCGGCGAGACGGGGGCTCGGACGGCGCACCACCGCACGGCGCGTCGTGGGAGGGGAGGCCGGGAGGTCCATCGAGCGGACGCTACGCCCCCGGCACCGCCGTGGCAGCGCCCCCGACCCGACCGGCCCGCCGCCCGACCGGCCCGCCGCCCGACCGGCCCGCCGTCCGGCTGCGACGACGCATCGCACGCCCGACCCGAGCCGGCCCGGCATCGCCGGAGCGCGGGGACCGCCGCAGGTGCGCGACACTGCGAGGCGTGCCTCACGTGGACGTCAACGGGATCTCGCTGCACCACGAGGTGCACGGACGCGAGGACGGGCCGTGGGTGCTGAACATCGGGGGATCCGGCGGTGACCTCCGCCAGACGCTCCCCGAACGCTCTCCGCTGAACCGCGAGCTGCGGGTGCTCTCGTACGACCAGCGCGGACTCGGGCGGACCGACAAGCCCGACCACGTCCACGAGATGTCGCACTACTCCGACGACGCCGCGGCCCTGATCCGCGAGGTGGTCGGCGGGCCGTGCCACGTGATCGGCACGAGCTTCGGCGGGATGGTCGCGCTGAACCTCGCGCTCGACCACCCCGACGTGGTCGACCGGATGGCGGTGGTGTGCACCTCCCCCGGCGGCGATCACGCGTCGTACCCGCTCGAGACCCTCGCCGGGCTCGATCCCGACGAGCGCTTCGGCACCCGCATGGGCCTGATGGACGACCGCTGGGACCCCGACGCGGACGAACCGATCCCGGGCCTCGGGGCGATCTACGACGTGCTGGTCCGCCAGGCCGCCGACGCCGAACCCGACGCCGAGACGGCCGCCGGGGCGGCGCGCCAGCTCGACGCGCGCAGCCGCCACGACGTGGTCGATCGCCTCGGCGAGATCCGGCGACCGACCCTCGTGTGCGCCGGACGACACGACCGCACGGCGCCGCTGGCCAACTCCGAGCTGATCGCGAGGGCGATCCCCGGCGCCCGCCTCGAGGTGTTCGACGGGGGGCACCTGCTGATGTTCCAGGACCGGCGCGTCTTCCCGACGATCGTCGAGTTCCTGACCGCCCCCTGACGCCCGGCGTCGCCGACCGGGTCGTCCGGGGAGAGGGATCTCGGGTCCGACCGGGAGGGCGTGCACGGGGTCGGCGAGACTCGGCCCATGCCCGGACTGACGACCGACGAGCTCACCGCCTTCCTCGACGAGCCGGGGCACCTGCTGCGCCTCGGCACCAACGGAACCGACGGGGTGCCACGGGTCGTGCCGATCTGGTTCGTCCACCGTGACGGGGCGATCTGGTTCACCCCGCGAGCGAGGTCGGCGTGGCTCGCCGACCTGCGCGCCGATCGGGCGGTGTGCGCGACGATCGACGAGACCGCCGCACCGATGCGCAAGCTGATCGCCCGCGGCACCGCCGAGCTCGTCCACGACCTGGGCGAGGACGACGAGTGGCGGCCGATGTACCGCGAGATCGCGTACCGCTACACCTCCGAGCGGTTCGCCGACGCCTACGTCGAGGACACGATCGACGAAGAGCGCGCCCTGCTCCGCCTCGACCTCGGTTCGGCCGAGGTCGCGACGTGGCGGATGCCGTCGCCGGATCGCGGCGAGGACCCGCTCGCCGTGTGGGGACGGCAGTACTACCACCGCTGAGACGGGTCCCCGCGGGTCGCCCGTCGGCGACGCCGCACCGGCCCGTGGGCGACGGTCGCGCTCGGCACGAGCGCTCGCTCGTCGATCGGGTGTGATGGGATGGGGCGATGCGCCACGACCGGATCGCCGCCGCCGTGACCGTCGCGGCCCTGCTCGCCGCCGCCTGCTCGTCGGGCGCCGGCGACGGGAGCGATGCCGCCGCGGATCCGTCGCCGACCGCGACGGCCGCCCCGGTCGCTCCGACGACGGTGACCGCCGCGACCGATCCGGGCGAGTCGGACGCGACCGTCCCGCTGGCCGAGGGTGAGCCCGACGCGACCGCGGCGACCGACACGACGGAGGCGTCGACCGACGCGACCGACGCACCGGCGGAGACGTCCACCGAGGCGTCGGACGCGGGCGACGGCGTCGGCGCGGCGTCGGCGGGGCCGTCGTTCGCCCCGCTCCCCGAGGGCTACGACGGCTACGTCAGCGAGGTGTACGCCGACGACTCCTCCTGGATGTGCCGCCCCGGTCTGGCCGACGACGTCTGCGAAGGCGACCTCGACGCGACCGCCGTGTTCGCCGACGGCACGACCGAGCCCCGCCCCCACGAGGCGGCGACCGACCCGGCGGTCGACTGCTTCTACGTCTACCCGACCGTCTCGCGGGACCCGACGGCCAACAGCGACCGCGAGGTGGCCGAGGACCAGGAGGTCGCCACCGTGCTCAACCAGGCGGCGCGCCTCGGCGCGGCCTGCCGGGTGTTCGCGCCGATCTACCGCCAGATCACGCTCACCGCCCTGTCGGGGGCCGTCGCAGCCGACGAGGCGGCGCGCGCGACGGCCGCCGCCGACGTGCTCGACGCGTTCCGCCACTTCGTCGCGAACGACGCGGCCGACCGGCCGTTCGTGCTCGTCGGGCACTCCCAGGGGGCGGGCATCCTGAACCGGTTGATCAGCGAGGAGATCGACACCGAGCCGGCGCTGCGCGAGCGGATGGTGTCGGCCATCCTCCTCGGCACGACCGTGGCCGTCGGTGCCCACCCGGAGGTCCCGGCGTGCACGAGCGCGAGCGACGTCGGCTGCCTCGTCAGCTACTCGACCTACCGGGCGACCGCGCCACCCGCGCCCGGTGCCTTCTTCGGATCGGCCGACGGCGAACCCGCCGTGTGCGTCAACCCGGTCGATCCCGCGGGCGGTGCTGCTGGGTCGACCCCGTACTTCCGGGTCGGGGGCGGCGGGCTGCTGGGCGGATCGGCCACCCCGTTCGACCCCGGGGTCGACGCCTCCGTCGAGACCGAGTGGGTGACCTACCCCGACATGCTCACCGTGGAGTGCCGTGACGACGGGGTCTACGGCTGGCTGTCGATCGAGACCACCACCGCGCCCGGGCCGCGCACCGATGACATCGGCGGGGACCTCACCCCCGAGTGGGGGATGCACCTCGTCGACGCGAACATCGCGATGGGCGACCTGGTCGAGCTCGTGCGCGGCCAGTCGGTCGCGTTCGGGGGCTGACCGACCACGGCGCGCCGCGGCGGTCCCGCCGGGCGGGACGGGTCCGGGACCGGACCGGGCGGCGTGCGCTCCGACGTGACGCGCGTCGCCGGCGCCGTCCGGATGCCGAGCGCGGACGCGGGGGGCCGTATCGTCGGGCCCATGTCCGACGCACTGATCATCGACGCCTGCCGCACCCCCCGGGGGATCGGCAAGCAGGGCAAGGGCGCGCTCTCGCACCTCCACCCCCAGCACCTCGGCCGCACCGTCCTCGAGGCGCTCGTCGAGCGCAACGGGTTCGACACCGCCGACGTCGATGACGTCGTGTGGGGGACGAGCTCGCAGGTGATGGAGCAGGGCGGCGATCTCGGCCGCATGGCCGCGCTCGACGCCGGCTACGACGTGACGGCCAGCGGCGTCACCCTCGACCGCTTCTGCGGGTCCGGGATCACCAGCGCGAACATCGCGGCGGCCTCGGTGATGGCCGGCATGGAGGACCTCGTCGTGTCCGGCGGCACCGAGATGATGTCGCTGCCGAAGAAGGGCATCCTGCCCATGGGCGCCGGCAACGAGCACCTGCAGGAGATCCACCCCCAGTCCCACCAGGGCGTGTGCGCGGACGCGATCGCGACCCTCGAGGGGATCTCGCGCGACGACCTCGACGCGCTCGCCGTCGTGTCCCAGGAGCGCGCTGCCCGGGCGATCGAGGAGGGCCGCTTCGACAGGAGCCTGATCCCCGTGCTGAACATGGACGGATCGGTCGCGCTCGACCGCGAGGAGTTCCCCCGTCCCGGCACGACCGTCGAGACGCTGGCCAAGCTGCCGCCGAGCTTCCCCCAGATCGCGGACTACCGGCACACCGAGGACGCGAAGACGTTCCGCGAGCTGATCAACCAGAAGTACCCCGACCTCGACATCGAGCACGTCCACCACGCCGGCAACTCCTCCGGCGTCGTCGACGGCGCGGCCGCGATCCTGTTCGCGAGCCCCGAGTACGCACGGGCCCACGGGCTCACCGCACGTGCGCGGGTGGTCGCGACGGCGAACATGGGCGACGATCCGACGTTGATGCTCAACGCCCCGGTGCCGTCCGCTCGCAAGGTGCTCGAGCGGGCTGGGATGACCCTCGACGACATCGACGTGTTCGAGATCAACGAGGCCTTCGCCGTCGTGTCGGAGAAGTTCCAGCGCGACCTCGACCTCGACCGCGACAAGGTGAACATCAACGGCGGGGCGATGGCGCTCGGTCACCCGATCGGCGCGACGGGCGCGATCCTGATCGGGACCGTGCTCGACGAGCTCGAGCGCCGAGACGAGCAGGTCGGCCTGATCACGATGTGCGCGGGCGGGGGGATGGCCCCCGCGATCATCATCGAACGGGTGTGAGCGATCCGACGATCGGCGTCCGGCGCGCCCGGCCCCCTCGTGGAGCGCGAGCGTGATCGACTCGCTGCGCGACTTCTTCGCCGAGCGCTTCGGATGGGTGCGCATCGACCAGGTGGTGGATCGGATCCGCCACCGCCTGACGTTCGTCCCGGTCGTCTACGTCGTCGTCTCGCTGATCGTCTCGCAGCTGCTGCTGTGGGGGGACCGCACCGTCTGGGCCGATTCGCTGCCGGTGCTGCTCACCACCACGGTGACCAGCGCCCGATCGGTGTTCGCCGCCCTCGCCGGCGGGTTGATCACCTCGATCACCCTGGTGATGTCGATGATGCTCGTCGCCGTCCAGCTGGCGAGCTCGCAGTTCTCGCCGCGCACGTTGCGCGACTGGTTGAGCGATCGGGTGCTGCAGCACACGATCGGTCTCGTCCTCGGGACGACGGTGTTCAACCTGATGGCGCTGCGCTCCACCCGCAGCTTCGCGGAGGACGGCCGCGAGGTCGTCCCCCACGTCACCGTGCTGGTCGCGGTGGTCCTCGGGGTGGTGTCGCTCGTGGCGGTGGTCCGCTCCGTCGACCACCTGACCCACAGCCTGCGCATCGGGTCGGTGGCCGAGCGCATCGCGACGGCCACCATCGCCGCGATCCGCTCCAGCGAGGACGTGCGCCCCGGTCAGGGATCGGCGGCCGTGCCGGCGGCGTCGGAGATCGACCCACGCCACGTCGGTCCCGACGAGGTCCCCGACGGCGCCGCCGCGGTCGAGGCCTGGACGACGGGATGGATGCAGCAGTTCGACTCCGAGGCCGTGATCCGGGCGCTGCCGGAGGGGGCGACCGGGCACGTCGTCGCGACGCTCGGCGGGTTCGTCGTCGAGGGGACGCCCCTGATGTGGATCTCGCCGCCACCGGACGAGGAGG
Source organism: Ilumatobacter sp. (assembly GCF_965215205.1). Classification (NCBI taxonomy): domain Bacteria; kingdom Bacillati; phylum Actinomycetota; class Acidimicrobiia; order Acidimicrobiales; family Ilumatobacteraceae; genus Ilumatobacter; species Ilumatobacter sp. Next base: position 258,186 of record NZ_OZ244049.1, read on the forward strand.
ACGAGTGTTGGGACGCGGTGCTCCACGGGTTCGCGATCGGCGACTCGCGCACCCTGCAGAGCGATGTCGCGTTCGGCATCCTCCAGCTCACCGACATCGCGCAGCGCGCCCTGTCCCCGGGGATCAACGACCCGTCGACGGCGAACGACGTCCTGGTCCACCTCGGAGCGGTGCTGCTCGCGGCGTGGTCGCTGCCCACCGTCGAGGCGGTGCGCAGCGAGGACGGCCGGACCCTGGTGCGCACCGAGCTGGGCCACGCGGACCTCCTCCACCGTGCCCTCGATCCGATCCGGCGCGACGCGGACGACGACCCGTCGGTGCTCATGACCATGATGCGTCAGGTGCTCCTCGTGCGATCCGAGGCGTTGCGCCGCCAGCTCCCGGGTCCCATCGGCCCGCTCGACGAGTTCGTCCGCGAGGCGCTGCGGATGATCGACGGCTCGACCTGGCGTGGCCACGACGTCGACGAGCTCGTCGAGCTGGTGACGTCGATCGGGCTCTCCGTCGACCGCACGGCCTTCGGCGCCCGCTGACCGGGGGTCAGTCGTCGGATCGGCGGCGCTCCATGTCGGCGACGTAGTCGTCGGCGAGCGACGTCTTCGCGTCGTCCGACAGGATCTGCCCGGCGACCGGGAAGACCTCCGACTCCTCCTCGGCGAGGTGGTGGAGGAGCCGCTCGCGCAGCTCCTTCGCGGTCTGGAGCCACTGCGACCCCGACCGCTCGTACCCGTCCATCCGCTCGACGAAGTCGTCGAGCTCCTTGTGCTCGGCGACGGAGTGCCGGGCCGCCTCCTGGGTCGTGTCGTTCTCCATCAGGGGGACGTAGAAGTAGCGCTCCTCCGCGCCGGCGTGAGCCTCCAGCTCGCGCTTGAGCCGGGCCCACAGGTCATCGCGACCGTCGCTGTCGCCCTCGGTCTGCACGACCAGGTCGATCAGCGTCCGCTGGGTCTCGTGGTCGTCTCGGATGGATTCGAAGATGGTCATCGTGGGTTCCTCTACGGGTCGTCGGTTCCGGGCGCGGGTCGTCGCCGTTCGCCGGGCGTCCCCGTTCCCGACATGGCGGCCGCCGAAACCCCTCGCAGGTCCGCGGGCGCCGTTCGGCACGGCGTCGGTGGGGCGCGGGAGTTTGATCGCACGATGCCCGGTCAACACTGGCCGCCATGAGCGTGCGCCCGGGGTCCCGTCGTCGCGGTGCTCGGCCGTGAGCCCTGCGAGCGTCGACGATCTGGACGACGTCGTCCAGGTCGACCTCCCGTTGAGGGTCGAGCACGCCGCCACCCTGCGGGTCCTCGTCGCGTCGCTGGCGTCGGAGGTCGGCTTCTCGGTCGACGAGATCGACGACCTGCGCCTCGCGGTGAGCGAGGTGTTCGCCCTCCTGACCGATGCGTCGCCGCTCGGTCGTTGCGTGGCGCGGCTGCACGTCTCGGACAACCTGATCGACGTCCTGCTCACCGGTCCGGACGTGACCGCCGGGGTGCACCTCGATCCGCTGGCGTCGACGATCCTTACCTCCGTCGTCGACGAGCACCACCCCCTCGACAACGGTGTCCGGCTCGTCAAGCGCGCGACCGAGACGAGCGCGTCGCGGTGAACGAGGGGAAGATCGCTCCCTGACGGCGACAGATGCGCCTCGCGGACGTACCGTGACGAGCTGGTGACCCGCATGAGCGACGATCTCGAGCTGTTCCGCGAGTTCGCGCGCACCCGATCGCGCGCGACCCGCAACCGCCTCGTCGAGGATCACATGGGCCTCGCCGCGCACGTGGCGAAGCGGTTCGGTCGCAGCGGCCGCCCCGACGACGACCTGCGGCAGGTGGCGATGGTCGGCCTCGTCAAGGCGGTCGACCGGTTCGATCCCGAGTACGGGGCGTCGTTCTCCTCCTTCGCCGGTCGGACGATCGAGGGCGAGCTGAAGCGGTACTTCCGCGACAAGTCGTGGGCGGTCAAGGTGCCGCGCAGCGCCAAGGAGCTGCACCTCGCGGTGCGCAACGCGAACGAGGAGCTGACGCAGCGCGACGGGGTGTCACCCTCGGTCGACCAGCTCGCCACGCACCTGCGGGTCGACCGTGACGACGTGCTGCGCGGCCTGTCCGCGACGGCGGCCTCGACGATCGGGACGATCGATGCGGGCGTCGGCTCCGACGGCACGGCGACCGACCGGATGGGGGTGCTCGCCCAGGACGATCGGGGTTTCGAGCACGCCGAGAACCGTGACCTCGTGGAGCTCCTGCTCGAGGGGCTCGCGCCGCGCGAGCGCGAGATCGTCGAGCTCCGCTTCTACGACGAGCTGTCGCAGTCGGAGATCGCGGATCGGGTGGGGGTGTCGCAGATGCACGTCTCGCGCCTCCTGCGCAGGTCGTTCACCCAGATGCGCGAGATGATGGACGACCGGCGCGGCGCCGAGGCGTCCGTCGACGGCTGAGCGGCGCGCTCAGTCGGCGTCGAGGGCGGCGATCACGTCCGAGTAGGCGACGCCGAGGCACTCGCCGACCGTCGGGAAGGGTTGGATCGTCCGTGCCAGGACCTCGAGGGGCACCTGGCCGTCGATCGCGACGACCAGAGCGTGGACGATCTCGTCGAAGCGGGGTCCGATCCCGTGCGCGGCGACGAGGCACCTCGACGACCGGCTCGCCGCCAGCGCGAGGAAACCGGACGGGAGCTCGTCGGTGGAGAGCCGCGCGACGTCGACCTCGGTGCCGGACCACACCACGTCGGGGTCGTCCTCGGTCTCGGCGCAGGTCGGACCGACCACCATCAACGGCGGGTCGATGAACTGGCACGCCGGCACGACCGACGCGCCGAAGGAGCGATCGCCGTCGCCACGGAGGTGGTCGGCGACGACGGCCGCGTGGCGGTTCGCGACGTGGGTGTACTGCTCGCGCCCGGCGGCGTCGCCCATGATCCACAGCGACGTGGGTCCGGCGACCCGTCCGGCGTCGTCGACGTCGAGGTCGGTCGGATCGAGCCCGAGCGACTCGAGGCCCAGCCCGTCGGTCGACGGTCGGCGCCCGACCACGACCAGCACCACGTCGCAGCGGATCACGTCCGCTCCGTCGATCTCGATGACGACCTCGTCGTCGACGAGGCGGCACGAGGTCGGCTCCACGCCGTAGTGGGTGCGGACGCCGGCTCGTTCCATGCTGGAGAGGATCTCCTCGCCGACGCGCGGGTGCATGCCCTCCGCGGGGGACTCGTCGGTGTCGACCATGGTGACGGTGGAGCCGAACCCGCTGTAGATCTGCGCGACCTCGCCACCGATGATCCCTCCACCGATGATGCCGAGCCGCTCGGGCCGCTCGGACGTCGTGAGCGCGTCCTCGCTCGTCCACATCCGCTCGCCGAGGGTGTCGAGCCCGTCGATGTCGGGCACCACCGCGTCGGCCCCGGTGGCGATCACGACGTGGCGGGCGTTCCACCGACGACCGTCGGCCTCGACGACCCCGTCGTCGACGATCTTCGCCTCCGCCGAGACGATGGTCGCGCCCTTCTCCTCGTTGTCCTCGCGGTGCGAGGAGTCGTCGAGGTGGCTGACGACCTCGTCGCGCCGCTCGACGGCGGTCTCCCAGGTCGCCGAGCGCTTGGCGTCGTGGAGCATCGACTTGCTCGGCATGCAGGCGAGGAACGGGCACTCGCCGCCCACCAGGCGGGGCTCGAACATCACGATCGAGAGCCCCGACCCCTCGAGCCCGCGCACCAGCGCCTCGCCGGCGGACCCGGCTCCGATGATCGCGACGTCAACGTCGGTCGCGCTCATCGGGCCACCTCGGGAGACGTTCGGGGACGCGGGGGCGGGGCGACCGGGAGGCACCGATGTCGGGGCGACGTTTCCGGGAGGAGCATGGCGGCGGACGTACCCCTGGCCCCGAGCGGTCAATCATGTCCGCACGGGTGCGGTGGTCGAGCGGCACCGACCGCACGAGATGGCAGGACGGAGCCGAACCGGTACGATCGCCGTCCATGTCGGAATCCCCCACCCGCCTCTCGATCGTCGAGGACGACGGAACCGTCGGCGTCACGGGCGACGTCGACGCGTACTCGGCCCCCGACCTGGCCGCGGCGCTCGAGCCGCTGCCCGGCGACGGCACCGTGACCCTCGATCTCGCCGGTGTGGGCTTCATGGACTCCAGCGGGATCCGCGTCCTGGTCGACGCGCACCAGCGCGGCGTGGACCAGCAGCGTCGGGTCGTCGTGGCGAACCCGAGCCGGTCCGTGCGCCGCATCCTCGAGATCAGCGGCCTGCTGGAGCACCTCAACGTCGAGTCCTGAGCTCGGGCGGTGACCGGCCGACGCCACGGATCCGTCCTCCTCGGGCCGGGCCGCGAGCAGGGTGGGCGCGGGTTTGACCCCGTCGTCCCACGTGAACCCTGCCCTCATGAAGAAGACGTCGAACGCCCACAACCTCTACGACTCGGCGAGTTCGCTGACCGCCCGTCCGCGTGCGTTCGTCTCCGACCTCGACATCGGTGACTACGACCTCGACCTCCACGACGCCGCCGACAGCGTCGTCGACTTCGCCGGTGATGTCGCCGACCGCGCCGGAGACGTCGCGGCCCTCGCCGCGGTGGAGAGCGTCCGGGGCGCACGGTCGCTGTCGCGCACGATCCAGCGCAACCCCGAGGTGTCCATCGCGATCATCGCGGCGGTGGTCGCGCTGATCGCCTACCTCTCGGTGAGGAAGAGCTCCGACGACACCCGTCGCGTGTGACCGACCCACGGCGTCGACCCACGGCGTGCGGTGACCGCGATGGTCGGGCCGTTCAGGCGTCGGTCTCGCCGGCCCACCACATCGTGCGCTGCGGGAAGGGGATCGTGATCCCGGCGTCCGCCAGCGCGGCTTCGACGGCGAAGCCGACCTCGCTGCGCACCTTCCAGAACTCGGCGATCGTCGGCGTGTGCCAGAAGCGCACCGAGAAGTCGATGCTCGAGTCGCCGAAGGCCTCGAAGTAGACCTCGACCTCGGGCGCGGACAGCACGCCCTCGACCTCCATCACAGCGGAGCGGATGACGCGCTCGGCGCTTCGCAGATCGGTGCCGTAGGCGACCCCGACGGGAAGCGACGTCCGCCGCCGCCCGCGCTTGGTGTAGTTGACGATGTCCGCTCGGATGACCGTCGAGGACGGGATCTTCACCAGCTCCCCGGCCGGGGTGAGGATCGTGACGAGTCGGGAGTCGATCCCCTGCACCGTGCCCTCGTGCTCGTTGACCATGACCTGCTCGCCGTAGGTGAACGGGCGCTGGATCTGGAGCAGGACCCCCGCGACGAAGTTCTCCAGGATGTCCTGGAGCGCGAAGGCGAGCGCGATGCCGGCCACGCCGAGCGCTCCGAGCACCAGAGCGATGTCGACGCCGAGCGATTCGAGCGCGTAGACGAAGCCGACGACGACGATCACGTACCCGACGAGGCGTGCCATCAGCACGGCGAGAGCCGGGTCGAGCCGGTTCTGGCGTCGCAGCAGTCGGGTGAGGATCGACTTGGCGATGATCGACAGGACGACAGCGACGGCGAAGACCACGCCGGCCGTGATCCAATCGGAGGCGGCCACGCCGGAGAACTCTTCGGCGATGTCCGCCGTGGGGTCGTCGGGGGGCACGGACATCGACGGCATCGGCCTCAGTCTGGCCGATCGCGCCGCCCGGTCCCGGGCACCACCAGACGGCCGTGGCGGTGCAGGGTGCGGCTGATGGCCTGCTCGCGCACCCAGCGCTGGAGCTCGATCGCCGGGAGCCTCACCGGCGGTGAGTCGTCGACCGCGACCCCGGCCGCGTGCAGGATCGAACGTGCGGCGTCGTCGAGGTCGCCGAGCAGGCGGACCCGATCGACCGGACGACCCGTGTCGGCCCGCCGCGCGGCGCGGTGGGCGAACTCCACGTCGCTCTCCCGTGCGCTCGTCGACTCCACGAGCTCGACCCCGGTCACCCGAGCCGCGATCCGCGCGATGGCGAGCGGGCCGCGGTCGCCGTCGCCGCCGTCGGCGCTCGCACCGTCGTGGCGCACGGCGACGCACCCCAGGGCCCGGTAGCGCAGCACGTTCGACTCCGCCTCGAGCCCGGACGGATCGTGGTCCGCGCACCACCAGCTCTGCCACTGCGAGCGGAACCGGGCCGTGGTCACCTCGACGTCGACGTCGTCGAGGGGTCCCGGTTCGGTGATGCGGGCGAACTGCGCGACGTAGCCGGGCCCGCCGGCCTTCGCGCCCCCGCCCACCGACGAGCGCTTCCAGCCGCCGAAGGGCTGCCGGCGCACGACGGCTCCCGTGATGTGGCGGTTCACGTACGCGTTCCCGACCTCGACGCGCCTCAGCCACTCGGCGACCTCGGCGTCGTCGAGCGAGTGGATGCCCCCGGTGAGCCCGAAGTCGCTCGCGTTCTGGATCCGGATCGCGTGGTCGAGGTCGTCGGCTCGGATCAGGCCGAGGACGGGTCCGAAGCACTCGGTGCGGTGGAACCACGACCCGGGCTCCACGCCCAGGCGGACCCCCGGCGCCCACAGCTCGGCCGGGTCGGGCGCTGCGTGCGCCGCCGGCTCGAGTCGGGTCGGCTCCACCAGCCACGACTCGCCCGGCTCGAGGGTGGTCAGCGCCCGCCGCAGGTCGTCACCGGGTGGGCCGACGAGGGGCCCGACCATCGTCGCCGGATCGGTCGCCGGGCCGACGCGCAGGCTCGTCACCGCGTCGCGCAGCCGACGTCGGAAGGTCGGGTCGTCGTGGACCTCGGCGACGACGATGCCGAGGCTCGCCGCCGAGCACTTCTGCCCGGCGTGGCCGAACGCCGACCGCACCAGGTCGGCGATCGCCTGGTCGATGTCGGCGGCGGGGGTGATCACGAGCGCGTCCTTGCCGCTCGTCTCGGCCAGCACCCGCAGATCGGGCCGCCAGTCGAGGAACATCGACGCCGTCGCGTGGGCTCCGGTGAGCACGACGGTGTCGACGTCGGGGTGGGTGACGAGGTGCCGGCCGACCGGGCCGTCGTCGCAGACGACGAGCTGGAGCACGTCACGCGGCACGCCGGCGCGCCAGAACTGGTCCGCGATCCACGCCCCGACCTCGGTGACCTCCGGCGCCGGCTTGAGCACCACGCTGTCACCCGCCGCGATCGACGCGGCGACCCCGCCGGTGGGGATGGCGTACGGGAAGTTCCACGGACCGACGACCACGTTGACCCCGCGGCCCGCCACGTCGAGACCGGCCCGCCGCGCCTCGACGAGGCGGTCGCTGCCGCCGGTCGCGTCGTAGCGGCAGAAGTCGATCGCCTCGCTCACCTCCGGGTCGCCCTCGTGGACGGTCTTCACCGCGGTCGCCGCCATCAGACCGATCGTCGCGGCCCGCTCGGCCGACATCAGCTCGGCGACGTCGAGCAGCCACCGACGACGCTCGGCCGGCGAGTGATCGCCGCGCTCGAACGCGCCACGGGCGCGCTCCATCACGGCGTCGACGCCGGCGGCGTCCGCGACCGGTTCGAACTCGGGTGTCGGCGGTCGCTCGACCGCGTCCCGGAACGCCGCGCGCACGGCGGGGTCGGTGAGGTCGCTGTCGGGTTCGTTCTCGAACCCGTCGCGGACGTCGACCGTGCGGGGCCCGCGCCGCCGCGCGTGCGACGCGTGGTGGCGCTCCGCGACGGCGAGCGCGAAGCGCTGCGCCTCGGCATCGAACTCGACCGAGTCGGGGCGGAGGGTGAACAGCGAGCGCAGGAAGTTCTCCGGCTGGGTGTTCTCGTCGAGCCGGCGCGTCAGGTACGCGATGCTCGCGTCGAAGTCCTCGTCGGAGACGACGGGGGCGTACATCAGCAGGTCGCCGGCGACCGCGTGGACGGCGCGCGCCTGGGCCGGGGCCATCCCCTCGAGCATCTCGAACTCGACGCGGTCGAGGGCGCCCCGCCGGTCGGCGACCGTCAGCGCCCAGGCGACGTCGAACAGGTTGTGCGAGGCGAGGCCGATCCGCAGGGCTCCGGCCCACTCGGGGCGCAACGCCGAGTCGAGCATCGCCTTGTAGCTCGCGTCGACATCGGCCTTCGTGGCGTACGGGGCGGCGGTCCAGCCGTGGAGCTCGGCCTCCACCCGCTCCATCGCGAGGTTCGCGCCCTTGACCAGGCGCACCTTGATCGTCCCGCCGGTGCGTCCGTGGCGCCGGTTCGCCCAGTCGCCGAGGCGCTCGAGGGCGGCGTGGGAATCGGGGAGGTACGCCTGCAGGACGATGCCGGCGTCGAGGCCCGCGAACTCGTCGGTGTCCAGGACGCGGGTGAACGCGCGCTCGGTGAGCTCGAGGTCGCCGTACTCCTCCATGTCGAGGTTGACGAACACCGGGACCCGTGCGGCCCGTGCGCTGCGGTAGATCTCGCGGAGTCGACCGGCGACCCGGTCCAGCGAGTGCTCGAGCGCGTAGGGGTCGAGGTTGGCGACGACGGCCGACACCTTGACCGAGACGTAGTCGACGTCGTCTCGGGCGATGCGGGAGCGCACCGCCTCCGTGCGCTCGGCGGCCTCGGCGTCGGAGAGGATCGCCTCGCCGAGAGGGTTGACGTTGATCCGCACCCCGTCGGACGAGCGACGCGCGAGGTGGCGGGAGAAGCGCGGATCGCTGGCGGGGATCACGATGCCGCGGGTCTCGTCCTTGATCCGGCGGGCGACGAGGGGCATCACGAGCCGCGCGAGCCGCGGCGCCGCGACGGCCCCGGCGCGCAGCGCGAGGGAGTCGAGCGGGCCCATCGCGCCGCTCGGGTGCTCGGCGACGACCGCGGCGAAGCGCCGTGCCGCGAGGTCGGGGTCGTCGATGCGCAGCACCTCGTCGGTGAGGGCGAAGATCAGCTGCCGACCGTCGGAGTCGGCGAGCAGGGCGCCGAGGCGCTCTCGGCGGCGGCGCTCGTCGCGCGACTCGTCGTCGCGGCTCGTGGCGAGCAGCCGGCGGGCCAGCTCGGTCGCCCGCTCGACGAGCTCGTCGTCGGAGGTGTCGGGGGCCGGGGCGACGGCGGCGGTGCTCATGGTCCCATCGAACCAGGTGGCGGCCGCCGTGTCACCCGCGGCACCGTGGCGTGCCAGCGCGGTGCCACCCGCCGCGCCGTGCCGCTCTCGGCGGCGTGGTCGCGCGGACCGCTCACTCCGGTGGGATCAGGGTGTTCGCGAAGATCTGCCAGGCCAGCGCGCTCTTCGCGACCAGGCTGAGCACGACGTACACGACCTCGCCGAACACGTAGTCCGACCACCGCCCGACCTCTCGGTACTGGAGCCACTGGTTGAGCGCGAAGCAGTTGAACAGCAGGAAGATCGTCACGATGATCCCGTAGACGAACGTCGGCGGACCCTCGGCGCCGTCACGGTTCACGTTGATCACCAGGTACGCGACGATCGCGAGCCAGGGGCCGATGCCGGCGATGCACCCGAACCAGAACGGCGTCCACCACGTCGAGCCGTCGGGGGTGTTGACCATCTCCATGATCCAGCCGAACAGGATCATCGACACGTTGGCGAACCCGATCGCGATCAGCGCGGCGACGTCGGTGATGCCGGTGATCAGCGCGATCAGCACGATCATCAGGGTCGCCGAGAGCGAGTACTCGACCCAGCGCCACCGGTTCCGACCCCGGCGCAGCTCGGAGGAGTAGGAGCCGAACCCCACCGGGGATGCGATCACGAGGTGGAACAGGGCCGACAGGTACGCGAACGCGGCCGTGCCGACGGCGAGCGGGACGCCGAGGACGGAGTCGATCGTGCCGTCGGCCAACGGCGTCCCGGGAGGCCCGTCGAGGGCGAACGTGGAGGTCGGCAGCTCGAAGGAGGTGTCGCCGAGGACGATCATCGCCGTCCCCGAGATCAGGTGGACCACCCCGAACACGGCGTTCAGCACCCGCAGGCGCCGGAGGCGGTCGTCGGGCACGTCCCCCACCCGAGCGTCGAAGTCGACCGTCAGCGTCGTCATGGACGTGAGCGTCGCACGTCACGCGAGCCGCGGGCACGATCGTGCCCGCCCTCGCAGCGCGTCGGTCCGGAGCGAGCGGGCGGGGACGATCGTGCGACGATGGCGCCGATCGCCCGTGGTGCGACGCCCGCCGTGGCACCCCTCGTCGCCAAGGAGCACCGATGAAAGCCGCCGTCCTCAACTCGATCCCGGGTCGCCTCGACATCGAGGAGGTGCAGATCGGCGAGCCGGGACCGCGTGAGGTCCTCGTGCGCACGGCCGCCGCCGGCGTCTGCCACAGCGACCTGCACTTCATGGAGGGGAAGTACACCTACCCCTGCCCGGCCGTGCTCGGCCACGAGTCCGCGGGGGTCGTCGAGGCCGTCGGCTCGATGGTGAGCTACGTGCGGCCCGGCGACCACGTCATCACCTGCCTGTCGGCGTTCTGCGGGCACTGCTCCCAGTGCACGGACGGGCACCTCTCGCTGTGCGAGAACAAGGCGACCGAGCTGGTGCGTCGTCCCGACGACCCGCCTCGGCTGTCGCGCGACGGCGAGGTCGTCAACCAGTTCCTGCACCTGTCGTCGTTCGCCGAGCAGATGCTCGTGCACGAGCACGCGCTCGTGCGCATCGACCCCGACATGCCCCTCGACAGAGCGGCGCTCATCGGCTGCGGCGTGACCACCGGCCTCGGCGCCGTCTTCCGCACGGCTCGGGTCGCGCCGGGGGAGGCGGTCGCGGTGATCGGGTGCGGTGGCATCGGCCTGTCCGCGATCCAGGGGGCACGCATCGCCGGTGCCAACCGGATCATCGCCGTCGACACGGTCGCGTCCAAGCTCGAGCTCGCGCAGGAGCTCGGCGCCACCCACGTGGTCGACGCGAGCTCGACCGACGCCGTGCAGGCGGTGCGCGACCTCACCGGCGGCGGGGTGCACCACGCGTTCGAGGCGGTCGGGGCCAAGGTGACCGCCGAGCAGTCGTTCCAGATGCTGCGCAACGGGGGCCAGGCCACCGTCATCGGGATGATCCCCCTCGGCACGACCGTCGAGGTCGCGGGCGTGGAGCTGCTCTACGAGAAGCGGCTCACGGGATCGAACATGGGCTCCAACCAGTTCCGCACCGACATGCCGCGCTTCGTCGACATGTACCTCGACGGACGACTCAAGCTCGACGAGATGGTCTCGAAGACGATCTCGCTGGAGCAGATCGAGGACGGCTTCGCGGACATGCGCGCCGGCAACGTCGCGCGCAGCGTGATCGTCTTCGACTGAGCGCGTTCGTGTCGGAGGTCGCGCGACGTTCCGGCCCCTGCGACGTTCGAGACGGCCTCCGGGCTGCTACCAATGGGGGGCATGGCTACGCAACTGATGGTGTGGATCGACCAGGACCTCTGCACGGGTGACGGGATCTGCTCGGAGATCTGCCCCGACGTGTTCCAGGCCCGCGACGACGGTCTGTGGGTGGTCAAGGAGGAGTCGTCGCACTTCGACAAGACGATCGTCTTCGACGGCGGCGAGGGCGACGGGCACGGACCGGACATGGCCAAGGGCGTCGCCCGCATCCCCGATTCGCAGATCGACACCGCGGTCGACGCCGCCGAGGAGTGCCCCGGTGAGTGCATCATGATCGAGCCCTACGACCAGAGCGTCATCGACTCACGCGGCGCGTAGCGCCGAGGCGGCGCGCCCTCCGCTTCGGTGGCGCAGGTCGCGCCCCGCCGATGCGTGGAACCCCCGGTGAACGGGTAGTCAGGACGCCATGATCTGGTTCATCCTCGTCCTGCTCGTCTTCGGTCTGATCTTCGGCGCCATCGCTCGCCTCCTCGTCCCGGGGAGGGATCCGATGTCGCTGTTCCAGACCTGGGCGCTGGGCGTCGCCGGTTCGCTGCTCGGCGGGTTCCTCGGTGCGGTGCTCTTCGGGTTCGACTCCGAGGACGGAGCGCTCCAGGCGGGCGGGATCGTCGGCTCGATCATCGGCTCGGTGATCATCGTGATCATCGTGCGCCTCGTGACGGACCGCCGCAGCGCCTGATAGCGCTCGAGAGCGCTGAGCCTCGAGCGACATCGTCACGTTCGGGGGCACCGATGTTTGCGCGCTCGTGAACCGGGTACTTGAACGTCGCCTCCCGCCGGACGGGTGGCCGAGGCGGACCGGCCGTCGGAACATCACAAGGAGACACCAAATGAACTCAACCGTCCTGTGGATCATCGCCGCGATCATCGCGATCATCGGCATCGTCCAGCTCTTCCAGGGTCAGATCATCCTCGGGATCGTGCTTCTCGTCGTCGCGTGCCTCGTCGGCCCGGGCGGCTACAGCATCTTCCAGCGCAACAAGACCTGACCGGTACCCGACGTGAGTGACCCGCCCGACGCACCCCACGGGGTGCGTCGGGCGGTTCCGCGCCCGGGGCGACGGGCGACACCCGGGTGATCACGGGAGAGCGTCGATCGTCACCGTCCCCGCGTTCCCGTCGATCGTGACCGTGGCCCCGTCGGGGATCACGTCGGTGGCGTCCGCGACCGAGGCCACGCACGGCACCCCCAGCTCGCGCGAGACGATCATCGCGTGGCTGCCCATCGCGCCGACGTTCACGACCACCCCGGCGGCCGACACGAACAACGGGACCCACGACGGGTCGGTCTGGGGCGCGACGAGGATCTCGCCCGGTTCGAGCCCGACCGGGTCGCCGGCATCGAGCACCACCCGCGCCCGTCCCGTCGCCGTGCCCCCGGACCCGGCGGCACCGGTGAGCACGGTCCCGGCCTCCACGCTCGCCGACGTCCCGTCGTCGCGTCGGGTCATCTCCGACAGCTCGGGGACCCTCCCGTTGACGATGAACACCGGACGGAAGTCGAACAGCGAGGCGAACCGCTCGGCGCGCTCGGTGATCGTCGCCCGCAGCCTCTCGGGGTGGTGGCGCAGGACGTCGAGTTCGTCGTCGGTGACCATGAAGACGTGGCCGACCTCGCCGATCACGCCACGCTCGACCAGACGGCGCCCCAGCTCGCGCAGGGCGACGCGCATCTCGTTGATGATCGTCACCACGTTCGTCTTCGCCCGCTCACGGCCGCTGAGGAAGAGCTGCGACGAGCCGAGGGCTGCTTCGAACGTCCCCGACGTCTCGGCGTCGTCCCCGATCCGCTCCCGGATGTCGGCGACCACCCGATCGCGCTCGGCGACCGAGGTGCGGCCGCGCTCGGCCGGTGAGCTCGACTCGTCCGAGCGGCGCATCAGGTCGATCGCGGCGAGGGCGACGCGCGGACGGACCTCCCACGACTGGGCGTACAGGTCGTACTCGTTCTGCGCGCGGGCGCCGTGCTCGAAGAGGAACTCCTCGAAGCGGTCGAGGAAGTCGCGCGCGGCGGGGTCGTCGGAGGCCCGCAGCCGGTCGAGCACCTGGTCGGGACCGGCGTCGAACGCCTCGGACACCGCCGTCGACGAGCGCGCCCGGCGCCCGAGCTCCCACATCGCGTGCGACGGCGCGGCGGAGTCGACCTCGATGCCGGCGAGCAACCGGATCGCGAGGCTCGGGTCGCCGAGACCCTCGCACACGGCCTGCAGGGCTCCGGGTCCCAGCGACGCCAGCGACGAGATGCGCATCGCGTTCTCGAACGCCTGCTGCAGCAGCGGGCTCATCGAACGGGCGCGCGCGATCAGCGCCGCGTCGGTGAGCGACGCGAGGTCGGGCCGGTTGCGGCGCTGATCGCGCGCCATCTGGCGGTCCGCGTCGAGCTCGGGCAGCGAGTCGGTCGACATGGCCCATCCCATCGACTCCCCGAGCCGGGCCTCGTTCGCCTCCGACGCGTGCCAGTCCTGCTCCTCGTAGGGCGGGACCTCGTCACGCTCGTCGAAGAACGCCTTGTCGATCATCTCCGGAGACGCTCCCGGCATCCGTGCGCCCAGCACCCGGGTCATCGTCAGCGGGTTGTAGACGTACCCGCCGAACATCTTGAACAGGTCGAGGTCGTCGGGGTCCTCGAACTCGTCGTAGTCGAGCGCTCCGATGTCGATGTAGGCGTCGCGCAGCCCGGGCGACATCGACCGCTGCAGCACGAGGCTCTTGCCGAGCACGCTGAACGGGTCGGGGAACACGTCCGCCGCGTTGCCCCGGGTCCACGCGGGGAACCGCTCGCCGAGCTCGGAATCCCCGATCCACCCGCTGCCGGCTCCCTTCGGGGTCGCCGTTCCGTCCGCCTGTGCGCTCATGTGGCCTCCTGTTCGTCGTACGTGCCGCTCGTCACCCTACGCAGTCGATCCGGAGCCGTCGCGATCGGAGTCGGCGTCCGGCCGATCCGCGGCCACCGCCTCGCCCCTGCGCTCCCGGTAGTCGCTGAACTGCTCGTCGCGGGCGCTCAGCGCCTGGGACACCCCGACCTCGCCGAACGACTTGAGGTACTCGATCGAGGGGGGTTGGTGGAAGCCGAGGGCCTGGATGTCCGCGGTCGCACGGATCCCGTCGCGGATCCCCATCGCCTCCATCGCACGGTGCGCGGCGCGCTTGTTCAGCGCGAGCAGCTCGATCGGGATCTTCGCGACGCGCTCCGCGACGGCGAGGACGGCGTCGTCGAGCTCGTCGGCGGGATGGGCGCGGTTCGCCATGCCGGCGGCGACCGCATCGATCCCGCTCATCGCGTCCCCGGTGAGCAGGGCCTCCATCCCCCGGCGCATCCCCATCAGCCACGTCTGCCACTGCATGTCGGGCGGCGACATCAGCCGCACCGGCGGGTACCCGACCTGGGCGTCCTCGGCGACGTAGACGAGGTCGCACGCCGCCGCGAGCTCGGTCCCGCCCGCCAGGCACCACCCGTGCACCTGGCCGATGATCGGCGTGGGCATGTCCCACATCTCGAACCAGTTGTTCACCACGTGGCGGCTCCACCACCCGTCTGCCTTCGAGATCGCCCGCTCCACGTCGTGGTTCGGCGATCCGAGGTCGTAGCCGGCCGAGAAGCACGGCCCGGCGCCGCGGATCACGATCACCGACACGTCGCGGTCGCGATCGGCACGGCGCAGCTCGTCGAACAGGGCCCCGCGCAGAGCGTCGTTCAGGGCGTTGCGCTTGTCGGGGCGGTTGAGGGTGAGGCGCCGGACCCGCGGGCGCGGGTCGTCGACCAGGAGGACGTCGTCGTCGGACATGCACCGATGGTCGCGCGTCTCCGGGCGGGGCCCGTCACCGCGGCATCGCTACGGTCGCGAGATGGCCGCCGAGACCGACCACGAACCGCTGCGCGTGGCCGTGGTCACGAAGGGGCACCCCTTCGAGGCGGAGCCGTTCTTCGCCGTGTTCGATGCGATGGTCGGCGTCGAGTGGGTCCACGTCGAGCACCCCGACGCCCTCGAGCTGGTGCGTCCCGAGGCGGCGGGCGACCACGACGTGCTCGTGATGTACGACATGCCCGGCATCCGCTTCACCGGCGGCGACCCGCCCGCCGAGTTCCCGGAGCCTCCCGACGGGTACGCCGAGGCGTTCGAGGCGATGCTCGGCCGGGGCCAGGCGATGGTGTTCCTGCACCACGCGATCGCCGGGTGGCCGGCGTGGGAGCGCTACGCGCACGTCGTCGGGGGGCGGTTCCACTACCAGCCGGGGACGCTCGACGGGGTCGTGCACCCCGACTCGGGGTACCGCCACGACGTCACCCACACCGTCGAGGTCGTCGACCCCGCCCACCCGATCAGCGCCGGGTTGGACGGGTCGTTCACGATCACCGACGAGCTGTACCTGTTCCCCGTGCTGGCCCACGACGTGCACCCGGTGCTGCGCAGCACGCACGGCTTCGTCGACGACGGCTTCTACTCCGCCGACCGCGCGATCCGCGGTCATCGGGGCGATCGCACCGGCTGGAGCCACCCGCCGGGGAGCGACCTGGTCGCCTGGACCCGCGAGGAGGGGCCGTCGCGCATCGCCTACGTCCAGTTCGGCGACGGTCCGCAGACCTACGCCGACCCGAACTACCGCCGCGTCCTGTCGAACGCCATCCGCTGGTCCGCCCGCCGTCCCCCGTCGTGATCCGCCGTCGGACGCGCATCGCAGCCGGGGTCGGACCTCACCCGTGATGCGGCGGTTCAGCCCCAGGCGTTGTGGAAGTCGGCGGAGAGGTCGGGCGGGCCGCCGTAGTGGACGGTCAGCTCGCGGCTGGCGAAGCACCACCCCGCGTCGGCGCGGGTGTAGGTGTCGTCGTAGTGGGCGAGGAGGATCCCGACCGATCCGTCGGCGCGCTTCCAGTGCTCGCTGATGTGCCACCGGCCCGACCCCGTCCCGGCGTCCTCGTCGAGGTCGGAGGTCCCGTTGACGACCTGCTGGACGACGGCGCTGAACCCGTCCATCGCCGAGTTCCACAGCTCGAGGATCGCGTCGCGGCCCTCGACGCGGCGGCCCTTGCCGAGCTCCCACACCGCGTCGTCGGCCCACGTGGCCGACCACTGGTCGGCGTCACGGTGCACGACGGCGTCGGCGTAGCGGTGGTTGAGGTCGGCGATCGGGTCGGTCACGCGTGGGCTCCCTGGTTCGTGTCGGACGAGGTGGACGGGTTCGTGGACGGACCGGTGTCGCCCGATGCGGCGCGCCCCTCGGTGATGTAGCGGCGCACCATCGACTGGAAGTGGCGGGCGCGCACCTCCTGGTAGTTGCCGAGCGTCTGGCCGCGCTTCTTGCTCGCCTTGAAGCCGCGTGTCTGCGCCGCCAGGTTGGCGGTGTCCTGGTCGAGCACCTGGCCGAGCGAGGTCGGCAGGCCCGGGACCGAGGTGTAGGTGTCGTCGACGTCGAGGTCGAACGGCTCGGCGGGCTGCGGCACCTTCCCCGTCTTCGGCTTGGGGCGCAGGTACAGCACCTCGTACAGGCAGCGGTCGGGGTCGGGTCCGTCGGGGCGGAACCGGTACACGAGCGGGATCGTGAGGCCCGGGAAGAAGAACGCGTTGGGGAACAGGTGGTACTCGATCGAGTCGATCGTCTCCGACACCGAGAGGTCGGAGAAGTCGTTGTCGTACTGCTGGCCGAGCACCGCCTGCATGTGGCGGGCGTACACGTCGCGGGCCCGCTCGCCCTCGGGGATCTCGGGCACCTCGTCGCCCGCGTTCTTGCGCGCCATCAGCATCGCGAGCAGCTCCTGCTCGTCGGGTCGCTTCTCGGCGGGGACGTGGGGGCTCGTCGTGGCCGTGGTGTGGATGAAGCGGGTGACGTTGTCGCCGAACACGTCGTACTGGGCGTTCGCGTCGCCGGCGGTCATGATGCTCTGGCTGTGGGTCTCGAGGATGTGGTACGCCTCGAGGAACGCCTCGGCCGACGCCTTCCAGTTGGCCGGCAGCTTCTTGCGGATGTGCACCTCGACGTAGCGCTCGCCGAGGTCCCAGTCGGCGAAGTGCTCGGGCAGCACGCCGAGGTGGTCCTCGAGCGGCTCGGCGTCGTCGTCGAAGTTGACGAACACGAACCCGCCCCAGGTGCCGGTGCGGACCTCGGGGAGGCGGAACTCGTCGCGCTCGACGTGGGGGAAGTCCCACTCGCAGGGCAGGTCGACGAGCTCGCCGGCGAGGTCCCAGGTCCAGCCGTGGAACGGGCAGCGCAGCTTCGCGCTGTAGCCGTTCGTCGCCGGTGGCTTGAGCTGGGTGCCGCGGTGCAGGCACGCGTTGTGGAACGCCTTGATGTCGCCGTCGGGGCCGCGCACGATCACCGCGGAGCGATCGCCGATGTCGTACACCTGGTAGTCCCCGGGCTCGGGGATGTGCTCCTCGCGGCACGCCCACTGCCAGGTGCGCGACCACATGTGGTCGTGCTCGGCTCGGGCGTAGGCGGCCGAGGTGAACTCCTCGTAGGGGAGGTCGCCGTCGCCCTCGAAGGCGTACGACTCCTCGAGCAGGGGAGCGGGCGTCGGCGTCGAGTCGCCGAGCACGATGTCGCGGGTGCTCGGTCCGGGGCAGCGGGCAGCGCCCGGCTCGACGGTCACGGGTGTGAGTTGGTCGGTCACGTCTCGGCTCCGATCATGGGGGCTCGTTCGAGGGCGAACTCGACGTCGGCATCGAGGATCTCCTGCAGCTCGACGATGTTCCCGTCGGGGTCGCGAGCGTAGATCGCGCGCAGTCGCGGCGACCCGCCCATCTCCTCGGGGGTCGGTGGCGGGCTGTGGAAGCTCATGCCGTTCGCGGACAGCCGCTCGTACTCGGCGTCGATGTCGACGACGTCGAGGCACAGGTGGGTGATGCCGTGGTCGGACGGCGGCCGCTCGGGGTCGGCCGGCCGTGGCGTCGGCGCCGAGTACTCGAAGATCTCGACGTAGGCGTTGCCGGCGCGCAGCATCACCTGGCGCGCGGCGGAGTCGTGCAGGCCGATCATCCGGTCGACGAGCGGTCGGCGATCCCACGACGACTCCATCACCCGCTCGAAGCCCACGACGTCGGTGTAGAAGGCGGCGAGCCGGTCGAGATCGGGGGTCGACATCGCGACGTGGTGGACCCCGCGGATCATCGTCGGGGCCCGGCCGAGGGGCAGCCGGCGAGCGCGCCCGCGCCACGGCGCGGGTGACGGACTCGGCGGAGTGGGGATCTGTGTCGCATTCGTCGCTCCATCATCGTCGGCCGTCGTCGCGCGTCGTCGGGCATCGCCGCCCCGACGGGAGCGACTTGCTGAACGTCCGTTAGGTTAGTCCTCGGGCCCGACCTCGTCCCTCAGCGGAGCCCGGTCGAGGCCCCGTCCGGACATCCCCGGGCGCCACGCAGCCAGTCGAGCCGACGCAACAGTCGGGCAAGGGGTCGAACAATGACCGACATCGTCGATCGGGAGCTCACCGAGCCCACCGCCCAGCCAGCGGACGTCACCGTCCGCGTCACCTCGCGCGACAAGGCGCCCGAACCGGATCTGACCGACGCGCCGATCACGGGGGATCGCTACTGGTCGCCCGAGTTCGCTCGCGCCGAGGCCGATCGGCTGTGGCCGCGCGTCTGGCAGGTGGCGGGGCGCGTCGACCAGATCCCCGAGCCCGGCGACTACGTCACCTACGAGATCGGCCGGGACTCGATGATCGCGGTCCGCGGCGACGACCAGCGGGTGCGCGTGTTCTTCAACGTGTGCCAGCACCGGGGCAACCGCCTGGTCACGGCCGAGTCGGGCTCGCTCGCGTCGGGTGAGTTCCAGTGCGCGTACCACGGGTGGCGCTTCGCCACGGACGGGACGCTCAACTGGGTGTACGACGAGGACGACTTCCCCCAGGGCAGCCCGTGCGGGAAGCGAAACCTCGCCGAGGTCCCGTCCGACACGTGGGGCGGGTTCATCTGGTTCAACATGGATCCCGACGCCGCTCCGCTGCGCAAGTGGCTCGACCCGGTCGCCGAGCACCTCGATCCGTACCGGATGGAGGACATGAAGCGGACCCACTGGGTGACCGTCGAGGGCGACTTCAACTGGAAGTGCGTCCAGGACAACTTCAACGAGAGCTACCACCTGCCCTACGTCCACCCGCAGACGCTCCCCGTGATGGACGAGCACCACAGCGGCTGCCAGTTCGACCTCTACCCGTCGGGCCACGCTCGGATGCTGATGCCCGGGGGTGGCCCCGGCCCGCGCTACGCGGGGTCGTCCGATCGCACCCTGAAGAGCCTCGGCCCCGACCTCGAGTTCTGGGAGGTCGACCCCGAGCCCCACCGCGAGGACCCGAGCGGGCTGCGCGTCGCCCTGCAGGAGGCGAAGCGGCGACTCGGAGCGGAGAAGGGCTACGACTTCTCGAACTACTCCGACGAGCAGCTCACCGACAACTACCACTACACCGTCTTCCCGAACATCTCGTTCAGCATGAAGCCCGACGGGTGCATCTGGCTGCGGTCCAGCCCGCACCCCACCGACCCCCAGCGGTGCGTGTTCGACATGTGGTACCTGACGCTCTTCCCCGAGGGGTCGAAGGAGTACTGGTCGAACTCGATGCGCGAGTGGGTGTCCGTCGACCACCAGGTCGAGCACCGCGCCGGCATCGCCGGCGAGGTGTCGTGCGGTCCGGGCATCGACCAGGACGTGGCGATCTGGTCGACCCAGCAGCAGGGCCTGCGCTCGCGCGGGTTCCGTGGCGAGTACATGCCGTGGCAGGAGCGGCGGATCAAGTGGTTCCACGACACCATCGATCGCCACATCGCGATGGGTCCGGTCGATGTCTGAGGGGTCCGACCCGATCGAGCTCGGCGATCTGTCCGACCTCGACGACGGCGAGATGCGCGAGTTCGAGGACATCGGGCGCGAGGGGATCGTCGTGTGCCGCGTCGAGGGCGAGCTGTACGCGCTGACCGACAACTGCTCCCACGCCGACACCCCGCTGAGCGAGGGTCGCCTGCGCGGGTACTCGCTCACGTGCCCGCTGCACGGCGCGTCGTTCGACGTGCGCGACGGGTCGCACTCGGGTCCGCCGGCGTGGGAGGGCGTTGCGTGCCACCGCGTGAGCGAGAGCGACGGGGTGGCCGTCGTCGAGCTCGCCGGTCGCGACGACAGCGGCGGCGACGAGCCCGACGCCGGACGCCTGCGGACGCGCTGATCGTCGCCCGCGCCGCCGGTCCGTCGACGTCCGCCGGCGGCTCGCGAGCTCGCGGTCCCGCTGCCGTCGGGCCGTGACCGCTTCGTTAGCTTCGGGCCGATGACCGAGGTGCGCACCCCGACGACCGCGTCCGAGCTGAGCGCCGAGTGGGCGACCCAGGCGCTGCGTGGGTCGGGCACGATCGGCGCCGACGTGTCGGTCGCGACCGTCTCGGCCGACCCCGGCGAGGCCGGCGTCGGCTTCATGGGCGAGGTCGCGCGCATCGGGGTGACCTACGACGGTGATGCCGGCGACGCGCCCACCAGGATGGTCGCGAAGTTCGCGACCCGGGTCCCCGAGATCCGTGCGATGATGCACCCGACGCGGGTGTTCGAGCGCGAGCACCGCTTCTACGAGCACCTCGCGGCGAGCACGCCGGTGCGCACGCCGATCACGTACCACGTGACCTGCGAGACCGGCGACGACCCGGCCGAGGAGGAGTACCTCCTGCTCCTCGAGGACCTCGAGGGCCTGACGCTCGGCGACCAGCTCGCCGGCGTGACGCCCGAGCACGCCGAGTCCGCGCTCGTCGGGCTCGCCCGGCACCACGCCCGGTTCTGGGATCGCGCGGGGCTCGCCGACGCCGCGTTCATCCCCACGATCAACGGCCCGCTGAACAAGGCCGGCCAGTCGATCTACGAGGCGTCGCTGCCCGGCTTCGTGCAGGTGTTCGGCGACGCGCTCCTCCCCGAGATGGTCCCGGTCGCCGAGGCCTACGGCGCCAACCACCCGCGCATGCTCGATCGCTTCGCCGACATGGCGCACACCCTCGTGCACTTCGACTACCGCGCCGACAACCTCTTCTTCGACGACTCCGGCGACGGCTCGGTGGTCGTCATCGACTGGCAGTCGATCAGCATCGGCGGGGGCGCCGCCGACGTCGGGTACTTCCTCGGGCAGAACCTGTCGATCGAGGACCGCCGCACCCACGAGGACGACCTGCTGCACCGGTACCACGACACCCTCGAGGCGAACGGGGTGGAGGGGTACCCCTTCGAGCGGTTCTTCCAGGACTACCGCCTCGCGGTGATCTACGGCTGGGTGATCCCGGTGTTCGCGGTGGGGTCCCTCGACACCTCGAGCCCCCGGGCGATGACGCTGTGGACCAACGTGGTCGAGCGCATCCAGGACGCCATCTTCGACCACGGATCACAGGAGTTCATCACATGACCGACGACCATCGAGACGACCGCGACGACGAGGCCGCACGGGGGCGGCTCGCGGGTCGGGTGTGCGTGATCACCGGCGCGGCCAGCGGCATCGGCGCGGGGACGGCGCGGACGTTCGTGCGCGAGGGCGCGCTCGTGGTGGTCGCCGACCTGCAGGACGACGCCGGCCGCGCCCTCGTCGACGAGCTCGGCGACTCGGCGCGCTTCGCGCACTGCGACGTGACGGTCGAGGACGACGTGGCCGCGGCGGTCGAGACCGCGGTGTCCGAGTTCGGCAGCCTCGACGTGATGTTCAACAACGCGGGCATCGTCGGGGCGGTCGGCTCGATCGCGCAGATGCCGACCGAGGCGTGGGACAACACGATCTCGATCCTGCTGCGCGGCGTCTTCCTGGGCGTGAAGCACGCCGCGCGCGTGATGCTCGAGCAGGGCTCGGGTGCGATCGTCAACACCTCCAGCACGGCGGGGGTGATGGGCGGGCTCGGACCGCACGCGTACACCGCGGCGAAGCACGGGGTCATCGGGCTGACGAAGTCGACGGCGAACGAGCTGGCCCCGCACGGGATCCGGGTGAACGCGATCTCGCCGGGCAACACGGTGACCACGATGACCGCCTCGGTGATGGGGGACGCGTCCGACATCGACAACGCCGGCACGCGGATCGCGTCGACGTCGCCACTCGGCTACGCCGGCTTCCCCGAGGACATCGCGAACGCCGCCCTGTACCTCGCGTCGGACGAGTCGCGCTACGTCACCGGCCACACCCTCGTGGTGGACGCCGGCCAGACGAGCTCGGGGATGGTCCCGAACCGGTTCAACAGCGGGTCGAACCGCCAGATCCACGAGGCGGGCCGCACGACCTGACCCGTTCGACGCCCGACGGTGTCGGCTCAGAGCCGTCGGATCGGGGCGTCTCCGCTCCAGCCGTCCGCTGCGTCGCGGACCATCGCGTAGAACCGGGCGAGGGCGTCGGAGCGCTCGTAGATCTCGGTGAGGTGGCCGTGCTCGGCGATCGAGTCGTGGAACGCGAACGTCGTCCCTCCGGTCGTCTCGGCCGCGAGGACCTCGGGGTGCCCGCCCTCGACCAGGGCACGTGCCGCGTCGGCGAGGTCGTCGACGAAGTGGGCGACGTGGTGGATCCCGGCGACGGGCACGACCGGGTCGACACCGCCGTCGTGCTGGTGGATCAGCTCGACCATGACCCCGCCCCACCGCGCGTAGGCGGAGGAGTGGTCGAACTCGGCGCGGCGGCCGCGGATCCGTGCCCAGCTCAGCTCGACGTGGTCGATCACGAAGAACGGACCGATCCCGTCGGCGACCCAGCGCGACGCCGCCGCGTCGACGTCGTCGACCGCGTAGGCGATCTGCACCGGGGGCCCGATCATCGCCGCGACCGTACCGGTGCGGCGGCGTCGATGCGGAGCGCTGCGACGCACGCCGGATCCGCGATCGCGGATCGCCCACGGCGCACGGCGGGCGGTTCGCTCCGGTTCTGCCGTCGTGGCGCCGCGTCCCTACGGTCACCACGATGGACGACGCGATCAGCGCACTGCTCGACCTGTCGGGACGGACGGCGGTGGTCACGGGTGCGGCCACCGGGATCGGCGAGGGCATCGCACGCACCCTCACCGCGGCGGGAGCGCACGTGGTGGTCGCGGACGTCGACCTCGTCGGAGCCGAGCGCGTGGCCGATGACATCGGCGGCGAGGCGGCGGAGATGGACGTGACCGATCCCGAGGCGTGCGCCCGCGTCCTGTCGACGGTCGGTGAGCGGATCGACGTGCTGGTCAACAACGCCGGGTCGTTCCACGAGGCGGGGAGCATCCTCGACCAGAGCGTCGAGTCGTGGCACCGGTCGGTCGACGTCAACCTCGCCGGGCTCTTCCACTGCTCCAAGCCGGTCGCGACCCGGATGGTGTCGCAGGGCGGCGGCGGGTCGATCGTCAACATCGCCTCGGTCGACGGGGTGCTCCCGTGCCTGGGGACGGGCTACGACTCCGCCAAGGCGGCGGCGATCCACTTCACGCGCAGCCTCGCCGTCGACCTGGCGCCCCACTCGATCCGGGTCAACGCCGTGAGCCCCGGGGTGGTGCCCACCCCGACGCTGGATCGGATGCACGCCGGCGAGATCGAGCACTTCTGGCCCGCCGACTCCTCGACGACGGGCCTGATGGGTCCGCTGATGAAGCAGCGTTCGGCGAACGTGCCGATCGGTCGGCGCGGCACCCCCGACGACATCGCCCACGCCGTGCTCTTCCTGGTGAGCGACGCGGCGAGCTACGTGATCGGCCAGAACCTCACCGTCGACGGCGGCTGGACGCTGGTGTGAGCACGGCACCGGGCTCGCCCCCCTCGGTCGGCGACGCGACGGTGCGCGCCCTGCTCGACGAGCGCGACGTCGTGGCGGTGGCGCACCGGTACTGCCGCGCGCTCGACACGAGGGACTGGGACCTGCTCGACGAGGTGTTCGTCCCGGGTGCGCGCGCCGATCTGCTGTCGGGGCACGTGCTGGAGGGGCGTGACGCGATCAAGGCGCGGGTCGGCGACGCTCTGGGTCGCCTCGACGCCAGCCAGCACCTGGTGGGCAACCACGAGGTGACCGTCGACGGTGACACCGCCGTGCACCGCTGCTACCTGCAGGCCCAGCACGTGCGCCGTGACGCCCTGCGCGGCCCGAACTACATCGTCGCCGGCGGCTACGAGGACGAGCTCGTGCGCACCGAGGACGGATGGCGGATCGCGTTCCGGCGGATCGTCGTCACCTGGACCGACGGGGACCCCTCGGTCGCTCGCGGCGACTGACACCCGCCGCGAGGGCGGCCGCCGCCCGGCCGAGCGGATCAGCCCGGTCGCAGCTCCGTCCCGGCGACCAGGTCGATCGCGTTGAGCTCGTCGATCACGATCTCGAGCTCGTCGCCGGTCCAGCGGGTGAGGGAGATCGCGGAGCCGCACACGGCGATGTAGGGCTCGGGAGCGCCGGCGCAGTCGAGCGGCGAGCTGCCGAACGACGGCCGGGAACCGTCCGAGGCGGCGAGGGCGTCGGCGATCGCCCGACCCGTCACCTCGCCCTCGATCGTGGACGCCTGGTCCCAGATGTTCATCATGGCGGCGAAGCCGGCGGACGCGAAGCCGGTGAACACCAGGTCGTCGGGGACCCCGTACTCGGGCGCCTTCGTCTGGTAGGTCGACGCGTCGTCGAGGTGCTGGCCCTCCAGCCCGTCGAGCGAGGCGAGCAGGCCGTTGCGGGTCCCCAGGATGTAGATGCCGTTCGCCAGGTCGCCGGCGGCGCGCAGCGCGGAGAAGTCCAGGCACGACGGAGCGAGGATCAGCGGGGTCGCGTCCGGCGTCCAGCCGAGGCGTCCGAGCCCGTCGACGAGGTTCCAGCAGTCGGCGGCCTGGGCGGAGAAGATGATCACATCGGGGTCGAAGTCGAGCACCTCGGTGACCTGGGGCGACACGTCGGGCGCCGCCGGCGCGACGGGCACGCCGACGTAGCTCAGCTCGGGCTTCTCGCCGGCCCGCTCGGAGTCACCCGGCTCGTTGCCGGCGATGACGTCGAGCGGCTTGGCCTCGAGGTCGTTGTAGCAGACCACACCGGGCGGGGTGTCGGCCCACGGAACGCCGACCCGGTCGACCGTGATCCCCTCGAGCTCCTCGATCTCGTCGGTCGCGACCTGCACCAACCCGGTGTGGAAGCCGAGGCAGCCGCCACCGGCGCCGATCGAGTACACGCCCTCGGACGTGAAGTCCGCGATCGTCACCGGCGTGCCGACGATGACCGGGATCTCCGAGCCCTGGTAGATCGAGAAGTGGTTGCCGAAGAAGTTGATCGTCGAGATGACCAGGTCGACGCCCGACGCGGAGAGCTCGTTCGCGCACCGCTGCGAGTCGTCCGGGCTGATGACGGTCTTGCACAGCTCGATCTCGACCGGTCGGCCCCCGACGCCGCCGAGCTCGGCGTTGATGTAGTCGGCCGCCGCCTGGATCGCGAGCGATGCCTCGGGGAACGAGCCGTTGGGATCGCCCTCCGGGTTCTGCACACCGATCCGCAGCGGCTCGCCGGTCGGCTCCTCCACCGGCGCTCCGGACCCGGATCCGGCGGCCGTGCCGGTGGGTTCGTCGGCGGCGGTCGAGCCGGAGCCGGGCGGCGGCGCGCCACCCGCGTCGGCGCTCGACCCCGGCGCCGAGCCGGTCTCGGACGACCCCGTCGTGCTCGCCTCGGACGTGGTCGGCGGATCCGCGGGATCGTCGCCGTCGGCGGCGTCTCCGTCGCTCCCGCACGCGGCGGCGAGCGTCGCGGCGACGACGCACGTGCCCACGAACCGGCCGAGCGGCCTCCTCGATCGTCGAACGGTCATGGTGTCCCCCATCTCCCATCGCCGAGCCGCCGGGATCGGAGGCCACGGTTCCGCCCCGGTCCCCCGACCGAGATGAACGGGGAGATCCTGGCACGTGCGATCGTGAATCGTCGACGCGGACGGTCTCGGCTGAGCCGGTGGGTGCCGGCCGACGTGGCCGGCGACCGGGTCACGACCCCGCGTCGGTCGCCTTCCACGCGTTCCAGTACGTGACCTCCTCGGCGGCCCGTCGCCGGGCCGGGCGGAAGTCGTCGCCCGTGTGGAACGCCGTGGGGATGCACGCCAGCTGGGTGACGGTGTCGGGGATGCCGAGCGCACCGGCGACCTCGTCGGCGAAGGGGAGGTGGAGGGTGGTCCACGCGGTTCCCAGCCCGCGCGAGCGGGCGGCGAGGCAGTAGCTCCACACGGCCGGGAGCAGCGACCCCCACCACCCCTCGCTCGCGCCGTCGCTCGCGACCGGCGGTGGCGCGCCGAGCGCGCACGGGATGGCCAGCACCGGGACGTCGTGGAGCACCTCCGCGAGGTGGGTGCTCGAATCGATGATCGGGTTCGACTCGGCCGAGTTCCCCGCCTCGGCGACCGCGGCGCGCTGCGCCTCGATGTAGGGCGCGTACGAGCGGCGGTAGGCATCCGCCACGACCCCCTTGAGCTCGGGGTCGTCGACGATCAGCCACCGCCAG
The DNA here is from genome assembly GCF_965215205.1 of Ilumatobacter sp. Taxonomy (NCBI): domain Bacteria; kingdom Bacillati; phylum Actinomycetota; class Acidimicrobiia; order Acidimicrobiales; family Ilumatobacteraceae; genus Ilumatobacter; species Ilumatobacter sp. Next base: position 284,822 of record NZ_OZ244049.1, read on the forward strand.
CGCTGGTGGTTCCCGCCCGCCGGCGCCTGGGTGGAGATCCGGACGCAGTCGAGGATCAGCTCCCGCGGCACGGGGCGGGCGAGGTCGAGCCGCTTGCGCACCGCACGGGTGGTGGTGAGCAGGTGGTCGGTCTGGGAGAGGTCGAAGTCCACGGGAGGAGTCTGTCCGACCGGGCCCCGAGCGGCCGGGGCGGAGCGGGCGATCGGCGACCGCCCGGTTCCGCCGGGGACGGTGGGAGAAACCGAAAGGTCGTTCGGTAACGTCGCGCACCGTGGAGCGAACGACGAGCGACGCCCTGGCGAACCGGACCCCGACCATCGAGAGCCTGCTCGCGATCGAGGCGTGCCGCGAGGCCGCCCGTCGCTACTCCTACGGCGTCGACCGACTCGACGTCGAGGTGATGCGCTCGGCGTACTGGCCCGACGCCACCGACGACCACGGGGTGTTCGTCGGGAACGCGTGGGAGTTCTGCGAGCGGGTCGTGGGGTCCCACGACCGCTGGAGCTGGACGATGCACGGGACCGAGAACCACCGGGTCGAGATCGACGACGACGGCGTGCGTGCCCGTGGCGAGATGCACGCGATCGCCCGCCTGTTCGTGGCCGACGAGCGGCGCCTCGACACCTTCTACGGTCGCTACCTCGACACCTACGAGTGCCGCGACGGCGAGTGGCGGATCTCGCACCGGGTGTGCGTCCACCACGGCGACACCAGCGAGCACGTCCCCGACTCGATGGGGCTCGACGCCTCGAGGTTCCGCCCGGGCTCCTTCGACCGCCCCGCGAACCAGCGGCGGATCGGGCCCTGATGCCCCGCTTCGCCACCGAGCGCGCCGCCGAGGACCCGACCGGGTTCGCCCTCGTCGACGACGGGCGCGAGATGACCTGGGCCGAGGTCGGCGACGCGCTGAACCGCTGCGCGAACCTGCTGATCGACGAGATCGAGGCGGGTTCGCTCGGCGATCGCCACCGGATCGCCGTCTACGCCGAGAACGCCGCCGAGACGGCGCTCGCCCACCTCGGCGGCCTCCTCGCCGGAGCGTCGTCGGTGCCGGTGAACTTCCACCTCACCGCGCCGGAGGCGGCGTACATCCTCGAGGACTCGGAGAGCGGGATCGTCTTCGTCGGCCCCGACACCGCCGAGCGCGGGGTCGCCGCGGCCCGTGAGGCGGGCGTGGGCACGGTGATCGGGTGGCGCTGCGCGGAGGTCGACGGGGTGACCGACTGGGCCGAGTGGCTCGAGGGCGGGGCGACCACCGACCCGCCCGAGACGATCGTTCCGCGACCGAACCTGCTGTACACCTCGGGAACGACGGGCCGTCCGAAGGGGACCGAGCTGCCCCCCACGATGTTCGCCGGCGGGGTCGACATGACCGAGCACCTCGAGCGCCTGGCCCAGGGCGGGTTCTCCGGCTTCGGGACCCACCTGGTGGTCGGGCCGATGTACCACACCGGCCCGCTGTCGGGCATGCGACTGCTGTGCGCCGGCGTCCCGTCGGTGATCCTGTCGAAGTTCGACGCCGAGGCGACGCTCGCCGCGATCGAGCGGTACCGGACCGAGTCCACGGTGATGGTGCCGACCCACTTCGTGCGCATGCTCGCGCTCCCCGGCGAGGTCAGGGAGCGCTACGACGTCAGCTCGATGCGACTCGTCGCGCACACCGGGGCGAAGTGCCCGGTGGAGGTGAAGGCCGCGATGATCGACTGGTTCGGGCCGGTGTTCCGCGACGCGTACGGGGCGAGCGAGGTCGGCACGGTCTGCTCGATCACGAGCGAGGAGTGGCTCGAGCACCCCGGCTCGGTCGGTCGCAGCATCGAGCCGTTCACGGCGGTCGTGCTCGACGACGACCTCGTCGAGGTCCCGCGCCGCACCGAGGGCCAGCTCTACTTCCGCGACGCGACCGGCCGCGGGATCGTCTACCCGAACGACGCCGAGAAGACCGCCGCCTCCAACCCCGAGCCGGGCCTGTTCACCCTCGGCGAGGTCGGGTACATGGACGACGACGACTTCGTCTACATCACCGACCGCTCCAGCGACATGGTCGTCTCCGGCGGCGTCAACATCTACCCGGCCGAGGCCGAGCAGACGCTGATCGACCACCGCGGCGTCGCCGACGTCGCGTGCATCGGCGTCCCGCACCCCGACATGGGCGAGACGCTGATCGCGCTGGTGCTCGCCGAGGATCCCACCGACCCCCCGGATCCCGACGAGCTGTCCGCGTGGCTGCGCGAACGGCTGTCGCACTACAAGTGCCCGCGCGGGTACCACGTGGTGACCGACCTCCAGCGCAACACCATGGGCAAGATCAACAAGCGTCGCCTGCGCGACGCGTGGCTGGCCGGCGAGCTCGACGAGCTCGCGACGACCTGACCGGCCGACCGACGAACCACCGACCCCCGAACTCGACGAGGTAGATCCGATGACCGACACCCGAGAGCGCCCGACCGACACCGGCTCGACGAGCGGTGCCGCCGCGCCGACCGTCGACCCCGACATCGGCGTCGAGGAGTTCACCGAGCAGGTCCGTCGCTGGTTCGACGAGAACGCGGAGCCACGCCCGCCGCAGGGGTCCGAGCTCGTCTGGGGCGAGGGCGACTTCGACGTGTCCGTGTTCAGCGACATGAGCTTCGAGGACGAGCGCGATCACATCGGGCGGATCGCGGAGTGGATCCAGCTCAAGGCGACCCGGGGCTACCACGCCGTCGACTGGCCCGTCGAGTACGGCGGCCTCGGGCTGAGCCGCAAGCACGCCCGCGCCCTCGGCCGCGTCGAGCGCCAGTACCGCTCACCCGGCCGCCACGAGCTGCTCGGGGTGACGACCAACCTCGTCGCGTCGACCATCCGCCTGCTCGGGAGCGACTCGCTCAAGGAGCGCTTCGTCGCTCCGCTCCGGGCGGCCGAGATCCTGTGCTGCCAGCTGTTCAGCGAGCCGGGGTCGGGATCCGATCTCGCCGGGTTGAGCTGCCGGGCGGTCCGCGACGGCGACGAGTGGGTCGTCAACGGGCAGAAGGTGTGGAGCTCGGGGGCGCAGTTCAGCCAGTACGGCGAGCTGATCGCGCGCACCGATCCCGAGGTGGTCAAGCACGAGGGGATGACCGCGTTCATGCTGCCCCTCGACGCCGAGGGGGTCGAGGTGCGCCCGATCCAGCAGATGAGCGGCGGAACGTCGTTCTGCGAGGTGTTCTTCAACGACGTCCGGGTGTCGGACGACCTGCGGATCGGCGAGGTCGGTGACGGGTGGAAGGTCGCGACCACCACCCTCAGCTTCGAGCGCGACCACTCCGAGTCGGGTGCCGAGGGCAGCGCGTCGGGCGGCTCGTGGAAGCAGCTCCTCGCCACGGCGCGCGAGATGGGGGTCGCCGACGACCCGGTGATGCGCGACAAGCTCGCGCAGGTGTACATCCACGGTCGCGTCGAGTCGTACACCAACCGCCGCGCCGCCGACCTCGCTCGCTCGGGGACGCCGGGCCCCGAGGGATCGCTCGGCAAGCTGCTGTGGACCGAGGGGATGAACGAGATCAGCGACCTGCTCGCCGAGATCCTCGGCCCGCGCCTCGCGGCCGACACCGGCGAGTGGGGCACCTACGAGTGGAACGACCACCTGCTCGGCGCTCCGGGGTACCGCATCGCCGGCGGTTCCGACGAGATCCAGCGCAACATCGTCGGCGAGCGCGTCCTCGGCCTCCCGCGGGAGCCACGCGCCGACTCCGGCCCCTGGTCCACCGTCCCCCGCTGACCCGCCCGCCTCGCCGCGCTGCCCGCGCCCGGGCCGTCCGGCCGAGCCGTCCCGCACCCGATCCGTTCGTGGCCCGGTCTGGTCGCGAGCGGGTGCGCATCCCGCACGGATGCGCGACCAGAGGTCGGTCGCGCCGCACCCGGTCCGTTCGCGCCCCGGGCTGGTCGCGATCTCGTGGGGTTGCCGCACCGCTCCGCGACCGGGAGCGGGGCGAGTCGCGTCCGGGCGCGGGTCAGTCGCCCGGGGAGGGGCGGGGGGTGAGCGACACGTTCGTCTCGCCGATCTCGAGCCAGCGGTGCATCAACTCCCAGAAGTGGCGGATCTTCGTCTCGTTGTAGTTGGCGAACACCACCTCCTGGCGCTCCTGGGCCTTGAGGCCGCGCTGCACGTGCGGGAGGTTGATCGAGTCCTGCTGGAAGATCTTCGCCACCGCGCCCAGCTCGGGGGCCATCGTCCAGTCGTCGTCGGGCCCGAGGTGGGTCACCGACGCCGGCTCCGGCTTGTTGTCGGGATCGGGCGCGATCGGGAACATCATCACCTCGAACACGCACTCGTCGGGGTCGTTCCCGTGCGGGCGCCACCGGTAGAAGAGCTGGTTGAAGACCCCCCACGGCGACCAGTTGGGGAACACCGAGTAGAACATCGCGTCGATCATCTCGGCGTCGCTGAACTCCTCGGGGTCGACCACGCCACCCACCGACGCCCGTGCGGCGTCGCGGCGCTGGTCGGCGATCCACGCACGAACGGCGGGCACGGTGTCGACGCCCTCGGGCGGGACCGGGACCATCAGCGGCGCGTCGAGCACCTCCTCGGGGGTCGGCCCGCCGATCCACGTGCACAGGTGCGGATCCGCCTGGCGCACCGGGCCGTCGATCCAGGTGGCGTGCTCGTCGAAGTGGCTCTCGTGGCCGTCGAGGTCGATCACCCTCACCCGGCCCTGCTCGACGCGCTCGTAGACGTGGCCGTTCATCGGGTGCCGGTAGCGCGCGAACTGCTTGCCGTCCGCGAGGCGCTCGTAGTGGGTCATCCCCTCGAGGTGGGGGCTCTCCACGGCGTGGGGCGAGATCGCCCGCGAGTGCGTCTCCCAGGTGTCGTAGCGGGTGTTCGCGTCGCCGAGGTCCTCCATCAGCGTCGGATGGGTCGCGACCACGTGGTAGCTCTCCATGAACGCCTCCTGGCACGCCTTCCAGTTCACCCGCATGATCTTCGAGACGTGGGCGGCCTTGTAGCGCTTGTCGAACGAGCACCGCTCGAAGTGGGCACCGAGGTCGCCGAGGAAGTCGGCCAGCGGCCCGGCGTCGCGATCGGGGTTGAGGAACACGAACCCCTGCCACGTGCCCACGAGCGCCTCGGGGAGCGCGTGGTCCTCCTTGCGCACGCTCGGGAAGTCCCATTCGCAGGGGATCTCCTTCATCGAACCATCCAGGTTCCACGCCCACCCGTGGAAGGCGCAGCGGATGTTGCGCGCCCCCTTGCCGTCGGTGTCGCGCAGCAGGCGACCACGGTGCAGGCAGGCGTTGCGGTACGCCTTGATCCCGTCCTCGGTGCGCACGATCAGGAACGACATGTCGGCGACCTCGTAGACGTGGTAGTCACCGACCTCGCGGATCTCGTCCTCGAGGCAGGCGAGCTGCCACACCCGGCTCCACAGCTTCTCGACCTCGAGCGCGTGGAACTCCGGGGAGGTGTAGTACCAGGCCGGGATGCGGGTGTTGCCCTCGGGCACGCCGATGCGCGACTCGCAGCGCAGGATGTCGGAGACGGGGTGGGAGTCCTCGGCGAGCAGCTCGGCGTAGCTGATGCCCGCCGATCGATCGGTCCCGGTGATCGTTTCGGTCATGGGGCCCATGATCGCGCTCCGACGGGGTCCGTGGCGACCCCGGTGGGCCATCGCACGACGCCGCGACGGCGTCGCCACCCCCCGGCGCGGTCACCGCGGGTCCGCTCCGCTGCGACGGCCCCGCCCGCCGCTCGCCAAGATGGCTGCGCGGGCCACGCCGGCGATCGCGACCCGGGCGGTGGCACCGCCGACCGACCGAGACGAGGAGAGATCATGAGCGACGACCAGCACGTCGAACGGCAGGTCGACTACGAGGACCTGACCACGATGCGCCTCGACGACGACGCGCTCGCCGAGCTGCTCGACGCCGGAGGCGAGTGCGTCTTCAACTGGACGACCCGCGAGGGGTACCCCGTGGGGGTCGTCGTCGCGTTCGTGCACCGTGACGGGAGGTTCTTCACCACCTGCGCCGAGCGCCGCAAGCGCGTCCCGGCGCTGCGGGCGCGCCCCCAGTCGGCGATCGTGATCAACAGCGGCGGCAGGACGGCGACGTTCAAGGGGGACTCGGTCGTCCACGCTCCCGGCGACGACGGCTTCGACGAGCTCAAGGGGTGGTTCTACCGGACCTTGTCGCGGCTCGATCGGGAGCCCGACGACGTGTACCGCCAGAACTTCGCGGAGTTCCTCGACTCGCCGCACCGGGTGATCGTCGAGACCGACGCGCGGCTCGTCGTCGCGTTCGACACCGCGAAGTTCCGCGAGTTCACCGACGAGGCGATCGCAGCTCAGGCCGCGGAGGCCTGAGCCGACCGCTCAACGCTCGACGTACGGCTCGAGGAGCTGCTCGACGCGCATCTCGGCGGGGATGTTCTCCACGCCGATGATGCGGTCGATCTGCTCGTGCAGGTGCCAGATCCGCCGCTCCTGGTAGTTGATCGGCATCCCGGTCAGCGCCGGCGACTCCATCGACGACTGCATCGGGCCCATGTTCATCTCGTCCTCGGCCATGATCTGGTCGTAGGCCGCGCGGCGCGTCCGCCAGTGGTCGGGGAGGTCGTCGGGATCGAACCGGTCGGCGCCGTCCGGCGGGGGCGCGTAGTAGATCCAGTCGAGGCGCGTCGTGCCGGCGTCGATCGGCCAAAACACGTTGATCGGGAACCCGATCCGCCCGAGCGGGATGATGACGTTCGGGAACAGGCTCACCGCGGTGCTGGTGCAGTCGACCATCGCCGGCACGCCGCCGATCGCGGGCATCGGCGCGGTGTCGAGGTGCTCCCAGTCGTCCCACGAACCCATCCCCGACCGGTCCACGTTCTGCTTCGAGTAGGGGGTGATCATCCGGCTGTGCCCGTTCGGGTAGAGGCCCATCGCCGCTCCGCGGTTGTCGAGCACGCTCACCCCGTCGTGGGAGTGGATGTGGCGGAAGTGGTACACCTCGAGGAACGCCTCCGCGGTGACCTTCCAGTTGCACGGGATGACCCGCGACTCGCGGTACACCTCGCGCAGCGCTCCGCCGTCGAACGGGTCGAGCATCTCGCGGGCCGGGCCGATCCAATCCGACAGATCCGGCGCGTCGAGGTCGCGGTTGACGAACACGAAGCCGGCGTAGGTGTCGCAGCGCGCTCGCGGGAGGCACCGCTCGGTGAGGTCGAGGCCGACGAAGTCGCGCTCGTCGGGGACGGACACGAGGGTGCCGCCGTCGATCTCGTAGGTCCACGAGTGGTACTGGCACCGCAGCCGGCGCGACGACCCGGTCGTCCCGCGCACCACGGGGGCGCCTCGGTGCTGGCAGGTGTTGTAGAAGCAGTTCACCTCGCCGTCGGTCCCGCGCACCACGAGCAGCGGGACGCCGAGGTCGTCGAAGGTGAAGAAGTCCCCCGGGTCGGGGATCTGCTCGGCCCGGCCTGCGATGACCCAGGTGCGCGGCCAGAGGTGCTCGGCCTCGATGCGGTGGAACTCCTCGGTGGTGTGGCGCGCCGTGGGGATGTCGTGGAACGCGGGGAAGCCCTCGGGCGGTGCCGTCCGAGCGAACTCGTACTCCATGTCCGAGCGGATCCGTTCGACGAGTGCGTCGTCCACGAGCGTCCTCAGACCTTCGTCTTCGTCCCGCCGGCGGGGGAGCCGGCGAACATCCGCTCGGAGTCGAACCCGATCCGCGCGTCGGGGGAGAGGCGGATCACGACGCGCCCGGGGCTGTCGAGGTGGTCGACGAACGCGGCCTGGGCGGCCTCGTCGCCGGGGCGGACGCGGGCGGCGAGGGCCGGGTAGAACCACCCGGTCGTCTCGTCGTCGTCCAGCACCTCGGTGTCGCCCTTGTACGTCACCGACTGGCTCGTGCCGATGTCGGTGCCGCGGCTGGAGATCGCCACCGCCGCGCGCGGTCGAGCCTCGATCGCCGGGACGCGCTTGCGGCGGCGGGTGCACGTCAGCCAGAACACGTCGTCGTGGAACACGTAGTTCATGATCACCCCGACGGGGTCGCCGGTCGAGGTCGTCCACATGAAGGTGCACTCGGTCTGCCGATCGAGCAGCTCGCGCTCGCGCTCGTCGGAGAGCGTGAACATCGAGACGTCCTCGTAGCTGTCCACGTAGTCGGGATCGGTTGCGGCGGTCATGTCGTCCTCTCGTGGTGCGCCCGGCGCCGGCCGGTCTCCACCTCGTCGGCGGGCCGTGGCGGGGGCGAGAATCATCGCCGATCCAGCTTCGCCGCTGGACCTCCCCGACGACGAAGGGGAGCCGACGGACCAGGGGGAGCAGGATGGACGACACCACCACGACGGCCCACGACGGCGCCGAGACCGAGAGCGCCGGGCCGACGGATCCGATGGACCGGTGGATTACCGACACCGAGCTCAGCACCCGCTTCCCGTACTACACGCGCGCCAACGCCGACGAGGTCGGTCCGGAGCCGTTCAGCCCCCTCGGGTGGAGCCTGGCGTGGATGACCGGGTGCATCCCGGGTGTCGCGAACGGGTTCGTCGCGTTCGGGGTGCTCGAGCCCGAGGAGTTCGCGGTCGACCCTCCCGAGGTGTTCGGCAACTGGGGCGGCTACTTCTACAACCAGCTCTCGCTGCCGCGCACGATGGGGGCGCGGATGCCCGGGGCGAGCCCGGAGGCGATCGACGACGCCTACTTCGGTGACCACCCGGGGGTGCCGCCGTACCAGGCGCACCCCGACGACGAGGACGAGGCGCAGAGCGCGAAGCTCGCCGAGACGATGGGGTGGGCGATGAGCACCGAGTCGTTCCCCGCCCAGGACGACTCGTCGCGCACCTCGATCCAGGTCGTGCGCGATCGTCCCGACCTGTCGGCGATGTCGAACACCGCGCTGGTCGACCGGGCTCGCCACGTCGCCGGTGCGCTGCTCGAGGACGCGTGGACCGTGTACTGCCAGTCGGCGCTGGGATCGTCCCTCGGACCGGGTGCGGTGCAGGCGATCTCGGCGGCGATCGGGCGCGGCCCCGACGCGGTCAAGGTGATGGCGGCGGTGGGCGACATCGAGTCCGCGGACGCGCCGCGCGCGATGTGGGCGATGTCGCGGACCGTGCGCGAGTCCGAGCACCTCAGCGGTGAGTTCGACGCCGGCGTGGACGGGCTCCTCGATCGGCTGCGCGGCTCCGACGACGCCGGCGCGCGGTCGTTCCTCGAGGCGTGGGACGAGCTGATCGCGACTCACGGGCACCGCGGCCCCAACGAGTGGGACCTGCGACCCCACTCGTGGACGACCCAGCCGTCGATGCCGCTGGGGATGCTCGAGCGGATGCGCCACCAGTCCGACGACAAGTCACCGACCGAGGCCCACGAGCGCGCCGTCGCCGAGCGCGAGTCGCTGACCGCCGAGCTGCTGGCGATGGTCGAGGGAGACGACGAGGCCCACGGTGGTCTGCAGGCCGGCATCCGCTCCGCGGGCGTCTTCTACTCGGCGCGCGAGAAGGGGAAGAACGCGTGCATCCGCCTGATCCACGAGGCCAAGCTCGCGCTGATGGAGGTCGGGCGCCGCCTGGTGGACGAGGGCCACCTCGACGACGCCCAGCAGGTGTTCATGGTGACCGACGACGAGCTCGACGCGTTCCTCGAGGACCCGGCATCGATGATGGGCACGGTGCGCGAGCGCGATGCGGCGTTCGCGCACCTGCACACCGTCGAACCGCCCTACATCGTCGGCCATCGCGAGGGAGGCGTCCCGCCGATCTCGTCGTGGGGGCCACGGGGCGGCAGGAAGGCCGAGTCGGCGTCTGCCGGCGACGTGCTGCAGGGAGCGATGGGCGCCCCCGGCACCGCGACCGGCGTGGCGCGCGTGGTCCTCGACCCCTCCGATCCCGGCGACTTCGGTCCCGGCGACATCATGGTGGCGCCGACGACCGACCCGTCGTGGGTGCCGCTGTTCCTCGCCGCCGAGGGCGTCGTGGTCAACGTCGGGGCGGTGGCGAGCCACGCGGCGATCGTGTGTCGCGAGCTCGGGCTGCCGTGCGCCGTGTCGGTGCACGACGCGACCGACCGCATCCCCGACGGCGCCACGATCGAGATCGACGGATCGACCGGCACCGTGCGCATCGTGTCGCTGCCGTGAGCGTCGATCCAGGGGCGTCGCGATGAGCACGATGCCCGACGACGAGATCGACGAGTTCCTGTCGTCGCCGCGCGACGGGGTGCTGTCGGTGCGCCTGGCGTCGGGGCGGGCGATGGGGACGCCGATCTGGTTCCGGTGGGCCGAGGGGCGTGCGCTGTTCCAGAGCCCGACCACGTCGGCCAAGACCGCCTCGCTGCGCGCCACCGGCCGGGCGAGCCTGTGCGTCCACGAGCAGGCGTTGCCCCGTGTCCGCTACGTGACCCTCGAGGGTCCCGTCGTCGAGGTCGACTTCGAGCGCGACCACATCGCGGACGCCGCACGTCACTACCTGGGCGACGACGGGGCAGCGTTCATGGAGACGATCGACGCAGCGCTGGACGCCGGTCGCCGCTGGGCGAGCTTCGAGCTCGAACCCACCACGATCTCCTCCACCTCCCGCTCGATGCTCTGACGACCTCCCCTCGACGAAGATCGGTCGCCAACGCACGTATCGAATCCGTCAGACGCGAACGACACCTGCGGACCCGCACGTCTCGTATCCGAGTACCGAATCCGTCAGACGCCGACGACACGTGCGCACGTCTCGAATTCGAGTACCGAATCCGTCAGACGCCGACGACACCCGAACGACACCGACGCCGACGACACCCGCGCACGTACCGAATCCGTCTGACGCCGACGACACCTGTACCGGATCCGTGGGACGCGACGCCGTCCCGGGGCGCAGCTGCGGTGTGCGGGGTGTGATCCGTCCGCCGCGAGCGGGGCGCTCGGAGCTCGACGGGTCAGCCCGGCGACGGCGCGACCGCGTGGTCGCGCGCGGAGACGGTGACGGCGATGCCGGTCATGTGGGCTTGGCTGGACAGCGGCTCGAACGAGCCGGGCCCGGACGGGAGGAGCGCGTTGGGGTTGGTGCCGGGGTGGGCGCTCGCGACGCGCATCTTCGGGCTCGCGTCGTGGCCCCAGCCGTGCACCATCGACACGACGCCGGGCATCAGGGTGTCGTCGACCTCGACGGTCGCGCCCACCTCGCCGTGCGCGCTGGTGACGACGATCTCGTCGCCGTCGGACAGGCCGAGGCGCTCGGCGTCGGCGGGGTCCATGCCGAGCGGGTTGGTCGTGCGACCACGCCGGTGCATGCGCTCCAGGTTCGACATCCACGTGTTGTGCATCCAGCCGTCTCGCTTGTGGATCAGTCGCAGCGTGCCGTCGCCGGCGGCGCGCTCGGCGTCGTCGAACATGGTCGCGCAGCGCTCGATCGCATCGGCGAACGCCGACGGGTAGCAGTCGACCCGGCCGTCCGGGGTCTGCACCTGGTCGTCGTAGAAGCTCCCGGGTGCCGGAGGGTCGAGCACCACGACCTCGCCGGACTCGCGCAGCTGGTCGAGCTCGATCCCGCTGCCGCGCCGCAGCAGGTGGGCCCACTTGCCCCACGGGTCGGGATCGTCGTCGTCGAGGAGCGACTCACCGCCCAGCTCGGAGATCATCCGCTGCGCGATCCACCACTCGGGCCGGCGCTCGGCCCGCGGTTCGACGACGGCGGGGGTGAACTGGGCGTAGGGCTGGTGGCTCGTGCCGATGTTGACGATGTTGAGGTCCTCGCGCTCGTACATGTCGGTCGCCGGCAGGACGACGTGCGCGTGCTCGGCCGTGGCGCTCGGGTAGATGTCGACCGTCACCAGCAGCTCGAGCTGCTCGAACGCCTTCGCCAGGCGGTCCTCGCCGGCGATCGACAGCAGCGGGTTGCCGGCCCACACGAACATCGCGCGGACGGGCTCGTCGGCGTCGAGGATCGCGTCGGCCATCAGCGTTCCCGGCAGGTTCCCGGCGCGCAGCCGGCCGAACTCGGTGTCGACGTAGCGCTGCTCGGTCACCCCGCGCCCGGAGACCGCGTTGGGGAAGAAACCGTCGCTCTTAAGGTTGCCGCCCTCGACGTCGAGGCGACCGGTGACGAACGCGAGCGCGTGGACGAGCCAGTAGGCCAACGTCCCCTGGCGGCCCATGTTCAGCCCGGTCGAGGCGTGCACCGACGCCCTCGGGGTCGCCACCCAGGCGTCGGCGAGCTCGTGCACGACGGCCGCGTCGACGCCGGTGACCGCCGCGGTCCGCTCGGCGGGGTAGCCGGCGACGAAGGAGCGCAGCTCGTCGACGTGGGCGCCGTGGCGCTCGATCACCGAGGAGTCGAACCCGTCGCGCTCGTCGATCGCGTGCAGCAGCGAGGCGAGGAACCAGACGTCGGTGTCGGGTCGCAGCTGGAGGGTGTCGCCGATGCCGCCCTCGGGCGTCTCGACCCGGCGCGGGTTGACGAACACGAAGCGGGCGCCGCGCGCCGCGGCCCGCCGCATCTTCCCCAGCACGTTCGGCACCGAGTAGAACGAGGCCTGCGACGCCCGGGGGTTCTCGCCGATCACGAGGCACAGGTCGGTGCGGTCGAGATCGGGGATCGGGTGCACCAGGCTGGTGCCGAACACGGCCTCGCTCGCGACGAACTTGTTCGCGCAGTCCTGCGTCCCCGAGCTGAAGGTGCGTCGGATCCCCGCCGCACGCAGGAAACGGCCGACGTGCTCCTGGCCGAGGGCGTTGAAGGCGGTCGGGTTGCCGACGTAGGCCGCGACGCTCGAGTCGCCGTGGCGCTCGCGGATCGCCGCGAGGCGGGTGCCGATCTCGGTCATCGCCGCGTCCCACGACACGTCGCTCCACGTGCCGTCGGCGGCGCGCACCGCCGGGTGGTCGAGGCGGTCGGGGTCGTGGTGGAGATCGACCATGGCCAGGCCCTTGTGGCACGCGAAGCCCTCGGTGACGGGGTGCTCGCGGTCGGGGGTCAGCTTCACCAACCTCCCGTCGTCGACGTGGGCCACGAGGCCGCACGACGGCTCGCAGATCCGGCAGAAGGTGCGAACCTCGGCGTCAGCGCTCATGACCGCGAACGTACCCGGCCGCCGTTCCCGGCTCGCTGCCGGGCGTGGCCGCCTCGACACGGCTCCGGCGGCCGGGCAGACTCGGCGACATGGATCGTCGTTCGCTCGGTCGGATCACGCTCGGACGGGTCACGCTCGGCGCCGTCGCCGCCGCTGCGGTCGCGCTCGCATCGTGCGGGAGCGACGAGCCCGCAGCGGTCGACGACGGCCCGGCGACGGCCGCCCCGGCCGCGCCCACGATCCCGGCGACCGTCGAGCCGACGACCGCCCCGGACCCGACGACGGCGCCGGAGCCGACCGCGGCGGCGTCGAGCGAGCCGGTGGCGAGCGCGGCCCCGGAGCCGACCGATCCGGCCTCGACCACCTCGACCGATGTCCCGGGCACCACGACGACGGCGGCGACCGGACCCGCGGCGCCCTCGCCGTCCGGTCCGATCGTCGCGATCGACGCCGAGGGGGACGCGGTGCTCCTGGCGGACCCGTCGGCCGATCCGGTGCTGCTGTACGACGGTCCGAGCCCCGAGGAGCTCGCAGCGGTGACCGAGGGCCCCGGACCGAACTCGGTCGACCACGTGTCGGCCACCCCCGACGGTGCGATCGCCTACGTCGGGACGTGCTGCGAACCGGTCTCGGGGGTGTGGGTGACCGCCGAGCCCCCGGAGGCGGCGACCTTCGAGGGGACCCCGAACCAGGGGTACGTCCCCACGGTCAGCCCGGACGGGTCGTTGCTCGCGGTCGGTTCGATCAGCGGCGTGGTCGGGATCACCGAGCGGGAGACGGGCGAGCTGCTCGCGGTCGACGACGGGAGCGGGCTCGCACCCGACGTGGTCGGCGCGTTCTCGCCGTACGACGTCATGTGGGTGTCGCCGGAGAGGTTCGCCGTGCTCGGGATCGCGGAGCGGGAGTGGGTGGTCGTGCCCGGGACGGTCACCCCGGGTGACGGGGTGACGCTGCGACCCGCGTTCGCGGTGGCCCCCTTCGACGGCGCGCTCGAGGAGGTCCACGGCTTCGCGGGCTCGCGCTCGCCCGACGAGGTCCTCGTCCACGTCGACGGTGAGGGTGCCGCCACGGCGTTCCGGCTCGACGGCACCGATCTGGGCGAGTACCAGCTCGAGGGCCCGAGCCGGTCGGCGTGGATCGTGCCCGAGGGCCCGTCGCTGCGCGTGGACGACGCCGGGACGCTGACCGTGGGCACCGAGACCGTCCCCGGCGAGTACCTCTGGGCGCGCACCTGACGCGCGATGTGCGCACGAGCGCGGTGGCGAGGTGCGCGGACGACGCCGTGCGCGATCAGAGGGCGGCGAGGATCAGCGCGCCGATGATCGCGACGATGACCAGCAGTCCGATGTAGTGCCAGGCGCTGCGGCCGGATTCGGGTGGGGGCGATCCTCCGCCGCTCATGTCCGTCATGTCTCGACCTCCTCGATCACGGTGGTGTGGATGTTACCGCCCTCGTCGCGACGCTGGTCCAGACGTGCCATGAGCGGCGACGCGCTGACGCCGTGGACGACGATCGACACGAGGATCGTGAACGAGGCCGTGGCCCACACCGAGGCGAGCGCGCCGGGCTCGAACTCGCCGTGGGTCGTGCCGTACGACAGGTAGTACAAGCTGCCGATGCCCCGGATGCCGAAGAACGCGATCGCCATCCGCTCACCCTTCGGCGCGCTGCTGCGCACGAGCGCGAGCCTGCCGAGCACCGGGCGCACGACGAGCACGAAGGACGCGCCCACCACGGCGCCCTGCCACGTCAGCGCGTCCAGGATGCCCTCGCTGAGCACGGCGCCGAAGCCGATGAGCACGAGACCCACGAGAGCCGCCTCGAACTGCTCGACGAACTCGACCGCGTCGCGCCGGTACCCCTCGTCGTCCTCGCCGCGCACGAGCGCCGCCACGAACACGGCGAGGAACCCGTAGCCGCCGACGGCCTCGGTGATCCCGTAGACGAGCACGGTCGCGCCCAGCGCGGCGATCCCCTCCGTGGTCTCGTGGCGGAACAGGGATCCGATCCCGTGCCCCAGCCGGACCAGGAGGGTGCCGAGCAGCCACCCGGCGAGGGTGCCGATCCCGATGGCCACGACGACGTCGCGCCACAGCCACTCGACGAGGGTGGCCTCGAACCCGACGGCGACGATGCCGATCGCCAGGAAGATCACGGGGAACGCGAGGCCGTCATTCAGCCCCGCTTCGGCGGTGAGCGTGAAGCGGATCTCGTCGTGCGGGTGCCGCTCACCCGGGCGATCGACCTCGACGTCCTCTCCGGGACGATCGACCTGCACGTCGTCGGCCAGGACGGGGTCGGTGGGGGCGAGCACCCCGGCGAGGAGGACCGCGGCGCCCAGGCCGAGGCCGACGAACCAGACGCCGAGCGCCGTGACCGCGAGCACCGAGATCACCATGGTGATCGCGAGCAGGCGCCAGACGCTGCTCCAGCTCGTCAGCCCCGCTCGACGCTCGATGCGCAGACCCGCCCCGACGAGGGAGATGATGACGACGAGCTCGGTGACGTACTCGACGACGTCGGCGTCGAACCCCACGCCCAGCGGCTTGGGCCCGCTGAGACCGGGGCCGAACCGGAACACGAGGTAGCCGGCGGCGACGTACAGGATCGGGACCGAGAGCGGCCGGTCGTGGACGAGACGAGGGAGGGTCGCCAGCGCGATGAGGGCGACGCCGCCGAGGGTGAGCCACCCGATGTGCAGGTCCCAGCTCACCACGCTCAGCATCGTGGTCCGCAGTGTGGTCGCTGGGACGACGTTCGCGCGACCGGAGCGACGAGGTTCGTCGCGTGGCGCGCGACACGCGCGACCCGTCGCCGAGTCGCTTCGGCTTCGTCACCCCGCCGAGGTGACCGGTACGGTCGATCGCTTCGACGGGACGGCATCGGGGGAGCATGGCTGACGACGACGCGACGGGTGTGAGCGAGAACTGGGCGACCCTGTGGGAGGCGTTCGCCGACGCGCAACCCGACCAGACGGCCGTGGTGGTCGGTGAACGGGCCCTTCGGTGGCGCGAGCTCGACGAGCAGGCCGCTCGGCTCGCGACGGCGCTCTCCGAGCGGGGTGCCACGGCGGGGACCCGCGTCGCGCAGCTGATGTTCAACTGCCCCGAGTACCTCGAGTCGTCGTACGCCGCGTTCAAGCTGCGGGCGACGCCGGTCAACGTGAACTACCGCTACAAGGCTCCCGAGATCGCGTACATCTGCGACGACGCCGGCGCCGAGGTGCTCGTGTTCCACGGCTCGCTCGGCGACCGGGTCACCGAGGCTCGCGCCGCGATGCCGACCGTGACCACCCTGCTGCAGGTCGACGACGGCGAGCCGCTGGCGGACGGTGCCGAGTGGTACCACGAGGTGGTCGCCGCGTCCGAGCCGGCTGAGCGCATCGAGCGCTCGGGCGAGGACACCCTGATGCTCTACACCGGGGGGACGACGGGCGACCCGAAGGGGGTCGTGTGGCGGCACGCCGACCTGTTCGGGGCGCTGGCGTTCACCGCCTACCAGTCGGCCGGCGTCGAGGTCCCGTCGACCGTCGACGACGTCGGGCGCATCGCCGCCGAGCTGAGCGCTGCCGGGAGGAGCCCGGTGATGCTGTGCGCCCCGCCGCTGATGCACGGCACCGCGCTGTTCCTCGCGATCGGCGCGTTCGTCATGGGGGGCACCGTCGTCCTGCTCGGCGGTCGCTCCTTCGACGCCGACGAGCTGCTCGACCTGGTGGAGCGCCACGGCGTCACCCAGCTCTCGCTGGTCGGCGACGCGTTCGCCCGCCCGATCAACTCCTCGCTGGAGGCCCGATCCGGTCGCGACCTGTCGACGCTGGCCCGCATCGTGTCGACCGGCGCGACCCTGTCGGCCGATCAGAAGCGCGTCCTCCAGCGACACGCGCCCGGCGCGGTCGTCTTCGACATGATCGGCGCGTCCGAGGGAGGGCCGTTCGCCATCGCGATGACGATGCCGGGCGACGAGCCGGCGGAGACGGCGATCTTCACCGCCCCGCCGAACGTCGTCACGATCGACCCGGTGTCGGGCGAGGTGCTGCCGCGGGGGAGCGCCACGCCCGGGATGCTCGGCGCGTCGGGGCCGATGCCGCGCGGCTACTGGAACGACGAGGCCAAGACCGCGGACACGTTCCGCACGGTCGACGGTGTGCGCTACACCGTCCCGGGGGACTTCGCGACGATCGCGCAGGACGGCACGGTCACGCTGCTGGGCCGCGGATCGGTGTGCATCAACTCGGGTGGGGAGAAGGTCTACCCCGAGGAGGTGGAGGTGGCGGCGCGCCGCCATCCGAGCGTGGTCGACTGCAACGCGGTCGGCGTGCCGCACGAGCGGTTCGGCGAGACGGTCGTGCTCGTGTGCTCGGTGTCCGAGCCCACCGACGCCGACGACATCGTCGCCACGGTGAAGGAGACCGTCGCCGACTACAAGGCGCCGCGCGAGGTCGTCTTCGTCGACGAGGTCTACCGGGCACCCAACGGCAAGGCCGACTACCGCTGGGCGAGGGAGCTCGCCGTCGCCGAGGTCGGCTGACGACCACGACATCGGTCGGCTCCCCGACGTCGTGGCGCCGCGATCGACAGGGTTCGTGGACGACCTCGGACTCCGGGCGTGCGATCGCCTCGAACCGGGTCACGGCGGCGACGTGGTCGGCTACCGTCGGCGGCATGGCCGTGGCGACCCCCTCCGCCTCGCTGCCCGGTGGGGCGGTGCTCGGAGCGTGGTCCGGCCCCGTTGCGCCGGCGTTCGGCGAGGACGAGCTGGTCGGCGCGGCGCGACGGATCCGTGAGCGGGCCCACGTCGTGGTCGATCCGACGTCGGGGCGCTACGGGGTGGCGACCGGCGGGCAGCTCGTCGGTGACCCGCCCGATCCCGTCCCGGGTTCCACGGGCACGTGGCCGGTGCTCGCCGTGCTCCCCCCGACCTACCCCGAGTGGCTCGGCGACCGCAGCTTCAACGAAGCGCACGGGACGCGGTTCGCCTACGTCAGCGGAGCGATGGCGAACGGGATCGCCACGACGCGGCTGGTGATCGAGATGGCGCGCACCGGGTGCCTGGGCTTCTTCGGTGCAGCCGGGCTCGAGCTCTCCCGGGTGGCCGCCGCGGTCGACGAGCTGATCGCCGAGCTGGGCACGGACGGGCCGGCGTGGGGCTGCAACCTGATCCACTCCCCCCAGGAGCCGCAGCTCGAGCACGCCGTCGCCGAGCTGTACCTCGAGCGCGGGGTGCGCCGGGTGTCGGCCGCCGCGTTCATGTCGCTCACGCCGGCGATCGTCCGGTACGCGTACACCGGGGTCCGGCGCGACGCCGACGGGTCGGTGCGCCGACCGAACGCGGTGTTCGCCAAGCTCTCGCGGCCCGAGGTGGCGCGCCGGTTCCTGCACCCCGCCCCGGGCGCGATGCTCGACGCGCTGGTCCGCGACGGGCGACTCACCGCGGACGAGGCCGCGCTCGCCCGCACCCTTCCCGTCGCGGAGGACGTCACCGTGGAGAGCGACAGCGGCGGGCACACGGACAACCGCCCCCTCGCCCCCCTGTTCGCCTCGATCGCACGGGTGCGTGACGACGCGGTCGCCGAGCACGGCTACACCCGACCGATCCGGCTCGGCGCCGCCGGGGGGATGGGGACGCCCGCCGCGCTGGCCGCCGCCTACGCGCTCGGTGCGGCGTACGTGCTCACCGGCACGGTGAACCAGGCGTGCGTCGAATCCGGTCTGTCCGACGCGGGGAGGCGGATGCTGGCGCAGGCCGACCTCGCCGACGTGACGATGGCGCCCGCGGCCGACATGTTCGAGATGGGCGTCGACCTCCAGGTCCTGCAGCGGGGGACGATGTTCGGCGCCCGGGCGCGCAAGCTGCGCGCCCTCTACGTGCGCCGGCGCGACCTCGACGCCCTCGACGCGACCGAGCGTGCGGAGGTCGAGGCGATCCTGGGGACCACCGTGGAGGACAGCTGGGCGGCGACCCGGGAGTTCTGGCTCGAGCGCGGGCCCGATCAGGTCGAGCTCGCCGAGCGCGACCCCCGCCACCTGATGGCGCTCGTGTTCCGCAGCTACCTCGGGTTGTCGAGCCGGTGGGCGATCGAGGGCACCGATCGGCCACTCGACTACCAGATCTGGTGCGGCCCGGCGATGGGAGCGTTCAACGCGTGGACGGCCGGGTCGTTCCTCGCCGACCCCGAGAACCGCCGCGTCGCGCAGGTGGCGCGCAACCTGCTCGAGGGGGCGGCCGCGCTCACCCGCGCCCACCAGCTGCGCACGTTCGGCGTCCCCGTCCCACCCGCGGCGTTCGAGCACCGGCCCCGGCCGCTCGACACGGCGATCGACCGCTAAGGCGGGTCCGGCCGATCCGGCAGCTGCGTCGGTTCGGATCGGAGCGCGTGCCGCTACGTTCGGTGAGGCGATCGGCGCCGACCCCACGTCGTCGCCGAGCAGCACCGGCGTCGGCGGATCCCGTTCCGATGGCGCCGGCACACCGCGCCAGGCAGGACCCGATGACGAACGACACCCGCACCGCTCCCCGGCCGCCGATCGCCGTGGTCGGGGTGTCGGCGCTGTTCCCCGGCTCCGTCGACGTCACCGGGTTCTGGAGCGACGTCCTCGCCGGGACCGACCGGATGACCGACGTCCCCCCGACGCACTGGCTCGTCGACGACCACTACGACCCCGATCCGAGCGTCCCCGACACGACCTACGGTCGCCGGGGCGGCTTCCTCGACCCGATCGACTTCGACGCGCTCGGGTTCGGCGTCCCGCCGAGCGCGATCGCCTCGACCGACACAGCGCAGCTCCTCGCGCTGATCGTCGCGCAGCGGGTGCTCGACGACGCCGTGCGCGGGCAGTTCCACGAGCTCGACCGCAGCCGGGCGTCGGTGATCCTCGGGGTCACCTCCGGCCAGGAGCTGTTCGGAGCGATGTCGAGCCGGATGAACCGGCCGATGTGGCTCCAGGGGATGCGTCGCGCCGGCATCGCCGAGGACGTCGCCCAGGAGGCGTGCGACCGGATCGCCGCCCTCCACCCGGAGTGGACCGAGGCGACGTTCCCCGGTCTGCTCGGCAACGTCGTGGCCGGGCGGATCGCGAACCGCCTCGACCTCGGCGGGACGAACTGCGTCACCGACGCCGCGTGCGCCTCGTCGTTCTCGGCGCTGTCGATGGGGGTCAACGAGCTCTACCTCGGCGACAGCGACCTGGTGATCGCCGGGGGCGTCGACACGATGAACGACGTCTTCATGTTCATGTGCTTCTCGCAGACCCCGGCGCTGTCGGCGACCGAGGACATCCGCCCGTTCTCCGACGCCGCCGACGGGACGATGCTCGGCGAGGGCCTCGGGATGGTCGCGCTCAAGCGCCTCGACGACGCCGAGCGCGACGGCAACGAGATCTACTGCGTGGTGAACGGCGTCGGGTCGAGCTCCGACGGCCGGTCGAAGAGCGTGTACGCGCCGGTGTCGTCCGGCCAGGCGCGCGCGATCACCGCCGCCTACGACAAGGCGGGCTACGGACCCGGCACCGTCGAGCTCGTCGAGGCCCACGGCACCGGGACCGTCGCCGGTGACGCCGCCGAGTTCGCCGGCCTCGAGCTCGCCTTCGACGCCTCGGGTCGCGACGACCGCCAGTGGTGCGCGCTCGGCTCGGTGAAGAGCCAGATCGGCCACACCAAGGCGGCCGCCGGCGCGGCCGGGCTGATGAAGGTCGTCATGGCGCTGCACCACGGGGTCCTGCCCCAGACGGCCAAGGTCGAGCGCCCCAACCCGCGCCTCGATCTCGCGGCGTCGCCGTTCCACCTGGGCACGAGGTCGCGGCCGTGGGTGCGCGGCCCGTCGCACGAGCGTCGCGGTTCGGTCAGCTCGTTCGGGTTCGGCGGATCGAACTTCCACGTCGCGCTCGGCGAGTACACCGGCGACGGGGCGCGCGCTCCTCGCCTGCGGTCGCGCGACGCCGAGATGGTCGTCGTCGACGGTGCCGACGGCGCCGACGTCGCCACCCGGGCCCGTGACCTGGTCGAGCGGTACCTGTCGTCGCCCGACGTCGACTCCGGCCTCGCCGACCGCGACCACCGCCTCGCCTTCCTCGCCCGCACCACCCAGCGCGCCCACGACGCCGCGTCCCCCGCCCGCCTCGCGGTCGTCGCCGACGACGCGGCCGGGATGCGCCGGGTGCTCGAGCAGGCCGTCGAGCGCATCTCGAGCGCCCCCGACGAGGAGTTCTCCGGACCGGGCGGGATCCACTACGGCCTCGGCGCCCGCACCGGCGACGTCGCCTTCGTCTTCCCCGGTCAGGGCAGCCAGTACCCGGGGATGGGAGCCGGCCCGGCGATCGCCTTCGCCGCGGCCAGGGGGGCGTGGGACCTCGCCGCCGCCCACGACGGCGAGGAGCGCCTCGCCGACGTCGTGTTCCCGATCACCACCTTCGCACGGGACGAGGCGGCGACCGATCGCGAGCGGCTGATGGCGACCCAGCGCGCCCAACCCGCGATCGGCACCGCCAGCCTGGCCCTGCTGCGGCTCCTGCGCACGGTCGGCGTCGAGGCGCGCCACGTCGCCGGGCACAGCTTCGGCGAGGTCACCGCGCTCCACGCCGCCGGGGTGATCGACGAGGACGACCTCGTGCGGGTCGCGCGGCGACGCGGGGAGCTGATGGCCGCGGCCGCCGACACCCCCGGCTCGATGACCGCCGTGCGCGGCGCGATCGACGAGGTCCGCGCCGTGCTCGAGCGCGCCGACCTCGACGTCGTCGTCGCCAACCACAACAGCCCGCGCCAGGTGGTCCTGTCGGGGCCGACCGGCGAGATCGACCGGGTCGAGGACGAGCTGCGCGACGCCGGTCTCGCCACCTCGCGGCTCCCGGTGGCGACCGCGTTCCACTCCTCGGTGGTGGCGGGCGCCGCCGACGCCTTCGGGGAGTTCCTCGCCGGGGTCGACGTGCGGCCGCCGCGGCTCGACGTGACCGCCAACGAGACCGCGAGCCCCTACCCCGACGACGCCGACGAGATCCGCGCCCAGCTCGCTCGCCAGCTCACCTCGCCGGTCCGCTTCGTCGAGACGATCGAGGCGATGCACGACGCGGGGGCGCGCACCTTCGTCGAGGTCGGTCCGTCGTCGGTCCTGACCTCCCTGATCGGCGACGTGCTCGACGGGCGTGACCACCGCGCGATCGCCCTCGACCGGTCGGGGGCGACGGGGATCGGCGCGCTGACGACCGGTCTCGCTCAACTCGTCGCCGCCGGGGTCGAGATGGACCTCGACGCGCTGTGGGCGGATCACGCGGAGCTCCCCGACCCGCTCCAGGCGGTGCCGCCGAAGCTGGCGATCCCCATCTCGGGGACCAACGCCACCCCCTACCCGCCCCCCGACCTGAGCGAGCTCGCCGAGGCCAACACCGTGAACCCGACCCCCAACCCGGCCCCGTCGGCCCCGACCCCCACCCCGGCCGACACCCCGAACACGAACGGGAGCGCGGCCGCCCCGCCGGTCTCGTCCACGACGCCGCCGACGTCATCGCCCTCCGCCCCGTCCCCGTCGGCGTCTCCCGTCGTGGAGCCGCCGCCGGTCGCCGGGCCGTCTGACGTCGCGCACGCGCCCGGCGTCGCCCCCGCGTGGCCGCCCTCCCCGGCGCCGAGCACCGACCCGTCCGTGCTCGCGGCGTTCCAGTCGGCGCAGGAGCAGACCGCCGCCGCGCACAGCGCGTACCTCGACTCGATCGCTCGCGCCCACACGGCCTACCTCGACGCCGCCCGGCAGGGCCTCGCGGTCCTCGGGAACCTGACCGGCGCGACCGTCCCCTCGGCGACGCCGCCGGCTGCGGTCGCCCCGCCGGCTGCGGCCGCCCCGCCGGCTGCGGCCGCCGCGCCGGCTGCGGTCTCGGCGCCGGCTGCGGTCACCCCTGCGGCCGTCGCGCCGCCGACTCCCGTCCCCCCCGCGGTCCCGGCGGCTCCCGGCCCCGCCCCGGCGCCGGTGGCGAGCGCGCCCGCCGCACCCTCGACGCCCGCTCCCGGCCACGATGCGCCGCCCCCCAAGGCGACGCCGTCCCGGACGACCGCGCCGTCGTCGGCCGAGGGAGGCATCCCGCGGATGTCGGGTGAGTCGGCGGGTGGCGGTGCTGCGGTGGTGACGGGTGCGTCGGAGATGATGCCGTTGCTGTTGGAGGTGGTGGCGGAGCGGACGGGGTACCCGGCGGAGATGCTGTCGGTGGAGATGGAGCTGGAGTCGGATCTGGGGATCGATTCGATCAAGCGGGTGGAGATCTTGTCGGCGGTGCAGGATCGCGTCCCGGACCTGCCGGAGGTGGATCTGTCGACGATGGCGGCGTTGGCGACGTTGGGGCAGATCGTCGACTACCTGTCCGAGCTGCTCGGTGGACCGACGACCGCGCCGTCGTCGGCCGAGGAGGGGACCTCGCGGATGTCGGGTGAGTCGGCGGGTGGCGGTGCTGCGGTGGTGCCGGGTGCGTCGGAGATGATGCCGTTGCTGTTGGAGGTGGTGGCGGAGCGGACGGGGTACCCGGCGGAGATGCTGTCGGTGGAGATGGAGCTGGAGTCGGATCTGGGGATCGATTCGATCAAGCGGGTGGAGATCTTGTCGGCGGTGCAGGATCGCGTCCCGGACCTGCCGGAGGTGGATCTGTCGACGATGGCGGCGTTGGCGACGTTGGGGCAGATCGTCGACTACCTGTCCGAGCTGCTCGGTGGTGCGCCGTCCCCGACGATCGCGGTGGACGGAGACGACGGTGCGCTGCGCGCCCCGCCCGCATCGAGGTCGACGTTCGGTCGCACGGTGCGGCGGTCCCGGCCGCTCGCGGAGCCGGGGACCGAGCTGCCCGGCCTGCTCGACCGCGAGGTGGCCGTCGTCGGCGGTGACGCCGAGGTGGCGGACGCCCTCGTGTCGACCCTGGTCCGGCGCGGTGTCGAGGCGATCCGATCCCCCTCGGTCGAGGACACCGTGGCCTCGATCGTGATCCACCTCGGAGGGTTGCGTCCCGTCGCCGACGCCGTCGAGGCGCTCGCACGCAACCGCGACTCGTTCGCCGCCGTGCGTGCCTACGCCGCGCGCGCGGGTGCCGGAGGGGCGTTCGTCGCGATCCACGACCGCACCTCGGCTCGGCGGGCGGGCGGTCACGCGGTCTGGACCAGCGGACTCCCCGCCCTCGTGCGGACCGCCGGGTTGGAGTGGCCGAGCGTGGTGACGAAGACGATCGACGTCGAGCGCGACGGCCGCGACGCCGACCAGGTGGCGCGGGCGGTGGCC
Source organism: Ilumatobacter sp. (assembly GCF_965215205.1). NCBI lineage: Bacteria > Bacillati > Actinomycetota > Acidimicrobiia > Acidimicrobiales > Ilumatobacteraceae > Ilumatobacter > Ilumatobacter sp. The sequence goes on from NZ_OZ244049.1 coordinate 309,066, forward strand.
GACGAGCTGTTCGGGGGAAGCGACGACCGCGACGTCTCGCTCGGCGCCGACGGTGTCCGGTCCGAGCGGGTCCACGACCACGTCGAGGTCCGGCCGGGGTCGCTCCCGCTCGACGCCGACGACGTCGTGGTCGTCTCCGGCGGCGCTCGCGGCGTCACCGCGGCCACGGTCGTGGAGCTCGCGCACCTCGCTCGATGCACCTTCGTCCTCCTCGGTCGCACCGAGCTGGTCGACGAGCCGAACCACCTCGCCGACGCCCGCGACGACGCGGCGCTCAAGCGAGCCGAGCTCGACCACGCGAACGGCTCCGGTCGGGGGCCGACGCCGACCGAGCTCCAGGCGACGGTGAGAGGGGTGCTCGCCAACCGCGAGATCCGCGCGACCCTCGCCGCGATCGAGCTCGCGGGCGGTCGGGCCGAGTACCGGCGGGTCGACATCACCGACTCCGATGCCGTCGCCGACGCGCTGGCCGAGGTGCGCCGCGACGTCGGTCGCGTCACCGGGCTCGTCCACGGCGCCGGGGTCCTCGCCGACAAGCTCATCGCCAACAAGACCGTGGAGCAGTTCGACGCCGTGTTCGACACGAAGGTCGTCGGGCTGATGAACCTCCTCGACGCGACCGCCGACGACGAGCTGCGCGTCCTGTGCCTGTTCTCGTCGGTCGCGGCGCGCACCGGCAACGTCGGCCAGGCCGACTACGCGATGGCGAACGCCGTGCTCGACGAAGTCGCGGTGCGCGAGCGCGACCGGCGCGGCGACGCCTGCGTCGTGAAGTCGCTCGGCTGGGGGCCGTGGGCCGGGGGGATGGTCTCGCCGGCGCTCGAGGACCACTTCGCCGCGATGGGCGTCGAGCTGATCGACCTGCCGACCGGGGCGCGGATGTTCGTCGACGAGCTGGCGAGCCCGCAGCTCGACGAGGTCGTGGTCGGTCTCGGGGGCGGGGTGCTGGCGGGCGACGGCGGGCTCGGCGACGAGGGAGCGGGGCGTGGCGCCCGAGGGGGCGACGGGGATCCGGCACCCGACGAGATGGGTGCGCGGGTCGGCGCGTGACCCGAGCCGTGCGGTGAGCGCGCTCGCGCCGATCGCGATCGTCGGCCGTGGGTGCGTGCTGCCCGGGGCGCTGAGCCCGGAGGAGCTGTGGGAGGGCGTCGTCGGTGGCGTCGACCTGACCAGCCGGGTCCCCGAGGCGCGCTGGGGCGTCGACGTGGACAGCGTGCTGCGGTCGCCCGGGCAGGACGCGACCGACGGAACGTGGTCCGATCGCGGCGGCTACGTCACCGGGTTCGACGAGGTGTTCGACCCCACCGGGTTCGGGCTCGACCCCGCGGAGATCGACGGGCTCGACCCCGTGTTCCGCTGGACGCTGCACACCGCTCGCGCGGCGCTGCGCGACGCCGGGTACGGCGAGGCGGACGCGCGGCGCACGGGAGCCGTCTTCGGGAACCTGTCGTACCCGACCCTCGGGATGGCCGCCCACGCGAGCGCCGTCCACCTCGCGAGATCGGGCGCCACGCCGCCGGACGTCGACGGCGCGACCGGGGTCCGCGTCGACCCGCGCAACCGGTTCATGTCGGGGCTCCCGGCGCTGCTGCTCGAGCGGGCGCTCGGGCTCGGGGTCGGGGCCACCGCACTCGACGCCGCCTGCGCCAGCAGCCTGTACGCGATCGAGGCGGCGTGCGAGCGGTTGCGCTCCGGCGAGGCCGACCTGATGCTCGCCGGGGCCGTCAACGCCGCCGACGACCTCTTCCTCCACGTCGGCTTCACGGCGCTGCGGGCGCTCAGCCCCACCGGGCGCTCCCGGCCGTTCCACCCCGACGCCGACGGTCTCGTCCCCGCCGAGGGGTGCGGGTTCGTCGCGCTGCGCCGACTCGACGACGCCGTGCGCGACGGCGACGAGATCCACGGGGTCGTGCGCGGCGTCGGGTTGTCGAACGACGGTCGCGGGCGGGGGATGCTCGCCCCGTCGAGCGACGGCCAGGTCCGCGCGATCCGCTCCGCCCTCGAGGTGTCCGGCCTCGACCCGCACGACGTCTCCCTGCTCGAGTGCCACGCGACGGGGACCACGGTCGGCGATGCCACCGAGGTCGCCTCGAGCGCCCGCGCCTACGGCGACGTCGCCGATCTCCCGATCGGATCGCTCAAGTCGAACACCGGGCACCTGATCACCGTCGCCGGGGTCGCCGCGGTGATCAAGGTGATCGAAGCGATGCGCCACGAGGTCCGGCCGCCGAGCCTGCACGTGGGGGCCCGCCCGTCGACGCTCGACGGCTCGCCGTTCCGGGTGCTCGCGGCCGCCGAGGCCTGGCCCCGGACCGAGTCGCCCGACGGGGTGCTGCGCGCCGGGATCTCCGCGTTCGGCTTCGGCGGCAACAACGCCCACCTCCTGCTCGAGGAGCCGCCGACGCCGGCTCGTCGCCCGCGGCGGCAGGGTCGAGGCGCCCCGTCGCCCGACCCGACCGACGTCGCGGCCGCGTCACCGGGCGTCGTGGGGTCTCCCGACGACGACGGCCACGAGGTCGAGGCGGGGGCGGGGCGTGGAGCCGGACCGATCGCGATCGTCGGCATCGGCGTGGTCGCCGCCGGCGCGGTCGGCCTCGACGCGCTCCGCGACGCCCTGCTCGCCGACGCACCTCGGCTCGACGCGGACGGCACCGGGCGGATCGCCGAGCTCGAGCTGCGGCTCGCGGCGCAGAGGTCGCCGCCGAACGACCTGCGGGCCGCGCTCGGCCAGCACCTCGCCGTGCTCCAGGCGGCCGACGAGGCCGTCGAGGGCGTCGAGCTGCCCGCCGCGACGACCGGCGTGGTCGTCGGCATCGGCACCGATCCGGTCGCCACCCGCTTCGGCACCCGCTGGCGGCTCCCGACCGAGGTCGACGGCCGGTCGCCGACCGCCGAGGAGCGCGACGCGGTGGCTCCGGCGCTGACGGCGCCCGGGGTGCTCGGAGCGATGCCGAACCTCGTCGCCAACCGCCTCGACAGCCAGTACGACCTCGGTGGCCGCAGCTTCACCGTCAGCTCGGAGGAGCACAGCGGCCTCGACGCGCTGCGGATCGCCGTGTCCGCGCTGCGGCGCGGCGACCTCGATGCCGCCCTCGTGGGCGCGGTCGACCTCTCGTGCGACGAGGTCCACCTCGACGCGGCGCGCGACGTGCTCGGCGATCGGGGCTCCGCCTCCCCGCCGGGGGACGCGGCGGTCGTGGTCGTCCTCAAGCGGCTGGCGGATGCCGAGCGCGACGGCGACGTCGTCCACGCGGTCGTGACCTCCGCGACGTGCGGGACCCCGGACGGCACCGGGCGCGAACCGGGCGAGGACGTCCACCTCGACCCCTGCGACCCCGACTCCTCCCTCGGCCACCTGTTCGGGCACGCCCACGCCGCGGCGGGCCTGCTCCACGTCGCCGCGGCGGCCACCATGCTGCGCCACCGCGTCGGGCGGGGCGACGTCGCGCTGATCGCGCGGCGCCCTCGCGCCGCGCGGGGCCTCGACGACGAGGCCGGTCCGCGCACCGCGTCGATCACCACGACCGCGATGGAGGGCGGCGTCGCCCGCACGGTGGTGCTGGCCGAGGCGGCGCGGCACCCGGCGCCGGGCCGGGCGCCGACGGCGGGGCTGCACGTGTTCTCCGGCAGCGACGTCGACGAGGTCCTCGGGGCGCTCGCCGACGGGCGCGAGTCCGACGGCGGCCCCGCCCGCCTGGTGATCGTCGCGTCGGACTCGGACGAGCTCGCCGAGCGCGCCCGGCGCGCCGAGTCGCACGTGCGAGACGGCGCGCCCGCGGGGATCGGGGTGCACTGGGCGCGCACCCCGATCGAGGGCGAGCTGGGGTTCGTGTTCACGGCGGCGGGGGCGGCCGTCGGATCGATGGGCGTCGACCTGCTGCGCGCGATCCCCGAGCTCGTCACCCCGATCACGGCGGAGTCCACGATCGGAGCCCACGGCGGCTGGTTCGTCGGAGCCGGCGCGGACCACCAGCCGACCGCCTCGGAGTACCTGTGGGGGACGGCGCTGCTCAGCCAGGCCCACGCCCGGCTCAGCATCGACCTGCTCGGCCTGCGACCCGACGCGGTGCTCGGCTCGTCGTCGGGGGAGAGCAACTCGCTCTACGCGATGGGGGTGTGGAGCGACCTCGACGCGATGATCGACGAGATCGAGCGCGGAGGGATGCTGACCCACGAGATCGCCGGCGACTTCCGTGCCGTGGCGCGAGCGTGGGGAGTGGAGGACGTCGATTGGCAGGTCTGGAGCGTCGCCGCGCCCGTCGACGAGGTGCGCGCCCTGGTCGACGGGCACGAGCGCGTCCACCTGATGATCATCGACACCGAGCGCGAGGTGGTGATCGGTGGCGACGCCGCGGGGTGCGCGCACGTCGTCGACGACGTCGGTCGTCACCGCTGCCGCCGCGTCGGCTACGAGCTCGCCTGCCACGTCCCCGAGGTCGCCGCTGCCTTCCACGACGAGTGGCGCCGGGTGCACGATCGACCCGTGACCCCGGTCGACGGCGTCCGGTTCTACTCGAACGGCGTCGGCGGGGCGTACGACGTGTCGAGCGAGGCGTGCGCCGACGCGATCACCCGTCAGGCCGAGACGACCGTCGACCTCCCGGCCACGATCCGGGCGGCGTACGACGACGGGGTGCGGGTGTTCGTCGAGCACGGTCCCGGCGGGGCGTGCACCCACCACGTGCGTGAGGTCCTCGCCGACGAGGTCGCCGCCGGAGAGGTGCTCGCCGTCTCGCTCGACCGGCGCGGCGCCGGGCTCGAGCACCTCCTCGACACCTGCGCCGCCCTCGCCGCCGCCGGCGTCGAGGTCGACCACAGGGCGCTGGTCGATCGGATCGGGCGCCGCGAGCCGAGCTCGGTCGATCCCGACGGTCCGGTGCTGCGCATCCCGGCGCACCCGCGCCCGGTGGTGGTCCCCGCCGCACCCGGTCCCGCGACGGTCGACGTCGGCTCCCGTGCGCCCGGCCCCACGATGCCTCCCGCGCCGAGGTTGCCGTCGGTCCTCGCTCCGCTGGAGGATCACCTGGTCGACGCCACCCTCGAGGCGACCGCGCCGCCGGCGGCATCGCCCGCCCCGCCGAGGGTGGCGACGCCGCTCGCCACGCCGTCGGTCCACGGCGAGCGGCCCGACGTGGGGGCGAACGCGGGTGGGAGCGCCGCGGCGGTCGCGGGGCCGACGGACGGACCCCCGACCGGCCGGACGGTCGCGGACCTCGTCGGCGCTCAGCTGGACGCGCTCGACCGCCTGCACCGGGGGTACCTCGCCCAGCAGAGCGAGCTGCACGAGCGCTTCCTCGCGACCAGAGCCGCCTCCCTCGCCACGATCGAGGGGTCGAGCGCTCCGACGCACCTTCCCGCCGCCGCTCCCACCACCACCGCCACCACCGCCCCCGCTCGCGCGACCGTCGCACCGGCCGCGGATCCGGCGGTCGCGACGGCGACGCCGGGCGCCGTGCAGGCGCCGGCCGTGACCTCGACCGGGGTCCCGCCGGGACCGCTCCCCGGACGGACCCCGACGACGGCCGCCGCGGCGGGGACGCCCGACCCGGGTCCCCCGACGGGGGGCGCGAGCGCCGCCGGGCAACGCCCGTTCCGACCGCCGTGGGACCACGCGCAGCTCGAGATCCACTCGTCCGGGCGCATCTCGGAGCTGTTCGGACCGATGTTCGAGCCCCAGGACGAGCACGTCGTGCAGTGCCGCATGCCCCGACCGCCGCTGCTGCTGGCCGACCGGGTGACCGGGATCGACGCCGAGCCGGGGGTGCTCGGCACCGGCACCATCTGGACCGAGACCGACGTGCCGGCGGACGCGTGGTACCTCCACGCCGGGCGGATGCCGACCGGGTTCACGATCGAGGCCGGCCAGGCCGACCTGATGCTGATCAGCTGGATGGGGATCGACCTGCTGAACCGTGGCCGTCGCGCGTACCGCCTGCTGGGGTGCACCCTCACGTACCACGGCGACCTCCCCCGGCCGGGCGAGACCCTGGAGTACGAGATCCGCATCACCGGCCACGCTCGCCACGGGGAGGTCCGGCTGTTCTTCTTCGAGTACGACTGCACCGTCGCGGGTGTGCGTCGCCTGACCGTGCGCGACGGGCAGGCAGGGTTCTTCACCCGTGCCGAGCTCGAGGACGCCCTCGGGACGGTGTGGACCCCCGAGGCCGGTCGTGCCGCGCTGCGTGACGACGCTCGGGTCGATCCGCCGGCGGTGCGGTGCGCGAAGACCCGCTTCGACGCCCGCGAGGTGCGTGCGTTCAGCGAGGGTCGCGTCGTCGACTGCTTCGGGCCCGGTTTCGAGGCCGCCGCCACCCACACCCGCACCCCCGGCATCCAGTCCGGTGCGCTCCTCTTCGTCGACGAGGTCACCGACCTCGACCCGACGGGCGGGCCGTGGGGACGCGGGTTCATGCGCTGCGAGTCCGCGATCGCCGCGGACGCCTGGTACTTCGAGGGCCACTTCAAGGACGACCCGTGCATGCCCGGCAACTTCATGGTCGAGTCCTGCGTCCAGGCGATGTCGTTCTACCTCGCCGCGCTCGGCCACACCCTCGGGCGCGACGGGTGGCGGTTCCGACCCCTGCCCGAGCAGCCGTTCGAGCTGAAGTGCCGTGGCGAGATCAACCCGCGCACCGAGCGCGTCGCGTACGAGCTGCACGTGGAGGAGGTGCACGACGGCCCGCACCCGCGGGTGGTCTGCGACGTGCTCGGCTTCGTCGACGGATCGCCGTCGTTCCACGCGCACCGACTCGGCATCGAGCTCGTCCCCGGGTGGCCGCTCGAGACCGTGCCCGTCGCCTCGGCGAGCGCGCCCGTGACCGCCCGGCCGTCGCTGCGCGACGCGGACGGGTTCGCGTTCGACGAGCGGGCGATGCTCGCGTGCGCGTGGGGTCGTCCGACGGATGCGTTCGGGGGTCTCTACGCCGACGTCGACGAGGCCCGGCGGATCCCGCGGTTGCCGGGTCCGCCGTACCACTTCGTCAGCCGCGCGGTGGAGCTCGACGGCGAGACCGGGGAGCCTCGGATCGGGACCCGGGCGGTGTGCGAGTACGACGTGCCCACGGACGCGTGGTACTTCGACGACCCCTCGGACGGCGGCGAGGCGACGATGCCGTTCGCGGTCCTGCTCGAGGTCGCGCTGCAACCGTGCGGATGGCTCGCCTCCCTCGTCGGTTCGATCGTCGGCGTCGAGGGTGATCTGCTGTTCCGCAACCTCGACGGGACGGCCACCGTGCACGGCACCGTGACCCCGACCGCCGGGCGGATCGCCACGACGGTCACCCTGACCCGTTCCTCGCGCGCCGGCGGGATGATCGTGGAGGGCTTCGACGTCGAGTGCTCGGTCGGCGATCGTGTCGTCTTCACGACCGGAACCGTGTTCGGGTTCTTCCCGACGTCCGCGTTCGTGGACCAGGCCGGGCTCGCGGTCGGCGACGCCGACCGGGCGGCGCGCCGTCTGGACGCCTGCGACGAGGTGATCGACCTCGCCGATCGCCCCGCGCGCTACTTCGCCGGGTCCGCTCGGCTCACGTCGGGTCCGCTGCTGATGCTCGATCGGATCGGGCACCGCCGCGGCGCCGGCGAGGCCGGGCTGGGCGTCGTCGTCGGCGAGCGCGACGTCGATGGGTCCGACTGGTCCTTCGCGGCCCACTTCTTCCAGGACCCGGTGCAGCCCGGCTCGCTCGGCATGGAGGCCCTGCTCCAGCTCCTGCGGTGCCACCAGCTCGACTCCGTCGCGGCCGACGACCTCGCCGGTGCCGTCTTCGAGCCGATCCTGCCGGCGACGCCGACGACGTGGACGTACCGCGGTCAGGTCACACCGATGGCCGGGGTGATCACCACCACGATCGAGATCACGGCCTCCGGCGTCGACGAGCGCGGCCCGTGGGCCGTCGGCACGGGGTCGCTGTGGTGCGACGACGTGCGGATCTACGAGGTGTCCGATCTCGGATCACGTCTGGTCGCGCCCACCGAGGCGGACACGCCCGCCGGCCTCGCCGAGCTCCCGATCGCGGTCGACCTCGATCTCCACCCGGAGCTGATCGACCACGCCGTCGACGGGGTGCCGGTCGTGCCCGTGGCCCTCGTGCTCGAGTGGTTCACGAGCCTCGCGACGCGGCGGCGGCGCGACCTGCACCTCGACGCGCTCGTCGAGTTGCGCGTGCTCGCCGGTGTGGTGCTCGACGGGTTCTCCTCCGGACGCCGGCGTGAGCTCGTGGCGCGGGTGGTCGGCGAGCGGAGCCCCGATGCCCGAGACGACGTGTCCGACGGTGGGGCCGGGGGGTGCGAGCTCGAGCTCGTGCTCGTCGACCCGAGCAGCGGTCGCGCCCACTACCGGTGCCGTGCTCGGATGACCCCCGATCCCGCACCACTCCTCGATCGCACCGCCGGGGTCGTCGGACCGACGGGTCCGACGCAGGAGCGGGTCGGCGTGATCTACGACGGCGACGTCCTGTTCCACGGCCCGGCGTTCCGGGTGATCGAGGAGATCACCGCGGTCCGCGCCGACGGGCTCGAGGCGACCTGCTGGGGGGTGACGTCGGTCGCCTGGCCCGACCGCGACCGCCTCACGGACCCCGCGCTGGTCGACGGGGCGCTCCAGCTCGCGGTGCTGTGGGCGCGACGACGCCTCGGCGCCGCGGCCCTGCCCACCTCGATCGGCGTGGCCCGCCTCTCCTCGCCGCCGCGGCGGGGACGGCACACCGTGGCGGTGACCGGTGTCGAGGAGTCGACGCATCGCGCGGTGTGCGACGTGGTCGTGCGCAGCGCGGAGGGCGAGGTCGTCGCGGTGCTCGAGCGAGTGGAGACCCACGTGCGCTCCGGCGGGTCGCAGCGCCGAGGCACGACGCCCGTGGATCCGAGCGCTCCCCCGGACCGGGCTCGCCCGTTCCGCTCGAGCTAGCGGTCCTGCAGCGCGGGTCGGGCGACCACGGCGGCGAGGCTCCGTGCCGACATCGGTCGTGCGTACAAGAACCCCTGCGCGCACGTGGCGCCGCAGTCGATCGCGATCCGCTCGTGCTCGTCGGTCTCGACTCCCTCGACGACCGTCGTCAGGTCCATCGACGTCGCGAGGCCGATCAGCCCGCGCAGCAGCCCCCGGTCGTTCCGGACCCGCCCCAGGAACGAGCGGTCGAGCTTGACCACGTCGATCGACAGCGCCCGCAGGTAGCGCAGCGACGCGTAGCCCGCCCCGAGGTCGTCGATCGCGATGCGGGCGCCGAGGTCACGCACCGCCGCGAGCACCTCGCAGGCGAGCCGCTCGTCGGAGAGATCCGATGTCTCGGTGATCTCCAGCACGAGGCGCGAGCCCTCCAGGCCGCTGGCTTCGAGCGCTCGGCGGACGTGGCCGACCAGGCCCGGATCGGTGACCTGCACGGGGCTGACGTTCACCGACACGTGGACCCCGTCGGGGCGCGGATCCCAGCGCTGCGCCGCTCGGCAAGCGTGCTCGAGGACCCAGGCGCCGATCGGGACGATCAACCCGCTGTCCTCGGCGACGGGGATGAACTCGTCGGGTCCGATCAGTCCCCGCTCGGGGTGCCGCCAGCGCACGAGCGCCTCGGCGCCCACGACCGCGCGGTCGGGCAACCGGACCACGGGCTGGTACTCGATGACGAGCTGGTCGGCGTCGAGCGCGCCGTGGAGGTCGGAGTGGAGTCCGAGCCAGTCCCCGAGCTGCTCGCCGATCTCGCCGTCGTGGAGCGACCACCGGCCCTTGCCGGACCGCTTCGACCGGTACAGGGCGTTGTCGGCGTGGCGGAGCAGGTCGTCGGCGGTCGCCCCCTCGCCACCGAGCGCGACGCCGACCGACACGCTGGGGAACACCTGCTTCGCGGCCCCGACGTCGGCCGGCTGGCGCACCGCCTCGATCAGGCGCTCGGCCGTCGAGGCCGCACCCATCGCATCGGCCGTGCGGAGCAGGATCGCGAACTCGTCGCCTCCGAGGCGTGCGACGAGGTCGTCGCCGCGCACGGTCGCGGCGAGTCGTCGTGCGACGACCTGGAGCAGGCGATCACCGCTCGGGTGGCCGAGCTGGTCGTTCACCGGCTTGAAGTCGTCGAGGTCCAGGCACAGCACGGCCACCCGACCGCCGGCGGCCCCGATCGCGTCGGCCAGCTCGCGGCCGAACAGCGCCCGGTTCGCGAGGCCGGTCAGCGAGTCGTGGGTCGCCTCGTGCGAGAGCTGGGAGCGACTGTCCTCGAGGTCGCCCGCGATCAGCTGCAGGCGGACGATGACGAGGACGAACAGGACCACGGTCCCCGTCAGCAGGACGACCACCTGGGAGGGCGCGAGTCGACCGATGCCGAGGACCACGACCACCGGTGCCGCGGACGCGGCGACGGCGAGCGCGCCGAGTCGTCGGCGCGTCAGGCGCGGCGGTCCGTCCGTGACCGAGTCGCCGAGGTGCTCGCACCCCGGGTGCATCGCGGCGAGCGCGACGAGGGTGTAGCTGGCCCACCAGAGCGCGTCGACGGGTGCTCCGAGCGAGTAGCCGTCCGCTCGCAGCTCCAGCAGCGCGAACACCGTGTCGGCGACGAGCAGCGAGCCGACCGACGCCGCGGTGAGCACGAGCGGCCCCCGATCGCCCCGGCGGCGGGTGAGCAGCAGGGCGAGCACGGCCAGCGCCGCGACGTCACCGCCGGTGTAGGCGACCGCGACGCCGCGGGCGAGCGAGCTGGTCTCCGAGTCGCTCACGGTGGGGTCCATCACGAAGACCCACAGCAGCGCCGTCGACGCGAGGGTGACGATCCCGGCGTCGATCACGGCGCCGACGTCGCGCCGGGTGCGGTGCGTCCGTGCGATGGGGAGCAGACCGAAGACCACCAGCGGGTAGCCGGCGAGGTAGAAGAAGTCGGCGAAGCTCGGGAACAGCTCCCGCTCCAGACCGAACTCGAGCACGGTGAACCCGATGTCGCCGGCCAGGAAGCACACCTGACCGGCGATGATCGACGTCCACGCCAGCCGATGACGGTCGAACGTCGCGACGCACGCGCCCGCCACCCCCAACTGAGCGAGCACGGCGGCGTTCCACACCACCTCGGCGGCCATCCCGTCGAGCACGAAGTACAGGACGAGCGCCGCCGCCGACAGAGCGACGAGCGCCCATCGAGCGCTGCGTCGCCGGAGGTTCGTCACCCGTGTCCATCGGCGCGTCGTCGCCGAGCCTTGAGGGCCGGTCGGCGACGTCGACGGAGCGTGCGGCGCCTCCTCAGTCGGCGAGCGCCGCCGACCACCACGTCTCGAAGTGCGGCTCGACGGCCCGATCGACGAGCTCCACGATCAGCCCGCTCGGCGGTCGCAGGTAGGTGAACACCCCGTGGCCGCCCTCTGCGTCGGGGTCCTGCTGAGCGCCGACGAGCGCCCACCCGTCGGCGACCAGGCGCGCCGTCTCGCCGTCGACGTCGTCCACCCACATCCCGACGTGGTGGGCGCCCGGGACGTCACGACCGTCCCAGAACGTCCCCGGCGGACCCTCGAGCAGCTCGACGTGCTGGGGGCCGCGCGCCGAGTAGGTGTAGCGCAGGTGGATATCCGCGGTGCCCCCGTCGGGTGTCCACAGCGTCTGGGCAGGGTTCTCCCGGGGTTCGGCCCAGATCAACCCGAGGGTGGCGCCGAGCTCGTCCATCGCGGCCGCCAGGTCGGGGACCCGCACCCCGACGTGGAACATCGCCTGGTCGTCGATCACCCGACCCCCCTCACGTCGTCACCGGTCGCGTCGAGCGCGTCGGGGTCGGCGAGCAGCTCGACGATCGTGCGGCAGAACGCCGCGGCGGGGACGCCGTCGAACGCTCGGTGGTCCCAGGTCAGGCTGAGGGTGAGGCGGGTCACCGTGCCGACGGTGCCGTCGTCGGCGAGCACGACGTCGTCGCGCAGTCGACCCACCCCCAGGATCGCGGTGTTCGGCGGGTTGATCACCGGGGTGAACCCGTCGACGCCGTGCATGCCCAGGGTGCTCACCGAGAAGGTGCCGCCCTCGAGCTCGGGCAGCTTCAGCGCCCCGTCGCGCGCCGCCGCCGCCAGGCGCGACGTCTCGGCTCCGAGAGTTTCGAGGTCGCGGTCGGCGGTGTCGGTCACGACCGGGACGACGAGACCGCCGTCGAGCGCCACCGCCATCCCCACGTGGACGTCGGGGAGCAGCGCCACGCCGTCGTCGGTGATCTGGGAGTTGACCAGCGGGTGTCGTCGCAGAGCGCGGGCGACCGCGGCGATCACGTAGTCGGTGTAGCTCGGGGCGCGCCCGTGGGCGATCCGCTTGGAGCGGTCCTCGACCACGGCGTCGACGTCGGCGTCCATGAACAGGCTGAGCTGGGCCATCTCGGACAGCGACTGGTGCATCCGGCGGGCGATCGTGCCACGCATCGCGGTCAGCGGGATGGTCGACGTCGGTTCCTGGGTGGCCGGTGGCAGCGACGTCGCCGCGTCCCCCGTCGACGTGGCCGGGGCCGGAGCTCGCGACGCCGACGCGTCCGAGGTCGATCCGTCGGACGCCGATCCGCTCGACGTGGCGTCGCCGGCCGGGCCGTCGTCGTCCGCGTGCCGGTGCACGACCTCGGAGATGAGCTCGCGCACGTGGCGCGCCACGAGGTCGCGGGTGATGCGCCCGTCGACGGGGTCGACCTCGATCCGACGCAGGTCGACGCCGAGCAGGTCGGCGAGGTTGCGAGCGGCGATCGTGGTCGGGGGGGTGAGACCGCTGCGGTCGATCGAGGCCGCCTCCCCGTCGGCCCGGGCGGCGGGGGTGCGCGCGGCGGATGCGGCGGGCGCGTCGGGCGAACCCGACGGAGCGGGACCCGTCGGCGTCCTCGCCGCCGCTCCCTCGAGGTCCTCGGAGACGATCCTCCCACCGGGCCCGGTGCCGCTGACGGTGCGCAGGTCGACGTCGCGCTCGCGGGCGAGCCGGCGGGCCATCGGCGACGCGATCACCCGTCCCGAGTCGTCCGTCGTCGCGACGTGCTCGGCTCCGCCCGTGGCCGCACCGCTCGATCCCTCGCCGGTCGCGCTCGAGCCAGGGGATGCGCCGGCGGGTGCGGCGCCGGTCCCCGCTCCCGGGGCGTCGACCGATGCGGCACCCGGCCGCATCTCCGGCTCGGCCTCCCCGCCGACCGGCTCGCCGGACGCCGACGCCGACGCGCTGCCGTCGCCCTCGTCGGCGGCGCCCGGGTCGGCGGCACCGGGTCCGGTCTCGTCACCGCTGAGGAACCAGCCGATCCGCTCGCCGCACGCGTACGTCTCACCGACCTGGGCGTCGACGCGCAGCCGGCCGCTGGCCGCCGCCTCGACGTCGGTCTCGGTCTTGTCCGTCTCGATCCGCAGGACCGGCGCTCCCTGGGAGACCTCGGCGCCGTCCTCGACGAGCCACTCGGCGATGGTGCCCTGCTCCATCGTGAGTCCGAGCTTGGGCATGATGAACTCAGTGGCCATCGGGGTCCTCTCGTTCGTCGCGGCTCGCCGCGCTGTGCGTCGTGGTGCGGTTCGCCGCATCGGTCGTGCGGTCGGTGGTGGTGTCGGTGCTGCCGTGCGACGCCGTGTCGCTGCTTCGGAGGTCGAAGCGGCGCTCGCCGGCGGCGCGCTCGAGGGCCGCCGCAACGTCGATGACGCGGGGCCCGCCGGGCTCGACGCGCACCGTCACCGTCGCCTCGGCGGAGACGGGGGTGGTGCGCTCGCCGTCGTACGCGAGCACCCCGCCTCCGGGGAGCTCGACGGAGCGGGCCGGCTCGAGCGCCTCGACCGAGGCGACGTCGAGGGTGGAGAACGATCCGGGGGCCAACGGCACCCGCACGGAGCGCCCGCCCGGCCCGAGGTGGATCAGCACCGCGCCCGGGCGGTCGCGCGCGACCGGGTGCACCCGCCCGGCGATGCTCGACAGCCCGGTGGCGGAGGGATCGGCGATGCACGCCACCACCCACCGGACGCTGGACGGATCCGAGACCGCCCGGGCGCCCACGAAGGCGGCGTCGATCAACGCCGCCTCGACGAGCGCGATCTCGCTCACGGCGCGGTCGCGCCGTGGGTCGTCGATGTCGATCGTGATCCGGTTCGCCGGGGCGCCGACGTCGGCCAACGGGACGGCCCCGGTGGCGACCAGGGCGGCGGCGACCCCGGCCGACGTGCCGTCGACGTCGGTGGGGAAGACGTTGTTCGTCCCCGTGGAGATCGGGATCAACGGGACGTCGGGCCAACCGGTGGCCATGTCGCGGCAGGTCCCGTCGCCGCCGAGCACGATGACCGCGCCCGCCTCGCGCTTGAACAGCTCGCGCGCCGCCGCGATCGTGTCGTGGTGCGACCCCGACAGCGGGCTGTCGAGGAGCTCGACCCGCCCGTCGATCCCGTCCACGGCGCGCTCGGCGAGGTGGTGGGTGTCGGAGCTGAGCAGCACCCGCTCCGCTCCCTGCTCGAGGGCCCCGATCGCCGCGCGGCGCACGATCCCGATCTTCACCGCGTCCGACGTCGAGCCGGCTGCGGAGACCAGGCGGCGGATGTCCTTGCCGGCGTGGGGGTTGACCACGATCCCGACCGTCGCCGGTGCGGTCGCGGGCGCGCCGCCCGCGTCCGCCCGGTCGCCGGGGTCCGGTCGCTGCGCCACGGCCGGGTCAGGCGCCGGGTCGGGCGAGGGCGTCGCGGATGCCGTCGGCGATGCGGTCGGCCGAGGGCAGGTAGTGCTGCTCGAGAGCCGGGCTGAACGGCACCGGGGAGAACGGGGCGGCCAGCCGCCCGACCGGGGCGTCGAGGTGGTCGAACGCCTCCTCCTGGATCTGGGCCGCGACCTCGGCGCCGAGGCCGCCGAAGCGGACGGCTTCGTGCACGACCAGCACCCGGTTCGTCTTGCGCACCGACTCGATGATCGTGGCGGTGTCGAGGGGTTGCAGGGTGCGCGGGTCGATCACCTCGACGTCGATGCCGTCACCGGCGAGCTGCTCGGCGACGTCGAGGGCTTCGTTGACCATCCGACCCCAGGCGACCACCGTCACGTCGGACCCCTCGCGCGCGATCTTCGCCTCGCCGAGCGGGATCGCGTACGGCTCCTCGGGCACCTCGCCCTGCATCCCGAGCAGGCGCTTGTGCTTGATCATGATCGTCGGGTTGTCCTCCCGGATGCACGACGTCATCAACCCCTTCATGTCGTACGGGTTCGAGGGGTGCACCACCTTCAGGCCGGGGATGTGGCAGATCAGCGCCTCGAGCGACTGGCTGTGCTGCGCCGCGGCGGACAGCCCGCCGCCGCCGCCGGTGGTGATCGTCAGCGGGATGGTGGCGGCGCCGCCGAACATGTACTTGAGCTTGGCCGCCTGGTTCACGATCTGGTCGAACGCCACGCAGATGAAGTCCATGAACATGATGTCGACGATCGGGCGCAGCCCGGTGACCGCCGCACCGACCCCGAGGCCGATGATCGCCTGCTCGCTGATCGGGGTGTCGACCACCCGACGGTCGCCGAACTCCTTCTGCAGGCCGGCGTAGGTCTGGAACACGCCGCCGAAGCCGCCGATGTCCTCGCCGGCGCAGAAGACGTCGTCGTTCGCCTCCATCTCCTGGCGCACGGCCTCGTTGAACGCCTGGACGTAGCCGAGCTTGCGGGTCACGACGACGCCCCCGCCGTCTCGCGCTCGGGCATCGAGGTGTACACGTCGACCAGGACCTGGTCGGGATCGGGCAGCGGGCTGTCCTCGGCGAACTGGATCGCGGACTCGATGTCGGCGCGCAGCTCGTCCCACACCGCCTCGAACTCGTCGCGCGTCGCGGTGTCCGCCTCGACGAGGCGGTCCTCGAAGGTGAAGATCGGATCGCGCTCCTTCCACACGGCGACCTCGTCGTCGGTGCGGTACTTCAGCCCGAGGTTCTGCACCCCGTGGTGGTTGTAGAAGCGGTAGGTCTTCGCCTCGATCAGCGACGGCCCGTCGCCGCGCCGTGCCCGGTCGGCGGCCTCGACGGCGGCCTCGTGGACGGCGACGACGTCCATCCCGTCGACGATCACCCCCGGCATCCCGTAGCCGGCGGCACGGTCGACGATGTCGGTGATCGCCATCGTCTGGTCACGGGCGGTGAACTCCCCGTACTCGTTGTTCTCGCAGATGAACAGCACCGGCAGCTTCAGCGCCGCGGCCATGTTCGCCGCCTCGTGGAACGCCCCGATGTTCGTCGAGCCGTCACCGAAGAAGGCGGCCGCCACGTTGCCGTTCCCCTTGTACTGGTTGGCGAACCCGGCCCCGACCGCGATCGGCGCGCCGGCGCCGACGATCCCGTTCGCGCCGAGCATCCCGACGTCGAGGTTCGAGATGTGCATCGAGCCGCCCTTGCCCTTGCAGTAGCCGGTCGACTTGCCCATCAGCTCGGCCATCATCGGGTCGAACTCGCCGCCCTTGGCGACGAGGTGGCCGTGCCCGCGGTGGGTCGAGGTGATCTGGTCGTCGTCGCTGAGCGTCGCGCACACCCCGGCGGCGACGGCCTCCTGGCCGACGTAGAGGTGGAGGAAGCCGGGCAGCTTCGAGCCCTCGGCGAGTCGACCCGCCGCCTCCTCGAAGAGTCGGATCCGGACCATGCGGCGATGCATGTCCATCAGCACGTCGGTGGAGAGTTCCATGTTCGTCCTGTCTGTGTGGGGCCCGTCCGACGTCGCAGCACCCGCCGGGTGCCGGACATCGGATGGCGCACCGGTCGGTGCACGGGCGGGCGGGGTGGTCAGCGGCTGAGGATGGTCACGCCGCTGATGCCGGGGGCACCGTAGACGTGGGTGTAGGCGACCTTCGGATCGTTCGGCACCTGCCGCTCCCCGGCATCGCCTCGGAGCTGGAGCACGTTCTCGTAGACCTGGCGCAGACCGGAGGCGCCGATCGGCTCTCCGTTCGCCAGGCAGCCGCCGTCGGTGTTCACCGGGAGGCGGCCGCCGATCTCGGTCTCGCCGTCGGCGAGCATCTGCTCCTGCTCGCCGTGCTCGCAGAAGCCGTTCTCGGCCATGTGCATGATCTCGGCGCCCGCTTCGGTGTCCTGCAGCTGGGCGACGTCGACCTCGTCGGGCCCGATCCCGGCCATCTCGAACGCCGCCCTCGAGGCGGCCGACGTCGGGCCGGGGTCCTTCTCGATCGAGATCGACGGGGCGAGGACCTCGAACGATCCGAACCGACGGGTGCGCGTGGCGACCGCCTTCAGGTAGATCGGGCGGTCGGTGTACTCCTTGGCTTTGTCGGCTCGGCACAGCACCATCGCGACCCCGCCCTCGGCGGGCGAGCAGAACATGTACTGGGTGAGCGGGTACGAGAGCATCAGCGACTCGAGCACCTCGTCCTCGCTCAGCGGCTTGCGTCGCCACGCCATCGGGTTCAGGGAGCCGTTGCGGAACGCCTTGGCCGACACCTTCGCGAGGCTGCGCTGGGTGATGCCGTGCTCGTGCATGTAGCGGGTGATCTTCATCCCGAAGAACTGCGTCGTGAGCGCCAGGCCGGACCCGCCGTACCAGTCCTTGCCGCGCGGGCCCTTGATCCGGAACGCGCCCCGCTCGTGCTTGTCGAAGCCGAGCGCCATGCCGACGTCGGCGGCGCCGGAGTCGATCGTGTTGACGGCCTGCGCGAGGGCGGTCCCGCCGGTGGCGCAGCCGTTGACGACGTTGGTGAACGGGAGCCCGGTCAGCCCGATCCGGCTGACCATCGTGTCGGCGGCCCCGCCGTCCATCGATCCGCCGACGGCGAACTGCATCTTCGACCAGTCCGTCCCGCAGTCGGCGAGCGCCCGGCGCACGGCCACGACCCCCTGATCCATGCCCGACACGCCCTCGTTGCGGCCGAACTCGTGCATCCCGATGCCGACGATCGCGACGTCGCTCATGATCCTGCTCCGTTCGTGGTGGCGGTGTCCCCGCCGGTGGAGGCGCCGTCCCCGATCGGGGCGAAGCCGTAGGTGACGACCTGGTTGCCGTCCTCGTCGGTGGTCAGCGGCACCAGCACCAGCTCCATCTCCATCCCGATGTCGAGCCGGTCGGGGTCGGACACGGTGAGGCGGCTCTCGACGCGCAGCTGGCCGTCGAGCTCGACGTAGCCCACGCCGTAGGGCTCGAAGTCGTCGCCGACCGGTCCGAGGTAGGGGGGAGCCTTGGGCGGGAAGGCCTGCACCGTCCACGTCCACAACGTCCCGCGCGTCGCCAGCTCGACGTCCTCCTGGTCGTCGTGCATGCACTTCGGGCACCCGGACTGGCGGGGGAACATGTGGTTCCCGCAGTTGACGCACCGACTCCCGAGCAGGACGGGACGATCGTCGTGGATCGTGAAGATGCCGTCCGCGACGGCGACGGTGGTGGTCATCTGGCTCCTTGGGTGCACGGCCGGGAGCGGTCGCGCAGAGGTGGGTGGTGCGGGGGTGCTCCTGTCCGGCAGCGGGCCGCCGGTCGACGCACTTACTGAATGGACGTTCGGGAACGAACGTTAGCAGCGACCCGCTCCGCCGGCCCCAGCGGAGACCCGCGCCCGGGGGGTCAGTCCGCGTCGGCCGCGAACCACCCGACGACCAGCTCGTCGAGCTCGCGCTCGATCTCGTCGACGCCGACGTCGGGCCACACCAGCTCGTCCATGTGCGACAGACCGAGCAGGAGGATGTAGAACACGCGGACCTGGCTCGCGGTGAGCCCGACGTCGTCCATCAGCACCCGTGCGTTGCGGCTCTGCCGGGTGCCGAGCAGCTCGGCCACCTCCGGCTGGCGCAGCGCGGCGCGGTTCATCTCCCCGATGAGGTTGCGCGTGCGCTCGAACTCGGGGCGCATCCAGTGCCGCACGACGGCGCGCACGCCTCCGACGCCGCCGCGGGCGCGCGCGTCGACGCTGTGCAGCTCGTGCTTGCTCGCCTCGACGAGCAGCTCGGCCTTGCCTCCGAAGTGGCTGTACACCGCCGGGGTCGACACCCCGGCGCGGCGTGCGATGTCCGACAACGTGGCGCCCTCGTAGCCGAACTCCACGCACGCGTCGACCGCCGCGCTCAGCAGCCGCTCGCGGGTGGGGGTGCCGTGCTCGTCGAGCTTCGGGGGTCGTCCGATCCGCGACGCGGGGGCGTCGTTCTCCCGAGGCACGTCGCGGTCGTCCATGTCCCGCCCGACGCTAGCCGTGGGCGTCGGGCGGGGAGCCACGACGGGCGACCACGTCGCCTCGTCGCCCCGCCCTCACGCGGACGCGCCGCGCGCCCAGCGCAACGAGCGGCGCAGCAGCTCGTGGTAGGCGGGCTGCTCCCACGATCCCCGCTCGACGGTGGGGTACCAGTCCACCACCGGGACCATGTCGTAGTGGCCGCGGCAGTGGCCGAGGGTGTTGTAGAGCACCGCACCCTCCCCGAGCGGACGAACGTACATCACGAGGTGCCGGTCGGGACCCTGCGTCCAGTCGTGCTCCACGAACCCGCGTGCGTCCCCGGTCCACGTCGTGTGCAGGAGCGGGACGAGAGCGTCGCGATCGGCGTGCTCGCTGAGGTAGAGCTCGTCGTCGGTCTCGAACCCGTCGATCCCCGCCACCAGCCAGTGGTCGGGGTCGCTCACCTCGACCGCGTACGGCTCGATCGGCGGGTGGGCGACGAACTGCGACCCGAGCGTGTCGGCCCACAGGGGGAACACCCGCGGCGAGTCGACCCCGTCGGGGGTCCCGACGTCGAGCGCGGCGTTGGTCCCGTGCAGCGCCACCCAGCGCCCCCCGCCCTCGACCCACGCACGCACGGACTCCTGCGCCTCGGGGGAGGGGCGGACGTTGCAGGTGTAGCTGACCAGGATCGAACCCGCCGCGATCGCCTCGGCGTCCTCGTAGTCGGGCTGGACCCGGACCCGGAACTCCTCGTGCTCGGCGAGCAGGTCGAGCAGCTGGCGTCGCGCGAAGTCGATGTCGTGGTACATCCCCCCCGTCACCAGCGTCACGTCGATGCGTCGACCGGTCGCGTCCTGCGAGCTCATCGTGCGCTCGTCACGGTGCGGTGGTCATGGTGCGGTCGTCCCGGGATGCCCACGCCGCTCAGAAGTCGACGCGCTTGAGGAAGCCGCCGTCGACCGTCACGTTGACGCCGTTGACGTGGCCGGCGGCGTCGCTCACGAGGAAGGCGACGACGTTCGCGACGTCCTGGGCGGAGCCGAGCTCGCCCTGGGGGTGGTTCTTCTGCGTCGCCGCGTAGAAGTCGCCCATGTTGTCCTTGATCTTGTTCCAGTCGCCGCCCTCGATGAAGATCGGCCCGGGCGACACGACGTTGCAGCGGATGCCCTTCGCGCCGAGCGTCTGGGCCTGGCCGAGCGTCCAGTTGGTGACCGCCGACTTGAACGCCGAGTAGCTGTTCGCGCCGGATGCGAAGTGCTCCATCGTCGCCGTGGTCCCGATGCTGATGACCGACCCGCCGCCGTCGGCGAGGGCGTCGGTCGCCGCCTGGACGCCGAGCACCATCGCCATCAGGTCGATGTCGAAGTTGTCCTTCCACCCCTCGATCGACTTGGCCGGCTTGCCCGAGGTGTTGTGCACGTAGACGTCGAGCCCGCCGAGCTCGTCCGCGACCGAACCGACCCACGCCGTGAGCGCGTCCCCGTCGGCCGCATCGACCACCGCACCGGTCACGGTGCCGGCCGACGACATCTCCTCGACCGCGGCGTCGACGTCGTCCTGGGTGCGCGCGCAGATCGCGACCGACGCGCCCTCGGCGAGCAGGGTCTCGGCGACGGCTCGTCCGATGCCCTTCGTGGCTCCGGTGACGATGGCCTTCTTGCCGGTGAGTCCGAGATCCATGTTGTCTCCTGTCGATCGGGCCGATCGTCGTGGACGACCGTGGTGCGGTTGGACGGCGCCGAACCTACCCGGCAGCGGCTCGACGATCGACAGCGGAGCGCTCGACCCCACCGCGCCGACGACGCGGCGCACGGTGGGCCGCGTTCGGCGCGCTCGCATCGCACCGCGGCATCGCCGTTCCCTACGGTGCGGCATGGCCGCAGACGCGCTGGAGACGATGACGACGTTCTGGGAGACGCAGGACCGGGGTGACTGGGACGCGGTGGCGGCGCTCTTCGCGGACGACGCCGTGGTCGTCGATCCGTTGTACGGCACCTTCGAGGGGCGCGACGCGATCGACGGGTTCTTCTCCAGGGTCTCCGCCGAGATGGCCGAGATCGGGGCGACGTTCCGCCTGGTCGACCTCGCCGCGGACGGCGAGGTCGCGTGGGCCGAGTGGGAGGCCACCACCGACCGCGGCGACCTGACCGGAGCCGGGCTCTACCGCGCCCGCGACGGGCGCATCACCTACTACCGGGATCACATCGACCGGTGAGCCGCGCTGCGATCGTCACCGGGGCCGCGTCGGGGATCGGGAGGGCCACGGTCGAGACCCTCCTCGCCGCGGGGACCGACGTCGTCGCGGTCGACCTCGGCGACGTGACCTGGCTCGAGGGGTGGCTCGACGGCGCCGGGCCGGGCTCGGGACGTGCGGC
This sequence comes from Ilumatobacter sp., assembly GCF_965215205.1. NCBI lineage: Bacteria > Bacillati > Actinomycetota > Acidimicrobiia > Acidimicrobiales > Ilumatobacteraceae > Ilumatobacter > Ilumatobacter sp. Next base: position 330,487 of record NZ_OZ244049.1, read on the forward strand.
GGCGGTCGTCGGCGACGTGACCGCGGAGTCCACCAACCACGAGGCCGCCACCGTCGCCGTCGAGCGCTTCGGTCGCCTCGACGCGCTCGTGCTCAACGCCGGGGTGTCGATGGGCGGCGACCTGCTCGGGCTGGCGATGGAGGACTTCGACCGCGCCATGGAGGTCAACGTGCGCGCCGTCGCGCTCGGGATCCGAGCCTGCGTGCCCGAGCTGCGCACCTCGGCCGATCGCGTCGACGGCGGGGGACGCATCGTCGTCACCGCGTCGACCTCGGGGATCGGCGGCGACCCGTCGATGTGGGCGTACAACGCCTCCAAGGGGGCGGTGATCAACCTGGTGCGCGCCGCCGCGGTCGACCTCGGGCCGTCGGGCGTGACGGTCAACGCCGTGTGCCCCGGCCCCACCGAGACCGCGATGACCGCACGGCTCGGCGAGCTGCCCGAGGTGCACGAGTCGCTGCGCCGGGCGATCCCGCTCCAGCGCTGGGCACGCCCCGAGGAGGTCGCCGCGGTGATCGCGTTCCTCGCCTCGCCCGCGGCGTCCTTCGTCAACGGCGCGATCGTGCCCGTCGACGGCGGTGTCACCGCGAGCACCGGCCAGTTCACCCCCGGTGAGCGCGGCGTGACGGGGGCGCTGAAGGCCCGGCCGGGCGGTGGGCCCGGGATCCCCTCGACCTCCGAGGGACGCCCGGGCGCGACGTCGCGCCGCCTCGGTCGGCCCCCGTCGAGCGACTCGGGTGCGACGCGCCGGCGGATCCTCGACATCGCCCGGGCCTCGTTCGCGAGCGTCGGCTACGGCGCGACCACCAACCGCCAGCTCGCCGCGGACGCGGGGATCACCGCCGGAGCGCTCTACCACTACTTCGGCTCCAAGCTCGACCTGTACCTCGCGGTCGACGACGAGTCGCGCGACGACGTGTACCGCCGCTTCGACGACGCGGTCGCCGAGGCCGACGGGTTCGTCGGCAAGCTCGAGGCGGTCCTCGACGCCGCCCACGACCTCAATCAGGAGGACCCGACGATCGCGGCGTTCATCTCGTCGAAGCGCGTCGACGTCCGCCGGCACCCCGAGATCGCGGCGGCGGTCGACTCGCAGTCGGTGCGCCGCGACCAGTTCTTCGACCACCTCGTCGACGTCGGGGTCGCGACCGGCGAGATCGCCTCCGACCGCCGTGAGATGACGCTGCACCTGCTGAACACGATCCTCACGGGTCTCGTCGACGCGGTGTCCGACGACTCCGATCAGCACCGGTCGGCCATCCAGGCGGTCAAGCTCCTCGTGCGCGGCGACTTCCTCACCGGTCCGGCAGGCTGACGACCATCCCGCCGGGCCGCGGCGACGGGCGGCTCGTGCCGCCCGGGTCGTGACGAGCCGGTCGCCCGTCGCGCGCCGGCTCCGACTCGGGGCCCGGGCGCAGCGAGCGGTACCGTCCGCGTCGGTCGCATCGACGAGGGGCGTCGACGACGGACATCGAGCGGAGGGGTTCTCATGGGGGTACTGGACGGGCGCGTCGCGTGCATCACGGGCGGGACGCGCGGCATCGGGCTCGGGATCGCGCGCGGGTTCCTCGACGAGGGCGCGCAGGTCGTCGTCAACGGCCGTGACGAGGCCAAGGCGAGCCGGACCCTCGACGAGCTCGACGCCGGCGACCGGGCGCACTTCGTCGCCGGCGACGTCAAGCAGCGCCAGGTCTGCGAGGACCTCGTCGACGAGACCGTCGACCGCTTCGGACGGATCGACATCCTCGTCGCCAACGCGGGCGGGGGGTCGGGCCACGCCCCGATCGCCGAGCTGACCGACGAGGCGATGCAGGACGCCCTGGTGTGGAACTTCTGGCACACCTTCTGGACGATGCGCCGGGCCTTCCAGCACATGATCCCGCAGCAGTCGGGTCGGGTGATGGCGGTCAGCTCGGTGGAGGGCAAGGTCGGCAAGCCCGGCATCTCGATCTACGTCGCGGCGAAGCACGCGATCAACGGGTTGGTGAAGTCCGCCGCCCACGAGGTCGGGACCCTCGGGATCACCGTCAACGCGCTGTGCCCCGGCGCGATCGAGACCGACATCATGCGGGCCGAGGGCCCCGCCGCCGCCGAGTCGATGGGCACCGACTACGAGGGGCTGCTCGCGATGTTCGCCTCCGAGTCCGCGATCAAGCGGCTCAACGAGGTCGAGGACGTCGCCGTCGTGGCGACCCTGCTCGCGTCCGACGCCGGAGCGGGGATCACCGGCTCGCTGATCTCGATCGACGGCGGGACCGCCCCCTACTGAGCCGAACGCCGGTCCGTGGCGCGCGGACCGCGACGGAGAGAACGCACGCGCGACGACGACGAAGACCGAACGACGAAGGAGACGAGATCGATGGGCAAGCTCGACGGCAAGGTGGCCTGCATCACGGGCGGGACGCGCAGCATCGGACGGGGGATGGCCGACGCGTTCCTCGCCGAGGGCGCGAAGGTCGTGGTCAACGGGCGCGACGAGGCGAAGGGGCAGGAGTGCCTCGACGAGATGGGTGCCGGCGACGACGCTGCGTTCTTCGGCGGCGACGCGTCGAAGCAGGAGGCGGTCGAGGGCCTCGTCGACTTCACGATCGAGCGGTACGGCCAGCTCGACATCTGCTGCCTCAACTCCGGCGGGGTGCTCAACACCGCCCCCGTGTTCCAGATGAGCGACGAGGAGTGGGAGCTCGAGGTCGACTGGAACCTGAACCACGTGTTCTGGGGGATGCGCCGCGCCCTCCAGCACATGGTGCCGCGCGAGTCGGGCCGGGTCATCGTCACCTCCTCCGTCGAGGGCAAGATGGGCAAGCCCGGCATCCCCGGCTACGCCGCGACGAAGCACGCCGTCAACGGCCTGGTCAAGGCGGCCGCGCACGAGGTCGGCACGCTCGGGATCACCGTCAACGCGGTGCTGCCCGGGCTGATCGAGACCGACATCGTGCGCGCGACCGGCCCGGAGTCGGCCAAGGCGATGGGGCTCGGGACCTACGACAACCTGATCGACGCCTTCACCGCCGAAGCGGCGATCAAGCGCCCCAACACCGTCGCGGAGGTGGCCGCCGTCGCCGTGCTGCTGGCCTCCGACGCCGCGCGCAACCTGACCGGGTGCATGTTCCCGGTCGACGGCGGCACCATGCCCTACTGACCGACCGCTCGACCGACCGCTCGACCCACCGCTCGACCGACGATGACCCACTCCCACCTCGACCACGCGAACGACCTCGAGCCCTCGGTCGGCCACGCACGGCTGCGCGACGCGTCGCCGCTCCACGTGGAGGAGTCCCACGAGCCCCCGTTCCACGTCGTCGCTCGCCACGCGGACGTGCTCGAGGTGGTGATGCGTCCCGACGAGTGGCGCAACGGCGGCGGGGTCGGCGTCCACGAGCAGCGCGGCGGCGTCCTCGGAACCGCCGACGACCCCGACCACCGGCGTCAGCGGCGCGTCCTGCAGGACTCGTTCCGGCCGGCCGCGATCGCCGCGCTCGACGACGAGGTCGTCGCCGTCGGCGAGCGCCTGTGGACGACGGCGTTCGGCGAGGACGGCGAAGGGGACTTCGTCCGGTCGTTCGCCTTCCCGTTCCCGGCCGTGGCGATCGCGATCCTGCTCGGCGTGCCACCCGAGCGGCGCGACGACTTCGGTCGCTGGTCCGACGACATCGTGGCCACCCTCGCGGGTGCGGACGAGGAGCGCGCCGAGTCGGCGAACCGGCAGATCTTCGCCCTCGTCGACGCCCTCGTCGACGAGCGTCGCGCCCTCCACGATCGCGGCGACGCGCTCCCCGACGACGTCCTCACCGTGCTCACCCTCGCCGAGATCGACGGCACCCTGGCGCGCCAGGAGGTGCGCCGGCTGAGCCAGCAGCTCCTCGTCGCCGGTCACGAGACCACCGCGAGCCTGATCTCGCTGATGCTCCACCGGTTGATCGAGCGGCCCGAGCTGGTCGAGAGACTCCGGCGGGACCGATCGCTGATCGCACCGGCCGTCGAGGAGTTCCTCCGCTTCGACTCCCCGGTGCAGGGTCTGTTCCGGACCAACCCGGAGCCGAGCGAGGTGGCCGGCTCCGTGCTGCCGGCCGGCTCACGGGTGCAGGCGCTGTTCGCCTCCGCCAACCGCGACCCGGCGGTCTTCGACGACCCCGACGAGATCGTGCTCGACCGCTTCGGCCCGGGGACGCGCTCGCACCTCGCGTTCGGGTGGGGTGTCCACCACTGCATCGGGGCCCCGCTCGCCCGTCGGGAGGGTCACCTGGCGCTGGGGTGGATGATCGACCGCTTCGAGACCGTCGAGCTCGTCGGTGACGTCGTGGTCAACGAACCGTTCATCCTCCGCGGTCTCACCACGCTCCCGATCCGCTGGACCGTCCGTCGCTGAGCGCCGCCCGGGTGGTCTCGAGCACGTGGCGCGCCCGGTCGGTCGGATCGGCGAAGCGGGTGCGCAGGTCGGCCGAGCGGACCTCGAGCGACAGCGCGGTGCGCCCGGGCAGCGCCTCGACCAGCCCGGCGACGTCGAGCCCGCCGGAGCCGAGGACGCCCCGGCCGTCGAGCGCCTCGGCGACGAGGTCGCCCGACGCCGAGGCCGGCGCGTCGCAGAGCTGGGCGTAGGGCAGCCGCGCCGGATCGATCGCGGCGACATCCGCGGGGCCGCCGCCGGTGCGGTCGAGGTGCAGCGCATCGACGAGCACACCGGCGTTGGGTCGATCGACGCGATCGAGGATCGCCAGCGCCTGGGGGAGGTCGCGCACCGACATGAACGCCATGAACTCGAGGCTGCAGCCCACCCCGTGGGAGGCGGCCAGGTCGCACAGCTCGCCGAAGCGCTCGGCGAAGCGGTCGTCGTCGACGCCGCGCGAGACCACCAGCACGTCGCTCGCGCCGACGGCGGCGGCCGCCTCGACGACGCGCTCGCCGTGGTCTCCGTCGGGGGTGACGAAGACGGGTTCGACATCGAGCGCGACCGTCCCCGTGTCGTCGAGTCGGCGACGCACCTCACGGGCGACCCCGTCGTCCCAGGTGTCGGCGTCGAACCAGATGCCGCACCCCGGCCAGCCCGCCTCGGCGCACGCGGCGACGAAGTCGGCGGGCCCGGTCTCGGGGCAGACGCCGGCGGCGAGCGAGAGCAACCGATCGGTTATCGGCCCAACGTAGGGTCGCGTCGACGCCGGCCCCGAGTCCGCCGCGGGCACCGGCGCCGCGGTCCGTGAGCGGGAGGACGCGGCTGGAAGACTGGGCACGTGGTCACCGACACGACACTCGAGCGACGGCTCGCACGCATCTCGTGCCCGGTCGAGCGAACGATGCTCGACCCGATCGTGCAGGACGATCCGTGGGACTTCTACTCCGAGCTGCACGAGTCGTGCCCGGTCTTCCCGATGCCGGAGATCGGCGCGGTGATGGTGACGCGCTACGACGACGTCCGCCACGTGCTGACGAACCCGGAGCTGTTCTCCAGCGGCGGTCGCGGCGGCGGGACCAAGAGCGGGCTGCAGGTGGACAACGCCCGCCGCCACCAGGAGATCCTGCGTGCGCGCGGCTGGGGGCACGTCGAGACGCTGCAGCGGACCGACCCGCCCGTCCACACCCGCTACCGCCGCCTGGTCGCGAAGGCGTTCCTGCCGCGCCGGATCGCCGAGATGGCCCAGCGCATCGACGACGTCGCGCGCGGTCTGATCGACGGGCTCCTCGACGACGGTGAGTGCGAGTTCCACCTCGACTTCGCGATGCCGCTCCCCGGCATCGTGATCGCGGAGGAGCTGGGGTTGGACGCATCCGAGATCCACCGCTTCGACCGGTGGGCCCACGCGATGCTCGCGCTGGCGATGCGTCCGCTGACCGAGGCCGAGACGATCGAGGCGGCCGAGGTGGAGCTCGAGGCGCAGCACCACCTCGCCGAGGTGTTCGCGGCGCGGCGCGCCGAGCCGACGAGCGACCTCATCTCGACCCTCGTCCACGCCCACGCCGACGAGGAGGGTGTCGAGCCCCTGACCGTGGCAGAGCTGCAGAACCTGATGCACCAGCTGGTCACCGGCGGCTTCGAGACGACGACGAGCGCGTTGGACCACGGGATGTGGCTGCTCGCCCGGCGCCCCGACGTCCAGGAGCGGGTGCGCGCGGACCTCTCGCTCGTCGGAGCGTTCGTCGAGGAGGTGCTGCGCTACGAGAGCCCCGTCGCCGGCCTCACGCGCCGGGCGACCCGCGACGTCGAGATCGGCGGGGTCGAGGTCCCCGAGGGGACGATGGTGATGGTCCGGTACCAGGCGGCGAACCGCGACGCCCAGGTGTTCGACCACGCGGACGAGTTCGACCTCGACCGGTCGCGCGACGCCCAGCACCTCGCGTTCGGGGTCGGCCCCCACTTCTGCGTCGGCGCCGCGCTGGCACGCCAGGAGCTGCGCAGCGCGTTCACCCAGTGGCTGGCCCGGACCTCCGGCATCGAGCTCGCCCGGCCCTTCGACGGGCCGGTCCACGAACCCTCCTTCATCCTGTTCCCGATGAAGGAGCTCCCCCTCCGCTTCACCCCCGCCTGACGACCACCGACGTCCGGCGTCCGACGGACCCCCGCGTCGTGGCGGGGGAGGGGTGCGTCGTAACGTCGGCTCATGAGCGAGAACGATCTGGTGGACGACTACGAGGACGTCACCGTCTACGGCCTCGACGACGACGTCGAGGCCGAGATGCTGCAGGCGCAGAACGAGTGCACCTTCATCTGGTCGAACACGGAGGGCTGGCCCGTCGGGGTGATCATGTCCTACGTCCACCGCAAGGGCCGGTTCTGGCTCACCGCCACGAGCCAGCGGGCACGGATCAGCGCCGTGCGCCGCGACCCACGGGTCTGCATCGTCGTCACCTCCACGGGGTCGAAGATGGTGCGCAACAAGACCGTCACCTACAAGGGGACCTGCACGGTCCACGATGACCGGTCGGTGAAGGACTGGTTCTACCCCGAGCTGGCCGCCGCGCTGCAGGAGGATCCCGAGCGGCGGGCGGTGTTCGAGAGGTTCCTCGACTCGCCCCGTCGCGTCGTGCTCGAGGTCGAGCCCACCCAGCGCATCGGCTACGACGGCGCGAAGATGGGCAAGGCGACCTCGGAGTGGATGGAGGCCAACCGCGACCCGGTCGGCGACGACTCGGACGTGAGCGCCTCGTGAGCGAGCACCTCGGGCTGAGCGCGGACGAGGTGCTGACCACCACGCGCAGCGTCCGCAAGCGCCTCGACCTCTCCCGGCCCGTCGACCGTGGCGTCCTCGTCGAGTGCATCGACATCGCGCACCAGTCGCCGACCGGGTCGAACTCGCAGCGGTGGCGGTGGATGATCGTCGACGACGCCGACCGGCGCCGAGCGATCGCCGAGATCTACCGGACCCACTTCGAGGCCGCCTACGCGGACGCCCCCGACCCCGAGCCGGGTTCGCAGGCCGATCGGATCCGTGAGTCGGCGCAGCACCTGTCCGACCACCTCCACGAGGTCCCCGTCCACGTGATCCCGCTGCTCGCGGACCGGATGGACGAGGGCACCCCGTCGTTCCGCCAGGCCTCACGGTGGGGCGGGATCCTCCCGGCGGTGTGGAGCTTCATGCTCGCCCTGCGCGAGCGAGGGATCGGCTCGGCCTGGACCACCCTGCACCTGCGCGACGAGCGCGCCGTGGCCGACATCCTCGGCATCCCGTTCGACGACTACACCCAGGCCGGGTTGTTCCCCGTCGCGCACACGGTCGGCACCGACTTCAAGTTGGCGAAGCGCCCGCCGGCGGAGGAGTTCATCCGCTGGAACGAGTGGTCGTAGCGAGCGGTCGGAGCCGACCGCCGCGACCGAGGAGCGGCGGTGCCGCTCAGGCGCCCGAGCCGTCGTCGCCGGCGGCCTCCTGGCGGCGACGGGCGACGTCGGCGTACATCTGCGGTGTGGGCAGCGCGAGCAGCGACGCGCCTCCGTCGACGCACAGCGTCTGGCCGGTGACGTAGTCACCGAGCTCGCAGCACAGGAACAGCGCGGCGTTCGCGATGTCCTGCGGTGAGCCCATCCGCCCGAGAGGGGTCATCTCGCGCAGCGCGGCGATCGCGGTCGGGTTCTCGAAGTGGCCCGCCGTCATCGGCGTCTCGATGAGCGATGCGGAGATCGCGTTGAACCGGATGCCGGCGTCGCCGTACTCGACCGCCGCGATCTTCGTGGCGTACTCGAGGCCGGCCTTCGCGCTCGCGTAGGCGGCGAGCCCGCGCGCCGGGTTGTGCGCGGTGAGCGAGCTGATCGAGACGAACGAGCCGCCGTGGCCGAGCTCGCGCATCGCGTTGGCGGCGTGGCGGATGCACGACATCGCGCCGCCCAGCTGCACGGCGTGCATCTCGTCGAGCAGGTCGCCGGTGAGGTCGGCGATCGGGGTGGAGCGCTGGAAGCCGGCGCAGTTGACGAACGCGTCGAGGCGCCCGGTCTCGTCGACGACGCGCGAGACGAGGGCGGCGACGGCGTCGTCATCGGTGATGTCGCAGGTCGCGCCGATCCCGCCGATCTCGGTGGCGACCCGGTCGACGAGCTCGGCTCGGCGAGCGGCGACGACCACCGTGGCGCCCCGGGCGGCGAAGGTCCGGCTGATCGCCAGCCCGAACCCGCTGTGGCCGCCGACGACGACGGCGGTGCGACCGTCGAGGCGCGTCGTGGGTTCGCCCGCCGGCGGCACGCCGGGGTCGGCCACGCCCGTCAGCTCTCGGCCACCGCTTCGGGCTTGTGCCCGATCGCGGAGGTGTCGCCGACGCGGTGGTTGGCGATGACGGGACCGCCGACCCACCCGCAGAGCTGGGGGTCGCACTCGCGCAGCTCGCCGGAGATCCAGTGCCCGTCGGTGCCGAAGATGCCCTCCCTGCCGTCGAGGCTGACGCGGATGTTGCCGTCGCCGTCCTGCTCGTGCAGCGCGCCGGTGAAGGGGTGGACGATGCCGTTCACGACGTCCTCGCCTTGGCGCCCGTGCCGAGGCTCACCGGGGTCTCCGACAGCGGCTCGTCGCCGACGCACTCGGTGAGCAGGTCGTGCAGCCAGCGGATCTTGGACTCCTGGTAGTTGGAGAAGGTGGCACCGGCCTTGCGGGTCGTCTCGAGGCCCTTCTGCACCTTGGCCATGTTGAACACGTCCTGCTGGAAGACCTTGGACAGCATCCCCAGCTCGGGGGCATCGGTCCACGGGTCGTCGACGCCGAGACGCTGCTCCTCGGCAGGGGGTGGCCGCTCGCCCTCGAACGGCGTCAGGAAGAAGACCTCCATGATCGAGGACCGGTGGTCGTCGCCGTTGGGCCGGAACCGGTAGACGATGCGGTTGAACGCGCCCCACGGGTGGAAGTTGGGGAACACCGTGTAGTCGAGGGAGTCCATCATCTCGGAGTCGCTCATCTGGTCGACCTGGTCGCCGACCATCGGGCGCCACCGCTCGCGCGCCATCTCGGAGAGCACGGCCCGGGCGGTCTGGCCCTCCTCGATCGTGATCGGCGCCTCCTGGTCGACGCGCACGTCGAGCATCCCGCGGACCATGTCCTGCTCGGTGACGTCGCTGTCGGCGCCGCCGATCAGCGGGCTCGGCGTCCCGCCGGGGGTGATGACCCTGGAGCAGCGGTCCCACACGTCGACCTGGCTGTTGACGTCGCCGAGGTAGGACAGGATCTGGGGGTGCGTCGCGTTGACGTGGTACGCCTCGCAGAACGCCTCCTGGGCGATCTTCCAGTTGGCCTCGATGATCCGCGAGACGTGGGCCTCGACGTAGCGGTCCTCGAGGTCCCACACCTCGAACTGCTCGACGATCTCGCCCAGGTGCTCGCTCAGCGGACCGGCGTCGGGGTCGGGGTTGATGAACACGAACCCGGCCCACGTGCCCACGCTGCACTCGGGGAGAGTGAAGTCGTCGGGGCGTTGGTCGACGTGGGGGAAGTCCCACGCCGCGGGGACGTCCTGCAGCTGCCCGTCGAGCTTCCACGCGAACCCGTGGAACGGGCAGCGGAGCTCGGAGCAGTGGCCGTCGTACTCCTTGAGCTGGCGGCCGCGGTGCAGGCAGGCGTTGGGGTACGACTTGATCGAGCCGTCGTCCTGGCGCACGACGAGGAACGACAGCTCGGCGATGTCGTAGACGATGTAGTCACCGGGTTCGGGGATGTGCTCCTCGCGGCACGCGAACTGCCACGTCCGCGACCACATCCGGTCGACCTCTCGCCGGTGCCACTCACGCGAGGTGTACCGCTCACGTGGGATGTCGTCGCTGCCGAGGTAGCGCGGCGACTCGAGCCGCAGGACGTCGGGAACCGGGTGGGTGTCGGCGTCGAGCAGGTCCTGGTAGGTGAGGCCGGGTGAGCGCGCGTCCGGTGCGGCGCTGGTGTCTTCCGTCGCGGTCATGTCCCCAGTATTGACCACGCGGTGAGTTCCGGCGACACCGGAGGAGTCCCGTCAGGGGCGCGGACGGGTCCCGTCACCGGCGTCCGGGGAGCTCGACCGCGCATCCCGACCGCCGCCCGTGGACGTGTCGGGTGCGGCGTCGGTGGAGCGGTGGAGGATCGCGTCGAGCTCGGCCAGCGCGTCGAGCGGATCGTCGACGAGCACCGTCGCCCAGCCGAGGTCGCGGGCCGGGGTGAGGTTGTGCTCGAAGTCGTCGAGGTACGCGATCGCGCCGTGGTCGACGCCGAGGCGCTCGGCGGTGATCGCGTAGATCGCGGGCTCGGGCTTGCGCGCGCCCACGGCGAACGACTCGACGACGACGTCGAACAGATCGAAGTCGACGTCGCGCTGCATGGTCGGGCGGAACTCGGCGAAGGTGTTGGTGAGCAGACCGGTGAGCAGCCCCTCGGTCCGCAGCGCGCCGACGCGCTCGAGCATCACGTCGACGACGTCGTAGCCGCCGGGGGAGAGCAGCCGGTCCATCTCGTCACCGTGGAGCTCGACGTCGTGCGCACGCGCCCACGGGTCGAGCAGGCCCTGGATCTCGACGAGCGCGATCTCCCCGCGCTCGGCGCGGTGCCACGGGTGCCGCGCCCCGCTCTCGCGCGGGCCGAGGAGGATCTCGTGCATGACGGCGCGGTCGATGTCGTGCGACGCCGCGACGGCGCCGATCTGGTTCGCGATCGTGGTGATCAGCACCCCGCCGAAGTCGAAGACGACCGCGCCCGGACGTGACACCGTCGGGTGCCGCCTCAGCCGAAGCCGGCGGTCGCGGTGCCGTCGGAGCCGTAGACGGGGGCGGAGGCGTCGATGCGGTGCTTGCGGCTGACGGCGCTCGCGAGCCCACCGGCACCGAGCATGGTGCGCATGTCGTGGTAGTTGGGGTGGTCGAAGTGGGCCGCGAGGGCCTCCTCCGACTCCCACAGCTCGTACACCTGGATGAGGTCGTCCTGGCACGGGTCGGCCGCGAAGCAGTAGACGATGCAACCCGGCTCGTCGTCGCGGGTCGCCTTCTGGATCGGGGCGGACCGCTCGAGGATCGCGGCGCGCTGCGATGGGTCGGTGACGGTGATCGCTGCTTCGACGGCGATGAGGCTCACGGTGGGTCTCCTGTCCGGCCGGCGGCCGGGGGCGTCGGCTTCGTCGTGGCCCCGTGGCGCGGGGCACAGTGAGGCACAAGGTAGGGCGCGCGGTCCGCCGGGCGACGAGTCGCACCCGACCGCGGCCGCGACACGACGGGGGCGAGATGCACGCAGCGCTGATCACGGGGACCGAGACGGTCGAGCTGGTCGAGTTCGACGAGCCCACGCCGGCGCCGACCGGGGTGGTCGTCGACATCGCGTTCTGCGGGATCTGCGGGACCGACGTCCACGCCTACCAGTCGGGGCGACCGTACAACCCCGCGATCTGCGGCCACGAGTGGTCGGGGACCATCTCCGCGACGGGCGCCGAGGTGTCGTCGCTGTCCGAGGGCGATCGCGTCGTCGTGGCGGCGGCTCCGGCCTGCGGCGGGTGCGTCGCCTGCCGGCGTGGCCTGCCGGCGCGCTGCGAGGTCGCCTTCGCCTCCGCCGTCGGGCGCGACGCGATGGCCCCACCCCACGGCGGGTTCGCTCCTCGACTCGCCGTCGCGCGCGATCGCGTCGTGCTGACCGACCCGGCCCTCGACGACGCCCAGGCCGCCCAGGTCGAGCCGGCCACGGTCGCGTTCCACGCGGTGCGGACCAGCGCGCTGCGACTCGGCGACGTCGCGGTCGTCCAGGGAGGTGGCCCGATCGGGCTCGCCACGATGCAGTGGGTGCGCGCCGCCGGCGCGGGCGTGGTGATCGTGATCGAGCCGAGCGACGGGCGTCGGCGCCTGGCGGCCGAGCTCGGCGCCCACGTGGTCGTCGAGCCGGGCGCGGCGGCCGAGGCGGCGATCCGCGACGCGACGCGCGGCCTCGGCGCCGACATCGTCTACGAGTGCGTCGGCCGTCCCTTCGCGATCCAGTCGGCCGTCGACCTCGCCCGACGTGGCGGGTCGATGTGCCTGATCGGACTGGCCGAGGGTGACGCCGCCATCTCGCCGGGGACGTGGCTGGTGAAGGAGATCTCGGTGACGTCGTCGCTCGCGTACCTGCACGAGGAGTTCGAGATGTCGATGGGGATGATCGCCGACGGTCGGGTGCGCGTCGAGCCGCTGCACTCCTCGACGGTCGGCCTCGACGGGCTCGCCGACGCCCTCGCCGACCTCGCGAGCGGCACGAGCGTCGAGACGAAGGTGCTCGTCGATCCCCGTCGCTGACCGCCGTGGTCCGATGCGGTCGCGCCCGCGCCGCCGGGCGCGCCGATCGCAGGCGCCGGAGCCGTGCGCGCTAGACCCACCCGGGACGGATCACGACGCAGACGGGGGTTGCACATGTTCGATTTCGCCGGCAAGACCGTGTTGATCACGGGAGCATCGATGGGGCTGGGGGAGGGGTTCGCGCACGCCTTCGCGCACGCCGGCGCCGACCTCGTGCTGACCGCCCGCTCGGAGGAGCTGCTGGACGGGGTCGCGGACGTCTGCCGTGGGTCGGGTTCGACCGTGACGGTCGTCCCCGGCGACGTCTCGGTGGAGGACGACGTCGCCCGCGTCGTGGCCGCGGCGACCGAGGCGCACGGCCGGATCGACTGCCTGATCAACAACGCCGGGGTCAGCGACATGCGCGGGGTCGCGCCGGAGTCGTTCGACATGGAGACGTGGAACAGGATCCTCTCGGTCGACCTGAGTGGGGCGTTCATGTACCTGCGCGACGTCGGTCGCCACATGCTCGAGCAGGGCGGGGGATCGATCGTCAACATCTGCTCGATCATGGGCCACGGCGCGAACGAGCTGAACATCATCGCCTACACCGCGGCGAAGGGCGCGCTGCGCAACATCACCCTCCAGCTCGGCTGCGAGTGGGCCGACCGCGGGGTGCGGGTCAACTCGGTGTCACCGGGGTTCATCGTGACCGAGATGGTCCGCCCGGCGATCGAGGGGATGGGGATGGACCGCTGGATCTCGTCGCGCACGCCGATGCGCCGGATCGGCGAGCTGCCCGAGATCGTCGACCCGGTGCTGTTCCTCGCGTCCGACTCGGCGAGCTACATCACCGGCCACGACCTCAACGTCGACGGCGGGACGAACGCGGCCAACGGCTACTTCCAGATCCCCCCGATCCACCACGAGTGGAACGCCGAGACGGCGCCGCGCGTCGGCGCCGGCTACGAGGGCGTGCAGCCCCGACCCGACTGGTACGCCGCGATGGCCGCCGGGATCCCCGGCCTGCACTACGACCCCGAGGCGGTCGAGCCGGATGCGACGACCACGGGGCCCGATCACGAGCTGTGACCTCCGACTCGTCGTCGAACCAACCACCTGGTTACTTTCCACCACGTCGAGCCGTTCCGACGGGTCGACCCGCACCGTTCGGGGAACGAGGGCGGACCACACGATTCAAGGGGGATCCTTTCCGATGACACCACGATCACAGAGGTCGTCGCGTCGACTCCTCGCCGCCGCGACCGGCTTCGCGCTCGTCGCCTCGGCGTGCGGCAGCGACGGCGACGCCGACGAGGGCGATGCGTCCTCCGAGGTCACCGTCGAGTCCGATGCGGGCTCCGTCGACACGACCGCCGAGTCGGCCGACACGACCGCCGAGACGGCCGAGGGCCCGGCCGACACCACCGACTCATCGGACGGGACCGCAGCCCCCGCAGGCACCGCCGGCGAGGCGCCGTCCGGGGAGGCGACCGGGGAGCCGTTCGTCATCGGGGTGCAGAACCTCGAGGGCGATCCGAACGGCTCGTTCCCCGAGTACACGCTCGCGATCGAGGCCGCCGCCGAGTACGTGAACACCGAGCTGGGCGGTCTCCAGGGGCGCCCGATCGAGCTCGAGGTCTGCCAGTCCGTCGTCGCACCCGACGACTCCCAGCGCTGCGCCAACGAGCTGTCGGCGGCCGGTGTGGACCTCGCGATCTCGACGATCAACTTCTTCGGCAACCACTTCTCGATCTACCAGGGATCCGACATCCCGGTCCTCGTGGTCACCCCGATCACGATCGCGGACTTCACCTCCGAGGGCGTCTTCTCGATCGGGGCGGGAGGTGGCTGCCTCGGTGCCCACACCGGCCTGGTCCAGTTCGTCACCGACGACATCGAGGGCGAGGAGGACATCGAGGTGCAGAAGGTGGGCGTCCCGTGGGCCGACACCCCACCCGGGGTCGTCTGCTACAACGACCTCGAATCGAAGCCGCTGGACGTGCTCAACGGCTCCGAGCCGGGTGACGCCGAGCGCGCGGGCTCCGAGCCCGACCTGTCCTACATCGGCGTGCCGGTCGCACCCGCCTCCCCGGACGTCACCCCGCAGGCGACCGAGGTCCTCGACTTCGGTCCCGACGCGATCATCTTCTCCGGCCAGGGGGCAGACTGCTGGAACCTCGTCGACGCGATGGGCCGCCTCGGCTGGACGCCCGATGACATCCCGCTCGTCCTGTCGGGTTCGTGCACGGACTTCGAGGCGCAGCGCGCCGCCGGCCCGCTCGCCGAAGGCGTCTACTTCATCGGGACCGGCAACACCCTGCTGTCACCGCTGGAGACCCAGGAGCCGGGAAAGAACCTCGATGACGCCACCGTGTACCAGGAGAAGAGCGCCGAGTACGGCGTCGGCGAGGCCGACATCTTCAAGGGATTCGCTACGCAGGGCTTCTCGGCCATCATGAACATCTGGGAGCTCGCGAACCAGGTCGAGGGTGAGCTGACGGGCGACGCCGTGTACGACGCCTTCGCAGCGACCGACGGGACGCAGGACACGTTCGGCGGGCTGGCCTTGGACTGCGCCGGAGCACCGGAGCCCTACGTGGCCGTCTGCAGCTCGTCGGTGAGCGTCAATCGCTGGACCGGCGAGCAGTTCGAGGTCGTCATCGAGGAGCTGTCTGGCCTCGACCTGGTGGCCGGGACCGAGCTCCGACCCGGGGGCTGATCCGTCCTTCCCGTCGCGGTCGTCATCGGCCGCGGCGGGGTGTCGTGGGCAGGCGTCGTGCCCGCCCACGACACCCGGGCGGCCCGACCGCTCGACGACCGATCGAACACGACCTGACGACCCACCACCCACCACTCATCGACACACCCGGCGCCTCCGACGGAAGCGCTCCCGACACACCTCAGTCTCGACACACCTCAGGAGGAAGCCCGATGGCGACCCGACCCGATCACCGCCGACTGCTGGGCGCAGCGCTCTGCCTCGGCCTCACCGCAGCCGCGTGCGGCAGCGACGCGACGTCGAGCGACGACGACACGAGCGCGGAGGGCGCCGACGCGACCGCAGCGACGTCGGCCGCCGACGAGACGGGATCCGACTCGACCGCCGGGGACGACACCGCGCCCGACGGCACGCAGGCGGGCGCCGGCGCCGGGTCCGACGGTGGCGGCGAGCAGCCGTCCGGCGAAGCGACCGGTGAGCCGATCGAGATCGGGGTGCAGAACCACGAGGGCGACCCCAACGGGTCGTTCCCCGAGTACTCGCTGGCCGTCCAGGCCGCGGCCGACTACATCAACGCCGAGCTCGGCGGCCTGGGCGGTCGCCCGATCGAGATCGAGCTGTGCAAGTCGGCGGTCGCGCCCGACGACTCCCAGCGCTGCGCCAACGAGCTCTCGGCGTCGGGCGCGGAGCTGATCCTGTCGACGGTCAACTTCTTCGGCAACCACTACTCCATCTACCAGGGCTCCGACATCCCCGTGATCGTCGGCACCCCGTTGACGATCGCCGACTTCACCTCCGAGGGCGTCTACTCCATCGGCGCCGGGGGTGGCTGCCTCGGCGTCCACACCGGCCTGGTCGAGTTCGCGACCAACCAGATCGAGGAGCTCGAGGGGATCGACGTGCAGCGCGTGTCGGTCCCGTGGGCGGACACCCCTCCCGGCGTCGTCTGCTACAACGACCTCGAGGCGAAGCCGCTCGACGTGATCGCCGGCGAGGAGCCGGGCGACGCCGAGCGCGCCGGTGAGAAGCCGGACCTGACCTACGTGGGCGTCCCGATCACGCCGGCCGCACCGGACGTGACGCCCCAGGCCACCGAGGTCCTCGAGTTCGACCCCGACGTGATCATCTTCTCGGCTCAGGGCGCCGACTGCTGGAACTTCGTCGATGCGCTGGGACGCCTCGGGTGGACCACCGATGACATCCCGCTCGTGCTGTCGAGCTCGTGCACCGACCTCGAGGCGATGCGCGCCGCCGGCGACCTCTCGGAGGGCATCTACGTCGTGGGCAGCTCCAGCGGGCTGCTCTCGCCGCTCGGCAGCCTGGAGGGCGACCGCCTCGAGGACGCCACCGTGTACCAGGAGAAGGCGATGGAGTACGGCATGTCCGAGGCGGACGTGTTCAAGACCTTCGCCAGCGCCGGCTTCGCCGCGATGATGAACATCTGGAACATGGCCAACCGCGTCGACGGAGAGGTCACCCCCGAGGCGATCGAGGAGGTGCTCGCCGCGACGGACGGCTCCCAGGACGTGTTCGGCAGCACCCCCCTGGACTGCTCGGGAGCTCCGGAGCCGTACGTGGCGGTCTGCAACTCCTCCGTCGGCGCCAACGTGTGGAACGGCGAGGAGCTCGAGCTCGTGATCGACGAGTTCACCGGCCTGGATCTGGTCGCGGGCACCGAGCTGCGACCGGGCGGATGACCCGCCACGACGACCTCCGGCTCCGTGCCGGTTCGGTCGTGACCGACAGCCGACGACGCGCACCGAGGGAGACGACGTGAACGACATCATCTTCGACCTGATCAGCGGGCTGGGGCTCGGCGCGCTGTTCGCCATGCTGGGCGCCGGCCTCGTCGTGTCGTACAAGGGGTCCGGGGTGATCAACTTCGCCCACGGCGCGCTCGCGATGTACGGCATGTTCACCTTCGACCGGGCGTGGAACCAGGGGGAGTTCTTCCTCCCGTGGGTCGACATCCTGCCGACGCACGAGCTCAACCTCCCCGTCCGGATCACGCTCTCCGACAGCGGTTCGTGGCCGTTCGTGCCGTCGCTGATCCTCGCCCTCGCGATGGCGGCCTTGCTCGGACTGGCGGCGCACTTCCTCGTGTTCCGCCCGTTGCGCAACGCCGCCCCCCTGGGCAAGGTCGTCGCGTCGGTCGGGCTGCTGCTCTACCTGCAGGGGGTGGCGCTGCTGAACTTCGGCACCTCGTTCCCGCAGCCGCGCAGCGTCGTGCCGTCGGAGGTCATCAACAACTTCCTCGGCTTCGGCAAGCCGTTCCCCCGCAACTCGCTCTACGTCATCGGCTTCTCGCTGCTGTTCGGCGTGGTGCTGTGGGCGGGGTACCGCTACACCCGCTTCGGCCTCGCGACGCGGGCCGCGGCCGGCAACGAGAAGGGCGCGGTCCTGCTGGGGTACTCCCCCCAGACGCTGGCCGCGTTCAACTGGGTGATCGCGTCGGTGACGGCCACCCTCGCGGTGATCATCGTCGGGCCGATCCAGGGCACGATCACCCCGATCGGCCTCTCCGCCCTGATCGTCCCCGCACTGGCGGCGGCGCTGATCGGGAGCCTCCGCTCGATCCCGCTGGCGATCGCCGGCGGCCTCGCGCTCGGCGCGGTGCGCAACCTGCTCGAGCTGAACAAGGCCGAGTGGTTCGACGTCTCGGGTCTCACCTGGCTGCAGAACGGCGTCAGCGAGGCGATCCCGCTCGTCGTGATCGTGGTCGTGCTGTTCCTCAAGGGCCAGTCGCTGCCCATCCGCGGGACGGTGAAGGAGCGACGCCTGCCGATCGCACCTCGGCCGCAACGCATGTTCGAGCACGCCCTCGTCTGGCTCACCGTGCTCACCCTGCTCGCCTTCGTCTTCGAGAACGCCGGCTCGCGCACGCGCTTCGCCGGGGCGCTCCAGCAGGGGCTGGTGTTCGCGATCATCAGCCTGTCGCTCGTCGTGCTCACCGGCTACACCGGGCAGATCTCGCTCGCGCAGATGTCGTTCGCCGGGATCGCCGCGTTCTTCACCGCGCGGATGATGGCCGACGGCATCGGTCGGGGATCGAACCTCGTGCCCGTCGAGGGACCCGGCCTCCCGTGGCCGATCGCGGCGGTGGTCGGGATCGCGGTCGGGGTGCTGATCGGGGTGATCGTCGGCCTCCCGGCGGTGCGCATCCGCGGTGTCCAGCTCGCGGTCGTCACCATCGCCGCGGCGGTCGCCGTGCAGGCGCTGTACCTCGAGAACGACATCGTCACGCAGCTCCGAGCCGGTGTCCCGGCCTACGTGAAGGAGCCGACCTTCTTCGGCCTCGACATCGGAGCGCGCAGCGAGCGGGCGCAGAACGAGCGTCCGGCGTTCGCCATCTTCGGCGGCGTGGTGCTCGCGCTGCTCGCGATCGCGATCGCGAACCTGCGACGAACCGGGGTCGGACGCCGGTTCCTCGCGGTGCGCGACAACGAGCGCGCCGCGGCCGCGGCCGGGATCAACGTCACCCGCACCAAGCTCCTCGCCTTCGCGCTGAGCTCGGGCATCGCCGGCATCGGCGGGGTGATGCTCGGCTTCCGTCAGGTCGAGGTGTCGTCGGCCAACTTCATCTACGGCTTCAGCCTGTCGGTGCTCGCCACCGCCTACCTCGCCGGGATCACCTCGATCAACGGCGCGATCGTGGCCGGGATGATCATCAGCGCCGGCGCCCTGGCACCGACGTTCTCCAACTACTTCTTCGCCGGGACGAACATCGACAACTACATCGCGCCGTTGACCGGGCTCGGCATCATCGTCACCGCGATCATCCACCCGGAGGGCGTCGCGCCCTTCTTCGGGGAGGGGATGAGACACGCCGGCAATTGGCTCGTGAGCGCGTTCCCCGGCGCCGAGACCGTGCGCTCCGCCTACCGCGGCCCGCGCGGGGTCGCCGTGAAGGTCGCGCTCGCCGGGCTGGTCATCGGGTTCGCCCTCGCCGTCTACAACATCCGGGTCTCGGAGCTGTTCGAGGTCCAGATCCTCGTGTGGGTGGCGGTCGTCCTCGTCGCGCTGGTCGTGCTGGCCCGCTCGCTCGGATCGCTGTCGCCGACACCCGCCCAGGCGGGTGCGCGGTGGGTCGACTGGGCGAAGCGATTCGGGCCGACCGCTCTCGTCGGGTACGTGCTCGGCTGGATCGTGTGGCCGCTGCGCGTCGAGAGCTACGAGAACTTCTGGATGCCCCTCCTCGGGGCGGGGTTGGCGCTGTTCGCCCGGTCCATCTACCGCCAGATCCGCTACGGCCACCCCGAGGCGGAGACCAAGGAGCTCCCGCCGACCACGGACGCCCACGACGCCAACCTCGCACCGGAGATGATCTGACATGGCCCTCCTCGAAGCACGTGGCCTGACCGTCAGCTACGGCGGCCTGCACGCGAACGAGCTCGTCGACCTCGACTGCGAGACCGGCAAGCTCGTCGGACTGATCGGGCCGAACGGAGCCGGCAAGACGACGTTCATCGACGCGATCACCGGGTTCACCCACGTGAGCGCCGGCTCGGTCACCTTCGACGGCAAGGACCTCGCCGGGATGCAGCCCCACGCCCGCGCCCGCCTCGGGTTGACCCGCACCTTCCAGTCGCTCGAGCTGTTCGAGGACCTGTCGGTGCGCGACAACCTGATGGCGGTCGCCCAACCGGCGCGCTGGCACTCCGTCGTCACCGACGTCATCGTCCCCGGCCGGTTCCAGAAGCCCTACGAGGAACAGGTCGACTGGGCGATGTCGAAGATGCGACTCGGTCACCTCGCCGACCGCCTGCCGAGCGACCTCAGCCACGGCCAGCGCAAGCTGATCGGCGTCGCACGAGCGCTCGCCGCCCGCCCCAAGCTCGTCCTCCTCGACGAGCCGGCGGCCGGGCTCGACACCGCCGAGAGCCAGCTCCTCGGCAACCACCTGCGCGAGTTCCTCTCCCACGACATGAGCCTGTTCCTCATCGACCACGACATGGGGTTGGTGCTGAACGTCTGCGACTACATCTACGTGCTCGACTTCGGCCGGATCATCGCCCACGGCACCCCCGCCGAGGTGCGCGCCGACCCCGCGGTCATCGCCGCCTACCTGGGCGAGTCCGCCGGCGAGGCCCAGGCGAAGGACGGCGCGTCGTTCGGCGGCGGCGCACGCACCGTCGACCCCGACACGATCCCGGAAGCGACCGACGACGCTGCGGAGGCGACATGACCGACACGACGACGACCACCACGACGACCGACACCGGCGACGGTCTGCTGATCGACGTGCGCGGACTCCACGCCGGGTACGGCGGGATCGCCGTCGTGCGCGACCTCGACCTGACGGTCGGACCGGGGGAGGTGGTCGCGCTGCTCGGACCGAACGGTGCCGGCAAGACGACCACCCTGCTCACCCTCTCCGGTCTGCTGACCCCGATCAAGGGGACGGTCGAGGTCCTCGGCGAACCCGTCGACGGCAACCGGCCGCACCTGATCCCACGTCGCGGTCTCGCCCACGTGGCCGAGGACCGTTCGCTGTTCTTCGACCTCACCGTGGACGAGAACATCCGGCTCGGCCTCACCGGCGACCGCGGGTCGCGCACCGAGGCCTACGAGCGGGCGATGGATCTGCTCCCGGCGTTGCGTCCCCTCGGCGGACGCATGGCGGGGCTGCTGTCCGGTGGTGAGCAGCAGATGCTCGCGATGGCGCGTGCGCTCGTGTCCGAGCCGAAGTGCCTGCTCGTCGACGAGATGAGCCTCGGGCTCGCCCCGATCATCGTCGAGCGGCTGCTCCCGATCGTGCGCGACATCGCGAACGAGACCGGGTGCGGTGTCCTCGTGGTGGAGCAGCACGTGCACATGGCGCTCGAGGTCGCCGACCGGGGGTACGTGCTGAACCACGGGCAGGTGCAGCTCGCCGGGAGCGCGGCCGAGCTGTCGGCCAACCGGAGCGTGCTCGAGGCGAGCTACCTCGGTGAATCCGCCCTGGAGTGACCGGGCGGACCCGGGGTCGTGACGACCTGGGCCTTCTTCCTCCTGCTGGGCGTCGGGACCGGAGCGCTGTACGCGGCGTTCGCCACGAGCATCGTGATCACCTACCGCGGCAGCGGGGTGGTCAACCTCGCCGTCGGCGCGCTGGCGATGATCCCGGCGCTCACCTACGCCGAGCTGCGCACCTCGGGCGACCTCGTCCTCCCGGTCGTCGTCGTCCCCCACCGACACCCGCTCGGTGATCCGCTCGACTTCCTCCCCGCCGCCGGGATCGGCGTGGCCGTCGGGCTCGCCGTCGCCGCGGTCGTCCACCCCCTGGTGATCCGTCGGCTGCGCGCCGCGCCTCCGGTCTCCGCGATCGTCGCGACCATCGGGCTGACCCTCGTCCTGCAGGGACTCGCCGCACGGAACTTCGGCAACGTGACGGTGCGCACCCCCCGGGTCCTGCCCGACGGGGTCGTGTCGCTGCTCGATCGGCCGTTCCCGGTCGACCGGCTGTGGATGGCGGCCACCGTGATCGTGATCGCCTCGGCGGCGGTCGTCGTGTACCGCGTCACCCGGTTCGGCCTCGCGACGCGCGCCGCGTTCCTCAACGAGAAGGGCGCGATCCTCCTCGGCCTCGAGCCGGCTCGTCTGGGGTTCCGCAACTGGATGGTGGCGGCGGCGATCTCGGCGGTCGTCGGCGTCCTTGCGTCGTCGCTCGGCGGCGTGGGCCCGTTCACGTTCGCCCTGTTCGTCGTCCCCGCCCTCGCCGCCGCTCTCGCCGGTCGGCTCCGCTCGATCCCGATCAGCGTCGGGGCCGCCCTCGCGATCGGCGGGTTCGAGGCGATCGCGGTGCACCTCGTCGCACGCCGCCAGGTGCCGACCTTTCTCCTCGGCGGGATCAGCTCGCTCGTCCCGTTCCTGGTGATCGTGGTGATGCTGTTCGCGTTCGGATCGACGTTGCCCACCCGAGGTGCCTCGGCGATCGCCGCGCCGCTGCCGCCGGCCGGGCGATCCGGCGCGTGGTGGTGGTGGGTGGGGGCGATCGGGGTCGCAGCGGTCGCGCTCGCGTCGGACGACTCCCGCGTGCGGTTCGCGACGACCCAGACCCTGTTCGTCACCACCCTGCTGCTGTCGATCGTGGTGCTCACGGGGTTCGTCGGGCAGGTGTCGCTCGCGCAGCCGTCGTTCGCCGGGCTCGCCGCGTTCACGCTGTCGCGCGTCGACACCGCGCTCGTCTTCCCGGTGGCTCCGCTGACCGCGATCGCGGTCACCACCGTGATCGGGACCCTGGTCAGCGTCCCGGGCCTGCGCGTCCGCGGGGTGCAGTTCGCGATCGTCACCCTCGCCGTCGCGGTCGTGTTCGACGACCTGCTGTTCCGGAGCCCGACCTTCGTCGGTGGCGACGGGATCGCCCGGGTGACGTCTCCCGTGCTGTTCGGCGTCGACCTCGGCATCGCGGGTGGCGGGCAGTTCCCGCAGCGTCGCTTCGGGTTCGCCGTGCTCGCCGTGACGGTCGTGTGCGCCCTCGCGCTCGAGGCCGTCCGACGGGGCTCCCTCGGCCGGCGCTTCCGCGCGGTCCGATCGAACGAGGGGGCCGCCGCGGCGGGCGGGATCGACGTCGTGCGCACGAAGATCGTCGGCGCCGCGATCGCGTCGGCCGTGGCGGGGACGGCGGGGGTCGTGTTCGCCTACCGGTCGACGACGTTCACCGGCGCCGGGCTCGGCGCGCAGGAGGGCTTGGCGCTGCTGGCTCTCGCCTACCTCGGCGGCATCGGGTCGACGGCCGGGGCGGTGATCGGCGGCCTGCTGGCGCCCTCGGGGGTGCTGATCGTGGTCCTGCTGGGCGGGGGGTCCACCATCGAGCAGTACCTGCTGACCGGATCGGCGTTGGTGGTCGTCGCCGTCAGGTACCCCTACGGGCTCGTCGGCGCCGCCGAGGCCCTGCGAGCGTCGCGCCGTCGGAACCCGCACGCCGGCGTGTCCGACGACGAGCCCGTCGATGCCGACGCACCGGAGCTCGTCTTCGTCCCGGTCGAGGCGGATCGGCGATGATGGCACCGATGGGCGACGCGACGACTCCCCCCGAGCGGCCCTTCGCCGTCGACCTCCTCGCCGGGCGCACCGCGCTGGTCACGGGCGGGGGCACGGGGCTCGGCCGGGCGATCGCCGAGGGCCTGTCGCAGGTCGGAGCGCGCG
The DNA here is from genome assembly GCF_965215205.1 of Ilumatobacter sp. Taxonomy (NCBI): domain Bacteria; kingdom Bacillati; phylum Actinomycetota; class Acidimicrobiia; order Acidimicrobiales; family Ilumatobacteraceae; genus Ilumatobacter; species Ilumatobacter sp. Next base: position 353,991 of record NZ_OZ244049.1, read on the forward strand.
TGGTGATCGCAGCGCGCCGAGAGGAGCCGCTGCGCGCCGCCGCCGCCGAGATCACCTCGGTCACCAGCAACCCGGTCGACGTCGACCTGGTCGACATCCGCGACCGCTCGACGGTCGAGGCGCTCGCGGACCGCCACCGCGTCGACGTGCTGGTGAACAACGCCGGCGGCCAGTTCCCGCAGAAGGCGCGCGACTTCAGCGAGAACGGGTGGAAGAGCGTGATCGACCTCGACCTGAACGGGACCTGGGCGATGACCCAGGAGTTCGGGCGGCGGATGCTCGACGGCGGTGGGGGCTCGATCGTGCAGATCGTCGCGATCGTCGGTCGCGGGTTGCCCGGGATCGCGCACAGCGCCGCCGCCCGGGCGGGGGTGGTCGAGCTGACGCGGACCCTCGCGTACGAGTGGGGGCCGAGCGTGCGGGTCAACTGCGTCGCACCCGGGGCGTTCCGCACGGAGGGGTGGGAGTCGACCTACGACGACGAGGTCGGCCAGGACATGTCCGGCGTCCCGCTCCCGTATCCCGGTCGGCCGGCCGACATCGCCAACGCCGTGGTGTTCCTCGCCTCGCCCGCGGCCGCCTACGTCACCGGGGAGTGCCTGAACGTCGACGGCGGCCACGTGCTGCACGGCCCGATCAGCGCCCTCCCCGCCGACTCCTACCCCGAGCGCTCCCGGCCCCCGATCCACGCCGGAGCCGACGCGCCCGACGCCGGGCGCGCCGGCGCCTGACGTGGCGGCGGCCGACCCGGTCCGCTCCACCCGAACCACCGCACGACCGCACCACCCGCGGTCATCGACACGATCCGCACCACCGACATTGCTCAGGAGACACCATGACCGCGTACCTCGTCGCCAACTACGACGTCGTCGATCTCGACGCCTACCGCTCCTACCAGCAGCAGGCCTCGCCGTTGATGGCCGGCGGTGCGAAGATCCTGGTCCTCGACGATCGTTCGGAGGCCAAGGAGGGCGAGCCGGGCGCCCAGACCGTGGTCATCGAGTACCCCACGCGCGAGGCGGCCGAGGCGGCGTACGGCTCGGAGGAGTACCAGTCGGTCGTCGGCATCCGCCACGGGGCGACGGCCAACGGGCGCGCGGTCATCGTCGACGGCTTCGAGATGCCGTCGAGCTGAGGCGGCCGGGCCCCGCCGGTCGTCACCGCACCGGTGCGGGGTCGCGTGGCGCATCGGCGCGACCGCTCGCCGAGCCCTGGACCGCCGGGGAGCATCATGCGGCCACTGCTGCCCGATCGGTCGCGACCACCTACGCTCACCCGCATGGCGACGCTGCTCGCGCACATCAGGGTCACACCCGGACACGAGGCCGAGTTCGAGCGGATCGCGCGCTCCCTCTACGACCGGACCCACACCGAGGAGACCGGCGTGCTCCGCTACGAGTACTGGCGCAGCTCGGATCCCTCGCTGTACTACTGCCTGCTCTCCTTCGACGACCACCGCGCGTTCATCGAGCACCAGACGAGCGACCACCACGAGTCCGCGGTGCCCGAGCTGCACCGCTCGATCGACTCGCTCCGCCTCGAGTGGCTGGACCCGGTCGGCGGTGCGAGCCCGCTGCCGCCCACCGAGGAGCAGGACGCCCCGCCCGGGGCGACGGGACTGGTCGCCGAGTACTCGTACCGCTACGCGGCCGACATCGCGCCGTGGTGGGTCGACGCACGCTCGTCGACCTGATACTCGCGACCTGATCCTCGCGGGAGCGAGGTCGCCGCGCTGTCGCCGTGCGCAGCGGTCCGATCCCCGCTCCGAGCCGACGACGGCCGGAGCCCTCAGCTCTCGGGCGGTTCGCGGCTCCACAGGACGTCGAAGTCCCGTGCGATGTCGAGCACCTGGAACGCTCGCCCGATCCCGACGCAGAACCCGCACGTGATCGTCAGCTCGAGGAGCTCGACGTCGCTGAACTCAGCGCGCATCCGCTCCCACAGCTCGTCGTCGATCCCGGTGTGATCGAGGGCGAACTGCTCGGCGAAGCGCGCCGCGAGCCGTTCGCGTGGGGTGAAGTCGGGGTGGTCGTGGTACTGGTTGACGTGCTCGTAGAGCTCTTCGGTCATGCCCTGCTGCATCGCCGATGCAGCCCGAGTGTTCAGTCAAACGTGGCACTCGTTGAGCTGGGCGATGCGCATCCGCGCGACCTCGCGCTCGCGCACGGGCAGGCTCGATCGCTCGTACACCGCCTCGCTCATCGCGTGCAGACCCGTTCCCATGTGGGGTGCGAGCTGCCAGATGCGCGACGCCTCGCGGCCCTCGCCCTCGGGGATGTCGATGCGTGCCATGGGGTTCCTACTTCCTGAACGGTCGTTCCACCGGCGTCGAGTCGAGGAACTCGTCGACGCTGCGATGGAAGGTCTGGTTGCCCGGCTCGTTGCGGCCGAACGTGAACTCGGTGTTCGCTCCCGATCCGAGCGCCGACTGGATGCCGAGCCCGGTGCGGTAGTCCTCCTCGTTGACGACCCACTCGAGGAAGTCGGCACGCTTGAGGGTGGCGGCGCGCTCCTCGTCGTCGGCGTCGGCCGCGATGAGGTGGGTCTGGATCGTGCGCGACCGATCGGGGGTGGGGCCGGGGAGGAGCTGGCTGACCATCGCCCCGCGCCCGCCGTTGCCCGCGACCGACACGTGGGGGAACACGGTGTGCACGAAGCCGACGTGCTTGGCGGGCTGCCACTCGTCGCTCGGGATGTCACGCAGCTCCGGGGTGACGCGCCGGGCGAAGGCGACGCGCTGGTGCGGGCCCCAGGCGTCCCACGTCATGACGTTGCCCATCGTGTCGACGCCGAGGGTGTCCTTGTGGAGGATGTCGAGGTGGTAGCCGTCGAGGTACCCGTCGTAGGCGACCTTCCAGTTCGGGCCGATCAGGTGGCGCTCGTCGAGCAGCTCCATGCCGGCGAGGCCGAGCATGTCGAGGGCGGTGTCGTAGCCGCCGAGCCAGTCGTCGACGTCGAGTTCGGCGCCGGGGGTGAGCACCGTGAACACCATCCCGCTGCGTTCGGCGCAGGCGAGCTCGGTCAGGCCGTGGGTGTCGGTGTCGACGTCGCCGAACTTCGCCCTCCCGGAGATGCCGCGCAGGCCGCCTTCGATGTCGTACGACCAGGCGTGGTACGGGCAGGTGAAGCGGCGGGTCTGTCCGCAGCCCTCCTCGGCGAGCAGCGCCCCGCGGTGCCGGCACGAGTTGACGAACGCCTTGACCCCGCCGTCGTCCTGGCGGACGGTGAGGACCGGCACGCCGGCGATCTCCACGGCGCGGTAGGAACCGGTCTCGGGGAGGTGGCCGCTGAGCGCGGTCACGACCGGGCCGCGCCGGAACAGCGACTCCACCTCGCGCTCCCAGCGGAGCGGGTCGAGGTAGTCGTCGACCGGGACCGTCAGGGTCGACGGGAGCGAGTCCGTGGTGTCCTCGTCGAGGTGGGTGAGCAGTCGGCCGGCGACCTCGTGCCAGTCGGGGCTCCAGTCCCGGCCGCGGTGGTCGGGCTCGTCGGGCTGGGGGAACCGGCCGTAGGCGGGTGCGTCGCTGGACTGCGGGGTGGCTTCGTCGATGCTCATGCGTCGACCTCGGCTTTCTGGATGGAGACGGGGATGGCACTGGAGACGACCATGCCGGTCACGGGGTCGTACCCGGCGTCGGTCGAGACCAGTCGACTGGTGGGCGCGCCGATCTCGCGCACCTCCTCGTCGGTGAGCGAGGTGCCGCCCCACGAGTGGGCCATCGAGATCACGCCCTGCTTGACGTCGGGCGCCGCCTCGACGACGCCGCGCAGGGTCGCGCGAGGTGACGAGACCTCGATGACGTCGCCGTCGACGAGGCCGAGCTCGACGACGTCGCCGGGGTTCATGTAGGCGGGGTTGGTGGTGCCCTTGCGGGCGAGGCCGGGCAGCTCGGTGCCGGTCGAGTTGAGCACGTGCTTGAGGCGGCGGCTCACCAGGCGGAACGGGAACCCCGACACGTCGACGCCGTCGAAGCTCGTCGTGGTCTCGGCGGTCACCTCGGCGAGCTCGGCCATCAGGTCGTCGGGGGCGAGGGTGAAGCGAGCGGTCGCTGCGTCCTCGGGGGCGGTGACGCGCATCTTGGCGTCGGGGTGCACGGTGCGCGGGTTCGCGCGCACCTCGGCGAGGGGCATCCGCGACCCGTGGTAGGCGCGGTCGATGATCTCGTCGGTGCCGGGCCGCTCGGTCATGTCGGGCGACCCGCCGGGGAGCGGGAGATCGGTGCCGAGACGCGACGCCAGCTCCCAGAACACCTCCCACTCGTTGAGCACGTCGCCGTCGCGCTCGACGACCGGTTCGGTGTAGTTGGTGTACGGCGCGCGGAACCAGCGGTCCATCAGGTGGGGGACGTCGGCGCGCTCGAGCGAGAGCGTCGGTGCGACGACGTAGTCGGCGAACCGCGCGGTCGGCGTCATCCGGTGGTCGACCACGACGAGCAGCTCGAGGTCCTCGAGCGCGCGCATCGTCAGCTCCTGGTCGGGGAACGCGACGACCGGGTTGCCGCCGCTCACGATCAGCGCGCGGACGCGGCCCTCGCCCGGGGTCAGGATCTCCTCGGCGAGCGCGGCCGTCGGCATCTCGCCGCGGTACCCGCGCAGGTCGCGGATGCGCGAGGGCGGCCCGTTGGCGGGCGAGCGAGGCGGCACCACCTGGGCGCGGTGCGGCGTCTCGGGGTAGAGCAGCATCCCGTTCTCGATCAGGTCTCCCTCGCGGTTGACGCGCCCGAGGATCGTGTTCAGGGTGACGACGAGGTGCTCGGTCAGGCTCGAGTGGGGGGCCATGTTCGGGCCGGTCCCCGTCCCCGCGGTGCCGCGTGGACCGGCGGCGAAGAGGCGGGTGGCGGCGACGAGATCCTCCCGGTCGATCTCGCAGCGCTCGGCGACGTGGTCCACCGTGAACGGATCGACCGCGGCGGCGAGCTCGTCGAGCTGGCTGACCCAGCGCTCGCAGAACTCGTGGTCCTGGAGGCCCTCGTCGAGGACGAGGCGGATCATCCCGGCCATCAGCGCCGGGTCCTGGCCGGGGCGCACCTGGAGGTGGACGTCCGCGAAGGAGGCGAACTCGGTCCGTCGCGGGTCGACGACGATCAGCTTCATCCCCTCCGCCCTGCGGCGGCGCATGACGACGAACGGGTTCGTCCCCTGGAGGCCGCCGAGCGGGCCGTACGACGAGACCATCGGGTTGTACCCGATCGCCATGTGGACGTCGGAGTCGGTGAAGTTGTGGTAGCCGCCCTCCCAGCCGCCGAGGCGGAGCGGGGCGAGGCCCTTGGCGGGCTGGTCGATGGTCACCGAGGTGTAGAACGACACCGAGCCGAGGCCCTGGTGGAACGCGCGCGCCGCGGGGACCGCGACCGAGTTCTGGTACCCGCCGGTGCCGGTGTACGAAGCGACGGCGCGCGGGCCGTGGGCGTCGATGATCGAGCGCAGGCGCTCGGCGATCTCGTCGAGCGCGTCGCCGCTCGCGATCTGCTCGAAGGTGCCGTCGGCCCGGCGCCGCAGCGGGGCGCGCAGGCGACCGGGGTCGGCCATCTGGTCGGGGAGCTGGCGACCCTTGATGCAGGTGTAGCCCTCGAACAGCGGGTCGTCGGTGACGCCGCGCACCGCGGTCACGCGGCCGTCGGTGACGTCGACCTCCATCGGGCAGCTGGCGTGGCACACGCGGCAGAACGTGTGCTGGGTTCGCGTGGGGCTCGGCATCTCCGGTTCTCCGATTCTTTCCGTACGTTCGTAAACTAACTCCTCGACCGGTTCCGTGACGCAGCGGGGGCGGTCCGCGTGGGGGCCGCCGGACTCCGCCACGTACCAGCGCCGGGCGATCGGGTACCGTCCGCGTGAATCAGTCGGACGGCACGATCGGGGGACCTGATGCATCGAGGCACTCAGCGACGGAGACCGGAGGCGCACGGCGCCGGCGGGGTCGCGCCGTGAGCCGGCCGTTCCGGTTCGGGCTCCAGAGCTACGCCGCCGACACCGCGGAGGACTGGCGCCAGCAGGCGCGGCGAGCGGAGTCGATGGGGTTCTCGACGTTCAGCGTCGCCGACCACGTGATCGGCCCCGGTCCGGCCCTCGCCGCCACCAACCACCCCGTCCAGAACGTCGCGGCGGTCCCCGCCATGGCGGTCGCGATCGAGGCGACCGACACGATCAACATCGGTTCGCGCGTCTTCTGCACCGACTACCGACAGCCGGTGATGTTCGCCAAGGAGCTGGCGACGCTCGACTTCTTCGCCGACGGTCGCCTCGAGCTCGGGCTCGGGTGCGGGTGGTTGCAGGGCGAGTACGAGGCCATGGGGGTCCGGTGGGATCGCGCCGGGGTCCGCATCGACCGCTTCGAGGAGACGATCGACCTGCTGCGCCAGCACTTCGGCGCCGGCGAGGTCGACATCTCGGGCGAGCACGTCGAGGCGACGGGCTTCGAGGGCGTGCCCAAGCCCGCCGACGGGGTCCCCCCGATCATGATCGGCGGCGGGGCGAAGCGGATCCTCGGCATCGCCGGGCGCGAGGCCGACATCGTCAGCCTCAACTTCGACAACAGCTCCGGCAAGATCGGGCCCGACGGGGTCGGCAGCAGCACCGCGGAGCTCACCGAGGCCAAGATCGGCTACGTCCGCGACGGCGCCGCCGAGCGCTCCGACGGTCGGGGCTTCGACCACCTCGAAATCGAGATCGGCGCGTACTTCACCGTCGTCACCGACGACCGTACGGGGACCCTCGGCCAGATGGCCCCGATGTTCTCGCTCGAGCCCGACCAGCTCGCCGAGCACCCCCACGCGCTGATCGGCTCGGTCGACGCGATCTGCGACCAGCTCGCCGAGCGTCGGGAGACCTACGGGATCTCCTACGTCACCTTCGGCGCCTCGGTCGTCGACGCCGTCGGTCCGATCGTCGAGCGCCTGTCGGGCACCTGAGCCACGACCGGGCACCCACGACTGCCCGACCCCACGACCACGACGCGACACCGACGACCACCACGACATCGACACCACGACATCGACACCACGACGACACCGACGACGAGGACCACGACATGACGACCACCGAGAACGTCGGGAGCGAGATCGACCCCGCCGCGTTCAACCCGTTCGACGGCGACACCCTCCAGTGCCCGTTCCCGCACTACGAGACGATGCGCGAGCAGGCCCCGGTGGTGCACATCGAGGCCCTCGACATGTACCTGGTGACCCGCTACGACCTCGTCCTGGAGGTGGTGCGCGACATCGAGACGTACTCCTCGGAGTTCGGCGGGGCGAGCATGCCGATCCCGGCCGAGAACCGGGCGCGCATGGAGGAGGTCCAGGCCGAGGGCTGGCCACGGGTCCCGACGATGCTCACCGCGGACCGCCCCGGCCACACCCGGTACCGGCGGCTGATCTCGAAGGCGTTCACCCCGAAGGTGATCGAGGAGCTCGAGCCGGTGATCCGCTCGATCACGACCCGCCTGATCGACGCGTTCATCGACGACGACTCGATCGAGTTCGTCGAGCAGTTCGGCGTCCCGCTGCCCGTCGAGGTGATCGCCCACGCGCTGAACGTCCCCGACTCGCGCCTCGCCGACTTCAAGCGGTGGTCGGACGACTCGATCGCCGGGATCGGCACCAACATCGGCCTCGAGGAGCGCCTCGAGGCCGAGCGCGGGGTCAACGAGTTCCAGCACTACTTCGCCGAGCAGCTCGAGCTGCGCCGGACCGAGCCGCAGGACGACCTGCTGACCAACCTGCTCAACGCACGCGTCGACCACGACGATCCCGACATCGACGACGACCGCCCGCTCGACATGGCCGAGATGCTGAGCATGGTGCAGCAGCTCCTCGTCGCCGGCAACGAGACGACCACGAAGCTGCTGACCGAGATGGTCCGTCTGCTCGCCGAGAACCCCGAGCAGTGGCGCGAGCTGCGCAGCGATCCGTCGCGCGCCTCGCTCATCGTCGAGGAGGGGTTGCGCCTGTCCACACCGACGCAGGGGATGTTCCGGATCGCGACGAAGGACCACGAGCTGGACGGGGTGGCCATCCCGAAGGGGGCGCGACTCGTCGTCGTGTTCGCCTCGGCCAACCGCGACGAGGAGCTCTTCGCCGACCCCGACGCGTTCGATCCCGACCGTGACCACCTGCGCGACCACCTCGCGTTCGGCAAGGGGATCCACTTCTGCCTCGGCGCCGCGCTGTCGCGCCTCGAGGGGCGCGTGGCGCTCGAGGAGCTGTCCCGGCGCCTCGACACGATCGAGCTGACGGAGTCCAACGAGTTCCGCTACTTCCCGAGCTTCCTGCTGCGCGGGCTCACCCGCCTCGACGTCGACATCACGGCGGCGGACCGATGACGTCGCAGGAGTCCGCGACGGGGTCGCTCGCCGGCAAGGTCGCCGTCGTCACCGGGTCGAGCCGCGGGATCGGCCGGGGAACCGCGATCGCCCTCGGCGAGCAGGGCGCGACGGTGTACGTCACGGGTCGCACGACCGGCGACGACGGTCTGACGATCGACACGGCGGCCGCCGCGGTCGACGAGGCCGGCGGTCGGGGCATCGCGGTGCGGACCGATCACGGCGACGACGCCCAGATCGAGGCGCTGTTCGCCCGCGTGGCCGACGACGAGGGCCGCATCGACGTGCTCGTGAACAACGTCTACAAGATCCCCGACCCCCCGGCGTGGGGTGGCGGGTTCTGGGACCACCCGGTCTCGATCTGGGACGACCAGGTCGGCATCGGGCTGCGCGCCCACTACGTCGCGTCGTGGCACGCCGCACCCCTGCTCTTCGCCGCGGCTCCCGGGTCGTTCGTCTGCAACGTGTCCTCGCCCGGGGGGCAGAGCTACCACTTCTCGTCGTCGTACGGGGCGGGCAAGGCGGGCCTCGACCGGCTCAGCGCCGACATGGCCGTCGAGCTCGAGCCGAAGGGCGTCGCGTGCGTGTCGCTGTATCCCGGCAGCGTGTCGACCGAGTTCATCGTCGAGACGCGCGACACCGATCCCGCCGAGATGGACTCCCAGACGCCGCTCGTCGTCGGCCGGTCGATCGCCGCCCTCGCGGGGGCCTCCGACCTGATGGAGAGGTCGGGGTCGATCCAGTGGGTCGAGGACATCGGCGAGGAGTTCGACCTGCGCGACGAGTACGGCCGGCGACCGCCGAAGTACGCGCAGCGCGAGCGCGGGTGACGAGGGGAGTGGTGACCTGACGATGTCCACCAGGGGGACGACGAACCCGATCGCCGGACTGGAGGTCGGCCTGCCGCGCACGGTCGACGACGTCGACGCCGAGTGGATGACGCAGGTGCTGCGCGCGAGCGGTGCGATCGATCCGACCTCGACGGTCGCGGAGGTCGCGACGGACCCGTTCCTCGCCGGAGGCCTGCTGGGTCTGCTGTACCGCTGCCGCCTCCGCTCGACGGATGCGCGGTGCCCCGAGACGGTGATCGCGAAGTTCCCGATGGACGTCCCGGCGCAACGGGCGCTCGCCGACGCGTTCGGCATCTACCGGCGCGAGGTCACCTTCTACCGCGACATCGCTCCGCGCTCGACGATCCACGTGCCGGTCGTCCACGCCGCCATCATCGACGACGACGGCGTCGACTACTGCCTGGTGATGGAGGATCTCGGCCACCTCCGGCAGCCCGATCCGGAGGCCGGCATCGCGTGGGACGACGCCGTGCTCTGCATCCGAGCGCTGGCCGCGTACCACTCCGACTGGCACCTCTCGCCCGAGCTGGAGTCGCTGACGGACCCGTTCGTGTCGATCGGGTCCGACTTCCAGCGCAGCGCGCTCCCGGGGATCTCCGAGGTGGGGTGGGAACCAGCGAAGCTGCACGCGTCCGACGTGATGTCCGACTCGGTCGTCGCGTTCGGCGACCGGTGGGTCGAGCGCCTCGACGCGATGCTCGACCTGATGTGCGCGAACCCGACCCTGTGCCACCAGGACTGGCGATCGGACAACATGTTCATCACCTCCGACGACGAGGTCGTGGTGATCGACCCCCAGATCGTCGGTGTGGCCAACGGCGCCTACGACATCGGCTACTTCATCAGCCAGTCGATGGAGCGCAGCGAGCGGGCGGGCCGCGGACCGGAGCTGATCGGCCACTACGTCGACGAGATGGGTCGCCGGGGCCACGACCTCGACGCGGAGCGCGTCCTGTTCGACACCCGGGTGGCGATCGGGTTGTGCCTGATGTACGGGTTCTCGTCGTACGCGCAGTACGACCTGCTCGACGAGCGCGGCAAGGCGATGACCCGCAAGCTGCTGCGACGCGGCGCCGAGAGCATCGACGACTTCGCCTCGGCGGAGGCCGTGGACGAGTTGGTGGCTCGCGGGGGGTCGCGGTGACCGGCGCCCCGCACTCCGAGCGCCGAACGTTCTTCCAGCAGGCGCACTTCGTCCCCGACATCGCCGAGGGCGTCGAGCGCTGGGTGCGCGCCGTCGGGGCCGGGCCGTTCTTCCTGGCGCCGCACCACCGCTGCGACTGGTTCGTGTACCGCGGGCGGCCGATCGAGGCCGACGTGTCGTACGCGTTCGGCTACGCGGGCGACATGCAGATCCAGCTCATCGAGCAGCACGACTCGACCCCGTCGATCTACCTCGACATGTTCGAGCCGGGCGTCGGGGGGTTCCACCACGTGGGGTTGCTCGTCGACGACTTCGACGACGAGCGCGACCGGTTGGTCGACGAGGGGTACATGCCGGCGTGCGAGCTGCGCGCGAACGGAGCCCGTGCCTCGTACTTCGACACCCGGCGGGCGATCGGCTGCTTCACCGAGATCCACGACACGCCGGAGCAGATCCTGTCGACGTTCGAGACGTGGAGGGCGGCGCACCGCGACTGGGACGGCCACAGCGAGCCGCTCCGCGACCGACCCGAGCCGACGCCGCCGGGTTGACGCCGGGGGACCGGCCGCTGCGAGCTCACGGGCACGGGCTGTCGGCGTGGCCGGAGCTCAGCGGGGCTTCGCCCCGCCGCCGACCCTCAGGATCTCGCCGCTGACCCAGCTCGCCGCATCCGACGCGAGGTAGATGCACGCCGCGCCGATGTCCTGCGGCGTGCCGAGGCGACCGAGCGGGATGTTCCACTCGTCGAGGATCTCGTCGAGCTCGGACTCGTCGCGCCCGATCGCGGTCAGCATCACCTCGGTCGGGATCGCGCCGGGCGCGATGGCGTTCACCCGGATGTCGGGTGCGAGCTCGGCGGACAGGGTCCAGGTGAGCGAGTTGACCCCGGCCTTGGCCGCGCCGTAGTGGGCGCTGCCGGGGACGGGCCCGGTCCCGGCGCCGGAGCTGATGTTGATGATCGAACCGGTCTCCATGTGGCGCGCCGCGGTGATCGAGGCGACGTAGACGGCGGTCAGGTTGAGCGCGATCGTGCGGTCCCACTCCTCCCGGGGCAGGTCGGCGAGCGGCATCCGCTGCGGGGACCCGCCGGCGTTGTTGACCCAGCACGTGAGCGCGTCGAACTCGTCGTGCGCCGCGCGTGCTAGCGCCTCGAGGGCGTCGTCGTCGGTGACATCGGTCGTGACCGCGAGGGCGCGCCCGCCGGCGTCGCGCACCTCGGCGGCGACCGACTCGATCTCCTCGGTGCGGCGCGCCGCGACGACCACGGCGGCGCCGGCCTCGGCGAAGCAACGTGCGATGCCCGCCCCGATCCCTCGTCCGGCCCCGGTCACCACGGCGACCTGACCGGTCATGTCGAACAACTCCGGTGCGGCGCGATCGCTCATCCACCCACATTCCCAGAGCGACGTCCTGGTGCCGCTGCCGGAGTCGACGCAGCGCCGGAGTCGACGCAGCGCCGGCGCGATGCAGCGTCCCGGGTGCGACGGTCCCGGGTGCGACGGTGACGGCGGGTGGCGCTCAGGAGGTCGCGACCGGGCGGGCCGGGTCGCTCGACCACCCCGACCACGACCCGACGTAGACGCGCGGCCGCCGAAGGCCGGCGGCCTCCATCGCGAGAGCGTTGTGGCACGCGCTGACGCCGGAGCCGCACGAGACGATGGCACGGGGATCGTCGGCGACGGGAGCGAACCGGGCGGCCAAATCCGCGGCGGGTCGGAAGCGCCCGTCGACGAGGTTGCCGGCGAACGCGACGTTGATCGCTCCGGGCACGTGGCCGGCGACCGCGTCGAGCGGCTCGACCTCGCCGCGGTAGCGAGCGGGGTCGCGGCTGTCGATGACGACGCCCCCGCCGTCGAGGTGGTCGGCGACGGCGTCGGCGTCCGCGATCGCTGCGGACGGCCAGGGGACCGGCTCGCGCTCGACGCGGCGGGGCACGCGGGGTGCGCCCCGTCCCGATCCCGTCGGGCCGTCCCAGCCGTCGAGGCCGCCGTCGAGGAGGGACGCGTCCTGTCCGATGATCCGCAGCATCCAGACCAGGCGCGCCGCGACCGCCCCGCCCCGGTCGTCGTAGGCCACGACGGGGTCGACGGGGGCGATCCCGAGCCGTCCGAGGGTGGTGGCGAAGCTCTCCGGCGACGGCAGCGGGTGGCGCCCGAGGATCGGCGCGGCGGGGGCGGCGAGGTCGTCCTCGAGCGATGCGAACCGAGCCCCGGCGACGTGTCGCTCGACGTACGGCCCGATCGGGTCCACGCCCCCCATCGTCGTCCCGACGTGGCACACGACCACCTCATCGAGCCGCTCGACGAGCTCCTCCGGCGTCACGATCGGCCCCATCCCCCCAGTCTGCCCCCGCGCTCGCATCGCGTTACGGGTCAGACCCGTAACGCGACGCGACGGGGTCGCACCACCATCCAATCGCGTTACGGGTCAGACCCGTAACGCGACGCGACGGGGCCGCTCCACCATCGGGGTCGGACCTCGGCTGGGGTGAGTGAGCGCTCACTCAGAAGGGTAGCGTCGAGGCGGATGGGAGCGGTGGTGCGCAGGGAGCGGGCGTCGGCGATGCCGGCGGAGGCGCGCCGGGCGGCGATCGTCGCCGCCGCGATCCCGGTCCTGGTCGAACGTGGGGCCCACGTCACCACCAAGGAGCTCGCCGAGGCGGCCGGGGTCGCCGAGGGCACCCTGTTCCGCGTCTTCGCGGACAAGGACGAGTTGCTCGACGCCGCGCTCGACTCCGCGCTCGACACCACCTCGTTCGAGGCCGAGCTCGCCGGGATCGATCCCGGCGCCGGCCTGGAGAGCGCGCTGGTGTCCGCGATCTCGATCGTGCAGCGGCGCGTCGTCGACGTCTGGTCGGTGGTGTCGGCGCTCGACCCGAGCCGGCAGCGCCGATCGGCTCGCCCTCCCGCCGACAGCCCCGGCCTGATCGCGATCTTCGAGGCCGCCCCCGGCCGCCTGCGCGTCGACCCCGCCGTCGCCGCCCGCCTCGTGCGTGCGCTCACCCTCTCGCTGACCCACCCGATGCTCGCCGGGGAGCCCACCGACCCCGCCGAGATCGCCGACCTCGTGCTGCACGGCATCACCGGAGGCGATCGGTCGTGAGCCTGCGGACCCTGCTGCGCACCCACCTGGGCCCCTACGGCCGGCTGCTGGCCGTCGTCGTCGTCCTCCAGGCGGTGCAGACCGCGGCGGCGCTCACCCTGCCGACGCTCAACGCGGACATCATCGACGAGGGGGTCCTCGCCGGCGACGACGGGCACGTGCTGCGGCTCGGTGCGATCATGCTCGGCTTCAGCCTGATCCAGATCGTGTTCTCCGTGGCGGCCGTGCGCGTCGGCGCCCGCGCGGCGATGGGGTTCGGGCGCGACGTCCGGCGTGACCTGTTCCACCAGGTCAACAGCTACTCGGCGCGCGAGGTCGGCCGCTTCGGCGCGCCGTCGTTGATCACGCGCATCACCAACGACGTCCAGCAGGTGCAGGTGCTCGTCGTGCTCGCGTGCACGATGATGGTCGCCGCGCCGATGACGATGGTGTTCGGCATCGTGTTCGCGGTCCGCGAGGACATCGGGCTCTCGCGGATCCTGCTCATCGCGATGCCCGCCTCGGTGGTCGTGATGGGCGCCGTGATCGTTCGGCTGCTCCCCGCCTTCGCCCGGATGCAGGAGCGAGTCGACGCTGTCAACGCCGTGCTGCGCGAGCAGATCACCGGGATGCGGGTGGTGCGGGCGTTCACCCGCGAGCCCGAGGAGACGGCACGCTTCGCGGTCGCCAACGCCGACCTCACCGAGACGGCGCTGCGAGCCGGGCGCACCCAGTCGTTGATCTTCCCGTCCATCACCCTGGTGATCAGCATCTCCAACGTCGCCGTGCTGTGGATCGGGGCCGACCGCATCGGCGCCGGCGAGATGGAGCTCGGATCCCTGGTCGCCTACCTCAGCTACCTCGTCCAGATCCTGGTGGCGGTCGTGATGCTGACCTTCCTGGTGTCGATGATCCCGCGCGCCTCGGTGGCCGCCGAGCGCATCGTCGAGGTGCTCGAGACCGAGACGTCGGTCGTGCCGCCGAGCGCGGGGGTGACCGAGGTCCGCGAGCGGGGCAGCGTCGAGTTCCGCGACGTCTCGTTCACGTACCCCGGGGCCCGGACGCCGGTGCTCAGCGACGTGTCGTTCCGCCGCGTCGCCGGCCGCACCACAGCGATCATCGGGAGCACGGGCTCGGGCAAGTCGACGCTCGTCGACCTCGTCCCCCGCCTGTTCGACGCCACGGTGGGGACCGTCCTCGTCAACGGGGTCGACGTGCGCGAGCTCGACCCCGACCTGCTGTGGGGGTCGATCGGGTACGTGCCCCAGAAGCCGTACCTGTTCTCGGGGACGGTCGCGTCCAACCTGCGCTTCGGGCGACCCGACGCGACCGACGCCGAGCTGTGGGACGCGCTCGAGGTCGCGCAGGCGGCGGGGTTCGTGCAGTCGATGCCGAAGGGGCTCGACAGCCCGATCACCCAGGGCGGCACGAACGTGTCGGGGGGCCAGCGCCAGCGGCTGTCGATCGCTCGAGCCCTCGTCGTGCGCCCCGACGTCTACGTGTTCGACGACTCGTTCTCCGCGCTGGATCTGGCCACCGACGCTCGGCTCCGCCTCCAGCTGCGCCCGCGGACGCGCGACGCCGCGGTGCTGATCGTCGCGCAGCGGGTCTCGTCGATCGTCGACGCCGATCAGATCCTCGTGCTCGAGAACGGTCGCGTCGTCGGGCGCGGTCGCCACGACGATCTGATCGACACGTGCCCCACCTACGCCGAGATCGTCGACTCCCAGCTCGGCGCGGAGACGGTCGCGTGAGCGGGCGCGACGCCGAGGGCGGCGACGGCGCGGGTGCGCCCGGCCACGACGGGACGCGCCGGGGCGCGGTGCACCGAGGCACGACTCCCGACCGCGCGACTCCCGACGGCGCGACTCCCGACGGCGCGACTCCGAACGGTGCGACTCCCGACCGCGCGACTCCCGACGGTGCGACTCGGGACGGTGCGACTCCCGACGGCGCACGTGCCGTCGGCGCGGCGCTCGACGGCACGGCGGCCGACGGCGCGGCTCCCGCCGGCACGGCGGCCGTCGTCGCAGCGCGCCTCGGCGCGACCGGCTCGACGGTCGACGCCGTGGACGGGGCCGGGGACGGGGCCGGGGACGGGGCCGGGGACGGGGACGGGGGCGACGACGAGCGCGAGGTGCTCGCGACCACCGGCGCCGAGGCGCGGCGGTCGAGCTTCGGCCCGGGCGGTTCGGCCGGGATGCCCGCCGAGCGCAGCGAGCGCTTCGGCGAGACCGTTCGCCGCCTCGGCGAGATCCTGGGGACCGAGCGGCTGCGGCTCGTGCAGGTGCTCCTGCTGACGATCGGCAGCGTGGCGCTCATCGTCGCCGGGCCGCTGCTGCTCGGCAACGCGACCGACGTCATCGTCGAGGGGGTGCTGCGTCGGGCCGACGGAGGTGCCGGGATCGACTTCGGTGAGCTGCACCGGCTGCTGGGGGTGATCGCCGGGCTCTACGCGCTCTCGTGGGTGTTCGGCTACGGCCAGGCGTACCTCCTCGCCGGCGTCGTGCAGCGGTCGATGTCGGGGCTGCGCGAGTCGGTCGAGACCAAGCTGCACCGGCTCCCCCTCGCGCACGTCGACCGGCAGTCGCGCGGCGACCTGCTGAGCCGGGTCACCAACGACATCGACAACCTCGCGCAGAGCCTCCAGCAGACGGTCAGCTCGATCCTCACCTCGCTGCTCACCCTGCTCGGCGTGTCCGTGATGATGTTCGTCATCTCCCCGGTGCTCGCGCTCGTCGCGATGATCACCGTCCCGATGTCGATCCTGCTCATCCGACTCATCGGCGGGCGGGCGCGACCCCGCTTCCTCGAGCAGTGGAAGCACACCGGGTCGGTGAACTCCCAGGCCGAGGAGGCCTTCTCGGGGCACGCGATCGTCAAGAGCTTCGGCCGCCACCGGGAGGTCGAGGAGTGCTTCGGAGAGGACAACGACGCGCTCTACGAGGCGAGCTTCTCCGCCCAGTTCACCTCCAGCCTGATCCAGCCGGCGACGATGTTCATGGGCAACGTCCAGTACGTGCTGATCGCCGTGGTGGGTGGGCTGCGCATCGCGAGCGGTGCGATCAGCATCGGCGACATGCAGGCGATGATCCAGTACTCCCGGCAGTTCGCCGAGCCGCTGTCACGGATCGCGACGATGGCGACCACGTTCCAGTCGGGGATCGCCTCGCTCGAGCGCGTCCTCGAGCTGCTCGACGCCGAGGAGCAGTCGCCGGAGCAGGCCGCGACCGTCGATCCGCCCCCGCACCGCGGTCGCATCGAGTTCGACGACGTGCGCTTCTCGTACTCGCCCGACACCGAGCTGATCACGGGGCTGGACCTGGTCGCCGAGCCGGGGGAGACCGTCGCGATCGTCGGTCCGACCGGGGCGGGCAAGACGACGCTGGTCAACCTGATCATGCGCTTCTACGACCTCGACGCCGGGGCGATCCGCCTCGACGGTCGTGACATCGCGTCGTTCCCGCGAGCGGAGCTGCGCTCGAAGGTCGGGATGGTGCTCCAGGACACCTGGCTGTTCGGCGGGACGATACGCGACAACATCGCCTACGGGCGCCCGGACGCGACCGAGGAGGAGATCCACGCCGCCGCCGAGCTCGCCTACGTCGACCGGTTCGTCCACTCGCTGCCCGACGGCTACGACACCGTGATCGACGTGGAGGCCGACAACGTGAGCGCCGGGGAGAAGCAGCTCATCACGATCGCCCGGGCGTTCCTCGCGGATCCGTCGATCCTCATCCTCGACGAGGCGACGAGCTCGGTCGACACGCGCACCGAGGTGCTGATCCAGGAGGCGATGAGCGCGCTGCGCGCCCAGCGCACCAGCTTCGTCATCGCGCATCGGCTCTCGACGATCCGCGGCGCCGACGTGATCCTGGTGATGGAGGAGGGCCGCATCGTGGAGCAGGGCGACCACGACGAGCTGATGGCGCGCGAGGGCGCGTACGCCCGCCTCCACGGAGCGCAGTTCGCCGGTCAGACGACCTGACGCTCCGGTCGCGGCCGACGAGCCGTCCGGAGCGAAGATGGTCCGATGAGCACCCCCGATCCCGGCCCGTCCGACCCATCGACCACCTCCGCGACGGTCGCCGACGGGGGAGCGGAGGACCCCGATCGCATCGTCACCGTCCTCGAGCCCGCCGACGAGTACACCCACACCCCCGACGCCGCCGAGAACTACAACGAGTCGATGTACCTCAACGCGTTCGACCTCGGGTCGCAGACGGGTGCCTGGTTCCGGCTCGGCAACCGGGTCAACGAGGGCCACGCCGAGATGACGGTGTGCATCTACCTCCCGGGCGGCCGGGTCGCGTTCATGTACGACCGGCCGAAGATCACCACCAACGACGCGATGGACGCGGGCGGTCTGACGATCACCGTCGTCGAGCCGTTCGAGCACCTCACGGTGCGCTACTCCGGGAAGGTCTGCCTGCTCGACGACCCGAGCGAGATGGCCGACCCCCGTTCCGCGTTCCGCAGCAACCCGATGGTCGGGTGCACCGTCGAGCTCGACCACCGCGGCGTGTCGCCGATGTACGGCGGCAAGCCGCAGCACGCCGACGGGCGAGAGGTCGAGTCCGTGAACGGGTTCGCGAAGGCGCACTACGAGCAGCACTGCGCGGTGACCGGCACGATCACCGTCGACGATCCCGACGGAGGCACCGGCACGGTGATGGAGATCGACGGCCTCGGGCTGCGCGACAAGTCGTGGGGCCCCCGGTACTGGCAGGCCGTCACCTGGTACCGCTGGCTGCCGATGATGTTCGGCGACGACTTCGCGATGATGCTCTCCGTCGTCGACCGCGGCGGCGACCGCTCGCCGGCGACGAGCGGGATGGTCCTGGTCGGCGACGAGTACGTGAAGGTCGTCGACTGCCGGGTCGAGGCGGACTACGACGAGCGCGGAGAGCAGACCACGATGCGCGCCTGGGCGCGCACCGAGGACGATCGCGAGTACGAGGTGACCGGCGAGGTGCTGTCGATGATCCCGTTGCGCAACCGGCGCACGACCCCCGACGGCGAGGAGCTGACGACGCGCATCACCGAGGCGATGACCCGCTACGAGTGCGACGGCCGCGTCGGCATCGGGATGAGCGAGTTCCTCGACCAGGTGGTCGACGGCTGGCCGATCGGGGTCCCGCGCCCCTGACCGGTCTCGCCCGCGCGCCGGGCGCGCGCTCAGAGGTCGAGGACCGCGGTCACCGTGGCGTCGTGCACCTGACCGATCGGCGCGAACCCGAGCGACGTGAAGAACGCACCGGACGAGCCGGGGCCGACGTGGTGCACGGTCAGCAACCGTCGGTGGCCGAGGGAGCGCTCGTGGTCGACGAGCAGCTCGAGGGCCCGCCGCCCGATGCCACGGCCCTGCCGGCTCACTTCGACCAGGATGCTGGTCAGGACCGGGTCGGCGTCGGCGCACGGCGAGGAGGCCGCCACGAACCCGACCACCCGGCCGTCGGCGACGATCGCCCGGAACCACGCGAGCGCGGCACCCCGGGCGGGGCCCCGGCCGGCGGAGAGGGCTGCGAGGAGGGAGTCGTGCACCGGCGCGACCAGTCGCCGCTGCGACCAGCCGACGGAGACGCCGCCGACGGCCGGCCACGTCTCGGGGGTGATCTCCGCCAGCTCCAGCGCTCGGGCGCTCCGGACGGACGGGCGAGCCACCGCGCCCGGTCGTCGCCGAGCAGCGCGTACACCTCGTCGTCGAGCCACTCGCCACGGACGGCGGCCGCCGCGCGCATCGTGCCCTCGTGGCGGAACCCGGTGCGCTCGAGGACGCGCATCGACGCCAGGTTGTCCGGGTCCGTGGTCGCCGTGATGCGTCCGATCGCGACCCGCGCACGACCGCGTGCGGGACCGGCGCGGGGACGACGCCGCCCGGGTCCGGTGATCGATGCGCGACGAAGCATGTGGCAGAGTCGGATCGTGTACGAGCACATCGAGTACGACGTCACCGATCCGGTCGCGACCATCACCCTGAACCGTCCCGACGCGCTCAACGCGTGGACCCCGAAGATGGGACGGGAGGTCGACGACGCGCTCGGGCGTGCCGAGGCCGACCGCCGCGTCGTCGGGATCGTCGTCACCGGAGCCGGTCGGGCGTTCTGCGCCGGGGCGGACATGAACGCGCTCGACGACCTCTCGGCCGGAGGATCCGACGCCTCGATCGCCGCCGACGGGAGCGGGGCCGACGGGAGCGACGACGCCGTCGAGGGCGAGTTCACGGGGCGGTTCCCGTACCTGATGACGATCGACAAGCCGATCATCGCGGCGGTGAACGGTGCGGTGGCGGGCATGGCGTACCCGTTCTCGCTGTGCTGCGACCTGCGCGTCGGGACGCCGAGGTCGGTGTTCCTCACGGCGTTCGCGCAGCGCGGGCTGATCGCCGAGTGGGGTCTCAGCTTCCTCCTCCCGCGCCTCGTCGGCCCGGCCGTGGCGCTCGACCTGCTGATGTCGTCCCGGCGCGTGGAGGGCGAGGAGGCCCGCTCGCTCGGGCTGCTCAACGAGCTCGTCGAGCCCGACGAGCTCCTCGCCTGGTGCGGCGACTACATCACCACGCTCGCGCAGCGGTGCTCGCCGGCGTCGATCGCCGTGATGAAGCGGCAGGTGTACAGCGAGCTGCACGTGGGTCTCGGCGACGCCGAGCGGCGCGCGGGGGAGCTGATGCAGGAGAGCTTCGGCCGTCCCGACTTCCGCGAGGGGGTGCGGTCGTTCATGGACAAGCGCGACCCGGACTTCGCGCGCATCGGCCGGGACTGACCCGGGTCGCGACGGCGATGGCGTCGGACAGCGTCGTGGTCGACGTCCTCCTCGACCGTTACGGGCGGACGTTCGCGGCCGAGGCCGGGATCCGGGTCGTCGACGACACGCCGTCGCCGCTGTTCCGGCTGCTGTGCATGTCGTTGCTGACCAGCGCCCGGATCTCGAGCGACCTCGCGCTCGCCGCGACGCGGGCGCTCGCCGACGCCGGTTGGACGACCCCGGACGCGATGCTCGACTCGACGTGGGAGGACCGGACGAGGGTCCTGAACGACGCCGGGTACGGCCGCTACGACGAGTCGACCTCGAGGTACCTCGAGGACACGACGCGACTCCTCGTGGACCGGTACTCCGGTGACCTGCGCCGCGTGCGGGAGCGGGCGGACGGCGACGTCGAGGTCGCGTCCCGGCTGCTGCGGGAGTTCACCGGGATCGGCCGCCTCGGCGCGTCGATCTTCCTGCGCGAGGTGCAGGTGGCGTGGGACGAGTTCCAGCCGTTCGTCGACGAGCGCGCCCTCGACCAGGCCGGCGCCCTGTCGCTGCCGGCCACCGCCGTCGGGTTGCGCGACCTGGTCGACGACGGCGCCGGGTTCGCCCGCCTCGTCGCGGCGCTCGTGCGCTGCGGGCTCGACGGAGCGCACGACGAGATCGCGTCGGCTGCCGCCGAGGGGTGACCGAACGTGGGGGGTCGCGCTGCGCGCGACGCCACCCGAACCGCTCCCACGAGCCCACCTGGTCGACCCGTCCGAGATCGAGACCGTGGTCGCGGACGAGGCACGCGAGCAGCCGGGGCGCGAGCAGCTGGGCCGCGAGGCCTGAGCGGCGGCCACGACCCCTGCCGGGACGGGGCCGGTCCGCTCAGCGGCCCCCAGCGCGCATGCGCTCCTGCATGTCGTCGGGGACGCCGTGGGGCATGTGGCGCTCGTGCACGAGGGCGTCGTGGCGCGCCCGCTGGGCCCCGTCGTCGAGGAGCCGCTTGACGATGCGGTTCGTGCCACGGGAGTTCGCGAGGACCTCGGAGGTGAGCTGGGCGACCGTCGCGTCGAGCTCGGCGTCGGCGACGCAGCGGTCGACGAGGCCGATCCGCTGCGCCTCGCGCCCGTCGATGCGACGGCTGGTGTACATCATCTCCTTGGCCGTCGAGCGACCGACCCGTTCGGGGAGTCGCACCGACATCCCCCACACCGGCACGAGCCCCCACTGGCCGTGGGTGTCGCCCAGCTCGGCCGACTCGGCGGCGACGAGCAGGTCGCACCCGAGCGCGAGCTCGAGCCCGCCGGTGTAGCAGTGGCCCTGGATGCGTGCGATCGTCGGCTGCGGGAGCGACTCGAGAGCGTCGACGGTCTCGGGTTCGAAGTGCTTCGACGGCGCCTTCTCGGCGCTGGCGATCGAGCCGAGGTCATGGCCGGCGCAGAACGCGCGCCCCGCGCCCGCGAGCACCACGCAGCCGATCGAGTCGTCGGAGGCGATCGCGTCGAGGTGGGCGCGCAGCTCGACGAACACCGCCGGCGACAGCGCGTTCAGCTTGTCCGGCCGGTTCAGCGTCAGCGTCGTGAGCCCGTCGTCGTCATCGCGCAGCACCAGGGGTCCGTCGTCCATCGATCGATCGTCCCACCCGGACGTCGCGCTCCACGAGTCGTCCGCTCGCGCGCCACGGACCACGACCGTCCCCACCGTCCCGTCACATCTCGGGAGGCTGCGTCGTCACCCGTCCATGAGCACCGAACCCCTCCCGCCCACCGCCGAGCGACCCGTCGAGGACCCGCCCCCCGGCCCGCACCGGGCCGATCGCCGCGACCATCGTCGATCCGACGCGTGGGTGGTCGGCGCGGGCCTCGGCGGTCTCGCCGCCGCCGCCCTGATCGCGCGCGCCGGGTACCGCGTCCAGGTGATCGAGCGTCGGCGTCGACCGGGAGGGCGGGCGGCGACCGACGAGCGGCGCGGGTTCCGCTTCAACCGCGGCCCGCACGCGCTGTACCACGGGGGCGAGGCCGAGCGGGTGCTCGGCCTCCTCGGCATCGCGCCCACCGGTGTCGCACCGCCGGCGCGTGGCGGGCGCATGGTCCGCGGCGGTATCGTCCACCTCGCTCCCGGCGGCCCCGGGTCGCTGGTGCGCACCGGCCTGCTCGGGCCGCGCGACAAGGCGGATCTCGCACGCGTCCTCGCCCGCCTCGACCGGGCGGACCCGCACGCCCTGAGCGCGACGACCACGCAGCGCTGGATCGACGGGCTCACCGATCGGCCGTCGGTGCGCCAGGTGATCGAAGCGATCGTGCGGCTGACCAGCTACGTCGACGGACCGGGTGAGCTGAGCGCGGACGTCGCGCTGAGCCAGGTGCAGCTCGGCTTCGGTCCCGGCGTCGCGTACCTCGACCGCGGGTGGGGCAGCCTGATCGACCGCTTGGCCGCGACCCCCGGGGTGCGGCTCGAGGCCGGTGTCGCCATCGACCGCCTCGACGACCTCGACGCGCGCGTCGTGGGCGGGATCGGTGGCAGGACGGGCACGCCGGTGGTCGTCGCGGTCGGCGGCCCGGCTGCCGCGTCGCAGGTCACCGGGAACGCCTTCGAGGCCGGGCTCGGCGCCGACGCCGCCACGCTCGACCTGGGCCTGGCGAGCCCGCCGCGGCACCGCTTCGTGATCGGGGTGGACGAGCCCGCGTACCTCTCCGATCACGGCGGCCCGGCTGCGATGGTGCCCCCGGGACGCTCGAGCGTGAGCCTCGTCGGCTACGTGCCCGTCGACGGGTGCGACGGATCGGACGGCGTCGAGGACGGTGACGACGACCGGAGCGCGCACGACGACCGGAGCGGACCGGCGGCCGTGCGCGAGGGGCGTGCCCGGCTCCTGGCGTTCGCCCGCCACGCCGGGATCACGGACGACCAGATCGTCGAGCGCCGGTACCTTCACCGGATGAGCGTGGTCACCTCGATCGCGAGGGCGTCGACGGGCGGGATGCCCGGCCGGGTCGGGACCGCCGTCCCCGGGCTGTGCGGGGTGCACGTCGTCGGCGACTGGGTGGGGCCGTCCGGCCACCTCGCCGATGCCGTGCTCGCGAGCGCCGAGTCCGCCGCCGAGGCGGTCGTCGCCCACCTGCGGGATCGGCCGGTGCTGCGGTGAGCGGCACCCCGGCGATCGACCCCGCCGCGCAGGCCGTCTTCGACGAGCACCGGCGGCGCCTGACGGCGCTCGCCTACCGGATGACCGCCACCCCCGACGACGCCGACGACGTCGTCCAGGACGCGTGGCTGCGCTGGCAGGGGACCGATCGCTCGACGATCGAGAACCCGGCCGGTTGGCTGACGACGGTCACCACGAGGATCGCGATCGACCGCCTCACCTCGGCCCGTGCTCGGCGGGAGAGCTACGTCGGACCGTGGCTCCCCGAGCCGCTCGGCGGCGTCGAGGACCCGTCGGGCGACCCCGCGCTCGAGGTGGCGTCGAGCGAGTCGCTCTCGATCGGGTTCCTGCGGGTGCTGGAGACGCTGGCGCCGGTCGAGCGGGCGGTGTTCCTGCTCCACGACGTGTTCGGCTTCCCGTTCGTCGACATCGCCGCCACCGTCGAGCGCTCGCCGGCCGCGACCCGTCAGATCGCGTCGCGAGCCCGCGCCCGGGTGCGCGACGGGCGGCCGCGGCTCGACCCGCGGCCGGACGACGTCGAGGAGCTGACCGCCGCCTTCACCGCCGCGGTGGCGGAGGGGGATCTCGACCGCCTGACCCGGTTGCTGACCCACGACGTGGTCCACGTGTCCGACGGCGGCGCCGACCACCACGCCGCTCGCCGACCGGTGGTCGGTGTCGACAAGGTGTCCCGCCTGCTCGTCAACCTCGCGAGGCGGAACCTGCGATCGACGGACCGGGTCGAGAGGATCGACGTGAACGGTCAGCACGGCGTGTACGTCGTGCGCGACGACCGTCCGCTCCTGCTGGTCGTGCTCGGGTGGAGACGGGGGCGCGTCGCCGAGGTCCTCGCGATCGTCGACCCGGCCAAGCTCCGTGCGCTCCACGCGGGTCGACGCTGAGGGGTGAGACCGTCGGACCGGCCGGCAGCGGAACGTCCACCCCGGCTCGCACGGTCCGGCTCGACCCGGGTGCCGCGCCGTGGCCGTGCCGCGCTCGGCACCGGCGCTGCGTCCATCGCTCGGACGGGGCGAGCACCCGCCGCGTCGAGCCCACCCGCCCTCGCGCCACCGTCACCGTCAGCGTGAACCGGTGGCCTGACGTCGACGGGGCGGCGACCTCAACGGCCCCGTCGGCCGCCCTCGCGCAGCAGCGGCTCGTGGTTCGCGAAGCGACCCTGCCCGGCCTCGGCCCCCTCGATCGAGCCGGTCGTCAGCCCGCCGTCGACGACGATGGTCTGGCCCGTGACGAACGCCGACCGGTCCGACATCAACCACACCGCGGTGTCGGCGATGTCGGCCGGCAGCCCCGGCTTGCCCGCGAGCGGGGTGCCCTGCGTCTTGAAGTACTCGAGCGAGCGGTCGAGGGCCTCGGGATCACCGAAGAGGACGTCCGCGTTCATCGGGGTGTTGATCTTGCCCGGCGCGATCGCGTTCGCCCGCACGGAGTACGGGCCGAGCTCGGCGGCGAGGTTGCGGGTGAAGCCGACGACCGCGGTCTTCGCCATCGTGTAGGCGTGCGGACCGAGACCTCCCTGCAGGCCGGCGACCGAGCTGGTCGCGAGGATCACCCCGAAGCGCTGCGCCTTCATCACCCGGGCCGCGTGCTTCGATCCGAGGAACACCGACCGCAGCAGCACGTCGATCGAGAACTGCCAGTCGTCGAGCGGCATCTCGTCGATCGGACCGACCGCGCCGACGATGCCGGCGTTGTTGTACATGCAGTCGAGGCGGTCCCACCGGTCCACGGCCTCGTCGACGACGGCGCGGATCTCGTCCTCCGAGGTGACGTCGACGTGGCGGTAGGTCGCGGCGTCGCCGAGGTCGTCGGCGACCGCGACCCCCTTGTCGTCCTGGATGTCCGCGACGATCACCCGTGCGCCCTCGGCGACCATCAGCCGGCACGTCGCCTCGCCGAGGCCGCTCGCCCCGCCTGTCACGATCGCCGTCTTGCCGCTCAGCAGTCCCATGCGCTCGGTCATCTCCGCAGTGTCGCGGATCGCGCGCGTCGGCCTCGTCCCGGACGCACGAGGCGGGACCCGTCCCGGGCGGGGTCGCACGCACGGCATCGCCGACATCGGTACGGTCGTCGTCCGACGACGGCGCGCACCGCGCCGTGCGTCGAACCACCCAGGGGGACCACATGAGCAGGACTTCGTTGCGATCGTCGAGGACGGCCGTCGCGGCCGCCGTCGTCGTGGCGGTCGCGGCGTGCGGCGGCGGCGACGAACCCACCGGGGCCGACCCGACCACCGCAGGGTCCCTCGACACCGCAGGTGGCGTCGTCACGGCGTCGAGCGAGGTGCCGTCGTCGTCCGACGGCGTCGGCGTGGCGTTGATCCTGAAGAACACGAGCAACCCCTTCTTCGTCTCGATGTCCGACTCGGCCCGAGCCGAGGCCGAGGCGCTCGGAGTCGAGCTGACCGTGGCCGCCGGGACCGAGGACGGTGACACCGACACCCAGATCGCCGCCATCGAGGACGCCGTCGACCGCGGCGACGCGGGGATCCTGATCACCCCGAACGGCGACGCCGTGGTCCCCGCCCTCGAGGCAGCGCGCGAGGCCGGGCTCTACACGATCGCCCTCGACACCCCGCCGAACCCCGCCGACGCCGTCGACATCACCTTCGCCACCGACAACCGCGCCGCCGGGGTGCTCATCGGCGAGTGGACGGCGGCGACGCTGGAGGGCGCGCCCGCCACCATCGCGATGCTCGACCTGTTCGACGACCAGGTGATCTCCGTCGACGTGCAGCGCGATCAGGGCTTCCTCCTCGGCATGGGGATCATCGACGAGGTCGACACCTCCGGCAACGGCGAGGAGTCACCGACGGGTGAGTACCGCGGCGGGGAGTACGAGATCGTCTGCCACGAAGCCACCCAGGGAGCGGTCGACGGCGGCCGCTCGGCCATGGAGGCGTGCCTCGCGCAGGACCCCGACGTCGACGTCGTCTACACGATCAACGAGCCCGCCGCCCAGGGGGCGTTCGATGCGCTGACGGCGGCGGGGTCGGCCCAGGACGTGATCATCGTGTCCGTCGACGGCGGCTGCGACCCGGGTCTGCGACTCGTGTCGGAGGGCGTCATCGGGGCCACGTCGCAGCAGTACCCGGGCCGGATGGCGACGCTCGGGATGGAGGCCATCGCCGAGTTGGCCGCCGGTGGCGACGCCCCCGAGGTCACCCCCGGCCTCGACTTCTTCGACACCGGGGTCTCCCTCGTGACCGACTCGCCCGTCGACGGGGTGGACAGCATCTCTGTGGCGGAGGGCCGGGAGATCTGCTGGGGGTGACGGCGCGGCGCCGCCCGCTCGTGGCGGGCGCGACGCTCCGGTCTGACGTGCGCGCGCTCGACGGATGCCATCTAGCGTCGGAGCCGCGCCACCGCCGTGGCGACCCCCGTCCATCGCAGGAGCCCCGTGACATCCCTGAGCAGTTCCACCCCGGCCGCGCGGTTCGCGATCCACCTCAACGACCACCGCGCCCTCGTCGACGGCGAGCTCGCGCTGGCGATGCGGTCGCGCTCGTCGAACCTCGGCACCGAGCTCGGCCACGACCTCACCGTCCACGTCGGCGAGCTCTCGACCGACCGCGACCTGATCGACGAGCTGCTCGACGCGGTCGGGGGGCGCATCGACCCGCTCAAGTCGGCCGGCGCCCGCCTCGCCGAGAAGTTCGGTCGGCTCAAGACCAACGGACAGCTCACCGGGTCGTCGCCGCTGAGCCCCGTCGTCGAACTCGAGGGTCTCGTCGCCGGGTGCCACGCCCGCTCGACGCTGTGGAGCTCGCTCGGCGTCTCGGGCGTCGTCGGGGGTGACCTCCACGACCGGATCGTGGAGCGCGGCGTCGCCGTGGGCGCCCAGCTCGACGTGCTCCGCGCTCACCTCCAGGAGGCCGTGTCGGCCGCGTTCGACGGTCTGCGAGGCGTGGGGTGAGCGGGCGGTCGAACGACGGCGCCGGGATCTACTCGGCGGCGCGCAACGGGGTGCGCGCGGCGTGGACCCTTCCGGTGTTCATCGCCCGCCACGCGTGGCGAACCCGCGACGTCGAGCGCGACGAGACCGAGACCGCCGCGTTGAGCGTCGACCCGCCCGAGCACCAGCACCACGAACGCCTGCAGCCGCGCTCGCGGGGCGTCGGTCCGATCGTCATGCGGACGTACTCGGTCGAGATCGCCGATCCCGTCGTCGAGCCGGATCGACTGATGCACGAGTTCCGCATCGATCCCAACCACTTCGTGTCGAACCTGGCCGCGGCGTTCGTCCGCGACGACCGGCCGGTGCGAAACATGCGCGCCGGCGACGAGGTCGTCGTCGAGCTGCCGGGACCCTGGAACGGACCCTGCACGGTGGAGGTCGTCGAGGACACCCGCGTGCTGATGTCGACCCTCGCCGGGCACATGGAGGCCGGCCACATCGCCTTCGAGGTGACCGACGCCGACGAGGTCGGCACCTACACGTTCCGCGTGCGCTCGTGGGCGCGCGCGGGCGACGCCGGCTTCGCCTCGCTCCACCTCGTCGTCCCGATCGGCAAGGAGCTGCAGACCGCGATGTGGTGCGCGATGTGCGAGCGGGCGGTGCGGATCTCCGGGGGACGCCGGGTCGGGCCGATCCGGGCCAGCACCGAGACGTTGGCCGGTTCCGACACCGGCGGAGGCGACCGGTGACGGTCGTCTTCCGTCGGTGCACGATCCTGCCGGCTCGCCCGGACGTCTGCTACGCGACGTCCCTCGACGTCGACTTCCACCAGCACTCCTTCGAGGAGTCCGACGAGCGCGCCGTCGGCGGGGTGCAGCACGGCGAGATGTCCCTCGACGACACCGTCACCTGGTCGGCTCGGCACTTCGGGCGGACCTGGACGATGTCGACGGTCATCAGCGAGGTGGACCCGCCGCACCGCTTCGTCGACGAGCAGATCGACGGACCGTTCCGCTCGTTCCGCCACGAGCACACGTTCCGCGCCCTGGGGGAGTCGTCCACCGAGATGTGGGACCACGTGAGCTTCGTCGCGCCGTACGGCCCGGCCGGGTGGATCGCGGAGAAGCTCGTGCTGGGGTGGTACCTGCCGAAGCTGATCGACGTGCGCAACGCGGCCCTGGTCGAGGAGGTCGGCCGGCGGGGCTGACGCGCTGGTCGGAGCCGACGGGGCTCGCCGGCTCAGAGCCCGCCGGCGACGATGATCGTCTGGCCGGTGACCCAGCTCCCCGCGGCGCTCGCGAGGTAGACGGCGGTGGACCCCATGTCCACCGGGGTCCCGAGGCGCGCGAGCGGGATGCGCTTCTCGGCCATCGCCTCGAGCGCGTCCTCGTCGGTGTCGAGGGCGGTCATCATCACCTGGGTCGGCACGTAGCCCGGCGAGATCCCGTTGACCCGGACCGACGGCGCGAGCTCCAGCGACAGCGTCCTGGTCAGCGAGTTCACCCCCGCCTTGGCGGCGGCGTAGTGGCCGCTGCCAGGGACCCCGCGATCGCCGGCGGGGGACGAGATGTTGATGCTGCCGCCCTCGGCCATCCGCTCGGCGGCGACGACCGATGCACGCCAGACGGCGGTGAGGTTCAACGCGAGGCACGCGTCCCAGTCGTCGTCGCTCAGCTCGCCGAGCGGTGAGCGCACCGGCGACCCGCCGGCGTTGTTCACCCACACGTCGAGTCGGCCGTACTCCGAGACGGCCGCGTCCGCGAGCGCGACGAGCGCGCTGCGGTCGGTGACGTCGGTGGGCACCGCGATCGCCGACGATCCCGCCTGCTCGATGTCGGAGGCGACCCGCTCGATGCGGTCGCGCGAGCGAGCCGCGACCACGACCTTCGCACCGGCTGTCGCGAGGCTGGTCGCGATCCCCTCGCCGATGCCCTGGCCGCCGCCGGTCACGACGGCGACCCGTCCCGTCAGATCGAACGCTTCCATCTCGTCTCCTGTGCTCGTGGTCGGTCGGTTCGCTCCGCCGAGCGCCGGCGCGCCGGCGGTCACCGGGCGCGGGTCGTGGAGGCGCTCGCGATGGTCTCGCCGAACTCGGCCAGGCGGTCCGTGCCGCCGTCGCCGGCGAACGCGAACGCCGGCACCATCGCCCGGTTCACACCGATGCTCTCCATCGCCTCGACCCCCTCGGCCGGGCTCGCGAGGTGCGCCCCGAACATCGCGTTGATCTCGATCGCGTCGGGGTCGCGATCGGCGTCCTCGCAGGCTCGCCGCACCTTCGCCACCAGGCCCTCGAGGCGCTCGAGGTCGCCCTCGCCGGGGAAGTAGCCGTCCGCGATCCGCACGGCGCGCGAGATCGCGGCGTCGGTGTCGCCACCGACGAGGATCGGGATCGTGTCCTGGACCGGTCTCGGGCTGCACGTGACCGGGTCGAAGTCGACGAAGTCGCCGTGGAACTCGGCGTGCGGCCCGGCCCACAGGGCCCGCATCGCCTCGACGTACTCGTCGTTGCGGGCTCCGCGCCGCTCCCACGGCACCCCGAGGGCGTCGAACTCCTCGCGCAGCCACCCGACGCCGAGGCCGAGCTCCACGCGGCCACCCGAGATGCGGTCGAGGGTCGCGAGCTCCTTCGCGAGCACGAGCGGGTTGCGCTGCGGGACGATCAGGATGCACGTGCCGAGGCGCATCGTCGGCGCGGCCGCCGCCGCGAAGGCGAGCCAGATCAGCGGGTCGGGGATCGGGGTGTCGGGTTCGGCGGGGATCTTCCCGTCGGCGCTGTA
This sequence comes from Ilumatobacter sp., assembly GCF_965215205.1. Classification (NCBI taxonomy): domain Bacteria; kingdom Bacillati; phylum Actinomycetota; class Acidimicrobiia; order Acidimicrobiales; family Ilumatobacteraceae; genus Ilumatobacter; species Ilumatobacter sp. The sequence continues at coordinate 383,953 of NZ_OZ244049.1, forward strand.
GGGGTACGGCGAGTCGATCGTCGAGGGCAGCACCACGTGCTCCCCGCCCCACAGCGACTCGAACCCCGCCTCCTCCGCGGTGCGGCAGACGGCGAGCGCCTGCTCCTGCTCGATGCCGATGCTGCTGGCGAACGCCAGTCCGAACCTCATGGACCCCCCGACCCCGGCGCCCCCGGCACCGTGCGGGTCACCGTAGCGACCGCCCCCGCTGCCCCCGCCACCGGACCTCGCCGCCCTTCACCACGGGCCCGACCCCGGCTGCGATGCCGTCGCGTCGCGCTACGGGTCTGACCCGTAGCGCGACGGCGACCCGTGGTGCGACGGTGGTCCGTGGTGCGACGCTGGTCCGCTCAGGTGTCGGCGAAGCGGGTGCGGAGGTCGCGCTTGAGGATCTTGCCGCTCGGGTTCTTCGGGAGCTCGTCGACCACGTGGAGGTGCTTCGGCGTCTTGTAGCCCGCCAGGCGCTGGCGGGCGAACCCGATCAGCTCGCCGTCGTCGACCGTCGCGCCGGCGCGCAGCACGACGCAGGCCGTGACCGCTTCGATCCAGTGCGGGTCGGGGGTCCCGAACACGGCGACCTCGGCGACCGCGGGGTGCTCGAAGAGGCAGTCCTCGACCTCCTTGCTCGCGACGTTCTCGCCTCCGGTCTTGATCATGTCCTTCTTCCGGTCGACGATCGTCAGGTAGCCGTCGTCGTCGAGCACCCCGAGGTCGCCGGAGTGGAACCAGCCGCCGCGGTAGGTCTCGGCGGTCTTCGCCTCGTCGTTCCAGTACCCGGTCGTCGCCTGGGGGCTGCGGTGGACGATCTCGCCGATCTCGCCGACCCCGACCGGTTCGTCGTCGTCGTCGACCACCCGCGTCTCGACGTTCAGCGCGGCGACGCCGGCGGAGCCGGCCTTCGACACCTGCTCGTGGGGCCGCAGGATCGTCGCCAACGGCGACATCTCGGTCTGGCCGTAGAAGTTCCACAGGTCGACGTCGGGGAGCCGCTCGCCGATCTCGCGCAGCACCTCGAGCGGCATGATCGACGCCCCGTAGTAGCCCTTGCGCAACGACGACAGGTCGTGGCGCTCGAACGCCTCCGAGCGCAGCAGGGAGATCCACACCGTGGGCGGGCAGAACAGCTTCGTCGCCCGTTCGCGCTCGACCGCCGCGCAGATCAGCTCGGGGTCCGGCCCGGGGAGGATCACGCTCGTCGCCCCCAGGTACACGTCGGGGGTCAAGAAGCAGTGGAGCTGGGCGCAGTGGTAGAAGGGCAGGGAGTGGATCTCGACGTCGTCCGCGCTCATGCCCCCGTCGACGATGCAGCTCACGTACTGCGCGATAAGCATCCGGCTGGTGAGGGCCACGCCCTTCGGACGGGACTCGGTCCCGCTGGTGTACATGATCTGGATCACGTCGTCGTCGCCGATCGCGACCTCGATCGGGTCGTCGTCCCCGTCGGCGGCGAGCGCGGCAGCGTCGAGGTGCCCGTCGGGGGCGCCCGGACCGTCGGGGGTCGCGATCCACGCCGCCAGCCGGGGCGTCGCGTCGCCCATCGCCGAGGACCACGCGGCGCGCATCGTCTCCGCGAGCACGTCCTCGACGACGTAGCCGACCGGTTCGGCGTGGCCGACGATGTAGGCCAGCTCGTCGGAGTTGAGCATGAAGTTGGCGGGGACCGAGATCGCCCCGAGGCGCGCGAGGGCGAAGTAGTGGACGACGAAGTCGCGCGAGTTGTGGGCGAACATCACGATCCGGTCACCCCGGCCCACGCCCCGGGCGCGCATCGCGCCCGCCACGCGGGTGACCGTGGCGTCGAGCTCGGCGAAGGTGTCCACCCCGCCGTCGTGCACCAGGGCGCGGTGGCCCGGACGTCGGTGGGCCGACCGGCGCAGCAGGTCGGCGATGTGCTGGCTGCGCGCTGCGGTGACGAGATCGTGGTCCATGGACGTCGATCCTCCTCGGGGTGGGTCCTGGGGGCGACCGTCGACGGAGGGCGCTCCGGGGACGAGGCTAGGTCGGGGGCCCGCGGTCGGTGGGACCGCAGCCGCGTGGTCGCTACGTTCGGCGTGTGAGGATCGATCTCCCCGATGGCCGGGTGCGCGTCGATGGCGCGTTCGACACCGGCGACACCGGATCGGGCATCTCGCCGCAGCGCCTCGACCCCGCGCTCGCCCACCAGCACCCGGTGGAGGTCGCGTTCGTGCAGGCGATGTCGTCGGGCGTCCGCCTGGTGGTGGCGACCGACGCGCCCGAGCTCACGCTGGGCTGCACCCCGACTCGGCTCGCGCTCGGCGGCGCCGATCCGCTCCCCGCGACGTTCGATCTCGTCGTCGATGATCGTCGCGTCGACTCGGTGCGGGCCGATCACGGCCACGTCGTCGCGGTCGACCTGGACGGCGGGGCCGAGCTGATCGCGGGCGGGCCGGGCGAGGTCGTGCTGGGCGGGCTCCCGGGCGAGATGTCGGTCGTCGAGATCTGGCTGCCCCACGCCGCCGGCGTCGAGATCCACTCGATCCGGGTGCCCGACGGATCGACGGTGGCGGCGGCGCCAGCCGATGAACGGCCACGGTGGGTCCACCACGGGAGCTCCATCTCGCACTGCCTCGAGTCGGAGCGCCCCACCGAGACGTGGCCGGCGACCGTGGCGTCGGCGGCCGGTCTCCACCTCGTCGACCTGGGCCTCGCGGGGCAGTGCCACCTCGATCAGTTCAGCGCGCGCACGATCCGTGACCTCCCCGCCGATCGGATCAGCCTCGAGCTCGGGATCAACGTCGTCAACGCGGACTCCATGACGCTGCGGACGTTCACCTCGGCCGTCCACGGCTTCATCGACACCGTCCGCGACGGCCACCCGCGGACCCCCGTGCTCGTGGTGTCGCCGATCCACTGCCCGGCCGTCGAGGACGTGCCGGGCCCGACGGTCCTCACCGACTCGGGTCGCATCGAGGCGAAGGGGACGCCCGCCGGCGCCCTGTTCGGACGACCGACGCTGACCGCGATCCGTGCTGCGCTGCGCTCAGCGGTGCAGGCCCGGGCGGCGGCGGGTGACGGCCGCATCTCCTACCTCGACGGGTTGGAGCTGTTCGGCCCCGATGACGCCGACGACCTCGTCGACGGGCTCCACCCGACACCCGCCGGGTACCTCCGGATCGCCGATCGCTTCGCACGGCGACCGTTCGCCAGGGGGTGACGCGGTGCGGGCACGGGGTGCGCCCCAGCGCAGCTCGTGACACCACGACTGCAATCTGTGGAGTCGGACCAGAAGTTGGACGCACAGCGTGGTCACATCCCCGCGCGCAGAGGTAGCTTGCGTCGCCATCCAGGAAGCGGCGGGCAGCGCAGACTCGGAGGCAACGGTGACACGACGGTTCGACCCAGCACACGATCCCGGTTCTCCCGGTGCTCGCCCCCCCGGGCGAGCGACGCTCTCGACGCGGCGCGGTCGCGCCGGCGTCCTCCTCGCGACGATCCCGGGCCTGGTCGGGCTCGGAGCGATCGGCGACGGGATCGCCGAAGCTCAGCCCGATGCGACGCAGGAGTCCTACGTCGTCCTCCTCGCCGACGATCCGGTGGTGGCGTACGCAGGAGGCGAGCCGGGCCTCGCTGCGACGGCCGTCTCGGACGGCGAGAAGCTCGACACCGATGACCCCGACGTCGAGCAGTACGTCGAGCACCTCGAGGAGGAGCAGGCCGAGGTCGCCGCCGAGGCGGCGATCGACTCCGCCGACATCGGCGAGAGCTACACCTACGTGCTCAACGGCTTCGAGGCCGAGCTGACCACGGCCGAGGTCGTCGACCTCCAGCGCTCGGCCGACGTCGCCAAGGTGGTCCCGAACGAGCTGCGCCAACTGCACACCGACGTGTCGCCCGAGTTCCTCGGTCTGACCGACCGCAGGGGAGCGTGGGAGTCCGGCTACGTCGGTGAGGACGTCGTGGTCGGCGTCATCGACTCCGGCATCTGGCCCGAGCACCCCTCGTTCGCGGACGACGGTTCCTACCCCACCCTCGACGGCTTCGACGACGTCCCCTGCGAGTTCGGCGAGACCGAGTACAACCCCGACGACGCTCCCTTCGAGTGCAACGACAAACTGCTCGGAGCGCGCGACGCGCGCAACTCGTACCGCCGCTTCGTCGGGCCCGAGACGTTCGACTCGGCGCGCGACTACGACGGCCACGGCACCCACACCGCGGCCACCGCCGTCGGCAACCGCGGCGTCGATGCCAGCATCTTCGGGATCGACCGTGGCGAGGTGAGCGGGGTCGCACCGCGCGCCCGCGTCATCGCGTACTCGGTGTGCGGTGATCTCGGGTGCTTCACGGCCGACCTCGTCGGGGCGATCGACACCGCCGTGGCCGACGGGGTCGACGTGATCAACTACTCGATCGGCGGGGGCCCGACCCTCACCGATCCGACCGACCTCGCGTTCCTGTTCGCCGCCGACGCGAACGTGTGGGTCGCGACCTCCGCCGGCAACAGCGGACCGGGGCCGCAGACGGTCGGTGGACCGGCCAGCGTCCCGTGGATCACCTCGGTGGGTGCCAGCACCCACGACCGCACCTTCCAGAACGTCGTGCGACTCGGTGGTGGCCAGATCGCCACCGGCGTCAGCATCACCGCCGGGACCGACGGCGTCGCGCCGCTCGTCGACGCGGAGGACCTCGGCAACGAGCTCTGCGAACCCGATGTGGGCTTCACCGGCGACGTCACCGGAGCGGTCGTGCTCTGCCTGCGTGGGGTGATCGCCCGGGTGGACAAGAGCCGGGCCGTGGCCGAAGCGGGCGGGGCCGGGATGATCTTGTACAACCCGAACGACGCGCAGGCGCTCGTGACCGACCTCCACTTCGTCCCGTCGACGCACGTGAACTTCACGACCGGGTCGGCCGTCAAGGCCTACATCGACGCCGCCGGGGCCGCAGCGACGGCCTCGCTGTCGGCCGGGACCGCCCGACCGACGCAGGGGTCGGTGATGGCCGACTTCTCCTCACGCGGCGACAACGTCGTCGCGCAGGACGTCATCAAGCCCGACGTCACCGCACCGGGGGTCAACATCCTCGCCGGGCACACCCCCGTCCCGACCAGCGGGGCGCCCGGGCAGCTGTTCCAGTCCATCTCCGGGACGTCGATGTCGAGCCCGCACGTGGCGGGTCTGTTCGCGCTGCTGCGACAGGCGCACCCCGAGTGGACTGCCGCGATGGCCAAGTCCGCGGTGATGACCACCGCCCGTCAGGACGTGTTCAAGGAGGACGGGGTGACCCCCGCCGACCCCTTCGACATGGGCGCGGGCCACATCGACCCGTCCGGTAGGGCGTCGAAGGCCGGCTCGGTGTTCGAGCCGGGACTGGTGTACGACGCCGACGTCTTCGACTACTTCGCGTTCCTGTGCGGGGCGGATGACTCGGTGTTCATCGACCCGGCCTCGACCTGCGGGCAGTTCGAGGCCGCCGGCGTGCCGACCGACGCCGCGAACCTCAACCTCGCGTCGATCGGCGCGGGAGCGATCCCGGGTTCGATCACCGTCGAGCGCACGGTGACGTCGGTCGCCGATCGGCGACGCGTGTTCCACGCCGTCGTCGAGGCACCCGCCGGGTTCGACGTCTCGGTGTCTCCGTCCCGCCTCCGCCTGGAGCCCGGGGAGTCGGCGACGTTCGAGGTGACCTTCACCAACGTGAGCGCCCCGGTCGACACCTGGGCGTTCGGTTCGCTCACCTGGAAGAGCGGGTCCTACGAGGTCCGCAGCCCGATCGCGGTCCGCGCGCTGCTCTTCTCGGCGCCCGAGCAGGTGAGCGGTGAGGGGACCTCCGGGTCGGTCGAGATCCCGGTCGAGTTCGGGTACACCGGCGAGTACGCGGCCGCTGCGCACGGTCCGGTCGCACCCGTCGTGCGGTCGGGCACGGTGGAGCAGGACTCCGATCAGGAGTTCGACCCCGCCGATCCGGAGGGCACGACGGCGCTGGAGATCCGCACCGACGGGGTCGCTCACCTGCGGATCGCGCTCGACGACGGCGACCTGTCGCCGCCGACGCCCGGTGCGGACCTCGACCTCTACCTCGCCGACTCGACGGGGACGATCGTCGCCACGTCGACCTCACCGGGGACGAACGAGCTGATCGACGTCCCGCTCCCGCCCGACGACACCTGGACGCTCTACGTCCACGGGTGGCAGACGGTGGGGACCGAGGTCGGCTTCGGCGTGCGGACCTGGTCCGTGCCGCTCGAGGCCGGGACCGGGCCGATGGAGATCACCTCCGCGCCGGCCTCCGCCGAGCTCGGAGCGACGGCCACGATCGTCGCCTCGTGGGAGGGGCTCGAAGCGGGCGTCGACCACCTGGGTGCGGTGTCGCACTCACGGGGCGCCGAGCTGCTCGGGCTCACGCTGGTCGACATCGAGACCGGTGACGCCGCTGTCGTCGACCCCGAGCGGGCGAAGAGCGACGGGGGCTTCGACGTGAAGGTCGACGCCCGGACCGACGTGTTCGACGACGGCTCGTCGGGGAGCTGACGAGCGCTCGATCGGGCCGGTGCGGGGAGACCCGCGTCGGCCCGATCCGGGTTCCCCGGGGGTTCGATCAGGATCCGAGCGGGTCCTGGGGGACGGCGCAGTAGGAGAGGTCGCGCTCGGAGGTGCCGTGGTACGACCGGCGTCGACCGTCGACCTCGACCACGACGCGGACCCCGGGGGTCAGCACCTGCAGGTACTGCATCCCCTTGCGCGGGCATCCGAGGGAGGAGTCACGCCAGGTGACCTCCTCGACCACCACGACCTCGACGGCGTCGGGGTCGACGCCGAGGCGCTCGACCGTGTCGTCGACCGCCGCCCGACCCAGCGCCTCGGATCCGGTCGGCCACGCCTGACCGGTCGCCGACCCCGGAGACGAACCGCCTGCGGGAGAGGTCTGCGGTGACGTCGCGGGCGTCGTGATCGAGGTGGTGGTCGGGGTCGCGGGAGCGCTCGACGGCACCGTCTCCTCGGGGCTCGACGGCACCGACTGCCGGGGATCGGTGTCGGTGGGCGGGGGGGTGGTCGGTTCGCTGTGCGTCACATCGGTCTCCGTCGTCGGTGCTCGTGGGGGCGCGGCGGTGCCGCTCGCGGTGTGCGCGGTCGCATCGGGCGCCGCGGCCGAGATGGACGACGCGCTGACCGGGGCGGCGCGCCCGTCGTCGGACGAGCCGCACGCCGATGCGGCGAGAGCCGCGAACGACACGGCGGCGGTCGCAGCTCGAGCGGCGCGTGCCGCCGAGGTGGGTCGTGGTCGGGTACGGGGGGACATGGTGCTCTGACGCTCCTGTCCGGCCCGCGGTTCCACGTTACCGCCGGTGACGAGCACCGGGCCGACGTGCACCGAGCGGGGAGGTCCCGACCGGACCTCGGCGCGATCGGTCTCCTACCGTGCGGCGGATGGCCCACGACTTCACCGGCGTCCACGCCCTCGTCACCGGCGCGAGCCGCGGCATCGGGGAGGCGATCGTGCGTCGCCTCGACGCCGGCGGTGCCCGGGTGGCGCTGGTCGCGCGGTCGGCGGACCGCCTCGGGGCGATCGCCGCGGAGCTCGCGAACCGCCCGCTCGTCGTCGCGGCGGACCTGTCGAGCGAGGAATCGGTCGAGATCATCTCCTCCACCGTGCTCGCCGAGTTCGGCGGGCTCGACGTGCTGGTGAACAACGCGGCGGTCGAGCGCAACGAGCCCGCGTCGAAGGTCACCGGCCGGGCGATCGACGAGACCCTGTTCGTCAACCTGCGCCAGGTGCTGGTGCTGTCGTCGGCGTTCGCCAAGCCGCTGTTCGCCGCGCGGGGCAGCATCGTGAACATCTCCTCGACCGCGGCGACCGGGGCCGGTGGGACCCAGGGCGCCTACGCCGCCTCGAAGGGCGGTCTCGACACGCTGACGAAGAACCTCGCGAACGAGTGGGCGTCGAAGGGGGTCCGGGTGAACGGGGTCGCGCCCGGTCTCGTCGACACCGAGATGTGGGAGCCGACCTTCGAGCGGCTCGGCGAGGAGTCGGTGCGCGAGGGGTTCGCGAAGCGGGTGCCGATGGGGCGGTGGGGGCAGGCCGAGGAGATCGCGGCCGTCGCCTGCTTCCTCGCGTCCCGCGACGCGAGCTACGTCACCGGGCAGACGATCCGCGTCGACGGCGGGATGACCAACATCTGACGGCGGCACCCGGCCGCGTCACCGGCGGTCCTTCCAGTACCCACGGACCGTCATCCGGGCCCGCTCGATGCCGCGCTCGTCGCGCAGCAGCGAGCGCACGGCGTGCATCACCGCCGCCTCACCGGCCACCCACACGGCGGTGCCGCCGTCGATCTCCGCGGCGCCGAGCCGGTCGAGCACCTCGCTCCCGCGCTCGTCACCGGTGAGCACCCAGTCGACCTCCACGTGGGGGGCGTCGTCGAGCCCGAGGAGGCGGGCGTCGCCGTCGCGCACCTCGACGATCGCCCGGATCGGCACGTCGTCGGGGATCCACTCGACGAGCTGGGCGATCGCGGGGAGAGCGGTCTCGTCGCCGGCGAGGAGGTAGCCGGAGGTCTCGGGGTCGAGCGCGAACCCGCGACCCGGACCCGAGAACGCCGCCTGGTCGCCCGGCGAGGCGGCGCGGGCCCAGCTCGACACCACGCCGCCGGAGTGCTCGACGACGTCGATCGTGAGCTCGAGCCCCTCGGGGTCGAACGAGCGCGGGGTGAAGGTCCGGATGCTCGGGCGCTCCCCGTCGGCGTAGCGGAACTCGTTGCCCTGCCACTCGGGGAGCACGAGCTCGTCGGCGCCGGGCTCGGGCACCAGGATCCGCACGCTCGCCGCCGGTGACTCGATCTCGAAGCCGTCGAGAGCGTCGCCGCCGAGCACGACCCGACGCAGGTGCGGGGTCAGCGCATCGATCGACCTCACCGTCACGCGGCCGAAGTCGGGGGGTGGCGTCCGGAGCTTCGCGAGATCCGCCGCGGAGGCCACGTCAGCGGCCCGTCGAGGTCGTGGCGCCGAGGATCACGGCACCGAGGCTACGCGCTCGTCGAGTGGCCGGACCCGGACGGGGCGGGATCGCCGCGATCACATCCGCTGCTCGAGGTCGCGGGCGAGTCGACGGGTGCCGGCCGCGGTGGACGGGTCGAACGAGGCGAGAGCGCCGGCGTCGAGGCGTCGGAGTCGCTCGACGGCGAGCTCGGGTCGACTCGGCTCGCTGCGGAAGGTGTCGGTCGAGCGCTCGTAGCGGATCGGGGAGCGCAGCGCCTCGAACGCCTGCGCCCGCACGATCGCCGCGACCACCGGATCACGGTTCGGGTCGCCGCCACGACGCTCCGCCAGCGCGTCGAGGCGATCGCCGGCGCGTCGGAGCGCCGGGGCGCCGCCGAGCGCGAACCAGGTGCCGACCTCGGGATCGAGCAGCTCGACGGCGCTGATCTCGTCGAGCGCGGACACGGGATGAGCGATCGTCACCGGCAGCGGTGCCGAGGCGGCCACGTACTCGCGCACAACCTGGCCGTCGCGGATCTCGGGCACGACGAGCAGCGCCGTCACCTCGTAGCGCCCCGGCTCCGCGAACCCGAAGCCGCTCGCCCCGAACGTGAGGTTCAGGTTGTCGGTCATCTCGTCGCCCGGGTCGAGGGTCCGGGCGACGCCGGGGTCGACGTCGACGCAGCGCTGGGCGACGGGTCGGAAGGCGTCGGCGTCGACGATCCCGCTGGGATCGCCGGGGCGCTGGCGGCGGATGAGCACCTCGAGCAGACCGACCTTGTGGTCGAGGAGCTGATGGGGCACCTCGATGGAGACGTCGAGGTCGTTGCGGAAGCGGACCTGCAGGTAGACGGGTTGACCGAACCCGAACAGCGGGCCGGCGGTGGTGAGTGACGCGGGGGGCGGGTCGAGGAGCAGCGAGACGCCAGCGAGCGGCGCCTCGGGGACGTAGGGGCTCGAACCGCCGCCGCCGTCGGCCCAGTAGCGGACCGAGTGGAACGGCGCCCCGCCGGGGATGACGTCGCGGCGTCGCCCGTGGCGGAGGAAGGCGAGCTCGTCGGGGTCGAACCGGTAGTCGTACCCCTCCCAGAACACCTCGGGACCGCCGACGTGGCGCCAGTCGTATGCCATGTGCGAGAACGAATCGGCCCGTCCGACCTCGCGCTCGAAGCGATGGGCGAGGTTCAGCGCGTGCCCGATCTCGTGGACCGTGGTCTGCATCAGCTTGCGGTCGGCGTCGTCGGGGCGCAGCTCGCGCACGGCCGTCGCGAAGACGGCGGCCGCCTGGCGGGGGAGCTGAGGCGTCGTGTCGAACATCACCCCCAGCAGCCCGCGCTGTCGTTCGTCGGCCGAGCCCAGCACGAGGAGCCCCAGGCCCCACGCGGGGCGATCGACCGGGCGGTCGGCGACGTCGACCATCAGGGCGTGCAGCTCGGCGGTGTCCCAGCCGGCGTCCTTCACCGGGATCGGGTCGTCGCGGTCGTCGACGACGGGGTCGAGGCCGGCCCCGGCGAGCACCCCGGGGAGGGTGCGCACGACCCCGCCGTCGTCGACGACGGGCGCGATCTCCGCCACGTCGCGCTCGCGGTCGATCTCGAGCACGATCGGCCGGAGCAGGTCGCCGACCCGTTCGGCGACGACCGTCATCGGTCGCCGGCTCCCGATGCCGTTCAGGCCGCCGTCGAGGACGACCGTCACGGTCACGGCGCCGCCCCCGCCCCGACCGGGAGCGGGACCGTCGAGGAGCATCGAGCCCGTCGTCCGCCCGCCGAGATCGTCCTCGGCGAGGATCGCCGACGGCAGCGACGCGTCGAGAGGGGGCGAGGTGCGGAACGAGGCCGCGTAGCCGACCAGCGGCTCGTCGGAGCCCGGTCGGCTGGTGATCGCGTACAGATCGCCGCTGACGATGTTCAGCTCGGCGTCCACGCGCAGGTCGAGCGCGATCTCGTCGCCGGCACCCCGGTAGCGACCCCCCGCCGGCATCGCCACGGCCGCCTGGTCTCGGGTCGGTGCGGCACCCGCCGCTGCCAGCTCCTCGTCGGGCGTCATCGCAGGAGTGTGCCCATGGGGGTGCGTCGCAGTCGTCCCGAGCGCCGCTCGGGGCTCGTCGGTGCGATCGTCGACGAGCAGACGGTCTCGGGAGTCATCCGGAACCACGATCTCGCGAGCGCCGTCCCCGCCCCACCGGAGCCCTGTCTCGGCGAGATCGCACGGCTCGCCATCGACCCCGTCGCGACGACTCGCTTCCAGCGCGAACGGGCGTGTCGCACTCGACGGCACCGCGACCAGTTCGAGAACGACGAGGTCGACCGACGGCGGCGATCCTGATGCCGGAGCGCACGCGAGGTCGCCGCACCCCGGCCGTGCTCACGAGCGTCGCGTCGACTCCTCGTCGAGCGGGTACGAGCGAGACGGGTCTTGTGGACTCTTCACGCCGATCCGGTGTCCGTCGGCGTCGCAGACGATGGCGTAGCGCGCACCGAAGAACGTGTCCCACGGCTCGACGCTGCTCCTGAATCCCGCGGCGACGACTCGATCGTGGAGATCGTCGACTTCGGCTCGGCTCACCACGTTGACATCGATGACGGTCGAGCCTGCCGCGGGACCGGCGTACGCCGGGTCCCAGAGTCGGGCGAAGCCGGGTTCGTGCACGACGAGTCTCATCCCGCTCGCGAACTCGATGACTGCAGCCTCGGGATGCCCTCTCGGAGTCCACGCGAAGCCGAGGACATCCCAGAACTCCTTCGCTCGCCCGAGGTCGGTGACGATCAGGTTCACTTGCGCCAATCCCTGCATCAGCGGATCCTCGCGCACGCGACGATGACGAGACGTCGGACTCGGTGCACTCGACGTGGACGCACGACGATCTCGGCGCTCGCGACGACACCGATCACGCGAGCGCCGCGCCGCTCGTGATCGGCCTCTCGGCGCTCGGACCGGCACCCCAGACCGGTCGTCGCCCCGCCGGATGCCGCGCAGGCGATGAGACCGACCGTCGTGCCGGCCACGGGCCAGCCAGCGAGTACGTGGTCCTCGCTGATCCGATCGGCACCGCACACCTTCAGAACGAGGGCGCGACGCCCGCACCCTGTCGCTCCACGACCCGATCGATCGGAAGCACGAGGAGATCGGACGCCACGTCCTCACCGGGTGGGACCCGCCGCCCGGCATCTACACCTGACGATCCACCGGGCGACCCGCAGGCCAGGTGCGCTCGGATGCCGCAGATCCCCGGTCGGCGCGCCCGTCGGCCGACGCAGCCGTCGAGGGTCGGCGCCGGTGACGATCGACCCGTCGCGGGCGACGGCCGCCGTTCGCCGTTACCGTCGCGCCCATGTCGGACGGCGCCGCACCCGACGAGACCGCCGACGACCCCACCCGGGGACCGACGGAGGGAGAGGGGTCGTCGCGACGGTCGGTGATCACCTCGCTCGCCACGGCCGCGGCGTCGCGGTGGAAGGCGACCCTCGCGGTCTGGATCGCGGTCCTGGCCGTCGGGGTCGTCGCCTACGCCGGGGGGCTCGCCCGTGAGGGCTTCCCGCCCGTGGACCTCCCGATCGTGGTGGCCGACGGCTCGTACTTCGTCGACGACCCCGAGGTGGTCGACGCCGACATCGCCGTGCCCCTCCAGGAGGCCTACGCCGCGGTCGACGGCGTCGTCGAGGTCCAGACCTTCGCGCGGGCCAACGGGTTCACCGTCGTCACCGAGTTCGACGACGGGTTCACCTCACCGCAGGGGGCCGAGCTCCTCGACTCGGTCGCGATCGACCTCCCGGACGAGTCGACGCTGACCGTCCGGCCGGTCGAGGCGACCAAGTTCCTCGAGGTGTACGACCTCCTCGTGGCGGTCAGCGGACCCGACGGTGCGTCGGCCGAGGATCTCCAGGCCCAGGCTCGCCTGCTGGAGGAGCGCCTCGAGGAGGGCGACGGCGTCGAGCGAGCCGACGTGCGCGAGCTGCTGACCGAGGGCGCGAACCCCGAGACGGGGGAGAGCGAGGTGCGCCGGACGCGGTTCGTCCGGGTCGCCTTCGACGGCAGCGGCGCGTACGACGAGGCGATCGCGATCGGCCTGGTGCGCTCGGCGGACACCGATCTCGACGTGCTCGGGTTCAGCGACGAGATCGGCGCTCTGCTCGACGACGCCGACGTCCTGGCAGAGGGCTACGAGGCGGCGATCACCGCCGACTTCGCCGACGAGATCCGCACCCAGATCGGCTCGCTCACGGTCAACCTGCTCCAGGGGCTGGTGGCGGTCGCGATCGTCAGCCTCGCCCTGATCGGGTGGCGCGTCTCGGTCGTCACCGGGGCGTTCATGGCCACCGTGATGATGGCCGCGCTCGGGGGGCTGTGGTTCCTCGGCTACTCGCTGAACACCATCACCCTGTTCGGGCTGATCCTCACCCTCGGTCTGCTGGTCGACGACGCGATCGTCATCTCGGAGTCGATCGACGCCAACCGCGGCGGCGCGGCGACACCGGTCGGCGTCGTCCGCCGAGCGATCGACCGGGTCGGCACGGCCTCGCTTTCGGGGACGCTCACCACACTGCTCGTCTTCGCGCCGATGCTGTTCGTGTCGGGGGTGCTCGGCGAGTTCATCCGGGCGATCCCGGCCACGGTGATCCTCACCCTGGTGCTGTCGTTCGTCTTCTCGATCGTGTTCATCTCCGCCGTGGCCCCGCCCTTCCTGCTGCGTGGGTCGGCGCCGGACAACCCGATCATCCGCGCCGAGCGCAGCGTCGCGCACGGCCTCGGTCGCCTCGCCGAGTACCCGTCGAGCCACGGTCCCAAGGGGATCGTGGTGGGCGTCGCCGTGTTCGCCGTCGCCGTCGGGACCGTGCTCGGTTCGTTCCGCGTCGCGTCGACGGTCGGGTTCAACATCTTCCCCCCGACCGACGACGCGAACTCGCTGCTGCTGAGCGCCGACTTCGATCCGGGCACGACGATCGACGGAGCCCAGGAGGTCGCCGACGACATCGACGCGATCGTGCTCGACACGCTCGGCGACGACCTCGTGCGGTCCCAGTACGTGGACGGCGACGAGCGACGGCTGTCCACGCTCGTCGATCTGACGCCCTTCGATGAGCGTGGCACGACCGCGCCCACCTACGTCGAGCGCCTGGAGGAGCGTCTCGCAGCCGTCGACGGAGCGCGCCTGTCGGTCGCGGTGATCGAGAACGGGCCGCCGGTCGACGACTTCCCGTTCGCGGCGCAGATCTCGGTCGGCGACGACGTCGCCGCCGGGCGTGAGCTCGCCGTCGACCTGCGCGACCGGCTGGTCGGCGCGGCTCTCGACAAGCCCGGTGGCGAGCCCACCGTCGTCGAGGACGCGATCGTTTCGAGCGAGGGGACGGTGTACCGCCGTGGCGGCGAGCGCCAGATCGAGGTCCGCGCCGCGTTCTCGACCGACGACCTGACGAACAACCTCGACGCCACGGAGGCCCTCGTGCGCGACGCGTACGACGCGGACGCGCTCGCCGAGCGGGGCCTCGCCGAGGACGCGATCGGGTTCGACTACGGCCAGGAGTCGGACAACCAGGACGACTTCGCCTCCCTCGGTCGGGCGCTCGTCATCGCGCTCGGGTTGATGTTCGTCCTCCTCGTCGTGCAGTTCCGCTCGATCGTGCAGCCCCTGCTGATCTTCGTCGCGATCCCGTTCAGCTTCCTCGGCGTGTTCACCGCGCTGAGCCTCAGCGGGAACCCGATCAGCTTCTTCGTCGGGATCGGGTTCATCGCGCTGATCGGGGTGGTGGTGAACAACAGCATCCTGCTCGTCGACGCCGCCAACCGATCCCGCCGCGAGGGCCTGCGGCCCGGGGAGGCGATCGCGGACGCAGTCGAGCAGCGCTTCCGTCCGCTGGTCGCGACCACGATCACCACCGTCGCCGGGTTGCTCCCGCTCGCGCTCGGCGACCCCTTCTGGGAGTCGCTCGGGTTCACCCTGATCGGCGGGCTGATCAGCTCGACGATCATGGTCCTCGTCGCCTTCCCGGTCTTCTACCTCGCGGTGGAGAAGGTCCGCACCCCGGTGCGCAACGCGGTGCGCCGACGCCGCGGCCGTCCCCTCGTCTGACCCGGCCCGCCCCGACGACCGGCTCGAGATCGACGCGGCGGAAGAGGGCGTCCGGATCGACTGCTCCCGCCCGCACGCTCCACCGGGGTCCGCAGCACCGTCTCGTGATCGGGGGCCGGGGAGACGCACGGGCGCCCGTCGCCCGGCGGCGCCGTGGCGGGCGGCGATCTGCGACGCTGGGTCGATGAGCGCCCACCTGCACGACCACGGCGAGCTCGACCCCCCGCGCCTGGAGCAGGTCGCCGACGGCGTCTACGCCTACATCCAGCCCGACGGCACGTGGTGGATCAACAACGCGGGGTTCGTCGTCGGCGACGAGGGGGTGGTCGCGATCGACACCTGCGCGACCGAGCGGCGCACCCGGCTGTTCCTCGACCACGTCGCGGCGGTCACCGACCAGCCGATCCGGATCCTCGTCAACACCCACCACCACGGAGACCACACGCACGGGAACTCCTTCACCCACCCGGCCGCGATCGTGGGCCACGACCGATGCCGCTCGGCGATGATCGCGGCGGGGATCGAGCACCACCCGGGCGTCTTCGGAGACCCCGAGCCGCCGGAGTGGGGAGAGCTCACGCTCGCTCCGCCCATGGTCACGTTCTCGGACCTGATGCACGTGCACACCGGTCGGTTCGCCATCGAGCTGCGCCACCTGGGGACGCCCGCGCACACCGACAACGACGTGGTCGCGTGGCTCCCCGACCAGCGCGTCCTGTTCGCCGGCGACCTCGTGTTCAACGGCGGCACCCCGTTCATGCTGATGGGCTCGGTGGAGGGCTCGCTGCGTGCGATCGAGGGGTTGCGGAGCTTCGACGCCGAGGTGGTCGTCCCCGGCCACGGACCCGTCTGCGACCCGTCGGTGCTCGACGGGCTCGCCGACTACGACCGCTTCGTCCTCGAGCTGGCGCGCACGGCGGTGGACGCCGGAGCCGCCCCGCTGGAAGCGGCGCGCGACGCCGATCTCGGTCGGTTCGCGCACCTGACCGACCCGGAGCGGATCGTCGGCAACCTGCACCGGGCGATGTTCGAGATGGGCGGTGCCGAACCCGGCGCGCCGATCGACCTCGCCGCTGCGATCGGCGACATGATCGCCTTCAACGGCGGACGCCCGCTGCGCTGCCTCGCCTGACGATCCGCGACCGCGGGGCGGCCGTCCCGGGACCGCGCCGTCACATCACGCCGTCAGATCACGCCGTCGGCGCGCAGCGCCTCGAGCTCGTCGTCGGAGTAGCCGAGCACCCCCGACAGCACCTCGTCGTTGTGCTCCCCGAGCTCCGGGCCGACCCACGAGATCGAACCCGGCGTCTCGGAGAGGCGGGGGAACACGTTCTGCATCGCGAACGATCCGAGGCGCGGGTGGTCGACCTCGACGATCGACTCCCGCTCGCGGAAGTGGGGGTCGGCGAGCATGTCGGGGGCCCGGTACACGCCGCCGGAGGCGACCTCGTGCTCGATCATCGCGTCGAGGACCTCCGACGCGGTCATCGTCGAGGTCCACTCCGCGATCAGCCCGTCGAGCTCGGCCTGGTTCGCGCCGCGGGCGAGGTGGTCGACGAAGCGCGGGTCGTCGACCCACTCGGGGCGACCCATCGCGGCGCACAACCGGGCGAAGAGGCTGTCCTGGTTGGCCGCGATGAGAACCCACTCGCCGTCGCGCGTCGGGTAGAGGTTCGACGGCGCGACGTTCGGCAGCATCGGGCCCGTCCGCTCACGGGTGAACCCGCCGATCGTGTACTCCGGGATCAGCGACTCCATCACCGCCAGCACCGACTCGTAGATCGAGGCGTCGACGACCTGGCCGCGCCCGGTGATGCCGACCTGGTGCAGGGCGGCCATCGCACCCATCGTGGCGTAGATCGCGGCGAGCGAGTCGCCGATCGAGATCCCGGCCCGGCTCGGCGCCGTCGACGGGTCGCCCATCACGTAGCGCAACCCGCCCATCGCCTCGCCGACCGACGCGTAGCCGGGGCGCGACGAGTACGGGCCGGTCTGGCCGTACCCAGAGACGCGCACCATCACCAGGCGCGGGTTGATCGCGGAGACCTCCTCCCAGCCGAGCCCCCACCGCTCCATGGTCCCGGGGCGGAAGTTCTCGACGATCACGTCGGCGTCGGCGACGAGGCGCCGCACGATCTCCTGGCCGCGCTCGTCGCGCAGGTCGCAGGTGACGGATCGCTTGCCGCGCGCCGCGATCGGCCACCACAGGGTCTCTCCGTCGACGCGCTCGCGGCCCCACTTGCGCAGGGGGTCACCGACGCCGGGCTGCTCGAGCTTGATCACCGTCGCGCCGTAGTCGGCGAACAGCTGGCCGCAGTACGGGCCCGCCAGCAGCTGGCCGAGCTCGATCACCGTGACGTCGTCGAGGGGCCCGCTCATCGTGGCGCCGCCCCCGCCACGCCATCGGTCGCGCGGACGTCCGGTGCGGCGGCGGCGATCTCCGCGTCGTCGTCGGGCTGCCCGTCGGGAGGTGCGTGCATCACCGGAATGTACGCAGCCTCGGGCCGCGCCGGGGCGACGAGCGCGCTCGGAGGTGCGAACCGGGAGGCCCGGCGCTCTACCGTCGTCGCGATGGGGCGCCAGGACGAGCACCACGACCGCGATGCGCCGCCGCGACGCGAACCGACGTCGTCGCTCGGCGTCGCGACGCCGGTCGAGCGAGCGCTGCGCCGACCTCGGCGGGTGACGAGCAGCGGCACGGGCCACCCGTGACCGACTCGATCGAGGTGCTCGAGGTCGGACCCCGCGACGGTCTGCAGAACGAGCCGGCTCCCGTGCCGACCGTGGCGAAGGTGGAACTGATCGACCGCCTCCTCGACGCCGGCGTCACCCGCCTGGAGACGACGAGCTTCGTCCACCCGGCCGCCGTCCCCCAGCTCGCCGACGCCGACGAGGTGATGGCCGCGGTCGCCCGGCCGGCGGGCGTCGTGCACCAGGGGCTCGTGCTCAACGAGCGCGGGTTCGACCGGGCCGTCGCGGCGCGCTGCGACGAGATCAACGTGATCGTCGTCGTCACCGACGCGTTCAGCGAGCGCAACCAGGGCATGACCACCGGCGCGATGCTCGACGTCGCCGACGTCGTCGCCGGTCGGGCGGCCGAGGCCGGGATCCCGATGACGGTGACGCTGAGCGCGGCGTTCGGCTGCCCGTTCTCGGGCGAGGTCGATCCCGGCCACGTCGAGGCGATCGCGGGACGGGTGGGGGAGCTGCGGCCCGCTCAGATCGCGCTGGCGGACACGATCGGCGTCGGGGTGCCGGCCCAGGTGCACGACCTGTTCGGCCGATGCCGCCGCGCCGCACCCGGCACCGCGCTGCGCGCTCACTTCCACAACACCCGCAACACCGGCTACGCGAACGCGCTCGCCGCGATCGACGCCGGCGTCGTCACCCTCGACGCCTCGGTCGGGGGCATCGGGGGGTGCCCCTTCGCCCCCGACGCGACCGGGAACATCGCGACCGAGGACCTGGTGTACGTGCTCGAGCGCTCGGGCATCTCGACCGGTCTCGACCTCGACCGGCTGATGCGTGCCGCCGAGTTCGTCGGCGAGCTCGTCGGCCGCGAGGTCCCGGGGCAGATGTCACGCGCCGGGCGGTTCCCCGCTCGCTGATCGCCACCGCGGGGTGGCGACCCGTCGTCGGCCGCTCCGGGCATCGTGGCCGGCGGCGCCGGGTCGGAGCCGTCGCCGATCGCGCGGCGACGTCGCGACGCGTCAGCCGGGCGGCGGCGCGGTGCTCGACCGGGCGTAGGCCTCGACGATCGGGGCGAGATCGGTCGGGGAGGCGCCGTGGAGGATCACGCCGTCCGCACCGAGGTCGAGCTGGCCCCGTGCGGCGGTCGCGCAGCGCTCGGGCGACCCCGTGGCGGCGGGGGCCAACCACTCCTCGGGCAGGAGGGTCGCGACGTGCTCGAGCTCCTCCGTCGTCGCCGTCGCGTCGATCGACCCGCGGAAGCCGGAGACGAACGGATCGGAGCGGAACCGCTCGAGCACGGTCGGATCCCAGTCGTTGGTCGACACCATCAGGTCGCCGTAGGCCTGCAGGTAGGTCGCGAGCCGGCCGACGGTCTTCTTCAGCCGGAGCGGCTCGGGGAGGTGGTCGCCGACCGTGGCGTAGCACGACCAGACGCGCACCGACGCGGGGTCGCGCCCGGCGCGCTCGGCGGCGCGCTTCACCGTCTCGACACAGCGCACGAGCGTCTCGTCGGTGAAGAACGTGTGCAGGATCACGTCGTCGAACGCCCTCCCGCCGAGCTCCAGGGTGTTCGGCCCGAACGCGACGATCCCGAGCGGGATGTCCTCGTCGAAGGCCGGGTCGAGTCGCAGCACCGGCCACGAGCCGGCGGGACCGTCGTGCCCGACGATCGTCTCGCCGTGCCACAACCGCCGCATCAGACCGGCGAAGTCCTCCATCTGGGCGGTGGTGATGCGCGACATCCCGAACGCGTCCTGGAGCGGAGCGATGCCGCGCCCGATGCCGAGCGTGAAGCGGCCCCCGGTGAGGAAGTGCATCGTGGTCGCGTAGGAGGCGGTGACGATCGGGTGCCGCGTGTTGTGGTTGGTCGCGGCGGTGATGATCCGGACCTCCTCGGACACCGCCGCCGCCGCCCCGCACAGCGTCGACGCCTCCTTCACGTTGAACCGCTCGGAGACGAAGCACGCGCCGAGACCCATGGCCTCGGCGTCGCGCACCTCGTCGAGGAGCTCGCGGGGGCTCCCCGGTGCACCCGCCAGGGTGTAGAAGCCGAGTTCGGGGTGACGTGCCACGTGCTCGACGGTAGGTGACCGCGGCGGCGCGGCGAGCGTCAGGGGCCGTCGGACACGTCAGGCGACGATCGCGCCCGCCGAGTCGCGCCGCCCGGCCGGCCCCGTCGGCGCGTTCGACGTCAGGTGCGCGAGCGGGGCGGGAGCGACGGGCCCCGCGGACCCCGCGAGCGCCACCGAGGAGATCTCCGCGACGCGACGTCCGCACTCGTGGTCGGATGGCGCGACGGCGGTCGCGGTTCGAGGACGAGGACCGATCGCGTGGTCGAGGCGAGGAGCCGCTCCGCCAGGCTCCCCACGATCCGTGCCGACAGCGCGCGCCGCCCGCTGCGGGCGATCACGATCAGCGTCGCGTCGTCCATGTCGGACTCTCGATCGACGGTGGCGACGACGGGGCCGAGCGCGACGTGCACCGTCGGTCGCGACGTGATCTGCGCGCGGTCGACGCACGCGCAGACCCGGCGGCGGACGTCGGTGAGGGTGGACGGCGTCGCGCCCGTCGTCGTCGTCGCCGGTCCGGTGCCGGCGCGTCCGCTCCACTCGCCGACGCGGTCGCCCCGCGGGACCGCGCACACCACGTGGCTGCGCCGGTCGAGCGCGGCGGCGAGCGCTCCGGCGGCCGTGACGACGCGCTCCATCTCGTCGTCGTCGTCGTGCACGTCGACGAGCGCGATGACGTCGCCGGTGAGCGCACCGTCGCGCATCACGAGCAGAGGACGGGGACACGATCGGAGCAGGTGGCGGATCGTCTGCACGACGGCGCGTCGTCCCTGCGACGACACGACGACGACGTCGTGGTCGCCCGCTGCGACCTCGCGCCGCACCGCCTCCGAACGGTGCCCGGTGCGCACGGAGACGGCGCACCGGACGGGACCGCCGAGCTGCCGTCGCCACGAGTCCAGCCGCACGGTGGAGGAGGCGAGCGCGCGATCCACCGCCGCCTGTCGGTTCCGGGGTCGACCGGGGAAGGAGCCGACGGGGCCACGGTGATCGCGACCGACCACGTCGAGGACGGTGACGGCGGCGTCGAGACGACGAGCGAGATCGACCGTGTCGATCGCGCCCCGGCTCGGTTCGGCCCCGCCCTGCAGATCGACGAACAGGATCCGTCGGAACGCCCTCGTCGCGGTCGTCATCGTGCCGCACCTCTCGCTGCCACGTCGTCGTCGACGTCGCTCGTCGAGTTCGTCCACGCTACTGCGTCCTTCGGCTCCGGTCGGCTGCCGGAACGGTCAGCGGCGGAGGGTGAGCTTGATCAGCGGCGCGGCGAGCGCGGTCGTGACCAGGGCCATCACGATGATCACCGTGTACAGCGTCGTGTCGATGACGCCGAGCGAGAGCCCGACCGTCGCGACGACGATCTCGAGCGCGCCGCGGGCGTTGAGGGTGAAGCCGAGGCGGAGCGCGTCCCGGCGCGAGGTGCGCCCGATCCGGGCGCCGGCGTAGGAGCCGACGACCTTGGCGGCGGTGGCCGCAGCCGTCACGGCAGCGGCGAGGACGAGCACCTCGGGGGAGCCGAGCTCGGAGAGATCGGCGCGGATCCCGGCGATCGCGAAGAACAGCGGAGCGAAGATGCCGTTCGTCACGGTCTCGATCGCCTCGAAGCCGGGACGGCGTCGGAAGCGGCTCGCGCCGATCGCGATGCCGGCGATGAACGCGCCGATGACCACCTCGATGCCGATCGCGTGGGTCAGCGCCCCGATCGCGACCACCACGAGGAAGATCACGCTCGCCTCGATCGCGGGCCCGCCGTCGTGACGTTCCAGCTCGCGTGCGACGGCGTCCAGCGCGGGCGGGCCGAAGCGGATGACGACCACGCTCACGACGACCACGGCCGCGACGGCGACCACGAGGGATCCGATCGAGAACGAGTTCGCCTCGCCGATCCCGGTGACCACGCCCAGCAGCAACCAGCCCACCATGTCGTTGGCGGTGGCGACCGCGAGAGCCAGCTGCGAGACCGGGCTCGCCATCAGGCCGAGGTCGCCGAGGATGCGCGCCGCGACCGGGAGCGACGAGATCGCGAAGGCGACCGCGAAGAAGCCCGCGAAGACGGCCCGCGACGCTCCGTCGCCGACGTACTCCGACGGGATGAGCACGGCGACGCCGGCCCCGGTGGCGAGGGGCACGACAAGGCTGCCGACGGCCACGGTGGTCGCGAGCCCGCGCTGGCGGCGAACGGTCGCCAGGTCGACCTCCGCGCCGGTCGTGCCGAGCAGCAGGCCGATCCCGACCCAGGCGAGCCCGAGCAGCAACCCCGACTGGCCCTCGTCGGCTGGGAACAACCAGTCGAAGCCGCTCGGCCAGACCGCACCGAGCAACGAGGGCCCGAGCGCGACGCCGGCGAGCAGCTCCCCGATCACGCGTGGTTGGCCGAGGCGGCGGAGCGCGTAGCCGCCGACGCGGGCGCACGTGAGCACCACGACGATCTGGCACCAGAACACGAGCAGCGCGTGCTCGCCGACCGGCGGGAGGGGCAGCACCTCCGCGCCGAGCATGCGACACCGTAAGCGATCCGACGCTGCGGATCCCGGTGTCCGCTCGACCGGCCGACGATCGAGGTTGATCTCCCGCGCGGAATGTACGTACAATTCGGACGTCAGAGGGGGCACATGCAGGTCATCACCATCGAGACGGCGTCGCTCGGCGACCGGTCGTACATCGTCCACGACGGGCGCGTCGGGCTGGTCGTGGACCCGCAGCGCGACATCGACCGCGTCGTCGAGGCGGCGCGTTCCGCAGGGGTCGAGATCACCCACGTCGCGGAGACCCACGTCCACAACGACTACGTCAGCGGCGGCCTCACCCTCGCCCGGGTGTCCGGTGCGACCTACCTCCACGCCGCCGACGAACCGCTGCGGTTCGATCACCACGCCGTGTCCGACGGCGACGTGATCGACGTGGGCTCGATGCGCGTCGAGGTCCGCCACACGCCGGGACACACCCCGCACCACCTGTCCTACGTCGTGACCGCCGCCGGCGACGCACCGGCTGCGTTCACCGGTGGCTCGATGCTCTACGGCACCGTCGGGCGCACCGACCTGATCGGCTCCGACGCCACCGACGAGCTGGCGCACGCCCAGTACCGGTCGGTGCACGCTCTCGCCGACTCGCTGCCCGACGAGACCCTCGTCTACCCGACCCACGGGTTCGGCAGCTTCTGCGCGTCGGCGGTGAGCGATCGGGAGTCCGACGGCACGCTCGGCGGCGAGCGCAGCGCGAACATCGCGCTCACGGCCGACGACGAGGACCGCTTCGTCGCGCAGCTCGTGGCCGGGCTCGATGCCTTCCCCACGTACTACGCGCAGATGGGTCCGCTGAACACCGCCGGGGCGACGGCGATCGACCTGTCACCGCCCGCTCCGGTCGATCCCGTCGAGCTCGCTCGGCGCATCCACCGCGGCGAGTGGGTGGTCGACCTGCGCCCGCGGCGCGAGTTCGCGTCGACGCACGTCTCGGGCACGATCGGCGTCGAGCTCGCCGGGGGCTTCTCCACCTACCTGGGTTGGCTGCTCCCGTGGGGGATGCCCGTCACGCTGCTCGCCGACGACGCCGACGAGATCAGCGAGGCCCAGGTGCAGCTCGTCCGGATCGGCATCGACCGCCCCACCGGCGCGGCCGACGGCGGCATCGACTCGTGGTCGGCGGACGCCGATCGCAGCAGCTACGAGATCACGACCTTCGCCGGGCTGCGGGAGGTGCGGGGACCGACGATCCTCGACACGCGCCGCGACGGGGAGCACGCCGCCGGCCACCTCGAGGGGTCGACGCACATCCCGCTCCACGAGCTCCTGGGCCGGCTCGACGAGGTGCCCGACGGGACCGTGCACGTCCACTGCCGGAGCGGGTACCGGGCGAGCATCGCGGCGTCGCTCCTCGACCGCGCCGGCCACGACGTCGTCCTCGTCGACGACAGCTTCGACGACGCGGCGGAATCGGGCATCGCGCTCGTCGGCCCCGACGCGAGCTGACCGCGTCGTCGTGCGTGCGACGACGCCCCGACCTCGCCGGGTGACCCGGCTCCCGCGCCCCCGGAGCGGGGCCCCGACGTGCGCGAGTGTGGTGGGCTGATGGACGTCGTCGGGTACGCGCTGCTCGCCTCGTGCGCGGCCGGTCTCGGCGCGATGGGCGGGCTCGGCGGGGCGATCCTGCTCGTCCCGGCGCTGGTCGTGTCCGGGATGCCGGCGGCGGAGGCCGCCCCGCTCGGCCTGATCAGCGTGGCGGCCGGCTCGATCGCCGCCGGTGCGCGCCAGCTCCGGGAGCGGTCGACCAACCATCGCCTCGGGGTGGCGACGGAGGTCGTCGGGTCGCTCGGCGCCGTCGTCGGCGCGACCCTCTCGGGTCTCGTGGGCGACCGGGTCCTGACGTTCGTCCTCGCCGCGGTCGCGGCGACGGCGGCGATCGCGTCGTTCCGGCCGGCGACCGCCGTGACGCCACCGGCCACCGAGGCCGACGTCGAGGTGGGCGAACGGGTGGGGTCGCTGGCCGGTGTCTGCCGGGTCGACGGGGAGCGCGTCGCCTACGTCCCGCGACGCCTGGCGCTCGGTCTGTCGCTGATGGGGGTGGCCGGGCTCATCGCGGGCACGGCGGGGGCGTCGGGTGGGTTCATCAAGACGCCGGCGACCAGCGAGCTGATGGCGGTGCCGGCCCGGGTCGCTGCCTCGACCACGACGTTCACCGTCGGCGTCACCTCGTCGGCGGCGCTGATCGTGTTCGCGATCGACGGGCGGATCGACGCGCGCACGTCGTGCGCGGTGATCGCCGGGAGCCTGGTCGGTGGGCGCGTCGGCGCGGCGCTCCAGTCCCGCCTCGCGGACGACCGGTTGCGCCGCGTGCTCGGAGCGCTCCTGGTCGTGGTCGCCGTGGTCCTGGTGGTGCGCGCGTGATCGGGCGGGCCCACGAGCCGTTCGACGACCTCGAGGTCAGCCACGTCCGGGGCCGGTGGCAGATCCCGGCGCTGACGTGGGTCACCCGGGCGCTGCTCGCCACGGCCCTCGCCGGCCTCCTCGCGCCCGGTCGGCTCGGCGTCGCCGTCCAGACGGCGGCCGTCGGCGCCGTGGTGGCGGTGCCGCTGCTGCGCGTCGCGTGGCTCGCGCACCGGTGGCGACAGGAGCGCGACCGCTGGTTCGTCGTCTTCGCGCTCACCCTGCTGGCCGTGGTGGCGGTGGGCGCCGTCGCCGCCGGCCTCGGCGCCCGCTGACCGCGATCACGATGGATCGCCCCGGTCGTGCGCCGGCCCGACGGGCCGGGAGGCGAGGGTGCGGTCTACGCTTCGGCGCGTGCCGGCAGATCGACCCGATGGGAGCCCGGGTCTGCTCTACCTGCTCGCGGAGGCGCGCGCACCGTTGGAGGCAGCGGCGCTCATCCCGACCCTGCCGTCGCTGCTCGGGGCCCCCACCGGCGACGGCCACCACGTCGTGACGATCCCGCCGTTCGGCGCCGGCGACGCCTTCACCGCGGTGCTGCGCGCCTACCTCGGCCGGATGGGGTACGTGACCCACAAGTGGGGGCGCGCCGAGATCCTCGGCTTCCACCGGCTGCACACGATCGCGGTCCGTCGCCTGCGCGAGGTCGTCGACGAGGCGGGCGGACCGGTGAGCCTGATCGGGCACAGCCTCGGGGGGATCTACGCGCGCGAGGTCGCGCGTGCCGATCCCGAGAACGTGCGCCGGGTCATCACGGTCGGCAGCCCGTTCGCCGGCGACCTGAAGTCGAACGTCGTCTGGCCGATGTACGAGTCCGTCACCGGGACGCGGATCGAGAGCATCCCCGACGACGTGATGGCGCGGATGAACGAACCGCTGCCGATGCCCGCCACCGCGATCTACAGCCGCACCGACGGGGTGGTGTCGTGGTCGTCGTGCATCGACGCCGAGGCGCCCCTGGCCGAGAACGTCGCGGTGCCGGGGAGCCACATCGGGCTCATCCACAACCCGGCGGCGCTCCACGTGATCGCCGACCGGCTCGCTCAGCCCGCCGGGGTGCAGCAGCCGTACGCCCCCGATGGGTGGAGGCGCCTGGTGACCCGTGCCGGGCCGTGGCGCCGGCCCCGGTCGTCGCCGTGACGGCGCGCAGCACGAGCGGCACCGGGCGCGAGGCGCTCGGGAGCGCTCCGTGACGGCGATGCGCGGGGTCGACGCCGCCTTCCTCGCGATGGAGCGACCCGACGAGCCGCGCCACCTCGGGTCGCTGATGATCTTCGACCCCTCCGGGGACGGTCCGCTCGACCGTGCGTCGGTGGCGGCGGCGCTCGAGGCGCGGCTCCCGGCGATGCGCACGGCCCGGCGCGTCGTCGTCCCCTCGACGGGTGGGCTCACCCGGCCGAGCTGGCGCTCGGTCGAGCACGTCGACCTCGACGTCCACCTCCGCCGCACCTCGCTCCCCGTCGGCGAGGACCCGCGCCGCGCCCTCGACGAGATCGTGGCTCGCCTCCACGCCGTCCGGCTCGACCGAGGCCGTCCGCTGTGGCAGATGCACGTCATCGACGGGCTGCCCGACGGTCGCGTGGCGGTCTACGCCAAGGTGCACATGGCGGCCATCGACGACCAGAGCGGGGTGGAGCTGATGACGGCGCTGCTCGACGACGATCCCGACGGCGCCGCGACGATGGACGACGTCGACGTGCGCGCGGAACCCGTCGACGGGATCGTCGGGAAGATCATCGACCCGGTGCCCGACCAGATCCGGCGCGGGCTCGGCTTCCCCGTCCGCGTCGCGGGCCGAGCGGCGGCCGCGGTCGCCGACCAGCTCCC
This sequence comes from Ilumatobacter sp., assembly GCF_965215205.1. Classification (NCBI taxonomy): domain Bacteria; kingdom Bacillati; phylum Actinomycetota; class Acidimicrobiia; order Acidimicrobiales; family Ilumatobacteraceae; genus Ilumatobacter; species Ilumatobacter sp. Next base: position 410,465 of record NZ_OZ244049.1, read on the forward strand.
CGGGCTCGGCGCCACGGCGCACGAGGTGGCCCGCCGCTGGCCCGGCCTGCGGACGGCGGCCCGCCTCGTCCCGCGTCGAGACCGTGAGGACGACCACGAGCACCCCACCGGGAGGGCACCCCGACTCTCGTTCAACGAGCCCATCGGACCGACCCGCACCTACGCCGGCGGATCGATCCCCATCGCCGGGGTCGTCGAGGTGCGCGCCGCCGCCGACAGCGAGGCGGCGCCGGTGTCGTTCCACGCCGTCGTGCTGGCGGCGTGCACCGGCGCTCTGCGGCGGTGGCTGCTCGCGGCGAACGAGCTCCCGTCGTCGCCGATCGTCGCGGTGGTGCCCGTGCTCGCACGCGCCGACCACGACCGCGACACCCACGTCGCCGGACTGACCGTCGCGCTGCCGACCAACGTCGCCGATCCGGCGGCGCGACTGCGTGCGACGGCCAGGAACCTTCGCCGGGCCACGGAGCGCTTCGGCGAGATCCCGGTGTCGATCACCCAGGACATCGCGATGTTCGCTCCGCCGGTGGTGGCGTCGATCGCGAACCGGATCGACGAGGCGCTGCCGCACCGCCGGCTGATCAGCCCGACGGTCAACCTCGGCATCACCAACGTCCCCGGCCCGCGGCGCCAGGTCTACCTCGCGGGGCGGCCGCTGCGCACCAGCCACCCGGTGCTCTCGGTCAGCGAGATCACGCCGCTGCACCTCGGCGCGCAGGCCGGCCCGTCCGAGCTCGGGCTCGGCGCCGTCGCCGACGGGGCCGTGGGCGACCTCACCGAGCTCGTCGACGCCGTCGGGCTCGAGCTGTCCGAGCTCGCCACCGCCTTCGGGGTCGCGGCGCACCCCGACCGGTAGGCGTCATCTTCGACGCCCGCGGAACCCGGGGCCACCCGGTCCGGCCACGCGGCCCCGTCGCGCGCGCGCCGCGCCGCGCCGCGCCCGTGGTCGACGGGTCAGAGGGCGACGAGCGCCGCCATGCCGACGGCGTAGGTGCCGAGGATCGCGACGCCCTCGAACCCGATCCCACGTCGCTCCCGGGTGAGCAGGCCGGCGATGAGCAGCGCGGTGAGCACCACCGTCAGCGCGGAGACGAAGAGCGCCTGGGCGCCGGCCGCGTGGTACACCGACCCGTCGCGGAACGCGAGGTCGGCGGCGGCGACGAAGAGCACGTCGAACGTGTTGCCCCCCACGATGTTCGACACCGCCAACGTGAGCGCGCCGATCCGCACCGCCGTGAGCACCGTCACGAGCTCGGGGAGCGACGTCACCACGCTGGTGAACAGCGCACCGACCACCGATCCGGTCAGCCCGGTCTCGGCAGCCAGGGTGAGCCCGGATCGGCCGACCGCGAAGCCGACGACCGCGACGACCGCGGCCAGCCCGCCGAACCACGACCACAGGTGCCACAGCGGCGCACCGCTCGCTTCGGGATCGGGCTCGTCCTCGACCGTGTCCTCCGTCTCCTCGGGGGACCACATCGGCGCCGCGTTCGCGCTCCGCACCAGGCGCAGCCCGAAGAGGTAGATGATGACCAGCACCGGGGTGGCCGGGTGGACCCCGAGGACGTCGAGCTCGGGGCCGGTCGCGGCGACCAGGACCGCGCCGACCATCGCGGTCAGCAGCGCCGCCGACACGATGTTCGGCAGCGACGCCGCCGCGTGCTCCAGGTTCGAGCTGCGGTAGATCGTGTCGGCGAGCACGAGGAACGTGGTCTGCGCCGCGATCCCTCCGAGCGCGTTGCTCATCGCGAAGCCGGCGTCGCCCTCCAACGCGCCGGTGACCGTCGTGATCAGACCCGGCATCGAGGTGGCCGCCCCGAGCAGCACGGCGCCGGCGAGCGCCTCGCCGACGTCGGTCCGATCGGCGAGCTCGTCGACGACCTTCGTGAACTTCACCCCGGCCGTGAGCAGCACGAGCGCTCCGCCGACGAGGACGGCGACGGCGATCGGCAGGCTGTCGAGCATCCCCGGGGACTCCCCGGAACGGGCTCGGCTCAACCGTGGCGCGCCGGATCGCGGGCGCGAGCACGCCTGCTCGAGGTGCGCGCGCCCGGCGCGCTCGTCGTCCCCTCGCGGCGAGATGGCGACGGCGACGCCGGTCGAGGGCTCGCTGTGCCAGCATCGGGGTGTGGGGACGGTGGAGGAGTCGCGGTGCTGAAGTCACTCGGTGTCACGATGGCGCAGGTCACGCAGCGGATGCGCCCACGCGGCAAGCCACCGATCGAGCGGCGCTACGACCGTGCGCAGTACGTCGCGCTCCAGGCCGAGCGTCGACGGCGCCAGAAGACGTTCGTGGTGCTGGCGGCGGTGTTCGTCGTGATGACGGCGCTGTTCAGTTCGGTGTTCCACGAGCTCATGGCACGCGAGGGCCGGTCGTTCTCGTGGCCGACGAGCGTCTACTGGACGCTGACGACGATGACGACGCTCGGCTTCGGCGACATCACGTTCCAATCCGACGCCGGGCGCATCTTCTCGGTGGTCGTCCTGCTGGCCGGCTCGACGTTCCTGCTCGTCATGTTGCCGTTCGTGTTCATCCAGTTCGTGTTCATCCCGTGGATGAACGAGCGCGATCGTCGACGTGCTCCCCGGGCGATCCCCGGCTCCACGGCGGGCCACGTCATCCTCACGTCGGCCGGCCCGGTCGAGGAGGCGCTCATCGATCGGGCCGACCAGTCCGACGTGCCCTACGTCGTGATCGTCGAGGATCTCGACGACGCCGGGCGGATGCACGACGAGGGGAGAGCCGTGATGGTCGGCGCCCTCGACGACCCGAACACCTACGTCAACGCCGGCGCCGAGCGAGCCTCCGTCGTCGTGGCCACGCAGAACGACCAGACCAACACCAACATCGCCTTCACGGTGCGCGAGGTCGCTCCGCGGGCCCCCATCGTCGCGAGCGCCAACTCGCCGGCGTCGGTCGACATCCTGGAGATCGCCGGTGCCGACCACGTGGTGCAGCTCGGCGAGATCCTCGGTTCGGTGATGGCGGCGCGCGGACTCGGTCTCGGTGGGCGCAGCCACAAGATCGGCAGCTTCGCCGGGCTGCAGATCGCCGAGGCCGGCACCGTCGGCACCGACCTGGTCGGCCGCACCCTCGCCGACTCCGAGCTCCGGCGCCGGTTCGGGGTCGGGCTGATCGGGGTCTGGGAGCGCGGCCAGTTCGCGATCGCGACGGCCGACACGGCGCTGGGTGAGTCGTCGATCCTGCTCCTCGCGGGCACCGCCGAGCAGCTCGCTGCGTTCGATCACGCGTACGCGACCGACTCGCCGAACTCGACCACCGCGGTGATCATCGGCGGAGGACGGGTCGGCCGGGCGATCGCACGTGCGCTCGCCGCCGAATCCGTCGAGTGCGCGATCGTCGAGCAGCTCCCCGAACGGCAGCGGCCGGGCGCCCGCTACGTGATCGGCGACGCCGCCGATCGCGCCGTGCTGGAGGAGGCCGGCATCGCCGAGGCCGGTTCGATCCTGATCACGACCCACGACGACAACGTCAACGTCTACCTCACCCGCTACTGCCGCGGGCTGCGACCCGATGCGCGGATCATCTCTCGGTCGCGCCTGGACCGCAACGTGTCGACGCTGTATCGAGCGGGCGCCGACGCGGTGCTGTCGTACGCCGACGCGGGCTCCGCCGCGATCTGGAACCGGTTCCGTGGTGAGGAGACGCTGCTCGTCGCGCACGGGCTGAACCTGTTCCGCACGCCGATCCCGCACGAGCTCGCCGGCAAGACCCTGGCCGAGGCGCACGTGTACCGGCGCACGCAGTGCAACGTGGTGGCGGTCGAGCGCGACGGTGAGATCCGCGGGAACCCCGACGCCGGCGCGCCGCTGCCCGCCGACGGCGAGCTCGTCATGGTCGGCACGGACGTCGCGGAGGCCCGGTTCTCCGAGGTGTTCCCCGGCGCCCGGCGCGGGCCGCTGTTCGACCGCGTCCGCCGCTGACGGGCGGTCCGCGCGACACCGAGCCCCATGCGCCCTGCCGCGACGACACCTCCGGCCCGACGGTCGACCGGCCGTGGCCGGCCGATGAGGCGGTCGCTTCGACGGCGGGCGGCGGTCGCCCGCTGGAGGAGTGTCGGCGGGGCTCACGACGGTCGCACCACGATCTTGGCGCGGGTGTGCCCGGTGCCGATCTCGGCGAGCCCGGCTGCGACGCCGTCGAGGCCGATGACACGATCGATCTCGGGTGTGAGCCGCCCCTCGGCGAGGAGGTCTCCGAGGAACCTCAGGTCGGCTTCGTTCGGCGAGGCCGTGAACTGGTGGAACGAGGCATCGGCTCGGCGGACCGCCAGGGCCGTGCGGATGATGTGGGGGATCGGCCCGAGCCATCGGTCGGTCTTCGGGCCGCTCACCGCGACGAACCGGGCACCGGGGCGCAGCACCGCGAGGCACTCCGCCGGGGTCCGGTTGCCGACGTTGTCCATCATCACGTCGAAGCGCGCTCCGCCGTCGACGAAGTCGGTGGTCGTGTAGTCGATGACGGTGTCGGCGCCGAGGGCGCGGACCACGTCGACGTTCCGTGCGCTGCACACGGCGGTCACCTCCGCGCCGAGTGCCTTGGCGATCTGCACCGCGAAGGTGCCGACACCGCCGGCTGCGCCGTTGATCAGGGCGTGCTCGCCGGGCTGGAGCGCTGCGTGGGTGCGCAGCGCCTGGACGGCGGTGAGCCCGGCGACCGGGGTCGCGCCCGCCGCCTCGAACGACACGCCGACCGGCACCGCGACGACCTCCTTCGCGTCGACGGTGAGGTACTCGCCGCATCCGCCGCCCTCGCATTCGCCGAAGACCGCGTCGCCGACACGGTGCACCGTGACGTCGGATCCGACGGCGACGACGGTTCCCGCGACGTCGGCACCCGGGATCGTGCGCTTCGGCCGTCGCAGCCCGTTGGTGATCCGGATCAGGTACGGCGTGCCCGTGAGGAAGTGCCAGTCGAGCGCGTTCAACGACGACGCCTCCACGCGCACCAGCACGTCGCCCGCCCCCGGTGTCGGCACCGGAACGACCCCGGTGTCGAGGACGTCCGTGTCGCCGTAGCCGCCGGCGACGACGGCGCGCATCGACTCGGGCACATCCGGTGGGGTCTCGGCTCGTTCGTCGGTCGTCGTCGATCTCATCTCTGCTCTCCTCGGTGGGGCCGTCAGTTGACAACGTACATTGTACGTCCGTGAGGAGTCTGAAGCGTACGTAGTACGTTGTCAAGGGTCGGACCGTGATCTCACGAACGGGGAGGCGATGACGAAACCGCAGCGGGCCGAACGCGATCCACTCGATCGACCCTCCGTGGTCGCTGCCGGCATCGCGCTCGCCGACGACGACGGAGTCGCGGCGCTCACGATGCGGGGCCTCGCCGAGCGGCTCGGCTTCAAAGTGATGGCGCTCTACAACCACGTCGCGAGCAAGGACGAGCTCCTGGCGCTGATGGTCGACGCGGTGGCGGGCTCGATCGAACTCCCCGGTGAGCACCTCCCGCCGCTGAGCGCGATCAGGATGCACGCGATCGCGACCCGCGAGGTCTTCGTCCGGCACCCGTGGGTCACCGCGCTGTGGCAGCAGCACGTGCCGGGTCCGAACCGGATCGATCACATGGAGAGCCTGCTTCGCAGCTTCGGCGAGAGCGGGTTGCCGGCCGACATCGCCCACCACGGCTTCCACGCCGTCAACAACCACGTGGTGGGCTACTCGCTGCAGGAGCTCGCCATGGGACTCGACGCTGCCGCCCCCGACGCCGACGCCGTGGTCGAGCGGTTCCTCGCCACGTTGGTGGAGGAGAACCATCCGTACACGGTCGCCCACATCGACGAGCACCTCCACGGGGCGACCGCCAGCAGCTTCGAGCTCGTGCTGGACCTCATCCTCGACGGCCTCGTCGCCCTCCCCTCACGACGTGGAGTCGGTGAGTCCACCGACTGATGAGCGATCTGCGGAACGTCGACGTCATCGGTCTCGTCGAAGCCACGGAACCGCCACGACGCTCCGTCGGAGAGCCTCGAACGACGGATGCGCGGCACCGCCGCGCTCGGTTCACGTCACGGCGTCGACGCGGTGCACCGGAGGCGGTTGCCAGCGTCCCTCGCGCAGCTCCGTCGTCGGGTTGAACGCGCGGATCGAGATGTAGAACCCGCCCGACGGTGTGGGCAGCCAGTTGGCGACGTCGTCGCCGGCTGGGCGTTCGTGCTGGAGGACGACGGTGAGCGAGCCGTCCGGGTCGAAGCGCAGTCCCGGCGTTCGGTCGCCGATCGAGTAGCGGTCGATCTCGTTGTCGACGAGGAGGAACCGCTCGTCGTCGTACATCGTCAGCGACCAGCACGCGTCGGCGGGCGGGGGCGTGTCGAAGCGCAGTTCGTAGCGGTGAGCGCCGTCGTACCGTTCCTCGTCAGCGTCGACGAAGCTGGAGAAGGCCGCCTGCATCATGTCGTCGCCGTGCAGCAAGCCGAGGAACTCGAACGCGGCGCGGTAGAGGTAGCGGGTGCCGAACGTCCCGGTGAGCAGCACCGGTGACCACCCGTTGATCGTGCGGCGTGAGGCGCTGCTGCGGGCGTGAAGGAGTGCTCGACCGACCCCCTCCGCATGTCGCAGCGCCTCCGCGGACGCCGTGGACAGCGTCGAGGCATCGAACGGGGTCGTGCGACCGATGCCGATGTGTCCGAGCGTGGACACCAGTCCGGTGTCGGCAGGACGGGGCGGATTGCGGCGCAAGAGGTCGTCGAGCACGGCGAAGTGGTGGATCGGGTCCGACTCGAGGGCCGGGTCCGGGTAGTCGATGCTCGTGTCGGGCGCCGGCGTGGCCGACCAGGCGGACAGGGGCGTCAGGTCGAAGCGGTCCTGGATCCGGTTGACCTGCTCGACGTCGTCGTCGGTGCCGTCGGTCAGGGTGCGAGCGAGGATCCACGCCATCGGCGTCGAGATGTCGACGCGGTCGAGTCCGTCGGGGAGGGCACCGCTCCAGGACGGACCGACGAGCGCGACGTCGCCACCACCGGCGCCGATCGATCGCCAGTCCAGGGTGGTGACGATGTCGTGGAAGAAGTCTCCCACCGGGAACCAGTAGCAACGGTCGGGGATCGGCGGGATCGACAGGACGATCGGCTCCGCCGTCAGGTCCAGCCAGGCCGTCGAGTACAGCGTGTCGTTGTTGGGCGACGGGATGAACGTGTCCGAGGGCGTCGCGACGTCCCGTACGTGATGGAACTGGTTGACCCCGTCGTGATGACCCCGATCGGGATCGACGGCTTCGTTCCAGAACACGCGGTAGAGCTCGACGGTGGCGAAGCCGTAGACGAACGCCTGGAGACCGAGCGAGTGCGCGAGCGCGACGTCGTGGTCATCGATGTTCATCCCAGGACTCCTCGAGGATCGTGCGCGAGCGGTCGGTCGCCACGGTACGGCGCCCGGAACCGCTGGTCCGAAGCGAGCCCGACTGCCGAGTCGGCGTTCGGCCAGGTCAGCGGTCGTGGACCGCGCAGGGGACGTCGTCGATGACGTGGACGGAGCAGCGACTCGCCCAGCGGGCGTGGCGGCCGGGCGCCGCGGACGTGTTCGTCCACGGCGAGGCCGCGGAGGTCCGCGAGGCCCGACGTCATCCGGTCGACGTGCGTGGAAACGACGCGCTGGCTGCGTCCATCTCGCCGTACTGCAGGTGAGGCCGCACCGACGAGGCGTGCAGGGAGCTCGGCCACGGCACCGTCGAGGTGGTGCGTCGGGTTCAGTCGCGTCGGGCGCCCATGGCCCCGAACAGCTTGTTCGCGAGCCTCCGCCCGCGTCCCCAATCGGTGGCGGCGAAGGTCTCCTGGGTCGAGACCGACACCTGTGTCGTGCCGTCGCCGACCTCTTCGAAGTCCATCACGACCGTCGAGCCCCACGACCACGGCCGGGGGCTCTTCTTCAGCGTCAGCGACGAGCCGGACGAGGCGGCTTCGTCGAGGGTCAGCCCGTTGTCGGCAGCTGCTCGACGTGCCGAGTCCGTGGCGTGGCCGATGCTCTCGTCGACCACGGCGGTCTGGTGTGATCGGCCTCTCAAGCCCATGTGCTCTCCTGTCTGTCGGGCGGCTGGAGCCGCTCGTGTTCCACCGAACATCGGTGTCGGTGTCGGTGTCGAAGTCGGTGTCGGTGTCGGTGTCGTGGGGTCATCGGCCGTCGCCGTCACTTGGCGAGTCCCGCGCCTGGAGTGTGTCGTCCGGTCCGCCGGAGGGCGACTTCCACGATGGCGACCATGGCCAACGACGTCACGACGGAGATGGTGGTGAGCTCGGCGATGCTGTTCGGGATGTCGAACTGCAACGGTGCGACGGAGTCCAGGACGTCGCCGCGCGGGCCGACGAGCACGACGTTGGACAGGTTGTTGCTCCAGTGGATTCCCAGCGACATCCAAAGCGATCCGGTGCGGTACGCCACCCAGCCGAACGCGAGACCGTCGATGAGGTAGGGCAGCAGCACGTAGGGCGACGAGTCGAACTGGGTGAGGTTCGTCAGGTGCGGGGCAGCGAACAGCATGGCCGGGATCAGCAGGAAGACAGCCGGCTGTGAGGTGAACCGTCGCACCGCTTGGGTGAGGTACCCCCGGAAGAACAGCTCCTCGGCTCCGGCCTGGACGAAGATCCCCACTCCGGCGATCACCACGAGTTCGAGCCAGAGCGTCGCATCGACGGATTCGACGTCGACGTCGATCACGCCGACGAGGTGCGCGATCGTCACGCCGATCACGCTGAGCACGAGGTGCCAGACGAACCCGAACGCCAGGCCCGAGACGGTCGAAGTGCAGTCGTGCCATCGCGACGCTCCACCAGGGCCGTCCGTGCACCACGTGCACCACGTAGGGGATGCCCACGAAGGCGATCGGGAACGCCAGGAACAACGCGAGGTCGGACTCGATCAGGGAGTCCTTGAAGTCGGGATCCAGCACCGTGACCGGGAACGCCCCGATGCCCGACAGCACCATGAAGATGAAGAACGTGATGACGACGCCGATGACGTACCATCCGGCACCGGATCGCCCCTCCTGCGACCAGTCGAGATACGAAGTCTTCCCGTGCTGCGATCCGGAGGTGCTCACGTCCGGTTCCCTCCTCGTTCGGCGGCGAACCTAGCACCACCCGCGTCAGCGATTCCTCGTCGCGGCCCGCCGCCGAACCCGGCGGACCGGGAGCGACCCGGGGAGCGCCGGCAGCTCCTCGACGACCAGTTCGGCGTCGGCGGTCGTGTCGATGCCCGGCGTTCGAGTTCACGTCTCGACGAACCGCGCTCGGATGCCAGCGGGTCGGCACGTTCGGACATCCGAACAGCTCACGAGCGCTGCTCGATGTGGATTCGATCGAACACCCGACAGATGACACGACGCGCGATCGCACGGTTCGATGGTCTCTGGGGTGTGAGGAGGGAGGGAGCTCAGGTCGACCATGACGTCGGCGCGGACTTCGAGGCGTTCGTGGTCGATGCACCCCGACGAGTCCGACGGGGTCTGATCGGGGCGGTCGGCATCGACCACGTCGATGATGCGGTGGCCGAGGCCCTCGCCCGGCTCCAGGGTGAGCCCGGTGGTCTACCGGTCGCGCAGACCCCTCCCGTCGAGGATGTCGGAGAGACGAACGCGTCGATCCGGCGGTCGCGGGTCTCGGCCTTCTTGGCGCCCGAGACGTGGAGGTTGTACTCACGCCGGCGGCCGGGCGTGAGTCGCTCGAACGCCGCGGCGAGCTCGTCATCGGCGGCGAGCCGCTCCCGGAGTACGGGAGCGAGTTCCTCCTGGGGGCGTGGCGGCAGTTCGGTTCCGGCGCGGGCGTGGTCGATCGCTTCTCTGACGTAGGACTCGATGGTCTCGGAGAGCGATTCGACGTCGTTCACGGACGTGAACTCCATGCGCTTCGGCCCGTGCGTGTTCGGCCCCTGGTCGTGGAGGACGTCGTCGGGGTCGTCGAGCAACGCGCCTCGGAAGAACATCAGCGCGAGGTGATCGGCGAACTCCTGGAGCAGCACGACGTTCTCGTCGTCGACGCAGTAGCACGGCTCACCCCACTTGATCGTCTCGTCGAGTCCGCACGACGACAGGATCGGGCGGATCGCAGCGATCTCGTCAGGCCACCGCTCGCTGTCGTCGAGGTAGGCGTCGACGTCCTCGTGGACCTTCGTCGGCGTTCCCCTCGACGTGTGGCTGCTCGACGTCGACCGTACCGCTCGCAGCGTGACCGACCGGATGATCGTCGCCGGCGCGGCGACGACGGCGAGCCCGAGCGGCATCGCGAACCGCGCCGGGCCGCCACCGACTCGCAGATCGAAACCGACCCCCGCGTCGTGCAGAGCGAGTCCTGCGAGTGCGGCGATGAAAGGGCCGGGAGCACGGACGACCCGACGAGCGGACTACGCCGCCGACGATCTGGATGGAGGGCGGACCAGAACTCAGCGTGCCGGTGACCTGGACCTGGTCGGGGACCTCGGTGAGTGCGGGCTGACGAGTGACCTCACCCGACCGAGACCACCTCGCCGCTCTCTCGGCGCGTCACTGAAGGGTTGACTTCACTGAACGACCGCGCGACGCTGACGTCGATGATCGAGCACGATGTGGACGCGGTGTTCCGGGCGCTCTCGGATCCGACGCGTCGAGCGATGCTGGAACGACTCGATGGCGGTCCTGCTTCGGTGTCGGTCCTGGCCGAGCCGTTCGACACCACCCTCACCGCCATCACCCAGCACGTCCGCGTGCTGGAGGCGGCGCACCTGATCGACTCGACCAAGCGCGGCCGCCAGCGGGTGTGCGCCCTCGAACGAGACACGCTCGGCCGTGCCGAGAAGTGGCTCGCCGATCGCCGGCTGGCGTGGGACCACCGCCTCGACCGCCTCGAACAACACCTCCACGACACCGAGAACGACACCCCCGCCGACCACGACGCGACGAAGGATCCCGAACGATGAGCACCCGGTTCGCCCACGACACACTCCGTTTCGAACGAGACCTCGCAGCGCCGGCGGACGTCGTGTTCGCCGCGTACGCCGACGTCGATCAGCGGGTGGTGTGGAGCGCTCCGTCCGACGACGAGATCGTGATCTTCGAATCCCACGACTTCACCGTCGGCGGTGTCGATCGGTTCATCTGCGGGATGAAGGACGACCCGAGCTTCGCCGGCACGACCCGCTACGAACTCATCGTCCCCGACGAGGTGATCGTGTTCAGCGAACGACTCGTCACCACCGATGGTCAACTCCTGGCGATGTCGCTCGTCACCTGGGCGGTCGAGGACACCGGTTCGGGAGGAACGCTGCTCACGATCACCGACCAGGTGACGTCGGCGGCGGGCGACGGGCCGATCGACGGGAGCCGGCACGGCTACACCGCGATGCTCGACCAACTCGACGCCTTCCTCGCCACTCCATGACCGAACGACTCGCCGACGAGATGACCGTCCTGCGCTCCGCGCTCGACGGAGCACGCCAGCACATCCTGGGCATCGTCGACGACCTCGACGACGAACGACTCCGAACGGCCACATTGCCGTCGGGATGGACACCGCTCGAGCTGCTTCGCCACCTCACGCTCGGCGACGAGCGCTACTGGTTCGCCAGCATCATCGGTGGCGACGACCTCGACTGGGTGCAGCCCGGTCCTCGCGCTGACTGGCGGGTTCCCGACGACATGACCCCGTCGTCGGTGATCGATGCCTACCGCGACCAGATCGCGGTCTCCGACCGGGTGCTCGATGGTGTGGAGGCGGCCGATCCGCCACGGCGGCGTGATCCGATCTGGGACACGTGGGGTGTCGACTTCGAGAGTGTCCGAGTCGTCGTGGTCCACATGATCGTCGAGACGGCGACCCACGCCGGGCACCTCGATGCTGCGGTCGAACTGGCCGACGGGCGTCAGACTCTCGTCATGGACTGACCCGCGATGTCGTCGCGCGCCCCGATGTCGAGAACCGTCGGTCTGCGCCGTCACATCGGTGACGAGCGGCCACGATGGTCGCCACGATGGGAAGGACCCCGCCGATGGCGAAGCGTCTGTCGTCGAAGCCGATGGGCGGCGGTCGAGCGGCCGGCTTCGGGCTGTTCGATGACGATGTCCATCACGAACGGCTCACCGGGTTCGGATCCGAACCGATCATCCGAGCCGACTCAGCCCGTGACGCGAGCCCGGCCGTGCGATGAGCTCGGCACTCTGGCCAGGCGTTTCGCCTGATCAGGGCGTGGAGCGGATGACGGGAATCGAACCCGCGTTCTCAGCTTGGGAAGCTGATGTTCTACCATTGAACTACATCCGCGAAGACCCTCAACCTTAGCCGAGGGAAACGCCGACAAGCCACGTGACCTGGTGTTTCGTGCCAGGGCATGGGACTTGCTGTTGTTGGTGTGAAATCACGAGGATAGTCCCTCTTGACCGCTGTGAACCCCTGTTGTGGGCACGTTGTGGGCACGGCGCCGACCGTGTCCGGGTGGCGGCGGGCGTGAGCGGTCGACTCCAGATCAACTTGCGCTACCCACAAGCTGCATGAGTTCGCCATAGTCGGTCACCACGTTGTACTTCACCGCCCGTTCGTCGGACTCCCCGAGGGTTGCGAAGAATTTCCGCGCGCACTCGATCTTGGCGTTCTCCACGCCCTTGAGTTGGAGGGATTCGAGCGAACCCTTCGTCTCCGCGACGAAGTACACGTGCCTGACGGTGCCCTCTTGGAACGCGATGGCCCAGTCGGGGTTGTAGTTGCCGACGGGCGTCGGGATGAAGAATCCGCGCGGCAGCTTCGCGTAGACGACCACCTCGGAACTCGTATCGAGTTCGGTCACAAACGATCGTTCGATCTTTGAGTCGGTGACGACGTAGTCGTACACGTGCTTCTTCAACTTGCTGCCGGCTTTGGAGAAGTCCTGCTTTGTCTGGTTCTCCGTGAAGATGGCCGTGTCGTGACGATCGGCGAGGGTGTCGTATGTTAGGTGCTCGACAATGACGGCCGCCTTCTGCTCGTTGATGAGCTTGGCGGCCTCGGTGATGAACTGTTCGGGATTCTGGCGGTACTTGCCGAACGTGCCCGGCTGCACACCCTGCAGGATCGCGCTAGCAGTTCGGCGGGTGAGTTGCGTCTTCTCCGTGATCTCACCGAGGAGGTCGTAGCGCACCTGAGACGAAGCCGTGACCGCCTCGGCTTCGGTGCTTGTCTTCGTGACTTTGAAAGTCTCAGCTTTCGCGAGGTTGTCGACCTCGACGGTTGCGTCTTGTTGGCCTTGGACGATGACGTACTGCAGCGCAGTGACCGTGAGGCTCTTGTCGAGAGAAGCGATGCACTTGGTGATCAGCTCGGTCGAGTCGAACTCGACTTGGTACACGGCCTTGTGGTTGATGCGCGCCCAGAGTTCCTGGAACTCCTTCTTGTTGAAGTTCGCCTCGTTCAGGGGGATCTGCTTCGGCTTGCGTCCGTCACCGATTGGAATGTCGAGGTGGAGGGAGTCGATGAGTTCCGCAATCTGCGGTGCGAAGGGCTCGAGACCCGATGGCAGCGGCGCTGCATCTGCCTTGTTGAGTTGGAGCCACTCGTCGGTCAGGTGGTGTTCGTAGTCGGTGTATCCGTTCACTGTGAGCCAGTGCTGAAGCTGCTTTGCATGGTCAGGTGTGAGCTTGAGTTCGTGCTCATCGCCGTCACCGTCGACTCGCGTGACCACCTTGCCTGTGAAGAACTCGGCGGTCGCCTTGCGTGGCCTGGCCGAAAGCGATTCAGCGATCTCCTTCTGGAGCCCTGTGACGAAGTCGGTGTACGACTCATCGGTCACCACCGTGAGTTCGTTGATGTCGTGCACGGTGTTCGGGTCGTCCATCCGCTCGCCGTGCTGATTGACCGCAAGACGCAGGCCACGTCCGATCTCCTGGCGACGGGAGATCGTGTTGTCGCTCTTCTTGAGCATTCCCATGACGAACACGTTCGGGTTGTCCCACCCCTCTCGGAGCGCCGAGTGGGAGAAGATGAACCGCACCGGCTCGGTGAGCGACAGCAGGCGTTCCTTGTCTTTGAGGATGAGGTCATACGCATCGACGTCGCTCGACTGGCCCTTGTCCTCTCCGGTCTTGTTGATCTTCGGGTCGACGAGGTGCTTGGACTTCTTGTCGATCGAGAAGTAGCCCTCATGCACGCTGCGTACCTCGTCTCGCTGGAGGTACTCGCGGTAGGCGGTGGTGGCTTCGTCCAGTTCGAGTTCGTCGAAGATGTCGGCGATGGCGAGCGAGTACTCCTCCTCGAAGACGCGGGCGTAGTCGCCGAGTGTGTCTTCCTGGGCGTAGTCGCGGTACTTGGCGACCTCGTCGATGAAAAACAGGGACAACACCTTGATTCCCTGGTGGAACAGTTCGCGTTCCTTGTCGAGGTGGGCTCTGATCACTTCGCGAATCTGGATGCGACGCTTCTGATCCTCAGTGACATCTCGGTCTGCCAACTGACCAGCCACGACGGTGTCACCGTTGCTGAGCTCGATTACGTCTCGAACCGCATCGACATTCGTGACGACGAGCTCGCGGTAGGCCTCGACACCGTTGGCGAGGTCGTGGAGGCGCGACCCCATGGTGACCCGTTTGGTCTGGCGCGCAATGGGGCCGCCTTTGGTCTGGACCTCGAGTTCGATGCGCGCCGCTGGCTGCTGGCCCTTCTTGACCTCGATGCCGTCGAGGTACAGGTAGGCGGTCGAGCCCGCCAGCCCCTTCACGGTGATGCCGCGGACTGCGATGCGCTTGACGAGCTTCTGGTTGTAAGCATCAACGGCGTCGAGACGATGGACCTTGGTGTGCTCGACTCGGTGCGTCGCTGAGTAGCGAAGGATCATCAGCGCGTTGAACTCAGCGAGCGCCTTGAGCGACTTGTCCGCCCCCATCTTCTGCGGCTCGTCGATGATGGCGATCGGCCGGTTTGCTTTGATGACATCGATCGGTCGGCGTGACTGGAAGTCGTCGAGTTCGTCATAGATGCGGCGCTGGTCCCTACCGCGGGCGTTGAACGCCTGGATGTTGATGATCATCACCTGCACGCCACCGTCGGAGCTGAATCGCTCAACTTCGTGGAGTTGCGAGGAGTTGTAGATGAATGCGCGCGGCTTGGTGCCGTAGAGCTGTTGGAAGTGGTCGGCGGTGATGTCGAACGACTTCATGACACCCTCACGGATCGCGACGCTCGGCACGACGACGATGTACTTGCTCCACCCGTAGCGCTGGTGGAGTTCCATCATCGTCTTGATGTACACGTAGGTCTTACCCGTGCCGGTCTCCATCTCTATGTCGAGGTTCGGAGCGCCGGGAGCCGCCCTGCTGTCACTGAGCTTCTTGGCAAGCGGTAGACCGCGTGTTCGCTGAAAAGCCTGGAGGTTGTCGAGCACCTGAACGGGGCTCAGCAGGATCTCCCCGTTCCGCAGTCCGGAGTGCAACGACTCACCGAACTCGAGCGTTTCTTGGTTCAGGGCTGCGGTGCGGCCGGGGTCGATCCGGTACGAAACGCCACTGCTCTTTGGCTGGCCTGCGAAGCAATCGACCACGGCATCAACAGCGTCAGTTTGGTACTTCTGGACCTTGAACTGCAGTTTCATCTTCTCAGATGACCTTGACGTCGGTCGATGGCGACACCTCGGTGAAGATCTGCTCGGCGTTGATCCGATCGGCGTCCGATGCAAAGCACGAGTCGCGAAGCACGACACGTAGTGGTTCACGGTCAGCGATTCCCCGCACCAGCTCGGGCCCGACTTGGCGATCGAAGCAGGCGATGAGGGCTCCTTCTTCGACAACAAAGACCTCGTGGCCGTCGATTGCTTCAACGCGGATTCCCATGCTCAGATCCAGACCCCAGGAGAGGAGAACTTGGAACAGCAGGTCCTCCCCAGTACGGCCTGGTTTTATGCTGTTCTCGAGGCCCGAAAGAGTCGACTGCGTGATGTTGTCGGGCAGTTGCATCACCTCGGTCACATTGGTGCTGTCCACCGTCATTGCGCGGAACCCCACATCGAGACGAGATCCCGTCAAACCAGCATTCTCGACTACGCGAGCGCCGGCGCGTCGGACGCGCTCACGCGCCAAGTTGGCAATGTCTCCATAGCCCAGTTCTCTAGCGTCGCTGTTCGCTGGGAGTTCCTCCGCCATCTGAACAAGAATCCACGAGCGGTCCTTCCCGTCCCGGGCATTAGAGCGCAGAACAGCATCTGCGGTCGTGCCGGATCCAGCAAAGAAGTCCATTACGACATCGCCTTCGTCAACGCCGGCGATCCAAAGAATCTGCTCGATGAGCTTCGTAGGCTTCGGAGTGTCGAATAGCGCCTTCCCATCGAACAGTTGCTTTACTTCCTTTGCCGCATCTCGTGTCGTTCCAACCTGGGTGCCCAGCCAGAGCGACTCAACCGCTCTGCCTTCAAGCGTGTCCAGATAGATCTTCCGAGTTATCGAGGTCTGATCGTCGTTGAAGACGATCTCACCGCTGTCAATCTTTGCTTGAATAGTCTCGCGGCTCCACCGCCAGCCGTTGTCGGGCGGTTCGATCACCCCACCGTTCGGAGTCGGGAGAGGGTAGCGCAGGTTTGCGCGAAAGAGAGCGTTCCGAACATCCCCTGCTCTCCACAATCCCCGAGGATCGTTGTCAGGGTTTCGATAGTTGCGGTTGTGTTCGGCGGTGCGTTCAAGGGCACGCAAGGAAAATGCCTCACCGCGCCTGTAGCAGTAGATGGTGTTATGGTGAACCGATACCTTCTTGTTGTATCCTTTGGGCTGCACGCTGTGCTGCCACACGAACTCTGCGACGAAGTTGTACCTGCCGAACACCTCATCGAGAAGTATGCGAAGATTGCCGCTCTCGTGGAAGTCACAACTGACGAAGATCGAGCCGTCGTCGCTGAGGAGACTGCGCGCCAGTCTCAGACGCGGATAGATCATGCTCAGCCAATCGGAGTGGAATCGGCCGTTCGTCTCGGTGTTGGTCGACAGTCGCGCACCATCGTCATCTGTCTGTCCTGACTGAGAGAGATATCCTCCTGAACTCGCCGCAAAGTCATCGTTGTAAACGAAGTCGTTGCCGGTGTTGTACGGCGGGTCGATGTAGATCAGCTTGATCTTGCCGAGGTACGACTCTTGGAGGAGCTTCAGGGCGTCGAGGTTGTCGCCCTCAATGAAGAGGTTCTTTGTCGTGTCGAAGCTGACGGACTCGTCTCGAGTAGGACGGAGCGTCTTGGCGACTGGTGCGTTTGCGGCGAGTTGGGCTGCACGCTTGCCAGGCCAGTCGAGCTGGTAGCGCTCCTGCATGCCGTCAACTACATGGTCGGACAGCTCCTGCCGGAGCAGATCGAAGTCGACGGCCACCACTGGGTTGCCACCATCGTCAAGCCGTTCGCTAGCGACCTCCGGGAAAAGTTCGGCGATTAGGTTGACGTTCCTTTCGACTAGGTCAGCGGAGTAAGTCTTCAGCTTGTCCATCATTTTTCGCTCCTAGCGAGAACAGTACTGGGCTGGTCGGGCCGAGCCGAATGGCGGGGATATGTGAGGCTGTAGGTTCGTGCGAGCGACACCCGAAATGCGACAATGCGGCGCAATTGTCGAGCAGTCCGGAAAGCTGCTCGATTTTGGAAATTCGGGGCGACGTGGAGTCATTCCTGAAGCGGCGGACTTGGGGCTTGGCTGGTCGCAATGGTGCCAAATCTCTTAGAACTACTGCTTCTCTGCTGGGTGCATGCGGCGAGCCAAGCCTCGTATGCGGAGTCACCTTGCTCGGCGACGGCACAGATGTACTCGTCTTGTTCGATGCGATCGAACCGCAAGACGGCCCGTCGGCCATCGCCGCTTTGCGCCTGCCCGACGAACGGTAGGGAGATCCTAAATGTAGCGTTCGGGAATCCCTGCAACCGTATGGAGTACTGCCGCCCGCCAGGTGCGTGCAGCCGGATCCATGTAACAGCATCGGCCGCTGCCCCGAAGTACTGAGTGAACACCTTCTTGGGAAGCTGCACCTGGGTGCCGTCACGTGTTTCATCCCACATCTCCACGAAGAGTGTCTCCAGGGTGCGCGATGCGGAACCGCTGGGCTTGACGATACGTGACTTCGGCTTCTTGCCTCGTCGAGCTTGCTGACGTCCTCGGTTGCCATCCAATGAAGGCGGACGACCTGGGTTCGGAAGCGAAAGGTTGGGCGCCAGCGGCGCTAACTGGTGGCTACCCGAGCGTGGTGAGTCGGGCGATCGACGCGTGTAAGGGTCCAGTGCGGGCGCAATCTCGGCCAGTAGTGCAGGGGTCACCTTGCGCACGTGGTCGGAGGTGAACGGATCAGCCGGCTCGAAGTAGCGGAAGACCTCCGCCGAGGGAGGTACTGCACCCCGACCACGAACAATCGCAGATGCCTCGACATTCCCCAGTATTCCTCCCATCGTCAGATTCGACGATCCGACGGCGAGCAACCAACCATCCGGACCGGAGAACTCGTACACCTTTGGATGGAAAATGACGCGATTCATGTTGGATTGAACGACGTAGATGCTCCCATTGCGGAGTTCGCTCAAGTAGGTCAGTGCCTCGATCGTTGTGCCTCCAAGATCAGTGCCTACGTAACCAACGATGGATGTTCCGCGCCTTCCTGCAAACGTCTGGAGCGATTCGTCGAGCAGAAAGAGTCCAGACCAACGAGCGAAGGCGACGCTGAACCTGAACTGTCGATAGCTCGGGTCGGTGAGCCCTTCCACAAGGACGTCTCGAATTGAGTTAATCGTTACGTGTTGTAGTACTGCTTCGATCTCGCGTTTGTTGGTCATGCCCGCGGCTCAGCTTCGTCGGAATACAACGCAGAATGATGGCTGCAAGCACTTAGGGCGGAGGAAGTTTGCCGGGTCAGCGAGAGCTGCAGGTTCAAGCCGAAAGCGGCCGAAACGCTGGTCCGTGGTCGAGGCAATCCGTCCGCGTGCAGACAGCGGGTTGGCGTCATCCGTGTCGAAGAGCTCCGCCACCCAGAGCTTCCGCACGGTCCGGCTGAAGTGTCCGAATCCGAATCGATCAGTGGCTTTTCGAGGAGTGTTGGTCTGCCGGATTTCGGGGTGGTAGGGGTCTTGGACAGCGCGTTGCGGCTCATTCTGGGTTGGTGAGAAACATGGTTGCATTGGGGCGGCCCCTGCACGGCATCGCCGCACAAGTCCTGAGGTGTCCAGTCAAAATATCGCGGTGCTACTGGGCTGCGGTCTAGAGACTCAGTGTTCACCGTCGGGAACTGCATGGCTATCCGTGCAGTCTCCCGATAGGTGAAGTCGGCGGGATTCATCCTCCGTCGGTCCATCATGCTTCTGTGCGGATCTGTTGGTCCGCGTTTGGTCGGTCGGAATATCTGAGGGCTTCGAGTACCGCGACACATTCTCGCAGCTGTCGTCGCAGTTCAACCTTGCGGTTGAACTGCGACTCCGTTCGAAGCCGACGCTCCAAGGTAGCTATCTTGCGGTCGAGCTTGAGAAGTTCCTCGACACGCAACGTTGTTTCGGCGAATGGTTCTCCTGCTCGAGACTCCACTGGCAGCATCGGGCCGAGCAGCGCCGAGTAGAGAGCGGGTAGATCGAGAGCCGTGGGAAGTGGTGTGCGTTCCCGCTCTGGCGGGATCCAGTCTGTGGTGAAAGAGCCGGTCAGCATGGGCTTGGCGCCGGTCAACCGCTTGGGGGTTGCAACCATCCGAGTGCCAGCATTGCCGCCGCCGTTTCGTCTGACCTCGAAAATAACGGGGAACCGAACTGTCTTGTCGATGGCTGTGATCACCCCATTGCTCACGTCATTGCGTTTGGCGTCGATCACGAACACCTGGATCTCGGGAACGGCATCCGAGCCCCGCAGGTGAACGGTTGAGTCGGCCAGCTTGTACGCCCAGGTGATCCGCTGTACCTCGGCGACGAACTTGTCGCGGACTGCTTTTGTGATCGTGCCGTGCTCGTAGAACTTGGTCTTCGGCACGACACGGCCAAAGTGGGCCGATGCTGGCCAACGGTAGAGCGTCGACACCGTCACGGAGTGGCTACTTCGTTGGGCGCGATGATGGCGAGGAAGGCGATCAGTTCGAAGTCGTCGAGGCCGGCGATCGTCTGGGTAAGTGCGGTTGTGCCGCCGGCCGTGAACAGACTGTCGAGGTCTTGTTCGTCGGTGACGTCGATCATGGAGCGGATAGCCGAGGTCAGCAGCTCGGAGTACGGCGCCATGTCGCTGCCGTCGTTTGTTGCGTCGTTGAAGATTCGGCAGACATCAGCAATCGGTTCGCTGACGCCACGACATCCGGCCCGAATCAGATCGAGGAGGTGCTTGACCTCGGTGTGGTCGGCAATAACGTTGCCATTGTCATCGAGGTAGACGAGGTAGTGAGGGTGGAGGCGGTTGCCGCGGTTGATGTGCTCGTCTGCGATGACGTTCCTCAGCGCGAACAGCACTCCCGGTTGTAGTCCTTTGTGAGGCTGCGCCGTCACGACGGCGTGCAGGCCCTTCGGCGCGGTGGACGGGTCGCCGTACTCCTCGACGTAGCCGAGCAGATCCATTCGGAAGTCGTTCAAGCCCAGGTCGGTGATCGATACGCCAGTTCGAACATCCTCCAACTCGATGACTTCGTCCTGCAATCGTCGGAGCTGTTCTCGACGGAACGCCGTGTCGCTCGACTCCTGAGTGAGCACGTTGTCATCAGCGGTCGCGGCGAGGTCGGCGATGACCATGCGGTTCTCGACGCGCTCCTTCAGGTTGATGTACTCGTCGAGCGTGAGGTCGGGCCAGAAGTTGACGAGCTGGATCTCCGCGTTTGTCGAACCGATGCGATCGATGCGGCCGAATCGCTGGATGATCCTCACCGGGTTCCAGTGAATGTCGTAGTTGACGAGATAGTCGCAGTCCTGCAGGTTCTGGCCCTCGCTAATGCAGTCGGTGCCGATGAGTACGTCGATCTCGCTCACATCGCCCGGCATCGTCAGTTCACGTTGCTTCGACCTAGGCGAGAACAGAGTGAGGACTTGTTGAAAGTCGTATCCAGTGCCCAGCGGTGTACGTCCACCATGCCCGCCACCGGTGACCAGCGCAGCATCGAGACCGGCTGACTGCACGGCTGGGACCAACTCGCGATACAGGTACTCAGCCGTGTCGGCAAAGGCCGAGAAGATGAGCACCTTCTGGTTCCCATCGTTGATCGGGTTGGCGGCCTTGTCGAGCACAAGACGCTTCAGCTCGACCAGCTTCGAATCGTGCTCGGGAGTGACCCGGCGCATCACTTCCAGCAGCTCGCGAAGTGTTTCCCGATCATGCCAGAGATCGCGCTGCCACGATTCGACATCGACGTCGGCGAGGTCGATCCTGATCTTGTCGCCGAAGGCAAGCAGCTCCGCCTCGGCCTCGTCGTCGTCGGCGTCGAGGTCGGCAACGTCCACGTCAAGATCCGTGATCGATTCGTCGTGGCTATCGAGCTTCGTCAGGAGGCCGTCGACAGCTGACTCGATCTTGCCCAGCGTGAGCCGGAAGGCCTGGACCGAGCTCTCCAGGCGCTTCAACAGATTGACGGTCATGAGCTGCTTGAGGCCCTGTTCTCGACCGCTCTGACCCAGGTTGGCCCTGCTGCCGCTCGAACCCGCGTTGTACATGTCCTCATACTTCGCAATACGGCTCGGGAACACGTAGGCGAGCGGGGTGTACACGCTCAGGTTCAGCAGCTGGAGCTGCTCGAAGATCTCGTTGAATGACAAGACGTCGGGCAGGTCGGTGAGCGGCGTTCGCTTCGATATCGGCAGGCGGCGCTCAGGGAAGGCGCCGATCTCGGTCATGTCGTAGAACCCCTGGATGTGCTTTCGGGATCGGGCGATGGTCACCGCGTCCAGCAGCTCGAAGAAGTCGAAATCGAGCATGTCGAGAATGGCGCCGGCGGTTCGCTGACCGGCCGGCAGCTTCGACCACTCGTTGAACGCCCGTTGGGCGTCGCTGAACACCTTCTCGACCGTCGATGACAAGTTGAGGTGCTTGGCGAGATTGTCAGACTCACCCTCGTAGGCGAGCTGGAGCTGATTCTTCAGGTCGTAGAAACGGTTGTTCACCGGCGTCGCTGACAACATCAGGACCTTGGTCTGTACGCCTTCGCGCATGACCTGGCGCATCAGTCGCTGGTAGCGGGACTCCTTCTCCTCGGCGTAGTCCGCGTTGCGGAAGTTGTGCGACTCGTCGATCACCACGAGGTCGTAGTTGCCCCAGTTCACTCGATCGAGACGCATACCGAGCGACTCGCCCTTGTGACGGGACAGGTCGGTGTGCGCAAGTACGTCGTAGTTCAGGCGGTCGCCGGCAAAAATGTTCGTGGTGTAGTTGCCATTGTAGTTGGTCCAGTTCTCAGCGAGCTTCTTGGGCGCGAGGACAAGGACCGACTTGTTGCGCAATTCGTAGTATTTGATGACAGCGAGAGCGGTGAACGTCTTGCCGAGTCCGACGCTGTCAGCCAAGATGCAGCCGTTGAATGTCTCCAGCTTGTTGATCGCACCGATCGCTGCGTCGCGCTGGAAGTCGTACAACGCGTTCCAGATCGCCGTGTCTTGATATCCGGTTCTGTCGTTGGGGAGCACGTCCTCATTCACCTCGTCGAGGAAGTCGGCGAAGAGGTTGTAGAGGATCAGGAAGTAGATGCGCTCAGGTGAGTTCTCGGCGTACACCGAAGCGATGTGGTCGTGGACGATGTCCGTCACGTCTTCAAGCTGGTCGGGGTTGTTCCAGATCTGGTCGAACAGCTGCACGTACTGCGCTGTCATCGGCGCCTCGTCAAGCTTGCTCACCATGTTCGACACGGCGTCACCCGTCTCGTACCCGAGGTCGGCCGACGTGAAGCCGTGGAGGGGAAGATAAGCAGCGCGATCGTCGACGACGGCGAAGCTCTGCATCGGCGCACCCGTGCGATTCGAACGAAACCGCACTTTGCGGCGAACCCAATCAGCACACTCTCGAGCGATCGCACGCTGCGTCAACTGGTTGCGGAGTCGGACTTCGAATTCGCTGCCGAACAGTGCGGATTCGTTCTTTGAGGCGCTTGGGATGAAGAACTGACGTCGGGTCTTCGGGTTGTAGCCGGTGGCCTCTGCTTCGGTGAACGACGATGACGTGAACACGAACTCCAACTCGTCGATCTTCTCTAGTTCCTTACGGAGCGCCTCAAAGGCGAAGATCGAGAACGTCGAGGCGGCGATACGCAACTTCGACCCAGCGCAGACCTCTGCCTTGAGGTCATCTCCCAGAAGCTCGTTGATGTTGTCGATGATCCGCATGGCCTCGCCGAGTATCGCAGAGCCGTGACAGGCGTGCGCCTATCCCAGGGGTCGCGGCTTGCACCGAAACCTGCTGGGGTCGCCGGATCGAGCGGATCAGCGAATCGAAGCGCCAGCCGTTGAGGAGTTCGTCTCGGAGCCGACCGTTGGAGCTCTCGATCCAGGCGTTCTGCCACGGCGAGCCGGCGTCGATGAACATTGCGCCGGTGCCGTTGAATCGACACTAGTCATCGAGGGCGTGAGCGATGAACTCGGGGCCGTTGTCGAAGCGCACGAACACCGGTGCGCCACGTTCGACGGCGAGGCGATCGAGCACCGCAACGACGTGGTCGGCGTCGATGGATCGATCGACCTCGATCGCTAGGCACTCTCTCGTGTGCTCGTCGATGACGTTCAACATCTTCAACGTGCGACCGTCCGCGGTGGTGTCGAACTGGAAGTCCATGGCCCACACCACGTCGGGCCGGATCGGCGAGAACGCACCGACCTGGACCCCGATTCCGACGAGGCGCTTGCGGCGACGCCGCTGCGGCACCCGGAGCCCTTCATCTCGCCACAGACGGCGGATGCGCTTGTCGTTCACCGGGTGACCGGACCGGCGCAGCATCTTCGCAGCACGCCGCCAACCCCAGCGGGGCCGCTCGGTCGAGAACGCGCGCAGCCAGGCACGCAGCTCAGCCTCGTCGTTGGTCGGTGGCCGCTCCAGTCGCATCGTCGAGCGATGCAGGCCCACGACCGCGCAGGCTCGCCGCTCTGACACCCCGAACCGGGTACGCAACGCCGTGACGGCGTCGCGTTTGCGGTTCGGGGTCAGAAGTTTGCCGAAGCAATCTCCCGCAACATGTCCTTATCCAACTCGGCGTCAGCGAGGAGCTTCTTCAAGCGGGCGTTCTCGCCCTCCAACTCCTGGAGACGCTTCGCGTCGTTGGCCTTCATCCCGCCGTACTGAGCGAGCCACCGGTTCCACGTCGACTCGGCGATCTCAAGATGCCGACAGACCTCGTCGAGGTCCTGGCCGCCCGCGAGGAGCTTGTTGCCCTCCGCGAGCTTGCGGATGATCTGGTCCGGCGTGTGCCGCCGGCGCTTCTTCGAAGTCATGTCGTTGCTGATTCTTCCTGCCCGCAGGGCGGGCATCAAGAGACGCACAACGACTGGACCACTACAACGGGCTCACCTCAGCTGGCTACCTGAATTGGCGGGGCAAGTGCGTCAGGTCAGGGTTGGTGTTTGACCTGTCGTGGCCCGATGAGCATCACGAGTGTCCCTGAACGGCCTGACTGAGGCTGCTCAACGCGTTGAGATGCGGCGCAAGCAGCGGCGGGTCTGCTGCACGATCTGGTGACAGGTGGCGTTTGTTAGGCGACCTTGGCGGTCGGGGTCATGATGGTCTCGTATTCGATCGGTGATGTTGACCCGGTTTCTTGGACACCTGATTACGCGGGAGACCGTGTAGGAAGGAGGCCCAGATGGGTCGCCCGAACAAGTACCCCGATCAGTTCCGCAAGGACGCGATCGAACTCGCCCGATCGTCGGGTCGCCCGATCGCGGAGGTCGCCCGGTCGTTGAACATCGCGGAGGGCACCTTGTGGAACTGGGTGCGCGCTGCTCGCGATGCCGACAGCCGAGCAGGCGATCCTGCTGCGTTGTCGGAGTCCGAACGCGACGAGTTGGCCCGGTTGCGTAAGCAGGTGATCGAGCTGCAAACGGACAAGGAGATCCTTCGTCGGGCGGCTGCGTATTTCGCCCGCGAGACGATGCGGTGATCCGCTTCCGCTTCGTCCACGACCACCTCGGCGCCTTCGATGTCAAGCGGATGTGCGACCTCGTCGAGGTGCCCCGTTCGTCGTTCTACGCGTGGCTCACCCGCACGCCGTCGGCGCGCGACATCGCGGATGCCGAACTCCTGGTGACGATCCAAGACATCTACGAGCGCTCTCGCGGCAGCTACGGCGTGCCGCGCGTCTACGGGCAGTTGCGTCGTCGAGGTCACCGTGTCGCCCGATCCCGAGTCGCTCGGCTGATGCGCGCAAACCACCTGGTCGGGGCGCATTCGCCGCGCAAATGGCGACGCGGGCGCCCGGACCTGGGCGGGCCACCGGACCTGTTGAACCGGAACTTCTCAGCGTCGGCGCCGAACCAGCGGTGGGTCGCTGACGTCACCGAGTTCAAGACCGGCGAGGGCAAGCTCTACCTCGCCGGGATCCGCGACCTGTTCCACCGAGGCATCGTTGGCTGGGACACCTCCGGTCGCCAAGACACCAACCTCGTCGTCGCCGCGCTCGAGATGGCGTTGGCCCGCACGGGCAACCCGGCCGAAGTGATTCACCATGCCGACAAGGGCTCGATCTACACGTCGCTGGACTTCGCGTTCGCGGCCGGCAACGCCGACATGTCGCTGTCGTTCGGTTCCACCGGCGACGCCTACGACAACGCCGCTATGGAAACGTTCTGGGCTCGATTGAAGGTCGAGATCGCGTGGATCCGAGGCAGCATCTGGTTCGACACCCGCGCCGAGTGCCACGCCTACCTGTTCGAGTTCATCGAGGTCTTCTACAACCGGCAACGACACCAGAGCGGCCTCGATCACCTCACCCCAACCGAATACGCTGACAAGTGGCGCCACGACCACGGCCAGCCGAATCCGTCATAACCCCGTGTCCAAAGAACCGGGTCAACATCACGGGGTCAACCGGCCGAGGCGGGGCTGTCGCCGGCGGCGGTGGTAGGTGCGTTCGATCCAGGTCACGATCTCGATCCGCAGCTCTTCTCGGGTGGTCCAGGTGCGCCGGTTCAGCACGTTCTTCTGGAGCAGTGAGAAGAACGATTCCATCGCGGCGTTGTCGCCGGCGGAGCCGACTTGGCCCATCGAGCCGACCATGCCGTGACGGATCAACGCCTGCTGGGCTTTCCGTGAGCGAAATTGCGATCCTCTGTCGGAATGCAGAATGCAGCCGGCCACGTCACCGCCTCGACGCGCAGCTGCGTTGTCGATCGCCTGGACGGCGAGGCGGGCCTTCATGCGTGAGTCGATCGAGTAGCCAACGATCCGGTTCGACCAGACGTCTTTGATCGCGCACAGGTAGAGCTTTCCTTCTCTCGTCCAGTGCTCGGTGATGTCGGTCAGCCACAACTCGTCAGGCCCGGCAGCGGTGAAGTCGCGCTTCACCAGGTCGTCGTGCGCAGGAGCGCCCGGCTTCGATACCTTCGACTTCTTCTTGCCAAACACTGACCACCACTGGTTGTCGCGGCAGATTCGCCACACGGTTCGGTCGGCGACCTCGAAGCCGGCGGTTCGAACTTCGTCGGCCAGGAATCGATATCCGAACTCCGGGTCATCGACATGGGCGTCGAAGAGGGCGTTGGTGAGGTGCGCTTCGTCGAGCAGCGCGTCGGTGACGGGCTCGTGGCGCCAGCGGTAGTAGTCCTGGCGGCAGAGCTTCAACACCCGACACGTCACCGTGACGGGGATCCCATCAGCAGCGAGCTCTGTCACGAGCGGGTAGATCCTTTTCCCGGCAGGTTCGCCTGAGACAGATACGCAGCCGCTCGGCGCAGCACTTCGTTCTCCTGCTCGAGGAGCCGAATGCGCTTGTTCGCTTCGCGTAGCTCGGCGTTGTCGGCTGTGGTCTTGCCGGGCTTGGTGCCGGCGTCGACAGCGGACTGGGAGAGCCAGTTCGACAGGGTCATCGGGTGGATCCCGAAGTCCTTCGCGATCTGCTCCAACGTCACCCCCTCTTCGCGGTTCTGGGCGACTCTCACGACATCGTCGCGGAACTCCTTCGGGTAAGGCTTCGGCATAGCAACATCCTTCCAGGCCCGCCTCGAGGGCAAGCCAGATCAGATGTCACCGAACCGTGCAGCAGACCCCAGCCTCGCTCGGAGGGCTCACCTATTCAGCGGACCAACAATCCCGTCCCGCCAGGGACAACGTTCCCGGTCGTCACAACTAGAGGTTGAAGCGACGTACGTCTACCGGAGCACCGACGAGCACAAACATCGCCTCCCGAGTGTGGTGCTCAGAGATCGCGAACTCGCGATCATCGCCGATGTTGCGTCGAAGGACGGGCCGCCGCCGGACGGCGCGGATCTCGTCCGGTGTCGCAAGCGGGGTCCGGAACCAGGTGTCTCGGCCCTGGGATGTGATGGCGACCCAGGGCCCTTCGACATGCCAGCGGGACCCGTCGTTCCCGAGTGGCCCATGCTCGTCAGCGTAGAACTCAATCCGCAAGTTCACTTCGATCCAAACATGCCGAACCTCGGCTTTCAGATGAGAGGCGTGCTCAGCGACCGGACCGACCAGAAACCTCAGTCTCTCGTATGCCTCCTCGGGCGCCATCTCAGTCAGACCCCAGCTTGAAGGGTCCGAGCGCTGCACGCAGCGCCGACCCCGGCGCTTGAGAGCTGTAGCCGCCGGCGTCGACCCACGACGCAGTCTTGAGCCAGTCCGTGTGCCCTCGGCACAGTTCGACCAGAACGTCGTGCGCGACGATGTGCCACTCGCCGCGTATCGGGAACGCCATGTGCAGCCCACCCCCGAGATACTTCTTTGCGATGGTCGTCCGTCCCTTGAGCTGAACCTTTAACGTCTGATCGCCGTCCTTGTGGTACGCGAGAAAGTCTGCACCCTTCCAGTCGTCCGCAAGCTTGATGCAGTTGAAGCCATGATCTGCCAGCAGCGCAGCGACCTTCTGAAAGTTGTAGATCTCCTTCTGCTTTGCTGACAGCGTCGAATACACGACCCGGTCGGGCAGTCCGTGCGAGAGGCCTTCGTCCTCAAGTTTCATACCACCCGTGTTTACCACCACGAGCCCGCACATGTCCGAGGCCGCCGACGACTGCGATCACCCGAAGTCCAACAGCCTACGCGATGCTTGCGCCTGGCGCTCTCATCAGACGATCGTCACCTAACGCCGGCTCAGTGACCGTGGCCGAGCGGCACCATGAAGGCACCCAAGCGGCGACCCTCGTGGGCCAGCCCACCACGACGACGACTACGACCACACCATCGATAACGACCACGACGCCGTCACGGACCCAGCAAAAGCCGAGCGTCCAGGGTGCCCCCTACCGCCTACTCGTGGGGATCGAACAGGGTGCCCTCAAACGCCGGGAGGGGACGCAACCATCTCACGCATATGAAGATCGGTTCGATGGTGCGCATTTCGAAGACGGGTTGCGGTGAAGTCCGTACGATCGAGCGATGCAGCAGATTGCACTCGGCTCCCTTCTTCCAGCGGACTTCGACGCGACAACGTGCAAGCTGCACTGCGCAGTCTTCAACGGCGAGGAACACCCCATCGACGTCCTGGCCAACGACCCGGCGGAGTGGCAGGGGTGGAATTCGTGGCGCAGCGTCAACAACGACTTCAACCGGCAACTCATCTTCTCCCTCGCGCAAGATCGCCACGACCCGACGCTGTGGCTGTTCGGTGGGATCTGGGAGGTCGTCGGAAGGCGTCCGGAGCCGCACGCCCGCTCGTACGACGTTGTAGCTCGCAACGATCTGATGGGGTCGTTCGTCCGCCGTCTCTACGTCAGACTGCACCTGACTGGTCGACAGAGGCGCAGAAACATGGAGTCGTGCCTCGACGAGATGACCGTGTCGTCGATCCTCGAGGAGGCGTTCGTCGGTGACCCTTTCCCCGGCCACGGCCGCATCAACCACACGCTCGCCGATCTCCAGGTCATCGTGAGCCAGCAGCGACCTGACTGGCGGATTGCACTCGAGCACATGAAGGGCGTCTACGTCATCCATGACCAGACGACCGGCGCCCGGTACGTCGGGTCGGCCTACGGCGACACCGGCATCTGGCAGCGGTGGAGCACCTACGCCGAGACTCTCCACGGGAACAACGTTGGTCTCAAGGAACTCATGGACGAGAAGGGAGCGGACCACTTTCGCGCCAACATGCAGTTCGCCCTGCTCGAGTTCTGGTCCATGCGTACCGACGACAGTCACGTCTTGGAACGGGAGTCGTACTGGAAGGACGTCCTCCACGCTCGATCACTGGGCCACAACAAGAACTGATTCCGTCCGGCGGCACCTACGCCGTTCGGTTTTCTGCTCGACTCGGGCGAGTTCTGGACGCTATTCGTCTACCGGGTTCCCCGCCGGTGAAGGGTCCGCAGACGGTTGTTCCTGTCGCTTGGTTGGAGATGCAGTGTCGCTCTTGCCGCGTCGGCGCCGAGCAGAGCCCCTAAGTACTTAGTTGTCGGGGTTGGCGTAGAAGTCGGGCTCTACGCGGCTGAGCGTGGTGGGTGGCTTCGCAGTCGTGCGGTGGGGTGAGTGTGCCAGTCGACGCCTGCGTGGAGCAAGAGGCGGAGTCGGTAGTTGTCGAAGCTGGCGAAGCCGTGGCCGACTCGTTTGATCTTCTTGATCAGCAAGTTGATGCCCTCGGTCGGCCCGTTGGAGAGTCCGCCGGTGGTGTGGAACGCGAGGATCTCGGTCTCCCACGAACTGATTGTCTTGGCGAGGCGGACGAGTTCGCCGACCTCGGCGTCAGCCACGAACGTGTAGAAGACGTGGAGTCGTTGGCGGGCCTCAGCGAGGGTGCCGGCGGTGTAGATCTCCCGAACGAGTTCCTTGCCCAGCCAGGCTGCTCCGACCTCGCCGTAGCGGTCACCGACCAGTCCCGCCTCGACGCGTTCGAGCTGGCGTTCGGTGAGGCGTTCGTAGCCGCGTAGCAACAGTCGGCGAATGCCGTAGAGCGGATCACCGGTGCGGCCTCGGTGCCCGAGGGTGTCTTGTTGCACCCGTCTGCGCACGTCGTCAACAGCGCGGTTGGCGAGCCCGACAGCATGGAACCGGTCGACAACGACGACCACGTCGGGCAAGGTCGCGGTGAGCCCGTTGGCGTAACCGCGGTGCGGATCGAGAGCGACCTGGTCGATCCCGGCCAGCCAACCAGCGGGTTGTTGTGCGAGCCAGGAATCAACAGCAGCACCGGTCCGGTCCAACACGACGTCGAGGAGTCGCGGTCGGGCGAGGTCGACGAAACCAGTGATGTAGCTCGTGTGACCGCGATGCTTCGATGGCCGCTGGAACGCTGTCTCGTCCAGGCCGAGCTTGGTGACATGGCCGATTCGATCGGGGTCGTTGACGAGGCGTCGGCCGTGCACGTTGACGGCGTTCATCGCGCACGCCCAGCCGACACCGAAGTCGCGGCCGACCGCCGCGACCGAGTCGCCGTCCTCGCCGACCCGGCGACAGATCTCGAACCCGGCCCGCTCGGTCAGCGACGCCCGAGACGCGATCGCGTCGAGGGTCTCGGTCCACGTCACCGTCGCACACAGCGGCTCGCGGCAGCGCCAGATCCGCTTCACCCAAACGAGCACCGTCGCTCGTCCCCACGTCGCCAGATCGCGCACCCTGACACGCCGACGGCCGTGCGCTTTCGCGATCACTCCGCACGAGCGGCACCCGACCCGGTCGTTGGTTGTCTCGATCGTGATCGTCACCTCGACGCCGACCTCGACAGCGCAGATCCGCACACCAATCAGCCCGAGCAGCGCGTCCGCGTTGCTACCTTCAATCATCCCGTGGTCTCCTCGTCTCGCAGTTGTGGAAGACCGCAAGACTTGCGAGGCCACGGGACCTCAACAGTGGATGCTCAAGAAACCACCACCACGCTCAAGCGCGAAGAGCCAGAAGTCGTGTTCTTCCTGTCGGGTCATTTTTTTTGTCACCGATCCGGAGCGTTCGATGTCGAACTGGCGCAGCGTCAGCCCGGCGAGTTCGACGAAGCGGAGGCCCGACGCGGCGGCTGTCCAGATGAGCGCGTTGTAGCGAGGAAGGATGGCGTTTGCCAATGCAACGACCTGGTCCCAGTTGAGCAGCGGCCGTTCGATCATGTGCTCCTTGGATGCGCCCCGAATGCGCGCCGGGTTCTTGGAGAGCAGCCCGTCGTCGACTGCGGTCGTGAGGATGGTGCCGAAGAGCCGGTAGATCTTCGAGAGCGAGTTCGGGTGCAAACTCGACTGGAAGAGTTGGCCGTGCCAGCGCCGCACGTCGACCGGTGTGATCTCGGCGAGTTGCGCTCGCCCGAACGTCGGCAACAGATGAGTGAGTTGCGACTCGAGGGTCTGGCGGGTGCGTGGTCTGATCGATCGTTGGTCGAGCCACCAGCCCGAGTACTCGGCGAAGGTGACCCGACCCGCCGCTGGGTCGAAGAAGTTGCCCCGTCGGATGTCGGTCTCGACACCGGCGAGGAATGCTCGGGCGTCGCCCTTCGTGGGGAAGGTCGTGTCGCCGGTGATGCGGCGGCCGAGGTGGAAGTAGCGGACCTGGAACCGGCCGTTGGGGAGTTTGCGGATCGAGCCGAACTGACCGTTGGTGCTCATTGATGCCTCCTGCAGTCCCGTGCTGTGGGCACGCAGTGGGCACGACAAGCCTGTTGGCGAGGCATCTCCGACTCAGATCAGATCGAAACCTGGCCCCTGAGCTGGGGATTCATCACGAGTATCGTCCGATCAAAATCGCTGTCCAGTCGACCTTCGGTCAGTTGGGAAGCTGATGTTCTACCATTGAACTACATCCGCGAAGGAGCCTGGTCCTCGCCGCCGCAAGGCGGATCGACGAATGCCGGACCAGGCGGGGGACCTGGGGAGGAGCGTCGATGGAGGAGGTGGAGGCCGGGGAGCCGGTGACCGCGGCGGAGGCGGTCGCGATGGTGGAGGCCGCCGGGTTCCCACCGACGGCGCTGATCGCGTTCCCCGACGGGATCGAGGCCCCGGCGCACCCCCACGACACGGGGTTCTTCGACCTCGACGACCCGTCGGAGATGCCGGCGATCGAGCTCCACCGCCAGCAGCGGTGCCTGGAACACGACGAGCAGGCGAACGTCGTCACCAGGGCGGTGCGCTGGTTCGTGCGATCCGCCACCGGGCACGTGCGCGAGGAGTTCTCCCTCGGCCGGCACATCGCCTACGTCGACTCGAAGGTCGGCGTCGTGATCGTCCCCGCCGACCTCGGCCCGTTCCGCACCGACCTCACCTCGGTGCCCCGGTTCTTCGCCTGGCTCGTCCCGAAGACCGGCCTCCACCTCCCGGCCGCCATCCTCCACGACGGCCTCGTCCACGACGAGGCCGAACCGCGCACCTACATCGCACCCGACCTCATCGAGCGCGAGACCGCGGATCGCATCTTCCGCGACGCGATGGGCGACCTCGGCACCTCGCTGCTGCGTCGGTGGTTGATCTGGACGACCGTCATGCTCGCCACCCTCACCTCGGCGCGCGACCGCGCCCGGTGGATCCCGACGATCGCCGCGACCGCGATCCTCGTCGTCGCTCTCGGCACCCTCGCCACCATCGACCTCCTCGACCACCGCGACGTGCTGCCGTGGATGGGGGAGCGACCCCTCGTCGTCGAGCTGGTGACCGGTCTGATCGCGGCGATCGCCGTCGCCACCGTCGTCGCGCTCGCCTGGGGACGGCTGTGGATCGCCGGGTTCATCAGCGCGACCGCGGTCGCGTTCCTGTTCCACGTGACGGCGCTCATCGTCGTGGTGTCGTCCACCATCGGCGTCCTGGAGGGGGTCGGCGACCGTGACGGCCGCAAGGTCGTCGCGCACGGCCTCGTCCTCACCGTCGTCGGCGGCGCGGTGCTGGTCGTCGCCGCCCTCGCCCAGCCGGGCTGAGCACCACCGCGTCGTCGCGGCACACGCGAGACTGTCGCGATGGCCTACATCGATCGACCACGGGTCCACGACGCCGACGCCCACATCATGGAGCCGCCGAACTGGCTGCGCGACCACGCCGACCCCGACGTGCGCGAGAAGCTCGAGATCCCGGCCTACGCGAACGAGCTGGCCCAGACCGGCGAGGCCGGGGTCGCGGCCCGCCTCGACGACGCCGAGCTCGACGCGATCTTCGCCCGCCTCACCGACCGCCACCGCTCCGAGGAGTTCCTCGACGACGAGGACGTCGAGGTGATGGACCGCAAGAACTTCGCCGCCACCGGTGCCTTCCTCGCCGAGGACCGCCCCCGCGTGCTCGACTACATCGGCGTCGACAGCCAGCTCCTGTTCAACACCTTCCACAACTCGCGCCTGCACGCGTGGGAGCACCCCGACGCCGACGGCCACCTCGACCTCGATCTCGCGTACGGCGCGGCACGCGCCCACAACCGGGGCATGGTCGAGTTCTGCTCCGTCGACGACCGACTGCTCGCCACCTGCTACGTCCCCCTCGCCGACTTCGAGCGCTCCGCCGCGATGGCGGGCGAGGCGATCGAGATGGGCGCCGCCGCGCTGCTGGTCGCGTCTGGCTGCCCGGCCGGGCACTCGCCGTCGCACCGCTCCCTCGACCCGGTCTGGCGCCAGGCGGAGGAGGCCGGCATCCCGATCGTGTTCCACGTCGGCGGCACCGGCGACCTGATCCACCCCGACTACTTCGTCAACGGGCTCCCGGTCCCGCCTGACTTCCACGGCGGCGAGGAGAACTTCCGCTCCGTCGACTACATGGCCATCCCGTTCCCGCCGATGCAGACGCTGGCGACGATGATCTTCGACGGCGTCCTCGAACGCCACCCGCAGCTCAGGGTCGGCGTCGTCGAGCAGGGCTGCATCTGGCTGCCGAGCTGGCTCAAGCAGATGGAGTCCGCGATGGACGCCTTCGGGCGTCACGAGGAGCGGCTGCGCCAGCTCTCGCTCACCCCGCGCTTGTACGTCGAGCGCCAGGTGCGCGTCACCCCGTACCCGACCGAGGACGTCGGCTGGGTCACCGACCAGGTCGGTCCCGACATCTTGATGTTCAACACCGACTACCCCCACGTCGAGGGCGGGCGCCGCCCGTTCGAGCGGTTCGAGCGCAGCCTCGGCGGCCGCTCCGAGGAGATCCGCGACCGCTTCTACGCCGACAACTTCGTCGACCTCATGGGCTCCGCCGTCGGCGCCCTCGTCTGACCACCGGGTCGGCGGGGCGGGCAGCACCCGATCGGCGCACCAGCGCGTGCCCGACCCGACGTGCGCCCTCCGCCCCGGCGTGAGCCGCCCGACCCGACGTGCGCCCCGCCCGGCTGCTCGGGGCACGTGGCGCCCGGCGCTCCGTAGGATCCCGGAGGTGACGACGATCGCCGACGCGCTGACCGGGCTCCGCCGTGCGCTCGACTCGATCGACCTGTCCCTGCCCCTCGACAGCGCGGATGCGGCCCGACGGGTCCACGCCGAGCTGGTCGGCCAGATCGACGACTACCTCCTGCCGCGGATCTCGCGGCTCGACGCTCCGCTGCTCGTGGTCCTCGGCGGTTCGACCGGTGCCGGCAAGTCGACGATCACCAACTCACTCGTCGGTGCCGAGGTGTCCCTCGCCGGGGTCCTGCGCCCGTCGACGCGCACCCCCGTGCTGGTCTGCCACCCCGACGACCGGGCGTGGTTCCTCGACGGCGGGGTCCTCCCCGACCTCGCCCGCTCGACCGGTGCGCGACCCACCGGCTCGGGCCTCCACCTCGTGGTCGACGATCGGGTCCCCGCCGGGCTCGGCCTGCTCGACGCCCCCGACATCGACTCCGTCGAGATCGCCAACCACGAGCTCGCCGCCCAGCTCCTCGGCGCCGCCGACGCGTGGCTGTTCGTGACCACCGCCTCGCGCTACGCCGACGCCGTGCCGTGGGAGTACCTGCGACGGGCCCGGGACCGCGCGGTCGCGATGGCGATGGTGGTCAACCGGATCCCGCTGGGAGCCGAGGACGAGGTCGCGACCCACCTGGCCGACATGCTGCGCGCCAACGGCATCGACCGCGTCCCGCTGTTCGCGATCACCGAGGCCGCTGTCGGCGCTCCCGGGTCCGAGCCGGCCGGCGCGGTCGCCGTCGGGGGGGCCGCCGACGACTCCGCCGCCCTCGTGGACGGTCGCCTCCGAGACGGAGCGGTCGCCGACGTGCGCGCCTGGCTCCACGGTCTCATCGCCGACGACGCGAGCCGCGCCGACGTGGTGCGCACCACGCTCGACGGGGCGATCGAGTCGATCCCCGGTCGCGTCGAGGTCGTCGCCGCCGCCGTCGACGACCAGGCGTCCGCGGCGGCGTCGCTGCGCGCCGCCAGCCGTCGGCGCTACGACGAGGCGCTGTCGTCGCTCGAGGTCGAGCTCGCGAACGGGGTCCTCCTGCGCGGCGAGGTCCTCGACCGCTGGCGCGAGCACGTCGGGACCAGCGCGTTCATGGAGCGACTGCAGCACGGGGTCGGTCGCGTCCGCAGCCGGATCTGGTCGCTCGTGTCGGGCAAGCCCGTCCCGTCCGAGGCCGTCCAGGACCAGCTCGAGTCGAACCTCGTCACGCTCGTGCGCAACCACGCCGATCGCGCCGCGCTCGCCACCGTCTCGCAGTGGGAGACGACGACCGCCGGGACGGCTGCGCTCGCCGACGCCGAGCGGGGCATCGACCGGCCGACGCCGGGGCTCACCGACCGCCTGGAGCGAGAGCTCGACGACTGGCACGACGCGGTCCTCCAGCTGGTCCAGGACCGCGCCGGCAACAAGCTCGCCGTCGCCCGCGCGCTGACCCTCGGGATCAACGGCATCGGCGTCGCGGTGATGATCGCCGTGTTCTCCCAGACCGGCGGCTTCACCGGGGCGGAGGCCGGCGTCGCCGCCGGCACCGCCGCCGTGGGCCAGACGCTCCTGACCGCGGTGTTCGGCGAGAACGCGGTCCGCGACCTGGTGCGCGACGCGCGCGACGACCTGCGCCTGCGACTCGCCGGGCTCTTCGAGGTGGAGCGACGCCGCTTCGACGCGCTGCTGCACCGCCACCCGAGCGAGCGGGACGCGCCGCGGCTCGTCGCCGCGTCGGACGAGCTGGCGAGCGCGTGGCGTTCGGGGGATCTCGGGTGAAGCGCCCTCGTCGTGGCGGGCCCGGGCCGGCGCCGGTCACCGTGTCGGATCGGATCGACGCGCTCGAGCGGGCGTGCGACGTGGCCGGATCCCACCTCGACGACGACCTCGTCGCCTCGGTCCGCGAGGTCGTCGAGCGGGCTCGTGCGCGCATGGGGCACGGCACCGAGCACACCGTCGTCGCCCTCGCCGGCTCGACCGGCGTCGGCAAGTCGTCGCTGTTCAACGCGCTCGTCGGCGACGACGTGTCGACCGTCGGCGTGCGCCGCCCGACGACCGGCGTCGCCCACGCCGCGGTGTGGGGAGACGAGGCGCACGCCGGCCTCGACGGCCTGCTCGACTGGCTCGGGGTCGGCCGGCGCCACCACGTCGCCGTCGGCCGACCCGGCACCGATGGCGCCGAACGGCCCGGCACGGCCACGACCGACGCTTCGGCTGCCCTCGCCGTCGACGGGAACGGCGCTCGGCGCCGTGGTCTGATCCTGCTCGACCTCCCCGACTTCGACTCGACCGAGGCGTCCAACCGGGCCGAGGTCGACCGCCTCGTCGAGCTGGTCGACGCGCTCGTGTGGGTGACCGACCCGCAGAAGTACGCCGATCACGCCCTCCACGACGGCTACGTCCGCCCGCTCGCCGGGCACGGCGACGTGATGAGCTTCGTGGTCAACAAGATCGACACCGTCGGTGCGGCCGAGCGTCGGACGATCGTGGTCGACCTCGTGCGCCGACTGCGCGACGACGGGGTGGACGACCCGACGGTGCGCACCGCGTCGGTCGCCACCGGCGAGGGTCTCGACGGGGTCCACGCCATGCTCGACGACACCGTCGACGCCCGCCGCGTCGTGGTCGCCCGGCTCGAGGCCGACCTGCGCGCCGCGGCGGGGGAGCTGGCGAGCGACGGCTCGGTCGACGGG
Organism: Ilumatobacter sp.; assembly: GCF_965215205.1. Lineage (NCBI taxonomy): Bacteria > Bacillati > Actinomycetota > Acidimicrobiia > Acidimicrobiales > Ilumatobacteraceae > Ilumatobacter > Ilumatobacter sp. The sequence goes on from NZ_OZ244049.1 coordinate 447,418, forward strand.
GTGCCCAAGCGCGCCCGGCGCGAGCTCGTCGAGCGCCTCGGGCACGCCGCCGGCGCGGACGACGCCGGGGCGATCGTGGCGTCGCAGCACCGCAAGGACGCGCGCATGGCGATGGGGTGGCCCCCGGCGAGGATCACCGAGCGGCTCCGACGACGACACCCCATCAGCGAGCTCCCCCGCGCCACGGCGAGCGCGTCCGCCGGCGCCGAGATCGACCTCGCGCTGCGCGACGTCGCGGAGACCGTGGCCGCCGATCTCCAGCCGCCCTGGCCCGGTGCGCTGCGCCGCACCGCCGCGCGCCGCGCCGACGACGTCGGGTCGCGCGTGACGGCCTCGACGCAGGCATCGGCCCGATCGGCGACGGAGCGGCCGGGGTGGTGGACGCCGGTCGCCTGGACGCAGCGGGTCGTGATGGCCGCCGCCGTGGTCGGCGCGCTCTGGTTGCTCGTCGTCGCGGTCCTCGGCGGCTTCCTGCAGCTCGACGCCGACCCCCTCCTCGTCGACACGCCCGGCGCCGAGTGGATCCCGCTGCCGAGCCTCCTCCTGCTCGGGGGCCTCGCGCTCGGCCTGCTGATCGCGCTGGTCGTGCGGATCCCCGTGGGCGTCGCGGCGACTCGTCGGGCCACGAAGGTCCGCTCCGATCTGCTCGCTCGGGTCGCGACGGTCGCCGACACGACGGTGATCGCCGACCTCGAGGCCGTGCTGGCGGATCGACGCCGGCTCCACGACGAGCTCGCCGTCGTCACCGCTCGCTGATCCGCTGCCCGGCCGCCCCGGCCGTTCGCCGGTCGCGCCCCCGCTCGGGCGGTCCGGGCGGGCCCGCGGGCGGCGGGGTCGGCGATCGCTAACGTGCTCGGCGTGATCCTGTCCGACCGGTCCCTCCGCGATCAGCTGGCCGCCGGTCGGATCGTCATCGAGCCGCTCGACGACTCCCTCGTGCAGCCCTCCTCGGTCGACGTGCGCATCTCGCACCTGTTCCGGGTGTTCCGCAACCACACCCGTGGCGTCATCGACGTCAAGCTCGACCTGCAGAACCTGACCGAGCTCGTCGAGATGCCGGTCGGCGCCGACGGGGTGGGCGACGACGCGTTCATGCTCCACCCCGGAGAGTTCGTGCTCGGGTCGACCTACGAGCGCATCGCCGTGCCCGACGACCTCGTCGCCCGGGTGGAGGGAAAGTCGAGCCTCGGGCGCCTCGGGCTCCTGATCCACTCGACCGCCGGGTTCATCGATGCCGGCTTCGACGGCCACATCACGCTCGAGCTCGCGAACGTGGCGAGCCTGCCGATCACCCTCTACCCGGGGATGAAGATCGGCCAGGTCAGCTTCATGCAGATGACCAGCGCGGCCGAGCGGCCGTACGGATCGGGGGCGGCCGGGTCCAAGTACCAGGGTCAGCGGGGCCCGACCCCGTCGCGCTACTTCGAGAACTTCTGAGCGACGCCGCGCCGGTCCACCCGGGCCGGTGATCCGTCGCTCGTCGCGGCGGCGTCCGGCGGTCAGCGCTCGGCGTCGGCGACGAGCTCGCGGCGCAGGCGGTCGAGGCGCTCGGTGATCGACACGTGGTACCGGTGGGGGTTGACCAGGCGCCTGACCCCGACGTCGAGGCGGTCGATGTCGGTCGCGCACCGCTGCGCGAGCTCGTCGATCGAGACCGGATCGGGTCGTCGACCGTCGTCGAAGACCACCTCGTGGAGCACCTCGACGTGCGACACCGAGTCCCGCCGGATCGTCTGCGACACCCCGTTGCGCGTGGGGTGGTGGACGACGATGGCGTCGGTGGGGAAGGGGTCCTCGTCGGCCGTGCCCACGAGGTCGACGATCGCGCTCTCCCGCCGGTCGTAGAGGCGCCAGACCGTCTTGCGTCCCGGCAGCGGCACCTTGCCCGGATCCTCGGAGATCTTGATCGCCGGAACCCACCCGCCGTCGTCGTCCTCGATCCCGACCAGCTTGTAGACCCCGTTCAGCGCGCTCGATCCGTGCGAGGTGATCAGGCGGGTCCCGACGCCGTACACCAGGCGCGAGCGGATCGGAGCCGGATCGATCCCGAGGCGCTCGGCGTCGTCGCCGATCTGGGTGAGGATCTGCCAGATGTTCAGCTCGTCGAGATCGCTCGACAGCACGATCGAGGCGTCGGGGTACCCGGCCTCGTCCAGCAGCGTCGCCGACTGGACCGCGAGGTACGCGAGGTCGCCGGAGTCGAGCCGGATCCCGACCGGTTCGTGCCCCTCCGCGCGCAGCTCGTCGAACACCGTGATCGCGTGGGGCACCCCGGACGCGAGCGTGTCGACGGTGTCGACCAGCAGGACGCAGTCGTCGGGGGCGCTCGCCGCCATCGCCCGGAACGCGCCGAGCTCACCGTCGCCGACGGCCAGGTACGCCTGCACCAGGCTGTGCGCGTGGGTCCCGACGGGCCGGCGACCGAGGGCGATCGCCGCCTCGACGTCCGACGTCGTCGCGCACCCGCCGATCAGCGCCGCGCGGATCCCCTCGTTCACCCCCGTCGCCGGTCCCCTCCGCATCCCGAACTCCAGCACGCGCCCCCCGCGCGCGCTGCGCACCACCCGCGCCGCCTTGGTCGCGATGAGGGTCGGGTAGTTGAGGTGGTTGAGCAACGACGTCTCGAGGAGCTGCGACACGGCGAGCGGGCCCGTGACGCTGATCACCGGGACGTGGGGGTGCACGACGCGACCCTCGCCGATCGCGCGGATCTCGACTCCCGCGAAGCGATCCGGTGCCGAGAGCCACCCCAGGAACGCTGCGGAGAACACGCGCTCACCGGTCGTCGAGGTCATCGCGGCGAGCGCCTCGACGTGCTCGGCGTCGATGCGCAACCCCTCGAACCAGGCGAGGAACGGGTCGAGCCCGGCGCTGACGCAGAACCCCGCCTGGTGGGTGCCGTAGTCGGGGGTGGAGCGGAAGAAGTAGTCGAACTGGGCGCGCCGCTCCGACAGGCCCTGCTCGACGTACACCTGGGCCATGGCCAGCTCGTACATGTCGGTGAACAGCGGTCCGCGCACCGTGCTCCACCGGTCGAGGATCGACGGCCCGAGGGCCCGGTCGGTCATCGGGCGAGTCTGCCAGGTCGCCGCCGGCGCGGCCGACCGGCGGCGCCGGGCACGGCGCTCGGCCGTGCGCTCACCCGCCGACGACGGTGACGCCCGCGGCGACGAGCTCGGCGTCGACGCGCTCGGCGGTGTCGGCTCCGGCGTCGACGGGGCGGGTCGCGTCGCGCAGCACGGCGGTCGAGAACCCCGCCTCGGCCGCCGACATCGCCGTCGCCGAGACGCACACGTCGGTCGCGAGCCCGACGACGACCACGTGCTCGATGCCGCGCTCGCGCAGGAGGCCGGCCAGCCCGGTCGGGATGTCCACGTCCCCTCCGGGCTCGCGCATGGCGAACGCCGAGTACCCGTCCTCGCCGTTGGTGCCCTTGCGGACGATCGCACCGGCCCGCGAGTGGGGGTCGAGCCCGTCGAGGAGCTGCGCCCCCCAGCTGCCCGCGACGCAGTGCGTCGGCCACGTCCCGCCGTCGTCGATGAAGTGCGGCGTCGACGGCGGATGCCAGTCCTGGGTGAGCACGACCAGACCGTCACCGGTCGCGGTCCGTTCGATCTCGTCGTTCACGGCGCCGAGGATCGAGTTGCCGCCCGTCACGAACAGCGACCCGTCGGGGTGGCCGAAGTCGTTCTGCATGTCGACGACGATCAGCGCGGTGCCGGTGCGACCACCGGGGTTGCGCGACGCGGTCTCGTCCCAGCTCTCGGCCGGAGCGGGGTTCGGGGCGTGGACGGGCTCCTCGGTCATGGAACCGACCCTAGGCAGGTCGCGCCCCGCGGGCGCGGTGGTGGTGCCGATCCGTCGGGCGGTCCGGCGGGGTGGGCCGGGCGCGGGCGCACCCCGCCCGGCTCGCTCACGCCGTCGGGAGCGACTCCGCCTCCTCGAGCGGGCGCCCGTCGAGGGTCGGACCCGAGGTCTGCAGGTGGCACCGCACCTCGCCACCCCCGGCGATCTCGACGAGGGGCGGCCGCTCCTCGGAGCAGACGTCCATCGCGTAGCGGCAGCGGTTGTGGAACGAGCACCCCGACGGCGGGTTCGTCGGGTCGGGGAGGTCCCCGGTGAGGATGACCCGCTCGCGGTTGCGCTGGCGCTTCGGGTCGGGGACGGGCACCGCTGCGAGCAGCGCTTCGGTGTAGGGGTGGGCGGGGTGGTTGTAGACCCGCTCGGTCGGCCCGATCTCGACGATCTCACCGAGGTACATCACCGCCACCCGATGCGAGATGTGGCGCACCACCGACAGGTCGTGGGCGATGAACAGGTACGCGAGCTCGAACTCGTCGCGCAGCGACTCGACGAGGTTGATCACCTGGTTCTGCGTCGACACGTCGAGGGCGCTCACCGCCTCGTCCATCACGATCATGTCCGGCTGCAGCGAGATGGCGCGAGCGATCGCGACGCGCTGGCGCTGGCCGCCGGAGAACTCGTAGGGGTAGCGCTCGGCGTGGGCGGCGCTGAGGCCGACCTTCTCGAGCAGGTCCTTGACGACGTCGACCCGCTCGGAGCGCGACATCGAGGTGTGCGTCTGCAACGGCTCCGCGATCGATTCGCCGACGACCATCGACGGATCGAGCGACGAGTAGGGGTCCTGGAACACCATCTGCATCCGCTTGCGCAGCGCACGCAGCTTGGACCCGCTCGCCCTGCCGACGTCCTCGCCGTCGACCTCGACGGTCCCCGTGTGCAGGTCGACGAGGCGCAGCAGGGCACGTCCGGTGGTCGACTTCCCGCTGCCGGATTCGCCCACCAGTCCCAGCGTCTCGCCGCGGGCGATCGTGAAGCTCGCCTCCTTCACGGCGTGCAGGTAGGTGCGGTTCCACGGCGGACCGCCGACCTGGAAGCGCACCCCCAGGTCCCGGGCGTCGATCAGCGGCGTCGATCCGCTCGCCGTCGAGCGCGGGGAGCCCTCCGTCGTCGTGTCAGTCGGCACGCGTCACCACCTCCAGGTCGCGCTCGGCTTCGGCCTGCTCCGGGTCGACGCCGGTCGGGTACAGCTCGTGGACCCGGCGGCATCGGCTCTGGCGCAGCTCGCCTCCGCCGCTGAGGTCGCGCAGCTCGATCGGGTGGGCGTCGCACGCTGCCTCGCGGTGCTCGCAGCGGGGTCCGAAGCGGCACCCGTCGGAGAACGCCCACGGCTCGGGCGGCTTGCCGGGGATCGACGAGAGCTTCTCGCCCTTGCTGCCGACCTGGGGCATCGAGCGCAGCAGGGCGTCGCTGTAGGGGTGGCGGGGCTCCTCGAAGAGGGTCTCGATCTCCGCTCGCTCGACCACCTGGCCGGCGTACATCACCGCCACGCGATCGCACAGGTCGGCGACCACGCCGAGGTCGTGGGTGATGAACAGGATCGCCATGTGCATCTCCTCCTGCATCTCGCGCAGCAGGTCGAGGATCTGGGCCTGGATCGTGACGTCGAGAGCCGTGGTCGGCTCGTCGGCGATCACCACGTCGGGTCGGCAGGCGAGCGCCATCGCGATCACGGCGCGCTGGCGCATCCCGCCGGAGAACTCGTGGGGGTACGACGTCGCCCGCCGAGCCGGGTTCGGGATCCCGACATCGCCGAGCACCTCGACGGCGCGCTTGGTCGCGTCCTTGCGCGAGGCGCCCTCGTGGCGACGGACGACCTCGGCGATCTGCTCGCCGATGGTGAACGCCGGGTTGAGGCTGGTCATCGGCTCCTGGAAGATCATCGCCAGCCGGTTGCCGCGCAGATCCTCCTTCCGCTTGCGGGGCAGGGTGAGCAGGTCGGTGTCGCCGAGTCGGATCGACGAGGCCTGGACGCGCCCGGGCGGTTCGGGGACGAGGCCCATGATCGCCATCGACGTGACCGACTTGCCGCTCCCGGACTCGCCCACCAGTCCGAGCGTCTCGCCGCGGGCGAGGTCGAAGTTCACGTCGCGCACGACGTTGACCCACCCGTGCTGGGTGACGAAGTCGACGTTCAGGTCGCGGACCTGGAGGATCGGGTCCGTCGTGCGCGGGTCACCGCCGTCGGTTCGGCGCTCGCCCCCGGCTCGGGCGTCGTTCACGGTGGCGGGGTCGTTCACGGTGGCGGGATCGTTCACGGTTCTCATCACTCCTTGCGGATCTCTCGGCCGAGCGAGTCCCGGATGCCGTCGCCCAGCACGTTGAACGCGAGCACCGTGACGCCGAGCGTGATGCCCGGCCAGACCACGAGCCAGGGCTGCTCGGAGAGCCGGCGGCGGCCCTCGTCGAGCATCGTCCCCCACGAGGCGTCGGGGGGCTGGACCCCGAGGCCGAGGAAGCTGAGCGAGGCCTCGGCGAGCATCGCGAACCCCGAGGTGAGCGCGATCTGCACGAGCAGCGGTGGCATGACGTTCGGCAGGATGTGGCGCAGGATGATGCGCCAGCTCGGCGTGCCGATGGAACGGGACGCCTCGATGTAGGTCTCCTCGCGCACCGAGAGCACCGAGCCGCGCACCAGGCGGAGGAACGTCGGGGCGAAGATCACGCCGACGGCGATCATCGCGTTGCGCAGGTTCGCGCCGAGCACACCGACGATGGCGAGAGCGAGGATCAGCGGCGGGAAGCTCATGATCGCGTCGGTGAAGCGCATGATGATCGAATCGACCCAGCCGCCGAAGAAGCCGGCCACCAGACCGGGTGTCACACCCAGGATCAGCCCGACGAGCACCGCTTGGAACACGGCGAGCAGGGCGACGCGGGTGGCGAAGATCATCCGGCTGAGGACGTCTCGACCGAGCCCGTCGGTCCCGAGCAGGCCGTTGTCGAGCGGCGGCGCGAGCACGTTCGACAGGTCCTGGTCGCTCAGGTCCTTCGGAGCCAGCCACGGCGCGAAGATCGCCACGCCGACGAGGAGGACGAGGTAGACGAGCGCGATCAGCGCCCACCTGTTGGCGAGCAGGCGCCGCCGGAACCGCTGGCCCGGGGACTCGGACTTCTCGTCGGGGACGACGAGGTCGGCCTCGATCTCGGCCTGGTCGATCCCGATCACGCCGTCGGTGCGCGGTTCGGTCGGGCCGCTGGTCTGACGGTGGCTCGCGTCGGCGTGCGTGTCGCTGCTGCGCGGTTCGGTCGTGCTCATCGGCTCCTCACCTTCGGGTCGAGGTACGCGTAGGTGACGTCGATGAGCAGGTTCACCGCGACCACGGCGAGCGCCATGACCATCACGATCCCCTGGATCAACGGCACGTCCTTCTGGATGACCGCGCTGTAGGCGAGCTGGCCGAGACCCGCGATGCCGAAGATGTACTCGATGACGACGGTGCCGCCGAGCAGGTAGGCGACCTGGATGCCGAGCACGGTGACCATCGGCGCCGCCGAGTTCTTGAACGCGTGCTTGAGCACCACCGACCGACCGCGGAGCCCCTTCGCCCGGGCGGTGCGGATGTAGTCCTGCTGGAGGACGTCGACGAGGGAGCTGCGGAGCTGGCGCGCGATCAGCGCCGCGCCGTTCGTCCCGAGCGCGACGGCGGGCAGGGCGATGCTCTTGAGCCACTCGACGTACCCCCTCTCCGGGGGGACGTACCCGGTCGCCGGGAACCACGAGTTCCTCACCGCGAAGAACAGGATGAACAGGATCGCCAGGAAGTAGCTCGGCAGCGCGACGCCCGAGGTCGCCCCGAGCATCACGATCCGGTCGGCCGGCTTGCCCTGGCGGGCGCCGGCGATCAGACCGGCGGGGATCCCGACGACGATCGCGAACACCAGCGCGCCGAGGGTGAGCGAGATCGTCGCGGGAGCCCGCTGGCGGATGAGCTCGAACACCTCGCTGGAGCTGAACAGCGAGGTGCCGAGATCCAAGGTGACGACTCGACTGATGAACGCCCAGTACTGGCTGATCAACGAGTCGTTCAGACCGAGGGTCTCGCGGATCGTCGCGATCCGCGATTCGCTCGCGTTCTCCCCCGCCAGCGTGACGGCGGGATCCCCGGGGATGATCGAGACCAGCAGGAACACGATCAGCGAGACCATGAACAGCAGGGGGATCAACGCCAGGATCCGGCGCCCGATCAGCTTCAGCATCGGGTCCACCTCACGACGGCGGGGGAGTCGGCGAGCGGACGCATCAGCCGGTCGCGACGCCCATGCCGCGGAACTCCGGCTTGCCGGAGAACCACTGCTCGAAGCCGACGACGTTCTCCCCGTAGGCGTACGGCGTCTGCGGGTAGTACATCACCACGTCCATCGCGTCCTCGACGATCTGCGCGGACGCCGCCTGCAGCGACTCCTCGCGATCACCGATCTCGAGCGTCTGCGGGAACAGCTCCATGAAGGCGTCGGTGGTCCCGTCGCCCGGGTTGGAGAACCCGTCCGGCGTGAACAGCAGGTAGAGGGTCTGGCTCGGGTCGGGTCGCCCGCCCCACGGTGAGATGATCGCCTGCGACTCCTCCTGGGCGTAGAACAGGTCGGCGACCTGCGCGCCCGGGACGCCGCGCAGGGTCATCGTGATCCCCACCTCGGCGAGCATCGGCTGCATCGCCTCGTACAGCTGGTTGTAGATCGGGATGGTCGGCACGATCACCTCGAACTCGAACCCGTCGCCGTAGCCGGCGCCCTCGAGCAGGGCACGGGCGGTCTCGGGGTCGTAGGGGTAGCTCTCGGTCCCGGTCTCGGGATCGAACGCGAAGTACCACTCCGGGAACGACTGCTGGTTGAGGTCGCCGTAGCCGAGCAGCACCGCCTCGACGATCGCCTCGTTGTTGATCGCGTGGTTCAGCGCCTTGCGGACGTCGACGTTCGCGAACGGCTCGAAGGACCGGTTGAGCTGCAGGTGCAGGTACGACAGGCTGGGCGTCGGCTCGACGGTGAGGCCCGCCGACTCGGCGTCGGTGATCTGCGGCGGGTCGAGCAACGTCCAGTCGAGCTGGCCGGTGCGGATCGCGTTCAGCCGGGTGTTGGAGTCGGGCATGATCGAGTACTCGATCCGCGCCGCTCCCACCGCTTCGGGGTCCCAGTAGTCCTCGTAGGCCTCGTAGACGATCATGTCGTCCTGGCGGTACTCGACCACCTCGTACATCCCCGCGCCCACCGGCTGGTTGCCGAGGTCGGGGTTCTCGAACGCGGCCGGCGACACCATCATCCCGGCGCGGTCGGAGAGCACGAGCGGCAGCGAGGCGCCGGGCCCGTTGAGCATCAGTCGGGCGGTGAACTCGTCGACGACCTCGACCGAGTCGATCCCGGCGAGCTCGGGAGCCACCGCGGACCCCTCGACGGTCTGGGCGCGCTCGATGTTGGCCTTGACGGCCTCCGCGTCGAACGGCTCGCCGTCGTGGAACGTGACCCCTTCGCGCAGCGACAGCTCGAGGTACGAGCCGTCCTCGGCGAACGTCCACTCCTCGGCGAGCCCGGGGACGGCCTCGGCCGCGGGCGACTGGTGGATCAGACGGTCGTAGGTGATGAACAGCGAGGTGTTGTCGAAGCTCGACGTCGCCTTGTGCGGATCCCAGCGCGAGGGGCCGACGGTGTACGCGATGCGCATCGTCCCCGTCGCGTCGACCTCGCGGTCGTCGGGTGTGGTGTCCTGGCCGGGGGCCTGGGCCCCCTGGTCCTCGGACTCGGTGCCCTCGACGGCGGTCCCGTCGGTCGCGCCGCTCCCGGCGGTCTCGGTCTCGGTGCCGGTGTCGGTGTCGGCAGCGCCTCCGTCGTCGTCACCGCCACCGCATGCGGCGGCCGTGAGCGTCAACGCCATCAGCGCTGCCGGCCAGAAGGCCGATCGTCGCGTTGTCATTCTCTCTCTCCCCTTGTCTCTTCCACCCGCTGCGACGGTTGTATCGCATCCGGTCGCTCCGGGACGAGGCCAGGCCGACCCCTCGGGGCGACCGTCGCGCCGCCTCGTCCTCGCCCGTCGGTCTCTGCGACGTCCGGACGATCGTCGGCCCGGCCGGCGCGTCGATGGTCACCGGTGGCGCCCCGCCGGCGCCCGCCGTGTCGGCCGGGCGGCCGGCGGCGCGTGCCGATGCGAACCGCTCAGCCGGCCGTGACGCCGCGGAACTCGGGCTTCGCCGAGAACCACCGCTCGAGGCCACCGACCCGGTCCTCGGCGTAGACGAACGCGATGCTCTCGTAGAACAGCACGACGTCGAGGGCCTCCTCCTGGGCGATGCGCACCGCCTCGCGGATGGAGTCGGTGCGCTCGTCCTCGCTCTGCACGGCGAGGGTGGCGGCGATCGCCTCCTCCATCTCCGGCGTCGTCTGGTCGCCGGGGTTGGCGAAGCCGTCGGCGCCGTACAGCAGCGCCAACGTCTGGCTCGGGTCCGGGCGACCGCCCCACGACGCCCACATCGCGTCGTTCTGCTCCTGGGCGTAGAAGATGTCGGCGATCTGCGCCCCGGGCACCTGGGAGATGCTCATCTCGATGCCGATCTGGCCCAGCTGGGCCTGGATGGCCTCGGCGGTCTGGACCCGTGCGGGGATGGTCGACGTCACCATCTCGAAGGAGAAGCCGTCGGGGTACCCGGCCTCGGCGAGCAGCTCGCGGGCCCGGTCGGGGTCGTAGGGGTAGCTGGCCGCATCGGGGTCGTGCGCGAAGTACCCCTCGGGGAAGATCTGCCACGCCGCGCTGCCCTGCCCGAACAGGAGCGTCTCCACGATCGACTCCCGGTCGATCGCGTGGTTGATCGCCTGGCGCACGAGCGGATCGCCGAAGTACTCGTTCGAGCGGTTGAGCTGCAGGTGCTGGCTCGACAGGGTGAACGTCGGCAGCAGGGTCAACCCGGCCGCCTCCGCGTCGTCGACCTGGTTCTGGTCGACGAAGGTCCAGTCGATCTGACCGGTGCGGATCGCGTTGAGGCGCGTCGCGGAGTCGGCCTGGATCTGCATCTCGATCCCCTCGACCCTCAGCGCGTCGGGATCCCAGTAGTCGTCGTACGCCGCGTAGCTGACCGATGCGCCCTCCGTGTAGGACGTCACCGTGAACATCCCGGCGCCGACCGGGCTCGTGTCGAGGTCGGGGTTCTCGAACGCGGCGGGCGAGACCATCGCGCCCGCCCGGTCGGAGAGGATCAGCGGCAGCGAGGCCGCCGGTCCGTTCAGGTCGAACCGCACCGTGCTCGCGTCGACGACCTCGACCGAGTCGATGACGGCCAGCTCCGAGACGACGGCCGACCCCTCGACGGTCTGCGCCCGCTCGATGTTGGCCTTCACGGCCTCGGCGTCGAAGGTCTCGCCGTCGTGGAAGGTCACGCCCTCGCGCAGGGTGAACGTGAGGCTGGAGCCGTCCTCGTCGAACTCCCAGGACTCGGCGAGCCCGGGGACCGGGGACGCGTCGGGAGCCTGGTGGACAAGGCGGTCGTAGGTGATGAACAGCAGGGTGTTGTCGAAGCTCGACGTCGCCTTGTGCGGATCGAACCGGCTCACGCCGACGTAGTACGCGCCGCGGAAGGTGCCGCTGGGCTCGTCGCCGTCGCTCGCGCCGGATCCGTCGTCGACGGAGCCGCCGGCCGTCCCGTCGCCGGCGTCGGACCCGGCGCTGGTGACGTCGGCACCGGCGCCCGCGCTCGCGGTGACCTCGGTCCCCTCGTCGTCGGCTGGTTCCGAGCCGGAGTCATCACCCCCGCCGCAGGAAGCTGCCAGCGACGCGACCGCGACGAGCGCGATCAGCCCCCTCGTCCGTGGTGGTCGTCGTGCGTTCACCATGTGTCGCTCCCCCTCCGTGGTCCGAGCGGATCGCTCGGTGAGTTGCGACGGTAGGCGACGGGACGGTCACGGAACGAGGTGTGCTCGGCGTCACACCCGTGGCGGGTGGGGCTCGTGCGGTCGGCGCGAGCGCCCGCTCGGCTCAGCCGGCGGAGGCGCCGTCGTCGGCGGGGCGCGTCTCGTCGATCGCGGACTCGTCGTCGACGAGCGTGACGGCTCCGGCGGGGACGTCGGCCGTCTCGGCCGAGGTGTCGGCCATCTTCGGAGCGGCGCCGGTGTAGGTCAGCGCCCCGCTCTCGGCCTCCGCGAGGGGAGCGGTGTCGCGTCGCGCCCGCGACTCGCCGGCCTCGATCGCGTCGAGCAGGTGGATCGAGATGTCGGCGACCTTGACCTGGTCGTCGTCGACCCCGGCGCCCTTCACCCCGTCGTCCATCATGATGTAGCAGAACGGGCACGCGGTCGCGACTCGCGAGGCACCCGTCGACAGCGCCTCGGCGGCGCGCTCGTCGTTGACCTTCGTGCCGGTCGTCTCCTCCATCCACATCCGGGCACCGCCGGCGCCGCAGCACATCCCCTTCGTGCCGTTGCGCTGCATCTCGACGACCTCGATCCCCTTGATCGACCCGACGACCTTGCGGGGCGCCAGGTACACGTCGTTGTGCCGACCCAGGTAGCACGAGTCGTGGTAGGTGATCCGCTCCTCGAGCGACGCCTGGCTGACGTCCAGGCGGCCCGAGTCGATGAGCTGCTCGAGCAGCTGGGTGTGGTGCACGACCTCGTAGTGCCCGCCGATCTGCGGGTACTCGTTGAGCAGGGTGTTGAAGCAGTGCGGGCACTGCGTGATGATCTTCTTCACGCCCATCCCGTTGAGCATCTCGACGTTCGGCTGGGCGAGCATCTGGAACAGGTACTCGTTGCCCGACCGCCGCGCCGAGTCGCCCGTGCACATCTCCGACGGGCCGAGGATCGACACGTCGATGCCGGCGCGCCGCAGCAGCTTCGCCATCGCCTGCGTGACCTTCTTGTTCTTATCGTCGAACGAACCGGCGCAGCCGACCCAGTAGAGGTACTCCGACTGCAGCGCCTCGCCCGGGTCGACGATCGTCACCCCGTCGACGCCGTCGGCCCAGTCGGCGCGCTCGCCCTGGTTCAGGCCCCACGGGTTCGACTGGTTCTCCATCGCGCGGTACGCGTTGCCGAGCTCGGCGGGGAAGTTGGACTCCATCAGCGACAGGTAGCGCCGCATGTCGAAGATCTTGTCGGTGATCTCGATGTGCACCGGGCAGATCTCGTCGCACGCCTTGCACGTCGTGCAGGCCCACAGCTCCTCGGGGGTGATCCGCTCGAACAGCGAGTTGGCCTCGACGGTGATCTCGGGCAGGGTGCCCAGCGGCGGGGTCGTGGCCGGCTTGCCGGTCGCCGCCATGACCTCACCCGACTTGAGGACGATCTCGCGCGGATCGAGCGGCTTGCCGGTGGCGTGGGCCGGGCAGACCGAGGTGCAGCGGCCGCACATCGTGCAGGCGTCGAGGTCGAGGAGCTGCTTCCAGGTGAAGTCCTCGACGACGGAGGCGCCGAAGGACTCGAGCTCGGTCTCCATCAGGTCGGGCATCGGACGCATCGCGCCCTTCGGCCGCTCCTTGTCGCCGAGGTACATGTTGATCGGCGAGGTGAACATGTGGCGCAGCATCGTGACCGGCAGGATCGCGAGGAACACGACGAAGGCGACGACGTGGCCGATCCACCACCACTGGTGCCACGTCTCGAGCGCGCCGACGCTCCAGGAGTCGACGAGGCCCGAGAGCGGGTAGCCGACGAAGCTCCACCGCTCGTACTCGGGGCGATCCTCCAGGGCGATCCGGAACATCTCGGCTCCGAAGCCGGTGATCCCGATCGCGAAGAACGTGCCGAGGATGACCGCGTGCTCGGGGCGGGACTTGGTCCGGATGCGGTACGGGCGCTGGACGTAGCGGCGCACGAGCGCCCACACGATCCCGCCCATGAACACGACGCCCATGAGGTCGCCGAAGGCCACGTACCCGCGGTACACGTCGCCGTGCAGGAACTTGAGCGCCGGCGGCATCTGGTGGTCGATCTCGAGCACCGTCGTCACCGCGAGCAGCCCGAGGAACCCGAAGTAGATCATCGAGTGCATCACGCCGGCGCCCGAGTCGCGCAGAAGCGTCTTCATGTACACCCCGGCCCGAAAGTCGGCCAGGCGCTGCTTGACGTTCTTGGTGGTGGTGCGCCGGTTCGCCGGGGCGCCGCGCTCCCAGTTCTTCATCCGGTTCGCGAACATCACCGCGACCCACACCAGGAACACCGGGATGACGGTGTAGAACGCGATCTGGATCGGGCCCGGGATGTTGACGAACACGGTGCGGTGCACGGCGTTGTCGTTGTCCCACCCGGTGACCAGCGGGAGGACTCCCGACACCAGGGTGAACAGCGCGATCGCGCTGAACACGACGAGCGCCAGCTGGTGCGGCTTGACCCGCCGTTCTGGCGCGGTCGACGTGGTCTCGGCAGCGGTGCTCATGAGGTCCCCCAGGTTACTCGCGGGTCACTTCGGAGGTCGCAACGCTCCGCGGGTACCGGACGTCACATCCGCAGCAGACCGACCCCGCGCAGGAAGAACTCCGACGCGACGGCGAGCGGGTTGTCGGCGGCGTCGACCGTCGACCACCCGAGGGTGGCTCCGAAGGGCTGGTCCCAGAAGCCCTCGGGACCGGGGCGCTCGTCACCCCACGGTCCGACGTACAGGTAGGGCTCCTCGTGCGCGGCGTCACCGGGTGACGCGCCCAGGTTCACCCGCGACCCGGGCTTGCCCTCGGGGTCGACGGCGAGGTCGACACCGATGTCGAAGTGCTCGGGCCACAGCCGCACGATCGACGCCCGCGGGTCGGGGAGCGAGGCGAGGGTGACGTCCATCGCCCGCTGCCCGAGCGCGAACCAGTCCCCGAGCACGGTGGTGGTGTCGGCGTCGAGCGAGATCGGTGCGTCGGGGTCGCCGAGCGGGACCGCGTCGTCGCCGATGCGCATCTCGGGGTCGGGGTCGACGCCGGCGGCGGCGCACAGCTCGGTGATCGTCGAACCGGCGATCGGGTGCACGGTCGTCGTCGCCGTGCTCGCGCCGTCTCGACGGCCGTGCGCGTCCTCCACGAACAGCGAGCCGCCGCAGACGCGGACGCAGCGACGTGCGGGGCCGAAGCGCGGGGTCCCCACCCCACCGGGGTGGACGGCGAGCGCGAGGTGGCCCGTCGCCTCCTGCTGGGCCCGGGTCACGACGTGGACGACGACGCGGTGCAGGGCGTCGCGCTCACGGGGCCAGTCGTCGGGGAGGGGGACGAGGCTCATCGGGTCGAGCGTCCGTCGGATCCGGACCCGACGACGGTCGGGTTCATCCGTGGTTCACCCGTAGTAGGCCCGGTCGAGCTCGCGCACGCGACCGGCGAGGCTGGCCATCAGCTTCTGCGAGATCGACGGGATCTCCTCGACGACCGACAGGAAGCGCCGTCGATCGATCACCAGCACGGTGCAGTCACCGAGGCAGGTGGCCGTCGCGGTGCGCGGCCCCTTGTCGAGCAGCGACAGCTCGCCGACGACGGAACCGGGCCCCAGCGTCGCGACCTTGCGGTTGTTGCGCTTCACCACGACCTCGCCGTCGACGATCACGAACGCCTCGCGCCCCATCTGACCCTGGTCGGTGAGCATCTCGCCGTCGGGCATCGAGACCTCGTCGGTCGCCTTCGCCACCTTCGTCAGCTCCTTCTTCGAGCAGGAGCTGAACAGGGGCACCTGTCGGAGGGTCTCCAGGTGTTGGTTCTTGTTGGCCATGACGGGATCGTACGCCGCGGCGCGCGGGCCCCGGCCGGTCAGAACTCGACGAGCGCCGGCAGGTAGTCGTCCGGCGGTCGGTAGCCGAGCAGCTCGAGCACGGTGGCGGCGACGTTCCCGAGCCCGGGCGCCCCCGCCGGAGCCATGCGGTACTCGCCGTCGTGGTTGGGGTCGTGGATCGCGAACGGGACGGGGCTCAGGGTGTGCGACGTCTTGGGCGCCCGCTCGCCGTCGCGCTCGGTGAACATGATGTCGGCGTTGCCGTGGTCGGCGGTGAACACGAGGATCCCGTCGAGCTCGTCGATCACCTCGACCAGGCGGGCCAGGCACTCGTCGATGATCGTCATCGCCTCGATCGTCGCGGGGAGCACGCCCGTGTGCCCGACCATGTCGCCGCTCGGGAAGTTGAGCCGCCCGAAGCGGTAGTCCCCCGAGCGCAGCAGGTCGATCGTCTCGTCGGTGATCTCGCGCACCTTCATCGCCGGGGTGGCGTCGAACTCGACGTTGTCGGAGGGGATCTCGACGTAGGTCTCCAGCGACTCGTCGATGTACCCCGAGCGGTTGCCGTTCCAGAAGTAGGTGACGTGCCCGAACTTCTGGGTCTCGCTGATCGCGAAGCTGCGGACGCCCGTGGCGCAGAGGAACTGGCCCATCACCCGGTCGATCGCGGGGGGCGCGACCAGGTAGCGCTCCGGGACGAGGGCGTCGCCGTCGTACTGCAGCATCCCGGCGAAGGCGATGTCCGGGTGGGGGCGGCCGTCCACGCCGGTTCGGTCGAACACGTCGAAGTCCGCGTCCTCGAGCGCACGCGAGATCTCGATCGCGCGGTCGCCGCGGAAGTTGAAGAACACCACCCCGTCCCCGTCGACGATCTCGCCGACGGGGCGGTCGTGCTCGTCGACCACCACGAACTCGCCGAGGTACTGGTCGCCCGTCTCGGACTCGGCGTACATCGTTCGCACCGCGTCGGCGGCCGATCGGAACCGGCGTCCCTCGCCGTGGACGTGGGCGCGGTAGCCGCGCTCGACCATCGCCCAGTCGGCCTCGTAGCGGTCCATCGTGATCGTCATCCGCCCCCCGCCCGACGCGATGCGGAAGTCCCGACGGGCGTGCGTGCCGGTGTCGGTGTCGGTGTCGGTGTCGGTGTCGGTGTGGGCCCCGGGCCCGCCGGCGTCGATCTCGTCGAGGACCGCCTCGGTGCGCGCGATGTACTCGAGCGCGGAGCGCGCCTCGACGTCGCGCCCGTCGTGGAGGATGTGGACCCGGCAGCGCGCCACCCCCTCGGCGGCGGCGCGGCGCAGCAGGGCGTCGAGGTGGTCGAGGCTCGAGTGGACCCCGCCGTCGGAGTGCAGCCCGATCAGGTGGAGGGTGCCCGTGCGGGCGTGGTCCACGACGCCGGACCACACCTCGGATGCGAAGATCGCCTCGGTCTCGATCGCCCTGTTCACCAGCTTCGCCCCCTGCGCAAAGACGCGCCCGGCGCCGAGCGCGTTGTGGCCGACCTCGGAGTTGCCCATGTCGTCGTCGGAGGGGAGCCCGACGGCCGGCCCGTGGGCTGCGAGCTCGGTCGACAGCTCCGAGGTCGTGAGTCGGTCGATCGTCGGGGTCTCGGCCTCGGTGACCGCGTTGGACGCGCCCGGCGGGGCGACGCCCACGCCGTCGGCGACCACGACCAGCAGCGGACCCGGACGACCGGTGAACGAGGGGTGGGGGCGCAGCGTCAGCGACGGTTCCATCCGCTCGATCCTACGAAGTCGCCGGGCACGGCCGGAGCGTCGGTGCCGGCGGCGCCCGGCGACGGTCGTGGCGTGGCGCACGAGCAGGTGCTCCGCGACGACGACCCCGGATGCGCTGTCCGCGCCGGGTCGGCCCCGGGTCGGGCCCGAGGGGCGATACTGGGCGGATGGACGACGAGGTGCGGCAGCTGTTCGACGCGGCGCTGGCGGTGCGCGAGCGCTCGCACAGCCCGTACTCGGGGTACCGGGTGGGTGCGGCGCTGCGCACGAGCGACGGGGAGGTGTTCGTCGGCTGCAACGTCGAGAACGCCGCCTACCCCGAGGGGGTGTGCGCCGAGGGGGGAGCGATCTCCGCGATGGTCGCCGGGACGGACGGCGAGCCGACGATCGGGCGGATCGTCACCGTCACGTCCGGCGACACCCCGGGCACCCCGTGCGGGGGGTGCCGCCAGAAGATCCGCGAGTTCGCGGACGCCGAGACGACGATCCACGCGGCGACCGTCGACGGGGCCGTCGAGACGATGCCGATGGACGCCCTGCTGCCGTCGTCGTTCGGCCCCGAGCGACTCGCCTGACCCGTTCCGTCCGAGCACGGGCCGGACCGCGTGACGTCCGGACCACGTGACGGAGCACGCGACGGCCGTCGGCGCTCAGCGGGTGGGGGCCACCGAGAGCGGTCGGCGCCCGGCGCTGCGGCCCGGGGTCCAGTCGAGATCGAGGGCTCGCTTGAACCCGACGTGGGAGGGGCGGAACTCGTGAGCCTCGTAGAAGCGGTGCGCGTCGCGGCGCTCGATGCGACTCGTGAGCTGGATCCGGTAGCAACCGAGGTCCTTCGCCCGAGCGATCGCGTGGTCGATCATCTGCGACCCGACGCCGCTGCTGCGGTCGTCGGCGGTGACGTGCATCGACTCGATCTCGGCGCAACGACCGCCGCGGTGCTGGAGGTGGCGGAAGGTGATCAGCTGCAGCATCGCGACGATCCGACCGGCCAGTTCCCCGACCAGGAGGTACGACCCGTCGGTCCGGTCGATCTCGCGGATCGCGTCGACGTGGTCGGCGAGGTGGTGGACGTCGTCGGGGGTGTCGGTGACCCGGCCGCCCAGGAGGAGATCGACCAGCTGGTCGACGTCGGTCTCCAGGGCGTCGCGCACGTAGAGCTGCATGGTGGCCCCGACTGTCGCAGATCGGGCCGCCTCGTCCGGGGACCCGTGCGCCCGGGGGAGCGCCCCTCCCGTTCCTGAGTCGCTTGGACTCAGCATTTATGTATCGACGTTGTGTGATGGTGCGATCGCCCCTAGCTTGAGCGTCACCGAATCAGGATCTGATCACACGTCCAGGGGTGAGACCCCGGAGACGACACCCCCCCCCAGCAAGGAGCACCCACCATGGCCAAAGCAGTCGGCATCGACCTCGGGACGACCAACTCCGTCGTCTCCGTCCTCGAGGGCGGAGACCCCGTCGTCATCCCCAACTCCGAGGGCGCGCGCACGACCCCCTCGGTCGTCGCGTTCTCCAAGACCGGCGAGGTCCTCGTCGGCGAGGTCGCGAAGCGCCAAGCGATCACCAACCCCGACCGCACCTTCCGCTCCGTGAAGCGCCACATCGGCGAGGACTGGAAGACCGACGACGTCGACGGCAAGCGCTACACGCCCCAGGAGATCAGCGCGCGCACGCTGATGAAGCTCAAGCGCGACGCGGAGAGCTACCTCGGCGACACCGTCACCCAGGCCGTGATCACCGTGCCGGCGTACTTCGACGACGCCCAGCGCACCGCCACCAAGGAGGCCGGCACGATCGCCGGGCTCGAGGTCCTGCGGATCATCAACGAGCCGACGGCGGCCGCCCTCGCCTACGGGCTCGAGAAGGGCTCCGAGGACGAGACGATCCTCGTGTTCGACCTCGGCGGCGGCACCTTCGACGTGTCCGTGCTCGAGATCGGCGACGGCGTGTTCGAGGTCAAGTCCACCCACGGTGACACCGAGCTCGGCGGCGACGACTGGGACCAGCGGATCATCACGTGGCTCGTCGACCAGTTCAAGGCGGCGCACGGCGTCGACCTGAGCCAGGATCGCATGGCCGCCCAGCGCCTCCAGGAGGCCGCCGAGAAGGCCAAGATCGAGCTGAGCCAGACCCAGTCGACCCAGATCAACCTCCCCTTCATCACGGCGACCGCCGACGGTCCGCTGCACCTCGACGAGTCGCTCAGCCGGGCCAGGTTCCAGGAGATGACCGCGGATCTCATCGAGCGGTGCCGCGTGCCCTTCGAGCAGGCGCTCAAGGACGCCGGCGTCAAGCAGGGCGACCTCAGCCACGTGATCCTCGTGGGCGGCTCGACCCGCATGCCCGCCGTCGGCGACCTCGTGCAGGAGCTCACCGGCAAGGAGCCGAACAAGACCGTCAACCCCGACGAGGTCGTGGCGATCGGCGCCGCGATCCAGGCCGGCGTGCTGCGCGGCGACGTCAAGGACGTGCTGCTGCTCGACGTGACCCCGCTGTCGCTCGGCATCGAGACCAAGGGCGGGATCATGACCAAGCTGATCGAGCGCAACACGACGATCCCGACCAAGCGCTCGGAGGTCTTCACGACCGCCGAGGACAACCAGCCCTCCGTCGAGATCCACGTCCTGCAAGGCGAGCGCGACATGAGCCAGTACAACAAGACGCTGGGCAAGTTCCAGCTCGTCGATCTGCCGCCCGCCCCCCGTGGCGTGCCCCAGATCGAGGTCGTGTTCGACATCGACGCCAACGGCATCGTCCACGTCTCCGCCAAGGACCGTGCGACGAACAAGGAGCAGTCGATGACGATCACCGGGCAGTCGACCCTGAACAAGGACGACATCGACCAGATGGTCAAGGACGCCGAGGCCCACGCCGAGGAGGACAAGCAGCGCCGTGAGGAGGCCGAGGTCCGCAACAACGCGGAGTCCCTCGTCCACCAGACGGAGAAGGTGCTGCGCGACCAGGGCGACAGCGTCGACGCCTCCGAGAAGGAGGCGGTCGAGACACCGCTCGCGGACCTGAAGACCGCGCTGTCGGGCAACGACACCGAGGCGATCAAGACGGCGACCGAGAACCTGATTCCCGCCAGCCAGGCGTTCAGCCAGAAGCTGTACGAGAACGCGGCCCGCGACGCGGACGCCGCCGGATCGTCGGCCTCGGGGCAGGGGTCGACCGGCGACGCCGCCGCCGACGGCGGTGCCGCCGACGACGACATCGTCGACGCCGAGATCGTCGACGACGACGAGAGCTGAGGACACCGTGACCGACCACCCCCACGATCGCCCCGCCGACACCGGCGACGGTGACAACTACGACCCCACGGTCCACGATCCGGATCTCGGATCGAGCGGATCGAGCCCGTCGGCCCCGGCCGACGGGTCGGGGGGTCGCGGTGCGCCCGGTGACGACGACGAACGAGCCAGCGAGGTCGACGACGTCACCCGGGGCACGCCGCGGCCGACGCCGACGGACGGCCCGCTCGACGCGGACGAGCTCGAGGGCTCCACGCCCGGCGCCCCCGGGTCGGGTGCCGGCGCCGATGCCGATCGGCGTTCGCACCAGGACCTCGCCGAGGAGATCGCCGACGCGGTCGACGAGGCGATGAGCGACGTCGACTTCTCCGACGTCGACGTCGAGGCCGTGCTCGTCGAGCGCGACGAGTTCAAGTCGATGGCCCAGCGCATCCAGGCCGACTTCGACAACTTCCGTCGCCAGTCGGCCACCCGAGCGCAGGCCGACGCCGACCGGGCGACCGGTCGGCTGGCCGAGGCGATGCTCCCCGTCCTCGACGCCGCCGAGGCGGCCTACCTGCGCCACCCCGAGGAGGTCGGGCCGCTGCTCAACCAGATGCTGGTCGAGCTGAAGCGGCACGGGCTCGAGACCCTCGACCTCGACGGGCAGCCGTTCGATCCGGAGGTGGCCGAGGCGGTCGCCCACGAACCCGCCGACGGCGGCGAGCCCGTCGTCGCGGAGGTCCTGCGCAGCGGCTACCGGTGGAAGGGCCGGACCCTGCGCCCGGCGATGGTCAAGACGACCGACTAGGCGAGGCGACCGACGAGGAGCGTCGACGCCACGCGCAGCTCCACCCAGCGACGTCCCGAGAGGAGGGATCCCCCGACGTGAACCCGCAACGCGAATGGTTCGAGAAGGACTACTACGACGTGCTCGGCGTATCGAAGGACGCCTCCGACAAGGACGTCAAGAAGGCGTACCGCAAGCTCGCCAGCGAGCTGCACCCCGACAAGAACCCCGGCAACACCGTCGCCGAGGAGAAGTTCAAGGACGTGTCCGCCGCCTACGACGTGCTGGGCGACCCCGAGCGCCGCGCCGAGTACGACGAGGTGCGGGCGATGGGTCCGATCGGTGGCGGGTTCGGCGGGCCGCGCCCCGGTGGCGCGGGTGGTCCGGGCGGGTTCTCCTTCAACGTCGGCGACGTGAGCGGTGCCGGCGGGCTCGGCGACCTGCTGGGGAACATGTTCGGCCGGGGCGGACGCGGCGGTGCGGGCGCGCCCGGCTCGGCGGGGGTCGGGCCGCGCCGGGGCTCGGACGTCACCGCCCAGCTCGACGTCGCGTTCGACGACGCGGTCCGTGGGATCGAGACCACGCTGCACCTGACGTCGGACGCGCGGTGCTCGACGTGCTCGGGCGACGGCGCCAAGGCGGGCACCAGCCCGAAGATCTGCCAGAACTGCTCGGGCCGCGGGGTGGTCGACGACAACCAGGGCTTCTTCGCGATGACCTCGCCGTGCCGCGTGTGCCAGGGCAACGGCGTCGTGATCGAGTACCCCTGCGAGACGTGCCACGGCACGGGGATCGAGCGGCGCCCCCGCGAGGTCAAGACCCGGATCCCCGCCGGCGTGAAGGACGGGCAGACGATCCGGCTCACGGGCCGCGGGACCCCCGGGCGCAACGGCGGACCCGCCGGCGATCTGCTCGTGCAGCTGCGTGTCCTCCCGCACCGCCGGTTCGGTCGCGACGGCGACGACCTCACCGTCACCGTCCCGATCACCTTCGCCCAGGCCGCGCTCGGCGCGGACGTCGACGTCCCCACCCTCGAGGGGGGAGAGGTGACGCTGCGGATCAAGCCCGGGACCCAGTCGGGGAGCCGGCACCGCGTCCGTGGCAGGGGTGTGGAGCGGTCGGGCGGGTCCGGCAACCTGATCGTCACCGTCGAGGTGCAGGTGCCCACCGAGCTGACCGACGACCAGCGCAGCGCGATCGAGGCGTTGGACGCGGCCACGGCGCCCAGCTCGGCCCACGCCACGAGCGGGGACCCGACGTCGTGAGCGGGCGTGAGCTGAAGGCCGTGTACGTGATCTCGGTCGCCGCCGAGTTGGCGGGGATGCACCCCCAGACGCTGCGCATCTACGAGCGTCGCGGGCTCGTGCGCCCGGAGCGCACCGAGGGAGGGAACCGCCGGTACAGCGACGCCGACATCGAGTTGCTGCGCCGGATCTCCGAGCTCACCGATCAGGGCCTGAACCTGGAGGGCATCCGCCGGGTGATGGTGCTGGAGAACGAGAACGCCCGGTTGCGTGCCGAGCTCGACCAGGCGCGCGAGATCGCGCTCCACGCGATCCGCCACGCCGAGGAGTCGGGAGCGCGCCCCGGGGGCGACCTGGTTCCGCTGAAGCAGGCGATGGCCGTCTATCGGCGAGCGCCGTCGAACCCCGATCGCGACTGACGCGGCGCGGGCCGCCGCTGTCGCACGGCTCAGCGCCGACTGCGCGGTCGGAGGCGGCGCGTGAGGCGGCGCACCCCCTGGACCGCCGGCTCGTGCTCGACGTCGGGGAGCGCCGACACCGCTTCGATCGCCCACGGACGATCGAAGCTCTGGTCCGAGAGCGAGGCGAGGGCGTTCACGTCGACCGGACGCATCGGCCCGGCCAACCCGGCCGCCCCGACGGCCGCACCGAGCGCTGCCACCTGGCGCGACGCCGCGCGCAGGTCGTGCTCGGGGAAGGCGGGGTACGGCTCGCCGACCAGATCGAGCGCGGGGACCGGGGCGGCGGGCTCGACGCGCCGCGCCACCCGGTCCATGACCTCGCCGAGCGCCGCGTCGCCGAGGAAGTCGTCGTAGTGGGCCGGGGTCACGTCGATCGAGCTGATGTCGACGGCCGGCGACCCCCGCCCGCCGGCGTTCGACGACAGCGCCGCGACCGGGAGGCGGTTGCTCACGATCGCGTGGTGGGTGTCGCCCTGGCCGACGAAGCGCCGCACGTAGGTCGCGTCCCGACCGGCGACGCGCGCCACCGCCATCGGCGTCGGCTCGACCGCGACGTCGACGAACCCGGCCCGCTCGGCGAGGTCCTCGAGGCGGCGAGTCGCCCGGGCGTCCCACCGGATCACCACGATCCAGCGCCGGGGACCGTCGTCGACGACCACCGAGGAGGTGATCCCGTGGAGGCGGTCGAGCTTCGAGCGCAGGTCGTTCAGCTCCGGTCCGGATCGTCCGGTGATGTCGATGCGCTGGAGCATCGAGCCGGGCGGGAAGGTCGCGATCCGGGTCGGCTCGAGCGGCTCGCCGAGCTCCGCTCGGAGCAGCACGAGGGTGTCGAGGGCGGTCGCGTCGTCGTCGAGCCGGAACGGGAGCTCGACGGCCGACGACAGGCGTCCGTCGACGTCGTGGCGCAGTCGGACGCCGCGGACCGTGGCCCCCGCGACCTCGATCCCGACCCCGTCGCCGCGCGCCACCACCTCGATCACGACGTCGACCCGATCCCCGTCGGGCGCGGAGGTCGCACGGTCGCACGTTCGGGCGCGATCTCCACGATCTCGCGCTCGACGGACAGGGGGGGTTCCGCGAGCTGCACACGCCGCGCCGAGCCCGTCGACCAGAGCCGTCCGGGTCGGCGGTCGTCGAGCCCGGCCGCCGGGGCCCCGAGTCGCTCGCGATCGGACGGGTCGGTGAGCGTCCCCACCAGCCGGTCGCCCGAGATCGACACCAGCGCGCCGAGGTCGACGTGGCGATGCGCCACGAGCACGAGGTCGATCCCGACGCCAGCACCCACGGTCCCGATCTCCACGAGTCGGTCGAGCACCCGCGCAGCGTCGACCGCGTCGAGGCTCCGCCGGAGCCGCTGCACGTCGTCGATCAGCAGCAGCACGTCGGGCTGGTCGCCGCCGTCACCGGGACCCTCGAGCCGCTCGACCAGCATCGAGTGCACCGCGTCGATCATCGCCGCGGTGGCGTCGCCGTCGTCGGGGGTGACGCAACCGCCGGTGTGGGGCAGCGAGGAGGCGGCGCGCCGCCGCTGGGGGAGGGCCTCGACGACGTAGAGGTGGAGATCGTCGGCCGACGTGCGCCCCGCGATGCCGGTGAGCAGGAGGTCGACGAGCGAGGTGACGCCGGAGCGCGGTGAGCCGATGGCGGTCAACGTGCCGTGGGTGCGCGGCTGCCACCAGTAGACGTCGAACGACGCGGTCTCCGGTCGGTCGAGCACGCCGAGGGGGATCCCGTCGCCCGGGTGCTCGCGCGACAGCGCGCGCCGATCGATCTCACCCGGCAGCGCCGGCGGGACGAGGTCGACCGACGGCGCGAGGCGGCGCCGCGACGCCGACGGGATGGCGTCACGCGCGATGGCGGCGATCCCCAGCCCGTCGCCGCCGTCGCCGCGCTCGTCGTGGAACCGTGCGAGGCGGCGCTCGAGGGGGGTCATCGGCCGCAGGTGGGCGGCGGGCCGGACCTCGATCCGCTCCGGCTCGGCAGCGGGTGCCGGTCGGCCGGTCGGCGCGGTGTCGACGGCGACGAAGTGCGTCGCCCGATCGCCGCGGTGGACGGTGCCGGACCCGCGCGCGGAGACGTGGACGGAGGTGCCGCGCCGGGCGAGGTCGGTCGGGACGGAGGGCGCGTCGGTGGTGGTGAGGACGAGGTGGACGCCCGCGACCGAGGACGCGAGCTCGATGAACCCGGCGGCCACGCCGGCGTGGTCGTCCCATGAGACCGAGCCGTCGGTGAAGGCCTCCTCCACGATCACCAGGACCTCGAGCCCGGGCACCTCGCCGAGGACGTGGGCGACGCGGTGCACGAGGCGAGCGGGATCGTGGCGCGCTCCGCGATCGACCCATCCCGCCAGGTGGGGGATCTCGTCCAGCCACGGTGCCCGTCGGCGTCCGACGACGAGCACGGCGAGCTGGTCGGGCGGGCGTCGCGCCGCGGCGCCGATGACGCACGCCGCGACGGTCGCGTCGTGCCGGACGGCGCCGTGGATCGCGAGCACGGTCGGTTCGCCCGTCGCGAGGTCGATCCGGGCCGGTGCGCGCGCCGCCGGTCTCGGCGACGTCGCCGACGCGGAGCCGTTCGGCGCGGGGCTCATCCCGATGGCGACCTCGAGGCGGTCGGGGTGGGGCGCGACCGCGTCCGACCCGGGGGGCGAGGCGATCAGCTCCGCCAGCGACGGCGCGGCGAGGCGCGAGGGAGGCGATCCGTGGCGGTCCGCCTCGAGATCGTCGAGGGGGGCCATCGCACGGGCGACCTCCTCGGCGAGCCGGCGCTCGGTCATCGCCGGGTGCACGTCCACCTCCACGTGCGAGCCGCCGTCGGTGCGCACGTGGAGCTCGGCCAGCGAGCCGAGGAGCGGGCGCCGTCGGTGGATCGAGACGTCCTCGGGATCGCGCGCGACGTACGCCTCGGGCGTCACCTCCTGGACGAGGGTGGTGCACATCGACGGAGCATCGTCGGCGTGGTCGCAGATCGCGATGATCCGCAGCTCGGGTGGCGGATCGGTCAGGAGCGGGCGCAGCGGCGACTGCCGCCGGCTCCACAGCGACACGTCGTCGGTGACGAGGACGGTCAGCGGTCGCGTGCCCGGATCCGCGTCCGGGGGTCGCCACGCGGGATCGCGGGCGGCGCCCGTCACCGCGGATGCGCTCGGCTCGCCGGCGGGGTGGCCGCTGCGGTGGAGCGGCGACGACGGGCGGACCGAGCTCGCCCACGTCGACAGCGTCGACACGTCGGTGAAGACGTCGGCAGGGGATCCCGGACCCCCGCCCCGGATGTGCGGCAGCCACCGCGCCCACGACCACCGGGGAGCGCGGTCGAGGCTCGTCGCGATGACCACGCGGAGATCGGCCGGGCCGGTGCGGGTGACCGCCTCGACCAGCACCGTGCGGGCGACGCCCGCCGCGAAGCGGTCGGAACCGATCATCGCGACGCCGCGGTGCCGTCCCAGGTCGATGCTCACCGCGCCGGAGGCGCTGGCGTCGAGGCCGATCGGGACGACGAACGCGTCGTGGTCGCCGCGCCGTCGTCGCCACAGCGCATCGCCGAGCGTCGCCGCGTCGCGCAGCGCCCCGACCACGAGCGGGCGGTCGGCGGCGACGGGCCGCGCGGCGCGCCGGAAGCCGATCGTCCCGTCGCGATCGGGTGCCGCCAGGCGACGCCGGCTCGGCGCCGTCGTCGGTCGGTCGATCTCGAACATCCGCCCGCCGACCGACAGCCGGCCCGACGTCCACGCCGTCCGACGCTCGACGATCGCGCCGTCGAGCGTCAGCGACCCGATCCGTGGCCGGTCGTGGGCACCGAGGTGGGCCCGGCCGGCCGTGACGTTCACCCGGGCCTGGTCGTCGACGTCGATCTCGAAGCCCGAGGTCTCGACGGGTGCCCAGTCCATCTCCGAGGCGCGGACGCGGCGCCCCGCGCCGACGCGGTACCGCCCGGCGGTGAGCGGGATCTCGGTGCCGGCGCCGCGCCCGGTGACCTGGAGCAGCACGATGTGCGGCTCGTCCGCCCGGTGGGCGGTGGCGGAGGCCGGGTGGGTGTCGATCACCGACCCGATGGCGAGATCGAGCTCGGCCACCTCGTGCGACGTCGACACGGTCCGTCCGTCGACGCGCGCCGTCGCCGGCGCGGCCTGACCGGTGACCGCCTCGAGGAGGTCGGCGAGGGTCGCCGAGGGGGGGGCTGCGACGAGGTCGACGTCGGCCGATCCGTGGGGTGTCCGCACGACGACGTCCATCCGGGTGGAGGCTAGATTGGTTCCCGGCCGTCCGCAGGCGCTGGCGCCGCGCGACCCGTAGAACGATGCCCCGGTCCTCCCCCCGTCCCCGCCCCCGTGACCGGCCGAGGCGAGGAGCGCTCAAGTCGACGGGGGTTCGTGCCGATGGCGGGCAGGTGGGGGTTCACCACCACCCGAGCGCCGCGCCGGGAACGCCTCGGTGCCACCGCGCGGCACGCCACGACCCCGGCCCACGCGGCCGATCGCGACGCCGGAGCCGCTCGTGGCGGTGAGCGGGACGCTCGAGGCGGTCACGTGGCGCCGTGCGCTCGCGTCGATCGTCGCGACCGTCGTCGCGATCGTCGCGATCGTCGTGGTGTTCCGCTCCGACGGCTCCCCCGCGGTCGACGCCACGGCCTCGCGCGCGACGCGGTGGTTCGTCCACGAGCCGACCGGGCGCGTGGTGCTCGTCGACGGCTTCGCGGGACGTGCGCTCGCCGGCCTCGACGCCACGACCCCGGGGAGCGACTCCTTCGTCGCGGAGGGGGCCGACCAGGCCTTCGTGCTCGACGACTCGACGGGTGAGGTCCGCACGATCGACGTGGCCGGGCTGCGCCTCGGACCGCCGCAGGCCGTGTCGAGCCTCGGGAGCGGCTTCGCTCTCGCCCGGGTCGCCTCGTCCGGGCTGCTCGTCGCCAACCCCACGGCGGGCGAGGCCACCCTGGTGCCCGCCGGCGGTGACCCCGTGCCCGTGGCCTTCCGGGCCGACGACCGACCGGGTGTCGAGCGGTCCGCCACCGTGGCGCTCGCGCCGGACGGGACGGTGTGGTCGATCGACGAGGGAACGCTGCAGCGCTCCACGGGCGTCGGGTCCGAGGCAGAACCGCTCGGCTCCGACGATCTCGCCCTGACGCTGGTCGGCAACGCCCCGATGGTCCTCGACCGCGCGGGCCGTCGGGTCCGGGTGTCGAGCGGGGACTGGTACGAGCTGCCCGGCGGGCTCGACGGCAGCGAGATCGTGCTGCAGGTCCAGGGGCCGCAGGACGAATGCGGTTGGGTCGGCAGCGGCGACGACCTGTGGTGCGTCTCCGAGGACGGCCTCGAGCGGACGGCGAACGTCGTCGGCCTGTCCGTCGGGGGCGGCGACGTGCTCGCGATCGCCGGCGACGCCGCCGCGCTCGTGCGCCGCTCGACCGCGCAGGTGATCGCTTTCGACTGGCGCGACGAGGTCATCCTCGACCGGGAGGCGATCGACACCGACCCCGACTCCGACCTCGAGGTGACCGCGACCACGGACGTCATCTGGATCGACGACCGCCGGGGTGATCGGGTGTGGGCGGTCCAGCCGTGGGCGATCACCTCGATCGACAAGGCCGACGCCGACACCCTCGTCGTCGGCGAGGAGGGCGAGATCATCGCTCCCGGCGACGACCGGCCGGCCTCGGCGGTCGGCTCCGACGACGCCTCGCGGTCGTCGCCCGACCAGGTCGCTCCCGACGAGAACGGGGAGGAGGACCCCCCGGAAGCCGTCGACGACGCCGTGACCGCTCGTGCGGGTGGTTCGGTGCCCGTCGCGGTGACCGCCAACGACTACGACCCCGATGGGGAGGCGGTCGCCGTGATCTCCGTCGGCACGCCCCGGCGCGGGACCGTCGAGATCTCGAGCGCGTCGACCGTCGTCTACACCCCCGAGCCGGGCTACGTCGGCCTCGACGAGTTCCCCTACACCATCGTCGACGGCGACGGCACCGAGGCCCACGCCGTCGTCACCGTCGAGCTGCTGCCCAGCGACGCGATCAACCGGGCCCCGGTCGGCGCGACCGACCGTGCCGAGACCGGGCCGGGTGCCCCCGTCGTGGTCGACGTCCTGCTCAACGACGTCGACCCCGAGCGCGACGCGCTGCGCGTCACCGGCGTCAGCCCGCGCCCCGAGCTCGGTTCGATCGTGGAGGTGGACGGGCCGTCGGGGCTCCCGGCGCTCCAGTTCACCCCGGAACCCCGGATCGAGGGTGAGGTCCAGTTCACCTACCGCCCGGTCGACACCTTCGGAGCGGTCGGAGACGCCGTGGCGGTCACGATCGAGATCGCGCGCGAGACCGACGAGAACCGGCCGCCCCGGCTCCGTCCGGACGCCGTGCGCGTCCGGCGCGGGGTCGAGGCGGGCGTCGCGGTGCTGGCCAACGACGTCGACCCCGACGGCGACCCGCTCGTCCCCTCGATCGTGCTCCCGCTGCCCGACGGCATCGACGCGCGCCTCGACGACGGCCAGCTCTCGGTGACCCCGCTGGCGGGCAGCGACCGGACGACCACGATCGACTACCGGGTCGACGACCTGCACGGGAACGTCGCCACGTCGTCGGTGCTCGTCGTCGTCCTGGACGAGTCCGAGCCCAACCAGCCCCCGGTCGCGGTCGCCGACCTCGAGACCGCCGTCGTCGGCAGCACCGTCCGCTTCGACGTGACCTCCAACGACTACGACCCCGACGAGGACCCCCTCACGGTCGTCGCCGTGAGCGACCCCGAGGGGGGGACCGCGGTCCTCGGCGACGACGGCGAGGTGGAGTTCCGGCCGGATCCGATCGAGGAGGACATCGACGCCAACGTGCGCTTCACCTACACCCTCTCCGACGGCAACGGCCACGAGGTGATCGGCGACGTCGCGGTGACCGTGCTGGCCGAGGCGCCGGTCGACCCGCCGATCGCCCGCGACGACTCGGCGTTCACCTACGTCGGCGAGTCGGTGACCGTCGACGTCCTGCGCAACGACCGCGACCCGTCGGGGGAGGCGCTGGCGATCGCGGGCGCGATCTCGTGCCCGTCGGGCGGGAGGGCGACGGTCACCGACGGCGCGCAGGTGCGGTACGACCCTCCTCCGGCGCTGACCGGGGTCTTCCGGTGCACCTACGGCGTGATCAACTCGCGCGGGCTCAGCGGGACGGCGGCGATCGTGATCTCGGTCAGCGCACGGCCGCTCGGCAACCGGCCCCCGATCGCTCGCCTCGACCCGGCGACGGTGGAGGCGGGGACGTCGGTGTCCGTCGACGTGACGGCGAACGACGAGGACCCCGACGGCGACGACGAGGCGCTGTGGGTGACCTCGACCACCCGGCCGGTCGTCGGCTCCGTCGAGCGCGACGGGAACGTGATCACCTACACCGCGGGTTCGTCGCCGGGCGCGGTCACGATCGAGTACCAGGTCGAGGACGAGCTCGGCGCGCTCACGACCGGGCGCATGCAGGTTCGCGTCACCCCGATCGCGTCGCGCCTCACCCCCGTGGCGCGGCCCGACGTGCTCGTCGTCGAGGCGCCCGGGCCGCCGGCGACCTTCGACGTGCTGGCCAACGACTACGACCCCGACGGCAACGACTCCGACCTGAGCGTCGTCTCGGTCGAGCTCGTGAGCGGGCGCGGGTCCGCCGCCCGGCGGGGAGACTCGGTGAGCCTGGTGCCGTCGCCGGACTTCGTCGGTGATCTCGTGGCGTCGTACACCATCAGCGACGTCGACGGCCTGGAGTCGTCGTCGACCGCCCGGCTCACGGTGCGCCCTCCGTCGAACCTCCCCCCGGTGGCCGCCGACGACTCGGCGAGCGTGGCGAACGGGGGCGCCGTCGCGGTGCCCGTGCTGTTCAACGACAGCGATCCCGACGGCGACCAGGTCACCCTGCGGATCGTCGGCGCGCCCGACCCCGCGCTCGGCACGGCGGTCGTGACCGCCGACGACGCGATCCTGTTCTCGGCGCGCGCCGGGGCGTCGGGGTCGGCCGCGGTGACCTACGAGATCAGCGACGGCGAGCTGACCGCGACGGCGACGTTGCGCATCTCGATCGCGACCTGCCAGGCCTCACCGCCGATGGCGCGCGACGCGTTCCTCGAGACGGGCTACCGCCGACCGATCCCGGTCGACCTCGCCGCGTACGCGTCGAACGGGCAGGTCGTCGACGTGGTCGCGCCGCCGGGGTACCGGGCCGGCGTGTACACCCCGCCGGCCGGGGAGAACGGGAACGTGACGTTCTCGTTCGGCGTCCGCAACGCCTGCGAGCAGCAGGTGCGGGGGACGGTGACGATCGACGTCAACCAGGCTCCGTCGGGCCAGGACCAGGCCGTCACGCTCCGGCGCGGCGAGGTGCGCGAGATCCCGGTGGGCCGGCTCGGCAGCGACGACGAGGGGCTGGTGATCGCCTCCACCGAGGGAGCGCCGTCGTGGGTCGACGTGAGCCCGGCCCGCCTCCGCGTCGCCGTCCCCGCCGGCGCTGCGTTCGGGACCACCAGCTGGCGGACGACCATCGTCGACCCCGGTGGTCTCCGGGTGACGGTCTCGGTGTCGGTCACGATCGGGAACGACCGCCCGGTCGCCGTCGCCGACGTCGTCGACGCGACGGGCGGGGTGACGACCGTGGACATCGTGGCCAACGACTCCGACCCCGACGGCCCGAACTCGTCGCTGCGGATCCAGGCGGTGCCGTCGTCGGTGACGTTCGCGAACGGCGTGGCGGGCTCGATCTCGGTCGACTCGGGTGGCCGGGGCGTCACGATCGACCCCGGTGGCGGACGGGGCCGAGCGACCTTCTCCTACTCGGTGGTCGACGACGGCGGCGCCGTGTCGGACTCCGTGCCCGTCACCGTGGACGGTCCCGTCGAGCCTCCGCCCACGACGACCACGATCGCGCCGAGCACGACGACGACCCCGCCGACGACGACCACCCCGCCCACGACCACGCCACCGACCACGACGCCACCGACCACGACGCCACCGACCACGACGCCACCGACCACGACGAGCGAGCCCCCGCCGCCCTCGACGGCCGCCAACCGGCCGCCGACGGCATCCGATCAGGCCGTGACCGCCGCATCGGGTTCGACCACCACCGTGGACCTCGCCGTCGCGGATGCCGACGGCGATCCGCTGTCGATCGTCGACGTCGGCGACCCCGGCGGTGTCGTGGCGTCGATCAGCGGGACGACCATCTCGCTGCGGCCCTCGGCGGCGGGGATCCACCGGGTGACGTACCGGGCGTCGGACGGTCGATCCACGTCGTCGGTGGCGACGGTGGTGGTCACCGTGCCGGCGCCTCCGACCACCACGACCGCTCCGTCGACGACCGTCCCCCCGACGACGGCCGCCGCGGCGGCGGAGTCGACGACCGTGCCCTGACGGTCCACCCGCGCGGGCGCTGCGACGGTCGAGCGCACCCCCGCTCCGACGACGCCGCTCCGCGAGCAGCCGCGTCCGCGAGCCCGCATCGCCGGGCCACGACGGCCGAGGACCGACGAGGGCGGTGGGGTCAGACCGGCGAGCTCGTGCGGCGCCGGAGGCTGCGCAGGCTGAGCTCCCACCGGAGCCGCTGGCGCAGCGACATCGACGCGACGATCGCCGCCTCGAGCGTCGCGAGGCAACCGGTGGCGTCCTGCGCCAGCAGGTCGGGCCGAGACGGCTCCCCGAACGTCGACGCGCTGGCGAGGGTGGCCAGGCGCCCGATCTCGCGATGGGCGGAGTCGACGTGCGCTCTGGCGCGGTGCGCGATGTCGCCGTTCGTGTCGGACGGACGGATCACCATCCCCGCGTCGACGAGCCGGTTCGTCGCCACCGCCCAGGCGCCACGGATCCGCTGATCCGGGTCGCCGTGCAGCCACCGACGGCGCCGTCGCCACTTGACGAGGAGCACCAGAGCGACCAGCAGCAGCACCGGGGCCGCGACCGCCCCGACGACCGCCGCGGCGCGCAGGGCCCACTCGACGAGCAGCGGGAGCCCCGAGCGGACGGCGGTGTCGTCGTCGGCCTCGGTGACCGTCGGGTCCTCGTCGGCGTCGACGGGCGGCGGCATCGGCGGCTGGGGGGCGGCGGGGGTCTGCACCTGCGGCTCGGGGGGCGGGGACTGGGCGTCGGCGGACTCCACGGGCGGTACCGGGTCGAAGGGCACCCACCGGTCGCCGGCGCGCACCTCGGGCCAGATCGCGGCGTCGCGCGACGTCAGCACGAAGCTCCCGGCGCCGGCGGCGGCGCGCACGGCGTCGGGATCGGCCCGGAACCCGGTCGCGACGCGGGCGTCGACGCCGAGCGAGCGGGCGAGCAGCACGAACGCCGTCGCGAACTGCTCGGCGTTCCCGCGACGGGTGTCGCGCAGGAACCGCTCGATGAGGGTGCGCTGCAGCCCTCCGCCCGGCGCGTCCGCCCGGAGCTCGAAGTCGTCGCGCAACGTCGTCTCGAGGGCGAGGAGCTGCTCGGCGATCGTGGCCTCCGACGGCTCCGATCCGGCCTCGGCGATCAGCGCGTCGGCGAGGTCGCGGAGGCCGAGGGTGTCGGTGTCGATCGCGAGCGTCGCGATCTCGCTCGTCCCGATCTGGTCGGGAGGCGGCCCTGGCCGTGCGCTGACGGCGATCGTCTCCCCGTCGCGCGGTCGCTCCGCCAGAACGACGACCGTCCGGTCGACGTCGGTCTCGATCGCGGCGTCGACCACGATCGGCGAGCCCGGGAGTGGGACCAGTCGCAGGTCGTCGTCGAGGAACGCAACCGTCGCGGACACGGCGTCGGCGCCGTCGGATCCGAGGCGCCGTCCGATGGGGCGCAGGGTCAGGTCGGGTGACCACCGCGACCCGTCGTAGTCCGACAGCGACGCCGTCCGCCAGAGCGCGGGAGCGGATCCCTCCGTCACCGCGATCTCGTGCAGGTCGATCGGTGGGTCGAGGAGCTGCAGCGCCACGGTGGCCTCGATCGGGTCCAGCAGGCTCAGCGTGCGGTCCGGTACCCGATCGGCCCGGGGGTCGGCGCGGTCGTCGAGGTGGATCGGGGCCGCGAGCAGCGCGGTGAGCCCGATCGCCCCGAGACCGACCGGGAGGAGCCGGCGTTCCCCGTCGAGCGCGGCGAGCCGGTCGCGCAGGCCCTGCTCGGACCCCGGTCGCAGCGTCGCGTGCGCGATGGCCAGGATGCCGAGCACGGCGACCCAGCGCAGCCGGACCCCGGCGGGGGCGCTGAGCCCGATCACCGCGACGTGGGCCAGGGCGACGGGGACGAGGGGGAGGAGGTGGAGGCGACGGTGCCGGGCGAGCTCGGTGGCGGCTGCCGTCGCGATCGCCACCAGCGCGGCGACCGTCGCCACGAGGTCGGGTCGGTCGGGGCTGGGCCACTCGGTGGTGAGCAACCGGCGCGGACCCGCCCCGAAGGCTTCGGCGGCGTCGGTCGGCCCACCCCCGGTCGCGATCGCGACGACGAGGCTCGACGCCGCCACCCCCCCGACCGCGGCGCCGACGCGCACCCCCCACCCGCGGCCGGCGGCCACGATCCCCAGCCCACCGGTCGCCACGGGAGCGAACAGGAGCCACCGGATCGACCGGTCGAAGACGTCGCTCGCCGCCGCGGCGACGACGACGAGCATCAGGGTGATCAGGATCGTGCGCGACCGCAGCAGCCAGGTCACCGAGCTCGAGCCCGGCGTCCCGATCGCGGCGTCGTCCGCGCCGGTGGGCCGCC
The DNA here is from genome assembly GCF_965215205.1 of Ilumatobacter sp. NCBI lineage: Bacteria > Bacillati > Actinomycetota > Acidimicrobiia > Acidimicrobiales > Ilumatobacteraceae > Ilumatobacter > Ilumatobacter sp. The sequence continues at coordinate 482,064 of NZ_OZ244049.1, forward strand.
GATCGGGATCCGGCGTCACGTCCACGACCTCCAGCGAACGGCGAACTCGGCGGCGTCGCTCGCCGCCAGGGTCGCATCGGTGCCGGCCACCGCGCCGTCGCCGATGCGCACGACGACGAGGCGGTCGTCGGTGCTGATCCGGCTCGTCGGTCCGGTCGGCCCGGTCACGAGCAGCACCGAGGTGTTGTCGAGCCCGTGCCGGAACAGCTCGGCGATGCCGAGCGGGGGCTCGGCGACAGAGCGCGCCACCGGGGTGAGCAGGTCGAGCACCTCGGCCTCCGAGCGCAGCGGGGCCGGACGTCCCGCCCGTCGGCGGTCGGTGGTGCGCACCACGACGTCGAGGCCGGTCCGCAGCGCGTGGACGGCGAGGGTCGCCGCGACGTCGACGATCTCCTCGAAATCGTCCTCGTCGGCGGCGTCCGCGCCCGTGTCGACGACGACCGTGAACTCGGGCCGACGGACCTCGACGTGCTCGCGGACCATCAGGGTCCCGGTGCGGGCGGTCGTCGGCCAGTGCACCAGGCGCGGATCGTCGCCGGGGACGTACTCGCGCATCGAGACGAACCCCGACATCGGATCGGTCGCCGCACGACGCACGATCGACTCGTTCTCGATCACGCGGGACGAGCCGGCGGGGCTCACGAGCTGGTAGACGCGGGGGTGCACCGTCACCGAGGTGACGGCCGCCGTGTCGCGATCGTCGCGCCACCGGCCGACGGCGAGGTGGAACGGGTCGATCTTCGACACGTCGAGCGGGCCGAGGGGGAACACCCCCCGGTGGTGCGTGTCGATCGACCCGCCGACGGTCGACACGCTCCCCGCGTCGACCGGGGGGATCGTCACCTCGACGAGCTCGCTGTCGCAGCGGTCGAGGATCGTCGCCCAGCCCGACCGGTGGGAGGTGTCGTTGCGGATCCGGTAGTCGATCAGCACCGGGTCGCCGCGCGGGACGCGGATGGCGCGCACGCGCCGCTCGACCGTCGCCCGCAACGGGCGCTGCGACACGAGCAGGGCGAACATCACGATCAGCGCGGTGCCGATCGCCACGAGCACGACCTCCTCGTAGCCCCACCACACGCCGAGGCCGGCGAGTACGATCGAGGCGAGCGTCGCACCGAGGCCGGAGCGGGTGAGCACCTCAGGCTCCGCTGGTGCGTGGGACCGGGACGGAGTCGGTGATGTCGGCGATCAGGGTCTCCACGGCGGTGCCGCGCAGCTCGGCCTCGGCCGACAGGGCGACGCGGTGACCGAACACCGGGCCGACGAGCGCCTTGACGTCGTCGGGCGTGACGTAGTCGCGGTCGTCGGTGGCCGCGTAGGCGCGCGCCACGCGCAGCATCGTCAGCGTGCCGCGGGTGGACACGCCGAGCCGCAGGTCGGGGTGACGGCGGGTGACCGTCGCGACCTGCACGATGTACTGGTGGATCGACCGGGCGACGGTGATCGAGTCGATCGCGTCGATCACCCGGTCGAGCTCGTGGGGATCGGTGACGGGCTCGAGCTCGTCGTCGACGCGAGCGCGGTCGAACGACTCGAGGATCGACACCTCGGTGTCGGCATCCGCGTAGCCGAGGCTGAGGCGCATCGCGAACCGGTCGAGCTGGACGTCGGGGAGGGGGAAGGTGCCCTGGAAGTCGCGCGGGTTCTGGGTGGCGATCACGAAGAACGGGCGGGGGACGGGGCGGGTCGTCCCGTCCGCGGTGACGTTGCGCTCCTCCATCACCTCGAGCAGGGCCGACTGGGTCTTGGGGCTGCCGCGGTTGATCTCGTCCCCGATCATCACGTTGGTGAACACGGGACCCTCGCGGAAGGCGAACAGACCGCTGCGCTGGTCGTACACCATCACCCCGGTGATGTCCGTGGGGAGCAGATCGGGGGTGAACTGCACCCGCTTCCAGCCTCCGGCGATCGAGTTGGCGATCGCCTTCGCGAGGCTGGTCTTGCCGGTGCCGGGGACGTCGTCGAGCAGGAGGTGGCCTTCGGTGAGCAGGCAGCACAGCGCCATCCGGATCTCGTGTCGCTTGCCGCGGATGACGCGATCGACGTTGTCGATCAGCGCGTTGCTCACCGTCGAGACGTTGCCGACCACGTCACGAGTGTATGGCTCGGCGCTCATCGAGTCGCCGCCTCGGGTACGCCGCGGGCCGGGCGGGGCGGCCGCCGCCCGCCGGGCGCGATCCCGGTCGCGCACCGACCGGAGGGGTGGGGAGAACGGAGGTCCACGGCATCGGATCGGCGTCGCCCGGCGCGATCTTGAGGGGAACCCGACGGAACGTCGCCGGTCGGCTGCGAACCGGACCCGGTCAGTCCCAGTCGATGCGCAGGTGGCGGACGGCGTCGCCGAGGACCTCGGCGAGCTCGGGCCGCGACGGGCGCGTCGCGTCGTCACGCTCGATCGCGCCGATGTCGGGGAGCCGCGAACCCTCGGGGAGCGACAGCAGCTCCGCCAGGGGATCGTCCACCGGCTCGGGTCGGCGCTCGGCGAGGCGCTCCCGACGCTCGGCACGGCCCCGCTCCATCCCGTCGCGGACGAGCTCGAGGTGACGGCGGCGGACCGGCAGGTCGTCGGCGTCGTCCGAGCCCCCGCCGTCGACCTCGCCACCCTCCTGGTCGTCGGTGCCGGCGCCGTCGGTGCCACCGGCGGACGCGTTCGCCCGCCACACGTCGAGCAGCGACGGTTCGATCAGCAGCTCGTCGGCGAAGCAGAACATGGCGGCGAGCACGTGCTTGCAGGCGTGGTCGTCCCAGTCGTCGTCGGGGCAGGTGCACATCGCGTGGACGTCGCGCCGCAGCGGCATCCCGTCGCCGGCGGTGACCTCGAGCGACGCGACGTAGGGGGTGGAGCGCGACCCCTGGATCTCGCAGGTGACGATCCCGGCCTCGACCACGATGTCGAGCACGGACCCGTCCTTGGCGTACTGCTTGCCGCGCCGCAGGCGCCCCGGGTCGCTCATCTCCGCGGCGAGCACCTTCATCATCGTCGACGGCAGCCGTCCGGGTTGGCGAGCCCCGAAGGGCTTGCGCGGACGGCTCACGAGTCGGTCTCCAGGACGACCAGGTCGTGCAGCTCGTCGGTCGACATCTCCGACAGCCACCCCTCCCCCTCGCCGGTGCCCACGACCTGATCGGCCAGGGCGCGCTTGTCGTCGATCACCTGGGCCACCTTCTCCTCGACGGTCCCCTCGCAGACGAGCTTGTGCACGTTGACCGTGCGCGTCTGGCCCATCCGCCACGCCCGGTCCGTGGCCTGGTCCTCGACCGCGGGGTTCCACCACCGGTCGTAGTGGATGACCTGGCTGGCCGCCGTCAGGTTGAGACCGGTGCCCCCGGCCTTGAGCGAGACCAGCAGGATCGGCGGAGCGGACCCGTCCTGGAAGTCGTCGACCATCCGATCCCGCGCCGTGCGCGACACCCCGCCGTGCAGGAAGGGGGCCCGGAACGAGAACTGCTCGTCGACGTGGCGCACGAGCAGATCGCCCATCTCGCGGAACTGGGTGAAGACCAGCGCCCGCTCACCCTGATCGAGCAGCTCGGTGATCAGCTCGTCGAAGCGCGTCAGCTTCCCCGAGCGCCCACCGAGGCGCGATCCGTCCTTGAGGGCGTGGGCGGGGTGGTTGCAGATCTGCTTGAGTCGCATCAGCGCGCTGAGCACGAGGCCGCGCCGGCGCATCCCGCTCGTCTGCTCCGAGTCGACCATCAGCTGGTCGACCACCTGCTGGTAGAGCGCGGCCTGCTCGCGGGTGAGCTTGGCGTACGCGATCTGCTCGATCTTGTCGGGGAGGTCGGGGAGCAACCGCTTGTCGGCCTTCGTCCGGCGCAGCACGAACGGGGAGGTGATCCGCCGCAGCCGGGCGGCGGCGTCGGGATCGCCGTTGCGCTCGATGGGGGAGGCGAGCTCGGTGCGGAACCGCTGCAACCCGCCGAGGATCCCCGGGTTGACCGCGTCGAGGATCGCCCACAGCTCGCTCAGGCGGTTCTCGACCGGGGTGCCGGTGAGCGCGAGCTTCTGGCCGGCGCGCAGCTGCCTCACGGCGCGCGCCGCCTTGGTGTTCGGGTTCTTCACCATCTGCGCCTCGTCGAGCACGACGGTCGACCAGTCGACGGCGCCGAGGTGCTCGAGGTCGCGGGGGAGCAGGCCGTAGGTGGTGATGACGATCGAGCGATCGGGATCGAGGGCGAACATCTCCTCGGGTGCGCCCTCCCGCGCCTCGGCGGCCACCGAGCGGATCAGCGCGTCGAGCTGGCTGTCGCGCCGCGAACCGTGGTGGACCGTCACGTCGAGCGAGGGGGTGAACCGGTGCGACTCGGTGCGCCAGTTGCGCACCACCGACAGCGGGGACACGACGAGGTGGGGCCCGGGTCGGTCGACGAGGTGGGCGAGCGTCGTCGCCGTCTTGCCGAGCCCCATGTCGTCGGCGAGGCACCCGCCGAGCCCGAGCTCGGCGAGCAGCCGCATCCACGCCAGGCCGCGCCGCTGGTAGTGGCGCAGCTCGCCGACGAAGGCCTCCGACTCCTCCACCTCGTCGAGGGAGTCGTCGGGGAGGCCGCGCAGCAGGTCGCGGACCCAGTCGGTGTCGGCGATCGGCGCGTTCGCCCCCGACCCCGCCCCGTCGGACGACGCGTCGGCGCCGACCTCGACCCCGTCGACGACCTCGCCCGGTTCGTGCACCGTGATCGTCGCTCGTGCGTCGGTGGCGCCCTCGTCGTTCGCCAGTCGCAGCAGCTCGAGGGGGGTGACGCGGCTCGCCGTGCGCTCGAGCTCGCGCTGGCGCTCCCGGCGGCGGCGCAGATCGTCGGGATCGATGCGCACCCACCGCTCCCCGGTGTGCAGCAGGGTCGCGCCGGCCTGCTCGGCGCGCTCGAGCTCGGCGTCGGAGATCTCCTCGTCGCCGACGACGAGCTTCCACGACACCAGCGCCTCGCGACCGAACTGCCTGCGGCGGTCGTCGGAGGGCGTGGGAGTCGCCTCGCCGGTCACCCGCGTCGAGGCGCGCACGAGCCGCTCCGGACCGATCAGCTCCACCCCGGCGCGGGCGAGCTCGACGGGGGCGACGTCGATGAAGTCCTCGGCCGTCTCGAGGTCGAGCTCCGCCCCGGTCGGCTCGTGCTCGAGCGCGAGGTCGGCGAGCCCGGGAACGACCGGCGCGATGCGCGACACGACGTCGCCGAGCAGCTCGGCGAGGGTCTCGAGGTGGCGCTCCTCGCGTGCGACGTCGAGGGCCCGGCCGTTGCGCTCCCAGAGGTCGTTCGCGGTGCACCAGCGCATCGAGTCGCCGTCGTCGACCAGCTCGAGGCGGACCTCCCACGGGTCGTGGGGATCGTTCGACATCAGCAGCCGCACCCGGGGGACGACGACGGGTTCGCCGGCGAGGCGACGGCGGTGGCGGTCGAGCTCGTCGCGCAGCTGCCCGAGGGCCAGGTCGAAGTCCGACGTCCCGCCCCGCACGACGTGGTCGGGGCGGGCGAGGGCTCCGAACGTGGCCCGCAGCGCCTGCGTGGCCGGTGCGCGACCACGGCCGAGCTCGGCCTTCCACCCCGTCTGCGCGAGGTGGGAGCGGGCGACGCCGTCGACCATGAGCTCGAACACGCGCCGGGTGTCGTGACCCGAGCCGACGGTGCAGATCGGCGGCTGGGAGGCGTCCAGCCCGTCGAGAACGCGCACGAGGTGGTCGTCGACCGCCGGGAGCCAGCGGGCGACCGTGAACGGCCCCTCCTCGACGACGACCGGACCGAGGCGCCCCGCGCCCACCGTCCGACGGGCCAGCTCGGCGACGCGCGCGAACCACGCGATCGAGTCCGACAGGTGGCGCTGCCCGGGCAGGTCGGACAGCCACACCGCGGCGCCGTACGGGTCGAGCTGCACCGACGACGCGTGCAGCGTCGGGTTCGCCGGGACCTCGATGGTGATCCGTGCGACGGCGCCGTACGAGATCGGCGAGTCGTGCCAGCCGGTGCGGGTGCCGTCCGCGGCGATCTGGCGGAAGCCGGAGTAGAGCCACGCCATCGATGCGGTGTCGATGCCGTTCCACCCCCACACGTGGAGGGCACCCGACCGCCACGTCCCCTGCGCCACGTGCGGTGGACGGTGTCGCGAGGAGCGGGCCATCGACCGGTCAATCTACCGACGGGTGCTCGCCGGGCTCATCGACGTGCCCGGGCCCTACGATCGCGGTGGTGTCGACCGTCGGGGACGTGGGGTACGAGCCCTGGGCGGAGCGCGGGTCGGTCGTCGACGGTGCCTTCCGCTGGCGGCTCGGCGTGCGCCCCCTCGACCTCGACGACTGGATCGAGCTCGGCCCCGACGCCGAGGGGCCCGACGGCTGGATCGCCCGCACGGGCGAGCTGCTCGACTCGCACCGCTCGACGGTGATGCACCTGATGGACGACGTCGACGACGAGTGCGCCGAGGTCGCCCGGGCCGTGGTCCACCACCTCCGACGGCGCTGGCCGGGGCGCTTCGGCGACGTCGAGGTCGACCCCGACGTCCACCCCCTCGAGGCCGCGGCCCGCCTGGTTCCCGAGGACCTGGTGCTGATGGTGCGCCGCGGGGGGCGGCTGGTGTTCGGGGGCGGTGTCGTGTGCTTCCCCAACCGCTGGGATCTCGCCTCGAAGCTCGGTCGCACGATGTCGGAGGTGCACGAGCCGGTCGCCGGGTTGAACGACCAGCTGGCGACCGAGGTCGACCGGTTCCTCGACCGACTGCGACCCGAGCGCTCGTTCTGGCGGCTCGGCTGGGGCATCATCGACGTCGCCGACGGCTACACCCCGCTCGACGGGACGGGCCCGGCGCGCCCGACCGACCCGGGACCCGAGGACCTCCACGTGCGGGTCGAGCGCGAGACGTTGCGGCGCTTCGGCGCGACGGGGTGCGTGCTGTTCACGATCCGCACCCACCTCACGCCGCTGACGACCGTGGCCGCGGATCGTGCGTCGCGCTCGGCGCTGGCCGGGGCGATCGCGGCGATGGGCCCCGAGGTGCGCGACTACAAGGGCCTCGGCGATGCCGTGACGGCCGCTCTCGCCTCGGCGGGTGCGGAGGACCCGGCGCCGGCTTCCCTCGTGTGACCGCCGTCTCGGCTGGGTAGGACCCACCGATGAGCGAGGACGGCGACGGACGCACGAAGCGCGAGCTGTACGAGCGGGCGCGGGAGCTCGAGGTCCCCGGGCGCTCGTCGATGTCCAAGTCCGATCTCGCCGAGGCGGTCGACGCCGCCGACGTCCCCGCCGGTCGATCGGGGTCCGGTCGCTTCGGGGTGGCGGCGCGCTACGAGGAGTTCGAGCGCTTCGCGCGCGACGTGGCCTCGGGGGCGGCGATCGCACCGCCGCGGATGCTGAGCGCCCACGACCGGCGGCTGCACGTGCGCCAGACGATCCGCGAGGACCACGAGACCCGGATCATGACCGACGCCGACGACGCGCGCACCAAGTTCGACGAGCTCGACGGGTCGCTGTTCTCGTTCTTCCGCGGGACCTGCCTGCTGTTCTACCGCGACCTCGCCGGTGAGGACGCCTGGATGCCCACGGTCCTCGCGCTCGGAGACGTCCACCCCGAGAACTTCGGCGTGATGCCGAGCGCCGACAACGTCCCGATCTTCGGCGTGAACGACTTCGACGAGGCGTACTGGGCTCCCTTCACGTGGGACGTCAAGCGAGGAGCGGTCGGGTTCATGCTCGCCGCCTCCGAGATCGCCGACCTCTCCTCCAAGCACCAGGTGAGGATCGCCCGGCGCTTCGTCGAGGGGTACGTCGACGGGATCGAGGAGTTCGGGCGCGACACCGCCGAGCTGGAGCGCCAGGTGCGGTACGACAACGCGCCGGAGCTCATCCGCGACCTCATCGACGACGCCCGCGACGATCGCGCCGAGTGGCTCGTCGACGAGTACCACGACGAGTACGGGCGGGGGTTCCGCCCGACCGACGAGATCGTCCCGATCACCAGCCGCGCCGAGGAGTTCCAGGACCTCGTCGACCGCTGGGTCGTCGAGAGCGAGATCGAGGTGCCGCAGCGCGCCGGTGAGATGCGCGTCAAGGACGTCGCGATCCGGCGTGGCCAGGGCACGGCGTCGCTCGGGTTGTCCCGCTACTACGTGATGATCGAGGGCGAGCGCGCCGACGCCACCGACGACATCCTGATCGAGTTCAAGCGGGCGCGCCGGTCGGCGCTCGCCGGGCTGGTGCCGCCGTCGGGCCTGCAGGGCGTCGAGTACGGCGATCGCATCGCCCGGGCCCAGGGCGTGCAGCTCGTGCGGGCGGACGTCTTCTACGGCAGCGCCGAGTTCGAGGGGGTGAGCTACGTGACCCGCGAGCGTGCGCCGTACCGCGACGACATCGACCTGGACGACCTGTCGAAGAAGGGGTGGCGCCGGTACGCGTCGATCTGCGGGCGCGCCCTCGCCCACGCGCACGCCCTCTCCGACGAGACCCCCGACATGGACTACGACATCGAGTCGCTGATCCTCGAAGCCGTCGCTCCGCGCGACCTGTTCGTCGACGACGTCGTCAGCGCGGCGGAGGTGTCGCTCGAGCGGATCCGCGCCGATCACGAGCACTACCGGCGCGACCACGCGCTCGGGGCGTTCGACACCGTCGACCACCGCTACCGGTGATCGCGGGCCCGGCGCGGCGCGACGAGCGCCGCCGGCTCGCTCGCCATCGCGGGTTCAGGCCGTGACGGGATCGATCGCGTCCGCGAGCAGGTCGAGCGAGCGGAGCCGCTGGTCGATCGTGGGCGAGACGTGCGAGGTCATCACCTCGTCGATCCCGGCGTGGCGGGCGAACTCCGCGAGGTAGGTCGCGACGACGTCGGGGGTGCCCACCGCCGAGTAGTGCATCATCTGCGCGATCTGGCGACCCTGCGGGGAGGCCAGCACCTCGTCGGCCTCGTCATCGGTCAGGGACCGCCCGGGGGTGAGGAAGCGGGCGAGTCGACGCCGACGCACGACCGCGAACTGGCGCTGGGCGTCCTCGTCGTCGTCGGCGGCCACCACGTTGACGCCGGCGAGGACGTGGGGGGTCTCGAGCTGCGCCGACGCACGGAACTCGCGACGGTAGAGCGCGACGGCGTCCAGCAGGGCGCCGGGGGAGAAGTGGGAGGCGAAGGCGTAGGGCAGCCCGAACGTCGCCGCGAGCTGGGCACCGAAGAGCGAGGAGCCGAGGATGTACAGCGGCACGTTCGTGCCCGCGCCGGGGATCGCCTCGACACCGCGCACCCGGGTCTCGCCGGACAGGTAGCCCTGCAGCTCGAGGACGTCGTCGGGGAAGCGGTCCGACGAGCGCTCGTCGCGACGCAGCGCGCGCATCGTGGTGCGGTCGCTCCCCGGGGCACGCCCGAGCCCGAGGTCGATCCGGCCCGGGTGGAGGGTGGCCAGGGTGCCGAACTGCTCGGCGATGGTGAGCGGGGAGTGGTTGGGCAGCATCACGCCCCCGGCTCCGAGGCGGATCGACGACGTCTGGCTGGCGACGTGGGCGATGAGCACGCTGGTGGCCGACGAGGCGATCGAGGCCATGTTGTGGTGCTCGGCGTACCAGACGCGGACGTAGCCCCGGGCCTCCGCACGCTGGGCGAGCGCGACGCTGTTCGCGAAGGCGTCGGCGGCGGTCTCCCCCTCGCCGACGAGCGCGAGGTCGAGGAGGGACAGCGGGGGTCGGGTCGGAGCATCACCCATGGGACCATCATGGCCCCGATCCGCGTGGTTCGGCCGGTCGGCGCGTCGACGGCGTCGACTCCCGTCGATCTCGCGGCGACGTCATCGGCGTCCCGTCGACGTCGCATCGTGGATCCGACTTGATACGATGCGACTCAGGTTTTATGAGTTGTCCCCCCGATGTCGGGTGGGGCCGCGGTTCGGCCCGGGCGCGACCGGGCACGGTGAGGTGCGAGGAGGCACACGACATGGCGTTCGACCCGAAGAAGTGGACGATCAAGACCCAGGAGGCGTTCAGCGCCGCGATCGACGACGCGAAGGCACGCTCGAACCCGGAGCTGACCCCCGATCACCTGCTCGCGGCGATGATGCGCCAGGAGGGCACCGTGGTGCCCGCCGTGCTCGGCAAGCTCGGGCTCGCGCCCCTGATGGTGCGCAACCAGGCGGACGAGGCGGTGACCCGGCTCCCCAACGCCTACGGCGGCGACGAGCCGCGGATGTCGAAGGAGCTGAGCGCCAAGGTCGCGAACGCCGAGTCGCACCAGAAGGACTTCAAGGACGACTACCTGTCGGTGGAGCACCTGCTGCTGGCGATGAACGACCGCCTCGACGTCGGTTCCGAGGAGGTCATGCAGGCGTTGCAGGCGGTGCGCGGATCGCACCGCGTCACCGACCAGAACCCCGAGGAGAAGTTCGCGGCGCTCGAGAAGTACGGCCAGGACCTCACCGCCCTCGCCGCGTCCGGCCGGATCGACCCGGTCATCGGGCGCGACGAGGAGATCCGTCGGGCGATCCAGGTGCTGTCGCGGCGCACCAAGAACAACCCGGTGCTGATCGGCGAGCCGGGGGTCGGCAAGACCGCCATCGTCGAGGGCCTCGCCGCGCGCATCTCCGACGGCGACGTGCCGGAGGGCCTGAAGGGCAAGCGGCTGATCGCGCTCGACGTGGCGTCGATGCTCGCCGGGGCGAAGTACCGCGGTGAGTTCGAGGAGCGGCTGAAGGCCGTGCTCAAGGAGATCACCGACGCGGAGGGAGAGGTCATCACCTTCGTCGACGAGCTGCACACCATCGTCGGCGCCGGCGGGGCCGAGGGCGCGATGGACGCCGGCAACATGATCAAGCCGATGCTGGCGCGCGGCGAGCTGCGGATGATCGGGGCCACCACCCTCGACGAGTACCGCAAGCACGTCGAGAAGGACCCGGCGCTCGAGCGCCGCTTCCAGCAGGTCTACGTCGGCGAGCCCTCGGTCGAGGACACCGTCGGCATCCTGCGCGGGCTCAAGGAGCGCTACGAGGTGCACCACGGGGTGCGCATCCAGGACTCCGCGCTCGTCAGCGCGGCCGTGCTCTCCGACCGCTACATCACCGCACGCTTCCTCCCCGACAAGGCGATCGACCTCGTCGACGAGGCCGCCTCCAAGCTGCGCATCGAGATCGACTCGCTGCCCACCGAGATCGACATCGTCCAGCGCCGGATCCTGCAGCTCGAGATCGAGCAGGTGGCGCTGGAGAAGGAGACCGACGAGGTGTCCAAGGAGCGTCTCGAGGCCCTCCACGACGAGCTCGCCACCCTCAACGTGCAGGTCGCGGAGATGCGCGAGCACTGGGAGGACGAGAAGCAGGCGATCGACGCGATCCGCAACCTCAAGGAGGAGCTCGAGACGCTGCGCAACCAGGTCGAGCGCGAGACCGACCTCGCGCGGGCGGCCGAGATCCGCTACGGGCGGATCCCCGACATCGAGCGCCGCATCGAGGACGCGACCGTGCACCTCGACGAGCTCCAGCAGACGAAGGCGATGCTCAAGGAGGAGGTCGACGCCGAGGACATCGCCGAGGTCGTCGCCCGCTCGACCGGGGTGCCGGTGAGCCGGCTGATCGAGTCCGAGACCCGCAAGCTCGTGCACCTCGAGGAGCTGCTCCACCAGCGCGTGATCGGCCAGGAGGACGCCGTCGCGTCGGTCGCGAACGCGATCCGTCGCAGCCGGGCCGGCCTGTCCGACCCCGATCGCCCAATCGGGTCGTTCATGTTCCTCGGTCCGACCGGGGTCGGCAAGACCGAGCTCGCCCGTGCCCTCGCCGAGTTCCTGTTCGACGACGAGCGGGCGATGGTGCGCATCGACATGGGCGAGTACATGGAGAAGTTCTCCGTCTCGCGCCTGATCGGCGCGCCTCCCGGCTACGTCGGCTACGACGAGGGCGGCCAGCTCACCGAGGCCGTGCGGCGGCGTCCGTACTCGGTCGTCCTGCTCGACGAGATCGAGAAGGCGCACCCGGACGTGTTCAACACGCTGCTGCAGCTGCTCGACGACGGTCGGCTGACCGACGGCCAGGGCCGCACGGTCGACTTCACCAACGTCGTGCTGATCATGACGTCCAACCTGCCCGGCGACCCGCTCGACTTCTTCAAGCCCGAGTTCGTCAACCGCGTCGACGACATCATCCGCTTCCGTTCGCTGGCGGAGGCCGATCTCGAGCGGATCGTCGGCATCCAGCTCGAGCGGCTGCGGGCGCGCCTGGCCGATCGGCGGATCGCGCTCGACATCGACGACGCGGCGATGGCGCAGCTCGCGCGCGAGGGCTACGACCCGGCGTTCGGTGCCCGTCCGCTCAAGCGGATCATCCAGCGCGAGATCGCGGACCCGGCGTCGATCCTGCTCCTCGACGGCAGCGTCGGCGACGGGGGCACGATCCGGGTGAGGGCCGGCGGCTCCGAGGACGAGGGCCTGTCGGTGAGCGTCGCCGACTCCTCCGAGCCGGTGGCGGCGGCGACGGTCTGAGCGGCGGCGGACGCGGCTCGGCGTCTCACCGACCGCGCTCGACCACCTCGAGGGCGGCGGCGACGACGTCGCCCTCCGACACGAGGACCAGCTCGGCAGCCGCCCCCAGCGGGACGTAGCTGTCGTGCGACGCGACTCGGCCGATCGGGCCGGCGAAGCGGGCGTCGACGAGCTCGGCGACGATGCCCTCGCCGACCCCGCCCGTCCGTCGGGTCTCGTCGACGACGAGGACGCGACCCGTGCGCGAGGCGGCGTCGAGCAGGTCGTCGATCGGCAGCGGCGCGATCCACCGCAGGTCGACGACGTCGACGGCGATCCCGTGGTCGCGCGCGAGCCGCCGGGCGGCTCGCAGCGAGAGGTGCACCCCGTTCGCGAAGCTCACGATCGTGAGATCGGCGGTGCGCGGACGCCCGTCGCGGTCTCGCTCGGCGTCGTCACCGGCGTCGTGCCCGGCGCCTCGTAAGAGGTGCCCGGCGGCGTGGACCCGCGCCCGACCGATCGGCACGGGGGTCGGATCGTAGGGGGCCGACCAGCCGCCGTCGCCGGGTGCGTGGAGATCGCCGTCGTGGTAGCGCGCGATCGGCTCGACGACGACGCAGACCGCGCCGGTGCCGCGGGCGTGGTCGACGCAGGTGAGCAGCACCCCGGCCGCGTCGGCCGGGTGGCCGGGCGATGCGATGACCAGCCCCGGCACGTCGCGCAGCACGGCGATCGAGTCGTCGTTGTGGAAGTGGCCGCCGAACCCCTTCTGGTAGCCGTAGCCGGCGATCCGCACGACCATCGGGTTGAGGTACCGGCGCTGCGAGAAGAAGGCCAGGCTCGCGGCTTCGCCGCGCAGCTGGTCCTCGGCGTTGTGCAGGTACGCGAGGTACTGGATCTCGGGGATCGGCAGGCGGCCGTTGAGCGCGGCCCCCAGGGCGAGCCCGAGGATCGACTGCTCGTCGAGCAGGGTGTCGAGGACGCGGTCCGCGCCGAAGCGACCGTGCAGCCCGCGGGTCACCCCGTAGACGCCGCCCTTGCGTGCGACGTCCTCCCCGAAGACCACGACGTCGTCGCTCTCGGCGAGCAGGTCCGCGAGCGAGCGGTTGATCGTCCGCGCCAGCGTCAAGGGGTCGTTCGACGACCTCTCGTCGACGTCGAGCCCCGGTGACGTGGCCGATCCGTCGCCCTCCGCCCTCGCCGGCGTGCTCGTCGACGGGTCGCGCTCGGCCGGGCGGACCCCGGCCCCCCGACGTCGAGCCGGTTCCGCGCGCAACGGCGCCATGACCTCCTCGACGTCGACGAGCTCGGGCTCGTCGAGCACCTCGATCGCCCGCTGCCGGATCGACTCGCGCAGATCGAGGGCGAACGCCACCGTCTCGGCCGGGGTGGAGACACCGGCGACCGCAGCGAGCCGCGCCGTGCCCACGATCGGGTCGCGCTCCAGGTCCGCCGCCAGCTCCGACGGTGACCGGTAGGCGGATTCGACGTCGGTGCCGGCGTGGCCGAGGAAGCGGACCGTCGACAGGTGCAGGAACCCGGGCCGCCCACGCTCGCGGACCTCGTCCACCAGCGCGGTCGACACCGCCCGCACCTCGGCGGGGTCGGCACCGTCGGCGTGGGCCACGATCCACCCGTCCCGGGTCGCCATCGAGTCCGCGACCCACCCGGTCGGCGACGGGACGCTGAGCCCGAGTCCGTTGTCCTCGCAGACGAGCAGCAGGGGCACCCGACGTCCCTCGCGCACCGCACGGCCGGCCCAGTTGATCGCACCCTGGGCGGTGGAGTGGTCGAGCGAACCGTCGCCGATGCTGGCCACGACCACCGAGTCGCCGGGCCACGTCGTGGGAGCGGGCGGCGCCAGCTCGAAGCTGATCGCCAGGCCCACCGCCCGCGGGAGGTGCGAGGCGATCGTCGACGTCTGCGGGATGATCGACAGCGAGCGGTTCCCGAAGACCTTGTGGCGGCCGCTTGCGATCGGCTCGGTCGCCTTCGCGAGGACGCCGCGCAGGACGTCGCCGACCACGTCGCAGCGCACGAGGTCGCGTGGCGCCTGCATCGCGCGGGCGGCGAAGAAGCCGCCGGAGCGGTAGTGCAGCAGCGCGGGATCGCTCCACCGGGTCGCCGTCGCGACGATCGCGTTGGCCTCGTGGCCCGCGGAACCGATCGTGTAATGGCCGACCCCGTGCGCCGAGCGCAGCCACCGTGCGGTGTGGTCGAGCAGGCGGCTGGTCAACTGCGCCTCCAGCCAGAGCGCGATCGTCGCGGGATCGGGTCCGCCGGCGGAGGAGCTCGTCGTCGGGTCGTCGGAGATCCGCTCGACGGCGTCGAGCAACGCTTCCTCGAGCGCGTGGAGATCATCGGGCCGGGGCGTCATCGGGCGAGGTCGCCGGCAGGGTCGGACCCGGCCCGCTCGGGCCGCTCGGCCCGTCCGTCGTCGATCGACCGCCCCGTCGCGGGGCCGGATCCGGTCACGCCGCGAGGGTACTCACGGTGCGGCCCCCGTCGGCGCGAGCGCCCCGCTCTGCCATGATCGGGGCGTGGCCGTCGGAACGATCGCTGTCCTCGGCCTCGGCAGGGTGGGCCGCCTCGCCGCACGCCTGCTGGAGCGGAGCGGGTTCGAGGTGACGGGGATCGACCAGGCGAGCGATCCGCACGATCCCGACGAGCCCTTCGAGGTGGTCCGGGCCGACGTGGGCTCCGACGCCGTCGCCCGGCGCGTGAGCGCGGCGGACGCGGTCCTGTCGTGCCTCCCGTACCACCGCAACGTCCGCGTCGCCGAGATCGCCCACGGCGCGGGCGCCCACTACTTCGACCTGACCGAGGACGTCCCGACGACGGAACGGATCCGCGAGCTCGCGGTGGACTCTCGGGCGGTGATGGCGCCTCAGTGCGGCCTCGCACCCGGCTTCGTCGGCATCGTCGCGGCGAACCAGGCCCTGGCGTTCGATCGGTGCCGGTCGATCCGGATGCGCGTCGGCGCTCTGCCCCACCACCCGACGGGGCTGCTCGGGTACGCCTTCAACTGGTCGCCGGAGGGGGTCGTCAACGAGTACCTCAACGACTGCGAGGTGATCGAGGACGGGGTCCGCAAGTGGGTGTCGCCGATGGAGTGGCACGAGACGATCCACGTCGCCGGGACCCGACTCGAGGCGTTCACCACGTCGGGGGGGGCTGGGCACGATGTGCGAGACCTTCCACGGACGGGTCGACAACCTCGACTACAAGACGATGCGCTACCCGGGTCACATGGAGCTGATGAACTTCTTCTTCCACGAGCTGCTGATGCGTGAGCGACGGGCCGAGGCGGGGGAGATCCTGACCAACGCGAAGCCCCCCGTCGACGAGGACGTCGTCTACGTCCACGTGGCCTCGGAGGGGATGCTCGACGGTCGTGCGCGGCGCGTCGAGTACGTCCGATCGTTCCTGCCGCGCGACGTGGCGGGATCGCGCTCGACCGCGATCGCGTGGACGACGGCGGCGTCGGTGGTGGCGGTGGTCGAGCTGGTGCGCGACGGTGCGCTCCCGGACCGGGGGTTCCTCAAGCAGGAGGACATCGACGTCGGCGCGTTCCTGGCGACGACGACGGGCGCGCTGCTCGCCGACGTCTCCCCCGCGTGATCGCGCGGCCCCGGCCGCTCAGACCGCGAGCGATGTGCGCGGGGTGGCGGTGACGGACGCCGCTTCGCGCACGCCGCGAGCGGGCGGGTACCGCAGGGTGAACGCGGCGGGAGTCGCGCAGGAGAGCTCGAGGCGGCCGCCGTCGGACTCGGCGAGCCGGCGGGCGAGCGCCAGTCCCCGTCCGTGGGCGGCGCGGTGGTCCGGCGGCCGCTCGAACAGGGTGGGGATCGACTCCGCCGCGACGCCGGCTCCCTCGTCCTCCACGACGACGCCACCCGCCCCGATCACGACGGTCACGGTGCCCCCTCCGTGCTCGAGGGCGTTGCCGAGCAGGACGTCGACGATCTGGCCGACGAGGCCGGGCGTCGCGCGCACCGGCGTCGACGGCGCGCTCACCACGACGACCTGGCGGTCGCCACGCTCGTACGACGGGCGCCAGTCCTCGACGTGGTGCGTGACGACCCGGTCGAGGTCGACCTCCGTGCGCTCCCCGGTCGAGCCGGTGCGCGCCACGGCGAGCAGGGAGTCGAGGGTGCCGTTCAGCTCGTGGGTCTGGTCGAGGATCGCCGTGACCTCCGCGGCGGCGTCGGAGTCGACGCGCCGCTGGAGCAGCTCGAGGCGCAGCGCGAGGCCGGTGAGGCCCGTGCGCAGCTGGTGCGTCGCGTCGGCGGTGAAGCCGCGCTCGGACTCCAGCATCCGGTCGACGCGCGTCGCGCTGAGGCGCAGCGAGCGCGAGATGTCGTCGATCTCGGCGATGCCGCTCGCGACCGGAGGCGCCGAGAAGTCGCCGTCACCGACCCGCCCGGCGCTGCGCGCCAGCCGCTCGAGCGGGCGCGCCAGGCTCCGCGCCTGGAGCGTCGCGAGCATCGCGGCCGTGACGAGGGCGAACACGGCGAGCAGCGCGACGCGCGCGACGAGAGCGTCGCGCTCGCGGGCCGGGACGGAGGAGTCGATCACCGCGGACACCGGGATGATCAGCACGCCGAGCGCGGCGCCGACCACCGCGATCGTCGACCGCACGAGTCGTCGACGCACGTCAGCCGATGGCGCCGCTCGACGCCACCCCGGCATCGGGGTCGGCCGACACCAGCGCGTCGGGCGCGAAGCGGAACCCGACGCCGCGCACGGTGACGATCTTGGTGGGCGGGTCGCTGCGATCGAGGATCTTCTTGCGCAGCGTCGAGACGTGGGTGTCGAGGGTGCGCGTCGATCCCCACCAGTTCTCGTCCCACACCCGCGACATGATCTCGTCGCGCCGGTGGGTGAGACCGGGAGCGCTCATCAGCAGCTCGAGCAGGTCGAACTCCTTGCTGGTCAGCTCGACCTCGCCGACGTCGCCCGGCGCGCCGTCGACCACGAAGCACCGGCGGCTGTCGGGGTGGAGCTCGATCCCGGCACCGATCAGGGGCCCGGGCGCGCTCGCCTCGACCTGCTGGCCGGCCACGCGCAGGCGGGCGTGCAGGCGGGCCACCAGCTCGGCGAGGCGGAAGGGCTTGGCGACGTAGTCGTCCGCGCCGGCGCCGAGACCGACGATCACGTCCATCTCCTCGGACCGGGCGGTCAGCATCACGATCGGCAGCGTGGGGTCGTCGTCGCGCAGGCGGCGGCACACGTCGAGGCCGTCGATGTCGGGGAGGGTCAGGTCGAGCAGCACGAGATCCGGGCGGCACCGGGCGACCTCGTCGATCGCACCACGACCGGTGCCGACGTGGTGGACGACGAAGCCCTCGGCGTCCAGGACGCGCACGAGCGGGTCGCTGATGCGGGAGTCGTCTTCCACGAGGAGCACGCGTGTCTCGTCCACGGCTCGTGCTTCGGCACGACGTGACGAGAACTTGACCCTTCGGTCACCCGCTGCGCGCGCGGCACGGGGCCGGTCGCATCGGGCGGGGCGTGACGGTCAGCCCTGGCGCAGGCGCAGCGCGGCGGCGTGCGCGGGGAAGCCCTCGTGCTCGGCAAGCGCGATGACCGACGGCGCCATGCGGGCCGCCGCGCGCGCGTCGGCCTGAGCGATCGCCGTCCGCTTGAGGAAGGTGTCGGCGGTGATCCCCGACGAGACGTGGGCGAACCCGCTGGTGGGCAGCGACGCGGGGCACCCGATCACGAAGTTCGCGGCGCTGAACGGGGTGCACTGCCCCACGAGGATCTCGCCCGCGTTGACGAGGCGGTCGACGACGTCGTCGACGTCGGCGTCGCCCACGACGACCTGCAGGTGCTCGGCCGCGTACTCGTTGGCGACGTCGACGGCGGTGTCGAGGTCGTCCACCACGACGCACCCTCCGTTCGGGCCGAGCGCGGCCCGCGCCGCCTCGGATCGCACGCCCGGCAGCGCATCGATCTGCCGCCCGAGCTGGACCTCGACGTCGTCGGCGAGCCGGCTCGACGGGGTGAGCAGGACCACCGAGGAGTCGGTGCCGTGCTCGGCCTCGATCAGCAGATCGGCAGCGAGGCGCTCGGCGTCGGCTGAGTCGTCGGCGATGACGAGGCTCTCGGTCGGGCCGAGGAGCATCATCGTCGCCACCCCGTGTCGCTGCATCTCGACCTGCGCGATCGTCACCGCGGGCGAGCCCGGTCCGACCACCTTGCGCACGCGGGGGATCGACTCCGTCCCGAACCCGAGCGCCGCGATCCCCGCCGGCCCGTTGACGCGGAAGACCGAGCGGAGCCCGAGCTTGCGGCACACGACGAGCACGGCCGGGTCGACCTCGCCCGCCCCTCCCGGGACCGGAGGCACGACGAGGGTGATCTCGGGCACCCCGGCGACGATCGCCGGGACCGCGAGCTGGTAGGCGACGCTCGGGTAGCTCGCCTTGCCCGAGGGCGTGAACAGCCCGGCGGAGGAGATCGGGGTGATCTTCTCCCCGACGGTGAGCCCGGGCTCGGACTCGATCCGCCAATCGGCGGTGAGCGCGAGCTGGGCGTCGTTGAAGGCGCGCAGGTGGTCGATGGCGTCGTCGATCGAGCGGTCGACGGCGTCGGACACGACGGCGGCCTCGATCTCGTCGTCCGTGACGCGCAGCGCCGACGGGTCGACCTCGATGCCGTCGAAGCGGGCGAGCGCATCGCACACGGCGGCGTCGCCCCGCTCGTGCACGTCGTCGATCAGCTCGCCGATCGCGGAGCGCAGCCCGGGCTCGAAGATGTCGTCGAGCCCGCGGTCCACCAGCGCCGCCCGAGCAGCGGAGTCCATCTCCGACCATCGCTGACGACGCATCACGCTCACCCGGGCGACGCTATCGAGGCAGCGGCCCCCCGCCGGTGCGAGCGCGCCGCCCGTGCGGTCCGTGACGGAACGGAGGGTCTCGACGGGCACTCAGTAGCATCGAGACACGTTCCAACCAGCGAGTCGCATGGGAGCGTGCATGCCCGTCACCGTCGTCGTCGGAGCCCAGTGGGGTGACGAGGGCAAAGCCAAAGTCATCGACCTGCTGTCCAAGGAGCACACCTTCGTCGTGCGCTACCAGGGCGGTCACAACGCCGGGCACACGGTGGTCGTCGACGGCGAGCGCTACGCACTGCAGCTCGTCCCGTCCGGGGTCCTGTACGAGCACGTGATCCCGGTCATCGCGAACGGGGTCGTCGTCGACCTGCCGACCCTGTTCTCCGAGATCGACATGCTCGAGGCGCGCGGCGTGTCGTGCTCGGAGCTGAAGGTGTCGAGCCGAGCCCACCTGATCTTCCCCTGGCACCAGGCCCACGACGCGATCGCCGAGGCGATGCGCGGCGACGACAAGATCGGCACCACCCTCAAGGGCATCGGCCCGGCCTACGCGGACAAGGCGCGCCGGGTCGGCATCCGGGCGGGGGACGCGATGGATCCGGCCCGCTTCCGGGCGCTGGTGCGCGAGCGTGGAGCCGCCGAGAGCAAGCTGATCACCGAGGCTGGAGGCGACCCGCTCGACGTCGACGAGATCGTCGAGCGCTTCGCCGAGCTCGCCGCTCGCCTCACGCCCTACGTCAGCGACACGATCAGCCTGCTCCACAGCGGTCTCGCTCGCGGCGCCCACGTGCTGCTGGAGGGGGCGCAGGCGACGTTCCTCGACCTCGACCACGGCACCTACCCCTACGTCACCTCGTCCAACCCGACCGCCGGCGGGGCGTGCGCCGGGAGCGGGCTGGGCCCGCGCGACATCGACCGGGTGGTCGGGATCACCAAGGCGTACACGACGCGGGTGGGCGCCGGGCCGTTCCCGACGGAGCTGACCGACGTCGACGGCGAGACGCTCGGGCGCGTGGGCAAGGAGTTCGGCACCGTCACCGGCCGGCCGCGGCGCACGGGGTGGCTCGACTGCGTGATGCTGCGCCACGCCGTGCGGCTGAACTCGCTCACCGAGCTCGCGCTGACGAAGCTCGACGTGCTCGACGGCTTCGAACGGGTGAAGATCTGCACCGGCTACCGCACGATGGAGGGCGAGCTGGACGACTACCCGGACCGCTTCGACGTGCTCTCGGCGGTGGAGCCCGTGTACGCCGAGCTGGACGGTTGGGCATCGGCGCTCGGGGAGGCTCGCGAGCCCGGTGCCCTCCCCGCAGAGGCGCGCGCGTTCCTCGAGGTGGTGGAGCGCGAGGTCGGCGTCCCGATCCGCGTCGTCGGCGTGGGCGCCGAGCGCGACGACTACCTGATGTGGGCGTCCGCGTGACCGTGGTGGCCGCCGCCCCCGTCGACCGGGAACCGCGCGTCGCCTCGGCTCCGAGGGGAGCGTGGCGATGATCCCGCGCTACTCGACCGAGGAGATGGACGCCGTCTGGTCGGACACCTCCCGGTTCGCGCGGTGGTTGGAGGTCGAGCTGCTCGCGACCGAGGGGCACGCCGAGCTCGGCGTCGTACCGCCCGAGGCGGCCGCGCGGTGCCGCGCCGCGGCGCCGACGGCCGACGAGGACCTCGTCGAGCGGATCCTCGAGCGCGAACGGGTCACCGACCACGACGTGGCGGCCTTCGTCGACGTCGTCCAGGAGTCGATCGACGACCCGGCCGGATCGTGGATCCACTACGGCCTCACCTCCTCCGACGTCGTCGACACCGCCCTGTGCTGGGCGATGCGCGACGCGGCGGACCTGATCGTCGACGCGGCCACCGGGTTGCTCGAGGTGCTGGTCGCGCTGGCTCGAGCCCACGCCGACACGGTGATGATCGGGCGCACCCACGGCATCCACGCCGAGCCCACCACGTTCGGCGCCAAGGTCGCGCTGTGGGCGCTGCAGGTCGATCGCGATCGGGAGCGGATGCGGTCGGCGCGCGAGCAGGTGGCGGTGATGAAGCTCAGCGGCGCCGTGGGCACCTACTCGAACATCCCCCCCGAGGTGGAGGCGTTCGTCGGTGACGCGCTCGGGCTGCGCCCGGTGGCCGCGACCCAGGTCGTCGCCCGCGATCGCCACGCGCAGTTCCTCTACTCGTGCGCGTCGGTGGGAGCGACCTGCGAGATGATCGCGGTCGAGCTCCGGCACCTCCAGCGCACCGAGGTGAGCGAGGTGCAGGAGGGGTTCAAGCCCGGCCAGAAGGGTTCGTCGGCGATGCCGCACAAGAGGAACCCGATCTCGGCCGAGACGATCTCGGGCCTGTCACGGGTGTTGCGGGGCAACCTGGACGCCGGCATGCAAGATGTCGCTCTGTGGCACGAACGTGACATCTCGCACTCGTCGGTCGAGCGGGTGATCCTGCCGGATTCCAGTCAATTGGCGTTCTACGTGCTCCGTCGATTGCGCCGGTTGCTCGAGGGTCTCGTCGTCTCGCCGGAACGGATGCGGGCGAACTTGGAAGCCAGTCACGGGCTCGTCTTCAGCCAACCGGTGCTGCTCGCGCTGGTCCAGAGCGGGATGACGCGCGACGGTGCCTACCGCGTCGTCCAGCGCAGCGCGATGCGCTCGTGGGACGAAGGACGCGACTTCCGCGAGCTGCTGGAGTCCGATGACGAGGTCGACGACGCGGTGCTCGCCGACGCGTTCGATCTGGGCCGCAGCCTGCGGCACCTCGACCGCACCTTCGTGCAACTCGACTCGATCGACCTCCGCCGGGGCGAGCCCCGGCGCTGACCGGCGTCAGTCGCCGCGACCGATGCCGGCGCGCTTGAGGACCTTGGCCTCGACACCGACGTCGCGCCAGCTCGAGTACGAGATCTGCTTGCTCTCGCTGTAGCTCTTGGCGACGTCGACGAAGGAGTCCTCGAGCGAGTCCATGTCGATCGTCTTCGACATCGCGGCGACCTCGGCCTGCAGGTCCCGGCGCTCCTGGACGAGGAGCAGCTCGTCGACGGCGTTCGCCTCGGCGATCTCGCGGTCGATCTCGGACAGCCGTTGCTCCACCTTCTCGGGAGTCCGCTTGCGCCCCCTCTTCGGCTTCGTCGCGCGCAGTCCTTCGAGGTAGTCGCGCACGATCCGCCCCTCGGCGCGACCCTTTGCGAGTGCTGCCTTGTGGTCGTCGGACATGGTTCGCTTGCCTGCCATGGAGGTCATGGTACGCGCTTCTCCATGAAGCAAAACACGATGTTCCATCGTTCACATCGACGACGAGGTCGACGTGCGCATGCACCGCAACTCCGCACTACGGTCTCCGGGAGATGACCGACGAACTCCCCACGTTGTCCCCGGTGCTGGATCGCCTGCGCGGACACGTCCTGGAGCACTCGGTGAAGACGGGCGACTTCACGTTGAAGTCGGGTGCGCGCAGCGACTGGTTCCTCGACACCAAGCAGACGGCGTGCCGTCCCGACGGCATCGTCGCCGTCGCCGACGCGGTGGCGGAGGTGTTCGGTGACGACCTGGGCGAGATCGACGCGATCGGCGGTCTCACCCTCGGGGCCGACCCGATGGCCTACGGGGTGGCCGCGGTGCTCGCCACCCGTGGCGTCGGGCTGCGGAGCTTCAGCGTCCGCAAGGAGGCCAAGCGGGGCGGGGTGACCGGGCGCATCGCCGGCGCGCTGCGCGTGGGGGACCGCGTGCTCGTCACGGAGGACACCACGACACGGGGCACCTCGCTGATGGAGGCGGTCGAGCAGATCGCGGGCTTCGGTGCCGAGCCCGTGTGGATGAGCGTCATCGTGGATCGCGGTGGGACCTGCGCGGCGATGGCCGCCGAGCGCGGGATCGACTACCGCCCGCTGCTGCGCGCCCCCGACATCGGCTACGAGTTCGGTACCTGAGCTCCGGGCCTCCGCAACGTCGGGGCCGTCGCCGTGCGGCGCGGTCGTCGCGTCGAGGCTCCCGGGAGCGTGTCGGCACCTCCGGCGGGCACGATCAGCGCGCGAGGACGCCCGGGTTGAGGATGCGGCGCGGGTCGAGCGCGCGCGCGAGCGACCGCTGCGCCGCGAGGTCGGCCTCGCCGCGCACGAGGTGGAGCCACGGCGCCTTGGCGATCCCGATGCCGTGCTCGGCCGAGATCGTGCCGCCCATCGCGGCGACCTCGGGCAGCACGGCGCGCGCGAGCGCCTCGGGGTCGCGTGCGCCGACGTGGTTCAGGTGGACGTTGCCCTCGGCGAGGTGGCCGAAGGCGATCAGCCGGCACCCGTCGGCCGCGGCCGCCGCCTCGGCGACTCCGAGCAGCTCGCCGAGGCGGGCGATCGGGACCGCGACGTCGAGCTTGTACGGCGGGACGCCGACGTCGCCGGACACCGCCGCGATCGACTCGGTGATCCGGTCGCGGAACTCGACGAGCGCGCCGCGCGGACCGGGCTCGGTCGCCACCGCGGTGTCGAGCACGCCGTCGGCTCCGGCGAGGACGGCGAGC
The DNA here is from genome assembly GCF_965215205.1 of Ilumatobacter sp. NCBI lineage: Bacteria > Bacillati > Actinomycetota > Acidimicrobiia > Acidimicrobiales > Ilumatobacteraceae > Ilumatobacter > Ilumatobacter sp. The sequence goes on from NZ_OZ244049.1 coordinate 505,805, forward strand.
AGGTCGTCGGTCGGGTCGTCGTGGTCGGCGCAGTCGATGACCACGATCGTCCCGCCGTCGCGGACCTCGACCGGCGACGTCCGGCCGAGGTGCTCGCCGACCAGCCGCATCGCCGCGGGCCCGATGAGCTCGACCGAGTCGAGCGACGAGATCCGCGCCCGCAGCCGGGCGAGCAGCGCGACCGCGTCGTCGACGGACGCGGTGGACACCATCGCCGTCGCCGTCGACCGGTACCAGGGGACGAGGCGCAGCCGGGCCCGGGTCACGATGCCGAGCGTCCCCTCGGAACCGCTCATCAACGACGGCCAGTGCAGCCCGGCCGTCTCCTTCGGGAGCCCGTCGAGCGACCCCACGATCGATCCGTCGGCGAGCACGGCCTCGACACCGATCACCTGCTGGCGCATCGTCCCGAACCGCACGACCCGCGATCCACCGGCGTTCGTCGCGATCGCGCCGGCGACGGTGGCCGAGTCGCGCGCGGCGAAGTCCACCGGGGTGTCGAGGCCGATCGAGCGGGCGCCGGCGCGCCATCGCTCGAGGGTCACCCCCGCGCCGGCGGTCACCTGCATCGCGTCGCCGTCGGGCTCGTCGAGGACGTCCATCCGGCGGGTCGAGAGCACCACCTGCGCGCCCTGCGCCCCGTCGCCGCCGCCCCGGGGCACCCCGCCGCCGACGAGGCCCGTGTTGCCGCCCTGGGGCACGATCGCGATGCCACGTCGCGAGCAGATCACGACGACCTCGGCGACCTCGGCGGCGCTCGCCGGGCGCACCACGCAGCGCGCTGCGGCGCCGTAGCGGCCGGTCCAGTCCCGCTCGTAGCCGGCGCGCACGTCGGCGTCGACGAGGACGTGACCGGACCCGACGGCCGCGCGCAGCTCCCCGATCACCGCGTCCACCTCGCGAGCATGCCAGCCGCGATCCCAGCGCGCCCGCACCGGCTCGCCGCCGCCCCGCCCGGTACCGCGAGGGCGCGCCGCTCCGCGCTCGCCGGGTGCGGCGTCGCCGGACGGTGCCGGCGTCAGGCGAGTCGATCGAGGAAGGCGCGCGAGCGGTCCAGCACCGTCGAGGTCGCGGCGGCGTCGTACGTCTCGAGCGAGCTGTCGAGGAAGAGGTGCGAACCGCCCGGGTAGGTGAACACCTCGACGAGATCGTCGCCGGCCGCGTCGCTCAGCTCGCGCGCCGCCGCCAGATCGCCCTCGTGAGCGAAGAACTCGTCGTCGTCCATCCCGTGCACCTGCGCGGCGAGCGCCTCGGGCCACGCTCCGAACGCCCACTCGCCGGTGACGGGGACGCACGCCTCGTAGAGCAGCGCGCCACGGGCGCCGGGGCGCGTCTGCGCGAGGCGCTGGGCGTGCATCACGCCGGACGACATCCCCGCGAAGACGAGATCGCCGCCGAGGTCGGCGAGAGCCGCCTCGACCCGCTGCTCGAGCGTCTCGGGACCGATCTCACCCGTGATCGCGAAGCCGTCCTGCAGCGAGGCCGCCACCCGGCCGTGGTAGAGGTCGGGGGTGCGCACCGCATGCCCACCGGCGCCGAGCTCCTCGGCGAACGCCCGCACCCCGTCGGTGAGACCCATCACGTAGTGGAACAAGACGACATCGGGCATCGGGGGGCTCCCTCGTGGACGGACCGGGACGGACGGGCGGACGAGATCGTAGGCCCCTCGGGCGACCTGGTGCGACGACGGCTCACACGGCGGACGCGCCCGCCGAGCGCTTTCAGATCGCCCGGCCACGTTTGCTTGACTGTCGCGATGGCCGAACCCGTCGAAGTGTCCCAGTCCGTCCGCGTCGAGCGAGTCAGCGAGTCCGGGGTGGACGTCGCCCTCGTCGTCGTCGACAACCCGCCCGTCAACGCGCTGAGCTGGCACGTCCGCCAGGGCCTCTTCGACGGCATCACCCAGGTGACCGAGGACGGCGCCCAGGCGATCGTCGTCATCTGCGACGGCCGCACCTTCATCGCTGGGGCCGACATCAGCGAGTTCGGCGGCGGCGCCCCCGAGGCCGTGGGCCTCGCCGAGGTGCAGGCCGGCATGGAGGACGCGCCCGTCCCGGTGATCGCGGCGATCCACGGCACCGCGCTCGGCGGCGGCCTCGAGGTCGCCCTGTGCGCCCACTACCGGGTCGCCGTGGGGTCGGCGAAGTTCGGTCTGCCGGAGGTGAACCTCGGCCTCCTGCCCGGAGCCGGCGGGACCCAGCGCCTGCCGCGCCTCGTCGGCGTGCCGAAGGCGCTCGAGATGATGACCTCGGGCCGCCACATCTCGAGCGCCGAGGCGCTCGAGGGCGGCCTCGTCGACGAGGTCGTGGACGCCGACCACGCCGGCCTGCGCGACGCGGCCGTCGCGTTCGCGGCGCGCGCCGTGAACGACGACCTGCCGCTGCTGCGGGTGCGCGACCGTGACGAGGAGGTCGCGAAGCACCGTGGCGACGAGCAGGTGTTCGCCGACTTCCGGGCCTCGATCGCCCGCAAGGCGCGCGGGTTCCTCGCGCCCGAGTACAACATCCGCTGCATCGAGGCCGCGGTGAACGAGCCCTTCGACGAGGGGATGGAGACCGAGGCACGGCTGTTCCGAGAGCTCGTCACCGGCCCCCAGTCGGCGGCGCAGCGGTACGCCTTCTTCGCCGAGCGCGCCGCGAACAAGATCCCCGACATCGACAAGGGCACCCCCCTGCTCGACGTCGGCAAGGTCGGCGTCCTCGGCGCCGGGACGATGGGCGGCGGCATCGCGATGAACTTCGCGAACGTCGGCATCCCCGTCACGATCGTCGAGCGCGACCAGGAGTCCCTCGATCGTGGGCTCGCCGTCGTGCGGAAGAACTACGAGCGCTCGCGCTCGAACACCCCGGAGGTGGTCGACCAGCGGATGGCGCTGATCACCGGGTCGACCGACAAGGCCGACTTCGCCGACTGCGACATGGTGATCGAGGCCGTGTTCGAGGACATGGAGCTGAAGAAGTCGATCTTCCGCGAGCTGGACGAGATCTGCGCGCCAGACGCCCTGCTGGCGTCGAACACCTCGGCGCTCGACGTGAACGAGATCGCAGCGGTCACGTCGCGGCCCGAGTCGGTGATCGGGATGCACTTCTTCTCGCCCGCCAACGTGATGAAGCTGCTCGAGAACGTGCGCGGCGAGGCGTCGTCGGACACGGTGGTCGCGACGACGATGGCGATCGGCAAGAAGATCGGCAAGGTGCCGGTGATGGTCGGCGTGTGCCCCGGCTTCGTCGGGAACCGCATGCTGTTCACGCGCGGGGCGGAGGCCGAGCGGATGATCCTCGAGGGCGCCACCCCGGCCCAGGTCGACCGGGTGCTCTACGACTTCGGCTTCCCGATGGGGCCGTTCCAGATGAGCGACCTCGCCGGCCTGGACATCGGCTGGAAGGAGTCCGAGTCGTCGTCGTCGACGATCCGCGAGCTCCTGTGCGAGAGCGGTCGGCGCGGCCAGAAGAACGGTCGGGGCTACTACACCTACGATCCCGACACCCGGGCGCCCACGCCGGACCCGGAGGTGGAGTCGATGATCACCGAGTTCGCCGTCGGCGAGGGCATCGAGCAGCGCGAGGTCAGCGACCAGGAGATCCTCGAGCGGCTGCTCTACCCGATGGTCAACGAGGGTGCGAAGATCCTCGAGGAGGGGATCGCGATCCGCGGCAGCGACATCGACGTGGTGTGGGTCAACGGCTACGGCTGGCCGCTGTACCGGGGTGGCCCGATGCACTGGGCCGACTCGGTCGGGCTGGCGGAGATCGTCGGGCGGATCCGCCAGTACTCCGAGTCCCTCGGCGGTCGGCACTGGGAGCTGTCGCCGCTCCTGGAGCGGCTCGCCGACGAGGGCGGTCAGCTCCAGACGCACACCAGCTGATCGTCGCCGACCACCCGCCGCCCCGGATGGGGCGTCGGGTGGTCGGCGACCGTGAGCGCCATCGGGCCCGACGGGCGAACCCCCGCCGGGCGGCGGGGGTCCGGGTGGTGGTCTCGACCGGCGTCGATCCGGTGACCTCTCACTTTTCAGGCGAGCGCTCTGCCAACTGAGCTACGAGACCATCGCGGGGGTGAGGTCACCCCCGATGCGCACGAGCCATCCGCAGGTGTCCCGGCGGATGGCTCCTGGTGGCGGTCCCGACGGGATTTGAACCCGCGACCTCCGGCTTGACAGGCCGGCGTGAACTCCTGACTTCACCACGGGACCAGTATGTGTCTTCCCGGCGGGGGTCATCCCGCCATGGCACTCGCAGATGCGATGTCCGCACCGCACCCCCAACGGGATTCGAACCCGTGCCGCCACCTTGAAAGGGTGGTGTCCTAGGCCACTAGACGATGGGGGCCTATTCGAGGCGTGGACCTCTTCTCGTTGAGAGCGACATGAATCTAACACCGCGACGGGTCGGTTCCACGCGGACGCGGCGCGCGCCCCGGCACCGGCGCGACGACGGGTCTACGGTGGGTCGATGGGAACGACGAGGCGGGGACGACGAGCCGGAGGCGTGGGGCTCGCCGTGGCGGCCGGGTACCTGCTCGGGACGTTCCCCACCGCCGACCTGGTCGCGAAGCGCGCCTCGGGCGGCGACGTCGACCTGCGCTCGACCGGCTCGGGCAACCCGGGCGGGGCGAACGCGCTCGCCGTGCTCGGCACGGCGGCCGGGCTCCAGGTGCTGGCCGGTGACATCGCCAAGGGCGCGGCCGCCTGCGGGATCGGAGGGCTCGTCGCAGGACCCGCCGGCGCCCACCTCGCGGGGACGGCCGCCGTCGCCGGGCACTGCCACCCGGTGTGGAACGGCTTCGACGGGGGCAAGGGGGTCGCGACGAGCGTGGGGCAGTGCCTCGCGACGTTCCCCGCCTACTTCCCGATCGACGTCGCGGTCGCCGCGGGGACGGCGTCGATCCCGGCTCTGCAGCAGCGCTCCTCGACCGCCACCGCGGTGTCGAGCTGCTGCTGGGTGCTCGGTGGTTGGCTGTGGTCGGCGCGCGGGTGGCGCAACGCGTGGGGCCCCGCGCCGTCGCCTCTCCTCCCGCTCAGCGCGCTCGCGTCGAGCGTGCTGATCGCTCGCCGCTTCCGGGCGGCCGCCGCCCGGACGGCCGATCGGGGATCGACGAGGCGGGCCTGCGACGACGACGGCGACGGTCCCGGCGCCGCCATCGAGTCCTCGCCGGCGTCCGCGATCGGGTCCTCGCCGGAGATGCCGACCGTGGGGGTGACGACGTGATCGGCATCGTCGTCGACTCGAACAGCCAGATGCCCGCCGAACTGGCGCGCCGCCACTCCATCTCGGTGGTCCCGCTCACCGTGACGGTCGACGGCGTCGACCACCTCGAGGGCGTCGACCTCGACGCCGACGGCTTCTACGCGCTCTTCGACGGCGGCGTCACCCCGGAGGTGTCGACGAGCCAACCGTCGCCCGGGCGCTTCGCCGCGGCCTACGCGGCCCTCGTCGCGTCCGGCGCCACCGAGATCCTGTCGATCCACATCGCCGAGGCGATGAGCGGGACCGTGAACTCCGCACGCATCGGCGCGGCGCAGGTCGACGTGCCGGTCCGCCTCGTCGACACGGGCACGGCGAGCTTCGGGATCGCGTGCTGCGCCTGGGCGGCGGCGGAGGTGGTGGCGAGCGGCGGTGGCATCGACGAGGCCGCCGAGCTGGCCGAGACGCTCGGGCGGGACCTGCGCACCACCTTCGTCGTGGGCGTGCCGGCGCTGATCGACCGCTCGGGTCGCGCCACCGGAGCCGACGTCGCGGCCGCGTCCGGCGACGGGGTCGCGGTCGTCGCGATGACCGGTTCGGACATGTCGGTGCTCGCGAGCGTCACCGACCTCGACGCCGCCGTCGACGTCATGGTCGACGACGCGCTCGCTCGGCCGCCGAGCGCGGCGCGCGGACTGCGGATCGCCGTGGGCACCTCCGACGACGCCAGCGCCGTCATGTCCGATGCGCTCGCGGCGCGCCTCGACGGGCGCGCCGAGGTGGCCGAGGTCGTCCGGTACCGGATCGGGCCGAGCGTGGGAGCCCACACCGGGCCCGGGACCTGCGGCCTGTTCGTGTTCTGATCGGTCGCTCGCTGACGACCGGGCGCCCGGCGTCGTCAGGCGGTGCGCACCAGCGGGTCGCGGTCGGTGCGCTCGGCTCGCTCGCGCAGCCCGGCGGGGACGATCGGGAGCAGCATCCCGTAGGGGGCGGCGTTGTACAGGTGGTGGATGCGGTGGGCCTCGGCGAGCCGCTCCAGCGGCTCGATCCGGGGTCCGGACCCGCCGCGGATCCGCCGGTGGATGTAGACGTCGTGGACCAGCCCGTAGGCGGCCCCGTAGGCCGTGATGCCCAGGCCGACCTCGACGAGCGACGCCAGCCCATCGACGTTGAAGCCGACGTAGAAGCCGACGTTGACGAGCGCGGCGAACATCACCGGGTACCAGTCGTTGGCCTCCACGCGGCCCGACGACCGGCGGTGGTGGCTGCGGTGCAGCACCTCTCCCACCCCGTGCATGATCCAGCGGTGGGCCGCGGCCGTGACGGGCTCCATCGCGGCGAAGGCGATCACGGCGATCAGCACGGACGACGGGCTCACGCCCCGCGACGATACGGCCCGACGGAGCGGTCCACCTCGATCGGCGGTCCGTCGCGCCCAGATGACACCATCTCGTCATGCCCGACCACGATCCGTCGCCGTCGTTCGAGACCCTGCGGGTGGAGACCGACGGGCGCATCGGACGGCTCACCCTCGACCGACCCGATCAGCTCAACCCGCTGGGCACCCGCGCCCTGTCCGAGATCGCCCGGGCCGCCGCCTGGTTCGACCGCACGGAGGTGTCGATCGTGGTCGTCACCGGGGAGGGCCGCGGCTTCTGCTCGGGGTTCGACCTGCGCGAGTTCGCGTCGGGGCGCAGCGCCGACGACGGCGCGATGAGCGCTCGCGACCAGGCCGACCTCGGACGGCGCATGGCCGAGGCGATGGAGCGGATGAGCGCGCTCACCATCGCCGCGATCAAGGGCCCGTGCGTCGGGGGCGGGGTCGTGCTCGCAGGCGTGTGCGACCTGCGGATCGCGGCAGACGACGCGGTGTTCTCGATCCCGGAGGTCGATCTCGGGATCCCGCTCGCCTGGGGCGGGATCCCACGGCTGGTGCGCGAGGTCCCGCCGGCCATCGTCCGCGAGCTGGTCCTCACGTGCCGTCCCTTCGACGCGCACGAGGCGCGCTCGCTCGGCTTCGTCAACCGCGTCGTGGGGCGCGACGAGCTGGAGTCGGCCGTCGACGAGCTCGCCGCGTCGCTCGCCGCGAAGGCCCCGTCCGTCGTCCGCGCGACGAAGCGGCAGGTCAACGAAGCGCTCGAGGACGTCGCGTCCACGGTCGGTGCGTGGGCCGACGCCGATCAGCTCGGAGCGGCCCTGGCCGACCCCGAGGCGCGCGCAGCAGCGCGCAGCTACCTCGAGAGCCGCGGTCGCTGAGCGCTCCGCGTCGCGCCGTGGGGGTCTCAGGCGTAGGACGCGAGGGCGTCGGCCAGGCTCGACTCGACGACGCCGGGGGCGTCCGCGACGGCGCTCAGCCACTTCGGCCGGAAGGTCGAGGCGACCGTGATCGGGTTGGTCACGGGTGCGCCGGCCGTGGCCAGGCCGACGAAGGAGACGGCGTAGTCACCGGGTCGCAGGTCGCGGCCGAGCTCGACGAGCGCGTACGGATCCGGAGCGGTCCCGTCGCTCGCGAGGGCGAAGAAGCTCTGCGAGCTCGGTCCGGTCGGTCCACCGGCGAGCCCGGGCCCGTCGGTGAGGATGGCGCCGTGGATCCGGTTCGCACGGGCGCCGGCGATCTGGAGCGCGATGTACGCGCCGAGTCCACGTCCGAGCACGGTGATCGTGCCCTCCGGGTCGTCGCCGGTGAGGTGGGCCAGTGCGTGGTCCGCGTCGGCCATCAGCGTCTCGGCCGAGTAGCCGCCGCCGACGGGGACGGTCGAGGCGCCGTGGCCGGTGAAGTCGAGGGCGGCGACCACCCCGGGCCAGTCGGCCGCCCAGCGCGGGACCGAGGTGGGGGAGGCGTCGCCGAGCCCGTGCAGGAGCAGCAGCGGCCGGCTCGGGCGGTCGGCGTCGACCGGTGCCGGTCGCAGCATGTGCAGCGCGAGGTCGACGCGGTTGTGGCGCAGCACCACGGTCGCGATCGACGCGGTGGGGTCGAGGTCGTCGGTGGTCACCGGATCGCTCACGCCGGATCACCGATGAAGTCGAGGACCAGCTCGCTCACGAGGTCGGGAGCTTCGATGTGGACGAAGTGGCCGACGTCGTCGAGCACCTCGCATCGCCCGTCGATGGGCATGTAGCCCTGCACCTTGTGCGGCGGCGTCCCCCACCCCATCTCCTCCATCTGCGCGCCGAGGATGCCGAGGAACGGCATCGGCAGACCCGGGAGGCGGATCAGGGTCCACTCGGGTCGCCACGGCCCGAACCCGCCGAAGCGCAGCGACGGGTCGATCCTCCACCTCCACCCGTCCTCGGACTCGATGCCGCCGGTGGTGACCAGGCGACGCAGCCAGGCGTGGGGGAGCCGGGGGTTCATCCGGCCGCGACGGGCGGCGAGCTCGTCGAGGGTGCCCGGGCGTCGGCTGGCGGACGCGGTGCGACGGCGGTGATCGAGCCACGCCGCGAGGTCCTGGGCGAGCATCGTCGTGCGCTCGTGCTCGGCGACGTCGGGGATGTTGCGCTTGTACGGGATCCCGTCCATGTTCACCAGGCAGCGGAAGCGGAACGGTTGGGCGTCGGCGAGCTGGGTCATCAGCGCGCCGCCCTTCGAGTGCCCGACGACCGGGACGGCGCGCCCCGGGGCGACGTGGTCGAACACCGCGAGCGTGTCGCGCATGTCGCCGTCCCAGGAGTAGAGCGCGGCGTGCTCGCTGCGCCCGTGGCCGCGCTGGTCCCACGAGACCACGCGCCAGCCGCCGGCCGCGAGCCGGGGGGCGAACCCGTCGAAGGTGCGTGCGAAGTCGAAGCCGCCGTGCATCATCATCAGCGGGGGCGCGCCCTCGTCCCCCCACTCGTAGACCGCGATGCGCACCCCGTCCGCGTCGAGGTCGTAGCCGCGATCGGGCCGGCGGGCCCCCGGGAACGGCGCTTCGCCGTGCTCGTCGAGGTCGGCGGCGGTCGTCGTCGTCTCGGCGTCGGTCGGCACGAGGCGAACGTAGCCGCGGCGTCGCGCCCGCGGCCAGACGCCCGACGGCCGCGGCGGGACCAGGTGGCCGCGACCTATCATCGGCACCGTGGAGACGACACGGCGACCGACGGTCCTGATCGCAGCGCTCGCGACGCTCGCGTCGGCCGCGGCGGCGGGGTGCGGGACGACCGACGAGGCGTCGCGGATGACCCTCCCGCCGCTCGAGACGACGACCACCACGACGACCACGACGACCACGATCCCCCAGGAGCGGTTCTACGAGGTCGAGTCCGGTGACATCTTGACGATCATCGCGGCCGAGCGCGGCGTGACCGTGCAGTCGATCGTCGACCTCAACGGGCTCGAGAGCGAGGACGACATCTTCGCCGGCCAGGTGCTCGAGATCCCCGGCCGCGGGTGACCGACGCCTCGCCCGACCGGAGCCGGTGCCGGCGGCGGGTGTCGGAGCGTTCGTAGACTCGGGCCCCATGAGCTTCTGGCCGAACGCCGACCACTGGAGCGTGCAGATCCCGCTCCGGACCCCGCACCCGCGCCTCGACGTGCTCGCCGACACCGGCGTCGTCGTCCTCGAGGACGCTCCGTTCGAGTGCCCCGAGTCGGAGTACCTCGCGCTCGAGTACATGGACTGGAAGTCGGGTGGCGACACGAACTTCGCCCCCATCGCGACCGCCGACGGCGAGCTCGACTGCCGTGGCTTCTGGGACAAGGGCAAGACCGACAAGGACGCCGAGTGGACGTCGAACGCGCAGGTCGCGCCGTCGATCCGCGACTACGTCGACGGGGTGGGCGCGAACTTCGGGCGGGTGCGCACGATCAAGCTCGCGCCGCAGGACCGCGAGGCGGCGATCCGGTCGATCCACCGCGACGACAACAACCGGTTCAACCCCGACGACGAGGGCTGGGTCGTGCGCTCGTGGGTCGAGCTCACCGACAACCCCGACAGCTACATGATCCTGATGGACAACGACGCCGACGGCCTGCCCGATCCCGACACCGAGATCCGCGTGCCGTTGCACCGGGGCGCCCGCTTCGTCGTCGACACCCAGCGCCTGTGGCACGTCGTCGTGCACACGGGGGACGCCCCGCGCTACGCGCTGATCACGAGCTTCGAGTCGGGTCCCACGCTCGACGCCTGGATCCACGACAACCTCCCCGCCGACGACCGCGCCGCCACTCCCGCCTGACCCGCCCCGTCGCGCTCCGGGTCGGACCCGTCGTGCGCCGGCGCCGAGGCGCGACGGACCGTGGCGCCACGGTGGGCCGTCAGATGGCGCGGTGGGCGGCGGCGATGTCGGCGATGTCGCGCATGATCGTCGCCAGCTCGTAGTCCTTGGGGGTGTAGATCCGCTCGACCCCGAGCTCGAGCAGGCGTCGCCGGTCGACCTCGGGGATGATCCCGCCGACGATCACCGGTGACTCGACGCCCATCGAGCGCAGCAGATCGATCACGTCGGGGACGAGGTCGAGGTGGGATCCCGACAGGATCGACAGCCCGATCACGTCCGGGTCCTCGTCGCGCGCCGACGCCGCGATCTGCTCGGGGGTGAGGCGGATGCCGGAGTACACGACCTCCATCCCCGAGTCGCGTGCCGCGACCGCGATCTGCTCGGCGCCCGAGGAGTGGCCGTCGAGGCCGGGCTTGGCGACGAGCAGCTTCGGGGGCCCGCCGGGCATCGACCTCACGTGGGCGGCCACGTCGGAGAGGCCCGCCACCGATCCGGCCGCACCCGACACCCCGGTCGGCGCCCGGTACTCGCCGAGCACGTCGCGCATCGCGCCGCCCCACTCGCCGGTCGTGCCGCCGGCCTTCGCGAGCGCGATCGACGCCGGCATGACGTTGTCGCCCTCCGCGGTCGCGCGCCGCAGCTCCTCGAGCGCGGCATCGACCGCTCCCTGGTCTCGCTCGGCGCGCCACGCGGCGATGGCCTCGACGGCCTGGGCCTCCACGCCGTGGTCGACGGTCATGATGTTGCCCTCCACGTCGAACGGCGAGTCGGCGGTCTCGACGAAGTCGTTGACGCCGACGACCTTCTGCTCGCCGGACTCGATCCGACGGGTCCGTGCCGCCATCGACGTGACCAGGCGCCCCTTGAGCGTCTCGACCGACTCGAAGGCTCCCCCCATCTCGAGCACCTCGTCGAGCTCCGCCGACGCCGCCTCGCGCAGCTCGCGGGTCGTGGCCTCGATGACGATCGACCCCTCGAAGAGATCGTCGTACTCGAGCAGATCGCTCTCGTAGGCGAGCACCTGCTGCATGCGCAGCGACCACTGCTGGTCCCACGGGCGGGGGAGGCCGAGCGCCTCGTTCCACGCCGGCAGCTGCACCGATCGGGCGCGAGCGTCCTTGGACAGGGTGACCGCGAGCATCTCGAGCACGATCCGCTGGACGTTGTTCTCCGGTTGGGCCTCGGTCAGCCCGAGCGAGTTGACCTGCACGCCGTAGCGGAACCGCAGGGCTCGCTCGTCCGTGACCCCGTAGCGCTCGCGGCCGATCTCGGCCCACATCGCGTCCATCGCCCGCAGCTTGCAGATCTCCTCCACGAAGCGGATCCCGGCGTTGACGAAGAACGAGATCGATCCGAACACCTGCGAGAACTGGTCCTCGGTGACCTGGCCCGAGCACCGCACCGCGTCGAGCACGTCGATCGCGGTGGCGAACGCGTAGGCGATCTCCTGGACCGGCGTCGCGCCGACCTCCTGGAGGTGGTACGAGCACACGTTGATCGGGTTCCACCTCGGGGCGTTGTGGGCGCACCACGAGACCATGTCGACGATCAGCCGTCGCGACTCCGCCGGCGGGAAGATGTAGGTCCCCCGCGACAGGTACTCCTTGACGATGTCGTTCTGCGTGGTCCCGCGCAGCTCGTGGGCGGGGGTGCCCTGCTCCTCGGCGTTCGCGACGTAGAGCGCGAGCAGCCAGGCCGCCGTCGCGTTGATCGTCATCGAGGTGTTGGTCTCCGACGGGGGGATCTCGTGGAGCAGGGTCCGCATGTGCCCGATGTGCGCGACGGGGACCCCGACCTTGCCGACCTCGCCCCGGGCCATCGGATCGTCGGGGTCGTAGCCGGTCTGGGTCGGCAGGTCGAACGCGATCGACAGCCCGGTCTGGCCCTTGGCGAGGTTGGTGCGGTAGAGCTCGTTCGAGGCCGCCGCGGTCGAGTGCCCCGAGTAGGTGCGCATCATCCACGGGGGATCGCGCTCGATCGTGGAGCGCGTCGGCCCGTCGCCGTCGCGAGGCCGGGGGGTGTCGTCGCTCATGGATCGAGTCTCGCCGTGGGGATCGCGAACGTCCAAAGCACCGACGAGAACGTGACCACCGCCACGGGCGACATCGTCCTCAAGTCCGCACGATCGCGCGCCGAAGGATGGGGTGTCGCCGGCGATGCCGAGCGACGAGGACTCCCGGAGAGCGGACGAACCCCCCGTCGGCCGCTCGTCGGGCCAGGTTTCCCATGGCGGGAACCACGCCGGTCGGATGGCGGATCCGACCGGCGACGGACGAGGAGGAGCGGCGAGCGATCGCCGCTCCTCCGCACGTCCGCCTCAGGTGCCGACGGCCTCGGCGAGCGACCGGAGGTACTCCGTGCGATCGACCTCGACGACGCCGAGGGTCGCCAGGTGGTCGGTGCGCCACTGGACGTCGAGCAGCGTCGCTCCCGTGCCGCGCAACCACTCCACCAGCGAGACGAGCGCCACCTTCGACGCGTCGGACGCGGTCGAGAACATGGCCTCACCGGCGAAGAAGCGGCCGATGCGCAACCCGTACAGCCCGCCGACGAGATCGTCGCCGTGCCACGTCTCCACCGAGTGGCCCCACCCGAGCTCGAACATCGTCGTGTACGCGTCGACGAAGTCGGGGGTGATCCACCGCCCGGGTCGCGACGGGTCGGCGCAGGCGCGCACGACGCGCTCGAACGACTCGTCGCGGGTGACCCGGTAGCGACGCAGGCTCCGCCGCAACGAGCGCGACACGTGGAGGCCGCCGAGCGGGAGCACGCCGCGCGGATCGGGCGAGTACCACGCGATGCCCCGCCGACGCCGGTCGGGATCGACCGGCATGGGGAACAAGCCGGCCCGGTAGGCGTCGAGGAGGGTGCCGGGCGAGAGGTCGGCGCCGACCGCGACCAGCTCGGCGCCCGGGGCGACGACGGCGGGGTCGGGCATCGTGAACCGGCTCGGTCCGGGAGGCGGCGGGTCACGCCACGGCTCCCCCTCGGTGCCCGTCATCGTCCCCACTCGAGCAGATCCTCCCACCTCGGATCGAGGTGGGGCCGGTGCGGCGCGTCGACCGTCACCCGTGGAGGCACGCTCGGGCCGGGCGCGCCGGGGGAGCGGCCCGGTCCGCGCGGCTCAGTAGGCGCGGAACCCGCGCCCCGACTTGCGGCCCAGGTGCCCGGCGGCGACCATCCGCTTGATCGAGGTGGCCGGCACGAGGTGGGGTTCGCCGAACTCGGAGTGGAGCGCCTCGAGGATCGCCATCGACGTGTCGAGGCCGACCAGGTCGAGCAGGGCGAAGGGCCCCATCGGGAAGTTGCACCCGCCCTGCATCGCGGTGTCGATCGCCTCGATCGACGCGGTGCCCTGCTCCCACATCCGCACCGCGGAGTTGAGGTAGGGGAAGAGCAGGGCGTTGACGACGAACCCGGCGCGGTCGGTCACCTCGACGGCGTCCTTGCCGCACGACTCGGCGAAGGCGAGCGCCGTCGAGATCGTCTCGTCGGCGGCGGTCAGCGGTCGCACGACCTCGACGAGCCGCATCATCGGGGCGGGGTTGAAGAAGTGGATGCCGCACACCCGCTCGGGGCGCGAGGTGACCACGGCCATCTCGACGATCGGGAGGGTGGAGGTGTTCGAGGCGATCAGCGCCTCCGGCTCGAGGGCGTCGTCCAGCTGGGCGAACAGCTCCTTCTTCACGGCCATGTCCTCGACGACCGACTCGATCACGAGGTCGCAGCCGGCGAGGTCCGCGAGGTCGGCGGTGGTCGAGATGCGCCCGACGATCGCATCGCGCTCGTCGGCCTCGAGACGACCCTTGTCGACCTGACGGGTGAGGCCCGCGGACAGCTGCTCGACGGCCGCGTCGGCGGACTCCCGGCTGCGCGAGCGCAGGACCACGTCGCGGCCGGACCGGGCGACGACCTCGACGAGGCCGGCTCCCATGATCCCCGATCCGAGGATCCCGACGGTGGTGACTGCGTCCGCGCTGCTCATCGGACCGACGATAGTTACCGGCCGGTAGCTTCGCCAAGAGCGGTCGGGCCGGCACCGGTCACATCCCGTCGCGCCCCGCACCGGGAGCCGCGCCTCGGAACGCCGTGGGCACCCGGGACGAGTCCGCCGTGCGACCCGTATCCTCTCAGGCGCCCGCCCCCCATGTTCCTCCTGCTCCTCACCCACCTCCTGATCGGCGTCGCCATCCTGGTCACGGGGGACCGGCTCGGTCGCCGCGCCTTCCTCGTCGCGGCCCTCGCCCCGGCGGTCACCGTCGGCTGGGCGGCGACGCGCTGGTCGGGGGTCGTCGGCGATCCCGACGCGGGCGCGGCCGGCGTGCCCGGCGCCGGGACGCCGATCGTCGAGACGGTCGGGTGGATCTCGTCGCTCGACCTCGACCTCGTCGCCCGCTTCGACGCGTTCGCCCTCGTGATGACCCTCCTCGTGTCGGGGATCGGTCTGCTGGTCTGCGTGTACGCGGTCGGCTACTTCTCCCACATCGCTCCCGGCCAGAGCCGCCTCGCGGGGCTGATGACGCTGTTCGCGGGCGCGATGCTCGGGATCGTCTGGTCGGACCACCTGATCGCGCTGTTCGTGGCGTGGGAGCTCACCTCGATCACGAGCTACCTGCTCATCGGCAACTCCGACCGCGACGCCCGAGCTCGCGCCGCGGCGCTGCAGGCGATCTCCATCACCGGTGCCGGCGGCCTCGCCCTGCTGGCGGGGTCGATCATCGTGGGTCGCAGCGCCGGCACGTTCCGCCTGTCCGAGATGGTCGACTCGCCGCCGTCGGGAGGCGCGCTCCCGGCGGGTCTGGTGTGCGTCCTGCTCGGGGCCTTCACCAAGTCGGCCCAGGCACCGTTCGGCAGCTGGCTGCCGGGGGCCATGGTGGCGCCGACCCCGATCAGCGCGTACCTCCACTCGGCGACGATGGTCAAGGCCGGGGTGTACCTGGTCGCGCGGCTCTCCCCGATCGTCGCGACGGTGGAGCCGTGGCGGTTCCTCGTCCTCGTGGTCGGCTCGACGACGATGATCATCGGCGGGCTCCGCGCGATGCGCCAGCGCGACCTCAAGCTGCTGCTGGCGTACGGCACGGTCAGCCAGCTCGGCTTCATGATGCTGCTGCTGGGCACGGGCGAGTACAAGATCGCCCAGGCCGGCATCGTCCTGCTCCTCGCTCACGGCGCGTTCAAGGCGGCGCTGTTCATGATCGTCGGGATCGTCGACCACCAGGTCGGGACGCGCCACATCAGCGAGCTGCACGGGTTCGGCGCCGGGTGGGGTCCGGTGAAGGCGATGGCCGTCATCGGGGCGGCCTCGATGGCCGGGCTCCCGCCCCTGCTGGGCTTCGTGTCCAAGGAGAAGGCGATCGACACCTACCTGGAGTACGGCGACTTCACGGGGGCGACCGCCGTGCTCGTCGTGATCGTCGTCGGGTCCATCCTGACGTTCGCCTACTCGGCCCGCTTCGTGCTCGGCGTGTGGGGGGTCCACGGCCGCGACGAGAACGCCCGCCGGAGCACCGAGGCGGCGGCCCCGTCGTGGCTCTTCGCCGGTCCCGCCGCGGTGCTCAGCGTGGTCACGGTCGCGGTGGGCTGCGCCCCGTTCCTCGTCGGCGACCTGTCCGCGTCCGCCCTGCTCGGCCTCGACCCCTCCGCGACCCCATCCGACGTCGAGCTGTGGAGCGGGTTCAACACGGCGCTCGCGCTGTCGGCGCTGATCATCGCGGTCGGCGTGGTGCTCGCGGTGCTCCGTGGCCCCGTCGCCGATGCGCAGGCGGCGGCCTCGCGGCCGCTGCGGCGCCTGCCGTCGACCGACGACGCGTTCTCGGCGACGATCCGTGCCACCGACGCGGTCTCGCGGCGGGTCACCCGGACGATCCAGCCGGGTTCGCTGCCGACCTACCTGGCGGTGATCCTCGCGACCGTGGTCGCGGTCCCGGTGGTGCCGATGCTCACCGAGCTCGACTCCCTCCCCGCCTTCGTCGACGAGATTGTCCACGTCCCGGTGGTGCTGATCATCGTCGCCTCGGCCATCGGCGCGACGCTCGTGCGGCGACGGATCGCGGCGGTGGTGATGCTCGGCGCCGTCGGGTTCGCGATGGCCGGTCTGTACGAGGTGTGGGGCGCCCCCGACCTGGCCCTCACCCAGTTCGCCATCGAGACGCTCGGGACGGTGCTGTTCGTGCTCGTCCTGCGCTTCCTGCCGACGAAGTTCGTCGACGTCGCGCCGGCGGTCATCCGACCGGTCCGGCTGGCCGTGTCGGTGCTGGTCGGCGCATCGATCTTCGTCTTCGCGATCGTCTCGAGCGGCGCACGGCCCGCGGTCGACGCACCGCCGATCTCGGCGGAGATGGTCGATCGGGCCTACCCCGACGGGGAGGGCAAGAACATCGTGAACGTGATCCTCGTCGACTTCCGCGGCGTCGACACCCTCGGCGAGATCACCGTGCTGCTCGTCGCGGCCGTCGGGGCGGTGGCGCTCGCACGGACCGGGCGCGGCGACTCCGACGACGACGCGGCGCTCGACGGCACGGCCCCGGAAGGGGCGGCGGGCGACGGTGCGGGTCACGTCCGCTCCGACACCGCGGCCCAGCGCGAGGTCGGGCTGGGGGCGTCGTGAAGCGGTCCCTCGTCGTCGACGTCTCGGTGCGGCTGGTCTACCCCTCGATACTGGTGCTCTCGCTGTACTTCCTGTTCGCCGGCCACAACCGCCCCGGTGGCGGCTTCGTCGGCGGGCTCGCGGCCGCCGCGGCGATCTCGCTGCGCTACGTCGCCGGGGGAGTCGCTGCCGTGCGTCGCACGTTCCGACTCGAGCCGTGGACGATCCTGGGGTCGGGCCTGCTGATCTCCGTCGGCACGGCGATCGTCCCCCTGCTGCTCGGCGAGGACGTGCTCGAGCACGCGACGGCGGAGTTCTCGCTCCCCCTGATCGGCGACGTCAAGGTGACGTCCGCGCTCCCGTTCGACGTCGGCGTCTACCTCATCGTCGTGGGACTGGTCCTGATGATCTTCGAGGCGTTCGGCGACGACCTCGAGAACGAGCTGGAGATGGTCGAGCCGCCGGCCGCGCCCGCCACCTCGCTCGGTGACGACTTCCGCCCGCCGTCGCGGCGTGGCGCCGGACGCCGGGGGACGTCGTCGTGAGCATCCTGCTCGCGCTCGCCGCGGCGATCCTGTTCGGCCTCGGGACGTGGTTGCTCCAGCAGCGACGCCTGACCCGGATCGTGATCGGCCTCGGCCTGATCGGTCACGGCACGAACATCCTGCTGCTGTCGTCGGGCGGCCCCGGGGGCATCCCGCCGCTCGCGAGGAGCGGCGACCCCGAGCGCTTCTCCGACCCCCTGCCCCAGGCGCTCGCGCTGACCGCGATCGTGATCACCTTCGGGGTGACCGCGTTCCTCCTCGCGATGGCCTACCGGAGCTGGCAGCTCACCCACGACGACGTCGTCGCCGACGACCTCGAGGACCGCCTCATCGATCACGCGCGCCGATCCTCGGAGATCGCCGACATCGAGGCCGCCGGGTTGGAGCGCCACGTCGACTCGGCGGGTGACGACCGGTGACCTCGCTCGTCCCGCTCCCGATCGTGCTGCCGCTGCTGGCGGCCGCGCTCACCGTGATCGCGGGCCGCCGACGCAACCTGCAGCGAGCGATCGTCGTCTCCACGCTGACGGCCGTCGTCGGGGTGTGCATCGCGCTGCTGATCGGCGCCGACGACGAGGGGGTGGTGGTGATGGAAGCCGGCGGGTGGGCCGCACCGCTCGGCATCAGCTACGTCGTCGACCGGCTCGCGGCGATCATGCTCGTCACCTCCTCGACGATGCTGCTGGTCGTCTTCGTCTACGCGGTCGGCCAACGCGGCGTCGAGAGCGACCACGTCGGCTTCAGCCCGATCTACCTCGTGCTCGCCACCGGGGTGTCGGCGAGCTTCGTCACCGGCGACATGTTCAACCTGTTCGTCGCGTTCGAGATGATGCTCGCGGCGAGCTACGTCCTGCTGACGCTCGGCGGCCGCTCCGACCAGGTGCGCGCCGGGATGACCTACGTGGTGATCAGCCTCGTGGCGTCCGCGCTGTTCATCGCCGCCCTGGCGCTGCTGTACGCGGCGACCGGATCGGTGAACATGGCCGACCTGTCCGGCCGGATGGCGGAGCTGCCCGACGGGGTGCGCACCGGCTTCTCGCTGCTGCTCGTGCTGGTGTTCGGGATCAAGGCCGGCCTGTTCCCGCTCTTCCTCTGGCTCCCCGACAGCTACCCCACCGCGCCCGGCCCGGTCACCGCGATCTTCGCCGGCCTGCTCACCAAGGTCGGGGTGTACGCGATCATCCGGACCCAGACGCTGCTCTTCGCCCCCGAGGGTCGACAGGGGACCGCGCTGCTGATCATCGGCGGGCTGACGATGGTCGCCGGCGTCCTCGGCGCGCTCGCGCAGGACGACCTCAAGCGGCTGCTGTCGTTCCACATCGTCGGCCAGATCGGCTACATGATCTTCGGCCTCGGCCTGTTCACGGTCGCCGGGGTGACCGCCGTCGTCTTCTACATCGTCCAGACGATCCTGGTGAAGACGAACCTGTTCCTCGTCGCCGGCCTGATCGATCGCCACACCGGGTCGAGCCGCATCTCGACGGTCGGCGGTGTGGTGCGCAGCGCCCCGGTGATCGCGGTGTTCTTCGCGGTGCCCGCGCTCTCGCTCGCGGGCCTGCCGCCGTCGTCGGGGTTCGCGGGCAAGTTCGCCCTGATCGACGCCGGGGTGGCCTCGCGGGAGTGGGTGATCGTCGCGGTCGCGCTCGTCGTCAGCCTGCTGACCCTGTTCTCGATGACCAAGGTGTGGTCGGGCGTGTTCTGGGGCGAGCCCGAGTCGAAGCCCGCGCTGGAGGGCCGCGTCAACGGCGGACCGGCGCTGATGGTGCTGGCGACCGGGGTCACGGTGGTGCTGTCGATCGCGTACGTCGTGTTCGCCGGTCCGATGTACGAGCTGGCCGAGCGGGCGGGGACGGACCTCATGGACCCGGTGACCTACGTCGACGCCGTGCTCGGCGGGGCCGGCCGATGAGGCGGGTGCTGCGGATCCCGGCGATCATGCTGTGGCTGACGATCCTGTGGGTCGCGCTGTGGGGCGACGTGTCGTGGGGGAACGTGCTCGGAGGGATGGCGATCGCGGGCGCGGTCGTCGCGTCGGCTCGCCTCGATCCGGCCTCGCTGCGACCCACGTACTTCCACCCGCTGTGGGCGCTGGCCTACGTGGCGACCGTCGCGTGGCAGCTCGTGCAGTCGAACCTGCGGCTCGCGTGGGAGATCCTCACACCGACCGAACGGACCCACACGGCGATCGTCGCCGTCGAGGTCCGGGGCGGGTCGGACGCGGTGATCAACCTCGTCGCGAACTCCATCACCCTGACCCCCGGCACGATCACGGTCGACGTGCGACGACGTGACGCGGCCGCACCCGGCGCCGACCACCCCGAGGGTGCCGAGCTCGAGCGCGAGCCGCGCGATGACGGGGCGCTCGAGGGTGACCCCCCCGACGTCGAGGCGCTCGGCGGCGCCTCGATCGCCACGCTCTACGTGCACAGCCTGTTCGCCGACGACGTCGAGCAGGTCCGCCGCGACGTGCTGTCGCTCGCCGCCCTGGCGATGCGCGCGTTCGGCTCCGACGCGGACGCCCGCCGCGCGCGCGACGACGCCGAGCACCACGAGCCCGACGTCGTGCGAGGTGCGCCGTGATCGAGGTCGCGCTGGCCATCGTCGCCGTCGCAGCCGTCCTGTTCGTCGCCCGCATGCTGCGGGGCCCGGCGCTCGTCGACCGGGTGATCTCGGTCGACGGCTTCGTGTCGACGATCGTGATCGCCGTGATCATCGCCTCGGCGAGCGACGGCTCGACCGTCGTCGCCGGGACCGTCCTGATCGTGGCGCTCGCCGGGTTCGTGGGGACCGCCGTCCTCGCCCGCTTCATCGAACGGAGGGGCGGCTGATGGCCGCGGCGCTCGACCTGCTGGGCGGGCTGCTGATGATCGCCGGCGCCGGGTTCGCGCTCCTCGCCGGCGTGGGCGTGCACCGCTTCGACGACCCCTACGCGCGGATGCACGCGGCCGCCAAGTCGCCGACGCTCGGGTTGATCCTCGCCGCCGTCGGAGCGGTGATGCGGATCCGCACGGGGGTCGCGCTGGGGACCATGTCCCTGGTCGTGGTGCTGCAGCTGCTCACCTCGCCGGTCGCCACCCACATCGCGGCGCGCGCGATGCACCTGCGCAGCGACGTCCGCCTCGACGGTCCCGACGACCTCGCCCGCGACGGCGGCTGAGCGCGCCATCGCACCGCCCGCCACCGCACCGCCCGCCCCCGCCGGGGTCCGCCCCCGCCGCTGGTGGCGCACCGCACGCCGCCGAGCCGGTGGAGCCCAGGCGGGTCGGGCCCGGGGCTGTGACCGATCACCACGAGCGTTCACCTCCGGTCCACCGGGATCGCGGACGGGCGTCGCTACGTTGCGCCCGATGGTCGAACTCGACGTGCGAGAGATGGAATCGACGGCAGCGGTGGACGATCCGCGACGACTGATCGAGCTCACCGCGGTGCACAACTTCCGCGACCTCGGTGGCTACCGGATGGGTGACGGGCGCACGATCGGGTGGGGCCGGCTGTTCCGCGCGGACGGGCTCTACCGCCTGACGTCGACCGATCTCGACACCCTCGACGCCCTGGGCATCCGCACCGTGGTCGACCTGCGGTCGTCGGGTGAGCTCGACGACCACGGTCACTTCCCGTTCGAGGGCCTGCCGGTCGCGTTCCACCACCTGGCGATCATGGACGCGACCTGGAAGGCCGACGAGATGCTCCAGGTCGAGGACACCGAGCAGGGCTCGATCGACTTCCTCACGTGGGCCTACCTCCAGATGCTCGACGACGCCGCCGACCGCTTCGCCGCCGCGTTCGGGCTGCTCGCGGTCCCCGGGGCCGTGCCGGCGGTGTTCCACTGCGCGGCCGGCAAGGACCGGACCGGTCTGCTGGCGGCGTTGATCCTGGGCGGGCTCGGCGTCGACTCCGAGGTGATCGTCGCCGACTACGCGCTGACGCAGGCGGCCATGGTGCGGATGCGACGTTGGGTCGAGGGCAACCGACCCGAGCTGGCGCACCGGATGGGCGAGACGCCGGCGTTCATGCTGGCCGCGCACCCCGAAGCGCTGCGGCGGGTGATCGCCGAGCTCGTCGAGCGGCACGGATCGATCCGGCGGTACCTGTCGTCGATCGGCGTCGGCTCGGCGCTGATCGCCGAGATGGCCGAGGCCGTCACCGACTGAGCGCGTGGCCGCGGCGGTCGAGGGCGTCGAGCCCGCCGCCCGCCGTCGGGCCCCGTCGGGGAGCGCGACCGCGGTCAGGTCTGGGTGATCTCGACGTCCTCGATGCGGATCTCCTCCGACGGGACTCCGGCGCCGTCGGTGGACCCGAGGGCGTTCGCGTCCTCGACGACGCCGAGGTCCTCGCTCGCGACCTGCCCGAACAGGCTGTAGAGGGGAGGCAGCGCCGCGCCCTGCTCCCCGCTGATGATGAAGAACTGGCTGCCGCCCGTGTTCGGCTCGGTCCGCTTGGCCATCGCCACGGACCCGACCCGGTACGCCCCGGCCTCCGGGAACTCGTCGGGGATCGTGTAGCCCGGCCCGCCGGTGCCGGTCCCGGTCGGGTCGCCGCACTGGACGACGAAGTCCTGGATCACCCGGTGGCAGATCGTGCCGTCGAAGTACGCGTTGCGGGCGAGGAAGACGAAGCTGTTCACGGTCTCGGGGGCCGCCTCGGCGTCGAGGTCGATCGTCAGCTCTCCGATGTTCGTCGTGATCGTGGCGGTGTACGTCGCTCCCGGCTCGAGGCACGGCGGCGGTGGTTCGGCGAAGGTGAGGGTCGCCTCGTCGGTCCCCTCGGCCGGCGGGCAGGTCACCTCCTCCGATCCGCCGGAGCCGGCCGGGGCGACGGCGCCGCCCTCGCCCCCGTCGGACCCGCAGCTCGCCACCAGCGCGGCGGCCGCGAGCGCGAGCGCGACGCGTCGGCCGGGGGACCGCACGTCAGGAGCCATCGGAGTCGTCGGAGGTCGAGTCGCCGGTCTGCGCGCCGGGTTCGGCGACCACCGTGGTGTCCTCGGTGGGGTCACCGGTCGCGTCGTCCGGCGCTGCGCCCGCGACGTCGGTGGTGTCGGTCTCGACGACGGTGTCGGCGGGCGCGGGCTCGTCGTCGCCGACGAACTGGCCGGCGACGAACACCAGCACGAACACGGCGATGATCCCTCCACCGATCAGCAGCGCGAGCCGGGTCGTGCGGCGCTTGGCCGCGGCGCGCGCGAGCTCCTCCTCGCGGCGGGCGCGGTTGGCTTTCTGTCGTTCTCTCTTCGCGGTTCCCACAGGCACGGCACGATACCGGCGCGCGCCGCGGTGGCCGGGCCGGGTCGCGCTCGGCGCGCCGTGCCGCCGAGGTGCAGGTGCCGACGGTCGTGCGAGTCGTGCGCAGGGGAGCCGTGCGCAGGAGAGCCGTGCGCAGGGGAGCCGTGCGGCAGTAGATTGCTGGCGTGGCGAAGGTCCGACTGTTCGCATCCGCCCGCGAGGCGGCAGGCACGGGGTCGGACGTGATCGACGGCGACACGGTCGCCGAGGTGCTGAGATCGGCGGAGAGCCGCTACGGCACCCGGTTCGGCGAGGTCCTCGGGACCTGTCGGGTGTGGGTCAACGGACACGACGGAGCGCCCGACGACGAGGTGGGGCCCGACGACGAGCTGGCGGTCCTGCCGCCGGTCTCGGGAGGAGCGACATGAGCGACCACGACACCGACACCGGCGAGGACGTCGACCCCTCGTCGTTGTCGCTCGACGAGCTGCGCCGTCGGCGCAGCGAGATGCAGCAGCGCGACGACGTGGTGTCGTACGCACGCCGCGTCGCCCAAGCCCGCCTCGACCTGGTGAAGTCCGAGGTCGCCCGCCGGTCGTCGGACACCTCCGTCGACGAGGCGGTCACCGACGTGCTGTCGCAGCAGCTCACCGGCGGGGGGTCGTCGCCGCGACCGCCGCGCCCCACCGAGGACCTCAGCGACGACGAGCTGTCGGGCGAGCTCGACGAGATCTGCGCCCGCTACCACTACGGCCGCGTCGAGGAGCTCGACGAGGCCGAGCTCTCCGAGCTGGCGGCCGCCATCGGCGAGTTCGAGAAGCGCGTCTCACGGGACCGACGGGAGCGCTTCGACCGGCTCGACGCGCTGAGCGCCGAGCTGGTGCGCCGGTACCGCGAGGGCGAGGCCGACGTCGACTCCCTGCTGAGCGACTGAGACCCCGGACGACGACCGTGGGGGACGAGGTCGCCGACCGCCGCGCGGATCCGCGCCGCCTCGGTGCGCGCGGTGCGGTCGGGCGCGTGGCGATCATCTCCTTGCACACCTCGCCGCTGCTGCAGCCCGGTTCCGGAGACAGCGGGGGGATGAACGTCTACGTCCGCGAGCTCGTCTCGTCGCTGTCGCAGACCGGCCTCGACTGCGTGACGTTCACCCGCGCCGATCGCGCCGGGCTGCCGCCCGAGGTGCTCGTCGAGCCGAACCACCGCGTCGTCCACGTCGAGGCGGGTCCCCACCACCTCCCGAAGGAGGCGCTCGCCGACGTGTCGGACCGCTTCTGCGCCGGGGTGATGGCGTGGTTCGACGAGCACGGCCCGCCCGACGTGATCCACGGCAACTACTGGTTGAGCGGGGTCGTCGGGCACCACCTCAAGCACGCCCTCGACGTCCCGTTCGTGTCGACGTTCCACACCCTCGCCCGGGTGAAGGCCGAGGGAGGCGACCCCGAGCCCGAGTGGCGCGACCGGGCCGAGGCCGAGATCATCCAGTGCTCCGACGCGATCTGCGTCAGCTGCGTCGAGGAGGAGGAGCAGTTCCGCCGCCTCTACGGCGATCCGAGCGGCCGCATCGAGATCATCGCCCCCGCCGTCGAGCACGCCCTGTTCGCTCCGGGCGACCGAACCGGCGCGCGACGTGCGATCGGGGTCGATCCCGATGTCGAGCTGATCCTGTTCGTCGGCCGCATCCAGCCGCTGAAGGGCCCCGACGTCGCGATCCGGGCCCTCGCCGAGGTGCGCGCCACCTCGGGTCGCGACGTGCGGTTGATCGTCGTCGGCGGTGCGAGCGGTCGCGATGGCGACGACGAGACCCGCCGCGCCCACGACCTCGTCGTCGAGCTCGGGGTCGAGGGGAGCGTCGAGTTCGTCGCGCCGCAGCCGCACCACATCCTGTCCACCTACTACCGCGCCGCGGACGTCGTGATCGTGCCCAGCCGCTCGGAGAGCTTCGGCCTGGTCGCGCTCGAGGCCATGGCGTGCGGCATCCCGGTGGTGGCGAGCGCGGTCGGCGGGTTGCTGAGCCTCGTCGAGGACGGCGTCACCGGACGGCTGATCCCCGGCCGGGATCCGGCCCGCTACGCCGAGGCGATCGTCGGCCTCCTCGACGACGACGGCGCGCGCTCGGCGATGGCCGAGGCCTCGGTCGCGAAGGCGAGCCGCTACACCTGGCGCGCGGCCGCCGCCCGGCTGCGGCGGCTGTACTCCGAGATCGTGGTCCGCGACCTCGTCGACTGCGCCTGAGCGCGAGAGCGCCCGTCGCGCCCGTGGTGACCGAGTTGCCAGACGGCGCCGCGTGCCCTAGACCCGTGGCATGACCGACCCCCTGGACGCCGACGGTCTCGCCGAGCTCGAATCCCGCATCGACGAGTGGATCGAGGAGCTGCGGAGCCACTACGACCACATCGAGGCGGTCGATCGCGGCGAGGACGACGTGCGTCGGTGGTTCGTGCGGATGCGGGGCGAGGAGAAGGACTTCACGACCGCGTGGCTCACCCTCGGCCAGCGGATGCTGAAGTACGAGACCTACGTGATGCCGGCGCCGGAGGAGAGCGCGCAGCAGCTGTGGGAGAACCTGCTGCGGCGCAACGACCGCCTGGTCGGAGCCCACTTCTCGATCGGGGAGGAGGATGCGGTGTACCTGCGGGGGGAGCTGCCCTCGGCGGCGGTGACCAAGGCCGACGTCGACCGGATCCTGGGCACCCTCTACGCGACCGTCGAGCAGGCGTTCCACCCGCTGCTGCGGATCGGCTTCGCCAGTCGCTTCGCCGCCGACGGCGGCTGAACCGACGCGCCGCGCGACCGGCGCGTCGCGCGCCCCGGTTCCCGTCTCCGTGCCGGTCGCTTCCCCTCCCGGTGGTCCACGACCCACTGGACGGGTGCCCGGGTGGGTGCGTCTCGGGGGAGTCGGTCTTCCGCCACCCGCCCGGGCACCACCGGGCCCGACGGCCGGGAGGCAGGGCACTACCCTGCGATCGTGTCCACGAGCGTCGACGTCGTCATGGTGGGCGGGGGCAACATGGGGGCGGCCCTCGTCGAGGGGATGATCGCCTCGGGTCGCTTCGCGCCGTCGGGGATCGCGATCGCCGAGCGCCTCGATCGGCGCCGCGAGGAGCTCTCCTCGCGGTTCGCCGAGGTGGTGATCGTGGAGGAGGTCCCCGCGTGCGCCGCGGCGGTGATCGCGGTGAAGCCCGACGGCGTCCCCGAGGCGGTGCGCTCCGCCGTGGCCGCCGGGGCGCGCCGCATCCTGTCGATCGCGGCCGGGGTCACGCTCGCGACGCTCGACGGTGCCGCGGGCGGGGGAGTGGCCGTGGTGCGGGCGATGCCCAACACCCCCGCCCTCGTGGGCCGCGGCGCGGCGGCGATCACCGGCGGGGCGGGCGCGGGCGCCGACGACCTCGCCTGGGCGGAGCGGATCCTGTCGGCGGTCGGGACCGTCGAGCGCCTCGACGAGGTCGATCTCGACGCGTTCACCGGGGTCGCCGGATCGGGACCGGCGTACGTGTTCCTGTTCGCCGAGGCGCTCGTCGACGCGGCGATCGCGGAGGGCATCGAGAGCTCGGTCGCGCACCGGGTGGTGGCGCAGCTGCTGGTCGGCTCGGCGGCGCTGCTCGAGCGCGAGGGCGACCCGGCCCGCCTCCGCCGGGACGTCACCTCGCCCGGCGGCACGACCGCATCCGGACTCGGCCGGTTCGAGCACCACGACCTGCGCGGGATCGTCGCCGACGCCGTCGCCGCGGCCACGCGCCGCAGCCGCGAGCTCGGCTGATCAGGTGATCGGGTTCGACGATCCGCGCCGTGCGCACGACGCGATCGGCGTCCAGATCGCACGCTCCGTGTCCTGATCGCCGCCCAACGCGTCTGTTTACCCCTCGGTGGCGAATGACATTCGTGTTTTTCGTCTGTGTCCCTTTTCACAGAGCGGATCGTCCCCTATCCTGACGGACGTGGAGACGCGTCCACCGGCGACGGTGGGCAGCGCCGACAGGGCTGGTGCCATCGGGGGGTTGGCACCGGCCCTCGTCGCGTCCGGGGGTAGGTTCGCACCGTCATGGGACGGCGCTACGACACGATCAGCTTCCTCTCCGACTACGGCACGGACGACGAGTTCGTCGGCGTGGTCAAGTCGGTCGTGCGTGAGCTCGCCCCCCACGCCACGGTCGTCGACCTGACCCACGGCATCGCCCCGTTCGACGTGCGCGCCGGATCCCTCGCCCTCGCCCGCTCGATCGGGTACGTGGCGAGCGGCGTGGTGCTCGCCGTGGTCGACCCGGGCGTCGGGACGTCGCGGCGCGGGGTCGCGATCGAGGTCGCCGACGGCGAAGGGGTGCTGGTGGGCCCCGACAACGGGCTGCTCGCCCCGGCGGTCGCGATGGCGGGCGGAGCGGGTCGGGCCGTGTCGCTGACCTCGGCCGAGCACCGCCTCGAGTCGCCCGGCGCGACGTTCGACGGGCGCGACGTGTTCGGCCCGGCCGCCGCCCACCTGTGCAACGGGGTCGACCTCACCGAGCTCGGGGAGGCGGTCGACGCCGATCTGCTGTTCCCCGGCGTCGTGCCCCTGCCGCAGATCGACGACAGCACGGTCATCGCCCAGGCCCTGTGGACCGATCGGTTCGGCAACGTCCAGCTCAACGTCGGACCCGATGACCTCCCCCCCGGGTTCGCCGAGACCGTCGAGCTGAGGTTCAGCGCGCCGGCGGACCCGACCGGCGGCACGACGCGCGTCGCGTCGCGGGTGGGGTCGTTCGCCGAGGTCGCGACGGGGCGGCTCGGGCTCGTCGTCGACTCGAGCGGACTCCTCGCCGTGGTGATGAACCAGCGCAGCGCCGCCGACGAGCTCGGGGTGGAGGACGGCGACCAGGTGGTCGTCACCGCTCTCGGCGAGGGCGCCGGAGACGACCCGGCCGGCAGCCGGGTGTCGGTCGACCTCGACCTCGGTCGCCGCCGACGGGGCTGACCGGGGCTCACCGGGGCTCACCAGCTCGCGATCGTCGTCCGTCACGTGCCCCTCACGGCCCGTCCGGTCACCGTGGTGCGGCCCGGTCGCGCCCCCCGGGTCGTGCGAGCGCGCTGGCTAGCCTCCCACCGATGCGCCCGGCAACGACCCTCGCCCTCGGCCTCCTGCTCGCCGTGATCCTCGTGGCGGGGATCGTCTCCCTCGCACGCCTCTGAGCCGTCCGCGGGCCGGGTGCGGTCGAACATGACAACTCCCGAAACCTCTTCGGCAGGGCTTTGTGAAGGCGTGCACAAGCGTCCTAGGTTGAGGTCCGTGGCAGCGCAGCGCACACGTCGGAGGATCCCCGAGGCCACCGTCGCCCGCCTGCCCGTCTACCTCCAGCTGCTGGGCGACCAGTTCGACGCCGGGGTCACCAACATCTCCTCCGAGGAGCTGGCGGACCTCGCAGGGGTGAACGCGGCCAAGGTCCGCAAGGACCTCTCCTACCTCGGGAGCTACGGCACCCGCGGCGTCGGCTACGAGGTCGAGTTCCTCGTGTTCCAGATCAAGCGCGAGCTCGGCCTCACGCACGATTGGGAGGTCGTGATCGTCGGTGCCGGCAACCTCGGTCAGGCGCTCGCCGGCTACGGCGGGTTCTCCGAGCGCGGGTTCCCGGTCGGGGGGATCGTCGACGTCGACGACGACAAGATCGGCACCCTCGTGTGCGGGGCGCGGGTCCGCCACGTCGAGGACCTCCCCGAGATCGTGCGCTCCCGGGGGATCTCGATCGGCGTGATCGCGACCCCCGGCCCCGCCGCCCAGGACGTCGCCGACGCGCTGGTCGCGGCCGGGGTGACGAGCATCCTCAACTTCGCCCCCGCGATCGTCAGCTGCCCGCACGGGGTGAGCGTGCGCAAGGTCGACCTCGCCGTCGAGCTCCAGATCCTCAGCTACCACGAGCAGCGGCGAGCCAACCTGCGCCGATCGTCACGCCTGACCGCCGTTCCCGGTGCCCGGGGTCGGGGAGCGTCGGCGTAGGCTGGAGCCTTCATGTCCCTGCTCGTCGTCGGCGTCCACCACCGCAGCGGACCGCTCGCGCTGCTCGAGCGCCTGACGATCCCCGCCGACGAGCTCGGCAAGCGGGTCTCGTCGATCGCGGCGCGCGACAACGTGCGCGAGGCGGTGGTGGTCTCCACCTGCAACCGCACCGAGGTCTACGCCGTCGCCGAGCGGTTCCACGGGGCCTACGGCGACATCTGCGACTTCCTCTGCGAGCTCGGCGACATCGACGTCGACGACCTCACCCCGCACCTGTTCAGCGAGCACGACGACGCCGCGGTGGCCCACCTGTTCGAGGTGGCGGCCGGGCTCGACTCGGCGGTGATCGGCGAGGGCGAGATCCTCGGCCAGATCCGCACCGCCTGGGAGGTGGCTCGCTCGGAGACGGCGGCCCGTGCCGAGCTCAACCTGCTGATGCGCTCCGCCGTCGAGGTCGGCAAGCGCGCTCGCAGCGAGACCGCGATCGGGCGGGGGACCGCGTCGGTCAGCCACGCCGCGGTCGAGATGCTCGCCGACGTCGTCGGTGACCTCGAGGGACGTGCCGTGACGGTGGTCGGCGCCGGATCGATGGGCGAGGGGGTCGCGATCGCGCTGCACCGCGCCGGCGGCGCGCGCATCTGCGTCGTCAACCGCTCCCCCGAGCGCGGGGCAGCGCTCGCCGAGCGGGTCGGTGCGACGACCGTGGGCTTCGACGAGCTCGATCGTGCGATCGCCGACGCCGACGTGGTGGTCGCGTCGACCGGATCGGGCGAGCCGGTGATCACCGCCGAGCTGCTCGACCGGGCGCGCTCCGTCGGCGCCGAGCCGCGCCGTGGCTCTCGGCACCTCCACGTCATCGACATCGCCGTCCCCCGAGACGTCGCGCCCGAGGTGGCCGAGCTCGACGACGTGACCGTTCTGGACCTCGACGACCTGCGCGACTGGGCCGACCGGGGGCGCGAGACGCGCGCCAAGGAAGCCGACCTGGTTCGCCGGATCGTCGTCGAGGAGGTCGAGAACCACCGGCTGGAGACGACTGCGCGCCAGGCCGCCCCGCTCGTCGCCTCGATGCGCCGTCGGGCCGACGTGGTGCGGCGCGGAGAGCTCCAGCGCTTCTCCGGGCGGCTCTCGTCGCTCGACGAGTCCCAGCTCGCCGCCGTCGACGCGTTGACGAAGGCGATCGTGTCGAAGCTCCTCCACGAGCCGTCCGTGCGCCTCAAGTCCGGTGTCGGGACCCCGCAGGGCGACCGCAACGCCGCCTCGGTGCGCGACCTGTTCGACCTCGGCTGAGGGCGCTCGGGGCGTGGAGGACGGAGGTGGACCCCTGCGACTCGCGACGAGGGGATCGCGCCAGGCGCTCGCTCAGGCGACGGCGGTCGCGACGGCGATCGAGCGCGCGTCGTCGCGCCCCGTCGAGATGGTCCTCGTCGAGACGACCGGTGACGTGCGACAGGACGTCGCGCTGCACACGATCGGAGGTCAGGGCGTCTTCGTCAAGGAGGTGCAGCGGGCCGTGCTCGACGGGCGTGCCGACCTCGCGGTGCACTCCGCCAAGGACCTCCCGTCCGAGCCGGCCGAGGGGCTGAGGATCGCGGCCTTCACCGAGCGGCGGTCACCGGCCGACGTGCTCGTGGGATCGACCCTCGACGAGTTGGCCGAGGGGGCCACCGTCGCGTCGGGGTCGGTCCGGCGTCGGGCCCAGCTCGCGGTCGCGCGGCCCGATCTGCGCTTCGTCGAGCTGCGCGGCAACATCGACACCCGGCTGTCCAGGATCCCCGAGTCGGGGGCGATCGTGATGGCGCTCGCGGCGCTCGAGATCCTCGAGATGACCGACCGCGCCGCCGAGCGGCTCGACGTCGACCGCTTCGTCCCCGCCGTCGGTCAGGGGTGCGTCGCGGTCGAGTGCCGCGTCGACGACGTCGCCACCGCCGGTGCCGTGGCCACCGTCGACCACGCCGCCACCCGCCGCGCGGTCGAGATCGAGCGTGCGTTCCTGGCCGAGCTGGGGGGCGGGTGCACCATGCCGGTCGGCGGCCACGTCCACGACGACGAGCTGCACGTGTTCCTCGCCGATCCCGCCCAGGGGCGGGCCGAGGGCGACGTGGTCGCGCTCGGGGAGGGGGGCTCCCACGACGACGACCTGGCCCGGGGCCGCGAGGCGGCGCGGGCCGTGCGCTCGCGGCTCGCGTGACACCGCCTCCCGCCTCGGCCCCCGGCCTGGCGGGCTGCCGCGTGGTCGTCACCAGGGAGCGCCGGGGAGAGCTCGGACGCCTGCTCGAGGAGCGCGGCGCCGAGGTGGTGCACGTCGCGCTGATCGAGGTCGTCGACCTCGAGGGCGACGCGGCCCGCCCCCTCTCCGATGCGCTCGCCTCCGCGTTCGACTGGGTCGTCGTCACCTCGGCCGCGGGGGCGGAGCGGGTGGGAGGCGCCGTGCGCGATCGCCCCGAGGTGCGCACCGCCGCCGTCGGCACGGCGACCGCTCGCCGCCTGGCCGAGCTGTCCGGGCGCCCCGTCGACCTGGTGCCCGTTCGCCAGCGTGGCGTCGCTCTCGTGGACGCGCTCGTCGAGCGGTGCCCGACGCCGCAGGTGATCGTCGTCGCGCAGGCGGACCGCGCCGACGGAGCGGTCGTGGACGGCCTGCGGCGGTCGGGGCACGACGTGCGCGCCGTCACGGCGTACCGCACCCTCGGCCGTCGCCCGACGCCCTCCGAGCTCGACGCGATCGGCGGTTGCGACGCCGTGGTCTTCGCGAGCGGGTCGGCGGCCGTCGCGTGGTGCGAGGCGCTCGGTGTCGACGCGCTCCGGGCCTCCCCGCCCCTGGCGGTGGCGATCGGGCCCACGACCGAGGCGGTCGCGGCGTCGCGGGGCCTCAAGATCACCGCGACCGCTGCCGATCACTCCCTCGCCGGCGTGGTCGACGCGCTCGAGGAGGCGTGGCGTGACCGCACCCCCTGAACGGCGAGGCCCCATCACTCGACCCACCCGGCTGACCCCGACCGACACGAGGACGACGACGACGTGACCACGCCGACACGCGAGCGACGCACGCAGCGCCTCATCGGTCGCGTCGCGTGCGTGGCCGCCGCGCTGTCGGCCGGCGTCGGGGCCGGGGACGTCGGCGCGGGCCCGGGCGCCGCCGTGCGCCAGGCCGACGGCGGCGACGACGGAGCGGAGGTGTTCGATCCGGACATCCTCCCGGTCGGCGACGTCAACGGGATCAGGGCGTCGATCTCGGGCGACGGTCGCTTCGTCGTGTTCGAGGGCGCCCCGGCCGGCGCGGACGGGGCGGACGCCGACGGCGAGACCGTGGCCGGTGCCGACCAGGGAGCGCCGAGCGCCGGGCGGCAGACGACGATCTACCTGACGGATCGCGCCGAGGCCACCACGATCGAGCTGACCCCGGTCCCCGCCGACCTCCGGCCGGGCGACTCGGTCCGCCCGGTGATCTCCGGCGACGGGTGCAGCGTCGCGATCGTCACGCAGATGGCGCTCGACGTGTTCCGCGACGACGACACCGGCGAGCGCTGGGACGTCTACCGCTCGACGACCCCGCACTGCGACGGCAGCCCCGGTGACTGGGAGCTCATCTCGACGCGGCTCGACTCCGGGCTCGCACGCGACGACGTCGCCGTCGCGTCCCCGACGCTGTCGCGATCGGGGACCCTGATCGCCTACACCCACCCGGCGGACCACCTCGCCGGCGCCGACGGGATCACCACGATCTCGCTGGTCGACGTGACGTCTCCGATCGACGACGTCGGCCGCAGCCGGATCGTCGCCGGCTCCCCCGCTGACGCGCCGTCCGACACCTACGTGCACACCGGGCTCGACCAGCCGGCGCTGTCGGGCGACGGGCGGTTCCTCGCCTACCGATCCGACGCGACCTCGTCCGAGGCGGTCCCCGGGTGGGCGCCCGGGACGACCGACGGCGGCCCGGCGATCGCCCAGGTCCACGTCTGGGAGATCGACCAGCTCGACCCCTTCGTCGCCGTCAGCCTGCTCAGCGTCGCTCCCGACGGGTCGCCGTCGGCGACGGGGGCGGGCGAGCCCGACCTGTCGCGCGACGGCACGGTGGTGGCGTTCACCTCCAGCTCGCCCCTCGTCGAGGGGGCCCGGTTCCCGGTCTGCGCGACGAGCTGCCCGACGCAGGTCTACGTCGTCGACCGCGACGGCGGCGACGACGGGGAGCTCGACGCCCCCGGGACCGTCTCCGTCGAGCTCGTCAGCCGCGAGAACGGCAGCGATCCCGCCATCGCCGGGCTCGCCGCGTCGCGCGCCCCGTCGGTGTCGGGCGACGGTCAGCTCGTCGCGTTCACCACCACGGCACCCAACCTGCAGCTCATCGAGGTCCCCGGCGTCGGCCGGGGCCCCGACGGCGACCTCCTCCTCGCCGAGCTCCGCCTCGGCCGGCTGCGTCGGCTCTCCGACGACGCCTACGGGGTGATCCCGACCCAGGGGGTCCACGCCCGACCCGATCTCGACGACTCCGGCCGCACCGTGGTGTTCGACACGGCGGCCGGCGCCGACCTGCTCTTCGGCGGTGCGCTGCCCGGTCGCCAGGTGGTCGCGCGCACCTCGGATCCGCTGCTGTCGCTCGCGGACGCCGACCTCGGGACCACCCTCGTGGGCGTCGAGGGCGACGAGTGGTACGTCGCGGTCGTCAACGACGGGCCGTCGTCGTTCCGCCCGTCCGCGGTGACGATGTCCAACTCCCGCTTCTCGATCGACGAGGAGAAGAGCTCGTGCCTGATCTCGAGCGCGATCGCCGCCGGCGGGAGCTGCACCGTCGCGGTGTCGTTCACCCCGTCGCGGCCCGGGCGCACCACCGGCACCCTGACGGTCACCGAGGAGGGCTTCGGCGCCGTGTCAGTCTCGTCGCAGGTGGCCGGCGCGGGCGGGGAGCCGGCGCTGCGGATCAACCCGGCGGGAGCCGATCTGGGCCTGGTCACGGTCGGTGAGGCGAGCCAGGAGTTCCAGTTCGATCTGAGCAACGTCGGGTTCGCGGCGACGGAGATCCGGTCCTACGCGATCTCCGGCGAGCACGCGGGTGACTTCCGGTTCACCAGCAACAACTGCCAGCAGCGCCCGGTCAACCCCCAGGCGACGTGCAGCATCGGGCTGACGTTCCGTCCGAGTGACGAGGGTCGGCGCACGGCGCTCGTCGAGATCGGCACCGGCGACGACCAGTACACGACCATGGTGGTGGCGGGTGACGGCGAGTTCGCTCCCGTCGTCGAGATCGACGCCGTCGAGGTCGACGCCGGCGGCGAGTTCGTCGCGACCGGCGCCCGGTACCCGCCGAACACCGAGGTCGTGATCGTGTTCGGCGACGGTCCGGGCTCGTCGGTGTCCGTGACGACCGACGCCGACGGCAGCTTCACCGCGTCGATCCCCGTCGATCCGAACGAGCGCGGCGGGGAGCGCCGCATCGTGGTGCAGACCACCTCGGGCGCGGCGGCGACCGCTCCGGTCGAGGTCGTCGAGGACGACCGGGTGCCGGTCGGCATCCCGGGCTTCGGGCTGGGTTGACCCGCCGCGGCGCGGCTCAGAGATCGGCGGCGTCGATCAGGCGCCCTCCGACGTTCACGGCGGTGAGGCAGGCTCCGGACCCCTGATCGCCCGGTGCCTGGCACCGGACGCTGAGGGTCACGTTGTCGCCGGCGACGAGGCGCTTCTGCGTGATCGTCGGCTCGAAGGTGGAGCCGCGGACGTCGTCGAGGGACCACACGAAGAGCGTGTCGCCGTTGACGCTCAACGTGGCGGTCCCGGAATCGCCGTTGCTGTTCTCGATCCGCACGTCGGTCACGTCGAGCGCGCTGTCGTCGGGGACGGTGAGCGCCGCGTCGGCCGAGCCCTCCGGCGGCGGGGTGACGGTGAGGCGACGGAAGAACGGCTCGCCGAGCTCGTCGGCGGGCGCCGGTTCGTCCACCGGCACCGACGCGGTCGGTTCGTCACCGTCGTCGGCCATGTCGGAGGCGACGGCTTCGAACTCGACGAGGCGCTCGTCGACGCGGTCCTCGATCGCGTCGAGCACCGTCGGGCGCACGACGGCGAACCACGCCAGGGCGAGTGCCCCGGCCACGAGCGCGAGCGTCGCGAGGCGCGACAGCAGGCCCGTCGGGATCGTCGTCGGCTGGAGCAGGGTGAGCTCGGCGGCGGCGGGGTCGTGGTTCGGCTGCTCGGCCTCCACCTCGAAGTCGAGGGCGCGCGGCGTGCGCCGCAGCGAACCGCGCCGTGCCTTGGCCTTGAGCCTCACGAGGGACGCCCCGCCCGGAGCGACCCCGACCGCCGGCGGATCGAAGCTGCCGTCGATCCGCTCGGTCGGATCGACCAGGCGGAGGCGGCAGCTCGCCAACCCGTTGCCGTGGTTCTCGACCATGAACTCGTAGCTGGCGCGCCGCCGCGCCCGCACGACCGGCTGGAGCGCGACGACGCGGCGGTCGTCGAACGGGCGCACGTCGATCGTGGTCTCGGCCGAGGTGGTGTCGTCGGGGACGTCGGTCGGGATGATGCGCACACCGATGCCGGTCGGTCCCGCCGAGGTGGTCGGCAGCTCGGGGGGAGCGACGACGACGTCGACGACGTCCCCCGATCCGCCGAAGAGCGACAGGTTGCCGCGCTCGACGGTCACCCAGTCGGCCGTCAACCCGCTCGGGACGATGGTGTAGCTCTCGGTCGACTCGCCGAGGTTCTGGACCGACAGCGAGAGCCTGATCGTCGAGCCCGGGTCGACCTCGGCGTCGTCGCTGGAGAACCACGCTTGCACTGCCACGGCCGTGAAGCTAGTGGCACCTCGCTGCCGCCACCCGTGATTCATGTCATCGTCCGTGCGGGACCCGACACGCTCAGCGGTCGATCGCGGCCCGCAGCCGTTCCGCGACCAGAGCATCGCATGACCGGATCCGCGAGCGCGGGTCCGCCGCGTGGTCCGTCGTGGGGCGGCGTCGTAGGATCGGCGGGGTGAGCAGCGCGCAGGTCGGTCCGGTCGTGCGACCCCGGCGGCTGCGGCGCACCGCCGCGTTGCGCTCGCTGGTGTCGGGGGTGCACGTCCGCGTGGACGACCTCGTCGCCCCCCTGTTCGTGCGCGAGGGGATCGACGAGCTGCGGGAGATCGCCTCCCTGCCGGGGGTGGTCCAGCACACCCGCGCCTCGCTGCGCGCCGAGGTCGAGGCCCTCGCGGAGCTGGGGGTGCGCGCGGTGATGCTGTTCGGTGTCCCGTCGATCAAGGACGCCGTCGGCAGCGGTGCGTTCGACCCCGACGGGATCGTCCAGCTGGCGCTGGGCGACCTGGTCGCGGACCACGGCGACTCGATGGTGCTGATGGCCGACCTGTGCGTCGACGAGTACACCGACCACGGCCACTGCGGGATCGTCGCGCCGTCCGGCGACGTCGACAACGACGCCACCCTCGAGCTGTACGCGCGCGTCGCCGTCGCGCAGGCGCGCGCCGGGGCCCAGGTGGTGGCTCCGAGCGGCATGATGGACGGTCAGGTCGGCGCGATCCGAGCGGCCCTCGACGCCGAGGGGTTCGGCGAGGTCGCGATCCTCGCCTACTCGGTCAAGTACGCGAGCGCCCTCTACGGCCCGTTCCGCGACGCGGTCGACGTGTCGATCGCGGACGGCGGCGACCGCCGGGGCTACCAGCAGGACCACCGCAACGTCTCCGAGGCGCTGCGCGAGGTCCGCCTCGACGTCGACGAGGGCGCCGACATGGTGATGGTCAAGCCCGCGCTCGCGTACCTCGACGTGATCGCCCGCGTCGCCGCCGCGGTCGACGTGCCGGTGGCGGCGTACCACGTGAGCGGCGAGTACGCGATGGTGCACGCCGCCGGTCGAAACGGGTGGATCGACACCGACGCCGTGATCGACGAGCACCTGACCGCGATCAAGCGGGCCGGTGCCGACGTGATCGTCACCTACGCCGCCAAGCGCGTCGCCGAGCTCGCCGCCGGCCGCGGTGGACCCACCCCCGACGGAGGATCATGATCGACGACCCGACCGACGCACCGAGCGCGACGACCTCACCGACGCCCGGGACCGCCCCCGCGCCGACGGCAGCGGCCGCCACGGCGACGGGCCGGATCGCGCCGTGCGCCCCGGCGTGCGCCGCGGCCGGGTGCGTGCCGACTCTCTGCGTCGGGCTCGGGGTGCCGTCGAACTCCGAGCTCTTCGAGCGCTCGCGGCGTGCGATCCCGGGGGGCGTCAACTCCTCCATCCGGGCGTTCCGCTCGGTCGGCGGCGAGCCGTACGTCGTCGCGCGCGCCGAGGGCGCCACGATCACCGACGTCGAGGGCCGGACCTTCCTCGACCTCGTCCAGAGCTACGGGGCGGTCATCGTCGGCCACGCCCACCCGGCGATCACCGCGGCCGTCGCCGCCGCGGCAGCGGACGGCACGTCGTACGGCGCTCCGACCCCGCGCGAGATGAAGCTCGCCGAGGCGATCTCCGAGCGGGTGCCCAGCTGCGAGCGGGTCCGCCTGATGAACTCCGGGACGGAGGCGACCAGCACCTCGATCCGCCTCGCCCGGGGGGTGACGGGCCGCGATCGCGTCGTCAAGTTCGCCGGGAACTTCCACGGCGCCACCGACGCCCTCCTCGTCGAGGGCGGCAGCGGCATCGCGACCCTCGGTCTGCCGGGGACCGCCGGCGTCCCGCGGGCGGCAGTCGCCGACACGATCGTCGCGCCGTACAACCAGGTGCCCGAGCTGACCGACGAGGTCGCGGCCGTGATCGTCGAGCCGGTGGCGGCGAACATGGGAGTCGTCGCCCCCGTCGCCGGCTTCCTCGAAGGGCTGCGCACGGAGTGCGACCGCGTCGGGGCGCTGCTGATCTTCGACGAGGTGATCACCGGCTTCCGCCTCGCTCCCGGGGGAGCCCAGGAGAGGTACGACGTCGTCCCCGACATCACCTGCTTCGGCAAGGTCATCGGCGGCGGCCTGCCGATCGGCGCGATCGGCGGGCGCGCCGAGATCATGGACCACCTCTCTCCGCTCGGCCCGGTGTTCCACGCCGGCACCCTGTCGGGGAACCCGCTCGCGACCGCCGCCGGGCTCGCCGTCCTCGACCAGCTCACCGCGGACGTGTCGATCGAGCTGCTCGCACGGGCTCGGCACCTCGCGGCGACGATGCGCGACGCCTGCGCCTCGGCGGGCTTCGCCGCCCGCTTCGAGGTCGTCGGGTCGCTGGTCGGCATCGTGTGCGGCGAGGGCGCTGCCGACCCGGTGCGGGACTTCGACGACGCGCGCACCACCGACGAGGACGCCTACGCCGCGTTCTTCCGTGCGATGCTCGACGAGGGCGTGGCGCTGGCACCGGGGGCCTACGAGGCGCTGTTCGTCGGTCTCGCGCACACCGACGAGGTGCTCGACGCGATCGCCGCCGCGACCGAGCGGGCGGCGCGGGTGGCCGTCGCCGAGCTCGAGCGCGGCTGAGCCCGCTCGCTGCCGGGGGGTGCCGGTCGGGTCGCGGTCGCCTTCGGTACGGTGGCGGCGGTGAGGCAACTGCTGACGTGGCGCCTGCTCGCCGCCCTCGGGGCGCTGGTCGTCCTCGCGCTGGGCGTCGACGCCCTCGTGGCCGGCAGCGAGGTGCGCGGCGGGATCGCGGTCGATCCGGCGACCGCCGTCGACGTCGACGCCGACGGCGAACCGCTCGAACGGACGATCGACCTGGTCGCAGCCGTCGAGCGCTTCGAGCTGACCGACGACTTCTCGATCGGCGACGACCGCACGACCGTCGGCACGATGGACGCCGTGCTCGATGCGGCGCGGGTGATGCACGTCGCTCCGGGGACTCCGGGCCGCGTGGCCTGCGACGGGCTCGGCGACGAGGGGTCGTGCGTCGTGCTGGCCGACCTGCTCGGGGAGGCGGTGGTGTGGTTCGCGGTGCTCCCGAGAGGCGCGGACGACACCGTCGAGCTGCCCCCGGTGATCGACCTCCAGGACGGGTACGCCGTGTTCGGCAACGGGTGGCGGGTGCGCTACGAGACCGTGATCGAGCGCGAGTGCGACGGGCAGGACGTGGTGAACTTCAGCGACTTCCTCCGCCGCTTCGGCCCGAACAGCCGGACCTTCGTCGACCTCGACACGCAGAAGGTGACGACGGTGGAGTGCGGCGAGGAGTTCGTCGCTCCGACGACGACCGTCGCCGAGGACGGCCCGCTCGACGGCGACCTCGTGGTCGTCACGGCTCCCCCTCCCACGACGGTCGTCCCGCAGGCCCCTCCGGAGGGCTGATCGCTCCGTCGCGCGGTCGCCAGCCGACGACGGGTGGCCCGGCTCAGGCCAGCAACGACTCGGCAGCCGCCAGGCCCGAGTCGTGCGCCCCCTCCACGCGCGGCCCGGCGAAGGCGTCCCCGGCGGCGACGAGGGTGCCCTCCGCAGCGCTCCAGAACGGGTCGGGCCAGATCGAGCGAGGGGTGGCGAAGCGCCACCGCTTCACCTGCGCCTCCACGACCGGCGCGCCGCCGAGCCACGGCGCGGCGGCCTCGCGCAGCGCGGACTCCAGCGAGTCGACGTCGTCGTCCCAGTGCTCCTCGCTCCACTCCGCCGTGGCGTGGAAGGTGACCGCGTCGACCTCGCTGATCCCCTTCGCCCGGTTGTCGCCGACGAAGCCGAGGATCCCGCCGGGTTCCTGAACGCCGCCGGGGGCGGGGACCGCCGGAGGCGCCGACAGGGTGGCGAGGAGGGCGATGGTCCGGTCGTACTCGGTCCGGAAGGGAGAACCCTCGAGCTCGAGGTCGGTGTCGACGAGGAGGGCGACCGCCTGGGGGAGGGGGCAGGTGATGATCACGGCGTCTCCGTCGCGGTGGGTGCCGTCGTCGATGGCGACGCGCCACGCGCCGTCGGCTCCGTCGGGGCGCGAGACGTCGAACACCATGGTCGAGGTCTCGACCTCGATGCCGGTGGCGAGGTCCTTCGCCAGCGAGTTCATCCCTCCCGTCGCGACGTAGCGGGGGTGGCCGTCGTCGCCGTCGGGATCGAAGCCGTGGTTCCACACCGAGGCGAGCCCGCGGTCCACCCAGTCGTCGACGCGATCGCGGAAGGTGTCGGAGCGGACGGTGAAGAACTGCGCGCCGTGGTCCAGCCGGGCGCCGGCGATGCGCCGTGTCGCCAGGCGCCCGCCGACGGAGCGGCCCTTGTCGACGACGCGGACGTCGACGCCGGCCTCGACGAGGCGGCGCGCCGCCACGAGCCCCGCGATCCCCGCTCCGATCACGACGACCCGCACGGTGCGACTCAGGCGCTCGCCGCGAGGTCGGTCGACGAGGACCCCGCCGACGGCTCCGACGAGCGGACCCAGGCGCGCTCGGCTCGGCGGAGGAAGTCGAGCAGGATCCGGTTGAAGGTGGAGGCGTGCTCGATCATGAACCCGTGGGCGGCGCCGCTGATCACGACCAGCTCGGCGGTGGGGATGCGCTCCGCGATCTCCTCGCTGTCACCGCGCGGGGTGAGGATGTCCTGGTTGCCGACGAGGACCATCACCGGCACCTCGATCTCACCGAGTCGGTCGACCAGGGTGTGGTCGGCGGCGAGGAGGGCGTCGACCTGGCCGGCGAACGCGTGCGAGGGTCGACGGAGGGCGAGCGGACCGAGCCATCCGGTCGCGGGCACCAGCCGCCGGAACGAGCGGGGTCCGATGACCCACCTCATCGCCTCGGCGCTCATCGCTCCCATCCCGCCGTCGACGGCGTTCGCGCGCCACGAGGCCAGCAGCTCCTCGCGCCAGGCGTGGTTGCGCGCCGCGGTGCACGCCAGGGTGACCGACCGGGTCCGCTCGGGGTACTTGACCGCGAGGATCTGGCTGATCGCGCCGCCCATCGAGGCGCCGACGACGTGGGCGGTGTCGATCCCCGCGTCGTCGAGGACCGCGATCGCGTCGTCCGCCATCTGCTCGAGGTCGTAGGCCCCGTGGGGCTTGTCGCTGCGCCCCGCTCCGCGGTTGTCGAGGGCGACCGCCTGGTACCACGGAGCCGTCGCGAGGCGCTGCAGCGCCCAGCCCGACTTGGACGCGCCGAGGCCCTGGATGAACAGCACGGGTGGCCCGCCCGGGCGCCCGCTGCGGGTGTAGTGGATCCTGGTCCCGTCGGTGCTGCGGACGTAGGTCATCAGTGGGCTCCCATCCCGCTCAGCG
The DNA here is from genome assembly GCF_965215205.1 of Ilumatobacter sp. Classification (NCBI taxonomy): domain Bacteria; kingdom Bacillati; phylum Actinomycetota; class Acidimicrobiia; order Acidimicrobiales; family Ilumatobacteraceae; genus Ilumatobacter; species Ilumatobacter sp. The sequence goes on from NZ_OZ244049.1 coordinate 546,625, forward strand.
GCAGCCAGTCGAGCGGGGTGCCGGTCCCGATGTCGCCCATCTCGGCGAGGAGGTCGCCGATGTCGTCGCGCAGCCGATCCGCCAGCTCGAGCTCGGACAGCGGTCCGCGTCGGACGCGAGGTGGGCGCGTCGCGGTCCCGATCTCGACGCGTGCGCGACGGGCCAGGGGTCGCGACGAGGCGGCGGCCGGGTGCACCCGTGAGCGCGTCGCCAGCGCGGCGCCGACGAGGACGTGATCGATCGCTCCGGCCCGGCGGGTCCCGATCTGGGGCTCGGCGGTGAGCACGACGAGCTCGTCGGCGCGCAGCGCCCCGGCGAGCTCGTCGGGGTGAGCCAGCAGACCGCCGACGCGCTGGTCGAACGCCGAGAGCAGCGGGGTCGTCCGCCGCCCGACGAAGCGGACCGGACGGTCGACGGCCTCGGAGATCGCGAACGCGGTGAACAGGGCGGTCGCGGCGAGGCGCGACGAGTTCACCACGATCAGCGCCCCGGCGCGCCGGGGGAGGTGCTCGGCCCCTCCCGTCTCCACGTCCCAGCGGAGCTGGGCGAGCAACATCGCGTTCCGGACGAGCTCGGGGTCGCGGCCCCAGTCGTCGGTGGTGCGCGGTGCGTCGCGGAGGCGGCGCGTGGCGGCGCGGACCCCGCCCGAGGCGGCGTCGGCTGCGGAGTCCACGACGGAGCCGATGACGCGCTGCACCCCGGAGATCGCTCCCGCCACCGAGGTGATCCCGATGCTGGTCGCCGCCGGCACCGCCACCGGGTCCGCGCCGGAACCCGCCAGCGCGACGACGTCGGCCAGCGGCGTCGGCTCGCCTCGTGCGGACCGATCGGTCGGGCCGGTCACCTCGATCCGGTCGGCCATCACGCCACCTGCCTCGCCGCCGCGACCCGCACGACGCTCGGCCACCCGTAGAGATCGCCGATCACGTCCGCCGTGGTGCGCGACGGCGCGAACCCGAGCAGGTCGCGCATCCGCCCGTTGTCGGCCAGTCGTCCGCGGGTCAGCGACTCGTGGACGTGATCGGGGATGGGCGCCCCGGCCAGGTGGCACGCGCCGCGCACGGCGGCCCACTGCGGTCCCAGGGTCGGCACCGGCAACCGACGGCCGCGCGCCGCGGTCTGGCGGGCGGTGATCGAGTCGTTCGCCACGACGTTGACCGGCTCGGCCAGCCCGGCGCGTGCCGCCGCCGCGATCGCGCGCGCCGCGTCGTCCTGGTGCACCACGGCGAACGACGGGTCCGCGAGGAGGTCGAAGGGGACGGCCGGCAGGCGCAGGACGCGTCCGAGGGGGGACGGGACGTGGGGCCCGATCACCGAGGCGAGACGGATCGGCGCGACGGTGACGCCGACGCGCCGGGCGACGTCGGTCGCCGTGCGCTCGATGTCCGCCACCGTGCGCCCCCACCCCGACGTCGGCCGCAGATCGGCATCCTCGTCGGGTCGGGTGAGCGCGCCGCGGCCGCGTCCGTAGATCTCGATCCCGCTGCGCACGACGACGTGCTCGAGGGAGCGGCACTCGGCGGCCGCCCCGAGGATGGACGTGGCCGCGCGATCGGTGAGGCGAGCCGCGTCGCGCGGGCTGGCGCGCGAGTGGGGCTCCCAGACCCCGACGTGGACCAGGACGTGGGGGTCGAAGTCGGTCACGGTGGCGACGATGCGGTCGTGCTCGTCGGGATGGATCCGATGGTAGGTGGTCCGGCGGAACCGGGCGCGGGGAGGGTCCGCGTCGATGCCGGCGACCGGGCCGACCCAGTCCTCGGCCTCGAGCAGGCACGCCACCTGGGTCCCGAGCTCACCTCCGACTCCGCTGATGAAGACCCGCCGACCCGCCATGGTCCGATTGTACGACCACGGCGGGGTCGCGGTCCGGAACCGTGTGACGAGGGACCCGGCTCGCGCCGGTCGGATGTGACGGTTCATGTCGATCTGATGACGAAACGGGGTGTTCTCGTCATATGATCGCTCAAGTCGCCGGGGACCTCGTCCGAAGACCCCACGTCGCACGTTCCCCCGGCACGCCCGACCACCCCCTCGATCCGATGCACGACGACGCCCTCGCTCCCGCCGACCACCGGCCGACGTTCTCCCGACGTCGGTTCCTGGCTGCCGCCGGGGTCTCCACCCTCGGGGCCGTCGCAGGTGCGCGGCTGGCGTCCGCCGCCCCGTCGGACGTCGTCGCGAGCGAGCTGAACGACGCCGGCCGGGCCCTCCAGCCCGCCCACCGCGTGCCGCCGCCGACGACGACCACGACCACGACGACGGTCCCGCCGCTCGAGCGCCCGCCGGACGGGGTGATCCCGTTCCCGATCGTCGTCGGTCCCGGGGACCGCTGCTTCGTCCACGACAACTTCGGTGACTGCCGTGGTTCCGGGTGCTCGCGCAGCCACGAGGGGGTCGACATCATGGCCGACCGCGGCCTGCCGGTGCGTGCGGTGGCCGACGGGGTGCTGACCAAGCGGTACGTGGACTCCGGCGCGTGCGGCGGGGCGGGCAACGGCTGGACCCTGTACGACGAGGCGAACGACGTCACCTACAAGTTCTTCCACCTCGACCGCCACGCCGAGGGCCTCGAGAAGGGCGACGCGGTCGTCACCGGCCAGATCATCGGCTACGTCGGCGAGACCGGCACGAGCGGGGTCTGCAACCCGTACGACAACTACCACCTGCACTTCGAGTACCGTCCCGGGAACGTGGCGCAGGACTCCTACGACCTCCTCGACCGCGATCCGGAGGTCACGTTCGGCTGACGGTCAGCGCAGGGTGTGGGCGCGCATGATGATCTCGCGCGCGAACGGGTCGAGCTGCCGGCCGGCGATCCGCTCGGTCACCTGGATCGCCTGGGTCGGGTCCTCGATCAGCCCCGACCACCGGATGTAGCCGCCCATGACGCCGATCAGGCGGTCGCCGAGCTCGTCGGCGTGGACCATCAGCTTGGTGTCGTGGCGCAGCAGCTCGCGGATCTCGGAGTACAGCGACGCGAGGTACGGGTCGGGGTGCTCGGAGTTGAACGGGCGGTGGCGGTACGGGAGCTGCAGCTCGTCGTAGTTGTGCAGGTTGTGCGGGGCGGCGATGATCGAGATCACGCACCCGAAGCCGTTCTCGCGCAGCCAGATGATCTCCTCCTGGCGACGGACCCGTCGGTGGTTGTCGCCGACGCCGCCCGGCCGCTCGCAGACGGCCATCTTGTCCTTGAGCACCCAGGTGAAGTTGCGCGGGGTGATCCCCAACGCCCACTTCCCGCGCAGCCGAGGCGACATCAGGGTGCTCCGTTCGGCGCGGCGGGTCGTGTGGTTCGGGTGGCCATGACGGCTGGTCACGATAGCCCGTCGGCACCGCTCGGCGAAATGCTCCCGGCCCGGCCCGCCCCGGGTCGACCGGAGGGCGCCGGGGCCTCCACGCGCAGCCGCCCGGCGGTGCGCGCGACGCGGCCGACCCCGGTGACCTCGCAGGCTCTCGCCGACCCGCGAGCCACGGCGAGCACCCGTTCGACCGAGTCGGCGCCCGGGGGATGGCCACCCCGTTCGAGCCACCGGCGGACGGCCCGTCGCGCGAGCGGCGGGTCCGCTCGGGCGAGAGCGGAGGCGTCGGTGGGGTCGATCGAGGCGGCGAGCTCCTCGAGCAGGGCGTCGTCGTCGCGCAGGAGGGTCGCCGCACGCCCGATCAGCGCCGTCACGTCGCGCTCGGCGACGTCGTCGAGCAGGGGGAGCACCTCGGCGCGCACCCGGTTGCGCCGGAAGCGCGGATCGCGGTTCGAGGGGTCGTCGACGGTGACGAGGCCGAGGTCGTGGCACAGCGAGCGCGTCTCGTGGCGTCGCAGCTCGAGGATCGGGTGGCGGCCACCGGGGGTCATCGCCGCGAGGCCGCGCGCCCCGCTCCCGCGCAGCAGCGCCAGGAGGACGGTCTCCGCCTGGTCGTCGGCGGTGTGCCCGGTCATCGCACGAGGACCGACGACGGCGAGGCGGGCCCGTCGAGCCCGGGCTTCGAGATCGGGCCCGTCGCGGAGCTCGATGCGTTCGCGGCGGAAGGTCGCGCCGAGCGCCCGGGCGGCCTCGGCGGCGGTGGCGGCGTCCCGTGCCGAATCGGGCCGCAGGCCGTGGTCGACGTGGACGGCCGTGACCTCCAGGTCGGCGGCGCGGGCGAGCGCGACCAGCGCGGTCGAATCCGGTCCACCCGAGAGGGCGCACACCACCCCGCCGTCACCGGGGGGAGGGAAGCGGCAGCGACCGAGCAGCTCGGCGAGCCGCCGGTCCCCGTCGGCGCTCAGCTCCCGCGGCTCACAGGTCGCGGTGGCGGGCCTGGCGCCCGGTCGGGTACTTCTTGGCCTGGACGGACCACAGGTAGTAGCCCCCGAGACCGATCACGGCCAGCACCGCCACTGCGACGAGGGCGGCGCCGATCCAGAAGTGCCAGACAGGTGCTGCGAGCATGCGGCGAGACTACCCGACGTCGACTCCCGTGCCGCCGAGCCCGCCGGCCGACGCCCCGGTCCCCGGCACGGCCGTGCGGGAGCGGCCCGGGCGTGGGGTCAGCCGATCCGACCGTCCCCGTCGAGGTCGGTCTCGAAGCAGCGCTCGATGCGCGACAGCAGGCCCGGGGGCATCTCGTCGGCCCGGCACTTCGCGGCGATGACCCGCTTGAGCTCGGCGTGGAAGTCGTAGGCGTGGGTGCACCCGTCGCAGCCGTCGAGGTGGTGGGCGATCGTGCGCCGTGCCTCCTCCGACAGCTCCTCGTCGAGGAACACGTCGAGCTCGCGCAGGGTCCGGTCGCAGTCGACCTCGTCGTCGGCCTGGGTCATCGTCGTTCCTCCTGGTCGGTCGGCATCAGTCGTCGCGAGCGAGCCCGCGCCCGACCGCGTACTCGTGCAACGCCTTCTGCATCGCCTTTCTTCCCCGGTGGAGCCGGGACATGACGGTGCCGATCGGGATCTCGAGCATCTCGGCGATCTCCTTGTACGCGAACCCCTCGACGTCGGCGAGGATCACGGGCAGACGGAAGTTCTCCGGGAGCGCCTCGAGCGCCGCCTTCACCTCACCGTCGCCGAGCAGCTCCATCAGCGTGTCCTCGGCGGAGCGGCCCACGGAGGGGTCGTCGAACGTCCCGATCCGCTTGTACAGGTACATGTCCTCGACGTCGCCGAGCTCGCTCTCGTCGACGCGGCGCTGCCGAGCCCGGTAGCGGTTGATGTAGGTGTTCGTGAGGATGCGGAAGAGCCAGGCCCGCAGGTTCGTCCCCTCGGTGAAGGTGTGGAAGCTGCGGAACCCCTTGAGGTAGGTCTCCTGCACCAGGTCCTCGGCGTCGGCGGGCGATCTCGTCATCCGCAGCGCGGCCGAGTGGAGCTGGGGTGCGTACTGCATCGCCTGGTCGGCGAACTCGTCCTGGTCGGCCATCGTGGGCGGTCTCCTCGTGGGGGAGCGGCGGTGAGCGTGCGGGGGACGGACGCGAACGGAGCGCCCGCCGTGGTGACGGGCGCTCCGTGGCGCGGTTCGTGACGACGTCGAGCGGGCTCGCGTCGCCCGATCCTCGGCGATCGTCAGCTGAGCTTGTCCTTGACGCCGTCGACCGCGTCGCCGACCTTGTCCTTGACCTTGCCGGCCGACTCCTCGGTCTCGCCTTCGCGCTTCATCTCGTCGTCACCGGTGAGGTCGCCCGCAGCCTGCTTCGCGCGTCCGCTGACCTTGTCTGATTCTCCGCTCATGGGAACTCCTTCCCGGGACGTCACCGTCCCGAACTGTGGTGGTGGGTCGTCGACCCTGGCATCCAGGTACCCCTCCTCCCGGCGACGGAAACCCGCGCCACGGCGCCCGAGCGAGCGGGACCCGCCCGGGTCGGCGGCGACCCCGTCCGGGTCCGTCTCGGCTGGGTCCGCGTGGCGGCCGGGCCCGTCCTCGCGGGTGCCGTCACCGCACCGAGTCGGCGTCGGCGGTGAGGATCTTGCGCAGCGCCTGCTCCGCTCGTGCGTAGGTCGCCGATCGCCTCGAGCGCGACCACGCCCGCTCCAGGCGTCCGTCGTCGTAGGCCTCGACGACGACGGGGGCGACGTAGGACGAGCGGGCGACCGCCCGGGTGTTGCCGAGGTGGTGCGCGACGGCGTCGTAGGCCGCGAGCACCGGATCGTCGGACTGCGAGACGTCGTCGGTGACGTCGCCGGGGGCCATCAGCGACGCCACCATCGTCGCGGTCGCGCTCCACGTCCTCAGCTCCTTGGCCGTCATCGGCACCCCGGACCAGTCGGTCAGGCAGCGCCCGATCGCTCCACCGGTGACCCGACCGCCGTCAGGCCCGGCGAAGAGGGGGTCAGCCGCCCGGCGGAGCATCGCCCGTCGCTCGTCGAGGAAGCGAGCGAGGTCGCGACGCTCGAAGGACAGGTCGCGGTCGATCCCGCCCTTGCCCGTGTAGGCCAGCCGGACCCGCGGATCGTCGACGTCGACGTGGCGGCGCTGCAGCGTCGATGCGCCGATCGTGCCGTGCTCGGTCGCGTAGCGCTCCGAACCGACGCGGATCGCGGTGACGTCGATCAGCCCGACGATGGCCGCGAGGTCTCGGTGGTCGTGGTCGGAGCGGAGCACGTCGGCGGCCGAGGTCCGCAGTCGGGCCAGGCGCTCGCCGACGGGACCCAGACGAGCGAACTTGAGGCGGTCGGCCTCCTGGCGGAACCGCTCGTGGTACCGGTACTGGGTGCGACCGGCCTCGTCGACCCCCGACGCGAGGATGTGCGACGGGTCGTCGGCCGCGATGCGCACGTCGGTCCAGGCTGGAGGGATCGCGAGCGCCACGATCCGATCGCGCGCCGCGTCGTCGACGGGGCGCGATCCCCGCAGGTACCGGAACCCGCTGCCGTGCGGTCGCCGCACGATCGGGAGGCGCTTCGGGTCGACGTGGCGCAGGCCGGCGTCGTCGGCCACCTCCTGCGGGTCCACGCTGCGGTCCTCGGGTCCCGGTGGCCGACGGCGGTCAGGCCTCGTCGCCCTCGAACCCCATGTTCTCCCCCTGCTCGACCTGCGTCGTGACGATCGTCTGGGACCCCTCGCGGTCGTCCATCGAGGCAGGGGTCTGCTGCTCGACGGGTTCGTCGTCCGACGCGCACCCGGCGGCGACGGCGGTGGTGAGGGCGATGGCGGAGATCAGGGCGCGTCGATCCATGGCCGCGACGCTGCCCGTCGGCGACGCCGACCAAACGCCACCGAGCGATCACGACGGGTTCGCGGCGCCCCGGTGCCCTCGCCGGTTTGCGATCGGTGGGGCCGGGGAACGGTCCGAACCCCCGGGGCGGTCGCGGTGCCCGGTGTCCGGCTTCGTCGGATCCGCACGCGTGGCGCCGGTACGGCAAGATGACGGATGATGACGAAGGCGGGCCCGACGACGTGAACGACACCAGCGACGACGCCGAACGCGAGCGCGAGGCCGCGGATCGGCTGCACGGCCTGCTCGGGGTGCCCCCGTCGCACGGCAACGAGGTCCGGGTGCTGCGCAACGGCAAGGAGATCTTCCCGGCGATGCTCGACGCGATCCGCTCCGCCGACCGGTCGATCGACTTCTGCACCTTCGTGTACTGGTCCGGCGACATCGCGATCGAGTTCGCCGAGGCGCTGACGTCGGCGGCGAAGCGCCGTCTCCGGGTCCGCGTCCTGCTCGACGCGGCGGGCGCCCGCCGGATCGACGACCACCTCATCGAGGACATGCGCGACGCCGGGTGCGAGGTGCGCTGGTTCCGTCCGTTCCTGGACGGCAAGATCCCCGAACTCTCCGAGGCGAACCGCCGGACGCATCGCAAGATCCTGGTCTGCGACAACGAGATCGGGTTCTGCGGCGGCGTCGGGATCGCGGACGAGTGGGATGGCGACGCGCGCAACGAGAACGAGTGGCGCGACACCCACCTCGCGCTCCGCGGCCCGGTGGTGGCCGGCCTGTGCGCCGCGTTCATCGACAACTGGGCGGACCAGCAGGACGACGGGTTCCACCCGCGAGCCGAGCACTCGGTCGACCTCACCGAGGTCGGCTCGACGACGTGCTTCGTGGTGCGCGGCGCGGCCGAGACCGGGGCGAGCGACGTGTGGCGGATGATGATGTCGCTGATCTCGCTCGCGGACGAGCGCCTGCGCATCGCGACGGCGTACTTCAACCCCGACGACCACATCCGCAACGAGCTGATCGAGGCGGTCGAGCGTGGCGTCGACGTCACGGTGCTCGTCCCGGGGGAGCACGCCGACAAGCGCTTCATCCAGATCAGCGGCGAGGAGGAGTACCAGACCCTCCTCGACGCGGGCGTCGACATCCGCACCTACGAGACGTCGATGATGCACGCGAAGGTGATCACCGTCGACGGCCACGTGGCGACCGTCGGGTCGACCAACTTCAACCAGCGGTCCATGCAGCACGACGAGGAGGCGAACGTGGTCATCGTCGACACCGACATCGTGGCGGTCCTCGACCGGCACCTCGACGACGACCTCACCGACTCGGTCCTGCTCGATCCCGAGCGGTGGGCCCGCCGGTCGCTCGTCCAGAAGACGGCCGAGAAGGTCACCGCCGTCGTCGACAAGTGGCTGTAGTCGACCCGATCGGGTCGCGACGGCCGTCTCCGACGGGTTTCCGGCGTTCGGACGAGGGGTAGGTCGGATCCATGACGAACAGCCTGGAAGCCCGGATCGCCGAACTGAACGACGCGATCACCGAGCACCTCGACTCGCTCGAGCGCAACCTGCCGAACGTCCCCAGCAAGGCGCACGCCGCGTACCGCGCGAACGCACGGCGGATCAACGCCCTCGTCGAGCAGGTGGCCGCGTCGGTCACCGGTCGCGCGGGGACGGCGGCCGAGGAGGTCGGATCCGCGGCGCGCGAGACGTCGAGCCGGGCCCGGACGGCCGCCGAGCGATCGAGCGACGAGGTCCGGCGCGGTGCGTCCACCACGGCGGGCCAGGCACGGGCGGCGGTCGAGGAGTCGGCCGAGGCGATCGGCGACGGCGTCCGCGAGACCGCCGGCCGGGCCGGCGAGGCCGTGCGGCGCACCGCGGGGGCCGCCCGGACGGGTGCGCAGGCCACCGCCTCGGAGGCCCGTGACCAGGCGGAGCAGATCGCGAGTACGGTCGACGAGGCCGCGTCCGAGGCGGCCGGCCAGGCCGAGGCCCAGGCGTCGTCGTCGGCGCGCACCGTGAGCGACGAGGCGTCGAGCACCGCGACAACGGCGCGCCGGGAGGCGACCGAGGCCGCATCCGAGGTCGACGACGAGGTCGAGGGGGCGCTCGACGACGCCACCACGGCGGCGGACCCCTCCGATCTCTCGTCGATGACGAAGGCCGAGCTCTACGAGCGGGCCCAGGAGCTCGACATCGACGGGCGCAGCACGATGTCGAAGGCGGAGCTGCTGCGGGCGATCCAGAAGGCCTGAGCTCGGGACATCCGAGGGGCGGGGTGCAGGGCGCCTCGTCCTGCGATCCGATGCCCGGGGGAGCGACGGCGAGCTCAGCCGTCGACGACGACGGCGTACGATCCGAGGCTGCGCACGGAGCCCGCCGGGATCTCCTCCTCGTCGGAGCTGACGAGCGCGACGATCTCGCCGGTCTCGGACTCGAACGTCGCATCCCGCACCGTCCCGCGCTCGAACCCGGCGGTGTCGAGGATCCGTGATCCGATGAGCTCGATGTGACCGCGCGCCGCTTCGATGTCGCGCTCGTCGCTCGACTCGGTGGGCGCCCCGCTCGACACGACCATCACCCGGTCGTCTCCGAACGACTCGAGGTCCGACCACTCGGCGAACACGGCCTTCTTCTTGCGACCGTCGACGTGCAGCCGTTCGATGCGGGTGACGTCGGCGGACACGACGAAGTGACGGATCTCGCCGATCTCCTCGGCGGTGTCGATGGCGACCACCCGATGTCCCGTGGCGCTCTTCATGCTGCGGACGCTCATCGCCGACCTCCCAGGCGGTCGCGGAAGGACCGGATCGCAGCCCCGAAGCCGGCCAGGTCGTCGCGGGTGAACTCCTCGGCCTCGGCCGGGACGATCAGGTGCTGCGCCGACAAGCCCATCTGGGCGGTCGAGGGGATGAAGACGCTGCCGGTCTCGGTCTCGACCTCGTAGCCGACGGCGTTCGGCGACGCCCCGGTCTCGAGGACGACGTCGACGACCGTGCCGATCACCGACCCCGAGCTCGACACGACGTCGATGCCGACCACCTCGTGGCCGGCTCCCGACGGCGAGGGGCCGTCGGCCGACGACCCGGATCCGTCCAGGGCGGTCTCGTCGCGGACCATCACGGCGTCGGCCCCGATCCCGACGACGTCGCCGGCGACGAGCGTGGACTTCATCGAGCCGCGGAACCAACCCCGCTTGTTGAGCGTGAACCCGATCAGACGGTGGTCGTCGGCGTCGTACACGACGTCCTTGATCTCGGCCGCGTCCTCACCGCCGTCGACGGTCACGACGGGGAGCCCGGCCACGTCACGGGCACGCACGAGGGTGAGTCGCTCCGTCATCGACCCGACCTGCGACCACGGGTGCGGGCGGGGGAGGCGACGACCGTCCCGGTCCGCTGCTTCTTGCGGATCAGCGCGAACGCGAGCACCAGCGCGACGATCACGACGAGGACGATCACCAGGATCGTGAGGGTGTCCATGCAGGGTCCGTTCGGGGTTCGACTCGCGCCAGACGACCGCCTCACGCTCCGCCGGAGTACCCCGACGCGCCTCGACGAAACCGCGACCGGGCACGCCCGCCGAGCGTCGGTTGGCTGCTCAGGCGTCGTCGGGGGCGGATTCGACGTGCATCGCGTCGCCCTCGGGCGACGATTCGGCGTCGACCTCGTCGGCCAGCATCCGCTCCTCGTCGTCGCGCCCGTCGGAGGCTCGGTCGGTGTCCGTCAGGCCGATGTCGGTGCGCTGCTGCACCGCACGATCGCCCCCCTCGGCCGCCTCCGGCTGCAGGCGATCTTCGCGTGACTCCACGTCGTCACGTGCGATGACGCCGCCGCGCACGATCGAGTCGTCCTCGACGCCGAGAGGCTCCTCCGGCGGGTAGCCGGCGGCCGGGCGCTCGTCGTCCCCGACCTCCTCTCCCAGGACCTCGGGGGTGAGCGATTCGGCGTTGTTCTCCGGCATGGACGCGGGGTACCCGTCGGTCGCCCGCGCCGAAACCCGGACCCCGGGCCGCTCAGGCGGCGTCGGAGCTGCGGACCGAGACCAGCTGCGTGCCCTCGACGCGCTCGCCGAGGAGGGCCCCGACGCGCGCCGGGGACAGGGTGGTGAGCCGCTCCGGCAGGTGGGTGGGCCAGTTCGACAGGCCGTCGCCGCGGGGTTCGTAGAGGAGTCGGCCCACGGTCGGCGCGCCATCGGGGGCGGCTGCGCTCAGACGGGCCTCGATGGTCGCCGCGTGCGCGGCCGCCGCGGCGACGGAGTCGACGAGCTCCGCGAGCACCCGGCCGTAGCTCGCCGGGTCCGTCACCCGGACTCCGTCGAGGATCGCGACGAGCCGGGGGAGCAGCAGCGCGGCACCGTGAGCGTGGGCATCGAGGGCATCGGGCGAACCGTCCGCCTCGATCGCCCGCCACGCAGCCGCCGAGCCGGCGCGGCGCCGGTCGAGCTCGTCGCACGCGGTCGCCAGGGCGGCCGGCCGCAGGCCGGGTGCACGGGCGAGGAGCTCGTCGGCGCTCGCACCGCAGCGCAGGGCGTTGAGCACGGCGGTGACGTCGGCGCGACGCACGTCGGAGAAGGGGATGGTCGTCGACCCCGACAGCGTCACCAGTCGGGCGCGCAGGGCGATCTCCTCGGCGACGGTGGCGGGCCGGCGCGAGTCGGCCCACGGTGACCACACCGGGGCGCCGGGACGGTGCTGGCGCGAGGTCGCGACCTGGCGCGTCCGGGCGGGGTCGTGGCCGAGCGGCCGGACGGGGGTGCGGGTGAGGGTGGTGGTCATCGTGGACTCCTCCGTGAGTCGTGCGTGATCGGTCGGGTTCTCGGGGCCGGCGCCGTCCTGGCGCCCGCCGGTGGGTGGGGTGTCGACGCCGGCGGGTGGCCGGCGGGTGGTCACTGCATGACGAACTCGGTGAAGTACACCGCCGCGACCTCGCCGTGGTAGTGCTCCTCCACGGCTTCGAGCAGGTGGTGCCGTGCCGAGTCGCGCCCCTCCGGGGTGGCCAGCTGCTCGATCGAGGCGCCGCTGAACGTGCTCAGCAGGACGTCCTGGGCCGGGGCCGTGTGGAACTCGTCCTCACCGTGCAGCTCGACGTCCGCCGAGAGGCCGAGCGAGATCGCGACTCGGAGGTAGTGGTCGTCGGCGAGGTTGATGTTCACCGGTTCGAGGTCGATGACCAGACCGATCTCCGACGATCCCTCCTCGTCGCCCGTCTCGGTCTCGGCGGTCTCGGTGCCGGCGCCGCCGTCGGCGGCCGACGCCGGCGCGCTCGACTTGCCGCCGAGGACGTACCCGCCGCCGAGCAGGCCGACGCACAGGACGGCGATGACGGCGAGCTTCTTGGGCCCGCCCTTCTTCGGCGCTTCCTCGTCGGTGGGTGACTTCGTGTCGGGCATCTCGCAAACTTCCTGTTCGCGCCATGGGGCATCGTCGGGGTCGTGGGGTGGATCGGTCTCGGCGATCCCCCGGCCGGTCCGTGGACGGGGGATCGTGGTGCAGACCGTCCGGCGCCGGTGGCCCCGCGCCCGGATCCGTCCCGGCGGTCGGGGTCAGGCGGTCTGCAGGACGACGATCTCGACCCGCCGGTTGCGGGCGAGGGAGGTGTCGTCGCTGCCGGTCGCCACCGGGCGCGTGTCGGCGTAGCCGGCGGCCGCCACACGGTCGCCGTCGATGCCGCGCTGCTCGACGAGGTAGCGCAGCACCGATGTGGCTCGAGCCGTCGACAGCTCCCAGTTCGAGGGGTAGCGATCGGTCGCGATCGGTCGGGAGTCGGTGTGGCCCTCGATGATGATCGAGTTCGGCAGGTCGCGCAGCGACTCGGCGATCACGTCGAGGATCACGATGCCGTCGGCCTGCACGTCGGCGGCGGCCTCGCGGAACAGCACCTGGTCGGACACGATCGTGACGACCAGGCCGCGCGCCTCGCGGCGGAAGCCGACGGAGGTGTTGAGGCCGCTGCCGATCGCCTCGTCGCGCACCGTCTGCTCGACGACGTCGAGGGGGTCGCCGAGCTCGACGTCGACCTCGTCTCCGTCCTCGACCGGTCGGAAGGTCGCGGGGTCGAGGCGGATGGGGGTGAGGTCGCCGTTCGGCAGCGCGAGGTCGAGCTCGAGAGCTCGTCCGCCCTCGCCGACCTCCACGGTGCCGCCGTCGGTCCAGTCGGCGGCGTCCAGCGCCTCGTCCCAGGCCTGCTGCCACTCGGCCTCCTGCCACTCGTCCGGATCGCCGCCCTCGCGCTCGCCGGGCATCGCGCCGAGCTCCTGGGTGGGCGCGGGTGCGAGCTCGCCGATCACCTGGGTGCCGCCGTCGCTCAACGGTCCCGCGCCGCTGGCGGACCCGATCTGGAACGGGCCGATGCCGGTCCCGAGCTCCCGACGGAACGAGTCGGCGACGACCTCGGTCTTGTCCTCGCTCGGGTCGCCGAGCGCCCACAGCACGAGGAACAGCGCCATCAGCAGGGTGAGCACGTCGGCGTAGGGGATGACCCACGCCTCGTGGTTCACGTGCTCCTCGTGCTCCTCCTCGTGGTGGTTCCTCTTGCCTCCCGATCCGCTCACGTCGCCTCCTAGACCGCCTGGGCTTCGCGCAGGGCGAGGGCTTCGGTCGGCGGGAGGTAGGTCATCAGCGTCTCCTCGATGACCCGCGGGTTCTGGCCGCCCTGGATGGCGAGCACGCCCTCCATCACCATCTCGCGACCGGCGACCTCGGCGGCCGACATGTTCTTGAGCTTGTTCGCGAGCGGGAGCATCATCCCGTTGGCGACGAACACGCCCCAGAAGGTGGCGACGAACGCCGCCGAGATCCCCTTGCCGAGCAGCTCGGGCTCGTCGAGGTGGCTGAGGGTCGCGATGAGCCCCATGACCGCACCGATGATGCCGAACGTCGGTGCGAAGATCCCGAACGAGGTGCACCACTCGGCTGCGACCTTGTGGCGCGCCTTCATGGTGCGGATGTCGGTGCGCATCACGTCGGCGACGGCCTCGGGGTCGTTGCCGTCGATCGCGAGCTGCAGGGCCTTGCGCATGAACGGGTCCTCGAGCGTGGCGACGTCACCCTCCAACGAGAGCAGGCCCTCCTGGCGCGAGCGGTTCGCGAACTCCACGATCGTGGCCAGGCTCTCCGATGCCGCGGGCAACGGCTTGGGGAAGATCGCCTTCATGATCGCCTTGAACACGTTGGTCGTGGCCTTCATGTCGAAGCTCGCCATCGTGGCGCCGAGGGCACCGACGATGACGATCAGGATCGCGGGCACGTTGGTGATCAGGACGATCGGGTTGACGCCCTTGACGAATCCGCCGACGACGGTGCCGAAGCCCGCGACGATCAGTCCGATGAGGGTTGCCTTCATGAGTCGATCCTGTCGAGGACGGTGGTCCCGGTCGTGGTGGCGGTGGCGGAGATCGCGGTGGTCGCGAGGTCGGGTGAGCGGTGGGCGGCCTCGGGCAGCGCGGCGAGGATCGAGCTGCGGTACGCCACGATCCGCGCGAGGATCACCTCCGCCGGCTCCTCGACGAGGTACTCGGTCCCGGTCGTGAGGCGCACGACCGTGTCGACGTGGGAGTCGACGCGCTCGATGAAGTCGGGGTTCAGGAGGAAGGACTCCGCGTGGCGGAGACGGGTCAGTCGGATCATGGCGGCGGGGTGCGTCGGGGCGGCCGACGGACGACCCGGCGGCTGCCCTCGGGATCGTCCGGGACCGCGGTCGTCGCGCCAGGTGGTCGCGGCGGGCGGCGAGGCGGACCGGCCCGGCGCGCTCGCCCGGTCGACCACCTGGCGCGACCGCGCCGACGCCGGACGGTCACCGGCGTGGACGAACTCGACGAGCTCTCGCGGCGCCTGTGGCTGCTCCAGGAGCAGATGGAGCAGCTCGTGTGCGCGCTCGACATCCAGGGCCTGGTGATGGCTCACGATCGCCTGCGGTGGCTGCCGACGGTGACCGAGAACGTCGAGCTGCTCGTCGACGACATCCGGACCTCGGAGGCCGAGAGGGTTCCGCACACGACGCGGGCCGCCCGCAAGCTGGGCCTCGACGAGCGGGCCACCCTGGCCGAGATGGCCGAGGCCGCCGGCGAGCCGTACCGCACGGCCTGGCGCCGGCACCGACTGAACCTCGTCGCGCTGAACGAGGAGATCGACCAGATCACCGCCTCGAACCGCGAGCTCGGCCGCCGTGGCGCGGCGGCGGCGCAGGAGATCCTCGCCGCGGTCGGTGCACCTGCGCCCATCGACACCTACGACCCGTCGGGGAGCACCGAGCAGCTCGCCCCCGCCTCCCGCCGGTTCGACCGGACGGCGTGACGTGATCTCCGGCCTCTACACCGCGCTGTCGGGGATGAACGCGCACCGCAAGATCCTCGACGTCACCTCCCACAACGTCGCCAACCAGGCGACGCCGGGGTACCACCGCCAGCGGGTCGATCTGGCCCCCTCGGGGATCGGCGCCGGCGCGGCGATCCACACGGGCGCCGACTCCCAGCTCCTCGGTGTCGACATCGTGGGCACCACCCGGGTGCTCGACGCCTTCGCCGAGCAGCGAGCGCTGCGCGAGCAGGCGAGCGCCGCCGACGCCTCGGCGACGGCGCAGACGATGACGCGCCTCGAGACCGTGTTCCCCGAGCCCACCGAGTTCGGGATCGCGGCCCAGCTCGACGAGTTCTGGTCGTCGTGGGGCGACCTCGCCTCGCGACCCGACAACGAGACCGCGCGCACCGCGGTGCTCGGACAGGCGAAGAACCTGACCGAGACCCTGGGTCGGGCGGCCGCCGACGTCGACCGCGTCGCCGAGGGCGCGAGCGCCCGCCTCGACGCCATCGCCGGCGAGGTGAACGACCTCACCGGGCGGATCGCCCGGCTGAACCTGACCGTGGCGTCGAGCTCGAACGGCTCGAACGACGTCCTCGACCAGCGCGACCGCCTCGTCACGCGGCTGACCGAGCTCACGGGCGCGACCGTCCGCCCCGGCGTGGGCGAGCAGGTGAACATCTCGCTCGGGGGGCGCGCCCTGGTGACCGGCCCGCTCGCCGAGGAGGTGGTCGGCGGAGCGGGTTCCCTGCGCTGGGCGCGCGACGCCAGCCCGATCGCCGCGACGACGGGCGAGGTCGCGGCCCTGCGGCGCCTCGTCGGCGATACCCTCCCCGGCTACCGGGCGGAGCTCGACGAGATCGCGCGCTCCCTCGTGGAGGGCGTGAACGACCTCCACAGCACCGGCTTCGACCTCGACGGCGGCACGGGCTGGACGTTCTTCGACCCCGCCGCGACCACCGCGGAGACGATCCGGCTGTCCGACGACGTCGCCGGACAGCCGCGACGGGTCGCCGCGGGGGCTCCCGTGCTCCCCGGGCCGGTGGCGCCCGGGATCTTCGACGGGGGGATCGCCGAACGGCTGGCCTCCATGGCGGACAGCGCGTCGGGACCCGATCAGCGGTACCGCTCGATGGTCACCAGGATCGGGATCGAGACGGGATCCGCGCTGCGGCGCGACGAGACCCAGTCGATCGTCGCCCGGCGCGCCATCGACGACGTCGACTCGGTGAGCGGGGTGTCGATCGACGAGGAGATGGTCAGCCTGATCCAGGCGCAGCGCGGCTACGAGGCGAACGCCCGCGTGCTGACCGCGATCGACCAGCTCATGGGCGTGATCATCGAGCGGACGGGTCTGGTCGGACGATGATCGCGACGTCCCGGACGTTCGCACCGCGACGGGGGTCGACGACGTGCGCGTGACGAACTCGATGATGATCCGATCGACGCTGGGCGACCTGTCGTCGTCGCTCGATCGACTGCAACGGAACCAGGCGAAGGTCTCCTCCGGCAAGGCGATCCAGCGCGTCTCGGACGACCCCGCCCGCGCGGTCGACGCGCTCGCGCTGCGCCAGCGGCTGCGGCGCACCGAGCAGCTCATGCGCACGGCCGAGGACACCGCGGCGCGCCTGCAGTCGGCGGACACGGCGCTCGTGTCGAGCTTCGACGTCCTCAACCGGGTGAAGGAGCTGACCGTCCAGGCGTCCAACGGCGGGGCGTCGAGCGACACCTCGCGCGCGGCGATCTCCTCGGAGCTGCGCGGGTTGCGCGACGAGCTGATCGGGATCGCGAACACGGAGTACCTGGGCCGGTCGCTGTTCAACGGCACCGCCACGGGGTCGGCGTACGATCCGGCGTCCGGGGCCTACCTCGGGAACTCGACGAACTACGACCGCACGGTCGCCGCCGGCGTGACCGTGTCCGTGAACCTGACCGGGGAGCAGATCTTCGGCGCCCAGGGCGATCCCGCCGGCGACGTGTTCGCGGTCATCGACCGGTTGGCCGCGGCCGTGGGGAGGGGTGACCTCGCTGCGCTCACGACCGAGCACTCCCACCTGGACGACGCCAGCCTGCGGGTGAGCGGCGCGGCCGCCGAGATCGGGCGACGAGCTCGGCACCTCACGTCGATCACCGTGCGCTCCGAGACCGAGCGCGCCGAGCTCTCGGAGCGGATCTCGCTGGTCGAGGACGTGGACTTCGCCGAGGCCCTGCTGTCGATGAAGGCGAGCGAGAACGCTTACCAGGCGACGCTGCAGGCCGCCAGCCGGGTGCTGCCGCCCTCGCTCATCGACTTCCTGCGCTGACGTCTCCACCTCGACGCCGCGCCGCGCCGCGCCGCGCCGCGCCGCGGACGTGGAACCCGCCGAGCCGCTCGGTCTCGGCCGTGCGTCGACGACCGAGCACCGGCTGGGCCCGCCGCGAGGAGCACGACGACGGCCGATCCGATCTCACGGGGTGCGATGTGGACGCCGTGGTCGGCGGCCAGCTGCTCGGGGTCGCTCTCCGGCAGCACGGGCGACGCCGTCGCGCTCTCGCCGTCGTCGTCGGTGCGGTCGTCGACGCGCGAGCCCCCAGCGGGACCCGCTCAGGGAGCTGCGGCGGAGTCGGCGGAGGAGAGGGAGGTCCGGCGCGACGCGTGACGGCCGGCCGTCGCGAGGATCCGGTTGATCACCGTCGTCACGACCCACACGAAGGCCCCCGCGGCGCCGGCGACGATCAGCGCCGAGTCGTCGGCGTGACCGTGGCTGATCGACGTCCACATGCGTCCCCCGGCCACCAGCAGGGCGAACCCGACCGCGAGCGCGAGCCGGTACGGGCCCAGCGGGCCCGGCCCGTCGGGCCGGGTGATCACGAGGCGGAACTCGGGGAGCGGCGCCGTGGGGGCCTCGGGCGCCGACGTGTCGGCGGCGTCACTCATCGTCGTCCCACTCGGCGCTCATCGTGACCTCGGTGCCGTCGGGGGAGGTGATCTTCACCTTCATCCGGCGCAGCGAGCGCGAGCCGTGCGCCGAGTCGATGGATGCGAGCTGCTCGACGACGGCCTCGGCCGCGGAGCGCAGCAGCTCCGGCGACGGGGTGGCCGGAGCCGGGAGGGTCGTGGCGGCAGGGGGCGTCGGCGCGGCGTCGGCGCCGTGCGGGGGCTCGGGGTCGACCGAACCGCCGGCGACGTCGGCGGCCGGCGTGGCGGGCGTGGGGTCGGCGCAGGGCGTGGCGGTCGTGGTGTCGGCGGTCCGGTGATCGAGGGGCTGCCGAGGTGCCGTGCCGGCGTCCGACGGCCCCGGCGGCGGGTCGCGGGGTGGCTCGACGCCGGCTCGTGCGAGCAGCGCGTCGATGTCGGCCAGCGCATCGGCGGCGCCGTCGCGCCGGGGGGTGTCGACGTCCAGGTCGGCAGCGGCGGGGCGCTCCCGGGGTCCGACGAGCGGCTCGGTGGTCGTCGACGTGTCGGGCGACGTCGACGGCATCGGCGCGTGGCCGAGGTCCGTCGACCTCGTGACGCCGGTGTCGGGCTGGGTCGGGGGGACGAGCGGTTCACCCGCTCGCGCCGTGGGCGCCTCGGGTGCCGTGGCGTCCACCGCGCGCATCTCACGGTCGAGGCGCTCCGCGAACGGATGCGGCGCGGGTGCCTCCGCCACCTCGCTCGGGACGAAGCGGTCGGCACCGTCGAGCCGGGTCAGGAGCCGATCGACGGCTCGGGAGACCTCGGCGCGGTGGTCCTCGGCGCTGGCAGCGACGATCACCTCGACCCCGAGGTCGGTGGCGAAGAACCCTCCGAGCCCGCCGCGACGGATGCGGTTGGCTTCGACGACCTCCACCCCGTCGCCCAGCTCGGTGCTGGCCGCGGCGAGGGCCTCGTCGAACGTGGACCCCCGGAACCGGCGCAGCTCGTCGGGGGCCTCGGCCCCTTCGGTGTCGTGTCGCTCGACCCCGTCGCTGCCGTCGCGCTCGACCACCTCGGTGCCGTCGTGCCCGACGAGGTCGAGATCAGCTGAGTCGTGCAAGTCGGTCATCGTCGGTCTCGCTGGTCAGAGGTCGTGCGGCGGACATCGAAGGGTTCATCGGCACCTCGGCGCCGGAGTTGAGCGGGGTCGGCGCGGCCGGGGCGGACGGCGCGTCGATCGACGCGATCACCTCGATCGAGAGGTGGTCGCCGATCTCGCGGTACGAGACGGCGGTCAGCCCGGGTGCGGTCTGGCGAACCAGGCGCCCGAGCGCGGGGCGCAGGCCGGGAGCGCACACGACGACCGCCGCGTCGCCCCGTGCGGCCGCCGCCGTGGTGACCGATTCGAACTGGCCGACGACGTGGTCGTGCAGCTCCGGACCGAGGGTGAGCTGAGCCCCCGCCTCGGTGATCTCGAACGCTCCGGCGAGCTGGGCTTCCATGGCCGGGGCGATGGTGATCACCGGCAGGCGCCCCTCCGCCGAGAAGGCGCTGGTGATCGCCGGCCCGAGCGCCGAGCGGGCCGCCTCGACCAGGGCGTCGGGGGAGCGGTTGGTCCGCGCCCGATCGCCGATCGCCTCGACGATCCGGACGAGGTCCCGGATCGCGATCCCGTCGTCGAGGAGGGCGGCGAGCACCGCCTGCACCTCGGCCGTGGTGACCCCCGCCGCGGTGAGGTCCTCGATCACGCTGGGGTCGGTCTCGCCGACGCTCTCGAGCAGCTCGGAGACGTCGGTGCGCGACAGCAGGCGACCGGCGCGCCGTCGGATCACCTCGGCGAGGTGGGTGACGACGAGCGCGGAGCGATCGACGACCGTGTTGCCGGCCAGCTCGGCGTGGGAGCGGAACTCGAGCGGCACCCAGCGGGCCGGGAGCCCGAACACGGGCTCGGTGATGTCGTTGCCCGGGAGCGAGGTGAGGTCGTCGCCGATGACGAGGATGCGCTCCGGGGGAGCCTCGCCCCGGCCGATCTCGACGCCGTGGACGCGGATGACGTAGGTGTGAGCCGGCAGCGTCGGGTCGTCGCGGGTGCGGATCGAGGGCATCACGAAGCCGAGCTCGGTGGCGATCTTGCGACGCAGCGCGCCGACGCGGTCGAGCAGGTCGCCCCCGACCGAGCCGTCGACGAGCTCGATCATGTCGTAGGCGAGGTCGAGCTCGAGCGCCTCGACCCGGGCGTCGAGGGCGATCTGCTGGGGGCTCGGCGGCTCCTCGTCGACGATCTCGACGGTCTCCTCCACCTGCTCGACCTCGGGGGCGTTCGCCAGGCGCTGACCGAGCACCACGAGGGTGACGCCGCACAGCAGGAACGGCAGCTTCGGCAGCCCGGGCACGAGCATCATCAGCAGCACGACCGCGCCGCCGGAGCGGATGGCGCTGCCCTGGCGTGCGAACTGGCGCACCACGTCGGAGCCGAGGTCACCGGTCTCGCCGGCCGAGCGGGTGACGATCAGACCCGATGAGATCGACACGAGCAGGGCGGGGATCTGGGCGACGAGACCGTCGCCGACCGTCAGCAGGCTGTACTGGGTGACGGCCTCGCCGATGTCCATCCCGCGCTGCAGCACCCCGACGATCAGACCGCCGATCAGGTTGACCATCGTGATCACGAGACCGGCGATCGCATCGCCCTTGACGAACTTCGACGCGCCGTCCATCGCGCCGTAGAAGTCGGCTTCGTCGGCGACGTCCTGGCGGCGGGCCTTGGCCTCGGCGTCGGTGAGGACGCCGGCGTTGAGGTCGGCGTCGATCGCCATCTGCTTGCCGGGCATCGCGTCGAGGGTGAAGCGGGCGGTCACCTCGGCGACGCGCCCCGAGCCGCTCGAGATGACGACGAACTGGACGAGGGTGATGATCAGGAAGATCACGAACCCCACGACGATGTTCCCGCCGACGACGAACGATCCGAAGGTGGCGATCACGTCGCCGGCGTCCCCGTCGGAGAGCACGGCGCGCGACGTGGACACGTTGAGCCCGATGCGCACGAGGGTGACCACGAGCAGCAGCGACGGGAACGAGGAGAAGTCGAGCGCCCGTCGGACGTTCGTCGAGACGAGCAGGATCAGCACCGCCGTCGAGATGTTGGCGACGATCAGCAGGTCGAGCAGGCTCGACGGCAGGGGCAGGATCATCACCGTCACGACCAGGACGACGACGGCCGGGAACCCAGCCTGTGCCAGCTTGGAGTTCTTCATCGGAGTCGTGGGTCCCTGGCGTCTCGTCGGTCGGCGGTCGGGTGACGCTCGGCGGGCTCGCTGCGCACCGTGGCATCCTCCGGACGATCCGCGACTGTCCGGAGGCGCGAGTCGTTGTCCCGCAGGCCGCGGGCGGCAATACTCCACGACGAGCCAGGAGGTTCACGATGCAGGTGGAGACAACACGGTTCGGCACCATCGAGGTCGACGACGGCGAGGTCCTCACCTTCCCCGACGGCTTGCCGGGCTTCCGCGGCCGCCGCCGGATGGTCCTCGTCGGGGCCGGCGGCCTGCTCGGCTTCGACGGACCCGATGCGGAGCACTCCCTCTACTGGTTGCAGGACGTCGACGACCGCGACCTCGCCTTCCTCACCACGGTGCCCTGGGTCGCCTACCCCGAGTACGACGTCGACGTCGACGTCGACGGCGCGGCCCTCGACGACCTGTGCGTGCTGGTGATGGTGACGATCCGCCGAGACGGCGATCGCGCCACGCTCACCACCAACCTGCTCGCCCCCGTCCTGATCGACACCACCCGCCGGGTGGGCCGCCAGGTGATCCTCGAGGACGGCGACTGGCCGGTGCGCGCCCCGCTGGCGGAGTCGCAGCCGATCGGCGCGAGCTGATGCTGATCCTCACGCGCAAGGCCGGCGAGAGCATCGTGATCGGCGACGACGTCGTCGTCACCGTCGTCGAGAGCTCGCGCGACCAGGTCCGGCTCGGGGTCGACGCCCCGCGCAGCATCTCGGTGCACCGCGAGGAGGTCTACGCGCAGATCTCACGCGAGAACGAGGCGGTGCGCGACGCCGACGCACGCGGGATCGTGTCGAGCGGCGCGCCGCGCCCGTCCGCTCTGCCGACCCGCCGCACGAGCTGATCCTCCTCCGGCGACGACGGACCCGCCGAGGGGGTGTCGGACGCGGCTCGGGCCGCTCGCAGCGGTCGGCGCCGTCGCTCGGTGGGAGACCGCGGACCTGGGGTTCGGGAGCTGAGGTTCGTCAGCCGAGGGTCAGGAGCTGACGCCGACCGGCCCCGCGACCGGTCTCGGGGCGACGGGGGACGGCGGGATCGCGGTCCCCGTCGGCGGGGGGAACGCCGGGGGCGGCAGCGTCGGCACGACGAAGGACGTCTGGCGTCGGGTGGCGGGGATCTCCTGGCGGATCTCGTCGGCCCAGGCGGTCGCCTCGAGGTACGCCGCCATCACCTCGCCGGCGCCGTCGGGGCGCAGCTCGTTGAGCGCCTCCACGTCGGAGCTCTCGCAGGCCCGGGCGAGCGCCAGCGTCGATCCGAGCTCACCGCTGCCGTGCACGAGGGCGTCGGAGATCTCCTCGGCGACCGGGAGGTGCTCGACGAGCTCGCTCATCGGGGTGGCGAAGATCGCATCCGACACCGAGAGCAGGCCGACCGTGAAGGCACGGTCGCTGCGCTCCCGGGTGCTCTGCATCCCGGCCGCGAACCGCGCCCGGGTCGCGCCGAGCGCGATCAGCTCCTCGCTCGCGCTCGAGCTGGTCGAGATCGTGAGCAGCACGGCGAGGTTGCGCACCTGGGTCATCCCGAGCAGCACGATCGCGTGGCGCAGGGAGTCGACCTGGCGATCGAGGCCGAACGCGCTGGAGTTGACGACGCTGAGCAGGCGGTAGGCGAGGGTGGGGTCGCTGGCGACGAGCTGCTCGGCGCGGTCCACGCCGAGGTCGCTCGACTGCATCTCCGCGACGAGCTTGATCGCGGCGGCCGACCCGGTCGGTCGCATCTCCTTGCTGAGGACCTCGGGCTCGGAGAAGAAGAACCCCTGGAACAGGTCGAACCCCGCGTCCTCGCAGCGGGCGAAGGTCTCCATCGTCTGCACACCGTCCGCGAGCAGCAGGACGTTCGGCGCGGCGTCACGCATGTGGGCGACGATCTCGGAGAGCTCGGGGTCGTCCACCGCCGTGACGTCGATCTTGACCAGGCTCGCCGAGCGCAGGTGGGGGTTGCCGACGACGTCGTCGATCGAGCCGATGTGGTCGAGGGCCATCGCGTACCCCGATGCGCGCGCCTCGTCGACGACGCTCGGGTCGTGCGCCTCGCGCAGGCGACGGACGTCGATCTCGAGGATGACGCCCTCGGGCGGGAGGGCACGGAAGATGCCGGCCTCGATCTCCTCGATCGTCGTGCTGATCAGTCCGAACCGGTCGCCGACGATGGTCTGCATCCCCCAGTCGAGCAGGGCGTGCTGCATCACGAGCTGACCGGCGTTCTCCGGCTGCTCGAGTCCCGGGGCGTCCGCACGGCTCTCGACGTAGGTGAGCTCGTGACCGAACGTGCGCCGGTCGCTGTCGAGGATCGGTTGACGTCCGAGGAAGATGGTCTGGGTCTCTGTCATGCGTTCCCGTGCTCCTCCCGCTCGCCCGGGGTCGGGCCAGTGGATCGGGACCGTCCGGCACGCCGGCCCCCGCGCAACCATCACGTCGACGACCTCCGAGCGCCGTCGGCGCCTGCCCGGACGATCTGCTGCGTCGGCATCGGGATCGAGTCCCGGGTGCCCGACCGGACCTCGACGGACCTCGTCGGGGTCCGATGCCGGGGAGACGAGAGAGGAACAGCCAACCATGCGAGTTCTCGTGGTCGACGACAGCAAGGCGATGCGGATGATCGTGTCGCGCACCCTCCGACAGACGACGCTGGAGATCAGCGAGCTGCGCGAGGCCGAGGACGGCACCGATGCGCTCGCGATCCTGTCCGAGTACGACGCCGACCTGGTGCTGTGCGACTGGAACATGCCGAACATGAACGGCATCGACCTGCTCGAGCAGCTGCGCGCGGCCGGTGACGAGCGCACCTTCGGCTTCGTCACGTCGGAGTCGAACCCGGCGATGTGGGACACGGCGAGCGCGGCGGGAGCCTCGTTCCTGATCACCAAGCCGTTCACGGCCGAGCGCTTCTCCGAGGCGGTGGGGTCGCTGGTCGGCTGATGCCGCTCGCGACCCCGACACGTCGGATGCCCGCGGCGGAGGCGGTGCGGGAGTTCCTCTCCGAGCTGCTCGCGAAGACGGTCGAGGCCGCGAAGGTCGACGAGCTCGATCTGGAGCAGCACGGCGACGCCGTCGTGAGCAGCGTGCTGATCGACGACACCGACGCCCCGGCGGGCCTGATCCTGTCGGATCTCGCGTTCGCGGCGCACGCGGGCGCGAGCCTGATCATGCTGCCGGCCGCCACGGCGCTCGATGCGGTGGAGGCGGGTGAGCTCACCGAGACGCTGCGCGAGAACTACCACGAGGTCGCGAACATCATGACCGGGTTGCTGAACGGGCCGTCCGTGGCCCACGTCCGGATCGGCGAGCACGCCGACGGCCTGTCCTCCGATGCGCGCGACGTGGTGATGAAGGCGGCCGGTCGGCGCACCTACGACGTGTCCATCCCGGGGTACGGCGACGGCAGGATCGCGCTGTACGCGGTCGGAGAGCGCGCGGTCGACCGGCCGGCGGACGACGGAGACGAGAGCACCCCATGAGCGAGGAGACGAAGATGAGCCAGGTCGAGATGACGACGGTCGACGAGACGACGCTGCGCGACACCGTGGCGTTCGTCTGGTCGACCCTGTACGGGATCGAGCCCACCTGCACGGACGCGACCCCGATCGGCGACGGCGTCACCGCGTCGATCGCGATCGGCGGATCGTGGACCGCGACGATCGTGGTCGAGATGCGCTCGGAGCTGGCGCTGGCCAGCGCCGCGGGGTTGTTCATGATGGAACCCGACGAGATCGACGACTCGCTGCTCAGCGACGCCGTCGGCGAGATCGTGAACATGGTGGGCGGCAACGTGAAGGGCCTCGTCGACGATCCGTCGAGCACCCTGTCGCTGCCGGTCGTGGCCCGCACGAGCCAGAGCATCGTCGGCGGCGTCGTGACCGTCGAGGCCGGCTTCGAGGTGGACGGATCCGCGATGACGTGGCGGATCCACGAGTCGAGGTGAGCGTGGTCGACACCGAACCCCGCCGGTCGCCGGCGGCCTCCCAGCAGCGGGCGATCCGCACGTTCGACTTCCGCCGGCCGACGATCCTGTCGCGCGAGCACGTCCGCTCGATCCAGATCGTGCAGGAGACCTTCGCACGGGGGATCACGACCACGCTGTCGTCGGCGCTGCGCGCCGCGATCCAGGTGTCGATCGGCGACATCGACCAGGTGTCCTACGACGAGTACATCCAGTCGGTCCCCAACCCCACCCTGCTCACCAACCTGTCGATCGCCCCGCTCGAGGGCTCGGCCCTCCTCCAGATCCCGTTGCGCTCCGCGTTCATGGCCAACGAGCTCCTGCTCGGCGGTCGCGGGAGCCCGGACCAGCCCACGAGGTCGCTCACCGACCTCGAGCTCGCTCTGCTGCGCGGGACGATCGACATGCTGCTCCCCGAGATCGATCGGGCGTTCGAGCCGATCGCCTCGATCGAGAGCGCGTTCCTGGGTCAGGAGATGAACCCGCAGTTCGCGCAGCTGGCCAGCCCGACGGACATGGTCATCGTCATCTCGTTCGAGCTGAGCATCGAGAACGTCACCGAGATCATGTCGCTGTGCGTCCCCTTCGCCACGCTCCAGGGTCGACTCGAGGCCATGTCGACCCGGTCTCGGCTGAGCAACCAGAGCCCCGACAAGGTCGCCTCGGAACGAGCGATGCTCGAGGAGCGCACGACGAGCGCGACCGTCTCGGGCTGCGCGACCTTCCGTCCGGCGGTGATGACGTCGGGCCAGCTCAAGAAGATCGCGATCGGTGACGTCCTGATGCTCAACCACCCGCTGGCCATGCCGCTCACGCTCAGCGTGAACGGTGTCGCCACCCACGAGGTGACCATCGGCCGGGTCAACCGCCAGTACGCCGTGCGAGTGGTCGGCGAAGCGGTGCCCGAAGCGGCTCCCCGCCCCACCCGCCTGCACCTGGCGCCCGGCTGCGGCCCCCAGGGAGCGACGAACCGTGGCTGACCTGTCGACCACACCGCCGGAGCCCGCCGCGCTCGCCGACGAGGCGCTCGTCTCGGCCGCCCGCGCGATCGCCGACGCCTTCGGTCTCGGCGACGACCTGGAGATCGGCGGTTCCTGGCCGGTCGACGGCGGGGACCGCGTGCTGGTGGCGACCTTCGCCGGTGACGAGGGTGGTGAGCTGCTCCTGGCGGTGAACGCCGAGGTCGCGACGCGCCTGACGTCGGACCCGGCACGTCTCGCCCGCGGCTTCCAGGGGGCGCTCGATGCCACCGGAGCCGAGCTGCAGCTGGACTGCGACGTCGGTGAGGCGGACGGGCGGCGCCCGCGCCGTGCCGTGG
This sequence comes from Ilumatobacter sp., assembly GCF_965215205.1. Classification (NCBI taxonomy): domain Bacteria; kingdom Bacillati; phylum Actinomycetota; class Acidimicrobiia; order Acidimicrobiales; family Ilumatobacteraceae; genus Ilumatobacter; species Ilumatobacter sp. The sequence goes on from NZ_OZ244049.1 coordinate 573,473, forward strand.
AGATCCGCGACGCCGGGCGCACGTGCGCCCTCCTCGCGACGGTCGCGGCGGCCGCCGCGGCCGACGGTGACGGAGACGACCACGTCGAGTCGACGGAGCTCGACGCGGTCGTGTTCGCCGGCGGGCGACCGTCGAGCGAGCGGATCGGCGAGTTCGGGGGCGATCTGCTGCTCGACGTCGAGGTCCAGCTCGCGGTCGAGCTCGGACGGACCACGATGGCGATGCGCGACGTGCTGAGCCTGCGCCCCGGCCAACTGATCGAGTTCGGGCGATCGGCCGACGCTCCCGTGGACCTGTGCGTGGACGGTCTGCCGTTCGCCCTGGGCGAGGTCGTCGTCGTCGGGGAGCAGTTCGGGGTTCGCATCGTCGAGTCCGACGCGGATCGCGACCGAGCGGCCGACCTGCTCACCCGCTCCGTCGGCTGACGGTCGCGCCGTCCGGGCTCCGCCACCCACGACCCGTCACCGACACCGACACCTCGTCGCGTGGATCGGCGGCGGGGTGCGTGGTCCGGGCGGGGTCGAACCGTACCGCAGGGACCGGCCCGAGGGTTCACTCGGGCCGGGCGTCGCCCAGGTGCACGGCGAAGTGCCCCAGAGCGTGCTCGACGTCGATGGCGCCGAGCGGGCGCGGCGAGTCGAGCGGGATCGCGATCGACCTCGGCACGTCGAGCGACGTCTCCGCGTCGAAGAGCGTCTTGGCCGAACCGGCGATCACGTTGCACAGCTCCGAGACGACGCCGCACGCCTCGTCGATCGTGACGCCGGCGGGGTCGTCGTCGCCGAGGGCGGCGGCCAGCGCGACCGCGTCCGGCGCCGGCACCCGCAGCACCAGCTCCGAGCGCATCGCGTCGCCGACGATCGCGAGGGTCGACTCGACGACCATCGAGTCGAGGCGCTCCACGTCGGGGAGCGAGCGGCCGGCGAGCGCGGCGTCGGCCAGCCCGTCGAGCATCTCGATCACGACCTCGCGCAGCTCGTCGAGCAGCTCGGGATCGCATCGCTGGAGTGCGTCGGTCATCGCTTCCCTCTCGTGTAGTGGAAGGTGGCGGAACCGATCCGACGGCTCTCGAAGCCCTCGTCGAACCCGTTGATGGTCTCGCTCGCGCCGAGCAGCAGGCAGCCGCCGGGTTTGAGCACCTCGGTCCCGATCCGCCGGACGATGTCGCGACGCGCGGCCACGGTGAAGTAGATGAGGACGTTGCGCAACAGCACGACGTCGCATCGGGGGAGGCCGCGGAACGGCTCGAGCAGGTTGAGCTCGCGCGCCTCGACCATCGACCGCAGCAGGGGCTTGGCGGTCCAGTTCCGACCGGTCTGCTCGAAGTGCCTCACAGCGAGCGCGGCCGGCAGGCCGCGGTTGACCTCGAAGCGGGAGTACGTGCCGGCCGCGGTGCGCTCGACCATCGCGGGGGACACGTCGGTCGAGACGATCCGGGTGCGCCCGCCGACCGCCAGGTGGGGGAGGTGGTCGGCGATGGTCATCGCGAGGGTGTAGGACTCCTGGCCGCTGGAGCAGGCTCCGTTCCAGATCGTGAGTCGGTCCCCGTTCGCCGCGGCGAGCGGGGGCAGCACGTGCTCCGCGAGCGAGGTGAACGGGTGCTGATCGCGGAAGAACGACGTCTCGTTGGTGGTCATCGCCTCGATCGCGTCGCTCTCGACCGCCCGGTCGCCGCGACGGATCGCGGCGAGGACCGCGGCCGTGGAGTCCAGACCGTGGTTCTGAGCGACCGCTCGGAGTCGGTTCTCGATGAGGTACTCCTTGCCGTCCAGTTGGACGCCGATCCGGCGATCGACGACCTGCCGGAAGTGGTCGACGTCGGAGGTGGCGGCGAAGGTCGATGCAGTCGCGCTCACGTCGAGGCACCCCCCGGCGCGACCGGGACGCGGCTCGAGCGCGACCGGACCAGCTGCGCGAGCCGCTCGCCGATCCGGTCGAGCGGCAGCACCTCGGTGGCGAGTCCGGCCTCGACCACGCTGCGGGGCATCCCCCACACGGTGCTCGACCGCTCGTCCTGCGCGATGACGTCGCAGCCGCGGTCCGCCAGGCAGCGCGTGCCGGCGGTCCCGTCGGCGCCCATCCCGGTGAGCATCACCGCGACGACGTGGCTGCCGTACACCTCGGCGGCGGAGTCGAACAGCGGATCGACCGACGGCCTGCACGAGTTCCGCGCGGGGCCGTCGTCGACGGTCAGGGTGACCCCTGCCGGTCGGCGCTCCAGGCGCAGGTGGCGCCCGCCGGGGGCGATGTGGACCGTGCCGGCGGTGGCGATGATCCCGTCGCTCGCTTCGATCACCCGGTGGGGGGTCTTGCGATCGAGGCGATCGGCGAGGGCCTTCGTGAAGTTCGGCGGCATGTGCTGCACGACGAAGACCGGGATCGGGAACGGGACCGCCACGCTGGTGAGCAGCTGCTCGAGCGCGACCGGCCCACCGGTGGAGCTGCCGATCACGATCGCTTCGATCACCCCGCCGGCGGGGGAGCGCCGGACGGCTCGGGCCGGCGCCGGGGTCGGCGCGGCGACCGGAGCGGTCCCCGGCCGCACGGCGCGGGGTGGGGTGCCGGAACCGAGGATCGCGTGGATCTTGGAGAGCAGCTCGTCGCGCACCTGGCCCATCGCGTCGACGGTCGTGCCCGTCGCGGTCGGCTTGGCCGCGTAGTCGGACGCGCCCGCGGCGAGCGCCTCGATCGTGGTGGCGGCTCCTCGTCCGGTGAGCGTGCTGAACATGATCACCGGCAGGGCCGGGTGCGTCCGGCGGATCTCGCGCAGCGCCCGGAGACCGTCCATCACCGGCATCTCCACGTCCAGCACGACGAGGTCCGGATCGTGGGCGCGCACCTTGTCGACGCCGATCTGCCCGTTGGCTGCGGTGGTCACGACGGTGAGGGCGGGGTCGGCGTCGATGAACCGGCTGAGCAGCCCGCGGATCACGGTCGAGTCATCGACCACCACGATGCGGGCGGGACCGACGGTCACGTCCCCACCCCCGAGTACACGCCCATGATCTCGAGCCGCTGCTGGATCATCGCCGCGTCGACGGGCTTGAACAGGTACTCGTCCACACCGGACAGGAGGGCCTTCGCCACGCGACGCGGATCGGCCTCGCTGCTGATCATCAGCACCGGGACGAGAGCCACCTCGGGGGTGGCGCGCACGGCTCGGGCGAGCTCGGTGCCGTCCATCACCGGCATGTTCCAGTCGGTGACGATCGCCGCCGGCGGATCGTGGAGGTCGAGCTTGTCGAGGGCGTCGCGACCGTGCTCGGCCAGGGTCACCTCGAACCCGAGATCCGTCATCATCCGGCCGACCATCTTGCGCGCGACTCCGGCGTCGTCGACCACGAGTGCTCTCATGCCGCATCCTCCGTGAGGGGCACCTGGGTGGCGACGACTCGCGCCACGTCGAGGACGAGCAGCAGCTCGTCGGTGAGCTTGTAGGTCCCGACGATCAGGTGGGAGACCGCGTCGTCGATCGTGACGGGGGGTGGTTCGTGGAGCTCGTGGCCGACCTCGAGCACCTCGCCGATCGAGTCAACGAGGAGCGAGACCGGCTCACCCGCCGAGCGGACGACCACGTGGGTCGGATCCGAGCGTCGCGACGACGCATCGATTCCGAGTCGGGTCCGCAGGTCGATCGTCGTCGCGATCTGCCCGCGCAGGTTGATCAGCCCGGCCACCGAGGCGGGCGCGTGGGGGATCGGGGTCACGTCGACCCCGTGGAGGACCTCCTGGACGTCGCGCACGTCGACGCCCAGCAGGTGGTCTCCGAGGCGGAACGTGCACAGCAGCGATCCGGTCGCGTCGTCGTCCATCAGGATGCTCCGAACACCAGCAGGGGCTCCATCGAGTCGACGGAGCCGGGAACCAGCGATCGGGCGTCGATCAGGTCGACGATGCGACCCTCGACGACCACGGATCCGACCGCCCCCTCGGCGTCTCGGCGGACGTCGGGTCGCGACACGATGTCGAGGACCTCCTCGACGGCCACGCCGACGGAGGCCCCGCCCGGCGACGAGCACACGACGACGCTCAGCGGCCCCATCCGGTCGATGGCGGGAGAACCGCGGCCCGTCGTCGGGCCCAGGTCGACGAGGGTGATCACCTCGTCGCGGTACTGCACGACGTCACGGTGATCGCTCCGCTCGACGTCCGACGGCGCGAACTCCTCGAGCCGGTCGACCTGTTCGAGCGGGATCGCGGCCCGTTCGCCGCCGCGCAGGCCGACCAGCAGCACCGTTCGGTCGTCGATCGCGTCGATCAGGCCGTCGCCGACCACGTCGACGTCGACGTCGTCGGCGGAACCCCCCGAGCCGAGGACGCGGCTCGCGCTCGCCAGGCCGTTCACGTCGAGGATCAGGGCGACCGATCCGTCGCCCATCACCGTCGCCCCGGAGAACAGCTCGCTGTCGCTCACGGTGCGCCCGAGGGGCTTGATGACGATCTCCTCGGTGTCGACGATCGCGTCGACGATCAGGCCGAAGGACCGGCCGTCGGCCTGCAGGACGACGATGTTCGCGGCGTCGTGGCCGGCGGGCTCGGACGCCGCCAGCTCGGCGCGCAGGTCGACGATCGGCAGCAGCCGGTCCCGCAGCCGGAACACCGGGGCGCCGTGGACGTCCTCGATCCTCTGACCGGGTCCGAGGCGGACGAGCTCGCGCAGGCTGAGCTGCGGGAGGGCGTAGCGGCGGCCGTCGCACCACACGATGAGCGCGGGGATGATCGCGAGGGTGAGCGGGATCTTGATCTTGAACGAGGTTCCGACGCCGATCGAGGTGCGGACCTCGACGGATCCTCCGATGCGCTCGATGTTGGTGCGCACGACGTCCATGCCGACGCCGCGACCCGAGACGTTGTTCACCTTCGCGGCCGTGGAGAACCCGGGGGCGAAGATCAGCTGGATCGCCGCTGCGTCGCTCATCTGCTCGGCGTCGTCGGCCGAGACGACGCCCTTGTCGACGGCCGTGCGGCGCACGGCCGCCGCGTCGATCCCGCCACCGTCGTCGCTGATCTCGATGTGGACCTGGCCGCCCTCGTGGCTCGCGCTCAGGCGCAGGACGCCCTCGGGATCCTTGCCGGCGGCGACGCGCACCTCGGGGGACTCGATGCCGTGATCCACGGTGTTGCGGATCATGTGCGTCAGGGGGTCCTTGACCGCTTCGAGGATGGTGCGGTCGAGCTCGGTCTCCTTGCCCTCCATCTCGAGGCGGATCCGCTTGTCGAACTGCTGGGAGAGGTCGCGCACGACCCGGGGCAGCTTGTTCCAGATGCCGACGATCGGCTGCATGCGCGTCTTCATGACGCTCTCCTGCAGCTCGCTCGTGATCAGGTTCAGGCGCTGGGCGGGGGCGACGAAGCCCTCGTTCCGGTCGTCCCCCGTGAGCTGGACGATCTCGTTGCGCGAGAGCACGAGCTCGCCGACGAGGTTCATCAGCGTGTCGAGGACTCCGACGTCGACGCGGATCGAGCTGTCCCCCGCGCCTCGCTGGCGGGCGGCGGCGGAGTCGACGTCGCACTTGTCGGCACGGCCCTCCGCGACGAGGATGTCGCCGATCGGGCGGGAGTCGCCCAGCGACTGCTGGACGGCGGCGATCTCGACGTCGAAGCGGTCGGCGGTGCCGTCCTCGACGAGGATGTCGCCGAGGCGTCGGCCGGCGCCGGCAGCGTCGTCGTCGGCCGCCTGGTCGCGCGCGTCGTCGTCGATCTCGCGCCCGTCGGCCGTGACGTCGACCTCGTCGTCGGGTCGCGGTGGGACCTCGCCCGCGTCGAGCGCTCCACTCGGCTCGACGCCGGTCGTCCCCGCCACGGGGTCCGCTGCGGCCCCGACGTGCTCGGCGCGCGCCGAGAGCCGCTCGAGGCAGGCGATGAGCGTGGCGTTGTCGTGGCTGCCCTCGTCGCCGGTGGCGCCGATCGTCGACAGGATCGCCCCGATCGCGTCGTTCGTGGCGAGGAGGGCGTCGGTGATCTCCTGGTCCATCTCGAGCACGGAGTCGCGCAGCAGGCTGAGGAGGTTCTCGCCGCGGTGGGCGACGGTCTCGAGCTGCCCGAACCCGAGGAACCCGCAGGTCCCCTTGATGGTGTGCAGGATCCGGAACACCTCGGTGAGGGTCTGGGTGTCGTCCGGCGTGGCCTCGAGGACCATCAGGCCCTGCTCGATGCGCTCGAGACCCTCGTGGCACTCGGCGAGGAACTCGCCGATGATCTCGTCGTCTTCCATCGCGACGTCTCCTCTCGATCGGCTGGTCGCCGGTCAGCGCGTTCCGAACGGGACGGGACGGGCGGTCGGCATCTCGGATCTGCTCCTGGGTTCCCCGTGTCGGCGGGTCGGTGATCGAACCGCCGTGGCGGGCGGTCCGGGTTCGGTTCGGGTCCCCGGCGGGCCCCCGGGGCGCATCGCTCCTCCACGTGGGGCGGACGATGTCGGCGTACTGATCATCGGGACCCGCAGCGCGAACTTGAGCACGGATACGCCGACAGCGATCCGGGGAGCGGTCGTGCGGGCCCGGATCACCGGCGTCGCCGCTTCTTCGGGACGGACTCGAGGAGGGTCTCGTCGACGCGCGCTCGACGAGGCAGGTCGATCGAGCGCGAGCGCCGGATCCGGGAATCGAGCTGACGGACGAACACGAGCACCTTCGCCACCGCCTCGTAGAGCACCACGGGGACCTCGTCGCCGACGTCGCACGCCCTCCACAGGGCGCGGGCGAGGGGCTTGGCCTCGACCATCGGGATCCCCGCGTCGAGGGCGCGCTCGCGGATCCGGGCGGCGAGGGACCCGGCGCCGACGGCGAGCACCCGGGGAGCGCCCCCGCGCAGCGGGTCGTACTTCAGCGCGACGGCGATGTGCGTCGGGTTGGTGATGATCACGTCGGCGTCGCCCATGTCCGCGATCATCCGGTTGCGCGCCATCGAGCGCGCCATCTGGCGCATGCGGCCCTTCACCGATCCGTCGCCCTCGGCGTTCTTGTACTCGTCCTTCACCTCCTGCTTCGACATCTTCATGTCCCTGCCGTGCTGGAACCGCTGGTAGCCGTAGTCGGCGACCGACAGCACCACCATCGTCCAGGCGATGCCGCGGACCAGCCCGAGGACCTCGGCGCCCGCCGCCGGCAGCGCGTCGGAGAGGGCGAGCCGACCCCTCCCGGCGAGGACCTCGACGAGGTCGACCGCCTGGGGCCACGCGACCCCGATCACGATCGAGATCTTCAGCAGCTGCTTGCCGGTCTCCCAGACCGAGCGCGGCGAGACCAGCCGCTGGATGCCGTTCTTCGGGTTGACCCGCTTGAAGTCGGGGACGAGGGGCTTGAGCGTCAGCAGCGGGCCGGTCTGGGCGAGGGTGGCGACGAGGGTGACGGCGAACGCGACCGCCATCAGCGGGGCGGCGGCGACGAACCCGGAGCGCAGCGTCGACCCGAGCATCGCGACGGTGGTCTCGGGCGTCGACTCCGGGGAGACCTCGGTGATCCGGTCGAGAGCGATCCGTCCCACGTCGGCGAGGCGGCCGACCGTCATCGGGACGAGGTACAGCCCGACCAGGACGCCGAGCCACGCGGTGAGGTCCTGGGACTTCGCGATCTGGCCCTTGCGGCGGCTGTCGCGCTTCCTCTTCGGTGTCGCCTGCTCGGTCTTGTCGCTCTTGGCCACCCGCGATCACCCCCCGAGCGCCCGACCGGCGATGCGGATCCCCCGCCCCAGCAGCGACTCGACGGTCTCGGGAAGGAGCACCAGGGTGATCGCCAGCAGGGTGATCGCGATGAACGACTTCGCCGCGAACCCCAGCACGAGGATGTTCATCTGCGGGGCGGCCTTGCCGAGCAGGCCGAGCGCGATCTCGGCGAGGAACAGCGCCGCCAGCACGGGGAGCCCGATCTCGACGGCGGCGGCGAGGAAGATCGACAGGAGCCCGAGGAGCTCGGACCCCAGCTCGCCGAGGTCGAGGGTGCCCAGGGGGACGGCCTCGACCGAGCGCAGGTACCCGCGCACGATCATCACGTGGCCGTCGATCGTGAACAGGATTGTGAGCGCCAGGAGCTGGTGCAGGCGGGCGACCGGGCTCGCGGAGGTGCCGCTGAGGGGGTCGAGCACCGCACCGAGGGAGAACCCGATCTGCAGGTCGATGAGGTCGCCCGCCGACTGGATCGCCGAGAAGATGAACGAGACCACGAAGCCGAGCGTGAGCCCGGCGAGGACCTGCGTCAGCACCGCCACCACGAACGGGCCGAGCTCCAGCGACTGCACGTGGTCGCCGCCGATCGTCGAGGCGATCGTGAACGAGATCGCGGTCGCGAGCCCCACCCGGATGCGCCTCGGGACCGTCGGGGAGCTGAACGGGGGGCAGATCGACACCCACGCCGTCGTCCGAACGAGCGCGAAGAAGAACCCGGCGACGGTGCTGGTGGGCAGGGAGAGGTCCATCGGGTGACGGGATCGGCGTGTCGTCGGGCGGGTTCGAGGGGGATCGGGGTTCGGCGTCAGCCCTCGAGGAGCTGAGGGGTCCGCTGGTAGAGCTCGTGGGCGAAGCCGACGAGCTCGTCGAGCATCCACGGCCCGGCGAGCGCGATGACCACGGCGGCGCCGATCAGCTTCGGGACGAACGACAGCGTCGGCTCCTGGAGCTGGGTGACGGACTGCATCAGGCCGACGATCAGCCCGATCGCGAGCACGACGAGCAGGAAGGGCGCCGAGATCTTGGCGATGACGACCAGGGCGTCGGTCGCGATGTCGACGGCGTCGGAGGAGTTCACGGGTTCTCCGGGCGGGGGAGGCGGGGCACGGGCGCGGTCACGATCGATACGACGACAGCAGGGTGGTCACGACCAGGGTCCAGCCGTCGAGCAGGATGAACAGGAGCAGCTTCATCGGCAGCGAGACGAACGTCGGAGGCAGCATCATCATCCCGAGCGAGGTGAGCACCGCCGAGACGACCAGGTCGATCACCAGGAACGGCACGAAGATGACGAAGCCGATGATGAACGCCGACTTCAGCTCCGACAGCACGAACGCCGGGATGAGCGCCGTGAGCGGCACCTCGGCGCGCTCGACGGGGGCCTCCACGTCGGCGGCGTCGAGGAAGATCTCGAGCTCGGGTTCGCGCGTCGACTGCAGCATGAACTCGCGGATCGGTCCCTCCGCCGCTTCGTAGGCCTCGCCGAGCTCGATGCGGTCGTCGAGCAGGGGTTGCAGTGCCTCGTCGTTGAGCGTCTCGAGCGTGGGTCCCATCACGAACAGGGTGAGGAACAGGCTGAGGCCGACGATCACCTGCTGCGGTGGGAGCTGGGGGACGCCGAGCGCGTTGCGCGTCAGCGAGAGCACGATCACGATCCGGGTGAACGAGGTGGTCAGCACCAGGATGCTCGGGGCGATCGACAGCACCGAGAGCAGGAGGATGATCACCACGACGTTCGACGACTCGCCCTGCACGTCGGGCAGCGCGACCTCGAAGGCGGACTCGCCGTCGTCGGGTGCGGGCTGCTGGAGGACCTGGGGGAAGCCGCCGCTGGTGTCGATGCGGGTGGGCTCCGCGAACTCGTCGACCTCGGCCACGGGCGGGATCGGGGCCGGCTCCACGATCGGGGCCGGCGGCTCGGGTGGCGTCGGGGCGGCGGCGTCGGCGATCGAGGAGGGCGACGCAGCCGTCACGACGCAGATCGCGAGGATCGCGAGGACCGCCGCGACGAAGCAGCGCCGCAGCGTCGATCCGGTCCGCTCGAGCGGATCGACGTCAGCCACGGCGTGCGGTCGCTTCCCGCAGGGCCTCGACGAACCCGGGGCGCTCGGGCGCCGACGCAGACCCGGCGGCGCCGGGCGTCGGGATCGGGGTCGACACGACGTCGTCGACGGCCGCGATCGCGTCCCACCGCTCGGCGCTCATCTCGTGCAGGACGCTGACCGGCGCCCCCTCGGTGATCCCGAGCAGGACGACCTGGTCGGCGAAGCGGACGGCCACGGCCGCCGACCCGCGCGACAGACCGACGCGGGCGACGGTCTCGAGCGCGGCGGGGGAGCGCGTCGCGGACGAGCGGCCGCCGCCGGAGCGTCCGAAGGTGCGCGACGATCCGCCCGAGTTGCGGCGACGGGCGACCTGGTAGGCGACGGCGACGACCGCGAGCACGATCGCGAGCGAGACCACGGACCGGATCACCAGCTCGAGGAACCCGGCGTCGACCATCAGGCGCGGCCCTCCCCGGTGGTGATCTCGGTGATGCGCACCCCGAACTCGTCGTCGATCACCACGACCTCGCCGGAGGCCACGAGCCGGCCGTTGACGAGCACGTCGATGGGGGCGCCCGCGGCGCGGTCGATCTCGACGACCATGCCCGCTTCGAGCGAGAGCAGGTCGCGGATCGGCATCCGCGTCCGTCCGAGCTCGACCGTCACGTCCATCTCCACGTCGTCGAGGGTGCGCAGAGAGGTCACGGCGGAGCGTCCGCCGGTCGGGCCGGGGGCCGACATCGCCACGGGCTCGAAGGCGCGTGCGCCGACGGCGGGTTCGCGCAGATCGAGCGCGAACCAGGCCGTCTCGCCGCCGATCGACAGGGCTCGCCCGGGTGGCGGTGTCGACTCATCCACGCGGGTGATCGGGTCGACGTCGATGTCGTCGGTCGGGACGCCGATCGCGACGAGGACCGGTCCGAGGACCCCCGGGGCGCTCGCGGCGTCGGCGAGGAGGCCGGCCGCGACGGAGGTCTCCACGCCGAGGTGGAGGACACCGGAGTGGGACCCGGCGAACGCGCACGCGACGTGGTCGAACCCCTCGGCCGGCCAGGAGCCCGCGTCCGCAGCGACCGGTCCGGCCGAGTCGAGGCCGAGGGCGGTCGCCGCGGCGGTCGCCGCGATCGAGAGGGTCGCGTCGTCGAGGGTGGTGGTGTCGGTGCTGCTCACGGCGTTCTCCATCGAGGGGTGGTCCCCCGGACGTCGGGGGCGCTGCGGACCGTGCGGCGCGGCGGCCGAACGTCAAGGAGGCGGTGCGCGATCCGTCAAGCGCTCGTGAGCGTGGGGGCGCGATCGGGCCGGGCGCGGCTGTCGAGCGTCGGCGACCGACCGGCGAGGTCCGGCGCGCGCTGGGTCGGAGGCGTCGGCGGGGGGCGTGGGCGCGACGGGGATCGCGGACACCGTCCGTGGCGGCCGACCGGCCAGCGTGGGTGGACGGCCGGGGGACGTCCACCGTGCGCATCCGGTCGTGCGCCGATCTCCGACTCGACGGGCGCGCGCCGCGGCGGGGCGCGACGTGCGCGTCCGGCGGAGCGTGGCCGACCCGCCCGGGCGCCCCGGCGGGCGACCCCGGGCGGTCGTGTCGATCAGCGGCGGAGGTTGACGACTTCCTGGAGGACCTCGTCGGAGGTGGTGATCATCCGGGCGTTGCCCTGGAAGCCGCGCTGGGCGACGATCAGCTGGGTGAACTCCTCGGCGAGGTCCACGTTCGACATCTCGAGGGTGCCGGCGGAGATCAGGCCGCGGCCGCCCGCGGCCGCCGTGCCGATCTGGGTGAGACCGGAGTTCGGCGAGGTCCTCCACGACCCCGCGACGCGCTCGAGGCCGGCGGGGTTCGCGAAGCTGGCGATCGCCACCTGGCCGATGTTGCCGCGGCGACCGTTGGAGTAGCTGCCGGTGACCCGGCCGTCCTGTCCGATGTCGAACGACGTGAGCACCCCCGACGGGCTGCCGTTCTGGCTGTTGACGCCGGCGCTCTCGTCGCTCGTGTACTGGGTGAGGCGGCCGGGCGCCCCGGCGGCGCCGAGCTCGATCGTGATCGCGTCGGTCATGCGCGGGATCGCGCCCGCCGCGATGTTGATGTTGCGGTCGGCGGGGGTGACGAGCTCGCCGAGCCCGTTGAAGGTCAGCACCGCGTCGGTGAGCGCCACGGGGACGGCCGGGTCGCCGTACTCTCCCGTCGCGGTCCACTCGTTGGCCGCGGTCTTCTCCAGGGTGATCGTCAGCAGGTTCGCCTCGCCCTGGTCGTCGTAGGTCGTCAGCGAGAGCTTCGAGGTCTCGCCGATGGCGGCGGCCGAGGGGAGGTTGCCGCCGAAGTCGATGCTCGTCGTCTGCTGCGGGGGCAGCAGGTCGCCGGCGCGGATCTCGATCGGGCCGAGGGCGAGGTTGGTGTTGATCTGGCCGTTCTCACCGGCCTGCCAGCCCTGGACCAGCAGCCCGTCGAGGGTGGACAGGCGACCCTCACCGTCGATGTTGAAGGCGCCGGCGCGGGTGTAGAGCTGCTCGGTGCCGTTGTTGATGATGAAGAACCCGTCACCCTGGATGGCGAGGTCGGTGGGTCGGCCGGTGCGCTGGAGGGCACCCTGGGCGAAGGACTGCACGGTGCCCGCGAGGCGCGATCCGAGGCCGACCTGCGCCGGGTTGGTGCCCGCGGTCTGGCCGGCGGGCGCGCTCGCACCGCCGATCGTCTGGCTGAGGACGTCGGAGAACACCACCGACGACTGCTTGTAGCCGACGGTCGACACGTTGGCGATGTCGTTGCCGATGACGTCGATGGCGGTCTGGTGGTTGCGCAGGCCGGAGAGGGCGCTGGACATGGAACGGATCATCGGATGCCTCCTGGTGGTCGGTTGTCCTGGAGTGGACGGGAGCGGCATCCGTGCCGCGGTCGCCGGGATCGGCGGGGGCCGGACTCCGTCCGGCGCTTCGAGTTGGCGGTGGTGACCGTCCGAGGGGACGGTGATGGCGCCGCAAGCTGCGCGGCGGTCAGCGCACCGCTCGCCGCAGCGACGAGCCCGGGGTGGCTGCGGCCGCCGACGTGGTCGGCTCGGCCGTCGACGTGGCGTCGGGACCCGTCGTGGTGCCGGTCGCACCGGTCGCACCGGTGGCGGCGTCGGTCCCGTCGGCGGCCGGGGACCCCGGGGACGCGGTCGTCGCGTCGCCGGATCCGCCGGAGGCCGGCGAGGAGGTGGCGGGTGCCGGCGCCGTGCGCGCCGGTGCCGTGGCCGTCGCGGACGAGCCGACCTCGATCACGGCCTCCATCGGGACCGCGTAGCCCCCGGCGGAGAGCACGAACTGCCCGTTGACGAAGCGGACCGAGTCGACCGATGCGGTGATCGGGCCCGACTCGCCCTGGAACGAGATCTGCCGTCCGACCATCGTGCCCGCCAGGGTCAGGCGGTCGGTGTCCGCCGCAGCGCCGAGGGCCTGGTTGATGTCGTCGAGGCGTTCGACCATCGTGAGCTGGGAGGTCTGGGCCATCATCGAGGACGCGTCGGTCGGGTTGGTCGGATCCTGGTACTTGAGCTGAGCGACGAGCAGCTTGAGGAAGGCGTCGCGGTCGAGGATCGACCCGGGGTTCTGCGGCGTGCTCGTCGGCGCTCCGGTGGTGCCCGACGAGGTGCTCGCCGTCGACGGGATCGGGTTGAGGGGGGTGATCGGGGGCATCGGTGCTCCTGGGTCAGATCCGCAGATCGAGTCGGTCGTCGTCGATCGGCGGCCGGGGCGACGTCGTCGGGCCCGGACGTGTCGGGGTGGTGGGCTCGGGGGCGGAGCTCTCGTCGGCACCCGGGCGGGGTCCGGCCTCGCGGGGGTCGTCGGCGTCGCCGCCGGTCCCGTCGGCTCCCGGGTCGTGGAGATCGATGTCGAGCGAACCGAGGGAGCCGCCGAGGGCGTCGCGCAGCTCCTCGGATCGCTGGGCGAGAGCCGCCCGGGCAAGCGCGTCGTCGGCGCCGAGTCGCAGGTGCAGGGCGCCGGCTCGTTCCCGGGCGTCGACGTGGATCACGCCGAGCTCCTCGCTGCGGACGTCGAGCCCCAGACGGGTCGTGGCGCCGAGCCGCCGCAGGTCGCTGAGCCGGACGGCGTCGTTGTGGCGCACGTGGGCCTCGATCGCGGCGGTCGGCCCGGTCCGGACCTCCGCGGGGCGCGAGGGGTCGGGTGCGGTCGGTGCCGAGTCGGGGGCGTCCGACGGACCGGGCACGGGAGTCGGCGCGCTCGCGGCGGTCGGGCGGAGGCTGGTGTCGGGAGCCGCCGCCGGCGCCTCGATCGCGCGCGCCATCGCGCCCGGGGCGTCGCCCGCCGGTCGGGCGGCGTCGTCGCCGGGCCCGCCGGGCCGAGGGCTCCGCTCGTCGGCCGGCCGGGCGGAGCCGGGTCGCGAGGGGTGCTCGAGCGTCGTCGGTCCGGTGATCGTCGGGTGGGCGCCGTCGTCGGGCGGGGTGCCGGACCGCTCGGCGTCGACCACGGCATCTCCGGGTCCGCGCGACGCGATCGCGTCGCGATCGACCGTCGTCGCGGCCCCGGTCGCGGGCCCGGTGGCGGCCTCGGAGAGGTCCTCGGCCGCGGTGGCGTCGATCGGGGTCCCGGTGACCGCGGGCGTGGTCGCGACCGACGGTCCGTCGACGGCCGTCGCGCCGTCGACGTGGCCCGCGGACGCGGCGGTGCCGTCGGTCCCCGCGGGGTCGACCGGGATCGAGGTCGGCGCCACCGGCGCGGCGCCGACCTCGGTCGATCCGGGGACGTCGGTGACGTCACCGTCGGCGTGAGGGGCGGGGGGCGCGACCGGTGCGGCGGCCGTGCCCTGGGCGTCGGCGCTGGTGTCGGGGGAGTCGTCGCCGGCCGCCGCGATCCGATCGTCGGAGGTGGGCGACGTCCGGACGACGTCGGACGGGGTCGAGGGGTCCGATGAGGCCGGGGTGGGCTGGGTGGCCGCGCCGTCCGGTGCGGGTGCGCGAGCCGAGGAGGGAGCCGCGACGCTGGTGCTGGTGCTGGTGCTGTCGCTGGTGGTGGCGGCGGGGGTCGGCGGAGGCGTGTCCGGGGCGCGGACCGAGGTCTGGGGCCCGGTCGGGTTCGCAGCGTGCGTCGGCACCTCGTCGGGGTGGAGGGCGGCGGCGTGGGCGCCCACCGCACCGGGCGCGTCCGGCGCTCCGCGGTCCTCACCGGTGCCGGGTGCGTCGTCCTCCGCCACGTGTCGGCGCCCCTCGTCCCGGGAGCTCGTCGAACGCGCCTCGGCGGGGTCGGTCGAGGTGTCGTCCAGGGCGGCGACGGTCGCGGTGCGCGCACGGCCCTCCCGGGCGAGGACGTCGCCGAAGGACGCCGGGGTCGCGCCGGTCGGGCGGTCGCTCCCGTCGCTCGGGGGACCGGCCGCCCCCGGGCGCGCCGACGTGGTGTCGAGGATCGAGATCACGTGTGCGGCAGCCGTTCGGTGACGGACCGCACGTACTGGTGCGATCGGGGGGTCGGAGGGGTGTTCCCGGCGCGCGAGACCGCACCGCCACCCGAGAAGTACGAGGCCACCGCGAGCTCCCAGGTCCCGAACCGATCGCGGTGCTCGACGAGCAGACGGGCGGCGGCGTCGATGGCCTGGGACGGGACGTGGGGGTCGACCCCGAACGCCTCGGAGATGAACGGCATCAGCTGCATCACGCCCTGGGCTCCGTCGGGGCTGAGCGCGGTCGGGTCGTAGCGCGACTCCACCCAGCCGATCGACGCCAGGAGGCGCGGGGGCACACCGTGGGTGCGGCCGGCGCGGTCGAAGTGCTCGGCGTAGGGGATCCCCGCCGCGACCGGGCGGTCGTCGAGGAGCTCGAGGGTCTCGGCGTGGCTCGATCCCACCGGGGTCACGTCGCGCGACGCCGTCGACAGCCCGCCGACGCTCCACGAGGCCGCCTGCGGGCGGGCGAGCGTCGGGTGGTGCCCCGGCAGCCGGGACCACGGCACGGCGTGGGTCAGCGGACCGGTCACCGGCGCGGTCGCCGCGGTGGCCGCTTCCATCACCTCGCCGAACGCCCCGGACGGCGGCGCGCCCGCACCGATCGGGGCGCCGGCGGTCGACGGGGTCGTCACGGGAGCGAAGCGCGACTCGATCGACGAGATCCGCGCCGCGATGGCGGCGATCGGCGACCCGCTCACGGCCGGTCCCGCCCGAAGCGCGTCACGACCAGGTCGTCGAGGACGGCCTGCTCCCGGGCGGCGTCCGCCGTCCGCTGCTCGTCGAGCACCCGTGCCTCGAGGCGCTCCACGCCCTCGAGTCGGCGCGACGCCTCGGTCCACTCGGCGATCGACCGCTCGACGCCCAGGTTCGCCTCGGCGAGCGCGTCGCGCGCTCGGTCGAGAGCGCCGACCCCGGCCGCGAGGGTCGCGCGCTGGGCGACGAACGCCCCCGCGGAGGGCACGGCGCGACCCTGGCGGTCGACGACCGCGGCCATCGCGGCGTCGACCTGGGCTCGTCGTGCATCGGCGGCCGAGCGCTCGCGCCCGATCCCGCCGCGCGCGATGCGCTCCTGCAGCGCCCGGACGCGCACGACCGTGTCCAACCGCGACCGGCTCACGTCGTCCCCGCCGTCGTCGGTACGGGTCCGGGCGCAGCGACGTGACCGGCGGCGCCGACCACCTGGGCGAGTCGGGCGAAGCTCTGCGAGGCGTGCTGGCGATCGTCGACGTCCTGGCGCAGGAACGCGTCGATGTGCGGGCGCAGCGCGACGGCGCGATCGACCACCGGGTTGCTCCCGGGCACGTAGGCGCCGATCTCGATCAGGTCGCGGGCCTCGGCGTGGGCGGCCAGGAGGCGGCGGAGCTCCCCGGCCACGAGGCGCTCGTCGGCGTCGGTCACCGCGCCCGCGACGCGGCTGACCGAGGCGAGCACGTCGATCGCCGGGTAGTGCCCGGCGTGGGCGAGGTCGCGGGTGAGCACGACGTGACCGTCGAGGATCGACCGGACGGCGTCCGCGATCGGCTCGTTGTGGTCGTCGCCGTCCACGAGCACCGTGTAGAGCGCGGTGATCGAGCCGCGGTCGGCCGTGCCGGCCCGCTCGAGCAGCTTCGGCAGCATGCTGAACACGCTCGGCGGGTAGCCGCGCGAGGTGGGCGGCTCACCGGCGGCGAGACCGATCTCGCGCTGCGCCATGCAGTACCGGGTGATCGAGTCCATCATCAGCATCACGTCGTCGCCGCGGTCGCGGAACCACTCGGCGATGCTCGTCGCGGCCGCCGCGGCGCGCAGCCGGACCAGGGCGGGGGCGTCGGAGGTCGCGACGACGACGACGGAGCGGGCCATCCCCTCGGCGCCGAGCTCGCCCTCGATGAACTCGCGCACCTCCCGGCCGCGCTCGCCGATCAGGGCGACCACGTTCACGTCCGCGGTCGATCCGCGCGCGACCATCCCCATCAGGGTCGACTTGCCGACGCCCGAACCGGCGAAGACGCCCACCCGCTGGCCCTTGCCCATCGGGACGAGGGTGTCCCACGCCCGCACGCCGAGCGAGAGCGGTTCCGAGACGCGAGCTCGCCGGAGGGGGTGGGGAGGAGCGCCGTCGAGGCTCGCGAGGTCGAGACGGGTGAGCGGCGGCCCGTCGTCGAGCGGCTGGCCGAGGGCGTCGATGACGCGTCCGAGGAGCTCGGACCCGACGGGGATCGCGGGCGGGGCGCCGAGTCCGCTGACGCGGGACCCGATGCGCAGGCCGCGGACGTCGCCGAAGGGGAGGCAGGTGATCTGGCCGTCGGAGCAGCCGACGACCTCGGCCGTCAGCGTGGGCCCGTGGTGCTCGGGGCCGGCGACGACCGAGACGCCGGAGCCGATCGGGAGGTCGAGCCCGGCCACGTCGAAGCCGAGTCCGACGATGCGCGAGATCGACCCCGTCACCTCGGGCGCGACCGCGGCGCGGGCCGACGCCATCCGCGTGACCACACCCGGGGGCAGCGCACGGGCGCGCGTGGTCGTCGTCACTGCACGAACTCCTCGGCGCCGCGCGACACGATGATCTCGCCGCTCTCCTCGAGCGCACGGATCTGCTGGACGATGCCGCCCTGCGCTTCCTCGACCGTGGCCAGGCGGACCTGGCCGAGCATCTGGATCTCCTCGTCGAGGTTCTTCGCCGCACGCTCGGACATGTTCCGCGCGACCTTCTCCTTGACCTCGGGGCGCACCCCCTTGAGCGCGGTCGACAGCGCGCTCGACTCGACGTTGCGCAAGATGAGCTGGATCGCGCGGTCGTCGAGCTCGATGATGTCCTCGAAGACGAACATCCGGCGTCGGACGTTCTCGGCGAGCTCGGCCTCGGACTCCTCGAGACCCTCGAAGATCGAGCGCTCGGTCGCACGGTCCGAGCGGTTGAGGATGTCGATCAGGGTCTGGACGCCGTCCGCTCGATCGTGTCGGGACCGCCGGGTGAGGCCCGGACCGAACCGCGAGTGCAGGATCGCGTCGAGCTGCGCGATCACCTCGGGCGAGGTCTGCTCGAGCTTGGCCACGCGGACCGACACGTCGCGCTGCATCTTCTCGTCGAGCCCGCCGAGGATCGCCGAGGCCTGGTCGGGGTTGATGTGCGCGAGGACGATGGCGACGGTCTGGGGGTGCTCGCCGGCCAGGACGTTGACGACCTGGCGCGGCTCGGTCTTGGCGATGAAGTCGAACGGGATCCGCGTCGTCGACAGGTGGAGCTCCTGCATGATCGCCGAGGCGCGCTCGGGACCGAGCGCCGCCTCGAGCAGGTTCTTCGCGGCGTTGATGCCTCCGGACGAGACCTGCACACCGGCTCCGGCGAGCTGCGCGAACTCGATGATCGACGCCTGCGCGTCCGCCGGGCGGATGGCGCCCGCACGTGCGATCTCCGAGCTGATCTCGGAGACCTCGCGGTCACCGAGGAGCTTCATGATCTCGGCGGAGCGCTCCTTGCCGAGCTTGAGCAGCACGATCGCCGCCTTCTGGGCGCCGGTCAGGTGGGTCGTGGCGAGGGCCGGGAGCGTCGTCGGGCCGCCCTCGCCCGGGGCGGCGTCGAGCGTCGTCGCGCTCACCGCGCGATGCCCTCGTCGGAGAGCCAGCTCTGCAGGATCTGGGCGACCTCGTCGGGCCGGCGGTCAGCGAGCGTGCTGAGCTCCTCGAGCGCCAGGATCGACGGGTCGAGCGCGGGGACCACGTGTTCCTCGGCGGTCGGTGCGCCATCGTCGGACGAGCCGGCGGTCAGCGCGTCGGCGCCACCGAGCGGCGCCGAGCGGATCGCTCCGATGTCGATCGGCGTCGACACCTCGCGGCGGGCCTTGCGGGCGCTGCGGTAGGCGAGGAGCATCGCGACCAGCACGACGAAGCCGATGATCGCGGTCCGGATGAGCGACGCCCGCTGATCGGCCTCGGCGAGAGCGGCGGCCTCGGTCGCCGCGACGTCGGCGGCGGTGGTGTCGGCCACGGTGAACGGCAGGCGGGTGACCGAGAGCTGGTCGCCCCGCTCGGTGTCGATGCCGGCAGCGGTCGCGATCATCTCCGAGATGGCCTCGCTCTGCTCGGCGGTGACGACGGTCTCGTCGACGAGCACCGCGACGCTCAGCCGCTTCACCGTCCCGGGGGTGTACACCACCTGCTCGACGGTCCGGTTGACGGCGTAGGTGCGCTCGGCGTCGTCCTTGGTGTACGTCGAGTCGCCGCCTCCTGCCCCGACCTGAGCGACCGGAGCTCCGTCGGGTCCGAGGACGCCCGTCTCGCCGGGGAGCCCGCCGGCTCCCTCGTACGTCTCGGTGCCGACGCGCTCGCCGGTGACGACCCCGTCCTCGTCGGTGCTGTCGAAGCGCTCGGAGGTCTCCTGGCGCTCGGTGAGCTCGAGGTCGGCCTCGACGTTCACGGCGACGTTCTCCATCCCGGCGACGCGCCCGACCATCGTCCGCAGCTCGGTGGCGAGGTCGGTCTCGAACGTCGCGGACGCGTCGCCGCCGACGGCGGAGCCGGTCGCGGCTCCGGTCCCGTCGGTGAGGAC
Organism: Ilumatobacter sp.; assembly: GCF_965215205.1. Classification (NCBI taxonomy): domain Bacteria; kingdom Bacillati; phylum Actinomycetota; class Acidimicrobiia; order Acidimicrobiales; family Ilumatobacteraceae; genus Ilumatobacter; species Ilumatobacter sp. Next base: position 593,137 of record NZ_OZ244049.1, read on the forward strand.
CCGCCCGGCGGCGTCGGCGATCGTCACGTCGGCGGGCGCCATGTCCTTCACCGAGGCGGCGACGAGGTGCACCATGGCCGCGACCTGGTCGCCGGTGACGGCGTCGGAGGCCGCGGTCGCGACGAGCACCGACGCGGTGGGCCGGGAGGGCTCGTCGACGAACACCGAGTCCTCGGGGAGGGCGAGGTGGACCGTCGCGCTCTCGACGCCGTCGATCGAGCGCAGGGTGCGCGACAGCTCGCCCTCGAGGGCGCGCTGGTAGTCGATCCGCTGGCGGAACTCCGAGGTGGTGATCCCCTGCTTGTCGAGGAGCGCGTATCCCTCGTTGTAGGTCGGCAGACCCTGGCCGGAGAGCGCGATGCGCAGGTCGTACACCTCGTCCTTGGGGACGAGGACGGTCCGGCCGCCGTCGGCGAGGTCGTAGTCCACTCCGCGCGACAGCAGCTCCTCGGTCACCGAGGCCGCGTCGGCCGGTTCGAGGTCGGTGTACACCGCGCCCATCGCGACGTCGTCGCCGCCCGAGCTCGAGAAGACGAAGAAGCCGGCGACGAGGGTCAGCACCGCGGCGCCGACGGCGATCTTGTGCAGCGGCGTGAGGCGGTCGAGGGTCGCCACGAAGCCGGATCCACCGGTGGAGTCGGAGCCGGCCATCGATCAGACCTGCATCCGCATGATGTCGTTGAACGACTCGATCGCCTTGTTGCGGATCTCGACGGTCAGCTCGGTCATCAGCTGGACCTCGGAGGTGGCGATGGTGAAGTCGTGGATCGCGGTCAGGTCGCCGGTCGCTGCCTGGACGGCGAGGTCGTCGACGTTCTGGTGGGCGTCGGAGAGGGACTCGATGGCGCCGGCGATCGAGTCGCCGAACGAGGCGGCACCGGTCCCGCCGACGCCGGCCGAGCCACCCGTGGGGTCGGGCGGGGTCGGCGCCGTCGGAGCGACCGGGCCGAGCGAGCCGATGCTGATCGGGGGGATGGGGGCGATGGCCATGGTCAGCGTCCGATCGAGAGGGCGGCTTCGTAGGCCTCGCGAGCCCGTTCGAAGGTGTTGATGTTCGCCTGGTAGCCGCGCTGGGCGAGCTGCATGTAGACCATCTGCTCGCCCAGGTCGATGTCGGGCCGGCGCACCATCCCCTCGGCGTCGGCCAGGGGGTTGCCCGGCTCGTGGGTGACGCGGCCGTTGGGGTCTCCGAAGGCCGCCCCGGTCACCCGCACACCGGATCCGGGGGCGTCGCCGCCCGACTCGACGACGATGAACCGCTCGGCGAAGGCGGGTTCGTCGGTGGTCGTGACGTTGTCGATGTTGGCGACGTTGTCCGCGACCGCGTCGAGCCAGAGCTTGTACGCCCCCATCCCGGTGCGGGCGGAGTCGAACGTGGCGAACATGGTGGACATCGGTGGGCCTCCAGGGGGTCGGTCAGCGGCCGTTGATCGCGGTCCGGAGCATGGCGTACTTGGCGCTCAGGCCCTGGGTGATGAGCTGCTGGCGCAGCGCCGTCTCCGACCCCTCGAGCAGCTCGAAGTCGATGTCGACGTTGTTGCCGTTGAGGCGCGTCGGAGCGAGCGAGGGATCGACCGAGACCGAGGCGCGGGTGAGGTCGCCGTCGGACGCGGCCGAGCGCAGGCTGTCCTCGAAGGAGACCCGGCGGGCCTGGTAGCCGGGGGTCTCGAGGTTCGCGAGGTTGCTGGCGATCGTCTGCTGGCGGACGTCGAGGCCGTCGAGGGCCCGGTGCAGCGTCGACGTCGCGGTGTCGGAGATGCCGATGATGCTCACGGGAGGGATCGTCCGGCCCCGTCCGACCACGCAAGGAGGTGAGCCGGAGTTCCGCGCTCCGGCGAGCGGCGGCTCAGAGCGAGGAGCGCATGCGCTCGACGGCGGAGGAGATCTGGGCGTCGACCCGGCATCGGCCGACGTCGACCACGCACCCGCCCCGCTCGACGCGGTCGTCGGCCACGATCGAGATGTCGTGGCGCCAGCGGACGAGGTCCGCACGGGCGGCGTCGCGCGCCGTGCTCTCGTCGTCGGGGTGGACGCGCACGACGGGGGTGTCGCGCTCGGGGGCGAGGCGCAGGGCGCGCGCCATCGCGTCGAGCACCGGTTCGGGGGTGACCTCGAGCTCACGCCCGACGATCTGCTCGGCCAGCTCGACGGCCATCGCGACGATCTCGTCCTCGACGCCGGTCAGCGCCAGCTGGTCGCGCCGCGCGAGGTCGGCGGCCGCCGCCTCGAGCGCCTCCGACGCTCGAGCGAGCCGGTCGGCGCTCGCCCGGTGATCGGCGATCGCCGACTCGACCTCGTCGCGCCCCTGCGCGAGCCCGGCCTCGTAGCCGGCGTCGCGCCGCAGCGCGGCCTGCTCGTGCTGCCCGCGCCGGACGCTGTCGGCGACGTCGGCGGGTGCGAACGCGGGAGCGACGAAGTCGACCGCCTGGACGGGGGTGGACCCGACGTTCGGATGTGCGCTCATCTCGTCCCCTCCCCGCTCGGCGGATCCGACCCGATCCACGCGCTGATGATCTCGGCGAGCCGAGCCGGGTCGTCCTCGAGCAGGCGCTCGATCGTTCGTTCGGCTGCCCGCACCTCGGGTGCCTGCTCGGGAGTGTCCGGTGTCGGCCCCGCCTGTCGAGCAGGTGCGCCGGGTGGGGGCTGGTTCCCGACGTCGATCGGGCCCGCCGGGAGGCTCGGGCGTCGACCGGCGATCGGCCGGCGGGGGAGCGGTACCGGCAGCGCCGGGCGCGCCGACGGCGCCCGACGGCGACCGAAGACGCTGACCCCGGGCAGGCTGGCGGAGATGGCGACGACGCACACGACCAGGACGCTCGCGCTGACGATCAGCGCGAGCGAGGACACCTGGGTGGTGATGCCCGCGACGAGCCCGGGGGCCGTCCCGCCGATGTCCGCGGTCCACGTCACCGCTGCGCCCGGCTGCTCCACGGCCTCACGCTCGGAACTCGAAGCGACGATCGTCGCCGGCGGGGGACGGACGGACGTGCTGGTGGGGGCGCGCCGTCGGCGGCGGCGGGTTCTCCTCGAGGTGATCGCTGACCAGGCCGATCAGAGCGAGGTTGCGGCCGGCGATGCGTCGTGCCTGCTCGGCGCACTCGGCCGGAATCGGTCCGAGATCGCCCGGGGTGAGCAGGTCGGCGGGGTCGGGCGCGCGACCGTGCTCGAGCGCGTCGTGCATGCGGTCGAGACCGTCCTCGATCCGATCGAGCACGAGCGTCCACGCCTGCACGTCGGTGCTCACGCACGCACCGACAGTCGCGGCCGCTCGGTGTCGGTGGGCTCCGTCCGAACGGGCGGGCTCGGTGCGATGGCGTTCCGGGCGGCCGCGCCGCGGAACCCCTCGCCGAGCTCGGCGAGGAGCGTGCGCGCCTCCACGACCGCCTCGGTGTCCTTGCGAACGTTGGCCGTGGCCAGCAGTCGCAGCAGGTAGTCGTAGATCGACAGCAGACCGGGTGCGTGCTCCCAGGCGTCGACGTCGAGCATCGCGACCATCTCGCCGATCAGGTCCTGGGCGTGGCGCAGCACGGTGTTGGTGGCGTCGTGCTGACCGGCGGCGATCGATCCGAGGGCGTTCTCGAGGTCCCGGTCGAGCCGGTCGAAGCACAGCACGATCACCTGGGCGCCGGATGCGGTCTCGAGCGAGTCGTGGGTGAAGCGAGAGCGGAGCGAGGCGGTCGGGTGGGCAGCGGAGGGGTACATGGGTTCCTTGGGGCGGGGGCTGGCGTCGTGCGTCGGCGGCGGTTCGTCGGGTCCGGGGGTGCGGGGTGGGACGGCGGTGGGACGGCGGTGGGACGGCGGTGGGACGGCGGTGGGACGGCGGTGACGGGTGGGCTCGGACGGTCAGCTCGCGGATCGCGAGACCTGGGGCAGCGAGGAGAGCTGGCCGGAGATCCAGTTGCCCTGGGTCTGGAGGCCCTCGAGCAGGGTCGACAGCGCGGCGAACTGGCGGCGCATGTTCGCCTCCTTGATGAACAAGCGGTCCTCGAAGCGCTCGATCTGGTCGTTGAAGTCCTCGACGCGGCGGTCGGCGGACGTCGTCGCCGTCTGCAGCACCCCGCGGTCGACGTCGGTGGCGGCGGTGGCGAACTCGGCGATCCGACCGGCGATGCCCGGCTGGTAGTCGATCGTCCCGAGGGCGCCGATCAGACCGGCGTCGACCTTCACCGAGAGCCCCGCCGCACGGCCGGCCGAGCCCGGCGGCACCGAGAGCGTGCGGCCGGACCCGGTGGCGACGACGCCGTCGATGGTCCCCGCCACGTCGACGCCGCCGAGGGCGTCCCACGTCCCGACGCCGACGACGTCGAGGTTGAGCTCGAAGGAGCCGGCGGCGCCGTAGCGACCCGACCGGACCCGGATGCCGGTGCCGTCGATCTCGGCGACCACGTCGAGACCGGCTCGCGCGATCGACTCGTTCAGGCGGTCGGCGATCACGGCCGGGCTGTCGCCGGCGCTCACCTCGACCAGCGCCGTCGCGTCGCCGACTCGGACACCGACGCGGGAGGCACCGGTCGCGCCGCCGTCGAAGAGCGTGGCCGACGTGGCCCGCTCGGCGGCGGTGGTGATCTCGACGGCGTAGGAGCCGGTCGCCGTGCGCTCGGTCGCGGAGGTGAAGGTGACACCCGTCGGCGTCGTCGCTCCCCGGCGCAGCAGCCGCTCCACCTCGGCGGGTCGCTCCTCCATCGCGGTGAGGAAGGTCGCCCTGTCGAAGGTGAACGTCCCGTCCCGGGTCGACTGGATGCCGATGTCCGATCCGAGGATCCCGGTCACGCCGTCGACCGGACGGCCGAGGGCCTGGCGGATCTGGTCGGCGAGGCGTCGGATCGAGCTGTTGTCGGCGAGTGCGCCCTTCGTCTTGTTCGCGACGTCGTAGCGGGTCTGGACCTTGATCTCGGCGAGCAGCTTGTTCGCCGCCTCGACCAGCTTCGACATGTCGCCGGCGAGGGACTCGTCGTCGCGCGCGACGCCGATCGTGACCGGCGATCCGGTGGTCCGCTTCGCGGTGAACGACACGCCGGCGAGCACGTCGGTGAACGTGTTCCCGGACGCCTCGACGTCGTAGGCGCCGGCCCCCTCGCCGATCGTCACGACGGCGTTGCGCGCTGCGGACGACTCGACGAGGCCGCCGATGCGATCGAAGACGGTCGCGTCGATCGCGATCTCGCCCGTGCTGCCGCTGGTCGTCGACCCGAGCTGGAGCCGCCAATCGGAGGCGTCGACGCGCACGGCGGCCGCCGAGACGCCCGCACGGGAGCCGGTGATCGCGGCGGCGACGTCCTCGAGGCTCCCGGTGCCGACGTCGACCGCGGTGACCGTGATCGCGTCGCCGATGCGCAGGGGCCCGCCGATGGTGAGGTCGATCGATCCCGAGCCGGTGCCGACCGAGATCGTGCCGCCCACGGTGGCGTTCGTGACCGTGGTGCGGGTGCCGTCCACGTCGATGATGCCGTCGCTGCCCGACGCGCTGTCGAGGCCGAGTCCGAGGTCGGTGCGGGCGGTGCCGCCGGTGACGGCGAGCGTCGCGCCCGATCCCGACGAGGTGCCGGCGATCCGGAGTCGCCCGTCGGAGTCGAGGCTCCCGGACGCCGCGATCCCCTGGGTTCGGAGCTGCTCGTCGACGTGGGCGGCGAGCTCGGCCGCGGTGTAGGAACCGGCGGAGAGCGTGAGGTCGACGGCGACGCCGTCGACCTGGAGCGAGACGGTGTCGTTCGCCGCCGTGATCGTCGTGACGGCGGCGGCGGCGGTGGTCGCGGTGAGCCGGGCGGGATCGGACTCCTGCACGACGGAGAGCTGGTGTGAGCCGGCTCCGAGGCCCGCCCCGGCACGCACGGAGGCGATTCCGAGCTGGCGGGTGTTCGAGGAGAACGCGATGGTCTGCTGGGTGGTCACCGGGAGGTTGCGGGCGGCGACCGTGCCGCTGGAGCGCAACCCGTGGTTGGAGGCGAGCTGCTGGACGGTGAAGGTGAGCGACCCGACCGATGCGGTCGAGGTGACCGTGGCGGTGACCGCCGCGGGGTCCGAGACCGAGGTGGTGTGGCGACCGAAGGCGCTCGACGTGGCGAGCTTGAGCGACGTGAGGCGGAACGCCTCCATGCTGGAGCGCAGCGCGCCGATCGCACGGGATGCCTCCTGCGCCTTGGTCTTGCGCGCCTCCAGCGCAGCGAGCGGGATCCGCTCGATCTGCATGAGATCGGTGACGATCTGGTTGGCGTCGAGCCCGCCGATGTTCATGGCCTCTTCCCTTCAGTGGGTTCCGCGATCGACGGCCGCCACCCGGGTGGTCCCGGGTGGCGGCCGAGGATCTGCTCGATCAGCGCAGCAGCGACAGGACCGACTGGGGGACCTGGTTGGCCTGGGCCAGCATCGCGGTGCTCGCCTGGGACAGGATCTGGCTCTTGGTGAAGTTGGTCATCTCCGCCGCCATGTCGGTGTCGCGGATCCGGCTCTCGGAGGCGACGAGGTTCTCGGTCGTCACCTGGAGGTTGTTGATCATCGACTCGAACCGGTTCTGGAGGGCACCGAGATCGCCGCGCTGGGTGGAGACGCTCTTGATGGCGCCGTCCAGCGCGGTGATCGCCGCCGATGCGCCGACGGCGGTGGTGACGTCGATGGAGCCGATCCCGAGCGTGTTGGTGTCCGAGCTCGCGATCGACACCGAGACGGTGTCACCGGCGTTGGCGCCGATCTGGAACTGCGCACCGCTGCCGGCTGCGGCGGTGACGGCGAGGCCGCTGTCGAAGCCGAGGTCCTGCAGCGGGGTGTTCGTCGTCTGGGCGAGGGTGAACGACTGGGTGTCGTTCAGGCCCGCGACCTCGATCGAGATCGAGCTGCCGGCACCGACCGCCGTCGACGACACGGTGACCTTGCTGGCGAACGACTGGTCCACGGCGTCGGTGCTGTTCGCCAGCGCCGACCGGATGCGGGTCTGCAGGTCCGCCGCGGCGTCGGAGCCGCTGGCTCCGGCCTGCGCGCCCATGGTGACCGTCACGGCGGTGCCGCCGGCCACCTGGAAGGTGAACGCGTCGGCGGCGGTCGTCGTGTACGAGTCGTCGGTGTCCGCACCGGCGATCGAGGCGTTCGTGAGACCGAACGATCCGTCGAGCAGCTTCTGGCCACCGAACGCGGTGGTGTCGGAGATGCGGGTCACCTCAGCGCTCAGCGCCGTGATCTCCGCCTGCGCCGCGGAGCGGGCGTCGGCGTCGTTGGTGCCGGTGTTCGCGGCCTGGACGGCGAGGTCACGCATGCGGCCGAGGATCGAGTGGACCTCGTTGAGCGCGCCTTCGGCGGTCTGCACGACCGAGATGCCGTCCTGGGCGTTGCGGGTGGCCTGGCGGAGACCGCCGACCTGGGCCCGCAGGCCCTGGCTGATGACGAGGCCGGCGGCGTCGTCGGCGGCCCGGTTGATGCGGAAGCCCGAGGAGAGCTTCTCGAGCGACTTGCCGAGCGACATGTTGTTCGTCGACAGGTTGCGGAAGGCGTTCATCGCCATGTTGTTCTGGTTGATACGCATTGTCTCTTACCTCCATGTAAGGGATGTGTGTGGAAGAAGACCCCAATCCGTTGGAGCCACCCGAGGGCCCCGACGACTGTGCGGATCTTTCTCCGCCGGGCACGGAGGTCGACCCGGATTCCGCCTTCTTCGACGAAACCCCTGCTCAAGGCGATCGACAGCGGACTGATCCACCTCCAGGGCCGCACGTCGGCCCGCTCCTCGGGGCCCATCGGGCGCGATCCGCGCTTCAGTTCGCGCACGTTGCGCCGAAGCAGTGTCCGTGGCAGATGCACGGACCTCCCCCACGAACGACGTGGCGCTCGACGCGACGGACACGTTGACGATCGGCGTCGACGGCGCCACCGATCGACATCGCGAGGAGAACCACTCGCTGTTCGCGTGTCGCAGCGATCTGCGCAGCCAGCTCGCCCGACTCGAGGGCGCGCCCGACTCGGTCGCGGAGCGCCGTCGGGTGCGGATGCTGCGGCGCCGCCTCGACGAGGTCACCAACGAGATCGTCTCGGCCAACATCGGGCTCGTGCGGTCCTACACCCGCCGCTTCGGCGGTGCCGCCGACGCCGACGCTCGCGCCGACTTCGAGTCGGCCGGGATGCTCGGGCTGATGCGGGCCGTCGACAGCTACGACCCCGAGCGCGGGACGTTCGGCCAGTGGGCGTTCAAGCCGATCCAGCGCGAGGTGCTCCGGGCGGTGCGTGACAACGACCACCCGAACCTGAACCTCGGTGACTTCGAGAAGCGACCGCAGATCCTGCGTGCCGCTCGTCAGCTGCGCGGCGTCGACGGGGACCAGAACCCGACCGACGCCGAGATCGCCGCGGCCGCCGACGTCACCGTCGCCCAGGTGCGACGGGTGCTGAGCCCGCCGCGGCTCACCTCGCTCTCGCAGTCGGTCGACGACGAGGGCGACGCCACGCTCGACGACAGCATCGCCTCGGACGACCCGTCGCCCGAGCACACCATCCTGTCCAAGTTCACGCTGGCCGCGCTCGAGCGGTTCGGGCTCCGTGCCCTGGACGAGCGCGAGCTGTACGTCGTGGTCCGCCGCTTCGGTCTCGACGGCGAACCGGTCGAGAAGCTCACCGAGATCGGCGAGACGCTCGCGCTGTCGCGCGAGGCCGTGCGCCAGATCGAGGCCAAGTCGCTCGCCAAGCTCCAGCACCCGATGGTCATGGCCAAGCTCGGGCGCCCGGGCCACGCGACCGACGGCGCACGCTGAGGAGGCGAGCTCGATGACGTTCCCCTTGACGACCTGCCGGCACGGCGCGCTCGCCGGCCCCCACGATGCGGGACGGGGCCGATGAGCGCGATCCCGGTCGGTGAGATCGTGGCCCGGATCGGGTCGATCGAGAACCGCTTCGTCGCCGCCACCGATCCGGCCGCGCCCCGCGTGGGCCCCCTGCCGGTCGTCGATCCCGGGCCCGAGTTCCAGGCGTTCGGGGACGTGTACCGGAGCGCGCTGACGGCGCGGGACGCGACGGTGGGCACCGCGTTCGCCGTTCCGGCCGGCGGACCCGGTCCGCACGGCGCGTCGATGCTGGGCTCGCCGATGACCGGCTTCGGCCCGGACGTCGCCGCCGGCGGAGGTCGTGCGGCCGCCGCGATCGGCGGGGTCCTCGCCCCGCCCGGCGAGCGGCCCGTCGGTGGGTACGGCTCGATGCCGATCCCCGACCAGCTCCGATCGTTCGGCAACGGCGAGATCCCGCCCGGTGGGCTCACGCAGCTCACGACGCAGTCGAACCACCGCCTGTACGCGCCCGCCGCGGCGTCGTGGAACAACGTCGTGGAGGCGGCCGCCGCCGAGGGGATCGAGCTGAGGATCACCGACTCGTACCGCGACTACGACGAGCAGGTCGACCTGGTGCGCCGCAAGGGCCTGTACTCCCAGGGAGGGCTCGCCGCCACGCCGGGGACGTCCAACCACGGCTGGGGGCTCGCGGTCGACGCGGACGTCCGCGACCCCCGCACGCTTCAGTGGCTGAAGGTCAACGGACCGAGGTTCGGGTGGGTCGAGTCGGTGCCGCGCGAGCCGTGGCACTGGGAGTTCCGACCCGACCAGGTCTGATCGACCCGCACCGCCGTCCGTCGGCCGCGGGTGGCGAAGGAGCTGCACGCCTCGTGCGCGGTGCGGTGGCGGCGCGGACCGTCGGTCTCGACCCCCGTCGAGGCGGCCGCCACCTCGCCGAGCACGACGCGGGGATCGAGATCCAGGCGATCCGCGATCACCTCGATGATCGACGCCGTCAGCGCCGCGGCGGCGGCGAACAGCTCGGCGTGGTCGATCCCGTCGAGGGCGGCCTCCACGATCTCCACCGCACCCGCCAGGTCGTCCCCGGTGAGGGCGTCGAGCAGGGCGCACACGGCCCCGATGGCGTCGGGGCCGGCGGCCTCGAACGAGCGGGCACCCGACATGATCTGCACGGCGACGCATCGCCGGTCGTCGGCCGACACGGTCAGGCCGAGCGCGCACGCCAGGTGCGGGGCGATCAGGGCCACGGCGTCGAGGAGGCCGTCGGCGTCGTCGAGCGCCTCGACCCGGCGCGCCGCGGCGGGGTCGTGGTCGATCCCCCAGATCAGAGCGTCGCTCCGACGGAGGAGAGCCGACACGACGTCGGTGTCGCTGCGGCGGTCGGACGGTGCGCTGATCTCGTTCACGTACCGAGACCGTCCGGAGCCCGGGTGCCCGCGCAAGAACCTGACGGAGATCTGATTCAAGTCGGGTCGTGAAGCGCCCGATGCACCGTGTTCGGCGACGCCGTGAGCGGGTCGTGAGGACCCGGGGCTCCGGCGGGGTCGGGATCCGGGGAGCTCAGGCCGGGGCCTGGATGCGCGCGATCGCGTCAGCGAGATCGAGCTTGCGGCGCTGGGTCGGCGAGACCCCGCCGTAGTACCCGCCGGCGATCTCGTTGTCGTAGGCGTGGGTGAGGCACGCGACGCGCACCGGACACGAACCGCAGATCGCGATCGCGTCCTTGGACAGCGTCTTGCCGGCCTCGACGAAGAAGAGGTCGAGCTGGTCGATGTCGAGGTCCGCGCAGGCGGCGTCGGCGAGCCAGGTCAGCTCGCTGGAGCGTTCGATGAGGGCGGCGAGGTCGTTGGTCGAATCCACGGTGTCTCCTTCGGCGGGTGTGGGAAGGACCGTCCGGAGCTCGTCCGTCGACGCACGCGCGATCTTCCCGGACGACGCCCCGAGGGGGGTCCTCTCACGTCGATCCGCGAGAATCCCGCCATGTCCGAGCTGTACGACGTCATGAGCACCCTGCGCGCGGTCCGCAAGCTGCGTCCCGATCCGATCCCCTCCGACGTCCTCGAGCGGGTCCTGCAGGCGGCGTGCTGGGCCCCCACCGGCGGCAACACCCAGCCCTGGAAGGTCGTCGTCGCGACCTCTCCGGAGACGAAGCGGGCGCTGCGTGACATCTACCAGCCGGAGTGGGCGAAGTACTCGAAGGGCTTCGTCGAGCGCACGTCCGACGATCCCGAGGAGCAGGATCGGTGGGCGAGGGTGGCCGCAGCGGGCGACCACCTCGCCGAGAACATGGACCGCGCGCCCGCCCTGCTGGTGTTCTGCGCGAACCCGGCGATGATGGCGATCACCGACGCCCGGCTCGATCGGGTGAGCATGGTCGGGGGCGGGTCGGTGTACCCGGCCGTGCAGAACGCGATGCTGGCCTGCGTGCAGGAGGGTCTCGGGTGCACCCTCACCACCCTGCACTGCCTGCGTGAGGACGACGTCAAGGAGGTCCTCAGGATCCCGGACGGCTGGGCGACGGTCGCCCTGGTGCCGATCGGGTACCCGGTCGGTCGCGGCCACGGGCCGATCACCCGCCGCCCGCCGGGGAAGATGGCCTACCGCGACCGCTTCGGCACCCCGTGGAGCGCCGACGACGGTCCCGGGACCTGACGCGATCGCCTCGACCCGAGGTCGGGCGGCCGCTCGCGCCGCGTCAGGCGGCGACGGCGGGCTCGGCGCGCTCGGCCGGGCCCGGGGTGATCATCAGCCCGCCGATCAGGCCGAACGCGGTCACCACCGCGCCGAACCCGAACACGATCGCGAAGTCGTCGGGGCCGCGCCCGTCGCCGAGCACGACGAACATCGCCTGGATGCCGGTGAGCATCCCGATGTTCATCATCGTCGTCCCCATCGCGTTCGCGATCCCGAGGTCGCCGTCGTCGACGGCGCCCGCGATCGTCGTCGCGTACGACGGCGACGCCAGCCCCATGGCGAGTCCCGACAGCACGAGGCCGAGGACGATGAGCCACAGGTTCGTCCACCGTGCGCCGAGCACCCACACCGCCATCGACAGCACCATCAGGATCGATCCGGCGAGGATCATCGAGCGCGGGCCGATCGTGACGGCGAGCCGCCCCCCGATCGGTGACGAGACGCTGTACACGAGCGGCCGGGCCAGCAGGATCAGCGCGATGATCCCCACCGTGTAGCCGAAGAGCTCGTCGAGCAGCAGCGGAGCGACGAGGAACGCGCCCATGTAGGCGAACTGGCTGAGGGGCTGCGCGATCAGCGGTCCGGTGAAGTCGCGCCGCGAGAAGTAGTCGAGGCGCAGCATCGGGCGTGGTGCCCGGCGCTCGACGGCGACGAACGCGGCGAGGCCGAGCGCCGAGGTGGCGGCGAGGACGAGCGCGAGGGCGTCGCCGAACCCCGCCGACGAACCGCGCTCGAGGAACAGCAGGAACCCGAGGGTCGCGACCGCGAGGGCCCCTGCGCCCGCCCAGTCGATCGGGACGGGCTCGCCGGGGGTCGACGGCCGGATCACCTTCCACGCGGCGGCGAACCCGGCGAAGGAGATCGGTGCGAGGATCGCGAACAGGATCCGCCACCCGAACAGGTCGATCAGCGGGCCGCCGACGACGAGGCCGATGACCGGGGCCCCGGTCATCGCCATCTGGAACCACCCCATCGCCTCGGAGCGGCGCGAGGACGGGTAGGCGGACATGATCAGCGCCATCGCGTTGGGCATCGTCGTCGCGATGCCGAGCCCGACCACCATGCGCGCCGCGACGAAGGCGAGGGCGGTCGGAGCCAGCCCGCACAGGATCGTCCCGACGCTGAGCACGATCGACCCGATCAGGAACACGCGCCGGTGGCCGTGGATGTCGCCGAGCCGTCCGAGCACGGGCGTCCCCACCGCCATCACCAGGAACAGCCCGGTCACCGACCAGCTGAGGAACGACTCGGTCGAGTCGAGGTCGTCGGCCATGGTCGGCAGCGATGCCGACACGATCGTCATCGACGACGAGAACACGATCAGTCCGCCGATCACCGTGATCAGCAGGCGTCGGGCGTAGGCCCGGTCGTGGTCGTCGCCGACGGAGGAGCCGACGCCGACCTCGCCCAGCACGGGCCCGCTCTCGGGTGTCGTGGCGGCCGTCGTGGCGGACGATGGGGCGTCGTCGGCGATCACGCCGTCGAGGGCCGCGGCGCGCGAGGTGCCGAGCCCGGCTGGGGCACCACCTCGTTCGTCGATCGCCACCGTGGCGACCATATGGCGCTCTTCTGCTCTGTCCGTGGGTGAGTTGAGGGCCTATCCGCGGGTGCACCCCGCCTGATTCCTAGGTTTCGCGCTGTCGAAGGCTCGAAACTGAAAGGACGGCAGACGGGGTGCTGAACACCAAGGTATGGGAGAAGGCGTGCGGGTTGACGCGCACGGTCGTGGAAGGGGTCCGTGTCGACGACACCGATGGATCGATCGTGGTGTCGGCACGACCTGATGCGAGGGCTCGTGGCCGCTGCGGACACTGCCATCGACGTTCGCCTCGCTACGACCGTGGTGATGGTCGTCGGCGGTGGCGGGCGTTGGACGCCGGCACGACGAAGGTGTTCATCGAAGCCGACGCACCCCGGGTGCGTTGCCGCACGCACGGACCGACGGTGGTGGCAGTGCCGTGGGCTCGTCATGGGGTCGGCCACACCCGCGACTTCGACGACTTGGCGGCGTGGCTGGCGGTGCGCACCTCGAAGTCCGCGACGTGTGAGTTGTTGCGGGTGGCGTGGCGCACCATCGGTGCGATCGTCACGCGGGTCAATGCAGATGTCGAGGCGCGTGTTGATCGTCTCGACGGGTTGCGACGGATCGGGATCGATGAGATCTCCTACAAGCGCGGACACCGCTACCTGATCGTCGTGGTCGATCACGACACCGGCCATCTGGTGTGGGTCGGCCCTGGCCGCACCGACGCCGACTTGGAGGTGTTCTTCGACGAACTCGGCAACGAACGCGCTGCGGAGTTGACCCACATCTCTGCGGACATGGCGGGCTGGATCGCCCGCGTCGTCGCCAAGCGAGCCCCGAACGCCGTGCGCTGCGCCGATGCGTTTCACGTCGTCGCGTGGGCCATCGAAGCGCTCGACGTCGAGCGTCGCCGAGCCTGGAACCAGGCATCGGGACGAAACGCGATCACGACCGTCATGTCCCAGCGAGGACGCGCACGAGGCACCTCGCTCGGCATCGCACGCGCCCGCTACGCGCTCTGGAAGAACCCCGGCGATCTCACCGAGAACCAACGCGCCCAGCTCGACTGGATCGCCAAGATCGACCCTCGGCTCCATCGCGCTTACCTGCTCAAGGAAGGACTGCGGTTCGTGTTTGCCGTCAAGGGTGACGCCGGCAAGCACGCGCTCGACAGGTGGTTGTCGTGGGCGCGCCGGTCGCGAATGCCGGCCTTCGTCGAACTCGCCCGCAAGATCGTGAAGCACCGAGTGGCGATCGATCACGCCCTCGACTCCGGGCTCTCCAACGCCCTGATCGAGTCGACCAACACCAAGATTCGGCTCCTCACCCGCATCGCGTTCGGCTTCCACGGACCCGAACCCCTCATCGCCCTCGCCCTGCTCGCGCTTGGCAGCCACCCACCCGCCCTCCCAGGCCGAACCTGACCCACGGATACAGCAGAAGAGCGCCATATGGTTCGACGTCCGTCGATGCGAACATCGCAGGTGCGTGACATCGGTCGTGCCCCCTCGCCGGCGGCCGGGCGGCACCGGGGCCCGACGTCCCCGACGCGTCAGCGCCCGTCATCAGCGCCCGTCGTCAGCGCCCGACGTAGGTCGGTTCGCGCTTGTCGAGGAAGGCGGCGACACCCTCCCGGTGATCGGCGGTCGCGAAGAGGTCGTGGAGCGTGGAGCTGACGAAGCGGCCGAGGTCGTCCCAGTCGGGGTCGAGGGCACGTCGCAGGCCGCGCTTGAGCGCCTGCACGGCGAGGGGCGGGTTGGCGGCGATCTCGCCGGCCAGGGCCATCGCCGTCTCCATCAGCTCGTCGGGGTCGACGACGCGCGACACGAGCCCGATCCGCTCCGCCTCGGCGGCGTCGATGATCCGGCCGGTGTACAGCAGCTCGGCGGCGCGCTCGCGCCCGACGAGCTCGACGAGCCGGGCGAGCCCGGCGACGTCGCTGCACAGACCCCGCTTGACGAACAGCTCGCCGAAGCGGGCCGCGCCGGACGCGACCCGGAGGTCGGCCATCAGCGCGAGCTCCATGCCCCATCCGACCGCCGCTCCGTTCACCGCGGCCACGATCGGCACGTCGGTGCGCAGCAGGATCCCCGCCGTCGGGGTGAGGCGAGGTCGGTGCTCGGCGGTGGACCCCCCGCTCCCGTCACGGCCGTCGGCGTCTCCGCTCTCGTCGCGGCTCATGTTGACCATGATCTGCTTCACGTCGTCGCCCGAGCAGAACGCCGTGCCGCTCCCGGTGATCACCAGGCAGCGAGCGGTCGTGGACTCCACGGCGTGGCCGAGCTCCGCGTAGGTCGTGTGGGTGAGGGCGTTGCGTGCCTCGGGCCGCTCGATCGTCACCACGCCGACGTGGCCCTCCTCGCGGTAGGAGATCTCGGTGTAGTCGCCGTCGCCGGCTGTCGGGGTCTGCGTCATCGTCGCTCCGTCATCGTCGTCTGGTTCACGGGTGCCTCCGGTCGTGGCTGTCGAGGTGGTGCGGTCCGGGTGGTCGTGGTCTGCGTCGTGGTCGTTCCCGAGCGCCGGGGCCGTCTGGTGCCGCCACCGGCTGATCGCGGTGGTGGCGGTTCGCCGACCGCGATCGCACGACGCCTCCGGGTTCCGTGGTCGTCGCTCGCTCGTGCGGCGGTGGCGCCGGTGGGCACCACCGGCGCGTGGACAGTCTCGCCGCCGGGGCGCGCACGACGAGAGTCGGGCGGCGGTGGCCGAGTCGACGACCCCCGTCAGGGTGCCGAGACCGGAGTCGGGCCGAGGTCCGCGCCGGCGTGCGCCGGTCGATCGGTGAGGTCGGGACCGGATCGGTCGAGGACGTAGAGGCGGTACGCGGTGGCGGTGCGTCGGAGCTCGGACAGCTCGGCGATCGTCTCGCCGGACACACCCCGGGACTCGAGCGCGTACCGACCCAGATCGCTGTCGAAGTGGCCGATCGCGATGCGCTCTCCCGCGTCGGCCTCCGCGAGGGCACGGCTCCAGAGCTCGGACGAGCGGGCTCGCTCGGGGGCCGAGAGGCTGTCGAACGCGGCGACGAGCGTGGCGGACGGCGGGACCGCGTACCCCATGACGAGGTCGTCGTCGCCGACGAGGCGCACGGTCGTGCGGGGGACCGACCCGTCCGCGAGGTGCCACTCGTCGAACCAGAGCTCGTGGTCGGCCGGCACCCGCACGTCGTACCCCTGGCGCTCGAGCTCGAGGTACAGGCCCATCCCGGCTCCTCCCCAGCGGCGCCCGTCGACCCAGTCGAGGAGGTAGCTGCCCTCGTCGTCGAGGACATCGGCCGCCTGCTCGCTCAGCGACCCGATCGCGTCGGCGTCGCGGCCGTCGGGTCCCGTGGTGCCGACCGAGCGGACGCAGATCGCCAGCGAGGCGACCGCCGTCGCGGCGGCGACCGTGGCGATCGTGGCACGCCGCACGTGACGGGGGGCGCGATCGTGCACGGCCCAGGCGAGGACGAGCCAGACGGTGACCGCGACCACCCACCACCACCTCAGCACGTAGTCGAAGAGGGGCCCGGTCGTGCGGCTCGTCCCGACGAACCCGGCGAGCACGGCGCCGAGGGCCACGATCGCGAGCGCGCGGCTGCGCGACGGCGCGTGATCGGGCCGGGCTCGGTCGATCGTGACGATCGCGATCAGGCCGGCCACCACGGCCACGGCGATCGCGGACGCGGCGAGCCCGGGACGCGCTGACCACCCTCCGGGCGACGCGAGCTCGACGGCGGCGACGTCCCAGGCCGCGGCGAACCCGGCGGTCGGCTCGCCCGGAGCTGCGGCGAACGACGCGAGCTGCGCGAGGTTGCCCGGTGATCCCGTCAGCTGATCGACGATCGGCGGCAGCCAGACGACGACCGCGGTCGCCGCTGCGATCGACAGGATCCTGCGGTCGACGGCACGACACGTCGGGTCTCGGCGCGCCGTGCGCGCCACGAGGGTGCCGACGACGGCCACGGTCACCCCGGTGACCACCGGCAGGAACCCGACGTGCGTCTGCACGATGGCGCCGGCGACGGCGACGGCGAGCGGGATCGGGGCACGGGAACCGTCCAGGATCGCCCATCCCAGGACGAGGAGGAGGAACAGGGGGAGCAGGACCGCCCACGGGTTCCACGGGCTCATCAGCCGTTCGGCTCCCATCGCCGACGTCAGCAGCACCGATGCCGCCGAGGTGAGCACGAAGGGGCCGTGGCCCGCCCGCCGGAGGACGACGATCGTCGCGCCGACGAGCGACGACGCGTTGACGACCAGCACGGCGAGCAGCGCCCCCGGGGGTCCGAGCAGCCAGGTGGACGGCGCGAGGACGTAGGACAGCGCCGGGCCGGGATGGTGCCACCCCCACCGCGACCAGGCGCCGACCAGCGGCGTGCGCCGGGTGCCGACCTCGCCGACGTGGAGCAGCTCGAGCGCCACGTCGCCCGACGCGTGCCACCCGAGGACGGGGATGCGCAGGGCGAGCACGACGTACGGCGCGAGGAGCGCGACGACGCAGGCGACGACGGTCGGTCGTCGGAGGTCGTGCCGCCGACCGTCGGACCGTCGTTCGACCGGAGGTGCGGGGAGTGGTGCCACGTCGACCGGGCGACGCTACCTCCGTCGGGTCGCGCCGGGCCGGGTTCGTCGGGACTCGACCGGGCGGGTGCGCGCCGACGTGTCCGGCACGCTCCCGGATCGACCGACGCCCCGGTGCGAACGGCGAGACGGTGTTCACCCGCCCGACGCGCACGATCCATGATGTCGTCGTGACCTCACCTCCCCGCCGGCCCGAGAGCTCCGCGCGCGACGCGGTCCGTCGGTCGTGACGGTCCTCGGTCTGCTCGTGCCGGCGGACGTGGTCGACGGCGGCCGCGGCAATCCGCCCCCGACGGTCCGGTCGATCGGTCGCCGCGCGCGACGGCGGTCGCGATGAGCTGGCTGGTCACCTCGATCGTCCTCTCGATCGTCGCGACGGTGGTGCTCAACGTGGTGCTGCGGCTCGCGTCCTCCCGACGTGGCGGGCGTTCGTCCGCGTCGACGGCGGGGCGACGGTCGGAGCCGTGGTCGGCGCGCACGGGATCGTCCACCCGGGTCTTCTTCCCGTGGAAGGCGATGCTGATCGGATCGATCGTCCTCACGATCCTGGTCAACGTCGTGCGGTGACCCCGCGAGCTCGTCGAGACGGCGCCTCTCGCACCGCCGGCGGCTCCCCGCACGACGGGCGACGCCCGAGAGCCCAGAATCGGAATCGAACCGACGACCTACGCATTACGAGTGCGTTGCTCTACCGACTGAGCTATCTGGGCGAACCACCGGAGCGAGCTCCGGAGCCGAAGACGCTATCGGGCCATCGTGGCCGGGACGCCCCGCCGGCGATGGCCGTGGCTCCCCCGCCGAGCTCGCCAGGGGATCGCGACCGTCCCAGGTGCCGGTCGAGTCGTAGGGCTCGAAGCGTGCGAACAGCTCCTCGGTGTACCACCGTCCCGAGCGCGTCTGATCGATCACCTCGCGATGCCGCGGCAGCGCGTAGGCGAAGTCCGTCGCGGCCGCCGCCGACTCCCACAGGCTGAACGTCGCCAGCCTCCCGATCGGGGCCTCGCCGACGCCGACGACGTCGATCAGCCCGGCCGCGGTGCGCAGCTCGTCGTCGACCTCGCGCCCGGCTCGTGCGAAGGCGCGGGTCGCGCCGACGCGGACGTCGGCTCGGGTGACGACCGCGATCGGGCCGTCCGCGGATCCCGGCGCGAGCCCGTCGAGCGGATCGACGCCACGCCACGTCCCCCGCCCCCCGAGCGAGCGGAGGCGGACCGACCACGACTCGTCGGCGTCGCTCCACCGTCGGGCGATCGGGTGCGCGGCGCCGAACCGGTCGAGCGCCCCCTCGTCGTCCCACACGGCGAACAGGGCCGTGCGCGAGAGGCTCGCCCCGGGCCCGGTGGCGGCGCCGCGCCCGGTCCCGAGGAGGCGCCAGAACCGCAGTCCGTCGACCCGTCCGAGGCGGGCCCGGTCGGTTCCGAGGCGCGCGAGCGCGACGGGCGCCTTCCAGACGGGTTCTCGCACGAGGTGGAACGACGCGACGCGGGACATGCGTGGGCCATGCTGTCAGCGATGGCGGGGATCGGCGACCTGAGCTCCACACCGATCGACGTCGTGGTCGCGGTGATCGTGGGGTACGTGCTCGGTTCGATCCCCGTCGCCGACGTGGTGGCGCGCCGACGTGCCGCGCTCGACCTGCGCGACGTGGGCGACCGCAACCCGGGGTTCTGGAACGCCCGCGAGGCGCTCGGCGTCGGGGCCGCGCTCCCGGTGTTCGTCGGGGACGTGGCCAAGGGCGCCCTGGCCGCAGCCGTCGGCGCCGCGCTGGCCGACCCCGGGGTCTGGGGGATCGCCCACGTCGGTGGCGGCGCCGCGATGGTCGGCCACGCCGCTCCGGTCTTCGCGCGGTTCTCCGGCGGCCGCAGCGTGCTGGCGTTCGTCGGCACGGTGATCGTGGCCGCGCCGACCGCGGCGGCGATCGCGATCGGGGTGGTCGTCGTGGTGTTCGTCGCGACCCGGTCGTTCGCGTGGGGCGCGCGCGCCGGGTTCGTCGCGTTCCCGTTCGTGCAGCTCGTCGTCGACGGGCCCCACCGGACGGCGGCGTCGGGGGTGCTGATGAGCTTCATCGGTGTGCGCTTCGCCCAGGCGGCGGTCGCGTCTCGGCGCGCCGCGCGACGCTCCTGACCGATCCACGACGGACGCCCGCCGCGCCCGGTCAGGTGTAGTCGCGACCGCGCCACGACCTGGGCCCGCGATGCGCGATGCCGCGCGCGATGGCGGCGGCGGCGGCGAGGTCGGCCGTCGGGCTCAGCCAGTAGGCGGCGCCGCGCACCCCGAAGGCGGTGCGCGTGCCCACCAGGGTGCCGCAGCGCAGCGCGAGGAGCACGGCGTCGACGAGGTCGCCGCGACCGGTGAGCAACCGGGGCAGGGGCAGGGCCTGCGTGAGCACCACCACGGCGAGATCGGCGAGCTGGCGCGACCGCGACTCGACCCCGGGCAGCGCCAACGACCGGCCCCACCCCGACCAGGTGCCGCCGAGCGACTCGTACATGCGCACCGAGATGAGATCGGGAGCCGCGAGGAACCCGACGCGTCGTCCGTCGACGGCCATCGCCCGGGCGAGGGCGACGTCCTCCACGACCTCCCCGGCGACGATCGCCATCCCCCCGGCGCGCAGGAAGTCGTCCCGGCGGACGACCGTGCACTGGCCGCTCGCCATGGTCCGCTCGGGGCGCGTCCGGCCACCCGGGGGGCCGAAGCGGTAGACGAGGGTGGTCAACATCGCCGCGTGCAGCCACCGCGACGGCGGTGTGGGGCACTCGAAGCGCCCACCGACGGTGAGCAGGTCGTAGCGATCACGGGCCCGGGCGACCACCGAACCGGGCAGGTGGGGATCGGGACGGGTGTCGGCGTCGAGGGTGACCACCCACTCCGATGTCGCGGCCTCGATGCCCTGCTGCAGCGCCCACGCCTTGCCGGCCCAGCCGACGGGGAGGGGAGCGCCCGGGACGACCCGGGCTCCCGCCGCCGACGCCACGGCCGCGGTGTCGTCGCCCGACTCGTCGTCCACGACGATTACCTCGTCGACCCTCGGCGCCGAGCTCATCGCCGCCAGCACCGGCCCGATGCGCAGCGCCTCGTCACGAGCGGGCACGACCACCGAGATCGAGACCCCCACCGGGGGCGCCGTCACGGTCACCGGAGGCTCCGGGCGCGACGCCTGCGCGAGGCGCCGACCCGCGACGAGACCGGCGGCGACGCGACCCGCGACCGAGGCGATGCGCAGGATCCGGCGGGCGCCCGCCGATCCCGACCGGGCGGTCACGGGCGGTCGTCGGCGACCAGATCGGCCACGATCCGAGCGCTGGTGACCACGAGGGGCAGACCGCCCCCGGGGTGGCTCGATCCGCCGACGAGGTACAGGCCCTCGCGCAGCCCGCGGTTGCCGGGGCGCAGGAAGGCGGCGCGCACCCCGTTCGAGGAGGTGCCGTAGATCGCGCCTCCTGGTGAGCGGTAGTTGTGCGCGATGTCGTCGGGGGTCATGATCGCGCAGAACCCCATCCGGGTCCGCAGATCGACCCCGTGGTCGGCGAGGCGGTCGAGGACGATGTCGCGGTAGCGCGCCGCGTCGATGTCGACGTCGGGCGGGGGTGTTGACCAGCACGAACCAGTTCTCGTCGCCGTCGGGCGCCTGGCTGGGGTCCGTCGTCGACGACACCGATGCGTAGATCGTCGGATCGAGGGCGAGCTGGCCCGATCCGATCGCGCGGAACTCCTGCCAGATGTCGTTCGGGAACCAGACGTTGTGGTGCCGGATCCCGTCCGTGCGGCCGCTCACGCCGATCGACATCGCGAACCCGCTCGTCGAGCGGGGTGCGCGGCGCACCGACTCGAGCGCCTCCTGGTCGGGGAGCAGGTCCGAGTAGAGGTGGTGGGCGTCCGCGTTCGAGACCACGACCGTCGCGTCGAGGAACGACCCGTCGGCCAGCTCGACCCCGGTGACCCGGTGCGGGGTCGACGTCACCGCGACGACCTCGGCGCCGGTCTCGATCTCGACGCCGACGTCGCGCGCCACCCGCTCGAGCGCGTCGCGCAGGGCACGCACCCCGCCCATCGGGTACCAGACCCCGAAGCGCGACTCGACGTGGGCGATGCAGGCGAGGGTCGCGGGAGCGGCGGCCGGCGACGACCCGGAGTAGGTCGCGTACCGCTCGCCCCACTGGCGGAGGCGGTCGTCGTCGAACGTCGAGCGGACCACCCCGCGCAGGGTGCGGTGGCCGTCGATGCGCGCCAGATCGGCCGGTGAGCGCATCCGCTTCAGCAGCGACGCCGCCCCCGACATCGGGCCGGCGAGGAACGTGCGCTCGGCCACCTCCCAGATCCGGCGGCCGCGCTGGTCGAACTCGCTCCATCGCGCCCCGGCGCCGGGCGCGAAGCGCTCGAAGGCGTGGACGGTCTCCTCGGGGTCGTCGGGCACCTCGAGGGTCGAACCGTCGCGCCACGAGTAGCGGAACTGCGGGTCGAGGCGGACGAGCCCGACCTCGTCGTCGAGGGAGGTGCCGGCGGTGCGGAAGAGCTCGTCGAGGACGTGGGGCATCGTGACGAGCGCCGGGCCGATGTCGAAGCTGAAGCCGTCGCGCTCGTAGAGCGCGACCTTGCCGCCGACGACATCGTTGCGCTCGAGCAGCGTGACCGAGTGCCCGGCGACGGCCAGGCGGACCGCCGCGGCGATGCCGCCGACCCCACCGCCGACGACGACGACCCGGCTCATCGGTGCACCCCGCGGCCGATCAGGACGCGGCGCGCCGCAGCGATCGACGTGGGGAGCATCGCTGCTCCTCCGACGGCGGCCACGAGCGGATCGCGGAAGAACCTGGCGAACCCGACGGTCTGCATCACGGACACGTACCCGTACTGACCCACGAGCCGAACATCGGCAGCTCCGGCCGACACGGGCGCCGCCGCGCTCGCGGGCGCTCGCTCGGTGCCGGCGGGCGGGTCCGTGCTCCCCGCTCGCGCGACCGGGAGGAGGCGCTCGAACAGCGCCATCAGCGCGGCCGAGGTCAGGAACCACCCCAGGTAGTTGGAGACCGGGATGCCGCGGTAGCGACCCCGGCGCTGCCACGACCAGTACCCCTCGGCGACCATCTGCGGATCGAGGAACAGGTCCCACGCCGTCATCGCCGCCGCTCCGAGCGCGACGCGGCCCGCGGTCGAGGAGCTCTCCCCGAGCGCCGCGTGGGCCGCCTCGCGCGACGGCACGCCCATCGCGAACCAGGCGAGGGGGACGATCACCGGGACGTGAGCGAGCTGGGGTCGCAGCGCGGCGGAGTAGTCGTAGCGCCCGAACGGGAACCCGGTCGCGGTCCCGAACCGCTCGACGACCCCCGTCACCCCCGCCGTGACCGCGGCTGCGCCGAGGGCGCGCCGCGGACCCCACCGGCGGGCGGCGTTCGCGGTCGTCAGCGCGGACATCGCGCCGACCACGACCGACGAGAGCACCCGTCGCCGCGGAGATCTGGCGGGCGCCAGGGGCGTGGCGATCATCCCCGCGACGGTCACGGTCGCGGCGACGGCCGAGATCGGGCCGAGCGCACGTGCGGTGGCGGAGCTCGCCGTGTCGCTCACCGCAGCGCCGCGGCGACGAGGGTCGCCTTCTCCCACGTCGACACCGACGCTCGCGACGAGTGGACGTCGTACCCCTCGGCCTCGATCTCGTCGAGGATGCGGCCGTAGAGGACGTGGGCCGCGCGCACGCAGCGCGCCGAGCGCTCGGGGAGCATCGCGATCCCGGCCTCCGCCGATCGGTACAGCTCCCGGCACCGCTCGATCTCGAAGCGCATCAGCTCGACGAAGCCGTCGGTCACGGCCCGATCGGTGAGGTCGACGCCGAAGCGGCGCGAGTCCTCGAGCGGGACGTACTGGCGCCCCCGGTCGAGGTCCTCGTCGATGTCGCGCAGGAAGTTGGTGAGCTGGAACGCGTCGCCCAGGTCACGAGCGTGGGGGAGCGCCCGGTCGAGGTCGTGGGGCTCGAGGATCGGCAGCATCATCTCGCCGATCACCGCCGCCGAGCCGTCCATGTAGGTGCGCAGATCGTCCCACGTCTCGTAGCGGTCGACGGTCAGGTCCATCGTCATCGAGCGCAGGAAGCGGGTGAACGCATCGGCGTCGATGTCGAAGGCCCGCACCGTGTGGACCACGGCCTTGAGCACGGGATGGCGGGATCGACCCGACTCGAGGTCGGCGAAGAAGCGCTCCCCCAGCTGGGCGAGGGCCCGAGCGCGCACAGCGGTCGGCACGTCGTCGCCACCCTGGCTCGGGATCTCGTCGACGATGTCGTCGGCGTAGCGGGCGAAGGCGTACAGGGCGTGGACGTGGTGCCGCTTGATGCGCGGGAGCAGCTTCGTCGACCAGTAGTAGGTGGTGCCGTGGCGCTTGTTGAACTCGCGGCACAGGGCGTAGCTCGCCTCGAGGGTCACCTCGGCGTCGGGGACGAGGTGGGTCGTCGGCACCGGGGGGTGCGGGCGGAACCGGGGCACGACGCGCACCGACCCGATGGTAGGCGCCGACGTCGTCGCAGCCGTGCCCGCGCTCGGCAACGGCGCCACGATCGGCCGCCCGCTCCGCGCCTGCGACGTGGCGCAGGTTCAGCGCCCGCGCCGGGCGTGGTGCTGCTCGGCGCGCTCGGCGGCGAGCTTGCCCGAGACGAGCACCATCGGCACCCCGACGCCGGGGAGGGTGGACGACCCGGTGAACACCAACCCCGGGACGCGTGCGTCGACGTTGCTCGGACGGAACGGGCCGGTCTGGAAGAAGGTGTGCGCGAGGGCGAACGGGGTGCCGCGCTCCATGCCCATCCGCTCCCAGTCCCGCGGGTCGTAGATCTCCTCGACCACGACGTCGGTGGGGTAGCCGAGGTCACCGACCCGCCGCCGCAGCGATCCCATGATGCGGTCCCGCTCGCGACCCCAGTCGATCGTCCCCTCCAGGTTCGGCGTCGGCTCCAGCACGTACAGGCAGGACGACCCGTCGGGGGCGAGCGTCGGGTCGTCGAGGCTGTGGAGCGTGACGAGGATCGACGGATCGGGCATCCGGACCCCGTCGTCGATCAGCGCCCGGAACGAGCCGTCCCAGTCGTTCCCGAAGTGGATGTTGTGGTGGGTCGCTCCCTCGGGCGGCAGGCCGCGCACCCCTGCGACCCACAGCAGGCACGACGGCGAGTACTTCCCGGTGCGGGCGCGCCGCGGTGCCTCCACGTCGTCGCCCAGGAGGTCGCGGTAGGCGACCGGGAGGTCGGGGTTGCACACCACGACGTCGGCCTCGACGAGCTCGGATCCGTCGCCGTCGCCGATGCGCACCCCGCGTGCCGAGCCGTCCGCGTAGCGCACGATCTCGGTGACCGGGCTCGAGTAGCGGAAGTCGACCCCGGCCGCCGCGACCGCGTCGGCGAGCCCGGTCGCCATCCGGTGCATCCCGCCCCGGGGGACGTACACCCCTTCGACGGAGTCCATGTAGGTGATCACCGCGTACAGCGCGAGGGCCTCGTAGGGAGCGAGTCCGGCGTACATCGACTGGAAGCTGAAGATCTGCTGCAGGCGCTGGTCGTCGAAGAACGACGCGACCTTGCGGTCCAGGCGCCCGAAGCCGCCGAGGCGGAGCAGCGAGAGGCCGTCGCGCCACGGCTTCACGAGATCGAGCGGGGAGTCCAGGTTGGCGTCGATGAAGGAGTCGATCTCGGCGCGGTAGAGCCGCTCGAGCCACTCGGCGAAGCGCAGGAAGCCGTCCGCCTCCCGCTCGTCCGCGAAGCGTCGGATCTCCTCGGCCATCGCCTCGCGCCCGTGACGCACGAGCAGCGTCGACCCGTCGGGGTAGCAGGCCCGGTACATCGGGTCGACCGGGTCGATCGTGAGATGGTCGCCCATGTCCGCCCCGGCGGCCGCGAACGTGTCGGCGAGCAGCCCGGGCATGGTCATCACCGTCGGACCGTTGTCGAGGGTGAACCCGTGGGAGCGGATCACGCCGGCACGCCCGCCAGGGGTCGGGTCGCGCTCGACGACGATGACGTCGTGGCCCCGCCCCACGAGGTGGGCGGCCGCGGAGAGGCCGCCGAGTCCCGCCCCGACCACCACGGCCCTCATCGCGCTCGGCCCGGGTTCACAGCGCGCGGCGGGTGACGTAGTCGGCCAGCTCGACGAGCTCGGAGCAGGCCGCGGGGGTGATCGGCGCGGACTCGAGCGATGCGACCGCCTCGGCGGCGAGCTGAGCGATGCGCTCCTCGAGCTCGGCGAGGGCTCCGGTGTCGACGATGACCTGCTGGATCCGGGCGACGCCGTGCGCATCGAGGCGCGGGTCGCCGACCGTGCGGAGAACCTCGCCCTGGGCATCGTCGGCGCGCGCGGTCGCGCGCGCGAGCAGCGGGGTCGGCTTGCCCTCGACGAGGTCGCCGCCGACGGGCTTGCCCGTGACCTCCTCGTCGCCGAAGGCACCCATCACGTCGTCACGCATCTGGAACGCGTCGCCGAGCGGAAGCCCGTAGGCGCTGAGGTGGGGGAGGAGCTCGTCGAGCCGGTCGGGCGCCGCGAGCGCCGCGCCGAGGTGGAGCGGCCGCTCGATCGTGTACTTGCCCGACTTGTAGCGGCAGATCCGCTCGCTGGTCGCGAGGTCGCGCGTTCGCCGGACCCCGCCCACGATGTCGAGGTACTGGCCGATGTTCAGCTCGATGCGCAGCTCGTTCCAGATCCGAGCCGCCCCGGGGGCGGCCTCGACGAGGAGCTGATCGGCGTACACGAAGGCGAGGTCCCCGACGAGGATCGCGACCCCCTCTCCGAAGCGCCGCGACTCCCCGGCCCACCCGTGCTCCGCGTGTTCGCGAGCGGCGACGACGTGGGTCGTGGGCTGCCGGCGGCGGGAGTCCGCGTCGTCCATGACGTCGTCGTGGAACAGGGCGAAGGCGTGCATCAGCTCGAACGCAGCGCCGGCATCGAGCTCGACGGCCTCGTCGTCACCACCTCCGGCGCCCACGAAGCCCCAGTGGCAGAAGGCCGGTCGGAGGCGCTTGCCGCCGGAGAGCACGAGGCGTCGGATCTCGTCGATCGGGTGGGCCAGGTCGGCGTCGAACGACGCCCAGCGGGATCGCTCACCGGCGAGGAACTCGTCCAGCCGGGCCTCGACACGGGTGGCGAGGCGCTGCAGCGACTCGGGCGCACTCGCGGGCATGGGGCGTGAGACTACTGCCGTCTCGCGCGGCGCTGTCCCGCCGAGCTCGAACGGTGCACGTCACGTCGCTCCACGTCGGCGCGAGGGATCCACCACCCCCCTCGCCGCGCCGCCGACCGTCCCCCCGGGGACCGGGCGTCTCGGTCGGATGTCGTCGGGGGGTGACGCTCAGCTCGGCTCGGCGGCCGCCCCGGCGTCGAGGTCCGTCGTGACCTGGCGGATCCGAACCCGGGCGGAGGAGATCTTGTCCCGGCACAGGGCGATCAGCTCCGATGCTCGCTCGACCCGGTCGGCGAGGCGGTCGACGTCGACGTCGGACCCCTCGAGCTCGCGCAGGATCTCGTCGAGCTCGGCGAGCGCGTCCTGGTAGCCGGGTGCGGTGGGGGCGTCGTCGGTCATCGTTCTCGGTCTCCGGTCACGGGTCGGTCGCGGGTGGGGCGGGCGTCGGGGTCGGTGCGGGAGCCGGAGCGGCGTCGTCGACGACGCTGACCACCTCGCCGTCGGCCACGGCGGTCGTGAGGACGTCGCCGGCGGCGACGTCGTGGATCGAGCGCACGATCCCTCCCCGAGCCGTGCGGGTGATCGTCCACCCGCGCGCGAGTTGCACGGCGGGGTCGACGGCGCCGACGCGCGCCGCGAGCACGTCGAGCGTCGACGACCGGCGCTCGAGGGCGCGTGCGGCGCGCTCGACGAGGCGCTCCTCGGCTCGGACGACCTCGGCGACGCCGCGGTCGAGGGCGGCGGGGCCGAGCGCGGCGAGCGACGCCCGGCGTGCCCCGAGGCGCTCGTCGGCCCGCTCGACGGCGGAGTGCGTCCGCGACGCGATCCGGTGCGCGACGTCGTGGAGGCGGTGGTCGCTGCGGGCGACCGCCGTGTCCGCGCGGGCGGCGATGCGTCGGCTGACGTCGTGGCTGCGCCGCTCGCTCCGATCGATCACGGCCTCACCCGCCCGCCCGATCGCCTGCCACGTCAGCTCGCACCCGCTGACGTAGCGCTCGACCTGCTCGACGAGGGCTCCGGCGCACGCGGTGGGCGTCTTGAGAGCGGTGTGGGCGACCTCGTCGGCGACGCTGCGGTCGATCTCGTGACCGAGTCCGGTGAACACCGGGATCGGGACCGACGCGATGGTCCGCGCGATCCGCTCGCCGTCGAACGTGGCGAGCTCGTTGCGCGCCCCTCCGCCGCGGATCACCACGATCACGTCGAGCAGGCCGGCGCGCGCTCCACGGGCCAGGGTGCCGATCGCCCCGGCCACCATCCGCTCGGCACCGTCACCCTGGACCCGTGTGTCGGCCACCGTGAGCTCGAAGCCGAACCCGCTGCGCTCGAGCTCGGCGGTGAAGTCGGCCCACGCGGCCGATTCGACGCTGGCCACGACCCCGATGCGCAGCGGAGCGGCGGGGACCCGGTGGCGACGGTTCGCGTCGAGCGCCCCGCTCGCGACGAGTCGCCGCATGATGTCGTCGCGCGACTGGGCGATCTCGCCCAGCGTGTGGCGCGGATCGATGTCGTCCATCTTGACCGCGAGCGTGCCGCGCGGCTTGTAGAAGTCGAGGTGGCCGTGGATGCGGACCTTCATCCCGTCACGCAGCTCGAGGCGGTTCGAGCGCAGCTTCGGCGTCAGGCGCTTGAGCGCGGGGGCGAACAGCTTGACGTCGAGCTTGGCCTCCGATGCGCGCTCCTTCTCGACGAGGGAGAAGTAGAGGTGCGGCCCGCCCCGCTTGAGCCCGTTGATCTCGCCCCGAACCCACACCCCGTCACGGAACCCGCGCCGCAGCTCGGCGTCGATCGCGTCCGCCAGCTCGCCGACGGTGAACGTCGCGTCGACGGGCTCGTCGAGCTCGCCGTCGTCGAAGTCGAAGGCGGGTTGGGACACGGCTCCAGCCTGCCAGGTCGGATCGTCGACGCGGCTGCGCTCAGGCGAGGCGACGCAGGTTGCCGTCGGGCGGGGTCTCGTCGTCGTCGCCCGGTTCGAGCGAGAACAGCTCGCCGTCGACGGGCAGGCCGCGCTGCTGGCGGATCGCCTCGAGGTCGCGCAGCGGTCGCTCCAGCATCTTGCGGCGGGTCCCGGCGAGCGCCTCGAAGTCGCGCTCCACGCGCTCGAAGCTGCGCTTCGTCTTGTCGACCTGCTCGGCGTACTTCGTCCACTGCGTGCCGAATCGGCCGATGAGCTGGAGGATCTCGTCGCTCGTCTGCTCGATCATGAAGTTGTCGTGGGCCTGGCGGATCACGCCGAGGAACGCGAACAGTGTGAGGGGGGAGCACATCACGATCTGCTGACCCATCGCGTCCTCGATGAGCGCCGGGTCGTGCTCGTGGATGAACCCGGTCAGCTGCTCGTTGGGGATGAACAGCAAGACGTTGTCGAGGGCCGACCCACCGCCCTCGACCGCGTACTCGCGCTTGGCGAGCTCGCGCACCCGGGCGCGGACGTCGCCGAGGAAGCGCTTGAGGTGGGTCTCGCGCTCGGCGTCGGTCCCGGCCTCGAGGTGGCGGAGGTAGGACGCCATCGGGAACTTCACGTCCATGAACAACGTCTGGCCCTTCGGCATCCGGAAGGTGTAGTCGGGCCGACCCGAGCCCCCCTCGATCTGCGTCTGCTTCACGTAGTTGACGTTCTCGACGAAGCCGGCGAGGCGCAGGACGTCCTCGGCCATGCGCTCCCCCCACTGGCCGCGGGCCTGCGGGTTGGCCAGGGCCGAGCGCAGGGCCTGGGTCGACTCCGACAGGGTGCTCGCGATCTCCATGTGCGCCTTGAGCGACGACTCGACCTCGCCGAAGGTGCGGGCGCTGCTCCGCCCGAGCGAGGAGAGCATCTCGGTCACCTTCGCGAGCTCGGCGCGCATCTCGTCGTGCACCTGGTCGAGGCGGGCCTCGATGACGTCCTTCTTCGCGCCGAGGTCCGCCGAGGTCTGCTCCTTGAGCTGGGCGCTGGCGGTGTCGAGCTGGGCCTTGACGTGGGCGGTGGTCGTGTCGAGCTGCTCGCGCACCTGGGTGGTGGTGGTGGTGAGCTGGGCCTGCTGGCGCTCCATCGTCGCGTCGAACTGCTCGCGCTGGAGCAGCGCCGACTGCTCGAGCGCGGCCTTGACCGAGGCGTCGCGCTCGGCGGTGGCGTGGTGGCGCGCCTCGACCACGGCGCGCTGGACCGCGGCGTCGATCGCGGCCTGCATCGCGGCGGCGTCCGCCTCCCGCTCGGCGTCGCGGTCGGACCGGTGCGCCTCGGCGTCGCTCCCGGCGGTCGAGCGCCCGGCGCGGAACGCCACGGCCACCGCGAGGGCGCCGAGGAGCACGAGCAGGACGATCAGGATCACGATCGGGAGGGACATGGCGCCATCTTGTCGCGGGGGTGCCATGGGGTTCGCGGACCCTCGTCGTGCGACGGGACGGACGCGGCTCGCGTCGCGCCAGCGCGCCGGGAGGGGGGCGAGGAGGTCGCCGAGGGCGTGGGCCGCGTCGACGGGGAAGGCACCGGGGGCGTCGATCCACATCCGCAGCAGGTGTCGACGACGGTGCAGCTCGGGCCCGTCCTCGAAGTCGCTCCGGGCGTGGAGCACCGACCGATCGTCGAGGACGAGCGTCCGGCCCGGCCGGAGCGTGGAGCGGACGGTGCTCGCCGGATCGCCGGCGCTCACGGCCGACGACGATGCGCCTGCGGCGGCGCGCGGACCCACGACGATCGCACGGCGTCGGCGGGCGCCCGACGTTTCCGCCCGGGTCTCGCGGGTAACCCGCGGTCCATGACCACCATCGCAGGCACCTCGACGTTCGATCTCGGCGGGCGGTACCCGATCCGGCGGCTCGGGTACGGAGCGATGCAGCTCACCGGCGACGGGGTGTGGGGCGAGCCCGACTCCCCCGAGGACGCGAAGCGCGTGCTGCGCGCCGCGGTCGAGATGGGGGTGAACTTCTTCGACACCGCCGACTCCTACGGCCCCGACGTCAGCGAGCGCCTGATCGGCGAGGCGCTCGTGCCGTACGGCGACGACGTCGTCGTCGCGACGAAGGCCGGGCTCGTGCGCCCGGGACCGGGCGACTGGCAGCCGAACGGCCACCCGGACCACATCCGCCAGGCGTGCGACGGCAGCCTGTCGCGCCTCGGGCTCGATCGGATCCCGCTCTACCAGCTCCACCGGATCGACCCCGACGTGCCGGTCGAGGAATCGATCGGCACGATGCTGGAGCTGCGCGAGGCGGGCAAGATCGACCTGATCGGCGTCTCCGAGGTGGGCGCCGACGAGCTGCGTCGGGTGCGGGAGCTGTGCGACGTCGCCGCGGTGCAGAACCGGTTCAACGTCGGCGACCGCGAGTGGTCGGACGTGGTCGACGCGTGCAGCGCCGACGGCATCGCGTTCATCCCGTGGTTCCCGCTCGGCTCGGGCGACCTCGGCGATGCCGGCGACGCGCTCGACGCGGTCGCCGAGAACCACGGGTCCGGCCGTCACGCGGTCGCTCTCGCCTGGCTGCTGCACCGGTCTCCCACGACGGTCCCCATCCCCGGGACGTCGTCGGTCGACCAC
This sequence comes from Ilumatobacter sp., assembly GCF_965215205.1. Lineage (NCBI taxonomy): Bacteria > Bacillati > Actinomycetota > Acidimicrobiia > Acidimicrobiales > Ilumatobacteraceae > Ilumatobacter > Ilumatobacter sp. The sequence continues at coordinate 624,347 of NZ_OZ244049.1, forward strand.
CTCGAGGCGAACCTCTCCGCGGCCCACCTCGTCGGGGAGATCTCCGACGCCGAGTGGGCGACGCTCGATCAGGCGGCCTGACAGCCGCCCGACGGGTCCGCCGGCGCCCGCTGCCGCCCGGCGCGGGTCAGCGGCCAGACTGGCCCGATGGCAGCGGACATCGGACTGGTCGGCCTCGCGGTGATGGGTCGCAACCTCGTGCTGAACATGGCGCGCAACGGCATCGAGGTGGCGGTGCACAACCGCACCACCTCGCGGATGACGGACTTCGTCGACGGCGAGGCGGCGGGAGCGACGGTGACCGGCCACGCCGAGCTCGCCGACATGGTCGCCGCCCTGTCGTCACCGCGGATCGTGATGCTCATGGTCCGCTCGGGGCCCGCCGTCGACGCGGTGCTCGGCGGTCTGGTGCCGCTGCTCGACGAGGGCGACATCGTGATCGACGGGGGCAACGCGGACCACGTCGACACCCAGCGCCGCTGCGACGAGCTCGCCGAGCGGGGGCTGCACTTCGTCGGCGCCGGCATCTCGGGCGGCGAGGAGGGTGCGCTGAACGGCCCGTCGATCATGCCCGGAGGGTCGCCGGAGGCGTGGCCGCACGTGGAGCCCATCCTGACGGCGATCGCCGCCGTCGCCGACGACGGTCGGCCGTGCTGCGAGTGGTTGGGGCGCGGCGGCGCCGGCCACTTCGTGAAGATGGTTCACAACGGGATCGAGTACGCCGACATGCAGGTGATCGCCGAGGCGTACTCGCTGATGTCGCACCGGGGGCTGACCAACACCGAGATGTCCGAGGTGTTCGCCCGGTGGAACGAGGGAGCGCTGCAGTCGTTCCTCGTCGAGATCACCGCGGCGATCCTCGGCCACGCCACCCCCGACGGGGAGGCCACGCTCGACTCGATCCTCGACGCCGCCGGGCAGAAGGGGACCGGTCGGTGGACGGCGATGTACGGCTTCGAGCTCGGCCAGCCCGTCAGCCTGATCGCCGAGGCGGTCATCGCACGGGCGGTGTCGGCGCTCGTCGACGAGCGCGGTCGTGCGGCGGAGATCCTCGCCGGCCCGACCCCCGACCTCACCGACGAGCCGAGCGAGGACGACCTGCGCGACGCGCTCTACGCCTCGAAGATCGTGTCGTACGCCCAGGGCTTCTCGATGCTGGCAGCGGCGAGCCGCGAGCACGGCTGGGAGCTCGACCTCGCGGCGATCGCCTCGATCTGGCGTGCCGGGTGCATCATCCGGGCCCGGTTCCTCGACGACATCGCGTCGGCGCTCACCGAACGCCCCGACATCGACAGCCTGCTGCTGGCCGACGGGTTCGCCGCCGATCTCTCGGACGCTCAGCGCGGGTGGCGCGAGGTGGTGCGCATCGGCGTGGCCGCCGGTGTCCCGCTCCCCGCCTACTCCTCGGCGCTCGCGTTCTACGACGGGTACCGCACGACGCGGCTCCCGGCCAACCTGATCCAGGCCCAGCGCGACTACTTCGGCGCGCACGGCTACGAGCGCCTCGACGGGGTCCGCGGCGACGACTTCCACACCGACTGGATCGGCGACGGGGCGCAGAGCGCCGTCGAGAGCTACAGCGCCTGAGCGGTCACGACCGGTCGGCGCGCCGGGTCCGGCTGGCGCTGAACGGCCTCGCTCGGTCGACGGCGTGCCACGCCGGCGCGACGCCGCTCAGGCGGGTTCGGCCGTCACCTCGGTCGCCTTCACCGCCGCCCACACCGGTGCTCCCGGCGCGAGGGCGAGCTCGTCGGCCGAGGTCGAGGTGACGTCGACCGCGATCGGCAGCGGCGCGCCGAGGGTGACCCGCACCACGTCGCCGAGGGGTTCGACGAGCTCGACCGTCGTCGACCACGTGTTGCGCTGGCTCCCGTGGGGTTCCGAGGCGTGCAACGAGACCGAGCGGGGGTGCACGGTCACCGCCACCCGACCCTCGAGGGTCCGATCGGAGGTGACGAGGGTCGCGTCGGAGCCCTCGATGCGCACCGCGCCGTCGCGCACCGTCCCGGTGAACAGGTTCGTCTCGGCGAGCGCCGCGACGTAGGGCGTGGCCGGGTGGCGGCGGATCTGCGCCGGCGACCCGACCTGGGTGATGCGACCCCCCTCGATCACGTGGACGACGTCGGCGAGGAGGAACGCGTCCGTCGGGTCGTGGGTGATCAGCAGCCGCGGGGCCTCGACGTCGGCGACGTGGCGTCGCAGGAGGCGCCGCACCGTCGTGCGCGTCGCCACGTCGAGCGCCGCGAGCGGTTCGTCGAGCAGGAGCAGGTCGGCGTCGGACGCCAGCGCCCGTGCGATGGCGACGCGCTGGGCCTGGCCGCCCGACAGCGCCGGGGGGCGGAGCTCGCCGAGGGGGTTGAGCTCGACGGCCTGCAACCACCGGCGGGCGATGTCGCGCGCCTCGCGCCTCGAGCTCCCGCGGTGGCGTGGCCCGAACGCCACGTTGTCCAGCACGGTCAGGTGGTCGAACAGGAGGTGGTCCTGGAAGACCACCGCCACGCGGCGGTCGGGTGGCGCGACGTGGACCGACGCCCCGTTCGGATCGACGTCGTCGAGGACCCTGCCGTCGAGCTCGATGCGCGTGCCGGCCAGCTCCTCGGGGCGGGCGCCGAGCGTCCCGGCGAGCGCGCCGACGACCGTCGACTTGCCGGCGCCGTTCGGACCGAGCAGGGCGGCGGTGGTCGAGGACGCGATGTCCAGCTCGACCTCGAGGTCGAACCCCGGCCGGCGCACGACGACGGTGGCGCGCAGCCCCGACGAGCTCACGACGGGGTCCACCAGCGGTCGCGCAGCACGACGAGGACGGCCACCGACACAGCGACCATCAGCAGGCTGATCGCGATCGCCGCGTCCCGGTCCCCGTCGAGCGCGACGAACACCGCGAGGGGAAGGGTCTGGGTGCGGCCCTGCAGGTTGCCGGCGAAGGTGACGGTGGCGCCGAACTCACCGAACGCGCGCGCCCACGCGAGGATCGCTCCCGCCTTCACCGCGGGGGCGATCATCGGCAGGGTGATCCGGCGGAGGACGGCGGCGCGCGACGCCCCCAGGGTGGCCGCCGCCGACTCGTGGCGACCGTCGAGGCCGCCGAGCGCCGAGTCGACGGTGATCACCAGGAACGGCATCGCGACGAAGGTGTTGGCGACGATCACCCCCCAGATCGAGAACGGGAGCACGATCCCGGTCGCGGAGTCGAGCGGTTGACCGACGATCCCGCGCCGGCCGAGCGACACGAGCAGCGCGGCACCGCCGACCACGGGGGGGAGCACCATCGGGAGGGTCACGACGGCGCGCAGGATCGACCGGCCGGGGAAGCGGGTGCGGCTGAGCAGCCAGGCGAGGGGGACGCCGAGGAGCACCGACGCCCCCGCCGCGGCGAGGGAGGTGACGAGCGAGAGCGCGAGCGCGTCGACGACGGTCTCGTCGGTGAGCAGGTCGGGCATCCGTGACCACGGGGCGACGTCGAGCAGACCGACGAGGGGGACGACGAAGAGCGCGGCGGCCACGGCGCCGAGGACGACGAGGATCGGCGGGGCTCCGTCGCCCCGCGCACGACGCCGTGGCGCGCTCACGGCAGGGCGAAGCCGGCGTCGGCCAGGATCCGGGCACCGTCGTCGGAGCGCACGAAGGCGACGAAGTCGCGCGCCTCCTCCGGGCGGGGGGCGTCGGTCGGGATGCCGATCGGGTACGCGGCGCGCACGTCGACCCCCGCGGGGAGCTCGATCGACTCGAGGCGATCCGAGCCGGCCACGTCGGTGACGTAGACCAACCCGGCGTCGAGCTCGCCGGCTTCGAGCTTCGCGACGAGCGACGCGACGTCGGGCTCGGCGGTGTCGAGGGAGGCGACGACCCCGGCCGCGTCGAGGGCCGCCGCCGCGTAGCGACCGCACGGGACCTCGGCTGCGCACGTCCCGATCAGCAGGTCGTCGCGGGCGAGGTCGGCGAGGGAGGTGACGCCACCCGGGTTCCCCGCGGGGACCGCGAGCGCGAGCGCGTTGGTCGCGAAGATCTCGGCGCCGTCGACGAGCCCGGTGTCGAGGAGCTCCGTCATCGGGGCCTGGTCGGCGAAGGCGACGACATCGGCGGGCGCGCCCTGCTCCACCTGCACCGCCACCGAGTTGCTCCCGCCGAAGCTGGTGACGACGTCAATCCCCGGGTTCGCCGCCTCGAACGCCTCGGCCACCTGCGCGAAGGCATCGGCCAGGGAGGCGGCCGCCAGCACGAGCACCTCGACGTCGACCTCGGCCTCGGGCCCGGCATCGCCGGCGCTCCCGCAGGCCGTCGGGGCGGTGACGGCGATGCAGCCGACCACCAGGGTGGCGGTGAGGTGGCGGCGCTGCATCCGCGCCCGAAGCTACTGGACGCCACCGGGGATCGTGGGCCGTCGAGCCGGCGCGGCGAGCCCCCTCGGCGTCCGCGGATCAGCGGTACGGGCGGGCCCGCCGGACGGGCATCGGCGTGTTCCACCAGCGACCCGAGAAGCGCCAGGCGCGGGATCGGTCGTCGTCGGCCCCGTCGACCTCGACGACCGGCCGCGGCCACAGCGCCTCCATCGCCGCGACGATCGCGACCGCCTCGAGGTCGGTCGGTGCGGGCGAGATCGACGACCCCGACGGAGGGGGCAGCAGGGCGTCCGACACGTCGACGATGGTACCCCTCGGTCAGCCGGCGTCGTGATCCGGCGCCGACGGGGGGTGCGCCGGCGTCCCGCCGGGCGGTGGCGGCGGCAGGGTCTCGGTGCGACCGAGGCGCCCGTCGCGCTCGGCCCGGTCGTCCACCGGCGCCGGGTTCGGCGTCTCCGGCGGGTCCGGCGCGACGTTCGCATCGGTCGTGTCGGTCGTGTCGGTCTCGTCGTGCGTCCACGTCCGGCGCGGGCGGGCGACGACGACGCTGCCCGCGACCTGGTCGTGGAAGGCACGCCGCTGTGGGTCGACGAGCGCGGCGACGAACCCGAACAGGAACACCGGTGAGATGAGCTGGCGCACGGCGAAGCGGGCGGCGGCGTGGGAGACGTCGAGGCGCGAGCCGTCGAGGACGCTCACCACGCGGGTGCCGGTGAGCCGGTGCCCGATCCAGCAGCCCCGCGAGGCGATCGAGCGTGCGGCCACGGCCGTGAGCAGCGCGAACCCGAGCGCGGCGACGACGAAGCCGGCGACGATGACCGGCGCCGATCCCAGGGTTCCGACGTACGCGCCCGGGGCGATGGCGACGGCGACGGCGACCGTCTCGACGACGAGCGCGAGGCCCCGTCGGGTGAACGAGGCGAACCGCGGCCGGAAGTGGAGGCCCCCCGACGACTCGAGGTCGCGCACCTCCCGGGTCGGTCGGTCGGCCGAGCGGCGCGGCCGATCCGGGCGAGGCCCACGGGACGCGCCGCCACCGACCGCCGTGCGGCCGTCGACCTCGACGTCGGCGAGGTGGTCGTCGTCGCCGAGCTCGACGAGGCGCTCGACGAGGTCGTCGAGATCGGTGTCGTCGACGGGGACGCCCGGTGCCGGTTCGGCGGACGGATCGGTCCAGGAGGGCCGGGCGGGGTCGGGGAACAGGCCGGGTTCGGGGAGGTGGCGCCGCTCGGTGTCGGGCTCGACGCGGTCGCGCACGCGTCGGACGCGCCGCTCGTCGGTCGGGCGCCCGGCGAAGCCGCTCGGCGGCGGTGGCGGCGGCGCGGTGCGCCGGTCCGCTCCACCGGTGGCGGAGAGGTCGGTGCTCGCCGGGTCCGTCCCCGGAGGGGGCGGAGGCGCCGCGACCGTCGAGGCGCCCGCTCCGAGCGAGGTGCCGGGCGGGGGCGGGACCGTCGTGGCGGTGCCCGAGCCGGGAGGCGGGGGGACGACGGCCCCGTCGCCCGCCGGGGCGCCCGGCGGCGGCGGCGGGGGTGTCGCGGGACCCGCGGGGCCCGGTGCGGCCGGGCTGGCTGGTGCGCCGACCCCGTCGGAGGCCGCGCGATCGCGTGGTCGGACCGTCGAACCGGGAGGCGGGGGGGGAGCGGTGCCGAAGTCGACCCGGTGGGTGCGGGGCGCCACCCGCGGCGGTGCGGCCGGCGCCGTGCCCGGGTGCGACGACCCGTCGAGGGGTCCGCGCGCACCCGGTGGCGGTGGGGGACCCCCGCTCCCCGGCGGCCGGGGCACAGCGGTCCCGGGTGGCGGCGGCGGGCCGGCGCCCGGGCGGGGACCCTCGCTCACGGAGTCCGGGGGCGGAGGCGGTGGCCCGGCGCCGAGCGGCCGCGGCGCGCCGTGGTGATCCACGTCGGGATCCACGTCGGGATCCTCCACGACCGGCCGCTTCATGCGTCCATCCTGGCACGGACGGTGACGCATCGGACGTCGTCGCGCCGTCGCAGGTGGTCGCGCCGGCCCGGGCGCCGGACGACCGTGCCGGCCCCCGGACGATGCCTAGAGGGGGACGTTGCCGTGCTTGCGGCGGGGCAGCTCCTCGCGCTTCGTGCTCAGCATCGCGAGACCGGCGACCAGCTTGCGGCGCGTGTCGATCGGGTCGATCACGTCGTCGATGTAGCCGCGCTCGGCGGCGGCGTAGGGGTTCGCGTAGCGCTCGGTGTACTCCTCGACGAGCTGGGCACGACGGGCGTCGGGGTCGGCCGCCTGCTGCAGCTCGCGCCGGTACACGATCTCGACCGCGCCCTGCGGCCCCATCACGGCGAGCTCGGCCGACGGCCACGCGAACGCCAGGTCGGACCCGATCGACTTCGAGTCCATCACGACGTAGGCGCCGCCGTAGGCCTTGCGCGTGATCACCGAGATCCGCGGCACGGTCGCCTCGCAGTACGCGTAGAGCAGCTTCGCGCCGTGCCGGATGATCCCGCCGTACTCCTGGTCCACGCCGGGCAGGAAGCCGGGGACGTCGACGAAGGTGATCAGCGGGATGTTGAACGAGTCGCAGGTCCGCACGAAGCGCGCGGCCTTCTCGGCCGACTCGATGTCGAGCACGCCGGCGAGCACCTTGGGCTGGTTCCCCACGACGCCGACGGGACGACCGTCGATGCGGGCGAAGCCGCACACGATCGACTTCGCCCAGTGGGCGAAGTACTCGAAGAACTCGCCGTCGTCGACGACGTGGCGGACCACGTCGACCATGTCGTAGGGAAGGTTCGGCGAGTCGGGCAGGATGGTCGCGAGCTCGGGGCAGTCGCGGTCGGGGTCGTCGCCGAGGTCCTCGATCGGGGGCTCCTCGAGGTTGTTCGAGGGGAGGAAGCTGAGCAGGAAGCGGACGTCGTCGAGGCACGACTTCTCGTCGGCGGACACGAAGGTCGCGACCCCCCGACTTGGTCGCGTGGCTCATCGCGCCACCGAGCTCCTCGAGGGTGACGTCCTCCCCGGTGACGGTCTTCACCACGTCGGGGCCGGTGATGAACATGTGGCTGGTCTCGCGGACCATGAAGATGAAGTCGGTCATCGCCGGGGAGTAGACCGCCCCGCCCGCGCACGGGCCGAGGATCACCGAGATCTGGGGCACGACGCCCGAGGCCTGCACGTTGCGCAGGAAGATGCCACCGTAGGACGCGAGGCTGACCACGCCCTCCTGGATGCGCGCTCCCGCGCCGTCGTTGAGCCCGACGACGGGTGCTCCGACCTTCGCGGCGAGATCCATCATCTTGTGGATCTTCTCGGCGAACACCTCCCCGAGGGCTCCGCCGAACACGGTGAAGTCCTGCGAGAACACGAAGACCTTGCGGCCCTCGACCGTCCCCCACCCCGTGATCACGCCGTCGGTGTAGGGCCGCTCGTCGAGTCCGGAGGTGTGGGCTCGGTGGGCGCGCGAGCAGGTCGAGCTCGTGGAACGAACCGTCGTCGAGGAAGTAGTCGATCCGCTCGCGGGCGAGGAGCTTGCCCTTCTCGTGCTGGCGCTCGACCGAACGTTGCGACCCGGCGTGCAACGCCTGCTCTCGGCGCTGCGCCAGGTCCTGGATCTTGTCGTCCATGCTCACGGCACGGAACCTAGCCCAGCGGGTGACGTCGCCCCAGGTCCGTGACCGGGGGTCGAGGGCGGGCAGACTCGGCGGGTGGACGACGATGCCGAGCGGCCGTGGAACCTGCCGATCCAGCCCCCGATCGAGCCGATGCTGGCCAAGCTGGCCCGGACGATCCCGACGGCCGGCGACGGCGACTGGATCTTCGAGCCGAAGTGGGACGGGTTCCGCTGCGTCGTGTTCCGCGACGGTTACCGCCTCGAGCTGTTCTCGCGCAAGCTGAAGCCGCTGGCGCGCTACTTCCCCGAGCTGGACGAGCCGCTGCGGCGCGCGCTGCCCGAGCGCTGCGTCGTCGACGGCGAGATCGTCGTCCCCGACCGGGGCGACCGCGGTCTCGACTTCGACGCCCTGCTGCAGCGGATCCACCCGGCGCGATCGCGGATCGAGCGCCTGGCCGCGCAGACCCCGTCCGAGCTCGTCGCGTTCGACGTCCTGGCCCTCGGCGACGAGTCGCTCCTCGACACCGCGATGCGCGCACGCCGCGAGCGCCTCGTCGAGGCCGTCACGGAGAACGAGAGGGTGCGCATCACCCCGGCCTCGAGCGATCGCGGGCGAGCCGAGGAGTGGTTCTCGACGTTCGAGGGTGCCGGGTTGGACGGGATCGTGGCCAAGCCGGCCGCCGGGCCGTACGCGCCGGGGAAGCGCGCGCTGGTCAAGGTGAAGCACTCGCGGACGGCCGACTGCGCGGTGCCCGGCTACCGCGTCCACAAGGACGGCGAAGGTGTCGGGTCGCTGCTGCTCGGGTTGTACGCCGACGACGGGGACCTCCGTTCGGTGGGCGTCGCCGCCGCCTTCTCGCGGGCTCGGCGCTCCGAGCTGCTCGACGAGCTCGCGCCGCGCACCGGGCCGGAGGCGCTCGACGGCCACCCGTGGGTCGAGTGGGCACGCCACCAGGAGGAGCGGGCCGCGGCCGAGGCCTCCGGCGCGCCGACACCGCCGTCGGCGGGGAGCAGGTGGAGCGTCGGCAAGGACCTGTCGTTCGTCCCCATCCGCATGGGCCTCGTCGCCGAGGTGTCGTTCGGGCAGCTCGAGGGTGGGCGGTTCCGCCACGGCGTGAGCTTCGTGCGCTGGCGGCCCGACCGCTCGCCCGAGTCGTGTCGGTTCGATCAGCTCGAGGTGGCCGAGCCGGTGCGCTTCGCCGACCTGTTCTGAGCGCCCCGACCGCGCCGTGGCCGCTCAGCCGTCGTCGTCGGCGGGGAGATCGCTCGCCGGCGGGTCGCTCGCCGGGATGGTGACGATCGCGACCGACGGCGGGGTCGACGGGCTGCTCGCCACCGATCCGTCGAGGTCGGCCACGAGGTACGGCTGGGGCGAGCTCGCGACCGACCCGGAGGCCGCGGTGGTCACCTCGACCTGCACCGTCCACTCGCCCGGCACGCTGATCGGCAGACCGATGTCCTCGTCGCGCACCGCTGTCCCGACACCGGCCAGCGGGATCGGCTGGCGGTACCCGGCGAGGTTCAGCTCGTTGGCCGGCGCGGTGAGGACGACGGCGAGGTCCGACAGCCCCTCCTGCGGAGCACGCACGACGGCGCGCAGCCCCACGAGGCCGACGACGTCGTCGGTGAGCTCGATCTCGATCTCGAGCCCGGCCGCCTCCACGAGATGGGTCTGGCGGACGTCGTAGTCCACCGTCTCGACCGCGTCGACGTTGGGTGGATCGAGAGCCAGCAGCCACGAGCTGAGCGCGAGGACCACGAGGCCGATCGCCGCCTCGGCACCGAACGCCCGGCGGAGTCGGTCCGACAGCGGGACCGTCATCTGCTGGGCGCGGTTGAGCCTCTGGGCGACGAACTGGCGAGCCGCGATGGCGACGAAGATCATCACCGCGACGACGACCGCCTTGAGCACGACCACCCGGCCGTGCCCGCTCTGGAACAGCGCCCCGCCGTCGAGGCGGACCATCTGCACGATCCCGGTGACGATCGTGACGACGATCGCCGGGCCCGAGACCCGCGAGAACCCGCGCACGGCGTGGACGAGGTCCTCCTCGCCGGGTCCGGAGAGCACGATCCGAGCGAGCAGCACGGCGCCACCGACCCAGACGGCCATCGCGAGCGCGTGGAGCACCCCCATCAGCACCCCGAGCGCGGGCAGGTCGCCGACCGTGCGCGACACGCCGAGCATCGCCGTGGCCAGGCCGGGGACCCCGAGCGCGGCGAGCTGGGTGGTCGGATCGATCGCCCGGTCGGGACGGAAGGCGACCCAGGCCGACGCGATCACGAGGACGAGGCGGATCAGCACCGCCCGACCGGCCCACCCGGCGTCGAGCAGATCGAGCCAGGATCCGGGTCCGATGCCTCCGCCGTCGGGGGTGACGGCACCGGCGGCGAGCGCGGTGAACAGCACGGTGGTGACGAGGGTGAAGATCCACACCGCCCGCAGGAAGCGCACCGTCAGCAGGTACTCGACCCCCTCGGGCCAGGCGGCCGTCACCACGAGCAGGGACCCGAAGAAGATCGCGATGCCGACCGTCGAGAGCAGTCGCGCGAGCCACAGGGAGGCGTCGCCCTCGCCGGCGACCGACATGTCGACGACGTCGGGTTCGGGGGCCGCGACCGCGTCGAGGGCATCGACGGGGACCGAGACGTCCGTCTCGCTGCCCGAGGGCGCCGGCACCGTGGCCGACGTGGCGTCGTCGGTGGAGGCGACGCCCGCGTCGGTGCCGACCGGGGCGTTGGCGAGCACGAAGGTGATCACCCCGTCGGTGCTCGCCTGGCCATCCACCCCGCTCGCGGTCCACCGCGCGGTGCAGGTCCCGTTCGGGATCGGGTCCTCGACCGAGGCCGACAGGGTGCGCCCGTCGTCGAGCACCTCCGGCTCGGACAGGGCCACCGGGTCGCCCTCGCAGGACAGGACGATCGAGTTCGCGTCGCCGAGATCCTCGGCGAAGCCGATCACGATCTCGTCGGGGGCGATCTCGAGCTGCGAACCGGTCGCGGGGGAGGAGTTGACGACCTCGTTCTGCGCGTGGGCGGTTCCGCCGCTCAGCGCGACGACGAGCGAGACCGCGACGGCGACGAGGGCCCGCAGCGCGATCCACGACGATGCGGCCCGGCCCACCGAGGGACCCCGATCGCAGGTGCGCTCCGGGCGAGGTCGCGGGTCGGTGGGTGAGGGCTCGGACACGATGCGGCGAGGTTAGTGCGGAGGCGACGCCCGCCCGCGTCCCACCGGTCGCCGCGTCGCCCCACGTCAGCGCCACCGGCCGCACCGGCCCGCGCCGCCGACGAGGGCGAGGGCCCCTCGCTCAGCCGGCGTCGACGCCTCCCCGGCAGGCGTCGACGCCCATCTCGTCGAGGAGGTCGTCGCGGCCGAGGGTGAGGGCACCGATCTCGGTCGTCGCGGCCGAGATCGCCTCCGCGTCGTCGCGCTCGAGGGCGTCGGCGATCGTCGCCCACTCGCCCGCCGTCCGCTCGGCGTTCGCGGTGAGCGATCGGTGGTCCTCCGCGAGGTCCCCGCTCACCGCGAGGGCGGCGAACGAGGCGGCCTGCGACGACAGCAGCCGTGCGACCTCCCGCGCCCAGTCGACCCGACGGATGCGGTCGGGCGGGCTCGGCAGCGCCTCGATGCTCAGCCGGGTCGCGTCGCAGATCTCGGCCATCTCGGCCGGGTAGCGGGCGGCGTCGACCCGCCCGTCGGTCGCCCGCCCGTCCTGGTCCGTGGCGGTCGTGCACCCGGTGAGGACGGCCGTGGCGCACACGAGGATCGCGAGGCCCGTCGCCGGGGCACGGCGACCGCGGCGGCCGGCCGCCGACCGGTGGTGCCGGGGGCGTCGCACGATCGGTGGAGGCACCCGTGCGAGCGTACGGGGCCGACCCCGCCGACGGTGTCGCCACCCGGCTCCCGGCTCCCTCCCGGCTCCGTCGCGGGCCGTGGAGCCGCTCGGAGGTCACTCGGTAGTGTGACCGGCGATGGCCACCCAGTCGCTCTACCGCCGCTACCGGCCTCGTCGCTTCGGCGAGCTCAAGGGTCAGGACCACGTCGTGCGGGCGCTGCGCTCGGCGGTCGCGGAGGGGCGCGAGGGGCAGGCCTACCTGTTCTCCGGTCCGCGAGGCACCGGCAAGACGACGTCGGCGCGCATCCTCGCGAAGGTGCTCAACTGCGATGACCCCCGTGACGGCGAACCCTGCTGCGAGTGCGCGTCGTGCACCTCCGTCGAGGCGGGGACCAGCTACGACGTCCACGAGCTCGACGCGGCGAGCAACAACGGCGTCGACGCGATGCGCGACCTCATCGAGAAGGCGTCGCTCGGCACGCCGGGCCGCCACAAGGTGTACATCCTCGACGAGGTCCACATGCTCTCGAAGGGGGCCGAGGCGGCGCTGCTGAAGACCCTCGAGGAGCCACCGCCACACGTGGTCTTCGTGCTGGCGACGACCGACCCGCAGAAGATGTCCGACACGATCCGCAGCCGGACCCAGCACCTCCAGTTCCACCTCCTCGGCGCGGACACCCTGTCGGACCACGTGCGCTGGGTCGCGGGCGACGCCGGGTTGACGGTGTCGGACCGGGCGATCGAGGAGGTCATCGACCGAGGGGCCGGCTCCCCGCGCGACGCGCTCTCGGCGCTCGAGCTGATCGCGAACGGTGGCGGCGAGGCGAGCGAGGTGATCGCCCTCGACGAGTTCGTCGAGGCGATGATCGACCAGGACCCCGGGCGCGCGCTGAAGGTGGTCGCGCGCGCGATCGCCAGCGGGCGCGACCCACGCACCGTGACCGAGGAGCTGATCGGATTCCTGCGCAACGGGTTCCTGTCGTTGATGGCGCCCGAGCTCGTGCAGCTGCCCTCGGGTCGCCTGGAGGCGATCACCGACCTGGCCGGCCGCCTCGGCGCCGCGGGGTCGGTGCGCGGGATCGAGCACCTCGGCGCGGCGCTGACGGAGATGCGCCAGGCCCCCGACCCGCGCGTCCTGCTCGACGTCGCGACCGTGCGCCTGACCTCGCCCGAGGCCTCGTCGGACCTGGCGGCGATCGCGTCCCGCCTCGATCGCCTGGAGCGACGGGTGGCCGAGGGCGTCCCGCAGGCTCCGACCCCGATCGGAACGGCCGACGCGCCCGCCGACCCGGCCGCGAGCGGATCGCGAGCCACGCGGACGGCGGAGGCGACGAGGTCGGGCGTCGACGCAGGGCCGGCAGCGGGATCGCCGTCGGCGGAGCCCGACGGGCGACCCGCTGCCACGACCCGGACCCCCGGCGACGGCGGCACGGGGAGCGGCCGCAGGGCGTTGGGCTCGCGCCTCGGCGCGTCCGGCCCGGGCGCTGCGACCCCGACCCCGACTCCGGCGGACCCCTCGACCGGATCGGGCGAACCCGCGGGCTCGAGTCGCGTCGCACCCGGCGCTCCGCGCGCCGACGACCGAGCCCACGATCAGCGCGCCGCCGATGAGCCCGCTTCCGATCGGCCCGCCGTGGATCAGCCCGCCTCCGAGCCCGACCCGGTGCCCGCCGCCCGGGCGACCGGACAGGTGTCGGCGAGCGACTGGGAGGCGGTGCGGCCGAGCCTGAAGGGGATGGCCCGGGCCGTCTACTCGCCGGCGACCTACGTCGGCGCGACGGGCGACGTGGTCACGCTCGCCCTGCCCAACGAGACCCACCGCGCCAAGTGCGAGGAGCACCGCCTCGCCGTCGAGACCGCGATCGGTGCGCGCTCCGGGGCGCCGGTGACCGTCGAGCTGGTGGTCGAGGGCGGCGGCGACGACCGCGTCGCTCCCGACCGAGCCGAACCCGAGCGGTCCGACCGAGGTGCGGCCGGGTCGGATCGGTCGGCCGATGCCGTCGTCGCGGCGCCATCGCCGTCGGCACCCCGCCCGCCGTCGGCGCCCGACGAGGCGGCGGCGCCGAGCGCGCCCGTCTCGAGCGACGGGACGGGGAGCACCGGGACGGGGAGCACCGGGTCCGCCTCGGCGGCGACGCGCTCGGCCCGTCCGCCCGCCGGTTCGGGGTCCGGCCACGGAGCGACGAGCGGCGCGCTGGCCCACGATCCCGTGAGCGACGAACCCGAGGCGGCGCCCGGCGACCCGCACCTGCGCGTCGTGCACGACGCAGCGGTCCCGAACGGGCGCGAGATCGCGGACCGGGCGCGGACCGAGGGCCCCGGGCCCGATCCCGACGCCGGGTGGGCGCGCGCTGCCGACGAGCTCCCCGACGACGACGAGATCGACGTGCACGACCTCGTCGACGCCCCGCCGGAGTCGGTGAAGACCCCGATCGACCGCCTCGCCGAGGCGTTCCCGGGGTCGGAGCTGGTCGATGACCCGATCTGACGTGGTCGCGGCCGTCGCGACCGACGACCGCGTGCGCACGTGAGGCGGCCCCGCATCCGCACCTTCCCCCCTCGGAGGCCGCGCGCGCGGGCACCGATCGATCCACGCGATGGAGAGCCGAGATGGCCAGCAACTACACAGCACCCGTCCAGACGCTGATCGACGAGCTCGGTCGGTTGCCCGGGATCGGCCCGAAGTCCGCTCAGCGCATCGCCTTCCACCTGCTCAAGGTCCCGGCCGACGAGGTGACGCGCCTCGCCGCGTCGATCACCGACGCGAAGTCGCGCGTCCGCTTCTGCGACCGGTGCTTCCACGTCGCGGACGGCCCGCTGTGCCCGATCTGCGCGGACGAGGGGCGCGACGGTCGCGTGCTCTGCGTCGTGGAGGAGTCCCGGGACGTGGTGGCGTTGGAGCGGACCGGGGAGTACCGGGGTCGGTACCACGTCCTGCTCGGAGCGATGAGCCCGTTGGAGGGCATCGGTCCCGAGCAGCTGAAGGTCCGCGAGCTGGTCGCCCGCATCGAGCCGGAGGGGGTGGAGGAGATCATCCTCTGCACGAACCCGAACACCGAGGGCGAGGTGACCGCGATGTACCTCGCTCGGCTGCTGAAGCCGATCGGGCTGTCGGTGACCCGCATCGCCAGCGGGCTCCCGGTCGGCGGCGACCTGGAGTACGCCGACGAGCTGACCCTCGGCCGTGCGCTCGAGGGGCGTCGGGCGGTCGAGGACTGAGCGGACAGCGCCCCAGGGCGGTCAGCGGCGGACCCGACCGTGCAGCACCTCGTGGGGAGAATGAACTGAGGCACCAACTCAACGAACCGGTAGCGGGCGGACGGGCCGGTTCGAATTGCTGGTGCCTCAGAAGGTGTCGTCCGTTCGGTGACCCCGGGGGATCGTGCTCCCGATCGGACGAGCGATCAAGTTGTTGAGATTATGTTACGAAGGCGACCACCCAAAGTCAACACCTCGAACGAAAAGACATCGATGACGACAGCTCCCGCTGCGGAGCGCTCATCGTCGCCACTCGATGCGTTGTAACGTCGTTTCAGCGTGGTCAGAAGTGACGTAGAGCGTCACGCGGACGCTCAACGTGGGACCACGCGGCCGCCACGGCTCAGACGGTGCGCAGGATGATCGCGTCGCCCTGGCCGCCACCGCCGCACAACCCCGCAGCGCCGATGCCGCCGCCACGCCGTGCGAGCTCGTGCAGCAGGGTCAGGGCGAGGCGGTTGCCGCTCATCCCGATCGGGTGACCGAGGGCGATCGCGCCGCCGTTCACGTTGACGATGTCGGAGCTGATCCCCAGCTCCTCGATCGAGGCGAGACCCACCGCCGCGAAGGCCTCGTTGATCTCGAAGAGGTCGAGGTCAGCCACGTCCACGCCGGCCTTGTCGGCTGCCTGGCGGATCGCGCGGCTCGGCTGGGTGAGCAGCGAGGCGTTGTCGGGGCCGGCGACCATCCCGTAGGACACGAACTCCCCGAGGACGTCGACGCCGCGGGCCTCGGCGGTCTCCTTCGACATCACCACGACGGCGGACGCGCCGTCGGACAGCTGCGATGCGTTCGCGGCGGTGATCGATCCCTCGGGGTCGAACGCCGGGCGCATCTTCGAGAGCGTCTCCACGGTGGTGCCGGGTCGGACCCCCTCGTCGTCCTCGACGAGGATCGGGTCGCCCTTGCGCTGCGGGACGGACACGGCCACGATCTCCTCGGCGAGCTTGCCGTCCTTGATCGCCGTGGCGGCCCGTTCGTTCGACTCGGCGGCGAGCTCGTCCTGCTGCTCGCGCGTGATCGACGTCGACGACGCGTACTGCTCGGTCCCGAGGCCCATCAGGCACGCGTCGAACGAGCACCAGAGCCCGTCGGCGATGATCGCGTCCTTCAACTCCGTGTTCCCGTAGCGGAACCCGCCCCGCGCGCCCTCGGCGAGGTACGGGGCGTTGGTCATCGATTCCATGCCGCCGGCCACGACGACGTCGGCGTCTCCCGACGCGATCATCTGGTGGGCCAGGTAGATCGAGTTCAGGCCCGACAGGCAGACCTTGTTGACGTTCACCGCCGGCACGCTCATCGGGATGCCGGCCGCCACCGCCGCCTGGCGGCTGGGCACCTGGCCCTGGCCGGCCATGAGCACCTGACCCATGATCACGTGGTCGACCTCGTCGGGGGCGACCCCTGCGCGGGTCAACGCCTCGCCG
Organism: Ilumatobacter sp.; assembly: GCF_965215205.1. Lineage (NCBI taxonomy): Bacteria > Bacillati > Actinomycetota > Acidimicrobiia > Acidimicrobiales > Ilumatobacteraceae > Ilumatobacter > Ilumatobacter sp. The sequence goes on from NZ_OZ244049.1 coordinate 640,788, forward strand.
ATCGCGATCCCGCCGAGGTCGGCAGCCGAGAACGACGCCAGGGCGCCGCTCATCTTCCCGATCGGGGTGCGGGCGCCGGCGACGATGTAGGTACCTGTGGATGCCATGGGGCCACGGTAGCCCTCGCCCGTGGTGGCGGGGCAAGCTGCGGTGGCCGACCACCGCTGCGTCGGGCGGCGCGTCTCACCGGCTGCGGCGCCTCGGACGAGGCGGCTCCGTGACGGCCAGGTCACGTCATGTGACGGTGATGCGACCTCGATGGGCGGGAGCGCGGGACACGGGTTCTCCTCGGCGGCGCGCCCGCCTCGACGGTCGGGCGTGTGTTCGACGGCGAGGTGTCGGCTTCCGTGGCCCCGGACCCGGCCGCGCCGTCGCGGCGGGCGCTCCTCGGCCAACAACCGCACGGACTGGTCGGGCTTCGGCCGAGTGGACGGCGATCTCGCGGGCACCACCGACGAGATCATCCAGTGGGCCGCCTGCAAGTGGGGCATCGACGAGGACATCGCCCGTGCCCAGGTGGTCAAGGAGTCGTGGTGGTACCAGCGGACCAACGGCGACGGGGGCGAGTCGTGGGGCCTCGGGCAGGTCCGTGACACGTACCACCAGAGCGCCTTCGAGTACGACGTCAACGCTCGCACCTCGTCGGCCTACGACCTCGACTACACCTACGCGACCTGGCGTGCGTGCTTCGAGGGCGTCTACACGTGGCTGAACACCGTCGAGCGCGGCGCCACCTACGGGCCGGGCGACGCCTGGGGGTGCACCGGCGTGTGGTTCAGCGGTCGGTGGTACACGCAGGCCGCGCTGAACTACATCGAGGGTGGTGAGACCTGGGGCTACGGAGACCGCGGCGTCAAGCAGCACCACCGGCTCCGCACCTGGGGGGACCCGAACTTCATCGGCGGCTGATCCGCCCCCACGGCGCGATTTCGATCCCTCGGTTACCGATCGGTAACGTGGATCGGATGGAGAAGATCCTCGAAGCCATCCAGGCCGGAGCGAGCGGAGAGGACATCGCTGCGCTCGAGCTGCCCGACAGCTACCGCGCCGCCTTCGTGAAGCGTGACGAGACCTCGATGTTCGAGGGGACGGAATCGTGGGACAAGGACCCGCGCCAGTCGATCCACGTCGACGAGGTGGCCCGGCCCACCCTCGCCCCCGACGAGGTGTACCTCGCGGTGATGGCGTCGAGCATCAACTTCAACACGGTGTGGACGTCGATCTTCGAGCCGCTCCCGACGTTCGGCTTCCTCGACCGCCTGGGGCGCGAGAGCGAGTACGGCGCCCGTCACGCGATCGACCAGCACATCATCGGCTCCGATGCGTCGGGTGTCGTCCTCCAGGTCGGCGCCGCGGTGCGCAACTGGAAGCCGGGAGATCGGGTCACCGTCCACTGCAACCACGTCGACGACCAGGACCCGTCCGCGCACGACGACTCGATGCTCGCCGCGAACCAGCGCATCTGGGGCTTCGAGACCAACTTCGGCGGGTTGGCGGATCTCTCGGTGGTGAAGGCCAACCAGCTGATGCCCAAGCCGACCCACCTCACGTGGGAGGAGGCGGCGGTCAACGCGCTGTGCAACTCGACGTCGTACCGGATGCTCGTCGGTGGCAACGGGGCGCGCATGAAGCAGGGCGACAGCGTCCTCGTGTGGGGGGCGACCGGCGGGATCGGCGGGTACGCCGTGCAGTACGTGCTCAACGGCGGGGGCACCCCGATCGGCGTCGTCTCGTCACCGGAGCGTGCCGAGATCCTGAACCGGATGGGTTGCGAGGCCGTGATCGATCGCCGGGCGGCGGGCTACGAGTTCTGGTCCGACGAGCACACCCAGGACGAGTCGGAGTGGCGTCGCTTCGGCAAGGACATCCGCTCGCTCAACGACGGCGAGGACGTCGACATCGTCTTCGAGCACCCCGGTCGATCGACGATGGGCGCCTCGATCTTCGCCGTCAAGCGCGCCGGCACCGTCGTCACGTGCGCCGCGACGTCGGGCTACATGGTCGAGTTCGACAACCGCCACTTCTGGATGAAGCTCAAGCGCCTCATCGCCTCCCACTTCGCCAACTACCACGAGGCGTACGCCGCGAACCGGCTGATCGACCAGGGACGCATCCAGCCCCTGCTCACCGACGTGTACAGCCTGGACCGCGTCGGCGACGCCGCCCTCGCGGTGCACCACAACGAGGCCGAGGGCAAGCTCGGCGTGCTGTGCCTGGCGCCCGAGGAGGGCCTCGGCATCGACGACCCGGAGAAGCGCGAGCGCATCGGGGAGGACGTCGTCACCGTGTTCCGCCGCGGTACCTGATCACGGCGGGTCGATGGAGCAGCCGATCGGCTCGGGCTCCGCCGGGTGGCACCTCTCGGCGGGCGGCGGGTGGCAGGATCGGGCGGTGCGAGACCTCGATGCGCTGCTCATCGACATGGACGGCACGATCGTCGACTCCGAGCCCTACTGGATCCGGACCGAGGGCGAGCTCGTGGCCGAGTTCGGCGGGACGTGGAGCGCCGCCGACGCGCACTCGATCGTCGGCTTCGACCTCCTCGACGCAGCGGCCGAGCTGCGTTCGCGCGGCGGGGTCGACCTCGAGCCGCCGGCGATCGTCGAACGTCTGCTCGACGGGGTCGTCGAGAGGTGCCGGCACCGCCTGCCCTGGCGACCCGGCGCGCGCGAGCTGCTCGAGGAGGTGCGCGACGCCCAGGTCCCCTGCGTCCTGGTCACGATGTCGTGGCGACGCTTCGCCGACGCGGTGCTCGCCGCCGCCCCGGCGGGTGCGTTCTCCGGGTCGGTGACCGGCGACGAGGTCGAGCACGGCAAGCCGGCTCCGGATCCCTACCTCGCGGCCGCGGCTCTGGTGGGCGTCGACCCGGCGCGCTGCGTCGCGATCGAGGACTCGCCCACCGGGGTGGCCTCGGCGGTCGCCGCGGGGTGCACGACGATCGCCGTCCCGCACGTGGTCGCCGTGCCCGAGATCGACGGGGTCCACGTCGTCGACACCCTCGACGGGGTCGGTCTGGCCGAGCTCGAGCGGATCGTCCGCACCCGTCGGTAGCGCGCCGACGTCCGGTCGGTCCTCGATGCTCGCCGCGTCGCCGGTCAGCCGACCGTCGCCCGCCGCTCGCTCGTCGTCGAGCTCGGTTCGTCGTCCGTCAGGTCGCCGTGGTGGCGGGCGACGTTGTCGGGGTAGCTGCGGCGGAAGTAGTTCCACAGCTGCTCGCCGTAGGTCGTCGCCCGGTGGCTGCTCGCCATGTCGTCGATCCCCGAATCCGTCTCGGCGGCGCTGGCCATGAACCCGGCCGACGCGTGGCGCGGGCTGGCCGCGACGGCGTCGTGGATCTCCGCGGGGAGCGCGAGAGGGGTGAGCTCGGTGTCGAGGGTCGGTCCGTGGAAGTAGGCCGCCGACATCCGTGGCTCGGAGGTGATCACGCGGTGGGGGGTGGCGACGAGGTAGTTCGCCGTCACGGCCTGGAGCATCTCGCCGATGTTGACGACGAACGCGCCCGGCACGATCGGGACGTCGATCCACCCACCGTGGGGGCTGCGGACCTGGAGCCCGGCGACGGTGCCGGGAGCGAGGAGGGTGATGAAGCCGGCGTCGTGGTGGGCGTTGACCCCGGCCGAGCCCTCGGGGGTGGCGGGGTAGGAGATCATCTTGGTGAGCGACATCGACCCGTCGCCGAACATCGCGACGAAGTGGTCCTCGTCGAGCCCGAGCCCGAGCGCCACGAGGCCGAGCAGCCGGTCGGCCAGGCGTCCGAGCTCGTCCGTCCAGCGCGTCGTCACGTCCCGGTGCCCGGCGACGACGTCGTCGGGGAGCCACTGGTTCGGGCCGAGGAGGCGAGAATCGATCGGCGCGTCGGGATCGTCCGACACCGGCCACTCGGTCCAGGTGTCGATCTGCTCACGCACGTCGACGCGGTTGTTGGTGTGCTCCGATCCGACCGCCTCCCACCCCCGGAAGTGGGGGGAGCGCACCTTGTCGATGCGCGCCTTGTCGGCGTCGTCGAGGGCGAACACCTCCGACATCAGCGCGAACACGTCGTCGACGACCGAGGGATCGACGCCGTGGTCGGTGACGACCAGGAAGCCGATCTCGTGGCAGATGCGGCAGAAGCGGTCGGCCAGCTCGCGCCGCTCCGCATCGGTGCCGTCGATCGCGCCGAGACCGAGGATCGGGATCTCGTCGAAGCCCGTCGGGGTGGTCGCGGAGGGGTCGAGGGTCACGGTGGCGGGCTCTCTGTCGGGTCGGTCGCGGCTGCGTCGGGCGGGCGCGAGGTCAGTTGTACTGGTCGAGGATCGCCGACTCCGTCACGCGGGCCAGCGTCTCGCGGACCTCGGCGGCCGTCGTCGCATCGACCCCGTTGACGGCCTCGAGGTCCTCGACCGTCGCCCGCTGCAGCTTGGACAACCCCTCGAAGTGCCGGGCGATCGCGGTCGCCGAGTCCGACGAGAGGCGGTTGGTGCGATGCAGCAGCCGCAGACCGCGCGGGGCGACGGACTGGGAGAGGTCGCTCACGTCGGCGATCCGGTGCAGGGTGGCAGCCGCTCGGCGCAGGTCGTGGACCTCGTCGTCGGTGAGACGGGACATCTCGGTCAGGGTGTCGGCCGCCGTGCGGTCGTCGGCGACGTAGTCGGCGACGACGAGCTCGAGCTCGTCGTCGATCTCGCCGTACAGCTCGTCGAGCTGGAGGCGCAGCAGCCGGGCGTCGACGCCGAGCTCGACGATCATCGTCTCGATCTCGTCGGCGATGCGGTGCACCATCTCACCGCGCTGCACCACGGAGGCGACGTCGCGCAGGGTGGCCACGTCCTCGACCTCGACCGCCGTGAGGTTCGAGATCGAGTCGTCGAGGCGGGTCTTGTAGCGCTCGAGGGTCTGCAGCGCCTGGTTGGCTCGCTCGAGCAGACGGCCGATCTCCTGGAGCTGGCGCTTGCCCCCACCGGCGTAGACGTTGATCACCCCCATCTCCTCGCTCGCCGACACGACCGGGACCGCGAGCGACCGGGCGACGCGCTCGGCCGTTCGGTGGCGGGTCCCCGTCTCGCTGGTCGGGACCGTGGGATCGGGGACGAGGTGGACGTTCGCCCGCGCGATGCGCCCGCCGTCCTCGGAGATGATGATCGCGCCGTCCATCTTCGCGAGCTCCGACAGGCGCTGCGGGCTGTAGGGGGCGTCGACGAGGAACCCGCCCGAGCAGATCGACAGCACGTCGGGGCCGTCGTCGAGCACGAGCAGGGCTCCGGCCTTGGCGCGGACCACCCGCTCGATCCCGTCGCGCAGCGGCGTCCCGGGAGCGATCCGAGCGAGAGCGTGGCGCATCTGCTCGTTCGCGCTCCCGTACCGCAGTTCCATCACGGTCAGTGTAGATGACGATCGGGTGTCGCTTCATCGGTGCGGGCGGCGGATCCGCGACCGTCTCCGTGCTCTCACCTCACGCCCGTTCCGGGACGGCGCCGCGGCCGACGACCCCGGCGGCCCGCAGCGCCTCGGCGAGCGTGCTCACCCGCACCAGGTGCATCCGGCCGTCGTCGGACTCGTCGACGTCGGGCGACGAGGCCGGGACGATCATCCGCCCGAAGCCGAGCCGGGCGGCTTCGGTGACCCGGCGCGGGGCGTGGCCGACCTGGCGCACCTCGCCACCGAGGCCGACCTCGCCGAACACGGCCAGGTCGGCCGGGAGCGGGACGTCGGACATCGCGCTGGCGACCGCCAGGCAGATCCCCAGATCGAGGCCCGGCTCGGCGAGCTTGGCCCCGCCGGCGGCGGACGCGTAGACGTCCTGGTCGCCGATCGGCAGCCCGCCCCGCCGGCCGAGCACGGCCATCAGCATCGACAGGCGTCCGCCGTCGATGCCCTGCGCGCTCCGGCGCGACGGGACGTTGGGGACCCCGGGGGTCGTCAACGCCTGGAGCTCGACGACGATCGGACGACGTCCCTCGATCGTCGGGACCACCGCCGAACCGGGGATGCCCGTCCGGCGGTCGGCGAGGAACATCGTCGACGGGTCGGGCACGGCGACGAGCCCGGCTCCCACCATCTCGAACAGGCCCAGCTCGTTGGTGGGGCCGAAGCGGTGCTTCACCGCGCGCAGGAGCCGCAGCGCGTGGTGGCGTTCGCCCTCGAACTGGAGCACCGTGTCGACGACGTGCTCCAGCACGCGCGGGCCGGCCAGGTTGCCGTCCTTGGTGACGTGGCCGACGAGCACCACGGCCACCTCGCGCTCCTTGGCCTCGTTGACCAGTCGGTGGGCGCACCCGCGCACCTGCGCCACGCTGCCCGGCGCCGAGGAGAGGTCGGGATCGACCATCGTCTGGATCGAGTCGATCACGACCAGCTCGGGTCGGGTCTCCTCGATCGCCCGGATCACGTGCGGGAGCGAGGTCTCGGCGTGCAGCCACAGCTCGGGTCGGATCGCGTCGAGGCGCTCGGCGCGCAGGCGGACCTGGCGAGCGCTCTCCTCGGCGCTCACGTAGAGCGTGGTGCCGGTGCGGTGCGCGAGGAGCTGCAGCAGGAGGGTGCTCTTGCCGATGCCCGGCTCCCCTCCGAGCAGGGTCACCGACCCCGCGACCAGGCCACCGCCGAGGACGCGGTCGAGCTCGTCGATCCCGGTGGGCACCGGACGAGCGGTGTCGGTGCGCACGTCGCCGATCCGTGCCGGGCCCGAGCGCTTCGACGGCGCCAACGGGGCGGGCGCCTCGTCGCCGCCGCCGCCGCCGACCTCCTCGACCAGGGTGTTCCAGTCCCCGCAGCCGGTGCAGCGACCTGCCCACCTCGGGCTCTGCGCACCGCACTCGCTGCACGCGTACAGGGTGCGCACCTTCTTCGCGGACGTGGATCGGGCAGCCATGGCGCCATGGTGCGCACGGGGGTGCGTCGCAGACGCGGATCGTCGACCGACCCGGCCGCCGGGTCGGCGCCCGGATCGGGCCGCGGGTCGGCGACGACGCCGACCGGACCGGCGGCCCCGCGCTCAGATCCGGCGTCGGTCCGCGAGGGGCAGGCCCCGGCGGCGGTATCGACGCATCCGGCGCCATCGGGCGACGGCGACGTAGCCGATGAACAGCGTCATCAGCGCCACCCACACCCAGAACGCCACGAGCGCGGCGATCGACAGGGGGCGTGCCCACGCCGCGCCCGAGTCGGGGGCCTGCTCGGTCTCGGCCGTCGCCTCGACGATGGAGCCGTCGAGGGGGACCGTCCACTCGAACGAGCCGTCGCCCCCGATCACCGCCGCCGCGTCGGTCCCCGCGGCGACGGCCTCGCCGGGGAGCGAGACGCGCAGGATCGCCGACATCGAGTTCGTCGGGTCCGCCCCCTGCTCCTCGAACTCGTCGGCGAAGGGCACGCCGCCGACCGCCGAGACGAGGTCGTCGTCGGCGAAGGAGGCGAAGCCGTCGGGGAGGCCGAGGTTGGCGCGCACCGTGTTCGTCGCGGTCTCGTTGTCTTGGCGACGCCCGAGCACGGGGTCGTTGAACGGCGGACCGAGGCTGCGCAGCAGGTTGGTCGCCTCGTCCTCGCCCTCGAAGCCGTGCGTGAGGGTGAGCGTCAGCCCGCCGTCGGGCGCCGGTTCCGGCCCCGCGACCTCCCAGCCGGCGTCGCGGACGTCGTCGAGCACGAGGTCGTCGGCGATCGTCGGCACGCGCTCGACGAGCTCGGCGTCGGCCTCGGCGACCACGACGATCACCCCCGTGCCGTCCGGCGCCACGTCGACGTCGACGACCACGTCGAGCTGGCACCCGCTCGCGACCACGGCGAGCGCGAGCACCGCGGCGACGACCGCTCCCACCCTCGCGCGCATCTCCGTCACCGCCCTCGTCACCGCCCGAGCATGTCACGCGTCGACGGGTCCACGGCGGCACCGCCGCACCGAGGGTCGGGACGCGGACGGGCCCCGGCGACCGGGTCGGTCACCGGGGCCCGCGGTCCGGTCCGGGTCGGTCAGTCCGCTTCGGGCGGGGGCAGCTCGCCGCCCTCGCCCTGCGCCGGGTTGGGCGGCTCGGTGGCGGTCAGCTCGAGCTCCACCGAGGCGGGGGGCACGAAGCCCTCGACCGCCTCGAAGGTGAAGCGCTGCTTGCCCTCCCTGTCGGGATCGTCCTCGGTGTCGACCACGATGATCTCGCCGGCGGAGAACTCCTTGTACAGGATCTTCTCCGACAGAGCGTCCTCGACGTGGCGCTGGATCGCCCGGCGGAGCGGACGACCGCCGAGGGTCGGGTCGTAGCCGAGATCGGCGAGGAGCTCCTTGGCCCCCTGCTTGACCTCGATGCCCAGCCCCTGGCCCTCGAGCTGCTTGACGAGGCGCTCCATCTGCATGTCGACCATCTGCAGCACCTCGTCGCGGGCGAGCTCGTGGAAGACGATCGTCTCGTCGATGCGGTTGAGGAACTCGGGTCGGAAGTGGCCCTTCAGCGACTCGTTGACCTTCTCCTTCATCCGCTCGTAGCTCATCGCCGAGTCGTCCTGGGTGAAGCCGACGTTGGCCTTGCGCAGGTCCTGGGTGCCCAGGTTCGACGTCATGATCAGCACCGTGTTGCGGAAGTCGACCGAGCGGCCCTGGCTGTCGGTGAGACGGCCCTCCTCCAGGATCTGGAGCAGGGTGTTGAACACGTCGGGGTGGGCCTTCTCGATCTCGTCGAAGAGCACCACCGAGAACGGCTTGCGCCGCACGGCCTCGGTGAGCTGGCCGCCCTCCTCGTAGCCGACGTAGCCGGGGGGCGAACCGACGAGGCGGCTCACCGCGTGGGGCTCCATGTACTCGCTCATGTCGAGGGTGATCATCGACTTCTCGTCACCGAACAGGTACTCGGTGAGCGTCTTCGCGAGCTCGGTCTTGCCGACGCCGGTCGGGCCGAGGAAGATGAACGAGCCCGACGGGCGCTTCGGGTCCTTCAGCCCGGCGCGGGTGCGGCGGATCGACTGGCTGACGGCCTTGATGGCGTCCTCCTGGCCGATGATCCGCCGGTGGAGCTCGTCCTCCATCTTCAGCAGTCGCTCGGTCTCCTCCTCGGTGAGCTTGTAGACCGGGATCCCGGTCCACAGCGACAGCACCTCGGCGATCGCCTCCTCGTCGACCTCGTCGAAGAGGTCGACGCCGGACTCCTTGATCTCGGACTCCTTCTCGGACTTCTCCTCGAGGAGCTTCTTCTCCTCGTCGCGCAGGCGGCCGGCCTCCTCGAACTGCTGGTCCTCGACGGCGGTCTTCTTGGCCTCCTGGACGTCGGCGAGCTTGGTCTCGATCTCGCGCAGGTCGGGCGGGGTCGCCATCCGCTTGATGCGCAGCCGGGAGCCGGCCTCGTCGATCAGGTCGATCGCCTTGTCGGGGAGGAAGCGATCGGAGATGTAGCGGTCGGCGAGGTTCGCCGCGGCCACGAGCGCCTGGTCGGTGATCGTGACGCGGTGGTGGGACTCGTACTGGTCGCGGATGCCCTTGAGGATCTCGATCGTGTGGGCGAGCGTCGGCTCCTCGACCTTGACCGGCTGGAAGCGACGCTCGAGCGCCGCGTCCTTCTCGACGTGCTTGCGGTACTCGTCGAGGGTGGTCGCGCCGACGGTCTGCAGCTCGCCGCGCGCGAGCATCGGCTTGAGGATCGAGGCGGCGTCGATCGCGCCCTCGGCGGCACCGGCGCCGACGAGGGTGTGGATCTCGTCGATGAACAGCAGGATGTCGCCGCGCGACTTGATCTCCTTGAGCACCTTCTTCAGCCGCTCCTCGAAGTCGCCGCGGTAGCGGGATCCGGCCACGAGCGAGCCGAGGTCGAGGGTGTAGAGCTGCTTGTCGGTGAGGGTGTCGGGGACGTCGTTGTTGACGATCTTCTGGGCGAGGCCCTCGACGATCGCCGTCTTGCCGACGCCGGGCTCGCCGATCAGCACGGGGTTGTTCTTCGTGCGGCGCGACAGGATCTGCATCGTGCGCTCGAGCTCGCGGCTGCGGCCGATCACCGGGTCGAGCTGGCCTTCGCGCGCGGCCTGGGTGAGGTTGCGCCCGAACTGGTCGAGGATCTGGGAGTTGCCGCCCTTCTCGTCCTCCTTCGAGCCGGGGCCGACGCCGGCGCCGGCGGTCTCGCGCCCGCTCCCCGACGAGGAGCCCGAACCGCCGCCCGACGAGCCCGAGGGGCCCTGGTAGCCGGAGAGCAGCTGGATGACCTGCTGGCGGACGCGCGACAGGTCCGCGCCGAGCTTGACGAGCACCTGGGCGGCGACGCCCTCGCCCTCGCGGATCAGCCCGAGCAGGATGTGCTCGGTGCCGATGTAGTTGTGGCCGAGCTGGAGCGCTTCGCGCAGCGACAGCTCGAGCACCTTCTTCGCGCGCGGGGTGAAGGGGATGTGGCCCGACGGCGACGAGCCGCCCTGGCCGATGATCTCCTCGACCTGGCTGCGCACGGCCTCGAGGGAGATGCCGAGGGATTCGAGCGCCTTCGCGGCGACGCCCTCTCCTTCGTGGATCAGCCCGAGCAGGATGTGCTCGGTGCCGATGTAGCTGTGGTTCAGGAGGCGCGCCTCCTCCTGGGCCAGCACCACGACTCGGCGTGCTCTGTCGGTGAAGCGTTCGAACATTTGGCGTGCCCTTTCCACGTGGGAAGTTGTGCTCCGACTCTACCGGCGGGGTGTCGGATCGACCGGCCGACGCGATGTTCGGAGGCGGCTCGACCCGCTTCGTCGGCGGGCGGGGCCGGGCTCGTCACGGGTGCCGGACCGGTGCGCCGCCACCGCGACCGTGCGGCCGGACCGCCGGTTCGCACGGAGGCCGAGGGCTCCGTCACGGGAACGTCGTCGGGGTCGCCTCGGCGGTCGCTCGGGAGGTGCCTCGGTAGGGTGCGCCGCCATGGCTACAGACTTCCCGCCCTTCGACGGTTCCGCCCCCAAGCAGCAGACGTTCTCCGAGCCGCCGGAGATGGGCATCGACACCTCGAAGCGCTACACCGCGACCCTCGACACGAGCCTCGGCGAGATCGTCATCGCGCTCGACGCGATCAAGGCGCCGAACACGGTCAACAACTTCGTGTTCCTCGCGCTGAACCACTACTACGACGGGGTCATCTTCCACCGCGTCATCAACGGCTTCATGTGCCAGGGCGGCGACCCGACCGGCACCGGCACCGGCGGGCCCGGCTACAAGTTCGGCGACGAGCTGCCCCAGCCGCGCGAGTACCAGATCGGCTCGGTCGCGATGGCCAACGCCGGGCCGAACACGAACGGGAGCCAGTTCTTCCTCGTGTCGGGCCCCTCCGGCGTCGGGCTCCCTCCCCAGTACAGCCTGTTCGGCCAGATCGTGAAGGGCCTCGACGTCCTCGACACGATGCAGAACGTGCCGACGGCGCGCGGCGATCGCCCGAAGGACGACGTCGTCATCAACTCGGTCGAGATCTCCGTCGGCGACGACTGACCGGCGGCGGGGTCGGGCGGTGACGGAGCTGTCGTCGGCGCAGGCCCGTCGCATCGCGCTGCACGCCCAGGGGTTCGCGCGGGCGCGCCCGTCGGGGCGCGTCGATCGACGCCACCTGCGACGGGTCCTCGACGACGTCGGTGTGGTGCAGATCGACTCGGTCAACGTCGTGGTGCGCAGCCAGGAGCTGCCGCTGTTCGCGCGCCTCGGCGCCCACCCGCGCACGCTGATCCCCGACGCGACGGCCGCCGGGGAGCTGTTCGAGTACTGGGTCCACGAGGCGTGCCACGTGCCGATCGCCCAGCGGCCGCTGTTCGGCTGGGCGATGGAGCACCACCCCCGCTGGGCGGGGCTGCGCGCGTGGGCGGCCGATCATCGCCGCCTCGTCGACGACGTGCTGGCGCGCGTCCGTGACGAGGGCCCGCTCGTCGCCGCCGATCTCGAGATGCGCGACCGGCCGAAGGGGACGTGGTGGGACTGGGACGACGGCAAGCGCGCCCTCGAGCACCTGTTCCGGACCGGTGAGGTGACGGCCGAGCGCCGGATGCGTGACTTCGCCCGGGTGTACGACCTCAGCGAGCGGGTCATCCCGCCCGAGGTCCTCCACGCGCCGACCCCGTCCGAGCACGACGCCAAGAAGGAGCTCCTGGTGCTCGCGGCGAGGTACCACGGGGTCGGGGTCGCGTCGGACCTCGCCGACTACCACCGCCTGAGCCACACCCGCCGTGCGCTCGCCGAGCTGGTGGAGGAGGGGCGCCTCGAGGCCGTGCGGGTCGAGGGGTGGGACCGGCCGGCCCTGCTCCACCCCGATGCCGTGCGCGCCCGGCGGGTCTCGGCGCGAGCCCTGCTGAGCCCGTTCGACCCGGTCGTCTGGTGCCGTCCGCGCGCCGAGCGGCTGTTCGGGTTCCGCTACCGCATCGAGATCTACGTGCCGCGTGCGCAGCGCACCCACGGCTACTACGTGCTGCCGTTCCTCCTCGGTGACCGCCTCGTCGGGCGCGTCGACCTGAAGGCCGATCGGGCCGGTCGTCGCCTGCTGGTCCAGGCGGCGTGGGGCGAGCCCGGCATCGACGCCGAGCACGTGTCGACGGAGCTGCGCGCCGAGCTCGAGCTGATGGCCGCCTGGCTCCAGCTCGACCGGGGCGTGACGGTGGTGGGAGCGGGCGACCTCGCGCCGGCCCTCGCCGCCGCGCGCTGATCGGACCGCACCCCGCCGCCGCCGTGCGTCGTCGCGCGGGCTCGGCGGCGCCCGGTGGGTCAGGTGACGGGAAGACGTCGATCCGCGGGCACGACCGCCCAGCGGAGGGTGCGCGTGACGACGTCTCCGAGCGCTCGTGCGACGGTCGCCTCGCTCACCGGCATCCACGGCAGCCGCAGGGGCCAGCGCGTCCAGGCCGGCATCAGCGACACGGCGGCCGCCGCGATCATCGCGTAGGGCGCACGACCGGCGATCGGGAGCGGCGGTCGCACCAGCAGGTAGCGCGCGGCCTCGCGAGCGGCGCGCGTCCCGCGCAGCTCCGGGCGGAACGCGGCGAGCTGGCGTCGCAGCGCCCGCTCCGTCGTCGGCGGCTCGATCACGCCGAGCGCCCGAGCGACGACGGCGGACTCGGCGACGTAGCGGTCGCGCTCGTCGCCGACGAGCGGGCGCTCGCCGAAGCGATCGTGCGCGGCGAGGAAGCTGTCGAGCTCGGCGATGTGCACCCAGCGCAGCAGGTGGGGATCGTTCGCGGCGTACGGCTGGCCGTCGACGGTCGTGCCGACGACCCGGTCGTGGACGCGGTGGACCACCTCGACGGCGCGCTCCGCCTCGCTCGCGGGACCGAACGTGGTGGCGGCGAGGAAGTCGGCCGTGCGCTGCAACCGACCCCAGGGGTCGTGGCGGTAGTCGGAGTGCTGGGCCACGCCCGCCATCGCGCGGGGGTGGAGCGACTGGAACAGCAGCGCACGCAGTCCACCGACGAACATCGAGGCGTCGGCGTGGACCCGTCGGATCGGGGCGTCGTCGTCGAACCAGCCGGCCTCACCGGTGTCGAACAGCTCGAGGTGTCGTGCGTCGGCGTCGGGTCCGACGACCCGGGACCGGACCTGATCGGCCAGCCACGTCCGCAGCTCGCCGGGGACCGCGGCGGGTCCGCTCGCTCGACCTCCGCGGTCCGGGATCGGTCGCTCGTCCACCCCCTCATCGTCCCACGACCTCCCCGCCGCTGCGTCGCGGAGCTGCGACTCGCGCCCGCCCGAGGTCCGACCCGCGGCGGAGGTGGAGCGGGTGCGCGGCTCGGGCGGCGTCTACGGTCGCCGCCGTGGGATCGACGCCGGGGACCCGGTTCTCGCCGGCGTCGTTCCGGCCGTTGGTCGTCGCGACGCGCGACGGGGTGGACGAGTCGATCCACGCGGGCGCCGCGGTCGTCGTCGACGCCGACGGGGTGATCGTCGACGCGGTCGGCGACCCCGAGCTCGCCGTCTTCCCACGATCCGCGCTCAAGCCGTTCCAGGCCTCGGCGATGGTCCGCGCCGGGCTCGACCTCCCCGATCGCACGCTCGCCGTCGTGGTGGCCAGCCACTCGGGCGAGCGGGTCCACCTCGCCGCGGTGGAGGAGATCCTGCGCACCCACGACCTCGGCGTCGACGATCTGGCCAACACCGCCGACCACCCGCTCGGGTCCGAGGAGCGGACCGCCGCGATCGCCGCCGGCGAGGCGCGCAGCGCGCTGCGCCAGAACTGCTCCGGCAAGCACGCCGGGATGCTCGCGACGTGCCGGGTGAACGACTGGCCGATCGACACCTACCTCGAACGCGACCACCCCCTCCAGCGGGCGATCGTCGGCGAGATCGAGCGCCTCGCCGACCGGGCGGGGTCGTCGGTGGTCGCGATCGGGGTCGACGGGTGCGGAGCGCCGACCCACGTGATGGCGCTCGCCGACGCGGCGCGCGCCCTGTCGCGCCTGGTCGTCGAGGGATCTCCCGTGCGTCGGGCCATGCGGGCCCACCCGGACCTCGTCGGGGGGACCGGGCGCGACGTCACCCGGTGGATGGTGGCCGTCGACGGACTCGTCGCGAAGGAGGGCGCGGCCGGTGTGCTGGTGGCGGCGCTCGCGGACGGGACGGCGGGCGCGCTGAAGATCGCCGACGGATCCGACGCGGCGCGCCGCGTCGCGACCGTCGAGCTGCTGCGCCGCCTGGGCGTCGACGTCGACGGCGTCCACGCCGCCGTCGCCGACCTCGTCGGCGAACCCGTGCTCGGCCACGGCCGCCCGGTGGGCGCGATGCGGGCGCTGGAGTGGTCGTGAGCGCGAGACGGCGCCCGGGAGCGCTCCCCGCCCTCGTCGGGGGCGGGTGCGGGGTGGTGGACTGAGCCGATGCGCTTCCTGACGCTCGCCGAGGACGACTTCGACTACGGGGCCCCCGAGTCGGTCGCGCCGGGGGTGCGGCGCGTGGTCGCGCGCAACCCGTCCAAGTTCACCTACCGGGGCACGGGCACCTACATCGTCGGCGGCGGCGACGACGTCGCGGTGATCGATCCCGGACCCCTGCTCGACGACCACCGCGACGCCCTCGCCCGGGCCCTCGACGGGCGGCGCGTGCGGGCGATCCTCGTCACCCACTGCCACGCCGACCACTCGCCGCTGGCGGCGTGGCTGCGCGCCGAGACGGGCGCGCCGACCTTCGCGCACGGGCCCCACGGGGCCGGCGGGGCCGACTGGGACATCGGATCGCTGCCCGACGACTTCGGGCGCCCTCCCGCCGACGGGGCCGGCGCGCCGGGCGTGGACCACGAGGGCGGCGCGGACGCGGCGGACGCCGCGGGCGAACCGGTCGTCGAGGAGTCGACCGACACCGACTTCGCCCCCGACGTGGAGGTGCGCGACGGCGACGAGGTGTTCGCGTGCGACGGGGTGACGGTGACCTCGCTGCACACCCCGGGTCACACCTCCAACCACACCTGCTTCGCGCTGGACGGCGACGAGGCCGGGCGCATCCTGTTCACCGGCGACCACGTGATGGGCTGGAGCACCACGGTGGTGTCACCCCCCGACGGCGACATGGACGCGTACATGACGTCGCTGCGGGTGGTCGCGGGTCGGCGCGACGACGTGGCGATCCCGACCCACGGCCCCCCGATCCCCGATCCGGCCGGCTACGTCGGCGGTCTCGTCGAGCACCGGATCGAGCGCGAGCGCCAGGTGCTCGACGCGGTGCGCCGCGGCCGGTCGACCATCCCCGAGATCGTCACCGACCTCTACGCGGACGTGCGCGTCGAGCTGCACCGCCCGGCCGGCGCGAGCGTCCTCGGCCACCTGGTCAAGCTGGTGGCCGACGGCGACGTCGACGCCGGCGCGCAGGGCGCCCGGCCCCGCCTGGACGGCACCTTCGCCGCGACCTGACCGGCGCGCCCCACGGACGACCCGGCGCGACCCGTCGAGGCCGCCCGGGGAGACGGCGCGCCGCGACGCCCGCCGGACGGAGCGGCCCGGCCGCTGCGCTCAGCGCCCGGCGAGGTCGTTGAGCGCGGCGACGAGCACGTCGGGCTCGCTCGCGAACAGCGTGTCGCCGACGGCGGCGCTGACCTCGGCACGGCGCTGCCGGTTCGCCGTGACGTAGACGGTGCGCACCTGCGGCGCCAGCTCGGCCGACGCGATCATCATCGTCTCGTCGGACGCCGTGTCGCCGCAGACGAGCGAGGCGCCCCGATCCATCCCGAGGGGGATGTCGGCGTCGAGGAACCGCAGGCCGTCGCCCTTGTCGAAGTCGCGCGACGGACCGTCGGAGGTGTCGTCGACGGTCAGGACGAGCTCGAGGTCCAGCCCGGTGTCCTCGATCCGGAAGTACGACCGGTCGGGATCGATCTCGCGCACCAGCGAGGTCACCTCCTCGCGGAACTCGGCGGCGCGATCGTCGGGCACCGAGTCGGTGACGTCCTGGTAGGCGATCGTGGTCTGGCCGAACTTGTGCTGGCGCCCCGACCCGATGAGCGTGAACACGGAGCGGCCGGGGCGTCCGAGGAGGTCGTCCAGCCCGTCGTTGAGCTCGTCGAGTCGCCGCTGGCGGTCGTCGTCGATCGGGTACCGGCGTCGACGTCCCGCCTCGTCGACGTACTCTCGACCCTTCGACCCGGCGACGACGAAGGTGCCCGGCGCGGTGACGGTGAGATCGGCGATCCCGATGTCGTCGAGCGGTGCCGAGGTGAGCACCAGGGCGCGCTCGACCCGTGATCGCTCGAACCGGGTGAGGAACACGGCGTTCCACACCGACTGGACGGAGGACGCGTACCTCCCGCAGTAGTTGTTCACCGTGCCGTCGCGATCGGTGACGAAGGTGCGCAGGTCCACGTCGTCGAGGGCGGCGACGAGCTCGGAGCGCTCGTCGTCCGCGTCGGGTCGGCGTTCGCGGAGCAGGTCGAGCACCGCCTCGTCACCGTGAGCGAGGAAGGCGAGGTCCTTGTCGAGCTCGTCGAGCTCGTAGGCGAGGTCGACGTGGATCGAGCGACCGTCGCTGCGCGCGAGGCGCCGGCCGTCGGGGGTGCACGGGATCGCGCGCAGCGCGTCGCGCACGACGCGCAGGTGCCCGACGCCCTCGGGGTCGGGCGGGCGCCCCTCGACCACGTCGGTCACCAGCCGGCGACGGACCTCGATGGTCCCGTGCATGGCCGAGTAGAACTCGCGCAGCGTCTCGACCTCGGGCGTGGGCACCGCCCGACAGTAGACGCCGGGTCCGCGACCGGCGCGTGCCCGTCATCCGACCTCCGTGCCCCGAGCGCGGTGGTCCCGGCGCCGCGGGCGCCGTCGCCGCCACCTCGGCGACGGGACCCGGTCAGCGTCGGTCGGGGTCCGTCGAGCCGCGTCCGATCGGGAACGTCCGCAACGTCTCGTAGCGCGCCCCGGTGGGCCGCAGGGTGCTCTCGACGAGCGAGGCGCGGGCCGGCTCCCACGACGCGTGGACGAGGTCGCCCAGCACGCGCGGCACGTTCGCTCCGCGGCGGACCCGCCCGAGGGTGACGTGCCCGAGGAAGCGCCGCCGCACCGGGGCGTCGCCGAGGCCGCGCGTGGCGTCGACCACCGATCGTGCGAGCTCGGCGGCTCCCGTCGCCGGGACGAACAGGGTGCCGCGGTCACCGATGTCGACCGCCGGGCCCAGCTCGACGAACGCCGGGGGCAGATCGGCCCCCTCCAGGGCGTGCGCCACCTCGGCCGGGTCGGCGTCGCCGAGGAAGCGCAGGGTGACGTGCCAGTTCTCCGGGGGCACGAAGCGAGCTCCCACCTGGTCCTTGCGGTGGAGCTCGCACAGGGCGTCGACGACGTCGTCGGGCGGCCACAGGCACACGAACAGGCGCGACATCCCGGAGAGGCTGCCACGCCCGACGACAGCGTGCGACGCCTGTGGATCCGTGGCGGTGATCCGCAACACTGGCGCGCATGCAGGTGGAGATGAGCGCGCGCCCCGACCCCGAGGCGGCGTCGTCCCGCCTGCGCTCGCTGCTCGCGACCGTCCCCCGTCGGGTGGTGGCGTGCAGCGGGGGGATCGACTCGCTGCTCCTCGCGACGGTCGCGCATCGCGAGGATCCCGCCGCGACCGTCGTCGCCCACACCGTGACCCCCGCGGTCCCCGACGACGCGACCGAGCGCGTCGTGGACCACGCCCGGCGCGAGGGGTGGGACCTCGTGATCGTCCGGTCGCGCGAGTTCGACGACGAGCGGTACCTCGCGAACCCGACCGACCGGTGCTACCACTGCAAGCGGAACCTGTACGCCGCGATCGACGAGGTGCGCGAGCACCGGGCGGCGGCCCCCGGTGGCGGCGGCGGCGAGCGGATCCTCAGCGGGGCCAACCTCGACGACCTCGGCGAGTACCGGCCGGGGCTGGTCGCGGCCGCCGAGCACGACGTCGCCCACCCCTACGTCGAGGCGAGCATCTCGAAGTCCGAGATCCGGGCGATGGCTCGACGCCTCGGTCTGGCCGAAGCCGAGCTCCCGGCGTCGCCGTGCCTCGCCAGCCGCCTCTACACGGGCACCCGGGTCACCGCGTCGCGCCTGGGTGCCGTGGACGCCGGTGAGCGTGCGCTGCGCGAGCTGCTGGGGGTCGACGTCGTGCGGTGCCGGATCCGGGGCACCGCGGTGCTGGTCGAGGTGCCCGCCGGTGACCGGCACCTCGTGGACGGCGCCGCGCTCGACGCGGTCGCGGCGGCCATGCGCGCCGTCGAGCCGGAGATCACCACGGTGGGCCTCGACGACGAGGCGTACCGGCCCGGCCGTGCGTTCGTCGGCGCGCCGGGGGCGCCGCGCTGATGCGCGAGGGGGTGCACCGCCACGACGACCGGCGCACCGAGCGGATCGGGATGCCCGAGGCCGTGCTCTGCGAGCCGAAGAGCCCCGACCAGGTCGCGTCGATCGTCGCCGATCTCGCCGCGACGGGTGAACCGCTCCTGCTGACGCGCCTGACCGCCGACCAGCTCGCCGCGATCGATCCGGCCGATCGGCAGCGGATCGACGACGACCGGCCCTCGCGCACCGCGTTCGTCAACGGGACGTCGCCGACGCGCGCGGGCCGGGTCGCGGTGGTGGCCGCCGGGACCTCCGACCTCGCGGTCGCGGGGGAGGCGACGCGCACCCTCGAGTTCTGCGGGGTGCGCTCCGAGTCGTTCGTCGACGTCGGGGTCGCCGGGTTGTGGCGTCTCCAGGAGCGCCTGGAGGAGATCCGCGAGGCGGACGTCGTGATCGCCGTGGCCGGGATGGACGCGGCCCTCGTGTCGGTGCTCGGCGGGCTGGTGGCCGCCCCGGTGGTCGCCGTGCCGACCTCGGTCGGGTACGGGGTCGCGGCCGGCGGCACCACCGCGCTGAACAGCGCGCTCGCGAGCTGCGCGCAGGGCGTGGTCGTGGTCAACGTGGACAACGGCTTCGGGGCGGCGAGCGCCGCCGTGCGCGCTCTGCGCCTGCTCGACACGACCCGTCCGGGGCCGACCCCGTGATCGGGTGGATCGACGGCACCGCGGGAGCGAGCGGCGACATGCTGCTCGGCGCGCTCGTCGGCGCCGGGGTCCCGCTCGCGGTCCCCGCGGCGAGCATCGACGCGCTCGACCTCGGGGTGCGGTTGCGCTCCGAGCGCGTCCGTCGCGCCGGTCTCGCAGCGACGCGCGTGCACGTCGAGGTCCCCGACTCGGGCGTCGTGCGCGACCTCGACGACGTCGTGGGGGTCCTCGCCCCGCTCGACGCGGAGGTGCGCGGTCGCGCCGAGTCGACGTTCCGGCGCCTCGCGGCGGCCGAGGCGGAGGTCCACGGCATCGCGATCGCCGACGTCCACTTCCACGAGGTCGGGGCGCTCGACTCGATCGCCGACGTGGTGGGGGTGTGCGCGGGCTTCGTCCACCTCGGGCTCGACCGCCTCGTCTGCTCGACCCTGAGCCTCGGGGGCGGGCGCACGCGCGGGGCGCACGGTCCGCTGCCGGTCCCCGTCCCCGCGGTGCTCGCCGTGCTCGGTGCCGACGCGACGGTGACCGCCGGTCCGGCGCGATGGGAGGCGACCACGCCGACGGGCGCGGCGCTGCTCGCCGAGTGGGTGGACGAGTGGGGGCCGTTGCCGACCCTGCGCATCGGCGCCACGGGTTCGGGGGCCGGTGAGCGCGACGGCGACGAGGTCGCGAACGCCTGCCGGCTCGTGATCGGCGACGCGGCCGACGGCACCGTCGGCGGTCCCGATCCGGCGATCGGGACCGGGGTGGCGCTGCGGATCGACGCGAACGTCGACGACTGCGACCCCCGCATCTGGCCGGGCGTCGTGGCGGCCGCGCTGGCGGCCGGAGCGCTCGACGCGTGGACGACCCCGGTGCTGATGAAGAAGGGGCGGCCGGCGACGACGCTCTCGGTGCTGTGCGACCCGCACGACGCGATCGTGCTGCGCCGGGTCGTGTTCGACCACACCACGACGATCGGGGTGCGCGAGCACCTGGTCACCCGCCACGTCCTCGAACGCACCTCGACCGCCGTGCGGGTGGGCGGTCACGAGATCTCGGTGAAGGTGGCGTCGATCGGCGGGGAGGTCGTCAACCGCAGCGTCGAGTGGGACGACGTCGTCGCGGCGGCGCGATCGCTCGGACGGCCCCCCGCCGACGTGCTCGCCGAGGCCAACGCGGCGGCTCGCGTCGAGGTCCCACCCGGCCGTCCGCCGTCGCCGTGACCGCGGCGGCGCCGTGACACCGCGCCGATGCCGGCATCCGGTGGTGGTCGGGGCCGGTCGTCGTCGGGACCGGTCGTCGTCGGGGTCGTTCGACTGGGGGTGGATGACCCTACCTACTTGTCGGTAGGCTGGCGGTCGTGAACGATCAGGAGATCCTCTCCGAGCTGACGCCCGTCGTGGAGCAGCTCCTCGAACGCCACCTGAGCACGTCGAAGGAGTGGTTCCCCCACGAGCACGTCCCCCACGCTCGTGGGCGTGACATCGAACCCGGCCACGAGTGGTCGCCCTCCGACGCCGAGCTCGACGGCCACACGCTGACCCCCGAGGTCCGCAGCGCGCTCTACGTCAACCTGCTCACCGAGGACAACCTGCCGTACTACTTCCGCACCGTCGAGGGCCTGTTCGGCGCCGACGGGCCGTGGGGCACCTGGGTCCGTCGCTGGACGGCCGAGGAGGGGCGCCACTCGATGGTGATCTACGGGTACCTCGCGGCCACCCAGGCGATCGACCTCGTCGAGCTCGAGCGCGGACGGATGGCCCAGGTGTCGCTCGGCGAGACGCCGAACCCCGAGTCGCTGCACGAGGGCTTCGTCTACCTCGCCCTCCAGGAGCTGGCGACGCGCATCTCCCACCGCAACACCGGTCTGCAGATGGGCGACCCGGTCGGCTACGACGTGATGAAGCGCGTGTGCAGCGACGAGAACCTGCACCAGCTCTTCTACCGCGACCTCGCGTCGGCCGCCGTCGAGGCCGACCCGAACGGGATGATGATCGCGATGGAGAAGCAGGTCCGCAGCTTCGCGATGCCCGGCACCGGCATCCCCGGCTTCGACGAGCACTCGAAGCGGATCGCCAAGGCCGGCATCTACGACCTGCAGATCCACCACGAGCAGATCCTGGCCCCCGTCGTCCTGCGCCAGTGGGACGCGGGCAACATCGGGGGGCTCTCCGGTGAGGGGGCCGAGGCCCAGGAGCGCTTGATGAAGCGCATGGCGACCAGCGAGCGCGTCGCCGACCGCTACGCCCGCAAGCGCGCCGAGGAGCGCGACGAGGAGCTGCAACCGGCCTGAACCGCCGGTGAGGTGATCAGAGCTCGTTCGCGGTGAGGAACGAGCGGTAGATGTCGAGCAGCGACTGCTTCTGGACGTCGGTCAGGTCGTCGTCGAGGAGGATCGCGGACTCCGTCGCCCGCACCCCCGGAGGGGCCTCCTCCTGGTCGCTCTGGCGCCCGAGGAAGCGCAGCAGGCGCTCGGTCGGGACGTTGAGCGCATCGGACAGGCCGTGGAGCACGCGGACCGACGGCTGGTGCAGGCCCCGCTCGAGCTGGGACAGGTAGGCGTCGGAGAGGTCGGCCAGCTTGGCCAGCTCGCGCTGCGACATCGCGGCGAGCTTGCGCTGGCTCTTGATGAAGTCGCCGAACGCCCCGATCCCGGGCCGTTGCGAGGTGTCCTCATCCACCCGGGTCCACCGCTCCAGCGCCGGGGTCCGTGCACGCGCTCATCGACCCCACCCTAGGTTCGCGGGCCACCGATCCGACCGCGGCGCCGAGGCGCGGGCCGGGGAGGCGCGAGCCGGGGAGGCGCGGCGACCGATCCGGTCCCCGGCGTGCACCACGTCGGGCCCGACGCCGGGATCGCGGCGGGCTGCGGACGTGGCAGGATCGGACCCATCGAGACCGTTCGGATGGATGTGTGGCTGTGGTCGGCGCGCCTGACCAAGACGCGCGCCGACGCCGCCCGAGCGTGCCGCGCGGGCCACGTCTCGATCGGCGACGCCGTCGCCAAGCCGGCGACGCCCGTGCGCGTGGGCGACCGGATCGACGCACGCGTCGGCGGGCGCCAGCGCATCGTCGTGGTGACCCGCCTGCTGTCGCGCCGCGTCGGCGCCGGCCCGGCGGCCGAGTGCTACGAGGACCGCTCACCTCCGCCGCCGCCCCGCGAGCGCGCCGACGGCGCGGCCTTCGCGGTGCGCGACCCGGGGTCGGGCCGGCCGACCAAGCGCGACCGTCGACGGACCGACGCCCTGCGCGGTCGTCGCCGCTAGGAGGCGGGCGGAGGCGTTCTGGGAGGCTGGTGGCGGATGGCGACACGGGGTTCTCCGGCGGGGGAGCGGTGATCGTGGATCTCGGCGTCCGCTGCGGCCCCCGTGAGCGTGGTGACGCCCGATCGCCGCCGCCGGGCCCGGTCGCACGGGGTCGGTCGCCGATCGGGTCGTGCGGGCACGAGGTCGACGGAGGCGTCGGGTGTCAACGACCGCGGCGTCGAGCGGTGCGCAGGGTGGTCGGGCGGATCCCGGTGCGAACGGTGTCGAGCGCCCGCGGCCGCAGGTCGTCCACCTCGGACGGCGCGCGCAGGAACCCCAGGTCGTCGACGCCGAAGTTCGAGATGTTCGGGACGATCGCCGCGAGCTCCCCGGAGCCGGCCCCCATCCACCGCGCCATCGTCGCGGCGTACTGGTCGACCGAGGTCGTCGGCAGCAGGCGGCCGCGCCCGACGTCGTCGGGCCCGTCGATCGCGACCTCGGGGGTGCGGCCCACGATGCGCCGCCCGTTGACCGACCCACCCACCACGAAGTGGTGCGCCCCCCACCCGTGGTCGCTGCCGTCGCCGTTGCCGGCCAGGGTCCGCCCGAAGTCGGAGGCGGTGAAGGTCGTGACGTGGCGCTGCGCGCCGATGGCCGCCGTGGCGTGGTGGAACCCGGCGACGCCCTCCGAGAGGGCGTGCAGCAGGGGGCGGTGCGAGTCGACCATCGCCGAGTGGCTGTCGAACCCGCCCATCGACACGAAGAAGACCTGGCGGCGCAGGCCCAGGACGTCGCGCCCGGCCACGATCAGCTGCGCGACCATCCGGAGCTGCTTCGCGAGCGAGCTCAGCGCCCGGTTCGGCGAGTCGGTGTCGAACCACCGGTCCAGGTCGAAGGCGGCATCGGCCGAGGCGACCGCCGCGCCGAGGTCGTCGGCCGCCGACAGCGCCCTCCTCGACACGTCGACGTACGACTCGGCGTAGGGCGACGCCCGACCGAGCTCCATGATCTCGCGGATCCCGGCGACCGGGGCGTCGGTGCGGAACACGTCGTCGCGCAGGCGGGTCACCCCCTTGCTCGACACCTGGTACTGGAACGCCTCGCGCCCCGTCAGCAGCACCGCGTTGCCGGAGACGGACACGCAGGTGAACGTGGAGTGCGACGAGTTCCCGTCGAGCAGGAGGTCGCCGAGTCGTCCTCCCCAGCCGGTGGTCGCGCCCTCGGGGCTGGACGACTGCCAGTACGACTGCTGGTCGTTGTGGGAGAAGAGCTGGGGAGGCAGGTCGCGGCGCGATCGGTACCGGGCCTTGTCGGTGGGGCGCACGAGGGTCCCGACGTTCGCGACGACGGCGGCGTCGCCGCGATCGAACAGCCGCTTCAGGGCCGACATCTCGGGGGCGAAGCCGAACGTGCTCGCTCCGGGGAACCCGCCGATCGGGTCGATCGACAGCACCGAGTCGAGCGGCCGGGCGATGGACGGTCGAGCGGCGTGGTAGCGGGCGTAGGAGGCCGGGTCGTTCGGCACGAGGGTGTCGTCGTGGTCGTTGCCGCCGTGGAGGAAGACGCACACGAGCGCCCGGTAGTCGGTCGCGGCGTCGGCGACCGGGGCGGAGCCGGCGATGCCGGTGAGGTCCAGCGCCCACGGCGCGGCCAGGCCGGCGCCGGCGACGAGGGCCGAGCGTCGCAGGAACTCGCGGCGGGAGTGCCGCCCGCCCAGGGCGAGGTGGGCGCGCGAGGAGTCGCGCGAGGAGCGGGGCGCGGTGCGCGAGGACGGGTCGTTCGGGGACGTCGGCACGTGTCAGCGCTCGTGGAGGAAGTCGGTCGACACGGCGATCATCACGACGGCGGTGATGACCCGTTCGAGGTGGATGTCGTCGCGCAGCGCCACGTGACGGGCGTCGGTGCGGGAGGGGTCGTAGTCGTCGCGGACGACCTCGCGGACGCGCCGGATCGTCGCCGAGCGGACCCGGCCGTCGACGCCGTGCGGGCACAACCGGGCGACGAGCTCGTCGACGAGCGCGGTGGCGGCCGCCGCGGTGACGTGCTTCGTCGACACCGGGGCGAGGAGGTCGTCGAGATCGAACCCGACCTGGGAGCGCCGTCCGGCCGCGGGGCCCGACGACCAGGTCCGCCCGGGCGGTCGCGCGAGGAACCGTGCGAGGTGGTTGACCCACCCGATCGCGCTGGTCTCGTTCGCGAGCTGCATCTCGGGTGACGTGAGCCCCGCGTCGCCGAGGGCGGACTGCGGGGGGACGTAGCCGGGACGGTAGAAGTTGAACACCGACGGCGACTCGAAGGGCTGCTGCCCGAGCTCGGACGCGGGGTCGGAGAGCGATCCGATCGGCCACGGCCCCTCGTCGACGTGCACGCCGAGCGTGCGGGCGACGGTGGTGAACCGCAGCACCGGCTCGCGCAGCTTCCCCGAACCGGGAGGGGGCGTCGTCGACCACGCCTCCACGTCGAGGACGATCGCTCGGGCGACGGCGAGCAGGTTCCCGCGCACCCCCGTCCCGTCGTCGGCGAACACGGCGGCGACGCGCCGGACGTAGGCCGGGCTGGGGTTCGACGTGACGAGCCGCTGGATCAGCTGGTGGCCGATGAACGGGCCCGTGTTCGGGTGGTCGGCGAGGCGGTCGAGCGCGATCGCCAGGCTCTGGTCGAGGGTGCGGTCCGCCGCCGCCGGGACGACGGTCCCGAGGAAGCGCTTCTCGCCCCGCTCGTGGAACCGCTGGGCGTGGTCCCCGGCGGAGTCCATCGGCAGCGCGAAGCGTCGAACGTCCTCGCCGACGCGCTGGGCGGCGAAGCCGGTGAACACCCGGGCGAGGCCGAGGATGTCGTCCTGGTCGTAGGCGGCGATGGGCTGACCCGCTCCGTCGCGCCGGCGGGTCCCGTCGGGCGCGAGCTCCCACAGCCCGATGCTGAACAGCTGCATCACCTCGCGCGCGTAGTTCTCGTCGGGGACGCGACCGCGGCGGGCGTCCTCCTTGCGGTTGCCGGCGTAGGTGAGGTACCGACCCATCGCCCCGGAGCGGGTGACGTGCTCGAGCAGCGAGCGGTACGTGTCGAAGCAGTGTCGCTCGAGCAGGTCGGCGAACGCGCACACGGAGCGGTCGTCGAGCTCGTGGCGCGAGACGACGAAGATCTGCGACAGGGCGTACGCGAGTCGTCGCCGCAGCTGGTCCGTGCCGGCGAGGTAGGCGCCCCACACGCACGAGCGCACGTCGGGTGCGCCGTCGATCCGGGTCTGCAGGTGGGTCGTCCCACGCGCCGCCGTGCTCTGCTCGTCGAACCACGCGTCGATGCCGATCGAGATCAGGTGGTCCACGTCGGCCGTCGTCGGGCCGAAGGTGGTGCGTTGGAGGAAGCGGACGGCGTCGGCGCGTCCGATCGCACCGGGTCCGAGCGGTGGGGGCACGACCGAGGTGTCGTCGCGGGGGCCCCCGGCCTTGAGGGACGCCGCCCCGTCCTGAGGAGATCCTGACGCGACCGGGCCGACGACGGCCGCCTCGCCGCCCGCGGACCACGCGACGCGACGGCGAGCCGCGTTCGGTGGCGGCCGTCGGATCTCCACGGGCGTACACTGCGCGGCGTCGTCCGACCGGCGGGTCCCCGCCTCCTCGACGCCACCGCCGAGCCCATGCCACGCCCCGTCTCCGCCCAGGCGACCTACATGCCCGGACTCGACGGGGTCCGAGCGGTGGCCGTCGCCGTCGTCCTCGGCTACCACCTGGGCGTGCCGTTCCTGCCGGGCGGTCTGCTCGGGGTGGGGATGTTCTTCACCCTCAGCGGGTTCCTGATCACGTTCGTGCTGATGCGCACGTGGGACGAGCGCGGCGACCTCGACCTCGCCACGTTCTGGCTGCGACGGGCCCGGCGCCTGCTGCCGGCGGTGATCCTGCTGCTGCTCGTGGTCGTGGTCGCGACGGCCCTCGTGGCCCCCGACGAGCTCGGATCGCGGGTGGTCGAGTCGATCGCCGCGTTCTTCTACGTCAGCAACTGGACGACGATCGCGTCCGACGACTCCTACTTCGAGGCGTTCGCCGGGCCCGGGCCGCTCGACCACCTCTGGTCGCTCGCGGTCGAGGAGCAGTTCTACCTCGTCTGGCCGCTGCTCCTGCTCGCGCTGCTCACCTGGCAGCGCCGCCGCGTCCCGCGCGTCGCGCTGCTCACGCTGGTCCTGGCGGCGGCGTCGTTCGCGTGGATGCTCGTCGTCGCGCGGGTCGGGTTCGACAACACCCGCGCCTACGAGGGGACCGACACCCGCGCCGGCGGGTTGCTGATCGGGGCGGCGCTCGCGATGATCTGGCGACCGGACCGGCTGTCGCGCGATGTCGTCGAGAGCGCCCGGTGGGTGATCGACTCGATCGGGGTGGCGGCGGGGGCGGTGCTGATCTGGCTGGTCGTCACGACCGACCCGTTCTCGCTGTCGCTGTACCGCGGCGGTCTGCTCGCCCTGTCGATCGCGACGGCGCTGCTGGTCGCCGTCGTCGTCCACCCGGCATCGCGCCTCGGGGAGCTGATGGGGTCGGCTCCGCTGGTCTGGGTCGGGGAGCGCTCGTACGGCATCTACCTGTGGCACCTCCCGGTCATCGCGTTCACCCCCGACACGGTGCTCGGCGACGAGCCCGTCCTGCTCGGGACCCTCCAGGTCGTCGTCTCGGTCGGTCTGGCCGCGCTGTCGTGGACGGCGGTCGAGGACCCCATCCGGCGGCACGGGCTGCTGGGAGCGATCCGCGCGGCGCGCGCCTCGCGCTCCGGCGGCGATCGCTCGAGCCCGGCGGTCCCGCTCGCCGCCCTGGCGCGCGGCGCGGCGGTGGTCACCGTGGTCGGGGTCGCGGTGCTCGCCGTCCTCCCCGTGATCGGCGGGACCGCCCGCTCCTCGGCGACGACGACCGCCGCCGAGCCGAACGTCGTGACCGACGACGACGGGGGCGCCGGCACCGACCCGGCGGTCGCCGGGGACGGGGATCCGGACGGCGCCCCGGCGGACGGCGGCGCGACGACCGACCCGGCCACCGGCGGGGCCGGCGACCCCGTCGGATCCGCCGCGCCCGAGCCGGTCGCTCCCGTCGCCGCCGGCGATCCGACGACCTCGTGCGACGAGGTCGTCCACATCGGCGACTCCACGTCACGCGGGTTGTTCAACCCCGATCAGCTCCCGGAGCCCGAGACCCGCATCGACGCCCGCTACGAGCAGGTCGGCGTCACGACCGTCATCGACCAGGTGGCGCCCGCGCAGTCGATCGTCGAGACCTACGACGGTCAACCGAACGCCGACGACCGCGTCGCCGGCCTGGTGGCCGACGGCTACGACGGGTGCTGGGTGTTCGCGCTCGGCATGCAGGACTCGGCGAACCAGGCGGTCGGAGGCGTCGTGCCGCTCGGAGATCGGATCGACACCCTGATGGAGCACGTCGGCGACGCCCCCGCGCTGTGGACCACCGGGCTCGCGCTCGAGCAGGACGGACCGTGGAGCGATCCCGAGATCCGCAAGTGGAACGAGGCCGTCGTCGAGGCGTGCGATCGGTGGCCGACCATGCGCGTCTACGACTGGCGCAGCGAGGCCGTCGAGGAGTGGTACGACTCCGACGGGATCCACTTCAACGCCGCGGGCGACGTCGAGCGCGCGCGGAGGATCGCGACGGCCCTCGCCGTCGCCTTCCCCGACTCGGGCACCGCGGCGCCCGGTTGCCTGGTGCGCACGGCGTGAGCCCAGCCGTGGCGTGTGCCCGGGGTCACCGATGCGTCGCGTGGCGCGTCCGCGACGTCCGCACCGGCGCTCCCGGCGCGCCGTAGCGTGTCCGTCCTCTGAGCGCCGAGCCCGACCTGAGCGCGCCGACGAGCGTCGACGCGAGCCCGATGTCGACGGCCGCGTCCCGGCGTGCGCTCGGACCGACCACGATCCTCTTCATCGGCCTCGCGCTGCTGATGGTCGGCAACGGGTTGAACGGGGCCGTCATCGGCGTGCGTTCGGCGACCGAGGGCTTCAGCGTGCTCGTCGCCGGGATCGTGATGGCCGGCTACTTCGCGGGGTTCCTCCTCGCCCCGTCCGCGATCGTCCCGCGCATCCCCACGGTGGGGCACATCCGCGTCTTCGCGGGTCTCGCCTCGACGGCGTCGAGCGCCGTGCTCGTCCACTCCATCTCGTCCGATCCGGTGGTCTGGACGCTGATGCGCTTCGTGTTCGGCTTCTGCATGGCGGGCCTGTACGTGGTGATCGAGTCCTGGCTGAGCGGGATCACCGACTCGACGAACCGCGGGCGCACGATGGCGGTCTACATGATCGTGTCGACCGGGGGGTTGGGCGTCGGTCAGTTCCTGATCGCGGTGGCGGACCCGAACGGCTTCCGGCTGTTCGTCCTGTCGTCGGTGCTGGTGTCGATGTCGCTCGTGCCGATCACGCTCGCCAGCGCCACCGCCGCGCCGGTGGTGACGACGCCGTCGAAGGTCTCGGTGCGCGACCTGCTCGGCTACGTGCCCACGGGGGTGGTCGGATCCTTCGCGACCGGGGTGACCGCCGGGGTGCTGCTCGGCCTCGGAGCGGTCTACGCGACCGCGATCGGTCTCTCGCTGCAGCGGACCGCGTTCTTCCTGATCGCTCCCACGATCGGCGCGATCGTGCTGCAGCTCCCGATCGGTCGGCTCTCGGACCGGGTGCCGCGCCGCACCGTGCTGTTCGGGGTCGCGATCGCCGGAGCCGGCGTGTGCGCATCGCTGCTGATCGTGCCCGAGCGCAGCGTGCTCGTGCCCCTCCTGATGGTGGGGCTCGGCGGGACGCTCTACCCGCTGTACTCCCTCGTCGTCAGCTACGCCCTCGACTGGACCCCCCCGGGGAGCGAGGTGGGGGCGTCGGGCACGCTGATCCGGATCAACGGCGCGGGAGCGCTGACCGGTCCGCTGGTCACCGCCCCGCTGATGACCGCCTTCGGCGCGAAGTGGTTCTTCTGGGTGCTGTCCGTGGCGTTCCTCGCCGTCGTGCTCTACGTCGGGTGGAGGATGGTCGTGGCCGAGGCGATCCCGCTCGCCGACCAGCGCGCCTACGTCCCGTTCCCCGCTCGCGCCGGCGCGATGGCGGTGCACATGGTGATGAACCCGGTGCGCACCGCCGGCAAGCTCGCCGTCCGCAAGACGGTCACGACCCGCCGCCACGCCCACGCCGACGCCCGTTCGCGCGACGTCGCGCGGCACCCGTCGTCGTTCGACGTCCCGGCGCGTCCGACCGGAGGGAGCGGCCGGTCCGCCCCCGGCCCCGCCGACGACGAGTGAGCGCCGACCGCCGTCCGTGCGGGGTGGCCGACGGTCTCAGGAGGTCGCGGCCAGCCGTCGTCGGCGCCACTCCTCGGTGGCGGCGACCTGGTTGAAGGTGAACAGGTGGAGCCCGTCGATCCCGAGCTCGTCGAGCTCGGCGGCGAGCGGCTCGAGGACGACGTCGGGCTCGAAGGACCGCCGGGCGACGAGTCGACCGACCGACGAGCGGTTCTTGCGCAGGTAGCGCAGCGAGGGTCCGACGCCCAGTCGCAGACCGGTCGACAGGAGCTTCGAGGCGTCGATCACCCCGGGCACGCCGAGGTGGATCGGGACGGTCAGGCCCGCGGTGCGCTCACGTCGCGCCCAGGTGCGGACGCGCTCGGTCGAGAAGCACATCTGGGTGGAGACGTGGGCCGAGCGCCCGCTGCCGAGGATCAGCTGCTGCTTGCGGTGCAGGGCTTCGTGCAGCTCGGCGTCGGTGATCAGCGGATGGGTGTCGGGGTACGAGGTGAACCCGACGTGGTCCACCTGGCGTCGCGCGGTGGCGTCGTCGAGTCGGAGGAAGGCCTCGAGGAACTCGAGCGCGTCGAAGAAGCACCCGGGCGGGTCGGCGTCGCCGGCGACGACGAAGATCTCGCGGAGGTCGAGCTCGACGAGGCGCTCGTGGATCGCGCGCAGGTGGTCGTCGTCGCGGACCATGCGGGCGGCGAGGTGGGGGACCGCGCGGTGACCGAGCGCCACGAGGCGCTCGCACTCGTCGAGCGTCCGCTCGATCGACGCCGCCGGCGAGCACGTCATCGAGATCGTCGATCGCGGCGCGAGGTCGTCGATCGCGGCGTCGAGCGAGCGCATCGGCACCAGCTCGACCCGTGCGCCCTCGATCAGGCGTCGCCACGCCGACGGTGCCGCTGCGTGGCTCACGTGACCCGCGCCGTGGTCCGTGCGGTCGAGCTGCACGCCGGCACCGTGCATCGCCGCCGCGGTCCGTTCCCCATCGAGGTCCATGTCGACTCCCCCCATCCCGGTCCCCATCCCCATCGGCACCGACATCGCCGTCGGGACCCATCGACGTTCCGCGATGCGGAACGGTTCCATCATACAGAACGATGCGGGGCCTGTCGAGGGGCTGATCCCGGCGGCGCCTAGGGTCGGCGATCGTTTCCCCGGCGCTTGGCGCCGACCCCCCCCCCGACGGAAGGCGCCCGCACCCGTGAGACACCCCGCCCTCAAGATCCTCGCGATCGCAGCGACGATCGCCACGGCCTCGTGCGCCGGCAGCGACGACGAGGCGACCGACGCGACGGCCCCCGCCACGGCCGCCACCGTCACGGGCGCGACGGTCGCCGACACCGCGCCGGCCGCCGACGACACGGCCTCCGACGCACCGGTCGACACCGAGCCCGGCACCTCCGACCCGGCCGACCCCGAGCCGAGCGGTGACGGGAGCACGGGCTCGATGGAGGGCGTGGCACCCGAGGACGCCGAGTTCTGCGCCGCGCTGGAGGACCTCGCCGACAGCGTGTCCACGGCCGATCCCGATTCGGTGATCACCGCCTTCGAGACCCTCGACGAGACGGCGCCGGACGCGATCGCCGACGACACCGCCCGACTCCTGGAGTTCGCCGAGCGCGGGCTCGAGATCTCGTCGCTGCCCCCCGACGAGCAGGCCGACGCGATCGACGAGTTCGCCGACCTCGAGGGGGAGTTCGACGAGGCGACCGCCGACGTCGAGGACTTCGCGCGCGAGCGGTGCTCCAACCTGTCGGACGACTTCTTCGGCGAGGGCTGAACCGGCATCGACGGGCTGCTCGCCCGTCGACCTCGCTCAGGGGGCGACTCGACCGGGGCGTGCCCCGGCCGGCGCCAGCGGAGCGTCGAGGCGTCGGGTGACGGCGTCGCGCACCTGGGCGTCGAAGGAGCGGACGTGGCCGGCGACGAGCTCGGCCACGCGATCGGCATCGCCGGCGCGCAGCGCGAGCAGGATCGACTCGTGCTCCTCGACGGCGTGGTCCATGTCGGCGACGTCGGCCAGGTACATGTGCCAGAGGCGGTCGCTCTGGGCGTAGAGCGTGTCGAGGGTGTCGGTCAGGAAGCGGTTGCCCGCCGAGCTCCAGATGATCTCGTGGCACCGGCGGTCGAGCTCGATGAGCTCGACGGGAGCGATCCCCGCGCGCTGCGTCTCGGCGAGCACCTCGGCCATCTCGTCCCAGTCGGCGGCGGTCCC
Source organism: Ilumatobacter sp. (assembly GCF_965215205.1). Lineage (NCBI taxonomy): Bacteria > Bacillati > Actinomycetota > Acidimicrobiia > Acidimicrobiales > Ilumatobacteraceae > Ilumatobacter > Ilumatobacter sp. The sequence continues at coordinate 672,830 of NZ_OZ244049.1, forward strand.
GCGCACGGTCGCCAGACGGGCGACGTAGGGCTCCATCACCGCCCGGGTCTCGTAGAGGGTCGAGAGCTCGGAGACGTCGATCGCGCCGACGAACATCCCGCGCCGGGGGATCACGTTCACGAAGTGGTCGCGGGCGAGCCGCTGCAGGGCTTCGCGGATCGGGGTGCGCCCGATGCCGAGCGCCTCCTGCAGGTCGGCCTCGCGCACGACGTCGCCGGGAGCGAGGTCGAGGCGGATGATCATCCGGCGGATCTCGTCGAAGGCGCGCTCGGCCATCGAGCGCTGCGGTTCGGGGGTGACCGGGACGGCGGTTGACACGAGGCTGATGTCGTGATGATATATCACCACCCCCGCACGGGCAACCGTCCACCCGAGCGGAGCGCGTCGAGCGCACGAGCAGCAGGGAGAGCACCCATGAGCGACAGCGAGTTCCCGACATCGGCGAAGGTCGTGGTGATCGGAGCCGGCATCGTCGGCAACTGCCTGGTCGGCCACCTGGCCCGCCTCGGCTGGACCGACATGGTGCTGATCGACAAGGGCCCGCTGCCCAACCCCGGCGGCTCCACCGGGCACGCGTCGAACTTCATCTTCCCCGTCGACCACAACAAGGAGATGGCGCTCCTCGGCGTCCAGTCGGCGAACCAGTACCGAGACGTCGAGCGCAGCGTCGACTGCGGCGGCATCGAGGTCGCCCGCTCCCAGGAGCGGATGGACGAGTTCCAGCGCCGCATGACGTCGGCCGCGGCGTGGGGGGTCGAGGCGCAGCTGCTGACCCCCGCCCAGGTCAAGGAGCTCGTCCCGTTCGTCGACGACGACGTGATCCTCGGGGGGTTCCACTGCCCGACGGTGTCGGTCGTCGACTCCCTCGACACCGGCACCCTGTTCCGCACCGAGGCGATCGAGACGTCCGGCCTGCAGGTGTTCGCCAACACCGAGGTGCTCGACGTCGAGACCGAGGACGAGCCCCACACCGGTCGCTCGCGGGTGACCGCCGTCGTCACCGATCGGGGGCGGATCGAGGCCGAGTACGTCGTGGTCGCCTGCGGGGTGTGGTCGAACCGCATCGCGAACATGGCCGGGGCGACGATCCCGCTCGTCCCCGCCGTGCACCAGATGGCCGACGTCGGCCCGATGGACGTGCTCGTCGAGACGGGCAGCGAGATCGGCTACCCGATCATCCGGGACATGGACACCTTCTGCTACGAGCGCCAGTCGTCGGGCTCGATGGAGGTGGGCTCCTACGCCCACCGCCCGATCCTGCACCACCCCGACGAGATCCCCTCCAACGAGGAGGCCGCGCTGTCCCCGACCGAGATGCCGTTCACGCCGGACGACTTCGACGACCAGATGGAGCAGGCGATCGAGCTGATGGAGATGCTCGGCGACGCCGAGATCAAGTACGCGATCAACGGCCTGCTGTCGCTCACCCCCGATGCGATGCCGTGCCTCGGCGAGACCACCGAGGTGCGCAACCTCTGGTCGGCGGCCGCGGTCTGGGTCAAGGAGGGCCCGGGGATGGCCCAGGTCGTCGCCGAGTGGATGACCCACGGCTACCCACGGGTGATCGACGCCCACGGCGCCGACATCGCCCGCTTCTACGACCAGGAGCGCACCGACGAGCACATCTGGAGCCGCGCCGAGGAGCACTTCAACAAGACCTACGGCATCGTCCACCCCGCCGAGCAGTGGGCCGGTCGCCGGAACCTGCGGGTCTCGCCCCTGTTCGAGCGCGAGGAGAAGCTCGGTGCCTTCTTCTTCCAGGCGCGCACGTGGGAGCGCCCGCAGTGGTACGAGTCGAACGCCGACCTCGTCGAGCGCTACGGCGTCTCCGATCGCGAGGTCGAGTGGGACGCCCGCTGGTGGAGCCCGATCACCGTCGGCGAGCACCTCAACCTGCGCGAGAACTGCGGCGTCGTCGATCTGTCCGCGTTCCACGTCTTCGAGCTGTCGGGCCCGGGCGCGGTCGAGTTCGCGGATCGCCTGAGCGTGAACAAGATCGGCCCCGTCGGCCGCGCCACGTACACGCCGTGGCTGACCCCCGACGGCGGGTTCCACTCCGACCTCACGATGCAGCGCGTCGGCGACGACGTGGTGGACGTGGTGACCGGGGTGTTCGACGGCGGGCGTGACCTGCACTGGATCCGGACCCACATGCCGACCGACGGGTCGGTGACGGTGACCGACCGCACCCTCGAGCGCTCCACGCTCGGGCTGTGGGGGCCGAACGCCCCGGCGGTGCTCGCGGCGCTGACCGACGCCGATCTGAGCTTCGAGGGCTCGCCCTACGGATCGATCGTCGACGTCACGCTGGACTGCGCCGGCGAGAGCGTCGCGGCGTCGCTGTTCCGGATCTCCTACGTCGGCGACTCCGGCTGGGAGATCTCCGTCGACTGGGACGACGCCCCGACGGTGTGGGACGCGCTGATGGACGTCGGCGAGGAGCACGGCATCCGTCCGACCGGAGGCGGCGTCTACGGCAGCTCCGGGCGACTCGAGAAGGGGTACCGGCTCCAGGGCGCCGAGCTCGAGAGCGAGTACGACCCGCTCGAGGCCGGCCTCGATCGCCCGAAGGTGAAGTCGGCCGACTTCATCGGCAAGGACGCCTACGTGGCCGCTCGGGAGGCGGGCGAGCCCGTGGTCCGGATGTGCTCGCTGACCGTCGAGGACCAGACCGACTCGCGGGGACGGACCCGGTGGATGCAGGGCGGCAACGAGCCGATCTGCGACTCGGACGGGAACGTGATCTTCGACTCCCACGGCCGGGTCTCGCGCGTGACCTCCGCCGGCTACGGCCCGTCGGTCGGCAAGCACCTGCTGATGGCGTACCTGCCGACCGAGCACGCGGAGCCCGGCACCGACCTGCAGGTGATGTACATGAACGAGCTGTTCCCGGTGAAGGTCGTCGGGACCGACGGCCCCTTCGACCCCGACGACACCCGGCTCAAGCCGTGAGGGTCCTCGTCTGCGTGAAGCGCGTGCCGGCGCCCGGGGCGAAGATCAACATCACCGCCGACGGCCGGCGCGTCGACACCGCCAACCTCGGGTTCACCACGAGCCCCCACGAGGAGTGCGCGGTCGAGGCGGCCGCCCAGGTGATCGAGCAGCACGGCGGCGAGGCGACGGTGCTGACGCTCGGCCCCGCCGAGGCCGCCGAGCAGGTGAGGTACGCGGTGAGCGTCGGGATGCAGCACGGCGTCGTCCTCCCGATCGAGGGCGACGACTGGGACCCGCAGCGCACGGCCCGGGCGATCACCGCGGCGATCCGCGACCTGGAGGCCGACGGCGATCCGTTCGACCTGATCCTGTTCGGCAACGAGTCGGCCGACTCCGGTGGCTTCCAGGTCGGCATCCGGGTCGCGCACGCGCTCGGTCGACCGATGGTCAACGGCGCGAAGGGGCTCGCCGTGTCCGACGGCGCCGCCCACGTCGAGCGCGAGGCCGACGCCGGGCGCGAGGCCTACGCGCTCCCGCTGCCGGCCGTCGTCGGCGTCAAGGAGGGGATCAACCTCCCCCGCTACCCGACGATGAAGGGGCGGCTCGCGTCGAAGAAGGCGCAGGTCGCCACGATGGACCCGGCCGGCGACGCCGGCGGGCTGTCGACGATCTCGCTGCAGCCGCCCCCCGAGCGCAAGACGCAGACGCGGATCCTCGGCGAGGGGCCCGACGCCGCCGCCGCCGTCGTCGACGTGCTCGAGGAGCTGGGGGTGCTGTCGTGAGCGCCGTCCTCGTCGTCGTCGAGCACGACCGGGGCGCGATGGCCCCCGCCACCCTCGAGGCGATGACCGTCGCCCGCTCGCTCGCCGGCCAGCTCGACGCGACGGTCGAGGCGGTCACGATCGGCGCGTCGGCGGACGAGCTCGCCGGGCAGCTCGGCGTCTACGGAGCGACGCGGGTGCACCGGGCCCACGACGACGTGCTGGGCGACTACGGGCCGGAGGCGTGGGGCGAGGTCGTCGCGCAGGCGGTGCGGGCGCTCGATCCCGCGGTCGTGCTCGCGACCGGAACCGACCGCGGCAACGAGGTGCTGGCGCAGGCCGCTGCGCGCCTCGACGTCCCGTTCGTCGCGAACGTCACCGACTTCCGCCCCAACGGGTCGTTCGAGGTCACCCGCGTCCGGTGGGGCGGCTCGCTGCTCGAGATCGCCTCGGTCGACGACGACGGGGCGCGGCTCGCCACCGTGGCCCACCACGCCGTGGACGCCGTGCCCGCCGACGACGCCGCCGCCGGCGAGGCCGTGGCGATCGACGTCGACCTCGACCCGAGCCTGGCTCGCACCGTCGTCACCGACCGGGTCGAGCGCGAGGCAGGGGTCACCCTGGCGACGGCCCCCGTGGTCGTCGGCGGCGGGCGTGGCGTCGGATCCGCCGAGGCGTTCGCGCCGCTGCAGGAGCTCGCCCTCGAGCTCGGCGGCGTCGTCGGCTGCTCGCGGGCCGTGACCAACAACGGCTGGCGGAACCACACCGACCAGGTCGGCCAGACCGGGACCCGCATCGCCCCCGACGTGTACTTCGCCTGCGGGATCTCGGGTGCGATCCAGCACTGGGTCGGTGCGATGGCGAGCAAGCAGATCGTGGCGATCAACACCGACCCCCAGGCGAACATGGTCACCAGGGCCGGGTACGCCGTGATCGGCGATCTCCACGAGGTGGTGCCGGCGATCACCGCCGAGATCCGCCGCCGACGCGGCTGAGCGCGGCGCCTCCGAGCGGGCGAGGCAGCGTCGTGCGCGTCGGCGACGAGCTGCGACGGACGCATCGCCGCGGCGATGGCTACCGTCGAAGCGGTGTACGCGATCGGCTTCGAGGACGTCACCAAGCGGTGGCCGCCCGCTCCGGCGGCGCTCGATCACGTCGACCTGGCGGTCGCCCCCGGTGAGCTCTTCTCGATCGTCGGACCCTCCGGCTGCGGCAAGACCACCGCGCTGCGCATCCTCGCGGGCCTCGAGCGACCGACGAGCGGACGGGTCCTGCAGGACCGCCGCGACATCACCCGGGTCGAGGCGCACCGGCGCCACTTCGGCTTCGTCACCCAGCAGAACCAGCTGATGAACCACCTCACGACGGGGGGCAACATCTCGTTCCCGCTCGAGGTGCGCCGCCCGGCGAAGGTCCGCCGACCGATGGATCTCGTGCGCGACCAGGCTCGCCACCTCGGGATCGCCCACCTGCTGGACGCTCGACCGTCCACCCTCTCGGAGGGTCAGCGCCGGATCGTCCAGCTCGCCCGCGCGGTCATCTCGTCGCCCTCGACCCTGCTGCTCGACGAGCCGCTCGGCTTCCTCGAGGAGCGGGCCAGGATCCGGGTGCGCGGCGAGATCGTGCGCCTCCACCGTGAGCGCGGGTTGACCTCGGTGATGGCGACGGCGAGCCAGGCCGACGCCATCGCGATGAGCGACCGGCTCGCGGTGCTGTTCGACGGCACCGTCGAGCAGGTGGGCGACGCCCCGGCGCTGCTCGAGCGCCCGGCCACGGTGCGGGTCGCGACGTTCCTCGGGGAACCGGAGATGAACATCGTGTCGGCCCGCGTCCGGGTCGACGGTCTCCACCGGTGGGTCGACGTCCTCGGCCACGAGGTCCGGGTGCCGTCCCCCGAGCTCGACCCCTACGCCGGAGGCCGGGTGATCGTCGGGATCCGCCCGCACGACGTGATCGTCGGGGCGCCCCAGGGCTCCTCGATCCCGTGCCTCGTCGACCGCATCGAGGTGCACGGCACCGAGTCCCACCTCCACCTGATCGCCGCCGACGGGTCCCCGGTGCGTGCCGTGGTGCGCGGCCGGCCACCGACGTTCGGCGCGGTCCTCGACGTCGCCTTCCCGGCGGTGCGGATGCACCTGTTCGACCCGACCACCTCCATGTCGTTCCACCACCCGCCGGTACCGTGACGGACGTCACCCCGACGCAGCTCCGGTCCGTCGTCGACACGCCGATGAGGAGGGGTGACGTCGGTCGACACCGCTGCGGAGCTCGACGCGCGCGCCGACGTCGCCACCTGCGCCCCGCACGACCCCGCCCCCCGGTTCGGCACCCGTGAGCTGATCGACGCCGCCACGTGCGCCGGCACGCACGTGATGCACGCACGGCGCATCCCGGGGACCCGGACCACGATCGATCACCTGGTGGTGGGACCGACCGGGGTGTGGGTGATCGCCAGCCGCGAGGAGAGCTGCCCGGTCGAGGTGCGCCCGGGCCGGATCGGCGCCGAGCGCGGACCGCAGCTCTACGTGGGAGGGCGGAACCGGACCTCGCTGGTCGTGGACTCCGAGTGGCAGGTCGCCGCCGTGCGGCGCGTGCTCGAGCCGATCGGCCGGGGCGGCGTGCCGGTGACCGCGGCGATCTGCTTCCCCGACCCGTCGTGCTGGTCGACGTCGGCCGGTCCCCTCCGGGTCGCGTCGACCGTCGTGGCCGACGCCGACGACCTGGTGCGCGATCTGCTGCGGCCGCGCTCGTTCACCTCGTCCGCGGTGAGCGCGGTCTCGCGGCGCCTCGACGACGAGCTGCCCCCCGTCTGAGCCGGCCGTCGTCGAGCAGCGACCGGATGCGGTCGGCCAACGACGACACGTCGTGGGGGCGGTGCGGATCCCAGCGCGTGGTGTCGAGCTCGATCGCGTGGAGAGCGTGGGCGACGATCTCGTCACGCCACGCCGCGAAGTGCCCGGTGAGGGCCACGAGGTGCTCGAGGGTGAGGTCGGACTCCGCCGCCCGGTCGCGTCGGCGCACCCGCTCGAGCAGCGTCGGCGGATCGGCCGAGAGGAGCACCAGCACGTCCGGGCGCGGGGCCCGGTCGATCGCGTCGCGCATCTCGGCGAGCACCCGGTCGCGGTGGTCCGGTTCGTCGAGGAACTCCGAGAACGGGGCGGTGCGCATCACGCTGAAGTCGCTCACGACGATCCCGCCGGCGGGCGGGTCGACCAGCAGCCCGGCGCGGGAGTGGAGGAACGCGAGCTCGGCGTCGAGGGCGGCGGCGGGCGCCGCCTCGCCGGTGTAGTAGTCGTCGAGCAGGGGGCTGACCGAGACCGGGTCGAGCAGCAGCGGCGACCCGAACGACACGGCGAGCGCGCGCGCGGTGGTGCTCTTGCCGACACCCGTCGGGCCGTCGACCGCGACGATCGTCACCGGCGGCTCGAGGAGGATCGCCCCCTCGTCGTCGGCGCACCGGCAGCCAGGCGCCGGGCGACGATCGCCCACACGTCGGGGTCGATCCCCATCCCCAGGTGGGTGCTGCGGACCTCGATATTCTCGACGTCGGGCGAGCGGTGGTCGATGCACGCCTCCCCGGCCACGATCCCGTCGCGACGGCTCCAGATCGCGGTGATCGGCACCTCGACGTCGATCCGGTTGCGCTGCTCGACCACGGCGTCGATGAAGCGCAGCTGCTCCGCGCTGAAGCGCGAGGCCATCGCCGTGCTCCCGGGGCCGCCGAGGACGGGGGTGCCGAACGTGACGATCCGGCCGATCCACGATCGCCGCCGGCGTGCCGCCGCGCGCGAGATCACGCCACCGAGGCTCCAGCCGACCAGGTTCACCTCCGGGCGCCCCGTCTCGTCTCGGATCGACTCGATCAGGTCGAGCAGGCGCGGGGTCAGGCCGTCGACGTCGGCGACCATGCGCCCGAGCCCGGCCGGACGGGCGTCGTGGCCGTGTCGGCGCAGGAACGTCCGCAACGGCGTCATCGACGCATCCGTCGCGGCGAGTCCGGGGACGAGCACGACGGGGCTCCCGTCGCCTCTCGGGAGGCGCGCGAGGCGGGGTGCCGAGGCCGCGAGGCGCACGGCCTCGACCCCGGCGGTGACCTCGCCCGCGGTCGTCCACCACGACGGTGGGCGCGGTCGCGTCGTGCTCATGTCCCGAGTCTGCCAGCCTCGCCGGCCGGCTCCCCGCCTCCGTCTGAGAGGCGCCCGGGCGCGGACCCTACGGTGGCGCCATGCGCATCTGGAGACTGCAGGAACTCGGCGACCCGGCCGAACGACTCGAGCTCGTCGAGGAGGACCCGCCCGTCGCCGGGCCCGGCGAGGTCCTGATCGACGTCGAAGCGGTCGGTCTCGCCTTCCCCGACGTGCTCCAGTGCCGGGGGGAGTACCAGGTGAGGACCGGACCGGGGTTCACCCCCGGCGGGGAGTCCTGCGGCACGGTCGCGGCCCTCGGTGACGACGTGACCGGGGTCGAGATCGGCTGCCGAGTCGTGTTCCTCGGCTCCGGCGGGCTCGCCGAGCAGGTCACCCACCCGGCGGCCGAGGTGTTCGCCGTCCCCGACGGGGTGTCGGCGACCACGGCGGCCGCGATCCCGATCAACTACTGCACCACGCTGTACGCGCTGCGCGACCGGGCCGGGCTGCACGAGGGCGAGACGCTGCTCGTGACCGGCGCGGCCGGCGGGACCGGCACCGCCGCGATCCAGCTCGCGCAGGCGACCGGCGCACGCACGATCGCGATCGCCGGCGGGTCGACGAAGGTCGATCTGCTCCACGACCTCGGCGCCGACGTGGTGATCGACCACAACGATCAGCCCGACTGGGTCGACGCCGTGCGCGAGGCCTCCGGCGGAGGAGTCGACGTGGCCTACGACCCGGTCGGAGGCGACACGTTCCACCAGGTCCGCCGGTGCATGGGGTGGGACGGGCGACTGCTCGTCATCGGGTTCGTCGCCGGCATCCCCGAGGTGAAGACGAACCACGCGCTGCTCAAGAGCTACTCGATCGTCGGGGTGCACTGGGGAGCGTCGCTGGGGAGGTTCCCCGAATCGCTGGGTGAGCAGATGGGCACCCTGCTGTCGATGGCCGCCGAGGGCACGGTCGACCCCCCGCTGTACCCGCCGTACGCCTTCGAGGACGCTGCGACCGCGCTGCAGGACCTGGCCGATCGCACGACCCACGGCAAGGTCGTCGTCACGCTCTGAGGGCGGTCGCCGAGCGCTGCGGGGCGCGTACGCTCGACCCATGGATCCGAGCGACCTGACCGTGTTCACCGAGCCGCAGCAGGGCGCGACCTACGCTCGGCTGCTGGCGGTCGCCCAGCGCGCCGAGTCGCTCGGGTTCGGCGGTTTCTTCCGATCGGACCACTACCTCTCGATGGGCGACGGTGACGGTCGTCCCGGCCCGACCGACGCCTGGGTGACCCTCGGAGGGATCGCTCGTGAGACCTCGACGATCCGGCTCGGCACCCTGGTGACCGCCGCGACCTTCCGCCTCCCGGGGCCGCTCGCGATCTCCGTCGCCCAGGTCGACGAGATGTCGTCGGGGCGCGTCGAGCTGGGCATCGGTGCCGGGTGGTACGAGCGCGAGCACGAGGCGTACGGCATCGACTTCCCCGACCTCGGCGAGCGCTTCGACCGCTACGCCGAGCAGCTCGAGGTGATCACCGGGTTGTGGTCGACCCCGCTCGGCGAGACCTTCGACCACCCCGGCCCCCGCTACCCGATCACGGGTTCCCCGGCGCTGCCCAAGCCCGTCCAGGATCCGATCCCGATCATCATCGGCGGCGGGGGGAAGCGGCGCACGCCGATGCTCGCGGCACGCCACGCGAGCGAGTTCAACACCCCGTTCACGTCGCTCGACCTCTTCGGCGAGCAGACCGATCGGGTGCGTGCGGCGTGCGTCGAGATCGATCGCGACCCGGCGTCGATGGTGTTCTCCGCCGCCCTCGTCGCCTGCGTCGGCTCCGACGAGGGCGAGCTGGAGCGGCGCGCGTCGGCCATCGGGCGCGAGGTCGGCGAGCTGCGCCAGAACGGGGTGGCCGGGACCCCCGACGAGGTGCGCGACACCATCGGTCGCTGGCGTGAGGCGGGAGCCGAGCGGATCCACCTGCAGGTCCTCGACCTCGACGACCTCGACCACCTCGACCTGATCCTGCAGGCCTCGGCGTGAGCGCCGCACGGCCGGTCGCGGCCGGCGGCGGCGACCGACCGGACTCGGCCGCGGCGTCGGCCCGGGCGTCGAGTCGGGGAGGTGCGCGACATGGGCGCGGGTGACACGCCGGCGGGGTGGTACCCCGACGTCGAGCGACCGGGCGGGGAGCGGTGGTGGGACGGAGCGCGCTGGACGCACCATCGACGCGGCGGGGTCGACGGCGGCGGGCGACCGCTCGGTCCACCCTCCGTCGGTCCCTCGGGTGCCCCGCCCGTCCACCGGGCGCACGAGGCACCGCGGGTCTACCCGAAGACGGCCAACACGGGAATCGCCCTGGCGCTGTCGATCGTCGGTCTCGTGTGCTGCCAGCTCATCGCGATCCCCGGGATGCTGATGGGACGCTCGACGATGAACGACGTCGACGCCGGCCTCGTCGACCCGTCCCGGCGTGGGATGGCCCAGGCGGCGTTCGTGATCGGCGCGATCGCGATCGGGGTGCTCCTCGTCGGCGTGATCCTGATCGCGGGGGCGCTGGTGCTGTTCGCGGCGGCCGGATCGTGAGCGCCCCCGCGATCGCCCGCCGCGGCGCGCCGGGATGGTCCCGGGCGGCGACGGGGGCGGCCGCTCTCGTCGGTGCCGTCGTGGTCGTCGACGCGACCGGGACCGACGACGGACCCGGGTTGTGCGTGTTCCGGCGGTGCACGGGGGGCTACTGCCCGGGATGCGGCGTCACCCGCTCCGCACGGCACCTGGTCCACGGCGAGTGGGCCGCCGCCTGGTCGGACCACCCGTGGGTGCTCCTCGTGGTGGCGCAGGCCGCCGTCGCGGCGATCGTGCTCGGCGCGTCGCGCTCGGCCCGGGTGCGGGTCGCGGGCGTCGGGGTCGACCGGGTGGTGCTGACCGTCGGGCTCGCGAACGTCGCGCTCGCGTGGAGCATCTGGATCGCCCGCCTGGCGGCCGGGTCGATCCCCGGCTTCCTCTGAGCTCGCCCGGATCGACGTCGTCGGCCGGTCAGCCGCGCAGCAGTCGGCGGGCGGCGTCGACCACCACCCCGATCGTCGTCGACTCGACCGCGGCGGCAGCGCTCTCGTCGGGCATCTCCTCGGCGACGCGGTTCACCAGCACCCCGGCGACGCACCCCGCCCGCCACCGGTGGGTGGCGCACATCGTGAGCAGGGTCGCCGACTCCATCTCGTAGTTGAGCACCCCGAGCGCACGCCACTCCTCAAGGCTCCCCCGGAAGCGCTCGACGACGCGTCCGGACACCGTGTCGTACCGCTCCTGGCCGGGGTAGAAGGTGTCCGACGACGCCGTCACCCCGACGTGGGTCGTCGCTCCGGTCGCGTGGGCCGCGTCGACGAGGGCGGTCGTGACCGCGTGATCGGCGACGGCCGGGTACTCCATCGGCGCGAAGTGCCGGCTCGCTCCGTCGAGGCGGACCGACGCCGTGGTGACGATCACGTCGCCCGGGGCGATCTCGGGCTGGATGGCGCCGGTCGTGCCGACGCGCAGGAACGTGCGCACCCCGAGCTGGGCGAGCTCCTCGACGGCGATCGACGTCGACGGTCCGCCGATCCCGGTCGAGCACACGACGATCGGGGAGCCGTCGAGGCGGCCGACCACCGAGGTGAACTCGCGCTCGGACGCGGCGGGTCGGGCGTCGTCGAGCAGCTCCGCGATCCGCCCGACGCGGCCCGGGTCACCGGGCACGATCGCGACGGTCGCGCCGTCGAGATCGCCGCGCGACAACCCGAGGTGGAAGACGTCGGGCACCGGCTGCGCCTCGCGTGGACCTAGGCCCGATCGGCGGCCGCGACGCCGTGGTACGGGCGACCCGCCGCCCGGTGCTCCTCGGCGAGCTCGAAGAACTCGGGCCCGAACGGGTCACCTCCGCGCAGCGGCATCGCCGCCCGCCGGATCGTCCAGTCGTGCGGCGCGAGCTCGGCGGCCCGGTCGAAGTTGCGCGCCGCGCCCTCGTCGTCGCCGTCGTCGCGCAGCCGCAGCGCGATGCGGAACCGCAGGCGGGCCTGCTCCTCCTCGCCGGTGAGGTCACCCACCGCGCCGCGCGCCTCGTCAGGGGTCATCATCGCCTCGTCGTCGATCACCCAGCGACGGATCGCGTCGAGCTGGCGCCCCGAGTCGACGCCCGTGTAGTCCTTGAAGGTGTCGGTCGCGTAGGCGTTCCAGTTCGGCTGCACGATGGTGTCGTCCGGGTCGATCAGCACCACCGTCGGGACGTTGGAGATCGCGTACAGCTCGGTCAGCAGGTGCTGCGCGTCGATCAGCACCGGGTAGGAGATGCCGTCGGTCTCGTCGCGGACGTAGTCACCGATGCGCTCGACGTCCTCGTCGATCGCGACGGCGATCACCTGGAGCGCGTGGTCGGACAGCTCGTCCTGGAGGGCCTGCCAACCTGGCAGGTCGTAGAGGCAACCTCACCAACTGGAGAACGCGACGAGGAGGCGCTTCTTCGATCGGTGGTCGGACAGGGCGTGGTACGTCCCGTCGAGGTCGGGGAGGGTGAAGTCGGGCGCCTTCAGGTCGCTGAGCGCGGACCGCCGCCGCCCGCGGTGCGCGCCGATCGCCACGAGACCGGTCACGTCGTCGACGGCGACCGGGCGGTCGAGGAGATCGGCCGCCACCCGCAGGTCGACGCGACCGTCGCGCACGAGGGCGTCGCGGTCGGGCACCATCACGCAGCGGTCGTCGCGGCACAGCCCCTCGGGCTTGAGGGTCCACCCGAGCAGATCGGCCAGCGCCCCGGAGTCGACGAGCGGTCCGGTGTCGAGGACGTCGATCGTGGTGGGATCCATGTCGCGACCGTAGCCACGGGGTGACGAGCTCCCACCACCCGCGGCCGTGCACGACCGGCCACCGACACCCGACACCGACGCCGGGCCGCGGGTCGCGTCGGCGCGACCGGGGGCCGGCTCAGCTGCGGTCGGCGCGGATCTCGGCGCGGCGGCGCTCGACGTGGTCCGCCAGCTCGGCGGCGATCGCGTCGTCCAGAGGCGGGGGCTCGTAGTCGCGCAGCGCCGCCTTCCAGGCGACGTTCGCCCGCTGGGCGGCGTCGGTGGCCCCGTCCTCGGTCCACTGCTCGAAGCTCGAGTTGTCCGCGATCGGCGACCGGTAGAAGGCGGTCTCGAAGTTCGCGAACGTGTGGGCGGTCCCGAGGAAGTGCTCGCCGGGGGTGTGCTCGCGCAGAGCGTCGATCGCCTGGCCGTTCTCGGACACGTCGAGCCCGCGGGCGAAGGTCGCCATCATCCCGAGCTGATCGGCGTCGAGCACGAACTTCTCGTACCCGAACGCGAGGCCGCCCTCCATCCACCCCGCGGAGTGCAGGACGAAGTTGACCCCGGCCATCATCGTCGGGATGATCGTCGACGCCGACTCGTACGCGGCCTGCGCATCGGGGATCTTCGAGGCGCACAGCGACCCGCCGGAGCGGAACGGCACCCCGAGCCGCCGCGCGAGCTCGGCCACGGTGTAGAGGACGACGGCCGGCTCGGGGGTGCCGAAGGTGGGGGCCCCCGTGGCCATCGACATCGACGACGCGAACGACCCGAACACCACGGGAGCGCCCCGGCGCACGAGCTGGCAGAACGTCATCCCGGCCATCGCCTCGGCGAGGGTCTGGGTCGCGACGCCCGCCGCGGTCGTCGGCGCCATCGCCCCCGCCAGGATGAACGGCGAGATGATGCACGCCTGGTTGGCGGCGGCGTAGGTCTCGGCCGCGTCGAGCATCGTGTCGTCCCACACGAGCGGCGACGACGCGTTGATCAGCGACGACAGCACGGTCCGCTCGACACCGGTCTCGTCACGCAGGTCGCCGCCGAGAGCGATCCGCACCAGGTCGATCGAGTCGGCGGCCCGAGACCCCGCCGTGACCGACCCCATCAGCGCCTTGTCGCTGAAGGTGAGGTGGGCGTGGACCATGTCGAGGTGGCGCTCGTCGACCGCGACGTCGACCGGTTCGCACACGGTCCCGCCCGAGTGGTGCAGGTTCGGCGACAGGTAGGTCAGCTTGACGATGTCGCGGAAGTCGTCGATCGTGCCGTAGCGGCGACCGCGGTCGAGGTCGAACACGAACGGCGAGCCGTAGTTGGGCGCGAACACGGTGGCGTCGCCGCCGATGCGAACGCTGCGGGCGGGGTCGCGGGCGTGCTGCGTGTACGTGCTCGGCGCGTGCTCGCGGATGATCGAGCGGCACAGACCGCGCGGGAAGCGGACGCGCTCGCCGTCGACGTCGCAGCCGGCGTCGCGCATCAGCTCGAGCGAGCGCGGGTGGTTGCGGAACTCGATGCCGACCTCGGCGAGCAGGGTGTCGGCGTTGGCCTCGATCGTCTCCAGCGACTCCTCGGAGGTGATGCGGTAGGGCGGGATCGATCGGGTGAGGTAGGCGGGCGCGGCCGGAGCGTGCGCGGCGCGCGCCGCGGAGCGCCCTGCGCGCCCTCCCGATCGTCGACCCTGGCGTGCTTCGGGCATGTCGTCCCCCCTGACGGCCTGACGGCCTGACGGTCTGACGACCTGTCGACCGTTCCGAACGTGATCCGTTCCGCGATCCGGAACGGTTCCATCATACAGAACCCTGCGGAGCCCGGTGACCGCAGGTGCGTCCGGGCGGGGCGGCGCCGTCGGGATCGACGTCGGGCGGCGGTGGCGGGTCGTGTCGGGCTCAGCGGCGCGAGCGGCGTCGGCGACGCCCCGAGTCCGAGCGCGGCCGGGGCGCCGGCAGGGCGATCTCGCTCGCGAGCAGCGGCGTCGGCTCCGTGGTGTGGGGGAACCCCATCGCCGCGACGAACAGCTCCTGGAACCGCACCTCGGTCGCCGTCTCGATCTTGCGCACGCGGCGAACCGCCTGGGCGATCTCCTCGCGCTGCGCCGCCGACACGAGGGCGCGGACCGCTCCCGCTCCGGCGGCGTTGCCGACGCTGCGGACGCGATCGACCGCGACGTCGGGGACGAGCCCGAGCACCTTCGCGTACAGGGGGTCGATGTGCGCACCGAACGCGCCGGCGAGGCGGACGGAGTCGACCTCGTCGAGGGCGGGCCCGCCGGCGTGCTCGACGAGCAGGTCGATGCCGGCGCGCAGGGCCGCCTTCGCGAGCTGGATGGCGCGCACGTCGTCCTGGGTGACGCGGATCTCCTCGGCTCCGTCGCCCTCGTGCAGCACGTAGGAGAAGGTGCGGCCGTCGGCGACGATCCGCGCAGACGCGCTGCCGTCGGCGCGCACCGCGTCGCCGCGGATCGTGCCGTCGACGTCGATGATCCCCGAGAGGTACATCTCGCCGACCACCTCGATGATGCCGGACCCGCAGACCCCGGTGACGTCGAGGCGCATCGTGTCGGCGACGAAGGTCGCCTCGTCGGACCAGCTGTCCGCCCCGATCACCTTGATCCGCGGCTCGAGCGTCGAGCGATCGATGCGCACCCGCTCGATCGCCCCGGTCGTCGCCCGCTGGCCGGCGGAGATCTGGGCCCCCTCGAACGCGGGCCCCGTCGGGCTCGACGCGGCCAGCAGGAGCGTCGAGTCGCCGAACACGATCTCGGCGTTGGTCCCCACGTCGACGACGAGCTGGCGCCCGGTGGAGCGGTGGGGTCCCTCCGAGAGGATGACCGCCGCGGTGTCGGCGCCGACGTGACCGGCGATGCACGCGAGCAGGTGGACGGTCGCGTTCGGAGCGTCGAGGCCGAGCTCGGTGGCGGTCGTGTCGACGGCGCCGTCGGTGGCGAGGGTGAACGGGGCCTGGCCGAGCGGGGTGGGGTCGATCCCCAGCACGAGGTGGTGCATGATCGGGTTGCCGACGAGCACCGCGTCGAGCACGGCGGCGCGCTCGAGCCCGACGTCGTCGACGAGGTCGCCGATCATCGCGTCGAGCGCCGTGCGCACGGCCCGGGTCAGCTCGACCTCCCCGCCGGGGTTCATCATCACGTACGACACCCGCGACATGAGGTCGTCGCCGAAGCGGATCTGGGGGTTCATCACCCCGTTCGTCGCGAGCACCTCGCCGGTCGCGAGGTCGACGAGGTGGCCGGCGATCGTGGTCGATCCGACGTCGACAGCGACGCCCACGGCCCGGTCGACGTAGCCGGCGAACGCCGCGGTGATCCGTCGGCGCTCGCGCACCGCGACCGTGATGCCGCCGTCCTTCGCGCACGGCGCGAGGCGGGGGAGCACGTGCGTCGCGATCTCGGTGGGGCGCACGTCGAAGTCGACGGCGAGCCGCTCGACGATCTGCTGGTGCAACCCGCCCACCTCGACGCCGAGCTCCGCGCGGGGGATCTCCACGTAGTGCAGCTTGACGATCGGGTCGACCGTGATGTCGCCGACGTCGACGGACTTGCGCACGAGGGGGCGGTGCACCTGGCTGGTGGCGGGGATCTCGACCACCACGTCGCCGCGCACCCGGGCGGCGCAGCCGAGCCGAGCGCCGTCCGCGAGCGCACGGCGTCCCGAGTAGTCGTCCTCGGTCGACGACCACGCGGTGAGCGAGTCCGCGTCGGAGGCGACGTTCCACTTCGGGAACGACCCGGTCGACGGCACGATCTGGCAGCGCCCGCACAGGCCGCGCCCCCCGCAGGTCGAGTCCAGGTCGGCGCCCACCGACCGGGCGGCGTCGAGCACGGTCGTGCCGTCCGGGACGCGGGCGGTGAGGCCGACCGGGGTGAACACGACGCGCCGCTCGCTCACCGCGACGCCACCTGCTCCGTCGACGACCCGCGACGGTCGGCGGCGATCGTCACGACTCGGAGCGCCGGGCCCGGCGTCCGCCGCGGCGGCGGGGCGCGCCGGCGCCGTCACCGTCGCCGCCTGCCGCCTGACCGCCCTCTCGGCGCTCGGCGATCCAGGCGCCGCAGTCGCGGTCGTGGCCCATCAGCACGTCGGCCGCCTTCACCGCGGTCTTCACCTCGGCGTGCAGCGGGCTCATGATCGCGGAGGTCATCCCGTTGGCGATCGCCATCGACAGGAAGGTCCCCGTGATCGAGTGCCGCTGGGGCAGCCCGAAGCTCACGTTCGACGCGCCGCACGTCGTGTTGACGCCGAGCTCGGTGACCAGGCGGCGCAGCAGCGCGAACACCTGCTGGCCGGCCTGGCCGACGGCACCGATCGGCATGACGAGCGGGTCGACGACGACGTCGGACGCCGGGATGCCGTGGTCCGCGGCGCGGTTGACGATCTTGCGCGCGACCTCGAAGCGCACGTCGGGATCCTCCGAGATGCCGGTCTCGTCGTTCGAGATCGCGACGACCGCCGCGCCGTAGCGCTTCACCAGGGGCAGCACGCGCTCCATCTGCTCGTCCTCACCCGTCACCGAGTTGATCAGCGGCTTGCCCCGGTAGACGGCGCACCCCGCCTCGAGCGCCTCGATGATCGAGGAGTCGATCGACAGCGGGACGTCGGTGACCGACTGGACGAGCTGGATCGCCTGGGCGAGCAGCGCCGGCTCGTCGGCGAGCGGGATGCCCGCGTTCACGTCGAGCATCTGGGCGCCGCCCGCGACCTGCTCGAGGGCGTCGGACGCCACCCGGTCGAAGTCGCCCGCCTTCATCTCCTCGGCGAGCAGCTTTCGCCCGGTCGGGTTGATCCGCTCGCCGATCATGACGAAGGGCCGGTCGAAGCCGATGACGACCTCGCGGGTCGCGGAGCTGATGATGGTCTCGGTCACGGTTCGTTCCTCCGGTCGTGTTCGTTCGGGTGCTCGGCCGCGGCGGCTCGTCCGTCGTCGCTCCCCGGCTCGAGGCCGCCGTTCGCGACGAGCGCCTCCAGGCGCGCGCGCGGGTACTCGTCGTCGAGCTCGCGGCTGCGCCGCTCGAGGAGCTCGGCGACGTCGTCGGTCTCCGGGAGGGGTTCCGCCGTCGACCGCCACCGCTGGACGTAGTCGTTGGTCGACGTCAGCCCGGCGACCGCCGCCGCACGGTCGATCGCGTGCTGGAAGCGGGCGTGGAGCAGCACCTTGTGCTGATCGCCGCCGCTGCGCGCGGTGAGCTGGGCGGGGATGTCGCGCCACGCGATCGTGGTCAGCGCCCCACCCGAGCGCCGGCCGCGCCGCGCCGACGAGCGCCGCTCGCGCGTCGAGCCCTGGTCGGGGCCGAGGTCGGCGCTCGGCCGTGCGACGCCGTCGCCGGCGCTCACCTGCGCACCCCGGCGAGGCTCACCATCGTCGTGCCGAGCTCGCCGTAGCCGGTGTCCTCGACGATCATCGAGAGCCCGAGCCGCTCGGCCGCACGCTCGGCGCCCGCGAGCAAGGCCGGGTCGTCGCTCTGGGCGAGGTACACGAGGCGGGTGTAGTTGCCGAAGTACATCGGCAGCAACTCGGGGTGGCGGTCGAGGCCGAGGCCCGACCACACCATCCGGTCGAAGTGACGCACGAGGAAGTCGGTGAGGTAGAACGACCCGATCTCGGCGTCCTGGATCTCCGCGAAGCGCGGGGCGGTCGCGAAGAACTCGTAGCAGTGGGCGCCGTGCATCATCTCGACGCCCTCCTCCTCGCACACGCGAGCCAGCAGGCCCCCGGTCCCGCAGTCGGCGTACGCGACGAAGATCTCGCCGACCGGTTCACGGCGCGCTCCGACGGCGTCGGCGGACGTGGTGATCACCGTCGGCGAGTCGACCGGGTCGAGGCCGCCCGCGCCGGTCGGCGGATCCGGCTCGACTCCCTCGGCACGGGCGCGCCGGATGCGTGCGCGCACGGCGTCGGGGATCTCGCTCGGGCGGTTGTGCAGCGCCGCCGGCAGGCACTCGATGGTCACCGCGTCGAGCCCGTTCAGCCGCGTGATCGCCAGCAGCTCGCGCGCCAGCGCTCCGCATGCGATGACCAGGGTGCGCGCCGGCACGTCAGACGCCGACGGACGGGCCCGCGGGTTCGCGCCGCCCGCGCCGGTCGAGCACCAGCTGCTTGGCCATCTCCGAGGCGACGGCCGCGTCGCGGCAGTAGGCGTCCGCTCCGATCGCGTCGCCGAACTCCTGGTTCAGCGGCGCTCCGCCGACGAGCACGATCTGGTCGTCGCGGCGGCCCTTCTCGGTGAGGGTGTCGATGACGACCTTCATGTAGGGCATCGTCGTGGTCAGCAGGGCCGACATGCCGAGGATGTCGGGTCGGTGCTCGTCGAGCGCCGCGAGGAACTCGTCGACGTCGGTGTTAATCCCGAGGTCGTGCACCTCGAAGCCGGCTCCCTCGAGCATCATCGCGACGAGGTTCTTGCCGATGTCGTGGATGTCGCCCTTGACGGTGCCGATCACCACCTTGCCGATCGACGCCACCCCCGTCTCGGCGAGCAGCGGCCGCAGGATCTCCATCCCGGCCTTCATCGCGTTCGCCGAGAGGAGCACCTCGGGCACGAAGAGGATGCCGTCGCGGAAGTCGATGCCGACGATGCGCATCCCCTCGACGAGGGCGTCGTTGAGCACCCTCTCGGCGCTCCAGCCCCGGTCGAGCAGGATCGTCGTCCCCTCGGCGATCTCCTCCTTGAGGCCGTCGTAGAGGTCGTCGTGCATCTGCAGCGTCAGGTCCTCGTCGCTGAGCGTGGCGAGGTCGATCTCGGCGTCGGGATCGTCATCGGGTCCGATGTCGGTCATGTGTGCCTCCCGAGGGATGGGCGGGTCGTGCGACCCGGGTTCGAAGCGGTCCGGCGGTTCCGTTTGGTGGAACAGTACCGTATGGTGGAACACGGCGCCGACGAGTTCGCGCCCGGCCCCTCTGGGCCCGCTCCGAGAGCGGCGCACCGCACAGGGTACCGGCGGAGCGGACCCCACGTCGGCCACGACCAGGGAGCACGTGAGATGTCCGGAGTCCAGTCGATCGAGCGCGGGTTCGCCGTGCTGCGCGCGCTCGTGGGTGGACCGCTCGGGGTGACCGAGATCGCCGACCGCACCGATCTGCCCAAGTCGACCGTCTCGCGCCTGCTGTCGGCGCTCGAGGCCGAGCGCGCCGTCGAGCAGGTCGAGACCGGAGGCGGGTACGCGATCGGCACCGGGCTGGCTGCCCTCGCCGCGGCCGGCGACCCGCAGGCGAACCTGGTGGCGCTCGTGCGGCCGCACGTCGAGGAGCTCGCCGCCCGCACGGGCGGCAGCGCCGGGTTCACCTCCCTCGACGGTGACGAGGTGTTCTGGGTCGACAACGTCGACGACGGCGACGAGCTCGTCACGATCGTGGACCAGACCGGGCAGTCGTTCCCCCTGCACGGGGTGGCGTCGGGCCTCGCCCTGCTCGCCCACTTCGACGACGACCGCCTGGCGCGCTACCTGGATCTGCCGTTGGTCGCCCTCCACGAGGGGTCGGTCACCGACCCCGCCGTGCTCCGTCGCTGGGTCGAGGACGCGCGCAGCGACGGCGTCGTGATCTCGCGCGAGCGGCTCGACCCGGGCGTGACGTCGCTCGCGACGGCGTTCCGCGGGCTCGAGGGGCGCTGGGAGCACGCGCTCTACGTGCAGGGCCCGTCGTTCCGCTTCCCGCAGGACGGCGACGAGGCGGGGGTCGTCGCAGCGCTGACGCTGGCGGCGGAACGCCTCTCGGGCCGACTGGCCTCGATCTGACCGGTCCGGCCGCGCTCGGTCCGGACGCGACGGAGCCGCCGGCGCACCGGCGGCTCCGTCCGCTCCCACCGCCGTGGACCCGCCCGAGGCGGGATCACGGCGGTGGTGCCGGTGGATCAGGTGGCGATCAGCCCGAGACGTCGACGACGAAGTCGCAGGAGCCCTCGCCGCAGTACACCTTGATGGTGCCGTCGGAGCCGACGGAGACGGGGAAGCTGTTCGTCGTACGGGTGCCGGCCATGCCCCAGGTGACCTGGGAGACGGTCGGGCGATCGTCGTCGTCGGTGTCGCCGTTGAAGACGGTGAGGTAGCCGATCGCGTCGGTCGAGGTGACGGTGACGCTGATCGACGCCGACACCGAGCCGGCCGTGAAGTCGGTGTAGGTCGTGAGGTCGATGGTCGTGGTCTCACCGCTCGAGATGCGGCCCTTGTTGTCGTCGCCGTCACCCGGCTCCAGACCCTCGCGGGAGTCGTAGGCGCGCTGGGCGTCGGTGAAGGCCGCCTGCGTCGTGGTGACGCTGGACCAGCTCGAGCCGTTGTACAGGTACAGCGTGCCGTTGCCGTCGACGAAGAGCTCGCCGTTCTCGTGGTCGTCGTCGGTCGGGGGACCGTCGACGGCGGTCTCGTCGTCGCCGAGGTCGCTGTTGTCGACCTGGATCAGGCGCACGTGGGACTTGCCGCCCACGAACTCGCCGCCGTAGCCGCCGACCGAGATGCCGCCGATGCCGGCGCCGATGCCCTGGTGGCGTCCCCACGTCGCGGCCGTCGTGTTCTGGCCGGTCCCGTCGGGACCCGTCGCGTCGGCCGGCGTGTCGCCGGCGATCGAGTGCCCGGCACCGACGGTGGCGCCGAACACGGCGTGGGAGCCGTTGGTGTTCTCGAGCACGAGGCCCTCGACGCCGCGCGCCGGGCCGGCGAGGTCGACATCGGTCGCGCCGTTGACGCCACCGACGCCGGCGCCCTGGCCGTTGTCGTGCTTGCCCCACGTGGCGGCGACGGAGTTGTCGGCGTTCGACGCCGGCACCGTGCCGGCGACGGCGTGGCCGACGCCGTTCGTGTTGCCGCGGATCGCGTGCGAGCCGTTGCCGGCATCCACGATGTCGCCGACGAGCGCTTCGCCTCCCTGCGTGCCGGGGGCGGTGTCGTCGGTGCTCGTGTTGGTGAAGCTCGTCGGCGAGTCACCTTCGAAGTCCCCGCCCACGACGACGTTGTCACCGTCGGCGGCGGATGCGCCCCCGGCCTTGCCGGCGAGCGCGGCGGCACCGGCGATGCCGGCTCCGGTGAGGAACATCCGGCGGCCGCGGGACGACCCGGCGACAGGGGCCTCCTCGATCTCGGCGTCGGTCTCGGTGATCTGGTCGATCTGATCGGTCATGCTGGTCCTTCGTGTGTGGGCGGGTACGGGTGGGTGCGAACACCCACCAGTCGTCGTTCGTACCCGTCGAGGTCGTGGATCAAACGGGTTCGCGTCTGTGGGTGGTCGATCGCCCACGCCGGGTCGCGACGCGGGCACGGACCGGCGCGACCGGCGACGTGACATGCGGCGGACTCGGCACCGAGGCAGGTTGTGAGGGATTTCCCGAGCCCTGGTATCTTCGGCCTCCGTATGTCCGACTTCCTCCGGGACTATCTCAACGTCGTCTGGTTCGGAGCCGCCGCCCTCGCGATCGGCGGGCTGCTGCTCGGGCTGGCAGCCGCGGTGCGCCCCACCTCGCCGTCCGCGGAGAAGTACATCGCCTACGAATCGGGCGTCGATCCGGTCGGCATGGGCTGGTCGCAGAGCCAGATCCGCTACTACGTGTTCGCGCTGCTGTTCGTCATCTTCGACGTCGAGGCCGTGTTCCTGTTCCCGTGGGCGGCGTCGATCGAGCGCTACGGCACCTTCGGGCTCGTGGTGATGCTCGTGTTCATCGTGCTGCTCCTGGACGGCCTGTTCTACGCGTGGAAGCGGGGCCTGCTCAGGTGGGTGTGATCGCCCGGGGACGTGTCGCGGTCCCCACCATCCCAGCGACGACCACCGACCGAGGGAAGGACTGACCATGGGTCTCGTCGACAAGGGCCGGATGCCGGCACCG
The DNA here is from genome assembly GCF_965215205.1 of Ilumatobacter sp. NCBI lineage: Bacteria > Bacillati > Actinomycetota > Acidimicrobiia > Acidimicrobiales > Ilumatobacteraceae > Ilumatobacter > Ilumatobacter sp. The sequence goes on from NZ_OZ244049.1 coordinate 695,280, forward strand.
CTCACGAAGCTGTTCAACATCTCACGGTCGTACAGCCTGTGGGTGTACCAGTGGGGTCTCGCGTGCTGCGCGATCGAGATGGGCGCCGCCTTCGGCTCCCCGCGCTACGACGTGATGCGCCTCGGCGTCATCCCCCTCCCCGCCAGCCCCCGCCAGGCGGACTTCGTGTGCGTCTCGGGGACCGTCACCGACAAGATGGCCCCGGCCGTCAAGCGCCTGTGGGAGCAGATGCCCGAGCCGAAGTACGCGATCTCGATGGGCTCGTGCGCGAACTGCGGCGGCCCGTACTGGGACTCGTACTCGGTCACCAAGGGCGTCGACCAGATCATCCCGATCGACGTCTACGTGCCGGGGTGCCCGCCGCGGCCCGAAGCCCTGCTCGAGGGCGTCGTGCTGCTCCAGCAGCGGATCAAGAACGAGGACATGCAGGCCAAGTGGAAGGGCCAGGAGTTCACCACGCTGCAGGCGAGCCGCAACCGCGAGCTCGAGCGCACGAGCGCGGGCGAGGACACGGGCGAGACCACCCACGACATCTCGACCGACCCGATGCCCATCCCCGAGCGGAACCGACCCGAGCCGATCGTGGTGGGCGGTGGGCCCGTTGAGTGACGCCGAGACCACCGAGGCGGGGACCTCCGACGACGCCCCGGCCGCGGAGGGCGACGAGACCCAGGCGCTGCCCGGTGACGGCCTGCGCGAAGGGATCGTCGACGACCTGCGTGCCCGCATCGGCGACTCGCTGATCGAGTTCGCGATCGTCCCCAACGAGGACCTGTTCGTGCGCGTCGCCACCGACGCGTGGGCCGAGACGGCCGCCGCGCTCAAGGCGGCGGGGTTCCACTTCTTCAGCTTCCTCTCGGCGATCGACTGGATGCCCTCGCCCTACGGCAAGGGCGAGGACGATCCGACGGTCGAGAAGGAGCCGATCGACATGACGATCGAGCAGGGCGTCACCGGTGGTGAGACCCGGATGCAGGTGTTCGCCCGACTGACCGACATCTCACGCCACGTCGGCATCACGATCAAGGCCGACGTCGACGACGAGGTGCCGGTCGTCGACTCGTGGACCGGCTCGTTCGCCGGGGCGAACTGGCACGAGCGCGAGTGCCACGAGATGTTCGGGATCGGCTTCAACGGACACCCCGACCTGCGCAACATGTACCTGCCCGGCGACTTCGAGGGCCACCCGCTGCGCAAGGACTTCCCGCTCGTCGCCCGGATGGTCAAGCCCTGGCCGGGGATCGTCGACGTCGAGCCGATGCCCGAGGTCGTCGAGGAGAAGGCCGACGAGCCGGTCCCGGTGACCGACGAGGACGGTGAGATCGACCCCGAGGCGACCGCCGAGGTCGTCGACGACACCGCCGACGACGGCGCCTCGGGCGACGACGCGACGACCGACGACGACGCAGCCGAAGCGACCGACCCGACCGAGGGCGCGGACGGGGCCGACCGTGCGGGCTCGACCGGCGACGCGGCCACCGACGAGACCCCGGCGTCGGCCGAGCCCGACACGCCCGACGAGGACGCGCCCGAGGCGGCGGCCGACCCCGCCGACGTGGCCGACGGCGATGCGGGGGACGCGTCCGGACCGGAGGATCCCGAGACGGACACCGAGACCGAGGCCGAGCCCGAACCCGAGACCGACATCGAGACCGAGCCCGAGCCCGAGCCCGAGACGGACACCGTGACCGAGACGGACACCGAGACCGTGACCGATACCGAGACCGTGACCGACACCGACACCGACACCGGCCCCGACCGCAGCGTCGACGAGACCGGGCGCGACGCCGGGGTCCCGGCCGAGGCCGCGGGGGTCGCCGCCGACCCGGACGCCTCCGACGAGGCCACCGCCGGCGAATCCGCGCCCGCGAGCGCACCCGACGACGGAACCGACGAATCGAGCACGTCATGACGATGATCAGCGACCGGGGTCAGCTCGGCTACATCGCGGCCCAGGCCGCGGACGCCCGCCTCAACGTCGAGCTGGAGACCGAGGGGATGACCCTCAACATCGGGCCGCAGCACCCCGCGACCCACGGCACCCTGCGGATCATCGCCCGCCTCGACGGCGAGCAGGTCATCTGGGCCGAGCCGTCCGCCGGCTACATGCACCGCGGCTACGAGAAGCTGACCGAGGTCCGCACCTTCCCCCAGGTCACCACCCTGATCAACCGGATCGACTGGCTGGGGAGCTTCGCGAACGAGGTGCCGTTCATCCTCGCCGCCGAGAAGCTGATGGAGATCGAGGCCCCGCCGCGCGCGCAGGTCATCCGGACCATCCTGTTCGAGCTGTCGCGGATCGCGAACGTCTCGCTGTTCCTCGGCGACCTCGGGGTGCAGATGGGCGCGATCACCCCGGTGTTCCTCGCCTTCCGTGACCGCGAGTACGTGCTCAACCTGATCGAGGGCGCGACGGGCGGCCGGTTCCACCCGAACTTCGACCGCATCGGCGGCCTCAAGGACGACCTCCCCGCCGGCTGGATCAGCGAGACCAAGCAGGTGATGCAGAAGCTGATCGGCTTCTGCGACGAGATCGAGGACCTGCTGTTCGGCAACGAGATCTTCCAGAGCCGGATGCGCGGCATCGGCGTGATCCCCGCCAACGTCGCGCAGGACTACGGCCTCTCCGGCCCGAACCTGCGCGCCAGCGGCATCGACTACGACCTGCGCCGCGACAACCCGGTCGGGCTCGCGTGGGACAAGGCCGACTGGAAGGTGTGGACCCACCCCGACGGCGACTCGTGGGCTCGCTGCTGGATCCGGCTGCAGGAGACGCGCGAGTCGTGCAAGATCGTGCAGCAGCTCGTCGAGCAGATCCCCTCCGGGCCGATCATGACCAAGGTCCCGCGGATCATCAAGGTCCCCGAGGGCGAGGCCTACGTCTCGACGGAGAACCCGCTCGGTGAGATGGGCTACTACGTCGTGTCCAAGGGCGACCTCGGTCCGTTCCGCGTCAAGATCCGCTCGGCGAGCTTCAACAACATCTCGATCACCCCGTGGGTGCTCAAGGGCGTCTACGTGCCCGACATCATCACGATCCTCGCGAGCCTCTACTTCATCCTCGGAGACATCGACCGATGAGCGCGCTCGCCGTCGAGATCCCGTACTGGGGTCAGTCGATCCTGCGCGTGGTGGGCGGCCTCGTCGCCGTGCTGCTGCCCGCGGGCGGGATCGTCTACCTGTTCCTGTTCAAGATGATGTCGTTCATGCAGTCGCGCCTCGGCCCGATGGAGGCCGGTCCCTACGGCTCGATGCAGCTCCTCGCCGAGGTCGGCAAGTGGATGCAGAAGGAGGACATCGCCCCCGACAACGCGGACAAGGCGATCTTCAAGATCGCACCGCTGATCGTCCTGCTGTCGACGTTCCTGCTGATCGTCGTCGTCCCCTTCGGTCCCGACGCGTTCTTCACCGACTTCGACGCCGGGGTGTTCTACTTCCTGGCGGTCGGCTCGATCAGCGTGCTCGGCATCTTGATCGCGGGCTGGTCGAGCGCGAACAAGTACAGCCTCCTCGGCGGGCTGCGCGCGGCCGGCCAGCTCATCGCCTACGAGCTCCCGATGGTGCTCGCCACCCTCGGTGTCGTGATCCAGGCCGGCTCGATGAACCTGAACCGGATCGTCGAGGTGCAGAACACCGGTGAGATCTTCGGGATCGGCGTCCTCGGCAACCCGTTCATCCTCACCCAGGGCATCGGCTTCCTGATCTTCATGATCGCCGTGCAGGCCGAGCTGACCCAGGCGCCGTTCGACATGCCGATCGCCGAGTCCGAGCTGGTGTCGGGCTACATGACCGAGTACACCGGCTTCCGCTTCCTGATCTTCTTCATCGCCGAGTTCGCCACCGCCGGGGTGTTCAGCTTCATCGCCTCGGTGCTGTTCCTCGGCGGCTGGGGCGTCCCGTTCGAGTGGTTCGGCTGGTCGAACCTCGACGAGGTGGCCGACTGGATGAACATCGTCGGTCCGCTGATCCTGGTCACCAAGATGTTCCTCCTCGTGGGGATCATCATGTGGGTCCGCTTCAGCTACCCGCGCTTCCGCGAGGATCAGCTCCAGACGTTCGCCTGGAAGTTCCTCATCCCCGTCTCGCTCGCCAACATCGCCGTCACGGCCATCTTGAAGGTTGCGTTCTGATGCCGAAGCTCCCCGGACTGATCAAGGGCCTCGGTGTCACCATGGGCACCATGGGCCGCACCGTGAAGGACGGCGCCAACACCGTCCAGTACCCCCACGAGAAGGAGGCGCCGCCGGTGCGCGCCCGTGGGGTCATCGCGCTCCACGAGGAGAACTGCACGGCGTGCATGCTGTGCTCGCGCAGCTGCCCGGACTGGTGCATCTACATCGAGGGCCACAAGCAGCTCGCTCCGGCGCGCCGCGCGGGCGGCAAGCCGCGCCAGGTCAACCACCTCGACCGGTTCGACATCGACTACGCGCTGTGCATGTACTGCGGGATCTGCGTCGAGGTGTGCCCGTTCGACGCGCTGTTCTGGAGCCCCGAGTACGAGTACTCCGAGCCGCGCATCGCCGACCTGCTCCACGACAAGGACAAGCTCGGCGAGTGGATGGAGACGGTCCCGGAGGCTCCGTCGCTGGAAGCGGGTGCCGGCAAGTGAGCCCGCTCGCCGCCGAGGGCGTGAACGTCGCGCAGAACATCGGCTTCGGCATCATCGCCGCCTTCATGATCTTCGGCGCGCTCTGCGTGGTGTCGACGAAGAACGTAGTCCACGCCGCGCTGTGGCTCGTCGTCGTCCTCGGCGGAGTCGCCGCGCAGTACATCCTCGCGGCGGCCGAGTTCGTCGCCGTGTCCCAGGTGCTCGTGTACATCGGGGCGGTGATGGTGCTGTTCCTCTTCGGGATCATGCTCACCCGTGCGCGCATCGGCGCCGAGGAGGGGCTGAACAACCCCGGGTGGGCGCTGGGGATCCCCGTCGCCGTCGTGCTCTTCGGCCTGCTCGCCTTCGTGGTGCTCGACTTCACCGACGACGACACCATCGACCAGCTCGGCCTCGCCGATCGCCCCCTCGTGCTCACCGGTGCGAACAACGAGTCCACCATCGGCATCGCCGACCGGGTCCTGTCGCCCTACCTGGTGCCCTTCTTCGGGATGACGTTCGTCCTGCTCGCCGCCGCCATCGGCGCCATCGTCCTGGCCCGCAAAGACTGACTGGAAGCTCCGATGCTCGCCGCCAACTTCCTCCTGCTCGCCGCCGTGCTGTTCTGCATCGGCGTCTTCGGCGTCATCGCGCGCCGCAACGCCGTGATGGTGCTGATGTCCATCGAGCTGGTGCTGAACTCCGTCAACCTCAACCTGATCGCCTTCGCGCTGATGAACGGCGACGTCGACGGCCAGGTGTTCGCCCTGTTCGTGATCGCGATCGCGGCCGCCGAGGTCGGTGTCGGCCTCGCGATGGTGCTGCTGATCTACCGCAACCGCCGCTCGATCTCGCTCGACGAGCTGTCGGAACTGAGGGGCTGACGTGCTCGCCGCCGAAGAGACCCACGCCGCGCTCGACCTGACCTCGGGCTGGTTCCTCGACAACCTCTGGCTCGTCGCGCTCGTCCCCGCGCTCGGCTTCGTCGTGATCACGCTGTTCGGCAAGCGGATGCCCAACGGCGGCTCCGAGGTCGGCCTCGCCACGATCGGCGCGTCGTTCGTCCTCTCCACCGCAGCGGCGATCCAGTGGATGGCGCGGGTCGACTCCGCCGAGGAGCACGGCGGCGAGGCCGCCGGGCTGATGGCGACGTTCGCCCGCTCGGTGCCACGGGCGTCGGAGGGGGGAGAGGCCGAGCCGTTCATCGAGCCGGTCATCTCGTCGTGGACCTGGTGGCAGAACTCGGGGCTCGAGTTCGGGATCGGGTCGTTCGCCGACGGCCTGTCGGTGCTGCTGCTGTGGCTCGTCGCGTTCATCTCGCTGCTGGTGCAGGTGTTCAGCCTCGACTACGTCCGCGGCGACCGCCGCTACACCCAGTTCTTCGGAGCGCTCACCCTGTTCTCGGCCGGGATGCTCGTCATGGTCATGGCCGGCAACATGGTCCAGCTGATCCTCGGCTGGGAGATCATGGGCCTGTGCTCGTTCATGCTGATCGGGCACTGGTGGGAGGAGGAGGCCAACTCCAAGGCCGCCCTGAAGGCGTTCTTCACCGTGCGCGTCGGCGACGTCGGCCTCCTCGTGGGAACCTCGATCATCTACTTCGCCTCCAGCGGGTGGATCGCCGACAACCTGCCCGGCCGCAACGGCTTCGACATCTCGGCGATCCAGGCGTGGGCCCTGTCGGGCGACTCGTCCGCGAGCGGGGCCGCGATCCTCGTCGGAGCGATCGCGCTGTTCATCGCCTGCATCGGCAAGTCCGGCCAGTTCCCTCTGCACACCTGGCTGCCCGACGCGATGGCCGGCCCGACGCCGGTGTCGTCGCTGCTGCACTCCTCGACGATGGTGGTTGCCGGGGTGTTCCTCGTCGCCCGCATCTACCCGGTGTTCTGGGAGGGGTTCAACATCGCGAACGGAGGGCTCAGCTTCATCGCCGTGATCGGCGCGATCACGATCGTCATCGCCGCGCTGCTCGCGTTCGTGCAGGACGACATCAAGAAGGTGCTCGCGTACTCGACGGTGAGCCAGCTCGGCTACATGATGCTCGGCCTCGGCACCGGTGCCTGGCTGCCGGCCGTGTTCCACGTGTTCACCCACGCCTTCTTCAAGTGCTGCCTCTTCCTGTGCGCCGGGTCGATCAGCCACTCGGGCTCGCACCACTCCTTCGACATGAAGAAGGACATGGGCGGGCTGCGCAAGCACATGCCGGTGACGTTCGCCGCCTGGATCGTCTCGACCCTCGCGCTGACCGGGGTGGCGCCGTTCGCCGGCTTCTGGTCGAAGGACGAGATCATCGACAACGTCGGCAACAACGGCTACACGTTCCTGTTCTGGGTGGCGCTCGGCGGAGCGGCCCTGACCGCGATGTACATGACGCGGGCGACCTACCTCACCTTCTTCGGCGAGGCGCGCGGCGCGGCGGCCGGCGAGCACCACGACGACCACGCCGACGACCACGACCTCGCAATCGAGGAGCACGAGCCGGAGCTGGCGATGGCCGGCGGTCGGGTCGAGGGCGGCCACGACGGCTCGCCCCGCTCGGGCGGCGTCGCGGCCAACCCCCAGGGCGTGCCCGACGACGGTGAGCTCGCCGCCCGCGGTGCCGATCACGCGGTCGTCGACGACCACGACGACCCCCGTCACCACGATCCCCGCCACGACGTCGCCCGGCGCGACGCCGGGCGAGATGCCGTGCTCGCGGACCACGGGACCCACGGTGGCCACGACGACCACGGTGACGACCACGGCGACGACCACGGTCCGCACGAGTCCGGCAAGCTGATCCTGATCCCGGTGGTGATCCTCGCCGTCCTCGCGTGCGTGGCGGGCTTCTCCAACGCGACGCCGCTGGGCGAGTCGTGGGAGTACGTGAAGAAGTACGTGGAGCCCCGACCCGAGGCGGTCGCCGCCGACGCGACCCTCCCCGGAGGTCCGGGCGAGTCGCTGGCGCCGGTCGTGCCCGGGTTCGTCTCGTCCGCGCCGGTGGGCGCGTCCGAGGGCGAGGACGACGGCGGACCGACGGAGGGCTGCGGGTTCACCGCCCCTGCCGAGGGCTCGGTGTGCTACTTCCCGGCGGTCAGCCACGCCGTGCCGACGATCGGCAAGATCGCGCTGTCGATCGGGGTCGTCCTGGTCGGCTACGCGCTCGCGATCGCCTTCTGCGTCGCGTACTACGGCCGGCGGGACCCGCGCCTGGTCGGTCTGACCGAACGCAACGGTCTCGCCCGCGCCGGCCACCGCTTCCTCGTCAACAAGTACTACCTCGACCACATCTACGAGAACGGCGTGGTGCGCGCCGTGGCCCACCCGATCGCGAACGCCGCGTACTGGGTGAACCAGAACGTCCTCGACGGCACGGTCGACGCCGTCGGCGAGGGCGGCAAGCGCACCGGGACCTGGATCTACGACAACATCGACCAGAAGGTGGTCGACGGTGCGGTCAACGGATCCGGGTACGTCGCGTCCGAGACCGGCCACGGTCTGCAGCCCGTCCAGTCCGGCAAGGTCAACCAGTACGGTGCGCTGATCTTCGGCGCCGCCGCGCTCGCCGCGATCGCCCTCGTCATCGTCAACGTCGGCTGAGCCGAACCTCGACCCCTCACTCTCCGAGAACCGACAGAGAACCGAGATCATGAACAACCTCACCGACAGCAACTGGCTCCTGAGCCTCGGCACCTTCTTGCCGATCGCCGGGGCGCTCGCGATCATGTTCGGGACCGCGCGCGACGACGAGCGCAGCCCGAAGATCGTGGGCATCGTCACCGCCGGCGCCACCCTGGTGATCGGCATCGTCACCCTGCTGCGGTTCGACTACGGGCGCTCCGCCGACCTGCAGTTCTTCGTCGACGTCGACTGGATCCCCGTCATCTCGTCGGGCTACACGGTCGGTCTCGACGGGATCAGCCTGCCGCTGTACTTCCTGTCGATGGTCGTCACCTTCCTGGTGATGATCTACTCGTGGGACAACATGCCCGACGTGGGCAACGCGAAGGCGTTCTACTCGCTGATGCTCATCCTCCAGACCGGCATGGCGGGCACGTTCATCGCCCAGGACCTGATCCTGTTCTTCGTGTTCTTCGAGGTGGTGCTGCTGCCGATGTACTTCATGATCGGCGTCTGGGGCGGCGAGCAGCGCAAGTACGCGTCGCTCAAGTTCTTCCTGTACACGATGTTCGGGTCGGCGTTCATGCTCGTCGCGTTCCTCGCGCTGTTCTTCCAGACCGGCGGCGAGAGCTTCGGCTTCGCCCAGCTCGTCGAGGCCGGTGCGGGGATCGACCGGAACGTGCAGATCTGGATCTTCGCCGGCATGTTCCTCGGCTTCGCCGTCAAGGTCCCGATGTTCCCGTTCCACACCTGGCTCCCCGACGCCCACACCCAGGCGCCGACCCAGGGCTCGGTCATCCTCGCCGCGATCCTGCTCAAGCTCGGCACCTACGGCTTCGTGCGCATCGCCCTGCCGATGCTGCCCCAGGGCGCCGAGGCGTGGGCGCCGGTCATCGGCATCCTCGCCGTGATCGGGATCATCTACGGAGCCCTCGGGTGCCTCGCGCAGACCGACATGAAGCGGCTCATCGCGTTCTCGTCGGTGGCCCACATGGGGTTCGTGATGCTCGGCATCTCGACCCTCACGACCTTCGGCATCAACGCGGCGCTGTTCGGGATGGTCTCCCACGGCCTGATCACCGGGATCCTGTTCTTCGTCGCCGGCTCGGTGAAGCACCGCTACCACACGCTCGAGATCAAGCGCCTGAGCGGGATGCTGATCCAGATGCCACGGATGGGCTGGATCCTCGGGTTCGCCGCCATGGCCTCGCTGGGCCTGCCCGGCCTCGCCGGCTTCTGGGGCGAGTTCCCGGCGATCCTGTCGGCGTACCAGCCGCACCCGGCGCTGTCCGAGCCGCTCTTCCGCACCCTGATGGTCGTCGCCGCGGTCGGCACCGTGCTCGCGGCCGCCTACCTGCTGTGGCTGTACCAGCGCACCGCCTTCGGTGAGCCGGGCGCCGAGTTCGCCGGCCACTCCGACGCGGAGCGTGCCGCGGCGCGCGGCTCGGGCCACGGGGTCGCCCACTCGCTGAGCTCGGCGGCCAACGCCGACGCCCGTACGGCCCACGACACCCACGACACCCACGAGGCGCACGAGGACATCCACGACGTGCAGCCCACCGAGTGGATCGCGTGGACGCCGTTCCTCGTCGCGATCGTCGTGTTCGGCGTGTACCCCGACCTCCTGTTCCGGGTGCTCGACCCGGCGGTGACGCAGCTGGTCGAGACCATCTCGGCCGGGATCCCGACGTGATCGGCCTCGTCTCGTCCGTCCTCGCCCAGGTCGACTGGGTGGCGCCCCACGTCGACTGGCACGCGATCGCCCCCGAGCTCGTGCTCGTGGTCGGCATCAACCTCGTCCTGCTGATCGACCTCAACATCGAGGAGGACAAGAAGTGGACGATGGCGACGCTGTCGGGCTTCGTGGTGCTGGGCGCCTTGATCCCGATCGTCACCCTCTGGTTCACCAGCGACGGGGTCGCGCGCGAGCTGTTCGACGGGCGCTACGTGATCGACGAGTACGCGCTCGTGCTCAAGGCGCTGTTCCTGCTCGTCGCGTACGTGATCATCCTGATCAGCCAGAACGAGCTCGAGGAGGGCGGCTACTACCAGGGTGAGTTCTACGTCCTGATGCTGTGCTCGGTGCTCGGGATGCTGACGATGAGCTCGGCGCGCGACCTGGTCTCGATCTTCGTGGCGCTCGAGCTGCTCTCGATCCCGGCGTACATGATGGCGGCGTGGCGCAAGCGCTCGGCGGTCTCGAACGAGGCCGGGGTGAAGTACTACCTGCTCGGCGTGTTCGCCTCCGCGATCATGCTGTACGGCATGTCGTACCTGTACGGCACGACCGGGTCGACCAAGCTCACCGAGATCGGCGCCTCGCTGTCCGACGGTGACCTGCTCGGACTCGAGGTCGTCGGCGTCGCCTTCGTCATCGTCGGCTTCGCGTTCAAGGTGTCGGCGGTCCCGTTCCACACCTGGGCGCCCGACACCTACGAGGGCGCGCCGACGCCGGTGACCGCCTTCTTGTCCGTCGCGTCCAAGGCGGCCGGCTTCGTCGCTCTGGTGACCCTCGTGTTCGTCGCCTTCCCCGGCGCGAGCGGGGTCTACGGACCGATGATCTGGGTGATGGCGGCGCTCACGATGACGGTCGGCAACGTGCTCGCCCTGCGCCAGGGCAACATCGTGCGCATGCTCGCCTACTCCTCGGTGAGCCAGGGCGGGTTCATCCTGATGCCGCTCGCGTACGCCGGCGACCCCGACGCGTCGGGATCCGCCCTGAACGCGGTCGTCGTCTACCTGCTCGTCTACGCGTTCATGAACGTCGGCGCGTTCGCCGTCGTCATCGCCGTGACGCGCAAGACCCGCAGCGGTGACATCAGCTCCTTCGGCGGCTTGTTCGGCTACGCGCCGGGGATGGCGGTCGCGATGACCGTGTTCATGGCGTCGCTCGCCGGCATCCCCCCGCTCGGCGGCTGGTTCGCGAAGTTCAACGCGTTCAAGGCGGTGCTCGACGCGTCGACCACCTCCGCGTACGTGCTCGCCTGCATCGCTGCGGTCAACACCGTCATCTCGGCGGCCTACTACTTCCGGGTGCTGCGGACCGTGTGGATCGACGAGGCCCCCGACGGCGACGTCGCCCCGATCCACACCCCGTCGCCGATCGTGGCCGCGCTCGGGATCACCGTCGTCGGCACGCTCGCCGTCGGCGTCTTCCCCCGCCTCGTCGCCGGGTTCGGCAACTTCTCCGACCTCACCGGCGCTCTCCCCGGCTGACCGCGCCCGCGACGCTGCCGGCGCCGCGCCTCGCGCCGCGGAGCCGCCTTCGCTACGGTCGCCGGCCGTGGACGGGGTTCCCGAGGTTCGGTTCGCGACGGCCAGGGGAGCGCGCCTGGCCTACCAGCGCTTCGGTCGGGCGGAGGCGCCCACCGTCGTCGCCAGCCCCCCGGCCGCGCAGAACGTCGAGGTCGGCTGGGAGCACCCCGCCATCCGGGCGATGCTCGAGCGCTTCGGATCCTTCGCCGACTTCGTGCACTTCGACAAGCGTGGCACCGGGAGCTCGGACCGCACGGTGCTCGTTCCCGGTGTCGACGAGCGGGTGGACGACCTGCGCGCGGTGATGGACGCCGCCGGCGTCGAGCGGGCCCACCTGTTCGCGCAGTCCGAGGGCGGGCCGACGACGCTGCTCTTCGCCGCCTCGTACCCCGATCGGGTGGACGGCGTGATCCTCCTCGGCTCGTCCGCGCGGATGGCGCCCGTCGGCCTGTCGGCCGAGGAGCGCCAGCGCTCGATCGGCCTCCGTCGCCACTTCGCCGACGTGTGGGGCACGCCCGACTCGCTCGCGGTCGACATGTTCGCGCCCTCGCGCTCGTCGGATCTCGAGTTCCGCACGTGGCACCAGCGCTACGAGCGCCTCGCGGCGAGCTCGGACTCGCTGTACGACCTGCTGGTCCAGATGATCGACATGGACGTGACCGATGTGCTCGACGACGTCGAGGCACCGGTGCTCGTGCTGCACCGCACCGGCGACGTCGCGATGCCCGTCGAGTGGGGCCGGGAGGTGGCCGAGCGCGTCCCCGACGGACGCTTCGTCGAGCTCGAGGGCGAGGATCACTTCGGCTACCTCGGAGACGTCGAGTCGTGGATGGGCGAGATGGAGCGGTTCGTGACCGGCGCAGCGCCGAGGCAGACCTCCCCGCCGAGGACCGGGACGGGGGTCTACGTCCGGACCCTCGGGCGCTTCTCCGTGGAGGTCGACGGCGAGGAGGTCCCGACCTCCGCCTGGGGGTCGCGGCGGGCGCGCACCCTGCTCAAGCGTCTCGTCGTCGCCCGGGGGTGGCCGGTGACGCGCGACGAGCTCACCGATCTGCTGTGGCCGGACGACCCCGAGCCCGATCGGCTCGGTGCACGGTTGTCGGTGGTCCTCTCCGCGGTGCGGCGGGTGCTCGGCGGCGGTGTCGTGGCCGATCGCTCCACGATCGCGCTCGACCCGTCTCGGGTCCGCGTCGATCTCGTCGAGCTGTTCGAGGCGCGCGACGACGCCGCGGTGGTGGCCGCGTACGCGGGGGAGCTGCTGCCCTCCGAACGCTACGAGGACTGGTCGGCGCCGGCTCGCGACGAGGCTCGCCAGCGCTTCGTCGAGGCGGCGCGCCGACGGTTGGCCGAGTTGCCCGCGCTGGCCCACGGGATCGACGGACGAGCCGCGCTGGCGCGTCGGCTCCTCGAGGCCGACCCGTGGGACGACGACACCCACCGGGCGCTCGTCGAGGCTCTCGCCGCCGCAGGCGACGTCGAGGGGGCGCGGCGGGCGACGGACGCCCGGCGGGCCGCGCTCGCCGAGCTCGGGATCGACGAGGTCGACGGCTGAGGCGTCGGGGACGGCTCCGTCCCGGACGTCCGGATGCCGACCCGGTTCCGCGATCGCGCCGGTCGCGCTCGGTTCCGAAGGTTTCCGAAAGGGTCGTGTCGCACGATGTCGACATGAGCGACCACACGAGCACCGACCCGACCACCACCGACCGCAGCGGGGATGCGACGACCAGCCGCCGGGTGCCGGTCGACCCCGCTGGGCCCTACGTCCTCGGGCGAGACGAGGGCGAGCACTTCCACTTCCTCAACCACCTCGCGACGCGCAAGGTCACCGCCGGCGAGCGCGGTGCGCTGACGGCCGTCGAGTTCGTCCAGGATCGCGGCTTCGGACCCCCGCTGCACCGCCACGCGGACGAGGACGAGATCCTCGTGGTCCTCGAGGGCGAGATCGCGTTCCGCTCGGGCGAGGACGAGTTCGTCGGGGCCGCCGGGTCCACGGCGTTCCTGCCCCACGGCGTCCCCCACACCTTCCAGGTGCTGTCGGAGTCGGCGCGGTGCCTCGCGATCTGCGCGTCGCGCGAGCGGTCTCCGCGCTTCGACCGCATGGTCGCGGCGCTCGGTGAGCCGACCCCCCGGCCGACGGTCCCGGCACCGGTGGAGATCGATCCCGGGCACGTCGCGGAGGTCAACGCAGCCCACGGGATCGAGATCCTGGGCCCGCCACCGGCTCCCCTGCCCGCCTGAGCTCCCGGCTGCGACGGGCGGCCGGCGCGGCGGGGTCCCGGCCCGGTCGCGCCGTCCGCGCGCGACGTGATCGGCCGGACCGCACCCGCTCGCACGAGGGCGCGGCGATGCCCTTGCATTCCCCCGAAGGAATACGTAAGGTGAGGCCCGTGATCGCCACCGGCACCGTGCTCGACGTCGTCGGCGAGCCGAACCGTCGCCGCCTGATCGAGCTCCTCCATCGTCGGCGGGAGTCGACGGTGTCGGAGCTGGTCGACGCGTCGGGGATGCGCCAACCGCAGGTGTCGAAGCACCTGCGCGTGCTCGCCGACGCGGATCTCGTCTCGGCGCGGGTGGACGGCCGGTACCGGCGGTACCGCCTCGACGGGAGCGGGTTGCGCGCGGGGCACGACTGGTTCGCCTCCTTCGAAGACGTCTGGCAGGGCCGCTTCGACGCCGTGGACGAGCTCGTCTCCGCCGACGCCCGACCCCGCCGCCCACCACCCGACCAGCGCGAGGAGCGTCCACGATGACCGACCCCACCCCGGAGACCGACCCCACCGCCGCGACCCCGCCGTCGAGCCTGGAGGACCGACGTGGTTCGGCTCGGATCGAGCTCGCCGACGACGGATCGTCCTACGAGTGCGTGCGCACCTTCGGCGCTCCCCCCGAGCGGGTCTTCCGTGCCTTCACCAACCCGGACGACCTGCGCGTCTGGTTCCCGACCGGAGCGCCCCCCGGCTCGGAGATGACGGTGTGCGAATCCGACCCGGTCGAGGGCGGCCGCTACCGCTACGTCATGGTCATCCCCGAGCACGGGACGATGTCGTGGCACGGCGAGTACACCCTCGTCGAGCGCCCCGAACGACTCGGCGCCCGGGAGTGGTTCGTCATGGGCGACGACGACCCCACCGGTGCGCCGGCGACCCAGGTGCTGACCTTCGAAGCGACCGGTCGGGGCTCGACGCTGATGACGATGCGCGTCGACCTCCCCGACCCGGAGGACCCCGAGACGTTCGTCGAGCAGTCGGCTGCCGGCCTCCAGTCCTCGTTGGCCGCGCTCGACGAGCTCGTCTCGAGCTGAGCTCGCGCCAGCGGTCGCGTGCCGCGGTGGTCGGCCGGGCGCTCGCCGGGCGTCGTCAGGTGGCGGACGTCACCCGGCGGCGACGGGCTCGGCGTCGGGGCGCCGGTCGGTTCGGAGCGATCCGTCGGCCGGTGCCGACAGTCGGAATCGATCGACCGACGCGGCGAGCTGACGAGCCACGGCATCGAGGCGGTCGCTCGAGCTCAGCGCTCGGTGCGAGGCCTCCCGCGTGTGCTCGGCGGAGCGGGCGACCTCGGTGACGTTGCGGGCGATCTCCGACGTGGTGACGGACTGCTCCTCGACGGCGGCCGCGACCGATCCCGAGAACTCGTTGATCCGACCGATGCTCCCGACGACGCCGGCGATCGACTCCATCGCCGAGCCGGTGTCGGCCTGGATGGCCTCGATCTTCGAGCGCACGTCGTCGGTCGCCTCCTGCGTCTGGGTGGCGAGGCCCTTCACCTCGCACGCGACCACGGCGAACCCCTTGCCCGCCTCGCCGGCGCGCGCCGCCTCGATGGTGGCGTTGAGGGCCAGCAGGTTGGTCTGCTCCGAGATCCCGGCGATCATGCGGACGACCTCGCCGATCTCGTCGCTCGACCGGACGAGGTTCTCGATGACGGCGTTGGCCAGCATCGCTCGCTCGTCGGCCTCACGGGCGGCTCCGGTGACGTTCGTGGCGTTCGTCGCGACCTCGCGGATCGTCGCCTCCATCTCGCGGCTGGCCGCGGCGACCGAATCGGCCTGGGTCGAGGTCGCCTCGGCCGTGCTCGCCAGCGAACGGCTCACGTCGCGCACCGTGACCGAGCAGTCCGACAGGGCGTCGGCGGCCGAGCGGAGGTCGCCGACCACCTCGCGCAGGTTGTCGAAGCTCTTCTCGAGCGATCCGCCGACGAGATCATCGTCGCCGTGGGCGTCGACGTGGTGGTCGAGGTTGCCCTCCGCGAGCTGGTCGAGCGAGAGCGCCAGGCCCGAGAGGTAGGTCGACATCTGATCGAACGACTTCGCGAGCTGACCCATCTCGTCCGTGCCGTGGATCTCGACCCGGTCGCCCACGTCGCCGGCGGCGATGCGATCGGCGACCTCGCGCATCCGGTCGATGGGCCGCAGCGCACGGAGGACGAGTCGCCCGACGAGGGCGGCCGCCGCCAGCATCAGGATCATGAACCCGAGGGAGCGGGCGACGGCCGAGCCGAGGTGGTCGTCGATCGACGCGGCGACGTCGGGGACCGCGGTCTCGTAGCGCCCGAAGAGCGAATCGATGGTGTCGCGCGTGGTGATGAACAGCTCGCCGGACTCGGTCAGGGCGGCGGCGTCCACCCGGTCGCCCCCCTCGACCGCCGCCGCGATCGCGTCGGTCGCCGTGCGCCAGTCGCCGTACCGCTCGGCGAACGTCGCCCACAGGTCGGTCTCGTCGTCCTCGGCGCGCGCGATCTCGGTGTACAGGCCGAAGCGCTCGGTGACCTGGTCCGCGTTGGCCACGTAGTCGTCGAGCTCCGCCTCGACGACGTCCGGATCCGAGCTGTCGGCGACGCGCTCGACGGCGAGCTGGGCCTGGTAGAGGTCGCGGTCGAGGTTGAGCAGCAGCGAGGCCGACTCGGCGTCGCGGGTGGCCAGCCCGTCGACCTCCGAACGCACCGATCGCAGCGTGGTGAGGCTCGACGCGAGCGCGACGACGCTCAGCAGACCGACGACGACGAAGCCGCCGAGCACCTTGTGGCGGATGGACGACTGCATGGCGACTCCAGGTGGGATGCGGGACGGACGTCGATCGTCCGGAGCGTCGGCGCCTGAGCCCGCAGGCGCGGTGGATCGGTGCGCTCGCCGGGGGCAGGATGTGGCGGTGAGCGACGGACCGGTCCCGTTCGAGAGCTTCATGGACGATGCGCTGTACGGTCCCGACGGGTTCTACACGCGCGGGGGAGCGGCGGGCCGGCGAGGTGACTTCCTCACCTCGCCCGAGGTCGGTCCGCTGTTCGGCGCCGTGGTCGCCCGGTACCTCGACTCGGTCTGGGAGCGGATCGGGCGTCCGAGCGAGTTCGCGGTCGTCGACGTCGGCGCCGGACCGGGGACCCTCGCCCGGTCGGTGCTCGCCGCGGTCCCGAGGTGCGCAGCCGCGCTGCGCTACGTCGCCGTCGACGTCTCGGCGGCGCAGCGGGAACGGCACCCCGACGGCGTCGAGTCCCGGGCCGAGGTGCCCGACGGACCCCTCGACGGCGTGGTGCTGGCGAACGAGCTGCTCGACAACCTCCCGTTCCGCATGGCGGTGTTCGACGGCGCGTGGCGCGAGGCGTTCGTCGAGATCGAACGCGGCGGGTCGTTCGTCGAGCGGCTCAGCGCGCCCTTCGATCCCGTCCCCGCGACGCTGCCGGCGCGGGCCACCCACGGCGCGCGTGCGCCGCTGGTCGACCGCGCCGCACGGTGGGTCGACGACGCCCGTGGCCGGTTGCGGTCGGGTTCGGTCCTCGCCGTCGACTACGCGGTGCCGATGACCGCCGAGCTCGCCGGCCGACCGTGGCGCGAGTGGCTGCGCACCTACCGCGGCAACGAGCGGGGCTCGCACCCGCTGCGCGACGTCGGGGCCCAGGACATCACCACCGACATCCCGCTCGACCAGCTCCCCGAGCCCGACGCCGTCCGCTCGCAGACGCAGTTCCTCTCGCTGCACGGCATCGACGATCTCGTCGAGGAGGGGCGCCGGATCTGGCGCGAGCGGGCCGCCGCCCCGGACCTGGCGGTGATGCGGATGCGCAGCCGAGTCTCGGAGTCCGAGGCGCTGCTCGACCCCGCCGGGCTCGGTTCGTTCGTCGTCGCCGAGTGGCGGGTCGACGCCGCCGCTGGCTCCGGGTCGCCTCGGAGCGCTGATCTACCATCGGACCCATGACCGACGACCGGGCCAGCTCCCACGCCGACGCCATCGATTCGCTCTCGGCCGAGAACCGGACCTTCCCGCCCTCCGACGAGTTCCGGCGCGACGCCCTCGTCACCGGCACCGACCTGTACGACCGGGCGGCGGCCGACGACGAGGGGTTCTGGGCGGCGCAGGCCGAGGAGCTGCTCGACTGGGCCTCGCCGTGGGAGACGATCCTGGAGTGGGATCTGCCGAACGCGAAGTGGTTCGAGGGCGGGACGCTCAACGCCTCGTACAACTGCCTCGACCGCCACGTCGAGGCCGGTCGCGGCGACAAGGTCGCGTTCCACTGGGAGGGCGAGCCGGGCGACACCCGCACGATCACCTACCGGGATCTGCTCGACGAGGTCTGCCAGTTCGCGAACGTCCTCACCGGCCTCGGGGTGAGCAAGGGCGATCGCGTGATGATCTACCTGCCGATGATCCCCGAGGCCGCGGTCGCGATGCTCGCCTGCGCCCGGATCGGAGCGCCGCACAGCGTCGTGTTCGGCGGGTTCTCCAGCCAGTCGCTCGCCGACCGCATCGACGACGCCGACGCGAAGGTGCTGATCACCGCCGACGGCGGCTACCGGCGCGGCGAGGTGTTCGCCCTCAAGCCGGCGGCCGACGAGGCGTGCGAGAGGTCGTCGTCGATCGAGCACGTCGTCGTCGTCAAGCGCGGCGGCAACGACGTCGCCTGGGTCGAGGGGCGCGACCGCTGGTACCACGAGCTGATGCGCGGGGTGTCGACCGAGTGCCCGGCCGAGCCGATGGAGGCCGAGCACCTGCTGTTCCTGCTGTACACCTCGGGCACGACCGGCAAGCCGAAGGGGATCATGCACACCACCGGTGGCTACATGACCCACACGACGTTCACCCATCGCTACGTGTTCGACCTGAAGCCCGAGAGCGACGTGTTCTGGTGCACCGCCGACGTCGGGTGGATCACCGGCCACAGCTACATCGTCTACGGACCGCTGTCGAACGGGTGCACCCAGGTGATGTACGAGGGCGTCCCCAACCACCCCGGCAACGACCGCCTGTGGCGGATCTGCGAGCGCTACGGCGTCACGATCTTCTACACCGCCCCGACGGCCATCCGCACGTTCATGAAGTGGGGCGCGGCCGAGCCCGCCAAGCACGATCTGTCGGCGCTGCGCGTCCTGGGCACCGTCGGCGAGCCGATCAACCCGGAGGCGTGGATGTGGTACCACGAGAACATCGGGGGCGGCACGTGCCCGATCGTCGACACCTGGTGGCAGACGGAGACCG
Source organism: Ilumatobacter sp. (assembly GCF_965215205.1). Lineage (NCBI taxonomy): Bacteria > Bacillati > Actinomycetota > Acidimicrobiia > Acidimicrobiales > Ilumatobacteraceae > Ilumatobacter > Ilumatobacter sp. The sequence goes on from NZ_OZ244049.1 coordinate 714,186, forward strand.
GCGGGATCATGATCGCCCCGCTGCCGGGAGCGACGACCACCAAGCCCGGGTCGGCCACCTTCCCGCTCCCGGGGATCTCGGCCGAGGTGGTCGACGAGGAGGCCAAGGAGGTCGACGTCGGCGGCGGGTACCTCACCCTGACCCGTCCGTGGCCCGGGATGCTGCGGGGCATCTGGGGCGATCCCGAGCGCTACCAGGAGACGTACTGGTCCCGCTACGGCGACCGCTACTTCGCCGGCGACGGTGCCAAGCTCGACGACGACGGCTACCTGTGGCTGCTCGGGCGCGTCGACGACGTGATGAACGTGTCGGGCCACCGCATCTCCACCACCGAGGTGGAGTCCGCCCTCGTGTCGCACCCGTCGGTCGCGGAGGCGGCGGTCGTGGGCGCCGACGACGCGACGACCGGGCAGGCCGTCTTCGCCTACGTGATCCTGCGCGGCGGCGCCGAGGCCGACGAGGCGACCCTGCGCGACCACGTCGGCGGCGAGATCGGCCCGATCGCCAAGCCCAAGCGCGTGTTCATCGCGTCCGATCTGCCCAAGACGCGATCGGGCAAGATCATGCGGCGGCTGCTGCGCGACGTCGCCGAGGGACGCGACATCGGCGACACGACGACGTTGGCCGACCCGACGATCGTCGAGGAGCTGCAGCGCAAGGCCGCCGCGAGCTCGGGCGACGCCTGAACCGGGGCGCTCAAGCGCGCCGCCGCGCCTGCCGATGAGCGAGCGTGGGAGGCGGTGAGCGCGACGACGACTCGCTGACGAGCCTGTCGTGGGATCCGGTCGTCGCGCGCGGTCGCGAGCACCCCGACGCCGACCGTGACCGCGGCGACTCGGATCCCGAGCCGCCCCCTGCCGCCGCGCGGACGGAGGTCGTGCGCACCTCCGCGGAGGCGGACGCGATCGCTCCGGACGCCCCCGGACCGCAGACCATCGTCGTCGACTCGCGCCAACCCGATCAGTCCCTGGTCCCGGTCGCGCCCGTGCCCCAGCTCGGCCGATCGCTCGGCGCCGCGTCCCCCCTCGCGACGCCGGTGGGCGTGGCCCCGCCGCCCTCCGACCGCCGGAACCGGGATCAGACGCACGCCAGCGCCCGGCTGGCGGTGGCCATCGTGATCCTCGCGCTGATCTCCGGTGCGGCGGTCGTCCTCGGCCGCCCCTTCCTCTTCCCCGACGAGTGGGACCCGGTCGCGCTCGCCCACGCCGAGCGGATCGAGCAGGTCCGAGGGGTCGCGTTCGCCGAACCGGTGGCGATCATCGCCTCGCCGAGCGCCGCCCACCGACGTCTCGTCACCGACCGGATCACCGACGCCGACGCATCGGCGGCGGCCGCGCTGCGCGCCCTCGGCCTGGTGTCGGGCGCGGCCCCGGACCGGGCGGCGACGCGCGACCTGACGGCCGGGCTGTGGACGGCGCACTACTCACCCGACGACGGGCGCGTGCACGTCGATGCGTCCGTGGTCCGACCCTCCGAGTCCCCCGACGTCGCCGGTGCGATGGTCGAGGCGGCGCTCGACCAGCAGTTCGGCCTGTCGGCGGGCGCCCCGCGCCGCGGCCTCGACGCGCAGGCGGTCGTCGACGCGCAGGTGCTGGCGGTCGCGCGGAGCGTGCTCGCGGCCGCCGGGTACCGGACCGATGTCGAGGATCCCGACACCGTCCGCTTCTCGTTCCTCCCGCCGGTCGTCGACTACCGGCTCTCGGCGCCGTACGCGCTCGCCCACCTGATCGCTGCCGACGAGCCCGACGAGCCCGACGAGCCCGACGAGCCCGACGATCCCGACGGGTCCGCCCGGCTCGTGGCGGCCGACCCGGGCGCGGTCCCGTCCCGGCCCGAGCTCGTGGATCCGTCACCGCTCGCGGTCGTGGCCGAGCCCGTCGGCGAGGGCGACCGAGTCGAGGGACCGCTCCCGGTCGATCGGGGGTTCTGGTTCCTCGTGCTGGCCACCCGGCTCGACTCGGTCGACGCGCTCCGCCTGTCGGAGGCCGTCGAGGGCGCGGCGTTGGTCGTCGAGACCGTCGGCGAGCGCGAGTGCGTCGTCGCTACGCTCACGACGTCGGATGCCGTGACGTCGGACGGGATCGCCGCAGGACTCGAGCGGTGGTCGGCGGCGGCAGCGCCCTTCGGTGCCGCCACCGCACGGCCGGAGCCCACCGTGTCCACGCTCCGCTCGTGCACCCCGGTCGGGGAGGCGATCGCCCCCCCGGTCGGTGTCGGTCACCGCCTGGTGGCCTGGCGCACCGCCGAGGCCGCCACGGCGCTCGCGATCCGCGACACCGGCGGCTCGGAGGCGCAGGTCGCCGAGGCGGTGGCGGGGCTCGGGGCCGAACCGGCCGTCGTCTCGCTCGTCGAGCGGTCGGTCGGGATGACGAGCGCGGCGATCGCCCAGGACGCGCGCGTCGCGGTCGCGGACCTGGTCGCCCGTTCCGCGACGACCGACTGAGCCCGACCGGCCGTCCTCGGCGAGGCCGGGTGCGGCGGGCCTCGTGGGTCGGGGCGCGGTCAGGCGTCGGCGGACGCCGACGGCGCCTCGGCTTCGATCTGGCGCTGCAGCGAGGGGGCGGCGAGCCCGATCACGTCGCCCACCTCGGGGAGGGGGTCGTTGCGGCAGATGAACGCCATCTCGCCCTCCTCGATGCGGGCGAGGGGGAGGAACAGCTCCTCCTCGAGCGCTTCGTCGATCAGGGGGCCGGCCGGGGAGCCCACGACCTTCCAGCCCTGGCGCGACCGCTCGTCGAGGGTGTTGTACGTCAGGCCGGCCATCCCGATGATCCGTCCGAGGTACTCCTCGGGGACCGCGTCGTGCCCGCTGCGCTTCTTGCCGGGCGCGAGCTGGAACACCTCCCGGCGTCCGAAGACGCGGGCGAAGCGTCCGGTGGAGAGCGCGTTGACCTCGTCGTTCGAGGTGACCGCGAGCAGACGGCCGATGCCGCGCAGGTCGAGGCTCTCGGTGGCGTCCTCGGCGAGCGCGCTCATCCGGCGAGCCGTCAACCCGGCGGCGATCGAGCGGGTGACGTTGTACGGGTCGGTGTCGATCAGCAGGGTCTTGATCTCGCGCTGCTTGAGCTGCATCGCGATCCCCCGGGCGGTGGCGTGCGAGCCGACGATCAGCACCCCCTCCGCCTGGGCCTCCGCGAGACCGAGGATGCGCGCGGCGGGACCCGCGAGGAACCCGTACACCACGATGGTCCCGATGATCACCAGGAACACGATCGGGACGATCTTCTCCGCGTCGGGGACGAACTCCTCCTCGAGGCGGATCGCGAAGATCGCCGACACGGCCGCCGCCACGATCCCGCGCGGCGCCATCGTGCACAGGAAGACCCGCTCGCGCCACGTCAGCGAGGTGCGCACCGTCGACGCCACGACCGACAGCGGGCGTGCGATCAGCACGAGCACGACGAGGAACAGCAGCGACGGGAAGAACACCTCGGTCAGCGCCTCGTACTCGATGCGGGCGGCGAGGAGGATGAACAGCACCGAGATCAGCAGGGTGCGCAGGCTCTCGTTGAACTCGAGGACCTGGCGGATGGTCGAGCTCTCGCGCCGGGCGAGGTAGATGCCGAGCACGGTCACGGCGAGCAGCCCCGACTCCTCCTGGATCTCGTTCGCCGCGACGTAGCTCGCGACCACGAAGGCGAAGGTGACGGGGACCGCCAGCTGATCGGGGATCAGGAACCGCTTGAGCGCGTTGTCGAGCAGGAACGCGGTGGCCAGTCCGAACCCGATCCCGGCGAGCAGCGTCTTGCCGACGATGAGGGCCAGGGTGAGCACGGCCTCGTTGGTGTCGTTGGCCAGCACCACCTCGAAGCAGACCAGCGCGGCGGTCGCCCCGATCGGGTCGATCAGCACCCCCTCCGCGCGCAGGATCGGCCCGGTCGTCCCCGCCGGTCGCACGAAGCGCAGCAACGGCCCGACGACGGTCGGTCCGGTCACGACGAGCACGGAGGCGAGCACGATCGCGGCCTGGTCGGAGATGCCGAAGATCTCGCGCGCCGCGTACCACCCGACGACGCCGGTGATCACGGCGCCCAGGGTGATCAGGCGGCGGACGGCCGTGCCCGTGTTGCGCAGCTCGCGCGGCGGCAGGTCGAGTCCGCCTTCGAACAGGATCAGCGCCACGGACAGCGACACCAGCGGGAAGAGGGTGTCGCCGAGCAGCTCGTCGGGGTCGAGCAGGCCGGTGAACGGTCCGAGCGCCAGCCCGGCGATGAGCAGGGCGATGATCGACGGCAGCTGGGTCCGCCACGCGATCCACTGCGCCGCCATGCCGGCGCCGACGATCAGCGCGAGGGTGGGGCCGATGGCCGATTCCCCCGCGGCGAGCAGCGAGGCGGTGGCAGCGATCATGACGGTGGCCCCTGCATCCGGTGGGATCGTAGCCCCAACCCCCGGAGGAGCGCGCCACAGCGCAACCCGCTCCCCGCCTCGCACGACGGGGCTCAGCCGGTGGCGCGCACCGCTCGGTCGACGGCGCCCACGAGGCGCTCGACCGCGTCGCCCATCCGCTCGGCCGGGACGGTCGCGTACGAGAAGCGGGCGTGCGGATCCGGTTCCTGGTCGATGGTGAACGCGTTCCCGGGGACGAACGCGACCCCTCGGTCCAGGGCGAGCGAGAGCAGCCGGGTGGTGTCGTCGAGCTCGGCGAACTCGGTCCACAGGAACATCCCGCCGTTCGGCCGGTGGAACGAGATCCGCTCCCCGAGGCCGGCGTCGAGGGCGTCCGCCAGGGCGACGCAGCGGTCGCGGTAGATCGGGACGATGCGCGCCCGCTGCTCGTCGAGCCAGCCCGGGGTGGCGACGAGGTCGGTGAGCACCAGCTGGGCGAAGGTCGAGGTGTGCAGGTCAGCGGCCTGCTTGGCGCGCGCCACCCAGCCCATCACCTCGGGGGGCCCGATCATCCACCCGACGCGGAAGCCCGGCGCGACGATCTTGGAGAACGTGCTGAGGTGGACCGCCCGCTCGGTGAACGACGCGACCGGGGGCAGCGGGTCGTCGGAGAAGCGGATCGCGCCGTAGGGGTCGTCCTCGACGATCAGCACCTCGAAGCGGTCGGCGAGCTCCGCCAGGAGGCGCCGTCGATCGAGCGACATCGTCGCCCCCGACGGGTTGTGGAAGTTCGGCACGACGTAGACGAAGCGCGGGCGCAGACCGGCGGCGAGCCGATCGGCGAGGACGTCGACGCGCATCCCGTGCTCGTCACCGGGGACGACCTCGAAGCGCGGCTGGAACAGCTCGATCGCCTGCACGGCTCCGAGGTACGCGGGGGACTCGGTGACGACGACGTCACCGGGGTCGACGAGGACCTTCGCGAGCAGGTCGAGCGCCTGCTGGGAGCCGTGGGTGACGACGATCTGGCCCTCGACCGCGATCTCGCGGCCGAGCGCGGCGGAGTACTCGCCGGCCAGCCAGCCGCGCAGCTCGACGACGCCGTCGGTGGCGCTGTACTGCACCGCCCGCGGTCCGTGCTCGCCGAGGAGGCGGTCGGCGGCCCGCCGGAGGTCGAGGAGCGGGAAGCTGTCGGGGGCGGGGAGCCCGCCGGCGAGCGACAACATGTCGTCCACCTCGGTGAGCTTGAGCAGGTCGCGGATGGCCGACGATCGCAACCCGTCGGTGCGCCGGGCGAACGTGTACGACATGGACCCTCCCGCGCCCGAGGCGCCCGAACTGCTCCGCGGACGCCCGTCTGCTCCGTGGACGACCGGAGGCTAGTCCCCCGTGCGCATGGACAGGGAGAGCTCGCGCCCGCGCTCCGCGCTGACCCGGTCGGTCAGGCGCTCGCGGGCGGCGTTCAGCTCGGCGCACATCATCACCGTGATCCCCACGAAGCTGAGCCAGGTGATCAGCCCGATGATGATGCTGATGATCTGGACCGGGTCGGGATCGGCTCCCGGCGCGGTGCCGCCGAAGTTCTTCACCAGGCCGGTGCCGAAGTGCTGGAGGACGGCGAACACGACGCCGGCGATCACCGCACCGAGCCACACGTCGTCCCACGAGGGCGAGTACGACGTGAGGAAGCGGTACATCGATGCGATCACGCAGATGTTGATGCCGACGGTTGCGGCGGTGAGCGCGACGTCGCCGAGCGCCGGGAGGGTCGCCGCGCTCACGAGCGAGGCGATCGCCAGGTTGCCGATCTGGGAGATCCCGATGATCGCGACGCCGAGCACCGCCTTGGCGCGCTGGATCGGGAGGTTCGCCCGATCGTCGAGCGGGATCTCCCACACGTCGTCCAGCGCGGTCTGCAACCCGACGAACGCACGCCCCGACGACCACAGCGCCCCGGCCAGCCCGAAGATCAGCGCCCACGTGCCGCCGGAGATGCGGTCGGGGGTCTCGAGGATCCCGCCCACGACGGGGATCTGCGCCATCGCGCTGTCGACGATCCGCTCCTGCAGGTCGGGGTTCCCGCGCAGCACGATGCCGAGGACGGTGACCGCGACGAGCAGCAGCGGGAAGATCGACAGGAAGGTGAAGAACGCGAGCAGCCAGGCGTCCTTGCTCGACTGGTGGCGGCGCCACCCGTCGAGCATCTCGACGACGAGGTCGACGATGCGGTACCTCGACCGGAACCGCATCACCGTGGCGTTGGTGGTCCAGGCCATGGTCAGTGTGTAGCGGACCCGTCACCGCGGGCGCCACCACCCGGGTCGGCACCGGTGTCTGCGAGGTCCGTGTCGCCGAGGTCCCAGTCGACCGGGTCGCGCCCGAGCGCGATCAGCGCCTCGTTCGCCCGGCTGAACGGCTTGCTCCCGAAGAACCCGCTGCTCGCCGAGAACGGCGACGGGTGCGGCGACTCGATCACGGCGTGGCGCGCCGTGTCGATGCGCTCGCGCTTGCGACGGGCGTGGTTCCCCCAGAGCACGAACACCACCGGATCGGCGCGCTCCGACACGACGTCGATCACCCGGTCGGTGAAGGTCTCCCAGCCCTTCCCGGAGTGGGACCCCGCCTGGCCCGCGCGCACCGTCAGCGACGTGTTCAGCAGCAGCACCCCCCGACGCGCCCAGGTCCCGAGGTCGCCGTGGTCGGGCACGGCGAGGCCGAGGTCGTCGCGCAGCTCGGCGTGGATGTTGCGCAGCGAGGGCGGGATCCTCACGCCGGGGCGCACGGAGAACGCGAGGCCGTTGGCCTGGCGGGCACCGTGGTACGGATCCTGACCGAGGATGACGACCTTGAGCTCGGCGAACGGCGTCAGGTGGAGCGCCGTGAACACCTCGTCGTGGGGCGGGTAGACGGTGTGGCGGGAGCGCTCGTCGGCCACGAACGACTGCAGCTCGGCCCAGTAGTCCCGCTCGAACTCGGCGCGCAGCAACGGGTTCCAGTCGGTCGTCGCCATCGGATCACAGCATGTCATCCGGCTCGACGTCTCCGCGCGGTCGTGTGGCGTCACGACCACGTCACCGTCTCGTCGCCGGCGGAGCGACCGTCACCACCACCGTCACCACCACCGTCACCACCGTCACCACGCCCCGGCGGCGCCACCCCGGCACCCTGCGCGGCGTTGCCTAGCATGGCGTCGTGCTCGATCGACCACGTTCGTCGCTGGCGACCCTCCCGACCCCGCTCGAGGAGGCCGGCCGCCCCCTGGAGGACGGTCCGCGGCTGTGGCTCAAGCGCGACGACCTCACCGGCCTCGGCGGGGGCGGCAACAAGGCCCGCAAGCTCGAGTTCCTCTGCGGCGAGGCGATGTCGCTCGGCTCCCGGGCCCTGGTGACGGTCGGGGCCGCCCAGTCGAACCACTGCCGGATGACCGCCGCGGCCGGGGCCCGCCTCGGACTCGAGGTCCACCTCGTCCTCGGCGGCGACGCGGCCGAGGGCTCGCCCACGGGGAACCAGCTCCTCGCCACGATGTTCGGAGCTCAACTCCACCACACGGGGGTGGCGGAGAGCCACTGGGGCGAGCTCGAGGTGGCCCGCGAGTCGCTGACCGACGAGCTCGCCGGCCAGGGGTTGGCGCCGTACTCGATCCCGATGGGGGGGAGCACCGCGCTGGGTGCGCTCGGCTACGCGGTGGCCTTCGAGGAGCTCATGGGCCAGTGCGCGCAGGTCGGTGCGCGCCCCGCGGCGGTCGTGGTGACCTCGTCGAGCGGCGGCACCCACGCGGGTCTGCTCGCCGGGCGCGCGGCGATGGTCGCCGACGGTCGGCTGGATGCGTCGACCGCCCCCGATGTCGTCGCCGTCGGTGTGGCGCGCGGGGTGACGATGGGCCTGCCCGACATCGCGCAGCTCGGTGACGACGTCCTGGCGCTGATGGGTCGGCCCGCCGCGCTGGGACCCGACGACGTCGAGGTCGACGCTCGGTGGATGGGCGACGACTACGCCGTCCCGACCGAACCAGGCGACGCGGCCGTGGCGTGGGCCGCCCGCACGGGCGGTTGGTTGATGGATCGGACGTACTCCGGCAAGGGCCTCTCCGGGGCGCTCGCCATGATCGCCGAGGGTCGGTGGGGGCGCGACGACGACGTCGTGTTCGTCCACACCGGCGGCTGGCCCGCGCTGTTCGCCTGAACCGGCGCGCCGCCTCCGACCGCTCGAGCGCTCGGAGCCGGGTCCGCCCCCCCGGCGTCGACCGCGACGGCACGTGCCCGAGTTGCGCCGTCATCGGGCGGTTCGCGGCCGCGAGCCGCCTGCGTAGGCTGGCGCCATGAGCGAGGGAATCCTGGACGTCGACCTGCTGGCCTTCGAGACGGGGACGCGCGAGCAGCGCCGAGCGGTCGTCGACGGGGTCGCACGCAGCCTCACGACCGGTTTCGTCTACACCAGCCACGACGTGTCGGACGACCTGCTCGACACGGCCTACGACATGCTCCGCCGGTTCTTCGAGTGCTCGACCGAGGACAAGCAGCAGGCGACGGCGAAGGGGGCGAGCGGCCAGACCGGCTACACCGGGCTGCTGGTCGAGACCGCGGCGTCGAGCGACAAGCCGGACTGGAAGGAGATGCTCAACTGGTCCAGCCCGATCGCGTCCGGGCACCCGCTCAAGCGCAGGTTCCCCCAGGCCTACCCCGACCAGGTGCTGCCGGAGTCGATCGTCCCGGGGATCACCGACGTGCTCTACGAGTTCCACGACACGATCGCCGACCTCCAACGGCGCTTCCTGCGGGTGATCGCCGAGGGGATCGGGTGCCACGAGACGTTCTTCGACGACATGGTCGCCGACGGACCCACGCTCACCCGGGCGATCCGATACCCGGCGATGACCGAGCTCGACACCGCGCTCGGAGCGGACGGCGAGCCGGGTCACGAGTGGGCGGCGGCCCACGGCGACATCAACCTGATCACCGCCCTTCCCCGCGCCACCGCGCCGGGTCTGCAGGTGCAGGTCGACGGCGAGTGGGTCGACGCCGTCGCCCCCGACGACGGGGTGATCGTCAACACCGGCATCATGCTCGAGCGCCTGACCAACGGACGGATCCCGATCGGGTGGCACCGCGTCGTCGCATCGCCCGGCTACGAGGGCGAGCGCTACAGCGTCGTGCAGTTCTGCCACCCCCGGCCGTGGACCGTCCTCGCGCCGGTGTCGACCTGCTGCACCCCCGACGAGCCGCAGCGGTTCGCCGCGATCAGCGCGGCCGATGCCCTCGACGAGGTGCTCTACGAGATCAACCTGGTCGAGGAAGCACGCCGCGTCGGCTGACGCGAGGTCGCCCCCTCGCCGGATCGGCGCCGTCGGTGGCGGTGGAGACCGGACCGGCGCTGCCGCTCAGCGGTGGACGACGGCGGGCACCTCGGTGTCGTCGTCGCGGAGCGCGAGCGAGACCCAGAGGTCCGTCGTCAGGTCGGCCGAGCGCAGCCAGCGCAGGGGCCCCTTGCGCGCCCCGTCCTCACCCGGCCCGTAGGTGGTGTCGGGGGTGTGGGGGCACCCCGGCCCGGCGTTGACGAGCGACGCCCAGCCGCTGGCCAGCACCTCGCCGGTCGAGGTGATGGTCCACTGGGAGTCGACGGTGCGGTCGTCGTCGGTCGTCTCGACGACCACCTCTTCGTGCCCCGTCCCGTTGGCGACGCTCGACCAGTGCCCGATCATCACCCGGCAGTGCTGGCGGAAGAGGGCGTCGACCACCGGTCCGAACGCGTCGAGGGGCGTGCCGTCGACGTCGAGCAGGCTGATGCGGATGTGGGGCGCGACCGCCTCGGGATCGATCTCGACGGTGTCGTCGGTGGGGATGTCGTCGGCGCGCACGCCGATCGGCAACGGGTCGGTGTCACCCATGAACCCGAGGAGCTGCCCCGCCCGCACGACCTGGCCGACGCGCGCCAGCCCGGCGAGGCGCAGGTGAGGAGGCGCCGCTGCGTCGTCGGTCCCCGGGTTGTCGTCGTTGAAGCCGGCGTAGACGTGGCTCGTGCCGGTCGGGTCGGTCACGGTCACCGAGATCGGCTCGCCCGATCCGGGGCGGTCGCGCACCTCGGTGACGGTCCCGTCCGCGATCGCGAGCACCGGTTGCAGCTTCACGCCGAAGACGATCGCCGGAGCCTGCTCGGTGCACAGCCCGGCCGCCTCGACGTCCGCACGGGAGGGTCCGTCGGACTCGACGACGCCGGGGACGACGAGGTCGTCCGAGGCGTCCTGCGCCACGGGGTCCGCCTCCACGGCGTCGCAGTCGGGGACCGCCATGCGCGACGGCCCGATGACCGGGAACGACGCCGGGAACGCGCCCTCGTGGGCGTCGGGGAGCTCGGGCGCGAGCCCGGCGAACGCCGAGAGGTCCGCGGGTGCGGGACGGGGCGCGATCGGGCGACCGGAGATCGACGAGAACGTCGCCAGCCAGCGGGACTGGTACTCGCGCACGGTGAGGACGTTGCCGGCCTGCGGGACCGGGACGATGTCCATCAGCCGGTGGTTCGAGGCGGCCGCCGGGTAGTACCACATGACCGGGACCATCGAGACGTCGCCGTCGTAGCGGTCGAGGAACATCTGGACGTCCGCGGCGGCTCGCTCGTCCTGGACGTGGGGCGGGGCGAGGTACGCCTCGGGGTAGCCGCCGTAGCCGTTCCACGTCGACGTGATGAACTGGTAGGCGCCCGACGCCCGGCCCTTGTTCAGGCCGATCCCGTAGAGGCCGCGGGACTCCTGGTAGCGGATGGTCGCGAGGATCTGCTCCATCTGGTCGGAGCGGACCTGGATGTTGCGCTGCGGGGGCGCCGCCGGGCCCGTGGGCGCGGGAGCCGGTGGCGTGGTGGTCGCCGGCGGAGGGTTCGCCACGACGGTGGCCGTCGTCGACGGCGTGGTCACGACGGCGGTGCGCGGCGGCGCGGTCGTCGCCGTCGGGCGCGGCGCGACCGTGGTGGGCGCGGTGGTCGACGTCGACGTCGCGGTGGTCGTGGGGCCGGCGCTCGGCGGCGGCGTCGAGGTGCGCACCGTGGTGGGCGGGGTGGATCGCGGGGTGGTGGGCGGGGTGGATCGCGAGGTGGTGGGCGCGGTGGTCGTCGCGACCGGAGCCACGTCGGTCGGTGGTGCCTCGTGGGCCGGGGCGGGCGACGCCGAGGCGAGGGTCGGCCCCGGCCCGGCGGCCACCGCCGCGGCGGCGACGAGAGCGATCGCCGCGGTCACGCTCCGGGCCGCCGGGCGTGGGGCGCGGCGCGGTGACGACGGCATCGGAGCGCGGCGGGATCGAGGAGACGGCGACATGGTGGATCACCGGTGCATCGGCACCGGACCTCCGAGAGTAGAGCAGCTTCTCGCGACGATCCCCTCGGCCGACGCGCCCGGGGGCGCGCCACCCGGTGGTTCGAGCCGCCGGCCGGACGGCGCAGCGCCGAGGGCGGGGGCGGGGGCGGTACCGTCGCACCCGGATGACCGACCACCGGCCGAGCGACCGCGAACGAGACCGGTCGACCCGCGCCGCACCCGCCGACGGCGTCCACGGGGCCGCTCGGCCGGCGAACGCCGGCGACGTGGCGCGCGATCGGTCCGACCACGCGGTCGTCGGGGACGGCGATGGCTCCGTCGACGACGGTGCCGCGGTCGACGACGCCGAGCTCGACGATGCCGCGATCGACGAGGTCGTCGAGCCGTCCCCGCCGCTGCGCGACGTGGTGCTCGCGATCGACATCGGCGGCACGAAGTTCGCCGCCGGTCTCGTCACCGCCCGCGGCGAGCTCATCGACCGCGGCCGGGTGGAGGTCGAACGGGACGCGGTCCCCGAGGCGCACTTCAGCTCGCTCGCGACGATGGTCGGCGAGATCGTCGAGCGTGCCGGAGCGCAGCACGGCTCGCGCATCCGGGCCGTGGGCGTCGGCGCGGCCGGCCCCGTCGAGCGCCACCTCCAGACGGTGTCGCCGGTGAACATCCCGGCGTGGCGTGGCTTCCCGCTGCGGGCGCGCCTCGAGGACCTGACCGAGCTGAAGGTCTTCGGTGACCTCGACGCCAAGGCGCTGGCGCTCGCCGAGGGGTGGCTCGGCGCGGCCCAGGGGCACCCGAACTTCTGCGCGCTGACCGTGTCGACCGGGGTCGGGGGCGGCGTCGTGCTCGACGGCGAGCTGCTCGACGGGTCCACCGGCAACGCCGGCCACATCGGCCACGTGATCGTGGAGCCGGGGGGGCGACGCTGCGGGTGCGGAGCCCAGGGGTGCCTCGAGGCCGAGGCGTCGGGGCTCGCCATCGAGTCGATCACCGGCCGGCCGCCGACCGAGCCGACGTACGAGATCATGCAGCGCACGGGCCGCCTCGTGGGTCGCGCCGCGGCCTCGGTGTGCAACGCCCTCGACCTGTCGCTGGTGGTGGTCGGCGGCAGCGTGGCGCTCGGGTTCGGAGCGACGTTCTTCCACTCCGCGCAGACGGCGCTCGACGAGCGCACCCGCCTCCCGTACAGCCGAGGAGCGCGGATCACCCCGTCCCGGCTCGCCGACTCCGGCCCGCTGATCGGCGCCGGTGCGGTCGGTTGGCGCGGACTGCGCCGCTCGATGCGCGGACGCTGACCCGCTCGGCGCCCCGCCGCGACCCGAGCCGGACGCCGGCGCGCCCCGCCACCTCGGCGACGCGCACGAGGGCGGGGGTGGAAGTGGTGGGCGGGTACCGGGTTTGGAATGATTGCCGGATGACGAAGATCCGGTCGCGCGACTCCTCGATGATCCAGGATCGTCGAGGCGGTGGTGGGGGCGGTGGTCTCGGAGGCGGCCTCGGCGGGGCGCTCGGCGGTCGTCGTGGCGGCGGCATCGGCGGCGCCGTCCTCGGCCAGGTCCTCGGCGGCGCCCTGCGATCCGGCGCACGCGGTCGCCGCTCCGGTGGTGGTGGGTGCGCCGGCAAGCTCGGCGGCATCGGCGTCACCCTGCTCGTGCTCGCGGCGACCTTCATCCTCCCGAAGCTCCTCGGCGGCGGGCTCGGCGGCGACGGCGGGTTCGGCCTCGGCGAGTCCGCCGGGGGGCAGGCGTCGCAGGCCTCGACCGGGGGCGACTCCGAGGCGTGCAGCAGCGAGCAGGAGCAGATCCTGTGCGGTGCCACCGTCGACGTGCAGGAGTACTGGATCGACCAGTTCCCCGCATCGTTCGCCGACCGGCGGTACCCGGTCACCCAGACCGTGTTCTTCTCCGGGTTCACCAACACGGGGTGCGGCCAGGCGTCGGCCCAGACCGGGCCGTTCTACTGCCCGGCCGACGAGCTCGTGTACTTCGATCTCGACTTCCTCGCGCAGCTCCAGTCGTCGTTCGGCGCCGAGGGGGACCTCGCCGCCCAGTACATCGTCGCCCACGAGTACGGGCACCACGTCCAGAACGCACTCGGCATCAACGCCGAGATGAACCGCCTGCAGAACGCCGATCCGCGCAACGCGAACGCCTACTCGATCGCGCTCGAGCTGCAGGCCGACTGCTTCGCGGGGGCGTGGGCCGCCGACGCGGCCGAGCGCGGCCTGCTCGAGTCGCCGGGCGAGATCCAGGAGGCGATCGACGCCGCCAGCGCGGTCGGCGACGACCGGATCCAGCAGCAGACGCAGGGACGCGTCGACCCCGAGAGCTGGACGCACGGATCGTCGGAGCAGCGCGTCCGGTGGTTCACCCTCGGCTTCGAGCGAGCGGACCCGAACGTCTGCGACACGTTCAGCGACCCGGCCGGCAACTGAGCCGAGCCGGCGACGCCCGCGACGGGCGAGGTGGCCGACGGGGCGCCCCCCGCCAGCGCTACCGTCGATCGCCGTGACCGTCCGCCTCAGCGTGCGCACCGCGACCTGGCGCAGCCAGGTCGCCGCCTACGCCGCATCCGTCCCGGGTCTGGTCCCCGTGGTCAAGGGCAACGGCTACGGGTTGGGGCGGGTGCACCTCGCCGAGATCGCAGCCGAGTTCTGCGACACCGTCGCCGTCGGGACCGTCCACGAGCTCGGCGGCCTCCCGGTGGATCTCGACGTCGTCGTGCTCACCCCCGCCCTCGAGGCGCCCGGCGACGGGCACCCTCACGATCGCACCATCCTCACCGTCGGGCGTCGCGAGCACCTCGATGCGCTCGACGGGTGGCCGGGTCGGGTGATCGTCAAGCTGGCGACCGAGATGCGCCGCTACGGAGGTGATCCGGGCCTGGTCGACGAGGCCGGAGCGCGCGGGCTGGACGTCGTCGGCGTGGCGCTGCACCCTCCCCCTCGCGGGACGCGTCGAGGACCGGGCGCGCCAGGTCGTCTCGGCGCTCGACCACGTCGATCCGGCGACCACGGTCTGGGTGGAGCCACCTCGACCCCGATCGCTACGCCTCGCTCCCCGCGACCCACTCGTACCGGGTTCGCTGCGGCACGGCGCTGTGGCACGGCGACAAGTCCGCGCTGCACCTCGAGGCCGACGTGCTCGACGTGCGCCCCGTGTCGGTCGGGGACACCGCCGGCTACCGCCAGGGCACGATCGACGTCGACGGGCACCTGGTCATGATCGGCGCCGGGACCGCGAACGGGGTCGGGCCGCTGGCCGACGGACGCAGCCCGTTCCACCACGCCCGGTCACGCCTGCCGCTGCTCGAGCCGCCGCACATGCACACCTCGATGGCCCTCGTCGCGGCGGGGGACCCGCTGCCGAGCGTCGGCGACTGGGTCGACGTGCAGCGCCCCCTGCACGCGACGACCGTCGATCGGTACCGGTGGCGGTGACGTGAGCGCCCCGCAGCGCCCCCCGCCGCCGCACGACGACGCTCGAGGCGTGCACGCCCCGGCCGGGGACGCACCCGGACCCGGCTCCGGCGCGACCACCGCGTCCGGACCGGGGGACTCGGCCACCGGTGAGGGGGACGCCCGCGCGCCCGGCGTCGCGCCGGTCGGCGCCCCCGTGCCCGCGGCGCGAGCATCCGGCGTGGCACGAACGCCGACCGAGTCCGACGACCGGCTCGTCGGCCCCGACGTGGTGCGGGCGCTCGCGCTCGTCGGGGTCGTCGTGATGAACTACCACGGCTACCTGATCAACCGCGGCGCCGACCGGGGGTCGGGGACCGTCGCCCGGGTGCTCGACCCGTTCGCCGGGCCGTTGTCGACGCGCTTCGCGGCGACGTTCGTGCTGACCGCCGGGGTGGGCATCACGCTGCTCACGCGCCGCGTCGTCGCCGAGCGCGATCGAGGGGTCGCGGGGTCGGCGGCCGCGGTGGCGCGGATGCGGTGGCGCCTCGTGCGCCGGGGAATGGCGCTCTACCTCCTCGGCCTGCTCCTCGACATCGTCTGGCCGGGGACGATCATCGTCTACTACGGAGCGATGTTCGTGCTCGCCGCGGTGCTGTTCACCCTCGCGACCCGGTGGATCGCCGCGGTCGGTGCGGGTGTCGTGATCGCCGCGTGGGCGCTGCGCGCCTGGGTCGTGCGGCGCGAGGCCGACGGCGGCGACGTGTCGTGGCTCCTCGACCCGGCGCCCGGCTCCGTCCGGCGGGTGCTCATCGACGTGCTCGTCGTCGGAACCCACCCGCTCCTGCCGTGGCTCGCGTTCCTGTGCGCGGGGATCGTCCTCGGCCGGCTGCTGCACGTGCGCGATCGCGACCTCACCACGGCTGCGCTCGGTGCGGTGCTGGTGGGCGGCGCGGCGATCGCGTCGCGCTTCGCCGGGTCCCCGGAGTCGTCCCGGCTGCTCTCCCTGAGCCCGGGCGAGCGTGGCGGGCTCTACGTCGCCAGCGCGCTCGGGACCGCGCTGCTCGCGCACGCGCTGATCTCGGGCGCTCGTCGAGCGGGCGACGGGGGTCGGGGCGGCGCTCGTCGACCCGCTGCGGCGCGCCGGCCAGATGACGCTCACGCTGTACATCGCCCACGTGCTCGTGTTCAACCTCCTCGTCGACTGGCTCGGGGTGGTGCGGCCCGGCGGGCTCGGCACGTCGCTCGGCTTCGCGCTGTCGTTCTGGGTGGTGCTGATCGCCGTGGGCTCGTGGTGGCACCGCAGGTTCGGCCGGGGGCCGGCCGAGCGCGCCTACCGGGCGATCGGAGGCTGACGAGCGCGCCGGCGGCGGTGCGCCGGCGGCCGGGATCGTCGGCGCGACCGGTCGTCGTCGCTCGTCACGAGGGCGGGGCGGTCGAGCGGTCACGCCGCGACGGCCACGACGAGATCGTCGGCGCGATCGGACGCGAGGTCCGGCACCGCCACATCCCGATCCACACCCCGACGCCGTAGGCGACGTCACGGGTCGCCGACCGCGCGCCGAGGACGAGCGAGGCGGCGAGGGCGCGTCGGACCCGTCTCGAGAACGGCGAGGCGGCGACCAGGATTGGCCACCAGGCGCGGCGGACGGCATCGGCGAGCTGACGCCCCGCCGCGAGGTGCCCGTGCGTCGCGAGGCGCAGCGATGTCGTCGCCGCGACGCCCTGGAGCTTCGGGACGAGGGCCGCGGCGCTCGCGCCGGCCACCGCGACGGCCGCGATCGGTCGACCGACGGCGGCCAGGCACCACGACGCGGCCGTCCAGCCGTTGGAGCGGAACGGGGTCAGGGCGTGGGGGTGGCGCAACGACAGCGGCGCGGCCGACGTGCCGTAGGTGACCTGCTGGGCGAGCCGGGCGCGGACACCCGAGCGGGGTTCGTGCCACACCGTCGAGCGCGGTTCGTACCGGCACCGCCACCCCGCTTCGGCGAGGCGCCAGACGAGGTCGACGTCCTCCCCGACGCGCAGCGTCTCGTCGAAGCCGCCGACGTCGTCGAGCGCGGCGCAGCGCACGACGATGGCCGCCGACGGCACGTACGACACCCGGGTCCCCGCCCGGACGAGCGCCGCCTCGTCGCCGAGGTCGAGCGGCGACCCCGACTCACCGACGACCCGGGGGGCGACCAGCCCGACCCGTGGATCGTCGAAGTGGCCCAGGAGAGCGTCGAGCCAGGCCGGCGGGCCGCCGCCGACGTCGTCGTGCGCACCCGTCGCCGGCTCGGTCGACGTCCCGCCGGCCGACGGGGGATCCGATCCCTCGGGGGAGGGCCCTCCGCGTTCGGTGTCGACGTCGGCATCGACGAACGCGACGAGGTCGGTGGTCACCCGTCGACGCCCGCGGTTGCGGGCCGCCGCGGGTCCGTGGTTGACCTCCGTGCGCACGGTCGCTCCGGCCAGCGGCGGGTCGGACCCGTCGTCGACGGTCACCCGCCCGTCGTCGCGGACCCGGCCGCCGAGCTGGGGGGTGACCACGGTGACGTCGTCGACGCCGAACCCCGACCGCTCGGCGCCGGCGGCGCCCGACGTCCGCGGGGGAGGGACGGGGTGCACCGCCCCGGCGTCGAGCAGCCGGTCCAGCAGCGACGACGGATCCACGTCGGCGCCCGCCTCGATCGCCGAGGCGACGCGCGCCCCGGCCGCGGTGAGCCGCAGGAGCCGCAGCGGTGAGCCGGCGATCACGACGCGCCCGCCGGATCCGGTGCGGATCCACGACGAGTCGACCACGTACCTCACGTCTCGTCGACGGCGTGCGTCGCGGTCGGCCGACGGTCGGGAGACGTCGGTCCCGTCGGCGCGGGTGGCTGCGGCGGTGGCGGGTCGCCGCTCGCCGCGATCCCGTCGGTGCGCCCTCCCGGCCGATCGTCCACCGGCCGCCACCGCTCGACGGCGTTGACCAGGTCGGCGACGAAGTCCGCGATGAACCGCTCGCCCTCCGCCCCGGACGCGCCGTCGGGGTCGCCGAGGACCCCGTTCGGGCTGACGTGGCGCACCCCGTGGGCGCGCAGCTCGCGGACCAGCTCGTCGAGCTCGGTGCGCGGGCCGCGCGCGGCCGTCTGCAGGCGCACCAGGCCCGGGTCGATCGCGAGCATCA
Organism: Ilumatobacter sp.; assembly: GCF_965215205.1. NCBI lineage: Bacteria > Bacillati > Actinomycetota > Acidimicrobiia > Acidimicrobiales > Ilumatobacteraceae > Ilumatobacter > Ilumatobacter sp. The sequence goes on from NZ_OZ244049.1 coordinate 732,357, forward strand.
GCGACGTCTCGATCCGCCCGGCGTGCAGGTCCGGGGGGCCGCCGTCGCGCCGCCTCCGCCAGCGTGGCCACCACGACAGCGCGCGACGACCCTCCGCGACCACCACGTCGACCGCGGACGTCAGCGCCTCGTGGTTCCCGCCGTGCCCGTTGACGAACACGATCCCCGCAGCCCAGTCCGCGCTGCGGCACAGCTCGATCGCCACCCGCGCCATCACCTCGGTGCCGATCGACAGCGTGCCCGCGAACCCGGCGTGCTCGCCCGAGGCCGTGACCGTGAGGGTCGGTCCGAGCACGAGGCCCGACGTCCTCCCGAGCGCGCGCCGGGCGATCTCCTCGGCGACGAAGGTGTCCGTGGCGATCGGGAGGTGGGGTCCGTGCTGCTCGGTGGACCCCACCGGGACGAGCACGACGGGGGCCAGCGTCCCGTCGTCGTCGGGGGCGCGGCGCCGCTCGACCTCCCGCCACGTCGCCTCGCCCAGTCGCATCGCCGCGAGTCTCGCACCGATCGGCACCGGTCGTCGCCGGACGGTGCCCGGTCGACGATCGCGACCGGGTCGGCGGCGCGGCTCTCGGCGGCTCAGCTCTCGGCGGCGCGGCTCTCGGCGGCGCGGCTGTCGGCGGCGCGGCTGTCGGCGGCTCAGCTCTCGGCGGCTCTCGGCGGCTCAGCTCTCGGCGGCTCGGTCCTCGACCGGTGGCGAGAAGCCGTCGGGCACGATGACGTCGTCACGCGTCAGCTCGTGGATCGATGCGTGACCGAGCCCGAGCAGGTTCGAGTCGATCCCGGCGCGCATGATGTCGAGCACGTTCTCCACCCCCGCCTGGCCGTTCGCCGCCAGACCCCACAGGTAGGCGCGCCCGATCATCACGGCCTTGGCGCCGAGAGCGAGGGCCTTGATCACGTCGCTGCCGCGCCGGATCCCGGAGTCCATCACCACCTCGATCTGGTCGCCGACGGCGTCGACGACCTCCGGGAGCATCCGGATCGCGCCGGGGGTGCCGTCGAGGTTGTTCCCGCCGTGCGTCGACACGGAGACGGCGCTCGCCCCGGCGTCGACGGCCCGGCGCGCCTCGTCGGCGCGCGTCACCCCCTTGACCATGAACGGGCCGTCCCACCGCGACCGGAGCCACGCGACGTCGTCCCAGGTCGGGGGAGGCGTGCCCATCCACACCCCGTAGGCCTCGAAGAACCCCGGAACCGGCTCGTCGGCCGTGACCGGGAAGTTCGGGACGCCGAGCTGGGGGATGGAGCCGGACCGCAGCCAGTCGGCGAGCCAGCGCGGCTTGACGATCGTCTCGGGTGCGTGGCGCAGCATCGTCGGCAGGTCGATCTCCTCGGGGATCGCCGGGCTCCCCCAGTCGCGGCTGTGGACGAACGACCAGTCGAGGGTGAGGATCATGCCGACCGCTCCAGCTGCACGGGCCCGCTCCATCCGACCCACCATCGAGTCGCGGTCTCCCGCCCAGTAGATCTGGAACAACGTCTGCGGGTTCGCGCCGATCACCTCGGCCATCGGCTTGGAGGCGAACGAACTGAGCCCCATGACCACGCCGCGCGCCGCCGCGGCGCGTGCGACGGCGACCTCGCCGTCGGGGTGGACGGCCTGGACGCCGGTCGGCGAGATCATCACCGGCATCGACATCTGCTGGCCCATGACCTCGGTCGCCATGTCGCGCAGGGGAGACTGACCGGCGGTCACCGGCCGCAGCCCGAGCTCGGCGAACGCGTCGACGTTGTCGTCGCGGGTGAGGCCGCGCTCGGAGCCGGCGATCAGCGCGGAGAACACCGATGCCGGGAGGCGGCGGCGGGCGCGCTCGCGCGCCACGGCGACGGATTCGAACCAGGGGTTGCCCATCGCGCCAGGGTACGAGCGCCCGGGACCGGCCACCCAACGCAGCCCGGGGGCCGTCGTCACGGCCGGCGGACGGCCCACGACGCCGACCGGCTGGTGCCGGTCGATGTGGGAGGACGGGTTCACTCGACGTCGTCGACCAGCCACACGGTGCAGTCCGGGGGGACCACGCCGGGGGTGTGCATCTCCGACGGTTCGGAGGAGAAGAGCGGAGTCGCTCCGTCGACGTCGCCGAGCGCGTCGACGGCGATCGGCGACGAGGTGACGTTGGTGAGCACCACGAGCGCGCCGCGGCGGAGCGCGACGAGCCCGGGTGCCAGATCGAGCAGCTCGACGGGATCGCGCTGCGCGACGGCTCGGTCGCGGCGGAGCGCGATCAGCTCGCGGTAGAGCGCCGGCATCGACGTCTCGTCGGTGTCGAGGCGCTGCACCGCCCGCTCACCCCACCCCTCGGGTTGGGGGAGCCAGGGTTCCGCTACGGTCCCGGCGTCGCCCGGGCTGGAGAAGCCGTGGGAGGTGGCCGGGTCGTCGGTCCACGGCAGCGGGATCCGGCACCCGTCCCGACCGATCTTCGCTCCGTCGGTGTGCAGGAAGACCGGGTCCTCACGTCGCTCGTCGGGGACGTCGAGCACCTCGGGCAGTCCGAGCTCCTCGCCCATGTACAGGTAGATCGATCCCGGCATGGCCATCGCGAGCGCGATCGCGGCGCGGGCGCGCCGCCGTCCGACGTCGAGGTCGACCGGGCTCGTCTGGGCGCCGAGGGCGTTGTTCGTGACGCTCGCCGGATCGGTCGCGGTGGCGCGCCCGAGCCGGGTGACGATGCGCTGCACGTCGTGGTTGTTGAGCGCCCACGTCGGCGTCGCCCCCGTCTCGACGATGTCGATCGAGTCGGTGATCGCCCGCTCGATCTGCGCACGGTCCCACGGCGACAGCAGCAGGTCGAACGCGAACGCCTGGTGGAACTGCTCGGGGTTCACGAACGCGCGCACCAGATCGGGTCGGGCGTTCATGTACGACTCGGCGACCATCATCAGGTCACGGCCGGGGTGAGCGGCCATGTAGGAGTCGATCGTGGTGCGGAACGCCCGCCACACGTCGTGGCCCTCGGGGCGGAACACGGTGTGCGGGTTCTCCCACGCGACCTGGAGCTCGTCGGTGCCCGGCGGCACCGGTGGAGCGTCGGGCAGGTCGGGGTCCTTGCCGACCGGGGTGATCGCGTCGACGCGGAACCCCTCGACGCCGCGGTCGAACCAGAACTCGAACACCTCGGCGAACATGCGGGCCACGTCGGCGTTCGTGTGATCGAAGTCGGGTTGCTGGGGGGTGAACGTGCCCAGGTACCACTGCGGGTCGTCGTCGCTCGCGCGCGTCCACGCCGTCCCGCCGAACGCCGCCATCCAGTTGTTCGGTGGGCTCCCGTGCGGATCGCTGCCGTCCGCGGAGGGGCGCCCGTCGCGGAAGTAGAAGCGCGCCCGCTCCGCGCTGCCGGGCGCGGCGGCCGTCGCCGCCCGGAACCAGGCGTGCTGGTCCGAGCAGTGGTTGGGGACGAGGTCCATGAGCACCCGGAGACCGCGGGTGCGCGCGTCGGCCACGAGGCGGTCGAACACCTCGAGGTCGCCGTACTCGTGGTGGATCGCGAAGTAGTCGGCGACGTCGTAGCCGTGGTCGCGCTGCGGCGACGGGTAGCACGGGTTGAGCCAGATCGCGTCGACGCCGAGCGACGCGATGTGCTCCAGCTCGCGCCGGATCCCCTCGAGGTCACCGATCCCGTCGCCGTCGGCGTCGGCGAACGACCGGACGTACACCTGGTACACCACCGCGTCCTGCCACCAGTGCTGCATCTCCGTCCGATCCCCGTCCTGCGTCGCCGTCGCCGTCATGGGGCAGCAATCTAGAGCGCTCGACGGCGGGTGCCGGGCGGCGCGACGGACCCGTCGGGCGGCGAGGCGTCAGGTGCCCGGGTCGGTGAGGGTGACGCGGATGCGTGCGTGCTCGGCGGCGGGATCCGACGACGCGGCGACGACGACGTCGTAGTCGCCGGCGGCGACGGTCCACGCGCCCGACTCCACGTCCCAGTGGTCGAACGCGGCGGGTCCGAGCTCGACGAGCGCGGTGCCGGTGGCGCCGGGCTCGACGACCGTCTTCACCCACGCCGCGAGCTCGCGGACGGGGCGGTCGACCGGTGGGTCGATCGGGCAGACGTAGCACTGCACGACGACGGTCGCCGAGCGCCGCGAGGTGCACTCGATCGGCACCGAGGCGGCGACGGGGTGCGCGCCGAGCTCGTCGACCGCGGCCGATGTCCGGTCCAGGGTGACGTCGCCCCACGTGACCTCGCCGTAGCCCAGACCGTGGCCGAACCAGAAGCGCGGCGCGACCCCGGAGCTCTCGTAGTGGCGGTGCCCGATGAGCAGACCCTCGTCGTAGCGCTGGCGCGCCGGGCCGTCGCCGCTCGCGTCGGGCGCGTGGTTCTCGACGGCGGGGTGGTCGGCGAGGCGAGCGGGGTAGGTCGTCGGCAGGCGCCCACCGGGCTCGGCGACGCCGAGCAGCACGTCGACCATGGCCTCGGCCTGCTCCTGGCCCGCGAAGAACGAGGTGACGATCGCGGGAGCGGGGGCGGGGTGGTCGTCGCCGGCCCAGTCCATCGTGACCGGCGACCCGGCGTTGACCACGACGACGGTCCGCGGGTTCGCCTCGACGACTCGCTCGACGAGCTCGCTCTGGCGTCCCGGGAGGTCCATCACCTCGCGGTCGAAGCCCTCGGTCTCCCACTCGTCGTTCGTGCCGACGACCACCACGGCCACGTCGGCGCTCGCCGCGGCCTCGACGGCGCGCTCGAACAGGTCGTCGGGGTCCGGGGGGCGCACCCCGATGCGCAGGGCCGCGAACCCGTTGTCCTCGGCCGTCGTCCACCTCGCCGACAGCTCGATCGGCTCGCCGGCGACGGCGTCGACGGTGGCGACGCTCTCCTCGCTGCCGTAGCCGAAGAACTCGCGGGTGCGGGGGATCTCCATCTCGGGGTCGTCGACGACCACGACCTCGGTGCCGTCGGGCGCGGTGGCGGTCATCGTCACCGGTCCGGTGGACACGACGCCGATCTCGTGGGGTCCGTCGACCTCGGGGACGTAGGAGCCGGTCACGCGCGCTCCGAACGCGTCGGCGTCCACCTGGTCGGGGGTGGTGCCGAAGAAGCGGATCATCGAGGTCCCGGTGACGGTGTCGACGACGGCGGGCGCGTCCCAGTCGCGGCCGTTGACGTACTCGATGCGCAGCCCCGGCTCCCCGTTCGGCGTCCGCAGCTCGCCTCGGCGGGCGATCGGCGTGAGGCGGTCGATGCGCACCCCCGGCTCGTGCGTCACCCGTGCGTCGGGGGCGACCCGGGCGAGGCGCTCGGTCACGGCGGTCAGCAGCGTCCGGTGGTCGAACGGGACGAGGCTGGCCGACCCTCCTCCCATCGAGCGGTCGACGACCGCGTTCGGGCCGAGCACGGCGATCGAGGTCAGGACGGCTGCGGGCAGCGGCAGGACCGGCGCGCCCTCGCCCCCGACGGGCTCGTTGCGCAGCAGCACGGTCCCGGCGATCGCGGCCCGCCGGGTCAGCGCCCGCTCGGTCGGATCGTCGACGGACCCCTCCTCGCCCTCGGCGTCGCGCTCGTCGACGCGGGTGCGGTTCATCACCGTGATCAGGTCGCGCACGAGACCGTCGACGGTCTCCTCGGTCACGTCGCCGCGCTCGACCGCGTCGAGCAGGCCCGCGCCGTAGACGCGCGGGGGGCCGGGCATCTCGAGCGACAGCCCGGCGTTCGCCGCCCCGACCGGCTCGTGGACCCCGAACCAGTCGGACACGACGAAGCCGTCGAAGCCCCACTCGTCGCGGAGGATGCCGGTGAGCAGGCGACGGTTCTCGGCGGCGAAGTCGCCGTTCACCCGGTTGTACGCGCTCATGATCCCCCACGCGCCGGCTTCGGTGACCGCACGCTCGAAGGGCCGCAGGTAGAGCTCGCGCAGCGGGCGCTCGTCGACGCGCACGTCCACCGTCATCCGGTCGATCTCGGTGTCGTTGCACGCGAAGTGCTTGACGGTCACCGCGACGTCGTGGCTCTGGACGCCGCGCACGTAGCCGACGGCGAGGGCTCCCGACAGCTCGGGGTCCTCGGAGTAGCACTCGAAGGTGCGCCCGCCGATCGGGGTGCGGTGCAGGTTGACCGTCGGTCCGAGCACGACGTGGGCGCGCTTGCGGACCGCTTCGCGACCGACGAGGTCGCCGATCTCGACGAGCAGGTCGGGGTCCCACGTCGCGCCGAGTGTGATGCCGGCGGGGAAGGCGACGCCCGGCGTCCCGGAGCTGCCGTGGCCCTCGCCGCGGATCCCCGTCGGGCCGTCGCTCATCTTCATCTGCGGGATCCCGGCCTCGGGGAACGCCCGGGTCCTCCAGTTCGACGCCCCGGCGACGAGGTGGCACTTGTCGGGCAGAGAGAGCGCGGAGAGGGCGGCGTCGGCGTCGATCACGGCCGCCATGTTGCCAGGTCGCCGGGTGCGCCGGGCACCCGCCACGGCGCCTCCCGCGTCCCCGGGCAGCGGGGCCGACCACGACGCCGACCTCGGCGTGGCGACGCCGTGAACGCGAGCCGCGCGACCGTCCACTACGGAGCGCGCGAACTTCTTCTAGGTTGTGCGGGATGTCGGCCGCCCACCCCTCCCGTCGCGCGCGCTGATGGGCACCTCCACGTCGGCGTTCGGGGCCGGCCGGCGCGAGTCGCACGACTCGACCGACTTCTACGCCCGCTTCGCGCCCCCGGTCGTCAGCGACGACGACGAGCTGTCGCCGCCGGGGGAGGTCGACGTGATCCACCTCGGCGACGCACGCTCGATGGGGGCGGTCCCCGACGCATCGGTCGCGCTCGTCGTGACCTCCCCGCCCTACTTCGCCGGCAAGGAGTACGAGACCGCCCTCGGCGAGGGTCACGTCCCGGGCGACTACATCGCCTACCTCGAGATGCTGCGCGACGTGCTCGGCGAGTCGGTCCGCACCCTCGAGCCGGGAGGGCGGATCGCGGTCAACGTGGCGAACCTGGGTCGCAAGCCGTACCGGAACCTGGCCGCCGACGTCACCACCATCCTCCAGGACGACCTGCGCCTGCTCCTGCGTGGCGAGATCGTCTGGCAGAAGCAGCGCGGGGCGAGCGGCTCGTGCGCGTGGGGTTCGTACCGCTCACCGGCGAACCCGGTGCTGCGCGACACGACCGAGCGGATCGTGATCGCGAGCAAGGGCCGCTTCGATCGCGTCGGGCGCGGTCGAGACGGCGAGGGCGGAGACGGCGATGCGACGATCCCCGGCGACGAGTTCATGGAGGCGACGCTCGACGTGTGGGAGATCCCCGCGGAGTCCGCGACCCGCGTCGGGCACCCCGCCCCGTTCCCGGTCGCGCTCGTCGAGCGGTGCCTGCACCTGTTCACCTACCGCGGAGACGTGGTGCTCGACCCGTTCATGGGATCGGGGACGACGGCGGTCGCCGCGGTGCGCACCGGACGCCACTACGTCGGGTACGACACCGAGGTCGCCTACGTCGAGCGGGCGCGCGAGCGCGTGGGGTCGATGGCTCCCAGCGACCTCCCCGATCGGCGCACCCTCAAGGACCTCGCGCGCGACGTGCTCGCCGAGTGCGGCTTCGTCGACGTGGAGGAGAACGTGCGCGTCGCCCCGGGGGTCACGATCAGCGCCCGCGCCCGCCGCTCGGACGGGGTCGAGGCGTGGTTCGAGTTCGCCGGTGTCCACACCCCGTCGCGCCCCGGTCTCGGGCGCCTCGAGTCGGTCTGGCGCACGATCGCGAAGGCGTCCGTCCTGCGGGAGGTCCATCCCGGAGCGTCGCTGGTGGTGCTCACCTCGGGGACGGTGCGCGGCGGGCCGCTGGCCGCGGTCACCGGTGACGACCGCCCGATCGCCGCGGTCGTCGACGTCGGGCTCGAGGCCGCCGCCGACTCGCTGTCCGACGTCCTCGGAACGGTCCCGTGACGACGCGTGGACGAGGTCGGCGCGACGACGTCGCGGCCGTGGGGGGCCGACGTCGCCCGCCCGGGTCCGGCGCGGTCCGGGTCGCCGGGCCGGGGCACCCGCGATGAAGCCGGTGCGATGACGCGCGGTCGTCGACCGGGGCCGGCGAGGTGAGCCGCTCGGGTCTCGGCCGCGACGATCGCCGTGCGCTCGCCGCGGTCGCGGCGCAGTTCTTCGTCAACGGGGCGATCTTCGCCTCCTACGTCCCCCGCCTCCCGGAGATCCGCGACCGGGTGGACGTGAGCCTCGGCACGCTCGGCGCGCTGCTCGCGTTCGCCGCGGCCGCCGGGCTCGCGGGCAGCGCGACCGTCGGCGCGCTGATCGACCGGTTCGGGTCGCGGCGCGTCCTGGTCGCCGCGGCGCTCGGTCTCACGGCCGCGCTGGCCGTCGTCGGGTCGGCCGACGTGGTGGCCGTGCTCGTCGTCGGGCTCGTGGGGCTCGCGGTGCTCGACGTGTACGTCGACTCGGCGATGAACCTCCAGGGCTCGTGGGTCAGCGCACGCCGGTCGACCCCGGTGATGAACCGGCTGCACGGGCTGTGGAGCCTCGGCACCGTCGTCGGCGGGTTCGCGGCGACCCGGGTCGCGGAGGCCGGGATCTCGCTGACCGCGCACCTCTACGTGGTCGCGCTGCTCATGCTGCTCGTCGTGGCGGCGGTCAGCCGCGGCCTCCTGCGCTCCGACGAGGGCGCCGACCGCGCCGAGGGCCCGGGCCGCGACGAGGCGGAGGCCGACGGCGCCGCGGAGCGCGACGGCGCGGGGGATGAACGCGAGGCCGTCGGTGGTCGCGGGTCGGTCGACCCGGGGGTGGCCGTCCCCTCGCCGACGGACGTCCGACGCCGACGCGTGCCCACGGTGCTGGTCCTGCTCGGGCTCGCCGGGGCCTGCTCCATCGCCATGGAGCAGACATCGAGCGACTGGGCGGCGTTCCGGTTGAGCGACGACCTCGGGGTGCGCGTCGGCGTCGCCGGGCTCGCCTACGTCGCGTTCACGGCGGGGATGACCATCGGGCGCTTCGGGGGCGACGCGGCGATCGTGCGCTTCGGGCGCGAGGAGGTGTTCCGAGCCGCGATCGGCCTCACCGTCGTCGCGCTGGTGGTGGCGTCGTTCGCTCCCGATCGGTGGGTGGTGATCGTCGCCTACGGCGTCGCGGGGCTGGGCGTCGCGACGCAGTTCCCGAAGCTCTACGACGACGCGGCTCGCCACCGCGGGGTGACCGGCGCCGGACTCGGAGCGCTCACGGGTGGATCTCGCGTGGCGATGCTCGTGACCCCGGCGCTCGTCGGGGTGCTCGCCGACACCAGCCTGGGGGTGGGGACGGCGACGGCGGTCGTCACCGTCCCCGCCGCGATCGCGTTCGTCGTCGTGTCCCGGCGCGCCGGACGTCGCCCGAACGCGACTCGTTGATCCCGACGGCACGCCGGGCGCGGCGAGACGGGCGGCGAGACGCCGCGCGCGACGACCCGCCGGGCTCGGACGCGAGGCCGCTCCGGGCCGCGGCTTGCCTTCCGGCGCCGGACCGGGCAAGATTGGAACAACGTTCCGAACATCGAGCGCAGCGGGTCGGATCCAGGACGGTCCACCCGACGCCCGACGTCGTCAGCACCGGAGGCAACATGCAGATCCACCTCGACTCAGACAAGTGCCAGGGCCACAACCGGTGCTACGCGCTGGCGCCCGAGCTGTTCGACGTCGACGACTACGGCCAGGCGGTGCTGCTCGTCGACGGTGACGTGCCCGCCGACCTGCACGACAAGGCCCGCCTCGCCGCGGCGAACTGCCCGGAGTACGCGATCTCGGTCGCCGAGTGACGTGAGCGCGCCCCGACGACCCCGGCACCGACGGCCGGACCCGAACGACCCGACCGACCAGTGGAGCACCCGATGACCGACACCCGACCCGACACGACGCCCGACGCGAGCGTCGCCCCCGATGCGGAGTCCACCCCGCACGACGGCTACGTGTACGTCCCGCCGGTCCGCGGCGACAGCCCGGAGGGAACCCACGTGTGGGACCGGGTCCCCTACGATCCGGCCCACTACGGGCCCGTCGAGGACTGGGCGACCGACCTCGACCACGCGAACCCCGAGTACAACCGCCGCGCCCCCGAGATCTGGAAGGAGCTGCGCGAATCGGGCTGCCCGGTCGCGCGCAGCGACCGCTACGGCGGCATGTGGGCGCCGATCACCCACGACACGGTCAACGAGGTCGCGTACGACACCGATCACTTCACCAGCCGCTCGGTCGTCGTGAGCACGACCCGGCCCGGTGACATGGCCCTGCCGGCGCCGATCGGCGGCGCCCCGCCGATCACGAGCGACCCGCCGTTCCACGGCATGGCGCGCCGCCTCCTGCTGCCGCCGTTCGCGCCGAAGCAGATCGAGCCGTGGGAGGACGACGTCCGGCGCCTGTGCGGCGAGCTGCTCGACGAGATGGGCGAGATCACCCCCGGCGAGACGGTCGTCGACGCGGCCGTCCAGTACGCGCAGCACATCCCGGTCAGCGTGATCGGTCGGATGCTCGGGTTCCCGGCCGCCGACGACGAGCTGTTCCGCGAGTTCGTGCACACCGTGCTGGAGCGGATCAACGACGAGCCCGAGCAGCGGGGTCAGGCGTTCCGGAAGCTCGAGGAGTACATCGACGCACAGGTGCGCGACCACATCGACGACCCGCGCGACGACCTCACCGGCTACCTGCTCGAGGTCGAGATGGACGGGAGCAAGCTGGCGCCCGAGCACGTCCGGGGCACGATCATCCTGCTGCTCGTCGCCGGGATCGACACGACCTGGTCGGCGATCGGCTCGTCGCTGTGGCACCTCGCCCAGACCCCGGCCGACCGCGCCCGCCTCCTCGACGACCCCGAGGTGATGACGTTCGCGCTCGAGGAGTTCCTGCGCGCGTACGCACCGGTGACCATGGCGCGCCTCGTCGCGGAGGACATCGACTTCCACGGCTGCCCGATGAAGCGGGACGACTGGGTCCTGCTGCCGTTCCCGGCCGCCAACCGCGACCCGAAGCAGTTCGAGGACGCCGACACCTTCGTCATCGACCGCGAGGCCAACCGGCACTCGGCGTTCGGGCTCGGCATCCACCGCTGCCTCGGCTCCAACCTCGCGCGCCTCGAGCTGCGGGTCGCGATCGAGGAGTTCCTCCGTCGCTTCCCGAACTTCGAGCTCGCCGGCGACGTCCGCTGGTCGGTCGGCCAGGTGCGCGGCCCGCGCGAGCTGCCGGTGCGGATCCTCGTCGACTGAGGATCGCCGACCCGGAGGCTCGCTCGCCGGGCGCGACGACGACGGCCGTGATCGCCCCGGGGTGCCGGGGCGGACAGGCCGCGCGCGCTCAGCACGACGACGCGATCGCGGCGGCGCCGCACGCGCAGACCATCGTGGCGACGACGTACGCCGTCCCCCGGCGTGGCCCGAGCTCGCGGACCCGGAGGGCGAACGACGAGAAGGTGGTGAGCGCGCCGCACAGTCCGGAACCGACGACGAGCACCGTCGATCGTGAGACGTCGGCCTCGACGAGCCAGCCGAGCGCAGCGGAACCGGCGGTGTTGGCGATGAGCAGCGCCCGCCACGAGGGGAGGAGCCGCCCGAGCGCGTGGCGCAGGACCGCACCGATCGCGGCGGCCAGGGCGAACAGCACCGGCGTCACGTCGCGAGGCCGTCCCGGTCGGGCGGCGTGCCGTTCCCGGCGAGGCGGCGCGCCACGCCCAGCACGACGAGCCCCACGACGAGGGTGGCGCCGAGGTAGGCGAGCGCGACGCCGCCTCGGCCCTCGTCGAGGAGATCGTCGAGCTCGACGGCGAACGACGACATCGTGGTGAAACCCCCGAGCACCCCGGTCGTCGTCACCGCCCACGCCGTCGTGTCGGGTCGCAGGCGGGCGGCCGCGACGCCGATCAGCGCGCTGCCGACGACGTTCACCACGAACGTCGCCCACGGGAACCCGCCGTCCGTCGCGATCACGATCGTCGACACGCACCACCGTCCGGTCGCGCCGACGACGCCACCGACGGCGACGGCGGTGGCGGTCCTCGTCTCCTCGCGCCACGACACGGCGCCACCGTGCCACACACGCCCCACCGCGACGCCCGTCGCCGCGGAGCGCGGTCGGCAGGTGGTGCTCGCGAGCTCGCGCCGGGCCCCGGCACGACCGTGGTCCCCGGTCGCTCGGCCGGGGGCCTCGGCGTGGTTCGGTGAGTCGCCCCTAGCGTGGTCACGTGATCTGCGTCGACGCATCCGGGGTGCGGGTGGAGCAGCCCGACAAGGTGCTCTTCGACGATCTCGACCTGACGATCTCGCGCGGCGACCGGATCGCGGTGGTCGGTGTGAACGGGTCGGGCAAGACGACCCTGCTGCGCGTGCTGACGGGTGCGCTGGCACCCGATGCCGGCGTGGTCCGCTTCGGTCGTGGCGCACGGATCACCATGCTCGAGCAGGATCCGGTCCTGCCCGCCGGCACGGTGGCCGAGCACCTGGGCGACGGGTGGGAGGTCGCGTCGATCGCGACTTCGCTCGGCGTGCTCGGCCTCTTCGATCGGCGCACCGACGCGCTGTCGGGCGGGCAGGCCAAGCGCGTCGCCCTCGCCCGGGTCCTCGCCGACAACGGCGCCGCCGGCGGCGGGGGCATCGTCGACGCCCACGACGTGATCGTGCTCGACGAGCCCACGAACCACCTGGATCTCGAGGCGATCGAGTGGCTCGAGGGGCGCCTCGTGGCGATGTCGGCCGCTCTGGTGCTCGTCACCCACGACCGCCACGCCCTCGACCGGCTGACCTCCGAGGTCGGGCCCTCGAGGGTGGTCGAGCTCGACGACGGTCGGGCGTTCACCCACCAGGCGGCGGCCGGCTCGAGCGCCTACGCCACCTACCTCGACGCCCGCTCGGAGCGCATCGAGCGTGAGGCGAAGGAGGAGTCGACCCGCCGCATCCTCGCCCGCCAGGAGCTCGCCTGGCTGCGGCGGGGGGCGCCGGCGCGCACCTCGAAGCCCAAGGCGCGGCTGCGCACCGCCGGCGAGATCGTGGCGGGCGGCCCGCGCGACCTCGGCGTGCGCGCCGACGACCTCGAGCTCGGGGCGGGGACGACCCGGCTCGGCAACCAGGTCGTCGAGCTGAGCGGCGTGACCCAGCGCTTCGAGACCGCCCGCACCGACACCGCCAGCACCGACACCGCCAGCACCGACACCGCCCGCCCCCACGCGGACGCGACGGGGGAGCGCGCGTCGTCCGGCGGCGACCCGGTGACCGTGCTGCGCGACGTCGACCTGGCGATCGAGCCGGGGTCGCGGCTCGCCGTGGTGGGGCCGAACGGGTCGGGCAAGACGACCCTGCTCGACGTGGTGGCCGGGCGTCGGCAGCCGACCGAGGGCACCGTCACCGTCGGATCGACCGTCGTGGTCGGGTACGCCGACCAGCACTCCTCCACCCTCGATCCCGACCTGACCGTCCGTCGGACCGTCGCCGGTCCGCTGCGCGAGCCCGATCACACCGACACCGCGCTGCTCGAGCGGTTCTGGTTCGACTCGACCGCGCAGCACGCCCCGGTGCGGATGCTGTCGGGCGGTGAGAAGCGACGACTCCAGCTCGTGATGGTGCTCGCACGGCAACCGAACCTCCTCGTGCTCGACGAGCCGACGAACGACCTCGATCTGGACACCCTGCGATCGCTCGAGGAGTTCCTCGACGGGTGGTCCGGGGCGCTCGTGGTGGCGAGCCACGATCGGGCGTTCCTCGATCGCGTCGCGGACCACGTGCTCGCCATCGAGCCCGACGGCGAGGTCCGCCGGGTCCCGGGCGGGGTGTCGGGGTGGTTGGACGAGCGCACGACGTCGCGCGGTCGGCGCCCCTCGTCGCGGCGGTCGACGACCCCACGGCACACGTCGGACGTCTCGCGTGCCTCGGCACCGAGCGCAGGTCGAGCCGGCTCCGGCGCGTCGACCACCGGCGCACCGTCCTCGACGGCGAGCGACGAGGTGACGCTCCCGTCGTCTCCGACCTCGACGTCGGGCGCGTCGGCGCCGGCGAGGACGTCGCGGGACCGGGGACGACGCGCGCGCACGGGCCCGAGCCCGTCGACGATCGGACGTCGCCTCCGTGAGACCGAGCAGGCGATGGTCAAGGCGCAGCGCAAGGTCGACTCGCTGAACGCCGAGCTCGCCGCGACGACCGATCACGTCGTGCTCGCCGAGCGCGGCGAGATCCTCGTGCAGGCCCAGGGCGAGCTCGACGACCTCGAATCCGCGTGGCTCGAGCTCGCCGAGCAGGCGGAGAGCTGACGCGACGAGGGGTCCGCGCCACCTGATCCGCCGTCGGCGAACCGCTCAACTCCCGGCCGTCCCCGGCCGATGACAGATCCGTGAGATCGCTGAGCGCCGGAGACATCCTCGTCAACGCCCGCGGTCGCGTCCGGATCGTGCGCACCCGGACGAGGAGCGACGACGGCTGGAACTGCACCGACGGAGCCCCGATCTCCGACGTCGAGGCCAACGACATCACGGTGTGGGCGTCGTACAGCCCCGACGAGCTGATCCGCTGCCTCGAGGTCGCCGAGCAGGTGCGCTCGATCTCCGACGAGCCGATCGTGAACGGCGGGCTCCGCACCTGGGACGCGTGCTCGGGCCGCCCGTGCGTGCTCCCGAAGCTCGCCGCGGTCGCGCGCACGACGCGCCACGAGCGCAGCGTCGTCGTCTCGGGCTGACGCAGCGGACGCCGAAGCTCACGCACGGCGGCCGACCGGCACCCCCTCAGCGTCGGTGCGCGTCGGTGCCGGCCAGCCCGGCGACGGCATCCGGAAGGGACGCCCCGGCCCTCAGGTCGCTCGCGGCCATCGGCTCCCCCCACGACGCGACGAGCGGGACGACGCCCGCCCAGTGCGGTCCGTCGAGATCGGAGTCGTCGTCGACCGGGTCTCCGTCGCGGACCTTGGACGATGCCTCCGCGAGGGGCACCGACAGCACGAGGGTTCGTCGCAGCTCGCTCGCCGACGGCGGACGAGCCGTGTCCCAGATCGCGGCGACGTGGTCGTTGATGATCCGCAGCGCGTCGAGTCGCTCGGCGTCGCCCTCGACCGCGGACGCGATGCCGCGCACCACCACCGAGCGGTGGTTCATCGAGTTGTGGAACGGTGAGCGAGCGACGACGAGCCCGTCGACGATCGTGACGGTCGCGCACACGTCGAGACCGCGCCCGGCGCGCAGCAGGGCGTTCGCGAGCGCTCCGTGCAGCAGCAGCTCGGCGTCCCCGCCGCTCCCGCGCACCCCGTAGGCCATGGGCAGCACGATCGGCCCGTCGTCGGTCTGCACCCCGACGTGGGCGACGATCCCCGCGTCGAGCACGTCACGGATCCGGTCGCGCTCGTAGACCGCGCGCGGGGCGCCGCGCCGCACCGTGGTGCGGGCGGATGCGGGGGAGTGCTCGGCCATGCGCGCACCGTACTCGTGGACGATCCGGCCACCGGGGTCGGTTCCGTCCGGGAGAGAGGCGGCTCCAGCATCGCCGAAACGTCGATCGCGAGCGCGACGTCGGGTGCTCCAGGCGGCGAGCGGGACGACACCCCACCGCGGCGTCATGTCGTGCAGCGGCACCTGCTCCGATGGGCGTGGGCGCACCGTCCGACCGGCGCGCGCGTCGTCCGGCCGACACCCGGGAAGCGACGTCCCCTCGCCCCGTGCGACCCGACGGGAGCGACCGCGCCCGACGCTCGCCGACCGTCACGGGGCGGCGGTGGCTCCTCCGGCAGCGTCGCACCCCCTCCCTAGAGTGGGAGTCGCCATGACCGATGAGGAGTTGTTCGCCGACGTCCCGCACCCGGCCGAGTCGAGCGAGGCCGCCCCGCCGAGCGCGAGCGAGGTCGACGACGCCGACGAGCTCGCACGCGCCGCCGCGCCGGCGCCGCGCCGCGGCGGCTCGGGGCCGTCGCCGTTCACCCAGGGCCTCAACCCCGACCAGCTCGACGCGGTCGTCCACACCGACGGCCCGTTGCTCGTCGTCGCCGGCGCCGGGTCCGGGAAGACCCGCGTGCTCACCCACCGGATCGCCAACCTGATCCACGAGGGCGCGCACCCGTCGTCGATCCTCGCGATCACCTTCACCAACAAGGCCGCGTCCGAGATGCGCGACCGGGTGCACGAGCTCGTCGGGCCGGTCGTGCGGACGATGTGGGTGTCGACGTTCCACTCCGCCTGCGTGCGCATCCTGCGGTCCAACGCCGAGGCGATCGGCTACCCGCGCCAGTTCTCGATCTACGACTCCGCCGACTCGAACCGGCTCACGTCGTACGTGATCCGAGACCTCGGCCTCGACTCGAAGCGGTTCACCCCGCGCGGCGTCCACGGGATCATCTCGTTGCGCAAGAACGAGCTGGTCACACCCGATCAGATGGCCGATCAGGCCGAGAACATCTTCGACCGCAAGCACGCCGAGGTGTACGCCGAGTACCAGGCGCGGCTGCGCACGGCCGGCGCGATGGACTTCGACGACCTGCTGCTCAACGTCGTGCGGTTGTTCCGTGAGCACCCGAACGTGCTGGAGCACCACCGCGAGCGGTTCGCCCACGTCCTCGTCGACGAGTACCAGGACACCAACCAGGCCCAGAACGAGATCGTGCTGCTGCTCGCCGGCGGCCACCACAACGTGTGCGTGGTCGGCGACACCGACCAGTCGGTGTACCGCTTCCGCGGGGCCGACTTCCGCAACATCCTCCAGTTCGAGGAGGCGTTCCCCGACGTCACGACCGTGGTGCTCGACCAGAACTACCGCAGCACCCAGACGATCCTCGACGCGGCGAACGCGGTGATCGACAACAACACCGAGCGCAGGCCCAAGTCGCTGTGGACCGACCTCGGCAGCGGTGACCGCATCGTGCGCTACCACGCCGACGACGAGGGTGACGAGGCCACCTTCATCGCCTCGACCGCCCGCGAGTCGAACGCCGAGCGGGGGGTCTCGTGGCGCGACATGGCCGTGCTCTACCGCACCAACGCCCAGAGCCGCGTGCTCGAGGAGGCGTTCATGCGGGTCGGGGTGCCGTACATGGTGGTCGGCGGGACCCGCTTCCACGACCGGCGCGAGGTCAAGGACGCCATGGCGTACCTGCGGGTGACGGTCAACCCGACCGACGAGGTGTCGCTGAAGCGGATCCTCAACACCCCCAAGCGCGGGATCGGCGACGCCAGCGTCGACAAGCTCGACGCGCTCGCCCGATCCGAGGCGATCCCGTTCGTCGAGGCGCTGCGGCGCAGCGACGAGGCCGGGATCACGGGCCCGGCCGTGCGGGGGATCGCGTCCTTCGTCGAGCTGCTCGACGGTCTCGCCGAGACGGCCGCCGACCCCTCCCACGGCCCCGGAGACGTGCTCCAGCTCGCGCTGGAGGGGTCGGGGTACCTGGGCGAGCTCGAGGCGGAGGACACCGTCGAGGCCCACTCCCGGTTGGAGAACCTCGGCGAGCTGATCGGCTCGGCGCGCGAGTTCACGGTGATCGACGAGTTCATGGAACAGGTCGCGCTCGTCGCCGACACCGACCAGCTCGACGACGACGACCAGGTCGTGCTGATGACGCTCCACTCGGCCAAGGGACTCGAGTTCCCGATCGTCTTCCTCGCCGGGGTGGAGGAGGGCGTCTTCCCCCACATCCGGGCCCTGACGGAACCGGTCGAGATGGAGGAGGAGCGCCGCCTCGCCTACGTCGGGATCACGCGGGCGATGCGGCGCCTGTACATGACCCACGCGTGGAGCCGCCAGCTGTTCGGCTCGACCCAGTACAACCCGCCGTCGCGCTTCTTCGACGAGATCCCCGCCGAGCTCGTCGAGTCGCGGGGGAAGGTCTCGGGTCGGTCGTCGTACGGTCGGCAGAGCTACCGCTCCGAGCGCGGGGCGGCCCATCGCTCCGACCCGCCGCCGTACCGGCGTGGCCGCTCCGACGACGACACCGGCGGCATCGACATCAACGCCGACCTGCACGCGGAGACCGAGACCGAGCACCGCGAGCGCGTCGTCGACGCGGCGCTGCGCGCCGGTCGTGGCGTCGAACCGACGAACGGCCACGAGCGAGGGTTCGCGGTGGGCGATCGGGTGGAGCACCCCGCGTTCGGCGGGGGGACCGTCATCGCCCTCGACGGCGAGGGGGACAAGGCCGAGGCCGTCGTCAACTTCGCCGACGGGGTCGGGTTGAAGCACCTGTCGCTCGCCTGGGCGCCGCTGGCCAAGCTCTGAGGCGGTGGTCCGAGCGTCGCGCCGGGTCGCTCGCCACGGGGGTGGCGGATCCGCACGTCGGATGAGTGGCCGTTCGGACACGGAGCGTGAGCCAGTATCATGGAGCCGGTGGGAAGGACGGCGATGGTGGACGACGGCGGCACGACCAGGACGGGTGGCTCCTCGCTGACGGGGTCGGATCTGACCGACATCCTGTCGATGGCCATGGACGAGATGACCGACGCGGTCGCCGTGGTCGACGACCGGGGCGACATCGTGTGGGTCAACCAGGCGTGGATCGCGTTCGGGCGCGACAACGGCGTGGGTGACGACGTCGACTGGGTCGGGTGGAACTACTTCGCTGCGGCGTGCGAGCCCATGACGGGCGACGACGAGGGCGCGACCGAGATCTTCGAGATGCTGCGCGACATCCTCGACGGCGCACGCGACGAGGGGTGCGCCGACTACCCGTGCCACGCGCCCGATCAGCAGCGCTGGTTCCAGGTCGTGATGTCGGCGCTCGACAACCGGCTCGGCCGGTTCGTGACGATCGCGCACGGAGACGTCACCGACCGCCACCTCGCCGAGGAGCGGGCGCTGCAGCTCGCGTTCTCCGACCCCCTCACCGGGGTGGCCAACCGACGCCACTTCGACGACTTCCTCGACGAGCAGTGGCGCCGGGCCGCCCGCTTCGACCAGCCGATCGCGGTGATCACGGTCGACGTCGACAACTTCAAGGCGATGAACGACGACCACGGACACGACGTGGGCGATCGCGTCCTCGGCGATCTGGCGCGATCGCTCGAGTCGGTGTGCCGCCGACCGAGCGACCTGGCGGCGCGCATCGGTGGCGACGAGTTCTCCGCCGTGCTGGGCGGTGTCGACATCGACACGGCGGTGATGCTGGCCCGGCGGGTTCGGGCGCACCTGAGCGCACGTCGTTCGAAGCGCGGAGCGCCCGCGATGACGATCAGCATCGGGGTCGCCAGCGCCCGTCCGCACCACGGCTCGTCGAGCGTCGAGTTGGTGAAGGCCGCCGACGAGGCGCTGATGGTCGCGAAGCGCGACGGCCGCGACCGGATCGGACGTGCGGACGTCACGGCGTCGTCGGATGTCGACGCGTGGGTGAGCCCGCTCGTCGAGTCCGTGCCGACGTCGGGGGCCGGCGGCAGCGGCGCTCGCGTCGGGTGACGACCTCCGTGCCCCGCGCCGCGACCGGTGACCGCGGCCCGCGGCCCGCCCGCGTGGCAGACTGAGCCCGTGAAGGCAGCGATCCTGGTCGAGAGCTTGACGGGCAACACCTGGACGGCGGCGGAGAAGACGGCCGACCTCCTCGCCCAGGAGCGGTGGTCGATCACCGGCCTGTCGAAGGTCGCACGCCCCGACCTGACGTCGATCCAGGCCGCCGACATCGTCCTCGTCGGCACCTGGGTGCACGGAGCGTTCGTGTTCGGCCAGGCCCCGTGGGCGGTCAACTCCATCGCCAACCTGCCGGCGATGCGGGGCAAGAAGGCGGCGGCGTTCTGCACGTTCGCCCTGTCACCCGGTGGGGCGCTCGATCGCCTGACGGCGGCGGTCGGCGACACCGGCGCCTACGTCATCGGCGGGCTCGCGATGAGCCGCGGCAAGCTCGACGCGCACGCCGAGCAGTTCGCCAGCCGCCTCGTCGACGCCGTCTCGGCGTCGAGCCGCTGACGCTGCGGACCCTCCCCCCGGGCCCGGCTCGACACCGACCGGCTCCGATTCGTCAGGGGTCGGTCGTGGCGGCCGGTGACGACCCCGCGGTGCCCGCGCCCGTCGCGCCGGTCGGTGCCGAGAAGGCACGCAGGTCGAGGTACAGCGTCTCGCCGTCCTGCACGACGGGGCGCACCGCCTCGGTCGGCGGCGACAGCTCGGTGACGTCGATCTCGACGCCGTCGCAGTCGACGAAGGTGGCGGTCGTGCGGATCTGGTCGACCGGGCAGTCGGGTCGCCCGGCCGGGAAGGCGTAGTACAGCCTCCACCCCTCGGCGGGGTCGTCGCCCTCGTGGTCGAGCACCAGGGACCGGTCGCCGGTGATCGTGAGCAGCTCGGGGATCAGGATCGGCCCGCCCTCGTCCACGTTGTTCGCCTGCCGCGCGACCGAGCCGAGCTCGAGGCGGACCGGGGCGAGGTCCTCGGTCGGCTCGTTGTCCCCCGACGACAGGAACGCCGCGATCGCCCAGGTCACCAGACCGAGCACGACGAAGAACGCGATCCCGCCGACGACGGGGACGACCGCTCGGGCGAACGGGGACCGCAGCTCGGGGATGCGCGACGAGACCACGGACCCATTGTGGCGACGCATCGGCTCGGCTCCTCACCGGGTCGGTGCGTCCGCCCACCGGTCCGCGACCCCGGCGGTTGGGGGTTGGCGTGAGCCGTTGCGTAAGGTCTGGTCCTCGTGGAACGCCCCTACCGAATCGTCGTCGCCAAGCCCGGGCTCGACGGACACGACCGAGGCGCCAAGACGATCACGCGCGCGCTGCGCGACCACGGTTTCGAGGTGATCTACACCGGCCTCCACCAGACCCCCGAGCAGATCGCCGAGACGGTGCTCCAGGAGGACGCCGACGGGGTCGGGCTCTCGCTGCTGTCGGGTGCGCACCTCACGCTGTTCCCCCGGGTGATGAGCGAGCTGCGCGACCGCGGCCTCGACGACGTGATGATCTTCGGCGGCGGGGTCATCCCCGACGCCGACGTCGCCGCCCTGACCGAGCAGGGGGTCGCCGCGATCTTCGGGCCCGGGTCGTCTCTGCGCGCCATCGGCGAGTGGCTCGAGTCCGCCCTCGACGAGCGCGAGACGGCCTGACGACACGGGCAGCGAGCCGACCCCGGCGACGACCGACCGAACACGACGAACCAACACAGGAAGCGGTGATCTGACGTGGATCTCTTCGAGTACCAGGGCAAGCAGTACTTCGCCCGATACGACATCCCGGTGAGCGCGGGCGGCCCGGCCGACACGGTCGACGAGGCCGTCGCGGCGGCCGACGAAGCCGGCTACCCCGTCGTCGTCAAGGCCCAGGTCCAGGTCGGTGGACGTGGCAAGGCCGGCGGGATCAAGCTGGCCGACGACGCCGAGCAGGTGCGCGAGCACGCCGGGAGCATCCTCGGGATGGACATCAAGGGCCACGAGGTGCGGCGGGTCTGGGTGGAGGAGGCCTCCGACATCGACGAGGAGTACTACGTCAGCTTCACCCTCGACCGCGCCGCCAAGAAGCACCTGATGATGCTCTCCGCCGAGGGCGGCGTGGAGATCGAGACGGTCGCCGAGGAGGACCCCGACGCGATCGTGCGCCTGCACATCGACCCGGTCAACGGCCTCGACGAGGCGACCGCCCGCCAGGCGTGCGTCGACGCGAAGCTGCCCGAGCGGGCCCTCGACGGAGCGGCGGACATCGTCGTGAAGCTGTACGAGTGCTACACCCGCGGCGACTGCGACCTCGCCGAGATCAACCCGTTGATCCTCAAGCCGACCGGTGAGGTGCACGCGCTCGACGCGAAGGTCACCCTCGACGGCAACGCCGAGTTCCGCCACCCGGAGTGGGAGGAGTTCAAGGGCCTCACCGAGATGGACGACCGCGAGAAGATGGCGGCCGAGCGGAACCTGCAGTACATCGGCCTCGACGGGACGGTCGGGATCATCGCGAACGGCGCGGGCCTCGCGATGTCGACGCTCGACGTCGTCAACCAGGTCGGCGGTTCGGCCGCGAACTTCCTCGACATCGGCGGCGGGGCGAACGCGGACGTGATGGCCGATGCGCTCGAGGTGATCAACTCCGACGAGGCGGTCAAGGCGATCTTCGTCAACATCTTCGGGGGGATCACCCGCGGCGAGGAGGTCGCGAAGGGGATCGTCGAGGCGATGGGTCGCGTCGACCTGTCGGCTCCGATCGTGATCCGCCTCGACGGGACGAACGCCGAGGAGGGTCGCCAGATCCTGGCCGACGCCGGCATCTCGCAGGACAAGCTCCGCTCCGAGCCGACCATGCTCGACGCCGCCCGCGCCGCCGTCGAGCTCGCCAACGCCTGACCCGCCCCGACCCGCCCCACCCGGTGCCCGGCACCGGGTCGGACATCGCCGGGTCACGAACCATCGAGAGAAGAGAGAACCATGGCAATCTTCGTCAACGAGAGCACCAAGGTCCTGGTGCAGGGCCTGACCGGCGGGCAGGGCAAGTACCACGGGCTGCGCAACCGCGACTACGGGACCCAGGTCGTCGGGGGCGTGACCCCCGGCAAGGGCGGCCAGGAGGTCGACGGCATCCCCGTGTTCGACTCGGTCCAGGAGGCCGTCGACGCCACGGGGGCGACGGCGTCCTTCGCCGCGGTCCCCCCGAAGTTCGCGCCCGCCGCGATCATCGAGGCCGCCGAGGCCGGGATCGCGCTCGTCGTGTGCATCACCGAGGGGATCCCCGCCCAGGACGAGGCGATGACCTACAACCAGCTCGTCCGTGAGTTCCCCGGGACGCGCCTGCTGGGCCCGAACTGCCCGGGGATCATCAGCCCCGGGAAGTGCAACATCGGGATCACCGCCGGCGAGATCGCCCAGGAGCCCACCGCGGACGGGCCGAACGTCGGCATCGTCAGCCGGTCGGGCACGCTGACCTACCAGGCGCTGTACGAGCTCAAGCAGAAGGGCATCGGGGTCTCGACCTGCGTCGGCATCGGCGGCGACCCCGTCCCGGGGACCACCTTCGTCGACTGCCTCGCGGAGTTCGAGGAGGATCCCGAGACCCACGCGATCATGATGATCGGCGAGATCGGCGGTTCGGCCGAGGAGGAGGCGGCCGAGTTCATCGGCGCCAACGTCTCCAAGCCGATGTCCGCCTACGTCGCGGGGGTCACCGCTCCCGCCGGCAAGAAGATGGGCCACGCCGGCGCGATCGTCTCGGGCGGCAAGGGGACGGCGCAGGGCAAGATGGACGCGCTCTCCGACGCCGGGGTGAAGGTCGGCCGGAACCCGACCGAGGCCGGCGAGCTGATGGCCGCCATCGTCGCCGACCTCTGAGCGCCGTCGCGCCAGCGGTCCGACCCGGATCGCGGCGGGGCTCGCTACGGTCGCACGGGTGCCCACCGCCCTGCTGTCCGTGTACGACAAGACCGGGGTCGTCGACCTCGCCCGTTCGCTGAGCGAGCTCGGTTGGTCGCTGGTCTCCTCGGGGGGGACCGCGGCGGCGATCGCCGATGCCGGGATCGCGGTCACCGACGTGGTCGAGTGGACGGGTGTGCCCGCGATCCTGGGCCATCGCGTCGTGACCCTCCACCCGAAGGTGCACGGCGGCATCCTCGCCGATCCGGCCGACGCCGAGCACCGCGCCGACATGGAGGCGTACGGCATCGAGCCCATCGACCTCGTCGTGGGCAACCTGTACCCGTTCTCCTCCGATCCGGGCATCGAGCTGATCGACATCGGCGGGCCGGCGATGGTGCGGGCGGCGGCCAAGAACCACTCCGTGGTCGGGGTGCTCGTCGACCCGGACGACTACGGCACGACGGTGGCCGAGCTGGAGCGCGAGGGCGCGCTGTCGGACGCGACCCGGCGACGACTCGCACGAGCGGCGTTCGCCCACACCGCCGCCTACGACGCGGCGATCGTCACCTGGTTCGACGAGACGGACCCCGATCTCGACGCGTCGACCACGACCACGACCACGACGGGGACGGGCGCCGGCACCGGCGCCGGCACGACCGCCGACCTCGCGGCGGCCACCGACGCCGGGGCGGCCGCGGGCGGGCCCCCGGACCGTGCCGGCGCCGCCGGGGCGCCGGGTGCGGACGTCGACGTCGACGTCGACGACGTGCTCCCCGCCTCGATCCACCTCGCGCTCGAGCGGGCGCAGCCGCTGCGCTACGGCGAGAACCCGCACCAGGAGGGGGCCCGGTACCGGCAGGTCGGGGCGACGAGCTGGTGGGACTCGATGACCCAGCACGGCGGCAAGGCGCTGTCGTACCTCAACGTGTTCGACACCGAGGCGGCGTGGCGCCTCGTCCAGCGCTTCGACGGCCCGGCCGTCGTGGTCGTCAAGCACGCCAACCCGTGCGGGGTCGCGCTCGGCGACGACATCGCGTCCGCGTACGTCGCGGCGAACGAGTGCGATCCCGTCAGCGCGTTCGGGGGGATCGTGGCCGCCAACCGGACCGTCACGGCCGAGATGGCCGAACCGCTCTCGTCGGTGTTCACCGAGGTCGTCATCGCGCCCGACTTCGAACCCGCCGCGCTCGAGGTGCTGACGTCGAGGAAAAACCTCCGGGTGATGAGCGCGAGCGCTCCGTCCCCGCTGCCCTACGACCTGCGGCCGATCGACGGCGGCCTGCTGATCCAGACGCCCGACCCGGTCGGCGGGCGCGACGACGGGTGGCGCGTCGTCACCGAGCGCCAGCCGACCGAGGAGGAGTGGGCCGACCTGGAGTTCGCGTGGACCGTGTGCGCCGCCGTGAGCAGCAACGCGATCGTCTACGCGAAGGACCGTCGGGCGTACGGGATCGGTGCCGGGCAGCAGAACCGACTGGACTCGGCGCGCATCGCGGCGGGCCGCTCCGACGGGCGTGCGCGCGGCGGCGCGTGCGCGAGCGACGCGTTCTTCCCGTTCCGCGACGGGCTCGACGCGGCGGCCGAGGCCGGGATCGCCTGCGTCGTGCAGCCCGGCGGCTCGGTGCGCGACGACGAGGTCGTCGCCGCCGCCGACGAGCACGGGATGGCGATGGTGCTCACCGGGACCCGCCACTTCCGGCACTGATCCGCTCGGAGCGCGACGCACCGACGCACCGGCCGCCCCCGCGCCGACTCGCCGTTCATCGAGGGTCCCCAGCCGTTCCACGATGTGGAACGAATCGGCGTCGGACGTATCGTGACGGGATGGCCCGCATCGGTGATCTCCTGGCCGAGAAGCGCACCCTCTCATTCGAGTTCTTCCCGCCGAAGACACCGAACGCGACGATGCAGCTCGGGCGGGCGGTGGGCGAGCTCGAGGCTCTCGAGCCGGACTTCGTCTCGATCACCTACGGCGCGGGGGGCTCGGATCGGCACCGCACCGGCGAGGTCGTCTCGTGGATGCGCGCCGACACCGGCCTGGAGCCGATGGCCCACCTGACCTGCCTCGGCCACACCCGCACCGAGGTGGCGGGGCTCCTGGTCGAGTACCGGCGCCGCAACGTCCAGAACATCCTCGCGCTCGGGGGTGACCCGCCCGCCGACGACACCCCGGCGCGCAGCGACTACACCTACGCGCTCGACCTCCTCGAGGACGTCAGCGCGAGCGGCTCGTTCTGCGTGGGCGTCGCCGCGCACCCCGAGGTCCACCCGCGCAGCCCGTCGCGCGAGATCGACCGGCGGCACCTGGCCGACAAGCTGTCGATCGCCGACTTCGCGATCACCCAGTTCTTCTTCGACGTCGAGCACTACGTGCGACTCGTGGACGAGATGGACGCACTGGGGATCGACAAGCCGATCGTCCCCGGGATCATGCCGGTGACGAACGTGAAGCACGTCGCGCGCATGGCCGAGATGTCCGGCGCCGAGGTGCCGGGCTGGCTGATCGACCGCCTCGACCGCGGGTCCGACCCCGAGCAGATCCGACGGATCGGCATCGAGATCGCGTCCGAGCTGTGCCGGTCGCTGCTCGCCGCCGGGGCCCCGGGGCTCCACCTGTACACCCTGAACCAGGCGGCCACGGCGCGTGAGATCGTGGTGAACCTCGATCTGGCCTCCGTCTGAGCGATACTGGGGTCCGTGACCGCGACCGTCGACGCCGCTGCAGCCCGCCGTGCGTCGGGTGGCCCGCGCCCCGAGACCGGCCCGGCGACGGCGAACCGGCGCATCAGCCAGATCCCCTACCTGCCCGGGCTCGACGGCCTGCGCGCCCTCGCCGTGGTCGCGGTGATGGTGTACCACGCGAACAGCTCGTGGCTCGCCGGCGGCTACCTCGGCGTCGAGGTGTTCTTCGTCATCTCGGGCTACCTGATCACCCTCCTGCTCATCGCGGAGCACGAGCGCGAGGGCTCGATCAGCCTCGTCGGGTTCTGGATGCGACGGGCGCGCCGTCTGCTGCCGGCGCTGTTCACGATGATGCTGCTGCTCGCGATCTGGGTGTCGCTGTTCGAGCAGGACGCGCTCGGCAAGCTGCGCGGCGACGTGATCGCGGGCGCTCTGTACGGCTCGAACTGGTACCAGGTGTGGATCGGCGCCGGCTACAGCGCCGGCAACGACTTCGCCCCGTTGCGGCACCTGTGGAGCCTCGCGGTCGAGGAGCAGTTCTACATCGTCTGGCCGTTGGTCATGCTGGCGCTCGTGCGCTCGGGCACCCGCCGCATCGCCGGGACGGCGCGCTGGCTCTTCCTGGGCGCCGTCGCGATCACCGTGATCGTCGCGGTGCTGGCGACCTCGGGGCCCCAGCAGACGCCCGAGCTGACCCCGGGCGCGTACTTCTCGATCGGTGACCGGGCGATCTCCACCCCCGACTTCCTCTACCTGTCGACGATCACCCGAGCGGGTGGGCTGCTGCTCGGCTCGGCGTTCGCGATGGTCTGGCGCCCGACGGCGGTGATGCGCGGCCCGCTGCGGCGTCGGGGGTTCGTCTTCGACGTGGTCGCGGTCGTCGCACTGGTGGGGCTGGCCGCCATGTGCGTGAAGGTCGGCTTCGATCCGTCGCTCGGGGTGCACCCCCTGCTGTTCCGCGGCGGGCTGTTCCTCACCGGGCTCGCCACCCTGGCGGTCATCGCCGCCGTGACCCACCGCGGGGCGCTCACCGGCCGCCTGCTGTCGCTGCCCGTGCTGGTGTGGATCGGGACCCGGTCGTACGGGCTGTACCTGTACCACTGGCCGATCTACCAGATCATCCGCGACGTCGCGGCGAACCAGCTGCGCATCCACGAGTTCGTGCTCGCGATGATCGCGACCTGCATCGTCACCGAGCTCTCGTACCGCTGGATCGAGACCCCGATCCGCGAGGGGCGGATCGGCGAGCTGCTGCGGGGGCGCACCGCGCGCCGCCGCCGCCCGCTCACCCACACCCAGCGCCAGTGGGCGTTCGGCGGGGCGTTCGCCGCCGTCGCGCTCAGCGTGTTCGCGGTCGGCAGCATGGCGACCGCCGAGCTGAAGCAGAACGAGGTGCAGCGGTCGATCGCGGAGGGCGAGGACTTCGTCTGCGACACCCTGGTCGACCTCGACTGCGACGGGGTGGCCGACCTCGACGAGCAGGGCGACCCGCTCGGCGCGGCCGACGACCCCGCCGATGCGACCGTCTCCGACGACGGCTCCTCCGACGGCGTGGCTGCCGTCGAGGCGGACGCGCCGGACGAGGCGAGCGGTGACCCCGCCGCCGACGCCGCGCCCGACCCCGCGCCCGATGCCGACGGCGACGCGACCTCGGACCCCGCGGCGACGGACGCGGTGATCGTCCCCGCCTCCACCGAGCCCCCGCCGCCCGAGGAGCCCGCGCCCGAGCTGCTCGCCGTCGGGGACTCGGTGATGAAGGGCGCCGCCGCGAACCTCGACGAGCTCGGGATCACCGTCGACGCCGTCGAGAGCCGGTCCTGGGGCGACGGGCTCGACTACGTGCGCACCCTCGCCGAGCGCGACCGCCTGCCGCGCGACCTGGTCATCCACCTCGGCACGAACTCGCCGATCAGCCAGCAGCAGATGGACGCGATGATGGAGGCGGTCGCCGACGTGCCCCAGGTCGTCATCCTCTCGGTGGTCATCCCGACCCACCCCGGGGTCGAGTCGGCCAACAACGCGATGATCTACTCGACGATCAACAAGTACGACAACGTCGAGCTGCTCGACTGGGCCGGCTTCGCGCCGCTGTGCCCGTCGGCCGAGTGCTACGCCTCCGACGGGATCCACCTGCGCCCGGAGGGGCGCGCCTACTACGCCGAGCAGATCCGCTCGATCCTCGACCTCTGAGCCTCCCCCGGGTGCGCCGCGGCGGCGGCGCCCTCGGGTGCGATGCTGAAGGCTCCGATGACGACGTACGCACCGCCGACGTCTCCCCCGATCGAGCTGGGGGAGCACGACGCGCGGATCAGCCGCGTCCCCTACATGCCCGGCCTGGACGGGATGCGCGCCCTCGCCGTGATCGCCGTGATGATCTACCACGCGAACCCGGCGTGGCTGCCCGGCGGCTTCCTCGGCGTCGAGATGTTCTTCGTGATCTCCGGCTACCTGATCACGCTGCTGATCATCGCCGAGCGAGAGCGCAGCTCCCGGGTCTCGCTGGTCGGGTTCTGGAAGCGGCGGGCGAGGCGGCTGCTGCCCGCGCTGGTCGTCCTGCTGCTGGCGGTGACCGTGTCGACCGCGATCCTGCACCCCGGTTCGCTGGGCCAGCTGCGCGGCGACGTCGTGGCCGGGCTCGTCTACTCGTCCAACTGGTACCAGCTCTGGGTCGGTCTGGGGTACACGGCGGCCTTCGAGCTCGCCCCGCTGCGCCACCTGTGGAGCCTGGCCGTGGAGGAGCAGTTCTACGTCGTGTGGCCGGTGGTGATGGTCGTGCTGCTCGGCCGCCGGGGGACGCGCGAGATCGCGAACGTGAGCCGGTGGCTGTTCGCGGCGGCGGTCGCCGTCGCGCTGACCAGCGCGCTCGCGTTCCACCCCGGGGTGATCGGGGACCCCGAGACCACCCCGGAGGCGTACTGGTTCGTCGTCGGGAGGGCGATCTCGAAGCTCGACGTGCTCTACATCGGCACCCCGTCGCGCTCGGCGGGGATCCTCCTCGGAGCCGCGTTCGCGATGGTCTGGCGGCCGTTCGCGGTCGCACGTGGCCCGTTGCGTCGACGGGGGCGGTTCCTCGACGTCGTCGCGCTGGTCTCGTTCGTCGGGTTCGCGTGGATGTGCTGGGAGCTCTACCTGGTCGGCGCCGACGGCGCTCCCGACCGCCGGCTGTTCCACGGGGGGCTGTTCCTGGCCTCGGTCTCGACCGTGCTGATGATCGCCGCGATCACGCACCCGGCATCCGCCGCCGACCGCGTCCTCGGCAACCGGGCGCTGGTGTGGATCGGGGTGCGCTCCTACGGGCTGTACCTGTACCACTGGCCGGTGTACCAGGTGATCCGCGAGCTCGCCGGGAACTCCTTGACCGTGCGCCAGTTCGCGATCGCGATGGTGGTCACCGTCGCGATCACCGAGGCCTCGTTCCGCTGGATCGAGACGCCGATCCGCACCGGGTCGTTCCGGCGGGGGATCCGTCGCGCGCTGCACGCCCCCCGCCCCCGCGGCAGGCGACTCCTCGCCGTCGGCGTGAGCGGTCTCGTGGTCGTGACGGCGTGGGCGGCTGCGCGACTGGTGACCGCGGACGTCGAGCGCAGCGAGATCGCCCAGGAGCTGGTGCGCAACGACGGCTCGACGATCGACCTGGCGACCCGTGTCGACGCCGCCGAGGGGTCGGCCGCGGACGTCGCTCCCGCCGTCCCCGCCGTCGCGATCCCGTCGGGCTCGCCGGATCGCTCGACGCAGTCGCCGACCACGACCGGTGGCGCACCCGCGACCGGCGGGCCCTCCACCGCAGCACCGGGCGCCGGGGACGCGCCGACCGAGGTCGTGGACCGCGACGGGGACCGGACCGCGGGCGCGCGTGCGGGCACGGACCCCGGACCGGGCTGGGGACGGGCGTCGAGGACCGGCGCGCTCGGAGTCGCCCGTGCGTCGGCCGGAGCCGAGGCGGGCCCGGGCGACGCGCTGTTCTCGAGCTCCGCGTTCGACGCCCCACCGACGCCCGCTCCGGTCGTCCTGGTCGAGCGGGTCGACCTGGCCGACGCGCCGCCGAGGGCGTGGCCGGGCTCGACCTCCGCCGCGGCCGCCGGCGCCGGGGACGACCCGACGTCCCCGGAGCCCGACGTCGGCTCCGTCGACGGTCTCGACCCGGGCGCCCGGGACGGGGCCGGCGATGCCGTCGGCGCCGAGCGGCCCCGCCCGCCCGGACCGCTCTCGCTCGGGGTGGTCGACGACCCCGCGTCGATCGGCGTGCTCGCGGTCCCGCCCGCCGGTCCGCCTCCGTCGCTCCGGGTGATCGCGTTCGGGGACTCGGTGATGCTCGGATCCGCCGCCCGGCTCACCGAGCGCGGCGTCGTGGTCGACGCCGTCGTCAGCCGCCAGCTGTCGGCGTCGCTCCCCCAGCTCCGCGCGATCGCCGACAACGGGTTCCTCGGTTCGGCGGTGGTGATCCACCTCGGGACCAACGGGTCGTTCCCGCAGGGGTCGCTCGAGGAGATGATGGCGATCCTCGCCGACGTCCCCGCGGTGGTGCTCGTCACCGGCAAGGCCGACCGGAGCTGGATCGGGCCGAACAACGACCTGCTGCGGGCGATGCCCGAGCGCCACGGCAACGTCACCGTCCTCGACTGGGCCGTGCTCGGGCCGCTGTGCCCGGGGGACTGCTTCCACGCGGACGACATCCACCTCGACGACGCGGGTCAGCGGTACTACGCCGACCTGATCTCCCGGCTCCTCGGTCTCGACGCCGGGTGACGCCGGATCAGGCCCGCCGGATCGGGCCCGCCGGATCGGGCCCGCCGGATCGGGCCCGCCGGATTGGGCTCGCTCGCTGGGCGGATCTAGCCTCGGGCCATGACCACCCCAGTTCGCGTCGCCGTCACCGGGGCTGCCGGCCAGATCGGCTACAGCCTCCTCTTCCGCATCGCGTCGGGCAGCATGCTCGGCCCCGACACCCCGGTGGCGCTCCAGCTCCTGGAGATCACCCCGGCCCTCGGGGCTCTCGAGGGGGTGCGGATGGAGCTCGACGACGGGGCGTTCCCGCTCGTCGACTCGATCACCTGCACCGACGAGGCGGATGCCGCGTTCGGCGACGCCGACGTGGCGATCCTCGTCGGCTCGATGCCGCGCAAGGCGGGGATGGAGCGCGCCGACCTGCTCGAGGCGAACGGCGGGATCTTCAAGCCCCAGGGGGAGGCGCTGAGCCGCTCGGCGAAGAAGGACGTCAAGGTCCTCGTCGTCGGCAACCCGGCGAACACCAACGCGCTGATCGCGATGAGCAACGCGGCGGACCTCGATCCCGGCCGGTTCACCGCGATGACCCGCCTCGACCACAACCGGGCGATCAGCCAGCTCGCGACCCGCCTGGACGCCTCGGTGAACGACATCACCAAGATGACGATCTGGGGCAACCACTCCACGACCCAGTTCCCCGACCTGTACCACTGCGAGGTCGACGGGCGCTCGGCCCACGAGGCCGTCGGCGACCACGACTGGTACGCGGACGAGTACATCCCGAAGGTCGCGAAGCGCGGCGCGGCGATCATCGACGCCCGCGGGTCGTCGTCGGCGGCCTCGGCGGCGTCCGCGGCGGTCGACCACATCCGCGACTGGACGCTCGGGACCCCCGAGGGCGACTGGGTGTCGATGTCGGTGCCCTCCGATGGCAGCTACGACGTCCCCGAGGGGATCATCAGCTCGTTCCCCTGCACCTGCTCGGACGGCGAGTGGTCGATCGTCCAGGGCCTCGACATCAACGAGTTCAGCCGCACCAGGATCGACGCGACCGCGCACGAGCTCGTCGAGGAGCGCGACGCGGTGTCCGACCTCGGCCTGATCTGACCGGCGCGGGCGGAGCCGCGCCGCGACGTCGATCGCCCGTCAGACGGCGGTGACCGCGGACTCGGGCAGCAGGTGCCGGGTCGCGATGTCGGGGGAGCGTCGACGCACGACGAGCACGGTGATCCACGACCCGAGGCACAGCAGGGCGACCCCGATGGAGAACGGTGTCGTCGAATCGCTCACCCTGGCGCTGACGATCGTGCCGAGCACCGCGCCCCCCGCCATGCGCACGGCCCCCGACAGCGCGGACGCCGTCCCCGCGAGGTGCCCCACCGGCTCGAGGGCGGCGGTGTTCAGGTTCGGCATCAGGAACATGAACGACGCCAGCGTCACGGCGAGCAGCGGCATGTACGTCCAGATGCTCGGTCGTCCGCTCGCGGAGATCGACAGCGCGCACAGCGCGAGCGTCGTCGGGATCAGCAGAGCGTAGACGCCGTTGACGACGCGGTGCACGCCGACGCGCACGACGATGCGCCCGTTGACGATGGCGGCGACCGCGAACAGCACCGCCACGCACCCGAAGATCACCGGGAACAACGTCGGCTGGCCGAGGATCTCGCCGATCAGCAGCTCGCTGCTCGCGAGGTAGGAGGTGAACACCCCCTGGAGGAAGATCGTCGACACCGTGTAGCCCGCGGTCACCCGGGTGCGCGCGACCTCGGCGTAGCCCGCCGCCGTGGAGCGCACGCGCAGCGGACGGCGGTGCGCGGGGTCGAGGGACTCGCGCATCCGCAGGCTCCACAGAGCGATCACGGCGGCGAACGCCACGCAGAACCAGAACACCGCGCGCCACGGCAGGATCGCGACGATGCCGGTCCCGATCGTCGGCGCGAGCACCGGGACGAGCATGAACACCGCCATCACCTGCGACATCGCCCGCGCCATCTCACCGCCGACGAAGCGGTCGCGCACGATGGCCGTCGCCACGACCCGCGACCCGGCCGCGCCGATCCCCCACACGAAGCGGCTGGCCAGCAGCAGCTCGAAGCTCGGCGCGAGCGCCGAGCCCGCTGCGCCGACCACGTAGATCGCGGTGCCCGCCCAGAACACCGGTC
The DNA here is from genome assembly GCF_965215205.1 of Ilumatobacter sp. NCBI lineage: Bacteria > Bacillati > Actinomycetota > Acidimicrobiia > Acidimicrobiales > Ilumatobacteraceae > Ilumatobacter > Ilumatobacter sp. Next base: position 765,074 of record NZ_OZ244049.1, read on the forward strand.
TGCGACCGAACCGGTCGGCGAGGGGACCCCAGGCGATCTGGGCCACGGCCAGGCCCATGAAGAACACGGTGATCACCTGCCCGGTGCGCGGCGATCCCTCCCCGAGGTCGAACGCGGCCCGGATGTCCTCGAAGGCGGGGAGCATCAGGTCGATGCCCAGCGCCATCAGCGCCATGATCGCCGACAGCAGGGTCAGCAGCTCGCGCTGGCCCATCCGTCGCGGCGGGGCACCGGCGGCCGGGGGGGCGCCGTCGCGGACCTCGGTCATCGTGCGAGGTTAACGAGGGGTGAACGGACGACGCCGCTCGATCGGTCGACGTCACAGCACGTCCGGCCGCGGTCGTCGAGCCCCGTCGGCGACGGGCCTCGCGACCCCGCGGACCGGGGTCTCAGCTGATCGCGACGCGGCAGCCGATCTCCATCATCGCGTCGACGCCGGCCGTCATCTCGTCGTCGCCGATCCGCTCGGTCTGACCGTCGTCGCCGATGATGTCGCTCACGGTCATCAGCGCGAGCGCCTCCATCCCCTTCATCGCGGCGACCGTGTACATCATCGCCGCCTCCATCTCGACCGCCACGTAGCCGAGCGACCGCCACAGCTGGTAGCGCTCGGCGTCGGGTTCGTAGAACAGCCCCGAGGTCACGATCGGACCGACGTGGACGGGCCGATCGGTCCCCTCCCGACTGAGTCGGGCGGCGGTCTCGACCAGCGCGAAGGTCGCCGTCGGCGCGTGGCAGTCGAGCTGGGAGAGCTGGCGCGGTGCGTGGTCCTCGGCCGCCGCGACCACGGCGACCACGGTGTCGGCCATCGCCATCCCCGCGGCGAGCCCTCCGCAGGTGCCGACCCGCACGAGGCGCTCCGCCCCGAGCTGGGCGAGCTCGTCGAACACGATCCCGGCCGACGGCGCTCCCATCCCGGTCGTCTGGACGCTGATCGGCTCCCCGCGGAAGGTGCCGGTGAAGCCGAGCATCCCGCGCACCCCGTTGACCTGGCGGAAGCCGGGGTCGAAGAAGGTCTCGGCGATGTAGCGAGCCCGGACCGGGTCCCCGGGGCACAGGACGTTCGGGGCGTAGTCGCCGGGCTCGGCGCTCAGGTGGATCGGCATGATCGCAGGATAGGCGTGCCGAGTCGGCTCGACGCGGCGCTCGCCGCCCCCTCGGCCGCCGCCCGGCCCGTCCTCCTCCGGTGCCGGTCGAGCGGCGTCGCGGACGGAACGAACGCTGTCCTGGCGGGCCCGAGCGGGCGCGCCTACCGTGATCCGGCGTGCCTCCCGTGGACGACGAGACGGTGGGATCGGTCCTCGATCCGAGGGGCGAGGCCGCGGCGCGCATCGAGGTCCTGTGGTGGATCATGTTCGCTCTCGGAGTGCTCGTGTTCGCGTTCTTCGTCGTGTCGTTCCTCGTCGGCGTGCGCCGCGACGCAGGTGCCGGGTCGCCGATCGAGCGTCGTGACGACCACGAGGGCAGCTCGCGGCGTTGGATCCTCGGTGCGGGGGTGATCGCCCCGTCGATCATCATCGCGATCGTCTTCGTCGCCACGGTGTGGTCGATGCGCGCCTCGTCGCAGGCGGCCCCCGACGACGCTCTGGTCATCGAGGTGACCGGTCACCAGTGGTGGTGGGAGGTGAGCTACCCCGCCGCCGGGGTGGTGTCGGCGAACGAGGTGCACGTCCCGGCCGGGGTCCGCGTCGAGATCGAGCTGCGGTCCGCGGACGTGATCCACAGCTTCTGGGTGCCGGCGCTGGCCGGCAAGCTCGACGCGCTGCCCGAGCGCACCAACGTGCTCGCGCTCGTCGCCGACGAGCCCGGTCGCTACGCCGGTCGCTGCGCGGAGTTCTGCGGCATCCAGCACACCAACCAGGACTTCGTGCTCATCGCCCACGAGCCCGCCGAGTTCGAGCGGTGGCTCGCCGAGCGCGGCGGCGTCGCCGCCGCCCCGACCTCCGCCGAGGCCCGGCGCGGGGCGGAGCTGTTCGCGTCCGCGGGGTGCGGGAGCTGCCACCGCGTCGCCGGGATCGCCGCGGGGGGCGCGGAGCCGGCGCCGGACCTGACCGACGTGGCGAGCCGCTGGTCGATCCTCGGCGGGATGCTCGAGCCGTCGGTCCCCGACCTGCGGACGTGGATCGCCGAGCCGCACTCGGTCAAGCCCGGGGCGCTGATGCCGCCCGCCGAGCTCGACGACGACGAGATCGCCGCCGTCGCCGCCTGGATCGAGACGCTGACGTGACCCAGCACGACACCGGCCCCGAGACCGCCGACGGCGCAGGAGCCCACGACGATCCCGAGCCGGGTGCCGAACCGCTCCACGACGCGTCGACGCCGGTCGCGATGCAGCTCGACAGCGACGACGAGCTGAACGCGCTGTGGGACGACGAACCCGGCCTGCGGGGTCAGATCACCGCGGTGCAGAACGACGCGATCGGCGTGCGGATGATGCTCACGGGCTTCTTCTTCCTGCTGCTCGGCGGCAGCGTCGACTCCTTCGTCATGCGCCTGCAGCTCGCGACCCCCGAGAACGACATCGTCGGCGCCGAGCTGTACAACGAGATGTTCACCAACCACGGGTCGGTGACGATGTTCCTCGTGATCCTCCCGATCTTCGAGGGCTTCGCGATCATGGTGCTGCCCTCGCTGCTGGGGTCGCGCGAGATGCCGTTCCCCCGCCTCGGCGCGTTCGCGTACTGGACCTTCCTGATGGGTGGTCTGCTGTACTACAGCTCGGCGCTGTTCCAGGCGGTCCCGAACGCCGGGTGGTTCGCGTACACCCCGCTGAGCGGGCCGATCTACTCGCCCGACCTCAACCTCGACTTCTGGGTGCTCGGGTTGGGCACGGCCGAGGTCGGCGCGATCGCCGGCGCGGTGGAGATCATCATCGCGGTGCTCAAGCTCCGCTCGCCGGGGATGAGCCTCACCCGCATCCCGCTCTACGCCTGGTCGATGCTCGTGTTCGGCTTCATGGTGCTGTTCGCGTTCACCCCGCTCATCGTCGGCAGCCTCCTGCTCGAGCTCGAGCGGGGGTTCGGGATGCACTTCTTCTCCCCGGGCGAGGGGGGCAGCTCGCTGCTGTGGCAGCACCTGTTCTGGATCTTCGGGCACCCGGAGGTGTACATCCAGTTCCTCCCCGCCACCGGCATCGTGTCGATGGTGCTGCCGGCGATGGTCCGGCGGCGCATCGCCGGCTACCACTGGATGGTCGCGGCGATGATCGGGATCGGGGTGCTGTCGTTCGGCCTGTGGGCGCACCACATGTTCACCACCGGTCTGCCGACGATCGTGCTCGCGTTCTTCGCCTCGGCGAGCATGGTCATCGCGATCCCGGCCGGGGTGCAGATCTTCTCGTGGGTGGCCACGATCTGGGACGGCCGGGTCCGGTGGAACACCCCGTTCCTGTTCGTGTTCGGGTTCCTCACGACGTTCGTGATCGGCGGGATCACCGGGGTGATGGTCGCGGCCGTCCCGTTCGACGAGCAGGCCCACGACTCGTACTTCGTCGTCGGGCACCTGCACTACGTGCTGATCGGGGGCGTCGCGCTGCCGATGTTCGCCGGCATCTACTACTGGTTCCCGAAGTTCACCGGCCGGATGATGGGCGAGACCCTCGGGAAGTGGAACTTCTGGCTGATGTACGCCGGGATCCACGTCACCTTCTTCCCGATGCACGTGGTCGGCCTGCTCGGCATGCCGCGCCGGATCTACACCTACCCCGAGGAGTCCGGGTGGGGGATCTACAACCTCGTCTCGTCGCTGGGGGTGCTGCTCATCCTCCCCGGGCTCGGGTGCTTCATCGTCAACGTGGTGCGGTCGTACCGTGGTGGTCGGCGGGCGGGGCCGAACCCGTGGGGTGCCGGGTCGCTCGAGTGGGCGCTTCCGTCGCCGCCCAAGGAGCACTCGTGGACGCTGCCGCCGATCGTGCGCAGCGAGTCGCCACTGTGGGACCAGGACGACCTGCACACCGGCACCCCCGAGCAGGAGCGCTTCGCCCGGGCGATGGGGGAGTGGCCGTTGAGGTGGCGCGCCGTGCTCGTGGTGGGGACCGGCTCGGGGGAGCCCGAGGAGGTGTTCCGCGTGTCGAACACCTCGTTCTGGCCGCTGATCACCGCGTTCGGGACGGTGATCATCTTCGCCAGCGAGCTGCTCAAGCTCCGGCTCGGAGCGCTCGCCGGGGCGATCACCATCGTGGTGTCGGTGATCATGTGGAACCGCCCCGAGCCTCCCCCGATGACCGAGCAGGAGGAGATCGACTTCGAGTCCGAGACGGGGGTGCCCGTGCGCGCGTCGGGGAGCATCGTGATGGCCCGCTGGGGGTTCGGGATCGCGCTGCTGTTCGCGTCGATCGCGTTCGGCAGCTTCGTGCTGAGCTACTTCTACCTGCGCATCGAGAACCCGGTGTGGCCGCCGGCCGGGGTCGAGCGCCCGTCGGTGCTGGTGGCGCTGTCGGTGGTCGCGCTGATGGTCGCGGCGTCGGGTGCCGCGCTCGCCGGGAGGCGCGCCCTGCTCGACGAGCGCGGCGGCGGGCTCGTCACCGGTCTCGCCGTCGCGACGGTCGCGGGGATCGCGGCGGGCGCCGTGCTCGTGCTCGATCTGCTCGGGCTCGGCTTCGGCTCGACCGACCACTCCTACGGATCGATCTTCCACACGTTCGCCGGGTTCGCGCTGCTGATGGTGTTCGTCGCCGTGGTGCTCTCGACGATGACCCTCTACGACGCCGCTCGGGGGCGCTTCACCCAGCGCCGCTTCTCCCCGGTCGACAACGCGGTGCGGACGTGGCTCGGCGCCACGCTGATGACCGCCGGCACCGTCGCCGTCCTCTACGCCTCCCCGTACCTCACGACATGAGCGGTGAGGGCGATCGCGACGGGCAGGGGGGTTCGGCCGGCGGCGCGGCGGTCACCGGGGACACCCGTGGCCACGGACGCCGCCGCCCGGTCGAGAACGCCGGCCCGCCGTTCGAGCCCACGGTCGAGGTGGAGACCACCGTCGGGTTGTGGGCGGCGGTCCTCGCCGGTCCTGTCGCGTTCATGGTCCACTTCTTCGTGGTGTACCTCGTCGCCGAGGCGGCGTGCGCGGCGGACGCGGCCGAGGAGATGACGTTCCTCGGCCAGGGCGCGACCTCCGCCGTGATCGTGGTCGCGACGATCGTCGGGGTCGTCGTCGTCGGGGTCGACCTCCTCGTCATGCGGCGGTGGTCGGCGCGCACGGGCTCGCCGGGGCTGTTGCGGGTCGGTTCGCTGCTCGCGTGGCTGTCGGGGCTCGCGATCGTCGTCGTCGGGCTCCCGGTGCTCGTGCTGGCGGTGTGCGGGCCGTGATCGCCGCGGTGGGGCTCGACGTCGCCACCTCGGCGCTGTCGGCGGCGGTCCGGCCGGCGAGCGCGCTGCTCGCGCACGACGGGGCGCCCGTGCGGCCCCACGACGCGCTGCGCGCCTGGGACCTCGATCCGAGCGTCGTCGCGCCGCTCGCCGTCGTCGCGTGGCTGCACCACCGCGGGCGCCGCCCCGGGCGCGACGGAGCCGGCCGCGACGTCGCGCTGGTCGCGGCGCTGGTGATCGTCGCGATCGCCCTGCTGTCGCCGATCGACGCCGTCGCCGGGGTCCTGCTGTCGGCCCACATGGTGCAGCACGTCCTGCTGGTGACGGTGGCGGCGCCGCTGCTCGCCTGGGCGGCGCCGGGAGCCGCGCTGCTGCGTGGGACGCCGGTCGCGATCCGCCGACGGTTGGTCCGCACGAGGCGGTCGAGCGGGCTGCACCACCGCCGGCTGGTCCGGCTCCGCCACCCGGCGCTGCGGTGGCTCGCGCTCGTGGTCGTGCTGTGGGTGTGGCACGCCTCCTCGCTGTACTCGCTGGCGATCCGCGACGGGCGCGCCCACGCCCTCGAGCACGCCTCCTTCCTCGGGGCGGCGTTCCTGTTCTGGACGGTGATCATCGGCCCGTCCCGGATGCGGCTCGAACCGGGCTTCGCGATCCTCGCCGTGTTCACCCTCACCCTGCAGGGGATCGTGCTGTCGATGCTGATGACGTTCTCGCGCCTGGTGTGGTACGAGCCGTACCGCGTGGAGGCGTCGGGGTGGGGGCTCGACCCGCTCACCGATCAGCAGCTCGCGGGGGTGATCATGTGGGTGCCGACCGGGTTCGTGCACACCGGGATCACGCTCGCGCTCCTGTTCCGGTGGCTGGCGGCGCTGGATCGCGACGGGGAGCGGACCGCGCCCCGTTCGCCCGCGCGCCGCGCCGCTACTTGAGGAACCGGCTGGTCGTGTTGTCGGCGAGCACCTTGCCGCCGGTCTGGCACGTCGGGCAGTAGGAGACGGTGTAGCCCGAGTACTCCACGGCGCGCACGACGTCGTGGTCGTCGTCGCCCTCGGCTCGCGGGCACGGCTCGCCGGCGCGACCGTGCACCGCGCTCGTGCGGTCCTTCGACGAGCTCATCTCGCCACGGGCGCGCTCCTCGGCCAGGCTCGACTCGACGCGCACCTCGATGGCCGCGGCGATCGCCCGGGCGCCCTCGGCTCCGAGCGCGCGCGTCGTCGCGAAGGGCGAGGTGCGCGCCTCCCAGCAGACCTCGTTCGCGAGCCGACGACCGATCCCGGCCACCATCCGCTGGTCGCGCAGGAAGCCGTGCACCCGCTGGGACCGCTCGTCGGCGAAGCGCTGCGCGAGCGCCTCGGCGGAGATCCCGGCGGCCTCGGGGCCGAGCCCCTCGAGCGGGGTCGAGCTCTCCTCGTCACCGGCGGAGACGCACCACACGCCCGCCCGGCGCTCGGTCCCGTGCTCGGTGAGCAGGAGAGCGGATCCGTCGACGCCGCCGTCGGAGGCCTTGACCGGCTCGAACAGGAAGCGGGCCTGGGCGCCACGCGGCTTCTTCGCGAGCCGGGCGTCGGCGAGCAGTCGACCGCCCTGCATCAGGTGGACGACGAACGTGACCGGCTCGAAGCGCAGCAGGAGGTACTTGCCGCGACGGCCCACCGAGCGCAGCGGGTGGCCGTACGCGTCGTCGGGCGACGGCACGGCGGTCTTCAGCGCGGTGAAGTTGAACGGGTGGAAGCGGGTGAGCACCCGACCGACGAAGCCGTCCTCGAGCCGCTCGGCGTGGGCGTGGAGCTCGGGCATCTCCGGCATCGCCGCAACGGTACCCGGCGCGCCGGGCCTCCTCGACGGGTCGCCCGGGCGCGGGTCGGACCCGACTCACTCGTAGCGGGTGCGGTCGCGCACCGACGCGAACACCGCGTCGAGGGCGCCGAACACCGGTTGCGACTCGAGCAGCTTCCGCTGGTCGCCGAACAGCCGGATGTGGCCGTTGATGAACGCCTCCTGGGCGTTGAGCTCGCCGGTCGCCACCTCCACCGCCGTCGCCCACCCCTGCTCCATCCGCACGTGCTCGGGGTCGGCCGGACCGGCCCCGAACGACGCGGCGCCGTCGGCGACCTGCAGGTGGTAGGTGACGTCGCCCTCGGGTCCGTCGCTGACGACCTGGGTCACGCCGACCGTGTGGTGCTCGGCGACCTCGCGCATGTGGGCGCTCTCGTCGACCTCGGCCGACAGGGCGGTGATCCAGTCCAGGCTCAGGTAGCGGATCGCGTCGCCGCGGTCCGTCGGCTGCTCGTCGTGGGGGTTCGACACGTCCCGTAGTCTGCCCGATCGTGACGGACGACGGCACCGACGCAGGGGCGGCGGACGGGTTCGGTGCCGCCGACGAGCGCCGCCACCGCGGCACGCTCGAGGAGTGGGTGTTCGCGGCGTGGACCTCCGACGGCGCGCTCGGCGTGATCTCCGGTCACCGCATCGTCGGTGCGACCGCGTGGTACTGGGCGGCCCTCGCCCGGGTCGGTCGGCCGCTGCTCCACGTCGTCGACTTCTCGGTCCCCGTGCGGGCGGACCCCTTCGTCGTCAAGGGCGAGCAGATGTGGGCCGAGCACACCTGCGACGCCGCGATGGAGCAGTGGACGGTGGGCAACGAGACCTACGCCTCGGCTCTCGACGATCCCGACGACGCGCTCGGCCAGGTCTACGGCGTCCCCACCCCCGTCGCGTTCGACCTCGAGTGGTACGCCACCGCCCCGCCGACGTCGACGCCGGGTCCCGAGACGGGCTACGAGCAGGTCGGGGTCGTCCACGGCGCGATCGAGCTCCTCGGCGAACCGGGCGTCGAGCTGGTCGAGGTGCCGGCGCGGCGGTGGCATCGCTGGACGCGCCGCGACGGTCTGGCGCCGATCGCCCTCGCCGAGGTCACCGCCCACACCGGGGTGCGCGCCCCGTTCGCGTTCCCCGACGGGTCGGTCCTCGACGCCGTGCTCGCCGACTCCGGCTGGGCCCGCCGCCGGGGGTGACGGCGGGCCCGACACGTCAGGCGTGCTCGCGCTGCTCGACGTCGCCGACCGACTCGGCCGCCGGCGCGGTCGTCACCTCGGCCCCGGCCCGATCGGCCGCCAGCCGAGCGCGCTCGGCCTCGGCGTGCCGCCGACGGGAGAGGGCACGACCGATCAGCCACGCCAGCGCCCCGACGCAGAGCAGGACGGCGAGGAACGGCGCGGTGACGGCGAGCACGAGCCCGATCGAGAACGCGACGCCGACGAACGCGCCCCACCCGTCGGCGAACGCGTCGGCGAGGCCGTCGTCGGACCTCGCGTCGATCGGTGCCGGCGCCGCGAGCTCGGGCGCGAGGTACCGGATCTCGACGGTCAGGGTGGCGAGCGCGACCCGGTCGTCGGTGGTGCGACGTGCGGCCCGCAGGCGCTCGAGCTCCACCTGGCGGTTCGTCAGCTCGGTCTCGAGGGCGAACACGACGTCGAGCTCGACCGCCCGGGTGAGCAGGTCCTCGATGCGCTCGATGCCGATCTCGGCCTGGCGGATCCGGATGTCGAGGTCGACCAGCTGATCGGTGACGTCCTCGGAGTCCTGGGTCAGCCGGGTGACGGTCCCGGCGCCGTGGAGGTCGTCGACCAGCCGCTCCAGGTCGGCGGGCGGGATGCGCACCACGATCCGGCCGCCGCCGGGGACGGAGCCGTCCTCGGCGGGCGATCCGATCTCCACGTCGGAGGCGAACACCGCCCCGCCGTCGCGGGCGACGATCCTGCGCACCTGCGAGCTCGCGTCGGCGACGTCGGAGGTCGCGATGGTCAACCCGACCTCGCGGATGACGTCACGCCCGAAGTCGGGCAGCGGGAACGCGGCGCCGCCGTCCGCGCCGGGTCCCGCGGCGGCGCCGCCTGCCGCCGCCGACTCCTCGGAGGCGTCCTCCGAGACGTCGCCGTCGTCGGCCACGTCGGCCACCTCGGCCGTGCTCGCGTCCCCGGCCTCGTTCACGGCCTCCGTCGCCGCCGGCACCGCTCGGCCCGCCTCGACGGTGTCCTCGCGCGACGCGGCGACGTCGACGGCGTCCGATTCCGTCGTCGCGTCGTCGTCGTTCGCGCACGCGCCGGCGACGAGCGCCACCCCGAGCGCGGCGGCGCCCAGGCTCCGGCGGCGACGGCTCGGGCCGGTCCGGGTGCCGAGGCGGCCGGGCGACGCCGCCGCGTCGGTCGCGGGTGGGCGGGTGGGCGTGCCGGCCGTGCCGGTGGTGGTGTGTCTCCCCATGCGGGTTGGACGTGCCGCGACCCCGGTCGGTTCCCGTGCCACACTCGGAGGGCCCCCGGTCGCCCACGCCGCTCGGGGCCCTGCGCCGCGACGACGAACCGCCGAAGACGATGCCCCCTCCGATCGACATCCTCGACGACTTCGACCGCCGTCGGCGGCGACCGCCCTACCCCGACGTGCACGTGGAGATGGGGATGCTCGTCGAGGACCGCTCCAGCCACTTCACCGGGGAGGTCGTGAAGTGGAACGCCGAGGCGGTGACGCTGCGCGGCCGCCACCAGTACGTCCGCCACTTCACCTGGAAGCCCGGCGGGTTCCTCCTCGAGGGCCGACCCGTGACCCTCGTGCGGCCGACGACGGCTCCGGCGGCGCGGAAGCGGATCACGGCGTCGGGATCGATCGCGGGCGACGGGCGCGCCCGGGTCGCGCGGGCGAGCCGGATCTGGGTCGAGGGCCGCCACGACGCCGAGTTGCTGGAGCACGTCTGGGGCGACGACCTGCGTGAGCTCGGGATCGTGGTCGAGCCGTTGCACGGCGCCGACGACCTCGCCGCGATGGTCGCCGAGTTCCGGCCCGGCCCGCAGCGACGGCTCGGGGTCCTGCTCGACCACCTCGTCGCGGGATCCAAGGAGTCGCGGATCGCGGCGACGGTGACCGAGGCCGAGGTGCTCGTGACCGGGCACCCCTTCGTCGACGTGTGGGCCGGGATCCGCCCGTCCGTGATCGGACTGGACGAGTGGCCCGAGGTGCCGCGCTCGGAGATCCCGTGGAAGGAGGGCCTGTGCGCGGCGCTCGGGGTCCCCTTCGAGGGGTTCTGGCCGACGTTGCGCAATCGCGTGTCGACGTTCGCCGACCTGCGACCCGAGCTCGTCGGGGCGGTCGAATCTCTGATCGACTTCGTCTCCGATCCGCCCACCGACGACTGACGACGGTCGTCGTCAGTCGTCGCGGGCAGGTGCGGCGGGATCGTCCGCCGGGTGCGCCCCGGATGCCGTGGCGTCCGTCGTGGGAGCGGCCGTCGTGGGACCGTCCACGGCGGCCGATGCCGGTGACGGCGTCGTGGTCGATGTCGGTCTCGGCGTCGACGACCCGTCGACGGTCGGCGGGGCCGGGTCGTCGTCGTCCTTCATCGCGTCCTTCAGTTCCTTCTGGGCGAGGCCGAGGTTCTTGGCGAGCTTGGGGATCTGCGATCCACCGAACAGCACCAGGACCAACACGACCACGATCACCATCTCAGAGCTTCCGAGCATCTGCGTACCTCCTCATCGAGCGGCACGGCGCCGCATCGGGCTCGTCGGCCCCACGCGGACACCGCATGTCAGGCGAGGTTCATCGCACGCCGACGCGACGTGGAGAAGATCGTCGCTGCGATCATGCACCGGGTGGCGACCGGCGGCCATGTGACGTGTGTCGGGAGCTGCGCGCGGGAGGGGCGGACGGCGAGCGCCGCGCTCCGACGCACGTCGGGCGATCAGACGAACGCGGTCGCGAACACGAGGCTCACGATGGTCATCACCTTGAGCAGGATGTTCATCGCCGGACCGGAGGTGTCCTTGAACGGGTCGCCGACGGTGTCGCCGACCACGGCCGCCTTGTGCGGATCCGAGCCCTTGCCGCCGTGGTGGCCGGCCTCGATGAACTTCTTCGCGTTGTCCCAGGCGCCGCCGGCGTTCGCCATGAAGATGGCGAGCGCGAACCCGGTCACGAGGGCTCCGGCGAGGAGTCCGCCGAGGGCATCGACGCTGATGAAGCCGACGACCAACGGGACGACGACCGCGAGCAGGCCGGGGACCACCATCTCCTTCAGCGACGCGTCGGTCGAGATCGCCACGCAGCGCGCCGAGTCGGGCACGACGCCCGGCTCCCCCTCGCGCAGGCCGGGGATCTCGCGGAACTGACGGCGGACTTCCTCGATCATCTTGTAGGCGGCGCGACCGACGGCGTCGATCGTGAGCGCCGCGAACAGGAACGGGAGGCCGGCCCCGATGAACAACCCGATGAACACCTCGACGTCGCCGATGTCGAGGTCGAGCTGCCGGTCGAGGAGGGCGTCACCCGCCACCCCGTCGGCGACGAGGGCGTCGGTGATGGCGTACTCGAAGCTCTTGAACAGCGCGAGCGCGGTCAGCGCCGCCGAGCCCACGGCGAAGCCCTTGGCGACCGCCGCGGTGGTGTTCCCGAGCGAGTCGAGCGCGTCGGTCACCTCGCGCACCGACGGGTCGAGCTCGGCCATCTCGGCGATGCCGCCCGCGTTGTCGGCGATCGGCCCGTACGCGTCGACCGACACGACCACCCCGGTGGTGGCGAGCATGCCGATGGCGGCGACGGCGATGCCGTAGATGCCGCCGAACCCGTCGAGGGAGTCGACGAAGGCGAGCTGGCCTCCGAAGTAGGCGACCCCGACGCCGACGAGGATCAACACGACGGATCCGGCCACCGACACCATCCCGCTGCTGATGCCCGACAGCACGGTGGTGGCGGGCCCGGTCTCGGACTGCTCGGCGATCTTCTTCACCGGTCCGTACTGGTCCGAGGTGTAGTACTCGGCCGTCTTGCCGAGCGCCCAGCCGACGAGCAGGCCGCCGATGACCGACAGCGCGAGCCCGATCGGGTTGGCGAAGATGGCGCTGTCGTCGAAGAGCCAGTAGGCGGCGCCGACGGTGCCGACGACCGTGATGCCCATCGCGACGTTCGTGCCCATGTGGAGCGCGCGCGCCAGCGCGTGGCTGTCGGTCGAGTCGCCGCCCTTGACGAAGAAGGAGCCGATGATCGACGCGACCATGCCGACGAAGGCGATCGCCATCGGGAAGAACAGCAGCGACAGGGTCAGGATCTCCTTGTCGGCCACCCCGACCAGGGTCGCGCTGCCGAGCAGCGCGCCGGGGACGAACGCGGTGAGCGCGACCGGGGCGATGATCGAGCCCGCGTAGGACTCGAACAGGTCCGCACCCATCCCGGCCACGTCGCCGACGTTGTCGCCCACGTTGTCGGCGATCGTCGCGGGGTTGCGCGGGTCGTCCTCGGGGATCCCCGCCTCGACCTTGCCGACCAGGTCGGCGCCGACGTCGGCCGCCTTGGTGTAGATGCCGCCGCCGACGCGCGAGAAGAGCGCGATCGTCGACGCGCCGAGGCCGTACGCGGTGAGGATCTCGAACGCCTCGTCGACCTCGAGGATCGACACGAACACGATGTAGGTGATCATCAGCCCGGCGAGCGCCAGCCCGGCGACCGAGAACCCCATCACCGCCCCGCCGCGGAAGGCGACCGGGAGCGCGGCGCCCGGGCCCGAGCGGGCGGCCTCGGTGGTGCGTGCGTTGGCCATGGTGGCCACCGTCATGCCGGCGTAGCCGGCGCCGGCGGAGAGGACGGCGCCGAGCAGGTAGGTGACCGCGGCGAGCGGCGCGATCACGATGGCCAGGACGATCGCGAGCACGATCGCGAAGGCGCCCACCCACTTGTACTCCTGCGAGAGGAACGCCTTGGCACCCTTCTGGATCTCGGTCATCAGGAAGACCATGCGCTCGTTCCCGGGCGACGACTTCTTCACGTCGGTGTAGAAGTAGACGGCGAGGCCGAGCGCCGCGAGCGCGGACACGAGAGCGAGGTAGGGAACGACGTCCACGGGGTGGTGCCTCCTGGGCGTATCGGACGGAGCGTGGTTCGCGCCGTTGTGACGTGTCCGACGGGGTTCCTCCCGTCGAACCGGACCATGTTGGCCGGTCGGGCAGGCTACGGAGAAATCTCCGGTTCCGGACCGCTCGACTCCCCGATGTCCCCCTCGCGAGCTCGGCGCGGACGTCGGTGGGTCGCGCCGGCCGGCCCGGGTCCGCGGGACCGCGGGCCCCACGGTGCGTCGGGGCGGACCGCCGTCCGTGGCGCCGCGGTGCGTCGCCGGTCACCCTCGGCGGGTCGGGAGGATTGGGCGGTGTCGAGGCGTGGGCGAGTAGCGTCGGGACCATGGCACAGACGTTCAGTCGAGGGCCCGTCACGGGGACCGCCGTCAAGACGGCGGCGAAGAGGAAGCCGTTCGTCCTCGACCTCTACGGCACCGCCGTCGGCAAGAAGTACGTGATGGCGATCACGGGGATCATCGGCATCGGCTTCGTCGTGACGCACATGATCGGCAACCTCAAGATGTACCTCGGCGTCGTGACCGAGGGCGACGAGCGGATCTACGACATCGACGTGTACGGCGAGTTCCTGCGCGAGCTGCTGGTGCCGATCCTCCCGTTCGGCTACACCCTTTGGCTCCTGCGCTTCGTGCTGATCGCGGCGGTCGCCCTGCACATCCACGCGGCGGCCGGGCTCACCAAGATGAACCACGAGGCCCGGGCGGTGAAGTACCAGTCCGACCGCGACTACCGGGTCGCCAACTTCGCCAGCCGCACGATGCGCTGGACCGGGACGATCGTCGCCCTGTTCATCGTGTGGCACCTGGCCGATCTCACCTGGGGCTTCGTCAACCCCGACTTCCAGCAGGGGTCCGTCTACCGCAACATCGACCAGTCGCTGTCACGGGTCCCGGTCGCCCTGCTCTACATCGTCGCCAACCTGGCGCTGGGGATCCACCTGTTCCACGGCGTCTGGTCGCTGTTCCAGTCGATGGGCTGGAACAACCCGCGGTTCAACGCCTGGCGTCGCAACCTCGCGATCGGCGTGGCGGCGATCGTCGTGGCCGGCAACGTCTCGTTCCCCATCGCCACGATGCTCGGGATCATCGACTACGACCCCACGGCGGTCACCGAACCCGTCGAACTGGACAGCTGAGGAGACGACCGATGGCACTCGACCTCGATCCGAAGATCCCCGACGGCCCGATGGCCGACAAGTGGAGCAACTACATCGCCAGCCAGAAGCTGGTGAACCCGGCGAACAAGCGCAAGTTCAAGATCATCGTCGTCGGCACCGGCCTCGCCGGCGCGTCGGCGGCGGCGACGTTCGGCGAGCTCGGCTACAACGTCGAGTCGTTCACGTTCCACGACTCCCCACGGCGGGCGCACTCGATCGCCGCGCAGGGCGGGATCAACGCGGCGAAGAACTACCAGGGCGACGGCGACTCGGTCCACCGCCTGTTCTACGACACCGTCAAGGGCGGCGACTTCCGCTCCCGCGAGGCCAACGTCCACCGCCTGTCGGAGGTGTCGGTCAAGATCATCGACCAGATGGTCGCGCAGGGCGTGCCGTTCGCGCGCGAGTACGGCGGCCTGCTCGACAACCGCTCCTTCGGCGGCGCGCAGGTGAGTCGCACCTTCTACGCACGGGGCCAGACCGGCCAGCAGCTCCTGCTCGGCGCCTACTCGCAGCTGTCGCGCCAGATCGGTCTCGGCAACGTCAAGCTGTGGAACCGCGTCGAGATGGTCGACGTGGTGAACATCGACGGTCGCTGCGCCGGAATCGTCACCCGCGACCTGATGAACGGCGAGGTCCGCTCCCACGCCGCCCACGCCGTCGTGCTCGCGACCGGGGGCTACGGCAACGTCTTCTACCTCTCCACCAACGCCATGAACTGCAACGTCACCGCCGCCTGGCGAGCGCACCGGCGCGGCGCCGGGTTCGCGAACCCCTGCTACACGCAGATCCACCCGACGTGCATCCCCCAGGCCGACGAGTTCCAGTCGAAGCTGACCCTGATGTCGGAGTCGCTGCGCAACGACGGGCGGATCTGGGTCCCCGAGGACCCCGACGAGTCGCGTTCGGCGGCCGAGGTCCCCGAGGACGCCCGCGACTACTACCTCGAGCGCATCTACCCGAGCTTCGGCAACCTTGCGCCGCGCGACGTGTCGTCGCGCGCGGCCAAGCGCGCCGTCGACGCCGGCCAGGGCGTCGGCCCGCTGAAGAACGGGGTGTACCTCGACTTCGCGGACTCCATCGAGCGGCTCGGCCAGAGCACGATCGAGGAGCGCTACGGGAACCTGTTCGAGATGTACGAGCGGATCACCGGCGAGAGCCCGTACGAGCGCCCGATGCGCATCTACCCGGCCAGCCACTACACGATGGGCGGGTTGTGGGTCGACTACGAGCTGCAGACGACCATCCCCGGCCTGTTCGCGGCCGGCGAGTGCAACTTCTCCGACCACGGGGCCAACCGGCTCGGCGCGTCCGCGCTGATGCAGGGGCTGTCCGACGGCTACTTCGTGCTCCCCTACACGATCGCGCCGTACCTCTCGGAGCTGCTCAACAAGCCGGTCCCCGACGAGACCCACGAGGCGTTCTCCGCCGCCGAGGACGAGGCGCGCGCCCGCTACCAGGGCTACCTCGACGTCGGCGGCACGAAGGGCCCCGACCACTTCCACCGCCGCCTCGGCAAGATCATCTGGGACTACTGCGGCATGGATCGCGATCGCACCGGGCTCGAGAAGGCGCTCGCCGAGATCCCGGCGCTGCACGAGGAGTTCAAGAGCGACCTGCGGGTCACCGGTGACGGCACCAGCCTCAACCAGACCCTGGAGAAGGCGGCGCGCGTCGACGACTTCTTCGAGCTCGGGATGCTGATGTGCACCGACGCGCTCACTCGCGAGGAGAGCTGCGGCGGCCACTTCCGCTCGGAGTACCAGACCGACGAGGGCGAGGCGGTGCGCGACGACGAGCAGTTCGCCCACGTGACCGCGTGGGAGTGGAGCGGCGACCCGCGCGAGCCGATCGAGAACCGCGAAGCCCTCGAGTACGAGGTCGTCCAGTTCGCGACCCGCAGCTACAAGTGACGAGAGGACGGCGATGAGCAACAACCTCACCAACATCACCCTCAAGGTCTGGCGCCAGGACGGCCCCGACTCGCAGGGTCGCTTCGAGACGCACCAGATCCCCGAGATCCCCGACGAGGCGTCGTTCCTCGAGATGCTCGACATCTTGAACGAGCGCCTGATCGAGGAGGGCAAGGAGGCGATCGTGTTCGACCACGACTGCCGCGAGGGCATCTGCGGGACCTGCTCGCTGATGATCGACGGTCTGGCGCACGGACCGCAGAACGGCACGGCGAGCTGCCAGCTGCACATGCGCAGCTTCTCCTCCGGCGACGAGATCGTGATCGAACCGTGGCGGGCGACCGCGTTCCCGGTGATCAAGGACCTGATGGTCGACCGGTCGCCGTTCGACCGCATCGTCGAGGCGGGTGGCTTCATCACCGCCCCGACCGGTGGGGCTCCCGACGCCAACCTCGTCCCCGTCCCCAAGCCGGTCTCCGACGCGGCGATGGACAACGCCGCGTGCATCGGGTGCGGGGCGTGCGTCGCGGCGTGCCCGAACGGCGCGGCGCAGCTGTTCACCGCGGCCAAGGTCACCCACCTCAACCTCCTCCCCCAGGGTCAGTCCGAGCGGTACAAGCGCACCGAGGCGATGGTGGAGACGATGGAGGAGCACTTCGGCTCCTGCACCAACCACGGTGAGTGCTCCTCCGCCTGCCCGAAGGAGATCTCGATCGATGCGATCGCGGTGATGAACGCCGACTACCGCAAGTCGAAGATCAAGAACCGCCGGTCGCTCGCCCGCGGCTGACCGATGCGGCGCCGGGCACGCCTGGTCATCGCCGGCGCGACCGTCGTCGTGCTGCTCGCTCCGGTCGCGCTCGACCGGGACTCGCTGCCGCTGTCGACGTACCCGATGTACGCGAGCGCCCGCAGCGAGACCGTCGCGCTGGTCACCGCCAACGCCGTCGACGCCGACGGGCGCCGACGGCGCCTCGACCCGGCCACGATCGGGAGCAGCGCGGATCCGCTCGTCG
Source organism: Ilumatobacter sp. (assembly GCF_965215205.1). NCBI lineage: Bacteria > Bacillati > Actinomycetota > Acidimicrobiia > Acidimicrobiales > Ilumatobacteraceae > Ilumatobacter > Ilumatobacter sp. The sequence continues at coordinate 782,357 of NZ_OZ244049.1, forward strand.
TCGCCGGCGAGCTGCGCGCCGCGGTCCGCTCCGGCGGGGCCGACCGTCGCTGCGGCGAGATCGCCCGCCGGGTGGGGGCCCGCACGGCGGAGCGCGGAACCGTCGGGGTGGAGGTCGTGACCGAGGTGCACGACGTCGTCGCCCGCACCCTCGACGACGACAGCCTGCTGCGACGCGAGGTGCACGCGACCTGCGACGTGGTGGTGCGATGAGCGAGGTCCGGGAGCGGGCGCACGGGGAGGACCGAGGGCCACGGTCCGGTGCCTTCGGGCGCGTGGTGTCGGCCGTCGTCGACCGACGTGGGTCCGCACGTGGACTCGCCGCGCTGCGCGTCGTCGTGGCGACGTTCACCGCGATCTACCTCGCCACGCGGGTCCCGGTCCACCTCGCGCTGGGCGACCGTCGGGCCGAGGACTTCGACCCGGTCGGCCTCGCCACCCTCCTGCCCGGACCCGTCGCACGCCCCGTGCTGGTCGCGACCGTGGTCACGACGCTCGTGGCGTGGACGGCGGTCGTGATCGGCTTCGCCCACCGCCTCAGCGGGCCCGTCGCCGCGCTCGGCCTCCTCGCGCTGGCGACCTACCGGTCGTCGTGGGGGCAGCTGCTGCACTTCGAGCACCTGATCGTGCTGCACGGGCTCGTGCTCGCCGTCTCCCCGGCCGCCGACGCCTGGTCGCTCGACGCCCGACGACGCGGCGCGGCCGCCCGGCGCGAGCGGCCGTCGAGCGCCTACGGCTTCCCGCTCGGGGTGGCCGCCGCGATCACCGCCGTCACCTACGTGGTCGCCGGGATCGCCAAGCTGCGCCTCGGTGGCGCCGACTGGGTGGTCGGCGACGTGCTGCGCAACCACGTGGCCTACTCGGCGGCGCGCCTCGACGTCCTCGGCGCCGACCCGCCGGTGCTGGCCCGCTCCCTGGTGCGCGTCCCGGTGCTGCTGTCGGTGGCTGCGGCGGTGTCGCTCGCCATCGAGCTGGCGGCTCCGGTCGCGCTGCTCGGCGGCCGCGTCCGCGACACCTGGGTCGCCGCCGCCTGGGCGATGCACGTCGGCATCCTCGCCGCGATGCACGTCGGGTTCCCGTCGCCGCTGTTCGGCGTCGCGTTCGCTCCTCTGTTCGACCTCGAGCGCGGTGCGCGGGTCGCCTGGTCCGCGCTGCGGCGCGCCCGAGGCCGACTCACCCCGACGACGGGACCGTGATCGCGCTGCGGTAGGAGTTGGCGTGCAGGCGGAGGCCGTCGCGATCGGTGGCGACGAGGTCGATCGCGAGCTCGCCGAGGGCGTGCGGCACCTCGGTGTCCACCGAACCGACGTGCACCACCTCGTCGGCTCCGACCGTCCCGGTGAAGTCCCAGCGCCGCTCGCCGCCCGGCCACGACACGACCGCCGACACCCGGGCGCCGCTGATCTCGCTGCGCCGGTCGTTGACCAGGTGGACGTCGAGGCGGAGGCGGTCGCCCTGGTCGATCCAGTCCGGAGGCAGATCGGCGATCACCACGACCGGGGCGCATGCCCCGCGCACGGCGTCCCACGCGAGCTTGGGAGCTCGCCGGTGGTCGAGGACGCTCGACGAGATCGCGGGGCCCGGATCGGCGAGCGAGGAGAAGCAGAACCCGCCCGTCGGGCGGTACTTGAGCCGGCGCAGCGTCTCGATCTGGGTGCGCAGCACGTGCGCCTGGTGGAGCTGGGTGGCCGTGCGCCACGCGTCGAACGAGTCGTGCTCGGCCGGGGGGAAGAGGCTCTCGAGCAGGTCCCGGCTGTGGCCGATCTCGTCCTCGATCTCGTCCCAGTCGAGGTCCGGCCAGCTCGCGCCCTCGAGGCGGGACTCGATGAACGGCGCGTGGGGCGGGACGGAGTCGGCACCGAACTCGCTGACGAAGCGCACGATGCGCGGCATCCGTGCGGCGCGGCGGGCGAGGTCTCGCGCGGTGCCCTGTCGCCACCCGAACCACAGGTGGCTGTCGGTCCCGTTGAGCTGCGGGAGGTGGGGGAGGACCCCCGAGTGCGCGATGGTCGGCCGGGTCGGATCGGTCCTCTCGAACGCCCGCTTGACCCACCGGTCGAGGACCGACTTGTTCCACGTCGGGAGCTGCTGGGCGGCGATGTCGTGCAGGCGGCTGCGCCAGTCGCGCTCGAGCGCCATCGAGGTGTCGACCGGTTCGTTGTGCGCGGACCACAGCACGATCGAGGGGTGGTGGCCCAGCTGATCGACGGCCTTCGCGGCCTGCGCGACGGCGCTCGATCGGATCCGCCGGGCCTGGACGCGCTCGAGCGGGAAGTCCTGGAGGAGGAGCAGGCCGAGCTGGTCCGCCCGGTCGTAGAGGTGGCGGCGCGAGATGTGGCCGTGGACGCGCAGCGAGTTGAGCCCGAGCTCGATCGCGAGATCGAGATCGCGGTCGATGCGGTCGTCGGACGTGTCGGCGAGGCCGACGTCGAGGGGGAGCAGGTTCGCCCCGCGCAGGAAGACGCGCTCGCCGTTGACGGTGAAGATCCAGTCGTTCCAGTCGACCTGGCGCAGGCCGACGCAGCGTGCGCGCTCGTCGCTGTGCTCGCCGTCGACGACGACCTCGACGACGAACTCGGTGAGCGGTTGATCGCCGAGCTCGCGCGGCCACCACAGCTGCGGCGAGCGGATGTCGACCGACCACTCCAGCTCGTTGGGTCCCGAGGCGATCACCGTGCGCTGCTCGTCGACCACCTCGCCGTCGCGGCGGGTGAGCACGACGACGTCGCGGGCGAGGTCGCTGTCGAGCATCGCCGAGAGCCGCACGTGGGCACGTCGGTCGTCCGCGTCGCGGCACAGGACGCGCAGCCGGTCGATGCGCACCGGGCCGGTGTCGTAGCACCGCACCGGGCGCCACAGGCCGCCGGGGTTCCACCCGTTCGGCAGTCCCGACCACCCCTGGAGCACCCCGGTGACGCTGCTGCGCACCGCGGACTGCGCCGGGCACGCGACCTCGATCGCGAGCACGTGGTCGTGGCCGATCCGCGAGAGGTCGGTGACGTCGAAGGAGTGCGGGAAGAAGTACCCCTCGAGGTCGCCGAGGTAGGCGCCGTCGAGCCACGCGTCACCCTGGTAGAAGATCCCGTCGAACGTGACCCACCGCCGGCGTCCCTCCGCCGGCGGGTCGGAGCGGTACCGGTGGCGGTACATCACCGGACCGTCGCTCGCGGCGAGGTCCGCTCGGTGCTGCCAGTGGCCCGGGACCGCGATCGGGGCCCACGCGCTGTCGTCGGTGTCGAGGCCGATGCCGGCGCGGCGCACGTCGTCGGTCGCCTCGATCGCGACCCATCGGCCCCCGGTCCCCATCACGGCGACACTACCGACCGGCGGGCGGTCACCCGAGCGGTCGGGCGCCCGTGGAGGGGTCGTGATCGTGGACGCGTCGAGCCCCGATGTGAGGGTGCGCGGGGGCTGGGGTAGCGTCCCCACATGGCACAACCTTCCGACGGAGCCGACGAGCGACCGACCACGCTCGGTGCCCTGCGAGCCTCCGGATGGGTCTCACGACCGATCAAGCAGGAGATCCGGGAGCACGCCATCGCGCGGGTGTCCGCCGGCGAGCCGCTGTTCGCGGGGGTGTCGGGTTACGCGGACACCGTGATGCCCCAGCTCGAGAACGCCCTCCTGGCCGGTCACGACGTGATCTTCCTCGGCGAGCGCGGCCAGGCGAAGACGCGGATGATCCGTTCGCTCACCGGTCTGCTCGACGAGTGGATGCCGATCGTCGCCGGCAGCGAGATCAACGACGACCCCTACGCCCCGGTGTCACGCCACGCGATCAACCTGGTCGACGAGCTCGGCGAGGGGACGCCGATCGACTGGGTCCACCGCGACCGGCGCTACGGCGAGAAGCTCGCCACCCCCGACACCTCGATCGCCGACCTGATCGGCGAGGTCGATCCGATCAAGGTCGCGGAGGGGCGGTACCTGTCCGACGAGCTCACGCTGCACTACGGCCTCGTCCCGCGCACCAACCGGGGGATCTTCGCGATCAACGAGCTCCCCGACCTGGCCGAGCGGATCCAGGTCGGTCTGCTCAACGTGCTCGAGGAGCGCGACGTCCAGATCCGCGGCTACAAGATCCGCCTGCCGCTCGACGTGATCCTCGTCGCCTCGGCCAACCCGGAGGACTACACCAACCGCGGCCGGTTGATCACGCCGCTGAAGGACCGGTTCGGGTCGCAGATCCGCACGCACTACCCGCTCGACGTGCCGACCGAGATGGAGATCATGCGCGCCGAGGCCGTCCCCCTCGACGTGGAGACGCCCGACGGCCAGATCAGCGTGACGGTGCCGGAGTACCTGGGTGAGGTCGTGGCGACGTTCAGCCACCTGGCTCGAGCGAGCAACCAGGTCAACCAGCGCAGCGGGGTCAGCGTGCGCCTCAGCGTCAGCAACTACGAGGCGCTGTCCGCGAACGCGCTGCGACGGGGGCTGAAGGCCGGCGAGCGCACGATCACCGCCCGCGTCGACGACCTCGACGCGCTCCCCGCGAGCTCGCAGGGCAAGATCGAGATCGAGTCGCTCGAGGAGGGCCGCGAGGGCTTCATCCTCGACACCTTGATCAAGGGGGCGGTGCTCACCGTGTTCAAGGAGGCCGTCGACCCCGGCCAGACCCGAGCGGTCGTCGACGCGTTCGAGGAGGGTGCGATCGCCCACACCGGCGAGGAGGTCTCGAGCGACGAGCTGGCTCGGCTGATCGGCGAGGTGGACGCGCTGCGCGACCCGGTGATGGCCCTGACCGGGGGCGACGAGTCGCCCGCCGCGGTCGCCGCCGCGGTCGGGTTCGTCCTCGAGGGCCTGCACCTCAGCAAGCGCCTGAACAAGGACTCCTCCGGGCCGTCCGCGACCTACCGGGGGAGGGTCTGATGATCGTCGAGTCGCTCGATGTGCCCGCGTCCGAGTTCGAGCGGGGGACGGGCTGGAAGATCGAACCGCAGGGTGCCTGCAAGGGCGAGGTGTGCGTCCCCCTCGGCGGGGGCGACTTCGACCTGCGCACGGCGGCCGACCGGTTGGGGATGGCCGTCGTGCCCGACGAGACCTCCGACCGCTGGGCGATCGGCCCCGAGGCCGTCGGCGATCGGGCGCTGACCACGGCGCAGGCTCCCGAGCTGGTGCTCGACGACGTCGACGGCGACGAGTTCCGCCTGTCGTCGCTGCGCGGGCGCAAGGTCGTCATCGTCTCGTGGGCGCCCTATTGAGGCTGCTCGTTCGACCTGCCCGGGTGGCAGGCGCTGCGCGACGAGCTCCACGACGACGGCCTCGAGATCGTCACGGTCTCGCTCGAGCTCAGCGGCCCCGACGCGTCGCGTCACCTGATCGAGGCGGCCGAGCCCGAGCACCCGTCGCTGCTCGACCCGACCCACAAGATGGCCGAGCTGTTCGGGGTGGTGAACATCCCCAACGTGATCTGGGTCGACGAGGACGGGATGATCGTGCGGCCTCCCGAGCCGGGATGGCCCGGTCCGACGGAGTTCCCCTCCGACATGCTCGACGCGATGCCCGAGACCGCCGCGGCGCCGACGGCTCCGGCCGCACCCGAGGGCGGTCCGGGTCAGTGGGACGTGCTGCGGTCCGGGCAGGACCGCACGGCCTACGCGGACGCGATCCGCGACTGGGTGGCGCACGGGGCGAGCAGCCCCCACGCGCTCTCGCCCGACGAGGCGGTGGCTCGCTCGCAGCCGCGCTCGACCGACACGTCGCGGGGCGCGGCCCACTTCGAGCTGGCGAACCTGCTGTGGCGCGAGGGTGAGCGCGACGCGGCGATCCGGCACTTCAACGAGTGCCACCGGCTGCAGCCCGACAACTGGACCTACAAGCGCCAGGCCTGGTCGCTGCTCGGGCGCGAGCGGGTCGGTGGCAGGTACGGCCAGTTCGTCCAGGCGCCCGTGAAGGGGGAGGAATCCGACTGGCCCTTCGCCAGCGACTTCACCTCCGACGTGGTGAACACCCCCGTCGGCGGCTACTACCCGACGACGTTCTGACGCCGGGCCGACGTCGCGGCGCCGAGCGAGCTCAGTCGTCCTCGTCGACGACGGGGGCCACGAAGTACGCGTCCGCCGCCGGTTGCGGGGTGCGGTCGCGGTCGATGATCCCGAGCGGGAACTCCGGCCCGGCGATCCCCGGGTCGAGGAAGCAGGTCGTGAGCTCGATCCCGTCGTCGACGACGGAGTCCACGACGGTCACGAAGCGGTCCACGATCCGACCGCCCACGTCGGGCTCGACGTGGTGCGGGGTGAACTGGCTCACGACCAGCGCGGTCCCGTCCGCCGCGTCGGCGGCGTCGTGGAGAGCCTGCTCCCACCGCTCGCTCGCGGTGGTCAGCGCCGCGTCGTCGGGGATCTCCTCGTCGTCGAGCAGGGTCTCGAGCGCGACCCCGACCACGTCGCACGAGTCCAGCAGCTCGCCGACGCGCGCGAAGCCGTCGCGTGCCTGCAGCGAGATGGCGACGGGGGAGTCGCCGCCGCCGAGGATCTGCCACGTGTCGGTCCACGCCTGCGACGGGAGGTCGCCGGGCACGACCGCGAACGGGATCCAGCCGTGGACGTCGTCACCGAAGCGCTCGGCGACCCGCTCGACCCAGCGCGGCCACCAGCGGACCACGGCGTCGACGTCGTCGAGCCCGCCCTCGTTGCCGAACCACTTCGGGACGCCCTCGTCGTGCATCGTCGCCCACACGCGGATCCCGACGGCGTCGGCGGCCTCGAGGATGTTCTCGTAGCGCTCGGACCAGTCCCCGGAGAACTCCCCGGGCTTGGGTTGGAGCCGGGCCCAGTCGAAGGTGAGGCGCAGGTCGGTCACGCCGACGTCGGAGAGCAGCGCGAGGTCGTCGGGCCAGCGCTTGTAGAACCCGTTGCCGGCCGTCGGGCCGTGCGTCGAGCTCTCGGCGTGTCCGAGGGTTGCGGCGACGGGGAGGGTCGCTCCGCGGTGGAAGGGCATCGATGATCCTCGTGGTGGGGACGCGTCGACCGGTCGGTCGGCGACGAGGAACAGACCGTACCCGCCTCTCGCGCTCGTCCCCGCCGCCGCGTCGGCGGGTCAGATGAAGGGGGTGCGCGTCCAGAGGTCGGCGGCGTCGGCCTCGACCTCGGCCGGTCGCGGCACGCCGTTCAGCTCGACCACGTTGATCGGCCCCGGGAAGCCGCGCAGCTCGATCTCACCGAAGGGGAGGGTGGTCACCCCGTCGGGCAGCCGCTCGAGGTGCATCGCGGGCATCAGCACCTCGACGTTCTTCGCGTGGTCGCAGAGCCGAGCGGCCATGTTCACGGCCGAGCCGATGTAGTCGTCACCCTCGAACAGCAGCGCGTGGCCGGTGGCGAGCCCGGCGCGCACGGTCAACGGGTTGCAGATGTCGGCGGCGCGCTGCTCGAGCTCGAGCACGAACGCGATCGCGTCGCGCTGGTTGACGGAGACGATCATGCAGCCGTCGCCGAGCCACTTCGCGATGCGGACCCCGCGCTCGGACGCCACGGAGCGCACGATCGTGCGGAACGCGCTGAGGATCCGACCCGCGGCGTCGTCGCCGAAGGCGGCCGTGTAGTTCGTGAACCCCGACAGGTCGACGAAGACGAAGGTGCGGGGCACGCGCATGCTCACGATGATACGTCGGTCGTGAGGCCGGGCGCCTTGAACATCGCGTGAACGAGCACGGGCGGGCGCCGATCGGGCGTCCGGGCGGTCAGCCGGCTCGACGGCCGGCGCGCGCCTGCTGGCGCTTGCCGTCGAGGAAGTCGACGAGCACGTAGTCGCCGAGGTTCTCCGGCGTGGTGAAGAAGGCCCGGCCCTGGTTGATCTGGGTCATCCGCTCGATGAACGCACGCAGCGAGCCATCGGCTCCGAGGCCGAACGTGTTGATCCGGATGCGGCTCTTCGTGCACCGCACGACCTCGCGCAAGGTGGCTTCGACCGTCTCGCGTGCCGGGGGGTAGTTGAAGAACGGGTGCCCGTCGGGGGTGATGTGCGCCGTGGGTTCGCCGTCGGTGATCATGATGATCTGCTTGGTCCCGGATTCGCGCGCCAGCAGCTGGCGGGCGAGGGTGAAGCCGTGGTGCATGTTGGTGCCGTAGACGAAGTCCCACGACACCTCGGGGAGCTGGGCGGGGGTCAGGATCCGCGCCGTCTCGGAGAACCCGACGATCCCGAGGTAGTCACGGGGGAACTGGGTCGAGATGAGGTGGTGCAGCGCCATCGCCACCTTCTTCGCCGGGAGGAAGTTGTCGCGCATCGGCATCGACAGCGACAGGTCGAGCATCAGCACCGTCGACGAGCGCGTCAGGTGCTCGGTGCGCTCGATCTCGAAGTCGTCGGGTGACAGCCGCACCGGGGTCCCGGCGTGGCCCGCGCCGGCCGAGCGCCGCAGGGCGTTGCGGATCGTCCGGTTGAGATCGAGGGTGAACGGATTGCCGTACTCGTACGCCTTGGTCTGGTAGGTGCGCTCGTGCCCGACGCCGTTCTGGCTCATCTCGTGCTGGCCAGACATCTCCTTGGACAGCTTCGAGAACAGCTCGCGCAGGGCGTTCGCGCCGATCTTGCGCAGCCCGCGCGGCGTCAGCTCGAGGCGACCCTCCTTCTGCTCGACGAGTCCGGCCTGCTCGAGCTGCCTCGTCAGCTCGGCGAGGCGCTCGAGCGAGCGGGCGGCGTCGTCGCCCATGAGGTCGCGGACCTTGTCCATGTCGGCCTCGGCCAAGGCGCTCGGGCTCGACGCGTTGCGCAGCAGGTTCTCGAGCTGGTCGAGATCGCCGAGCTCCTGCATCGTCTGCATCGCCTGGCCGAAGCCCATCGGGTCCTGGCCCTCGAAGTCGTAGCTGCGGTCCCACTGCATCTGGGGGAACATCTGCTGCAGGTTCCCGGAGAGCTGCTGCATCTGCCACTGGAGGTCCATGTCGCCCATCAGCTGCTCGCTCAGCTCCTGGAGCTGGGCGCGCTGCTCGGGTGACATCGAGTTCATCATCGCCTGCATCGCCGCCATGCGGCGGGCCATCTGCTCGAGCAGCTCCTCGACGTCCTGCGGGTCCTCGGGGAAGAAGTCGCCGTACTCCTCCATGAAGTCCTCGAAGCCGGGGTCCTCGCCGCGCTGGTGCTTCTCGAGCATCTCGTTCAGCGCGGCCATCATGTCCTTCATGCGCGACATGTCGTCGGCGGACATGTTCTGCATCGCGCTCGACATCTGGTCGACCATCTGCTGGGTGAGCTGGTCCTTCAGCTGCTCCATCAGCTGCTCGAAGCGGTGCTTGGCCTCGGCGGACTCGAAGTCGTAGGAGCCCAGCTCACGCACCTTGCCGGCGAGGTCGTCGGGCATCAGGTCGAGGCGCATGTTGCGGTCCGTCGCCGCGGACCGCGCGTTCGTCGCCCGACGCTCGTCGCCCGAGTCGGTCGCGTCGCGCACCGAGTTCTCGATGGCGTGGCGCTCCTCGTCGACGATGTCATCGATCTGGTCCTTGATCTCGTCGTACACCCCGCCGAGGTCGGTGTTCGCGAGCCGCTCGTCACGCTCGGCGCGCAGCTGCTCGAGCAGCTCGCGCAGGCCCTGGAGCTGGTTGCCGTCGCGGTCGGTCACCCCCTGCTGCATCATCCGCCGCAGCGCCGCGTTGACGTCGCCGTGGTAGAGCAGCTCGTCGGTGAGCTCGTCGAAGGCCATGTCGGCGTCGAACTCGAACCCGGTCTGCGTGCCATCCCAGGCCGAGTAGGTGAATCGTGACCTCATGGGTCGAACCTAGTCCCGATCGACGTGCGGACCCGATCAGAGCTCACGGTCGCGCTGGCGACGTCGCTCGGCGGCGAGGGCGCGACGGGTGCACGAGCACGCGCGGACCGCGCGATTTTCCCGTGTTCTCCTTGCGGACCCGCGGAACCTCTGCCAGAATGACGACACTGTAGTTACAACGTCGTACCGGTCAGGTCAAGCATCCCCTGTGGACAGACCGCCCGACGTCCATCGCTCGCACCGCCATCGGACCAGGCGCCCTGGCAGGAGGTCCACCCATGCAATTCATCACGACATCGAGCATCACGATCAGCGCGACGCCGGTCGAGCCCGAGGCCGACTGGAACGATCGCGCCAACTGCCTCGGCGTCGACCCCGATCTGTTCTTCCCCGAGCGCGGCGCGTCCACGCGCGAGGCCAAGGAGGTGTGCCGAGGGTGCGAGGTCCGTCACGACTGCCTCGAGTTCGCGCTCCAGAACGGCGAGAAGTTCGGCATCTGGGGCGGCCTGTCCGAGCGCGAGCGACGCCGGATCCGCCGCCAGCGAGCGCAGGTGGCGCGCAGCACCATCGGAGCCTGATCCGATCGGGGAAAGTGCCACCTCGTCGCTCACCGAGCCGGTCGATTCGGTAGTCTGTGATCATGTTCGCATTCATCGGAGGCAACGAGGCAATCATCGTCGTGGTGGTGATCCTGCTGTTGTTCGGGAGCTCGCAGGTGCCCAAGCTGGCCCGCAACCTGGGCAAGGCCCAGAAGGAGTTCAAGGACGGCCTCGACGAGTCGCGGCGTGACCCCGACGAGCAGCGCACCTCGGCCGACTCCTGAGCCTCGGGGTCCGAACGACCACGACGGAGCGCCATCGACGTGTCCCGGCCCGACGGCCGGGACACGTTCGCGTCCGGGCTCGTGACGGTGGCGTCCGTCGCGGTGCCTCCGAGCGGACCGATGTGAGGTGGCGAACGTAGGGTGCCGTCCATGACGACGAGCGGTTCCGCGACCGACGCCACGACCGGCTCGGGCGGCCTCCCCGCACCCGGGAGCGAGGAGTGGTTGGCGCTCGTCGCCGAGCCGGTCGTCGACCCCGATCGCGAGATCGTCGATCCCCACCACCACCTGTGGCCCGCCGGCGGATCGCTGCCCTACGGCATCGACGAGCTCACGGCCGACACCGGTGCCGGGCACCGGATCACGCAGACGGTGTTCGTCGAGTGCCACGCCGGGTACCGCGACGACGGGCCCGAGCACCTCCGCCCGGTCGGTGAGACGGAGTTCGTCGCCGGCGCGGCCGACGAGCTCGTGCGCCGTCACCCGGGGGCCTCCACGATCGACGGGATCGTGGGCCACGCCGACCTGACCCACGAGGGCCTCGACGAGATCCTCGATGCCCACGACGCGGCCTCCGGCGGCCGGTTCGTCGGCATCCGCGACTCGCTCGCCCGCGCCCTCGATCCGGAGGCGCACATGATCCCGGGCGGCTACGCCGAGGGCAAGGCGCAGGACCCGGCCTTCCGCACGGGGGTGCGGCGGTTGGGGGAGCGTGGGCTCACCTACGACTCGTGGCTCTACCACCACCAGATCCGCGACTTCGCCGACCTGGCGCGCGCGGTGCCGGGCACGACGATGGTCCTCGACCACTTCGGGACGCCGATCGGGGTCGGGCGCTTCGCCGGGCGCCACGACGAGATCTTCGAGACGTGGCGTGACGACATCGCCGAGGTCGCGGCGTGCGAGAACACCGTGGCCAAGATCGGCGGTCTGGCGATGCCCGACAACGGGTTCGGGTTCCACGAGGCGGCGTCCCCGCCCACCAGCGACGAGTTCGTCGCGGTGCAGCGACGGTGGTACGAGCACGCGATCGAGGTCTTCGGGCCGAGCCGGTGCATGTTCGAGAGCAACTTCCCGGTCGACCGGTTCTCGATCTCCTCGACGGTGATGTGGAACGGCCTGAAGCGGATCGCTGCGGCGTACGACGACGCCGAGCAGGACGAGATGTTCTCCGGCACCGCCCGACGCGTCTACGGCCTCGCCACCCCGAGTTCGCCCGCCTGATCCCCCGCCCGTGCGGTCGGGATCTCGAGCGGATCACGTGCCGATGCACGACCAGGTCGTGGACGGTGGTTCGTTCGCCCGCACCGTGCACGGACGGGTCCCGTGCGAGATCAGACGGTGACGGCGGTCTCGTCGCTGCGCGACTTCAGGATCCGTCGCCGCTCGCGCTCGCTGCAGCCGCCCCAGACGCCGTGGTCGATGCGCTCGTCGAGCGCGTAATCGAGGCAACGGGCCTTCACCGGGCAGTCCCGGCAGATCTTGCGGGCCTTGTCGACACCGACCCCGTCGCTCGGGAAGAAGGTGGCCGGGGGGTGGAGGCGGCAGTTCCCGTCCGCCATCCAGGCGCTCTCGGAGTCGGGATCGGGCGGCGCGGTGGCCAGCTCGGTGGGTCGGCCGTTGAGCTCGGCGAGCGCGGCGTCGCTCAGCCCGATCGCTGCTCTGCGGCTGCCGTCACGCTTGGTGCGCTTGATCATGGTCGAGGTCCTTCGGGAGGGGGTGGTGGAGGTGCGGTGGGTCGATCCGGGGCGTCCCCGGATCCCTGGCCGGCCCGCGAGGTGGGCCGCCGGGCGACGGTGGGTTCGATGGCTCGATGGCTCGATGGAGACGGTGTACGAGGTGGAGACGTCCGTCGGTACGTCCTGGTTCCTGCTTTTCCGGTTCGTTCACGAATCGACACCTGGACGGTCGGCCCGATGCTTCGTCTCGCGATCGTCGGACGATCGTAACCGTTCCGTCATGTCCGGGTCGGTCGCGACCCGGGATCCACCTCCCGTCGATCACCGCACGGCCGCCGTGGCGGATCGGACGGTCGCACGGCGATCGCCCGGCCGGTCGCGGCGTGCGCCGTGCGATGCGCCGGCTCGGCGCTCGGCGACGAGCGTCGCGATGTCGGTAGAGTCGCCCCATGACCGACGTCGTCGAATCCGCTCCGCCGAGGGCGCACGCCCGAATCGCGTACCTCGGGCCCGTGTCGCCGCACTGGGAGGTCTACGGCGACTGGGGGGACCGCCAGGTGCTCGACGAGTTCCGTGCGCGGGTCCTGGCCCGTCTCGTCCTGCTGCCGCGGGAGGATCCGCAGTTCCGACGCAACCGGGAGCGGATCGTGCGCGACGCCGAGCGGGAGCTGATCTCGATCGAGTGGGACCTGGGCGTGATGACGCCCCAGGCGACGCGCACGGCGACGGCGGCGGCCGCCGAGCCCCCCGCGGACGCTCCTGCAGCCGACCAGGCACCCGCCGACGGGACCGAGGCGTCGGAGACCGGGTCGTCGGAGGCCGTGCACGCAGGTGCGACGGCCGACGGCGGGGCGCCCGCCGAAGCGCCGGTGCCCGACACGGAGGCGGAGGCGGCCGGGTCGGCGTCACCGGGTGACGACACCGACGACGCCGAGGCGAGCACCACCACGAGTGACGGCTGAACGGACGCACCTGTCCGGCGCGGTCGGCGACCGGGCGTGGCCGGCGCCGGGTGACGTGGGGCTCGACGGGTCCACGACCGGCGAGCCGGGCGGCCAGCCCATCGCGGGAGCGGCGCCGCCCCTCCCGCTCCCTCGTCACGACGGATCCGACCGCGAGGGGACCGACGAGCGGTTCCTCAACCGCGAGCTGAGCTGGCTCGCCTTCAACGAGCGCGTGCTCGAGCTCGCGATGGAGGAGGGGATCCCGCTGCTCGAGCGCGCCAAGTTCTGCGCGATCGCCTCGACGAACCTCGACGAGTTCTTCCAGGTGCGCGTCGGCGCCCTGAAGGACCAGGTCGCCGCCGGCCTCGACCGCCCCACCCCCGACGGACGGACCCCCGCCCAGCAGATCGTCGACGTGATGGCGTCGGTCCCCGAGTTCATCGAGCACCTCGACCACGCGTTCGTCGACCGGCTAGTCCCGGCGCTCGCGGACGCCGGAGTCGCGATCATCCACCACGCGGACCTGACCCCGGAGGAGATCTCGGCGCTCGACGTGTGGTACGCCGAGCGCGTCTACCCCGTGCTCACCCCGCTCGCGGTCGACCCGGGGCACCCGTTCCCGTACATCTCCGATCTGGCGCTGTCGCTCGCGATCAACGTCGCCGACCCCGACACCGGCGACCGCCGCTTCGCCCGCCTGAAGGTCCCGAACGTCTTCCCCCGGCTGGTCGAGGTCGCCGTCGGGCGCTTCCTGCCGGTCGAGGAGCTCATCGCGGCCAAGCTCGACACCCTCTTCGTCGGGATGATCGTCGAGGAGTGGGCTCCCTTCCGCGTCAGCCGCAACGCGGACCTCACCCTCGAGGAGGACGAGGCGGAGGACCTGCTCGAGGCCGTCGAGATGGAGCTGCGCCGCCGTCGGTTCAACAAGGCGGTCCGCCTGGAGGTGGCCCACGACGTCGGCCCGGAGCTGCTGGAGCTGCTCGTGCGCGAGCTCGACCTCACCCACGACGACGTCACGTACCACCGCTCCCTGCTCGATCTGGGCTGCCTGTGGCAGCTGATGTCGATCGATCGCCCGGACCTCAAGGACGAGCCGTGGTCGCCGATCACCGCCGGCCGCCTCGTCGCGGCGGAGGAGGCCGATCGGCCGATCTTCGACGCGATCCGGCACCGCCCGATGCTCCTGCACCACCCCTACGAGAGCTTCTCGACCAGCGTCGAGGAGTTCATCGCCCAGGCCGGCGTCGACCCGAACGTCAAGTCGATCAAGATGACCCTGTACCGCGCCGGCGGCGACAGCGCGATCATCCGCACCCTGATCCGGGCCGCCGAGAGCGGCAAGCAGGTCGCCGTGCTGGTCGAGCTGAAGGCCCGCTTCGACGAGGCGACCAACGTGCAGTGGGCCAAGCAGCTCGAGCGCGCCGGGGTGCACGTCGTCTACGGGATGGTCGGGCTCAAGACCCACTCCAAGGTCGTCCTCGTCGTGCGCGACGAGGGGGATCACCTCCGCCGGTACTGCCACATCGGGACCGGCAACTACAACGCGAAGACCGCTCGCGTCTACGAGGACCTGGGCCTGCTGACCTGCGACGACGCGATCGGCGACGACGCGCTGGAGCTGTTCAACCACCTGACCGGGTACAGCCGTGCGGTCGACTACGACACCCTCCTGGTCGCGCCCCGCGACCTGCGTGGCCAGCTCCTCGATCTGATCGAGCACGAGTCGACCTTCGGCGCGGAGGGCCACATCACGTTGAAGTGCAACTCGATCGCGGATCCCGAGATGATCGAGGCGCTGTACGCGGCGAGCGCGGCCGGCACGCGGATCGACCTGATCGTGCGCGGGGTGTGCTGCCTGCGCGCGGGGGTCGAGGCGATGTCGGAGAACATCCGGGTGCGCAGCGTCCTCGGTCGCTACCTCGAGCACAGCCGGATCTACCGCTTCGCCCACGGCGGCGATGCGCACGATCGCCCGGCCGGTGCCGTCGAGGCGCCCGCGGGCGACGGCGCGCAGGGCGGCGACCCCGCAGCGGTGTACCTCATCGGGTCCGCCGACCTGATGCCGCGCAACCTGAACCGGCGCGTCGAGGTGCTCGTCCCGGTGGAGCACCCGCGCCACCAGGCGTGGCTCGACCAGGCGCTCGAGTTCCAGCTCGCGGACGACGTGGTCGCGTGGGAGCTGCGTCCCGACGACAGCTGGGAGCGGGTGGGTCCGGCCACGGGCTTCGAACCCCATCCCCAGGAGCGGATGTACCGCTGGACGGTCGAGCAGCAGACCGTGGGCAAGCGCACCTCGGACTGAGCCCCGCGCCCGCCGAGCGGACGGGGCCCGGGGAGCGCGACGGGAGCAGGAGAACCCGAGCCCGCCGTGGCGGTGTTCGTCCGGGCGACGTCGATCGTTCACCGGGGGTTCACCTCGTGCGCCGGTCGGTTCACGTTCGGTCCGTACCGTCCTCCCCGTTCCGGGCGGATCGCGAGGCGGTCGTCCGGGGCACCGTGAACCACACACCCCCCGAACGAGGAGTTCGAACACCGTGAACAAGACCCACCGCATCTTCGCGGGCGCCATCGCGCTGACGCTCACGACCGCTGCCTGCGGCAGCGACGACGCGTCCGAGACCGCCGACGAGGCGGTCACCGAGGTCACCGAGGTCAGCGAGGCCGCCGACGACGCGATGACCGAGACCAGCGACGCGATGACCGAGACCAGCGACGCGATGACCGAGACCAGCGACGCGATGACCGAGACCAGCGACGCGATGACCGAGACCAGCGACGCGATGACCGAGACCAGCGCGAGCGGCGGCGAGGCGACGGATCTGTCGAGCCTGTCGGGGGACATCACCATCTCGGGGTCGTCCACCGTCGAGCCGATCTCGGTGCGCGTCCAGGAGCTGTTCAACGAACAGGCTCCCGACGTGAACATCACCGTCGACGGTCCCGGCACCGGTGACGGCTTCCAGCTCTTCTGCGAGGGCTCGACCGACATCTCCGACGCCTCGCGGGCGATCAAGGAGGAGGAGGCGCAGGCCTGCGCCGACGCCGGGATCGAGTTCACCGAGCTCCAGGTCGGCATCGACGGCATCGCGGTCATGACCAGCTCGGCCAACGACGCCGTCGACTGCGTCAGCTTCGAGCAGATCTACGGCCTCGTCGGCCCCGAGTCGACCGGCTTCGGCGACTGGAGCGACGCCAACCCGCTGGTCGAGGAGCTCGGCGGCGACGCCTCGCTGCCCGACGCGCCGCTCGAGATCTTCGGCCCCGGCGAGGAGTCGGGGACCTTCGACTCGTTCATCGAGATCGTGCTCGAGGGCATCGCCGAGGAGCGCGGGCAGGAGGCGATCACCCGCCCCGACTACAACCCGTCGGCCGACGACAACGTCATCCTCCAGGGGATCCAGGGCTCCGACACCAGCTTCGGCTGGGTCGGGTTCGCGTTCGCCGAGAACGCGTCCGACGTGAAGCTGCTGCAGGTCGACGGCGGCGACGGCTGCGTGGAGGCGAACGCCGAGACGATCGCCTCGAACGAGTACCCCGTGAGCCGGCCGCTGTTCATCTACGTGAACGACGCGACCGCCCAGGAGAACCCGCAGCTCGCCGCGTTCGTCGACTTCTACATGCAGGACGGGCTCGACACCGCCACCTCCGAGGTCGGCTACGTCGCGCTCGCGGACGACGCGAAGGACGAGGTGCGCAGCACCTGGGACGCCGCTCTCTGACCGACCAGCGCTCCTCGCGCCTCGAGCGGCCCGTCCCCACCGTCGAGGTGGGCGGCGGGCCGCTCGGGGGCCGCTACTCTCGACGCTCGACCCCTCCGGAGACACCGATCGCATGAGCGACACGATCACCCTCGAATCACTCGCCGCCCCCACCTCGCGCAAGACCAAGGAGCGGCTCGTCCGCACCGTCGTGCTCGTCGCCGCCCTCGTGTCGGTGATGGTCTCGGCGGCGATCGTCTGGTCGCTGTTCCGTGAGGCGTGGGTGTTCATCAGCCAGATCGACTGGTCGGTGACGTGGGGCCAGATCGGGTGGTTCCCCCGGCGGGGGATCTACGACGTGCCCACCCTGGTCGTCGCGACCCTGATCGTCACCGCGGTGGCGATGGTCGTCGCGATCCCGATCGGGCTCGGCGCGGCGATCTACCTGTCGGAGTACGCACGACCGAAGGTGCGCAAGCTGCTCAAGCCGACCCTCGAGATCCTCGCCGGCATCCCGTCGGTGGTGCTCGGGGCGTTCGCGATCACCTTCATCGCCCCGAACGTGGTGGCGAACATCGGCGGCGACGACGGCGGGTCGCTGATGGCGGCCGGGATCGGCGTCGGCATCCTCACCATCCCGCTCGTCGCGTCGATCTCCGAGGACGCGATGCGCTCGGTGCCGCGCGAGCTGAGAGAAGCCTCGACCGGCCTCGGCGCCCGCAAGGTGACGACGGTGACCCGGGTCGTGCTGCCGGCCGCGACGTCGGGGCTGGTCGCCGCCGCCATCGTGGCGGTGAGCCGTGCGATCGGCGAGACGATGGTGGTGTTCCTCGCGGGCGGCGCCGCCGACGCCGCGATCTTCAACTCCGATCCCTACGAGGGGGGTCTCACCATGACCGCGGCGATGGCGTCGCTCGCCAGCGGCACCGACCAGGTCGTCGGCGCCGGGCTCACGTTCCAGAGCCTGTTCTTCGTCGGCCTCCTGCTGTTCGTCATCACCCTGACCCTGAACCTGATCGGCAACGCGTTCGTCGCGCGCGTGCGTGAGAGGTACTGACCGCCATGGCCCTCACGCAACCCCTCGTCGGCGACCGCACCCGCGAGGAGATCCGCCGATCGGTCAGCGAGTCGGAGACCGACGTCGTCGGCGGGATCTTCCGTGCGCTCGTCATGGGCGCGCTCGCGGTGTCGCTGCTGATCCTCGCGATCCTCTTCGGCGACCAGATCTCGCTGGGCTGGTCGCAGCTCACCGGCCGCCTCGGCGGCTTCCTCTCCGGCACCCTGCGCTCGCGCTCGTCCGACGAGCTGCTCGGCGTCCACCAGGGCCTGTACGGCTCGCTGTGGATCGCGATCTTCGTGGCCGTGCTGGCGTTCCCGCTCGGGATCGCCGCAGCGATCTACCTCGAGGAGTACGCGCCGACCAACCGCTTCACCGCCTTCCTCGACCTGATCATCCGCAACCTCGCCGGGGTGCCGTCGGTGGTCTACGGGCTGCTCGGGTTGTTCCTGTTCGTCAACGACGGGTGGCTGCGCGACAACGTCACCAACGGGTCCACGACCATCTCGGCCGGGCTGACCCTCGCGGTGCTGGTGCTGCCGATCGTGATCATCACCTCCCAGGAGGCGCTGCGCTCGGTGCCCCAGGGGCTCAAGGAGGGCGCCTACGGCGTCGGAGCGACCCAGTGGGACATGATCCGCACCCAGATGCTGCCCTACGCCGCCCCCGGCATCCTGACCGGCACCCTGCTGTCGATGTCGCGCGCGATCGGTGAGGCGGCGCCGCTGATCCTCGTCGGCGCGATCACCGGCGGGATGACCGCCAACCCCGGTCTCACCGACGTCAGCGCGCTCGACGACCGGTTCACGGCGATGCCGATCATCATCGTCAACTGGGTGCAGCAGTCGGGCCGCGACGAGGGCTTCCTCGGCGCGGCGGCCGCCGCGATCATCGTGCTGCTGGTGTTCGTGCTGCTGCTCAACCTCGCGGCGATCATCCTGCGCAACCGGTACGAGAACAAGCGAAGCTCGTGACGCGCCCCGAGACCCCACCGCACCCGTCCATCCCGCCGTCCCCCACAGGTCAGGAACGAACATGCCCACACGAACCGAGTCCACGATGAGCGAGACCGACTCGTCGATCGCCCGGATCGCCGCGGAGAACGCGTCCCCGATCTCGGCCGACGCGGAGAACGTCTTCGAGGCGCGCGACCTCAGCGTCTACTACGGCGACTTCCGCGCGGTCCGCGACGTCGACGTCGACATCAAGGAGCACCAGATCACCGCCTTCATCGGCCCGTCGGGGTGCGGCAAGACGACGATCCTGCGGTGCTTCAACCGGATGAACGACCTCATCGACATCGCCCGCGTCGACGGATCGCTCAAGTACCACGGCATCGACCTGTACGACTCCGAGGTCGACGCCGTCGAGGTGCGTCGGCGGATCGGGATGGTGTTCCAGAAGCCGAACCCGTTCCCGAAGTCGATCTACGACAACGTCGCGTACGGCCCGCGGGTGTCGGGCCGCAAGAAGGGCGATCTCGACGACGTGGTCGAGCGGTCGCTGCGGCGGGCCGCGCTGTGGGACGAGGTGAAGGACCGGCTCGGCTCCTCCGCGCTCGGGATGTCCGGCGGTCAGCAGCAGCGCCTGTGCATCGCGCGCGCGATCGCCGTCGAGCCCGACGTGCTGCTGATGGACGAGCCGTGCTCGTCGCTCGACCCGATCGCGACCGCACGGATCGAGGAGCTGATGCAGGAGATCAAGGACGACTACACGATCGTGATCGTCACGCACAACATGCAGCAGGCGGCGCGCACCAGCGACCGCACGGCGTTCTTCTCCGTCGAGGTGAACGAGGAGAGCGACACCCGCACCGGGTTGATGGTGGAGGTCAACCCGACGGAGAAGATCTTCTCCGCCCCCGACGACCCCCGCACCGAGCAGTACGTGACGGGCCGGTTCGGCTGATGGGCGAGGACCTGCGCGCGTCGTTCCACGAGAAGCTGGACGACATCCGCACCGGGATCGCCCGCCTCGGCGCCGGGGTGACCGAGCTCGTGCCGCGCAGCACCCAGATCCTGCTCGACGGCGACCTCGAGGCGGCGGAGTACGTGATCCTCGGCGACGACGACTACGACCACCGCTCCCTCGAGCTCGAGGAGATGTGCTTCAGCCAGATCGCCCTCCAGGCGCCGGTCGCGGGCGACCTCCGCGCGGTCGTCTCGGCGATCAAGATCATCGCCGACGTCGAGCGCTCCGCCGACCTGTGCGTGAACATCTGCAAGGCGGCGCGGCGGATCTACAGCCACGAGCTCGACTCCCACCTGCGGGGGATGATCCACAAGTGCGGATCCCAGGCGTCGCTGCTGTTCAAGGAGGCCACCGAGGCGTACCTGCACACCGACGGCGCCCGAGCCGCCGCGCTCCACGACATGGACGCCTACCTCGACGACCTGCACCGCCAGTTCATCCAGACGATCTTCGAGAGCCACGCGAACGGCAGCATCGATCTCCAGGTGGCCGTGCAGCTCGCCGTCGTCGCCCGCTTCTACGAGCGGATCGGCGACCACGCGGTCAACGTCGGCGAGCGCACCCGCTACATCGTCGACGGCTGGCTGCCCGACGCCCCCTACCCGGAGAGCGACAACGAGCTCGCTCCGGCCGAGCGTCGGCCGCCGACCGACTGACCGACGTGTACGTCGCCGTCGCCGTGGCCCTGCTCGCCGGAGCCGTGATCGGCTTCCTCCTGGCGGCGCGCCGACCCCTCGGCGCACCGAGCGGTCGGGCGGGCGTCGTCGTCCGCGAGGGCCGCGACGGAGCCCGGCGGGCCGCGACGTCGATCTCGTCGCCCGGCGGCGGCGAGCGCCACGTCGGCGAGCCCGGCGGGGGTGGGAGCCGCGGTGGCGGTCTCGGCGACGGTGCGCGCGAGTCGGCCTCCGTGGTGGTCCACGGGGAGGAGTCGGACTCCTCGGTCGACGACATCGGCACCGTCCTGCGGCTGGCGATCAACGAGTTCGAGCTCGGCGTGGTCGTCAGCGCCCCCGACGGCCGGGTGATCTACCGCAACCGCGCCGCGTCGGCGATGCACGGGACCCACGCCGGCGTCCTCGTCGAGGACCACGTCGAGCGCGCCCTGGACACCGCCCGCCTCGGCGCGGACGTCGATCGCGTGGTCGACCTGCACGGCCCGCCGGCGCAGAACCTGCGCCTCGTCGCCACCTCGATGCCGAACGGGCTCGCCGTGGCGACGATCGAGGACGTGAGCGCCCGGGTGCGCCTCGACGCGATGCGCACCGACTTCGTCGCCAACCTGTCCCACGAGCTGAAGACCCCGGTCGGGGCCGTGGCCGTGCTGTCGGAGGCGTTGTCGGGGGAGACGGACCCGGTCGTCGTGGAGCGCGTGGCGGCCCGCCTCGTCGCCGAGGCGCACCGGGCGGTCCACGCCATCGACGACCTGCTCGAGCTGGCCAGGATCGAGTCCGCGACGGACACCTCGCAGGAGGTCGATCTCGGCGGGGTGGTGGCCGACGCGATCGCACGAGGTCGGGGCCTCGAGGACGCGCACGAGGTGACCGTCTCGGCGTTCCTCGGTCGACGGCCGCCGCGGCTGCGCGCCGATCGCCGTCAGCTCGTCTCGGCCATCGGCAACCTCGTGGAGAACGCGGTGAAGTACAGCGAGCCCGGTGGTCTCGTCCAGGTGCGGACGCACACCACCGATCGCGTCGTCGAGGTGATGGTCGCCGACCAGGGGATCGGGATCCCCGCCCGCGACCTCGACCGGGTGTTCGAGCGGTTCTACCGGGTCGACCGTGCCCGGAGCCGCCGGACGGGGGGCACGGGGCTCGGGCTCTCGATCGTGCGTCACGTCGCCTCGAACCACGGCGGCGAGGTCGTCGTGTCGTCGACCGAGGGCGAGGGCTCGACGTTCGTCCTGCGCCTCCCGATCGAGCTCGTGGTCGGTGGGTCGGACCCGGACGGCGGCGCCGATCCCGACGCCGATCCGCCGATCGGCGCGATGGTCGATCCGGGGATCGACGCGCCCCGCGACCCGAGCCGTGGCGCGGCCGGCGACCCGACCGTCGATCGTGGGCGACCGTGAGCGAGGCGACGATCTTCGTCGTGGAGGACGAGCCCAGCTTCGTCGAGGCGCTGACCCTCGGCCTGACACGGGAGGGGTTCACCGTCGAGAGCGCGGCCGACGGGGCGGAGGCCCTCGCCCGCTTCGACGAGGTGGCGCCCGATCTCGTGCTGCTCGACGTGATGCTCCCGAAGGTGAGCGGGATCGACGTGTGCCGCCAGCTGCGCAAGCGGACCCAGGTGCCGATCATCATGGTCACCGCCAAGGGCGCCGAGATCGACACCGTGGTCGGCCTCGAGGTGGGCGCCGACGACTACGTGACCAAGCCGTACCGCCTGCGCGAGCTCGTGGCGCGGATCCGTGCGGCCCTGCGCCGCGCCCCGAGCGGGGCGGACGCGACGCTGGTCGGGTCCGAGGGGATCGAGGTGGACGGCGTCCAGCTCGACCCCGCCCAGCACCTGGTGCGCGTCGACGGCGAGGAGCTGACGTTGCCGCTGAAGGAGTTCGAGCTGCTCCACCTCCTGCTGGAGAACGCCGGTCGCGTGCTGCCGCGCGACACCCTGATCGATCGGGTCTGGGGCCACGACTACGTGGGCGACACCAAGACCCTCGACGTGCACATCAAGCGCCTCCGCGGCAAGATCGAGGTCGACCCGTCGGCACCCCGCCGGATCACGACGATCCGCGGTCTCGGGTACAAGTTCACCCGGCTCCCCCGCTGAGTAGACCACCCGGGCGAGTCGGGCACCTCGATCGGCGTCGCGCGTCGCGGAGGCGCCGCGGTCGGCCGATGGACGGTGGTGGGACCGGAGGTGCCGGCGGGGGAGCGGAGATCGCGCTCGGACGCGACGGAGCCGCCGACCCCGAGGGATCGGCGGCTCCGTCGACGGGTCGGATCAGATGGCGCGGACGTTCTGGGCTTCGTCGCCCTTGCGGCCCTGGCCGATGTCGAACTCGACGTTCTGGCCCTCGTCGAGGGACTTGTAGCCCTCGCCCGAGATGTTGGAGTGGTGGACGAACACGTCGTCCCCGCCCTCGCGCGAGATGAAGCCGAAGCCCTTCTCGTTGTTGAAGAACTTCACGGTGCCTTGCATGCTGTTTCTCTTTCGTTCCAGCGCACCGACGTGGCGCGCTCCTGCACGACGCTACGCCGTGGAGGGCGAAAACGTCGCGGAGCCGCACCGCCGAGGTGCTCAGCCGACGATCTCGTCCAGCGCTCCCAGCAGGGTCGTCACGTTGCGCAGCCGGGCGGTGTGGCCCATCGTCCCGATCCGCCACACCTTCCCGGCGACCGGCCCGAGCCCGCCGCCGATCTCGACACCGAAGTCGACGAGCAGGCGGGACCGGACCTCGGCCTCGCTCCGGGAGCCGAGGCGGCCGTCGGGGATCGAGATCGAGCTGAGCGGGGCGAGTCGGTGCCCCTCGGCGGCGAACAGCTCGAAGCCGAGCTTCTCCATCCCCGACTTCACGGCGTCGCCCGCCGCACGGTGGCGCCGGCGCACCACGTCGAGCCCCTCGTCGAGCACCGCGCCCAACCCGGCGTGCAACGAGGTGATCATCGAGATCGGGGCGGTGTGGTGGTAGGCACGAGCGCCGTCACCCGTGACGTAGTCGCGGATCATGTTCAGATCCAGGTACCACGACCGCGGTCGTGGGTTGAGCCGCTCGAGCGCACGCTCCGACACGGTCATCGGTGCGAGCCCCGGCGCGACGCCGAGGCACTTCTGCGTCCCCGAGTAGGCGATGTCGACCGACCAGTCGTCGACCCGCAGCTCGACACCGCCGAGCGAGGTCACGCAGTCGACCAGCAGCAGCGCATCGCCCTTGGCCGCGCCCATCGCCGCCACGTCGCTCTCGACCCCCGTCGAGGTCTCGGCGTGGACCATCGCGTACATCGCCGGCGAGTCGTGGGCGGCGAGCACCCGTTCCACGTCGACCGGCTGCCCCCACTCGTGATCGACCGCCACCGCGGTGGCGCCGCTGCGCTCGACGATGTCGACCATCCGCCCGCCGAACACCCCGTTGACCGCCACGACGACGGTGTCACCGGGCCCGACGAAGTTCACGATCGCCGCCTCCATCCCCGCCGAGCCGGTTCCCGACACCGGGAAGGTCAACGCGTTGCGCGTCGCGAACACCTCCCGCAGCCGCTCGTTCGTCTCGTCGAGGAGCGCGATGAAGTCGGGATCGAGGTGGCCGAGCATCGGCCGGGTCAGGGCCTCGGTGGCCTCGGGGTAGGGGTTGCACGGGCCGGGGCCCATCAGGATCCGATCGGACAGCGTCATGGTCGCAACCCTACGAAGTCGGTGCCGGGCCGGCCCGCACCCGGACCCGCGCCGACGGCCGCGCGGCGTACCCCGCGAGGGCTCGACGAGCGCCCGGCGCGCACCTCCGGGCGAGCGGGCGCGACGTAGGATCTGCCGGTGGATCGGCGGCTCGAGGGGCGGGGTGACCGGGCGTCGGATCGGGCGCGCGCCCGACGTGACGGGCCACCTCTGTCGAGGTTCACCCGCCTGGCGGTGACCCACGCGCTGATGATGGCGGGCGACGCCGCGATGGTCGTCGCGCTGGCGGACTCGATCTTCTTCAGCGTCGATCTCGACGCCGCACGGACCCAGGTGATGCTGTTCCTCGGGGTCAGCTTCGCCCCGTTCCTCGTCATCGCCCCGCTCATCGGGCCGTGGATCGACCGGATCTCGGGCGGGCGTCGGCTGGTCGTCCAGATCGTCGCCGCGGTGCGGGTCGTGCTCATGGCGCTGATGGCGGTGAACGTCGACGGCTTCGCGCTGTTCCCGCTGGTCTTCGCGTCCCTCGTGCTGCAGAAGACCTACACGGTCTGCAAGTCGGCGCTCGTGCCCTCGACGGTGCGCTCCGAGGCCGAGCTGGTCGAGGCGAACTCGAAGCTCGGCCTCGTGTCGGGGATCACCGGGGCCGTGGCGGTGGTCCCCGCGGGGATCCTGCTGACCGTCGTCGGTCCTCCGGCGGCTCTGCTCTACGGCGCGGCGCTGTTCGCAGCGGGGGCGGTCTCGTCGCGCCGCCTCGCTCCCGAGGTCGTCGCACCGGCCGACGACGACGCCGAGGGCGAGCTCGCGTCGCCGTCGTTGCGCCTCGCGACGGTCGTCATGACCGTGCTGCGCGCCAACGTCGGCTTCACCTTCTTCCACCTCGCGTTCTGGCTGCGGACCGAGGACGGCGGGACGATCCTGTTCGCGCTCGCCGTCGGGGCGTCAGCCGTCGCCACGATGGCGGGCAACGCGCTCGCTCCGCGCATCCGCAGCGCGCTGCGCGAGGAGTCGATGCTGTCGGGGGCGCTCGTGCTCGGTGCCGCCGCGGGGCTCGGGCTCGCCGTCCTCGGTGAACCGGTCGCCGGGATCCTCGTCGCCGCCGTCGTCAACTTCGCCGCTGCGATCGGGCGGCTCGCGTTCGAGAGCGTCGTCCAGCGCGACGCCCCCGGAGCGAACCACGGTCGGGCGTTCGCGACCTTCGAGACCCGGTTCCAGTTCGCGTGGGCGGGAGCCGCGTTCACGGCGGTCGCGATCCGGGCGCCGGGCGCGGTCGGGTTGGCCGTGGTCGGCATCACCTCCGCGCTCGCCCTGGTCCACCTCCAGCTCGGAGAGCGGTCACCGGTGCACCGTGCTCTGAGCACGCGGCGCCGACGTCGCTCGATCGGCCGGCGGACCTCGTCGGCGGCACCTCGGCGGGCCGGGACGGACCGCCCGGCGGCACCCCGCGACGACGGGGCGCGCACGACCGGATCGGCCGAGCGCTCGGTCAGTCGGCGGCCGGGGGAGGGGCGGGGTCCGGGGTCCCGTCGTCCGGCGCGACGCGAGCGAGCCACAGGCCCGGGGCCTCGATCTCGCTCGGCGTCGGCGAAGCGGAGGCGTCGCTGAACAGCGGGGCCAGGCCCGCCTCGCCCGCGCGGTCGACGACGCCCTGCACGAACGCCTTGCCGCGCGCCGTCTGCACGGCGCCGAGGCGGATGCCGAGGAGCCGCTCGACGAACACCTCGTCGGGAGACGTCTCGGAGCGGCGCCGTCGAACGGCCGCCGCGATCTGGAGGGCGTCGCCGCCGATCATGCGTGCCGCGACGGCGTCGACCACCCAGTCGATGACGCCGATCGCGGTCGCGACGGCGGCGTCGAGGTGCGGCTCCATCTCGAGCTGCTCGGGCGACCGGACCGCCCCCAGCAGGACCTCCGGATCTCCCAGGGCGGCCTGCATCGCCGCCATGGGATCGCCTCCGTCCACCTCCATCGAGCTCAGCTTGTCGGTGACGGCCGAGGCGTCGGGACGGAAGGCGCCGACGTGGCGCTGCACGAGCGACCGGAGGTGGTCGGCGAGGTGGTCGACCGAGAACAGGGTCAGTCCGGCCAGTTCGTGGGCGATCACCCACAGGCGCATCTCGTCGAGCGAGATCTCCCAGTCGGCGGCGAACGCGTCGATCGTCGGGGGGACCAGGACGAGCGTCGGAGACGGTCGCGGGATCGGCAGGTCGTACACGCCGAAGGCCCGCCGGGCGAGGTTGCCGACCATCGAGCCGACCGCCATGCCGAGCATCGCGGGCGCCATCATCTTCGACAGGCCGGCCATCATCTGGGCCATCGGATCCGACGACCCGGCCGGGTCGTCGGTGGGGCCGAGCGAGGTGGCCATGTCGGTGAACAGGGGGCGGTAGGCCTCGAGGGTCTGCGCGGCCCACTGCTCGGGGGTCGCGACCGACGGCTCGACGAGGGGGACCTCGAGCCCCATCACGTCGGCGACGTGCAACCGCACGATGTCCGCGAGGCGCGCGTACTGGATGCGCACGCTCGGGTCGATGTTCGCCGCCGACGTGACCCCGGCCCCGCCGGCGAGGCCGGCGAGGCCGTCGCCACCCGTCGCGGAGACGATCGCGAACTGCCGTGCGGCATCCCAGTTGAGCGGACCCTGGCCGGCGAGCATCCGCGAGATGTCACCGAACATCGGCAGACCGTCGAACGGGTTCACGCCCTGGGGATCGTCCTCGGCGTCGTCGGCCATGGTCCGATGCTACGCCCCGCACCCGCGCCCGCGTCGGCGGGTGCCCCGCGGCCGCGCGGTAGCGTCGGCGCGATGACGACGGCGGTGCTCATGGGGGCCGACAGCCCGTTGGGCGAGCGGGTCGCCGCGCTCCTCGACGACGGACGCACCGCGGTCCACCTCCTCGACGACGGGGTCCACCCTGCCGAGGCGGCGCGCGGCTCGTGGCCCGACGTCGCCGACGTCGTCGTCGACGTCGGCACCTCCGACTACGACCGGCGCGCCGAGCGTCGTGAGAGCGCGAGCGAGTTCGTCACCTCGGCGCTCGCCGCGGCCGACCGCTTCTCGGTGGACCAGATCGTGTTCGTGTCCTCCGCGCTGGTGTACGGAGCCGCGCCGAACAACCCCCGTCCGCTGACCGAGGACGCCGTCCTGCGGCCCGACGTCGAGTTCGTCTTCGCACGCCAGCTCGCCTCGGCCGAGGAGCTCGTCGACCAGTGGCGACGGGCGCGACCCGGTCGGATCACCACCGTGCTGCGGCCGGCTCTCTCCCTCGCCGAGAACGACAGCTCGCGCCTCGCCGCGGCCCTGGTGTCGGGCCTCGGCCGGCGGGTCGCCGAGGCGGATCCACCGAGCCAGTTCCTGCACCTCGACGACCTCGCGAGCGCCGTGGTGCTCGCCGTGAGCCAGCGACTCGACGGGGTGCACAACGTCGCCCCCGACGGGTGGGTGCCCGGCGAGCGGGTGCGGGCGCTGTCGGGTGAGCGACCCCGGCTCCCGCTGCCCGAGCGCGCGTCGGAGGTGATCGCATCGCTGAGCTGGAGGTTCCAGAGGGGGCCGCTGCCGCCCGGGCTGCGTCCCTACACGCGCGAGCCGTGGATCGTTTCGAACGGGCGCCTCCGGGCGTGCGGCTGGGAGCCCACGATCACCAACGAGCAGGCCTACGTCGAGGGCACGGAGGCTCCGTGGTGGACGATGGTCTCGCCGAAGCGCCGACAGGAGCTCACCCTCGGCCTCGCCGTCGTCGGCGCGGCGGCGGCGGCGTCGATCCTGGCGTTCCTCGGTCGGAGCTGGGCTCGACGACGAGCCGCCCCGGCGCGAGCCCGCGTCGCTCTGCGCGAGGTCGGCGGGCGACGGCGCGGGGGTCGGGCGCGCCGATCCTGACGGGTCAGGAGACCAGGATGCGCAGCTCCCCGTCGACCCAGCTCGCGACGAGCTGGCCGTCGACGGTCATCACGATCGAGCCGTCGGGGGCCGCGAGCCGCGCGACGTGACCCCACGAGACGTCGTAGGTGTGCGAGACCGTCAGCACGATGACGCGATCGTCCGCAGCGGGCAGGTCCGGAGCCACCGAGCGGTCGTGCGACCGCCCGGCACGCGACACGGCGATCGGCGCACCGACCAGGGCGAGAGCGCGATCGGGGAGGGCGACGGTGCGGTTCATGCGCACGGTCTGCGTCGCCTCCCCGTCCGGTGCCGCAGACGGACCGGTCGTGGCCGTGGACGGGCTCGGCGCCGCGGTCTGGAGGCGGATCGTCGCCGCCGGCACCGTCGTCGCGCTCACCGCGGTCGGGGAGGGCGAGCGGGGCGGCGAGAGCGCGAGCACCATGACGGCGGCCATCATCGTCGCGACCGTCCCGGCGGCCAGCACCCACCCGCGCCCGTTCCAGCCCGGGTCCACGTCGTCGACGGTGGGGGCGAGCTCGGAGGGGTGTCGCCAGGTGCGTTCGTGCGGCGGGAGCGGAGCGGGTTCCACGAGTCGCCGAGCGTACCCACCGGCCCTGCGCAGGTGTCGTCGCGCGCACCGGCCCGGCGCGATCGACGCGCCCGCGCCGATCGACGGCCGGCGGTCGCCGATCGAGATCGGCGGGTGGTGGTGGTGCGCGATCGACCGTCGGTCCGCCCTCGGACGCTCGACGATTGCGGTCTCGCGACATTCGCACGGCGATGGCTCACCGTGCACCGCTCGGTCGGCGGGCCACCACTACCATGCCGGGCGTGACACCCCCCGACGACGGCGACGACTGGTCGGCGCTCACCGACCGGGAGCTCCCGGTCGCCGCCGCCTACGAGTGGGCCGTGCTCCCGAGCTGCGGGGCGGTCGTGCTGTTCAGCGGGACCGTGCGCGATCACGCCGACGGGCGCGACGACGTCGCCCACCTGACCTACGAGGCCTACGACGACCAGGTCGTCGCGGTGTTCGAGACGATCACCGCGGAGCTGCGTCGGCGGTGGCCCGACACCGGGCGCGTCGCTCTGCTCCACCGCACCGGGCGCCTCGAGCTCGAGGAGTCGTCGGTCGTCGCCGTCGTGTCGGCACCGCACCGACCCGAGGCGTTCGCCGCGGCGCGCTACGCGATCGACGCGCTCAAGGAGTCCGCGCCGATCTGGAAGCACGAGGTGTGGGCGGGCGGATCGGACTGGGGCACCGACGCCCACCAGGTCGCCGATCCCCGAACCGTCGGGAGCGCCTGAGTGCTCGCCGCCCTCGTCGTCGCGGTCGTCGTCATCGTGGCGATCGCCGTGGCCGTGCGGGTCCTGCGCTCGCGCCAGGACCCGGTCGACTCGTTCCGTCGGCAGATCGACGCGCTCTCCCCCGAAGCGCGCCGTCCCACCGTCGACAAGGTGCGCCGGGCGGACGAGGAGTCGGGCGAGTCCGGTGGCGACGGTCCCCGCCGCCCCGACTCGGGCGCGTGACGCCCACCGCCGCCGGCTCGGCCGCTCCTTGCGGTTCGGGGCCCGCACCGACATGATGGGCCGTCCTCATGGCTCGTGACCTCGCAATCGACCTCGGAACGGCGAACACCCTCGTCTACATGAAGGGTCGGGGGATCGTGCTCAACGAGCCGTCCGTCATCGCCCTCAACCGCCAGACGGGCGAGGTGCTGGCGACCGGGCGCGAGGCGTGGCAGATGATCGGCCGGACCCCCGGCTACATCGTCGC
This sequence comes from Ilumatobacter sp., assembly GCF_965215205.1. NCBI lineage: Bacteria > Bacillati > Actinomycetota > Acidimicrobiia > Acidimicrobiales > Ilumatobacteraceae > Ilumatobacter > Ilumatobacter sp. Next base: position 812,220 of record NZ_OZ244049.1, read on the forward strand.
GGTGCGTCCCCTGCGCGGCGGGGCGATCACCGACTTCGAGATCACGGAGCGGATGATCCGGCTGCTGCTGCAGCGCGTCGGCGTCAGTCGCTTCACGCGCCCCAAGGTCGTCATCTGCGTGCCCTCCGCGATCACCGAGGTCGAGCGGCGAGCGGTCACCGACGCCGCTCGCCGAGCCGGCGCGGCCGACGCGAACCTGATCGAGCAGCCGATGGCCGCCGCGATCGGAGCCGACCTCCCGATCGACGAGCCGGTCGGCAACATGGTCATCGACATCGGCGGCGGGACCAGCGAGACGGCGGTCATCTCCCTCGGTGGGATCGTGTCGCTCGAGGCCGTGCGCGTCGGGTCGTTCGACATCGACGCCGCGATCCAGAACCACGTCCGACGCGAGCACGGGATCGCGATCGGTGAGCGCACGGCCGAGGAGATCAAGGTCGCGATCGGTTCGGCCGACCCGACGCTCGACGAGAACCAGGCCGAGGTGCGCGGGCGCGATCTGATGACCGGGCTCCCGAAGACCGTGCTGCTGACGCCCGAGGAGATCCGCTACGCGATCGAGGACGTGGTGTCGTCGATCGTCGCATCGGTCATCCGCTGCCTGTCGAAGGCGCCGCCGGAGCTGTCGCAGGACTTCCTCGTGCGCGGGATGTACCTCGTCGGCGGCGGCGGGTTGCTGCGCGGCCTCGCCGAGCGCATCGAGCGAGAGACCGAGGTGCCGGTGCGGATGTCGAACGTGCCGCTCGAGGCCGTGGTGCTCGGCGCGGGCCACGTGATCGAGCACTACGAGGCGCTGCGCGGCATGTTCATGGGCGCCCGCCGCTGACCCGCCGACCCGGGCTCCCGGGTGTCGCCGCGCCGCTCGGCGGACGTCGGCGCCCCCGCCGTCGTGCGCGCATCGGGTCGTTCGTCGCCGGGCGTCGTTAGCGTCTCGCCATGGCTCGCAGCGGACCGACGGTGGTGCCCGCGCAGACCGCGGCGGAGTTCCGGGAGGGATTCGACCGGTTGCGCGACGACTTCGACGTGCCGGGAGAGCACCCGCCCGAGGTCGTCGCCGCCGCCGAGGAAGCGGCGTCGCGCCCCCTCGACGTCGTCGAGCCCGGCGGGGAACCCGGGCGATGGCAGCACGTCGACCGGACCGACGTCGACTTCCGCACCCTCGACCCCGAGAGCAGCACCGACCTCGACCAGGCGTTCGCCGTCGAGCGCTCGGGCGACGACGTCCTGCTGCGCTACGCGATCGCCGACGTCGGGTGGTTCGTCAGGCCGGGGGATCCGATCGACGCCGAGGCGTGGCGTCGCGGGGTCACGATCTACCTCCCCGACGGGCGCGCGGGGCTGCACCCCGAGCGCCTGGCGGAGGACGCGGCCAGCTTGCTGCCCGGAGGTCCCAAGCCGGCGATCGTGTTCGCCGTGCGCGTGGCCGACGACGGTTCGGTCCGGCTCGACGGCGCCGAGCGGGCCCTGGTGCGCAACCGCGCCAAGCTCGCCTACTCGACCGTCACCGGAGCGGACCTCCCCGATGGCTTCGACGAGCTCTCGCGCCGCATCGAGGTCGCCGAGCGTCGACGCGGGGCGGACCGGATCCAGTGGCCCGAGCAGGAGGTCGTGCGCGCCGAGGGCTCCGGCTTCGAGCTGCGCTTCCGGCCCCGCAGCCCCGCCGAACGGCAGAACGCGGCGATGTCGCTCGCCACGAACATGGCGATCGCGGACGCCCTGTGGGCGGCGGGGACCGGGCTGTTCCGCACGATGCCCCCCGTCGACGAGCGCCACATCGGGCGGCTGCGCCGCACCGCACGGGCGTTCGGCCTCGACTGGCCCGAATCGTCGTCGCTCGGGGAGTTCGAGCGGTCGCTCCCGCCGGACGATGCGCGCACGGCGGCGTTCCAGCTCGCGGTGCGTCGCTCGAGCGGAGGCGCGTCGTACACCCCGTACTCGCAGATCGTCTCCGACGACGGCCCCGACGACGGCGGGATCCGCGACGGCAGGCCGTGGCACTCCGCCCTCGCCGCGACCTACGTGCACGCGACGGCTCCCCTTCGGCGCCTGGCCGACCGCTACGTGGTCGAAGCCGCCCTCGCGGTGGCGAACGGGCGCGAGGTCCCGATGGAGTGCGTCGAGGCGTTCGGCGAGCTCCCGGCCGCGATGCGGCGGGGTGACACGATCGCCAACCGCGTCGACCGCGCTGCGATCGACCTCGCGGAGGCGATCGTGCTGCGCGACCGGGTGGGGGAGATCTTCGACGCCGTCGTCACCGACGAGGACGATCGCGGCGAGCGGATCCAGGTCGCCGAGCCCGCCGTCGTCGCACGCACCACGGCCCGCCGGGTCGACCCGGGCGACGAGATCCGGGTGCGCCTCGAGTCGGTCGACGTCGTCGAGCGCTCGGTCGCGTTCGAGCGCGTGTCGTGAGCGCCGGCCGGGCTCAGGCGGGGGCCAGGCGCTGCACGGCGCCCGACGTCGACACGGTGTAGACGTCGCCGAGCGGACCCTCGACGACGGCGGCCAGGGCGGGCACGTTCGCCACCTCCACGAGCCGTGGCTCGCCGGACGGACCGTCGGGGGTCGAGGTGACCGAGGTGGTGTCGAGCGCCCACACCGTCCCGCTGCAGAAGTCCCCGAACACGTACCAGCCGTTGAGCTGCTCGAACGACGACTCGCGGGCGACGACGCCGCCGCTCACCGAGCAGTTGCCCCCCTCGTGGGTGTAGGTGACGACCGGTCGGGTGTGGTCGGGGTCGTCGACGTCGTCGTTGAACGGCTGGTCGCCCTCGAAGGCGCTCCAGCCGAAGCTGAGCCCGCGTCCGGCGCCGGCGCCGTCGGTGGCCGGCGCCAGGTCGATCTCCTCCACCTGGCCCTGACCGACGTCACCGATCCACAGGTCGCCGGTGAGCGAGTCGAACGAGAAGCGCCACGGGTTGCGCAACCCGCTCGACCAGATCGTCGGGTCCGCCCCCTCGTCGTCGACGTGGGGGTTGTCGTCGGGGACGCCGAACGGCCGGTCGCCGTCGGGGAGGGGATCGATGCGGAGGATCTTGCCGAGCTGGCTCGACAGGTCGAGCGCGACGCGATCGGGATCGCCGCCGTCCCCGCCGTCGCCGAGCCCGACGTACAGCAGCCCGTCGGGCCCGAACGCCAGCTCGCCGCCGTTGTGGTTGGAGTACGGCTGGTCGACGGTGAGCACCTCGCGGTACGACGCCGGATCGAACCGCCCCGACCCGGGGTCGATCGCGAGCTCGGCGACGACGGTGTCGCCGTCACCGTCGGTGAAGTCGATGTAGGCGAGATCCTCGTCGGGGTGGAACGCGAGGCCGAGCAGGCCGCGCTCCCCGCCCGTGGTGAAGCCGGGGCCGTCGACGGATCCGATCTCGAACACGACCTGGTTCGACTCGTCGTCGGCCGCCACGATCGAGCCGCCCTGCTCCACGACGTAGAGGCGGGTGTCGGAGGGGCGCGTCGCGATCTCCACGGGTGCGGCGAACGTCGCCACGTCGACGAGCCGGACGTCGGGCTCCGGGAGGGGGCCGGCGACGGTGGTGACCGGTGCGGGCTCGGGCTCGCTGCCGGGAGCCGCGGAGGGGAGGTCGGCGCCGGCCGACGGGGTGATCGTCGTGGTCGAGGCGCCGGACGCAGCGCCGGGGTCCGTCGCCGGGGCGCCGTCGTCGACGGGGAGGTCGGCCGTCGTCGGGGTGCCGTCGTCGACGGGGGGGTCGGCGGTCGTCGCGGCGTCGCCGGCCGCTGCGCCCGGGTCGGAGGCGGCGGGCTCGGCGGCACCATCGCTGCCTCCGCACGCCGCCACGGCGAGGGCGAGGGCGACGGCGCCACCGGAGAGGGGGCGCCGGCGGCGGGTCGTGCGTCGCCGCCGCCCGGCACCACGGGGGAGCGACGGCACGTGGGTCCTCGGATCGGACCTCATTCGGTGAACCTCGCCAGACCCTCCTGGACCACGCTCACCGCGAGGCGGCCGTCCGCGGTGAAGATCGACCCGCCGGCGAGACCGCGCGACGCACCGGTCGAGATCGCTCCCTGCTGGTACATCAGCCACTCGTCGACGCGGAACGGCCGGTGGAACCACATCGCGTGGTCGAGGCTCGCCATCTGCAGGCCCGGGTGGTCGTAGTGCAGGCCGAACGGGAGCAGCGTCGTGTCCAGCAGGGTCATGTCGCTCGCGTAGGTGAGCACGCACGCGTGCAGGACCGGATCGTCGGGGTTCGCCTTCAGCCACACGTGCTGGCGCTCGTGGGGTTCGCCCTCGCGGGAGAACGGGTCGCCGTCGACGTAGCGCAGGTCGATCGGACGGGGACGGTGGTACCAGTCGCCGATCCGCTCGGCGTGCGGAGCCATGCGGGTGTGGAAGTCGGGGAGGTCCTCGGGGCGCGTCATGCCCGGGTCGACCTGCACCTGGTGGTCCGGCCCCCCGGCCTCGGCGTCGTGGAAGCTCGCCTGCAGGTTGAAGATCGCTCGGCCGTGCTGGATCGCGACCACCCGCCGGGTCGAGAAGCTGCGACCGTCGCGGATGCGGTCGACGTCGTAGAGGATCGGCAGGCGCGGGTCGCCCGGGCGCAGGAAGTAGGCGTGGAGCGAGTGGACGTGGCGGCCCGGCTCCTCGATCGTGCGCGACGCCGCGATCAGCGCCTGCCCGGCGACCTGACCCCCGAACACGCGCACCCGGTCCTCGTCGGTCGAACGGCCGCGGAAGATGTTCACCTCGATCTTCTCCAGGTCGAGGAGGTCGACCAGGTCGTCGAGCGCGGCCTGGCCCTCCCGCGCGCTCGACGCCGGGGACCGGTCGTCGGACGTGGGCGTCACCGCCGTCTCGGAGGAGGTCGAGCTCATCGACCCCCATGTTGCCACGAACCCGCTGCGATGCGGACTCCCTCCCGAGGTCGTGCGAGGTCGGATCGGGCCCGCCGCCCGCACGCCGCCCCGGTCGGCGCCGGTCGACCACGGGCACCGGAGGTCGGGCTCGTAGGGTCGGGTCATGGCTCTGCTCGACCTCAGCACCGACGAACTGCTCACCACGACCCGTGCGGTCCGCAAGCGCCTCGACCTCGATCGCCCGGTCTCCGACGAGGACATCCGCGACTGCGTCGAGATCGCGATGCAGTCGCCGTCGGGTTCGAACCAGATGACGATGCAGTTCGTCGTCGTGCGCGACGAGGCGAAGCGCCGGGCGATCGGGGAGATCTACTCCACCTGCTTCGGGATCTACCGGGAGATGGACGGCGTCTACGCCGGTTCGATCGCCAAGGAGAGCCCGGAGGAGCAGGCGCAGCAGGACCGGGTGACCAGCTCCGCCGAGCACCTGGCCGAGACGATGGGGCAGGCGCCCGCGCTGATCATCGCCTGCTCGAAGGGCGGGCGCGTCGACGGCGCGCCCGCGATGGCGGCGGCGTCGTCGATGGGCAACGTCCTGCCGGCGATGTGGAGCTTCATGCTGGCCGCTCGGGCGCGCGGTCTGGGAACCGCGTGGACCACCGTCGGGCTGATGATGGAGAAGGAGATCGCGGAGGTGGTCGGCATCCCCTTCGACGAGGTGCAGCAGGCGTGCCTCAGCCCGATCGCGCACACGAAGGGCACCGACTTCCGTCCGGCGATGCGTCCGGATCCCGACTCGATCATCCACTGGGACACGTGGCGCGGCTGAGCGTCGTGCGCACGAGCGGGGCGGCGAGGCGGTCGCCGTGAGCGGCACGCGCATGACCGACCGGCGACGTGCGATCGCGCTCGCGACCCGGGGGTTCATGCCCGCCGAGGAGGGCGAGGCGCTGTGGGACGCGGCCGTGTCCGCGTCGGCCGCCGTCCCCGACGCCGCGCTCGTCGAGATCGGCTCGTACTGCGGACGCTCCACGGTGTGGCTCGGCGACGCCGCCGAGCGCTCGGGACGCACCCTGTTCGCCATCGACCACCACCGGGGCTCGGAGGAGAACCAGGCCGGGTGGGAGCACCACGACCCCGACGTCGTCGACGAGCGCACCGGGCGGATGGACACCCTGCCCTTCCTCCGTCGGACGGTGCACGAGGCCGGCCTCGAGGAGACGGTGGTCGCCGTGGTCGGGGCCTCGCCGACGGTCGCACGCCACTGGAGGGCGCCGTCGGCGCTGGTGTTCGTCGACGGGGGCCACGGCGAGGAGCCCGCACGGCTCGACTACGCCGGGTGGGCCCCCCACGTCGCCCTCGACGGGACGCTCGCGATCCACGACGTGTTCCCCGACCCCGCCGACGGCGGACGTCCGCCCTACGAGCAGGTGTACCTCCCCGCCCTGGAGTCGGGCGAGTTCGAGGAGACCTCGGCGACGGGCAGCCTGCGGGTGCTGCGCCGCGTCCGCCCGCCGGTCACGCCGACCTGAGCGGTGACGGCGCGCGCGGGCCGCCCGTGGTCGACGTGGAGCCGCACCGTGGCCGAGGACGCCACGACCGAGCGGGGGCGCACCGAGAGCCGGACCGCCCCGGCGAGGCGGACGGGGACGAGCACGCTCACCCCGTGCCGGTCGCGCCCGGGTCGACCGTCGCACGGGACGCGTGCTCGGCGCGCAGCTGCTCACGTGCGGCTGCGATGACGTCGCGCACCCGGTCGCGCAGGTCGTCGAGGTCGTCGCGGGTGAGCCCGTCGGTCGGGATCGGGTCGAGCACGCGCACCTCGGCGCGCGCTCGGCCGTGGCGCCACCCGTCGGCCGGCAGGCAGTCGCGCGTCCCGAACACCGCCATCGGCAGGATCGGGTGCTGGCCGTCGATCGCGATCGTGAACGCACCGGCGTGGAAGTCACGCATCTCGCCGGTCCGTGAACGGGTCCCCTCGGGGAAGATCATCACCGACACGTCGTCGCCGAGGCGGTCGTGGGCCTGAGCGACGGCGCCGAGGCGCGAGTCGCTGTCGGTGCGGGTGATCTCGATGTCGCGCGAGAGCCGCATCATCCACCCGAGGATCGGGATCTTCATGATCTCGACCTTGGACATCCACTTCATCTCGGTCGGCAGGTGGGAGATGAGGACGATGTCGACGAAGCTCTCGTGGTTCGCGACGGCCACGTACGGCCGGCGCATGTCGTCGGGGAGCCGACCCGAGGTCGTGAAGCTCCACAGCGGGTTGAGCGTGCACAGGGGCACGCACACCTTGCGGAACACGTAGCCCGCGGCGTAGGCGGCTCGATCGAACGGCATCGTGACGACCCGCACGACGGCGACGATCGGGAGGAACACCAGGACCGAGGCCACCATCACGATCCACCCCCAGATCGAGAGCACGGCGTTGACCGGACGAGGCGACATCGGGCGAGTGTAGGCAGGCACCGATCGGCCCGATCGGCCCGATCGGCTCGACGACGCGGGCGGGCGCCCGGTCGGGGTCAGTCGGTGAACAGGCGCGACGCGGGGGTGGCCCCGGTGATCGCGTCGACCGCGAGCACGACCGCTGCAGCGGTGTAGCTGGTGTGCTCGTCGAACGGGAAGAGGATCTCCCCGGGGTGGACGATGCCCGTCCAGTACGCGCCGTCGGGGCGCCGATGGGTGCGGGTCCAGCGCAGGAGGTCGGTCGCGGTGGACGTGTCGCCCATCGCGGCGTACGCGAGGGCGCACTCGGCGGTCTCCGAGGCCGTGATCCACGGTTCGTCGCTCACGCAGCGGATCCCGAGGCCCTCGTCGGCGAACTCGTCCCAGCCGCCGACCATGCGCTCCTTGGCCTCCACGTTGCGCACCGCTCCGGTGAGCACCGGGTAGTACCAGTCCATCGCCCAGCGCTCCTTGGGCTCGAACGCGCCGGGTCGGGAGCGGATCGCGTCGACCATCACCTCTGCGGCCAGCACCCAGTCGGGGCGCGGGTCGCCCAGCGCCTCGGCGAGGTGGGCGCCGCAGCGCAGCGCGTGCTGGATGCTGCACGTCCCGGTGAGCAGGGCGTAGTCCCACGGGCGCTCGTCGGGCTCGACGGCCCACAGCGCGAGACCGTCGGAGCGCCGCGTCGACAGCACGAACTCGAGCGCGCCGACGACGGTCGGCCACATGTTCTCGACGAACCCCCGGTCCCACGTGCTGCGCCAGTGGTGCCAGACGCCGGTCGCGACGTACGCGCACACGTTGGTGTCGAGCTTGGAGTCCTCGACGGAGCCGTCGCTGCGGTAGTAGTTGTGCCAGCTCCCGTCGGGGCGCTGGATGCCGTGGAGCCACTCGTACGCGGCCTCGGCGTCGCGGTGGCGCCCGGCCACGTCGAGCGCCATGGCCGCCTCGACGTGGTTCCACGGGTCGCAGTGCCCGCCCGGGAACCAGGGGATCATCCCGTCGTCGAGCTGCAGCGACACCAGGTGGTCCGCGGTCGCCTGCAGCTCCTCCGCGCTCATCACCCCGTCGAGGGCGACCTCGACGCTCACGACCCCACCCCGGCGACGACCGCGGGCCCGGCCGCACCTGCGACGGTCCGCGCCGGGTCGTCCCCGGCGGCCACGCCCGCGGGCTTGCGTCCGTAGAGCACCACGCTCTTGCCGAGCGCCGGCGACAGCGCACGCTCGGCGATGCGCGTCGCGAGCGGACGCTCGACGATGTCCCACTCGAGCAGGGAGCGGTAGCGGGCGACCAGGGGGTGGTCGTCGTCGTCGACGCCGACGGCGCACCGCAACCACCAGTAGGGCGTGTGCAGCGCGTGGGCCCGGTGGCTGCCGGCGAGGTCGAGGCCCGCCGAGCGCAGCTTCGCCGCGAGCTCGGTCTTGGAGTAGATGCGGACGTGGCCGCCCACCGCCTTCGGTGCGTGGTACTCGTCGGACAGCATCCAGTTCACCTTCTCCGGCAGCCACGCCGGGACCGTCGCGGCGAGGATCCCGCCGGGGGCGAGCACGCGGACCATCTCGTCGATCGCGGCGACGTCGTCCTGGACGTGCTCGAGGACCTCGGAGGTGATGATCCGGTCGAAGGACCCGTCGGCGAAGGGGAGCCGGGTGGCGTCGCCGCGCAGGACCCCGGTGATCCGGCTCGGATCGATCTCGCCCGTCTCGGCCATCGAGCGCAGCGTCTCGGCCGTCCCCACGACCTCGTCGCGGGCGGGGTCGAGGGCGACGACGTCCGCGCCGCGGCGGGCGCACTCGTACACGTGGCGGCCGAAGCCGGTGCCCACGTCGAGCACGCGGTGCCCCGGTCGCAGGTCGAGTCGGTCGAAGCGGATCGTCAGCACGGTGCTCTCGTCCCGCTCAGAGTCGCCCGTTGCGGCGGAGCTTGTCGACGTTCGACGGCATCGAGAGCACCTCGCGGTACTGCTCGACGGTCAGCTCGGCGCAGCGGGTCCACGTCCAGCGATCGAGGACGCGCCGCCGACCGGCCTCGCCGATGCGCGCGCGCAGCTCCGGGTCGTCGAGGCCGCGCCCGATCGCGACGGCGAGGGCGTCGGCGTCGCCGGCGGGGCACTGCAGCACGGTCTCGCCGTCGGCGCCGGTCACCTCGGGGAGCGCGCCCCCGTCGGTCGCCACGAGGGGGGTGGCGGTGCACATCGCCTCGATCGCCGGGAGGCTGAACCCCTCGTACAGGCTCGGCACGACGGCGAGCTCCGCCTCGGCGTAGAGCTCGACGATCCGCTCGTCGGGCACGCCCGACACGAACTCGATGTGCGGACCGAGCCCGAGCTCGTCGATCAGGCGCATCGACCGCGACGGCTTCGGCGAGCCGATGATCGTCAGGGTGACGTCGCGCTCGGTGCGCAGCTTCGCCATCGCCTCGACGAGGAACGACAGGCCCTTGAGCGCGACGTCGGCCGACGCGGTGGTGATCAGGCGACCCGGGATCGGCTCGACGCCGTGCAGGGGTCGGAACAGCTCGGGGTCGACGCCGACCGGGACGAGGCGCATCCGGTCGCGGCTGACCCCCATGTCGGTGTGGATGTCGTCGATCGAGTTCTGGCTGACGACCACGATGCGCGGCATCCTCGCCGCCACCCGGCTCTGCATCTTGACGAAGGCGTACCAGCGCCCGACCGACAACCGCTTCCACGGCGTCGCAGCGTCCGCCATCTCGAGCTCGCGGTCCTTGGTGATCGGGTGGTGGAGGGTGACGATCGTCGGGATCCGCTTCTCGATCCGGCGGATGCCGTAGCCGAGGCACTGGTTGTCGTGGACGAGGTCGAACTCGTCGGCCCGGTCGACGAGGGCGTGGGCGGCGCGCGCCGAGAACGCCAGCGGCTCGGGGAACGTCCCCTTCATGAACTGGAGCAGCTCCAGCACGTCGTAGCGGTCGTCGAGCTCCCACCAACCGGGCATCCGGCCGGGGAAGTGGTCGTTGAACGTCTCGAGCGACGGCAGCTCCGTGAGCGCGACCCGCTCGTCGAGATCGGGGTACGGCGGCCCGCCGAGGACCTCGACGGAGTGCCCGAGGTCGACCAGCGCCTTCGTCAGGTGACGGGTGTACACGCCCTGGCCCCCGACGTGGGGCTTGCCCCGGTACGTCAGGTACGCGATCGAGAGGGGCGCGCCCGGATCCAGAACCGTTCCCCGACCGACCGACGCCACCTCTCCACGTTAGCGGCCCGGTTACCGACCGGTAGGTGACCGTTCCCACAGCCGGCCCCACCGTCGCGCAGCCGTCCCGGGAGCTCGGCGATCGCTCGGCTCGCACCCGTCGGCGTCGTGGGCCCGGACCGGATCCGTGGCGAGCGTCAGCTCGCCCAGGCGATCGACATGGAGATCCCGAGGGGCCGCTCGTCCGAGACCACGACCGGACGGAGGTTCGCGGCGTCGGGCGGCCCGGTCTGGGGCTCCACGCAGGTCGCGTCGGACGGCAGGTCGTAGACCACCCAGTGGTCGGTGTCCGAGGTGACGGTCACCACGCGTGCGACCGCTCGATCGACGTGCAGGCGGACGGGGCCGTGGTGGACGTAGCAGTCGTCACGAGGTCCGCTCGCTGGCGGCACCAGCTCGCCGGTGGGGATCCCGTGGGCGTCGAGCGCATACATCGCGATCGGGTCGAACTCGAGCCGATCGGGCTTCGCGAACCACGGGTGCCACCCGATCGACGCCGGCATGGGCGACCCGCGAGCGGCGCGCACCTCCATGTGGGCGTCGAGGCGGTCGGGGTGCACCTCGATGCGCTGGCGCACGACGCCCTCGAAGGGCCAGTCGAGCGCTCCGGTGAGACCGCACGAGATCACGCAGCTCGACGCCGTCGCCTCCTCCACCGTCCACGCGCGGGTGAAGGTGGTGCCGTGGATCGCGTGCCGACGGGCCTCGGCGCCGTCGAGCCGGCCGCCCCCGCCGTCCGGGGGCGGCAGCGGCGGGTCGATGGCGCCTCCCCCGCTGCCGCCGGAGTCGTCGTGGTTGCGCCGCAGGGCGACGTCGCGACCGAGGAACGAGAAGCGGCCGTGGCGGATCCGCCCGGCCCACGGCGCCATCGGGAACGACCCCCAGGCGCTCGAGGTCGCCGATGCCCCGTCGGGCTCGGGGACGAGCAGGTCGACGGTGGAGCCCGCCCGGGTGACGGCGATGCGCGACAGCCGACCACCGCGCGACACCGCGACGCGCACCATCGCCGACGTGGCGGGACCCTGCGATCGCAGCACCAGGTCGTCGTGCTCGGCGGGCTCGGTCATCGCCGGACACTAGGCGCGCCCCGTCCGCCGGCGGGCCCGTCGCCGCCACCGGCCGGGTCGGCTCCCGCGCCGGCGCGACCGGTGTGGGAGGGTTCGGGGATGCGAGCGCTCGTCCAACGCGTCACCCGCGCCGAGGTCCGCAGCCGGATCGAGCCCGACGGCGTCCTCGTGCCGGTCGGGGCGATCGCCGCGGGGCTGTGCGTCCTGGTCGGGGTGACCCACTCCGACTCGGGCGACGCGGCGCGTGCCCTGGCGCGCAAGGTCGCCGGGTTGCGCGTGTTCGACGACGACGACGGGGTGATGAACCTCGCCGCCCCCGAGGTCGGGGCGGGCTTCCTGGTGGTGAGCCAGTTCACGCTCTACGGCAGCACCGACCGCGGCCGCCGCCCGAGCTGGGTCGACGCGGCGCGGCCCGAGGTCGCCGAGCCGCTCGTCGGGCTGTTCGTGGCGGCCCTGCGCGAGATCGCGGACGAGACCGGCGCCGTGGTCGAGACCGGGCGCTTCCGGACCGAGATGGAGGTCGAGCTCGTCAACGACGGACCGGTCACCCTCGTCGTCGAGGCGTGAGCTCGTCGGCGGGCGCCCACGACCCGGTCGCTCCCCGCCGTCGTCGCGCCGCTGCCTCGGCGACGACGGCCCCGAGGGCGACCACGATCAGCGCACCGATCACGGGCCCGTCACCGAGGCGGACGTACCAGGTCGTCCCGGTGCGCAGGGCGATCTGGCGCACCAGCACGACCTGCTCGCGCTGCGAGCTGCGCTCGACCACGTCACCGTCGGGGGAGACGAAGGCGCTGAACCCGGTCGGGGCGGCCTGCACCACCCACCGCCCGGTCTCGATCGCCCGCAGGCGGCTGGACGCCACCTGCTGCGTCTGGACGATCGTGCCGGTGTAGCTGGCCCCGTTCGTCGGGTTGACGATCGCCTCGGCGCCGAGCCGCACCCCCTCGCGTGCCCGACCCCCGAAGAACACCTCCCACGAGATGACCACCCCGAGGCGGTCGCCCGACGGCAGCTCGAGCACCGCCGGGGTGCGGCCGGGGACGGCGTCGCCGACGCGATCGACGGCGGAGGTGACCCGCTCGAGCAGCGACCGCAGCGGGACGTACTCGCCGAACGGGACCCGCCGCACCTTGTCGTAGCGATCGACGACCGACCCGTCGGCAGCGACGACGACCTGGGCGTTGGTGAACCGGCGCCGACCGTCGACGACCACGTCCTCGGTCAGCCCGAGCGTGATCGGGACGCCGAGGCGCTCGGCCTGGGCCGAGACGAGGGGGGCGACCGGGGACCGGCGGTACTCCTCGACGTCGATCGTGTTCTCCGGCCACACGACCAGGTCGAGGCCGCGGTCGGCGGCGATCGACGCGGTCGCCTCGAGGTGCCGATCGGTCACCAGCCTCGGAGGCACCTCGAGCGCGCTCGTGCCCTGCCTGCCGCCTCCCTGGACGATCGCGACGCGTCGGGTGGCGCCCGAGTCGACCCCTCGCGGCGCCACGGACGCCAGCGCGACCACGGCGACGACCGCGACCGCGGCTGCGAGCGCCACGAGCGCGGGGACGTCCGGGCCGGACCGCTCCGGCGACCGGCGGGGGACGAGCCGACCGGGCAGCCTCGCCGCCACCTCGACGACGATGGCCGCCGCCTGGAACACCACCCACCCGATCAGGATCACCCCTCCGACCCGCGCGACCCCGCCGAGCGGACCACCGACCTGCGAGATGCCGAGCGAGGCGAGCGGCACCCCACCGAAGGGGAACGAGAAGCGGAGCGCCTCGACCAGGGCGCGCATCGCCGGACGGGCGATCACCGACCATCGACCCGAGGGCGAGGCGAGCGTCGCGAGGCCGTGGAACCCCGCGAAGATCGCTGCGGCGACGACGTAGCCCGGAGCGGTGAGCTGGACCATCCACCCCATCCCGAGGAACATCCACCCGGCCCCGAACCACCACCCGACGGCGAACCGCCGGCGGGGCGACGGGGCCCGTCCGAGCGCGACGTCGGCGACGGCCACGCCCACGAGCGCGAGCGGCCAGAACCCCCAGGGCGGCAGCGAGAGCGCCACCAGCGCGCCGCCGCCGAGGGCGAGCGCCGCCGCCGGGACGGTCTCGCGCCATCGCCCGCGCGGGCGGTGCGCGGGGGTGCGTGGCGGGGCTGCCGCCGACTCGGGCGACCCGGCATCGGGGGTCGCAGCGGTGCCCGTCACGGCGACAGTTCTACCCGCCGGCCGTCGTCGGCGATCGTCGCCCCGTGCGGTCAGCCGGCGAGCTCGAGGTGCACGACGATGCGCTGGCTCACCGATCCCGGGGGGTGGCAGGCGAAGAGCGTCGCGGTCGCCGTGTCGGTCTGGTCGACGATCCACATCGCGTCCGGCTGGACGATCTCGGTCGACGTCACCCGGTAGGGGATCGATCGACCGTCGACGTCGAAGCGCACCTCGTCGCCCGGCACCAGCCGGTCGACGTGGCGGAAGTGCGCCTGCTCGCTCGTCCGGTGCGCCGCGACGACGACGTTGCCGATCTGACCCGGCATCGCCGTCCCCGGCCAGTGGCCCGGACCCGCGTCGAGCGTCGGCAGGCGGATGCCCTCGAGCAGGGGGGCGTCGAGCCCGATCGCGGGGATCGACATGCGCCCGAGCGCGATCTGCTCCTCGTGCCCGTGGGGATCCGACGGGGGATCGACCGGCCGGAGGGGTTCGCTCGGCGCGACCGGCGCCGGAGCCGTGGTCGTGGCCGGCGGCGTCGTGGTCGGCGGCGTCGTGGCCGGCGGCGTCGTCGTCGGCGGCGTCGTCGTGGCGCTCGGCGGGATCGTGCTCGTCGTCGTGCTCTGAGTCGTGCTCGGCGTCGTGGTGCGGAACGTCGTGCTCGGCGCCGGAGCCGTGGTCGTCGGCGCGACCGTCGTGGTGGCGATCGGAGCGAGGACGGGACCGTCGCGCCCGGGGAGGGTGCCGGTGGTCGCCTCGACCTGGCCGAACACCCGGTCCCGATCGGCGCGGGACGGATCGCCGTCGGTCGCCGCCGCCGGCGTCGTGCGGAGCTCGCCGCCGGCGTCGTCGTCGACGAGCACGAACGGCAGGGCGGCCAGGCCGACGACCGCGAGCACGGACGGGATGCCGACCGAGAGCGCCCGGCTCCGACGTGCGCGCGCCACATCGGGTGCGGTGTCGGGATCGTCGGTGTCGTGGCTCATCGGGACCGGCTCGTCGCAGCTCCTACGGTGCCAGGGAACCGATGCGCTCCGCGGCGCGCCGGGCGGCTGATCGACCGCTGCGCACGCACGCCGGGATCCCGATCCCGTCGTAGCTCGCGCCGGCCACCTCGAGCCCGTCGGCCAGCTCGATGCGCACGGCGTCCACCCACCGGCGGTGGTGCGGTCGGTACTGCGCGAAGGCCCCGGGCCACCGGTCGACGCGCACCTCGAGCGGGGTGGCGTGCACCGCGACCTGGCCGGCCAGGTCGTCGAGCGCCCGGGCGACGATCTCGTCGTCGTCGAGGTGGAGCACCGGAGCGCCGTCGCGCCCGAGCGAGACGCGCAGCAGCTCGCCGCCGGACGGAGGGCGCCAGTGGGACCACTTCTGGCTCGCGAACGACACCGCCGTCACGTGGCGCTGCACCGGTTTGGGGACCAGGTACCCGCTGCGGCCCCGCAGCCCCTCGGGCCACCCGTCGGCCGGGAGGTGGATGGTGACGAGAGCGACGTCGGCCGTCTCGGCCCGGGAGAGCCCCGCCGGGGTCGGACCGTCGACGATCCCGGCGACCGCCCCGGCCGGGACGGCGAGGACGACGGCGTCGAACGACTCGTCGCCGACGCGCCAGCGGGCCCCGTCGGCGACGACCGTCGGCGCGCTCGAGGTGCGCACCTCGGCACCCGCTCGCTCGAGGGCTCGCGCCGTCGCCGCGGCGAGGTCGCCGACCCCGCCGCGGGGCGTGGCGAAGACCGGTGCCGCGGACGACGACGCCGTCCCGGCGGTGCGACGTGCCACGCGGCGGGCGGCCAGCAGGACGCTGCGGTGCTCGGCGAGCGAGGCGAGCTGGGGCATCTCGGCCAGGCTGAACCGATCGGTGTCGGTCGCGTAGATGCTCCCGACGAGGGCGTCGACGAGGCGCTCGTGCACCTCGTCGCCGAAGCGCGAGCGCACGAAGGCGCCGATGCTGTCGGGCGCCGTCGAGGTGCGCGCCAGGAACGGCTCCAGCGCGGCCCGCGCCGTGCCCCGTGCGCTGAGCAGACCCGAGCGGGCCAGGGCCACGGGGTTCCCGGGCACGCCGAGGACGAGCCCGTCGGGGATGTCGTGGAGGCCGTCGTACCAGACGGCCGCGCCGACGCGCTCGGGGTGGACGAGGTCGTCTCCGAGCCCGACCCGGTGCGCGAGGTCGACCGCGTCGGGGACCCGGGCCAGGAACGCGTCGGCTCCGCGGTCGACGCCCTCGACCCCGGCGAACGTGCCGGCGCGCGTGCGCCCGCCGACCTGGGGGGCTCGCTCGTGGACCACCACGTGGTCGAACAGCGAGGTGGCCTCGAGCGCGGCCGCGAGGCCGGTGATGCCCCCGCCGACGACGGCGACGCGGCGCGGGCTCACCCGTCGTGGTCGGGGCTCGCCGCCTCCGACACCCGGCCGGCCAGGGCGGCCATCACCTCGGCGTCGTCGTTGACGCAGGCGGTGCGGTCGAACAGGAGCCCGACGTCGTCGGCACGGTGGCGGGCCTCGATGTCGAGGTCGTAGAGCACCTCGAGGTGGTCGGCGACGAACCCGCACGCGCTGACGATCACCCCGCCGACGTCGGGGTCCTCCCCGAGGTCGTCGATGACCTCGAGCACGTCGGGGCCGATCCACGGCTCGGGGGTGCGCCCGGCCGACTGCCACCCGATCGACCACTCGTCGCCCTCGTGCAGGCCGACGGCGGAGGCGACCGCCTCGGCCGTGGCGCGCAGCTCGTCGGGGTAGGGGTCGCCCTCGTCGATGATGCGCTGCGGGAGCGAGTGCGCGGTGAACACGACGTGGACGCGCCGGTCGTCGTCGGCGTGGGCGAGGTGCTCGACCATCGCCTCGTGGCGCGAGCGCAGGTCGTCGGCGAGGAACTCGACGAACGCGGGCTCGGTCGCCCAGCTCTCGATGCCGACGACCTCGACGTCGGAGCCGGCACGCTGGACCCCGTCCGCGGTGCGCGCCAGGTACTGGCCGATCGAGTACGACGAGTAGTGGGGGGCGAGCACGACCCCGACGATCCGCTCGACCCCGTGGCCCACCAGGGACTCCGCCCCGGCCTCGACCTTGGGGTCCGCGTGCTTCAGGCCGAGGGTGACGTGGAAGCGATCGGCGTCGATGTGGTCCAGCGCCGCCTGGAGAGCGTCGCGCTGCGACTCGGTGAGGGTCGCGAGCGGTGAGATCCCCCCGATCGCGTCGTAGCGGGCGACCAGGTCGGCCAGCTGCTCGGGAGACGGCGGGCGTCCGCGACGGATGTCGGTGTAGTACTCCTCGACCTCGCCCGGGTGGCGGGGTGTGCCGTACGCCATCAACAGCACGCCGACGCGCCGGTCTGCCTCGTCGCTCACGGATCCAGCCTGGCCCGGAACCCGACGGTTCGCACCATCCGGATCGCCTCAGACCGCGGTGCGCTCGTGGACGAGGTCGACCACCGCGTGGAGCACGTCGGGGTCGCTGTGCTGGTCGACGCCGTGACCCAGGTTGAACACGTGGCCGGGGTGGTCGGCGTTGTCGTCGAGGACGCGCTCGGCCCCCTCCAGCGCCGCCGTCCGCCCGGCGAGGACCAGGGCCGGGTCGAGGTTCCCCTGGACGACGAGGTCGGCGCCGAGCCGCTCGCGCGCCCCGGTGATCGTCGTGCGCCAGTCGAGCCCGAGGATCCGGGGCCCCACCGACGGCATCGCCTCGTGGATCGCCTCGAGCAGGTGGTCGCACCCGATCCCGAAGTGGACGCACGGAGCATCGGGGTGGCGTTCGCGCAGCTCGTGGAGAACCCGCGTCGAGTGGGGGAGCACGAAGCGGCGGTAGTCGGCGAGCGAGAGGGCGCCCGCCCACGAGTCGAACAGCTGGAAGGCGGCCGCGCCGGCCGAGAGCTGGGCGTCGACGAAGGTGATCGCGGAGGTCGCCAGGCGGTCCATCAGGTCGTGGAACAGCGACGGGTCCGCCCGCATCATCGTCTTGGTGAAGCGGTAGTTCCGGCTCGGGCGGCCTTCGACGAGGTAGCTGCCGACCGTGAACGGGGCGCCGGCGAACGCGAGCAGCGGGACGTCGGGGGGCAGCAGGGTGGTGAGCCGCCGCACGGTCTCCACGACGTAGTCGACGTCGTCGACCTCGAGCGGCCGCAGCCGGTCGAGGTCGGAGCGGGCGCGCAGGGGCCGCTCGGCGACCGGTCCGGTGCCCGGGGCGACGTCGATGCCGAATCCCACCGCGTGGGGCGGGACGACGATGTCGCTGTAGAGCACGGCGGCGTCGACGCCGTACCGCCGGACGGGCTGCATCGTGATCTCGGCGGCGACGTCGGGCTGCTTGATCGCGTGCAGGATCGACCCCTCGCCGCGCACCCCCGCGTACTCGGGCAGCGAGCGACCGGCCTGGCGCATGAACCACACGGGGGTGTGTCGGCTGCGACGGCCGTGGGCGGCCGCGAGCAGCGGCGGCTCGGAGCTCGGCGCCGGGGTGGCGCCGCCCGGCGCGGAGGGGGCGTCGGTCTCGGTGTCGCTCATGTCGTCGGCGACGCTACCGGTCCGACGATGACCGGCCTCGACGTGCGGGCGACCCGCAGGGCCGAGCGGACTCGCGGTCTCGTGCCCGCCCTCGACCGATAGCATTTGACGGCCCTGGAATCATGAGCCGACAGCACCCCGATCACGAGTCAGAGCAGGCCTACGTCGACCACGCGTACGAGTGCCTGGTGAGCAGTCGCTCGGCCGCGCTGCGGATCCGCGACATGAACGAGGCCGATCTGGGAGGCACCTTCCAGGCCCGCTTCGAGCGCAACGCGTTCGACGAGGCGATCGTGAAGCGGCTCGAGGACCTCGACCTCGGCGACGCCTCGCTCGTGTTCGGCCGCATCGACCGGCTCGCCGAGTCGCCCGACGCCACCGAGGCGTTCCACATCGGGCGACTCGCGGTCGCCGACGAGGATCGCGAACCGGTCGTCGTCGACTGGCGGGCGCCGGTGGCCGAGCCGTTCTACCGCGCGACCGGTCGCGACCCGATGGGCCTGGTGCGCCGTCGTCACTTCGTGATCGAGGGCCGCGACCTGCAGGGCATCGAGGACGAGCTGTTCGGGGAGGGGCACCTCGGCCTCGGCCACGACGACGGTCTCGACGGATCGGGGGTGGTGCGGGCCGGTGACACCGGGCTGCGCGGCTACTCGACGCTGCTCGCCTCGATCGAGCGCGGGCGGACCGGGACCCTCGGCGACATCGTCGCCACGATCCAGGCCGAACAGGACGAGATCATCCGCTCCCCCCAGAGCGGGGTGCTCGTCGTGCAGGGCGGCCCCGGGACCGGCAAGACGGTCGTGGCGCTGCACCGTGCCGCGTACCTGCTCTACACCCACCGCTTCCCGCTGGAGGACCAGGGGGTGCTGGTCATCGGTCCGAACCGCGTGTTCCTGCGCTACATCGAGCGCGTCCTTCCGTCGCTGGGCGAGGCCGGCGTCGACCAGGTCGTGCTCGCCGACCTGGTGCGCGGGGTGACGTTCCTGCGCGCCGGCGACGACGGTGACGACTCCCCGGCCGCGGCGCGGATCAAGGGCGAGGACCGGATGTCGGACCTCGTCGACAACGCGATCGCCGACCGCCAGCGGCCGCTGCGCGACGACGTCGAGATCCCGTTCGGGGCGGGGTACGTGCGACTGCGCGCCGAGGAGACCCGACGCATCGTGCGCTCGGCGAAGCGGCGCTTCCAGCGGCACAACGCCGGTCGCCGCTGGGTCGAGAACGAGGTGTGGGGGGCGATGGCCGCATCGGTGCGCGACCCCGAGGTCGGCCCCCGCCAGGTGCGCGACGCGCTTCGCTGGACCGACGACGGCCGCCGCGTCCTCGACGCCATCTGGCCGCTGCTGACCCCCGCGCAGCTGCTCCACGACCTGTACGGCTCGAAGGCGCTGCTGCGACTCGCGGCACGCGGAGTGATGAGCGAACAGGAGGCGGTCGCTCTGTTCCGACCGCGCTCGGAGTCGGTCGACGACGTCCGCTGGACCCCCGCCGATGTCGCGGTCCTCGACGACGCCCTCGACGTGCTCGGTCCGAAGCCGGCCCGGGGCGGCAGGATCGACGAGTCCGACGAGATCCGGACCTACGGCCACATCGTGATCGACGAGGTGCAGGACCTCACCCCGATGCAGCTGAAGATGGCGACGCGCCGCTCGCTCGGCGGCTCGATGACGATCTTCGGCGACATCGCGCAGGCGACCGGACCGCTCGCGCCCGACGGGTGGGACGACGTCCTCGCCCACCTGCCGGACCGCAAGCCGTCGCGGGTCATCGGGCTGTCGGTCGGCTACCGCATCCCCGAGCAGATCATGGAGCTCGCGAACCGGGTGATGGCGGTGGCCACCCCCGGCCTGCGCGCCCCCGACTCGGTGCGCGTCGGCGACACCGGGCCCGAGATCGTGCGCGCCCCCTCGGTCGCCGAGCTCGGTTCGACGGCGGCGGCCGCGGTCACCGCGCTGAGCGCGGCGATCCCCGGTGGCTCCATCGGGGTGGTCGCCTCCGACCCGCTGCTCCCCGAGCTGTCCGAGGCGCTGGACGCCGCCGGGGTCGAGCACGGCTCGGCGATGCGCGGCGGCCTCGAGTCGGGGGTCACCCTCGTCCCGGTGAGCGTCGTCAAGGGCCTCGAGCTCGACGGTGTCGTCGTCGTCGAGCCGGAGCGCATCGTCGCCGATCGCGAGCACGGGATGCGTGCGCTGTACGTGGCGCTCACCCGCTCGACGCAGCGGCTCACGATCGTCCACGCGGACGAGCTCCCGGCTCCGCTGCGCTGAGCACCAGCCGTCCCCGTGGCGCGCCGCGACGGCCGCGGCGTCGGTCCGCGGGCGCGGCCGTCAGTCGTCGCCGGTGTAGGCGTCGACGAGTCGGGTGAGCAGGGAGAACGCCTTGTCCGCGTCGGCGGGCCGGTTCCGGTCGACCGCGACGCGCGCCATCTCGATCGTCGACGCGATCCGCTCGACGAGGTCGGGCCGCTCGGCGCGCACCTGGTCCTCGATCCCCGTCCAGGTGTCGACGATCACCTGCAACGTGTCGTCCTCGTCGCCGTCGCCGCCGATCTGCGAGCTGAGCCGGCTCATCTCCACGCCGATGCGGGGGAGCTCGTCGAGCGGGGTGCCGGGGGCCACCACGGTCGGTTCGACGTCGTCGGCGACGACCACGCCGGGCTCGAGCGGGGTGGTGTCGTCGGCCGCGAGCACGCGGTCCGGGTCGTCGACGGGACCGGCGGCCGACGCCGGAGCGGAGGTCGCCTCCGTCGACGGCGCGACGGCCGTGGCCGGATCGTCCACCGTGGTCGTGGCGCACCCGGCCGACGCGAGCGCGACCAGCAGCGCGGCGACGAGCACCACCTCGGCGCGCCGGATCGCGCTCCGCACCGGAGCCACGGACGGCTCGGTCACGGTGTCACGAGGATGCGCTCGCTCGCGAACGAGCCGACGCCGATGTGGCGCCCGTCGATCTCGATCGTGAGCGTCCCGTCGGGCGACGACGCCGTGACCACCCCGGTGTTCCCCGGCTGGATCGACGACTGCTCGAGGAACTCGAGCAGTCCGGGCGCGAACTCGAGCTCCTCGGTGATCCGGCGGACCGTGAAGCCGTCACCCACCTCGACCTCCGCCAACGGGGCCGAGTCGGGGGCGGCGACGTAGTCGCTGCCCGGGATCGGGTTGCCGTGGGGGCACGTCGTGGGCGCACCGAGCAGCTGCACCATCGCCTCCTCCACCGAGTCGCTGATCACGTGCTCCCACTTGCCCGCCTCGTGGTGCGCCTCGGCCCAGGACAGCTTCAGCACGTCGGTGAGGAACACCTCGGCGAGGCGGTGGCGCCGCACGACGGACTCGCCCAGGGTGCGCCCGGCCGGGGTGAGGTGGATGCCGTCGTCCGAGGTGATCAGGCCCTCGGACTCGAGGCGCTTCATCATCTCGCTGACCGCCGGCCGGCTCACCTGCAGGCGCTCGGCGATGCGCGCCTGGATCACGTCCAGGTCGTCCTCGCGCAGCTCGAAGATGCACTCGCAGTACTCCTCGAACGCGGGGTGGTGCTCTCCGGGCAGGGGCATGCCCCCGAGCCTACCCAGGTGCCGGCGAGGGTCTCCGGCGGGTGCGTGGCGGGCCGCCACCGGTCGAGGCGGGGAGGCGGGCAGGCGGGCCGGTCAGCCGAGCAGTCGGCGCAGCCACGACTCCGAGTAGCGCAGGCGCCGCTCGAGCTGCTCGGAGGTGGCGCTCGCCACCCGGGTCACGCCGGCGAGGCGGTTCATCTCGGACTGGACGCGCGCGTGCGTCCACCCGGTCACGTCGACGAGTCGCTTCGCGACGTGGGCGTTGCGGGTGCGCAGGTCGTCCTTGCGCTCCGCGACGCTGAGCGAGCCCGACGCCACGACACCCTCGTCGGTCGGGATCTCGGGGAGCTCGATGGCGAGCGCCGGGTCGCCGTCGATCGCCGGCTCCGGCGGAGCGGGCTCGTCGTCGAAGGCGGGGATCGTCAGGTCGTAGTTCGCCTCGTAGCGGACCCCGTCGACCACCGACCCGGGTGGCGCGTCGTCGACGCCGCTCGCGTCGACGACGACCCCCCCGTCGGCGCCGACGCTGTGGATCGTGACGTCCGTCGCCTGGGCGCGCACGACCGAGAACTCCGAGAACAGCGCGAGCTGCTCGCCGTCGTCGGCGACGGCGGCCCGGTCGAGCTCGTCGTGCGCGACGTGCTCGTCGCCGTCGTCGGGCGCCGGTGGCCGCAGGACGTGGCGGCGCGCCTCGGCGATCGAGAAGGCGTGGGCGCGCAGGCGCGGGTCGTCGGGGAGGTACACGTACGCCCGCTGGTCCGCGCGCCCGGACTGCCAGCGCACGAAGCGCCCGACCGCCTGGCGGAAGAACAGCTCGGTCGACGTCGTCGTCGCGAACACCCCGACGCGCAGCCGCGGGATGTCGACGCCCTCGGACACCATCCGCACCGACACCAGCCACGGGCGGTCACCGGCGGCGAACTCCGCGATCCGCCCCGAGGCTCCCGGGTCGTCGCTGACGACCACGTCGGCGGGGACCCCGAAGCGGTCGCGCAGGAGGCGTGCGATCCCCTGGGCGTGCTCCTGGTCGATCGCGATCACCAGCCCGCCGGCGTCGCGCTGGCCGCCCTCGGCGGACGGGGCGGCACGCATCTCGCGCAGCTGCTCCACCGCCTTGGAGAGGACGGCGGGCATCCACTCGCCCTCCAGGCTCAGCGCGGTGCGCAGGCGCATCGACGCCTGGTCGCGGGTCAGCTCGTCCTGGAACGACGCCGACACCTGGTCGCCCGAGGCGGTCGTCCACTCCATCTCGCCGTCGACGCGCGGGAAGTACACCGGGCGCACGACCCCGCCGTCGCGCAGCGCGTCGCCGTACCCGTAGGTGAAGTCGGCGTGGGCGAGGTCGCCCTCGCCGGTGACGTCGTAGCGCACGAACGGGATCTGCACCGCGTCGCTGCGGAACGGGGTGCCCGACAGCGACAGGCGGCGGTGCGCGTGGCCGAACGCGACGCGGATCGCGTCGCCCCACGCCCGCTCGTGCCCGGCGTGGTGGATCTCGTCGAGGATGACGACGCCGTCGGCGGCGAGCCCGGCGAGGGTGGTCGCGGCGCGGCCGGTCGCGACCTGCTGGTACGTCGTGACCAGGCCGTGGACGTCGCGCGCGAGTCCGACGTCGGGGCTCCAGGTGGGGTCGAGCTGGAGGCCGAGCCGGTGGGCGGCGAGCGACCACTGGGTCTTCAGGTGGCTGGTCGGGGCGACGACCACGAGCGGTCGCCGATGCTCGGCGAGGACGGCACGGGCGCAGGTGAGCGCGAACGTCGTCTTGCCGGCGCCGGGGGTCGCGACGGCGAGGAAGTCGGGGGTGGGCGTGCCGTCGGGCCCGGTCGCCGGAGACGAGAACAGCTCGAACGCGGCTCTCTGCCACGGACGGAGGTGGATCGTCGGCACGGTGGGCTGGCGGCAGCGGGGACGGGTCGGGGGCGACGAGGAGCGGGAACCTCGGACGCACGGGGGGAGCGTCGAGACTACTGTCGGGGCCGATGAAGCAGCCGTGACGTCCATCGCCCGTCGTCCGCGCTCCCGTGTGGGACGCGCCACCCCCGGAGTCACCGTGCCCGCTTCCCTCCTCGCCCACCACCTCACCGTCGAGCGCGCCGGTCGCACCGTGCTCGACGACGTCGACGTGTCGCTGACCCCCGGGCGCCGTCTCGGCGTCGTCGGCCCGAACGGCATCGGCAAGTCGACCCTGCTCACGGCGCTGGCCGGGCAGCTCGACGCCTCCGGCGGCGCACGCGTCGAGGGGGTCGTCGAGCGCCGCCCCGGCGCCGCGACCGTCGGCCTGCTCGCGCAGGAGCCCGAGCGCCGCGACGAGGAGGTCGAGGTGTTCCTCGCACGCCGGACCGGGGTCTCGGCGGCGCAGCGCGAGCTCGACGCCGCCGTGCTGGCCCTCGCCGCGTCCGAGGTCGGCTCGGCCGATCGCTACGACGCCGCGCTCACCGCCTGGTCGTCGCTCGGCGCCGCCGACCTCGACGCCCGGATCGGCGGCGTGCTCGACGAGCTCGGCCTCGACGCCCGCCTGCGGGGCCGATCGATGGCGACCCTGTCGGGCGGGGAGGCGGCGCGGGCGACGCTCGCGTCGCTGCTGCTGTCGCGCTTCGACGTGGTCCTGCTCGACGAACCGACCAACGACCTCGATCTCGAGTCGCTGGCGCGGCTCGAGCGCTGGGTCGTCGGTCTCGACGCCCCCGTCGCACTCGTCAGCCACGACCGCACCTTCCTCGCGCGGACGGTCACCGACGTGCTCGAGATCGATCACCACTCGCGCTCCTCGACGACCTTCGCGGGCGGGTGGGCGGCGTTCGTCCGCGAGCGCGAGGTCGCGCACCGACGGGCCCGTGAGCGCTACGAGCAGTTCGACGACGCCCGACGCCGACTCCTCGACCGGCGCCAGCGCGAGCGCGAGTGGACGTCGCGCGGGGCCGCCCGCGCCCGTCGCTCCGACGAGCGCGACAAGTTCGTCCGCCACCACCAGCTCGACCAGACCGAGCAGCTCGCCGGGCGCGCCGCCCGGACCGACCGGGCGATCGAGCGGCTCGAGGTCGTCGACGAACCGCACGATCGCTGGGAGCTGCGGTACCGCATCCCCGACGCCGAGCGCAGCGGCGACGTGGTCGCGACCGCGACCGGCGCCGTCGTCGAGCGCGACGGCTTCCGGCTCGGTCCGGTCGATCTCGACGTCGCGGTCGGCGACCGGATCGCCGTCGTCGGAGCGAACGGCAGCGGCAAGTCGACGCTGATCGCGCTCCTGCTCGGGAGGGTGGAGGCGACCGCCGGGCGCGTGGCCCTCGGCGTCGGCGTCCGGGTCGGCGAGATCACCCAGGGCCGGCTCGGCGCGGTCGGCGACGAGGGTCTGCTCGCTGCGTTCGAGGCGCGCACCGGCCTGGCGCCGGCCGAGGCGCGCACCCTGCTCGCCAAGTTCGGTCTCGGCCCGGATCACCTGCACCGCCCCGGTGGAACCCTCTCACCGGGGGAGCGGACCCGCGCGTCGATGGCCGAGCTGATGGCGCGCGGGGCGAACGTGCTGGTCCTCGACGAACCGACGAACCACCTCGACCTGGACGCGATCGAGCAGCTCGAGGTGGCGATCGAGGCGTTCTCGGGCACGGTCCTGCTGGTCACCCACGATCGTTCGCTGCTGGCGTCGGTGCGCATCGACCGGGTGCTGCGCCTCGGCGACGGGGTGGTCGTCGAGGCCGACCCCTCCGAGGTCGACCGGCTGGGCGAGTCGTCCCCGGTGTGATGGGATGTCCGGGCGCGGCGACCGTGACGAGGAGAGCACCGTGACGAGGAGAGCACCGTGACGAGGAGAGCACCGTGACGAGGAGAGCACCGTGACGAGGAGAGCACCGTGACGAGGAGGGAGCGGCGATGACCGACGGACCGGGCCACCCCGGCGAGCGGGATCACGACGCCGGCGCTCCGCTGGCGCGCCGCCGCTCACCGTGGATCGTGCTCGGCGCCCTCGCCGCGGTGGTGTCGATGGTCGCCCTCGGCCTCGTCGCGGTGGTGGGAGGGGGTGGGCGAGCGCCGGCCGTCCCCGCGACCGACGCTCCAGCCGTCACGGCCACGACGACGACGGAGGCCCCGTCCGGGCGGACGGCGTCGACGGTCGACGGGTGAGCCGGCGTCGGAGAACGGGTGTTCGCTCTCCGAGGTGCGTCGATAACCTGGCGGGATCGCACACCACCCCGTGCTCGACGCGTTCTCGCCGGCGGTCCGCGAGTGGTTCGCGTCGTCGTTCCCGCAGCCGACGGAGCCCCAGATCCAGGGCTGGCCGCACATCTCGGCCGGGGAGCACACGCTCATCTGCGCCCCCACCGGATCCGGCAAGACGCTCACGTCGTTCCTCGCCTCGATCGACCGGCTGACGACGACGCCGCGCCCCGAGGCGCGCTCGCACCGGACGCGGGTGCTGTACATCTCGCCGCTGCGGGCGCTCGCCTTCGACATCGAGAAGAACCTGCGCGCCCCGCTCAAGGGGATCGGGTTCGCGGCCGAGCGGTTGGGGGAGGGCTTCGTGGCCCCCGAGGTCGGGATGCGCACCGGCGACACCCCGTCGAACGACCGCCAGAAGCTCGTGCGCCGGCCGCCCGACCTGCTGATCACCACCCCCGAGTCGCTGTACCTGATGCTCACCTCGAAGGCGGCCGAGACCCTGGTCGGCGTCGAGACGGTGATCATCGACGAGATCCACGCGATGGCCACGACGAAGCGCGGCGCCCACCTCGCGCTCACCCTCGAGCGCCTCGAAGAGGTGACCGAGTCGCCCCCGCAGCGGATCGGGTTGTCGGCCACGCAGCGGCCGCTCGAGGAGATCGCGGAGTTCCTCGGCGGCTACTCGACGCCGGGCAGCGACGGCCAGGCGGGCACGAAGCGCCCGGTGCGCATCGTCGACGCCGGGATCCGCAAGGACATGGAGATCGAGGTGGTCATCCCGATCGAGGACATGTCCCAGCTCGGGCAGGTGTCGACCGAGCTCACGTCGGGTCCGGCGACCGCCGCGATGACCGAGCGGCGGACCTCGATCTGGCCGAGCATCTACCCCGAGATCCTCACCCGGATCCTGGCCAACCGCTCGACCATCATCTTCTGCAACGCCCGCCGCGCCGCCGAGCGGCTCGCGGCGAAGCTCAACGAGCTCGCCGTCGACGAGGGCGTCGAGGGCGTCGTCGACCCCGAGACCGGTGCGATGGTCGACGAGCTGGTCAAGGCGCACCACGGGTCGCTCGCCCGCGAGCAGCGCGTCGTCATCGAGGACCAGCTCAAGCGTGGCGAGCTGCGTGCGATCGTGGCCACCTCGTCGCTCGAGCTCGGGATCGACATGGGCGCGGTCGACCTCGTGATCCAGGTCGAGTCACCGGGAGCGGTGAGCCGCGGGATGCAGCGCATCGGGCGCGCCGGCCACCAGGTCGGCGAGCCGTCGGGCGGGTCGATCTTCCCGAAGCACCGCGGCGACCTGCTCGAGACGGCGGTCGTCGCCCGCCGCATGCTCGACGGCCAGATCGAGTCGAGCCGCTTCCTGCGCAACCCGCTCGACGTGCTCGCCCAGCAGATCGTCGCCCACGTGGCCGCGGTCGAGGAGTGCTCGGTCGACGAGGTGCGCACGATCGTTCGCCGCTGCGCGAACTTCGCCGAGATCTCCGACGAGCTGCTGGGCAACGTGCTCGACCTGCTGTCGGGGCGGTACCCCAGCGAGGAGTTCTCCGAGCTCCGGCCGCGGATCGTGTGGGACCGGGTCAACGACACGGTGCGCGCTCGTGACGGATCGAAGCGCCTCGCCGTCACCTCCGGCGGGACGATCCCCGACCGTGGGCTGTTCGGGGTGTTCCTCCCCGACGGGACCCGCGTCGGCGAGCTGGACGAGGAGATGGTCTACGAGTCGCGACCCGGTGAGACCTTCGTCCTCGGCGCCTCGACGTGGCGGATCGAGGACATCACCTTCGAGCGGGTCACCGTCTCGCCGGCGCCGGGGCAGCCCGGCAAGATGCCGTTCTGGCACGGCGACCGGCCGGGCCGCCCGCTCGAGCTCGGACGAGCCCTCGGCGCCTTCGTCCGCGAGATCCGCGACCTCTCCACCTCCGACCCCGACCGGGCGACGGGACGGGCCGGTGGCGCGACGGGGGACGGTGAGGAGGGCAGCGACGGCGACGAGATCGAGCCGGCGGTGCGGCCGGTGAGCGCGGTCGCTCGGGATCGGCTGATGCAGCACTACTCGCTCGACGCGTTCGCCGCGACCAACCTGGTGCGGTACCTCGACGAGCAGGCGGAGGCGACCGGGTCGGTGCCCGACGACCGCACCGTGGTGATCGAGCGGTTCCGCGACGAGATCGGCGACTGGCGGGTGTGCATCCTCACCCCGTTCGGGACCCCGGTCCACGCTCCGTGGGCGATGGCGATCGAGCGCCGCCTCATGGACACCTTCGACCTCCCGGTCGAGACGATGTGGGGCGACGACGGCATCGTCATCCGCCTCCCCGAGTCGGCTGACGAGCTCCCGATCGAGTCGCTGATGATCGACCCGGAGGACATCGACGAGCTCGTCGTGTCCACCCTCCCGCAGACGGCGCTGTTCTCGGCGCGGTTCCGCGAGTGCGCCGGCCGCGCCCTGCTGCTCCCGCGCCGGCGTCCCGATCGGCGGACCCCGCTCTGGCAGCAGCGCCAGCGGGCGGCCGACCTCCTCGCCGTGGCGTCGAAGTTCCCCACGTTCCCGATCCTGCTCGAGGCGTCGCGCGAGTGCCTGCAGGACGTGTTCGACGTCCCCGCGCTGCGCGAGGTGCTCGGCCAGCTCCGGTCGCGCTCGGTGCGCGTCGTCACGGTCGACACCGGCACGGCCAGCCCGATGGCGTCGAGCCTGCTGTTCAACTGGATCGCGGCGTACATGTACGAAGGCGACGCCCCGCTCGCCGAGCGCCGCGCCGCCGCGCTCGCGCTCGACCGGGACCTGCTGCGCGACCTGCTCGGGAGCGAGGAGCTGCGCGACCTGCTCGACCCCGAGGTGCTCGCCGACGTCGAGCTCGAGCTCCAGTGCCTCATCGGCCACCGTCGCGCCCGGTCGGCCGACGAGCTGCACGACGTGCTGCGCAAGGTCGGTGACCTGTCGGCGGCCGAGGTCGACCTGCGCTGCACCGACGACGTCGACGAGGTGCGCCCCTCGAGCGCGGCGTCGATCGCGGCGCTCGACGACCGCGGCGACGCCGCCACCGACGGCTGGGTCGACGTCACCGACGAGCGCGACGTCACCGACGCCATCGACGAACCCGATCTCGCCGGCGAACCGGACGCCACCGACGATCCCGGGCCCGGCGAGCCTCGCTCGGCTCGCTCGGGAGCCGGTCTGGGCCGGGTGTGGATCGACGAGCTCGTCGAGGCCAAGCGCGCCATCGAGATCGGCGTCGGCGGCGAGATGCGCTACGTCGCCGCCGAGGACGCCGCCCGGTACCGGGATGCGTTCGGGTGCGCGATCCCGGTCGGGTTGCCGACGGCGTTCACCGACCCGGTCGCCCGTCCCCTCGAGGAGCTGGTCGGGCGCTACGCCCGCACCCACGGCCCGTTCGTCACCGCCGACGTGGCCGCCCGCTTCGGCGCCCCGCCGGAGCGCATCGCCGGGGCGCTCGCGGCGTTGGAGGGCGAGGAGCGCCTGGTGGTCGGCGAGTTCCGACCGGAGGGGGTGTCGCGCGAGTACGTCGACGTCGACGTCCTCCGCCAGCTGCGGAGGCGGTCGCTCGCCGCTCTGCGCCGCGAGGTCGAACCGGTCGACCAGGCCGCCCTCGGACGCTTCCTGCCGTCGTGGCACGACATCCCCGCCCAGCGCGGGGGGATGGAGGCCCTCGTCGAGTCGCTCGGCGTGCTGTCGGGCTCCGCGCTCGTGGCGTCCACGATCGAGGCCGACGTGCTCCCCTCACGGGTGCGGGGCTTCCGCCCGTCGATGCTCGACGAGCTGTGCACCGCGGGTGAGGTGGTGTGGATCGGCGCGGGGGCGATCGGATCGGGCGACGGGCGGGTGCGCCTCACCTTCGCGGATCAGCTCCCTCTGCTCGCGCCCGGGTGGGAGGAGCGCGAGCGCCCCGACGGCGCCCTCCACGACGCGCTCCGCCTCCAGCTCGCGGAGCGCGGCGCGAGCTTCTGGAACCAGCTGCGCTCGGCGGCGCCGGGTTCCACCGACGACGAGATCCTCGCCGCGCTGTGGGACCTCGTGTGGGCGGGGGAGGTCACCAACGACTCGCTCGCGCCGCTGCGCGCCGTCGTCGGGGGGGCGAAGGTGTCGTCGAAGACGGCGACGAAGCGCACCAAGCGCGCCGGCGGGCGACCCCGGCCGGGTCGCCTCAACCGGATCGGTCCCCCGGCCGGCCAGGGGCGCTGGAGCCTCGTCGCGCCGTTGCTCGAGCCCGCCGCGCACCCGACCGAGGCGTCGTACGCGCAGGCGCTCCAGCTCGTCGAGCGCTACGGGGTGGTCACCCGCGAGGCGGTGCTGGCGGAGGGGATGGTCGGCGGCTTCGCCAACGTGTACGGGGTGCTGAAGATCCTCGAGGAGCGCGGGCAGGTCCGGCGCGGCTACTTCGTCGACGGCCTCGGCGCCGCTCAGTTCGCGGTCCCGGGCGCCGTCGACCGGCTGCGCTCGGCGCGCGAGACCCCCGACCCGCTGCTGCACCCCGGCGACGTCCCCGACCCGATCGTGCTCGCGACGACCGATCCGGCCAACCCCTACGGCGGCACGTTGCCGTGGCCGGACACGAGCGGCCGCCCCGCGCGCACGGCGTCGTCGGTCGTCGTGCTGCGCGCCGGGACGCCCCTGGTCTGGTTCGACCGCCGCAGCCACCACCTGGTCACGTTCCCCGGGTCGACGAGCGACCCGTCGTGGGCAGGCGCGCTGATCGATCTCGTCCGGGGCGGGCGCACCGGTTCGGTCGAGGTCCGCAAGGTCGACGGCGACCCGCTGCTCGGTGCCGACGTCGCGGAGGGACTGCTCGACCTGCTGCGCGCCGCCGGCTTCGTCGACGGCTACCGCGGTCTCACCTACCGCACCTGAGCCCCCCGGTGCCGGGCACCGGGCGGAGCGCACGACAGCTCAGGAGGGCGCGACGCTCGTGTCCGGCACCCACGCCCCGTGGAATCCGAACGGCACCCGCTGGGGGAGCGCGATGCGGGCGACGGCCGGTGCCGTGAAGTCCTCCGCGTCGACGACGTGGAGCTCGCTGGAGTCGGTGGTCGCGTCGTACACGACGGTCAGGACCCAGGCGGCATCCTCCTCGGTGCGGTCCGCCTTCGGCACCACCACGGGCTCGGCACCGCCCCGACCGAACCCGAACTCGTGGCGCTCGACCCCGCCGCTCACCAGGTCGTGCTTGTTGATCGCTCCGTGGAGGTCGACCTCCATCGGCTTGATCTGGCTGGTGTAGCCGTAGCGGTGCTCGCGCAGCCCGACTCGGGGGTCGTGGCGGGGGAACTCCTGGGGCATGTCGTCGATGCGCGTCTCGGCGACGCGGCGGCTCAGCGGGTCGATGACCCATCGGTCGAGGGTCGGCGGGCTCTCCGTGAACGGGCCGAGCCGGTCGTCGACCATCATGTCCGCGTACCGGCAGACGTCGACCACGACCTTCCCGTCGACGGTGTCGTACGCGTTGAGCGGGTGGAACACGTAGCAGGGGTCGACGTCGCACCAGATGACGTCGTCGGCGACGCCGTCGCGGGGGAGCAGCCCGACGCGGCAGGGTCGGTCGCCGTCCCACGTGAACGGGAACGGGTACCCCGCACCGAACACGTCGAGGTCCACGGTGACGGAGAGGTCGTACACGATCGCGTAGCGCTCGGTGAGCGACATGTCGTGCACCATCGGCATGTCGGGCACCGGGATCGGCGTCGTGCGCGCCACGCGCCCGTCCGGACCCACGACGGTGTACTCGATGTGGTCGACGAGATCGGGCCAGCGGTAGTTCATCGAGTGCAGCTCCCCGGTGCGGGGGTCGTACTTCGGGTGGGCGGTGAACGGCCCGTCGAGGGTGCCGTGGAAGCGGTTGGCGCCGAGCGGGTCGAGCTCGTAGCCCATCTCGCAGGGGTCGCCGCCGCCCTCGACCATCGCCCAGGTGGTGCCGGCGAAGCCGCCGACGCTGGTGTTCGCGCCGAAGCGGCCGTGCGACCGATCGGACGCCGATGCGACGTAGCGGTTGCGGTACCAGCGCGCCCGGCCGCCGTCGAGGCGCACCCCGTGGACCATGCCCTGGCCGAGGAACCAGTGGTGCATCGCCTCGTCGATCGCGCCGTCGGGGTTCGGTCCGTTGCGCAGCCAGCGACCCTCGAGTTCGACGGGGATCGCCCCGGCGACGGGGAGGTCGAACGCGGTGACCTCCTCGGCCACCGGGGCGAAGTTGCCGCCGAGGTACGGGTTGGCGCTCGGGCGACGGGTGGGGAGGGCGTCGGCGGCAGCGGGATCGAGCGTGTCGGTCATGGGTCGATCGAACCAGATGAGTGAACACCTGTCAACCATGCGTCCGTCCGCCCGGGACGAGACGCTGCGCCGGGTGTCGGCGGCGATCTGCGCTAGAGGGCGCGGAGACCGGCCCAGGCGAGGGTCGAGACCTCGGAGGCGATCTCGTCGGGATCGAAGTCGTCACCCAGCTCGACGAGCCGTCGACTCGCTCCCTCGGCCATGCCGACGAGGGCGTGGGCGAGGGTGCGGCGCCGCGACGTGGGGATGTCCACCGCGATCAGCGCCACCGTCGCGTCCGCGGCCTGGGCCGTGATCGCGGCGATCGCCCGGGCGAACTCGGCGTCGTTCGAGGTGCCGGACCCGAACAGGAGGCGGAACGCCGCGAAGTCGGACGCGACCCACCGGAAGTAGGCGCGGAAGCCGAGCTCGGTCTGGCTCCGGCCGTCGGTCGCCTCGGCGGTCGCCTTGGCGATCGAGTCGAGGAGGCGGTTGCCGACCTCGTCGAGCAGCGCCTGGTACAGGTCGCGCTTGGAGTCGAAGTGCTGGTACAGCACCGGCTTCGTCACCCCGGCGGCGACGGCGATGTCGTTCATCGAGGCGCCGTGGAACCCCTCCGACGCGAACACGTCGAGCGCGACCTCCAGGATCTGCTCGCGGCGAGCGGTGGCGGGGAGTCGCGTCGACATGGTTACCGGATGGTAACCGCTCGACGCCGACCCGAGCCGGTCGTCGCCGCCGACGTCGCCGTCGCCCCTCAGAGGCCCCGCTCGCGGTCGTCGCGCTCGGCCGCCTTGACCGCGTAGCCGAGCACGATCGACGGTGCCAGCAGCACGCACCCGATCACGAGCGTGACGGTCACCGAGGTCGCCATCGTCGAGTCGAAGCCGACCGCGAAGGCGATCACGAAGAGCGCCATCGCGAGCGCCACGAAGAGGTACCCGACGCGGTTCGCCAGCAGCGTCCACCGGGCGATCACGGCGCGTCGTGCCCGCACGGGGTCCGCCCCGCCCGCCTCGGCCGCCGCCGCCGATCGGGGGTCCCGGGGGGTTCGGTCGTCGGCGGTCATCGAGGACGTAGCGTACGGGCCCGCCGGCCCGCGGCGATCCGCGCCCTGCCCGCACGACCCCTCGACGGCGCTCGCGGCGTCGCGGCGGCTCGAGACGCACCGATGGAGGAGACGATGGTCAGGACCGAACGACGGAGCACGATCGAGGTGGTGACGCTCGACCGTCCGGAGCGTCGCAACGCGCTGGACCACGACACGGTCCTCGAGCTGCTCGAGGTCCAGGAGCGCCTGGCCGCCGAGCCGGCGGAGCGCCTGCGGGCGATCGTGCTCACCGGAGCGCCTCCGGCCTTCTGCGCGGGAGCGGACCTGACCGGGGTCGAGGAGGGGCGCTTCGCCACCGACCTCTCGCGGGTGCTGCGCGGCTTCGGTGCCCTGCCGTGCCCGGTCATCGCCGCGATCGACGGTCCGGCGCTCGGCGCCGGGACGCAGCTCGCCGTGGCCTGCGACCTGCGTGTCGCGACGCCGGGGAGCGTCCTCGGGATCCCGGCGGCCAAGCTCGGGTTGGCGGTCGACCACTGGACGCTCCGGCGTGCGTCGGCGGAGCTGTCGCCTCCGATCGCCCGGGCGATGCTCGTGGCGGCGCGGACCTACACCGCCGCGGAGCTCGAGCGCACCGGCGGGATCCACCTCCTGGGCGACCTCGGCGCGGCGCTCGACTGGGCCGAGCGGATCGCGCGGCTCGCGCCGCTGACGATGGCCGCGCACAAGGTCGGCCTCGTGGCGAGCGACCCCGAGGGCGTGGAGGCGTTCGAGGAGCTGCGCTC
This sequence comes from Ilumatobacter sp., assembly GCF_965215205.1. NCBI lineage: Bacteria > Bacillati > Actinomycetota > Acidimicrobiia > Acidimicrobiales > Ilumatobacteraceae > Ilumatobacter > Ilumatobacter sp. The sequence continues at coordinate 846,282 of NZ_OZ244049.1, forward strand.
GGCCGCGTGGGCCAGCCAGGACGCCGTCGAGGGCCGCAGCGCGTTCCTCGACAAGCGCCCCGCCACGTTCACGGGGCGCTGAGCGCGGCTCGCGCCGTCCGGTCGGGTCGAGCGGCCACCCTGGGGGCGGGGTGACCACCAGATCACCCCCCGCCCCCGAGACCCCCATCACGCACGCACGGTGGGGGAGCGGCGAAGAACCCCGACGCCGCGTGGATGCACGGGTGGCGGTGGCGGGGACGTCAGAGGTTCGGCGGCAGGAGGCGATCGACGTTCTGGAAGAAGAAGTAGAGCGCCACCGTGAACGGCACGACGCCGACGGCGAGGCCGACGAGGTCGCTGCGGAACCGACGGCTGATCGCGTGCGCCGCGATCGCGATCGCGGCGACGGCCAGGCCCCACAGTCCGACGTGCGGGTTCGCGCCCGGATCGCTGAACCACCCGCCGGCGAAGGCATCGGCGATGCGGTCCTCGACGACGGGCGAGTCGATCGCGGGGGGTCGCGCGCCGGTCGCCTCGTCCGCGGTCGCGCCGCCGTCGACCTCGGGGTCGGATCCCTCGGCCGGAGCGTCGCCGTCGTGGGCGGCGAGCGTCCCCGAGCGGGGCGGACCCGCGGCTGCCACGGGATCGGGCGCGTCGAGGTCCGCGGGGACGGAGCCGTCGCCGGTCGCGGGATCGGACGCATCGCCGGTCGCGCCCTCGCCGGCCACCTCGTCGCGCTCGGCCGGCGCGCCGGGCGCCTCGTCGACGGCGTCTCCGGGGATCTCCGCCGGCGCCGTCGTCGGCTGGTCGCGCCCGTAGTCGAGGACGGTCGCACCGACCGGCGACGAGACAGCGGGATCCAGCTCGCTGGTGACCACGATCCGTTGCTGGGCCGTCCACTTCGGGTGGCAGGAGGTGAGCGTGAGGTTGGCCGTGCCGGGATCGGTCGTCGACACGACGTGGTAGTCCGACGGTGCGACGATCGAGGTGCCGGTGACCCGGTAGGTGAAGGTCCCGTTGAGGGTCGTGACCTCGATCGCGTCGCCGATCCGCAACCGGTCCACGTCAAAGAACGGCTGACCGTAGGTCGTGCGGTGGCCGGCGATCGCCGCGTTGCCGAGCTGGCCGGGGAACGGGGTGTTCGGGAAGTGCCCGGGACCCTTCTTCAGCTCCGAGGTGCCCACCCCGGCCACCACGATGTCGTCCACCCCGATGCGTGGGATCTCGATGCGGGCGATCCCGTCGCCCTCGTTCACGTCGCCGATGACCTGGCGATCGACGGGGACCGGGACGCTCGGGCCGGCGGGGACCGCTGCGGTGACGTCGGGGGTCGCGGCCGGCTCGGTGACGGTCGTCTCCTCCGCCTCCGTCGCCGCCTCCTCGGCCTCCTCCGTCGCCGCCACCTCGGCCTCCTCCGTCGCCGCCTCCTCGGCCTCCTCCGATGGAGCGACGGTGTCGTTCGCCGGAGCCGGGTCGACCGCGTCGGCGGCGGTCGTGGGGGGCGGGGCGACCGTCGCGAGCCGCTCCTCGAAGCTCTGCTCGAGCCGGTCCTGTGCCGCGGCGGTCTCGATCGCGGTCCCCCACAGCTGGTACGCCGCGAACGCGAGCAGCAGGAGGCCGATCGAGATCAGGATCCTGCCGGTGCCGGCGACCCACCACCTCCAGTCGCGGGGAGGGCGGTCGCGGTCCCGGCGTCGGGCTCGTCGTTCCGCACGTCGCCCGACGGCGCCCGAGTCGTCGCGCGGCACGCCGTCGCCGAGGGGGCCGTCGACGTCCACGTCGCCCGAGACCTCGTCGGCGGTGTCGCCGTCGGGCGCTCCCACATCGCGCACGACCCCCGTGGACGGTTCGGTGCGGGCCATGCCGGATCGAAGGTAGCGGTCTCCGGGTCCGCCTCGCAGGCGGGCGCGCGGGGTTCCGCAGCCGTTCGCGGCGGCTGGCCCGGCCCCGGCCGGACCCAATAGCGTGACCCGGTGCCGCCGAGCGACCACCAGCGCGCCCCGACGCCCTCCGGCGGGTCGGCGGCGACGACCCCCACGGGCGCGGTGGTCGATCTGCGCGAGGTGGTCGCCACCCTCGGCGGGTTCCCCGCTCTGTCGGGCGCGACGATGCGCGTCGAGGCGGGCGAGATCGTCCTGCTGCGTGGCCCGAACGGAGCCGGCAAGACGACCCTCCTGCGGTTGTGCGCGGGGCTCGTGCCCGTGGTGCGGGGGACGGCGCACGTCCTCGGCCACGACCTCGGCGCCGACCGGGCGGGGGTTCGGCCCCTGGTCGGTCTGCTCGGTCACGCCAACGGCCTGTACGTCGACCTGACCGTCGGCGAGAACGTCCGGTTCTGGGGTGACACGGTCGGCGCGTCGGCCGAGGAGGTCGACGCGGCGATGGCCCGGATGGGGGTCGACGGCCGCATCTCGACGCAGCCGGTGCGCACCCTGTCGGCCGGCCAGCGGCGCCGCACGGCGCTCGCCGCCCTCGTGGCCCGCCGTGCCCGGCTGTGGCTCCTCGACGAACCCCACGCCGGGCTCGACCGGCGTGCGCGCGACGAGCTCGATCGCACGCTCGACCAGGCCGCTCGCGCCGGAGCGACCGTGCTCGTGGCGAGCCACGAGCTCGAGCGGGCCCAGTCGCTCGCGACGCGGGTGGTCGACGTGGTGGCGGGGCGTGTCGCACCCGGCGTCGCCACCGATCCCGGCGGAGGCACGGCGTGAGGGCGTGGTGGAAGGTGGTCTGGCTGATCGCGCGCAAGGACCTGCGCATCGAGCGGCGCAGCCGGGTGATCATCGACCAGGTGCTTCCCTTCGCGATGGTGACGATGATCATCTTCGGGTTCGCCCTCGACGCGAACACCGACGTGCTGTCGCTGGTCGCGCCCGGCCTCGTGTGGCTGGCGACGATGTTCAGCCTGCTGCTGCTCGTCCAGCGCACGTTCGCCCTCGAGCACGACGACGGGGCGCTCGACGCGATGCGCGTCGCGGGGGTCGACGCACGCGCGATCTTCGTCGGCAAGGCGGTGGGCCTCGTCGTGCAGCTCCTCGTGCTCGAGGCGCTGCTGCTCGCCTGCGCCGTCGTGCTGTACGGCGAGACGATCCGCCTCGACGGGGTTGTGCTCCTCGTCACCACGATGGTGACCGCCACCTGCGGTCTGGCGGCGGTCGGTACGCTGTACGGCGGTGTGGCCACCGGTACCGACGGCCGCGAGACGTTGCTCCCGCTGCTCACCCTCCCGGCGGTCGCACCCGTCCTCATCGGGGCGACGAGAGCGGTCGAGTCGGCGCTCGGGACGACCGGCGCGGAGCTCGCGCGAGGCTGGCAGTGGGTCAGCCTGCTCGCGGTCTTCGCGGTGGCGTTCGGTGTCGGCGGGGCGCTCGCGTTCGGACCGCTGATCGACGAGTAGGTGACGGACCGATCGCGACGGAGAAATGACGAGAAACTCGACGAACCGGGTGGGGCAGGGTCGCGCGAGATCCGCGATCACGGCACAGACTGGACGCACATGACGACGCTCGATCCCACCGGAGCCACCCGCGACGGCACGACCGGCGCGACGTCGTCGCGGAGCGCCTCGGGCACCACCGCCACCCGGGCGATCGGGATCGCCGCCGTCGTCGCGATGGCGTGGCTGGTGCTGTTCGCCCTGGTGCTGTCGCCGGCCGACGTCAACCAGGGGGAGTCGGTGCGCCTGCTGTACATCCACGTGCCCACGATCTGGATCGCCTACCTGTCGTTCGTGGTCACGGCGATCGCGTCGGGCATCCAGCTCCTCGGTCGCAGGCGCACCCTCGGGTGGGACCGCCTCGCCGGCGCGTCGGCCGAGACCGGGGTCGTGTTCGTCGGCCTGACGCTCCTCGTCGGGGCGCTCTGGGGGCGGCTCACGTGGGGTGTCTTCTGGCAGTGGGACGCCCGCCTGACCACGACCGCCCTGCTCTTCGTCACCTACGTCGGGTACCTCGCCGTGCGGCGGCTCGGCGGCTCGCACGAGCAGCGTGCGCGACGGTCCGCGGTCGTCGGGCTGGTGTCGGTCCTGCTGATCCCGCTCGTGCACTGGTCGGTCGAGCTCTGGCGGAGCCTGCACCAGGAGGCGTCGATCCTCAACACCGACGGCGACATCCGCATGGACGGCGCGATGCTGTTCACCCTGTTCGTCGGGGTGGTCGCGTTCAGCCTCCTCTACCTGTGGTTGGTGATGCACCGGACGCGGGTGATGGCCATGGAAGACCTGCTCGACGAGCGCGGCCTCGACGTCGCCCTGGCCGAGCGCCGCGCCGAGGGGGAGCAGCGGTGATCGCGCTGTTCGACGACGCCGGGTTCGTGCTCGGGAGCTACGCGATCACCTTCGCGATCGTCGCGGCGCTGGTGTGGCGGACGCTGCGCGCCGGTCGCCGACTCGGCGAGCGGGTGCCCGACGACGACAAGTACTGGACCTGAGGTCGCGATCGTGGCCGACATGGACCTCACCCCGCGCGACGACCCGTCCGACGCTTCGGGCCCAGCCCCCACCGGGCGCGCCCGTCGTCGGCGCATCGTCCCGATGCTCGTCCTCGCCGCGACCGTCGTCGTCGGCGGCGTGATCGTCACGCAGTTCCTCGGCTCGGCGGTCGACTACTTCTGCAACGTCGACGAGGTCGGCGAGCGCGCCGGCTGCGAGACCGACCGCCGGATCCGCCTGCAGGGCACGGTCGACGCCGGGTCGCTCGACGACTCCGACCCGGGCGTCACGCGCTTCTCGATGTCGTTCGGGGGCACCTCGATCCCGGTCGAGTACGACGGCCAACCGGGTGGGATCTTCCGTGAGTGCATCCCCGTCGTGGTCCACGGCGTGATCCGCGACGACCGCCTCGAAGGCGACCAGCTCGAGGTGAAGCACTCCAACGAGTACGAGGAGGCCAACGCCGACGAGCTCGCCGCAGCCGAGGCCGAGGCCGACGCCGAGTGCCCGGACCCGGCGGCGTGATCGCCGCCTCGCTCAACTCCGCCTTCGGGCGCGCCGGGCTGCTGCTGATGCTCGCCTCCTCGGTCGTCGGCGCGCTCTCGCTGGTGTCGGGGATCCGTCGCCACGACACCCGGCTGCTGCGCCAGGCGCCGCGCTACGCGTGGCTCGCGCTCGGCGGCTCGGTGCTCGCCGTGGTGATGATGCAGCGCGCCCTGATCACCCGCGACTTCTCCCTCGCCTACATCCAGCAGGTCGGGTCCGCCGACACCCCGGCGCTGTACAACGTGGCCGCGATGTGGTCGGCGCTCGAGGGCTCGATCCTGCTGTGGGCGCTCACCCTCGCGGCGTTCACCGCGGCGGTCGCGTGGAGGTTCCGGGCGCGCAGCGGCGACGAGCTGGTCGCCTGGGCGCTGATGGTGATGTTCGTCGTCACCGCCTTCTTCGCCGTGCTGAGCTTCGGCCCGGCCGACCCGTTCGCCGCCGGCGCCCCCGGGGTCACCTCCGGCCCCGGCCCCAACCCGCTGCTGCAGAACCACATCCTGGTGCTGTTCCACCCGCCGATCCTCTACCTCGGCTACGTCGGCTTCACGGTTCCGTTCGCGTTCGCGATCGCGGCCCTCGTGACCGGTCGCCTGGGTGAGGGGTGGCTGATGGAGACGCGCCGGTGGGCGCTGTTCTCGTGGGCGTTCCTGTCGATCGGGATCCTGCTCGGCGGGTGGTGGAGCTACGAGGTGCTCGGGTGGTCGGGGGTGTGGGCGTGGGACCCGGTCGAGAACGCCTCGCTGCTGCCCTGGCTCACCGGCACGGCGTACATCCACTCGGTGCTCGTCCAGGAGCGGCGCGGGATGCTGCGCGTGTGGAACCTGAGCCTGCTGATCGCGACGTTCGCGCTGACCATCCTGGGCACCTTCCTCACCCGGTCCGGGGTGATCCAGTCCGTGCACGCGTTCGGCGACGGGCCGGTCGGGACCTGGCTGCTGTCGGGGTTCGCCGTCGTCGTGGTGGTGGCGCTCGGGTTGATCGGGTGGCGCGGCGACCGGTTGCGGTCGCCGGGGTCGATCGACTCGCCGCTCAGCCGCGAGGGGGCGTTCCTCGCGAACAACGTCGTGTTCACCGTGTTCGCGTTCGTCGTGCTGCTCGGCACGATCTTCCCGCTCCTCGTCGAGGCGCTCCAGGATCGCCAGACCGTCGTCGGCGCCCCCTACTTCGATCGCCTCTCGATGCCGATCGGTCTGGTGCTGCTGTTCCTCATGGCGGTCGCCCCCGTCCTGCCGTGGCGCAAGGCGAGCACCGAGCTGCTCTCGACGCGCCTGTTCTGGCCCGGGTGGTGCGGGGTCGCGGCGCTGGCGATCGCGGTGCTCGTCGGGGCGACCGGCTGGGCTCCGCTGCTCGCGTTCGCCCTCGGGGGCTTCGCGGCGGGCGCGGCGCTGCGCCAGATCGTCCTCGCCACCCGTCGCCAGGGCCTGCGCGGCCTCGTCGGGCGGGCCAACGGCGGGATGATCGTCCACCTCGGCGTGATCATGATCGCCGTCGCGCTCGCCGCCTCGGGCAGCTTCACCCACTCGGCGACGTTGACGCTGGAGACCGGGCGCGCCGTGGAGTGGGCCGGCCACACCTTCGAGCTGCAGCAGGTCCAGGTCCGCACCCTGGTCAACGGCAGCCGCCGGGCGCTCGAGGCCGACATCGTCCTCGACGGCGGCGACGTCCACACCCCGGCGATCACCACGTACCTCAACCAGGGCTTCACCGTCGGCACGCCGGCGGTGCGCACCGGTCTGGTCGACGACGTGTACATCACCCTCGAGCAGGGCGCCGAACCCGGTGCGTCGACGGCGGTCGTGCGCGCCTTCGTCAAGCCGATGATCCTCTGGTTGTGGATCGGCGGGGCCGTGATGGCGATCGGCACCCTGCTCGCCGCGTTCCCCGGTGATCGGCGCCGCCGTCCCACCGACCCGACCTCGGCCCCGATCGGGGGCGTGGGAGCCGCTCGACCGGGTGGCGCGGGAGCCGACGACGCCGGCGCCCTTCCGGCCACCGGATCGGGTGGCGGTGCGCACGACGTGGTCGGCGTGCCGGGCGCCGGGGGATCCGACGACCTGGTCGACGCCCGGAGGGCCACGACGCGCCCGGTCGAGCCGTCGCGGGGGCGCACCCGGCGACGTCTCGCGTGGCGCGTGGGGTGGAGCCGGCCGTGAGCGACGACACCGGAGCGGTCGTCGTCGACCGCCCGGTCGGCGACGGCGACGAGCCGGGCTCGGCGCGCTCGCGGTCGCGGATCGCGCCGTGGGTCGCGCTCGGCGTCGCCGTCGTGATGATCGCGCTGATCGTCCTGCTCGTCGGTGCCGACTCCGGCCGCCTGGGCCCGTCGGCGGAGACCTCGCTGATGAACCGGCCCGCGCCCGAGGCCGTCGGGACCCTCGGCGACGGGACCCCCTTCGACCTGTCGCGGCGCAAGGGGAGCTGGGTGGTGATCAACTTCTTCCAGTCCTCGTGCGTGCCGTGCATCCGCGAGCACCCCGAGCTGATCGAGTTCGTCGACGCCCAGCGCTCGCTCGGCGAGTCGGGCGCGGAGTTCTACTCCGTGGTGAGCGGCGACACCCAGGCCAACGTCGAGGCGTTCTTCGCCGAGCGCGGCGGCGACTGGCCGGTCGTGTACTCCGAGGGCGACTCGATCTCGACGTCGTTCGGCGTCTCGCTCGTGCCGGAGACGTGGATCGTCGATCCCGACGGGATCGTCCGGTTCCGGGCGATCAGCGAGGTCACCGCCGAGAGCCTCGCGGTCGTCCTCCAGCAGCTCCGCGAGGCGCTGCGATGACGCGCTCGCGCCTGCGCTCCTGGCCGGGCTGGGCGCTGATGCTCGTCGTCGGCGTCACCTTCCTCGTCGTCGGCGCGACGCGCGGCGACGGGCCACGAACACAGGGCGACCGCGTCGACGACCTCACGCAGCGGATCGCGTGCCCGGTGTGCGACGGCGAGAGCGTCTTCGTGTCGCAGAACAACGCCTCACGGGCCCTGCGCAACCAGGTCGAGGAGCTCGTGCGCGCGAACGAGCTGTCCGACGACGAGATCCTCGCCGTGATCGACGGTCGCAACGAGGCCGAGCTGCTGCTCGTGCCCCGTTCGTCGGGCCTGGACGCCCTGGTGTGGGTGCTGCCGGCGCTCGGCCTCGTCGTCGGCGTCGTCGGCCTGTCGGTCACGTTCCGTCGTTGGCGGGTGGAGGCGGCCGGGGTCGGCGACCCGACCGCCGCCGATCGCGAGCTCGTCGCGTCCGCCCTGTCCGACTCGGACCACGAGGCCGGGCGCGATGTTGCGCGCCCCCGGGGCTGGCCCGATCCGGCCGACGTGGCGACCGACCCCGGATCGGATCGGGGAGCGACGCCGGCGAGCGGATCGCGCGCCGCGCCTGGCGTGCCACCCGGCGACCCGGGCGGTGCGCACGCACCGGACGGTCGGGCGTGACCGATCCCGAGGTCGAGCACCGAGCAGCGGTGACGCCCGGGACCGGCGCCGACGACGCGCTCGATCGCCGCGACCAGCCGGCCGAGGCCACGCCGCGCCGGTCGCAGGTGCGGTCGGGGGAGCGCATCGACCACCTCGCCGGGCTGGAGGAGGAGCGCCGCTTCCTCCTGCGCTCGCTGCGCGACCTCGATCGCGAGCACGCGGCCGGTGACGTGGACGACGCCGACTACGAGACCCTCCGCGACGGCTACACCGTGCGCGCCGCGGCGGTGCTGCGCGAGATCGAGGACGGACGGCGGCGCCTCCGGCCGGCTGCCGCGCGGGACTGGCGTCGGATCGCCATCGTCACCGTCGCCTGCCTCGCCGTCGCCGGCGGGATCGGCGCGGTGCTCGCCGGAGCGTGGGGCGAGCGGTCGGCGGGGCAGGAGATGACCGGCGCGACCCCCGGCGACGAGACGCGGACGGTGCTCGCCGAGGCCCGCATCGCGGTCAACGACTTCGACCTCGTGCGGGCCAACCAGCTCTTCGTCGAAGCCGACCGCCGCGAGCTCGAGCGCGGCAACGAGAACGCCGAGGCGCGCACCTACGTCGGGTGGACGTACGCCCTGCTGGCGCGAGCCGAGGGAGCCGAGCCCACCGACGAGCGCTACTCGATCGCGCGCCTCGCCCTCGACCAGGCGATCGAGATGGATCCGACCTACGCCGACCCCCACTGCTTCTCCGCGATCGTCGAGTACAGCTTCCGCGAGGACGCCGACGCAGCGCTGGGTTTCGTGGAGGAGTGCGAGTCGCGCGATCCGCCCGCCGACGTGTCGGGACTGGTCACCGAGTTCGCCTCCGAGATCCGCGACGCGGTCGACGATCCGCCCGACGCACCCTGAACCCCCCGAGCGCGACCGGTGGCCGCCGGGCGGATGGTCACGTCGTGAGCGTCACAGAGGCGGCGGCCACACCTTGCCGCGGGTGATCCGGCCGCGCTTGCGGCGGAGCACCCACGTGCTGGACTTGCCCCAGTCCGCCGGGGTGTCGACGGTCATCCCCCGCCGGTGGAGCGCCTGGACGACCGCGGGGACGATGTCGCCGTGCGTGCACAGGACGGACCCGTCGGGGACCTCGGCGAGCAGGTCGAGGACCGGTTCGAACGGCTCGTGCTCCAGCAGCCGGGGCTCCACCCGGACCGGCTGGCCGATCAGCTCCGCCAGGGGTTCCAACGTCTGCACGCAGCGCACGTAGCGGCTCGAGTAGAGCGTGGTCGCTCCCTTCCGCGCCAGCCGCTCGGCGACCGCCCGGGACTGCTTCCACCCCTTCTTGCTCAACGGCCGGTCGATGTCGTCGCCGTTCCAGAGGCGACGCTCGCCGGCCTTGGCGTGGCGAACGAGGTAGACGGTGTCGACGCGACCCACGAGCCCTCAGCTCTCCCCGGTGAGCTCGGTGTGCCGAGCGGTGAGGCGGCGGACCAGGAGGACCCACGCGAGCGCGGCGAGCGCCGTGGCCGCTCCGTCGACGACCGTCAGCGACGAGGTCGACGTCACCGCTTCGGCTCGCTCGAGCGAGGAGCGATCGGGCTCGAGGGTGGCCTCGAGCACCGAGGAGAGGGTGGCGACGGTGATGATCGCCGGCACGACGCCGTAGAGGACGAACCAGGCGTGGGCGAGCGGGGTGGCGCGTCCCGCACGCCACCGCTGCGAGCCGAGTCCGATCGCGGGGTCGCTCGCCTTCCACATCTCGCGGACGACCAGGAGGGGCACGAGGAACCCGAACGGCGGGAGCATCCACCCGAAGACGCTGAACGAGGGGTGCCAGGTGGTTCGCCGCCCGAGCGAGCGCAGGTTGGTCGCGACTCGGAACATCCACACGACGGTCAGCACGGCGGCGGCGAGACCGATGACCCCCGCGGCTGCCGACACGAGTTGGGCCGAGGCGAACAGGTCGTCGAAGGCAGCGGCCTCGACCCGTCCGGCGAGGAGGTCGGCGGCGCGCACGTCGACCGCGATCCGCACCACCGTCGAGACCACCGAGGCCACCCCGGCCGCGGCGACGAGCCGGACGGTCCACCGCGCGGCCGGACCGATGCGCGCGGTCGAGCGCTCCCCGGCGACGCCGGTGTCGTACGCGGTGTACTCGGCCGGTGCGGCGGGCTCCGGCGGTGGCGGTGGCGGCGGCGACGACGTCGGCTGCGAGGACGTCGGCTGCGGCGACGACGGCTGCGGCGACGACGGCTGCGGCGACGACGGCGCAGGCGATCGCGGGGCCGATGGCGACGGGGGCGGGAGCGCTCCGTCGGTCATGGACGACGAAGATACCCGCCGAGCCCCGGGACCTCCGAACGGCCGTCAGCCGACCTCCGACCAGCGGTCGACGACGCTCACGTCGGCCACGAACCGCACCTCGACGGGTGCCGGGGGGCACCACCGGCGGCCCGCCTCGTGGAGGCACTCGACGACCAGGCCGGCCACGACGTCGGCGTCGTCGCGCGGGGTGTGGACGATCAGCTCGTCGTGGAGGCACAGCACGATCCGCGCCCCTCCCGGCGCCAGTCGGTTGCGCACCAGCGCCGCCCAGGTCTTGAAGAACTCGGCCGCCGCCCCCTGCACGACGGCGTTGCGCCCGTAGCGACCGCGCGCCGCCGCTCGCGATCGCTCGGCCCCGTCGCCCGCCGAGCCGTCGAGGGCGCCGGACATCGGGATCCGGCGACCGCCGTGGGTGCGCAGGTCGTTGCCGCCCTGCGCGGCGACATCGGCCGCGCGGAGGTGGCCCATCGCGACGGCGTAGCTGCGCTCCAGCGCGCGCAGCGCCTCGGCGCCGCGACCGGTCGTCGCCCCGTACATCGCGCCGAGCACGGCGAGCTTGGCGACCTCGCGCCCGACGCGCAGCCGATCGGCGACGGGGGCGTACATGTCGAGCGCGTGCGTCGCCTCGGCGAGGGCGGCGTCGCCCGACACCGCCGCGAGGATCCGTGGCTCGATCTGGCCGAGGTCGGCGCGCACGAGGACGTGGCCCGCCTCGGCCGCGATCGCCGGCCGCAGCTCGGCCGGCATGTTGTGCAGCCCGGCGGTGGCGGTCATCCTCCCGGCCGCCCCGTCGGCGGGCGCCCACCGGCCCCGGAGCCGTCCGTCGACGCCGACGTGGTCGTCGATCCACGGGTAGCCGAAGGTCGTGCGGAACCGCTCGGCGCGGCGCCACTCGATCAGGGCGCCGACGACCGGGTGGGCGTCGCGGACCTGCTCGAGTCGCCACGCTCGGGTGTCGGGCACCTCGACGCCGACGCGCCGCAGCAGCGAGCGGACCCGTTCGGGGCTGCGCAGGTCGTCGTCCGCGCCGGCGGGGAGGTGGTCGAGGACCCGGCGGTCGAGTTCGGCGAGCCGGGCGCGCTCGTCGTCGGGTCCCGTCGGGCGATCGCCGACGAACCCCGACACGATCCCCTCCGCCGCGCCGCGGTCGAAGGGCAGCCCGTCGTGCTCGAGCTCGGCGCACAGCGCCACGGTCGCCGATTCCGACCGTGCGGTGAGCAGTCGGTGCGCGGCATCGCCGCCGGCCGCCGCCCACCGCACGGGCCCGGTCTCGGGGTCGCCGGTCGCGCCGCGCGCGAGCAGGTCGCGCTGGCGGGCGGCCGCCGCACCGGCGAGCCGCGCCCACTCCAGCATCGCGTCGCTCGTCGCGGCCCACGCGCCCTGCGCCCACTCGGCGCGCAGGTGGCCGTCGGCGCGCAGCGGGCCCGCCCGGTCGTCGGTGTCGGCGACGCTGAACAGATCGAGCGGCTCGACGCGGGGTGCGGAGTCGGGGTCGAGGCCCACGGCGTGCGCCCACGCCCGCCCCGGCCCGCCGCGGGTCCCGCCCTCGATCAGCCGGTGCACCGCGCAGACGTCCCAGCACCTGGCGGGTCGCACGCCGGCGCTCACGAAGGTGCGCGCCGTGTCCTGCGACCACCACACCCACCTCGGAGCGCAGGTGCGCTCGAGCTCACCGATCGTCGCGCCGGCACCGGCGGCGTCGACGAAGCGGCCGTCACCGCCGTCGATCACGATCGCCGCCCCGAGGTCGTGGCGCCAGGCGACCGCGACCTCCCCGACCGGGCCCGGTGCGCTCACCGCCGCTCCGGTGGTCGCGCGATCCGCCCCCGGGCGCGTGCCGGCCGTCGGCTGGCGCAGCCGACGGTCCGGCGGGTCATCCCCACCCGAGCTCGTGGAGCCGGTCGTCGTCGATGCCCGCGGCGTGGGCGATCTCGTGGATGACGGTCACGTGGACCTCGTCGGCGAGGTCGTCGAGGTCGTCGCACATGTCGCACAGCGCGGCGCGGTAGATCGACACCACGTCGGGCCCCTCGTGCCCGGTGCGCTCCGTGTGGGGGACCCCCTCGTAGAGACCGAGCAGGGTCGGGTCGTCGCGGTGGCGGTCGCGCACCTGCACCACGACGTTGTCGAGGACGTGGAGCAGCTCGTCGGGGAGGTCGTCGAGCGCGTCGGACACCATCGCATCGAACCGGTACTTCGGGACCAACTCCACCCTCGTGACGCTACGACGCCGGGGCCGTCGCGACGTGGCCGCGTCGGGACGCGGGCGGCCGTGGGGGACCGCGCTCAGGTGCGCGGCGCGAGGGCGTCTCCGGGGAGGGGGCCCCCGGGGTGCAGCGCCGCCTGGAAGCGACGCATCCCCGCGAGCCAGCGGTCGCGATCGGTCGCCTTGCGCTCGACGTAGGTCGCGACCTGGGGGTGGGGGAGCACGAGGAACCGCTCGTCGCGCATCGCGTCGAGGCACAGCCGGGCGACGTCGGCGGGCTCGAGCACGCCGTCGCCGCTCGCGACCCCGCCACCGTCGTCGAACGACGCGTCGTCGCGCTCGTCGGGGCTGTTGGCGAGGATGTTGGTGCGCACCGCCTGGGGGCAGAGCACCGACACCCGGATGCCCTGGTGGTGGTGGGACACGGCGATCCACTCGGCGAGCGAGATCGCGGCGGCCTTGGTCATCGAGTAGGTCATCGAGCCGATCTGGGTGAGCAGGCCGGCGGCGGACGCGGTGTTCAGCAGGTACCCCTCGCCGCGGGCGATCATCGACGGCAGGACGGCGCGAGCGGCGTACACGTGGGCCATGCAGTGGACCTCCCACATCGCCTGGATCGAGTCGTTCGCGTCCTCGAGGCCGGCGGCGGTGACGTAGCCGGCGTTCGACACGAAGGCGTCGATCGGGCCGTGGTCGTCCTCGATGCCCTCGACGAGCGCGACGATCGCCGCCTCGTCGCGCACGTCGACGGCGTGGGCGCTGGCGCCGATGTCGGCGGCGACCCGCCGGGCCTCGTCGCCGTGCAGGTCGACCACGGCGACGTGGCGCGCCCCGGCGTCGACGGCGGCGCGGCACAGAGCCTCACCGATCCCCGAGCCTCCTCCGGTCACCACGACGACTCGATCGCTCAGCTCCACGAGGGGGTTGTACCAGGCGTCGTGCGGACCGCACGATCCGGGCCGCACGGTCGGGGCGAGACGGCGGCACCTCCCCCGTTCGGGGGTTTCGACTCGTGGGGGCTCACGTCCCGTGCACGATCGACCGATGAGGAAGGTCAAGGACCGGAGCGGTCCCGCAACCACTGGAGAGAAGCCCATGCTCGTCGTCCTCGGAATCGTCCTCCTCGTCGGAGGTGCCATCGTCAGCTTCGGCATCGACGCCGCCCTCGAGGGCGTCGACCTCTACGCGATCGGCATGATCATGATCGCCGGCGGGGTGATCTCGCTGGCCGCCGCGGCCATCAAGGGCGCCAGCTTCATGTCGATGAGCAACCGCAAGACGCGCAGCGAGCGCCACGTCTCGCCCGACGGCCAGCACGTCGTCGAGGAGTCCGAGATCCGCTGATCCGCGCGCCCCGCCCCGGCGACCCGTGCGCACCCGGTGCCCGGCACGGGATCTTGCGGCGCCCGCGCCGGATGCCCACCGGCGGGTGGATCAGGATCAGATGACCTTCAGGGCGTCGGAGTAGACCTTCTTCGGCTTCAGGTCGACCGCGATCCGGCGGGCGATGTCGTCGAAGGCCTGCCCGAGCTCGGAGGTGGGATCCACGGCCGCGATCGGCCGTCCGTCGTCACCGCCCTCGCGCAGCGCGGTCACGAGGGGGAGCCGCCCGAGCAGCGGCACGTCGAGCTCGTCCGCGAGCTCCTGGCCGCCGCCGGAGCCGAAGATCTCGTAGCGCGTGCCGTCGTCTCCGGTGAACCACGACATGTTCTCGATCACGCCGCGCACCGGGAGGTTGACCTTCTCGGCCATCTTCGCCGACATCGCCGCGACCTTCTGCGCCGCCGGCTGCGGCGTCGTGACGACGAACACCTCGCCGCGCGGCAGGTACTGGGCCAGCGAGAGCGCGATGTCACCGGTGCCCGGGGGCATGTCGATCAGCAGGAAGTCGGGGTCGTCCCAGAAGACGTCGGTGAGGAACTGCTCGAGGGCCTTGTGCAGCATCGGGCCGCGCCAGATGACCGCCTCGCCCTGGGGCACGAAGTAGCCGATCGAGATGCAGCGGACCCCCCACTGCTCGGGGGGGACGAGCATCTCGTCGATCACGACGGGGTCGCGATCGGTGCCGAGCATGCGCGGGATCGAGTAGCCGTAGATGTCGGCGTCGACGACGCCGACGGAGTGTCCCTGCGCGGCGAGCGCCACGGCGAGGTTGGTCGTCACCGACGACTTCCCGACGCCGCCCTTGCCCGAGGAGATCAGCAGGGGGCGGGTCTTCGACCCGGTCTTGGCGAACGGGATCTCGCGCCCCTCGGCGTGGCCGTGGGCCTGGCCGGATCCGGCGCTGGCGGCACCGCCGTCGCCGTGGAGCTGCTTGCGCAGATCCTCGCGCTCCTGGTCCGTCATCACGGTGAACTCCAGGTCGATCGACTCGACGCCGTCGAGCTCGGTCGCGGCGTCGCTGACGCGACGTTGGATCTCGTTCTTCAACGGGCACCCGGGGACCGTCAGCGCGATCAGCACCCCGACGACGCCGTCGTCGCGGATCTGGACGGCGCGCAGCATGTTCAGGTCGACGATCGAGCGGTGGAGCTCGGGATCCTCGACGGGGCGGAGCGCATCGATCACCTGCTCCTCGGTCACGGGGGTCTTGGCCATGGGACCAGTGTGGCGATCGCGACCCGCGATCCCCACGTGCCGTGCGCCCGGCGCCCGGCGGACGCCGTCTCCGGACGTGCGACGTGGCGCTAGCCTCGCGACGGTGGACGTACGCATCGCAGTCACCCAGGCAAATCGCGAGATCAACATCGAGCTCGCCGACGACGCCGACCGCGACGACCTCAAGTCACGGGTCGAGGCGGCCCTGGCCGGTGCGACCGACGTGCTGACGGTCATCGACAAGCGGGGCAACGAGGTGTTCGTGCCGTCGGCGAAGATCGCCTACGTCGAGCTCGGGTCCCAGGAGGGGAACCGCTCGATCGGCTTCGGCGGCTGACCGGGGGCCGCACCCCGCCCCGTCCGCGCCCCGACCTCGGTCCCCGCCTCCGAACACGATGACCGCTCTGCTCGACCTCGACCTTCTGTTCGTGACCGGCAAGGGCGGTGTCGGCAAGACGACCGTCGCCGCGGCGATCGCCGAGGTGGCCGCCCGGTCGGGCCGCGAGGTGCTGGTCTGCGAGATGGACGCCAAGGGCGCGCTCGCCACGGCGTTCGAGGTGTCCGACCTGCGCTTCGAGCCGACGGAGGTCGAGCCCGGTCTCCACGCGATGTCGATGAGCACCGAGGACTCGCTGCGCGAGTACCTGCGGCTGTTCGTGAAGATCCCGTTCATCGGCCGCATCGGGCCGCTCGCGTCGACGTTCGACTTCGTCGCCGACGCCGCTCCCGGCGTGAAGGAGATCCTGGCGGTCGGCAAGCTCTGCTGGGAGGTGCACGAGCGCCACTACGACCTCGTCGTCGTCGACGCCGAGGCGACGGGGCACGTCGTGAGCCAGATCGGGGCGCCGAAGGTCATCGCCGACCTGGTGCAGGTCGGTCTCGTCCGCGACCAGACCCAGTGGATGCTCGACATCCTCGAGGATCCCGACCGCACCGGGGTGGCCGTCGTGACCACCCCCGAGGAGATGCCGGTCACCGAGTCGATCGAGCTGCTCGGGCGGCTGACGGCGGAGACCGGCACCCACCCGGTGGCCGTCGTCGCGAACCGGGTCCTGCCGGCGATGTTCGACCGCAGCGAGCAGCCGGTCGCGGAGGCGATCGCCGGGTCGGTCGACGTGCTCGTCGACCTCCTCGGTCCGGGTGCCGAGGCCGTCGTCGAGGCCGCGACGATCGTCGAGTCCCGCCGGACCATCGGCGCCGGCCACCTCGACCGCCTGCGCTCGGCGCTCGAGGAGATGTCGCTCGACGTCGACGTGGTCACCGTCGCGGAGATGTTCTCTCGTGCGCACGGCCGCCGGGTCGTGTCGCTCGTCGCCGACGGCCTCGACGAGGAGCTGACCTGATGGCCGAGCGAGCGTCGCTCGACGCCCTGCTCGCGAGCCGCGAGATGATCCTCGTCGCAGGTTCCGGAGGGGTCGGCAAGACGACGGTCGCGGCCGCGCTCGGCCTGGCTGCCGTCCAGCGCCAGGCGGGGCGGGTGCTCGTCCTCACCGTCGACCCGGCCCGCCGGCTCGCCACGGCGCTCGGCCTCGAGGCGATGGGGAACACCCCGGTGCGGATCGACGCGGACGCCCTGGACGGCGCCGGCCTCGACGTGCGCGGGGAGCTGCACGTGGCGATGCTCGACACGAAGGCCGGGTGGGACGAGCTGATCCGCCGCCACGCCCCCGACCGCGCCACGCGCGACGCGGTGCTCGCCAACCCCCTCTACCAGAACATCACCAGTCGGTTCGTCCGCAGCCACGACTACCTCGCGATGGAGCAGCTGCACGACCTCCACGCGACCGGGGACTACGACCTGGTGATCGTCGACACCCCTCCGTCGCGCAACGCGCTGACGATCCTCGACGCCCCCGGGCGCATGGCCGACTTCTTCGGGAGCCGGCTGCTGCGCTGGCTCACGGTGCCCTACCGCTCGCGGCTGTTCACCTTCGCTTCGAAGCCCTTCTACCAGGTGGCCGATCGGGTGCTCGGGTCGCGCTTCCTGCAGGACATCGCCGACTTCTTCGTCCTCTTCCAGGCGATGGAGAAGGGGTTCGTGAAGCGTGCGACCGAGGTCGAGGAGCTGCTCGTCGACCCGCGCACGGCGTTCGTCGTGGTCTCGACCCTCGAGGCCGCCCCGGCCCACGAAGCGGTCTACCTCGCCGAGTCGCTGGCCGAGCGGCGCATGTCGATCGGCGCGATCGTCGCCAACCGGGTGCTCCCCGCGGCCACGGCGTCGGCCGGGGCCGTGGCCGCGGCCGAGGCGATGGCGGCGGGGGTCGGCGCGGACTCCGACGGCGAGCTCGCCGCGGCCCTCGCCGACGCCCTCCCCGACGACGTCGGAGCCGATCGCGACCTGGTCGACCGGGTGCTCTCCTCCATGGCGGTGAGATTCGACGACCTCGCGATGGTCGCGGCGCGCGAGGAGGTGCGGCGCGGTGAGCTCGCGTCGCTCGCGACGACGACCGTCGCGGTGCCGTGGCTCGCCGGAGACATCCACGACCTCGCCGGCCTCGGGGTCCTCGCGCGCCACCTCCGGGGGTCGGTCGATCGGGCAGACTCGCGGTGATGGCGTCGCTGCTCGAACTCTCCCGGACCCACTCGTCGCTCGACGTCGAGGACATCGACCACCTGCAGCGCCTGACGGCCGAGTGGGCGTTCCTCGCCGACCTCTGCTTCGCCGATCTGCTGCTCCACGTCCGCTCCGACGACGGGCGCTGGATGATCGTCGACCAGGTCCGCCCGGCGACGAACCAGACGATGTACGCGATCGACTTCGTCGGGACCTGGGCGACGCAGGCCGAGGACCTGATGACCCGTGCCGCCGACGAGGGTCGCTCCGTCGAGGGTGACATCACCCTCCGGGTGGACGTGTCCGGCGCCGACGACCGCACCGCCCGGGTCCTCGCCGTCCCCGTGCGCCACGGAGATCGGGTGATCGCGGTGCTCACCAAGGAGTGGGTCGTGCGCGCCGGGCGCAACCTCGGTGAGCTGGAGCGGAACTACTCGCGCATCTTCGATCAGTTCGCGCACATGATCTCCTCCGGCACCTTCCCGTTCCCGGGGCAGGTCGCCGACTCGAGCGCGGCGCCCCGCGTCGGCGACGGCGTGATGATGCTCGACGTCGACGCGACGGTCACCTACGTGTCACCCAACGCGAACTCGGCGCTGCACCGGGTCGGCATCCAGGCCAACCCGGTCGGCATGCGACTCGCCGAGCTGGGGTTCCACGACGGTCCCGCCCGGCAGGCCTTCGAGCGCGGGGAGCCGGTCGTCGAGGAGTTCGAGCAGGGGGCGGACGTCACCCTCCTCGCCCGCTGCGTGCCGCTCGTGCGCAGCCGCGACGGCGATGCCCACGTGGTCGGTGGCCTGCTGCTCATCCGCGACGTCACCGACCTGCGCAAGCGCGACCGCCTGCTGCTGTCGAAGGACGCGACGATCCGAGAGATCCACCACCGGGTGAAGAACAACCTGCAGACGATCTCGTCGCTGCTGCGCCTCCAGGCGCGCCGGCTCGAGAGCGCCGAGGCCAAGGCGGCGGTCAGCGAGTCCGTCCGGCGGATCCGCACGATCGCCCTGGTCCACGAGTCGCTGTCGCGCGAGCCCGGCGACGACATCGCGTTCATCGAGATCGTCCGGCCGCTGCTGCGCCTCGCCGAGGAGGGGCTCCAGTCGCCCGACCGGCCCGTTCGCTTCTCGGTGCGCGGCTCGGGAGGTCGGGTCCCGGCGCACGCCGCGACCCCGCTGTCGGTCGTGCTCACCGAGCTGCTCCAGAACGCCGTCGACCACGGCTTCCCCGAGGGATCCGGCGGCGGTGACATCGCGGTGGTGCTCGCCCACGACGGTTCGTCGCTGACCCTGCGGGTCATCGACGACGGACGGGGGATCGAGCCCGGCTTCGACCTCGATCAGGCTCCCGGGCTCGGGCTGTCGATCGTGCGGACCCTCGTCACCACCGAGCTCGACGGCTCGATCGAGATGAGCCCGGCCACCTCCTCGGACCTGGCCGCGGTCGGCCTCGGCGACGACTCGGCTCGTCCGCGGGGCACCCGGGTCGAGCTGCGCGTCCCGTCGGCGGCGATCTGAGCCGTCGGCCTCGACCGGCGATCCGCCTAGTCGACGCGTCGGCCGTGGCCGCTCCGCTCGGGGTCGGGCGTCAGGCGGTGGCGCGGCGGGCGGCGCGGGCCTCGGCGACGCGCCGGCGCCGGATGACGCGTCGCTCCTCCTCGGTCAGCCCGCCCCAGATGCCGGAATCCTGGTTGGTGTCGAGCGCGAAGCCGAGGCACTCCTGGGCCACGGTGCACTGCCCGCAGGTGTCCTTGGCGTGATCGATCTGCACCAGCGCGTTGCCCGTCGTCCCGACCGGGAAGAACAGCGCCGGATCGGTGTCTCGGCACACGGCGTCGTCGCGCCAGTCGTAGTCGGCGGCTCCGAGAGCCAGGCTGGACGCAAGGATCGACACGTTCGGGTTCCCCTCGTGGGTGCTCGGGCCGAGCAGGCGCGAACCCCCTCGGCGATCGGTGCTTCTGCGCGGAACCGTTGATGTGCCCCCCGCCGGGCGAGAAAGTAGGCGCAGAGCGCTCCGCGCCGCAAGGGGGCGATCTGTGACGTCTGTCCTTCGTGGAGCGTCCCGCCGGGCACCGATGGCGCCGGCGTGGATCCGTCGGCCGGCGTCGACCTCCTGCGAGACTCCCCGGATGCTCGTGATCGCGCATCGAGGCACCGCCCACGAGTGCCGCGAGAACAGCCCGGAGGCCTTCGCCGCAGCGGACGCGGCGGGGGCGGACGCGGTCGAGCTCGACGTCCGCCTGGTGGACCCGGGCGCGCCGCGCCTCGTCGTCGCGCACGACCCCGTGGAGGCGAGCGATCCGCGCACCAGCGGGCTCGACGAGGTGCTCGAGGCGTGCGGCGACCGGATGCTCGTCAACATCGAGATCAAGAACTCGCCGTGGGACGGAGGTCACGACGCCTCGATGGCGGTGGTCGAGCCGACCGTCGAGGCCGCCCGTCGCCATGGCGAGCCGTCGCGGTTCGTGGTGTCGTCGTTCTCGCCCGAGACCGTGGCACGGTGCCGTGACGTCGCACCCGACATCGCCACGGCGCTCCTCGTCGAGCGCCCGGACGCACGGGCGATCGCCGCCGCTGTCGCCGTGGGGCACCACGCGCTGCACCCGTTCCACGGAGCCACCGACCTCGGTGCCGTCGCGGCGTGCCACGCCGAGGGGCTCGCGGTCAACGTGTGGACCTGCGACGATCCGGAGCGACTCGTCGAGTTCGCCTCGATGGGCGTCGACGGCGCGTGCACCGACGCCGTCGACGTCGCGCTGTCGGCCCTCGGCCGCGGGGGCGCTGCCCCCGAGGTCAGCCCGCGCTGGGGAACACGAGCCGGACCGCGTCGGGCACGTGGGTGAACTCGAGGCGGTCGGTGCTCCCGAGGGCGTCGCCGTCGAGCTGGTAGGGGAACGGCTCGTCGTGGGCGACGACGAGGTGCTCGACGTCGGTGCGCACGTCGAGGTGGGGAGCCGGACGCACCCCGCCGCCACGCAGCGCCCCGGCCAGCGAGGCCACGAGCGCTCTCGCACGCAGCGTCGTGAAGGTGATCGCCACGAGGCGCTGGTCGAGCTCCGCGTGGGGTGACAGGTCGAGCGGGCGGTTGCCGAGGTAGGTGTACGGGTTGGTGTTCAGCACGATCGTGAAGTAGCCGTCGTCGAGGTGCCCGCCATCGCCGGAGACCGAGAAGTGCGGGCGGGTCCGGTCGTAGCCGCGAGCCCAGGTCGACAGCGCCGAGGAGATGAACAGGGGGTGGCCGAGCCAGCGCTTCAGCGAGCCGTGCCGCTCGACCGCCTGCACGACCGCGGCGTCGAACCCCACGCCGGCGTGGAAGCAGAAGTAGCGGCCGTTCACCTGACCGAGGCCGATCGATCGGAAGTCGCGGGCGTCGATCCCCGCGACGAGCCGCTCGACCGCGACCACCGGGTCGTTGGGCAGCCCGATGGTGCGGGCGAAGACGTTCGTCGATCCGCCGGGGAGGACCCCGAGCGCGGTGTCGCTGCCGGCGATCCCGGTCGCGACCTCGTTGAGCGTCCCGTCACCGCCGTACCCGATGACGACGTCGAGGCCGCGTCGGGCTGCGTCGTGGGCGAAGCGCGTGGCGTGCCCGCGCCGGTTCGTCTCGACGATCTCGACGTCGTGGCGGCGCGGTGACGACGAACCGTCGAGCACGCCCTCGCCGAGGCGCCGGTGGACGACGACGGTGTTGCGCGCCGTCACCGACGACGCGAACGAGTTGACGATCAGCATGATCCTCACGTCGAGACCGTATCGGAGCCGCCGCCCGGGGGACCCGGAGCCGGCGAGCCGCCCTCAGTGGGCCATGCCCCGGAAGCGCAGGGGCCGTTCGTCGAGCTCCTCGATGCGGTGCGCGGTCCACCCGGCGATGCGCGCGATCGCGAACAGGGGAGCGGTCGGGGGCATCCCGCCGACGTGGATCAGGGCGCCGAGCGCGAGGTCGACGTTCGGGCTGGCGGCCACGATCGACCCCGAGGCGGCGAGCACCTCCTCGACCACCTCCAGCCGGCCGTCGCGGTCGGGGAGGGCGCGCACCCGTTCGAGCAGCGGAGCGACGCGGGGATCGCGCCGCTGGTAGATCGCGTGCCCGAACCCGGGGGTCGTCCCGCCCCGATCGCGCCGGCGCTCGAGGGCGGCGTCCGCGCCGTCGCGACCCGCTTCGGCGAGCAGGTCCACCACGTCGCGCGAGGCGGAGCCGTGGAGCCGACCCTGCACGGTCGCGAGGCCGGCGATCAGCGAGGCGGCCGCCGAGGAGCGCACCGACGTCGCCACGCGCACCGCCAGGGTGCTGGTGGCGAGCTCGTGGTCGGCGAGCAGGACGAGGGCCGCGTCGATCGCCCGGACGAGCTCGGCGTCGGGGTCGGTGTCGGGGTCGCACGACCACCGGCGGGCGAGGCCGAGCGCGATCGTGCTCCCCGGCGCCCCGGTTCCGCCGGCGGCCGTGGCGAGGAGCGCGCGGGTCAGCGCGATCGTCGAACCGCGCTCGGAGCGATCGGATCCGTCGGGGTGGTGGGTCCGTTCGTCCTCGAGCGACTCGGCCAGCCGCGTCGCGAGGCGGATCACGCTCATCAGCGTCGGGGTCCGGGCGCCCGGCTCGCCGCGATCGCCGCCGTGCTCGCCCGCGACCGCGGAGGGCGTGAGCGCGGCCCAGCGGACCGGGCCGGCCGGCAGCGTCGCCGACCACAGCAGCTCGGCGACGCGCTCGAAGCCGGCATCGAGCAGGTCCTCGACCGCGATCCCCCGGTACAGCAGGCCGGTCTCGTCGAGGCGCGTCACGGAGGTGGAGATGCGCACGTCGATCGAGGGCGGGGGAGGCGTCGGTCGGCTCGACCGTGCCGCCATCGCCTCGATCTCGTCGAGGTCGAACAGCGACGTCCGCCCGTCGGCCCCGAGCGAGCGCGACACCTTCCCGCGGCTCACGTAGGTGTAGAGCGTCGCCGGCGTGACACCGAGACGACGGGCGGCTTCGGGGGCTCTCAGGTGGGTCGCCACGACCACGAGCGTCGCAGCGTCGGGCGCGTCGATCAACGTCGATCCGTCGACATCGTCCCGTCGAGCTGCCGACGCGCCGCGGCCACGGTCGACGGCACCCGCCGCGGCGCCGCCGCCCGAGGGCGATCAGCCGGACGCGCCGTCCCCGAGGCGAGCGTGCATCGACCGGGTGCCCGAGATCAGGGCGTCGGCGCGGACGTCGTCGAGGGTGGCGAACGCGCCCACCAGCATGGTGTCGGTCACCTCCTCGGCGCTCGCCATGCGCTCGTCGGCGTCGGAGGGCAGCGACGGCGGCTCCGACCACCCGAAGAGCGCCACGTCGTCGGGCCGCTTGATCGAGTGGGCCTGCGCATCGGTCAGCCCGCTGGCGAGCACCGCGACGAGGTGGGCGCTGCCGCGCAGCTCGCGCAGCACGGCGGCCTTCTGGGCGGCGCAGGCGGCCGGGTCGTCGGTCGCGCAGCGCAGCGTCGAGATCCCGGCGAACAGGGGTCGCCCCGCCAGGTCCGCGTGCGCGATCACCTCGTCGGCGGCGTCCACGTAGGCGTCGAGCCCGTCGAGGTCGGCGAAGCGCTCCGACCCGCGTCGACCGCACTCGTCGAAGTACGCCTGGGCCGCCGTGGCCGGGTCGACGATCGCCCGGGCCTTGTCCCACTGGGCCTGGATCAGGTTCGGCTCGAAGTAGCCGAACGCCGAGGTGACGACGGCGGCGGGCACGTCGCCGAGCGCCCCGCCACGGCCGAGGATGTAGAACTTGAAGCCGTCGAGGCCGATCTCCCTGCCCGCCGCGACCGTGGCGGGGTCGAAGTAGAAGGAGGCGCCGATGTCACCGGTCGGCGCGGCGATGGCGGAGAGGGTCTCGCGTGGGTCCATGCCCCATCGTCCCAGGACGCCTGCGGGCGGATCGAACCCGTGGGCCGCGGTCGGGTCCGCGATCGAGGTGGGCCGCGCCCGTGCCGGCGCACGACCCGCGCGAGCCGCCGGTCGGGCGGTGCCGCACCGGGCACCGCCGGACGCGTCGCCGGCCAGCGGTATCCTCGGTCGCCGTGCCCGACCAGATCTCCGCCGCCGACGTCGCCAAGGTGGCCCGCCTCGCCCGACTCGAGCTGACCCCCGAGGAGCTCTCGACCGCCTCGCGCGAGCTGGGCGCGATGCTCGAGCACTTCGCCGACATCGACGCCCTCGACCTCGACGGCGTCGAGCCGATGAGCAACCCGAGCGACCTGGTGAACGTCATGCGCGACGACGTCGTCGGCGAGACGCTCGATCGTGCCGAGGTGCTCGCAGCCGCACCCGTGGCCGAGGACGACCGGTTCCGCGTCCCGCCGATCCTCGGACTCGACGGATGAGCGACGCGAACGACCCAGGGCACGGCGGCGAGACGGCGGCGAGCATCGCCTCCGACGTGCGCGCCGGGGTCGTCGACGCGCTCGACGTCGTCGAGCGGCACCTGGCGCGCATCGCCGAGCGCGACGACGAGATCCACGCGTTCAACCTGGTGCTCGCCGACGAGGCGCGCCGGCGGGCGAGCGAGCTCGACGAGCTGCGCGCGAGCGGCGTCGACCCGGGCCCGCTCGCCGGCGTCCCGGTCGCGCTGAAGGACAACGTGTGCACCCGGGGGATCCCCACGACGTGTTCGTCGCGGATCCTCGGCGACTGGCGCCCGCCCTACGACGCGACGGTCGTCATCCGCCTGCACGACGCCGGGGCCGTGGTCGTCGGCAAGACCAACCTCGACGAGTTCGCGATGGGCTCGAGCACCGAGAACTCGGCGTTCGGGCCGACGCGCAACCCCCACGACACGACCCGCGTCCCGGGAGGGTCGTCGGGAGGCTCCGCCGCCGCCGTCGCCGCCGGGTTCGCCCCGATCGCGCTCGGTTCCGACACCGGGGGGTCGATCCGCCAACCGGCGGCGCTGTGCGGCACGGTCGGGGTCAAGCCCACCTACGGCCTCGTCAGCCGGCTCGGTCTCGTCGCGTTCGGTTCGAGCCTCGATCAGATCGGGCCCTTCGCGCGCACCGTTGCGGACGCCGCGCTCGCCCTGCAGGCCATCTCGGGCCACGACCCGGGTGACTCGACCAGCATCGAGCGGCCCCCGTTCGACGTCGGCGGCCGCCTCGACGTGGGGGTCGCCGGGACGCGGGTCGGACGGATCACCGACCTGCCCGCCGGGGCGTCGCCCGACGTCCAGTCCCGACTCGACGAGGCGTTCGACGTGCTCGCCGTGAACGGGGCCGAGATCGTCGACGTCGAGGTCCCCGCCTTCGGCTACGGGCTGACCGCCTACTACCTCATCGCGCCGGCCGAGGCGTCGAGCAACCTGGCGCGCTTCGACGGCGTCCGCTTCGGCAACCGGGTGAGCGCCCCCGACACCGATCGGATGTACGTGGCGACGCGCACCGACGGGTTCGGCGACGAGGTGAAGCGGCGGATCGTGCTCGGGACGTACGCGCTCTCGGCGGGCTACTACGACGCCTACTACGGGCGCGCCCAGAGGGTGCGCCGCCTGATCGCGAACGACTTCGCCGCCGCCTACGCGAGCTGCGACGTCCTGCTGACCCCGGCGTCGCCGACGGTCGCCTTCGCGGTCGGCGACAAGGCGGCCGACCCGCTCGCGATGTACCTCTGCGACACGTACACGATCCCGTCCAACCTGTCGGGCGACCCGGCGATGAGCGTCCCGTTCGGGACGGGTGACGCCGGGCTCCCCGTCGGGGTGCAGATCCTCGCCCCGGCGCTGGAGGAGGCACGGATGTTCGCGGTGGCCGCCGAGCTCGAGAGGAGCGCGCCGTGACGGTCGCCTACGTCAACGACGACGACTTCCACCCGTCCAACGCCGACCACGAGCGCTGGACCCACGACGGCTGGGAGATGGTCGTCGGGCTCGAGGTCCACGTGGAGCTCGCGACCGCGACGAAGCTCTTCTCGGCCTCGCCGAACCGCTTCGGCGACGCACCGAACACGAACATCGACCCCGTCACGCTCGGGCTCCCCGGGGCGCTCCCGGTGCTCAACCGCCACGCCGTCGAGCTGGCGATGCGGCTCGGCCTCGCGCTCGAGTGTCGCGTGCAGCGCTCGATGTTCGCGCGCAAGAACTACTTCTACCCCGACATGCCCAAGGCGTACCAGATCTCCCAGTACGACCAGCCGATCAACGCCGACGGCTGGCTCGACCTCCCCGACGGGTTCCGGGTCGGCATCGAGCGCGCCCACCTCGAGGAGGACACCGGGAAGTCGACCCACGTCGGAGGAGCGGGGGGCCGCATCCACGGCTCCGAGCACTCCCTGATCGACTTCAACCGGGCGGGGGTGCCGCTGGTCGAGATCGTCAGCCGGCCCGACATCCGTCACCCCGACCAGGCCCGCGCCTACGTCACCGAGCTGCGCGCGATCCTCGTCGCCGTCGGCGCCTCCGATGCGAAGATGGAGGAGGGGTCGATGCGCGTCGACGCGAACGTCAGCGTGCGCCGCCCCGGCGGCGACTTCCGGACGCGCTGCGAGATCAAGAACGTCAACTCGGTCCGCTCGCTCGGCCGCGCCATCGACTACGAGGCGCGACGCCAGATCTCGCTCCACGAGGCCGGCGACGAGGTCGTCCAGCAGACGCGCCACTGGGACGAGGACGACGGGCGCACGCACACCCTCCGGTCGAAGGAGGACGCCGACGACTACCGCTACTTCCCCGAGCCCGACCTCGTCGTCGTCGACCCGGACCCGGCGTGGATCGAGCGGGTCCGCGCCGCGCTCCCGATCCTGCCGGCCGCCCGGCGCGCCCGCCTCGCCGAGGCGTCGGGCCAGCGCCCGGACTCCGAGGTGGTCATGCTCCTCGTCGAGCGTGACGTCGACGACCACGTCCTCGACGTCGGCGCGCACGGCGGCGACGTCGCCCTCGCGATGAAGCACGTCAAGGAGGCGCCCGAGGCGAGCGCGGTCGTCCCCGCGGCGCGCCTGGCACGCCTGACCTCGATGGAGGCCGCCGGCGAGCTGACCGCGACGCAGGCCAAGACCGTGCTCGACGCGATGGTCGCCGGCGAGCTCGAGCGCGACCCGGACGCGATCGCGGCCGACCGGGGCTTCGAGGCGATGAAGTCCACCGAGCTCGAGTCGATGGTCGACGACGCGATCGCGTCGAACCCGGACGCGTGGGAGAAGTACCGCGCGGGGGAGGACAAGGCGATGGGAGCGCTCGTCGGCGCGGTGATGAAGGCGTCGCGCGGACAGGCCGACGGCAAGGCCGTGACGGCGCTGCTGCGCTCTCGCCGGACCTGATCGACTCGAGCCCCCGTCGCCGGAGCGCTCAGCGACCGCGCGTCGCCGTGCCCAGGTGGAGCTCGAGCCAGTCGACGATCTCCGCGATGACATCGTCGCGCTCGGGTTCGTTCAGGCACTCGTGGCGCAACCCGTCCCACACGCGCCGCGTCACCACGTCGAGCTCGCCGAGCGCGCCGGATGCCTCGGGCGGGACGAGGGCGTCGTCGGAGCCGTGGAGCACGTAGGTCGGCACGTCGATCCGATCGAGGGAACCGGCGACGGACCCCATCGTGCGCAGGATCTCCCGCCCGAGCCGGGCGCTCGACGACGGGACGCGCAGCGGATCGGCCTCGTAGGCGGTCTGGACCCGGGGGTCGCGCGAGAGCAGCGCGCCGTCGAAGTCGGCGGGGACGGAGAGGCGCGGGAGCAGGGTCCCGAGCGTGGGGGCGAGCGCCCGCTGCCACGCCGGGATGCGCGCGGCGAGAGCGGGAGCGCTGAGGACGGCGAGATCGGGCTGCGGTCGCTCCCCGGTGAGGTGGGCGGCGACGACCAGGCCGCCCATCGAGTGGCCCATCAGCACGGTCGGGTGGCCGAGCTCGCGACGCTCGACGATCAGGGCGTCGACGTCGTCGACCAGGTCGTCGAAGGAGTCCACGTGCCCGCGGTCGCCGCCGCTGCGCCCGAAGCCGCGCTGGTCGTGGGCGACGACGTCGATCCCCGCTGCGGCGAACCCCGAGCCGACGTGCTCGTAGCGTCCGCTGTGCTCGCCGATCCCGTGGACGATCAGCATCGCGGCACGGGGCTCGCCGATCGGGCTCCAGCGACGGCGGAGCTGCTGGACGCCGTCGCGCGTCCGGCTGATGTGCTCGGTCGACGTGATCATCGTGACGAACCTAGTGACGGCGGGGACGACCGAGGAAGGAGGGCGCCGCCGACCACCACCTCGACATCGCCCGGTCGTGCGGGCACGTGAGCATCGTGCTGACGTCGCACGGGTCGGTGGGATGACGCAGGCCACATCGACCGCGCACGCAGCGGGGGGGGTCGCGGGCGGGGCGGCTCGAGACCCCTCGTCAGGCGGTGGCGCTCGCCGCCGGGAGGGGGATGCGGTCCGCGAAGCGAGCGGCGACCGGGCCGGCGATCGCCGTGACCAGGACGTAGCCGGCGGCGAGCGCACCCAGCTCGGGACCGTCGGCGAGATCGACGCCGAGGGCCGCGATGACGATCGAGAACTCGCCGCGCGCCATCAGCGCCGTGCCCACCCGGACGCGACCGCGCCGCCCCGCGCCGATCCGGGCGCCGGCGAACCACCCGGTCGCGAACTTGCAGGCCATCGTGACCACGGCCAGGGCGATCGCCGGGAGGGCGGAGGCGAACAGGTCGGCGGGGTCGATCTGGAACGAGAAGAAGACGAAGAAGGTGGCTGCGAACAGGTCCTGCAGGGGGCTGACGAGCCGCTCGGTGCGCTCGGCGACCGGGCCCGACAGGGCGATGCCGACGAGGAACGCGCCGATCGCCCCCGAGACCTCGAGCGACTGGGCGACGCCGGCGACGAGCAGGGTCACGCCGAACACCCCGAGCAGCAGCGACTCGTCCGAGCCGCGCCCGAGCACGGAGGTCAGCACCCCGCCGAAGCGCAGGGCGGCGTACAGGATGACCACCACCGTGACGAGGGCGATCGCGACGCTCGTGGAGATCTCCGCGGCCGTCCCCCCGACGATCAGCGCCGCGACGACGGGGAGGTAGACGGCCATCGCGAGGTCCTCGATGACGAGGAGGTTGAGGATCGCGGGCGTCTCGCGGTTGGCGAGGCGACCGAGGTCGGCGAGGACCTTGGAGATGATCCCGCTGGAGGAGATCCACGTGACCCCTCCGAGCAGCACCGCCGCCAGCGGCTCCCACCCGAGGAGCAGCCCGAGCACCACCCCGGGGGTGGCGTTCGCGAGCATGTCGACGAGACCCGGCGGCACCCCGGTCCGCAGCCCGCTGCGCAGCTCGGACTCGGAGTACTCGAGGCCGAGCGAGAACAGCAGCAGCAGCACCCCGATCTCGGCGCCGAGCGAGATGAACTCCTCGCTGACGTCGATCTCCG
Source organism: Ilumatobacter sp. (assembly GCF_965215205.1). NCBI lineage: Bacteria > Bacillati > Actinomycetota > Acidimicrobiia > Acidimicrobiales > Ilumatobacteraceae > Ilumatobacter > Ilumatobacter sp. The sequence continues at coordinate 875,630 of NZ_OZ244049.1, forward strand.
CGATCCCGCCGTCACCGAACGCGAGTCCCGCCACCAGGTACAGCGGGACGGCGGTCAGCCCGATGCGACCGGCCACGCGCGAGAGCAGCGCCAGGCCGAGCACGACCGCGCCGATCTCGATGAAGGCGAGCGCCGCCTCGGAGCTGCCGGCGGCGAGCACGGTGGTCGGTCCTCAGCTCGGAGCGACGAGGTCGCGCATCCGCGCCAGGCCGTCGATGGTGCCGACGCACACGACGACGTCGCCGCCGCGCAGGGCGAGGTCGGGCTCGGGAGCCGGGATCGCGGTGTCGTCGCGGATGACCGCGACGACCGACACCCCGGTGCGCGTGCGGAAGGCGCCGTCGCCGATGGTGCGACCGGTGACCGACGACGCGGGGTCGATCCGGAGCCACTCGATCGCGAGCCCCTCGAGCTCCTGCTGCACGGCGTCGACCGCTGCGTTCACCTGGCTCGTGCCGAGCAGCTCGGCGACCGTGCGCGTGTCGGTCGCGCTGAAGCTGACCTGCATCGCGCACCGGTCCGGATCGTCCGCGGCGTAGACGAATACGTCGCGACGCCCGTCGCGGTGCACCAGCACCCCCACCTCGCGTCCGTCCTCGGTCGTGAAGTCGTGCTTCACGCCCACCCCCGGCAGCTTCGTCTCCCTCACGACGGCCATCGACCCAGTCTGCCGGGGACGGCGCGGTCGCGCACCACGCCGGCGCGCGGCGCGGTCGCCGTGGTCGCGGCGGGTGGCGGCGCGGATCGCACCGGAACGCACCGGTGGGTCGCCACTACGGTGTCGCCCATGCCCAGCGACGACCAGACCGACACCCCCGTCGACGTGAAGCCCCGCTCGCGCGACGTGACCGACGGGATGCAGAAGGCGCCGTCGCGGGCGATGCTGCGCGCGATCGGGATGGGCGACGACGACTGGGGCAAGCCCCAGGTCGCGATCGCGTCGTCGTGGAACGAGGTCACCCCGTGCAACATGACGCTGCGCAAGCTCGCGCAGCACGCGAAGTCCGGCGTCAACGAGGCCGGCGGGTTCGGGATGGAGTTCGGCACGATCACGGTGTCCGACGGCATCTCGATGGGGCACGAGGGGATGCGCGCCTCGCTCGTGTCGCGCGAGGTGATCACCGACTCGGTCGAGACCGTGATGCACGCCGAGCGCCTGGACGGCTTCGTCGGGCTCGCGGGCTGCGACAAGTCGATCCCCGCGATGCTGATGGCGGCGGTCCGCCTCGACCTCGCCTCGATCTTCGTCTACAACGGCTCGATCATGCCCGGTGAGCACGACGGACGCGCCCTCGACATCACCTCGGTGTTCGAGGCGGTCGGCGCCCACGCGGCCGGCACCATCGACGACGACGAGCTGCACGCGATCGAGGTGAAGGCGTGCCCGGGCGAGGGTGCGTGCAGCGGGATGTTCACCGCGAACACGATGAGCTCGATCGCCGAGGCGATCGGGATGAGCCTGCCGGGCTCGGCGTCGCCGCCCGCGATCGACCCGCGGCGCGAGGCCGACGCTCGCCGAGCCGGCGAGGCCGTCGTCGAGATGCTGCGCATCGGGCTGACCGCACGCCAGATCATGACCAAGCCGGCGTTCGAGAACGCGATCGCGCTCACCTCGGCCCTCGGCGGATCGACGAACGCGGTGCTGCACCTGCTCGCGATCGCCAACGAGGCCGGGGTCGCGCTCGACCTCGACGACTTCAACCGCATCGCCGATCGGGTCCCGCACATCGCCGACATGACCCCGGGCGGGAAGTTCCACATGAGCGACCTCGATCGGGTCGGGGGCGTCCCGATGGTGCTCAAGCACCTCCTCGACCACGGGATGCTCGACGGCGACTGCATGACGGTGACCGGGCGCACGATGGCCGACAACCTGTCGCAGCTCGATCTCCCCGAGCCCGACGGCGTGGTCGTCCACCCGATCGACGCCCCGATCCACGACGAGGGGGGGATCAACGTGCTCACCGGGTCGCTCGCTCCTCTCGGGGCGGTGGTCAAGGTGGCCGGGCTCGGGCCCGACCAGATGCACTTCGAGGGTCCCGCCCGGGTGTTCGACGACGAGACGTTCGCGATGGACGCGATCCTCGCCGGCGAGATCCGCTCCGGCGACGTGATCGTGATCCGCTACGAGGGCCCGAAGGGAGGTCCGGGGATGCGTGAGATGCTCGCGATCACCGGGGCGCTGAAGGGCGCCGGGCGCGGCGGCGACTGCGCGCTGATCACCGACGGCCGCTTCTCGGGGGGCACGTGGGGGTTCTGCATCGGCCACGTGGCGCCCGAGGCCGTGGACGGCGGCCCGATCGCGTTCGTGCGCGACGGCGACGCGATCCTGATCGACGTGAGGTCCAAGACCCTCGACCTGCTGGTCGACGACGACGAGCTGCAGCGGCGGCGCCAGGGGTGGCAGCCGAACCCGCCGCGCTACACCACCGGGGTGCTCGGCAAGTACGCGCGCCTCGTCCAGGGCGCCGAGACCGGAGCGATCACGAACACCCTCTGAGCACCTCGCGAGTCAGCGCGGCTCGGTCGTGCTCGGTCGTCCGCCTCAGTCGTCTCGCTCGATCGCTCGCCACCGGCCGCCGGCCCGGATCGACGGGGTGCCCCGCCCCACCGCGACGCAGCTCGTCCCGTCGATCACCACCCCGCCGCACTCGGGGAGCCCCCAGGCGATCGTCGACGAGTCCCCGCCCGCCCCCGATCCCGGCGACCAGTGCGGGAGGGCCATCCCCTCGACCAGCCCGAGCGCCTCGACGACCTCGCCGTCGCGATCGGGACGTGCCATCCGCTGGCAGAGCACCATCGCCCCGGCCGAGGCGCCCGAGATCGCGGCTCCCTCGTGCTGCAGGTGGGTGAGGCGGGCCCTCAGCTCACCGGTCAGCACGGCGAGCAGGCTCGACGGCGAACCACCCGGGAGCACGACGAGCCCGATGTCGTCGGCGAGCGCGGCCACGGCCGCACCCACGTCGTCGCGCGGGTCGGGGACGATCGACACCGACGCCCCGAGCGCCTCGTAGTGGCGGCGGGCCCGCTCGGACGCCTGCGCGTAGTCGGATCCCACCCGGGCCGCTCCGGCGAGCACGGCCACCCGGCGAGCGCGCGACCGATGCAGCACGTAGCGGTCCATGTCCTCGCACTCCGACGTGAGCTCGCGCCCACCCTGCAGGCACAGGAGACCAGCCATGCGTCCATGATCCCACGGATGACCCGGGGAGACCGCAGGCGCGCGGGCTCGCGGAGCGGCTTCCCCGGTGCGCCGACCTACGCTGGGGTCGTGGCCGACACGAGGGGACGCTCGCTGGTGACCCGCGTGGTCGCGTGGGCTCTGGTCGCCGTGGCGCTGATCGTGGCCGTCGGCCTCGTCGTCGGGGTGGTGAAGATCCTGCTGCGCGTGCTCGTGGTCGTCGCGATCCTCGCCGTCGCGGCCTTCCTCCTGCTCCGCTCCCGCCGCGACTGAGCCGCCTCCGCTCCGTTTCCGCTCGCGGGTCGGCGGGTACTGGGCGAGCAGTCGAGCCACGGAGGATCCCCATGACCGAACGCAGCGACGTCCCTCATCCCGCCGAACGAGCGTCGGGGCCGGAGGGGGGCGCGGACGTTCCCGCGGCCCGCTCCCGCCGCGCGGTGGTCACCGCCACGGCCGGCGCGGCCGTGCTCGCCGTCGCCGCCGCTCGCAGATCGTCCGGGCGTGCCGAGGCCGCCGACGGTGACGAGCTGAGGGTCGGGGTCGGGAACTCGGCGGAGTCGCGCACCATCCTCGACGGACCGTCCTTCGTCGTCACGGACGGCGAGGAGCTGGCCGGTTCGCTGGCGCGCCGCGTCCTGGCCGACTCCGTGGTCGAGACCGGTGTCTACGGCTTCACCGCCGGTGCCGATGCCAGCCGCGCCGTGTGGGGTCTCGACCAGACCGCCGACGGGGTCGGTGTGTACGGCCAGCACGGCGGCGGCGGGGTCGGGACCGGTGTGTTCGCGCGCTCGGCGAACGGGCCCGGCGTGATCGCCGTCGGCACCGACTCCGACGTCTCGATGCGCGGGTCCGGGCAGATCCGCTTCGTCGGCACGCGCGAGGTCGCCTCGACGTCGGGCGGGGCGATCGGGTCGATGGTGCGCGACGCGAGCGGCACCCTCTGGTACTGCTACGCCACCGACCGCTGGCAGCGGATCGCCGGGCGCTCGCAGGCGAGCACCTTCGTGGCGATCGACCCGACCCGGGTGTACGACTCGCGCTCGCCGCAACCGATCCCCGGAGCGCTCCCGGCCGGCGGGGCGCGGGTGATCTCGGTGCGCACGGGTCGCGACCTGACCACCGGCGGGGTGGTCGAGGCATCGCTCGTCCCGCCCGATGCGACGGCGGTCTCGTACAACCTCACCGCGGCGCGCACGATCGGCTCCGGGTTCCTCACCATCAACCCCGGCGACGTCGCCGCCGTGCGCTCGTCGGCGGTGAACTGGACCGGCGACGACCAGGTCGTGGCCAACTCCGGGACCGTGCGCGTCGACGTGAACGGGACCGTGCGCGTGATCTGCGGCGGGGTCGCGAGCGCCGCGGACCTGATCGTCGACGTCACCGGCTACTACAGCTGACCGTCGGGCGACGGCGGTGGTCGGTCAGTCGATGATCGCCTGGGACACCAGCTGCTGCAGCTGGGGGCGGATGGGGTACGTGCTCGACGGCAGGAGCTGCGTGAGGAACAGCGCGGTGATGTCCTCCACCGGGTCGTTCCAGAAGATCGTCGACGCCGCCCCTCCCCACGAGTAGCTGCCCTCCGAGCTCGGCACGCGGTTCGCAGCCGCGTCGACCACGACCGAGAACCCGAGTCCGAAGCCCACCCCGTCGAAGGTGGTCTCCGCGAACAGCGGACGTCCGTACTCCTCCAGATCGGCCCCACCGGGGAGGTGGTTGCGCGTCATGTAGTCGACCGTGCGCGGACCGAGCAGGCGCACGCCGTCGAGCTCCCCACGGCCTCGGAGCATCCGTGCGAAGCGGAGGTAGTCGGCGGCCGTGCCCAGCAGCCCGCCGCCCCCGCCGAGCATGGTCGGGGGCTCGGCGGTGGGGCCGGGCGTGGGCAGCACGACGGCGGTCCCCGATCGGCGGTCGCGGTGGTACAGCTCGGCGATCCGACCGTGATCGTCCTCGGGCACCGCGAAGCCGGTGTCGACCATGCCGAGCGGCTCGAGGACGCGCTCGCGCAGGAAGACGTCGAGCGACTGGCCCGACGCGACCTCGACCACCCGGCCGAGCACGTCGGTCGAGACCCCGTAGTTCCACTCGGTGCCGGGCTGGAACGCCAGGGGCAGCGCCGCCCACCGAGCGCAGCACCCGGCCAGATCGAGCCCCGGGGGAGTGCCCCACTCGAAGCCGTCCGCCCGGTAGATCGCGTCCGTGGCGTGGGAGTTGTGGAACCCGTAGGTGAGACCCGAGGTGTGGGTCAGCAGGTGCCAGATCCGCATCGGCTCCGTCTGCGGCTCGAGCATCGGCGCCTGGAACGACCCCGACCGGTACACCGGGGTGTCGGCGAACTCGCCGATGAACTCCGAGACGGGGTCCTTGAGCTGGAACGCGCCCTGCTCGTGGAGCATCATCGCCGCGACCGAGGTGATCGGCTTGGTCATCGAGTAGAGCCGCACGATGGTGTCGTCGGTCCAGTCCGCGCCCGCCGCGAGGTCCCGACTGCCGTGGGTGCGGTGGTGGGCGAGCTGCCCGTGGCGCTCGATCGCGATCTGCCACCCGGCGAGGCGGCCGTCGTCGACGTAGCGGGCGAAGTGGTCGTCGATCCTGCGGAGCCGTTCGGGATCGAGACCGACCGCCGTCGGATCGCTGATGGGTCGGAGCGCGCTCATGGACCCCAGCGTCGCGCGCGGGTCGCTCGCCGGCGCAGCTCGGACGGTCTCAGACGCCGAGCGCCCGCTCGCAGCGCGCCGAACGCTCCCGACGCTGCGCGGTCGCGACGGCGAACAGGTCCTCGGCGGTGATCGGACGGCCGAAGTAGTAACCCTGCTGGCGTTCGCAGCCGGTCGACGCGACCCAGTCGGCCTGCTCGGCGGTCTCCACGCCCTCGGCCGTCACGTCGACCCCGATGCCGTGCGCCAGCCCGATCACGCCGGTCACGATCCGTCGGTCGATGTCGCCCGGCGCCGAGCCGGAGATGAACGAGCGGTCGATCTTGATGCCGTCGAGCGGATCGGTGCGCAGGTGGGTCAGCGACGACACCCCGGTCCCGAAGTCGTCGAGCACGATCCTCGTCCCGGTCGACGCGATGTCGCGCAGCACCGAGGTCGACACCAACGTCCCCTCGAGCGCCTGCTCGGTGACCTCGACGTTGACCCGACCGGGATCGACGGGGTGCGCCTCGAACGCCCGTGCGAGGTGATCCGGGAAGCTGGGGTGCGCGAGCTCGCTGGGGGAGGCGTTGACGTGCATCTGGAGGCCGTCGAGCCCGGCGGCGTCCCACTCGGCGAGCTGGCCGACGGAGCGCTGGAGGACCCACGCCCCGACCGGTCCCATCTGACCGCTGGAGATCAGGCGGTCGATGAACTCGTCGGGCGCCAGCAGACCGCGCTCGGGGTGCTCCCAACGCAGCAGCGCCTCCACGCCGCACACCTGGCGGCGATCGTCGACGAGCGGTTGGAAGCGCAGCGTGAACTGGTCCTCCTTGAGCGCCTCCATCAACTCGCGCGACAGACCCCGGTGGCGCACCTGGCCGCTCGACTGGGGCCGGTCCGTCGTGCTCCACATCCGACCCCGACCGCGGCGCTTCGCCTCGAACAGGGCCTGGTCGGCCGCCAGGACGACGTCGTCGACGGGGTCGTTCGTCGAGACCCACGTGAGCCCGATGCTCGACGTCATCGTCACGCCGTGCCCGCCGGCGAGCTCCACGACGAACGGGTTGACCGCGTCGAACACGCGCGTCGCGACCTCCCGGGCGATCTCAGGGGACGGGACGTCCTCGAGCACCACGAGGAACTCGTCGCCGCCGAGGCGCCCCAGGCTGTCCTCGTCGCGCAGCGATGCCGAGACCCGCTCCGCCGTGGCGCGCAGCGCGGCGTCACCGAACGCGTGGCCGAAGGCGTCGTTCACGGACTTGAAGTGGTCGAGGTCGAGCACGGCGACGGCGAGCCCCGCCGAGCGGCCACGTCCGAGGCGATCGAGGGCGTGACCGAGCCGATCGAGGATCGACACCCGGTTGCACACCCCCGTCAACCCGTCGGTCAGCGCGATCGAGGCGAGGCGCCGCTCGTTCTGGGCCAGCGCGGTGATGTCGCTGAGCACGAGGTGGATGGTGACCACCCCGTCGGTGATCTCGGGGACGAGTCGGACCCGGTACCACGCCTCGGACCCGTCCGAGACGATCCGCTCCCGGCCGATCTCGCACCCGGACCCGGTGTCGATCGTCGCGACGAGGTCGGCGATGCGCTCCGCCATCGGCGCCGGGAGGACGTCCGCGAGCGGGACGCCCCCGTCGGCGGTGGCGAAGTCGAAGAGGCGCTGGGCGGCGTTGTTCGAGTCGATCACCCGTCCGGCGCGATCGAGGCGGACGACGGCATCGGGGGCGGGCTCCATCAGCGCGCGGTACCGCTGCTCGGATTCGCGCAGCTCCTCCTTCACCCGGAACACCTCGGCGAGCGCATCGACCTCGGCGGTCACGTCGACCACCTGCAGCAGGTGCAGAGGTGACTCGTCGGACGAGGTCGTCGCGGCCGGGAGCGGCGAGACGGTGACCGATCCCCACATCACCGATCGGTCGGGGCGGACGTAGTGGGTGATCGAGTCGAACTCACGGCGATCGGCGTCAGCGAGGGCGGCGGCGACCGATGCGATGTCCGCGTCGTGGGTGTCGGGTTCTCGCACGATCGAGCGCCAGTGCCGGCCGACGAGCTCGTCCGCGGACCAGCCGACCATCGCGGTGAACGCGTCGTTCACGCGCTCGTAGCGGCCGTCGCGCGAGACGATCTGCATCCCCGTGCTCGACGACTCGAAGACGCTCTCGAACATGGCGGTGCTAGCGGTGCTGGCGGTGCTCGTCGGATCGGCCTCACGTGCCGTGCCGTCGGACGTGCCGACGAAGAGCGCGATGGCTGACGACGCCGACCCCTCGGGGAGTGCGACGAGGTGGGTCCGGGTGCGCACGACGGTGCCGTCGGGGCGGAGGTAGGAGCGGTCGGCGGCGCCGAGCGGCATCGCCGGGACCGAGGGTGCCCGGGGCGTCTCGTCGGGCGGGCCGTCGCCGGCGTCGTCGACGATGTCGGGGAGCGCGAGCGACGTGAGCTCGGCGGCGGGGCGCCCGAGGAGCTCGCAGGCGGCGTCGTTGACCCAGCGGACGCACCCCGTCGCGGTGTCGATGGTGGCGGCCGGCACCGGCAGGAGCGCCAGCACGTCGACCACGGGGTCGGGCACGCGGGCGGTGGGCGTCCGTTCCCGGTGATGGGACGCATCCCCGGTCGATCTGGCAGTGAGCTGTGACGGACCGTGGTTATCTCGCGACACCATGTAGCTGATCGTACCCAGGATTACCACGGTCCGTCGCAAGATCGACACCGAAAGCGAGACCAACGTGCCGGGTGCCCGGCTCGTACGTGGCGCTGGGGGCGGATCGCGCTCCTCGGACGTTCGCGGTCAGGCGTGCACGTCGTCGGCTCCGTCGCCGCCGGCACGTGCCCGCTCGTCGTGGTCCGAGCTCGGATCGAGGCGACCGCGACCGCGTCCGCCGGCGCCGCGCTGCCCCAGGGCTCGCCAGCCGACGAGAGCCGTGCCGAGCACGACCGTCGCCACGACGACGAACGGCGGGGCCGTCCCGGCCCCGGTCACCCATCTCACCAGCAGCCCGACGGCGACGGTGACCGGCCAGATCACCAGACCGCTGCGCACCGCCGTCGGATGATCCCACGCTCGCGCGACCACCCAGCCGACGGCCAGCCCGAGGAGGAACGGGGCGCCGGTCGCGACGAGGCCGGCGAGGCCGGGATCCTCGTCGTGGTTGCGGCGACCGACCGCGACGAAGGCGACGACGAGGGCGGTGTCGATCGCCGCGGCGAGCGGGGCGCGGTCTCGGCTCGGCGTCACCGGTTCAGTCTGGCGGCGCCGTCGCCGGTCCACGCCCTCCTCGAGCGATCTGCGGCGGGCGCACGTCTCCGTGGTCGCGGTCCCTCGGTCGCCGCGGAGCCACGCGAGCGGTGGACCCCGACGGGCTCACCCCTCGGCGGAGAAGCCCCCGAGCGCTCCCTTGTAGAACAGCAGGGGTTCGGGGGGTGCGCCGTCGTGGTCGGCGTCCGCGTCGAGCGCACCGACGCGACCGAGGACGAAGTGGTGGTCGCCCATGTCGTACACGTGCTCCACCGCGCAGTCGATCCACGCCACCGCCCGGTCGAGGACCGGCGAGCCCGACGGGCTCGGGTGCCAGTCGACGTCGTCGAAGCGCGACGCCTCCGCACCCGACTTGGCGAACTTCCAGCACAGGTCGCTCTGCTGGTCGCTCAGGACGTTGACGCAGAAGCTCCCCGACGCGGACATCGCCGACCAGGTCTCCGATCCCAGCTGGGGCAGGAACCCGACGAGCGGCGGATCGAGCGACACCGAGGTGAACGAGCCGATCGTGAACCCGTGAGGAGCGCCGTCGGCGTCCATCCCGGCCACGATCGTCACCCCGGTGGGGAAGTGGCCCATCACGTCGCGGAAGTGGCCGGGTTCGAAGCTGTGGTCGTCGCTCTCGCTCATCGGGGCGAACTGTACGCTGCGGTCTCGTGGGCGTCGACACCGGGTCCGTCGAGGCCAAGCGCTCGATGCGGCGCTCGATGCGGCGCCTTCGGCTCGAGCTCGACGACCGGCCCCGTCGCTCCGAGGTCGTCGTCGCCCACCTGGTGGCGCTCGACGCGATGATCGCCGCGCGTCGGGTGCTCGCCTACGACGCCGTCCCCGGCGAGGTCGACACCTCGGCGCTGGCCCGGTGGTGCGGCGGGCGGGGGGTGGAGGTCGCGGTGCCCGAGGACGAGGTGGATCCGTCGTGGGCCGACGTGTTCGTCGTCCCGGGGATCGCGTTCACCGATCGCGGTGCGCGCCTCGGGCAGGGTGGCGGCTGGTACGACCGGTTCCTGCCCGCCCGGCGGCCGGGCGCGACCACGATCGGGATCGGCTTCGACGTCCAGCTCGTCGACGACCTGCCGGTCGAGCCCCACGACGTCGTGCTCGACGCGATCGTCGTCGAGTCCGGCGTGCGTCGCCGGCCCTGAGCCGCGGAGCCGTGCCCGTCCGGTCGTCGCCACGCCGCTGAGTCGTGGCGCCGACCGCCGTCCGGTGCGCCGCCACGCCGCCGAGCCGCGGCACCCGTCGGTCGTCGCCGCCACGCCGTGCCCGTCTGGTCCGAGCCGTGCGAGCGCACGGCTCACGCCCGTCGCTCACGGTGATCCGGCGCGGAGGCGGTCGGCGAGCTCGTCGGCGGCCGGGTCGTGGATCGAGCCCGTCCGGCGGGCGAGGACCAGGCGCCGGTCGAGCAGGCGCGGGCCCGACGCGACCGGCGGGCCGTCGCGACCCTTCCGGTCGGGTCCGGGCAGGACGGTCCAGCCGAGCCCGAGCGCGACCATCTCGTGCAGCACGTCGGGTTGGTGCGACTCGGCCGCGATCTCGATCGGGGCGCCCACCGCGGTCAGGTGGTCGGTGATCGAGCGGCGGGTGTGCGAACCCCGGGGGAACAGAACCCACGGCCCCCACGTCGCCGGCGGCCCGATCGTCGTGCCGGGTGGGGCGAGGACGCGCAGCGGCTCGCTGAGCAGGTGCTCCAGCTCGATCCCGGTCGTCGGCGTCGGCGGCTCGACGCACACCACCAGGTCGAGGTCGCCGCGCCGCAGCCCGTCGAGGAGGTCGCTCGACGGAGCGACGGAGAGGACGAGCTCGACCTCGGGGCGGTCCGTGCGGAAGTCGCGCACGACATCGGGGTGGTGGACGACCGCGGAGACGTCGACCAGACCCAGGCGCACCCGACCCGAGCGTGCGGTGCGCACGCGATCGGCCCAGCGCGTCAGATCGGCGGTGAGCGCCACGACGTCTCGAGCGTGGTCGAGAGCGGGGCGGGCCGTCGGGCGCAACCGCCGGCGCCGGCCCTCCGCTTCGAAGAGCCCGATCCCGAGGCGACGCTCGAGCTCGGCGAGCCCCTGCGAGAGCGCCGACGCGCTGACCCCGACGCGCTGCGCGGCCGCCGCCCACGTCGGCGCCTCGTCGATCGCGACGAGGTACTCGAGCTGGCGGATGGAGATGTCGGGCAGGGTGACGACGTCGTCGGGCCCGACGGGGGAGCGACGGCGGTCGTCCGAGGGGTCCGGCACCCTGTCCATGGTAGTGAAGACGTTCTTCACGATCGTGTCGTGCATTCCAGTCGTGCTTACGATGTGCCCATGACGAGACGAGACATCGCACCCGCCACCGGGAAGCTCGGCGTGCTCACGCCGGGGATGGGCGCCGTCGCGTCCACCTTCATCGCCGGCGTCATCGCCGCCCGCGAGGGCATCCACCCGCCGATCGGCTCGATCTCGCAGATGGCCCACATCCGCCTCGGCACCAAGGAGGAGAACCGCAACCCGCGGATCAAGGACTTCGTCCCGCTCGCGGAGCTCGACGACATCGTCTTCGGCGGGTGGGATCCGATCTCGCCCAACGCGATGGAGGCCGCGACCACCGCCGGCGTGCTCGAGGGCAAGGACCTCGACGTCATCTCCAGCGAGATGGAGGGCATCGTGCCGATGGAGGCCGTGTTCGACCAGCGGTGGGTGTCGCGCCTCGACGGGGTCCGGGTCAAGCAGATCGAGGGCAAGTGGGACCAGGCCGAGGCGTTGATCGCCGACATCGCCAAGTTCAAGGAGGACAACGGCTGCGACCGGGTCGTCATGGTGTGGTGCGGGTCGACCGAGGCGTACCAGGAGCCGAGCGCGGTGCACGCGAGCGTCGAGGCGTTCGAGCAGGGGCTGCGCGATGGCGACGAGAACATCTCGCCGAGCCAGATCTACTGCTACGCCGCGCTCCAGTCGGACGTGCCGTACGCGAACGGGGCCCCGAACCTGACGACCGACCTCGACTGCATCGTCGAGCTGTCGAAGTCGCGCGGCGTGCCGATCGCGGGCAAGGACTTCAAGACGGGTCAGACCCTGATGAAGACGATGCTCGCGCCGGGCTTCAAGGCGCGGATGCTCGGGATGCGCGGCTGGTACTCGACGAACATCCTCGGCAACCGCGACGGCGAGGTCCTCGACGACCCGGAGAACTTCAAGACCAAGGAGATGTCGAAGCTCGGCGTGCTCGGCGGGATCCTGCAGCCCGACGTCTACCCCGACCTGTACGGCAACATCGACCACGTCGTGCGGATCAACTACTACCCGCCGCGCGGGGACAACAAGGAGGGGTGGGACGCGATCGACATCTTCGGCTGGCTCGGCTACCCGATGCAGATCAAGGTCGACTTCTTGTGCCGCGACTCGATCCTCGCCGCGCCGATCGTGCTCGATCTCGCGCTGTTCATGGATCTCGCGCACCGAGCCGGGGCGTCCGGCGTCCAGGAGTGGCTCAGCTTCTACCTCAAGGCGCCCCAGGCCGCTGGAGAGACCGCCGCCGAGCAGGACCTGTTCATCCAGCAGACGAAGCTCAAGAACACCCTGCGCGAGTGGATGGGCGAGCAGTCGGTCACCCACTCCGAAGCCGGCTGACGACCGCTCCGACCCGACTCGAGTCGCGTTCCCGTCAGACGGATCCGGTACTCGAGTCGCGTTCCCGTCAGACGGATCCGGTACGCGAGTCGCGTTCCCGTCAGACATCCGGTACTCGAGTCGCGTTCCCGTCAGACGGATCCGGTACTCGACGTCGGGATGTCGATGTGATCCGACGGTGCCAGGTGGTGCACGTCGCAGCTCACCCGAGCGCACGGAGGACCTCGAGGCGAAGACGGGCGGAGGCGGGGTCGGTGGCGATGGCGACGCGGCCTCGTCGAGCCATGACCCGAACCGTCGTCGGGTGCACGCCCAGGCGTTCGGCCAGGATCGGCGGGTCTGCGACGCGCAGCTCGACGGCGAGGGCCATGAGCAGGGCGCGGCCCCCGATGCGTGCTCGATCCGGACGTTCCTCCAGCGTGAGATCGATGCACGTCGACAACTCGTCGAGATCGGTCGTCCGCTGCGGCGCGACGAAGCCGCACGGCAACCGATCCGTCGGTCGCGGCTCGAGGACGGACCGGAGGTGGCGGTCGCCGCCGAGCATCGGGTGGAGCAGCTCGGTCGTCAGCCACCCCGGCGACTCCGTGCGGCCCAGGTAGCGCGGCAGGCTCGAGTGCGGGTAGCGAGCGAGGCCCGTCGAGCCGACGATGTCCAGCGGGTTGCGGTGGATGTAGCGGACGCACTGCAGCAGTTGCGGGTCGTCGACCACGGGCGCGGCCCAGAAGCGTGGTTCGAACAGCGGACCGGTCCGGCCGGTGCGCCGGTTGTAGCGCTGGGCGTAGGAGCTCTGCAGGCGCTGCATCGCCGTCGACAGGTCGCCGTCGTGCGCGCGCACGAGCAGGTGGATGTGGTTCGTCATCCAGCAGTGGGCGTGGATCTCGATCGCGAGCGCTTCGACCGTGCGGGCCAGGACGTCCTCGAACGTCGCACGGTCGGCCGGAGCGCTGAAGAGATCCTGGCGATCGACGCCGCGGTTGACGACGTGGAACATGTCCGAGCTCTCGAGATCGCGGTGCCGACGGGTCATGTCCTTCCGGTGGGTGGTGAGCGACGCGAAGGGGAACGTCGTCGTCGAGGTCCGGAGCCCCGTACGCGACGACACGGCTCCTGCCGAGAGCATCGCCGGTGCTGTCCGACCGCATCAGGAGGTTGCGCCCGCGCACGTCGCCACCGTGAGTACCGCGTCCGCCTGCCCAGATCGTGACGGGCAGATCCTCCTGACGGAACCATGCGCCGTCGGAGTACCTGATCTGTCTGACGGGATCGATACGAGTACCGGATCTGTCTGACGGGATGGAGACGTCGAGAGGGGGATCCGGGGTCGTGGCGAGGAAGTAGCGTCGGGTCCATGGGAGCGATCGTGATGGACGGCAACGCGCTGCGCGACGAGGTCGTCGCCGGACTGGCGGAGCGCATCGCGGGGCTCGGCTCGCCCGAGGTCTGCCTGGCGACGGTGCTCGTCGGCGACGACGGCCCGTCGCATCGCTACGTCGCGTCGAAGCGGAGGAAGGCCGCCGAGGCCGGGATGGTCTCGCGGCACGAGGGGCTGGCGGCGGACGCGACCCAGGCCGAGGTCGAGGCGGTGGTCGGCGCGCTCGCCGCCGACGACTCCGTCCACGGGATCCTCGTGCAGCTCCCCCTCCCCGACGGCCTCGACCCCGAGCCCGTCCTCGACCTGATCCCGGCGGAGAAGGACGTCGACGGGCTGACCGAGCGATCGATGGGTCGACTCGTGCGCGGGCGCGCGGGGCTCGTCAGCTGCACCCCGCTGGGGGTGATGCGCCTGCTCGAGAAGTACGCGGTGCCGACGAGCGGCCGCCGCGCCGTCGTCGTCGGCCGCTCCACCCTCGTGGGGCTGCCGCTGTCGTTGCTGCTGAACCGCAAGGGCGTCGACGCCACCGTGACCATGGCGCACTCGCGGACCGCCGACGTGGCGACGGTCGTGCGCGAGGCCGACATCATCGTCGGCGCCGCCGGTCAGGCCCGGATGATCACGGCCGACATGGTGAAGCCGGGAGCGGCGGTCATCGACGTCGGCGTCTCGCGCACGGAGTCCGGGATCGTCGGCGACGTGGACTTCGGTCCGGTGTCGGAGGTGGCGGGCTGGATCACCCCGATGCCGGGCGGCACGGGACCGATGACGATCGCGAGCCTGCTCGAGAACACGCTGGCGGCGGCGCAGCTGCAGGGCGTCGTGTCGTGACCCACCGCGGGGATCGGCACCCATCTCGGGGATCGACGCCCGTGGCGCAGCGCGGCGCGGACGCGGCGCGACCCGACGGCGCGCCCCCGTGGGGCGTGCCCGCGACCCCGACGGGCTTGCCAAGCGGCCGCGATGGTGCTTTGATGGACGCCGTGAGCGCACCGATCGACTCCCGCGTCGTACGCATCCCGTAGCACGCCGGAACCACATCTCCGCGCGTGCCTCGACCTCCCAGACGGGAGGTCGTTCGCTTTTTCGGGGCCGTGCCGACTCGAGAGCGGAGCGCACCCCCACCCTGCCCGGCACACTGAACCCCCAGCCACCACCGCGACGAACGAAGGCACGACCCCCATGGCCACGAACACCGCCGACACCCGAGCCGACAACCGACCCGACACCCGATCCGACGAACGAGCCGGCACGGCGACCGCCAGCGACGTCGGCACCCCCGAGCGGATCACCGGAGCCCAGGCGCTGATCCGCTCCCTCGAGCTCGAGGGGGTCGACACGATGTTCGGCTACCCGGGGGGCTGCATCCTCCCGGCGTACGACCCGTTGCTCGACTCGTCGATCCGCCACGTGCTCGTCCGCCACGAGCAGGGCGCCGGCCACATGGCCGAGGGCTACGCCCACGTGTCGGGGCGGCCCGGGGTGGCGATGGTGACCTCCGGTCCGGCCGCGACCAACCTGGTCACACCGCTGATGGATGCCTACATGGACTCGATCCCGATGGTCGCGATCACCGGCCAGGTGCCGACCGCCGCGATCGGCTCCGACGCGTTCCAGGAGTGCGACACGGTCGGGATCACCCGCTCGTGCACGAAGCACAACGAGCTCGTGATGACCCCGGCGGACGTCCCGATGGCGGTGCGCCAGGCGTTCCACATCGCGACCACCGGTCGGCCCGGCCCCACCCTCGTCGACGTCCCGAAGGACGTGCTCGTCGGGGAGATGGACTGGTACTGGCCGAGCGATGCCGAGGTGCTGGCGTCGCTGCCCGGGTACCGCCCCAACGTCAAGGGCCACCCGCGGATGATCAAGGAGGCCGCGAAGCTGATCCTCGCCGCCGAGCGCCCCGTGATCTACGCCGGCGGCGGGATCCTCAAGGCACGCGCCGCCGACGCCCTGGCCGAGCTCGTCGAGCTCACCGGGATCCACGTGGTCACCACGCTGATGGCGCGCGGCGCCTTCCCCGACGGCCACGAGCTCAACCTCGGGATGCCCGGGATGCACGGCAACGCGACCGCGGTCACCGCGATGCAGAAGGCCGACCTGCTGATCGCCCTCGGCGCCCGCTTCGACGACCGCATCACGGGCAAGGTCGACGAGTTCGCGCAGCTCGCGAAGGTCATCCACGTCGACATCGACCCGGCCGAGCAGGGCAAGGTCCGTCGCCCCGACGTCCCGATCGTCGGCGACGCGCGCCTGGTGATCGAGGAGATCAACGCCGAGATCCGCGCCCTGCGCGGGGCGGGCGTCGCCCAGGCCGACACCGGCGCGTGGAAGAGCACGTTGTCGGGGTGGCAGGAGCAGTTTCCGATGACCTACGTCCCGTCGGAGCCGGGAGCCGCGCTCAAGCCGCAGTACTGCATCGAGCAGCTGCGTGGCCTCGCCCCGCCGGGGACGATCGTCGCCTCCGGGGTCGGTCAGCACCAGATGTTCGCCTCCCAGTACTGGACGTTCGAGGAGCCCTACACCTGGGTCAACTCCGGCGGGCTCGGGACGATGGGCTTCTCGATCCCCGCGGCGATCGGCGCGCAGGCCGCCCGCCCGGGCACCTGCGTGTGGGCGATCGACGGCGACGGCTGCTTCCAGATGACCGCCCAGGAGCTGGTGACGGCCGCCCTCGAGAAGCTCCCGATCAAGGTGGCGCTGCTGAACAACAGCTACCTCGGCATGGTCCGGCAGTGGCAGGAGATGTTCTACGACGAGCGCTACTCGGAGGTGTTCCTCGACTCCGCCGCGCTCCCCGACTTCGTGATGATGGCGGAGTCGATGGGGTGCGCCGCGATCCGCGTCGAGGCGCCCGAGGAGGTCGCCCCGGCGATCGAGAAGGCGAACTCGATCAACGACCGCCCGGTGGTGGTCGAGTTCCGCACCGAGGCCGCCGAGGGCGTGTTCCCGATGGTGCCGGCCGGCGCCAGCAACGACGACGTGATCCTCCACCCCACGCAGCAGGACCGCAAGGAGAACCTCGGATGAGCCGGACGCGCGAGTACGGGGTCAACACCTACCCCCAGCGGAACTTCAACCACCACATCCTGTCGGTGCTGGTGCAGAACCGCCCCGGTGTCCTCGCCCGCGTCTCGGGGCTCTTCGCCCGGCGCGGCTACAACATCTTCTCCCTCGCCGTCGCTCCGGCCGAGGAAGCGGGCCGCAGCCGGATCACGATCGTCGTCGACCTCGACTCGGCGCCGCTCGAGCAGATCACCAAGCAGCTGTTCAAGCTGATCGACGTGATCAAGATCTCCGAGCTCGACCCTCGGCGCTCGGTCGAGCGCGAGCTGCTGATCGCGACCGTGCGGGCGAGCGCCGACATGCGCGGCGAGGTGCAGGGGCTCGTCGACATCTTCGAGGCGAAGATCATCGCCGTCGCCGAGGAGGCGCTCACCGTCAGCCTCGAGGGGCACCCCGACAAGCTCGACGACTTCGAGGATCTGCTCGACTCGTACGGCATCGTGGAGCTGCAGCGCACGGGGCGCGTCGCGCTGCCCAAGCTCGACCGCGGCGCCCGCCTGCGCGTCGCGAACTGACGCTCGACCGTCCGCGGACACCCGCACCCCGCACCCGCACATCTCACACCGACCGCTCGCACGCGAGCTCGAACACCAGCGAAAGGCAGGCAGCCCCATGGCCGTCACCGTGTACTACGCCGAGGACGCCGACTCCTCGATCATCCGCTCCAAGAAGGTCGCCGTGATCGGCTACGGCTCGCAGGGCCACGCCCACGCCCTGAACATGAAGGAGTCGGGTGTCGACGTCGTCGTCGGTCTGCGTGACGGCTCGTCCTCGGCGGCCAAGGCCACCGAGGCAGGTCTCACCGTGATGTCCATCGCGGACGCCGCGAAGGCGGCGCAGGTGATCATGATCCTGGCCCCCGACACGGAGCAGAAGGCGATCTACGACGAGCACATCGCGCCGAACCTCGACGAGGGCGACGCGATCGCGTTCGCCCACGGGTTCAACGTCCACTTCGACCGGATCACCGCCGCCGACGGGATCGACGTGATCATGGTCGCGCCGAAGGGTCCGGGCCACCTGGTGCGCCGCACCTACACCGAGGGCGGCGGCGTGCCGTGCCTGATCGCGGTCGCCCAGGACGCGACCGGCGACGCGCGGGCGGTGGCGATGTCGTACGCCGACGCGATCGGCGGCACCCGCGCCGGGGTGATCGAGACGACGTTCAAGGAGGAGACCGAGACCGACCTGTTCGGCGAGCAGGCCGTGCTCTGCGGCGGGCTCACCCAGCTCGTGCGCTCGGGCTTCGAGACCCTGACCGAGGCCGGCTACGCCCCCGAGATGGCGTACTTCGAGTGCCTCCACGAGGTCAAGCTGATCGTCGACCTGATGTACGAGGAGGGGATCGCCGGCATGCGCTACAGCATCTCCGACACCGCCGAGTACGGCGACCTCACCCGTGGTCCGCGCGTCGTCACCGACGACACCAAGGCCGAGATGAAGCGGATCCTCGAGGAGATCCAGAGCGGGCAGTTCGCTCGCGAGTGGGTCGAGGAGTCCGAGACGGGCCGCTCGAACTACCACCGCATGCAGGACGAGGGCAAGAAGCACCCGATCGAGGAGATCGGCGCCGAGCTCCGGGCGATGATGCCGTTCATCAACGCCGGCAGGCAGAAGGTCGCCGAGGCCTCGGGCGGCGACTCCTGACGGACCGACCGGGCGCCCCCGGTGAAATCTGACTTGTCCGGTCGGGATTCACGACCGTAGGGTGAGGCCCCATGAGCGAGAACTGGGGCTTCGAGACCAAGCAGATCCACGTCGGTGGCGACCCCGACCCGGCGACGGGGGCCCGAGCCGTCCCGATCTACCAGACGACGTCGTTCGAGTTCGAGAGCGCCGACCACGCGGCGAACCTGTTCGCGCTGAGCGACGTCGGCAACATCTACACCCGCATCATGAACCCCACCCAGGGGGCTCTGGAGTCGCGGCTGAACGCCCTCGAGGGCGGCTGCATCACGGCGATCGGCCTCCCCGGGGCGCTGGCGGTGGCGTCGGGGCAGGCGGCGTCGACCCTCGCGGTGATGAACGTCGCCGAATCCGGTGACCACGTCGTGGCATCGCCGTCGCTGTACGGCGGCAGCTACAACCTGCTCCACTACACCCTGCCGAAGATGGGCATCGAGGTCACCTTCGTCGACGATCCGCACGACGTGGAGCAGTGGCGCGACGCCTCCGACGAGCGCACGAAGTGCTTCTACGGCGAGGTCCTGCCGAACCCGAAGAACGATGTCTTCGACATCCGCGGGGTGAGCGACGTCGCCCACGAGGTGGGCGTCCCGCTGATCGTCGACAACACGGTGGCGACGCCGTACCTGGTCCGCCCGCTCGAGCACGGGGCGGACGTGGTGGTGCACAGCCTCACCAAGTTCATCGGCGGACACGGGACCTCGATCGGCGGCGCGATCGTCGACGGCGGCACTTTCGACTACGGCGACGCCGAGCGCTACCCGAACTTCAACGAGCCCGACCCGAGCTACCACGGCCTCACCTACTGGCCGTCGCTCGGTCACGGTTCGTTCATCCTCAAGGCCCGCGTGCAGCTCCTGCGCGACGTCGGCATGGCGATCTCGCCGTTCAACGCGTTCCTGTTCCTCCAGGGCCTCGAGACGTTGAGCCTGCGGATGGAGCGCCACTGGTCGAACGCGCAGCGCGTGGCGGAGTTCCTGGACGGCCACGACCAGGTGACCTCGGTCAGCTACGCCGGGCTTCCGTCCAGCCCGTGGCACGACCGGGCCACCGAGTTGTTCGGCGGCAAGGGGTTCGGCTCCGTGCTCGCCTTCGAGATCGAGGGCGGCCACGACGCCGGCAAGAGGTTCGTCGAGGGCCTCACGTTGCACAGCCACGTCGCGAACATCGGCGACGCGCGCAGCCTGGTGATCCACCCCGCCTCGACCACGCACAGCCAGCTCACCGCCCAGGAGCAGGCGCAGAGCGCGGTCACCGCCGGGCTCGTTCGCCTGTCGGTCGGGCTGGAGTCGATCGACGACATCCTCGCCGATCTCGAGCAGGGCTTCGCCGCCGCCGACGGCTGACCGGCCGTCCACGAAGGGCCCTGCGAGGGTTCCCGTGGCCGGGATCCGTTCGGGCGCGCGCACCCACGCGACGCGTCCGCGCGGCCGTCGAGCATCGATCACGGCGATAGACATGCGCCGTGCCGATCATCCACGCGATCGTCCTCGGCCTGGTGCAGGGTCTGTCGGAGTTCCTCCCGATCTCGTCGAGCGGGCACCTCCTGCTCGTGCCGTGGCTGTTCGGGTGGGACGACTTCAGCGGACCCGACGGTGACCGCATCAAGAAGACCTTCGACGTCGCGCTCCACCTCGGGACCTTCGTCGCCGTCCTCGGCTACTTCTGGTCCGATGTCGTGGTGTACGTGCGCAACGGGACACGGCTCGTGCTGTCGCGGTCGCGCCCGGCCACCGTCGAGGGCCGCCTGGCCTGGTTCTTCGTGCTCGCGACGATCCCGGCGGCGGCCGTGGGCGCCGTGCTCGAGGACACGATCGACAGCGCGCTGGGGACCCCGACGATCATCGCGATCTCGCTGATCGTGTTCGGGGTGCTGCTGGGCTGGGCCGACCGGGTGGCGGGGAGCCGCGGGGTCGAGCGCTTCGGCGCCCGCGACGCGCTCGTCGTCGGCGCCGCGCAGGCGCTCGCGCTGAACCCGGGGACCTCGCGGTCGGGGATCACGATCACCGGGGCCCGTGCCCTCGGGTTCGATCGTGACGCCGCCGCCCGCATCAGCTTCGTGATGTCGTTGCCGGTCATCGCGGGCGCGGTCGTGTTCAAGACCTACGGCGCCGTCACCGAGGGCATCCCGAGCGACCTCCTCGTCCCGATGGCGATCGGGATCGTCACCTCCGGGCTCTCGGGGTGGGCCGCCGTGTGGGGGACCCTGCGCCTGATCCGGACCCGCAGCTTCCTGCCCTTCGTCGTCTACCGGATCGCGCTCGGGGTCCTCGTGCTGTTCCTCATCGCGATCGGCTTCCGCTCGGGCTGAGCGGCGATCCGATCCCCGCCACTTCGGCGGCCGAGCAGCGCGACGAGCGGCGCGCTCATCGGGGGAACGCCAACGACGCGGAGCGTGCGCTCGCCGCCGCAGCGACGAGGGGTGCGTCCGCGGGGTCCACGGCGACGTAGACCACCTCGTCGACGACGCGCACGACGAGGCCCCCGGTCGCGAGCGCGAGGCCCTCGCCGTACACGTCGACGGTGGTGCCGACCTCGACCGCCGCGACCAGGGGATCGCCGAGGGGGACGACCACCGAACCGGGAGGCGCGCCCGCCGCGGGACCCGCCCCGCTCGCCAGATCGTCGGCGACCAGGATCTCGCCGTCGGACACCGCCCGGCGGAGGTGCCCCGGGCGCGCGGAGGGGGACAGCGCCGCCGCCGGGACCGCGACGGACGGCAGGTCGACGGCGTCGACGGCGGCTCGGTCGCCGGGTTCGTGGTCACCGCGGGCGACGAGCACGCGACGTGTCGTGCCCCAGCGTCCGCGCGCCTCGTCCAGAGCCGCGAGGCGGTCGTGGACGCCGAACCCGACCGCCACGGCGACGAGCGCGACGGCCGTCCACCGGATCCACGGTCGGCGGGCCGACTCGTAGCGGGCTCGTGCGGCCAGGCGGCGCGGGCCGGGCCGGTCGCGCCCGGGGCGCCGGGCGCTCGTCTCGGGTGGGGACGACCGGCGCGCACGCGCCGGAGTCGGGAACTTCATTCGCACTCCTCCGATCAGCGGGGATCGAGGAGGGAGCCGGGAGGTCGACGATAGCCGCGGACCACGCCGGGGGCGACCGTCCGCCGGCCCTGCCCGCGAGCACCCGCCGAGCACCCGGCGGGCGTCGCCGAGCTACTTCTCGGAGCCGCCGCTGCGCTTCGGGGTGCCGCCGGACTTCGATCCGCCGGCCCCGCCGGAGGAGCTCGACCCGCTCGACGTCCCGCCCGAGCCCGAGGAGCCGCTCGAGCTCGACGAGTCGGAGGAACCGCCGGAGCCGGACGAGTCCGACTTCGACGGCGACGAATCCGACGATCCGGTCCCGGAGTCCTTCGTCGACGACCCGGAGCCGCCGTCGGAGTCCTTGGACGACGAGGAGTCACCGCTCGCCGAGCCGCGGTTGTCGGTCTTGAAGAACCCGCTGCCCTTGAAGGTCACGCCGACGGGCTGGAAGACCTTCTTGACCGACATGGGGCGACCGGTCTGGGGGTGCTTGATCTTGGTGAGGGTGTCGTCCGTGAAGGCCTGCTCGACCTCGATCGTCTCGCCGGTCTTCACGAACTTGTAGACGTACGTGGGCATCGGAGGAGGAAAGATATCGTGCGTTCGATGCAGGTCCGCAGCGCAGTCATCCCCGCAGCCGGTCTGGGAACGCGGTTCCTCCCGGCGACCAAGGCGGTCCCCAAGGAGCTCTTCCCGATCGGGGACCAGCCGGCGATCCAGGTGGTGATCGACGAGGCGCTCGGCGCCGGCATCGACCACATCGTCGTCGTCTCGAGCCGTGACAAGCCGGCGATCGAGGAGTACTTCGCCCCGAACGACGAGCTGCTCCGGGCGCTGGCCGCCAAGGGGAAGGACGCGCTCGCCGACCGGTTGCGTGCGATCGGTCGCGACTGGAGGGTCAGCATCGTCTACCAGGACGATCCGAAGGGCCTGGGACACGCGGTGGGCTGCGCGCGCGAGGCCGTCGGCGACGAGCCGTTCGCGGTGATGCTGCCCGACGAGATGATGTCGTCGTCGAGCCTGCTCGCCCAGATGAACGGGGTCTGCGCGTCGACCGGCGGCTCGGTCGTCGCGGTGCTCGAGGTGCCGCGCGCCCAGGTCAGCTCCTACGGCGTGATCGACCCCGCCGGCGAGGTGTCCGACGACGGGGTCATCCCGGTGCGCGACCTGGTGGAGAAGCCGGCGGCCGACGACGCGCCGTCGAACTACATCCTCACGGGTCGATACGTGCTCACCGCGGACGCCTGGTCGGAGATCGAGGACCTCACCCCCGGCAGCGGCGGCGAGCTGCAGCTCACCGACGCCCTGCGCGCGCAGGCGGCGCGCTCGCCGTTCCACGCGGTCATCTCCGACGCCGGTCGCTACGACACGGGGAACCCGCTCGGGTTCCTCACCGCGTCGATCGAGATGGGCCTCGCCGACCCGGAGCTGGGCCGGCCCCTGCGCGCCTTCCTGCGCGACCTCGACGTCGGCTGACCCGGCCGTCGCGGTCGGTCCCGGCCGGCGGCGCCGGTCGTCGGGGCGGCCGCATCGGGTCGGGTGGTGTCAGCGACGGCGGAACCGACCGGGCTGATCGTGGACGAGGCCGTACTCGTCGACGTCGAACACCGACTCGTCGCCGGAGCCGACGTCGGTGCGGCGGTACCGGCCGGGGGAGAGGTGCTCGTAGCGCCGGGTGACCGGGACGACGCCGAGCGTCTCGGCGTCGATCAGCGCCACCGTGAGCGAGGCCGAGTCCCCGGGGTCGAGGCGCAGCCGCCGGATCGGGATCGAGGTCGTGAACGGGGTGATGGCGAGGTCGACGTCGACGCACCCGTCGAGGTCGGGTCGGTGGGCTCCGTTGACCTCACCCCAGCGCCCCGACCCGTCGTGGCCGAGCCAGAGGTCGGGCTGGTCCGCGTTGCGGAACAGCAGGAACTGGCGCACGTCCCAGGTCGGCGACAGCCGCACCACGTACGAGACCGCCTCGCGCCCGACCTCGCCGATCGCCGTCCACGCCTCGTTCTCCCACCGCAGGGTCGTCGTCTCGTGGGCCGTCGCGTCCCACGTGTCCCAACGAGCGGTGTACCCGTCGGCCGGGAAGGCCGTGTGCGCCGTCGCCATCGCGTCGAGGCTAGGCGCCTGCCCGGGGCGTTCGGCTCGGGAGGCGGCTCGGTGGGATCGAGGCGCCGGACCCGACCGGCCGGCTCCGTCGCCTCGGCGCGGCCGGCCGGGCCTCGAGACCCCCGGGCCCCGGGTCGCTGGGTACGGTGAGCGCGGTGACCCCGCTCGACGACGCTCGCAGACTGGTCCTCGCGTCGTGCCCGGCGGCGGGCGCCGTGGAGGTCGCGCACCGCGACGCGATCGGCCTCGTGCTCGCGCAGCCGGTGGTGTCCGGCGAGGTCGTGCCGCCCTTCGACAACACCGCGGTCGACGGCTACGCGGTCCGAGCGGCCGACGTCGCGACCGCCCACGACGATCCGGTCGACCTCGTCGTGGTCGACGAGGTCGCGGCCGGGGCCACCTCGTCGCGCACGCTCGGGCGGGGGGAGGCGATCCGGATCATGACCGGCGCCCCGATGCCCGACGGCGCCGACGCCGTGGTGATGGTCGAGGATTCCGAGCGTCGCGGGGCGGGAGCCGACGGGCGCGAGCTGGTGAGGTTGTCGGCGTCGGTCCCGCGGGGAGCCGCGATCCGCCGCGCCGGCGACGACGTCGAGGTCGGCGACGTGCTGTTCGCGGCCGGCACGGTGGTGACCCCCGCGGTCGCCGGGGTCCTCGCGAGCGTCAACGCGCGCGTCGTGGCGGTCCACCCGCGAGCCCGGGTCGCGGTGCTGTCGACCGGCGACGAGCTCGTCGACGACGGCTCGCCGCTCGAGCGGGGCCAGATCCGCGAGAGCAACCGCACCATGCTCCTCGGCCTCGTCGCGGCGGCGGGCTGCGCGGCCGTCGACCTCGGGATCGTGCGCGACGACGAAGCGGAGTTGGAGGCGGTGCTGCGGCACGCCGCGCTCGACTGCGACGCGATCGTGTCGAGCGGCGGGGTCTCGATGGGCGACTACGACGTGGTCAAGGCCGTGCTCGGGCGGATCGCCGACATGAGCTGGATGCAGGTGGCGATCAAGCCGGCCAAGCCGTTCGCCTTCGGGACCCTGCGTCGCGACGACTCGACCTCGGTCCCCGTCTTCGGCCTGCCCGGGAACCCGGTCAGCTCGCTGGTCAGCTTCGAGCTGCTGGCGCGCCCCGCCCTGCGCTCGATGATGGGCCACCGGCGGGGTTCGCGCCCGCGGTTGGTCGCGGTCGCGGACGAGGACCTGCGGCGCTCCACCGACGGCAAGACGCACTTCGTGCGCGTCAACGGCAGCTTCGGTGGCGACGGGCGGTACCACGTGACCACCGTGGGTGCCCAGGGCAGCCACCAGCTCGCCGCCACGGCGACCGCCGACGCGCTCGCCGTCGTCGGCGACGGCGACGGCGTCGCGGCCGGGTCCGACGTCGAGGTGCTCCTGCTCCACGGTGACGCCTGATCACGCGACGCCCGGGACGGGGATCGACGCCGGCGCCACCTAGCCTGGGGAGATGAGCGAGCAGGCGCACCGGGATCTCGTCGATCCGTTCGGGCGCGTCATCGAGGACCTGCGGATCTCGATCACCGATCGGTGCAACTTCCGCTGCACCTACTGCATGCCCGAGGAGGGGATGCAGTGGCTGAGCCGCTCGGAGGTGATGTCGTTCGAGGAGATCGAGCACCTGGCGCGCATCTTCGTCGAGCGCTACGGGGTGCGCGGCATCCGCCTCACCGGCGGCGAGCCGACCGTGCGGGCGCACCTGCCCGTGCTCGTCCGCAAGCTCGCCGCGCTCGAGAACGAGCACGGCCCGATCGACCTGGCGATGACGACCAACGGCGCGTCGATGCGCCTCGTGGCCGAGTCGCTCAGGCAGGCCGGGTTGCGGCGCGTGAACATCAGCCTCGACACCCTCGATCGGGCGAAGTTCCACCGCATGACCCGGCGAGACCAGCTCGACGCGGTGCTCGACGGCATCGAGGCGGCGAAGGAGGCCGGGTTCGCCCCCGTCAAGATCAACGCCGTGATCGAGCGCGGCGTGAACGACGACGAGATCGTCGATCTGGCCCGGTTCGGTCGCGACAACGACGTCGAGGTCCGCTTCATCGAGTTCATGCCGCTCGACGCCGAGAGCCACTGGATGAACGACAAGGTCGTCGGCCAGGACGAGATCGTCGCGGCCATCTCGGCGGTCCACCCCCTCGAGCAGATGCCCGCTCGCGGCGCGGCGCCCGCCGACCGGTTCCGCTACCTCGACGGCGACCCGACGCGGCCGGGCGGGGTCGTCGGCGTGATCCCGACCGTGACCAAGCCGTTCTGCGGCGACTGCGACCGGGTCCGGCTCACCGCGGAGGGGGACTTCCGCACGTGCCTGTTCGCGACGAAGGAGTTCGATCTGCTGACCGCCCTGCGCGCCGGCGAGTCCGACGACGAGATCGCGCGTCGGATCGAGGCGGCGGTCGCGACAAAGTGGGCCGGGCACCGCATCAACCAGGTGAACTTCGTGCGTCCGTCGAAGTCGATGAGCCAGCTGGGCGGCTGAACCCCCGGCGCCGCGTCCTCAGTCGAGGTCGGTGTACGCCCGGAACCGGCGGGCGACGGCGTCGTCGCCGAGGATCTCGATCCCGTCGGTCTCGCGCCTCCACAGCCACGCCAGCACCTCGTGCGCCCGGCCGCGCACGGCGGCGTCGGCCTTGCGGTGCTCACGGGTGAACGTGCACGACGGCTCCTTCAGGCTCGACACGTACCACTCGCCGCCCGCGACGTCGCCGGCGTCGGTATCGGTGCAGTGCAGGTGCACCGTCCCCCCGGGCTTGCGCTCGCCCTCGCGACGCTCCCGGCCGGCGAACCACTCGAGGAACTCGTCGATCCCGTCGGCCGCCATCGCCGTGGGCACCTCGTACGGATCGCCCAGCGCACGGGCGGCGTCGAACCGGTGCATCGCGGCCTCGAGCGCCATGCGACGCCGCACCCAGGCGGTCGTGCGGTTCGCACCGGTCCACGTCCACACCTCGGTCTCGACCCCGGCACGCACCAGCGCCGAGTAGAGCTCGTTGTGCGCGACGGACGCGAAGTCGACCAGCATCTCGCCGTCGAGCCCCGACGGGACCGAGATCTCCTGCAACCGCGACCTCTCGGTGATCCCCTGGGACACGATCTGACCCCAGAAGTGCCACACCCCGCCCAGGTGGCGCGCCAGGTCGCTGAGGCCCCAACCCGGGCAGTCGGGCACCTCGGCGGTGGGATCGCCGTCGCGGAACATCTCGATCGTCGCGATCCCGTCGGACTGGAGGGTCTCGATCGGGTCGTAGGGAAGGGTCATGCGCCAGACGGTACCCGCGGCGTCGGGACGCCACGGATCGGCGGCGGCCCCGGCCCGGGGAGGTGCGGACTAGGTTGCTGGGAGCATGAGCGACCTGGAGTTCACCCACCTCGATCCGCTCGGCCGTGCGCGCATGGTCGACGTGACGCCGAAGGAGCCGACGCACCGGCGCGCCGTGGCGCGCTGCACGGTGTCGATGACGGCCGAGACGACGGACGCGATCGCGAACCGCGAGGTGAAGAAGGGCGACGTGCTGTCGGTCGCTCGCGTGGCCGGGATCCAGGCGGCGAAGCGGACCTCCGACATGATCCCGCTGTGCCACCCGCTGCTGATCGGCTCGGTGTCGATCAACTTCGAGATCGGCGACGACTTCGTCGCGGTGGAGGCCCACGTCGACACCGTCGACCGCACCGGCGTCGAGATGGAGGCGCTCCACGCGTGCAGCGTCGCGGCGCTCACGGTCTACGACATGTGCAAGTCCGCCGACCGGTCGATGGTGATCGGGGACCTCACGCTGTGGGAGAAGACCGGGGGGCGATCGGGCACCTATCGGCGCGCCGAGGGCGAGGCGACGAGCGATTCCGACCACCGTCCGTGACCCCTGACACCCGATCGTTGTCTCGGTCGACACGAATGTCGTAGAATCGTCACACTCGAACGACGCGGTGCGACTCGACCACGCTCGGTCCCCCGCCACCCCTGCCTCCGACCCGAATCGACATCATGGCCCAACTCGTCCTCCTGGTCCTCGCCGCCGTCTGGCTGGCCGTCCTCATCCCCCCGCTGCTGCGATCGCGCGTCGAGAACCGCCCGAACTCCTCGGTCACCGATTTCCGACGCCAGCTCACCAAGTTGCAGAACACGGCCACGCCGCCGCGCGGGGCGGTCCGCACGATGGGACGGCCGCTGGCGCAATCGCCGCTCGGCCGCCCGGCCGCCGCCGGCCGCCCGGCGCAGCCGACGCTGCGCTCCGGCCTGACGCGCCACCCGAGCGCGTCGGAGCTCGCCGCGGCGCGGAGCTCGGTGGCCACCGCCGTCGCCCACGGTCGCCACCTCGACCCGAGCGCGGAGGCGGCGCGGCCCCGTGGTCCGCGGACCTCGATCGAGCAGCGCCGTGCCCGCTCCCACGACGCGACGGTCCGCACGCCTCGTGCGCACCCCGGCGCCGCACGCATCGGTGACCCGACGCCGGCGGGTCGACGGACCCACTCCGAGCTCCGGCGATCGTCGTCGCCGGCGGATCCGCGCTCGGTCGTGCGGCGCCGTCGGACCAACGTGCTGCTCGCGCTCGTGCTGTCGGCGGGGTGCACCCTGTTCCTCGCGGCGACGACCGCCTCAGCGGCGATGACGTACACGTTCATCGGGGTGTTCTCCGGGTTGTGCGTCTACGTGTACCTGCTCGCCCAGGCGAACCAGCGCAGCGGTGCCGCGGCGGGTGCCGACTGGGTGACCAGCCACCGCTGATCCCGGTCCGCTGCGCCGGCGCCTCCTCGGTCGTCGCCGCACCCCGCCCCGTCGGCCAGGCGGGTGGGTGCCGCCCGGGCCACGGCTACACTGCGTCGCTCCCGGGGCTATAGCTCAGTTGGTAGAGCGCATCGTTCGCAATGATGAGGTCGGGGGTTCGATTCCCCCTAGCTCCACCGGTCACCTCGTCGACGTGACCTCCCGACGGACCTGCCGCCGACACGCGGCTCCGTCCGGACGATCAGCGCGCCGACGTGAGGTGCTCGGCGAGCTGGGCGGCGTCGCGATCCCGACGGGCCGCGTTGACCCGCTGGCGCTCGAGGATCTGCTGCAACGTGAGCGTCGCCTGCTCGATCGGGTTCGTCGCGAAGAACTCGTGGACGTCCTCGACCTCACCGGGTCCGGTGAGGGTCCGCACGGTGTCGATCATCCTCACGATCGTGTTGCCGGGGAACCGCTCGTTGGCCTCGGCCCAGTGCTCCTCCACGAAGCGCCACGCCACCGCGCCGTGATCGCGGTTGGCGATCGCGGCGCGCAGCAGGAACGGGGCGTTCTGGCTCTTCACCGCGTCGCTCATCGCGAACTCGCAGCTGCGCACGACCAGATCCGGATCATCGAACTCCGCGAGGGCGTAGAGGTTGCGGAGCTGGTCCTGCGGGGTGTCGCCCTCGAGGAAGCCCCGCACCATCGCCTCGTAGTCCTCCTCGTCGCCGCTCACGGCGACCACGGTGGTCGCGGCGGCGAGCAGGTCGGCGTCCGTCGAGCTCCCGCCGTCGCGGTGCTCGCGCAGCAGCGCACGACACCGCTCGCGGGTTGCGTCGTCGGCGCCGAGCGCTCCCATCGCCCGCACCAGCAGGCCGCGCAACCGGCTGACGAGGTCGGAGTCGGCCTCCGAGGGGTCACCGAGCTCGTCGAGGGCGGGCCGCACCAGCTCGCGCACCCGGGTGCGCAGGGCGTCGAGGGCATCGCCCTCGACCATCCGTGACAGCTCCCCGAGCGCGACGAGCATCGCCTGCCACACGACGTACTCGCGCTCGTCGCGGAACGACTCGACGAACTCGAGCAGCTCGACCGACGTCATCCGCCCGGCCGAGGTGGCCGCTGATGCGTCGTCGACGAGGCTGTAGCGCTCGAGGGTGCTCAGCGTCGCGAGCGCGGCGGGGTCGGCGAGGCGGGCACGCAGCGCGTCGTCGTAGGCGACCCGGTAGAACCCGTGCCCGTCCGCGTTCACGACCACGACGTCACCGGGGGAGTCGAGATCGACGACGACGGGGTCGAGCCCGTCGAGCAGCACGGTGCTCGTCGCACCGGCGTGGCGGATGTGCACGGGAACGACCCACGCCGTGGCGTCGCCGGCGCCGGCCGACGCATCGCTCGCGGGGTCGTCCTGGGTGGGGTAGGAGAAGCGCCGCTGGGAGATCGACAGCGCGTGGGTCCCGTCGCGCTCGACGAGTCGGGCCGAGACGAGGGGGTAGCCGGGCTGCCAGATCCAGGAGTCCATCATCCGTCGCACCGGCTCGCCCGAGGTCGACTCGATCGCGTCCCACAGGTCGTTCGTCTCGGTGTTCGCGTGGGCGTGGCGGCGCAGGTACGAGCTCACGCCGCGCCGGAACTCCTCCTCCCCGAGGTACTGCTCGAGCATGCGGAGCAGCGCGCCGCCCTTCTGGTAGGTGAGGACGTCGAACATCCCGTCGGCCTCGTCGGGGGAGCGGACCTCGAACTCGACGGGCCGGGTCGTCGCGAGCGAGTCGGTGTCGAAGGCCGCGCTGCGCTCGATGCCGAACGTCGTCCAGCGCTCCCACTCCGGCGCGAACGCGTCGCACGCCGCGATCTCCATGAACGTGGCGAACGCCTCGTTCAACCAGATCCCGTTCCACCACCGCATGGTGACGAGGTCACCGAACCACATGTGCGCGAGCTCGTGGGCGACCACGTCGGCGACGAGCTGGCGCTCGTTCTGGGTGCTGCGTTCCGGGTCGACGAGCAGCAGGCTCTCGCGGAAGGTGATGCACCCGAGGTTCTCCATCGCTCCCGCGGCGAAGTCGGGCAGCGCCACCAGGTCGACCTTGTCGGCGGGGTAGTCGATGCCGTAGTAGTCCTGGAACCAGCGCAGGCAGAACGCTCCGACGCGCGCGCCGAAGTCGGTCAGGTGGCCCTTGCCCGGGACGTGGACGATGCGCAGCGGGATGCCGTCGACGTCGACCTCGGCCGAGGTCTCGAGACGGCCGACCACCATCGCGACGAGATACGAGCTCATCACCATCGTGTCGGCGAAGCGGATCACGGTGCGCCCGTCGACGCTGCTGCGATCGACCTCGGGACCGTTCGAGATCGCGTCGAGGCCCTCGTCGACGTCGAGGGTGATCCCGAACACCGCCTTGAACGACGGCTCGTCCCAGCACGGGAAGGTTCGTCGGCAATCGGTCGCCTGCATCTGGGTGGTCGCGATCACCTGCTGGTCGCCGGCCTCGTCGACGTAGGTGCTGCGGTAGAAGCCGCGCAGCTTGTCGTTGAGGATCCCGGTGAAGCGCACGAAGAGCGTCGCGGACCCGGCCGTGACGGGCCCGTCGGGCTCGATGACCATCCGCTCCGCGTCCGGCTCCATCCGCCACCGTGCCGCCGTGCCGTCGAGGGTCACCTCCTCGATCTCGAGCTCGATCGCGTTGAGCACGATCCGCTCGACGTCGGTGGCGACGTCGAGCTCCACGAGCACCTCGCCGGCGAACGTGGCGTCGTCCAGCGAGGGGCGCAGGCGCACGTCGTAGCGGCGGGGTGAGACCTCGGTGGGGAGTCGGAACGCGTCGTCAACCACCTCGACCTCGGGGGCGTCGGCGATCGTCGCGCCGGCTCCGTCGTTCGTGCTGGGGTCGGCGGCGACGGCGCTCTCGGCGCCGCGCCCGTCGTGGTTCGCCATGGTGAGGAGAGTACCGGCGCTAGCGTGAGCGGTCGTGCCCGCTGCGCCAGACGAGACGACCGCTCGCCTCGGGGCGGGCGGCGACGAGGTCCGCTACGACGTGGTGGGGATGGGCAACGCGCTCGTGGACGTGATCGCCCACGCGTCCGACGGCTTCCTCGACGACCAGGGCCTGGTCAAGGGGTCGATGACGCTGATCGAGACCGAGCGGGCGGTCGAGCTCTACGGCGCGCTCGACGGCGCGGTCGAGATGAGCGGTGGATCGGCGGCGAACACGGTGTGCGGGATCGCCAGCTTCGGCGGGGTGGCCGCCTACGTCGGCAAGGTCGACTCCGACGATCTCGGGCGGGTGTTCGGCCACGACATGCGCGCCGTGGGCGTCGCGTTCCGCGGCGGCCGTGACCGCCAGGACCTCCCGACCGGTCGGTGCGTCATCGTGGTGACGCCCGACGCCGAGCGGACGATGAACACCTACCTCGGGGTGTCGTCGACGCTGTCCGTCGACGATGTCGACGACGACGTCGTCGCGTCCTCCGCCGTGCTCTACATGGAGGGGTACCTCTTCGACCGCGACGAGGCCAAGGCGGCGTTCCGGCACGCCGCCGACGTCTCCCACCGCCACGGCCGGACCGTGTCGCTCACGCTCTCGGACTCGTTCTGCGTCGAGCGGCACCGCGACGACTTCCGGGCGCTCGTGGCCGAGTCGGTCGACCTGCTGTTCGGCAACGAGGACGAGCTGCGGGCGCTGTACTCGACCGACTCCTTCGACGAGGCGGTCGACCGCCTCCGATCGGAGTGCTCCCTCGCGGTGGTCACGCGCGGACCCCAGGGGTGCGTGATCGTCACCGCCGACGAGACGGTCCCCGTCGAGGCGGTCCCCGTCGACGAGGTGATCGACACGACCGGGGCGGGCGACCTCTTCGCCGCGGGCTTCCTCCACGGGTTCACCACGGGTCGGGACCTCGTCACCTGCGCCCGCCTCGGGTCGGTGGCCGCCGCCGAGGTGATCGGCCACGTGGGTCCTCGTCCGCTGGTCGAGTTGCATACGCTGGCGGGCCATGTCTGACCGCGAGCCCCCCGCCACCGCCGGCCTCGACGAGGCCCCGCGGTCCGTTCCCGACGCCACCTCGGCCGACGACCCGATCGCCGCCGACGGGTTGCTCGACCGGGTCGAGGCGTGGCGCGACGCCGAGCCGGACGCCGACATGCGCGCCGAGCTCGACGACCTGGCGGAGGCGGCGCGCTCGGGTGACGGCGACGCGATCGCGGAGCTCGAGGACCGCTTCGCCGGGCGGCTCCAGTTCGGCACGGCCGGCCTGCGGGCGGCGGTGGAGGCCGGCCCGATGAGGATGAACCGACTGGTCGTGCGCCAGGCGGCGGCCGGGCTCGGCCGATGGCTGCTGGAACGAGAGGCCGACGGGTCGATCGAGCGCGCCACCGAGCGCGGGGTCGTGGTCGCGCACGACGCCCGCCGCAAGAGCGACCAGTTCGCGCTCGACACCTGCCGGGTGCTCGCGGCGCTCGGGATCCGCTCGATGCTGCTCCCCGGCGTCCAGCCGACGCCGGTGCTCGCGTGGTCGATCACCGGCCTCGACGCGGCGGCCGGGGTGGTGGTCACCGCGTCGCACAACCCTCCGGCCGACAACGGGTACAAGGTGTTCCTCGAGACGGGGTCGCAGATCGTGAGCCCGGTCGACACCGAGATCTCGGACGCGATCGGCGAGGTCGATCCGCTCGCCGTGGAGATCGCGCGCGAGGACGACCACCTGATCCGCTACCTCGACGACTCCTGGCAGGAGGCCTACGTGGCGTCCGTGCCCTCGGTGCGCCTGCGCCCCGACGTCGCCGGTGTCCCGGTCGCGTACAGCGCGATGCACGGGGTGGGAGCCGAGACGATCGAGATGGCGTTCGCCGCGGCCGGGTTCGATCGCCCGATCCCCGTGGTGGAGCAGCACCTCCCGGACGGCTCGTTCCCGACGGTGTCGTTCCCCAACCCCGAGGAGCCGGGGGCGATGGACCTGCTGCTCGAGACGGCGTCGGAGTCCGGCGCGGCGATCGCCCTCGCGAACGATCCCGACGCCGACCGCCTCGGCGCCGCGATCCCGCAGCCCGACGGCACCTGGCGACGGCTCAGCGGAGACGAGATCGGGTGGCTGTTCGCCGACCACATCCTGTCCAACACCAGCGGCGACGACCGCCTGGTCGTGACGACCCTGGTGTCGTCGTCGCTGCTCGCCGACATGGCGGCGGCACACGGCGTGCACGCCGAGGAGACGTTCACCGGCTTCAAGTGGATCGGACGGATCGCCCACGAGCGCCGGGGCGAGCAGCGCTTCGTGTTCGGTTACGAGCAGGCCCTCGGGTACCTGGTCACGGACCGCCCGCTCGACAAGGACGGGATCAGCGCCGCGGTGCTGATGGCCGAGATCGCGGCGTGCGCGCAGGCCGACGGGGTGACGGTGCAGGACCGCCTCGACGCCATCGCGGAGCGCTTCGGCCGGCACGTGACCGCCGAGCGGTCCGTGCGCATCCCTCCCTCGGTCGGCGCCGAGTGGGTCGCCGCGATCGAGTCCGATCCACCGGCCGAGGTCGGCGGGGTCGCGGTGGTCGGCGTCGAGTCGTACCCCGAGGCCGATCTGGTGCGGCTGCGACTCGAGGGCGGTGCCCGACTCCAGGTCCGCCCCAGCGGGACCGAGCCGAAGGTCAAGCTCTACGCGGAGGCGGTCGACGTCGACCCGGACCGCCTCGAGGAGCTCCTCGACGCCCTCGCCTCGGCTGCCCCGGACGCCTGACGGGACGCCCGCGGGGGCGCCCTCGCCCGTCGCCGCGGCTCGGTAGCGTGACGCCATGTCGACGGCCGATCTCATCCGGCGGGCCCCCAAGGCGCTGCTCCACGACCACCTCGACGGTGGGCTGCGCCCGAGCACGGTCATGGAGCTCGCGTCCGAGTACGGCTACC
This sequence comes from Ilumatobacter sp., assembly GCF_965215205.1. Taxonomy (NCBI): domain Bacteria; kingdom Bacillati; phylum Actinomycetota; class Acidimicrobiia; order Acidimicrobiales; family Ilumatobacteraceae; genus Ilumatobacter; species Ilumatobacter sp. The sequence goes on from NZ_OZ244049.1 coordinate 910,168, forward strand.
TCGACCTGCCGAGCACCGACGCCGACGACCTGCGCACCTGGTTCAACCGGGGCGCGAAGCGCAACGACCTCGTGCTGTACCTGGAGACGTTCGCCCACACCGGGGCGGTCATGCAGCACCGCGACGCGATCGAGCGCGTCGCGTTCGAGTGCGCGCAGGACCTCGCCGCGGACGAGGTGGTGTACGCCGAGGTGCGCTTCGCGCCCGAGTTGCACACCGAGGCCGGGCTCACCCTCGACGAGGTCGTCCTCGCTGTGCTCGCCGGCTTCGAGCGGGGTTCGGCCGGGACCGACCTGACGATCTACGCGATCCTCGACGCGATGCGCCAGGCGGCGCGCAGCCGCGAGATCGCCGAGCTCGCGATCCGCCACCGCGACGCCGGCGTCGTCGGCTTCGACATCGCCGGGCCCGAGGCGGGCTTCCCCCCGACGCGCCACCTCGACGCGTTCCAGCTCGTGATGCGCGAGAACTTCCACGCGACGATCCACGCCGGGGAGGCGTTCGGGCTGCCGTCGATCTGGGAGGCGGTCCAGTTCTGCGGAGCGGAGCGCCTCGGCCACGGGGTGCGCCTCGTCGACGACATCGAGGTCGGCCCCGACGGAGACGTCACCCTCGGTCAGCTCGCCCACTACATCCGTGACCGACGGATCCCGCTCGAGGTGTGCCCGACGTCGAACGTCAACACCGGGATCGCCCCGTCGGTCGCCGAGCACCCGATCGGTCTGCTGCGACGACTGCGCTTCCGGGTCACGCTGAACACCGACAACCGCCTGATGAGCGACACCTCGATGAGCGGCGAGATGCTCGCCGTGCACGAGGCGTTCGGGTGGGACCTCGCCGACATGCAGTGGCTGACGGTGAACGCCGTCAAGTCCGCGTTCGCCTCGTTCCCCGAGCGGATCAAGATCATCGACGGGTTGGTCAAGCCGCGCTACGCGATGCTGATGGCCGAGCAGCAGCTCGGTGTCTGACAGGATCGGCCGATGACCGTCGAGACCGTCGTCGTCGACCACCCCCTGGTGCTCGACGCCCTCGCCCAGATCCGCGACCGCTCGACGCCGAACGCGCTCTTCCGCCAGCACCTGGAGCGCATCGGGGTGCTGCTGATCGCGGAGGCGACGCGCTCGCTCGGGACCGTCGACGCCACGGTGACCACCCCGCTCACCGAGGCCGCGGTGCAGCGCATCGCCGTGCAGCCGGTGATCGTGCCCATCCTGCGCGCCGGGCTCGGCTTCCTCGCACCGGCCCAGCAGCTGCTGCCGCGTGCGGACATCGGCTTCATCGGGATCGCGCGCAACGAGGAGACCCACGAGCCCGAGCCCTACGTGAACAAGCTGCCCGACAACCTCGCGCAGCGGCCGGTCATCGTGGTCGACCCGATGCTCGCGACGGGCGGGTCGCTGATCCACACCCTCGAGCTGCTCGTCGATCGGGGTGCGCCCGCGCCGATGACCGTCGTGTGCGCCCTGTGCGCTCCGGAGGGGATCGGCGCTCTCGAGGCGTCGGGGATCGACGTCACGCTGTTCACCGCGACCGTCGACGAGCGGCTGAACGACCAGGCGTTCATCGTGCCGGGCCTCGGCGACGCCGGCGACCGCCAGTTCGGCACCCCCGCCTGACATCGGCGGCCCGGCCGGCTCAGCAGACGGCGCGCACGTAGGGGTACGGGTTGACGGCTCGCCCGCCCCCCGGGTGCACCTCGAAGTGGAGGTGGTTCGCCGTCGTGTTCCCGGTGCGGCCGACGTAGCCGATGACCTCGCCCTGGGAGACGCCCCGGCTCGAGCCCTCCCACGCGCTGAGGTGGGCGTAGTAGTACTTCGTCCCGCTCGCACCGGTCAGCCACACCGCGTTCCCGCCGAGGCGGTTCGTCTTGAAGTGGACGGAGCCGGGTTCGACCGCGACGAGCGGGGTGCCGCCCGGCGACATGATGTCGACCCCCTGGTGGCTCCGGCCACCCGAGCGCCCCGCCCCCCAGGTGTCGGCGAACGCCCGGGGACCGCGCACGGGGCACACGATCCCCGGCGAGGGCGGCCGCGGTGGCGGCGGCGGCGGAGGCGGGGGAGCGGCTGCCGGGGCCGGGGCCGGGGCCGGGGCCGGGGCCGGGGCCGGGGCCGGGGCCGGCGATCCCGACGATGCCGAACCGGATCCTGACGAGCTCGAGGATCCCGACGAGCTCGAGGATCCCGACGAGCTCGAGGAGGCGGCGGCCTCGGCGGAGCGGGCGGCGGCGGCCTGGGCCGACTCGGCAGCGGCGCGCTCGGCCGCTCTGCGCTGCTCGGCCGCGCGCTCCGCCTCGGCGCGCTCCGCGGCGGCTGCCGCCTCGGCCTCGCGTCGTCGACGCTGGCGCTCGAGCTCGTGCTCGACCTCGGCGTCGATGCGGCGCTGGGCCTCGATCTCGGCGAGCTGCTCGATCTGCTCCTCGGCCGCCGCCTGCTGGTCGGCGAAGTCCTCGCGGGCGGCCCGGGCGGCGTCGCGGTCGCTCTCGAGCTGGTCACGGGCCTCCGCGACGTCGGCGGTGGTCGCCTCGTACTCGTCGAGGTCGACGTTCGTCGCTTCGCGCGAGACCGCGTGCATCACGTCGGCGGCGAGCGAGTCGTTCACGTCGTCGAAGTCGATGAGCAGGGGGAAGTCGTCGACCCCGGTGTTCACGAAGGTGCGCATCGCACGCTCCTCGAGGTCCGAGCGCATCGCAGCGGCCTCGGCCTCGAGCTCACCCAGTCGGCGCTCGGACGCGTCGATGTCGGCTTCGAACCCGTCGAGGCGCGCCTCGGTGTCGAACATCGCCTGCGCGGCGGCGTTCGCTCGGTCGCGGGCGGCCTGGATCTCGCGAGCCGCCTGCTCGGCGGCGGCGGTGCCGTGGTCGGCGAGAGCCGGCGACGGAGCGTCCGCTCCGATGCCGACGGCCGCCAGCAGCGCCACGAGGAGCACGGCGACGAGGGGCCGAGGCCGAGCGCGCGCGGGTGAGCTCGACGACGTGGGCATGGAGTCGAAACCTAGCGTCGAGACGCCTCCGGCAGGCGCCTCCGACCGCGGGCGTCGGCGTCTGGGCGGCAGCGGCGTCGGCGCCTGCTCGGGGCTCGGCGTCAGGGCCCGTCGGTGACCGTGACGGAGGCGACCACGTCCGGGTGCAGCGAGCAGGACGCGCGGAGGCCCCGGGCTCGTCGAAGCTCACCTCGTCGTCGGTGCCCGGGCTCGTCAGCCCGGAGTCGAGGCGGTCGAGCTCGGGGTCGTCGACGGTGCCCCCGCTCACGGTGGGGACCGCGTCGCCTCCCTCCGACGCCCCGCGGCACAGGTTGTCGTGGATGTGCCGGTCGTCGAGCGGCCTTGCGCAGGTCTCGGGGTGATCGTCGCCGTGCGCACGTCGGGCCCCCGGGCTGTCGATCGATGCCCGACACCCTCGGAGGGGGCGCCCGACGGGCCACGCGCCCGGTCCGAGCAGCGCCGTGGGACGCCGTCGGTATCGTGTCCGCGTGGACGACGCCCGCGACCTGACCGTGCTGGGATCGACCGTGCGGCACCCGCTCGGCCACGTGGAGGTCTTCCCGGCCCCGGGGGGGATCACGGCGGTGACCTTCACCAACGACGAGCTCACCTCGATGTGCCCGGTGACCGAGCAACCGGATCTGTCGAGCGTCGTCATCGAGTACCGCCCCGACCGGTGGTGCATCGAGTCGAAGAGCCTGAAGCTCTACCTGTGGGGCTTCCGTGACCGGGCGGTGTTCGCCGAGGCCCTCGCCTCCGAGATCGCCGCCGAGGTGATGGCGACCGCCGAGCCGATCGACGTGGTCGTCACCCTCACCCAGCGCCCGCGCGGCGGGATCGAGGTGCGCGCCGTGAGCCACCTGCGCCGCTGACGGGCGAGGCGCGGCCGCGTCGGGTTGCGGCCCCTCAGCTCCTGCCGCGACGGTAGATCTGGCCGTCGGCGGCGGGCATCCGCAGCCGCTGGCTCATGAACACCAGGACGAGCAGGACCGTCCCGTACGGCATGGCGTTCGGGAGCCAACTCGGTGCCGACTCCGTCGTCACCCACCACACGAGGGTCGCCGCACCGAGCACGCCGGCGATCATCGCGTCGGTGCGGTTCCCACGCCGCAGCGACCACGCGAGGATCGCGACCATCGCGATGGCGATCACGAGCAGGAGGGCGTGGGTCCCCGAACCGCTCCCGTCGCGCAGCGCGAGCACGAAGGGGTAGCCGAACAGCAGCGAGCCGAGCATCACGCCGCCCGGCCGCCAGTTGCCGAAGATCAGCGCGGCGAGCCCGATGAACCCGCGCCCGAGCGTCTGGCCCTCCCGGTACAGCCCGGCGAGCTCCATCGCGATGAACGCGCCCGCCATCCCGGCGAGACCGCCGCTGATGACGACGCCGATGTACTTGTACCTGTAGATGTCGACCCCCAGCGTCTCACCCGCCTCGGGGCGCTCCCCGCAGATGCGGATGCGCAAGCCCATCCGGGTCCGCCACATGACGAAGGCGGTGACCGGGACGAGCGCGAACGCGAGCACCGTGAACCACGAGAGCTGGGTGAGGAACCCCTGCAGCACGCCGGAGACGTCGGACACGAAGAAGACGTCCTGCCCGTCGAGGTCGCCGAGCCAGTTCGGGGTTCCCCAGCCACCGGCCAGGAACGGCACGTTGATCTTCGAGAGCCCCACCGCACGTGGCGACTGGGTGATCGACCCGCCGTCCCAGTCGCTGAACACCTGATCCGACATGAACCTCGTCAGACCGGGGGCGAGGATGTTGATCGCCACGCCCGAGATGATGTGGTCGACGCCGAAGCTGACCGTCGCCACGGCGTGGAGCAGGCCGCCGAGCGCACCGCCGACGAACCCGCAGACGACGCCGGCCCACGCCGACCCGAAGTTGACGGTGCCCCAGGCCCCGAACCACGTGCCGAGGATCATCATCCCCTCGAGGCCGATGTTGACCACCCCGGCGCGCTCGGAGAACAGACCGCCGAGACCGGCGAGGAGGATCGGGACGGCGAAGCGCAGCATGGCGCCCGACGTCCCGGGGTCGGTGAGCACCGTCGTGTCGTCGCCGCCGAAGGTCTGCACCGCCGAGAGCAGCAGGATCCCGCCGGCGGCGAGGATCATCCACCGGATGGGGGTGGGCAGGGCCGCGTAGCGCGTCCACAGCGAGGGCGACCGGGGATCGGTCTCACCCGTGTCGTGCGGGGCCGGGGTGCTCATCGTCTCGGTCACGCGTCGCTCCCCACGGTCTCGGCCGAGGCCGTCTCGGCGGGCGCCGTGGCCTCGGCGGCCGACCGGGCCTCGTCGTGCAGCTTGATCCGCCTCACCACCTCGTAGGCGACCACCGCGCTGAGCACGATGATCCCCTTCATGATCTCGACGATCTCGGGAGTCGCGCTGCCGGTGATCTGGAGGATCCCCGACGAGCTGCTGAGGAAGCCGAACAGGATCGCCCCGACGGCGATCCCCCCCGGGTTGTTCCGCCCGATCAGCGCGACGGCGATCCCGTTGAAGCCGATCCCCTGGACGAAGCTCTGGCTGTACTGGTACTTGTCGCTGAGCACCTCGACCATCCCGACGAGCCCGGCGACCGCTCCCGACAGCAGCATCGCGTACATGATCATCCGCTTCGGGGGGACACCGCCGGCGCGCGCCGCCATCGGGTTCCAGCCGCTTGCCCGGAAGTCGAACCCGACGCGCGTCCGGTTGATGAACAGGTGGTAGGCCACGCCGACGACGACGGCGAGGATCACGACGCCGGTCAGCTCGCGCCCCCTGCCGATCTCGCGCGAGACCAGCTCCACGACGCCGTTCAGATCCGGGACCCGCCCCGACTCGGGGATCGGGGTGGTCCCGGAGTTGGTCGAGCCCGAGCTGTCCTGCCACTCGCGGATCAGCCAGGCGATGACGCCGCCGACGGCGATGAAGTTGAGCATGATCGTGCTGATCACCTCGTTGATCCCGCGGGTCACCTTCAGCGCCCCGGCCACCCCCGCCCAGGCCGAGCCGACGGCGACCGCGACGAACAGCACGAGGGCGACGTGCAGGGGAGCGGGGAGCGAGACGGCCCCGCCGGCGGCGGCCGCGAAGAACGCCGCGAGCAGGTACTGACCCTCGACCCCGATGTTGAACAGGTTCATCCGGAACCCGATCGCGGCCGCGATCCCGGAGAGGTACAACGGGGTCGCCGCGTTGACGATGTCGACCATCGTCTCGAGGCGGCTCGCGTTCTCGAGCATGTCGCCGAACGCCGCGATCGGGTCGTTGCCGGAGACGAGCAGGGCGAGCGACGAGAGCAGGAGGGCGAACACCACCGACGCGACCGGGGCGCCGACGGCGAGGGCCGTCCGTCGCAGCGACGGGGCGCTCACGTCGCGTCCCGGTCGACGGTCGGGGCCGACGCCGCGACCGTGGCGACACCCGCCGGATCGGCGACGGTGCCGGTGGCGACGTCGTCGAGGCGCGACCCCGTCATGTAGGCCCCCAGATCGCGCGGGGTGAGGTCGTCGGGTTCGAGGCGTGCGACGAGGCGCCCGCGGAACATCACCACGATCGTGTCGGACAGCCCGATCAGCTCGTCGAGGTCGGCCGAGATCAGCAGGGTCGCGAGACCGCCGGCACGAGCTCGCCGGAGGTGGTCCCAGACGGCGGCCTGCGCACCGACGTCGATCCCGCGGGTGGGGTGCGACGCGATCAGCAGCTTCGGCTGGCTCGTGATCTCACGTCCGAGGATGAGCTTCTGCTGGTTGCCGCCGGACAGGGCGTGGGCGGACACGTCGACGTTCGGCGTCCGCACGTCGTAGGACCCGCGGATCTCCTCGGTGCGCCGGCGCGACCCGGCCCGGTCGACCCAGATCCCCTTGGAGAACGGCTCCTCGGTCTGGTGGCCGAGGGCGGCGTTCTCCCAGAGCGGCGCGTCGAGCAGGAGACCCTCGGCGTGGCGGTCCTGGGGGACGTAGGCGACCCCGGCCTCGCGCCGGTCGCGCACCGACCAGTGGGCGATGTCGCGGCCGCCGAGCGAGATGGTCCCGGCGCTCGGGTCCATCGTCCCGACGATCGACGAGACGAGCTCGTGCTGGCCGTTGCCCTCGACCCCGGCGATGCCGACGATCTCCCCCCGGCGGATCTCGAGCGTGACGTCGTCGACGACCGGGCGGTCGTCGTCGTCCAGCACGGTGACTCCATCGACGTGGAGCGCCACCTCGTCGGTGACCGTCGAGTCGGTGGTGTCGGGGGTGGGCAGCTCGGAGCCCACCATGAGCTCGGCGAGGTCGCCGGCGGTCACCTCCGCCGGGTCGACGGTGGCGACGGTGCGACCGTGGCGCAGCACCGTGATCGAGTCGGCGATCTCCAGCACCTCGTCGAGCTTGTGGTCGATGAACAGGATCGTCGCCCCGTCGGCCTTGAGGTCGCGCATGTTGCGGAACAGCTCCTCGACCTCCTGGGGGACGAGCACCGCGGTCGGCTCGTCGAGGATCAGGATCTCCGCGCCGCGGAACAGCACCTTGATGATCTCGACGCGCTGCCGCTCGCCGACCTCGAGGGTCTCGACGAGGTCGTCGGGATCGATGGTCAACCCGTACACCTCGCCGACCTCGTCGAAGTGCCGGCGTGCGTCGGCGAAGTCGATCCTGCCTCCCGTCGTCGTCGGCTCCGAGCCGAGGATCACGTTCTCCAGCACCGTGAGCTGGTCGGCGAGCATGAAGTGCTGGTGGACCATGCCGATGCCGCGGGCGATCGCGTCGCTCGGCGACGACAGGTGGACCTCCTCGCCGTCCACCAGCATCCGCCCCTCGTCCGGGGACTGCATGCCGTACAGCATCTTCATCAGGGTCGACTTGCCGGCCCCGTTCTCCCCGCAGATCGCGTGGATCTCGCCGCGCTCGACGGTGAGGTTGACGTCGTCGTTCGCGATGACGCCGGGGAAGCGCTTGGTGATCCCGATCAGTTCGATCGCAGCGGTCACGGGTGCCCTCTCGTCTGGCCGGACGTGTCCTCGACGTGCCCGACGACGACGAGGGCGGAGCCGGTGCCCGGCTCCGCCCTCGCAGGTTAGATGAGTGATGGCCGCCGGTCGGAAAAGCGCCCGACCGTCAGGCTCCGTCGAGCCCCGTCGGGGTCAGGACGGCTCGGTCGGCACGGTGATCGTGCCGTCGACGATCTGGGACTTGAACTCCTCCAGCTGGTCGACGTACTCGTCGACGAAGCCGCCCGAGGTCGAGTAGCCCACGCCGTCGACCTCCAGGTCGTAGACGACCTGGCCGGGGCTGAAGCTGCCGTCGGCCGCGGCGGCGGTGATCTCGAACACGGCGTTGTCGACGCGCTTGAGCATCGAGGTCAGGATGAACTCCTGGAGCTCGGGTGCCGCGGTCTCGAACTGATCGGAGTCGACCCCGATGGCCCACACCTTGCTCCCGCTCGAACCGGACTGCTCGGACGCCGCCTCGAAGAGACCGGCACCGGAGGCCCCGGCCGCGTGGTAGATCACGTCGGCGCCGTCGCTGTACATCGACAGAGCGATCTCGCGCGCCCGGTCGGGGGCGACGAAGCCGTCGAAGTCGGGCGCCTCGGTGATGTACTGGGCGATGATCTCGATGTCGGGGTTCACCGCCTGGGCGCCGGCCTGGAAGCCCGCCTCGAACTTCTCGATCAGGCCGAACCCGGACACACCGCCCAGGAAGCCGATGGTGCCGGTCTCGCTGTGGAGGGCGGCGGCGGCGCCGACGAGGAAGGAGCCCTGCTCCTCGGCGAAGGTCAGTCCGGCGCAGTTCTCGCAGCGCGGCTCGCCGTCCTCGTCGAGCATCGCGTCGTCGACGACGGCGAAGAGGGTGTCGGGGTTGTCGGCCGCGGCGTTGACCACGTCGTCGGCGAAGAGGAACCCGACGCCGAGGACGAGGTCGTTCTCGTCGGCCTGGAGCTGCAGCAGCTCGGCGCGGTTCGAACCGTCGTCGTTGGGGACGGCTTCGGTGTAGCTGATCCCGAGCTCCTCGGCGGCGCGCTCGGTCCCGGCGAAGGCGGAGTCGTTGAACGACTGGTCTCCACGGCCGCCGATGTCGTAGGTCAGCCCGACGCCGATGTCGCCGCTGGGCGCCTCGCCGCCACCGCCGGTGCCCTCGGTCATGGCATCGGTGCCCTCGGTCATGGCATCGGTGCCCTCGGTCATCGCCTCGGTGCCCTCGGTCATCGCCTCGGTGGTCGCGCTCTCGGCGGACGCACCGCCGTCGTCGGACGCCTCGTCGCTGCCGCAGGCCGCGACGCCGACGGCGGCCACCGCTGCGACGGCGAGCATCTTCTTGCTCTTGATCATGTTCTCCCCTTCAGAGATGTCCCGGACGGAGCCCGGGTGTTCACGTGGCCCACAAAGCTACCCCTGCGGCTGCGACCCGTGGACCACGGTGTGACCTGCGTCCGTGGACATCGCCGCGGTCCTCATCGCCGCGGTCCTCATCGCCGCGGTCCTGGACGTCGCGGTCCTCGACGTCGCCGCGGCCGTCGTGGCGTGCTGGCGGCGCTCGGGCGGGGGAGGATCCGACGGTCGATCGACACCGCGCCCTAGGGTCTCGGGGGATGGGTTCCGGTGGCACCACCCGCCGGCCGCCGCCGGCGGGTCGGCCGAACTACGCCGCACGTCGAGCCGGTGCGGTCGTCGTGCTCGCCGTCGCGGTGCTCGGCGTCGTGCGCCTCGTCGGAGCTCTGTTCGGCGAGGACTCCCCGGGCTCGCTCGCGTCGATCGAGGCGACGGCGGGCGCCTCGGCCGCCCCCGCTCCCGGTGAGCCGGCCTCCGGGTCGGCAGCGGTGTCGGATGCGGAGCCGGGCACCAGCACCCGCTCGGAGGTCGAACCGGACGTCGCGGACGGGGCCACCTCGGCGGGGCCGGCGACGGATCCGGGTGCGCCGAGCGAGACGGCCGCGACCGACCCGCCCTCCACGGGTCCGCCGACGCCGACGGATCCCGCCGAGGTCCACATCGTGGGCGACTCCGACGCGGGGACCTTCGGCCCGTACCTGCAGTCGTTGCTGGACACCACGCTCGTCGTGGACAGCGTCCTCGACTACGAGGTCTCCTCGGGCCTGGCCCGTCCCGACTTCTACGACTGGCCGGCGCGCCTGCGGCGCACGCTGCCCGACGCGGACCCCGACATCGTCGTCGCGACCTTCGGCGGCAACGACGCGCAGCCGCTGACGGTCGCGCAGGAGGAGTTCGAGGTCGAGGTCGCCGGTCCGATCGGAAACGAGGAGGAGTGGGCCGCGGCCTACGAGCGGCGCGTGGGAGAGGTGATGGACCTGCTCCTCGAGGACGGTCGGCGCGTCGTGTGGGTCGGCATCCCCAACGCCTCCGACCCGGAGCTCACCGCACGCTTCGTGGTGCAGGACCGCGCCGCCAAGGCCGCGGCCGACGCTCGGTCCGAGGTGGTGTTCGTCGACACCTGGAACCGCTTCACGGGGCGCGACGGCGGTTACGCCGACTTCGTCGTCGACCCCCGCGACGGGATCGGCAAGGACGTCCGGCGCTCCGACGGCTTCCACCTCAACCAGGCCGGCGCCGAGATCCTCGCGGTCGACATCGCGTACGCCGTCCAGGAGGAGCTGAGGGAGATGGGCGCCGACCTCTGATCGCGTCGCGGATCGGGAACCACGACGCACCCGGGGACGGTCGCACCCCGGGACGCACGTTCGGCTCGCTGCGCGACCGGCTCGATCAGCCCCGGGCGACGACCCGTTCCCGCGTCGCTCGCCGCCGCGCTCACTGGGTCTTGCCGCGCGCCTGGATCCGCTCGCGACGCTGCTCCACCGAATCGGGGTCGAACCGCTCGCGCATCCACTCGCGCGAGTCGCGCGCCTCGGTCTCCCACCCGTCGTCGTCGGCGGCGATCGCCGCGTAGGTGCCGCGGATGCGGCGGACGCCGTCCTGCTCGTTGCCGACGATGTCGGCGGCCAGCGACCGGGTGAACGGGATCAGCTCGTCGTGGGGCACGACGTGGTTGACCAGCCCGAAGGCGAGGGCCTCGTCGGCGTCCATGAAGTTGCCCGTGAAGCTCATCTCGCGCGCCCGACGCACCCCGATCGCCTGGGGCAGCAGCACCGTGAGACCCCACCCCGGCATCACGCCGACCCGGGCGTGGGTGTCGCCGAACTTCGCCCTGTCGCTCGCCACGCAGAAGTCGCAGTTCAGGACCAGCTCGAACCCCCCGGTCACCGCGACGCCGTTGATCGCGCCGATCAGCGGCTTGCTCATCGCCGGGAACGGGCCACGGACCCGCCCCGACCCGGCATCGCCTCCCGCTCCGCCGCCCAGGTTCGCGCCGGTCGAGCCGAGCTCGCGCAGGTCGAGCCCGGCGCAGAAGGCCGGGTCGGCGCCCGTGAGCACCACGACGTCGACCTCGTCGTCGGCCTCGGCCGAGCGCATCGCGAGCGCGAGCTTCTCGAGGACCTCGCTCGAGAGCGCGTTGCGCGCGTCGGGGCGGTTGAGGGTGATCGTCGCGATCCGCTCGTCGACGTCGAGCAGGACCACGCCCGTGTCGCTGCTGAGGTCGTCGGTGCGGGACGGTGAGTCGCTCATCACCCCATGATGGCGGCCACCCCCGGCGTCTCGGCCATCGCACGACCGTCACCGATCGAGTCGGCGCGATCGCGAGCGCGTCGAGGTGCCATCGGGGAGGGGGGGGTGCCGCATCGGTGGAGCGGTGGTGGAGCGGCGCCTACTCGGCCGGGAGGAACCCGAGGTCGAGGTCGCCGAGCTTCACCAGCGTGGCGGCGATCCACCCGCCGAGGACGCCGAAGTGGTCGTCGAGCAGGGTGCTGCGCCCGTCGGCGACCGTCTCCTCGGCCAGCTCGTAGAGGCCCTCGTAGGTGATCTCGACCGCGTACTGCGAGGTCAGGTCGAGGGGGTCGTCGGGGTCGGGGTGCGAGATCTCCGTGGTCAGACCGGCACGGTCGAGGCGGTCACCGCCGATCTCCGGGCTGTGGGAGGGGACCGAGACGTACATCGCCTCGGCGTCGACGGGACGGGCGAGCTGCTGGACGCGCAGGACGATCTCGATCTCGATCGCCGGGCACTGGTCGAGCTCGTCCTCCACGTACCAGCGCCGGTAGGCGGCCTGGCTCCACGCCGGCCAGTCGAAGGTGATGTGCGCGACGACCCGTGGCGGCTCGCCCTCGCCCGGCAGCCCGTAGCTCGTCTCCCACGTGAGGTCGCCGAGGAGGACGTCGGACTGGAAGTGCTCCTCGAAGGGCTGCCGCTCGAGGAAGGCCGATTCGAAGGCGTCGCGCAGCGCGCTGATCGCATCGGTGAAGACGTGGTCGAGCATCCACCGCCGAACCTACCACGCCGCGGCGATCCCGCGGGGCCGGCGTCGGACCCGCGGCGAAGCACCGCGGACGCACCGGGCCGACGCCCCGCCGCGTCCACGGAGCGCCACCGTCTTCGCCCCGGCCGGCGCGGCGATGTCATGATCGTCGGATGGCACTCGTCCGCACCGACATCCGCGACCGCGTCGCGACGCTCACCCTCGACAACCCCGACGAGCGGAACACCCTGACCGCCGCGATGGTCGACGAGATCACCGCGGCGATGGACGAGATCGAGGCCGACGAGGGCGTCGGGGCGCTCGTGGTCACCGGGGCCGCCCCGGCGTTCTGCGCGGGGGCGAACCTGGGGAACCTGTCCGAGGCGACCGGCGACAGCCTCGGCGGCATCTACGAGGGCTTCCTGCGCATCGCCCGCAGCCCGCTCCCCACCCTCGCCGCGGTCAACGGCGCCGCCGTCGGAGCCGGAGCGAACCTGGCGCTCGGGTGCGATGTGCGGATCATCGCCGACGAGGCGCGCATCGACACCCGGTTCCTCGCCCTCGGCATCCACCCCGGTGGTGGCCACACCTGGATGCTGCGGCGGATCGCCGGTCCGCAGACCGCGATGGCGGCCGTCGTGTTCGGCCAGGTGCTCGACGGACCCGAGTGCGAGCGCCTCGGTGTCGCGCACCGCTCGGTCCCGCTCGATCAGCTGGCCGACGTCGCCCAGGAGTTCGCCGCCGGTGCCGCGTCCGCACCGCGCGAGCTGGCGATCACGACCAAGGCGACGATCGCCGCGATGGCCGACGTCGACGACCACCCGGCGGCGGTCCAGCGCGAGCTCGAGCCCCAGCTCTGGAGCACCCGGCAACCCTGGTTCGCCGAGCGCATCGCCGCGCTGAAGGCGAAGATCTCCTCGAAGGGGTCCTGAACCGCGCCACGCCGCTCGGGCGCCGCCGCGCGGAACGCGACGGTCAGACCCCGACGTGACGGCGTCGCGCCAGCGACCGCGTCGTCGCCTCCAGCGCCGCGATCGAGCGGGCGGTGCGCGCCAGCTCGTCGTCGTCGGGGACGTGGTCCGGGTCGAACGCCACGCGGTCGAGCGTCGCCGCGACCCGCGCCGGCTCGGTCGGATCCGCACCGGGCGCCTCCCCGAGCCGGCTCGAGAGCGCGGCCGCGACCCGGGGAGCGGTGACCGCGTCGGGTTCGAGGGCGGCGAAGCGATCGTGGAGCACCCCCCACGCTCCTCGACGTCGACGGGCACGGGCGGCGATCAGCGCACGCCACGCCGAGACCCCGACGACGAGGCCGGCGACGACGGCTCCGATCTCCAGCGGTCGACCGAGCGACGCGGCGAGGATCGACGTCGCCACCTCCGAACCGATCGTCGAGCCGTCGACCTCGCCGGCGAGGGGAACCGACGCCGTGGGGTCGAACGCCTCCCACCCGGTCTCGGGGAACCACACCTCGACCCACGCGTGGGCATCGCGCGCCCGAACCTCGAACACGCCCGACAGCCGATCCCGATCGCCCGGGACGTACCCCGTGGCGAGCCGTGCGGGAACCCCCTGCGAGCGGAGCATCACGACCAGCGTCGAGGCGATCTGCTCGCAGAAGCCGCGGCGCGCTCCGAACAGGAAGTCGTCGACGGCGTCCCCGGCGGGCACGGGCGCGTCGAGGTCGTAGCTCGTGTTCGCGGCCAACCACGCCTCGTAGGCGCGCACGGTGTCGTAGGTGGAGCCCTCGACCCGCAGCTCGTCGGCGAGGGCGATCGTGCGGCGCGTCGTCGAGCTCGGGAGCTCCAGCAGGCGTGCGATCTCGGGGTGGTCGGCGGCAGGCGCGAAGCGGTCGGCGACGTCGCCCTGCGCCCGCAGCGTGGCGGGGGTGGTCCGCGGCTGCTCGGAGACGACCGAGTACGCCGACCCGGCGGTGAGCGCGCGGTCGGTGCGCAGCGCGCCGTCGGATCGGGCGAACACGGCCCCGTCCAGCACCACCGCCGTGGCGGTCGGCGCGGCGAACACGACGTTCGGCAGGTCGGCCTCGACGTAGAAGGTCTGCACCAGCTCCACGACGTCGACGTCGACGCCGCCCGACGCCACGTCGCCCAGGGTCGGGTCGAGGCGGACCGAGGGGCCCTCCAGGCGCCGTCCGGTCTCCTCGTCGGCCGTCCAGACGCGCCCGTCGAACCGGGTGAAGGTCTGACCACGCCAGAACGACGGTCGCGTCGCTCGCACGCGCATCACCACCTCGTCGCCGAGATCGCCGCGCACCGAGGTGTCCAGGGTGTCCGAGAAGCCCCGGGACCCGCCGGCCCGCCCGAGCGCGCCGCGCGTCGGTGAGGTGGACGATCCGTCCCCGCCCGCGGTGCCGAGATCGCCCCCGGCGGAGAGCAGCGATCCGTCCGACACGGAGGCCGGGGAGGTCGACAGCGCCGGCAGGCCGATCGATGCGGGACCCGAGGGCACGGGGACGAGCGCGCCGACGCCGAGGGTCGCGAGGCCGCCGGCCGCGGTCCACGACACCGTGCGCACGAACGAGCGCACGCTCGGCGACCGGACTCGGGTGGCCGTCGTGCAGAACGCGGTGACGACGAGCGCACCCCACGCGAACGACCACCACCCGACGTCACCGCCGACCTTCAGCCCGGCGGCGTAGGCGACGACGACGGCGGTGATCGCGAGGTGCACGCGGTGGGTGCGCCGGTCGGCGATCTCGACGCCGTGGAGCACGACCAGCAGGATCAGCAGGTCGGGGAGCGGCCCCCGCAGCGCCTCGAGCAGACCGCCGATGCCCGACGCCTCCGTCGCGATGCGCCCGAGCGCGGCCATGGCGACGAACGCGGTCATCGATCGCAGCCACCAGGGCCGCTCCCGCTCGCCGAGGTGGACGGAGATCGCGACGCCGACGGCCACCCCCGCCGCCACCATCGCTCGCTCGGCGAGCGGTGCCGCGAGGGCGCTCTGCAGCATCCACAGGGCGACCAGCGCGGCGAGGCCGCCGAGGCAGCGCGCGGGGCGGGGGACGGTGGTGCGCTCGGGCGGGCGGACCCGGCGGGCCGAGCGGGGGCGGCGCGACCCGGTCGCCGCATCGCCCGATCCGCGGCGCGCCCGCTCGGCGGCGATCGCCGACCAGCGCAGCGCGTCCGCGGGGGCGGTGATCGGGATCTCGACGGTGTCGCCGCCCGAGCGGGTGTCGAGGAGCACGACCTGGTCGCCGAGGCGCAGCCCCTCCTGCAGGGTCCACCGCAGCCGTGCGGGGTCGGCGTCGAGGGCGACCGCGCGGCGTGCACGCTCGGTGCCCGGGCGATCGTGGACGACGAGCTCGCGCGAGCGGATCGACGACGGCCAGTGGATCGCTCCCTCGGACTCCCCGGCGCGCCAGGCGCGCATCCCGTCGAGGTCGGCTCCCTCGACGCCGGGCCGCTTCGACGGGGGCGCCGAGCCCTCGTCGCGGGCGGGCCTCTCGTCGAACCCGAGCGAGGGTCCGTGCGCCGCGGGGGCGACGTGGATCGGGTCGAGACCGACCCGCGCTCGGCGCCGCCACACCACGAGACCGGCCAGGCCCGCGCACTCGAGGCTGATGTCGACGGAGGCGACCACCCCCGGGTCGTCGACGGCGACGGTCATCGCGGTCGGCGACGTCGAGCCCAGCTCGCGGAAGCGCCCGAGCGAGGTGATCACCACCGGCACGGTCGACGTCGCGATCGAGCCGTGATCGATCGCGATGTCGAAGGGCGCGCCGGCGTCGACCGTGGTGGGCGCCACGATCCCGGTGACGTGGACCGCCCGGAGCCGGGCCCAGCCGGCGACGACGGCGGCGGCCAGCGCGACGGCGGAGGCGACAAGCAGGACGACGACCGCGACGGCTCCGGTGAGGCGGGCGATCGCCAACCCGATGAGCCACGCGCCGATCAGGGTCGCGCTCCCCGCCGTCATCGCCACGGGGCGGGACGGGCCGGCGGCCTCGACCGCGGGGTCGGGGGTCACGGGGTGGGGGGTCACGGGTTCGGGGGTCACGGGGTCGGGGGTCAAGGGGTCGGGGGTCGCGGCGGCGAGGGTCACGGCGTCGGAGGCGCGACCTGCGCGAGGCACCCCTCGACGATCTCGCGCCCCGCGGTGGTCGACCCGTCGCCCCCGGCCACGAGGACGCGATGGCCGAGCGCCGCCGTCGCGAGCGTCGCCACGTCGTCGGGGACGACGTAGCTGCGTCCCTGCATCGCTGCCCGGGCCCGGGCGAGCGCGATCAGCGAGACCCCCGCGCGCGTCGACGCGCCGAGGCGCACCCGGGGGTGGCGGCGCGTCTCCTCGAGCAGGCGCAGGACGTAGGCGCCCACCGCCTCGGAGAGCTGCACCGACGCCACCTCGCGCCGCAGCTCGACGATCGCGTCGGTCGAGGCCACGGCCTCGACCGCGGCGAGCATCGAGCGCCCCCGCCGGCCGGTGAGCACCTCGAGCTCGAACTCGGGGGCCGCCCGACCGGGGGTCACGACGGCGCTGAACCGATCGAGCGCGCCCTCCCCGAGGCCGTACGTCCCGGCGATCTCGACCGGGTTCTGAGTCGCGACGAGGAAGAACGGGTCGGGGAGGTGGTGGGTCGTGCCGTCGACGGTCACGGTCGACTCCTCGGCGGCCTCGAGCAACGCCGACTGGGTGCGCGCCGTGGCCCGGTTGAGCTCGTCGAACACGACGACGTGGCGGAACACGGGTCCCGGCCGGAACTCGAGCACGGTGTTCCCCGCCGCGTCGACGACGGGCATCATCGAGCCGGTGACGTCGCCGGGGAGGAGGTCCGGCGTCCCCTGGATCCGCCCGAAGCTCCCGCCGACCGCTCGGGCGAGGACCTGCGCGAGCAGCGTCTTGCCCACGCCGGGGATGTCCTCGATCAACAGGTTCCCGCCGGCCAGGAGGGTCGCCACGGCGATCTCCGCCACGTCGTGGTGGCCGGCGACCACCGAGTCGATCGCACCGACGAGGCGGCCGGCCGTGTCGGCGACGGAGGGGTGCGTCGCCCCGTCACGGGCGAGCTCGGCGTCGTCGCGGTCCGTCGCGCCGGGTGCGTGCTCGGAGGCGGGGGGAGGGAACGGTGCCACGCCAGGTCATCGGTCGCCGAGCGGATTTCTTGACCGCTCACGGGCGCGACCGGGGGAGGCCAATTGACCACTCCCAGCGGTCAAGCGAACGCGCATGATTGTTACACAACGTCAATCACGAGGTCACGACCGGTGTCCTACTGTGGAACGGACAGGAACCGAAACCACAGCGGCGAAGTCCCCACCTGTGCCGCGAAGCAGGAGGTCACCCATGAGCCAGCGACACCGCGACACCGAGGTGTTCATGCCGCCCCGCCAGGAGCGTCGAGCCCACGCTCACAGCGAGCGACACCGGATGCACGTCGAGCTCCAGAACGTCGCTCAGCACGTCTCCGGCGGAACCGCACCGGAGGACGTCCACGAACCGGGAGCGGCCTGGAAGCCGATGCACCACCGCGACGCCGAGGTCGCGAAGTCGAAGATGGCCAAGCGGGGCCGCACGAAGCGCCACTGGAAGACCAAGATGTGGAAGCGCCGCACCAACCTGCGCCAGCAGAAGATCGCGGCGCTGCAGATGACGCGCGACGATCCCGGCCTGATCGGGTTCTGATCCAGCAGGCCACCGGGGTCGGTCGACGACCCCCCTCGAGCTGATCACCTCGACGACGTCGTCGCGGACCGGGCCACGCCCCGAGCTGCGACGGCGTCCGGGTGCTCGGCCGCCCGCCGCACCTCGAGGTCGTCGAGGTCGTCGAGACCGCGGACCGCCGACGGCAGCGCGGACGCCGCGGGCGCACCGGTCAGGCGGTGATCCAGGCGGCCACGATCTCCGCCCGCCGGGCCTCCCACTCCTCGCTCGTGATCCCGTAGCGGACGTGGTCCTCCCACGTGCCGTTGATCTCCAGGTAGCGCTGAGCGGTGCCCTCCGACCGGATCCCGAGCTTGTCCATCACCCGCCGGCTGCGGTGGTTGCGCGGCACGATGCACACCTCCACGCGGTGCAGGCCGAGCTGCTCGAACGCGAACTGCATCACCAGCGACACCCCCTCGACGGTGTAGCCCCGCCCGGCGTGGTCGCGGTCGATCCAGTAGCCGACGGTGCACGACTGCATCGCCCCCCGGATGACGTTGTTCAGGTTGACCTCCCCGGCCACGCGGCGATCGACGAACATCCCGAACTGGTAGGCGGTCCCCGCCGTGCGGTCGCGGTCGCGCTGGAGGCAGCGCGACGCGAAGGCCGACTTGTCGTTCGTCGGGTCCGGCTGGTGGGCGAGTCGGCTCGGTTCCCACACGGTGAGCCACTCCGCGTTGCGTCGGCGCACCTCGCTCCACGCATCGAAGTCGTTGACCGCCAGGGGGCGCATGACCAGTCGCCGACCGTAGAGGACGACGGGCGAGGCGGTGCGGGCGGGATGGCGCAGCGCCATCAGGCGTCGCCCCCGGCCGGCGCGATCGCCACCGAGGTGAGCTCGAGGCGCCGCATCAGGGCCAGCACCACGCAGCAGGTCCCGATGATCGTCTCCGCCTCCTCGGGCCGCAGACCCGGGTTGTGGCGTCGTTCGGCGACGGTCTCGGCGACCAACGTGCGGAAGACCTCGTCGGCCGCCGCGCGCTCGAGTTCGTAGTCCGTCTCGACGTGGTCCGAGCCGACCTCGACCCGCGCCAGCGCGCGGGCGTGGGGGCCGGCGAGCGCGACGCGGGCCGCGGCCTCGACGGTCGGCGATTCGCGGATCACGTCGTCGAGGTGGTCGGTGACGATCCCGAGCGCGTTGGTGAGCTGCTCGGGGGCGGGGCGACCGGACCCGTCGAGCTCGGTGTCGAGCAGGGCCACCGGGCCGATCGGCAGCGTCCAGGTCCCGCCGGCCGCCATCTCGATCGTCGTCTGCCGGTCGTCGATCACGACGAGCAGGTCACCGGGGGCCATCGGGCCCTCCGTCGCCGTGAGGACCGGCCGTCGTCGCGGCCGTGACGTGGGGGTCCACGGTCGAGCCGGAGCGCTCGATCCGCTCGAGGGTCCACCGCCCGATCGCGTCGTCGCCGGTGGCGAGGTGGTGGGCGACGTGGGCGTGGAGGCACTTCACCCCGACCCGCGTGCCTCCGACGCCACCCGACGGGCGCGGTCCCGACCGCCCGGGGGGGATCGCCCGGTCGCGCTCGTCGGAGTAGCGGCGGTGGATCGCCGCGATCTGCGCCGGGTCGAGCTCGGCCTCCACCTCGCCGACGCCGCCGGCCGCCTCGACGCGGCTCACCGCCTTCACCAGTTCGCGGCCGACGAGGTAGTAGAGCGTCGGCATGGGCGTCCCGTCGTCGAGGAAGGGGGCGTTGCGGACGACCACCGGCACACCGTCACCGTCGCGCACGACGACCTCGAAGGCACCGCGCGGCGGTCGACCCAGCAGCTCCGCGACGCGCGAGCGATCGTCCATCAGCTCCGTCGACGGCGGAGCACGAGCAGGACGAGCGCCAGCGCTCCCAGGACGGGCGCGGCCCGCTTCAGGATGGAGCTGCCGCTGACCCCCATCAGATCGATCGGGTCGGCGGCCGGTCCGTTGATCTTGCGGACCTTGGACGCCTCGTCACCTCCCGTGGCGGGGGTGCTCGCGGTCCCGTCGAGCGCCGAACCGCCCGTCGTGGCGGCGGTCGACGACCCCTCCGTGGCCGTGGCGGCGCCGCCGGCGTCGGCCGCCGGGGATCCGGCCGATCCGGCGTCGGCCGGGGCCTCCGACTCGGACGCGCCTCCATCGGGATCCGCATCGGGGGCGGGGGTGCCGACCCCGTCCTCGTCGATCATCTGGTTGAGGTTGGCCGAGAACTGGTCGATCAGCTTGGAGCTGACGTCGCCGAGGATGCCGCGACCGAACTGGGCGACCTTGCCGGTGATGTGCAGGTCGGTGGTGACGGTCACCTTCGTGCTCGTCGGCGACAGGCTCTCGGCGTTCGCCGCGATGTCGGCCGACGCGTTGCCCCGCCCGCCGGTGTCGCGCCCCTTGCCCTTGATCGTCGCCCGGTAGTTCTCGTCGTCCTTCTCGACGAAGTGCGCGTCGCCCTTGAACTGGGTGGAGATCGCTCCCAGCTTGACCTTGACCACCCCGCGGTAGACCTCGCCGCGTTCGTCGTCCTGCGCGATCTCCTGCAACTCCGCTCCGGGGAGGCACGGGGCGATCTTCTCGACATCGGTGATGATCGGCCAGGCCTCCTCGATGGGCCGGTTCACGGTGAATTCGTTGACGAGCTGCTCTGCCATCGTCGGAGGTCCTCTGCGGTGTCGATGTCGGTCGGGGAACCCGAGCACGGTACTTCAACCACGAGGTCCGGGCGAACCTGCATCAGGGCCCGGGCGCCGTGGTCCCCGGTCGTGCCGAGCAGGCCCCACACCTCGCGTCGCAGGGCCACCGGGTTGCCCCGACGCCCGTCGTAGGTCGCCACCGCGATGGCCGATCCCGTGACCGAGGAGTCGGCCACCGACCGCCACGCCGACGCCGCGACCCCGGGCTGGTCGGCGAGCCCGATCACGGCGACGGTGGCGCCGGCGTCGTCGGCGGCGTCCAGCCCGGCGAGCACCGAGGTCATCTGCCCCGACGACCAGTCGGGGTTGTGCACCCACCGCACCCGTGCGCGCCCCTCGCCGGACGGATCGCCGGACGCGCCCGCCGCGGCGTCGAGGGTGGTGTCGAGGGTGGCGTCGAGGGTGGAACCGAGCTCGTCCGCTCCGAGCCGTCCGGTGACGACGACCACCTGGCCGATCCCCGACTCGACGGCCGCGCCGATGGCACGTGCCGAGACGGTCTCCGCCGGCCGGTCGGCGGTCGCCGGGATCCGGGCAAGGAGCTTGTGACCGATGTCGTCGAAGCGCGACCCGGCGCCGGCGGCGAGGACGACGGCGACGACCTCCGACGAGCTCACCGGTGACGTCCGCCCGGCACGACGACCACGCCGAGTGATCGCGCCACGTCCACGGGAGGCAGTGTGGCGAAGCGCCGGGCCGACCATGTGACGGTCGGATGTCGAAATCTTCGTCGATCGCCTCAAGTGTGACGGTTCGATGACGATACCATCACGACCCGTCACACAGATGACGTCGGCCCGACGGCGGACACCGCAGCTCGATCAGGGGCGCGGGTGAGCCCCGTCACGACCTCGACAGGACCGTGAACCCATGACCAGCACCACCACCCCACCGCGCCTGCGCCGAGCCCTGCGCATCGGACTCGTCTCGCTCGTCTCGCTCTCGACGCTCGCCACCGCGGCCGTCGACCCCGGCTCCGCCTCCGCCGGTGAGCTGCCGGTGAACGCGCTCGCCGACGAGGTCACCTCGTCGGCCACGGAGGCGCTGCGGGTGCTCGACCTGCACACCGTGACGCAGGACCCCGTCGACGAGGCGCTCTACACGTGGAACCGCGCGGCGACCGCCGCGCACGCGGCACGCCAGCTCGGCTACGACCCGGTCGAGATGATCGACGCGTGGGCCGCGACCGACGTCGCCCACCAGAAGGCGGTGCTCGCGGCGCTCACCCAGGTCGGGGTGCCGTACCGCAGCAACGCCCGATCGGAGGGAGTCGCCTTCGACTGCTCGGGGCTCACCTCGTGGGCGTGGGCCCACGGCGGCCACGACCTCTACCACCAGAGCGGCACGCAGATCTCGTCGTCGCGCCGCGTCGACCGTGCCGACGCCGCCGCGGGCGACCTCGTCCACTACCCGGGCCACGTCATGATGTACCTCGGTGTCGGCGACGCCATCGTGCACGCCCCCCGGACCGGGCGCACCGTCGAGATCGACACCATCTCGCGCGACTCGGTGACCTTCGGCGACCCGACCGGCTGAGCCGCCACCTCGTCGGGCAGCGGCGTCGGAGCCCGTCGGCGCCGGGCGAGCACCGTCGATCGTCGAGGAGCGGCTGCGGGACGGGACGGGACGGGACGGTCAGGAGTGGATCGGGCCGTCGGAGTGCTTCAGGCTCGGGACGCCCTTGCCGGTTCGCCGGGCGATGATCTCGGCGCAGATGCTCACCGCGGTCTCCTCCGGGGTCCGCGCTCCGATGTCGAGCCCGATCGGCGACATCAGGCGCGCCGCCCCCACCTCGTCCATCCCCGCCTCGACCAGCCGCTCCATCCGTCGCTCGTGGGTCGTGCGCGAGCCCATCACCCCGATGTAGCCGACCTCGGTGTCGAGCGCGCCGAGCACGGCGGGCACGTCGAACTTCGGGTCGTGGGTGAGGATGCACACCGCGTCGCGCGGCCCGAGACCGGCACCGGCCTCGTCGAACATCGGGGTCGGCCACGTGACGCGCACCGCGTCCGCCATCGGGAAGCGGCGCTTCGTCGCGAACACCTCGCGGGCGTCGCAGACCGTGACCCGGTAGCCGAGCACCTTCGCGACCCGCGCGAGCGATGCGGTGAAGTCGACGGCGCCGAAGATCCACATCGACGGTGGGGGAGCGTGCGACTCGACGAAGACGCGCACGGTCGGTTGGTCGATCAGGTCCTCCGGGGTGGTCTGGCCGCGCGGTCCGTAGCTGCGCACCCCCGAGCGAGCGGCCTCCAGCTCGGCGACGGCGTCGCGCGCCGCGACGCGGTCGAGCTCGGGGTGGCCGAGCGATCCGAGCGGCGGCGAACCGTCGGTGGACACCAGCAGCTTCGCGCCGACCCCGGCGCCCTCGATCACGGTGACCAGCGCGACCGGCTCGTCGGTCGCCAGCGATCGGGCGTAGCGGTCGAACAGCGAGGGGTCGGAGACGCTCGAGCCCCCGCTCACCAGTCGAGCTCCTCGATGAACAGGTGGATGGTCCCCCCGCAGGTCAGGCCGACCGCGAACGCCTCGTCGTCGGAGTAGCCGAAGGTGACGACCCGTGGCTCGGTCGTGCCCGCGAGGATCGACAGCGCCTCTCCGACGACCGCTCCCTCGACGCAGCCGCCGCTGACGCTGCCGGCCACCTCACCGGACTCGGTCACGGCCATCGCGGCACCGGGGAGGCGCGGGCCCGATCCCTCGATGTCGACGACGCGCGCGACGGCGATGCGCTCGCCGGTCTCGCGCCACCGTGCGATGTCACCCAGCAGCTCCTTCATGTCTCTCCTCCGTTCCTGCGCGTTCGCGGCTCCGTCGGGATCGACGGGTCGGACCGTGCCGTGGTCGAGCGGCCCGGAGGCACCTCCGACCGGTCCCGGCCGACCCGTCCATTCTGGCGGTTCGATCCGCCCGCGGGTCGCTGCGACCCGATCCGGTCGAGTCGGTGCCACCGCGCCCGCCGCGCCGGTCGTCGCCGTGGCGGACCCGTCACCGGCCGATGACCTCGATCAGCTCCTCCATCGCCGCCACCGAGTGGCCCTCCACGAAGGAGTCGACGTGGGGCAGCGCCGCCGCCATCCCCCGAGCGAGCGGTGCGTACCCGGGCGTCACCTTCAGCGGGTTGACCCACACCAGGCGGTGCGTGACCCGGTGCAGGCGCTGCATCTGCTCGGCGAGCACGTCGGGGTCGCCCCGGTCCCAGCCATCGGAGAGGATCACCACGATCGAGTTGCGCGCGAGTCCGCGCACCCCCCACTCGTCGTTGAACCTGCGCAGCCCGTCGCCCAGGCGGGTCCCACCGCTCCAGTCGGTCACCAGCTCCGACGCCGAGGCGAGCGCGACGTCGGGGTCGCGGCTCGCGAGCTCGCGCGTGATGCGCGTCAGGCGCGTCCCCAGCGCGAACGCCTCCACCTTCTGGCGTCCGGCGACCGCGGCGTGGACGAAGCGCAGCAGGGCCCGGGCGTAGGGCTCCATCGAGCCGCTCACGTCGAGCAGCAGGACCAGGCGGCGCAACCGGGTGGTGGGGGAGCGGAAGCGACGCTCGATCGGCTCGCCGCCCGAGCGGATCGTCGCCTGCATCGTGCGACGGATGTCGGGGTTCGAGGTGGCGCGGCGAGACGGTCCGAGGCGCAGCGAGGAGCGCGGCGAACCGA
Organism: Ilumatobacter sp.; assembly: GCF_965215205.1. NCBI lineage: Bacteria > Bacillati > Actinomycetota > Acidimicrobiia > Acidimicrobiales > Ilumatobacteraceae > Ilumatobacter > Ilumatobacter sp. Next base: position 934,400 of record NZ_OZ244049.1, read on the forward strand.
CGAGGCGGAGGTCCGACATCAGCTCCTGGGCGCGCACCAGCTCGTCGGGCTCGTAGCGGGCGAAGTCCTTGTGTCGCAGGACCTCGGTCGCCGAGAAGCGCAGCTCGATCGTCCGGTCGTCACCGGGGTCGGCGCCGTCGGGCGGCTGATCGTCGGCGGCGTCGTCGTCGTCGTCGTCGATGGCGATCGTCACCTCGGTCGCCTCGTCGGGGGCGTCGTCGTGCTCGAGCCCTCGTCGATCGTCGAAGAACACGGCGAACGCCCGGTCGTAGACCTCGATGTCCTCCGGCTCGTGGACGAGGGTCGAGCGGCCCGCCCAGTACACCCCGTCGCGGTCGTCGATCCCGAGCGCGCACAGCGCCTCGGCGAAGGTGTGGGTGCAGCTCGTCGGCACCGTCACCCGGACGCCGCGCAGCACCCGGGTGAACGCGACCGCGATCCGGGCGGCGTCGCTGCGTTGGACGATCGGCGTCGGCGACGGCCAGCTCACCCGTGGAGGAGGCCCTTCTCGAAGGCCTGCCGGACCACCGACGCGACTCCGTGCTGGTCGACGCGCTGGTGGTCCTCGCGGTACTTGAGCACCGTGCCGAGGGTGTTCTCGACGAGCTGCTCGTCGAGGGACGACGCCCCCAGCCGTCCGAGCGCGGCGGCCCAGTCGATCGTCTCGGCGACCCCGGGCGGCTTGTAGAGGTTGAGGCCGCGCAGGGCCTCGACGGCGCCGGCGACCTGGCGTGCGAGCCCGTCGGCGACCCCGGGGACGCGGAGCTTGACGATCGCGACCTCGCGCTCGAAGTCGGGGTGCTCGACCCAGTGGTACAGGCAGCGGCGCTTGAGCGCGTCGTGGACGTCGCGCGTCCGGTTCGAGGTGAGCACCACGACCGGGGGACGGTCGGTGCGGAACACGCCGATCTCGGGCACGGTCACCTGGAAGTCGGAGAGCACCTCGAGCAGGTACGCCTCGAACTCGTCGTCGGCGCGGTCGACCTCGTCGATCAGCAGCACCGGCGTCGGCCCCTCGACGGGCTCGATCGCGCGCAGCAGCGCCCGCTTCACGAGGAAGCGCTCGCCGTACAGCTCGGACTCCAGGTCGTCCGCCGTCATCGACGACGTCTCCCCGGTCGCCTCGGCGGCTCGCAGGTGGAGGAGCTGGCGCGAGTAGTCCCAGTCGTAGACCGCCTGCGCGGCGTCGATCCCCTCGTAGCACTGCAACCGGATCAGCTCCCCGCCGGTCCACCCGGCGAGCGCCTTCGCGAGCTCGGTCTTGCCGACCCCGGCCTCCCCTTCGAGCAGCAGGGGGCGCTGCAGCGAGATGGCGAGGAACACCGCCGTGGCGATCCCCTCGTCGGGGAGGTACCCCTGATCCGACAGGGCGGTGCTCACGTCGCTCGGCGTCACGCCTGCGACACTACCCCTCGTGGTGGCGGCACTCCCGGGGCGCTCAGCCCTCCGCGGGCCCGCTCGTGCCGGCCGTCGTGTCGCCGCTCGTGCGGGCCGTCGTGTCGCCGTTCGCGTCCGTGCTGCCGGTCGCGTCGGTGCCGTCGGCCGTGCTGTCGGGGGTCACCACCGCGGGACCCGCCTCGCGCGCCGAGACGATCTCGCCGACGACGCTGTAGGGCCAGCCGTCGGGGAGGTCGGTCGACAGCGGCGGGAGGGGGAGGACGGACGCCCGCTCCTCGCCCTGCTCGACGAAACCGTAATCCTCACGCGCGGCTTCACGGATGCCGTCCGCCGTCTCGAGGCGCTCGGTTTCGGTCCGCAGCTCGCCGTTGACGCGGCGCAGCTCGTCGAGTTGGAGCTGCCGCCGCTCGATGTCGGCGCTCTGATCGCGCCAGGTGCCGATCGGCAGGACGAAGACCGCCACGGCGATGGTCGCGATCACGGTCATCGCCAGCAGGCCCGCGACGATCGCGAACCGCGGGCGCCGGCTGATGCGTCGCTCGATCGGGATCGGGCGGGTCAGGTCGCCGAGGCGCGAGCGGCCGGCGTCGGCCGGCTTCGCCCCGGCGGGGCGCGCGATGGAGGTCGTCTTCGAGCGCGGCACGGGCACAGTCTGGCAGCGTCGAGCACCCTCTGGTGGCCACCCGACCGGAACATCTCGACCTCGACTCGAGATCGAGGCGGCTCCGAGGTCGCTGCACGTCGTCAGCCGGCTGCTCGCTTGAACGGGTCGGGTGGGAACGCTCGGGCGTCGACGCAGCGGGCGGACCAGTCGCCGAGGCGGTCCAGCAGCCCCTCGAGATCGTCGCCGAGCGCGTCGACGAGGACCTGCTGGGCCGCATCGGTCGCCCGCTCGATCCCGTCGCGCAGATCTCGCCCCGCAGCCGACAGCTCGTCGCCGTCCAGCAGGCCCTCGGCGCGCATCGACTCGGCCTCGGCCGCGATCGCGGGTTCCGCCCACCCGCGCGTCGCCGTGTACGACCCGAGCGACATGCCGACCCACGTCTCGGTGAGCAGGTTGGCGCGCAGCGCGCCGACACCGGCGGTGGCGCACGCCGCGCTGTGGCCGTCCCCCCGATGCTCGCGCACCGCCTCGCACGCACGCCACAGGACGCCCACGTCGTCGTCGGGCCAGCCGAGCGCCACCACCCCGGCGAACAGCGGGCGGGCCATCGCGTCGGCGCCGTCCACGGCGCGGCGCAGGTGGGCGGCGGCGTCGGCGATCTCGTCGGTGTCGACCCCGTCGAGCACCCCGCGGAGGCTCTCGATCGTCGCGGCGTCGCGTGCGCTCAGCAGCTCGGCGCGCGCGCGCACCGACCGCGCCTGCTCGAGGGTGGCGCGCAGCATCGACGGCTCGAACACGGCGAACGACGCCACGGCCACGGCCGGGTCGCAATCGCCGAGCAGCCCGGCGCGGGCCCCGACGTAGGCGCCGAGGAAGTCGAGTCCGAGTGCCTCCATCGCGTCGCCGGTGCCCTCGCACCACACCGAGTGCATCGCCAGCGGCTCGATCGCGTCGCGCAACCGGCGGCCCGGCGACGCGTCGACCGTCGGTCGTGGCACCGGGATCGGAGTCGGAGGGGGTGAGAAGACGGCGGCGACGACCTCGGCTCGATCCATCCGATCATCCTCCCACCGCCGCGGGATCGGCCCCGCTGTCGGAGCGGCACCCGCGCCGCACGGCGACGCACCGCGTGGTCGCAGCGGCGGAGCGGGGTCCGGACGGGCGCGATCAGCGCAGCGGCGCGAGGGCGGAGCGGCCGCGGTAGGCCGCCGCCTCGCCGAGCATCGACTCGATGCGCAGCAGCTGGTTGTACTTCGCCACCCGATCCGAGCGCGCCGGCGCACCGGTCTTGATCTGGCCGCAGTTCGTCGCCACGGCGAGATCGGCGATCGTGGAGTCCTCCGTCTCGCCCGACCGGTGGCTCATGACCGAGGTGTAGCCGTGGCGGGTGGCGAGGTCGACGGTGTCAAGCGTCTCGGTCAACGAACCGATCTGGTTGACCTTGATCAGGATCGAGTTCGCGACGTCGGAGTCGATGCCGGTGCGGAGGCGGTCGGAGTTGGTGACGAAGAGGTCGTCGCCGACGAGCTGCACCCGGTCGCCGACGGCCGCGGTCAGCGTCGCCCACCCGTCCCAGTCGTCCTCGTCCATCGCGTCCTCGATCGAGACGATCGGGTACTGGTCGACCAGGCGCGCCCAGTAGTCGCTCATCTCGGCCGGCGACAGCACCTTCCCCTCGCCGGTGAGCTGGTAGGCGCCGTCGGAGAAGATCTCGCTGACCGCCGGGTCGAGCGCGATCGCGATCTCGTCGCCCGCGGAGAACCCGGCTCGCTCGATCGCCTCCAGGAGCACGGTGATCGCCTCCTCGTTGGAGTCGAGGTCGGGGGCGAACCCGCCCTCGTCGCCGATCGCCGTCGACAGCCCTCGACCGGCGATGACCTCCTTGAGCACGTGGTACGTCTCGGTGCCCCACCTCAGCGCCTCGGAGAAGCTCGGCGCGCCGACCGGCATGATCATGAACTCCTGGAAGTCGATCGAGTTGTCGGCGTGGGCGCCGCCGTTGATCACGTTCATCATCGGGACCGGCAGGACGTGGGCGTTCGGGCCGCCGAGGTAGGCGTAGAGCGGGAGGTCGACCTCCGACGCCGCCGCCTTCGCCACCGCGAGGCTGACCCCGAGCACGGCGTTGGCCCCGAGGCGCGCCTTGTTCTCCGTGCCGTCGAGGTCGATCATCGCACGGTCGACGAGGCGCTGGTCGAGCGCGTCGGTCCCCACGAGCCGCTCGCCGATCTCGTCGTTGACGAACGCCACCGCCGACAGCACCCCCTTGCCGCGGTAGCGGTCCCCGCCGTCGCGCAGCTCGACCGCCTCGTGCTGGCCCGTCGACGCCCCCGAGGGCACGGCCGCACGACCCTCCGCCCCGGAGTCCAGCATCACCTCCACCTCGACGGTCGGGTTGCCGCGGCTGTCGAGGATCTCACGCCCGACGATGTCGATGATCTCACTCATGGGCGTCGAAGGTAGCGCTTCCCCCGTCGGCCTCCCGCGTGATGTTCACCTCGTCGGGGGCGTCCGCGAGGACGTTCGCGATGTAGGAGTCGAGGGCCTGCTCGAGGGTGACGTCGGCGTTGTCCTGCTGGCACAGGAACCACCGGTGCTCGAGGAGCTGGTGGTAGATCTCGGCCGCTTCCAGCTTGGCGAACAGGTGGGGCGGGATCGAGGCCATCAGCGGCTCGAAGCGGTCGTCGAGCCAGCGCACCGCGACCACGTTCTCGGGCAGGGTGCGCACGGCGGTGCCCCCGTGGCCGATCGGCTCGCCGCTGTCGATCTTCGCCTGGCGCTCCTGGTTCAGCTCGTGGCCGAAGCTGCGGATGTCGGCGAGCAGCCGTCGCGCCTGGTTCTCGGTCGTCTCGAGCCCGGTGAGGCTCCGCAGCCGCCCGCGGTGGAACCCGTGCTCCACCACCCGGGGGATGTAGCGGAACCCGCCGGCGTCGGCGTCGTCGACGATGTCCATCTCCTCCACGTCGAAGCCGAGGTCGTGCAGTCGCTCGAGGCGCCGGTCGATCTTGTGGGTCTCGCCCGGGGCGAACTGGTCGGCGTCGGTCAGCTCGGCCCACAGCTGCGCGTAGCGCTGCTCGATCTGCCGCGCGATGTCCATCGGGTCGATGTCGACGTGCAGGCGGCCGCCGGCCTGCAGGTCGAGCAGGCCGCCCGCGACGTTCTCCGAGGCGACCTGCAGGTCGAGGCTGCGCTGCCCGGACGAGAGCACCTCGTAGCGCTCCCCGGTCTCCATGTCGATCACGTACGCGGAGAGCGCTCCCGCGTCACGACGGAACAGGGTGTTCGACAGCGAGCAGTCGCCCCAGAAGAACCCGGCCAGGTGCAGCCGGACCAGGAGCCCGACGAGGGCGTCGAGGACCCGCTCGCCGAGGTAGGGGATCTGCAGGCCGCGGCCCGCCAGCAGGGTGCGGTACGGGATGGAGTAGTCGATGTGGCGGGTGACGAGCATCCCGTCGACCGCGCCTCCGCCGTCGTCGACGCGGCCGGTCACGGCTCCGACCACCTCCGCCGTCGGCAGCCCGGCGACGTCGAGCTCGCGCAGCAGCCGGTACTCGCGGGCGACGAGGTCGTCGGGGAGCTCCTTGATCACGTAGCTCGTGCCGTGGAGCTCGATCAGGCGGACGATGTGGCGGTGGAGCCCGAGCACGCCGTGCATGTCGGGCAGGGACCAGTCGTCCAGTCGGCGTAGGAAGGGGAGGCCGGCGACGTCGGGGTGCTCGGAGGGACTGGCGATCTGCACTCGCATCGCCTCCAGTCTCTCGCACCTCGGGAGCGGTCGGGCGCGGTCGGGCGCGGACGTGGCGGTGGACGTGGCGGTGGACGTGGCGGTGGGCCGCCGCTCGCCTCAAGTCAGGGTCGCCGCGCGCCGATGGGTGTGAGGTGAGCGAGGCCGAGACCGTGGTGGACGCAGGACCGCAGCGAGCGGACGACGCCGCCTGGTCCCTGCCGACGCCGACCGGTCGGGTCGACATCCCCGACTCGGTGCGCGAGCCGGTCGCCGTGCCGCGCCGCCTGCCGATGTGGCCCATCCGGGCCGCGGCCGTGCTCGGCGCGACCGGGGCGTTCGGGCTCGCCGGGTGGCAGATCAGCCGAGCGATGGCGGGCCAGCCGCGCCTGGCGTCGATCTCGGCGGCCGAGGTCGTGCTGGCGGCGCTCGCCGCGGCCGCGGTCGTGCTGTGGACGTGGGTCGTGGTGGAGAACGCCCGTCGCCTCCTCTCGCTCGGCTACACGAAGGACCCGCCGTCGCCCGCGGCGGTCTCGTCGGCCTGGGCGCCGCCCCTGCTCTTCGTCGGGTTCGCCGTCGCTTCGATCGCGTACCTCGAGCGGCGGCTCAACGACCCCTCCGTCGAGTCGACCTCGACCATCCCGCTGGCGCTGAGCTGCGCCGCGCTCGTCGCCACCCTGTTCGTCTCCTACCGCCCCCTGTTCCTGCTGTCGGCGATCATGCGCCGCCTGGGCGGCGGGGTGGGGGACCTCGCCCGGTGGGTGTGGGTCCCCATCTCGATGGTGGTCGTCGGAGCCGCCTCGCTCGTCGCGCTGCGCGCCGGGGGCGCGTACGGCGACGACGTCGAGGGGTTCGCTCCGGCGTGGGCGATCGGGGTCGTGGCGATCCCGCCGCTGGTCATCCTGCTCTCCCTCGCCTGGAAGGGGTGCGCCCACGTCGAGGAGGTCGTCGCCCTGGCGTTCGCACGCACGGCGGGCGCGAGCGCGACCGGTGCCGGTCGGCGCGACCTCGGCCTGGTCGCACGGGCGCTGCGCGCCGACGCCCGCCCGCCGATCCACCGCGACCTGCGCGCCCGCGTCCGCCTGCTCCCCGGAGCCGGACCGGTGCGACTGCTGGTCATGGTGTCGGTCGCGTCGCTGACCCTGATCAGCGTCGTGGGAGCCCTGGTGATGGTGCTGTTCTGGCGCGAGGCGGCCGACGGGGCGCTCCTCCCGTCGCAGCGCGATCGGGCGTGGGACGCGCTCGCCGTGCTCCAGCGCCTCGAGCGGGCGGTGGCCACGATCGCGCTCGCCGTCGTGGCCGCGTGGTCGTTCGTGACCGTGCTCAACGCCCGGATCGCGAGCGGACGACGTCGCAACCCGTTGCTGGCAGCGGCGGCGTGGCCCGCCGCCGGCGCCGCCGTGTGGAGCATCAACGACCGGCTCTCCGAGGCCGACGGCGTCGCGATGGTCGTCGGGCGGTTCGCGCTGCAGGCGCTCGCCCTGTACGTCCCCGTCCTCCTCCTCGAGCGGACCGCTCTGACCGTCGGCGCCCGCCGCACCCCGCTCCGGTTGACCTGGGCGATCGGGGTGGTGCTGTTCGTGCACGTCCAGGGCCTCGGCGGGCTGGCGACGCTCCAGGAGGAGGCCGACGTGTCGCGCTTCGGGCGCATCGCCGGGTACCTGGCGCTCGCCGTCCTGCTCGAGCTGATCGCGACGATCACCGTCGCCGACGCCACGCGCCAGATCGGTGACGCCTCCTCCGCGATCGCCGACAAGCACAACTTCCTCGCCGAGCAGCGCTCGCTCATCGGCGAGCGGGCCGAGCAGCGTGAGGTTCGGCGAGCGTCGTCCGCGACGGGGTCCGCAGCGGCGGAACCCCCCGGGGAGCCGACCGTCGGCCGTCGACGCCGGGACGCGGCGCGACCGGGTCGCCCCGAGCCGGACACCACCCACGAGAGCGCGCCGGCGTCGTCGACGGCGCCGGGGACGACCCCCCTCGGCCCCGCCCCCTCGGAGTCCATCTCGGAGGTCGTCGGCGCCTCGGTCATCGGGCGCGGCGCCGATCCCGATCCCGATCCCGATCCCGATCCCGGTCCCGGTCCCGATCCCGATCCGGCGGTCGTCGCCCCGTCCGAGCCGGCGGAGTCCCGCGGTGCGGCCGGGTGCGACGACGTCGAGCCGTCGACGGCTCAGGACCCGTCGCCGCCACCGCCGGCCGCGAGGACCCCGATGTTCATCCCCCCGCTGGTGCTGCGCTCGAGCACCGGCGATCGGCGCCGGGTGCGCTCGGCGCCACGCTCGAACCCCGGCGAGCCCGACGGCGGCTGAGGGAGCGATCCGCCACGCCGAGGCGGTGATCCCGTGTCGCGCCGATCAGCGCCGCTTCGCCTGCTCCCACAGCTCGTCGAGGGTCGCCGGGTCGGCGGATCGCAGCTCGACGCCGCGCTCCGTCGCCACCGACTCGACGTGCGTGACGCGCGCCCGGAACTCGTCCGTCGAGCGGCGCAGCGCGAGCTCGGGGTCGACGCCGCAGTGGCGGGCGACGTTCACGACGGCGAACAGCAGGTCGCCCAGCTCGTCGACGATCTCGTCGTCCACCGTGCCGTCGATCGCCTCGAGCAGCTCGGCGGTCTCCTCGGCGATCTTGTCGACGGCCCCCGTCACGTCGGCCCAGTCGAACCCGACCTTCGACGCGGCCCGGCCGGTCGCCGCCGCCGACGACAGCGCGGGCATCGAGCGGGGGATCCCGTCGAAGATCGAGCGGCGGTGCGCCTTCTCGGCGCGCTTGATCGCGTCCCAGCCGGCCGAGGCCGCCGCGGCGTCGTCGACGCGCACGTCGCCGAACACGTGGGGGTGTCGACGGACGAGCTTGTCGTGGATGCCGGTGACGACGTCGGAGATGGTGAAGCGGCCCTCCTGCTCGGCGATCGCGGCGTGGAACTCGATCTGGTACAGCAGGTCGCCGAGCTCCTCGACGAGGTCGTCGTCGCTGGAGGGGTCGTCCTCGTCGAGGCCGGCGAGCGCGTCGACCACCTCGTAGGTCTCCTCGAGCAGGTAGGGCACCAGGGAGTCGTGGGTCTGCTCGACGTCCCACGGGCAACGCTCGCGCAGGGTCCGCACGAGCTCGTGGAAGCGCACCTGGTGCCGGCCGATCGGCGCGCCGAGGCGGGGGATCCACAGCGAGGTCAGGTGGTCGGCCTCGACGGTCCGGTCGAGCTCGGACCAGGTCGTCTCGACGACGAGCTCGTCGTCGGTGCCGAGGGCCTGCAGGATGGTCACGGACTCGTCGCCGGTGGCGTCCTCCACGGCGAGCTTGATGTCGGACAGCACCCAGTCGGCGTGGGCGTGGGCGACCAGCAGGGGTCCGGGTTCGCCGGCGGCGGCGGTCGCGAACTCGTGCCCGTCGACGAGGCGGACGCCCTCCTCGACCGGGTCGACGCCCAGGCGCGCCCACGCCACGTCGAGGAACGACATCGCCGGCCGGACGTCGACCGAGACGCCCTCGTCGTCGGCGGACTCGAGCAGCAGGCGGACGGTCCGCTCCAGCACGAGCGGAGAACCGGGGACCGCGTAGAGGATCTCGCCCACTCGACGGGCCTCGTCGCGCAGGCGGCGGGCGATCTCGACGTAGACGTCGTCGAAGCGGTCGGCCGACTCGTACAGGTCGTCGTGGGTGACGACGTCGCGGCGGTCGCCCCCGGCGCGCTCGGCCGCGTCGATCAACAGGTGGGCGCAGGGGTGCACGGCCGTGCGCAGGTGGCGGTGCTGCGCACGCTCGATCTCGTCGAGGGTCTCCGCGGTGACGTGGCTCCCGGCACCGGGGCCGAGGCCGACCACGACGATCCGGGGACCGTCGTCGGACGCGGCCATCGGACGACGATCAGCCGAGCCCGACGACGGTGCCCGTCACCGGGTCGAAGGTGCCGTAGCGGGGGTCGACCTCGACGTCCGTCGTCTCGGCGACGAAGCGGGGGTCGGTCTCGAAGCGCGCGAGGTCCGCGCGCGACGACTCGCCGTCGCCGAGCAGGATCACGTGGTAGCCGAACTCGGAGCGGACGGGCTCGGTCGGCTCCCCGATCTCGGCGTCGAGGACGCCCTCGGCGAACTCGGGCACGAAGGTCGCCTGGAGCGTGTCGACGTCGAAGCACCCGAGCTCACCGCCGTTCTCCGCGGAACCGGGATCGGCCGACCGCTCGGCGGCCAGCTCGGCGAAGTCGGCGCCGTCGGCCAGGCTCGCCGTGACCTCCTCGGCCTCGGCCTCGTCGTCGACCAGGATGTGGGAGACGCACGCCAGCCCGGACGCCTGCGGTCCCCGGGCGTAGCGGTCGACGAAGTCGTCCGACGCGGTGGTCTGCGCCTCGCCGAGGGCCTGCTCGCCGGCGACGAACTCGACGATGAACCCCCGGGTCGACTCCGACAGGCCGTCGAAGCCGTCCAGCTGCGCGCTGAGCGTCGTGCGCACCTCCTCGGCGGTCTCGGCGGGGATCTCGACGTCCTGCGTGCGCAGCGCCACGTCCTGCAACTGGCCCTGGACCCAGATGCTGATCGCCTGGCGCACGTCGAGGCCGCTCGACGGATCGCTCTCGCCCGTCGGGGTCGAACCCGGCAGGACGCTCAGCAGCTCGTCGAGCACCCCCTGGTCGAGCTCGGCCGAGCCGACGCTCGCGATCGCTTCGTCGTCCACGACCGACGAGCACCCCGCCGCCAGGATCGCGGTCGCGACGGGGAGGAGGAACCACTTCGGTCGACGGATCACGGGAACGCACGCTACCCGTGCGCCGTGCGCCCGGGGTGGCGCCGTCGTCGAGGCCGACCGCTGCCGCCGCGCGCGCCACCGGCACGAACCGGCCGGAGGGATCAGTCCTCCTCGAGGGGCACCAACTCGCGCAGGAACCCGACGAGGAACTCGGCGGGATCGCGGCGGCGGGGGAGAGGGACGACGAGCTGGCGCAGGTCCTCCTTGTACTTCGCCCCCTTCGACAGTCGCCGGAGCCGCAGGGTGGCGCTCATCTTCAGCTCGATCGGCTGGATGCGCGCGTCGTTCGTCGTGATCTGGAGATCGCGGATGCCGAGGCGGTGGCACTCGGCGCGCAGGTAGCCGACCTGCAGCAACGACTCGGCGGGCGCCGGGAGCGGGCCGTAGCGATCCTCCCACTCGGTGCGGATGTCGTCGACGCGGGCCTCGGTGGTGACGTCGGCGAGGCGGCGGTACGCCTCGAGGCGCAGCTCCTCCTTGGCGACGTAGTCCTCGGGGAGGAACGAGTCGGTCGGGACGTCGAGCTTGATCTCCGGCGGCGCGTTCGGCGCGGGCTCGCCCTTCATCTCGCTGACGGCCTCGGTGACCATCTGGCAGTAGAGGTCGTAGCCGACCGCCGCGATGTGACCGGACTGGGATTCCCCCAGCAGCGAGCCCGCGCCACGGATCTCCAGGTCGCGCATCGCGATCTTGAACCCGGAGCCGAGCTCGGTCGACTCGCCGATCGTGCGCAGCCGCTCGTACGCCTCCTCCGTCAGCGTCTTGTCGCGGGGGTGGAACAGGTACGCGTACGCGCGCTGGCCGGACCGGCCGACGCGCCCGCGGATCTGGTGCATCTGACCGAGGCCGAGCAGGTCGGAGCGCTCGACGACGAGGGTGTTCACCGCCGGCATGTCGATGCCCGACTCGATGATCGTGGTGCACACGAGGACGTCGAACTCGCCGTCCCAGAAGTCCTGCACCACCTGCTCGAGGGTCCCCTCGTCGAGCTGGCCGTGGGCGATCGCGATGCGCGCCTCGGGGACGAGCTCGCGCAAGCGACGCGCCGCCGTCTCGATCGATCGCACCCGGTTGTGCACCCAGAACACCTGGCCCTCGCGCAGCAGCTCGCGGCGGATCGCCTCGACCGCCACGCGCTCGTCGTACTCCCCGACGTAGGTGAGGATCGGTTGGCGCTCCGCCGGCGGGGTCTGCAGCAGCGAGAGGTCGCGGATGCCGACGAGGCTCATCTCGAGCGTCCGCGGGATGGGGGTCGCGGAGAGGGTGAGGACGTCGACGTTCGTCTTCATCCGCTTCATCTTCTCCTTGTGCTGAACACCGAAGCGCTGCTCCTCGTCGACCACGAGGAGGCCGAGGTCCTTGAAGCGGATGTCGGTGGCGAGCAGGCGGTGGGTGCCGATGATGCAGTCGATCTCGCCGGACTCGACCTCCCGGATGACCTTCTTCGCCTGAGCCGGGGTGAGGAAGCGCGAGAGGACCTCGACGCGGATCGGGTACCCGGCGAAGCGATCGGCGAAGGTGTTGCCGTGCTGGGTCGCGAGCAGCGTCGTCGGCGCGAGCACGGCGACCTGCTTGCCGTCCTGGATGGCCTTGAACGCGGCCCGGATCGCGATCTCCGTCTTGCCGAACCCGACGTCGCCGCACACCAGGCGGTCCATCGGGAACTCGCGCTCCATGTCGGCCTTGATGTCGTCGATCGCGCGTGCCTGGTCGGGCGTCTCGACGAACGGGAACGCCTCCTCCATCTCGGCCTGCCACGGGGTGTCCTGGGCGAACCGGTGGCCCTCGGCGGTGACCCGCTGCTGGTACAGCAGCACCAGCTCCTGCGCGATCTGGCGCACCTCGGACTTCACCCGGCTCTTCGTCTTGGCGAAGTCGGATCCGCCGAGCTTGTGCAGCTTCGGGGCCTCACCGCCGACGTACTGGCGGATCGAGTCGATCTGGTCGGAGGGGATGTAGAGCTTGTCGCCGCCCTTGTACGACAGCAGGAGGTAGTCGCGCTCCACCCCGCCGATCGCCCGCTTGACCATCCCCTCGTAGACGCCGACGCCGTGCTGGTGGTGGACGACGAAGCTGCCCGCGGTGAGGTCCTCGAAGGTGCTCGCGGTCTCGCCGCGCTTGCGGGCGCGTGCGCTGCGGTGCGCACGACGGCGCCCGGTCAGGTCGGACTCGGCGACGATCGCGACCTTCGCCCGCCCGAGGGTCACGCCGCGCTGGAGGGGGGCCACGACGATGCTCCCCCCGGGGGGCAGCTCGATCCCCGCCCCGTCGCCGTCGCCGGTCGAGGTGCGGATGCGCAGGTCGAGGCCCTGGTCGAGCAGGAGCGACTTCAGCCGCCGCGCCGAGCCGTCGCCGTCGGCGGCGACCACCACCCGGTAGCCGTCGGCGAGCAGCTCGCTCAGGCGGTCGGTGAGGCCGGTGCCGTCGCCGACGACGGGACCCCAGCCCATCGCCTGGACGACGTCGACGTCGGGCGACTCCGGCGTGGAGTCGATGGACCAGAACGAGCCGGCCCGGGCGAGCAGGACGTCGGGCTCCGCGTGCAGCCGGGGGAACGTCTTGTCCGGGTCGCGCGCCCACGTCGACGCCAGGGTGCGGGCGAGGTCGTCCTCCTCGGCGATCAGGTCGGCGGCGCGGTCGCGCATCCGGCGTGGCTCGACCAGGACGACCTTGGCCGAGTCCGGCAGCACGTCGGTGATCAGGGTCTCGTCGTCGGCGAGCCAGGGCAGCCACGACTCCATCCCGTCGAAGTGGTTGCCGTCGGCCAGGCGCTCCCACTGCTCGCGGCCCCACGGCTCACGCTCGACGAGGGCAGCGGCCCGCTCGCGGACCGTCGCGGTGGGCGTCAGCTCACGGGCGGGGAAGACGCGCACGTGGTCGAGGTCGACGGTCGAGCGCTGGTCGCTCACCGCGAAGCGGGTCAACCGGTCGACCTCGTCACCCCACAGGTCGATGCGGATCGGCGCGTCGGCCGTCGAGGGGTACACGTCGATGATCGCACCCCGGCGGGCGAACTCGCCACGGTGCTCGACGAGCTCCTCACGGCGGTACCCGAACTCGACGAGGCGGGCGGCGAGGGCGTCGGGGTCGACCTCCCCGCCGGGTCGGATCTCGATCGGCTCCACCTCGAGCGCGCCCGGGCCCAGCTTCTGCAGCAGGCCGCGCACCCCGGCCACGATCACCTTCGGCGCCCGCTCGGGGTCGCGCAGCCGCCACAGGACGTCGAGGCGCTGCCCCATCGTCTCGACGTTCGGGCTGACGCGCTCGAACGGGAGGGTCTCCCACCCCGGGAACAGGGCGACGTCGTCCACGGGGAGGAACTGCACGAGGTCGTCGTGGAGCTGGCGCGCCATGGTGCCGGTCGGGCAGGCGACGAGCAGGGGACGTCGGTTCGACAGCGTCGCGAGCCCGGCGATCGCGATCGGGCGGGCCACCTCGACCACGGCGAGGCGGGCGTCGGGATCGCCGAAGGCGCGGGTGAGGCCGGGCTCGTCGCGCAGCAGCGGGGGAAGCGACGCGAGGGCTCCCACCCCGGTCCGCGCCGGGACGGCGGGGACCCCGGCCGATCCGGGCGCGGGGCGGGCGTCCGCAGCGGTGCGCAGCTCGTCGTGGCGGACGTCGGTCATCGGCGGCCATTGAACCGCGCCCCGCCGGGATCCGCTCCGACGTGCTCGGTGAAACCGGGCGCACCCGGTGCGACCGGGTTCAGCGCTTGGCGTTGCGGCGCTGCATGGCGGCGTCGACGCCGCTCGCGACGATCTCCTCGACCGCGTCCGCCGCGTCGACGATCGCGACGTCGAGCTGCTCGCGGACGCGCCGGGGGACCTTGGCCAGCACGTGCACCTTGCCGACGTGAGCGCTGTCGGGCTTGCCGACCCCGATGCGCACGCGCAGGTAGTCCTGGGTGCGCAGGTGCTGCGTGATCGACCGCAGCCCGTTGTGACCGGCGAGCCCGCCACCGCTCTTGACCTTCAGCTCACCCGGGGGCAGGTCGAGCTCGTCGTGGACGACGACGATCCGCTCGGGAGCCTCGATCCGGTACCGCCGGACCATCGCCTGCACCGAGCGGCCCGAGTCGTTCATGTACGTGATCGGGAACGCGAGCGCGACGCGCTCGTCGCCATCCGCTCCCGGCAACCGCACCTCGGCGATCAGCGCCTCGTCGCGCCCCCCCTTGAGGGTCGCGCCCCGACGCTGCGCGAGCAGGCGGATCGCGTCCTCACCGACGTTGTGGCGGGTGCCCGCGTACTTCGGCCCGGGGTTGCCGAGACCGACGACGAGCCAGTCGAGGGGCGCGCCCTTCCCCGCCCGGGCGAACAGGCCCACGTCAGCGCCGGGCGCGGGCGGTCACGCGCCCGAGTCGCCGGAGGAGTCGTCGCCGTCGGCGTCGGTGCCCTCGGCTGCGTCGTCGGCGCCCTCGGCGCCCTCGGCGCCCTCGGCGAGCTCGGCCGCCGCGGCAGCGGCCTCGGCCTCCATCTCGTCGAGCACCGGCGTGCGCATGATCGACACGGTCACCACGGTGCGCTCCGGGTCGGCGGTCGGCACGACGCCCGACGGGAGCTGGAGGTCCTCGACGTGGATCGTCGACTCCATGTCCATCTCCGAGATGTCGACGACGACCTCGTCGGGGATGTTGCGCGGGGTCGTCGACACCTCGAGCTCGGTCATGATCTGGTCGACGAGGCCGTTGTTGTCGTCGACCTCCTTCGACTCGCCGGTCAGGTGGATCGGGACGTTGACCACGATCTGGGCGTTCAGGTCGACCTGGATGAAGTCGAGGTGCTCGATGTTCAGCCGCACCGGGTGGCGCTGCACGTCCTTGATGATCGAGGGGTACATCTCCCCGTCGATCGTGAGGTCGAGGATCGTGTTCAGACCCGACGTCCCCGACAGGGCGGTGCGCAGGTCGCGCCGGTCGACCGAGATGCTCGTCGGCGCCATGCCCATCCCGTAGACGACGGCGGGGATGCGACCCTCGGCGCGCATGCGACGTGCGGCCGAGCTCCCGGTGGGGCGGCCGGAGGTGGCGTGGAGGATGGTCTCGCTCATGGTGTTCGTGTCCTGACGTGTGCGGCGGGTGCCTGACGAGTCCGATCGTCGTCAGGTGCCTCCGGTCCGATTGCGGCAGCCCTCGACGCTATCGGCGACGCGCTCGGCCCGCGCTCGGCTCCCGGCTGGTCGTCGCGCGCCGCGACCGCCTCAGGCGCAGCGTCCGCGGGCGGCGCGGACGTCGAGGATCGTGGAGTCGACGAGCTCGCTGCGCACCTCGACGCGGTCGAGGTCGACGGATCCGACCGCTCCCGGCGCGTCGCCCTCGACCACGAGCAGGTCGATGCGTGCCGCGCACAGCTCGTCGAGCAGGGCGTCGCCCGAGCTCTCGATCGGGGTGCCCCAGTAGGTGCAGCCCGCGGCGAAGCAGATCCCCAGGTAGTCGAAGTCCTTCACCGACGTGGCGACCCGCTCCCCCTGCTCGATCGCCGCCACCGCCGGCAGCGACTCCCGCTCGGTCTCGGAGACGTCGTCGCCGAGCTCGGCGAGCGCGGCGAGGGACCACGGCAGCGAGACGACCGCGACGACCGCCGCCAGCGCGACCGCCGTGGTGCGAGCCGGTGCACGCCCGGCGCTCACGCGCCGTACGAGTCGATCGACCCCGTGGGCGGCGACGGGCACCGACAGCAGCAGCGGCGGCCACAGGTAGCGGTCGTTAACGACGGCGAGCGAGATCCCCACCACGTACGCCGCCGCGCTCGCGGCGATGATCAGCACCGGGGCCGCGCCGCGCTCGACGGTGGGACGTCGGGTCGAGGCGATCCGGCGCAGGGCGACGAGCGCGACCGCCGCAGCGGTGAGCGCCGCCGCGATCACCGTCCCGGCGAGCAGGGAGGTGGTGCTCGCCGCCTTGCGCACCGAGGTGACGAAGCGGGCGACGCGCCCGTCGACGACGAGCTCACGCCCGTCGCCGTCGACCGCTCGCTCGTCGAGGTCGACGCGCTGGCCCGACGCCAGGGTCGCGGTCGACGGGTTCTCCCACGCGGAGACGGCCTCGGCCCCCGTCGGGCGGAGCAGCCCGGCCCAGTCGAACGGGTTGCCCTGGGCGCCGGGAGCGGTGATCCGGGCGTGGTAGGTCGCCGACTGGTTGAACGTCGGCGTCCCGAACGACACCGACAGCACGACGGACCAGCCGATCGCCACCGCGGCGAGCACGCCGAGCGCCGTCGCCCCCGACCGCCACCAGCCACCCGCCGCCCTCGCGGCGGACCGCTCCCCGGGCGGTTCCGGCGTCGTTCGCGTCGGGGGTGGGAGCGCCCACGACACGACGACCCAGATCACGACGAACGCGATCGAGAACGGGAGCGCGAACACCTTCGTCAGGAAGCCCAGCGACGTCCACGCACCCACCTCGAGCCCGCGCCGGGTCGCGCAGCGGCGATCGTCGAGGGCCGCCGCGAACGCGCCGGCGACGAGGAGCGAGAGCAGGTGGTCGGCGCCGTCGAGCGACAGCGCCATCCACAGCTGGAACGGGATCGTGCCGACGAGGAGGACCTCGATCGCGGCGCGCGACGTCGCCGGGTCGCGCACCGTCCGGTGGACCAGTGCGCGGAGGCGGTCGGTCGTCGCCACCGCGATGCCGACCGCGAGGATCGCCTGCGCGGACGTCGCAGCCACCCCGATCCGCAGGAACGGCGCGAGCAGCCACGGGTAGAGGGGCGACCAGTAGCCGTTGATCGCCTCGTCGAGGTCGCCGCCCGCCCAGTGCTCGGCGATCGACAGGTACGCCGAGTAGTCGGGCGTGACCAGCGGTCGGTGCAGCGATCCCTCGACGAGCAGCGCGACGGCCGCGATCGCGAGCACGATCTCGGGGACCCGGCGGGTCAGCGCCGCTCCGGTCCCCGCGGGCGCGCCCGCGCGGCGGGAGGTGGGATCCTCGAGATCGCTCGCACCCATCCGCGCAGGATCGCACCGGATCGGAGGTGGGGCACCCTCAGGCGAGGTTCTCCCCGTCGAAGATGTCGCTGACGCTGGTGTCGTCGAACACCGCGCCGAGCGCTTCCGCGATCAGGGGCGCGACCGAGAGCACCTCCACGTTGGGCAGGTGCTTCTCCGAGGGCAGCGGGAGCGAGTTGGTGAGCACGAGCCGCTCGATCGGCGCGTTCTTCAGCCGGTCGACGGCCGGGCCCGACAGCAGGCCGTGGGTCGCCATCGCCCACACCTCGCCGGCGCCGCGCTTCTTGAGCAGCTCGGCCGCGGCGACGATCGTCCCGGCGGTGTCGATCATGTCGTCGGTCAGCACGCAGGTGCGACCCTGCACGTCGCCCATCACCTCGGCGGCCTCCGAGACGTTGGTGGTCCCCTTCGGCCGGCGCTTGTAGATGAACGCGAGGTCCGCGCCGCAGTCGCCGAGGTGCTGGGCCATCCGCTCGGCGACCTTGATCCGCCCCGCGTCGGGCGACACGATCACCGGCTCCCGCGCGTTCTGGCGGACGTAGTTCTCGAGCACCGGCATCGCGGTCAGGTGATCGACGGGCCCGTCGAAGAACCCCTGGATCTGGCCGGAGTGCAGGTCGACGGAGATCATCCGCTTCGCCCCGGCCGCCTTGAACATGTCGGCCACCAGGCGGGCGGTGATCGGCTCGCGGCCCGCCGCCTTGCGGTCCTGCCGGGCGTAGCCGTAGAACGGGCACACGGCCGTGATCCGCTTCGCGGACGCGCGCGCCGCCGCGTCGATCATGATCAGGTGCTCCATGATCGAGTCGTTCACCGAGCGACCGTCGACACCGAAGTGGGTCTGCATCACGAACACGTCGGTGCCGCGCACCGACTCACCGAAGCTGCAGCGGATCTCGCCGTTCGCGAACTCGACGAGGTTGTCGTGGCCGACCTCGATGTTCAGGTGGGTCGCCACCTCCTCGGCGAGGGCCGGGTGGGTGCGTCCCGTGTACAGGGCGAGCCGCTTGGTGGTGACCTTCTCCATGGTGTGATCCTCCGTGTCGGCGGCGCCCGCCCGTCCGCCCGTGGACGCGATCAGCCCGCGGGCGCAGTGTAGAACGAGCCGGTCACGCCCTCCGCAACGACGCACGACCCGGGCGGGAGGTGCGCGTAGGGGCCGACCACGGCCCCCGGTCCGACCTCGGCTTCGTGCGCGACGGTGTGCGAGACGGTCGAACCCCGACCGATCGCGCTGTCGACCAGACGGGCGTCGGGGCCGATCTCGCACTCGTCGCCGATCGCGGTCGAACCCTGCAGGATCGTGCCCGGGAACAGGGTGACGTCGCGCCCGATCGACACGGTCACGTCGACGAAGGTCTGGCGGGGATCGAGCATGGTCACCCCGTTGAGCAGCCAGGAGCGGTTGGTGCGCGCGCGCAGCTCACGCTCCGCCAGGGCGAGCTGCCAGCGGTCGTTGACGCCCTGGGTCTCCTCGATCGGAGCCTGGACGCAGCTGATGCGGTGCCCCATCGCGGCGAGCACCGAGATCACGTCGGTGAGGTAGTACTCGCCCTGGGAGTTGTCGCTGGTGAGGGTGCGCAGGGCGGGGCCGAGCAGGTCGCGGCGGAAGGCGTAGATCGAGGTGCACACCTCGCGCACGTCGAGCTCCTCGGGGGCGGCGTCGCGCTGCTCGACGATGCGCTGGACCTGTCCGTCGGGACGGCGGATCACCCGGCCGTACCCGGTCGGGTCGGTCATCACCGAGGTGAGCATCGTGGCCGCGTTCGAGTTCGCGACGTGGGTCGCGACGAGCTCGTCGAGCGTCTCGGGGCGCAGCAGCGGGGCGTCGCCGGGGAGGATGACGACCGTCGCCTCGTCGTCGTAGTCGTCGCCGTCGAAGGCGGTCATGCCGATCGAGGCGGCGTCCCCGGTCCCGCGCTGCACCACCTGCTCGACGAACGCGACGTTGGCCCACGCCGGCGACATGTCCTGCACCTTCTTCGTCACCTGCTCGGCACCGTGGCCGACGACGACCGCCGTGCGCTCCGGATGCAGGCGCTCGAGCGCGTGGATCACGTGGAGCACCATCGAGCGCCCGCAGATCATGTGCAGCGGCTTGGGTCGGTTGGACCGCATGCGGGTCCCCTCACCGGCAGCGAGCACGATCGCCGAGACGCTCATCGGATCAGGCTAATCGCCTCGGCGCGCCGTTCGACCGGCACGCTCGTCGGGTGCCGGTCGTCGCGTCGACGTGGCGGCGCACGCGGGCCTTGCTCCGGGGGGAGGAATCGAACCCCCATTCTCGGCACCAAAAACCGCTGTCTTCCCGTTAGACGACCCCGGACCGGAGTTGTCGCCGTGCCGCGGGCCCACGTGGGCGGCGCGACCGGGCGACGGGGTCACGGTACCCGGCGTGTCGGGTCGAGCCACGCCCGGTAGCGTTGCCCACCATGGGTTCACTGATCAAGAAGCGGCGGAAGCGGATGCGCAAGAAGAAGCACAAGAAGATGCTCCGCCGCACGCGCCACCAGCGCCGCAAGTAGCCGGTCGCGCCGCCCTCACCCCGACCGGGGCAGGGTCCGCGCCACCACGATCCGAGCGCCCTCGTCGACCAGGTCGGCGAGGGCGTCGTCGCGCCTGCCCTCGGTGAACCACGTCGCGCCGCTGCCCGCCAGGACCGGTGGTCTCCCGACGCGATCGGCGATCGCGTCGCGCCAGCGCTCGAGGCGCGGCTCGACGGCGAGAGCGGCGGGTTCGAGGTCGTTCGGGCCGTCGGCGGTCGGTCCTCCGAGCTCGTCCCACGCCCGGTAGGCCGCCGGGGTCGCGACGCCCAGCGGCGGGATCACCAGGGTCACGACGCGGTCGACGTGGGGGAGCGGATCGACGATCTCGCCGATCCCTCTCACGCGGGCCCGCCCGCCCACCAGGCAGAACGGCACGTCGGCGCCGAGGCGCGACGCCGCCGCCAACTCGTCGGGATCGTCGCCGACGCCGTCCCAGCGCAGCACCGCGGCGGCGTCGGTCGACCCGCCGCCGAGACCGCCACCGTGGGGGATGCGCTTGTCGACCACGACGCTCGCCGTGCGACCGCGCCCGGCGAGCGCGAGCGACACCAGGTCGGTGCCGTCAGCGGCGATCCCCGTGGCGAACGGACCGGTGAAGCGGACCTGCGTCACGTCGACGTCGGGATCGATCTCGAGCACGTCGTGGAGGTCGAGGCCGACCATCTCGGCGTCGATCAGGTGGAAGCCGTCGTCGCGCACCCCCGTGACCCGCAGCGAGAGCGTCAGCTTCGCGTGGGCGCGCACCGCGACGCTCACGAGGATCGACTCACGTCGCGTCCCCGGCCTCGTCGTCGGCTCCGTCCCCGTCGGCGGCTGCGTGCCCACCGCCGGCGGTCGTGTCGGTGGTGCCGGCCGATGTCGCGGCGCGAGCCAGGCGCACCCAGGCGTCGAGGTCGAGCTCCTCGGGTCGTGCGGTCTCGGCCACCTCGGCGGCCCCGAACGCGCTCGGCTCGACGAGCGCCCCCAGCGACCGCCGGAGCATCTTGCGACGCTGCCCGAACGCGGTGCGCACCAGGTCGAACAGGTCGTCGGGCGGCACCGCCGGAGGGGTGCGGCGCACGATCTCCACCAACGAGGACTCGACGTTGGGGCGGGGGAGGAACACGGTGGCGGGGACGTGGCCGACCACGCGCGCCCGACCCCAGTAGGCGACCTTGACGCTGACCGCGCCCCGCGCACGGGCTCCGGCCGGGGCGGCGAAGCGCTCGGCGACCTCGCGCTGCACCATGACCAGCAGCCGGCCGACCTGCGGGACGCGGTCGAGGATGTCGCACACGAGCGGCGTGGCGACGTTGTACGGCAGGTTCGCGACGAGGGTCCACGGTCGCCCGCGTCCGATCGCGGCCCCGATGCCGCGCCCTGCGCCTCCGGCGCGGTGGGCCTCCACGAGGTCGACCCAACCGAGGTCCATCGCATCGGCCTCGACGACGGTCACCCGATCGAGGTGCTCGACCACCTCGCGCAGGACCGCGACGATGCCGTGGTCGACCTCGATCGCGGTGACGGAGGCGCCCGTCTCGGCGAGGGCGAGGGTGAGCGAGCCGAGCCCGGCGCCGATCTCGACGACGTGGTCGCCGGGGCCGACGCCCGCGAGCTCCGCGATCCTGCGGACCGTGTTCGCATCCGTCACGAAGTTCTGGCCGAGGTCGCGTCGGGGAGCGAGCCCGTGGTCGTCGAGCAGGTCGCGCAGCGCGGGGCGGGAGTGGGTCACGTGCGCGGCTCCCGACTCGCCCGGCGCGGCCTCACGAGCGTCGCACCACGTCGACCGGGATCGGCGCCTCGGTCGGGTCCGCGAGCCGGGAGAACGCCTCGAACCCGAGCACGATGCCGGCCACCTGGTCGTCGCCCGCCGACGTCGTCGTGCACTCGATGGTCCGCCCGTTGTCGAGGTTCGTGACGTCGACGTCCACCCCGGCCTCGAAGTCGAGCACGGGGCACGTGCTCTCGCCGATCGTTCGGCGGAAGCTCGCGTCCATCTGGGCCGGGGGGCTCTCCGGTCGCGCCGGCACGGCGACCTCCGCCACCCGGGGCTCGTCTCGGGGCGCTCCGCCGTCCATGAACACCGGCTCGTCGTCTGGAGCCTCGATCGGGGGGCGGCTCGGGGTGCGGCCACCGGTGCCGGGATCGTCGGACCCGACCACGGATCCGTCGGTGACCACCGCCGTCGCGCCGTCGCTGCCGTCGTCGATCTCGGTGCGGTTCAGGACGTACAGCGCCGGCAGGGCGAGGATCGTGACCAGCGCGAGGAACACGGTTCGTCGTCGGTCGGTGTCCTCGAAAGCCATGTCGCCTGGTCGTCCGGGTCGGCGGATCCTCCGGCTCGACGGGACCCCGATGGTAGCGGGGTGCCCCTCGCGCCGGCGGTCGGCCGCAGCGGGCTCGATCGGCGCACGGCCGCCGACCACGAGCGAGCGGACGTCTCGCGCTCAGGGGTCGAGGCGGCCGTCGAAGGCGTCGCGGGTGGCGGCGACGGTCGCGGCCGCGAACCGCTCGATCGGCTCGCCGCGCAGCTCGGCGAGGAACCGTCCGACATCGGGGACCCAGGCCGGTCGGTTGGTCCGCCCGCGGTGGGGGACCGGGGCGAGGTACGGGCTGTCGGTCTCGACGAGGAGGTGGGTCGACGGGCACATCCGCGCCGCCTCCTGGACCTCGCTCGCCGACGGGAACGTGACGATCCCGGAGAACGACAACCGGATGTCGCGCTCGAGCCCACGCTCGGCCTCGCCGGGTCCGCCGGTGAAGCAGTGGAACACGGTGCGCTCGGGGACGCCCTCCGCGTCGAGGATCTCGAACGTCTCCTCCCACGCGTCGCGCGTGTGGATGATCAACGGGAGGCGGTGCTCGTGGGCGAGGGCGATGTGCTGCGCGAAGACCTGCCGCTGCTCGGCGCGCGGCGAGTGCTCGTAGAAGTGGTCGAGTCCGGCTTCGCCGATCGCGACGATGCCCGGGGTGTCGAGCAGATCGACGATGGTGTCGATGCCGTGGCGCGCCTCGTGGGGGTGGAGCCCGACCGTCGCGAACACGCCGTCGTGGCGCGCGGCCAGGTCGATCGCGGCGAGCGAGGTCGCTCGATCGCAACCGACCGTGACCAGGACGCCGACGCCCTGCTCACGCGCGGCCTCCACGGCTCCGTCGGCACCGTCGGGGATCCGCTCGTCGTGGACGTGGCAGTGCGAGTCGATCCACGACAGCGCGGGCGGCGTCGCGTCGTCGCCGGGGGACGTGCCGGTGCCGGTGCCGACGGCCGGATCGCTCACGCCCGGATCCGCGGGAAGAGCGGATCGCCCTTGGTCACGGTCGCGCCACCCGGGTAGCCGCCCCACGCGGCGTCGTCGGGGAGCCGACGGTCGACGACCCGGCCGTCCATCCCGATGCGCTCCCAGATCGCCTGGGCCGTGTCGGGGACGGCCGGCGAGCACAGGATCGCCACGATCCGCAGCGCCTCGAGCGCGTCACCCATCACCGCGTCGACGTCGGGGCCGGGTTCGGCCCGCCACGGCTCGTTCTGCTCCAGGTGGGAGTTGGTCGCGCGGATCAGACCCCAGGTCGCCTCGAGCGCGCGGCTCGGCTGCAGCTCCTCCCAGCGGGCGGTGCTGTCGGCGAGGGCCGTGGCGGCCGCGGCGGCGAGATCCGACTCGGCCGACGGTGCGGGGCCGACGCCGCCGCACTTCTTGTCGACGACGGTGGCGACCCGCGCGACGAGGTTGCCGAGGTTGTTCGCGAGATCCGAGTTGTAGCGGCCGACCAGGCCCTCGTAGGTGAAGTCGCCGTCGCTGCCGTAGGGCGTCTCGGCCAGCACGTAGTAGCGGAACCCGTCGAGGCCGATGTCGTCGATCAGGTCGAGCGGGTCGACGACGTTGCCGGAGGTCTTCGACATCTTCTCTCCGCCGACGAGCAGCCACCCGCCGATCGCCCAGCGCGCGGGTGGCTCGACCCCGGCCGACATCAGCATCGCGGGCCAGTACACGCAGTGCTGCCGGACGATGTCCTTGCCGATCAGGTGGGTCGCCGGCCACCAGTCGCGGTAGGTGTCGGTCCCGTCGCCGAAGCCGACCGCGGCCAGGTAGTTCGTGAGCGCGTCGAACCAGACGTAGGCGACGTGGTCGTCGTCCCACGGCAGCGGGATGCCCCATTCGAGCGAGGTGCGGCTGATCGAGAAGTCACGCAACCCGCCGCGGATCAGGCCCAGCGCCTCGTTGCCGCGGTGCTCGGGGGTCATCGCGCCGGGGTGCCGCGCGTAGTGGTCGAGGAGGCGGTCCTGGAAGCGGCTGAGGCGGAAGAAGTAGTTCTCCTCCTCGAAGTACTCGACCGTGCGGTGGTGGATCGGGCACAGCTCGCCCTCGCCGACCACGCCGAGCTCGGAGACGAGCTCGGCGTCGTCGTAGTACTCCTCGCACGCCACGCAGTACTTGCCGGCGAACGTGTCGAGCTCGATGTCGCCGGCGTCCCAGCAGCGCTGCAGCAGCTCGGTCACCGCAGCGCGGTGGCGGGGTTCGGTGGTGCGGATGAAGTCGTCGTTGGCGATGTTCAAGCGCTCCCACGCCGCCGCGAACTGAGGCGCGATCCGGTCGGTGAACTCCTGGGGGGTCATCCCGGAGGCCTCGGCCGCCTGCTGGATCTTGAGGCCGTGCTCGTCGGTGCCCGTGAGGTACTTGGTGTCGTCGCCGAGCAGGCGGCTCCACCGGGTGATCGCGTCGCCGACGATCGTGGTGTAGGCGTGGCCCAGGTGCGGCTCGGCGTTCACGTAGTAGATCGGCGTCGTCACGTACGTCCGGCTCACGTCGGTCACGCTAGGGCGTGGCCACCCGCCCACCACGCCGGTTCCACCCGCCCGCCGCTCCGGGTGCCGGTCACCGCGCCATCGGGTGCCGGGTCCGGACGGTTCCGCTCGTCACGGATCGGGTGGGCGCACCGGACGGCCCGCACGACGAGCGCCCCGTCTCCGGGCGGGCGCTCGGTGGCGTGCCGGCGATCACACCGTGCCGGTTTCGGGGCTGCGACGCCGGATCCCTACGTTGCGGTGATGTCGGACCGCTTCGCCCTCGCCACCTCCGTCGTCGCGATCGACGGCCCCGACCCCGACGTGGGCGACGACTCGCGGCGGCGGTGGTCGGCAGCCGTCCACGACGGTTGGGACATCGGCGGCAACGCGAACGGCGGCTACCTGCTCGCGATCGCCGGTCGCGCGATGGCCGAGAGCGTCGGCGCCCCTCCGCTCACCCTGACCGGTCACTACCTGCGGCCCGCGCCGGCGGGGCCGTGCGAGGTCGCGACGACCGTGGTGCGCTCCGGACGTCGGCTGTCGACCGTCGCGGCCACCCTCTCGATGGGGGGCGAGGCGACGCTGCAGCTCCTGGGGACGTTCGGGGAGCAGCGACCGGGTGGCCCGAGCCGCACCACGCTCGAGCCGGTCGAGCTGGCCCCGTTCGAGGAGTGCGTCGTGCCGCCGCCGCCGACCGACGGACTCGTCCCCGAGCTGATGAACCGGATCGACCTGCGCATGCGCCCCGAGGACGCCGGCTTCCGGGTGGGGCGGCCGACGGGTCGACCGGAGGTGAGCGGGTGGTTCGCGCTCGGCGACGGCGAGGAGCCCGACGAGATCGCGCTGCTCCTCGCGGCGGACGCGTTCGCACCCCCCGTGTTCAACACCGACCTCCCGGTCGGCTGGGTGCCGACCGTCGAGCTGACGGTCCACGTCCTCGGCGTCCCCGCCCCGGGACCGCTGCGCTGCTCGTTCCGGTCGAGCATCATCGAGGACGGGCTGATGGAGGAGGACGGGGTGATGTGGGACTCGGCGGGATCGCTGGTCGGCACCTCCCGTCAGCTCGCGCTGATGCCGCGCTGATGCCGCGCTGTGGCCGTGCTGAGCCGACCGCCCCGCGCACGGCCGGGGTCCCGCCACCGGTTCCGTCACCAGGGGACGAGGCGGGGTGCCCGGCGTCGCCCGAACCGCGCACCGAGCGCGAAGCCGCCCACGCCGACACCGACCGTCGCGACCCCGCCGAGCGTCCGGCGCACGACCCACTTCGTGCGCTGGCTGAAGATCACGATCGGCCACGCGTTGACGCGGGCGTGGCGCTCCAGGCGGGAGTCGGGGTTGACCGCGACCGGGTGGCCGACCGCCTCGAGCATCGGCAGGTCGCTGACCGAGTCGCTGTACGCGTAGCTGCCGGCGAGGTCGTAGCCGTTCGAGGCCGCGAGCGAGCGCATCGCCTCGACCTTGCCCGCCCCGTAGACGAACGGCCCGTCGAGGTCGCCGGTGTACACCCCGTCGACGAGGGCGCTGCGGGTGCCGATGCCCCCGGTCATCCCGAGCGCGTGGGCGAGCGGTTCGACGAGCTCGATCGGGGCGGCCGACACGATGTAGGTGTCGCGGCCGGCGTCGCGGTGGCGGTCGAGCAGCCGCATCGCCTCGGGCCGGACCCGCTCGATGAGGCGAGGGACGACCTCGGCGTTCAGCGCCAGCAGATCGGCCCGACGCATCCCGCTCACCGCGCTCAGGATGCGCTCGCGCACCTGCTCGCTCGTGTCGTCGCTCGCCCCGAGGAACTTGAACGCGACCGCCCCGGCCGCGTCCTGGGCGAACTCGAGGGTCGGGATCAGGCCGGCCCGGCGAGCCTGGATCGCGAGGGTGAACGCGGACGACCCGGAGATCAGCGTCCGGTCGAGGTCGAAGAACGCCGCGGGGGTCGATGCCGAGCGCCCCGTCGAGGCGGCGCTCACGTCGCCCCCGCCACCGGGGTCGCACCGTCGGGGTCGACCTCGCCGACACCGGGGTCGGGATCCGGACCACCCGACACGGCGACGCGGGGGTCGTCACGGTCGAGCTCGACGCAGAGCTGGTACACCTCGCGCTTGCGGCGCCCGGTCCGCTCGGCGACCTCGGCCGCCGCGTCGCGTCGCGTCGATCCCCGCTCGAGCGCACCGCGCAGCGCGTCGCGGACGTCGTCATCGGTGAGCGGGGCGCCCGCCCGCCGGGCTCCTTCGACCACCACGACGTACTCGCCGCGCGGTTCGCCGATGTCGATGTCCGCGAGACGCCCGCGCACCGTCTCCTCGTGCACCTTCGTCATCTCCCGGGAGATCGCGACTCGGCGGTCGGGCCCGCAGACCTCGAGTAGGTCGACGATCGTGCGCTCGATGCGGTGGGGTGCCTCGTACACCACGACGGTGCGCGACTCGGACGCCACCTCGGCCAACCGCTCCGCGCGGTCTCGACCCGACCGGGGCAGGAACCCCTCGAACACCCACCGGTCGCCGCGGAACCCGCTGATCGTGACCGCCATCGTCGCCGCGGCCGGGCCCGGCACGGCGCTGACGACGTGGCCCACGTCGATCGCCGCCGACACGAGGCGCTCGCCGGGATCGGACACCCCCGGCGTCCCCGCGTCGCTGACGACGGCCACGTCGCCGCCGTCCGCCAGCACGCCGAGCACCTCGTGGACGAGCGCGAACTCGGTGTGGTCGTTGCACACCGCCAGCCGCTCGACGCGGATGTCGGCGTGGCGGAGCAGCTTGGCCGTCCGTCGGGTGTCCTCGCAGCAGACGAGCTGCGACGACGCGAGCACCTCGATCGCGCGCGGAGCGAGGTCGCCGAGGTTGCCGATCGGAGTCGCGACCAGCCACAGCGTGCTCACGCGCCGCGGACCTCCTCGCTGGTCCGGTGGCTCTCGTCGCGGACCTCCACCGTGTCGCCGACGCGCAGCCCCCACCGCTCGAACGCGCCGTGCTCGGCCTCGATGACCCGGTGCGCGGCTCGGACCGGGAGACCGAGGCGGTGCCGCTTCATGGTGGTCGTCTTGACGACGACGCCGTCCTCGTCGAGGAACGCCACGTCGAGCGAGAACCGCATGCCGATGGTGTGGATCCAGCGGCACGGCTCGATCACCAGCGCTCCGTCGAGGTCGTCGCGCCCGAGCAGGCCCCGGCGACGCTGCGAGGGTGTGCCCGCGATCTCGGCCGACGCCAGGACTCGGGCGTCACTCACCAACCACGGCATGGGGGAAGCATGGCACGCGTGAACCCGGCGTCGGCGTTCACGGCACGGCACGCGCGCACCGACACGGTCGCCGCCCTGGAGGCCGCACGGGTGAGCAGCTGCCGTCGGGCGCTGCCGTCGACGTGGATCGCGCTCAGACGTTGAAGCGGAACTCCATCACGTCGCCGTCCTGCGCCACGTAGTCCTTGCCCTCCATCCGCATCTTGCCGACGTCCTTCGCCGCGTTCCACGACCCGAGCTCCAGGAGCTGGTCCCACTGGATCACCTCGGCCTTGATGAAGCCGCGCTGGAAGTCGGTGTGGATGCGCCCGGCGCACACCGGGGCCGTCGATCCCTCGACGAAGGTCCACGCGCGCGACTCCTGCTCGCCGGTCGTGAGGAAGGTGCGCAGGCCGAGGAGGTGGTACGCGCTGCGGACCATCCGGAAGAGCGCTCCCTCGCCGAGACCGAAGCCCTCGAGGATCTCGCGCCGCTCCTCGGGGTCGGTGATCGACGCCGCCTCGGCCTCCATCTGGACGCACATCCCGATGACCTCGACGTCGTCACCGGCGGCTCGGAGCTCGTCCGCCACGAGGCGCTCCTTGTCGGCGATGTCGTCGATGTCGTCCTCACCGACGTTGACGACCGCGAGCACGCGCCGGTTGGTGAGCAGGAACGACGGGGCGAGGGTGGCGCGGACGTCGTCGCTCAGCCCGGCGCGGTACAGCGGCGTGCCCTCCGCGAGCGCGTCGAACGCGGCCTGGAGCGCGTCGGTGTCATCGGCCATCGACTTGTCGAGCTTGGACTGCCGCCTGGTCGCGTGCAGCCGCTTCTCGACGGTCTCGAGGTCGGCGAGGGCGAGCTCGAGCTCGACGACGCGCAGGTGCTCGAGCGGGTCGGGGGATCCGACGATGTCGTCGTTCTCGAACGCGCGCAGGACGAAGACGATCGCGTCGACCTCGCGGATGTTCGCGAGGAACTTGTTGCCGAGCCCCTCGCCGTGGCTCGCCCCCTCGACGAGCCCGCCGATGTCGACGACCTCGACCTGGGCGTGGACCGTCTTCTTCGACCTCGACATCACCGAGAGCCGGTCGAGCCGCTCGTCGGGGACCATCGCGACCCCGATGTTCGGGTCCTTCGTCGCGAACGGGTAGGGCGCGGCGAGCGCGCCGCCTCCCGTGAGGGCGTTGTACAGCGAGCTCTTGCCCGCGTTGGGCAGACCGACGAGACCGAAGCGTTCCATGGAGTCGCCGAGGCTACCGACCCGCCCCGACCCCGACCCCGACCGCGCCCTCGCGCTCGCCCTCCGGTCGCGATCCGCCGCGCATCCCGCACGGATCCGCGACCGGACGGAGGTCCCCATCGGAGTCGGCGCGGGCGTCGCCGCGGCGTCAGGCGGCGTCGGGGGCGGGACGCTCGGTCCAGCGCTCGATCGCCGCTCGGATGGTGCCGGCGACCGCAGCCGGGCGCGACGTGATCGCGCGGTACGTGAACCGGAGCACGATCCAACCGTTCGCCGCGAACTCGGCGTCGTTCGCCCGGTCGCGCTCGATGCGTTCGCGGTCGCGCCCGTGGAACGCCCATCCGTCGCACTCCAGCACGATCGGCGTGCCGACGACCCGGAAGTCGACCTCACGACCACCGATGCGTGGCTGGAACTCGAGCGGGGGCAATCCGTAGCACGCGACGAGATCGCGCATCGCCGGCTCGAGGACGGAGTAGGCGGGGCGGCCCTCGATCGACCAGTCGGCGATCGCTCGGCGCAGCGCCACGACTCCGGCGCGCCCCGGACGGGAGTGCTGCCGGACGACCGACTCCAGCGCGGCGATGCTCACCGATCGGTTCGTGAGGATGTGGCCGACGGCGCCGTGGACGCTGGCCGGGTCGACCGCACCGAGATCGACGACGGTGCGGAGCAGGTTCGTGCACGCGACGGCGTCGGCGCGGTGGCGGTCGAGCCGCATCAGATCGCGCGGGCGATGGACCGCGACGCCGTCGAGGTTCACCGTCGTCGCTCGACCGGGCCGCCGTCCGCCGGGCGCGCGCCGGGGGACGATGATGTCGACCACCGAGTCGTCGATCCCCGGGATGCCGTGGAGGTGCGCGGCGGAGCGGTGGGAGGCCAGCGCGCCGGGGCCCGCGGCGAGGACGGCGGCGGCGATCCGCTGGGTGGAGGTGGACGCCGTCCCGTCGAGTCGAGCGACGCCCGGGTGGAGACGGATCATGGTGCCGGCCCGGATCGCCCGGTTCCAGGCGTCCTCCGTCAGCTCGGTCTGGCGGCGGGCGACGACACCGTGCTGGCGCCGCGCGAGGGCATCGAGGTCGCTGAGTCGCATGCGTCCGCAGTGGGTCGTGCGTCCGTCGAACCGGAACCAGGTGTCGGTCGACTCAGGTCGGGTCGCGTTCCGGTGCGGATGGCGCGCCCGATCGCGACCGGACGTCGATGGACGGGTGGTGGGGCGGCCGTGACGAGTGACGGCGCGACGGCGAACGCCCGCCGTCGGATCAGGGGCGGAGGATGTGGAGGGTCGGACCGGAGTCGTCCTGGGCGGCCGTGACGATGGTGCCGTCGGCGAACACGACGGCCCCGGTCAGGCACGGCATGATCGTCCCGGCCCGCTCGAGCTCGGACCGCGCCTCGCCGACCACGTCGTACGCGAGCAACTCGCCGTCGAGGAACCCGCAGATCCCGATCCGGCCGTCGGGGAGCTCGACCATCGCCGACGGAGCCCGTTGCTCGACCGTCGACCGGGTCATGGCGTTCCGGTCGGCGACGAGGTCGGCTCTCCCGATCCGCTCGACGTCCTCGCGGTCGGGGTCGGCGGGATCGGGGCCGGCGGCGTTGTCGGCCACCCAGATCGCTCCGTCGTCTGCGACGGTGAACGCCCACGGGTTCGTGTACCCGACGCTCAGCGCCTCGGGGTCCTGGGTGGGATCGGCGTCCGGGTCCACGGCCACGATGGCGCCGCCGACCCCCGACTCTCGATCCCACGCCGTGTTCCGCCCGAGTCCGAGCACGATCGACCCGTCGTGCTCGTCGAGCACACCGCCGATCGCGCCGGAGCCCGCCGGACCGACGTCCCACACGATCCGGGCCGAGCCGTCGTCGGTGATCTCGCCGACGACCAGATCGAACGACCCCGGCTGCGTCCAGGCGGCGAACCGGCGGCCGTCGATCACGACCTGGCCGAGCAGGCCCCGCTGCGCTCCGTCCGTGCCGACGTCGATCGTCGCCGTCGTCTCGGGGACGGCGTCGCCGTCGAGGTCGAGCCGATGGACGGTTCCGGCGGTGCGGTCGAGCCACTCGACGGCTCGACCGGCGTCGGACTCGACCGCGACCAACCCGACGACGTCGCCGGGCGAGGCGTCGTCCAGCGACAGGAGCACCTCGGGTTCCGACGGCGCGTCGTCGGAGCAGCTCGCGGTCGCGCTCGCCGACGCAATCGCGACGACGACGGCGACGAGAGGCCTCGGACGACGTCGACGCACCGAACGGACCGTACCCGTCGTCACCCGTGACCGCCGGGCGACCCCGGTGTCCTGATCCGACGAGGCCCTTCGCACGAGGATCTCGACCGCGAGCCCCTCTGGACGACGGGTCTCCATCGCCCGTGCGACGGCGCGGACCGGTCGCGATCGCGGGGCGGATGACGCTCGGGATCGCGACCGGACGTGGAGCGCGGTCTGGACCACGGGCTGGCCGGACGAGCGGGGGCGGGAGCGCGGATCGGTACGATCTGGCCGATGACACCGGAGGACGCTCTGCTGCGGGTGATCCACTGCCTCGACCGGTCGCGGGCCTCGGGGTTCAAGACCAAGGCGTTCGTGCGAGCCCTCGACGTGGTGCGCACCACGGATCGCGACGAGCTCGAGCGCCGGGCGGACGCCGGCACGCTCGACGAGCTCGACGGGATCGGCGCCTCGACCGGACAGGTGATCGCGGACGCCCTCGCCGGTCGCGAGCCCGCCTACCTCGCCGACATCGAGTCGGCGTCGCGGATCGAGGTGAGCGATCGCGCCCGCCCCTACCTCGATGCCCTGCGCGGCGACTGCCACCTCCACTCGACCTGGAGCGACGGCGGTGCGCCGATCGAGCAGATGGCCGCGACGGCGATCGCGCTCGGCCACGAGTACATGGTGCAGACCGACCACTCGGCCCGCCTCACCATCGCCCACGGCCTGAACGAGGAGCGCCTCGCCGAGCAGCTCGACCAGATCGCCGAGGTGAACCGCCAGATCACCGAGGCCGGCCACGACTTCCGGATCCTGGCCGGGATGGAGGTCGACATCCTCGTCGACGGCGCGCTCGACCTGTCCGACGAGATGCTCGCCCGCCTCGACGTCGTCGTCGCGAGCGTGCACTCGAAGCTGCGGATGGAGCGCCGGGAGATGACCGAGCGGATGGTGATGGCGATCGCGTCGCCCCACGTCGACATCCTCGGCCACTGCACCGGCCGGATGATCGGCAAGCGCCCGCCGAGCGACTTCGATGCCGACTACGTGTTCGCGGCGTGCGCGACCTACGGCACGGCGGTGGAGATCAACTGCCGCCCGGAGCGGCTCGACCCCCCGCGCGACCTGCTGCGCCTCGCCGTCGACCACGGCTGCGTCTTCACGATCGACACCGACGCGCACGCGACGGGCCAGCTGGAGTGGCAGTCGCTCGGGTGCGACCGGGCCGCCGAGTGCGAGGTCCCGATCGACCGGGTGATGAACACCAAACCCGTCGACGAGCTGCTCGCCTGGACCGGCGCCGCCGCCTGACCGCGCCACCACGCACGGGTCGGCCGCGCACGGGCCAGACCCCGACCGTGACGCGGCTCAGCCGGCGGCCATCATCGCGCCGTAGGTCGCGAGGAGGGGGCCGGCGCCGCGGGGGTCGCCGGTCGTCGTGTCGCCCATCTTGTTCATCACGTAGCTGAAGCTGAGCGTCGCGTCCATGTCGATGATCGCGAGCGAGCCTCCCCACCCGCCCCAGTAGCAGGTGCGCGGGTTCGGCAGCGGCAGGGCCGGGCTCGGCAGCCCGAAGCCCATCCCCAGCTTCAGCTCGACGGGCAGGACGAGGTCCGTTCCCTCGGCCTGGACGTCGAAGATGCGCTCCAACCCGTCGGAGGAGATGACCTCGACCCCGTTCGCCGTCCCGCCGTTCGCGGTGAGCGTGTGGATCGCGGCGACGGAGCGGGCGTTGCCGTGGCCGCCGGCGGCGGGGATCTCGGCGCGCCGCCACTCGGGCGTCGAGGAGAACGTGGCGTCCATCGTCGGGTTGGTCAGGGTCCGCCACGCCACCGACGACTCGTCGATCTCCGTGGCGTCGGCGCCGAGCGGGGCGGCCGGCGCGATGACGTGGGCGATGCGATCGTCGTGCTCGGAGCCCGTGCCGATGTGGAAGTCCGCGCCGAGCGGGCCGGCGATCTCGTCCGCGAAGAAGGCGCCCAGCGAGCGACCCGAGACCCGCTTCACGATCTCGCCGAGGAGGAAGCCCTGGCTGATCGCGTGGTACCCGGAGGCGGAGCCGACCTCCCACCACGGGGCCTGCGCCGCGTGGAGGCCGACGAGCTTGTCGTGGTCGAGCATGTCGCTCATCTCGAGCGGCTCGTCCCACCCGGACAGCCCGGCGGTGTGGCCCATGACGTGGCGTGTCGCGACCTCCTCCTTGCCGGCCGCCGCGAACTCCGGCCAGTACGTGGCGACCGGGGCGTGGAGGTCGAGCTCGCCGCGATCGGCGAGCAGGAGGCAGCAGAGGAACGACATGGTCTTCGTCGTCGACCAGACGTTGATGATCGTGTCCTCGGACCAGTCGCGCTCACCGTCGTCGAAGGTGGCGGTGCCGCCCCACAGGTCGACGACCGTCTCACCCCCGACGGTCGCGCACACCGAGGCGCCGACCTCGCCGTGCTGGTCCCAGTTGGCGGCGAACGCGTCGCGCACCCCCTCGAACCCGCTCGCGACCGTTCCGTGCACCTCGACGCTCA
This sequence comes from Ilumatobacter sp., assembly GCF_965215205.1. NCBI lineage: Bacteria > Bacillati > Actinomycetota > Acidimicrobiia > Acidimicrobiales > Ilumatobacteraceae > Ilumatobacter > Ilumatobacter sp. The sequence continues at coordinate 968,304 of NZ_OZ244049.1, forward strand.
TGCGCGAACCGTAGCCGTCGGACTCGCTGGGTGAGCCGGTCGCGGAGCTCGTCGATCCGAACGGCTCCCGCCGACGCCGCTTCGCGGACGCCGCGATCGCCGTCGAGGCGAGGTGCGGCACGGCCGTCGACGTCGTCGCCCCGACGCTGAGCCCGACCCCCGGTGCCCGGCACGGGGTCGGCGACGGGCGCGCCGTTGGGGTCGGGCGCCCACCGGCCTAGGCTCGACGGTCCTATGTCGAAGAAGACCAAGAAGCGCAAGGCTCGCCTGCGTCGCTCGAAGGCGAACCACGGCAAGCGGCCCAACATGGGCCGCGGCTGACCCCGCCTCACCGACGCAACCGAACGATCCGACCAGGCGCCCGCGCCGGCCCCGACCGGCCGGCACGGGCGCCTCGTCGCGTCCCGGGTCATCGGCGCCGTCGGTGCGCACCGATCACGCGCCGCCCCGGGTCGGTCGGCTCGCGAGGACGGGTGCGACGACGGGTGTGACGTGCGCTCCGAGATCGTCGCCGCCCCGCGGTGGTGCGTACGTTGAGGGCGGTGTCGGTGGTGTCGTCGGTCCCGGGGTTCAGCCGCCGCCAGCTCTGGCTGGTCCTCGGCTCGCTGATGCTCGCCGTGCTGATGTCGTCGATGGAGATCTCGATCATCGCGACCGCGCTCCCGACGATCGCCGGCGACTTCAACGCGTTCGAGAGCTACGCGTGGGTCGGGACCGCCTACATCGCCACCGCTGCGATCGGGACCCCGCTGCTCGGCAAGCTGTCCGATCTGTGGGGCCGACGGACCGTGTTCCAGGCGACGATGGCGCTGTTCGTGGTCGGGTCGTTCCTGTGCGGCATCTCCCAGAACATGGGCCAGCTGATCGCGGCGCGCTCGTTGCAGGGGCTCGGCGGGGGAGCGATCCAGGCGCTCGCCTTCGCGATGCTCGGCGACATCCTCCCGCCCCGTGAGCGCGGCCGCTACATCGGCTACTTCACCCTCGCCTTCGTCGGCGCAGCCCTGTTCGGACCGCTGATCGGCGGGCTGATCATCGACCACTGGACGTGGCCGTGGGTGTTCTTCATCAACATCCCGCTCGCCGCCGTGGCGATGGCGGTCTGCCACTTCGCCCTCCAGCTCCCGTTCCCCCGCCGGAAGGCTCGCCTCGACGTCGCCGGAGCGGTGCTGCTGTCGGTGATGATCGGGTCGCTGATGATCGGTCTCGAGGTCGGCGGCGAGCGCGGCTGGACGAGCCCGCTGGTGCTCGTCCTGCTCGGCGTGGCCCTCGCCGGCGTCGTCGCGTTCGTCGCGGTGGAGCGCCGGGCGGCGGAACCGATGATCCCGCTGCGGCTGTTCTCCAACCCGGTGGTGCTCTCGTCGATGCTGCTCGGGATGTGCGCCGGCACGATCGCGTTCGGCGCCGGGCAGTTCCTCCCGCTGTACTTCCAGGATTCCCTCTTCGTCTCGCCGACCGAGTCGGGTCTGCGGATGCTGCCGCAGATGCTCGGCGTGACGCTCGGGACGTTCGGCATCGGTCGGCTGATCCACCGCACCGGGCGCTACAAGCTCTGGCCGGTGATCGGGACCGCCGTCGCGGTGGCCGGGCTCGCGTCGGTCAGCCGCATCGACGGGTCCACGCCCTACGCGCTGCTCGTCGTGCCGATGATCGCGATGGGCTTCGGGATGGCGTCGGTGTTCACCACCTCGTCGATCGCGAGCCAGAACTCGGTCGAGTTCAGCGACATGGGGGTCGTCACGTCGACGATCATGTTCTTCCGCTCGCTCGGCGGCTCGTTCGGGCTCGCCGTCTTCGGCACGATCCTCAACGCCACGATCCGTGCGGAGATCCCCGACCGGCTGGCGATCTCCGGCGAGGCCGCGTCCGACCTGATCCGCGAGCCCGCCGACATCCAGGCGCTCCCCGCGGCGAGCCGCCAGGCCGTCGTCGACACCCTGGCGCTCGGCGTCGGGAGGATCTACCTCGTGTGCGCGCTGGTGATGGTGGCCGGCTTCGTGGCGGCGGTGCTGCTGCCGGAGCGCCCGCTGCGCGATCGTGCCGGGCTGTCCGACGCGATGGAGCAGCAGGAGCAGGCGATCGCCTCGATGCCGGCGCCGTCCACCTCCCCCGCGCGCACCTGGGCGCGGACACGGGACCGCTGATCGAGCGACCCGGTCGCGGCCGGGGCGCATCCGCCCCGTCGACGAGCCTCGACCGTGCGGTGGGCACGTGGCCGCCACGTGGAACGACGGATCCGACCGTCCCCACGTGCTGCTCGTGGCGGGGGCGCGGCCGAACTCCCCGAAGCTGAAGCCGGTGCTCGACGCGTTCGAGCGACGCCTGCGCGACCGGCTCCGACGTGGCGGGGTCGACGACGACGCGGCGCACGTGGCGGACGGAACCGGTGGACCGGCCGCGACGTGGGTGACCGGCGGGTGCCGGTTCCGACGAGCGCCGATCGTCCACGCACCGGTCACAGCCCGCGAAGTCACCATCGCCCACGCCGCTGCGTCGCCGACGACCGGACTCGACGCAGCGCTGCGGCTCTCTCGCCGCCCGCACTACGATCGGCGGTGCCCATGTCCCGTCGTCGCCGATGCCAGGTCCCCGTGGTCCCGGGACTCGACGACCAGCCGATCGTCGTCCGCCTCGGGCGCGACGTCGTCGACCTCGCGAGCGCGTGATGAGCGCCCGCGTCGAGTGGCTCACGGTCGCGTCCGAGCCCGGTGCGTGGCGATCGATCGGCCTCGAGGTCGGCGACGACGGGTTCGTCCCGCTCGTCGGCACGTCGTTGCGGATCGTCGAACCCCCGCCGGCGTCGTCGTCGCCCGGTGAGGTCGACGTGGGCGCCCCCGCCGGGTCCGGCATCGTCGGGTGGGCGTTGAGCGGCATCGATCTCGCGTCCGGGCAGGGGCGCATCGACGGGTTGGCGACCGAGGTCGTCGAGCCCCGGACCCCGGTGTTCGCCCACCACGCGATCGCGGCGTCCGGTCTCGACCACGTCGTCGTCACCACCGACGACCTCGAGCGCACGAGCCGGGCCGTCGAGTCGTCGACCGGGTGCGAGCTGAAGCGGATCCGCGAGGTCGGCGCGATGCGACAGGGCTTCCACCGCATCGGCCGTGGGGGGTTGATCGTCGAGCTGGTCGAGCGTGCGGAGCACCCCGAGGGCCCGGCGCGCTTCTGGGGCGTCGTGCTGAACGTCGACGACCTCGACGCGGCGTGCGCGCGCCTCGGCGACGATCGGATCTCGGCACCGAAGGACGCCGTCCAGCCCGGTCGGCGGATCGCCACCGTGCGGGCCGACGTCGGTCTCGGCCTCCCCGTCGCCCTGATGACCCCCTGACCGGGCGGTCGCGGGTCAGGCGCCGCGCAGCGCCGTCGAGGTCGCGACCTGGTCGAGGAACCAGTCGTAGGTCGACGCGATGCCGTCATCGAGGCCGATGGTCGCCTTCCACCCGAGGTCGTGGAGCTTCGACACGTCGAGCACCTTGCGCGGCATCCCGTCGGGCTTGGTGCTGTCGAAGACGAGCTCCGCGTCGGGGTGGACGATGTCGCGGATCCGCTCGGCGAGTCGGCGGATCGGCAGGTCCTCGCCGGTCCCGACGTTGACGTGGCCGGCCTCGCTGTAGGTGTCCATCAGGAACAGGCAGGCGTCCGCGAGGTCGTCGACGTGGAGGAACTCGCGCATCGCGGAGCCGGTCCCCCAGACGCCGACCTCGCGGTGCCCCTCGACCTTCGCGTCGTGGAACTTGCGCATCAGCGCGGGGAGCACGTGGCTGGAGGCGAGGTCGAAGTTGTCGTTGGGCCCGTACAGGTTGGTCGGCATCGCCGAGATGAAGTCGCTGCCGTACTGCTCGCGGTACGCCTCGCAGAGCTTGATCCCGGCGATCTTGGCGATCGCGTAGGCCTCGTTGGTCGGCTCGAGCGGCCCGTCGAGCAGCTCGGCCTCCGAGATCGGTTGGCGGGCGTGACGGGGGTAGATGCACGACGAGCCGAGGTACAGCAGCTTGGACACCTCGCTCTGGTGCGCTGCGTGGACCACCGTCCCGTGGATCATCATGTTGTCGTAGATGAACTCCGCGGGGCGGGTGCTGTTGGCCATGATGCCGCCGACGGTCCCGGCGACGAGGAACACGTGGTCGGGGCGGTTCGCCTCGAACCAGCGCGACACCTCGAGCTGGTTGCGCAGGTCGAGCTCGTCGCGCGTCGCGGTCACGACGTCGGTGAAGCCGTCACGGGCGAGGCGGCGCATGATCGCCGATCCGACGAGACCGCGGTGGCCGGCGACGAAAACCCGGGCATCTCGATCCAGCGCCATCTCCGAGACGCTACCGACTCCCCGGAGCCGGATCGTGACGCCCCGGGCTCGGTCGCGACCGCCCGGCGTCAGAGGTCGGCGTCGCGCGCCGCGAGGTGGGCGGTCCCCTCGGCGCACCCGGCGGCGATCGGGCACCACCGGCACCCCGCGCCGGGCCGTCGGACCGGGGTGCGGTGCTCGATCTCGAGCTCGACGAGCGCGTGGATCGCGTCGATCGTGCGGCGCAGCGCGGACTCCAGCATCCCCTCGGTGACGTCGTCGGCGTGGGCGTCGGCCGCGTCGAGGTAGAACGTCGCGACCTTGCGCGGCGGGACCTCGCGCACGAGCGTCTCGAGCAGGGCGTAGAAGGCGAGGTCCTGGCGATGGCGGGCGTTGGGTCGACCGGTCTTGAGGTCGATGATCACCTTGCGGCTCTGGCGGCCGCTCGGGCGACCGATCTGGAGGTCGACCTTGCCCGCCAGGGTGATCGACCCCGACACGGGCCATCGCAGCGACGCCTCGGTCACGGGCGCCCAGTTCCTGCGCAGGGGCGGGAAGCTCTCGAGGAACTGGGTGACGCGCACGGTCGTCCGGCTACGCACCTCGGCCTCGTCGGCGGGGGAGAGGGCCGCGACCCACTCGCTGATGCCCCTGGTGTCGGCCGCGAGCCGGGCGAGCGCCTCGTCGACCAGGTCGATCGGCGTCGGCCGACCGCGTCGGGTCGGCCACGACACGAGCAGCTCGATGGCCTTGTGCGCGATCGTCCCCGTGGCGTTGGCGGCGCTCCAGGCGAACTCGTCGGGTTGCAGGTGGTGCTCCTCGCAGTCGAGCACGGTCGCGATCCGGTGCTTCGACACCCACAGCTCGTCGTCGTCGCCGAGGCGCCTCGACACCTCGTCGACGCTGTCCCGGGCGGCGGCACGGATCTCGTCGACGAAGAGGGGGTCGAACTCCAGCGGCTCCCCCGATCGACGGAGCACGGCGAGGGTGCGCTGCTGGACCGGGGTGAGTTCCTCGGCGTCGGGGCCGCCCGCCGCGGGCGTCGTGATCGTCGTCGGATCCGCGTCGCCCACGGCGACCAACCTAGGGGTCGCGGACGGGGCGGGAACGGGGCAGAGGGACGACTCGCCGAAGCTGTCCGAGAGGTGGGGACGATCGCTACCGTCTCGGCGAGGATGTCCGTCCGAGCAGGTACCGCCGCGATCGGGCGAGCGTCGTGAGCCCGAGGACGTCGCTCAACGTCGTGCTCGCCGTGGTCGTCACCTGCCTGCTCGCCCTCCTCCTCGCGCTCAAGGGCCCGCCGGGCTCGTCGCCACCGACGACCACCACGACGACGACCACCACGACGACGACCACCACGACGACGACCACCACGACCACACCCCCCACCACGACGACGACCACGACCACGACCACGACGACCAGCACGACCTCGACGACGACCACCTCGACGACGGAGCCGCCGGTGTCGACGGCCGTTCCCGCGGAGCGGCCCTTCGTCGCCGTGCTGGTGGTCAACGGCACCCCCACCGGCCGGCAGCTCCGACCGTTGGTCGACCGGTTGCGCTTCGCCGGCTACGCCGACGTGCGCGGCGTCGTCGGGTCGACGGAGGTGCCCGAGACGACGCTGTACTACGTCGGGGACCGCCGTGGGGAGGCCGGTGTCGTCGCCGCCGACCTCGGCTTCGAACCGGGAGGGGTGAACATCGCGCCGATCGACGAGGCCCCGCCGGTGGCCGGTGTCGCGAACGCGACGGTGCTGGTCTACATCGGTCGCGACGGCGTCCCCGACCCGCCGGCCCCCCCACCCTCGAGCGACGGTCCCCCGGCGTCGGTGGTCGACGAGGGAGGTGCGGTCGCCACCTCGTCCCCGTGAGCTCGTCTCGCGAACGGCGGGGGAGGGAACCGCGTGGTACCCCCACGTCAAGGTGGACGTCATGGAGTTCGCCTCGACCGTCGAGTTCGCGCAGGCCGCCCGTGCGCTCGGTCGTGCGGCGGCCCGGCACCGCTTGATCGGGCCGAGCTACCGGTGCCCACCGCGGCTGGTCGGGGTCGACCGCACGATCCGTCGCCGAGGGCCGGCCGTGGGCGGCGCCCCCGTCGTCTCGGTCCGCGTGCGCGGCCGGCCGAGGGAGGCCGTGCTCGCCGACATGGTCGAGGGCGTAGTCGTGGCGAACGGGCTCGGCGCACCCGAGGCGGATCGTGTCCGCAACACCCTGTGGGAAGCGCTCGTCGCCCACCTGGTCCACGCCGACGAGGGGCCCCACCGCCACGCCGGCGCCGCCTGACCGGCGTCAGCGGATGCCGGCGGCGTCGAGGCCGGCGAGCATGCCGGTCTCGACGGCGTCCTCGAAGTGGGCGAAGCCGCCGGCCGGCGCCTCGAGCTGGCCGTGGAGGTAGCGGGTGTACACGCCGGCCACGATGCACGCCGATCGGAAGGCGTGGAACGCGGCCCAGTAGTCGAGATCCTCGGCCGGCCGGCCGGTCGCGGACGCGTAGCGCTCCACCAGCTCGTCGCGGTCGCGGAACCCGTCGGCCGCCGCCGCGACGACGCTGGCGCCGCTGGTCGCCGTGGTGTCCCACGAACGCAGCAGGTACGTCAGGTCGGCCCCGCGCGGCCCGAGCGTGCACAGCTCCCAGTCGAGGAGAGCGGCGACGGTGCCGTCCTCGTGGTGGATCGCGTTGCCGAGGCGGAAGTCGCCGTGCACGATCCCCGTCGCGCCCTCGGGCGGCTGCTCGGCGACGAGCCAGGCGTGCAGCTCGTCCATCCGTGCCATGGGGCGGGTGTCGGCGCCTTCCCACTGCCGGTGCCAGCGGCGGAGCTGGCGCCCGAGGTAGTCGTCACGCCGGGCGAGGTCGCCAGGCCGACGTCGTCGGGGTCGATCGCCTGCAGCGCCGCGAGCACGTCGATCATCGAGTCCCCCGCCCGGCGGCGGGCGGCGGGCGGGAGCTGCTCGGCGGCGGCCCGGTCGTGCAGGACCGCCCCGGGGACGAACGACATGACGTAGAACGGGGCGCCGGTCACGTCGGGGTCGGTGCACAGGCCGTGCACCGGGGCGACGGGCACGTCGGTGCCGGCGAGCGCCGAGATGACCGTGTGCTCGCGGGTCACGTCGTGGGCGCTGCTCAGGAGGTCACCGAGCGGTGGTCGACGCAGCACGAAGCGCTCGCCGCCCGGGTCGTCGACCAGGAAGGTGAGGCACGAGTGGCCGCCCTCGACGCGGGTCACGGCGAGCGGCCCGTCGACTCCGAGGTGGTCCGCGAACCACCGCTCGACGCCGGCCTGGTCGATCCCGATCACCACGCCGAGGACCGTAGGCGGCCGCCGACGGCGGATCCCTCAGCGGGGGAACGAGTCGCGCAGCTCGCGCTTGAGCACCTTGCCGGTGGCGTTGCGCGGCAGCTCGTCGGAGCGCACCCACCACGCCGAGGGGACCTTGAACGCCGCCAGGCGCGCCGCGGCGTGCTCGCGCAGCACGCCGGCGTCGACGGTCGAGCCGTCGCGCACGCGCACGGCGGCCCCCACCTCCTCGCCGAGCTGGTGGTGGGCCAGGCCGACGATCGCCACCTCGACGACGTCGGGGTGCTCGAAGAGCGCGCCCTCGACCTCGGCGGCGTACACGTTCTCGCCGCCCCGGATCACGACGTCCTTCAGGCGGTCGACGACGTGCAGCATCCCGTCGGCGTCCAGGCGCCCGACGTCGCCGGTGCGGAACCACCCCTCGGTGAAGGCCTCGGCGGTCGCCGCCGGGTCGTCGAGGTAGCCGCGCACGACCGTCGGGCCGGCCAGCCAGATCTCCCCGGGCTCGTCGGTCGCGGCGTCGTCGCCCGCCGCGGTGACGATCCGCACCTGGTTGACCGGAGCCAGGGGTCGACCGACGCTGTCGGGGTGCTCCAGGTAGTCGGCGCCGGAGTTGTAGACGACGGCCCCGGAGGTCTCGGTCAGCCCGTAGCCGTTCGCGGGCGCGACGCGGCGCGCGAACTGGTCGTCGATGCGGCGGACCAGCTCGGGCGGGACCAGCGTCGCGCCCGACGAGATGCCGGCGAGGGTGGTCAGGTCGACGCCTCGCGCGCTGGCCCGCTCGAGCAGCTCGAACGCGGTCGTCGGAACCCCGGAGAAGGCGGTGACGTCCTCGCGCTCGATCAGGTCGACCGCCAGGTCGGCGTCCCAGCGGTGCATGAGGACGAGCTTGCCGCCCGACATCGTGTACGGCAGCAGGTGCGATTGCAGGCCGGCGACGTGGAAGAGCGGGAACGTCAGCACCGTGGCCGGCGGCGGGGTGGCGGCGTCGGGTGGCGCTCCCGCGGCACGAGCGGCGGCGGCACGCAGGTGGGCGCCGCTCCAGAGGAACTGGGTGGCGTTGCGGTGCGTGCCGACGGCGCCCTTCGGTCGACCGGTGGTGCCCGAGGTGTACAGGACGGTCGCGTCGTCGTCGGGTGCCGGCGCGGGCCGCGGCGCCCGAGCGGCGCCCGATCCCTCGATCTCGGCGAGCGGGACGGCACCGGCGCGGCTCGAGTCGGTGCGCAGTCCGACGACACCGACCAGCGGCAGATCTTCGACGTGGTCGTGGATCCGCTCGAGGCGCTCCTGGTCGGCGAGGAGCACGCTCGCCGCGCTGTGGTCGAGCGCGTAGGCGAGCTCCGGGCCCGTCCACCACCCGTTGAGCGGGACGGCGACGGCACCGAGCCGGACGGTCGCCCAGTAGGCGAGCGCCCACTCGGGGAGGTTCCGGGCGGCGATGGCCACCCGGTCGTCGGATGCGACCCCGAAGCGCTCGTGCAGGCCCGCCGCGATGGCCTCGACCCGGGAGTGGGCGTCGGTGAAGGTGATGCGCTCGTCCTCAAAGACGAGGAAGGTCCGATCGGAGTGCTCCGCCGAGCGCTCCCAGACGTCGAGCAGCGTGCCGGGGGCCGAGGACCAGACGCGTGTGGGGATCCCTCTGATCGTCACCGTCTCGATCTCGAACTCCGGCCCGAGATCGGTCGTCGCGGGGCCGGGTGCCGGTGCTGCGCCGCTCGCTGGATGCGTCTCGCTCATCGTCGATCTCCTCGGGCTCGGCGGCCGCGTGCGAGCACGCCCCGCCCGATCGACCGTACCCGCGGCCCGCCGCCACCCTCCCAGCGGCGGTCGGTCGCGCCCCACCGTCCGCACGCGACGACGTCGATCCGTCGTCCTCCGTCCGTCGAGGCGGGGTGCGGCCCCGTCAGGCACCGCGGGCGTGAACCCCCCACCCTCGTGCGGCGCGTGCTCGATCCCGCCCGGGGCACCGGTGCCGCCATGTGCCCGTGAAGCTACTCACCGCCCGGGCGACGGCTCCCGATCGAGCGCATCGGCCTGCGCATCGCGGCACGGGCTGCGAGGGCTGCGACCGTCGCGGCGACCGTCAGCAGCACCGACGCCTCGCGGGTGAGCTCGACGGCTCGTCGGATGTCGGCGATCTGCGGCGGCGGGCCGTCTCCGAGCTCGCCCCGCACCTCGATCACGCCGTCGTAGTCGTTCGCCCCGCCCAGCGTCACCCCGAGCGACGCAGCGACCGCGGCTTCGATGCGGCCGCCGTTGGGCGACGGGTGCTCGCGGCCGTCTCGTCGGACCACGCGCACGATCTCGGGGGCGCGTCGCGGCGTGACCGCGGCGACCGCGACGGCGGTCAGGCGGGCGGGTGCCCAGTTCAGGGCGTCGTCGAAGCGGGCCGATGCCCACCCGAACCGTGCGTAGCGGGCGTCGCGGTGGCCGACCATCGCGTCCAGCGTGTTCACGACTCGGTGAACGCAGACCAGGGGCGCCCCGCCGACGACGGCCCAGAGCGCGGTGGCGGTGACGCCGTCGACGGTGTTCTCCGCGACCGACTCGACGACCGCTCGCGCGATCTCGTCCGACGTCAGACCGTCGGTCCGGCGGCCGACGAGGGAGCGCAGCCGCACCCGGGCGTCGTCGAGGTCGCCGGACTCGGCGGCCTCCGCGACGTCCATCGCGACATCACCCAGCATCTTCGAGCTGCTGGCGAGGGAGACCGCGATCGCGGTCGAGAGCCATCGCCCGCACGACCTCTGCAGCAGCGACCCCGCGGCGGCTGCTCCGACGACCGCCAGCGCGAGGTGGATCGTGCCGGCGCTTCGGCTGTCGCGATGAGTGCGCCGCTCGAGGCGTGACAACCCGTTCCCGACGTGCACCAGGGGATGGAGGACCCCCGGCGGCTCCCCGACCAACCGATCGACGATCTGGCCGACGGCGACGCCGACCGCTCGGTCGAGCATCACCCGATCCGACGGCATCGGTCGAACGCCGAGACGACGCGTTCGATGTCCGCGTCCCGCGGCAGCGCGACCCGTGCCGTGCGGGGCATCCCGAAGCTCGTGCAGTCGCGCACCGCGACGCCGAGGGGGGCGACGCGCGAGCGGAGGTCGACGACGTCGTGGACGAGCACCCAGTTCGCTTCGGTCTCGGTCACGTCGTAGCCGATCGTGCGGAGCGCGTGCGAGAACTCGCCGCGCACGGCGCGGATCGAGGACGCCCACGCACCCAGATCGGTGCGCTCGAGCAGATCGTCCACCAGCGCGAGGGCGAGACCGTTCACCGACCATCGGGGCCGACGGGCGCGCACGGCTCCTGCGCCGGCGGCGTCCGGCGCGATCACGAAACCGAGCCGGAGCCCTGCGCAGGCCCACAGCTTGGTGAGCGAGCCGAGCCGCCAGGCGCCCACGTCTCCCCGGGTCCAGGACCCGGTCGCCAGGGGGTAGAACGCCTCGTCCCACACCGCGGCCGTGTCCGAGGCGCTCGCCAACGTGCCGCAGGGGTTCGACGGATCGGACCGCCACCGACCGGTCCCGTCGACGACCGACTCGAGGTGGCGTCGGTACAGCGAGAACTCCGGCTCGACCACCTCGCCGGTCCCGACGACGCCGGCGACGAGCGCGATGGCTTCGGCGCCGCCGTTCGTCAGCACGAGGAGCGCCGGATCGACGCCGATGGCGGCGGCGAGCGCACGGGTGGCCCGTCCGTCGTCGGGGTACGGCACGAGCGCATCGAGGTGCCGTCCGGCGAGGCGGGTGACGTCGGGAGCGAACGGGTTCAGGCTGGCGCTCAGGTCGATCATCGTGGCCGGGTCGATGCCGAGCGACCGGGCCAACGCCGATGCGTCGCCGCCGTGCGGGGCCGGAACGGGCCGGGTCACGAACGCCCCACGGCGCCCTCGAGCACCGGCCCGAGGTCGGTGGCGACGAGCGCACGCCGCGACGCTGCACCGTCCGCCGGGTCGGTGTCGCTCATGGTCGTCCTCCTCCGGCTCGGCAGCCGCTGGCGAGCGCGGCCCGCCCGGCTGAACGTACACGCGGCCCGTCGCCCCGCTCCCAACGGCGCGGCCGTCGTCCGCCGTCGGCGACCAGCCGTCGATCCGTCGTACTGTGGTACCGAGCCCGGGTGGCGGAACTGGCAGACGCAGGGGGCTTAAACCCCCCTTCCACTCACGTGGAGTGCGGGTTCGAACCCCGCCCCGGGTACCTGCTTCGACGGGGAGGGCCCCGACGCCGTGAAGCTGCCCGCGACATCGAGCATCGGGTCGTGGGCCCGCAGACCGAGCGGGGCCCGTCGCCGTGGTCTGGGGAGCGGGGTCGGCGATGCGTGCTCGGCGGCGACCAGACCGTGGTGGTCGATCGTGCGCGGTGCATCCGTCGACCGGACGCTCGGTGTGCGCGGTTCGTCGATGAATGCTCATCCGTCGTCACGGGTAGTGGTCGTGATGACTGATGAGACGAGAAGCACGGCTGCCGATCACGTCGAGAACGAGGACGAGGCCGCCGAGAGGTTCCCGCATGGCGACGGACGGCCGCTGCGTGAGCAGATGCCGACGACCGACGCCGACGACATCCGCCGGTACACCGGCGAACCGGTCGAGACCGACGACGGTTGGGTCTTGCCCCAGCAGATGGCGACGGGCAAGGACAACGTGGTGGGTGGTGGCGAGTTCCCGGACGAGGAGGGCGCATGATCCTGACGGAGCGGAGGCGTCGTCGAGTGGGTGGACGGTTGGCGCCGGGTGAGGCGGGCTGGCCGACCGCAGACGACGGCGTCGAACACCGAGCGCCCGATGCGACGACGTGCGGATCGCCGAGACGTCGTGTCGTCGGCCGAGGTCTTCCGGTGGCGGTCGTCGCGTCCCTCGCACTGACGGTGCCGGGGTGCGCTTCGGACTCGACGGACCCCTCGCTCACGACGGTGCCGATGTCGCCGTCGTCGGTGCCCGACGGCCCCGCTCTGCCGGGAGTCGAGCCGGGAACGAACCTCGAGCTGATGGTGGATGACCCCCCGCAGAGCGACGAGGCCGATCCGAGCACCTCCCGAGTGGACCCCGGCAGCGATGGCTGACGAACCGAGCGCCGACGTGTCGCCGCTCGATCGCTCGGTCCCGGGGGTGTCGCACGGTGCCGGACTGGAGGGGTCGTGACGAATCGCGTCGCGATGCCCCACGTCGCGGGCGTTCGTCACGAGCGGGTCGATCTCGCGGACCTCACGGTCCACGTCGCTCATGCTGGCGACCCGGACGGTGAACCGATCGTGCTCGTTCACGGATGGCCGCAGAACTGGTACTGCTGGCGGCACGTGGTCGAACGACTGCGTGGGTTCCGCATCGTGATGCCCGACCTGCGCGGACACGGATGGACAGACGCACCGCGCCACGGCTACGAGAAGAGCCGACTGGCCGAGGATCTCCTCGCGACGATGGACGCCCTCGATCTCGACCGCGTCCTCCTGGTCGGTCACGACTGGGGCGCTTGGGTGGGATTCCTCGCTTGTCTCGAGACCCCGGAACGATTCGCCGGCTTCGTCCCGACAGGGATCATCCATCCTTTCCAGCGACCCACACCGTCGCGGTTGGCCCAGGCGTGGAGGGGCATCTACCAGATCGCGCTGAGCACGCCTGTCGTCGTTCCTCGAGCGCGAGATCCTGCACCTCGCGAGGCACCTCGACGAACGGCTCACGGTGCCCACCCGCTTGATCGTCGGAGACCGTGACCCCATCGCCAGCGCCGCGTTGCTCGATGGTTGGCAGGATCACGCAGACGACATGAGCCTCACCGTGTTGCCCGGCATCGGCCACTTCGTTCCCGAGGAAGCGCCCGACGACGTCGCCCGAGCGGTGAACGCACTCGTCGGGCGCTCCTGAGACGAACCGCTTCGGCGAATCGTCGACGGACGACCGCGCCGACGTCTGATTCGACACCGCGTCAGTCCGCGATGACGACATCCGGTTCCGGGCCGAACGGATGGGGCACCCCGCGTTCCATGACCGTCAGCCGGGACGTCGCGTCGACCTCCGCGAAGCGTTCGAGGAAGTCAGCGATCGGCGACCGGAACACCGTGTAGTCGTCGTAGTGGATCGGCAACACCTCGCGAGGTCGCGTCATCTCGACGAAGCGGATTCCCTGCTCGGCGTCCATGGTCAAGAGGACACCGGCGATGCGGGTGCCACCGAGGTGCAAGAGGCACGCGTCGACGTCCGGGTACCGGTCCACGACGTCGACGAGCCCCTCGAACATCAAGGTGTCGCCGGTGACGTAGGTGCGATGAGCGAGGCGGCCGTCGACGACGTAGTCGAGGATGGAACCCATCACCCCGGGGAGCGCCCAGCGCAGCGGCCCGGGCGCGTGTCGCCCAGGCATCGCCGTGACCCTCAGGTCGGTGCCACCCCGCCTGAACGTCACCGCCTGCCATGTGTCGAGCGCGATCACCTGCTCGAAGCGCTGCCGCCGGAGCTTGCGAGCGCTTCCGGGCTCGGTGACGATGCGCGTGGACTTGGCCAGACGTTCGACGACGACAGGATCGAAGTGGTCCCCGTGGTGGTGGGAGAGCACGACGAAGTCGAGCTCGGGGAGCTGGTCGAGCTCGACGGCCGGACTGGTCAGGCGTCGGCTCCTCAGGCCGTAGCCGAGCGGGGCGTGGTCACCGGCGTGGAGGAAGTTCGGGTCCGTGAGGAAGGTGAACGGACCGATCTCCACCAACACGGTGGCGGTGCCGATGAACGTGATTCGACCCCGCGGTGCGTCCCTGGCGCGGACTCCGAGGTCGATGACCAGCTCGCCAGGTCGCGTCATGGCCCTCCAGTACCCGAGATGGCCGTTCGGTACCGGAGGCGCATCGGGAGCACACGGCTCTGCCTCGCCGTTCGGTGACATCTGGTCTGGTGTGCCCTCGGCGGGCCCGCGAGGAGCTCGTTGCTGATGGCGTCCCCGTCGAGCTGACGTGTCGGGGGCTCGAGCGCGGAGTCCGCGACCCGTGCGTTCCTCAATCGCGGTGGACCGCCGTGATCCTGAGCCGTCCTCCGCCCTCGATCACGATGGAGGCCTCGAGGCCGTGGGCGACCGCACCGTCGGACGTCCGCTGGCGGCCGCCACCTCTCGCGATGCGTCCCGCCCTCCTGCACGTCCACCTCGCAGCGTGGTCACGCGCACGTCCACCTGACCCAGGCCACCCCGCGCCGCGGGCGCTTCGGGACCCACCGGCTCGGGCAGGATCGGGCCGACCCGGGTCGATGGCCCGTCGTGGCGGTCGAGCCACCGTGCGTCGAAGCGCAGCACCCGCAGGACGCGATCCACGACGTCACTCGTCGACACCACGCAGAGACCCCGTCGTGAGGCGCGATCCGCTCGGCCAGGCTCTCCACGAAGCGGACACCGGCGGCGGTGAACAAGGTGACCCGGCCCAGATCGATCTCCACGACGTCGCACCCGTCCACCAGATGGAGGCACGATGCCCTCACGAACGCCAACGACGCCGCATCGATCTCACCATCGAACGCGAGGGAGCAGCACCACGGCCCACCATCGAGCGGTACGGGACGGAACATCTCCACCCGCAACGGCGGCCGGCGGCCGGCCACGACCGCCCGATCATCGTTCGATCCATGACGCACTCGCACCCGGACACCTCCTCGGAAGGGCCACCGGGTTCACGGGTAGCTGAGACGCTGCCAGGCTCACGAGCAGCGAGACCCGACGCACTCGTCGGTTCGCCCGAGGACGCTAGCGGGAGTTTCGAAGAGAACGCGTCCGAACGGGTACGTGACCCCTCACTGATCGTCGCACCTCGCGGCGGTCCGGACGAGGGAGGCATCCATGACGCACCTCGAGGCACCCGACGGTCCTCGTGATCGGCTCGATCTGGACCGACTGGATCGGCACTGGCGCGCCGCGAACTACGTGTCCGTGGGCCAGATCTACCTGGTGGACAACCCGCTGCTCGAGGTGCCGTTGGCACCCGAGCACGTCAAGCGGCGCCTGCTCGGTCACTGGGGGACGACACCGGGTCTGAACTTCGTGCTGACCCATCTCCAGCGCGTGGTCGTCGAGCTCGACGTGGATCTGTTCCCCGTCATCGGCCCGGGTCACGGCGGCCCGGCGATGCTGGCGGCGACGTGGTTGGACGGTTCGTACTCGGAGCTGCACCCGCACGTCTCGCGTGACCGGGAGGGCCTCGGCCGACTGTTCCGGCAGTTCTCGTTCCCGCGTGGGGTGCCGAGCCACGTCTCGCCCCAGACACCGGGATCGATGCACGAGGGCGGTGAGCTGGGGTACTCGCTGGTGCACGCCGTCGGAGCTGCGTTCGACTCGCCGGAGCTGGTGGTGGCGTGCGTCGTGGGCGACGGCGAGGCCGAGACCGGGGCGCTGGCGGCGAGCTGGCAGAGCACCGCGTTCCTCGATCCGGTGCGCGACGGGGCGGTGCTGCCGATCCTGCACGCGAACGGTTGGAAGATCGCGAACCCGACCGTGCTCGGGCGTCGATCGGACTCCGAGCTGCGGGGCTACTTGCGGTCGATGGGGTGGGAGCCGTCGTTCGTGGAGGTCGGAGGCACGCACGATCCCGAAGCCGACGAGGCTCCGTGGGCCGCTCACCGGGCGATGGCATCGGCGCTCGACGAGGCGATGTCGAGGATCCGCCGAATCCAGCGCGACGCTCGCGACCGGGGAGCCGACGACGTGGAGCGGTGGCCGATGATCGTCCTGCGCAGCCCGAAGGGGTGGACGGGTCCGGCCGTCGTCGACGGCGACCGGGTCGAGGGGACGTGGCGTGCGCACCAGGTGCCCGTCGACGACGTGCGCGACGACGCCGACCACCTTGACATCGTGGAGACGTGGATGCGGTCGTACCGACCACACGAGCTCTTCGACGAGGCGGGCCGTCCCCGACCGGCGGTGGTCGACTGGCTGCCGGTGGGCGACCGGCGCTTCGGGGCCAATCCGCACCCCCACGGTGGCCGTCTGCTCCGCGACCTCGTGCTGCCCGACCCCTCCCGCCACGGTCCCCCGGTGTCCGAACCCGGTGCGACGTCGACGGGGCCCACGGCCCGTCTGGGCGAGTACCTGCGTGATGTGCTCGACCTGAACGCCACGGCGGCGAACTTCCGGCTGTTCGGGCCGGACGAGACGGCGTCCAACCGCCTCGACGCGGTGTACGAGGTGACCGGCACGACCTGGCAGCTCGACTCGGAACCGGCCGACGACGAGGAGCTGGCCATCGATCGGCGGGGGCGGGTGCTCGAGGTCTTGTCGGAGCACTTGTGCCAGGGCTGGCTGGAGGGCTACCTGCTGACCGGGCGGCACGGGCTGTTCTCGTGCTACGAGGCGTTCGTCCACATCGTCGACTCGATGTTCAACCAGCACGCCAAGTGGCTCGAGGCGCACACCGAGCTCGACTGGCGGCCGCCGATCGCGTCGCTCAACTACCTGCTGACGTCGCACGTCTGGCAGCAGGACCACAACGGGTTCTCCCACCAGGACCCCGGCTTCCTCGATGTCGTGTCGAACAAGTCGAGCCGGATCACGCGGATCTACCTGCCGCCCGACACCAACTCGCTGCTGCAGGTCGCCGATCACTGCCTGCGCACCCGCGACCGGATCAACGTCATCGTCGCCGGCAAGCAGCCGACCCCCGATTGGCTCACCCCCGACGAGGCCGCCGACCACCTCGAGCGGGGCGCGAGCACGTGGGGGTTCGCCAGCGACGAGCGAGAACCCGACGTGGTGCTCGGCTGCGCTGGGGACGTGCCGACGGTCGAGGCGTTGGCGGCCACCAGGATCCTGCGCGAGCAGCTGCCCGAGCTGGCCGTGCGCGTCGTCAACGTCGTGGACCTGATGGCCCTGCAACCCGACGACCGCCACCCCCACGGCATGAGCGACGACGCCTTCGACCGGCTGTTCACCGGCGACCGGCCCGTGATCTTCGCGTTCCACGGGTACCCCTGGCTCGTGCACCGACTCGTCTACCGACGTACGAACCACTCCGGATTCCACGTGCACGGCTACCAGGAGCGGGGTTCGACCACGACGCCGTTCGACATGCTCGTCCGCAACGACCTCGATCGGTTCCGGCTCGTCACCGACGTCGTCGACCGCGTCCCGGGGCTCGCGGCGACGGCGCCGGCGAAGGCGCTGCGCGACGAGATGGAGGACCGTCGACGAGCCCACGTCGAGCAGATCACCACCCACGGCACGGACCTCACGGAGATCCGCGACTGGACGTGGGTCCGATGAGCGTCCTCGTCGTCAACGCCGGGGGCGTGTCCCTCGAGCTCACGGTCGTCGACGAGGACCACGTCGTCGAGGACCGCTACGTCGAAGCCTGGGACGGGCACGACGCCGAACCGATCGCCGATCTGGCGAACCGGCACCGACACGAGCTCACGGCGATCGGACACCGCGTGGTCCACGGCGGTCACCGCTTCTCGGACCCCGTCGTCGTGGACGACGACGTCCTCGAAGCGCTCCTCGAGTTGGAGCCGCTCGCCCCGCTCCACCAGCGACGAGCGGTCGAGGCGATGCGCGTCGCCGGCGAGGTCGTCGAGGACCGCCCGCACGTCGCGTGCTTCGACACCGAGTTCCATCGCCACCTGCCCCCGGCTGCGACGACGTACCCGCTGCCCCGCACCTGGCGTGCGCGGTGGCCGATCCGTCGGTACGGCTTCCACGGCTCCTCGCACGCCCACGTCGCACGTCGCGCCCCCCGGCTCGCCGGAACCGGGCCCGGGGCACGCATCGTCAGCTGCCACCTCGGATCGGGTGCGTCGCTGTGCGCGATCGTCGACGGGCGCTCCGTCGACACCACGATGGGCTTCACCCCCTCCGAGGGCCTCGTCATGAACACACGCTCGGGCAGCGTCGACCCGGGACTGATCCTCTGGCTCGCGAGCCACGCCGGGGTCGGCATCGAGGAGATCGACCGCACGCTGCGCGAGGAGAGCGGACTGCGTGGCCTCGCAGGCGGCACCGGCGACATGCGCGACGTCCTCGAGCGCGCCCACGCCGGCGACGAGGACGCCTGCGTCGCGATCGACGTGTACATCCACCACCTCCGCAAGCACATCGGCGCCATGGCAGCCGTCCTCGGCGGGATCGACGTGCTGGCCTTCACCGGCGGCATCGGCCAGCACCTCCCGACGATCCGCGGACGCGCCGCCGCCGGCCTCGCGCACCTCGGCGTCGTCATCGATCCCGACCGCGATCTCGAGGCCGAGGACGACCGGGTGATCTCGACCCCCGACTCACCCGCGGCCGTGGTCGTCGTCGCGGGCGGCGAGCACCTCGTCATCGCTGCCGCCACTCGAGCGCTCACCCGAGGTGCACGTGCGGACTCGCCGGGTGGCGCGCCCGACTCCCGCCGAGCCGCGGACGAGCGCTAGAGGTTCGACCGGTGGACGTGGACGTGTGGCAGATCGGCATCCGGCTCGTGCTCGCATGTCTGCTGGGTGGGCTGATCGGCGTCGAACGCGACCTCTCCGGTCACGAGGCGGGGCTCCGCACGCACATGCTGCTGGCGCTCGGATCCGCTCTGTTCGCGCTGCTGTGGGTCGCGGCGTTCGTCCCGTTCGTCGAATCGGGTGGTTCCGCCGTCCAGGTCGATCCCAGCCGCATCGCCTCCTACGTCGCTGCCGGGGTCGGGTTCCTCGGCGCAGGAGCGATCGTGAAGGAGCGAGGCGACGTGACAGGTCTCACGACAGCGGCGTCGTTGTGGGTCGCGGCCGCGGTCGGCGTCGCGTGCGGGCTCGGGATGTGGGCGGCTGCGCTGATCGCCGTGGCGCTGGCGATCGCGTCGTTGGCCGTTCTGCACCCCGTGTCTCGTGCGATCGATCACCTCGCACGACGTCGCCGCTGACGCTGCGGCTCGTGACCATCCCCCACGGCGGTTCGGGCGCGTCCCGCCGTCCTTCGGTTTCCGATCGGGACCCGGCCATCGGCGACCATCGGTCCGGCGGCGACCATCGGTCCGGGTGGGAGGTGCAGCTCAGGTGGTGCTCGGTGGGCGGTGATCGCCGCCGAGCGCGTCGGGGTCCTGGGGTTCGAGGTCGGGTCCGGCAGGTCGATCGGCCTTGCCGTACAGCTCCTCCGATGTCGTGGTGGCCGGGCGATCGCTGTGGCCGGACACGTCTTCCGCGTCGTTGTTCGTCAGCAGGAACCAGGCGATGAGCGCGACGACCGCGGCGATCGCGATGACGATGATGGTCGTGGGCACGGGGGATCCGTTCGCGTCAGCGGACGGGGTTGAGCCGGTCGAGGGTGCCGGAGACGACCCGCGACACGCGTTGCTGCTCGCCCTGGACCGCTCCGAGGACGATGATCGACCCGGTGAGCGCGGGGATGACCCATTGCAGCACGTTCTGCTGGCGCAGCGCGGACGCGACGTCGTCGGGAGTCGTCTCGGTGGGAGTGGTCCCGTCGCGCATCGGGACGACACCGGCGCCGTGGATCCGCTTGCCGAGGATCCCGGCGTACGCCGACGCACCCAGCGCCGCGGCGGTCACGACGGTCTTGGCCGTCGACGACGCTCCCACGCCCCGCTGCGACATCAGGCGCCCCTTGTTCGCCACGACCAGGCCGGTCGCTCCGACGAGGTGCATCGCGATCAGCCCGGCGTTGACGGGGTTCCACCGTTCCCACACCCCGTTCGTGACGCGCCCGACATCGTCGAACGACGTCACGTCGCTCCCGGATCGGTCGGCGCTCTCGGTCGCCGAGGCCACGTCACCGGCTGCCCGGTTGGTGGCGACGGCTGCCATGAGGACGCTGCCGAACCAGCCGGCGGCGCCGAGGTCGTGCATCGAACGGAGGATCGTGTTGTCGCTGGCCATCGTCGAGCTGCTTTCGTGAGGGGACCGTCGAGTACCCGTCTCGCGAGGTGCCATTCCCGTCGGAGCCGGAAGTCTCAGGTGGTGGAGTCCTCGATGGGTTCGGTGACGGCGGACGGGTCGTACTCGACCACACCTGCCAGGACCGCGATCGGGAACGACACGTTGCCGCACGTGACCGCCGCCGCCACGACCACCGCGAGGTTGCGCCGCCAGCGGTTGAAGTGCGGGTTGTTCCACCCCATCGACTGGAACAGCGACCAGGTCCCGTGGAACAGGTGCAGTCCGAGCGCCAGGTTGGCCACGATGTACAGCGCGGCGACGGGCCACCGTGACAACGACCGGTCGATGTTGTAGTACGCGCCGCCGGGGACGTGCCCGGGGGTGACGACGCCCCACGTGAGGTCGGCGAGGTGCCACACGATGAACAGGCCCACGATGATGCCCGACCAGCGCATCGTTCGGCTCGCGAAGCTCGCGACCTGGTAGTCGCGGGAGCTGAGGTACTTCACGGAGCGTGCGTTCCGGTTCATCCGGCTCAGACCCCACGCCGCGTGGATGTGCAGCGCGACCGCCGCGACGAGGACGGCACGCAGACCCCACAGGGCGAACCCCGCGGGCAGGATCGGGACGAGGATCGCTCGGAGGAACTCGCCGTAGACGTCGATGTCGTAGACGCGCTCGTCACCCTCGGTGATCGGACCCAGGTACATCTTGAGGTTCCCGATCATGTGGGCGATCACGAACCCGATCCCGATCATCCCGGTGACCGCCATCACGTACTTCTTCCCCACTCCCGTCGCGTAGATGTCGCGCGGGATGGAGCGGCGACGGGGCAGCGCACGTGCAGCGGTCGCGGTCACCGGACCTCGTCGCGACGGGGTCACCTCCATGTCGTTCCCCTCATCGGGACTCCTTCCGTGTCGGTGCGGTGCCGCCCGCACCGGTCCGTACCCGTCGTCGCCTGATCGCATCCGCTGCATCGGGTCGAATGAGCGCCGAGCGCGAATCGGCCTCGACGGGGCCGGGTAGCTCTTCGCCGCGACGCCCCCGGCGCGACGGACCGCGTGACGGTCGGTGTCGCCGTCGACCGGGATCTCGAGTCGAACGGGATCCTCGAACCGGAGGGAACGTGAGCGACGAGCAGCACTCGAAGATCACACTGAGCGGTGCGGTGTCCATGGGCACCGGCGTGATGATCGGGGCGGGCGTGTTCGCGCTCATGGGTCAGGTGGCCGGCACCGCCGGACGCTGGTTCCCGCTCGCGTTCCTCGCCGCTGCGGGGGTGGCGGCGATCACGTCCTACTCGTACGTGAAGCTGTCGAGCACCTACCCGTCGGCGGGTGGCATCGGCACGTTCCTGAACGAGGCGTACGGGGTCGGGCCGATCGCCGCGACGTTCACGATGGCGATGTGGGCCTCGATGATCCTCAACGAGAGCCTCGTCGCTCGGACGTTCGGCACCTACTTCACCAAGCTGATCGGCGTCGACACCGACACGGTCCTCGTGGTCGCGCTCGGCGTCGCGCTCCTGGTCGGGTCGTTCGCGATCAACGCGGCCGGGAGCAGGGCGGTCAACGCGGTCGAGAAGGTGATGGCCGTGGTCAAGATCGGCGGCCTGGCCGTGTTCGCCGGTGCGTGCCTGTGGGTCGCCGACTTCCCGGCGACCGGATCCGGCGCCGTCGACCCTCCCACGATCGACTCGCTCATCGCCGCGGTCGGGATCGGGCTGCTCGCCTACAAGGGGTTCACCACGATCACCAACACCGGCGGCGAGATCGAGGATCCGGACCGCGACGTCGGACGGGCGATCATCATCTCGATCGCGACCGTCACCGTGGTCTACATGTCGGTCGCGCTCGCCGTGCGCGGCAACCTCGGACTGGGCGAGATCACCGACGCTCGGGACTACGCGCTGGCCCGAGCCGCCCGACCCGTGTTCGGCTCCGTCGGGTTCAGACTCGTCGCCGCGCTCGCGGTGATCGCGACGGTGACCAGCGTGATGGCGTCGATGTACTCGACGTCGCGGATGCTCGGGATGATGAGCGACATGGACGAGGTCCCCGAGGTCACCCTCGGTCGGCGGATCCCGTTCGCCACCCCGCCGCTCGTCGTCACGACCGCCGTCGCGATCGCGCTGACGGTCGCGTTCGACCTCACCCGCATCGCCGCGCTCGGCGCGTTCGCCTACCTCGCGCTGGACGCGGTCATCCACTACGGCCACCTCCGGCACCTGCGACACGAGACCGGCGCCCACGCCGCGCCCCTCGTCGCGGCGATCGTCGTCGACGTCGTCGTGTTCGCCGGCTTCTTCGTCTACCGGATCCGCACCGACGTGGTCGTGATCGCGTCGTTCGCTGCCTTCGCGGTGCTCGTCGGCGGTGGCGAGACCCTCTACATGCGCCGCTTCGGCGACGCCACCCGAACGTGAACGACGACGCGACGACACGACGACGCGACGACACGACGACGCGACGCGCCCGACGGGAGAGCCGAACCTCGATCTGAACGCCGTCGACGCGCTCGAGCTGCGCGATCGCCGGGACGGGGTCGCCGAACGGCTACCGTTCGGCGATGACCCCGCTGGAGACGGTCGACGAGTTCATGCGCCGGTTCTGCGCGATGGACCTCGACGGCGCGTGCGAGCTCGTGAGCGACGACGTCGAGTACGACAACGTGCCGATGGGCAAGAACTTCGGACCCGATGGGATCAAGGCGTTCGCCGAGGGCATGATCGGCCGGTTCGACTCGGTGGAGTTCATCGTCCACCGGGAAGCGGCGACGGGGAACGTCGTGCTCAACGAGCGGACCGATCGCTTCGTGCGCGGCGACCGCACCTTCGACGTGCTGGTCGCCGGCGTGTTCGAGGTGGACGACGGCGGCCTCATCACCCTGTGGCGGGACTACTTCGACATGGGCGGGGTCGAGGAGATGATGGCCGCCCTCGCGGGCTGATCCGCTGCGCGACCGCTCCCTCCCTCGTCCGACGTCTCGTCGGCTCCACGTTCGACGACGTCGACACGTCGTGGGCGCGGCGGTCGAGTCGGGCTTGACAGGAGAACGTCCCGGATTACGGTCGTGTTCCACCGATGAGCACCGACTCGACACCCCCCGACGACCCGGCAACGGGCTCCGGCCTGCGGTTGCGGATCCCGGCGCCGGCTCGCGGTCACGAGGAACCCGATCGAGTGCCGTTCATCAGCGCGGCCGGCGAGATGCGCAAGCCCGCGCTCGACGAGAACGTGGAGCGGATCGCGCTGATGCGCAAGCAGCTCGTGCGGGTCATCGACGACGACGGGCAGGCGGTCGGCGAGTGGGTGCCCGACCTCGGCGTCGGCGAGCGCGTCGAGGGGCTCCGGAACATGATGCTCGTCCGCAGCTACGACGCCCGCCTGCTCCGCTCCCATCGGCAGGGCAAGATCTCGTTCTACATGCAGTCGCTCGGCGAGGAGGCCATCGCGTGCGGGCAGCAGCACGCGCTCGAGCCCGGTGACATGCACTTCCCGACCTACCGTCAGCAGGGACTGCTGATCTCGTCGGGCTACCCGCTGGTCACGATGATCGACCAGGTCCTGTCGAACGAGCGCGACCCGCTGCGTGGCCGCCAGCTCCCGGTCATGTACTCTTCGAAGGACCACGGCTTCTTCTCGATCTCGGGCAACCTCGCGACCCAGTACATCCAGGCCGTCGGGTGGGCCATGGCCTCCGCGCTGCGCGGCGGCACCGAGATCGCCTCGGCGTGGATCGGCGAGGGAGCCACGGCCGAGTCCGACTTCCACGCCGCGCTCGTGTTCGCGTCCACCTACCAGGCGCCCGTCATCTTGAACATCGTCAACAACCAGTGGGCGATCTCCACCCCCGAGGACTTCGCACGCGGAGCGTCGGCCACCTTCGCCGACCGTGGCTACGGGTTCAGCATCCCGGCGATCCGCGTCGACGGCAACGACTACCTGGCGGTGCACGCCGCCTCGTCCTGGGCCGCCGAGCGGGCACGCAGCAACCTCGGCCCGACGTTGATCGAGTGGATCACGCTGCGGCGCGGCGCCCACTCGACGTCCGACGACCCGTCCGTCTACCGCCCCGACCACGAAGCCGAGTCGTTCCCGCTCGGCGACCCGATCGACCGGCTGCGGGGGCACCTCGTGGCGATCGGGGAGTGGGACGACGACCGGCAGTCCGAGCTGCAGGCCGAGGTCGACGGCCAGGTCGAGGCGGCGTTCACCGAGGCCGACTCCCACGGCGCGATGAAGGACGGCGACACCCCCGACCCGCGCTCGATGTTCGACGACGTGTTCCACGAGATGCCGCGCCACCTGCGTGAGCAGCGCGACCAGGTGGAGCCGACGTGACGGCGATGACGATGATCGAGGCGATCCGCGACGCCCACGTGGTCGCGATGGAGGCCGACGAACGGGTCGTCGTGTTCGGTGAGGACGTCGGCTACTTCGGCGGCGTGTTCCGCTGCACCCACGGTCTGCAGGAGCGCTTCGGGGCGCACCGGTGCTTCGACACCCCGATCAGCGAGGCCGGCATCGTCGGCGCGGCGATCGGGATGGCGGCGTACGGCATGCGACCGTGCGTCGAGATCCAGTTCGCCGACTACATGTACCCGGCCTACGACCAGATCGTCTCCGAGGCCGCACGCCTGCGGCACCGCTCGGCCGGCGACTTCACCGCGCCGCTCGTCGTGCGCATGCCGACCGGCGGCGGCATCTTCGGCGGCCAGACCCACTCGCAGAGCCCCGAGGCGCTGTTCACCCACGTCTCCGGACTGAAGACCGTGGTCGTGTCGAACCCCTACGACGCGAAGGGCCTGCTCATCGCGGCGATCGAAGACGAGGACCCGGTCGTCTTCCTGGAACCGAAGCGCGTGTACAACGGACCCTTCGACGGTCGCCACGACCGTGCGATCGTGCCGTGGTCGAAGCACCCGCTCGGTGACGTGCCCGAGGGCCACTACACCGTCGATCTCGGCACCGCCCGCGTCCACCGGGAGGGGGCGGAGGTCACCGTGATCACCTACGGCACCCTGGTGCACGTCGCGCAGACCGCAGCGCAGGAGCAGGGCATCGACGCGGAGATCCTGGACATGCGCACGCTCGTCCCGCTCGACGTCGACGCGATCGTCGAGTCGGTCACCAAGACCGGCCGGTGCCTCGTCCTCCACGAGGCCACCGTGACCTCGGGCTTCGGCGCGGAGCTGAGCGCGACCGTGCAGGAGCGCTGCTTCTACCACCTGGAGGCACCGATCGTCCGGGTGTGCGGCTGGGACACCCCGTACCCGCACGCGCTCGAGTGGTCGTACTTCCCGGGGCCCGACCGCGTCGGTCGGGCGATGCGCGACGTGGTGTCGGCGTGATCGGCCGTCGCGCTCGCCGCCCACGTCGGCCGCGGGGGGTCGCTCGTCCGCTCGCCTCCGCTCGTGCGCCGGCCGACGGGGCGCTCGGATGAGCTCGTTCACGATGAAGCTCCCCGACGTCGGGGAAGGGGTCGCGGAAGCAGAGATCGTCGAGTGGCTGGTGGCCATCGGTGACGAGGTGACCCCCGACTCCGCTCTGGTCGAGGTCCTCACCGACAAGTCGACCGTCGAGATCTCGCCACCGGTCTCGGGCGTCGTCGTCGCGCTGCACGGCGCGCCAGGCGACGTCCTCGCCGTCGGGAGCGAACTGGTCGAGATCGACACCGGTGGAGGTCCGGACTCCGACGTCGACCCGGGGGACGTGGTCGTCGATCCGCCGGTCGCCGTCGCCGACCGGCCGGGCGGAGGGACCGGCGAGCAGGATCCGGGCGCCGGCCGACGGGGCACCGACGCACCCGCCGCGGCGTCGGCGGCCACCTCCGCTCCCGACGACGCCGCCGACCCGGCCGCGACGGACCCCAACACCCCCGATGGAGCCGACCCGCCCCCGGCCCCCGATCGATCCGCGACACCGTCCTCGCCCACCCCGGTCGACAGCGGTGCCGAGGAGCCGGACGACGGGCCGGACCGAGCGCTCGCCGCGCCCGCCGTGCGCCGGCGGGCCCGGGAGCTCGACATCGACCTCGCGACCATCGAGGGGACGGGCCCCGACGGCCGGGTCGTCCACGACGACCTCGACCGCGTCCTCGTCGGCACGGGCGCGACGGCCCCGTCGACCGATGCCGGGCGCGTCGAGCACGTCCGCGGGGTCCGCCGGCGGATCGCCGACCGCATGACGGCGGCGTGGACGACGATCCCGCACATCACCTACGTCGAGGCGGTCGACGTCACCGAGCTCGAGCGCCTCCGGCGGGAGCTCGGCTCCGAGGACGGGGAGCACCTGTCGATCCTGGCGTTCCTCGGTCGAGCGATCGTGCTCGCCTGTCGCGAGCAGCCGGCGCTGAACGCCCACTACGACCACGAGGCGTCGGAGCTCACCGTCTTCGACGACGTCCGCCTCGGCATCGCCACCCAGACCGACAGCGGGCTGATGGTGCCCGTCGTCCGAGACGCCGAGACGAGGCACGTCCGCGACCTCGCCGCGGAGATCGCGCACGTCACGACGGCCGCCCGCGACGGGTCCGCGAGCCGCCGCCAGCTGTCGGGGTCGACGATCACCATCACCTCGCTCGGTGCGCTCGGCGGGATCGCCACCACCCCGATCCTCAACCCTCCCGAGGTGGCGATCATCGGCGTCAACAAGATCGAGGTCCGGCCGACCTGGGTCGAGGGCGCAGCCGTCCCCCGTCGGATGATGAACCTCTCGTCCAGCTTCGATCACCGCATGGTCGACGGGTGGGACGCCGCAACGTTCGTCCAGCGCATCCGACGGCTGCTCGAGGTGCCGGCGCTGCTGTTCGTGGAGAGCGAGCAGGATCGGAGCGGCTCGACGCGGCATCCGTGACGGTCGTCGGTGCTCCGGGTGCGGCCGGGCCGGCTCGTCCCGTTCGCTCGTCGCGACGTGGACCCGGTCGAGCCCGGCGAGGCGGAGCTGGTGCCCCGGACGAATCGTTCGCTCGTGCATCGGGTACGACTCGGACCGTGCCCAACGACGACGACGTGGACCGCATCCGACCCCAGGGGGCTGCCCCTCGACGGGGATCGGGCGAGAGCGGCGGATCCGGCAGCGGCCGCGCCGACGACGGTGGGGATCGGGGCCGTCGCGCCGACGAGCCGAACGAGATCCCCGCCTCCGGGTGGAAGGACATCGCGCTGCGCGTCAAGGACGAGATGAAGACGGACCACGTCACCCTGTCGGCGTCGGGGGTCGCGTTCCACCTGTTCCTCGCACTCGCTCCCGGGCTCGCCGCCGCCGTGTCGATCTACGGTCTCGTCGCCGACCCGGCGAACGTGACCTCGCTGGCGGACCGGCTCGGGTCGAGCGTGCCCGAAGCGCTCTCGACGCTCATCGAGGACCAGCTCGGGGCGGTGGTGTCCTCGGACTCCGGGGCGCTCGGGGTCGGTGCCGCCATCGGCATCCTGCTCGCGGTGTGGTCGGCGTCGTCGGGGATGACCAACATGATCGAGGCGATCAACATCGCGTACGACGAGGACCCCGACGACCGTCCGTTCTGGAAGAAGCGCGGGATCGCGCTCGGCTTCACCGTCTTGTTCATCGTGTTCGTCGCCTTGATCGGGACCCTCCTCGGCCTGGCGGCAGCGATGTCGGGGGCCCTCGCGATCGTCCTCGGCGTCGGAGCGGCCGTCCTCAGCGGTGTGCTGTTCGCCGTCCTGCTCAGCGTCTTCTACCGCTACGGACCCGACCGGGACGACCCCGAGTGGTCGTGGGCCTCCGTGGGCGCGGTCATCGCGGTCGTGCTGTGGTTGATCGCGTCGGCCGCCTTCTCCTTCTACGTCGCGAACTTCGGCAGCTACAACGAGACCTACGGCGCGCTCGGCGCGATCGTGGTGGTGCTGTTGTGGCTGTTCATCTCCGCTCTGGTCGTCATGGTCGGTGCCGAGATCAACGCCGAGATGGAGCACCAGACGACCTCCGACACGACGAAGGGGCCCGAGCAGCCGATCGGTGACCGTGACGCGACGGTGGCCGACACCGTCGGCGACACCGCGTCCTGAGCGCCGCGCGACGGGCGCCTCGGTCGATCCCCGCTCCAGATCGCGCCGGGATCGACCGATGAAGGACCGTGGCGGCGATCTCGACACCGCGTGCGCAGGTCGGGTACGTCGCGCCCGTCCACCTCGATCGCGACGGGAGCGCGTTCATCGTCGCCGTCAGCGGCGACATCACGGGGATGCTCGGGTGGGCTCCCGACGATCTGATCGGACGGCCCTCGACGGAGTTCCTCCACCCAGCGGACCAGCCGAGCGCGGTCCAGGCGTGGATGCAGATGATCGAACGGCCGGGGGAACCCGTTCGCTGGCGCGGGCGCTACCGGCACCGCGACGGGGAGTGGGTCTGGGTGGAGGCGATCAACACGAACCTCCTCGCGGACCCGGAGAACCCCTGCGTCCGGTCCACGATGCGCGCGGTGGAGCGCGGCGACCTGAGCGTCGAGGAGCGGCTCCGCGCACGTGAGCAGTTGCTGACCCGCCTGGCGGACGCGCTCCCGGTGGGCATCGTCCACTTCGACCCCACCGGCGAGGTCGTGGCGACCAACGGCCGACTCGAGGCGATCCTCGGCCGCGGTGGATGCTCGACGCTGGACGACGTGTTCGCACCCGTCTCCGAGACGGATCGGGTGGTCCTGACCGACGCTCTGCGGACCACGATCACGGACCAGCACGGCACGGACGGACTCGAGATCGGCCTCCGTCGCACCGAGGACGCCGTGGTGTGCTCGATCAGCACCCGTGCTCTCACCGATGCGGGCGGGGCGGTGACCGGGGCGATCGCGACCGTGGAGGACGTCACCGAGCGGGTCCGGCTGCGCGAGCAGCTGCACCGACGTGCGACGACCGACGCCCTGACCAGCTGCCTGAACCGCCGGGCGATCCTCGACGAGCTGGGAGTGATGATCGCCCGGATCGGGCGCGAATCGACCGGGGTGGCGGTCGTGTTCGTCGACCTCGACGGGTTCAAGGCGGTCAACGACACGCACGGTCACGCCGTCGGGGACCTGCTGCTCGTCCACGTCGCCGACCTCCTCCGTGCGACGGTGCGCGACGGCGACCGGGTCGGTCGCGTCGGCGGTGACGAGTTCCTCGTCGCCTGTCCCGGCATCGCCCGCCTCGACCGAGCGCACGACCTCGCGGCGCGCATCGACGCCGCGCTCGACGCGGAGGTCGACCTCGGCGCTCCGCACGGGCCCATCTCGGTTGGTGCGAGCGTGGGCGTCGGCCACTCCGCCGTGGTGGTCGAGGCCGCCGAGCTCGTCGCCAGGGCCGACCACGAGATGTACCGGGTGAAGGACGAGCGCCGGCCCGGTGCCGGGGTGCGGCGGAGCTGAGCGGAGCGAACGGGCTCGAACGCACCGGGCGGTCGTCGCGATCCCGACGCGGCGCGGTGCTACGGTCCGCTGCGTGACGTGCTCGCTCGCGAGATCGGTCGCGGCGACGGGGACGCGGGAGCTCTGACCGGGATCGATGGCGGGCACCGTCCCCACCTCCGGCGCCGTGGCCCGTACGGGCCCGAGGTCCCTCGGCCGATCGGGTCCCGGCCCCTCACCCGGCAGCGCCTCGCGACCAGGTGACGTCGCGCGCACGCCGATCGCTGCGCGCCCGGCCACTCTCGTCGCCGCCTACCTGGTGGCGGCGGTGGTCGCGTGGCCCTTCGTCGTGACCGACCGCCCGGGGACCGATGCCGTCTCGTACATCTCGATCGCTGAGAGCTGGGCGGAGGGCCGCTGGGGCGATGCCCTCAACGCGTACTGGTCACCGCTGCTGTCGTGGCTGCTGGTCCCGGCCGCGTGGATCGGCGCGCCGATGTTCCCCGCCGCGCTCGCCGTGTCGGTGGCCATCGGGGCGTTCGTGATGTGGCAGCTGCGTGCGCTCGCCGAGGCGGTCGGGGTCGGACCGTCGATCTCGGCGTCGCTGGCCCTCGCGGCCATCCCGTTCGTCCTGCACGCCGCGTACGGCCTGCTGTCCCCGGACCTGCTCGTCGCAGCTCTGCTCCTCGGTTACCTGACCGAGCTGGCGCGCGTCGACGGAGACGGCATCGAGGCGCCTGCGGCGAACCCCCGTCGCGGGTGGAGGATCGGGGCCTGGGCCTCGCTCGCGTTCCTCGCGAAGTTCTTCGCTCTCCCCTTCGTCGTCGCCCATCTCGTCGTGTGGTCGATCGCACGGCGAGCGCGCAGGCGCCCGGAGGATGCCGGGCTCGGCGTCGCCGGACGGACCGCGGCGGTGGTCGGCGTCGTCGTGCTCGCCTGGTCCGTCCCGTTGTCGATCAGCTACGGCGCCCCGACCGTGTCGACGACCGTGACGTACCACCTGGCGGTCGCGGATCCGGCGTCGCCCGGCAACGCCTTCTGGTGGGCGGGCCTGCTGGAGCCCCCGAACCCGTCGGCGGTGTCGGCGTGGGAGGAGCCGTCGCGCTTCCCGTACCGGTACTCGTCGGTGGAGGTCGGGGCGGGCGACGGGGTCCCGTTCGACGGGGAGCTGCCCGCCCCGGCGGGCGAGGTGACGCCTTCGGGCTCGAGCGTCGATCGCGTGATGTCACCGGACACGCGTGCGGACCGCCTGGTTCGGAACGCACGGCGGGCCGCCGGGAGCGTGACCTCGATCGTCGGGGCCGCGATCGTCGGATCGGTCGCGGCGCTGGCCGTGATCGTGACCGCCCGCCGTCGGGCGAGCCGGCCGATCGAGCACGTGGTCACGGCAGCGATGG
The DNA here is from genome assembly GCF_965215205.1 of Ilumatobacter sp. NCBI lineage: Bacteria > Bacillati > Actinomycetota > Acidimicrobiia > Acidimicrobiales > Ilumatobacteraceae > Ilumatobacter > Ilumatobacter sp. Next base: position 999,437 of record NZ_OZ244049.1, read on the forward strand.
TGTACACCGGTGGCGTCATCGTCTCGTTCGTCGAGCGGAGGTACCTGTTCTTCGTCCTGCTGCTCGCGGTGGTCCTGGCGGGGTGGGCCCTGGAGCGTGCCCGCGCCCGGGGTGGCCGGCGCCGGCTCGTCGCGTGGTCCACGGCGATCGTCGCGATCACCACGGTGCCCGGTTCGGTCCTCGCGCTGACCAGGGTGGCCGAGCGCGCGGAGCACGCGTCGTCGATCGGGGTCGAGGACGCCCGCTACGTGACGCCGGGCGACCGGGTGGCGTCGACCGGCGTTCGACTCGAGCGGTTCGCGGGGACGTGCTCGCGGGTCGGGTGCGCGTACCTCGGCGCGCCGCTCGCATCGGACGACCCGGCGGCCGTGCTCGCGGAGCTCGAGGAGGCCGGGATCGACGTGGTGTTCGTCCTCGAGGACCCGATCGAGCTTCCGCCGCCCGCTCGTCGGGCGACCGGGGCGCCACCGGGGGTGCTGGCCGTCTACCGGATCGGGGAGGGGTGACCGGCCGGGCGTGGATCGAGGCGCCGATGTCGGTGTGGGGGCTGGCGCGCCGCCCCCGCCGATGGGAGGATCGCGACGCATGGGCGCCTTCTTGCACTCCTTCGCACCGCCGTCGAAGGGCGAGTCCGACTTCATCGAGATCGTCTCGGCCAGCGGCAGCACGCTGACGGTGCGCGACGGGTCGACCTACCTCGATGCGATGGCGGGGCTGTGGTACTGCCAGGTCGGCTTCGGGCGCGCCGACCTGGTCGACGCGATCACCGCGCAGCTGCGCGATCTGGCGGTGTACCACACCTTCGATCCGTTCACGAACGCCGTCGCCGCCGAGGCGGCCGAGCTGATCGCGTCGCGGTCGCCGCACCCCGACGGCCGGGTCTTCCTGGCGTGCTCGGGGTCCGAAGCGGTCGACACCGCGCTCAAGCTGTCCCGCCTCGTCCAGCGACGGAGGGGGCGGCCCGACAAGCAGATCGTGGTGAGGCGCAGCCACGGGTACCACGGCACGAACTTCGGAGGGACGTCGGCCCAGGGGATCGCCGCCAACCGGGAGGGGTGGGGTGACCTTCTCGACCACTTCGTCGAGGTGCCCCACGACGACCTCGAGGCGCTCGCCGCCGTGTTCGCCGAGCACGGGGACCGGATCGCGGCGGTCATCACCGAGCCGGTCCAGGGCGCCGGCGGGGTGCACCCGCCGACGGAGGGGTACCTCGAGGCGCTGCGCCGGTCGTGCGACCGACATGGCAGCCTCCTCGTGTTCGACGAGGTGATCTGCGGCTTCGGGCGCACCGGTGAGTGGTTCGGGGCGCAGACGTTCGGGGTGCGGCCCGATCTAATGTGCTTCGCGAAGGGGGTCACCTCGGGGTACCAGCCGCTGAGCGGCGTCATCGTCTCGTCCGACGTCGGCGCCGAGCTCGCGGACCCCGCCGGCGAGGTGCTCAGGACCGGGTACACCTACTCCGGTCACCCCGCGGCGTGCGCCGCGGCGATCGCGAACATCGGGATCATCGAGGCCGAGGGGTTGCGCGAGCGGGCGGTGGCCATCGGCGAGCGGCTCGAATCCGGGTTCGAGGCGCTTCGCCGCGACGGTGCGATCCGGGGGTCGCGTGGCGTGGGTGCGATCCGGGCGGTCGAGCTCTTCGAGGACAGCGCACCCGCGCGTGCCGCGCTGCTGGATCGCGGCGTCGTGACCCGTCCGGTCGGGACCGCGCTCGCGTTCTGCCCGCCGCTGGTGATGACGGACGACGAGCTCGACCGGATCCTCGACACGCTGTCGGAGGTCCTCGCCGAGCGCCCCGGACGATCCTGACCGACGTCCCGCGCCGACGCGGCGCCGACCGGTCGTCCACCCGACCCACGAGCCTGAGCAGGGTTCGACGTGCATCGGTGTCCGCCGGCTCACGTACGATCACCTGATCGGGGGATCTTTCGCCCTCGAGTTGCGGGCGCGGCTTGACGAGGTGGGGACGATCTCGTTCGACACCACCCGTCGACGGACCCCCTGGGGGCGGTCCAGCCAAGGAGTCAGTCATCCATGTTCACTTCATCGCGTGAGGAGCGCAGCGGCAAGCGGAGCTCGGTCAGCCGGAAGCTGCTCGGCGGCTTCGCCGTCGTCGTGGCGTTCACGGCCGTGCTCTCGATCGTCACCTACGGCTCGCTCTCGTCGGTCAAGGCGTCGAAGGACGACATCGTGCGGATCAGCACGGCGAACGATCTGTTCCGCCAGGCCGAGATGGCGCGGCTCGACACCGTGTCCGAGCAGCGGTCCTACCTGATCACGGGCGAGAGCTCGCACCTCGACGCCGCCCTCGCGAACCGAGCGCGGTTCGGTGAGCTCGCCGAACGAGGTCGATCGCTGGTGCTGGACCCGGCGCGCACCGCGCTCATCGACACGTACGTCGAAGCAGCCGAGGCGCGCTTCGACGACCTCGAGCAGGTCGACCGGGTCTTCGAGGAGGACGGGTTCGAGGCAGGGCGGGCGCTCCTGCTCGACGGTTTCGGCGCCGAGCACGCGCTGGAGTCGGCCGCGGCGGCCGACGCCCTGTCGGACAGCAACCTCGACCGCGTCGACCGGATCCAGGCGGACACCGCCGATGCGATCGCACGCGCTCGCGACGTGCTGATCATCGGGACCCTGCTCGCGGTCGCCGCCGCCGTCGTCATCGTCGTGCGCCTGTCACGACGCATCGTCACCGCCCTGGCCGCCGTGAGCGACTCGGCGACGGCCCTGGCGGACGGGGATCTGACCGCCCGGGCCAGCGTCGACACGAACGACGAGCTCGAGGAGATGGCCGAGGCGCTGAACGCGGCGATGGACAGCCTGTCGGAGACGATGCACTCGATCACCTCCGGCGCCAGCCAGGTGGCGTCGGCCTCGACCGAGCTGTCGGCCGTCGCCCAGCAGATGACCGCCGGCGCCGAGGACGCCTCCACCCAGGTGGTCCTCGTCTCCGAGGGCACCAGTCGGATCAACGCCGGCATGAGCACCGTGGCGGCCGCCGCCGAGGAGATGTCGGCGACCGTCAACGAGATCGCCCGCAACGCCAACGACGCCGCGCAGGTCTCCGACGAGGCGGCCTCGATCGCCGTGATGACCACCGACTCGGTGGGCGAGCTGGCCTCTGCGAGCGCCGACATCGGCAAGGTCGTCGACCTGATCGCCTCGATCGCCGAGCAGACCAACCTGCTGGCGCTGAACGCCACCATCGAGGCGGCTCGTGCCGGTGAGGCCGGCAAGGGCTTCGCGGTCGTCGCCGGCGAGGTCAAGGCCCTCGCCCAGCAGACGGCTCAGGCCACCGAGGAGATCCGCCAGAGCGTCGACGCCATCCAGCAGCGCACCGACGACGCCGGCACCTCGATCGGCCGCATGACCGAGATCATCGCCACGATCAACGAGCTGCAGACGGCGATCGCCGCGGCCGTCGAGCAGCAGGCGGCGACGACCCAGGAGATGAGCCGCACCGTGGGCGAGGCCGCCGAGGACACCGACGGCATCTCGGGCAGCGTCGACCAGGTGGCGCGCTCGGCCGCCGAGACGACGACGGCAGCCGGTTCCACCCAGGATGCGGCGACCGAGCTGTCGCAGCTGTCGAACGAGCTCCAGGGGCTGGTCGACCGCTTCCAGCTCGTCGACGCCTGATCCGACGGACCACCACGCGTCGGCCCCGACCGTCGTGGCTCACCGAGCGGAGGGATCCGGGTCAGTGGACGCCGCCGAGCTCCGTCGACCCGTGCTCGTCGCCGTGGTCGTCGCCGTGGTCGTCGCCGTGGAAGCGCGAGACGATCGCGACGACGACGGCGCCGACGACCAGGCCGATGAGCGCGGAGATCGCGGTGTTGACCAGCCACCCGAGGACACCGCCGATCCCCCCGACGTCTCCGACGCTCTCCTCGAGGTCGTGCACCGGGTCGTAGATGCCGTCCCAACCGAGCTCGTGGGTGCCGACGAGCAGGATGTGCCCGCCCACCCACAGCATCGCCGCGGTGCCGACGACGGTCAGCCCCGTCAGCAGCTTCGGCATCGCGTTCACCAGCGCCAGACCGAACCGGCGCGACCGCTGCGAGTCGCGCTCGGCGAGCATCAGCCCGATGTCGTCCATCTTGACGATCAGCGCCACGATCCCGTAGACGATCGCGGTGATCAGCAGCGCGACCACCACGAGGATCAGCGCCCGTGCGACGAACCCCTCGTCGAGGACCTCCTTGAGCGAGATCACCATGATCTCCGCGGACAGGATGAGGTCGGTGCGGATCGCCCCCTTGACCGTCTTCTCCTCGGCCTCGGGTCCGCGCACCACGGCCGGGACGTCGGGGGCGTGCTCGCCGGGCCGCAGCTTGTGGTAGATCTTCTCCGCTCCCTCGAAGCAGAGGAAGGTGCCGCCCGCCATCAGGATGATCTCGACCAGCGTCGGGGCGATCGCGCTGAGCAGCAGGGCGACGGGGATGATGAAGATCAGCTTGTTCTTCAGCGACCCGACGGCGATCCGCTTGATGATCGGCAGCTCGCGGTCGGCGGCGAGCCCGCGCACGTAGGCGGGGGTCACGGCGGTGTCGTCGACGACGACCCCGGCCGCCTTCGCGCTCGCGCGCGCCGCGGCCGTGCCGACGTCGTCGACCGACGCCGCCGCCAGCTTCGCCAGCGCGGCGATGTCGTCCAGCAATCCTGCGAGCCCACCGGCCATCGTCTCTCCTCGGTGTCGGGTGAGACGCCGAGGCTAATCCGAGGTCGCACGGCGGCCGCGAACGCCTCGTCGAGCGTGAGGCGCGTCTCGTGCGGCCGGTGCGGTCAGGGCCGCGCCGTGCGGTCGGGGAGCGCTGCGATCACGTCGGCCCACTGGCGGCGCTCGTGGGCGGGGTCGGTCATCCACCTCCGCTCGACGGAGCGCCCGCGCAGCTCGGCGGCGAAGTCGGGACGGGTCTCGAGGCGGTGAAGGACCCGCGCCAGCGCGCCGTGGTCGTCGACCGGCACGAGACCGGGGTGGTCGGCTCCGAGCAGGCCGCGGTTGCCGGCGATGTCGGTCCCGACGACCGCGACGCCGTGCGCGATCGCCTCGGACACGACGTTCGCTCCGCCTTCGAGCCGCGAGGTGCACGCGAGCGCGCTCGCCCGAGTGAGGAGGAGCCGTGCGGCCGGCGGCTCGAGGGGGCCGTGCCACACGTAGCGCGGGTTCTCGGCCATCTCCCGCTCGGCGGCGTCCCTCCAGCGGGCGTCGTGGGTCGACCCCGCGTGCTCGACGCGCACGTGCGACGACTCCGTCAGCTCCCGGGCGGCACGGGCGGCGAGGAGCGGTGCCTTGACGTCGCGCAGGTGAGCGAGCACCGCGACGACCACCGCCTCGTCACCGTCGATCCCGTCGATCTCGTCGTCGGGCTCGCCGCGTCCGGCGCGCCGGACGGGTCCGACGTCGACCTCGACCGACTGGTGCACGACCGACGCCTTGTCGGCGAAGGCCGGCTCGATCCCGGCGAGGTGGTCGATGGCCTCCGCCTGGAGCACGACGAGGTGGTCGGCGCAGCGCAGCGACGCGAGCGCCTCGGCGCTGTCGGGCAGGTCGCGGTACAGGTCGGTCCCGGCCAGGCCGACCACGATGGCGCGGTCGGACCGATGGGATGCGCTCCACGCCACCACCTCCGCGCAGCGCCGTGCGTGGAGCGCCACGAGCACGTCGATCCCGTCGTCGTCGACGGCGCCGAGCCACGAGTCGGCATCGCCCTCGACCACACCGACGACCTCGGCATCGTGGCCGAGCTGCGTCAGTCGACGGGCCCACCGCTCCCCGGTGATCGAGTTCCCCGAGTGCGCCCCCGGCCGGGCCGGGACGGCGAGGGCGATCCTCACCGCTCGGTGGCGCAGGTGCGGAACCCGGCGAAGACGTCGCGCCGGTCCGGGGTGAAGAAGTTGCGCGCGGTGGCGCGCACCGAGCGCGAGCGCGAGGCCCACGACCCGCCGCGCAGCACACGTCGCGTCCCGAACCACGGCTCGGAGTTCTCGCGGTACGCGTCGGGTTCGAAGTTCGGGTACGGCTCGAACGCGTCGTCGGTCCACTCCCACACGTTGCCGAACAGCTGGCGGTGGCCCCAGGGGCCGTCACCGTCGGCGAACGCCGTGACGTCGACGACGCCGCCGGTGCGCCCGTCGAGCGCCGCCCGGGCGTCGTGCTCGGTGGACCCCGCTCGCACGGGGTCGCCGAACTCGGCTTCCCACGGGAACTGCCAGCGCTTCGTGCCGTCGGGACCGGTCGAGGCGGCGAACTCCCACTCGGCCTCGGTCGGCAGTCGACGATCCGCCCACGCGCACCACGCCTGCGCCTCGTGCCAGTTGACGTGGTGCACCGGGTGGTGCGCGTCACCGTCGAGGGGGCGCCAGACTTCTCCGCTGCGGTGCTCCCATCCGCTCGACGGCGAGCCCCGCCAGTAGACGGGGTGCGTCGCGCCGACCTCGTCGCGCCACGTCCGCCCCTCGGTCGACCACAGCCGATCGGCGCCGTAGCCGCCGTCGTCGACGAACTCGGCGAAGTCGGCCATCGTGACCGCCGTGCGCGCCATCGAGAACGGCTCGACTCGGACCCGGTGCGCCCACTTCTCGTTGTCCATCACGAAGGGCTGGTGGCGCGACCCCCCGAGCAGAGCCGGCCCGCCGGCGACCTCGACGTCGCCGGACGCCGACGGGTCGTGGTCGAACGAGCGCCGTGGGGACACGAAGGGCGCCGGGAGCCCGAGCGTCTGGCGGGTGTAGGTGAGCGCTTCGACGTGGGCGTCGTGGTGGGCGACCGCGTAGGTGGCGAAGTGGGCGGTCATGTCCAGGCCGCCGTCGTCGAGGACGAGCTCGGCGAGCGAGTCGCCGACCCGTCGGACGTAGTCGCGGGTGCGGCGCGGGGTGGGCAGGGTCATCTCCCAGCGGGACCGGTGCGACACCTCGGCCGAGTCGTAGAAGCGGTCGATGTCCTCGCTGAGCCCGGCGCGGCCGTGGAGGCGGCGGTGGACGAGCTCCTCGGCGAACCAGCCGACGTGGCCGAGCTCCCAGAGGGGCGGGTTGAGGATCTCGAGGTACGGGCCGACCCAGCGGGGATCCTCCTCGACGGACTCGCCGAGGTCGCCGACCGCGGCGAGGAGCCGGTCGGTGGCGTCGCGCACCCAGTGGGCGAGCTCCTCGGGCGGTGCCCACTCCAGCAGATCCATGCCGCGACGATACCCACGGCCGTCGCGCACCCTTCCCCGTGGGTAGCGTCGCGATCATGCCCGAGGACGCGACCCCGACCCGTCTCACCCAGTTCAGCCACGGGGCCGGTTGAGGCTGCAAGCTCGCTCCCGGCGAGCTGGCGCACGTGGTGCGCCGACTGACCCCCGCTCCCGACGCCGACCTTCTGGTCGGCGCGGAGACCGGTGACGACGCCGCCGTCTACCGCATCGCGCCCGATCGGGCGATCGTGCTCACCGCCGACTTCATCACCCCGGTCGTCGACGACGCCCGCGCCTGGGGTCGTGTGGCGGCCGCGAACAGCGTGAGCGACATCTACGCCATGGGCGCGACGCCGCTGGTCGCGCTCAACCTCGTCGGGTGGAACGTCGACGAGCTGACGACCGAGATGCTCGGCGAGGTCATGCTGGGTGGGGGAGACGTCGCGGCGGCCGGGGGGTTCCTCGTCGTCGGCGGCCACACGATCGACGACCCCGAGCCGAAGTACGGGATGTGCGTGGTCGGCGAGGTGCACCCCGACCGGATCCTGACGAACGCCGGCCTGCGCCCCGATCAGGACCTGGTGCTGACCAAGCCGCTCGGGGTCGGGCTGGTGACGACCGCGATCAAGAACGGCGAGGCGACGCCGGACGTCGCCGCGGCGGCCGTCGAGTCGATGGCGCGGCTCAACGACGTCGCCTCCGTCGCGGCCCTCGACGCCGGGGCGACGGGGTGCACCGACGTGACCGGGTTCGGCTTGCTGGGGCACCTCGGCCGGATGGCGAGCGAGTCGGGTGTCGACGCCGTCGTCGAGGTGGACTCGGTCCCGCTCATGCCCGGAGCGCGCGAGCTCGCCGATGCCGATCGCTTCCCGGGCGGGTCGCGCCGCAACCTGGACTGGATCCGCGAGCGGCTCGACGCCGGCGGGCGCGACGAGACGACCTCGCTGCTGCTGGCCGACGCCCAGACCTCGGGTGGTCTGGTCTTCGGGGTCGAGCGGGGTCGTGGGGAGGGGGTCGTGGCCGACCTCGGGGGATCGGGCCACGTGGCGGCGGTCATCGGACGCACCACCGCCGGCAACGGGATGATCTCGCTCGCTTGAGCGTTCGAGCGGTCACTCCGCACGGTCACACGTGACCATTCTCGATGCGGGCGGCGACCCGTCCGGACCTCGCCGGTAGCTTTCCTGCGTCGCCACGTCGACGATCCGAGCGGCCGGGCGGTGCCCGGCCCGGGGTCGGCGTCCCACACCCCCCTCAGGAGCCAACCGTGAAGATGCCCTCCCGCCGCTGCCACCTCGTGTCGCTCGCGCTCGTCGCGACGATCGCCGCATCGTGCGGATCCGACGGCGGCGACGCCGCCACGACCGAGCCGGATCCGGACCAGCCCGCCGCGACGGCGGCCGCCCCGGCCACGGACGCGCCCGGGTCGACCGGCACCGAGCCCTCGGACGGCGCCGCCTCGGAGGATGCGTCCTCGACGCCCGAGTCGATCACCATCGGCGCGATCCCCGACCAGGATCCCGAGAAGATCGCTCGCAACTACGGCCTGCTGGCCGACTACCTCGCCGCGGAGACCGGGGTCGAGGTCGACTTCCAGCCGGTCACCGAGTACGAGGCGGCGGTGTCGGGGTTCCGGGTGGGTGACCTCGACCTGGTGTGGTTCGGAGGGCTGACGGGCGTCCAGGCACGTCTGCAGGTCGACGGTGCCGAGGCCATCGCCCAACGCGACATCGACGCCGAGTTCACCTCGGTGTTCATCGCCGGCACGGACACCGACCTCGAGCCGGTCGAGGACGTCGCCGGGCTCGCCCAGCTCGCCGATCACTCGTTCACCTTCGGGTCGGAGTCGTCCACCTCCGGTCGCCTGATGCCCCAGTCGTTCCTGGACCAGGCCGGGGTGTCGATCGACGACTTCGACGGCGAGCCCGGGTTCAGCGGCGCCCACGACAAGACCATCGCCCTCGTCGAGTCGGGGACCTACGACGCCGGCGCGTTGAACTCCCAGGTGTGGGCCTCGGCGGTGGAGGACGGCTCCGTCGACCTCGACGCCGTCCAGCTGATCTTCGAGTCGCCGACGTACTACGACTACCACTGGGTCGCCCGCCCCGAGCTCGGGTCGGAGCTCACCCCCGCGATCGTCGAGGCGCTCGGGGCGCTCGACCCGGCCGATCCCGAGGAGGCCGAGATCCTCGACTTCTTCGGAGCGACGTCGTTCATCGGGACGGAGAGCTCCAACTACGACGACATCGAGGCGGTCGGTCGCGCCAGCGGGCTGATCGAGTAGAGGTGCCCGACGCGGCGGAGGCTCCGCTCCTGGAGCTGTCGGACGTCACCGTCCGGTACGGCCGCCGCGGCCCGCTCGCGCTCGACGGGGTCAGCTTCGAGGTCTCGGCGTCCGAGCGCGTCGCCCTCATCGGCCCGTCGGGGGCCGGCAAGACGTCGATCCTGTCGCTGGCCAACGCCCTCGTGCTGCCCACCGGGGGGCGGGTGCGGGTGATGGGGGTCGACGCAGCGCGCCTCGGCGAGCGCGCCCACCGCGGGACCCGGCGCCTCGTCGGGACCATCCCCCAGGACGACGCCCTCGTCGGGCCGCTGCGGGTGGCGCAGAACGTGGCCTCCGGTCGCCTGGGCCGGTGGGGCGCGCTGCAGACGCTGCGCAACCTGGCTCGCCCCCGCGACGTCGACGAGATCGTCGAGGTGCTGGCGGACGTGGGGATCGCGGACAAGCTGTGGGCGCGCGCCGACCAGCTCTCGGGAGGCCAGCAGCAGCGGGTGGCGATCGCCCGCGCGCTGTTCCAGGGGGCTCGGCTGCTGCTCGCGGACGAACCGGTGAGCTCGCTCGACCCGGGTCGGTCCGCCGCCGTGCTCGACGTCCTCACCCGCGCCGTCGAGACCGATCCGCGCCGGGCGCTGGTGATGAGCCTCCACGACGCCCCGCTCGCGCTCCGCGCGGCGACGAGGGTGATCGCGCTGCGCGACGGCGCCGTGGTGTTCGATCTCCCCGCCGACCGCGTCGAACCCGCCGAGCTCGACCGGCTGTACGCGATCGAGGGCCGATGAGCGCGGGCGCCCGCGTGGCGGGCGCGCCGGTCGGCGGGCGCCCGGCCGAGCCGACCGACGACGAGGTGCGGATCCCGTCGCGCCCTCCGGCGCGGTGGGATCGCCGGGGGTGGTGGATCGGGGCGGCGGTCCTCGTCGTCGCTTCGGTGGCCCGTGCCGGGGTCGACGTGCGCGACCTGCTCAACCCGCGTGGGTTCAACCAGTTCGGCGACTTCTTCACCGCGATGGTGCGACCGGAGCTCGGTGCCGACTTCGTGTGGCTGGCGGTGCGCGAGGCGGGGGTGACCCTCGGCTACGCCCTCCTCGGCACGGCCCTCGCGATCGTGATCGGCGTGATCGGCGGCCCGCTGCTCACCGAGCGGGTGTGGCTGTCGGCGTCGGGGGAGCACGGGCGCCGACGGTGGATCTGGTGGGGGCTGCGCGCCGCCTTCGCCGTCCCACGTTCGATGCACGAGGTCATCTTCGGGCTGATCCTCGTCAGCATCCTCGGCCTCGACCCGCTCGTCGCCGTGCTCGCCATCGGCATCCCGTTCGGATCGGTCACCGCGAAGGTGTTCGCGGAGCTGCTCGACGAGGCTCCTCGCGGCGCCGAGTCGACGCTGCGCTCGATGGGGGCGAGTCGGATGGCGGCGCTGGTCGTGGCGACGGTGCCCTACGCCCTCGGAGACGTCGTCAGCTACGGCTTCTACCGATTCGAGTGCGCGATCCGCAGCGCCGCGGTGCTCGGCATCGTCGGAGCCGGCGGTCTCGGCTTCCAGATCGCGCTGTCGTTCCAGACGCTGCGCTACGACGAGATGTGGACCCTGCTGTGGGCGTTGATCGCGCTGTCGGGGCTCGCGGACGCGTGGTCGTCGCTGGTTCGGTCGCGGCGTGCGGCGACGGGGGTCGAGATGCACGCGCAGCTCTCGACGGTGCCGCCGCGCCGCGACCGCGTGCTGGTCGCGAGCGCCGTGGCGTTCGTGGCGGCGGTGCCGGTCGCGTGGTGGCTCCTCGACCTGCACCTGTCGTCGCTGTGGTCGCAGCGCGCCCGCACGCTCGGCGCCGAGCTGTTCGACGAGGCGTGGCCCCCCAGCCTCGGGTCCGACGGCCTGGGAGGACTGGTGTCCGACAGCGTCGACACCGTCGCCCTCGCGGTGCTCGCGCTCGTGCTGGCGTGGACCCTCGCGTCGGTGCTCGCGTTCGTCGCGGCTCGACCCCGCGGCGCCTCGCGTCCGTGGGTGACGCCGCGGACGGTCGTCGGCGTGGTGGTGCGCGCCGTGCTGCTCGTGGCACGGTCGGTCCCGCCGCCGGTGTGGGCGTTCCTCACCGTGTTCGTGCTCCGTCCCGGGCTGTGGCCGGGGGTGGCCGCCCTCGCCGTCTACAACCTGGGCGTCCTCGGGAGGTTGCAGGGCGAGGTCGTCGAGAACCTCGACGACCGGCCGGGCGAGGTGCTGCGATCGGCCGGCGCGACACCGTTCGGGGTCGCCGCGGTCGCGACCGTGCCCGCCGTGTCGGGCCGGTTCACGGCGCTCGGCCTCTACCGCTGGGAGGTCGCGATCCGCGAGACGGTGATCGTCGGCGTCGTCGGGGCGGCCGGGCTCGGGCGGACCATCGAGGAGCAGTCGGCGCGCTTCGACTACGACGGGATCCTGGCCAGCATCGGCGCCCTGCTCGTGGTGACGCTGATGGTCGACGTCGTGAGCAGCGGGCTGCGGCGAACGATCAGGTGACGCGCCGCGGGCCTCGGCGGGCCCGTCGCCACCAGCCACGGCCGAGCGGGCGTCGGGGGACGGGGGCCGGGGTCTCGGACCGTCGGTCGGGGTCGCCGTCGGGCCGGGGATCGGGTGCGCTGCCGCTGTCGGCGTGGGCGTCGGGGCCCGTGCCGAGGGGGCGCTCGGCGCGCCAGCGCTCGAGGATCGCGGCGACGTCCACCGGTGCGACCGTCGTCGGCGGACCGGCCGTCGCGTGGCTGTTCACGTAGCGGATCCGGACGTTCAGCCGCTCGATCCGCTCGACGACGTCGGCTTCGCGGGTGGATGCCATCGCGGCGCGGATCGCCTCGTCGCGCTCGGCGCGCACCGCGATCGACGGGGGGACGTAGCGGACGTCCTCGCTCCGCATCTTGCGCTTCACCCACCACATCTCGTCGTGGGGTTCGTCGAGGCCGGGCATCGGCCGACCGCGGCCGGGGAGGTCGTCGAAGGCGCCGTCGCGCTGGCCGTCGCGGATCTGGCGTTCGATCCACGACTCCCAGCTGACGTTCGAGGGTTTGCGTTCGGTCATCGCGAGGTGCTCGGCCGGGCTCGTGGGACGTCGGAGCTCCCCGGCCTCGTCCGGGGCCGGTGGACGAGGCCGGTGGGTCGCACAGTATGCGCGCGGCGACCGCCCCACCGGGCGCGCCGGGCCCCGGTGGATCAACGGCACGTCCGGTCCCGTGCGTGGGGGTGGTCGGGGGTACGGTCGCCGGCGGGGGAGAGCGAGGGGTGCAGCGCCGCGTGCCGGAGCCCGTCGCACGTCCAGCGGCACGCGACTCGCACCACGCAGGGGGAACCATGACGACCATCCCGGACCACCACGACGACATCACCGTCGACTGGCTGAACGACGTCCTGCGCTCGGCGGGCGAGATGGCGACGGTCGACTCGTTCGAGCGTCGACCCATCGCGGAGGGCGTCGGGATGATGGCGACCATCGAGATGGTCGATCTCACCTACTCCGACGGGGAGGGCCCCGACACCGTCGTCGTGAAGCTGCCCGCGACGAACGAGGCCAACCTCGGGGTGGCGCTGGCGTTCGACCTGTACCGCCGCGAGGCGCTCTTCTACCGCGACCTCGCGGAGCGGACCTCGGCGAGCACCCCCCGGATGTTCTTCGCGGACGCCGAGGGTCCCGGGGAGTTCGCCCTGGTGATGGAGGACCTGCGCGACTACCGCCTCGGTGACCAGGTGGTCGGGTGCGAGCTCGCCGACGCCGAGGCCGCGGTCACCACCCTCGCCCGCCTGCACGCCCCGTTCTGGGACCGCGTCGACGGTGACGACTTCGAGTTCATCCCGTACGAGACCCCCTCGGTCCACGGCGACGCGCTGCGCGACGGCGCGGCCGCCGGGTGGGACCCCATGGTCGAGACCTTCGGCGCCGCGGTGCCCGAGCACATGCGTGCGGTGCGCGAGCGCTTCCTCGCGGCGATCCCGGCGATGCAGGAGTGGCTCGTCACCGCCCCGTCGACCGTGGTCCACGGCGACTTCCGGATGGACAACCTGTTCTTCGGCGACGAGTCGGGCCAGGAGCCGATGGTCGTGATCGACTGGCAGGGGTGCTTGCGCTCGAAGGGCGTCCGTGACATCGCCTACTTCCTGACGCAGAGCGTCCCGACGGATCTGCGCCGGGAGCACGAACGTGACCTCGTCGAGCGGTGGCGCTCGGCCCTGGAGGACGGCGGGGTCGAGGGCCACCCCGCCGAACGGGCGTGGGAGGACTACCGGCGAGCGGTGCTCTGCATGTGGATCCCGGTCGTGGTGATCGCCGGGACCCTCGATTCCGACAACGACCGGGCACGTGCCTGGATGACCGCGATGATCCGCCGGTGCGCGGCGGCGATCGAGGATCTGGGGTCCCTCGATCTGCTTCCCGAGTTCGAGGAGCGGGAGCGAGACGACCCGACGCCGGTCTGATCTCGCCACTTGATCTCGCCACGGAGAGCGGGCGGTCGACGTCTCGAAGCGGTGGACATCACCCGTTCGGGTGAGTATGGTCCCGCAGGTGAGAGGGAGGGCCACCGAGCTCTCGGTGCACGCGACGACGATCGAGCCACCGGGCGACCCGCGGACGGACCGGGGACGGGCGCCCATCGCGGCGGCCATCGTCCTCGTGCTCGTCGTCGGGGTGGGGTGGTTCGGCCACGACCGGCAACTGCGCGACGGCGCGCTCGACGATGCGGGCGCGTCGATCGAGCGGCTCGCGTCGGATCGGCTCGACGTCGTCGAGCGATGGGCGAGCGACGCGCTCGACGACGCTCGCTACTGGGCCGCCGATCCCGTGGTGGTGGCAGCGGTGTTTGAGCTCGCCGTCGTCGACGACGCCGACCTGGTCGACCACCCCGCGCAGCGACGGGTGCGGGACCGGTTGCGGTCGTTCCTCGAGCTCAACCGCCTGGCCGGCTTCTTCGCCGTCGCTCCCGACGGCCGAAGCCTGGCCTCGTCGCGAGATGCCAACGTCGCCACCGAGAACCTGGTCGCCGTCGAGCAGCCCCGGGTCTTCGAACGGCTGCTCGGCGGCTCCTCGGCGATCACGCGCCCGCAATCGAGCGACGTCCCGCTCGGGGCGGACAGGGAGCTGGCCGAGACGATGTTCGCCGGCGCCCCGATCACCGTCGGCGGCGAGACGGTGGCCGTGCTGCTGCTGCGGATCGTCCCGGAGCTGGAGCTCGGCCCCATCTCCGACGACGTCGGCGTCGTCGGCGTCACCCACCTCGTCGTCAGCGCATCGGGGACCGCGGTGACCGGCGACGACGCGATCGCGCCGCTCGACTCGGTGTCGGTCGGCGGCGTCGCGGCGTCGTCGCTGTTCCGGAGCGGATCGAGCGACGGGAGCACCGTCGGGGTGATCGGGAGCGTCACCCCCGGGGGAGCACGGCGAGCACCCGCGACGGAGAGGATCGTCGGGTGGGACGTCTCGCCCGAGCTCGGGCTCGGGATCGTCGCGTCGATCGACGCCGAGCGTGCCCTCGAGGCGTCGCGGTTCGAACGTCGTGCGTCCGCGGCGACCGCCGCGGTCCTCGCCCTGGCGGGTGTCGTCCTGGTCGCCGTCGGCCACCGACTCGTCCGCCGCTCGCACGATCGCGAGCTCGAGGCCAGCCGACGGCGCTTCCGGTCGCTCGTCGACCTCTCGCCCGACCCGGTGCTGCGCGTCCGCCCCGACGGGACCGTGCTGGCGGTGAACCGAGCGCTCCTCCGGATACTCGACTCCGGCGACGGCACCTCCGTCGACGTCGCGCTCGCCCGTTCGAGCGCGGACCCCGCCACCACGATCCACGACCTCGGTGAGCGCGACGACGTGCTCGGCGAGATCTCGCGGCGATGGCCGACGATCGCGCAGCGCCCGACGCCGTCGGAGATCGACCGCATCGCCACCGTGCGGGCGAGCGGCGAGAGGTACCACCGGGTGCGCCTGGTGCCGGTGGTCGCCGACGCGGAGGGAGAACGGGAGGTGCTGGTCGTGGTCACCGACGTCACCGCGCACGTCGTCGACGAGCTGCGCCTCGAGGCGCTCGCTCTCGTCGACTCGCTGACGGGACTGTGCAACCGCGCCGCCATCACCGATCGCCTCGCGCACGCGCTGCGGGCGCTCGAACGCCCCGGCCACGGCACGGGCGTCGCGGTGGTCGTCGTCGATCTCGACCACTTCAAGACGGTCAACGACGCGTTCGGTCACGCCGTCGGGGATCGCGTGCTGGTCGAGGTGGGGGGCGTCCTCGCCGAGGGACTTCGCGCCCACGACTCGATCGGCCGTGTCGGCGGGGACGAGTTCGTCATCGTCTGCGAGCAGGTGCCCGATCGCGACGCGGCGCTCAGCCTGACCCGACGGCTCGTGCGCCTCGTCGACGAGATCCAGATCTCGGCCGACGGGTCGACGATCGTGCCGTCGGCGAGCCTCGGCGTGGCCTGGACGGACCGCCCCGTCGCTCCGGCCGATCTCGTCGTCGGCGCCGACCGGGCGATGCTGGCGGCGAAGCAGCGCCGCATCGGACCGGGCTTCTCGATCGCGGACGATCCGGCGAGCCCGGACCCCCTGGCACCCTCGCTCTCGCGCGACCTGTTCGGAGCCCTCGACCGAGGCGAGTTCGAGGTGCGCTACCAGCCGATCGTCGACGTCCGCGGCGACGTGCTCGGCGCCGAGGCGCTGCTGCGCTGGAACCACCCCGCGCTCGGCACGCTCGCTCCCGCCCGGTTCCTGGGCGACCTGATGGAGACCGGCTTCATCGGGCCCGTCGGGAGGTGGGGGATCGGTGTCGCGCTGGCGCAGGCGGCCGCGTGGCGCGACGCGGGGCACTCGATCACGATGAACGTCAACGTGAGCCCGGTCGAGCTCGCTTCGGGAGCGCTCGACGTGGTCGCCCGCGACATCGAGCGCCACGGCCTCGACCCCTCCCGGGTCTGCGTGGAGATCACCGAGCACGCCTTCGCGGGTCGGGTGCTGACGTCGGGCGCGATCGCCCGGCTCGGCGACATCGGGGTGCGCATCGCCCTCGACGACTTCGGGACCGGTGCGTCGACGTTGTCGCACCTGCGTCAGCGTCCTCTCCACACGATCAAGCTCGACCGCTCGTTCGTGGCCGGCGCCGATCCGAGGGGACCGACGTCGGACCTCGACGAGCCGATCCTGCGCACCATCATCCGCCTCGCCGACGTCCTCGGCCTGGGAACGGTCGCCGAGGGGGTCGAGTCGAGGACCCAGCTCGCGTGGCTCCACGAGGCGGGGTGCGCCAGCTTCCAGGGGTGGGCGTTCGCCCCGGCCCTGCCGGCCGCGGACTTCGACCCGGGGGCGCGGCACGTCCCGGTCGACGTGTCGTCGGAGCCCGCGGCGGCGGTGTCGCGCGTGCCGTCGAGCACCGATCGGGAGCCGTCCGCGGTCAGCCCGCCATCATCAGCCCACCCGACGCGCTGAGCACCTGACCGGTCGCGGACGCCCCGCCCGTCGAACCGACGCGAGCCGCATCGCACGACACGTCGACGACGCGGTCCGAGCCACGCTCGACCATCAGCGGGAGCACCGCTGGTGGATGTGCAGCGTGGCCCGCTCGCTCACGTCGGGACCGTCACCTGGGCGCGAAGCGCGTCCCGGCGTCGAGGCGGATCGTGTCGCCGTTCAGCATCGGGTTCTCGATCATCGCGATCGCCAGGCGGGCGTACTCGTCGGGGCGCCCGAGGCGCTTCGGGAACGCCGAGTCCTTCACCAGGTTGGCGGCCATCTCGTCGGACACGCCCGCCGTGAGCCCGGTCGCGAACAGGCTCGGGGCGATCGTGTTCACCCGGATCCCGAGCGACCCGAGGTCGCGCGCCATCGTCAGCGTCATGCCGGCGATCCCGGCCTTCGCGGCGGTGTACGCGACCTGGCCGATCTGACCCTCAAACGCCGCGATCGATGCGGTGTTGATCAGCACCCCGCGCTCGTCGTCCTCGTTCGGCTCGTTGTCGGACATGTGGGCGGCGCACAGGCGGTTGGTGTTGAACGTCCCGACGAGGTTGAGGTCGATCACGGACCGGAAGGCGTCGAGGTCGAAGGGACCCGATCGCGACAGCGTCCGGCCGGCGGCACCCCCGCCGGCGGTGTTGACGGCGACGTCCAGCCCGCCGAGCGCCTCGACGGCCTCGCCGATCACGACCTCGATGCCCTCGAAGTCCAGCACGTCGGTGGGGTGCCAGGTCCCGCCGAGTCCCTCGGCGACGGCCGCGCCGTCGGACGACTCGCGATCGAGGATCGCGACCTTCCCGCCACCTGCGGCGATTCGCTCGGCGGTCGCACGGGCGAAGCCCGACGCCCCTCCGACGAGGATCGTTCTCAGTCCGTCGATCTGCATGGTGTCGCTCTCTCCTGGGTGGGGTCGTGGTCGCACGTCCCCGGGTCGGCCGCCTCGGCCACGTGGTCGGGCGGTGGGTGTCGTCCCGGCGACGGGCCGCGCTCGGCTCCCGCCGATGCGTCGACCCGGCCGAACGGTCGCCCCCGGTCGGGGGCGGGCTCGCGTGCGAGGCCGAGGACGGTCTCGCCGAGGATGTTGCGTTGGATCTCGTCGGTGCCGCCGGCGATCGACTGGGCCGGGGTCGACACGAGGACCTCGGCGACCACGGCGTCGACGGGGTCGAGACCCTCCGACAGCATCCCGTGAGCGCCGGCGAGCGTCGAGTGCACCGCGTTGCACCGCCGGGCGACCTCGGAGAGGGCGAGCTTGCCGATGGAGCCCTCCGCTCCCGGGGG
This sequence comes from Ilumatobacter sp., assembly GCF_965215205.1. Taxonomy (NCBI): domain Bacteria; kingdom Bacillati; phylum Actinomycetota; class Acidimicrobiia; order Acidimicrobiales; family Ilumatobacteraceae; genus Ilumatobacter; species Ilumatobacter sp. Next base: position 1,017,625 of record NZ_OZ244049.1, read on the forward strand.
GCGACCGAGGCGGCGCGCCACGCGCGCCCTGTCGGCGGTCCACCCCGCGGCGCGATGCACGGCGACGAGCTCCGCCACGCGATCCCGGGCGACCGCCTCGCAGCTCCCGGGCTCGCAGCTGCGTGATCCGCGACCCCCGGGCACGCCTCTCGCCGGAGGCGTCGGCACCGGCTCGCCGACGGGGGATCCTCGACGGGCCCCGCCGCGCTGCGCGGCGCGCCCGATCGCGAGGTCGATGCGACCCTGGCGCTGCGGGTACCAGACGTAGGTGCGCTGATGCTCGGCGGCCTCCGCGCGCGCCTCGTCGACCACGCGGCCGCCCAGGTGCGCGTCGAGGGGCGCGGAGCCGCTCGAGGTGAACGAGCGCTCGTGGGACAGGGTGCCCCGTGCCACCGCCCACCCCTCGCCGACCCCGCCGACGACGTGATCGGCCGGCACGCGGGCCTCGGTCAGGAACACCGCGTTGAACGAGGCGTGGCCGTTCATCTGGTGGATCGGGCGGACCTCGACCCCGGGCTGGCGCAGATCGAGGAGGAAGTAGGTGAGCCCCGCGTGCTTGGGGACGTCCCAGTCGCTGCGCGCGACGCAGATGCCCATGTCGGCGTGGTCGGCCGACGTCGTCCACACCTTCTGGCCGTCGAGGACCCACTCGTCGCCGTCGCGCACCGCCGTCGTGCGCAGGCCGGCCAGGTCGGATCCCGCACAGGGCTCGCTGAACAGCTGGCACCACCGCAGCTCCCCGGTGAGCGTGGGCCCCAGGTACCGCTCCCGCAGCTCGTCGTCGGCGTGGTCGTGGATCGTGGCCGCGGCGAGGCTGAACCCGCCGCCGGGCGGCACCGCGACCCCGCCGGCGTCGACGATCGCACGGTGCGCGACGCGGTCGCTCCACGCGGGCAGGTCCCGGCCGTGCCAGCGCGACGACCACGACGGGACCGCCCATCCGGAGGCGACGAGGCGCTCGCGCCACGCGAGCAGAGCGATGTCGGGATCCCAGGCGTCGCGGAACCACGCCCGCACCTGCTCCTCCACCTCTGCTCGATCGATCGCCATCGCCCTCCGGTCGGTGCCGGGGACCATCGTGCACGCCACGGCGCCCGGGCGACGAGCCCGAGGGCGCACGCCGACCGACGGCGAGGGAGCTCAGGGGCGCCGGCGCCAGACCCCCAGGCTGAACCCGGCGTCGTCGTGGGTGCAGTGCCGCTCCAGCCAGGCCACATCGTCGAGCGAGTCGTGCACCTGGCGGGCGGTGCGGGGGTAGTTCGTCTCGCCCGTGTAGTGGACCGCGACGAGGGTGCCGCCGGGCTCGAGCCAGCGCTCGAGCGCCTGCAGCGCTCGCTGGGCGTCCCGCTCGTCGAGGTAGTACGCGACCTCGGACCAGACGACGAGGTCGCCGCGACCGGCCGGGAGGTAGGTCGGGAACACCGCCTCGAGGACGTGGACGTGGTCGTGGTCGGCCATGCGCCGTCGGGCGCGCGAGATCGGCTCGGCCATGTGGTCGAACGCGAACAGCTCGTCGCACCGCTCGGCGAGGCGCTCGGTGAGCACCCCGTTCGCGCACCCCGGCTCGAGCCCCCGCCGGTAGCGGTCCTGGGGGAGCACGGCCACGGTGATGTCGTACTTGCGCTGCTCGTACCGGCTGGTCTCGAACCCCCACGGATCGGGATCGGAGCAGTACACCGACTCGAAGTACGACGTCGGCATCGATCCCGACCGCGTGCCCGGGTCGACCCACGTCGCGCGGGGATCGGGTCGTGCGCTCGACACCGGGCGCCGGGGCATGGAGGCGCTCACGCCACGACCTGGGACAGCGCGTCCAGGTCGGCCGCGAAGCCGTCCGGCGCTCGACCGACCCGGCGGGCGTCGGTGACGACGCTGAAGGAGGAGTCCGACACGACGGGCCCCATCGCCGACAACCGCCGCCACAGGTCGTGGTCCTCGCCGGTGGCGAGCGCCGCCCAGCCACCCGAGGAGAGGTAGGCGTCGGCCCGGAAGCCGAGGTTCGCGGCGTGGACGTGCTGGTGCGTCCCGTCGTCGGCGAGCACGTAGGCACGGTCGAAGGCGCGGATCAGCGCCGGGGTCGCGCCCCGTGCGAGGTCGAGCGTCACGATCCCGGCGATCGCGACGAAGCCGGCCGCCGCGGCGTCGAGCTGGCGCGTCAGCCAGTCGGGCGGGACCAGGGTGTCGGCGTCCGTGCTCGCGACCCAGATCCGCTCGTCGGGGACGTCGACCGCTCCGAGGGCGTGGGCGACGCCCAGGCACCGTGCGGATCCGGCGCTCGCGACAGAGACCTCGAGCACCGCGTCGGGGTCGGGGAGCGCGGCGCGGGCGAGCTCGGCGGTCGCGTCGCTGCACCGGTCCGCGACGACCACGACCGTCGATCCGATGTGGGACGGCATCTGGAAGCGGGCGCGCTCGAGCGCGACCAGCGTCGGGCCGAGGCGCTCCGCCTCGTCGCACGCCGGGACGACGATCACGACGTGCTCGATGGGGGGCCGCCTCACGGGTGCGACGAGCTCGGCGACGTTCGTGTCGGGTTCGATCACCTCGAAGCCGTACCCACCGGGGGGCCGGGGGATGCACGGGGCGTTCGACGACCGCGACCTGAATGGGGCGACCCGGACGTGGGTACGCGACGACCTCGTGTTCGGGTACTACGTCCACCACCACGGTTCCGGGCACCGGGTGCGCTTCGCCGCGATCGCGAGCTCGACGGCGGTCCCCGTGGTCGCGCTCTGCGAGCTCGACCTCGGGCGGATGCCCCACGGTTCGGTCCGGCTGCCCTCCGACGTCCCGGCCGGCGACGTCGTCGACCCGACGGCGTCGGGCGGCGTGCACTGGGCACCGATCGACCCCGCCGCCTCCGCCCGTGCCCGGGCGGTCGTCGACTGGATCGACGACCGACGACCCTCGGGCGTGGTCGTCGACGTGTCGTGCGAGATGGCGCTCCTGTGTCGCCTGGCGGGTCGCCCCACGGTGGTGGTGCGCCAGCACGGCGATCGCGACGACGCGATGCACGAGATGGCGCACCGGAGCGCGATCGCCCTCCTCGCTCCGTGGCCCGAGGTGCTCGAGAGCGAGGCGACCCCGGCGTGGGTCCGCGAGCGCACGGCGTACGTCGGCTTCATCGGGGTCCCGTCGGACCCGGCTCGCACGTCGACGTCGGCGGCGGCGCAGCCTCGCGACGTGCGCGCCGGACCCGACGACGTGGTGGTGCTGTGGGGGTCGGGCGGGGGTCGCCTGGAGCAGGGTGACCTCCACCGGTTGGCCCAGGCCGCCCGGCCGGGGATCGTCCGCTGCCTCGGCGACTTCGGCCACGTCGCGGAGCCCCCGCCGGGGGTGGAGCTCGGCGGGTACGCCGATGACGTCGACCGCGAGCTCGCGCACCGTCCGCTCGTGGTGGCCAGCGCGGGGAACAACGCCGTCGCCGACGCCGCGCGGGCGGGGTGCGCGCTGGTGGTCATCGCGCAGGACCGGCCCTTCGACGAGCAACGGCGCCACGCCGAGGCGTTGGACCGGGCGGGCCTCGCGGCGCCCGTCGCGGCCGGGGCCGACGTGCGCGCCTGGTCGAGAGCCCTCGGCGTCGCGCGCGAGCGGGCGCCCCGACTGGCCGCCGTGACCGACGGCGAGGGGTCCGCACGGGCCGCGGCGGTCGTCGAGCGGGCGTTCGGCGAGCGAGCGGAACCCGAACCGACCGACCGCACCGTGGCGACCGTCGACGGGGACGCACGGGTCGCGACCGATCTCGTCGGCGGGGGCTCCCCACGGGGAGGCGGGTGAGCGGTGCCCGTCTGGTTCGACGACCTCTCGACCGTGGTCACCGCGGCGCCGGGCACCGGGAGCACGTCGCTGGTGAGCGCGTGCTCGGGAGCACCGGGGGCGTGCGACCTCCTCGACGGCGTCGAGCTCGGCGACGACGGCATCGACCGCAAGCACGCCACGATGGCCCAGGTGAGCGCGGTCGCGGCCGTCGCGGCGAGGCCACGCCCCGACGTCGTCGTCACCACCACGCGCAACCCGTTCGACTTCTACGTCGCCGAGTGGCACCGGACGCGGACCCGCTGGGCCGCCGAGGTCGGGGACGAGGGGTCATGGGTGAACACCCTCGCCGGGATGCGCGAGCGGATCGCGATCGCGGTCGAGCTCGACTTCGACTCCTGGCTGCGCCACGAGCTCGCCGACGACCTGTCGCGCCCCGGTGCCCGACGACGGCTCAACCGCGGCCACGTCACCGAGGCGACGGTCGTCGTCCGCATGGAGCGGATGGACGACGACCTGCGGCGCCTCCACCCGGAGCTCTCGCAGCGGATCGGTCCGGTGCCCCACGTCAACCGGACGCAGCGGGACCGGCCGTACTGGCGGCACTACTCGCCGTGGGGCCACGACGCGGTGGCGCGCTTGCACGCGGAGGACATCGCCCGCTACGACTACCGGTTCTGAGCGGGCTCGGATCCGTCGACCGGGCGCGAGCGCATCCACGACGCCAGCCCCTCGGCCGAGATCGCCCGGATGCCGTGGTCGACGCCGCCGACGACGCGCGGGTCGTGGTCGACCTCGGCGCGCGCCGCGCCGCGCCGTGCCCTCGCCCGAGGTGACGAGAGCCGACGCGATCGGGCGATGACCTCGGCGTCGTCGACGCAGGCGCGCACCTCGACCTCGAGCCCGTCGCGCACCCGCTCGGTGAGGCGGTGGAGCGCGAGCGCGTCGAACTCCACCGGGGCCGTGACCGTCACGTCGGCGCGTGCGGGGAGCCGCCGGATCGACTCCCCGCCGCTGCGGTCGTCCACCACCCGGGGGTCGTGGAGGTGATCGAGGAGGAGGGAGCGGTCCTCCGCGGCACCGACGAGGCCGACGCGCAGGTCGCCCGGGCGCGACGACAGCAGCGAGATCACGCACACGGCGTTCGCGACGGGCTCACCGGGGGCCAGGTGCACCCGGACGTCGAGATCCGGGACCTCGTGGACCACCCCGGCCCGACGCGTCGCCGATGCGGGCACGAGGTCCGCGATGCGCAGCGACTCGATCGTCTTCGCCGTGGGATCGAGGAGGCGTCCCTCGATGTCGGGACCGTCGTGGAACGCGACGGCGTCGATGACGTGCTCGAACTCCGCCCCGGCGTTCCACAGCCGCGAGGCGAGCTCCCAGTCCTCGCCGCCGTAGGTGTCGAAGCGGTGGTCGAACCCCCCGACCTCGACGAACACCTCCCGCCGCACCGCCATCACCGCCGAGATCACGTACTGGTAGACCTGCGCGCTCGGTGATCGCAGCCGGTCGGTCCGCTCGAGGCCGGTGCGCAACCACTCGGGCTCGGTCAGGACGCGCTCGGGGGCGGGGTCGGCGACGAAGCGCGCCACCTCGTCGGGTGCGAGCCCCCCGAGGTCGGCGTGGCGTCGGCGGCCGGTCGTGACGTCGATCCCGCCGTGCAGGATCGGCGCGACGAGGCGGGCGACGGCCTCGGGCGCGGGGACGGTGTCGCCGTCGAGCAGGACGACCACCTCGGCGGTGCTCGCCGACACCCCGAGGTCGCGGGTGGCGGCAGCGTGGTAGCCCACGACCTCGTGGCGCACCACCCGCACGGGGAGATCGCTCCCGGTCACGTCGGGTGGCACGTTCGAGGCGTCGTCGGCGACGATCACCGCGAGCCCCGTCGGGCGTCGCCCGGTGGCGGGGTCGACCTGGGCGTCGAGCGCGAGCAGGATCGACGCCAAGCGCTCGGGGGCGTCGAAGTACGGGATGACGACGTCGATCACGCCACGCTCGAGGAGGCGAGGACGCCGGTCACGATCCGGTCGAGAGCGGCCACCGAGGCCGCCGGCGTCCTCCACCCGGAGGGGTCGAAGCTGCGGGGGTCGCGCCCGATGACGCATCGCTCGAGGGCACGGCGCCACCCGTCGCCGCCGACGATCTCCACCGCTCCCGGGCGCTCGGACGCGATCTCGCGCGCGAAGCCGTGGTCGCTGACCAGCGGGCGGCGCCCGAGCCCGCACCACGACAGGATCGACCCCGAGGCCGAGCAGTAAGAGTGGGGGGCGACCGGGATCGCTCCGCGGCGCAGCTCGGCGTCCCATCGTCGGGTCGAGACCGCTCCGGTGAACTCGAAGCCGAGCCCGGCGCGCAGCGCCCGCTGCCGGAGGTCGTCGAGGTGGTCGCGGTGGGCGTCGGTCACGCCTCCGACGAGCCGCAACGACCACCCCGCGAGGACGGATCCCGTCACGTCGTCGAGCGAGTCGAGGAGCTCCGCGACCCCTTTGCCGGGGTGGACGAAGCCCGCGACGACGATCGTGCGCGGCGTCCGCGCCGGCCTCGGCGCTCCGACGGAGGCGGCGGCGAAGACGGGGTGGGGCACGACGTGGGCGTCGATGCCGGCGAGCGCCGCCCGGCTCCGCTCGTGCTCGCTGCTGACGACCACCACGTCCGCGAGCTCGGCCAGCCGGCGCTGCGCGACGCGACGGCGTGCGCAGCGCTGCACCCCCTCCTCGTCACCGGGGACGTCGTGCAGGGTCATCGCGACCGGGCGCCCGTGCGCCCGTGCCGCCTCGACCACCTCGAGCCACCGGACCGGGTCCTCGTCGAAGAGGCGGTCGTTCAGGTGCAGGTGGACGAGGTCGCAGCCCACGACTCGCCCGGCCGGGCCGCCCGGTGACGACTCGTCGAGCACGAGCAGCGGGGACGGCGCCCCCGTCGCGTCGCGCGCAGCCGCGGTCAGCGCCCCGAAGCGCCGGACGCCGTCGTTGGGCGACCCGGCGACCACGGTGAGGACGACGGGGCTCGGCACCGAGCCGGGGTACCCCCGTCCTCGCTCGTCCATTCCGGCGTCTCCGCCGAGCTCGGAGTGGCGGCGGTCGCGACGGGGTACCGGTGCCGGGTGAGGATCGCCCACATCCCGTCCGACCACCCCTTCGTCCGTGCGATCGACCCCGACCCCGTCGTCGTGGGCGATCCGTGGTCGGTCGCCGCGCTGATCGAGGCGTCCGTCCACGTGTGCCACGTCCACTTCGGGTTCGAGCACCTGTCCCCGATCGAGCTGGAGCGGTGGTGCACGGGGATCCGCTCGGCGGGGATCGCGCTCGTCCACACGGTGCACGACGTCGACAACCCGCACCTGGTCGACCAGCGCGACCACCACGCCCGCACCTCGGTGCTGGTGCGCCACGCCGATGCGCTGATCACCCTGACCGGGATCGCCGCCGAGACGATCGACGAGCGGTACGGGACGCACCCCGTGGTCATCCCCCACCCGCCGATCGTCGACCGCCCGCGGACGATCGACCCCGGCAGGGCGCACGCACCGGGAGACGGCGCGCTGGTGTGGCTCGGTACCTGTCGGCCCAACCTCGACGTCGCCGCCGTCACCGGCTTCGTCCTTGACGCCGAGGTGGCGGTTCGGGTGGTCGCGCGGACCACGGGGTGGGAGGCGTGCGGGCCGCGACTGCGGTCCGTGCTCGGGGCGGCCCACGACTCGGGTCGGCTCGAGCTGACGGTCGTCGAACGCCCCGACGACGCCCAGCTGGAGTCGATGATCGCGTCCGCCGGGGTGCTCGTGCTGCCGTACGCGTGGGGGACGCACTCGGGTCTGGTCGAGCTGGCGACCGACCTGGGCGTGCCGGTGGTGACGACCGACGTCGGGGCCCACGCCGACCAGGGGGCGATCACGGCGCCGCCGTCGTCGCTGGCCGCGACGGCCGCCGAGGTGCTCGCACGTCGCCCGCGGGTGACCCGTCCCGAGGCGTCGTTGCGCGGCGTGGTGCGCGCGCGCCACCTCGAGGTCTGCGCCCGGTTCGCGGGTCGTGGTCCGCGTGCCGCGATCCGCTCGACGGACGTGGCGTGAGCACGGAGCCGGGTGCTCCGGGCCCGCCCCCGCCCGTGTCGGTGATCACGAGCGCCGCCGGACGCCGCTCCCACCTGCGACGGCAGCGCGACGCGCTCGTGCGGTGCGCGCCGGAGGTCGATCACGTGGTCGTCGACATGGGGGGCCGGCCGATCGAGGACGGCCCCTCACGGGTCGTCTCGCTCGAGGTGGCAGCGGGGTCGCCGCTCCCGCTGGCCGCGGCGCGCAACCTGGGCGCACGATCGGCGCGCCACGACGTGCTCGTCTTCCTCGACGTCGACTGCGTCCCCGCTCCCGGGCTCGTCGATCGGTACCGCGACCTCGTGGCGAACGAGCCGCTCCTCTGGTCGGGACCGGTCGGGTACCTCCCTCCCGACCCCGAGGTCCCCGGCTGGGACGAGGAGCTCCTCGCCGGCGTGGCGCGGTTCCACGACGGGCGGCCGCGACCCGGTGACCCCGCGTCGCGCGGCTCGGATCCGTCGATGTTCTGGTCGCTCTCGTTCGCGCTCGACCGTGCGACGTGGGATCGGATCGGCGGCTTCGACGAGGCCTACGTCGGCTACGGGGGCGAGGACACCGACTTCGCCCGTCGCGCCGGGCGAGCGGGAGTCGAGCTGGGCGTCGACGGAAGCGCGCTGGCGTTCCACCAGCACCACCCGGTGTCGTCGCCCCCGATCGAGCACCTCGACGACATCGTGGCCAACGCCACCCGGTTCCACGACCGGTGGGGGGAGTGGCCGATGGCCGGGTGGCTGTCGCGCTTCGCAGCCGATGGCTCGGTCGACTGGGATCGAGCCGCCGGGACGCTGACCGTGCGCGAGCGGGGGTCGGGTGCCGGGCCCGTCTGAGCGCGAACCGTGCACCTGGGCGCCGCCGGTGCACTGCGGTGTGCGCCGACGGTGCCCGGGGTACCGCCTCCGGGTGGAGGGGGGATCGTTGGACGGTGATCGAACGTGAGCGAGCCGCAGCCCGCGCCCAAGCCCCGGCGGCCCGATCGGGGGCGCGCCGCCGACGACACCGTCGAGCGGCGCTTCGCCGACGTCCTCGACCGGGCCGTCGAGTGGGACCCTCCCCGGTGTCGCACCGTCGTCGTCGCACCCCACCCCGACGACGAGGTGCTGATGGCGGGCGGGCTGATCGCCACCCAGGCGGGGCGCGGCGTCGACCTCGTGGTGGTCGCGGTCACGGACGGGGAGGCCGCCTACCCGGAGCTCGACCCGGGCGCGATCGCCGAGGTCCGCCGGGCGGAGCAGGCACGTGCTCTCGCGACCGTCGCCGGGCGGCGCGTCGCCGTCCTCCGCCTGGGGATGAGCGACGGCTCGGTCGCGCTCGACGAGGGCGCGCTGTCCGCGTCCCTGGTCGAGCTGGTCGACGAGAGCACCCTGCTGGTCTCCCCGTGGGAGCGCGACTGGCACCCCGATCACGAGGCGGTCGGCCGGGCGGCCCGTCGCGCCGCCGATCAGGTGGGGTGCGAGCTGCGGGGGGCGATGTTCTGGACGTGGCACCACCGCGGTCCGGAGGACCTCGCCGGACGAGGACTGGTCGCGCTCCACCTCGACGACGAGGTCGTCGAGCGACGGCGGCGCGCCGTCGCCGATCACGTCAGCCAGACGACGGACGCGTACGCTGCGCCGATCCTGACCGAACGTCTCCTCGAACCGCTCCGGTGGAGCCGCGAGCACTACGTCGCGCCGGCGCCGGCGCCGTGACCGTGATCGTGATCGCGGCGCTCACGACGGGGTTCCGCTCGGGCGGCGCGCGCCACGGAGGTCGGACGCTGTCGTCGTGCGGGGGGTACCGCTCGTGGTGACCGCCGATCCGACCGGTTCGGACGACCGGCACGAGTTCGACGCGATCGTCGCGCTGGTCGAGGCGCGCGACGCCCACGAGGTGGTGGGGCTCGCCCGGGCGATGCTGCCGGGCGACGCCCGGCTCTACGTGGTCGACAACGGGTACCGCGAGCTCGTCGAGCTCCCGCCGGACGGCTCCGTGGGCACCGTCGTCGAGCTCTCGGCCGAGCTGCGCGGGGCGATGCTGTCCTCCGTGCGCGTCCTCCACGACGGGTCCTGGTGGGTGCCCCTCCCGGACCGGGGGCACAGCCTGTTCGTGGTGCGCCTCGACGGGGACGAACCGGGTCCGGTGGAGCTGGCACGCGTGGCGGGGTCCCTGCTGCCCTCCCACCTGCGGCGCTTCGACGACCTCGAGCGAGCCCGTCGGCGCGACGTGATGTCGGTGGCCGCCGAGGTGCAGCGCGACGTCCTGCCGGCGCGCTCGGACCACCTCGGCGACTACGACGTCGCCGGGATCCTGGAGCCGGCGTACACCGTCGCCGGCGACGTCTTCGACTACGTGCTCAGCGACGGCTCGGTGTGGGCGTACTCGCTCGACGGCATGGGTCACGGCACCGAGGCGACGATCTCCAGCATCCTGACGATGGGCGCGATCCGGACCGCTCGGCGATCGGGGGCCGACCTGGCGGAGCAGATGCGCGTCGCCGACCGGGTCGTCCACGAGCAGTTCGGCGGCGACCGCTTCGTGACAGCCGCCGGGTGCCGCCTCGGCCCCGACGCGGTGGAGGTGGTCAACGCCGGGCACGAGCCGCTGCGCACCATCGGCGTCGGGCGCTCCGGGCGGCTCGCGCTCGACTCGGACATGCCGTTGGGTGTCACCGGTTCGTCCGACTACCGCGTCCACGTGCTCGATCCGTTGCGCCCGGGCGAGGCCGTGGTGATGATGTCGGACGGAGCGGTGGGGGCGCGCTCGGCGGACGGAGCGCAGTTCGGCGCCGATCGGCTGGAGTCGAGCTTCGTCGCGCACTGGTCACCGCGACCGTTCGACGTCGTGAACCGCGTGATGGAGGACGTCCTCGAGCACGTGGGCGCGTCGGATGTCGGTGACGACATCACGGCCGTCATGGTGATGCGGCGCCAGGCGTCGGCGTCTCCGCCGGCCCCGTGAACCGGTGCCGAGGGGGACCTGGCGAGTGGACTTGGTGCGGCGTCGCCGCAGGCGGGATACTGCGGTGACGTGGTGTGGGCAGACGTGTGCACGGGTGGGGGCGCGGACGGTGGAGACGTCACCGTGCGGATCGATCCCGCGCGGGCGCGGACGCACCACGCGATCCCGGCCGTGACGACGGGCGGGTCCCGATGAGCACGGTCGAGATCCGCTCCGACCGCAGCGAGGAGGGGGGCGTGGTGGCCGTCGCCGTGGCGGGCGACTTCGACCGATCCCAGGTCGAGCGCTTCGACGAGGCGGTCGACGGCGTCGGGGTCGGGCACGATCGGGTCGACGTCGATCTCTCCGAGACCGAGATCATCGACTCCGCGGCGCTCGGATCGCTGATCCGCCTCCGTCGTGCGCTCGAGGCGGAGTCGTGCTCGATGCGCACCCTGGTCACCCGTCCCTTCCAGGTCCGCGTGTTCGAGGTGGGTGGCCTGGCCGAGCACCTGGGGATGGTGGTGGTCGAGTGATCGAGGGGCGACGAGCGCGTCGTGCTCGGTCGGCCAGGTGTGACGGATGCGCTGTCGCGACCGGGCATCGCCGCACGTCCGGAGGGGTAGTCACCACCCATGTCAGGTGAGCTGTCCGATGACGTCGTGCGTGCCGGGTCGTTCCCCGAATCGGTGGCGGGCGGGGTCCTAAAAATCGTCGGCCACCTGATGGCCAGCTTCGATTCGATGCTGATCCCGCTCGAGCCGGACGAAGCGCTCGACTGACGGGACCCGCCGACGGTGCGGGCGGATCGCGACGTCGATGACGGGCCGGGCCGTCGGTGCCGCCGCCGGATCAGGTGTTCATCGCGAGCACGGCACCGCCGTCGACGCGGTAGTTCGACCCGACGACGAAGCTCGCCGCCTCGGAGCACAGGAAGGCGATGACGGCCGCCACCTCGGTCGGTCGACCCCGTCGTTCGAGGACCAGATGGGGGCGCTCCTCGTCGAGGAAGCTCTCGATCGCCTCGTCGACGCTCGTCGACATCTCCTGGGCGCGCTTCTCCATCATCTGGTCGGTCATGTCGGTCTCGATGAACGCGGGCGACACCACGTTGATCAGCACGCCCTGCGGCGCGTAGACCTGCGCCGTGCCCCGGGTGAAGTTCACCAGAGCGGCCTTCGCGACGTTGTAGGGCATCTCGTCGGAGTAGGACTGGACGGCGTTCTCCGACGCCACGTAGACGACGCGACCCCAGCCACGCGCCGCCATCGCCGGGACGATCGCACGCGCGATGCGCACCGCCGACATGAAGTCGATCGACCAGGCCTCGGAGTAGTCGGAGTCCTCGAGCTCGAGCGGATCACCCTTCGCCCCGGTGATCCCGGCCGCGTGGACGCAGATGTCGATCCCGCCGAGGCGGCTCCCCGCCTCGGCGAGCGAGTCGGCCCCCTCCTGCGACGTGAGGTCGGCGAGCGCGGTCTCGACCTCGGCGCCGGTCGAGGACGCGATGTCCCGCGCCGCCGACGACAGCCCGTCGGCGTCGGTGTCGCTCAGCAGCAGCCGTGCGCCGTCGCGGGCCAGTGCCCGAGCCGATCCTGCTCCGATCTCGCCGGCGGCGCCGGTGATCAGGGCGAGCTTCCCGGTGATGCCGAGGTCCATGATGGCGGGTGTCCTTCCGTTCGTGGAGTCGTGGGTCGCCGAGTCGATCAGTCGCCGAGCGCGAGCTGGGGCCGGACCTCGTCCTCCCAGAAGTCCAAGGTCCCCTCGAGGTCGTCGCCGACCGGGACGATCGCGATCCGCGAGAACCCGGCGTCGATGAACTCCTGCACGGCGGTCACGTAGGGCTCGGGGTCGGGCCCGTTGGGGATCATCGAGTCGATCTGGTCGTCGGTCATGAACTGGGTGGCCGCGGCGAAGTGCGCGGGGTTCGGCAGCTCGGCGGCGACATCCCACCCCATCTGGCCGAACCGGAACCGCTTCGCCGTCTCGACCCCGCGCTCGGCGGTCGGCTCCCAGGCGAGCGGTGCCTCGGTCCAGGTGTCCGTGGCCGAGCCGCCGCGCGACGTCCACCCGTCGACGAGCGGCGCCTCGGGCTCGGTCGCCATGATCCCGTCGCACCCCGTGTCGGCTGCGAGGTCGAGCGACTGCTCCCCGCTCACGGCGAGCACGATCGGGATCTGCTGGCCGAGGTGCTCGTAGATCTTCACGTGGTCGGCGTCGTAGAACCGTCCGCGCACGGTGGTGTACTCACCGCTCCAGAGCTGCTTCATGATGTCGACCGCCTCGCGCAACCGCTCGTGGCGCAGGTCGGCCGAGGGGAACTCGGCGCCGGTGACGTGCTCGTTGAGCCGCTCGCCGGCTCCGAGACCGAGGGTGAACCGGCCCCCCGACAGCTCGGCGACCGTCGCCGCCGCCTGAGCGATGATCACCGGGTGGTAGCGGAACAGGGGGCAGGTCACCCCGGTGACGATCTCGATGCGCTCGGTGCGCGCCGCGATGGCGCCCATCACGCTCCAGGCGAACGACGAGTGCTCGTGCTCGGGGAGCCAGGGGTGGATGTGATCCGAGATCGACAGGAACTCGAGTCCTCGCTCCTCGGCCACGACCGCGTGGCGGACCAGTTCCGATCCCGCGCGCAGCTCGCTCATCAACTTCAGTCCGAACGTCACCATGGGCGTCGCATACCCCGAGGCGCGGGGCGCCATGCGACGACGCCGGTCACATCGCGCCCGACCGCGAGCGCTCGGCGCACGCGCCGGGGGGAGCGAGGTCGACGACGACGAGCAGCCCCTCCACGACCAGTCGCCGAGCGAGGACGACCCGGCTCCCGGCGTCGAGACCGGGCAGGTCCCCGACCGCCACGTCGCGGTCACCGCCGAGCGCGTCGATCGCGTCGCCGCAGGCGAGCGGGACCTCGACGCGGCGACGGCCGCAGGTGACGACGATCCGGCCGCGCTCGGTCCGCCACGACCACGACCGGTGCCGGGTCACGATCGAGCGCTCGCCGATGTCGGCGGCGCCGAGGACGCCGAGCAGGGCTCCCGGCGCCGGGGGGCGCACCAGCCGTCGCCCACGCTCGGCGCTCGCGACCTCGTCGACGTCGAGGGAGCGCAGGTGGTCGACGACCGCCTCGATGGCACCGGAGACGTCGTCGGTGACCGAACCGCCGTCGCCGCCGAAGCGCAGCGGGAGCGGTCGGTCGAGCTCTTCGAGGTCGCGCAGCGCTCGCTCGACGACGGCACGCCGGGTGACCGTCAGGATCCCGACCGTGAGGTGGAGCGACGGCCGGTCCATCGATTCGGCGCGGTGGCGGGTCCCGGCGGGGACGTAGACGACATCGCCGGGGGAGAGCACGACCTCGCCGGGACCGTCGACGTCCCACCGCTTGGACCCGTCGAGCTGGACGACGACGACGTCGTGGGCATCGGAGTGGGGGGCGAGGCCGACCGCGCCGGCCGGGGTGAGGTACGAGTTGGCCTGGATCGGGTGCGACACCTCGCGCGCCAGCGCGGACACGAAGCGTCCCACGTCGGTGCGCGTCCGGTGCAGCGACTGGCCGACGACCGTCGCGCCCTGCGCGAACTCCGCCGCGACCGCCGCGGGGTCGATCACATCGGCCAGGTCGGCGCCGCCGAGTCGCACCCGGCGGGTGTAGCGCGCCGACGGGATCGGTCGTCCGTCGGCCACGAGGCGCACGACCGGGGTGCGCACGGCGCTCGACAGCAGGTCGTCGAGCGCTGCGACGCTCCACACGTCGGAGAACGTGTCGCCGGTGCCGCTGCGCACCAGCGGCTCACGTCCCCAGTGCCGGCGCTCGAAGGTGCCGACGTCGCCGACCAGTCGCGCCAGCGCGCCACCGGATCGTGGATCCGATGGCGCGCCGGGGGGTGGGGACGAGGGGTGGCGAGGGGTCAGGACTCGTCGCCCGTGTCCTGCGAGTGCTCCCCGGGGGAGTCGAGGTTCTCGTCGTCCTCGGTCGGCTCGTCGCCGGTGTCCTTCGAGTGCTCGCCCGGGGCGTCGAGGTTCTCGTCGTCCTCGGTCGGACCGCTCGAGATGTCGTCGTTCGAGATGGATGCGTTGTCGTTGCTCATGGCCGGAGCGTTACCCCGCCGTGGCCCGGGCCATGCACGTCGGCGACGAACCGAGCGCGATCCCCTCGACGGATCAGCCCGTCGAGCCTCGCTCCCGTCAGCCCACGGGCCGTCCCGGCGCGGGATCCGGCTCGGGGGACGACGGATCGGGGGCCGGAGCCGGGGACGGGACGGCGGGAGAGGGATCCGGTGCGGGATCGGGGACCGGCGGGTCCTGCGTCGGATCGGGGTCGGGGATCGTCGGCGTGTGGGTGGGGTCGGGATCCGGGATCGTGGGGGTGTGCGTCGGATCGGGATCCGGCACGATCGGTTCCGGGGTGCTCGTGGTGGGTGTCTGGGACGGTTCCATGCGACGGGGCGTACCCGGACGTCCGCCGGCGCAAGCTCGTGACGGGTGCCTCCCGGCCGGTTGTTTCGGAACCGTGGGGGGTGGGGTACCCGATCCGCCACGCACCCACGCGCTAGCGAACACGACTCAGAGGAGAGAAGGACCCGATGTCACAAGACGCCAGAGTCACCAAGGACCTGATGGAGACCCTCGCCGACGGCCGCAAGGGCTTCAGCGATGCCGCCGAGAAGCTCGCCGACTCGAACCGCTCCGACCTCGCTTCGAAGTTCCGTGAGCTCTCCGAGCAGCGAGCCGGCTTCCACGCCGAGCTGGAGACGATGGCCGCCGCGTACGGCGACGACATCGACGAGGACGGCTCGGTCGGCGCCGCGGTCCACCGCGGGTGGATGTCGCTCAAGGACGCGCTCAGCGGATCGGATCCCGACGGCGTGCTCGATGCCGCCGAGCAGGGCGAGGACCACGCGCTCTCCGAGTACAAGGACGCTCTCGACAAGGACATCTCCGCCGACTTGAAGACCACCGTGCAGCGCCAGTACAGCGCGATCCAGACGGCGCACGACGAGGTCAAGCGCCTCCGCGACTCCACGAGCTGAGCCTCCCGCTCGACGAACCCCCCCCCGGGCGATCCCGCTCACGACCACCCCGATGGACGTGAGCGGGATCGTCCGCGTCACGGCGGCCGCGGCGAGCACCTAACGTCGGGTCGTGGCAACCGACCAGGGCGAGACCGCGGCGGGTCGGGCGATGTGGTCGCTCGACGACGCCGTGCTCCCGGGACGGCTGGAGCGCCTCCTCGGCGAGCTGCGCGACGAGGGGGTCCCGGCGCTCGAGGGCGCCCCGGCCGGGTTGGGGTCGCTCGTCGAGCTGAGCTACGCGCTGCGCCCGCACATCCACGAGGGCCGGGTCCCCACCTACGGAGCCGTCGTCGCGTCCTCCGCCGTCCTCGCGGACCACCCGGCGATGACGTCCGACGCCGGCGCGACGCTCATCCCCGTCGCCAACCTCGACGCCAAGTTCGCCCGCCGCTTCGCCGACGGACGCACCACCTTCGCGCTGCGTTCGAAGGACGCGATTACCCACATCGCGTGCTTCGGGCGCGACGTGTCGGCGGAGTACGAGCTGGTCGGGCTGCAGGCGCTGGTCGGCGGCCTCGTCATCCAGCGCCACGGCAGCGGGCAGGTGCGGGTGTTCGGTCCCGCCGGCGTCGTGCGCTGGGACGGGATCCGCTGGCACCACGACCCGCCGCTCGACGCCTGGCTGTCGCGCCTGACCGGCGCCGCCGACGACCTCCCGGTCGAGACGATGCGGCCCGTGCTGCGCTTCGCCGTGCACGAGCTCGGGGGGCGCCGAATCGGAGCGACCCTGATCTGGCGTCCGATCGATCCGCACCTGCCCGGCGGCCGTGTCGAGCCGCTGGTGCACAACGTGCCGACCCTGCGGCTCGGCCAGCCGGGGGAGGCGGCCGCGATCGCCCACGCCCTGGCCCAGACCGACGGCGCCGCGATCTTCGACGGCGAGGGGCGGCTGCGCTCGGTCGGGTTGCGGTTGGCGCCCTCGTCCGCGGCCGAGAGCAACGTCCCCTCGATGAGCGGGATGCGCCACACCTCGGCGATCCGCTACTCCTACGACGATGCCGGGTGCGTCGTGATCGTCGTCTCCGATGCCGGTCCGGTCACGATCATGCACCGGGGATCCGTGGTGTCGAAGGTCGAACCGCGCGACCAGCAGA
Organism: Ilumatobacter sp.; assembly: GCF_965215205.1. Classification (NCBI taxonomy): domain Bacteria; kingdom Bacillati; phylum Actinomycetota; class Acidimicrobiia; order Acidimicrobiales; family Ilumatobacteraceae; genus Ilumatobacter; species Ilumatobacter sp. The sequence continues at coordinate 1,034,556 of NZ_OZ244049.1, forward strand.
TCGGCTGACGACGGGCGCACGGGCGGATCGGGACGCACGACGGCCGCTGTGCGACGATCGAGGACGTGGCCACCTCACCGAGCGCTCTGCTGGACCTGGTGTCGCGAATCGGCTTGCTCGATCCCCGTCGCGCCGCTGCGCTGACGAGCGCCGTCGCGCGGTGGGGACCGACGCTGGCGGCACCGGTCGCGGCGTCGGCGCTGGTCTCCCCCCGCGGGACGGCCGTGTCGGATCGCCGGGGTCGGCTCACCCACGCGGAGCTGGACCGCCGTTCGACGCGGCTCGCGAAGGGCTTCCACGCGCTCGGCGTCGGGCGCGGCGCCCGATTGGGGGTGCTGTGCCGCAACCACCGCGACTTCGTCGAGGTCACGGTGGCCGCTGCGAAGGCCTCCCTCGAGGTCGTGTACCTGAACACCGGGTCGGCCGGCCCCCAGGTCGCCGAGATCGTCGAGCGCGAGGGCATCGACGCGCTGGTCGTCGACGGGAGCCTCGCCCACCTGGTCGACGCCGATCGCTTCGGCGGTCCGGTCGTGCTCGCCGACGTCGCGGGCGGCCGTGATCACGACGGCGGTCTCGACCTGTCGGCGGTCCGAGGCAGGGCCGGGTGGCGGCCTCTGCTCGCATCGCTGCCCCTCGCCCCGGTCCTGCTGACGTCGGGCACCACGGGCACGCCCAAGGGAGCGCGGCGCGGGACGGGACGACCCGATGCGTCGGCGTCGACCGGGGTGCTCCGGGAGATCCCCTACCGCTGCGACGACGTCGTCGCGATCACCTCCCCCCTGTTCCACGCCTGGGGCCTGGCCCAGCTCGCTCTGTGCCTCGCCCTCGGCGCCCGCGCCGTGGTCAGCGACACCTTCGACCCGGCCGAGACGCTGCGGAGGATCGAGGACGAGCACGTCACCGTGCTCGCGGTCGTCCCCGTCATCCTGCAGCGCCTCCTCGCGCACCCGGCGCTCGAGCGCACGGACCTCTCGAGGCTGCGGATCACGGCGTCGAGCGGCTCCGCCCTGCCGGTCCCGGTCGTCACCGGGTGGCTCGACCGCGTCGGGCCCCACCTGTACAACCTGTACGGCTCGACGGAGGTCGGGCAGGCGACGATGGCGGACCCGACCGAGCTGGCGCGCCACCCCGACACCGCCGGGCACGTGCTGCCCGGATCGGTGGTGCGGATCCTCGATGCCGACGGCCGGGTCTGCCCCGACGGCGTCGACGGGCGGATCTTCGTCGGCGGCAGCTCGCAGTTCGAGGAGTACACGGGCGGGGGCGGCAAGGAGATCGTCGACGGCCTGATGTCGTCGGGCGACGTCGGCCACCTCGCGGACGGCCTGCTCTTCGTCACGGGTCGCGCCGACGACATGATCGTGAGCGGCGGTGAGAACGTGTTCCCGGCCGAGATCGAGGACCTCCTGCTGGGCCACGACGCCGTCGACGACGTCGCGGTCGTCGGCGTCGCGGACGACGAGTTCGGCCAGCGCCTCGCCGCTCACGTGGTGGTGCGCGACGGGGCCTCGCTCACCGCGGGCGACGTCCGGTCGCTGGTGGGGAGCCACCTCGCTCGCCACAAGGTCCCCCGCGACGTGCACTTCCTCGACGAGCTCCCGCGCACCACGACCGGCAAGGTCCGACGCGGCCGGCTCGCGGGGTGACGGCGTCGCAGGCGGCGCTCGCCGCCCTCGCAGGGGTGGCGGCCGGGCTGATCAACGCGATCGCCGGCGGCGGGACGCTCGTGTCGTTCCCGGCGCTGGTCGCGCTCGGGGTCCCCGCGGTCGCCTCGAACGTGACCAACACCGTCGCCCTCGTGCCCGGGTACCTGGGCGGGGCGGTGGCTCAGCGTCGCGACCTGCTGACCTACGCCGGGCGCCTGCGGGGGTTGGTGGTCGCGGCGGGCGTGGGCGGGCTCATCGGATCGATCCTGCTGGTGAGCACCTCCGACGAGGTGTTCCGCGACCTGGTCCCGTTCCTGATCCTGCTGGCGTGCGGCCTGCTCGGGTTCCAGGAGCGGATCAAGGCCTGGTACGTCCGGCACCGGCCCGCCCCCGACGGCGGGCCCGAACCCACCCGCCACCCGGTCGCCCTGACCGCGGCGGTGTTCGCCGGCGCCGTGTACGGCGGCTACTTCGGGGCCGGGCTCGGGATCATGCTGCTCGCCGTGCTGGGGCTCGCGCTCGACGACCCGCTCGGTCGGATCAACTCGTTGAAGACCACGCTGTCGCTGCTGATCAACGTGCTCGCGGCCTGCTTCTTCGTGTTCAGCGGGAAGGTCGAGTGGGACTTCGCCGCGGTGATGGCGGTGTCGAGCCTCCTCGGGGGGATGGCGGGCGGGCGCGTCGCCGGGCGCCTCGACCCGCGCATCCTGCGCGCGGTCGTCGTCGCGTTCGGGGTGATCGTCGCGATCCGGTTCCTGCTCTGATCCGGTTCCTCCTCCGATCCGATCCCCGCTGCGAGGTTCGCCCGCCGCTCGCCGGAGTCCGATGGCCCACCGTCGTCAGCTCGTCCGGCCCACGTCCTCGAGGAACCCGCTCAGCCGTCGTCGCGGTTGCCCGCCGCGATGCGGCGCAGGTCGAGCGCGTCGTCGAGCGCCTCGGCATCGACTCCGTGGTCGCGGGCGACGTCGCGCAGCGGGCGCCCCGAGGCGTGGGCCTCGTGGACGATCTCCGTCGCCGCGTCGTAGCCGATGGCCGGGTTGAGCGCCGTCGCCGTCGCGAGGGTCAGCTCGGCGAGCTCCTCGCAGCGCTCCTCGTCCGCCTCGATGCCGTCGACGCAGGAGATCGCGAGCACCTCCGACGCCGACGCCAGGAGCTCGATCGAGGAGATCACGTTCCGGGCGAGCAGCGGGATCGTGACGTTCAGCTCGAAGTTCCCCTGCATCGCCCCGGCGGTGACGGCGCCGTGGTTGCCGATCACCTGCGCGGCGACCTGGACGACGGCCTCCGGGATCACCGGGTTGACCTTCCCCGGCATGATCGAGGACCCCTTCTGCAGGGCCGGGAGGGTGATCTCGCCGAGCCCGGCGCGCGGGCCGCTCGCCATCCACCGCAGGTCGTTGCAGATCTTCGTCAGCGCCACCGCGAGCACCGTCAGCGAGCCGGACAGCGCGACGAGACCGTCACGGGCGCCCTGCGCGGCGAACCGGTCCGGCGGCGCGGCGATGTCGGCGCCCACGGCGTCGCTCGACCCGGCGGCCAAGCGCGCACGCACCCCGGCGGCGAAGTCGGGGTGCGTGTTCAGGCCCGAGCCGGTGGCGGTGCCGCCGAGGGGGATCTGGCCGACCATCGGCAGCGTGGCCGCGATCTGCTCACCGGCGCTGCGCACCTGCTGCGCGTAGCCGCCGAACTCGTCGCCGAGGGTGACCGGCACCGCGTCCATCAGGTGGGTGCGCGCCGCCTTGACGACGTGCGCGAACGCGTCGGCGCGCCCGCGGAGCGAGGCGGCCAACGTCGCGGTCGCCGGGAGGAGGTCGTCGTGCGCGGCCTCGAGGGCGGCGAGGTGCACCGCCGACGGGAAGACGTCGTTCGAGCTCTGGCCGAGGTTCACGTGGTCGTTGGGGTGCGCGTCGCCGTCGGTGAGCGCGCTGATCACCTCGTTCGCGTTCATGTTCGACGAGGTCCCCGAGCCGGTCTGGAAGACGTCGACCGGGAACTCGCCGTCGTGGCGACCGGCTGCGACGTCGTCGGCGGCCGCGGCGATCCGCGCCGCCAGGTCGTCGTCGAGCAGGCCGAGATCCGCGTTCACCAGCGCGGCAGCGGCCTTGATCCGTCCCAGCCAGTGGACGACGCGCCGGGGGATCGGCTCCCCGGAGATCGCGAAGTTCTCCACGGCCTTCGACGTCTCGGCGCCCCACAGCGGTCGGCGCTCGTCCCCGGCGGGCTCGGAGGGACGGTCGGCGCCGTCGGGTGAGGAGGGCGGGGGAGCGGCGCTCGAGGACATCGGGCACGATCCTCGCGCCGATCCGCCGTCGCGGTCGAGAGCAGCTCGGGGCGAGCCCCCGCACGCCGCGACGGGACCGGCGGGTTCGTGGTCGCATGTGGTCGCGATCGGTGGTAGGCCGACACGATGAGCAGCGGATTCACCGATCACGACGTCCCCGATCTCACCGGACGGACCCTCATGGTGACCGGCGCGAACACCGGTCTCGGGTTCGCGGCCGCGAGGGTCCTCGCCGAGCGGGGCGCACGCGTCCTCCTCGGTTGCCGGTCCGACGAGAAGGCGAACGGCGCGATGGATGCGATCCGCCGCGACGTGCCCGACGCGGACCTCGCGTCCGTCCCGCTCGACCTCGGCGACCTGGCGAGCGTCGAGGCGGCCGCCGAGACCGTGGCCGGCACCGAGAGCCTCGACGTGCTGGTCAACAACGCGGGGGTCATGATGCCGCCGCTGCAGTTCACCACCGACGGCTTCGAGTCGCAGTTCGGGGTGAACCACCTCGGGACGTTCGCGCTGACCTGCCGCCTCCTCGACGCGCTCGGCGAGCAGCCCGGTTCGCGGGTCGTCGTGACGAGCAGCATCGCCCACCGCGGGGCGCGGATCACCTTCGACGACCTCGGAGCCGAGGAGGGCTACGGCGCCCAGGCCCGCTACGGCCAGAGCAAGCTCGCCAACCTGCTGTTCACCTACGAGCTCGACCGGCGGCTGCGCACGTCGGGGTCGAGCACCATCGCGGTCGCCTGCCACCCCGGCATCGCCACGACCGAGCTGACCCGCCACCTGCCGAAGGTCGTGCAGCTCGCGATGCCCCTCGCCCGACCCTTCCTCAACAGCGCCGAGCAGGGCGCGTGGCCGACGCTGATGGCGGCGACCTCGTCGTCGATCGACGGCGGCGACTACCTGGGACCGTCGCGCTTCGGTGAGACGTCGGGACCGGCCGAGCACGTGACCTCGACGTCGGCGAGCCACGACCACGACCTGGCGCACCGCCTGTGGGACGTCTCGGTGGAGATGACGGGCGTCGATCCCGGGATCTGATCCCCTCGGGCGGGCACGTCGGCGACGAGACCGACGTGGCGCGCCTCAGCGATCGAGCGAACCGTGCGGCTCGACCGGGCGGCGGTTCACCGTCGCGTCGACGTCGATCGCCTCGAGACCGATCGGGAACTGGGAGAAGAACGCGTGCGCGTGCTCGGCGGTGAGCGTCACCAGCCGACGGTTGATGCCGTAGCCGAGAGCGGCGCCGACGCCGAGCGGGACCAGCCGCGCCATCGCGGCCGCACCGCGCCGCGCCCCGTAGCGCGTGGCGAGCGCACGACCGATGGTCATGTTGATCCGCTGCAGCGACCGGCTCGACAGCGGTGACCGCCCCTCGGACCGGCGGGAGGCGGCGAGCTGCTCGGCGAGCTGGGTGACCATCGCCGCGGCGCCGTCGCGGTAGGTCAGGATCGACAGCACCCACAGGCGACGCTCCTCCACCCCGGCGCGATCGTGGCCGTGGATCGCGGCGATCGTCAAGATGAGGTCGGTCAGGCGCACGGTCGACCAGCCGATCTCGACGACGAACGTCGCCGCCGCCGCGCCGACCCCGATCCCCGGGACCGCTGCCGCACCACCCGAGGCGGCTCCGGCGACCGCGAGCTCACGACGGATCGCCTCGGTCACCTCGGCGACCCGTGCGTCGCGGTCGCCGCTCATCGAGCGCGCTCGCTCCTGCGCCGCCGTCCAGCGGCCCTCCACGGCGCGGTCGACCGCGTCGAGCAGCTGCTGGGCCATCGGCGCGTCGACGAGCGTGTCGGCTCCGTCACGCCGGGGGGCGGGGCCGCGTCGGGCGTCTCGATCCCACCCGCGCCGGCTCACCGGACGGTCACCGCCGTCCACCCCTCGAAGGAGCTGTCGGAGTCGTCGCGCATCGTTCCCACGTCACCTCCGACGCTACCCGTCCCGCATCGGGTGGATCCCGATCCCGCACGGAGGCTCGGGCCGGGTTGACAGCGGGTCGCGGAGGGGATACGACGGCGGTGTGACCGGCTCCACCACGTACGCCTCCGTGCGCGACCGGGCCGTGTTCGTCACCGGTGCGGGGCGGGGGATCGGGGCGGCGATCGCCCGCCGCTTCGCCGACCAGGGGGCGCGCGTGATGGTCAACGACGTCGACGCCGAGGCGGCCTCCGCCGTCGCCGGCGCGATCCGCGACGACGGCGGGACGGCGATCCACGCCGTCGCCGACGTCAGCGACGACGCCGCGGTCGCGGCGATGTTCGACGCGTTCGCCGACGAGCTCGGCGCGGTCGACGTGCTCGTCAACAACGCGGGGATCGTGTCGCCGATGCTCCACTTCTTCGACGCCGACGAGTCGTGGTGGCGGCGCATCGTCGACGTCAACCTGACGGGTCACTTCCTCTGCTCGCAGCGCGCGGCTCGATCGATGGCCCGGGCCGGCGGCGGCTCGATCATCAACCTCAGCTCCGGCGGCGCGACCCGCGCCCACCGCGCGTTCACCGCCTACGACGCCACCAAGGGCGGCATCGAGGCGCTCACCCGGGCGATGGCGCTCGACCTCGGCCCCTACGGGATCCGGGTCAACGCCCTGATGCCGGGGTCGATCGACACCAGCGGCCTCGACGTCGACGAGCGTCGCCGACGCGGCGAGAACGTGCCGCTCGGGCGGATCGGCGAACCCGACGACATGACCGGCGCCGCGCTCTTCCTCGCCTCCGACGACGCGTCCTACGTCACCGGCCACGTGCTGCAGGTGGATGGCGGGATGCTCGCCCAGCAGCGCTCCGCGACGGTCGACATCGTGCCGCCGTCGGGGTTCCCCTCGGTGGAGGACCTGTGAGCGTGCGCATCGGCGCCGACGTGGGTGGCACGTTCACCGACGTCGTGCTCGAGCGCGCCGACGGCACCTACGCCTCGACCAAGGTCCTGACGACCCACGACGCCCCCGAGCGGGCGATCCTCGACGGAGTCAGCTCGCTCGCCGCCGACGACGGCGTCGAGCTCGCCGACGTCGAGCAGTTCGTCCACGGCACCACGCTGGCCACGAACGCGCTGATCGAGCGGCGCGGGGCGCGCACGGCGCTCGTCACCACCGACGGGTTCCGCGACGTGATCGAGACCCGCACCGAGAGCCGATTCGAGCAGTACGACCTCGACATCGTCCTGCCGAGTCCGCTGATCGAGCGACGCGACCGCCACACCGTGGTCGAGCGACGTGACGCCCGCGGCGCCGAGCTGATCGAGTTCGACGAGGCCGGCGCGCGAGCCCTCGTCGACCGACTGGCCGAGGAGGGCTACGAGTCGGTGGCGGTCGGGTTCCTCCACAGCTACGTCGAGCCGACCAACGAGCGCCGCTTCCGCGATCTGCTGCACGAGGTGCTCCCCGACGTCGCGGTCTCGATCAGCAGCGAGGTCTCCCCGCAGATGCGTGAGTACGAGCGGTTCAACACCGTGTGCGCCAACGCGTACGTGCAGCCGCTGATGGCCTCGTACCTCGTCCGCCTGCGCGACCAGCTCGCCGAGCGCTCCATCACCTGCCCCCTCCACCTCGTGCACTCCGGCGGCGGGCTGATGAGCGTCGAGACCGCCGCCGCGTTCCCGGTGCGCCTGATCGAGTCGGGTCCGGCGGGGGGTGCGATCTTCGCCGCCGACCTCGCCGCTCGATACGGGCGCGACCGGGTGCTGTCGTTCGACATGGGCGGCACGACCGCGAAGATCAGCCTGATCGAGGACCACCGGCCGCGGACCTCCACCACCTTCGAGGTCGACCGCACGGCGCGGTTCAAGAAGGGCAGCGGGATGCCCGTGTCGATCCCGGTGATCGACATGATCGAGATCGGCGCCGGCGGAGGCTCGATCGCGTCGATCGACCGCCTCGGCCAGATCCGGATCGGTCCGCGCAGCGCCGGCTCCGAGCCGGGCCCGGCCGCGTACGCGCTCGGCGGGACCGACGCCACCGTCACCGACGCGAACCTCCGGCTCGGCCGGCTCCACCCCGACACCTTCGGCGCGACCGGCATCGACCTCTCGCCCGACCTCGCCCACGACGCGATCGCCGCCGCCGTCGCCGACGTGCTGTCGATGTCCGTGGACGACGCCGCGGTCGGCATCGCCGAGGTCGTCGACGAGAACATGGCGAACGCCGCCCGGGCGCACGCGGTGGAGCGCGGGACCGACCTCGCTGGGCGCACGATGATCGCCTTCGGCGGCGGAGCGCCGCTCCACGCGGCGCGCCTGATGGACAAGCTGCACCTCGACGAGGCGATCGTGCCGCCCGGCGCCGGCGTCGGCTCCGCGATCGGGTTCCTGGTAGCGCCGTTCTCCTACGAGGCGGTCCGCAGCTTCTACACCTCGACCGCCGACTTCGACGTCGACGGGGCGAACGAGGTGCTCGACGCGCTCACCGACGAGGCCACCTCGTTCGTCCGCGAGGGCGTCGACGAGGGCACGGAGATCACCGTCGAGCGGCGGGTGTCGATGCGCTACGTCGGCCAGGGCTGGGAGATCCCGGTGGTGCTCGGCGACGAGTCGTTCGACGAGCTCGGCGCCGAGCTGCTGTCGGCCCGCTTCACGAAGGCGTACGAGGAGTTCTTCGGTCGTGCGATCGACGACCTGGTGATCGAGGCCGTGAGCTGGTCGGTCACCGTCGCCTCGGTGGCGCCCGCTCCCGAACCGGTCGAGCTGACGGCGGCGGGGACGGTGGTCGACGCGACCGCCGACGGGCTCGCCACGGCCACCCGCCCGGCCCACGACGTCGCGACCGGAGAGCTCGTCGACACCCCGACCGTGCGCCGCCACGAGCTGGCACCCGGCTCGACGCTGCTCGGGCCGGCGATCGTCGTGGAGCCCCAGACGACGACCGTGCTGTCGTCGCAGCACTGCTGCACCGTCCAGCGCGACGGCTCCCTGCTGATCACCCGCGCCCCCGACGACGTCGCAGACGGGGCCGGACCCCGTCCGTGATGCGCTCCGGCTGCCGGTTCGACGCGACGAGCACCCCCCGGGAGGGACGACCATGACCGCGACAGACGAACGGACCACCGAGGCGCCGTCACCGCCACCCGCCCCCTCGAGCGGGCGTGACGACGTGCACCGCCAGGTGATGTGGAACCGGCTGATCTCGGTCGTCGAGGAGCAGGCGCTCACCCTCGTGCGCACCGCGTTCAGCACCTCGGTGCGCGAGGCGGGTGACCTGTCCGCCGGGGTCTTCGACGCACGGGGGCGGATGATCGCGCAGGCGGTGACCGGCACCCCCGGCCACGTCAACACGATGGCGGCCGCCGTCGGGCACTTCATCGACGACATCGGACCCGAGCGGATCTTCGACGGCGACGTCTACATCACCAACGACCCGTGGAAGGGGACCGGCCACCTCCACGACATCACCGTGACGACCCCGGTGTTCCGCGGCGGCTCCCTGATCGGCTTCTTCGCTTCGACGGCCCACGTGGTCGACATCGGCGGGCGCGGGTACGGCCCCGACGGCACCGAGGTGTACGAGGAGGGGATCCGCATCCCGATCATGAAGTGGGCCGAGCGCGGAGTGCTGAACCGCGATCTCGTGACGATCCTGCGTGGCAACGTGCGCGAGGCCGACCAGGTGGTCGGTGACGTCCACGGTCTGGCGGCATCGAACGAGACCGGGCGCCGCCGACTCGACGACATGCTGGACGAGTTCGACCTCGACGACCTGGTCGGGCTCGCCGAGTTCGTGTTCGCCCGGACCCGGGCCGCGACGATCGAGGCGATCGGCGACGTCGAGAACGGCACCTACCGCAACGAGATGGTCGTCGACGGCTACGGCGAGCCGGTGACCCTCGCGGTCACGCTGACCGTGACCGACGAGGCGATGCACGCCGACTTCACGGGGACCTCGCCGGTGTGCCCGCTGGGGATCAACGTGCCGCTCGGCTACGCCCACGCCTACTTCACCTACGGCATGCTCGTCGCGATCGCGGCCGAGCTGCCGAACAACTTCGCGTCGCTCGAGCCGTTCACCGTCGAGGCGCCGAGGGACGTGATCCTCAACGCCACCCACCCCCACCCGGTGTCGGTCCGTCACGTGCTCGGCCACTTCGTCACCGACCTGTGCCTCGGTGCCATCGCGCAGGCCCTGCCCGATCGCATCCCGGCGGAGGGGTCCGGCGCGCTGTGGAACTTCCAGGCGAGCGCGCGCTCGGCGGACCCCGCCGACCCGCGCCCCCCCGTCGAGCTGCTGATGTTCAACAGCGGGGGGACGGGGGCGCGTCCCCACCTCGACGGCCTGACCTCGACGGCGTTCCCGTCCGGGGTGCGCACGATGTCGACCGAGGCGACCGAGCAGGTCGGCCCGATCGTCATCTGGCGCAAGGAGATCCGACCCGACAGCGGCGGCGCCGGGGCGCAGCGCGGGGGCCTGGGGCAGACGATCGAGATCGGTCCGACCGACGGCTACCTGTTCGAGTTCTCGGCGATGTTCGACCGCATCGAGCACCCCGCCCGCGGGCGCGCCGGCGGGGGCGACGGGGCGCCCGGCGCCGTCCGCCTGGACGACGGATCCCCGTTCGCCGGGAAGGGCAAGCAGATCGTCCCCGCCGGCCGACGCCTCGTGCTGGAGCTGCCGGGAGGGGGCGGGTTCGGGGATCCCGCCGATCGCGACCCCGACGCGACGCGCCACGACCGGGCCCAGGGGTACGTCACGTGACCGACGTCCGTCACGTGACCGACGTCGTCGGCGCCGGTGCGCGCCGCCGAGCCGAGGTGACCGGCGCGCTCGACGGCCCCCGATGACCCGCGCCGCCACCCACCACGACGTGGTGTGCGTCGGCGGCGCGATGACTGCGAGCTCCGTGGCGTACTGGCTGGGGGAGAGCGAGGACTTCGACGGGTCGATCGCCGTGGTCGAGGCCGACACGTCGTACTCCTCCGCGATGACGACGCGCGCCCAGAACAGCATCCGGGAGCAGTTCACGAGCCCGCTGAACCGCTCGCTGAGCCGGTTCGGGATGGAGTTCATCGCCGACTTCCACTCGAACGTCGAGGTGGAGGGCGTCTCGCCCGAGCTGAACTTCCGCGGGACCGGCTACCTGTTCCTCGCCGCCGACGACGACCACCTGGGTCGGATGGCCCACGACGCCGTCGAGATGCGCGCGGCCGGGGCGGATGTCTCGATGCTCGGACCCGAGGAGCTGGCCGACCGCTTCGACTGGCTCGACGCGACACGGGTCGCCGGCGGACGGCTCGGCGGTCCACGCGAGGGGTCGTTCGACGGATGGGCGCTGTTCCACGGGATGCGTCGGCGTGCGATCCACCGCGGAGCGACCTACCTGGACGATCGGGTGGTCGGGCTGGACGTCGACGGGGGCCGGGTGACCGGCGTGCGCCTCGCGTCGGGCGCGACGCTGGGGTGCCGCTGGGTGGTGAACGCGGCCGGGTGCCGGGCCCCCGAGGTCGCGTCGATGGCCGGTGTCGAGCTGCCGATCGAGCCGCGGTCGCGCACGAGCTTCGTCTTCGACTGCCGTCGACCCATCGAGGGGGACGTCCCGCTGACGATCACCCCGGACGGGGTCCACTTCCGCCGCGAGCAGCGCCACTACGTGTGCGGGACCGTCCCGGCTCTCGACGTCGCCGTGGATCCGTCTGATCTGGCGGCGCGCGTCGAGGAGTTCGAGGACCTCGTCTGGCCGGTCCTCGCGGCCTACGTGCCGCGCTTCGACCGGGTGCGGGTCCTGGCCTCGTGGGGCGGTCAGTACGACTTCAACGTCATCGACCACAACCTCGTCGTCGGGGCGTCGGCCGAGGTCGACAACCTGCTGCTCGCCAACGGGTTCTCGGGTCACGGCCTCCAGCAGGGGCCGGCGGTCGGTCGGGCGCTGGCCGAGTGGATCGTCTTCGGCGAGTACCGCACGATCGACCTGTCGCCGTTCGGTGTCGATCGGTTCGCCCGGGGCGAGCCGATCCTCGAGTCCGCCGTCATCTGAGCGGTCGGCATCCCCTCGCAGGGCTCGGGGGGCGAGCGCCGGACCGGCGGGCACGGGACGCGGGTGCGCACCTGGTGGATGGACCGAGGTGTCGGAAGATCCGACGCACCTGAGACCGTCGACGGTCGTCGTCCTGTCGATGTGGAGCACATCGAGGTGCGATCGGTCGGTCGACACGCCGATCGCAGGTGCTCAGGTCTGCCGGTCGCGGAGCGGGTCGCGACGGCTCACACCTCGCGTGTCGTCGAGCACGTTCCGCTGGTCGCGTGGCATCGAGCGCCTCGAGCGCCTCGGTCGGAGAACATCGCCGGTTCTTTCGCTCCCTGGAGAGCACGGCAGCGGTGTCGATGTCGCGCTGACCGCATCGTGGTATCATGATGTCATGACGAAGCAGACAACTGTTCGGTTGCCCGACGACCTCGCCGACGATGCGGAAGCCGTCGCACGGGTCCGCGGCGACAGCGTCAACCAACTCATCATCGACTCGCTCGCTGCCGAGATCGAACGGGTGCGAGCGGATGACGACTTCACCGCCCGCGCGAAGAAGCTGCTCGAACGCGACCGGGAGATCCTCGACCGACTCGCACAGTGACCCGCTACCTCAGCCTCGCTGAGTTCTGGTATCTCTCCGCACTCGTCACCGGAATCGACGCTGCGACGCTGATCAAGGCCAGCCGTGTCGATCTCGCCGATTCTGCGCTCCATGCCCCCCAGGCCGCTTCGACGACACCGACTTCTACCCCGAACGTCTACGACAAGGCAGCTGTACTCGCCTGTCGGATCGCTTGGAATCATCCGCTCCCCGACGGCAACAAGCGAGCAGCGTGGGCGTGCCTCGTACTGTTCATCGATCTCAACGACGGATCGTGGAACGACTCACAACCCGACACCGACGAGGCCGTCGACGCCATGCTCTCCGTTGCCGCACGCGACGTCGACGAAGCATGGCTCGCCGTTGCGGGCTGACCGGCGCTGTGTACTTCGCAGCGCTGTCAGTCGCTGTCTGGACCTGCGTCGGAGACGAGGACCCGGTCGCTCGGTTCAGCGATCTCGATCCCGACCCCGCTCACCCCGATCGGGGTCTGCCCCCGATCTAGTTGACATCAGAGCCTCTACCGAACCCGGGGCGCTTCAGAACGCTCTGGCATCCGCGATGGAGCCGAATCGGTCGGGGAACGCCGGGCAGTATTTCAGCGTCTTGAATTGGGCTTCGGAGTAGGGGTTGTCGTTGGAGACGTGCGGCCGGGAGTGGGATCGTGCGACGCCGAGATCGACCAGCAGTTGTGACACCGGCTTGGAGGTCATTGCGCTGCCGCGGTCGGCGTGCAACGCCAACTCGCCCTTCGCGACACCTTGGTCTCGGTAGGCGGCGTCGATGAAGTCGGCAGCGAGTTGGCCGGTCTCTGCTGGTGCGACGCACCAGTTGACGACATAGCGGGAGTAGATGTCGATGATCACGAACAACTCGTAGTAGACGCCACGCGTCGGGCCTTCAGCTTGGTGATGTCCCACGACCAGACGGCGTTGGGTGCAGTGGCGATGAGTTCGGGTTTCTTGCGTGCCGGGTGGGTGCGCTGGCGGCGTCGTTCGCGGTTCTGACCCGCGATGCGCAGCAGGCGGTACATGGTCGAGATCGAGCACAGGTAGGTGCCGTTGTCGAGGAGTCGCGCCCAGATCTGGGCGGGTGCGAGGTCGCAGAACTCCGGCGAACGCAGCACCGCCAGCACGTGTTGGCGCTCGGCCTCGGTCAGCTTGTTCGGTGGCACCGGTCGAGGTGCGGGCGGACCCAACTTGGGTGGTCGACAGCGCCGGTAGTGCGAGGCCCGGGGCTGGCCGAGCAGACGGCACGCTTGTCTGGTCGACGTCGCTGCGGTGAGGTCGTTGAGGTGGGTGTCGATCACTGCTTGTACTTCGGGTCGATGTCCGCGCTCTCGGAGAGCAGCTCCAAGAGCGCGTGTGCTTTTCCCGTGATCTCCAACGCCAACTTCGTGCGCTCCAGCTCCGACTCGAGCTTCGCGTTCTTCTTCCGGAGCCGGTCGAGTTCGGCCTGCTCCGCGCTGCGACGTCGACGATCCTTGGCCGTTGTGGCCGGCTGGTCGCGGCGGGCGCGCTGGTTGCGCCACTCCGAGATATGCGACGTGTACAAGCCCTCGCGGCGCAACAACGCACCGCGCTCCTCGCTGGTCGCGGCGTTGTCGTACTCGTCGATGACGCGGTCCTTGAAGACGTTCGAGAACCGTCGACGGGTCGGTTTCGCTGCCGGATCGACAGCATCATCGTGTTCGTTCACGCTCCCATTCTGGGCGCGAACTGATGTGGTGGTTGTGGTCATGGTCATCGGTCAGGTGTCCTTGTTCTCGCCCCGATGGACAGTGAGCACCGGCATCACCGGTGTCTCACCTCAGCCTGACAGACAGGGGTGCCGGCGGCAGGGCTGTTGATCCCGGTGTCACGACGCTCCGCCTGACGCGCCCCGCCTCACTCAGCCGAGCACCCGTCGCCAGCTGGAACCGCTCCAGAACGTTCACGTGCCGGTGCGACCCAGACCGCTCGTGATCGACACCTCGGCGCTTGGCAAGCACTCGATGACGCCGTTGCCCGCACCGAATGGCAAGCAGGCGATGCGACCGCTAACGAAGGTATGGGGATCAGTCGTCATCGATCGGCGCAGTCGCCGAAAGGTCGACTGCGGCGAGGGCGTGGTGAACGCCGTGCGAGCTCGCATGTCCTTTCCGACGAGGTCGACACACGAGGTGTACGAACCGGCTGGCATGCCGGTGAGATCGAACGTGTCGGTTGAGCCGGAGAGGTCGCCGTCATTGACCGAGTACTCGCCGGTCGACGCAAACGATGGGGCCCGCTCAGATCGTGCAGATCGTGAGTGACTGCGAATCGAGTCGTGGTGCTCACGCATGCGTGCGTGTCTACGATTCGTTGGTGCTCAGTATCGCCGCCGTCGAGCAACTCCTTGCTCGTGAGCTGTCGTGGCCGAACGCCGTAGACGTAGCTGAGATCGGCGCGGGAGCATGGTCGACTGCGTTCGGCTTTCGGGACGGCGCGCGCAATCTGGTGATCCGTATTGGAGAATGTGGGAGCGATTTCCGGCGCGATCAGGAGATGGCTCGGCTGACATCGCCAGCGCTCCCGGTTCCTGAGGTGCTCGACGTCGGACAGGCGCCATCGTCGAGTTTGGCCGAGGGACTTCACTACTGCGTCTCGACGCGGGCCTTCGGCACACCACTCGAGGCGTGCAGCGTCGAGGAGTGGCTCACGATTGTCGAACAAGTCGCAGACGCCCTCGAAGCGATGCGTGCCTGGACCCCTCGACTCGCAGCCCAGGGTGCGACCGAACGCAGGGTCGTGTCGTGGCCGGATCAACTGCTCCTGATCGAACGCGATGATCTTGACCCCCGTGGTGCCGGGTGGCCCGCCAAGCTCGCCAAGTCAGCACGGGGCAAGCAAGCTTTCGATCGTGGGGTTGCTCGCCTGCGAGCGACCGACGTCGGCGACGTGCCGCTCACCCTGGTTCACGGAGATCTCATCAACCGCAACGTTCACGTCGAGGGCGGCTCGATCACGGGCATCTTCGACTGGGGATGCCAGCGGTGGGGCGACCATCTCTTCGATCTGGCCTGGTTCGACTTCTGGTCACCGTGGTATCCGAACCTCGACATCAAGGCACTCCGTGAAGCGCTACACGATCGATGGTCGAAGGCGAACCACGCGCCGCATCTTGAAGCAGACCGCACAAGGGCGTGCCTCGTCTACATCGGCCTGGAACATCTCATCTACAACGCCGTCATCGAGCGCTGGAACGATCTCGATGACGTCGTCGACCGCATGGCAGCGCTCGACCTGATCTGACCACGGATTCTTCTCGGCGCCGGGTCGTCCTGACGATGGACCCGCCCGCGATCAGCGCACATCAACGGCTGCTCGAACCCGAAGGATCCGCCCATAGCGGCACATCCGATCGGGCAGACCGCTCGAGATCGACAATCGCATCGGGCCGACCAGATCGGGCCCAGGGTCAGAGGGCCAAATGGAGCCGAAGTGCTTCGTCGAGTTCGGCACGAAGTGGTCCATCGAGCGTGCCGACCAGCGCTCCGATGCGCTCGACATCAACCGATCGGACTTGCTCCGCCTGAGCTTTCGAGTCGCGTGGCAACCCGGTTGAATCGGCGCCGAGCAGGACCTGGAACGGGTAGATGTGGGCGGTGTTCGAGGTCACCGGCACGACCGTGATCACACCTCGCCCGAGTCGCTCCGCGGTGGTGTTCGCCCCGTCGTTGCTGACGACGACCGCGGGGCGGTGCTTGCTTGCTTCCGCTCCACGTGAGGGGTCGAGGTCGACCATGCGAATCTCGCCGCGCCTCATCAGGCGACGCCGTCGCTCACGACCGTTTGCCAATCGGCTGCATCGTCACCCGCGGCCCACTCTGCCCACGCCTGCTCGTAGGCAGCGCCGAGTCCGGACGAGCGGAGAAGGCGGACCGCTTTGTGGACAGCGGCCGATCGTGACGCCATGCCGTTGCTCGCTGCGTAGGCATCGAGAAACTCGATGTCCTCATCCGGGAGGGAAACGCTGACCTTCATACCAGGATGCTACCAGTAGTAGCATCAAGGGGTGGGCGCAGCGCATGTCTCCACCGGCGGCGGCTCTCACCAGACCGCTCAGGTACGGCACTTCGGGGAGCGGCGAGGTGCTCGAGAACGTGCGGGTCCGTCATCGCAGGAAAGCCTCAGTCGGGTGCCCGGAGCTCTTGGTGGTAGTAGAACGCCCGCTCGTTCGTCTCGGGTTCGATCGACGAGTAGCCGTGTCGCTCGTAGAAGCGTTGCGCATCGATGTCGCCCTCGTCGACGTTGATCTCGATCGCGTCGATGCCCAGCGTGAGCGCGTGGTCGGAAAGCAGGCTGAGGATCGCCGATCCGGTTCCCTCGCTGCGGCGACTCGGATCGACGTACAACTCATCGAGGAGGCCGACTCGCCCTGAGTACCAGACGTTCGGCCTGACACTGACGAGCGCCACAGCGAACGCCGGTCTTCCCGCGAGGATCGCGAACATGGACTCGCCGTCGAGGAGAACGGCAAGACGTTCGCTCAGGACGTCGGCGCCTGGAGAGGGTGTCTCGAACTCGGTGTTGAAGTCGTGGAGAAGCCGACCGACCTCATCAGCCTCGCTCGCATCGGCCAAGCGAGGAGTGTCGTTCTGATCCACGATGACGAGGCTAGATCGAGGCGGGACGCCCATCGGGATCGACTCATCAGCGGCGTCGCTGACGGCGAGCAAACCGCTCGTGACAACCCCCACTTGACAACAGCGGACCCGAGGAGGATCGCGACGTACGCGATCGGCCACGTGATCGAGTTCCTGCGGCTGAACGCACCGTCGGCGAACTCTCCGGGGTTTGGTCTCGGATCGATCGCGGGCGGTCACACTTTCGTTGCGAGTGGGCGTCCTGGCCGGGCGTTGTCGTGGTCCCGGAGGCTCCGCTTCGTCGAGGGCTCCGGGCCGGGACTGCAATCGATCTCGACAGCTCAATCAACGACGGAGAACAGGTCGCCTGGTGTGCAGTCGAGTACATCGCAGATTGCGGTCATCGTGGTGAAGCGAATCGCTTTGGCTCGGTCGTTCTTGAGGATCGACAGGTTGGCGACGGTGATGCCGACGGCATCAGCCAAGTCGACCAGCGTCATCGTTCGGGCAACGAGCAGGTCCTCGAGGTGGCAGCGCACCCGGTGTGGTTCGGTGGCGCCCATCAGACCGCTCCGTCCAAGGGCCGCATCAGATCGTGGCGTCGAGTTCGTCGCGCATGTCGACGCCGATGTGCCAGATCGCCGCGAGGGCTGCGATGACGAGTCCGGCGATGATCGGCAGGAAGCTGATCTCGAACTCGACGATGAACAGTTCTGAAGCGGCCGAGCGGCCCAGGATGATCGTCTGGGCCGATCCGTTGATCATGCTGACGACGACTCCGCCGATGATCACCAGACCTGCGATCAACCAGAGCCGCCGTTCGTTCCTGGCGGTGAACGGATCTCCGTCCGTGGCGGATCGGGCCATCTGCCGGATCGGCCAGACGACGAGCAGCACCAGGAGCGGGCCCGAAACTCGCCAGATCAACCAGATGACGCGTTGGGAGGGCGTCGGGTCGAGCAGTGATGCCGTGACCGTGAGCGGTCCACCGATCTCGACGACTGCCTGACCGAACACCGATGTGGTGCCGTCGGCTTCGTCGACCGTGGTCGGGAGCGGGTCGCCGAGGTCGATGTCGAACTCTGCTGACGGCTGCGCGACGATCGACATCATCGCGTCCGTGCCGTCGGGGCGATCGGTGATGCGCAACCCGTTGCCGCCCACGAGCGACGCGACGATGGTGATGAGGGCGGAGAACATTGCGATGGTGGCGATGATCTCGACGGCTCGACCGAGCGAGCGGGCCGAGTCCCTGGGACGGTCGTTGGACATGGTCTGGTTCCTTCTCTCGATTCATATCGACTTTCGATATGCCTGAACCCCATCATGCGTATCGAAGAACGATATGTCAACGAGAGAACTCCCTGCTCGAGATGGCCCCGGTGTGCCATACCCGGCGAGGGAGCGGGGGCGAACAACCACCCGATCACCTTCGAATCACAGCGACCGGTCACCTGCGCAGGATCGGCACGGATGCGCTCGCCGACCTGCGCGATGTCGATCC
Organism: Ilumatobacter sp.; assembly: GCF_965215205.1. NCBI lineage: Bacteria > Bacillati > Actinomycetota > Acidimicrobiia > Acidimicrobiales > Ilumatobacteraceae > Ilumatobacter > Ilumatobacter sp. The sequence continues at coordinate 1,053,143 of NZ_OZ244049.1, forward strand.
TGCTCGGTTGGAAGGTTCCGTCAGGTGCGCGTCGAGCGGCGCCCGAGGAGACGCCCGAATGAGATCTGGGTCGACAGCGATCGGCGTTCGACGTGGCGGCCGGTGGTTGCCCGTCGCGAAGTTGATCCCGGGATCGGGTGCGCGCCGCGATGATCGGCATGTGGTGGCCGTTCGCTTCGACCGACTCGTCGACGTCAGCGCTGATCTTTCTGTGGGGTTGGTTCGCGGGCGTACCCATCGCTGCTGGCGTGGTGATCGCGGATCGACGACGCGCTTCTGGAACTGTCCTCGCCTCGACGTCGTCGAACTCAGATGAAGCGCCTTGCTCGAGCCTTGATCGTCTGGTCCCTGATCTGGCTGGTGCTTCTCGTGGTCGCGTACCTCATGAGCGAGGGCGAGCCGATCTGCGAGGGGCCGCTAATTCTCTCGGTCGACGATTCGTCTCCGCCTCAGTGCGACGCTCCGAGTGCAGCGCTCCCGACCGTGGGGCTCTTCCTGTACGCCATCGGATCCTTCCCCGCCATGGTCTTGGCGGCGGTCCTGCGAGCACGCGACGATCGACGGGCGATCGGTTCCTGAGACGTCGTACGGAACCATTCGGACCTCGCTCAGAGGGTCCAGACCGCTCGTAGCAGCGACAACGACCGTTCACCGATCAGATCGGCACGTCGGTGCTCGTTCAGGTGCTCCAGAACATCGTGCTATCGGCAGTCGACCGCAACCTCGAGTGCCTCGCAGATCTCTCGCATCCGCGTGCCGCTGAGCGCACCGATCCGCTCGACCAGTGCGGCGGTCGACACCGACTCGATCGAGTCCAGGAGGACGGCGCAGCGGCGACCGATCGGATCCTCGCCAGGGTCGAGGACGACCTCGCTCGGCAGACCTCGGATCGTGGTCGTGCACGGTGCGACGAGGGCACGACGGAGCCGCGGGATGGCTGCGTCACGCGACAGGACCACGACTGGTCGTCGACCGATCTCCGGAGGTTCGCACCACCACAGCTCACCGCGGGCGGGCAGAGCGCTCACGTGGCCGACGCCGCGCGTCGGAACGAAGCGAGGTCACCCCAGTCATCTTCGTGGTCGATGGGATGCGCTTCGTATGCAGCTGCGTAGGCGGCATCGAACTCGGCAGATCGGTAGCAGTCGAGGAGGGCTGTCAGTGCTTCATGGACGAGTTCGGCATCGGTGGTTCCAGCGTGGAGTCGGCGAGCGTCGTCGAGGAGGGTGCGGTCGACGGTCGTACTGATCCGGGCGCGAGTCATGCCACGATGATGCCACGGTTCTGCTGCCAGAGGAAGCCGCTCAGGGTGTTCGGCCGGCCCCACCACCCCGGGGCGCTCGTGAACGGCACGTCGGTGCTCGGGTACCCGCTCGGAGACGTGCGGGGATCACTGCGCCCCTCGCGTGCAGCTCACGCGCGCTTCGATGGAACGGAGCCCCCGAACCGCTTCGCCAAACGACGGTGACGGTGCGCGAAGAGCTTCTCGACGAGAGATGACATCACGGGCCGGAACGACCCGAGTCGAGGTTCGATCACGACGCGGTCTTCGATCGTGCAGCCGCCTGGTTCAGTCGCGGTCAGCGTTCGTTCGTGACGCCAACGACGCTGCAACCACGAACTGGATTCCTCCACGAAGCCAACGCCCTCGTGCACGCTCGCCAGCGCGAGCGCATGGCGATCGAGCGGCACGACCCCGAACAGCAGGAGCCAACTCTCGAAGATCACGCTTCCGTCCACCTCGGTGGGCAGCGTGTGCTGCGTTCGCGGGCTGGTCATTCGAATGAACGGGTGCAGTTCGTCGTTCACGCCGGTCATCGTCGAGATGCTGTTCCACACGGTGGCTCGTGTCGCGTCGACAGATGAAGCGACGCTGATCGTGAGCGGCCTGTCCACGTGACCGGTCTGTCATCGACGTCGAGGGGCACATCACTGCTGACCGACCGGTGTGATCCGTTCAGCAGTCGCGAGCCGAACGTCCGCTCTGCATCGCCACCGTCGGGCGCGAGGAGGGATGCATCCGGCACCGTCACCTCGGCGTTCGGCAAGGTGCTCCAGATCGCCAGCGGTCAGACGACCTCGACGGCGACTGCACCCGCGTGAGCGGCGAGCGCTTCGATGTCGGCGCGGTCACTCGTCAGAACCGTCCCGCCGGGCTCCGCGATCGCGACGACGAGCGCGTCGACAGCAGAACCGGCTCGGGCCCGTCGCCGCAGCTCGGCTGCTCGCCGCGCAGTCGACTCGCTGACCGCCGACTCGATGATGCACATCTTCGAGAACCGGTGGGTGTCGGCGTCGCGCCGTGGATCGCCATGGAGCGACTCGACGAGAACCACCGTCGGGACCACCGGCGGCCACGGCTCCTGCGCACACGCGGCATACGCCTACGTCGAGCGCACATCAACAGGCGGTGTGGTCGTGACCGGCACATCTTCCTCACCGGGCCCGATCGGATCATGCGGTCGCACGTCGGCGGCGGCGTCGGCGATCATCGCTGACATCCAAGACGCCCCAGCGATGCGTCGCTGGCGAGAACGGCGGTGAGAGCATCGGCGATGCGGTCGGCCGCTGCCTCGGGTCCGACATCAGTCGTATCGAGAACGAGGTCTGCGGCGTCCGCCATCCACGACCGAGCCGCTCGGGACTCGGCGATGTGATCGAGTCGCCACTCCAACGCCTGGCTCTCGACCTCGTCGGCGGTGATGCGTCGACGGAGTTCGCTCTCGTCGCACTCGAGGAGGACGTGGAAGATGGGCAAGCCACGGTAACGGAAACCTGCGACGAGTTCCTCCCAGTAGTCAGCGACGAGAACCGTCTGCACGGCGATCATCGCGCTCGGACTGGTGAATCGGTAGATCTCGTCCGCGACTGCTGGAACCAACACGCGCCATGGTGGAAGGTCCTGGAAGTCCCTGAACTCTCGATCCCGCAGGTTGCCGGCGAGCAGAAACCCGACGTGCTCCGGGTCGAACGATCTCCAGCCGTCTCGGCCCAGCAGTGCGTTGGCCGTCGTCGTCTTGCCGACGCCGAACGTCCCGTTGATCCACACGATCATCGCCGAACCGTAGTTCAGTCCATCGACCGAACCCGGTCGACGCGTCGCTCGCATCGACGTCGGCCTCGAGCCATCAGCCCTGCTCGAGATCGGCACCTCGATCGGGCTGGCCCGCCCGGAAGATCACGGCGCGCCGACCACTGACGACACCATCGAGAGCGTCGTCGTGGCCGGGCGCGGCACGGCCCGCCGCCTGCGCCCGGAAGGGCGTGGACGGCGGGCCGTGTCCGCGGATCGGGCCCCGGAGCGACCGGAGCGACGTCCGTCGTCGGTCAGCTCACGTCGAAGCGGTCCAGGTTCATCACCTTGTCCCAGGCCGACACGAAGTCGCGGACGAACTTGTCCTCGGAGTCGCTGGAGCCGTAGATCTCCGAGATCGCCCGGAGCTGGGAGTTGGCGCCGAACACGAGGTCGCAGCGCGTCGCCGTCCACTTCTGCTGCCCGCCCGAGCGCTCGGTGGCCTCGAACATGTCCTCGGACTCCGACGTCGGCGCCCACTCGAGCTCGAGGTCGAGGAGGTTGACGAAGAAGTCGTTGGTCAGCGACTCGGTGCGCTCGGTGAGCACCCCGTGGTTCGTCCCGCCGGTGTTCGCGCCGAGGACGCGCAGCCCGCCCACGAGGACCGTCATCTCCGGTGCGCTGAGCGACAGGAGCTGGGCCCGGTCGATCATCAGCGCCTCGGCCGGCAGCTCGTGGCCCTTGCCGAGGAAGTTGCGGAACCCGTCGGCGGTCGGCTCGAGGGGCTCGAACGACTCGACGTCGGTCTGCTCGGCCGTCGCGTCGCCGCGGCCGGGGGTGAACGGCACCGTGACGTCGTGGCCGGCGTTCTTCGCGGCGGCCTCGACCGCGGCGCACCCGCCGAGCACGATCAGGTCGGCCATCGAGACCGTCCCGTCGAACGACGACCGCACCTCCTCGAGCTTGCCCAGCACCCGACGCAGCTGGTCGGGGTCGTTGACCTCCCAGGCGATCTGGGGCTCGAGTCGGACACGAGCCCCGTTGGCGCCACCGCGCATGTCGCTCTGGCGGTACGTCGACGCGGAGGCCCAGGCCGTCGCGACGAGCTCGGAGATCAACAGACCGGTGTCCATGATCTTCGACTTCAGGTTCGCCACGTCGTCATCGCTCAGATCGGCGTTGCCGGCGGGGATCGGGTCCTGCCAGGTCAGCTCCTCGCTCGGGACCTCGGGGCCGAGGTACCGCGAGATCGGACCCATGTCGCGATGGAGCAGCTTGAACCACGCACGGGCGAACGCGTCGGCGAACTCGGCCGGGTTCTCGTGGAACCGGCGCGAGATCGGCTCGTAGACCGGATCCATCTTGAGCGACAGGTCGGTCGTCAGCATGAACGGGGCGTGCCGCTTCTCGGAGTCGTGGGCGTCGGGGACCTCTCCCTCGCCGCCGCCGTCGACCGGCCGCCACTGCCAGGCACCGCCCGGTCCCTTGTACTTCTCCCACTCGTAGTCGAACAGGTTGTCGAAGTAGAGGTTCGTCCACTTCGTCGGCTCCTGGGTCCAGGCTCCCTCGAGCCCGCTGGTGATCGTGTCGGCTCCCTTGCCGGTGCCCATCGAGTTCTTCCAACCCATCCCCATCTGATGGATCGGGGCGGCTTCGGGCTCGGCGGCGACGTGCTCCTCGCCGTCACCGGCGCCGTGCGTCTTGCCGAAGGTGTGGCCCCCGGCGATCAGCGCGACGGTCTCCTCGTCGTTCATCGCCATGCGGCTGAACGTGTCGCGGATGTGGCGCGCCGCGGCGAGCGGGTCGGGCTCGCCGTTGGGGCCCTCCGGGTTCACGTAGATGAGCCCCATGGTGCTGGCGCCGAGCGGCTTCTCGAGCTCGCCGTCCTCGTCGTAGCGTGCCACGCCGAGCCACTCGGTCTCGGGGCCCCAGTAGATGTCGTCCTCGGGCTGGAACACGTCGGGGCGCCCGCCAGCGAACCCGAACGTGTCGAAGCCCATCGACTCGAGCGCGACGTTGCCGGTGAGCAGCATCAGGTCGGCCCAGGAGATCTTGTTGCCGTGCTTCTGCTTGATCGGCTGCAGCAGGGCGCGCGCCTTGTCGAGGTTGCCGTTGTCGGGCCACGAGTTGAGCGGTGCGAAGCGCTGGTTGCCGGTGTTGCCGCCGCCGCGGCCGTCCTCGACGCGGTAGGTGCCCGCCGCGTGCCACGCCATCCGGATGAACAGCGGCCCGTAGTGGCCGTAGTCCGCGGGCCACCAGTCCTTGGAGTCGGTCATCAGGTCGCGCAGGTCCTGCTTCAGGCCCTCGTAGTCGAGGCTGCCGAACGCCTCGGTGTAGTCGAAGTCGTCGTCCATCGGGCTCGAGGCCGGGTGGTTCTGGTGCAGCATGCGCAAGTCGAGCTGGTTCGGCCACCAGTGCTGGTTCGCCGTCATGCCCTTGCCGGTGTGCGCGGCGATCTCGCTGTGCATCACCGGACAGCCGCGCTCGCTCTCGTTGATCTCCCAGACGTCGGACTGGTTCGAGTCGGTGTTCTCTTCGGTCATCGGTACTCCTTGCGGGTGGGGTGCCCGCCGTGGCGGTCGTGGGCGGAGGACGGGACGACCGTGAGCCGATCCCATCCGTTTCCCATACAAACACAAATTCTGGATCGAGTCCACTCCCGGCGCCCGAGGTCCGCGCACCGGTGGGTGAAGCGGTCGCCGAGCTGCGTTCGGGCCTGGCCGGTCGTTTCGATCGCCCGTGAACGGGAACGCCGACCCCAGGAAGCGTCGCGCTGCGACGACCGGACGACGTCTTCGTCGTCCGCACACGACGAACGCACTCAGGAGGAACACATGGGACTGCTCGACAAGGCCAAGGATCTGGTCGGCAAGAACAAGGACAAGGTGGCATCGGGCGTCGACACGGCGACCGACACCGTCGATCGCAAGACGGGGGGCAAGCACACCGAGCACCTCGACAAGGTCGACCGTGCCGCGGCGGACTACGCCGGTGAGCCCTCGACCGGGGTCGGTGACGGAGCGGGGACGACCGCCGGCGGCGGCGCATCGACCGACCCGGCCCGACCCGGGACCGGGACGACGGACTCCGCGACCCGGCCCGCCGGCTCGTCCGACGATCGCACGCCTCCTCGACCGTGAGCGCTCCCGAACCGTCCGATCGGACCGCGGAGCCCGCAGGCGAACCGGTCGGTCGCGAAGTGGAGGAGATCGTCGAGGACGTCCTGTCGGAGGTGAGCCCCTCCGAGGGTCACGGTGACACCACCGAACCCGTCGACCGCTCCGGAGCGGACGCGCTCGGCGACGAGGACGGCTTCACGGGCTGAGCGGCCCGTGCGACGGACCCTTCGATCACCCCGACGGCCCGCCCACCACTCGGTGGGCGGGCCGTCGTGCGCCCGGGGGCGGGAGCGCGGCATCGGTAGGATCCACGGGCGATGAGCTCATACACCCCGCCGGTCGACGCCGTCCGCTTCGTGCTGCGCCACGTCGTCGACCTCGAGGCGATCGTCGAGACCGAGCGCTACTCGCACGTCGACGTCGAGAGCATCGATGCGGTGACGGCCGAGGTCGCCCGGCTGATCGCCACCGAGATCGCTCCCACCAACGTGGACGGCGACCGGATCGGCGCGCGCTGGCACGACGACGGCTCGGTGACGACCCCCGACAGCTTCCACCGGGCGTACGAGACGTGGGTCGCCTCGGGCTTCGGCGCGATGCCGTTCGATCCCGAGTACGGCGGCGCCGACTTCCCGTGGATCACCGCGATCGTGGTGCAGGAGTTCTTCACCAGCGCCAACCTCGCCCTCTCGCTGTGCCCCCTGCTGACCCAGGGAGCGATCGACGCGATCTCGGCCCACGGGTCGACGGCCCAGAAGGACCGCTACCTCGCGAAGATGCTGACCGGTGAGTGGACCGGCACGATGAACCTCACCGAGCCGCAGGCCGGCTCCGACGTCGGGGCGGTGTCGACGCGAGCGGTGCCGGTCGACGCCGACGACCCCGACGGGCCCTACCGGATCACCGGCCAGAAGATCTACATCACCTTCGGTGAGCACGACCTCGCGGAGCAGATCGTCCACCTGGTGCTCGCACGCACCCCGGGTTCGCCCCCGGGGACCAAGGGCATCTCGATGTTCCTCGTCCCCAAGCGCCTGCCGGGTGACGGTGACGAGCTCGGGGAGCGCAACTCGGTCGAGTGCGTCTCGATCGAGCACAAGCTCGGCATCCACGGGTCGCCGACGTGCGTGATGTCGTTCGAGGGCGCGACGGGGTGGCTGGTCGGCGGTGAGCACGAGGGGATGCGGAACATGTTCACCATGATGAACAACGCCCGCCTCTCCGTCGGCCTCGAGGGGCTGTGCGTCGCCGAGCGCGCCTACCAGCAGGCGCTCGGGTACGCCCGGGAGCGCCTGCAGGGTCGATCCGTCGGGGCCGAGCCCGGCGCGTCGAGCCCGATCATCGAGCACCCCGACGTCCGTCGGATGTTGATGACCCAGCGCTCGTGGATCGACGCGATGCGCGCCCTGGTGTACACCAACGCCGCCGCCCTCGACCGATCGGAGGCGGCCGCCGATGTAGACGAGCGCACCCGGTGGCGCGAGCGCGCCGACCTGCTCATCCCGCTGTCGAAGGCGCTGTGCACCGATGTCGGGACCGAGATGACCTCGCTCGCCGTGCAGGTCCACGGGGGGATGGGCTACGTCGAGGAGACCGGAGTCGCCCAGCACTACCGCGACGTGCGCATCGGCCCGATCTACGAGGGGACGAACGGCATCCAGGCGGCCGATCTGGTGAGCCGCAAGCTCGCCGTGCGCGACGGGGGAGTTGTCGAGGACCTGCTCGGCGAGCTCGAGGCGAAGCTGAAGCAGCTCGCCGACATCGACGGGCTGACGACGTTCGCCGACCGCCTGGCCGATGCGATCGGCTCGGCACGCGCCGCGACCGCGCACCTGCTGTCGATCCAGGCCGACGACAAGCGGTCCCTGCTGGCGGCGTCGACGCCGTACCTGCGACTGCTCGGCACGACCGTGTGCGCCGGGCTGCTCGCCACCTCCGCCATCGAGGCGTCCAACGGCGCCGACTTCGACGACGGCTTCCTCGCGACGCGCGTCGCCAGCGCACGCTTCTTCGGTGAGCAGATCCTCCCGCAGTCGTGCGGGTTGCTCGCGGCGACCACCTCGACGAGCGAGGTCCTGTACGCGCTCGACGCCGACCAGCTCGGCTGAGCCGCACCGTCCGGGGCGGGGACCGACCCCGTCGGCCACGACGATCGCGCCGGCGGATCGCCGTTCAGTTCGACGCGGCGAGCGGGTCGGGCGGTTCGTTCGTCTCGTCGAGGTCCGAGGTGAAGTCGGCGTCCTGCTCGGACGCCTCGGGTCCGTAGCCGGCCGCCAGCGATCCCTTCGCTCCGCACGCAGGGCACTCGATCCCGAACACGGCCTGCATGTCGGAGGGGTCCGACGCCCCCTCGATCCGGTGCCGGGCCGAGACGGTGAGCTCGGAGGCCGCGGTGAGCTCGCCGCACTCCCCGCACTTCATCCGCGCGCCCTCCTGGACGAGGTGGTTCGCCGTCCACCCGTCCTCGCCGAAGGTGTCGAGCACCGAGACCAGCGAGGAGTCGTCGGGGGCGTTGTCGGTTTCCGGTACGTCGGCGGCCATGGGACCGATGGTGCCCGATCGGCGCCCGGTCCACGCATCCGGGCGTGCGATCGCGGCGCGCCGAGGCGGCCGGGCGCGACGCGCCGAGGGATCAGGGAGCCGTCGGCGGGACCGGGTCGACGGGCGGCCGGAGCTCCTCGAAGGTGTCGATCCGTCGCAGCGAGGGGAAGACGAGCGCGAACCCGGCCGCGATCGCGACGGTCACCAGGCCACCCCCGGCGATCGCCCACGGCAACCCGAGCGCCCGTGCCGCCACCCCGCTCTCGAACGCGCCGAGCTCGTTCGACGCGCCGATGAACACGCCCTCGACCGCGTTGACCCGGCCGAGCTGATCGTCGGGGGTGACCAGCGGGACGATGGACCCGCGGATGTACATCGAGATCATGTCGGCCGCCGAGACCACGACCAGGGCGACGAACGCCAGGGCGTAGCTGCGCGTGAGCCCGAACACGACGGTGCCGGCGCCGAACACGGCGACCACCACCAGCAGGGTCGGCCCGACCCGACGCCGCACCGGGCGCAGCGCGAGCCACACGGCCATCGACGCCGCCCCGATCCCGGGGGCCGCGCGCAGCCACCCGTACGCGATGTCACCGACGCCGAGCCGCTCGCTCGCGACGGCGGGGATCAGCGCGACGGCCCCGCCGAACAGCACGGCGAACAGGTCGAGCGAGATCACCGCGAGCACCACGGGGGTGCGCCGGACGAAGCGGAGCCCACCGACGGCGCTCGACCAGGTCGGCCGCTGGGTCATCCGCCCCGGGTCGTGGTGGTACGCGATCGCGAGGACGGGGAGGATGGCCCCGAACTGGAGCGCGGCGGCCACGAGGTACGCCCACGACGGCCCGAGGCTGTACAGGAAGCCCCCCACGACCGGGCCGACGATCGACGCCCCGGTGAACGTCGCGGTCCACAGCGCGACGGTGCGCGGGAACACCTCGGGGGCGACGAGCAGCGGCGCGATCGAGCGACGCGACGGGGCGATCATCGCGTCCGCCGTCCCGAGCACGAACGCGATCGCGAACAGCTGCCACACGGGTCCCGACCCGTTCACGCTGTAGACGACGAGGGCGATCGCGCAGGCACCGCGCCCGGCGAGGAACAGCCCGGTCACCCGGCGGCGGTCGAAGCGGTCCGCGATCCAGCCGCTGACGAGCACGAGGAGCAGGGCGGGGACGAACTGGGCGAGGCCGATGAAGCCGATGTCGAGCTCGTCTCCCGTGATGTCGAAGACCTGCTTGAACAGGACGGTGACGAGGACGTTCTGGCCGATCGCGGCCAGCGCGGTCGACGCGAGGTAGCGCCGCACGGCCGGGTACCCCAGGACCTCCGCCGAGGTGACCTCGGCGTCGCCGGATGAGCCGCCGTCGGGGTCGACCCGCGGCTCGGTCACGAGGGCGCCGCCGTCATGGGCGGCAGCGTAGGGGCGGCGGGCGGCCGCGGGTCAGGTGCGCAGGTAGCCGCCGTCGACGACGATCGACGCGCCGTTGACGTAGCGCGCGAGGTCCGACGCGAGGAACACCGCGACCCCCGCGATGTCGGTCGGGTGGCCGAGGCGTCCGAGGGGGACCATCCCCGAGTACATCTCCGCGGCGTCGCCACGGGCGAGCGGGACGTCGTCGACCGTCATCGAGGTCTCGACGACGCCGGGGTGGATGGCGTTCACCCGGATCCCTATCGGGCCGAGCTCGGCGGCGAGGCCCTTGGTGAGCAGCCGCACCGCTCCCTTCGTGGTGTTGTAGACGCTGAACCCGGCGGCTCCCTGCATCCCGGCGACCGACGACATGTTGATGATCGATCCGCCCCGGCCGACCATGCGGCGCGCGGCGGCCTGCGCGGCGAAGAAGACCCCCTTGACGTTGACGTCCATCAGCTGGTCGTAGTCCTCGACGGTGGTCTCGAGGAACGGGGTGCCGCGGAACAGCCCCGCGTTGTTGACGCACACGTCGACGCCGCCGAACCCGTCTGCTGCGTCCATCACGGCCTCGGCTCCGTCGAGATCGGTCACGTCCCAGCGGACGAATGCCGCCTCCGTGCCGAAGCGATCGGCGATCTCGTCCGCCGTCGGCTGCCCGCCGTCGCGCGGGGACTCCTCGACGTCGCTGACCACCACCGACGCGCCGTGCTGCGCGCAGGCGAGGGCGATGCGGCGCCCGATCCCCGACGACGCTCCGGTGATCACGGCCGTCCTGCCGCTCAGATCGCAGCTCGGCTCCGTCGGTTCGCTCATCGGTTCCTCCCGGTCGGTGTCGGAGCGCGCCACCGTACCCGCCCGTCGGTGGCGGGGACGGGGCGACCGGCCGTCCGGTCCGGGGTGCGGCGCACCGGGGGTCGGCCCGTCACGAGCGCACGGGGGTGGTCGCGAGCGCGAGCGGGAGAACCGGCCCGCTGCCGGCGCGCCGCAGGACGCGCCCGACCTCGGTGAGCGTCCAGCCCGAGTCGATCAGGTCGTCGACGACGAGCACGGCGCCGGGATCGACGTCGTCGACGACCGAGAACGCTCCCTCGACGTTCGAGCGCTGGTGGGCGCTGTTGGACATCTCCTCCTGGGGCGGTCGTTCGTCGCTCCGCTCGACAGCGGCGTGGTAGGGCACGCCGAGCTCGGCGGCCAGACGCTCGGCGAGGCCACCGACGAGGTCGCCCGTGCGGGTGGAGGGGACAGCGGTGACCCACGCGACGCCGGAGTCGGGTGCCCACGACCCGACCAGCGCGGCGAGCGCCCCGACGAGGTCGTCGTCGAAGCGGCGATCGCGGTACTTGCCGCGCTCGATCGCACGGCCCCACCCGTCGTCGCCCCACACGGCGAGGGCCTGGCCGACCTCGCTGCGCTCGTCGGCCGGGATCCCCTGCTTCTTCGGGGCGAGGACGATCGGCCGGTTCCGCAGGAAGTCCCCGGCGCGCTCCAGCGCTCCCGGATCGTGCTCGAAGGGCGCGAACACCCCGGCGCCCACGAGGGCGTCGTCCGCTCCCGCGACCACCCGCTCGGTGCGCAGGCAGTTGTCGCAGATGCCGCACGGCTCGTCGGCCGGGTCGTCGAGGAGGGACGTGAGGAACTGCATCCGGCAGCCCGACGTCTCGGCGTAGTCGATCATCAGCTGCTGCTCGAGGCGCCGCGCCTCGGTGACCCCGGCGACGCGCTCGGTCGGGTAGACCCAGGCCCCGCCGGTGCGCTCGTAGGACTGGCCCCGGGTGCGTCGGACCGCTCCCTCGACGTCGAGCTGCTTGAGGATCGACTCGATGTCGCCCCACGCGATGTTGACCTCGGCGGCGACGTCGCGCAGCCCGATCGGGCCCCCCGCCGCATCGAGCACGGCGAGCACCTCGTCGACCCGCTCGGGGCGGGGGAAGGCACGGTCGATGAAGTGGTCCTGGATGCGCAGGTCCTCCTGGCCGACGAGGAGGACCGCGGCGCTCGTGTCGAGCGCCCTCCCGGCTCGGCCGACCTGCTGGTAGTACGCGATCGGGGACCCGGGCATCTGGAAGTGGATCACGAACCCGAGGTCGGGCTTGTCGTAGCCCATCCCGAGCGCGCTGGTGGCGACCAGCGCCTTGACGTCGTTGGTCTGCAGACGCCGCTCGAGCTCCTCGCGCTCGGCGGGGTCGGTCGCCCCCGAGTAGGCGGCGACCTCGTGTCCGCGCGAGCGCAGCCAGTCGGCGACCGCGACGGTGTCGCGGATCGTCAGGCAGTAGACGATCCCCGAGCCCTCGATGTCGCCCAGGCGCTCCGCGAGCCACACGAGTCGCTCCGGCTGCGCGGGCAGGTGGATCACGCCGAGGCCGAGACCGGAGCGACCCAGCGCGCCGCGGAACGTCGTCAGCTCCGCGCCGAGCTGCTCGGCGACGTCGTCGACCACGCGGGTGTTCGCCGTCGCGGTGCACCCGAGGATCGCGACGTCGCCACCGGCGAACTCGTCGAGCATCCGACCGATGCGCCGGTAGTCGGGTCGGAAGTCGTGGCCCCAGTCGGAGATGCAGTGCACCTCGTCGATGACCATCATCCCCGGCCGTTCCTCCAGCAGCGGCATCACCTTGGCGGCGAACTCGGGGTTCGCCAGGCGCTCGGGGGAGACGAGCACGAGGTCGAGCGAGTCGGCGGACAGCGCGTCGGACAGCTCGTCGACGGTGGTCACCGACGACGAGTTGACCGTCATGCACCGCAGGCCCAGGCGCGTCGCGGCCTCGATCTGGTTGCGCATCAGCGCGAGCAGCGGCGAGATGAGCAGGGTCGGCCCGGTCCCGCCCCGACGCAGCAGGTGGGTCGCGAGGAAGTACACCGCGCTCTTGCCCCACCCGGTTCGCTGCACGACGAGCACCCGCTGGCCGGCGACCAGGGCTTCGACGGCGTCGCGCTGGCCCGGTCGGAACGCGGCGCCCTCGCGCCTGGTCAGCGCGCGCAGCGCGTCGAGGAGCGGGTCGTCCGTGGTGGGCGGGGTGTCGGGCGGGGACATCGCGTCGAGTATGGTGCGGGGGTGCCGCGGGCCTGACCGGACCGGCGCAGCGTGACGCGGTCGCGCGCCTCGAGCTGCTCGCCGGAGGCGTCGGTCACGCCGATGCGGGCGGGTTCGGTGCCCTCAACGTTCGGGTACGGCTGCGCCGTGAGCGACACCTCGACCGAGCCGTCCGATCGAACGCCCGATCGCGCCGACGCCCTGGTGATGTTCGGCCTGACCGGCGATCTCGGGGAGAAGAAGCTGTTCCCGGCGCTCTACGACCTGACCGCCGCCGGGCGCCTCGGCGTCCCGGTGATCGGTGTCGGCCGCTCCGAGCACACCGACTCCGATCTGCGCGACATGCTCGACAGCTCCCTCGACGGCTACTCTCCCGCCGACGGCTCCGACCTCGATCCCGACGTGGTCTCCTCGATCGATCTGTCGTACCTGTCGGGCGACTCGACCGAGCCCTCGACCTACGACGAGCTCGCGGAGCGCCTGGGAGACGTCCGCCTCCCCGTCGTGTACGCGGCGCTCCCGCCGGGGATCTTCGGCGACGTCGCTCGAGGCATCGACGCGAGCTCGCTGCCGGACACCACCCGGCTGGTCGTCGAGAAGCCCTTCGGGTCCGACGCCACGTCGGCGCGCGAGCTCCACGACGAGATCACCGCGGAGCTCGACGGATCGCGCCTGTTCATCGTCGACCACTTCCTCGCCAAGAGCGCGATCGAGAACATGCTCGTGGTGCGCTCCTCGAACCCGCTGATCGAGAACAGCATGTGCGCGTCGTTCGTCGAGTCCATCGAGCTCGAGATGCGCGAATCCGGCGGCGTCGACGGCCGTGGTTCGTTCTACGAGTCGGTCGGGGCGATCGACGACGTGCTCCAGAACCACCTGCTGCAGATGCTCGCGGTGCTGATGATGGAGGCACCCGACGACCCCTCCGACGAGGCGTACCACCGCTCCCGGTCGGCGCTGCTCGCCTCGCTGTCGCCGTTCGACCCGGCGCGCACGGTCCTCGGTCAGTACGAGGGGTACCGCGAACTCGACGACGTCGACGACGACTCGGAGGTGGAGACGTTCGTGGCCACCACCACGACGGTCGACGACGACCGGTGGGGCGGGGTGCCGATCACGGTCCGCACGGGCAAGCGGCTCGACGACGACCTCACCCGGGCGACGATCACGTTGCGGACCGGCACGGCCCAGGGCGAACGGATCACGAACCGGATCCGCTTCGGGGTGAAGCCGGGCACCTCGGTCGAGTTCGACATCGGGGTGCTCGACCCCGACACCCACGACACGACCCCCGCCTCGATCGTCGCGTCCGGACCGGCCGACCACGGGGCGCTCGGCGACTACGCGATCATGCTGGACAACGCGATGAGCGGCGCGACCCGGCACTTCGCCCAGATCGACGACGTGGTCTCGGCGTGGAGGATCGTCGAGGAGATCAAGTCGGCCGACCTCGAGCGGCGCCCGTACGCGATCGGATCGTCCGGGCCCGACGGCGCCGCCGACCTCTGAGCACCGCGCCGGTCGATCCGTCGATCCGGCGGTGCGGTGCCGCGATCAGTCCGGGGGCGACGGACCGTCGTCGCCGTCCCCGATGATGTCGGCGAGGCGCAGCACGGCAGCGCCGCGCTCGATCGATGCCTCGACGTCGACGACGGCCTCGACGCGCCACTCGTTCGTCTCCTCGGGGTCGTGGAGGATCTGCGACGCCCGCATGGTCGAGGCGTCGAAGGCGAACCGCTCCGGGCTGCGCGCATCGGGTCCGAGGCCGATCTCGTCGTGGCGCTCCCAGTAGGGCGCCATCGCGGCGGCGACGTCCTCGATCGTCGCGAACCGCTCGGGGTCGACCGGGTCGGCGACGAGGGCCGAGTAGTCGCGCCGACGTGCGAGCCGGGTGGCCCACTCGAAGATCTGGTTCCGCACCATCACCCGGAAGGCGCGTGCGTCGTCGACGACCGACGGGGGCGGGGCGGGGCGGACCGGCGCGGCGTCGGTGCCGGGGTCGGGGCTCACGAGGCTCTCCCACTCGTCGATCAGGCTCGAGTCGACCTGGCGGACGAGGGCCCCGAGCCAGTGGGTGAGGTCGTCGATCTCCTCGGTGCGGAACTCCTCCGCGACGTTCTGGACGAGCCCCTTGTAGACGTCGGACAGGTAGCGCAGGACGACGCCCTCGGACCGCTTGAGCGAGTGGTGCGAGACGTACTCGCCGAAGGTCATCGAGCGCTCGTGGAGGTCGCGGGCGACCGACTTGGGTCGCACGGTGTCGCCGCCGACCCAGGGGTGGCGCGAGCGGAACTCGTTGAAGCTGGAGTAGATCCAGTCGCGGTTCGGCTTCGGGGCCTCGACCTGGGCGAGGCGCTCCATCCGCTCCTCGTACTCGACCCCGGCGGCCTTCATCTCGGCCATCAGCTCGTCCTTGGCCTCGGCGACCTGGGCGGCGATGACCACCCCGGGGTTCTCCTGCACCGCCTCGATCACGGTGAGCACGTCGAGGGCGTGGGCGACGTCGTTGCGCGGGGCGGGGGCGGGAGCGGCGACCGCGGCGTGCCGGTCGTCGTCCGCCGACGCAGCCTCGGGGCCGGCGGCGCCCGGATCGGTGACGGGGGCGTCGGCTCCGTCGCGGGTCGTCGCGTCGGCGTCGAGCGGTGCGATCGTGGGGGGAGCGGTCCCGTCCGCCGCCTCGGCGGCGTCGCGCTGCTCCTGGAGCTGCAGGATCGCCTCGAGCGCCCACAGCGAGAGCGGCTGGTGGAGGGCGAACTCGTCCTGCAGGTCGACGGTCACGCGCACGGTCCGGCCCAGCTCGTCGGGCTCGTCGAGGAACTCGAGGATGCCGGCGTCGACCAGCGAGCGGTAGATCGCGATCGCACGGCGGATGTGCCCGCGGCGGCGGGCTCGGGTCTCGTGGTTGTCCGTGAGCAGCCGCTTGAGCGCTCGGCACCCGTCGACGCGCTCACCGTCGGCGTCGAGCGCCACCGCCCGGTCCAGCACCGACATCACCATCTGGTGGTTGACGTGGAAGTGGGAGCGCAGCTCCTCGGGCCGCCCCTCGACGACCTTGTCGAAGACGTTGCGATCCCAGTGCGCGAAGTTGCGGTCGGGGGCCTTCTTCTTGACGACCTTCTTGCGGCCGCCGGCGTCGGCCTTCTCCTGCAGGCGGAGGTTCTCGACGACGTGCTCGGGGGCCTGCACCCACACGTCGCCGGAGTCGTCGAACCCCTTGCGCCCGGCCCGACCGGCGATCTGGGCGAACTCGCGGTTGGTGAGGACGCGCGTCGAGGTGCCGTCGTACTTGAAGAGCTGGGTGAACAGCACCGAGCGGATCGGCACGTTCACCCCGACGCCCAGGGTGTCGGTCCCGCAGATGATCTTCAGCAACCCGTCCTGCGCGAGCTTCTCGACGAGCAGCCGGTACTTCGGCAGCAGGCCGGCGTGGTGCACCCCCACGCCGGCCGACAGGAACCGCTTGAGGTCCTTGCCGATCGGCGAATCGAAGCGGAAGCCGCCGATCACCTCCTTGACCCGGGTCTTGTCCGCCTTGGTCAACGGGTCGAGCGCCAGGTACCCCTGGGCGGCATCGGTCGCGTCCTTCTGGGTGAAGTGGACCAGGTAGATCGGGGCGCGCCCGGCGGCGAGCAGCTCCTCGACGCTGTGGTGCAGCGTCGAGGTGCGGTACTCGAACCCCAGCGGGACCGGGCGCTGCGACGACCGCACGACCGAGGTCTCGCGACCGGTCCGCGCCGTGAGGTCGCGCTGGAGGAAGCCGACGTCGCCGAGGGTCGCCGACATCAGGACGAACTGGACGTGGGGGAGCTCGAGCAGGGGCACCTGCCAGGCCCAGCCCCGCTGGGGATCGCCGTAGTAGTGGAACTCGTCGACGATCGCCACGTCGATCTCGGCGCTCGGCCCGTGCCGGAGCGCCAGGTTCGCCAGGATCTCCTGGGTGCAGCACACGATCGGGGCGTCCGCGTTGACCGAGGCGTCGCCGGTGATCATCCCGACCCGCTCGGAGCCGAACTCGCGGCACAGGGCGAAGAACTTCTCGCTGACGAGCGCCTTGATCGGCGCGGTGTACCAGCTGCGCCGACCGGTGGCGAGCGCGGCGAAGTGCGCGGCGGTGGCGACGAGCGACTTGCCGGAGCCGGTGGGGGTGTTCACGATCACGTGGTTCCCGACGAGGAGCTCGAAGATCGCCTCCTCCTGCGCGGGGTACATCTCGAGACCGACCTCGGCGGTGTGCGCGCTGAACGCGTCGAAGACCGCGTCGTCGGACACCGTGCCGTCGGGTCCCGGGGTGGGGAGGTGGTCGACGAGGGCCGTCTCGGTCATCGTCGCAGACGGTACCGGGCGTCGTCGTCGGGCGCCGTGGGCTGGCGGCCGGCCCCGTCGACGCCGTCGGCTTCGGCATCGCGCCCCGGACGCTGCGAAGCTCGCGCGATGAGCGCGATCCAGTTCACGGGCATCAACCACCTCGCCCTGGTCAGCAGCGACATGGCCCGCACCGTCGCGTTCTACCGTGACGTGCTGGGGATGCCGCTGACCAAGACGATCGAGCTCCCCGGCGGCGGGCAGCACTTCTTCTTCGACTGCGGCAACGGGGACTCGCTCGCGTTCTTCTGGTTCCCCCACGCCCCGTCCGCCGTCCCGGGGGTGACGGCGCCGGCGAACCGCCCAGATCGCGGCGACATCGTCAGCGCGCACGGGTCGATGAACCACGTGGCGTTCGCCGTCGCACCCGGCGAGGTCGAGGGGTGCGTGGAGGCGCTGCGCTCGGCCGGCGTCGACTGCACCGAGGTGTGGAACCACGACGACAGCGAGTACGGGGTCGCGCGCGAGCAGCACGAGGGGGTCTTCGTGCGGTCGGTGTACTTCACCGATCCCGACGGGATCTCGCTGGAGATCGCGGCGTGGACGCGCCCGCTCGTCGCCGACGACGTGTCGCACCTCCCGCGCACGGCCGCCGACGCCATCGCCGCCGGCTGAGCCCGCCGTCGCACCCGGTTCCCGGCGGCGGGAGTTCACACGACTCGCGTGCACGGCCCCGCCCCATCGGACAAGGTGGTGGGGAGCGCCATGAGCCGTCCACGTCCTCCCGATCCGCCAGGCGACCCGGCGCGCTCGCGCGGTCCGACCGAGCCGGATCGCACGGCGGAGCCGCCCGACGGCCGGCGGCTGAAGCGGGAGCGCAACATCGAGTCCGTGCGCGCCGCGGTGATCGAGCTGCTCTCCGAGGGGGTGGAGCCGCGGGTGTCCGACATCGCTCGCCGCTCCGGCATGACCACCCGTTCGGTGTACCGCTACTTCGGCGACGCGGAGGGAGCGATCGCGAGCGCGGTCGAGTCCCGCCGGGACCGGGCGGTGGCCGCGTTCCGCAGCGAACCCAAGATCGGTCGTGACGCACCGCTCGACGAGCGACTGGCCCTGCTCGTGCTCCGCCGTCTGCGACTGGATCGGATCGTCGAGCCGATCGGGACCCGGA
The DNA here is from genome assembly GCF_965215205.1 of Ilumatobacter sp. Classification (NCBI taxonomy): domain Bacteria; kingdom Bacillati; phylum Actinomycetota; class Acidimicrobiia; order Acidimicrobiales; family Ilumatobacteraceae; genus Ilumatobacter; species Ilumatobacter sp. The sequence continues at coordinate 1,071,737 of NZ_OZ244049.1, forward strand.
TCGAGACGGGGACGTACGTCGAGTCCCTCGACGCCGAGGTGCGCGAGGCCTTCGCCGTCGAGATCGCGGAGCGGACCGACGGGCTGGCGGAGACGTTGTGCGGGCTCTTCCGGCTGCGGACGGTGCGCTCGATGCGCGACGCGTTCGGCGGTGACGACGTCGCGACCACCCGGGCCCTGTGCCGTCTCGTCACCGCGGTGATCGATCAGGGCGGCGGCGAGCGCCGCTGACTCACGCCCCGTCCGGGCGGACGGTCACCATCGCGAAGCACATCTCGTCGTCGGTGCCCTCCGACCACAGCACCCAGGCGGGTTCGAGGTCGGGGTCGCGCCGGGAGCGGTCCCAGGAGCACTCGAGGCGGACGGTGTCGCCGGCGCGGACCTCGATCGGCTCGGCCGGTTCGTAGACGAGCTGCCAGTCGAAGTCCCACTCGGGGATGTCGAGCAGCACGACCTCGTCGGGGGTATCGGGGTGCAGGGTCATGCGGAACGACGCGCCGAGCTCGTGCTCGTGGCCGAACAGCGCGACGATCTCCCCCGACGTGCGCACCGCCTGGTCGCAGCTCGACCGGGCGATGCCGTCCGCCGACAGGAGGTCCGGTGAGGCGTCGAACCCGCACACCGCGTTGATCGCGTTCGAGATCGCACCGGTCACCCCGTAGCGCCCGACCGCGGCCGCCAGCGCGGCGTCGCGCTCGCAGAGCGGTCCGGACTCGTCGGGCGCGCAGGGGATCTCGGCCGGGCCGACGAGCGTCTGGACGTCGAGCGCGGTGAGACGGTCCGCCCCCGGTTCGTCGTCGAGCACCACCTCGATCGCGAGCTCCGAGCGATCGGCGGGCGCCTCCACGTCGAAGTGGTAGTGGGTCTGCATGACGAAGAGGTCGCCGGGCTCGAGACGCAGCCCGGCGCCGTCGCCGAAGCGGGTCGCGTTCTGGCCGGGCGCCCAGCCGTAGACGAGCTCGGCCGTCGGCGACGGGGTGAACCCGAAGCACGTCCAGCCGCCCCCGGGGTCGGCGTCGTCGAGCTCTGCGATCGCGTCACGGTCCGCATCGCGCACGAGGAACCCGACGGCGTGATGGACGACGACCTCCTGGTCGGGGAGGAAGTCCATCGCGGTGAGGAAGCCACCGCGGTCGTCGGTGGGCAGTTCGTACACGAAGCAGCGGTACTCGTCGGGCTGACCGACCTCGCCGTCGTAGGAGCCGTCCGAGGCGATGACCTCGGTGGGGTCGTCGAGTCGCACCCCGGCGTCGGACGCGACGATCTCCCGGTCCTCGTCGACGTCGAGGGGGCTGCCGGCCTCGTCCCAGGCGACGAGGGTGCGGACCTGGGCGTCGGTCAGCGACCAGTCGTGGTCGAACTCGACGCTGTCGTCGGACGCCGGCCACGGCGGCATGAAGCCGGATCCCACGACGGTCGCGATCCCGGCGGAGCTCTTCGCCGCGATGCCGGCGGTGTCGAAGCGGACGTGCTGCGTGCCCGGCCCCGATCCGATGTGGCAGTTCGCGCAGGTCGAGGACAGGATCGGCTCGATGTCGTGCGCGTACGACGGCGCGTCGCCGCTCGCGTCCCCCGACCCGCTCGCCGCCGCCGCCGGGGGGTCGGTCGCCACGTCGGGATCGGTCGGCGGCGCCGCCGACCCCTCGGTCGCGAGGGCGGCCGTCGGCTCCGGGGGCGCGCCGTCGCCGGCGTCGTCCGCGGCGGTCGCGCACGCCGCCACGACGACCGCCGCCGTGAGGCACGCGAGCGGCCCGAGCGCTCGGCGAGCGAACCGCCTCCACCCGTCGCGGTGCCCGTCCGGCCCGTCGATCGGTGCTGGCGCGTCGCGCTCCGCGTTCGACCTGCGGCGCGACGTGCCGTGCCGCGCGTCGGAGCCCGGCGCGAGCGCATCGTCGGGGCGGGTGTCGGGGTCCATCGGTGGCGTCCTCGTCGAGGGAGGCGACCAGTCTGGCCCGGTCGGGCGCCGTTCGCCCGACGTCAGCCGGGATCGGGGGTCGCGACGTGGTCCATCGCCGGGTCCCGGCGCGCCGGGTGCAGCGCCAGCGCCCGCCGGATGCGTGCGGGATCGGCCCCGGTGGGGCCCTCGGCGGGTTGGCACGACGGGCACCAGGTGGTGACGCGGCCCCACGGCGTCTCGTCCTCGCCCGCGCCCGACAGCGTGGTCGAGCACCACGGGCACGGGCGCCGGGCCCGTCCGTAGATCCAGTGGTGGGAGGTCGTGAGCTGGCGCCCCGTCGTGTTCTGCGGTCCCCGCCGGGCGTTGGTGCGGATCAGCGCGGTCCCCGCGGCGACGAGCTGGTCGAGGCGCTCGATCTCGTCGATCCGGCGGAAGGGCGACACGCCGGCGATGAAGGCGACCTCGACCGCGTACAGGTTGCCGAACCCGGCGATCCGGCGCTGGTCGAGGATCGCGGTCCCGAGCGGCGCGGAGGGGTCGTGGCGGAGCGACTCGGTGAGAACGGAGACGTCCGGCGGGACCGGACCGCACAGGTCGGGCCCCAGGTGGCCGACGACGTCGCCTTCGTCGCGGGTCGCCACCGTGCCGAGGATCGGGACGTCGATCGCGGTCATCCAGCCCGATTCCATCCGCAGCTCGACGCGACGCTTCCACTCCGGCACCTGGGCGCGGCGACCGAGCTGCCACGTGCCGTGCATCCGCAGGTGCGAGTGCAGGGTCACCTCGTTGGAGAAGCGCAGCAGCAGGTTCTTGCCGATCGCGTCGGCCTCGAGCAGTCGTGCGCCCTCGAAGTCGGCGCCCACCATCCGCGGGTCGCGCATGGTGGAGCGGCGGCACGTCTCGCCCACGAAGCGGGCGGACACCCGGTCCGCGAGCCGGCGGATGGTGTCACCCTCGGGCATCGGCGACTCCCGGCGCTCGGCGCCAGCCGCCCGGAGGGGGAGTGATCCCGAACCACTCGGCGAGCGCGTCGTCCCAGTCCCGCGCCGCCACGTCCTCGACGATCTCGGTGGATCCCCGGCGCAGCTCCAGCCGGTCGCGGGTCAGCGTGACGCGGTCCGACGACGACGGGTCGAGCAGGCGGGTCGCGAACGGCTTCATCGACCAGTGCAGATCCGGATCGGTCTGGAGCCGCTCGGCGACCGGCGCGAACTGCGAGAAGCGGTGGGCGACGCGCTTGAACCGGTACCGGGCGGCGGGGACGTCGTCGACGATCTCGGTGAGCGTCGTCCCGTGCGTGCCGTCGATCAGCTGGAACCGCGCCGGACCCCCGTCCTGCGGGCTGCGATCGTTGAGGGCGAGAGGGATGTCGAACGAGTCGCCGAAGCCCACGTCGACCAGGTGGGGGACGAGGTCGCCCTCCCCGCCGGCGACCTCGAGCGCGAGGTGGTCGATGGTGGTCGAGGGCCCGTCGAGGAGGACCGCGGCCCCCAGCAGCACGACGTCGAACCCGAGCGCCTCGAGCAGCAGCGCGAAGGTCGAGTTCAGCGCGAAGCACCAGCCGCCGCGCCGGCCGCCGAGGATCCTCTCGAGCGCCAGATCGACGTCGTGGGGGACGCCGTCGCCAAGCGCGATGTCGAGGTTCTCGAACGGGACGGCGGCCATGTGCGCCCGTTGCAGCCGGGCGAGGCCCTCGCCGCCCGTCTCGATGTCGGTGCGCTCGAGCCCGATCCGGGCGAGGTGGGAGTCGACGGGATGTCCGGCCACGGCGCGAGCGTACGGCCGACGGACCCCCACGGGACCCACGGTGGCGTCGCCACCGGGGCGTCGGCCCGGGGGCACGGCCGGATGCGCGTAGGGTCGTCGGGTGCAGGTCGACGTGGCGCTCCACCCCTTCGGTGCCGACGTCGCATCGCTGGTGCGCACCGGCGTGGCGGCCGAGCGACGCGGTGCGGGAGCGGCGTGGGTACCCGACCACTTCTCCGCGCGGATGATCGATCGCGCGTGGTCGCGCGACCCCTTCGTGCTGCTCGGCGCGCTCGCGGCCAGCACCTCGAGGATCGGGCTCGGGACGTTGGTCGCGAACATGGTCAACCGCCACCCCGCCCAGCTCGCGTGCGCGGTGAACTCGGTCCAGTCGCTCGCTCCGGGTCGCGTCCTGCTCGGCGTCGGTTCGGGGGCGGGGCCCGGTTCGCGGTTCGCGCTCGAGCACGAGGCGATCGGCCGGACGCTCGAACCGACCGCACGGCGCCGGGCCGACCTCGTCGCCCACCTCGCTGCCCTGCGTGCGATCTGGGCGACGCCGGTGGGCGGAGCGACCCCTCGCCGGCACGACGCGTCGGAGGGGAGCGGCGACGCAGCCGGCCCCGAGGGCGCAGCCGACGACGTCGGCGCGAGCGCGGCGGGTGGGGTGGTGGACGGCGCGCCGATCCCCCCGTTGATCGTCGGGGCGTCGTCGTGGGGGACGATCGACGTCGCGCTCGCGCACGCCGACGGCGTCAACCTGCGCGACACCGACCGCCTCGGGCGCCAGCTGGAGCGCCTCGACGCGCAGCGCCGACCGGGGTTCGAGGTGAGCGTCCTCGTCGAGATCGACGACGTCGTCGCCGACCCGGCCCGGATCGATCGCCTCGCCGGCGCCGGCGTCGATCGCCTGATCGTCGGCGTCTCACCCCGCCACGACCCCACGGTGCTCGACCTCGTGGACTGGACGCGGTGAGGCCGCGCCGCCCGCCCGACGAGCGCGAGCGCAGTGCCCGCCTCGGCCGGTACGGTTCGTCTCCATGACGACCCCACGACGACTCGTCCCCGCGACCCTCGTCGGGCTGCTCGCGCTCGCTGCGTGCGGCGGCTCCGACGACGCCACCGACACGACGGTCGGCGTGACCGAGCCCGCGCCCTCCACCGAGGCGCCGGAGGACTTCACCGAGAGCACGTCCCCCGCGGACGGCACGGCGGCGGACGGCACGGCGGTGACGGCCACCGACACGGGGTCCGATGCCGACGACGACCAGGCAGCGTCGGGATCGACGGCGGAGGAGCCGCCCGCCACGAGCGGCGACGCCCCGGCGACCGATGACGAACCCGTCGCCACCCAGGCCACCGCCGACGGCGGTGCCCCGTCCGCGTCGGGATCCGAGGGGGCCAGCGCGTCCCTCGTCGAGTGGGCGATCGACGCCCCGAGCGAGTACACGGCGGGCGAGGTCACGTTCACCGCGACCAACGACGGCGAGTTCGTCCACGAGTTCGTGGTGATCGAGGGAGACGGCTACGAGGCGCTCCCGCAGGACGAGGGCGGCAAGATCATCGAGGACGAACTGCCGACCGGCGCCCTGCTGGGGCGCACCGATCGGCTCTCGGCAGGGTCCTCGGAGGACCTGACCGTCGACCTCGTCGCGGGGAGCTACGTCCTGCTGTGCAACCTCGGCTCCGGCGGCAACAGCCACGCCGGCCAGGGCCAGCGCCTGGACATCACGGTGTCCTGACCGTCGTGCTCGCGGGTCTGCTCGACTCCCTGTTCGGGATCCCGACGCACGCGTTCGCGATCCACGCTCCCGTGGTGCTCGTCCCCCTCGGGTCCGTGGTCGCCGTCGCGCTGGCGGTGCGCGCCGACTGGCGACACCGGGTCGGGTGGTGGCTGGCGCCGGGGGTCGCGGTGCTGGTCGGCCTGCTCTGGTTCGCGAAGGAGTCGGGGGAGGCGCTGCGGAGCTCGGGCAACGTCCTCGGCGACGTCGAGGAGCACACCGAGCTCGCCGAGGCGACGTTCGTGATGAGCCTGGTGTGGCTGGCCGCTGCGGTCGCGCTGGTGGTCGGGGACCGACGGCTGCGGTCGTCGTCGGGGGCCGGGGTGGCGACCGCCCCGCGCGACGCGCTGACCGTGACCCTCGCCGTGGTGTTCGCGCTGCTGGCGGCGGTCACCACCGTCTGGCTGGTCCGCACGGGCCACGCGGGCTCCCGGTCGCGCTGGGTCGGCTGAGGGGCGTCGGCGAGCTGCGCCACGGACGATCGCCGGCCACGATCGGCGATCCGGCGAGGGCGAGACCGGTCCCGCACCGGGCAGGGTCGGGCACGACCGGGTGCGATGTGCTGCGATGTGGCGGTCGGCATCGGATCGGAGCGCCTGCGATCTCTGCTCAAGTGGCGTCCGGACCACCCGATACCGACGAGCCGATGTCGATGAAGCGATCAGAAGGAGCCGGTGTCCGATGAAGAAGTTCGCCTGTGGGGACGTGGTGCCGGGGTGCGATGCGGTGTTCACGTGCTCGTCCGACGACGAGATCCTGCAGTCGGTCGCGGCTCACGCTGCTGCCGTCCACGGCATCTCCGAGGTGCCTCGGTCGCTCGTCGATCAGGTGATCGGGAACATCCAGACCGTCGCGTGACCTTGCCCGACGTGGTCGCCGACGTCGAGCTCGACTCCGGGGTCGACTGGGGTCGTCTGGTCGCGAGCGCGCTCCACGACGACGACCGCCTGACCTCGGTGTTCCAGCCGATCATCGACGTCGAGCGCGCCGCGGTGGTCGGCTACGAGGCGCTGACCCGATTCACGCACCCGGACACCCCCGACGTCGGTCCGGACCGCTGGTTCGCTCAAGCAGCCAGGTTGGGGGTCGGGGCGGAGCTGGAGGCCCGAGCCCTCGCTGCGTCGCTGGCGCACCGATCGTCGATGCCGCGGAACTGCTTCCTGACGGTGAACGTCGACCCCGGCTACCTCCTCGAGCCGTCGGTGCGTGGGGTCCTGGCGTCGCATCCGATGTCGCGGGGTCTGGTCATCGAGTTCACCGAGCACCGCTCGTCGGACTGGGAGCTCGTCGCCTCGTCGGTCCAGATGCTGCGGTCGTCGGGAGCCCTCATCGCCATCGACGACGCCGGATCCGGCTACTCCGGGCTGCAGCAGATCCTGCGCCTGCGCCCCTCGATCCTCAAGCTCGATCGATCGCTCGTCGAATCGATCGACCAGGACGAGGCGAAGGCCTCGCTGGTGGAGATGATGGGCGTGTTCGCCAGCAGGATCGACGCGTGGATCCTCGCCGAGGGCATCGAGACCCGAGCCGAAGCGCTCCGCATCGCCGATCTCGGCGTCCCCCTCGCCCAGGGCTTCTACTTCGCGCAGCCCGCGCCCCCCTGGGCGTCGATGGAGCCCACGGCGAGGTCGACCCTGAACGAGGCGCCGGCATCTGGTGAGACCCTGCACCGCCTCGTCGACGCCGCCGCACCGGTCCGTGCCGGCGACGAGATGACCGGCGACTGGCTCGACGCCGACGATCCGTGGCGAGCGACCATCGACACCGATCGTCGACCCCTCGGCATGGTCGACGCCGACGCGCTCATGACCCGATCCGTCGTCCCGGCGCTCGTCGTCAACGTCAGCTCCTCACCTTTCGACGTCGCGCAACGACTCAGCACCTTCGCCGGCGATCCGCACGTCCCGGTGATCGTCACCGACGACAACGGCCGCTACCTCGGCATCATCCGGCTCCGTCGACTCCTGAACCGGGTCGGTCGCGCCGACTGACGCGCTCCGAGCGGCCGCTCGGCCGGCCCCGTGGGGCGCACGGTCGTCCGGGAGGTCGTCGGCCCACCCGGCGGGTGCTCGGAGTCGGTCGGGGTCCGGGGTGGGGGCCGAGCCGCTCGGAGCGCGGCGTCGGGCCGGTCGGGTGCAGGGCTCCCGACTCGTCACCCATCGGTGTCCCCGTGCCCCGAGGTGCTCGCGCAGATCAGATGACGACGACGGAGGTACCGACGTCTGCGAAGCCCCACAGGAACGCGGCGTCGGTGTCGTGCTGGCGCTGGCACCCGCCGGACAGGCGCTCGCCGAGCTGGTCGGTCGTCTGGTACACCTCGCCGGTCGAGACCTTCGTCGGGATCCCGTGGAACCCGATGTTGCCCCGCTCGGTCTTCAACCAGCGGATCATGTACGGCAGGTAGGCCTTGCCGTTCCACGCCGTCGAGCGCTCCGAGCGGCTGTACACGGTGTGCGTCCCGGGGAGCTCGTTGGCGGTCGTGCTGCCCGACACCAGCCAGGAGCGGATGATCCGCTCGTCACCGTCGACGGCCCACACGCGCTGGCCGGCCTTCTCGTACACGACGCGGTAGCCGGACCCGGAGCCCTCCGGCAACGGGGGAGCGTCGTCGCCGGCCGAGGCGACCGGTGACAGCTCGACCCCCCACAGATCGGTGGCGCCGGGCGCCGGCCGAGGGGTGCGGGTCACGAGCGAGTCCTCGTCGGGCCACACGTCGAGCACGACGGCGCTCTCGCGACCGACGACCCCGTCGACGAAGAGGTGCTCGCGCTCCTGGAACTCGACGACCGCCTCGTGGATGGCCCGGTCGAAGTCGCCGTCGGCGGGTCCGTCGTAGACCCCGGCGACGGTCAGGGCGCGCTGCAGGCACGCGACCCCGTCGCCGGACGACCCCTGCCGGACGGAGTCGGCACCGATCACGCACCCGCCGTCCGCGCGGGAGGCGTCGTCGTCGCTCTCGGCGTCGGCGTCGGCGTCGGCGTCGATGTCGCCGTCGGCGGGCTCGGGGTCGAGGTCGGCGTCGACGAAGTCGACGAACGCCGAGTCGGCCGGGCCCTCGTCGGCCGCAACCACCGTGCCCTCGGTGCCGGCGAGCACCGACGGTTCGTCGGCCGTCGCGACGGCGGCGATCGTGGCGATGCCGAGGATCCCGGCCGTCGCGACGGCGAGTCCGAGCTCCCGACGACGCTGCTCGGGGGGCTTGGCGGAGCCCGATGCGCCCGCGACGAGCTCGTCGTGGTCGTGATCCAGGCCGTGTGCGCGCACGGGCCCGATGCTAGCGACGCAGAGCCGGCCACGGCGCGCATCCGTGGCCGCCCGCTGGGTGGCCGACGACGCGCGCCGAGTCGTGCATCGGGGTCGTCTCCCGCCGGCCCGAGGTGCGCCCTCCTCAGGACCCCGCGCGTCCATCCGTGCCTCGACCGGGCCCAGCACCTCGGTGCGGAGGTCCTCGGTGCGGTCGCTACAGCGGAGACCGCCGCGAGCGGAGCGCTCCGGGCCGGAGCGCTCCACGGGCGTGGCGACGATGCGCCGACCTCCCGGCGCAGCGGGCAGACTCGACGCCATGGACTTCGACATGCCCAGCGAGGACCACCCGACGCGCGAGCGGGTCCGCGGGTGGATCGCCGACAACCCCGATCCCTCCGGGCGCGAACTCGCGGAGGCCGGCTACGTCGTCCCGCACTGGCCCGCGCCGTGGGGTCTCGACGCCGACCCCATCGACCAGCTGGTGATCGACGACGAGCTGCACCGGGCGGGCATCCGTCGTCCCGGCAACCAGATCGGCATCGGCTGGGCCGCGCCGACGATCCTGCTCGCGGGCAGCTCCGAGCAGCACGAGCGCTACCTCCCGCCGATCTTCTCCGGGGAGGAGATCTGGTGCCAGCTGTTCTCCGAGACCGAGGCCGGATCCGATCTGGCGAACCTCGCGACCCGCGCCGTGCGCGACGGGGACGAGTACGTGATCAACGGCTCGAAGATCTGGTCGAGCGGAGCCCACCACGCGCGGTTCGGCATCCTCATCGCACGCACCGACCCCGACGTCGCGAAGCACCGCGGCATCTCGTACTTCATCATGCCGATGGACTCCGAGGGGTTGTCGATGAGCCCGATCGTCGACATGACGACGGCGCACTCGTTCAACCAGGTGTTCTTCGACGACGTGCGCATCCCCGCGTCGCTGCGCGTCGGTGAGGAGGGCGACGGTTGGCGCCTGGCCAAGGTCACCCTGTCGAACGAGCGGGTGTCGCTGTCGTCGGCCGGCTCGATGTGGGGCGTCGGGCCGTCGGCCGAGCTGCTGATCGACCTGCTGCGCCAGCAGGGGGGCGTCGACGACCCGGTCCTGCGCCAGCGGGCGATCGACGTGCGCATCGAGGCGGAGCTGCTGCGGCTGAACCGCTTCCGCAGCCTCAGCGCGACCCTGCAGGGCAAGACGCCCGGTCCGGAGGCGTCGATCCAGAAGATCATGGCCGACGACCACGGTCAGCACGTGCTGTCGCTCGCCAAGGACGTCGCCGGCGCCGACGGCATGCTCGAGGGGTCCGGGCCGGCCGGCGAGGTACCGGAGTCGATGCACGGCACCCCCACGGAGAACAGGTTCGTCGACCGGGCGGGCGACGCCGACGTCGCCGCCGTCGACCCGATCTGGCACTACGGCTACCTGTTCCACCCGGCGCTGACCCTCGGCGGCGGGACCTTCGCGATCCAGCGGAACATCGTCGCCGAGCACGTGCTCGGCCTGCCGCGCGAACCCGACGTCCAGCGCGGCTCGTCCTGGTCCGAGACCCAGGGCTCGTCCGCCTCCACCTCGACGACCTCGACCGCCGCCTCGACCGGGACGGCGCGTTCGTGAGCGAGGACCTCGCCTACGGGATCGACATCGGCGGATCGGGGATGAAGTCCGCGGTGGTCGACCTCGACTCCGGCGAGCTGGTCACCGACCGCTACCGCATCGACACCCCCCAGCCGGCCACCCCCGAGGCGATGGCCGAGGTGGTGGTCGAGCTGGTCGAGCACCACGGGTGGACCGGCAGCGTCGGCTGCGCGTTCCCCGCCGTGGTGAAGGCCGGGATCGTGCGCTCGGCGGCGAACATCGACCGCTCGTGGCTCGACGTCGACGCGGACGGGGTGTTCACCGAGGCGCTCGGCGCCGAGGTGCACATGATCAACGACGCCGACGCGGCCGGCCTCGCGGAGGTGCGCTACGGGGCGGCCCGGGGTCGCACGGGCGTGGTGATGATGCTCACCTTCGGCACCGGCATCGGGTCCGGCCTGTTCGTCGACGGCGTGCTCGTCCCGAACACCGAGCTCGGCCACCTCGAGCTCGACGGCTTCGATGCCGAGAAGCGAGCAGCGGCCAGCATCCGCAAGCCCGACGGGCTGACCTGGTCGGAGTGGGGCGAGCGCGTCGACCGGTACCTCGAGCACGTCGAGGACCTGTTCAGCCCCGATCTGTTCGTCATCGGAGGGGGCGCCAGCAAGAAGGCCGCGAAGTGGCTCGACGACGTCTCGATCGACACCGAGATCGTGGTCGCCGCGAAGCACAACGACGCCGGCATCGTCGGCGCGGCCCTCGTCGCGCCCTGAGCGTCAGCGACCGGCTTCGAGCGCGGCGATGCGCTCCTCGAGCGGGGGGTGCGAGGCGAACAGCTTGCGGATCCCGGAGCCCTCGCTGGCGCTGATGCCGAACGCGGCCATCTCGTCCGGGAGGTTCCCCGAGGTCTGCTGCCGCTGTAGCGCACGCAACGCCGAGGTCATCTGGGGCGCGCTCGTGAGCTGCGCTGACCCGCTGTCGGCACGGAACTCGCGCCGACGGCTGAACCACATCACGATCATCGTGGCGAAGAAGCCGAGCACGACCTGCAGCGCCATCACGACGACGAAGTACGTGCCACGCCCGCGCCCGCTCGCGACCGTGTTCGCGACGAGCCGGGAGATGAGGATGACGAAGGTGTTCACCACGCCCTGGATCAGGGTGAGGGTGACCATGTCGCCGTTGGCCACGTGGGCGACCTCGTGGGCGAGAACCGCCTCGACCTCCTCGGAGCTCATCTGCTGGAGCAGACCGACGCTGACGGCCACGAGGGAGTCGTCGCGCTTCGCGCCGGTGGCGAAGGCGTTCGGCGCCGGCGAGCCGAAGACGGCGACGTCGGGCATCCCGATCCCGGCGTCGCGCGCGAGGCGACCCACCGTGTCGACGAGCCACCGCTCCGCGTCGTTGCTCGGCTGCTCGATGACCACCGCCCCCGTCGATCGCAGCGCGATCCTCTTCGACATCAGCAGCGAGACGAAGGATCCGCCGAAGCCGAACAGCGCGGCCATCACCGTCAGCCCGACGAGCCCACGGGGTTCCACGCCGAAGATCGAGGCGATCACGGTCAGCAGCGCGATGACCGCCACGTTCGTGCCGATCAGCAGGGCGATGCGCGTGCCGAACCCCCCGATCTTCGACGGCGTCGAGACCGTCATCCCACTCGTGTCCATCCGACCTCCCGATCGTGCTCCGCGACCCGGTCCAGGCTACCGGTCGTCGATCGGGGGTCGTCCGCGCTCGGCCCTCCGACGCCGCACCCGGCCGACGACCGAGCGCGACTCGCCGATGACGCCGGCCTCGGCGGCGAGGATCTGGTTCAGCTCGCCGCCGATCAGGAACACCACGCACGCTCCCCACATCCAGGTGAGGCCGAGCAGCACGGCGCCGGCCGCCCCGATCACGTCGTTGCCGCCCCCACCGCCGAGCAGGCGGACGTACCACCCGAACCCGACCGACAGGGCGAACCACCCGAGCGCCGAGACGACCGCGCCCGGGAGGTCGTAGCGCCAGGGGGTGTGGTGGTTGGGACCGATGTGGAACATCGTCGCGGACCAGACGACGAGCACCGACAGCGCGATGACCGGCCGGGCGATCACCCCGATCCCGGCGTCGTCGGTCACCGACCACAGCGCTGTGGACGCGGCGACCGTCGCGAGCGTCCCGACGGCGAGCCCGATCGACAACGCGCGCGTGTGGACGAAGTTGCGCGTCTCGACCACGTCGTAGACCACGTCGAGGCCGCGCACCAGCCCGGCGAAGCCGCGCGACAGGGTGAACACCGCCGTCGCGATCGAGGCGCTCAGCACCCCGGGCCGGTCCTGCTCGAACAGCCCGTCGATCGAGGAGCGCAACGCGTCCGCCTCGGAGGTGAGGACGCGCTCGACGACCTCGTCGACGGCGACGCGCAGCTCGCCGGCGAGGTCGTCGCCCAGCAGCGAGACGGACGACAGCCCGGCGAGGAGCGCGGCCGGGATGCTCAGCAGCAGCCAGAACGCGACCCCCGCCGCGACGTCGAACAACCCGTCCTCACGGATCTCACGGATCGTGGCGCGCACCAGCCGGGGTCCCATCCGCGCCCGAGTGTGGTCGTCCCCACCGGCGGCGGCAACGTCGCGACCGGACCGGCGCGTCGGGGGCCGCCACGGCGGTCCGTCACGGGGTCGCGGCGCTCGGTGCTCGCGCACGGATCGCACCCTGCGGGTCCGCGGGCTCGGGGTCGGCCGGTGCGGGGGTGCGGTGCCGGTGCCGCGCACGTCCGGCCACCTGCGACGATGGGCCGATGATCGTGGTGGTGGGAGAAGCCCTCGTCGACCTGGTGATCCCGCCGGCCGGTGCGGTGGAGGCCGTCATCGGGGGCGCCCCGTACAACACGGCGCGCGCCGCGGCACGCCTCGGGGCGCCGGTCCGCTTCGTCGGCGGGTTGTCCCACGACCGCTTCGGCGCGCGGCTCACCGACGCGCTGGTGGACGACGGCGTCGACGTCGGGTTCGCGGTGCGCAGCGAGCTCCCGACCACCCTCGCCGCGGCGGAGATCGACGATCGCGGTTCGGCGACCTACCGCTTCTACTTCGCCGGGACCGCGGCGCCCGTGGTGACCCCCGGGGCGATCACCGCCGCTCTCGTCGGCGACGGCGCGGCTCCGGCCGACATCGTGCTCACCGGTGCGCTCGCCCTCGTCCTCGATCCGATGCGCCGATCGGTCGTCGACGCGGTCGACGAGCTCGACCCGGCGACCGCGCTCGTGCTCGACGTCAACTGCCGACCCGCCGTCGTCGACGACCGCGACGACTACCTGCGCGGGGTCGCGGCGGTCGTTCGCCGTGCGGACGTGGTGAAGGTGTCCGACGAGGACCTCGCGTTCCTCGACCCCGGCGCGGAACCCCTCGACGCCGCGCGCCGGCTGATCGACGGCGGCGCGGGGGCGGTGGTGGTGACGGCGGGGGCGTCGGGCACCACCGTGGTCGGCGCGGACGCAGCGGTGGTGGTGGACGTCGCCCCGGTCGACGGGATCGTCGACACGATCGGCGCCGGCGACACCTTCGGAGCCGGCCTGGTCGCGTGGTGGGTGGCGTCGGGCCTCGGGCGCGGCGACGTGACCCTCGACGCGCTCGGCGGTGCGGTCGCGGCCGGTCACGCCGCCGCGGCGGTCGTGGTGTCGCGGCGCGGCGCCGACCCTCCGCGCATCGACGACCTCGCGATCGAGTGGCCGCGCACGACCGGCCCCTCCGCGCTCGGGACGACCGACGCGGACGGCCCGGACGGCGGGGCGTAGCCTCGACGGGGTGGAACCGATCGCTGCCGCCGACCTCGACCTCGATGCGATGCTCGACGACCTCGCGACGCTGGTCGGGATCGAGTCGCCGTCGCGCGAGGTCGAGGCGCTGGAGAGGTCCGCCGCCGCCCTCTCGTCGATGATCGAGCGCCACCTCGGGGGGACGTGCCGACTGATCGACTCGCCGGCGGGTCCGCACGTCCACTGGAGCGGAGGCGGCGAGCCGGAGGTCCTGCTGCTCGGCCACCACGACACCGTGTTCCCGCTCGGGACCCTCGAGGCGCGGCCGTTCGCCGTCACCGACGGCATCGCGACCGGTCCCGGGGTGTTCGACATGCTCGGCGGGATCGTGCAGGCGGTCCACGGGCTGGCGCGCCTCGGCGACACGTCGGGCGTCGAGCTGCTGTTCTCGTCCGACGAGGAGGTCGGCTCACGCGAGTCGCGCGAGCTGATCGAGGAGCGCGCCCGGGCGTGCGGCAACGTGCTCGTGCTCGAGCCGTCCGGCGACGGCGGGTCGCTGAAGACCGGGCGCAAGGGGTGCGGAACGTTCGAGGTGGTCGTCACCGGGCGCGCGGCGCACGCCGGGTTGGAGCCCGAGAACGGCGTGAACGCGCTCGTCGAGTGCGCCCACCAGGTGCTCGCCATCGGAGCCATCGCCGACGCGGCGCTCGGCACGACCGTCACCCCGACGGTCGCGTCGGCGGGGACCACCGACAACGTCGTCCCGGCGTCCGCGCACGTGGTGGTCGACGTGCGCGTGGAGTCGGCGGCCGAGACCGAGCGGGTCGAGTCGGCGATGCGCTCGCTCGTCGCGGTCGACCCCGGCGCGACGATCGAGGTGCTCGGCGGGATCGGGCGACCGCCGATGCCCGAGTCGGCCTCGGCGTCGCTGTTCCCGCTGGCCCGGGACGCCGAACCGGGGATCGAGGGGTGCGCGGTCGGCGGTGGCAGCGACGGCAACTTCACCGCGGCGATCGGGGTCCCCACCCTCGACGGTCTCGGGGCCGTCGGAGGCGGGGCGCACGCCGACACCGAGCACGTGGTGGTGGAGACGATGCCCGCCCGCGGTGCCCTCGTCGCGAACATCGTCGGTGCCCTCGTCGGCTGAGCCCCGCGACCGAGCGACGCAGCAGCGGTCAGGTGTGAGCGGGCGGGGCTTCGGGTAGTCGATTCGCGGCGGCGGGCACACGGTTCGTCGCGGACACGTACCACGACACGTTCCAGAAGGGGACCCACGAACCATGACACGACGCACCATCGCCGCCTCCGTCGCCGCAGCGCTCACCGCCGCCTGCCTGGCCGCCGGCACCGCGTCCGCCGAGCCGCCGCGCCCGGGTTGCGGCTACGGCGACACCAACCACTCGCACCAGGCGGCGCCGGGCCTCGACCCGCTGGATCTGCGCCCCGGCCTCGGCAAGGGCGATCCGAACCGCGACCACACCACCGCACCGGGTCGGGCGCCCGAGGACGGCGGCGACCAGTCGAACCCGCGTCGCGGCTGCAAGGCCTGATCGCCACCACCCACCGCCGACGGGCCGGGCGGAACCGGCCCGTCGGAGCGGGGCGGGAGCGGTCCCGTGGCCGAGGTCAGTCGGCTGAGTCGGCGGAGCGGTCGAGGGCCGGCGTGATGTCGCCGGACGTGAGGGTGCCCACCCGCCGGTACACGTCGAGCTTCGCTCGGGTGTCGGTGATGTCGAGGTTGCGCATCGTCAGCTGGCCGATCCGGTCGAGCGGACCGAACGCGGCGTCCTCCACCCGCTCCATCGACAGCCGGTTCGGCTCGTAGGTGAAGCCGTCGCCGCGGGTGTCGACGATCGTGTAGTCGTCACCACGCCGGAGCCGCACCGTCACCTCGCCGGTGACCGCGGCACCCACCCAGCGCAGCAGCGACTCGCGCTGCATCAGGCACTGCGGATCGAACCACTTGCCCTGGTAGAGCAGTCGACCGAGCTTGCGTCCCATCGTCGAGTAGTTCTCGAGGGTGTCCTCGTTGTGGATCGCGCTCAGCAGGCGCTCGTAGGCGATCTGCAGCAGCGCCATCCCCGGGCCCTCGTAGATCCCACGCGACTTCGCCTCGATGATCCGGTTCTCGATCTGATCGCTCATCCCGAGCCCGTGGCGGCCGGCCGTGGCGTTGGCCTGCATCACCAGCTCGACGGCCGACTCGAACGTGGAGCCGCCGATCGTCGTCGGCCACCCCTCCTCGAACCCGATCGTCACGTCCTCGCTCGCGATCTCCACGTCGGGATCCCAGTGCCGCACCCCCATGATCGGGGTGACGACCTCCATCGTGGTGTCGAGCTCCTCGAGCGCCTTGGCCTCGTGGGTGGCGCCCCAGATGTTCGCGTCGGTCGAGTACGCCCTCTCCGACGGGTCGCGGTACGGGAGGTCGCGGGTGGTGAGGAAGTCGCTCATCCCCTGGCGCCCGCCGAGCTCGTGGACGAAGTCGGGGTCGAGCCACGGCTTGTAGATCCGCAGGTCGGGGTTCACCAGCAGGCCGTAGCGGTAGAACCGCTCGATGTCGTTGCCCTTGTACGTCGAGCCGTCGCCCCAGATGTCGACCCCGTCGTCGTGCATGGCGCGCACCAGCAGCGTGCCGGTGACCGCTCGCCCGAGCGGCGTGGTGTTGAAGTAGGTGCGACCCGCCGTGCGGACGTGGAACGCACCGCACTGGAGCGCGATCAGCCCCTCGTGGACCAGCTCGTCGCGGCAGTCGACGAGGCGCGCCTCCTCGGCGCCGTACTGCTTCGCCCGACCGGGGACCGAGTCGAGGTCGGGCTCGTCGTACTGGCCGATGTCGGCGGTGTAGGTGTAGGGGATCGCGCCCTTCTCGCGCATCCAGGCGACCGCGGCCGAGGTGTCGAGACCGCCGGAGAAGGCGATGCCGACGCGCTCGCCGGTCGGGATCGCCATCAGCACCTTGGCGTTGGACGCCGTCCCGATCGTCGGGTCGTCGACCGGGAAGGCGGGTTCGTCGTCGGGGAGCTCGGTGGTCAGGGGGTCGTCGGACACGGGCGAGACACTAACGGTCCGAGGCGGGCGAGCCGGCGGGCCGTCCCGGTGTCCCGGTCACCGACGGCCGACGGCCGCCGACGCCGTGACGACGCCGAGCAGCGCGGCGATCGCGAGCTCGGTCGTCGCGAGCCCGGTCGACCTGGACATGTCGGGCACGGCGAGCGCGAACGACGCCGCCACCCCGACCGCGCTCAGGACGATGGCGTGGGGGCGCTGGTAGATGAGGTGGAGGACGATCGCGAGCGCCACGACGAAGGGCGCCAGGCGCACGACGATGCTCGACGGGTCGCCCCGGGGACCCACCCACCAGGTCGCGATCCCGATCTGCACGCTCGCCTGCCAGACGGCGGCGTAGCACAGGAACGCGCCGACCCAGGCGGCGGCCAGCACGGCGCGCCACGTCGGGTCGAGACGACCGTCGGACCCGACCCCGCCGCCGTCGTGAGCGTCGTCGTCGCCCGGTCGCTCGCTCATTGGCACCGGACGATAACGGTCGCACCCCGCCCGCCGACGTCGACCGATCGGTCGGGCGGGAGCGTCGCCGACGCTGCAGCCGAGCGCCACGGTGGCGCGACGGCTACCCTCGGCGCCCGATGAGCTCCGACGCGACCCGTGACATCGGCGCTCCGGTGGAGCCCGTCGAGCGCTTCGAGAAGCTGTCCGTCTTCTACCCGATGTGGAACGAGGAGCTCTACGTCGAGCGGGCGCTCGACGCCGGGCGGCGTGCGGCGACTCGCCTGATCGAGCGTGGCGACATCGCCGACTACGAGCTGATCGTCGTCGACGACGCCTCCACCGACCGCACGGGCGAGATCGCCGACGCGATCGCCGCGCAGGACCCGCACGTGCGGGTCCTGCACCACGATCGCAACCGCAAGCTCGGCGGTGCGATCAAGACCGGGTTCGCGTCGGCGACCGGCGACCTCGTGCTCTACACCGACGCCGACCTGCCCTTCGACATGGCCGAGCTGCCGCGCGCCGTGCGCCTGCTCAGCGACTACGGCGTCGACCTGGTCAGCGCCTACCGCTTCGACCGCACGGGCGAGGGCTACCTGCGGCTCGCGTACACCTTCGTGTACAACCTCCTCGTCCGGACCATGTTCGGGGTGAAGGCGCGCGACATCAACTTCGCGTTCAAGCTGTGCCGGGCACGCCTGTTCGACCACGTCGAGCTGCGCAGCGAGGGGTCGTTCATCGACGCGGAGCTCGTGATCCGCTCGACGCGCCTCGGCTTCGAGATGCTCCAGTTCGGTGTCGACTACTTCCCGCGCACCCGCGGCGAGTCGACGCTCAGCTCGCCCGGGATCATCTGGACGATCCTGCGCGAGATGCGCGAGCTGCGCAGCGACCTCGACGGCATCGAGCCGGTGCGCACCGCCGAGCGTGCGCCGCTCGACGGCGTGTGAACAGTCCCGAACGCGCCGGGGCCGACCGGGGGTGGGCGGGTAGTGTGTCCGCTCCGATGACATCGTCGGTCGAGCCCGCCGGCGACGGCTGACTCGAGCCGGCGGACACCACGAGGACGACCCCGGACAGCACCGTGAACGAACCGACCGACCCAGCGCGACGCCCCGTCGCGCAGTGGCTGCCGGCCGCCGCCGCCGCTGGTCTGGTGGGCACCGTCGTGGTCGCGGGGGTCGCCCTCGGCGGCTCCGACGACGGGGCCGCCCCGGCTCCGGTGACCGCCGTCGCGCAACCCGCTCCGCCGTCCTCCGACGAGTCGGCCGCGCCCACCACCACGACCGGTGCGGCGGCGGTCGCCGAGACGCCTCCGACCACGGCCGTCGATCTCGAGCGGACCCTGGTGCGCGGCGTCACCGGCGACGACGTCGCCGACGTCCAGCAGCGCCTCACCGACCTGGGGTTCGTCCCGGGTCCGGTCGACGGGATCTACGGCGACGAGACGATCCGCGCCGTGTGGGCCTTCGAGAAGCTCGTCATGGGGGCGCCGAGCGCGTCGCCGTCGGGCGAGGTCACGCCGCAGATGTGGGAGGCGATGCGCGAGCCCTTCACCGTCGAGCCGCGCCGCCCGAACTCCACGCCCGATCACACCGAGGTGTACCTCCCCGAGCAGGTGCTCGCCGTGTTCCACGACGACGTCCCGGTGATCATCACCCACATGTCCAGCGGGACGGGGGAGGAGTGGTGCGAGGAGGTCACGATCAGCCCGGGTGAGTACGGCAACCGCGACGGCACCGAGGAGCTCAAGCGCGGCGAGTGCGGTCGCTCCGACACCCCCGGCGGCGTCTTCGAGTTCTACCGCGAGGTCGAGGGCATCCGCGAGAGCGCGCTCGGCAGCATGTGGGATCCGTCCTACTTCAACTACGGGATCGCGATCCACGGCGCGATGAACGTCCCGCTGCAGCCGGCATCGCACGGGTGCATCCGCGTCCCGCTGAACATCTCCGAGACCGTGCAGGGCCTCATCGACCTCGGCGACCAGGTGTTCGTGTGGGACGGGGTGAAGGAGCCCGAGGAGTACGGCGACCAGCCGCCGACGTTCAACTGGCTCGATCCGGACTACGTCTCGACGACGACCACGACGGTCCCGGAGTCGACGACCACGGTGCCCGAGCCCACCGCCACCGTCGCCGAGTCGACGACGACGGTCGCCGTGACGGCCCCTCCCGCCACGGCTCCCGCGACCACGACCCCGCCGGCGACGCCCGCCCCGTCGACCGCTCCGCCGACGACCACGGCGCCGACCCCGTCGACCGCTGCGCCCACGACCTCGGCTCCCACGAGCGCGGCGTCGGCGGACCCGTCGCCCACGACGGCACCGGCCGGCCGGGGCGGTTCGGGCTCCGGGGGACCCGCCGAACCCTGACGACGGTGACGGGCGCCCGGCACCCGGCCCGTACGATCGGTCGATGGTCGATCCCGAGTCGTTCGAGTACGAAGAGTTCGCCCTGCTCACGGAGAACATCGACGAGTTCGACCTCGACGTCGGGATCCCGCCGGTCGAGCGGATCGACGTGTCGCTGCCCACCTCGCCCGGGCGCCACGTCAGCGCGCTGCGGTGGGGGACGTCGCCGGTCGAGGTGGTCTTCGTCCACGGCGGCGCGCAGAACGCGCACACCTGGGACACGGTGGCGCTCGCGCTCGGACGCCCGGCGCTGGCCATCGACCTCCCCGGCCACGGCCACTCGCACTGGCGCGACGACGGCGCTTACTCACCGACCAACCTGGCCGACGACATCGCCGTGGTCGTCTCCGATCTGGCCCCGGACGCGTCGGTGGTCGTGGGGATGTCGTTGGGCGGGCTGACCTCGATGCACCTCGCCGTGCGGCACCCCCACCTGGTGCGCTCGCTGGTCATGGTCGACATCACGCCGGGCGTCGACGGCGAGAAGGCGAAGGCGATCATCGACTTCGTCGACGGCCCGCAGGAGTTCGCCAGCTTCGACGATCTCCTGGCCCGCACGATCGAGCACAACCCGACGCGCTCGGAGTCGTCGCTGCGGCGGGGGATCCTGCACAACGCGGCGAAGCACCCCGACGGCTCCTGGCGGTGGCGCTACGACCGCTCGAGTCACTCCCGCGCCCGTGAGCGCGCCGGCGACGACGCGCACGCCGACGGGAGCGGATCCGGCGAACACGCCGGTGGCGGCGGCCCCGTGTCGAGCGGCGGCGCGGACCCGTCGCTGTGGGACGTGTTCGGTGCGGTCGAGGCGCCGATGACCCTGGTGCGCGGGTCCGCGTCGCCCGTCGTCGACGACGACGACGTCGCCGAGGCCCGCCGTCGCCAGCCCGACCTCGACGTGCGCGTCGTCGACGGCGCCGGGCACAGCGTGCAGGGCGACCGCCCGGTCGAGCTCGCCGCGATCCTCGACGGTCTCCTCGGCTGAGCCCCACCGGCTCGGCCCGCCTCACGAGCAGGCGACGATGCTCCCGAGCGCTCCGTCGCGGAAGGCGCTGATCTTCTGGAACGGCGTCCCGAGCACGTCGGTGTCCGAGGTCGGGTCGCCGATCAGGATGGCGGCCTGGATCGCCTCGGTCAGGTCGTTCGGCGACACCGAGGCCTGTCGGTCCGGGTCGCGGGGCTGGGGGAGCGCACCGGTCTGCGGGTCGCGGGTCACCGACCGGACCCACGCCCCGGTGAGGCAGTCGTTGCGCAGCTGACGGGCCTCGCCGGTCAGCTGCGACGAGTTCGAGCGCTGCGCGTGCTCGGACCACACGAGGCCGAGCACGTAGGCGGGCGCGAAGTCGCCGAAGTCGTCGTAGAGCTCGCGGGCGACCGGGACGTTCAGGTAGACCGTGTCGTTCTCCGAGCACAGCTCGGCTCCGAGCGGGTACAGGCCGAAGGGCTCGTCGCAGTCGATCTCGTCCGCGCTCTCGGTCGGGACGAGTTCCAACCGCGTGAACTCGGGGAACTCGGCGACGAGGTCGTTGTCGAACAGGAGGTTGAGGTCGGGGACGAGGAAGCCGAACAGCTCGCCCTCGGCGAAGCCGAAGGTGGCGTTGCCCCCGCTGAGGCGGTCGTTCACGTCGAGGAACGACAGCGGCGTGAGCGGGAGAGGATCCTCGATCAGGGTGGCGCAGCGCCCCAGGTCGCTGTCGAAGCCGGTCTGGAACGCTCCGACGCGATCGAACCCCGAGCCGTGGCCGCCCGCTGCGGCGGGGTCGAGGCCGACCGGGTCCTGCACGGTGATCATCGAGATCAGCCCGGCGCGGATGTCCGCGTCGTCGAACGGGATCCCGCTCGCGAGCCCCGAGGCGGCCCGGCCGGCCCAGGCGCCGGCGATGCAATCGGCCTGCTGCTCGGTGATGACGGTCGGCAGCGAGAGCTCCAGCGCTCCGGTGCGCTGCTGGACGGCGTGGCCGTACTCGTGGGCGAGCACGATGCCGATCGTGGCCGGCCCGAACTCGCGCGCGAGACCCGCGAGCAGGCCGTCCGGGCCGTCGTCGTAGACGATGAAGTCACCGATCGGGCAGTAGAACGCGACGAAGAGCTGGAGGTCGTCGTAGTCCGTGCGTGGCTCCCCGCAGCCGGGGAGGTCGTCCTGCCGCTCGGGGTAGCCGGCGAACACGGCTCCGTCGAGGGGTCGGTAGGGGAGGCCGAACGCCGGCTCGAACTCGCTCTTCAACCAGGTGTCGATGTCACCGAGCGCCGCCAGCAGGAACTCGTCGTAGTCGCGCGGGGGCTTGTCCGACCCGAAGTCGATCGCGTTCGGATCGATGGCGGAGGCGTCGATCTCGTCGTCGACCGGGTCGTCGACCTCCGGGTCGGCCGGGTCGATCGGGGCGTCGTCGGTGGCGGCGGGCCCGTCCGAGGCATCGGGGACGTCGTCGGGATCGGTGCCGTCGGCGATCGTGGTCGTCGACTCCGAGCGGTCGGACCCGAGGTCGAGGATGCGATCCGAGCGGTCGGTCGTCACGAACACCTCGACCGATCCGCACGAGGCGAGCAGCACCGCCAGGGCCACCACGAGCGCGATCGGGAGCGATCGCTGGACGTCCCAGGATGCGCGGCGGGCCACGTGTCGACTCTAGAGGCAGCGTCGCACGGAGCCGCCGCGGCGGCCGCCGGACGCGCCGAGGGCCCGGCGACGGTGTCACCGGGCCCCCGTGGCGGTCTGGCGGGTCGACGGGCCGGGCCGCTCCCACCTGCTGCGCGTCAGCCTCCGGGCTGGCTCACCGAGCCCGTCTCACCGGCGACCGAGATCAGCTCGGACACGGTCTCGTAGCTGCCGGTGCCGTCGCCCTCGGGTGCCTGGTACTCGACGATGTAGCCACCCTCGTAGATGTACGCGTCGTTCACCCCGTCGGTCACGGCCTGGATGTCCTCGCGCACGAGGCCGTTGTAGAAGTCGAGGTTCCACGTGACGGCCATGATGTTGGTGCGGGTCAGGCCGCCCGGCAGCGTCGCGGCCTCACGCAGGACGTGCTCGAGCGCGATGCCGAAGCTGACGCCGGTCGGGGCCGATCCCGAGTCGGGGTCGATGCCGGCGTCGTTCAGGATCTGGCGTGCCTCCTGGACCGTCTCGTCGTCCGCGTAGTTCTGGTCGGCGACGTCCTTCAGGTAGCCGACGAGGCGCACGCCCTGGCCGGCGGGGTCGACCGGGGTGAAGAACGACGCGATCGCCTGGCAGGTGTTGGAGATCAGGAACAGCGGGTCCCACGGGCTCTGGTCGATCCCGGCCATCGCCTGGGAGCAGAACGCCCCGGTCGAACCGAACACGAAGGCGTCCGCATCGGATGCCGACAGCGTCGTCAACTCGTTGGTGATGTCGGCGGCGGTCGCCTCGTGGGTGAGGTTCTCGACGAGCTCGATCGTCTCGCACCCCTCCATCGAGTCCTGGTAGACGGCGCCGAAGTCGTTGTTCATGAACAGACCGGCCACGGTCGCGCCCTCACCGAGCTCGGAGGTGATGTGCTGGCACCAGATGTCGGCCTCGGTGTTGTACGGCAGCAGGCCGCCGATCGTCCACGGGAACTCGGCCGGGTCGCCCCAGGCGGGGAAGCCGGTCGAGTTGTACAGCTGCGGGATGCACTCCTCGGCGAGGATCGGACGGACCGCGGCGTTGTTCGGGGTCCCGATGATCCCGAAGAAGGCGCCGACGTCCTCGGTGCTGACGAGATCCTCGACGTTCGACTGGGTGCGCGCCGGGTCGTAGGCGTCGTCGCGCAGCACGATCTCGACCTGCTTGCCGTCGATCGGGTCGGTCTCGTTGACGTGCTCGAAGTAGGCGACCATCCCCTCGCCGATCGCGCCGAACGCCGCGATCTGGCCGGACTGCGGGAGCGACTGGGCGATCGTGATGGGCCCCTCGAGCCCGGCGGTGTTGCTCCAGTCGCTCGGGCACTCCTCCACGTCGATCTCCGTCTCGGCGCCGACCTGGACGATGCCGTCGACGGGCTCCCCGCCGTACCCGCCCGCGACGTCGCCGCCCTCGCCTCCGGCGGTGTCACCGGGAGCGTCGTCGCCGACGGATCCGGTCGCGTCGTCCGCGGCGCTCTCGACGGTCTCGCCGGCGTCGTCGGCCGCGCTCTCGACCGTCTCGGCGGCGTCGTCGACGGTCTCGGCGGTGTCGGAGTCGCTGCTGCAGGCGGCGGCGACGAGGCCGAGCGCCACGACGGGCGCGACGGCTCGGGTCAGACGTGTTCGTTGCATGGGTGCCTCCGGTGCTCGCGACCGCTCCGTGGGGTGGAGCGGTCTCTCGGGCGCACACCGTAGCGAGGGCGACGTGGCCGCCCGGCGACCGCCACGCCGCCGGACGCTCCCGGAACGGCGCAGGCCCGGCGACGACGTCGCCGGGCCTGCGCCTCGCGTGGTGGTGAGCACCGCCCCCGAGGGAGCGGGCGGCTCGCCGGGATCAGCTCCCGGGCTGGCTCACCGAACCGGTCTCGCCCTCGACCGAGATGAGGTCGGAGACGGTCTCGTACCGGCCGTTCCCGCCGCTCTCGGGGGCCTGGTACTCGACGATGTACCCGCCCTCGTTGGCGTAGGCGTCGTTGATGCCGTCGGTCTGCTGGTTCACGCCCTCACGCAGGAGGTCGTTCGTGAAGTCCAGGTTCCACGTCGCCGCCATGATGTTGGTGCGGGTCAGCCCACCGGGCAGCGCGGCCGCCTCACGCAGGATCTGCTCCAGCGTCAGCGCGAAGATCACGCCCGTCGGAGCCGAACCGGAGTCGGGGTCGATCCCGGCGTCCTCGAGGACCTGGCGGGCCTCCTGGACGGCGGGGTCGTCGGCGAAGGCCTCGTCGGAGACCTCCTTGGTGTAGCCGACGATCCGCACGCCCTGCCCGGCCGGGTCGACCGGGGTGAAGAACGACGAGATCGAGCTGCACGTGTTCGACATCAGGAACAGCGGCTCCCACGGGCTACCGGCCACACCGGCCATCGCCTGCGGGCAGAAGGCCGCGGTCGAGCCGAGCACGAACGCATCGGCGTCGGACGCCGACAGCGTCGTCAGCTCGTTGGAGATGTCGGCCGCCGTGGCCTCGTGGGTCAGGCTCTCGACGAGCTCGATGCCCTCGCAGGCCTCCATCGAGTCCTGGTAGACGGCGCCGAAGTCGTTGTTCATGAACAGACCGGCCACGGTCGCTCCCTCACCGAGCTCGGAGGTGATGTGCTCGCACCAGATGTCGGCCTCGGTGTTGTACGGCAGCAGGCCGCCGATCGTCCACGGGAAGTTCTCGGGGTCGCCCCACGCCGGGAAGCCGGTCGAGTTGTACAGCTGCGGGACGCACTCCTCGTCGAGGATCGGACGGACCGCCGCGTTGTTCGGTGTGCCGATGATCGAGAAGAAGGCGCCGATGTCGTCGGTCTCGAGCATGTCCTCGATGTTCGACTGCGTGCGTGCCGGGTCGTAGGCGTCGTCGCGCAGCACGAACTCGACCTGCTTGCCGTCGATCGGGTCCGACTCGTTGAGCATGTCGAAGTAGGCCTCGAGGCCCTCGCCGATCGCCCCGAACGCGGCGAGCTGACCCGACTGGGGCAGCGAGACGCCGATCTCGATCGGGCCCTCGAGGCCGTCGGTGTTGCTCCAGTCGCTGGGGCACTCGTTCGTGTCGATCTGGGTCCCGGCGCCGACCTCGACGATGCCCTCGACGGGCTCGCCGCCGTACTCGCCGGAGCCGCCGCCCTCGGCGGCAGTGCCGCCCTCGGCCGTCGTGCCCTCCGCGGCGGTGTCCGTCGCGGCGGTGTCGGTCGCCGCGGTGTCGGTCGCCGTGTCGTCGGTCATCGTGTCGTCGGCCAGGCTGTCGGCGGTCTCGGCGGCGTCGTCGATCGCGCTGTCCGCGACGTCGGTGGCCTCGTCGACCTCGTCACTCGCATCGCCGTCGCTGCCGCAGGCGGCGGCGACGAGACCGAGAGCCAGGACAGGCGCGAGAGCGCGTGTCATTCGTGATCTTCTCATGGATTCTCCCCCTGATGTTCGACCGCCCGGTTCGGGCGGCGGTTGTGTCGAGACTGTAGTCGATCGTGTCCCGGCGCGTGACTTCGGGCACGCGGTTCGCCGGTCGTGGACCCCGTGCTCAGGCGCCCGTCGTCTGCTCGCCGGCGCGGACGTGATCGTCGACGTGGTCGTCCTCGGTGCCGAGGACCCTCTCGCCGCGCGTCTCGTGGTCGTCGCCCTCGGCGAGGTCGTCGGGGTCCTCCGTCAGCTCGACGCCCCTCGCGTCGACGCCCGACGGAGGCACCGGGACGACCTTCAAGACGGCCTTCTTGAGGCGCGTCACCCCGGCCATGATCCCGCCGGGCAGGACGAAGGTGACGATGATCAGGAACAGCCCGAGCAGCACCCCGGCGTAGGGCCGGTCGCCGGTGACCTGCAACCCCGCGAGGGAGGTGTTCTGCGTGGCCCACTGGCTCGACAGCTCGGGGATCAGCACGATCGCCAGACCTCCGATGATCGCGCCGGGGAAGGTCGCGACCCCGCCGAGCACGAGGCCGACGATGAAGAAGATCGCGAGGTTCAGGCCGAACACGTCGGGAGCGAGAGCCCCGATGGTGAACGCGTACATCATCCCGCCGACGCCGGCGAAGGCCGACGACAGACCGAACGCGAGCGTCTTGTAGAGCGGGACGTTGACCCCGGACACGGCGGCGCCGGTCTCGTTGTCGCGGATCGCGATGAACGCCCGACCGACGCGGCTGCGGATGACGTTGTGCGCGACCCAGAACATCACCAGCACGATCAGGAGAGCGAGGAAGTAGGTCCAGATCCGCTCGGGGGAGCGACGACCGAGCTCGCCCTCGCCGAAGATCCCGCCGATCAGCGGGATCCCCTGGAAGAGGTTCGAGAGGCCGTCGACCGGGAACCACCCCGGCGGTTCGTAGCTGGCTCCGACGTTGAGGCCGTTGGAGCCGCGGGTCCCGTACGCGCCGTCGGGGCCGAACGAGGCCAGCCAGTCGAGTCGGACCAGCGTCGGGAAGATCACCGACAGCACGAGCGTCACGAGCGCCAGGTAGAGCCCCTTGATCCGCAGCGCCGGGATCCCGACGATCATCCCGAGCAGGAAGCAGGCGGGCACGATGACGATCAGCGTCGCGAGGAAGCCCCAGTCGTAGTCCAGCATCAAGATGCC
This sequence comes from Ilumatobacter sp., assembly GCF_965215205.1. Classification (NCBI taxonomy): domain Bacteria; kingdom Bacillati; phylum Actinomycetota; class Acidimicrobiia; order Acidimicrobiales; family Ilumatobacteraceae; genus Ilumatobacter; species Ilumatobacter sp. The sequence goes on from NZ_OZ244049.1 coordinate 1,098,786, forward strand.
CGCGGTGTAGGCCCCGATGCCGACGAAGAAGCTGTGCCCGAGCGAGATCTGCCCGCTGAACCCGATCAGCAGGTTGAGGCCGAGCACCGCGACGGCCCACGCCATCGCGAGCAGGATCTGGCTCATCCCGATCGTGTAGTCGCCGACGACGCCGGGTGGGCTGAAGACCCACGTCTCGTCGAAGAAGAACGGGACCGCGAGGATCACCAGGGCGGCGATCGCCCAACCGACGATCTGGATGGTGCGGTGCTCGGTGGAGTTGCGGGTGACGGTGATCAGGCTCATACGCGCTCGATGCTCTTGGTGCCGAACAGGCCGGCAGGTCGGACGAGGAGGACGACGAGCAGGACGAGGAACGCCGTCGCCAGGTTCAGCTCGTTGCCGATGTCGGGGAACCAGGACAGGTCGCTGCTCCAGCTCACGACGTAGCCGAAGAAGGCCTGGATGATCCCCATCAGGATCCCGCCGACCAGCGCCCCCTTGACGCTGTCGAGACCGCCGAGGGCGGCGGCGGCCGTCGAGAAGATGAGCACGCGCAGCATGAACGTCGGCTCGATCTGGCGGATCGGGCTGGAGATGTACAGCACCGCCGCGAAGGTGCCGACGGCCGCTGCGAGCGCCCAGCCGAACATCAGGGTCTGGCCGACCTTGATCCCGACGAGCCGACTCGACTCGAGGTTCGACGACACGGCGCGGAACGCGAGCCCGATCCTGGTCTTGTTCAGCAGCAGCTCGAGCAGGCCGACGAGCACCAGCACCGACACCACGACGCCGACGTCGTACCAGCGGAGCTGGGTGATGCCCCAGGTGAACACGTTGCCGTCGGGGAACAGGCGGGGGAACGCGCGGGGGTCGTTGCGCCAGATGACCCCGGCGAGGGAGTCGCCCGCCAGCAGCAGGCCGAGGGTGATGATCACCAGCGGCAGGTGGTCGGCCGGATCGAACGGACGGATCAGGGTGCGCTCGAGACCGGCGGCGACGATCCCGCTGAGGATCATCGAGATCAGCAGCGCGATCCACACGGGGATGCCCTGCTCGGACGCGAGCACGTAGACGCCGAAGCCGCCCAGCATCGCCAGGGTCCCCTGCGCGAAGTTGATCAGGGTGGTCGCCTTGAAGATGAGCACCAGGGCGAGGGCGATCGCGGCGTAGGTGGCGCCGTTCGACAGGCCGTCGATGATCCGTGCGACGAGCAGTTGCATCAGCGGGTCTCTCCGTTCGGGTGGGGATCGCCGCGGCGATCCGGGTCGGGGTTCGTGTCGGCGGGGGGAGCGGCGGGGGCTGCGGTCGACGACGCCACGGTCGAGGATGCGACGGTCGGGGTCGCAGCGGTCGAGGTCGCGGCGGTCGAGGTGGCGGCACCCTCCGTCGGCGTGGGGGTGCCCGCGGTCGGCGGGGCTGCGGTCGCGCCGGTGGCGCCCGGCGTGGTCTTCTCCTCGTTCGAGGTGTCATCGTCGACGTCGACGCCGAGGTACGCCCGGCGGATCGAATCGTCCTCGCGCAGCTCCTTCGCGGTGCCCTCGACGACGATCGAGCCCGACTCGAGCACGTAGGCGCGATCGGCGATGCCGAGCGCGATCTGGGCGCTCTGCTCGACGAGCAGCATGGTCACGCCGCGCTCGCGGTTGAGCTCGGCGAACCGCTCGAACAGGTCCTTGACGATGAGCGGAGCGAGGCCCAGCGACGGCTCGTCGAGCAGGAGCACCTCGGGCCGCGACATCAGGGCGCGGGCGACCGCCAGCATCTGCTGCTCACCACCGCTGAGGCTGCCCGCCTGCTGGCGCCGACGCTCGCCGAGCACCGGGTAGGAGTCGTACCAGGACTCGATGTCGTCCTTGATCTCGCCGTCCTTGCGGGCGTAGGCACCGGCGTGGAGGTTGTCCTCGACCGTCAGCTCGGGGAACGTCCCGCGCCCCTGGGGCACGTGGGCGATCCCCAGGCGGACGATGTCGGCCGGGTCCTTGCCCACGAGCTCGTCGCCCTTGAACCGGAACGAGCCCCGGGTGTCGATCATCCCCGAGAGGGCCCGCAGCGTGGTCGTCTTGCCCGCGCCGTTGGCGCCGAGGATGACGACGACCTCGCCCTCGTTGACCTCGAAGTCGAGACCGCGCAGGACCTCGACGGGTCCGTACCCGGCGTGGATGTCCTTGGCTTCGAGCAGCGCCATCAGTCGTCTCCTCCCAGGTAGGCCTCGATCACGTCGGGGTCGGCCTGCACCTCGGTCGGCGTTCCGTCCGCGATCTTCGAGCCGAAGTTCATCACCACCACCTTCTCGCAGGTGCCCATCACCATCCCCATGTGGTGCTCGACCAGCAGCATCGTCAGGTTGTGTCGGCGCACGAGGTCCTTCAGCAGGTCACCGAGCTGGCCGACCTCGTTGTGGGTGAGCCCCGAAGCGGGCTCGTCGAGCATCAGCAGGCGGGGCTCGCCGACGAGGGCACGTGCGAGCTCGATCCGCTTGAGCGTGCCGTAGGGCAGCCCGGCGGCGGGCTGGTAGGCGTGCTGGGTGAGGCCGATCTCGTCGAGGGCGTTCCACGCTCGGACCTTGAGGTCGTTCTCCTCCTTCCTCAGGCCGATGCGCAGACCCGCGGTCACCATGTTCTGCTTGGAGCGGGAGTGGGCTCCGACCATCACGTTCTCGAGGACGGTCATCCCGGGCCAGAGCGCGAGGTTCTGGAACGTGCGGTAGATGCCGAGCTGGCTGATCCGGTGCGGTGCGTAGTCGAGGAGGTCCTCGCCGTCGAAGTCGATCCCGCCCGAGGTCGGGTCGTAGATCCTGCTGACGACGTTGAAGAGGGTCGTCTTGCCGGCGCCGTTCGGACCGATCAGACCGCAGATCTGCCCCTCGTCGATCGTGAACGAGAGATCGTCCAACGCCGTGATCCCGCCGAACTTGACGGTGATGTCGTGCACGTCGAGTAGTGCCATGAGCTGAGCCGGAGCTCGAGTCCCCCTGTTCCTCACCTGATCCTGCGAGCAGGTCGCCGCTCGTCCGCGGCGACACTAGTCATGTGACGTGCGTCTCCCGAAATTCGCTGCGTTGCGCGCGAGCCGATCCCTCCGCGTGGCGATGACGCGGCGTGCCGGGCGGCCGGATGCGTCGGGCGCGGGGCGCTCGGGTTCAGGCCTCGGTGCCGACCGGGCTGACCGGGGGGCACGGCGACGCTTCGCCGCCACCGGCCCCGAGGCCGGACTCGTAGACCTGCACGAGGAACGAGTTGTCCCCGTCGATGCACACGTCGAAGGTGGTCGGGCCCGTGTCGCCGATGTCGGCGGTGCAGGTGTAGGTGGTGCCGACGTCGGTGCTGCCCGGCTCCTCGCACTCGGCGCCGGTCACGTCGCCGCCGACCTGGGTCTCGACCTGGGAGTCGTCCTCGAGGAAGTCCTCGGTCTGGTCCTTGTAGGTGCCGGTGCCGGTGCACGACGCGACGCACAGGGCCGCGACCGACGTGGCGAGCAGGGTTCGGCGCATGGGGGGCGACACTATCCCGACGGTCATCGCGCCCGACGAGGCCGCGCCCGTCCCCGCGACGTCGAGACCGCGAGCCGACCGGTGCGTCGAGGAGCCGCGCGCACCCGATCCCACATCACGACGGCGAGCGCGACCCAGACGAACGCGAAGCCGACCGCCCGCTCCGGTGGCATCGCCTCGCCGTAGACCAGCCACCCGAGCCCGAAGTTGACCACCGGGACGATGAGGTTCAGGGGGCCGAGCAGGGTGAAGGGGATCGACCGGGCCGCCGAGGCGAACAGCACCAGCGGGATCGCGGTGATCAACCCGGTGCCGGCGACGAGGACCCCGTCGAGCACCTCGGCGGACGCGACGACGCTGCCCGGTCGGGATCCGACCACGAGCAACCACAGCGCCGCAGGGACCCACGAGGACGAAGGTCTCGCCGGCCAGGCTGTCGACGGAGTCGAGCCCGATGCGCCGCTTGGTCAGCCCGTACGCGCTCCACGACCCCGCCAGCAGGATCGCGATCCACGGCGGCGAGCCGTTCGCCACGGTGAGCACGACGACCGCGACCGACGCCAGCGCGAACGCCAGCCGTTGCGCGCCGGTGGGTGTCTCGTCGAGGAGCACCCCGATCGCCATCGTCGCGAGCGGGGCGATGAAGTACCCGAGCGCCGTCTCGATGACGCGACCGTCGACGACGGCCCAGACGTAGCTCCCCCAGTTCACCGTCAGGAGCCCGGCGGCGAGCACCAGCCGCGACATCGTCGACCGGTCGGCGATCGCCCTCGCGACCACGCCCCACGAGCCGCGCACCGTGACCACCACCGCCATCACCAGCGCCGCGGACACCATCCGCCACCCGATGAGCTCGAAGGCGTCGAACGCCCCGAGCTGCTTCCAGTAGATCGTCAGCAGCCCCCACAGCAGGTAGGCGACGACCCCGACGCGCACCCCCCGCTCGACGCGCGCCCGATCCGCGCCGTCGGTGTCGTCGACGCCGTCGTGGGCCGGATCGGGCGCGGCCGGGTGCGCGGCGCGGGGCGAGGTCACGGCGCGACCCTACGGCGGTCACCCGGGCGACGAGCGGCCCGCCCCGCGTGGCTAGCGTGGCGAGATGGACGTGCGGATCTCGTCGGACCCCGCCTCGGCGGCGGCGGCGTTCGTGGCCGAGCGGCTGCGGGACGCCATCGCGGATCGCGGCTCGGCCACGATCGCCGTCAGCGGGGGGAGCACCGCACCGCCCCTGTTCGACGCTCTCGTCGACCCCGGCGTCGGAGGGGACGTCGACTGGTCGGTCACGACGGTGTTCCAGGTGGACGAGCGAGTCGCCCCCGACGGCGACGCCGACCGCAACGCCGGCCAGCTCGTGGTGCTGCCGTGCGATGCGGTCCCGATGCCGGTCACCGCGATCGACCTGGTGGCCGAGGCGCGCCGCTACGGCGACGACATCGTCGACCCGCTCGACGTCGTGCACCTCGGTCTCGGCGACGACGGGCACACCGCGTCGTGGCCGCCCGACCCCCACCCCGACGCCGATCGGGCGCTGACGAGCACCGAGCGCTCGCTCGTCGTCGCCGAGTTCGACGGGCGGGTCCGGATGACCCTCGGCCGCCCGGTCGTCGACGCGGCGCGGTGCCGCGTCGTGCTGGTCGCGGGCGAGGCCAAGGCGCCGGCGGTGGAGCGCTGGCTGGGCGGCCGCGAGCTCCCGGCCGTCGACACGACCCTGCCGATCGCCGCGGTCGGCCCCGACGGCACCGTCGTCTTCCTCGACCACGGCGCGGCCTCGCTGCTCGGGGACTGAACCGCGCGGATCGGACGTCGTCGGACCCGGTCCGGGCGGTCGTCGTCCGTGCGGCGGATCGGGATCGAGCGGCCAGGTCGCCGGCGTCCCCGGCGCGGCCGCGAGGCGGGGCGCGGGCGTGCATCGGTGCGGGCGGGTGGGGGAGACGGCCGGTGGGTACGGTCGCCGCCATGAGCGAACACCGCACCCGCGCCCTCGCCGCCCTCGCCGACGTCCCGGCTGCCGGGCACCTGCGCGACCTGCTCGAGCGGGACCCCGGGCGTGCCGAGCGATACGTCGTCGGCGCGGGCGACCTGCGCGTCGACTACTCGAAGGCGAGCGTGGACGACGCGATCGTCGAGGCGCTGCTCGATCTCGCCCGCACCTGCGACGTCGAGGGGCGCCGCGACGCGATGTTCGCCGGCGAGCACGTCAACGTCACCGAGGACCGCGCGGTGGGCCACGTGGCGCTGCGCGCGCCGCGCGGGTCGGAGATGACGATCGACGGCGTCGACGTCGTCGCGGACGTCCACGAGGTCCTCGACGCGATGGGAGCCTTCGCGGAGCGCGTGCGGTCCGACCCGTCGATCACCCACGTCGTCAACATCGGCATCGGCGGCTCCGACCTCGGCCCGGCGATGGCGTACCTCGCGCTGCGCCCGTACCGCCACGAGCGGATCCGCTGCTCGTTCGTGTCGAACGTCGACGGTGCCGACATCGCCTCGGTGCTGGCCGGCTCCGATCCCGCGTCCACGCTGTTCGTGGTCGCGTCGAAGACGTTCAGCACGATCGAGACGCTGACCAACGCCCGGACCGCGCGATCGTGGCTCGTCGAGGCCCTCGGCGAGGAGGCGGTCGCCGACCACTTCGTCGCCGTGTCGACGAACGCCGAGCGCGTCGCCGAGTTCGGCATCGACACCGACAACATGTTCGGGTTCTGGGACTGGGTCGGCGGCCGCTACTCCGTCGACTCGGCGATCGGGTTGTCGCTGATGATCGCGATCGGCCCGGACCGCTTCGCCGAGCTGCTCGCCGGGTTCCGCACCGTCGACGAGCACTTCCGCACGGCTCCCCTCGAGGCGAACGCACCGGTGCTGCTGGCGCTGATCGGCGTCTGGTACGCGAACCGCCTGGGGTGGGACACCAAGGCGGTGCTGCCCTACGCCCACGACCTCGCGCGGTTCCCTGCCTACCTCCAGCAGCTCGACATGGAGTCCAACGGCAAGTCGGTCGACCTCGACGGCGAGCGCGTCGGGCACGACACCGGCCCGATCATCTGGGGGGAGCCGGGCACCAACGGTCAGCACGCGTTCTACCAGCTGCTCCACCAGGGGACCCGGATCGTCCCGTGTGACCTGATCGGCTTCGCCCGATCCCACGACCCCCACCCCGAGCACCACGACCTGCTGGTCTCGAACCTGATCGCGCAGTCCGAGGCCCTGGCGTTCGGCCGGTCGAACGACGACGAACCGCACCGCGACTTCGAGGGCGACCGACCGAGCACCGTGATCCTCGCCGAGCGCCTGACGCCGTCGGTGCTCGGCCAGCTGATCGCGCTCTACGAGCACGTCGTCCACGTCCAGGGCACGATCTGGGGGATCGACAGCTACGACCAGTGGGGCGTCGAGCTCGGCAAGGAGCTGGCGAACCGGATCACCCCCGAGCTGACCGGGACCCCCGACCCCGAGCTCCACGACGCCTCGACCAACGCGCTGATCGACTGGTACCGCTCCCACCGCTGACGGGTGGTCGCGACCGAGGTGACGGCGGCGGTCGGCGGTCGGGAGGTCGCTGCCTCTCGCCACGCGGCGTGCGCCTGCGAGGATGCGGGGGTGGCAGACGTGGTCGGATTCGACGTACCCGTGGTCGAGGCGTGGATGGGGGAGCGCACCCGAGCCGTGCCCCCCTGCACGTGGGAGCGCCTCGAAGGCGGTCACTCCAACCTCACCTACGCGCTGACCGACGCCGACGGCGAGGACTTCGTGATCCGCCGACCGCCGCAGGGGGAGCTGCTCCCCAAGGCGCACGACATGCACCGCGAGTTCCGCATCATCGACGCGCTCCACCCGGTGGGCGTCCCCGTGGCCGAGCCGATCGGGTACTGCGACGACCGGGCGGTGTGCGATCGCCACTTCTACGTGATGGGCAAGGTCGGAGGCGAAGCGCTGTACACCGCCGAGCAGACCGCACCGCGGCTCGACCCCGAGGCGCGCGACCGCGTCGGCGAGTCGTTCGTGTCGGTGCTCGCGCACCTGCACTCGGTGGATCCCGCCGAGGTGGGCCTCGACGACCTCGGCCGGCACGAGGGGTACGTCGCCCGCCAGTTGGCGACGTGGTACGGATCGTGGACGTCGTCGGCGGAGGCGGCCGACCACGACGACGACCGCCTCCACGCGCTGCACGCGACGCTGAGCGCGAACATCCCCGAGCAGGGCCCGGCGCGGGTCGTTCACGGGGACTACGGCGTGCACAACGTGATGGTCGACGACCGCGGCGAGGTGACGGCGGTGCTCGACTGGGAGATCGGGACCCTGGGCGATCCCCTCGCCGACTTCGCCTACGCGCTGAACGCCTGGGCCGAGCCCGACGACTCCGCGCTCGCGGCGCAGACCGCACCGACCGCGCTCGACGGCTTCGCCTCGCGCGACGACCTCGTGCGCTGGTACCGCGAACGGACCGGGGCGGACCTGTCGGATCTGAACTACTACCGGGCGTTCAACTCGTTCAAGACCGCCTGCATCATCCACGGGGTCTACGCGCGCTACCGCCTCGGCATGAAGTCGACCGAGGGCGTCGACATGGAGCGCCTGCACGAGCGGATCGGCGAGTCGATCGACCGATCCACCGAGCACCTCGACGCGCAGCCCGGCGTCTGAACCGGGGCCCGTCGGGGATCCGGGCCGGTGGGGCCGGTCGGTCTGCCGCCTGTCAGACTGATCCGATGCGCAACCACGATCAGATCTACATCGACGGCGCCTGGGTCGCCTCCGCAGGCGAGGGCTCCATCGACGTCGTCAACGCGGCGACCGAGCAGGTGATGGGGTCGATCCCCGACGGCAACGAGAGCGATGCGGCACGCGCGGTGGCCGCGGCGAAGGCCGCGTTCGAGTCGTGGTCGCAGACCCCGGTCGAGGAGCGCCAGAAGTACCTCGTCCGCCTGAACGAGGCGCTGCAGGCGCGCGGCGCCGAGATCGCCGAGACGATCGCCGGGGAGGTCGGGATGCCGATCACCTGGTCGAACATGATCCAGGCCGGGCTCCCCGCCGGCAACATGCAGACGTTCGCGACGCTCCTCGACACGTTCCGGTTCGAGGAGGAGATCGGCAACAGCCTGGTCGTCAAGGAGCCGGTCGGCGTCGTCGCCGCGATCACCCCGTGGAACTACCCCCTGCACCAGATCGTGTGCAAGGTCGGAGGGGCTCTGGCGGCGGGGTGCACGATCGTGCTCAAGCCCTCCGAGGTGGCTCCGCTGAACGCGTTCATCCTCGCCGAGATCATGCACGAGGTCGGCCTCCCGGCCGGGGTGTTCAACCTCGTCACCGGGACCGGCCCGGTCGTCGGCGAGGCCCTGGCGTCGCACCCCGACGTCGACATGGTCAGCTTCACGGGCTCGACGCGCGCCGGCAAGCGCGTCGCCGAGGTCGCGTCGCAGACCGTCAAGCGGGTCGCGCTCGAGCTCGGCGGCAAGTCGGCGAACATCGTGCTCGACGACGCCGACTTCGAGCAGGTCATCCCCAAGGGCCTGTTCGCCTGCTACCTCAACTCCGGCCAGACGTGCACAGCGCACACGCGGATGCTCGTGCCGAACAGCCGCTACGACGAGGCGGTGCAGATCGCGTCGGCCGCCGCCGAGCAGACCCAGGTCGGCGATCCGACCGAGGAGGGCATGCACCTCGGCCCGCTCATCAGCCAGGCCCAGTGGGACCGGGTGCAGGGCTACATCCAGACCGGGATCGACGAGGGCGCGACCGTCGCCGCCGGCGGCCTCGGCAAGCCCGAGGGCCGCGAGACCGGCTACTTCGTGAAGCCGACCGTGCTCGCCGGCGTCACCAACGACATGACCGTGGCGCAGGAGGAGATCTTCGGCCCGGTGCTGTCGATCATCGGCTACGACGACGACGACGACGCCGTGCGGATCGCGAACGACAGCCTCTACGGGCTGTCGGGGGGTGTCTGGTCGGGAGATCAGGACCGTGCGATCTCGGTGGCGCGACGGATGCGCACCGGGGCGGTCGACGTCAACGGCGGCAGCTTCAACATCGCCGCCCCGTTCGGTGGCTACAAGCAGTCCGGCTACGGCCGCGAGAACGGCGAGTACGGCATCGAGGAGTTCCTGCAGACCAAGTCCCTCCAGCTCTGACGAACGTCGCGTCACGGGTCGGACCCGTGGCGCGCTCGCGACGGACACCGACCGTCGTCGCGCTACGGGTCTGACCCGTAGCGCGACGGTGCGGTGCGGCGCGACGGTCAGACGGTCGTCACGGCGGTGGTGCCGGCGTCGACGCGGAAGGTCTTCCACGTGACGACCTCCGAAGCGGGGTCGAGCACGTCGACGACCTGTCGGTACTGCGCGGTCCACGACTCGGGGGTCACGACGTGGCGGGTGTAGCCGCGCGAGACCAGCTCGGAGTGGAGGATCGCCGGGAGCGAGTCGAGCAGCGGCGCGAGGTCGGCAGGGACGTTGGCCGACGACGAGATCGCGGTCGTGATGAACTCGACCCCGACGGGTCCGTCGATCGGACCCACCAGGCCGACGCCGGCGAGGTGGATGTCGCCGGTGAGGGTGACGAGGTTCGCCGGCGCGTCCGCCAGCATCCGCTGGCGGGCGGGGACGTAGCCATCCCACTGGTCGTAGTTGAGCACGGCCTCGCCGAGGCGGGCGTCGCTGAGCACCGTCTGCTGCGCCAAGCAGTTCCACGTGGCGCCCGACGTCGAGAAGCGCTGCGCGATCCACCCCTCCTGGGCGCCACCGAGCATCGTGCGCTCCGGATCGTCCCACCCGGGTGGCGGGGGAGCCGGGTCGAGGGTCGCGTCGCTCAACTGGTCGGATCGGTGCTGGCGCCCGTCGAGCAGCGAGATGCGGACGAGGTCGCCGACGTCGACGCCGCGGTGGATCTCGTACGCGACGTCCGACCCGGCGGCGGGGTCGGGCGGGTCGAGGCGGGTCGGGGTGTTCTCCCACCACGCCCGGTAGGCCATCGCCCGGCGCCGAGCGAACTCGTCGGGGTCGTCGCCGTCCTGGGACACGAGGCCGGCGTAGTCGTTGTCGACCTCGTGGTCGTCCCAGATCGCCATCCACGGAGCCGCGGCTCGGCACGCCTGCAGATCGGGGTCGCTCAGGTAGGTCGCGTAGCGCGTGCGGTAGCCGTCGAGGTCGGTCGGCTCGGGACCCTCGTGGGTGCGAACGACCCCGTCGCCGACCTCGCGCGCCGCGTTCTCGTACACGAAGTCGCCGAGGAACAGCACCAGGTCGGGCGACCACTCGGCGATGTCGCGGTGCGCCGCGTAGAACCCCGCCTCGTAGTTCTGGCAGCTCGCCGTGGCGATGCGCAGCTCGGAGGTGGTCGGGTCGATCGGAGCGGTCCGACCCGTCGGCGACGTCCACTCCCCGGCGCGGAAGACGAACTCGCCCGGCCCCGAGGCCCTCGCCACCACGTGGGCGCTGAAGCCCGTGGAGGCGTCGACGGTGACCGAGCCGGACTCGGTCGTGCCGTCGTCGGTGGTGAGCTCCCACTCCAGGGCCACCTCGTCGACGGGCAGATCGCGGCCGAGGCGCGTCCAGAGCACCACCGACGACTCGTCGGGGTCACCCGAGGCGACGCCGAACGCGAAGGGGTCGGCGTCGAGGAGCGCTCCGGGGGCGGTCTCCACGGGAGGGTCCGTGGTCGTCGTCGTGGTCGTCGTCGTGGTGCTCGTGTCCGCGGCGGTGCTCGACGTCGAGCCCGCCACGGTCGACGCGGAACCGTCACCGGTCGGCGTCGGCGCGGAGTCGTCGGGATCGAACGCGACGTCGTCGCCCGAGCACGCCCCGACGACGACGGTGGCCGACAGGGCGAGGAAGCGACGGCGAGACAGCTGCATCCCGCCAGTGTCCCACGGAGGGCCCCGCGTCCCGGTCTCGCGTGCCGGGCGCCCGAGGTGCCAGACTCCGCACGTGCGAACACGTCCCTCGTCCACGATCACCCACCGCCCGCACCGCTGGGCGCGTCGATGAGCGACACCACGACGCAGAGGGACACGACGTCGATCGAGCGGGTCGGTGTCGTCGGGTGCGGTCAGATGGGGGCGGGCATCGCCGAGGTGTGCGCTCGAGCGGGGATGGACGTCGTGGTGCGCGAGGTCGACGCCGAGTCCGCCGAGCGTGGTCGCGACCGCCTGCTCGCTTCGTTCGACAAGGCCGTCGCACGTGACCGGATGACCGCCGAGGAGCGCGACGCGACCGTCGCACGACTCGACTTCACGACCGACCTCGGCGACCTCGCCGACCGCGAGCTCGTCATCGAGGCGGTCATCGAGCGGGAGGCGTTGAAGATCGACGTCTTCCGGACCCTCGACGAGGTCGTCGAGTCGCAGGACGCGATCCTCGCGAGCAACACCAGCTCGATCCCGATCATGAAGCTCGGCATCGCCACCCAGCGTCCGGACCGGGTCGTGGGCATCCACTTCTTCAACCCGGTCCCCGTGCTGCGCCTGGTGGAGCTGGTGACCAGCCTGATGACGTCGCGCGAGACGGTGGCCACGGCCGAGCGCTTCGCGCAGGACGTGCTGTCGAAGATCGTGATCCGCAGCCAGGATCGCGCCGGGTTCGTCGTGAACGCCCTGCTGATCCCGTACATCCTCTCCGCGATCCGGATGATGGAGTCGGGGTTCGCCACCGCCGAGGACATCGACGCCGGGATGGTCGAGGGCTGCAACCACCCGATGGGTCCGCTGGCGCTGGCCGACCTGATCGGCCTCGACACCACCCAGGCCGTCGCCGAGTCGATGTACTCCGAGTTCAAGGAACCGCTGTACGCCTCACCGGCGATGCTGTCGCGGATGGTGGAGGCCGGGCTGCTCGGACGCAAGGCCGGTCGCGGCTTCTACGACTACTCGGATCGATGAGGGGGATCGCTGATGTCAGGTGAGCGCGTGCTGGTGGCCAAGGTCGGCCTCGACGGCCACGACCGGGGGGTGAAGGTGGTGGCGCGCATCCTGCGCGACGCCGGCTTCGAGGTGATCTACACCGGCCTCTTCCAGACGCCCGAGACCGTCGCGGCCGCGGCGGTGGACGAGGACGTGGACGCCATCGGGCTGTCGATGCTGTCGGGGGCGCACATGACGCTCGCGCCGCTGGTGGTCGAGAAGGTCCGCGAGCGCGGTGTCGACATCCCGATCGTCGTCGGGGGCATCGTGCCCGAAGCCGACGTCGAACCGCTGCACGCGGCCGGGGTGGCCAAGGTGCTGACCCCGGGGGCCACCGCCAGCGAGGTCGCGGCGGCGGTGCGCGAGGCCATCGACGGAGCCTGACCGGCCCGTCGGGCGAGGTCAGCGGGGGTCGATCGAGTGCTGTCGGAGGTCGGCGAGGTCCACGTACTCCAGGGTCGACAGGTGGGTCGCCTCGAGGACGACGTCGCACGCGGCGCCGGCATCGAAGGCCTCCTTCCACCGGGGCGCGCACACGCACCACCGGTCGCCGTCACGCAGCCCCTCGAACCCGAACCGTGGGTTGGGGGTCGTCAGGTCGTTGCCCTGCTGGCGGGAGAACTCGAGGAACCGGTCGTCGACGCGGCAGCACACGGTGTGCATCCCCGGGTCGTCGCCGTGGTTGTCGCAGCAACCCGTTCGCCGGAACCCGGTCAACGGGTCGGTCGAGCACGTCTGCAGCGGTTCACCGAGCACGTTGAGCTGCTGCATCCCGCCAGTCTGGCACGTCTCGCGCCGGGGTGCCCCCACGATCCGCATCGCGCCCGCCGGGTTCGTGCGGCGAGGTCGGGGGTCAGACCCACCAACCGGCGAGATCGACGATCAGGTGGCCGCCGTTCGCGTGGAACATGCAGGTCCGCCCCGTGTCGGTCAGCGGGACCAGCGCGCTGTTCGCGGTGGCGATCCCGGCGACTGGGTTGAGCGCCGAGGTGGTGGGTCGGGGTCCGCAGCCCCACGCCGTCACGTAGCCGCCCGAGTCGTGGAGAGCGGCGGTGATGTTCACGCTCGCGGCGACGGGGCGGGCGGTGAGCCCGTTCGGGGTGCTCGGCGAGGGGACCTCGACACCGGTGCTCGCACCGGGGGACAGGCGGCCGCTGCTGCGGGTGTCGAGCACCCGGGCCGGCTCCGCGGGGACGAAGGTGAGGCCGTCGCCGGCGCCGAACCGCCCGGTGACGTCGACCGTGAGGTGGGTCGCGACCGAGCTGGTCACGCACAGACGACGTCGCGAACCGACGGCGAACACCCCGTTGTTCCCGCGGGTGCGGCCGGCGGTGAAGTTGAGCGCCGAGCTCTCGGTGGCCTGCTCGGAGCAGTCGTCCACGCTCACGAAGCCGGAGGCCGACGGGTTCACGGCGGTCACGTTGACCGCCACGGCACCGGTCTCGGCGCCGATCACGTCACGGAGCTCGATCACGCCGCGACGCCCGGCGACGAGGCGGCCGTCGAGCCCGATCCCGATCCGCGTGTCGACCGCGCGCACGGCCTCGATCGCCTGGAGCGCCGTCTCGCCGTCGGGACCGATCCAGCCGGTGACGTCGAGGACGATGTCCGTCGCGGCCGAGCTGTGGACGCAGAGCTCCCCGGCGCCCGAGAGCGGCGTCGTGATCGAGTTCGCGACGTTGCGGCCTGCGAGGTAGTTCAGCGACGAGGTGGCGCCCACCGGCCCGGTGCACGGGGTCACGGACACGAAACCGGGTCCACCCGGGCGGACGGCGGCGACATTCGCCACCACCGCGGTCGACGTCGACGGGACGCCCGCGACCGCGACGCGCACCGTCTCGCCCGCAGCGAGGCGACCGATCGCGGGGTCCGTGCGGGTGTCGAGGATGCGTCGGGGTCGCGTCGCCGTGAGGCGGTGGCCGGTGTCGGCGGGCCGCGGGTCGGTCCTCGGGACCGTGGTCGTCGTGCCGGCGTCGCTCGGCGGCGGGGTCGACGACGAGGAGCCGCCGCCTCCCGAGGGGACGGTCGTGGGCGTCACGGGACCCGACGGACGCTCCACGTCGACTCCGAGCACGTACTCGCCGATCGAGGCGTAGGCCGTGAAGCCGTCGTCGGCGGTGCCCCAGCCGACGCTGCGGACCTCGACGGTGTACTCCGCGGACGGGGTCGCGTCGGCGAGGGTCGCGGAGAGGCTCCAGCTGGCGGGATCGCTCGGCCTCGACACGGCGACGACGGTGCCCGAGGCGTCGCGGATGCGCAGCTCGGCCAGCAGGTTGCCCAACGGGTGCCACCGCTCGACGGAGACCTCGACGCGCCCGCCGGCGGTCACCAGGCGGTGGCGTGCGGTCGCGCCGCCGACGCTGAGGGTGTGGCGGGTGCTCGTGTCGGAGGCGCCGAGCACCGTGGCGCCGGAGTCGTCGGGTCGACGCGTCAGGTGGGAGTCGATCACCTCGAGATCGTCGTCGCCACCTTCTTCGTCGCTGCCCTCCGGGGCCGGCTTGTTGGTGGCGCCCGTGTACTCGCCCCTCGACCACTGGGTGATCGGACGTCGGTAGCCCACGCCCATGATCGGCGCCCAGTCTCCGTGGCCGTCGTAGTAGTCGAGCCTGCTCTCGCCGGAGCGGTGGATCCCGTCGTGGGTCAACCCGAGCGCGTGTCCGACCTCGTGGGACACCGCCTCGGCGACCGACTTCGGGTTGCCCTGCGCCAGGTTCGACGAGAACACGAACGCCGGCAGGTCGTACTTGTCGAACGAGCCGACGTAGGCGACGCCCCCGAAGCGGCGGCTGTCGAGCCAGGTGTAGTCGGGGGAGATCACCACCCGCACCCCGTACCGCTGGTCGCTCGCCGAGGACTTGGCGAGCGCGTCGACGCCGGGGTCCTGGGTGGTGACGTCGATGTCCCACGGCGCGAAGTCCTCGGCGACGCGCTCGAAGATGTCGACGATGCCCTCCAGCTCGTGCGACGACAGGGTGTCGTCCTCGGAGCCGAGCGGCTCCCGGGAGTACGGTCCGGATTCGATCCTGTCCTTCGGGTCCTCCAAGCCGCTGTTCCACGCGGTTCCCGTGGTGACATGGCCGTCGAGGTCGAGGAACACGGTGCGCGTGGAGCCGGGCTTCGAGTGCAGCGAGAGAGCATCGGATGCGGAGATCGCCTCGAACCCCGCAGCCCGGGCGAGCGATCGCTGACCGCTCGGATCGCCGCCCGGATCGTCGACGCCGGCCGGCAGCTCGAGCTGCGGTGGGTCGATCGCCCGGACGAGGCCGTGATCGAACTCGAGGTGCGGATCGCCGATGACCTCGATCACCTCGTCGAACGACAGCTCGGGGACCGGCTCGTCGTGGAGGAGGCGGCCGGCGCCGTCGTCGGAGGCACCGACGGCGACCGGGACGGACGAGCCCGCTGCCAGCGCCACGAGGGCCACGGCGAGCGAGGCGAGCCGCGGTCGCGCCCGGCCGCGATCACGACGGCGGCCGGTCGGGAGCGGGGTGTCGGTCGGTGAGCCCATCATCTGCCTCGGGCGAGATGTCGGGTGCGCGCTCCGGGCCCTTGAGCGATCCGCCCGAAGGTCTCGATCGGGTCAAGGCGCCTCTCGGGGTTCGCGCACGAACCTCTCGTCGGCATCAAGAACCGAGCGGTGGCGCCCTCGCTAGCGTGCTCGCGAGATGAGCTCCGACGACCGCCCCGGCCCCCGCTTCCGCTTCGCCCCCTCGCCCACCGGGATCTTCCACGTGGGCGGAGCGCGGTCCGCGCTGCACAACTGGGCCCTCGCCCATCGCCACGGGGGGACCTTCGTCCTGCGCATCGAGGACACCGACGCCGCCCGCAACGAGGCGACGTGGATCGACGGCATCGTCGACGCGCTCGCGTGGATCGGGATCTCGGCCGACGACGAGCGCTTCGAGGGACCGTTCATGCAGAGCGCCGGCGCGGCCGCCCACGGCGAGGCCGCCGACCGGCTGTTCGCCTCGGGCGCCGCCTACTACTGCGACCTCTCCCCCGAGCAGGTCCGCGAGCGCGCCGAGGCGAACGGCACGACCGGCTACGACGGGCACTCGCGCGACCGCGGCCTCGGCCCGGGGCCCGGTCGCGTGCTGCGCTTCCGGGTGCCGGAGGGGTCGACGGTGGTGAGCGACGCCGTCCGGGGCGAGGTCGTCTTCGACAACGCGACGATCGAGGACTTCGTCCTGGTCCGCGGTGACGGGTCGCCGGTGTTCGTGCTCGCCAACGTGGTCGACGACATCGGGTCTCGGATCACCGACGTGGTGCGTGGCGAGGAGCACCTGCCGAACACCCCGAAGCAGCAGATGCTGTGGGAGGCGCTCGGCCACTCCCCGCCGCGCTGGGCTCACGTGCCCGTGCTGGTCAACGCCGAGCGCAAGAAGCTCTCGAAGCGGCGCGACAAGGTCGCCCTCGAGCAGTACCGCGACGACGGCATCCTCGCCGACGCGATGGTGAACTACCTGATGACGCTGGGGTGGACGATGCCGGGCTCGGAGGAGGCCGGGAGCGAGATCTACTCCTTCGACGAGATGCTCGAGCGCTTCTCGCTCGACCACGTGACCTCGTCACCGGCCTTCTTCGACATCGACAAGCTGCTCGCCTTCAACGGCGAGCACATCCGGCGGTTGAGCGCGGACGAGCTGGTCGCGGCGTGCGATCCGTGGCTGCCGGCGGACTGGGATCGCGACCGCTTCGCCGCGATCGCCCCCCACGTCCAGCAGCGCCTGACCACCCTGGCCGACGCCCCCGGGTGGGTCGACTTCCTGTTCCTCGACGATCCCGAGATCGATGACCAGGCGTGGTCGAAGACGATGTCGACCGAGTACGCCCGCGGGGTGCTCGCGGACTCGATCTCCGCCTACGAGGCCGCCGAGTGGCGCCACGAGGTGCTGAAGGAGACGATGGAGCGCGAGGTGATGGCGGCCCACGGCCTGAAGCTCGGAAAGGCCCAGGCACCCGTGCGCGTGGCGGTGACGGGCCGCACGGTCGGCCCCCCGCTGTTCGAGGCGCTCGAGGTGATGGGCCGCGACGAGGCGCTGCGTCGGATGCGGGCGGCGCTGCTCCTCCTCGACGATCGCGACGATCGGACCGGGAGGGCGGACGAGGTCGGGGGCGGTTCCGGCGACTGATGCCGGCGACGCCGCATCCGCTCCACCCGATCCGACGGTCGTTGACGCTCGCGACGTTCGTCGACCGGCCAGACTGACCCCATGCCCGTCGACGTCCACCAGGGGTCCGCGACGACCGCTGGCGACGACGTCGCCGGTTCGCCGTCGAGCGCCCGGCGAGGCCACGGACGGGCTCTGCGCCTGGCGGTGCGCGCCGTGCTCGCGCTCGTCGTCGTCGCCGTGCTCTACTTCGCGCTGACCCTCGTCCAGGTGTGGCGTGCCGGGCAGGCCGACGAGCGCACCCCGGTGGACGCGATCGTGGTGATGGGGGCCGCGCAGTACGACGGACGGCCGTCACCCCAGCTCGCCGCTCGCCTCGATCACGTCCTCGAGCTGTGGCCGCTCGACGTCGCGCCGGTGGTCGTCGTCACCGGGGGCAACCGGCCCGGCGACCGCTTCACGGAGGCCGAGGCGTCGATGCGCTACCTCGCCGATCGCGGGATCCCGGAGGAATCGATCGTGCGCGAGGACGGCGGCGAGAGCTCGTACGGATCGCTGGCCGCGGTCGCCGAGATCCTGCTCGCGCGGGGGATGGGCGAGGTCGTCGTCGTGACCGATCCGTACCACGCGCTGCGCAGCCGCCTGATCGCGCAGGAGGTGGGTCTCGACGCCAACGTGTCGTCGACGGCTTCGTCGGTGGTGACGGGGAGCGATTCCGTCGCGCGCCACGTCGAGGAGGCCGGTGGGGTGGCGCTCGGTCGCCTGATCGGCTTCGAGCGGCTCACCGACCTCGTCGGCTGAACGCGACGCCGGCCGGCTCCCGGGCCGATGCCCACGAGTGCGGACGCGACGACGGCCGACCCGAGGGCCGGCCGTCGCGGTGCTGGGGTGAAGGGAATCGAACCCCTAATAACAGAACCAGAAACTGTCGTGTTGCCAATTACACCACACCCCATCGGTGCGTCGGTCCCGAGGGGACCGGTGCGATCCGCAGGTTAGCGCGACCTGGGCGTTTCGACTCCCGACCGAGCGAGCCGCGGACGTCGTGCCCGTGGGAACGCCGTCGCCGTGCGATATCGTCGGGGTCCGCACCGGCCGGTGCGCAGCACGGCCCGTTCGTCTAGAGGCCTAGGACACCACCCTCTCAAGGTGGCGGCACGGGTTCGAATCCCGTACGGGCTGCCAAGGAGCGATCAGGAGAGCCACCCCCGTCGGGGGTGGCTCTCCTGCTCCTGAGGTGCCGACATGGGTCGTGCGCCGTCCGCCGAGCGCCCCGAGGTGGGTTCACACGAAGAGGCGGCCGCCGGTGACGGCGATCACCTCACCGGTGACGTAGGTGCTCGCCTCGGAGGCCAGGTAGACGAAGGCGGGCGCGATCTCGGCGGGCTGCCCGGCGCGGCCGAGCGGGGTGTCGGCGCCGAAGGAGTCGACCTTCTCCGCAGGCATCGTGGCGGGGATGAGCGGTGTCCAGATCGGCCCGGGCGCGACCGAGTTGACCCGGATCCCCCGCTCGGCGAGCTCGGCCGACAGGCCGCGGGTGAGGTTGACCAGCGCCGCCTTCGTCGCGGCGTAGTCGAGCAGGCCCGGCGACGGTTCGGTCGCCTGGATCGAGGTCGTGATCACGATGGACGAGCCACGCCCGAGGTGCTCCAGCGCCGCCTGCACCAACCACACCGCCGCGAACACGTTCGTCGTGAACGTCCTCTCGAGCTGGTCGTCGGTGAGGTCCGTGATCGAGTCGATCGACATCTGGTACGCCGCGTCGTGCACGAGGACGTCGAGCCCGCCGAGGTCCTCGACGCACCGCTCGACGAGGCCGGCGCACGCCGCGCGCGTCCGCAGGTCGACCTCGACGGCCACGGCCGTCCGCCCGGCCGCTTCGACGAGCTCGACCGTGCGCGCCGCGTCGTCGGCTTCGTCGGGGAGGTGGCTGAAGCAGATGTCGGCGCCCTCCCGGGCGAACGCGATCGCGACGGCGCGCCCGATCCCCGAGTCGCCGCCGGTGAGCACCACCCGCTTGTCGAGGAGGCGGCCGTGGCCCTCGTAGGTTTCCTCGCCGTGGTCGGGCTGCTC
Organism: Ilumatobacter sp.; assembly: GCF_965215205.1. NCBI lineage: Bacteria > Bacillati > Actinomycetota > Acidimicrobiia > Acidimicrobiales > Ilumatobacteraceae > Ilumatobacter > Ilumatobacter sp. Next base: position 1,118,332 of record NZ_OZ244049.1, read on the forward strand.
GCCGAGGTCGCCTGTCCGCCCCGGGTGCTCGATCTGCTCGGGCCCGGGGTCGGGGGCGTCGACGGGGGCGTTCGCTGCGTTCGTCATGCGGTGGAGTACCCCACCCCAGCGGCCTCGATCACGAGCGGTCGTCGCGGACGGCCGCGTGCGATGGCCGATCCGAGGTCTTCGATCCGTGACCACCGACCCGTGACCACCGATCCATGACCACCGATCCATCATCACCGACCGACGCCACGGATCTTCGACCGGGCGGTTCGGCCCGACGGCGGAGGGGGGCGCGTGCGATGCTCGCTCACGTGCAGCGCGCCGGGATCGACGATCGACGTGGCGGGGCAGGTTGAGCGGCGTCGGCGACCCCGCCCCGTTCCCGGGCCGTGACGAGCTCGAGGAGCTGCTGCGCGCCCTCGTCCCCGAGGGGTGGGAGGAGGCGACCACCGACGGCGACGAGGCTCGACGCCGGGCGCTGGCCGACGAGCTCGACAACCCGGCGATCGTGTCGGCGCTCGGCGGAGCCGGGTGGGTGGCCCCGCACTACGCCCCCGAGCACGGCGGGCGCGGGCTCGCCGACGACGACGCCCGCCGGGCGCTGTCGCTGCTGGCGGCGTGGGAGGTCCCCCACGTTCCCCGAGGATCGGGGCTGGCGCTCGCGGCTCCGACGATCCAGGCCTGGTCGAGCGACGACACGAAGCGCCGCCTCCTCCCGCCGCTGCTCACCGGCGAGGAGCGGTGGTGCCAGCTGTTCTCCGAACCCGGCGCCGGATCCGACATGGCGTCGCTCGCGACGACCGCGGTGCGCGACGGCGACGAGTGGATCGTCGACGGGCAGAAGGTGTGGACGACGTTCGGCCACGAGTCGGAGCGGGCGATGCTGATCGCGCGCACCGATCCCGACCTCCCCAAGCACGCCGGCATCACCTACTTCGGACTCGACATGCGAGCCGCCGGCGTCGAGGTCCGTCCGCTGGTCAACATGGCGGGTCAGCTCGAGTTCAACGAGGTGTTCCTCACGGGGGTGCGCATCGCCGACGTCGACCGGATCAGCGAGGTCGGTGCCGGGTGGACGGCAGCGATGACGACGCTCGGAGCCGAGCGGTTCGCGCTCTCCGGGGTCGTACGGAAGCGGAAGGCGAGCGACGAGATCCTCGGCGGTGCGCCCTTCGCCGAGGTCGCGGGTGCGGCGAGCGCTCGCGACGCGACCACCTCGGCCGTGATCGTCGACGAGCTCGCCCGGGCCGCCACCGCCGACCGGCTCCTCGCCTGGACCGCCGCGCGGGCCCGAGCCCGCTCCCGCTCGGGGCACGCCCCCGGTCCGGAGGGCTCGATCGGCAAGATCGCCAAGGCGGGCACCAACCAGCGGCTGCAGGAGCTCGCGATGTCGATCCTTGGTGTCGACGCGGCGGCGTGGGCGGAGGGCGACGACGCCGCCGGCGACTGGATCACGCAGTTCCTCCGGACCCGGGCCAACTCGATCGAGGGCGGCACCTCGGAGATCCAACGCAACATCGTGGGGGAGCGGGTGCTCGGACTGCCTCGCGAACCCGATCCGCACAAGGGGGAAGCGTGGCGCGACGTACCACGGAGCTGACGAGACCGGCGACGAACACGAGGGCGCCGGCGCGCTCGCTCCCGGCTCGAGGAGGTCGGCGATGAGCGGCGTGCTGCCTCCCGTCGAGCGGCTGCGCCCGGGTCTGTGGACGATCCCGGTCCCGTTGCCCAACAGCTCGCTGCGCTACGTGTTCGTGTACCTGTTCGAGACCGACGAGGGCGCGTACATCGTCGACGCCGGGTGGAACACGAACGATGCCTTCGACGCGCTGAGCGCGGGCCTCGCGAAGGCCGGGTACGAGATGGCCGACGTGCGCGGGGTGATGGTCACCCACATCCACCCCGATCACTACGGCCTCGCCGGGCGGGTGAAGGAGGCATCGGGTGCGTGGATCTCGCTGCACCCGAGCGACGCCGCGCTGATCGACTCCCGCTACGGGCGGCCCGACGAGCTGATGGCGGAGATGGGTCGGCTGCTCGCGCGATGGGGCGCTCCCGACGACGAAGCGGCCGAGCTGGTGTCGGCTGCGATGCCGGTGCGCCCGCTCGTCGACCTCGTCACCCCCGACGTGCTGCTCGAGGACGGTGACCGCCCCGAGGTGCCCGGCTGGGACCTGTCGGCGATCTGGACCCCCGGGCACTCGCCGGGTCACCTGTGCTTCTGGGAGCCGACCAACCGTCTGCTGCTCGCCGGCGACCACGTGCTGCCGCGGATCACGCCGAACATCCCGTTCCACGCCCAGTCGGGAGCGAACCCGCTGAGCGACTTCCTGCGCTCGCTCGACAAGGTCGGCGAGTACGACGCCGACGAGGTGCTGCCCGCCCACGAGTACCGCTTCGTCGACCTGCAGGGTCGGCTGACCGAGCTGCGCGCGCACCACCAGGAACGATTCGACGAGATCTGCGAGGCGTTGGACGACGGCGGCGCGACGGCGTGGAGCCTCGCCGGGACGCTGCGCTGGTCGCGCCCGTGGGATCAGATCACCGGGTTCATGCGGCGGGCCGCGGTGGCCGAGACGATGGCCCACCTGCGTGAGCTCGAGGTGCGCGGCGTGCTGGTGGCCACCGATGGTGAGCCCGCCGTCTGGTCCCGCCGCTGACGCCGGATCGCGTGCGTCAGCCGCGGAGCTCGGCGACCCGTGACCCCAAGGCGTCGATCGCCGTCGCCCACCCCCGGCCGCCGGGGGAATCGGCGGGGACGCCGGTGTGGGTCATGGTCATCGCGGTCCGCCCATCGAGGTCGTCGAGCTCGACCACGACGGTCGTCTCGGTCGGCGTGCCGGCCGGCATGCCCATCTCCTCGGCGGTCCGCGCGCGTCCGTCGGCGTCGGACACGCTCTCGGTGTAGACGAGGCGTGTCATCGGGTCGACCTCGCGGTACTCGCCGACGAAGAACATCTGCATCGGGCCGTCCGGGGTGTCCACCTCCATCGCGATCCGGCGTCGACCTCCGACCTGCACGTCCATGGTGGCGTGCGGGATCCTGGCGCCCTCGGGCCCGTACCACTCGGCGAAGTGCTCGGGTTCGGTCCACATCGCCCAGATGATCTCGATGGGAGCGTCGAAGGTTCGTTCGATCCTGACGTCTCGGGTGTCGGTCACGGCTGGTCCTCCTGCTCGTCGGGTTCTCGTGTCTCGGTGCTCCGGAGCGTGCGGACGACGTCGTCCATGCGGTCGAACCGGTCGTCCCAGATGTGTCGGTACCGCTCGGCCCAGCCGGCGACCTCGGCGAGGGGGGTCGCGTCGATGGTGCAGGGCCGGAACTGCGCCCGCCGTCCACGCGTCACGAGCCCGGCGTGCTCGAGCACCTTGATGTGCTTGGAGATCGCCGGGAGCGTCAGGTCGAACGGCGCGGCGAGCTCGTTGACGCTGGCCTCGCCGTCGGCGAGGCGTGCGAGGATCGCCCGACGGGTCGAGTTGGCCAGGGCCGCGAACGTCTCGTCGAGGCGAGCCGATTCCCTCGCTGCGGTCGTGGTCGCGGTCATCGTGCCTCCCTCTCGAACTGTCGATTGTCGTTAAGTTACCGATGTGGAAAGTACACCAGCGAGGCCGCAGGTGTCAACCCCCGACCGCACCCATCGGCCCCGCGGATCGGCCCGCGGATCTCGGCTGCGCTCGGGCGTACGGGGAGTGCGTCGTCTTCGACTCGTGCGGGGACGAAGCCGCCACCTACGGTGGCCTCGACCGGCTCGTCGGGGGACGACGTCGGTCGAGGCATCTCGTACCGGTCGGGGGACCGGTGGAACGGAAGGGGAACCGTGATGACCACGCTTCGGAGGTCGGGCCTGCGCTCGGTCGCAACGCTCGTGACCGTCTCGCTCCTCGTCGCGGCGTGCGCCGACGACGACGCGGGCGACTCGGTGGAGACGGGCTCGGAGGCTCCGGCATCCGAGCCGACGGGGTCGGACGGGTCGGAGACCGGATCGTCTCCAGCCGACACCGCCACGTCCGCGACGGAGGCCACGGTGACCGAGTCGTCCGGGTCGTCACCGTCCACCGGCGGCGACGGCTCCGAGTCGTCCGGGGTGCGCACGTCGCAGGACGACGGCGAGCCCGTGCCCGGCGGCACGCTGATCTACGCGCTCGAGGCGGACACGGCCAACGGCTGGGCTCCCTACCGCTCGAGCCTGGCCACGTCGGGCTACATCCCGTTGAGCTCGGTCACCGACTCGCTGTTCAGCGTCGACGCCGAGGGCGAGGTGGTCGGCAACCTCGTCGAGTCGGTCGAGCACGACGAGGACCACTCACGGTGGACGATGCGCCTGCGCGAGGGGATCACGTTCCAGGACGGCTCCCCGTTCGACGCCGAGGCGGTCAAGTTCAACATGGACAGCTGCATCCACTCGGCCCTGACCGGGGCGGCGCTGACGACGATCGAGAGCGTCGAGGCGTCCGGCCTCGAGGTCGCGGTGAACGTGCGCGGAGGGTCGTGGGTCGCGTTCCCGTCGTACTTCGTCTCCGGCTGCGGCTACCAGATGTCCGCCGAGTGGCTGAAGACGCTGGCCGACATCCCGCAGCGGAACCCCGAGAGCGCGGTCTTCGACGAGGAGCTCGCGGCGACGCCGGCCGACGGCGACCCGGCCAGCCCGGTCGGCCTCGGAGCGTTCACCTTCGAGTCGTACACGCCGGGCAACGGCAACTCGTTCCGCGCGGTGCGCAACGAGGACTACTGGCGAGGTCCGAACGGCATCACCGGTGAGGAGCTGCCGTACCTCGACGCGATCGAAGCGGTCGTCGCGGTCGACGAGGAGGGGCGCGGCAACGGTCTGCGCAGCGGCCAGTTCGACGTGATGATGACGGCGAACGCGGACACCATCAGCGGCTTCATCGACGACGGCGAGTTCGACGTCGACTCCTCGACGCTCTACGGCGACACGAACTACGCGATGTTGAACGTCGCGGAGGGCGAGCTCGATCCCGCCGGCGAGAACGCCGACAGCCCGCTGCTGAACGTCGACTGCCGACGGGCGCTCGCCCACGCGATCGACCGGGAGCGCTACGTCGAGGAGCGTGGCGCCGGGCTGATCCCGCCCGCCAACGGACCGTTCCCGCCGGGTTCGCTCGGCCACCTCGAGGATTCGGGGTACCCCGAGTTCGACCTCGACATGGCCCAGCAGATGATGGACTCGTGCCTCGAAGCGCTCGGCACCGACTCGATCGAGTTCAGCTACAACACCACCAACGACCCGTTCAACGTCGAGTCGAACACGCTGATCCTGTCGATGTGGAACGAGGCGTTCGGCGATGCGGTGAACGCGACGATCTCACCGGCCGAGCAGGGCCAGTACATCGGCCTCGCGCTCGTGGGCTCCTTCGACGCGCTCGGCTGGCGCAGCCACAGCGGCGTCGACCCGGACACCCAGCGGCTGTGGTGGCAGAGCACCTCCGCTCAGCCGATCGGCGGACTGGCCCTCAACTTCGGGCGGTTCCAGGACGCCGACATGGACGCCCAGATGGAGATCATCAAGTCGGACCCCGATCCCGAGGCGCGGCGGGCCGCCACGGAGGAGGTGAACCGGATCTTCGGCGACCAGGTCTACAACCTGTGGCTGTCGTGGACGCTGTGGGGCATCGTGTCGGACCCGTCCGTCAACGGCGTCCAGGCGAACACGCTCCCCGACGGCGGCGAGGGCATCGGGTTGGCGGGAGCCGGGCGGCACCTGACCAACCAGATGTGGTGCACCGACGGCGACTGCGGCTGAGCGAGCGGTCGGCGGTCGCGCACCGGCGCCGACCGCGCCCCGGGTGAGCCCGGCCGGGGCGCTGGCACACTGGTGCCGATCGCGATCGCCATGGAGCACCACCACCCCACGCCCGTCGGGGCGCCCGACGACCCCTCCGGCGTGCTCGACCACGTGGCCGCGACGAGCGACCTGATCGTCCCGCTGGCGAACGGCGAGCCCACCGCCGTGCTCGACGCGATCGAGTCGGCGATCGCGGACGACCCCGCTCGCCTGGGCCCGGTGCGCGCCCACCAGATGCACGCGCTCCACGACCGCCCGTACCTCGCCGGCGAGCTCGGCGACCGGATGCGCCACGTCTCGTACTTCCTGTCGCACGTGACCCGCCCGCACTTCGCATCCGGCGGGCTCGACCTCGTCCCGGCGCACTTCTCGGAGGTGTTCGACCTGATGCGCGGGCGCACCGACGACCCCCTCGTCGTCGCGGCGGCGACGCCGCCCGACCGCCACGGCTACTTCTCGCTCGGTGTCTCGGCCGACTACACGGCGAGCTTCATCGGCCGCGCCCGCTTCTTCCTCGAGGTCACCGACGCCATGCCGCGCACGTTCGGGCGCAACCAGGTCCACGTGTCGCAGGTGGTGGGGTGGTGCCGCAGCGACCGCCCGCTCGTCGAGGTGCCGCCCGCCGCGCCCGGCCCGACCGACCGGGCGATCGCTGCGCTCGTCGCCGAGCGCATCCCCGACGGGGCGACCATCCAGACCGGCATCGGCGCGATCCCGAACGCGATCATGGCCGACCTCGCCGACCACCGCGACCTCGGGATCCACACCGAGCTGCTCTCCGACGGCGTCGTCGACCTGCTCGAGTCGGGCGTCGTCAACGGGGTGCGCAAGCGACTCAACCGGACGAAGACCGTCGGCACCTTCGCCCTCGGCACCGACCGGCTGCACCGGTTCCTGCACGAGAACACGGCGATCGAGCTGCACGCCGTCCGCTACGTCAACGACCCGCGGATCATCGCGAACGAGGACGACTTCGTCTCGATCAACGCCACGCTCTCCGTCGACCTCCTGGGCCAGTGCGCCTCGGAGACGATCGCCGGCCGCTACCACTCGTCGTCGGGCGGGCAGAACGACTTCGCTCGCGGAGCGATGTACTCCGACGGCGGCCAGGGCTTCGTCGTGCTGCACTCGACGACGTCGGGCGGCGCCACTCGGATCGTCCCCCAGCTCGCCCCCGGCGACGTCGCGACGACCCCGAAGAACACGGTCGACAAGGTCGTGACCGAGCACGGCGTCGCCGAGCTGCGCGGCCGATCGATCCGTGAGCGGACCCGTGCGCTGATCGCGATCGCCGATCCCGCGCACCGCGACGAGCTCGAGCGCGACGCACGTCGCATCGGCTACCTCTGAGCACCCCCGGCCAGCGACTCGTCGATCGCTCGATCGTCGACGTCCTCGCCGAGCGGTGAACGATCCCGGCGCGTGCAGGCGGGCCGGCTCGGCGACCACGCCACGTGCGCCGCGGTGTCAGGTGAGGACGTAGTCGTCGAGGTCGATCTCGCGGGTGCGATCCCAGTAGTCGAGGAGGGGGAACGGCCAGTTCTGGGCGACGCGGCCGCTGTCGCTCTTGTACCACGAGCTCACCGTCGACACCCCCCACGCCATGCGCAGGTTCTCGGCGTCGACCTCGGCGTTGTACTCGTCGTGGACGTCGGCCTTCACGTCGAGGGCTCGGTGGCCGCCCTCGAGCATCGCCCGCAACGCATCCATCACGTAGCGCACCTCGCACTCGGTGAACCAGATGATCGAGCCGTTCACCACGATGTTCGTGTTCGGCCCGTAGAGCAGGAAGAAGTTGGGGAAGTCGGGGACCGTCACCCCGAGGTACGCCCGGGCGTCGCCGTCCCAGCGGCCGTGCAGGTCGACCCCGCCGCGGCCGACCACCTTCATCGGGGTGAGGAACCGCGACGGCTGGAACCCGGTCCCGTAGAGGATCACGTCGAGCTCGTGCACCTCGCCGTCGACCGTGACGACGCCCTCGGGCACGATCCGCTCGATGGCGGTCGAGGTGAGCGTCACGTCGTCGCGGTGCAGCATCTCGGCCCACGACCCGTCGTCGACGATGATGCGCTTCGCTGCCGGCGGGTACCGCGGCACGACCTGCTCGAGCAGGTCGGGTCGGTCGGGGTACTGCGCCACCATCGCCTCGGTCAGCGCCTCGCGCAGCTCGTCGTTGCCGGCGCTCACCGATCGGGCCTGGTCGGGCCAGTCGGGGTCGACCTCGGCCATCGGGCGCAGCAGCTCGGCCGAGCGCCAGAACAGCCAGAACCGGTACCACTGGCGGTACCACGGGACGTGCGACAGCAGGTACTGGAACCTGTCGGGCACCTCGTGCTTGTAGTGCGGCACGGGGAACTGCCAGTTGGGGGTCCGTTGGAAGATCTCGAGCGACGAGGCGCGCTCGGCGACGATCGGCGCGAACTGCGCGGCGCTGCACCCGGTGCCGATCACGCCGACCCGCTTGCCCGCCAGGTCGACCGAGCGGTCCCAGCGCGCCGAGTGGAACGCCGGACCGGCGAAGGAGTCGCGCCCCTCGATCTCGGGGAGCTGCGGCCGGTTCAGCTGGCCGACCGCGCTGATCACGACCTCGGCGGTGATGGTCGACTCCTGACCGTCGCGATCCACGGTCTGCACGTTCCACGTCGAGGTCGCCTCGTCCCACTCGACGGAGGAGACCTCGGTGCCGAAGCGGATGTTCGGGCGGATGCCGAACTCGTCGACGCACTCGCGGAAGTAGTCGAACAGCTCGGCCTGCGGGCTGTAGAACAGCGGCCAGTCGTCGCGCTGCGCGAACGAGTAGCTGTAGTAGTGGTTCGGCACGTCGACCCGGCAGCCCGGGTACACGTTCTCGAGCCACGTCCCGCCGACGTCGTCGTTCTTGTCGAGCACGACGTAGGGCACCCCGGCCTCGGCGAGTCGGAAGGCGGCGACGATCCCCGACATCCCCGCGCCGATGACGACGACCTGCAGGTCGCGCTCGGGGGCGACCACGTCCTTGCGCCAGGTGGGGGCGCGCAGGTCGGCGCTCAGCGCCAGCTCCTCGCGCATCATCGGCAGGTAGTCGTCGATGTCGAGGCCGCCGGCCATGAACTCCAGGATGGCCGTGAGGTCGTCTCCCGTCGGCGTCGGCGCCGCGACCGAGCCCCCGTCGCGGAAGGCGACGAGAGCGCCGAGCGCGAGCTCGCGGATCGAGTCCTGCTGCTCGGCGGTGAGCCCGCCCTGCTCCTCTCCCATCAGGGTGGGGTCGATGCGCAGCTCGGGACGCAGCAGCGACAGGTCACCGGTGACGTGGGCGAGCGCGGGCAGCAGCGCCGGGAGGTCGGCGACCTCGAGCGCGGCGCGCAGCTCGTCGTCGGCGGCGGTGATCTCCTCGATCGGTCCGGCGAGCGCCATGGGCGGTCCTCCTCGGGTCGGCGGAGCGCGCCGGGACGTCCGACACGTCGCAGGCCCGCCCCCTGCGCTCCGGCGGTGACGGTACCGCAGACCCCGCGGCGGCTCGCAGGCGGACGGTGCGCCGACGAGGGGCGCGCTCCGACGCGGGCCCGGCGATCACCACCGAGCGCCCTGCGGCGGCGGGCCCGTGCGAGCCCGTCGCCGGGGAGCGCCCCCGGGTAGGGTCGGCCGTCCGACCGACGACGAGGAGCGAACATGAAGATCTCGACGAGCATCGGGGCCGGCAACAGCCTCGACCCCCAGAGCCTGACGAAGCACGTCCAGGACCTCGAGCGCGCCGGGGTCGACCTGGTGTGGGGCGGCGAGATCTACGGCTACGACCTCGTGTCGACCCTCGCCTTCGCCGCCGCGAAGACCGAGACGATCGAGCTGATGACCGGCATCATGCCGATCTACAGCCGCACCCCGGCGCTGATCGCGCAGACCGCCGTGACGATCGACGCCCTCTCGGGCGGGCGCTTCACGCTGGGCCTCGGGTCGTCGGGTCCGCAGGTGATCGAGGGCTGGCACGGCGTGCCCTTCGAGAAGCCGCTGTCGCACACGCGCGACGTGGTCGAGATCTGCCGCAAGGTGTGGTCGGGCGCCAAGGTCGAGCACGACGGGCGAGTCGTCGACCTGCCCCTCGCCGAGGGGGAGGGGACCGGCGCCGGCAAGGCCCTGCGGCTGATGTGCGAGCCCCTGCGCCGGGACATCCCGATCGCGATCGCCGCGATCGGGCCGAAGAACGTCGAGATGACCGCCGAGATCGCCCAGATGTGGCAGCCGATCCACTTCCTGCCGGAGAAGTTCCGAGAGGTGTGGGGCGAGCCGCTCGAGGCCGGGGAGGCGAAGCGCGACCCCGAGCTCGGCCCGCTCTCCATCCAGGCCGGCGGGGTCGTGGCGCTGGGGACGGGCCCCGAGGTCGAGGACGCCCGACGCCAGGTCCGCGATGGGATCGGCTTCTACGTCGGCGGCATGGGATCGCGCGAGACCAACTTCTACAACGACCTGTTCAAGCGCTACGGCTACGAGCAGGAGGCGACCGACATCCAGGACCTGTTCCTGAGCGGGAAGCGGGCCGAGGCGATGGCGGCGGTCCCCGAGGACTACATCGACCGGGCGAGCCTCACCGGTGACGAGGGCCGCGTCCGCGAGCGCATCGAGGTCTACCGCGAGGTCGGTGTGACCCACCTCGACATCGACGTCGCCCGCGGCACGGAGAACCCGCTCGAGGTGATCGAGAAGATCAAGACCTGGGCGGCCTGAGCGGCGCGCCCGAGCGCCGTCACAGGCTCGACAGGAAGTCGAGCAGCTCGGCGTCGACCTCGGCGGGGCGCTCCTGCTGCGTCCAGTGCCCGCACCCGTCGAGGATCGTCGAGCGGTGCAGGCGCGGCAGCGTCTCGTCGAACGCCGCGATCGCGGCGGCGCCCATGATCGTCGGGCCGTCGCGGCGGCCCCCGACGAACAGCGACGGCACCTCGATCGGGCGCCCGCGGAACGCCGCCAGGTCCTCGTGGTCGCGCTGCACGTTGCGGTAGCGGTTCAGCCCGCCGCGCACGCCGGTGCGCTCGAACTCGCCGACGTAGACGTCGAGGTCGCGCTCGCTCATCCAGCTCGGCATCTCGTCGGGGAACGCCATCCGGTCGCGCATGCGCCCGCCCGGCGCGATCGTCGCGATCGTGCCGACGGCGGGGTCCGGGCTCGGAGCGTCCCCCGAGGCCGTGTGGTAGAAGCCGAGCAGCCACGAGCGGACGTCGGCCTCGATCTCGGCCTCGGCCCGGCCGGGCTGCTGGAAGTACTCGATGTAGAACTCCTCCTCGCCGGCCATCTCGCGCATCCGCACGAGCGGTGCGACGTCCGACGGCGGTGCGTAGGGGACGGACAGCCCGGCGACGGCGCGGAAGACGTCCGGCCGCAGCAGCGCCGAGGTCCACGCGATCGGCGCTCCCCAGTCGTGGCCGACGATGACGGCGCTGTCCTCGCCGAGCGCGCTCACGAGGCCGACGTTGTCGGCGACGAGTCGCACCATGCGGTACTCCTCGACGTCGAGCGGCGCGGAGGAGCGGCCGTACCCGCGCACGTCGATCGCGACGGCGTGGTACCCGGCCCGCGAGAGCGACGTCAGCTGGTGGCGCCACGAGTACCACGACTTGGGGAAGCCGTGGACGAGCAGCACCACAGGACCGGTCCCCGCCTCGACGAGGTGGATCCGCGTGCCGTCGACGTCGACGCAGCGCGACGTGGTGCCGGGGACGAGGTCCGCGACGTCTCCCCCCGTGCCGCGATCGGGCGCGACGGCCGGATCCGGATCGGTCTCGCGGTCCACGGCGCTCTGATCTCCCACGCACCGCAGCATGCTCGGGGCGCACCCGCCCGGGCGAGCCCGAGCGTCGCCACGCGCCCGCTCCCGGCGGGGATCGGTCCGCGCCGTCCGCCTCGTCGCACGAGCCGACGCCGCCGTAGCGTTCGGCCATGGCTGCTCGTCGCTACGTCCACCCCCGCCCGGGTGACGACCTCGCGAGCATCGCCGAGCGCGAGCTCCCCGGGGTGGAGGGGGCTGCCGACCAGCTGCTCTCGTGGAACCTGCCGCTGGCCGCCCGTCTCGGCACCAAGCGGTCGGCGTCGGTGCTGCCGAGCGATCTCGTCTTCGTCGAGCCACCGCTGCCGCCGAGCTCGTCGGCCCCGACGTGACCGCGGTGATCGCCCGGGCCGAGGTGGTGGCGGGCCACGACGGGCGCGCCGAGGTGCTCGTCGAGGTGGCCTACGACAACGGCGGCACCGCCGTCATCTCCCTGGAGCAGGAGGCGTGCCTGGCGTCGCTCGACGAGGCCGGGGTCGCGTCGATCACCGAGCTCGTCGGACGGCCCTGGACCGCCGTGCTCCCCGCTCTCGGACGACAGGCGCAGGTGCGCTCGGAAGGACACGTCAATGGCTGAGGACAACGACAAGGAGGCATCGATGCTCGATCTCGTCATCCGTGACGGACTGGTGGTGGACGGGTCCGGCTTGCCGGGCCGGCGAGGCGACGTCGGCATCCGCGACGGGCGCATCGTCTCCGTCGGCGGTCGCGCCGGTGAGGCCCGCCGGACCCTGGACGCGACGGGCAAGGTCGTCGCTCCGGGCTTCATCGACCCGCACACCCACTACGACGCGCAGCTCTGCTTCGACCCGTACGCGTTCCCGGCGCTCGAGCACGGCGTCACCACCGTCGTCCCCGGCAACTGCTCGCTCTCGCTCGCCCCGCTGCGCGCCGACCAGCGGCCCGCCTTCAGCCGGATGTTCCGCCTGATCGAGGAGATGCCCGAGGCGGCCTTCGACGCCGGGGTCGACTGGCGCTGGGGCGAGGGGTTCGGCGCCTGGCTCGACGCCCTCTCCGAGGACCTCGCGCTCAACGTCGCCCCGCTCGTCGGGCACTCGGTGCTGCGGATGTACGTGATGGGCCCCGACGCGCAGGAGCGCACCGCGACCGCCGAGGAGATCGCGGCGATGGCCGACGCGCTGCGCGCCTGCCTCGACGCCGGGGCGGTCGGGATGTCGACGAGCTTCGTCGACGTCGACGACAGCTACCGCCCGGTCCCGAGCCGGTGGGCCGGGCCCGAGGAGCTCGACGCGCTGGCGGCCGTGCTGGGCGAACGGGACCGGATCCTGCAGATCGTCCACGAGTTCTTCGACGCCGACCTCACGATCGCGCGCGTCGAGCAGCTCGCCGAGCTGTCGCTGCGCCACCAGATCACCACGACGCTGTCACCGCTGTTCCACAACTCCACCACCCCCGACGCCGTGCCGCGCGTGATGGAGGCGGTCGCCGCAGCCCGCGCCCGGGGCGCGGCGGTGTGGCCGCAGGCCCAGACCCGCCCGATCGACATCAGCTTCACCCTCGACCAGCGCAGCCTGATGCTGCTGACGATGCCGGGGTGGTGGAAGGTGGCGTCGATCGCCGACCACGCGGAGAAGGTCACCGCCATCGGCGAGCGGCGCGATGCGCTCATCGCCGAGATGGACGCTCTCGCGCAGCGCCCGGGGCGCGGGCGCGGCGCCGGGGACTTCACGGTGCGCGAGGTCGTGCACGAGCGCAACGCCGACCTCGTCGGCCGCACGATCGCCGACATCGCGGACGAGCGCGGGTGCACCCACGGCGAGGCGGTCGTCGACCTCGTGCTCGACGAGGACCTCGGCACGTGGTTCATCCGCGCGTCGGTCGGCCACGACGACTCGGCGTTCGTCGGCGAGCTGCTCGCCGATCCGCTCGTCCACGTCGGCGCGTCGGACGGCGGCGCGCACGTGGGGTCGTTCTCCACGTTCGGCGACACGGGCTACCTGTTCTCGGAGTTCGTGCGCGGGAACGGATCGCTGACCCTCGAGCAGGCGGTCAAGAAGATCACCCTCGACCCCGCCACGATCTGGGGCCTCGACGGCCGGGGCCTGCTCGCGCCGGGCAACGCCGCCGACGTCGTCGTGTTCGACGCCGAGCGCATCGGGCGCGGTCCCGAGATCGCCTCCGACGACTTCCCGGGGGAGGGGATCCGGTGGATCCGCCGCCAGGAGGGCATCGACGCCGTCGTCGTGAACGGCGAGGTGTCGTGGACCGCGCAGGACGGCTACGTCGCCGACGCCCGCGCCGGCGTCATCGCGACCCGCTGACCGGCGGGGCTCGGGCCGGTCACCCCTCGAAGCCGACGAAGGAGACGTTGTCGGCCACCCGGCGCGAGACGACGTCGTTGGCGACGAAGTCGTGATCGGGCCAGCCCATCGCGACGCACGTCATGATGACCTCGTCGTCGGGGATGCTCGCGTGATCGCGCACCACCGACGACTGCATGATTCCCTGTCCATTGATGACGCAGCCCAGCCCCTTCGACGTGGCCGCCAGCACGAGCCCGTAGGTCGCGGCGCCGCAGTCGAAGTGGGCGATCGTGTCGTCGGCGAGGTCCGCGTCGACGGTGACGACGACCGAGACCGGGGCGTCGAACTGGCGGAACCCGCGCATCACCCAGTCCTGTCGTCGCTCGGCGTCGTGCCGCTCGATGCCCATCGCCTCGAACAGCTGCACCGCGATCTCGATCTGTCGCTCACGGTGGACGCCCTGGTAGCCGTGGGACGCGACGGTGATCTCACGGTCGACGGCCTCACCGGCGAGCATCCGCTCGGTGTTGCCCCCCCGGATCCGCTCGAGCGGGGAGCCCGACACCACGTGGAAGTTCCACGGTTGGGTGTTCATCGACGACGGCGCCCGTGACGCCAGCCCGACGATCTCGACCATCAGCTCCCTCGGAACGACCTCGTCGCGGAAGCCCCGGGTGCTCCGGCGCGACTGCACCAGCGATTCGTGATCCACGTCCGTCCTCCTCGGCGGAGCCGCCCCTCGTGAGCGGCCGATGCGGCATGATGGCCGACGGCGCGCCGCACCACCCAGTCGGCGGTCCGTTCGCCCGAGATCCACGACGCTCCGTCGGTCCGGCGACCGGATCCGTCGATCCGGCGAGCCGTGTCGTCCGATGCATCGGGGTCGCCGCGGTCCGTGGGTGGGGCGTAACGTCGTCACCAGCGCGAGAGGAGCGTCCATTGATCACCTTCGTCGATCCACGCAGCGAGCCCGGCACACCCATCGAGGACTACGACCTCCACGTCGACGTCACCGAGGCACCGGTCACCATCGGGCTCGTGGCCAACGGTTTCCCCGACTCCGCTCGCTTCCTCGACCACGTCGAGAAGGCCCTCGCGATCGAGGTGCCCCACGCGATGTTCCGCCGCTTCGACAAGGGCGACGCCTCGTCGCAGCTCTCGGCGTCGATGCTCGACGAGGTGGTCGCCGACTGCGACGCCGTCGTCGGCGCGTACGGGCATTGAGGGAGCTGCACCACCGGCACCGTGCGTGACGGAGTGACGATCGCCCGACGGGGCGTGCCCAGCATCGCGTTGGTGACCGACGACTTCTGGCCGCAAGGCGACTTCGTCGCTCGCTCGGTCGGGATGCCCGACGTGCCGCGCGTCCGTCTGCCGCACCCGGTCGCGGGCACCGGCGCGGAGGCGATGGCCCAGGTCGCGTCGTCGATCGCGGCGACCCTCGTCGCGACGTGGCGCGACGGCCGATGAGCGTGACCGTCGCACCGCCCGGCGGGGCGCTGCTGGAGGCAGCCGACGAGGCCGCCGCGCTCGAACGGCTCCACGAGCTGGGGTGCACCGACGGGCTGCCGGTCGTCGTGCCGACCCCGGCGCGCGTCGAGCGGATGGTGACCGCCACCGGGTACGAGGCCGACATGGCACTGGGCTCGATGGGCCCGAACCAGGGATCGTGCACGATCGAGAAGCTCGCGACCGCAGCGGTGATGGCCGGGTGCGTCCCCGACGTCGCACCCGTGGTGGTGGCGGCCGCGATCGCCGTGATGGACGAGCGCTTCGACCTCACCGAGATGCAGGCGACGACCTACTCGACGGCGCCGTTGATCATCGTCAACGGCCCGGCCGCCGGCTGGTGCGACGTGAGCGGGGGGTACGGCGCGCTCGGCCCCGGCCACCGCGCGAACGCCACGATCGGCCGGGCGCTGCGCCTCGCGATGATCAACGTCGGCGGGGGTCGTGCCGGCACGTCGGACATGTCGTTGCTCGGGCACCCCGGCAAGTTCACGATGTGCCTCGCGGAGGACGCCGAGCACAGCCCCTTCGAACCGTTGCACGTCGCGCTCGGCCACGCCGAGGGCACGTCGACCGTCACCGTGATCGGCGCGGACGCCCCGCAGTCCGTGATGGGTGTCGTCGACGGCGACGATCCGTCCGGCCCCGACCGGTTGCTGCGCTCGTTCGCCCGCGCCTTCGCCAACGTCACGACGAACAACGTCGCGATCGGCGGCGGTCAGGCGGCGCTCGCGATCAACCCCGACCACGCCGCCGTGCTCGCGGCCGCCGGCCACGACCGGGCCTCGATCCAGCAGCGCGTGACCGAGCAGGCGATCGTGGAGGGGGACGACCTCGCGGCGTCGGCGGGCTACATGGGATCGCGGCCGAGCCCGGAGCATCGGCGCAGGTGCTTCCAGCGACCGGAGGACCTGCTCGTGTTCGTCGCCGGTGGCGGAGGTCTGTACTCGGCGGCGTTCCCGAGCTGGTGCGCCGGGCCCCATCGCAACCGCGCCGTGACGGTCGAGATCGAGATCGGCGACGCCTGCGAGATCCCCGCCTTCGCCGACGCCTGACCCGCCGGTACCGAGCGCCCACCCGCCCGAGTACCGATCCCGTCAGACGGATTCTGTACTCCCTCGTCGGTCCTGCCCGAGTATCGATTCCGTCAGACGGATTCCGTACTCCCTCGTCGGTCCTGCCCGAGTATCGATTCCGTCAGACGGGTTCTACTCGTTCAGTATCGATTCCGTCAGACGGGTTCTGTACTCGGCCCGAGTATCGATTCCGTCAGACGGGTTCTGTACTCGATTCCGTCAGACGGGTTCTGTACTCGTTCGTCGGTCGGGCCCGTGTATCGATTCCGTCTGACGGTTTCGGTACGGGGTCGGCGGGGACGCCTCTGGGTCGGCGGACGGAGCGGAACGTGCTCACGGTTCGATCCGGGCGGACCGGATCGGGAAGCGTGGGGACATGGCGACCTCCGACCCCGTCCGCACCGAGATCGACGAGTGGCTCGCGACCAACTGGGATCCGGACCTGTCGGTGGGTGAGTGGTGGGAGCGCCTCGGCCTCGCCGGCTGGTCGGCTCCGACCCTGCCGACGAACGCCTACGGCCACGATCTCTCCCGTGGGGACGCGGTCACCGTGCACGACGCGATCGCCGAGCACGGAGCGCTCCCGGCTCCGGGCGGGCTCGGGTTGCTGCTCGCCGCGCCGACCATCGCGGCGCACGGCACCGACGATCAGGTGGAGCGCTACGTCCGCGACATCGTCACCGGGCAGCGGGCGTGGTGCCAGCTGTTCAGCGAACCGGGAGCGGGCTCCGACCTGGCCGGGCTCCAGGCGCGCGCCGAGCGCGACGGCGAGGAGTGGGTGGTCAACGGTCAGAAGGTGTGGACGTCGAGCGGTCACGTGGCCGACCTCGGGATGCTCATCGCACGCACCGACCCCGACGCGCCCAAGCACCGCGGGATCAGCTACTTCGCGATCGACATGCACCAGCCGGGGATCGACATCCGCCCCCTGCGCGAGATGACCGGGAGGGCGTTGTTCAACGAGGTCTTCCTGACCGACGCGACGACGGGGGCCGACACGATCATCGGAGACGCGAACAACGGGTGGGCGGTGGCCAACGCGACCCTCGCCTTCGAGCGGTCCGGCCTCGGATCCGGAGGTGGGAGCTCGGCGCGCAGCGCGGCGCTGCCCGGGACGGTCGCCGGGCACCTGGAGCGGCGCGCCGGCGACTTCGTGCCCGACGACGAGCGACGGGCGTCGTCGAAGCGCACGACGCCGGAGGCCGCGCCGGGCGAGGAGAAGAAGGAGGCCGAGGCCCCCAGCGCCGAGCAGGGCCGCTTCGGCGGGATGGCGAGGTTGCTCGCCGGCCTCGCCCGCTCGACGGGCGTCCTCGGCGACGCGACGGTCCGCCAGGACCTCGTGCGGTTGCACACGCTGAACGAGATCGGACGGATCAACAACCTGCGGGTCAAGGCGGCCAAGCAGGCGGGCCGCGACCTGCCCGGGATGGGGAACCTCGCGAAGCTGTCGATGAGCGACGTCGTGCGACTCCAACGCGACCTCGGGCTGCGGATCGCCGGCCCGGCCGGGATGCTGCACAGCTACGACGGCGACGGCGCCGACGACATCGTCGAGGCCACCGGGTTGCGTCGACTCGGCACCGTCACCGAGCTCGCCCTCTTCGCGCAGGCCCCGCCGATCTACGGCGGGACCGATCAGGTGCAGCGCAACATCATCGGCGAGCGCGTGCTCGGTCTGCCCAAGGAACCGAACGACGATCGCTCGACCCCCTTCCGCGACCTGCCGAAGAACGCTTGATCGGCCCTCCGCGCCGGCGCGGGTCTCGCGCCGGTGACGAGCGCCCGCGCCGACACGGCGGGAGTCGACGATCGAGGAGCTGCGCGCCGAGGGCCGACCCGAACCGGCGGGTCGCGCCGCGATCGCGACCGCTGCGACCGTCGGGGGTCGCCGGCTCGCGAACCGCCGCTCAGCGCGAGGTGCGGATCTGGTTCGCGTCGTCGCTCGAGGATCCGGCGGCCCGGGCGTCGTCGTGATCGGCCGCGTGCACGGTCCCCTGCTCCCCGTCGGCATCGGGGCGCACCCGACCGGGGGACTCCGCCTCGGCCTCGCCGCTCTCGGCACCGCGCGAGTCGCGGCAGCGGGCACCGACGATCGCGCCGGCCGCCGCCAGCACGACGGCGACGAGGAAGGCTCGCCCGAACGCCGCCGAGGTCCCGGCGCCGGCGTAGACGGCGGTGAGCACGGCGATCCCGAACGCGTTGCCGACGAGGCGCATCATCCGCTGAGCCGCGGTGGCGATCCCGACGTCCGCGTCGGCGACGTTGTTCACCAGGATCGCACCGAGGGAGGGCCGGGCGATGCCGTTGCCGACCCCCTGGAACACGAGCCCGACGCCGATCAGCACGACCTCTCGGCCGAACGCCCCGGCGGCGAGCACCCCCATCGAGGTGGCCAGCAGCACGTTGCCCAGGAGCGCCCCCGCCCGCTCGCCGATGCGCTGACCGAGTCGGCCGCCGAGGGGGGACGACAGGCTGTAGAAGAGCGGGCGCAGCAGCATCAGCGCCGCCACCGACGACAGCGACCACCCGAGGACGCCGCGCACCAGCAGCGGGGTGAGCACGAAGCCGCCCATGTAGGCGGCCCCCGCCAGCGCCTGCGAGATCAGGCTCGACGAGACGTTCCGGTCGCGCGCCATGGACAAGGGGAGGAGCGGATCGCTCACGCTGCGCTCGATGCGCACGAAGGCCCAGGCGCCGATCGGCGCGAGCACGAACCCGGCGACGACCGCCGGGTGCGTCCAGCCCCAGTCGGCGCTCTGGCTGAGTCCGAGCAGCAACCCCCCGGCGGCCACCGCGAGGGCGATGGCTCCGCGCACGTCCATCCGGGCGTGGGCGTGCTCGGGCTCGTCGGAGCGCAGGACCACGGTGGCGGCGACGACGGGCAGCACCGACAGCGCCGCCTGCGCGACGAACACCGAACGCCACCCCACCGCCTCGACCATCGGACCGCCGATCGCGAGCCCGACAGCGGGCGCTCCGGCAGCGACCAGCGACCACCACCCGAGGGCCTTCGCCCTCTCCTCGTCGGGGAACTCCCGCACGATCAGCGCCATCGCGGTCGGAAGCGTCGCGGAACCGATCACCTGCGACGCCGTCCGCAGCCCGATCAGCGACAGCGGATCCCACGAGAGCGCCGTGAGCGCGGCGACGATCGTCGCCGCGACGAACCCGAGCAGGAACACCTTGCGCTGCCCCCGCAGGTCACCGAGCTTGCCGAGCATCGGGAGAGCGACGGCGGACGCGAGCATCGGACCCGAGATGACCCACGTGAGCATCGTGTCGGTCGTGTCGAAGTCGTCGGCGATGTCGCCGAGCGAGACGGTGAGGATCGTCACCGGGAACGAGGTCGCGAACATCCCGCAGAGGGTCGTGACCAGCACCCACCGGCGGTACGTGCCGCGCTCCTCGAGTCGTTCGATCAACCGTCGGCGGGAGTCCTCGATCGCCGAGCTCACGGCCACGTCACCGTGACCTCGACGCGCCGGCACGGGGCTCGGGTGATCGTCGCCGGGTCGTGGACCGCGGACGACCGGTCGGGGAGCGGCATGCGCCCGACGATACGCGTGCGGCGCGGACGTGCTCGATCGAGCTCCCCGATGCTGCCGTGGGCGGGTCGGAGGATCTGCGCAGGCGCGCGTCCGGTCGCTGCGGTCAGTCGCGGCAGTGGGCGCGGATGAAGCGGGCGGCGTGGATCAGCGCGGCCGTCGACTCCGGGACGAACCCGGCGAAGGAGGGGTAGACGTGCCACAGGCCGTCGGCGAGGTCGAGCTCGTTGTAGACGCCGGACTCGGTGAGGCGATCGGCGAGCCGGGTCGAATCCGACAGCAGCACCTCGTGGGTGCCCGTCTGGATCAGCGTCGGCGGCAGCCCCGAGAGGTCGGCGAACAGCGGGGACACCCCCGGGTGGTCCAGCGGTCGGTCACCGGCGTACTGGCGACCGGTCTCGGAGATCGTCGCCGCGTCGATCATCACGTCGTCGTCGACCATCGTGCGGACCGTCTCGCCGGACGCGGTCAGGTCGGTCCACGGCGACTGGAGGTAGGCGCAGGCCGGCAGTCGGTCGCCGGCGTCGCGCAGGGCGCACAGGGTCGCGAGGGCCGCACCGCCTCCGGCCGAGTCGCCGGCGATCGCGACCACGGCGGGGTCGACCCGGCTGGCGAGCTCCCGGTAGGCGGCGACGCAGTCGTCGATCGCCGCCGGGTAGGGGTGCTCGGGCGCCAACCGGTAGTCGATGACGGTGATCGCCGCGTCCGCCCGGCGCGCGAGGCGGGCGCACATCGCGACGTGCGTGCGCGGCGAGCCGAGCACGTACCCACCGCCATGGATGTACAGCACGTGGCGTGCGGGGTGCGCGTCGACCGGGGTGGCGACGATCGCCGGGACGCCGCCGACGACCGTGTCGACGTAGTCCACGCGGCGCGGTCGTGGGAGGCGGTCGATCTTCTCCATCGCGGCCCGTCGCTCCTCGAGCGTCGCGTCGGACTCACGCACCAGGCGGGGGATCGTGCGGCGGACGAGGCGGGCACGGCGGCTGAGCTTCATCCCGCCACCGTAGGTCCACGAACCCGTCGCGGCATCCGTGCGCGCCGGACGCACGGCGAGGAGCGGCGGCCGCCCCGTCGGTCACTCGACGCTCGCGAGCCACTCTCGAGCATCGACCATCATCTCGATCGTCTGGCTGTGCGCCATCGCGTAGCCGCGTGCGGCGACGTCCCATCCAGCCCGCGCCATCGAGTCGGCGGCGGCGCGGGAGCGCTCGGGTGGGATGACCTCGTCCTCCTCGCCGAACTGGACGAGCGCCGGGCGCTCGTCGCCGCTGCCATCGGCCAGGTCGAGCTCGACGCCGTCGACGTCGCGCACCGCGCAGCACATCGCCCAGACGCCGGCGTAGCGCGGCGCTCCCGAGCGCAGCACCGTGGAGAGCGCGAGGAACCCGCCCTGGGAGAACCCGGCGATGACCGTGCGCTCGGGTCCGATGCCCGTGCGCTCCGCCTCGGCTCGCACGAGCTCGGCGACCCCGTCGAGCGACGTGCGATACGACGTCGAGTCGGCTTCCGACGACCTGTCGTACCAGGACGCGCCGTCGCCGTCGGGGAGGTCGTGCGGGGCGCGTGGGCACACCGCGGTGAACCGCTCGTCGGGGTCGACGAGGGGGACGTACGCGGCGAGGTGGTGCTGCTCCGCGCTCCATCCGTGCAGCAGCACGAGCAGGCGCTCGGCTCCGTCGCGCTCGAGTCGGTACGAGGTCAGATCCATGGCCTGCGGGTTCCCGAACCGGCGTCGGGCAAACGCCGCACCGCCGCGCGCCCACCGGGGCGTGTGACGGGCGTGCGCGACGGGTAGGTGCGGGCATGGGATCCGAGACCAGCTACGCCGACGACACGGGCGCGTACGCGCGCGACACCGACTACATCTCCACCCGCATCACCCGCGGCGACGACGAGTGGCCGGTGGAGGCGGGCCGGTACCGCCTGGCCGCGGCCCGAGCCTGCCCGTGGGCCAACCGAGCGCTGATCGCGCGGCGGCTGTACGGGCTCGACGACGTGATCTCGCTCGCTCTGGCGGGCCCGACCCACGGCGAGGAGTCGTGGACGTTCGACCTCGACCCGGGCGAGCGCGACCCGGTGCTCGACATCCACCTGCTGCGCGAGGCCTACGAAGCGCGCGACGCCGACGCCGGCAGCGGGGTCACCGTGCCCGCCATCGTCGACGTCCCGAGCGGGAAGGTCGTCACCAACGACTTCCACCAGATCACCCTCGACCTCGGCCAGGAGTGGGCCGAGCACCACCGACCCGGGGCCCACGACCTGTTCCCGAGCGAGCTGCGCGACGAGATCCTCGAGGTCGCCGACGCCAACTACCGCGACGTGAACAACGCCGTCTACGAGGCGGGCTTCGCCACCGACGCCGGCGCGTACCGCGAGGCCTACGACCGCCTCTTCTCCCGGCTCGACGAGCTCGAGGAGCAGCTCACCGATCGGCGGTTCCTCGTCGGCGAGACGATCACCGAGGCCGACGTCCGCCTGTGGCCGACGTTGGTGCGCTTCGACGCCGTGTACCACAACCACTTCAAGTGCAACCGCAACAAGCTGTCCGAGATGCCGGCGCTGTGGGGCTACGCACGCGATCTGTTCCAGACGCCCGGGTTCGGCGACACGATCGACTTCCCGCAGATCAAGGAGCACTACTACGGCGTGCACCGCCAGCTGAACCCGTCCGGGATCGTCCCGATCGGCCCGGAAACGACGGGGTGGACGACGGCGCACGACCGCGACCAGCTCGGCGGCCGCCCGTTCGGCGACGGCTCGCCTCCCGGCGAGGTCGCGGCCGACGAGGCCCCCGATGAGGGGGCGAACCCGTACTGGCCCCGCTGACGGGCGAGCGGGCGAACCGCCCGATCGCAGCGGTCGCGGCCGGGCGATCGACCCGGCGCCGAGCGGTCCGAGCGGGGTGGTCGACTCAGCGGTGACCGGGAGCCATGTAGAACCAGAACGGCTGCGGCGCGCCCTGGTCGGCCATCGCCCGCCGGGCGGCGAGGATCGTCGCGCCGGCCTCGGTCTCCTCGTGGAACCACGCCTCGACCGAGCGGGCACCGGGAGCCGGTCCGGTCGCCAGCTCCAGCGCCGCCTCGCCGTAGTAGGAGCGGATGTCGTGGCACACCGCCGTGGTGTTCTTCCCCGGGAGCGGCACCTCGTCCCATCGCTCGCCCTGCGCCCAGCGGTGCAGGACGCCGAGCGCCTCGGTGACGCCGTCCGCGTCGATCACCCGACCGACCGAGGTGCGGCCGCGTGACGCGACCGCACGGTCGTAGGCGGCGCGCAGCCCGTTGGCCTCGTCGACGGCGGCGGGGAGCGAGGGATCGAACCGCGGCGGGATCGAGCACGCGAGCGGCTCCTCGTCGGACTCGATGACCTCGGGGTGCGACTCGAGCACCGGGCCCTGAGCGTCGAGCAGGGCGAAGGCGCGCACGAGCACGTCGCGCTGGAAGGCGGCGTCACCGGGGTGGCCGAGCGGACGGCCGAGCGGGAACTCGCAGTGCAGGGCGCGCGGGGGCGCCATCCGCTCGGCGACCTCGCGCATCGAGGCGAGGACGATCGTCGACAGGCCGGCGGCTTCGAAGACGTGGGCGAGCGCACTCACGGTGCGCGTGCACTCGGGTCAAACGGGGGTCAGGACCACCACGTCGACACCGTCGGCGATCATCCGCTGGGCGCACGCCGGACCGGTGTCGAGGCGCAGCTCGGACACCGTCGCCGGCTGGTTGCCGGCGAACGCGTGGTGGTGCGCCGCGACGTCACCGATCACGCCGTCGGCGGCGAGCTCCTCGAGTCGGTCGATCGGGTAGACGACGTTCAGGTCGACCTCGAACCCGCTGCGATCGAAGTTCGGGCTCCAGTGGCCCATCACGATGCCGCGATCGGACCGGTCGAGGGTTCGGAACCCGGTGTCCGCCGGTGCGAAGCCGTCCTGGTCCGGTCGGTGGAGCGCAGCGGAGGTCACGATCGCGACGGTGGCCGCCGACAGCGGCCGCTCGAGCGGGCTGAACGCCGGGTCGTCGAACGTCGGCACCTCCTGGGTCGCTCCGTACCGGCGCATCGCCGTGTCGCCGAGGGTTCGTTCGTCGCTCATCGACCCATCCTTCCAGTCGCGCCTCCCCGGGTTCGTCGCGGAGGCCCGCCGCGCCCGAGACGGTCCGCGAAGCGACCGGCACCCTCGATCGACAGCGCGCCCGCCCGGCCCGTGATCCGCCGACGCAGCCCACGGTCGGAGGTGACCACCCGGAGGCCGCCGACCGTGAGGGGGTCGCCGCGGCCACCGAGCGCGTCGTCCACGAGCTCGACGATCCGGTCATCGGCCGCGTCGGGGCGACGTCGTGGAGCCACGACGATCTCGAGGTTCCCGCCCGCCGACTCGACGACCGAGGCGTCGAGGGGCGGATCGAAGACCATGACCACGTGGTCGTCGAGGTCGCGGCACCAGTCGGCCACCTCGCCCACGAGCCGGCGCGCCGCGCCGTCGCGGTCGTTCCACCACCCGTCGGGGCGGGACCCCATCACGTTGTTCGCGTCGATCACCCACCGCACGTCGGCGACCGTACCCACACCGGCACCGCACCCGCCGCGATCGCAGCCGGGCTCGGACCCGGGCGCGACGGCGCGAGGCGGTCCGCGATGTCGATGGTCTCGACGGGGCGAGATCACGACCATGTCCTACGATGGCGAGTCGGGCGTGACCCGCGTCCCGACGAGAACGACGATGCCCGACGCCCCGCTCCACCCGATCCCGTGACGCGCTCCGAGAGCGCGCCGGGGTGGTGGCGACCGGCGAGATCGGTCGCCGATGCCGATCCCGACGAGGATCGCGACGACGGCCGGGTGGTGGAGCGCGACGCGCTGGAGCGGGAGCTGGTGGCTCAGCGACGCTCGCTGTTCCAGCAGAACGGGTGGAACCACGTCATCGGGCTCGTCGCGGCGAGCGTCGTGTTCGTCGTCGTCCAGGTGGACGTGCTGGGCTCGGCCACCACGTGGACGTGGTTCGCGCTGATGACGGCGGCGCACCTCGCGGTCGTGGCCGCGACGAGCGGTCTCGTCTCGTTCGGTCACCTCGACGACGGGCTCCCGGTCGCGACCCACGTCGCGCACGCGGCGGTCGGCGTCGGCTGGGGGGCGGTCCTGTGGATGGACCTCGACGCGACCCGCCTCCCCGAGTACCGGTGGTCGTCGATCGCGATCATGGTCGCGGTCACCTGCGGGGCGACCGCGGGGATGGCCTCGGTCAACGTGATCGGCCGCAACGTGGTCATCGCGATGTGGGTCGGCGGCGCCACGGCGCTGCTCGCCACGGGATCGTCGGTGATCGCGGCCGGCGTCGTCGCGTTCGTCCTGGTCGTCCTGTCGGAGATGCGCGACGGTCGTGATCTGTGGAGCGAGATGGTCTCGCTGCGCATGGCGGCTCGTGACGCCGCCCGTGCGCACCGCTTCGAGGCCGAGCACGACGCCCTCACCGGCGTGCTCAACCGGACGGGCCTGGCGTCGCGCATCTCGGAGATGGACGGCCGCGACGGCTACGGCGCGGTGTACATCGACCTCGACGAGTTCAAGGCGGTGAACGACCGCTGGGGCCATCGATGCGGCGACCTCGTCCTGGTCGAGATCGCACGACGCCTCACCGGGAGCGTGCGGTCCACCGGCGGCGGGGTCGTCGCGCGGGTCGGCGGCGACGAGTTCGTCGTGATCGTCCCGGCCGGCGACCTCGATCGCACGGTCGCGTCGGTGCAGCGGGCGCTGGGGGAGCCGATCGACGGGGCCGCTCCCGAATCCCTCGGGGTCACCGCGAGCGTGGGCGCGGGGCGCCACGAGGGATCGATCGACGTCGAGCTCCACGAGCTGATCGATCGCGCCGATCGGGACCAGTACGACGCGAAGCGCCGGCGCCCGGCGAACGGCGGCGAGCGGCGCGACGACCGTCCGCGTTGATCGACGCTCGCCCGGCGCGGGTCGCCTCGGGTCGGAGCGACCCCCGGGGTCGGGCGCCCGTTCAGCGCACGAGCGACAGCGCTTCGAGGTCGAGCGCCTGGCGTCCGTGGCGCTGCGCCATCGCGACGAACATGTCGTCGCCACGCTCGGTGCGCGCCGCGGCGACGGTGGCGATGACGGTGATGATCATCCCCCACAGGCTCCCGAAGCGGTAGTCGCGCCACATGTCGTCGGCGTCGATCTCGACGCCGGCGGTCGCCATCGACGCGCGGTACTCCGCGACCAGGTCGCGCTCGCTCGATGCGCGCTCGGCCGCGTCCGGGTGGCTTCCGCTGACCAGGTACGCGAGGTCGCTGGCGCCAAGGCCGACCCCGATCGTCTGCCAGTCGACGACGACGAGGGGTGGCGCCCCCGGACCGTCGCCGAACAGGAGGTTGTCGGCGCGGTAGTCGAGGTGGACGAGGGTCGCGGGGGTGTCGGTGCCCTGGACCCACCGCCCGACGTGGGGCGCGAAGTCGCCGGCGAGCCGGACGACGTCGGGGTCGATGCGGTCGGCCAGGCGCTCGACGAAGCCGGGGAGGGTCATCGCGTAGAACGCCTGGACCAGCTGGCCGACCTCACCCGGGTCCGGTCGCGGCGCGGTGTCGTCGAACAGGGCGGTGAGCCCGGGCGAGCCGAAGTGGGGGGCGTGCAGCCCGGCGAGCTCGCCGATCGCCGTGGCGATCCGGTCGGGGTCGAGGCCCTCGAGCTGATCCCCCTGCCGCGAGTCCGCCATGTCCTCCATCACGAGGACGAAGTCCGGCGCGTCCGCGTCGAACCGAGCGACGTGGCAGCGCGGCGTGCGGATGTCGACCGTCGCGGCGATGCGGTCGTAGAACAGCCACTCCTTCACGTAGGTGTCGTTCTCGAACGCCGACGCCCGCGCGGCGGGATCGCCGGAGGGGAACTTCGCGACGATGCTCGTCGGTCGTCCGTCGGGCCGATCCCACTCGAGGGCGAACCGGGCGTTGCGCCCGGTCTGGCCGGTGCCGATCCACCCGACGAACGACACCTCCGTCACGGACGCGCCACGCGCGACGCCGCCCTCCTCGAGCGCCTCGGTGAGCCACTCGGCCGTGATCAGCTCCGGTTCGCTGCGCACCCTGCTCATCGTCATCCCCCTCGCGATCGGTCCAGGTCGGTCCGCACGATCGCGCACCGCCGGCCCCGGCGTCGAACGGCACCGCGCACGGCCCCGTCGATCAGCGGATCCACCCACCGACCACGGACGGGCCGAGCAGGTGGATCGCTCCCGCGGCGGTCGCCACGGCGACGTGGCGCCGGCTGCCCCCACGCGTCGCACGCAGCGACGCGAGCACGACGATCGCCGCGGCGTGGGGCGCCGCGCCGCCCGGCGCGCCGCGGCGCGACCAGGTCGTGGCCGCGAGCGACGCGAGGGAGCACGCGTAGGCCGCCTGGTGCGCCCACCGGGGCGGCGGAGGGCGGCGGCCCCGGCGGGTCCGGCTCCACGACGCCAGCCCGATCGCCGCGCCCGCCGCGATCGAGACCGTCGCGACGTGCCGCATGGCCACGGTCTAGCGCACGCAGGGTCTGTCACGATGGTGCCGACCGTGGCAGCGTGGTCCCGTGGAGCAGATCCGATCCCGACGGGACGCGACCCGTCACGGGCGGGGGTGCTGAGCGATGGAGTTCATGGAGGTGGTCCGACGCCGCCGCACCACGAACGGTGCCCTCGACCCCCGGCCCGTGGCCGCCGCCGACCAGCGCACCCTCGTCGAGGTCGCGGGGATGGCGCCGTCGCACTTCAACAGCCAGCCGTGGCGGTTCGTCCTGATCGACGATCGCGAGCTGATCGACACCATCGCGGAGTGGAGCGGCGAGTCGATGACCACCGTGTTCCGCGAGGGGCGCTTCTTCCGCCGCTACCGGCGCCACTTCCGGTTCTCGGCCGAGGAGATGGAGCGGCACCGCAGCGGCATCCTGTTCGACCGGATGCCGGCCGTGCTGCGCCCGTTCACCCGATACGTCTTCACCGACCGGGCGACCTCGGTGATGAACCGGCTCGGCGTCCCCGAGCGACTCGGTGCCGACAACCGCGACCTGGTGGCGGGGGCGCCGCTGATCCTCGCCGTCCTCCTCGACCGGACCGAGTACGTCCCGGGGGAGCTGTCGGGCTTCTACTCGGTGTTCGGGATGGGAGCCGCCGTGGAGAACATCTGGCTCGCCACCGTCGAGCTGGGGATGGGGATCCAGTTCATCTCGTTCCCGATGGAGGTCCCCGAGCGCTGGGCGGCCATCGTCGACCTGCTCGAGGTGCCCGACGGACTCGAGCTCATGGCGATGTACCGACTCGGCTACCTCCCCGACGACGAGCGGCGGCCGTCGATCGACTGGTCGAGCCGGGAACGGCTGCGGATCGGCGACTACGTCTTCCGCAACACGTGCCGGACGCCGGAGTCCGGCGCGCCCGACGAGGACGCACCGGGGGAGGGGTCGCCGTGACCGGTCCCGACGCACCTCGTCCGGCTCGCGTGCTCGGCGTGGGGACGGCGGTGCCGCGGCACCACGTCGGCCAGGACGAGGCGCGCGACTTCGCGCGACGGCTGTTCGCCGACCACCTCGACGACCTCGACCGCCTGTTGCGGCTGTTCGGCAACGTCCGCGTCGACGACCGCTGGTTCGCGGTCGATCCCGAGTGGTTCGAGACCGAGCACGGCCTCGAGGAGCGCAACGAGATCTACCGGCGCGAGGCGGTGCCGCTGTCGGTCGCGTCGGCGTCGGCCGCGCTGCACGACGCGGCCGTCGCGCCCGACGACGTCGATGCGATCTTCTTCGTGTCCTCCACGGGGTTCGCGACGCCGTCGCTCGACGCCGTCCTCGTCGGCGAGCTCGGTCTGCGCTGCGACGTGCGTCGTGACGCGACCTTCGGCCACGGCTGCGCCGGCGGTGCCGGCGGGCTCGCCCGAGCTGCGCAGTGGGCGCGCGCGAACCCGGGCCGCCACGTCCTGGTCGTCGCGACGGAGCTGTGCGGCCTGACGCTGCAGCGCTCCGACGTCTCGCGGACGAACCTGGTGGCGACGAGCCTGTTCGCGGACGGGTCCGCGTCGGTGGTCGTCGGCACCGACGGGGCCGGGCCGTCGATCCTCGCGGAGTCGAGCGTGCTGTGGCCGGGGACCGGCGACGTGATGGGGTGGACGTTCGGCGACACCGGGATGGGGGTGGTGCTCTCGCGCCGCGTCCCGGCGATCATCCGCGAGCACGTGGCCGAGAGCGTCGACCGGGTCTGCGCCGCCGCCGGGGTCGGTCGCGACGAGCTGTCGCGGTTCGTGCTCCACCCGGGCGGCGCCGCGGTGCTCGACGCGCTGCGCAGCGCGCTCGACCTCGACGACGACGACCTGGTCCACTCGCGCCGGGTGCTGCGCGACTTCGGCAACATGTCGGCTCCGACCGTGCTGTTCGTCCTCGACGACTTCCTCCGACGGGGGTCGCCGGACGCGGACGACCTGGTGCTGGTCTCGGCGATGGGCCCGGGGTTCGCCGCCGAGCACCTCGTCCTGCGCTGCGACGGGCCGGACCGGTGACGATCGCCCGATCGGGCCGTGGCGCGCTCGCCGTCGTCGTCGCCCAGCGCCTCGGTGAGCTCGCCTGGTCCCGGCGCAACGAGGGGCGCCTCGCCCGGCGCGGGGGCGTCGAGTCCGACTCCGGGCACCACCCGGCGATGGTCGCGCTGCACAGCGGGTGGATCGTCGCGACCGCCTGGGAGGCGTCACGGGGAGGGCGCGCACGCCCCGGAGCGCTCGCCGCGTACGCGCTGCTGCAACCGCTGCGGTACTGGGTGATCCGCACCCTCGGCGACCGGTGGACCACGCGCATCGTCGTGGTGCCGGGGGAGGCGCCGGTCACCTCGGGCCCGTACCGGTGGGTCGAGCACCCGAACTACCTCGTCGTCGCCGCCGAGCTGGTCGTGCTCCCGCTCGGGGTGGGCGCGCCGCGCACCGCCGCGGTCACCTCGGTGCTCAACGCCGCGCTGATGGCGATCCGCATCCCGGCCGAGCGACGTGCCCTCGACGCCGCCGTCGCGGCGCGGACCTGACCCGCCGCCCGTCAGGGCGAGGGGTCGCGACGTGCGATCACCATCCCGCGGTGCAGCACCCGGTCGCCGATCACGTCGGCGTGGTCCGCACGATGCATCACGCACCGGTTGTCCCACATCACCACGTCGCCGGGCGACCACCGGTGGCGCAGCACCCGCTCGGGGGCGATCGAGTGGGAGTGCAGCTCGGCGACGATCCGAGCGCTCTCGTCGTCGTCGATCCCGCTGATGCGCACGCAGCGCTGCGGGGTCGAGAGGAAGAGCGCCACCCGGCCCGACACGGGGTGGGTGCGCAGCGCCGGGTGCCACGCGGACGACTCGGCGTCGCCGTCGAGCACGAGACCCGTCACGACGTGCTCGATGCTGCGGCCGTCGAGGGCGGCGCGCACGTCGGCGGGCAACGTGGCCGCCGCGGCGTACTGATCGCTGAACAGGGTGTCGCCACCGCTGCGGGGAACCTCGACGATCCTCAGCGCCGTGTGCGTCGGAGGGTCGCGCACGTAGCTGGTGTCGGTGTGGAAGGAGCTGCGCGGCGGGCGATCGCGGCCCACGTTGGTGACCACGTTGAGATCGGTTCGACCCGCGACCGGGGTCTCGCCGACGGTGAACGTCAGCTCGCCGAACCGGCCGAGGAACGCGGCGAACGGATCGTCGTGGACGTGCTGGTCGGGCAGGACCACCACCCCGCGCTCGGCCAGCAGGCGCTCCAGCCGCACCACGTCGTCGTCGTCGACCGAGGCGAGCTCGATCCCGGACACGACCGCTCCGAGCGGTGCGAGCAGCTCGACGTTCACCGAGGCGTCCCGACGCCGGGCCGCGCGACGGCGGCGTCGACCATCGAGGCGAACAGCTCGACCGGTGCGATGCCCGCGGCGGCGGCCATCGTCACCACCACGCTCGTGCGGGAGAACGAGCAGTAGGGCCCGGCCTCCAGGAACCACGGGTGCCCGTCGGGGTCGATCCGGAAGTCGAACAGTCCGTACTGGCGGCACCCCAGAGCCCGGTGGCACCGGCGCGCCGCCTCGTGCACCGAGGGCGTGATCGGGTCGGCCACGTCGACGATCCAGGCGTGCTCGTCGTCCTTAGCGACGAGGCCCATCCTCCCGTCGGCGTCTCGCCGCAGCTTGTCGGCCGCGTCCCGGATCGGTCTGCGGCGCGGGTCGACGTCGTACTCCTCGAGCGGCAGGCACACGAGCTCGCCGTCGAGCTCGACCGTCGCGCAGCGGACCTCGCGGCCCGCCTCCACGTAGCGCTCGACGAGCGCCCGCGGCGAGCACGCCCACGCCGCCTCCAGAGCGGCGTCGAGCTGGTCGGGGCGGGTGACCAACCCCACGCCGTGGGAGTTGTCGGAATCGACCGGCTTGACCACGGCCGGGAGCTCGGTCGTCGGCCACCCGCCGCGCTCGACGACCTCGCCGTCGGGCACCCGGACCCCGGCGGCCGCCACCGCCGCGCGGGCGAGCGACTTGTCGGCGGCCAGCGCCATCGTGGTCGCGGTGTTGCCGACGAGGCGAACCCCGAGCAGGTCGAACAGCGACCGGTAGGTCGTCATCCCCGGCACGCAGAACATCTGCGGCACGACCACGTCGGGAGGGGACTCGACGAGTCGGGCGATCGCGGCGGCGAGCGGCACGGGCGCGGCGCGCTCGAGCGCGTCGGCGGAGAGGTCGGGGGTGAAGCGCCAGGACGCGTCGGGCGAGACGAGGGCCACCGTCGACGTCCACCGATCGTCGTCGGCGATCACGTCCAGGCAGCCGGCGGCGTACAGCCCCGACAACTCGGCGAAGAACTCGTCGGTCGGCGACCCCACCAGGTGCAGCACCTGCGTCGTCATCGCCCGCCCACCACGACGATCGTGACCGCGGTCGCCGCCCCGATCGCCACGCACGCCGTCTCGGAGGTCACCGCTCAGTCCCCGCCCGGCTCGACGAGCTTGCCGATGTTGACATCGATGCGGACCCAGTCGCGCCCTCGGCGCAGGGCGTCGAGCAGCAGCGACGGGATCTGCTCGTGGTGGACGGCGAAGAACGGCCACGGGTCCTCGCGGTCCCAGATCGCGTCGACTCCCGAGCGCACGACGCGCCACCGCTCGGGGGCCGTCGACGGTCGACTGAGCGCACGCCACAGCTCGTGGGCGATCCAGTGGGTCGGGCGGGCACCGGGGAGCGGGGTGACGGTCTCGACGCCGTCGTCGAGGTAGGCGCTCGCGACGTCGGGGTGGTCGCGGAAGAGCGTGATGGCGGAGTGGGTCCGCGGGTTGCACTCGATCGCCTTCAGCTCCCCGTCGGGGGTCCGGATGAAGTCCAGCGAGATCTGCCCGGTCAGGCCGAGGGCCCCGACGAAGCGGCGGACCCAGTCCTCGATCTCCGGATCGTCGATCGCGGCGTAGTTGATCTGGAACGCCGAGGACTCGCAGCAGCAGTGGAGCTGGAGCCGGCCGTCGCGCACCGTCGCGTGGGTGCAGTACTCGGTGCCCTCGACGAACTCCTGGAGGATCCACGGGTTGTCGCCCGAGATCGGGAGCGTCGCGAGGAACTCGGCGGTCTCGGTCGGGGTGTCACGGGGGAGGCGGGTGAGATCGAGGCGGCGGATCGGGTCGTACGCGATGCTCTTCATCACGTAGGAGCGCCCCCGCCGGTCGTCGCGGGCGAAGTCGAACGCCAGCACCTGGGCCGGGTCGGTGACGAGGTGGGTCTCGGGCACGCCCAGCCCGAGCTCCTCGGCGGTACGTGCGAACAGGTGCTTGTCGTCGAGGCGGGTGACGGTCGCGACGTCGACGTGGATCACCTCGCAGAGGTCGCGGAGCGACTCGGCGGCGACCGAGTCGTGGAGGCTCGCCGCCGGGCTGCACACCGGGACCCACACGTCGACGCGCTCGCGCTCGATGAGCTCGGCGAGGGCATCGACGTAGCCGGGGGCGCCCGGCTCGGGGACCACGTGGAAGCTGCGCACGGCGCGCGAGCGGCGGTGGCCCGTCCGGTGGTACCGAGCCGTCTCGATCAGCACCACGTCGTGGCCGGCGCGGTGGAACGACCGCGCGAGCTGCAGCGCCTTGGTCATCTTGCCCCCGCTGATGAGGATCGTGCGTGCGTCGGCGGCCGCAGCACGCTGCGGGGTGCGCGTGCGCGCCGCGGACGCGAGCGTGATCGCCAGGGTGAGCGGCGCGGCCGTCGCGAGGGCGAGCTGGGTCACGAGCGAACGAGCGATCGCGCGCGGACCGAGGCGCGCTGTCGCCGGGCTCGCCACGGCAGGGGTCGCCGACCGAGTCGGGCTCGGGGTCGCACCCGCCGCGATCTCAGTCGTCGACACGGCGGATCAGGGTGAGGCCGTCGCGGACGGGGAGCACCACCTGCTCGACGCGGCCGTCGTCGGCCACGTGGCGGTTGAAGCGGGCGATCGCGTCGCCGTTCTCCGATCGTCGGCCGTCGAGCCACGGTCGGCCCTGGAGCAGGGTGTTGTCGACGCACACGATGCCTCCGGGAGCGAGGAGGCGACCGTCGAGCACGGCGTCGAGGTAGCCGACGTAGCCGGCCTTGTCGGCGTCGACGAAGACGAGATCGAACGACTCGCCCCGGTCGTCCAGCTCGGTCAGCGTCTCGATCGCCGGCCCCACGCGCACCTCGATGCGGTCGCCGTGCGTCGAGCGGTCGAAGCGGTCCTGGGCGAACCGGGCGACGTCGGCGTCGAGCTCGCAGGCCACGACGACGCCGTCGTCGGGGAGCGCCTCGGCCATCGCGAGCGCCGAGTACCCGGTGAACATGCCGATCTCGAGCACCCGTCGGGCGCCGGTGGCGGCGACGAGGAAGCGCAGGAACCGGCCCTCGACGTGGCCCGACAGCATCTCGGCCTCGAGGCCCGGTCCGGACCCGCCCCCGCCCCAGTCGGCCTCCACCGTGCGCCGGGCCAGGTCGTCGAGGTCGGGTGACGCCGGGGTGGTCATCGCCTCCAGGTACGGATCGAACCCCGACGCCAGCTCGCTCAGCGCGGCGAGCTCCGCGTGGTGCCGATCGCTCCAGCGCTCGCCGCTCCCGAGGTCGTCGAGCAGCGACCGCAACCCCGCGGCCAGGATCGAGACGGGGGTGACGGGCCGGAGCTCGCTCGACGTCGCGGGTTCCATCCCGGGCTCAGGCGCTCGCGCCGACGGGGTCGCCCGTCGGGGTGTAGACGTCCTCGCCGAGACCCTCGCGGGGGTAGGCGGCCGCGACCTCGCGGTGCTCCTCGAGCAGGCGTGCGAGCTCGTCGACCCCGAGGTCGTCGAGGAACCGGCAGGTCCCGATCGGAGCGGGCACGGCGGCCCGCAGCGAGCCGTCGCGGGTCTGCAGGATCGACGCCGTGGCGTCGGCGACCAGCTCGGCGGTGAGGTAGGGGCTGTCGATCGACAGCCCGAGCGAGCTCATCACCCCGAGGATCCGGTCGCGCTGGTGCTCGTCGATCAGGCCGCGCCGCTCGGCGATGGTCGCCGAGAACGCCATGTCGACGGCCACCGCGTGCCCGTGGAACAGGTGGGGGTCGGGGGTCAGCTCGAGGGTGGGGCTCCAGGTGTGCCCGTACGCGATCACCCGATCGAGGTCGATCTCGTGCAGGTTCGGCACCTCGAGCTCGAGCATCGTGTCGATCGCGTCGTAGGTGAGCCGGTGGGCGACCTCGCGCAGCTCGGCGCTGCCCGACACGTGGCCGAAGTGGGTCTCGAGCAGCGCCTCGCCGTGCTGCTCGAGCAGCTCGAAGATCGACTCGTCGCCGACCACGGCGATCTTCACCAGCTCGGCCATCCCGTTGCGGATCTGGTCGACGGGGAGGGTCGCCAGGAACGAGAAGTCGAGCAGCACCTTGCGTGACGCGTGGTAGGCGCCGAGGCGGTTCTTGTACGTGCCGTGGTTGACCGCCACCTTGATCGCGACGCTCGCGTCGATCAGCCCGATGAGGGTGGTCGGGATGCGGATGTAGGGCGTGCTGCGCTTGTACGACGCGCACGCGAACCCGGCCACGTCGGTCGTCAGCCCGCCGCCGACCACGAGCACGGGCTCCGTGCGCAGGAGGCCGAACGAGGCGAAGCGATCGACGATGCGCTCCACGGTCCGCAGCGTCTTGTCGGTCTCGGCGATGCGCACGTCGAACACGGTCAGGTCGATCCCGTGGTGGTCGAAGTAGGCGTGGATGCTCTCGGCGTGGTGGTCGAGGACGTTGCGATCGACGACCATCAGGCAGCGCCCGTGGGGGCGGTACTCGTCGGCGAGCTCGGTGTTGGCGGGGTCGAACACCCCGTCGACGTACTCGAGGCTGAAGTCGATCGTCTCGACGCCGCTGACGTGGAAGCCCGTCTCGTCGGCTCGGTAGGTTCCGGTGACGTTGCTCATCGTGATCTCCGGTCGGTCGTGGGACGGGTCAGAGCAGCTCGGAGAGCTGGTCGTAGTCGAGGCGGTCGACGGTGCTGCGGGCGCCGTCGAAGTCGTGCTCGGCGGTGTTCGCGTTCGGGAACGCGACGCAGGTCAGGCCGGCGTCGACGGCCGATCGGACCCCGCCGACGTTGTCCTCGACCGCCACGCAGCGGCTGGCGTCGAGGGCGAGCCGGCTGATCGCGACGCGGTAGGCCTCGGGGTCGGGCTTGGGCTGGTCGACGTCGGAGGTGTCGAGGACGAAGTCGAAGTCGCTCTCGGAGATCTCCGATCCGAGGGCGGACAGCATCGCGGACACGTTGTCGGGCGAGGTGGTGGTCACGAGGGCGACGCTGTGGCCGTCGGCGCGTGCCCGCTTCACCGCATCGACCACCCCGGGTCGCGCCGAGAGGCCCCCGTCGGCCATCGAGGTCCGGAAGATCTCGGACTTGGTCCGGTGGACGGCTTCGGCGTCGACGTCGTCGCCGCGCTCGGACGCGTAGGCGGCGACCCGGTCGCGCCCTCCGCTCTCGCGCAGCATCTCGACGTAGTCGGCGCGCTCCCAGCTCCAGTCGAGTCCGTGCTGCTCGAAGGCTCGGTTGTAGGCGTCTCGTTGCATCTCGGAGGTGTCGACGACGGCGCCGATGGAACCGAACAGGAGTGCGGGCATGTGGATCTCCTCAGATCGGGGGATGGTGGTGTGGGTGCGGATCGTGCCCGCTGAATTTGGCACTAAACCCCGTCCGCTGATGAACCCAGCCCCGGGTCCGCCGATCGGGCGCCGACCGGTCGACGATTCAGTCGTCGGCCAGGCGTGCCGGGAAGCCGCCGCTGGCGATCGGACCCCACCCGTCGATGGTGATCCGGATCAGGCACTTGCCCTGGGCGCGCATCGCTTCGCGGTACTCGTCCCAGTCGGGGTGCTCGCCCGAGATCACCCGGAAGTAGTCGCACAGCCCGTCGAGCGCGTCGGGGAGGTCGACCACCTCGGCGGTGCCGTCGAGCTGCACCCACTCACCGCCGAAGTCGTCGGACTGAACGACGATCGACACCCGGGGGTCCCGGCGCAGGTTGCGCACCTTGGCGCGCTCGGGGTAGCTCGACACGACCACGCGACCGTCGTCGTCGAGGCCGATCGTGACGAGCGAGGCCTGCGGCGAACCATCGCGCTTGCGCGCCAGGAGCAGACCGTGGTGCCTGGGGCGGACGAAGTCCTCCACCTCGGCGCGCTCGACGTCTCGTTCGGTCGCGATCTGCCGGGCCATCGAGCCAGTCTCGCCGCGCGGCGGCCGTCGCGCCCACCCCGGCACCGCGCCGCGCCCGCTGCGACGAACCGGTCTCTCCCCGCCGCGGCGGGAGGGGTCGACTCAGACGTGGTCGGAGACGCGCACGCAGCGGTTGGTCATCGTGCCGAGCGTCGCGGACTCCGAGCAAATGGTGGTGACCACGACGTCGCCGTCGACGAGGAGGTCACCCGTCGGCGCGCCGACGCCCGCGGGCGTCCCGGTGAAGATCAGGTCACCCGTGCTCAACGTGGTCACGTGGGACAGGTGGTGGATCAGCCGGGGGATCGAGAAGATCAGGTCGCGCACCGAGCCGTCCTGGCGCTGCTGGCCGTTCACGGAGCACCGCACGCGCAGCTCGTCGACGTCACCGATCTCGTCGAGCGAGACCACCGCCGGGCCGATCGGCCCGAACGTGTCGAACGACTTGCCCAGGCCGAACTGCGCCGGCGACCCGGCGAACTGCATCGCCCGGTCGGAGACGTCCTGGCCCATGGTGAGCCCGACGACGTGGTCCCAGGCGTCGGCCTCCGCGATGTCCTTTCCGCCGGTCCCGATGACGACGACCAGCTCGGCCTCGTAGTCGACGGCGTCGCTGCGCAGCTCGATGGTGGTGTCGGGCCCGCACAGGCACGACGGGAACTTGGTGAACACCAACGGCGACGTCGGCTGGTCCCGCCCGGTCTCGGCCGCGTGGTCGCGGTAGTTGAGTCCGATCCCGAACACGTCGCGCGGACGGGGCACCGGGCACCCGATGACCACGTCGTCGAGCGACCCGGTGGGCGTCGCCGACCCCAGGCCGTCCGCGAACCCGCGGACGGCGTCGGCGAGGGCGAGCGCGTCCATCGGGTCGGGGCCGAGCGCGCCGGCGCTGAGCGCCTCGAGGTCGTGGTAGTCGGTGCCGGACACGAGCACGGCCCGGCCCTCGACGTTGGCCAGTCGGAATCCCACGGGTGGGCTCCTTTCGCAGAGGAGGATCGCGGACGTCGCGCCATCGGGGGCGAGCGACGCGGCGACGGGGGTCAGATGGTGGGGACCTCGACGTGTCGTCCGAACACGTCGGCCATCGTGCCCATCATCTCGCCGAGCGTGGCGTACGCCTTGGACGCCTCGATGAGGGTCGGCATGAGGTTGACCTCCGGGTCGGCGGCGTGGGCCGCCAGAGTCGCGAGCGCCGCGTCGACCGCCTCGGAGTCGCGATCGTGGCGCACCTGGTCGAGGCGCTTGCGCTGGCGCTGCTCGTCTTCGTTGGTGATCTGCAGCAGCTCGATGCGATCGGCGTTGCCCTCGGTGAACCCCGACACCCCGACGATCGTGCGCTCGCCGGCGTTGAACCGTCGCTCGAGCTCGTACGCCGAGTCGGCGATGCGCCCCTGGAACCAGTTCTCGTCGATCCCCTGGATGCACCCCTCGAGCATCGACCCCTCCCCGAACTCGTCGAGGCTCGAGAAGATCTCCTCCGCTCGACGCTCCATCTCGTCGGTCAGCTCCTCCACGTAGTACGACCCGCCGAGCGGATCGGCGACGTGGGGGATGTTCGTCTCGTGGGCGATCACCTGCTGGGTGCGCAGCGCGATGCGCGCGGCCTTCTCGGTGGGCAGCGCCATCGCCTCGTCCATCGAGTTGGTGTGCAGCGACTGGGTGCCACCGAGCACGCCGGCGAGCGCCTCGATCGCGGTGCGCACGATGTTCACCTCCGGCTGCTGGGCGGTGAGCGAGACCCCGGCGGTCTGGGTGTGGAAGCGGAGCTGCATCGAGCGCTCGGCCTCGGCGCCGTAGCGCTCCCTCATCCAGCGCGCCCAGATGCGGCGTGCGGCACGCAGCTTCGCGATCTCCTCGAAGAAGTCGATGTGGGCGTTGAAGAAGAACGACAGGCGCGGAGCGAACGCGTCGACGGGCAGGCCGGCCTCGAGCGCGAGCTCGACGTAGGCGAAGCCGTTGGCGAGGGTGAACGCGAGCTCCTCGGCCGCGGTCGAACCGGCCTCGCGGATGTGGTACCCCGAGATCGAGATCGAGTTCCACCGGGGCATCTCCTCGGCGGTGAACGCGATCGTGTCGCGCACCAGGCGCATCGACTGCCGCGGCGGGAACACGAACTCCTTCTGGGCCTGGTACTCCTTCAAGATGTCGTTCTGCAGCGTCCCGCCGAGCTTCGCGCGCTCGATCCCGGCCTTCTCCGCCTGGGCGACGAACATCGCGAAGATCGGCGCGGCGGGGGAGTTGATCGTCATCGACGTGGTGATCCCGCCCAGGTCGATGTCGGCGTAGAGGTCCTCCATGTCGGCCAGCGAGTCGACCGCGACCCCGCAGCGGCCCACCTCGCCGAGCGACATCGGGTCGTCGGAGTCGAGCCCGAGCAGGGTCGGCATGTCGAACGCCGTCGACAGGCCGTCGCCGCCGGACTTGAGGATCTCCTTGAACCGCCAGTTGGTGTCCTCGGCGGTGCCGAAGCCGGCGAACATGCGCATCGTCCACAGCTTCGAGCGGTACATCGACGCGTACGGCCCCCGGGTGTAGGGGTACTGGCCGGGGAACTCGCCGTCGTCGGGCCCGTAGACCGCGTCGAGCTCGACGCCCGACATCGTCTCGAACGCCGCGTCACGCAGACGGGACTCGCCGAAGGCCTCCTCCCACAGCTCGCGATTGGTCGGGGTGGGGGTCGCACCGTTCGTCTCGGACGTCATGTCCCGACGGTACCCCGGCGCGGCGGGCGCGCACCGACCGGCGATCACCGGCTCGTGCCGCGACGGGCGCGCCGAGCCGGCGGTCCCGCCGACGTGGGTCAGGGGACGGGCGGGGTGTTCTCGACGCGGTCCCACATCTCGGCGTCGGGGGTCGACATGATCGCGTCGAGCACCGGGCGGGGGTAGCGCATCGAGGGCTTGGACTCGTCGAGCTCGGGTTGGGCGACGGGGTCGTCCGGGCGGGTGAAGCCCGCGGGGTGCTTCAACCGCTCCATCTGCTCGGCGTCGATGCCGCACAGGTCGCGCACCTCGGGGTCGATCCAGCGGCTCTCGTCGAGCGCCTCGCCGAAGCACACCTCGAGGCTCAGGTTCTCGGGGCCCGCGAAGTAGATCGACTGGCAGAAGCCGTGGTCGATGGGGCCCATCACCTGGATCCCGCGGCTGCGGATCCGGTCGCGCATCGTGAGCAGCTCGTCGAAGGAGCCGACGTCGACCGCGACGTGCTGCATCGCGCCCGCCGTCACCGGGCTCGCCGCGTTCCCCGCGTGGCTCACCCCCCACACCGGCTCGGGCGGGTTGGCCGGCGACTGGACGAACGACAACCAGCACCCGGGCGACAGCTCGACGAACCCGTGGAAGGTGTCCTCCACGCCGTGCATCCAGAACAGGCCCTTCGTCGGGCACCCGAGCACGTCCCCCCAGAACTCGAGCTGGGCCTTCATGTCGCAGGTCGCGAGCGCGAGGTGGTTGACGCCGCCGGGGTGGAGATCGGGAGCGGGGACGGCTCCGGTGTCGAGGTCCTCCGGGCGACGGGGCGACCCCTCGTCGGTCGTGCGGTCCAGGGCGTGCTGGGTGTCGATCGCGGTCACGTGCGTCCTCCTGGTGATCTCGCCGGGGTCTCGGCTGGTGCTCTCGGCCGGCGGTCCGGTGGGTCCCGCGCCCGACCACATCATCCCACCACCCGATGCCGGTGCACGCACCGGCCGGGTCCGACGGTCGCGCACGGGCCGCGCTCGTCGAGTCGTGGCCGCCGCGCGCCATCCGCGATGCTGCGCCCCGTGACGGACCCCGCGACCCGCACCGTGCGCATCGACGTCGGCGACGGCGTGCGCCTTGCGGCCGATGTCGCCGGTGACGGATCCGGCCGCACGGTGGTGCTGTTCCACGGCGGCGGCCAGACCCGCCACTCGTGGGGCGGCACCCAGCGCGAGCTCGTCGGGCGCGGGTACCACGTGGTGTCGGTCGACCTGCGCGGGCACGGCGACAGCGACTGGTCCCCCGACGGTGACTACGGGGCGACCGTGTTCCCCGACGACGTCGCCGCCGTCGCTCGCTCCCTCGACCGGCCGGTGCTCGTCGGGGCGTCGCTCGGCGGCACCTCGTCGCTGATGGCGATCCACCGCGCCGACGACGAGATCGCCTCGGCCCTGGTCCTCGTCGACGTCGCGCCGAACATCGAGCCGGCCGGCGTGGACCGCATCCGGTCGTTCATGCACGAGCACATCGAGACCGGCTTCGCCTCGCTCGAGGAGGTCGCCGACGCGGTCCAGGCGTACAACCCCCACCGACCTCGCCCGACCGACCTGTCGGGGCTCGAGAAGAACGTCCGCCGTCGGGGCGACCGCTGGTACTGGCACTGGGACCCGGCGTTCATGTGGGGCGAGCACTCCGAGTCCGACGAGACCCGCATCGCCGAGTTCGAGCGTCGCGGCGCCGATCTGGAGGACGCCGCGCGCTCGCTCACGATCCCCACGCTGCTCGTGCGCGGCCGGCAGTCCGACCTCCTGTCGGAGGAGGGCGCCCGGCGGTTCCTCGAGTTCGCGCCCGACGCCGAGTTCGCGGACGTCGAGGGAGCCGGCCACATGGTCGCCGGCGACCGCAACGACGTCTTCACCGACGCCGTGGTCGAGTTCCTCGAGCGGCGGAGCTGACCGCCGGGCGCGCTCGGGATCCCCGGCGGGTGGCGTCGGTCAGGACCGGCCAGGGAACGAGCCCGAGCCGCGGGATCCGACCCTGGTGCTCCACGTCGAAGCCTCCGTCGTCGAGCAGGGTCCGGAGCCGCCGCTTCGGGATCGCCTTCACCGGTCGCCCCGCGAGGGCGGTCGCACGGCGGATCGCGTCGTCGCCGAAGCCGGTCACCGTCGCGACCGAGGCGATCATGAACCGCCCCCCCGGCGCCAGCAGCGCGTGGACCTGCGCGACCGCGCCCACCTGGTCCGCGTAGAGGTGGAACGACTGGGTGCAGATCACGAGGTCGAACGCCCCGTCGTCGAAGGGCAGGTCCTGCGCGTCGGCGCGGACGAACTCGATCGGCCGAGGCCCGGCGCCGGCTCCGGCGGCGACGTCGTCGCCCGGCGTCGCGTCGTCGCCCCCCGACCGGCCCGACGCGTGCAGCAGGGCACCGTCGGAGAGGTCGACGCCGACGATGCGCGAGTCCGCGTCGAGGGCGCGCAGGCGCTCGCAGAGCTGGCCCGTCCCGCACCCGAGGTCGAGCACCGAGCGGGGTCGGGCGTCGCCGAGGCGCTCGAGGACGGCGTCGTGCACCGGGCGGTTGGTCGCCTCCTGCAGCCCGGCGCGGTCGTAGCTCGCCGACCACAGGTCGAAGAAGATCGATTCGGCCGGAACGGTCATGTGCCAGTCTCGCAGATCCGCGGGTGGTGTGACGACCGCCACGTCGGTTCGGCGACGACGACCCCGAGGGGACGGCGGCTCGACCCCGAGGGGTCGTCGCCGCGCCGCCGAGGTGCGGTCGCAGCGGTGCGGAGGGGCCGGTGCGGGCACCGCGGCGATGGGCCTCGCGCCGCTGCATACTGGTCCGATGAGCGGTTCCGAGGCACATCCGCCCGCGGGGGACTTCGTGCGCGAGCTGGTCGCCGCCGACATCGAGCGCGGCACCTTCGGCGGCCGCGTCCGCACCCGGTTCCCGCCGGAGCCGAACGGGTACCTGCACATCGGCCACGCGAAGGCGATCACGGTCGACTTCGAGCTCGCGCGCGAGTTCGACGGCGACTGCAACCTGCGCTTCGACGACACCAACCCCGACACCGAGGACGCGAGCTACGTGGAGGCGATCGTCGCCGACCTCGCGTGGCTCGGCTACGAGCGGGGCGAGTCGTACGACGAGCCGCTGTTCGCGAGCGACTACTTCGATCAGCTCGCCACCTGGGCCGAGCGCCTGATCGAGGACGGGCTCGCGTACGTCGACGAGCAGGACTCCGAGACGATCTCGGCCCAGCGGGGCGGGTACGGCAACCCGGGGATCGAGAGCCCGCACCGCGACCGGCCCAGCTCGGAGAGCCTGGATCTGTTCCGCCGGATGCGCGCCGGCGAGTACGCCGACGGATCCAAGGTGCTGCGCGCGCGCATCGACATGCAGGCGGAGAACATGCAGCTGCGCGACCCGATCATGTACCGCATCCGCGAGACCGAGCACCACCGATCGGGCGAGACGTGGAAGGTGTACCCGACCTACGACTGGGCGCACGGCCAGAGCGACGCGATCGAGGGCGTCACCCACTCGCTGTGCACCCTCGAGTTCGACAGCCACCGCCCCCTCTACGACTGGTACCTCGACCGGCTCTCCGAGAGGGGTGAGCTCCCCGCCGAGCAGCCGCGCCAGACCGAGTTCGCCCGCCTCGCGCTCACCCACACCGTCACCTCGAAGCGCATCCTGCGCGAGATGGTCGAGTCCGGGCGCGTCGACGGGTGGGACGACGCGCGCATGCCCACGCTGCGGGGCCTGCGGCGACGGGGCTACCCGGCCGAGTCGATCCGCGAGTTCTGCTCCTTCGTGGGGGTCGCACGCACCAACAGCCGCAACGAGATCGAGCTGCTCGAGTCGTTCGTGCGCACCCGCCTCAACGCGATCGCCCTGCGCCGGATGGCGGTGCTGCGGCCGCTCGAGGTCGTCGTCGCGAACTGGCCGACCGACGACGCGGGCGAGCCGGTGGTCGAGCACATGGAGCTGGTGAACAACCCCGAGGACGAGTCGGCCGGGACGCGCTCGGTGCCGTTCACCGGGCGGCTGTGGATCGAGCGCGACGACTTCATTGCCGACCCGCCGCCGAAGTACTACCGCCTGTCGCCGGGTCGCGAGGTGCGCCTGCGCGGCGCCTACCTGGTCACGTGCACCGGCTACGAGACCGACGACGACGGCGAGGTCACCCGCGTGGAGGTGTCCTACGACGCCGACACGAAGGGCGGCACGGCCCCCGACGGTCGCAAGGTGCGCTCGACGATGCACTGGGTGTCCGCAGCGCACGCGCTCGACGGTCGCGTCGCGCTCTACGACCGCCTGTTCACCGCCGAGATCCCCGGTGAGCGGACCGGCGACGTGCTCGACGACCTGAACCCCGACTCGGTCGAGGTGCTCACCGGGTGCCGGCTCGAACCGGCGCTCGGCGACACCCCGCCCCGCGACGTCGTCCAGTTCGAGCGGCTCGGCTACTTCGCCCACGACCCCGACGAGGCGGGGCTGTTCCACCGCACGGTCGGTCTGCGCGACGAGTGGGCGAACATCCGCAAGCGCCGAGGCTGACGACCGGAGCGGGCGGGGCTAGCTTGCCTCGTCGTGACCACCACCACGTCGTGCGTCCGGCGCGCGCTGCTCGCCGTCGTCATCGGCGCTGGTTCGCTCGTGGCGCAGGCGGCGACGCCGGCCGCCGCCGCCGAGGTCGCGACCGTGACCTGCGACGAGGTCCCGGTCTCCGGGGCGGCGCCACGGGCACCCCTCGACTCCTACGTCCCCCAGGCGCCGGAGCGGATCGTCGACACGCGGATCGGCACGGGAGGGGTCACGGGAGCCGTCGGCGCCGGGTGCACCCTGGTGATCGACACCGTGCCGATCGCCCCGGCGGGCGGGATCGGCGTCGCCCTGTCGGTGACGGTCGCGTCCAGCGACCCCGGCTTCCTCACCGCGTTCGCGTGCGACGCCGGCCGACCGGGCACGTC
Organism: Ilumatobacter sp.; assembly: GCF_965215205.1. NCBI lineage: Bacteria > Bacillati > Actinomycetota > Acidimicrobiia > Acidimicrobiales > Ilumatobacteraceae > Ilumatobacter > Ilumatobacter sp. The sequence goes on from NZ_OZ244049.1 coordinate 1,162,622, forward strand.
GAGCGTGAACGCCCGTCCCGGGCTGCCGACGGCGAACCTGGTGATCGCCACCCCCGACGACGACGGCGAGGTCTGCCTGTACTCGAGCGCCGGCGGCCAGGTGATCGTCGACGTGTCCGGGTGGTGGGCACCGGGCGGCGACGCCTTCGCCGCGATCCCTCCCGTCCGGGCGTTCGACACCCGGACCCAGCTCGGCGGCATCCGCCGCCCACCGGGGGACGTGCGTGCGATCGGCGTCGTCGGCGGAGACGTCCCGGCGGGCGCGACCGCGGTGTCGGTGAACCTCGCCGCGGTGGACCCCGCGTCGGACGGCTACCTCGTCGTGTACCCGTGCGGGCGCGAGGTCCCCCTCGCGTCGAACCTCAACGTCGCCGCCGGCGAGACGCGAGCGGTGGCCGCGATCGTCGAGATCGGTGTCGGTGGCCAGGTGTGCGTGACGGGGAACGTGACGACCCACCACCTCCTCGACGTCACCGGGTACCACGCCCCGGCCTCCGAGACCGGTCCGCGCGTCGCGCTGACCCCCGTCGACGACACCCGCGTCGTCGACACGCGCGTCGCCAACGTGCCCGGCGAGCGCTTCGGCGCGGGCGACATCCGCCGGTTCGACCTGTCGCGCACGATCCCCCGTCCCGGCGACGCGGTCGCCGTCGTGCTGAACGTCGTCGCGACCCGCGCCGACCGCTCGGGCTTCGTCACCGTCGATCCGTGCGGGGCGGCGCCGGGCACGTCGTCGCTCAACCACGGGCTCGGCCAGACCGCGAACCTCGTCGTGACCGCCGTGTCGCCGAGCGCGGAGGTGTGCGTGCGCACCTCGAGCGCGGTCGACGTCGTGATCGATCTGGTCGGCGTCTACGCGGGCCCGCCCGACTCGCTGCTCAACGAGCTCACGATCACCGACGACACGGGCGACGGCTCCGCCATCGTGGAGCTCGACCAGCCGGTCTTCGACCCGGCCGCGACCGACCTCACCGTGCACTGCGGGCCCGACGGCCTCGACGGCCGGCTGCGCCTCGGGCTCGCCCCCGGTGCCCGCGCTCGCGTCGACGGCGCCGCGGTCGGCGGCCCCGGGCGGAGCGCGATCGACACGCCGATCGACGTCGACGCCGACGGCCTGCTGACGGTCAGCGCGCAGCGGGGGGCGCGCACCCAGGTCCACCACGTCCGCTGCCTCCCGATGGACTTCCCCCGGCTGGACGTGGAGCGCTCGGGCAACGCGCCGGGCTGGTACCTCACCGAGCTCGGGTGGGCGACCCCCGGCAACGGGCGGTTCCTCGCGATCCTCGACGAGCGGGGGGTGCCGGTGTGGTTCAAGCGCACCGAGCGCAAGCTCGTCGACGCCAAGCTGCTGTCGACCGGGGACCTCGTCGCCTCGCCGATCTCGGGGACCGGGTTCGGGGTGCGCGCCGACGTCGGGCACCGCGTGTTCGGGCTCGACGGTGAGCTGGTCGACGTGCGCTTCACCGACGACCCGGCCACGTACCCGGTCGATCAGCACGACTACGTCGAGATCGTCCGGCCGGGCCTCGTCGACGGGCGCGCCGTGATCAGCTACCCGATCCTGCGCGGCCAGGACGTCTCCGCGCTGCCGCGCGTCGACCGCTTCACGGGCGATCCGATCGATCCCCGGTGCCGGCTCGGTCCGGGAGGGGCGGACCGGTCGAGCCGCTGGGTGGCCGACGGCGCGATCGTGGAGACGGCCGCCGCGGCGACCGAGCCGCTCGCCGCGGACGAGTGGATCTGGTCGGTCCGGGAGCACTTCTCGTACGCCGAGGTCACCTACCCCGTCTGCTTCGAGAACCTCCCGGCCGCACCGGCCGGATCCGAGATCGACGCCTTCCACATCAACTCCCTGCAGCGGGTGGTGGAGGGAGGGTGCGAGCCCGAGTGCGACTACATCGTGTCGGCCCGGCACCTCGACGCCGTGTTCCGCGTCGACCGCTCGTCCGGCGACGTCGAGTGGATCCTGTCGAGCCTGCCGAGCGAACCGACGGACCCCGGCCACGTCCCGAACGCGTCGGGAGCGCCCCGGCTGCGGATCGTGAACGACCCGCTCGGCGGACCGCTGCGGATGCACGACGGCCGCTTCATCGGCGGCCTGCTCACGATGCACGACAACCGGACCGGGACCGACGACCCCTCGCGGATCGTCGCGTACCGGATCGACCCCGTCGCGCGCACCGCGACCCTCGTCAGCCAGATCGATCACCCGGAGGGCCGCACCAGCAACCAGCTCGGGAGCCTGCGAGCCACCCCCGACGGTGCCCTCCTGGTCGGCTGGGGCGCGACCCAGCCGATCTTCGTCGAGTACACCCGCACCGGACGCGAGCTCCTCCGGGTCGTGCTCCCGTCGGGAGACGTCGCCTACCGGATCGTCAAGTACGCCCCGAGCGCCTTCGACGCCGGCGAGCTGCGAGCGGCGGCCGGGGGCTCCGTCGAGGCGCCCTGAGCGCTCGTCGTGCCGCCGCGCCGGGCGGCGTCGGTCAGCGGGTGAGCGGCGCCGGTGACCCGGGGTCGTCGTCCGCCGACCGTCGGCTCACCCGACCTCGAGCGGCCGCAGCGCGTCGGCGGCGTCGCGCAGGTGGGTGACCCACCCCTCGGCCGAGCCGGGCTCGTCGATCGGCAGCACGACGAACTTGGTGGTGCCGACGTCGACGAACGCCCGGACCATCGACACCAGGGCCTCCCACGAGCCGGGGATCAGCTGCGTCACGTCGTCGAGGTCGGGGCGCCGGCGTGCGAGCACGGCCGCGAGCGCATCGGGGACCGGGCCGGATCCGTACGGGATCAGCACCCCGTAGTGGTCGTCGTCGATCTCGCGGTCGTGCTCGGCGCACACCTGCTCGATCGTCGCACGTCCCGCCTCGGCGTCGGCGGGGAGCACGAACGAGGGGAGCCAGCCGTCGGCGAGGCGCCCGACCCGCCGCAGCTCGCTCGGGGCGATCCCGCCGAGCCAGACGTCCATCCGCGCCGGAGCTGGCCGCACCACCACGTCGTCGTAGTGGAACCGATCGCCGTGGTGGGAGAACGGCTCGCCGCTCCAGCACGCGCGCATCACCGCGAGGGCTTCGTCGAAGATGCGGGCGCGCTCGGATCGCTCGACCCCGAACGCCTGCTGCTCGATCGGATCGACGGCTCCGAGCCCGAACGCCGGGAGCAGGCGGCCCGACGACATCGAGGCGAGGGTCGCGAGCTCCTTGGCGAGCACGACCGGGTTGCGCCCCGGCAGCACCATCACCGAGGTCCCGAACTTGAGGCGCTCGGTGCGGCCGGCGCCGTACGCCATCGCGACGAGGGGGTCGGGCGCGTCACCGCTGATCCGCTCCGACAGCCACAGCGAGTCGAAGTCGAGCTCCTCGAGCGCGTCGACGACCGCTGCGAACGACTCGTCGTGGAGGCGGGTGCGCGTCCCGAGGCCGAACCCGATGCGCACCTTGGCCACGTCGTGGGGTTCGTGCGGGGTGGACGTCGAGGGCGTGATGGTGCTCACGTCGCGATCGTGGCACACCTCCGGCGGGGTGCGGCAGCCGCGGCAGATCCGGCGTGGCAGCCGGTTCCGCTCAGGCGGTGCGCGTCGGGGTGCGGACCCCGATGACGACGACCTCTGCGACGGCACGTCGCTGGATCCGGCCGGTCTGGATCCAGCTCGCGACGAACGCGACGGTGGCGACCGGGGCGATCAGCGCGGCAGCGGGCACGTCGCCGACCCGGAGCGCGACCAAGGTGACGGAGGCGGCGACCACCGAGAGGACGGTCGCCAGCTTCACGGCGGCGGACCAGGTGCGTCGTCGGAGTTCCATCTCTTCGATCATCGGTGGTGTCATCGGCCCCGCGTGGTGCGGGGGGAGCCTTGCGCGAGAACTGTCACGCGATCGCGACAAACGTCGCACGACCGTCGGCCCGAGGATCCCGAGCTCCGTGCCGGGAGTGACGTGGTGACCGCGTCCCGGCGTGGTCGACATCGGCTGCGGGTGCGGGTCGGGCCGGTTCCTAGTGTGTCGGACCATGACCTCCGACTCGTCGAGCCCCTCCACGTCCGGATCGTTCGATCCGCTCGCGCCGTTCCGGATGGAGGGATCGGTGGCGATCGTCACCGGCGCGTCGTCGGGGCTCGGTGCGCGCTTCGCGCGCGTGCTGCACGCGGTCGGGGCCGACGTCGTCGTCGCGGCGCGGCGCGTGGAGCGGCTCGAGGCGCTCGCCGAGGAGCTCCCCGGCACCTTCGTCGTCGGCGCCGACCTGTCGCTCGCCGAGGACCGCGAGCGGCTGGTGCGCGAGGCCCTGGACCGGTTCGGTCGCATCGACGTCCTGGTCAACAACGCCGGCGTCAGCGAGGTCGGCGGGATCGACGTCGAGTCGCTCGACACGTTCCGCTTCGCGATGGAGGTCAACGTCACCGCGGTGTGGCACCTGTCGAAGCTGTGCGCCGCCGCGATGGTCGACGCCGGATCGGGTTCGATCGTGAACGTCGCGTCGATGCTCGGCCACGTCGCGTCGACCCCGATCAAGCAGGCGCACTACTGCGCGAGCAAGGGGGCGGTGGTGAACATGACCCGGGAGCTGGCCGTCCAGCTGGGCCGCAAGGGGGTGCGCGTCAACGCGCTGAGCCCCGGCTACTTCGAGTCCGAGATGACCAGCGGGATGGAGAGCGACGAGTCGAGCCAGGACTACGTCCGGTCGATGGCGGCGATCCCGCGCATGGGAGCGGCGCACGAGCTCGACGGGGCGCTGCTGCTGCTCGCCAGCCCGGCCGGGGCCTACGTGAACGGCCACAGCCTGCTCGTCGACGGCGGGTGGTCGGCCCGCTGACGCACAGGTGACGGCGACGGCGACCGGCGAGGGGGCGGCGGCGTCAGCGGACGTGACCGGTGCGCTGCGCCCGGTCGACGACGACGACCTCGGCCCGGCCGCCCGACACGATGACGACCGCGGCCAGGAGCTGGACCACGGCGGATCCCACGATCGTGGTCGTCAGGCCGATCTCGGCGGTGATGATCCCGGCCGCGACCGCGCCGAGGACGCCGCCGACCCCGATCCCGAACCGGAACACCGACATCACGCGCCCCCGGATGTCGTCGGTGGTCAGGCGCTGGCGCATCGACATCGCGATGATCACCCCGGTCGTCACCGAGAACCCCCAGGCGACGAGCGCGGCGAACGAGACGGCGATGCTCGTCGCCAGGCCGAACACGACGTAGGACCCGGCGTTGACCACGATGGCCGCGACGAGCACCCGTCGGCTCCCCCAGCGCGCGGAGAGGCGCGACGAGACCAGGCCCGAGACGATCCCGCCGGAGGCGAGGACGGTGAGCGCGAGGCCGTAGTACCGCTCGGAGAGCCCGACCCGGTCGCTCAGCACGAGCACCGCGAGGGTGGACACGACCGAGTTGCACAGCGCGAGCACGACGAGCGCGAACCACAGCGAGCGCAGGGTCGCCGAACAGCGCACCGCCGCGAACGCCGGACCGACCCGCGGCCGCTGCGAGGCCCGGGCGCCCGGGGCGTCGGCGGGAAGGCGGGCGACGAGCACCGACGACACCACGTAGGTGGCGGCGTCGGCGACGAACGGGACGCAGGAGGCGATCGAGAACAGCAGCGAACCGATCGGCGGACCGACGAACTCGGCCCCGACGTCGGTGGCGGTCGTCAGGCGCCCGTTGGCGGAGTCGAGCTGGTCGTCGGGGACGAGGGTGGGCAGCAGCGGCTGGATCGCTCCGGTGAACAGCGCACGCCCCACCCCGACCCCGAAGGCGGCGATCGCCGTGGTCCAGACCGTGACGTCGCCGACGAGCACGACGAGCGCGAAGATCGCGAGGCACACCGCACGGCCTGCGTCGGAGGCGAGCATGATCGTGCGCCGCGAGTAGCGGTCGGCGATGATCCCCGACGGCAGGGCGAACAGCACCACGGGGAGCTGCGTCGCCGCGGCCACGAGGCCGAGCGCGGCGGGGGTCGCGCCCTCGCCGGCGATCGCCAGCACGAGCAGGGGGAGGGCGGCGTCGGTGATCCCCGTCCCGGTGGAGGAGAGCGCGGCGGCCGAGCACAGGGTGCGGAACGGCGCACCGAGACCTCGCCGGACGTCTCGCAACTGGGGATCCTCGTCTCTCGCCTCCGACCGCTGGGGCCCGAAGCTAGCGGTCGGGGGAGTGCGGTGCGCACGAAGCGGGAGGGCGCGGGAGCGGCCCGGTGGGCGGGCGTGGTGCGGGGTCCGGGATCTCCTTGCATTCATAGCACACCTGTTCGATGATGGGGTGGATGGGATTCGAGAACCCCCTCTGGTCGTGGAAGGAGCTGGAGTCGACGCTGTCCGACCGGGGTCCGACGCCGAGGGCGCCACGCACCGGCCGTGACGGGCGCGCCCCGGGGTCGCCGTCGTGGAACGCCGGTGGCGACGCACCGGGGTGGAGCCGCAAGCGGCAGCCCTTCGAGGCCCCCGACGACCTGCGCGGCGCGTCGGGCGCGCTCGAGGTGCCCTCCGCCGAGCTGCACTGCCACTCGAACTTCTCCTTCCTCGACGGGGCGTCGCACCCCGAGGAGCTCGCGACGGAGGCCGCCCGGCTGGGGCTCGAGGCGCTGGCGATCACCGACCACGACGGCCTCTACGGCGTGGTGCGCTTCGCCGAGGCCGCCCGCGCCGTGGGGTTGGGCACCGTCTTCGGGGCCGAGGTGACCCTGACCGTGGGTCGCGACGGGCGTCCGCTCGAGCACCGCGTGGCGCGCAGCGAGTCCGAGACCCTGACCCAGGTCGACACCGGGTCGGTCCCCGACTCCCACGCCCCCGACCCCGCGGGCACCCACCTCGTGGTGCTCGCCGACGGCCCCGCCGGGTACGCCCGCCTCGCCCGGGTGCTCAGCCACGGCCACCTGGCGGGGGAGAAGGGCGCCCCCCGGTTCTCGTTCGCCGACCTCGTCGGAGGCGGCGACGACGGTCTCGTCGGCCCCACCGGGACGCACGGGTGGGTGCTCACCGGGAGCCGCAAGGGGGCGGTGCCCGCCGCGCTCGTCCGCGACGGCCCGGCCGCGGCGCGCCGCGAGCTCGAGCGGCTGGTGGGCGCGCTCGGCCGAGACCGGGTGCTGGTCGAGTTGTGGGACCACGGCGACCCGACCGACACGGCGCGCAACGACGTGCTGCACGAGATCGCGGCGCGCGTCGGGGTGGGGTGCGTCGCGACGAACGACGTGCGCTACGCCACCCCGGCCCAGCGGCGCCTCGCGACCGCGCTCGCCGCGGTCCGCTCCCGTCGCAGCCTCGCCGAGGTCGACGCGTGGCTGCCCTGCTCGGCCGGCGCCCACCTCCGCTCGGGGGCCGAGCAGGCGTGGCGGTTCCGCAGGTACCCGGGCGCGATCGAGACCGCGGTCGAGATCGGCCGCGCCGCGGCGTTCGACCTGTCCCTGGTCGCCCCGAACCTGCCGCCGTTCCCCTGCCCCGCCGGACCCGACGGGCGACCGATCTCGGAGATGGAGCACCTCCGGCGGATCGTCGCCGACGGTGCCGGTCGTCGCTACGGCGAGCGCCCCGGCCCCGACGAGGACCTGTCGCTGCGGGCACGGGCGTGGGCGACGATCGACCACGAGCTCGCGCTGATCGAGCAGCTCGACTTCGCCGGCTACTTCCTGATCGTCTGGGATCTCGTCGAGTTCTGCCGCCGGTCGAGCATCTACTGCCAGGGGCGAGGGTCCGCCGCCAACTCGGCGGTCTGCTACGCCCTCGGGGTCACCGCCGCGGACGCCGTCTCGCTCGGGCTGCTGTTCGAGCGGTTCCTGTCCCCCGAGCGCGACGGCCCGCCCGACATCGACATCGACATCGAATCCGATCGGCGCGAGGAGGTCATCCAGTACGTCTACGAGCGCTACGGCCGCCACCACACGGCCCAGGTCGCGAACGTGATCACCTACCGGTCGCGGTCGTCGATCCGCGACATGGCCAAGGCGCTCGGCTACGAGCCCGGCCAGCAGGACGCGTGGTCGAAGCAGGTCGACGCGTGGGGGAACGTGGCCGCCACCGCCGAGCAGCCCGACTGCACGATCCCCGCCCCGGTGCTCGCGCTCGCCGCCGAGGTCGAGGACGCTCCGCGCCACCTCGGGATCCACTCGGGCGGGATGGTGATCTGCGATCGGCCCGTCGTGGAGGTGTGCCCGGTCGAGTGGGCGCGGATGGAGAAGCGCTCGGTCCTGCAGTGGGACAAGGACGACTGCGCGGCGACCGGCCTGGTCAAGTTCGACCTGCTCGGGCTCGGGATGCTCTCCGCGCTGCACGGCGCGGTCGACCTGATCCGCGAGCACCGGGGCTACGAGGTCGACCTCGCGACCATCCCCCAGGACGACGACGTGTACTCGATGCTGTGCCGCGCCGACACCGTCGGCGTCTTCCAGATCGAGTCGCGCGCCCAGATGGCGACCCTGCCCCGGCTGCGGCCGCGCAAGTTCTACGACCTCGTCGTCGAGGTCGCGCTGATCCGGCCCGGCCCGATCCAGGGCGGCTCGGTCCACCCCTACATCAAGCGGCGCAACGGCCAGGAGCCGGTCACCTACCTCCACCCCCTGCTCGAGAACTCGCTCGCCAAGACCCTCGGCGTGCCCCTGTTCCAGGAGCAGATGATGCAGATGGCGATCGACGTCGCGGACTTCACCCCCGCCGAGGCCGACGAGCTGCGCCAGGCGATGGGGTCGAAGCGCTCGGCGCGCCGGATGGAGGCGCTCAAGCAACGGCTCTACGCCGGGATGGAGGGCAACGGGATCACCGGGGAGATCGCCGACGAGCTGTACCAGAAGCTGAAGGCGTTCGCGAACTACGGCTTCCCCGAGTCGCACTCGGTGAGCTTCGCCTACCTGGTCTACGCGTCGTCGTGGATCAAGCACCACGAGCCGGCCGCGTTCTGCGCAGCGCTGATCAACGCCCAGCCGATGGGGTTCTGGTCGCCGCACACCCTCGTGCAGGACGCCCGCCGCCACGGGGTGGTCGTGCGCACCCCCGACCTGGGCGCGTCGAGCGCGGGGGCGACGCTCGAGGTGTGCCCCGGTTCGCTCGGCTCGACCGCACGCCCCGTCTCCCACGGCTTCGCGACGGCGTCGACCGTCGAGCGTGACCTCGACGAGGGGCTCGCCGTGCGGCTCGGGCTGTCGTCGGTCCGCACGATCGGTGCCGATCTGGCCGACGAGATCGAGGCCGAGCGCGATCGCTCCGGCGCCTACGCGAGCACCGAGGACCTGGTGCGGCGGGTCCCGGCGTTGACGCTCGCGAACCTCGAGGCGATGGCGACCGCCGGGGTGTTCGCCGAGTGCTTCGGCCTCGACCGGCGCGAGGCGCTGTGGACCGTCGGCGCGACCGCGCAGTCGCGCCCGGGCCGCCTCGAGGGGGTGGTCACCGGCGCCGCCGCACCCCGGCTGCCGGGGATGACGCCGGTCGAGGAGGCCGTCGCCGACCTGTGGGCGACCGGTGTGTCACCGGAGGGGCACCCGACGGTCTTCGTGCGCCGGGAGCTCTCGGCGCTGGGGGTGCTGACCTCGAAGGACCTGCACGACGCCCCGGTGCGCTCGAACGTGCACGTCGCGGGGGTGGTCACCCACCGCCAACGGCCGATGACCGCGCAGGGGACGACCTTCCTCAACCTGGAGGACGAGTTCGGCCTGATCAACGTCGTCGTCTCGAAGGGGTGCTGGGAGCGGTACCGCACCGTGGCGCGCGGCGCGGCGGCGATGGTCGTGCGCGGTCGCCTCGAGCGCAGCGAGGGCGTGATCAACATCGTGGCCGACCACATCGCGCCGCTCCCGCTCCCCGCCACGACCGCCAGCCGCGACTTCCGCTGACCCCTCGCTCGTACCGATCCGGTCAGACGGATTCGATACTTCGGGTCCGAGCGTGAGTACCGATCCGGTCAGACGGATTCGATACTTCGGGTCTGCGAGCTGCGTCGCTGCCCGGGCGCGCCGGTCAGGTGGTGCCGGTGTCCGGGGGGAGCGAGATGACGACGAGATCGGTCGGGGCCTGGTGCTCGGAGGGCAGCAGCGCGGTGACCTCTCGCCGGGGGCCGACGACCTGGACGAGCACGAGGCCGTCGGGGGTGTCGATGACGCCCTTCGCCCGGGCGATCCGGCCCCCGACGTGACGGGGGACCTCGTCGAGCAGCGCGTCGATCCCCGCACGGTCGAGCGGCCCGTCGACGGGGATCGTGCTGGTCTCGTGGAGGTCGAACAGCGTCGGGCCGGGGAGGCGGATCGCGTCGCCCGCCCGGTGGCCGCCGAGCGCGAGGAAGCGGCCCAGGGCTCCCACCTCGCGGCGCCCCCTGCTCGCGTCGACGACGGGGGCGCCGGGCGCGGCCAGCGCCAGGCGCTCCCGGGCGTCCGCGACGCTCGTCGCGTCGGCGAGGTCGGCCTTGGTCAGCACGACCAGATCGGCCGCGGCGAGCTGCGCGTCGAGGTGGGCGCGGATCCAGCCCGGCATCGAGTCGTCGACGAGCTGATCGACGGCGGCCACGACGACCACGCCGTCGAGCACGAACCCGGCGGAGGAACCCCACGGCACGACGTTGCCCGGCTCGGCGACACCGCTCAACTCGACGATCACGTGCTCGGGCGGTTCCGGACGCTCGCGGATCGTGTCGAACGCCGCACCGAAGCCGTCGATCGACGAGCAGCAGACGCACCCGTCGGTCAGCTCGATCGCGTCGCCCGACCGGGACCGGATCAGCCGTGCGTCGATGTTGACCGAGCCGACGTCGTTGACGACGACGGCGATCGGTCGGTCGGTCTCGGACAGGATCTCGTTGATCGCCGTCGTCTTGCCGGCGCCGAGGTACCCGCCCACGAAGGTGAGCGGCGCCCGACGCCCGTCCCACGGCAGGAACTCCGGCTCCCGGTACACCCCGCCACGCTACGGGGCCCCGTCCGGCGCGGTCGGCTCGGTGTCAGCGGACGGGGTCGGGGACCATCGACAGGTGGAGCGGCCCGCCGGGGGTGTCGGGCCACGCGTGGGCCAGGGCCTCGTCCTCGTCGAGCTCGACGCCGAGACCCGGCTCCGTCGACGGGATCACGTAGCCCTCCTCCCACCGGATCGGCGTGGTGAGCAGGTCGGCGTGGAAGCCGCCCCACTCGCGGATGCCCTCGATCATCAGCAGGTTCGGCAGCGTCGCGGCGAGCTGGACGTTGGCGGCGCCGAGGATCGGTCCCGAGTAGAGGTGGGGTGCGATCTGGCACCCGTTCGCCTCGGCGACGGCCGCGATCTTCTTGCCGGCGAGGATGCCGCCGCAGCGGCCGAGGTTCGGCTGCCAGACCGACGCCGCCTGGTGGCGCCCGAGGGCCGCGAACTCCGTCACGGTGGTCAGGCGCTCGCCGGTCGCGACGGGGATCGACGTCTGCGCGGCGACCCGCGCCATCTCGTGGGGCAGGTCGGGGGCGCAGGGCTCCTCGAACCACAGGGGGTCGAACGGCTCGAGCTCGCGGGCCAGGCGGATCGCCCCGGCGGCGGTGAACTGGCCGTGCGTCCCGAACAGCAGGTCCGCCCGGGGCCCCACCGCGCCGCGCAGCGCGGCGACCATGCGCGTGGAGGCGACGATGTCGTCCTGGCTCGGCATGTGGCCGTCGAACGCGGTGTAGGGGCCGGCCGGGTCGAGCTTCAGCGCCGTGAAGCCCCGCTCGACCTCGTTCACCGCACGTGCGACCGCGTGGTCGGGGTCGGTGTACACGTCACGCCACCCGGCGCTCGGGTACAGGTAGGTGTAGGTGCGCAGCTTCTCGTGGACCCGTCCGCCGAGCAGGTCGTGGATCGGCTTGCCGGCGTCCTTGCCGACGATGTCCCAGCAGGCGATCTCGAGCCCGCTCATGATCCCGACGAGGGTCGGATCCGGTCGCAGCGAGTAGCCGCTCGAGTAGATCCGGCGCCACATCAGCTCGATCCGGTTCGGGTCCTGGTCGATCACCCAGCGCTCGGCGACGTCGTCGACCATCGCGGCGATCACGTGAGGGCCGAACGTAGCGGCGTAGATCTCGCCGTAGCCCACGACGCCGGTGTCGGTGGTCAGCTTCACGACGACGAAGTACCGCCCGCCGAACCCGGGGGGCGGGTTGCGGATGACGAAGGTCGTGACGTCGGTGATCTTCACGTCGCAGAGCCTGCCACAGCGGGAGGATTTCGGCCGGGGGAGCGGGGGTGCCACGCTGGATCCGTGCCCGACCCCGAGAGCCACGAGCTCGCGACGTTCGACCTGCTCGGCCTGGAGGGCGGAGCCTCGCCGTCCACGTTCCGCCTCGACGTTCGGCCCGAGCTGTGCACCCCGTTCGGCTTCCTCTACGGGGGGTCGGGGATCGCCGCGAGCGTCGAGGCCTCCGAGCGGGCGACGGGGCGCCCGCTGCAGTGGATCACGACCCAGTTCGTGGGGTCCCCCGCCCCCGGCGACGTCGTCGACGTTGAGGTCGTCGTGTCCGCGACGGGTCGCTCGACCACCCAGACCCAGGTGCACGGAACGATCGGCGGATCGGTCGCGTTCACCTCGCTGTGCGCGCACAACGTCCGCCCGGCCGGCGACGAGCGGGCGTTCGCGACGATGCCCGTCGTCGACGAGCCCGAGGCGTGCGACCCCTTCGCCGAGCTGTTCGACACCGGCGTGGCCGGTTCCTTCTTCGATCACTTCGAGCGGCGCGTCGCTGCCGGGAGGGTGGGTCCCGACGCCGACGGGGACCCCCAGGACGGACCGCTGGCGATCTGGTGCCGCCTCACCACCACCGGGATCGGCTCGGCGGCGACCCAGGGCTTCGTCGCCGACCTCGGGCCCCTGGCGCTCTGCGCCGCGATGGGGATCGCCCCCGGTGGGACGAGCCTCGACAACACGATCCGGGTCGTCGACGCCCGTGCGAGCGAGTGGGTGCTGATCGAGATCGCAGCGGACGGGTTCCACCGCTCGGTGGGGCACTCGACGGCGCGGACGTGGAGCCGCGACGGCCGTCTGCTCGGGATCGCCCAGCAGTCGGCGATCATCCGGCGCAGCCACCACGACCGGATCCGCTGACCCGGTCGGTCGGCCGGGCTCAGACCCCGGTGTCGACGACGGAGTCGGGTGGACCCTGCTCGATCAGGTCGCGGGCCAGCTCGGCGAGGCGACCGGGAGCGAAGCGGGTCCCGGCGGCGGTGGCGGCGTCGATCTCCTCGAGGGTCCACCAGCGGACCTCGTGCACGCGCTCGGCACGCAGCGCGTCCCATCCCAGCGCCGGCCGCGGCTCGAAGCGGTCGTCGACGGGCACGACGTGGTACCGGTCGCGCTGGCCGTCCCAGAGGCCGTCGAGGAACGCGACGACGTGCTCGCGGGTCCACACGTGGGCACCCACGTCGACGTCGACGAGCCCGAGCTCCTCGTGGAGCTCCCGGCGCAGCGCGCCCTCGTGGTCCTCCCCGGGCTCGAGGCCGCCGCCGGGCGGTGCCCAGACGGTGGCGGTGGGGAACTCGAAGCGGACGAGGAGGAGCGACGACGGGGGAGCGAGCACGAGGCCGCGGACCGCCTCGCGGATCCGCAGCTCGCCCGCCGGGGCGTCGGGGCCGTCGCCTCGGGCCACCACGTGGGCTCGGGTCGCCCGTCCGGTCAGTCGATCGGGACGTCGCGGTTGACGCCGTCGCTGAAGGCCTTGTACATCTCGTAGACGTCCTTGCACCGCTGGCAGAGCGGGAGCTGCTTGGGGTCCTTCGACGGCACCCAGACGTAGCCGCACAGCGCTTCGACCGGCGTTCCCATGATGCGCGCCTCGAGCACCTTGGCCGCGCCGTTCTCGCCCGGCTCCGCCTTGACGATGTGGGCCATCGTCGGCTCGTCGGTCTCCGTCTCCTGGTCGAGCTCGGTGTCGAAGTCGATCTGCGGCATCGTCTCCAGATCCGTCATGGGTCCAGTGTGCCACCGCCCGACGGGGGTCGGTGAACACGCCGAGAACACGGTCGACCGATGCGTGGGCCCGTCGACGCCGGGGTACCGTCGATCTCGTGCTCATCACCATCATCACCACGATCGGCGCCGCTGCCGCGATCGCGAGCGGCGTCGTGGCGGGTCGTCGCGACCCCGAGCCGGCGATGATCCCGATCCCGGTCGACCGGCCCCGCCGCCCCCGCGGCTGACCCGCCGCCTCTCGGCGGAGGTCGCTCGTCGCTCGCTCCCGTGCCGGACCCGTACGTCGGGGCCGGGTCCGCCGGTGCCCCGACCGGTGGTGCTCAGTCGGTCGCTCCCTCGGATGCTGGTCCGGTGGACCGCGAACCGGTGTCGGCGCCGCTGCCCGTGGTCCCGCGCAGCCCCTCGATCTCCGCGACCAGGTTGGAGCGGGCGTCTCGTTCCCAGCGACGCTGCGCCGTGTCGGTGGCGTAGATCCGCTCCCGTTCGAGGAACCCCGAGAGCACCTCGCAGCGCCCGGTGACCCAGGCGCCGTCACCGACGTGGCGGTACTCGGCTCGCACGTCGTCCACGTAGCGCGCGTACCGCACGGGTTCCGACGACAGCACCGCGAGATCGGCGTCGTAGAGCACGGCGGTGCCCGTGTCGGGCGGGCCGAGGTGACGATCCGTGCCCTCGATCATCTCGGCGGCGCGCTCGGCGCGCTCGACGGACCACCCGCACGCGACGAGGTCGCGCCGGGCGAGGCGGGCGCTCGCCCGCTCGTTGGCCGACGAGCGGGGCTCGTAGACGGCGTCGTGGTACAGCGCCGCGGCGACGACGACGGCGACGTCTTCCACTTCCTCGACCTCCGCGAGCTCGAGGACGTCGTGGACGACGGCGTCGACGTGCTCGACGGTGTGGTAGCGCCGGTGCTTCTCGCGGTGCCGCCCGAGGAGGCGCTGCGCGAGGGTCGTGTCGGCGCACACGTGCTCGACCCAGATCTCCACCAGCCGACGCTCGCGCTCGCGCCGTCGGCCCCCGGCTGGCCCGGCGGCGCCGGGTGCGCCCGCAGCCGACCCGGGGCCACCGTCGGCGGCGAGCGCGTCCGCGGGATCGGCTCGCCGGGGGGTGGAGCGGTCCGCGGACACCCACGGAGTGTGCCACGTCGTGGCAGTCTCGGCTCCGTGACGATCCTGATGGACGAGGCCCGGTGGTGGCTGCGGGGTCGCCGGTGGTGCCACCTCGTGAGCGACGAGTCGTACGACGAGCTGTTCGAGTTCACCGACTCGCTGGGGATCGCGCGCCGGGCGTTCCAGGGCGATCACTTCGACATCCCCGAGGAGCACCGCGACGCCATGATCGCCGCCGGGGCCCGGGTCGTCGAGAGCCGCGAGCTCGTCCGCCGCCTGCGTGCGGCCGGCCTCCGTCTCAGCCCGGCCGAGCGACGGGCGCGCACGGCGGCGGCGAGCGCGGCCGACGACGGCTGACCGTCGCTCGTCGCACACGGCCGACGCTCGCGTGGCCGACCGTCGGTCGGCGCGCCGAGGGCGGGCGGGGCAGGATCCGACACCACGATCGCCACGGCCCGGCCGCCACGACCGTCGCGGCCGTCACGGCACCCACCGGTCGGGTTCGCCGACGAGGGTGCGCGGGCACGAGCTGGAGCCGCCGACGACGAACCACTCGACGAGCTCGATCCCCGACACGTCGAACATCTCGTCGAGGGTCAGCCACCGCTCGATGTCGTCGATCTGCTCGCCGCCGCCGGGCCGGACCGAGGCGAGGATCACCGCGCCGACGTCGGGACTCGGCCGCCACGCGTCGATCAGCCACTCGGCGACGCCGAGCACGACGTCGTCGCGCTCGAGGCCGTGGCGGTGCGGCGCGGCGGGTGACGACTCGAGGTCGTCGTGGTCGACGCTCACGATCGCGACCCCTCGACGTTCGTGGTCGAGGACGACCGCGACCGTCTCGGATCGGCGGGGCGCGGCGAGCACGGACTCCACGACGATCCGGGCGGTGTCGTCGTCGACGATCGGGTCGATCCGCGCTCGCGGCATGCGTCGGGCGGAGCGGTGTCGGTACATGGGACCCCCTCGGGGCGGTGTCCGGCGCGAGCCGGTGCGAGACGGGGAGGGAGTCGGTGCGCCCGACCCTAGGTCGGGGGTGCCACACTCGTGCCGTGGACGATCCCGAGAGCACCGACCGACCATCCGACCCACGGCCCGACCCGTCCGACGCGCCCGGCGGCGAACCCCGCACGTCGGGGACCGGCGACGGGTTCTCACCCTCCGCCGACGAGCTGGTCGAGCGGAACCGGACGCACGCCGAGGGGTTCGAGGGCAGCGATCTGCAGGTCCGCCCGACGCGGAAGATGGCGATCGTGACCTGCATGGACTCGCGCATGGACGTGTTCGCCCTGCTCGGGCTCGGCAACGGCGAGGCGCACATCATCCGCAACGCGGGCGGGGTGATCACCGACGACGTGATCCGGTCGCTGTGCCTGTCGCAGCGGTACCTCGGGACGCGCGAGATCGTGCTGGTGCACCACACCGACTGCGGGCTGCAGATGGTGACCGAGGACGGACTGAAGTCGGAGCTGCAGGCCGAGATCGGGATCAAGCCGTGGTGGGCCGTCGAGTCGTTCGACGACCCCCACCTCGACGTCCGCCAGTCGATGCGGCGACTCGAGCTCACCCCGTTCGTGCCCCACAAGGACCACGTCCGCGGGTTCGTCTACGACGTGACGACCGGGTCGCTCGACGAGGTCGACCCGGCGGCGGGCTGAGCCGGGGCGGCCGCACCCCGCCTCGCACCACGGTCGCGGAGCGACCGCAGCCGATGTCACAGCCGACGTCGTGGTCGTGTGCGATGGGTGCCGACGTAGTGTCGGGACCATGTCGGACGTGACGATCTACCACAACCAGCATTGAGGCTCGTCGAGCAATGCCGTGCGCATCGCAGAGGATCTCGGGGTCGACCACGACGTCGTGCTGTACATCAGGGAGCCGCCGGACGCCGACGCGCTCCGAGAGATCATCGCCAAGCTCGAGGATCCGCCGACCGATCTCGTCCGCCGTGACAGCAAGTTCGCGAAGCTCGGCCTGACCGACGACGACGTCGCCACCGAGGATCAGATCGTCGACGTCCTCGTGCGCCACAAGCAGCTCCTGCAGCGGCCGGTGGTGGTCACGGCCGAGACCGCGATCATCGGGCGGCCCAAGGACCGCGTCGCTCGCCTGCTCGGCTGACGCCGCGCCGCCGAACCGACGTGTCCCGCTCCGTGCCGTCCTCACCTCGCCGTCGCCGCGACGGCGCCGCCGCGGGGTCCACGACGCGCTGGAGCCTGCTGTGGGAGACCCTGCGAGCCCAGCGGCGCAACCTCGCGATCGGCACCGCGATCGGTCTCGCGTGGACGGTCGGCAAGGTGGCCTCTCCGGTCCTCATCCGCTTCGGCATCGACCGGGGGATCGGCGACGGCGAGCTGCTGTGGTTGTGGGCCGGGCTGATCGCGCTCGCCGGGATCGTCGCCGGGTTCTTCACCGCGTTCCGCCGCTTCTACGCGTTCCGCGAGGCCCGTTGGACCGAGGCGCGCCTGCGCGAGCGCCTGTTCGGCCACATCATGTCGCTGCACATCGGCTACCACGACCGCTCCCAGACCGGCCAGCTGATGAGCCGCTCGTCGAGCGACCTCAACCAGATCCAGATGTTCGTGGTGATGATCCCGATCACCCTGTCGAACCTCGCGATGATCACGGCCGTCACGGTGATCCTGTTCCTCACCGACTGGCAGCTCGCGATCTTCGCCCTCGCCTCGCTCCCGTTCATCCAGGTCCTCGGCGGCCGCTTCTCGCGCTCGATCCACCCGGCCGTGCTCGCGGTGCAGAACGAGCAGGCCGAGCTCGCGACCGTGGTCGAGGAGACGGTCGGCGGGGTGCGGGTGGTGAAGGGGTTCGGTGCCGAGGGGGTGCAGGCGGCCAAGCTGCGCACGGCCGCCGACGACATCCGGCGCGAGTCGATCGGCGCGGCGCGGATCCGGGCCAAGTTCCTCCCGGCGATGGAGCTTCTCCCCCAGATCGGCTTGATCGCGGTGCTGTGGTTCGGCGGCAACCGGGTGATCGACGGCGAGATCAGCCTCGGCGCCCTCGTCCAGTTCAACGTCTACGTCGCCCTGCTCGTGTGGCCCCTGCGCATGATCGGCATGACGATCGCGTTCGCCTCGCGCGCCGCGGCGGCCCTGGCCCGGGTGAACGAGATCCTCGACACCTCCTCGCAGGTCACCGATCCGGCTCGACCGACCTCGCTGCCCGCGCTCGACGACGTCGGCTCCGGCCGCGGCGCCGTGCGCTTCCGCGACGTGACGTTCGCGTACGACGCGACCCGGGCCGGGACCTCGGGCGACGGTCTCGGCGCAGGCGTCGCCGACGGGGCCGACGGCGCTCCCGGTCCCGAAGAGGCGACCGGTCCCGACGGCGCGCTCGACATCGGAGCGGGACCCGGACCCGCGGACGTGGGCGCCGTGCTGGAGCGCTTCGAGCTCGAGCTCGCCGAGGGGGAGTCGGTCGCGATCGTCGGAGCCACCGGATCGGGCAAGTCGACCGTCGCGCGCCTGTTGGTGCGGTTCTACGACGTCCACTCCGGTTCGATCACGATCGACGGAGTCGACGTGCGCGACCTCAGCCTCCACGACCTGCGGCGGGCGGTGGGGATCGTGTTCGAGGACACCCTGCTGTTCCACGACACGGTCCGCGCCAACATCGCCTTCGCCGACCCCGAGGCGGACGACGCCGCGATCGAGCGGGCCGCTCGCCTCGCCGGTGCCCACGACTTCGTCATGGGGCTCCCCGACGCCTACGGCACGATCCTCGGCGAGCGGGGCTTCTCGCTGTCGGGTGGGCAGCGCCAGCGCATCGCGATCGCACGGGCGATCGTCGCCGACCCCCGGGTGCTCGTGCTCGACGACGCGACCTCGGCGGTCGACCCGTCCAAGGAGCACGAGATCCGCTCCGCGATGTCGACGGTGATGGACGGTCGCACGACGATCGTCATCGCGCACCGCCCCGGGACCATCGCGCTCGCCGACACCGTCGTCCTGCTCGAGGGCGGCCGGGTCGTCGCCCGCGGCCCCCACGATCACCTGCTCGCCACCGAGCCGCGCTACCGCGACGTCCTGGCGGCGATGGCGACCGCCGACGGGGCGGGCGACGGCGGCGGCGATGACGGCGACGCCGTCGCCGCCACGGAGGAGGGCGACGGGTCCGACGACCCGCTCGCCCCGGTCGGCGGCGGGGACGGGGTCGATCGCCGATGATGCGCATGGGCGGGGTCGCCGACGACGACAAGCTCGACCGGGACGCAGCGCGCCAGGTGCTGCGTCGGGCGCTGAGCATGGCCGCGCCGTTCAAGCGGACGGTCGCCGCCGCCCTGGTGTTCGTCGCCATCTCCACGCTCGGGGTCCTCCTCGGCCCGGTGATCGTGGGGTGGGGGATCGACTCGGGGATCGACGACGGCGACCGCTCGACGCTCGGGCGCGCCGCGATCGCGTACGTGGTGGTCGTGGTGATCGCCTACCTGGCCGGTCGACAGCAGTACATCTTCGTCAACCGCGCCGGTGAGGGGTTCCTGCGGGCGCTGCGCGTGCGGACCTTCGACCACATCCAGCGCCAGTCGCTCGGGTTCTTCGACCGCCACCAGTCCGGGGTGCTGATCTCGCGGATGACCGCCGACATCGAGACGATGTCGGAGCTGGTCCAGTGGGGTCTCCTGCAGCTCGTCGCGGCGGTCTTCCTGATCGCCATCGCGCTCGTCTTGATGCTCGCGATGTCGTGGCAGCTCACCATCGCGGCCCTGCTGGTGATGCCGGTGATCATCGTCGCGTCGCGCAAGTTCCAGCGCGACTCCAACGCCGCCTACCTCGAGGTGCGCGAACGGGTCGGCCAGAACCTGTCGGAGCTGCAGGAGGGCATCGCCGGGGTGCGCGTCATCCAGGCCTACGCCCAGGAGGGCGAGCAGACCCGCCAGTTCGTCCGGTCGAACCGCTCGCTGTACCGCTCCCACGTCCACTCGATCCGGGTGTCGACGTGGTACTTCGGCCTCGTGGAGGCGATGGGGGTCGTCGCGAGCGCGATCGCGATCGGCATCGGCGGCTGGCTCGTCGGGCGCGGTGACGTCGGGATCGGCACCGTGATCGCGTTCGTCCTCCTGCTCGCCCAGCTCTTCGAGCCGGTCCAGCAGCTCTCCCAGCTCTACAACACCGTCCAGTCGTCGGCCGCCGCCCTCGACAAGCTGTTCTCGATCCTCGACACCGAGCCCGACGTCGTGAGCGGCGAGCGCGACCTCGAGCGCCACGGCGACCTCGTCGTCGACGGGGTCGGCTTCACCTACCCGGCGACGACCACGCCGGTCCTGCGCGACGTGTCGATCACCGTGCGCGACGGCGAGCGCCTGGCCCTCGTCGGCCCGACCGGCGCGGGCAAGTCGACGGTCGCGAAGCTGATGGCGCGGCTCTACGACCCGACGGTGGGCCGGATCTCCTTCGGGGGCGTCGACCTGCGCGACTCGACCCTGTCGTCTCTGCGCCACCGGGTCGTGGTGGTCCCCCAGGAGGGCTTCCTGTTCGGGGGGTCGATCGCGGACAACGTGCGCATCGCCCGACCCGACGCGACCGACGACGAGCTGCGCGAGGCGCTCGACGCGATCGGCGCGCTCGACCGGTTCTCGGAGTTCGAGGACGGCATCGACACCGAGGTGCGCGAGCGCGGGTCGCGGCTGTCGGCGGGGGAGCGCCAGCTCGTCTCGCTCGCCCGGGCCGCGCTCGTCGACCCGGCGGTGCTCGTCCTCGACGAAGCGACCAGCAGCCTCGACCCGGGGACCGAGGTGATCGTCGAGCGAGCGCTCGACCGCCTGATGGAGGGTCGCACGACGATCGTCGTCGCGCACCGCCTGTCGACCATCCGCGGCGCCGATCGGATCGCGGTGATCGACGAGGGGCGCCTGGCCGAGCTGGGCACCCACGACGAGCTCGTCGAGCTCGGGGGCCGCTACGCCTCCCTCGCCAGCGCGTGGGACCGCAGCCTGCCGACGGTGTGAACCGACGGGTCACCGACCTCGTCGGGCCGCGCCGCGCGGGGGCGACGCCGATCGGGGCGACGGTCACCGTGGAGCGTCGGGAGGGGGGCACGGCGCGTCGGTAGGGTCGTGGGATGCAGCTGACCCGGGCGCACGAGCGGTTGCGCGAGGAGCCCCACGACGACGGGATCACCCTGCCGGGCTCGCCCGACGAGGTCGACGTGCTGATCACCGAGCTCGAGCACGCGTGGCGCCCGCCGGTGTTCGAGAACCACACCAGCATCTACGGCTCGTTCGTGCTGCCGGGGGAGCGGTCGCTGGTCGTGGGGGACAACCTCGTCGAGATCGTCGACCTCGACATGCCGATCGAGCTCGCCCGGCGCTTCGCCGACGGTCGATCGGCGTTCCTCGTGCGCGCCCGCGACGGATCCGCCCAGCTCGCCTGCTTCCGCCGCACCGTGCAGTACGAGGCCGACCTCGTCGAGATCGAGCAGGCCACCGGAGCGGTGATCGTCCAGCGCACCGTCATGGGGATGTCACGGGTGTTCACCCCGACCGGGGTCGTGGAGTGGAACGGCCACCGCTGGCGCCACCGCCCCTCGGCGAAGGTGTACCTCCCCGCGGTGCGCGCCGCCGTCCCCGAGGCGTCGAGCGCCCTCCTGCTCGGGCTGCTCGACCTCGCCGTGCACTGGCTCAGCCCGGCGCGCATCGGCGCCACGTTCCTCCTCGACCTCGATCCCGTCGACCACGACGACCACGGCCTCGACATGAGCGCGGCCCTCCCGTCGCCCGATCTGTCGGTCCTCGAGCGGCACCACTTCGCGGCGCTGTTCGCCGTGCTCAACCAGACCGACCTCGCGACCCTGGTGGGGGCGGACGGCGCGATCGGCTCGCTCGGTGTCGGGTTGCGCAGCTCGATCGCGTCGGAGTCCGCCGTCCACCTCGACGAGGGGATGCGCCACCGCTCGGCCGCCCGCTACACGTGGGACCACGACCACACGGTCGCGTTCGTCGTGAGCGAGGACGGTCCGGTCACGCTGTTCCGGCGGGGTCAGCCGATCGCCGTGTGCATCGGCGTCCCCGACTGACGTCCGCCTCGGGGCCGGTCCGGCGCACCGTGCGCTGTCACGGCGCATCCGCCGGGTGGCGTAGTGTCACCGGCGGATGACCACGACACCGGATCGAACGTCGACCGACGCCCTCGTGACGATGCGCGGCGTCAACAAGTGGTACGGGGATCTGCACGCGCTCAAGGACATCGACCTCGAGGTCGCCGAGGGCGAGGTGGTCGTGGTGATCGGCCCGTCGGGGTCGGGCAAGTCGACGTTGATCCGCACGATCAACCGGCTCGAGACGATCCAGGAGGGGGAGATCCGCATCGACGGCGAGCTCCTCCCGCTCGAGGGCAAGGAGCTCGCCCGGCTGCGCGCCGAGGTGGGGATGGTGTTCCAGTCGTTCAACCTGTTCGCGCACAAGACGATCCTCGAGAACGTCACCCTCGGTCCGCTGAAGGTGCTGAAGAGGTCGAAGTCGGAGGCGCGCGAGAGCGCCGAGCGGCTGCTCGAGCGCGTCGGCGTCGGGCACCAGGCCGCCAAGTACCCCGCCCAGCTCTCCGGCGGCCAGCAGCAGCGCGTCGCGATCGCCCGGGCGCTGGCGATGGAGCCGAAGATCATGCTCTTCGACGAGCCGACCTCCGCGCTCGACCCGGAGATGATCAACGAGGTCCTCCAGGTGATGCTCGACCTCGCCAAGTCGGGCACGACGATGGTCGTCGTGACGCACGAGATGGGCTTCGCACGGTCCGCGGCCGACCGGGTCATCTTCATGGCCGACGGCGCGATCGTGGAGGAGAACGACCCCGAGTCGTTCTACAAGGACGCGAAGACCGAACGAGCACGGGACTTCCTCTCGAAGATCATCCAGCACTGAGGACCCGAGCGACCAGGTCGGTCATCGAACGCGGGCGGACACCGTGGACAACGAAGACAACTGGAGGAACCCAATGAGAAGCACCTACACACGGATCGTCCCGTGCCTGGCGGCGACGGCCCTCGTCGTGGCCGCGTGCGGCAGCGACGACACGAGCGCCGAGGTCGACGACGCCGTCACCGACATCTCGGCAGCGGCCGACGAAGCGATGTCGGAGACGTCCGACGCCGCCGACGACGCGATGGCCGAGACCACCGACGCGATGACGGAGACCTCGGACGCGATGACCGAGACCACCGACGCGATGACGGAGACCTCGGACGCGATGACCGAGACCACCGACGCGATGACCGAGAGCACCGAGGCCGCGGCGCCGGCCGAGGGCGGCGGCGGGACCCTGAGGGTCGGCACCAAGTACGACCAGCCGCTGTTCGGGGTCAACACCCCGAGCGGCGTCGAGGGCTTCGACGCGGACATCGCCCGCTACATCGGCGAGCAGCTCGGGCGCGAGGTCGAGTTCTCCGAGGCGGTCTCGGCCAACCGCGAGTCGTTCCTCGAGAACGGCACGGTCGACATGGTCGTGGCCACCTACACGATCAACGACGAGCGCGACGAGATCGTCGACTTCGCCGGGCCGTACTACGTGGCGGGTCAGGACATCATGGTCACCGCGGACAACCCGCTGGGGATCGCGAGCATCGACGACCTCGACTCGCCCGACGTGGCGACCTGCACCGTCGAGGGCTCGACGTCGCTCGACAACCTCAACGAGATGGCGCCCGACGCGAACGTGACGACCTTCGACACGTACTCCAAGTGCGCCGACGCGATGGGCCAGGGCCGGGTCGACGCCGTCACCACCGACAACGTGATCCTGCTCGGGCTCGCGGACGAGTCGGGTGGCGAGTACGTGCTCGTCGAGAACCCGTTCACCGAGGAGCCGTACGGCATCGGGGTCCCGGAGGGCTCGGAGCTGCGCTGCGAGGTCAACGAGGTCCTGCAGACCATGTACGACGACGGCACGTGGCAGCAGATCTACGAGGACACCGTCGGCGCCGTCGCCTCCCAGACGCCGGAGCCGCCGGAGCTCGACGACGAGGGGTGCTGATCCCCACCCCATGATCACCGTCCTGACCCGGGAGGAGGCACGATGACCTGGTCGCAGTTCCTCGACGAGTACGGCGACCAGCTCGTCGACGCGACCTGGACGACGGTGAAGCTGGCGCTGGTCAGCTTCGCCATCTCCATCGTCGTCGGCATCGTCATCGTCTCCTTCCGGGTCAGCCCGGTCCCGCCGCTCGTGCGGTTCGCGAGCTTCTTCGTGTCGCTGTTCCGCAACACACCGCTGCTGGTCGTGTTCTTCCTGGCCCTGTTCGGCCTCGGCGACCTCGGGCTGGTCTACGACTTCTTCCCCACCGCGGCCGTCGCGCTGGGCCTGTACACCGGTGCCTACATGGCCGAGGCCCTGCGCTCGGGGATCAACGCGGTGCCGCAGGGCCAGGCCGAGGCGGGCCGGGCGATCGGGCTCAACTTCGTCCAGCTGCTCTCGAACGTCGT
The DNA here is from genome assembly GCF_965215205.1 of Ilumatobacter sp. Classification (NCBI taxonomy): domain Bacteria; kingdom Bacillati; phylum Actinomycetota; class Acidimicrobiia; order Acidimicrobiales; family Ilumatobacteraceae; genus Ilumatobacter; species Ilumatobacter sp. The sequence goes on from NZ_OZ244049.1 coordinate 1,187,017, forward strand.
CATCCCGCAGGCCACCCGCACCGTCATCGGCCCGATCGGGAACCTGTTCGTCGCCAACTTCAAGAACACCGCCGTGGCGTCGACGATCTCGGTCGTCGAGCTCACGGCGCTCTCGCAGCGGATGTTCAACAACGCCGCGGTCGGGACGTGGAGGGTGCTGGCGGTCGTCGCCGTCATCTACCTGATCTTCCTGCTGCCGATGGGCTTCGTCTTCCGGTGGCTCGAGGCGCGCTACTCGATCAAGCGATGAGCACCGCGAACGTCATCACCGAAGAGCTCGGCCCGCGCGGGAAGCGACGCGTCCGGATCGGCACCGCGGTCGCACTCGTCGTGTTCGCGCTCGTGCTGTGGTGGGCGTACCGCAAGCTCGACGAGAACGGCCAGACGGAGATCGCCGGGTGGCGTGCGCTCACCGAGTGGGCGACGGTGAAGTTCCTGTTCGGCGGCCTCGTTGGAACGATCGAGGCGGCCGTCGTCGCGGCGATCATCGCGACCGTGCTCGGCTTCGCGCTCGCCCTGATGCGCCTGGCGAAGTCGCGAGCGGTGCAGATCGTGGCCGTCGCGTGGGTGGAGCTCTTCCGTGCGCTCCCGCTGCTGTTCCTGATCTTCGGGGTGTTCTACCTCGACACGTCGTTCTCGCGCGGGCGGGGTGGGGACGCGCTCCTCGGGACGTTCTGGTCGATCGTCGTCGCGCTCGTGCTCTACAACTCGGCAGTGCTCTCGGAGATCTTCCGCGCCGGCGTGCGCTCGCTCGACTCGGGCCAGTCCGAGGCCGCGCACTCGGTCGGGATGTCGTACTGGCAGACGATGTTCCTCGTCGTCCTGCCCCAGGCCGTTCGCCGGATGATCCCCGCCCTCGTGGCGCAGATGGCGACCCTGACCAAGGACGTGTCGCTCGGCTTCGTGATCAGCTACGTCGAGTTCGTGCGCCGCGGATCGGGGACGGCGAACTTCGGCGCCACCACGAACTTCCAGGCCTACGTGATGATCGGGGTCGTGTACTTCGTGCTGGTGTGGGCCATCGCCCGGCTGGCACGGTTCCTCGAGGGCCGCCAGCGGACGTCGGTCAAGGTCGACGCCCCGGCCGGTGGCGCCGGCGAGGAGGCGACCGACGACGCGATGTCGGTCGCCGCCACCGAGAGCGCCTGAGGCGTCGCTCGATCCGCGCCGACGCGAGATCGGTGTCGGTCATCGCCCGACGACCGGGCATGATGACGACCATGACCGATGCCAGCCACGCCGTCAGCTCCGTCTCCGTGTCCACCGCCCGGTCGGTGCCCGAGGGCGCGACGGCCGTCGGCTACGCCGTGGCGGCGTCGGGGTCCGTCCCACGCCAGCTCGGCGTGAGCCGTTCGACGCTCACCGACAACGGCTTCCACGCGAAGCCGGGCCAGACGCTCGCCGTCCCGTCGAACGACGGTCTGCTCGTCGCCGTGGGCATCGGCGACGCCGACGAGGCCGACGCGGGGGTCCTGCGCCGAGCCGCCGCCGCGTTCACGCGCGCCGCGTCGAGCCACGATCACCTGGCGACGAACCTCGCGGACGCGACGAGCCTCGACCCGACCGAGGCGGCCCAGGCGGTCACCGAGGCGGCGCTGCTCGCGTCGTACCGCTACGTCGGGCTCAAGGGTGACGACGACGTCGCGTCGAACCTGACGGAGCTGACCCTGCTGGCCGCCTCCAAGCGCTCGAAGCAGGTGGGCGCGGGGATCGAGCGCGGGCGCACCATCGCGGGAGCCGCGGCGCTCGCGCGCGAGCTCGCGAACACCCCGCCCACCTACCTCAACGCCGCCGACATCGCTCGGCGCGCGGTCGATCTCGGCCCCGACGCCGGGCTCGAGGTCGAGGTGTTCGACCGCGACGACCTTGAGCAGATGGGGTGCGGGGGCATGCTCGGCGTGAACCGAGGTTCCACCGAGCCCCCGCGGATGGTCAAGCTGACCTACACCCCCGACGGCGCGGACGGCGACGTCGCGCACCTCGCGATGGTCGGCAAGGGGATCATGTACGACTCGGGCGGGATCAGCATCAAGGGCAACGACGCGTTCCACCAGGTGATGAAGATGGACATGTCCGGAGCCGGGGCCGTGCTGTCGGCGATGTCGGCCCTGCGTGCGCTCGACTGCCCGACGAAGGTGACCGCGTGGTTGATGTGCACCGACAACATGCCGTCGGGCTCGGCGCTCAAGCTGGGCGACGTCCTCACGATGCGCAACGGCAAGACGGTGGAGATCCACAACACCGACGCAGAGGGCCGCCTCGTGCTGGCCGACGGGCTCTCGCTCGCCGTCGAGGAGGGCGTCGACGCGATCGTCGACATCGCCACGCTCACCGGTGCGGCGCTGACCGCGCTCGGCCCCGAGGTCGCCTGCCTCCTCGGGACCAACCAGAACTGGATCGACGCCGTGTCGGCAGCGAGCGAACGGGTCGGCGAACCGACGTGGCAGCTGCCGCTGGAGACCGAGCGCTACCGCAAGCTGCTCGACTCGGTCGTGGCCGACATGCGCAACATCGGCGGCCCGTACGCGGGGACGATCACGGCGTCGATCTTCCTGTCGGAGTTCACCGGTGACGTGCCCTACGCCCACCTCGACATCGCGGGGCCGATGAAGGTCGACAGCGACGAGGGGATCTACGCCAAGGGCGCCACCGGGTTCGGGACCCGTCTGCTGATCGACCTCGCGTGCTCGTTCAGCGCACCGGAGCCGGCGCCGTCGCGGCTCGCCTGAGCGGCGACGTCGTCGCGAGCGCCACGACGAGGATCACGAGCACCAGCACGATCGGCGCCGACCGCCCCGAGGTCGCGTCGGCGACCGACCCGGCGAGCGTCGGCCCGATCAGGCCGCCGATCCCGAACCCGCAGAAGACCGCGCCCATCTTGCGTCCGAGGTCCTCGGTGCCGAACACGTCGATGAGCAACGCGGGGGCGACGGCCACGAAGCCGCCGTACGACACCCCGAGCACCACGGCGAAGAGCACCAGCAGGGGGTAGTTGCCCCCGGCGATCAGCCACACCACGAACGCGACCGGCTGGATCGCGAGCGCGGCGCGGTAGACGGCGACCGACCCGAGCCGGTCGGTGATGCTCGTCAGGCCGAGCCGCCCGACGATGCTGGCCAGGCCGATGACCGCCACCAGGCGCGATGCCCCCGCGGAGCTCACGCCCTCGTCGGTCGCGAAGGGGACCACGAAGGCGAAGGCGACGAAGAGCCCCACCGACATCAGCGTGCCGGAGGTGAACAGCGACGCGAACGCCGGGGTGCGCAGGAAGCCCGTCGGCGCGAGCCCGGAGCTCGCCGTGTCGGGGGCCGCCGGTCGTCCTCGGACGGCGGGGAGCGCGGCGAGGAAGATCACCGCCGCCACGACGGCGAGCACCCGGTACCCCGATCGCCACCCGCCCGACGCGATCAGGCTCTCCGACAGCGGGCTGAGCACCAGCGTCCCCACCCCGTTCCCGGTCGCGACCACACCGAGAGCGAGGCCGCGGTGGCGGACGAAGAGCTGCCCGACCTGAGCGGTCAGCGGGGCGACGAAGCACCCCGAGCCGATGCCGACCCCGACCCCGTAGGTGACGTAGCCGACCTCGATGCTCGACACCCGTGCGGTCAGCCAGAGACCGACGACGAAGAGCGTCGCGCCGACGACGAACAGGCGGTGCCGCCCGAACCGGTCGGACAGCGGCCCGGCGACGACGCCGAAGCCGAAGAAGAACAGCAGCGTGATCCCGAACAGCAGCGCCGTCGATCCGCGCTGGGCGCCGAACTCGTCGGCCATCGAGTCGAAGAACGTGCCGAAGGTGTAGGCCGTGCCGAAGGCCATCCCGTTCGCGGTCGAGGCCGCCACCGCCGCCACCCAGGCACGCGTGGAGTCGATCTCGATGGTCGGGACCACGGGGTGAACCTACGTGGCGCCCGCGCCCGCGGACCGACCGAACACGATCGATGCCGGAGGCGCGCGCCGCCCGGTCGTGCCGGGGCGGTCGGCCCGGGTCAGGGCGCCTCGAGCCGACAGGCGTTGTCGGCGGCCTCGGCGGCGGCGACGTCGTTCACCCCGAGGGCGACGAGCTGGTGCTCGATGGCGGTGGCCGGGTCGCCGACCTCGAGCATCGCCACCGCCAGGCGGTGGGCGCGCGAGAGCTCGTCGATCGTGATGGTGGTGCGCTGCCAGCTCTCGTGGGCCTCGACGACGGCGTCGGGCATCCGCCGCAGGTGCCGGTGGGCGACGGTCGGGATCCGGCGCCGGATCGCGAGCCCGTCGCTGGTGGAGTGGGCCAGCCCGAACATCGTGCATCGCTGCACGGCCTTCGAGAACGGCGACGAGCGGCCCGGTGAGTACGACAGCCCCATCGCGCGAGCGGTGGCGGCGAGGTCGAGGTCGTAGCCGTCGGGGGAGGTCTCGAAGCCCGCGACGAGGCGACGGACGAGCCACGTCGCCGTCGGGCCGAGCACCCCGAGCCAGAACCGCTCGACGTAGAGCGAGCGTGGATCGTGACCGGACTCGTCGACGACGGGGTCGATCCACGGCCGGATCGTGACCGTCGACCCGGGGGCCGGTTCGGGATCGGAGGTCGACGCCCTCGCGGGGTCGGCCGGGTGGCGGCGCGATCCCGGCGCGGCCGTCGCTGTCGGTCCCTCGTGCCGCGATCCGGGCCGGGCGACGTGGTGACCCGGAGGTGGCGGGATCGGCCGGGACGGGGCGACGGCGGGCGGAGGGGGCGCGGCGAGGGGCGGGCCGATGTCGGCGGCGAGCGGCGGGATGTCGGTGGGTTCGTCCACGTGGGGTTCCTCCGGGGATCGGTCGCGTCGGGAGGGGTCGGCACGTCTTCCGTGGGTGATCAGAACGCGGAACCGGAAGCGATTCCGGTGACCCGGTCCGCCGCGCCCACCCGGCTACCGTCGGTCGACGTGACCGAGACCCCCGACGGCGACGCTGCCGCGACGCCCGACGGTGAGACGCCGACCGGATCGCGCGACGACGCCGCGGTGTACCGGCGGCGTCGGACCGCGGTCGGTCTCGGCCTCGTGGCGTTCGTCGCCGCCGTCGTCGCGACGGTGGCGAGCACCGCCGGCGGTGGCGCCGATCGGGTCGGCTCGGTGGCCGCGACCACGACGAGCGCCGCGACGACGACCACGACGCCGGCGACCACGACGACCGCCACGACGTCGACCACCACGACGACGACCACGACCACGAGCTCGACGACCACGACCACGACCACCACGACGCTCCCCCCGCCGACGACGATCCTCGACGGTGCCGGCATCCCGGTGTGGCCGCCCTACGAGCTCGCCGGTCCGCTCGACGGGGTCGCCGCGCTCCTCGGCTCCCCGGCGGACGAGAGCATCACCGGTCGGCCGATCCTCGCGGTCAAGATCGACAACCGCCCCCAGGGGCGGCCCCAGTGGGGCCTCGACGTGGCCGACGTGGTCATCGAGGAGAACGTCGAGGGCATCACGCGCTTCGTCGCCCTGTTCCACAGCCAGCTCCCCGACCGTGCCGGGCCGGTGCGCTCGGCGCGCACCGGGGACCTCGACCTGCTCGCGGGGATGAACCGACCGGTCCTCGCCTGGTCCGGTGGCAACCCGGGCGTCACCCGGTGGGTCGGATCGGCCGCCGCGGCCGGCGTCCTCGTCGACTTCAGCGCCCAGTTCAACCCGTGCTACCAGCGGACCTCGTCGCGCCGGGCGCCGCACAACCTGCTCCTGGATCCGGCCTGCGCGGTGACCACCGCGATCGAGCCGGGGCCGGCGCGGCCGCTGTGGACGTTCGACGAGGCGTGGACGCCGCCCGAGGGGTTCGTGGTCGGCGCCGACACCACGTTCGACGTCGGGATGGACAACCTGATCGCCGGGTGGCGCTGGGATCCCGAGCTCGGCGTGTACCTCCGCTCCCAGAACGGGAACCGCCACGTCGGCGTGTCGGGCGCGCAGATCACGGCGAGCAACGTGGTGGTCGTGCGCACCGCCCACCCGCCGTCGACCGTCGACGCCCGATCGCCGAACCCGATCACCGTCGGGTTCGGCCAGGCGACGATCCACCGAGACGGCCTCGCGATCGAGGGCGCGTGGACGCGGGCCTCCCCGTACGACCCGTTCGTGTTCATCGACCCCGCGTCGGGCGAGCCGATCCCGCTCGACACCGGCCGCACGTTCGTCGAGTTGGCGCGCACGTGAGCGGGGGCACCCGGCCGCCGAGCGCGAACCCGGTGGCCGACCGACCGCGCGATCCGCGACGCTGACGTCGTGCTCCGGTCGATCTCACCGCTGCGCCACGTGGTCGTCGCGGCCGGTGTGCTCGGGACCGCGGCGCTGGGTGCGTTCGGCGTCGTCGGCGCCGGTGACGACGGGGTGCTGCGCTCCGAGCACTTCGACGCCAAGCAGGTCGTCGTCACGCCGGCGGGCGTGGACCGACCCGACGGGGTGCGCATCCGCGAGGTCGTCGACATCGACTTCGGGTCGAGCGAGCGCCGTGGCTACCAGCGGATCGTGCCGAACGACTTCGGCGCCCCCGTCGACGTCACCGCGTCGTCGCCCGACGCGGACGCGACCCTCGACGTCCTCCCGATCGGACGTGACACCCGCTTGCGGATCGGCGACCCGGCGATCACCTTCACCGGTCAGCGCCGCTACGTGCTCGAGTACACCCTCCCCGACGCGCAGCTCGCGTCCGGGCGTCTGGCGCTCGACGTGATCGGGACCGACGAGGCGCTGCGCACCGACCGCTTCGAGGTCGACCTCGTCGGGTTCGAGCTGAGCGACCCGAGCTGCGACGTCGGGACGGCGGGGCAGTTCGGCGGGTGCACGCTGGAGCGGGTGTCCGACGGTCGGTACCGGGCCGTCGTGGAGCCGCTCGAGGCCCGCGAGGGGATCAGCGTGTTCGCCGACGTCGACGCGGTCGTCGACACCGCGGTGCCCGAGCCGCCCGCCCTGCCCGACCGGGTGCGCACGGGGTTCCGACCGCTCGGTCTCCTGCAGCTGGGGATCGGCGCGCTGATCGCGCTCGCGATCCACCGCTGGTTCCGTCGGTCCGGTTCGAACGTCGTGTTCGGAGCCGGCGGGGCCGCCGACGCCGCCCACGGCGAGCTCGCCTCCCCGCTCGGCGTCCCCCGGGAGGGCGATCCGGTCGCCGACGTGCCGACCCACCGCGTCCCCGACGACCGCCTCGCCGAGCTGGCGACGATCGAGTTCTCCCCGCCCCGTGGGGTCGAGCCGTGGCAGGGCTACGTGCTGCTGCGCGAACGGGTCGACGACGACAGCGTCTCGGCGTGGTTCTCCGAGATGATCGGGCGCGAGGCGATCGTGGTGACGGGGGAGGGGTCCGATCTGGTCCTGCGCCCGGGGCAGGCCACGGCGCGCCTGAGCGCCGTCGACCGCAGCCACCTCGCCCAGCTGTTCGAGCGGGGCCCCGCCGTCGAGCTCGGGACGTACGACCCCGCCTTCACCTCGGTCTGGTCGAGGATCCGAGCGGAGCAGAAGCGGCTCGTGGACTCCGCCGGGTGGTGGGACTCGCCGCTGTCGGGCTCGTCGGGCTCGTCGTCGGTCGTGCGCGTCGTCGTGTACGCGCTGGTGGCGCTGTTCGTCCTCGCGACGACGGCCACGTCGGCGGCCGTCGCGATCTCCGTGTTCGGGGCGTTCGGCCACTGGCTCGGAGCGGTGGCGCTCACCGTCGTCGTGACGATCGCGCTCGCGGTCACGGCCTACTGGACGATGCTCGCCTCGCGCACCGCGACCGGTTCCGCCCTCGCCCTGAGGACCGAGTCGTTCCGTCGGTTCCTGGAGGCGAGCGAGGCACGCCACGTGGAGTGGGCCTGGGAGCACGGCCTCGTCCGGGAGTACTCGGCGTGGGCCGTCGCTCTCGGGGAGGCGACCGCGTGGTCCGCGGCGATCGAGTCGAGCGACATCGCGCACCCCGAGCGGTTCACGGCCCCGCTGCTGGTGCACTCGTACGGCTCGTCGTTCCGCTCGGCGCGCACGCCTCCGTCGAGCTCCGGCTCCGGCGGCGGCGGTGGAGGCTTCAGCGGGGGCGGTGTCGGCGGCGGCGGAGGCGGGGGCAGCTCGGGGAGCTGGTGACCGCATCGAGCGCGCCGGCTCCGGCCGTCCGACGGGCGGCGACCGTCAGGCGATGATCTGGTCGAGGGTGAGCTCGGGCTCGTTCGCCTCGATGCGCTGGAGCGCGTAGCGGTTCTCGAACAGCGCGACGAGCGCGCCGTCGGTGCGCTGGAGGATGCGCACGCCCTGCTTGGCCCGCAGCGCGTCGGCGGAGGGCGCATCGGTGAGGCGGATGGCCTGGAAGGGCGACCCCGACAGCTCGATCGGGGCGTTGAACTCGACGTCGAGGCGGTTGGCGAACACGTCGAACTGGAGTTGGCCGACCGCGGCGAGCACCGGCGACGCCTCGCCCCAGTCCGGGTCGCGCAGCACCTGGACGACGCCCTCCTCGCCGAGCTGGTCGAGCCCCTTGCGGAACTGCTTGACCTTGCCGGAGTCCTGGGGGCGGGCGGTGGCGAACACCTCGGGGGCGAACTGCGGCAGCTTCGGGAACTCGACGGCCGGCCCCGACTCGTCGTAGAGGGTGTCACCGATGTTGAGCCCGGTCGCGTTGACGAGACCGACCACGTCACCGGGGAACGCCTCGTCGATCGTCGTGCGCTCGGCGCCGAACACGGTGGACGCGTACTTCGTGGCGAACGGGCGGCCGGTGCGCTCGCAGGTCATCACCATCCCGCGCTCGAAGCGCCCCGAGCAGATGCGGGCGAACGCGATCCGGTCGCGGTGGTTGCGGTCCATGTTGGCCTGCACCTTGAACACGAACGCCGAGCACGGCTGCTCGAGGGGGCGCACCGCCCCGTCGACGTCGGCGCGCCCGCCGGGAGCGGGGGCGAGGTCGACGATCGCGTCGAGCAGGTGGCGCACCCCGAAGTTGGTCAGCGCCGAGCCGGCGAACACCGGGGTCGACGCGCCGGCCAGGAACGACGGGAGGTCGACGTCGGCCCCGGTCGCCTCGAGCAGCTCGGACTCCTCCGCGCACTTGAGCCACGCCGCGCCCTCCTCGGCGGCGGCCCGCTCGGCGGGGACGTCCTCCTCCGGCGCGATCTGGCTGCCCCGGGCGGTGCGGGTGAAGCGGGTGAACACGTCGTCGCGGCGGTCGAGGACCCCGCGCAGGTCGCCGAACGAGCCGACCGGCCAGGTGGCCGGCGTGGGGCGGAGCCCGATCTGGTCCTCGATCTGGTCGAGCAGCTCGAGGGGCTCGAGGCCGGGCCGATCGAGCTTGTTGAGGAAGGTCAGCACCGGCAGCTCGCGCGAGCGGCAGACCTCGAACAGCTTCAGGGTCTGGGGCTCGATGCCCTTCGCCGAGTCGAGGACCATCACCACCGCGTCGACCGCGGACAGGACGCGGTAGGTGTCCTCGGAGAAGTCGCGGTGCCCGGGGGTGTCGAGCAGGTTGAGCTCGTGGCCCCGGTACGGGAAGTTGAGCGCCGTCGACGAGATGGAGATCCCGCGCTTCTGCTCCATGTCCATCCAGTCCGACGTCGCCGCCCGGCGCCCCTCGTGGGCCTTGACCGCGCCTCCCGACTGGATCGCACCGGCGTAGAGCAGGAACTTCTCGGTGAGCGTCGTCTTGCCCGCGTCGGGGTGCGAGATGATCGCGAACGTCCGACGACGCTGCGCTTCGTCCACCACCTGGTTCGACACGGCCCTCCACGCTACCGGTGCGCCGCGGCCGGCAGCCGGGGAGCGGCGCCCGTCGTCGAGGCCGCCGGCGATCGCCCTCCGGGTGGCCGATCCGGGCGTCGGCTGGCATGATCGGGCGGGTGAGCGCGCCACCGGACCTCGACACCGCCCGGAGCCTCGTGGAGTCGGCCGAGCGGATCGTCGTGCTGACGGGGGCGGGGATCTCGACCGACTCGGGGATCCCCGACTTCCGCGGCCCCGACGGGGTGTGGACGAAGAACCCGGCCGCCGAGAAGGCGTCGAACATCACCCACTACCTCAACGAGCCCGGGGTGCGCGTCGCCGCCTGGCAGAACCGGCTCACGACCCCGGCGTGGTCGGCGGAGCCGAACGACGGCCACCGGGCGATCGTCGAGCTCGAGCGACAGGGCAGGCTGCACGCCCTGGTGACCCAGAACATCGACGGGCTGCACCAGAAGGCGGGCAACGACCCCGACAAGGTGATCGAGGTCCACGGCACGGTCTGGTTCTCGCGCTGCTGGGAGTGCGAGGACCGGCGCCCGATGGCCGAGGCGCTCGACCGCGTCCGCGCCGGTGAGCCCGATCCGGCGTGCCTCGAGTGCGGCGGGATCGTCAAGAGCGACACGATCAGCTTCGGTCAGGCGCTCGTGCCGGAGGTGATCGATCGGGCGCTGCGCGTGAGCGAGGAGTGCGACGTGATGCTGGCCGTCGGCTCGACGCTGTCGGTGTTCCCGGCGGCCAACTGCGTGCCGCGAGCCAAGGCGTCGGGAGCCGACGTGGTGATCGTCAACGGCGACGAGACCGCGATGGACCGCTACGCCGACCACCTGCTGGTCGGCTCGATCGGCGACATCCTCCCGGCCCTCGTCCCGGGCGCCTGACCGCACGCGGCACGCCTCGGCCGCATCGGCTACGGTCCGTGACGGCGAGCACACAGGGAGGTACGTCGATGGGTGTCAACTTGAGCTGCGGGGACGTGATCCCCGGGTGCGCCGCGGTCTTCGAGGCCGAGGACGAGTCCGCGTTGATGTCGCAGGTCGCCGAGCACGCGCGCACGGAGCACGGGATCACCTCGATGGACGACGAGACGGTCGGTGCCGTCCGGTCGGTCATCCGGCGACCCTGAGCGGCGGCGTCCCCGCTCGTCGCGATCGCTTCTGCTCGTACATCGAGCGGTCGGCGCGGTCGAGCAGCTCGCGGACGTCCGCGTCGGGATCGTCGAGTGCGATCGCTCCGATGCTCGCGTCGACGGTCACCGTCCATCCGTCGCGCTCGACCGGCTGGCGCACGACGGAGCGCAACCTCTCTCCCAGCGTCGCCAGGTCGCCCGCCGACTCGGCGCCCTCCACCAGCACCACGAACTCGTCGCCACCGACGCGAGCGACCGTGTCGCACGGGCGGACGTGGGACCGCAGCCGCGACGCGATCTCGACCAGGACCTCGTCGCCCACCCCGTGCCCGAGGTCGTCGTTGACGTCCTTGAAGCCGTCGAGGTCGATGAAGCACAGCGCACCCGCGTCCGCGCCCGTCGCGATCCGTGACCGGGCGCTCGTCATCCGCTCGACGAGCAGGTGCCGGTTGGCGAGCCCGGTCAACGGGTCGTGGTGCGCCATCGCGGTGAGTCGCCGCTCCTGCTCGCGCCGGGCGGTGGCGTCGGAGATGAGGGTGTAGGTGCGTGCGCCCCCGTCTGCGGAGAGCGTGGCCTTCACCCAGATGTCGACCGCCAGGCGCGAGCCGTCGGGCCGGTCGACGAAGGTCTCGAAGCGGTCGGGGATCGCGACGCCCGCCGCACGGGCCTCGGCGACCAGATCGTCGATCCGCCGCCGCTCGTCGAGGGGGAACAGCGAGAAGAGGGAACCCATCTCGAGCAGCTCGTGCGCCGGGCGGCCGTAGATGGCCGCGGCGGTCGCGTTCACGTGCACGATGCGCGAGCCGTCGCCGACCACGACCCCCTGGTCGTGCAGGTCGTGGGCGCGCGCCCGGTCGATGAGCTCAGCGACGGCCGAGTCCCCCAGGGGGAGCGGGACGACGAAGACCACGATCGCGCGTGGGGCCGCGGAGCGCGCGACCGTCACCTCGGCCGGGCCGACGAGGTGGACGGGGCCGTCGAGCGGAACGGTGGTGGTCCCGTCCCCGCGATGCAGCAGCGCCCGCACCTCGTCGCGCCGGCCCCGCGCGACGATGCCATCGATCCGCCCGCCGACGGCGAGGGTAGACAGCTGCGCGAAGCGCGGGTTCACCGCGACGATGGTCCCGTCGGGATCCACGGCGGCCGTCGCGACGGGGATGGCGTCGATCTCGACGACGGCGGCGTCGGGCGGCCCACCGTCGAGCGCGCATCCCGTCTCGACCTCCATGGAGCGCCTATCGGCACGGGAGGCGGCTCACTCGAACAGGTGAGGCGAAGAACCCGGCGACGACGTCCCCCGACCCGCGTCCGTCGAGGCCCCCGGGCACCGATACCCGACCGGACCGATCGGCTTTCGCCGTTAGGCTCGTCGCATGGCAACGTTCCGCGACCTGCTCTCCGCCGCCAAGTCCTCGATCACCGAGGTCGACACCTCGTCGGCCGAGTCGAGGATCGCCGACGGCGCGCTCGTGCTCGACGTGCGCGAGCCCGACGAGTACGCCGAGGGGGCGCTCCCCGGCGCCGTGCACATCCCCCGGGGCCACCTCGAGGCCCAGGTCGAGGGCAAGCTGCTCGACAAGGAGGCGCCCGTCGTCGTGTACTGCGCCGGCGGGGTCCGCTCGGCCTTCGCCGTGCAGACGATGGAGGAGCTCGGCTACACCGGTGCCGTCTCGATGGACGGCGGATTCGGCCGCTGGAAGGACGAGGGCCGTGACTGGAAGACCCCGGCGTCGCTGAACCCCGAGCAGGCGAACCGCTACAAGCGCCACCTCCTCCTGCCCGAGGTCGGCGTCGAAGGTCAGATCAAGCTGCTCGAGTCGAAGGTGCTGCTGCTCGGCGCCGGCGGGCTCGGCTCGCCCGCCGCGCTCTACCTCGCCGCAGCCGGGGTCGGCACGCTCGGGATCGTCGACATGGACGACGTCGACTCGTCGAACCTGCAGCGCCAGATCCTGCACAACGTGGACCGCATCGGCGACCGCAAGGTCGACTCGGCGAAGAAGACGCTCACGATGCTGAACCCCGACGTCGACGTCGTCACCTACGACACCCGCCTCGACGCGACGAACATCATGGACATCATCGAGGGCTACGACGTGGTGGTGGACGGGGCCGACAACTTCCCCAGCCGGTACCTGCTCAACGACGCGAGCGTCAAGCTCGGCATCCCCGTCGTCCACGGGTCGATCTTCCGCTTCGAGGGGATGGTCAGCGTGTTCCACCCGACCGAGGGGCCGACCTACCGCGACATGGTGCCCGAGCCGCCCCCCGCCGAGCTCGCGCCGTCGTGCGCCGAGGCCGGCGTGCTCGGCGTGCTGCCCGGGATCGTCGGCTCGATCCAGGCGCTCGAGGCGATCAAGCTGATCCTCGGCCTCGGGGAGGGACTGGTCGGACGGATCCTCACGATCGACACGACCGAGATGGAGTTCCGCACCTTCAACCTGAAGTCGGACCCGTCGAACCAGGTCACCTGGGAGAACCGCGATCGCATCCGCATCGAGGAGCTCGAGGGCCTCTGCGCCCCCGGCCTCGACTGAGCCGGTCGCGACCCGAGCGGGGCGGCGTCGGCCGGCCCGACGTCGTCAGTCGAGGAACTCGGGCTCGCGCGCGACGAGCTCGTCCCAGAACGGCTGGAACTGGAACCACCCGGCGACGTCGCTGCCCTGGGCCTTGAAGCCGTCGCGGCAGTACTCCTCGGGGATCTCGATCGGGGTCCCGGCCGACTCGGCGACGAGCTGGCTCTGGCAGCAGCGCTCGAGCGCGATGAACCACCACACCGCCGCGTCGACGGACCCGCCGGTCGTCACCAGACCGTGGTTCTGGTGGATCAGCGCCTTGCGGTCACCGAGGGCGGCGGCCATCTTGCGGCCGACCTCGGTGTCGAGGACGACGGCGCCGCTGCCGTCGTTGCACAGCGCGACGTCGTCGTAGAACATCGTCGAGTCCTGCGTGATCATCTTCAGCGGCAGACCCAGCGACGAGAAGGTCTTGCCGTACATCGAGTGCGAGTGCGCGGCGGCCACGACGTCGGGTCGGGCCTGGTGGATCTGGCCGTGGATCGCGAACGCCGCCTGGTTGAGGGCACCGTCGCCCTCGACGATCTCGCCGGAGTGGTCGACGCAGATCAGGTCGCTCACCGTCATCAGCTTGAAGTTCTTGCCGAACGGGTTGACCCAGAAGCGGTCGGCGTGCTCGGGGTCGCGAACCGTCACGTGGCCGGCCACCCCCTCGGCGAGGTGCAGTCGGCCCATCGTGCGCAGACCGCACGCCAGCCGCTGCTTGCGGTGCAGGCGCTCGGCGGCGAGATCCTCCTTCGAGCTGGTCGCCTCGTCCTGGAGCTCCGCCAACTTGTCGTCGAGCGTGTTCGCCATGATCGTCCCTCCCGGGTGTCGTCGTCTCCTCTCGAGCGTACCCGAGGTCACGCGGGGTGGTCGAGAGGGCGGTCACCCGGGATCGGCGCGCACGACCCGCTCGACGCGCTCGATCTCGTCGCGCTCCTGGATCGCGACGCCGACGAGGACGAGGACGATCCCGACGGCGTCGACCGGCGAGGGCCGCTGGCCGAGCGCGACCCACCCGATCAGCGCGGCGGTGACCGGGAGCAGGGCGAGCAGCAGCGAGAACCGTCGGATCGGGATCCGACGCATCGTGAACTGGTCGATGCCGTACCCGATCGCGTTGGAGAACACCCCGACGAGCAGGCACAGCGCCAGCAGGCCGGGGCTCACCCACACCGGCCCGCTCCACGGCGCGCCGATCGGCGCGACGACGACGGACCCGATCGCGAGGCCGAGGCCGAGGCCGGCGACGCCGCGGTCGACCTCGGCGACCTTCGAGCCGACCACGATGTACGCGGCCCACATCGCGGAGGCCGCGAGGATGAACGCAAGGCCGGTGACGTTGTCGTCGAGCTCGACCCCGCCGAGGACGGCGACGCCGCCGACCGCGAACGCGAGCGCGAGCGCGTTGCGGCGGCTGCGGGTCGACCACGCCGCGACGGCGATCGGGCCGATGAACTCGATCGTCACGCCCTTGCCGAGGTCGATGCGATCGATCGCCAGGTAGAAGAACACGTTCATCGCGGCCGTCGCGGTCCCGAACACGGCGACGCCCGCGAGCTGCGAGCGCGTCCATCCCGAGCGCCACCGGCGCGACACCGCGAGCAGGGCGATCGCCGCGCCCATCACCCGGAACCACGCGACGGTCTGGGGTTCGACCTCGTCGAACAGGCCGACGGCGATCACCGCCCCGACGTACTGGGCGATCGCGGAGAGCACGAAGAGGGCCTCGGGGCGAGCGGTCGACATCCGCTGCGACGCCCGCTCCGATGCGGTGGACCGCGCCGGCGCGGGGCGATGGCCGGACGTGGCGCTCACGGTCTGCACGCTAGGAGTCCACGGCGACGTTCGGAGGCGGCGCGGGCTCGGACGCGGACGGCGGGCACCGAGGTCCGGGTCGGAGCCGATGCCATCGGTACGCTCGGGACGTGACGAACGACGGTGGCGGCGAGTTCGGCGAGGTCCGCAACGACCCGATCGCCTCGGCGCACCTCCCACGTCTCGACGACGTCGAGTTCGAACCGCTCCACCCGCTCTACCTGCGCCTGCGACTCCTCGGCGCTCTGGCCGCGGCCGTGGTCGTGGTCGCGGTCGTCGTCGCGGCGGTCGCCGCGACTCGAGCGCCGGTGGTGCCGGCGATCGCGATCGGTCTGCTCGCGCTCGTGCTGGTCGCGTCGAGCGCCGTCGTCGCCGCGCTCGAGGTTCGCTCGATGGGGTACGCGGTGCGCGAGCTCGACGTCTCGGCGCGACGCGGGCTGCTCAACCGCACGGTCCGCACGGCGCCGTACGCGCGCGTCCAGGACGTCGGGATCGACCGCGGTCCGATCGAGCGTCGACTCGGGCTCGCCACCCTCCAGCTCCGCACCGCGGGAGGCAGCATCTCGGTCCCCGGGATGTCGCTGGACACCGCCGAGCGACTGAAGGCCCTCGTCGTCGATCGCGCCGGCGAGCTCGCCGCCGCCGAGGCGACGGACGACGAGTCGGGCCACGACGCGACGCCGCACGAGGCGTCTGCGCACGAGGCGTCGGCGCACGAGGCGATGCCGCCCGTCCCGCCCCCGCCACCGATCGCCGGCCCTCCGCCGCCCCCGCCGCCCCCGCCGACCAGCCGGTCGCCGGAGGCGGACGGCTGAGGTGACCTCCGCCGTGGACGGGCACGCCGACCGGGAGGGCGCCGATCGCCGACTGCTCGCCCAGCCGACTCGCCAATCGCCGCTCGCCCTCCTCCTGATCGCGTGGCGGTTCCTCCGACGGGCGGGCATCGTCAACCTGGTGGTGGCGGTGATCTTCGTCGCCAGCGGCACCCTGCAGGTCTCGTTGTGGATCGTGGGCGTCGTCGCGGCGACCGTCCTCGCCGGCGTCGCGACCGCGAGCTGGTGGCGCTTCACCTTCGTCGTCCACGACGACGAGCTGATCGTGACGCGTGGGCTGGCGACGGTCGAGCGGCTCATCGTCCCGCTCGACCGGATCCAGAGCGTCGGCATCGAGCAGCAGCTCCTCCACCGCCTGGCGGGCCTCGTCAGCGCGACGGTCGACACGGCCGGGTCCACCGAGACCGAGCTCAGGATCGATGCCGTCGTGCGCGACCGTGCCGAGGCGCTGGCCCGGCTGGCCGCCGAGCAGGACCGTGGCCGCGCCCCGTCGGCCACCGGCGGCGACGGAGCCGTCGTCGACGACCGCGACGACGGCGAGATCGTCCTCCGGCGGACGGCGCTCGACCTGGTCCGCGTCGGCGCGGCGCGGCTGCCGTGGGCGGGGCTCGTGGCGCTCGCCCCCCTGTTCGCGCTCGCCGACGACGTCCGCGATCTCGTCGGCGTCGATCTCGACGCCGACGAGCGGCTGGCCGACGACCTGGCGACGGCGTCCGCCGCCGAGGTCCTCGTCGTCGTGCTCATCGGGTCGGTCTTCGTGACCGTCGTCGGGTTCGTGCTCCAGGTGGTTCGCCAGCTCGTGACGAACTGGGACCTGACCGTGCGCCACACCCGCGGCGGGTTGCGCAGGACCGCGGGACTGCTGACGAAGACGAGCCGCGCCTCGTCGCTGCGGCGCGTGCAGACCATCGCCACCGAGCGCACCCCCGCGCACCGGTGGCTCGGCATCCGCGAGATCGAGCTGCGCACGGTGGGGGAGGGGAGCCTGTCGCTGCCGGGTTCGACCGGTGCCGAGCTCGGTGCGCTGCGCCGGCTCGTCCTCGGCACCGACGCACCGCCCGCGCACGACCGGATGGTGTCGGAGGCGATCGTGCTCCGGGCCGTGCGGAACAGGGCGGTGATCGTCGTGCCGCTCACGATCGCGCTCGTCTCGGCGGGCGGTCCGTGGTTCCTCGTGCTCCTCGCTCTCGTCCCGGTGCGGTGGCTCACGGCGCGAGCGCGCTGGCGGCGGCGTCGGTGGGGCGTCACCGACGACCGGTTGTGCGAGGCGCACGGGTGGCTCACCCACCGCACCGGGGAGCTGTCGCTGGTCAAGGTGCAGACCGTGACGGTGACCCGGAGCCTGTTCGAGCGTCGGCGCGACCTCGCGACGGTGGACGTGCGAACCGCGCAGGGGCACCTCGAGGTGCCGCTCATCGCTCACGAGGAGGCGCGGGCGCTGCGCGATCACGTGCTCGCGGCGGTCGAGACCAGCCGCCGGCCGTTCATGTGACCGCACCGGGCTCGCCTCGGCCCGATGCGGGGGCCGTCGCCGGCGACGGGATCGCTCGGGTGGGCGCGATCGGCGAGGATGGGCGGGTGCTGCGACCCGTCTCACCGTCCTCGATCGCCGCCCCCGCGGCCGACTACGTCCACGCGATGCTCGTCGAGGCGCCGCGGCGCTGGCTGCACACCTCGGGCGTCGTGCCCACCGCCCCCGACGGGACGACCCCGGACGGGGTCGCCGAGCAGGCCGACGTGGTGTGGGGGAACATCGCGGCGATGCTCGCCGACGCCGAGATGGGCCCCGTCGACGTCGTGTCGGTCGTGACCTACGTCGTGGCCGGCGAGGACCTCGCACCGGTCATGGCGGCGCGCGACCGGTTCCTCGACGGTCACCTCGCGGCGTCGACGCTGGTCACGGTGCCCGGGCTCGCCCGCCCGCAGTGGCGGATGGAGGTCGCGATCGTCGCAGCGCGGTGACGTGCCGCGGTGACGAGGAGTCGCGCGCGGTTCGGCGCGATCCGTTCGACGCCGGTCGGTTCCGGTCTACGGTTCGCCGGCGTGGACGTCGTCGTGTGGATCGTCGGTGCGCTCGTCGGCGGGGTCGTCGTCTGGCGCGGGTCGGATCTGCTGGAGACGAGCGCGGAGGGGCTCTCGCTGCACAACGGGCTCCCGCCGGTCGTCCACGGCGCGATGGTGGTCGCGATCGGCTCGAGCTTCCCCGAGCTGTCGAGCACCGTCCTCGCCACCCTGGTGCACGGCGAGTTCGAGCTCGGCCTGAGCGTCGTCGTCGGATCCGCGATCTTCAACATCCTCGTGATCCCGGGCCTGTCGGGGGTGCTGTCGGAGGAGGGCGTCCTCAGCGACAAGGAGCTCGTCTACAAGGACGCGCAGTTCTACCTGATCTCGGTCGCGGTGTTCGTGCTCACGTTCAGCTTCGCCCTGATCTACAACCCCGACACGACCGCCGCCGGCATCGAGACGCTGACGGGGACGATGACCCGCCCGCTCGCGCTGATCCCGATCGCGCTCTAGGGGCTGTACGTCTTCATCCAGCAGCAGGAGGTCCGTGACTCGACCCCCGGCGCGCCGCCCGAGGGCTTCGGGCTCGGCGCGGCGTGGACGAAGCTCGCGGTCAGCCTCGTCCTGGTGGTGATCGGCGTCGAGCTGCTGGTGCGGGCGGCGCTGTTCTTCGGCGACGAGACCGGCATCCCCCCGTTCGTGTGGGGCATCACGGTGATCGCCGCGGTGACCAGCGTCCCCGACGCGCTCATCTCGATCCGCCTCGCCCGTCGCGGCGAGGGGGTCGTGAGCATGTCGAACGTGCTCGGCAGCAACATCTTCGACCTGTTGATCGCCGTGCCGGTCGGCGTCCTCATCGCCGGGTCGATCGCGTTCCAGTTCGGTGTCGCCGTCCCCCTGATCGGGTTCCTCACGCTCGCGACGATCGTCCTCTTCACCCAGCTGCGGACCGGTCTGCTGCTCTCCCGGCGCGAGTGCTGGATCCTGCTCGCGACCTACGCCACCTTCGTGGCGTGGATGGTGCTCGAGCAGGTCGACGTGATGTCGCTGCTCCCGGAGAGCTCCGACACCGCCGCCACGGCGCTCCCCACGGCGACGCGCTGAGCGGGCGCTCGGCGGGCCGCGCCGGCGCGCCGGGACGACCGCTGGGTCGGCCACGGCGGGGGTGCGTACCATCTGCTCATGGCTTCCACGGCGAGCGACGCACCCCCGGAACTGCCCACCACCGATTCCGGCATCCCGATCGCGAAGATCTACACCGGCGAGGCGCTGGCCGACTGGAACGCCGAGCGCCAGCTCGGCCTCCCGGGCGAGGCGCCCTACACGCGGGGCGTCTACCCCTCGATGTACACCGGCCGGTTGTGGACGATGCGCCAGTACTCCGGCTTCGGCTCCGCGGCGCAGACCAACGAGCGGTTCAAGTTCCTCCTCGGTGCCGGCCAGACCGGGCTGTCGTGCGCGTTCGACCTCCCGACGCAGATGGGCTACGACTCCGACGCGGCGCGCGCCGAGGGCGAGGTCGGCAAGGTCGGCGTCGCGATCGACACGATGGACGACATGCGCCAGCTCCTCGCGGGCTTGCCGCTCGACGAGGTGACCACCTCGATGACGATCAACTCGACGGCCGCGATCCTGCTGCTGATGTACGAGCTGGTCGCGGAGGAGCAGGGGGTGACGGCCGAGCAGATCGGCGGCACCATCCAGAACGACCTGCTCAAGGAGTACATCGCCCGGGGGACGTACATCTACCCGCCGCGCGAGTCGATGCGCCTGATCACCGACATCTTCGAGTACTGCTCGAAGCACGTCCCGTCGTGGAACACGATCTCGATCTCGGGCTACCACATCCGCGAGGCCGGCTCGACGGCGGTGCAGGAGATCGCGTTCACGCTCGCGAACGCGATCGCCTACGTCCAGGCGGCGATCGACGCCGGCCTCGACGTCGACGACTTCGCGCCTCGGCTCAGCTTCTTCTGGAACGGCCACAACAACTTCTTCGAGGAGGCCGCGAAGTTCCGGGCCAGCCGGCGCATGTGGTACCGGATCATGACCGAGCGCTTCGGCGCGCAGGATCCGAAGTCGTCGATGCTGCGGTTCCACACCCAGACCGGCGGATCGACGCTCACCGCGCAGCAGCCCATCAACAACGTCGTGCGCGTCGCGATCCAGTCGATGGCCGCGGTGCTCGGCGGGACGCAGTCGCTGCACACCAACGGCTACGACGAGGCGCTCAGCCTGCCGACCGAGACCGCGGCGCGCATCGCGCTGCGCACCCAGCAGATCATCGGCTACGAGTCGGGGGTCACCGAGACCGTCGACCCGCTCGCCGGGTCGTACTTCGTCGAGACCCTCACCGACGAGATCGAGCAGCTCGCCTGGGAGTACATCGAGGCGATCGACGCCAAGGGCGGAGCCGTCGCGGCGATCGAGGCCGGCTTCCAGATGGACGAGATCGAGGACGCCGCCTACTCGTACACGAAGTCGATCGACGACGACGAGCGGGTGGTCGTCGGGGTCAACCGGTTCACCGTCGACGACGATCCCGACCCCGAGCCGTTCCCCGGCGATCCCGACCTCGAGCGCTCCCAGGTCGCCTCCACCGAGGCGTACAAGGCCGACCGCGACACCGCGGAGGTCGAGTCCGCGCTCGCCGCGGTGGCGCACGCCGCGGAGGGGACCGACAACCTGCTCTACTCGATGAAGGACGCGCTGCGCGCCCGGTGCACCCTCGGCGAGATCAGCGACAGCCTCCGCTCCGTGTTCGGCCAGCACACCCCCTGAGGCGGCTCCGCGCGCGCGACCGCTGCGTCGTCCGCGCCACACTGGATCGGCGATGATCGGGGCGAGCGCGGCGGTTCTGGTGGCGGCGACGAGGTGGCCGACCTGGCAGCAGGGGGCCGTCGCCTGCGTGGTGTGCGCCGCGGTCGGGCTGCTCCTCGGGCGGATGCGCCCGACGCGCACCACCGAGATCGTGCTGCCGGCGGTGCGCGAGCTGGCGGTGCTCACCGGGCTCTACGCGCTGTGGCGCACCGCCAAGCTGCTCCCGCTCGTGCAGTCGCAGGGTGCGATGGAGCGGGCCCGGCGGATCGTCGAGGTGCAGGACGCGATGGGCCTGCCCACCGAGCTCTCGCTCCAGCGGTGGGTGGTGGAGCGCGATCCGCTCGGGTGGCTGTCCGCCGCCTACTACGCGGGGATGCACGTGCCGGCGCTGCTCACCTTCCTCGCCTGGATGTTCTGGCGCCACCGCGACGCATACGGGCGCTGGCGCGACGTGCTCGCGCTGACCACCGCGGGGTGCCTGCTCATCCGCTTCCAGCGGGTCGCGCCACCGCGCTTCCTCGTCGACCTCGGCTACGTGGACCTCTCCGAGATCCACTCGATGTCGGTCTACGGCCCGGTCGGGACCGGGGTGTCGGGCCAGTTCGTCGCGATGCCGTCGATCCACGTGGCGTGGGCGGCGGTGATCGGGTTCGGGATCGCGGCGTCGAGCCCGAGCCGGTGGCGGTGGCTGGCCGCGGCGCACCTCCCGGTCACGATCCTGGTCGTCGTCGTCACCGGCCACCACTGGTGGCTCGACGGGATCGTCGCGCTCGTCCTGGTGGCGCTCGCCGTGGTGATCGACGCGGTCGCACGCAGCGGGCTCGAGCGCTGGCGCCGGCGCGGTGCGCCGAGCCCGGCGGAGCGCTCAGAGCTCGGCGGTGATGGCGTCGAGCAGCTCGTCGTACTCGGTGAGCGCGCGGAACCCGGGGAACTCGGCGATCACGTTGTCCGGTGACCGGAACAGGAACCCGGTCTCGGCCGCCGCGAGCATCGTCGTGTCGTTGTACGAGTCGCCGGCGGCGACGACGCGGTAGTCGAGCGACTGCAGCGCCTCGACGGCGCGGCGCTTCTGGTCGGGCTGGCGGAGCCGGTAGTCGACGATCCGGTCGTCGTCCACGACGAGCCGGTGGCACATGATCGTCGGCCACCCGAGCTGGGCCATGAACGGCGCGGCGAACTGCTCGAAGGTGTCGGACAGGATGATCACCTGGGTCCGCTCGCGCAGGTCGTCGAGGAAGCGTCGCGCTCCGGGCATCGGCGAGAGCCCGGCGATCACGTCCTGGATCGCGCCGAGCCCGAGGTCGTGGCCGGCGAGCAGGTCGAGGCGGTACCGCATCAGGACGTCGTAGTCCGGCTCGTCGCGGGTCGTGCGGCGCAGACCGTCGATGCCCGTCCGCTCGGCGACCGCGATCCACACCTCGGGGATCAGCACGCCTTCGAGGTCGAGGGTGACGATCGTCTGGCGGGAGGCGTCGGCGGTCGTCACCGCCCCATCTTCGCGCCCACCCCCGACGTCGCCCAACCCGTCTCGGCGCAGCCGGGGTCGGACCCCGTCCGCGACGACGGGGGCGGTGGCGGTGTCAGGAGTCGACGACGGCGAGGTCGACGGGGGGTCGCTCGGGCGCGAGCGGGCAGTTGTCGTCGTCGGCCCAGCCGAGGTACACGAGGCCGACCACCCGCACGTCGTGGTCGAAGCCGCACAGGTCGAGGACCTTGGGCGGGCGGGTGAGCGCCGGGGTCGACCAGAAGGTGGCGATCCCCATCGCGGTGGCTCCGAGCATCAGGTTCTGGATCGCGGCAGCCACCGCGTCCCGGTTCTCCTGGTCGAGCATCGTGTCGGGGTGCGGGGCGCACCCGACGGCCAGCACCGCGGGGGTGCGCAGGTACTTCGTCGCCGTCTTCAGCCGCTTGCCCTCGTCGCCGAACTCGGCGTCGACCATGTCTGCGACCATCGTCTCGCCCAGGCGGGCACGCCCGCCCCCGGTGAACAGCGCGAACCGCCACGGCCAGGTCCGCTTGTGGTTCGGCGCCCACGCGGCGAGCTCGCACAGCTGCTCGACGACGTCGACCGGGACCTCGCGGCCCGACTGGACGAACATCGAGGTGCGGCGCGACGCGATCAGGCGCGCCAGGTCGTCGTAGGGCGCGAGCGGGGTCGGTGTCGAGTCGTCGGCCGTCACCGGCTCACCGTCCCCCGCCGCTCGAACACCGCGCCAGTCTGTCAGGCCGTCGCCCACACGAGCACCTCGGCCCCCTCGTCCCCGGCGGTCAGCGCCAGGTCACCGGCGGCGGTCAGGCGGGCCGCGTCCCCCGTCGCCAGGGTGCCGGCGCCCTCGAGCTCGACCGAGCCGACGGGGACGAAGACGTGCACGTGCCGATCGTCGGGGAGGGCCACGACCTCGTGCGGGGAGAGGCGCCCGCCGAGCAGCACGGCGCCCGCCTGGTGGATCGAGATCGCCGCGTCGTGGCCACGGCCCGAGGCGATCGGCACGAGCCCGCCTCGATCGAGCTCGGCGTTGACGTCGAGCTGCTCGTACCCGGGGTCGACCGACTCGGTGTCGGGCAGGACCCACATCTGCACGAAGCGCACGTCGTCGGTCGGCGAGGGGTTCTTCTCGGAGTGCCAGATGCCCCGCCCGGCCGACATCCGCTGCGCGAGCCCGGGGTAGATCACCCCGCGGTTGCGCTCGGAGTCGCGGTGCTCGAGCTCGCCCGCGAGCACCCAGGTGACGATCTCCATGTCGCGGTGGGGGTGGGTGTCGAACCCGGTGCCGGCGCGGACCACGTCGTCGTTGCTGACGAGCAGGAGGCCGTGGCCGGTGTTCGCCGGGTCGTGGTGGCGGCCGAAGGAGAACGAGTGTCGCGAGTCGAGCCAGCCGGCCGTCGTCTCGAAGCGGTCGGCGGCCCGGCGGACCTCGATGCTCGGAGCCCGACGCTCGGACGGTGCGGTGACGGTCATGATCGGTGCAACCGCCGCGGGTGCGCCGGCATTCCCGGGGCTCGGTCGCCGCGGCGCCCCCGATCGCGACGGCTCGCTCGGTCGGGCCGGGCCGTGGTCGGGTCGGTCCGTGTCTCCGGCGGGCCCCGAGGTCTCGCTACCGTCGCGGAGGTCACCGAGCGAGCGGGCGCGAGCAGGGAGACCCGTGCAACCCAGGAACCACCGCCCGTCGCCGGCTCGCGGCCGCGCGATCTCGGCACCGTGGACGGTCGCCCTGGTGGTGGTCGCCCTCGTGGTGGTCGGCGCGCCGCTCGGGGGGCCGCTCGGCGATGTCGACGCCGCGCCGGTGGGCGACGACGCCGCAGCCACGGCGCACGAGGTGGGCAGGCCCGGGGCGGCGACCGAGCTGCGGGTCGCACGACCCACGTGGGACACGGGTTGGTTCCAGGCGGAGATCCTCGTGGCGCTGCTCCGCGAGCTCGGCTACGACGCGTCCGATCCGGTGACCTACGACAACGAGGGGTTCTACGACGGCCTCGTCGACGGTGACGTGGACGTCTGGGCGAACGGCTGGTTCCCGCTCCACGATCCGTTCGTCGGCGAGCGCCCCGAGATCGTCGCGCTCGGCAGCGAGGTGGACGACGGAGCCCTCCAGGGCTACGTGATCGACCGGGCGACCGTCGAGCGGTTGGGGATCGAGGACCTCGGGGACCTCGCCGATCCCGAGGTGGCCGAGGTCTTCGACACCGACGGCGACGGCCTCGCCGATCTGATCGGCTGCGAGCTCGAGTGGACGTGCGGGCCGATCGTGGACCACCACCTCGAGGCGTACGGCCTCTCGGGCACCGTCGAGCAGGTGCAGGGCTCCTACGGACCGCTGATGCAGACGACCGTCGACCGCGCCGCCCGCGGTGAGCCGGTCCTGGCCTACACGTTCACGCCGAACTGGACGACCGGCGAGCTGGTAGCCGGTGACGACGTCGCGTGGGTCCCGGTCCCGTTCGCCAGCCTGCCGGCGGAGCTCGCCGACCAGGAGTCGGCGATCGAGGTCGCCGACGTCCAGGGGTGCCTCGCGGACCCGTGCGCCATGGGGTTCGCGCCGAACGACATCCGGGCGGTGACCGCGCGGCGCATCGTGGACGAGCACCCCGCCGTGGCGCGCCTGCTGGTCGACCTGCGCATCCCGCTCGACGACATCGAGGCGCAGAACGCCCGGCTCGTGTCCGACCGGCCGGACGCCGACGACATCGCGCTGCACGCCCGCGAGTGGATCTCGGCGAACCGCTCGACGGTGGACGGGTGGATGGAGTCGGCGACCCGAGCCCACCTCGACGCGGGGCTCGAGCTGTCGAGCGAGCTGCCGACCGAGGAGGGCGCGGACGTGGGTGACCTCGGCACCCTGCGCGTCGCCACCAGGATCTCGCCGCCCTTCGTCACCTACGTCGACGACCGCTTCGACGGCTTCGCGCTCGACGTGTGGGAGGCCGTCGCCGTGCGACTCGGTGTCGACTACGAGGTCCGCGCGGTCGACAGCTCCGTCAAGCTGGTCGACGAGGTCGTGCGCGGCGAGGTCGACGTCGGCGTCGGCGCGACCGGCATCACCGCCCGGCGCGAGGAGCGCGCGGACTTCAGCTACCCGTTCATCGAGAGCGGGCTGCAGATCATGGTGGCCGACGGCGACCGGGGGTTCCTCGGCGGCACCGTCGGCGCGCTCGCCCGCAGGGTGCTGTCCCTCGACGTCCTGGCCATCGTGCTGCTGCTGGTCGGTGCCCTGGCGATCGCGGCCCACATCGTCTGGTGGACCGAGCGAGGGCGCAACCCCGACTTCCCGGCCGACTACCGGACCGGGATCTGGGAGTCCTTCTGGTGGGCGGCCGTCACGGCCACCACGGTCGGGTACGGCGACCGGACGCCGAAGGGTCAAGAACGGGTCGCGTCGTGGGGTTGGTGTGGATGTTCACCGGGCTGTTCCTGATCGCCTACGTCACCGCCGGGATCGCCTCGGCGCTGACGCTCGACGAGATCGAGAGCTCGATCGACTCCGTCGACGACCTGCGGGACCACCGGGTCGCGGTGCCTGTCGAGTCCGAGGCCGACGCGCAGCTGTCCCGCCTCGGCATCGCGTCGAGCGGCTTCGCGAGCGCACGGGACGCGTACGCCGCCCTGCGCTCGGGTGAGGTCGACGCCGTCGTGCACGACGCGGCGATCCTTCGCCACGAGGTCACCGAAGACGCCACCGGCGACCTGCGACTGGTCGGCGCCCCGTTCGACCCGCAGCAGTACGGGTTCGTCGTCGCCGCCGACGATCCGCTGCGCGAACCGCTCAACCGCGCCCTGCTCGACGTCTTCGAGTCCGGTGACCACGATCGCCTGCTGGAGCGCTGGTTCGGGGAGGTGGCGATGGACTGACTCCGACGCACCGCCGCTTCGGATGGCTCCCGCCCGCCATCCGTCCGACACACCCGAAGCTCACCGAACGAGAGGGACCACGACATGCGAACCGCACCCGAACGCACCAGACGAGGAGACGTCACGTGACCGACGCCACCGACGACCGGCGCCGCCACGCACGCCAGATGGAGGACATCGACGAGGCCGAGCGCGAGCGGGCGATCCGGGAGCGCCCCGAGTTCGAGGGGCTCCAGGTCGAGCCCGAGAACGTGTACTACGAGGAGGTCCGCGACCGCAAGCCGGGTGACACCAACATCGTCAAGTGGGGCTTCGACCTGCACCCCCAGGTCACGTTCTGGGCCGCCGGGTTCCTGATCGTCTTCCTCGCGCTGACGCTCGTGTTCAAGGACCAGGCGGAGAGCTTCTTCGAGGCGTCGCTCGCGTTCATCGGCGACACCTTCGGGTGGTTCTACATCCTCGCGGCGAACGTGTTCGTGATCGCGATCTTCGCGTTCGCCTTCTCGAAGTACGGCAAGATCCGCCTCGGCGGCCAGCACGCCCGACCGGAGTTCACGAACGTCGCGTGGTACGCGATGCTGATCTCGGCGGGGATGGGCATCGGGTTGATGTTCTGGAGCGTGGCGGAGCCGATCTTCCACTACCAGACGCCGCCGCCGTTCTTCGGCGTCGAACCCGAGTCGACCGACGCGGCCGAAGCGGCGCTCGTGACGACCTTCTTCCACTGGGGCCTGCACCCGTGGTCGATCTACGCCCTCGTCGCCCTGGCGCTCGGCTTCTTCACCTTCAACCGCGGCCTCCCGCTGACGATGCGCTCGGTCTTCTACCCGATCCTGAAGGAGCGCATCTACGGGTTCTGGGGAAACCTGATCGACATCGTCTCGGTGATCGCGACGCTGTTCGGCCTCGCCTCGTCGCTCGGTTTCGGGGTGCAGCAGATGTCGTCGGGGCTGAACTTCCTGTTCGGCACCCCCGACGTCGTGGTGTTCCAGGTGATCCTCATCGCGGCGATCACCGGGCTCGCGACGCTGTCGGTCGTCGCCGGCCTCGACGGCGGCGTGAAGCGGCTGAGCCAGCTCAACCTCGGCCTCGCCGCGGCCTTCCTGCTGTTCATCATCGTGGTCGGCCCGACGCTGTTCATCATCGGCACCTTCGTCGAGTCGACCGGTCAGTACCTCCAGACGCTGCCGAGCCTCAGCTTCTGGACCGAATCGGTCACCCAGAGCGACTGGCAGGGGCCGTGGACGGTCTTCTACTGGGGCTGGTGGATCTCGTGGGCACCCTTCGTCGGCATGTTCATCGCCCGCGTCTCCAAGGGCCGCACGATCCGCGAGTTCGTCGTCGGCGTGGTCGTCATCCCGTCGACGGTCACGTTCCTGTGGATGTCGGCGTTCGGCGGTGCGGCCCTGAAGACCCAGATCGACGGGGTGCGCGACGTCGCGGCGGCGGTCAACGCGAACACCTCGACCGCGCTGTTCGACCTGCTCGAGGCGTTCCCGCTGACGTTCCTGACGTCGCTGCTCGGCGTGCTCCTGGTGACGTCGTTCTTCGTCACCTCGTCGGACTCCGGATCGCTGGTGGTCGACAACCTGACCTCCGGGGGCAAGCTCGAGTCGCCGGTGCCGCAGCGCATCTTCTGGGCGATCATGGAGGGGGCGGTGGCGGCGGTGCTGCTGCTGGGCGGCGGGCTCGTCGCCCTGCAGTCCGCGGCGGTGGCCAGCGGGCTGCTGTTCGCCTGCGTGATCATGGTCGCGATCTACAGCATGAAGCAGGCGTTCGACAACGAGCTGCGGTTCATGGACGTGGGGATGGTGCCGCCGTCGAAGGCTCGCCTGGCCGATGCCGAGGGGGCCCGACTGAAGGCCGAGGAGGACCGGCGCGTCGAAGCCGAGAGGGTGGCGGCGGCGTCGGCCGCCGCCGGCTCGACGATGTCCACCGAGGAAGAGGAGGGGTCGTGAGGGCGCGCGCGACCATCGGCGCGGTGACCGCTCTCGGCCTCGTCGCCGTCGGCTGCGGCGACGACGTGGCCACCTCGGAGATCGACCTCGAGGGGCTGAGCGTGACGGTCGGGTCGAAGAACTTCACCGAGCAGTACGTGCTCAGCGAGATCCTGTTGCAGGCGCTCGCGGCGAACGGGGCGGGGGTCACCGACGCGGTCGACACCGGGGACACCCCCACGACGCGAGCGGCCCTCGAGGCCGGTGACATCGACGCCTACTTCGAGTACAACTCGACGGGTTGGGTCGAGATCCTCGAGCAGGGCACTCCGCCCGACTCCGACGGCGAGGCGTTGACCGAGGCCGTCCGCGAGCTCGACGCCGACAACGGCATCGAGTGGCTCGGGCGCTCCACCTTCAACGACACCTACGGGTTCGCGAAGAGCCCCGAGGTGGCCGCCGACACCCGGGCGACGCGCTACTCGGTCGAGGCGTTCGACCTCCAGGCGATGGCCGAGCACCTCGAGGAGAACGACGACGCGGTCGTCTGCGTCGAGCCGGAGTTCACCGAGCGCGCCGACGGTCTGGTGCTGTTCGAGGACGAGACCGGCTACGAGGTGCCCGATTCGCAGCTCCGCGTGCTCGAGGCCGCGGAGATCTACGAGGCGACGGCGCTCGACGACTGCGACTTCGGGGAGGTGTTCACCACCGACGGGCGCATCGAGGCGTTCGACCTCGACCTCGTCGTCGACGACGGCGTGTTCTACGTCTACAACGTGTCGCTGAACGTGCGCTCCGAGGTCTACGACGAGCACGCCGACGACCTCGACGCTCTCGTGCGCGACATCCTGCGCCCGATGTCGCAACGCCGGATGATCGACCTCAACCGCCGGGTCAGCGACGGCGAGCCGGTCGCCGACGTCGCGCAGGACTACCTCCGCCGCTTCGACATCGTGTGAGCCGCCGAGCTCGGGTCCGGGCGTGGGCAGACCCCGCCCGGACCCGGTCTCCCCCGGCCGTCCCGGTCGAGCGGGCCACGCACGTCGCGCTCCGTCAGTCGGGTCGGCGCGCCCGGCTCGGCTGCACCCGCGGGGCCTCGTTCGGCATCTTCGGGTACTGCGGCGGCCACGGCGGGTCGGGCACGCCGTCGGCGAGGTCGGCGGCGAAGCGCTCGACGAGGGGGGCGATCGAGCACTCGGCGTCGTCCATCAGCTCCCAGGGGTCACCGCGCTCGGCGACGCGGGCCGGCACCGTGTCGATCGTGAGCACCTCGGGGTCGATCGAGTCGAGCTCGTCCCAGCCGAACGGCGTCGACACCTGCGCGCCGACCCGCGGCCGTGCGCCCCACGCGCCGAACATGTTCTTGTGCGGCGCGTTCTGGTTGAAGTCGACGAACACCCGCTCGCCGCGCTCCTCCTTCCACCACCGGTCGGTGATCAGGTCGGGGTGCCGCCGGGCGAGCTCGCGCCCGAGCGCGACGACCGCCCCACGGATCGCGAACGAGTCCCACCCCGGCTCGACGCGCACGTAGACGTGGATGCCCTTCGACCCGGTCGTCTTCGGGAAGCCGACCATCCCCAGCTCGGCGAGCAGGTCGCGGGTGAACCCCGCCGCCTCGCGCGTCATCTCGAAGGTGACCCCGGGGGAGGGGTCGAGGTCGATCCGCAGCTCGTCGGCCTCCTCGGGGTGCGTCGCGCGGAACTGCCACACGTGCAGCCCGAGCACGCCCTGGTTGGCGGCCCACAGGACGTGCGCGAGGTCGGAGATCACCAGCGCGCGCGACGCGGTGCCGTTGATCGTCTGCACGGTCGTCGTCGTCAGCCACCCGGGGGCGGAGTCGGGGATCCGCTTCTGGAAGAACGACGTGCCGCGCACCCCGTTCGGGTAGCGCTCGAGGAGCACCGCCCGGTCGGAGAGGGTGCGCATCAGCGGTTCACCGACCTCCAGGTAGTAGCGGGCCAGGTCGAGCTTGGTGCGCTCCTCCTTCCCCGGTCCGACGGAGGGGAACATCACCTTGCCGGGGTTGGTGATCGCGACGACCCTCCCGCCGGCCTCGAGCTCGACGGGATCGCCGAACTCGTCGGATCTGGCCATGCGCCGACGCTACTTCCTCGACCGGCGCACGTCGCCGACGCCACGACGGGATACGTTCGGCGTCCGTGGACGAACTCCTTCTCGACGACCGCACCCCCCGCCCGACCGCGACGGGGTTGTGGACGCTGCTCGACGAGATGGGCCCCGAGAAGCTGCTCGCCCGCCAGCAGGCGACCGAGCTCGACATCCTGACGATGGGGATCACCTTCACCGTCTACTCCGACGGCGAGAACATCGACCGGGCGTGGCCCTTCGACGTGATCCCCCGGATCATCCCCGGCGACGAGTGGAGCCGGGTGCAGGACGGCCTCGCGCAGCGGTTGCGGGCGATCAACATGTTCATCGACGACATCTACAACGACCAGCGGGTGATCGCCGACGGGGTGTTCCCCGCGGAGCTGCTCGCCGACTCGGTGAACTTCCGCCCCGAGTGCGTGGGCGCCCACCCGAAGTTCGGCGTGTGGGCCCACATCTCGGGCTCGGACCTGGTGCGCGACGACGACGGGACGTTCTACGTGCTCGAGGACAACCTGCGGGTGCCCTCCGGTGTCAGCTACGTCATCGAGAACCGGGCAGTGACGAAGCGGGCGTTCCCGGAGCTGTTCGGCAAGGACCAGATCCGCCCGGTCGACACCTACACCGACGAGCTGAACAAGCTGCTGTGCTCGCTGGCCCCCGACGGCGTCGTCGACCCGACCATCGCCGTGCTCACGCCGGGCATCTTCAACTCGGCCTACTTCGAGCACTCGTTCCTCGCGCAGCGCATGGGCGCCGAGCTCGTCGAGGGCGGCGACCTCGTGGTCGGCGACGACGACTGCGTGTACATGCACACGATCGAGGGGCGCGAGCGGGTGCACGTCGTCTACCGCCGCATCGACGACCTGTTCATCGACCCCGAGGCCTTCCGCGCCGACTCGCTGCTCGGCTGCGCGGGGCTGATGCGGGCGTGGAGGGCCGGCAACGTCGGCATCGCCAACGCTCCCGGCGCGGGCGTCGCCGACGACAAGTGCGTCTACGCCTGGATGCCCGACATCATCCGCTACTACCTCGGCGAGGAGCCGCGCATCGCGAACGTCCCGACCTACCGCTGCATGTACGACGACGAGCGCGAGTACGTGCTCGACCACCTCGACGAGCTGGTGATGAAGCCGGCGAACGAGAGCGGCGGCTACGGGATCACGATCGGCAGCAAGGCGACCGAGGAGCAGCTCGCGGCGTGCGCGGCGTCGATCCTCGAGGACCCGCGCAACTGGGTCGCCCAGCCGATCCTCGACCTGTCGACCGTCCCGACCCTGATCGACGGTGAGCTCCGATCCCGCCACGTCGACCTGCGCCCCTTCGTCCTCACCGGCGAGACGAGCTACGTGACCGCCGGCGGGCTCACCCGCGTGGCGCTCGCCGAGGGGTCGTTGATCGTCAACTCCTCGCAGGGCGGGGGGAGCAAGGACACCTGGATCGTCGACCTCGCCCCCGGCGGCGCGGCGCGCCGAGCGGGTGCCGCGGCACCGGTGACGGCGTCGGAGACGGCCGCCCGGTCGCAGACCTCGTTCCAGGCGGCGGCGAGCGCCGAGCCCCCGCCGCAGTCGCGGTCGCGGTCGCAGTCGCAGTCGCAGTCGGCCTCCGCCGACGCGCCGTCCACCCGCGGCGGGGCGGGCTGACGTGGCGCTCCTGTCGCGCAACGCGGATCGCATCTTCTGGGCCGCCCGCTACCTCGAGCGCGCCGAGGACACGGCGCGCCTCGTGCAGGAGTTCGGGGAGCTCTTCGACGACATGCCGACCGAGCACGAGGGCTCGCACCGCTGGGTCCCGCTGCTCGCGGTGTGCGGTGACGCCCCCGACGAGGACGCCCCCGTCGAGGAGAGGGCCGCCACCGAGCGCGAGGTGGTCAACGAGCTGGTGTGCGACCCCGAGAACCCCGGGAGCGTCACCGCCTGCGTGTCGTCCGCGCGGTCCAACCTGCGCACGACGCGCGAGGTGCTCCCACGCGAGGCGTGGAGGACGGTCAACGACCTCTTCCTGTTCATGGGGTCCGACGGGAGTCGCGCGGAGGACCGACGCTTCCGGGCGCACGTGCTCGGGCGCGTCGCGAACGACAGCCGACGCCTCGACGGGATCCTCACCTCCTCGATGACCCGCGACGCGGCGTGGGAGATGTGGCGCCTCGGGCGCTACCTCGAGCGCGCCGACATGACCACCCGGGTGGTCGGGGTCCGCGCCGCGAGCCTGATGGCCCACGACGACGGAGCGCGCGAGTACGACGAGGTGCAGTGGATGGGGGTGCTGCGCTCGCTGTCCGCGCTGCAGATGTACCAGCGGGCGACCCGTGGCCCGATCGAGGCGTCGTCGGTCGTCCGCTTCCTGCTGTTCGACGACCAGTTCCCGCGCGCCGTGCGCTTCTGCCTCGACGAGCTCGACCGCTGCCTGGATCGGCTGAGCCGCCCCGACATGGTGCGCGTCGCCGTCGCGCAGGCCCGCACGGCGCTGATGTCGACGATGGCGACCACCGACGACGGCGCCGACCTCGACTCGGCGATGGAGTTGGTCCAGTCCCTGCTCGGCCAGGTCAACGGCGCGATCACCGAGCGCTTCCTCAGCATCGACCCGGGGTGAGCGTGGGTGGCGGATCGACGGTGAGCTCGACGGTCGACGCCGCCGGGACCCCGGACCCGCTCGAGCTCGGTCGTCGACAGGCGGCACTCGATCGGCTGCTGATGGCGGAGGGAGCCGGTCACATCGTCCACGACCTCCCGGTGCGCGCCGACGGTCGCTCGGTGTCGCTCGCCAGCCGACCGTGGCGGCTGGATCCGGTGCCGTACGTCCTGAGCGCGGCGGAGTTCCGCTGGATCGAGGAGGCCGTGACGCGGCGGATGGCGATGTTCGAGGCGCTGCTCGACGACCTCTACGGCGCCCGCTCGCTCGTCTCCGACGGGGTGATCGACCCGGCTCGCCTGTGGGGGACCAGCGCCTACCGCCTCGCCGCGGTCGAGCGTGACGGCCACCGTCCGCACCGACGCTGGTTGTCGACCTACGCCGTCGACGTCGTGCGCACGGCGGAGGGGGTGTGGTTCGCGATCGCGGACCACACCGACGCCCCGGTCGGGCTCGGCTACACCCTGCTCGACCGCAACGTGCTCTCGCAGGTCGTCGACCTCGGCGCCGACCTGCCGCGGCCGATCGATCCGGCGCTCTCACTCGTGCGGCGTGCGCTGGTCGACACCACCGCCGTCGAGGGGCCGCGGGTGGTGATGCTCACCAGCGGCATCGACCACCCCGCCTACGTCGAGCACTCCTACCTCGCGACCCAGCTCGGGTTCAACATCGTCGAGGGTCCCGACCTGGTGGTGCGCGACGACGAGCTGTGGTTGCAGACCCTCGGCGGCCTCGAGCGCATCGACGTCCTGCACCGTCGCATCGGCGACCGGCAGCTCGATCCGATGGAGACGAACACCTTCGGCGCGGCCGGCATCCCCGCGGTGCTGATGGCCGAGGAGGCGGGATCGCTCTCGATCGCCAACGCCCACGGCAGCGGGGTGCTCGAGGACGCGACGCTGCTCGGCCTGTGGGATCGCGCCGGCGAGTCGATCACCGGCGAGGCTCCGTGGCTCACCCTCGCGTCGCCCCGGACCTCGGCCGGCTCGACGCGCATCGACGACGTCCTCGGCGCGCCGGCCGAGCGCGTCGACTGCTTCGTCGACGGCTTCCTGCGACCCCAGCCGATCGTGCTGCGCTTCCACGCCGTGGCCACCGACGACGGCATCTCGGTCGTCCCGGGAGCGAACGGGCGCGTGATCGAGCCCTTCGACGACCCGACGCTGCCGACCCCGTGCCGCGCGAAGGACGTGTGGGTCCTCGGCGACGAGCCGACGGTGCCGTTCGACCAACCGGTGCGCTCCGCGCCCCAGGTCGACTTCATCACCTCCGTCCCGACCCGCGCCGCCGACTCGCTGTACTGGCTCGGTCGGGCCGCCGAGCGCGCCGAGGCCGTCGCCCGGGCGATGCGCGCGATCGCCGCGGCCCCGCCGCTCGCGCACTGGTCCGGTCGACCGACCCCGTCGATGCGGCTGCTCGCAGCGCTCACCGGCACCACCGACCCGCTCGACGCCGTCGTCGCGGGCGGTGCCTCGATGAACCTGGCGGAGGCACGTCGCGCCGCGGTCGCGGCGGCGTCGTCGTCGCTCGAGTTCCACATCGGGGCGATGCTCGCCGAGTCGGCGAGCGTGCGCGAGTTCCTCTCCGCCACGACGGGGCGGGTGCTCGGCGAGATGGTCACCACACGGGGCCACCTCGCCGAGCACCCCGACGACGTCGACGCGCTCGACACGCTGCTGTTCCAGCTCTCGGCGTTCGGCGGCCTGTGGAGCGAGAGCGTGGTGCGCGGGCCGGCGTGGTACTTCGGCGACTTCGCCAAGCGCTACGAGCGCACGGTGGTCGCGATGACCGGAGCGGCGATGGCCATCCGGATCGAGCGCGACCCGCGCCTCGTCGAGCTCGAGCGCCGGCGCGGCCTGGAGGGGGTGCTGTCCGCGAACGACAGCCTGGTCGCCTACCGCCGCCGCCACCGCAGCGACGTCGAGGTCGGGGCGGTGCTCCAGCTCCTGCTCCACGACGAGCGCAACCCGCGCTCGGCGGCCGCATCGGTGGCCGGGCTGATCCGCAACGCGGCGGCGATCGGGTGGGACGCGGGCTCGGAGCGGCTGGAAGCGGTCGCCCGTGCGGTCGACGCGATGGGCCCCGACACCGCGGCCGGCGACATCGACGCGGCCGCCGACGGCCTCCACGGCCTCGCGGCCGAGCTCACCTCCACCCGCCTCGTCGCCCCGCCGCACCCCCGTGTGGTGCGTTCGCGCATCGTCGATCCGGGAGCGGTCGCGTGAGCCGGCGGTACCACGTCACCCACCGCACCTCGTACGGCTACGAGCGGCCGGTGACCGACGCATACTCCGTCGCCTGCCTGCTGCCCCGCCAGCGGCCGTTCCAGCAGGTGATCGACGCCGAGGTCACCGCCACCCCGACCCCCGACGACACGAGCGAGTCGACCGACGTCTTCGGCAACCGCATCCTCTCGCTGGGGGTGCACCACCGCCACGACGCGTTCGAGCTCGTCGCGCGCAGCACCGTCGACGTCGACGTGCCCGAGCCCCCGTCGACCGACGAGGCGTGGGGGGACGTCGCCGAGCGGGTGCGCGCGCTGCGCGGACCGGACGCGATCCGGGTCGGCCCCTACCTCGCGCGCACCGAGGGATCGACCCCGCTGCGGCGCGGGGATCTGCTCGCGATGCTCGCCGACCGCGTGTTCGTGCCCGGTCGCCCGATCGTCGAGGCGGTGCGCGCCCTGGCGGGTGAGATCTTCGCGACATGGTCGTTCGACCCGACGGCCACGGACTGGACGACACCGCTCGACACGGTGCTCGAGCAGCAGCGCGGGGTGTGCCAGGACTTCGCCCACCTGGCCACCGCGGTGCTCCGCTCGGTCGGCATCCCGGCGTCGTACGTGAGCGGGTACATCGAGACCGAGGCGCCTCCCGGGGAGGTCAAGTCGATCGGCGCCGACGCGTCGCACGCGTGGGCGTCGGCGTGGACCGGGGCGGGCTGGCTCGACCTCGATCCGACGAACGACCAGACCCCGCCGACGCGCCACGTGACGGTGGCGTGGGGTCGCGACTACGCGGACGTCGCGCCCGTGCGCGGGGTGGTGCTCGGGCCGTCGGGGGCGCAGACGATGGACGTCGCCGTCGACGTCGCGCGCGGCTGACGTGCGATCGTCGCCGCGAGCGACCGGGAGCGAGCCGGGCGACGCTCCGTCGCCGCGGCTACTGCTTGCTGTGCAGCTCGGAGTTCAGCTCCCCCCAGGTGCGGGTGCGCGGCCGGGCGATGACCTGGCCGGTCTGGCCGTCGCGGATGAACAGCAGTCCGCCCATCCCCGAGATCTCCTTGCCCTTCTTGACGCCGTCGGGGGTGAACACCGGTGTCGAGGCGGTGACGTACAGCCCAGCCTCGACCGCGCAGTCGTCGCCGAGGCTGATCCCGATGCCGGCGTTCGCTCCCAGCAGGCAGCGCTCGCCGATCGAGACCACCTCGGTACCGCCTCCCGAGAGCGTCCCCATGATCGAGGCGCCGCCCCCGATGTCTGATCCGTCCCCGACGACGACCCCGTTGGAGATGCGCCCCTCGACCATGGACGTCCCGAGGGTTCCGGCGTTGAAGTTGCAGAAGCCCTCGTGCATGACGGTGGTGCCGGCGGCGAGGTGGGCACCGAGGCGCACCCGGTCGGTGTCCGCGATGCGCACCCCGGCGGGGATCACGTAGTCGGTCATCCGCGGGAACTTGTCGATCCCGCGCACGGCCAGCACCCCGCCCGCCTGGCGGACCGCGAAGCGCACGGCGTCGACGTCGGCGATCGCGACGGGACCCCGGTCGGTCCACGCCACGTTGTTCAGCACGGCGAAGGTCCCGTCCATCGAGATCGAGCGAGGTGCGGCGAGGCGGTGCGAGAGGAGGTGGAGGCGCAGGTACGCGTCCTCGGGCGACGCGGGTGGTTCGTCGACGTCGATGGTGATGCGGACGGGGCGCACGGTCACCCGGCGCTCGGTGTCGTCGGTGTCGCGCAGGCCGAGGTTCTCCTCGATCTCGCTCAGCGCACCACCGGGGCCGGCCATGTCGTCGTCGCCGAACTCCCCCCACCCGATCCACCGGTACCAGGTGTCGAGGGTCGCCCCCGTCGAGTCCACCGTCGCGAGCCCAGCGCCCCATGCCGTTCGTGCCATCCCAGCGAAGCTAGACGGCCCACCCGACCCCCGCCGCCTCGGGTCCGATGACGGCCGGAGCCGTCGACGGTCGGACCCTCGGTGCTCGGTCGCGCTCCGGGTCGGACCCCGAGCGCGACGCGCGCCCGTGGCGCGACGCAGGTCAGGCTTCGGGGCGGAGGGTGGGGAACAGGATGACCTCGCGGATGTTCTCGACGCCGGCGAGCAGCATCACCAGCCGGTCGATCCCGATGCCCAGGCCCCCGGTGGGGGGCATGCCGTACTCGAGGGCGCGCAGGTAGTCCTCGTCGACGGTGCCGGCCTCGAGGTCGCCCGCCTCCTTCGCGGCCTGCTCCTCCTCGAAGCGCGCACGCTGCTCGACCGGGTCGTTCAGCTCCGAGTAGCCGTTCGCGAGCTCGCGCCCGCCGACGAACAGCTCGAAGCGCTCGGTCAGGTGCGGGTCGTCCCGATCGACGCGGGCGAGCGGGGAGATCTCCACCGGGTGCCCGGTGACGAAGGTCGGTCGCACGATCGAGGCCTCGGCGGTCGCCTCGAACAGCTCCTCGACGATCTTGCCCGGGCCCCAGAACGGCTCGACGCGGACCCCGTGATCGGCCGCGACCTCGCGGGCTCGCTCGATCGGCATCGACGGGTGCAGCTCGACCCCGGTCGCCTCGGAGGCGGCGTCGATCATCCGGACCCGGGGCCAGTCCTCGGCGAGGTCCACCTCGGTTCCGCCCACCGTCACCACGGTCGTGCCGAGCGCGTCGCGCGCCGCCGTCGTCACCAGCTCCTCGGTGATGTCCATCACGTCGGTCCAGTCGGCGAACGCTTGGTACAGCTCCATCATCGTGAACTCGGGGTTGTGCCGGGTGTCGATCCCCTCGTTGCGGAAGGTGCGCGCGATCTCGTACACGCGCTCCATCCCGCCGACGATGAGCCGCTTGAGGTACAGCTCGACCGCGATCCGCAGCGAGAGGTCCATGTCGAGCGCGTTGTGGTGCGTCGTGAACGGGCGGGCGTGGGCGCCACCCACCTCGGGGTGCAGCACCGGGGTCTCGACCTCGACGAACCCGTGGGCGGCGAGGGTGCGGCGAAAGCTCGAGATCGTCTCGTGGCGGATCTCGAAGTTGCGGCGCGCCGCTTCGTTGACGATCAGGTCCGCGTAGCGCTGCCGGAAGCGGGTGTCGACGTCGGAGAGGCCGTGCCACTTGTCGGGGAGCGGGCGCAGCGCCTTGGACAGCAGCTCGACGCGGTCCGGCCGGACGGAGAGCTCACCGGTGCGGGTCACCATCACGGTGCCGTGCGCGCCCACCCAGTCGCCGAGGTCGAGCCCCTTCACGTCGGCGAACGCGTCGTCGCCGATGACCGCCTTGGAGACGAACAGCTGGAGGTCGCCGGTGCGGTCGCGGACGGTCGCGAAGACCAGCTTGCCGGTGTCGCGCTTGAGCATCACGCGGCCGGCGACCGACACCTCGTCCTCGGTCTCGTCGCCGGGGGAGAGGTGGCCCCACCCCGCTCGGACGTCGACCAGGGAGTGGGTCCGGTCGAATCGGTACGGGTAGGGCTCGACGCCCTCGGCGCGCATCGCGTCGAGGCGCTGCAGACGCCGGGCGGTCTCCGCCTCGCGTCCGCTCCCCGCGGTCGTGCCGTCACCGCCGCTCGAGGAGCCGCTCGTCGTCGAGGACGGAGCCCCGTCCACGGGCGGGTGCTCGGGCGCGGTCTCGTCGCCGGTCGAGGAGGGAGGTTGCGAGCTCACGACTGCCAGACGGTAGCGAGGTCACGCGGCCGGGCGGCACCACGTCCGCGACCCGGCGCCTCCGTGCGGGCGACCTGCGGTGACGTCGATCGCGCCGGGGGCGTTCGTATCATGAGCGCGTGTTCCGCCGCACCCCTCGTCCTCGCCGTCGTCCCGGCCACAGCGCCTCGGTCCGCCCTCGTCGTGCAGCGCTCTCGACGGTCGTCGCGGCCGCCGTCTGCGCAGGTGCGACGCTCGTCGGGGGAGCGGACGTCGTCGACGCGCAGACGCCGCCGACCACCGTTCCGGGCGACGGCGCGGCGCCCGCGCCCACCACCGGCTTCGACCTCGACGGCCCGGGGGCGCGCGTGACGGCGCGGGCGGTGCGGCTCGCTCCGGAGATCGTCGACGTCGTGACGGTCTACGACAGCGGGGCGCTCGACGCCTCCACGCGCGACCGGGCCTTCGCGGCGGCCCGCCAGGCCGGGGCGCGCGCCGTCGTGCGCGATTCGGCGTCGCTCTCGCTGCGCCGGGTCACCCGTGGCGGCGCCGTCGTGCAGGAGGCGCCCTCGACGATGTCGTACCCGATGGGGACCACGGTCCTCGACCGCGAGACGGTCGCCGCGCTGATGGGGCCGCCGGTGGCCTCGGCGATGAGCGCGACCGAGATCGTGATGGGCAGCGGGACCGCGGCGCTGCGCGGCGCTCGGGCGGGCGACGTCGTCACGTTGCGGTCGTTCAGCGGTGCGGACGTCGAGTTCACCATCGGATCGGTCGTCGACGACGCCGTCACCGGCCGGACCGAGCTGCTGCTGGCGCCCGCGGCCGCTGCCCGCCTCGGGCTGTCGCGCGCGAGCAGCGTGGTGATCTGGGGGTTCGGTTCGCGCAGCGCGATCGACCGTGCGCTGGCGGACAGCTCGCTGGTGTCGACGCGGATCCGGATCCGTCGCAGCTGGGATCCCGCGGATCCCGACGACACCCTGGGGATGGGGGCGACGAAGGCCCTCCTCGGCGAGTTCGGCTTCCGGGTGAACTCGAACGGGTCGGTGACCCAGGAGTACCGCTGGCAGGTCGAGAACCTGCCGGGCGGGCGGGTGCTGCTGAACCCGTTCATCGCGATCCGCGCCCGATGCCACGACGTCGTCCAGCCAGCGATCCAGGCCGCGCTGGCCGAAGCGGCCGCGGCCGGTGTCGGCGGGGTGTTCGACGTGGGTGACGCGAACCTCGCCGGCGGTTGCCACAACCCCCGGTTCAACACCCTGTCGCGGAGTCGGACGGTCGGGTTCCTGTCGCGGCACTCGTGGGGGATGGCGCTCGACACGAACACCCGGGGTTCCTGCCAGGGTTGCGCGCCTCCGGACTTCGCGACCGATCCCGGCGGGTGCACCGCGGTCCGGATCTTCCGCAAGCACGGCTTCGCCTGGGGCGGCAACTTCCTCACCCCCGACGGGATGCACTTCGAGTGGGTCGGCGAGCGCCGCGATCAGCTCCCGTACCCGTCGCGGTACTGCCCGAACCTCGTCGAGGGCGCCCTCGTCGACCCCGACGCGGAGCTGCCGGTCGAGTCGACCCAGCGCCCGACGATCTTCGCCGACGCCGGTTTGATCGCAGAGTAGCGGTCTTGACACCGTGGGTGTCACGAACCTCTGCCTTCGGTCAAGTCACGTGGTCGTGGGCGGCCGGTCGGCGGACCTCCGGTTAGATTCCCATCGATGAGCATCACGAGGGACACCTTCGTCAAGTTCGACCGGGCGTCGGCCCGGTCGCGCGACGTCGGCGACTCGATCGTGATCATGGACCTGAAGAACTCGGTCTACTTCTCGATCGAGGGATCGATCGCCCAGGTGTGGCCCGCCTTCGTCGAGGGCGTCGTCCTGCGCGACGCGGCGACCTCGCTCGCCGAGGTCTTCGACACCGATGCGTCCGAGATCGAGACCGACCTCGTCGAGCTCTGCAGCAACCTCGACGAGCGCGGCGTCCTCGAGACGCGCTGAGCCGTCCGGGTCGGCATCGACCCGATCGCGGCGCGATCCCGGTTCACACGTCGAACAGGTCCGCGGCGATCCGCTCGAGCTGCGCGACCGTCGTCGCGCCGTCGCCGCGCCCGACGACGTAGGCGGGCACCCGATCGGCCAGGTCGCAGGCGGCGTCGAACTCGTTCGCGCTCGCCTCGTCCCACGACCACGTGCCGACCTTGGAGTTCGCGACGAGCAGGACGGCCGCCTCGTCGGGGTCGATCGGTCGTCGTCCGGCGGGGGCCGCCGGGTCCAGGAAGTGGAGCGCCACGAGGCGAGCCCGGTCGGGGGCGGGGTCGGCTCGCACGGCCAGACGTCCGTCGAAGGTCGTCGTGGGCGCCGAGGTCGATCGTCGCCGCAGCTCCTGCGCGAGCCCGCGCAGCTTGAGCACCGAGGACGTCGAGTGGACGACGACGCCGCCGCGACCGCCGACGCGGCTCCCGCCGACGCGGCTCCCGCCGACTCCGACGTCGACCTCGGCGTCGACCTCGGCGGCCAGCACGTCGTCTCCGAGGAGCGAGCCGCCGAGCGCGACGACGGCGGCCGCCATCGTCGACTTGCCCGAGTGCCCCGGTCCGGCGATCGCCACCGCGTCGGCGCCGTCGAGGGTGACCGTGCTCGCGTGGAAGGTGGCGCGCCCGGCGACGGCGAGCCGGTAGACGAGGGCCCAGCCGGTGATCACCTCGGCGATCCACTCGTCGGGCCCGTCGGGGTGGACGCGGAGCTCGATCCGGCTCCGGTCGGCGCTCATCGTGGCGACGCACCCGTGGCCGAAGACCATGCACCAGCCCGGCCCGTCCCCACGGGTCGCGAGCGACCACGGCGCTCCGTCGAGGCGACCGTGGTGGAGGACGTCGGCGACCTCGGGGCCGACGAGGCGCGTCGTGAGCGTGGTGGTGACGGTGACGTCGGCGGGTCCGTCGCCCGGGGTGAGCCCGAGCGTGACGTCGGAGTCGACGACGTCGCCGGCGAAGCGGTAGCGGCTCATCGGTCGTCGTCGCCCGGGTCGGCGGCCGTCCCCCGCTCGGCGCCGGTCGCGGCTCTCCGCGTCGCGAGCCAGGCGGCCTGCAGCATCAGCCCGCTGCGGGCATCGCTCGCGTCGAGCCAGGTCCGTCGGAGCACCTCCGCGTCGACGTAGGGCGTGGGGATCCCGGTGACCCCGTCCCAGCGCCGCGCGAACTCGTGGGTGGCGGTGCTGTAGATCGCTTCGGAGAAGTACACCTTGCTCGTCCGGTGGAGGATCTCCGGGGGGAGGAGGTCGGCGAAGTGACGCCGCACCACGAGGCTGCGGTTGATGAAGTGGTGGTCGGGGATCGAGGCCGCCAGGTCGCAGATGACGTTGATGTCGAGCAGGGGAGCGAAGTAGTCGAGCCCGAAGCGCCGGGCCTGCTCGGCGAGGCGCCGCTCGCCGATGACGAGGGCCCGGCTCGAGCGGTAGTCGCGCAGGAACTGCTTCATGGTGAGCGCCCGCCGCCGATCCGCGTCGAGGGCGGCGCGGTGCGCGGCGCGCCCGCGCTCGTCGAGCCAGGCGGGGTGGGCGATCGCCGCCGCCGGCCGGATGCGTCGCCGGAGTCGCTCGTCGGCGAGCTGGAGCGCCTGGCGACGGAACCGGCCGCTGCGGGCTGCGTAGCGCAGGGCGTGCAGCACGACGAGGGGTGCCGTCGCGAGCACCTCGTCGCCGCCGTCGCCGTTGATCAGGACGTCGCCGTCGCGGACGTCGAGGCGGGCGAGCCACCAGGGCCGGCCGGCCGTGCGCGGCGAGTGGTTCAGGCCGTGCTCGAGCAGCGAGCGCCGGGAGGTCTCACCGACGAGGTCCAGCTCGTCGTCGACGTCGATGATGCGCCAGTCGGTGAGCCCGAGCCAGTCGATCATGCGCTCCTGGAACTCGTCCTCGCGCGTGGATCGCGCGGCGAAGCGCAAGGTGACCGGGACCGGGGCGGGGGCGCCGCGCTCGGCTGCGACCCGAGCCGCGGCCGACAGCACGAGGCTGGAATCGACGCCCCCGGAGAACTCGACGAAGCACCGTTCGCGCACCCGGTCGCGGATCGCTCCCAGGAGCACGGCGGAGGGTTCGCGTGCGACGGCCGCCCGCTGGCGACGCAGCACGAGGCGCCGGACGTCGTCGTCGATCCCGACGCCGTGACCGAAGGCGATCTCCTCCGGGGTGGGAGCATCGGTGCTCGACATGGCCTCCATCATGCAGGCGGTGCCGTCGATCCGGGCATCGGGCGGGGTCCGCTCGGACGCGCGACGGCTGCCTCGCCCGGAGGCGAGGCAGCCGTTCGTCAGATCGTCCGTGCGGCCGAGAGGGCCGCTCGGGTGAGGATCAGGGGACGGGGATGCCCGAAACGGTGCCGAACGCCGTGACGACGCCCAGTCCCTCGACGTTGATCGTGATCTTCACGCCGTCGTCGGAGTTGCCGTTCAGGTTGCCCTGCGTGATGTCTCGGATCGCTCCGAGGTCCTTGATTTCCGCCTTCGCATATGCCTTTGTCATGGGCTCCATGATGGCAGCGGATATGGTCCGATGCAATGCCGATCACCTACCGATCACCCCAGGGTGATCCCGCAACTCCGTCGGAGCGCCCGGGAGCGCGGCGGTGACCGACCTCGTCGAGCGGGCGGTCGCGATCCGGCTCGGCGACCGTGGCCAGGCGACACCGGCCCTCGCCGAGCTCGTGGTCGGCGTCGAGCGCGGCGGTCTCGTGGTGCACGACGCCTCGGGGGTGCGCCGCGACTCGCTCGACGACGTCATGGCCGCGCTCGGACGGCGCCCCGCCTGGCGTCGACCCGTGATCGGCGACGCCCCGATGACCGATCGCGAGGCGGTGGTCTCGCGCGGCGTCGCCCGCGGCGCCACCACGCGGGAGCTGGCCGAGGAGCTGGGCGTCAGCGAGCGCACGGTGACCACCCTGCGACGTCGGTTGCGCGAGCGCGAGCCCGCCGCGGAGGTGGTCGGCGGTTCGCG
Source organism: Ilumatobacter sp. (assembly GCF_965215205.1). NCBI lineage: Bacteria > Bacillati > Actinomycetota > Acidimicrobiia > Acidimicrobiales > Ilumatobacteraceae > Ilumatobacter > Ilumatobacter sp. Next base: position 1,230,710 of record NZ_OZ244049.1, read on the forward strand.
CGGCGTCTCGGTCGTGGGCGCGCCGGGGCTCACCCGAGACGTCGTGCACACCTGCCTCAGAGCCGAGCGCGCCGACGTCAACGAGGTGCCGTCGGTGCGCGCCGACGACCGGGTCCGGGTGATGGTCGCCCCGACGGTGCGCGACTTCGCCGCCGTGGGGTCGAGCGCGCTTCGTCGTCGTCGGTGAGCTCGTGGGCGAGTTGACCGTCGTCGAGGCGATCGAGGCCGGGATGGTCGCTCACCTGCCGGTGGCGACGACCACGCTCGACCACCTGTGCCGTGCGATCGACGACGCCGCCGCCGGTCGGCCGACCCTTCCCCCGCCGACGCTGCACCGCCTGGTGGACGAGGCGTGGAACGAGGGAGCGACGACCAGCGAGCTGAGCCCGCGCGACCTCGACGTGGTCCAGGGCATCCGCGCGGGGGAGTCGGTCAAGCAGACCGCACGTCGGCTCGGGGTCAGTCGCAAGACCGTCGAGAACGGCCGTCACCGGCTGTTCCTGCGGTTCGGGGTCCACTCCGCCGCCGAGCTCGATCGCGCCGTCGGCCCGCTCTGAGCGGCGCGGGACACCCCGTCGGGGGCGCCCCATCCGCTCGGGTCCGGGCGCGGGTCCGGCGTCGCCACCCGCGGGTCCGACCCGGGCGTCGGCACGAGCGGTGCGGGCAGGTCGCCACGCGCACCCTCGGCTGCGTGCGTCGACGGGCGGTCGTCGTCGGTGCCGGCGAAGCGGTCGGCCTGCAGGCGGAACATCCGCGCGTACTCGCCGCCGCGGCTCATCAGCTCGCGATGCGGGCCGGCCTCGATGACGCGCCCGTGGCTCATCACGTAGATCCGGTCCGAGCGCGTCACGGTGCTGAGGCGGTGGCTGACGATGATCGTCGCCCGCCCGACGGTGAGCTGCTCGATGCCGTCGAGCAGCTGGGCCTCGGCGTCGGGATCGAGGGCCGCGCTGGGCTCGTCGAGGATGACGATCGGGGCGTCGCGGAAGAACGCGCGCGCGATCGCGAGCCGCTGCCACTGCCCGCCGGACAGGTCGGTCGCGCCCTGGTACTCCGGGCCGAGCCCCGTCGAGAGGCCGTCGTCGAGCGAGTCCGGGAGGTCGTCCAGGCCGACCAACCCGAGCGACGAGCGGACCTCGTCGTCGGAGGCGTCGCGCGCGACGCGCCCGAAGCGGATGTTCTCGCGCAGCGGGAGCATGTACTGGCTGAAGTCCTGGAAGACGACGGCGACGCGGTCGTGCCACGAGACGTCGTCGGCGTCGACGCCCCGGTCGTTCCACGTGAGCGTCCCCCCGTCGGGCGTGAGCAGGCCGGCGAGGACCTTCGACAGCGTGGTCTTGCCCGACCCGTTCGCGCCGACCAGCGCGATCACCTCGCCCGTGCGGACCTCCACCGACACCGCGTCGACCGCGGGACGGTTCCCGGTCGGGTAGGTGAACGACACGTCGCTGGCGCGCAGCACGCCGTCGTCGGCGCCGTCGCCGCCGCGCTGGACGTCGACGGCGGGAGGGTGGGAGCGCTCGGGGAACATCGACGAGAACTCGTCGACGTCGGAGAGGAACAGGGCGCACTCGTAGAGCACCCCGACCCCGGCCAGCAGCCCGGTGAGGCGCTGGCCCAGCAGGGCGACGGCGCCGGCCGCGGTCGCCGCGGCGGTCAGGTCGGCGCGCCCGCTCGACACGGTCCACACGAGCACCCCGATGATGATCGCGATCGCGAGCGCGTTGACGGACCGACCGGCCGAGCCGAGCACCGCACGACGGCGGGCGACCCGGGTGATCCGCTCGATGCGGCCGCCCCAGCTGGCGTCGTGGCGGCGGTCGACCTCGTCGGCGAGCTGGTACGCGCGGAGCTCCGCCGCCGCTGCGCGCGAGGTGAGCAGGTACAGCAGGTACGAGCGTCGGCGATCGGGCTCGGTCTCGTCGACCTGGAACCGGTACCCGAGCCGCGTGGCCTGGCGGGTGAGGAGCCACGCCGGGACCCCGCCGGCGAGCAGCACCAGCAGCACGAGGGGCTGGATGAGCGCGAGCGTCACGACGAGGGCGACGCAGAGCACCAGCGCGGAGGCGATCGTGGTGAGCGCCGAGGTGACCTGCATCGGGCGTGACGTGCCGCTGCGCAGGGCACGGGTCAGCAGATCGTGGAAGGAGGGTCGGTCGAACTCGATCAGCGGGGCCCGGGTCGCCACCCCCGAGATCTGCGCGAGCGCGTGGCGGGTGGTGAGCTCGCCGAGCACGACGCGCACCTCGTTGAGCCACACCGACGCCGCACCCTGGACGGCGAACGCCACCCCGAACGCGGCGACCACCACGAGGGCGTCGGACAGCTCGGCCGATCCCTCGGCGATCGCCTGCACCTGGCCGACGAGCCGACCGGCGAGGGCGAGCTGCACGACCGTCGCGAGGGCTTGCACGACGGTGAGCGCCCCGAGGCGGAGGCAGGACGCACGCCCGCTCGCCCACACCAGCGCGAGGGCACGTGCGAGCAGCCGGGGGAGCGCGGCGGCCGCGCCGCTCACCGACCTGCGTCTCGTCGCCGCCACCGCCCACACGGTACCGCTGGCGACCCGCGGCCGCCCGGCCACCCCGCCGCTCGCGGTCCGCGCTCCGCCCCCGCCACGTCTCGCAGCTCCGCGCCCCGACCGGTGGGGTGGGTAGCGTGGCGTGCCCATGTCGACCGATCCGACACCGCTCGAGCGCCCGTGCGCGAGGCGATCGTCGTGAGCTCCCGGTCGAGCGGCGGTGCGCCGGCCGACGGCGCGCGGGCGCAGCGCCCGCTGCGGGTGCACCGCGTGCACGGGCTCGACGTGTCATCGCAGATCGAGCTCCCCGGTCTCGGCCGGTCCGTGGGCGAACCCGCCTCGGCCGCCGACGTGGTCGTCGCGATCCACGACGGGCCGGCCACGGCGGCCGATCCCGAGGGGAGCGTGATCGCGCGCGACGAGACGCCGGGGCGCACGATGGCGATCACGGCGTCGGGGGGTCGCTGGCACGTCGCCGCCGAGGGGATCACCGTGGTCGTCGATGCCACCGCCGGCGGGCCGACGACGCTGCGCGTCGCGCATCGACCGGACGCGGCGGGGACCGTCGGGTGGTTCGTCGGAGGGGTGGGGTTGGCGATCGCGGCGATGTCGCGCTCGCTGACCGTGCTGCACGGAACCGTCGTCGAGGTCGACGGCTCGGGCACCCTGCTCGTCGCCCCCAGCGGACACGGCAAGTCGGTCACCGCGGCGGCGGCCGTCGCCGGCGGCGCCCGGCTCGTCGCGGAGGACTCCGTGCGCGTCGAGCGTGGGGAGTCGGGCTGGGTCGCCCACCCGGGGCCGAGGATCCTCCGGCTGCGCCGCACGCCGGGCGAGGTCCGCCGGTCGTTCCCCGGCCTCGACGTCGGCGCGAGCTCCGACGGTCGCGTGACCGTCGACGCAACGATGCTCCCGCCGATCGATGCCACCGAGGTGACGGGTTCGCTCGAACCGCCCGGTCGCCGCGATCCGATCGCGATCGATCGGATCGCGTTCGTCCGGCTGGATCCCGATGCCGACGCCGCTTCGTGGCTCGAGGTCGATCCCGCGATCGCCCTGATGACGCTGCTCGGCCAGATCCGCGTGCCGGGGGTCGTCGACCCCGCGCTGCTCGACGACCACTTCACGGCGGTCTCCGCGCTGGCGTCGTCGGCGCAGGTCGGCGTGGCCCGGTTGCCGTGGCACGGCGACCTGCCCGATCTGATCGAACCGGTCAAGGTGGTGCTGGGTGATGCCGAACGTGACCGACGTGAGAACTACTCTTGACGGCGGGATGCGGACGACCGAGGTGGGGCGGGTGCTGGCGGACGCCGTCTCGAGCGCGCGCCACCGTGCGGTCGAACCGGCCCTGCTCGAGCGCTTCGGGCCCCAGCTGATCGAGAAGGCGCTGGTGCACCGGGTGCCCGGGCCGCTGCTGCACACCTTCCGCCACCACGGGGTCGCCGGGGAGGGAGCGCTGCACGCCCGCGCCGTCGACGACGCGATCGCGCGGATGACGGCGCTGCTGGACGTCGAGTGGATGGCCGAGGTGTTCGCCGGCGCCGACATCGACTGGCTCGCCTTCAAGGGGCCGGTGCTCACCACCATCGCCGGCTGCGACCGCTGGGAGCGCCCGACGACCGACCTCGACGTCCTCGTGCGCGGGCGCGACCTCGAGCGCGCGATCGATCTCCTGGTCGATGCCGGTGGCTTCCACCTCGACCAGAACTGGGAGCTGATGCTCGAGCGGGTGATCGGCGAGGTCCACCTGATCATGCCGATGGGGACATCGCTCGACCTCCACTGGAACCTGCTGGTCAACGAGTCGATGCGGACGATGTCGACGCCCGATCACGCCGCGATCTTCGACACCGCACGCACCGTGGATCTCGACGGCGTCGAGGTGCCGACCTTCGGCCCCGCCGAGACCCTCGTGTACTCCTGCGTCCACGCCTGCATCTCGGGCGGCCACCGCCTCGTGTGGCTGAAGGACGTCGAGCAGCTCGTGCTCGCGGACCAGCCCGACTGGGACGACGTGGTCGACGTTGCGCGCTCGTGGGGAGCGGCCATCCAGGTGGGCGCGATCGTGGGTCGCACCCAGCGCCACCTCGGGCTGGACGTGCCCGACGGGGTGATCGAGCGACTGGTCCCGAACCGGGCCCTGCGCCTCGCGCTGGAGCTCCTCGACCGGCGTCGGCCGGTCGCCGACGCCGAGCTGGACGAGTCCATCCTGCGCCTCGCGACCCGTTCGCTCGGCCCGACGACCTGGGTCACGGTCGAGCGGTTCGGGCGCCGCGCGATCGCGTTCGCCCGTCGCCGCCTGCTGCACGGTGAGCCGATGAGCGCGACCGAGCTGTTCGTCGAGCGCCCGGGTGACGGCGATCGTCGTCGCTACTTCGACGCGGTGGTCGCTGCGTCGAGCTGACGTCGGCGCGACGGGCCGCCGGTCCGGCGGGGCCTGCCGACGGGGCCGCCCGCGTCAGTCGAAGCGGACGTGCTCGGTGGCCGACGGGTCGAGGTCGATGGTGCCCAGCCGCACCCAGGCGTGGGCCGCGAGGACGCCGTCGTCGAGGCGGGTGCCGATCACCAGCTCCGGGCGTCGGCGCCGGAGGATCCACCCGAGGGTGAGCGAGCGGCGCAGGCAGGAGCGGTCGAGCGGCCAGCGAAGCATCATGCGGGTGGCGTTGTGCAGCCAGCGTCGCTCGGCGTCGCTCAGCGCGACCGGTCCGGTCTGGGCGGGCCCCTCCTCGTCGAACAGCATCCCGTAGGCGGCCGCGACCCGGTCCACCGGTCGCAGCCGCAGCAGCGCCTCCGCGCGCGCGAGCTGGGCGGCGACGACGACGACCTGCGCGACGTCGAGCGGACGGAGCTCGGCGAGTCGGCGCAGCGCGCCCGGACGCGACGCCGTCACGACAGGTCCCCCCGGCTGCGCCCGTCCCCGGTCGGGTCGGTCCGCGGTGCCCCGGGGTCGCCGACCGGACCGGCGCCGACCCCTGTCGGCTGGTGCGGTCCCGTCTCGTCGTCGACGGAGGCCGGATCGACGAACACGAGGCCGTCGCGACGCACGAGGGCGAACAGGATGACGGCCGTCAGGCTGTACGCCACCAGGGACACCAGAGCGGCCCCGACGACCCCGAGCGCCGGGAGCGCGATCGGCAGCCCGACGAGCGTCACGACCAGCGCCGAGACCGACCCCCACGAGCCGTAGCTGGGGCGCCCGCAGGCGTTGGCGATCTGGACGAGCACCGATGCGCACCCCGCGAAGCCGGATCCGATGATCAGCAGCACCGCCGGCCACGTGGAGCGTGAGAACTCCTCGCCGTAGACGGGGACGATCAGGAGGTACGCGGCGAGGCAGCTCACCACCGTGCCCGCGACGATCCACCGCGTCGCCTGGATCATGCGCATGCTTGTCACCCGGCGGGTCGCGTCGTCGGCGGCGGCCTCGCGGAACACCGACAGGCCGAGGGTGCTGCCGAGGTTGATCGGGACGAACGCGATCCCGACGGCCACGGCGTAGATGCCGAGGTCGGCGCTGGAGAGGAGCGGGACCATCAGGATCTGGTCGAGGCGGGAGTTGGTCAGCGTGGCGAGCGACCCCGGCACGGTCTTCATCCCGTAGCCCATCAGCGGTCGAGCCGATCCGCCACGGCGCGGCCGGACCCCGACCACGACCAGGGTCACGGCGGCGACGGCCCACTCGGTCCCCAGGAGGATGAGGCCGGCGCTCGTCGCCGTGAGACCTCCGGCCAGCGCGAAGGCCCCGTAGAGGACGGCACGGGACGACGCTTGGACCACGGTGATGACACCGACGGCGCGCAGCTGTCCCCGTGCGACGAGGATCATCCTCCCCGAGTTCGGCACGGTGCTGAACGCCGGGGTGGCCACGATCGCTGCGACGATCAGCAATCGGATCGGCCGCGACGTCTCCCCGAGCGCGAACGTGAAGACGAGCCACGCGACGAGTGCTCCGACGGGTGCGATCAGCAACGAGAGGCGAGCGGCCGCGCCCAGGAGCTGCGCTTCGGCGTGCGTGCGATCCCGTTCGTCGGCACGAGTCGCGTGATGCCCCACCGCGGCGGGGATCCCGAGCGCGAACCCTCGGGTGCTGGCCTCGTTGTAGACGGCGATGGCGGCGACGTCTCCCCGCCCCGACGCGCCCAGCACCTTCGCCAGGATCAGGCCGCCGAAGAAGCTGATCCCCTGGGCGACGAGGTTCCCCCCGGTCAAGACGGCTCGTGGCGATCGCAAGGAGCGCACGTGCGCGTCGAACCTGCCCAGCATCAGTGAGAGTCAACACCGAACGAGGGTGGATGGCTCGCCGTCCGGGCCGCGGGAACGGTCGACCGTCGGCCGATCCCGCTCGTCCGGATGACCGGTATCATTCTGGCGCCGTGATGTACCGGAGCGTCGAATCAATGAACCGGTCGCTGATCGGTGGTCTCGACGTGATCGGCCACATCGACTGCGTGGTCGCCATCCCGCGGAGCGGCTTGGTGCCGGCCACGCTCGTGTCCCTCTATCGCAACGTCGAGTTGTTCACGTCGCCGGCGATGTTCGCAGCCGGGCGCGCCGTCCACGGCACCACCCGTCGACCGAGGCGGGACAGATCCGGCGGAGCGGGTCGCCGTGTCCTCGTGGTCGACGACAGCTGCAACACCGGCAGTTCCCTGCGCGACGCCGTCGCGGCGGTGCGGTGCGGCGACCCCACGGCCGACGTCACGACGATGGTGGTCTACGCCACCTCGCGATCCGCGGACCTCGTCGACCACTGGTGCGAGATCGTCGATCAACCACGGGTGTTCGAGTGGAACCTGCTGCACCACCCGAAGTCGCGCTCGATCGGGTTCGACCTGGACGGGATCTTCTGCCCCGATCCTCCGGACCGGGCGTCGACCGATGACGCGACGTTGGAGGAGTACTACCGGACCGCGCCGATGCGCGTCGCACCGACGTATCGACTGGGAGCGGTGATCTCCAGTCGCAGCACGCGGTTCGAGGGGGTGACGAGGGACTGGCTCGAGGAGCACGATGTCGAGTACGACGACCTCATCCTCTTCCCCGGCACCGGCGCGGCTCGCCGAGCACTCGGTCTGCACGCCGCGCACAAGGCACGTCACTACACGGCGAGCGGCCTCGACCTGTTCGTCGAGAGCGATCCCTCGCAGGCGTACGAGATCCAACGGCTGACGGGCCGACCCGTCATCTGCTGGTCGGAGAACGTCCTGCTCCAGTCGACGCTGACATCAGCCCGCGCTCGATCCGCGCCGGTCGTCCGCAGCGTCGCCGAGCGTCTCCGCCGCCTGATCTAGATCCTCGCGCTCGCGAGATCCGTCCGAGAGCGCACGGAACCGGCTCACGGCTCGATCGACGCTCGGCCTCGCCACGGCGAAGCGCATCAAGCGGGCGCGCACCCACCACGGTCGGACGGCGATGGCACGGTCGAGCGCTGTCGTGGACCGGTCCCGATCGCCCACGATGCGCCACCCGCCGGCGATCGCGTAGAGGTTGAGCGCGAGGACGTCGGGCTGACGGGAGAACAGGTCGATGTGCTTGTCCACGATCGATGATCGCGCTGCCACCCTCTTCGCACCCGAGCGGGTGATGGAGTCGGTGCTGAGGCGTTGGATCACGAGCGGTTCGTCGACAAAGGCGAGCTCGCCGCGCTGGTGCAGCCGGAGGACGAGCTCCCAGTCCTGCAGCGCCGGCATCGACTCGTCGTAGCCGCCGATGGCGCGGATCGTCGCAGCGTCGACGATCAGGGTCTGGTTGCTGACCATGCTCCTCTCGAGCACGTGACGCGAGAACGAACCGCGCACCTCGTCGACCGGCAGGTCCGGTACGTACGCGAGGAACTTGGATCTGCTCCGGGCGGGTGTCTCGTCCACCACGACCATCGCGCACCACGCCCCGATCGCAGACGGGTTGTCCGACAGCGCCCGGAGCTGGAGCTCGAGCTTCCTCGGCAACCACTCGTCATCGCTGTCGTGGAACGCGATCCACGGAGCTCGGGCCGCCTCGATGCCCACGTTGCGTGCCGCGTTCGCACCTCGGTTGCGCTCGAGGCGGATGACGCGGACGCGATCATCGACGATCGATTCGACGACTGCCACGGTGTCGTCGGTCGATCCGTCGTCGACGACGATCACCTCGAGCGACGGTTCGGTCTGGAGCAGGACGCTGCGGATCGCTACATCGATGCTCGCTTCCCGGTTGAAGGCCGGGATCACGACGGAGAACGACGGGATCGCCGACGCCACCGGATCCTCGCGGCGCTCGGTCACGAGCCGCGTGTCACCGGGGGCCATGCGGCGACCGTACCGCCCCATCGGGCGCCTGCCCGCGACCGTCCGGCGATCCGACCGCGCGCCCGGCTGGGAGCGGGCCGCCGCTGGCCTCGGATCGCTCCATGACGGGTGGGGGCCGTGCCCCGGCCCGGCGATGACGAGTCTGTGAACGCCGCCGAAGCGGTGTGTGAACGCATGAGGTGAGAGCCGACCACTTCCGGAGCGCGTCACGTACCCTCGACGACAGGCCCGCCGAGACACGCGAGAGATCGAAGCTAGCAACGCACACGATCGCGTGCTCGTGGATCGCGAACTCTTCAGAGACTCTTGAGTGCAGCGGCCGACGATCGCACCGAGGAAACCTCCCATGGGAACGACACAGAGCCACATCGCGCAGTTCTGCGCGACCGAGCAAGGTGCCCACCGCTTCTTGCAACGAGCCACCTTCGGCGCACGGCCGGGGGACGTGAGCCACCTCCGGGCCGTCGGCCCCGACAAGTGGTTCGACGAGCAGTTCTCGGCTCCTCGAGGCGATCGGCACCTGGACATCATGATGTCGAGCGACGCCCAACGGCTGCAGTACGCCGTCTGGCGTCACGCGCTGACCGGGAAGGACCTGCTGCGCCGCCGGGTCGGGTACGCCCTCTCCCAGATCTTCGTGGTCTCGGATCAGGCGGTGAACTCGAACGAGGTGGCGGCGTTCGCCGACCTCCTCGAGACACACGCCTTCGGTGATTTCCGCCAACTGATCGAGGCGGTCACCCTGAGCCCGGCGATGTCGCGCTACCTGTCCCTGCAGCGAAGCGCCCGTGAGGGTGCCTCGAAGGGATCGAGCCCGGACGAGAACTACGCCCGAGAGATCATGCAGCTCTTCACGATCGGTCTGTGGGAGCTGAAGTCCGACGGGACCCGGCGGCTCAGCGGCGGCGAACCGATCCCCACGTACGACCTCGACGATGTCATGGGGCTGGCGAGGGCGTTCACCGGTTGGATCCTGCCGACCGCGCCGCTGCCCGAGCGGTACGGGATCAGGCTCGCCCCGCGCGAGCCGGTCGACCGGTGGCACGAGTCCGGCGAGAAGCGCTTCCTCGGCCTCACGATCCCCGCCGGCACGTCGATCGACGAGACGCTGCGCCTCACCCTCGACCACCTGTCGGCGCACCCCAACGTAGGCCCCTTCATCGGACGCCAGCTCATCCAGCGACTCGTCACGAGCAATCCGAGCCCGTCCTACGTCCAACGGGTGGCGCAGACCTTCCACGACGACGGCACGGGCCGTCGCGGCAACCTCGGGGCGGTCGTGATGGCCGTCCTGACCGACATCGAGGCGGTCTCGCCGCCGGATCCGGCGGTGTTCGGCAAGCTGCGCGAACCGGCGCTGCGCTTCACCGTCATCGCACGAGCGCTCGGGATCTCGTCGACCGATCCCGTCTGGCGCATCGGTCGTCTGGACAACGCCGCGACCGCGATCGGCCAGCAGCCGTACTACTCGTCGTCGGTGTTCAACTTCTACAGCCCGAGCTACACCCCGCCCTCGACCGAGCTCGACTCCCGGCGCCTCGTCGCGCCGGAGATGGAGATCGTGACCGCTGCGTCGACGATCGGGTGGATCAACTGGCTCTCCGGCTTCCTGAACCGCCAACCGACCGGCATCTCCCTCGACCTCACCGGGCTGATGGGGCTCTCGTCACCGCCCGCTCTGGTCGACGAGGTGGTCCGCCGCCTGTGTCCCGGCGGCCTGGCCGCCCCGACCCGGGAGAGGATCATCGCCGCGGTCTCGGCGATCACCAATCGCGTCCCGTCCACCCAGCAGCGCGAGCGCGCCCTGAGCGCCGTCCTCCTGACCGCTGCGACCACCGACTTCCTGATCGAGCACTGAGCCATGTCTGAGAACAACTCCCCCCACTTCCACGTCCCTCGCAAGCACAGCCGTCGGCAGTTCCTCACCCGGACCGGGATGATCGCCGCGACGGCGGGCTTCGCCACGCCGTTCGCCCTCGACCTGGCCGGAGTCTCAGGTGCGGAGCTGTCCGCATCGGTCGGTCCGACGCCGCCCGGTGACGCAGCGGACGCCTCTGCGGCCGATGCGCTCACCACGCGATCGAGCACGACCGGAGGCTCGGACTACCGAGCTCTCGTGTGCGTGTTCCTCTCCGGAGGGAACGATCACAACTCCACCTACGTCCCCTACGACACGGAGAGCTACGGCACCTGTCGGAACCTGCGCCCCGACCTCACCCCGTCGCGGTCCGAGCTCACACCGCTCGGCGATCCGGACGGCGAAGGACGTCAGCTCTCGCTCGCACCCGAGCTCCGAGGGCTGGCAGAGGTGTTCGCGAGCGGAGACCTGGCGGTCGTCGCGAACCTCGGGACGCTGAAGGGGCCGACCACCAAGGCCCAGTACCTCGCATCGGTCACGAACCGCCCTGCCCAGCTGTTCTCGCACAACGACCAGCAGACCATGTGGCAGACGACCCAGGACGAGCGAAGCTCGCACGGGTGGGGGGGCCGCCTCGCCGACCTCATGCTCGACGGCAACGGGGCGGACTCGGTCTTCACCTGCATGTCGACCTCGGGCAACACGACGATGATGACCGGGAGCGCTGCGAACCAGTACCACGTCGACACCCGAGGCGTGACGGAGCTGGCCCCGGCCATCGGCTCCGATCCGGTGATGGACGCCCTGCGCGACGTGATGGGCACCTCGAGCGGGGGCCTGCTATCCGACGCCTACCGCGACGCCACCCGCCGGGCGCTCTCCTCGGCCGGCCGTCTGGCCTCGGTGATGCCCCCCGGTTCCGGCGCGGCGTTCCCGAACAGCAGCCTCGGCGACCAGTTGGCCATGGTCGCACGGCTGATCGACGCCGGCCGCAACGGCCTCGGCCTCAGGCGACAGGTGTTCTTCGTGTCCACGGGCGGCTTCGACGTCCACGCCCGTCAGACGTCGTCGCAGCCCGAGCTGATGCGTGACCTGTGCGATTCGCTCCTCGCGTTCCGCGCAGCGATGCTGGCGCTGGGGACGAACGACCAGGTCACCTCCTTCACCGCGTCCGACTTCGGCCGCACCCTCACGTCGAACGGAGACGGGACCGACCACGGGTGGGGCTCGCACCACATGGTCATGGGTGGCTCGGTCCTCGGTGGCCGCGTGGTGGGTCGACTGCCGCAGGTCCGAGACGGCGGTGACGGAGACGTCGGACGGGGCCGGTTGATCCCGACGACAGCGGTGGATCAGTACGCGAGCACGATGGCGAAGTGGATGGGAGCGAAGGAAGAGGTGCTGTCCGTCGTCACGCCGAACGTGCGTCGCTTCGAGACCGCCGATCTGGGTCTGTTCCCGGCCGAACCCCTCGTCTCGGGTGACGGGGGTGCGTGCGCACCGCCGCCGTGCGACGTGGCGGGCGACACCGGCTCGACATCCGGCGGCGGATCGACGCCCACGGGGTTCCGTGACCCGGGGGTCGGGCCGACGGTGACGTCGGCGGGCACCGCCCTGCGACGGGCGGTTCGCACGACTGCGTGAGCGCCCGGGTGCGATGCCTCGTCGACCGCCATCGGAGCGGAGGTGCGCCCGCCGATGGCGCCGTCAGAACTTGCCTTCGGCCTTCAGGCGCAGCGTGTTCGCATCGGCGTCGGGGAACCGACCGTACGGTCCGACCTCGATGTCGGTGCGGACGATCGTCGCCGGGTTGCCGGCGACGATCGAACCGGCGGGCACCGACTTGGTCACGATCGCACCGGCGCCCACCACGCAGCCGTCGCCGATCTCGACGCCGGGCAGGATCAGGCTCCGGCCGCCGATGAAGCAGTTCTCACCGATGCGGGTGTGCAGGTACAGGCCGCGCGTGCGGTCGTGGCACAGGATCCGCGCTTCGAACGCGACGTAGGAGTGCGCGCCGATGTGGACGCCTCGCGGGAAGTTCCGGTCGAGCTTCGCCGACATCGACAGCTCCACCGAGTCGGCGATGTCCATGCCCCACACGGAGCGGAGCCACCACTTCCGGGCGTCCACGACGCGCCGGCGCAGCCCCTTGAACTGGTTGATGCTGGTCAGGCGCGGGGCCACGCGAGGTAAGCTACAGCCTGACCGCCGGGGCCACCGACCCTCCGGTACCCTTCGGTGCGGCGGAGTACGGAGGCGTCGTCGCGATCGGCATCGTGATGCTCCACGGACCCACGACAGACACATCGACCACCGGCTCGATCAGCATCGACGGTTCACGAAGGGCACGTACGCACATGGATTTCTTCGGTCTCCTCCGGATCATGTTCCGCCGGTGGTTCGTGGTCCTCCCGATCCTGGCGCTCACTGCCTACCTCGGCGTGACCTTCATCGGAGAACCGGAGATCCGGTACAGCTCCGTCGGTTCGGAGCTGCTGGTGATCGACCAGGCGCAGTCGAACGCCGCCGGAGCGGCAGCGGACTCCGTCGTGCAGACGGCGGTCGCCGGACCGCTGCTGCGCACCGCCCTCGACCAGCAGAGCTACCGTCGGAGCCTCGCCGAGCGGGGCCTGGTGGACAGCTACCTGCTCGTCGAGAACCTCACCCCGTCGGTGGTCACGCTGCAGATCCAGGGCCCCGACGCGGCGAACGTGCTGCAGACCGGGCAGACCATCACCGCCGAAGCGACCGATCTGCTCGTCCGAGCCGTCGGTGCCGGGGCGTCGGCCGTCACCCTGCGGCCGGTCAGCGACCTGACCGCGGACGACGTCGTCGCCTTCGGCGAGGTGAGCACCCTGACGGTGTCGATCGCCGTGCTGCCGAGCGCCGGCGGCCGTGTGAACCCCTACCCCCCGAGCCTCTCGACGATGCGCCTGGTGACCGATCTCGCGCTTCGACCGAACGTCCAGGAGGCCGTCGCGAACGCAGCGCCCAACTCGACCTACGCGGTCACGGTGCAGCCTCGTGACACGGCTCCGATCGTGACCGTCGCTGTGACCTCGACGGTCGCTGCCGAGATCGAGCCGGCGTACGCAGCCGTGGTCGAAGCTCTCGACCGCGAGCTCGCCGATCTCCAGTTCGCAGCCGGCCTCGAGGCCGGGCAGCTGACGACCCTGACGACGCTCAACCCGCCAGCGGAGGGGGTCCGCTCGTCGAGTTCGATCGTCCGACCCGCCGCCGGCGTCGCGCTGCTCGGGATCGCAGCGGCCTGCGTGCTCGCCGTCGTCGTCGACGGCCTCATCCTGCGTCGTCGTGCGAAGAGGCAGCCGCGTGCCCAGGCGTCGTCGGGGGATGCCGACGGCGACGGGTTCGACGACACGGTCGAGTATGAGTTCGCCGACGAGCGCGAGTTCGAGAGCGCCCTTCGCAAGTGACGACGACGACCACGCTGTCGTCGTCGAGGAGCCCCCACGTGACCAGTCGTGCAGGCGGCGACGTGCCGGCCATCGTCACCGTCTTCCTCTTCCTCCTCTTCGCGGTCCCCGCTCGCTTCGTCGTCCCGGGCTTCGGAGCAGCCGGGTCGCCTGCCTCCCTGGTCGGCCTGGTGATGCTCGGCTTGGTCGTGCTCACCGCGCTGCACGGGGAGTCGAACCGCTTCCAGACGTCGCCGATCGTCCACGGGATGTTCGCCTACCTGGCGGTGACGGTCGCCGGCTACGCGAACGCGCACGTCAGGGCCCTGTCGACGTTGGCGATCTCGACCTCGGACCGAGCGATGATCACGATCTTCTCACTCGCCGGTCTCACGATCTTCGTCGCGTGCCGGGTGCGCACCGCGGCGACCGTCAACCGCATCGTCGACCTCACCATCGCCTTCTCGATGATCATGTGCGGGTTCGGGCTCGTGCAGTTCTTCTTCGGGGTCGATCTGGCGGCGACGCTGAGCATCCCGGGGCTCGTCGCCAACACGCCCGGCATCGAGGAGGTCCAGCAGCGGTCCATCTTCAACCGCCCGTTCGGCACCGCTCTCCACCCGATCGAGTTCGGCGTCGTGACCGGCGCGCTCGTCCCGCTCGCGGTCGCTCGCGCCGCGACCGATCGATCGACGTGGCTGCGGATCTCCGTCCTCGTCCTCGCGTTCTGCGCGATGATCTCGATCTCCCGGTCGGCCGTGCTCGCGCTGGGCATCATGTTCGCCGTCCTGCTCCTGGGTTTCGGCTGGCGCCAGCGTGCGAACCTGGCGATCGGGGCGGTGGTGTTCGTGATCGTCGCCGGCTCCCTCGTGCCGGGGCTCGTCGGCACGCTGCGCTCGCTCTTCGCGAACGCCGACAGCGATCCGAGCGTGCAGTCCCGGCTCGCACGGACCCCCGAGGTCCTCCGGCTCGTCTCGGAGAACCGTTGGTTCGGACGCGGGTACGGGACCTTCACGCCCACCGAGTACCTGCTGCTCGACAACGAGATCCAGAAGCTGGCGATCGAGATCGGAGTCGTCGGCCTGGCCGTGTTCGCGCTCTGGATCGTGGCGATGGTGTGGACGGCCGTTCGCATCGCCCAGGACGCCCCCGAGCACCGGATCCTGGCGTTCGGCCTCCTCGCGTCGGTGCTTGCGACCCTCGTGAGCTCCTACACCTTCGACGCGTTCTTCTACCACATCCTCTCGGGTGTGCTGTACGTCAACCTCGGTCTGCTCGGCGTCCTGTGGCACCTGCGAGGTGACGCACCATCGCGATCAGGAGGACCCCGAGCAGGACTCCGCACGAGTTCAGCACGAGGTCTCGCAGATCGGGATGACGCCCGGGGAGGATCAGCTGGAGCGTCTCGATCGCCAGGGTGGTCGCGAGACCGCCCAGCGCGATCGAGCGTGGACGGACGCGGGGGAAGCCCAGGTGGAACAGGATCGCCGCGGCGGCCGGGACGACCAGGTTCAGCGCCGCCTCGACCTGACCCCTCCTGGGATGGCTGGGCGGAGCGAGTCCGACGCGAGATGCGATCCACCCCGTCAGGTCCGTCGCCAGGTCGAGCAGGCGAACCGGGAGCGGACCGAGGGTGATGGCGGCGACCGCCACGAGCGGGAGGATGGCGACGAGCGGTCGCCAGCGGTTCGTGTCCCGACGGGGCGAGATGTCGTCGGCGCTGCGCATCGCGACGGCGCAGCGTAGGTCGGGGAGCGCTGCGACGGGCGTCGTCCTGCTCGGAGATGCTCCCCCGTTCGAGTGTGACAGGCGTCGGCAGGATCGCGGTGCAGGAGTCTCTCGCTCCCGGTGCGTGCCGTAGGCTTCGTGGCGGCGGGATGCGGGCATCCTGGGCGATGATCGAGATGGCGAGGCCAGATGAGTGACACGACCCTGTTGGTGGCGAACGACGGCGGGCACTTCATGCAGATGCTCACCCTCTCGAAGCGTCTGGACCTCGACGACGTCGTGTGGGCGACGGTGCCGACCCCGCAGACCGAGACGCTGCTGGAAGGCTCGTGCGTCGAGTGGACGCACCCGGCGCCGACACGGGACCTTCGGGCGGTCGCTCGCAACACCCAGTTCATGCGCTCGGTCGTCGCCCGCCACCGCCCGTCGAAGATCGTCAGCACCGGCGCGAGCCTGGCGTTGTCGTCGTTGCCGATCGCGGCGATCCACGACACCCCGGCCCACTACATCGAGAGCGTGACGCGTGCCGACAGCTTCTCGCTGTCGGGCCGGGTGCTGCGCCACGCGCCACGGGTCAAGATGTACACCCAGTGGCCGCACATGGCCGACGAGCACTGGCAGTACCGGGGCTCGGTGCTCGACGGCTTCTCGGCCTCGCAGACCTGCGACACGACCGTGAACAGCATCGTGGTCAGCCTCGGCACCTCGCAGACCTACGGCTTCCGTCGGCTTCTCGAGCGCCTCGTCGAGGTGATCCCGCCCGATGTGAGCGTGCTCTGGCAGACCGGGTCGACGGACACCTCCGAGCTCGGGATCGACGCGATGCCCACGGTCCCCGGCGACAAGCTGGAGAAGGCGATCGAGGACGCCGACGTCGTCATCGCCCACGCCGGGGCGGGCATCTCCCTCACGGCCATCACCGCCGGTCGCCATCCGCTGATCGTCCCTCGTCGCGCCGAGCACGGTGAGCACGTCGACGGTCACCAGGGTCAGATCGCGAACCGGCTGGGCGAGATGGGGCTCGCGATGGTCCGCGAGGTCGACGACATCGCCTGGAGCGACATCGAGCGCGCCGCGTGCTTCGAGTCGCGCCGCGACGAGCTGATCCCGACCTTCGATCTGAGCTGACCCACCGGCCGCCGGCGCACCCGAGCGCCTCGTCAGGGACGGCCGGACGACATGCCGAACGTCGGGTCGACGCTCTGGCGGACCATCCACCACGCGCGCAGCGCCCGGATCCGTGCCAACGCGACCACCCCGCGAGCCCGCTCGACGCGATCGTCGAGACGGTCCGACCGGAGGAGCGTCCAGCCGTCGACGCCGATGCTCCCGAGCACCAGCACCGCCCGTGCCGCCCACCGCACCCGGCGGGCGGCGGTGGCGGGCTCGGCGTGGAAGAGCTGGGTCGTGATGCGCCAGAACTTCGCCCGCAGGGCGCCCCAGTCGCCGCGGGTCGGGTGGGCGACGACCATCGACGGGACGTAGCGCAGCGAGTACCCGATCGCGGTCGCCCGACGGCACCACTCGGCGTCCTCCGACACCGTGCCGAGGCCCGGTTCGAACCCGCCGACCGCGTCGAACACCCGTCGCGAGGTGACCATGTTGGCGGTGACCGTGAAGCCCTCACGCTCGACGTAGCGTCGCTGGTCGAACGCGAACACGGTCTCGAACGCCTGCGAGCCGGTCCGCGGCCCGGCTCCCTCGTCGAACATGGCCACCTCGCCCCCGAGGACGTCGGCATCGTGCGCGTGGGCCCGGATCTCGTCGAGCCAGTCGGGTGACGCCACGCAGTCGCAGTCGAGGAACGCGACCACGCCGGCGCTCGTCACCTCCACCCCACGGTTGCGGGCGTTGCCGGGTCCCGGATCGGGATGGGAGTCGAAGCGGACCCACGGGAACGACGCCCGGACCTCGGCGAGGTCGACCGTCGAGGCGTTGTCGATGACGACGACCTCGACGCCGCGGTTCCGGGCACGGGGCGCCTCGAGCGAGCGGAGGCAGCGCTCGAGGCGTTCGACGTCGTCGTGGTGGGGGATGACGACGGCCAGATCGGTGTCCAGGATCACGAGTCGTCGCCGGGTCCGTACCCCGAGCGCCACTCGCGTCGCCGGACCCACGCCGCCTCCCAGTCCGACCGCCTCCCGGAGCCGGCGTCACCGCGCTCCGTCGCACGCCGGAGCCGCGACGCGCCGGCGCGCGCCGCGACGCCGCCGAGGGTCAGCGACTGCGCCACCCGTCCGCGGACGCGCCCGAAGTGGGTGAGGTAGACGGTCATGCGTCCCTTGAGCACCATCACCCGGCGGTCGTCCGACGACGACGACACCCCGACGTAGTGCACCGCCTCCGCATCCGGGGTGATCTGCGGGCGGAACCCGAGGTCACGGGCGCGCAGCGAGAGGTCGAGGTCCTCGCCGTACATCCAGAACCGCTCGTCGAACCCGCCGAGGCGGTCCCACACGTCGCGCGTCGCCATCAGCATGCACCCGGTCACGACCCCGACGTCGCGGACCGTGTCGCGGTCCCAACCCCCGATGGCCTCCGGGTCGAGCACCGGATGGGACGAGAAGGCGGTCGACAGCCCCGTCGCGAAGCAGAAGACGCTCCACAGGCTCGGCGCGTCCCAGCACGAGCGGGGCTCGACGCTGCCGTCCGGGTTGAGCGTGCGACCACCCACGAGACCGGCGCCCGGGTGGGCGGAGCTGTGGTCGACGAGGGCGTCGACGGCGCCCGGGCGGATCACCATGTCGGGGTTGAGCAGCAGCAGGTGGTGCCCGGTCGCCTCGTGCGCCGCCGCGTTGACGGCGCGGGCGAAGCCGACGTTGCCGGGTGACTCCACGACGCGGACCGTGGGTTCCCGCTCGGCCATCAGCTCGACGAGGCCGTCACCGGGGTCGTTGTTCATCACGATGATCTCCCTCGGAGACCGGTCGGGGAGCTCCCGGATGCTGCGCACGCACGCGAGCAGCTCGTCGGTCGCCCGGTAGGCGACCATCAGGATCGAGACCGTTTCGAGCGCGGCCGAACGGCTCGCCTGCGGAGCCGACGTCGTCACGGGCGTGACCCGATGCGCTTCGCCGGGACGCCCCCGACGATCGCGTACGGCTCCACGTCGCTCGTCACCACGGCGCCCGCCGCGACGACGGCGCCGTCGCCGACCGTCACGCCTGCGGTGATGGTGCACCGGGCGCCGAGCCACGCGTCGGCACCGATGCTGATGCTCGCCTCCTCCTTGGGCTGGTCGAGCAGGAGCCGGTCACGGTCGAGGCCGTAGTTCGACGCGATCAGGAACACCTCGGGGCCGAGCAGGGTGTCCGCTCCGATCGTGATCGTGGCGCTCTCGTCACCCGCCCAGAGGTAGCAGCGGGCACCGATGTGGGCGCGATCGCCGATCGTGATCCGCGCCCCGTTCATGAACGACACGTTCGGTGCGAGCAGGACGTCCTGGCCGACCGAGACGTGACGGCGCTGCGACACGTGGGAGTAGTTGAAGTAGTGCAGGAGCCGGAACGCGTGCAGGTAGATCCGCGGATCGAGGGTCGATCGGACGGCGCGTGCGAGCCGTCGTGCCGTGCGAGCTGGTGTGTCCATGTCGGGGTGGCTCCTGGGGGCGCGATCGTGGCCGCGACGTGGGGGAGCGGATCGTGGACCCGGCGACGGTCAGCCGAGGGATCCGCGCACCGCCGTCGCATCGGCGGCGACGAGCGTACCGGCGCTGTTGGCCGGGCGACCGCTGAGGGCCACCGTGAAGAGCTGGCCCGTGGCGATGGCCTCGGTGTCGTCGAGGTCGTCGATCGTCTGCGGTGAGAGCACGTCGGGGCCCGGGTCGAAGTCGATCTGACCGGAGGAGTTGTTGCCCCAGCAGGCGACCTCGTCGTTGACCCGACGACCGCACGAGTGGGCGTCACCGGCGGACACGGCGATGAAGTCGTCGAGACCGGTCGCGATGTCGGTGATCGGAGCGTCCTCGCGGGTGCCGTTGCCGATCTGGCCGCGACCGTTGCGGCCCCAGCAGGCGACCGAGTTGTCGGCGATCGCCACGCAGGCGTGACGTTCGCCGACGCTCAGCATCGTCACGTCCGACAGTCCGAGGACGTCGACACCGGTCCGCGCGATCGACGTCCGACCGTCGCCGAGCAGGCCCGACCCCCAGCACGTCACGGTGCGGTCGCCGCGCAGGGCGCAGGCGAACGTCCCGCCGGCCGACACGGCGATCGCGTCGTCGATGCCACGCACGGTCACCGGGGTCGTGGAGTCGGTCGTGGTCCCGTCGCCGAGCTGGCCGGACCCGTTCTCGCCCCAGCACCTGACCTGCCCGGTCCGCAGGGCGGAGCAGGCGAACTCGGTGAGGCCGGCGTCGACGTCGCGGGCGTTCGAGATGCCGGCGACCGGCACCGGCGTCGACGACGAGGTGGTCGTCCCGTCGCCGAGCTGGCCGGACCCGTTGTTCCCGAAGCAGCGCACGGTGCCGTCACCGAGCCGGGCGCAGCCGAACGAGGCGCCCGCCGCGATGTTCGTGGCCGAGCGCAGGGTCGGGTAGACGTCGCGCTCGACCTCGCCGCCGCCGACGGCCCGGTCGCACTGGGGGTCGGGGTCGCCGAGGGTGCACCAGATGCGGGCGCCGGCGTTGGCGAACTCGCGGAACGCGAGCGGTGCCGTCTCCGGAGCGAGGGTCGTGGTGGTCCCCACGCCCGCGCCATCGGTGACCGCGACCGTGTAGCCGGTGATGTCGACCGCCATCTCGAGCGGAGCGCTGTTGAAGATGCAGACCTTGCCGGCGTCGCCGATGCGGATGATCGCGCCGTTCGCGATGTTCGTCCGTGCCTCGTAGTTGAGGTTGGAGGTGAGGGGCTGGTCCGCCCCGCACGGGTAGGCGGTCAGGAAGCCGCGCGATGAGCCCTGGATGCCGGTGATGTTCAGGATCGCCGCCACCGCGTCGCTCGGGACGCCGGGCCGACCGCGGACCTGGACCTCGGTCGTCTCGCCGGCCGGCACGCGGCCGTCGCCCTGCTGCAGGCCGTCGATCGTCGCGCCGGCACCACGCGTGTCGAGCAGGCGGGCGGGCACGATCGTGTCGAGGTCGGCCTCGTTCGGGGTGTAGCCGGTCACGTCGACGGCGATGTTCACCGGCGCGCTGTTGAAGATGCAGACGCGACCGCCGGATCCGATCTCGATGATCGCGCTGTTCGCGATGTTGATCCCGCGGTCGTAGTTGAGGTTCGAGGCGACGGGCCGTGCGGCGCCGCACGGGTAGGCGGTCAGGAACCCCAGCGAGGACCCCTGGATGCCGGTGATGTTGAGGATCGCGGCGGCGGCGTCGCCGGGGATGCCGGCGCGGCCGGTGACCTGGACCGGGGTCTCGGTGCCCGCCGCGAGTCGGGAGCCGCCCGAGCGCGTGTCGAGGAGGCGGAACGGCACGAGGGTGTCCAGGTCGGCCTCGGCGGGGGCGTACCCGGTGAGGTCGACGGCGAGGTCGACGGCCTCGCTGTTGAACACGCACACCCGGCCGCCGGTGCCGATCTCGATGATCGCGCCGTTGGCGACGTTCGCCCCGCGCTCGTAGTTGAGGTTCGAGGCGGTCGGGCGGTCCGCGCCGCAGGGGTAGGCGGTGAGGAACCCGCGCGTCGAGGCCTGGATGCCGGTGAGGTTGAGCACCGCCGCCGTCGCGTCGGAGGGCACGCCGGGTCGCCCGGTGACCTGGACCTCGGTCACGCTGCCGGCGCCCCGTCGGCCGATCCCCTCCTGCGCGCCGTCGATCGTGTCGCCGTTGGAGCGGGTGTCGAGGAGGCGGATCGGGACGATCGTCTCGATCTCGGGGATCTCGTCGGCCACGGCCGTCCCCACCCCGAGCGCGCCGACGCTCGCGACGGCGACCAGCGATGAGGCGAACATGGCGATCCGGCGACGCATCGGCGCGAAGCTAGCCGTGCGAGACCTTCGTCGCACGGCGAGCCGCCGATCGCGCCCGGATCCGCGCCCGGGAGCGAGGATCGCCTCGGCCGACGGGCCCGGGAGTCCGGTGGGCGACGGCCGCGTAGCCTGGCGGCGTGCCAGAACGTTTCGTGATCATCGGCGGCGGACCCGCGGGCAACGTGGCGGCGACCTACGCCGCCCGGATGGGGGCGGAGGTGACGGTCGTCGAGCGTGACGTGATCGGCGGGGCCGCCCACCTGTGGGACTGCATCCCGTCGAAGTCGATGATCGCGACCGGCGGCGCGATGAGCTTCATGCGCCGCTCCGAGGGGATGGGGCTCGACCCCGAATCGCCTGCGATCGACACGTCGGCGTTGACCAGCCGCATCGACCGGATCAAGGACAACATGGCCGGCAACACGACGACCCTGCTCGAGAGCCAGGGGGTCCGGCTGATCTCGGGAGACGGGCGCTTCACGGGCCCGAACAGCCTGGAGGTCGTGCGCGGAGGCGACGTGGTCGACACGCTCGAGTTCGACTCCGCGCTCGTCTCGACGGGGTCGCGACCGCGGATCCCCGAGTGGTGCCGGCCCGACGGCCAGCGGATCCTCACGACCCGCGACTGCTACCCGCCCTCGATCTTCCCCGAGAGCGTCACCGTGGTCGGTTCCGGCGTCACCGGTGTCGAGTTCGTGCACATGTTCTCCTCCTTCGGCGCGGACGTGACCCTGGTGGTCAGCCGCCAGCAGGTGCTGCCGGGCAAGGACCCCGAGGTCGCCGCCGTGCTCGAGGAGGAGTTCATGCGTCGCGGCGTCAAGCTGCTGATGGGAGCGCGCGCGCAGTCGATCGAGCGCGTCGACGACGCGGGCGACCCCGACCCCGACGGCGACCGGGTGACGGTGAGCTGCGACGACGGTCGCTCGGTGACGACCTCGCACGCCGTGCTCGCGATCGGGTCGATCCCGAACACCGCCGACATCGGCCTCGACGCGGCGGGGGTCGAGGTCGACCAGTGGGGCTACGTCGGGATCAACCACCACTGCGTGACCAACGTCGAGCACATCTACGCCGCCGGCGACATCAGCGGCAAGCTGCCGCTCTCGTCGGTCGCGTCGATCCAGGGCCGCAAGGTGGCCGAGCACGTGATGGGCCTGCACACCCGCAGCCACCGCCACCTCGACTACGACAAGGCGGCGTCGGCGATCTTCACCGAGCCCGAGATCGCCGACGTCGGCCTCGCCGAGGCCGAGGCGTTCGCGTCGGGTCGCAAGATCCGCGTCACCAAGGTCCCGTTCTCGGCCACCGCCAAGGCGATGATCAACAACGACACCCGCGGGTTCGTGAAGATCATCTCCGACCCGGCGACCGGGGTGATCCTCGGCGGTTCGATCGTCGGTCGCCACGCAGCCGAGCTGATCTCGGTGATCGCGGTGGCGGTGACCGCGAACCTGACGGTGACCGACCTCGTCGAGAGCATCCTCGTCCACCCGGCGTTGAGCGAGGCGCTCGCCGAAGCAGCGGAGTAGGCGCGGCGTCAGGGCGCGGGGTAGCCGTGCCGCCAACGGGCGCGGTCTCGCCAGGTGTCGCGCCACGACGAGTCCCGGCCGAGGGTCGCGTAGATCGCCGCACGCAGCGCGCACCCGCCGACGGTGAGGCGGCGCATCAACTCCGCGCGACGGGGCGATTCGTGCGCGAGGATCGCCGTGATCCGACCCTGCAGGAGCAACCTCCTCATCGTGGCGGGGTCGCTCGAGGCCTGGCCGACGTGGGTGAACCGCGCCTCGGGGACGAACTCGCGGGGGATGGCGAGCCGCTGGGCCCGCAGGCACAGGTCGACGTCCTCGCCGTAGACGAAGTACCGCTCGTCGAAGCCGCCGAGTCGATCCCACGCCACGCGAGGGACGTACATCATCGCTCCGGTCACGATCTCGACCCGCCGCGTCGTCGAGCGGTCCCACGTCGCGATGCACTCCGGGTCCGCGATGGGGCGGCGCTTCAGCGCGCTCGACAGCCCCGTGGCGAAGCACGCGACGCTCCACGGAGTCGGTGCGCGCCCGCACGAGCGCACGTCGATCGAGCCGTCGGCATCGAGCGCGCATCCGCCGAGGATGGTCGGCTCGGCGAGCGAGCCCGCCCGTCGGCGCAGCGCCTCGAGCATCCCGGCCTCGGCCACCGCGTCGGAGTTGAGCAGCACGACGTCGTGGCGACGTCCGGCTGCCGCCTGGTTGCAGGCTCGGGCGAACCCGACGTTGGTCGCGTTCTCCACGATCTCCACGGCGGGGTGGGGGAAGCGCTCGCGGACGAGCTCGACCGAACCGTCGCCGCTCGCGTTGTCGACCACGACGACGCGGTCGTCGGGTCCGAGCTGGTCGATGATCGACGAGATGCAGCGCACGATCAGGGCGGGTGTGCGGAAGCTGACCACGACGACCACGAGGGGTCGCGGGCCGGAGACGGCGCCGCCGGCGGGGCCGACGGGGGTGGAGCGCACGTGCGAGCTCCCCGAGCGGTACCAGCGGGGTTGGAGCCCGACCGCTCGCAGGGCGGCGACCAGGTACCCGACAGCCCACACGACCGCGAACAGCGCCACGTCGCGGGTGCGCGCGTGGCGCAGGTGGCGCCACGTCGCGCGCCGCGTCGTGCGGTCGGGGCGCACGAGATCGGGGAAGCGGTGGGCGAGCTCCAGGTTGTTGTACGTCCAGCGGCCCCGCACCAGCGCGAGCTCCAGCGCCGACTCGGGCAGCGAGACGGTGAACGAGGAGGTGCCGAGGATCGTCGACTCGCCGGGGGAGAACAGCAGGCGGACGAACTTGTCGTCGGCGCCGATGTCGGGGAACGCGCCCCATCGCCGGCGCCCGGCCGCGTTCACCGCGTAGCAGCCGACCCCGGGCACGTGGTCGTTGGTGTACGGCATCCGTGTCCACACGTCGGCGTAGGCGCCCACGACGGCCGACGCGCTCGGGCGCACGACGATGCGCGGCGCGCACAGCAGCACCTCGCCGCGTGCGGTCGCGGCGTCCAGGGCGCGGCGGACGTCGGTGATCGAGCCCGGCGCGAGCACGACGTCGGCGTCGAGGTAGATCCGGTCGCGATGGCCGGCGAGCGAGTCGCCGACGTTCAACGCCCCCGGCTTCGACGCCTCCTCGATGCGGGCGACGCGCAGGGCGGCGCCGGCTGCGGCGAGCGGTTCGGCGAAGACCTCCGCAGCCTCTGCGGTGCCGTCGTCGGGGCCGTTCGCGACGACCACCACCTCGACGTCGATCAGGTCGCCCTGGTCGACGAGCGACGTGAGCAGGTGGGTGATCGCCGTGCGCTCGCCGGAGGCGGGGACGACGATCGAGACCCCGGAGCGGGGCAGCCCGGCGGCGCGCTCGGCGGTCGCGGCGCGCCCACGGAGCGCAGCGCGCTCCGGCTCGGCTGCCGTCGCCGCCGTCACCGCGAGCCGCCGGCTCCCGTCACTCGATCACGGCGAGCACGTCGCCCCCGCCGACCGTGTCGCCGGCGGAGACCTTGATCTCCTTCACCGTCCCGGCCGACTCGGCGTTGATCTGGTTCTCCATCTTCATCGCCTCGAGCACGATGATCCCGGCGCCGACCTCGACCTCCTGGCCGACCTCGACGAGGATCTTCACGATCGTGCCCTGCATCGGGGCCTCGATGCTCCCCGACGCGACGGCCCCGCCGCCGCTCGACGCGGCGCGGCGCTCGCGCTTCTTCGCCGGGGCCGATCCGGCGGCCACCGCGGGCTGCTCGGGGACCCACATCGACACGTCGAAGCGCTTGCCGTTGACCTCGACCGTCGTGCTGCGGCGCACCATCTCCGGAGCGTCGTCGTCGTCGCTCCCGGTGACCTGCGGCGGCGCGTCGCCGGCGGCGGTGTCGGACACCCCGGACAGGTCGAGGGTCTCCTCGACCCACTTCGTCGAGTGCTCGACCGCCGCGAAGTCGGGGTGGCGCAGGATCGCGAGGTCGGCGGGGATCGTCGTCTTCACCCCGTCGACCACGAGCTCGTCGAGGGCGCGGATCGTGCGGGCGATCGCCACGTCGCGGTCGCGTCCCCACACCACGAGCTTGCCGACGAGGTTGTCGTAGTACTGGCTGATCTCGTCGCCCGACAGGTAGCCGCTGTCGAAGCGGACCCCGAACCCGTCCGGGGGCACGAGCGTCGTGATCGGGCCCGGGGAGGGGAGGAACTTGCCGCCGGCGGGGTCCTCGGCGTTGATCCGCACCTCGATCGAGTGGCCGCGGCGCGCCGCGAGGATCTCGTCCTGGGTCATCGGCAGCGGCTCGCCGGCGGCGACGCGGATCTGCCACTCGACGAGGTCGATGTCGGTGATCATCTCGGTCACCGGGTGCTCGACCTGCAGGCGGGTGTTCATCTCGAGGAAGAAGAAGTCGCCGTCCTGGTAGATGAACTCGACCGTGCCCGCGTTGTGGTAGCCGACGGCCTTGGCCGCCTTGACGGCCGCCTCGCCCATCGCTGCCTCCACCCCGTCGGGCAGCCCCGGCGCGGGCGCCTCCTCGATCAGCTTCTGGTGGCGTCGCTGGGCCGAGCAGTCGCGCGTCGACACCCACACCACGTCGCCGTGCTTGTCACCGACGAGCTGCACCTCGACGTGGCGCGGCCAGGTGAGGTAGCGCTCGACGTAGACCTCGTCGCGCCCGAAGAAGCTCTTCGCCTCGCGCTGGGCGGACTCCATCGCGTCGGCCACCTGGTCCGCCGACTGCACGACCTTCATCCCGCGGCCGCCGCCGCCGAACGCCGCCTTGATGCACACCGGCCAGCCGTGCTCGTCCCCGAAGGAGCGGATGTCGTCGGGGCCCTGGGCGAACTCGGTGGTGCCGGGGACGATCGGGGCGCCGCCGCGCTGCGCGGCGAGGCGGCTCGAGACCTTGTCGGACATCTCGTCCATCGCGGACGCCGGCGGGCCGATGAACTCGATGCCGAGCTCGGTGACCGAGCGGGCGAAGTCCGCGTTCTCGGAGAAGAACCCGTAGCCGGGGTGGACGGCGTCGCAGCCGCTCGTGCGGATCGCGTCGAGCAGCTTGTCGGAGTCGATGTAGCTCTCGGCCGCGGTCGTCCCTCCCAGCGCGTAGGCCTCGTCCGCGAGCCGCACGTGGAGCGCGTCGCGGTCGAACTCGGAGTACACGGCGACCGTCGCGATGCCCATCTCCCGCGCGGCGCGGATGACACGGACGGCGATCTCGCCGCGGTTGGCGATCAGGATCTTCTTCAGCACGGGTGCAAATGTAGGTGCTGTGGCCGGGTCGGACGTCATTCCCCGAGACGGGTCGGGCCCCGACGGTGAGCCCGACGGCCGGTGGAGCGGACCCTGGCCCGACGGGTGGAGCGTCGACCACGTCGCCGAGACCACCAGCACGAACGACGACCTGCTCCACGCCGCCCGGCGCGACGAGGTGCCCGACCGCGGCGTCCTCGCCGCCGACCACCAGACGGCGGGGCGCGGACGCCTCGATCGGCGCTGGGACGCCCCGGCGGGCCGCAACCTGCTGGTGTCGATCCTCTTCCGCGAGGTGCCCGAGGTCGCGTCGGTGCTCACCCAGACCGTCGGCCTGGCGCTCGTCCACGGCCTCGAGTCGCTCGCCGGGCGTCCGCTCGGCCCGCGACTCGGGCTGAAGTGGCCGAACGACGTCGTGATCGGCGACCGCAAGCTCGCCGGGGTGCTCGCGCAGCGCTGCACGACCACCGGCGCCGTCGTCGTCGGCACCGGGGTGAACGTCGGCTGGGCGCCCCCCGGGGCCGCGTCGGTGCTCGACGACCTCGACCTCGACGTCGCCCCGGCCGAGGTGCTGCACCACCTCCTCGTGGCGCACGACGCGCTCGTGGCCGACGCCGTCGGCCGCGGGGCGGCCGTGATCGCGAGGATGACCACGATCGGTCGTCGGGTCCGGGTCCTGCTCCCGGCGGAGCGCGAGCTGGTCGGGACCGCACGCGGCGTCGACGACGTCGGCCGCCTCGTCGTGGAGACCGACGACGGCCGGTCCCACGTGCTCGACGTGGGCGACGTCGTCCACCTCCGCCCCCTCGAACGGCGACCCGGATGACGCGGGCGTGCCGGCGGGTGCCGTGGCGCGGGGCCCGTGCACGTCTAGCGTCGTGTCGATGCAGTCGTCATCCGAGCACGGAGCGCCCGCGCGCCCCCGGCGCCGCAGCTCGGCGTCGATCGGGGCGCTGCTCGCGCTGGGCGTCGCCTTCGCCGGAGCGCTCGGCATCACCACGGCCGCCGATCGCCAGGTGGGCGACGTCGACCGGATCGAGAACCTCGAGGACGCCCTCGTCGCGGTCGACGGCCCCGCCGTCAACTACCTGCTGATCGGATCCGATTCGCGCGAGGGGATCGACGAGGGGTCGGGCGACTTCGCGAACACCGGCGGCGAGGGCGACGTCGGGGGACGCCGCAGCGACACGATCATCGTCCTGCGCCAGGAGGAGGACGGCAACGGAGCCGCGCTGCTGAGCCTCAACCGCGACCTGTGGGTCGAGCAGGCCGACACGGGCGGCATGGACCGGATCAACGCGGCGTACAACCGCGGCACCGAGGTCCTCGCCTCGACCATCACCCGCAACTACGGCATCGAGATCAACCACGTCGTCGACGTGGGCTTCGACGGGTTCAAGGAGATCGTCGACACGATCGGCGGGACCACCGTCTGCTTCGACCACCCGACCCGCGACGTCAAGAGCGGCCTCGACCAGCCGGCCGGTTGCAACCGACTCAGCGGCGAGCAGGCGCTCGCCCTCGCACGCAGCCGCACCTACCAGCAGATGATCGACGGCGAGTGGCAGACCGACGGCACGGCCGACATCGGGCGCGTCGAGCGCCAGCAGGCGTTCATCGGCGACACCGTCACCCAGACCCTCCAGCGCCTCCAGAGCGATCCGTTCCTCGCCTCCGAGCTGATCGAGGCGACCTCCGGGTCGCTGCGCCTCGACCCGAACCTCGACCCGCTCGGCGCTGCCGGGACCCTCCGCAAGGCGTTCTCGACGGGTCTGACGACCTACACGCTGCCCAGCCAGAACGCCTCGATCGACGGCAAGTCGGTGCTCACCCTCGTCGACGGACCCGAGACCCAGGCGATCCTCGACTACTTCCGCGGGGCCGGCCCGCTGCCGCCCGTGGCCGTCGACGCCGAGGGCTGAGGGCCGGGGTCCGTTCCCGGCGATCACCCCTATCCTGCCCCCGGTGAAGGGAATCGTTCTCGCCGGCGGCACCGGCTCGCGCCTGCACCCGGTCACGATCGGAACCTCCAAGCAGCTCCTCCCGGTGTACGACAAGCCGATGATCTACTACCCGCTCTCGGTCCAGATGCTGGCCGGGATCCGCGAGGTGCTGATCATCACCACCCCCGAGGACTCCGCCGGCTTCCGGCGGCTGCTGGGCGACGGCAGCCAGTGGGGGATGGAGCTCCAGTACGCCGTCCAGCCGTCCCCCGACGGTCTCGCCCAGGCCTTCCTGATCGGCGCGGACTTCCTCGACGGCGGGGGAGCGTCGCTCGTGCTCGGCGACAACATGTTCTACGGGGCCGGCTTCTCGGCGATGGTCACCTCCGCCGCCGAGCGGGACAGCGGGGCGACGATCTTCGGGTACCACGTGAAGGACCCGCAGCGCTACGGGATCGTCGAGCTCGACACCGACGGGCGCCCGGTCTCGATCGAGGAGAAGCCCGAGGTGGCCCGCAGCCACTGGGCGGTCACCGGCCTCTACTTCTTCGACGGCGACGTGGTCGACGCCGCCCGCGCGGTCGAGCCGTCGGCGCGCGGCGAGCTCGAGATCACCTCGGTGATCGAGCGCTACCTCGAGCGCGGCGAGCTGTCCGTCGAGCTGCTCGACCGCGGCCACGCCTGGCTCGACACCGGCACCTTCGACTCGATGATCGAGGCCTCGGAGTTCGTCCGAGTCATCCAGCACCGCCAGAACCGCCAGATCGCGTGCCTCGAGGAGATCGCGTGGGAGAAGGGGTGGATCGACGACGACGCGATGCGCGCCTCGGGGGAGTCGATGGCGAAGAACAGCTACGGGCAGTACCTGCTGTCGCGCCTCGACGGAGGCCGGGCGTGAAGGTCGTCGACACCGCGCTCGCCGGGGTCGTCGAGGTGCGCCCCGTTCGCCACGGCGACGACCGCGGCTGGTTCAGCGAGGTGTGGCGTGCGGACGTGCTCGCCGAGGCGGGGGTCGACGTCGACTTCGTCCAGGACAACGAGTCGTTCTCGGCCGCGGTGGGGACGTTGCGCGGCATCCACTACCAGGTCGCGCCGCACCCCCAGGCCAAGCTGGTGCGCGTCGTCGACGGCTCGATCGTCGACGTCGCCGTCGACCTGCGGCGCTCGTCGGCGACGTTCGGTCGCCACGTCGCGGTCGAGCTGACCGCCGCCGAGGGGAACCAGCTGCTCGTGCCGGCCGGGTTCGGCCACGGGTTCGTGACGACCTCGCCCGACACCCGCGTCGCGTACAAGGTGTCGGGTCGCTACGCCCCCGAGTGCGAGCGGGCGGTGCGCTGGGACGACCCCGAGCTCGGCATCGACTGGCCGATCGACGGACCCGACCCGGTGCTGTCGACCAAGGACGCCGCCGCCCCCCTGCTCGCGGACCAACCCGACCTGTTCGACGAGGAGACACCGTGAAGCTGTTCGTGACCGGCGCCGCCGGGTTCATCGGATCGAACTACGTGCGCCACGTGCTCGACGCCACCGACCACGAGGTGACGATCTACGACGCGCTCACCTACGCCGGGAACGTGGCGTCGATCCGCGACGTGCTCGACGACCGGCGCTGCGAGTTCGTCCACGCCGACATCTGCGACGCCGACGACGTCGCCCGGACGATGGACGGGCACGACGCCGTGGTCCACTTCGCGGCCGAGACCCACGTCGACCGCTCGATCGCCGACGGGTCGGCGTTCGTGCGCACCAACTGCATCGGGACCAACGTCCTCTGCGACGTCGCGAACCAGGTCGGCGTCGACCGCTTCCTGCACATCTCCACCGACGAGGTGTACGGCTCCGTCGAGGAGGGGTCGTCGCTCGAGGGCGACCAGCTCCAGCCCCGCTCGCCGTACTCGGCGGCCAAGGCCGGCTCCGACCTGATCGCGCTCAGCTACCACGTGACCTACGGCCTGCCCGTGGTGGTGACGCGCTGCTCGAACAACTACGGCCCGTACCAGTTCCCCGAGAAGATGATCCCGCTGTTCACCACGAACCTGATCGACGGGGAGCAGGTGCCGCTGTACGGCGACGGGATGAACGTGCGCGACTGGATCCACGTCGAGGACCACAACATCGCCGCCCAGCTCGTCCTCGAGTCGGGGACGCCCGGGGAGATCTACAACATCGGCGCCGGGAACGAGCTGACGAACGTCGAGCTCACCCACCGCCTGCTCGAGCTGTGCGGTCGCGACGAGTCGTTCATCCGCCCCGTCGAGGACCGCCTCGGCCACGACCGCCGCTACTCGGTCGACACCACCAAGATCGCCGACCTCGGCTGGTCCCGGGGTCGCGACTTCGACACCGGTCTCGCCGAGACCGTCGAGTGGTACCGGAGCAACCGGGAGTGGTGGGAGCCGCTCAAGGCCGCGACCCGATGACGGCCGCCGCGGGCCGCCGAGCGACGACGGCCGGGACCCGATGAGGATCCTGGTCACGGGGTCGAACGGCCAGCTCGGCCACGACGTCGTCGCGGCCGCCGCCGCCGCCGGCGACGACGTCGTCGCCCACGATCGCTCGTCGCTCGACGTCACCGACGCCGACCAGGTGCGCGAGCGGGTCGCCGACGCGGACCCCGGCGTCGTCGTCAACTGCGCGGCGTTCACCGCCGTCGACGCCTGCGAGGCCGAGGGCGAGCGGGCGTACGCGGTCAACGAGGGCGCGGTGGCGAACCTGGCTCGGGCGTGCTCGGAGGCGGGCGCCCACCTGGTGCACGTGAGCACCGACTACGTGTTCGACGGCGAGCTCGACCGTCCGTACCGCGAGGACGACGAGACGAACCCCCGCTCGGTGTACGGGGCGTCGAAGCTGGCCGGCGAGCGGGCGGCGGCCGAGATCCTCGGCGACGCGGCCACGGTCGTGCGCACCTCGTGGGTCTGCGGCGAGCACGGCGCGAACATGGTCAAGACCGTGCTGCGCCTCGCGGACTCCGACACCCCGCTCGCCTTCGTCGACGACCAGCGCGGGTGCCCGACGTTCACCACCGACCTGGCGGTCGCGCTGCGCACGCTCGCCGCCGAGCGCGCCGGCGGCGTCGTGCACGTGACGAACTCCGGAGCCGTGTCGTGGTACGAGTTCGTCCGTGCCGTCCTCGCCGCGGACGGCCGCGACCCCGACCGGGTCTCACCGATCTCGACCGCCGACCTCGACCCGCCCCGCCCCGCGCCGCGGCCGGCGAACAGCGTGCTCGACGACGTGGCGTGGCGGTCGCGTGGCCACCCGCCGATGCGCGGGTTCTCCGCTCCGCTCGACGAGCTCGTCCGTCGGCTCCGTTCGACCGGCGCCTGACCGCGCGGCCGCACGCCCACCGGTCGCCGCGCTCGACGGATCTGCCCGCCGGACGTCTCGAGGCAATACGGTCGGGAGCGTGGGGTTCACGCGCGACCAGTTGCGGTCCTTCGTCGGCGCCGAGGTCGACGACCTCGTCGGACCGGGGCTGGCGCTGCTGTTCGTGGGCATCAACCCCGGGCTGTGGACCGCTGCGACGAGGACCCACTTCTCCCACCCCGGCAACCGCTTCTACCCGGCGCTGCGCCTCGCGGGGATCATCGAGCGCGACATCGATCGGGGGAGCGGCATGTCCGACGACGACCGCGAGCACCTGGTGTCGCTCGGCATCGGCATCACGAACATCGCACGGCGGGCGACCGCCAAGGCGTCGGAGCTGACGGCCGACGAGCTGCGCTCCGGCGGCGAGGAGCTGCGAGCGCTCGTGCGGGCCCGGCGCCCCGCGGTGGTCGCGGTCGCCGGGGTGACCGCCTACCGGGTCGCGTTCGGCGATCGGACCGCGACGACCGGCGAGCGCGCCGAGCGGTTCGAGGGGGCGCGCCTGTGGATCGTCCCCAACCCCAGCGGACTGAACGCCCACGAGACCGTCGACTCCCTGGCCGAGGCCTACGCGGCCCCCGCGCGGGCCGCCGGGGTGATCGAGGCCGACGGGGGGTGGCGCCCGTGACGACGAGCGACCGGCGGGAGCGTCGAGGGTGACCGCGGGCGCAGACCCCGTGCGGGTGGCGTACGCCGTCGAGCAGTGCTGGCACGACGCGCCCGGCGGGACCGCCGTCGCAGCCGTCGAGATCGGTCGTGAGCTCCGGTCCCGCTGCGACGTCGACGTGCGCTTCGTCGCCGGCAAGCACCCCCGCCCGCCGGAGGCCACGTTCGCCCCGCCCGGTCCGGTCGCGATGCTCCCCCTCGCCCGGCCCCTGCTGTACGAGACGTGGACCCGGCTGCGGTGGCCGAAGGTGGAGTCCGTCACCGGACCGGTCGACGTCGCCCACGCCACCGGCCTCGTCCCGTGCGCGTCCTCGGCGCCGCTGGTCGTCACCGTCCACGACGTCGCCTTCCTCCACGACCCCGGCAAGTTCACCCGCCACGGGGTCGCGCTGATGACGCGCAGCCTCGCGGTCGCCCGCGAGCGCGCCGCCCGGGTCGTGTGCTCGAGTCGCGCCACCCACGACGACCTGCTCGAGCACGGGTTCGACCCCGACGTCGTGCGCGTCGTCCCCCTCGGCGTCGACCCCGTCGTCGCCACCGCCTCCGAGCGCGCCGACGCTCGCCGTCGACACGACCTCCCCGACGAGTACGTGCTGTTCGTCGGCACCCTCGAACCGCGCAAGAACCTGCCCCGGCTGCTCGACGCGATGCGTCGACTGGCCGCGTCCGGGACCGCGCTCCCCCTGGTCGTGGTCGGCGCGAACGGGTGGGGCGACGTGCGCGCCGGACTCGGCGACGCCGCGGGCGGGGTCGGGCCCGGCACGGTCGACGTGCGCTTCACCGGGTTCGTCGACGCCGCCGACCTGCGTGGCATCTACGCCTGCGCCACCGTGTTCGCCTACCCGAGCGAGCGCGAGGGCTTCGGGCTGCCCGTCGCCGAGGCGATGGCCCGGTCGACCCCGGTCGTCACCAGTCGGGCCACCTCGACCGAGGAGGTCGCGGGCGGCGCCGCCGTGCTCGTCGACCCGTTCGACGTCGACGACATCGCCCGGGGGATCGCCGAGGCGCTGGGCCGGAGCGACGAGCTGGTCGCCGCCGGCAGGGCGCGCGCCGCCGAGCTCACCTGGGAGCGCTCGGCCGTCGCCACGCTCGACGTCTACCGGGAGCTGCGCCGATGACGCCGCGGGTGGCGGTCAACCTGCTGTGGTGCGTCCCCGGTGAGGTCGGCGGCTCCGAGCAGTACCTCGTCCGCCAGCTCGCCGGCCTCTCGGCCCGGGCGGGCGCGCCCGAGGCGACCCTGCTCTGCCTGGAGTCGTTCGCGCGCGCCCACCCGGACCTCGTCGCCCGCCACCCGACCGCCACCGCCCCGATCGACGGGCTGAGCCGTGGTCGACGGATCCTCGCCGAGCACGGCTGGCTGACCCGGCGCAGCTCGGGGTTCGACCTCGTCCACCACGGCGGCGGGACGACACCGCTCGCCGGGCCGCGCCCGATCGTGCTGACCGTCCACGACCTGCAGTACCTCACCTTCCCCCGCTACGCGGCCCCGCTCAAGCTGCGCTACCTGCGCGCCGTCGTGCCGCGCTCGGTCGAGCGCTCGACGGTGGTCACGGTGCCGACGGACTACGTGCGCCGCACCGTCGTCGATCGCTTCGACATCGACGCCGACGACGTGGTCGTCGTCCCCCACGGGGTCGGATCCGAGCTCGGGCGCGCTGCGCCCGGCGCGGACGAGCTGCGCTCGCGCCACGGCCTCGGCGACGGACCGGTGCTCGTGCTGCCGGCGATCACCCACCCCCACAAGGGCCACGTGTTCCTGCTGGAGGTGGTGGCGCGCTCGTGGACCGATCCCGACCTCCGTCTCGTCCTCCTCGGCGGCGCCGGATCCGCGGACGACGAGGTGACGGCCGCGATCGAGCGGCTGGGCCTGGCGGGACGGGTGGTCCGCCTCGGCAGGGTCGACGACGCGGAGCGCGACGGGTTGATCGCGCTCGCCGACGCGCTCGTGTTCCCCAGCGAGTACGAGGGGTTCGGGGCGCCGATCGTCGAGGCGATGGCGCTCGGGACGCCGGTGATCTGCTCCGACCAGCCCGCCCTCGCCGAGGTGGCGTCGGACGCCGCGATCGTCCTGCCGCTCGACGCGGACGCCTGGTCCGGGGCGATCGATCGTCTCGAGCGCGAGGCACCCGCGCTGCGCCAGGCCGGCCTGCGCCGTGCGCGCGACTTCACCACGGAGGCGTCGGGGGCGGCGTTGGAGGCCGCCTACCGGCGGGCGCTCGGGCGATGAGGCTCCCCCGACGGCCCCGACCCGGTCGGCGCGGCGGAGGTCCGAGGGTGCCCGGGGGTCCGCAGGCGGCCGGCGATCCGCGGGTGATCGTGGTGTGCCCCCACTTCGCTCCCGACAACGCCCCGACGGGGACGGTCATGGCTCGCATCGTCGACGAGCTCGTCGGGCTCGGGCACGAGGTCCACGTCGTCACGTCGCTGCCGTGGTACCGCGATCACGCGATCGAGGAGGGCTGGGACGGTCGACGGGTCCGTCGCGAGGTCACCCGGTGGGGGTCGATCACCCGCGTCGACCCCTTCCCCGGCGGCGACCGGTCGAACCTCGTGCGCCGGGCCGCCGGCTTCGTCGGGTTCAGCGCCCTCGCCACCGCCGTCGCCCTCGGTGCCGGCGGACGTCGGCGCCGCGTCGACGCGGTCATCGCGATGTCGCCGCCGCTCACCCTCGGCGCCGCGGGGCGGCTCGTGGCCGCCTGGCGGCGCGCCCCGTTGATCTTCAACGTCCAGGACGTCTTCCCCGACGCGGCGATCGAGACCGGGGCGATCAGCTCGCGCTGGGTGATCGCGCTCGCCCGAGCCCTCGAGCGCGCCACGTACCGTGCCAGCGACGTCGTCACCGTGCTCTCCGACGACCTCGCGGAGAACGTGCGCGCGAAGATGCCCCCGGCGCGACTGCACCGGGTGCGGGTCATCCCGAACTTCGTCGACACCGAGGCGATCCGCCCCCTCGATCGGAGCACCGCCTACCGGCGCGAGCTCGGCCTCGGTGACGGCCCGGTGGTGCTCTACGCCGGCAACGTCGGCTTCTCGCAGTCGCTCGACCTCGTCCTCGCCGCCGCCGCCCGCCTCGACGAGGTCACCTTCCTCGTCAACGGCGACGGAGCGGCGCGCTCCGCCCTCGAGGAGGCGGCGCGGGGGCTGGCGAACGTGGTGTTCCGGGGCTACATCGAACCCGACCGCCTCGCCGAGCTGCTCGCCACGGGCGACGTCCACGTGGTGCCGCTGCGTCGCGGGTTGGGGAGTGTGTCGGTGCCGTCGAAGACGTACTCGATCATGGCCGCCGCCCGTCCGGTCGTTGCGGCGATCGACCCGGGCACCGAGGTCCCGCGGATGCTCGCCGAGTCCGGAGGCGGCGTCGCCGTCGGCCCCGACGACGCCGAGCGGTTCGTCGACGCGCTGAGATCCGTCCTGGACGACCCGGCGGAGGCGGCGCGGATGGGCGAGCGGGGCCGCCGGTGGGTCGTCGACAACGCCTCCCCGGCGGCCGTCGGGGCCGCGTACGCCGAGGCGATCGAGCGGCTCCGCGCCGCCCCCGGCGGGGGTGGGCGACCCCGGAAGTCACGGACCCAGCGCTAGCCTGCCGAGCCGTGGCAACACCCTCCTCGTCATCCACCAAGAAGGCCGCCCGCCTGGCCCAGAAGGGCAAGGGACAGAAGGTCCGCTTCCAGGGCGGCGCCCTCTTCCCGATCATCGTGGCCCTGGTCGTCGTCCTCGGCTCCGGCCTCGTCGTCTACGCCCGACAGACCCGTCCGACCTTCGACGACGTCCCGCCCACCGAGGCCGACCACTGGCACCACGTCTACGGCTTCTACCTCTGCGACCAGTGGGTGCAGCTCACCGGCGACGCCGAGGGCACCGATTCCGCCGGCAACCCGGTGAACACCGACTACGTGCTCACCGGGATCCACTCCCACGACGACGGCCTCATCCACTGGCACCCGTTCTCGCCGGCCGCGATCGGCAGCCGGGCCCAGCTCGGGGTCTTCCTCGACGTGTACGGCGTCGAGCTCGACAGCGACCAGCTCACCTTCCCCGACGACCAGCTCGGGCAGCTCCCCGACGCGCTCCGCGAGACCGGCGAGATGATCCCCGGCGAGACCGAGTGCGAGATCACCGGTTCCGACGGCGAGGTCAGCACCGAGTCGGCCGACATCCAGGTGACGGTGTGGAACAACCTCAGCGACACCGAGGGCCAGACGTTCCGCTCCGCGTTCGACCAGATCCGCCTCGACCGCGACGCGATGGTGGTCTCGATCGGGTTCGTGCCCGATGGGACCGACCTCGAGAAGCCGCCGTGGACCGACACCTTCGACGAGGCCGCCGCGAACGACCAGGCCCAGCTCGACCCCGACCAGCTCTTCCCCGGTGTCCAGGTCGACGGCGAGGACGTGACGATCGATTCGGTGCCCATCGACGATGTTCCGATCGGTTCGGCCGTCACGGGTGCCGAAGGGACGAGCGCGCCGGCCGGGACGACCGGCGCGGAGGACGAAGCCGAGAGCTGATGCAGGCCGTCGTCCTCGTCGGGGGGTTCGGGACCCGCCTTCGGCCGCTCACGAGCCACGTCCCCAAGCCGATGCTGCCCGTCGGCCACGAGCCGATGATCTCGCGCCTCATCGGCCGCCTGGAGCGCGGCGGGGTGACCGAGGTCGTGCTGGCGCTCGGGTTCCGACCGGAGCCCTTCGTCGAGGCCTTCCCCGACGGACGCTGCGGCGGGGTGGAGCTGCGCTACGCCGTCGAGCCCGAGCCGCTCGACACCGGCGGGGCGATCCGCTTCGCAGCCGACGCCGCGGGGATCTCCGAGACGTTCGTCGTCGCGAACGGCGACGTGATGACCGACCTCGACGTGTCGAGCCTGGTCGACGCCCACCGAGCGGGTGGCGCGCTGGCGACGCTGCACCTGATCGGGGTCGCCGATCCGTCCGCGTTCGGGGTGGTCGAGCTGGGCGACGACGGGTCGATCCGCCGGTTCGTCGAGAAGCCCGCACCGGGCACCGAGCCGAGCGACCTCGTCAACGCCGGCACCTACGTGTTCGAGCCGGAGGTGCTCGACCTCGTTCCCGTCGGCGTGCGGACCTCGGTGGAGCGTGAGGTGTTCCCAGCCCTCGTCGAGCGCGGTGCCCTGCGCGGCCACCCGACGCAGGACTACTGGATCGACGCCGGCGTCCCGGAGCTGTTCCGACGGGCGAACCTCGACCTGCTCGGCGGTCTCCGTCGGGCCGAGAGCTGCGTCGCGGTCGCTCCCGGCGCCCGGGTCGACCCGGGCGCGACGGTCAGCGGGAGCCTGGTGGGGGAGGGCGCCGTCGTCGAGGCCGGGACGACGATCGTCGACTCGGTGATCCTCCCCGGAGCGGTGGTCGGGGCGCGCGCCCAGGTGGAGTCGTCGGTCGTGATGGGCCGCGTCGGTGCGGACGCCACGGTGATCGACTGCGTCATCGGGGCCGACGGGGTGGTCGACGACGGCGGCCACGTCGCGTACGAGAGCGTGCCCGCGACCGAGTGAGCGCGCGGCCACCGACCCGCACGGTCGGCGGCCGGACCCGTTCGCCGGGCGCACCTCGGCGCGGCATCGTCGTTCGCGTCCACGACGGTGCGTAGCCTCGGCGCATGAGGATCGCGGTCGTGGGCGGAGCCGGGTTCATCGGCTCCCACCTCGTCGATCGGCTCCTCGCCGAGGACCACGACGTCGACGTCGTCGACGACCTCTCCTCGGGGGCGCTCGCGAACCTCGCCGACGCCCGCACGGCGAGCGGCCACGGGACGGGCGGGTCGCTCACGATCCACCACCTCGACGCCCGCTCCGACGCCGGCGACTCGCTGTTCGGGCTGCGTCGCCCCGACCTGGTGTACGAGCTGTCGCTGTTCTCGCGCACCGACCGCTCGGCGCGCGGCCAGGGCACGGGGTTCCACGCCGCCCTGTCGACGATGGAGTCGGCGCGGCGCCACGGCGTCACCAAGGTGGTCGCCACCCTCCCTGCTTCCGCCCTGTACGGGCACCCGGCCGCGTCGTCGCTGCCGGTCAAGGAGAGCGAGATCGTCCCGCGCGGGGTGCGCGGGGTGGTCGCGCGTGCGGTGGTCGACCTCATGTCGACGTACCGCGAACGTCACGTGATCGAGTTCACCGCGCTCGCCCTCGCGACGGTGTACGGGCCGCGGCAGGGCGCGCACGGCGGGGTCGTGGCGGCGTTCGTCGACGCCCACGAGCGCGGGGTGCCCCCGCGCCTCGACGGCGAGGGCCGCCAGACGCGCGACCTGCTGTTCATCGACGACGCGGTCGACGCGCTCGTGCGGGCGGGCGAGCGCGGCAGCGGTCTGGTGATCAACGTCGGCACCGGGGAGCAGACGACGCTGCGCGACCTGTGGGACGCGATCAGCGGCGGCGTCGGGCCGGAACCCGAGCTCGCGCCCGCCCGCCCCGACGATCTGCTCCGCTTCGCCGTGTCGCCGGTGCGCGCCCGGATCCACCTCGGCTGGTCGCCGTGGACCGAGCTCGTCGACGGGATCGCCCGCACCCGAACGTGACCGGCGGCGTGCCCGGCGCGGTGCGCTACGACGCGCTCGGGCCATCGGACGCCGGCCCCGGCGCGTCGCCCACGGCGTGGCCGACCGAGGCGAGGGTGGCGATCGCCAGGTCCCGGGCGACCCCCGGCTCGGACATGATCGACGGTTGCACGACGCAGGCGATCCCCTCGGCCTCGACCGCTGAGCGCAGGTGCTCGTCGGCCGGATCGACGACCAGGACCGACGCGATGGGGGCGTACAGCCGGGCGACGCCCACCACCGTCGGTTCGTGACCGAGCTCGACCATCATCCGATCGGCCGGGCCCTTGAGCGCCGCGCCCCCGACGATCGGCGAGACTGCGACCGTGCGGTCGCGGCGTGACGCGAGGAGATCGTCGACACCGGGCAACGAACGGATCGGCCCGATCGACACCAACGGGTTCGAGGGCGCGACGACGATCGTGCGCGCCGACTCGAGCGTCCGGTGAGCGGTGGCCGACAGCATCGCATCGCCGTCGAAGCGGACCGCGGCGACCGGCACCGAGTGCCGGAGCCGGACGAAGTAGTCCTGGAACGAGACCTCGTCGAGGTCCGCGCCGCCGTCGTCGCCCGACCCGTCGGCGTCGGGGGCGAGCGCGACGACGGTCGAGCACCGCTCGTCGGACATCGGCACGACCTCGACGTCGAGACCCCACGCCCGGCGGATCTCGTCGGTGACCTCGGTGAGGGTGGCGCCCTCGTCGATCCGGGCGGTGCGGTACAGGTGCGTGGCGAGGTCGCGGTCGCCGAGGTTGAACCAGCGCGCCGCCGCCCCCGACCCGTCCGGGCGCACCTGCTCGTAGCGCTCCAGCGACTCGATCGCGCGCCACGTCTCGTCGACCAGACCCCACCCGCGCTCGGGGTCGATCGCCTCGGCCAGGGTGTACACCACGGTGTCGAGGTCGGGCGAGATCGACAGCCCGTGGAGGACGGTGTCGTCGCCGGTGTTCACCACCGCGGTGACGAGGCGGGGATCGATCGCGCTCGACAGGGCGCGCAGGAAGCGCGCCGCTCCCACCCCGCCCGAGACGACCGCGACGCGCTCGGAGATCTCGCCACCGTCGGTCGACCGACCGTCGGCCGATCCGCTGCCCGTGCTCGCTCCCACGCTCATCCCTCCTCGGCGACGCGCCGGTAGAGGGAGGCGAGCTCGGTGGCGGTCCGCTGCCAGGAGAACCGGCGCAGGTTGCGCTCGCCGAGCGCGACCAGCGACCGGTGCCGCTCGTCGTCGGTCACCACCCAGTGGAGGTTGGCGGCCAGCGCATCGGGGTCGGACGGCAGGCTCAGCAGGGCGGCCGGCCCGGCGACCTCGGGGATCGACCCGGCGGTGCTCGCGACGACCGGGGTCCCGGCGCGCTGCGCCTCGAGCACCGGGAAGCCGAACCCCTCGTCGAGGGAGGGGTAGGCGAGCGCGCGCGCCTGCGCGAGCAGCCAGCGCTTCCCTCCCTCGTCGACGGGGCCGATGACGTGGACCCGGGAGCGGATGTGATCGTCGAGGCGGGACACGGCGGCGTGGATCGCCTCCTCGTCGTCACCGGGGGAGCCGGCCACGACGAGGTGGACCCGCCGGTGCGCCGCGCCCAGCCGCGCGAACGCGCGCACCAGGGTGGTCAGGTTCTTGCGGCGCTCCAGGGTCCCGAGCGCGAGCACGAACGGGGTGTCCGCGTCGAGCGCGACCCCGGTCAACGTGTGCGGGATGCGTCCGGGATCTTCGGTCGCCGGTGGCGGGCCGAGGCGCACCGTGTGCACCCGCTCGGTCGCGAGCAGCGACCGGGCGCGCGCGCTCGTCGCGCTCGACGAGGTGACGACGTGCGCGCCCTCGGCCACGCTGCGACGCAGGACGGCGGCGGAGCGGCGGACCGCGGGGTCGACCTCGTCCAGGTGCTCGAGGAACCAGCAGTCGTACACGCTGACGATCCGCGGCGCTCGTGCCGGGGGGACGACGTAGTTCGTGCCGTGCACCACGTCGGGGTTCCCCAGCCAGCGGTCCATCGGGGGCACCGAGGCCCGGGCCCACATCCGGTGCGCCACGGCGGCGGGGACCGGCAGGCGCCGGTGGGTCGGGGCGATGGCGCGCGCACGCATCGAGACCACGTAGGGAGCCAGCTCGATCGGCTCCGCATCTGTCGCCGCGTCGAGCGCCTCGTCGTCGCGCGGGACGAGATCGTGGTCGTCGTCGAGGTCGCGCAGCGCCCCCAGGGTGCCGGCGACGGCTTCGCCCACACCGGTGCGTCGACCGTGCAGCGGTCCTGCGTCGATCGCGACCACGGGCATCGCCGCAGCGTACCGAGGCCGCCCACCCCGCCACCGACGAGGTGGACGGGGTCGGCCGACGGGGGCGCGCTCACCCCTACACTCGCCGGTCATGCCACGTGCCTTCATCACCGGGGTGACCGGCCAGGACGGTTTCCACCTCGCCGAGTTCCTCCACGCGAAGGGCTACGACGTGTACGGGATGGTCAAGGGGCAGAACAACCCCCGCGCCGAGCGCCTGCAGGAGGAGCTGCCGTTCCTCGAGCTGGTGCCGGGCGACCTCGCGGACCTGCCCTCGCTCGTCG
Source organism: Ilumatobacter sp. (assembly GCF_965215205.1). Lineage (NCBI taxonomy): Bacteria > Bacillati > Actinomycetota > Acidimicrobiia > Acidimicrobiales > Ilumatobacteraceae > Ilumatobacter > Ilumatobacter sp. The sequence continues at coordinate 1,272,743 of NZ_OZ244049.1, forward strand.
CCGCGATGCAGGTCGCCCAGCCCGACGAGGTGTACAACCTCGGCGCGATCAGCTTCGTCGCCCTGTCGTTCTCGCAGGCCGAGCTGACGGCGAACATCTCGGGGCTCGGGGTGCTGCGCATGCTCGAGGCGATCCGGATGGTCGGCGGGTCGGTGGACAACCCGATCCGCTTCTACCAGGCGTCGTCGTCGGAGATGTTCGGCAAGGTGCGCGAGACCCCGCAGAACGAGCTCACGCCGTTCCACCCCCGCTCGCCGTACGGCTGCGCCAAGGTCTTCGGCCACGACATCGTCGTCAACTACCGCGAGTCGTACGGGCTGCACGCGTCGTCGGGGATCCTGTTCAACCACGAGGGGCCGCGGCGCGGGCTCGAGTTCGTCACCCGCAAGGTCACCAACGCGGCCGCCCGGATCAGCCTCGGCCTGCAGCACGAGCTGGTGATGGGCAACCTGGACTCCAAGCGCGACTGGGGCTACGCGGGCGACTACGTCAAGGGCATGTGGATGATGCTCCAGCAGGACGAACCCGACGACTACGTGCTCGCGACGGGGCAGACGCACTCGATCGAGGAGCTCGTCGACCTCGCGTTCGGGGAGGTCGGGATCGACGACTGGTCGAGCTACGTGCGCCAGGACCCGAAGTTCTACCGACCGGCCGAGGTCGACCTGCTGATCGGTGACGCCTCCAAGGCGCGCGACGTGCTCGGCTGGGAGCCCGAGGTCGACTTCGAGACCCTCGTGCGGATGATGGTCGCGAACGACGTCGCGATCGAGGAGGCCAAGGCCCGTCGGAGCTGACGCCCGGTCAGTCGAGCGGCGCCGTCGCCTGGACGACCGAGGCGCGGTCGGGGGCGGCGCCGTCGGCGAGGCGCAGCCGCAGCGCGAGCGCGAACACGATCAGCGACGCGACCGACGAGGCCAGCAGGCCGATCTCGATCCGGCGGAACAGGTCCGAGCTGGCGACGGCCGTCGTCACGACGAACACCCCGACCCCGACCGCCCAGCCGAGCGCGACGAGCGCGTGGCCCTTCAGCGCGATCACGGCCTGGGCGAGGGCGAGGGCCATCATGTACGTGCCGCTGGCGAGGGCGAGCGCAGCGAGGGTCGCGCCGCTGAGCTCGGCCTGGTACACGACCTCGATCGCCCACGGCCCGATCGCGAACGCGCCGAGGGTGCCGACGATGCCGACCACGACGACCACGACGAGGAGCCGCGCCAGCCCGGAGCGGAACTCGCGCAGCTCGCCGCGCGCGGCGAGCCGGCTCAGCCCCGGCAGCAGCGCCGCCTGCACCGCCTGGAACAGGAACAGCGGGATCCGCGCCAGCAGCACCCCGTAGGAGAACTGGGTGACGAGGACCTTCTCGGCGTCCGCGTCGCCCGACAGCAGGGTCGCGGTGATCGGACCGGCGTTCAGCAGGGTCGCGGCGAACACCGAGCCCAGCAGCAGCCACCCGAGGTTCGGGGTGACCTCGTTCCACTCGGCCGGCGGGCCGTCGTCGGTCGTCAGCGCCCCCCGCCTCCACACGTAGCCGACGGCGACCAGCGGCGACAGCGCGATCACCAGGCCGTAGGCCCCGGCCGCGGTGACGCCGACGATCGCGAGCACGGCGCAGAGCGCGATCCGCACCAGCCCGTCCGACCCCATGATCAGCGCGTACTCGCGGAACCTCCCGCTCCCCGAGCAGACCCCGCGCGCGAGGTGGGCGGGGGCGTAGGCGGCGAAGGTGCACACCAGGGCGACCAGCATCACCCAGTCGCCGTCGAAGTAGACCTCCGTGATCAACGGGCTCGCGAGGACGATCGCGAGCGCCGTCGCGGCGACGAGGACCGCTCCCAGGCGGACGACCTTCTGGACGACGGGGCGGGTGCCCTCGCCCACCGCTCGTCGAGCCGACAGGGCCCGACCGAGCTCCTGCTCGAGGGGGAGGAAGAAGCCCGGAGCGAGAGCGAACGTCGCGAACCACAGGCTGGCGATCGGCTTGAACTCCTCCTCGCCGCCGACCCCGAGCAGCCCGACCCGGAAGAACGCGTAGGTGGCGATCCCCGCGACGACCAGGGCGATGCCGACCGGGATCGTCCCGTCGGGCACGGCGGCGCGACCTGCCGACGTGGGCCGGGGCGTGGGGGGCTGGTGGTCCGTCACGGAGGTCGTCGTTCGGGTCGGTCGGTTCGGCTCAGCGAGATCGCTGCGCCTCGATCTCGCGCCGCCGCACCTGGATCCGCTGGTAGGTGAGCACGCTCAGCCCGATCGCGGCGTACGCCGCCTCGCGGACGAGGCCGCAGGCGACCGACGCGGCGGCGTCGCTGGTCCGGTTGAGGGACCCGGCCACCGTCGGCAGCTCCTCGGGTCCCCCCGACGGGGCGGGGGCGGGCATCCGCTCACGCTACCAACCCCGTTCGGTCGCGACCCGTGGGGCCGCGACGTGCCTGCTCAGGCGCGGTCGGCGTCGCGGCGCGGGCCCGGGCGACCGAGCGGGGCGTGACGGCCGACGCCGCGGCGGCACCGCTAGCCTCGGATGGTCGTGGAAGCACCCGTCCAGAGCGCGCCCCCGGTCGTGGCGGTCGTCGTCGTCCACGATCCGGGCGACTGGTTCGCGGAGGTGGTCGACGCGATGGCCGACCAGGACTACCCGAACCTGCGGTTGCTGTTCCTCGTCGCGGGGGAGGGCGCCGACGACGACGTCGACGCGGTCGCCGAGCAGGTCGAGGCGCTCGTCGCGGGGCGCTTCGACACCTGCTTCGTCCGTTCGCTCGGAGCGAACCCGGGGTTCGGGCCGGCGGCGAACGAGGTGCTGCGGCTCGTCGAGGGCGAGAACGGCTTCTTCCTGTTCTGCCACGACGACGTCGCCCCCGATCGCGACGCCGTCCGGCTGATGGTCGAGGAGCTCTACCGGTCCAACGCCGGCGTCGTCGGTCCCAAGCTGGTCGACTGGGACGACCCGGGCGTCCTGCTCCAGGTCGGGCTCGGCCTCGACCGATTCGGCCAGATCGACCAGGCGATCGAGCCCGACGAGGTCGACCAGGAGCAGCACGACGGGGTGCGCGACGTGTTCGTCGTGCCGAGCGCCTGCATGTTGGCGCGGGCGGACCTGTTCCGGGAGCTGGGCGGCTTCGACCCGGCGATCGACCTCCACGGCGAGAGCGTGGAGTTCTGCTGGCGGGTGCACCACAGCGGGGCCCGGGTGGTCGTCGCCCCCAGCGCGCGGGTCCGGCACCGGGCCGACCTCGAGTCCCGGCGCGACGACCTGAACCACCCCCGCCTCGAGGCTCGCCACCGGTTGCGCACCCTGGCGACGATGACCGGGGCGGCGCGACTCCCGGTGCGGCTGCTGGAGCTGACCGTGCTCACCCTCGTCGAGGTGGTCGTCGGCCTGTTCTCGGGACGGCTCCGCCAGGGGCTCGCGTCCGCGCGAGCCCTGGTCGGCCTGATCCCGCGTGCGGGGGCGATCGCGAGCCGGCGTCGCCGGGTGCGCGACCTGCGGCGCGTCCCCGAGCGCGAGGTGATCGGGCTCCAGCAGCGCGGCAGCGCCCGCCTCAGCTCGTTCCTGCGCAGCCGTGACACGACGACCTACGTCGGCGCCGACTCGAACGTGCGCCGGTGGAGGGAGAGCACCACGGCTCCGGTCCTCGCCTGGATCGCGGTGCTCGTGCTGCTCGCGATCGGCGCCCGCCGCTTCTTCGCGGGCGGCCTGCCCGAGGTCGGGCAGTTCCTCCCCTTCCCCGAGAGCCCCCGCGACCTCCTGGAGGGCTTCGCACGGGGCTGGAACCCGACGGGGGGAGGGTCGACGAGCCCCAACCCGACGGGGTGGGCCGTGCTGTCCGTGCTCTCGGTCGGGACCCTGCTCCGCATGGGCCTGCTGCAGACCGCCTTCGCGCTCGGCCTGGTCGTCGTCGGCCTGATCGGGTTGTGGCGGACGGCGACGGTGTTCCCCTCGACGCGCGCGCGCGTGGCGGCGCTCGTCGTGTACGCCGCGTCCCCGCTGGTCGGCGGAGCGTTCGCGCTGGGGTCGCTCGACGTGCTCGTCACCTACGCGGCCGTCCCCTGGGTCGTGCACACCCTGCGCCTCGCGGTCGGCGTGGAGACCGCGGACCCGCGGATCGCCGAGAGCGACGTGGCGGACGCCGTGATCGAGCTCGGGTGGCCCGAGCGGATCCGGCGGACCGTCCAGCTCGCCGTGGTGATCGGCCTCGGCGCGGCGTTCGAACCGGCCGTGGCGGCGGTCGCCGCGGTCGTCGGGATGACGATGGCGGTCGCCACCCTGATCGCTCTCGCCCCGTGGCGCACCGCCCTCGATCACCTCGGCGTGACCGCCGCCGCGCTCGCCGGCGCCGCCGTGCTGAACCTGCCGTGGATCACCTCGTGGGAGTGGGCGGCGATCGCCGGGGCGCCCCCCGTCGGCGACCCGGGCCGGGGGCTGGCCGACCTCGCCGCCTTCCGCATCGCGCCGATCACGTTCGCCGCGCTCTGCCTCGCCTGGTACGTCCCCGTGGTGGCGGCGGTCCTGCTCGCGCGCGCCTGGCGGCTGACGTGGGCGGTGCGCGCCGGCTTCCTCGTCGTCGTGTTCGGCTTCCTCGCGGTGCTGGCCGACCGGTCGTCGCTGCCCGTCGCGGCCCCGGCCGCCGGGATCCTGCTCGTCCCGGTCGCCCTCGGCGTGGCGATCTCCGCGGCCGCCGCCCTCGCGGCGTTCGACCTCGACGTGCGCGGCGGCTCGTTCGGGTGGCGCCAGCCGCTCGGGATCGCCGCCAGCGCCGCGGTCGTTGTCGGGCTGGTTCCGGGGGTGCTGGCCGTCGGACCGGGGGACTGGGACGCGCCGACGACCCCGCTGCTGCGGTTGGTGCAGACGGCGCTGCCGGACGTGCCCGAGGACGATCCCGCCCACTACCGGGTGCTCTACCTGGGCGACGCCCGGCTGCTGCCCACGCCCGCCGTGGAGTACCGCGACGGGGTGTCGTTCGCGCTGAGCGACGACGCCGATCTCGACGTGCGCTCGACGTGGTCGTCGCCGGGCGAGCTCGACGCGACCGTCGTCGGCATCCTCGACCAGATCGCGCTCGGATCGACCCAGCGGGCCGGTCAGCTGCTCGCGCCGCTCGGCGTGCGCTACATCGTCATCCCCCAGCTCGACGGCGTCGTGTCGACGTCGAGCGAGCCGCTCCCGCTCCCCGTCGGTCTCGTCGAGGCGTTCGACGACCAGCTCGACATCGTCGCCGACGGCCTGCCGACCGTCGAGATGTACCGCAACGCGTCGTGGATGCCGACGCTGTCCCTGCTCGAGGGCCCGACCGCCGAGGCGAGTCGCTCGGCGGGCGACGAGGCGCTCGTGCGCGCGGACCTGGGTTCGGTCCGTGCGATCGCCACCGGTGCCGACTCGTGGTCGAGCGACGACGTGCGCTTCGAGGTCGAGCCGGGCGTGGTCCACCTCGCCGTGCCCTTCGACGACCGGTGGCGCCTCGAGGTGGGAGGCGGGGAGGTCGTCGCCCGGCCGGCGTTCGGCCTGACCACGGCCTTCGACGTCGGCGCCGGCGGGGTGGCCACCCTGAGCTACGACACCGCGTCGTCGCGCACCGCTCTGCTGGTGCTGCAGCTCCTGCTGTGGGCCGTCGCGCTGTACACCGCGACGCGCGTCGAGCTCCCGTTCGCCCGACGTCGCCGCCGGGTGGTGACCGACGAGACCCTGATCACGATCGACGCCGAGGTCGACCGGGGCTTCGAGGACGCCGTCGGGGCGGGTGCCTCGATCCCCGCGGTCGCCACCTCGACCGGCGGGGAGCCGGATCCGGCCGGGATCGATCCGCCGGGCGACCGCGCGGGCGCGCCCGCGGACGGGATCATCGACGAGCTCCCGTGGGTGGACGACCTGATCGAGGAGGTCGAGGATCCGATCGGCGTCGTCCCCGAGCGCGTCGACGGCCCCTCCGACGAGGTCGCACCCGGCGCCGCGCCCGACACCTCCTCCGACGGAGCGTCCGACGGGGTCTCCGACGGGGAGTCCGCGACCGGAGCGGGTGACGACGCGCCCGGCGGCTCCTCGGAGATCCAGGTGGACGACGGCGGGGCGACCCGGTGACCCGTCGGGCGATCCCCGCGATCGCGCTGCTCGTCGTCGGGCTCGGGGGGATCCTGGCCGTCGGTCGCGAGGCGCCGGTGCGCAGCGCTCCGCTGTTCGCCACGGCCGACGGCACGTGGATGCCCGCCGTCGGGGTCTCCGGGGCGCTCAGCGGGAGCTGGTTCTGCCCCGGGGTCCCGACCGACGACGCCGACGGCGTCGGCGGGGAGATCGTCGTGTCGAACGGCGGAGCCGAGGAGCTGATCGCGTCGTACGCCGTGCTCACCGACGCCGGGGTCGTGACCGAGGGGGAGCTGAGCGTCGCCGCCCGGTCCCAGGCGCGCCTCGACGTCGACGAGTCGGCGGACGGGGCGTCGTTCTCGAGCGTCGTCGTCGAGGTCGAGGGCGGGCGGGGGTTCGTCGAGCAGATCGCCCGGCACCCGCTCGGCACGTCGGTCGCGGCGTGCTCCAACGACACCTCTCCCGACTGGTACATCGCGGACGGGTACACCCTCGACGACAGCGTCGAGACGCTCGTGCTCACCAACCCCTTCGACGAGCCGGTCAGCGCCGACCTGCGGTTCTCCACCGAGTCGCGCCAGGCCGAACCGGGCCAGTTCGACGGCTTCATCGTGCTGCCGCGCTCGGTCCGCACGATCCGCATCGCCGACCTCGGAGCTCGCGACGAGCCGGTCATCTCCGTGGCGATCGAGGCGCGCTCGGGGCGGCTGGTGGTCGGCCGCGCGCAGGAGTACCGGGGCGACCGGGTCGGCTACGACGTGTCGCTCGCGGCGCCGGCGCTGCGCGACCAGTGGTGGTTCGCCGACGGCGAGCGGGCGGACGGGATCACCGAGACCTTCTCGGTGTACAACCCGACCGACGAGGAGGTGGAGGTCACCGTCTTCTTCGGCGGGCTCCCGCTGTCCGCGACGGGGGTCAACGAGCGCGACCCGATCGTCGTCCCCCCGCGCCGCGTGGTCGTGTACGACCCGACCGTGGTGACCGGGGAGGCCGGCACGTCGGGTGACGCTGATCCGCCCGGCACCGAGGCACCCGACGCAACGGCACCCGACGGATCGGCACCCGCTGACGGCGAGGGGACGGACGACGAGGAGGGGGCGGACGACGATGCGTTCGTCGAGTTCGACGACCCGAGCCTCGAGCTCCCCGTCGGTCGCCACGCCACCGTGTTCTCGACCCTCGCCCAGCCGTCGATCGTCGTCGAGCGGGTGCTGACGCGACCGAGCGGCGACTCGATCTCGACCACGGTGGTGCAGGGCGCGACCGTGCGCCCGCCGAACGGGTTCGTCGCCAGCGCCTGGCGAGTGGGGGTCGGGCCGACCGAGCCCACCGAGGACGCGCTGGTCGTGTGGAACATCGACCAGGTGCCCTCGACCGTCAGCGTGTCGGTGATCGGGCCCGACGGCGCGTCCGTCGTTCCGTCGCTGTCGGAGATCCCGCTCGCCGAGGGGGCGATCGCGACGATCGACCTGGTCGATCCCGAGCTGCTCGGTCGCGAGCTGGTCGTGTCGGCGACCACGCAGGTGTTCGTCGAGCGATCCCTGCCGCGCGGCGGCGACCTCGCCGGTCGCAGCGGCTCGTGGCCGCTGCCCCAGGCCGGCTGATCCGTCCGTCGCCGACGGTCCGCCGACGACGGGTCGTCACGGCGCGGTCCTCGCGGCCGTCGCGTCGGGGAGGGTGGGTAGCCTGAGGGGGTGACCCGGATCGTCGTCGCGCTGGCCATCGTCGCGATCGCAGCCGCGATCGCGCACCTCGTCGCCCGCCGGCGCGTGCCGGACGCGCCGACCCAGCGGCGGTTCCACGTGCCCGAGCAGCTCGACCGGGCCGACTTCCCCCGACCGGAGGTGCCCTGGCTCGTCGCCGTGTTCACCTCGGCGACCTGCGATCAGTGCCTCCAGGTGGCGTCGAAGGCGGCGGTGCTCGAGAGCCGCGACGTCGCGGTGGCGACGATCGAGTTCTCCGAGCAGCGGGCGCTCCACGAGCGCTACCGCATCGACGCCGTGCCGACGCTGGTGGTCGCGGGCCCCGACGGCGTCACCCGCCGGGGGTTCCTCGGGCCGATGAGCGCCACGGATCTGTGGGCCGCCGTCGCGGAGGCTCGCGATCCCGGTTCGACGCCGTCGGCCTGCGATCACCACGCCGTGTGAGCGCACCGCCCGGGCGGCGGTCCGAGCGCCGAGCGCGGGGTGGCGAACCCGCGGCGGCGACGAGCCGCCGACGGGTCAGCGCAGGATGATGTCGTCGAGGGTCTCGGCGTCCTCGCCCGACTCGATCATCCCCTGCTGGATCAGACGGGCGACGGTCGGGCCGTCGATCGTCTCGTGCTCCAGCAGGGACTCGGCGATCAGCTCGAGGCCGCGGCGGTGCCGCGTCAGGGTCCGCTTCGCACGCTGCTCCTGATCGGTGAGCAGCTTCGCGATCTCCTCGTCGAGCAGCTTCGCCGTGTCGTCGGAGTACTCACGGCCCGACGACATCAGGTCGTCGCCGAGGAAGGTCTGCTGCTGGCTCGACCACGCCTGGGGCCCGACCCGATCCGACATCCCCCACTCGCGCACCATGCGGCGAGCGATCCCGGTGGCCTGCTCGAGGTCGTTGGCGGCGCCCGAGTTGAGGTGGCCGAACACGACGATCTCGGCGACGCGGCCGCCCATCGCCTTGCAGATGGTGTCCTCGAAGTACTCCTTGGAGTAGGTGTGGCGCTCCTGGGGGAGCGACCAGGTGACCCCGAGCGCCATGCCGCGCGGGAGGATCGTCACCTTGTGCAGCGGGTCACCGTTGGGGAGCACGGTCGCGAGCAGGGCGTGCCCGCCCTCGTGGTACGCGGTCGCCTTCTTCTCCTCGGCGGTCATGATGACCGATTCGCGCTGAGCGCCGAGGACGACGCGATCACGGGCGTTCTCGAAGTCGATCCGCTCGATCTCCTTCGAGCCGCGCCGCACCGCGACGAGCGCGGCCTCGTTGACCAGGTTCGCCAGGTCGGCGCCGGCCATCCCGACCGTCGCCTTGGCCATCGTCTCCATGTCGACGTCGGCGCCCATCCGCTTGTCCCGGCTGTGGACCTCGAGGATCGCACGTCGCTCGTCGGCCTCGGGGAGGGGGACGACGATCTGGCGGTCGAAGCGGCCGGGGCGCAGCAGCGCCGGGTCGAGGATGTCGGGTCGGTTCGTCGCCGCCATGATCACGATGCCCTCCGACGCCTCGAAGCCGTCCATCTCGGCGAGCATCTGGTTGAGCGTCTGCTCGCGCTCGTCGTGACCGCCGCCGAGACCCGCGCCGCGCTTGCGCCCGATCGAGTCGATCTCGTCGATGAAGATGATCGCCCGACCCATCCGGCGGGCCTGCTGGAACAGGTCGCGCACACGGCTCGCGCCGACCCCGACGAACATCTCCATGAAGTCGGACCCGGTGACCGAGAGGAACCCGACGCCGGCTTCGCCCGCGACCGCCCGGGCGAGCAGCGTCTTGCCGGTGCCGGGAGGGCCGACGAGGAGCATGCCCTTGGGCACCCGTGCGCCGATCTCCTTGAACCGCTCGGGGTAGCGCAGGAAGTCGACGACCTCGCTGATCTCCTGCTTGACGCCCTCGTAGCCGGCGATGTCGTCGAAGGTCGTCGAGGGCTTGTCGGTGGTGTACGCCTTGGCCTTGCTCTTGCCGATCGACATGACCCCGCCCATCTGGCCCGCGGCGCGCCGCTGCATCCAGACGAGGAAGCCGATGATCAGGAACACCGGCAGCATGAACCCGAGCAGGTTGAGCAGCGCGTTGTTGCTCGGCGCGTCGTAGGTGATCGAGACGCCGCTCTCCTCGAGGAACGCCTGGTCACCCTCGAACAGCCCGGCCTCGCCGCCACCGGTGGTGTTGAACGTGTCGCCGTTGGTGTACTCGCCGGTGATGTTGCCGCTGCCCTTGTCGACCTCGACGGAGCCGACGTTGCCCTCGTCCACCTGGCTGATGAACTCGGTGTAGGTCAGGTCGGTGCCGTCGTCGCTCGGCCAGAAGCTGGGGACGAGCAGGGCCGCGACCGCGACGCCCGCGATGATCCACCAGCCCCACTTGGGGAACCCCGTCTTAGTCTCACCGGAACCACCGCCGTGGTTCGACGAGCCCTCCGGCTCGAACTTGCTCTTCGGGGCGGGCCGCGCCGACTTGTTCGGCCGACGCGAACCCCGTCCGCCACCCGGCGGGGGCGGGGGAGGGGGAGGGGGCAGGTCGCTCATGGATCCATGATACGAGGCTGCGCGGTCGACGTCAGGTCGTGCGCCGCGCGGTTTCACCGAACCGTCACCGGTGGATCACCCGCCGATGACCATCCACCAGCTCGCGCGGACGTTCGCCTACCGTTTTCGAGATGGCAGAGGGACCGCAGGGCCAGTCCACCGCGAACGAGGCGACGGGACGGCCCACGGGCTCCGAGGGTCCCGCCACGCCCGCGCCGCCCGACTCGGGCGGCGGGATGGACAGCCTGTTCGAGCGCATCGCGACCGAGATGTCCTCCGAGTCCCGGGTCGCGGCCGCCGGCGTGTCGCCGTCCGACCTGAGCGCATCGGGGGTCGACGGCTCCCCGCCCGGCGGGGTCGTGCTCGACGGGACCGGCAGCTGGCCCGCGCCCGACATCTCGACCCAGATCGACCGTCCGCGGATCGCCAACCGCCAGTGCTCGCGCAGCGGGTGCTCCGACGTCGCGGCGGTGACGCTCAGCTACCACTACGAGACCTCGCAGGTGTGGATCGACCACCTCGCGCCCGAGCGCGATCCGCACCGCTACGACCTGTGCTCCCACCACGCCGGGCGGATGTCGGTGCCGCGCGGGTGGCACCTCGAGGACCGCCGCCGCGTCCGACGCGGCGCCCTGATCGCCGTCTGACCCTGATCGCCGTCTGACGAGGGCGCTGGCGCCATCCGGCCTCGATCCGTCGCCGGTAGCGTCGCGCTCCGTGCCGAGCCCTCGTCGCAGCGTCGCGCGCTCCTGCCCCGTCGACGCCCGGGACGGAGTCGTCGCGTTCCTCGCCACCTGGCTCCTGGCAGCCGTCGCGTCGTCCGTGGTGCTCGTGGCGGCGGGTGCGACGGACGACGTCGCGATCGGCGTGCTGGCGGCGTCGCTGCTGGCCGGCTGGGTCGTCTACGGCGTCGGGGTGGCGCTCACCTCGACCCGCCTCGGCTCGGGTGACGTCCGATCCGACTTCGGGATCCGGGTCGCGCCCGCCGACCTGGTCGGCATCCCGCTCGGCGTCGTGGCGCAGATCGTCGCGGTGCCCGCCGTCTACGTCCCGTTGCGCGCACGCTGGCCGGAGACGTTCGACGACGGGGCCCTCGTCGAGACCGCGGAGGACCTCGTCGAACGCTCCCCGGGCGCTCTGATCCTGCTGCTGGGAGCGCTCGTCGTCGTCGGCGCACCCGTCGTCGAGGAGATCGTCTACCGGGGCCTGCTGCAGCGACCCCTGCTCACGTCGCTGCCCGCCGGGCCCGCCATCGTCCTCGTCGCCGTCGTGTTCGCCGCGATCCACTTCCGGCCCGTCGAGTTCCCCGGGCTGCTCGTCGCGGGGCTGGTGTTCGGGACGGCCGCCTGGTGGACGGGGCGCCTCGGCACCTCGATCGCCGCCCACCTCGCGTTCAACGCCACCGGCCTGGCGATGGTCATCTGACGGTGGGCGACGTGACCGAAAGGCGCACGTGTGACCGCGAGGTGCCCGGGACCTTTGTCAGAATGGTCGACCTGTGAGGATCCGCACCCCATGAGCGACGAACGGTTCGGCCGCGCCCCGACGACCGACGGCACCGGCGACGCGTCGAGTCCGGACGACGAGGCGGCGGCCGACGACGGTCGGGGCCGAGCGGCGACGATCGTCGTCGACGCCCCAGGGGGCGGTTCCGCGACGGTGGGGCGCGAGTCGGTCGGCGACGACCCGCCCGGCGACGTCGACGACCCCGCGACCTCCCCCGACGCACCCGACGCCGGCGGCGCGCCGGCGGATCCGCCCCCGCCCCGGCCCCGACGGGCCCTGGCCCGTGCGGGGCGTCGCCCGACCGCGTGGTGGAACCGGGAGTGGACGACGGAGCGGATCATCCGGCTCGTCGTCACCGCGGTGTCGCTCGCGGTGACGACCGTGATCGTGATGCTCGTCGTCCACCTCGAGCCGATCCCGTTCATCGGGGGCCGCGACCTGATCCTCGACCGCACGACCCCCACCGGCGGCGACATGGGAGCGCACGTGTGGGCTCCCGCCTTCCTGCGCGACCACCTGCTGCCGAACCTCCAGCTGTCGGGGTGGAGCATGGACTGGTACGGCGGGCTGCCCCTGTACCGCTTCTACATGGTGATCCCGGCGCTCGCGATCGTCGCGCTCGACGTGCTCCTGCCCTACGGCATCGCGTTCAAGCTCGTCGCGATCTCGGGGATCGTGACCTTCCCCGTGGCGTGCTGGGCGTTCGGGCGCCTGGCCGCGTTCCGCCACCCGATCCCCGAGCTGTTCGCCTTCGGCGGCGTCTGCTTCCTGCTCGACGAGAGCTTCGAGATCTACGGCGGCAACGTGAAGTCGACGATGGCGGGGGAGTACTCGTTCTCGATCGCGCTGACCCTCGCGGTGCTCGGCCTCGGCCTGCTCGCCCACGGCCTGCGCACCGGGCGCTTCCGCGTCCGCGCGGCGATCGTGCTCTCGCTCGCCGCGGTCTGCCACGGCATCGTGCTGATCTTCGTCGCGGTCGCCGCGACCCTGCTGTGCCTGGTGTGGGTCGACTCCACCCGGTTGCGCTACGCCCTCACCACCGGCGCCGCCACGGTCCTGCTCTCCGCGTGGTGGGTGGGCCCGTTCCTGTTCGGCCACGAGTTCATGACCGACATGAAGTACGGCTACCGCCCGAACAGCTCGGACGACTCGTTCTGGGACATGTACTTCCCGTTGACGCCCGCGCTCGACATCGCGATCACCACCCTCGCGGTGATCGCGGTGGTCGCGTTCGTGCTGCGTCGCCAGCTCACCGGGACCGCCCTCGGCCTGATCTGCGTCGTGTTCGCGATCCTGGTGTGGAACACCCGGGAGAGCCTGCCGGTGATCGGCCTGCTGTGGAACCCGCGGCTGCTGCCGTTCGTGTACCTGACCCGCTACCTGCTGATGGTCGTCGGCGCGTACGAGGTGATCGCCTGGGGGATCAACGCCGCCCGCGACCGGCGTGCCGCCGAGCGCCTGCGGGCCAGCGAGGCGGCCACGGCGTTCGCGATCGTCGGGCTGTCGATCGTGACCGTCTTCGGGTGGATGTACGAGGTCCTCCCCAACGGCGGGCGCGTCGTCGAGACGGAGGGGGAGTCGGCCGTCTACGCGTGGGGGCCGTTCCGCAAGGGCCCCGAGAGCGGGCGGGCCGTCGCCGACGGGTGGTCGCGGTACAACTTCACGGGCTACGAGGGGCGCACCGCCTACCCGGCGTACCACCACCTGGTCGAGACGATGGCCGAGATCGGTCGCGACCCCGAGAGGGGGTGCGGCAAGGCCGTGTGGGAGAACAACAGCGACAACAGCGAGTACGGCACGACGATGGCGCTGATGCTGCTCCCGCACTGGACGCGCGGGTGCATCGGGTCGTCGGAGGGCCTGTTCTTCGAGGCGACGGCCTCGACCAACTACCACTTCCTCACCGCCGCCGCTGTCTCGGAGAGCTCGTCCAACCCCGTGCGCCAGCTGCGCTACGAGAACCTCGACACCGAGGTCGGGGTGCGCCACCTCGACGACATCGGGGCCCGCTACCTGATGGTGCGCACCGACGCGGCCAAGAGCGCGGCCGCCGAGGTCGACGGGCTCGAGTTCGTCGTCTCGTCGGGGACGTGGGACGTGTACCAGGTGAGCGGATCCGAGCAGGTCGAGGCGCTCGAGGTCGAACCCGTCGTCGTCGACCACGACCCGGGCGCGGCGTGGTACAAGCCCGGCGACGATCGTGAGCGCAACCTCGAGCTCGGGACGAGCTGGTTCCAGGATCGCGCCGCGTGGCCGGCGATGCCGGTGGACGACGGCCCCGAGGGGTGGCAGCGAGCGACCGCCACCATCGCCGAGGACGACCGCATCGAGCCCTTCGACGATCAGGCGCGCAAGGTCGACCGGGTGCGCCCGCTCGCGCCGATCGAGCCGACCCCCCTGCCCCCCGTGGCGGTCTCCGCGATCGACACCGGTGAGCAGTCGCTGTCGTTCCGCGTCGACCGAGTCGGTGTCCCGGTGGTCGTCAAGGTCAGCTACTTCCCGAACTGGGAGGTGGCGGGCGCGCAGGGCCCCTTCCGCGCCGGTGCGAACCAGATGGTCGTCGTCCCGACGAGCGAGGAGGTGACGCTGACGTACGACCCGCGCGGGACCCTCGACTGGTTCTTCTACGGCGTGACGCTCGCGGGCATCGCGCTGTGCGTCGCCCTGTGGCGCCTCGGCGACGTCGGCCACGCCGGCCCCGTCCCCTCGCTCGGCTCGCTGGGCCGCCGCCGACGGCGGCGCGGCGACGGGGAGGACGACGCCTCCGGCGCCGGCAGCGACGACGCGCTCGACGACCGGTCCACCGACGGCCGGTCCGACCACGACACGTCCCTCGACGACACGGACCCCCACGGCACGGAGCGCGGCGACGCGGACCTCGACGACGTGCTCCTCGACCGCACGCGAGCCGGTGGCGTCGCCCCGGACGACGATCCGTGGGCCCCTGGGGACACCCGGCGGACCGGCGCCGACGGTGGTCCCACGCCCTGACGGAGGCGGTGCGAGCGTCGGGGTCGCGCCCGAACGAGGCGGCGACGTCGACACGGCCCGCACTTCCCGCGATAGCGTCCCGAGCCGACATGTCAGTCCTCGACCAGATCGTCAAGGCCTACGACATCCGCGGAACCGTGCACGACGAGCTCAACGCCGACGTCGCCTACGCCCTCGGAGTCGGGTTCGCCTCGCTCATCCTCGACGACCCGGATCGCGCGGCGAGTCCGGGAGCGTCGGCGCCCCGTGCGGTCATCGCACGAGACATGCGCCCGTCGGGCCCGATCCTCGTCGACGCCTTCACCCGCGGCCTGCTCGCGCACGGCGTCGACGTGGTCGACATCGGGCTCGCCTCGACCGACCTGATGTACTTCGCGTCCGGCCAGCTCGACGTCCCGGGGGCGATGTTCACCGCGTCGCACAACCCCGCCGGCTACAACGGCGTGAAGCTGTGCCGGTCGGCCGCACGGCCGGTCGGGGCCGACTCCGGTCTCGCACAGGTCAAGTCCGTCGCCGAGCGGGTGCTCGACGGCGACGAGCCCGATCGGGCGCCCGAGGCCGGGTCGCGCAACGAGGACTCGATGCTCGACGCCTTCGTGGAGCACGTGCTCACGTTCGTCGACCCCGCCGAGATCGGACCCCTCCGAGTCGTGGCCGACACCGCCAACGGGATGGGCGGCCTGGTCGTGCCCGCCGTGCTCGAGCGCCTCGACGGCGTCGAGTTCGAGATCATGTACCCCGAGCTCGACGGCACCTTCCCCAACCACCCCGCCGACCCGCTCCAGCCCGCCAACCAGCGCGATCTGCGCGCTCGCGTGGTGTCGGGCGGGTTCGACCTCGGGCTCGCCTTCGACGGCGACGCCGACCGGGTGTTCGTGGTCGACGAGAAGGGGGTCGGGCTGAGCGGGTCGACGACGACCGCGATCCTCGCTGCCGCCACCCTGCGAAAGGAGCCGGGCGCGACGATCCTGCACAACCTGATCTGCTCGCACGCGGTGCCCGAGGTCGTCACCGAGCACGGGGGCACCCCCGTGCGCACCCGCGTCGGGCACTCCTACATCAAGCAGGTGATGGCCGAGACCGGGGCGGTGTTCGGCGGCGAGCACTCGGCGCACTACTACTTCGCGCGCAACTACAACGCCGACAGCGGCCTGATCGCGTCGTTGCTGGTGATGGCCGAGATCGGCCGCTCGGGGACGCCGCTGTCGGAGCTGCGCACCCCCTTCGAGCGGTACTGCGACAGCGGCGAGATCAACACCCAGGTCGACGACCCCGAGGCCGTCATCGCACGCATCCGCCAGCGGTTCGACGGCTGCGACACCGACGACCTCGACGGGCTGACCGTGCGCTGCGACGACTGGTGGTTCAACCTGCGTGCCTCGAACACCGAGCCGCTGCTGCGCCTCAACCTCGAGGCGCCGACGCGTGACGAGTGCGACGAGCACGTCGCCGAGCTGCTGTCCATGATCACCACCTGACACACTGGCGCGATGACCCTGTCTCCCGATCTCCTCGCCATCCTCGCGTGCCCCGAGGACAAGGGTCCCCTGTACTACGTGCAGGACGAGGACCTGCTCTACAACCCCCGCCTGACCCGGGCGTACCGGATCCACGACGACATCCCCGTGATGCTCGTCGAGGAGGCCGACACCCTCGACGACGACGAGCACCGACGGCTCGTCTCGCTGATCGAGTCGTCGGGGATCGAGCCCACCTTCGAGCGGTGAGCTGGAGCTGCGCACGTCCGCGCCCGACCGCCGGCCGGGACGGGTTCAAGGCGTACCTCCCGCGTGCCGACACCATGGTGGCTGCCCGGCGCACACGCCTCGCTTCGCCCCCCGTCGACCGCCCCCGAGATGACGAATGAGTTACGATCCATGATGATGTCCGCGTCCAAGATCCGCCGAACCGCCGCCCTGCTGGTCGGCGCCGCGACGATCGGTGTGCTGCCGACCGTGACCTCGACGCCCACGGTGTCGGCGCAAGCCGCCGACCTCGGTGCGGGAGGTGAGTACTTCCCGATCACCCCGATCCGCGTGTTCGACACCAACCTCAACGGCGGCCGCGTCCCGGTGAACTCGTCGTTCGAGGTCGACGTCCTGGGCGAGGGCGGGGTGCCCGACGACGACGTGCTCGCCGTCGCGGCGAACATCACCCTCGTCGACGCCCCCGGTCGCGGCTACGTCTCGGTGCGACCCTCCGACTACGACGCGTCTGGCGACCTGCCGACGTCGCTGATCAACTTCGAGACCGACGGCCAGACCGTCCCCAACTTCGGGATCATCGGTGTCGGCAGCGAGGGCAGGCTGACGATCGACGTCCGCTCGGAGGCGAGCGGCGACGTGCGCGTCGCGGTCGACATCTTCGGCTGGGTCGCCAAGTCGGCCTTCGACGGCGACGGTGACGTCGCCGAGGAGGACGGGGCTCGCCTCGTCACCGTCACCCCCCAGCGCCTCGTCGACACCCGTGAGTCGGGCGACCGCCTCGGCACGCGCGACTCGCTCGAGGTGCCGGCGCGCGGGCGTGGCCCGGTCCCCGACTCCCCCGACGTGAGCGCGGTGGTGATCAACCTCACCGGCATCAACAACCGTCCGGGGAGCACCACCACCTACCTGTCGGCGTCCGCCGACCCGGTCGCCGACGGTCAGCGCGAGGCGAACAGCTCCAACGGCAACTACCCGGCAGGGGTGGTCAAGGCCAACCTCGCCATCGTCCCCGTCAACGACGCCGGGAGCTTCTTCGTCTTCAACCGGGCCGGGGCCACCGACGTCGCGATCGACGTGGTCGGCTACATGCGGTCCGGCGGTGCCGGAGACGACCGGACGGGCCGCATCGTCCCGCTCGAGTCGCCGTTCCGCTCCTTCGACACGCGCAGCGAGGAGTTCGGCAGCCGCCGTCTCGGCTACTCGTCGTGGGAGAGCTGGAGCTTCCAGGAGTTCGCCGAGTCGGTGAGCCTGAACGGCGTCGAGGTCGGCGCTCAGGCCGGGCTCGTGGGCAACCTCACCGCCGCGGGCCTCCAGCCCAACCCGGGCTTCAGCGACGCCAACAGCTACATGACGCTCAACCCGAGCCGCCCCGAGGGCTTCTCCGACGCCCCGGGCAACTCCAACCTCAACTTCGAGGTCGGCGGGGCCGTGGCGAACTCCGCCGTCGTCACCTACGGCACCGACGGCGAGGGCGACGACGAGATGGTGTCCGCGTACAACGCGGACGGCTCGGTGCACTACATCCTCGACGTCTACGCCGTCGTGCTGGACTGACGCCTCGGCCGGCGCCACTGCGACCTCGTCGCGGTCCCCGACGCTCACGAGCCCGGCCGCAGCGTGCGCGCCGGGCTCGTGCGCGCCCGGGCCCGGTACACTCCGAGCGCTGGGCTGATCCTGCTCGGACCTGATGGTCCCGGCCCGGTTCGCACTCCGTGCACCACCCGCGAACCACCAGGAGGTACCCCCATGTCCGTCCCCACCACCGATGCCGAGACCGCCGCGAGCTCCGAGTCGAGCTCCGGCGTCTCGTCGGGCGTCGGCTTCGCCGCCCGCAAGGACTGGCGCGTCGCCGATCTCTCGCTCGCCCCCTTCGGTCGCAAGGAGATGCTGCTCGCCGAGCACGAGATGCCCGGCCTGATGGCGTTGCGCGAGGAGTACGGCGAGTCCCGGCCGCTGGCCGGCGCACGGATCTCGGGATCGCTGCACATGACCATCCAGACCGCCGTGCTGATCGAGACGCTCACCGCCCTCGGAGCCGAGGTCCGGTGGGCGAGCTGCAACATCTTCTCCACCCAGGACCACGCGGCCGCCGCGGTCGTCGTCGGCCCGAACGGGACCGTCGAGGAGCCCGACGAGGTCCCCGTCTACGCCTGGAAGGGCGAGACGCTCGAGGAGTACTGGTTCTGCACCGACCAGATGATGACCTGGCCCGACGCCGCCGACGGCACCACCTACGACGGTCCGAACATGATCCTCGACGACGGCGGCGACGCCACGATGCTGCTGCACAAGGGGGTCGAGTTCGAGAAGGCCGGCGAGGTGCCCGACCCGACCGAGGCCACGAGCGCCGAGTTCGCGATCGTGCTCGGCCTGCTCCAGCGCACCCTGAGGTCCGATCCGGGCAAGTGGACCCGCATGGCGGCCCAGGTGAGGGGAGTGACCGAGGAGACGACCACCGGTGTGCATCGCCTGTACAACATGATGCGCGAGGGCGAGCTGATGTTCCCCGCGATCAACGTCAACGACTCGGTGACCAAGTCGAAGTTCGACAACCTGTACGGCTGCCGCCACTCCCTCGTCGACGCGATCTCGCGGGCGACCGACGTGATGATCGGCGGCAAGACCGCGATGGTGCTCGGCTACGGCGACGTCGGCAAGGGCTGCGTCGAGTCGCTCCAGGGCCAGGGCGCCCGGGTGATCGTCAGCGAGATCGACCCGATCAACGCGCTGCAGGCGGCGATGGAGGGTCTGCTCGTGCGGCCGCTCGAGGACGTGATCGGATCGATCGACATCTTCGTCACCGCGTCGGGGAACATGGACCTGATCACCGTCGACCACATGCGCGAGATGAAGCACAACGCGATCGTCTGCAACATCGGCCACTTCGACAACGAGATCGACATGGCCGGACTGGCCCGCTCGGGGGCGACCCGCGACGAGCTCAAGCCCGGCACCGACGTGTGGCGCTTCGACGACGGCAAGCAGATCATCGTGCTCGCCGAGGGCCGTCTGGTGAACCTCGGGTGCGCGACGGGCCACCCGAGCTTCGTGATGTCGTGCTCGTTCACCAACCAGGTGCTGGCCCAGATCGAGCTGTTCCGGAACACCGCGAACTACCCGCTCGACGTGTACGTGCTGCCCAAGCGCCTCGACGAGAAGGTGGCCCGCCTGCACCTCGACGCGCTCGACGTGAAGCTCACCCAGCTCACCGGTGAGCAGGCGCAGTACATCGGCGTCGAGCCCGAGGGCCCGTTCAAGCCCGAGCACTACCGCTACTGACCTCCACGACCCATCCGGTGCCGTCACCGGATGGGTCGTTTGGTTCGCGGTGGCGGGTGCCGGGTAGGAAGGAGGGCATGGCCTCTTTCACGCTCCCCGAGGCGGCATCGGTCGCCGTCGACCCCACCCAGGACGAGATGCGCAGGTGGGCGGTCGAGCACATGGACGACGTCTCCGAGACCGAGTTCGGCAACCTCAACTACCGGGCACGGATCAAGGCCCGGCAGGCGCCGTCCACCTTCTTCGTCACCGACGAGCCCAACGACAAGCCGACGATGTCCACCTCGGACGCCGCGACGTGGGCGAAGCGCCAGGACGAGCACATCGCCTCCCAGGACATGATCCTGATCCGTGGCACGATCGGGCCCGACCCCGACTTCCGCACCCCGTGCCAGCTGTACATGGAGAGGACGCAGGCGAACATCCCGGCGATGCAGCAGCAGCTGTACTTCGAGCCGGACCTCGGCGCCGACGGTGACTTCGAGGCCGAGTTCACCATCGTCTACACGCCGTCGTTGCGCACCCCCCAGTTCGGCAACGACTGCCTGATCCTCGTCGACCTCGACAGCTACGTGACGCGCGTCCTCGGTTCCGACTACTTCGGCGAGTCGAAGATGGGCGGGCTGCGGATGTGGAACCGCCTCGTGTACGACCGCGGCGGCCTGGCGATGCACTCGGGAGCGAAGACCTTCCCGGCGGAGGAGACGCGCTCGGGCGAGGAGGAGCTCGCGCTGATCATCGGGCTGTCGGGCACGGGCAAGACGACGACGACGTTCCGCGACGTCAAGGGGTCGATGCCGGTCCAGGACGACTTCATCGCGCTGATGCCCGACGGCACCGTGCACGCCACCGAGAACGGCTGCTTCGCGAAGACGTTCGGTCTCGACCCCGACGACGAGCCGACCATCCACCACGGCGCGACCCAGCCGGGTGCGTGGCTCGAGTCGACCCACGTCGCGGACGACGGCAGCGTCGACTTCTTCGACGACAGCTACACGGCCAACGGTCGCGTCACCTTCCCGCTCGCCGACATCCGCCACCGGGAGCCGACCGATCTCCCGAAGGCGAAGTACCTGTTCATCCTCAACCGCAACGAGAACATCATCCCGGCGGTCGCGAAGCTGCGACCCGAGCAGGCCGCCTACTACTTCATGCTCGGCGAGACCAAGGGGACGAGCGCCGGCGGCGCCTCCGAAGCCGGAAGGTCGCTGCGCGTCCCGGGGACCAACCCGTTCTGGTTCGAGAACGACGCGTCCCAGGCCAACCGGCTGCTCGAGATCCTCGCCCAGCACCCCCTCGAGGTGTACCTGCTGTCGACCGGTCGGGTCGGCGGGGGTGCCGACGTCGCGGGGTCGATGAAGGTGGAGATCGCCGACTCGGCGGCCGTCCAGCAGGGGATCGTCGACGGGACCATCGCGTGGATCGAGGATCCCGACTTCGGCTACTACGTGGCGGAGTCGATCGACGGCGTGGAAGACGGCAAGCTGCGGCCGCGCTCGCTCTACGAGTCGCAGGGCCGCACCGCCGAGTACGAGGACATCGTCGCGACCCTCAAGGCCGACCGAGACCGCTACCTCGCGTCGTTCGCCGGGCTCGACGACCGGGTGGCGCGCGCCGGCTGAGCGGTGCGCGCCGGCTGAGCGACGTCGAGCCCCGCTCGGCGGCGGCGGGTGCGCTCAGGTGGTGCGCGCCGGCACGGCGATGCGGTCGAGGTCGTTCGCGATCACCACGTCGTCGAACTCGAGTCGAGCTTCCTCGGCGAAGGCCTCGACGTCGTCGTAGCGACGCGAGAAGTGGGTCAGCACCAGGCGGCGCGCCCCGGCCTCGTGGGCGAGTCGCCCCGCCTGGCGTGCCGTGAGGTGCCCCCAGCGCGCGGCACGGTCCGTGTCGCGCTCGAGGAACGTCGACTCGCACACCAGCAGGTCGACCCCCGACGCCAGCTCGACCGCGGCCTCGCACCAGGCGGTGTCCATGACGAAGGCGAACGACTGGCCGCGACGGTGCTCGCTCACCTCGGCGAGCACGGTGGTGACGCCGTCGAGGGTGATCTCACCCCGCTCGATCAGGAGGCCGACGTCGGGCCCGTCGATCCCGCGCGCCGAGAGTCGCTCGGGCAGCATCCGACGCCCGTCGGGCTCCGCGAGTCGGTAGCCGAACGCGTCGATCCGGTGCGCGAGCCGTGCCGCCGTGATCTCGAAGGCCTCCTCGACGTGGATCACGCCGTCGGCGTCGATCGGGCGGGGGTCGACCTCGACGTGCTCCTGGCCGGCGCTGGCCGATCGGAGCCGGTCGAACCACTCCTGGCCGCTCGCCGGGTAGTGCACGACGACCGGGACGGGGCCCTGATCGAGAGCGATCCGCAGCAACATCCCCGGCAGTCCGAGGCAGTGGTCCCCGTGGAAGTGGGTGAGGCAGATCCGATCGACGTCGGCGGGGGAGACGTCGGCGCGGGTGAACTGGCGTTGGATCCCCTCGCCGGGGTCGAACAGGATCCCGGAGCCGTCCCAGCGCAGGAGGTAGCCGTTGTGGTTGCGGTGGCGCGTCGGCGTCTGGCTGGCGGTGCCGAGCACGACCAGCTCGCGTGACGCGGTCGGCTCGCTCACGGCCGCGGTCGAAACCGCCGCGGCGCGCTCGGCGGTCGGCTCGGTCGGCTCGGTCGGCTCCAGGTCACGTCCGGGCCGGTCGCCTCATCGCTCGACGGCCGACTCGTAGGCCGCGATCGCCGCCTCGTCGAAGCACACGAAGCGCACCGCCGCCACCGAGGTGGGTGTCGTGGTGACCGCCTCGACCGCGACGCGCGCCGCCGGAGCGGGCGGGTAGCCGTAGACGCCGGTCGAGATCGCGGGGAACGCGACGCTGCGTGCGTCGACCGTGTCGGCGAGGCGCAGCGACTCGCGGTAGCACGAGGCCAGCAGGTCGGCCTCGCCGCGTTCGCCGCCGTGCCAGACGGGGCCGACGGTGTGGACGATCCACCGTGCCGGGAGGTCGAAACCGTCGGTGATCACGGCCTCACCGGTCAGGCAGCCGCCGAGCTCACGGCACGTCGCGAGCAGCGCCGGTCCCGCTGCCCGGTGGATCGCGCCGTCGACACCGCCGCCGCCCAGGAGCGAGGAGTTCGCGGCGTTGACGATCACGTCGACCTCCTCGACGGTGATGTCTCCGTGGACGATCTCGAGCCGCGGTGCCACGAGGTCAGTCTCGCAGCCAGGTGGTCCCACGTGTCGAAGCGGTGTCGCCGAACGCCGCGCCCGGGCCGTTCGCCCGGGCCGTTCGCCCGACGCGGAGGCGGACCCCGGCGCCGGACCCACCGAGCTCCTGGGTCGGGCGGCGGGGCGCGTCGTGGAGGTCGTCGCGCCGGGCGGACCTCGACGGCCCCGGATGGGTCGGCATCGTCCACACTGGTGCGATGGGAGACTCGACCGGGCCGATCCGACGCCGGGTGACCGTGACCGGTCGCGTCCAGGGGGTGTTCTTCCGCGACTCGTGCCGGTCGACGGCGATCGATCTCGGTGTGGCCGGCACCGTGCGCAACCGGTCCGACGGGGCCGTCGAGATCGATGCGCAGGGCCCGGCGTCGGCCGTCGAGCGACTGATCGCGTGGAGCCGCACCGGTCCGCCGCGCGCCGAGGTCGTCCACGTCGAGGTGAGCGAGGAGCCCCCTCGCGCCGTCCACGGCTTCGAGGTCGTCGGCTGACCGCCACGCGGTGGACCGCGACGGGGCCGCCGCGCAGCGACGCGCTCGTGGATGAGCGATGCCAGCTCAGCCGGTGGCGGCGCTGGCCTCTGCCTCGACGACGTCGCGGATCCGCTCGAGGGTGGTCCGCATCCCCCGCTCGTTGGTGCCCGACCGCCAGCGGCCGAGCACCGCCCAGTACGCACGGGTCATCGGCGACGCCGCGAGGCGGAACGACTCGGTGACCACGGTGGCGTCGGCGCCGTCGACCGGCTCGAGGTCGTACTGCCAGTGGTTGACCGGAGCGCCCCCGACCACCACGTCGAAGCCGAACCGGCGCAGCGGCTCGTGGTCGGTGACGACGCACTCGCTCCAGTAGGTCGGGCCGCGCTGGTTGCGTCGCACGTGACCCCGGAAGCGGCGGCCGACACCGGGTTCGGCCGCCTCGTCGGCCCACTCGGCCTCGAAGGTCTCGGGGCTGAACTCGCCGATCCGCGTCACGTCGCTGACCAGGTCCCAGACCCGCTCGACCGGGGCGTGCATCGTCATCGTCACCGATCCGGTGCCCCACCGCCCGTCACCGGAATCGTCCTCGCGACCCGACCAGGTCGCCGAGAGCCGTTCGAGCAGCGGTCCGATCACGGGGATGTCCATCGGCGTGACGCTAGCCACGTGCGGGCACTCACCGGCCCCGGCCCGGGAGGGGGCCGTCCGGCGTCGTCCCGGCCGTGGACGCCCCCGTCGCGGTCTCGGGGTCGACCCGGAGGCGGGGGAGGAAGACCTGGACGAGCGGACCGATCCCGAGCGCGAACACGGCGGTGCCGATCCCGATCGCTCCGCCGAGCGCCACCCCCACGACCAGGACCGTGATCTCGACCCCGGTGCGGGCGGCGCGGATCGAGATGCGACGGCCGGCGATCCCCACCCGGGCCAGCCCGGTCATCAACCCGTCGCGCGGGCCCGGTCCGAGGCCGGCGCCGATGTAGGAGCCGGAGCCGATCGCCACCAGCACGACGCCGCCGAGCATCATCGGAACCCGCAGCACGAGGCGGTCGGTGTCGGCGAGCAGGGGTGAGGTGATGTCGACGACGATGCCGATGACGACGGCGTTGAGGATGGTCCCGAGCCCGGGCCGCTCGCGCAGCGGGATCCACAGGAGGAGGAGCGCGATCCCCGTCGCGATGATGATCCACCCGGTGGAGATCCCGGTCAGGCGGCCGACCCCGGTGTGGAACACGTCCCACGGCGCCGCACCCAGGTCGGAGCGGATCAGCAGGGTGATGCCGACACCGAAGACGACGAGGCCGACCACGCACCGCACGATCCGCTCGACGGCGCGATCTCGGGGCAGGAGCAGACCGGCGGACGGGCGGGACGTCGCGGCGGCGGTCACCGCGGCAGCGTAGAGGGAGCGCCCGGCCCGGACGGGAGCGGTTCGCCCGCTCGCCGGGCGAGGTCCGGCGATCCCCGGACGGGGTCCGTCGTCGGGCGCGCTCCGCGAGCGGGTCGGGCGACCGATGCGCTCCGCGGGCGGGTCGCGCGACCGACCGGGCGAGGCGGGGTGTCGAGCGTGCGTGGCGGAGCCTCGGGCGTGCGTGGCGACGCCTCGGGCGTGCGTGGCGATCCCCGACCCCGACCCCGACCCCCGACCCGCGACCTGCGACCCCCGACCCCCGACCCCCGACCCCCGACCCCCGACCCCCGACCCCCGACCCCATGGTCCTCCCTGTGCTGCGGCGCCCGCCGAACTCCGTGGTACCCCCGTGCGCACGATCTCGGCATGATCTTCGAGACCCGTTGCGCCGGGTGCGACACCCCCGGCGGCGCCATCTGCACCGTCTGCCGGTTCGCTCTGCTCGGCCGAGCCCCCCGCCACCACGACGGACACGACGGCGGCGTCATCGCCGCGCTCGCCTTCACGGGCCGCGCCCGAGACGTGGTGATCGGGCTGAAGTACCGCAACCGGCGCGCCGTCGGTCGCCACCTCGCCGGTCTGGTCGTCAACCGCGTCGTCGAGACCGGCGCGCACCAGGGCCTCGACGTCGTCACGTGGGCGCCGACGAGTCCCCGACGGCGTCGCGAGCGAGGCTTCGACCAGGGCGAGCTGCTGGCGCGCACCGTCGCCCGCCAGCTGGGCCTCCCGTGCCGGCGACTGCTCGAGCGCGACACCGGCCCGAGCCAGACGGGGCGGTCGCGCGCCGAGCGGCTGCGCGGACCCCGGTTCCGGGCCCGACCCGAGCTCGGAGGGCGACGCGTGCTCGTCGTCGACGACGTGGTCACCACCGGAGCGACCCTCCAGGCCGCGGGCGCGGCCCTCGCTTCTCGCGGAGCCGAGCCCGTGCTGGCCGCGGTCGCCGCCACCCCCGAGCGTCGACCGGCGAACGTCGTCGAGCTGCGAGCCCGCCGGTCGCACGCGGCCTGACCGGGAAGGCCGCCGGATCGCGCTCGTTCGCGCTCGACGCCGTCTCGGACCGCGGTCGCTCGACCGCCGATGGTCGGACGGACCTCCGGTCCGAGCCGGGCACGGCCGGTAGGATGCTCGGTCGCATGGGAATCCTCGATCGCATCCTCCGCGCCGGTGAGGGCAAGAAGCTCAAGGCGCTGCACGGAATCGTGCCCGACGTGAACGCGCTGGAGGACGAGACCTCCGCGCTGTCCGACGACGCCCTGAAGGCGAAGACGGTCGAGTTCCGGACCCGCCTCGAGCGTGGCGCGGACGTCGACGACCTCCTCGTGGAGGCGTTCGCGGTGATGCGCGAGGCGAGCACCCGGGTCTTCGGCCAGCGCCACTACGACGTCCAGCTGATGGGCGGCGCCGCCCTCCACTTCGGCTGGGTCGCCGAGCAGAAGACCGGCGAGGGCAAGACGCTCACCTCGACGCTTCCGGCCTACCTCAACGGGCTCACCGGCAAGGGGGTCCACCTCGTCACCGTCAACGACTACCTGGCCAAGCGCGACGCGGAGTGGATGGGCCAGGTCCACCGGTGGCTGGGCCTCGACGTCGGGCTCATCGTGCCCGGCTTCCGCAACACCCCCGCCGAGAAGCGCAAGAGCTACCAGGCCGACATCACCTACGGCACCAACAACGAGCTCGGATTCGACTACCTGCGCGACAACATGGCGCCCACGAAGGACGCCAAGACCCAGCAGCGCGGTCACAACTTCTGCATCGTCGACGAGGTCGACTCGATCCTCATCGACGAAGCCCGCACCCCGCTGATCATCTCCGGCCGCGTCGCCGACGCCGCGAAGCTGTACTACCGCTTCGCCTCGATCGTGCGCACGCTGAAGCGCGACGAGGACTACGAGTTCGAGGAGGACAAGCGCGTCGTCGTCCCGACCGAGCAGGGCATCGAGAAGGTCGAGGCGGCGCTCGACGTCGACAACCTGTACGACAACGTGCAGGCGAACCTCGTCCACCAGTTCACCGTGGCGCTGAAGGCCAAGGAGCTGTACCGCCGCGACAAGGACTACATCGTCCAGGGCGGCGAGGTGAAGATCGTCGACGAGTTCACCGGGCGCATCCTCGAGGGTCGCCGCTGGTCGGAGGGCATCCACCAGGCGGTCGAGGCGAAGGAGGGCGTGAAGATCAAGGAGGAGAACCAGACCCTCGCGACGATCACGCTCCAGAACTACTACCGCCTCTACGACAAGCTCGCCGGGATGACCGGCACCGCCCAGACCGAGGCGGCCGAGCTGATGAACACCTACGGCCTGGGCGTCGTGCCGATCCCGACCAACCGCCCGATCGCCCGCCTCGACGAGGCCGACCTCATCTACAAGACCGAGCAGGCCAAGTTCGACGCGATCATCGACGACATCGAGCCCCGCCACGAGCGCGGCCAGCCGATCCTCGTCGGCACGGCCAGCGTCGCTCGGAGCGAGACCCTCGGGCGCCTGCTCGACGAGCGGGGGATCCGCCACGAGGTGCTGAACGCGAAGCAGCACACCAGAGAGGCCCAGATCGTCACCCAGGCCGGTCGCCTCGGTGCGGTCACCGTCGCCACCAACATGGCCGGTCGCGGCGTCGACATCCAGCTCGGCGGGAACCCGGAGGGCCTCGCCACCGACGACGTGCTGGCAGCCGGGTTCGACGAGGGCCTGCTCGTCGACGAGTTCGACCTGCCGATGCCCGCCGATCAGATGCCCGAGGAGTTCCAGATCGAGCGCAAGAAGGCGCTGGAGCTGTACGCGGAGCGCCTCGCGCACCACTCGACCATCTGCCGAGCGGAGGGCGACGAGGTGCGTGACGCCGGGGGGCTGTACGTGATCGGCTCCGAGCGCCACGACAGCCGGCGCATCGACAACCAGCTCCGCGGCCGCTCCGGGCGACAGGGCGACCCGGGCGAGTCACGATTCTTCCTCAGCCTCGAGGACGATCTCATGCGCCTCTTCGCCACGGGCGCCCTGAACTACGTGATGGGCCGTGCTCTGCCCGACGACGAGGCGATCGAGGCGAAGATGGTCACCAAGGCGATCGAGCGCGCCCAGACCACCGTCGAGACGAAGAACGCGGAGATCCGCAAGAACGTCCTCAAGTACGACGAGGTGATGAACGAGCAGCGCAAGATCATCTACCGGCGCCGTGACCAGATCCTCGACGGCGAGGACCTGCGCTCGGCCGGGATGGAGTACCTCGCCGAGGCCGTCGACTCGCTGATCGCCACCCACTGCGCGTCCGCGGCCGACGACGAGTGGGACCTCGGCGGGCTCGAGAAGGAGCTGACCCTCTACTGGCCGAACTCGAGCACCGAGGAGCAGCTGCGGGCGGCGGGTGGCACCGACGAGATCTACGACATGATCATGTCGAACGCGACCGCCCACTACGCGTCGCGCGAGGCCGAGCTCGGTGAGGACGTGCTGCGCCAGGTCGAGCGCCAGGTGATGCTGCGCATCATCGACCAGCGCTGGCGCGAGCACCTCGAGGAGATGGACTACCTGCAGACCGGGGTCAACCTCCGTGCGATGGGTCAGATGGACCCGCTGACCGAGTGGCAGCGCGAGGGCTTCGAGATGTTCGGGGCGATGATGACCGGGATCGCGCAGGACTTCGTCAAGTACGTGATGCACGTCCAGGTCGCTCCGAGCGCCACCGGTGCCCCGACGTCGACCGACGGGCGCACCGCGATCGCCGATCCGGCCGACACCGACGGCGACGGCGTCATCGACGCCGCCGAGTCGGGTGTCGCGGACCTGACGACGAGCTCGTCCGACGACGTCGACACCGACGGCTTCACGGCCGCCGCGTCGGGCGCCGGCCCGATGCCCGAGCGCGTCGAGCCGGAGGGGACGACCAAGCAGCAGACCGTCGTCAAGGACGAGTTCGCGAAGACGCCCCGCAACGCGCCCTGCCCGTGCGGGAGCGGGAAGAAGTTCAAGAACTGCCACGGTTCGTGAGGGCGCGCCGTGCGTGACTTCTCCTCCGACATCTCCGACGCGCGCCGCCGCCTCGACGAGGCGTCCAGCTACCTGGCGATCACCGACAACCGGGAGCGGTTCGCCGTGCTCGAGGCCGAGGTCGCGGACCCCGCGCTGTGGGACGACCAGGACCGGGCGCGCAAGCTCAACACCGAGTACTCCAACCTCAAGGACGACCTCGACACCTTCGACGGGTTGACCGAGCAGCTCGCGGACGTCGAGGTGCTCCACGAGCTCGCCCGCGACGAGGACGACGAGACCCAGGAGCCCGAGATCGCCGAGCAGCTCGGCGACGTCTCACGTCAGCTCGACGTGCTCGAGCTGCGCAGCCTGTTCACCGGCGAGCACGACGACAGCGACTGCATCGTCCAGATCAACGCGAAGGACGGCGGCGTCGACGCCCAGGACTTCTCCGAGATGCTGCTGCGGATGTACGAGAAGTGGTGCGAGAAGCGCGGCTTCTCCATCGCCCTCAACGGCGTCTCCGAGGGCCAGGAGGCCGGGATCATGTCGGCCGAGGTCACGATCCAGGGCCGCTACGCGTACGGCCTGATGTCGGCCGAGCGTGGCACCCACCGCCTCGTGCGCATCAGCCCGTTCGACAACCAGGGCCGTCGCCAGACGTCGTTCGCGGCGGTCCAGGTGTGGCCCCTGCTCGATGACGTCGACGTCGAGATCGACGACTCCGACATCGAGATGCAGGTGTTCCGCGCATCGGGTGCCGGCGGCCAGCACATCAACAAGACGTCGTCCGCCGTCCGCCTGATCCACCACCCGACCGGTTTGGTCGCGAGCTCGCAGGAGGAGCGCAGCCAGCTCCAGAACCGCGAGCGGGCGATGAACCGGCTGAGCGCGATGATCGCGGCGCAGGCCGCCGAGGAGCGCCAGGCCGAGCTCGACTCGATCGCCGGCAAGCAGGCCCAGGTCGGCTGGGGCAGCCAGATCCGCAGCTACGTGATGCAGCCGTACCAGATGGTGAAGGACCTGCGCACGGAGATCGAGACGGCCAACGTGCAGGGCGTGCTCGACGGCGACCTCGACGTGTTCATCGAGGGCTACCTCCAGCTGCGCCGCTCCGGCACCGACGACGCCTGACGCGGTTCGCGCCCGGTCCACCTCGGCACCGAGCGACTCGTACCGTTCCCGTCAGACGCGAAGAGCACTCGTACCGTTCCCGTCAGACGCGAAGCGCACTCGTACCGTTCCCGTCAGACGCGAAGAACACTCGTACCGTTTCCGCCTGACGGGAAGGAGCACACGGGAGTCGTGCGGGCTCGGGGATCGGGCGGCAGGATCGTGCGGAGGTGATCGGTCTCCACGGGTGGGTCGACGTGTGAGCCCCGGAGCGGTCGGGTACGGCACTCGCGCTCCTGTTCGATCGAGAGGAAGGCTCCCACACATGGCCACCATGAAGATCCAGTCCAGCGCCGGCACGTCGCCGGTGGGCATCGAGACCTACGACTCCGGCGGCGACGGCCGCCCCGTGGTGCTGATCCACGGCTGGCCGCTCAGCGGCCACGCGTGGCGCCCGCAGAAGGACGTCCTCGAGCAGGCCGGATACCGGGTGATCGCGTTCGACCGCCGCGGCTTCGGCGACTCCGACAAGCCGGGGGAGGGGTACGACTACGACACGATGACCGCTGACGTGAAGGCGATCGTCGACGAGCTGTCGCTCTCCGATGCCGTGCTCGTCGGGTTCTCGATGGGCGGCGGCGAGGTCGCCCGCTACGTCGGGCGCTACGGGACGGGCGGCCTCTCCGGTGTCGTGTTCGCGTCCGCGGTGCCCCCGTTCCTCCTGAAGACCGACGACAACCCCGATGGAGGCCTCGGCGACGCCGACGTCCAGGAGATGAAGGACGGGCTGTCGAGCGACCGCGACGGGTTCTTCTCCGAGTTCTCCGAGAACTTCTTCACCGCGGACGGCGAGCTGCGCGTCGACGGCGGGACCGTCGAGAACTGGCGGGCCCTGGCGTCGGACGCCTCGACCGAGGCGGCGCTCGAGTGCATCGACGCGTTCGCTCGGACCGACTTCCGCGACGACCTGGCGAAGGTCGACGTGCCCACCCTCGTGATCCACGGTGCCGGCGACGAGATCGTGCCGATCGACGTCAGCGGCAAGCGGACGGCCGAGATGGTCGACGGAGCGACGCTGCACGTCGTGGAGGGTGGGCCGCACGGCATCAACGACAGCCACACCGAGGAGTTCAACCGGGTCCTGCTGGAGTTCCTCGGCTCGCTCTGACCCCTCGGCGAGCCCGGATCGACCAACCGGCGCTCGACGAACCAGCCGCCGACGACGCCGGGCTCGCACAACGCGGGCCCGGCGTCGCGCACGGCCGCCGGCCGGACCGGTCGGGGTGCCCGAGCACGGGCTCCGAGCGGCGGTACGCTCGCTGCGGCCCGTGGAGGCCCCCGCACCATGATCCGCCTCGAGAACGTCACCAAGAGCTACTCGGCCGAGGTCGTCGCCGTGAAGGACGCGAGCTTCGACGTGGCGAAGGGGGAGTTCGTCTTCCTCGTCGGCCCGTCGGGCTCCGGCAAGAGCACGCTCCTGCGCATGCTGAACCGCCAGGACCGACCCGAGCGCGGCGCGGTGTGGGTGGCGGGCCGCAACATCGTCGACCTGCCCGGTGGCCGCATCCCGATGCTGCGGCGCAACATCGGCAACATCTTCCAGGACTACAAGCTGCTGCTCGAGAAGAACGTCTTCGAGAACGTCGCGTTCGCGCAGGAGGTCATCGGTCGCCCGAAGCACGTGATCCGCCAGCAGGTGCCCGCCGTGCTCGACCTCGTCGGCCTCGCCGGCAAGGAGGAGCGGATGCCGAACCAGCTCTCCGGTGGCGAGCAGCAGCGCGTCTCGATCGCACGCGCCTTCGTCAACCGTCCGCTGATCCTGCTGGCGGACGAGCCCACCGGGAACCTCGACCCGGCGACGGGGGAGGGCATCATGCGCCTCCTCGACCGGATCAACAAGACCGGGACGACGATCGTGATGGCCACCCACGATCAGCGCATCGTCAACACGATGCGCAAGCGCGTGATCCAGCTCGACCGCGGGATCATCGTGCGCGACCAGGCCCGCGGCGTGTACGAGTGACGACGCGCCGGCCGCCGATCACGTCCCCGCAGATCACGCCCCCGCCGACCCCGGACTCGCCGTCACCGCCCGTGGCGTCGCCGCCGGGCTCGACCGGGCGCCACACGACCAGGAAGGACCGAACCGTTGCTCTCCCGCCTCCGATACACGTTCCGTGAGACCCTCGACAGCTTCCGTCGCAACGCGACGCTCACGGTGGCGGCGATCATCACCGCGGCGATCTCGCTGCTCGGTGTGGGTCTGACGTTCCTCAGCCAGCACGGCTTCGACAACCTCCTGCTGAAGTGGGAGGGGGGCGTCGAGATGATCATCTTCATGCGCCCCGACGTCACCGACGACCAGCGCGCTCTGATCGAGCGGAACCTCGACGCCCAGGACCAGTTCATCGAGTCGTGGACCTACTGCGACGTCGACTGCTCGCTCGAGGAGCGCGATCGCGTCCTCGCCGGCGAGCCGGGGACGGCCGACCTGCTGAACGCGGACAACATCCCGACCCAGTACAAGGCCGTCCCGACCGAGCAGACCGACGTCCAGCTGCTGCGCACGGTGACCGAGGCGTTCGCCGACGGGCCCGGGGTGTTCGAGGTGGTCTTCGCGGAGGACCAGATCTCGCTGATCGAGCAGCTCCAGTCGTTCTTCGGGTTCCGCCTGTTCCTGCTGTCGGGGTTCCTCCTGCTCGCGGCGGTCCTGCTCATCTGGAACACGATCCGCACCGCGATCTTCGCGCGCCGGCGCGAGATCGAGGTGATGAAGCTCGTCGGCGCCACCGACTGGTTCATCCGGATCCCGTTCATGCTCGAGGGCCTGCTCCACGGGATCATCGGAGGTGGTCTCGCCAGCCTCGGGCTGTTCATCTGGAACTCGCAGTGGACGAACGGGGTGGAGGAGTTCCCGGACAACAGCGGGTTCGCGGCGCTCGTGGTCACCGACGGGTACGACAAGACGGTGATGCTGCTGATGCTGGGCATCGGTGCCGTCGCGGGAGCCATCGGATCGGGGATCGCGGCGTCGAAGTTCCTCGACGTGTGAGCGACGCGCCCCGGCGGAATCGGGGGCGTCGTCGACCGGTGTCTACGGTCGCGAGATGGAGTACACCGAGATCCAGTTCGACGTCGACGATCACATCGCGACGATCACCCTCGACCGACCCGACCGCTTGAACGCGTTCACCGGGACGATGATGCGCGAGATCATCGACGCCCTCGACACCACCGACGCCGACGACGACGTTCGTGCGGTGATCGTCACCGGGGCGGGGCGGGGGTTCTGCGCCGGGGCCGACCTCGGGGGCGGGGGCAGCACGTTCTCCAAGGGCGGCAGCGACGTCCAGACCGATGTCGGCGTCCCGCGCGACGGCGGGGGCCTCGTCAGCCTGCGGATCTACGACTCGAAGAAGCCCGTGATCGGCGCGATCAACGGCGCCGCGGTCGGTGTCGGCGTGACCATGACGCTGCCGATGGACATCCGCATCGCCTCCGAGGACGCGAAGTTCGGGTTCGTCTTCGCCCGCCGGGGGATCGTGCCCGAGGCCTGCTCGTCGTGGTTCCTGCCGAGGGTGGTCGGGATCAGCCAGGCGGCCGAGTGGTGCTACTCGGGTCGGGTGTTCCCCGCCGAGGAGGCGCTCGCCGGGGGGCTGGTGCGCAGCGTCCACCCCGCCGACGAGCTGATCGGCCAGGCACGTGCGATCGCGTCGGACATCGCCGAGAACTCGGCCCCCGTGTCGGTCGCGCTCACCCGCCAGCTGCTGTGGCGCATGCTCGGCGCCGACCACCCGATGGTCGCCCATCGCGCCGACTCACGGGGGATCCTCGAGCGCGGATCGAGCGACGACTCGCGCGAGGGCGTCGAGAGCTTCCTCGAGAAGCGCTCGGCGAACTACACGAACTCCGTCAGCGAGGAGCTGCCCGACCTGTTCCCGAACCGCAGCGAACCCGTCTTCGAGTGATCGCCTCGCGGTCTCGCTTCGTCATCGTCTCCTGAAGAACGATCGGTGGTCTTGAGATTCCATCTCAAGGTTCTTGAAGACCATCCGATGGTGTATCAGGGACGGTGCAGAAGCGCCGCCGAACCGACACATCGAGGAGAGCCCCCAATGGTCACCATGCTGATGGAGAAGCTGAGCACCGGAGACGTCATCGAGGTCACCACCAGGACCGACGAGGCGATGACCGCCCTCGTGCTGCTGGCGACCGACCAGTTCGTCATCCTCGACCCCTGCGACGGCACGACGCCCTTCGTCCTGCAGAGCAGCGAGCTGGTGGGGTACCGCAAGTTCGACGGCTGACGAGCCGGCGCGTGCCCGTCGAGGGCCCACCGGCGTCGGCGTCGGCCCCACTAGCGTGGGAGCCGTGCCCGACGTCGATCCGCCCACCCTGTACGAACGGGTCGGTGGGGAGGCGTTCTTCGAGCGCCTCGTCGAGGTGTTCTACGACGCCGTCGCGACCGACGAGGTCCTCCTGCCGCTCTACCCGGAGCAGCCGGACCTGTCCGGGGCCCGGCGTCGCCTGACCCTCTTCCTCGTCCAGTACTGGGGAGGACCGACCACGTACTCCGATGAGCGGGGCCACCCCCGTCTGCGGATGCGGCACCTGCCGTTCCACGTCGGACCGCTCGAGCGGGACCGGTGGTTGACGCACATGGCCGCCGCTGTCGAGACCGCCTGCTCGGAGCGAGCCACGACGGGAGCCTCGACCCTTGTCGGGGTGGCCGAGGAGCTGCTCGCCTACTTCGTCCCCGCCGCCGAGCACCTGCGCAACGACACCGGCCTGCCGATCTCGAGCAGCCGTCCGGTGCACCGCTGAACGGCCCCCCACGGTGGACGAGCACCGAATCCGTCAGGCGCAGACGACACTCGACACTCGACACTCGACACTCATCCGAGTACCGAATCCGTCAGGCGCAGACGACACTCAACACTCCTCCGAGTACCGAATCCGTCAGACGCCGACGACAAGGGGGAGACGACACTCGTCCGAGTACCGAATCCGTCAGGCGCAGACGACACTCGTCCGAGTACCGAATCCGTCAGGCGCCGACGACACTCGTCTGGTGCACCGCTGAGCGGACCTTCCGTGGGCCCTCGCGTGGACCCGGGCTAACGTCGCGACCGTGTCGGTCATCGAGGTGCGCGACCTGGTCAAGTCCTACGGCGACCGGCGTGCCGTCGACGGCGTCTCGTTCCAGGTCGAGCCCGGCGAGGTGTACGCGCTGCTCGGCGAGAACGGAGCCGGCAAGTCCACCACCGTGGAGATCCTCGAAGGGCATCGAGAGCGCTCCGCCGGCGAGGTCACGGTGCTCGGCGTCGACCCGATCGACGCCGGCCGCGACTTCCGCGACCGGATCGGGGTCGTCCTGCAGTCCGCCGGGATCGAGTCCGAGTTCAGCGTGCGCGAGGTGGTCGAGCTGTACCGCAGCGCCTACCGCGACCCGAGGGACCTCGACGAGGTCTTGGGGCTCGTCGGGTTGGAGGACCAGGTCGACGACCGCGTCGGCTCGCTGTCGGGTGGACAGAAGCGGCGCGTCGACCTCGCGCTCGGCATCGTCGGCCGCCCGGAGGTGCTCTTCCTCGACGAGCCGACCACCGGCTTCGACCCGACCGCCCGCCGACGCTCGTGGGACCTGGTCGAGGCCCTGTGCGCCGGTGGCACGACGGTCCTGCTCACCACCCACTACCTGGACGAGGCCGAGCACCTCGCGGACCGGGTCGGTGTGCTCATGGGCGGGCGCCTCGTCGCCGAGGGCCCGCCCGCCCAGCTGATCGAGGGGATCAGCGGGACGACCGTCAGCTTCTCGCTGCCCGACTCCGTCGAGCTGTCCGACGCCGTCGACTCGCTGCGGGCGGCGCTCGCGACCGAGCTGCGCGTGTCGGGCCGGCTGGTCCAGGCGAACGTCGACCACCCGACCCAGGTGGTCCACCGCGCCACCGGGTGGGCGATCGAGCGGCGGATCGAGCTGGAGGGCCTCACCGTCGTGCGCGCCTCGCTCGAGGACGCGTTCCTCCGCCTCACCGACACCGGCACCGACGCCGACACCGATCCGGTCTCCGAGACCGGCACCGACATCGACTCGGTCGCCGAGACCGACGCGGCCGCCGGGCGCGGTCCCGTCGCGTGAGCGCCGTGACCGACGGGAGCGCGCCGCACGAGCCCGGCTCGACGCCGAGGGGAGCGTTCCCGTCCGCGCTGGGGTTGCTCCTGCGCCAGACCGGCTACCAGATCACCTACTTCCGGCGCGTCCCGGTCGCCCTGTTCTTCACCCTCGTGCTCCCGCTGGTCATGCTGGTCCTGTTCAACGCGCTCTTCGGCGATTCGGAGGTGCGCACCGACGAGGGGACGTGGACGGCGCAGCAGTTCTTCACCGGCGGGCTCGCGGCGTTCACGGCCGTGTCCGCGACGTTCACCAACCTGGCGAACATGGTGCCGATCCGCCGCGACGAGGGGGTGCTCAAGCGGTGGCGGACGACACCGCTGCCGACCTGGGTGCACATCGGGGGCTTCGTGCTCTCGTCCGTGCTCATCGCGCTCGCCGGCGTCGTGCTGATGCTCGCGATGGGTGTCGTGCTCTACGGCCTCGAGATCGAGCCGGCGAAGATGCCGGCGGCGCTGGTCACCTTCGTCGTCGGGGTCACGTCGTTCGCGGCGCTCGGGATGGCGGTCGCCGCCCTGGTGCGCCAGGCCCAGTCGGCCTCCGCCGTGGCGAACGCCGTGATCCTGCCGCTCGCGTTCGTCTCCGACGTGTTCCTCGCGATCGACGACGCGCCTCGTTGGATGGAGGTCGTGGGGGGTGCGTTCCCGCTCAAGCCGTTCGTCAACGCGTTCCAGGACTGCTTCAACCCGCTCGTCGACGCTCCGGCGTTCGCCTGGGGGAGCCTCGCCTTCGTCGCGACCTGGGGTGTCGTCGGGCTCCTGGTCGCGCTGTCGCGCTTCTCCTGGGAACCGTCGGGAGCCGCTCCCCGCGGCCGTCGGTCGCGTCGCTCCGAGTGAGGGCGGACGTCCCGTCGTCGAGCGTGTGACGCCGATCCGGGACCACCGGTCCGCCGTCGACGATCAGGTGTCGTCGATCAGTGGTCGACGATCAGGTGTCGACGATCAGGTGTAGACGATGGTGTGGTGCCGGTGGACGGCGACGCGGTGCTCCAGGTGGGCGCGCACGGCGCGGGCGAGCACGACGGTCTCGAGGTCGCGACCCATCGCCGTGAGGCGGGCGACGTCGTCGCGATGCGTCACGTGCTCGGTGTCCTGGGCGATGATCGGGCCCTCGTCGAGCTCCGCGGTGGCGTAGTGGGCGGTCGCCCCGATCAGCTTCACCCCCCGCTCGTGGGCCTGCCGGTACGGGTTCGCGCCCATGAACGCCGGCAGGAACGAGTGGTGGATGTTGATGATCCTCGACGGGTACGCCTCGATCACCGCGTCGCTCAGGATCTGCATGTAGCGGGCGAGGACGACCAGCTCGACGCCGTGCTCGACCAGCACCTCGAGGAGGCGCTGCTCCTGGTCCGCCTTGTTCTCCGCGGTCACCGGCAGGTGGACGTAGGGGAGGCCCATGTGCTCGCAGAACGCGGCGTGGTCCGGGTGGTTGGACACCACGACGCGCAGGTCCATCGGCAGCTCCCCGCTCCGCCACCGGGCGAGCAGGTCGTACAGGCAGTGCGCCTGGCGTGACGCCATGATCGCCGTCGGGACCTCGACGCCGTCGTCGTGCAGCTCGACGTCCATCCCGAAGTGGCGCGCCAGCGGCTCGAAGGACGTCGCGAAGCGCTCCGCGTCGATCTCGGGGCGCAGGAGGTCGAACACGACGCGCTGGAAGAACACCGCCTCGTCGGGGGCTGCGCCACGCTCGATGTGCTGCTCGGCGTGGACGATGTTGCCGCCGTGGTGGGTGATGAACTCCGCGGTGGCGGCGGAGAGACCGGGGCGATCGGCACACGACACCAGCAGCACGTTCGACACCGCCTCGTTCTACACGATCCCCGCCCGGTCGGTGGTGGACGTGCGCTCGTCGCCGCGGCCGCCGTCGCGCCGCGGTCGCAGGGCCCAGCACGCGATCGCCGTGGCGGCGGCTGCGTTGAGGGAATCGACGCCGTGCGCCATCGTGATCCGCACCGGGATGGCGAGAGCGACCAGCTCCTCGGACAGACCGGCGCGCTCCGACCCCACGAGGATCGCGGCGCGCCGACCGGCGTCGATCTCCTCGAGCGCGACGGCGTCGGCGGCCGGCGTGAGGGCGTAGAGCTCGACGTCGCCGAGCCGGCGCAGG
Source organism: Ilumatobacter sp. (assembly GCF_965215205.1). Classification (NCBI taxonomy): domain Bacteria; kingdom Bacillati; phylum Actinomycetota; class Acidimicrobiia; order Acidimicrobiales; family Ilumatobacteraceae; genus Ilumatobacter; species Ilumatobacter sp. Next base: position 1,310,952 of record NZ_OZ244049.1, read on the forward strand.
TCGTCGGCGAGCGAGGAGGTGCGCGCGTGAGCGAGCGCGAACGCGGTCCCCATCGCGACGCGCAGCGAGCGGCGGGCGAGGGGGTCGGCGCTGGTGTGGTCGAGCAGGATCCCGTCCCAGCCGAGGCCGGCGGCGTTGCGCACGATCGCGCCGACGTTCGCCGGGTTGTCGACCGCCTCGAGCACGACGAGGCGGTCGCAGCGACGGGCGAGGTCGAGCGCGGCGGGGCGCGCCGGTCGGTGGAACAGGGCGATCACCGACTGGGGCATGCCCAGCCCGGACACGATGCGACGGACGCGCTCGCCGCCTCCGTAGACGGGGCAGTCGAGGCGGTCGGCGACGGCGGGGACCCGGTCGGGGTCGACGAGCGCCGCGATCGGTCGGCAGCCGGCGTCGAGGGCGCGCCCGACGACGAGGACGCCCTCGGCGAGGAACCGACCGGCGCCGGCGTCGTCGCGCTTGTCGCTGCGGCTCGCGAGGCCGCGCTCGTTCATCCGGAACTGGGCGAAGCGCTCGTCGTCGGGGTCGTCGACGATGATCACCGCGGCCACGCCGCCGAGCATGCCAGCCCGCGTGCCTCGCGCCACGGGTTCGGCCGGTGCCCCGGCCCGGCGCAGCGCGGCGCGGCGCGGTCGACGGTGGCCCGTGTCGGTACGGGTCTGACCCGTAGCGAGACGCGAGCGGTGCGCGTCGGTCCCGACGGGCGTGGGTGCGGTTCAGAAGTGGTACGGGAAGGGGGACCAGTCGGCGTCGCGCTTGTCGAGGAAGCTGTCGCGGCCCTCGGCGGCCTCGTCGGTGCCGTAGGCGAGGCGGGTGGCCTCGCCGGCGAAGATCTGCTGCCCGACGAGGCCGTCGTCGATCAGGTTGAAGGAGTACTTCAGCATGCGCTGCGCCGTCGGGCTCTTCGCGCAGATCTCTCGTCCCCACTCGAGGGCGGTCGCCTCCAGCTCGGCGTGGGGGACCGACTCGTTGACGGCGCCCATCTCCTTCATCTGGTCGGCGCTGTAGGTGCGGCCGAGGAAGAAGATCTCGCGTGCGAACTTCTGGCCCACCTGGCGGGCGAGGTACGCGGAGCCGAACCCGCCGTCGAAGCTGGCGACGTCGGCGTCGGTCTGCTTGAAGCGCGCGTGCTCGGTGCTCGCCAGGGTGAGGTCGGACACCACGTGCAGCGAGTGCCCGCCGCCTGCGGCCCACCCGGGGACGACGCAGATCACCACCTTCGGCATGAACCGGATCAGGCGCTGCACCTCGAGGATGTGCAGCCGCCCGGCCCGACCGGGCTCGATCGACGCGGCGTCCTCGCCGTCGGCGTACTTGTACCCGTCCGCGCCGCGGATCCGCTGGTCGCCACCGGAGCAGAACGCCCACCCGCCGTCGCGTGGCGACGGCCCGTTGCCGGTCAGCAGGACGCACCCGACGTCGGTCGACGTGCGCGCGTGGTCGAGGGCGCGGAACAGCTCGTCGACGGTGCGCGGGCGGAAGGCGTTGCGGATCTCGGGGCGGTCGAACGCGATCCGCACCACCCCCGACGCCCGGCCCTCGCCGCGGGCGCGGTGGTACGTGATGTCGGTCAGGTCGAACCCGGGCACCTCGTCCCAGGCATCGGGGTCGAAGATCTCCGAGACGTGGCGGTCGTCGCTGCTCATGGGTCGAAGTCTGGCGTGCCCGGGTGCGCCGACGTGCGACGCGCCGCCCCGGCGTCGTCGTGCGCGAGCGCGCCGCCGCCCGCCGCCCGCCGCCCGCCGCCCGCCGGCCGCCGCCCGCTTCGCGTCGATCACACCGGTGGTCCGTCCGTCATCGTTCGCGCAGGGGTCCGCCGCCCGTCGCCGCGTCGAGCGCGCCGGTCGTGCGTGCGTCGTCGTTCGCGCACGGGCCCGGTGGCGCTCGACGCGAGCCGGCACCGGCGCGCACGGTGCTAGACCGGGCGGGATGCGACCACGATCCCCCGGCGCCGCCGCGCTCCGCTCGACGAGGGCGGCGGTCGCGATCGCCGTCGTCGTGGCCACCGTCGGGGCCGGGTGCTCGGGTCCGGAACCCGCCGTCGACGACGAGGTGGTCGCGACCCTCGGTGAGCTCGACGACGTGGTGGTCACCGTGGATCCCGACGATCTGGCGGGAGAACCCATCGTGATCGGGTCGGTGCCGCCGGCCACGGGCGATGTCTCGCCCGGCCGTGCCTCGACCGGCGATCGCTCGTCCGGCGAGGGTTCGTCCGGGCAGGACGGCGCCGACGGACTCGTGGCGGGAGACGCTCCCACGTCGGCGGACGGATCCGGCGACGGGCTGAACCCGTTCGGCGGAGACGACCCCGAGGACCGGCGGATGCCCGACGTGGTGTGCATGATCCTGCAGGACGCCCAGGACGAGATCCAGGACCGCGGGGTGCTGCTGTCGCGCAGCGAGGACGCCACCGGGGCCGGGCGCCGGCAGATCCTCGACCGCAACTGGGTCGTCGTCGCCCAGTCACCCGAGCCCGGGGTCGAGATCGGCGAGCGCGACGCGCTGCTGTCGGTCGTCGGGCGCGACGAGACCGACGACTGCTGAGCCCGGCCGGGGGCGATGGGCCCGGGCTCCCTCGGTCGCGGGATCGAGCGGTCCGCGATCCGCCCCGGTCGGGCACCACGGTCGCAGCGACACCGCTGGATCGGCGGCGTCGGAGCGCGACTAGCCTCCGCGCATGCCCCAGGCGCCGGTGAACGGCCAGCAGCTCCACTACGAGGACACCGGTGGCGACGGACCGGTCGTCGTGCTCTCCCACGGCTTCCTGATGGACCACGAGATGTTCGCTCCCCAGGTCGAGTTCCTCCGAGGCGACCACCGGGTGATCACCTGGGACGAGCGTGGCTTCGGCCGCACCGAGTTCGACGGCGAGCCCTTCACCTACTGGGACTCGGCGTCCGACGTGCTCGGCCTGCTCGACCACCTCGACGTCGACCGCGCCGTGCTCGGCGGGATGAGCCAGGGCGGCTTCCTCTCGCTGCGCGCCGCGCTCACGGCCCCCGAGCGGGTGCGTGCGCTGATCCTGCTCGACACCCAGGCCGGAGCCGAGGACGCGCGGCACGTGGAGGGCTACCGCCAGATGATCGACACCTGGGTCACGGTCGGGCCCGTCGACGAGCTGGCGCACGCGGTGGCGGGGATGATCATCGCCGACCCCGACCACGACGAGCGCTGGATCGACAAGTGGCGCGAGCTCCCGAAGGAGCAGTTGCGCGAACCGGGCGAGGCGCTGCTCGGGCGAGAGGACATCTCCGACCGGCTCGGTGAGATCACCTGCCCGGCGCTCGTGGCCCACGGCACCGAGGACACGGCGATCACGATGGAGGACGCCGAGGCCCTCGCCGACGGCCTGCCCGGCGCAGGTCGGGTCGTGAGGGTCGGTGGCGCCCACGCCGCGAGCATGACCGACCCGGGGCCGGTGAACGCCGCGATCGAGGCGTTCCTCGCAGGGTTGCCGACGTGATCGCGACGGGGCCCCGATGACGCGCCTCGAGGTGTTCGGCGTCGGTGGCCTGCCCGAGATCACCGAGGGGATGGACCTCGCACGGATGATCGTCGACGCGGCCGCGGCGCAGGGCGACCCGATCGTCGACGGCGACGTCGTGCTGGTGACCTCGAAGATCGTGTCGAAGGTCGAAGGCCGCACCGTCGAGCTCGACGACGTCGAGCCGTCCGACTTCGCCCGACGGTGGTCGACGACGTGGGACAAGGACCCGCGCGTCACCGAGGTCGTGCTGCGCGAGTCGAAGCGCATCATCCGCCAGATCGGGCCGGTGCTGATCACCGAGACGCACCACGGGTTCTGCTGCGCGAACTCGGGTGTCGACCAGTCCTCCAGCGGGGCGCACGGGCGCATCCTCACCCTGCCGCTGGATCCGGACTCGACGTGCCGTGCCCAGCGTGCCCGCTTCGCCCAGCTCGGCGCCGACGTCGCGGTGATCATGACCGACACGTTCGGGCGCCCGTGGCGCGAGGGCCAGACCGACATCGCGATCGGGATCGCCGGGATGGACCCTCTGCGCAGCTACATCGGCCAGCACGACCCCCACGGCCACGAGTTCCGCGTCCAGGAGATCTGCTCGGCGGACGAGCTGGCGAGCGCCGCGGAGCTGGTGAAGGGCAACACGTCGCGGGTGCCGGTCGCGGTGGTCCGGGGCTACGAGTTCGAGCCCGACGACGACGCGTCGATGGCGCCGGTGCTGCGCGACGCCGAGCGAGACCTCTTCCGCTGACGATGCCGCGGAACGCGCCGTGGCCCGCCGTCACCCACGAACGTCTCACCTGGCTGATCGAGCAGGGCGGTGACTCGCGCCGCTCGGTGGGCCGGCATCGCTACGACTCGGCGATCGTGCCGTCGATCGCGACCCACGACATGCTGCTGCCGTCGGAGTGCGCTCTCGTCTCCGAGGACGTGCGCACCGCGATCGCCGCGTTCGACGTGCGCGTCGGCGACACCCTGGCCCCGCTGGAGTCGCTCCTGCGAAAGATCGAGTCCTCCGCCTCGTCACGGATCGAGAACGTCGCGGCCCCCGTCCCCGATCTGCTGATCGCCGAGGTGGGAGGTGAGCAGGCGCGCTCGGTGACCGAGGTCCTCGGCAACGTGCGCGCGACCGACGTCGCGATCGACCTGTCCAGCGACATCACCCCCGATGCCGTGCTGGGCATCCACCGGGCGCTGCTGTCCGACACCCACCCCGTGCTCGCCGGGCGGTGGCGGACCGAGCCGGTGTGGATCGGCAGCTACTCGGCGGGGCCGCCGGCGGCCGAGTACGTGCCCCCGGCGGCGGGTCGGATCCCCGACGCGATGGACGACCTGTGCGACTTCATCGGTCGCACCGACATGCCCGTGTTCGTCCAGGCGATGGTGATGCACGCCCAGTTCGAGACGATCCACCCGTTCGCCGACGGCAACGGCCGGGTCGGTCGCGCCCTGATCCACGCGCTGCTGCGTCGCGACGGGTTGACCAAGGCGGCGACGCTGCCGATCTCGGCGGGGATCGTGTCGCAGAAGCACCGCTACATCGAGGCCCTCACCGAGTACCGCCACGGCGACTTCGTCCCGATCGTCGAGCTGGGGGCGGATGCGATGTTCGCGGCGCTGCAGAACGCCTCCCACCTGTACGACGACGTCCTGCGGATGCGGCGGGAGTGGGAGGAGCGCACGAGCGAGCTGCGCTCGGACGCGGTCGCGCACCGCGTCGTGGACCTGCTGCTCGAGCACCCGGTGGTCGACTCCGCGCTGCTCGAGTCGATCGTCGGCGCGAGCGAGCCCACGATCGTGCGCGCCCTCGGCGAGCTCCACGAGCGCCGCGTGGTCACCCCGATCGAGCACGACGGCACCGGGTCGCAACGCTACGTGTGCCAGGAGATCGTCCGCGCCCTCAACGCCTTCACCACCCGCTCGATCAACCCCTTCGGCCGCCACTGACTCCACGACCGTCGCGTTACGGGTCAGACCCGTAACGCGACGGGCACGGCACCGATGGGGTCAGGCCCCGTCCGTGACGCGAGACGTCAGGAGAGGAGGTCGCGGGCGATGCCGTGGAAGTACTGCCCGGACAGCCCGAGCGACGTGATGTCGATGCGCTCGTTGTGCCCGTGGAAGCGCGACCCGAACGTGGCGAAGTCCACGTCGGCGGAGTACAGCCCGGCTCCGTAGGCCGTCTTGCCCCGCTCGCGGTAGAAGCGGGCGTCGGTGCCCCCGACGATCAGGCCCGGGACGAGCTCCGCTCCCGGGTACGCGATCTGGGTGTGCTTCTCGACCGAGCGCCACAGGGCGTTGTCCTCCCCGTACGGCGAGGTGGTCGACGGCGAGCTCTGCAGCTCGCTGACCTCCACGTGGTCGTACAGGTCGCCGAGCGCGAGACGCAGGTGCTCGTCGACGCTGTCGCCGTCCTCGCCGGGCACGGTCCGGATGTCGACCTCGAGGTCGATCACGTCGGGCACCATGTTGGTCTTCTGGCCGCCGGAGACCACGTTCGGCGAGAAGGTCGTGTGCGTCGACGCGTGGCACACGCGTGCCGCCGGTGCGGGCATCGTCTCGAGGGTGTCCCAGATCGACGCCGGGTCGAGCAGACCGTCGCGCACCTCGTCGGGCAGCGACATCGACGCGACCTGCCGCCGCCAGATGTCGTCGAGGTTCGGCGTCGGCCGGTACTCGGTGAGGCGTCGCACGATCTCGGCGGTCTTCACGAGGGCGTTGTCCGCGCCGAAGGGCATCGAGCCGTGGCCGGGGGTCCCGCGCACGCGCAGGCGGCGCCACGCCATGCCCTTCTCGTTCACGTTGATCGTGACCTTCCGCGTCCCATCGGCGGATTCGTGCGACCACCCGCCGAGCTCGGTCAGCACGTAGTCGGCGTCGATGACGTCCCAGTGGTGCTCGGCCATCCACTCCGCGCCCCACACCCCGCCGGCCTCCTCGTCGCCGACGCCGAAGTAGATGAGATCCCCCTTCGGACGGAACCCCTCGTCCGCGAGGCGACGGAACGCCACCGCCATCGACGAGGTGAGGTTGAGCATGTCGATCGCGCCACGGCCCCAGACCTCGCCGTCGATCACCTCGCCACCGAAGGGGTCGTTGTCCCACCCGTCGGGGTTGACCGGCACCACGTCGGTGTGTCCCATGAGGCACAGCGACGGCGCATCCGGGTCGGAGCCCTCGATGCGCGCCACCATCGAGTCGCGCCCGTCACGGGGGGTGTAGGTCTGGACGTCGAGCCCGGACCCCTCCAGGTACTGCTTCAGGGTGTCGGAGCTGCGCGTCTCGAAACCGGTGTCGCCGGTCCCGTCGTTGACGCACTCGTTGCGGATGAGCGTCTGCAGCAGCTCCGTGGTCGGTCCTTCGAACTCCTCGGCGGTCGGCATCCCCCGAACCTAGCGATCGCCCGGTCCCGGGTCGACGCGACCCCCCGGCGGTCCTGTCCCCGACGAGTGACGTTCGACCATCGCACCGATCCCACGTCGATCGACCGGCGCGGGCCGTCGGGTCGTCGTACGATCCGGGGATCGCCGCACGCCTGGTCCTCCGACTCGCCCTGTTCCTGGCGACGCTCGCGTGGAGCGGGTTCGTGCTCACCCAGACGGTCGGCGACCCCGATCGGGGCGAGCGGATGGCCCGTGCCGTGCTCGACGACGACGCGGCCCGCGCCCAGGTGGTGGCGCCCATCTCCTCGTCGGTGATGTCGACGACGGGGCTCCCGACCTCCCGTTCGGCGCAGGTCTCCGACGCCGTCGATCGCGCCCTGCGCGAGCCGTCGGGCGCTCAGGCGTTCATCGACCCGTTCGCGGGCTCGTGGGCACGCGTGCTCGGCGAGGACGATCCCCGGCCGGCCGTGTTCGATCTCGCCCCGGTCGTCGACGACATCGGGACCGAGCTGCTGCCGGCCGGCGTCGACCCCTCCGTGCTCGGCTCGGCGGGGGTGGCGGTCCCCGCCGTGTCGCTCCCCGGGACCCCGTTCCCCTGGCTCGGCGACGTCCGGCGGGGAGTCGCGTCGGCCGTCGTGCCGATGGCGCTGGTCGCGGGGGCGCTGGCGCTGATCGCGCTCGTCGCCGCCGGGGATCGCCGATGGGTCGTGCGCCGGATCGGCGTCTGGGCCGTCCTCGCCGGAGCCCTGTGGGTCGCCGTGCCGCCGATCGCCGTGCAGCTCGCACGGTGGTGGGTGCGCGGCTCGGACGCCCTGGTCGAGGTCGCCGTGCGCGAGGCGACCTCCGGGCTGCGGCCGGCGGCGATCGCGCTGGTCGCGCTCGGCGTGGCAGCGGTCGTCGGTTCGCTCGTGTGGCCGCGTTCGGTCCCGGAGCGGGCGGTCCCCACCGGCGCTCACGGACGGGCCCGTCGTGGCGTCGCCCACGCGACGACGCCGGGGCCCACGACCCCGGCGACGCCACGCTCGACGGTCGCGCGGAGCGGTCCCGCCGCGTCGGCGCGCCGTGCGCCATCGGGATCGAGCGCTCCGTCCGGTTCGGCACCTTCGCGTCGTCGGGCGGGGAGCGCCGGGCCGTCGTCTGCACCGACGCCGACGCCCACGCCGACGCCCACGTCGACGCCGACGACGCGCCGGATGCCGTCCGCCGACGCACCGACCGGGGAGACGCCGGTGACCACGAACCGCGGTCCCGACGAGGTGGACCTGTGGGAGTTCTACCGCTGACGTCGGCTCCCGCCGGTGACCGCCAGCGCGCTCACGAGCGCGGGTCGGGCCGGCCGATCGCGGTCAGCAGCGCGCTCCACACCTCGTCGACCCGCTCGCGGGTCAGCGGGCCCGGCGGCAGACCGACGAGCCACTGCTCGAGGCGTTGGCCCTCGACCGCGAACTGGCCGGGAGCGACCCGCTCCCCGGCCGGGCGCTCGGGGTGGGGTGTTCCCCAGTAGACCTTGGCGAGGGCCTCGCAGCGCACGCCGTGGGCGCTGGTGACGTCGTCGACATCGGAGCGGGCGAGGGCCGCCGCGGCGCCACGCTCGGGGTCGTCGACACCGCTCGGATCGACGTCGGGCCGGTCGAGGACGATCGTCTCGATCGCGATGACGCCGGTCGGGCCGACGACCACGTGGTCGATCCGGCCGAGGTGCGCCGTGATCTCGGGGACGACCCGCCACGGTGGTGACGACAGCTGCCGCAAGCGCTCGGAGGTGAGCCGGTTCCCGGGCATCGTGCGCGTCGAGTCGTCCGGGCGCAGCTCGCGCATCTTGATGCCGTACCACCGCCAGAACGCGAGCATCGCGATGGCGATCAGGACGAGGGGGACGATGATCCGGGGAGTCATGCGCCCATCAGTCCAGCACCTCGGACCCCGCGCGCGACGGATGACCTCGACGAGATCGCGACGCCTCCGATCCTCGAGCCGGCGCGCACGCCGGAGCGCCGCTCACTCGAGGCGCCGCAGCGGGGCGTGCACGTCGGGTCGGTCACGCAGGACCACCGTGACGTCGGTGACGATCGCGCCGTCGTCGGACACGATCACGGGGTTCATGTCGAGCTGGTCGATCGCGCCGTGCTCCGCGCAGAGCTGGGCGGCCTGCACGATCGCGTCGACGAGCGGCGACGGATCCCACCCCGCGTCCGCCAGCGCGCTGCCGACCTTGGTCTCGGTCAGCATCGCCGTGGCGCTCGCCGGGCCGACCGGCGCCAGCCGGCTCGACCGGTCGTCGATGATCTCGGCATCGATCCCCCCGTAGCCCACCTCGACGATGACCCCGAGTCGGGGGTCGCGCTCGCAGTGGATCCGCACGTCGATCCCGGGGTCGACCATCTGCTGGACGACGACCCGGTCCGCACCGGCGCCGAGCGAGTCGACCATCGTGCGCACCGCCTCGTCGACGTCGCTGCGCTCCGCGAGGTCGAGCGCGACGCCGGCCCGGGCGGAGCGGCCGGGGCGGCGGTGGACCGCCTTGACCGCGACCGGGTAGCCGATGCGGTCGGCGACCTCGCCGGCGCGCTGGGAGGTGGTGGTCACCGCGGCGGCGGTCGCGATCCCGTAGGTGGCGAGCAGGTGGCCCGCCGCCTCGATCCCCAACGTCGCCTCGCCGTCGTCGGGCGCCGCATCGGGTGCGGGCGGGCCCTCGCCGCGTCGGGCGAGGGCGACGGCGATCAACTCCTCCGCGTGCACCGGGTCGACCGGGCGCGTCGGGACGGGGGCGGTGTCGGCCTCGGTCCGCAGCCATCGGCCGTACGCGTGCGAGCGCGCCAGGGTGACGGCCGCCTGCTCCGGGAAGGTGAAGCTCGGGACGGTCGCACCGGCGGACACGGGTCCGTCCTCCGAGCCGATCATCACCGCGACCACCGGCTTGTCGGCACCCGACGCGGCGCGATCGATCGTCTCGCCCATCGCGTCGTGCGCGGTCGGCACGGGCGGGGCGAACACCACGAGGACGCCGTCGACGTCGGGATCGGCGAGGGCCGAGGCGATCGCGCGCTCGTAGTCGGCGGAGTCCGCGCTCCAGTCGAGTCGCTCGGTCACCGGAGCGATCTCCAACCCCGCTGTCGTCAGCGCCGCCTGGGCGAGGGTGCGCGGGCTCGACGAGTTGCTCACCACCGCGACTCGGCGCCCGCGCAGCACGGGCTGGTGCACGAGCACCCGGCAGGCGTCGAGCATCGCGTTGACGGTGGGGACCTCGATCACGCCGGCCTGCTGGTACAGGGCGCTTCCCATCGCATCGGCCGCCGCCCCCGTGCGGACCGCGACGATCGGTCGCGACCGCGACACCCGTCGGGCGAGGCGCGCGAACTTGCGCGGGTTGCCGAACGTCTCGGTGTAGAGGCCGATCACCTTGGTCAGCTGGTCGTCCTCCCAGAACTGGAGGAGGTCGTTCGCCGACACGTCCGACTTGTCGCCGAGCGACACGAACCAGTTGAGGCCGAGGTCGAGGCCGTGGGCGCGGCGCAGCAGGGAGGCGCCGATGCTGCCCGACTGCATCGAGATGGACACCCCGCCGGCCGGGAGGTCGACCTCGACGAGCGAGGCCTGGATCGCCGAGTCGGCGTGGAGCGAGGCGAACCCCATGCTCGACGGCCCGATCAGCCGCAGCCCGTTGCGGCGCGCGCGCGACACCAGCGCCGCGACGTCGATCGCGGGGGAACCCTCGTCGTCGTTCGCCTCCACGCTCGTCACGATCACCGCCCCGCGCATCCGCTTGGCGATGCACGCGTCGATCGTCGCCTCGAGCGCGCCCGGGGGCACGGCCACGACGGCGAGCGACACGCCGTCGGGGAGGTCGCCGACCGAGCCGTAGCAGCGCTGGCCGTCGAGGTCCTCCAGGCGGGGGTTGACCGGGTACACCGGCACCGAGGCGCTCGAGCGCACGTTGCGCCACACGATGTTGCCCACCGACGACTCGCGATCCGACGCGCCGACCACCGCGACCGACCGGGGCAGCAGGATCCGTGCGACCGCGCGCGAGTCGGCGCGGTGCTCGCGACCCTCGACCGTGTCGAGGAACTCGCTCGTCGGGGCGAGCTCCCAGTCCAGGTCGACGACCCCCGACTCGAACCGTCGCTGGAGCGGCCACCCGGCCTTGGCGAACACCGACAGCATCCCCCGGTTGTCGCTGAGCACCTCGGCGGTGAACCGCTCGATGCCGTTGGTCCGGGCGATCGCGGCGAGGTGCTCCAGCATCAGCGTGGCGATGCCGCGGCCGTGGTGCTCGTCGTCGACCATGAACGCGGCCTCGGCCTCGTCGCGGCCGGGCCAGCGCTCGTAGCTCGACCACGCGACGAACTCGTCGTGGACCTCGACCGCGAGGGCGACGCGGTCGACCATGTCGACACGGGTGAAGTGGTCGAGCTCACGTCGCGTCAGGGTCGGCTTGGGGGAGAAGTAGCGGCGGTAGACCGAGTCCCCGGACTGGCGCTCGTGGAAGGCGAGCAGATCGTCGGCGTCGGCGGGGACGAGCGGGCGGATGTGGGCCGACTCGCCGTCGCCGAGGACGACGGTGGCCGACCACCGGGACTCGGGCTCCGGCGTCGCCCCCGCGACCGCCCTCGGCTTCGTCGGTGTCGGGTCGGTGCGCGTCGCCGACGCGCCCGGCTCGGACCCCGTCGCGCGCTGCGCGTCCGAGCGCGCCTCGGGTTCCGGCTCCGCCGAGGGCTCGGGACCCGAGCCCTCGGCGCCGGCGGTGCTGCTCACGGGCTCCAGCATGGCACCGCGTGGACGGGCCCGTACGATGGCACCGTGGATCGCCCGATCGCCGTGTTCGCCGCCGCCGAGCTCGACGAGCACGTCGAGCCGACCGGGCACCCGGAGCGTCGTGGCCGCCTCGACGCCGCGCTCGCCGGGATCCCCGCCGCCGGGCTGTCCGAGGGGGCCACCTTCCGCGAACCGCGCCTCGCGACGGTCGAGGAGCTCAACCGCGTCCACGATCCCGACCTCGTCACCGGCATCGAGGCGATGTGCGCGGACGGCGGCGGCCGCGTCGACGCCGACACTTACGTCGCCGCCGGGACCTGGGCGACCGCTCGCCGGGCTGCGGGTGCGGTGCTCGAGGCCGTCGACGCGCTCGAGGCGGGGGAGTGCGACGTCGCGTTCGCCGGGAGCCGTCCCCCCGGGCACCACGCCGAGGCGCGCCGGGCGATGGGGTTCTGCCTGTTCAACAACGTCGCGGTCGCCGCCGCCGCCCTCGCCGAGCGCGGGGAGCGGGTGGCGATCGTCGACTGGGACGTCCACCACGGCAACGGCACCCAGGACATCTTCTACGACGACCCGCGGGTGCTGTACGTGTCGACGCACCAGTCGCCGCTGTACCCCGGCACCGGCGACCTCGCCGAGACCGGCGGCGACTCCGCGCCGTTCACGAACCTCAACCTGCCGATGCCGCCGGGCACCCGTGGCGACGTGTACCGCCGGGCGTTCGACGAGGTCGTCGCCCCGGTCGTCGAGCGCTTCGACCCCACCTGGCTGCTGATCTCGGCGGGTTTCGACGCCCACCGCAACGACCCGCTCGCGTCGCTGCAGCTCACCTCGGCCGACTACGCCGACCTGGCGCTCACGCTGCAGGGCCTCGTCCCCGCCCGCCGCCTCGCGGTCGTGCTCGAGGGGGGCTACGACTTCGACGCGCTGAGCATGTCGACGGGCTCGACGCTGAGCGCCCTGGTCGGAGGGGAGTACCGACCCGAGGACGCGTCGACGGGGGAGATCGGGTTGCCGACGATCACCGCCGCCCGCCAGCTCTGGGACGTCTGAGGACCGACCCGCCGACGGGCTCGACGCCCGGACCCCGCCCCGCCGCGGCCGACGAGCCGCGATCGCGCCGAGGGCGTGGTCAGCGCAGCCGGTCGGGGACGCCGGCGTCGATGCCGAGGTCGATCGCCACGGCGTGGACGATCAGGTCGCACAGCGCCCCGCCCGAGCGCACCGAGTCGCCGGCGATCGCGGCCGCGACGACGGTGCCGGTGGCGGCGAAGCGCCACAGGCACGCCCGCGATCCGTCCACCGTCCCCGTGTGGCCGGTGCCGTACTGGTCGACGAACAGCGACGGAGGCGTGAGCACGGCGGCGTCGTCGGCGTCCGTCGTCGCGAACATCACCGCCAGGTCGTCGGTCGACACCACCACCGTGCCGGCTCCGCCGAGGCGTGACAGGCGCTCGGGCGCGAGGCGGTAGGGGGTGTCGTCGGGGCGGAGGCCGTCGGTGGTGAGGTGGACGCCGTCGCGCCCGATCGGATCGAACACGAGGCGCTGCAGCGCCGTGCCGAGGTCGGCCCCGGCCCGGGCCTCGACCACGAGCCCGAGGAGGCAGTAGTTGGCGTTCGAGTAGTACCACCGCCCCCGGTGCTGGTCGGGTGGGATGCGCAGCAGGCTCGGGATGTGGTCGCGGCAGGTCCCGGGCTCGTCGAACCACGAGTCGCGGTCCTTCTTCAGGCCCCCGCGGTGGTCGAGGATCTCCCGCACCGTGACGTCGGCCCACCCCGGGTCGGGGGACAGCCCGATCTCGGCCCACGGGATCGGTGCGTCCACGTCGAGCCGGCCCTCGGCGGCCAGCCGGGCGATCGCGACGGCGACGACGACCTTGCTGACGCTCGCGACGATCATCGGCGAGTCGCCGGTGGCCGGGGCTCCGCCGATGGTCGGTCCCGATGCCGTCGACAGCGAGATCGCGCCGTCGTCGACGATCGTGAGCGAGGCGGCGACGTTCGCTGCGGCGAGGCGGGCGAACGTGGCCTCGGTGGTCGCGAACGTCCCCGGCGCGGATGCGCCCGTCGCCGAGCCGGGCGGGTCCTGCGCAGGCGGGCCGGCGCGACGGGACGGATCCGCGACGGGGGCGTCGTCGTCTCGGGCGTCGCCGGTCGGATCGTCGGGGTCCGGTCCGGTGGCCGGGACGGTCGTGGCGTCGGTCGTCGGGGGCGGCGACGTGGTGGCCGGGACGAGGACCCGTCCGCCGGTCGAGCCGTCGGTGGGCGGCCCTCCGTCGAGCTCGAGGGGGGTCGATCCTCCCGGCACCGTGTCGTCCGGACCGGAGCGGGCCGCGCCGGTCGGTGCCGGTCCGTCATCGGCGACCCGCCCGTCGGTGACCGGGGTGGCGGTGGAGGTGGCGGCGGCCGTGGCATCGGCGTCGCTCGGGGGCGTGGGCCGGGGGGCGACGACGGGGACCGGGATCCCGGTCGACGTCGAGCCGCACCCGCTCACGACGAGCACGGACGCGGCGAGCGCCGCCGCCAGCGTGCTCGTCGCACGGGTCCTGCGCTCGGCCCGCCCCGCTCCCACGCCGAGCGACTGTACCGCTGGGGGCCGTCCACGATCGGTCGCCACCCACCCATCCGGCCCCGCACCGCACGAGGGTTCCCCCGTCCCGGATCCCGCCGTCGGTCGTCGAGTTCCGGGCGCCGGGGACGGGACCCCCGGTCGGCTGCGGCGTGGACCACCACGTCCGCAGCCGCGACGGACAGCTGGGCCACGATCGCAGCCGGTGCAACAGACAGCTGGGCCCTCATCGCTGCTGGCGGGTCAGGGTGCGTCGAGGCGCGGGGTTCGGCGATCGGGTGCCACGGGACGACCACGGGACGCGCCTCCGAGCGAACGGGGTCGGAGCGAGCGCGGGTGATCCGAACCGACCGCAGGATCGAACACCCATCGTGGCGGAGCAACGACAGAGACGACATCGGGCGACGTCGGTCCGTCGATCCGATCCTCGCGTCGCCGGGTACTACGAGCAGTGCGGAGACGACGCGCCGGGTCGCGACGACCGGGCGCGCCTCGCGGCGACCGTCGGATCCCTGGCCGGCCTCGAGGTCGCGGGCCGTTGCGGGCGGACCGGGAGGCTGTCGTTCGGCGAGCTGCGGGCGCTGGCGGGTTCCGATCGGCTCAGCGACTTCGACGTGCGCACCATCGAGCTCGTCGACCTGCTGACGCGCGTCGAGCTGTCGGCCGAGGCCGAGGTGATCGTGCTCGACACCCTCGATCACGGCCGGCGAACCGTGCGGATCGACCGTGCGCTGCGCGACGGCGACACCCGCCTCGTGCTCGGTGGCGTCGTCCCGTCCGACGGGCGACCGCTCGAGCCGCCCGTGTGGAGCGACCCGATCGTGCTCGAGACCTCGCAGATCGCGACCGAGCGTCCGATCCGCGTCGTCGCCGCCACCGCGCTCACCCACGGCGAGTTCCTGGACGCCGGGGGATGATCGCCGCGGCCCTCTCGCCCGGCACCTTCCTCGACGTCCTGACCGCCGTGGTGGTGATTCGCGGGCGCGATCGACAGACTGACGCGATCGTGCCCGCTGATCGTCGACCCAACGCGCTCAGCGCGGAGGCCGCGTTCGAGCGTGTGCGCACCGACGGCGACCGAGCCGCCTTCGCCGTGGTCTACGACGAGGTGGCACCGAAGGTCTACGGGACGGTCCTGCGGGTGCTGCGCGACCCGGCGATGTCGGAGGAGGTCTCCCAGGAGGTGCTCGTCGAGCTGTGGCAGACGGCTGCCCGCTTCGATCCCGAGCGAGCGAGCCTCTCGACCTGGGCGACCACCATGGCCCGGCGACGTGCGGTCGACCGGGTCCGGCGCGAGCAGTCGCAGCGGGACCGCATCGAGCAGGTCGCGACGCTGCGCGAGATCGACGACGACGGCCCGGAGAACGACGCGATGTCGCAGATCGAGGCGGTCGAGGTGCGCGACGCCCTCGCCTCGCTCCCCGACGACCAGCGCGAGGTGCTGTGCCTGTCGTTCCTGGAAGGGCGCGCCCACGGGGACATCGCGCGCCGGCTGGACCTGCCCCTCGGCACCGTCAAGGGACGTGTGCGCGGCGGGCTGAAGAAGATGAAGACGTCCCTGGGGCACACGCGATGAGCGACGTGGGACGCACCGACGAACTGATCGCCCTCGCCGCGCTGGGTGAGCTCGACGCGGACGGGTGGCTCGAGCTCGACGACGCGATCGCCCAGGATCCCGCGCTCGCGACCGAGCTCGACGATGCCCTCGAGGTGGCGGGACGCATCCAGGAGTCGCTCGCGACCCCGCCGCCGGCGCAGATGCGCGACGCGGTGCTGACCGCCGTGGCGGCGACGTCGCAGACCCCGGTCTGGGGACCGCCGGGCGGCGAGACCGTGGACGGTCGCGGCTCCGATGTCGGGACCGACCCCGTCGCCGACAGCGCGGCATCGACGGGCAGATCCGCCGACTCGCTCGACTCCGGTCGTCGGCCGCCCCCCAGCGACGACCGCGCCGAGGTGGTCGACCTCTCGGCGGCCCGTCGGCGTCGCAACGGGTTCCTCGTGGCGGCGGCCGCTGCCGTGGTGGTGCTGCTGATGGGCGTCGGTGCGCTGGTCATCGGGCGGGGCGGCGACGACACGAGCCAGTTGGCGGCGATCGAGGACGCGGACGACGCCGTGTCGCGACCTCTCCGTGGCGACCTCGGCGGGACGTTCACCGTGGTGCAATCGGCGAGCGAGCGGGCGGTCGTGGTCGACGGCTCCCAGATCCCGGTTCCCGACCGCGCCGACCGGGTCTACGTGCTGTGGTCGATCACCGACGACGGAGCCACGCCGCTCGGCGAGTTCCGCCCCGACGACGACGGCACCGTGACGGTGCGCATCGACGAGGTCGCCCCGGGCGACTCGCAGCTCGGCATCACCGAGGAGACCTCGGGACAGGTCGACACGCCGACCGAGCCGATCCTCGCCACGTCCTGACGTCGGCCGCATCGGCAGCCGCGCCGGACCCGGGCCGCGCAGCTCGGAGCGACGAGCGACGAGCGACGAGCGTGGATCTCACGTCGCCGGGCGGAGGGGTGCGAGTGACCGACCACGGTCGGCAGAGCTGCGATCCCGTTCGCCTCCTCGTCGCGCCGTGTCGGAACGGTCGGATCGGGAACGCTGGCCACGGGTTCGGCAGGGCCGATCCCGTGAGCGACGAAACGGACCCTCCGATGACGACGATCCACCACCCCACGATCCCTCCGGCCACCGCCCCCGGCACCGCCACCGGCACCGCCACCAGCACCGGCCGATCCCGATCCCCCGACCGACGCCGACGTGAGCCGGATCCGGCACGTGGCCGACCGGTGCGGGCGGACCTCGGCGCGAGCGCACGATGAGCGCGGCGAACGACCACGTCACCGGCTCCGGCGCGGAATTCGACGCAGGTGCGATCGTGCAGCACGTCCGCGACGGGTTCGACCGACGGACGACGCGCCCGCTCTCGTGGCGTCGTGAGCAACTGCGGGCCATCGAGGCGATGCTGCGCGACCACGCCGATGAGTTCACCACGGCGCTGCACGACGACCTGCGCAAGCCCCGCACGGAGGCGTGGACGACCGAGATCGGCTTCACGCTCGCGGACGTCGATCACCAGCTCGATCACCTCGACGAGTGGACGTCGCCACGCAAGGTCAAGGTCCCCCTCGTCTTCCGGCCCGCGTCGGCACGGATCGTCCCCGAACCGAAGGGCGTCGTCCTGGTCATCGCCCCGTGGAACTACCCGCTGCAGCTCCTGCTCTCGCCGCTCGCCGCGGCGATCGCGGCGGGCAACGCCGTGGTGGCCAAGCCGTCCGAGCTCGCGCCGGCGACGTCGGCTGCGCTCGTCGCCCGATGCGCCGAGTACCTCGACACCTCGACCGTCGCCGTCGTCGGCGGGGGAGTCGACGAGTCGAGCGCGCTGCTCGAGCAGCGCTTCGACCACATCTTCTTCACCGGAGGGACACGGGTCGGCAAGATCGTGATGCGCGCCGCGGCCGAGCACCTCACCCCGGTCACCCTCGAGCTGGGCGGCAAGAGCCCGGCGATCGTGGCCGCCGATGCGGACATCGAGGTCGCCGGACGTCGGATCGCCTGGGGCAAGTTCGTCAACGCCGGCCAGACCTGCATCGCCCCCGACCACGTCCTCGTCGAGCGGTCGGTGCGCGATCGCCTCGTCGCCTCGATCGAGGACGCCGTGCGCGACTTCTACGGAGCCGACCCGCAGACCAGCGACGACTACGGGCGCATGGTGTCCGACGACCACTTCGACCGCGTCGTCGCGCTCCTCGACGACGTCGACAGCGGCGCGGCCGACGACATCGACATCGACATGGATAGCGGCAGCGGCCGCGGCCGCGGCTGCGGCGGCGGCGTCGCCGGCACGGCGGACGACACCGCCGCGGACCCGGTCTCATCGGACGCGGGCGACGCGGCGGATCCCGACGTCACGGGCGTCCCCGCCGAGCAGACGTTCGGAGGGGCCGGGTCGGCCCGGAAGGGTTCCGCCGCAGGTGCGACCGCAGCGACGGCCCGGTCCGGTCTGGCGTTCGGCGGCGGGAGCGAGAGAGCCGACCGCTACATCGCCCCGACGGTGATCGTCGACCCGCCCCTCGAGTCGGCGTCGATGGAGGAGGAGATCTTCGGCCCGATCCTGCCGGTGCTCTCCGTCGACGACGTCGACGCCGCGATCGACTTCGTCAACGAACGCCCGAAGCCGTTGGCGCTCTACGTGTTCAGCGGCGACGACGAGGTCGCCGACCGGGTGGTGCGGCGGACCTCGTCGGGCGGGGTCAGCGTCAACGGCACCCTGATGCACATCGGGCCGCCCGAGCTGCCCTTCGGCGGTGTCGGGCCGAGCGGGATGGGGGCGTACCACGGGGAGGCAGGCTTCGAGACGTTCAGTCACATGAAGTCGGTCTTCGACCGGCGGACGTTCCCGGACCCCTCGATGCTCTACCCGCCGTACGCATCGTGGAAGGAGTGGTTGATCAAGCGCGTGCAGTGAGTGGACGCTGCTCGCACGGCCGTCGCGCACGCCGGGGGTGACGGCGCACACGTGGTGCGTGTCGGATGGCTCAAGGTCGACCGTTGACTCTCGGCAGCGGTTGCGTAGAATAGTACGCAATTCCGAAGTCCGCCAGAAATGTAGAAGGAAGGCTCTGATGGCCACCGCAACGAAGTCCAAGAAGTCCACCACTCGCACCGCCGTCGGTGAGGAGCTCGCCGACGACCTCGACGCCCGCACGATCGCGGAGCGCATCGAGTTCCGACTCGACGAGATCCAGAACGGTCTCCCGACGATCCCCGCGAAGCTCATGGAGCTGAACCGGGCCGTGGCCCATCGCACCGCGGCGAACAACCGTCGCAACTTCGACCTGCTCGTCGAGTCGGTGCAGACGGTCGCGAAGACGACCGACTCCAGCGTCCGCACCGTGGTCGGGACGATCCGCTGGACGACCGAGAAGACCGTCGACGCCGCGTCGTCCGGTCTGCGCCAGATCGCCGGCCAGGCCCGTGCGCAGGCCAAGATCGCCGCCGACTCCGTCGAGGACCAGGTCACCGACCTGGCCGACGAGACCGTCGACCGCGTCGAGGCCGAGCTCGACGGCATCCGCGCCGCCGAGGTCAAGTCCGAGAAGCGCGTCCTGCGCTCGATGACCAAGGACGAGCTCTACGAGCGGGCCCAGGATCTCGAGATCGAGGGCCGCGCCGACATGTCGAAGGCGCAGCTCGTCAACGCCATCTCGTCGGCGACCTGATCACCGCCGGCTCCGGCCGGTGACGAGGGAGGGGTGCGTCGACGCCCGCCTCGACGAGGACCACGTGCCCCGTCTCCCCTTCGGGAGGGCGGGGCACGCTCGCGCCCCGGATCGGGACCGATCCCTCCGTCGACGTTCGCCCGCCGGCGTGCTCCGGGCGGTCCTGCGTCGATCGGGTGCGGCTCGGTCGACCCTCGTCCGGCTGCCGGTTACCGGAGCGAGCGCGGATCCCGTCGACCGCAGCACTCGGTCGGCCGGTCCGTGATGTGCGTGCCGGGGTTCGTGCGGTCGTGATCGCCGATCTAGCGTCGGTCCATGGCTGAGAACGACCTGGTCGAGTTCGACGATCTGCTGATCGAGACGCTCGGCGGGATCGACTTCGACCCCGGTGCGCTGAAGGCGAAGTACCTCGCCGAGCGCGACAAGCGCCTGCGCGACGAGGCGAACGACCAGTACATCGAGGTCACCGGCGACTTCTCCGACTTCATCGAGGACCCCTACGCCGAGCCCGTCGAGCGCGACCCGCTGTTCGACCACGTCGAGGTCGCCATCGTCGGCGGTGGCTTCGGAGGTCTGCTGATGGGCGGCCGCCTGCGCGAGGCCGGCATCGAATCGATCCGGGTCATCGAGAAGGGCGGCGACTTCGGCGGGACCTGGTACTGGAACCGCTACCCGGGCGCGATGTGCGACGTCGAGTCGTACTGCTACCTGCCGATGCTCGAGGAGCTCGACTACGTCCCGAAGCACAAGTACTCCTTCGCTCCCGAGATCATGGAGCACTCGAAGAACATCGCCCGCCACTACCGGCTGTACGACGACGCCCTGCTGTCGACGGCGGTGACGCGCATGGAGTGGGACGACGAGGCCGGCCACTGGCTCGTCGAGACCGATCGCGGCGACCGGATGACCGCGACGTACGTGGCGATGGCGAACGGTCCGCTCAACCGACCGAAGCTGCCGGGCGTCGAGGGGATCGACCGGTACCGGGGCCACACGTTCCACACCAGCCGCTGGGACTACGACTACACCGGCGGCGACAGCTCCGGCGGCCTCGATCGCCTCGCCGACAAGCGCGTCGGCGTGATCGGCACGGGGGCGACGGCGGTGCAGTGCGTGCCCCACCTGGGGGCGTCGGCGAAGGAGCTGTACGTGTTCCAGCGGACGCCCTCGTCGGTCGACGTGCGCGACAACCGCGAGACGCCCGACGACTTCGTCGAGTCGTTGGAGCCGGGCTGGCAGGACCGGCGGATGGACAACTTCAACCGGTTGGTCACCGGCGCCGACGCGGAGGAGGACCTGGTCGACGACGGGTGGACCGACATCTTCCGCAACCTGACCGGGATCGCCGCCAAGACGGCGTCGCGCAGGCTCGGTCGTCGGCTGACCAAGGCCGAGCGGGCCGAGCTGATGGAGATGGCCGACTACAAGAAGATGGAGGAGGTCCGGCGCCGGGCCGCCGAGATCGTCGCCGACCCCGAGGTGGCGGAGTCGCTCAAGCCGTACTACCGCCAGTTCTGCAAGCGGCCGTGCTTCCACGACGAGTACCTGCCGACGTTCAACCGGCCGAACGTGCACCTCGTCGACACCGAGGGCACCGGTGTCGACCGCTTCACCGAGACCGGGGTGATCGCGAACGGCGAGCACCACGAGCTCGACTGCATCGTCTTCGCGACCGGGTTCGAGGTGGGGACGAGCTACACCCGGCGCTCCGGCTACGACATCGTCGGGCGCGGCGGGGTCCACCTCAGCGACCACTGGGCCGACGGGGCGCGCACGCTGCACGGGTTGCAGAGCAGCGGGTTCCCGAACGCGTTCTTCCTCGGCTTCATCCAGGGCGCGGTGACGGTGAACATCCCCCAGACGCTCAACGAGCAGGCCGTCCACGTCGCCTACGTGCTCGACGAGGTGCGCGAGCGGGGCGGCTCACGTGTCGAGGTGACCGCCGAGGCCGAGCAGGCGTGGGTCGACGAGATGGCCGACAAGGCGCGCATCGGCGCCCGGTTCCGCGCCGAGTGCACGCCCGGCTACTACAACAACGAGGGCCGGGCCGGGAACCCGAACGGCTTCTTCAGCGCAAGCTACGGCGAGGGTCCGGTGCGGTTCTTCGAGATCATCCGGGAGTGGCGAGCCTCGGGCGACCTCGAGGGCTGCGAGATCAGCTGACCGTTCCGCGGTGACGGCGGTGCGGTCGCTCTCAGTCGTTCGTGTTGACGGCGCGCAGCTCGCCGACGGTGAACGTCGGCGACGGGTCCGATGACCACTCGTAGTCGGGGAGGGCCGTGCCGTAGCCGGACGCGAGGAAGGTGATGCCGTAGGTGACGTGGGCGGTGACCGTGGCGGTGCCGCGCGCGGGAGGCGTCCACCGGCACGACCCACCGACGCCGGGTTCGGACCAGTCGGGCAGGTCGGCGGGCTGGGCCGGCACACGTGCGCCGCCGGTGCCGAGGCTCTCGGTGGTGGCATCGCCGAGGCAGTCGACGGTGAGGCCGCTGACGGCGAGGTGCTGGGCGTCGGCGTCGGACGGCTGGAAGTCGACGGTGAAGTGGAGGGTGGAGGGGACGGCGAGCAGCTGGAGCTGCCAGCCGAGGTGGTCGACCGTGTCGCTGGTGTGGACGCGCCAGGCGTCGGCGTCGATCGACAGCCAGGCCGGGGAGCGCACGACCAGCCCGCCCCAGGTGTCGACGCTCGCGGGTGGCTGCGGCCGCGGGCGGGTGAGCTGGAGGCTGTTGTAGAGGTCGGCGATCTGTCCACGGACGTCGAAGAGCGGGTCGTCGGGCCCGATGTCGATGAAGGCGGGGTACAGCGAGAACTCGATCGCGGTCTGGGCGAGGGTGTCGCCGGCGTCGGGGACGCAGCCGATCCGGAAGCGCCGTCGAGCCTCCTCGAGCGGGGTGTACGAGATCGCGATGGCCTGGGCGAGCCCACGGCTGTAGTCGTTGCCGGATTCGAGCCGGTCGGCGACGTCGTCGGCGACGTCCTGGTTGGTGATGCTCGAGTCGACCGGGAACTCGACGTAGCGGTAGCTGCCGTCGTCTCGGATCGTCGGCACGTTCTCGGTCTGGATCGCCGGCGGCGGCAGCGGTGCCTCGGGGTCGGCGTCGGGGTCCGGCTCGACGGGGACGACGGTGGTCTCCTCCCGGTAGCTGTTGTACCGACACGCCGGCGGTGGGAACGACGTCACCAGCGCCGACCCCGATGCGATCGACGTCAACGCGACGATGTTGCCGTTGCCGTCACGAACGTGAGCCGTGCGAGCGGTCGAGCCACTCCCACCGGTAGCCCCACAGGTCACGTTGTTCCGGTCACAGGCATCAACGTTCCCGGGTGTCATCGCAAAGACGATGCTCCCGCAAAGAAGCACCAAGATCGAAGCTACAGATCGCCGCACGCGGCCTCTTTCGTGATGATCGAACTCACTTTCCATTGCCCGTCAATCAGTCTGACGGCAACCTCGTTCCCTGCCCGTTCGTAGATTTCGGAAACTTCATCAATCGCTATCGACCCGTCAGCTCTGATCGGGATCGAGGCGTCGTATTTGCAGTTCCAGATGACAGCCTCAAGTTCGGACCTTGGTTCTGTTAGAACGTACGGACGATGGATGTCGGGGCGCCCGAGAGGAAATCCGATGAATACCTCGTCCTCGCGAAAGCGTTTGAAGGCGTTCTCACTGTACGCCACTCCGCCATCTACAAAGGCTTCTTTCATTGCGGGGCTCGGCTCGCGTTCGACCGGGAACACCGTCAGTTGGTTAAACAACGCTTTGAGAGCCCGGCCATATGCAGCGATGATGGGGAGCTCGTCTTCGGTGGGGGGTCGGACGTCGCGGTCGTCGGGGTCGGTGGTGTCGGGCAGGTAGAGGTAGCCCATCTCGTAGATCTCGTAGAACTGACCGGGGGTGTCGACTCCCGGTGCGTCGTCGAACGGGATGGACTCGGTCATGGGACCGAGATCGTCGGGCAGCAGCCGTTCGGGCTCGCCCTCGGTGGTCGGTGGTACCGAGGTCGAGGGATCCGACGGTTCCGTCGTCGATGCGACCGCGGATCCGGTCGTCGACGATTCGGGTTCCATCGACGGAGGGGGGTCGGCCGTGGCTGGTGTCGCAGGGACACCGTCGGTATCGGGGGTCGTCGACGCCGTGCCGCCCGAGCGGTCGGGGAGGGGTGCGGTCGTGGTGGACTCACCGTCCGAGCTGCAGGCAGCGACTCCGACGGCAGCGGTGATCGCGACGCACCAGATCCGTCGGCGTGCTCCGCCTCTCGTCGCCCTTGTCGTCCCCACCGCTTCCCGCTGTTCCCCGTCTCGTGTGCCTCGCCGATCACCAGCGTAGTTCGCGACCGCTCACCGTGACCAGCGCGACCTGCATCTGTCGGGGCGTGCTCCGTCGGCTGGGCCCGGTCGCTCTCCCGCACTCGGTGCTCGGGGCCGCAGCACGCATCTGCCGCCCCGGAGGTGCGCACGTGTCCGCCCGCAGCGATGTGGTCCCTGACGATGTCGCTCCACGACGAGGCAGTGGGTGTCTGGCCGACCGAACCGGAAACCGGACCCCGTACGCCACCCACCCCGTCGGCGTGGAGCCGTGGCCCGTTCGCTCGGTCGTTCACGAGGTGTCACGGCGGGGTGGGTCGGTGGTTCGGGTGGTTCCGTCGGGGAGGGTGAGGGTGAGTCGTCGGTGGTGGTCGAGGTGGACGATCCATCCGGAGTCGTGGATCTTGGTGTGGTGGCGGACGCAGACCGGAAGGAGGTTCTGGAGATCGGTGGTTCCTCCGTGGCGCCACCAGGTGATGTGGTGGAGCTTGCAGCGGTCGTAGGCGACGGTGCACGACGGGATGGCGCAGGTGGGGTAGAGGGCGCGCAGGGCTCGTCGTTGGGCGCGGTTCGCGAGGCGGGTGGTGCGTGCGAGGTCGAGTCGGCCGGGGGCGTGCAGGACCACTCCGTCGCGGACGACGACGGTGGTGGTGTCGGCGTCTTCGATCATCTGGGCGAGGACCGGGGTGGGCACCTCGATCGGGATCGGCCACGTCACCCGGGGTCCGGCACGACAGGAGTCGGCCGGTGTGGGTGGTCGAGCGGGGGCGCCGTCTGCTCGTTCGGTTCGAAGCACCGGCTCGTCGGTGCGATCGTTCGGCGACCCTGATCGTTCGGAGCCGCCGCGACGTTGGCTGCCACCGATCCGTGACGTCGTGCGGCGGGTGGTCATCGGTCTGCCGTCGCCGGTCGGTGCGCCGCCGGTCGATGAGGTTGCGCGATGACCGCATGGCCCATCAGCGGCCGGCATCGAGGTCGAGGTCTCGGGTGGTGGTGCGGAGATGTCGATGACGGCGACGAACTCGGGTCGTCCGGGGCGTCGGGCGCTGTCGGTGCCGTCGACGAGCGATGCGAGGGCGAGGGCTCGCAGGTGGTGCTGCTTGTCGATCGGGTCGCTCGGGGAGGTGTCGGGCGCTGCGTCGGCGAACGAGGCCTCCACGGCGCGGTCGAGGGCGGAGGAGATGCGCAGGGCGGTGATGGGGTCGAAGCGTCCGCGCAGGTTCCACATGCCGTCGGTGTCGGTCCAGGTGCGGAGTCGGGTGGCGCGTCGTTGTCGTTCGAGGCGGTCGGTGCCGTCGTCGCTGCGGGCGCGCTCGATCTCGGTGCGGACGCGTCGACGGAACTGGTCGACGGTGGCGTGGGTGGCGATGTCGACGAGGGTGTCGAGGCGTTCGTTGACGTGGTCGCGTTCGCGCGGGTCGATGTTCTTGGTCTCGCGGGTGATGGCGTCGATGTGGGCGGGGGTGGTGCGGGCGGTGTCGAGGGCGGCGGCCATCGCGGGGAGCGCGTCGAGGGTGGTGGATCGTTCGATGGTCTTCGTGGCGGCGGAGAGGGTGTCGCGGGTGATGTCGGCGATGGTGGCTTCGGGGAACGACACGCTGGCGGTGAGGCGCCGGGCGAGGTCGGCCTCGGCGGCGGCGAGGAACGCGGTGAGCTCGTGGCAGGCGCGCAGGGCGCCGGTCAGTTCGTCGGGGATCGCAGCGGCGTCGGTGCGCACGACGGCGATGCGTTCGAGACGTTCGATCGCGGCACCGATGTCCATGTCGAACAAGCGTACGATCGGGGTGCCACAGGGTTCTCCGACCGCTCCGGGGATCGGATGAGGGACACCACTCAGACAGATTCGACGGTCGGTCCGAGATCGACCGGATCGTCGGCTGATCGAGATCGGGTCGTGGCGCCGACGTCGGATGCGGTTCGCCTCGATGCACCCACGTCGGATGGTTGGCGAGCAACTCGGTCCAGCGCGACGTCCCTCTCGTGGGCGCGCAGGCGGAGCGAGCTTCGGACCCGACGCTGTCGAACTCGCCGTGGGCGAGATCGTACGATCGGGATGGTGGATGCCGGCACCTACCGCTTCACGGGCGAGCTGTGGGAGTGGGTGTCGCGCACGTCGTGGTTCTTCGTGTCGCTGCCGGAGGAGACGACGGACCTGATCGACGAACGTCACGGTGGGTCGACGGCGGGGTTCGGTTCGCTCCCGGTCGAGGTCACGGTCGGGTCGACGACGTGGCGGACGTCGATCTTCCCCAGCAAGGAGGAGGCGACGTTCGTCCTGCCCGTCAAGAAGGCGGTGCGGGTGGCCGAGGGCATCGAGCCGGGAGGATCCGTCGAGGTCGAGATCACCGTCCTCGTCGACGACGGTCCGTCGGACGTGTGATCGTCGAACGCAGTGCCTCGGACGGACGCAAGTTGTCGAACAGATGCGTGACCCCCGAACGGGCTCGCAGTCCTCGACGGATGGGTGAGCCCCGGACGGATGCGAGTTCTGGGCCGATCGTTGAACTCAGAACGAATGCTCGAGCCCCGCACGGGTACGTGAGTTCGTGGGTCCGGGTCCGATGGCTGCGCCGAGATCGGCCGACTCCCCGTCCGCATCGGAGCGATCCCACACCATCCGTCGATCTCGCACGAGTTCCGACGGTGAACCGCCCAGTACCCGTGCCGCAGTGACAGCATCGCGAGCAGAAGGAGACGCTCATGCCTGAACCCGTTCTCGCCTCCGCACCCCTCCCGGCCTCGGCCGCGCTCGCGCTGTTCGAACGGACCCGTGCCCGCACGGACCGCCTCGTCGCCCCGCTGACCCCCGAGGACACCATGCTCCAGAGCATGGAGGACGCCTCTCCGGCGAAGTGGCACCTCGCGCACACCACCTGGTTCTTCGAGACCTTCGTCCTGCGTCCCCGAGTCGCGGACTACGTCTCGCCCGACGACCGGTTCGCCGTGCTGTTCAACAGCTACTACGTGCAAGCCGGGCCCCGTCACGCCCGTGACGAGCGCGGCCTCGTCTCGCGACCGGGTGTCGACGCCGTGCGCGACTACCGCTCGCACGTGGAGGACGCCGTCGCGGCGCTGCTCGACGCCGGGCGCGCCGACGGCGACGAGATCGCGGCCCTGGTGGAGCTCGGATGCCACCACGAGATGCAGCACCAGGAGCTGCTCGTCACCGACCTCCTCCACGGCTTGTCGCACAACCCGCTGCTGCCGGTCTACAAGGCATCCGAACCGCTCCCGGTGACGTCCGAGATCCCACTGACCTGGACGCGCCACGAGGGCGGGCTCGTCGAGATCGGCCAGGACGGCGGGGGCTTCGCGTTCGATTGCGAGGGGCCGCGCCATCGGCACTGGCTCGAGCCGTACGAGATCGCCGACCGCCCCGTCACCAACCGCGACTGGATCGCCTTCATGGACGACGGCGGCTACACGACGCCCGAGCACTGGCTGATGGAGGGCCACGCCGTCGCGACCGAGCAGGGGTGGTCGCATCCGCTCTACTGGTGGCGACAGGACGGCGAGTGGTGGACCTACACGCTGCGCGGTCCGCAACTCGTGGCGCTGGACGCTCCCGTCGTGCACGTGAGCTACTTCGAGGCCGACGCCTTCGCCCGCTGGAGCGATGCACGGCTGCCGACCGAGGAGGAGCACGAGCACGCCTTCGCCGAGGTCCCGATCGCCGGCAACTTCCTCGACGCGTCGGCGACCCGTCCGGGCGCGGACGAGGGGCAGCTGCGTCCGATGCCGGGGAACGGCCCGTGGGGCGACGTGTGGGAGTGGACCTCGTCGTCGTTCAGCGCCTACCCCGGCTTCCAGCCGCCCGTCGGTGCGCTCGGGGAGTACAACGGCAAGTTCATGATCAACCAGATGGTGCTGCGCGGCGGATCCTGCGCCACCCCGCTGGCGCAGATGCGGCCGAGCTACCGGACCTTCTTCCACCCGCATCAGCGTTGGCAGATGCTCGGTCTGCGGCTCGCCCGCACGCCCTGAGCCACCGTTCCGACGGTTCTCCGTCGGCCACGACAACCAGGTCAACGGTCCTCACGACGGCCTCGGTGCGAGGGTGTGACGATCCGCAGGAGGTGATCGCGTCGACCGTGGTTCGAGGCGATCCGACGCGGGTACCGACTCGTGGGATCACCTCGGTCCCGACGAACCATCGGAGATCACCGTGCCCGAATCCACCGTCCAGTCCGGGGTCGCCGTCCCCGCCGACGCTCTGTTCGATTACCTCTCGAAGGTGTCGAACCTCCCCGAGTACTTCCCGAAGATGACGTCCGCCGAGTCGGTCGACAGCGGTGAGGCCGTGCGGACCACCGCCGAGCTCGACGACGGCCGGACCGTCGAGGGCGAGGCGTGGTTCCGGACGGATCAGGCCACCCGCTCGGTGGAGTGGGGGTCGGAGGGCGACGACGACTACCACGGGTCGCTGCGGGTCGAGTCGGACGGCGCGACGGCGTCGACGGTCGAGATCACGATCCACACCGAGCGCGAGGGTGCCGGCGACGACCTCGAGGGGAGCCTGCGAGAGGTCCTCGACCGGATCAAGGAGATCCTCGAGTCGTCGTCGACCTGAGGTCGGTGCGCCGGCGCCGGACGGTGTTCGTCGATGTCCGGAGGTCAGACGACGGAGCTGGGGTCCGGCGTTCGCGCTCGCTCGAGCTGGCCGCGGCTGCAGCGTGGGAACGTGGAATGGACGCTCGAGCGGCGGGGTACCGGCGCGAGATGGGAAGAGGTACATCCGTGCGTCCGATGAGCGAACCGTCGTGAGCGGCGAGTCGAGGTGGGCGGGCGTCGTCGCGGTCGGCGCGCTGTCGGGCGCGGCGGCGTCGTGGGTGAAGTCGATGGCCGAGCCCCAGCTGCAGAGGCTGGGGGAGCGGTTGCTCCCGCCCGACCCGGAGGCGAAGGACGAGCTCGGCGCCGACATCGAGGACGACGAGACGATGCCGCCCGCCGTGCTCGCCGATCGCGTCGCCCGGCGCACCCGGGGGAGCGAGCTGTCCGACGACGAGCGGTCGACGGCGATGGAGTCGATCCACTACGCGTTCGGCACGGCAGCGGGTGTCGCCTACGCCGTCGCCGTCACGCACGACCGTCGAGCGGCGGTCGGGTTCGGCGCCGCTGCTGGAGCCGGTCTGTTCCTCGCCACCCACGCCTCGTCGCTGCCCCTGATCGGGATCCAGGGCCGTCCGGACCAGATGCCTCGTGCGTGGTGGATCTGGGAGCTCGGCTCCCACCTCGTGTTCGGGATGACGATCGAGGCCCTGCGGCGTGTCCTCACGGGGTCGGGTGCCGTCCTCGTCGCCGGTGTTCGCTCCTGACCGACGGAGCGACGCCGAGAACGGCGTTCGAGGATTCGGACGATGATCCGTCGGGGTTGGGCATGTGCTCGCCGCGACCGCCGGATCACCCCGTCGGATCGGGCCCGCTGCCGATCAGCCTCTCGGCGAGCGCGGCCCGCGAGCGCGCACGGCTGGCGCGATGATCTGCGCCGTCGCTGCCGGATCCTCGTGCTCCCAGACCCGGATGGCGTGCCACCCGTCGGAGCGCAGGGCGGCGGTGACCCGCTCGTCGCGAGCCCGGTTCGCGTCGAGCTTCGGGATCCAGTAAGCACGGTTCCGCTTCGGGAGGTGGCAGTGGTCGGGGCAGAGGTGCCAGAAGCACCCGTCGACGAAGACGGCCACCTTCGCCCGTGTGAACACGATGTCGGGTCGGACCCGCACGCCGCCGGCCACGATCGGCAGATCGATGCGGAACCGCAGACCGAGGCGGTGGAGCTCTGAGCGCAGCCGCACCTCGGCGCGTGTGTCCCGCCGCCGGTTGGCCCGCCCGATCAGCGACGCCGCCGCCGACGTCGGTTCGGGGTACGGCACCCGCACCCCCGGCCCCACGACGACCGTCCGTGGAGCGGGACGGTCGCCGCTCTCTGCGAGCTGGTCGCGCTGATCCATGAACGTCCAGTCGACCGCCAACTGCGAGATCACCAACATCTGCGCGCTCGGTTCTCGGATCTGCTGTCGACGGGTGTGGGAGGATCCCCCCGGTGGGGAAGGGCGAGCTCCCGGCGGGGTTGTACGACGAGCTGCTGACCGAGGCTCTGGCCCGTCTCGTCGAGGATCTCGACGAGTCACGGCGCGCCGAGCACGACGAGCTGCGCCTCGCCGAGGCCGCCGACCGCCTCGCTGCTCACGTGGCTCGAGCCGTCTCGATCGTCGTCGACTCGCTCCCGGATCGGCAGCGTCTCGTGGAGGGGACCGCGATCGTCGCCGAGGTGCTGGCGGTGCTCGCCCGACACGACGCCGGTCTCGCGAGCGACCTGGCCCTCGTCGAACCCACGACGACGCTGCGCAGCGTCGCGACCCGCCGGCCGGACGGGTCGTTCGCGGCGCCCGAGCGACCGCTCACCCCGCTGCTCGACACGACGATCCTCGCCAACGCGCCCGGTGAGCCGACCCTCAGCCACGAGTTACGGGCCGAGATCCCGTCCGCTCATCGCATCGACGTGCTCATGGCGTTCGTCCGCTTCTCCGGCATCCGCCCGATGCTCGACGTGCTCGCTCGCCACATCGCGGACGGCGGGCGCGTCCGCCTGCTGACCACGACCTACACGGGCTCGACCGAGCTGGCGGCGCTCGACGCTCTGCGAGACGCAGGCGTCGAGGTGCGCGTCTCCTACGACACGTCGACGACGCGCCTGCACGCGAAGTCGTGGCTGTTCCATCGGGCCAGGGGGAACTCGACCGCGTACGTCGGCTCGTCGAACCTGACCCACAGCGCGATGGTGCCCGGCCTGGAGTGGAACGTGCGGCTGTCGGGGATCCGCAACCCCGATGTCGTCGACCGGATGGCGGCGATCTTCGACTCGTACTGGGAGGGTGACGGCTTCGTCCCGTTCGAGGTGGCCGAGTTCCGCCGGCGCACGGAGCAGCGAGCGGATGAGCCGTCGTTGACCTACCTGCCGCCGACCGACCTCACGCTGCGCCCGTTCCAGGAGCGCCTCGTCGAGCAGATCGAGGTAGCCCGAGAGCACGGCCGGCACCGGAACCTGCTCGTCGCAGCGACCGGCACCGGCAAGACGGTGATGGCCGCCGTCGACTACGCCCGCCTGCACGGGCGGCTCGACCGGGCGCGCCTGCTGTTCGTCGCGCACCGTCGTGAGATCCTCGAGCAGAGCCGGGCGACGTTCCGCCACGCGCTGCGCGACGCCTCGTTCGGGGAGCTGTGGGTGGGAGGCGAGCGGCCGGATCGCTTCGACGCGGTGTTCGCCTCGATCCAGAGCCTCACCGCGTCGGGCGTCGACGCGATCGAGCCCGACCGGTTCGACGTGGTGATCGTCGACGAGTTCCACCACGCCGCGGCGCCGACCTACTCGCGGCTCCTCGATCGCCTCCGACCGGTGGAACTGGTCGGGCTCACCGCGACGCCCGAGCGCGCCGACGGCCTCGACGTCCTCGGCCTGTTCGACGGGCAGATCACCGCCGAGCTGCGGGTGTGGGACGCGATCGACCAGCAGCACCTCGTGCCGTTCACCTACTACGGGATCCACGATGGCCTCGACCTGCGCGACGTCCCGTTCACACGCGGGATCGGATACGACGTCGGCGCGCTGACGAACGTGTACACGGGCAACGACGTGTGGGTCGGCCAGCTGATCGAGCAGCTCCGGCGGCGAGTGGCCGACCCGCGGGGATGCGGGCGCTCGGGTTCTGCGTGAGCGTCGAGCACGCCCGGTTCATGGCGCAGCGGTTCGTCGAGCACGGGATCCCGGCGCGTGCGGTGTGGGGCGAGTCGTCGGAGGCCGAGCGCGCCGAGGCGTTGCGCGACCTGCGCGACGGGAGGATCGCCGTCGTCTTCGCCGTCGACCTGTTCAACGAGGGCGTCGACGTCCCGACGATCGACACCCTCCTGATGCTGCGCCCGACGGAGAGCGCCACGTTGTTCCTGCAGCAGCTCGGTCGTGGGTTGCGACGTGCGGAGGGCAAGGCGGTGTGCACCGTGCTCGACTTCGTCGGCACGCACCGACGCGAGTTCCGCTTCGACCTGCGGTACCGGGCGCTGCTGGGTGGCACCCGAAGCGATCTGGAGAGCCAGGTCAAGCGGCGCTTCCCGTTCCTGCCGTCGGGGTGCCACCTCGAGCTCGACCCGGTCGCCGAAGGGGTGGTGCTCGACAGCATCCGGAGCGCGATCCCGTCGAACTGGCCGCAGCGGGTGGCGGAGCTGCGATCGATCGGCGACGTCGACCTCGCGACGTTCCTGCGGGAGAGCGGCCTCGAGCTCGGCGACGTCTACGCGAACGGCCGGAGCTGGACCGACCTCCGCCGTGCCGCCGGCTTCGCACCGCCGCCGGCGGATGACCTCGATCGAGATCAGGAGAAGCGGTTCCTGAGAGCGATCGGGCGGCTGCTCCACGTCGACGACGACGACCGGGGTGAGGCCTACTCCCACTTCGTCTCGAACGCTGCGATCGACGTCGACGCGCTCGGCGAGCGGGAGCGGCGGCTGCTGCGGATGCTGCTCGCATCGATGTTCCTCCGGAGCGCGCCGCCCACCCTGGCCGAGGCGCTCGCCGAACTGCGCAGGTTTCGGGCGGTCTGCGCCGAGCTGGCCGAGGTGATGGGGGTGACGGCCGAGCGGGTGACGCACCTCCATCACTCGTTCGAATCGTCAGGCGACGTGCCGCTGCGGGTTCACGCTCGCTACTCACGCCTCGAGATCCAGGCGGCGTTCGGCGACGGCGACGGGGTCATGCCCCCGCGATGGGACAGCGGCGTGAAGTGGCTGCCCGACGAACGGACCGACCTGTTCGCCTTCACGCTCGACAAGTCGAGCGGCGACTTCTCACCGACGACGAGGTACCGGGACTACGCGATCAGTCGAGACCTCATCCACTGGGAGACGCAGTCGACGACGTCGCTCGCCAGCCCGACCGGCCAGCGCTACGTGAGCCAGGCGGACGACGACACGACGGTCGCCCTGTTCGGTCGCCTGCGGGCCGACGAGCGTTCGTACTGGTGCCTCGGCCCGGCGACCTACGTGAGTCACGAGGGCGATCGCCCGATCGCCATCACCTGGCGCCTCCACCACCGCCTACCCGGCGACATCTTCACCGAGTTCGCCGCGGCTGCGGTGGCCTGAGCCGCCCCATCCGGTCTCGGGCCGCCGCGTCGAGCCGGTGGCGGCCACCCGGGGGAGTGCTGGAGGCGCGTGCAGCTCGCCGAACCGGGCGAGCGGGCCTGTCGCCGAACCGGTGGCGCGGGTCCTCGCGCCGTTCATCGTGGTGTGCTTCGCACGCCAGCGCTCCAGCAGGACGACGTCGAACGGGAAACCGATGCCGAACGTGACGACGGTGAGCAGCACACCGAGCAACGCCGTGCCGATGTACGTGTCTGCCCCGCCGTCGAACCGGAACGTGCCGTCCCGCGTGGCCGGCTGCGCCGACGCACGGGGCTGCTCGGCCGATGCGCCGCGACCCGACCGGACGACGGCCGCTCGGTCACTCATCTCGGGCGGTGGGTGTTCGGTCAATGGGGGTGACTGTTCCACACCTCGACCGGTCGCGCCGGGAGCTGATCGCTCGCACTTCGCTCGGGCCCGACGACATGTGCGTTGTCCTGGAAGGGCGCTGCCACCGTGGCACCATGTGGGTGTGGCGGGCACCGAGACGATCAAGAACCACGCGGCCTTCATCTGGTCGGTGGCCGACCTGCTGCGTGGTGACTACAAGCAGTCCGACTACGGCAAGGTGATCCTGCCGCTGACGGTCCTGCGCCGATTCGACTGCGTGCTGGCCCCGGTGAAGGCCGACATGCTCGACAAGCACGAGTCCCTCAAGGGCCGGGTCGAGAACTTCGCCCCGCTGCTCGACGCGATGACCGACACCGACGGCCTCTGGAACGTGAGCCGGTTCGACATCGCCAAGCTGCTCGACGACCCCGACAACATCCGCGACAACCTCCTCGCCTACGTCGCCGGCTTCTCCGACGAGGCCCGCGAGATCCTCGAGCGGTTCGACTTCGCCACCCAGGTCACCCGGCTCCACAAGTCGGGCCTGCTGTACCTGGTGCTCGGCAAGTTCGCCGAGTTCGACCTGCACCCCGACCGGGTCTCCAACCTGGAGATGGGCTACCTGTACGAGGAGCTGATCCGGCGGTTCTCGGAGCTCAGCAACGAGACGGCGGGTGAGCACTTCACGCCTCGTGAGGTGATCCGGCTGATGGTGCACCTGCTGTTCATCGAAGACGACGACATCCTCTCCAAGCCGGGTGCGAAGGCCACGCTGTACGACCCGGCGTGCGGCACCGGCGGCATGTTGAGCGTGGCGGAAGACTTCGTCCGCCAACACAACCCGCAGGCCACCCTCACCGTCTACGGCCAGGAGCTGAATTCGGAGTCGTACGCCATCTGCCGCTCCGACATGATGCTGAAGGGCCAGAGCGCGCAGAACATCAAGGTCGGCAACTCGCTCAAGACGTACAGCCCCGACGATCCCGGCGACCAGGGCGACCAGCACCCGACCGAGCGGTTCGACTACCTGCTCGCCAACCCGCCGTTCGGGGTGGAGTGGAAGAAGGTGGCCGACTCGGTGAAGGCCGAGCACCAGACCCAGGGCTTCGCCGGCCGGTTCGGTGCGGGCCTGCCGAGGATCAACGACGGCAGCTTCCTGTTCCTCCAGCACATGATCTCGAAGATGCGCCCGCCCGAGCAGGGCGGCTCACGCCTGGCGATCGTGTTCAACGGCTCCCCGCTGTTCACCGGCGCCGCCGGCTCGGGCGAGAGCGAGATCCGCCGCTGGATCATCGAGAACGACTGGCTCGAGGCCGTGGTCGCCCTGCCCGACCAGCTCTTCTACAACACCGGCATCTCCACCTACTTCTGGATCGTGAGCAACCGCAAGAGCCCGGCCCGCAAGGGCAAGGTGCAGCTCATCGACGCCCGGCAGAGCTTCACCAAGATTCGAAAGAGCCTCGGCGAGAAGCGCAAGGAAGTGGCCGACGACCAGATCGCCGAGATCGTCCGCCTCTACGGCAACTTCGACCAGCAAGACGACGACGCCGACGAGGCCCGGGTCAAGAGCTTCCCCAACGAGTCGTTCGGCTTCCTCCGAATCACCGTCGAACGCCCCCTCCGCCTCCGCTACGAGATCATCGACGACACCGCGGACGCGCTGCGAGCCCACAAGAAGCTCGCCAAGCTCACCGATGACCAGCGTGACGCGCTCGCCGAACGCGCCGGCGGCCGCGTCGGCACGACGTTCGCCACCGATGCCGACGCCCGCGCCGAAGCGAAGCGCTGGATGGCCGACTTCGACCTCAAGGGCAAGCCGATCGAGTCCGCCGTCGTTGACGCCCTGGCGGTCCGCGACCCCGACGCCGCCCCGATCACCGACAAGCAGGGCACCCCCGAGCCCGACGCCGACCTGCGCGACAACGAGAACGTCCCGCTCCCGCCCGACCCGGTCCGCTACGAACCCGACCCCACCGAACGCCTCGCCACCGACACCTACGCCAAGGCCGTCGAGCAGTACGTCGAGCAGGAGGTCCATCCCTACGTCCCCGACGCCTGGGTCGACCACACGAAGACCAAGATCGGCTACGAGATCCCCCTCACGCGGCACTTCTACGTCTACACACCGCCGAGGCCGCAGGAAGAGATCGACGCCGAGATCAAGCAGCTGGAGCGCGAGATTGAAGAGCTGCTCCGCGAGGTGACGGAGTGAAGACGCTCCTCCCGCTGAAGCGACTTATCGACCCGAGTAGGCCCATCACCTATGGCATCGTCCAGGCTGGCCCGGACGTTGATGGCGGGATCCGCTACATCCGTCCCGTCGACATGTCGGGGCACGGTGGCGTCGCCGATCCGAGTGAGCTCCGCACGACCTCGCATGAGATCGCCGCTCAGTACCGTCGGTCGTCAGTGCGGTCCGGCGACATCGTCGTGTCGATCGGCCCCTCGTATGGCAAGACGATGGTCGTCCCCGCTGAGTTGGACGGAGCGAACCTCACGCAGGGCACCGCCCGGGTCGCTCCCGCCCGAAATGTCGATACTGGCTACCTTCGCTGGGCACTCAGGTCGAGGTTGGCCATCGCCCACTGGGACGCTTCGGTCGGGGGAGCGACCTTCCGGGCCCTCAACCTCGCCCCTCTTGCCGAAACGCCGATTCCGCTTCGGGGGCTCGCCGAGCAGCGGGCGATCGCCGACTACCTGGACGCCGAGACCGCCCGCATCGACGCCCTGATCGCCAAAAAACAACAACTCATCCACCTCCTCGAAGAGCGACGGGTCGAATCGATCCGATCCGTTGTGAGCGGAGCCGGGCAGCCGGGCGAACGTTGGCGACCAGGCCCCGTCTGGTCCCTGTCCATTCCGCTGAGCTGGTCACCGAAGAAGATCGCATGGGTCAAACGAACCGGCAGCGGCACAACTCCTGCGAGCGGTGACGAGCGTTTCTACGCCGAGGAAGGGACTCCGTGGGTGACGACGTCGGAACTTCGCGAGCGCAGGATCAACACGACGAACAAGTTCATCACCGAAGAAGCGCTGCTGGCCCACTCCGCACTTGAGGTGTTCCCGGCAGGCACCGTTCTCATCGCCATGTACGGCGCAACTGTTGGTCGCCTGGGCCGTCTGAGGGTGGCTGCAACGACGAACCAAGCGTGCTGTGCGCTCTACGGCGGCCGGGGGCTCGACCAGAGCTTCCTGTACTGGTGGCTCTGGGCATACCGCAAGGAGATCATCGACCTCAGCTACGGAGCCGGTCAGCCGAACATCAGCCAGGAGACGATCCGTTCACTGCGCATTCCTGCACCCGACCTTGAGGCTCAGGGCGAGGTTGCGAACGCCTGCGAGCGAATCAGTCGATCGAGCGAGGTGCTCCACGACCGAGTGAGCCGTCAGATCGACCTCCTCGTCGAGCACCGCCAGGCGTTGATCACGGCTGCTATGACTGGCGAATTCGCAGCGCCGGGGGCGGCATGATGGCGCAGCCGTACGTCATCACGATCCTCGTCACGGCGGGTGATCCCGACGGGGTGGGGGTGGTCGAGAAGTCGAACTGGACGGGGCGGGGGATCGTGTTCGCCCGGTCCGATCTGCCGGTGGGTCGGAGCAGGGGCTCGCCTCGCCGGGGGTGTACGTGCTGCTCGGCGACGATCCTGACGGCGACTTCGACACGCAGGTCTACGTCGGGCAGGCCGAGGACGTGAACGTCCGGCTGAAGCAGCACGTGCAGGACGACGGAAAGGATTGGTGGCGGACGACGATCGTGTCCCAGTCGGGCAACCAGTCGTTGAACCGGGCGCACATCTCGTTCCTGGAGTCGGAGCTGGTCCGCCTCGCCAAGGAGGCCCGGCGGTCGAAGGTCGCCAACGGCAACCAGCCCGGCACCCCTCACATGGCGGCCGCCGACCATGCGGTCGCCAGCGGCTTCCTCGCCGAGATGCGAGCGATCTTCCCGGTACTCGGCGTCGATGCCTTCGACGTCGCCGTTGCCCAGTCGCCCGAGACCACCCGGCGCTACTTCCTCACCGGGCCCGACGCCTCGGGCGAGGGCGAGGAGCGGTCCGATGGCTTCCTCGTGTTCGCCGGCGCAAAGGCGCGACTCGAGGAGGTGCAGTCGATCGGCGATTCGTACTCCCGGCTGCGCCGCCGACTGATCGAGACCGGTGACCTGGTCGCAGACGGCTCGAGTAGCCACCTCACGAACGACACCCTGTTCGCCTCGCCGTCGGCGGCCGCTGCGGTGCTGCTCGGCCGCAGCGCCAACGGACGCACCGAGTGGATCGATTCCGACGGCGTCAGCCTCAAGCAACGCCAAGTCGCCGCGACCGGCCAAGCCTGACTCCCCCGGGGGCGTGTGCCCGGAGGAAGCTCAAGGCACCGGGGCGGTGCTTGTCGCCGAGCGGATCGACAGCGCCGGGCTGGATCGCGCTGGCGAGATCCGGCCTAGCGAACGGGTGTATCACTCGATCTGAGTGCCCCTTGTCGACGACGCATCCGCAGGCGCGTTGTGCGCCCGCTCGTCATCGTCGACTCGTTTGCTGCTGACCGACGAGTGGCGAACAGCATTCACCGGGCCTCCGGAAGCTGTGGGTTCTTCGTGCCGCTCATGCTTGGCGGATCTTCGCTCCGCCAAGCATTCTGCGGCGCCACGTCAGTCGTCGTGCAGCAACTGCTGGTCCGCCATCTTCTTGCGACGAGCCGAGCGGCGCTTGCGCTCGATCGCCTTGAATCGTTGCCGCGCCAGCCGGGCCGCCTCAGCGCTCACGATCGGCCGCGCTCCGGTGCGAAGGGCGCGGACGCAGGAGTGATCGTCTCCCAGCAGGATTCGCTGCCAATCCCGAATCTGCGTGAACGCGATTATCACCTGCCGCTCCCTCGGGAGCGACTTGCCGCGCGAGTCGATCCAAACGAACCGTTGGCCGGCCTCGTCGCACAACATCATCATGTCGTGGTTCTTGGTGACGATGATCTGATTGGTCTGTTGCGCAAAGACGATTACCTCCTCGTCAGTCGCTCCCTTGTCGGGCACACCATGGTCGTCTGCGCCAATCCATGTCACTCGGAGACCGAGGGCGCGAAGCGCGCGTGCAACAGACCTGCTCGCGTCCTCGTCCCACAGCAGGCGGACGTTCGGACGATCCGACGCCCGCGTTCGGGTCACGCCGGTACGCCGCCTCCGTCGTGGAGCAGTTCTTCGAACCGGATCGCTGCTTCGAGTGCAGCCAGCTCGACGCCGAGGTCGAAGGCGAGGTCGTCGAGCGGTTCGTCGATCGCCCGCCCAGCAATCACGCTCGTGGGCAGTCGAGTTCCGGACACGCACGGCGCACCAGCCTGAATACGCGGGTCGATGACGACTCCGTCGACCGGAACCCACCGGTGCGGGCCTCCCGCCTCGTCGAACTCCACCCGCTTGAGCCCGATTCTCACGACGTCCTTGAACGTGCCTTGTCCGCCCTGACCGATGTCGTCGTACTGGTCGTCGGACTCGTGGAGCAAGAAGCTGTTGCCACTCGTGGCGAGCCGCTCGATCGCCTCGTGCGATGAGAGTGGGTTGTGTGACTGGAACCGCTCTCTGAGAAAGGCCGTTCCACTCCGGAGGTGCCGATCGGAAACCCCAGCAGCCCGGATCTGCCTGGCGACGGTTAGGGCGATCAGATCGCCGAACGAGAACGCCCGATCGAACGACGGAGTGACCGCCGCAGGACCGTGCTGGGTGTCGGTGCTCCACCGGACGACCTGGTCGCCGGCCAGCCCGACGAGCAGCGCGACCTCGGACGCGTCGTACAAGCCGCTCCCGATCATCGTGTTGGTCGCCATGTCCGGAACAGTACCGAAGGGCTGTCTCCATCCCGGTCCGTGACGAGGCGACTCCTCGGGTTCATGGGCGAGTGCTGCCATCACGGCTCCTGTGGTGGCGGTTGCTGGGGCCGTCATGAACAAGAGGGCGGCCGAACTCGCAGAGGCTCACGGTATTGACCACCGATTCCTGCGCTCGCTGGCGCGGGTGCCGGTGGGCCGTGTCTCGGCAGCGGGTTGCCATGATGCGCGACACTGGGCCGGTGAGCAGCCCGAGTGAGCAGGCGTTCGAGCTGACCATCTGCAAATCCCTCGCGTCCGCGGGCGGGTACTCCGCGGTCAAGGTCGGCAACGCCGCCGACCGCGACGCCGACGATTTCTCGGCCGAACTCGCGCTCGACACCGCCGAGCTGTTCGCGTTCATTGGGGCGACGCAGGCGGATGAGTGGGAGAAGGTTCGCAAGTCGCACTCGTCGCCGGATGAGGCGCAGCGGGCGTTCGCGCAACGCCTGGCGAAGGAGATCGAGAGCCGGGGTGCGGTCGATGTGTTGCGGCACGGGGTCGTGTACGCCGGGCACGAGAAGGCGGAGTTCCGGCTTGGGTACTTCCGGCCGGCGTCGGGGCTCAACGCCGACCTCGAGGCGAAGTACCAGGCCAACCGGCTGACGGTCACTCGGCAGTTGCCGTACGACCCGGGGTCGACCAAGACGCTCGACCTTGGGCTGTTCCTCAACGGCATCCCAGTCGCCACCGCCGAGATCAAGAACCACCTCACCGGCCAGACCGTCGAAGATGCCATCAGGCAGTACCGCAAGGATCGCGACCCCAGAAACGCGCTGCTGCGCCGGGCGATCGTGCACTTCGCCGTCGACACCGAGCAGGTGTACATGACCACCAAGCTCGACGGTGACGGCACCCGGTTCCTCCCGTTCAACCGGGGCGACGGCGACCGGAAGGGCAACCCGGCCAACCCCGACGGGTACCTCACCAGCTACCTGTGGGATGACGTCTGGTCACGCGACGCCTGGCTCGACCTGCTCGCCCGGTTCGTGTTCGTGCGCGGCACCGGCGCCGACCGCACCGTCTTCTTCCCCCGCTACCACCAGCGCGACGCCGTGCTCAGGCTCACCTCGCATGCCCGCGAGCACGGGGCCGGGCACTCGTATCTCGTGCAGCACTCGGCGGGGTCGGGCAAGTCGAACACGATCGCCTGGCTCGCCCACCGGCTCTCCTCGCTCCACGACGCCGACGACACCAAGGTGTTCGACAAGGTCGTCGTCATCACCGACCGGCTCGTGCTCGACCGTCAGCTCCAGGAGACGATCTACCAGTTCGAGCACACCCACGGCGTCGTCCAGAAGATCGACGAGAACTCCAAGCAGCTCGCCGAGGCGCTCACCGGTGAGTCGTCTCGCATCGTCATCACCACGATCCAGAAGTTCCCCCACGTGATGCGCCACGTCGAAGAACTCCAGGCCCGGCGTTACGCCGTCATCATCGACGAGGCCCACTCCTCCCAGACCGGTGACTCCGCCAAGGAGATGAAGAAGGTCCTCGGCGGCGGCGACACCGACCCGGCCACCACCGACGCGGACGCCCTCGCCCGAGCCGAAGCCGCCGAAGCCGGGCTCGTCGACGAGGTGCCCGACCCGGTGCAGGACCGTCTCCTCGA
This sequence comes from Ilumatobacter sp., assembly GCF_965215205.1. Lineage (NCBI taxonomy): Bacteria > Bacillati > Actinomycetota > Acidimicrobiia > Acidimicrobiales > Ilumatobacteraceae > Ilumatobacter > Ilumatobacter sp. The sequence goes on from NZ_OZ244049.1 coordinate 1,351,627, forward strand.
GGAGGTGCGCGCCCGCGGGCGTCAGGCGAACATGTCGTTCTTCGCCTTCACCGCCACCCCGAAGGGCCGCACCCTCGAGCTGTTCGGCCGGCGGAACGACGACACCGGCAAGTACGAGCCGTTCCACCTCTACTCGATGCGCCAGGCGATCGAGGAGGGGTTCATCCACGACGTGCTCGCCAACTACGTCACCTACGAGACCTACTTCAAGATCGACAAGGCGATCACCGACGACCCCGAGCTCGACAAGGCGCGCGCCAGCGCCGCCATCGCCCGGTTCGTCTCGCTGCACGAGCACAACCTCTCCCAGCGCGCCGATGTCGTCATCAACCACTTCCGCACCCACGTCGCCTCGAAGGTCGGCGGTGAGGCGAAGGCGATGGTCGTCACCGCCTCGCGATTGCACGCCCTGCGGTACAAGCGGGCGCTTGACAGGTACTGCACCGAGCACGGCATCGGCGACGTCGGCGTGCTGTGCGCGTTCTCCGGCAAGCTCGACGACGACGGCGAGGAGTGGACAGAGTCGAAGGTCAACGGCTTCCCCGAGTCGGAGACGCCGAAGCGCTTCGACACCGACGACTGGCAGCTCCTCGTCGTCGCCGAGAAGTACCAGACCGGGTTCGATCAACCGAAGCTCTACGCGATGTACGTCGACAAGACCTTGACCGGGCTCGCCGCCGTGCAGACGCTCTCCCGCCTGAACCGCACGCACCCGGCCAAGACCGGCACGTTCGTGCTCGACTTCCGCAACGACCACGAGCAGATCCAGCAGGCGTTCGCCCCGTGGTACGTGCGCACCCACGCCCCGCCGACCGACCCGCACCTGCTGTACGACACCCACGCCGAGCTCGGGCCGTTCGACGTGCTGCGCACCGACGAGGTCGAGACGATGGTCGGCCTGCTCCTCGACGACCCGGAGAAGAACCACCAGCGCATCGTGTCGATGATGGGCCCGGCCGTCGACCGGTTCGGTGCCCTCAGCGAGGAGCGGCAGGACGAGTTCCGCGATCTCCTCACCCGGTTCACCCGGATCTACAGCTTCCTCTCGCAGGTGGTGTCGTTCACCGACGTCAAGCTCGAGCGCGACTACCTCTTCTGCCGTCGCCTCGCACAGATGGTCAAGCGCGACTCGGCCGGTGGCGTCGACCTCGGCGACAAGGTCGAGCTCACGCACCTGAAGATGGAGCAGGCGTGGTCAGGCGACGCCTCACTCGACGACGCCGACGGCGAGGTCGTCACGATCTATGGAGGGAGCGGTCGCAGCAAGCAGGTCGACGAGGTGCCGCTGTCGGAGGAGATCCGTAAGATCAACGAGCGGTTCGCAGTCAACCTCTCCGAGGAGAACGCCGTCTTCTATGGGTCGGTCGACACCGCCGTGGCGGGTGATGCCCAGGTGCAGGCTGAGGCGGCAGCGAACCCGTTCGAGCGGTTCCGAGTCGGACTCGAGCAGAAGTGGGACGCCAAGCTGATCGAACAGCTCAAGGTCAACGAAGACCTCGTCTACGCGGCGCTTGACAACCCTGAGCTGAAGGAGGCTTGGCTCGACCGGAGCGCCCCAGGCATCTACGCCCAGGCCCGAGTCGCGCGCCAGCGGACGTGTCCGGTCGGCGACCTGATTCGGTCCGACGGCGAGACCCGCTTCCTCGAGTACAAGTCGACGCTTCGCTGGGATGTGCAGCTCTGTCAGAAGTCTGGGGTGATGGAGGACGCCGTCGTCAAGACGATCGCCGGGTTCGCCAACTCCCGCTACGGCGGCACCCTGCTGGTCGGCGTCGCCGACGACGGCAAAATCCACGGCCTCGAAGACGACTACGCCACCTTCTCCAAACGAGGCGAGCGCGGTGACCGCGACCTGTGGGGTCAGCACCTGAAGAATCTGCTCGACCGGCTCGGCAAGTCAGCTGCATCGCTCGTCGACTGGGAGTTCTTCACCATCGACGATGCCGATGTCTGCCGGATCAGCATCGAGCCGAGCGACCACCCGGTCTACGAGACGAAGGGCAAGGAGCAGCTCTTCTGGTGGCGCACCCCCGTCAGCACCGACGCGATCAGCGACGCCGTCGAACGAGACAACATCATCGCCCGCCGTTGGGCCGCCTGACGACCAAAGCTGTGGAGATGACCGGACTGCTCGGCACATTGCTCGGTGGAACCATCGCGCTCATCTCGACGATCGTCGTCGATCGGCTGCGCGAGCGACGGGAGTTGCGTCATCGCTGGGATCAACGGGGCTTCGACGAGCTTCGTGACTACATCTCGTCGGCCAACCTCGTGATCGGCGCGCTCTACGACCGGGGCCACACGAAGGCCAAGCGGGGACCTGACTCCGAGTCATTTCGTCGATTCAAGAACGTCTCACGAGGTCGCTACGACGAACTTCGAGTTGCCGAGGCCTGCGCCGCGATGTCCAACCCGGCGCTGCGCCCCGAGATCGACGCGGTCGGGTCCGGGCTGGAGAAGTTGAAGGTGATCGCGGAGCGGGGCTTCGAGCCACAGGATGCCGCTTGGGAGGAGGGGCGGGCTGAGACGATGTCAGCGCTTCGATCGCTCATCGACCGAGCGGGAGACTTCTACGGGATGCGTTCTGGTGATGACTGAGATCGTGCGGTCGACCGGCGCGCCGCCGCCCGGCGGGCTGGTGCGCAGCGCCGGCTACTCGCATCCCCAGCCATCGCCGTCTCGGTCGAGGCCGTAGACGTCTCGTCCGAGTACCTGCACCGGCCCACGTGCGTACGCCGGACCGTTGCCCGATCCGCCGGCGCAATCCACGTCGGACGCATTCGGGGGGACTGTCAGATCGTTGGTGTAACTGACCTGGCTCATGGTTGTTGTTGGGATCTTAGGGCCTTAGAAGAGGCGGCCTTCGAAGGTGATGGCGAAGGCGTTGAGGGCGGGCTTCCAGCGGTTCATCCAGCGTTCCTGGCCGGTGCCTTTCGGGTCGAGCGACCGCACGACCATGTAGAGGCATTTGAGCGCTGCTTGCTCGTTGGGGAAGTGACCGCGTGCCCTCGTTGCTCGCCGGAACCGGGCGTTCAACGACTCGATCGCGTTCGTCGAGTAGATGACCCGGCGGATCTCCGGTGAGTAGTCGAGGAACGGCACGAACTCGGCCCACGCGTTCTTCCAGAGCGACTGGATCGCCGGGTAGCGGTTGCCCCAGATGGTGTGGAACTCGTCCAATCTCGCTGCGGCGTCGGCTTCGTTGACGGCGGTGTAGACGGGTCGCAGATCGCGTGCCATCTTGTCCCAGTCGGCGCGGCTGGCGAGGCGGAAGGTGTTGCGGATCAGGTGCAGCACACAGGTCTGCACGATCGCCAACGGCCAGGTCGCCTCGATCGACTCGGGCAGGCCTTTGAGTCCGTCGCACACGACGATGCAGGCGTCTTCGACGCCGCGGTTCTTGATCTCGGTGAGCACCTGCAACCAGTACTTGGCGCCCTCGCCACCGGTGCCGACCCAGAGGCCGAGGATGTCGCGTTGACCGTCAACGGTGACACCGATCGCCGCGTACACGGGCCGGTTGGCGACTTGACCGTCGCGGATCTTCACGACGATCGCATCGATGAAGATGACCGGATAGACGCGGTCGAGCGGCCGGTTCTGCCACTCGGCCAACTCGCCCAGGACCCGGTCGGTGATCTTCGAGATCGTCTCGCGGGAGATGTTCGTCGAGTACACCTCGGCCAGATGGGCTTCGACCTCACCAGTCGTCAAACCCTTCGCCGTCAAGGAGATGACCATCGAGTCGACCCCGTCGAGCCGGCGCTGGTTCTTGCGCACCGTTTCAGGCTCGAAGCTGCCGTCACGATCGCGTGGCACCTCCAGCTCGATCGGGCCGATCTCGGTGATCACCGTCTTCGAACGTGTCCCGTTGCGACTGTTGCCACCGTTGCGGCCCTCGACGGCGTGTTTCGGATAGCCGAGATGTTCTTCCATCTCGACCTCGAGACCCGTCTCGAGGACCTGCTTCGTGAGATCGCTCAGCAGCCCGCCGGGGCCGACGAGATTCCGCCCGTCCGATCGTGCCTGGTCGACGAGCTGCTCGGCAAGCGACCGATCTGGCCGCTCCTCGCTTGTCTCATCCGACGGTGTCACCACCGCCACATCATGGTCTGTCATCGTTGTCTGTCCTTCCGGCCAAGCGAGTCGCTCAGCGTTTCAGGCCAGACCAGTTACACCGCGGATCTGACAGTCCCCATTCGGGACGCAACCTGAGTAGTTCGGATTGCAATCCCCGGACGGCTGACTGAACATCGGCCGCGTGGGCTGCGGTCGTGCGTAGACGGGTGGCGGCGGTGGTGGTGGAGGTGGCGGTGGGGGCGGTTCGGGCTGAGAGACGGCCCGCAGGAAGCGTCCGATGTCGCGCATCTCGGCGGCCATCGCGTCGATCACGTCCGGCCGTTCGATGCCGACGCCCTCGCAGTGCCAACGCAGCTCGATCTCGGAACGACCGACGGCACGCCACACGTTCGCCGCTCGGGCATCGCCTCGATCACGGAACCATCGCATCCACTCCATGCACGGTTGGACGTCGATGTCGGCTCGTCTCCTCGGTGCTGCGAAGGTCGTGGTCGTGGCCGCTTCTGCGAGGCGTCGCCAGTTCTCGTGCAAGCGCGCCAGTTCGCGCGGATCGCTCTCGCCCACCTCGACGCACCATGACGTGAGTCGTTCACGGTCTTGGCCGAGCTCGTCCCAGATCCCTCTCCAATGCGCATGGCCGATGTACGCCCGAACCATGGTCTGCTCGACGCAGGTGTCGACGTGGGCCGCGTCGACCGTCGTGGGCGGGGCGGCTGCGGCTGGCTCGGCCGGCGCCGTCGTCGATGGTGCGGTCGGTGGTGCCGACGGTGCGGGTGAGGTCGCGGCCGGACGTCCTTCGGAGTTCGAAGACTCGCTCGGAGCGCACCCGAGCAGCGCGATGAGCGAGACCGATGCCAGCATCCTCCCCACGAGGGAACGCGCTTCGATCGGTCGGAGCGTTCGTCGAAGGCCCATGAATGCGAGATCGGCGATATCTGAACTGACTTGACCCATCACTCGAACGTCGTAGTCCCGGAGGATCCTCCTTCGTCGTGTCGAGAGGATGAGCAGCACTCCGAAGCGTCGTGATCGATCTGACTCCGAAACACGCAGCACGCCAGCCCCACCTGTCGTGTTCGGGCCCGGCGCTGCGGCACGTCAGCGTCTCGGTCACGTGCCGCTCGGTCCGGTCGGGCGTCGCCCATCTCGTCAAGCTCTGCGGGCTACCGTTCTCCACATGGCGGTCTTCTGGGGCATCCACAACGATCGGCCCAACCTCGATCTCGTCGAGAACGGGTTCGTCGGGATCGGGTGGCCCGGGATCGGCGACATCAGCGCTCTGGGGGACGATCGCGACTCGATCAAGGCGCGGGTCGCCGAGGTGTTCCCGGACGCGAAGCCCGGCGCGATCCCGGTGTGGGCGGGTGTGCTCCGTCGCTTCGCCTACGAGATGGAGATCGGGGATCTCGTCGTGTACCCGCACAAGCCAGACAGCACCGTCAACATCGGTCGTGTGGCGGGCCCGTACTCGTTCGTGGCGGGCGAGGCGCACCCGCACCGGCGAGATGTCGAATGGGTGAGCACGGACATCCCTCGCACGAGGTTCTCGCAGGCGGCTCGGAACGAGATCGGCTCGGCGGTCACCATGTTCCGGATCAGGTCGAACGCAGCGGAGTTCGAATCCGTCGTCAACGGCACGGTCCCCGAGGTGGATCCCGACGTCGTTCCCGACGACTCGATCGAAGACGCTGTCGAGCATGCAGCCCAGGCGATCACAGCCGAGCGGATCGAGCAACACACACGCGACTTCATCGTCTCGACGCTCATGAGCGAGCTCGACCACTTCGAGTTCGAGGAGTTCGTCGCCGACCTGCTCATCGCGATGGGGTACGAGGCTCGAGTCACTCAGAAGAGCGGAGACGGCGGGATCGACGTCCTCGCGCATCGTGACGAACTCGGCCTTGAGCCCCCCTTGATCAAGGTGCAGTGCAAGCACACCGAGGCGAGCAAGGGAGGGCCAGACGTGCAGCAGCTCACCGGCACGCTGGCACCTGGTGGCGCGGAGCTCGGCTTGTACGTGACGCTGGGCTCGTACTCGAAGGACGCCCGTTCTCTCGAGCGATCGAGATCGGACCTCCGGCTCGTCACGGGTGACGATGTCGTCGACCTGGTGACGAAGCACTACGAGCAACTCGATCCTCGCTGGAAGCGGCTGATCCCGCTCCGTCAGGTCTTCGTCGTCGACCAAGATCCCGAAGCGGGCTGATCCCACACGGGGTCGTCGCATCGACGTCTCGACGAAGCTGGTGTGGCGCCTCGGACGAAGAATCGCGCTCTGGCCTAGTTTCGGAGGATGATCGTGAACAGAGCGATTCGCCTCGCACGGGGCCCATCGAGGTCGACGGACGGCAAGGGCTTCATCCTGGACGCCATCGACGGCGCCATCGACACCGGATACGGGAACGCGCAGCAGCGTGCGGCGAAGGTCGCTGGAGCGACGGTGGAGGAGCGGGTAGAGGCGCTCAGCCGAGCGTTCGCACGGGAACTCGGGACGATCGGCGCGGCGAGCGGTGGCGTCGCAGCGGTTCCCGGTGTCGGGACCGCTGCAGGTCTGGCGACGTCCGCTGCGGATTTCGCCTGGTTCACGGGCCGGGCCGCCGAACTCATCTTGACGATCGCGGCCCTTCACGGACACGACTCGGCCACCGTCGACGAGCGTCGAGCGTGGATCCTCTCGGTCCTCCTCTTCGGCGATGGAGCGGCGGCGGGATTCGGTCGCCTCGCGTCTGAGGTGGGGAAGGGGCTGGGGAAGAAGGGAACCGCCCGCGTTCCGATGTCGCTGCTTCGAACGGTCAACGGCAAGATGGGACGAACGATCGTGACGAAGTACGGCACCAAACGGGGAGTCGTCGCGCTCGGTCGCGTCCTGCCTTTCGGGATCGGGATGGCCATCGGGGGCACGGCCAACTACGTGACGGTTCGTGTGCTCGCACGTCACGCCGATTCCTTCTTCCGCGACCTTCCCTTCATCGTGGTCGACGACGGAGATGAGGCAGTCGCTGTCGACGTGGGTGATGGTGGTGCACCTGCTGAGTGAGAGATCCGCTGCGACGTCGGGCGAGACCGCCGGGATCTCCGCAATATCGCTCGACCCGTCGCCCATCGACGAGAGCTCGACCAACACGCGGGATGGGCCGAGGTGACTTCGACTTGACGTCGTGCTCGGAAGCAGCGGAGTTCGTCGTTCGTCGAGACGATCCGCCGCCGTCGAGGCTCGACCCCGTTGCAAGAACTCAAGTCGTCGGCGTTCTGCGCCGATGACTGGCCGACACCCCGAACGTGGCAGGGAGGTGGGTGTGGCAGAGCTCGTCCCGACGTTGCAGGAGTGCGTCGACCGAAGCGGATGGATCAACGCCGGGGAGGAGCGGGTCGCTCGCGCCCTCGGCCGGATCGACGACCGATGGACCGTCTACGTCCAACCGCGCCTCGGCCTCGATCGCCCCGACTTCGTCGCCCTCCATCGCGATCATGGCATCTGCGCGATCGAGGTGAAGGAGTGGCGGCACGGTGCGTACCGCAACCAGAACGGCGAGATCCAGTACCGCACCGGCGATGGGTGGGCACCGGTGCGCGAGCACCCGTGCTCGCAGGGTGAGCGCTACCGATCGACCATCTACGAGCACCACTTCGCCCGCCCCGCCGACGGGGGACCGGTACCACCATCGGTGCGAGCCATCGTGATCCTCCTCAACCATCCGACGCACCGAGCCCGAGAGGTGCTGCGATGCGCGCAGGGCGCACCGGGTGCGGGTGTCGCGATCCACGGCGACGACGTGCTCGACCACCTCGAAGACGCTCTGATCGGGCCCGCTCCCGCGCGGCCCTGCCCGGTCTCGCTGGACAAGGCGCAGCGCCACCTCGAGACCGCCACCTACGTCAACCGACTCGTGGCCCCCGACCGGCTCAGCCGGGGCGCCAGCAACATCGCCCGCAACCCGAACGGTGCGAGGATGCGCCGGGTGCGCGGCTCGGCGGGGTGCGGCAAGTCGTACGGCCTGGCCGCACGCGCCGCCGCGCTCGCCGCCGAGGGGAAGTCGACCCTCGTGGTCTCGTACAACATCACGCTCAGCCACTACCTGCGCTCGCTGATCTCCCGGCACTGCGCGAGCTACGGGGCGGACCCGGCGCTCGTGTCGTGTGTCCACTTCCACGGCTTCTGTCGTCGTCTCGACGAGATGGCCGACCCGACCGGGGGCGGCCGCGGCGGCGATTCGACCGTGAACGTGGTCGATCGTGCGATCGCAGCGTCCGAGACGGGAGCACGGATCCCGTTCGACGCGATCCTGGTCGACGAGGGCCAGGACTTCGAGCTGAGCTGGTGGAACCTGCTGCGTGCGCAGCTGCGACCTGACGGCGAGATGCTGCTCGTGGCCGATCCGACCCAGAACATCTTCGACCAGACGCCGTGGACCGAGGAGGAGCACATGGTCGGCGCCGGGTTCTCCGGTCCGTGGACCGATCTCGGCGCGTCGCATCGACTCCCGTCCGACGTGGTGTCGGTCGTCCGCGTGTTCGGCGAGCGATACGTGCCGGGCGACATCGTCGGGCCGACGGCCCCGGACGCAGGCGAGCGGATCTCGTCGTTCGACGTCCCGACCGCACGGCGGTGGCAGAACGTGCCCTCCACGTCGTCGCTCCCGCTGGTGGCGGCGCAGATGACGTCTGCGCTGGTCGAGAACCAGGACGACCTCGATCCCTCCGAGGTCGTCGTGCTGTGCGAGAGCCACGATCAGGGTCTGCGCGTCGTTCGCCAACTGGAACGCCGAGGCCACGAGGTGAACCACATCTTCGCCTCGAACCCCTCCGAGCAGCAGCGCCGCAAGCAGCGGTTCTGGGTCGATGCTCCCGGGATCAAGGCCTGCACCGTCCACAGCTTCAAGGGATGGGAGTCGCGCGCCGTCATCGTGTGCATCGGCGGTGCCCGGTGGTCCCCACGCCTCGGCTACGTCGCTCTCACCCGGCTCAAGAGCGACGTCCGGGGGTCCTACGTCGGGATCGTCAACGCGCACCCCGAGCTCAACGAGTTCCGCTCGCTCTTCAAGGACGGCATCCCGCTTCCACCGCCGGCCGTCGCCCCCGATCAGGTGGCGTGACCTCGGCGGAGCTCGAGCCTGACGACGACCTACGGACCGTTCGACGCTGACCGGTCGGGTCGACCGACGGCGAGCATGGCTCTCTCGGGCGACGAACGCGCCGCCGAGATCGATCGGGGCGTGAACACCGGCGGTCGTGCGCGCCGGTGTGGAACCGGCCGAGCCTTTGGTACGAATGGGGGATGACCACGATCCCCGACGACTACGCCGACCTGCTCGACAAGAAGACCTTCTGGCACATCGCCACGCTCGGCCCCGACGGTGAGCTGCAGTCCAGCCCGGTGTGGGGCGGCTTCGACGACGGCCACTTCGTGTTCTCGCTCACCAAGGGTCGTCAGAAGTTCCACAACCTCGAGCGCAACCCGACGATCGCCGTCTCCGGCACCGACCCCGACAACCCGTACCGCTACCTCGAGATCCGTGGCACCCTCGCGCGCGTCGACGACGACTCCGACAACTCGTTCATCGACTCGATGGCGAAGAAGTACATGGACGCCGACGAGTACCCGTTCCACCAGCCCGGCGACGAGCGAGTCGTGATGCGCATCGAGCCGACCCACACCACCCAGATGGGCGCCTGACCGCTCGGCCCGCCGGTGCATCCGGCGGGCCCGGGTCCCAGCCCCTCGCGCGACCGGGTCAGGCGAGCCGTCGCCGTTCACGCCACTGCTGCACGGCGAGGACGTCGACGTGGACGGCGACCGCCACGGCGATCGCGATCCCGACCCCGGAGAACCACCCGAGCGCCAGTCCCACGACCATGGCCACGACGAACGCCACGTTCGCCATCACCACGTCGAGCGACAGGCGCCGCAGCGACGACTCGTCGGCGCGGGCCACCCACGCCACGCCCGCCGCGAACACGACGAACCCCACGCCGACGCCCCGGACCCATCCGGGACGCCCCGTCCCGAGCAGGTCGTCGACCCCGCCGGCGGCGACCGCCATCGCTAGCCCGCTGAGCCCGGACGTGAGCGCGTCGACGGCGAGGATGCGTCGCAGGCGCCCGGCCGGCCCGAGGCCGACGGTGGGGGAGGGGGTCGTGGTGGTCGGGGAGGCGGTGTCGATGTCCATGGATCGATCGTGAGCCGTCCCGCCGCATCGGATCCATGACCTGACAGGTCATGGAGGCCGGACGGCGCCCGCCCTACGGTGATCGACGTGACCACGAGGACCGGCCAGCGCGGGGTGGGGCCGCTCCTTCGCGACTGGCGCGGACGCCGCCGGATGAGCCAGCTCGACCTGGCCACCAGCGCCGAGGTGTCGACCCGTCACCTCTCCTACGTCGAGACCGGACGCTCCACCCCGAGTCGCGAGCTCATCATCCACCTGGCGACCCACCTCGACGTGCCGCACCGGGAGCAGAACGACCTCCTCCTCGCCGCCGGCTACGCACCCGCCTACTCCGAGCTCGGCCTCACGTCTCCGACGATGCGCCCCGTCGTCGCCACCCTCGAGTCGATGCTCGAGGCGATGGAGCCGAACCCGACCCTCGTCATGGACCGTCACTGGAACCTCGTGATGGCCAACGAGTCGGCGTTCGCCTGGACCCGCCTCGTCGCCCCCGAGCTCCTCGGCCCGCCGCTCAACGTCATCCGCATGACGCTGCACCCCGACGGCCTCGCGTCGGCCATCGACGACCTCGACGAGGTGGCCGCGCACCTCGTGCACCGGCTCCGGCGTCAGCTCGGCGTCACCGGTGACCCCGTCATCGCCGACCTCCTCGCCGAAGCCGAGTCGCTCGTCACCACCACCGTCGACCCCGTCGACTTCCCGAACGCCGACGCGGCGATCGAGGTGCGCCTCACCGTCGACGGCGAGGTGCGCCAGTACCTCTCGGTCGTGTCCACGTTCGGCACGGCCCTCGACGTCACCGCCAGCGAGCTCGTCATCGAGACCTTCTTCGACGTCACCGACCGACGCACCTGAGCTCGACGGGTCGTCGGCCGCTCGGCCTGCGGGCGCCCACGAGACGGCGACCGACGACGGACGGCACCGCGGCGCCGCCCGGGCTCAGCCCGCTGTCTCGGCCTCGGCGGCGAGAGCGTCGAGCGTCTGGCGCATCGAGTCACGGCTGTGCTCCGCCCGATCGGGGACCCCGGTGAGCTTCGTCCCGATCGGTGTGAACCACCCGGGGCGCCGATCGGTCCAGCTCTCGGTGACCGTGCACCCCGACTCGGACCGCTCGATGTCGAAGCGCCACCTCGCGATCGGGAGCAAGCGGAGGACGTCGATGTCGAACTCGAAGGACCGTCCCCCATTCGCCTCGGTGACCGTCGCGACCGTCGACCACGTCCGACCGTCGTTCTCGTTGTCGCCCTCGAAGCGCGCTCCGACCTCCGGGCCCGTCGCGTCGCCGAGCCACGTTCCGCCCGTGTTCTCCGGTGACCACTCGCCCATGCGAGGGAGGTCGGACACGAGGCTCCACACCACCTCGGGCGGTGCCGCGATCTGACGGGTGACGCTCACATCGGCCATGCCGTCGACCGTAGTCTCGACGCCCGAGGGCACCGATCCCGGCGGCTGCCGGGGTGGAGCGGATGCAGGCGTACGCGCCTCCTCGGCGTGCCCGACCGTCGCTGCGACGGGTCGAGGTCACGGCGGACCGGTCCGCCGGCAACCTGGTCAGCGCCACGTTCGAGCTCGGCGTCGATCAGCCGATGGACGCAGGGTCGACGTCGCGATCTGCGTCGGGCACCTCCCCCGCTTGCTCGGCGGGGCCGGGGGATCCATCCGTCGCGAACGGGTTCGGTCATCGATGCCGGCGTGCGATCTCGTGTGAGGCGACCGTCCGGTCGTTCGGGATCGCCGAGTCGTGCTCCGACCGGGGGAACGCCGTCAGCGAGCGAACGCGGTGGCGACGTGGGCGGAGTCGAGGTACTCGTCGACGCGGACCACCTGCCCGGCGCGGACGCCGACGAAGATCGCCGCCGGGATGTCGGCGGTGCGGCCGTCGTCGAACTCGAGGCGCAGGACGTGCCGCTGGGCGAACCCGTCGGCGTGGACGTGGCGGACGACGTCGAGGTACGCCCGACTCGCCGTGTTCCGCACGATCCAGCCGAGCACCTTCAGGTTCTCGCCCTTCGTCTGCACCACGCCGTCGTCGTTGTGCCACACCTCGACGTCGTCGGCCCACATCCGCGACACGGCATCGAGATCCCCCGCCTCGATCGCCGCGAACACCCGCTCGGCGAGGGCGGCGGTGTCGTCGTTCGTCTCGGTGGAGGTCACGACGCGACCGTACGAACCGTCGCCGTGCGGCGGCCAGTCGGAGGGCCCGCGCCGGGTCGCGGACGGCGCGCCCGTCGGGTGTCGCGATCGGACCGAACATCGTCACGTTCGCGAGGTCGACGACCGAGCCACGGGGCCGACGTCGTGACCGACCGGTGCGGCCGCGCACGCGAGACTGGTGCGGTGGCCGAGGTGAGCTGGTGGAACCGGACCGATCGGGGGATCGAGCTGCAGGTCCGGGCGAACCCGGGTGCGTCCCGGTCGGGGCTGATCGACGTCGGACCGGACCACGTGCGCGTCCGGCTGCGCGCCCGGGCGGTCGAGGGCGCGGCCAACGCCGAGCTGATCTCGTTCGTGTCCGACCTCTGCGAGGTGCGCCGCCACGCGGTCAGCATCCGGCGGGGCCACCGCTCGCGCATCAAGACCGTCGCCGTCGTCGGCATCGAGGCTCCGCCTGTCGTCCTGCTCGCACGCTCCCTCGACGGGTCCTGACGTCGGGCGCCGACGGCTCGATCCGAGGTGCGGTGCAGGCGGCCGGACGCGCCGGAGGCGCAGCGATCCGAGGCGCATCCCGCACCGGATCGCGACCGGAGCTCGCGTGCGCCGCTGGTCGTGTCCGGTCTGCTCGCGATGTCGTTCGGAATCCGCACGGGATCGCGACCCGACGCCGCCGTCGAGGCCGATCCCTCGACCGGCAGGTCCGATCTGGTCGCGACGTCTCGCAGGATCCGCACCCCATCGTGACCGGAGTGGTCGAGCTCGGCGAGGTGTTCGACGCGGCGACCGCCGGGGCGGGCGGTCAGCCTCGATCGGGTGCCGGTTCGAAGAGCTCGACGACGTTGCCGGCCGGATCCTCGACCAGGATCTGACGGCCCCCGTTCCCCTCGACGAGCTCACCACGGAACGACACGTCGGCCGCCGAGAGCTCGTCGATGGTGGCGTCGAGGTCATCGACCGCGAGCTGGAAGCGCGCCCAACCTCCCGGTTCCGGCGTGCCACCCGCGGTGCCGGCCCCGCCGGCGCCCGGTGCGTTGAGCATCAATCGCAGCTCGTCACGTTCCAGCGCGGCGAACCCGGGTGCGGGGTGCATCTCGACCTCGTACCCGAGGCGATCGCGGTAGAAGGCGATGGCGGCGTCGACATCGTCGACGATGTAGCGGACGGTGGTGCTCATCGGGGTTGCTCTCCTCGTCGCCGGGTTCGACGGGACGGGAGGCCGTGCGACCCTTCGGCCTCGCCGGACGGTGGCGTCCCGACCCCGACGACGATACGCGACCGCTCGCTCGCGTACCAGGGGGCGGCCCGAGATCGAGCGCTCGGGGGTGCGCGTCGCTCGATCGAGCGTCGAGCACCGGACGGCGAACCGTGCGGACGTCCCTCGTCGCCGAGTCCCGGATCAGCGGTTCCTCGGGTGGCGGCCGGCATCTCGCTCGTTGCCTCGCTTGTAGTTCCCGGTGAGTCGCGCCATCAGATCCTGGTCGTCACCGGCTCCGACGTCGTCGAGGAACTCGGCGGCGCGACGACCGCGCAGCACGGTCGCTCGCCGCCCGTGGTGCGTGATGACGACGTCGCCGTTCTTGCGACGCTCCCACTCGAACCCGCCGGCCTCACCCACCGACGACTGCCGACCAGCCCTCGGACTCCGTTCGCGCGACCATGATGACCGGCGACCGTACCCCGCCTCCTCGTGCACCCGCCGCGGCTCAGCCGTCCGGTCTGGTCGCGAAGTGCGGCGCGATCCGCACCGGATCGCGATCGGACGGAGCGGGCGCCGGGCGGGTCACGGGTCCGATCACGATCTCGCGCCGGATGAGGATCGCACGACCAGACCTGACGTGCTCCGCGACCCCGCCGACCCCTCCGAGACGGTCGGCGCCGATGGCGTCGCACCGACTCGGCGTAACGCGCCGAGACGAGATCCGAGGGTGGTGCGGACCCGTCCGGCCCGGTTGACCGATCCGGTGCCTCACACCGGACGGGGACGCGGGATGGCGCCGGTCGTCGAGGTCGACGCATCGCTCAGTCGAGCGAGGCGAGGAACTCCTCGACGATCGCGAAGAACGGTTCGCGCTGGCCGACCGAGTCGTGGATCAGGTGGTTGGCACCCGTGAGGGTGCGCGCCTCGACGTGCGGGCTCACCTCGGCCAGCCGCGGGATGTCGGTCGGCCGCGTCACCGCGTCGGGTGACGACGGGTCCGCCGCGACGACCATCGCCGGCACCGGCAGGGGACGGGAGGGGTCGAACACGGGCGTGGACGTCCCGGCGAGCACGTGGTCGAGCACCGATGCGTCGACGGCGAGCGTCCCCGCGGCGGTCGTCAGGATCGCGTCGTCGTGGAGGATCTCGCCGAGCGGTGGTCCCGCGGCGCTCGGTGCCATCGCCGTCGAACCCGCGACCTGGTCGACGCTCGCGCCCGACTCCTGCACCTCGGGGATGACCGTTCGCAGCACGCCGAACACGTCCATCAGGCTGTTGCGTGCGGCGCCCTCGGCCGTCGGGTCGGGCACGCTCAGCGGAGGGTCCTCGAGCACCACGCCACGCACGAGGTCGGGGTGCGACTGGGCCAGGCCGGCCGCCGTCGCGCCCCCGAGCGAGTGCCCGATGACGACGCACGGCGCGCCGGCGACCTGCTCGCACGCCGCACGGGCGTCGGAGACGTAGTCCGCGAGCTGGTACCGGTCCGGAGCACGGTCCGAGCGACCGTGGCCGCGCAGGTCGAGGCGCAGCAGCCGGTGGCGATCGGACAGGCGCGGCACGATCCACTCCCACGTCCTCCCGCAGCCGAGGATGCCGTGGATCAGCAGGATCGGAGGGGCGTCGTCGGGGCCGTCGACGGCCACGTGGAGCGACACGTCGTCGTTGCGGATCTGCATCGCCGCATCATGTCCCATCGTCACGCGCCGACGCGAAGCGACACCCGCCCGGCGGGCGAACGCGTGCACGTTCCGCCGACGAGGGGCCGACAGCGAGCCGACGGGGGGTGGTGCGGCTTCCGTGTCCGACGTGCACGGGGACCGGTCACGACCGGGTCGACGGCCTGGGGTGCCCGCCGAGTGCGCGATCCTTCCGGCCGACCCGGCGGACGGACGATCGCGGCGTCGTGCGTCAGGTGCCGGACTCGGTGACGAGCTGCTCGCGCAGCTCGCGCTTGACGACCTTGCCGTAGTTGTTCGTCGGCAGGGAGTCGACGAAGCGGTAGTCCTTCGGCCGCTTGAAGCGCGCGATGTGATCGAGGCAGGTCGCATCCAGCTCGTCGACCGATGGAGCCCGCTCGCCGTCGGCGGCGACGACGAAGGCGACGATCGACTCGCCCCACTCCTCGTCGGGACGTCCGACCACCGACACGGCGCCGACGCCGCGGTGGCGCAGCAGCACCTCCTCGACCTCCCTCGGGTAGACGTTCATCCCGCCGCTGATGATCAGGTCCTTCGAGCGGTCGCGCAGCGTCAGGTACCCGTCATCGTCGAAGCTGCCGACGTCGCCGGTGTGCAACCACCCTCCCGCCAGCGCCTCGGCGGTCGCATCGGGCTGGTCCCAGTACCCGGCCATCACCACGTCACCGCGGACCACGACCTCGCCGACCTCGCCGGTCGGCAGCTGGCGGCCGACGCCGTCGACGACGCGCACCTCGACGTCGGTGCGCGCGGGGCCGACGCTCGCCAGGCGCTCGCGCCACCGGGGGTGATCGCGGTCGCCGTGGTCGGCCTTCGACAGCGCGGTGATCGTCATCGGGGTCTCGCCCTGTCCGTAGATCTGCGCGAGCCGAGGACCGAGCGCCTCGAGCGCGGCCTCGAGATCCGCGAGGTACATCGGGGCGCCGCCGTAGATGATCGTCTTCAGGTGCTCCAGGTTCGCCGATGCGAACGTCGCGTCGGCGGCGAGGCGCTTGACCATGATCGGCGCCGCGAAGAACGACATCCCCGACCACCTGTCGAGGAGGGTGGCGATCTCGGTCGGATCGGCTCCCCCCGACTCGGGGACGACGCTGCACGCTCCCTTCGCCACGTGCGGGAGTCCGTACAACCCCGATCCGTGGGAGATCGGCGCCGCGTGGAGCACGCAGTCGCCCGGCGCGACCGGGTCGATGTCGGCGTGGTAGCTCAGCGACATCATCAACAGGTTGCGGTGGGTCAGCGTCGCCCCCTTCGGCCGACCGGTCGTGCCGCTGGTGTAGAAGAGCCACGCCGCGTGGTCGGGGGCGCGATCGACCAGGGTCAGCGCGGACGCCGACGTCAGCCGGTCCCACCGCTCGCCCGGCGCGACCACGACCTCGCGCAGGACCTCGACGTCGTCGACGAGCGCGGCGGCGTCGTCGGCGTGATCGTCGTCGGTGATCACCACGCTCGTCGCGCTGTGGTCGAGGATGTAGCCGACCTCGTCACGGTGAAGGCGGGCGTTGACCGGGACGGCGACGAGCCCGGCGTGCCAGGCGGCGAACATCGCCTCGAGGTACTCGGGCCGGTTGCGCATCAGGATCGCGACCCGGTCGCCGGGGGAGAGGCCGAGGTCGTCGCGCAGCCCGTTCGCCACGCTCGCCGTGCGGGCGGCGAACGTCGCCCAGTCCGAGTGGACCCGCTCGCCCGAAGCGAGCGCCGGGGCGTCGGCGAACCGTCGACCGTGGCGCTCGACCCACGACGCCAGGTTCATCGTGCGAACGTCCCGGTGTCGTCCGTCGAACGGAGCTCGGTCGGATGGAGGAGTCGTGCGGATCCCGTCACGCCGCCGAAGGTAGCCACCACCCACCGCCCGCCGCCGATCTGGCGTCCGACGCGATCGGCACTCGAGTACGTCTGGCGTCTGACGCGATCGGTACTCGATCGGCAAGCGAGTACGTCTGGCGTCTGACGCGATCGGTACTCGATCGGCAAGCGAGTACGTCTGGCGTCTGACGCGATCGGTACTCGATCGGTACTCGAGTACGTCTGGCGTCAGCCCGCCTGCACCGTCACCGCCGCAGCGTTCGAGTCGACCTACCCTGCACCGACCGCGCCTCGTGGCGTCGGGCCCAGCGACGATGATCCGACCCCCGCTCCGACACGGCGAACCCGCTCCGGCCGGCCGCCGATGAGGCTCGACCGCGACGACTGCCGGGGGCGACTCGCCGGCCACGACCACGCGATCCTGTGCACCGCGCACCACGAGCGCGGGGTCGACGCGGTCCCGGTCGTGTTCGCCGTGGACGATGCCGACCACGTCGGGATCCCGGTGGACCGAGTGAAGCCGAAGGCGTCGCAGCGCCTCCAGCGTGAGCGCAACCTCGATGCCGATCCGCGAGCGACCCTCCTCGTCGAGCACTGGGATCGGGCCGACTGGTCGCAGCTCTGGTGGGTTCGTGCCGAGCTGGAGCACGTCGCCGATCCCGCCGCCGAGCTGGTCGAGGACCTGTCGAACCGCCTGCGCGACCGGTACCGCCAGTACGACCGGGATTCGTTCACCACGGTGCTCGTGCTGCGCCTCGGGGCGCTCAACGGCTGGGCCGCGACGTCGTCCTGACGCTGCTCGCCGGCGAACCGCACCACCCGTCGTCGAGCGACTCTCCGTGTCGGCGGTGCCCGAGGGTGCCCGTCCACGAGGCTCGGTCGCCCGTCACGATGCCCGGGGTGCACCCGTCGACCTCCTGTTCGGCCGACGGGCGCCGAGCGGGCGCTAGTTCGTAAGTGTGTAATGATGTAATGCCCGCTAGTGTCGGAGCATGCCCGAAGATCGCACCGACTCGTCCATCGCCTCGTGGTTCACGGGCCGCCTCCCCGACGACTGGACGACCGCCGGCGCCGCCGACGTCGAGGTCGACCGGGAGGAGATCATCGTGACCCTCCGGGTCGACACCCCGTCCATGTCCGACGACGCGTCGCCGGCCGACGTCGCCGAAGCCACCGACGGCCGCATCCGCAAGTTCCGCGAGGAGACCCGCGATCGCCGCATGGCGATCGCGCGGGAGGCGGAGCACCGCTTCGACCGCAAGGTGGCGTGGGCGGTCGCCGTCGGCGAGACGACCGAGGTGTTCACCCACCTCGCCGTGCCGGTCATGACCCGGCTTCGCCAGCCCGAGCGGCAGGTGCTCGACACGCTGATCCGCGCCAACATCGCTCGCTCCCGGGCGGACGCGGTGGCGTGGTGCGTGCGACTCGTCGGACGCAACGCCGACGACTGGCTCAGCGAGCTGCGCGACGCACTGCGCAGCGTCGACGAGGTCCGCGAGAGCGGCCCCGCCGCCAGCTGACCGGCTGACGACCGGCACCGGCCAGCGCGACGTCACCCGGCATCCCGGCACCCGGTGTCGGCCCCCACCGAACCCACCTCCACCGAGCCGACCTCCACCGAACCCGACCTCCACCGAACCCGACCTCGGTCGAACCTGGCCGGACCCGGCAGCCGACGGGCGCGAACCCGGCATCCATCGGACTCGGCACGGGCCGGGCGACTCGGTCACCCATCTCGATCGTCGCGAAGACCGGTCTCCGAAGGCGGCGAGCACCCGGTCGGCCGATGCGGTGAGGTCTCGGTGGTCTCGGTGTCGGCACCGCGCCGACGCCGCGGAGCGGTGCGCGACCCGGTCAGGTCCCGTCGCGCACGGGCGCCGCCGCGTGCCCCCGTCGCTGCCCGTTCCCTCGCCGTTGCCCGTGCCCGTGCCCCTGCCGTCGCCGGACGCGATCGGGGCCGAGGGCGCGTGATCCGCGCGACGGGCGACGCGCCACGACGAGCGCCACCGCGGCGATCAGAGCGCCGGCGACCACGTCGGCCACCGTGTGGTGCCCCGTCGCGATCGCGACCAGGGCGACCGCCGTCGGGTACAGCGGCGCCAGCCGCCGCCCGCGCACCCACCAGGCCGCCGTGCCCGCGACCAGGCACGCGAACACGACGTGGCCGCTCGGGAAGGCTGCGTAGCGGTACTGGACGACATCGGACCAGGAGGCGGCGTCGAGACCGGGGGTGGAGGCGAGGTGCGGTGGCGCGGTCGGGAGCAGCACGTAGGTGGCGATCGTCATCAGCTGCGCGATCACGAACGCGATCCGGAACCGCCGGTAGTCGGACGGCCGCCGCACCACCAGCCACACGCCGACGCCGACGATCGCGGTGACGTGCAGGGTCAGGTAGGCGATCTCGGTGGCGGCGCTCACCGCCGGCGGGAGCCGGTCGAACCACGCTCGCAGCAGCTCCTCGGCGCCGACGACGTGCGTGCCCTGCAGCCTGGTGAGCGCGAGCGCCCGGGCCTTCGCCGACGTCGGCGTCCCGGGAGCGAGGGCTGCCACGAGCGGGAACAGCGCGAACGTCGCCGCGACGATCGCCACCTCGCGCCTCGCGACCAGCGGCGTCGTCGCGTCGAGCCGAGCCGGTGTCGCCGGTCGCGACCCGGCCGGCGGCCGGGCGGGGGAGACGTCGAGGGCGGTCATCGTCGGTTCGAGGCGGCGCCGGGCGCCGCGCCGCCTCCGTACCCGGCGAGCGCTTCGGGATTCGGACCCTGCCGCCGGAGGTGCGCCACGCTCGAGCGCGACGTCGCTCGTCGTCGCCGCCGTCTCGAGCGCGCTCGTCCTCGGTTCGGTGTGGGGTGCGATCGGCCCGCTGCCCGACCGTGTCCAGGGCGTCCTCGTCGCGTTCGCGGGAGGCGCGCTCGTGCTGTCCGTCGTCACCGAGCTCGTCGAGCCCTCGGCCGACGCGTCCACCCTGGCCTTCGTCGTCGCTTCCTCGGGCTCGGGGCGCTGGTGTTCACCGGAGTCGGCCACCTCGTCGACGAGACGTCGGGCAGCGATTCGGGCGGCGGGCTGCTCGCCGCGATCTCGCTCGACGGCCTGCCGGAGAACCTCGCGCTCGGCGTCGCGCCGATCGGCGCGGGCGCTCCCGAGGTGGCTGCGCTCGCCGGCTCGATCCTGCTCTCCAACGTGCCCGTAGCCGCCGGTGGTGCCGAGCAGGTGGTCGACGACGGTCGGCGCGCCGGTGCGGTGGTCGTCCGGTGGTCCGTGGCGGCGCGGTCGGGGCGATCGACTAGCGCCGCCACGGGAACCGGGCGCAGACGGCCAGGCGCCGGAGGCGATCAGCCGATTGGTCGCGGATCGGTGCGGGATGCGCAGAGGATCGTAACCAGACCGGAGGCTGCCGGGCGGTGCCGGCGGCGGCGGGAAGCGGTGGGGGAGCGGTCAGGAGAGCCGGAGGGAGACGACCTGGGTGAGCTCGGGCGTGCCGTGGTCGTCGCGCCCCGCTCGCTCGATCTCGACGTGGGCCGAGCGCCCGTCGAGCACGAGGGTGGCGATCTCGTTGCCCCAGAACGGGCCCGCCTCGCGCGTCCACGTGAGCGGCTGATCGGGGACCTTCGTCACCCGCTCGAGCAGGAACCGGGTGAGCCGCGCCGCCGCCCGGCTCCACGCCACCCGGAACCCGAGCTGGAACGCCCGGGGGACGTAGTTGTGCACCGGCGAGCACGTCAGCTGGTACACCGACGACCGGACCGGGGCGTCGAAGTGCGCCTCGGCGACGTACGCGTGGTGGACGTCGCCCGACAGCACGCAGATCGTCGCCGGCGCGTCGCCCCCGTGCTCGCCCCGCCCGACCCGCGCGATGAGCTCGCCGAGGGCGTCGAAGGAGTCGCGGAACGCCGCCCAGTGCTCGAGGTCGGCCGCTCGGCGGAACCACTCGGCGAACCGCGCCATGCGCGGCCCGCGTGCGCCGCGGGTCAGCATCTCGTTCCACGATTCGACGTCGTGGAACGACCGGGGGAGCAGCCACGGCAGCGACGTCCCGATGAGGAGGTGGTCGTAGCTGCCCTCGGCCTGCTCGACGATCCAGGCGAACTCGTCCTCCGACACCATCGACCTTCGATCGTCGGCGAGGATCCGTCCGCAGCGCGAGTCGATCATCAGCAGCACCGAGTTCGAGAAGTCTCGGCGGAACGACCACTGGGCACCCTTGCGGCCGTCCGCCTCCGCGTCCGCGGCCCGGGCGAACTCGTCGAGCATCTCGCCGCAGTCGCCGTCGTGGGCGAGCACGCGCTGGTAGAGCACGTCGCTCTCCAGCTCGCGCGGCGACAGGTTCCCGAGGTGCTGGTACACCCAGTACGACGCGAGGCCGCCGACGATGCGCTCCTGCCACCACGTCGTCGCCTGCATGTCCTCGCGCCACGCCTCGGAGGTGTTCCAGTCGTCGCGCACGTCGTGGTCGTCGAAGATCATCGCCGTCGGCAGGGTCGACAGCAGCCAGCGGATGTCGGGATCCGTCCAGCTCTCGGAGTACAGCCAGGTGTACTCCTCGTAGTCCTTGACCTGCTCGTACGGAGCGACCTCGAGGCTCCGCCGCTCGGCGATGCGGGCCTGGGTCTCCGCGGTCGTCTCGTCGGCGTACACCTGGTCCCCGAGCAGCAGGACGGCGTCGGGCCACGTCTCGGGGTCGCTGCGCAGCATGCGGTGCGCGTAGGTGTCGAGGGCGTCGGGCTCGAACTTCGGGTCGCCCGCCACCGCCTCGGGCCGGGCGTAGCGGCACGATCCGAACAGCAGCCGCGTCGGCGTGCCGGGATCGATCGTCGAGATCCGCGACGGCGGGTAGTCGCTCCCCGGCTCGGGCCACACCAGCTCACCGTCGAGCCGGACCTCGTAGGGCGCGTGGCTGCCGGGCTCGAGACCGTCGAGGACGACGAGGCAGTAGTGGTGGCCGTGCACCGTCCACGTCGGCTGGGCCACGCCGTTCACCTCGACCGCGCACGGCCGGTCGGTCTCGACCCACACCGTGGCCCCGGTCGTGCCGACGTGGCGCAGCAGCGGCCCGAGGACGAGGGTCGGTCGACCGGTCACCCGGGAGGTGTAGCACGTCCGGCGCCGCTCCTCCGCCCCCCCGACACCGACCTCCCCGTCGGTCAGGTCGCGATGTCGTGCGCGAGCCGCACCGATGCGCGACCAGACGGGCCGCCCCGACGGATGCAGGCGGGCCGCCGGCGCCGACGAGGGCTCCGAACGAGCGAGGCGCACGGGCCCTGGTGGACCCGTGCGCCTCGGTTCTCGTGCGTTCGGTGGAGCTGGGGGGAATCGAACCCCCGTCCATCAGCCGGTGAACGTGCTCGCTACGACCATTCCCGACATCGACGCTGACGCTGCGCCACCGACGGGTCGGCTGCCGGCTCGAGGCCGGCCACGTCTCGTCTTTCCGAGAGGTCAGCGGTCTTTCTCGCCGTCAGAGTCCTTTCCCTCCGTCATCCCCCACTTCTGTTGCCGGGCTGTGGTGGAGTGGCCCCGTGCGACATCTCTGCTCACGATGACTCTGCACTCACCTGATCAGATCAGGCGGTGAGAGCGAACTGCTCATCGGCAATTCTTTGGTTCCCCCGTTTAGCGAGTCTGAGGAACTCGGGTCGCGAACTCGAACAGCGTCACTGACGTCGAAACCAGTCAGCCCCGTGCATTCGATATGTGACCCACCACCATACCGGTCGCCGACGTCCATCGCCGAGCCGAGCCGGCTCGACTCGCCTCGTCGTCCCCGGACGGGTCGCGCCGAGACGTCGCACGGAGGGGCACCGAAAGCGTCCGCCCCGGGACGGTACGTGACAAGAGTCCGGCGAGAAATCCGGCTCCTTGACGTTTCTTGCGCGTCGTGCGCGGGCATTGTGCGATTTGCGTAACGAGGTGTGATCCAGAACGGGTCGCTCCACGAACCAACAGCACATCCTCTCGGAGCCTCCGAGAACCTCGACCTCCGAGTCGACCACCCCCCACAGAAGGAAACCCACATGCGCAAGTCCACCCGCTCCATCCTCGCCCTCGGCGCCGCCGTCTCGTTCACCGCCGCAGCCTGCGGCAGCGACAGCAACGACGCGACCGACGCGGTCGAGTCCGTCACCACCGAGGCGATGGCCGAGACCTCCGACGCCATGACCGAGACCTCCGAGATGATGACGGAGGACACCGACGCCATGACCGAGTCGACCGACGCCATGACGGAGTCGACCGACGCGATGACCGAGACCACCGACGCGATGACCGAGTCGACCGACGCCATGACGGAGTCGACCGACGCGATGACCGAGACCACCGACGCGATGACCGAGGGAACCGGTGGCGAGGCGATGGCCATGGAGCCGAGCGGCCCGCTCTGCGCCGAGGTCCCGGAAGAGGGTGACGGATCGTTCGCCGGCATGACCGAGGACCCCGCCGCCACCGCGGCGAGCAACAACCCGGCCCTGTCGACGCTGGTCACCGCCGTCGACGCCGCCGGCCTGGTCGACACGCTGAACGGCGACGGCCCCTTCACCATCTTCGCTCCGGCGAACCCGGCGTTCGACGCCATCCCGCAGGAGGACCTCGACGCGCTCCTCGCCGACACCGAGCAGCTCACCACGGTCCTGACGTACCACGTCGTGGGCGGCGAGCAGCTCGCCAGCACCGATCTCGCCGAGATGGACATGGTCACCACCGTCCAGGGCGGCGACATCATGCTCTCGATGGAGGACGGCACGCTGACCCTCAACGACGGCCAGGCGACCGTGGGCTGCGCCGACGTGCAGACCGCCAACGCCACGGTGCACATCATCGACGGCGTCCTGATGCCGACCGGCTGATCCCCTCCGTCACCCCCGTCCCGATCGGCCGGGGTCGACGGGGATCGAACCACCGAACGAGCGCCACACGTCACCGTGTGGCGCTCGTTCGCTTCCTCGGCACCGTCAGCACCATCCGGGCGGCGGGCGCCACGCGGACACACCTGAACAGGCGGACACCATGAGCGACACGACGACCCCCACATCGACCCCCCCACCGCGACCCGCACCCGGCACGATCACCGCCGTGGGAGCGCTCGTCGGCGTGGCGTGCGCCGCGCTGGCGCTCGGCGTCGCCGAGCTCGTCGCCGGCATCGTCGCCACGTGGCGGTCCCCGATCTTCGACGTCGGCGACCGGGTCATCGACCTGGCCCCCTCGTTCGTCACCAAGTTCGCGATCGACGTCTTCGGCACGAACGACAAGCCCGCGCTGCTGATCGGGATCGGCGTCGTGCTCGCCCTGTACTCGATGGTCGTCGGCGCGCTCGCGTTCCGCAGGGGCGCGCTCGTCGGCGTCATCGGCTTCGCGCTCTTCGGCGCGATCGGGATGGTCGCCGTGCTGACCAAGTCGACCTCGCCCCAGATCGCGGCGACGACGCCGATCATCGTCGGCACCGTGATCGGCGCCGCCGCCCTCGCCGGAGCGGCCGCCCTGCTCGTCGCGCACGAACCGCCCGACCGTCGCGCCGCCCGCTCGGACACCGACGACGGTGACGCGACCGTCGACGGATCCGGCGCGCCGACCACGACCGACGACGCCGACGACGTCGATCCCGATGCGGACGTCGACCGCACGCCGGTCGCCGCCGGTGCGCCGCGCCCGTCGGGCACCCGTCGCCAGTTCTTCGCCGGCGCCGGCGTCGCGGTCGGCGTGTTCGCCATCGCCGGCGGGGTGACCGGGGCGATCGGTCGGTCCATCCGCAGCAGGTTCAGCGCCGCCGACTCACGGGCCGCGCTGCGGCTGCCGCAGGCGGCGTCCCCGCTCGCCGAGGCACCCGGTGGCGCCAGCGTCGACGTCGAGGGGGTGTCGGAGCTGTACACCCCGAACGAGACCTTCTACCGGATCGACACCGCGCTGACCGTCCCCCAGCTGCGCACCGAGGACTACCGACTCGCTGTCACCGGCATGGTCGACCGGACGCTGGACCTGTCGTTCGACGACCTGCTCCGGCGCGAGGTCGTCGAGCACGACATCACGCTCACCTGCGTGTCGAACACCGTCGGGGGCGAGCTCGTCGGCAACGCCCGCTGGCTCGGCATCCGCCTCGACGACCTGCTCGCCGACGCCGGGGTGTCACCCGACGCGACCCAGGTGGTGGGCCGTTCCGTCGACGGCTACACCTGCGGCTTCCCGATCGAGGCCGCGACCGACGGGCGCAACGCGATGGTCGCGTTCGGGATGAACGGCGAGCCGCTCCCGCTCGAGCACGGCTTCCCCGTCCGCCTCGTCGTCCCCGGGCTGTACGGCTACATCTCCGCCACCAAGTGGCTCACCGAGATCGAGCTCACGACGTTCGAGGACTTCGAGCAGTACTGGGTGCCACGTGGCTACGCCGATCGGGCACCGATCAAGATGCAGAGCCGCATCGACTCCGTGGACGGGTTGAGCACCCTCGAGCTCGACGCCGACGGGCAGGCCGCGATCGGCGGTGTCGCGTGGGCGCAGACCCGCGGGATCAGCGCCGTCGAGGTGCGCATCGACGACGGCGAGTGGGAGCGGGCCGAGCTCGGCGAGGCGCTCAACGACGACACCTGGCGCCAGTGGGCGTACCGCTGGACGCCCGGCTCGACGGGCCGGGTCGAGATCACGACCCGCGCCGTCGACGGCGACGGGAACGTGCAGACCGAGGAACGTGCCGATCCGCTGCCCGACGGCGCGTCGGGGTGGCACAAGATCATCGTCTTCGCCCCCTGATCGTCGGGCGCCGCAGACCGTGCGTGCACCGACCGAGCCGGGCGGCCGGCGGGCGGAGCCCGCTCAGGCCTGCGTCGAGTACTTCTGCGCCCGGTTGAACGCGGTCTCGATCTCACGATCGGCGTCGCGCTCGGCGAGGGTGTGCCGCTTGTCGCCCTTCGTGCGGCCCTTCGCCAGGCCGAGCTCCATCTTCGCCCGTCCCTCCTTCCAGTACAGCCGCAGGGGGACGATCGTCAGGCCGCCCTGGGCGGTGCGCAGGTCGAGCTTGTCGATCTCGGCCCGGTGCAGCAGCAGCTTGCGCTCCCGGTCGGGATCGTGGGCGCCGAACCCGATCGCGTTGGTGTAGGGCGGGATGTGCACCCCGTCGATCCACATCTCGCCGCCGCGCACCCGTGCGTAGCCCTCGGAGATCTGCGCGTTCCCCTCGCGCAGGCTCTTCACCTCGCTGCCGGTGAGCACCATCCCCGCCTCGTACGTGTCGAGGATGTCGTAGTCGCGCCGGGCGCGCTTGTAGCTGGCGATGAGCTTCGTCCCGTCGGCGGGGGTCCCCCGCTTCGTCTTCTTGCCCTTCTTGGCCATGTCGTCGCCGAGGGTACCCAGCTGCGCACCTAGGCTGACGGCGTGTTCCGGATCACCCGTGAGGTCCACGCCCGCCTTGTCGCGCTCGCCCTCGACGAGTACCCGCTCGAGGCGTGCGGCCTGGTGTCGGGGCCGCTGTCGCACGACGGCCGGCCCGGCGACGACGGCCGGACCTTCCACCCCTGCCGCAACGCCGCCGAGTCCGCCCGCGTGTACACCCTCGACCCGAAGGACTTCATGCGCGCCGAGATGGACGCGGACGATCGCGACTGGGCGATCAACGCGGTGGTGCACTCCCACACGCACTCCGAGCCCTACCCGAGCCCGACCGACGTCGAGGCGGCGGTGACGCCCGACTGGCACTACGTGATCGTGGGGCTCAAGCGCGGTGCCCCCGAGGTCCGCAGCTACCGCATCGTCGACGGGGAGATCGTCGCCGAGCAGCTCGCCGTCGTCTGACCTGCTCCGAGCACCTCCCGGAGCCGCTGCGGGCGGCCGGTGCACGCTCGCGAGGGCCGTGCTCGGGTGGGCCCCCGGTCGCCCTCGGGGGAACCCCTCCGCGCGAGGTGGCGGTGTGACGTCTCCAGGTGCGTTGCGGCCACCTCCCGTCCGCTCGGTACGATTCCTGAGCAAGCAGATCGGTTTTGTCGGCATGCCGACGGGCACGATCAGGTCGACCCCCTGGGAGATGAGCAGCAGCATGAGCATGACCGCCCCGAACCTGCCGATGCCGAGCACGGCCCACGCCCACGTGCTCGACATGATCGGCGACACCCCGGTCGTCGACGTGTCGAACCTGTCGCCCAACCCCGACGTGCGCATCGTCGGCAAGCTCGAGATGCAGAACCCGTTCGGGTCGGTCAAGGACCGCATCGCGAAGGCGATGATCGTCGAGGCCGAATCGGACGGCCGGCTCCGCCCGGGACAGACGATCCTCGAGCCGTCGTCGGGCAACACCGGCATCGCCATCGCTGCGATCGCCCAGCTCAAGGGGTACCCGGTCAAGATCATGATGCCCGATTCGGTGTCGGTGGAGCGGCGTCAGATGCTGCAGATCTTCGGTGCGGAGATCCTGCTCACCCCTGGGGAGGAGGGGTCCAACGGGGCCGTCGCCCGAGCGCGCGAGCTCGCCGCGGAGAACCCCGACTGGTTCTTCCCCTACCAGTACGCGAACGACGCGAACCCCCGCGCCCACTACGAGGGGACCGGGCCCGAGATCCTGCGCGACGTCCCCGACATCACCCACTTCGTCGCCGGGCTCGGAACGAGCGGCACGCTGATGGGCACCGGTCGCTTCCTCAAGGAGCACGACCCGACGATCCAGATCGTGGCGATCGAGCCCCCGCTCGGGGAGAGCGTCGAGGGGTTGCGCAACATCGGCGAGGGCTACATCCCCCCGGTGTTCGACGAGTGGAACGGCTCGGAGATCCTCGACCGCAAGCGCGTCGTGCGACCGCGCGAGTCGATCGAGTGGACCCGGCGCCTGGTCGGCGAGTGCGGGATCTTCGCCGGGATCTCCTCGGGTGCGGCGATGGCGGGCGCCGCGAAGGTCGCCGGAGAGATCGCCTCCGGCACGATCGTGTTCATCGTGTGCGACGGCGGGTGGAAGTACCTCTCGACGGGGGCGTACACCGACGACCTCGACATCGCCGAGGCCAACGCCGAGAAGATCATCTACTTCTGACGCCGCCGCGGTCGGGCGGTCGATTCGAGCTGCATCTCGGGTGTCAAGCACGGCTGCCAGCGCGCCGATGAGGAGGTGTGTCCGATCCGTCCCCCGCGAGCGAGTCGCCGTCGACGTCGCTGCCGCGGTTCGGCTTCCGCTCGTCGGTGTCGACGATCGACCGGACCCCTCCGGGCCCCGACCCGTCCGACGACCCGTCCGCCGACCACCGCGACGACGCGGGATCGGGCGACGGTGGGACGGACCAGCGCGACCGCGACCGCGACCGCGAGCCGTCCGCCGGCGAGTCGTCCGCGAGGGCGACCGCTGCGACCGCCTCGGTGCCGGACGTCCCCACGCTGCCCTCGTTCGTGACCGGCACCGGGCCGGCGATCCCCCCGATCGACGACCCTCGCCCCCACGTGCACGACGAACCCGGAGGCCACGACGGACCCGGCGGCGTTCCCACCGCCTCGGTCGCCGCGGATGCGAGCGCCGCGGCTCGGTCGTCGGCCGTCGATGCGCCCACCGTCGGTCCGGCCACGTCCGCGATCGACCACGACGCGCTCGCCCAGGCCATCCGCCTCTCGATCCCGTCGGCCGAGGCGCCGACGCCGGAGCCGAGCGTGGAACCCGACGGCGCCCCGTCGGTTCCCGGCGTCGGATCGGGCGCGCCCGACGCGGTCTCGAGCGCGACGACGACACGGAGCACCGCCCCGACCGTCTCGACGTCACCCGGCACGGCGCCGCCCGCCGATCCGCCCACGGCTGCGGTCCCCCCGCCGCCGCCCCGGCGTCCGGCACCGCCGGGAGCCCCGACGACCGGCGCCGCCGCGCCCGTCGCGCCGAGCGAAGCCTCCGCTCCGAGGGCCGGCGACGAGACCGCCCCCGACGCGTCCGTCACGCCGGCCGACGCTGCTGCGCCGGTCGCCGCTGCGGTGCACGACGCGACGAGGTCGACGCCCTCGCTCCCCGACCCCTCCCTGGTCGCCGCAGCGCCCTCGCCCGCGGCGCCCGCCGCCTCGTCGTACACCTCGTTCGAGACGACCGCATCGGACGAGCGCGCCCAGGAGTCCGGCGGCGGCCTCGTCGCCGCCCTCGGATCGATCGTGCGCACCCTCGTCGTCGCGATCGTGGTGGCGCTGGTCGTCGTCGCCGGTCGGATCGGCTGGGAGCGCTACGAGAGCTTCGAGTCCGGCGCGGTCGCCGAGCTGCCCGACGCGACGGTGCGCCCGCCCGCCGGGAGGCACCTGGCCGTCCGCCTCGGCGGCGACGTCGACCCGAACGTCCCCGGCGCGACCGGGACCACCGTCACCGTCACCGCCGACCTCGCGACCGGGGACGCGGTCGCCACCTCGACCGACGGCTCCGCCTACCGCTCGGGACCGGGCGGCGTCGAGCACCGGGCGGACGCCGGCGCGGGGTGGGTGCCGGTGACCCCGGAGCAGCTCGCCGCCGACGGCGCCGTCGTGGGGTTCCTGCGTCGACCGAGCGCCCTGACGATCACCGACGTGCTCCCCGCCGAGACCCACCGGCACCTGACCGTGGTCAGCGATTCGGTCGAGTCGATCCCGGGCCGGCCGCTCGGGGTCCCCGGCGAGTCCGTCCTCCCGGTCTCTTCCGGCGGCACCGTCGCACCGTCTCCGACCCCGACCCCGACCCCGGCCGACGTGGCGACGCCGCCCGCACCCGGGGCGGGGGCCGATGGGTCCGTCCCGTCGACCGTCGCGGTGCGCCACCTCGTCGTGATCCTCGACGTCGCGGCGATGCGCACGTCACGCGACGGTGCGGCCGTCGCAGCCGGGTGGGCCGGTGACGAGACCGGCACGACCCAGATCGAGCTGTGGGTCGACGCATCGGGTGCGCTGCGACGCATGGTCACCACCGGCGACCCGTTCGGCGTCGGCGACCGCTACGAGCTCGTCGGGATCGGAGACGACCCCGCAGCGCTCCTGGCCGGTCCGGTCGCCGCGGCGACGCCGCCGTCGACGGCGGGTGGCGCGGACGGCGCCGCGGACGCGATCGATCCGGCGGCGGCGGAGACGACCGGGGCCGACGGATGAGCGGCGGAGGCGGGATCGCCCGCATGCTGCGGATCGTGGTCGTGATGGGCGCCGGCGCCGGCGCGTGGTTCGGCTACGACGAGCACCTCGCCGATCACGAGCTGATCGCCGCGGCCGCAGGCGCCGAGCCCGCCCCGCCGGAGGCGGTCGGACGGCCGTGGCCCGACGACGTGGACTCCGGTCGCGCCCGTTGGTCGTCGTGGACCTCGACCGTGGTGCGCGCCGGGGGGAACGGCTCGCAGCGCGTCGAGGCCGATGCGCGGGGTCGCACGCGGGTGAGCGAGATCGCGCCCGACGGTTCCGTCGTCTCGGTGTCCGAGACCGATGGCGAGGAGATCTGGACCAGCTCGGACGGGTCGTGGTCGCCGGTCGCCGACGACGACGCTCTCGCGGAGCGAGTCCGCCTCGCGTCGGTCGCCCCTCCCTCGCTCGACGACGTGGTCGTGGCGGAGGTGTGGCCGTACACCGACCTGGTGTCCGACGTGCCCGGGGACGGCGAGGCCGCGCGGGTCCTCACCGTCCGCATCGATGTCGCGGACCTCGTCGCGTCCGATCCGTCGCTGGCCGCCCGGTGGCGTCGCGACCGTGCCCTCTCGGGACCCGACGACGCCGAGCTCGCCGTGGGGCTCGACGCCCACGGGCGCGTCGTGGAGGTCGCGCGGACCGTGCCCGACGGCGCCGTGACCACCTGGTCGCCGCTCGTCGGGGAGCTGACCCTGTCGTCGCCGATCGGCCGCTGACCGGCTGCTGCACCGGCACGTCCGTCCGGAGCGCCCGGCCCGCCGAGACGACCCGGCCCCGGGCAGCCCGGAGCTACCCTCGCCGTCGATGGACGGTCCGATCGGGATGTTCGACTCGGGCTTCGGAGGGCTGACCGTCGCCCGTGCGACGATCGATCTCCTGCCCGCCGAGGACCTCGTCTACATCGGTGACACCGGCCGCTACCCGTACGGCTCCAAGCCCCTCGACGACGTGCGCTCCTACGCCCGCGAGCTCGCCCGCAGCCTGGTCCACGACTACGGCGCCAAGGCGATCGTCGTCGCCTGCAACACGGCGACGGCTGCCGGTCTCGACGAGCTGCGCGCCGAGCTCGACGTCCCCGTCATCGACGTCGTGCGGCCCGGGGCGCGCGCCCTCGTCGCGACGACCACCACCGGTCGGGTCGGGGTGATCGGGACCGTGGGCACCGTGTCGTCGGGGGCCTACGTCCGCTCGATCGCCGAGACGGGGGTGCCGGTGACGCTGACGAGCGCGGCCTGCCCGGGCTTCGTCGAGTTCGTCGAGCGTGGCCAGACCACGGGCGACGAGGTCACGGTGCTGGCGGAGCGGCTGCTCGCCCCGATGGTCGACGCCGGCGTCGACGCGCTCCTGCTCGGGTGCACCCACTA
Source organism: Ilumatobacter sp. (assembly GCF_965215205.1). NCBI lineage: Bacteria > Bacillati > Actinomycetota > Acidimicrobiia > Acidimicrobiales > Ilumatobacteraceae > Ilumatobacter > Ilumatobacter sp. The sequence goes on from NZ_OZ244049.1 coordinate 1,383,155, forward strand.
CCCGTTCCTGGCGCGCGTCATCGGCGACGTGATGGGCCCCGAGGTCACCCTGGTCAGCTCGGCCGACGAGACCGCGTTCGCGATCCGGCGTCGGTTGGCCGAGGCGGGGCTGGTGCGCGACATCCGCTCGGCGAGCGGACCCGGGCACCACCGGTTCGCCTCGAGCGGCGACATCGACGTGTTCCGCGACCTCGGGAGTCGCCTGCTCGGGCCCGAGCTCGACCGGACCGAGGCGTGGCCGCCGACCCACGACCGGGCGGCGCCGGGCGCCGGGTAGGTTCCTCGCCATGACGAGACCCGACGGCCGCCGCCCCGACGAGCTCCGCCCGATCACCTTCGAGCGCGACTTCACCGAGATGGCCGAGGGCTCCGCGCTCGTCAGCTTCGGGCGCACCCGGGTGCTGTGCACCGCGAGCATCGACGACGACGTGCCGCGCTGGATGCGCGGCAGCCGCAAGGGCTGGGTCACCGCCGAGTACTCGATGCTGCCCGGCGCGTCGCCGGAGCGGATCGGTCGGGAGGCGGCCAAGGGCAAGCAGAGCGGCCGGACCGTCGAGATCCAGCGGCTGATCGCCCGGTCGCTGCGTGCGGCGTGCGACATGGTCGCCCTCGGCGAGCGTCAGGTGACCGTCGACTGCGACGTCCTCCAGGCCGACGGCGGGACCCGCACCGCGAGCATCTGCGGCGGCTTCGTCGCGCTGCACGACGCCCTCCAGCGGCTGGTGGAGCGCGGGGAGCTGCCGGCGAACCCGCTGCACTCGTTCTGCGCGGCGATCAGCGTCGGCATCGTCGACGGCGAGGCGGTCCTCGACCTGCCCTACGTCGAGGACTCCGCCGCCGAGGTCGACATGAACGTCGTCATGCTGCAGCCGAACGTCGACGGCGTCCCCGACGGCGAGGCCCGCTTCGTCGAGGTGCAGGGGACCGCCGAGGGCACCGCCTTCTCCCGCTCCGAGCTCGATCGGATGCTGGAGCTCGCGCAGGGCGGGCTCGAGCTGATCGCCGCCATGCAGGCCGACGTGGTCTCGACGGTCCCGCCCGCTCGGGGCGGCTGAGCGCCCGTGTCGACGACCCGCCTCGTGTGCGCGTCGGCCAACCCCGGCAAGGTCGCCGAGATGCGCGCCCTGCTCGACGGGGTCGTCGACCTCGTCGAGCGTCCCGCCGAGGTCGCCGACGTCGCCGAGGACGCGGACACGCTGGTCGGCAACGCCCGGCTGAAGGCGCGAGCGCTCGTGGACGCGACCGGTCTCGGCGCGGTGGCCGACGACACGGGGCTCGAGGTCGACGCCCTCGGCGGGGCCCCGGGGGTGCGCACGGCCCGCTTCGCCGGCGAGGGCTGCAGCGACGCCGACAACCGCCGGCGGATGCTGAGCGAGCTCGACGGCGTGGACGATCGGACCGCCCGCTTCCGCACCGTCGTGCTCGTGCGGTGGCCCGACGGGTCGGAGGTCGTCTGCGAGGGGGTGTGCGCCGGGCGCATCGCCACCTCCGAGCGCGGCGACGGCGGCTTCGGCTACGACTCGATCTTCGTCCCCGACGAGGGCGACGGGTCGACCTTCGCCGAGATGGGTTCCGGCGCGAAGAACGCGATCTCGCACCGCGGGCGGGCGATGGGGAGCCTCGTCGCCCGGCTCAGCTCGGCGACCGGCTCAGGCTGACCGACACCGCGAACCCGCGGTGGTCGCTGCCCGGGATCGCGAAGTCCTCGACACCCGTCGACACCAGCCCGCCCCCGGTGAGCGCGTGGTCGAGGCGCACGAAGGGCGGGAACCAGCGGTCGGTGGGCCACGAGGCGCTGAACCACCGCCCGTGGGCGACGTGGGCGTCGACGAGACCGGTGTCGAGCACCCGTCGCATCACCGGGTTCCACCAGGTCGCGTTGAAGTCGCCGATCACGAGGATCGGACCGCTCGAGCGCTCGACGCTCCGCGCGACCAGTCGCAGGTCGCGCGTCCACGCGCCGTGGTCGTGGATCGGCGTCGACGGGTGCACGGCGAGCACGCGGATCGGTCCGTCGGGGGACACCACGACGGTGTCGATCGTGCGTGCGATCGACTCGCGGCGCTCCTCGTCGGCGAACGGGTGGACCGACCAGATCGCCATCCCGCCGGCCGTCACCCGGTCGAGGTCGACGCGGTGGGGGTACCGCGCCGCCAGGCGGTGGGCGCGCAGGTCGCGAGCGTGCGCCGGGGTGAGCTCGTGGAACACGACGACGTCGAGGTCGCGCTCGAGGAGGTCGTCGGCGACCTCGTCGACACGGTCGTTGCTGAACAGCAGGTTGACGGACGCGGCGCGCAGCTCGACGTCGGATGCCGGCGGTCGATCGGTGCTGGCGCCCGCGACCACGGACACGACCAGCACGAGCACCGAGACCACCAGCGTCGCCGCGGCAGCCGCCAGCGGCACCCGTCGCGAGAGCGAAGCGATCGCGAGGACCACCAGCAGCGCCGGGAGCGCGTAGGGGGTCAACGCCTGCAGCGCGGCGACGACCCGGTTCACGTCACGCCCGAGCGCCTGGGTCAGCATCACCACGCCGACGCCGGCCACCAGGGCCCACCCGGCTGCCTCGGCGGCGCGCCCGGCGATCTGCGGCACGCCCATCGCCGTGAGGCTAGGGCGCCGGACGCGTCGGCCGCCGTCGTGCGTAGTGTTCCGACGGGCGCCGACGTAGCCCAACTGGCAGAGGCACGGTCTTTAGGTGGCCGTCAGTGTGGGTTCGAGTCCCACCGTCGGCACGGCAGCCGACCCGGGCCGCGGCGCTCCTCACGTGGTGGGGATCCACGCCAGCGCGAGCTGGGTGATCTTCACGTCGGAGGACTCCAGGCCCACCTCGAGCGTGGAGGTGCCCTCCGCCGCGACGTCCCACCGCCCGCCGATCTCGGCCACCTCGTCGACGAGCTCGGCTTCGAGATCGGCGAGGTCGTCGCGGAGCCGGGCGAGCTTGTTCTCCGCCGCGTCGACCCGTTCGGAGGCGGCGCGCGTCGACCCCCGTCGCCGCGCGGCGGAGCCGGCCTGGCCGAGGACGGAGCCGAGCAGGCCCCCCTTCGAGCGCCGACCCCCCAGCAGACCGCCGATGACCGATCCGGCGGTCGACAGCAGCTCGGAGTTGCGCTTCGCGCTCGACTGCTCCTCGAGCACGTCGATGCGGTCGTCGGCGTCGGCGATCCGGTCGCGCAGCCGCTTCGCCTTCGTCTCGTACCCGTCGCGCAGCTTCGCGATCTCGGCGTCCGCGAGCTCGTCCGCGCGCTCGCGGCAGCGTCGGGCGAAGTCGTCGTCGGACTCGCCGGGCCGGCCGTGGAGATCGAGCTCGTCGTTGGTCGCGACCTCGATCGTCGAGGTGCGCACGAGCTCGTCGCGGATCGACCTGCCGAGGCTCGACCAGTAGGTCTTCGTGGCGATCTTCGCGTCGCACATCCGGTACGCGACGCCGTCGGGGGCGCTCGGTCGCAGGTCGCGCTCGTCGTGGTCCACCGGGGTCATCGCGTCGGCGTCGAACTGCTCGCCGAGCGGGAACACGACGCACTCGAACTCGTCGTCGTGGACGAGGTCGGCCTTCGTCTCGTCGTAGCGCAGCGAGACGCGCGCGACCGCGGCGGCCGCCATGGTGCGACCGCGCTCGTCCCCGCCGACCTCGGCGAGCCAGGGAGCCGCCGGGTCGACCCAGCGCACCGGGGTGCCGTCGGCGACGTCGGGCATCATCGCGCTCTCGTCGTCCGCCAGCTCCGGCTCGGCGGTCGGCTCGCCCGGCACCGGGGTCGCGGCGCCCAGCACCCCGCTGCTCGCGGCGGGCGCGGCCGCCGTCTCCGACTCGACGCGCCGGTCGTCCATCGACCGCTCGATCTGGTCGCGGGTCATCGGGCCGCGCAGGTACGACATCGCCCAGCGGGTGGTGAACGGCTCGGGGCGGTCCTCGCCGGCACGGCGCAGGACGAACTCGCGCCGCGCGAGCCCGGAGATCGTCGCGTCGATTGCGGCCACGTCGACGTCGCCGGCCGCGGACGTCATCCCGTCGAGCAGGCGGCGCTTGTCGTTGTCGGTCTGGAGGCGCCCGATCATCCAGGTGCCGGCGTTGGAGATGGCCTTGTAGTCGACGTCGACCGGGTTCTGCGTGGAGAGCACGACGCCGACCCCGAACGCCCGTGCCTGCTTCATCAGCAGCATGATCGGCTTCTTCGTCGGCGGCATCGCGCTCGGCGGCAGGTACCCGGCGACCTCGTCCATGTAGAGCATCGCGCGCAGGTCGCTGGTGCCCGACTGCCGCCGCATCCAGGTGACCAGCTTCGACAGGATCAGCGAGGTGACGAACTGGCGCTCGTCGTCGGAGAGGTGCGCCGTGGTCACGATCGCGCACCGCGGCCGGCCGTCGCGGAAGAGCATCGAGTCGATGTCGAGCGGCGGGCCCGCCGCCCACGCGGCGAACGACGGCGAGGCGAGCAGGCCGTTGAGCCTCATCGCGAGCTCCATCCGGTCGTCGGGGGGGAAGAACCGGTCGAGCTCGAACACCCCGAGCTTGCGGATCGGCGGAGTCGCGATCATCCCCACCAGGGTCATCAGGTCGAGTTCGCGCCCATCGGCCCACGAGTGCGCGATGAGGTTCGACAGCAGGATGTGCTCCCGGCTCGACAGCGGGTCGGCATCGACGTCGACGAGACCGAGCAGCCCGGTGACGTACCCCTCGATCTCGTCGCCGACCACCTCGGCGTCGCCGGAGTCGGCGGGGACCTGCAGCGAGCCGACGATGTTCACCGGGACGCCGGCCGCCGATCCCGGGGTGTAGATCGTGACGTCGGCGGCGGAGCGCAGGCCGCCGATGTCGGCTCCCGACAACCCCCAGCCGGCGAGGCCGTCGGTCCACAGGCCCGCCTGGTCGGCGGCGAACTCGTCGGGGGTCCGCCCCGCCCCGCGGGCCTGCGCCTCGTCGATCCACGGTCGGAAGTCACCCGGCGCGAGGTCGGGGAACGTGAGGCACAGGTTGGTGAGGTCGCCCTTCGGATCGATCGCGAGGACGGGCACGCCCGAGCGCAGCGCCTCCTCGATCGCGACCACGCCGAGCCCGGTCTTGCCCGACCCGGTCATCCCGACGATCACCGCGTGCGTCGTCAGGTCCTCGGTGTCGATGCGGACGTGGCTCGTCGCGTCGTCGGTGGTGCGCTCGTGGGTGGCGGGGTCGATCGACCCGCCGAGGAACAGCTCGGGCATGGCTGCGACCGTAGCGGTCGAGCCGGTCCGGGCCCGGCGGACCGGCACCGGCCACCGGGTGGCTCCGGATCGTCCCCGCCCGACCACGATCCGTAGCGTCGTGCACGAACCGCCGACGACGTGAAGCGAGGGACGATGAGCGAGCAGGACCCCAGGTCGACGAACACCGACGACCGCACCGCCGGACGAGGCCTCGGGCTGGGACGGCGGTCGCTGCTCGGCGGAGGAGCCGCCGTGGTGGCGGGGACCGCCGCCCTCGCCGTGCCGGGCGGTGGTGTCGCCGCCCGCTCGAACCCGGCGCGGACGTCGGACGCCGCCGAGATCCGCCAGCTCAGCATCGACTACGCGATCGGCACCGACGCCATCGCCGTCGGCGACGCGGACACCGGTCGCGAGATCTACCGGCGGATCTTCACCGCCGACGCCTCGATCACCGCGGGGTTCGATCCGTCCGCTCCGAGCCTGAGCTCGACCGGACCCGACGAGTGGACGGATGCCGTGATCGCCGCGTTCGCCCCGTTCACCGCGACCCAGCACCTCCTCGGCACGATCGACGTGAGCCTGGGCGGCAACCGGAACCAGCCGGCCGCGATGACCAGCTACCTCCAGGCCACCCACGTCTACCGCGACACCCCCGAGCTGCTCACGGTGCTCGGCACCTACGTCGACCGGGTGGAGCGCACGCGCGACGGTTGGCGGATCGCGGACCGCTTCCTGCGGTTCCTCTCGTTCAGCACCATCGAGCGCACCCTCCCACCGGTCGGTTAGCGCGACCTCGCCGCGCCGGGCTCAGAGGGCGCCACGCTGCCAGGGGCCGGTGATCGCGAACGTCACCCCCGGTGACTGCACGTTGGCGAACAACCAGTCGCGGTGGAACGTCGCGCCCGCCCACTCGCTGCTGGCGTAGTCGCCCACGCCGTCCTCGTCGGGCTCGTCGGAGCGGTTGTCCCAGAAGTCCGCGCCCACACCCGGGAACACGTCGTCGATGCGGGCGAGGTCGCCCGGGCCGAGGTCGATGCGGTTCTCGACCAGGGTGAACACCTCGCCTCGCTGGCTGAGCCCGACGAGGCGCTTCGGGTTCGAGTCGCCGTCCTCGCACAGCACGATCCCGCCGCGGGGGCTGATGGTGATGTTGTCGGGCCCGTCGACCTCGGAGCTCGAGGGCGACTCGTAGACCATCGTCAGCTCGTCGCGCTTCGGGTCGAGCGCCCACACCTGGCCGAGCCCGGCCGCGCCGCCGTCGGTCGACACGAACCAGCAGAGCCCGGCGTCCCACCACGCGCCCTCCCCGCGGCTGATCACCGCGGCGTCGGGAGCGGAGTCGAAGGCACGCCCGGTGCGGCCCTCGGGGTCGCCCACCGCCTCCCAGGTGATCGGGAACGTGGTCCCGGCGGCGAAGCCCTGCGTGAGGTCGAAGCGCGACGTGCCGCGCACGACCATCGCCTGCAGCTCGCCCCCGTCGGCGATGCCCTTCTTGCCGGCGGGGTTGAGGTAGCGGTAGAGCGCGGAGCTGCCGGCGTCCTCGGTCTCGTAGACGATCCCGGTCTTCGGGTCGACGGCGACGGCCTCGTGGGAGAAGCGACCGGCGGCGGTGATCGCCCGGCCGTCGCTGATCCCGAAGCCGGGGACGTCGAAGACGTAGCCGTGGTTCACCCCGTCGTCTCGAGACCCCCACGGGTGGAACGTCTCCTCGCAGCTGATCCAGCTGCTCCACGGGGTGGGCCCGCCGGCGCAGTTGCGGATCGTTCCGCCGAGGCTGGTGTAGCTGTCCGTGAAGCGCCCGGCGACGGTGTCGAAGACCAGGTTGGTCGTGCCCCCGTACTCGTCGGGGTTGTACGTCCCGCCCTCGACGATCGCCTGGGCGCTCTCGCCCTGCGACAGCTCGTGGTTGCGCACGAGGCAGATGTCTCGGCCGCGCTTGGCCACCACCGCCATGCCGTCGTGGTCGGTCGGCGTGGGGCGGCCGTCGCTCATCGTCTGGCCGGTCCAGCCGTAGGAGAAGTACGTGAACCCCTCCGGGAGGGCGAGCAGCTCGAGGCCGGTCGCTTGGTCGACGGCCGGGCGGACCGGGCCGTAGCCGCCCTTGCGGGGTCCGCGAGCGGGGGTGACGCCGCGGCCGGCCGCCGCCTGCTGGCCGGCGAGCGCGGTGAGGGCGATCGCCGTGGCTCCGGCGACCCCGCCCTTGAGCAGGTCGCGGCGCGAGACGCCGGGGACGTCGACGCCGGTGGACGAGCGGTGGATCTGATCGGTCATGGGGTTCTCCTGCGGCTGGTGGACGTCGTCGCGACGCCCGGGGGAGTGGACGAGGCGAAGGTAGGAACCCCCCGTGACGCACATCGTTCGGCCGGGCGTCCCCGCGGCGACGGGCACGTGTCGATCAGGTGAACCTCTCCCCGGACCCGACGTGACGTCGACGGTCGGTGGTCGGCGACCGCGGCTCGTCGCCCGATCGCTCGACGCCGGTGACCGATGGGGGCACGCCGACGCCAGACTGTGCCGGTGACCGTCACCGACATCCCCACCGCCGACGCGCAGGGCGACACGACGACCGCCGCTCTCGAGAACCAGTTCGGCTTGGCCGACCGGGTCGTCGACCCCGACGCCCTCGCGAACAGCGTGGAGCGCTTCCGCGAGCGGGGGATCACGCTGCCGACGTTCGCCCAGCTCGCCGATCCCTCGTCGTTCGATCACGACGAGCGCGTCGGCGACGCCGATCCGCAGGGTCCCGATGCCCGCAACCTGTGGCGGGTCCACTGGTACGGCGACCTCGCCGGCGGCCGGGTCGAGGTCCCCGACCACGTCGTGCTGCCGTCGTCGCTCACCGGTGTCGAGTCGCCGATCGTCGTCGTGTTCGGCGACCGCTTCCCGATGATCACGGCGCACAAGGTGCTGGCCGCCTACTCGTGCCTCGCTCCGCGCGTCGTCACCGGCCAGTTCGACCCCACCCGGCACCGAGCGATCTGGCCGTCGACCGGCAACTACGCCCGCGGCGGGATCGCGATCTCGCGGATCATGGCCAGCCGCGGGGTCGCGATCCTCCCCGAGGGGATGAGCCAGGAGCGCTTCGACTGGCTCGACCGGTGGTGCGCGGACCCCGACGAGGACGTCATCCGCACCTTCGGCACCGAGTCGAACGTGAAGGAGATCTACGACGCCTGCAACGAGCTCGCCCTCGACCCCGAGAACTTTGTGCTCAACCAGTTCTCCGAGTTCGGCAACCACCTCGGCCACCTCACCGTCACCGGCCGCGCCCTCGGTCACGTCTTCGAGACGGTGCGTGCGTCGTCGGAGCGCGACCTGCGCCTCGCCGCGTTCACGTCCGCGACCGGCTCGGCGGGCACGATCGCCGCCGGCGACCACCTGAAGGAGGCCTACGGCTCGCGCACCGTCGCCGTCGAGGCCCTCGAGTGCCCGACGATGCTCGAGAACGGCTACGGCGAGCACAACATCCAGGGCATCGGCGACAAGCACATCCCGTTGATCCACAACGTGATGAGCACCGATCTCGTGGTGGCGATCTCCGACGACGCGACCGACGAGCTCGACCTGCTGTTCAACTCCGACGCCGGTCGCGCCCACCTCGCCCGCAAGGGCGTCCCCGAGGAGCTCGTCGCTCAGCTCGAGCACTTCGGGTTCTCCTCGATCTGCAACGTGCTCGCCGCGATCAAGACCGCCAAGGTCCTGGACCTCGGACCCGACGACGCCCTGATCACCGTGGCCACCGACGGTGCCGCGCTCTACCCCAGCGAGCGCGCCAAGCTCCTCGCCACCCGCTACGACGGCGACTTCGACGCCTCCGACGCGGCCGAGGCGTGGGGCGCCCACCTGGCCGACGTCGACACCGACAACGTGATCGACTGCACCGCAGCCGACCGGCGGCGGATCTTCAACCTCGGCTACTACACCTGGGTCGAGCAGCAGGGAACCCCGTTCGAGCTGTTCGAGGCGCGCCGGCGCCAGGAGTTCTGGACCGGCCTGCGCCGCTACGTCGGGGTGTGGGACGAGATGATCGGCGAGTTCAACGAGCGCGTCGCCGCGTCGGGGTGAGCGAGCACCTGGTCACCGGCTGGCGCTGCCGGGTCTGCGGCACCGAGGTGGCGCTCACCGACCCGACGCCGTGGCGGTGCCCGCGCTCGAGCCCCACCGATCGCCGTCACGTCCTGCGCGCGGTCGACGACGACACCGCCGACGGCCACGCGGGCCCCGTTGGTTCCCGCGGCCACGTCGACGCCTCGACGTCGACGAACCCCTTCGTCGCGTTCGACGGTCGCCTCGCCTGGGCCGCCTCGGCGGCTGCGCGGGGGATGAGCACCGCCCAGCGCCTCGATCTCGTCGTCGGGCTCGACGACGCGGTGCGCGAGGTCGCCGGCACCGGGTTCGAGGTGACGCCGTTCGAGCGCTGCGACGCGCTCTGCGACGAGCTCGGCTTCTCGGCCGACGGCGGGGTGTGGGTGAAGGACGAGACCGGGGGAGTGGCCGGGAGCCAGAAGGCACGGCACCTGTTCACCATCTCGCTCCACCTCGCGGCGACCCGGATCCTCGACCCGTCGACGCCCCGGCCACGACTCGCGATCGCGTCGTGCGGCAACGCTGCGCTCGCGGCGGCGACGCTCGCCCGCGCCGACGGATCTCCGATCGACGTGTACGTCCCCACGTGGATGTCCGATGCGTTCGGAGACCGACTCGACGAGCTCGGCGCGACCATCCACCGCTGCGAGCGTCGCTCCGACGACCCGCCCGGCGACCCGGCGATGCTGCGGTTCCGCGACGCGGTCACCGACGGAGCCGTCCCGTTCACCGTCCAGGGTCCCGAGAACGGCCTGTGCCTGGACGGGGGCCGAACGATCGGCTGGGAGATGGCGGGAGCCGGGAGCGGCGCGCAGGGCGGTGGCCGGCCCGCGATCGACCGGGCCCTCGTCCAGGTCGGCGGGGGAGCGTTCGCCACCTGCGTCGGTGACGGCCTGGCCGGGGCCGGCTCCGGCGCGTCGCTCGTCGCCGTCCAGACCGCGGGGTGCGCTCCGTTCGACCGGGCCCGCCGGCGGGCCGACGGGATGGAGGACCCGGCGTCGCGCTGGGCGGAGCTGATGACGCCGTGGGACGACCCGCGCTCCGTCGCGGACGGCATCCTCGACGACGAGACCTACGACTGGCTCGGGGTGCTCGACGCCGTGCGCGCCTCGGGGGGGACGTCGGTGGTGGCCAGCGAGGCGAGCGTCGTGCGCGCCCACGAGCTCGCCCGCGCCGCCGGGTTCGACGTGAGCCCGACCGGGAGCGCCGGCTTGGCGGGTCTCGTCGAGCTCGGCGGCGCCGGCCGGGGCCGCGAGATCTCCCCCGACGAGCGGATCGCCGTCGTCATGAGCGGGATCGCCCGGTGATCCACCCCGCCCGCCGATGCAGCGTGCGCGGCGCCTGCGGGGCGGGCGGCTGCCAGTAGAGTCCAGCCGATGACCTCCTGGGGGCGTGCGGCGGGAGCGGGGGTGCTGGCGATCACCGCGACGGTCGTCACCGTGACCTCCGCCGGTCGCGCGCAGGAGGCCCCGCCGACGACGATCCCGTTCACCGGCGTCGACTCGAGCCCCGCGATCTCCGACGACGGGCGCGTCGTCGTGTTCCGCTCGGTGGACGGCTCCGGCGACGCCTCGATCGTGCTCCACGACCGGACCAACGCAGCGACGGGGCTGCTGCTCCCGCTGCCCCCGGTGACCGACGTCCGGACGCCGGCGATCAGCGGCGACGGGTGCATCGTGGCGTACTCGGTCCCGGCGTCCGCCGATCTCGGCGACGGCTCCGGCCGGGGTCCGCTCCCCGGCGACACGACCGGGACCGACGCACCGACCGGCACCGACGCACCGACCGGCACCGACGCACCGACCGGCACCGACGCACCGACCGGCACGGACGCACCGACCGGCACGGACGCACCGACCGGCACCGACGCACCCACCGGCACCGACGCACCCACCGGCTCCGACGCACCCACCGGCTCCGACGCACCGACCGGCACCGACGCACCGACCGGCACCGACGCACCGACCGGCACCGACGCACCCGTCGTGACGACGGCGCCCGCCGCGCCACCCGCCCCGCCCGTCGAACCGCGCGAGACGACGATCCACCTCCTCGACCGCTGCACCCCGTCGGGGGTCGCGGCCCCGCGGCCCACCCTGTCGATCGAGGCGGAGTCCGTCGGCGCCGCGGCGCTGTCGTCCGACGGTTCGGTCCTCGCGGTGAGCACCGGGCAGGAGGTGCTCCGCTTCACCGGCGAGCGTGGCCGCTACGGCGCTCCCGCAGCGTTCGACGGGCCGGGCGCAGCGTCGCCCGACGTGGTCACCGCCCTCGACGTCGACGTGTCCGGTGACGGATCCGTCGTCGTGTTCGCCTCGGGTCCGGCCGGCGACGACCCGGTCACCGACGTCCGCGCCTGGGTCGACGGCACGGTGACCACCGTCGCGACGGGAGCGTCGTGGCCGAGCGTGTCCGACGACGGTCGGCTCGTCGGGCTCGAGCGGGCCGACGGAGCCGCGATCGTCGACCGCGTCGACGTCGGCGCGGGACCCCTCGCGCTGGTACCGGGGGCGTCCCGCCCGCGCCTGAGCGCCGACGGCGCCCACCTCGTCCACGAGACGGCCTCGGGAATCTCGGTGCTGTCGTGGGTGGGGGCGGGGTCCGCCCCGTTCGAGGTCACCTCGCTCGCCGAGGTCGCCGGGCCGTCCCGCCGGGGCGAGTCGGTGGCGAGCGTGGACGCGACGGGCTCCACGGTGGTCACCGATCCGGTCGTCGCGTCGGGCGACCGTGACATCGCCGTGATCGCGATCGGCGCCGACGCCGGGTTCGGGTCGGAGGCGGTCGACCTGGGCACCGGCGACATCGGCGCCACGCTGACGGCCACCGCGACCTTCAGCAACCAGGGCCCCGCCAGCATCGCGGTCGGCGCCGTCGCCGTCGAGTCGCCCTTCGTGCTCGGCGACAGCACCTGCGCCGGTCGGCTCCGGCCGGGGACGACCTGCGAGATCGAGGTGAGCTTCGCGGTCGAGCGCTACGAGGACGTGTTCGCGACGCTGACGCTCGACGTCGACCGACCGCCGGTCCCCGGGGAGCCGACGAGCTACGCGACGGAGGTCACGGCGCTCGGAGAGCGGCCGCTGACCGCGCCCAGCGACTCCGTCGGACCGCTGCCGCCCACCACCTCCACCACCACCACGACGGCCGCCTCGGGCTCGGGGTCCGGCTCCGGATCGGGCGGAACGGGGACGAGCGGGTCGGGGACCACCCGGACCACCACCCGCCGCACGACGACGCGCCGCACGACGACCGGCTTCCCGACGCGCACCCGGACGACCTCCGGGTCGAACCGCACGACCTCCGGGTTCGACCGGACGCGGTCGACGGTCCCCTCGGTCACCACGACGACGACCCCCGTCGCCCCGGGTCCGGGGGTGACGTTCGGCCCGCCGACGTTCGAGTTCGCGCCGACCATCGCGGGAGCCGGTCGTCGAACGGCGCGCGTCGAGCTGATCAACTCCTCGGACGGCCCGGTGGTCGTGACCGGCGTCTCGATCCCGCCCGGTGACCCCCACTTCACCGTCGTCGGGACGACCTGCCTCGACGTCGCCGTCCCGGCGGGCAGCCGCTGCACGATCGACATCGACTTCGCCCCCACCGCCGAGGGCGCGCTGTCGACCGAGCTGGTCGCGCTCGTCGAGGGCGGCGGGAGCGTCGCCGCGCAGGTGACCGGGGTCGGCGCGCCGCCACCCGAGCTGACGGTCTTCCCCGATGTCGCCACCTCGGGTCAGGTCGTCACCGTCGGCGGGACCGGGTTCCCGACCGGGTTGACGCTGACGGTCTCGTGGGACGACGGGATGGTGACGACCGACGTCGACGTCGGCGCCGACGGCACGTTCGTCGTCCCCGTCGTCGTCGCCCGCCACGTGCCGACCGGGCCCGTGGCCGTCGACGTCGACGGCCGGGCCGACCTGTTCGGCGACGTGGCCACCTCGATGATCGTCACCCGCACGAGCGACCGCTCACGCCCGGCCGTCCTCGACGGTGCCGGCGTCGCACCGCTGGGCTGACGCCAGCGTCAGATCTCGTCGACGAACCCGACGACGGTCCCCGAGGCCTCGCACGCTCCCGTTCCGGGGCCCGGGCTCTCGCACTCCAGGCGCAGCACGATCGTCTCACCGCTGTCGAACGTCAGCGGTGCGACGAAGTGGAAGTCGAGGTCACGGAAGTTGGCGAGCTCCTGATCGAGCAGGACGTCGTCCTCGTCGGGGTCGGGGGACTCACCCACCTGGCGGACGAGCTGCAGCCGCCCGATCGCGCCCGTCGGGTTCTGGAACACGACGTCGGTCACCGACAGGCGCCGACCGGGGGTCGCATCGCTGAAGACCTGGCCGACGGTCGCCGAGGTGGCCGCCGCGGCGTCGACGCGCAGCTGGACGTCCGCGGGACGGCCCAGCGGGAGCTCGGAGGCCTCGTCCGCCGCCGCCTGCATCTCGGCGACGCGGTCGTCGATCACGAGCTGCTGCTCCGCATCGAGGCGCGCCGCCTCCTCGCGGGCGATGTCGCGCACCGAGGGTCGCAGCAGCGCGAACCAGGCGAGGGTGAAGAGCACCAGCGCTGCCAGCGCTCCCGCGGCCGCGGGGAGGTACCAGGACCGCACGCGCGGGCCCTGCTCCCACGCGCCCTCCAGTTCGGCCCGCTCGCCGTCGCTGCCGGTGATCGAGACCGAGAACGGGTGGTCGACGGCGGGGCCGTTCCAGAACGCGCCCGGCGCCGAGGCGCGCAGGTCGACCTTCGCGGTCTCGCCCGGGTCGACGTTCACCGCGGGCGCGGCGATCTCGACCGCCAGGGTGTCGCTCGACGCGACCGCCAGCTCGGTGGTGATCGCGACGTTGCCCCGGTTCTCGACGACGACCCGGTGCCGGCCGGCCGTGGGCGACGCGGAGCGCTCGGGCTCGAGCCGGGCGCTCCACGCCTCGGTGGCGTCGACGTCGAGCGTCGCCGCCGCGCTCGACGTCTCGTCGGCGTCGACGACCTCGACGACGCAGTCGTGGCTGCCCGCGAGCAGGTTCCGGCCGGCGTCGACGATGACCGTCACCTCGAAGTGCTCGTTGGGATCGAGGTAGATCGTCTCGGTCTGCAGCAGCGTCTGCGCCGCCAGCTCGCCGCCCGGGCGGAGGGTGACCATCCGCTCGGCGTCGGAGTCGTTGCGCAGGTGCAGGGCGAGGGCGGCCGTCTCACCGGGGACCGCGTGGACGCGGTCGGGCTCGAAGGAGGCGGTGACGGACATGGCGCAGAACCGTACTCGGAAACCGGCACGGGTAGCATGTGCCGATGACCGCCGAGATCGCCGCTCCGCTCGCACTCGAGACCGCATCCGACCCTCGATCGGCCGTGTTCGACCGCCTCCTCAAGAACCGGGTCGTCATGCTCGGCTCCGACGTCAACGACGACATCGCCAACCAGATCTGCGCCCAGCTCCTGTACCTCGAGGGCGAGGACCCGGGCGCCGACATCTGGCTCTACGTCAACAGCCCCGGTGGGTCGGTGACCGCGGGGATGGCGATCTACGACACGATGCAGTTCGTCGGCTGCGACGTCGCCACCGTCTGCCTCGGCCTCGCCGCGTCGATGGGCCAGTTCCTGCTCACCGCGGGTGCGGAGGGCAAGCGCTACGTGCTCCCCAACGCCCGGGTGATGATGCACCAGCCACTCGCCGGCCTGCGCGGCCAGGCCTCCGACATCGCGATCCAGGCCGAGCAGCTCCGCTACACCAAGCGCCGCATGGCCGAGCTGATCGCGTTCCACTCGGGCAAGTCGCTCGAGCAGATCCAGGAGGACTCCGAGCGCGACCGCTGGTTCACCGCCGAGGAGGCGAAGGACTACGGCCTCTGCGACTCGGTGATCCTGCGCCGCGGCGAGATCCTGTGAGCCCGCGGTCCGTGTGATCGTCGCGCGGATCTCGGCGGACGTGCTGCGCGGGCTCACTCCTGCGGGACGATCGTGGCCACCGGCCCGAGATCGACGTCGCAGTTCTCGATCAGCCACCGGTTGACGGTCGCGGCCGATCCCTCGCTGCTCAGCGCCGTCGCGATCACGATCTGCTCGGATTCGGCGTCGCCGGGGACGACCGTGCTCGCCGTCTCGTAGTTGACCACGAGCTGGTCCCACTCCCGCTCGATCACGAGGGGGGCGGACTCGCCGATCTCGCGGTACAGGGCGAGGAACGGCTCGATGTCGTCCGACGAGGTCAACCGGGGTTCGCGCAGCGCGTCGCGGTTGGTGGTGACCTGCTCGCAGAACCGCTCGACGTCGCCGGCGCCACCGCCGGAACCGGATCCGTCGGCGCAGCCCGCTCCGGAGGTCACGGCGGCCAGCGCGAGCGCGACGGCGATCGGCGACGGACGGCGGGGCACGCCGACGATCATGCCAGCTGATCGCGACCTCCGCGGGTCGGCGCGACGCACGCACGTCGCAGCTCGACGCGGTGACGGCTCGCCGCCCGTCGCGTCGACTCCGGGGCACCCCCGCGCTACCGTCACGCACATCGCTCTCCGGCTCGGCGCCGGACGGCCGCCTCGAGGTCACCGAGAACCTCCCGATCCACCCACGATCCAGGGAGGTGCGCATGTTCGCATCCGTTCCGTCGGCGGTGATCCTCGGTGCCGAGGGCCAAGCCGTGTCCGTCGAGGTCCACGTCGGCAAGGGCCTGCCCGGCTTCCACATGGTCGGGCTCCCCGACGAGTCGGTGCGGGAGTCGCGCGACCGGGTGCGCGCCGCGGTGATGTCGTGCGGGGCGTCGTGGCCCGACGTCAAGGTCACGGTGAACCTCGCCCCGTCGCAGCACCGCAAGAGCGGCTCCGGGCTCGACCTCGCGATCGCGCTGGGGGTCCTCGCCGCCGACGAGCAGATCCCGATCGAGTCGTTGCGCGGGTGCGCGTTCATCGGCGAGCTCGGCCTCGACGGCACGGTGCGCCCGGTGACGGGGGTCGCTCCGATGGTCGGAGCGCTGGCCGACCCCGGCCGCCCCGACGGCGTCGACGTCGTCGTGGTCCCCGTGGCGAACGCCCACGAGGCATCCGTGGTCTCGTCGGGGCGGGTCCGCCCGGCCGGCGATCTGGCCGAGGTGATCGCCGTCCACCGCGACCTCGCTCCGTGGCCCGACCACGACATCCCCGCGCCGGTGCCCGACGACGCGCCGATCCCGGATCTCGCCGACGTCCAGGGCCAGCCGCTGGCGCGCGGCGCCCTCGAGATCGCGGCGGCGGGCGGGCACCACTGCCTCTTCGTCGGGCCGCCGGGTGCGGGCAAGACGATGCTCGCGTCGCGCCTGCCCGGCCTGCTGCCCGAGCTCGACCGCGACAGCGCGCTCGAGGTGACGATGATCCACTCGGCGGCGGGCATCGAGCTGCCCGCCGCCGGGCTGGTCACCCGGCCCCCGTTCCGTGCCCCCCACCACACGAGCTCGGAGGTCTCGATCGTCGGGGGCGGGTCGCGCGGGTTGCGGCCGGGCGAGATCTCGATCGCGCACTGCGGCGTGCTGTTCATGGACGAGCTCCCCGAGTTCGCCCCGAAGGTGATCCAGACGATCCGGCAACCCATCGAGGAGGGCGTGGTGCGCGTCGCACGCGCGGCCGCGCACGCCACCATCCCGGCCCGGTTCCAGCTCGTGGCCGCGATGAACCCCTGCCCGTGCGGAGGAGGAGCGCGGCCCGGGGAGTGCGCCTGCGGCGAGCACCGCGTCGAGCGGTACGCGGGTCGGGTGTCGGGGCCCCTGCTCGACCGCCTGGACCTGCGCGTGCGGGTCGAGCGGCCGTCGGTCGACGACCTGCTCGACACCCGACCGGGGGAGCGCACCGAGGTCGTCGCACGGCGCGTCGCGGCGGTCCGCTCGGGTTCGGTTCGCCGCCAGGGTGCGTTGAACGCCCAGCTGTCGGCACGGGACCTCGACGAGCTCGCTCCGTTGACCTCGGGGGCGAGGACGCTGCTCCGTGCGGAGATCGAGGCGGAGCGACTCAGCGCGCGCGGGTACCACCGGGTGCGGCGCGTCGCCCGCACGATCGCCGATCTGGCCGTCGCGACGGCCGACGCGAGCGCGGGCGGGAGCGTCGAGGAGGCCACCTCGATCGACGAGGCGACGGTGGCGCTGGCGCTGGAGATGCGCACCTCGCTGCGGCGGCGCCGTCCCCGGTGGGTGGCGTGAGGGT
This sequence comes from Ilumatobacter sp., assembly GCF_965215205.1. Lineage (NCBI taxonomy): Bacteria > Bacillati > Actinomycetota > Acidimicrobiia > Acidimicrobiales > Ilumatobacteraceae > Ilumatobacter > Ilumatobacter sp. The sequence goes on from NZ_OZ244049.1 coordinate 1,400,563, forward strand.
GCACGGCGTGGGCCACATCTCCTCGGCGCATGCCCACGTGGCCGCGCTGGCCGCCCTCGACCGGATGACCACCGCCCGGCTCCACGCGCTCCTCGCCGGACGGACGCCCGAGCACGCGTTCGCGATCGCGGCCGGAGAGCAGCCGGCGACCAGCACGATCGCCGCGCTGCTCGCCGCGGAGCCGGAGCTGCGCCGACGGTGGGTGGCCTCGGCGCGCTCGGCGCGGCCGGAGCGCCTCGCCGCGCGCTGCGACGAGCTCGGGGTCCGCGTCCTGCTCCCCGGTGACGACGGGTTCCCGGCGCAGCTGCTCGACGACCCGCGCCGGCCGGCCTTCGTGTTCGCCCAAGGCGACCTGCGAGCGGTCGAGGGCCGGCGCGTCGGCATCGTCGGGACGCGCAACCCCACCCGTGCCGGCGCTCAGACGGCGGCTCGCTTCGGGCACGATCTCGCCGCGGCCGGCGTCGCGATCGTCTCGGGCCTCGCGCTCGGCGTCGACGGGGCCGCCCACCGCGGGGCGCTCGATGCGGGCGGCGTCGCCGTCGGGGTCGTCGCGAACGGCCACGGCGACCCGTACCCGCGCCGCCACGCAGAGCTGTGGCGCCGGGTCGCCGACAACGGCGTGGTCCTCTCGGAGTGGCCGCCCGGTACCCGGCCCGAGGCGTTCCGGTTCCCGCAGCGCAACCGGATCATCGCCGCGCTGTCCGAGGTGCTGGTGGTCGTGGAGAGCCGCGAGCGCGGCGGGAGCCTGATCACCGCCACCCAGGCCGCCGAGCGTGGGGTCGAGGTGCTCGCGGTCCCCGGGCCCGTCGACGGTCGTGCTTCGTCGGGCACGAACGCCCTGCTGGAGGATGGTGCCCACCCGGCCTGCTCGCCGGAGTCCGTGCTCGTGGCCCTGGGGCTCGACGGCCGCAGGTCGGGTCGCCGGCGCTACGACGCCCGGCGGCGGCCGACGGGCGCCGAGGCGGAGGTGCTCGCGCTGTGCCGGCGGGGGCCGCGCACCCTCGACCACGTCGTCGAGGCCACCTCGATGACGTTGGCCGAGGCGGCGATGACGCTCGCCCGGCTCGAGAGCGCCGGGTGGCTCGTCGCCACGGCCGGGTGGTTCGAGGCGGTCGACGAGTTCGGCGACCTGGCGTGAGCGCGCCGCCCGGGGTCGCGCCGTCGGCCGTGGAGGGGCCCGATCGGGGGGTCCGCGACGGGTTCGGAGTCCGAAACCGGGCGCGACCTTCGAACTCCTCCTACCATCTGGCCGATGGACGACGCCTGGCACCTCGTGCGCTTCGCCGCGTCGCTGACCTCGCTGTCGGAGCACACGGTCGCGGCCTACTCCTCCGACGTCGGCGCCTTCGCCGGGTGGTGCCGACGGGCGGGCATCGAGGATCCGTCGGAGGTGACGCGCACCACCGTGCGTCGCTACCTGGCCCACCTGACCACCCGCGACTACGCCCGGCGGACGATCGCCCGCAAGACGGCCTCGATCCGGAGGTACTCGGGTTGGGCCCTCGCCGACGGGCTCCTCTCGGCCGATCCGACCGCGGCCGTGTCGGTGCCGGCCGGCGACGGTCGCCTGCCGCGCGTCCTCGACCACGCCGAGATCCACGGCCTGCTCGACGCCCCCGGGAGCGACGGGGTCACGTGCGACGGGGTCACGGGCGACGGGGTCACCGGCGAGGGGGGCTCGGGAGAGGACTGCGACGACGGGTGGCGACGTTCGCGCGACGACGCCCTGCTCGAGCTGCTGTACGGCTCCGGGCTGCGCGTCGGCGAGCTGTGCGGTCTCGGCGTGTCGTCGATCGATCTCGACCGCTGCGCCGTGACGGTCTGGGGGAAGGGGTCGAAGCAGCGGAGGGTCCCGATGAGCGATCCGGCCGTCGCGGCGCTGCGACGCTGGCTCTCGGTGCGGGACGCCGCGCTCGGCGACGAGCCGGGCGACGAGCTGTTCGTCAACGAGCGCGCCCGGCCGATGACGCCGCGCGACGTGCGTCGCGTCGTCGATCGCCGCTCACCGGTGCCCACCCACCCCCACGCTCTGCGCCACAGCTTCGCCACCCACCTCCTCGACGGGGGAGCCGACCTCCGCGCGGTCCAGGACCTCCTCGGGCACGCCGACGTCGCGACGACCCAGCGGTACACTCACGTCAGCCGGGAACGCCTCTCGGCGGCCTACCGTGAGGCGCACCCCCGAGCATGAGCATCGTTCCCGAAGACGCCGACCTGCAGATGCAGTGGACGCGGTGGCTGCGCCGTCGCAACACCGCGGCGCGCGACCACCTGATCGTCCACTACTCGCCGCTGGTCAAGTTCGTCGCCGGCCGCATCGGGGCCGGGCTGCCCTCCAACGTGGACTCCGGCGACCTCGTCGGGTCCGGGGTGTTCGGGCTGATCGACGCGATCGAGCGCTTCGACCCCGACCGCGGGGTGAAGTTCGAGACCTTCGCGGTGCCGCGGATCCGCGGCGCGATCTACGACGGTCTGCGCCAGCTCGACTGGGTGCCGCGATCGGTGCGCAGCCGAGCCCGTGAGGTCGAGAAGGCCTTCGCCGAGCTCGAGCACCGCGCCGGTCGGGCACCGACCGACGAGGAGCTCGCCGCGCACCTCGACATCTCCGAGAAGGAGCTGGCCAAGTGGCTGTCGTCGATCGCCAGCACCACGATCGGCCCGCTCGATCGGGCGATCGCGGCCGGCATCGAACCGTCCGCGCCCGACACGGCGATGTCGGGCTCCCCCTCGGCCGTGATCGAGGACAAGGAGCTCAGCCACCTGATGCGCGTCGAGATCCGCAAGCTGCCCGAGCGCGAGAAGCTGGTGCTCTCGCTGTACTACGACGAGGGGCTCACCCTCTCGGAGATCGGTGACGTCATCGGCGTGACCGAGAGCCGGGTCTCGCAGATCCACACCAAGTCGGTGCTGCACCTGCGCTCACGCCTCCACGCCGCCGGCGTCTCCTGATCGTCGCTCGTCCCGAGCCACCTCGCCCACCGGGTCACCCCACCTCGCTCGATCGAGCTCGTCGACGCCGCACGCGTCCCGCCGTCCCCGCCGTCCCGTGGAGGAAGCGTGTCACGTCTCGTGCCGTCCCGACGCCTCGCCGTCGCCGTCCTGTCCGCCTCGTCGCTCGCCGCGTCGGCTCCGCCCGTGTCGGCTGCGCCGTGCTGGTCCCCGCCCGTCGTGGGGTCCGTCGTCGAGCCCTTCGAGGAACCTCCCTGCCCCTACTGCGCCGGCAACCGCGCGGTCGACTTCCGCGTCGCGCACGGCAGCGCCGTGCGCGCGGTGGCCGCGGGGACGGTGACCTGGACGGGTCGGGTCGTCGGGACCCTCTACGTGGTGGTCCAGCACCCGGGTGGGTTGCGGACCACCTACGGCCGACTGGGGAGCGTGTCCGTGCGAGCGGGGGATCGGGTGCTGGCGCGGACCCGGCTGGGGTCCGCGACGGAGCGCGCGTCGCTCAGCCTGCGCTCCGGCGCGACCTACCTCGACCCGATGCCGCGCATCGGGCACCTCGTCGGCCGCCGACGCCTCGTGCCGATCGACGCGACGCCGGCGCGCCCGGCCCCGCCGCCACGACTGTCGTGCGGCGCCCGGGTGGGACCCCGCCCCGGTGGCGTCCCGCGACAGCGTTGATAGCCTGCACGCTCGTCGCTCCGACCGGTGCGGCACCACCTCATCGCCCCTCCGATCCATCGCGGTCGCCGTGCTCGTCGCGGCGCCGGTCGGCGGGGATCAACCGCAACAAGGAGAACCACGCCATGGCCGTCATCTCGATGCGTCAGATGCTCGAAGCCGGTGCCCACTTCGGGCACCAGACCCGCCGTTGGAACCCGAAGATGAAGCGCTTCATCTTCGGTGAGCGCAACGGCATCTACATCATCGACCTGCAGCAGACGCTGCCCCGCGTCGAGCAGGCGTACGGCTACGTCCGCGACCTCGTCGCCGGTGGCGGGACGATCCTCTTCGTCGGCACCAAGAAGCAGGCGCAGGACCCGATCAAGAGCTACGCCGACAAGTGCGGGATGCCGTACGTGAACGAGCGCTGGCTCGGCGGGATGCTGACGAACTTCGAGACGATCTCCAAGCGCGTCGCGAAGATGCTCGAGTACGAGCGCATGGAGGCCTCCGGCGAGACCGAGGTGATGATCAAGAAGGAAGCGCTGCTGCTGAACCGCGAGCTCACCAAGCTGCAGAAGAACCTCGGCGGCCTGCGCGACCTGAAGACCACCCCCGACGCGATCTTCGTGCTCGACACCGTCAAGGAGCACATCGCCGTCACCGAGGCGCGCAAGCTCGGCATCCCGGTCGTCGCGGTGGTCGACACCAACGTCGACCCCGAGGTCGTCGACTACCCGATCCCGGGCAACGACGACGCGATCCGCTCCAACAGCCTCTTCGCCCGCGTCGTCGCGGACGCCGTCGCCGAGGGCCGCTTCATCGCCCAGAAGCGCAACCCGGCCCCCGAGCCCGTCGCCGAGAAGACGCTCGAGGAGACGGCCGCGTTCGAGGCCTCCCAGCGCGCCGCCCGTGACGCGGCCGCCCAGGCCCAGGCCGACCGCGACGCCCGTCTGAACGCCGCCAAGGACCAGTCGGCGGCCGCCTCCGACGCCGCACGAACCCCGAGCTCGGTCGCCGGCGAGACGACCGGACCGGCCGGGAGCGACGAGCCGGCTCCGGAGGCTCCGCTGAGCGAGACCCCGGCCGACACCCCGCCCGTCCCCGCCGGCGCCGATCACGGCGCGAACCCGGCGACGAACCCCGAGGCCGACTCGGCGACGTCGAGCAGCTCGCCCGACATGCCCGACTCGACCCCCGACACCACGACGGAGAGCTGATCCCGATGGCATTCACCGCACGCGACGTCAAGGCCCTGCGCGACTCCTCCGGCGCCGGGATGATGGACTGCAAGAAGGCCCTCGAGGCCAACGACGGCGACATGGAGTCGTCGAAGAAGTGGTTGCGCGAGAAGGGCCTTGCGGCGAGCGCGAAGCGCGAGGACCGCGAGGCGTCGCAGGGCGTCGTCGCCCTCGTCGTCGACGGCACGGTCGGAGCGATCGTCGAGCTGAAGAGCGAGACCGACTTCGTCGCCGGGTCCGACCAGTTCAAGGACGAGGCCGAGGCGCTGGCCCAGCTCGTCGCGCGGAAGGGGACCGACGCCGTCGCCGAGCGCGCCGAGCAGCTCGAGGAGCTGAAGGTCACCCTGAAGGAGAACATCGGTCTCGGCGGGGTCGAGCGCATCGAGGCCGCCGAGGGCAACCACCTCGGGAAGTACCAGCACGTCCAGGGCGGGCGTGGGGTCAACGCCGTCCTCGTCGAGGTCGCCGACGGCTCCCCCGAGCTCGCCCACGACCTCGCGGTGCACATCGCGTTCGCTCGGCCGACCTACCTGAGCCGCGACGACGTCCCGGCCGAGGTCGTCGGCGCCGAGCGCGAGACGCTCGAGACGATCACCCGCAACGAGGGCAAGCCCGAGCAGGCGATCGGCAAGATCGTCGACGGTCGCATCCAGGGCTTCTTCAAGGACATCGCGCTGCTCGACCAGCCGTACGCGAAGGACGACAAGCAGACCGTCGCGCAGTTCATCGGCGACGCGACGGTCGTGAGCTTCGCCCAGGTCGAGATCGGCTGAACCCCCGCCGGCGCGCCGCACGAGCGCCGTCGGAGTCCCGGTGAACGGCCCCGTCCACGCAGGTAGCGTCGGCGGGGCCGTCGCACGTCCGGGCAGGGACGGCGAACCCCGCACCACCCAGGGAGAGACCATGACCGACACGCCACGCCCCAGCTTCCGGCGGATCGTCTTCAAGCCGTCGGGTGAGGCGCTCGCCGGGGAGGGCGGGACGGGGCTCGACGGTGACACGATCGAGGCGACGGCCCGCGAGATCATCGACCTGCGCCAGAACCTCGACGTCGACGTCGCGGTCGTGGTCGGCGGCGGCAACTTCTGGCGTGGCCGCGAGGGTTCGCTGCGCGGGATGGACGCCACCCAGTCCGACCACATCGGGATGCTCGCGACCGTGATGAACGCGCTGGCCCTGCAGGACGCGCTCGAGCGCGAGGGCCAGGAGACCCGCGTGCAGTCCGCGATCGAGATGCCGCGCATCGCCGAGGCGTACATCCGTCGCCGCGCCGTGCGCCACCTCGAGAAGGGCCGCGTCGTCATCTTCGCCGCCGGGACCGGCAACCCGTTCTTCACCACCGACACCGCCGCCGCGCTGCGCGCCGCCGAGATCGACGCCGAGGTGCTGATCAAGGGCACCCACTCGGGGGTCGACGGCATCTACAGCGCCGATCCCCGCACGGACCGGGCCGCGACGAAGTTCGAGGAGATCAGCTACATGGACGTGATGACCAAGGACCTGAAGGTCATGGACACCACGGCCATCGCGTTCTGCCGGGAGAACGGCATCCCGATCGTGGTCTTCGACATGTCCAAGGAGGGGTCGCTGCGCAGCATCGTCCAGGGAGGGCACGAGGGGACCCTCGTGCGCGACTGATCGCCACGGTGGCAGCCGGAGCCGTCCCAGGCCCGGCGCGTCGCGACGGCTAGCCTCCGGACGGTGATCGACGACACCATGCTCGAGGCGATGGAGAAGATGGAGAAGGCGGTGGAGCACACCCGGTCGCAGTTCGCGACCGTGCGCACCGGGCGCGCCACCCCGTCCCTCGTCGAGCGCATCACGATCGAGTACTACGGCGCGCAGGTCCCGCTCCAGCAGCTGGCCTCGATCTCGGTCCCCGAGGCCCGCCAGCTGCTCATCAAGCCCCACGACCGCAACTCGCTCGACGCCGTCGAGAAGGCGATCCGCGAGAGCGACCTGGGGGTGAACCCGAACAACGACGGGATCGCGATCCGCCTGTCGCTGCCGCAGCTCACCGAGGAGCGCCGCCGCGAGTACGTCAAGGTGGCGCGCAACATGGCCGAGGACGGGCGGATCACCCTGCGCAACGTGCGCCGCGACGCACGCAAGGCGATGGAGGCCGAGGAGAAGGACGGCGAGGTCTCCGAAGACGAGCTCGAGCGGGCCGAGAAGGAGCTCGATCGGGTGACCAGCGACCACGTCGAGCAGATCGACACCGCGCTCGGTCGCAAGGAGCAGGAGCTGCTCGAGGTCTGAGCGCGGCTCGCACACGAGGGGGAGACACATGACGGACGACATCTGGCGCAACGAGGACGGCGGGGATCCGTCGACCGGTTCGCGCCGTCCCGGGCGCTTCGAGGCGCAGATGGACGACTTCGACTCCGAGGAGTTCGGCGGTCCGCTGTTCGGCGACGACTCGGAGCCGACCCGGACCCCGACCGGGGAGAACGCCGGCCTCGACCTCTCCGACGACTCGACCGGGCCGCTGCCCCACTGGACGGAGCCTCCGACGGGGGAGGTGCCGCGCATCGAGTCCGCGTCCACCGACACCGACGACGGCGACGACCTCGACGTGTGGTCGACGTTCACCTCGGAGTCCCCCGTGTGGAAGGAGGGCGACAGCGTGGACGCCCCGACCGGCTCGCTGGGCACCACCGACGTCGACGCCCCCGAGGAGCCGTCACCGGCGTTCGCCTCGTCCAGCCCGACCGGCTCGTCCGGACGGACGCCTCGCGTCGGGGGTCCCGACGCCCCCGCCGACCCGACCGGCGAGCTGCGCTGGGAGGACGATCCCTCCGGAGGGTCCGCCCTCGATCCGCTCGGCGCCGATCCGTCCGGGAGCGACGCCGTCACCACCTCGACCGAGGTCGTCGGGTCCGACGTGCCGCGCGACCCGCCGCGGATCACGATCGGCACCGACCCGTCGGGGATGCCCCGTCGCCCGGATCCGGCGCGACGCGGATCGACGCCGCAGCGGCCGCCGTCGAGCTCGCTGAACCCGACCGACTCCGACGGGCGCGACCTCCCCGTCGCGGTGGCCAGCGGGCTCGCCCTCGCGGCCGCCTTCCTCGCCCTGACGATCTTCGTCGGCCCGCTCGGCTCGCTGCTGTTCGTCGTCGCGGTGCTCGCGATCTCGGGCGTCGAGTACTTCGGCAAGGTCACGGAGAAGGGCTACCGACCCGCCGTCGCCCCCGGCGTGATCGCGATCGCGGCCTCGACGCTCGCGGCCTACTGGGTCGGCCCCGAGGGCATGGTGATCACGATCGCCTTCGCCTTCCTCGTCGGTGCGCTCGGCTTCATCGCGGCCCCCTCCATCGAGGCGGGGCCGATGCCGAACATGGCGATCACCACCCTCGGGATCGTGTGGATCGGGCTGCTCGGTTCCTACGCCGGCCTGATCCTCGACTTCTCCAACGGGGGCGGTCCCGACGGACGTCCGTGGGGCACCGACACGATGGTGCTGCTCGCGATCGGCGTCGTCGCGAACGACGTCGGCGCCTACTTCGTCGGCTCGGCGTTCGGCCGCACCCCGCTGCGCAGCTGGATCAGCCCCGCGAAGTCGGTCGAGGGGTTCCTCGGCGGCACGGTGCTCACGCTGATCGTGATGGTCATCATCGGCCTCCAGGACTGGAGCGACACCTGGAGCAACATGGGCCACCTGCTGATGCTCGGGATCGTGATCTCGCTGCTCGCGCCGCTCGGGGACCTGATCGAGTCGATGTTCAAGCGGAACCTCGGGATCAAGGACTTCGGGACCGTGATCGCCGGGCACGGCGGTGTGCTCGATCGCTTCGACGGCGTCCTCGTCGCCCTGCCGGGGGTCTACTACCTGTTCGTGGTCCTCGAGCCGTGGACCGCCCGGGTCTGATCGCCGCCGGCCGCGCGCCCGTCGCCGTGCGCCGACCGTGACGACGCGCGTCGCCGTCGCCGGGTCGACGGGCTCCATCGGGACCCAGACGCTCGACGTCGTCCGTGCGGAGAACGAGCGCGTACCGGGGTCGTACTCGGTGGTCGCGCTGGCCGCGGGGTCGTCGATCGACCTCGTCGTCGACCAGGTCGTCGAGTTCTCGCCGGAGCTGGTGGCCGTCGCCGACCCCGACGCGCGCCGCGAGCTCGCCGACCGCACGTCGGGGCGGGGGGTCGAGATCGTCGCCGACGCGACCGAGGTCGTCGAGGTGGCCGACGTGGTGGTCAACGGCGTGGTGGGGTTCGCCGGCCTGGGGGTCACCGTCGAGACCCTCCGAGCCGGACGTCGGCTGGCGCTCGCGAACAAGGAGAGCCTGATCGCGGCCGGCCCCGTGGTGCAGCCGTTGCGCGACGTCCCCGGCGCCGAGCTGATCCCGGTCGACAGCGAGCACTGCGCCCTGCACCAGTGCCTGCGCTCGTCGTCCGCCCCGGGGCGCGAGGTGGCCCGGCTGCTGCTGACGGCGAGCGGCGGACCGTTCCGCGGGCGCGACGCGGACGAGCTCGCCGAGGTGACCGTCGAGTCGGCCCTCGCGCACCCGACGTGGGCGATGGGGCCGAAGATCACGGTCGACTCGAGCACCTTGATGAACAAGGGCCTCGAGGTGATCGAGGCCCACGAGCTGTACGGGACCCCGTACGACTCGATCGACGTGGTCGTCCACCCCCAGTCGGTGGTGCACTCGATGGTCGAGTTCCGCGACGGCTCGACGATCGCCCAGCTCTCGATGCCCACCATGCACCTCCCGATCGGGTACGCCCTCGGCTACCCCGATCGGATCGCGACCCCGTTCGGATCGATCGACTGGACGACGCTGTCGCGCCTCGACTTCGAGCCCCCCGACCGCTCGACGTTCCGCTGCCTCGACCTGGCCTACGAGGCCGGTCGGCTCGGGGGCACGGCACCCGCGTGGCTCAGCGCCGCCAACGAGGTGGCGGTGGGATCCTTCCTCTCCGGAAACCTTGCGTGGAACGCCATCGCCGACGTGTGCAACGGGGTGCTGGAGCGCCATGATGGTTCCGTTCCCACGTCCGTCGCCGACGTGATCGAAGCCGATCACGTCGCCCGGCGAGTCGCCGAAGAGATCGTCGAGACCAGATGACCGATCAACTGAACCGCCAGCTCCCCCCGCCGGAGCCCATGACGCGCGCCGACAGGTTCCGCAGCGAGATCGTCGCCGGCGGATCGGTGCGCGAGAACGCCGAGGACGAGCTCGCCGGCGGATGGCGCGGCGCTCTCGCGATGGCGGCGATCATCGCCCTGTTCGTGTGGCTCGCGACGATCAACCTGTGGTGGTTCATGTTCGTCGTGGGGGTCGTGATCTCGGTGTTCTTCCACGAGCTCGGCCACTTCCTGACCGCCAAGTGGACCGGGATGAAGGCGACGCAGTTCTTCCTCTTCTTCGGCCCGCGGCTGTGGAGCTTCCGACGCGGCGAGACCGAGTACGGCGTGCGCGCCCTCCCGCTGGGAGCGTTCGTGCGGATCATCGGGATGAACCGGATGGACGCCGACGTCGAGCCCGGTGACGAGGACCGCACCTACCGCCAGAAGAGCTTCCCGCGCCGCCTGCTGGTCATCTCCGCCGGCTCGATCATGCACATGATCATCGCCGTCGTGCTGCTGTTCGTGGTCTACGTGGGCCAGGGCGAGCGCACGATCGTCCCCGAGGTGGTCGTCGGCGAGGCGATCCCGGGTCTCCCGGCCGAGCAGGCCGGGGTGCGCGACGGGGACCGGATCGTGGCCGTCGGCGGGGCCGCCGTCGCCGACCCGCTCGAGCTGGGTGACGCGGTGCGCTCCTACGAGCCCGGCGACGTCGTCGACGTCGGCGTGGTGCGCGACGGTCGCGAGCTCACGATCCCGGTCGGGCTGGCGGCGCGCACCGACGTCCCCGAGAGCGACGAGCTGTTCGGCACCACCTACCTCGGGGTGTCGTCGTTCAACCCGGTGACCTACGTCGAGCACGGCGTCCCCGCCGCTGCCGGCAACGCGATCGTCGACGTGGTGCCCACGGCGTGGGAGTCGACCAAGGGCGTGCTCAAGGCGCTGAACCCGATCAACATCCTCACCCACCTGGACGGATCGAACGACGACCCCACGACGCGGCCGGTGACCCTGGTCGGCGTGACGGGGCTCTCCGACGACGTCGGCGAGTCCGAGGGCTTCTTCGGGGTGCTGTGGCTGCTCGCCGTGCTCAACGTGTTCGTCGGGGTGTTCAACATGTTCCCGCTGCTCCCCCTCGACGGCGGCCACGCGGCGGTGGCGGTCTACGAGCGGGTGCGCGAGGCGATGCGCGGCGGGCGCCAGCGCTACTTCGCCGACGTCGAGCGGTTGATGCCGCTGGCGATGGGGGTCGTCGTCCTGCTCTTCGCGTTCATGTTCGCCGGTCTGTACCTCGACATCTCGCGACCGCTGTAGGCGCCGGTCCCGCCGCGCGCGTTCTCCCGACGCCGGGCTGCGCCGACGAGCGGCGGCTGGTTGACTGGGTCCATGGAAGTCACGGCGTCAGCGGCTCGGAGAGCGACCAGGCAGATCACCGTCGGCGACGTCGCGGTGGGCGGCGATGCGCCGGTGACCGTGCAGTCGATGACGATCACCAAGACCGCCGACGTCGAGGGGACGCTGCAGCAGATCTACGCCCTCGCCGCGGCCGGCGCCGACATCGTGCGCTGCACGTGCAACGAGATCGAGGCCGCCGAGGGGCTCGCACGGATCGTCCCGCGCTCGCCGGTACCGATCATCGCCGACATCCACCACCAGTACAAGATGGCGATGGCCGCGATGGAGGCCGGGGTCGACGGGTTGCGGCTCAACCCGGGCAACATCCGCAAGCCCGATCACATCAAGACCGTCGCCCGGGAGGCGAAGGACCGGAACCTGCCGATCCGCATCGGCGTGAACGCCGGCTCGCTCGACCCGAAGCTCTACGAGAAGTACGGCTCGGCCACCCCCGAGGCGATGGTCGAGTCGGCCGAGACCGAGATGCGCTACTTCGACGAGGTCGGCTTCGACCTGATCAAGATCTCGGTGAAGGCGTCGTCGGTCCCGCTGATGGTCGAGTCGTACCGGGCGCTCAGCGAGGTGACCGACCACCCGCTGCACCTCGGTGTCACCGAGGCCGGGCCACCTCCCGCCGGGCTGATCAAGGCGACGGCGGGGATCGCGACCCTGCTGATGGAGGGGATCGGCGACACGATCCGCTACTCGCTCACCGCCGACCCCGTCGAGGAGGCCCGGGCGGGCCGCCAGCTGCTCGAGTCGCTCGGGCTGCGCGAGCGCAAGAACGTCGACCTCATCGCGTGCCCGTCGTGCGGGCGCGCCGAGGTCGACGTGATCAAGGTCGCGAACGACGCGATGGAGGCGTTCGGCGAGCGCGAGCTGCCGATCCAGGTGGCCGTGATGGGCTGCGTCGTCAACGGACCCGGCGAGGCCCGCGACGCCGACATCGGGATCGCCGCCGGCAACAAGCGCGGCCACCTGTTCATCAAGGGGCAGAACGTCGCCGTCGTCCCCGAGGACGAGATGGTCGACCGTCTCGTGGAGTGGGCCGAGTTCATCGCCGAGCACGGGATCGACGCCGCCCTCGAGCGCGCCGATCTCGACAAGGCGCGGCGCGAGGCCGACAAGGACCGCGCCCGGTTGCTCGCCGAGCAGGGCGACGACGTCAACGACGCGGGGGAGAGGATCGTCGAGATCCGCAAGCGCTGAACCCGGGTGACGGCGCCGGGTCACGCCGCCGGGCGCATCCGCTGTCAGAGCGGGGTGACGACGTAGGTCGTGTGCTCCGGGTGGATCGGGGTGCCCGGCGAGAGGTGCAGGGTCGTGCCGTCGACGGTGACGGCCATCTCGTGACCGACCGCCCTGTGGTCGTCGCCCGGCTCCAGGCGCACGAGCGCCACCCCCGCCTCCGGGAGCGCGTAGCGGCCGTCGGTCGGCTCGATCGTCGGCTCGTCGAGCGGGGTCGGATCGACCACCTCGAGGAGCAGCTCGACGTCGACCTCCTTGGAGGTGAGGCCTCCGCGCACGACGTTGTCGCTGGCGCCCATCAGCTCGAGCCCGGCCCCTCCGAGGTAGGCGTGGAGGTTGCCCGCCGTCAGGTGGAGCGCCTGGCCCGGCTCGAGCACCACGTGGTTGAGCAGCATCGTGACGAGCACGCTCGGGTCGTCGGACCCGTAGGTCTCGGCGAGGCGCCTCGCCCAGCGGGCGTGCGGATCGTCGGCGCCCTCCAGCGTGGCGGTCGCGCCCGCCACGTCGACGTCGTGCGCGTAGATCGCACGCATCGCCGCGTCGGTCCCGTCGCCGTCGAGGACGTCGGCGACCTCGTCGAGCCCGAGCGCGCGGAGGTGCTCGACCGACGGCCCCACGGGAGCGAAGCCGCACAGCGCCTCGAAGCGGGTGAGCGCGACGAGCAGCTCCGGCTTGGCGTTCGGGTCGTCGAAGTCGCCTCGGTCGTGCCCGGCCTCGGCCTGCTCGCGCGACGGGTGGGCCTGGAGCGACAGCGGCCGGCCGGCGGCGAGCACCTTGAGCAGGTACGGCAGCTCCCCGGTGAGCTCGACGAGCTCGGAGCCGTCCTCGAGCAGGCTCGGCCCGCTCGGGTGGGTGCCCAGCCACAGCTCCGCCCACGTCTGGCCGCGAGCCGCGACACCGAGCAGGCGGGGGATGAACTCCCCGTCGCCCCAGTCGTAGTGCTGGACGTGTCCCGTGATCACCCGCGCCGGCATCGACCCAGCGTACGACGGATCGGACGAGTCCCGTCAGACGCCGAGCTCGGCGGCCCGATCGAGCACGCCCTCGCGCTCGGCTCCGACGGTCGTGGTGTCGCCGTGGCCGGTGTGGACGACGGTGTCCTCGGGGAGGGGGAGCAGCAGGTCACGGATCGAGGCGATGATCGTCGGCTCGTCGGAGTACGTGCGCCCGGTGGCCCCGGGTCCGCCGCAGAACAGGGTGTCGCCGCTCATCAGCACCCCGGTCTCGACGTCGTGGAAGCAGCAGCAGCCGGGGGAGTGCCCGGGGGTGTGGAGGACCGAGAACTCGTGGCCGCCGGCACGCAGGGTCGTGCCCGGTTCGATGTCGCGGTCCGGCGACTCGCCGCGATGCACCTCGTCCCACAGCATCCGGTCGTCGGGGTGGAGCAGGATCGGGGCGTCGACCGCGTCGCGCAGCGCGACGGCTGCGTTGATGTGGTCGTTGTGGCCGTGGGTCAGCACGATCTGGCGCACCCTCCGACCGCCGATCGCGTCGACGATCGGCTGGTGATCGTGGGCGGCGTCGAACACCACGACCTCGGAGTCGTCCCCGACGATCCAGATGTTGTTGGTGACCTCCCACTCCCCCCCGTCGAGCTTGAACAGCCCGTCGGTGGTGACCAGCTCGATGCTCACGACGCGCTCCCGTCGGTCGCGGCGTCGTCGAGCACGACGACGCTGCGCAGCACCTCACCGCGCTCCATCTTGTGGAACGCCTCCTCGACGTCGCCGAGCCCGATCGTCTCGGTGACGAAGCCGTCGAGGTCCAGTCGGCCCTGGAGGTAGAGGTCGATCAGCATCGGGAAGTCGCGCTCGGGGAGGCAGTCGCCGTACCACGACGACTTCAGCGACCCGCCCTTGCCGAAGACGTCGATGAACGGGAGCTCGATCGTCATCTCGGGGTTCGGCACGCCGACGAGGACGACGCGGCCGGCGAGGTCGCGGGCGTCGAACGCCTGCTTGTAGACCTCGGGGTGGCCGATCGCCTCGATGCACACGTCGGCGCCGTTGCCGTCGGTGACCGAGCGGATGAACTCGACCGGGTCGTCGTTCGACGAGTTGCAGGTGTGGGTGGCGCCGAACCCCTTCGCCCACTCCAGCTTGGTGTCGTCGATGTCGACCGCGATGATCGTCGACGCACCGGCCAGCTTCGCCCCGGCGATCGCGGCGTCGCCGACCCCACCGCAGCCGAACACGGCGACGGATTCGCCGTGGGTGACCTCGCCGGTGTTGATCGCGGCACCCAGGCCGGCCATGACACCGCACCCGAGCAGCCCGGCCGCGGTGGCCGGGGCGTCGGGGTCGACCTTCGTGCACTGGCCCTCGTGGACCAGCGTCTTCTCGCAGAAGGCTCCGATGCCGAGCGCGGGCGAGAGCTCGGTCCCGTCCTCGAGGGTCATCGTCCCCTGCGCGTTGCGGGTGTCGAAGCAGTAGTGCGGCTGGCCGCGCTTGCACGCCCGGCACTCACCGCACACCGCACGCCAGTTGAGCACCACGTAGTCGCCGACCTCGACGTGGGTGACCCGATCGCCGATCTCCTCGACCGTGCCCGCCGCCTCGTGCCCGAGGAGGAACGGGAAGTCGTCGTTGATCCCGCCCTCCCGGTAGTGCAGGTCGGTGTGGCACACCCCGCACGCCGCGATCGAGACCACCACGTCGTTCGGGCCGGGGTCGGGGATGACGATCGTCTCCAGCGAGACGGGCTCGCCCTCGGCGGTCGCGACGATTCCCTGGACGTGTCGACTCATGTCGGGGACCGTAGTTCGGGAACCGAACGGGTCGCTACCGTCGTCCAACGAACATGGACCGACGAACGTTCCTCACCCTGCTCACCGCGACCCCGGCACTGGGGGTCGTCGCCGCGTGCGGCTCCGATGCGATCGACGACGCCGCGGCCCCGGCCGCCGCACCCGACGAGACGCTCCCCCCGGCGACGGACCCGCCCGCCGAGCTCTCGACGCCGCCGACGACGGACAGCCCGACCGGCACCGCGGTCCCGGCGTCCGACGCCCCCGGCGACCTGGTGCTGAGCTACACCGAATCGGGCGGGTTCACCACCCGTGAGTACGCCTTCCAGGACCCGCCGCTGGTGCTGATCACCGCCGGCGGGCAGTTCATCACCACGGCGGTCACGACCCAGGAGTTCCCGCCACCGGCGGTGCCGCAGCACCTGGTCCGTCCGATCGACCCCGCCGGCATCGACGCGATCGTGAGCTCGGCCGCCGACGCCGGGCTGCTCGCCGACGTCGAGTACGAGCGCGACGACCTGATCGCCGACGCCTCCACCGCGACGCTCGCGATCTCCACCGACGAGGGCACCTGGACGCACGAGGCGTACGCGCTCGGCATCGGCGGGGGACCGGGCCTCGACGGCGGCGAGTCGACCGATCGCCGTCGGGCGCTGGCCGACTTCCTCGACTCGCTCGTCGCGGATCCCGGATCCCTGATCGGCGCGGGCGAGCTGGGTGAGCCCTCGGCGTGGGAGCCCCCGGCGTACCAGATCGTCGCCGAGCCGGCTCCCGAGGCGGACCCCTCGCAGCCCGAACCGACGGTGCTCGACTGGCCCGGATCGTCCGGTGTCGACCTCGCGACCGCGTCGGGCTGCACCGAGGTGAGCGCCGAGTCCCTGGGTCCGATCCTGGCCGACGCCGATGCGCTCACCCG
The DNA here is from genome assembly GCF_965215205.1 of Ilumatobacter sp. NCBI lineage: Bacteria > Bacillati > Actinomycetota > Acidimicrobiia > Acidimicrobiales > Ilumatobacteraceae > Ilumatobacter > Ilumatobacter sp. The sequence goes on from NZ_OZ244049.1 coordinate 1,416,780, forward strand.
CTTCCGCCAGGGTGGCGTCACCTACGCGGTCACCGTCCGCCCGGCCTACCCGGGCCGCGAGTGCTGACACCGGGCACCGGGAGCCGGGCTCCGAGCGCCGAACCCGGGCACCGGGAGCCGGGCTCCGAGCGCCGAACCCGGTCGCCGGGCGCGTCGAAGGGCGCGTCAGAACAGGGTGAGGTCGGCGGAGCGCAGGCCGCGGAGCGCGTCGTAGTCCACCTCGACCCACGTGAACCCGCGCGCCTCGGCGAGCACCTTCGCCTGCGGCTTGATCGACTGCGCGACGTACACCCCGCGCACGTCGCCCAGCGAGGAGTCCATCTCCAGGCGCTCGACGTAGCGGGCCAGCTGCTCCACGCCGTCGATCTCGCCGCGCCGCTTGACCTCCACCGCGACCACCCGGTCGTCGCCGTCACGGCAGACCAGGTCGACGGGACCGATCGCGGTCGGGTACTCGCGTCGGACGAGCCGCAGGCCCGCCTCGATGGAGCCGGGGCTGGCGGCGAGCAGCTCCTGGAGGTGCGCCTCCACCCCGTCCTTCTGCAGCCCCGGGTCGTCACCGAGCTCGACGGAGACGTCGCTGAGCACCTCGTGCAACGTGATGGTCAGGGTCTCGTCCTTCGGGCTGGTGACGACCCAGCGCGCCACGACCCCCTCGACGTCGGCCCCCTCGGCGTGCTCGACGAGGGTGTTCGGCGCGTTCATCCAGTTGAGCGGCTTGTACGCGCCGCCGTCGGCGTGGATCGCCACGCAACCGTCCGCCTTGACCATGATCAACCGGTTCGCCTCGGGGAGGTGGGCGTCGAGGCGCCCGGCGTAGTCGACCGAGCAGCGGGCGATGACGAGGCGCACGCGGTCCGACGCTACCGACCACCCCGCCGCCACCGGACCGGACATCGCACGGGGGGCAGAACCCCATCTGCGATGCGGGCAGCTCGCGTCAGTCGCGACCTTCGACGTGGTCGGCCATGCGTCGCTGGATGAGGGCGCGGCGCTCCTGCAGCTCGCGGTACGTGATCCGGTTGACCGACGACTCGAGGCCCATCGACGCCTTGACGCCGTCGAGGTCGAACTCGACGGCGTTCGGGTCGACGCCGAGCTCCCGCCCGAGGCGCTCGCCGTGCTTCTGGGCGAACAGCATCGAGATGTTCGACACCTCGCCGAGCAGGTCGAGCTCGGGGGCCAGGCGCGAGATGGCCCCGTCGAGGAACACCAGGTTCTTCACGTACAGCATCAGCTCCTTGGGCAGCTTCGCCCCGTAGCCGAGCATCGCCTTGACGACGCGCTGCACCTCGGCGACCATCTCCTCGCCGGTCAGCGACGTCGGGTCGATGACCTCCTGGTCGAGGCGGAGGTCGTGGATGACGGCGTCGACGTCGGTGTCGACCGGCAGAGCTCCGAGGTCGCGCAGGGCCTCGACCTGGGTCCGGGGATCGTTCGTGGTGGCCCCGAGCATCAGGCGCAGGAACGCGTTGCGCCGGCCGCTGTCGAGACGGCCGACGATGCCGTAGTCGAGCAGCGCGGTGCGGCCGTCGTCGAGCACGAGCAGGTTCCCCCCGTGGAGGTCGCCGTGGAAGATCCCCTCGACGATCGCCCCCTCCATGAACGCGATCATCGCGGTCCGCACGACGTCCTCGGTGTCGATCCCGGCGTCGCGCATCCCCGCGACGTCGTCGAAGTTGAACCCGTGGACGCGCTCCATCACCAGCACCCGTCGGGTCACCATCGTCGGGTGGGGTCGGGGGGTGACGTAGCGATCCTGGCCGAGGTCGTGGAGCATCCCCGCGATGTCCAGCATGTTCGCCGCCTCGACGCGGAAGTCGAGCTCCTCGACGATCGTCTCCGCGAACAGCTCGACCAGCGCCGGCGGGTTCGCGAGCGCGGCCACCGGGATCCGCCCGACGAGCGACGGCGCGAGCCACGACATCACCTTCAGGTCCTTGCGCACGAGGGAGGCGACCTGGGGTCGCTGCACCTTGACGACGACCTCCTCGCCGGTGCGCAGCCGCGCCGCGTGCACCTGGGCGATCGAGGCGGCCGCGAGCGCCGTCTCGTCGAAGGACTCGAACACGTCGTCGAGGCGCGCGCCGAGGTCCTGCTCGACCGTCAGCCGGACGACCTCGAACGGCTCCGGTGGCACCTGGTCGCGGCAGCGCTTGAACTCGTCGACCAGCTCGGCGGGGAACAGCCCCTCGCCCGAGGAGATGATCTGGCCGAGCTTGATGTAGGTCGGGCCGAGCGCCTCGGCGGCGAGGCGCAGCCGCCGCGAGATGTCCGCTCGGCTCGCCGCCGGATCCGGTAGGCGCCCGAGGCGCTTGCGGGCCATCCACGGCAGCAGCGCCCGGCCGAGCCGGCCGACGACGGTGAGCACGCGCAGACCGGGGGGCGAGCGCCGCTCGGCCACGAGCTCGGGGACCTCGGCCACCGCGCGTCGCCGCAGGACCCGGGCGAGGTCGAGCCAGCGTGCGTCGGAGCGGTGGATCGTCCACGGGCCGACCTGGGTGAACGACGCCCAGTCGAGATCGGAGCCCACCGGGTCCGGTGACGCCTCCGACGGGTTCGAGGTGGCCGTCGCGCCGTCGGCACCGCTGGTGGGGGTCATGGCTCCATGATGTCGAGATCGGCGTCGGATTCCTGATCAGAACGTGAATCAAGACGCCCGCCACACGGGTCGATGCACGACCATGTCCGTGATCATCCTGACCTCGGTGGAGCTCGTGACGCTGACGACCATGCTGGGCGCTCTCGTCCGCAAGCGCACCTGCGCGCTGCGCCCGATCCCGGCGCGGGCGCCGACGTCGCTCGACCGCTGATCGGCACCGCTCGACCGTGACGTCGCGCGGATGGACGCCGTCCGCTGGATCGTCGGCAGCACGCCGTCGCGGCGTCACCCCTCCTGCACCCGGGCCGACGCCGGCGAGGCCCTCCCCGATCCGGTGAGCCCCCTCGCGTGGACCACGATCCGGGACGCGACGCGCCGCCGACTCCGAGGAGCACCGGGCCGGTTCGCCGACCTCCTCGAGCGCCACGGGTCGCGCGGGCGCTCCCGCCCTGGGGTCGAGCCGCCTCGCTGGCTACGGTGGCCGCGATGAGCGAGAACACCGACGACGAGCGTCCCTTCCGCGTGCTCGGGATCCAGCAGGTGGCGATCGGCGCGCTCGACAAGGACCCGCTGACGTCGCTGTGGTCCGGGCTGCTCGGCGTCGACAAGGTCGGCGACTACCGGGCCGAGTCGGAGAACGTCGACGAGGACGTGCTGAGGATCGGCAGCGGCCCCCACGCCGTCGAGATCGACCTGATGCAGCCGATCGACCCCGATCGCGCCCCGAAGGTCCACGTCCCCGCCCTCAACCACATCGGGTTGTGGATCGACGACCTGCCGGCCGCCGTCGACTGGCTGAGCGAGCGCGGGATGCGCTTCACCCCCGGCGGGATCCGACGGGGCGCGTCGGGCCACGACGTCTGCTTCGTGCACCCGCGCGGCAGCGACGACGCTCCCCGCTCGGGCGAGGGCGTGCTGATCGAGCTGGTGCAGGCGCCCGACGACGTCGTCGCCGCACTCGGCTGACACGTCGCCGCCCCCGGCCGCGCGCCGATCGCCACCCGGCGAGGTCGCCACGACTCGGCCGCCCGCCGTCGCCTCTGGCAACCTGGCGCTCCTGTGAGCGACACCGACGCAGCACCGGGCCCGCTCGACGGCATCCGCGTCGTCGAGCTGGCGGTGTGGGTCGCCGGCCCGTCGGCTGCCGGGATCATGGCCGACTGGGGAGCGGACGTGATCAAGGTCGAGTCCGCCGCCGGCGATCCCCAGCGGGCGGTGTTCAGCTCCATCGGCGTGCGGTCCGACATCCCCGTCCCACCCTTCGAGATCGACAACCGCGGCAAGCGGTCGATCGTGATGGATCTGCGCGACCCCGACGAGCTCGAGCGGTTCCACTCGCTGCTCGCGTCCGCCGACGTGATGGTCACCAACATGCGCGTCGGTGCCCTCGAGCGTCTCGGCCTCGACCACCCGACGGTGCGCGATCGCCACCCGCACCTCGTGTACGGGCTGGTCACCGGCTACGGCCACGAAGGCGACGAGCGCGATCGCGCCGGGTACGACGTCGGTGCCTACTGGGCCCGGTCGGGCCTCGCCCACACACTGGTCCCGCCCGGCGCGCTGCCGCCGAGCCCGCGCTCGGGGATGGGCGACCACCAGACCGGGATGACCCTGGCCGCCGGTGTGATGGCCAAGCTCGTCGAGCGCGGCCGGACCGGGATCGGCGGGTTCGCGACGACGAGCCTGCTGCGGACGGGGATGTACTCGATCGGGTGGGACATCGGCATCCAGCTCCGCTTCGACCGCCGAACCCCGACCGTGGGTCGCGACGAGAGCCCCACCCCGCTCGTCAACAGCTACCTCGCCTCCGACGGAGCGGGCTTCTGGCTGATCTGCCTCGAGGGCGATCGGCACTGGCCGAAGGTGGTCGCGGCGACCGGGCGCGACGACCTCGCCGCGGACGAGCGCTTCGCGACGAGCCGCGACCGGATGCACCACGGCCCGGCGCTCGTCGCCGAGCTCGAGGCGACGTTCGCCGCCGAGCCGATGGAGCGGTGGCGCGAGCGATTCGACGCCCACGACGTGTGGTGGTCCCCGATCCAGTCGATCGAGCAGGTCATCGACGACCCCCAGGCCCAGCCGGGCTTCGTCGAGATGACCCCGCGCCGGCGAGGAGCCGTTCCGGGCCGTCGCCACCCCGGTCGACTTCGACGATCGCACGATGCGCCCCGGCCCCGTGCCACGACTCGGCGAGCACACCGACGAGATCAACGCGCAGATCGCCGCCGAGCTCGACGCCGCACGGTCGGGCGCCGACGGCGGCGCCGGGCCCGGCGACCTCAGAAGCGGGGGAGCCGCCCGTCGGTGAACGCGGCGATGCCCTCGGCGTACTCCTCGCCGGCCATCGCCTCGCCCATCAGGCGCAACGAGTCGGCGACGCTGGATGCGGGGTCGTGGCGGAGCAGGTCGGCCACGAGCTGGCGCTTGGTGGTGGCGACCGCCTCCGGGCCGGTGCGCGCGACCAGCTCGTCGCACCAGTCGCGTGCCGCCGCGACGGTCGAGGGCCCGTCGCCGAGCACGGCGTTCCACAGGCCCCAGTCGGCGGTCTCCGCGCCGGTGAACACCCGGCCCGACAGCAGCAGGTCGGCGGCGCGCGTCGTGCCGACCAGGCGCGGGAGGGTCCAGGTCGCGCCGTACTCGGCGGGGAGCCCGAGCTTCGGGGCGGCGGTGGTCAGCTTGGCCGTCGCGCTGACGAAGCGCAGGTCGCAGAACAGGGCGAGCGAGAGCCCGATCCCGGCGCAGGCGCCGTTGATCGCGGCGACGATCGGGTGGCGGTACCCCAGCTGCCAGGCGAAGTCGGCGTCGAGGCGGTCGCCGCCGCCGGGGGTGGCGTGCTGCGGCGGCAGCCCGGTGTCGTAGGATCCACGCTCGACGTGGCCCCGCAGCGCCTCGCTGTCGCCGCCGACGCAGAAGGTCGGCCCGTCGCCGGTCACCAGGACCACCCGGACGTCGTCGCGGTGCTCGAGGTCGGCCATGATCGAGCGGTACTCGGCGTGCATCCGCCCGGTCCACGCGTTCGCCCGGTGCGGGCGCGACAGCCACACCGTCGCCACCCGGTCGCTCACCTCCGAGCGGGTCGCGCGCAGCTCGTCCACCACGACGAGGACCTCAGCCCCAGAGCGAGCGCAGCACGGGGTCGGCGAGCTCGGGCCGGCACACGATGAAGTCCGGCAGCCACGGGTCGCGCTCGTTGTACACGAGCGGCGTGCCGTCGAGGCGCGACGCGTGGAACCCGGCCGCCATCGCGACCGCGGCCGGCGCGGCGGAGTCCCACTGGTACATGCCGCCGTCGTGGACGTAGATGTCCGCGCTGCCCATGACCACGGCCATCGCCTTGGCCCCCGCGGAGCCGAGGCGCACGGCGTCGGCACCGAGCCCCTCGGCGACGAGGACGGCCGAGTAGGGCGCGCGGCTGCGCGAGGTGACCACGATCGGCCGGTCGCGCTCGATCGGCGGGATCGACGGCGCCGGCTCGGTGGCGAACACGGCGCGCATCGCCGGGAGGCTGACCGCCGCCGCTCCGAAGCGGTCGTGGGTCCACAGCGCGACGTGGACCGCCCAGTCGCTGCGCCCCGGTTCGCTGAACTCCCGGGTGCCGTCGAGCGGGTCGATGATCCACACCCGACCGGAGTCGAAGCGCCGCTGATCGGTCGACCCCTCCTCCTCCGACAGCACCGCGTCGTCGGGGCGGTGGGCGTGGAGCTCGCGAGCCAGGAACTCCTGGGCGGCGGCGTCCCCGGCGTCCTTGACGTCCCACTGCGACGCCCCCCGGGCGAAGAGCTCCTCGCGCAGCCCGACGAGGATCCGTCCCGCGTCGACCGACAGCCGAGTCGCGAGCTCGGCATCGGTCTCGACGGGGGACATGGCCGACATCATGCCAGCAGGTCGCCGTCTCTGGCAGACTCGCTGCGAGCGAGGAGCACGATGGGACGAGCGATCACGGTCCGCTACGGCGACCACCTGCGACAGGTGGTCTCGCTCCGAGCGCCCTCGGGCCGGGGGCCGCACCCGACGGTGGTGGTCGTGCACGGCGGGTTCTGGAGGTGGCCGTGGGGTTCGTGGAGCACGGTGCTGCTCGGGCGGGACGTCCGGGCGCGGGGGTGGGCGTCCGCGACGATCCGCTACCGCCTGCTCGGACCGGGCGGGCGGGGGCGGGGTGCGTGGGTGCACCGTTCGCTCGGTCTCCTCGGCCGGGACCCGGGGCCCGGGGGCTGGCCGCAGACCTTCCACGACGTCCGCGACGCGATCGCGGCGGTGGGCGGGCGCGTCGACGTGGTCGACGCGTCGAGGATCGTGCTCGTCGGTCACTCCGCCGGCGGCCACCTGGCGCTGTGGGCCGCGGGTGGCGATCCGACGAGGCGCGCCGACCGCGGCGAAGGCGACGCGGACGACCGCGATGCGGGACGCCCGGGTGACCGCGACCGGTCTCGCCCGGTCGAGCCGATCGGCGTCGTGTCGTTGGGAGGGGTGTGCGACCTCGCCCCGGGGTGGACGAGGGGGGACGAGGCCGTGGTGCGCCTGATCGCCGACGCGCCCCCCGATCGTCGCCTCGAGCTCACCTCGCCGCTGCACCGGCTCCCGCTCGGCACCCCGGTGGTGTGCGTCCACGGCTCGCTCGACGAGACGGTGTCGCCGACGCAGTCGCGGCGCTTCGTGGAGGCCGCGGTCGGCGCCGGCGACGACGCTCGCCTCGTGGAGATCGCCGACGAGGGCCACCGCGACGGCCTGCGACCGGGGTCGCGGTCGTGGACCGAGGCCGCTCTCGCGATCTCTGAGTGGTTCGGAACCTCAGGGACCGCTCAAGACGGGGGGTCGCCGGCCCGATAGTGGAGCCGTGGGCACGAGCGGGCGCGCGCCGAGCGGATGGAGCGGGTGGTCGACCACCGCTTCGGGCGCCGAGGTGAGGGTGACGAGCGAACGGCTTGCGACCGACCAGGTCGCCAACCGCATGTTCCCCAAGGTGCGCTCGTGGATCGCCCTCGGGGCCCCGCTCGAGCTGCTGAGCCCGCTGTCGATCGCACGGGTCGTCGCGATCGCCGCCTCGGCGACCTGGCTGCTCGGTGCGCTCGCCGGGGTGGTGCCGACCGTGATCGGGCTCGTCCTCGCCGCGTCCGCGGCCGGCGCCGTCGGGTCGTTGGCGTCGATGCGCGCCCTCGCGCAGCGACAGGGCACCGCGATGGCGGCTGCCACGCTCGTAGCGATCGCGATCGCCGTCGCCGCGTCGTCGAGCACCGACCGGGTCCTGCTGCACGCCCCCCTGCTGGCGATCCTGTCGGTGTACGTCGGGCTGTTCTCGCGCCCACGGGCGCTGCTGCTCTCCCAGCTCGTGGGGTGTGCGGTCATGCTCGCGACCCTCGGCTGGACGAGCCACGGCACCGGCACGGGCGACGGGGCCTCGGTCCTGGTGTTCGCCGTCGTGCTGTCGTCGATGACCGCCCTGTCGGCGCGGACGTCGCGCATGGCCGGCCTGCTCGACGCCGACACCGGCCTGTCGAACGCGCGGGGGATCGAGCGTCGGATCGTCTCGCGCGAGAGCGGTGTCGACCAGGTGATCGCCACGATCCACCTCAGCGGGGTGAACGAGGTGCGCGACGCGCTCGGGCACAACGCGGGCTCCGAACTGGTCCGTCGTGCGGTGGAGGACCTCGGTCAGGTGCTCCCGGCGTCGACGGGCATCGGGCGCAGCGGGGACGACATCGTCGTGGTCGTCGACGTCGAGCCGCCCGCGTGCGGAGCGCTCGGGCGCGACGGCGACGCGACCTCGGGCACCGGACCCCTCCGCGAGGCGATCGAGTCCGTGGTGGCGCGCACGGTCCGCCACATCGAGACCGCCATCGGCAGCGGGCGCTACATGGTCGGCCAGATCGAGGTGGCGCTGATCGCGCACGTCGGGGTGACCACGACGGACCCCCGCGCCGAGCACGGCGCCGGCGAGCTGCTGCGCCAGTCGGCGCTCGCCGCCCGCGAGGCGCGCGACCAGGGGCGCTCGTGCGCACGCTGGAGCGGCGAGGAGACGGCGTTCAGCGCCGCCGACCTCGAGATCCTCGCCGACCTGCGGACCGCCTCGGACCGTGGTGAGCTGTGGATCGCGTACCAACCCCAGGTGCGGGCGCCGGACGGTCGGATCGTCGCCGCCGAGGCGCTGCTGCGCTGGTCGAGCCCGACCCACGGCGCGGTCCCGCCCGGGCGGTTCATCCCCCTGGCCGAGCGGACGGGCCTCGTCGACCGACTGACCGAGTGGGTGCTCGGGGAGGCGCTCGACGCGCAGGTGCGCTGGCGACGGCTCGGCCACGACATCACGGTGTCGGTCAACGTGTCGCCGCTCTCGCTGCGGTCGCTCGAGTTCGCCGAACGGGTGATCGACGAGATCGACGTCCGCGACCTCCCCTCGGACGTGCTGATGCTCGAGGTGACCGAGTCGGTGGCGTTCGACGTGCCCGAGGCGGTCGAGCGCCTCGCCCCGCTGCGGGCGCGTGGGGTGAAGGTGTCGATCGACGACTTCGGCACCGGCTGCACCTCGCTCGCGATCCTCCCGCAGCTCCCCCTCGACGAGCTCAAGGTCGACCAGGAGTTCGTGTGCGGCGCGACCACGTCGTCGGCGAGCGAGGCGATCGTGCGATCGGTGTGCGAGCTCGGCCACCGCCTCGGTCTGACCGTCGTCGCCGAGGGCGTCGAGGACTCCGAGCTCGCCGACCTGATGACGGTGTTCGGGTACGACCTCCTCCAGGGCTACCACTTCGCCCGTCCGATGCCCGAGGACCAGCTGATCGCCCGGCTCGCCGCCCAGGACGACTTCTCGACGGCGCACGACCCGAGAGTGCAGACCCCGATCGTCCTGGATTCGACCGGTCGTCCGGTCCCGACCGCACCCCGCGCACGATGAGGTTCGACATCGATCGCTACCTGACGGCGGTGGAGGCCCTCGACGACGACGACATCGACTACGACGCGTTCCTCGACGATCCGCTCGACGAGGGATCGCTGCGGTGCCTGCGCTACATGCACGACGTCGAGCACCACACCACGTGCTACCTGCGCGACCTGCTGGTCACCTCGGCCCACGACGATCCGACCGTCACGTCCTTCCTGGCGATGTGGGTGTACGAGGAGTTCTGGCACGGCGAGGCGATCGCCAAGGTCCTGGCCCGCCACGCCGAGCCCGCCGGCCGGCCACGGGTCGCGGCGATGCGCTCGCGCGTCGGGCGCGACCGCCTGCGCACCCTCGGGTTCATGGCGGCGTCGAGCGTCACCGACCACGTCGTGACGATCGCGATGACCTGGGGGGCGATCAACGAGTGGACGACGCAGGCCGGCTACCTGCGCCTGGCCGAGACCTCGCGCCACGAGGTGCTCGCGCCCCTGCTGCGCCGGATCGCGCGCCAGGAGGGCCGCCACATCGACTTCTACGCGTCGCAGGCCGAGGAGCGGCTGTCCCGCTCGGCCGGGGCGCGGCTCGTCACCCGGGCGGCGCTGCGGGCGAAGTGGTCACCCGTCGGTGCGAACGTCATGCCCGCCGCCGAGACGGAGCACCTGATCGGGCACCTCTTCGCCGGCCCCGACGGCGAGGCGATCGCCGACCGGGTGGACCGCCGGATCCACCGCCTGCCGGGCCTCGGCGGTCTCGATCTCGTCCGGGGCGTGCGCACCCGCGTCTGCGGTGCGTCGACGAGCGCGCCGGCACCCGATCCGGTCCTGCGCCTGGTGTCCTGATCGGGCGGCGCGGTCGGGTCGCTGACCCCGCCGGTCGTCGATCCCGGCTCGACCGAGCTCACGTCCGACGCGCCGCACGCCGCCGACACCGGTCTCTGGCGCGGCGGCGCGCGCCGTCAGGCGAGCTTCTTGTACTTGATCCGGTGCGGGGTGTCCGCGCCGGCTCCGAGCTCCGCCTTGCGGCGCTGCTCGTACTCGCTGAAGTTGCCCTCGAACCAGCGCACCTGGCTGTTCCCCTCGAACGCGAGGACGTGGGTCGCGATGCGGTCGAGGAACCACCGGTCGTGCGAGATCACCACGGCGCACCCGGGGAACGACTCGAGGCCGGCCTCGAGGGCGCGCAGGGTGTCGACGTCGAGGTCGTTGGTCGGCTCGTCGAGCAGGAGCACGTTGCCGCCGGACTTCAGCAGCTTCGCGAGGTGGACGCGGTTGCGCTCCCCGCCGGAGAGGTCGCCGACCCGCTTGCCGTGGTCGGTCCCCTTGAAGTTGAAGCTCGACACGTAGGTGCGCCCGTGGATCTCGCGACCCCCGACGTCGAGCACCTCGCCGCCACCGGTGATCTCGTCGTAGACGGTGGCGTCGGGGTCGAGGTCGTCACGGTCCTGGTCGACGTAGGACAGGTCGACGGTGTCACCGATGCGGATCGACCCGGAGTCGGGCTCCTCGCGACCCGCGAGCATCTTGAACAGCGTCGTCTTGCCGGCGCCGTTGGGGCCGATGATGCCGACGATGCCCGCCGGCGGCAGCGAGAACGACAGGTCGTCGATCAGCAGCTTGTCGTCGAAGCCCTTCGACAGGCCCTCGACCTCGATCACGTTGTCGCCGAGGCGACGGCCGGCCGGGATCGTGATCTGCAGCGTGGAGTCCTGCAGCTCGGCGGCCTTGGCCTCGGCGTGCAGCTTCTCGTACGCGTTGAGGCGCGCCTTGCCCTTGGCCTGGCGTGCCTTGGTCCCCATTCGGACCCACTCGAGCTCGCGTGCGAGCGTGCGCTTGCGGGCGTCGTTGCTGCGCTCCTCGCGCTCGAGTCGCTCCTGCTTCTGCTCCAGCCACGAGGTGTAGTTGCCCTCGAACGGGAGGCCGCGGCCGCGCTCGAGCTCGAGGATCCACTTCGCCACGTTGTCGAGGAAGTAGCGATCGTGGGTGACCGCGACGACGGTGCCGGCGTAGTCGGCGAGGAACCGCTCCAGCCAGTCGACCGACTCGGCGTCGAGGTGGTTGGTCGGCTCGTCGAGCAGCAGCAGGTCGGGGCGAGACAGCAGCAGGCGGCAGAGAGCGACGCGGCGTCGCTCGCCGCCGGACAGCACCGACACGTCGGCGTCGTCGGGCGGGCAGCGCAGGGCGTCCATCGCGATGTCGACGTTGCGCTCGAGCGACCAGGCGTCGGTCGCCGAGATCTGGTCCTCGAGCGTGGCCTGGCGCTTGCCGATCTTGTCGTAGTCGGCGTCGGGGTCGGCCCAGCTGGCCATCACCTCGTTGTACTCGTCGATGATCGACTGCACGGCGGCGACGCCGTCCATCACGTTGCCCTTGACGTCCTTGTCGGGATCGAGCTGCGGTTCCTGGGACAGGTACCCGACCGTGTGACCGGCGGTGAGTCGGGCCTCGCCGGAGTACCCGTCGTCGAGGCCCGCCATGATCTTCAGCAGCGACGACTTGCCGGCGCCGTTGGCCCCCAGGACGCCGATCTTGGCTCCCGGGTAGAAGGACAGCGAGATGTTCTCCAGCACCGTCTTGTCCGGCGGGTGCACGCGCTTGAGCTTGTGGGCCTGGTAGATGAATTCGTGCGCCATGGTGCGCGCAGGTTATCGCCGGGGCCGATGGGCCCCGGCCGGTCGGCGGCCTCCGGGCGATCCGTCGCGCCGATCGCGATCTCCGCCCCGCGGCGCGTCGGACCGGGTGCACCGGGACCGGTTCCGTCAAGTGTCCGTCCAGATGGCGGTCGGGGGTGCGCCGCGCGCGCACGGTCACCCGCACGATCGAGCGGACAGGACCGGACCGAATGCGAGACATCACCGACGCACCCGCGACCGAGGGGCTGCGGCGCAGGCGGACGCCCCGGGCGGCGTCGCTGGTCGCGGCGGGGTCGATCGCGCTCGGGGCGTGCTCCGCGTCGACCATCGCCGACGACGCCTCCGGCGCCGCGCGGGTCGAGTACCCGACGGCCGCCGACGCGGTCGGGTGGGGTGACGACGACGTCCACCTGGTCGTGGCGACCGTCGGGGCCACGCCGGCGGTCGGCTCGGCGACCGGTGCCGCGCCGACGCTCGCGCTCGACGCGCCGCCCCCGGGCCTGACCCCGGTGGCGCCGCGCGGGGCGGCCGAGATCGCGGCGGTCGCCGAGGCCGGGCCCGGCAGCTTCATCGCCGTCGACGTCCTCGGCGAGGTGGGCCCCGCGGGGACCCGCTACCTGCGGACCCTCACCACCCTGCGAGCGATCGACGGCGGAGCGGCGGCGACCGCGACGCCCGTCGACCCCGACGAGGTGCACGCCGAGCTGGACGAGGACACCTCGGCACCGGCGGTCGCCGACCCCTCGGACGGGATCGGGGTCCAGGTGGGCGACGAGGGGATCGACGCGGCGATCGCCGAGCGGATCGCCGCCCTGCCGGGGGTCGTGGCGGTCGAGGTCGTCGGTCCGGGGATCGTCACGGTGTCGGTCGATGCCGATGCGGGCAGCGACGCCGTCGAATCCGAGATCGCGGATCTCGACGGGGTGGTCGGCGTCGAGCGGGATCTCCTCGCCTCCCTCTCCGCCGACCCCCGCGAGGCCGAGCAGTGGGCGCTCGCGAACACCGGAGCGGGGTCGCAGGCCGCGGGGTGGTCGGGGACCGCGGACGCCGACATCGACGCCCACGAGGCGTGGGAGGTCACGACGGGGAGCGGCGTCGTGGTCGCGGTGATCGACTCGGGTCAGGACCTCGGCCACCGCGACCTCGCCGCGAACGGGTGGACCAACCCCGGTGAGGACTGCACGAACCGGATCGACGACGACCGCAACGGCTACGTGGACGACTGCCGGGGATGGGACTTCGGCAACGGCGACGCGGACCCGAGCACGCCGCCGAGCAGCGACGGCGAGCACGGGACCCACGTCGCGGGGATCATCGCCGCCGCGGCCGACGGCGTCGGGGTCGTCGGCGCCGTCCCCGACGCGACGCTGATGCCGCTGAAGGTCGCCCGCGACGACGGCGCGATCCCGATGTCGGGCGTCGCGGCGGCGATCCGCTACGCCGTCGACAACGGCGCCCGGGTGGTGAACGTCTCGCTCGGCACGGCACCGGGCTCGCGGATCGGCTCGAACTCGACGACCGAGCTCGCCATCCGACACGCTCGCGACCGCGGGGTCCTGGTCGTGGTCGCGGCCGGCAACGACGGGGCGGACCTCGACTCGACCGGGCCCGGCTGGCCGGCCGGCTTCTCCACGTCCTACGACAACGTGCTGACCGTCGGCGCCTCGACGAACAGCGACGCGCGTGCGTCGTTCTCCAACCGCGGCTCCCACGTCGGCCTGCACGCGCCGGGGTGGGCCGTGCTCTCGACGCTGCCGGGCGACGTGGAGGGGTTCCGCTTCGGCACCTCCATGGCGGCTCCGTACGCCGCGGCCGGAGCGGCCGCGGTCATCGCGTCGGGTCTCGCGACGGCGCCGCGCGACGTGATCGCACGATTGCGGTCGACCTCGGCCGATCTCGGGTGGGGTCGCCGCCTGGACCTCGCCGCCGCGGTGGGCTGGGAGCCGCCGCTCGGCGCGGACGAGCTCGACGTCACGCTCGCCGGCGCCGACCGCCTCGTCGCCGACGTCGTGTCCGACCTGGCGTGGACGATCGCAGCGCCCACGGAGACGACGGCCGCCGGGGTGCGGGTTTCGGTCGCCGCGCGCGCGGACGGCCTCGTCGGCGCCGTCGACGGCCTGGAGCTCGACGTCTCCGACGCCGTCGGGGGCCTGGGGGTCGTGACGTCGGACCGATCCGGGCGCTTCCCCGTTCTCCCGGTGCGCGACCGCGACCTCCTCGTCGCCGACGGTCTCGTGCTGTCCGCGTCGATGTCCCTTCCGGCCGCGGAGTACGCCTTCGTCCTCGAGCTGGTCGACGCGGACGGCGACCGGATGTCCGATCCGTACGTCACCTACGTCTCGTCGACCGACGCGCCCCCGCCCGCGAGCGGAGGCGGAGCGACGACGCCGACGACCCGGGACCCGTCGGGCGCGGACGGACCGACGCCGACGTCGACGGCGAACCCGCCCGCGGCGAACCCGCCCTCGACCCCGACGAGCACGCCGGACGTGACGCCGTCCACCGCGCCGAGCCCGGTGCCGCCGAGCTCGCCGACGCCCACCACGGCGCCCTCGTCCGGATCGGGCCCGACGGCCCCGACGGTGCCGGTGAGCGGCCCCGTCCCGACCGCGCCCGGTGGATCGGGTCGGCCGACGAGCGGGCCGACGACCGCGAGCCCGACACCGACGACGGTGCGCCGCTCGACGCCGCCGACCGGTGGCCCGAGCGTGCCGGTGACGACGGCTCCGTCCGGCGCCGGCTCGACACCGGCGACGACCCCGGTCATCGCCCCGACGACCACCGTGGCCCCGGTCCCGTCGACCTCCCCGGTGCCGACGACGGCCCCGGCCACGCCGACGACGGCGCCGTCCGACCCCACCGGCGCTGGCGCCCGTGGCGGTCGGTACCGGGCGGGTTCGATCAGCCCCGCCGTCGGAGGCACCTCCGGCTCGACGCGTGTCGTGATCGACGGGCGGTTCCCGACGTCGGTCCCGGTGTACGTGTGGTTCGGCGACCAGCGCACGGCGGCCGCCCAGGCACGGCCGGGCGCGGACGAGATCGTCGTGGAGGCCCCGGCGGTCGACTCGGCGGGGGTGCGCGACGTCGTCATCCGCTTCTCCACCGACCGGCCCCACGAGCTGCGGCTCCCGGCGGCGTTCACCTACGTCGACGACTCCCCGTCGGGTCCCTCGACCCCGAACGGGCCGGCGACGACGGCGCCCGCCGCGCCACCCGTCCCGGGCGGATCCGGTGGCGGGCCGGCGACCCCCACGACGGCGCCGCCGACCGCACCCACCAGCACTCCCACCAGCGCGCCGTCGGGCGGCCCGGGGCCCGGCGCGCCGACGCCTCCGCCGCCGAGCGGCGCCCCGACGTCTCCGACCCCGTCCACGTCTCCGACGCCGACGACGTCACCCACGCCGACCACGCCACCGGCGCCGACCTCGCCGTCGCCGACGACCGCCGCCCCCGCTCCGACACCGACGGCTCCTCCGTTCGAGAGGGCCCTCGGGCGCCTGACGATGCGGACCCCGTCGTCGGGAACCTCCCTCGCCCGTCTCTCGGCGCGGTCGTGGCCGCGGCAGGGGTGCCGGGCGGCGGTGTGCGACGGTTCGCGCCTGTGAGGTCGAGCGGCGTCAGTGCCGCTTGACGCCGCCGTACTTCATCCGGGTGTCGGACATCGCGGCCGCACGCGCCTCGTCGTCGTTCACCCCGGCGTCGACGATCTCGCCGACGAACAGGGTGTGCGTCCCGAGCGCGAGGGTGTGGCGGACCTCGCAGTCCACCCACGCCAGCGCTCCGTCGAAGATCGGCGCGCCGGTGGTCGCGCTCGACACCGGGCGGCCGTTGAGCGAGTCCCCGTCGTCGTCGGCGGGCTTGGAGAACTTGACGAAGACCCGGGTGTCCTCGGCGTCCCACAGGTTGACCGAGAACGCTCCGGCACCCGAGATCAGCTCGTGGGTCACGGCGTCGTCGTCGACGCCGACGCCGATCAGCACCGGCTCCATCGAGAGCTGCGTGATCCAGCTCGTGGTCATCGCGTTGCGGCGTCCGTCGTGGGCCGACCCGACGAGCGCCAAGGCGTTCGGGATCTTCCAGGTCACCTTGTTGATCAGCTCTGCGTCGACGCTCACGCCGCCGAGGCTAGGACATGACGTCGCCGGGGCGCTCACGTCGGCGAGACGCGGACGTCACCGCGGCGACGCGAGGACGTCACCGCGCCGAGGCGAGGACCTCACGCCCGAGGCGTCGATGCACGTCACCGCCGCGAGGAGGACCGATCGCCGCGGGCCAGCCGGAGCGCTTCGCCGAGCGGGATCCGGCTGCCGGTCCGCAGCAGCGTGAACTCGTACACGCGAGCGGCGAGCGCCAGAACGGCGACGGCCGACGCGACGAGGAGCGCGAGCGCGACGATCACCACGCCGAGCGAGGCCGTCCCCTGGGCGACCGTGATCGGGAGGGCGAACGGCGACGTGAGCGGGACGATCGACACCACCGTGGCGAGGGTGGAGTCGGGCGATCCGACCGCCTGGAACGCCAGCACGTACCCGATGAAGATCGGCAGGAAGACCGGGAGCATCGCCTGCTGGCCGTCCTCCTGGCGCGAGATCAGCGATCCGACGAGCGCGAACATCGTCCCGTACAGCGTGAACCCGAGGACGAAGACGACCACGACCAGCGGGAGCGACGTGTAGGCGGAGACCGGGACGTCGGCGAAGTCCGACACGGCGAGCGCCCCGAGCAGGCCGAGCACGATGATCACGACGTGGCAGAGGGCGAGGACGCCGATCCCCGCGATCTTGCCGACGAGGAGGCTGCGCGGGGAGACGAGCGACAGGAGGATCTCGACGATCCGGTTGGACTTCTCCTCCACGACGACCATCGCGACCTGCGAGCCGTACGCCTGGATCGCGAAGAACATCACCAGCATGGCGATCAGCGCGACGGCGGTGCGTGCGGGGGCGCTGTCGCTCGCGGGATCGACGATCTCCTCCGTCGTGCGGACCGGGGCGACCAGCTCGGCGGCGTCGTCCGGCGAGATCCCGAGGTCGACGGCGCGGGCGTCGAGCTCGGCGCGGGTGAGGGCGCCGACGACGATCGAGCCGAGCTCGGGGTCGGCCTCGCGCTCCCACACCAGGGTCCCGCCGGCGAGCACGGCGAGGTCGACCTCACCGTTCGACACCGCCTCCCGTGCGGCCGCCTCGCCGAGCTCGACCACGTCCACCTCGATGCCGTCGGGCGTGCCCGCCCGGAGCGCCGGCCCGAGCTCCGCACCCGCTGCCACCTCGTAGGTCCTCGTCTCGTCGTCGTCGCCGTCGCCGAAGAGGGCGGCACCGACGACCGCCGCGACCGAGACGAGCACGAGGACGACGGTGGTGACCCGGAACGCCGTCGAGCGGACGCGGGTGACCACCTCGCGCCGCGCCACCTCGTTCACGGCCGATCGACGACGGACGGTCCCCTCCGCCCGGGTCACGTCGCGACCTCCCGGTCGTGCGCCCGCACCCGCTGCGAGTCGTCGACGCGGTCCGCGCGATCCGCACGGCCCCGCGACACCGCTTCGGTGAACACGACGTCGAGCGACGGCGGTTCGAACCGGAACGAGACCACCGCGCCGAGCGCGGCGGCCGAACCCATCAGCGCGGTGGGGTCGGCCTCGGCGGGGAGGCGGAAGACGCACCGGCCCGGTCCGCGCGCGACGAGCCGCGCTCCCGGCGGGCTCCAGGTGCCGACGTCGACCGATTCGTCTCCCCAGGAGATCTCGAGCTCACGCCAGCTCGAGCGCGTCCGGATCTCGCTCGCCGGCCCCGACTCGACCACCCGGCCCTCGTCGACGATGACGACCTCGCGGCACATCTCCTGCACGAGGTCGAGCTGGTGACTCGAGAGGAGCACCGCGACCCCCCGCTCGGTCTGCTCGGTGATGATCTCGCGCAGCGCGTCGATCGCGAACGGGTCGAGCCCGGCGAACGGCTCGTCGAGGACGAGCAGCTCGGGTTCGTGGACGAGCGCGACGGCCAGCTGCACCCGCTGCTGGTTCCCGACCGAGAGCTCCTGCAGCTCGCTGTCGTGGCGATGGGAGAGCCCGACGCGCGCGAGGAGGGCGTCGGAGCGTGCCTGCGCCCGCCGTCCGTCGAGCCCCCCGAGGCGGCCGAAGTACGCCACCTGCTCGTGGACGCGCATCCGGTCGTAGAGCCCGCGCTCCTGGGGCATGTACCCGAAGCGTCGTCGCACGGCACCGTCGATCGCTGCGCCGTTCCAGGTGATCTCGCCGCCGTCGGTCGAGACGAGGCCCATCACCGCCCGCATCGTGGTGGACTTGCCCGCCCCGTTCGGCCCGAGGAAGCCGACGAGCCCGCCCGGCTCGACGTGGAGGTCGCAGCCGTCGACGGCCACGACGTCGCCGTAGCGCTTGCGGAGCCCGGCGACCCGCAGGCCCGCTGAGGTCACGCGCGGTCGCTCCCGCCGATGCGGTGATCGACGGGGTGATCGACGTCGACGACCGGGAAGCGGGGGTCGTCGCCGAGCGGCCCGCCGACCTCGAGGCCGTCGGCCGCGTACGGCGGCGACACCTCCCACGGGCGCGTCGCGAACGTCGCGTCGTCGCCGAGCCAGCGGAAGCTGACCGCACGGCGACGGTGGTCGAGGTCGTTGCCCGGGGCGTCGTGCAGCGTCCGGTAGTGGAACGCGACCACGTCACCCGGCTCGACGTCGAAGCTCAGCACCCGGTGCTCGCCCGACGCGATCTCGGCGTCGATGTCGGGGACGATCTCGAAGTCGTGCCCGCCGCCGGTGACGGCGGGGGAGTAGGGGTCGTGGTCGAGGAAGCGGCGCGGCACGAACCAACGGTCCCAGCGGTGCGATCCCGCGACGAAGCGCATCCCGCTCGCGGCGGGGACCGGATCGAGCGCGACCCACAGGCTCACGTTCTGGTCTCCGTCGATGCAGTAGTACGGCTGGTCGTGGTGCCAGGGCGTCCGCTCGAGCGCACCCGGCTCCTTGACCAGCACGTGCTCGTGGAAGAAGCGGACCCGCTCGGATCGCATCAGCGTGCGCGCGACCGAGGCGAGGGGGCCCTCGAAGGCCACCCGACGGTGCGGCTCCACCTCGGGCCACGTCACGTAGTCGGTCCAGAACCCCACCGCACGGTCGGCACGGGTGTACCAGTGGGCCCACCCGCTCGGGTGCGTGCGGTTGCGCTCGACCCCGTCGGCGAGGACGGCGAGCCACTCGTCGTCGAGCACCCCGCGCAGGACGTGGGCACCGTGGCGCGAGAAGCTCTCGACGTCGGCGGGGTCGATCGACGGCACCGGATCAGTCTCGCACCGGTCCAGGCGACCTGCGACGGCGGGCTCCGGGTACCGTCGGTCCATGAGCACCCGGATCCCGACCGCCCCCTTCGGATCGACGGGTCACCGATCGACCCGGCTCCTGTTCGGCGCCGCCGCGCTCGGCGCCATGAGCCCCGAGCGTGCCGACGCGACCCTGGCCGACGTGGTGCGGTGGGGGATCAACCACATCGACACGGCCGCTTCGTACGGCGAGTCCGAGGACCGCCTGCGGCCGTGGCTCGCCGACCACCGCGACGAGGTCTTCCTCGCCACCAAGACGGGCGAGCGCGGCGGCGACGCCGCACGGGCCGAGCTGGAGCGGTCGCTCGAGCGGATGGACGTCGATCGCGTCGACCTGATCCAGCTGCACAACCTGGTCGACCCCGACGAGTGGGAGACGGCCTTCGCCCCCGGCGGAGCCGTCGAGGGTCTGGCCCGGGCCCGTGACGAGGGGGTGGTCTCCCACATCGGGGTCACCGGCCACGGGCTGCCGGTCCCGGGCCAGCACCTGCGCAGCCTGGAGCGCTTCGACTTCGCCTCGGTGCTGTTCCCGGTGAACTTCGTGCTCATGGAGAACCCCACCTACCGAGCGGACGTGGAGGCGCTGGTCGAGGCGTGCACCGACCGCGGCGTCGCGATCCAGACGATCAAGTCGATCGCCCGTGGCCGGTGGAGCGACGACGAGGGCCCCCGCTTCAGCTGGTACGAACCGCTCGACGACCCCGAGCCGATCGGCCGCGCCGTCCGCTACGTCCTCGGCGACGAGCGGTTGTTCCTCAACACGACGAGCGACGCGCGCAAGCTCGAGATGATCGTCGACGCCGCGACCGGTGACCTCTCCGCGCCCGACGACGCCGACATGCGCGCCGACGTGGAGCGCGAGGGGATCACCCCGCTGTTCGACGAGCGCCGGCCGGTGAGCATCTGAGGGGTCGCGCCGGACGGGTCGATCCTCGACGGGCTGTGCGGTTCCGACCGACGCCTGGCAGACTGACGCCGACGCGCCCCTCATACCCGGGCGCCCCATGGTGGTCATAGCTCAACAGGTAGAGCACCAGGTTGTGATCCTGGCGGTTGGGGGTTCAAGTCCCCTTGGCCACCCTGCGCAGCGATGCGTGAACCCGCGGTGCGAGAGGTACCCTCCCGCTCCGCCTTGCTTCTCTAGCTCAATTGGCAGAGCAGTGGACTCTTAATCCATTGGTTCTGGGTTCGAGTCCCAGGGGAAGCACCACCGGCCCCGGCGCCGCGCTCAGCCGCTCCAGCGCTGCTGCTCGCGGAACCGGCCGACCGACAGCGGCGTCGAGCGAGCTCGTCGCTGGCGGGCCCTGGTCGTGGCGAGGAACGCCACCGCACCGATCACCACGAGCACCACCCCGGCGATCGTCGTGGTCGCCCGGCGGTAGGTCGCCAGGCGGGGGATGGCGGCGACCCACACGTCGCCCGACAGCGCCGGGACGACGAACGCCGGGACCGCGTACCCGAACGTCACGATCGACAGCCCGATCGCGGCGCACCCGATCGCGAACGCGAACGAGGACTCGCCGCGCTCGGGGCGCAGCAGCAGACCGAGCACGAGCGCCACCAGGCCGAGGCCGGCACCGACCATCCAGATCCAGGTCGTCGCCGTCGCGACCACGGCCAGCGACGTGACGCGCTGGACCGGCAGGGCGATCGGCGGCTGGAGGGCGACGCGCTCGCTGCGCACGAGCTGGACCTGCTCCGCGCTCTCGATCAGCACCGGTTCGTCGGTGTCGCCGATCAGCCGGGCGTGGGCGTCGGCGGTGAAGCCGCGGATCTCCTTCGACATCTCGCGGACCTGGAGGTGACCCTCGATCCGGTCGCGCAGCGCTGCGGGCGAGATGCTCATCGTCGCGGCGTCCGACCCCGACACCACGTTGGCGATCTGCAGGCGGATGTCCTCGTCGCCGACGATCGCGAACGTCGATCCGGTGTCGGGGGAGGGGGTGAACGCGACGCGGTCCATCCACAGCAGACCCGTCGCGACGGCCAGCAGCACCCCCGCCACCAGCAACAGGAGACCACCCACCGAGCGACGCACCCGCCGAGTCTGCCAAACGTGACCCCTACGCTGCGAGCATGCGACGCGCCGGTCTCGCTCGGATGCTGCTGCGCGGCGCCCTGCGGCGGTGCCCGTGGTGCGGAGGGCGGGGAGCCTTCTTCACCTCCTGGTTCGGCAAGGCCGAGGCATGCCGGACGTGCGGTCTGCGGTGGCGGCGCGGCGACGTGGGCTTCGAGCTCGGGGCGGCGGCGATGGCGGCGATGATCGTGCTCGGCCCGCTGATCCTGGCGCTCGCGGTCGCGCTCGCGATCACCTGGCCCGAGGTCCCGGTCACCGGGTTGATGATCGGGTTCCTCACCGCGGGACTGGTGCTGCCCGTCGTGCTGTACCCGATGTCGTACTCGATGTGGCAGGCGGTCGACCTGATGATGCGCCCGGTCGAGCCGGACGACTTCGCGCTCGACCACCTCGACGCCGCCGACGGCGATGACGGCGATGACGGCGACGACGGCCGGGTCGAGGGAGGCGCCGGGGACGACTGATCGGCGACGAGCGATCCGGTCCGCGGGCGTCGAGGGACGGCCCACGGCGTTCGTCCGGGCGGTGCTTGCCCGAACGGTTGTTCGTCGGGTACGATCGAATCACGACGTTGGGATTCTCGCCCGGGAAATCGAACCGCGATCTCGATCCGTGAGCTCGGAACGGGGCTCGGAGCGGGGCCCCGATCGAGGCGTCGGACGTCGTCGCCGATCAGCTCACAGCGCACCGACACCACCGATCGGTCGCACCCCGCCGACTCCGAGGTACCCCCTCGTCAAGATGGTGACCGACTCCCCTCCCTCGCAGGAACGAACCGAAAGAGAGCAACGACATGGCCAAGGACGACCGGGCGAAGGCCCTCGACATCGCGCTCCAGCAGATCGACAAGCAGTTCGGCACGGGTGCCATCATGAAGATGGGCGAGCGCACCAACATGAAGATCCAGGTGATCCCGACCGGGGCGCTGGCGCTCGATCTCGCCCTCGGCGTCGGGGGGCTCCCGCGGGGCCGGGTGACCGAGATCTACGGCCCCGAGTCCTCGGGCAAGTCCACGCTGGCGATGCACGTCGTCGCGGAGGCCCAGCGCAACGGCGGGGTGTGCGCCTACATCGACGCCGAGCACGCGATGGACCCGGCCTACGCCGCGGCCATCGGGGTCGACGTCGACCAGCTCCTCATCTCCCAGCCCGACACCGGTGAGCAGGCGCTCGAGATCTGCGACATGCTCACCCGCTCGGGTGCGATCGACGTCGTCGTGGTCGACTCGGTGGCGGCGCTGACGCCACGGGCCGAGATCGAGGGCGAGATGGGCGACACCCACGTCGGCCTCCAGGCGCGGCTGATGAGCCAGGCGTTGCGCAAGCTCACCGGCAACCTCTCCAAGACCGACACGATCTGCATCTTCATCAACCAGCTGCGCGAGAAGATCGGCGTCATGTTCGGTTCGCCCGAGACGACCCCCGGTGGTCGTGCGCTCAAGTTCTACTCCTCGGTGCGCCTCGACATCCGTCGCATCGAGTCCCTGAAGGACGGCACCGACGTGGTCGGCAACCGCACCCGCGTCAAGGTCGTGAAGAACAAGGTCAGCCCGCCGTTCCGCCAGGCCGAGTTCGACATCATGTACGGCAAGGGGATCAGCCGCGAGGGGTCGCTGATCGACCTGTCGGTCGACCTCGCGATCGTGAAGAAGTCGGGAGCCTGGTTCACCTACGAGGGGGAGCAGCTCGGCCAGGGTCGCGAGAAGGCCAAGGAGTACCTGCGGACCAACCCCGAGATCATGATGGAGATCAGCGACAAGGTGCTGATCGCCTCGGGCCTCAAGGAGGATCCCAACGCCGTGGTCGAGGTCGTCGACGAGAACGCCGACGGCGCCGAGGGCTTCACCGAGGCCGACGAGGAGCCGATCGTCCTCGATTGACCTCCAGGGCCGTGCTCTGGTCACGATGCCCTGCGCCCCGCACCGATCGGCGACCAGGCCCGTCGCCGGCGACGGATCCGTCGCGGGAAGGGGCGCGAGGCGCGTCGGCGTCGGGAGATGGTGCGGTGCGGGGTCAGGCGCCGGTGCCGGCGCCGTAGCCGCCGGGCTTGAACACCATCAGGTAGAGCGACACCACGAGGATCAGGTGCGTGATGCCGATCCCGGCGGCGAGCATCTTGCGCGCCTGATCGCCCGTGTCGGCGGTGGCCGGGCGGACCATGAACCAGCTCACCGCGACCGCGACGATCCACAGCAGGATCGTGATCGTCACGAACCAGGTGCCGCCGAGCGAGATCTTCTGCGTCCCGGCCATCCCCATCCCCGCGATCCACAGCACCACGAGGGCGGGGAGGACCAGCTTGGTGTGCAGCGCCGCCATGGCCTGGGTCTCGCCCGCCCGGTGCATCTGCGGGTAGAGGAAGAGCGGCCCGAACGCGGCGATCGCGCTCAGGATGTGGACGAAGTACAGGATCCGGGTGACGGTGTCGTTGGGTTCCAGGATGGCGAGCACGGTCGGCACCATACCGGCGCCGCGCCACCCGGTCCCGCCGCCGTGGCGGGGATAGCCTCGCGCCCATGTCCGACCCCCGTCGCTACGTCGTGCGCACCTACGGGTGCCAGATGAACGAGCACGACTCGGAGCGGATCGCCGGGCTGCTCGAGTCCGACGGCCTCGTCGCGGCGGGCTCGGAGGCCGACGCCGACGTCGTCGTGCTGAACACGTGCTGCATCCGCGAGAACGCGGACAACAAGCTCTACGGCAACCTCGGCCACCTCAAGACGTGGAAGTCGCAGCGCGACGGGCGACAGATCGTCGTGTCCGGCTGCCTCGCCCAGAAGGATCGCGACGAGGTGGCACGCCGTGCCGGCCACGTCGACGTCGTGATGGGCACCCACAACGTCCACCGGGCCGCCGAGCTGCTGGCCGAGGCGGCGGGGGCGGGTGCGCCGATCACCGAGATCCTCGACGCCGCCGTCGTCGAGGACCAGGCGATGTTCCCCTCCGCGCTCCCCGTGCGGCGCGAGACGTCCTACGCGAGCTGGGTGACCATCCAGATCGGCTGCGACAACCGCTGCGCCTTCTGCATCGTGCCGGCCGTGCGCGGCGAGGAGATCAGCCGCCCGTTCGACGACGTGGTCGACGAGGTCCGCCGCCTCGCCGCCGACGGGGTGAGCGAGGTCACCCTCCTCGGCCAGAACGTCAACAGCTACGGGCGCGACCTCCAGATCGCCGCGCGGCGCGCCGGCGACACCTCGGCGCGGCCGCGCCCGTTGTTCGCCGACCTGCTGAGCGCGGTCGGCGACGTCGAGGGCATCCGGCGGGTGCGGTTCACGAGCCCCCACCCCAAGGACATGCGCCCGGAGACCTTCTCGGCGATGGCGGAGACGGAGGCGGTGTGCGAGCACCTCCACTACCCGTTGCAGTCGGGGAGCGACCGGGTGCTCGCCCTCATGCACCGCGGCTACACCGCCGAGCGGTACCTCGAGCGCCTCGCGCAGGCCCGCTCCACGATCCCCGACCTGGCGGTGTCGACCGACATCATCGTCGGGTTCCCGGGGGAGACCGACGACGACTTCGAGCGCACCCTCGAGGTCTCGGCCGCCGCCGAGTACGACTACGCGTACACCTTCGTGTTCTCCCCGCGTGACGGAACCGAGGCGGCGGCGATGGAGGCCGACTTCGTCGACCCCCGCGTGGTCGCCGATCGCTTCGAGCGGCTGCGCACCGTCGTCGAGCGCTCCGCCCTGCTCCGCCACCAGGCCCGGGTCGGGCGGGTGGAGGAGGTCCTGGTCGAGGGTCCGTCGAAGAAGGACCCGTCGATCACCTCGGGTCGCACCCGCCAGAACAAGCTGGTCCACTTCGACGCCCCCGTCCCGCTGCGCGCCGGGAGCTACGCGATGGTCGAGGTGACCCGAGCCGCACCCCACCACCTGCTCGGTGAGTTCGTCGAGCGGTCGGTCGATGCGCGCCACACGGTCCGCATCCCGGTGGCGGCGCTCTGAGGCGGGACGACGACGTGGGCGAGGAGCAGCACGACGACCGCCTGGCCGAGTTCCGGTCGAGCATCGACAACATCGACGCGGCCCTCGTCCACCTCCTCGCGGAGCGGTTCAAGATCACCAAAGCCGTCGGTCGCTACAAGAAGCAGGCCGATCTGGCGGCGGCCGATCCCGGTCGTGAGGAGGTGCAGATCGCTCGACTGCGGGCACTGGCCGAGGAGTCGGGGCTCGACCCGGTGTTCACCGAGAAGTTCCTGCGCTTCGTGGTCGCCGAGGTCATCCACCACCACCAGCGGATCGCGGAGGGCGAGCATCTCTGAGCGCGTCGTCGACGGTCGTCGCCGGCTCGTGCGCGTGGCGATCGTCGGGCCGACGGCATCGGGCAAGTCGGCGGTCGCGCTCGAGGTCGCCCGCCGCCTCCCCGGGGTCGAGCTCGTGTCGGTCGACAGCATGCAGGTGTACCGGGGGATGGACATCGGCACCGCCAAGGCGACGGCCGCCGAGCGTGCCGAGATCCCCCACCACCTGCTCGATCTGGTGGACGCGAGCGACGAGTTCACGGTCCGCGACTTCCAGGATGCCCACGCGCGGGCGGTCGACGAGATCGGTGCCCGGGGTGGTGCGGCCCTGCTGGTGGGCGGCACCGGGCTCTACCACCGAGCCGTGATCGACGACCTGGACCTCCCCGGGGAGTTCCCGACCGTGCGCGCCGAGCTCGACGCCGACCCCGACACCCGGGCGCTCCACGACCGACTCCGCACGCTCGACCCGCTCGCCGCCTCGCGGATGGAACCCGACAACCGTCGGCGCGTCGTGCGCGCGCTCGAGGTCTGCCTCGGCTCCGGTCGGCCGTTCTCGAGCCACGGACCGGGTCTCGACGCCTACCCGCCGTCGGCCGTCGCGCAGATCGGGATCCGTCGGCCTCGCCCCGTCGTGGCCGAGTCGGTCGAGCGGCGGGTGCGACGGATGCTCGAGACCGGTCTCGTGGACGAGGTCCGCACGCTCGCCGAGGCCGGTCTCTCCCGCTCGGCCTCGCAGGCGCTCGGCTACAAGGAGGTCGTCGACCACCTCGAGGGCCGTGCCTCCCTCGACGAGTCGGTCCACACGATCATCGCCCGGACGCGGCGCTTCGCCGTGCGCCAGGAGCGATGGTTCCGACGTGATCCCCGCGTACGCTGGATCGATGTCGAGTCCGATCCGGTGTCCGAGGTGGTCCCGTCCGTGATCCAGGCGTTCGACCGCACGACCACATGACTCTCCGGCTCACGAAGCACCACGGCCTCGGCAACGACTTCCTGGTCGTGTTCCTGGCCGACCTCGACGTCGGCGACGGCTCGGACGCGGCCGAACCCGTGGCCGAGGACGACGTCGCCCGCCTGGCGCTGGAGCTGTGCGACCGGCGCACCGGCATCGGGGCCGACGGACTGCTCGTCGCCGGCTCCGCCGACGGCTACGCCGCGACGATGACGCTGTTCAACGCCGACGGGTCGCGCGCCGAGATGAGCGGGAACGGGATCCGCTGCTTCGCCCAGGCGGTCGCCGCGCGCCGGGGCGATCTGGGGCCCCAGCTGATCGCCACCGACGCC
Source organism: Ilumatobacter sp. (assembly GCF_965215205.1). Lineage (NCBI taxonomy): Bacteria > Bacillati > Actinomycetota > Acidimicrobiia > Acidimicrobiales > Ilumatobacteraceae > Ilumatobacter > Ilumatobacter sp. The sequence continues at coordinate 1,443,819 of NZ_OZ244049.1, forward strand.
GGCGACCGGGTGGTCACCCTCGCGAGCACCGACGATCCGCGTGTGATCACCGCGCAGGTCGAGATGGGCGAGGTGGGGGACCTCGACGAGCCCGACGGGTGGTCGGCGCTCGAGGCCCACCCCGACCGACCGGTCGCCCACCTCTCCCTCGGCAACCCCCACTCCGTCGTCGGCGTCGACGACGTCCGCTCGGTGGACCTCGACACCCTCGGCGCGAAGGTGCCCCACGTGAACCTCGAGATCGTCGAGCCGGGGCCCGAGCCGAACGCGATCACGATGCGCGTCCACGAGCGCGGCGCCGGCGTCACCGCCGCCTGCGGCACCGGCGCGTGCGCCGCCGCCCACGCCGCGCGCAGGTGGGGGCTCGTGCCCGCCGCCGAGCCCGAGGTGGTCGTGCACATGGACGGCGGCCACGCGATCGTCTCCTTCGACCCCGACGACACCCGTCGCGCCGTGCTCACCGGCCCGGCCACGATGGTCGCCACGATCGAGGTCGACCGGACGTGAGCTCTCCGAGCAGCCCCTACGACGAGGCGCTCGCCTCGACCCTGATCGACCGCTCGATCCGCGAGCGCATCGTGCTCGTCGCGGTCGCCCTCCCCGGAGACGACGACGAGCAGGTCGACGCCAGCCTCGACGAGCTGGCGCTGCTGGTCGACACCGCCGGCGCCGACGAGGTGGCGCGCATGGTCCAGCGTCGCGACGCCCCCGATCACACCTGGTACGTCGGCAAGGGCAAGGCCGACGAGCTCAAGGCGCTGTGCCTGGCCGTCGACGCCGACACGGTGGTGTTCGACAACGAGCTGGCTCCGGCGCAGCAGTTCAACCTCGAGAAGCTGCTCGGACGCACCGCGATCGACCGCACCGCGGTCATCCTCGACATCTTCGGCCAGAACGCGCACACGATGGAGGGCAAGGCCCAGGTCGAGCTCGCTCTGCTCCGCTACCGCCTCCCCCGCCTGCGGCGCGGCGCGTCGGCCAAGCTCAGCCAGCAGCGCGGCGGCGTCGGCGGCCGGTTCGGATCGGGTGAGACGAAGATCGAGACCGACCGCCGTCGGATCATGCGCCGCATCACCAAGCTCGAGCGGGAGCTGGCCTCGCTGGCCGAGACCCGGGCGCTGCAGCGCCAGGGTCGGCGCCGCAGCGGCCTCGCCTCGGTCGCGATCGTCGGCTACACCAACGCCGGCAAGTCGACCCTGTTGAACCGGTTGACCGACTCGGGGGTCCTCACCGAGAACCGCCTGTTCGCCACCCTCGATCCCACGACGCGCCGCCTGGCCCTCCCCGGAGGTGAGCCGGTCCTGCTGACGGACACCGTCGGGTTCATCAGCCGCCTGCCGCACGGCCTGGTCGAATCGTTCCAGGGGACGCTCGAGGTGGCGGCGCTCGCCGACTACCTCGTCCACGTCGTCGACGCGAGCGCGCCGGACCCCGCCGGCCAGATCGCTGCGGTGCGTGAGGTGCTCGACGAGATCGACGCCTCCGACGTCCCCGAGCTGCTCGTGTTCAACAAGGCCGATCTCGCGCCCGGGCCCGCCGAGGAGCTCGCGGCCGACCACCCCGGATCCGTCGCGCTCAGCGCCGTCTCCGGCGAGGGGGTCGAGGACTTCCTGCGCACCCTCGGCGATCGGCTCCGCTCGTTGAGCACGGTCTACGAGCTGGTCGTGCCCTACGAGCGCGGCGACGTCCTCGCAGCGGTCCACCGCGAGGGTGAGGTCGTCTCCGTCGGTGACGGCGAGACGAGCTGGACGATCCGTGCCCGCCTCTCCGACGCCTCCGCCGGCCGACTCGCGGAGTTCGTCGTCGAGGCCGACGGCCGACCGATGGAGCGTGACGAATCCGGCTCCCTCGTGGAGGTGCGTCCGTGAGCGCGCCGACCGGGTTCGTTCCCCCCCCGTACCCGTACGACCGGCTCTCGGAGCTCACCGAGACGATCCGCTCCCTCCACGGCGAGGTCGTGGACCTCTCGGTGGGGACGCCCTTCGACGAGCCGCCCCCCGAGGTGGTCGCCGAGCTCGCACGGGGCGGTTCGGCCCGCGCCTACCCGCCGAGCGTGGGTTCGGTCGCGTACCTCGACGCGGTCCGGCGGTGGATCGAGCGACGGTTCGGCGTCGACGCCTCGGACGTGGCGATCGGAGCGACGATCGGTTCGAAGGAGTTCGTCGCCTCGGCGCCCGGGCACCTCCACCTGCGCCGACCCGATCGCGACACCGTGCTCTACCCGGCGGTGTCGTACCCGACCTACGCGATGGGGGCGACGCTGGCGGGCCTGCGCTGCGTCGCGGTCCCCACGCTCGGCGGCGGGCGGCTCGATCTCGACTCGGTCGCGAGCTCGGACGTCGATCGTGCCCTGCTGCTGTGGGTCAACAGCCCCGCCAACCCCACCGGGCTGCTCGACGACCTCGGTGCCGCGGCGCGGTGGGGGAGGAGTCGGGAGATCCCGGTCCTGTCGGACGAGTGCTACGCCGAGTTCACCTGGTCGGGTCCGCCGCGCACGATCCTCGAGCACGGGACCGAGGGGGTGATCGCCGTCCACTCGCTGTCGAAGCGATCGAACCTCGCCGGGGCGCGGGTCGGGTCCTACGCCGGTGACCGCGAGCTCGTCGAGTACCTGCGCGAGGTGCGCAAGCACGCCGGGATGATGGTGCCCGGCCCGGTCCAGGCGGCCGCCGTGCTCGCCCTCGACGACGACGCGCACGTCGACGCGCAGCGCGCTCGCTACCTCTCGCGCCTCGGATCGCTCGCCGATGCGCTGGGTTCGTGGTCCGGGCGAGCGGTCGAGCTGCCCGACGGCGCGTTCTACCTCTGGGTGCCCACCGACGACGGGTGGTCGTACGCCGCCGATCTCGCTCGTGACGGCGGAGCGCTCGTCAGCCCGGGCGAGTTCTACGGACCCGCCGGGTCCGGTCACGTGCGCGTCGCGGCCGTGCAGCCGTCCGAGGCGGTCGAGCGCGTCGCTCGCCGACTGCGGGGTCGTCGACGCGACATCCGGGCGGGAGCGGGAGCGGGGTCGGCGTGACCGATCTCGACACCGGGCCCGAGCGGGCGACGCGCACCGCCGGCGGGCGCGTGCGCTCCGCGCTGGGTCTCGCCGTGCTCGTCGTGGGGCTGATCACGGCGGTCGTGCTGTGGATCGTCGCTGCCCAACGGTTCGACGACGTGGTCTCGGGGTTGGCGCGAGCCCCCGTCGGGTGCGACACCTCGCTCGAGTTCGAGCGCACCGGGGAGTACACTATCTTCGTCGAGACCTCCGGGCGCATCGAGCGCGTCGCCGGCGACTGCGAGATCGACGGGGCGTTCGAGCTCGACGACGACGAGCTGCCCGAGGTCCGCATCGACCTGCGCGCCCCGGAAGGGGCCGACCTCACCGACGACCTCGTCGGTGACGTGTCGGCGTCCTACGACGCCGACGTCGACGGGATCGACTACGTGGGGACCGCGCTCTTCGTCGTGGACGTCGACGAGGTCGGGGAGCACCGGATGCGAGTCGAGTCGGACGTCGAGGCGAGGTTCGCGGTGTCGGTGGGCCAGGACCCCTCCGACGAGACCGCAGCGCTGCGCGTCGGCGCGGTGGCGCTCGGGCTGGCCTCGCTGATGGCGGGGCTCGCGCTCCTGCTGGCCGGTCGGCGGAGCCCGGGATCGACCGGCCGCACGGTTCGACCCGCAGCGCCGTCCGGCGTCGCGCCCCGACGACCTCGGATGCCCGACGGGCCGCCGATGACCGCACCGCCGAGCGCACCGGCGGGCCCATCGCCGGCTCCGCCGTCGCGACCCGGTCCACCGCCGCCGAGCGGGCCGCCGACGAGGCCGCCGATGGGGCCACCGCCTGGGCCGGCGTCGTGGCCGGGCCCGTCGTCGCCCGATCCGGGACGCTCGACGAGACCTCCCTCGGCCCCGCCTCCACCATCCGGGGCCCCGTCGCCTCCTCCTCCGCCGCGACCCGGGACCGCTGCGACACCACCGCCTCCGGCGGTCCCGCCACCACCGCCGCGCTCGCCGGGTTCTGCGCCGCCGTCCCGGCTCCCCGACGCCCCGGAACGATCGGCGCACGGGCAGCCGATCCCCGGGGAGGTCGCCTGGTACCCGCCGGTCGCGCCCGACTCGGACGACGAACGGCGCCGAGACGACGTTCAGTAGCGCCGCATCACGGTGACGACCTTGCCGTAGAGCTCCACCTCGTCGGCGCGGAACACCATCGGCTCCAGGTCGGGGTTGGCCGGCACCAGGGTGACCTGCGCTCCGGAGCGCTCGTAGGTCTTCACCGTCGCCTCGCCGCCCGGGATGCCCGCCACGACGATGTCGCCGTTGTTCGGGTGGTCGACCTGGGTGGCGACGACGAAGTCGCCGTCGAGGATCCCGAGATCGATCATCGAGTCGCCGCGCACCCGCAGCATGAACAGCTCGCCGTCACCGGTGAAGTCGACCGGCACCGGGAGCAGCTCCTCGACGTTCTCCTCGGCGAGCACGTCGGTGCCGGCGGCGACGTCGCCGACCAGGGGGACGAAGCGCGCCGGGCGCCGATCCATCACCGCGCCGCTGTTCGGGTCGAAGCGGACCTCGATCGCCCGCGGCTTGTCGGGGTCCCGCCGCAGGTAGCCGAGCCGCTGCAGCGTGTTCAGGTGGCTGTGCACCGTCGACGGCGACGTGAGACCGACGGCGTCACCGATCTCGCGGACCGACGGCGGGAACCCGCGATCGCGCATCTGCGACTCGATGAAGTCGAGGATCGACCGTTGCCGCGTGCTGATCTTGGGTGCCATCTCGAACATGGTACGGGACGGCGGGGACGGGGTCAAACACCTGTACTGCGAACACGCGATCGAGGAATGCCCGGCCCGAGGCTTGACGTGCTGTTCGATCGATGCTTGGATGTCGAACACACGTTGGGTTCGAGCGATCGAGCCGAACACCCGCCGGGAGGCCCGACACGATGCACGCACCCACCGTCACCACCACCGCACCCACCGCTCAGCTCGCGTGGACCACGAGCTCGCCGGGCGCGGCGCCGATCGCCGGAGGTGGGCCTGCCAGCCGCTACCGGCGCGTCGAGCGCCGCGCCCCGCGCCCGTGCCGGCGGGATCGCACGTCGTCCACGTACCTCGTGCGGCGGGCCGTGGTCGGTGCGCTCGCGGTCGTGGTGACGGCAGCGCTGGCCGTCGTCGCGATGTCGGCGGTGAGCGTGGTGGCGAGCTCCGGTGGTCGAGCTGCCTCGGCCGCCGGAGCCCGGGCCGACGGAGCCCCCACCGAGACCCACGTCGCCCGGGCCGGCGACTCGCTGTGGTCGATCGCCGAGGCTCACCGCGGCGACATCGAGCACGGCCGCTACCTCGACGCGCTGATCGGGCTCAACTCCTCGACCGTCGTCCACGTGGGTCAGTCCGTCCTCCTGCCCTGAGCCGTCGTGAGGAGGGCGTGAGGAGGCGGGCGACGCCGCCGACGCGTGCCCTCGGTGCACGCGTGCGCTCGGTACCATGGCCGGGTGCGCTGTCCCGCCTGCAACGCCGTCGACAGTCGCGTCGTCGACTCGCGCATCGCCGAGGAGGGGACCGCGACTCGCCGTCGGCGCCGGTGCTCGTCCTGCGACCACCGGTTCACGACCTACGAGCGCGTGGACCACGCCCCGCTGACGGTGCTCAAGTCCACCGGGACCACCGAGGCGTTCGACCGGTCGAAGGTGGTGTCCGGGCTCTCGGCCGCGACCAAGGGTCGCGGCGTCGACGCTGACGATCTCGAAGCCATGGCGACGCGCGTCGAGGACTCGCTGAGGATGGCCGGCGACGAGGTCTCCTCCGCCGCGATCGGGCTCGCGGTGCTCGACGAGCTGCGCGTCGTCGACGACGTGAGCTACCTGCGCTTCGCCAGCGTGTACAAGCACTTCGACGCCGCCGCCGACTTCCACCGCGAGCTCGAGCTCATGGAGAAGATGGCTCCCGCCGGCGGCGCCAGCGGCTGAACACGAACGAGTCGTCGTCGAGGGCGAGCTGGACGAGGTCGAGGCGTCTGTCCAGGTCGGACGCGCCCGTCACGAGCCGCGGGCCGCCCCCGCCGACCACCGCGGGCGAGGTGGAGACGTTCCACTCGTCGACGAGGTCGGCGTCCGACATCGCCCCGTTCAGCGACGGACCGCCCTCGAGCTGGACGAGGTCGACGGTGGCGCAGACCTCGTCGAGGCGCCCCGCCGCGAGCAGGAGGTCGACCTCGTCGCGACCGCACCGCAGCACGTCGACCCCGCGCTCGTCGAAGGTCGCGGTCTCGGTGGTGATCACGAACCCGGCCCCGGAGGTGAACAGCTCGTCGGAGGTGTCGACCGAGCCCCGCCCCGTCACGACACCGATGCGCTGACCCTCCTTGCTCGGTGGCCCGTACCCCTCGCCCGATGCCGTCCCCGAGCCGACCAGGACGACGTCCGCGATCGAGCGGAGCTGGAGCAGGACGGCCGAATCGGTGTCGCTCGAGAGCGCCCCCGACGTGCCGTCGACGACGGTGGAACCGTCCAGCGACTGGACCATCGTCGCCCAGATCCAGGGGCGCTCCCCGCCCACGTCGGCGCGGGTCCCGAGCGCCGACGCGTAGGCGTCCGCGACCGTGGTCGTGTCGGAGGGCGTGGGGAGCAGACGTCGCACGGGCGCGATCGTGGCAGATCGGTCGACCCGGGGCCACGGTCCGACGAGGTCGTGCGATCGTGCCTCCTCGTCCACCCCGCGCCGAGGCGCACCTCGATCGAACGGGGACCCGCCTGAGCAGCGTCGACGCGGAGATGTCCACAGTCGGCACCCCTGCTGACCCGAGATCATCCACCGTTCGTCCACCGGATCGTCGGAGTTGTCCCCCTTCCTCCACACAGGCGGGTGCCTCTACCGTCGGGCTCGGCCGATCGCAGCGGGGCTCACGGAATGCGTCCACGAGGCGCTTGGGGCACCTTCGTGCCCTGAACCTGTGGGGTGGCGCTGCGGTCGGCCCTCGTGCGCCGCCGTGTACCGTCGTCCACGTGCCGGACGAGGACCGACGTGACGTGGGCGTCGACGAGCTCACCGCAGAGGCGCTCGCGGCCGACCCCGACGCAGAGGTCGCACCGGACGCCGTGCCGTTCACGTTCGACGGCCACGGGGAGGGGCTGCTCCCCGACTGGTACATGCCGGGCCGTGCCGCCTCCGCGGGTGGCCACGCTCCGCGACGTCGACTGGCGGTGGCCGGGATCGTCGCCGCTCTCGTGGTCGTGAGCGGCGCCGGGCTCTGCGTCACCTACGGCACCCCCGAGGTCGGGGACCGGATCCTCTCGCCCTGAGCGCGACCGGTCGGAGCGCTCCGTCGGTCCGAGCGGCACGACCGAACAGGTGTCCGGGTCCGACGGCGGTTCGATATGGTCGCACCGATGGCGATCTCGTGTGCGTACTGCGGCGGTGAGCACGAGCGCCCCACCGAGGTGCGCGACTGCTGGTCCCGCACCGGCGAGCCCGACATCGAGGTCGCCCCGGTGCCCGGCGACGAGGGCGACGTCTCGCTCGACTCGCCTCACCCGCCCGCGGAGTCGCGCCCTCCGGCGGGCCGCCCGACGGGGCGATCCTCGCCACGGCCCCGACGACCGACGTCCACCGCCGCAGCCGACGTGGTGCGTGGCGCTGCTCGCGCCCGACCGGGGCCGGACGTGCTCGGTCGGCACTGCGTGGTCGGCCCGGGCGACGCGGTCCCCGACCCGTGGAGCGGCTCGCCGAGACTCGTGGTCGACGCCGAGGCGGTGGCGGCGCCGTCCGATCTGCTGCGGATCCTGCGCTCGGCCGCCGCCGAGGCACGACGTCTGACGATCGAGATGCACCTGGACCGCGACGCGTCGCGCGCCCCGGCTCTCGCCACCGACGCGGCGCCGTTCGAGGTCGGCGCGGAGTTCGCCTTCCTCGGGGAGGAGGTCCACCACCTGCTGTGGTCCAACTCGGTCGACCTGCGCGACGGAGGCGCCGCCTGGGACGGTCTCGACCGGGCGGTCGCCTCGGGCCTCGACGCGACCCCCGACGACGTCGACGGTGACGTGGTGCTCCCCGACGGCACCGCGGTCTGGCTCGACGCCGGACCGGTCCGCCACGTCGGGCCCGTCGCGTCCACGCCCGTCGTCCACGTCGTGGGAGTCGAGCACGGGGTCCCCGTCGTGGCGACGACCAACGAGTCCGACGCCGACCTCGCCCCCGACCAGCTCGCGGCGGTCACCCACCCCGGCGCCGCCGCCCGGATCATCGCCCCGGCCGGCTCGGGCAAGACCCGCGTCCTCACCGAGCGCGCCCGCCACCTGCTGGGGAGGTGGAACCTCCCCCCGGGGGCGGTGAGCCTCGTCGCGTTCAACAAGCGGGCCCAGGAGGAGATGCGCGAGCGCACCGCCGACCTGCCGGGACTGCACATCCGCACGATCAACTCGATCGCGCTGGCGATCGTCAACGGCACCGCGCCGTTCGCGCCACGGCCCCGTCGGTGGCGCACGATCGACGAGGTCGAGGTGCGGCGGATCATCGGCGACCTGGTCTCGTTCCCCCGCCGGCGCAACAGCGACCCCGTCGCGCCGTGGATCGAGGCGCTGAGCCTGGTGCGCCTCGGCCTCGTCGCGCCCGGTGACGTCGAGGCGCGCGACGACGGCGACATCGAGGGCTTCGAGCGGTTCTGGCCGTCGTACCGCGACGCGCTCGAACGGCGCGGCGCGGTCGACTTCGACGACCAGGTGCACCGGGCGCTGGTGATCCTGCTGTCCGAGCCCGACGCCCGACGCGCCGCGCAGCGCGCGTGCCGGGTCATGCTCGTCGACGAGTTCCAGGACCTGACCCCGGCCCACCTCCTGCTGATCCGGCTGCTCTCGGCGCCGGGCGGGGCGGTGTTCGGCGTGGGTGACGACGACCAGACCATCTACGGCTACAACGGCGCCGACCCGGGGTGGCTGATCGACTTCGCCTCGCTCTTCCCGGGCGCCGGAGCGCACCCCCTCGAGGTGAACTACCGGTGCCCCGGTGGGGTCGTCGAGGTGGCCGACCGACTGCTCCGCCACAACCGGCGGCGCGTCGACAAGACGATCCGGGCGAGCTCGGACGACGCCGGGGGCTGGACGGTCGCGTCCTCGGCGGACCCGGTCGCCGACGCCGTCGGCGCGGTGCGCGGCGCGCTCTCGGCGGGAGCGGCGCCGTCGCAGGTCGCGGTGCTCGCCCGGGTGAACTCGGTGCTCGCGCCCGTCCAGGTCGCGCTGGTGGGGGAGGGCATCCCGGTGGCCGGTGGGGTCGGGCTCGAGTTCCTGGAGCGCACGGCCGTGCGCAGCGTCCTGGCCTGGCTGCGGCTCGCCTCGACCGACGAGCGCGGCCGGTTCACCCCGGCCGACATCGGCGAGGCGATCCGGCGGCCGTCGCGCTCGTTCCACCCGCGCATCACGTCGTGGATCTCCGAGCAGGCGAACGTCGTCGAGCTGTTCAAGCTGGCGGGGCGGTTGAACAACGATCGCGACGTCGATCGCCTGATGGAGTTCGCCGCCGACATCCAGACGATGCAGAAGGTGGTCCGCGACGGCGCCCCGACCTCCGACGTCGTGCTGACGTTGGTCGACGAGATCGGTCTCGCCGGCTCCGTGGCCGGTCTCGACACGACCCGCCGGGGCATGAACCGCTCGGCGCAGGGCGACGACCTGACGGCCATCACCCACCTCGCGGCGCTCCACGACGACGTGTCGGACTTCGACTCGTGGTTGCGCGGCCGCCTCGCCGCTCCGCGCTCGGGCGACGGGGTCGTGCTCTCCACCGTCCACCGGGTCAAGGGGATGGAGTGGCCCCACGTCGTGGTCCACCACGCGGACGCCGAGCAGTACCCGCACCGGCTCGCCGAGGACGTCGAGGAGGAGCGGCGCCTGTTCCACGTCGCGATCACCCGGGCGTCGCGCGGCGCCACGATCGTGACCGGGCCGACACCGAGCCCGTTCGTCGACGAGTTGACGAACGAGCCCTCCGAGACCTCGACGGTCACGTCGCACCGCCCCGAGCCCGCCGCCCGACCCGCCCGATCGACGAGCCGGTCCGACCCGACGGACGACCTCGACGACGACGCGGCGCAGCGCTTCGAACGGCTCAAGACGCTGCGGACCGAGCTGGCGCAGGGCAAGCCCGCGTACATCGTGTTCGACAACAAGACCCTCGCGGCGATCGCGCGCACGGCCCCGACGACCAAGCGCGACCTGTCGAAGATCTCGGGCGTCGGGCCGGCCAAGCTCGACAGGTACGGCGACGCGTTCGTCGAGCTGATCTCCACCCTCGTCTGAGCGGTGTTCGATCGGATCGTCGTCGTCGACTGGAGCGCCAGCTCGACGCCGAGGCGTGGGCGGGACTCGATCTGGATCTGCGAGCACGCCGTCGCCGACGCGTCGGTGCGCAGCGTCAACCCGCCGACCCGGGCGGCCGCCGTCGACGTGCTCGCCGAGCTGGCGGCGGGCTCCGACCGGGTGCTCGTCGGGATCGACATCTCGCTCGGCTACCCGGCCGGGACCGCCGCCGCCCTCGGCCTCGAGGGCACGCCGTGGCGTGCGATGTGGGAGGTGCTGCGCGCCGAGCTGCACGACGGTGACGACAACGCGAACGACCGCTTCGCCGTCGCGTCCGAGCTGAACGGCCGCATCTCGGCGGGGCCGGGCCCGTTCTGGGGGTGCCCCCCGTCGCAGCGGACGCCCACCCTCACGTCGACGAAGGTCCCGAGCGAACCGCTGGCCGAGTGGCGCACGGTCGAGGCGCAGATGCGCGACGACGGGCGGCGCCCCTTCTCGTGCTGGCAGCTCCTCGGCAACGGAGCGGTCGCGAGCCAGTCCCTGGTGGGGATCGTCGCGCTCGCCCGGCTGCGTGACCGACTGGCAGCCGTCGGGCGCGAGGCGCGGCTGTGGCCGCTCGAGACCGGTCTGCGTGCGCCGACGGACCCGGTGGTCGTCGCCGAGGTGTGGCCCTCCCTGCTCCCCCCGGCCATCGAGGTGCCCGGGGGCGCGGTGCGCGTGCGCGACCACGCGCAGGTCGAGACCCAGGCTGCGCACCTCGCGGACGCGGTGCGCACGGGGGAGGTGTCGGCGATGTTCGACCCCGGTGTCTCCGCGGCGCGGGCGGTGGTCGAGGGCGAGGAGGGGTGGGTGCTCGGGGTGCGCGCCGCTGACCGCTGACCCCGCGGGCACGTCCGTTCCGATCGCCACGCGGATGGGGCGCGGGTGGGGAGCGGATCGGGCGCGGATCGGACGAGGATGGGGCGCGGATCGGGCGCAGACGGGTGGAAGGCGGCACGAGGAGCTGGCAGTGTGTGCCGGTGACGCTCGAGCAGCAGGTTCGCCCGTCACCGGTGCCGGAGGCGGTCGAGCGCCCGGGAGGCGACCGGACGCTCACCTACCGCCCCGAGCTCGACGGCCTGCGCGGGCTCGCCGTGCTGGCCGTGCTCGCGTTCCACAGCGGATGGGGCGAGCCCGTCGACGGCGGCTACCTCGGTGTCTCGGTCTTCTTCACCCTGTCCGGCTTCCTCGTCACCCAGGTCCTCCTCGCGCACCACGGTCGCACCGGCCGCCTGGACCTCGCACGCTTCTCGTCGCGCCGCGTGTGGCGGCTGATCCCGGCCGCTGCGCTGACCCTCGCCACGATCGTCGGCCTCGCCGCCGTCGGGATCTTCGACGCCGAGGCGATCCGCGGGTCCGTCCCCTGGGCGGCGGTGCACCTCTTCAACTGGGCCGAGGTCGCGGCGGGCGAGAGCTACGCCGACTTCTTCACCCAGCCGACGCCGGTCGACCACTTCTGGTCGCTGTCGATCGAGGAGCAGTTCTACCTCGGCTTCCCGCTGTCGATCGCGCTCGTGGTCGCGATCCGGGCGCGCTGGACCGGTCGGGTCGCGCTCGCCACGCCGTGGCGGACGACCGCAGCGCTGTGCGCCGCCGCGTTCGCGGCCTCGTGCGTCCACGTCGCCCTCGCGGCGCTCCGTGGCGACGCCGCCGAGGTGTACTACGGCACCGGGGCGCGGGCGGCCGAGATCGCCGCCGGCGGCCTCGTCGGGTCGCTCGTCGCCGGCGGCGCCCTACGGCCCGTGCGGAGCGCGATCGTGGCGGCGCTGGCCGTCGCGATCGCGATCTCGGTGCTCGTGGCCGATCCGGTCGAGTCGAGCTGGCCGTACCGGGGTGGGCTGCCGATCTTCGCGGCGGCGGTGGCGGTCGTGCTCGCCGGTTCGGACCGCCCCGGCCGGATCCGTGCCCTGCTGTCCGTTCGACCGCTGGTCGCGATCGGGACGATCAGCTACGGGCTGTACCTCGTGCACTGGCCGGTGTTCGTCGTCGTCGCGTCGCAGCCGTGGGCCGACGACGCCTGGACGCGCGACCTCGCCGGGTGGGCGGCGTCGTTCGCGATCGCCCTCGTCTCGTTCGCGGTGGTGGAATCGCCCCTGCGCCGTGGGGTCCACTCCGGCGCCACCACGATCGCCGTCGCGCTCGGCGTCCCGGCGGCGCTCGTCGCCGCGTCGCTCGCCCTCCCCGCCGCCGGGCGGGGGACGGAGTCGGTGACCTCGGTCGATCAGATCGACGCCGACCTGCGCGAGCGGGTCGTCCCGATCCCGACCTCGGTCGTGTCGAGCGACGAACCGGGCCGGGCCGGGCCGAGGGGCTCGGGGGCCGAGGACGACACGGCCCCGCCCGTGGCCGCCGGCGCTCCGACTCGGGCCACGGCTCCGCCGGCGGTGCCGCCGCGGGGCGACGCCGCCGGCGGGACACGGGAGGGCTCCGCAGCCGTCGCGCCGGAACGACCCGAGACCCCCGTGGCGCCGGAGGTCCCCCCCGACGCCCCCACGACGATCGCCGCGCCCGGCGACGGGGGAGCGACCGACGTGCTGCTGGTCGGGGACTCGACCGCGGTCGCAGCCGGCGCCGGCCTGCTCGGGTGGGCGGCGGAACCCGACCACGCGATGGACCTGCGCCTCGTGGCGAGCGGCGCGTGCGGACTGGTGCGCGGCGGGACGTTCGGCGACTCGATGCTCGACGCCGCCCTGCAGATGGACTGCCCGGCGCTGCACGACGTCGCCGTGCCCGCCACGCTCGCCGACGACGACGTGGACGTCGTCGTGGTGATGGTCACCCTCGCCGACACCTGGCCGCGCTCGTGGGACGGCGGTGCGACGACGATCGAGCCGACCGACCCGGAGTACACCCGCCGCATCCGTGACGACTACCGCGAGTTCGCCCGGCGGGTCACCGACGGCGGTGCCGACAGGATCGTGTGGGTGCGCCCGCCGGTGGTCCGCCCGAGCGGCGGCGGCGGCGTCGAGCGCAGCTTCACCGACGGGAGCCAGCAGGTCGTCGAGGCCGCCGTGAGCGACCTCGCCGGCGAGTTCGACGTGGCGATCCTCGATCTGCGCGCCGCGGTGGAGGCCGGAGGCATCCCCGACGACGCGCTCGTCCGCCCCGACGGCATCCACCTCTCGGCGGACGCGTCCGCCCTGCTCGCGGAGGCGTACCTCGGCGAGGCGATCCTCGACGCCGCCCGACGCGGTTGAGGCCGGGAGCCGGGCGCCGCCCCGGTCAGCCGACCTGCCAGGTCCCGTTCGAGGCGAGCAGCGTGGCCAGGTCGCCCGGACCCCGCTTCTCGGACGCCTCGACGACCTGGTCGCCCACGGCGCTCGCGTACTCGGGACGATCGACGTCGCGGAACACCCCGAACGGGGTCGGCGAGTGGTCGTCGTCGCTGAGGCGGGCGAGGGCGAACGCGAGCGTCGGTCGTTCGTCGGCGGCGTCGTGCACGAGGATCGCGTCGAGCCCGACCTCGTCGACGTCGGCGAAGCGCAGGAACCCGTCGCTGCCCTGGACCACGCCCCGGCGCCGCTCGGCCCCGAACAGGATCGGCTCGCCGTGCACCAGGTCGATCATCATCTCGTCGCGCACGTTCCTCTTCGTGACGTCGTCGAACTGCCCGTCGTTGAACACGTTGCAGTTCTGGTAGATCTCGACGAACGAGGCGCCGCGGTGCTCGTGGGCCGCACGGAACGTCTCCTGCATGTGCTTGCGGTCGAGGTCGTGGGTGCGGGCGACGAAGCTGGCCTCGGCTCCGAGCGCGACCGACAGCGGGTTGAACGGCGGGTCGATGGATCCGAACGGGGTCGACTTGGTCACCTTGCCGACCTCGGAGGTCGGTGAGTACTGGCCCTTGGTGAGCCCGTAGATCCGGTTGTTGAACAGCAGGATGTTCAGGTTCACGTTGCGTCGCAGAGCGTGGATGAGGTGGTTGCCGCCGATCGACAGCCCGTCTCCGTCGCCGGTGATGACCCACACGTCGAGGTCGGGGCGAGCGGTCGCGACGCCGGTGGCGATGGCCGGGGCGCGACCGTGGATCGAGTGCATCCCGTAGGTGTCCATGTAGTACGGGAACCGGCTGGAGCAGCCGATGCCGGACACGAACACGGTGTTCTCGGGCGAGACGCCGAGCTCGGGCATCAGCTGCTGGACGGCGAGGAGGATGCCGTAGTCGCCGCATCCCGGGCACCAGCGCACCTCCTGGTCGCTGGTCCAGTCGGACTTGGTGGTCACGGCGACCTGCGCGGTGCTCATGAATCGGTTCCCTTCTCGTCGGTGCTGGCTGTCGTCGCGCCGGCGGGCGCGACGGTGCGGTCGGGCACATCGGCGGCCTCGGCGACGGCGGCGTCGATCGCGGCTTCGATCTCGCGCGACTTGAACGGCAGCCCGGCGACCTTCGACACCGAGGTGACGTCGACGAGGTAGGTGCCGCGCAGGTGGTGGGCGAGCTGACCCGAGTTGAGCTCGGGGAGCACGACGCGGCGGTACCGGCGGAGCAGGTCGCCGAGATCGGGCGGCAGGGGGTTGAGGTGGACGACGTGGGCCTTCGCGACCTTGACGCCGGCACGGCGGCGTCGCTGCACCGCGGCGTCGATCGCGGCCCAGGTCGAGCCCCAGCCGAGGACCAGCACGTCGGCGTCGACGTCGCCGCCGACCTCGGTCGGGGCGATGTCCGCCGCGACGGCGGCCACCTTCGCGGCGCGCAGCTCGGTCATCTTCTGGTGGTTGTCGGGGGTGTAGTCGATGTTGCCGGTGCCGTCGGCCTTCTCGAGCCCGCCGACGCGGTGCTCGAGGCCCGGCGTGCCCGGGATCGCCCACGGCCGTGCGAGCGTCTCGGGATCGCGCAGGTAGGGCCAGAACTCGGGGTTCCCGTCGGCGTCGACGTGGTTGGCCTCGGTGGCGAACGGGGTCGAGATGTCGGGCAGCGCGTCGACGTCGGGGAGCTTCCAGGGCTCGGAGCCGTTCGCGAGGTAGCCGTCCGACAGCAGGATCACCGGGGTGCGGAACTTGAGCGCGATGCGTGCCGCCTCGATCGCGGCGTGGAAGCAGTGCGCCGGGCTGTACGCCGCGACGATCGGGAGCGGGGACTCGCCGTGGCGGCCGTTGAGCGCGAGGTTGAGGTCGGATGCCTCGGTCTTGGTCGGCAACCCGGTGGACGGCCCGCCGCGCTGGATGTCGACGATCAGCATCGGGAGCTCGATCGCGACGCCGAGCGAGATGGTCTCGCTCTTCAGCGCGACTCCCGGGCCGCTCGTCGTCGTCACGCCGAGGTGCCCCGCGAAGGCGGCGCCGAGCGCCATGCCCACGGCGGCGATCTCGTCCTCCGCCTGGAGGGTGCGGATCCCGAAGTGCTTCTGCTTCGACAGCTCGTGGAGGATGTCGCTCGCCGGCGTGATCGGGTACGAGCCGAGCGTCACCGGGAGCCGGGCGAGCTGGCCGGCGGCGACGAGACCCCACGACAGCGCCTGGTTCCCGGTGACCGAGGTGTAGGTGCCGGCGGGGAGCCGGGCGGGGCGGACCTCGTAGCGGTGGCCGACGGCCTCGGTCGTCTCGCCGAAGTTGAACCCGGCGTGGAACGCGGCCTTGTTCGCCGCCGCGACCTGCGCGCTCTTCGAGAACCGCTCGTCGATCCACTCCTCGGTCGGCTCGATCGGCCGGGTGTACATCCACGACACGAGCCCGAGGGCGAAGAAGTTCTTCGAGCGCTCCGCGTCGCGGGGCTTCACCCCGAGCGGCTCGCAGACCTGCTTGGTGAGGCTGGTCATCGGGACCCTCAGGACCCGGTAGCCGTTGAGCGAGTCGTCGAGGAGGGGGTTGACCGCCTCGCCCGCGTCGTCGACGTAGCCCGCCTTGTCGAGGTCGCGGTCGCCGAAGCTGTCCTCGTTGACGATCAGCGTCCCGCCGATCTCGAGGCGGTGCAGGTCAGCCTTCAGCGCGGCCGGGTTCATCGCGACGAGCACGTTCGGCTCGTCGCCCGGCGTCGTGATCTCGTGGTCCGCGATGTTGACCTGGAACGCCGAGACCCCGTTCACCGTCCCGGCGGGAGCTCGGATCTCCGCCGGGAAGTCGGGCAGCGTCGACAGGTCGTTGCCGAACGACGCGCTCACCGAGGTGAACCGATCGCCGGTGAGCTGCATCCCGTCGCCGGAGTCGCCGGCGAAGCGCACGACGAGGTGGTCGAGGACGCGGTCGCCGTCCTCGGTGTCCGACCGTTCGATGGTGTCGGTCATCATGTCCCCCTGGGAACGTCCGATCCCGCACGCCGTCCCCACGACGCCCGGACGCTCCGGCACCGTTGCCGGAGCTCGTGCGCGTCACCGTAGCGAACCGGTGCCCCACGAGGAGACTGCGCCGTGCGACTGCACCCTCGGTCGTCGTCGACCACCACGGGTGGTCGACGTCGGCAGCGCCGTCGATCCTGGCCGATGCGCTCCTCGTGCCGAGCTGCGACACTCGACGACGATGCTGTTCCACGAGCTCGCCGTGGCGTCCGACGAGGTGGCGGCCACGACCAAGCGCAACGACAAGGTCGCCGTGCTCGCCGACGTGCTCGTCCGGCTCGCACCCGACGAGATCGAACCCGCCTCCGCCTTCCTGGTCGGCACCACGCCGATCGGTCGCATCGGCGTGGGGTGGTCGACCCTGTCGTCGACCCGCGACGACGCGGCGGAGGTGGCCGAGCTGGAGGTCGTCGAGATCGACCGGGCGCTGCGCGACCTCGAGGCGCTCGCGGGCGTCGGGGTGCAGGCCGCTCGGCGTGCCGCCCTCGGCGACCTGCTCGCGCGGGCGACCGAGCCCGAGCAGCGCCTGCTGCGCGCGATCCTGCACGGCGAGCTGCGCCAGGGCGCTCTCGCCGGGGTCCTCACCACGGCGGTCGCCCGGGCCGCGGACGTGCCGGTCACCTCGGTCCGGCGGGCGGCGATGATGGCCGGCGACCTCGGCACCGCCGCCCGGGCGGCGCTCGTCGACGGGCGCGCCGGGCTCGACGCGGTCCGCCTCGAGCCGCTGCGACCGGTCCAGCCGATGCTGGCGAGTCCCGCGGCCGGCGTGTCCGAGGCCCTGGCCGAGCTCGGGGAGGCCCAGGTGGACTGGAAGCTCGACGGCGCCCGACTCCAGGCGCACCGGCGGGGGAGCGAGGTCGCGCTGTTCACCCGCAACCTGAACGACGTGACCGCGCGCCTCCCCGGCGTCGTCGAGGTGGTGCGCGCCCTGCCCGGCGGCGACCTGGTGCTCGACGGCGAGGCGATGGGTCTCGCCGACGACGGCACGCCCCGTCGGTTCCAGGACACGATGGGCGACTTCTCGGCCGACGAGATCCACGCCCGCGGGGTCTCGTTGCGGGCGTTCTTCTTCGACGTCCTCGTCGCCGACGGTCGAGCGGTCCACGACGAGCCCCTGTCGGCGAGGCGCGACGTCCTCGCCGAGGTGGTGCCCGAGGGGTCGCGGCTCCCGTCGATCGTGACCGGTGACGTGGTCGAGGCGGAGGCGTTCCTCGACCGGGCGATCACCGCCGGCCACGAGGGGGTCATGGTGAAGGACCTCGCCCAGCCCTACGAAGCGGGTCGTCGCGGCAAGGGGTGGCGCAAGGTGAAGCCGGTCCACACCCTCGACCTGGTGGTGCTGGCCGTCGAGTGGGGCAGCGGTCGACGGCGCGGGTTCCTGTCGAACATCCACCTCGGGGCGCGCGACGACTCGGGCGGCTTCGTGATGGTCGGCAAGACGTTCAAGGGGATGACCGACGAGATGCTCCGGTGGCAGACCGAGCGCTTCACCGAGCTGAAGGTCGGCGAGGGGGTGGTCGAGCGGGGCCGCGAGCGGCGCCACGCCGTCCGACTGCGCCCGGAGCAGGTGGTCGAGATCGCGGTCGACGGCGTCCAGGCCTCGACCACCTACGACGGCGGCGTGGCTCTCCGCTTCGCCCGGGTGAAGGGCTACCGCCACGACAAGTCCCCGGCGGAGGCCGACACGATCGAGGCCGTGCGGGCGATGCTGCGCGGGGCGCCCGGTCGAGCGGCCGACGGCGACGACCGCACGTAGGCTCGAGCGATGCGTCGTCGCCCGTTGCTGATCCCCCTCGTCACCGTCGCCATGGCGTTGGGCGCGTGCTCGTCGGACGACGGCGACCCCGACGTCCCGGACGTCGACGACCCGGTCACCGGGACCGGTGGCGTCGCGACGATCGACGGCGGGGGGTTCGCCGAGGTGACGGGGACGGCGCCCGCCTCGGACGGCTCGACGGACGTCGGATCCGGTGACGGCGCTGGATCCGGGACGACCGGGGGCACGGATCCCGGCGGCGGTGGTGGCCTCACCGGGATCGACGGACCCGCGTCCGTGGACGACGGCGCCGGGGTGGACGACGGCGGCTAGGTTCCCGGAGCGCCATGGCGACCCTGCGATTCAGCTTCGGGACGATGGGCTCGGGCAAGAGCACCGTCGCGCTCCAGATCCACCACAACCTGGCGACGCGCCAGCTCTTCGGGCTGCTGCTGACGGCGCTCGACCGCGACGGCCACCGGGTGTCGAGTCGGCTCGGGGTGGCGGCGCCGGCCATCGACGTCCAGCCCGACGTCGACCTGTTCCGACTCGCGTCGGATCACTGGCCGATCCACTACGTGGTGTGCGACGAGGCCCAGTTCTACCGCGTCGAGCAGATCGAGCAGCTGGCCCGCGTCGTCGACGACCTCGCGGTCGACGTCTTCGCGTTCGGGCTGCTCACCGACTTCCGCGGCGAGCTGTTCGAGGGGACGCGGCGCCTGCTGGAGCTGGCCGACGAGCACGTCCCGCTGCAGGTCGAGGCCCGCTGCTGGTGCGGCGCGCGAGCGACCCACAACGCACGGGTGGTGAACGGGGCGGTCGTGCACGAGGGGGACACGATCGTGGTCGGCGACACCCGGGGGAGCGACGCCGACCGCCTCTTCGGTGACTCGGTGCGCTACGAGCTGCTGTGCCGCGCCCACTTCCGCACGGGTGACCTCGGCGGCTGACCGCACGGCCGCCGTGCGGTGACGCCCGCCCGGCGAGGCGACGACACCGGGCCGGTGCGCGGTGCGGGTTCAGCCTCCCGGGGCGGTCCGCCCGATGCCACGGCAGGTGACCGAGATCGCGAGGTGCACCAGCACGCCGGCGATGCGGAAGGCGACCGTCCCGAGCCGGTCGGGCCCGGGTGCCTCGCCGACGACGACCGTGACGACCGAGAGCGCCGCCACGACCACCATCGCGTTCGCGGACCACCGCACGAGTCGCAGCAGGATCGCGAGGGGCAGCTCCTGGGTCGGCCCGGCGAGCCAGGTCGCCACGCACAGCGCCGTGGCCGCCAGGGCGAGGACCGATGCGCTCGGGGGCAGGGTGATGAACACCAGCGCCTCGATCTTCTCCTCCCACACGTTCCCGAAGCGCGACGCGCCGATGCGCGTCGCGCGCTGGACCACGTCGAACAGCCAGAGGATCCACGCGGCGTGGACGAGGGCTCCGGTGATCGTGAGGGTGCGGATCAGGTCGCTCTGTCGAGCGTCTCCCACGTCAGTCCCAACTGCACCGCAGGCGCTTGATCCCGTTGATGAAGTTCGACTGGAGGTAGGCGGGCTCGCCGGTGATCCGCAGCGACGGCAGGCGCTCGATGATCTCGGAGAACATCACGGTGATCTCGCGCCGGGCGAGGTTCGCCCCGAGGCAGAAGTGCGGTCCGCCGGCCCCGAAGCCGACCTGGGCCGGCTGGGTCAGGCGGGTGACGTCGAAGCGGTGCGGGTCGTCGAACACCCGCTCGTCGCGGTTGCCGGAGTTGTAGAACATGACGACCTTCTCTCCGGCCGCGATCGGCTGACCGGCGATCTCGGTGTCCTCCGTCGCGGTGCGGCGGAAGTGGATCACCGGTGTCGCCCAGCGGACGAACTCCTCCACCGCGGTGCGGCGGTGCGCCTCGAAGTCGCCGTACAGGATCTCGCGCTGGTCGGGGTGCTCGGTGAGCGCGAGCATCGCGTGGCTGATGGCGTTGCGCGTCGTCTCGTTGCCGGCGACGACGAGGAGGATGAAGAAGGATCCGAACTCCTGCGCGCTGAGCTGCTCGCCGTCGACCTCGGCGGCCATCATCAGCGAGGTGATGTCGTCGCGCGGGTTCGCGCGCCGGTCCTCGCCGAGCGCCTGGGCGTAGGAGAACATCTCCAGCGAGTGGGCCATCAGGTCGTCGTAGGAGGTCACGAACTCGGGGTCGCCCACCCCGAGGATCGTGTTCGTCCACCGGAAGATCTGCTCGTGGTCCTCGGCGGGGATCCCGACCATGTCGCAGATCACCTCGAGGGGGAGCGCGGCGGCGACGTGCTCGACGAAGTCGCACGACCCGTCGAAGCGCTCCTGGATCCGGTCGACGATCCGACGGGCGGTGTCGGTGACGCCCGCCTCGACCCGGGCGACCTCCTTGGGGGTGAAGCCCTTCGACACGATCGAGCGGAGCCGGTGGTGCTTGGGGTCGTCCATGTTGATCATCGACCCGAAGAACTCGTTCATCTCCTGGGGGAGATCGCCGATGTTCGACCCCTGCCCGGAGCAGAACAGCGCCGGGTTCCGGCTGACCTGCCAGATGTCGGCGTGGCGCGTCAGCGCCCAGTACCCGTCGCCGGGCGGGAACGGGGCGCCCTCGATCACCCGCTCCTCGAAGTGGACGAGGCCGGGCGTGTCGCGCAGCGTCGTGAACGCGGCGCTGCGCTCGTCGCGCGGCCGAGCCCAGAACTCCATGTCCGAGAGGTCGATCTGCTCCAACGGGAGGTGGGTTCGCGTCGCCATCCGCTCGACTGTACGCGCCGGTCGGGCCGCGGGCACCCACGTGCACGGAGCCGGGCGGGTGCCGTCGGTGTCCACGCCGTGCCGCCTCGACGTTGCGGTCGGCCGATCGACCCGCGTTGACTGGGCGGATGCTGGATGCTGCCGAGATCGAACGGGCGCTCGTCGTCGTCGCCCACCCCGACGACGTCGACTTCGGAGCCGCCGGCACGGTCGCCACGTTGACCGACGCCGGCGTCGAGGTGGTCTACTGCTTGGTCACCGACGGCCAGGCCGGCGGTTTCGACCACTCCGTCCCGCGAGCCGAGATGGCCCGGATCCGCCGTCGGGAGCAGGCGGCCGCGGCGGCCGAGGTCGGCGTCACGGACCTGCGCTTCCTCGGGCACGTGGACGGCACGGTGGTCGCCGACCTCGACCTCCGCCACGACATCGCGCTGGTCATCCGCCAGGTGCGTCCCCAGGTCGTGATCACCCAGTCCCCGCTGCGCGACCTGGACTCGACCTACGGCTCCCACCCCGACCACATCGCGACCGGGGAGGCCACGATGGCGGCCGTCTACCCCGATGCGCGCAACCCGTTCGCGTTCACCGATCGCCCGATCGCGCAGCACGCGGACTGGAAGGTGTCGGAGGTGTGGATCCCGTTCGGCGCCGGGGCGGCCGACGCCGTCGACATCACCGATCAGCTCGAGCGCAAGCTGCGTGCGCTGATGTGCCACGAGAGCCAGCACCCCGATCCGGAGGCCACCGTCGAGCGGGTGCGCACCTGGTGGCAGGACATCGCCGCTCAGCACGACATGCCGGCGGGGACGAGCGCCGAGGCGTTCCGCGTGCTCGACACCCGCTAGGGGGCCGTGGGGGCCGCCGATCGCTCAAGTCGCCCGACGTCACGGTCGATGACCTGGCATGGCCCTCTCGTTCCGTCGTCGTCCGAAGGGTGGCGAACGTCAGATCGACCGTCTCACGGGGGTGCTCGACCGTCGCCAGTTCGACCGCGACCTCGCGACCGGCATCGACCCGACGGAGGGCCCCACCGCGTCGCTGTGGATCGACGTCGACCACTTCGCGAACCACGTCCGTCGCCACGGCGCCGGGACCACCGACGCCGTGCTCGAGCGGATCTCCTGGGTCGTGATGGCGACGGTGCGCAGCACCGACATCGTGTATCGGGCCCGTCACTCGACCTTCTGCGTGCTGCTCCCGGCCACGACCGACGACGCCGCGTGGAAGGTGGCGAGCCGGATCCGGCGCAACGTCGAGCGCATCCCCGAGCTGGCGGACGCCGAGGTGACGGTCTCGATCGGGTTGGCCGTCGGCGCGTCCCACGACCTCGCGACCACGGTCGAGCGAGCCGACCGCGCACTCGTCGCCGGGACCGCGCACGGCCGCAACCAGGTGTTCCGGGACGGCGCCTCCGAGCGGTCGCGCCGCCGGGCGCGGCGCGGGCGACCGGGCGCGCACGCCGTCGAGCACGCCCCCGTGACCTGACCCCTCGTCCACCGCCCGACCGGGTCGGTGCCGCACGGCGCGAGCGCCGAACGCCACGGGTCGGGCGCACGACCGGGATTGGGGTCGTCGGGGTCCGGCGAATACGCTGGAGCGATGACCGAAGCAGTGATCGTCGCGACCGCCCGCAGCCCGATCGGACGCGCCGCGAAGGGGTCCCTCGTCGAGCTGCGCCCCGACGACATGTCCGCCCAGATCGTGCGCGCGCTGATGGACAAGGTCCCCGAGGTGTCGGCGTCCGACATCGAGGACCTGATCATGGGCTGCGGGCAGCCCGCCGGTGAGGCCGGCTTCAACATCGGTCGCATCGTCGCCGGCCTCGCCGGCCTCGACGACGTCCCCGGCGTCACCGTCAACCGGTACTGCTCGTCGTCGCTGCAGACCATCCGCATGGCCGCCCACGCCATCAAGGCCGGCGAGGGCGACTGCTTCATCGCCGCGGGCGTGGAAGCCGTCAGCCGCTACGCCTCGGGCGCGTCCGACACCGCCCCGAACCCGATCTTCTCGGAGCCGGGCGAGCGGACCGCCGAGCGCGCCGAGGGCGGGGCGCCCGACTGGACCCCGCCCGAGGGGCTCCCCGACTTCTACATCGCGATGGGCCAGACGGCCGAGAACGTGCGTGAGGTCGAGGGCGTGTCGCGCGAGGAGATGGACGAGTTCGGTGCCCGCAGCCAGCAGCGAGCGGTGGCCGCCGTCCAGCGCGGCCACTTCGAGAACGAGATCACCCCGCTGACCCTCCCCGACGGATCGGTCGTGTCGACCGACGACGGGCCGCGCGACGGCACGACCGTCGAGAAGCTCGCTCAGCTCAAGCCGGTGTTCCGCCCCGACGGTCAGATCACCGCCGGCAACGCGTGCCCGCTCAACGACGGCGCCGCCGCCGTGATGGTGATGAGCGACACGAGGGCTCGCGAGCTCGGCCTCACCCCCCTCGCCCGGATCGTCTCGTCCGGGGTCACGGGGTTGAACCCCGAGATCATGGGCCTCGGGCCGATCGAGGCGAGCCGCCAGGCGATGGAGCGCGCCGGGATGAGCGCCGACGACATCGACCTGGTCGAGATCAACGAGGCGTTCGCCGCCCAGGTGATCCCGTCGGCCGAGCACCTCGGCTTCGAGCTCGACAAGGTGAACATCAACGGTGGAGCGATCGCCCTCGGCCACCCGTTCGGGATGACCGGGGCGCGCATCATGACCAGCCTGATCAACAACCTGCGCAGCGAGGACAAGACCGTCGGCCTCGAGACGATGTGCGTCGGCGGCGGTCAGGGCATGGCCATGATCATCGAGCGGATCTGATCGACCCCGTCGGGGCGGACCCGACGCGCCGGTCGGTCACGAGCGATGCGCCGTGGCGCTCAGAAGTCCCAGCGGTTCGGCCGGTCGCAGCGCACGAGCACCGAGCCCGCGTCGTGGGGGCAACCCGTCGCCCTCAGCACGTACTGCTCGCCGCCGGTGCTGAGCTCGGCGAGCGCGTAGCCCTCGCTGCTGTCGCGCACCCCCGTCCCGCTGCCGATCGGGTGCAGCGAGGCGATCTGCAGCCCGGCCTCCTCGGCCTCCGCCCGCCACAGGTTGACCAGTCCCTGGCGCAGGCCCGGGTCGTCGAGCAGGTCGGTGCCCTCCAGCTTCAGCACGACGTTGCAGATGCTCACCGGCTGCAGGTGCGCGATCTCCACGACGTCGCCGCCGAGCTCGCCGTCGAGCATGATCACGACCGGCCCCTCGTCATCGGTGACCCCGCCGACGAAGCCGTAGCGCACGAGCGGGTAGCCGTCGTCGCCGGTGGTCTCGTACCGGATCCGGTCGCCGTGGCTGAACCGCCGCAGGTTGGTCATCGACGCACCTCCGCTGCCGGGCCGGCACCCACCTCGTCGAGCACGGCGTCGGACAGCTCGGGCCACACCCGCAGCGCCTCGGCGGCCCACTCGTCGAAGGGTCGGTCGGTCAGGGCGACCAGGGACACGTCGACGCTCGGATCGCGCCACGCCATCGTCCCCGCGCCACCGAAGTGACCGAAGGTGTCGGCGGAGTTGCGCGACCCGGTCCAGTGGGGGCGCTTGTCCCCCCTGATCTCGAACCCCAGTCCCCACGGGCACGTGTCGAAACGACCCACGCCCGGAACGATACCCCCCAAGGAGGGGAAGTGCTGGCGTCGGGCGTCGGCCGCGGTGGCCTCGGTGACCAGCGTCGGCGAGCGGACCTCGGCGAGGAACCGCACCATGTCGTCGACGCACGACCAGAGGCCGTGGGCGGGTGAGCCACGCAGCTCCGTCGACGTCATCTCCAGCGGCTCGAGCACGCCGAGCCGGAGGTACTCCTCGAACGGCATCGCCGCGGCCCGGGCCACGTGGGCCGCGGCCACCTCGATCCCCGTGTTCGAGTAGATCCGCTTGCGCTCCGGCGCGACGATCGGTCGCGGCGAATCGAAGCCGTACCCGCCGGCGTGGGCGAGGAGGTGGCGCAGGGTCCGTGTGGGTCGATCGTCGTCCGCCTGGTCCGGACCGACCGGGTCGTCGAGCGACACGACGCCCTCCTCGACCGCGACGAGCGTCGCCCAGGCGGTGACGGTCTTCGCGAGCGACGCCAGCCGCATCACGTGGTCGGTCGGACCCTCGCGGTCGTGCAGCTCACCGCCGACGAGGACGGCCGCCGCGACGGTGCCGACGGGCCAGGAGCGAACGAGGTCGAGCGCCCTGCCCATCGTGGCTCAGGTGAAGTCGCGGATCAGCTCGGCGACCCGGAACGCCAGATCGACGCTCTGGCGGCCGTTGAGCCGGGGATCGCAGACCGTCTGGTAGCGGTCGTCGAGCTGGCTGTCGGCGAGCTCCTCGGCCCCGCCGAGGCACTCGGTCACGTCGTCGCCGGTGAGCTCGACGTGGATCCCACCGGGCCAGGTCCCCTCGGCGCGGTGGGCACGGACGAAGCCGCCGATCTCGGCGACGATGTCGTCGAACTCGCGCGTCTTGCGTCCGCTCGGGGAGGTGAAGGTGTTCGCGTGCATCGGGTCGCAGGCCCACACCACCGGGTGCCCGGAGTCGGTCACCGCGCGCAGGAGGGGCCGCAACCCGTCCTCGATCGCGGACGCCCCCATCCGCGTGATCAGGGTCAGCCGACCCGGGATGCGCGACGGGTTGAGCACCTCGCACAGCTCGATCAGGTAGTCGGCGGTCGTGGTGGGGCCGACCTTGCACCCGATCGGGTTGCCGACCCCGCGCAGGAACTCGACGTGGGCGCCGTCGAGGTCACGGGTCCGCTCCCCGATCCACAGCATGTGCGCCGAGCAGTCGTACCAGGCGCCCGTCAGGCTGTCCTGGCGGGTCAGCGCCTGCTCGTAGCCGAGGATCAGCGCCTCGTGGGAGGTGTAGACGTCGACCTCGGAGAGGCTCGCGTTCTGCTCCGTCTCGATCCCGCAGGCGCGCATGAACGACAGCGCCCGGTCGATCTCCGACGCGAGCTGCTCGTAGCGCTGCCCGGCCGGGCTGGACGCCACGAACTCCTGGGTCCAGGAGTGGACGCGCGACAGGTCGGCGAAGCCGCCCTTGGTGAACGCACGCAGCAGGTTGAGCGTCGACGCCGACTGGTTGTAGGCCTGGACCAGCCGCTCGGGGTTCGGCATCCGAGCGGCTCCGGTCGAGGTGGGGTCGTTGACGATGTGGCCGCGGAACGACGGGATGTCGACGTCGCCCACGCGCTCGAAGTCCGACGAGCGCGGCTTGGCGAACTGCCCGGCGATGCGCCCCACCTTCACGGTCGGGACGCCGACGGAGTACGTCAGCACGATCGCCATCTGCAGGATGACGCGCAGCTTCTCGCGGATGTTGTCGGCCGAGAACTCCTCGAAGCTCTCGGCGCAGTCGCCCGCCTGGAGGAGGAACGCGTTGCCGGCGGCGACCTGGGCCAGGTCGCTCTGCAGGGAACGGGCCTCCTCGGCGAAGATCAGCGGCGGGAACTCGGCGATCGTCTTCAGCGAGGCCTCGAGCGCCCCCGGGTCGGGCCAGCGCGGCTGCTGGCCGACTCGGTGATCGAGCCACGACGACGGCGTCCACTGATCGCGCATCGCACCAGGCTATCCGGGTCGGGGCTCCGGCTCCGAGGTCGTCCCCGTGACGCGACGGAGCCGCCGGACCGGGTCCGGCGGCTCCGTTCGTCGTGCGGTGGGTGGCGGCTCGGCCGCCGTGGCTCAGACCGCGAGGATGCGCTCGGCGTCGTCGCGCAGGCCGGCGACGGCGCGCGAGACGAGGCGGCGGGCGGCCTCGGCGGTCACGCCCAGCTGCTCGCCGACCTCACGGAAGCTCTTGCGCTCACCGTCGACGAGCCCGAAGCGGGACTCGACGGCGAAGCGGGCACGGGCGTCGAGGGTGTCGAGCAGCTCGTCGAGCAGGTCGCTCTCGACGAGGGCCATCACGGCGTCCTCCGGCGTGGTGTCGCCGTTCGCCATCAGGTCGCCCAGGGTCGCGTCGCCATCGTCGCCGACCGTCTTGTCGAGGCTCACCGGGGTGGTCAGGCGGTGCAGCTCGGCGTTCTGCTGGTCGAGCGTCTCGCCGTCGCCCGACGCCTGGCGCAGCGCGGCGCGCAGGCTGGCCGAGCGGTCTCCCGGGATGCGGATGAGGCTGGCCTTCTGGTCGAGCGCACGACCGATGGCCTGGCGGATCCAGAAGGTCGCGTAGGTCGAGAACTTGAACCCGCGGCGCCAGTCGAACTTGTCGACGGCGTGCTCGAGGCCCAGGTTGCCCTCCTGGATGAGGTCGAGCAGATCCATCCCCTGGGGCAGCGGGTACCGGCGGGCGATCGAGACCACCAGGCGGAGGTTGGAGCGGATGAAGCGATCCTTCGCCTTCGCCGCCTCACGCACCTGGCGCTTCAGCGCCACACCCCGCTTGCCGTTGTCGAGGGCCTCCTGGGCTTCGCGCCCGGCCTCGATGGTGCGCGACAGCTCGCGCTCGTCCTCGGCGGTGAGGAGGGGGACCTTGCCGATGTCGTTCAGGTAGAGACCGATGGAGTCATTCATGATGCTTCGTACAACCATTCGTGGTGTTGTTCATTCCGGCGGGGGGTTGTGCCGTCAGGCACACGATCGGCGAGGGGCGCGCTCGCGTCGGCGATAACGAGGGTGCGCTCGGGGGGGAACGAGCCGATGAGAGAGGATTCCCGGAGGAACCTCGATCGAAACCGGGGGGTGATGTGGGGGACGTTTCACAGTAACAAGGTTGTCAACCCCCACCCCCGCCTGATTCGGGATCGGAGCGCTGGATGCGTCCCGTCGCCTCCTACAGTGGCGGATCGTGCCCGAACCGACCGGAACGCCGCGCCGGGTGGGCCTCTTCGGCGGGACGTTCGATCCACCCCACGTCGGCCACCTGGTCACCGCCGTCAACGTCCGCCACGCGCTGGAGCTCGACGTGGTCGTGATGATGGTCGCGAACGTCCCGTGGCAGAAGGAGGGGACCCGACGCATCACCCCGGCGATCGATCGCCTGGCGATGGTCGAGGCCGCCGTCGACGGCGTGCCCGGCCTGGAGGCCGGTCGTCACGAGATCGACCAGGGCGGGAACAGCTACACCGCCGACACGCTCGTGGCGCTCGGTCGGGACCATCCCGGAGCGGAGCTGTTCACGATCGTGGGAGACGACGCGGCGGCGGGGCTCCACTCGTGGGAACGCAGCGCCGAGGTGGTGCGACTCTCGCACCTGGTCGTCGTCGATCGACCGGGGGCACCGGTGGAGCTCGACGGGTCCGTGGAGTGGATCCGCGTCGAGGTCCCCCGCCTCGACGTGTCGAGCACCGACCTGCGCGCCCGCTTCGGCGACGGTCGCCCCCTCGACTACCTCGTCACCGACGACACCTTGGCGGTGATCGCCGAGCGATCGTCGTACGGCGAGGCGCTGCGATGACGGCGGACCCACGTCGTCGACGCCAGGCGACCGTCGTCGGCGCGGTCGTGGTCTCGGCGTCGCTCGTGGCGGTGGTCGCCGTCGCAGCGCTGGCGGTGACGACGCTGCGGTCGTCGCGCGAGGGGCGTGCCCCCGACGTCGACGATCGCACCGTGGCGCTCTACCCCGACACCCCGAACGCCGCGATCGGCATCGTCGACGACCTCGACCGGTTGACGTCGCTGGTCGTCGCGACGCTCGACCCCTCCGGTCGCGGGGGGAGCCTCGTGGTCGTGCCGGTCAACGCCGACGCCTCGAACGGCGTCGGCGTCGAGCGCCGCCCGATCAGCAGCCGTCCCTTCGCCGCCGGCGACCCCGAGCAGGCCGCCCAGATCGCACGCGACCTCGAGCCCCTCCTCTCGACCACGATCGAGCGATCGGCGGTGCTGGGTCCCGCGGAGCTGAGCGAGCTGCTCGCACCGCTCGCACCCCTCGAGGTCGACCTCCCCGAGACGGTGGTCGACGTCGACACCGTCGGATCCGGGGTCGTGGCGCCCGCCGGCGAGGCCGTGCTGGACGTGGACCAGGCCGTCGCCGTGCTCACCGCGATCTCGGCCGACGGGGACGCCTACGACCACCACGACGTCGACGTCGCGCTGTGGCGAGCGGTCGCCGACGCGTCGGGGCGCTCGGCGGGAGGCGACGACGATCCGGCCGCCCCGCCGCCGTCGGTCGACGAGCTGCTCGCACGACTGCTCGCCGGGCCGGTCGAGGCGCGCGATCTCGGGATCAACGAGACGGCTCGCGTGGAGAACGAGACCGACGCCGACTTCGTGATCCTCGACCGGGTGGACGCTCTGCTGGTGTTCGCCTCCGTCTCGCCGGCGCTGGTCACGACCCCGAACGACTCGTTCTCCTTCCGACTCGTGGCCGGCTACGACGACGAGCAGATCGCGACCCTCGGCCGGGACGGGCGTGGCGCGGAGGTGACGAAGGAGGCCATGGTTGCGCGCGTCATCGCCGAGCTGCTCTTCGCCGGCGCCGACGTGGTCGCGGTGGACCTGGTGCCGATGCCCGACGGGGTCCCCGAGACGACCCGCATCGAGGTGTCCCAGGAACCCTTCGTGGAGGGGGTGGCCCCGATCGTCGACGCGCTGCTCACGGGGGCGGAGGTGAGCGTCGCGGAGGAGCTGATCGACAAGACCGACGTCGTGGTCGTCCTCGGAGCGGACTACCTCGAGGCCCGTCGCGAGGTGTTCGCCCGCGAGGCGGCCGCCGGTGCCCCGACGACCGACGGCGAGTCCGGGCCGGTGGGCACCGCGGCGCCCGCGAGCGAGCCGCCCGGGTCGACGCCCCCGGCCACCGCCACCGGCGGCACCGGTCGCGCGGATCCGAGCGGTGTCGGGACCGTCGACCCGACACCGGACGGCACCACGGCCGGGTCCACGACCTCGCCGGGTACGGTCGGTACCGATGGCTGACGACGACGGTGCGCTCGAGGGCGACGACGACGGCCGTTCGCTGGCCGTGCTCGCGGCGCGGACGGCGGACGACAAGAAGGGCGACGACATCGTCATCCTCGACGTGGGCCGGGTGCTCGCGATCGCCGGGTGGTTCGTGATCGTCAGCGCGAGCAACGGTCGACTCGTGCAGACGATCGCCGAGGAGGTCGAGGCCGCGGCGAAGTCGTCGATGGATCGTGCGCCCGTGCGCACCGAGGGCCACCGCGAGAAGCAGTGGGTGCTCATCGACTACGGCGACGTCGTCGTCCACGTGTTCCACCAGGAGATGCGTGACTTCTACGAGATCGAGCGCCTCTACGGCGACGTCCCACGCCTCGCGTGGGCACCCGCCTGACGCGTCCGACGCGAAACACGTTCGATTCGCCCGACGGTGCGATAGCGTCGTCGGCTGCACATCTCGGGGCTATAGCTCAGTTGGTAGAGCGCTTCCATGGCATGGAAGAGGTCAGGAGTTCGATTCTCCTTAGCTCCACACCGAGGCACGAGGGGCCCGGGGTCGACCGCCGCCCCCGGGGGGTCGCCGTGCGGGCTCGGGCTGACGGCGGTGGCGGGGAGGGTCCTACGATCGGCCGGTGCGCATCGGCATCTTGACCCGCGAGTACCCGCCCGACGTCTACGGCGGTGCGGGCGTCCACGTCGACTTCCTCGTCCGTGAGCTGGCGAAGCTCGCCGAGGTCGACGTGCACTGCATGGGCGACGACCGCCCGGGCGCCACGGCCCACAGCGAGCACCCTCCGACGCTGGAGGGCGCGAACGCCGCGCTGCGCGTCCTCGCCGCCGACCTGTCGATGGCCGACGCCACGGCGGGGTGCGACGTCGTGCACTCCCACACCTGGTACGCCAACATGGGCGGCCACCTCGCCAAGCTGCTCCACGACATCCCCCACGTCGTCACCTCCCACTCGCTCGAGCCGCAGCGCCCGTGGAAGGCCGAGCAGCTCGGCGGCGGGTACCGCGTGTCGTCGTGGGCCGAGCGCACGGCCTACGCGGCGGCCGACGCCGTGATCGCCGTCAGCCACGGCTCCCGGCGCGACGTGATGGCGGCGTACCCCGACCTCGACGAGGCGAAGGTGCACGTCGTGCACAACGGGATCGACACCGACTTCTACCGCCCCGTCGCCGAGACCGACGTGCTCGACCGCCTCGGCGTCGACCTCGGTCGTCCCTCGGCGGTGTTCGTCGGGCGGATCACCCGCCAGAAGGGGGTGCCGCACCTGCTGCGCGCCGCGCTCGACTTCGACGACGACGTGCAGCTCGTCCTGCTCGCCGGAGCGGCCGACACCCCCGAGCTGGCCGCCGAGACCGACGATCTCGTCGAGGCCCTGCGCCGCGAGCGCGACGGCGTCCACCTCGTGTCCGAGATGCTGCAGCGCACCGACGTCCGCCAGGTGCTCACCCACGCGACGGTGTTCGTCTGCCCGTCGGTGTACGAGCCGCTCGGCATCGTCAACCTCGAGGCGATGGCGTGCGAGACGGCCGTCGTCGCCAGCGACGTCGGAGGGATCCCCGAGGTCGTCGCCGACGGGCGCACCGGGCGACTCGTCCACCACGACGAGAGCGACCCGGGCGCCTTCGAGGCCGATCTCGCAGCGGCCGTGAACGAGGTGGTCCGCGACGGCGGGGAGGCCGAGCGGATGGGCGCCGCGGGGCGCGAGCGCGCCGTCACCGAGTTCGGCTGGGACATCGCCGCCGAGCGGACGATGGACGTCTACCGCGACGTGCTCTGAGCGACGACGGCGATCGCCCCGTCGTCGCGGCGCGCCCGCTCGACCGTCGGGTCAGCGGTGCGACCGAGGAACGCGGCGTGCTCGACGACGCGCCGCCCGAGGCCGTCGAGGACCGGGCCGTCGAGAGCCGCCCCGTCGAGAGCCGACCCGCCGAACGGCTGGATCGACACGGCGAGCTCCGTCGTCTTCGCGGTCGCCGACCAGGTCGCGACCACCTCGCCGTCGACCACCACGATCGGCCGGAACACGCCGTTGCGGCCGGGCACCACCAGCGCGGCGTGGGCGTCGTCGAGGACGGCGTCGCGGCTGCGGTACCCGAGGAGGTACTCGTCGAACGCCGGGAGCAGCAGCGGTTCGGCGAGCGCCGCCTCGACGTCGTCGCCGCCGAGGTCGGCCGCGCCGGTCGGGACCAGGTACGCGGCGCCGTCGATCTCGACGTGCTCGAGGGCGTCGCCGGCGACGTCGATGCCACGGCGGACGTCACCCATCGCCAGGTTCGACCACCACCCGAGGCACGCCGGGGTGACCGGCCCCCGGGCGGTGACGAACCGGATGGCGAGCTCCGCCAGCGCGGCGTCGCCCTCGGCTCGACGCGGATCGGCGATCCACGCATCGGCCAGGGCGAACGCGTCGTCTCGGCCACGGGGCTCGGCGAACACGATCGCCATCGCCTCGGTGAGGTGCCGCAGCACGTGACCCGCCTGGCTCCCGTCGAGCTCGGTCCCCGCCGCGGCGCACGCCGCCACGAGCTCGCCGCGGGTGCGCGTCGCGCCACCGGCGAGCTCGGACCGCACGATCCGCTCGACCTCGGCGACCATCTCGGCGGTCACGCCGATCGAGGAGCGTCGCTTCACCGCCGCGGCGATCGAGCGCGGCGTCTGCAGCGCGCTGAGCCACCGCAGGTCCTCGGGTGCGGTGATCTGCAGCGTCCCCCGCGACGGGCGGTTGCGCACGATGGTGCCCTCGGCGAGCGACGCGAGGACCTCCGACCCGTCCGGACGACCATCGGTGCGCAGCGAGATCGCCGCCGTCGCCGCCGTCCGGTCCTGCGCCTGCAGGGCGAGCATCCCGGCGACGGTCGACGGGATCGACGGCCACCGGCGACCGGCGACCAGCCCCTGGTGCCGGAGCCGCAGGGCCCGCACGAGGCGGGTGCCGGCGGACGTGCTCACGTCCGCGAACGTAGCGGAACCCGACGGAGCACCCGGCGGTCATCGCACCGCCTGACGAGCGCGCCGTCGACCGACGCCCGATCGGCCGGCGATCAGCCGTGGCGAGCCGCGTCGAGGACGCGGCGCATGCCGTCGGCCGCGGCGCCCACGTGGCTGGCGGGGGAGCGGCGCGGGTCGGGCCCCCACACGTCGTCGTCGCACACCTCGAGATCCCACGGGACGTCGACGCCCACCTCGACGAGGAGCGAGACGAACGCCTCGACGTCGAACTCCCCCTCGCCGGGAGGCACCCGGTGGCGCAGGCAGTCCTGCTTGTAGTCGTCGAGCGTCGGTGCGATCGATCCGTCGCTCATCTGGACGGCGACGATCGAGGCCGGCGGGAGGCGGCGGATCAGGTCGAGGTCGTCGGCGCCGCGCGCGTGGTGCCACACGTCGACGCACACCCCGCCGTTCGGTCGGTCGGCGCCCTCGACGATGGCGAGGGCGTCGGCGGCGTCGACCACGTTCGTGAACGGCAGGAACTCGAGCCCGACGAGCGCTCCGTGGTCGAGCGCGCGGTCGCACAGCGCACCGAACGCCACCGCCGCGTCGGCGGGGGTGCCGTCGACGGGGCCGATCGCCTGCACGTAGGGCACCTCGAACTCGTCGACCAGCTCCCACACGAACGCCTCGAAGGCGCGGTACTCCGCCGTCGGCCGCGCGGCGCCCCAGCCGGCCAGCACCTCGACCTCGGCGAACGCGACGTCGTGGACGTCCAGCAGCTCGTGCAGCTCGCGGAGATCGAAGCCGTCGTCGACCACCCGGCGCAGCTCGCCCGCGAACAGCCCCACCCCCGCGAAGCCCGCCCCGGCGGCGAGCGCGATCCGATCGTCGAGGGGGTGCTCGCGGCCGAGGGTGAAGTGGCTCATCACCAGATCCGACCCGTCGAGCCCGCGCGGGCGGAGCCCCGATCCGAGCGCCGGGGTCACTCCGTCGACCCACCTGCGTCGGCGCCGTGGTCGGGGTCGACGTCGGGTGCGACGATCGTGTCCCGCTCTCGACGCTGCCCCACCGTCGTTGTATACATGGACCATGGTCCACATCCCGACACGAGGTGACGTTCCGGTCCGGCTCGGCGACGACGTCCGACTGGTCCCCGACTACGGCCCGAGCACGATGGACGCCGACGTGTACCGAGACCCGGTCCGCTTCGAGCTCGAGCGCGAGCGCGTGCTCTCCACCCACTGGATCCTCGCCGGCCGCTCCGAGCAGGTGAGCGACACCGGTGACTGGCTGACGTTCGAGGGCCACGGCGAGACCGTCGTCGTCACCCGCCAGGACGACGGATCGCTCGCGGCGTTCCACAACGTCTGCCAGCACCGCGGCCCCGCGATCGTCGGCGAGCTGTTCGGCTGCGGCGCCCGGCGGTTCACCTGCCCGTACCACGGGTGGGTGTACGACACGACCGGCCTCGTCGTCGGGGTCCCCGAGAAGGGCGACTTCGACCCCGACCACCTCGACGGGCTGCGTTCACCGGCGGTCGCGGTCGACGAGTGGGGCGGGTGGGTGTGGATCAACCTCGCGGGACCCGAGGCCGCGCCCCCGCTCACCGAAGCGATCGGGGAGGAGATCGTCGCCGACCTCGGGCGGTTCGAGATGGAGGGCATGGTCCTCCACGAGGTCGCCGAGTGGGACGTCCCCGTGAGCTACAAGGCGATCGTCGACGGCTTCAACGAGATCTACCACACCAAGGCGCTGCACGGCGTCGACGGCGAGTGGGTGAAGGCGGCCCGCCAGGCGTCGTTCCACATCCTCGGCGACAACTACATGTGCTTCGTCCCCCGCTCGGACAAGCTCGACGACCTGGCGCAGGACCCCGATCACCACCGCTTCGCGATCTGCCACTACGTCGTGTTCCCCAACACGGTGTTCAACTGCAACCCGGGCCACGTGCAGGTGTTCAACCCGATCCCGATCGACGTCGACCGGACGCGGTTCCTGTGCTGGGAGCTGATCTACCCCGGCGACCACGACGACCCGGAGTACGCGTCGTACCACGAGACGACGATGCGCCAGTGGGACCGGCTGCAGAAGGTCGTCGGCGAGGACATCGCGATCTACGAGCAGCTCGAGCGGACGAAGCGCTCCAGCGGCTACACCCGCAACATCCTCAACGAGCGGGAGTGCAAGATCGCCCACTACCACGAGAACATGGACGCGAAGATCCGCGACTGATCGCGACGCGGGCCGCCGCGACCCCGACCGTCGGCTTCGGCGCCCGCCCCCGTGCGCTCACCAACGCATGATCGCGCCGACGCCGTCGTTGACGACGGCGACGTTCGGCACCACCCGGATGTCCGCCCCCGAGCGGAGCGCGCCGGCGACGCAGTGGTCGACGAAGCGCGTCTCGGCCGGATCGTCGAGCACCTCGGTCGGGTCCGCGTCGTCCACGAGGAGCAGCTCGACGCGCCCCTCGGCCAGCGCGGAGGAGATCTCGCCCGGGCTGTAGCCGCCCGGCGACGACGCACGCTCCTTGACGTCGTCGATCGCCGCCATCGAGTCGCGCGCCGCGATGTCGGCGGTGTGGCGGACCACGTCGGCGGCGATGCCCTCGGCGTCACCCGATTCGATGCCGACCACGACGACGTCCGCGTGCTGCCCGCGGCCCTCGACGACCTCGCGGAGCCCCTCCACGACCATCGAGCGCGCTCGCGTCGGCCCGGTCACCGCCACCAGGCGGGCGCCGGAGCGGTCGACGGTCTCCATGGTCGCCTCGACCACGTCGGCGGCGTTCTCCTCCCACGTGTTCTCCGCGCGCTGCTGGAAGCGACGCTGCGACCACCCGCCCGGGTGCCCGCGGTGGATGTGCTCGGTGTCGCCCTCGACCGTCTCGGTCTCGAGGACGGTCCCGCCGTCGAAGGAGACGATGTCGGCGCCCGCGAGGTCGCACTCGACCACGACGTGGCCGATCGTCCGCTGGCGGGCGTCGAGCAGGGGGACGAGGCGGGGGAGCGGACCCTGGAAGACCGACGCGCCGTGCACCTCGTCGGCGATGAACTCGACGTGGGTCGGCCCGCCGAGGCGGCGCACGGCGATGACCGCGGCGCCCGCGTCGTGGGGGAGGTCGTCGAGGTCGGCGACCAGTTCGTCCCGATCGTCGTCGGGCCAGTCGCCGGGGATGGCGCGGACCACGTTCTTGCGCTCGATGTCGAAGCGGTGGGCGGCGTCGGGGTGCGCGCTCGGAGCCGGCAGGGCGATCGTCAGGTAGGGCCCCTCACCGTCGAGGAGGTCGCGCAGATCGGCCGTGTCGGTGCTCATGGCTCCCTCGTGCCCGGCGACCCGGTTCGCGAAACGTCGAGCGCCACGGGGGGTCACGGCGCGGCCGCGAGGAGGGCGACGAAGGCGTCCTCGACGTGGCGGCGGAACTCGTCGGGTTCGTCGATCGCGGCCGGGTCGAGGAACAGGCCGATGTCGAACTTGCCGTTCAACGACAGGGCGGTGATGTTCCCGCCGGTGCCGGCGACCGGTCCCATCGGGATCGTCGCCTCCACCTCGGCGCCCGAGCAGTAGACGGCGAACGGGGCGCCGCGCAGGTTGGAGGTGGCGAAGTCGATCCGCGACGCAGCGCTGCGCGCCGCCGAGGTGACCATCGACGTCGGGAGCAGGTTCGCGACCCCCGACAGCCCGGTCATGCCACCGGTGCGCTGGGCGCGGTCCTTGGCCGACTCGGTCGCGGCGACGATCGACGCGACCCGTTCGGCCGCTCCCATCGCGCCGGCCGGGAGCTTCACCGGGACCGGGGTGAAGGCGTTGCCGCCGGCCCTCGCATCGGTGCGCGTGCTGATCACGAAGCTGGTGTTGATCGTGGCGATCTCGACGTCGCGCTCGGCGTGGTAGCGGTGGGCGGCCTCGGCGAGCCCGGCCAGGAACGCGTCGTTGACGGTGCCGCCGCCGAGCTTGCCGATGCGCTTGAGGTCCTCGACATCGAGGCGCACCCAGTCGAAGTGGCGGTGGCGGGAGCGCTTCGTCCACAGCGGCGACCCGCTCGGGCCCTCATCGTCGTCGGACGGGCGGAGCTGGTCGACGGCGCCGCGGACGGTGTCGACCGCCGTCCCCACCACCCCGCCGATGCGCGACGGATCCGCCCCCCACATCGCGAGCTCACCCAGGACCCGGCGTCCGATCCCGACCTGGCGTCGTGCGAGGTGGGTGGTCGACGCCTGGAGGGTCGTGCGAGCGCTGGTCGCGAGGTCGCCGCCCACCTCCTTCGCCCGGGCCCGGCCGATCGCGGCGTCGATGATCCCCTCGAGGTCGACCTCGTCGGGAGGTGGTGCGTCGCGCTCGTACTGCTGGTACAGCTCGGCCATCCGCAGCTGGCCGATCCCGTCGGACACGGAGTGGTGGATCATGCTCCAGATCGCCGCGGCTCCGTCCTCCAGGCCTTCGATGACGACGAACCTCCACAGCGGGCGTGTCCGGTCGAAGGGCTCCTCGTAGAGCCGGGTCGCGAGGTCGAACAGCTGGCGCTTGGTGCCCGGCGACGGCAGCACCACGCGGCGGAGGTGGAAGTCGAGGTCGAACTCGGGGTCGGGCACCCAGGCCGGGGTCGACAGGCGGGCGAAGCCGGGCACCACGCGCTGGTAGAGCCGCGGCGTCTTCGCGATCCCGGCGCGCAGCGTGGTGCGGAACGCGTCCATGTCGAGCGGCCGGTCGAGGAGCACGAGCGAGCCTCCGCTGGGGTTCAGCCACGGGTCCTTCTCGACGTTCCACATCAGCGCCTCGTGCTCGCTCATGCGGGCCGCGTCGTCGGTCTCTCGTTCTCGTCGTGCCATGGTCGTCGTCTCCGTGTGCGTGGGGCCGGGTGTGAGGGACTGCTCGGGCGCCGGTCAGGTGTCGGTTCCGGGCCGACGGTCGACCTCGGCGTTGGGGTCGCCCCGATAGCCGGGTGGGAAGGTCCGCATCAGCTCCTCCTCGGTCGGTTCCCGGTGCTCGCGCGCCTCGTCGGGGAGCAGGTCGACGAGGGCCCGCATGATCCGCTGGGTGTCGGCGTCCGGGCTCCGGTACTTCAGGTCGACCGGCTCGCCGACGGTCGCGCTGACCGGCGGCCGCTCGGTGGGGTTCACGTCCGGGAGAGGCTGGCTGCGCGGCCACACCCGCTCGGTGCCCCACAGCCCGACGGGGATCACCGGGGCGTGGGTGCGAGCGGCCAGCTTCGCCGCGCCCCAGCGGCCCCTCAGCTCGGGCTCGAAGAACGCGGGCCCGCGCGGGATCGTGCCCTCGGGGGCGATCATCACCAGCTCGCCGCCGTCGATGGCGCGGGCGGCGGCCTCGAGCGGCTCGTCCGAACCCGACGCCCGCTCGACGCGGATCCCGCCGGAGCTCTCCATCATCCGCCCGATCAGGGGGACGTCGAACACCTCCTTCTTGCCGAGGCCGCGCACGTTGCGCCCCGCCCGGGCGATCAGCAGACCCATGACGGTGGGGTCGAAGTACGAGCGGTGGTTGAACACCACGATCGCCGGCCCCTCCGCGGGGATGTTGTCGACCCCGTGGAACGTGATGTCGGCGTAGGGCGCGACGATCTCGGGGCGCATCAGCGGGCGGGTCCACTCCTGGAGCTCTCGGCCGCCGAACTTCGCGATCCCGTCGCTCTTGTCGAAGTGGCGGATCTTCCAGCCGCGGATGCGCGCCGTGGCCTCGAGGCGCAGGTCGGGGTTCACCGCGACCGGGGTGCCGACGAGGTCGAGCAGGGGGGCGTCGTAGTAGCTGTCGCTGTAGGCCGTGCTGCGGTCGAGGCGGACGTCGTTCGCCTCGGCCCACTCGCGCACGGCCGTCGCCTTGGCCGGCCCCCACACGAACGATCCGTCGATCTCGCCGGTGTAGGAGTCGCCGTCGTGCTTCCAGGCCGTCCCCACGACCCCGTCGAACGCGAGGGCGTCCGCGAGCGGCTTGGTGAACGCGATCGGCGACGTCGAGGCGAGCACCAGCAGGTCGCCGGCATCGCGGTGCTCCTCGATGGCGGTGCGCGCGAACGGGAGCACGAGCTCGAGCAGCTCCTCGGCGGCCAGCGCCGCCGCCTCGTCGACGTTGATCCGCGGCCACCCGGCGGCTGCACGCACCCCGAGCTTGGCGGGCTGCATCAGCAGGCGCGACTCGCCGACGGTGTTGAACACGGCGCGCAGGGCACGAGAGAAGCCCTCCGCCACCGGTGCCGCGAACGGGACGCTCGACTCACCGCGCAGGCCGGCCTGGGAGATGTGCTTCATGAAGATCGGCGTCGACGACTCGGCGATCAGGGTTCGGTCGAGATCGAAGATGGCAGCGGATTGCATGTGTGGTCTCCCCTCGTGACCCCGGCTCCGACGGTGCTCGACCGAACGGGGCGGGTGCGCTCGTGCCCGGCCATGAGCCTGCCACCCCCACCGTGCAATACTGAAACCAGCGGTACCGAGAGGGGACGCCGCACGACGAGGGGGATGGATGAACTGTGCACACGTGGTCGTCGACCACGCAGCCGACCGGCCGGCCCTGATCACGGCCGACGCGACGATCACCTACGGCCGCCTGCGCGCCCTCGCCGCCGACCTGCAGGACGATCTCGCGGGACGCGGGATCGGTGAGGGCACGGTGGTGGCGCTGGCGATCGGCAACGACGTCGACTTCGTCGTGGCGTCGCTCGCGGTGCTCGGCCTCGGCGGCGTGGTGATGCCGCTCAACCCCACCAGCCCCCTCCCCGAGCTGATCCGCAAGATGGAGGTCGCCTCCCCGTCGGCCCTCCTCGTCGGGCACGCCGGCTCCGGCTACCTCGGCCACGACGACGAGATCGGCGTCGAGGTCGTCGACCTGACCGAGCGCGGCGCGGCCGACGGGTCCGACGCCGACGTGCGCGTCGTCGATCGCGACGACGGCGACGCCGCGTTCTACATGGCCACCAGCGGGGTCTCGGGCGACGCCAAGGTCGCCGTGCTGAGCCACGCCAACCTCGACTGGGTCCAGCAGGCGCTGCTCGAGACGGAGCCCACCATCACCAGCGACGACGTGCTGCTCGGCCTGCTCCCGTTCGCGCACATCTTCGGACTCAACGTCGTCCTGCTCACCGGGCTGCGCGCCGGTGCCTCGATCGTGCTGATGGACCGCTTCGACGCCGTCGACAGCCTCCGGGCGGTGCGCGAGCACGGGGTGACGATCATGAACGGCGCTCCCCCGATGTGGCAGCGCTGGGCCGAGGCCGACGCCCCCGACGACTCGCTCGCCACGGTCCGCCTGGCGGGGTCCGGTGCGGCGGCGCTCCCGCTCGGGGTGTTCGAGACGATCCGCGACCGCTACGGCGTCGAGATCTCCCAGGGGTACGGCCTGACCGAGACGTCCCCCGTCGTCACCACGGGGCGGGGCCGGGAGATCCGGCCGTCGTCGGTCGGCTGCCCGATCGACGGCGTCGACGTCGCGCTGGTCGACGCGTCGGGGACGCCGGTCGACGTGGGAGACGAGGGCGAGATCGTCGTGCGCGGCCCCGGGGTGTTCGTCGGCTACCTGGACGACGTCGAGTCGACCGACGCCGTGCTCTCCGAGGACGGCTGGCTGTGGACCGGCGACGTCGGGATCTTCGACGACGACGGATACCTCTACCTCGTCGATCGGATCAAGGACATCGTCATCGTCTCGGGGTTCAACGTGTACCCCGCCGAGGTCGAGACGGTGCTCATGCGCCACCCGGGGGTGAGCGGCGCGATCGTCACCGGCACCGAGGACATCCGCACCGGTGAGACGGTCG
Organism: Ilumatobacter sp.; assembly: GCF_965215205.1. NCBI lineage: Bacteria > Bacillati > Actinomycetota > Acidimicrobiia > Acidimicrobiales > Ilumatobacteraceae > Ilumatobacter > Ilumatobacter sp. The sequence goes on from NZ_OZ244049.1 coordinate 1,484,443, forward strand.
TCGCCCACGTCTCGGGCGAGGCGACCGAGGAGGAGCTCGTGGCGCACGCCGACGCGAACCTGAGCCGCTACAAGCGGCCGACCCAGTACCACTTCGTCGACGAGCTCCCCATCGCTCCGAACGGCAAGGCGATCCGGAGGGCGCTGCGATGATCACGAGGGTTCCCGACTACCGCTTCGAGTCCGCGCCCGAGCTCCCCGGCGCCGACCGCCTCGCGCGCCTCATCTTCGGCGGGATGCGCCACCTCTCGTTCGGGTTGTGGGACTTCCGCGTCGAGGGCCGCGAGAACGTCCCGATCGAGGGGCCGGGCATCATCTGCCCGAACCACCTCTCGTTCTGCGACTCGGTCTTCGTCCCCGCCGCGCTGCCGCGCCGGGTGTGGGCGATCGGCAAGGGCGAGTACATGGACAGCTGGAAGACGCGCTACATCTTCCCGGCCATGGGGATGATCCCCGTCGACCGCTCCGGCGGTGACGCCGCCAAGGCCGCTCTGGACACGGCAGCGAAGGTCCTCGACAACGGCCACCTGTTCATGATCTACCCCGAGGGCACGCGCTCGCGCAGCGGCGACCTGCACAAGGGCCGCACCGGAGCGGCGCGCCTCGCGCTGCGCTGCGACGCGCCGATCATCCCGGTCGGGCACCGGGGCACGGTCGAGGTGCAGCCCCCCGACTCGGTGGTGATGAAGCCCCGGCGGACGGTCACCGTGCGCTTCGGCGAGCAGATGCACGTCGACGACTTCGGCGATCGCGACGACCCGCGCACGTTGCGCGCCTACACCGACGCGGTGATGTTCGAGATCTCGCAGCTCTCCGGGCAGACCTACGTCGACGAGTACGCGGGCTCGTCGTCGTCGTCGGGGAGCTCCGGCTCGGACTCGCGCCCGAGCGACGAGGAGGCGCGGATCACCCCCGACCGACCCAGCGTCGTCGGGACCGGTCCGTCGACGATCCCGTCCCCCAAGGGGCCGAGCCGACCCCGTGGAGGCTCACGCCCGGGCGGCGACGGCGCGGACCCCGACACATCGACCCCGCCGACGATGCCCGAGATGCGCCGTCGCCGGGGCGGCACGGCGGATCAGGCCCGGATCGGGGCCTGAGCGGCGGAGCCGGCGGCCCCGGTCGGCCGTTCAGACGACGACGTTGATCATCCGGCCGGGGACCACGATGACCTTGCGCGGCGACTCGCCGTCGAGCGCGTCGAGCACCCGTGCATCGGCCAGCGCGAGGGCCTCGACGTCGCCGGGGGAGGCGTCGACGTCGACGACGACCTTGCTGCGGACCTTGCCGTTGATCTGGATCGGCATCTCGACGGTGTCGTCGACGAGCAGATCGGGATCGGCGACGGGGAAGTCGCAGTAGGTGATCGTGCCGCCGGTCCCCGTCGAGCGGCCGAGGCGTTCCCACAGCTCCTCGGCGAGGTGGGGGACCAGGGGGGCGAGCATCAGCACCATCGGCTCGGCCACCTCGCGCGGGGTGGCCGCGAGCTTCGTCACGGCGTTGTTCAGCTCGATCAGCTTCGCGATCGCGGTGTTGAACCGCAGCGCGCCCATCTCGGTGCCGACGACGTCGATCGTGCGGTGCAGCAGGCTCCGGGTGGCGTCGTCGGCGGGCTCGTCGGTGACCACGCACGCGCCCGTCGCCTCGTCGACGACGTTGCGCCAGAGTCGCTGGAGGAAGCGGTACATCCCGACCACGTCGCGCGTCTCCCACGGGCGCGACGCGTCGAGCGGACCCATCGCCATCTCGTAGAGGCGCAGGGTGTCGGCGCCGTACGCGTCGTACATCTCGTCGGGCGAGACGGCGTTCTTCAGGCTCTTGCCCATCTTGCCCCACTCGCGGGTGACGGGTTCGCCGGCGAAGGTGAACCCCGACTCCGCGTCGCCTTCGACCTCGGTCGCCTCGACGTAGATCTCGCGCTCGTCCTTGAACGCCGCGGCCTGGATGTAGCCCTGGTTGAACAGGCGGGCGTAGGGCTCGACCGAGCTCACGTGGCCGAGGTCGTAGAGGACCTTGTGCCAGAAGCGGGAGTACAGCAGGTGGAGCACGGCGTGCTCGACGCCTCCGACGTAGAGGTCGATCCCGCCGGGGTGGTCCGCACGCACGTCGGTGCGCGGGCCCATCCAGTACTCCTCGTTCTCGCGCGCGCAGAAGCGCTCGTCGTTCGTGGGGTCGATGTAGCGCAGCTGGTACCAGCACGACCCGGCCCACTGGGGCATGACGTTGCTGTCGCGGCGGTAGGTGCGCGTGCCGCGCCCGTCACCGAGGTCGAGCTCGACCTCGACCCACTCCCCGAGCCGGTCGAGCGGGCTCTCGGGGTCGGACATCGCGTCGTCGGGGTCGAAGGTGCGCGGCGAGAAGCGGTCGGTCTCGGGGAGCTCGACGGGCAGCATCTCGTCGGGGACGGTGCGGGGTCGGCCCTCGTCGTCGTAGACGATCGGGAACGGCTCGCCCCAGTAGCGCTGGCGGCTGAACAGCCAGTCGCGCAACTTGTACGTGACCGTGGCGCGCCCCGCTCCGCGCTCGGCAAGCCAGCTCGTCGTGGCGGCGACCGCCGCCGCGATGTCGGCCATCCCGTCGAGGACGAGATCGCCGTTGGTCGAGTCGACGTACTCCCCGTCTCCGACGAACGCCTCGGGCCAGCGCGACGTGTCGAGCGTCGGCTCGACGTCACGCGCCGAGAACCACGCGTCGGGGGGGCGCTGGATCGCCGGGATCGGGAGGTCGTGCGCGCGGGCGAAGTCGAAGTCGCGCTGGTCGCCGCTCGGGACGGCCATGATCGCGCCGGTCCCGTAGCCCATCAGCACGTAGTCCGCGATCCAGATCGGGATCGACCGGCCGTCCACCGGGTTCACCGCGTCGGATCCGGTCGCCGCACCGGTCTTCGTGCGCGAGTCGTCCTGGCGTTCGACGTCCTTCTTCGCGGCCGCCTCGGCGCGGTACGTCGCCACGGCGTCGGAGCGATCGTGGGTCGTCAGCTCGTCCACGAGCGGGTGCTCGGGCGACAGCACCAGGAACGACGCGCCGAACAGGGTGTCGGGGCGCGTCGTGAACACCTCGATCTCACCGGCGGGGGTGGAGAAGCTCACGGTCGCGCCGTGGCTGCGCCCGATCCAGTTGCGCTGCATCGACTTGATCGCCTCGGTCCAGTCGAGCAGCTCGAGGTCGTCGATCAGCCGGTCCGCGTACTCGGTGATGCGCATCATCCACTGGCGCATGCTCCGTCGGAACACGGGGAAGTTGCCGCGATCGGAGCGGCCGTCGACGGTGACCTCCTCGTTCGCGACCACGGTGCCCAGCCCCGGGCACCAGTTCACCGGGGCCTCGCTGACGTACGCGAGCCGGTGGTCGTCGACCACGGCGGCGCGCGCCGCGTCGTCGAGCTCGCTCCACGGGTGACCGTCGGGGGTCGCCCGATCACCCGACTCGAGCTCGGCGACCAGCTCGGAGACGGGCCGCGCCGTGCCGCGCTCGCGGTCGTACCACGACTCGAAGATCTGCGAGAAGATCCACTGGGTCCAGCGGTAGTAGGAGGGATCGGTCGTCGACACCGAGCGGCGGGTGTCGTGGCTCAGCCCGAGGCGACGCAGCTGGCGCCGCATGTTCGCGATGTTCGCGTCGGTGGTGATCGCCGGGTGGGTGCCCGTCTGCACCGCGTACTGCTCGGCGGGCAGGCCGAACGCATCGAACCCCATCGTGTAGAGGACGTTGCGACCCGTCATGCGCTGGTAGCGCGAGAACACGTCGGTGCCGATGAACCCGAGCGGGTGGCCGACGTGGAGGCCGACGCCGGACGGGTAGGGGAACATGTCCTGCACGAAGAGCTTCTCGCCGCGTCGGGCGAGGGCATCCGGGTCGGCGAGGGGCCCGACGGGGTTCGGCGTCTCGAACGTGCCCCGCTCGTCCCAGCGATCCTGCCACGTCGACTCGATCGTCTGCGCGAGCTCGGCGGTGTAGCGGTGGGGTGGGGTGTCGGGGGTGGCCGCGTCGTCGCTCGTCACAGCCGACCAGCCTAGGGTCGCGCCGGTGCGGCGACCGCCGACGATCGTTCCCGGATCGATGCGTGCGTCCCGGCTCGTCGGCGGTGGCGGGCGCCTGCCTACGGTCGGGCGATGGTCGAGGTGAACGGGTGGGTCGAGGACGGCTTCGGGGCGGTGGCGGACGCGTTCGCCGCCAACTTCGACGAGTACCCGAGCTCGGCGCCGGGTTCGCGCTGCGCGTCGACGGCGAGCTGAAGGTCGACGTCCACGCCGGGGTGGCCGACCGCGCCTCGGGTCGTGCGTGGGACGCCGACACGCTGGCGCTGGTGTTCTCGACGACGAAGGGGGCGGCGGCGATCTGCGTCGCGCGCCTGGTCGAGTCGGGGGCGCTGTCGTACGACGACGCGGTCGCGATGCACTGGCCCGAGTTCTCGGTCGCGGACAAGGGCGACGTCACGGTGCGTCAGGTGATGAGCCACCAGGCGGGCCTGCCGTACGTCGAGCAGCGTCTGGGGATGCACGAGCTGCTCGAGGTCACCCCGGTGGTCGAGGCGCTGGCACGGCAGCGACCGCTGTGGGAGCCGGGGACCGCGCACGGCTACCACGCCCTCACCTACGGCTGGCTGGTCGGCGAGCTCGTGCGGCGCGTCGACGGCCGATCGATCGGGACGTACCTGGCCGAGGAGGTGTCCGGCCCACTTGGCCTCGACCTGTGGATCGGTCTCCCCGAGTCCGAGGAGGGGCGGGTGGCGACGCTCGCGACCGCGCCGGCTCCGACGGACCCCGAGGAGATCGCGCTGATGATGCAGGTGATGGGCCCCGGGACGATGGGGTTCAACGCGCTGACGATGAGCGGGGCGCTCGCCGCCTTCGGCGGAGGGCCGAACCCGTTCAACACCCGCGAGCTGCACGCGACCGAGATGCCCGCCGCCAACGGGATCACGAACGCGGCCTCGCTCGCGACGATGTACGCCGCGACGATCGGCGAGGTCGACGGCGTCCGCCTCGTGTCCGACGACACGATGCGCACGATGTCCGCCGAGCAGGTCGACGGGCCCGACCGCTCGCTCGTCGCGGAGTCCCGGTTCGCGCTCGGCTTCATGCTCGACAACGCCCTCGTCCCGCTGCTCGGCCCGAACGCGTTCGGCCACGCCGGCGCCGGGGGCTCGCTCGGTCAGGCCGATCCCGACACCGGGGTCGCCACCGGGTACGTCATGAACCAGATGCTCGCCGGGATCGCCGGTGACCCTCGCCCCGTGCGCCTCGACGACGCCGTGCGCTCCTGCCTCTGATCGGCGATCGCCCGGAGGCCGGGAGCGATCAGAGGATCTCGGACACGGTGCGGTCGGCGACCCGCATCATCCCCTTGCACTCCACCTTGGCGGCGATCAGGGACTCGTCGGCCTCCACGAGCAGATCGCCGAACGCCGCCGTGGCGGAGTCGCCCACGGCGAGGCCCCCGCTGACGCCGAGAGGGCACTGGGGGAGCTCCACGCGCAGGCGCTCGCCGAGCCGGTCGACCACCCGGCGGGAGATCTCGATCGCGCTCGCCAGGTCGTCGACGCGAGACGCCACGACGAACTCGTCGCCGCCCAGCCGCCCGACGAGATCCTCGCGCCGCGTCAGGCTCCGGAGCTCGCGACCGAGCAGGCGCAGCGCGTCGTCACCGACGTGGTGACCGTGGCGGTCGTTGAGCGCCTTGAAGCCGTCGAGGTCGAGCACGAGCACCGACAGCAAGCCGGTGCGGTTCGCGAGCTCGGCGACCATCTCGGCGCCGTCGGCGTCGATCCCGCGTCGGTTCGCCAGCCCGGTGAGAGCGTCCGTCGCCGCCTGTCCGGCGAGCACGTCGATCGGGCGGGTCACCCGCGTGAGCACGAACAGGGCGCCCAGCATCACGACGGTCCCACCGATCATCACCTTCAGCATCGTCGACTGCTGGTTGGTCGCGACGTCGGTCGCCGCGGCCTCGTCCTGGTGGAGGTGGAGCTCCCACCCCTTCCCCAGCGGACGCTCCATGTCGACCACGACCGCGAGATCGCGACCGGACGCCGTGTCCACCCGACCGACGGTCCCCGTCGGGACGTCGGGAGGGGTCATGCCCGCCTCGGCCGCGGTGGGCAGTTCGGGAGCGTCGGGGGCGCGGGGGCCCGACGTGGGGAGCGTGCGGTCCTCCATGTCCGGGTTGCCGATGACGTGATCCCCGGCGACGATCATGGTGTTGTGCCCCTCGATCACGTCGAGGTCGTCGAGGATGCGGTCGAGTCCGGACAGGCGGACGTCCACGCCGACGACGGCGGCGATCTCCCCGTCGACGACGTGCGCCCGGCTCCCGGTCACGCCGGGTTCACCGGAGAAGAAGAAGGTGTAGGGATCGGTCCAGATCAGATCGCGAGCGGTGGGGGAGCCGGCGACGAGGCGGTACCACGGTCGCTGAGTGGGGTCGTAGCCGCTGTCGGTCGAGCGCGTCGTCGAGGTCGGCTGGAGGTACGAGTCGTAGGACGTCTTCGTGACGATGCGGTCCGGGCCGGAGGCGGCCATCCTGGTCGACCCGAACGCCCCGCCCTCGGTCGGGTGCGCCGTCACGGACAGGAAGGCGCCGTCCGGGTAGCCGACGTGCACCGACGAGATGTGCTCGAGGTTCGCGAGCCTGGTCAGCAGGTAGAGCTCGAGCTCGCGGTCGTCGGCGGAGATGATCCCCTCGTCGAGCAGGCGGACCGTGTCCTCGACGATGCGCTCGCCGGGCGCCATGAACCCCGAGATCCGCTCCACGGTCACCTGGGCCTCGACGGCCAGCGATCGCGCGGCGGCCTCGACCGAGGCGGTGCGCGCCGCTCCTCCGATGACGATGATCGCGAGGACCTGGAGCACGAACATCGCGCACGCCGCCACCGCCAGGACGGTGCCTCGTGGAGAGGAGGGCCGGAGGAGTCGGGACGGGGCGGTGGCCTGGTTCACATCCCGTTCATCGGCCCCCGCGCCCGCGTCTTGAGGAAGATCTGACGGATCCTTGCGGAGACGCTCAGACGCTGAACCGGCACGGCATGCGCTTGATGCCGTTGATGAACCCCGACACGAGCCGGTCCGGCTCGCCGGTGACCTCGAGGTCGGGGAGCTCACGGAAGATGGCGTCGTACATCACCTGGATCTCGCGGCGGGCGAGGTTCGCGCCGAGGCAGAAGTGCGGCCCGCCGGCCCCGTAGCCGGCCATGTCGCGGGTGTTCGGCCGGGTGATGTCGAAGCGGTGACCGTCCTCGAACACGGCCTCGTCGCGGTTGCCCGACCAGTACCACATGACGACCTTCTCGCCGGCGGCGATCTCCGTCGAGCCGACGCGCACGTCCTCGTTGGCCACGCGCCGCATGTGGATGACGGGCGACGACCAGCGCACGATCTCGTCCGCGGCGGGCAGCGACAGCTCGTCGAAGTTCGATCGCAGCAGCTCGCGCTGGTCGGGGTGCGCGGTGAGCTGGTGCATCCCCCACGAGATCGCGTTGCGGGTCGTCTCGTTGCCGGCGACGGCGAGCAGGATGAAGAACGACCCGAACTCGGCGGGGGTGAGGCGCTGGCCGTTGACCTCGGCGTGCATCAGGATCGAGGTGATGTCCTCGCGGGGGTGCTCGAGGCGGTCCTCGCCGAGGCGCTGCGCGTACTCGAACATCCCGGCCGCGCCCGTGATCAGGCCGTCGAGGTCGAGGGCGAAGTCGGGATCGCCGGCGCCGAGGATGACGTTCGTCCACTCGAAGATCTGCTGCTCGTCCTCGGGCGGCACGCCGAGCATGTCGCAGATCACCTGGAGGGGGAGCGGCGCGGCGAAGGCCTCGACGAAGTCGACCTCGCCGTCGGTCCGCTTCGCGGCGTCCACGAGCTCGCGCGCACGGACGCGCACCGACTCCTCGATCGCCGCCACGGTCTTCGGGGTGAAGCCCTTCTGGACCAGCATCCGGAACTTCGCGTGGCGGGGGTCGTCCATGACGATCATCGACCCGAAGAACTCGAGCGTCTCGGGGCTGGTCTCGCCGAGGGTGATCCCTCCGGCGGAGGAGAACAGCTGGGCCTTGCGGTTGACCTCACGGATGTCGTCGTAGGTGACGGCGGACCAGAAGCCCGGCCCCTTGACGGCCCCCTCGATGACCGAGATCTCCTCGTGGAAGCACATCCCGTCGCCGTCCTTCGACTCGGCGCGCAGGGCGCGGAACGCCTCGTCGCGCTCGACGAGCGGACGGGTCCAGAACTCGTTGCTCCCCGGGTGGATGTCGCCGATCGTGCGGTGCTCGGGCATCCACCCATCCTGGCAGCCCACCGATCGCCCGGTGCGACCGGGACCCGGTGCTCCCTCGCCTTCGCGCGCCGACGATCCCGCTGCCTCCCTGCGCCGCACCACCTACGCTGCGCCCGGTGGCGACCGAGATCACCTGCCCTCGCTGCTCGACCGACGACGCGCTGAGCGGCGAGCCCCTCGACGACGGGCGGATCCGGTTGACGTGCTCCTCGTGCCGGGTGTCGTGGGAGCGAGACCCCCGTCCGCGCTGCCCGACCTGCGGTGGCGACGACCTGTACCACCGCCCCCAGGTGATCCTCGAGCGGTCCCGGGGCACGCAGATGTCGGTGCAGGGGATCCACGTCGAGCACGGGTGCTGGGCCTGCGAGCCGCCGGAGGTGAAGGTGCGCGGGGGACGGACCCACCACCTCCCCGACCGCCTCGACGGCAGCCAGTGAGCTCACGGCGATCGACGGGGTCGGCCGTCTCGCGTCTCGCCGCGGACCGCGCCGACGGGCGTCGCGGCGGGGAGCGGTCGGTGCGCAGCGAGATCGCGGCCGCCACCGCGCCCCTGGCCGGTGGCGTCACCGAAGCGGGCCACCCCCCCCGGGGGGGTCGGAGCACCGTCCCGGATCCGTTCTCGAGCCGCTCGGCTCGACCGCTGCGCGCCGACGCCCGGACGGCGCCTCGAGGCCGTGCGGATCGTATGCTCGACGGTCGATGGGAGACGGCTGGGAGCGACGTCAGCAGCGCACGCGACGGGCGGTGATCGAGGCGACGGGCGCGCTGATCGGCGAGGCCGGGCTCGACGGCCTGAGGATGCGCGAGCTCGCGGAGCGGGCGGGGGTCGCCGTCGCCACCCTGTACAACCGCTTCGGCGACCGAGACGGCGTGATCGTGGCGTTCGTGGCGGACGGTCTCGACGAGCTCGAGGGCGAGCTCGACTCGCGGCCCGACGCCGGCCCGATCGACACGACCCGTGCCCTGTTCGACCTGCTCGACGAGACCGTCGGCGCCGCGCAGGGCGTGTGGCGCCCGATCTTCGCGTCGCTCAGGTCCGGCTCGGACACGCGCGACATGGGCGAGGTCGGTGACCGCGTGGTGGGCTACGTCCAGTCCGACCTCGGCAAGGCGGCCGCCGAGGGGCTGCTCGTCGAGGGTGTCGACGTCGCCGCCCTCGCCCGGCACGTCTTCGTGACCCGCATGGGCCGTCTCGAGAAGTGGGCGCACGGGGTGATCGAGTGGGATCCCTACCGCTCGTCGGCCGACCTCGCGCTCGAGCTCGCGCTGGCCGCGGTGCTCGTGGAACCCGGCCGCACCGAGGCGCTGCGCCGCTCCGGTGTGCTGGGCTGACCGGTCGTCGCCGGCCGGGCGATCGGGCCCGTCTCCACTCGCCGGAGGCCTCCTGTTATGGTCGAACGGGTCGGGGCCCCGTGGCCCCGTCACGTGAACGCACCATCCCAAGGGGGACCAATCACATGGACTGGACACGAATCGACTGGGCGCGCGGAGAGGGCGGACCCATCGAGGCCGACCTCATCGAGGCCTACGCCAAGGGCCGGATCAAGCGGCGAGACTTCCTCAAGCGCGGCAGCATCATCGGGTTGTCGATGCCGCTCATGGGCTCCGTCATCGCGGCCTGCGGGAGCGACGACGGCGAGTCCGCCGGCACGACTCCCCCGCCTGACGAGCTCGAGGGCGACGCCGGCGAGGGCGAGACCGACAGCGCATCGGGCACCGCCGCCGAGCCGTCCCAGGGCGGCACGGTCACCTGGGCGAACCAGCAGGGCGACTCGAGCACCGGGCTCGATCCGGTGAACATGCTCGACCTCGGCACCTACAACGTCGTCTCGCAGAGCTTCGAGTACCTGGTCGGCGTCGCCGACGACGGCAACATCGGCCCCACCGCCCTGGCGACCGACTGGTCGCCGAACGACACCGGCGACGTCTGGACCTTCCAGCTTCGCGAGGGCGTCAAGTGGCAGGACGGCTCGGACTTCACCTCCGCCGACGTGGCGGCCACCATGGACCGCCTCGTCGCGAAGGGCAACTCGGCGCTCGACGGCGTGCTGGCGGAGGGCGCGGTCGACGCGTCCGACCCGCTCGTGGCGGTGTTCACGCTGATCGAGGCGAACGGCAACTTCCCCGTCCTCGTCTCGACGTTCAACGCCCAGAGCCCGATCACCCCCGCCGACTTCTCCGACGGGACGACGCTCGACGAGCGCCCGGCCGGCACCGGCGCCTGGATCCTCGACGACTTCGACGCGTCGACGTTCACCGCGAACTTCTCGCGCAACCCCGACTGGTGGGGTGGCACGACCCCGCTCGACGGCATCACGCTGCGCGGGTTCGCCGACATCGGGACCGCCGTGACGGCGATGACCAGCCGCGAGATCGACGGCATCCAGCAGTTCAGCGTGCTGGGTGGCGAAGGTCTGCTCGACGACTCGAACTTCACCGTCCTCGAGCCGCCGTCGGGGAACCACCGCCAGATCTGGTTCAACCTCGACCAGGGCCAGTTCGCCGGCCTGGACGAGAACCGCCTCGTCCGCCAGGCGCTCGCGTGGTGCTGGGATCGCGAGCAGATGGTGTCGACCCTGTTCGCGGGTCGCGCCGAGATCGCGAACGACCACCCGGTGGTCGCCTCGCTCCCGTTCTTCGACCCCGACGCCGTCGAGCAGAGGTCACGCGACATCGAGCGGGCGCGTTCGCTGCTGGCCGAGGCCGGCGTCGACAGCGTCAACGTCGAGTGCAAGACCGGCGACCTCCAGGAGATCCCCGAGCTCGCGGCGATCATGCAGCAGAACGCCGCCGAGGCGGGGATCACGATCAACGTGAGCACCCAGTCGAACTCGACGTTCTACGAGGACGCCTGGTGCCCGGCGCTCTACACCGAGGACGCCCCCGCCGACGGGGTGCCCTGCGGACCGTCGGCCGAGTTCGGCATCGTCGACTACGGCCACCGTCCCATCCCGGACGTCTTCCTCGGCTCCGCGCTCGCCACGAACGGCGTGTGGAACTCGTCGAACTACTCCAACCCGGATCTCGACCAGCAGCTGTCCGCGTACCGCACGGCGGTGGACGTCGAGGGGCAGACCACGGCGATCGGTGAGATCCAGCGGATCCTGTGGGAGGACGTGCCGGCGTCGTACCCGTACTTCTTCAACTACCTCTCCGGCCACGACGCCAGCGTGAGCGGCGTCGTGGCGACGTCGCTCGGGCACTGCATCCTGAGCGGCGCCAGCAAGGCCTGATACCCGCCACGTCGGTCGTCGGGGCCCGGGACGGGCCCCGACGACGGGCGAACAGACGAAGGACGACATGCTCCGATTCGCCCTCAGACGAGCCGCACTGGCTCTCATCACGCTGTTCATCCTGGTCGTGGTCGTGTTCATCCTCACCCGGGCGGCGCCGGGCGACACCGCCCAGCGGATCGCCGGGCCCTTCGCCTCGCAGCAGCGCGTCGACGAGGTCCGCGACCAGTTCGGCCTGGGGGACTCCCTCCCGGTCCAGTTCCTGCGCTACCTGGGCGCCGTCGTCACCCTCGACTTCGGCGTCTCCTTCGCGGACGACAGCCAGTCGGTGATGGGCGACGTCATCCGACCCGCGCTGTGGCGTTCGACGAAGCTCGTCATGCTGGCGCTGGTGATGACGATCCCGATCAGCATCCTCGGCGGCGTGGTCGCAGCACGCAAGAAGGACACCTACGCCGACCGATCGATCGTCAACCTGGGGCTGGCGAGCGCCTCGATCCCGGAGTTCGTGTCCGGCGTGATCCTGCAGTACCTGCTCGGCGTCCGGCTGAAGCGGGAGGGCTTCTTCGGGTTCACGACCGACTTCTTCCCCGCCATCACGGTCATCCCCAACGACGCGGGTGCGCTCACCGAGATCCGCTACCTGCTCCTGCCGGCGCTCGCCATCGTGCTGGTGTACTTCGGCTACATCGCACGCGTCACGCGGGCGGGCACGATCACGGCGCTCGACGCCGACTACGCACGCACCGCGTACATGAAGGGTCTCGGCACGCGCAAGGTCGTGCGCCGACACATCCTCCGCAACGCGCTCCAGCCGACGGTGGCGGTGACCGGGACGCAGGTCGGCTACCTGTTCGGCGGGCTCGTCGCCCTCGAGGTGGTGTTCGAGTACAACGGGCTCGGACGAGTCATCCTCGACGCCGCGCTGCTCCCCAACTTCCCGGTGGTCCAGGCGGGGGTCATCGTCGTGGCCATCATCTTCATGATCACCACCCTCCTCGCCGACCTCCTCATCGCCTACATGAACCCACGGGCACGACTCGACACCGGAGCAGCATGAGCACCACCGACTCGACCGCAGACGACATCCCCGATCTGGGCCCGCAGGGCGGCTCGGACGGCGAATCGGCGACCGACGTCGCGACGACGGCCGACGAGGAGATCGTCCCGATGGCGGAGGTCGGTCCGAGCGCCGCCGCCGCGGACCGCAAGCAGGTCCGCCGGGAACGGCTGCTCGTGCTCGCGAAGACCCCGGGCTTCATCGTCGGGATGCTGATCCTGCTGTTCTGGACCGCCGCGGCGATCGTGCCGACCATCTTCACGACGAACGAGCCCAACGAGGCGGTGCGCGTCGACGGTTCGACGATCCCACGTGCCGAACCGCAGGCCGACGCCTGGTTCGGGACCGACTCGATCGGCAACGACGTCTTCGCCCGCGTGATCCACGGCGCTCGTCCGATCATCCTGCTCGCCGTCGTCGCCGCTCTGCTCGCCGTCGTCGCCGGCACCCTGCTCGGCCTGGTCGTCGGCTACTACCGGGGTTGGGTCGACGAGATCCTCAGCCGCGTCATCGAGGCGTTCCTGTCGATCCCGGTGATCCTGCTCGCCATCATGGTCCTGACCCTCTTCGGGCGCTCGAGCACGGTGCTGATCGCGACGATCGCGCTCCTGTTCACCCCGGTGGTCGCACGCACGATCAGATCGGCCGTGATCGCCGAGGGCCAGCTCGACTACGTCACCTCGGCCAAGCTGCGCGGCGAGAGCTCGATCTTCGTGATGACCCGGGAGATCCTCCCGAACATCACGGGCGTGGCCGTCGTCGAGCTGACCGTCCGCGTCGGGTACGCCATCTTCACCGTCGCCACGCTGGCCTTCCTCGGTCTCTCGGCCGGGGACTCCAGCGCCGCCAACTGGGGAACGGACATCACCAAGCAGTACAAGCTGATCCAGTCGGGTCAGTGGTGGTCCACCATCTTCCCCGCCCTCGCAATCGCGTCCCTGGTGATCGGGGTCAACCTCGTCGCCGACTCCATCGATCGGGCCAACAAGTCATGACCGTCACCGAACCGGATCCCGTCGCCGAACGAGGCGACCCGAACACCGCCGCCCTGGCCATCCAGGACCTCGAGCTCGCCTACCGGGTCCGGGGGATCCCACGGGCGGTGCTGCGCGGGGTGTCGTTCCAGGTGCGTCCCGGAGAGGCGTACGGCCTCGTGGGCGAGTCCGGCTGCGGCAAGTCGACCACCGCCTACGCGGCGTTGCGGTACCTCCCCGAGAACGCCGTCGTGCAGGGCGGGTCGGTGCTGTCCGACGGTGAGGACCTCCTCACCATGTCGAACGCGCAGCTCCGGCGTTTCCGAGCGACGAGGGCGTCGATGGTCTACCAGGACCCCGTCCAGGCGATGAACCCGTCGTTGCGCATCGGCAAGCAGGTCGCGGAGTGCTTCACGATCCTCGGCCAGAGCCGGTCCGAGGCGGAGTCGAGCGCGGAGGAGGCGCTCCGGCGCGTGAAGATCGCCGCGCCGGCCAGCGTGCTGGATCGCTTCCCGCACCAGCTCTCGGGGGGCATGTTGCAGCGTGTCGTCATCGCGATGGCGCTCGCATCGGATCCGCAGCTCCTCGTGCTGGACGAACCGACGACCGGCCTCGACGCGACCGTGGAGGCCGAGGTCCTCGACCTGGTCCGCGATCTGCGCGCGGAGACGAACGCCGCCGTGCTCCTGATCGCGCACAACCTCGGCGTGATCCGCTCGATGTGCGACCAGGTCGGCGTCATGTACGCCGGCAAGCTCGTCGAGCAGGGTGACGCTCAGCAGATCTTCGACGATCCCAAGCACCCGTACACGAAGGGCCTGCTCAACGCCATCCCCCGCAAGGGTCTGCGCAAGACGGATCGCGCGCTGTTCACCATCCCCGGGAACCTGCCGCTCATCGGCACCGAGCTCCCGACCTGCGTGTACGTCGACCGCTGCCCGCTCGCCGACGACCTGTGCCGCGAGGTGGTGCCGCCGGTCGTCGAGGTGCGCGACGGCCAGTGGTCGCGCTGCCACCACATCGACCGGATGGACGAGATCACCGAACCCGACGCCGACGTCACGGACTACGACATCGGCACCGAGAGCGTCATCGCCCTCGACGGCGTGTCGAAGACCTTCCGCCAGCGCGGGAGCGACGTGCCGGCGCTGGTCGGCATCGATCTCGGGTTCCACGAGGGCGAGACGCTCGGGCTCGTCGGCGAGTCGGGCTCCGGCAAGAGCACGCTCGCGAAGACGCTGCTGGGGATCCACCCGCCCGACGAGGGCGGCGAGATCACGTTGCGCGGGCGGCCGATGAAGCCGGACGCGTCGAACCGCGTGCGCGAATCGATCAGGTCGCTGTCGATGGTCTTCCAGAACCCCGACTCGGCGTTGAATCGATCGTGGACCGTGCGCAGGATCCTGCACCGCACCGTCACGAAGCTCACGGAGATGGACGGCGACGAGGCCGACCGTCGCGTCGAGGAGATCGCGGAAGCCATGCGGTTGTCGCCTCGCCACCTCGACATGCGTCCCCGTCAGCTGTCCGGCGGGCTCAAGCAGCGCGTCGCCATCGCACGAGCCTTCGCCGGCGACCCCGACGTCGTCGTGTGCGACGAACCGACCTCGGCGCTCGACGTGTCGGTGCAGGCGGCCATCCTGAACCTGCTCGCGCACCTCCAGAACGACGATCGCACGGCGTACCTGTTCATCACCCACGACATCGGCGTGGTGCGCTACCTCGCCGACCGGATCGCGGTCATGTACCTCGGCCGGATCATGGAGATCGGGTCCACCGACGTCATGTTCAGCGAGGTGAACCACCCCTACACCGAAGCTCTGCTGTCGGCGGTGCCGTCGGTCGACGGGGAGGCCGAGAACCGGATCCCCCTGAACGGCGAGATCCCGTCACCGTCGAACCCGCCGACGGGCTGCGTGTTCCACACGCGCTGCCACCGCGCGATCGAGGGGCTGTGCGATGTGGAGGATCCGCCGATGAAGGAGATCTCGCCCGGGCACAGCATCAAGTGCGTGCTCTCGATCGAGGAGCTGTCGACACCGGTGCGGATCACGGAGTCCGACAAGCTGGCGGAGCTCGCCGACTGAGCGCCCGTCCCGTCGGCGCTCCGGCGACGACGGGACGCGTTCGGTCAGTCCCGGATGATCCACTCGGCGCCGTCGGCGGTGTCGCGCACCTCGATCCCGGCTGCGTCGAGGCCGTCGCGGACGGCGTCGGACACCGCGTAGGCCTTCTCCTCGCGCGCCACGCGCCGGGCGTCGAGCGCAGCCTCCACCACCGGGCCGAGCACGGCCCGGGGGTCGCGCAGCCCTGCGTCGGCGGCGGCGCCGAGCTTGACGATCATCGAGCGCAGCGCACGCCGCGCCTGGTCCGTCTCGTCGGACTGCAGGGTGTCGGCGGACCACTCGACGATCGCGGCGTCGAGGTCGAGCACCGCACTCACGGCCGCCGAGGAGTCGCCGTCGGCGATCGCGTCGTTGAACCGTCGCTCCAGCGTCGCTGCGGTCGTGCCGAGCGAGGCGGTCCCACCCGGCGTCCCCCCACCGTCGGGCGCGTCGACCCGGTCGGTTCCCTCGCCGCCGAGTGATCGGTCGACGTCGTCGACCGTCGACGTGGCACCGGCGGCGTCGTCGGTGCCGCCGGACCGGATGAGGTCGATCGGCACCGTGCGACCGGCCTCGACGCGCACCGACCCCGCGTCCGAGCGCAGGGTCATCGCGCCCTTGCCGACGACCTCGGCGGTGTCGGCGTCGAGATCCATGATCAGCCCGGTGTGCTCGTCGAGCCCGAGGACGAAGGCGCCGTCGGGGAGCTCGGGCTCGAGCAGCGCGAGGCGTCGCTCGCCGAGGTAGCAGAACCGGGTGTCGTGGTGGCCCCCCTCGGCGTTGTCGTAGTGGGGGATGACGGCTGCGTGGATCCCGATCTCGGCGAGGAGGTCGAGGCCGGGCTCCCACCAGGGGTCCATCCCGACCTTGTAGATCTCGTAGACGGGGATGGTCGAGCACCCGAGCGTGAGCGCCGCCGCGGACGAGAACACCAGCGCGCCACCGCCTCCGGGAGCGATCTTCTCGGCGAGCACGTCGCGCAGGCCGGTCCGGTGCCACTGGCGGAGCGCGAAGGTCGGGCTGCCCGGCCCGGCGAACACCCAGTCGGCGTCGCGCACCCTCGCGATGGCCGCCTCGACGGCGGCGGAGTCGCCGGTGTCGGTCCGGGCGAGGCCGGCGACCTCCACGTCGCGCCCGAACCCGTCGGAGAAGTACTTGGTCGTCGCGGCCGCCAGGTTCGGCGCGTTCTCCTGGAAGCCGAACGGGGTGTCGAGCATGATCGGGCGGACGGGGTCGCCCTGCGCGGTGAGGCGCTCGAACACCTCGCGGTGCGGCGCCTTCATCGTCGGAGCGGTCTCACCCGATCCCATGATCACGAGCAGTCGGGGCAGGGTCATCGTGAGGTCTCCGTGTCGTGGTGGTCCGTGTCGTGGTGATCCGTGTCGTCGCGGTCCGTGTCGTCCTGGTCGTCGCCCGCCGAGGCGCGGCGGGCGCTCCCGTCGGGCGGTGGGAAGAAGTCGGGGTCGGTGGCGGCGTCGTGGAGCAGGTCCGCGACCTCGTCGGGCCGCTGGGCGTGGACGTCGTGGTGGGCCGGACGGAACCAGTGCGCCCGCCCCCGGGGGAGCGCTGCGACGGCCGCGTCGACGGCCGACTCCTTCGAGTCGGTCCACCCGACGTCCCCGGTGTCGGCGGCGATCAGCAGGGTCGGCACGTCGACATCGGGGTACACCGCGGCCGGGGAGTGCTCCCACAGACCGTGAAGGACCTCGAGGTGGCGCTCGAACGTCAGCCACGGAGCGATCGTGCCGTCGGCACGCACCTCGAAGTTGGCCAGCGTCCCCTCCCGTCCCTCCTCCGGCCAGTCGGACGCCGATCGGTCCAGCCACCCGCGCATCGTCTCGAGCGGCGTCCCGGCGAGCTTCGGTGGGGCGAGCGCCTCGGCGCACCGCTCCCAGTCGGCGAACCGAGCACCGAGCTCGATGAAGCCACCGTCGACGCACGTAACGAGAGCGACGGCGCCGGGGTGGCGATGGCCGAGCTCGAGCACGACGTTCCCACCCCACGACTGCCCGGCGACGGCGGGCCGATCGAGGTCGAGCACGTCGATCAGCAGGGCGAGGTCGTCCGCGCAGGTCGCGACGTCGTAGGGGCCCTCCGGCTTCGACGACAGGCCGTGGCCGCGCTGGTCGACGGTGACGACGAGGTGCCCCATCGCCGCGAGGCGCCAGGCGACCCCGTCCCACAGGCGTGCGTTGGACGCCAGACCGTGGGTCAGGACCCAGCTCGGGAGCCCGGCCTCGTGCGCGCCGGGCGGCTCCCACCGGCGCACGTGCAACGTGACGCCCGATGCGAGGTCGTGGAGCTCGTCGACGGGCTCGACCACCCGGCCCCGGTTCGCCCGAGCTCCAGCGCTGACGTCGCCGGGACCGTCCGGAACCGATCCGATCACGACGCCACCGAGCGGATCCGGTCGAGCAGCTCGAGCATCTCGACGGAGCGCTCAGCCGGGCGGGGCCACGGCCTCGTGCCGCGGACCGCGATGGCGAACGCCTCGACCATCGAGCGGTAGGGGTCGTTGCCGGCGACGGTGACCGGCGAGCCGGGCGCGGCGTCGCCAGCGCGCCCGGCGTCGGGGCGCTCGCTCGCGACGTGCGCGCTGCGCAGGTAGGTGGTGTCGCCGACGCCACCGGTGAAGGCCTCGGTCGGGATCGCCAGCGTCCCCCCGGTGCCGCACACGGTGAGGCGCTGCACCTCGTCGTCGACGAACGAGCACGAGATCGTGCCCTCCCGCCCGTCGGGCCAACGCAGCGATGCCTCCGTCGACGCGTCGACGCCGCCGCGGCGGCGCGTGCGGACCTCGACCGTCTCCGGTTCGTGATCCCACAGCTCGACGATCGCTCCGAGGGCGTAGATCCCGACGTCGAGCAGCGCACCTCCGCCCTGGTCGGCGTCCCATCGGTAGTTGTCGTCGGCGTCGGGACCGATGGTGAAGCGGAACGAGCCGTGGATCGCGGTCACGTCGCCGACGTCGCCCGACCGCGCCCGCTCGACGACCTCGCGGTACCGGTCGTGGAACGGGGTCATCCACGCCTCGGCCAGGATCACGCCGGCGCGGTCGCAGGCGTCGACCATCGCCCGGGCGGTCTCGGCGTCGGCCGCCAGCGGCTTCTCGCACAGGACGTGCTTGCCGGCCGCGGCGCACCGCTCGGTCCACTCGCGGTGCATGCCGTTGGGGAGGGGGATGTACACCGCCTCGACGTCGGGGTGGCCGACGACGTCGTCGTAGTCGGCCACCGCCACGGACTCCCAGCGCGGATCGATCCGGGATCCCCGTGAGGCGAGCGCCACGAGGCGGCAACCCGTCGCCGCCTCGACGGCCGGGAGCACCGCCGCGTTCGCCACGAACGATCCCACCCCGACGACGCCGATCCCCACGGGGTCGTCGGCGCTCCGACCGACGTCCGCCGTCACGCCGGCTCGACCAGCTCGCCGTTCGCACCGGAGCGGTGGGCGGCCTCGAGGACCGCGACGACGTCGCGCGACTGCTCGGGCCGCACGGCGAGGGGCTCGTCGAGCAGGAGGTGGTCGGCGAGGTTGCGGTGGAACCCCCACCCGGGGTGCGGCGCCGGGCGAACGGTGGACTCGACGAGGCCGTGATCGCCGTCGTAGCGGGCCAGGTGCAGCTCGACGGGCCGCTCCGCGTGGTGCGACTCGTGACGTCGATGCCCGCGGCCGGGCTCGATGCGGTCGGAGACGATCGGGTCGTAGCGGCCCTCGAGGGTCCCCGCCGTGCCCTCGACGTGGAACTTCGGTCGACGGATCGCGCACACGTCGCTCTGCCGGAACGTCGCCTCGCGCCCGTCGGGCCACTGCATCCACACCGAGAGCTGGTCGACGTTGGTGGTGTCGTGCCAGACCCGCGCGTGCGTCGAGCACAGCACGCGCGACGGGGCGTGGCCGTAGTGCTGGACGATCCAGTCCACGTGGTGCGAGCCCCAGTCGTAGACGGCGCCGCCGGAGATCGACTCCTCGGAGTGCCACGCTCGGCACGGGTGCTCGAAGCCGCCGACGAAGGTCTCGATGTTGAACACGTCGCCGAGGTCCCCGCGGTCGACGAGGCGACGGATCGCGAGCCAGTCGGTGTCCCAGCGTCGGCTCTGGTGGACGGTGATCGTCCGATCGACGTCGCGCGCGAGCGCGATGAGCTCGTCGGCGTCCGACGTCGCCAGGCACATCGGCTTCTCGACCACGACGTGCTTGCCGGCGCGCAGCAGCTCGCGCGCGATCTCGGCGTGCAGCACCGGAGGGGTCGCGACGATCGCGACGTCGACGTCGGGATCGGCGGCGAGGGCGGTCGCCGAGTCGTGGCCGCGCAGCTGCGCGAAGTCGCCGCGGGCGGCGTCGATGCGCTCCGCCGACGAGTCGGCGGCGGCGACCAGCGCGAGGCCATCGGTCTCGGTCGCGGCGAGGCCGTGGAGGTACCCCATCCCGCCGAAGGGTCCGTACCCGACGACGCCGACGCCGAGCTCGGAGGTGTCGGTGCGCACTTCGCCGCGCACGAGTCGGCGCAGGAGGATCGACAGGGTGGGGTGGGCCTCGACGGACCCGACGGAGTCCACCCCGAGGGTCACGACCCGGCCGGCGCCGACGCGCCGGACGACGACCGTGGGCTCGTGGCGGAAGCGCACGCTGGTGGTCGCGGCGACCTCCACGTCGGGATCGAACGGGTCGAGCAGCACCAGCGACGTCGTCAGCGGCACCTCGGGGTCCAGGCGGACCGCCTCGGGGCGGTCGGCGAGGGTGACGAACCACTCGGTGAGCGGGAGCCGGTCGGAGAAGCGGGCCCCGGCCAGGGACTCGCCGACCTCGTCGCGCGGGGTGGCGACCACCACGACGGTGCCGCCGTCGCTCGCGAACCGCTCGAGCTCACCGGCCTCGCCGGCCTCGATGCGACCCGTCACCGTCCGGGGCTCGCGCCGGTCGTCGGTGGTGGCGGGCGCAGCGCGCGGGGAGCGGTCGACGTCGGTCGGTCCGGGTGTCGCGATGGTCATCTGTGCTCGATTCGGTGGGTCGTCGGCGATCGTCGACGGCGAGCGATCGGCCCCACGGCATCGCCCGACGCCGCCGTCACGACGATACCGGCCGGTTCGGATCGCACCGGTCGGGAGCGCACCGGGGAACGGCCGTCTTCGAGCAGGGGGTGTCGTTGCGTCCAGCTCGCAACTAGGGTCCCGGTCATGACGGAGAGTGCTCGACAGAAGCGTGCGGTGCGGCGGAGAGGGCGCCTGCGGGGTGTCGTGGCGGGCGTCGCTGCGGCTGCGCTGGTGGCCGGGTGCGGATCGAGCGATCCTGTCACGAGCGACGGCGCCGGTGCAGGTTCGAGCCCCACATCTGATCGCTTGACGATCGTCACCACCGTCGCCCCGATCACCTCGATCGTCGCGAACGTCGTCGGCGACCGGGCCGACATCATCGGGATCGTCCCGGAGGGCACCAACTCGCACACCTTCGAGCCGCCGCCGTCGGCCGCCGAGGTGCTCTCCGGAGCCGACGTGGTGTTCATCAACGGGCTGCAGCTCGAGGAGCCGACGAAGGAGCTCGCCGGCGCCAACCTCGCCGACGGCGTGCCCCTCGTCGAGCTGGGTGACGCGACGATCGACCCCGACCAGTACCGCTACGACTTCTCGTTCCCCGAATCGGGCGGCAAGCCGAACCCCCACCTGTGGACCGATCCGGTCCTCGCGGGTCGCTACGCCGACATCGTCCTCGACACCATGGTCGAGGTGGACCCGGAGGGCGAGGCCACGTACCGGGAGAACCACGAGGCGTTCTCCGAGCTCGTCGACGAGTTCGACCAGGCGGTGCGCACGTCGCTCGAGACGGTCCCGGAGGAGAACCGCAAGCTCGTGACCTACCACGACGCCTACGCCTACTTCGCCGAGACCTACGGGTGGACCGTGGTCGGCGCCGTCCAACCGTCCGACTTCGGCGAGCCCACCCCGTCCAAGGTCGTCGAGCTGATCGAGCAGATCCGCGCCGAGGGGGTCCCGGCGATCTTCGGATCCGAGGTCTTCCCGTCGCCGGTGCTCGAGCAGGTGGCCACCGAGACCGGTGCGATCTACGTCGACGACCTGCGCGACGACGACCTCCCGGGCGAGCCCGGTGACCCCGAGCACTCCTGGGTCGGTCTGATGCGCTTCGACTTCGTCACCCTCACCGAGGCCCTCGGCGGCGATGCCACGGCGCTGCGCGACTTCGAGGTGCGCGACGTGGCCCCCGACGAGGCCCGGTACCCGCAGTGAGCGACCCCCGGTGAGCGAACCGCTGTGAGCGTGATCGACCGGATCCGTGGTCGCCCCGACCTCGGGATCGATGACGAGGCGGGCGCGCTGCTGCGGGCCGAGGCGCTGTCGGTGTCGTTCGGTTCCGGACCCGTGCTGAGCGCCGTCGACCTCGAGATCACCCCCGGCGACATGATCGGCGTGGTCGGACCCTCGGGCTCGGGGAAGTCGACCCTGCTGAAGGCCCTCCTCGGCACCATCCGCCCGACCGAGGGGCGCGTCGTGCGCCGCCCGGGCACGACCATCGGCTTCGTCCCCCAGGTGGAGCGCATCGACTGGAACTTCCCGGTGACCGTCGCCGAGTGCGTCGGCATGGCGCGGGCGTCCGGGCTCCGGACCCCGTGGATCTCCCGGTCGGAGCGCGCGGAGATCACCGCCGTGCTCGACCGGCTCGGCCTCGACGGTCTCGGCGGGCGCCACATCCGCGACCTGTCCGGAGGCCAGCAGCAGCGGGTGTTCATCGCCCGCGCCCTGTTCACCGGCTCCGCGGTGATCTTCCTCGACGAGCCGACCTCGGGGCTCGACGTGCGGACCCGCCACGAGGTGCTGCACCTGCTCGGCGACCTCAACGCCGAGGGCCTCACGATCCTGCTGTCGACCCACGACCTCAACGGGATCGCCACCCACCTGCCGACCATCGTGTGCCTCAACCGCGAGGTCGTCGGCGCCGGGCCGCCCGAGGCGGTCCTGACCCCCGAGATCCTCGAGCGCACCTACGGCTCGCCGATGCAGATCCTCGAGCACGGGGGGATGCGCGTCGTCGTCGACGCCGGACCCGACGCGAGCGTCATCCCGATCACCCGGCGGGCGTCCGGCCAGTGAGCTGGGACGCGCTCACCGCGCCGTACGCGTTCGAGTTCTTCCTCAACGGGGTCGTGGTCGCGACGGTCGCCGGGGCGCTGTGCGGGCTGGTGGGCTGCTACGTGGTGCTGCGCAACATGAGCTACATCGGCCACGGGCTGTCGCACGCCATCTTCGGCGGGTACGCGGCGGCCGGGCTGATCGGCGTCAACCTCTTCGTCGGCGCCGGGATCTGGGGGGTGGTGACGGCGTTGATGATCGGCGGGATCGTGCGTCGTCGCCCGATCGGGTCGGACGCCGCGATCGGCGTGGTCACGACCGCCTCGTTCGCGCTCGGCATCGCTCTGGTCGAGAGGTACGGATCGCCCGGACGGAGCGCGGACGCCCTGCTGTTCGGCAACGTCCTGGGGGTCGGCCGCTCGGACGTGTGGCTGGTGGTGGGCGTCTCGGCCGTCGCCGTCGCCTTCATCGTGGTCGGGTACCGGCCCCTGCTGTTCACCACCTTCGACACCGAGGTCGCCGAGGCGACCGGGGTGCGCACCACGTTCGTCGACGGCGCGCTGATGGTCGTCCTCGCCGCCACGGTGCTCGCGACGATGAACGTCATGGGGGTGACGCTCATCGCCGCGACCCTCGTCGTGCCGGCGGTCGTCGCGCGGATGATCACCGACAGCTTCTCGACGATGCTCGTCGTCGCGACCGCGGTGGGCGCGTTCAGCGGGTTCGTCGGGATGAACATCAGCTACCACCTGGACCTGCCGTCGGGGTCGACGATCGTCCTCGTCGGGACCGTCCTGTTCATCGCCGCCTACCTCGCCGGCGGGAGCCTGAGGGCGCGCGCGGGCACCGTGGCCCACGCGCACTGACGAGAGCGATCGTGCGTCGGCAGCATCCCCACCGCGTCGACCCCGGCGACTGGACGCCGGAGACCGTGGCCGACGCGCTGCGGGCGGCAGGGTGCCGGGTCACCGGTCCGCGGGTCGCGGTGCTGCGCGCGCTGCTCGACACCGGGGGGACCGTGGACGCGGCGACCTTGGCGGAGCGGGCTCGAGAGCACGAGCCCGACGTCCACGATGCCACGGTCTACCGCACCGTGAGGGTGCTCACCGAGGTCGGCATCGCGACGCACGTCCACGCCGGTCACGGCCCGTCGCTAGTGCGCCTGGCCGGCGACGACGGCCTCGTCGCCGTCTGCCGGGGCTGCGGCGACATCGAGCCGGTCCCCACGGACCTGATCGCCACGATGAGCACGCGGATGCGCGCTCGGACCGGGTTCGCCCTCGAGCCCGGGCACTTCGCGCTCGAGGGGCTGTGCGCCTCGTGCCGGGAGCCGACCGACCCGTCCCGGCCCAGCCCGGTGGGGGACGGGAGCCCCCACCGACGCGACGACCTCAGACGGCGCTGAGGTCGGCCATCACCTTCGACCAGCGATCGGGGTCGCTGGCGTAGGGGGCGTAGAAGCTGATCCGCTGGATGACGTCGCCGTACCGGCGAGACAGCTCCGGCGCGATCTGCTCGGGTTCGCCGACGACGGCGAAGGTGTTCAGGATCTCGTCGTCGATGAGCGTGCCCATCTTCTCCCACTCGCCCTGCTTGGAGAGCGAGTTCAGCTCCTCCTGGAGCCCGCCCCAGCCGTGGATCTCGAGCACCTTGCGGTACGCGGGGGTCGAGCCGTAGAACGCGATCTGCTGGCGGGTCCCGGCGGCGGCCTTCTCCATCTCCTCGTCGTCGTTGCCGGTGACCACGAACGAGGGACCGACGATCTCGAAGTCGTCCATCGTCTTGCCCGCCTTCTCACGTCCGCGCTCGAGCGCCGGGATCGTCACCTCGCGCAGGTACTTCTCGGTCGTGAACCCGTGGCACAGGAAGCCGTCGCACACCTCGCCGGCGGTCTCGGTCATGAGCTCGCCCACCCCGGCCAGGAACACCTTCGGGGTCCCGAAGTCCTCCAGCTCGTCGGCGTCGGGCGTGAAGAACGGCGTCATCAGCGTGTGGGTGTAGAAGTCGCCGCGGAACTCGAGCTTGTCACCCGTGAGCCAGGTGTCCCAGATGGCGCGCATGGCCAGCACGAACTCGCGCATCCGGGGAGCGGGGTGCGACCAGTCCATCGAGAAGCGCTTCTCGATGTGGGGCTTGATCTGGCTGCCGAGGCCGAGCACGAACCGACCCTTGGAGTACGCCTGCAGGTCCCACGCCGTGTTCGCCAACGTCATCGGGTTGCGCGCGAAGGCGACCGCGATCGAGGTGCCGATCTCGAGCTCGGTGGTGTGCTCCGCGGCGAGCAGGAGGGGGAGGAACGGGTCGTGCGACGTCTCCGCGGTCCACGCGCCGGCGTACCCGGCCTCCTCGACCTCGCGTGCCCTGGTCGCCACCTGGGCGAGGTCGGTCCCGATGCTCCCGTCGACCTTCATCGTGGGACTCCGGACCGGGTGCGCGCGCTGGTGCTCATCGCGGTCACCGTACCGTCACCCCTGATCTCGGAAGAACTCCTGGATCTCTCGTGCGAGCTCGTCGCCGGAGCGCATCTCGAGCTCCGACTCGCGACCGGGGCCACCCGCCTCGGATTCCTGGTCCTCGGCCAGGTCGTGGAGCTCCTCGAGCTGGGTCAGCATCGTCTGGTACTCCGACTTCTCGGCCACCATGCGGTCGAGGCGGGTCCGCTGCTCGGCGACCTCGTCGCGCAGGTCGAGCGCCTCGATCTCGATCCCGGTGACCTCGGCGAGGCCGTCGAGCAGCGCGACGGACGCCGCCGGGTACTCCATCGCCGACACGTAGTGCGGCACCTGCGCCCAGATCCCGAGCGCGGGGATGCGCCGGGCGTGCATCGCGTGCTCGAGCACCGCGGCCATCCCGGCCGGGACGTCGACGGAGCTGCGCGCGAAGTTGACGGAGGCGAGCACCTCGCTCGAGGGCGTCGACACGGACAGCCGCGAGGGGCGGGTGTGGGGGGAGGCGAACGGGTAGGCGCCGAGCGAGACCATCTGGGTCACCCCCAGCTCGACGGCCAGCGTCGACACCGCCCGCCCGAAGCGGCGCCACGCCATGTCGGGTTCGGGCCCGACCAGGAAGACGACGTCGCGGCCACCGGGGGAGCGCCCCGAGCGCATCTCGATCGTCGCCCAGTCGAGGTCGGTGTTCAACCCGTCGCGCAGCTGCATCGTCGGACGGCGGGCGCGGTAGTCGATGTAGGTGTCGTCGTCGAAGGTGAGGATCGGGGTCGACTCGCACGCTCTCGTGAGCTCGGCCGCGGCGGCCGCCGCGGCGCCGGCGGCATCGATCCACCCGGTCAGCATCACGACCATCACCGGTTCGTGGAGCGCCGGTTCCCGCACCGAGCGCACGACGCCGTCGCGGGCGTCGCTCTCGTCGGTCCCGGCGTCGTCGGGCAGGGCATCCCCGCCCGCCCCGTCGCGACGGCGTGCGGGGTCGTCGTCGGGGCGAGGATCGCCGGGCTCGCTCACGACATCTCCTCGACGAGCCGCTCCGCCGCGGCCGCCGCGTCGTCGACCTGTCGCCGGAACCCGTCGAGGAACTCGGGATCCTGCTCGCCGAGCGCCCCGCCCAGGTAGCGCGAGAACACGCCCTCGAGGATGCACGCCAGCTTCCAGTACGCGAACGCGACGTAGAAGTCGAGCTGAGCGATGTCGCGCCCCGACACCTCGGCGTAGCGCCGGGCGAGCTCGGAGCGGTCCCAGAACCCGTCGAGCTCGGTGGCGCTGCCGGTCCAGGCGGACGCCCCGTCGCCGGGGCCGGTCCAGTACACCTGGAGCAGCCCGAGGTCGGCGAGCGGGTCGCCGAGGGTGCAGATCTCCCAGTCGAGCACCGCGACGACCTCCCCGTCGTCGTCGACCATGCAGTTGTCGAGCCGGTAGTCGCCGTGGACGATCGTCGCCGGACCCTGCTCCGGGATCCGCTCGAGCAGGAGGTCGTGGGCGCGGTCGACGGCGGGCAGGTCGCGCGTCCGCCCCTGGTCCCACTGCGCGTACCACCGCCTGAGCTGGCGCTCGACGTAGCCCTCGTGGCGGCCGAGCTCCGTCAGCCCGGCGGCGCCGAGGTCGACGGCGTGGATGCGCGCCAGCGTGTCGACGAGCGAGCGCGACGCCCTGTCCCGCCCGGCGGCGTCGAGCACGGCGGCCGCGGCCTCGACGTCGCGCAGCACGTGGCCGTCGACGTGCTCCATCACGTAGAACGGCACGCCGTTGACGTCCGGGTCGCTGCACAGCCCGAGCACCGGGGGGACGGGGACGTCGCTGCCCTGCAGGCCGCTCAGGATCCGGTGCTCGCGCTCCATGTCGTGCGCGCTCGCCAGCACGTGGCCGAGGGGCGGTCGGCGGAGCACGAACCGGCGTCCGTCGGCGTCGGTGACGGTCACCGTGATGTTCGAGTGACCGCCGGTGATCGGCGAGAACGTGAACGGCGGGGACGTGCCCCGCACGTTCGCGGCGAGCCACTCCGGGACCCGGACCGGATCGATCCCGGCGGTGCCGGCCCCCACCCCCGACGACTCGAGCCGCCGGTCGTCGGGATCGCTGGAGGGACCGTGGGACATCGCGCTCCGGAGGGTAGGTCGTCGTGGCGGGTATCGTCACCGGGATGGTCGCCATCGACGTCACGGATGAAACGTTCCAGACCGAGGTCCTCGACAGATCCGCCGAGGTCGCGGTCGTCATCGACCTCTGGGCGGAGTG
This sequence comes from Ilumatobacter sp., assembly GCF_965215205.1. Classification (NCBI taxonomy): domain Bacteria; kingdom Bacillati; phylum Actinomycetota; class Acidimicrobiia; order Acidimicrobiales; family Ilumatobacteraceae; genus Ilumatobacter; species Ilumatobacter sp. Next base: position 1,511,843 of record NZ_OZ244049.1, read on the forward strand.
GTGCGGACCGTGCAAGACGCTCGGTCCGATCCTGGAGAAGGTGATCGACGAGACCGACGGCGAGGTCGTGCTCGCGAAGGTCGACGTCGACGCGAACCCGGCGCTCGGTCAGGCGTTCAAGGTGCAGTCGATCCCGGCGGTGTACGCGATGCGCGACGGCAAGGTCGTCGACGGCTTCATGGGCGCCTACCCCGAGGCGTCGGTGCGCGAGTTCGTCGACAAGCTGCGCCCGACCGAGGACGAGCGCGCGGTCGACGAGCTGGTGGCGGCGGGCGACGAGCCCAGCCTGCGGCTCGCGCTCCAGATGGAGCCGGCGAACGAGGACGCGATCGTCGCCCTCGGCGAGGTGCTCGTGGCGGACGGCCGCGGCGACGAGGCGCTCGAGCTGCTCGGGCGGATCCCCGAATCCGACCGCACCCGGCGCGTGGCCGCGGCCGCTCGCGTCGGAGACGCGCCCGCCGACGACCACGACGCCACCCTGAGCTCGCTGCTCGACCGGGTGAAGGACGACGACGAGGCGCGCCAGCAGTACGTCGACCTGCTCGAGCTGATGGGCGGCGACGACCCGCGCACCGCCGAGTACCGCAAGAAGCTCACCCAGCGCCTGTTCTGAGCGCACGGCGCGCCGCGTCGGCCCGGCGAGCCGGGACCGTCGCGCTTCGCGTCCCTCCGACCGAGGGCGACGGGGCCGGCGGCCACGAGGAGCTCACGAGTTCGTCGTCGCGCCGTCCAGGTGTCCTCTCCGCACGCCGTCCTCGCTAGGTTGCCGTCACCGACTCCCTCCCGCTGAGGTCGCGCGCGCCGGTCGGCGTGCGAGAGGAGGGGCGGTGCGAGCACCGATCGAACACGACGTCGACACGGGGCCGACGCGCCCCACCGGCCCGGCGGCCCCCGGCGAGCGGGCACGGGCGTGGCTCGAGTGGTTCGGGGTGTCACGGCTCGTCACGTCGGCGGTCGCGGTGGTGGTCGTGTGCGTCGGCGCGTACTGGCTCGCCCGTTCGCCGGTGCCGTCGCCCGAGTCGACCCTGCCGTTCGCGACCGCGGCTCCGACGGTGCCGGCTGACGGCACGGGTCCGCCCGCCTCCGCGCCCGGCGCGGGTTCCCCGGTGGCCGGCGGGTCCGGTGCGCCGTCGGCGGCGGGCGGGGAGGACGGGGCGGTCCCTCGAGCCGACGAGCCCGCCACGGTCGTCGTGCACGTCGCGGGGGCGGTGGTGCGCCCCGGCGTCTACGAGCTCGACGGCACCGCCCGCGTCGACGATGCGATCGCGGAGGCGGGCGGGGCGACCGGTGACGCCGACCCCGAAGCGCTGAACCTCGCGGCACCGGTCGTCGACGGCAGCCGCATCCACGTCCCGCGCCACGGGGAGGAGGTCCCCGCCGAGCTGGTGATCGCGCCGCCGCCACCCACCGACGTCGCCGACGCGCCGGTCGACGTGAACCGTGCGACCGCCGAGCGACTCGAGACCCTTCCCGGGGTCGGTCCGGCCACCGCCGCCGCGATCGTGACCGAGCGCGAGCGCAGCGGGCCGTTCGCGTCCCCGGCCGATCTCGAGCGGGTTCCGGGCATCGGTCCGGCGAAGCTCGCCGCGCTCGAGAGGCTCGTCGTCACGTGAGGGTCGGTCGGAGCCACGCCGCGGGTCGACGCGCCGCCTCGCCCACGCCCGCCCGCGTCACAGATCCAGGACGCCGCCGCCGACGGTCACGGTGGCGAACACCAGCGCCACGACCACGCCGACCCACACGCCGAGCAGCATCCAGGCGTAGTGGCGCCACCAGTCCGACCAGGTGGCGAAGGGGTGCCGCGTGGCGCGCCGCGAGGCGAGCAGCCCGATCAGGAGCCACATCGCCACCGCGGCGACGACCGCGATCGGGTAGAGGCCGCGATCGGCGAACGGAGCCCCGACGGCGAGCAGCGTCGGTGCCGCGAAGTACCCCCCGAGCAGCCCGACCGGCCCGCTCCAGCCCGCGTCGGACAGCGACAGCGCGGCGAACGCCGCCACCCCGATCGCCCCGGGCACGATCAGCGCCACGAGGGGTCCGAACGTGCGGATCCGATCGCGGTACCAGCGAGGCCCACCGGTGAGGTGGTACTCGGCGATGGTGTCGCCCGACGGGGATCCGGACGCGGTGGAGGAGGTGGTCGCAGGCACGCGACGCACACGTTACGGGACCGGGGCCTCTCGGCCCGACCACCTCGGGGCGCGCGCCGCCACGGCGCCCGCGCTGGCCGTGGCGGTCGCGACGGTGGTGGCGGTGCGGTCCGGCGACCCGCGCGTCGCGGCGGTCGCCGCGGTCGCCGTCGCGATCCGATGGCGGTCCTCCGCGACGTGCGCGCTGGTGGTCGTGCTGTGCGTGGTCGGGGCGCTGCGGTCCCAGGCCGAGTGGCGCGGGGTGCAGCCCGACTCGCTGGGAGCGCACACCGGGTGGGTGCGCGTCGTCGACGATCCCCAGCCCTTCCGCAGCAGCACCCGCGTCGTCGTCGAGGTCGAGGGGGAGCGGTTCGAGTCGTGGGCGCGCGGGCGGGGGAGCCGAGCCGTCGTCGGGCGTTGGCGGGCGGGGGAGCGGGTCGTCGTCAGCGGGGAGCGCACGCGCCTCGACGAGCGGCGCGCCTCGCGGGTTGCGTGGCAGCACGTGGTCGGGGAGATGCGGATCGACTGGGTCGGTGACAGCGCCCCCGGCGGGGCGGTGGCGCGTGCGTCGAACCGCGTGCGCAGCGCGATCGAGCGCGCCGGAGACGCGCTCGGCGATCCCGAGGGAGCGCTGTTCCGCGGCCTGGTGGTCGGAGACGATCGCGACCAGCCGCCGGAGATGGTGGAGCGGTTCCGCGCCAGCGGGCTGTCGCACCTGACGGCCGTGTCCGGACAGAACGTGTCGTTCCTCCTCGCCGCGACGGGTCCGGTGCTGCGCCGTCTGCGACCGTGGGCGCGCTGGGTGGTCACGATCGGGCTGATCGCGTGGTTCGTCGCGCTGACCCGCTTCGAGCCGTCGATCGTGCGGGCGGGGGTCATGGCCTCGTTGTCCGCCACCGCGTTCGTGCTCGGTCGCGAGCGCGACCCGGTGCGCACCCTCGCCGTGGCGGTGGTCGTCCTGGTCCTCGTCGACCCGCTCATCGTGTGGTCGGTCGGGTTCTGGCTGTCGGTCGGCGCGACGCTCGGGGTGAGCGGTCCCGGCCCGTGGATCGCTCGCAGGTGGTCGCGCCTCGGCGCCCTGGCCCTCCCGCTCGGGGTGACGCTCGGTGCCCAGATCGGGGTCGCCATCCCCAGCGTGCTGGTGTTCGGGCGGCTGCCGTTGGTGAGCATCCCGGCGAACCTGCTGGCGGTGCCCGTCGCCGGGGCGGTGATGCTCTACGGGATGCCCGCCGGGCTCGTCGCCGGGTGGATCCCGGCGGTCGCGCCGGCCGTCGTGTTCCCGGCGCGGCTGGGGACCCGCTGGGTGGACGCGGTCGCGCTGATCGGCGCGCGCCTCGAGCCCGGTCCGACCGGCCAGGTGGTCGGGTGGGTGCTGATCACCGTGGTGTCGGTCGTCGCGCTCGCGATCTGCTGCGATACTCGCGGGTCGAATGGCGACCTTCCTCGTGACCGGTGACGACGAGTCCCTCGTGCGCACCGCGGTGGCCGAGCTGGTCGACTCCCTCGTCGGCGACGGCGACCGCTCGATCGTGGTCGACGAGTTCGACACCGACGACTACGAGCTGCGCGCCGTGGTCGACGCGGCCCAGACGCCGCCGTTCCTCACCGACCGGCGGGTGGTGGTCGCCCGCGGCGTGAGCCGGTTCAACGCCGCCGATCTCCCGGGGCTGCTCGCGTACCTGGACGACCCGCTGGACTCCTCCGACCTGGTCCTCGCCGAGGGCGGTGACGGCCGGATGTCGAAGAAGCTGAGCGACGCCGTCACCTCGACGGGGACCGTCGTCGCGACGGCTCCGCCGCGCAAGGCGGCCGACCGGCAGGGGTGGATCCGCGACCACATCGAGCGCAGCGGGCTGACGATCGACCGCGCCGCCCTGGTGCGCCTCACCGAGTGGCTGGGCGAGGACCCGGCCCGCCTCGACGGTCTGCTCGCCACCCTGGCGGGCGCGTTCGGGCAGGGCGCGACGCTCGGCGAGCCCGATGTCGAGCCCTTCCTCGGCGAGGCGGGAGGGGTGCCGCCCTGGGACCTCACCGACGCCATCTCCCGAGGGGACACCGCGGCGGCGCTGACCCTGATGGGGCGGATGGTGCACGGCGGCGGGCGCCACCCGCTCCAGGTCATGGCGACGCTGCACCACCACTACGTCGCCCTCGCCCGCCTCGACGGATCGGGGGCGCGCTCGGAGAAGGACGCAGCCGTCGCGACCGGGCTGAAGGGCTTCCCGGCGAAGAAGGCGTTGCAGGGCTACGAGCGCCTGGGCGGGACCGCGACGCGGCGAGCGCTCGAGCTGCTCGCCCAGGCCGACCTCGATCTGCGCGGCGCGCGCGACCTCGAGCCCGAGCTCGTCATGGAGGTCCTCGTCGCGCGGCTCTCCAAGCTGCGCCGCTGACGGCGGACACCGCCGCGCCCGGTCGTCGATCTCGTGACGACGCGACGCATCGCCGATCGGGGGCGGCTGCGAGACGACGAACGGCGCCGTCCCGGAGGGAGGCGCCGTCGGTGTCGGTCGGCCGCGTCAGCGGCCGTGGGGTGATCGTCAGCTCTCGGCGGACTGCAGCTGCTTCATCAGCCGGCTCTTCTTGCGGGCTGCGGTGTTCTTGTGGATGACGCCCTTCGACGCGGCCTTGTCGATCCGGGCGATCGCCGCACGGGTCGCGTCGCTCGTCGGGTCGGCCTGCTCGAGAGCGCTCTTCACCCGCGTGCGCATCTCGGCGCGCACGGACTTGTTGCGCTCGTGGGACTTGGCATTGGTGAGGATGCGCTTCTTCTGGCTCTTGATGTTCGCCATCGTGCTCTCGATCTCTCTCGTCGGGTCGTCCGTCGGCCGGAACGGCCCGTGAACAGCCGTGAGACTCTAGCGGCGCGCCCTCGGCGGCCCCAACGTCACGCCGGCGGCGCACCGGGCGGCGGCGTCGCCGTCGGCGGTAGCGTCGGGTCGGTCATGGATCTCGCCCGCATCCGCAACTTCTCGATCATCGCGCACATCGACCACGGCAAGTCGACGCTGTCGGATCGCATCCTCGAGATCACCGGAGCGGTGCAGCAGCGCGACATGAAGGCGCAGTACCTGGACTCGATGGACCTCGAGCGCGAGCGGGGCATCACGATCAAGGCGCAGAACGTGCGCGTCGGGTGGAAGGACCACGTCTTCCACCTGATCGACACCCCGGGCCACGTCGACTTCGGCTACGAGGTGAGCCGGTCGCTCGCCGGCGTGCGAGGGGGTGGTGCTCGTCGTCGACGCCGCGCAGGGGATCGAGGCCCAGACGCTGGCCAACCTGCTACCTCGCGCTCGAGCACGACCTCGAGATCGTCGCCGCGCTGAACAAGATCGACCTCCCCGCCGCCGACGTCGACCGCTACGCCGGCGAGATCGAGACGGTGCTCGGCATCCCACGCGACGAGATCATCCCGATGTCGGCCAAGACGGGCCAGGGCGTCCCCGAGCTGCTCGACGCGATCATCGAGCGGATCCCGGCGCCGGTCGGTGACGTCGACGCCCCACTGCAGGGCCTCATCTTCGACTCGCAGTTCGACCAGTACCGGGGGGTCGTGTCGAGCATCCGGGTCGTCAACGGCACCCTGCGCTCGGGGGCCAAGCTCGAGTTCATGCAGGCGGCCGCCACCCACGAGGCGCTCGAGATCGGCGCTCGCGAACCGGTGCCCACGCCGAAGGACTCCCTCGGCCCCGGCGAGGTCGGCTACCTCATCGCCGGGATCAAGGACGTCGGCGACGCCCGCTCGGGTGAGACCGTGACCACCTCGTCGAACGGGTCGAGCGATCCGCTCCCCGGCTACTCCGACCCCAAGCCGATGGTCTTCTCGGGGTTGTTCCCGATCGACGGCGACGACTTCGAGCTGCTGCGGGAGTCGCTCGAGAAGCTGAAGCTGAACGACGCGTCGATCACCTACCTCCCGGAGTCGTCGGGCGCCTCGGGTTCGGCTTCCGCTGCGGGTTCCTCGGGCTGCTGCACATGGAGATCGTCAAGGAGCGGCTGGAGCGCGAGTTCGGCCTCGCCCTGATCGCCACCGCCCCCAGCGTCGAGTACCTGGTGACCACCACGGCCGGCGAGGAGCTCAAGGTGGACAACCCCGCCGAGCTCCCGGAGTCGCAGAAGATCGACGAGATCCGCGAGCCCTACTTCACGCTCTCGATCATCAGCCCGACCGAGTACACCGGGCCGCTGATGGACCTGTGCCAGACCCGTCGTGGCGAGATGAAGAAGATGGAGTACCTGTCGCCCGAGCGCGTCGAGCTCGTCTACGAGGTCCCCCTCGCCGAGGTCGTCGTCGACTTCTTCGACCAGATGAAGTCGCGCACCAAGGGCTACGCCAGCCTCGACTACGAGCTCGCCGGGTACCGCAGGTCGAACCTGGTGAAGGTCGACCTGCTGCTCAACGCCATCCCGGCCGACGCGTTCTCGATGATCGTGCACCGCGACCACGCGTACTCCTACGGCAACCGGATGTGCGAGAAGCTCAAGGAGCTGATCCCTCGCCAGATGTTCGACGTACCGATCCAGGCGGCGATCGGCGGCAAGATCATCGCGCGCGAGACGGTCAAGGCGAAGCGCAAGGACGTGACCGCCAAGTGCTACGGCGGCGACATCACCCGCAAGCGCAAGCTGCTCGAGAAGCAGAAGGAGGGCAAGAAGAAGATGAAGGCGATCGGCCGGGTGGAGGTCCCCGGAGACGTGTTCATCAACGCCCTCAAGCTCGACGACTGAGATGCCGTCCGGGCGCGCCGGAGCCCGCCGTCGAACGGCGGGCTCCGGACCGGGACCGCTTCCCGTCGGCGACGGAGCGGTGGTGGTGCGTCAGGTCGGCGTGACGTCGAAGTGCTCGGCGGCCTCGGCCTTCGTCTCGGCGTCGAGCACGTGGTCACCGGACGCCTTCGGCCCCGACTTGACCCACTCTTGTCGAAGGGGACGACGATGTTGCCCTCGTCGGACTCGTAGGAGCCCTCGATCGGCACGTACCGCTCCTTCGCGAGCACACCGGGCTTCACGACGAGCCACTGGGGTGCGGTCTCGTCGTCTCCGTAGATCACGTCCGTCACCTTCCCCACGGTGTTGTGGTTCTCGTCGACCACCTCGTGGTCGACGTAGCTGATGCGTTCCTTCGTCATGGCTCTGATCACCTCGTCATCGTTTCGTTCGATGTTCGTCATCGAATCGTAAAGAAGGTGTACCCCCGTTCACGAACGCTCAAACGCGCCGCGGCGCGGCTGGGAGCACGATCGGCGGGGTACCACGACGTCGTGCGGTCGCGGTCGATCATGTGGTTCCGACGAGACCTCCGGCTGGACGACAACCCGGCTCTGCTCGCGGCGGCCGACGAGGGTGCGGTGGTGCCGGTGTTCGTCGTCGATCCGGCCTTCGACGAGGCCGGTCCGGTTCGGTCCGCGTACCTCCACCGGGCGCTCACCGCGCTCGACGAGTCGATACGCGAGCGGTCGGGGACCGGTCTCGTCATCCGCCACGGCGATCCGACCGACGAGATCCCCGCCCTGGCGGAGGAGACCGGAGCGACCACGGTCTGCGTGAGTCGGGACGCGACGCCCTACGGCCGTCGCCGGGACGCCGCCGTGATCGATGCGCTCGCCGGATCCGGTCGACGCCTGCGCGGCGTGGGGTCTCCCTACGCCGTCGACCCGGGGACGGTGCGGCGCGGCGACGGCGGCCCGTACTCGGTGTTCACCCCCTTCGCCCGCTCCTGGCGGGCGACCGGTTGGGATCCGCCGCACCCGCCGCCCGGCGGCGACGTCGCGTGGCACGGCGCCGGGACGCCCGGGATCGAGTCCGACGACCTCGGACCGGCCCCGGAGCCGGGCTGCGAGCTCCCCCCGGTCGGAGAGCGGTCGGCCCGACGTCGGTGGGGCGCCTTCGTGGCGGACGGCGGCGCCGACGACGGCTCGATCCGGTCCGCGCTCGCGGCGTACGACGACCTGCGCGACGTCCCGGCCCGACGCGGGACCAGCCGCCTGTCGGCGGACCTCAAGTGGGGGACGATCCACCCGCGCACCCTGCTCGCCGACATCGGATCGGGCGACGCGGCGGCGTGGGGCGACGGAGCGGCGACGTTCTCCGACGAGCTCGCCTGGCGCGACTTCTACGCCGACGTCCTGCTCCGACGCCCGGACAGCGCGTGGCGCAACCTGAACCCGAAGCTCGACGGGATCGAGCTCGACACGGGCGCGGAGGCCGAGGAGCGGTTCGGTCGCTGGTGCCGGGGTGAGACCGGCTTCGGCATCGTCGACGCCGGGATGCGCCAGCTCTCCTCGATCGGCTGGATGCACAACCGGGTGCGGATGATCACCGCGAGCTTCCTGGTGAAGGACCTCCACCTCCCGTGGCAGTGGGGAGCTCGGTGGTTCATGCGCCACCTCGTCGACGGCGACCTCGCCTCGAACAACCACGGGTGGCAGTGGGCGGCCGGGACCGGGACCGACGCCGCGCCCTACTTCCGGGTGTTCAACCCGACCCGGCAGCAGGAGCGCTTCGACCCCGACGGCGCCTACGTCGCACGCTGGGCGCCCGAGCCGGTCGAGCCGATGCTCGACCACGCCGTCGAGCGTGCCGAGGCGCTGCGCCGACTCGCGGCGGCCACCCCCTGATCGCCGGGACCACCGCCGGATCGCCGGGACCACCGCCGGATCGCCGGGACCACCGCCGGATCGCCGGGACCACCGCCGGATCGCCGGGACCACCGCCGGATCGCCGGGACCACCGCCGGGTAACGTCATGGTGACCATGTTCGACGACCGGCCCCGCGACGTCCGACTCGACGACCGCAAGTCGGCGATCCTCGCCGCGGTCGTCCAGGAGTACATCGCGACGGCGCAGCCGGTCGGGTCCGGCAGCATCGCCAAGGCGCCGTCGATCAACGTCTCCTCGGCCACGGTGCGCAGCGAGCTGTCGCTGCTCGAGAGCGAGGGGTTCCTGATCCAGCCCCACACCTCGGCCGGGCGGATCCCGACCGACAAGGGGTACCGGTACTTCGTCGACAACATGACCCGACCGGGGATCCTCGACTCCTCGAGCAGCCGCCAGGTCGGGGACTTCTTCTCCGCGGCCCACCTCCACCTCGAGGAGATGCTGCACCAGACGTCGAACCTGCTCGCCGAGCTCACGCACAACGCCGCGGTCGTCGTCGGACCGCGGCCCGAGGCGGTGCCCCTGCGACGGATCGAGCTCGTCGGGCTCTCGGAGACGGCGGCCACCGTCGTCGTCGTGTTCGCGAACGGCTCGGTCGAGAACGTCACGCTCGACCTCGAGCAGGGTGACGACGACGATCGCCTCGCGGTCGCGAGCGCCCACCTGTCGGCGCGGCTCGACGGCGCGGTGCTCGGTGACCTCGACGCCGTCGACGGGTCCGGCGACGACGCGGTCGACCGCCTGTGCGCGACGGCGGTGGACAGGATGCAGACGATCGCCGCGAACGATCACGTGTACACCGGCGGTGCCTCCGAGGTGGCGCGGGCGTTCGACGCGGTCGAGGTGGTCCGCTCGGTGCTGCACACCCTCGAGCAGCAGTTCGTCGTGGTCTCGCTCGTGTCCGACATCGTCGAGCGCGGGATGTCGGTCGCGATCGGCGTGGAGCACGGCGTCGAGCCGCTCTCGGCGTGCTCGGTCGTCGTCGCCCCGGTCGTCGTCGAGGGCGAGCACCTCGGGTCGGTCGGCGTCCTCGGGCCGACCCGGATGAACTACCCGCAGGCGCTCGCGACGGTCGAGGTCGTGAGCGACCGCCTCGGTCGGCGCATCGAGGAGGGCTGACCTCGCACCCCTCGCCACCCGGGGTCGGCAGGGCGCGGGCGCGGCGGTCGACCGCCGCCCCGACCGACGGCACACGTTCGGATCGGCGCGGAATCCGGCATCATGGGCACCGCCATGGCTGACTTCTACGACCTCCTCGGGGTGTCCCGATCGGCATCGGCCGACGAGATCAAGAAGGCGTACCGCAAGCGCGCTCGGGAGCTGCACCCCGACGCGAACCCGGGTGACCCGAACGCGGAGGCCGAGTTCAAGGAGCTGTCGCGCGCGTACAAGGTGCTCTCCGACGACGCGCAGCGATCCCGCTACGACCAGTTCGGGGAAGCCGGCGTCGGCGGCGGGTCGGGAGCGGGGCCGTCGATGGACGACCTCTTCGGCGGGGGCATCGGCGACATCTTCGACACGTTCTTCGGCGGCGGCGGGAGCCCGTTCGGCGGCGGCGGTCGCCAGCGCGGCCCCAGCGGCCCGCCACGCGGCCAGGACGTCGAGGTCATCGTCGACATCGACTTCGCGCAGGCCGTCTTCGGTGACCAGATCCCCGTCGAGCTCAAGCTGCCGGTGCGCTGCGACGACTGCGACGGGTCCGGGGCCGGGTCGGGCACCGAGCCGGTGACCTGCAGCGACTGCGGGGGCTCGGGTCAGGTCCAACGGGTGCGCCAGAGCCTCCTCGGGCAGATGGTCACCGCCAGCCCGTGCACCCGCTGCGGCGGGCTCGGCGAGGTGATCTCCACGCCGTGCCCGACGTGCCGCGGAGAGGGCCGCGTGACCGACGACGCGTCGTACCAGGTCGACGTGCCGGCCGGGGTCGACACCGGCTCCACCCTGCGCCTCACGCGCCGAGGCGCGGTCGGCCCGAGGGGCGGCGGCAACGGCGACCTCTACGTCCACCTGCGGGTCCGCCCCGACGAGCGCTACACCCGCGAGGGCGACGACCTCGTCACCGAGATCCCCCTCTCGATCGCCCAGGCCGCGCTCGGCACCTCGCTCGAGCTCGAGACGCTCGACGGCACCGAGGATCTCGTCGTCCCCCACGGGACCCAGCCCGGCCGCGAGTTCGTGCTCCGCCAGCGCGGCGTCCCCCACCTGCAGGGGCGCGGGCGCGGTGACCTCAAGGCGCGCGTGCGCGTCGACGTCCCCACCGCGATGAGCGACGAGGAGGTCCGCTTGCTGACCGCGTTCGCCGAGGGCCGCGGTGAGCGGGTCGGCAACGGCAAGGACGGGATCTTCTCGCGCATCAAGTCCGCGTTCTCCTGACGGGTCGGCGATGGGTGCGGGGTGGTCCGACGAGCGTCGCCGGTCGGCGGCCCACGTCCTGCTCCCCCCGGGTTCGACGCTCGACGGCGGGCCCATCCTGCTCCCCGACGACGTCGAGCACCACCTGCGACGGGTGCTGCGACTGCGCGACGGTTCCGGCGTCTCGATCACCGACGGCGCGGGCCGGTGGTGCTCGGGGCGCGTGCGCTCCACGGACCCGACGTTGACGATCGAGGTCACCGGCGACGTCCGCGCCGAGGTGGCGCCGACACCGTTCACCCTCGCGACGGCGGTCCCCAAGGGCGACCGGCTCGACTGGCTGGTGCAGAAGGTCAGCGAGCTGGGCGCGTCGAGGATCGTGCTGATCGAGGCGGAGCGCTCGAACCTGCGCTGGAGCGCGGCGAAGGCCGACAAGCAGCGTCGCCGGCTGGGCCGGATCGCGGACGAGGCGGTCCGGCAGAGCCGACGGGTGTGGCGCACGACGGTGGAGGGGCCCGTCGACGCCGACGAGGTGCTGCGGGCGAGCGCCGTCGCCGAGCCGGCGGCGCCGCCCCCGACCGGTTCGGAACGTGCGATCGCGATCGGCCCGGAGGGCGGTTGGACCGACCGCGAACTGTCATCTGCGTCAAGTTCCGTCGGTCTCGGCGACAACATCCTCCGCATCGAGACAGCCGCCGTCGTGGCGACCGCACTCAGAATGGTCAGCCACCACGCAACGAGTGTTTTTGATGGTCCGGACAAGTAGTGTCGGCGCCGACCACCCGGAATGGTCGGGACGGCGACAGAGAACCACGAAGAGGCGGGGAACGGACACATGGTGAACTTCGACGACGACGCGCCCTCGGCGTACAGCCAGCAGGTCGGCGACCGGCTGCGCGCGATCCGCAAGCAGAAGCGCCTGTCGCTGCAGGAGGTCGAGGCCCAGTCCGGCCAGGAGTTCAAGGCGTCGGTCCTCGGGGCCTACGAGCGTGGCGAGCGGGCCCTCTCCGTGCCGCGCCTCGACCGCCTCGCCCAGTTCTACAGCGTCCCCATCGAGCAGCTCCTCCCGCGCGAGGTCACCGGGATGGAGGCGGCGGCGCTCGAGTCACCGATCAACAAGAAGCTCGCGATCGACGTCACCAAGCTCCTCCAGCTCAGCGGCTCGCCCTTCGAGATGCTCGCCCGCTACCTGCGCCTGATCCAGGTGCAGCGCCAGGACTTCAACGGCCGCGTGATCACGGTCCGCGGCGACGACACCCGAGCGATCGCGGCGATGCTCGACGTCCCCGTCGACCAGGTCGGCGATCGGCTCGCCGCTCTCGACCTGCTGTTCACCTCCTAGTCGCGAGCTCCGACGCCCGGCCGTGCGGCGGCGTCGTCACGACGATCGCAGCGCCGTCGCTAGCGTGACGTGATGTCGCCCGACGAGCACCGACCGAACGGGGTCTACGTCCACGTGCCGTTCTGCGCGACGCGCTGCGACTACTGCGCCTTCGCGACGTGGACCGACCGGACCCACCTCGCCGAGGAGTACCTGCGGTGCGTCCGGGTGGAGATCGAGCGCGCTGTCGCGGATGGGATGGCGCCCGCGACGACCGTGTTCGTCGGCGGGGGGACCCCGACCGCGGTCCCGCCGGACGCGCTCGCCGAGGTGATCGCCGCGATCCCGCGCACCCCGGGCGCGGAGGTGACCGTCGAGTGCAACCCCGACGACGTGACCCTCGAGATGACGACCGCGTTCGCCGGCGCCGGCGTCAACCGGGTGAGCATCGGGGTGCAGTCGATGGCTCCCCACGTCCTCGTCGCGCTCGGACGCACCCACCGTCCCGAGAACGTCGCCCGAGCGGTCGAGTGCGCTCGGTCCGCCGGTCTCACGAGCTTCAACCTCGACCTGATCTACGGGGCGGTCGGCGAGACCGTCGCCGACTGGTCCTCGACCGTGTCCGCCGCGCTCGACCTCGACCCGCCCCACGTGTCGGCGTACGGCTTGACCGTCGAGGCCGGCACCGCTCTCGCCGCCACTCCGCAGCGGCACCCCGACGACGACGACCAGGCCGACAAGTACGAGATCGCCGACTCGGCGCTCACCGCCGCGGGACTCGCCAACTACGAGGTGTCCAACTGGGCGCTCCCGGGCCACGAGTCGCGGCACAACCTCCTGTACTGGCACCAGCACGACTACCGCGGCGTCGGGTGCGCCGCGCACTCGCACCGCGACGGGCGGCGCTGGTGGAACGTGCGCACCCCCGAGCGCTACATCGACCTCGTCACCCGCGGGGAACCGGTGGAGGCGTCGGCCGAGGCGCTCGACGACGAGACCCGGCGCTTCGAGCGTCTGCAACTCGGGCTCCGGACCCGTGACGGCGTGGAGTCCGGTGCGTTCGCCCCAGAGACCCTGGAGCTGCTCGCCGGGATGGTCGTCCCCCACCCCGACGACCCCGGCCGCGTCGTTCTCACCCGGGCGGGTCGGCTGATGGCCGACGACATCTCGACGCGCTTCGCTCCCGCACCGCACGGCGACGTCGCGGTGGTAGTCTCGGTGCCCGCTGAGGGCGCATAGCTCAGTTGGTTAGAGTACCTGCATGACACGCAGGGGGTCGGGGGTTCGAATCCCTCTGTGCCCACCGGATCCCCCGCCGATCGTCGAGATCGGGCGGGGGATCGTCGCGTCCGGGGGCTGACGCCGGGGACCTACGCTGGGGGCGGTGCAGGAGTTCCGACCGGTGAGCGTGATCGACGCCGACGACGCCCTCGCCGCGGCCGTCCTGGCGGGCGATCGTGAGGCGATCGTCGCCCTCGTCGAGCGCTACGCCGCCCCGGTGACGGCCAGCTCGGCCGTCGCGACGGGCGACGACGCGGCCGGACGTGCGGTCGCGGAGCAGGTGTTCCGTCGTGCCGTGGACCAGGCCGAACGCTTCGACCGAGCCACCGGGTTCGCCCCCGCGCTGGCGCGCTCGGCGAGCGCGCTCGCACGGGACGTCGCCGGCAGCGGTGGGTCGTGCGATGGCGGCGAGGGGAGCGGTGGCTCCGACGGGGTCGTTCCGACGAGGGGCGGGGGAGACGTCGACGGCGGGATCGACCCGGTCGTCGAGCGGACCTGGGTCGCGGCGTCCGCGGTGTCGCGCGTCGCGCCCGAGGTGCGCGACGAGCTCGCATCGGCCTTCGCCGCAGGAGCCGACACCGAGCTGAGCGAGACCGCCCTCACCGAGCGCGCCCGCCTCGAACGGCGCCTGGACCAGCTCCCCGAGGCGCTCGAGGCGCTGCGTGACCCCCGGTGCTGGATCCGGCCGGACCGCGACCTCGCCGAGCGCGTCGTCGCCTGGGCGGCAGCGGCGGGCGCGGCGGGTGCGGGGACGTCGGGGGGGACGACGTCCGCCGGCCGGTCGGTGCGGCACGGCGACGTCGCGGCCGCGACCGGACCTCACGAGCCGGTCGCGAGCCCCGGTGCCGGATCGTCGGGCACCGCGGGTCGATCGGCCGAGCCGACCCGGGGTGCCGCGCTCGACGCCTCGATCCCGACGGACGCCGCGTCGATCGCGTCGACGGGCACGACGCTCGATGCGTCGCGTGCCGCTCCCGGCGACGGGACCGCCGACGAGGCCCCCGCGTGGTGGCGCACGGGGCGGATCGCGCCGGCCGTGATCGGGGTCGGCGCGGCGCTCGCCGTGCTGCTGGGGGCGATCGTCGTCCTGAGCGCGGCGTCCGGCGCTCCGCCACCCGAGGACGTGCGCGTCGAGCTCGTGTCGACCGGCCTCGTCGCCGACGTCACGGGCGGCGAGATCGGGGTGACCTCGACCGACGACGGCATCGTGATCGAGCTCGAGGCGCCGACCTTGCCGCGTCGGGCCGGGGGTCCGCTCTACCGGGCGGTGCTCGAGCTCGACGACGGCTCCGAGGTGACCGCCGGATCCTTCAACGAGGCGGCGGACGTGACCCTCACCGCCGGCGTGGCGATCGAGCGGGTGCGTGCGTTCCGCATCGTGCGCGACGACCTCGAGCAGAGGTCTCCAGGTGCCTTCGACGTCGTGCTGGAGGTCGTCCTGCCCCGGTCGTGATCGGGGCGGCGTCGAACGCGCGCCCGGGCGCCCGGGCGCAGCCGGGTCGGCGCGCTCAGCGGGGCTCGCGAGGGAGCCCCAGGACGCGCTCGCCCAGGATGTTGCGCATGATGTCGGAGGTCCCGCCCATGATCGTGTACCCCGGGTCGTAGGCCAGGCCACGGGTGACGTCGTCCCACAGCAGCGCGTCGGGCCCGAGCGTGGTCGCGACGAACGCGGCGACGTCCTGCTCGTGCTCGGTGCAGAAGCACTTCGTCGCCGCCGAGAACCCACGGGGCGCCTGGCGCAGCACCTCCCGGGTGACCAGGATCCGCCCGAGGGTGTAGCCGGTCTCGAGGCGGGCCATCTCCTGGCGGACGCGGGGGTCGTCGGTGTCGGCGCGGGCGGCGGCGAGCTCGTAGAGCGCCCGGTTGGAGACGAGACGGTCGATCCCGCCGCGCTCGTGCTCCAGCTGGGCCATGGTCTGCTTGAACGCGTTCCCCTCGGTCCCGACCAGGTTCACGGCCGGGACGCGCACCTCGCTGAACCACACCTCGCAGAAGTGGCGGTTCGTCGTCATGTCGGTGATCGGTCGGACCTCGATGCCCGGGGTGTCCATCGGGACGATGATCTCGCTGATCCCCTGGTGCGCCTTGCCGCTCGAGTCGGTGCGACAGATCAGGTAGCAGTAGTCGGCGAGCTCGCCGAACGAGGTCCAGATCTTCTGGCCGTCGATGACGAAGTCGTCGCCGTCGCGGTGCGCGGAGGTGGTCAGCGACGCCAGGTCCGATCCCGAATCGGGCTCGGACATGCCGATGCACCACGTGGTCTCCCCCGACAGCATCCCGGGGAGGAACTCGGCCTGCTGGTCGGCCGTCCCGAACTTGATCAGGGTGGGGCCCATCTGGCGGTCGGCGAACCACATCGCCGCGATGGGGGCACCGGCGGCGATCAGCTCCTCGCCGACGATCAGGCGGTCGATGTCGGGTCGTCCGCCGCCGCCGTACTCGGCCGGCCACGTCATCCCGATCCAGCCGTGGGCGGCCAGCTCCTTCGCGAACTCCTTCGAGTAGCCGTTGATCCACGAGTCGTTGTGCCGGCCGTAGCGCTCGACCGCCTCGGTCGCGACCTTCCGGGCGCGCTCGCGCAGCTCGTTCTGTTCGGGCGTCCAGGAGAAGTCCATCGCCCACCAGGGTAGGCGTCGGCCGAGGTCGACGGCACGTCCGGCTCGGGTCGGCCACGGTGTTTGGTGCCTCGGTCGGGAGGGAAGTCACGGACATGTCGTACGCCCTCGATCTCGGACCCGACGGCGACCGCGATCCGGGTGAGGCGATCCGCGCCGTGGCGCGCGATCAGGTCGACGGGGCGATCGCCGATCTGGACGCGCTCGACGCCTCGAACGCGGTCGAGCGGGTCCACTCGGCGCGCAAGGCGTGCAAGAAGGCGCGCGCCGCGGCCCGACTCGTGCGACCGTCGATCGGGTCGAGCTACGGCGAGACGAACACCGCGTTGCGCGACGCCGCGCGCGCCCTGTCGCCCTACCGCGACGCCCACGCCCTGCTCGCCACCTTCGACGACCTGATCGCCGTGACGTCGTCGCAGATCCCGAGCGGCGGCGTCGGCACCGTCCGCGCCGAGCTCGCACGCCGGGCCCGCGAGAGCACCCGGCGGCTCGACGCCGGGCACGACGACGTCGACCGCGCCCGGTCGCTGCTCGAGCGGGGGCGGGAGCTGATCGACGACTGGACGCTCGGGGGCCCGCCGGGCGACTCGCTCGCCGGTGGACTCGCGAAGACCTACGGCCGGGGCCGATCGGCGCTGGTCGACGCGATCGACGCGCCGACCGCCGACGCGCACCACGAGCTGCGCAAGCGCGCGAAGTACACCTGGTACCACCTGCGGTTGCTCGAGCCGACCGCGCCGTCGTCGCTCGGACCGCTCGCCGACGTGTGGCACGACCTCGCCGACGGCCTCGGCGACGCCCACGATCTCGCCGTGCTCGCGGCGGCGCTGCGCGGTCGCTCCGACGAGGGGGCACCCGATGGCGACGACGGGGCGCGTGAGATCGAGGGCGGCGAGGGCCGCGCCGCGTGGGGCGCACCGGAGGTCGTGGAGGCCGCGCTCGTCGTGGTCGACGGTCGTCGCGAGATGCTCGAGCAGCGCAGCATCGCGCTCGCCCGGCGCCTGCTCGCCGACGACGTCGACTGCTTCGTGGGTCGACTCGTCGCGTGCTGGGAGGTGCACCGGCGGTGGGGGCCCGAGCATCCCGTGGGTGAGATCGCCGAGGTGTTCGACCGGTCCGACTCGGCCGACGAGCTGACGGTCGCCGAGCTGCGGGCGCTCGCCGGGGAGGCGGGCGTCGTCGGTCGCTGGTCGATGGCGCGTGACGAGCTCGTGGCGGTGGTGCGCGCCGAGGGGGTGCTCGGGTGAGCGAGATCGAGCGCACCTTCCGACTCGAGCGCGAACCCGAGCGCGATCGCCCGGACCGGATCCGAATCGTGCAGGGGTACGTCACGATCGACCGCGAAGCCGGGACCGAGGTGCGCGTCCGTCGCTCGCGCCCCCTCGACGGCGAGCCGTCCGAGGCCGTGCGGGTCCTCACGGTCAAGGCGGGGACGGGGCTCGAGCGCGCCGAGGTCGAGATCGAGATCGGCGTCGACGACTTCGACGCGCTGATGGCGGTCGCGGGCGATCGCCGCATCGACAAGACGCGGACCCGGATCCCCCTCGACGGTCGCGTGGCGGGGGCCGGTTCGACGTTCGGCGACGTCGCCGCCGATGGCGGAACCGCACCGGTCGCCGAGGTCGACGTGCACCGCGGACCGCTGGCCGGCCTCGTCGTCGCCGAGGTCGAGTTCGCCGACCGGGCGGCTGCCGAGAGCTTCGTCGTCCCGGCGTGGTTCGGCGAGGAGCTGACCGACGACCATCGGTGGTCCAACGCCGCGCTGGCCACCAGCGTGGCCGCAGGAGGCGGCCTCCCCGGGTCGGTCGGCCCCGTCCCCGGTCGCCGCAGCGAGGTCCGAACGGACGGTGATCGACCGTTCGGCGTCCGCAGGTGACGGGCCGGTCCGATGCCCGGTGCCGGTTCGGCTCCGCACGGGTGCCGGCGCCCGGTCCCGTCGCACGTTCGGGGCTCGCCGCTCCGCTCCACTAGGGTGCAGACAAGTTCAAGACAAGTGACGGGGGCGTCGATCCCCGGGACGACGTGTCCTCGATCGATCCCGACCCGCGCACCGCCCGACCCACGCAACGGAGCACCATGACCGAATCGACGATCATCTACACCATCACCGACGAGGCCCCCGCTCTCGCGACGCGTTCGTTCCTCCCGATCGTCGAGGCCTTCGCGGCCGCCGCCGGCGTCGACGTCGACACCCGCGACATCTCCCTCGCCGGTCGCATCCTCGCGCAGTTCCCCGAGCGCCTCACCGAGGACCAGCGCGTCCCCGACGCGCTCACCGAGCTCGGTGAGATCGCGCTCACCCCGGGGGCGAACATCATCAAGCTCCCGAACATCTCGGCGTCGATCCCCCAGCTGGAGGCCGCGGTCGCCGAGCTGCGTGCCCTCGGCCACGACCTCCCCGACTTCCCCCACGAGCCCTCCACGGACGAGGAGCGAGAGATCCGCGAGAAGTACAGCGTCGCGCTCGGTTCGGCCGTCAACCCGGTGCTGCGCCAGGGCAACTCCGACCGTCGCGCTCCCAAGGCGGTCAAGGACTACGCGCAGCGGAACCCGCACTCGATGGGGGAGTGGTCGAGCGACTCCAAGACCCATGTCGCGACGATGGGCCACGACGACTTCGCGTCGAACGAGAAGTCGGTGACCGTGTCCGAGGCGACCGACGTGCGCATCGAGCACGTCGACCCCGAGGGCGCCGTCACCGTGCTCAAGGACGACTTCGGGCTGCTCGCCGGCGAGGTCATCGACTCGACCTTCATGAGCGTGGAGGCGCTGCGCGACTTCCTCGCCGAGCAGGTCGCCGACGCGAAGCAGCAGGGGGTGCTGTTCTCGATCCACATGAAGGCGACGATGATGAAGGTCTCCGACCCGATCATCTTCGGCCACGCGGTCGAGGTGTTCTTCGCGGAGGTGTTCGAGAAGCACGGGGAGGCGCTCGAGCGAGCCGGAGCCAACCCGAGCAACGGCCTCGGCGGGGTGCTCGCCGCCATCGAGACGCTGCCCGACGATCTGCGGACCGAGATCGCCGCCGACTTCGACGCGGCCTACGAGGCAGGTCCCGATCTGGCGATGGTGAACTCGCACAAGGGCATCTCGAACCTCCACGTGCCGAGCGACGTGATCATCGACGCGTCGATGCCGGCGATGATCCGCGACTCGGGGAAGATGTGGAACTCCGACGACGAGCGCCAGGACGCGAAGGCCGTCATCCCCGACTCGTCCTACGCCGGGGTGTACCAGGCGACGATCGACGATTGCATCGAGCACGGGGCGTTCGACCCCTCCACGATGGGGTCCGTCCCCAACGTCGGTCTGATGGCCCAGAAGGCCGAGGAGTACGGCAGCCACGACAAGACCTTCGAGGCGCCCTCCGACGGGACGATCCGCGTCGTTCGCTCCGACGGTGAGGTGCTGATGGAGCACGCGGTCGCCCGGGGTGACATCTTCCGCGCCTGCCAGGTGAAGGACGAGCCGATCCGCGACTGGGTCCGCCTCGCCGTCGCTCGCGGTCGTGCGACGGGTGCGCCGATCGTGTTCTGGCTCGACGAGGGTCGTGCCCACGACCGCCAGCTCATCGAGAAGGTGAACGCCTACCTCCCCGAACACGACACCGACGGCCTGCAGATCGAGATCATGGATCCCACCTCTGCGACCAAGTTCTCGCTCGACCGCATCCGTCGCGGCGAGGACACGATCTCGGTGACGGGCAACGTCCTGCGCGACTACAACACCGACCTGTTCCCGATCCTCGAGCTGGGGACGTCGGCGAAGATGCTGTCGATCGTCCCGCTGCTCAACGGAGGTGGCCTCTTCGAGACGGGTGCCGGGGGCTCGGCGCCCAAGCACGTGCAGCAGCTGGTCGAGGAGAACTACCTGCGGTGGGACTCGCTGGGCGAGTTCCTCGCCCTGGCCGAGTCGTTCGACCACCTCGCCGACGTGACCGACAACGACGCCGCACGGATGCTCGGCGACGCACTCGGCGAGGCGACGGCGAAGCTGCTGGAGAACGGTAAGTCACCGGCCCGGAAGCTCGGTCAGCTCGACAACCGCGGGAGCCACTTCTACATCGCGCTCTACTGGGCGCAGGCGCTCGCGAACCAGACCGAGGACACGGCGGTGGCCGAGCGCTTCGCACCGCTCGCGGCGCAGCTCGAGGAGAACGAGGACGTGATCGTCGAGGAGCTCAACGGGGTCCACGGCGAGCCGGCCGACATCGGCGGCTACTACCAGCCCGACGACGACGAGGCCGACGCCGTCATGCGACCCAGCGAGACCCTGCGACGCATCCTCGCCACCCTCTGACCGCAGGTCCTGCATCGCCCGACCGGGTCTGCGTCGCGTTACGGGTCTGACCCGTAACGCGACGCGACGGGCCCCGTTGCGTTACGGGTCTGACCCGTAACGCGATGCGAACGGTGCCTCGGCGGAGCTCAGCTCGTCGAGGTGGTGTCACCGGGCCACGGGGCGACCAGCTCAGCGACGCGGTCGACCAGACCGCTCGCTTCCGGGTGACGGTCGAAGTACCGGCGCGATCGCCAGCGGGCACTCCGAAGCGCGCTCGGCGTGTCGATGCCGAGATGTCGGCAGTGGACCGAATCGAGCGGATCGGTCGGATCTCCAGCGAGCTCGAGCGCCAGCGCCCGACGTTGCGTGAGGAGAGCCCGTCCGTGGTCGTCCGAGCGCTCGGCCAGGACGGCGTCGATCGCGTCGATCATGTCTCGAGCTGGAGCATCCACCCCCACGCCCGCCATCGGCCGACCGGGGGTGACAGGTCCGCTCACGAACCGATCGAAGTCCTGCGGACCGCCGAACCAGTCGAGGATCGGGGAGGTTCGCAGGAACGGCGGAGGTCGCCGATGGCCGAGGTACGTGCGGTGGCTCGACCACCGATAGGACTCCGGACGATCGACCCCTCTCATGTCGAGGCAGTTCCGATGAACGTAGCGAGCGACGTTCGCGACTTACTGCGAGGTGGTGAGGAGCCGAGAGGTGAAGCGAGAACCGAACAGGTGGCCGACTCGGTCTGTTCGACGGTTGACGAACCGCGCGAACGTGCTCGTCAGCAGTTGCACGAAGTCGGACAGACCCGACTCCGGGCACCGGACGAGCAGGTGGAAGTGGTTGTCCATCAAGCAGTACGCGTGGACCTCGATGGTGAATCGGTCGCTCGCGATGCCGAGCAGTCGGCCGAACTCGACGCGGTCGGCGTCCCCGTGGAAGATCGTGGACCGGTCGACACCCCGGTTCATCACGTGATGCCAGCCGTCGACGGGGTCCAGACGTAGGGCTCGGGCCACGACGCCATGTTCACACGGGGGTGTCGCGCTCCACTCGAGTCGCGCTGCGCGTCAGACCCCGAGCGCCACGGTTGCGGTCCATCGCGTTACGGGTCAGACCCGTAACGCGACGGTGGTGGGTCGGTGGGTCAGCGGTCGCGTTCCATCGCGTTACGGGTCAGACCCGTAGCGCGACGGTGGTGGGTCAGCGGTCGCCGATGGGGACGTACGCGCGCTCGTCGGGGCCGTCGTACCATTGGCGGGGGCGGCTGATCTTCTGGCCCTGGTCGAGCAGCTCCTCCCAGTGGGCCAGCCACCCCGACATGCGTGGGATCGCGAAGAGCACGGTGAACATGTCCACGGGGAACTTCAGCGCCTGGTAGATCAGGCCCGAGTAGAAGTCGACGTTCGGGTACAGCTTGCGCTCGACGAAGTACTCGTCCTCGAGCGCGGCCTCCTCGAGCTTCAGCGCGACATCGAGCAGCGGGCTCTTGCCGGTCACCTCGAACACGTCGTACGCGGCGTTCTTGATGATCGTGGCGCGCGGGTCGTAGTTCTTGTACACACGGTGCCCGAAGCCCATCAGGCGGCCATCGCCGCTCTTCACGGACTTGACGAAGTCGGGCACGTTGTCGACCGACCCGATCTCGGTGAGCATGCGGATGACGGCTTCGTTCGCGCCGCCGTGGCGCGGTCCGTAGAGGGCGGACGCCGCGCCGGCGGCCGACGAGTACGGATCGGCGTGGCTGGACCCGATCACGCGCATCGCGGTCGTGCCGCAGTTCTGCTCGTGATCGGCGTGGA
Organism: Ilumatobacter sp.; assembly: GCF_965215205.1. Lineage (NCBI taxonomy): Bacteria > Bacillati > Actinomycetota > Acidimicrobiia > Acidimicrobiales > Ilumatobacteraceae > Ilumatobacter > Ilumatobacter sp. Next base: position 1,534,272 of record NZ_OZ244049.1, read on the forward strand.
GGATGAACAAGATGTCCATCGCACGCTCGAGCACCGGGTCGACCTCGTAGTCGCCGACCTTCCACATCATGTTCAGGAAGTTCGCGGCGTACGACAGGTCGTTGTCGGGGGTGTTGAACGGCAGCCCGACCGAGAACCGGTAGCACATCGCGGCCATGGTCGGGCTCTTCGCGATCAGCCGCAGCGTCTGGTGCTTGCGCGCCCTGGGGTCCTCGATGTCCTTCGCGCCGTCGTAGAAGGTCCCGAGGGCGGCGACCGCGGACACGAACATGCCCATCGGGTGGGCGTCGTAGTGGAACCCGTCGACGAACCGCTTGCGCATGTTCTCGTGGATGAACGTGTGGTGGGTGACGTCGTCCTTCCACTTGAGCAGCTCGGCCTCCGAGGGGAGCTCCCCGTTGATCAGCAGGTAGGCGACCTCGAGGTAGGTGGAGTGCTCGGCGAGCTGCTCGATCGGGTACCCCCGGTAGCGCAGGACGCCGTTCTCTCCGTCGAGGTAGGTGATCTCCGACTTGGTCGAGGCCGTCGAGAGGAAGGCCGGATCGAACATGTAGAGGCTCGGGTCGAGCTCACGCAGCGCGGACGACGGGAAGACACCCCCCTCGATGGGGACCGTGACGGTCTTCCCGGTGCGGTCGTCGGTGATCGTGATCGTGTCGGGCACGTGGCTTCCTCTCGTGGCTCCGGATGGGGCTCTCGCGTCACCCGGAGGATCCGTCTCCGAGCAACTCGCACGTTAACCCGTGACCCGTCGACCGGACGCAACCTGGCCGTCGACCTCGACGCGTCGACGTCGACGCCGCCGGGCGGGCGATCGCGGCGTCGACGACGGTGCCGGGACGGTGGATCCGGCCGACCCGTGTCGTGGCGGCGGCGGCCCCGCGACGGGCGGCGCGCGGTCGATCAGAGCGGGGTGTTGCCGTGCTTGCGCGGCTCGAGGTGCTCGCGCTTGTCGGCCAGCACCTCGAGCGCGGCGCAGATCACCGCACGCGTCTCGGAGGGCTCGACGACCGCGTCGACGAAGCCTCGCTCGGCGGCGACGTAGGGGTTGAGCAGGCGCTCGGAGTAGTCGGCCTCGAACTCGGCCCGCTCCTGCGCTGACGCCCGCCGGGCGAGGATCGCCGCGGCCTGGCCGGCTCCCATCACCGCGATCTCGGCCCAGGGCCAGGCGAGGCACAGGTCGTTGCCCATCGTCTTGGAGTCCATGACGATGTACGCGCCGCCGTAGCTCTTGCGCAGGATGACGCAGATCCTCGCCACGTCGGCGCGTGCGTAGGAGTGGACGAGCTGGGCGCCGTGGCGGATCATCCCCCGCCACTCGAGGTCCTTGCCCGGGTAGAAGCCGGGGGTGTCGACGAGGGTGACGATCGGCAGGTTGAACGCGTCGCACAGGGCCACGAAGCGCGCCGCCTTCTGCGACGCCGGGATGTCGAGCGTCCCGGCGAGCACCATCGGCTGGTTGGCGACGATCCCCACGGGACGGCCGTCGAGGGTGGCGAACGCCGTCACCACGTTGGCGGCCCACCGGTCGCGCAGCTCGAGGAGGGAGTCCTCGTCGACGATCGAGCGGGCGACGGCGCGCACGTCGTAGCTCCCCGTCGACGACTCGGGGATCTGCGCGCCCGCCTCGTCGGAACCCCGGTCCGGCGGGTCGTCGACGTGCCAGGCCGCCGGCTCGGAGTCGACGCTGTCGGGCAGGTAGGCGAGCACCGCGAGGGCGGTCTCGGCGGCGGCGTCGCGATCGGGGGCGACGAGGGTGGCGACCCCGCTGTAGCGAGCGTGGGTCGCCGCGCCGCCGAGCTCGTCGGTCCCCATCTCGACGCCCGTGAACTGGGCGACGACGAGCGGCCCGTTCACGAACGCCGAGGCGCGCTCGGTCATGATCACCACGTCGACGACCCCGAGCAGCAGCGCCGGGCCCGACACGGCCGGTCCGTCGACGACCACGGTGGTCGGCACGACACCCGAGCACCGGGCGAGCGCGCCGGCGACGAGACCCCATCCGTGCAGCGCCGCCATCCCCTCGACGATGTCGGTGCCGCTCGTGGACATCACGAGCACCACCGGCACGCGCTGCTCGAGCGCGGCGGTCACCCCCCGGTGGATCTGCTGCGCGGTCGCGGCGGTGAGGCGCGCCGGTTCGTCCGCGTCGTCGAACTCGATCCACACGACGCGCCGTCCGTCGAACTCGCGCACCTCGACCTGGGCGAGCCCGGGGACGAAGCGATCCAGACCGAAGACGTCAGTGCGCTCGTCGATCGACGTCATCGCCGGTCACCGTAGTTCGCTCGGTCGGTGACCGGGTCGCCGGGAGCGCCGAGGTCCCCGCGTGGACGCCCGGCTGCTGCTCGGCCTCGCGCTCGATGACCGTGGCGAGAACGTCGAGGGTGACGTGGGAGGGCGCGCTCGGGCTCGGTCGGCGCCGACGGATGGACGCCACGACGCGCCGTGGCAGCTCGGGGACCGTGACCCGGGAGAAGTCCTCCGACAGCGAGGGCGGGACCGCCGTGGCGGGGACGATCGCCGCGCCGAACCCGTCGAGCGCCAGCGAGGTGAGCAGGCGCACCCCGTCGATCTCGGCCTGAGCGCGCAGGTTCACGTCGTTGCCCGCGGCCGCTCGCTCGAGCACCTTGCGCAGCGCGGACCCGGTGGGCGGCAGCAGGAGCGGTTCGTCGTGGAGGTCGGCGAGGTGCACGACGTCGGCGCCCGAGAGGCGGTGCCCGCTGCCGACGAGGAGGAAGAGGTCTTCGGCGAACAGCGGATCGACGACGAGCTCGGGTTCGTCGACGGGGAGGTGGACGACCGCCGCGTTGAGCTCACCGGTCATCACGCTGGGGACGAGCGACGAGCTCGCCCCGTCGCGCACGACCGCGCGCACGTTCGGGTGATCGTGCGCCAACCGCTCGAGCAGCAGCGGGGTGAGCCAGCGCGCCGTGGTGCCGATGATGCCGATGCGCGTCTGGCCCGAGACCTCGTCGTGCCGGCTGGTCACGTCGGCGGTGATGTCCTCGATCTCGTTGAGCACGCGACGTGCCCGCTCCACGACGCGTGCGCCGTCGTCGGTGAGGCCACCCTGGGATCGATCGACCAGGGTCACGCCGAGCTCCTTCTCGAGCCGTGAGACGTGCCCGGAGATGTTCGACTGGACGGTGTAGAGCGATCGCGCCGCAGCCGAGAACGTCCCGTGGTCGGCGATCGCGACGATCGCGGCGAGCTGGCGCACGTCCATCGCTCGCAACGATAGTGACTATCTCGATGTTCTCCTTGTCAGATCGCTCGGCGCACGTGCATACTCATCTACAAGAGATCGTGATCACGATCACGAGCAGCTCACGAAGAGCGTTGCTACGATCACGAACAGAGGCACAACGAACACCCGTCGCACGGGTCGTTCTTCAGTCGAAGTGAGAACACCCCCCATGTTCCACTCGTCGAGGCGTCCGCTATCCGACCCCCATCGGAGGACCCTCAGGTCGAGGAGCCCGGATCGATTCGATCCGGGCTCTTCCCGTTCTCCGGCCCGATGGGCCACGGCACGGCCACGGTGGCCGCCGCAGCGGAGCACGGGTGAGATGATGCGCCGATGACCTCGCTCCCCGCGCCCGTCGACCTCCTCCCGCACCGTGCGCCCTTCCTGCTCCTCGACGAGCTCCGTGCCCTCGAGCCGGGGCGATCCGGGACGGGGATCTGGCGGCTCGGCGGTGACGAGTGGTTCTTCGGCGGCCACTTCCCCGGCCGGCCCACGCTGCCCGGGGTGCTGATGTGCGAGTCGATCGCCCAGCTCGGAGCCTGCGTCGTGCTCGCCGACGAACGCTTCTCCGGCAAGCTGCCCCTGTTCGGCGGACTCGACGGGGCGCGCTTCCGGCGTCAGGTCGTACCCGGCGACGAGCTCATCGTCGAGGTCGAGCTCGGGCGGATGTCGGCGCGCGCCGGCAAGGGCTCGGGGACCGCCCGCGTCGGCGACGAGGTCGCGGCGACCTGCGACCTGATGTTCGTCCTCGCCGACGCCTGAGGGCGGGGGCAGGTCGTGCGCCCGAGGGAGCGGATCAGGTCGCGGGTGCGAGCACGACCGATCCGTTGTGCCCGCCGAACCCGAAGTTGTTCGAGAGCGCCGGACCGGGCTGCCACTCGCGCGCCTCGCCGACCACGAGGTCGATCTTCATGGCCTCGTCGACGACCGAGGTGTTGGCGGTGGGGGGGATCAGGCCGTGCTGCATCGAGAGCAGCAACGCCGCGGCCTCCAGCGCTCCCGCCGCGCCCAGCGCGTGGCCGGTGACCCCCTTGGTCGACACGACGGGGACCGCTCCCGGCCCGAAGACCTCGGCGATCGCATCCGCCTCGGCGGCGTCGTTGAGCGGGGTCGATGTGCCGTGCGCGTTGACCTGGGCGATGTCGCCGGGCTCGAGGCCCGCCTCGGCGAGCGCGAGGCGCATGCAGGCGATCGCTCCGACCCCGCCGGGGGACGGGGCGGTGATGTGGTGCGCATCGGCGTTGCTCGCGCCCCCGAGCACCTCGCCGAGGATCGTCGCCCCCCGGGCCTCGGCGTGCGACCACTCCTCGAGGACGAGCACGGCCGCACCTTCGCCCATGACGAACCCGTCGCGCTCGGCCGAGAACGGGCAGCTCACCCCGCGGCTCGACAGCGCGGTCATGTTGCCGAAGCCGGCGAGCGCCGTCTCGGTGCCGGCCGATTCGGCGCCACCCGTGGCGGCCGCGTCCATCACCCCCCACCGGATGAGCCGCGCCGCGTAGTTGAGCGCGTGGCTCCCGGCGGCGCAGGCGGTGGTGATCGTCTCGTTCGGGCCCTGCAGCCCGTGACGCATCGAGATCGCCGCTCCGGGAGCGTTGGTCATCATCATCGGGACGAGGAACGGCGAGACGCGGCGGGGGCCCTTCTCCATGCGGAGCGCGATCTGCTCCTCCAGGGTGTGCAGCCCGCCCACCCCGGTCGCGAAGATGGTGCCGAAGCGCGAGGGGTCGACACCGATCGAGTCGATCCCGCCGCTCTGGTCGATCGCCTCGGCCGCCGCGGCGACCGCGTACTGCTCGACGCGGTCGGCCCGGCGCGCCGCCTTGGCGTTCTCGAACCAGGGGGTGGGGTCCCAGTCGTCGAACGTGATCGACCGGCCACCGGTCGGGCCGGGGGCGAGCAGACCGTCCCAGAACTGCTGCGCGCCGATCCCGGCGGGAGCGACGACTCCCAGCCCGGTGATCGCGACGCGCCGTGGTGCCGCGGACTCGGTGGTCATCTCGGTCGGGGGTCAGACCTTGGCTGCGACCAGGTCGTACGCGCCCTGGACGGTCTCGACGCCTTCGAGCTCCTCCTCGGGCACCTCGATGTCGAACTCCTCCTCGAGCGCCATCACGAGCTCGACCAGGTCGAGGCTGTCGGCGTCGAGGTCGTCGCCGAACTTCGCCTCGGGGACGACGGCGCTCTCCTCGACCGAGAGCACCTCGACGGCGCACTTGCGGAAGCGGGCGAACAGTTCTTCATTCACGGGATTCTCCAGTTCAGGTGAGGTGGGTGGAGTGTAGGACAACGGTCGACGGGGCCGTCGGTTCCGGGCGCCGGCCCGGGCCGGCGACGGAGCCGTGACGTCGGCGGTCCGTCGGGTCAGTGACCCATGCCGAGCCCGCCGTCGACGGGGATGACCGCACCGGTCACGTAGGCGGCGTCGGGGCCGCACAGGAAGCTGACGACCCCGGCGATCTCGTCGGGGTCCGCCATCCGCCCGAGCGGGACCGACTCGACGATCGCCTCGCGCTGCGACTCCGACAGCGCAGCGGTCATGTCGGTGTCGACCGGGCCGGGAGCGACGACGTTGACGGTGATCGACCGGGAGCCGAGCTCACGAGCGAGCGAACGGGCGAAGCCGACGAGCCCGGCCTTCGACGCGGCGTAGTTCGCCTGGCCCGCCGAGCCCAGCAGCCCGACGACGGACGACATCAGCACGATCCGCCCCGAGCGCGCCTTGAGCATGGCCTTCGCCGCACGCTTGGACACGCGGTAGGCCGCGGTCAGGTTGGCGTCGACGACCGCCGCGAAGTCGTCCTCGCCCATGCGCAGCAGCAGCCCGTCACGGGTGATGCCCGCGTTCGACACCAGCACCTCGACGGGGTCGCCGAAGTGCTCCTCGACCGCGCGGAACGCCGCGTCGACCTGGTCGGGGTCCGTGACGTCGCACCGCACGGCGAACACCTCGTCGGGTGGCGGGGAGGAGCGGTAGGTGACGGCGACGCGCTCGCCGTCCGCGGCGAAGCGCCGGGCGCACGCAAGCCCGATCCCGCGCGCCCCACCCGTCACCAGCACCACGCGACCGCCCGTCATCCGCGCTCTCCCGTCATCCGCGCTCTCCCGTCATCGGTGTCTCCGTTCGTCGTGCCACGCCGCGTCGTGAGTCGTCGCCCGACGCCGGGACCCGGCCGGTCACGCCCCGGCTCGTCACGTCTCGGCTCGTCACGTCCCGGCTCGTCCTGGTCGTTCGAGCGCCGGGCCCCGGTCGGCACCCCACCGCACGACGGCGCTCGCCGCCGACATCCCCGCCCCGAAGCCGACGAACAGCACCAGGTCGCCGTCGCCGACGCGCCCCGCGTCGAGGGCGTCGGCCAGCGCGAGCGGGACCGACGCGGACGACGTGTTGCCGGTGCGATCGAGCACGATCGCCGCCTTCTCCATCGGGATCTCGAGCCGCTCGAGCGACGCCGAGATGATGCGGATGTTCGCCTGGTGCGGGACGACGAGGGCGAGCTCGTCGCTGCTCACCCCGGCGCTGGTCAACGCCTTGGTCGCCGAGTCCGCCATGAGGCGCACCGCCCGGCGGAAGACCTCCCGGCCCTCCATCTGGAGGAACCCGCCGATCTCGGCGAACAGCGCGCTCTCCGCCTCGCCGAGCGAGTCGAGGTCCCAGCCGAGCATCTGGCCGGCCCCGTCGACCGCTTCGAGCAGCGCGGCGCCCGATCCGTTGCCGAACAGGATCCCGGTGTTGCGGTCGGTGTAGTCGGTGATCCGGTCGAGGGTGTCGGTCCCGATCACGAGGACCTTCTCCGACCCCATCGCGATCAGCCCGTGAGCGGTCACGAGCGCGTACACCCACCCCGAGCAGGCGGCGTTGACGTCGAACGCCCCGCACGACAGCCCGAGCATGTTCTGCACCGTCGATGCCGACGCCGGGACCATCCGGTCGGGCGTCGTCGTCGCGAGCACCAGCGCGTCGATCTCCGCGGGGTCGACCCCCGACATCTCGATCGCGGCGCGACCCGCCTCCGTCGACAACCCCGCCGTGGTGCCCCCGACGTGGCGCTGCGCGATGCCGGTCCGGTCGCGGATCCACGCGTCGTCGGTGTCCATCTTCGACTCGAGGTCGACGTTGGTGACGATCTCGTCGGGCAGGGCCGTCCCCCACCCGGTGATGATCGCCCCCCGGGCACCGCTCGGCGTGGCCGGCACGTCAGCTCCCCCGCAACCAGGCGATGGGTTGGCGCAACGTGACGCGCTCGGTGTCGAGCGCGATGTAGCTCTGGAGCTGGCCGGCGAACGGCGAGCGGACCTCGGCGTCGCCGACGTGGCCGATCACGGTGCCGACGTCGATGTCGCTGCCGGCGCCGACGCCCTCGACCGGGGTGAAGATCCCCGCCGAGGGACTGACCACCAGTCGCTCGACCGCGAACAGGTGCTCCCCGTCGAGGGACGTCGACGACGGCACCGACGCGCTGGACACGCCGGCGTCGACCCACTCGACGAGCGAGTCGAGGTCCTCGGGGGTGGCGATGGAGATGGTGCGCCCCTCGGTGGTGCGCTTGGCCATCCCGGTGAGCACCCCGCCCGGGCCCAGCTCGGCGAAGTCGGTGACCCCGGCGCCTTCGAGGGTCACCAGGCTCTGTCGCCACCGCACGGGGCTCGACAGCTGGGCCGACAGCAGGCTCGCCCAGTCGCCGCCGAGGTCGTGGGGCTGGGCGTCGACGTTCGACACGACGGGGATGTCGGTGTTGCGTGGCTCGGCCGATGCGATCGCCTCACGCAGGCGCTCGCGCGCGGACGCCATGAACGGCGTGTGGAAGGCCCCCGACACCGGGAGCGACATGACCCGCTTCGCGCCGAGCTCCTTCGCCCGCGCCGACGCGGCGTCGACGCCGTCGGGTGATCCGGCGACGACGACCTGGCCGGGCGCGTTGAAGTTGGCGACCCACACGTCGGCGTCCGCGAGGTCGCACGCGACGCCGACCTGGTCGTCGTCGAGCCCGAGCACGGCGGCCATCGTCCCCGGACGTTCGAGGCCGGCGTCGTGCATCGCGGCCGCTCGCTCCGAGACGAGTCGCACCCCGTCGTCGAAGCCGAGCGCGCCGGTGGCGGTCAGCGCGGTGTACTCGCCCAGGCTGTGCCCGGCGCAGAAGCTCGAGTCGATGCCGATCCGTCCGACGGCGTCGAGCACGACCAGGCTGGCCACGAAGGTGGTGAGCTGGGCGTTGCGGGTGTCCTTGAGCTCGTCGGCGTCGGCGTCGCACAGCAGCGCGGCGACGTCTCGCCCGGCCACGTCGCTCGCCTCCTCGACCAGCTCCCAGCTCTCGTGGTCGCGCCACGGTCGACCCATGCCGGGACGTTGGGATCCCTGTCCGGGGAACGTGAAGGCGAGCATGATGGCCGAATCTAGACCCCGGTCCCGACGGCCCCGTCGTTACCGAACGGTAACCCTCGTCCGTCGATGCGGTGGCGGGCGGTAGCGTCGTGCTGCACCCCCGCCCCGGTAGCCCAATTGGCAGAGGCAACGGTCTCAAACACCGTCGAGTGTCGGTTCGAGTCCGACCCGGGGCACCTCGCCGTCCCGCACGAGCCCCGCCCGTGCGAGGCCCGCCCTCCCGTCACCCCCGCCCACGCCGCCGGTGGCGCGAGCGTCGCCACGTGTGTCGGTACCCTCGGCGGGGTGGGTGCGTGGATGGACCGGCGTCGGCTCCGCACGAGCTCCACGCGGCTGTCGACCCTGCGTGCCGAGCTGGCCGTGGTGGACGAGCAGCTCCGGCACCTCGGTGACGACGCCGACGACCACGAGGTGCGTGCCCTCGTCGCCGAGAGCACGGCGGCCTCCCGCGACGCCCGCCACGCGCGCCAGCACGTCGACGCGATGCGTCGGCACCGGGTGCGCGTCCACGACGAGATCGCCGAGCTCGAAGCGCTCGTCGACGCCCTGCTCGACCGCATGGGCGGCGGGGCGTGAGGTGCCGCCGCAGGCGCCGCGGGCCGGCGCGGCGTTCCGGTGCATCGCCGTGTTCGGCGCTATAACACTCACATGCCGCTGCGCGTCGTGATCGCCGAAGACGAAGCCATCATCCGGATGGATCTGCGCGAGACGCTCGAGGAGGAGGGCTACGACGTCGTCGGTGAGACGGGGCGCGGTGACGCGGTCGTCGACCTGGTCCGTGAGACCCGACCCGACCTCGCGATCCTCGACATCAAGATGCCCGGCGCCGACGGGCTCGAGGCGGCGCGCACGATCAACGCCGAGAGGATGTGCGGGGTGCTGATGCTGACCGCGTTCAGCCAGCGCGAGGTGGTCGAGGAGGCGCGCGACGCCGGTGCGCTCGCGTTCCTCGTCAAGCCGTTTCAGAAGAGCGACCTCGTCCCGGCGATCGAAGTCGCGATGGGGCGCTTCCGCGAGCTGCGCTCGCTCGCCGGCGACGTCGACCAGCTCGGCGATCAGCTCGAGTCGCGCAAGATCCTCGACCGGGCGAAGGGCACGCTGATGGACGAGGCCGCGATGTCGGAGGGCGACGCGTTCGCGTTCATCCAGAAGACCGCGATGCGCGAGCGCACCCGGATGCGCGACGTCGCCGACCGGATCCTCGACGGGTCGCTGCGCCCGCCGACCGGCTGACCGAGACGACCGACCCGAGACGACCCGACCGATCCCGTCCGACGCCGGGCGCGATCAGCAGCCCGACACCAGCCGACCAGACCGAACCAGACCGAACGGAGCGCACCCTGGGCACCCACCTCCTCGTCGACGGGAACTCGCTCACCTACCGCGCGTTCTTCGCCCTGCCGACCGACATGGCGACCGCCAGCGGCCAGGTCACCAACGCGGTGTTCGGGTTCACCTCGATGCTGGCCTACGTGCTCAACGAGCAGCAGCCCGAGGGGATCCTCGTGGCGTTCGACCGGGCCGAGCCGACCTTCCGCCACGAGGCCGAACCCGAGTACAAGGCCCAGCGCGACGCGGCACCTGACATCCTGCGCCAGCAGATGGGCCTGGTGCGCGAGGTGCTCGACGCCCTCGGCATCCAGACGATCGACGAGGCCGGGTGGGAGGCCGACGACCTGATCGCGACCGCCGTCGACCGCCTCGTCGAGCGCGGGCACGAGGTGATCATCGTCACCGGCGACCGCGACAGCTACCAGCTCGTCGACGACGCCACGAAGGTGCGCGTCCTCTACAACAAGCGAGGGGTGTCGGACTACTCGCTCTACGACGAGGCCGGCATCGAGGGCAAGACCGGGGTGCGTCCCGACATGTACCCCCAGTACGCGGCGCTGCGCGGCGACACCTCCGACAACCTCCCGGGGATCCCCGGGGTGGGGGAGAAGACGGCGGCCAAGCTCATCGGCAAGTACGGGGGCCTCGACGGGATCTTCGCCCACGTCGACGAGCAGACGCCGAAGCTGCGCGAGAACCTGACCGAGCACGAGGCCAGGGCGCGCAAGAACCTCGAGCTGATGGTGCTGCGCCACGACGCCCCGGTCGACTCGGTCGACTTCGACGACCTCGTGCCGCAGCCGAACGGCGTCGAGATGAAGCGGCTGTTCGACTTCCTCGAGTTCCGTGCGCTCAGCGGCCGGATCGCCGACGCGATCGACTCGATGGGCGCCCCGGTCGACATGGGGCCGCGCGACGACGCCGAGGAGCTCGTCGCCGAGGTGGTCGAGCTCGACAGCGCCGTCGCCGCGGTCGCCGCGATCTCCGACGTCGATGCGCTCGACCTGGCGGCGCGCTGGATCGGCGAGCCGGGACGCAGCGCGCTCAGCGGGATCGCCGTCGTCACCGAGCCCGAGTCGGCGCAGGTCGCGTGGATCCCGGCGCACCTCCTGCCCGACGACGGGGTCCGTGCCGCGTTCGCCGTGCACACCGACGTTCGCGGCCACGACCTCAAGCCCGTCATGCGGTCGTTGCTGGGGTTGGACATCGCGCTCGACGGGATCACCCTCGACACCGCGATCGCCGCCTACCTGATCGACCCGGCCGAGGCCCGCTACGACCTGCCCGACCTGATCGAGAAGTACACGCGCTGGGCCCGACCCGGTGACGACGCCGCCGGGGCCGGCCAGCTCGACCTCGAGGGCACCTCGAGGTCCGACGCCGAGCTCGCCGGGCGCGACGCCCTCGCGGTGCACCACCTCGTCGAGCCGATCCGGGCGAGCCTCGCCGCCCAGGGGATGGACGAGCTGTACTCCACGATCGAGAACCCGCTGGTGATGGTGCTCGCGAAGATGGAGCACGTCGGCGTGGCGGTCGACATCGAGGAGCTCGAGGCGCTCAACGGCAAGTTGAGCGGGGAGGTCGAGTCGCTGATCGCCGAGCTCCGCCGGGTGGCGGGCAAGGACGACCTCAACCTCAACTCCCCGAAGCAGCTGCGCGAGCTGCTCTACGACGAGCGCGGGTTGACGCCGATCAAGAAGACCAAGACGGGGCCGTCCACCGACGCCGCGACCCTCGAGAAGCTCGAGCACGAGTGGCCCGAGTTCCTCGCCCCGCTGCGTCGCCACCGCGAGGTCGAGAAGCTGCGCGGGACCTACGGCAAGGGCCTGCTCGCCGAGGTCGCCCCCGACGGCCGCATCCACGCGACGTTCAACCAGACCGTGGCGCGCACCGGCCGGCTGTCGTCGGACAAGCCGAACCTGCACAACATCCCGGTGCGCTCCGAGGAGGGCCGCCTGTTCCGCCGGGCCTTCGTCGCGACGCCGGGCACCGAGCTGCTCGTCGCGGACTACAACCAGATCGAGCTGCGCTGCATCGCCCACCTCGCGGCCGACCCCGGGCTGCTCGAGGCGTTCACCAGCGCTCAGGACATCCACAACGCGACGGCGTCGCGGGTGTTCTCGGTCGAGCCCGCCGCGGTCACGCTCGACCAGCGGTCGAAGGCGAAGATGGTCTCGTACGGGCTGGCGTACGGGATGGAGGCCTACGGGCTCGCGCAGCGCCTGAACATCGCCGTCGACGAGGCGTCGGTGATCCTCGACGCCTACTTCGAGGCGTTCCCGAACGTGAAGGCCTACATGGACCGCACGGTGGTCGAGGCGCGCGAGCGCGGCTACACCGAGACGCTCTTCGGGCGTCGTCGGCCGATCCCCGAGCTGCTCAACTCGAACTACCGGGTGCGTCAGGCCGGCGAGCGCCAGGCGATGAACGCGGGGATCCAGGGCCTCGCCGCCGACATCTTCAAGGTCGCGCTCGTCCGCATCGACGAGGCGCTGAGCGAGGTCGGGGTGGAGAGCCGACTCATCCTGCAGGTCCACGACGAGGTGCTGGTGGAGGTGCCGCCCGCGGAGCGCGAGGTGATCGGCGACCTCGTCGTGCGGATCATGCACGACGCGGCCGAGCTCGACGTCCCCCTCGAGGTCAACGTCTCGTGGGGCGAGACCTGGGCCTCCGCGAAGAGCTGAGCCACCCGGTGCCTGACACCCGACGAGACGCCGTGGGCACCCGGTGAGCCGGCCGACGGATCACTGGTTCGAGCCGCTGGCCGAGCACATGGGCTCGGCCTACCTGCGCTACTCGTTCACGAAGGGGACGGCGCAGGAGGTCGACCACGTCGTCGAGGCGCTGTCGCTCTCGGCGGGGGACCGCGTGCTCGACGTCGGCTGCGGCCCCGGCCGCCACTCGCACGAGCTCGCCCGCCGCGGGATCGAGGTGCACGGCGTCGACATCAGCCGGCGCTTCGTGGAGATCGCCGAGCGGCACGCCCCGCCGGGTGCGACGTTCGAGCGGGCCGATGCGCGGTCGCTCACCGTCGAGGAGGGGTTCGACGCCGTGATCTGCCTGTGCCAGGGCGCGTTCGGCCTGATGACCGCCGACGGCGACGACGACTCGGTGGTCGCCTCGATGGCGAGGGCGCTGCGCCCGGGCGGGCGTCTGGCGCTGAGCGCGTTCAGCGCGTACTTCGTGGTCAAGCACTGGGACGGCGCCGACTTCGACGCCGACACCGGTGTCAACCACGAGCGCACCGAGGTCCGCTCGGAGACGGGTGAGGCGATGGAGGCCGAGCTGTGGACCGGGTGCTACACCCCGCGCGAGCTGCGGCTCCTGCTCGCACGGAACGGGCTGCAGGTGACCTCGGTGAGCAGCGTCGAGCCGGGTGCGTACTCCCACGCTCCGGCCGACGTCGACTCGCCGGAGTTCCTGGTCATCGCGCAGCGGCCCCGCATCGCGGGGGGCGCCGCCGGCGGCTCCGCCCGGTGACGACGCGTCAGCCTCTCGGCGTCGCGTAGACGACGACGTTCTGGCCGAACCGGCGGCGGTTCGGGTCGTAGTCGCCGCCGCAGGTGATGAGCACGAGCTCCTCGGGGCCCGAGCTGCGCCAGATTCGGGCGCGCGGGAGCTCGTCCTTGTCGTAGATCGCCCGCTCGGTCACCGTGTACCGGTGGACGGCGCCGTCGTCGAGGGTGACCTCGATCTCGTCGCCGGCGTCCACCGTCTCGAGCCGGAAGAACGGCCCGGTCGTGCGGTTCCACGACACGTGGGCGGCGAGCACGACGGCCCCGGCGCGTCCGGCCGTCGACCCGTACCGGTACCAGCCGATCTCGGTCTCGTCGGGGATCTCGAGCGCGTCGCCGTCGAGCCCGATGCCGCGGATCGGGTATCGGGAGACGTCGATCGAGGAGATGCGCAGGCGCGTCGGCGTCGGGCGCGGGGCGATGTCGTCGGGGATCGCCGAGCCACGTGCCACCGGCGGCAGCAGGTTCGCGATCGACGCCTCCCCGGCCGGGCCGGCGACCGAGGACCCCGAGCCGGTGCGACGGGCCGTCGGGACCCCCGTGGGCGTCGGGCCGGGGTCGGTGACGGGACCGGCGACGTCGCCTGCGGTCGCGGGCGGGCCGGGTTCGATGGCAGCTGCCGTGCCCGGGGCGCCGTCCACGGTCGCGGCGGGGTCTTCGACGACGCTCGGGCCGGAACCGGCGGCCCCCGTCTGGCGTGAGGAGGTGGCCACCGGCCCGTCCCCGGACGTCTCCGGCCGGATGGCCCCCACCGCGATCGCGGCGGTCGCGGCGGCGAGGACGACGACCACGACGAGCGTCGTGCGCGCACGTGGCGTGGCGGCGTTCGTGTCGGCGGTTCGTGGCGCGTCGGGCTCGCCCGGGGCGCGGTCGCTCGACTCGGCCTCGTTCACGGGCCGTCCCCGGGGTGGTGCGCACCCGCCGTGGGAGCCTCCACCGCAGCCCGTGGGTACATCTTGATCAGGGTACCGTGCCGCGACCGAGCGTTCCGGCCGCGGACGGGTACCGTCGGGTCGATGAGACGGTGGCGGGCGAGGTCGGCGGTCGTGGTCGCGGCGTGCACCCTGACGGCGTGCTCGCTGCTGGGTGACGACGCACGACCGGCGGCCCCGGTGGCGGGTGCGTTCTCCGACGGGACGGTCACGGTGGGTGTCGACGATCCACTGGGAGAGATCAGTCCGCTGATCCGCGGGGTCGCGGGTCCCGTCGCCGAGCTCGACGGGGCGGGGATCACGTTCGACTCGTGGGGTGGGACCCGAGCGACCCGCTACAACTACCAGCTCGGCGACGCCTGGAACCAGGCCCGCGAGGGAGCGTTCCGGAACGACGGCGCGCGCTCGACCGATGACGTCGTCCGAGACCGGCTCTTCGCGAACGAGGCGGCGAGCGTGGTGTCCCGGGTCGCCGTCCCGGCGCTGGGGTGGGTCGCTCGCGACTCCGATCCGGAGACGTGCTCGTTCCCGGACCCCGCCGGCAACGGGTGCCTCTCGGTTGCCGAGTTCGACTGCCGGAGGGCCGGGCCCATCGCGGATCCCCGTCGTGCGAACGTCGGCAGCTCGCCCGCGACGGTCGCCGAGTGGATCGGTCGACTGGAGGACGAGGGGGCCGAGGCCACCTACCTGGCCATCGACAACGAGCCGGAGCGATGGGGCGTCGACCACTACGACGTGCACCCCACCTGCACGGACTACCTCGAGATCCTCGGCACCTACGTGGCCTACGCCTCGGCCCTGCGCGACGTGTCGCCGCGGTCGCTGCTGACCGGGCCGGTGATGTGCTGCTGGTTCGAGCACCTGGACCCGCCGGGTCCGGACGAGTCGTCGGACCAGGATCTGCTCTCGTGGTTCCTCGGCGGTCTGAGCGATCGCAGCGTCGGCGACGACCCGCTGATCGACGTCGTCGACGTCCACTTCCGCCCGCTCGCCGACGTCGTCAACTCCCGCACCGACGACGGGATCGACCGCGATCGCGTCGAGGCGGTCCGCGAGCTCTGGGACCCGGACCACGACGTCGCCGGGTCGTCGCAGGCGGTCGAGTTCATCCCCCGCCTGCGGCGCACGATCGACGAGACGTTCCCCGACATGCCGCTGATGATCAGCGATTGGCGCTTCGGCGGGGAATCGACCCCCAGCGGCGCGCTCGCGATCGCGAACGCGCTCGGCGTCTTCGCCCGCGAGGGCGTCCACGCTGCTGCGTACGCCGAGGGAGCCATCGAGCAGGCGAGCCCCGCGCACCTCGCGTTCGCGATGTACGGCAACTACGACGGGCGCGGGGGTGCGTTCGAAGGGAGCGCGCTCCCGGCGGTGGTGGAGGGCGTCGAGGACCTCGGTGCGTACGCCGCCCTGGAGCGGTCGACCCTGCGCGTGGTGCTCGTCAACTCCGGCGACGAGGAGCTCAGCGTCGTGCTCGACCTCGGTGACTCGTGGCGGACCGGTTCGCCCTCCGTGTGGACCTACGCGACCGACGGTGACAGCGAGATCATCCGCTCCCGTGCGTCGAACTCCGACGACGGGACCACCGTCGAGATCGCCTCGGGTGCGATCGCCGTGCTGGAGGCGACGGTCCGGGCGGTCGAGACGGTCGGCGGGCCGCAGGACGCGGCCCCCGGCGACGACACCGTGGCGACGATGCCGTGACGGCGAAGTCATCCACCTGGTGGGGAGCCGTGCCCGGCGCGGCTCGATCACCACGCGTCGTGGCCGGACTGGACACTCCGTGCCGGACGTGTACGATCAGCGCCGATTACGGCGCACCACGTGCGACCGGTCGTGACGGGAACCGAGGGTGGAGGGACGGGACATGAGGAAGTGGGCTGTGGCGACGGCGGCGATCGTCGCATCGGTGACGGGAGCCGGGGTCGCGCACGCGCAGCTCTCCGACTCGGTGACGATCCTGCACGCGATCCCCGGGGTCACGGTCGACCTCGTCGTCGACGGTGAGATCATCGTCGCCGGGTTCGACGCGGGAGACACCCAGGATCTGACCTCGCTGGCCGGGACGACCCTCACCGACGTCGAGGGTCGCCGCTCCGGCAGCGAGGAGGTCGTGATCGGACCGATCGCCTCCTTCGACGTCCCGGCGGCGGGCAACGTGTCGAACGTGTTGCACCTCGACGCCGGAGCAGCCCCGACGATCACGTCGTTCGAGAACCAGCCCGGCCCGGACGAGCAGGGCCGCGGCCGCCTCACCGTGCGCCACGTCGCCGCCGCTGCGCCCGTCTCCGTCACCGTCGCCGGCGACGAGGTCCTCACGGGCATCGCGAACGGTCAGGGTGACGGCGTCGTCCTGCCGGCGGGCGAGATCGTGGGAGCCGCCGTCACGGTCGACGGAGCCCCCGTGGCCTCGATGCCGAACCTCCAGCTCGAGGCGAACAGCGAGCTGATCGTCTACATCGGCGGGAGCGCCGCCGACGACACGCTGGCCTTCTACCTCCAGTCGATCGCTGGCGGGAACGTGCAGATGCTCCCGCCGCCCTCCGAGCGGCAGGCCGACGACGCCGGTGGCGAGACGTCCGGCGACACCGGCGAGGAGACGTCCGACGAGGAGACGTCCGACGAGGCGGCGGCGAACGACTCCGACGACGGGACCCCGCAGCCGTCACGGGTGGACACGGGCGGTGCGCTGATCGCCCAGGGTTCGTTCGACGACGCGAACCGGGCGGTCGTGCCCGCGCTCCTCGGCGTCGCGCTGATCGCCATCGCCGTCCTCGCGACGAGCGATCGTCGTCGTCGCACGCCCGACGTCACGGACGACCTCGCGCCGGGCGTGCCCACCGGATCCCACCGCTGACGGCTCCCCGGAGCACCCTGGTCCCGACGGGCCCCGCCGCCCGGCCCGTCAGCCGGACGCGTCCGTGACGTCGGGCGACGCGAGCTCGGCGACGGCGATCTCGCGCATCTCGACCTTGCGCACCTTGCCGGTGACGGTCATCGGGAACTCCTCGACCGTCTTCACGTAGCGGGGGATCTTGAACCGCGCGATGCGGCCCCGGCAGAAGTCGCGCACGGACTCGACGTCGACCTCCGCGCCCGGGCGCGGTCTGATCCACGCCATCAGCTCCTCCCCGTACCGCTCGTCGGGAACGCCGATGACCTGGACGTCCTCGACGTCGGGATGGGTGCGGAGGAAGTCCTCGACCTCCCTCGGGGAGACGTTCTCGCCACCTCGGATCACCATGTCCTTGATCCGACCGACGATGTCGACGTAGCCGTCGGGCGCCATCACGGCGAGGTCTCCGGTGTGCATCCACCCGTCGTCGTCGATCACCGCGGCGGTCCGCTCGTCGTCGTTCCAGTAGCCCTTCATCACCGAGTAGCCGCGGGTGCAGAACTCCCCGGTCTCGCCGCGCTCGACGGTGTCGCCGGTCTCGGGGTCGCACACGCGGATCTCGACGTGGGGGTGGGCCACGCCGACGGACTCGGTGCGGTGCTCGATGGTGTCGCCCGGCATCGTCTGGGTCGAGACCGGCGACGTCTCCGTCATCCCGTAGCAGATGCCGATGTCGACGAGGTTCATCTCGTCGATGCAGCGCCGCATCACCTCGACCGGGCACAGCGACCCGGCCATGACCCCCGTGCGCAACGACGACAGGTCGAAGGAGGCGAACTCGGGGTGGGCCATCTCGGCGATGAACATCGTCGGAACGCCGTACAGCGCCGTGCAGCGCTCGTCCTGCACCGCGGCGAGCACCGCGGCGGGGTCGAACGCGGCGCCCGGGATCACCATCGTCGCGCCGATCGACGTGCACCCGAGGTTGCCCATCACCATCCCGAAGCAGTGGTAGAAGGGGACCGGGATGCACACGCGGTCGCCGGGGCCGAGCTCTTGCAGCGAGACCACGAAGTGGCCGTTGTTCAGGATCCCGCGGTGGGTGAGAGTCGCCCCCTTCGGGAACCCGGTGGTGCCAGACGTGTACTGGATGTTGATGGCGTCGTCGGGGTCGAGCCCGGCGGTCACGGCGGCCACGTCGGCGGCGACGGAGCGATCGCCACGGCACAGCTCCGCGAAGTCGTCGTCGTCGAGGAACACGACCCGCTCGAGGTCGTCGAGCCCGGGACGGACCTCGGCGGCCATCGCCCGGTGGTCGGCGTCGCGGAACGACGACGCGGACACCAGCCACCGGCAGCCCGACTGGCGCAGGGCGTACCCGAGCTCGTCGGTGCGGTAGGCGGGGTTGACGTTCACGAGGATCACGCCGATCTCGGCGGTGGCGAACTGCACGAGGGTCCACTCGGCGACGTTCGGGCTCCAGAGCCCGACGCGGTCGCCGGTGCGGAGACCGGCCGCGAAGAACCCCGTGGCGAGGCGGTGCACGCGGTCGGCGAACTCGTCGTACGTCCACCGGATGCCCTGGTGGCACGACACGAGCGCCTCGCGGTCGCCGTGCTCGGCGACGGTGCGCGCCAGGTCGGCCGGGATGGTGTCGTCCAGCAGCGGCGTCCCGGTCGGTCCCGCTGCGATCGCCGGTTCGGCCATGGGTCCCTCCTCGATGCCACGAGTCTCGCAGGCCCCCGTCACCGTGCGCCGACCGGAGGCGTCGAGCGGTCGACGTGCCGGGCGGCCCAGGTCGACGGTTCACTGGGGGGATGCAGGCGGTGGACCGGCTCAAGCAGCTCCTCGATCCCGATCGACTGGCGATCGCCGGGAGCCTCGTGGCCGGCCCGCGCTCGACGGACGACCTCCTTGCCGTGACCGGGCTCGACCGGCGCCGGGCGCTCGTGGCGATCGGGGATCTGCGCGCCGCGGGCCTCGTCGTCGAGGACGACGCAGACGGAGCGACCGACACCGACACCGACACCGACACCGACACCGACACGGCGCTCGACCGCGGCCGCGGGATCGTCGGCCGGGACCGGGTGGCCACCCGCCACGGCTCGGCGTCGCTGCACCGCCTCGACGACCGGGCGCTGCAGGACATCGCGTCCGCGCTGGCCGAGACGGAGCTCCCGATGGACCCGGTGATCGGGTTCGGGATGGACGACGACGAGCGCGAGGTCCTGGCCCGCTTCTTCTCGGGGCGGACCCTCGTCGAGGTCCCGTCGTCGCGGTCGAAGCGCCTGATCGTGCTGGAGCGACTGGCGCTCGAGTTCGACGTCGGTCGGCGGTACCCCGAGCGGGAGGTCAACTCGATCCTCGGGGGGTTCCACCCGGACTGGTCCGCCCTGCGGCGCCACCTCGTCGACGAGGGGATGCTCGACCGCGAGCGCAACGTCTACTGGCGCAGCGGGGGCCGCGTCCCGGGCATCTTCCGCGGGTAGCTCCGGTCGGCCCGTGCGGCGGTGCGGGCGGGGGCGGTCGCTGTTACCCTGGTCTCCTGCGTTCTCGCCGAGGACGTGCCGTCCCACTCGGTGGGCCGATCCATCTCACCCGTCCGTTCGAAAGCTCGATTCTCTTGTCCGACACCACGACCACCCCTCCCTCGACCGCTCCCACGAACTCGGAGGGGTTCGGGACGTTCGACGACGAGGGCAACTACACGCCACGCGAGATCACCTCCGACGACCTGGGGATGTCCTTCGAGGACGCGATCGCCGGGACGATGGTGGAGGTCGAGGACGGCCAGATGGTCAACGGCACGGTCGTGAAGATCGACAAGGACGAGGTCCTGCTCGACATCGGCTACAAGAGCGAGGGCGTGATCCCCAGCCGCGAGCTGAGCATCCGCAACGACGTCGATCCCGGTGAGGTCGTCGCGATCGGCGAGGCCGTCGAGGCGCTCGTGCTCACCAAGGAGGACAAGGAGGGGCGGCTCGTCCTCTCCAAGAAGCGTGCCCAGTACGAGCGGGCGTGGGGCGACATCGAGGCCAAGAAGGAGGCCGACGAGGTCGTGTCCGGCCCGGTCATCGAGGTCGTCAAGGGCGGCCTCATCGTCGACATCGGCCTGCGCGGCTTCCTGCCCGCGTCTCTCGTCGAGCTGCGTCGCGTGCGTGATCTGCAGCCCTACATCGGCACCCAGGTGAGCGCGAAGATCATCGAGCTCGACAAGAACCGCAACAACGTCGTGCTCAGTCGGCGGGCCTACCTCGAGGAGAACCAGAAGGAGACCCGCGACCAGTTCCTCAACGACCTCAAGGTCGGCGAGGTGCGCGAGGGCACGGTCTCGAGCGTCGTCTCGTTCGGTGCGTTCGTCGACCTCGGCGGGATGGACGGGCTCATCCACGTGTCCGAGCTCTCCTGGAAGCACGTCGACCACCCCGGCTCGGTCGTCTCGGTCGGCGATCCGGTCAAGGTCCAGGTGCTCGACGTCGACTTCAGCCGCGAGCGCATCAGCCTCTCGCTGAAGGCCACGCAGCAGGATCCGTGGCAGGAGTTCGCCGAGGGCCACCAGGTCGGCCAGCTCGTCTACGGCCGGGTCACCAAGCTCGTCCAGTTCGGCGCCTTCGTCCAGGTCGGCGACGGCATCGAGGGCCTCGTGCACATCTCGGAGATGTCGGCGCACCACGTCGACAGCCCCGAGCAGGTGGTGACCCCCGGAGAGGAGCTGTGGGTCAAGATCATCGATCTCGACCTCGCCCGTCGCCGGATCAGCCTGTCGATCAAGCAGGCCGCCGAGGGCGGCGAGCTCGCCGCCGAGTACCGCGAGCACTTCGAGATCGACGAGGCCGGCAACTACGTCCAGGGCGAGACCTCCGCCGAGGCCGAGGCCGCGTGGACCGAGTACTACGGCGACGGGACCGAGCGCCCGGCCGAGGGCGAGGGGGGCGCAGCCGAGGGAGATGCGCCGAGCGACCCGACGGAGGCTGCGGCCGAGGCCGCCGCCGCCGGTCCTCCGGTCGAGGAGCCCGCCACGGCCGAGTGAGCCGACCCCGCGAGGGGTGACCGATCGACGACGGAGCCCGGCTCGACGAGCCGGGCTCCGTCGCGACCGGGGTCTCGATGGCGATCGTCGGTGCCGGGTCGTGGCGGCCGACGGGCGGCGGATGCGGTCCCGGTCGTCGCCGTGGGCCAACATGGCCGCGTGATCGTGGTGGGGCTGACCGGCGGGATCGGGGCGGGCAAGTCGACGGTGTCGTCGATGCTCGCCGAGAGGGGAGCGGTGATCGTCGACGCGGACCGGATCGCCCGTGATCTCCAGGCCCCCGGAGCTCCGCTGCTGGACGAGATGGCGGAGCGCTTCGGCGGTCACATCATCGACGGCGACGGCGCCCTCGATCGCGGCGCGGTCGCCGAGATCGTGTTCAGCGACGCGGACGCGCTCGCCGACCTCAACGCGATCGTCCACCCGGCGATGCAGTCCGAGATCCAGTCGCAGATCGATGCGCACCGCGAGTCGGATCGCGTCGTCGTGCTCGACTTCCCGCTCCTCGGCGAGAACCCCCGGGAGGACCTCGCGGCGACGATCGTCGTCGACGTGCCCCACGACGTCGCCGTCGAGCGCGCCGTCGCGCGCGGGATGGAGGCAGGCGACGTGCGCAACCGGATCGCCAGCCAGATCTCCCGCGAGGAGCGGCGATCGAGGGCGACCCACGTCGTCGACAACAGCGGCGACCTCGACGACCTGCGCGAGCAGGTCGACGCCGTGTGGGCCGAGCTCGCCTCGATCGTCGACGAGCAGCGCTCCTGACGGCGCGCCGCCGAACGCCGCGGCAGCGCCCATGTCCGACGACAGCGCCCCGGACGGATCGTCTCGCGGCTCCGCTCCGAGCCGGCGCACCTCGGCGCCGGTCCTCCGACGAGGGCCACCGTCGCACCGGTCGCTGCGCCTCGCGGGTCAGGACGGCCGAGGGCGCGGTGACGGCAGGGGGTCGATCCGGACGTCGGCGATCGGCACGTCGGGCTCCGGGGTCGTGGTGCGGTAGCGCTCGCCGTGGTCGGGGCCCAGCTCGTCGAACGCCCGCTCGACCAGTTCGACGTAGTTCCGCCGCACGGCCGCCGTCCCCGCGTCGCGGTGCTCGCGGTAGCGCTCGATCGACGAGCTGCGCGGGACGTAGGTGACGATGCGTCGACCGCTCGCGCCTCCGTGCGGGTCGCCGACCCGGCGAGCGGCGCCGTCGCCCACGTCGCGGAGGTCGAGCACGACGGCGTCCGTCACGTCGACGCGGTCGTAGGCCCGCTCACGCCAGTCGAGGTCGGCCAGCTCGTCCGCCCCGACCGCGAAGACCACGCCGTTCGCGGTCGCGCCCTCCTCGGCGACGAGACCGAGCGAGACGACGAGACCGCCGACCACCTCGCCGCCGTCCGGTGTCGACCAGTCGCCGCGCAGCACGGCGGAGCCGTAGTTCCAGGCCCGTCGGTACCCGTGGAGCTCCGCCGCGACCACGTCGTGCGCGAGCGTCACGTCGCGGCCGATCGTCGCGCCGAGCGAGGCGGGCGAGACCAGCGAGCCGTAGGCGAAGATCCACGTCCGATCGGTGCCGGCCGCAGCCGGCGGTTCGTGGCGCGTGCTCATCTCGACGACCGGCCTCCGGTCAGCTCGACGCGACCGTCGCGATCATCAGCCGGGTGCCGATCCCGATCGCTCGCTCGTCGACGTCGAACAGACCGGCGTGGAGGTCGAGCCGTGGCGCCGACGACCGCACGTCGTGGACGCCGAGGCGCACGTACGCCCCCGGCACCTCACGGGTCAGCCAGGCGAAGTCGTCGCCGCCCCAGCTCTGCTCGGCGTCGACGATCGTCGTCCCCTCGATCGCCGCCGCCGCGCCCCGGACGCGCTCCACGACGGCGGCGTCGTTGACCGTCGGCGGCACGCCGTGCGTGTAGTCGATCTCGCAGGTCGCCCCCGAGCCGTCGAGGACGTGCGCGACCGCGGCGCGCACCGTCTCCTCGAGGAGCTCCCAGGCGCTCGACGACGGGGTGCGCACCGAGGCGCGCAGCTCGCAGCGCGTCGGGATGACGTTCGCGGCGTCGCCGCCGTGGACGGCGCCGAACACGAGCTTCACGCCGCCGTCGCCGGCGTCGCTCTCCGCCGCCAGTCGACCGGCCACGATCCCGGGGACCTCGGTCACGACGCGCGCGGCGAGGCCGACGGTGTCGACGGTCAGCTCGGGACGGGCCGTGTGGCCGCCCGGGCCGCCGATCGTGATCGCGACCATGTCGGCGGCCGAGGTGATCGCCCCCGCCCGCAGCCCGATGGTG
The DNA here is from genome assembly GCF_965215205.1 of Ilumatobacter sp. NCBI lineage: Bacteria > Bacillati > Actinomycetota > Acidimicrobiia > Acidimicrobiales > Ilumatobacteraceae > Ilumatobacter > Ilumatobacter sp. The sequence continues at coordinate 1,557,826 of NZ_OZ244049.1, forward strand.
CCGCAGTCGAGCTTGGGTTCGCAGTGCAGCCCGAGCACCGCGTCGACGTCGGCGAGCCCGTCGTCGGCGAGCACGTCGAGCGCTCCGCCGGGGACGCGCTCCTCGGCGGGTTGGAACACGAACCGGATCGAGCGACCGGCCAGGCGCGGGTGGTCGGCGAAGAACAGCGCCGTCGCGAGCGAGATGGTGGTGTGCACGTCGTGGCCGCAGGCGTGAGCGACGCCGTCGACGGTGCTGCGGTAGGCGACCTGCTTGCGGTCGTGCATCGCGAGGGCGTCGAGGTCGGCGCGCACGGCGACGCGACCGGCGTCGGCGGGCCAGGTGCTGTCGGCGAGCAGCCCGGTCCCCGACGTCAGCCGGCGGATCGCGTACCCGGCGTCGCCGAGCAGGGAGGCGACGACCTCGGTGGTCCGGTGCTCGGCGCCGCTCAGCTCGGGGTGGGCGTGGAGGTCCCTCCGGATCGCGACCAGCCGGTCGTGGTGCTCGGCCACCCAGCGTCGTGCCGCGTCCACGACATCGGGTGCGGGGTCGCTCATCGCGCCGTCGGGGTGTCGGTCGCGAGCTCGCGGACCAGGTGGTGGACCACGTCGAGGAGGGTACCGCCGTCGGCCACGACGGCCCGTTGGCGGTCGGTGCCCGACCCGGTGCGCGCGATCTCCAGCACGTCGTCGAGGTGGGCGTCGGTCCCGATGCGATGCGCGGTGGGCCGCAGCACCTCGACGAGCGCCCCGACGAGGTCGCGTGCGTCGACCACGTCGACGAGTCGACCCCCGACCTCCGCCGCGTGCGGGTCGCTCGGCGTCGGCCCCGGGGCGCCCGGCTCGGTCTCGACGATGAGGCGTGCATCGAGGCCGTGGCGGGCCGCCAGCCAGCGGTTCTGCTTCACCGACCACTGGGTCGGCGGGTCGGGGAGGGTCCCCTCCGCGATCCGGTCGAGGCACCACACCACGAGGGTCTGCGCGAGGCCGGCGAGGGCGACCGTCTCGTGGACGGTCGGCATCGCGTCGCACATCCGCAGCTCCACGGTCCCGAAGCCGGGATGGGGTCGGATGTCCCACCACACCTCGCGCACCGTCTCGATGCAGCCGGCCCCGATCAGGGTGTCCATGAAGTCCTCGAACTCCGTCCACTCGGAGATCTGCGGGGGCAGCCCCGCCGTGGGCAGCGACTCGAACACGAGCGACCGCGCCGACGACATCCCCGAGTCGGCGCCCTCGAAGTACGGGCTCGACGCCGACAGCGCGAGGAACACCGGGAGGTGGCGGGTCAGCTCGTTGATCACCGCGATCGCCTGCTCGCCGTCGGGCACGCCGACGTGGATGTGCATCCCGCAGATCAGCAGTCGACGTGCGGGCCACTGCATCGTCTCGATCAGGCGGTGGTACCGCTCGTCGGGGCTGATCAGCTGCTCGCTCGCCAGCGCGAACGGGTGGGTCGCCGAGCTCATCGCCGCGACGTCGCGCCGATCCAGGAGCGGGCGCAGCTCGGCGAGCGTGGCCTGCAGGTCGCGTCGCACGTCCTCGGGCCCGTCGCAGACCCCGGTGATGACCTCGATCGTGCTCTGGAACAGCTCGTGCTTCGCCTTGGGGTGCTCGCCGCCGGGGTGCCCGTCGCCCATCTCGGCGAGGACCTCCCCGGCGATCGAGGCCAGGTCACCGGTCGTGGCGTCGACCAGGTGGAGCTCCATCTCCACCCCGATGGTCGGGCGGGCGTTGGGCTCGAAGTCGATGTTCACGACGAGCGCGCCGCGACGTGCGTCAACGGAACCGCCCGAGGTCGGCGCCGACCTCCTCGGGGGTCGTCCGCGGGCCGTACCGAGCGAGCACCGTCCCGTCGCCGCCGACCAGGAACTTCTCGAAGTTCCACACGATGTCGGAGGTGTCGCCGTCACCGGGCTGGCCGGCCTTGAGCAGGGTGTACAGCTCGCTCTCGCCGTCGCCGTTCACGTCGACCTTGGAGAACATCGGGAAGTCGACGTCGAACTCGGTGGTGACGAACTCGAGGATCTCGGCGTCGGTCCCGGGTTCCTGGTCACCGAACTGGTTGCTCGGCACGCCGAGCACGACCAGGTCGTCGTTGTCGTGGTGGAGCGCACGCAGACCTGCGTACTGGGGGGTGAGCCCTCATCTGCTCGCGACGTTGACCACGAGCGCCATCGAGCCCTCGTAGTCGGCGAAGCTCACCTGGTCACCGGTGATCGAGGTCATCGAGATGTCGTGGAAGCGCATCGGGTCGACGGTAGCGCCCCCACGGACACGCCTCCACGACGGCGGGCATCACGCTGGGGCTCATCGGCGCCGAGGGTGGGTAGCATCGGGTCGCTGATGTCCGACGACGACCGATCGACGATGGCGCACGGGCGACGCGCACGTCCGCACGCACGTTGAGCAGATGCTGACCGCCCTCGGCCTGCTGGCCGTCGTCGCGCTCGTCGCGGCCAACGGCTACTTCGTCGCCGCCGAGTTCGCCTACGTCGCCGCGCGCCGCCAGAAGTTCTCCGAGGGAGCGGCCGACGGCGATCGCAAGTCGCGCAGCGCGCTCGAGGTGCACCGGCGCCTGAGCTTCATGCTGTCGGGGGCCCAGCTCGGGATCACGGTCACCTCGCTGGTGCTCGGCTTCATCGCACGGCCCGCGATCGCCGGCGCGATCGACCCGGTGGTGCGTGCCGTCGGGGTGTCGCCGAGCGCGAGCTTCGGGATCTCGCTGGGTGTCGCCTTCGTGCTCGCGACGATCTTCCAGATGGTGTTCGGCGAGCTGGCGCCGAAGAACCTCGCGATCGCGAAGCCCGAACCGGTGGCACGGGCCGTGGCGCGCACGACGTTGCTGTTCATGCGGGTCGCCGGCCCGCTGATCCGGCTGTTCGACGGGGCCGCGAACCGGCTGCTGCGCATGGTCGGGATCGAGCCGGTCGAGGAGCTGCCCGGCGGGGTGTCGGCCGAGGAGCTCGACCTGATCGTCGACTCCTCCGCCGAGTCGGGTCACCTGACCCACTCCCAGGCGACCCTGCTCGAGCGGGCGATCGACTTCGCCGAGCTCGAGGCGTCGGACGCGATGGTCGCGTGGAACAAGGTGGTGTCGATCGACGCGACGGCCAGCGCATCCGACCTGCGCGACGCGATGGCGTCGCACCGCTCGCGCTTCCCGGTGCTCGACGTCGACGGCAAGGTCCAGGGCATCGTGCACGCGAAGGACCTCCTCGGGATCGCGCGGTCGAGCTACGGATCCACCACGGTCGCCTCCTTCATGCACGACGTGATCGCCGTGCCGGAGCGGGCGAGCCTCACGGTGGTGCTGTCGGAGCTGCGCACCCACAGCACCGAGATCGCCCTCGTCGTCGACGAGTACGGCGGTCCCGCCGGGATCATCACGCTCGAGGACGTCGTCGAGGAGCTCGTCGGCGAGATCGAGGACGAGTACGACCCCGCCGAGGCGGCCGAGCACTTCGAGACCGAGCCCGGGGTGTGGACGGTGTCGGCCACCTCGCGACCCGACGAGATCGAGCGGATGACCGGGATGCAGCTCCCCGACGGCGAGTACGACACCGTCGCCGGGCTCGTGCTCGACCGCCTGGAGCGTCTCGCCGAGGTCGGCGATCGCGTCGACGTCGACGGGGTGCGCATCGAGGTCACGCGCATCGACGGCTACGCGATCGAGGAGGTCCGGCTGTGCGTCGACCCCGACGCCGATGCCGACGCGACGGCGCCCGACGGCGACGGGGGTGACGAACCCGACGGCGACGGCTCCGACGACGCGGTCGCCACGACGTCGCTCGAGCACGATCCCGACGCCGCGGCGCTGCACGCGGACGGGGTGGGCGCGATCTCGGAGCCGGACGAGGGAGAGCGCCCGTGATCGCCGCGCTGATCGCCGCCGAGGAGGGGGTGCGGGTCGACGGGTTCGGCCTGACGTTCGCCCTGGTGCTGCTGATCCTCAACGGGTTCTTCGTCGCCGCCGAGTTCGCTCTGCTCGCCTCGCGCCGCTCGCGCATCGAGCAGCTCGCGGCCGACGGCAAGAAGTCGGCGAAGTCGGCGCTGGCCGGCATCCGCGAGCTGACCCTCATGCTCGCCGGCGCGCAGCTCGGGATCACGATGTGCTCGCTCGGCCTCGGCCTCGTGGCGGAGCCCGCGGTGGCCGGGATCTTCGAGGGGTTGCTGGGAACCGTCGTCGGCGAGACGACCTCCCACGTCATCGGGTTCGCGATCGCGCTCTCGATCGTGGTGTTCCTGCACATGGTCGTCGGCGAGATGGCGCCGAAGTCGTGGGCGATCTCGCACCCGGAGGACTCCGCGCTCAAGCTGGCCCGCCCGTTCCGCGCCTTCGTCACGGTGTTCCGACCGGTGATCTGGTTCATGAACGGGCTCGCCAACCTGGTCGTCAAGGCGGTCGGCGTCGAGCCCCAGGACGAGCGGGCGATGGCGCACTCGCCGGGCGACCTCCTGCTCCTGCTCGAGGAGTCCGCCGGCCACGGCGGGCTCGCCGCGACCGAGCACGAGCTGCTGACCCGTTCGCTCGAGCTGTCGGGGCTCACCGCCGCCGACGCGATGACGGTGCGGCGTGACATCGTCGCGGTGTCGTCGGACTCCTCGGCCGACGACGCCGCCGCCGAGGCCCATCGCACCGGTCGGAGCCGGATCATCGTGTTCGACGGCGACCTCGACCACGTCGAGGGGTTCATCCACGCGAAGGACCTGCTGCGCCTCCCGGACGGGTCGTGGCGGTCGACGGCGGTCGGCAAGATCGTGCGCCGGGTGATGGTGACACCGGAGCACCACGGCCTCGAGGACCTCCTGCTCGAGATGCGCACCGAGCGCCAGCACATCGCGCTCGTGATCGACGAGCACGGCACCGTCGTCGGGCTGGTCACCCTCGAGGACATCCTCGAGGAGCTGATCGGCGACTTCGACGACGAGTCGGATCGTCGTCTCGGCGACTGCGTGGCCCTCGACGACGGCACCTACCGGGTCAACGGCACCCTGCGCCACGACGAGTTCCACGAGTGCACCGGGGTGGAGCTCCCCGACGGCGAGTGGACCACCGTCGCCGGGTACGTGATCGCGGCGCTCGACGAGATCCCCAGCGCCGGCGACCGGATCTCGACCGATCTCGGGACCTTCGAGGTGCTGGCGATGGACGGCTACGCGATCGACGCCCTGCGCGTGAGGTTCGCCGATCCCGTCGCCTGACGCGCCGGGCGTCGTGCGTCGATCGAACACCTGTTCAGTCGGTAGGATCACCCCATGACCGACACCGTCGCGGACCCCGCCGTCGTCGACGCCCCCTCCTCGGTGCCCCGCTCCGGGGCGGTCGAGCAGGATCTGGCCGTGCTCGGCCACGACGTCGAGGCGCCCGACTACGGCGCCGACGACGCCCGGGCGTTCCAGGTGGTCTCGGAGTTCGAACCGGCCGGTGCGCAACCCGAGGCGATCGCCGCGCTCGCCCGTGGGGTCGATCGGGGCGACCGGTTCCAGACGCTGCTCGGGATCACCGGCTCGGGCAAGTCGGCCACGATCGCCTGGACGATCGAGAAGGTCCAGAAGCCGACGCTCGTCCTCGCCCCGAACAAGTCGCTCGCCGCCCAGCTCGCCCAGGAGATGCGCGAGTTCTTCCCGAACAACCGGGTCGAGTACTTCGTCAGCTACTACGACTACTACCAGCCCGAGGCGTACATCCCCTCCAGCGACACCTACATCGAGAAGGACTCCTCGGTCAACGACGAGATCGACCGGCTCCGGCACTCGGCGACGGCGGCCCTGCTCACCCGGCGCGACACGATCGTGGTCGCCTCGGTCTCGTGCATCTACGGCATGGGCAACCCCGAGGAGTACCGGGGCCACCTGCTCGACATGAACGTCGGCGTCGACTACGACATGCGCTCGATCCTGCGGCGTCTCGTCGACATGCAGTACGACCGCAACGACATGACGCTCGGGCGCGGCAACTTCCGGGTCCGCGGCGACACGATCGAGATCCACCCGGCGTACGAGGAGAACGTGCTGCGCGTCGAGATGTTCGGCGACACGATCGAGCGGATCACCACGATCGACACGGTGACCGGCGAGAACCTGCGCGACCTCGACCGGGCGTACGTCTTCCCGGCGACCCACTACGCGACGTCGACCGAGCGGTTGCAGACCGCGATGGGCAAGATCGAGCACGAGCTCCAGGTCCGACTGAAGGAGTTCGAGGAGCAGGACAAGCTGCTCGAGGCGCAGCGCCTGCGGATGCGCACCTCGTACGACCTCGAGATGATGGGAGAGGTCGGGTACTGCAACGGCATCGAGAACTACTCGATGCACATGGACGGGCGTGAGTACGGCGAGCCGCCGTTCACCCTGCTCGACTACTTCCCCGACGACTACCTGCTGGTGATCGACGAGAGCCACGTCGCCGTCCCCCAGCTCCACGGCCAGTTCGCCGGCGACCGCAGCCGCAAGGACATGCTCGTCGACCACGGCTTCCGACTCCCCTCCGCGCGCGACAACCGCCCGCTGACCTTCGAGGAGGTGCTCGAGCGGGTCAACCAGGGCATCTTCCTCTCGGCGACGCCGTCGGAGTACGAGCTGCGCGTGTCCGACCAGGTCGTCGAGCAGATCATCCGCCCGACCGGCCTCGTCGACCCCGAGGTGATCGTCAAGCCGACCAAGGGCCAGATCGACGACCTGATGGAGCTGGTCAACGGGCGCATCACCAAGGGTGAGCGGGTGCTCGTCACCACCCTCACCAAGAAGATGGCCGAGGACCTCACCGACTACCTGCTCGAGCAGGGCCTCAAGGTCCGGTACCTGCACTCCAACATCGACACGATCCAGCGGATCGAGATCCTGCGCGCGCTGCGCCTCGGCGAGTTCGACGTGCTGGTCGGCATCAACCTGCTGCGCGAGGGCCTCGACCTCCCCGAGGTGTCGCTGGTCTGCATCCTCGACGCCGACAAGGAGGGGTTCCTGCGCTCGGAGACGTCGCTGATCCAGATGATCGGGCGGGCGGCGCGCAACGTCGACGGCCAGGTGGTGATGTACGCCGACAAGATGACCGACTCGATGACCGCGGCCATCGACGAGACCCAGCGACGCCGCGAGGTCCAGCTCGCCTACAACACCGAGCACGGCATCGACCCGCAGACGATCCGCAAGGCGGTCGGCGACATCCTCTCGATGCTGCGCGGCCCCGAGGACCGGGCCCCGGTGCCGGGGCGCGACCGTCGCCGCCAGCGCGAGCGCGACAAGGTGTCCGACGAGCTGAGGAACCTCCCCCAGAAGGAGCTCACCCGGCTGATCCAGACCCTGGAGGAGGAGATGCACGAGGCGTCGGCCGAGCTGCGCTTCGAGTACGCCGCCAAGCTGCGCGACGAGATCTCCGACCTGCGTCGGGAGATCCAGGACGCCCGCTGACCCGCCCGACCGGGGAGCCGGGTGCCCGTGCGTCGTCAGCGACCGTGACGGCCGGTGAGCGGGACGAACCGCACCCGGGTGAGCACCTCACGCCGATCCCCGCCGGCGGTGCGCGTGATCCTCACGAGCTCCTCGACCCGCTCGCCGACGGGCATGATCAGGCGGCCGCCGGGCGCGAGCTGGTCGAGCAGGGGAGCGGGCACCTCCGCAGCCGCTGCGGTCACGCTGATCGCGTCGTACGGCGCGCCCGGCGGGTGGCCGAGCGACCCGTCGCCCGTGACCACCTCCACCCGGTCGCCGAGGTCGCCGAGGTCGCGGAGTCGACGACGTGCGGCGTCGGCGTGCTCGGTCAGGGTCTCGATCGTCGTGACGTGCGCGGCGAGCGCGCCGAGGACGGCGGCGCCGTAGCCCGAACCGGTGCCGACCTCGAGCACGCGGTCGGTGGGGGAGAGGTCGAGCGCCTGGGTCATCAGGGCGACGATGTAGGGCTGCGAGATCGTGACGCCGAGGCCGATCGGGAGCGGTCGGTCGGTGTAGGCGTCGGCGGCCACCTCCGGCGGGACGAAGAGCTCGCGTGGGACCGTCGCGCAGGCACGCAGGACCCGCTCGTCGTCGATGTCGCGCGCACGGAGTTGGCGCGCGACCATCCGTGCGCGCTCGTCGGCGCGGTCGGTGTCGTCATCCGCGCTCACACGACCCCCCGCGGCCGTCGGCCGTGACCGGCGGTGACGATCGTGCCGACCCGGGGCGAACCTAGGGTTCCCGCCATGCGCGAGATGCACGACCTGGGGTCCGTCCTCGACCACGTCGGGCGGGAGGGGTCGCTCGACGGCACCGTCGTGCAGGGGGTCGACCTATCGGAGTCCGAGCACGTGGTCACCTCGGTCACCTGCCGGGGCACCACCTTCCTCGGCTGCGGGTTGGGCCCCGGCGCGCTGGCCCACGTCATCGCGACCGGCGGGATCGCGTTCCCCGACCTGGACGGCCTCCCGTTCGAGCCGTACCGACCCCGGTTGTACGCGCAGGGCGAGCTCCTCCACGGGTGGGATCCCGACACCGCCGGGTCGTTCGACGAGCGGGCCCTCGACTCGCGCATCCACCGATGGTCGTCGCTCACCCCGCCCGGACGCAACCCGGAGGTGCTCGACGCCCTCGCCCGCCGACTCCACGACCACGCGATCGACGACGCCCTCGGCGAGCACCTCGACGACCACCCCGAGGTCGTGGCCGTGATGGGTGGCCACTCCGTGCTGCGCACCGACGCCGAGTACCGCACCGTCGCCGAGCTGGGGCGGGCGATGGCGCGCGAGGGGTGGTACGTCGCGACCGGTGGTGGACCGGGGGCGATGGAGGCCGCGAACCTGGGTGCCTGGCTGTCTCCCCGCGACGACGACGCCCTCGACGAGGCGCTCGCGCTGCTCTCGGTGGAGCCCGACTTCCACCGGGCGGACGGGTACCTCGCGGCCGGCCTCGACGTCCTGCGACGCTTCGACGACGGAGCCGACAGCCTCGCGGTGCCGACGTGGTTCTACGGTCACGAGCCGACGAACCAGTTCGCCACCAGCGTCGCGAAGTACTTCGCCAACTCCATCCGCGAAGACGGCCTGCTCGCGATCGCGACGCGCGGGGTGGTGTTCGCGCCGGGAGCGGCGGGGACGTTGCAGGAGGTCTTCCAGGACGCGACGCAGAACCACTACGAGGTCTTCGGCGTCGTCAGCCCGATGGTCTTCCTCGACACCGAGTTCTGGACGCGGACCCTCCCGGCCGAGCCGTTGCTGCGGACCCTGGCCGGCGAGCGCGCCTACGCCGACCTCGTCGGCTGCGTCGACGGAGCCGATGCGGCGATGGCCTTCCTGCGCTACCACCCGCCCGTCACCCGGGCGCGGTGACCCACGGCCGCGTCCGGGGAGGTCGCGGCGCGCGCCGTCGGCACACGACCCTCCTGCACGGACCCGATCCGGCGGGTGCGCGCTCCCCGGTCCTGCGCGGCGTCGCGAGGGCGGCCGGCGTGCGAGCGCTACGGTGCGACGTCGTCGACGGATCGGAGAACCGGTGCCCAGCTCGTCCACCTGCACCTTCGAGAGCCCTCGGGGCCACGACCTCCACGCCCGGATCCAGCGGCCCGACGGCGCGGTGCGCGGCTCGGCGCTGTTCGCCCACTGCTTCACCTGCTCGAAGGACCTGCGCGTCGAGCAGCAGATCACGACCGCGCTCACCGCGCACGGGTTCGCGGTGATGGCGTTCGACTTCACCGGTCTGGGCGAGAGCGCCGGCGACTTCGCCGACACCACGTTCACCGCCGACGTCCGCGACGTCGTCGCGGCGGCCGCCCACCTCGAGTCCGCGGTGGCCCCGACCACGCTCCTCGTCGGCCACTCCCTCGGCGGGGCGGCCGTGCTCAGCGCCGCCGCCGACATCGAGTCGGTCGCGGCGGTCGCGACGATCGCCGCCCCGGCGGACCCGAGCCACGTGCAGCACGCCTTCGATCACGCCGTCGACGAGATCGCGGCGCAGGGTTCCGCCGAGGTCACCATCGCCGGTCGGACCCTGACGATCGGTCGGGGCTTCGTCGAGGACCTGCGCGATCAGCGCCTGCTCGAGCGCGTCGCCCGGCTGGGCAGCCCGCTGCTGGTGATGCACTCGCCCGTCGACGAGGTGGTCGGGGTGGACGACGCCGGGCGGATCTTCGAGGCAGCGAGGCACCCGAAGAGCTTCGTGTCGCTCGACCGCGCCGATCACCTGCTGTCGACGCCGCCGACGCACGCTACGTCGCGGGGGTGGTCGCCGCCTGGTCGCGGCGCTACCTGCTCGACGGCGACGGCGACGGCGACGGCGACGGCGACGGTGGCGGTGGCGGTGACGATGACGCCGTCGCGCACGACGCCCCCGTGGCCGGCTGACCCCGACCGCGGGCGGGGGGCGGTGACATGGGTCGACGGATTCCTGAACACACGTTCGTCGGTAGGATGGCGCGCTCATGGCCTCCCGCACCCCCGCCGCCACGTCCGATCGACCGACGACGACCCGGAAGCGAGCCGCACGGTCGAAGCTGCGCGCCGATGCGCCGCAGATCGCCGTGCGCGGCGCGCGCGAGCACAACCTGAAGAACGTCAACGTCGAGCTCCCGCGCGACAAGCTCGTCGTGTTCACCGGGCTCTCCGGGTCGGGCAAGTCGAGCCTCGCGTTCGACACGATCTACGCCGAGGGCCAGCGCCGCTACGTCGAGTCGCTCAGCTCCTACGCGCGCCAGTTCCTCGGCCAGATGGACAAGCCCGACGTCGACGTCATCGACGGGCTGTCGCCGGCGATCTCGATCGACCAGAAGTCGGCGTCGCGCAACCCCCGCTCGACGGTCGGGACGATCACCGAGGTCTACGACTACCTCCGTCTGCTCTACGCCCGCATCGGCGTCCAGCACTGCCCCAACGACGGAACCCCGCTCCAGCGCCAGACGCCGCAGCAGATCGTCGACCGCATCCTCGAGATGGAGGCCGGGCTGCGCTTCCAGGTGCTCGCCCCGGTGGTGCGCGGCCGCAAGGGCGACTACGACACCCTGCTGCAGGACCTGTCCGGCCAGGGCTACGTGCGTGCCGTGATCGACGGTGAGATCGCCGACATCGACGAGTTCCTGCAGCGCGACGAGCGCCTGGCCCGCTACGAGAACCACACGATCGCCGTCGTCGTCGACCGGCTCGTGCTGAAGGAGGGGATCGAGCGCCGCCTGACCGACTCCCTCGAGGGCGCGCTGAAGCTGGCCGAGGGCGTCGCCGAGATCGAGATCGTCCACCGCGACGCGGACAACGAGACGATCACCTTCAGCCAGCACCTGGCCTGCCCGGTGTGCGACAACAGCTACGACGAGCCCGCCCCGCGCAACTTCTCGTTCAACTCGCCCTACGGCGCGTGCGCGACCTGCGACGGTCTCGGAACGACGTTCGAGGTCGACCCGGAGCTGATCGTCCCCGACGGTGAGGTGTCGCTGCGCGACGGCGCGATCGCCCCGTGGCGCAGCGCGAACACCCAGTACTTCACGCGGATGCTCGAGTCGGTCGCGAACGGCAACGACATCGACCTCGACGAGGCGTGGGACGACCTGACCGCGAAGCAGCGCAAGCTGATCCTCCACGGCGTCAAGGGCAAGATGACCGTGAAGTACAAGAACCGCTACGGGCGGCAGCGCTCGTACTCCACCGAGTACGAGGGTGTGATCCCGTGGCTGAAGCGCCGCCACGAGGGCTCCGACTCGGAGTGGTCGCGCGAGCAGTACGAGGGCTACATGCGCCTCGTCGCCTGCTCGGCGTGCGACGGCGCCCGGCTCAAGCCGGCGACGCTCGCGGTGACGATCGACGGCAAGCACATCGCCGAGGTGTGCGACATGTCGATCGGCGAGTCGGCCAAGTTCCTCGCTGCGCTCGAGCTCAGCGAGCGCGACCGGATGATCGCCGAGCGGGTGACGAAGGAGATCAACGCCCGCCTCGGGTTCCTCCTCGACGTCGGCCTCGACTACCTCACGATGTCGCGCTCGGCGGGCACCCTCGCCGGCGGGGAGGCGCAGCGCATCCGGCTCGCCTCGCAGATCGGCTCCGGACTCGTCGGCACCCTGTACGTGCTCGACGAGCCATCGATCGGGCTGCACCAGCGCGACAACCAGCGGCTCATCGACACCCTCACCCGGCTGCGCGACCTCGGCAACACCGTGATCGTCGTCGAGCACGACGAGGACACGATCCGCGCGTCCGACTGGATCGTCGACATCGGCCCCGGCGCGGGCGAGCACGGCGGCGAGGTCGTCTACGCGGGGGCGGTGCCCGGCATCGAGAAGGTCAAGGGATCCGTCACCGGGCAGTACCTCTCGGGCCGCAAGTCGATCCCGGTGCCGTCGCAGCGGCGGCCCCAGTCGTTCGGGTCGCTGCAGGTCGTCGGCGCACGGGAGCACAACCTGCGCGACCTCACCGTCGACATCCCCCTCGGCAACTTCGTGTGCGTCACCGGGGTGTCGGGCTCGGGCAAGTCGACGTTGATCCGCGAGATCCTGCTGCCGGTGCTGATGCAGAAGATCTACCGATCCAAGATGCCCGCCGGCAAGCACAAGCGGGTCAACGGCATCGAGAACCTCGACAAGGTCATCGACATGGACCAGTCGCCGATCGGGCGCACCCCGCGCTCCAACCCGGCGACGTACACCGGGGTCTTCGACAAGATCCGCAAGCTGTTCGCGTCGACCAACGAGTCGAAGATCCGGGGCTACCTGCCGGGTCGCTTCTCGTTCAACGTCAAGGGCGGTCGGTGCGAGGCGTGCGCCGGCGACGGGACGATCAAGATCGAGATGCACTTCCTCCCCGACGTGTACGTCCCGTGCGAGGTGTGCAAGGGGGCGCGCTTCAACCGCGACACCCTCGACATCGAGTTCAAGGGCAAGAACATCGCCGACGTGCTCGACATGCCGGTCTCCGAGGCGGTCGACTTCTTCGCCAACCAGCCCGGCATCGCGCGCTACATGGAGACCCTGGTGGACGTCGGCCTCGGCTACGTCCGGCTCGGTCAGTCGGCACCGACGCTGTCGGGGGGCGAGGCTCAGCGCGTCAAGCTGGCCACCGAGCTGGCCAAGCGCTCGACGGGCCACACGATCTACCTGCTCGACGAACCGACGACCGGGCTGCACTTCGACGACGTGCGCCGCCTGCTGACGGTCCTGCAGCGCCTGGTCGACCAGGGGAACACGGTGCTGGTCATCGAGCACAGCCTCGACGTGATCAAGACGGCGGACTGGCTGATCGACCTCGGCCCGCTCGGCGGCAGCGGGGGCGGTTCGATCGTCGCCGAGGGCTCACCCGAGCACGTGGCGAGCGTGGACGCCAGCCACACCGGGCACTACCTGCGCGAGCTGCTCACGACCTGATCCGGCGCACCGCGATCGCGACGAGCGACCAGGCGACGAAGCACGCCCCCGCGGCGAGGGTGCCCGCCGCGATCCCGAGCAGGTTCGCGACGGCGTCGTCGAACTCGACGGCCCGGGTGCGCGAGTAGCGGCCCTGAGCCAGCTCCAGGCCCACCGAGGCGATGGCGAGGAGGGCTGCCGACAGCACGAGGCCGCGCCACGACCAGATCGCCAGCGCGCCCAGCGCGGACACGACGGCCCAGATGGCGACGTGGACGAGGAAGTCGGTCGGCGGGAGGTCGGAACCCGCCGGCAGGGCGACCCGCTCGGACGCGTCGACGCGGTCCCACAGCGCTCGGGTCCGGTCGCCGAACACCGACTCGAGCAGACGGGGCGCCCGATCGGCGAGCAGCAGCGCGACGGTCGACAGCGCGGCGGCGACGCCGACGAGACCGATCAGGGCGCGCAGCGCCAGCGGTGGCCGGTCGCGCGGAGCGGGCCCCGGTCGCCGGGGCGGCCGCTGCCGGTCGGGCCGGGCCGTGACCGGCATCTCGAGGGTGTCCACGCGATCACGGTACCGAGGCGCCGGCGCGGCCGGGGGTCGCGACGGCGTCAGCGGTTGCGGAGGCGCTTGCTGAGCTCGTTCAGGCGCTGCTTCTCGGCGCCCGAGAGCGAGTCCATCCCGTGGCTGCCGATCTTGTCGAGCAGGTCGTCGAGCTCGGCCTGGTCGCCCGGCGACGCCGGAGCGCTCCCGGGCGGGGGCGGCATCGGCGCGGCGGGCGAGCGCCACGGGCCCTCGACGACGCGCTGGCCCGGTCCGCCCTCGGGGCGCTTCGGCTTCGTCGGCTTCGCCCGGCCCCTGCCCGACGAGCGGCGGCGCGGGCCCGAACTGACGTCGATCGGGATGTGGGGGATGGGCCACGCCGACGCGAGCCCGAGCGAGCGCCCTGCGCTGAGCGCGACGGCGACGGACACGAGCAGGAAGAGGATCGCCCCCGAGTCGCGGGATCCGGTGAACTGGAGGAGCTGGAGCCCGGTGAACACCGCGGCGATCGCCCACAGCGGCACGACGTCGAACCAGCGCACGTTGGGGTAGGTCGCCGCGTACACCCAGATCCCGGCGAGGAACAGCGGCCCGAGGCCGAACGAGACGTTGAAGTCGAAGGTCGAGTCGAGCAGTCCGAGCAGGGCCAGCACGACGCCCGGGACGATCGCCACCGCGAGCACCCAGGCGAGGAACTTGACCTTGCCGAAGAGCGCCTCGAGCTGCTGACCGAACGACCAGAAGAACGCGATCGAGATCAGCGCGAAGAACCCGGGGATCTCGGCGATCGGCCACGTCACGAGGCGCCAGATCTCGCCCGAGCGCACGGCGGCGCCGTTGAACACGAGGCGTGCGAACAGCTGGTCGGGGCTGATCGCCCAGATGAACATCGAGGCGATCGCGAGGACGCTGATGATGTCGACGGTGGTCGCGTCGTAGCGGCCGACACGGAACCAGCCCTCGTTGGGCCGGCGTCGGAACATGGCGGCGAAGTACTGCGACATCAGCCGCTTACCGTACCGGCCCGTCCGTAGCCTGGACACGTCATGATCAGCCGTCCACCCGCCGGAACGATCCCCGACGAACCGGGCTCCTACCAGTTCAAGGACGAGCGCGGCCGGGTCATCTACGTGGGCAAGGCGTCGAGCCTGCGCCAGCGGTTGTCGAACTACTTCCAGAACCCGCGCAACATGCACCCGCGGACCGCCCAGATGGTCGAGACGGCCCACTCCGTCGAGTGGACGATCGTGCGCAACGAGGTCGAGGCGCTGATGCTCGAGTACTCGCTGATCAAGGAGCACGACCCGCGCTTCAACGTCCGCCTGCGCGACGACAAGAGCTACCCGTTCCTCGCGGTGACCGACGGCGACGTGTGGCCGCGGGCGATGGTGATGCGCGGGACGAAGAAGAAGGGGACGCGCTACTTCGGGCCCTACGCCCACGCCTACGCGATCCGCGACACCCTCGACCTGCTGCTGCGCAGCTTCCCGATCCGCACTTGCAGCGAGTCGAAGTTCGCCGAGCACGAGCGGATCGGCCGGCCGTGCCTGCTGTTCCACATCGAGAAGTGCTCGGGGCCCTGCGTCGGCGAGATCGAGGAGATGGAGTACCGCCAGCTCGTCACCGAGCTGACGCAGTTCCTCGACGGGGACACCGACGAGATCGTCGACCGGCTGGAGGCGGAGATGCGGTCGGCGGCGACCGACCTCGACTTCGAGAAGGCGGCGCGGCTGCGCGACCGGCTGGAGGCGGTGCGCAAGGCGATCGCCAAGCAGCAGATGGTCGCCGACAAGAACGAGGACCTGGACGTGATCGGGATCGCCGGCGACGAGCTGGAGGCGTCGGTCCAGGTGTTCTACGTCCGCAAGGGGCGGGTGATGGGGCGCAAGGGGTTCGTGCTCGACAAGGTCGAGGAGCTGACCCCCGGCCTGCTGATCGACCGGATCCTCGAGTCGCTCTACGGCGAGGAACCCGTGGTCGGGATCCCCAAGCAGGTGCTCGTCCCCGACGAACCCGACGACGGATCGACCTACGAGGCCTGGCTCGAGCTGATCCGCGGCTCGAAGGTGCAGGTGCGCGTCCCGCAGCGCGGCGCCAAGAAGGCCCTGCTCGAGACCGTCACGCGCAACGCGCAGGAGGAGTTCACCCGCCACCGCCTGCGCCGGGCGAGCGACCACAACACCCGCAGCCGGGCGCTCACCGAGCTGCAGCACCACCTCGGGCTGCCGGAGGCCCCGCTGCGCATCGAGTGCTACGACATGGCGCACCTCCAGGGGACCGACTACGTCGGCTCGATGGTGGTGCTCGAGGACGGGTTGCCGGCCAAGCGCGAGTACCGCCGGTTCAAGGTGAACGACGTCGGCGCCGAGGCGGGCGGCGGCAGCGACGACTACGCGGCGATGGCCGAGGTGATCCGCCGGCGGCTGAAGGCGTACCTCGCCGAGCAGGACCGGCCGCTCGAGGAGCGCACCGGACCCGACGACGACGGTCGGTCCGACGGTTCCGGCAAGAAGGCGCGCACCCCCGGCAAGTTCGCCTACCCGCCCCAGCTCCTGCTCGTCGACGGGGGCAAGGGCCAGGTGAGCGCGACCCAGGCGGTCGTCGAGGAGCTCGGGCTCGCCGACGAGATCCCGGTGGCCGGGCTCGCGAAGCGCTTCGAGGAGGTCTACGTCCCCGGGCGCTCCGAGCCGGTCGAGATCCCCCGCGGGTCCGAGGCGCTGTTCATGCTGCAGCGGATCCGCGACGAGGCGCACCGCTTCGCCAACACGTTCCACCGCGAGCGGAGGAGCAAGCGGATGACCTCGAGCGCGCTCGACGGCATCCCCGGCCTCGGCGAGGTCCGCAAGCGGAAGCTGACCAAGGCGATGGGCGGGGTCACCGCGGTGAAGCGGGCGAGCCTCGAGGAGCTGCGCTCCCACAGCTTCCTCCCCGACGCCGTCGCGGAGGCCGTGCACGCCAAGTTCCACCCCGCCGACTGAACCGTCGCGCTCCGGATCCGGCCCGCACCGACATGCGCTGCGATGGGCCCGGACCGTGATGGTCAGGTGAGCTGGGAGATGATGTCGTCGGCGAAGCGGGCGTAGGCGTCGAGGCGCTCGGACGGGGTCGCTCCCAGGGTGAAGTCGGGGACGATCACCTCGTCGAAGCCCTGCTCGGCGTAGCGGCCGAGCTGCTCGACGACGTGGTCGTCGCTGCCGGCGACGGCACGGTCGCCCATCTCACCCGAGCGCAGCTTCTCCGCCTTCGAGTCGTCGTCGGTGAGGAAGAACATCGCCTGCACCGAGGTCCGCAGCGTCGTCGGGTCCGTCCCCGCCGACTCGCAGGCCTCGACGAACGACCGACGCGTGTCGGCCGAGGTGTCGGGGTTGCCCCAGGTGTTCCACTCCTGGGCGTGGCGGGCGGTGATCCCGAGCATCCGCGGGCTGCCCGTGCCGACCAGGATCGGCAGGCGGTCCTGCACCGGCTTCGGGTCGCACGGCGCGTCGGTGATGTCGTGGAAGTCACCGTGGAAGGTGGTGCGGTCCCGGTCGAGCAGCGACCGCACGATCTGGATCGACTCCTCGAACCGGCTCACCCGCGCCCCGGGCTGCTCGAGCTCGATGCCGTAGGCGGCGTGCTCGTTGATCTGCCACCCGGCGCCGATGCCGAGGGTGAAGCGACCGCCCGAGAGCTGGTCGATGGTCGCCGCGCGGTTCGCCAGCAGCGCCGGGTGGTGGATCGAGGTGGGGGCGACGAGGGGACCGAGCCGCAGCCTTGACGTGACGGCCGCGACCGCGGGCAGCATCGTCCAGCACTCGTGGACGTCGCCGGGGGAGAACGTCTCGTCTCCCGTGTTGGGCATGTAGTGGTCGGCGTACCACAGGCAGTACCAGCCGCCCTCGTCGGCCATGCGGGCGAGGTCGAGCACCTCCGCGGGCGGTCGGGACGGGTTCGGCCAGACGGAGAAGTCCATCGTTGGCACCGTAGCGAGCCGATCCGGGGCGAGCCCCCGCGAGCGCCCCGCGCGAGCGGGACCGACCACCTCCGCGACGGCGGATGCGGTCCACGACGAGCGTCGGGTCGGCCTCGGGGGAGCGGTGCGTAGCCTGCCGACGTGCCGCGCTGCGATCGTCGCCCCCGCCGCCGGAGCGCGCCGTGACCAGGGAGATGTGGGAGGAGCACGCCCGGTGGTGGGTGGACGGCTTCACCGACGGAGTCGACCCGGAGTACACCGAGCAGATCATCCCGATGGCGACCGCCGAGCTCGCCGGTGCCGAGCGGGTGCTCGACGTCGGGTGCGGGGAGGGCCAGATCGCACGCGTCGCCGTGGAGGGCGGCTCGCACGTCGTGGGCGTCGATCCGACGTGGGGGTGCCTCGAGGTGGCGGCACGTCGCGGCGGGGGACCCGCGTACGCACGCGCCGCGGCGGCGTCGCTGCCCTTCGCCGACCGCTCCTTCGATGCGGTGGTCGCGTGCCTCGTCTTCGAGCACATCGACGACGTCGACGCCGCGATCGCCGAGGTGGCGCGGGTGACCGAGGTGGGCGGCCGGTTCTGCCTCTTCCTCAACCACCCGATCCTGCAGGCGCCGGGCAGCGTCTGGGTCGACGACCACCTCGTCGACCCGCCCGAGCAGTACTGGCGCCTCGGCCCCTACCTCGACGAGGTCGAGACGGTCGAGGAGGTCGAGCTCGGCGTCCACGTCCGCTTCCTGCACCGGCCGCTCTCGCGCTACGTCAACGCCCTCGCGGCGAACGGGCTCGCGATCGAGCACATGGCCGAACCGGCCCCACCGCCCGGCTTCCTCGCCCGCGCCCCCGGCTACGCGGCCAGCGCCGCCTTCCCCCGCCTGCTGCTCCTGCGCTCCCGGCGCACGGCCTGACGACAGGTCGTCGCGACGGCCCGGCTTCGTTCCGACGACGCCCGCGACCGCTGCCAGTACCCTGGAGCGGTGGCCGAGATCGTGCTGATCACCGGGTTGTCGGGAGCCGGGCGATCCGCCACGGCCGACGTGCTCGAGGATCTCGGCTGGTACGTGGTCGACAACCTTCCGACCGCGCTCGTCGGCACGATCGTGGACATCGCGTCGAAGCCGGGCAGCGACATCTCGCGGCTCGCCCTCGTCGCCGGACGCCAGCACGACGACCTGCTCCCCAAGGTCGGCGAGGTGCGCGCGAGCGGCCACCGGGTGACGGTCGTGTTCCTCGACGCCACCACCCCCGAGCTCGTCCGCCGCTACGACGCGACGCGCCGACGCCACCCGCTGGCCGACCAGGCCGACGGCCTGGTCGAGTCGATCACGCTCGAGCGTCGTCAGCTCGACCCCGTCCGCGGCACCGCCGACCTGGTCATCGACACCACCGATCTCAACGTCCACCAGCTGAAGGACCGCCTCGTCGCGGCGTTCGACGAGTCGTCGGAGTCGCGGCTCCAGGTGTCGGTCGAGAGCTTCGGGTTCAAGCACGGCCTCCCCCTCGACGCGGACGTCGTGATGGATGTGCGGTTCCTGCCGAACCCGCACTGGCAGCCCGAGCTCCGCCCCCTCACCGGCCACGACCCGAAGGTGCGCGACCACGTCCTCGAGACGGCCGCCGGGTCCGACTTCTGCGACCGCTTCGACGACCTGCTGGGATCGCTGCTGCCGCAGTACCAGGCCGAGGGGCGCAGCTACCTGACGGTCGCGATCGGGTGCACCGGGGGCCGCCACCGATCGGTCGCGATCGCCGAGGAGCTGGCGGCGCGCCTGCGGTCGCGCGGGGTGGCGGTGCGCGCGACCCATCGCGACGTCGGGCGCTGAACCCGCACGAGGCCAGCGATTACAGTCGGCGCCGACGGGGCACCTCCCACGTCGGCCGCCCGTTCGGCCGCCCCCCGGGACCGCAACACGCAAAGGATTCCACCATGACAGTTCGCGTCGGCATCAACGGCTTCGGCCGCATCGGTCGCAACTTCTTCCGCGCCGCCAAGGAGCAGGGAGCCGACATCGACTTCGTCGCCGTCAACGACCTCGGATCGCTCGACACGATGGCCCACCTGCTGAAGTACGACTCGGTGCTCGAGCAGCTCCCCGAGACGATCAAGCCGGTGAAGGACGGGATCAAGGTCGGCTCCGACACGTTGAAGGTGCTGAGCGAGCGTGACCCGGCGGCGCTGCCGTGGGGGGATCTGGGCGTCGACGTCGTGGTGGAGTCGACGGGAATCTTCAACACCCGTGACAAGGCCGCCGCGCACCTCGAGGGCGGGGCGCCCCTGGTGATCGTGTCGGCTCCGTGCACCGAGGCCGACGCCACCTTCGTGTACGGGGTCAACCACAAGACGTTCAAGCACAAGGACCACAAGGTCGTCTCCAACGCGAGCTGCACGACCAACTGCTTCGTCCCGCTGGTGAAGGTGCTCGACGACGCGTTCGGGGTGGTGGAGGGCCTGATGACGACGGTCCACGCCTACACCGGTGACCAGTCGCTCGTCGACGGTCCGCACTCCGACATGCGCCGGGCCCGCGCCGCCGCGATCAACATCATCCCGACCTCGACGGGGGCGGCGCGCGCGACCTCGCTGGTGATGGAGTCGATGAAGGGCAAGCTCGACGGCACCGCCCTGCGGGTGCCCGTGCCGACCGGTTCGATCACCGACTTCACGGCGAACCTCTCGACGGAGGCGTCCGTCGACGAGATCAACGCCGCGTTCAAGGCCGCTGCGTCGAAGGGCCCGCTCAAGGGCATCCTCAAGTACACCGAGGACCCGATCGTCTCGAGCGACATCGTGACGGACCCGGCGAGCTGCACCTTCGACGCCGACCTCACCATGACGATGGGGAAGATGGTCAAGGTGAACGGCTGGTACGACAACGAGTGGGGCTACTCGAACCGCCTCGTCGACCTGGCGGCGTTCTGCGGCGCTAAGGTCCGGAGGTGACGCGTGGGCGTGGGTGACGTCCCCCGCCTCGAGGATCTCGAGCGTGAGATCGGCGACCTGTCGGGGTCGCGCGTGCTCGTGCGCACCGACTTCAACGTCCCCCTGTCCCACGACGACCACGGCAAGTCGACGGTGACCGACGACTTCCGCATCCGGGCCGCGCTGCCGACGATCGAGTGGCTGACCGAGCGCGGCGCGCAGGTGGTGACGGCGAGCCACCTGGGGCGTCCGAAGGGTCAGGAGAAGCCCGAGTTCTCGATGGCACCGGTGCGCGAACGCCTCGCCGAGCTGGCGCCGGGTGTCGAGCTGCTGGAGAACCTGCGCTTCGACCCGGGCGAGACGGCGAACGACCCGGAGTTCGTCGAGGAGCTCGTCGACGGGATCGACGCCTACGTCAACGATGCGTTCGGCGCGTCGCACCGGGCCCACGCGTCGATCGTCGGGCCGCCCAAGCGCGTGCCGTGCGCGATGGGTCGGCTCCTGGAGACCGAGGTCGACGTCCTGCTCGGGCTGCGCGACAGACCGAAGCACCCCTTCGTCGCGGTGCTCGGGGGCGCGAAGATCTCGGACAAGCTCGGGGTGATCGAAGCTCTGCTCGATCGCGTCGACGCGATCGTCATCGGCGGTGCGATGTGCTTCACCTTCTTCGCCGCCCGGGGATCGTCCATCGGAGACTCGCTGCACGAGCCGGAGATGATCGAGACCTGCGCGGAGCTGCTCGCGAAGGCCGAGCGGCTCGGCAAGGTGATCCACCTCCCCGACGACGTGGTCGGCACCGACTCGAGCGGCGAGTTCGCCCAGTTCGGGTCGCGCCTCCCCGACGGGGCGACCGGGTACGACATCGGTCCCGGTTCGGCCGCCGCGTTCAGCGACGTGGTCATGGACGCGCGGATGGTCTTCTGGAACGGTCCGATGGGCATGTTCGAGGACAGCCGCTTCGAGTCGGGGACGCGCACGATCGCGCAGGCGATGGCCGACACGAAGGCGTTCACCGTCGTCGGCGGTGGCGACTCGGCCGCGGCGCTCGCCCAGTTCCACCTCGACGACGAGGTCGACCACGTCTCGACCGGCGGGGGAGCGAGCCTGGAGCTGCTCGAGACCGGCGACCTGCCGGGCCTCGCCGCGCTCCGCTCCGCCTGAGCGCCACGGCGCGCACCAACATCGCACCACCGTGTGCCGACAGCGCCGGCACCGCACGTCGAACTCGCGCTCCACGAAGGGAACCACATGTCACGCACCCCGCTCATCTCGGGCAACTGGAAGATGAACCTCAACCACTTCGAGGCGATCCAGCTCGTGCAGAAGCTGCACTACCTCGTCCCGAGCGACGTGCTCGAGGAGGTCGACGTGTCGATCCACCCGCCGTTCACCGATCTGCGCTCGGTCCAGACCCTCGTGGAGAGCGAGGGCATGGACTTCGCGCTCGGGGCGCAGCACTGCCACACCGACGACAGCGGGGCGTTCACCGGTGAGGTGTCGCCCGCGTTCCTCGCCAAGCTCAACACCGAGTACGTGATCTGCGGGCACAGCGAGCGCCGCCAGGTCTTCGGGGAGTCCGACGAGACGGTGAACGCCAAGGTCCTCGCGATCCTGCAGCACGAGATGACGCCGATCATGTGCTGCGGCGAGACGCTCGAGGAGCGCGAGGCGGGCTCGACCGAGTCGAAGGTCCTGGCGCAGGTGGCCGCCGGGCTCGCCGGGGTGCCGGCCGAGCAGGTGGGCGGGCTCGTCGTCGCGTACGAACCGATCTGGGCGATCGGGACGGGGAGGACGGCGACCGCCGACGACGCCCAGAGCGTGTGCTCGGCGATCCGGTCGGGGATCGCCGAGTCGTTCGGGACCGACGCGTCGAAAGCGGTGCGGATCCAGTACGGCGGCTCGGTGAAGGCGGCGAACGCCGCCGAGCTGATGGGCCAGCCCGACATCGACGGGGCGCTCGTCGGAGGGGCGAGCCTCGACCCCGACGAGTTCGCCGGTGTGATCCGGTTCGATCGCTGACCGGCCGCAGAACGTCGCCTTCAGCATTCGCTCGGCTACGAACGGTGGGAGCGTCGGGTCGGAGTTCACGGGACCGAAACGAAGTTGCACGACGGGGTGCGCGCGTGCTGGTACATTTCCGGTGTTCCGGATCACCGGGGAGGAGATCTCGGAGCGCGCACGGTCAGCGTCGACCGACCATCGAGGTGGTATCCGGCGACGCCCCGAGCGAAACCCCTTCACCACAGACACCTCCCGTCTGTAGTCCAACCCAGGAGGACACCCACCGTGAACACCACCCGACGGAGCTCGAAGCTCCTCGCCGTCGCAGCTGCGTCGGCGCTCGTCGTCGCCGCCTGCGGCAGCGATGCCGAGGAGTCGACCGAGGTCGCCACCGACACGAGTGACACCGGCGAGACCGGCGGCACCGAGCCGATGACGACCGACGGCGAGACCATGACGACCGACGGCGAGACGATGACGACCGACGGCGAAGCCATGACCACCGACACGACCGGTGGCAGCGGGAGCGCCGGAGGATCCGGGAGCTTCGCCTACGGCAACGCCCAGGAGTTCAGCAACTACAACAACAACCTCGGCACGAGCAACTCGGTCAAGAACACGATCGTGCTCAACGAGGTCCAGCCGAGCCCGTACAACTTCGCCGGCCCCGACGGCGGCCTCGTCCTCGACGAGGAGCTCATGGAGTCGGTCGAGCTGACCAGCGAGGACCCGCAGACCATCGAGTACGTCGTCAACCCCGACGCCGCCTGGTCCGACGGCGAGCCCATCGACTGCGACGACTTCCAGCTGCAGTACCACGCCAACAACGGCGCCTACCTCCAGCTCGATGACGCCGGCGAGCCCGTCACCGACGACTCCGGCACCGAGCTGTTCCTGTTCGACCTCGTCGGGACGACCGGCTACGAGGACATCGACACCGTCGAGTGCTCCGAGGACGGCAAGACGATCACCGTGACCTACGGCACGGCCTACGCCGACTGGCAGTCGCTCTTCGACGGCATGGTCCCCGCCCACGTCATCGGCAGCGAGGCCGGCGTCGACGACCTGCTCGGCGCCTTCGAGGGTGACGACCGGGAGTCGATCGAGGCGATCGCCGAGACGTACAACACCCTGTACACCGTCGACCCGGGCACGATCGACGAGGCCACGATGCTCTCGGGCGGCCCGTTCGCCCTCGGCTCGTGGGAGGCCGGCCAGAGCCTGACCCTCGTCCCGAACGAGAGCTACTGGGGCACGCCCGCCAACGGCGAGGTCGTCTTCCGCTACATCGCCGAGGAGGCCCAGGCCCAGGCGCTCGCCAACGGCGAGATCAACGCGATGGACCCGCAGCCGACCCCCGACCTGCTCAGCACCCTCGAGGGCACCGACGGCGTGACCGTCGAGAACGGCTCGCAGTACACCTGGGAGCACTTCGACTTCAACTTCCTCAACGAGACGCTGCAGGACCCGCTGGTCCGCGAGGCGTTCGTCAAGTGCCTCCCGCGCCAGCAGATGGTCGACAACCTGATCGTCCCGCTGCAGCCCGAGGCCGAGGTGCTTAACAACCGCTGGGTGATGCCCTTCGAGGAGGGCTACGAGGACACCTCGGGCGGCGAGTACGACGAGGTCGACATCGAAGGCGCCCGGGCGCTCCTGCAGGAGGCCGGCCAGGAGGGGCTCGAGCTCCGCATCGGCTGGTTCGACAACGGCGGCAACCAGCGCCGCACCGACCAGGTCGCCCTCGCCGTCGAGAGCTGCAACCAGGCCGGCTTCAACATGGTGGACGCCGGCTCGGAGACCTTCTTCGACGTCGAGCTCGCCGCCGGTGACTGGGACATCGCGATGTTCGCCTGGGCGGGCAGCCCGCTGAAGAGCGGCGCGATCGCGACCTACCAGCCCGGTTCGGGCAACAACGTCGGATCGATCTCGATCCCCGAGCTCGAGCCGCTGCTGGCCGAGCTCGCCGGCGAGACCGATCCGGACGCCCAGATCGAGCTCGCCAACGAGATCGACACGATCCTGTGGGAGAACCTGGCCACCATCCCGGTGTTCACCTTCCCCGGTGTCGCGGCCTACGCCGACGACGCCGAGAACGTCATCTACAACCCGTCGCAGAACGGCCTGACGTTCAACGCGTCGCAGTGGCAGATCGCCTGATCGGCCCAGCACCCATCGAACACCACTGAACGGACGGGTGGCGCACCGCAGCACGCGGTGCGCCACCCGCACGGTCTCACCCCATGTTCTTCTTCGTCCTCCGCCGCATCCTCGTGTCGATCCCGATCCTGTTGGCATCGAGCGTGCTCATGTTCTTCCTGGTCATCAACTCCGGTGACCCCCTGTTCGACCTGCGCGGATCAACGAACCCCAACGTCGACCAGCTCATCGCCGCGAGGCGCCAACGGCTCCGACTGGACGACTCGGGCTGGGAGCGGTACGTCGACTGGGTCACCGGCATCTTCCGCGGTGACTTCGGCCAGAACCGGGAGGGTCAGAACGTGTCGACCCTGCTCTGGCAGGCCGTCCAGACGACCTTCCGCCTGGTGATCCTCGCGACCGTGCTCTCGATCGTCATCGGCATCGTCTTCGGGATCATCACCGCCGTGCGCCAGTACAGCGCCATCGACTACGGCTCGACCTTCGCCGCCTTCCTCTTCTTCTCGCTCCCCGTGTTCTGGGTCGCCGTCCTGCTGAAGGAGTTCGGGGCGATCAAGTACAACGACTACCTCCAGGATCCCGGGCTCTCGGCGACCGGGATCTGGCTGCTCGTCGCCGTCGGGGGCCTCTTCGCGTTCGGCGTCGTACCCGGGCGCATGGGACGCCGCGTCCCGATCGCGCTCGCCGTCGCGGGCGCCCTCGCCGCGATCCTGCTCGTGATCGACGCGACCGACTGGATCTCGGGCCCCGGCTTCTCGACCCCGGTCATCGCCGTCATGTCGCTCGGTGCCGGTGTCGTCGCCGCGATGCTGTTCGCCCCTCTCTCGGTCACGCGGGTCGTGCTCGCCGGCGTCGCGGCCGCCGTGGTCGGCGTCGTCGGCTCGCTCGTGGCGTCGTCGTGGATCGCGGACCCGAACTGGACCAAGCTGTTCGTCCTGCTGCTCGCCACGCTGGCGGTCGGCGCCGCCACCGGAGCGGTCGTCGGCGGCGCCGTCGACCGGCGCCCGGCGGTGCGAGCGGGGATGGCCGCCACCCTGCTCGTCGCCGGGATCGTCCTCGTCGACCGCTTCCTCTCGGCGTGGGAGCCCGGTCGGACGATCGGCACCGTCGGCCCCCAGACGCCGAACCTGACGGGGTCGTTCTGGGAGCGGATGGTCGACTACGCCGGTCACCAGATCCTCCCGTCCCTCGCCCTCGCGCTGATCGGCTTCGCCACGTTCATGCGCTACACGCGCTCGTCGATGCTCGACACCCTCAAGTCGGACTACGTCCGCACGGCGAAGGCCAAGGGCCTGCCCGCCACCCAGGTCGTGCTCCGCCACGCCTTCCGCACCGCCCTGCTCCCGGTGATGACCGTCGTGACGATCAGCTTCGCGACCGTGATCGAGGGCGCCGTCATCACCGAGACGGTGTTCGGCTGGAAGGGGATGGGCCAGCTCTTCGTGGAGGGTCTGCAGGAGGTCGACCCCTACCCCGTGATGGGCTTCGTGATCGTGGTGTCGCTGTCGATCGTGATCCTCAACGCCTTCGCCGACATCCTGTACGCCTACCTCGATCCGAGGATCCGCCGATGAGCTCCGACACCGTCCGGCCCGACGCGGCGACGACCGGTTCGGAGGCCACGCGGGTGGGCATCGGCGCCGACGCCGTCGGCGGCCACGTCGACGCCGACACCGAGCCCGGCGACGGCTCGGGGATGTCGGTGAAGGCCCGCTCCCAGCGTCAGATGGTGGTGCGACGGTTCTTCCGCCACCGCCTCGCGATGACCTCGCTCGCCGTTCTGGCGGGGATGGTCTTCCTCGCCTACGGGGGCCTGTGGTTCTGGGATCTGCCCTACGACCAGAGCGGGACGGTCGTCAACCGGGGGGAGTCCACGATCGACCTCATCCCGTGGTTCGACGGCGATGGGTTCGCCCTCGGCCAGCACCCCTTCGGGCAGGACAACATCGGGCGCGACTACTTCGCCGTCACGCTGAAGGGAGCGCAGGGCAGCATCACCGTCGCCGTCCTGGCGGGGCTGATCGCGACGACGGTCGGAGCGATCGTCGGCGCGCTCTCGGGCTTCTACCGCGGCTGGGTCGACACGGTGCTGATGCGCATCGTCGACGTCTTGTTCACGATCCCGCTGCTGCTGCTCGCCGCCGTGGTCAGCCGGCGCTTCAACGTCGAGGGCAACGTGCTGTTCGGTTCGCTGATCATCGCCTCGCTCGCCTGGCTGACCACCGCGCGCGTGATCCGGGCGGAGTTCCTGTCGATCCGGGAGAAGGAGTTCGTCGAGGCCGCCCGTGCCCTCGGCGCCTCGAACCGGCGGATCATCTTCAAGCACATGCTCCCGAACGTCATCGGGTCGGTGATCGTGTCGGCGACCCTGCTGATCTCGGCGGCGATCCTCGTCGAGGCGGCGCTGGCCTTCCTCGGGTTCGGCGTCACCGAGTACTCCCTCGGTCAGCAGGTGCAGATCTACCGCACGGCGTTCGCGTCACGACCGTGGCTGTTCTGGTGGCCGGGCGTGTTCATCATCATCATCGCCCTGTGCATCAACTTCATCGGCGACGGGCTGCGCGACGCGTTCGACCCGAAGCAGACCCGGGTCCGCCAGTGACCGGCCTCGGCGCGCCGGCCGCGCCCGGGCCGCACCACGACGGTCGCGACGTGGTCGACGACGAGGTGATGCTCGAGGTCGACGACCTGCACGTGTCGTTCCCGACCGAGGACGGCGTGGTGCGAGCGGTGCGCGGCGTGAGCTACCAGGTCAAGCGCGACGAGGTGTTCGGCATCGTCGGCGAGTCCGGATGCGGCAAGTCGGTGTCGAGCATGGCCCTGATGGGCCTGCTCCCCAAGACCGCCCGCATCGAGGGCCAGGCCCGGTACCTCGGCGAGGACCTGCTGGGACGCCCCGATCGCGAGGTGCGCGACCTGCGCGGCAGCAAGATCGCGATGATCTTCCAGGACCCGATGACCTCGCTGAACCCGGTGTACACGATCGGGCGCCAGCTCTCGGAGTCGGTGCTCGCCCACGACCGCATCCCGCCGAAGCAGGCGATGGAGCGCTCGATCGAGATGCTCGACCTCGTCGGCATCCCCCAGGCCGAGCAGCGGGCGAAGTCGTACCCGCACGAGTTCTCCGGCGGCATGCGCCAGCGCGTGATGATCGCCATGGCGATCATCAACGACCCCGACATCATCATCGCGGACGAACCGACGACGGCGCTCGACGTCACCGTCCAGGCGCAGATCCTCGAGACGCTGATGGAGGTCAAGAACCAGGTGCGCGCGGCGATCGTGCTGATCACCCACGACCTCGGGGTGATCGCCGGCGTCGCCGACCGCGTCGGGGTGATGTACGCCGGGGAGTTCGTCGAGACCGGCCCGGTCGACGACATCTTCCACGCGACGCGGATGCCGTACACCGCCGGGCTCATCGGCTCGATCCCCGCCCTCGACTCCGACGCCGACGAGCTCGTCCCGATCGGCGGGGCTCCCCCCACCCTGATCGACCCGCCCGCCGGGTGCGCGTTCAGCCCACGGTGCCCGTTGGCGACGAGCGTGTGCGTCGAGTCGGATCCGCCCCTCGCGGCGTGCGACCGCCCGGGCCACCTCGTCGCCTGCCACCACTGGGAGCAGTTGGTCGACGAGCACGACCCGAGCCACCTGTACGCCCCGCCGGAGTCGTCGTCGTGAGCGAGCCCCTGGTGCGGGTCACCGACCTGGTCAAGCACTTCCCGATCGAGGGCGACGGCTTCTTCAAGCGGGTCGTGAACCAGGTGCAGGCGGTGTCGGGGATCTCGTTCGACATCGCCCGTGGCGAGACGCTCGGCCTGGTGGGAGAGTCCGGTTCGGGCAAGAGCACCACCGGACGAGCCATCCTGCGGTTGCACGAGCCGACCTCGGGATCGGTCGTGTACGACGGGCGCGAGGTCACCGAGCTGTCGAACCCCGATCTGCAGCGGCTGCGCCAGGACGTGCAGATCGTCTTCCAGGACCCCTACGCGTCGCTCAACCCGAAGCTCCCGGTCAACGACATCGTCGGCGAGCCGTTCGTCATCCACACCTCCCTCTCCTCGAAGGAGCGCAAGCGCGAGGTCGCCCAGCTCCTCGCCGACGTCGGGCTGCAACCCGAGCACGGCAACCGCTACCCGCACGAGTTCTCCGGCGGTCAGCGCCAGCGGATCGGGATCGCTCGGGCGATCGCGCTCGACCCCGACTTCATCGTGCTCGACGAGCCGGTCTCCGCGCTCGACGTGTCGGTGCAGGCCGGGGTCGTGAACCTTCTGCGCCGCATCCAGCGCGAGCGCGACATCGCCTACCTGTTCATCGCCCACGACCTGTCGGTGGTGCGCCACGTCTCGGACCGCGTCGCGGTGATGTACCTCGGCAAGATCGTCGAGATCGGCGATCGGCCCCCGCTGTACCAGCACCCGGCGCACCCGTACACGCGAGCGCTGATGTCCGCGGTGCCGATCGCGGACCCCGTGCGCGAGCGCGAGCGGGAGCGCATCGTGCTGCAGGGCGACGTGCCGTCCCCGATCGACCCCCCGTCGGGGTGCCGCTTCCGGACCCGGTGCTGGCGAGCGACCGAGCGGTGCGCCGAGGAGGAGCCCGAGCTGCTCGAGCACACCCCGGGTCTGCTCACGGCCTGCCACCACCCGATCGCACCCGACGAGATCGTCCGGCGCCGTGACGCCGACGCCGTCGCGACGACCGTCTGAGCGATGGCGGCGGCCGGTCGCCCCGCACCCCCCGGGTCGCTCACCCTGCACTCGTCGTTGACGGCCTACGTCGCCACGCTGATCGGCGCGGCGTCGCTGGTGGCGATCGCCGTGGTCGTCGTGGCCGTCAACGGGGCGACGATCCCGTCGGTCGTCCTGGCCGTCGCGGCGTGCGCCGCGGCGGGGTACGTCGCGTGGAGCGTCCCGCTCGCGACCGCCTTCGACGAGCGGGGAGCGACACGTCGCACCCTCGTGCGCCGGCACCTGGTCGAGTGGGGAGACGTCGACGAGCTGACCCGCCTGACCCGGCGCTCGGTGGCCCGGCGGTCGTCGTCCTCGTCGGTCGGCCTCGCCGCCCGGGTCGGCGGTCGGACGCTGCTGCTCGTCGATCGGACCGAGGGGAGCGCCGAGCACGCCCGGTTGCGGTCGATCGCCTCCGCGCACCTGTCGTCGGAGCGCATCGACGACCTCGATCCGCCCCCGCCGGAGCGCACCCCGACGTGGGTCGGTCGCCGACGGCGGTGGCGCCCCGAGGGCGCCTAGCGGCCCGAGGGGTCGGCGATGGAGCCGTCGGACCCGGGTTGCTCCGCGATCGTCGTGACGTCGACGGAGGTGACCTCGCTCACGAGGC
Organism: Ilumatobacter sp.; assembly: GCF_965215205.1. NCBI lineage: Bacteria > Bacillati > Actinomycetota > Acidimicrobiia > Acidimicrobiales > Ilumatobacteraceae > Ilumatobacter > Ilumatobacter sp. The sequence continues at coordinate 1,588,006 of NZ_OZ244049.1, forward strand.
GGAAGCCGAGCGCGACGGCGAGCCGATCGGAGGCGGTGTTCTCGGCGTCGCAGCGGTAGAGCCAGTCGTGGTCGTCGTCGTGGGTGAGGACGAGCGCGGTCACGGCGCGCTGCGCCGCTCCCGTCCGGCGGTGCGCGGGGTCGCAGATCACCCCGATGTCGAGCAGGACGGGGTCGTGGACCCACGGCTGCGCGTACGCGACCGCCGCCAGGGCGCCGTCGCCGCCAGGTGCCTCGACGCCGGCGATGTGGGGGTCGAGGTGGTCGGGGTCGAGCTCGGCCTCGTCGAGGTCGTCGGCGGGGCAGCGGGCGGCGAGCGCCGCGACCAGCTCACGATCGCCCGGCCGCCCGGGGTCGAGTCGGCGCGCCCCGGAGGGGGTCGGCCCCACGGGTCGGTCGGCGCGCTCGAGGACCCGGTCGTGGCCGCGCGACGGCGAGGTGGCGCCGGCGTCGAGCATCGTCCGCGTGAACCGCTCGCTCGTCGCGGCGCGATCGGACCGCACGATCTCGAGCAGGTGCGCCCGCTCGGGAGCGCACCACACGACGGTCGAGCGGTGGAGGGGGTAGCACACCGCCGAGCGGCTGCCCTGCCGGTCCGGCGCGGGGACGACGGTGGTGCCGTCCGGGAGCTCGTGGCCGAGATCCGCCTCGGCCGAGGTTCGCACGGCGTCGAGGTAGCGGCGGGCGACCGGTCCGATCTCGGACCCCCCGGGCGAGTCCGGTCGCTGCTCGCCGTCGTCGTCGGGCACGGCTGCGAGGCTACGTCGCCGCCGGTGGTCGGCGCTCGGCGAGGTGGTCGTGGAACCAGTCGAGGATGATCTCGGCGCGCTGGACGCGGTGCACGGGGGAGCCGGTGCGCGAGAGCTCGTGGTCCTCGCCGGGGAAGCGGTAGAAGTCGACCTCCTTGCCGAGCAGCTTGAGACCCATCCACAGCTCCTCGGCCTGCGCGATCGGGCAGCGCCAGTCCTCCTCGGAGTGGATGAGCAGCATCGGCGAGTCGATGTCGCGGATCGCCCGCACCGGCGACGACGCCTCGTAGACCTCGACGTCGTCGATGTAGAGGGGGCCGTGCTCGGTGCGGAAGAAGGTGCCGATGTCGCTGCTCCACTCCTCCGACACGAGGTTGTTCACCGCTCGCTCGGAGCAGAACGCCCGGAAGCGATCGCCGTGGTGGGCGGCCAGCCAGGTGGCCATGAACCCGCCGTAGGAGCCGCCGAGCATCCCGACGCGATCGCGGTCGCAGAAGTCGTAGCGGTCGAGCGCCGCGTCGATCACGGCGAGCACGTCGTCGACGTCGGCGCCACCCCAGCCCGTGCCCGGAGCGACCGGGTGCTTGGGTCCGAGGATCGCGCGGCCCCAGTCGGCGTGGCGGCCGCTGCTGCCACGCGGGTTGGACAGCACGACCACGAAGCCGGCTGCGGCCTGCATCTGCGCCTCGTCGAAGAAGTACTCGCCGTACTGGCTGAACGGCCCGCCGTGGACGTTGAGCAGGACCGGGTGGGTGGTGCCGTCGGACAGGTCGGCGGGCCGCATGATCCAGCAGTCGATGTCTCCGGTGCCGTCGGAGGTGGGGACGGTGAACTTCTCCCATCCGCTGAGCTCGGCGGCGAGGTGCTCTCCGGTGGTGGTGACCTGGATGTCGTCGACGAACAGCTCGGCGGGGTGGTCGATGGTGGTGCGGGTGGTCGCGACGCGGTCGGCGGCGGCGTCGAGCGCGGTGACGGCGAGCGGGCCGGAGGTCAGCGCCACGGGGTCGGTGGCGCCGTCGGCGGCGATCGAGAACAGGTGGGTGTCGCCGCGGTCGTCGGCGGCGGCGAGGACGGTGGTGTCGTCGATCCAGCGGGGTGCGACGAAGCCGACGGTCGGGGCGAAGGTGCGGTCGAGGGCGGCCGACGCCCACACGATGTCGTCGGTGGTGGCGGCCTCGGCGTCGAAGGGGAGGATGCCGATCGCCGAGTTGGTGGGGAAGGTGAGCAGGTCGTCGTGGCCGATGAAGGCGATGCGGGTTCCGTCGGGTGACACGGCGGGGTGGCCGTAGACGCCGTCGCCGCAGGTGACCCGGCGGATGGCGTCGGGCCGTTCGTCGGCGTCGAGGGCGATGACGTAGAGGTCCTTCGAGAGGTTGAGGTCCCACTCCTCGTCGCGCTGGGAGGCGCTGACGACGGAGCGCGAGTCGGCGGCCCACGAGGTGCCCGAGAACTCGAACTCGCCGGGGGTGAGGTTGCGGACGGCGCCGGTGCCGTCGGCGGCGATCACGTGGACGTGGGCGGGGCGGTCGAACACCCAGTCCTCGCCGTTGAGGCGGCTGAAGAAGCGCTCGATCTTGCGCGGCGATTGCCACGACTCGTCGCTCTTCGTGTAGCGCTCGTCGCGGGTGCGGCTGGTGAACGCGAGGGTCGTCGCGTCCGGTGACCACGAGACGTCACCGAGGCCGTCGGGCATGGTGCACAGGGTGCGCGTCTCGCCGGGGGAGCCGATGGGGACGACGTGCAGCGTCGATTCGGTCTTCTCGCCGCCACGGCGCGAGGTGAACGCGAGGAAGCGGCCGTCGGGTGACCAGGTGGGCTCGCCGTCGTGGTCTCCGGCGGTCAGCGGCGCCCCGTCGAGCCAGACGCGGCTGGTGACGGTGTTGCGCTCGAGGCTGGTGGTCGACACGACGCACGCCACGTGGACACCGTCGGGAGAGACGGCGGGGGCGGACACCTCGTTGCGGCCGTCGACGAGGGCGCGGGCGATGTCGTGGTGGCGCTGGGCGATCTCGTCGGACGGCATCCGGGCGACGCTATCCCCGGGGTCTCGGGAGCCGAGCGGCCCGCCGGGGGCCTCGCTAGCATGGTCGGCCGTGCGTGACGTGATGCTCTATGTGACCCTCGTGCTGAACGTGGCCTCGTTGATCGGCTTGATCGCAGGCATCCTGCTGCACAGCGGGCGGGGCGGCGGGCTGTCCGACATGTTCGGCGGCGGCGGGGGAGCGGCGCTGGGATCGACGGCGGCCGAGCGGAACCTGAACCGGATCACCTTCGTGATGGCGCTGGTGTGGATCTTCACGCTGGTCGCGTTCTCGTTCTTCCTCGAGCGCACCTGATCACGTGCGACCCGGCGGCGCGACGGGTAACGTGGTGGGTCCACTCGTCGAAGTGGCGGAATTGGCAGACGCGCTAGCTTGAGGTGCTAGTGCCCTATTAATGGGCGTGGGGGTTCAAGTCCCCCCTTCGACACCACGTTGACCAGGGCTCCGGCCCTGGTCAGCGTCTTTTTCGGGTCGGGTCGAAACGCCGAAATCGCCCGCTTGTCCGCGGTTTGTCAGCACGGTGGACTTTCGGCTTGGCAGCGTCAGCCGTCGAACAGCTCGTCGTCGCGTTGCAGGCTCCACTCGATGGACGCCTCGGCACCAGCGACCAGACTCATGAAGAACCGGTGAGCTGGTGAGCCAGGGCGAAGCTGCGCCGCAGCTGCTCTTGATCGATCCCTCTGTTCGATGTCATGAGGAAGCGGCTCGCCCGGCGTACCTGAGCGGACGCCCGACACCATCGCTGCTTGAAAGTCCCCGCAGACAGTTCGATAGCAGTCGACTCCGTGAGAATCGGCAGCGTTCAGAATCGCCTCTGTCCAATCGATCCGCTCCCAGAGGAGTCATCGTCTCCGTGGCGCTCGATGCCGGCGGTATGTGATGTTGACCCGGTTCTTTGGACACGGGGTTATGACGGATTCGGCTGGCCGTGGTCGTGGCGCCACTTGTCAGCGTATTCGGTTGGGGTGAGGTGATCGAGGCCGCTCTGGTGTCGTTGCCGGTTGTAGAAGACCTCGATGAACTCGAACAGGTAGGCGTGGCACTCGGCGCGGGTGTCGAACCAGATGCTGCCTCGGATCCACGCGATCTCGACCTTCAATCGAGCCCAGAACGTTTCCATAGCGGCGTTGTCGTAGGCGTCGCCGGTGGAACCGAACGACAGCGACATGTCGGCGTTGCCGGCCGCGAACGCGAAGTCCAGCGACGTGTAGATCGAGCCCTTGTCGGCATGGTGAATCACTTCGGCCGGGTTGCCCGTGCGGGCCAACGCCATCTCGAGCGCGGCGACGACGAGGTTGGTGTCTTGAAGCGCCCCGGGATTCGTGGAGGCTCTGTTCCTTGAGAGGATGGAGTGATGCCAAGCAAGTATCCCGACGAGCTGCGCGAGCGTGCCGTTCGGATGGTGCTCGATCACGAGCACGAGTACGGATCCCAGTGGGAGGCGATCTGTTCGGTCGCCGAGAAGCTGGGCCCGAAGGCCGAGACGGTCCGGCTGTGGGTCCGACGAGCTGAGACCGACACCGGTCGCCGGCCCGGCGCCACCACCGACGAGCTCGCGGAGCTGAAACGCCTGAAGCGCGAGAACGCTGAGCTGAAGCGCGCCAACGACATCTTGAAGGCGGCGGCGCATTTCTTCGGGGCGGAACTCGACCGCCGATCAACGAAGTGATCCGGTTCATCGACGAACACAAGAACAACCGCAGCGGACAGTTGCGGTGGGGTATCGAGTCGATCGCCAACACGGTTGGGATCGCCCCGTCGACGTATCACGCCGCCAAGAAGCGCCCGCTGTCGGCACGTGCGGTTCGTGATGCGGAGCTGCGCCCGCAGATCCTGCGGGTGTGGGAGGAGAACCTTGCGGTCTACGGCGCCGACAAGATCTGGGACCAACTGAACAAAGACGAGGTCCGAGTCGCTCGCTGCACCGTCGAGCGCCTGATGCGCGACATGGGCTTGCAGGGCTGCCGGCGGGGACGGGTGTGGATCCGCACCACCGAAGGCGACGATGCACTCGATCGGCCGGCGGATCTGGTGGATCGCAAGTTCGTAGCGCCGGCACCGAACCGGCTCTGGGTGGCGGACTTGACCTACGTCAAAACGCACTCGGGCTGGGTCTACGTCGCGTTCATCGTCGACGTGTTCTCCCGCATGGTCGTCGGGTGGCAGGCCAGCCGATCACTCAAGTCGGATCTGGCGATCGACGCTCTCGAGATGGCCGTGTTCAACCGGAAACGCCAGGGCGCGGACCTGTCGGAGCTGATCCATCACAGCGACCGCGGAGTCCAATATTTGTCCGTTCGCTACTCCGACCGCCTCGCCGACAACACCATCGTCGCGTCGGTCGGCTCCAAGGGCGACAGCTACGACAATGCCCTCGTCGAGTCGTTCAACGGGCTCTACAAGTGGGAGCTGATCTACAAGCAGGGTCCCTGGCGCGGTCTCGACGATGTCGAGTTCGCCACCCTCACCTACGTCGACTGGTTCAACCACCGACGTCTCCACGGCGAGATCGAACCCGGCCCCGGCTTCACCACCCCGACCGCATTCGAGACCGCCCACTACAGTCAAATCGTCCCCGCCAACCCGGCCGGGACTCAATAACCCCGGCCTCTACCAAACCCGGGGCGCTTCAATTTCCCGAAAGGTACCGACCTTGCCCGATGGAACAGCGACGAGATCGAAGCCGTTGCGGCCACGCTCAACTAGCGGCCACGGAAGATCCTCGGATGGCGCACCCCCGCCGAAGCCCTCGACGATCACCTACGCTCCCTTCAACAAGCCGGTGTTGCTTCCACCAGTTGAATCCGGTCAATACACTTCTCTCGAGTTCGCCAACCGGCTCTCAGATTGGAACCTGACAGCGTCCTACGGCTCGACGGGCGACTGTTTCGACAACGCCGCGATGGAATCGACGTGGGCAACGATCAAGCGTGACGTGTTGTCGATTCACGGCGACTGGAAACACATCACGCGGTCCGAGCTGCGCACGATTCTGTTCGACTACATCGAAACTTTCTACAACCGCCAACGGCACCAGGCCGGGCTGCAACATCACACCCCGGCCGAGGTCTACGCTGCCTCAGCCGTGGCATGAAATCTCACAACAGCCCGTGTCTCACAGGACGGGGGAACTCCATCGAACCAATCATCCAACAACCCGCCCTCATGATCTCCGGTATCCAGGATGCGATCCCGAAGTCTCAAAACCTGAAGGACTTCGTGCCGAACGTGGATGAGGTCGATTTCGATTGCGGGCATTGGATCGGGACTGTCAGATCGTTGGTGTAACTGACCTGGCTCATGGTTGTTGTTGGGATCTTAGGGCCTTAGAAGAGGCGGCCTTCGAAGGTGATGGCGAAGGCGTTGAGGGCGGGCTTCCAGCGGTTCATCCAGCGTTCCTGGCCGGTGCCTTTCGGGTCGAGCGACCGCACGACCATGTAGAGGCATTTGAGCGCTGCTTGCTCGTTGGGGAAGTGACCGCGTGCCCTCGTTGCTCGCCGGAACCGGGCGTTCAACGACTCGATCGCGTTCGTCGAGTAGATGACCCGGCGGATCTCCGGTGAGTAGTCGAGGAACCCTGTCTGTCAGGCTGAGGTGAGACACCGGTGATGCCGGTGCTCACTGTCCATCGGGGCGAGAACAAGGACACCTGACCGATGACCATGACCACAACCACCACATCAGTTCGCGCCCAGAATGGGAGCGTGAACGAACACGATGATGCTGTCGATCCGGCAGCGAAACCGACCCGTCGACGGTTCTCGAACGTCTTCAAGGACCGCGTCATCGACGAGTACGACAACGCCGCGACCAGCGAGGAGCGCGGTGCGTTGTTGCGCCGCGAGGGCTTGTACACGTCGCATATCTCGGAGTGGCGCAACCAGCGCGCCCGCCGCGACCAGCCGGCCACAACGGCCAAGGATCGTCGACGTCGCAGCGCGGAGCAGGCCGAACTCGACCGGCTCCGGAAGAAGAACGCGAAGCTCGAGTCGGAGCTGGAGCGCACGAAGTTGGCGTTGGAGATCACGGGAAAAGCACACGCGCTCTTGGAGCTGCTCTCCGAGAGCGCGGACATCGACCCGAAGTACAAGCAGTGATCGACACCCACCTCAACGACCTCACCGCAGCGACGTCGACCAGACAAGCGTGCCGTCTGCTCGGCCAGCCCCGGGCCTCGCACTACCGGCGCTGTCGACCACCCAAGTTGGGTCCGCCCGCACCTCGACCGGTGCCACCGAACAAGCTGACCGAGGCCGAGCGCCAACACGTGCTGGCGGTGCTGCGTTCGCCGGAGTTCTGCGACCTCGCACCCGCCCAGATCTGGGCGCGACTCCTCGACAACGGCACCTACCTGTGCTCGATCTCGACCATGTACCGCCTGCTGCGCATCGCGGGTCAGAACCGCGAACGACGCCGCCAGCGCACCCACCCGGCACGCAAGAAACCCGAACTCATCGCCACTGCACCCAACGCCGTCTGGTCGTGGGACATCACCAAGCTGAAGGGCCCGACGCGTGGCGTCTACTACGAGTTGTTCGTGATCATCGACATCTACTCCCGCTATGTCGTCAACTGGTGCGTCGCACCAGCAGAGACCGGCCAACTCGCTGCCGACTTCATCGACGCCGCCTACCGAGACCAAGGTGTCGCGAAGGGCGAGTTGGCGTTGCACGCCGACCGCGGCAGCGCAATGACCTCCAAGCCGGTGTCACAACTGCTGGTCGATCTCGGCGTCGCACGATCCCACTCCCGGCCGCACGTCTCCAACGACAACCCCTACTCCGAAGCCCAATTCAAGACGCTGAAATACTGCCCGGCGTTCCCCGACCGATTCGGCTCCATCGCGGATGCCAGAGCGTTCTGCGCCGAGTTCTTCGATCACTACAACCACGTGCATCGCCACTCCGGGATCGGGCTCCACACGCCGGCCTCGGTTCACTACGGCACCGCCGACCAGATCCGCGAGCAGCGGTCGGTCACCCTCGACGCTGCCTACGCCTCAAACCCGGCCCGATTCCGTCACCGCCGGCCCGAACCCCCGAAACTCCCAGCTGTCGCCTGGATCAACGAACCCCAACGCGAGGCCCTCATCCACTCAAACTAGAAATGTCTCAAACGGCTTGACAGGTTCCGGAACGGCACGAACTCGGCCCACGCGTTCTTCCAGAGCGACTGGATCGCCGGGTAGCGGTTGCCCCAGATGGTGTGGAACTCGTCCAATCTCGCTGCGGCGTCGGCTTCGTTGACGGCGGTGTAGACGGGTCGCAGATCGCGTGCCATCTTGTCCCAGTCGGCGCGGCTGGCGAGGCGGAAGGTGTTGCGGATCAGGTGCAGCACACAGGTCTGCACGATCGCCAACGGCCAGGTCGCCTCGATCGACTCGGGCAGGCCTTTGAGTCCGTCGCACACGACGATGCAGGCGTCTTCGACGCCGCGGTTCTTGATCTCGGTGAGCACCTGCAACCAGTACTTGGCGCCCTCGCCACCGGTGCCGACCCAGAGGCCGAGGATGTCGCGTTGACCGTCAACGGTGACACCGATCGCCGCGTACACGGGCCGGTTGGCGACTTGACCGTCGCGGATCTTCACGACGATCGCATCGATGAAGATGACCGGATAGACGCGGTCGAGCGGCCGGTTCTGCCACTCGGCCAACTCGCCCAGGACCCGGTCGGTGATCTTCGAGATCGTCTCGCGGGAGATGTTCGTCGAGTACACCTCGGCCAGATGGGCTTCGACCTCACCAGTCGTCAAACCCTTCGCCGTCAAGGAGATGACCATCGAGTCGACCCCGTCGAGCCGGCGCTGGTTCTTGCGCACCGTTTCAGGCTCGAAGCTGCCGTCACGATCGCGTGGCACCTCCAGCTCGATCGGGCCGATCTCGGTGATCACCGTCTTCGAACGTGTCCCGTTGCGACTGTTGCCACCGTTGCGGCCCTCGACGGCGTGTTTCGGATAGCCGAGATGTTCTTCCATCTCGACCTCGAGACCCGTCTCGAGGACCTGCTTCGTGAGATCGCTCAGCAGCCCGCCGGGGCCGACGAGATTCCGCCCGTCCGATCGTGCCTGGTCGACGAGCTGCTCGGCAAGCGACCGATCTGGCCGCTCCTCGCTTGTCTCATCCGACGGTGTCACCACCGCCACATCATGGTCTGTCATCGTTGTCTGTCCTTCCGGCCAAGCGAGTCGCTCAGCGTTTCAGGCCAGACCAGTTACACCGCGGATCTGACAGTCCCATTGGATCCAGCAAGAACGGCCGGAGGACACGACCGAGGCGATTCTGACCTGGCTGGAACAGCAGGACGCCACGTAACGGTTCATCGACCGATGCTCTGTTGCCGGGTGAGCCATTCGCCGCAGGCCAACATCGGGTTGAGCGACCCCGAGCGGGCTCGCCCGATGTTCAGATGAGGAGGACCTGCGGAGCGTGGCGTTGAGACCAGAGCGGGCAGGCTTCCCGGATACCAGCAGGTACTCAGGGTTGTCCGCGGAAGGTCTGAAGACAACGTCTGTTCCCACCCTCCCGGGCCGACAGGTTGCGCGTGAGTGGTCGTCCGGCTTCTCGCTCCGGTCCGACACGAAAGCCACTGCACGTGGGAGTGCTTCAGGGCGTTGTCCATCGTTGCACCCCGGCGCTTCCGTATGCGAGAGCGTGCACGGCCTTCACCGGCTCGATCGCGAGGCAGACGATGTCGGGTGAGGCGCTGCCGCCGGGAGCGAACTCGGCGAGGTCGTAGTCGAAGACACCGCTCCACAACCTGGCCTTGGTTGCTGCGTCGCTGTGGATCGTGGCGTCGCCCCAGACGAGCAGCCCGTCGCCGGCGTCGTTGGCCTCCCAGTGCATCGAGACCTTGTGGTGCTCCGCAATGTTGCGGGTCTTGACGGCGGTGGTGCCCGTCATGATCCAGATGGTCGAGCCTTCCCATCCGGGGTGCACCGGAACGACGTGAGGTTCGTCGTGTGGTCCGATGGTCGCGAGGTAGGTGCGAGGAGACAGTTGGCGGCCGATGGCCTCGATGTCGGAAACGTGCATGGTGGGTTCCTTCCGGCTCAGAGGTGAGCGAGTTCGGTCAACATTTCGAGCAACCGGGTTCTGTGCTCATTGGCGAGTGGAGTCTGTTCGACCATGCGAGACGCGACGTCGTCGACGACTCCCGCCGCATCCGCAACCAACTCCTCACCCTGAGGCGTCAGACGCGCCATTGCGAGACGCGCGTCGCGCTCGTGCTTCGTCGTGACCACCATTCCCAGCTCGGTCAGCGGCCGAAGCGCTCGTGTGACCGCGGATGGAGAAAGGCCGACCGATCGGGCAAGGTCCACACGGCTACATCCCTTCTCGAGACCGCCAGCGATCGCCGAGAGCAGCCGGTACTCGGAGTAGGTGATGCCGCGAATCGCACTGAGATTGCCGTTCAAGATCCGTTCGAAGGCGCTCCATGCGTCGTGGAGCGTCGCGGCGAGAACGGCCCCATCGATGGTTTCGGCATCGGTCATTCCATGACCATATCATTGAGTACTCACGGATCACACCGTGATGGCGGAAGGGTCTGCTGCACGATCTGGTGACAGGTGGCGTTTGTTAGGCGACCTTGGCGGTCGGGGTCATGATGGTCTCGTATTCGATCGGGGTCAACCGGCCGAGGCGGGGCTGTCGCCGGCGGCGGTGGTAGGTGCGTTCGATCCAGGTCACGATCTCGATCCGCAGCTCTTCTCGGGTGGTCCAGGTGCGCCGGTTCAGCACGTTCTTCTGGAGCAGTGAGAAGAACGATTCCATCGCGGCGTTGTCGCCGGCGGAGCCGACTTGGCCCATCGAGCCGACCATGCCGTGACGGATCAACGCCTGCTGGGCTTTCCGTGAACGAAATTGCGATCCTCTGTCGGAATGCAGAATGCAGCCGGCCACGTCACCGCCTCGACGCGCAGCTGCGTTGTCGATCGCCTGGACGGCGAGGCGGGCCTTCATGCGTGAGTCGATCGAGTAGCCAACGATCCGGTTCGACCAGACGTCTTTGATCGCGCACAGGTAGAGCTTTCCTTCTCTCGTCCAGTGCTCGGTGATGTCGGTCAGCCACAACTCGTCAGGCCCGGCAGCGGTGAAGTCGCGCTTCACCAGGTCGTCGTGCGCAGGAGCGCCCGGCTTCGATACCTTCGACTTCTTCTTGCCAAACACTGACCACCACTGGTTGTCGCGGCAGATTCGCCACACGGTTCGGTCGGCGACCTCGAAGCCGGCGGTTCGAACTTCGTCGGCCAGGAATCGATATCCGAACTCCGGGTCATCGACATGGGCGTCGAAGAGGGCGTTGGTGAGGTGCGCTTCGTCGAGCAGCGCGTCGGTGACGGGCTCGTGGCGCCAGCGGTAGTAGTCCTGGCGGCAGAGCTTCAACACCCGACACGTCACCGTGACGGGGATCCCATCAGCAGCGAGCTCTGTCACGAGCGGGTAGATCCTTTTCCCGGCAGGTTCGCCTGAGACAGATACGCAGCCGCTCGGCGCAGCACTTCGTTCTCCTGCTCGAGGAGCCGAATGCGCTTGTTCGCTTCGCGTAGCTCGGCGTTGTCGGCTGTGGTCTTGCCGGGCTTGGTGCCGGCGTCGACAGCGGACTGGGAGAGCCAGTTCGACAGGGTCATCGGGTGGATCCCGAAGTCCTTCGCGATCTGCTCCAACGTCACCCCCTCTTCGCGGTTCTGGGCGACTCTCACGACATCGTCGCGGAACTCCTTCGGGTAAGGCTTCGGCATAGCAACATCCTTCCAGGCCCGCCTCGAGGGCAAGCCAGATCAGATGTCACCGAACCGTGCAGCAGACCCTTGCGATCGGTGCCCGCCCATGGAATGCCACTCATAATGCGCTCTTCTGCTCTGTCCGTGGGTGAGTTGAGGGCCTATCCGCGGGTGCACCCCGCCTGATTCCTAGGTTTCGCGCTGTCGAAGGCTCGAAACTGAAAGGACGGCAGACGGGGTGCTGAACACCAAGGTATGGGAGAAGGCGTGCGGGTTGACGCGCACGGTCGTGGAAGGGGTCCGTGTCGACGACACCGATGGATCGATCGTGGTGTCGGCACGACCTGATGCGAGGGCTCGTGGCCGCTGCGGACACTGCCATCGACGTTCGCCTCGCTACGACCGTGGTGATGGTCGTCGGCGGTGGCGGGCGTTGGACGCCGGCACGACGAAGGTGTTCATCGAAGCCGACGCACCCCGGGTGCGTTGCCGCACGCACGGACCGACGGTGGTGGCAGTGCCGTGGGCTCGTCATGGGGTCGGCCACACCCGCGACTTCGACGACTTGGCGGCGTGGCTGGCGGTGCGCACCTCGAAGTCCGCGACGTGTGAGTTGTTGCGGGTGGCGTGGCGCACCATCGGTGCGATCGTCACGCGGGTCAATGCAGATGTCGAGGCGCGTGTTGATCGTCTCGACGGGTTGCGACGGATCGGGATCGATGAGATCTCCTACAAGCGCGGACACCGCTACCTGATCGTCGTGGTCGATCACGACACCGGCCATCTGGTGTGGGTCGGCCCTGGCCGCACCGACGCCGACTTGGAGGTGTTCTTCGACGAACTCGGCAACGAACGCGCTGCGGAGTTGACCCACATCTCTGCGGACATGGCGGGCTGGATCGCCCGCGTCGTCGCCAAGCGAGCCCCGAACGCCGTGCGCTGCGCCGATGCGTTTCACGTCGTCGCGTGGGCCATCGAAGCGCTCGACGTCGAGCGTCGCCGAGCCTGGAACCAGGCATCGGGACGAAACGCGATCACGACCGTCATGTCCCAGCGAGGACGCGCACGAGGCACCTCGCTCGGCATCGCACGCGCCCGCTACGCGCTCTGGAAGAACCCCGGCGATCTCACCGAGAACCAATGCGCCCAGCTCGACTGGATCGCCAAGATCGACCCTCGGCTCCATCGCGCTTACCTGCTCAAGGAAGGACTGCGGTTCGTGTTTGCCGTCAAGGGTGACGCCGGCAAGCACGCGCTCGACAGGTGGTTGTCGTGGGCGCGCCGGTCGCGAATGCCGGCCTTCGTCGAACTCGCCCGCAAGATCGTGAAGCACCGAGTGGCGATCGATCACGCCCTCGACTCCGGGCTCTCCAACGCCCTGATCGAGTCGACCAACACCAAGATTCGGCTCCTCACCCGCATCGCGTTCGGCTTCCACGGACCCGAACCCCTCATCGCCCTCGCCCTGCTCGCGCTTGGCAGCCACCCACCCGCCCTCCCAGGCCGAACCTGACCCACGGATACAGCAGAAGAGCGTCATAATGTGAGCGCCGTAAACCGGGGGCGTCGCTCGCCGATCTACGGTTGGGTCGTGGAGTTCGTCATCGCCCGGAACCCCGACGCAGAGTCGTCGCTGCCGTTCCTGGTGCGCTTGCCGGTGGGATCGCGTCCGGTCGTCCTGAAGGTGAAGGACACGTGGCCTCGCACTGCCAAGGTGTTCTGCCATCCGGGGACCGAGTGGCCCGATCCCGAGGATCTCGAGATCGTGGAGCGGGTGCCAGTGACTTCATGTGTGCGTCGCGGCGTCGCCATCGATCTCGTGCTCGATCGGGCGCGGGAGAACAGGTCGCAGTTCGTGTTCACGAAGGCTCGGGGTCGCGAGCTGGTGTTCTGGCAGTCGGCGCGAACCCGCAAGCAGGCTCGGCCGAACGTTGCGGTGCCGACGGCTCGCGCGTCGGGTCGTCGCCTCGACATCGTGGTGGACACGCGTGAGCGGTACGCCTGGAAGTTCTCCGACCAGCAGGCGACGACCTCGAAGCGGGCGCTGCCGGTTGGCGACTACGCCGTCGAGGCAGACGGTGAGGTCGTGGCAGTCGTCGAACGCAAGAGCATCGAGGATCTCGTGTCGACGATCGTCGGCGGAAAGCTCTGGACCTTGCTCGCTGCGATGGCCGATGTATCCCATGCTGCCGTGGTTGTCGATGATCGATACTCGTCGTTGTTCAAGCTCACTCGCGTTCGCCCGGCCTCGGTGGCAGAGCAGATCGCCGAGGCGGCGGTGAGGTATCCGGCGGTGCCGATCGTGTTCGCTGAAACCCGCCAGCTCGCTCAGGAATGGACCTATCGATTCTTCGGTGCGGCGATCGAGCACCGTGCGAACGATGCAGTCGGCACTGCGCGCTTCGACGCCCTGACCACCGGTGGCCCGGTGCCGGCACCCGAACCGACCACGGCCGAGGTGCGGGCCTGGGCGATCGCCGAGGGCCTGGATGTGAGCGATCGAGGTCGGCTGCGGCCGGAGATCTGGGAGGCTCGTCGCGCTGCGATGGTGCAAGTGCCCACTTCACGAGCGGGGGAGTGAAGCGATTTACCCGAGGAGCACTTCGAGCACCGTCCGGACGTCGCTTCGGTTGGCACCGTCGGACCAGCACGGGTGAGCATCATCCCGGAACGCTCGGCGCGCAGCGGTCAGCCGCTTTCGATCCTTCTTCGTCATCGCCTCGGCCCACTGCTCCAACTCCGGATCTCGTGCCGCGCACATCAGGAGGGTGGCGAGGTCTCGTTCGTGCTTCTGCTTGTCGAACCGTGAAGCGGAGACGACCTCTGTCGCTGCAGCCGACTTCGCGACGATCGCGCCCAGCAGGTTCGGGGTGCGGACCTCGAACCGCTCGCTTGCGAGCTCCACTATGACAGGTCCCGCACGCTTGACCGCCTGCGTGGCACCAGGCGCTTGGACGACCCGGCCCTTCCCGGTCTCGACCGGCTCGGCTCCGAGTCCGTCGGGTGCGAGCAAATCGATCTTGGCGTTACCTTTGGTGAATCGGACGATCCCCTCCGGCGACTGCTCCGAGCCGAACCCGTCCACGACGAGCGCGTCGGCGACGTCTCGCAGGGCGCTGCGTGTGAACGTACGGACGTCGACCACGATGTCTCCGTCGTCGGTCGCCCGTGGCACCTTGACGCCCCAGACGGTCGCGTGGATCGCGACCATCTGTCCGCCGACGACCGCCCATGTCTGGATGTTCGTGGAGGCCACCAGTCGGGCGATCGCCGTCCACGTAGCGTCGGCGGCAGGGTGTAGCCGAGTGAAGTCGACGGTGATCGTCATCGGACAGCTCGGAGCGCTTCGGAGGCGGCGCGTGTGTCAGCGGCATCGAGAAGATCGAGCACGGCAACGATCGGGGGCAAGAACTGGTCGTCACCGGCGATGAGTTCATCGACGACGCGCACAACGACGTTCGGGTGGTCCGCATTCGGGTTCGCTCGATAGTCGGAGCGGAACGCATCGGCGTCCAGCGCGCTGATGTAGACGTCTCGTTGCTCCGGCCGTCCGATGCTGGCGCCGTGACGGATGGCCGCGTGGGCGCCGCCGTGGCGGACACGCGGATCGTCGTCAATGCGGGCGTCGAGGGCGGGGAGAATGCGGACTCGTTCGTTGCGGCTTCGTCGTCGCACAAAACGAGCGAGGTCGATGGCCTCATCGATGTCGGCTGGCGGTTCAGCTTCGAGCACACGCTGCCAGGCGGCTCGTTCCGAGAGCGGTCGACCTCGTCGAGGCCTCAAGACGCGGTAGCGGTGGAGGGAGTCGGAGTCGATGGCCCAGCTCCGCCCGAAGCGCTTCGCGTCCAGTTCGCCAGCGTCGATGAGCCGGCCCACCTGGACATGGGAAACGCCAAGCGCATCGGCGGCCTGGTCCACACTGAGTTGGGACATGCACACACGGTAGAGTTAATACGTTATATATGCAACGTATTATACGGAGAGCTGCGAATCGGCGCAGTAGGAGGTGTCGCTTGTCAGCAGTTTGTCCGCGGAATGTCCGCGAACGGGGCGAAACTCGCGGGAATCAGACGACATCAACCGACATGAGCAACGGACGAAAACAATCTCTGACCAGGTAAAACGTGACAGAACGACACTCGGCGTAGTCTCCAGATACCGGAGTTCAAGTCCCCCTTCGACACCACGTTGACCAGGGCTCTTGTCTTGGTCGGCTGCGCTTCGCCTCGATCGAGGAACGGGGCCCGCGGGCGCGTCCGGCCTCGGTGGCGTCCCGAGACATGTGAACGCACCGGCCCTGCAAGTGGGCGCAAAGGATCCTCACGCTCCAGATCCCGCCGTCGCCGGAGGATCACCTCGACGTCGGCGGGAGGATGGGCGACCCCGTGGGCCCCGTCGACGACCGGGGCTGCGCACCCGCCGTCGCTTCGCAGGCGCGTTCGTCTGCCGACCCGGGCGTCAGACGAGGCGGAGGTCGCCGGACGCCGTGACCGTCGTCGTCCCGTCGGGGGCGATGCGCACGAGGTCGACGGGGGCGCTGCGATCCGGCTCCGACTGCGTGACGTCCTCCGACTGCCCGACCTCGACCACGGGGCGTCGGAGGTAGCTGACCGAGCCGTCGGGGTGGCAGCGGAGGCCGTCACCGAACAGGCCGTCACCGAGCTCGCCCACCGTCGAACCGTCGGTGAGCGAGGTGAGGCGGATCACGCCGGGCCGGGCGTCCCCCTGGCCGTACCCGACGTCCCAGGTCCGGTGCGCGACGACGTCGGCGCGCAGGAAGCACGCACCGTCGAGGAACCGCTGCGTCCCGCCGACGGGTTCGCCCGACCCCGACCACGGATCAATCGCCCACGCCGTGCCGTCCTCCCACTGCTCGTCGACGATCAGGAACCGGCCGTCCGGCGACCACGCTGCCGGCCCGGCGTTGACGTACGCCAGCTCGAAGGTCGCCGCCGTCGTGCCGTCGACGAGGTCCTCCACCTCGAACCGGGTCGGCGCGCCCGCCGACGGGTTCGAGAACGACACCGCGAGGAACCGCCCGTCGTCGCTGAGGCGGAAGCCCGCCACCCCCGTCTCGACGACCCGCGCCGCGCCGTCGTCGACCTCGACCAACGACGGACGGTCATCGCCTCGCAGCGAGTCGACGTGGGCGTAGAGCACGCCGTCGGCGCCCCGCCCCGCGGACCGCACCGCGTCGGGCCCGTCGAGCGAGAGGTGCTCGGTGACCTCACCGTTCGACCACGTCACGCTCACGATGCGCGACCGCACGACGGCGCCCTCGTCACCCGGCTCGGTGTCGGCGATCGCGGCCCAGATCGTGTCACCCATCACCCGTGCGGACCGGACGACGCAGTCCACGTCGGTCGCGCAGGTCAGGTCGAACGACGCGACCACGCCGCCGGGGTCGCGGACGTCGATGACCGCCCGGGACTCGCCCGTGACCGTCACGAAGAGCTCGCCCGCCGCGGCCGTCGGAGGTCCGGAGGGGTCGGGCTGGTCGGTCGACGGCGGGGTCGTCTCCGGCCGCGCCGGGGGAGCGGGCGCCGTCGACGGCGGGGAGGTCGACGGCGCGGAGGTGTCGGGGGCCGCGATCGACGTGGCGGGGGGTGGGTCGGTGAGCTCGGGCGCGGTCGACGACGCCGGGGTCGTCTCCGGCGACGCGTCCTCCGTCTCATCCGACGTCGAGACGACCGTCGCGGAGCGGAGGTCGTCCTCGCCACCGTCGGATCTGGTCGCGAGCCCACCCGCCAGCGCCGCGATGCCGCCGGCCAGCAGCGCGACGACCGCAGCGGCGGTGAGCCAGCGCGACCGCCGCCGATCGGGCGGCACGATCCCGCCCGATCGCGCGCCTCGACGGACCGCGCGCGCCTCGGCGTCGGAGTCCAGGTCGGCGAAGCTCGCGACGAGGCGATCGGAGGCGTCCCTCAACCGGTCCTCGACGTCGTCGGTGCGGTCGTGGTCCATGTCGCTCATCCCGATCCTCCCGAGAGCTCTCGGCGCAGGCGCTCACGGGCCGCGTGCAGCGTCGTCTTCACGGTCCCCTCGTGCACCCCCATCGCCTCGGCCACGTCGCGCACCGAGCGATCTCCGATGTAGAAGATCGCGATCGCGATCCGTTGCCGCTCGGGCAGCGCCGCGACGGCAGCCCACGTCTCGGCGTCGAGCGCGGCGACGTCGGGCGAGGGTCCACGATCGAGCTGGCGCGCCAGCTCGGGGAGGCGGCGGCGCCGCACCGCGAGGTGGCGTCCGTGATCGCGCACGAGGTTGACGACGACCCGGCGCGTCCAGGCACCGGGCCGCTCCATCGCACCCACCCGATCCCACTCCTCGTAGGTGCGCGCCAGCGCTTCCTGCGCGACGTCACGCCCGGTCTCACGGTCGCCGCACATCGCCGTCGCGAGCGCCGCCAGGCGCCGGTGCTCCGCACGGAAGAACGCATCGAAGGACGCACCACCTCCCGCCACGGCCCGTGCGTCGTCCACCATCTCCATCCACCATCACACGTCCCGGCACCCGATCCGGTTGACCGACTTCTCGGCGAGGCCGGTCGCGGATCGCCCGTGCGCCGACGGCGCCATCGGCGACCGTCTCCTCCTCGCCGGGCGGACCGGTCGCGGGCTACGTTCGCCGACAGGTCGAGCCGCGCGGTCGGTCCGACGACGACGGGAGCGACGATGGCCGACGACGACAACCGGGACGAAGCCGACGACCGGCCGACGTGGACCGCGCTCGAGCGGCCCGACGAGCCGCGAGGGGTCGGGCAGGTGCTCGCCGCGGACCGCACCCACGGCCCCGGTCGGACGTCGCGATGACGTTCGAGACGTTGCGCTACGAGGTGGAGGGCGGCCTCGCGCGCCTCACCCTCGACCGCCCCGACCGCATGAACGCGATGACCAACCGCATGGTCCGCGAGGCGACCGACGCGCTCGAGGCAGCGTCCACCGACCCCGAGATCCGCGTCCTGCTGCTCACCGGTGCCGGCCGCTCGTTCTGCCCCGGCGCCGATCTCGGCCACTTCACCGAGGGCGGGGAGGACGAGACGCTGTCCGCCCGGGAGTTCCGCGTCGCCGCCCTGCTCCACGAGGTCCCCGCCGTCACCGTCGCCGCGATCAACGGCGCCTGCGCGGGAGCCGGGCTCGGGTGGGCGCTCGCCTGCGACCTGCGGACGATGGCCGCATCGGCCAAGTGCAACACGGCGTTCCTCGACGTCGCGGTCGCCGGCGACATGGCGATCCCGTGGTCGCTCCCGCGCCTCGTCGGCGCCGGCCGGGCGCGCGAGCTGTCGTTCCTCCCGCGCAAGGTCACCGCGCAGGAGGCGCTCGACATCGGACTCGTCGCCCGCGTGTTCGCCGACGACGCCTTCGCCGACGAGACCGAGGCGGTCGTCGACCGGCTGCTGGCCATGTCGCCGACGGCGCTGCGCGGGATGAAGGCCAACTACCTCGCAGCGGAGCGCACGGGGCTCGGCGACTACCTCGACCTCGAATCCGAGCGCCACCTGCGCATCGCGGCGAGCGCGGACACCGCCGAGGCGTTCCGCGCGTTCCTCGAGAAGCGGCCACCGAGGTTCACGTGAGCTGGATCCGACTCCGCCAGGTCGCCCTCGTCGCGCACGACCTCGAGGCCGTCGTCGACGAACTGCGCCGCGTGCTCGGCCTCGAGGTCGCGCACCGCGACCCGTCGGTCGCCGCGTTCGGACTCGTCAACGCGGTGCTGCCGCTCGGTTCCCAGTTCGTCGAGGTGGTGTCGCCGACCCGGCCCGGCACCGCCGGCGGTCGTCGCCTCGAGCGCCTCGGAGGGGACGGCGGGTACATGGTGATCGGCCACACCGACGACCACGACGCGCTGCGGCGACGGGTCGACGACCTCGGCGTGCGCGTCGCCATGGAGCACGTCGACGACGGCGGGTACCGCATCCTCCAGCTGCACCCGGCCGACACGGGCGGCAGCTTCCTCGAGCTCGACTTCCAGCCGGGCGGCGAGGACCCGGACGGGCCGTGGATGCCGGCGGGGGACCGGTGGCAGGACGCGGTCCGGACCGACGTCGTGTCGGCGATCACCGGCGTCGAGCTCCGCGACCCCGATCCCGACGGCGTGGCCGCCCGGTGGTCGGCGATCTGCGACGTCCCGGTCGTCGACGGCGCGATCGAGCTGGACGACGCGACGATCCGCTTCACCGAGGGGACCGGCGGGCTGGTCGCCGTCGACTGCCGAGGATCGGTCGAGCGCGCCGACGTCATCGCCGGGGTGGAGTTCCGCACCACCCCGGTCTGAGACGCACGGGCCGGGCTGCTCGACCGGTGCGTCGCAGCCGATCCCGCTCGACCGATCGGCGGAGCGGGCCCGGCGCGTCGGGCGAGCGAGCTACGGCCGGAACTGGATCTCGCGTGGGCCGAGCCGGCCGGGTTGGCGCACGATCCGGTAGGCGGTGCCCACCCACTCGCACACCAGCCGGCGGGTGTCGCGCGGGTCGACCATCTCCTCGATCTCGAAGCGATTGAGCGGACCGACCGGCCCGCGCGCGCTCTCGATGCGTGCGTTGAGCTCCGCGCGCAGCGCGTCGGGGTCCTCGGCCTCGGCGAGCTGGCGTCGGTAGGCGGCCTCGATGCCGCCCTCGGGCGGGATCCCCCCGACGTCGGCCGCCGGCCAGGTGACGCGGACCGACGGCTGCGATCGTGGGGTGGCGTAGTTGTTCCCGGCGACCCCGAAGCTGCGGCGCATCAGCACGGTGAAGATCGGCACCTGGACCTGGGCGAAGGCCACCATCCACTCGGCCCCGGCTCGGATCGTGCTGGCGCGCTCGTGCTCGAGCCCGACCGCGAACCCGGGGTTGTCGACCAGGTTCAGCACCGGAACGTGGAACAGGTCGCACAGGTCGAGGTGGCGGGTGAGCTTGCGGCACCCGTCCGCGGTGAGCGCACCGCCGTTGGGGTGGCGGCTGTCGGAGGCGATCACCCCGAGCGGGTGCCCGTCGAACCGCACGAAGCCGGTGACCTGGTCGGTCGCCCAGCGCGAGCCGATCTCGAAGAAGGAGCCCTCGTCGGCCATCAGCGAGATGGCGCGACGGATGTCGAAGGTGGTCGTGCGGCCGCGGGGGATGATCGAGAGGAGCTCCTCGTCGCGCCGATCCGGCGGATCGGCGGGGTCGGGAGCGAGCACCGGCGGCGCCTCGTGCACGCTCGACGGGAGGTACGACAGGAACCGGCGGGTCTTCTCGAACGCCTCGTCCTCGCTCTCGGCGAGGTCGTCGACGGACCCGTTGGTGCAGTGGACCCTCCAGTCGCCGAGGTCCTCCTTGGTGATGTCGACACCCATCGCGTGGCGGACGACCGGTGGACCCGCCACGAAGAGCTGGGCGATGTCGCGCACCATCACCGAGAAGTGGCCGAGCACGGCCTTCGCGGCGCCGATGCCGACGACGCTGCCGAGCAGCAGGTTGACCACCGGCACCGTCGACAGCTGGCGGGCGTACGGGGTGCTGCCGAGGTGGCCGGGGAGGAACGAGCCCCCGCCTCCGCTCACGCGCGGTCGGCCCGCCGTGATCGCGCCCGAGCTCTCCTTCGCGGAGCTCTCGCCCTCGGCGGCCTGCTTCGGGACCATCGCGGCGACGCTGCCGCCCCCGGACGATCCGTCGAGCAGGCGGATCGAGGGGACCTGGAGCTCGATCGACAGGCGGTCGAGGTGGAGGCTCTTCGCGCCGATCGCGCCGTCGGCGTGGCCGCCGCGCGAGGTGAAGTCGTCGGCGCACACGATGGAGGTCCGTCCCTCGACGGTGCCCCACCCGCCCACGTGGTTCGCCGGGGTGAACGCGGCGACGTTCCCGTCGGCGTCGTAGGAGGCGAAGCCGGCGAGGCTGCCGACCTCACGGAACGAGCCGTCGTCGAGCAGACGGGAGATGCGCTCGCGGCAGGTGAGCTTGCCCCGGTCGCGCTGGCGGACGACGCCGGGTTCGTCGGAATCGGGGCCGAGGCGGGCGTCGGCCAGGCCCCGGAGCGTCTCCACGTCGTCGAGCATCGGACCCCACGAGTCGGCTCCGGTCGGGGCGGGCGCGCCACCGTCGGCGTCGTCGGCGGGTTCGAGGGTGACCACGACCTGGCCGGCGAACACCGCCTCGCCGACCTCGACCTCGGCCACGGCCACGATCGTCCCGGCCCGGGGGGCGGTGATCGGGGTCTCCATCTTCATCGCGCTCACGACGAGCAAGGTGTCGCCCGCCCGGACGGCGTCGCCGACCGCGGCACGCACCTCCACGACGCTGCCGGCGCTCGGGGACTCGACGCCCTCGAGCCCGTCGGCGACCTCGAGCGACGGGGTCGCCGAGGAGGGCGCGCCGGTGGGCGTCGCAGCGCCGGGCCCGGCGACGCGCTCGAGCAGCGTCTCCAGCGGGGTGGTGTGCTCGGCGTCGGGCGACACCAGCTCCGGCGCCTCGCTCAGCAGGGTCGTGCGCGCGTCGCCCGCCACGACGTCGGGGTGGGCGAGGATCGCTCGCAGCGAGGCGATGTTCGTGGCGGGGCCCTCCACGAGGAACTCGCCCAGCGCGCGCCGGGTGCGGTCCAGGGCACCGCGGTGGGTGCGGGCGCTGCCCACGACCTTGGCGAACAGCGGGTCGAACTGGGGCGCGGGGGTGTTCCCGGCGTAGCCGCACGAGTCGACGCGCACCCCGTGGCCGGACGGCTCCTGGTAGGCGGTCATCGTCCCCGGGCCGGTCGCGACGACCCGCGCCTGGACGGCGACGCCACGGGGCGCCCCCACGGCGTCCTGGTCGGCGAGGCCGATCTCGGCGAGGGTGGCGCCGCCGGCCACGAGGAACTGCGCCTCGACGAGGTCGACGCCGGTGATCTCCTCGGTGACCGTGTGCTCGACCTGGATGCGCGGGTTGCACTCGATGAAGCGGTGCTCGTCGGTGGCCGGGTCGACGAGGAACTCGACGGTCGCCGCGTTCACCAGCCCCGCCGCGCGGACCAGGTCCAGCGCGTCGGCGCACATCCGGGCCTTCAGCCCGGCCGGCAGCTGCGGGGCCGGTGCGATCTCGATGACCTTCTGGTTGCGGAGCTGCACCGAGCAGTCGCGCTCGTGGAGGTGGATCGCCGACCCGGCCGAGTCGGCGAGGACCTGGATCTCGATGTGGCGGGGTCGCTCGACGAGCTTCTCGCAGAACAGCGTCCCGTCGCCGAACGCGGACCGAGCCTCGCTGCGGCACCGCTCGAACGCCTCGTCGAGCTCGTCGGCCGAGGCGACGGCGCGCATCCCCCGCCCCCCACCGCCGGCCGCGGCCTTGAGCATCACCGGGTAGCCGACGCTCCCGGCCACGTCGCGTGCGTCGTCGACGGAGGCCAGCGCTTCGGCGCTGCCCTCGACGACCGGGATGTCCAGCGAGCGCGCCAGCTCGCGCGCCCGCACCTTGTCGCCGAACAGCGCGAGGGCGTCCGGCGAGGGGCCGATGAACGTCAGCCCGGCTCCGGCGCACCGCCGAGCGAACCCGGCGTTCTCGGCGAGGAAGCCGTAGCCGGGGTGGACGAGGTCGCACCCGGTGTCGAGCGCGATGCCCACGAGCGCCTCGGAATCGAGGTGGGCTGCGACCGGGTCGGCGCTCGACCCTCCCAGCGAGCGGGACTCGGTGGTCATCCGCGCGTGGAGCGCCGCGGCGTCGACGGCGGTGTGCACGGACACGGACTCGATCCCGAGCCCCGCGGCGGCCCGAGCGATCCGGATGGCGATCTCGCCGCGGTTGGCGACGAGCACTCGTTGTCCTGCTGCCACGCTGCACCAACTCCCCCGGTCGTGGTGGGCGCCATCTTGGCACGACGGCCACGGGGATCACGTGGCGACCGCGCCGGGGGTCGGGACCCGGGCGCGACGGTCGCCGTGGAGGTCGGGCGCGCCAGGCCGGATCGCCGTCCGATCGAGCACCTCTCCGGGCGGTCTAGCCTCGGGAGGCGTGGACGAGGTGCGATGGCTCGACGACACCCAGCAGCAGGCGTGGCGTGCGCTGCTCGTGTTCGTCAACCGGGGGCTCCCGAGCATCGAGCGCACCCTCAAGGAGCACGATCTGCTCGTCGTCCACTACTCGATCTTCGTCGCGCTCTCGGCGGCCCCCGGCGACACGATGCGGCTCTCCGACCTCGCGGATGCGGCGAACCTGTCCCCGAGCCGACTGACGCACCGCCTCCGGACGATGATCGAGCGGGGCCACGTGGAGGTCACGACCGACGCCGCCGACGGTCGCGGCAAGCACGCGGCCCTCACCGAGTCGGGGCGCGGGTTCCTCGAGCGGGTCGCTCCGATCCACGCCGACGACGTGCTCCGCCTGGTGTTCGACCACCTCGACGACGCCGAGACGGCTGCGCTCGCCGAGGCGATGTCGAAGGTCGCGCGGACGCTGTGCGACCACGACGGCTTCTCGACGTCGCCCGGCTGAGCGGGAGGCACCCGCACCCTCGCCACGGGCGTCGCGACGGTTCGGCGGCCCGACCGAGCGGGTACGGCCGGGTCATGGAACACCGCAACCTCGGACACACCGGCATGATGGTCAGCCCGCTCTGCCTCGGAGCGATGATGTTCGGAGCGTGGGGCGAGCCCGACCACGACACCTCGATCGCCGTCATCCACCGTGCCCTCGACGAGGGCATCAACTTCATCGACACCGCCGACATCTACGCGCGCGGCGAGTCGGAGGTGATCGTCGGCGAGGCGCTCGCCGGCGGCCGACGTGACGACGTCGTGCTCGCCACCAAGTTCCACGGCCCGATGGACATCGACATGGGCGAGTCCGGCGGCGACCCGAACCAGCGCGGCAACTCTCGCCGCTGGATCGTGCAGGAGGTCGACAACAGCCTCCGTCGACTGCAGACCGACTGGATCGACCTGTACCAGGTGCACCGACCCGACACGGGCACCGACGACGACGAGACGATCGCGGCGCTCACCGACCTCCAGCGCCAGGGGAAGATCCGGGCGTTCGGATCGTCGACGTTCCCGGCCCACCGCATCGTCGAGGGGCAGTGGATCTCCGAGAAGCGAGCGCTCGGCCGGTTCGTCACCGAGCAGCCGCCGTACTCGCTGCTCGTGCGCGGCGTCGAGGCCGACGTGCTCCCGGTCGCCGAGCGCTACCACATGGGCGTCATCCCGTGGAGCCCGCTCGCCGGCGGCTGGCTCACCGGTCGCATCCGCAAGGGCGAGGAGCTGCCCGAGACCAACCGGTCGAAGCGACGGCCGTCGATGTTCGACATGGACGACCCGGCCAACGCCCGCAAGCTCGACGCCGTCGAGGAGCTGGCGCTGCTCGCCGACGACGCCGGCATCTCCCTCATCCACCTGGCGATCGCGTTCGTGATGCAGCACCCGGCGGTGACCGCGCCGATCATCGGCCCGCGCACCATGGAGCACCTCGAATCCCAGATCGGGGCGGCCGAGGTGACGCTGAGCTCCGACGTGCTCGACCGGATCGACGAGATCGTCCCGCCCGGGGTGAACCTGTCGGACTCCGACGCGGGCTACGTGCCCGACGCTCTGCAGGACCCGTTCCTGCGGCGGCGTCGCACGAGCTGACGGTCCGCCGCGACGGGCGGAGATCCCGGCGGGCTCAGGCCCCGACGACGAGGTGGCCGTCGAGCGTCGACAGCAGCGGCGACACCGGATCGGGAGGCAGCTCGCGCCCGTGGGCGTCGCGACGCACCTCGCCGATCCACGTGTCGTGCTGGTACTCGTGGTTGGTCACCGCGACGAGGAGGTGGGCCGCCACCAGCCGGAGCTGCGCGGGAGCGCCGACGCGGCCCTCGTCGATCGCCGTGACGTGGAACCGGAGCCGTTCGGCCGCGCTCGAGCGGTAGGCGAGCAGCCGATCGCGGCCGGGGAGGTCCCCGCGCTCGCTCTCCGCCGTCGCCGAGTCCATCAGCCGGTCCAGCTCGTCGTCGAGGGGCGGCTCGGCCGCGATCAGGTTGCGCACCGTGAAGTGGCTAACGGCCGCCTGGTGACCGAGGTGCCAGCCGATCGCGCTCGACTCAGGGTGGGGGCGCCACGCGACCTCGGCGTCCGTGAGGTCGGCGACCAGGTCGTCGGTGTGACGGAGCGCGCGCTCGTACTCGTCGAGCAGGTCGGCGATCGTGGGCAGGCTCATCGAGCGGCTCGGCGGGGTGGGGTCGAGGTCGTGGGGATCGGGATCGGTGGTGAGCCGAGCGGAAGCGACGACGCCGCCGAGGCGGTGGGTCGCTCGTCGGGCACGGAACTGACTCTACGCCTGACTTGATCGCCGCACTCGTCACTGACAGTAGGAACAATGATACCGTGAGCGTCCATGGTACCTTCGTCGCACGCCCGTCCGGGGCGGGCCGAGGTGGCCCGGTCGGCGAAGCGATCGTGAGTCCGGTGACGATGTCGGCCGCCGAGACCGCGCCGCCCGGGCCGGTGGTCCGCCCGTCCTCGATGGTCGACGAGATGCGCACCCTCGTGCTCGCGATGGACTCCGACGGCACGATCCTCGAGCGCCGGGGCGGCTACGGCGGGTTCCTCGGTCTCGACCTCGAAGCGATCGTCGGGTCGTCGGTGTTCGACTTCCTCGATCCGGCCGACGTCGACAAGCTCGCGACCTACCTCGTCGAGACCGTGGGGGAGATCGAGGAGGTCATCGCCCTCCCCATGCCGTTCCGGCTGACCGTGATCGGCGGCGACGGGATCGGCCGCCCCGTCGACATCATCCCGTCGGGGCACCGCGACGAGTCCGGGGGATGGCGATGGACGGCGGTGATCGTGCCGGTCGCGCTGAACAGCTCGGTCGTGCGCGCGATCGACCGGGAGCTCGACGGCGGCGAGCGCGACGAGGTGTGCGCCCTGCTGTGCGACGAGCTCACGATGGACGACACCGCCTTCTCCGGACGGTGGTTCCTCGTCGACCTCGCGCACCCCGGCGGTCAGCGGGTCCACCGCGTCGGTCCCGCCGACGACCAGGTCGCCGACGTGATCGACCACGTCGTCCGCTTCGACGGCTGGAGCCCCTGGGCCGAGATGGACCCCGGATCGGTCCGAGGCCTCGACGTCGACGAGCTGCCGAGCGCGGTGCGCGACGTCATGGGCGAGCGCCGGTGGCGGCGCTGCCTGATCGCCCCGGTGCACGTCGACGGCGCTCTCGTCGCCGCGTTCGTGATGCTCAGCCTGGTGCCGAACGGCTACTCGCCGATCGAGCTGAAGTCGAACGTCGCCGATCGCATCGAGGTGCTGGTGCGCTCGACCCGGATGCTGATGACGCGGTGGGAGGAGTCACGCAAGCTCGAGATCGCCGCGACCACCGACCAGCTCACCGGGCTGCCCAACCGGCACGCCTTCTTCGAGACCCTCGCCCGGCACCGCGACGGAGGGACCCTGCTGTACCTCGACCTCGACGAGTTCAAATCGGTCAACGACCGCTACGGGCACGCGGTCGGCGATCGGGTGCTGCGCACGATCGCGGCCCAGATCGTCGAGACCTGCCGCGAGGAGGACACCGTGGCGCGCCTCGGCGGCGACGAGTTCGTCGTCCTCGTCGCGGACTCCGACGACTCGATCGGCACACGGCTCGGGAACCGCATCCTGCGCAGCGTCGGGTGCGACCTCGGCCTCGAGCTCGGGCCGGAGCGCATCGGCGTCAGCGTCGGCCTGGCCGAGCTCGGAGAGCTCGACGACCCGCTGAACGCCGCCGACCGGGCGATGCTCCTCGCCAAGCGGCGCGGTCGGGGGCGGATGGTCGAGGCCCGCCGCCTCGGCGAACCCTGAGCCGAACGATCCGCACGATCCGCACGATCTCGCGCGGGGGCTCGGTCATCGGGCCGGGCGGCCACGGGTTCGTGCCCCGAGGTGGCCCCGATGCGAGAGTGGGGAGATGAGCTCCACCTTCCCGAACCGCGTCACCGAGATGCTCGGCGTCGAGATCCCGATCGTCCAGGCCCCGATGGGGTGGATCGCTCGCGCCCAGCTCGCGTCGGCCGTGTCCAACGCCGGCGGGATGGGGATCATCGAGACCTCCTCGGGCGAGCTCGACGCGGTGCGCATCGAGATCGAGAAGATGGCCGACCTCACGGACAAGCCGTTCGGGGTGAACATCGCCCAGGCGTTCGTGCGCGATCCCGACATCGTGCGGTTCGTCATCGACCAGGGCGTCGAGTTCGTGACGACGTCGGCGGGCAACCCGACGAAGTACACCTCGACGCTCAAGGAGGCCGGGCTGACGGTGTTCCACGTGGTGCCGACCCTGCACGGCGCGCTCAAGGCGTTCGAGGCCGGCGTCGACGGGCTCGTCGTCGAGGGCGGGGAGGGCGGGGGTTTCAAGAACCCGCGCGACGTGGCGCTGATGGTCCTGCTCCCGCTGATCGCCTCGAAGGTCGACGTGCCGATCATCGCCGCCGGCGGCATGGTCGACGGCCGCTCGATGGCGGCGGCGCTGGCCCTCGGGGCCGAGGGGGTGCAGATGGGGACGCGCATGGTGTCGGCGGCGGAGTCGCCCGTGCACGAGAACTGGAAGACGTCGATCGTCGAGGCCGCCGAGACCGACACCGTGTTCCTCAACCGGCACACGTCGCCGGCGCTGAGAGCCCTGCGCACCGAGCGCAGCGAGGCGCTCGAGCTCGACACCGAGACCAACGCGATGACGGCGCTCGTCGGGTCGACGCTCGACCTCTACTTCGGCGGCGACATGAACGCGAGCCTCGCGCTCACCGGGCAGGTGGCGGGACGGATCGAGTCGGTCGAGTCGGTCGCCGACATCATCGCGACCTGCGCTCGGGAGTGCCGCGCCCGCCTCGACGAGCTCGCCGGCACCTACGGCGGCGCCTGACGCACCGCGGCGACGGGTCGGGTTCGATCCCGACGGGCGTGGCGTCGGCCACGTCGGGCCACCTCGCTGGGGCCGCCGCGGCGGGTTCCGCGATGATGTGGCGATGGGTGCGACCGACATCGACCGAGAAGCCCTGCTGGCGAAGTACGCCGCCGAGCGGGACAAGCGCGTGCGCGACGACGGCAACGAGCAGTACGTCGAGCCGACGGGCCAGTTCGCGCACTACCTCGACGACCCCTACGTGGAGCCGGCGCCGCGCGAGCCGTGCACCGACGACGTCGACGTCGTCTTCGTCGGCGGCGGCTTCGCGGGCCTCGTGACCGGGGCGCGCCTGCGCGAGGCGGGGATCGACGACGTGCGGATCGTCGAGAAGGGCGGCGACTTCGGCGGCACCTGGTACTGGAACCGGTACCCGGGAGCGCAGTGCGACACGGCTGCGATGATCTACCTGCCGCTGCTCGAGGAGACCGGCCACATGCCGACCGAGAAGTACACCCACGCCCCCGAGATCGCCGAGCACTGCCGTCGGATCGGACGGCACTACGGCCTCGACGAGAGCGCCCTGTTCTCGACCGAGGTCACCGGGCTGGAGTGGGACGACGACGCGCGCCGCTGGATCGTCACGACGAACCGCGGCGATCGGATGCGGGCGAAGCACGTCGGTCTGGGCACGGGGCCGCTGCACCGCCCCAAGCTCCCCGGGATCCCGGGGATCGGCTCGTTCGCCGGGCACAGCTTCCACACCAGCCGCTGGGACTACGACTACACCGGCGGGGATCCGTCGGGAGCGCCGATGGCGAAGCTGGCCGACAAGCGGGTGGGGATCATCGGAACGGGAGCGACGGCCGTGCAGTGCGTCCCCCACCTGGCCGAGGCGTGCGGGGAGCTGTACGTCTTCCAGCGCACGCCGTCGTCGATCGACGTGCGCGGCAACCACCCCATCGACCCCGAGTGGTTCGAGGCCCTCGACGAGGGGTGGCAGCGGCGGTGGATGGAGAACTTCACCACCCTCCAGACCGGTGGCTTCGCCGACGACGACCTGGTGATGGACGGCTGGACCGACATCGCCCAGCGGATCCGCGACGAGCTGCTGTCGGCGCCGGAGCCGGATCTGTCGCCCGAGGGGATGGTCGAGGCGTACCACGCGAGCGACGACGAGAAGATGACCGAGATCCGCGCCCGCGTCGACGACGTCGTCGCCGACCCGCTCACCGCGGAGGGTCTCAAGCCGTGGTACCGCCAGCTGTGCAAGCGCCCGTGCTTCCACGACCGCTACCTGCAGGCCTACAACGAGCCGGGCACCCACCTGATCCACACCGACGGCCGGGGGGTGGAGCGGATCACCCCGGACGGGGTGGTCGTCGCCGGCCGGGAGTACGAGCTCGACTGCATCATCTACGCGTCGGGTTTCGAGGTCGGCACCGAGTACGCGCGCCGAGCGGGCTTCGACGCCGTGGGCCGCGGCGGGATCCGCCTGTCGGAGCGGTGGGGCGAGGGGATGACGAGCCTCCACGGCATCCACGTCCACCGCTTCCCCAACCTGTTCGTGGTCGGTCCGGCCCAGGGCGCCAACCTCGTGTCGAACGTGCCGCACAACCTGACCGAGGCCGCGGCCACCATCGCCGCCGTCATCGCCCACGCCGAGGAGATCGGTGCCGCCGAGGTCGAGGTCACCGAGCGGGCCGAGGCCGACTGGGTGGCGCTGCTGGAGGCGGGGGGACGCACCTTCGGCGGCGACCCGTCGTGCACCCCCGGCTACTACAACAACGAGGGCCGCCCGATCGAGGGGTCCGCGAAGCGCAACAGCCTCGGCTACCCCGACGGCCCGGCCGCCTACTTCGACCACATCGAGCGGTGGCGCAGCTCGGGCGACTTCGCCGGGCTCGAGTTCCGCTGACCGGTCGCGCGGCGGGTGCGTCGCGCGTCGTGCGGGCTCGGTCGTAGCCTGCGGCGCCGTGGACGTCGACGCGAACCGTCCCGTGCGCACCACCGTCGTCGAAGGGTTGCTCGACCACCTCGGCGCACCCGTCGTGGCGTGCGCCCTCGACACCGCCGCGGGTCCACCCCCGCCGCTGCACGCGATCGAGTCGCCGGCCGTCGACGGCGCCGTCCGGCTCCGGCGGACCGAGTTCGCGGGGGGTCGGGCGTGCGCTCGCGCCGCGCTCGCCGAGCTCGGCGTCCACGACGTGGGCGTCGGTCGGCGTGGCGACCGGTCGCCGATCTGGCCCGACGGGGTGAGCGGCTCGATCACCCACACCGACGGGTGGTGCCTCGCCGTCGCCGGTCTGCTCGAGCCGTGGCGCTCGGTCGGGATCGACGCCGAGCTGGTCGGTGGCGTCGACGCCGACGTCTCGAGGGTGGTGTTCGCTCCCGACGAGCTCGCCGCTCTGTCGGACCGCCCCGACGCCGAGGGGGTGGTCACCGCGGCGTTCTGCGCGAAGGAGGCCCTGTACAAGGCGCAGCACCCGCTGACCGCGCTCTGGGTCGACTTCACCGACGTGGTCGCCCGGCCGGTCGGAGCGGGCGAGATCGAGCTGGCGCCGCTCCCGGGCGCGGCGGTGGCGGCACGCATCCGCCACCCCGTCCGCTCCCGGTGGACCACGCTCGAGCAGCACGATCCGGGGGGCGGCCGTGCCCGCTCGATCGTCGTCGCCGTCGTCGCCGTCGCCGAGGCGCCGGCGACGGGCGGCCACGCTGCCCGCGCGCCGCGGTGAGCGGCAACGACGACGTCTCGAGTCGTCGGAACCGCCGGACCGGTGCCCTCGTCGCCCGGATCGCCGTCGAGCCACCTCTCCCGACCCGCCGCCCGCTCGTGCTCGCAGCCACCGAGCGCCGTTCGGCGGCCGGTCCGGCCGGGCCTCGTTCGCGCCGAGCGACGCCGGACGCGACGAGGCCGCCCCGCCGGGGCCGCACGTGTCGGCGAGCGATGCCGGGGGCATGATCGGGCGGTGCCGAGTGCGCTCCCCGCCGTCCAGCTCCTCCCACGCCCCGAGCGGGGGCGGGTCTTCTCGCTCGGCACGGCCGTGCGCCTCGGCGACGTCGACACCTCCGGACGGCTCCGCCTGGACGCGACCGCCCGGCTCCTCCAGGACGTCGCGAACGACGACGCCTCCGAGGCCCGGCTCGACCGTCGGTACGGGTGGTTGGTGCGCCGAACGATGATCGAGGTCACCCGCGTCCCCCGCCTCGGCGAAGGGGTCGAGGTGTCGACCTGGTGCACCGGGATCGGTCGGGCGTGGGCCGAGCGGCGCTCGAGCATCGTCGGCGATCGGGGTGGTTCGATCGACGCGGTCAGCCTGTGGGTGCAGGTCGACGTCACCACCTCGCGCCCGGCACGCATCTCGAGCGACTTCCGCGACGCCTACGACGCCGCTGCCGGAGGCCGTTCGATCTCGTCGCGCCTCTCGCTGCCCGCGGAGCCGGGATCGACCGGACCGGAGGATCCGCCACCGGTGACCGCCCGATGGCACGTCCGCCGGACCGATCTCGACCCGTGGGGTCACGTCAACAACGCGGCGAGCTGGGCCGTGGTCGAGGAGCACGTCGACCTCGGCGAGGGCGACGCAGACCGCGAGGGCCGCGCCGAGATGGAGTACCTCCACCCGGTCGAGGCCGACGGCGACCACCTCGACGTCGTCGTCGCCGCTGCCCGAGACGCACGCCACGACGACACGACCGTGTGGTTGGCGCGGTCGGGGATCGCGCTGGTGGTGGGGCGGTGGAGCCCGATCGGGTGATGCGTGCCCGAGCGACCCAGAAACCCGACCCACCCGGTCAGGTTTCGGCGGGTGCCGGTAGGGTCGACGCATGAGCGCGACCGTCCAGGCGTCCGCGGCCGAGCAGGGCTCGGTGCGGATGACGCACCTCGCCCAGCTCGAGTCGGAGGCGATCCACATCATGCGCGAGGTGGTCGCCCAGTTCGAGTGCCCGATCATGCTGTACTCGATCGGCAAGGACTCCTCCGTCCTGCTGCACCTCGCACGCAAGGCGTTCCACCCCGGTCCGATCCCGTTCCCGATCCTGCACATCGACACCACGTGGAAGTTCCGCGAGATGATCGCCTTCCGCGACCGGATCGCCGCCGAGACGGGGATCGACCTCCTTGTCCACACCAACCCCGAGGGCGTGGAGGCGGGGATCAACCCCTTCGACCACGGCTCGAAGAACTACACCGACATCATGAAGACCCAGGCGCTCAAGCAGGCGCTCACGATCGGCGGGTACGACGCCGCGTTCGGCGGCGCCCGCCGTGACGAGGAGCGCTCGCGCGCCAAGGAGCGGATCTTCAGCTTCCGCGACGCGCGCCACCGGTGGGACCCGAAGAACCAGCGCCCCGAGCTGTGGGATCTGTACAACGGCCGAGTCGCGAAGGGCGAGAGCATCCGCGTCTTCCCGATCAGCAACTGGACCGAGCTCGACGTCTGGCAGTACATCCACCTCGAGGGGATCGAGATCGTCCCCCTCTACTACTCGGCCCCGCGACCGGTGGTCGAGCGCGACGGGACGCTGATCATGGTCGACGACGACCGGTTCCGCTTCGCCGAGGGCGAGGAGCCCGAGCTCCGTTCCGTGCGCTTCCGGACCCTGGGCTGCTACCCGCTGTCGGGGGCGGTGGAGTCGACCGCCGACACGCTGCCCGAGATCATCCAGGAGATGCTCCTGGCCACCCGCTCCGAGCGGGAAGGCCGCGTGATCGACCACGACCAGTCCGGCTCGATGGAGGAGAAGAAGAAGGAGGGCTACTTCTGATGGCCCATCGATCCGATGCGACGGTGGCCCGCTGCGGGGGCGGGCGACCTCGGGTGGACCCGCGCCTGCGCAGGGCGATCGACCCCTCGTCGGCGGGGCAGCGCTGATGTCGCACGCCAGCGAGCTGATCGCGACCGACATCGACGCGTACCTGGCCGAGCACGAGCGCAAGGACCTGCTGCGGCTGCTCACCTGCGGATCGGTCGACGACGGCAAGAGCACCCTCATCGGTCGGCTCCTGCACGACTCGAAGATGATCTACGAGGACCAGCTCGCCTCGCTCGCCGTCGACTCGACGACATCGGGGACCCAGGGCGACGAGATCGACCTCGCCCTGCTGACCGACGGTCTCAAGGCCGAGCGCGAGCAGGGGATCACCATCGACGTCGCCTACCGCTACTTCTCGACCGCGCGCCGCAAGTTCATCATCGCCGACACCCCGGGCCACGAGCAGTACACCCGGAACATGGCGACCGGAGCGTCGAACTGCCAGCTCGCGGTGATCCTCATCGACGCCCGCCACGGCGTGCTCGCGCAGACCAAGCGGCACAGCTACATCGCCAGCCTGCTCGGCATCCGCCACATCGTGGTGGCGATCAACAAGATGGACCTCGTCGACTGGTCGCGCTCGCGCTTCGAGGAGATCCGCGAGGACTACCGCGGCTTCACCGAGTCGCTCGATCTCGTCGACCCGTACTTCCTGCCGATGTCCGCGCTGCGCGGGGACAACGTCGTCGAGCGCAGCGAGCACATGGACTGGTTCGACGGACCGGCTCTCATGGAGCACCTCGAGACGGTCGACGTCGAGGCCGGCGTCGACCTCGAGCGCTTCCGGATGCCGGTGCAGATGGTCACCCGGCCCGTGCACGACTTCCGCGGCTTCGCCGGGACGATCGCCTCGGGGACCGTTCGTCCCGGTGACGAGGTGGTCTCGCTGCCGTCGGGGGTGCGGTCGCGCATCGAGCGGATCGTCACCTTCGACCGCGACCTCGACCTGGCCGGGCCCGGGAGGGCGGTCACGCTCACGTTGGCCGACGAGATCGACGTGAGCCGTGGCGACCTGCTCGCGGGCCCCGCCGATCCGCCCGAGCGAGCCCACGACGTCGACGCGATGGTGGTGTGGATGTCGGACTCGCCGATGACACCCGGGAGGCAGTACCTGCTCCAGACGTCGACCGGCACGAGCAACGCATCCGTCACCGCGATCCGCCACCGTGTCGACGTGAACACCCTCGACGAGGTCGAATCCGAGTCGCTCGGCCTGAACGACATCGCGCGGTGCGCGATCGCATCGGACCGCGAGCTGCTGTACGACCCCTACCGGAAGAACCGCACCACCGGTTCGTTCGTGCTCGTCGACAAGCTGTCGAACGCGACCGTCGCGGCCGGGATGATCGTCGGGCAGTCGTCGTCGTGGAACCGGGCTCCGTCGGCGACCCTGACGCGCCAGGCGTCGGAGATCACCGAAGCCGAGCGGGCCGCACGGTTCGGGCAGCGTCCGTGCACGATCCTGCTGACCGGCCTGACCGCAGCGGGCAAGTCGACGATCGCGACCGCGCTCGAGCGGCGCCTGTTCGATCGCGGGCGCACGACGATCCGCCTCGACGGCGAGAACGTGCGGATGGGCATCAGCCGCGACCTGGGGTTCAGCGCTCAGGAGCGTTCGGAGAACCTGCGCCGGGTCGCGGAGGTCGCGAACCTGGTCAACAACCAGGGGATCATCGCGATCGCCGCGCTCGTGGCGCCGAAGGTCGAGGTGCGCGAACGAGCGCGCGAGCTCGTCGGTCCGGAGCGCTACGTCGAGGTGTTCGTCGACGCCCCGGTCGCGGTGTGCCGCCAGCGCGACGCGAACGGGATGTACGCAGCGGCCGATCGCGGCGACATCCCGCAGTTCCCCGGGGTCTCGGCGACCTACGATCGGCCGACCGACACCGACCTGCGCATCGACGCCGAGACGAGCGAGGTCGAAGGCGCCGTGGATCAGATCATCGAGCTGCTCGTCGAGCGCGGGTTCCTCGGCGCCGGTCGCTGAGCGATGGACGACGTCGACCGCCCCGGAGCGCCCCGGTCGCGTGACATCGTGCGCGCCGAGTCCCTCGTCACCGCACGGGACCGCCGTGACCTGCTCGGCCACGGACCGCTGACCGTCTGGTTCACCGGGCTGTCGGGGTCGGGCAAGTCGACCCTGGCGCTCGAGGTGGAGCGTCGGCTGATCGCGTCCGGCCGCCTCGCCCACGTCCTCGACGGTGACAACGTCCGCTTCGGCCTGAACCGCGACCTCGGGTTCTCCCCGGCCGACCGCACCGAGAACATCCGCCGCATCGGCGAGGTCTGCCGCCTGCTCCACGACGCCGGGGTGATCGTGCTCAGCGCGTTCATCTCCCCGTTCGTCGCCGATCGGGCCGCCGTGCGCGCGCTGCACCCGCCCGGCGGCTTCCTCGAGGTCTTCGTCGACGCCCCGGTCGAGGTGTGCGAGGAGCGCGACGTCAAGGGCCTGTACGCCCGCGCCCGCACCGGTGAGATCCCCGAGTTCAGCGGGATCTCGGCGCCCTACGAGGCCCCGTCGGACCCCGACCTGCGCATCGACACCGTGACCGGGACCACCCGGGAGTGCGTCGCATCGGTGATCGCGGCCGTGCTCGAGCGGGTCTGAGGGCGGCGGTCGACCCCGCCCACGTTCGGGTCGCGCCGGGGTCGGGTACGGCTCGGCCATGTCGTCCCCCCCCGAGACCGACCTCGACCGACGCTGGACGATCCGACGTGGATCCGGACCGGTCATGGCGACTGCGGTCCACGCGGGGCACCTGCTGCGCGACGAGGTGGCCGAGCTCACGGCGCTGTCCGACACCGAGCGCCTGCTCGAGGAGGACCCGATGACCGACGTCCTCGCGACCGTCGGCGACCACACGTTCACCTCGTGGGTGTCGCGCTTCGAGGTCGACCTGAACCGCCCGACCGACGAGGCCGTGTACCAGGTCCCCAGCGACGCCTGGGGCCTCGAGCTGTGGAGCAGCGAGCTCCCCGAGCGGATCGTCGAGGAGTCGCTGGCCTCCCACGCCCGCTTCTACGACCTCATGGGCTCCTGGATCGAGGAGCTGATCGCCGAGCACGGCCGCGTCCTGCTCCTCGACGTGCACAGCTTCAACCACCGGCGCGAGGACGACAGCGGGCAGCGGGTGGAAGCCGAGGGCCTGCCCGACATCGACCTCGGGCTGTCGACGGCGGACCGCGACCGCTTCGGCGACGTCGTCGACGCGCTGTGGGGCGGTCTGTCCGAGATCCGGATCGGTGACCGCGCCGCCGACGTGCGCGAGAACGTGCGCTTCCCCGACGGCGGCAACTGGCCGGAGTGGGTGTTCGCCGAGTACGGCGACGACGTGTGCACGATCACCCTCGAGTACAAGAAGTTCTTCATGGACGAGTGGGCCGGGACGGCCGACATCGCCCTGCTGCAGCACCTGCGCTCGGGGCTCGCCGACGCGACGGACGCCGCCCGGGCCCCGCTGTCGTGAGCGTCGACGCCCCGGCTCCGGACTCGATCACCGCCTCGATCGACGCCGAGCTGTTCGAGATCCAGCGCGACATCGACTGGCTCGCGCGCGTGTCGCCGCTCGACAACAACGCGCGCTGGGAGGCGTTCCGCGCCAGCGACTTCGCCCGCTGCCCGCCTCTGACCTACCCCGAGTTCGACCTCGACACCGACGCGGTCTCCGCACGGCTCGACGCGCTCGCGATCGACGACATCGCGCAGCCCACCTTCCGGGTCCTGCTCAGCGAGAAGCGGACCGAGCTCGAGCGGCTGGTGACGCTGCTCGAGTCGCGCGACACCCCGGCGTTCACCTCCGCGAGCATGGCGCTGTTCGGTGGCTCCGACCCCGGCCTGCTCGCCGATGCGGTCGAGATCCTCGAGACCGTCGAGGAGGAGGCGCCGACCGGTCCCGAGGTCGGGTCCGACGTGGTCGTGGCCGCCGCCGTCGAGGCGCGCGACCGGTACCGGGCGATCGTCCCCGACTTCGACTTCCGCATCGAGCTCGTCGACGACGCCGATGCGATCATGCTCGTCCACCAGGGCGACCTGGTCATCGACTCGACGCTGCGGATCCCGCACGCCCGCGTCGCCCCCCTCGTCGCCCACGAGGTCGGGGTCCACGTGATCACCCGCTACAACGGTCGACGCCAGCCGCTGCGGCTGTTCGAGAGCGGCTTCGCGCACTACGACGTGCTGCAGGAGGGCCTCGCCACCTTCTGCGAGTTCCTCGCCGGTTGCCTCCCGCCGACCCGTCTCCGGGTGCTCGCCGCCCGGGTCGTCGCCGCCGATCTCGCCATCGCGCACGAGCCGATCGAGGAGATCTTCGACGTGCTGCACCGCCACCACGGCCTCGGCGCCGAGCCGGCGTTCGACGTCGCCGTGCGCGCCAAGCGCGGCGGCGGGCTGACCAAGGACGCCGTCTACCTCGCCGGGCTGCGCGACCTGCTCGCGTGGCTCGCCGACGGAGGCGACATCGAGCAGGTGTTCCTCGGGAAGTACTCGCTGACGGAGCGCCACCTCGTCTCCGATCTCCTGGAGGAGGGCCTGCTCGTGCCCCCGGCGATCCTGCCCACCTGCCTCGCCGAGGAGGGGTCGGCCGAGCGGCTCGCCGCCGCCGTCGCCACCCCCGTCACCCGTCTCTACCAAACGGAGTTCCCCTCATGAAGCTCGTGTTCATCATCAACGACATCGCGACCGAGAAGGACAACTACACCACCATCCGCCTCACGCGGCGAGCCGTCGACGAGGGCCACGAGGTCTCGCTCGTCTCCCTGGTCGACATCACCTACGAGTCCGACGGGGCGCTCACCGCACCGGCGTCGCGTCCCCGACGCGACTCCTACACCGACGACGCGGACCTGCTGTCGGATCTGCAGGAGGCGGACGCCCCGCGCGAGCGGATCGCGCTCGGTGACCAGGACGTGATGATGCTGCGCGCCGACCCCGCCGACGAGGTCGTCGAGCGCCCCTGGGCGCACGGCTCCAGCCTCCTGTTCGCCCAGCTCGTCGCGGATCAGGGCGTGATCGTGCTCAACGATCCGCGCAAGCTCACCGACGCCTCCAACAAGACCTACTTCCAGCAGTACCCCGAGTTGATCCGGCCGCGGACCTGCATCACCCGCGACCCCGTCGCGATCCGCTCGTTCATCGACGAGGAGGGCGGCAAGGCGGTGATCAAGCCGCTGCAGGGATCCGGCGGCGAAGGCGTCTTCGTGATCACCGACGGCTCCGGCGCCAACGTCAACCAGATGATCGAGGCGACCATCCGCTTCGGGTACGCGATCGTCCAGGAGTACCTCCCCGCGGCGTCCGAGGGCGACCTGCGCCTGCTCACCCTCAACGGTCGGCCGCTGATCGTCGACGGCACCTACGCCTGCTTCCGCCGCTACAACGAGACGGGAGACGCGCGCTCGAACATCAGCGCGGGCGGGGCGGTGGAGCTCGTCGAGCCCGACGCCGACGCCCTGTCGGTCGCCGCGATCGCCGGCCCGAAGCTGATCCGCGACGGCATGTACCTCGCGGGCCTCGACGTCGTGGGCGACAAGATGATGGAGATCAACGTCGACACCCCGGGCGGCATCGGCCAGGCCGAGGACCTGTCGGGCAAGGACTTCTCCGGAGCGATCCTGCGCGACCTCGAGCACAAGGTGATGCTGCGCGACCAGTACCGCGGGCGGTTCTCGAACCGCGACATCTCGATGATGTGAGCCGGCGGGGCGGCCCTGCGTCGTCAGCCGCGGCGGATCGTCGAGATCCCGCCGTCGACCGGGATCGTCGCACCGGTGGTGAACGCTCCCGCCCGCCCGGCGAGGAAGATGACCGCGCCGGCGATGTCGGCGGCCGAGCCGATCCGCCCCCGGGGCACCGAAGCCTCGACCATCTCGCGCTTGTCGTCGCTGTCGAGCATGTACTCCATCATCTTCGACTCGAACGGTCCGGGGGCGACGGAGTTGACGGTGACGTGGCGCCCGACGATGTCGGCCGCGAGGTGGCGGGCGAGCATGTGCACCCCGGCCTTGGCCGCCGAGTAGCTGAAGTTGTCTCCGCCCGGGACGCGGATCCCGTCGATCGAGCCGATCATCACGACCCGACCCGGGTCCTGCGCCGTGGCCCGCGCCTCGAGCAGCGGGAGCAGCTCCTGGGTGAGCATGAACGGCGCCTTGACGTTGATCGCGAGCACCTTGTCGAAGCCGGTCTCCGGGAACTCGCCGAGGGGGGCGCCCCAGGCGGCCCCGGCGTTGTTGACCAGCACGTCGACGGCATCGGTCCGCTCGCCGACGGCGGCCGCGAACTCCGCGACCCCCTCGGCGGACGACAGGTCGCCCGGGATCGACACGCACGACGCGGTGGACGACAGCTCGTCGAGCTCGCTCGCGGCGGCGTCGCAGGCGTCGGCCTTGCGTGCCGTGATGTAGGTCGTCACCCCGTTCGTCACCAGGCCCGCGGCGATCATGTACCCGATCCCACGCGACCCGCCCGTCACGACGGCGACCTTGCCGTCGAGGCCGAACAGGTTGGTCACGTCGAGGTCGGTCGATCCGGTGGAGCGGTAGGTGGGGCGGTCGTCGGGGTCGGCGCTCATCGTGGGAGTGTGGTCGACGATCGCGGGCGGGTCCGAATCGGGCATGCTGGTCCGATGAGCGCCGACGACCCGACCGATCGCACGACCCGACTCCTCGTCCGACGCGACTCGATCGGCGAGACCCGGTTGGACGAGGTCGTCCGCGGCGTGGGTGACCTCGAGCCGGGGCAGATCCGCCTCGCCGTCGACCGCTTCGCGATCACCGCGAACAACATCACCTACGCCGTCTTCGGCGACGCGCTCGGCTACTGGGACTTCTTCCCCGTCCCCGACGGCGACGGGTGGGGGCAGGTCCCCGCGATGGGGTGGGCGACGGTGACCGAGTCGCGCGCCCCCGACATCGCGCTCGGCCGTCGGTTCTACGGCTGGTACCCGATGGCGAGCGACGTCGTGTTCACCCCCACCGCGACGCGCGACGGCTTCCGCGACGACGGTGCCCATCGCTCCGCCCACGCACCGGTGTACCGGTCCTACGTCGCCACCGACGCCGACCCGATGCACCCCGGCGTCGACGCCGACGGGGTCGGCTCGAGCGACGGCGAGGACCGCCACAGCCTGCTGCGCGGACTGTTCCTGACCGGGTTCCTCGCCGAGGAGTTCTTCGCCGACGGGGCCGGCAGCGGTGTCACCTACTTCGGGGCGGAGCGCGTCGTCGTGCTGTCCGCCTCGT
The DNA here is from genome assembly GCF_965215205.1 of Ilumatobacter sp. Lineage (NCBI taxonomy): Bacteria > Bacillati > Actinomycetota > Acidimicrobiia > Acidimicrobiales > Ilumatobacteraceae > Ilumatobacter > Ilumatobacter sp. The sequence continues at coordinate 1,628,351 of NZ_OZ244049.1, forward strand.
CGAAGACCGCGATCGGGTTCGCCCAGCGGGCCGCCGTGCGCGGCGGGGTCGAGGTCGTCGGGGTCACCTCCGACCGCAACCGGGAGTTCGTCGAGGGCCTCGGGTTCTACGACCTGGTCGTCGGCTACGACGCGATCGGGGAGATCCCGACCCCGGGGGGAGCGGTGTCGATCGACATGGCGGGCGACGCCGAGGCGCTGGCGGCCGTCCACCGCCGGTTCGGCGACGACCTCGCCCACTCGATGACCGTCGGGCGCAGCCACCACGACGCCCGCCCGGCCGGTGACCTCGAGATGGAGGGACCCGAGCCCCAGCTGTTCTTCGCCCCCTCCGAGGTCGGCCGGCGCCAGGACGAGTGGGGGCGTGAGGAGTACGCGCGGCGGTGCGCCGAGGCGCTGGCGGACTTCGTCGACGCGAGCTCCGACTGGCTGCGCGTCGAGCACCGGGTCGGCCCGGAGGCGGCGCGGACGGGGTGGGCCGACGTCCACGCCGGCGACGTGACCCCCGACGTCGGCATCGTCGCCACGATGGCCTCGGTCGACACGTCGCGGTGAGCGTGGCGATCCACCTCCCCGACGGCCTCCCGGCACCGTCCGAGCGCCGGCTCGCGGTGCGCGTGACCCCCGACGCGCTGCGCCGCATCCGGGCGCGCCACCCGTGGGTCTACGACGGCTCGATCGAGTCGGTCAACCACGACGACGGGGCCCCCGGCGACCTCGGTGTCGTGTTCGACCGCAAGCGACGGTTCGCGGCGATCGGTCTGTGGGACCCGAACTCCCCGATCCGGTTGCGGATGCTCCACGTCGGTGATCCGGAGACGATCGACGGCGACTGGTTCACCGAGCGGATCGCGGCCGCGGCCGCGCGTCGGCGCATCCTGATCGACCGCCACGTGGGCAGCGGCCGGGCCCTCCACGGACCCGGGTACCGGGCGGTGAACGGCGAGAGCGACGGACTCCCCGGTCTCGTCGTCGACCGCTACGCGGACGTCGCCGTGGTCAAGCTCTACAGCGAGGTCTGGTTCGCGCACCTGCGCTCGATCGTCGCCGCCGTGGTGTCGACGACCGCGTCGACGGGCGTGGTGCTGCGCCTGGCGCGCAACCTCGCCGAGCGCGACACCCACGGACTCGCCGACGGCGACGTGGTCGCCGGCGAGGTGCCCGACGGTCCGGTCCTGTTCAGCGAGGGCGACCTGACCTTCGAGGCCGATGTGCGCCGTGGCCAGAAGACCGGCCACTTCCTCGACCAGCGCGCGAACCGGCTTCAGGTGGGCAGGATCGCGGGCGGCCGCAGGGTGCTCGACGTGTTCGCCTCGACCGGGGGGTTCACGGTGCACGCGGCCGCCGGAGGCGCCGACTCGGTGCACGCGATCGAGATGTCCGCGCCGACGGTCGACGCGGCACGTCGGAACCTCGAGCTCAACGCCCACGTCCCCGAGGTCGCTCGGTGCCGGGTCACGTTCGCGACCGAGGACGCGTTCGACGCGCTCGGCTCCCTCGGTCGGTCGGGCCGGCGCTTCGACCTCGTCGTGGTCGACCCGCCGTCGTTCGCGCGGCGGGCCTCGGAGATCGGCGCGGCGCGGGCCGCGTACGCCAAGCTGACGAAGCTCGCGATCGCGGTGATCGAGGACGGGGGCGTGCTCGTGCAGGCGTCGTGCTCGAGCCGGGTCACGACCGGCGACTTCTTCGAGACCGTGACCACGGCCGCTGCCGAGCACGGAGCGGAGCTCGAGGAGATCCGACGCACCGGTCACGACGTCGACCACCCCGTGACCTTCGCCGAGGGCGAGTACCTGAAGGCGGGGTTCTGGCGGGTCGATCCACGCCGCCGCGACCGGGGCGGGTGAGCGGGCTCCGGACGAACCGGTGCGTCCGGGGGCGATCGGCGACCTCGTTCCTGCTACACCAGCCGCATGGGGAACTGGAACTTCGCGGACATCTGGGAGATCGTCGCCGAGGAGCTGCCCGATGCGCAGGCGCTCGTCCACGGCGACCTCCACCGGACCTGGTCGCAGCTCGACGCGCGCGCCGACGGCATCGCCCGCCACCTGCTCGACTCCGGCCTGGAGCGCCAGCAGGCGGTGGCCCAGTACCTCTACAACGGGCCGGAGTACGTGGAGTCGATGTTCGCGGCGTTCAAGGCCGCGCTCGTCCCGGTCAACACGAACTACCGCTACACCTCCGACGAGCTGCTCTACCTGTGGGACAACGCCGACGCCGGCGCCGTCGTCTTCCACGGCGGGTTCGCGCCGACGATCGAGACGATCCGCGACCAGCTGCCGAAGGTGCGGTCGTGGCTGTGGGTCGACGACGGCGAGGGCTCGTGCCCCGAGTGGGCGACCCCCTACGAGGACGCCGCGACCACCTCCGGCGAGCGCGCCGTCCCCGAGGGCGGACGCTCGGGCGACGACCTGAACATGCTCTACACCGGAGGCACGACCGGGATGCCCAAGGGGGTGATGTGGCGCCAGGACGACCTCGTCGTGACCCTGACCGCGACCCTCGGAACGCCGATCGACGCGCAGGACGGGCTCGACGCCCTGCGCTCCTCCTACGCCGAGCCCGGCAACGTGTTCCTGCCCGCGTGCCCGCAGATGCACGGCACCGGCAACTTCCCCGGCTTGTCGACGCTCACGGGCGGCGGCAGCGTCGTGACCCTCGTGGGACGCACCTTCGACCCGGTCGAGCTGCTCGACACGATCGAGCGGGAAGGGGTCACCAACCTCGCGATCGTCGGCGACGCGTTCGGCAAGCCGATCCTGCGCGCCCTCGACGCGGAGCCCGGCCGCTGGGACCTGTCGAGCCTCGTCGCCATCGTGTCGTCGGGGGTGATGTGGAGCAAGGAGACCAAGCAGGGCCTGCTGCGGCACCACCCGGAGATGATGCTGCTCGACGCGTTCTCCTCCTCGGAGGCGCTCGGGATGGGGATGTCGGTGTCGGGTGGCGGGCAGGCCGCCGAGACCGCCCGCTTCGAGCTGAGCCCCCACACGATCGTCATCGACGAGCAGGACCGCCCGGTCGAGCCGGGGTCGGGCGAGATCGGTCGGCTCGCCGTCGGCGGTCGCCAGCCCCTCGGCTACTACAAGGACCCCGACAAGTCGGCGGCGACGTTCCTCGACATCGACGGTGGCCGCTACTCGTGCCCCGGTGACTTCGCCACCGTCGAGGCCGACGGGACGATCACCCTCCTCGGGCGCGGCTCGGTGTGCATCAACACCGGCGGGGAGAAGGTCTTCCCCGAGGAGGTCGAGGAGGCGATCAAGACCCACCCGTCGGTGGCCGACGCCGTCGTGGTCGGTGTGCCGGACGAGAAGTTCGGCGAAGCCGTCACCGGGGTGGTCGAGGCACGACCCGGCGCCACCGTCGACGAGGCCGCGCTGATCGCCCACGTGCGCGAGACGCTGGCCGCGTACAAGTCCCCGAAGCGGATCATGGTCGTCCAGACGATCGGGCGGGCCGCGAACGGCAAGGTCGACTACAAGCGCCTCCGCACCGAGGCGACCGAGATCCTCGCCGACGCCTGAGCCCCGCGGGAGAGAGACCGAGGTCGCACCGCCGCCGCGGGGTCCGGCGCCCTACCCTCGGCCCGATGGCGCAGCTGGAGGCGAACGGGATCACCATCGAGTACGAGCAGCACGGGTCGGGCGATCCGTTGCTGCTGGTGATGGGCCTCGGCGGCCAGCTCACCGACTGGCCCGAGGGGTTCGTCGAGATGCTGGTCGCTGCGGGCTTCCGGGTGACGGTGTTCGACAACCGCGACATCGGGCTCAGCTCAGAGACCGACTGGGAGCCGCCGAAGCAGGTCCGTGCCGTCGTCGGCTCGTTCGCGAAGCGCCCGCCCCGCTCGGAGTACACGGTCGTCGACATGGCCGCCGATGCCGCCGGCCTGCTCGAGGCGCTCGGGATCGGGTCCGCCCACGTCGTGGGGATGTCGATGGGAGGGATGATCGCCCAGCAGCTGACGATCGACCGCCCCGAGCTGGTGCGCTCGCTGACCTCGATCATGTCGCACCCCGGCGACGGCAGGTCGGGGCGCATCGCCGGCACGGTCATGGCGCGCCTCGCGCGCCTGCGCGAGCCGACCCCCGAGACGGCTCCGGACCGTGCGGTGCAGAGCTTCCTGCTGTGGAGCGGTCCGCACTACGACCCCGTCGAGCACCGGGCCCGAGCGGCGCGCAACGTCGAGCGCAGCTTCCGCCCGGTCGGGACGCGACGTCAGACGACCGCGATCATGGCGAGCCCCGACCGGACGCCCGGCCTGGGTGAGGTGACCGTGCCGACCCTGGTGGTCCACGGGTTGCTCGATCGGCTCGTCAAGCCCAGCGGCGGGATCGCGACCGCCGCCGCCGTGGCGCACTCGCGCCTGGTGATGTTCCCCGACATGGGCCACGACCTGCCGGCGCCGCGGTGGGGCGAGATCGTCGACGAGATCCGCCGCAACGCGGATCGGGCCGCGACGTCAGCGACCTCGTCCGCGCCGACGCGACCGCCGACGGCGTCGGCACCGGGGAGCTCAGTCCTGCAGGACGTGTCCGATCGGTGACGCCCGGCGGATGTGGCCCAGCACGGGGGTGGCGCGCACGATCGCGTCCGCGCCCTGGGGCATCGCGGTGCGCTCCGTGGCCCGCCAGGCGGTGATCGTGTCCGACGACCCGTCGTCGACGGCAACGTAGAGGCTGTAGCGGTCGCCCTCGAGGCGTCGCACGAGGGAGCGGGGAAGGGGGGTCACCTCGGCGGGGCGGCGGGCCCGCACGACGACCCCGGTGCGCTCGACAGTGTTGAACATGTCGGCGGCGCCGGCGAAGGCCGCCCACAGCCCGAGCAGGATGGGCACGAACATCAGCGCGGCGGCGCCGGTCGCGATCGCCCGGATCAGCCAGTCCTGGTCGGCGAAGCGATCGTACAGCGACTCCCAGGCGTCCTGGCGCGCGACGTCGGCGAAGAAGCGGCGCCCGCGCAGGCCGAGGAACGCCGCGAGCAGCCCGCCGACCAGGGCCGAGATCGGGTTGGTGCCGTACACCGGTCGCCACGGGTAGCGGACCCGCACGAGCCGGGGGGAACCTCCGACCGCGCTCCACGCCCGGCGGTGGTCCTCACGGGCGAGCGGGAGCTCGACGCGCGCCCCCTGCGCGAGGCACATCGCGGAGGCGTAGGCGAGGCGGCGGTCGCCGACCTCGACCGAGCTGGCCGCCATCTGCGAGAACCCGCCGGCCACCAGGCGCGAGCGCACGGACAGCCACCGGCTCGTCGCCGCGATCCCGTCGGGGGTGTGCGTCACGTCGTCGGCGACGAGGTGGCGCACGATGCGGTACACCAGGACGAGCAGCGCGACGAGCACCGCGAGCGAGATCAGCCTCCGCTCGAGGGAGTCGACCACCGCGACGTCGGTCCCGTCGTCGCGCGACGCGTTCCAGGCCATCAGCCCCAGCAGCGCCGCGGCGACCGGGCCGGCGAGCAGCACCGGCGTCCAGCGGCGTGAGACCAGCCCGGCGCGTCGCGCCTCGGCACGCACCAGGTTGCGGTACCGCCTCCACCACGACCCGTGGACGTCGACGGCGAGGTGGCGGGCGGGGATCGCCTGGTCGGTGGTGAAGCGGGCGAGGATGTGCTGCAGGACGAGGCGCTCGTGGGGGAGCAGGGCGTCGCCGTCGTAGCCGCCCGACGCGGGCCGGATCCGGCTGACCTCGTCGTCGGTGACCGGCGGAAGGATCCGCAGCCACCCGCGCGCGGCGAGGTCCACCACCGTCGCGCGCATCCCGGCGGCGGTCACGGTGGCGTCGTTGGTGAGCAGGTTGACCACGGCGGGCGATTCGGAGCGGTACTCGCCCGACGATCCCTCCGAGTCGATGCGGCCCGGCGTCGCACGTCGCTCGGCCCAGCTCGTCGCGACGTGCCCCACCACCGCGAGCAGGACCGACACGACCAGCAGGGCGCCACCGGGGGTCGGGGCCAGGGCGTCGATCATCGGGGGGGCACGGGAGGTCGGCTGGTCGTCGCCGTGCGGTCCGTCACAGGGGTCATCATGGCATCACGTGTCCTGGTTCCGCAGCCACAGGGTGCGTTGGGGGAAGGGAATCTCGATCCCCGCCGAGTCGAGCGAGCTCTTCAGCGCCTCGCGCAGGGCTCTTTGGATCGCCCACTGCTGGCCGGGCGCCGTCTTGAGCGTCATCCGCACGGTGATCCCGTCGGCACCGAGGGTCTCGACGCCGAGGACCTGCGGTTCGTCGAGCACGTCGTCGCTCCACTCCTCGTCCGCGCACACCCGCGCCGCGGTCTCGGCCATGATCGAGCGCACCTGCGCCAGGTCGGCGTCGTAGGCCACGTCGACGTCGACGACGGCGGTCGACCAGTGCTGGCTCTTGTTCCCGACGCGCTGGATCTCGCCGTTGGGGACGTGCCACACGGTGCCGTCGAGCCCGCGCAGCACCGTGGTGCGCAGGGCGACCTCCTCGACGACCCCGGTCGCCTCGCCGAGGTCGACGACGTCACCGATGCCGTACTGGTCCTCCATCAGGATGAACAGCCCGCTGATGCAGTCCTTGACCAGGCTCTGGGCCCCGAACCCGATCGCCACGCCGCCGATGCCCGCCCCGGCGATGATCGGCGCCAGGTCGAGCCCCAGCTCGCCGAGGATCATGATCAGCGCGATCGTCCACACGATGACCGTGACCGTGCTGGTGATCACCGCCGTGATCGACGCGGCGCGGGACTCGCGGCGGGCGGCGAGGGCCGGTTCCTCCTCCTCGATGCCCAGCAGGGAGTCCGCACGGTCGATGCCCAGCGCGTGCAGCGAGCGCCGCGCTGCCGTGGTGTCGGTGAGCACGATCCGACGGATGGTGCGCTCGAGGACGCGACGACCGACGCGCAACCCGATCCAGGCGAGGGCGACGATCAGCAGGATCGTCAGGGGACGGTCCACGATCCAGTCGGCGAGCCCGGTCAGGGTGGTGTCGCCGGTCGCGTCGTACACCTGCTCGCACAGCAGCGAGGGGACCTCGCCGCACGCGTCGTCGAGCCCCGAGCGCACCGGAGCACGGAGGGCGGCGACGGCGAGGTCGGCGACGACGGTCGATGATCGCATGGTTCCCGACGGTACCCACTCGGCCACCTCGCGCCGGCGTACCCCCACCCGCGCCGGTGAGGGCGCGGTGCGTCGTGCTGCGGCGTCGGCGAGGGGAGCGGTCCGCCTCCCGGGGCGCAGGTCACCCGTCGTGTTCAAGGTGCCCCGTGCCCGCTCCGATAGATTCGACGGCCGTCGGGTGGTCCCGGACCGGCGATCCGAGGTTCACGGGCCTGAACGAGGAAGGGCGTCCGTCATGGCATGGTCGACTGCACGAGCAACGAGAGCGGCGGAGGGTCGGCGCGGATGAGCACGCCTGCACGCCTCGGCGTCGTCGGGACCGGCTACGTCGGTCTGACCACGGGCGCCTGCTTCGCCCACCTCGGGCACACCGTCGTGTGCGGTGACATCGACCCCCGCAAGGTCGACCTGCTCAACGACGGCCAGATCCCGATCGTCGAGGAGGGCCTCGAGGACGTCGTCAACGAGTCGCGCCGTGCCGGACGGCTGAGCTTCGTGCTCGGGTCGCAGGCGGCAGCCGCCGACGCCGACATCGTCTTCCTGTGCGTCCCGACCCCGCAGGGCGAGGACGGCAGCGCGGACCTGAGCTACATCGAGCAGGCCGCCCGAGAGATCGGGCCGGTGCTCAAGCCCGGGGCGGTCGTGGTGAACAAGTCGACGGTCCCGGTCGGCTCGACGATCGCCGTCGAGAAGGTCCTCCAGCGCGACGACGTCGCGGTCGTGTCGAACCCGGAGTTCCTCCGCGAGGGCACCGCGGTCGACGACTTCCTCAACCCCGACCGGGTCGTCGTCGGCTCGTCCGATCTGGCCGGCGCCCAGCGCGTCGCCGACCTCTACTCGGGGATCGACACCTCGGTCATCATCACCGACCCGGCGTCCGCCGAGACGATCAAGTACGCGGCGAACGGCTTCCTCGCGATGAAGATCAGCTTCGTCAACGCGGTCGCCGCGATGTGCGAGCACGTCGGTGCCGACGTGGCCGCCGTCGTCGAGGGCATCGGCTCCGACACCCGCATCGGCCGTCGGTTCCTCAACCCCGGTCCCGGCTGGGGCGGCTCGTGCTTCCCCAAGGACAGCCGAGCGCTGGTCAAGATCGCCGAGGACCACGGCTACGACTTCTCGATGATGCGTGGTGTCATCTCGGTCAACGACGAGCAGCGCCGCCGGATGATCGACAAGATCGCCAAGGCCGTCGGGCGCCACCAGTCGGATCTCAGCGGGGTCACCGTCGGGGTGCTCGGGCTGACGTTCAAGGCCGGGACCGACGACCTGCGCGAGTCGCCCTCGATGGCGATCATCGAGGAGCTCCGCACGGTGGGGGCCACGGTGAAGGCCTACGACCCCACGACCAGCGGCGAGCTGGACCCGCACCAGACGATGCGCCTCGAGGGCATCGAGCTCGCCACCGGCCCGCTCGAGGTGGCCGACGGCGTCGACGTGCTGTGCGTGCTCACCGAGTGGCCCGAGTTCGCCGAGCTCGACCTGCGCAAGGTCGCCGAGACCCTCGGAGCGGGGACGACCATCGTCGACACCCGCAACCTCCTCGATCCGGCCGAGGTCAAGGATCTCGGTCTCCGCTACGACGGCGTGGGTCGCCGCTGATGCGCGTCGTCGTCGCCGGCGGAGCCGGCTTCCTCGGATCGCACCTCACCGACGCCCTGCTCGAGCGCGGGGACGAGGTCGTCGTGGTCGACGACTTCGTCACCGGGAGCCCGGACAACGTCGCCCACCTGTCGTCCCACGACGGGTTCGAGCTGGTCGAGCAGGACGTCACCCGACCGTTCGAGATCGACGGCCCGATCGACGCGGTGATGAACCTCGCGAGCCCCGCCTCGCCGAAGGACTACCACCAGATGCCGCTCGAGACGCTCGCCGTGGGCAGCACCGGCACCCGCAACCTGCTCGAGCTGGCCCTCGGCGCCGACGCCCGCTTCTTCATGGCGTCGACGAGCGAGGTGTACGGCGATCCGCACGTCCACCCGCAGACCGAGTCGTACTGGGGCAACGTCAACCCGATCGGCGAGCGCAGCATGTACGACGAGGCGAAGCGCTTCTCCGAGGCGCTGACCTTCGCGTACCACCGCACCTGCTCGCTCCCGGTCCGCGTCGTGCGGATCTTCAACACCTACGGGCCGCGGATGCAGGTCGACGACGGGCGCGTCGTGTCGAACTTCATCGTCCAGGGTCTGCGTGGCGAGCCGCTCACGATCTACGGTGACGGCTCCCAGACCCGCAGCTTCTGCTACGTGGAGGACGAGGTGCGCGGGTTCCTGGCGCTGCTCGACAGCGACGTGGTCGGCCCGGTCAACATCGGCAACCCGGGTGAGTTCACGATGCTCGAGCTCGCCGAGATCGTCACCGAGCTGACCGGGAGCGACGCCGGCATCGTGTTCGAGCCGCTGCCCGCCGACGATCCGAAGCAGCGACGACCCGACATCACCATCGCGACCGAGCAGCTCGGGTGGGCGCCCGAGGTCGACCTGCGCACGGGTCTGGAGCGGACGATCCCGTACTTCGCGGGGGTGCTGGGCGATGTCGTCGGCTGATCCCGGCGCGACCCTCCGTCGCCGCCCCACGGTGTGAGCCTCCGCGCGGGTGCGCTCCGCCGGGCCGTGCGCGCGGGGGTCACCTCGGCCCTCGGGGTGCTCGCCGTCCCGAACGCGGTGCTGGCCACCCACCTGTCGTGCTGAGGTGGCGCTGCGCCTCGTGCTCGACGGGGTGGTCGTGCGCTACCGGCCCGACGCGATCGTGCGCGCCGAGATCCCGACCTCCTTCGAGGCGTCGGAGACCCAGCACCAGCGCTGGGAGCTCGGGCGAGCTCAGGTGGCGCGCACCTTCGTCCCGCTCCTGCTGCGTGCGGCGGTGCGCCCACGACCACGTCGCCCCCGCGAGATCGAGCCCCGTCGCTCGACGCTGGTCGACGCGGCGCTCGACCAGGTGCTCCCGCCGCTGTCGCTGCTGGTCGCCGCTCAGGGAGCGCTCGTCGTCGCCGGCCTCCCGGCACGCACGCGCCCGGCACGTGCGGTGCGTGCGGCGTCGATCGCCTCGGTCGCGGTCACGGTCGCCCACGTGGCGGTCGGGCTGCGCCGAGCGGGCGCGCCGCGATGGGTGTACCGGTCGCTGCTCGGAGCGCCGAGGATGGTGGCGTGGAAGCTCGCGCTGGTCGTCCAGATGGCGACGGGCTCACGCAGCACGAGCTGGACCCGCACCGAGCGCAACGCCGAGGGCGCTCCCGGGCGGGAGGCGGGCGCTCAGCGCGCCCAGGGGTCGGAGTAGCGGCCGAAGCGCTGCTTCACGAGCTGCAGCAGCACGGGGGGCTGCTCGACGAGGTAGCGCTTCCAGCGCGCCTTGGGGTCCCCGAGGATCCGGGCGACCCACTCGAGCCCGAGGTCGGTGACCCACGGCGCCGGACGACGGACCTCGCCCGCCTCGTAGTCGATCGTGCCCCCGAGCGGCATCAGCAGCTCGACGTCGGGCATCCGCGATCGGTAGGTGTGGATGAAGCGGTCCTGCTTCGGCGCCCCGAGCCCCACGACCAGGACGGTGGCGCCCGACGCGTTGATCTTGTCGATCACCCGGTCGACCTCGGCGGGATCGTCCTCGAACCCGAACGCGGGCGAGTCGGTGCCGACCACGATCTCGCGGCCCACCTTGGCGTTGATCCGGTCGCGAGCGCGATCGGCGACGCCGGGCTTCGCACCGCAGAGGAAGATCCGCACGGTCGGGTCGTCGGCGTAGCGCTCGTAGAAGCGCGGGAAGTAGTCCGAGCCCGACACCCGCTCGCGGACCGGGGTCCCGAGGAGACGAGCGGCGAAGGCGAGGATCTGGCTGTCGCACGTCACCAGGTCGTACTTGTCGAGCATCCGGTGGAACTCGGCATCGCGCTGGAACAGGCGCATCATGTCGGTGTGCACGGTGATGAACGTGCCGTGGCGCAGGTCGAGCAGGTCGTCCATCGAGATGTCGTCGATGTCGACGTTCAAGAGGCGCACGACCCGGCTGTTGCGCTCGGAGATCTCCGGTTCGTCTGCCCACCGTCCGCCCGTGGGCCGTCGGTCGTCGTCGATCGTGGTCTGCACCGCTCCACCCGTCCTGTCCCCGGGCCCGTCCAGGCCCGCTCATCCATCCGTGCGTCAACATACCACCCAGCGTGGGGCCGAGGGGTCGTGTCGTGTGACGATTCGTGGTCGATCCACACGGAGTGTGACGTCGAGTGGTTGCGACGCCACGTTCCGCCGAACTCCCTGCCGGGTCCGTGCGGTCCCGGCACCACCACGGTGACGGAGCCGGACGGGCTCAGCGGGTTCATCGGCGCGCACCTCGCCCGACTTGAGCGGATCTCCCCCCATCGACGAGGGGGCACGTCGACATCACGCGACACCGTCTCGGCCGCCGCCGCGCCCGGCGCGGCGCGCACCTAGAGTTGGACGTCGTGTGGCGAGATCGGGTGCTGACCGGCCTTCGGCCCCCGTCGATCGAGATCCGCACCGACGAGTTCCGCGACCTGGTGCGTCGATCACGCGAGGTCGTGCTGCTCGCGGCGATCACCGGAGCCCTGACCGGGCTGCTCGTGCGGTTCTTCGAGTACGTGGTCGCGGAGGTCGCCCTCCACGCGCTGCTCGACGCCGACTGGCGCTGGGGCCTGGTCGTCCCGCCGCTCGGGCTGGTACTGTCCGCGCTCACCCTGCGCAGCGTCGGCGACGGCGCGACTCCCGCCACCTCCGACGAGTACCTGCGTGCGTTCCACGACAGCGAGTACCCGCTGCGGTGGCGGGCGTTCACCGGGCGCATCGCGGCCGCGGTCTGCACGCTGGGGTCGGGCGGCGCGATGGGCCTCGAGGGGCCGTCGATGTACGGCGGGTCCGCGATCGGGGCGCTCGTCCAGCGCCGGCTGCCGGCCTCGTTCCGCGGCGCCGACTACCGCACCCTGCTCGTCGCCGGCGCCGCCGCGGGGGTCGCCGCGATCTTCAAGGCGCCGGCCACCGGTGCGATCTTCGCGCTCGAGGTGCCCTACCGCGATCAGATGGCTCGACGCATGCTGCTGCCGGCGCTCGTGGCGAGCGCGACCGGCTACCTGACCTTCGTCGCGCTCAGCAGCACGAGCCCGATCTTCTCGTTCACCGACGAGCGTCGCGTCGCGTCGCTGTTCGACTACGTCGATCTGCTCGGCGCAGTGCTGATCGGGGTCGGGTGCGCCGTCGGGGCGCGCCTGTTCTCCCGTCTGGTCAAGATGGCGAAGGCGTTCACCCTCCGCCCGGTGACCCTCCGGCTCGCCGTCGCCGGCGCCAGCCTCAGCGCCCTCCACCTCGTGACCCGGGTGGTGACCGCCGACGGGTGGGACCCGGCGAACGGCGAGAGCCTGTCGCTGGGCACCGGGTACGAGGTGATCCGGTGGCTCGGAGCCACGGAGAGCGCGCTGTGGGTGCTGTCGGCGGTCTTCGTGCTGCGGATCTGCGCCACGGCGGCCACGGTCGCGGGGGGAGGCGTCGGCGGGCTGTTCGTGCCGCTGGTGGTCGGCGGGGCGATCGTCGGGCAGGCCGTCGGGGTGATCTTCAACACCCTCGACCCGGCGCTGTACGTCCTGCTCGGCATCGCCGCCTTCCTCGGCGCCGGGTACCGGGTCCCCCTCGCCGCGATCATGTTCGTCGCGGAGACGACAGGGCAACCCGGGTTCATCGTCCCGGCGTTCTTCGCCGCGGTCGCGGCGGACCTGGTGATGGGTGAGGTGTCGATCACCTCGTTCCAGCGATCCACCGTCGTCCAGACCTGACGCCGGGCGCTGCTTCGGACCTCGGCGCGGGGCGGTGGTAGACCGAACGCATGTCGGACCCGATCACCGTGACGACCGAGCTGCAGGGAACGATCGTCGAGGTGTTCGTCGAGGTCGGCGAGCGGGTGCGGCAGGGGGCGGTGCTCGCGCTCATCGAGTCGATGAAGATGCACCACGAGATCGTCGCCCCCGACGACGGCGACGTCGCGTCGGTCGTCGCCCCGGTGGGGACGACCCTGCGTCCGGGAGGGGTGGTGTTCGAGCTCTCGGCCCCGTCCCCGGCTCGCGGTGCCGGCTCGGCCGCGCTCCCGCCCCCCGACGAGGCGGGGAGGGCCGGCGCGCGAGCGCCGTCGGGCGACTCCGCGCCGTCGGGCGCCGCGGAGGCGGGCGACACGGACCGCGAGCTGCGCCCGGATCTCGCCGAGGTGCTCGAGCGCCACGCCCGCGGCGGGGACGAGGCGCGCGAGCCGGCCGTCGCCAAGCGTCGGGCGAAGGCGAAGCGGACCGCGCGCGAGAACCTCGCCCACCTCGTCGACGAGGGGACCTTCGTGGAGTACGGCCCGACGGCGATCGCCGCGCAGCGCCGCCGCCGCGAGCTCGACGACCTGATCGACAACACCCCCGCCGACGGCCTCGTCGGGGGCATCGGCCACGTCAACGGGGACCTCTTCTCCGAGGGCACCGCGACGACCGTGATGTCGTACGACTACACGGTCCTCGCCGGCACCCAGGGCCACCGGAACCACCTGAAGAAGGACCGCCTCATCGACGTCACCTCCCGGATGCGCCTGCCCGTGGTGTTCTTCACCGAGGGGGGCGGCGGCCGTCCCGGTGACACCGACGCGACCGGCGTGAGCGGCCTCGACTGCCTCGCGTTCTGGTGGTTCGCGGAGCTGTCGGGGACGGTCCCGATCGTCGGGATCGCGAGCGGATACTGCTTCGCCGGCAACGCCGCGATCCTCGGGTGCTGCGACGTGGTGATCGCGACGGAGGACTCGAACATTGGGATGGGCGGCCCGGCGATGATCGAGGGGGGCGGACTCGGGGTGTTCGAGCCGACCGAGATCGGTCCGATCGAGGTCCAGCGCGCGAACGGCGTGGTCGACGTCGTCGTCGCCGACGAGGCAGAGGCGGTCGAGGTGGCCAAGCGGTACCTCGCGTACTTCCAGGGACCGGTGGGCGAGTGGACCGATCCCGACTCCGATGCGCTGCGGGACGTGGTGCCCCTCGACCGCTTGCGCGCCTACGCGATCCGCGACGCGATCGACGGGTTGTTCGACGTCGACTCGGTGCTCGAGCTGCGCCGCGACTTCGGCCACGGGATGGTGACCTGCCTCGCACGCCTCGAGGGGCGCCCGGTCGGGGTCCTCGCGAACGACCCGCGCCACCTGGGTGGGGCGATCGACAGCGACGGCTCCGACAAGGCGGCGCGGTTCATGCAGCTCTGCGACGCCCACGGCCTCCCGTTGATCACGCTCTGCGACACCCCGGGGATGATGGTCGGGCCCGACGTGGAGCAGACGGCGCTCGTGCGCCACTGCTCGCGCCTGTTCGTGACGGGCGCCAACCTGTCCGTCCCGACGATCACCGTGGTCACCCGCAAGGCCTACGGTCTGGGCGCCCAGGCGATGATGGGCGGTTCGACGAAGGCGCCGCTCGCGTGCCTCGCCTGGCCGACGGGGGAGTTCGGCGGGATGGGCCTCGAGGGAGCGGTGCGCCTCGGGTACAGCAAGGAGCTCGCGGCGGTGGAGGACGACGACGAGCGTGCCGAGCTGTTCCAGGAGATGGTGGACCGGATGTACGAGCGGGGCAAGGCGCTCAACATCGCCTCCCACTTCGAGATCGACGACGTGATCGATCCCGCCGACACCCGCCGCTGGATGGCGACCCTGCTCGGCGCCGCTCCCGACACCCACCGCAGCGCACGCGGTGGCGACGGCCCCGTTCGACCGCAGGTCGACACCTGGTGAGCTGCGCGCGCGACACCGGGCGCCGCGACGTGCGCGGGGTGATCAGCAGTCGGCGACGAGGACCCGTTCGACGCCGTCGCCGTCGTAGGTGATGACGCCGACGGTGGCGACGCCGGCGACCCAGGCGTGGGTGACGATCTCCATCAGGCCGTCGCCGTTGAGGTCGGCCACGGTCAGGACCCGATACGAGGTCGCGGGCTCGACCGACGGCTCCGGGGTCGCGTCCCCGGTCGATGGAGCGGATCCTTCGGGCGCGGGCGGCTCGACGGCGGTCTCGACGTCGAGGCCGACCTCGATCACGTCGCCGCTGTCGGCGTCGATCAGCAGCAGGCTGGAGTACCCGCTGCCGCCGAACGCGACGAGCGACTCGGTGTCCCCGTCGCCGTCGAGGTCGGAGACGACGATCTGGTCGATCGTGCCGGCGGCGACGTCGACGTCGGTCCCGTCGAACGCCTCGCGCCCGGCCGTGACGTAGCTCTCGATGACCGCGTCCACCGAGGCGACGGGGCGCGGGCGCGGATCCCAGTCGGCGGGGAGGGCGATCGAGCGGAACCCGAAGCCGGGTTCCTCCGGGGCGCGCGCGTTGGGCGAGATGGACGGACCGACCCGACCGTCGGAGCACGCCTCGACGCTCGAGCCGCTGATCCCCGCGATCGGGTCGAGGTCGGCCTCGAGGACGCTCATCTCGGTGCCGGAGCGCGGGACGTCGGTGGGTGCGTCCCCGTCGGCGCCCGCGCTCTCCCAGTCGGTGCCGGTCCAGCGCCCGACGGGCAGCCAACCGTCGGGGTCGCCGCCGGCGAACAGGGGGGTGGAGCGGTCGGTCGGCTCGCCGGAGGGGGGAGGCAGGGTGGTCGTCGTGCTCGACGCGCTCGTCGACGACTCCGGGGAGCTCGTCCCGGCCGGATCCGTCGTGGGGTCCGGCGCGGTCGAGCCGCCGGGGGCCGTCGCCTCGACGAACGGCTCCGACCCGACGGGCGCCGCCGCGGACCCCGGCTCGGTCGCGCCGGGGACCGGGACCGTCCCGGGATCGGCCGGGGGGACCGCCTCGCTGGAGGTGCACCCGGCGGCGGCGACGGCGAGCGCGAGCAGGGCCGCTCGGCGGCGGTTCGGGCAGGTCATCGGTGCCATTCTGGCCGATGGGTCCCCGGACCGCCGCGACGCCCCGGCCGTGCGCTCGGAGTGGACCCGGTGCGCCGGCGTCACGGCGTCGCGGCGTCGCGGCGTCGTCACCCGAGGTCGGGCCACCGGCGGGCGCGCCGGCGCCGGATCCCGGCGGTGCTGAGGCGGCGCTTCTCGCCGAGCGACCACTGCCGCCGCCAGCCCCCGTCGACCGATCCCGACAGCCGGGGGCTCGTCCCGCGAGCGGCTCGCCGCGACGCGGTCCAGAAGTCGGTCAGGGTCTCGTCGCCGAGGCGCGTCACCGCGGACTCGATGCGCTCGTTGAACCGCCGGGTGCTCTCGCCGTCGTCGGCGGTGAGCGGCGTGCCGAAGCGCACGCTGGTGCGCCCCGGTGACAGCTTCGACGCGCCCTTGCCGAAGATCTCGCCCGTGCCGTCGATGAACACCGGGATCACGGGTGCGCCGGTGCGCGCCGAGAGGTAGGCCGCGCCCCCCTTGAAGTCCTGCCCCCACCCGTCCGGGGAGCGGCCGCCCTCGGGGTAGATGATCAGGCTCGCGCCGTCCGTGATCATGTCGCGCAGGCGATCGAAGGTGGCGCGGCTCGCCGCGTCGCGGTCGATCGGGATGGCGTTCAGGGCCAGGGCCGACAGCGCGGCCTTCCAGGTCGCGTCGAAGAAGTAGTCGGCGGCCGCGGCGACGACGAGCTCGCCCCGCCACGCGGCCGGGATCGATCGGATCATCACCCCGGTGTCGATGTGGCTGTGGTGGTTCGGTGCGAAGATCACCGGCGGCACGTCGTCTCGGCGCAGGAGGTCGGCGAGGCGGTCGCCGCCGTGGACCGTCGGGCTGGCGACCACCCGGACCGCGGCGCGCATCGGCCCGTCGACGATGGCGGCGCGCACGGCGCGCGCGAGGGGCCGGCGGGCCCACTCGGTGTCGTAGGCGTCTCCGAGTCGGTTCGGGCGGCGCGGGACGACGACCGAGCGTGGCACGGTGGGCGGCCGGTACGGGAAGCCGTGGCGGGCCAGGGGGCGGACGGCCGAGCGCACGAGGCCCTCGGCGGCCCCGGCGGCGCGCTGCGCCGAGCGGATCGCCGCGCCGGATCCCGCGGGCCGCTGGGCCCGGCGGATCGTCGTGCGGGAGGTGCGTGCCGACACGGTCGCCTCAGGTGACGTCGGCGACGAGGACGCCGGGGACGTGGAGGTGGGTGACGGTCGGCGAGCGCCCGACGGTGTCGGAGGCGATCTCGAGCGCGTCGTTCATCGTGGAGGCCGGGGTGAAGCCGAGCTTGCGGACCGCCGAGGCGTAGCCGCCGACGATGATGACCTTGCCGGCGTGCTGCTGGCCGTGGGCGCCCCAGTACCAGGCGTAGAACGGGTGCACGCCGTGGTAGGCGTAGCTGGTCCGGTACAGGTGTCGGTACCACTCGTCCTCGGCGTACTTCTTCTCCCACCGCGTCGACATCTCGGCGGGGTCGGTGGTGTCCGCGAGCACCTCGTCGAAGAAGTCGATGTAGCTCGGGTGGTGCACCGGGTGGAACTCCTCGTAGGTCGGGTGCGTCATGATCACGACCCCGCCCTCGCGCACCAGCGGCTTGCCGCGGTACATGTTGAACAGGTACCCGAGCCCCATGCACATCACGAGGATCGGGTTCATCACCGACTCGGGGTTGTACGGGCTGATGAACGGGATGCCCATCGTGAGGATGTCGGTCTGGCCGTCGACCTCGACGAGGTGCTGGGCGTAGACGTTCTCCAGGGTCCGCTCGTGGACGGACTCGGTGAACCCGGCCTGCACGCTCGTCGTGCGGTAGGGCGCCTCGATGCCGTGGAAGATCTTGCGCTTCGTCCGGTTCGGCATCCGGTCGAGCGTCTTCGACGTGGCGAGGTAGAGCGCCCGGTCCTTGGCCGACCACTCCCACTCGCGCTTCGCGAGGAAGTCGAACGGGGACGGGAAGGCCTCGGTGTTGATCGTCGTCTCGACCTGGAAGACGCGGGGGCCCTGGTCGCGCAGCAGAGCTCCCATCCGCCAGATCGAGTGGTGCAGCGCCGAGTGGTGGCGGTCCATCAGGCTGCGCGTGTTCTGCAACGAGCTCGGGTTGTGGTGCTCGGCCAGGCAGCGGTAGCTCGCGAGGCCCGTGGTGAGCGACTTCCACCCTCCGTCCATCGCGACCTGGTTGACGTTCGCGTAGACGACCAGGTCGGACTCCGCCGCCCGCTTGTTGATCTCGAGGATCTCACCCTCGTCGGTGTGGCCGATGACGGTGAGGTTGTCGGGGTCCTCGGCGTCGTGCTGGTACAGCGCGCCCTGGGGTGCGAACGCGTCGACGACGCGGTCGCCGAGGACGTGGCGCAGCTCGTAGTCGTGCATCCGGCGGTGCAGCCCGAGCGCGGCGATGATGTGGACGTCGTCGACCCCGGCTTCGGCGGCCATGTCGAGCACGGCCTCGACGATGCGCTGGCGGTTGTCGGGTCGCTGCATCTTGGGCAGCGACAGCGACGCGTCGTCGAAGCAGATCGTCAGCTTCATGTCGGGTCGGAGCAGCTCGGGGAGCGGTTCGGAGTCGATCGGATCGAGCAGCGCCCGGCGGATGTGGCCGTCGAGGTCGTCGATGCCGGGGAGCGGCTCGGGCGGGTAGACGATGCGGCTCCGGTCGGCCGGCAGCCGCTCGAGGCTGAACCCCTCGCCGCGCCAGAACAGGGTGGGGGGTGTCGAGCGATCGACGTCGAGGACGAATCCTGGTCGTGGCATCAGTTCTCCTGCCCGCGCGTCGCGGGTCGGGTCCGGCCCGCGGCGCGACGTGTGGTCGTCCGAGGTGGGGTGGTCGTGCGTGTCGTCGTCGGCGGTGTCGTCACGGGGCGGTCCGGGGGTCGAAGGCGATCTTCACGGCGCCGCGGCGACCGGCGTTCGCGGCGTGGGCGATGGCGTCGGCGTGATCGGCGAGCGGGTAGACCGCCGACACCAGGCGCTCGGCGCCGACGGCCTCGACGGTCTGCGTCGCGAGCGTGAACGTGTCGGTCACGCTCCCGTCGGCGAGGGTCTCGGTGCCGTACGTGTAGGCGCCCTTGAGCTCGATCTCGCGGTGCCACAGCCCGGTGAGATCGATCGTCACCTCGGAGGGCATCCCGAGCAGGACGAGTCGTCCGCCCGGACGGGTGATGCGCAGCCCGGTGGCGATCGACGCACCGGACCCGACGGCGTCGATCGTCGCGTGGGCTCCGCTCGTCAGCGCGCCGCTGCGTCCCCCGCCGATCATGTGGCACCCGACCTCGCGCCGCACGGCGCGGTCGATCTCGGCGTCCGCCACGGCGACGTCCGCCCCCATCGACAGGGCGAGGGCGCGCTGGTGGGCGTAGCGGGCGCCCACCACGATCCGGGTGCCCGGGGCGTGGCGCCGCAACCCGGCGATCGCGGCGAGCCCCATCGTCCCCGCTCCGATCACGGCGACGACCGGCGTGGACGGGCCGGTCGCGCTCCCGGCGGCGAGGAGGGCGGCGTGGATGCCGCCGGCGAAGGGCTCGATCAGCACGGCCCGCTCGTCGGGGAAGTCCTCGACCGTGGCATCGAGGCGGTGGAGCTGCGACTCGTGGGCCCAGAACCAGGGCGCCCAGCCTCCCCCCGTCGAGCAGCAGAACCCTGTCTGGATCGCCGGCTCGATCCCGTCGGGGGAGGTGATCGCGAGGTGGGCGTGGTCGTCGCCGTCGGCGGGGCGGGCTCCCTCGAAGGGGAGCGCGACCCCCCGCGCGGCGTGCCCGAGGACCGGCTCGAGCACCACGCGGGTGCCGTCGTCGAGGTCACCGACGACCTCGTGGCCCGGGACGAACGGGAAGCTCACCCAGTCCTCGAAGTAGGTCGACGCGTGCCCGCCGACCATCGACAGGTCGGACCCGCAGATCCCCGACAGGCGCGTGGTCACCCGGTGCCACTCGTCGCCGGGCCGCTCGGGGTCGTCGATCGTGCGGTGCTCGAGCGGCCCGACGCGCGTCGCTCCCGCCGGGGAGACGGCGCCGACGATCCGGGCGGCGCCGAAGCGACCGACCGAGCGTCGCACCTGCAGCGCCCTCATCGCGGGCCACCTCGCGTCGCCCTCGGTGCCGGGCGCCTCGTGGTGCGCCGTGCGGGCCCGGGCGACGTCACGCGAACCTCCGTCGGCGCTCGCGCTCGCCCATCAGCTCGCCGATGGGGAGCAGCGGCCGGGGACCGCCGGCGGCCTTCTCCCAGTTCTCGACGAGCCACCCGCGCTTGCGTGCGATCGCCGACAGGCGGGTCTCGGGGTTGACCGCCACGGGGAACCCGACGGCGTCGAACAGCGGGAGGTCGGACGACGAGTCGGCGTAGGCGACCGAGTTCGAGATGTCGA
Source organism: Ilumatobacter sp. (assembly GCF_965215205.1). Lineage (NCBI taxonomy): Bacteria > Bacillati > Actinomycetota > Acidimicrobiia > Acidimicrobiales > Ilumatobacteraceae > Ilumatobacter > Ilumatobacter sp. The sequence continues at coordinate 1,648,650 of NZ_OZ244049.1, forward strand.
ACCCCTCCGCCTCGCACCAGTCGGCGAGGATCTGGGCCCGGGCCTCCCCGGTCGGCGGCACGGTGCTCATCTCCCCCGACAGCGTCCCGTCGGGCCGTACGGTCATCTCGGCGGCGACGATCTCGTCGAACAGCGGGGCGAGGCCGGCGACGGCGAAGTCGAGCGCCCCGGTGATCAGCACCGTGCGGTGGCCGAGCTCGCGGTGGCGTCGCACCCGCCGGAGCCCCTCCGGGAACGCCTTGGTCATGATCAGCTGGCTGAGCATCTCGCGTGCGTCGTGCTCGATCTGCTCGACCGGCGCGTTCTCGTAGCGGCGGTAGAAGTGGCGCAGGAAGTCGGTGCGGTCCTGGCGGTCGAGGCGCAGCAGGCCCGGCGCCTCGGCGAGCGTGCGCAGCACGTACCGCGCCCGTTCGGCGGTGTCGAGGCGGCGCGTCGCGAGCCACGAGAAGCTCTCGACGACGTTCGACGCGATCAACGTGTTCTCGAGATCGAACGCGGCGACGTGGCGCTTCGGGTCGAGGACCTGTCGGCGCATGCGCTCCATCCGGTCGGTCGACCGCGACGGACCCGGGGTCGTCTTCACCCGTGCGTGCTGGACGATCGACGGGAGGTGGATCTCGTTGACGTACTCGATCCAGTCGATGGTGCGCGGATCGATGTTGAACGTCCGCCGGTCGTCGGCCGTCATCGAGTCGTGGATCGAGAGCAGGTTGTCGACCTGGTAGATCGCCTCGCACTCGGTGTACAGCCCGTAGAGCTCGACGTAGTCGAGCGCGCGCTCGACCTCGAGCCGCTTCTCCTCGAGCTGGGCGGTGAACTCGGCCTGGCGGCCGCGGAGGGGGAGGGCCTGCAGGACCCGCTCCGACGTCTCGAGCACCTTCTTGGCCTGGTCGAGCTGCTTCTGGACGCGGCCGCGACCGGGGAAGCGCCACTCGGGCACGAGGATCGGCTGGCCCTTCGGGTCGTAGAGCGGGTTGCGGGTGAACCAGCCGGTGACGTTGTCGACGAGCGTGCGGTACTCGAGCGGGTTGACGTCGCCCGACGCGACCTGGGTGATCGCGGGCGCCCGGTCGGGACCCTGGGCGGCGACGGCGATCAGCGCGGCGACGACGAGGTCGACCGGGATCACGTCGACGGTCCCCTCCGGTACCCCGGGGAACTCCTTCAGCAGGCCCTTCGCGAAGGAGATGATCACCGGCTCGGCCATCCGGAAGCCGCGGATCCACCCCGGCTCGGGCTCGGCGAGGGCGGACTCGATGATCGACGGTCGCACGATCGACACGGGGACGTCGCCCTTGACGTCGGTGAGCGCCTGCTCGCCGAGCGCCTTGGTGAACGCGTAGGCGTCGGGCCAGCCGACGCTCGCGGCGCGGGCGCGACCGGCCGTCACGAGCTCGTCGGTGACCCACGACCGACGCAGGTCCTCGGTCTTCGACGCGAGGGCCGGGGCCCCCGCCGCGCCGATCTCCGCTCGAGCTGCGGCACGGAAGCCGCGCAGGCGCTCCGGGGCGCGGCTCTCGGCGTCGAGGTCCGAGCGCACCCGCTCGGTCGCGCGCACCTCGCTGCGCCAGTCGATGCCGACGTCGAACGGTCCGGCGCTGACCAGCGCCTCGGGGGCACGCCCCCGGCGGTTGCCCGCCACGTAGCAGGTCGACACGGCGACGAGGTGCGGGGTGATCGCCATCTCGTTGCACAGGTCCGCGATCCGCGTCGGCCCGAGCAGGTTGATCTGCACCGCGGAGTCGAGGGGGCTGTCGAACGACACGGCCGCCGCCGAGTGGATGATCACGTCCGCCGTCCCGAACGCCGCCCGGTCGGCGGCGCCGAGCCCGAGGCCGTCGACCGTGACGTCTCCGGCGATCGTGGTGATGCGGCCGCCGACGGCGTCGTCGAAGTCGTCGCCGTGGGTGGCGCGCAACCGGTCGAAGGCGTCGTTCTTGAGGATCTCGCGCTGGGTGCGCCGGGCGGCGGGGGTGCGCTGCCCGTCGCGCACGAGCAGGATCAGCTCGCAGTCGGGGACGCAGCGCAGCAGCCGCTCGACGAGCGCCGTGCCCACGAACCCGGTGGCGCCGGTGATCGCGATGCGCCGGTGCGCGAGCGCGTCGGCGATGGGGACGGCATCCACGGTCGTCCGTTCTAGCACGATGCTCTACCAATCGGTAGAGAGGTGCACGCGGCCGGACCGGCCCGGCGGCGCGACGGCCGGGAGACGGGCGCCCGCCGTGAGGTCGGGGACGACCTGGCCGGGTCGTCGATCGGCGTGGGGTCGGATCCGGCGATCTCGGGGCGACTACCGTGACCGAGCGCGCGTTCGACCGGTGGGACAGGTGCGGTGCACGAGATGGGACGACGACACGGAGAACCCCCGGGCAAGGCACCCGATCCGGGACGAGTCGACCGCCCCTCGCCACCCGTGCCCCGCTCACCCGACCGTCCCACTCCCGCGTCGACGCCGGGGGTGCCCCGGGACCGGGAGGCGGACGGACCCGGCGGCGGCGCTGCCGGCGGCGGGGGTCGGCGATGACCTCGGTCGCGCCGACCCGCGACCGGATCCTCACCGTCGCCGTCGACCTGTTCGGACGGCGCGGCGTCGACTCGGTGTCGCTCGACGAGATCGCCGGCGTGGTCGGCGTCCGCAAGCAGACCGTCCTCTACTGGTTCGCATCGAAGGACGTCCTCGTCGACGCCGTGCTCGACATGGTCGCCGCCGAGCTGTTCGCGGTGATCGACGCCGCCGTGCGCGCCGCCCCCGACGATCCCCTCGAGCGGGTCGATGCGATCGTGCGCGCCGCGTTCCGACCCGCGGTGCGCCGTCCCGCCCTGCTCGGACTCGTGCGCGAGGTCAGCCGGCTCGATCGCGCCCAGGCCGACCGGTTGCTGGAGCGCATCGGTCCCCTCGTGGACCGGGCGGTCGGCTACCTCCGCGACGAGATGTCCGCCGGCCGACTGCGGAGCGGGGATCCCGGCCTGGTCGCGGCGCTCGCCTACGCGACGGTCACCGGCATCGCGACGGAGCCGGATGCGCTGCGCGCGGTGGCGTGGAGCGCGGACGCCGCCGGGTTGCGACGGCTGCGCGACGAGCTGCGCGCCTTCCTGCGCGCGGCTCTGGCGCCCTGACGCCGGAGCCGCGCGCAGGAAGGGGACCGGCGATCACCGAGCGCGAGGCGCCCGGCCGGGGTGGCGAGCTCAGCGCCGATCGACGGCGCTGAGCTTCTGGTCGAGGACCGCCAGGCTGTTCGCGAGGTCGTCGAGCCGGGCGCGGGCGTCCGCGAGATCGGCGCGCACCTCGGCGAGGGCGGGGTCGCTCGACGTCGGGGGGACGCCACGGCCGATGAGGATCCACGACACCGAGACGCCCAGCATCCCGGCGATCTTGCTGACGTGGTGACCGCGTGGCGAGGTCCCCCCCTGCTCCCACTTCTCGACGGTGGAGGTGCGCACCCCGAGGCGGTCGGCGACGTCGCCGACGGAGAGGCCGATCGTGGTGCGCGCCGATGCGATCCGGGCACCGATGTCGTGCGCGTCGTCGGCGAGCTCCGGCGTCTGCGAGGCCGCGGCGTCCCCCTCGTCGAACCAGGACCCGAGGTCGGTGGCGCCCGGCGGGTCGGCGCTCGGACCGCGAGCCGCGCCGCCGCTGGCGTCGGGCTCGATGTGGTGGTCGGCGGCCATCGGATCGCCGGCGTGCTCGTTCGTCGTCATGGGTGCTCCCCGCTCGGTCGGGGGGCGAACGGTATCGTCGGGTGCGCGACCGTGCTCAGCGCTTGGTGTTGCGTCGGCGGCGGCCGTGGCGCTCGAGCGCGAACCCGACCAGTCGGTCGATGATCTCGCCGTAGGGCACCCCGTCGGCGATCCACATCTTGGGGAACATCGAGATCGGGGTGAACCCGGGCATCGTGTTGACCTCGTTGCACAGCAGGCCGCGCCCTCCCGCGTCGGGGTCCTCCCAGAAGAAGTCGACGCGCGCCAGCCCGGAGCAGCGCAGCGCACGGAACGTCTCGACGGCCAGGCGGCGCGCCTCGTCGAGGGCGGCGTCGCCGATCGGGGCGGGGATGCGGGCGAACGACCGGTCGGAGACGTACTTGTCGTCGTAGCTGTAGAAGTCGTCGCCGGGCACGATCTCGCCCGGGGTCGCCGCGACCGGGTCGAGATCGCCGAGCACCGCGACCTCGATCTCGCGACCGACGATGGCCTCCTCGACGACCACCGTCTCGTCGTAGGTCAGCGCGAGCGCCACCGCGTCGCGCACCTCGTCGGCGGTGGTCGCCTTGGACACGCCGACCGAGGAGCCCATGTTCGCCGGTTTGACGAAGACGGGCGACCCGAGCGCGGCGAGCACCTCGTCGGCCAGCCCCGGGCTCACCTCGTGCTCGCGGACGGACAGGTGCCGTGCCTGGGGGATCCCCGCGGCCGTCAGCACCTGCTTGGCCATCGCCTTGTCCATCGCCACCGCCGAGGCGAGCACCCCGGACCCGACGTAGGCCATGTCGGCGAGCTCGAGCAGGCCCTGCACCGTCCCGTCCTCCCCGAGGGGGCCGTGGAGCAGGGGCATCACCACGGTCGTCGACGGCTCGCGCGCCGCCGCCGACAGCAGGGCGTTCGGCGAGACCGCGGTCCCGGACGGGTCGAGCCGGCCCGGGAGCGCACCCGCTCCCGACTCGAGCGCGTCCGCGGCCGCGGTGGCGATCGACCACCGCCCGTCGGTCGAGATGCCGACCGGGGTGATCCGGTAGCGCCCGGGATCGGCGGCGGCGAGCACGTGGGAGGCGGTGGTGCACGACACGTCGTGCTCCGCCGACTCCCCCCCGAACAGCACGATCAGATCGATCCGCTCGTCGGTCGCGGCGCGAACGCGTGCGGCAGGCGCCGCCTCCGACGAGGTGGTGGCGTCGTCCGGGTCGGGTCGGTCGGTCATGTCCTGGCTCCTGGGGTCACCATCACGTCGTCGATGATCACGGTGCGGACCATCACCCGACGGTACCGTTCGCGTCCATGAGGATGAGGGCATCCGAGGCGGCGGCCGGGATCGGCGGGCGCCTGGTCGGCGACGACGTCGCCTTCGACGGCGCCTCGTTCGACTCCCGCTCGGTCCGTCCCGGCCAGCTGTTCGTCCCGATCGTCGCCGAGCGCGACGGCCACGACTTCATCGACTCCGCCCTCGACGCCGGCGCGGTCGCCCACATGACCAGCCGCTCGGGCAGCGAGCACGGGGAGCGGACCGCGATCGAGGTCGCCGACACCGCGCGGGCCCTGATGGACCTCGCCGGGTTCGCTCGCGGCCGCTCGAGCGCCGAGGTCGTCGGCGTCACCGGGAGCGTCGGCAAGACGTCGACCAAGGACCTCGTCGCAGCGGCGTGCGCCTCGTCGCGGCGGACGGCGGCGAACGAGCGCAGCTTCAACAACGAGCAGGGGCTCCCGATCACGGTGCTCGACGCTCCCTCCGACGCCGAGGTGCTCGTCGTCGAGATGGGGATGCGCGGCTTCGGCGAGATCGCCCGCCTGTGCGAGGTCGCGCGCCCGACCATCGGGGTGGTGACCACGGTGGGCCACTCCCACACCGAGCGCGTCGGTGGGATCGAGGGCGTGGCGCGCGCCAAGCGCGAGCTCGTCGAGGCGCTGCCGCGGACGGGCACCGCGGTGCTCAACGCCGACGACGACCGAGTCGCGGCCATGGCGTCGGCCACCGACGCCGACGTCGTCACCTTCGGCCACCACGGCGACGTGCGCATCGTCGATCTCGAGCTCGACGACCTCGCCCGGGCGCGCTTCGGTGTCGAGACGCCGTGGGGCGCGGCGGAGGTCGCCCTCGTGGTGAGCGGGGCGCACATGGCCCTCAACGCCGCCGCCGCGATCGCCGTCGCGGGCACCCTGGGCATCGACCTCACGGCGGCGTCGGGTGGGCTCGCTCACGCGTCCCTGTCGCCGATGCGGATGCAGATCGTCGAGCTCGACTCGGGCGCCGTCGTGGTCGACGACGCCTACAACGCGAACCCCACGTCAATGGCCGCCGCCCTCGACGCGCTCGTCGCGATGCGCGCGCGACGCCACGTCGCGGTGCTCGGCGAGATGGGCGAGCTCGACGATCCCGGTGCCGGGCACCGCGACGTCGCCCGTCGCGCCGAGGCGCTCGGGGTCGAGGTGCTCGCGGTCGGGACCGACCTCTACGGTGTGCGGCCGAGCGACGATCCCGTCGCAGCGCTCGGCGGGCTCGGCGAGGGCGACGTCGTCCTCGTCAAGGCGAGTCGCGCGGCGGGCCTCGAGCGGGTCGTGCGCGCGCTGGTCGACGGCGTCACCTGACCCCGCTCGGCGTGAGCGGACGGGTGGCGGTCGTGCGGACCGGTCTCCGGCGGGTCAGGCCCTGCGGGGGACGAGATCGGGCGGGGTCTCGCCGCCGTCGGCCTCGCTGAGGAACGCCGACGGGGGCTGGCGACGCAGGTCCAGCCACCAGGCGAGGAACAGGGCCCACGCCGCTCCGACGCCCAGCACCGTGCGCGGACCGACGATCTCGAACAGGACCCCGCCGATCAGGTTGCCGATCGGGACCGTCCCGCCGAACACCATGAACCACAGCGGCATCACCGAGGCGCGCTCGCCGTCGCGCAGGTTGAGCTGCAGCGAGGTGGTGATCGCCGTCGCCGTCATGAAGTAGCAGAAGCCGAGGACGAACCCGACCGCGAACGGGCTGACGTCGTCGCGCAGCTGGGAGAACACGGCGAGCGCGACCGCGTACCCGGTGAGGCCGCGCACGATCAGCACCCGGCGGTGGAACCGCGACAGGAACGTGCCGACCGAGATCGCGCCGAAGAACGCGCCGAGGCCCCAGGTGGCGTACAGCCAGCGGTAGGCGCTGGAGTCGGCGGCGATGCCGAAGTTCAGCTCCGCGACGGACGGGAACAGGCCGACGTAGATGAGGCTGATCGCCGAGAACGAGAACATCCCCACCAGCAGGCGCGACAGCACCAGCCGGCCACGAGCGATCTGCAGCCCGACGCCGAGCTGGCGCCAGCCGCGCACGAGGGTGTCGGCCTTGACGTCGGGCATGCTGACGAGGACCAGCGCGACGATGAACGCGACGTAGGAGATCGAGTTGATCACGAAGATCCCCGCGATCGACAGCCCGGCCGCGCCGAGCACGGCGGCTCCGACGGGGCCCATCACGCGCGTCCCGTTGATCATCGCCGAGTTCAGGCTGATCGCCCCCGGCAGGTCGGAGCGGTGGACGAGCAGCGGCATGGAGGCCTGGAAGGCGGGCGCGTTGAGCGCGTTCGCGGTGCCGATCCCGGCCTGCACCGCGAAGATCCACCACACGTTCGCCTCGGTCGCGACGAGGTACGCGGTCCCCAGGGTGAGCACCGCCGAGGCCGACTGCATCGCGAGCATGAGGCGTTGCTTGGACACCTTGTCGGCGAGCGCGCCGGCCGGGATCGAGAACAGCAGCAGCGGGCCGAGCTGGACGGCGATCGCGACGCCGACCAGGGCGGGACGTCCGGTCCGGTCCTGGATGTAGGCCGGGAGGGTGACGTTCTGCATCCACGTCCCGATCTGGGACAGGGCGAGCCCGATGAACACGAGGCGGAACTTCGGGTACGACATCGCCGCCCGGGCCGTGCCGGGCCGCAATCCGTGCGCCGGCGGCTCCATCGGAGCGGTCATCGGTGTCTGGCGGGGGGTCATGGGGTGAGCGGCGACCCTACCGGCGCGCCCGGGAGCCGTTCGGGTCGATCGAGGACGCGTTCCCGACGTCACACCGGGCGCGACCGAGCGCGGACCGGAGCCGGATCCGAGCGATGGCCGGGCCGGGATGGAGGGACGCCGGGGGACCGGGCCTCAGCGCAGAGGGCGGACGAAGGTGCGCACCTCGGACACGAAGGTCTCGGGCACCTCGAACGCCGCGAAGTGGCCGCCCCGGTCGTGCTCGGCCCAGTGGACGAGGTTCGGGTAGACCGGCTCGACCCACGACCGCACCGGCGGCACGATCTCCTCGGCGAACGACGCGAACCCCGTGGGCACGCCGATGTCGAGCTCGCGACGCTCGGAGAAGCTCTCCCAGTAGAGCCGGGCGGAGGACGCCCCGTTGCCGTTGATCCAGTACAGCATGATGTTGTCGAGCAGCTCGTCGCGGGTCAGCACGTCCTCGGGGTGGCCGTCGTTGTCGGTCCACGCCCAGAACTTCTCGACGATCCACGCCGCCTGCGCGGCGGGGGAGTCGACGAGGCCGTACCCGACCGTCTGCGGGCGGGTCGACTGCTCCTTCGAGTACCCCGAGTCCCAGTCCGCGTAGTACTTCATCTTCTCGAGGACGCGCTCCTCCTGAGCCGTGGGCTCGCCGTCGAGGTCGGGCCGGGCGCCCATCGCCAACGTCAGGTGGATGCCGGCGCAGTGGTCGGGATCGTGGGCGCCGATGACGCTCGTCACCGCCGAGCCCCAGTCGCCTCCCTGGGCGATGTAGCGGTCGTGGCCGAGGCGGGCCATCAGCTCGGCGAACGCCGCGGCGATCCGCTCGACGCCCCACCCGGTCTCGGCGGGCTTGGCGGAGAACCCGTAGCCCGGCAGCGACGGGGCCACGACGTGGAACGCGTCGCCCGCGTCGCCACCGTGCGCGGTGGGGTCGACGAGCGGCTCGATGACCTTGTGGAACTCGACGATCGAGCCCGGCCACCCGTGGGTGAGCAGGAGGGGCATCGCGCCCTCGTGGGGGGAGCGCTGGTGGACGAAGTGCAGCTCGAGCCCGTCGATCTCGGTGGTGAACTGGTCGAAGCGGTTGAGCCTCGCCTCACGATCGCGCCAGTCGTAGCCGTCCGCCCAGTGCGCGCAGAGGTCCTGCACGTAGGCGAGCGGGGTGCCCTGGCTCCAGTCGTCGACCGGTTCGCTCTCCGGCCAGCGCGTGTTCGCGAGGCGCGAGCGCAGGTCGTCCAGGACCTCGTCGGCGACGTCGATGGTGAACGGTCGGACCTCGGAGCTCATCTCGGAGAACCTACGACGCTCCCCCGCACGACTCGGGAGCGGAGCGCCCCGCCGCCGCGCCAGCGCCGTCCGCGGACCGCCCGGTGTCGGGCGCCGGACGGGTCGAGGGTCGAGGGTCGCGGGTCGCGGCTCACGCCGGCGGGCCGGAGGTGGCGGCGCCGGCGAACGCCTGGGCCTTGGACATCCAGTCGCGCGCGGCGTCGCCCTCGACGACGAGGTCGGTCGCGTCGACGTGGCGGCACTGGGTGACGACGAGGCAGAAGTCCTCCGCCGGCCCGCGCACCGACTGCTCGGCGTCGTCGGGCCCGTACGTCCAGGTGCCCCCGGAGGGGGCGTCGAGCTCGAGGCGCACCGGCGTCTCGGGGGCGTCGAGGCCCCGGTTGACGTAGGTCCAGCCGCGGGTGTTGACCCCGAGGCGCACGATGTGGGCGAGGCGGTCGGTGGCGTCGCGCTCCACGCCGAGCGCGTCGACGACGTGCTGGCCGTGCGCCCAGCACTCCATCAGGCGGGCGGTGAGGAACGACTTCGCGCCCATCGACGGGCCGTACCACACGACCCGGTCGTCGTCGGCGAGGCCCGCGGCCGCGTCGGCGAGGTCGCGGCGGTTGGCGCGCCACGCCTCGAGCAGCTCGTCGGGGCTCATCGCGCGGTACTCCCCGAGCGTCAGGCGGTCCATCTCGTCCACGCCGGCGGAGGGGTCGAGCCCGGAGGTCAGCTCGGCCATCGAGGAGCGGAAGCGCTCCTCGTCGGTGATCGCCCACGCCGCCGTCCGGTCGAAGAACGCGAGGTGCCCGATCTGATCGGCGACCGTCCAGCGCTCGCTGGGCGTGCTCGCCCCCCAGCCGGCGGAGTCGAGGTCCGCCACGATGGGATCCAGCGCCTCCTGCTCGGCGATCAGGTCGTCGCGCACGGACGCAGCGGTGGGGGAGGAGGTCGTCGCCATCGCGTGGAGCGTACGGCACGTCGCGTTTCGGGTCTGACCCGTAGCGCGACGGTGGGGCGGAACTACCGTCGCCGCCATGAGCCACCCCAGGCCGAACGACCCGAGGCCGTGCCCTGCGACGTGGCGCGAGGACGACCGGCGATGACGATCGGCACCCCGCTGCGCTCGAAGCTTGACACGCGCTCGGAGGAGTACCGGTCGAACCTCGCCGCGATGCAGGAGATGTGGGACGAGGTCGCCGCGCTCATGGAGACGGTCCCCGGCATCGGCGGTGAGCGCTACGTCGACCGGCACCGCGCGCGCGGCAAGATGCTCGTGCGCGATCGCGTCGAGGCGCTCGTCGATCCCGACACCGCGTTCCTCGAGCTGTCGGCGCTGGCGGCGTGGGGCACCGAGGACCCCGTCGGCGTCGGCGTCGTCCAGGGCATCGGGGTCGTCGAGGGCGTCGAGTGCGCGATCACCGGGACCGACATGAGCGTCAAGGGCGGCGCGGCGAACCCCACGACGTGGAAGAAGAGCCAGCGCTTCCAGGACATCGCCCGCGAGAACCGGCTGCCGCTGATCAACCTCAACGAGTCCGCGGGCGCCGACCTCCCACGGCAGGCCGACCTCTTCATCCAGGGAGGCGCGAGCTTCAAGAACCTCACCCAGCTCTCCAAGCTCGGCATCCCCACCATCACCGCCGTGTTCGGGCCGAACACGGCCGGCGGCGCCTACGTGCCGGGGATGAGCGACTACACGATCTTCGTCGCCGAGGCCGGCACCGCCTACCTCGGCGGGCCGCCGTTGGTGAAGATGGCGATCGACGAGATCGTCGACGAGGAGACCCTCGGCGGTGCCGAGATGCACTCGCGCACCAGCGGCCTGTCCGACTACTTCGCCCAGGACGAGATGGACGCGATCCGCCAGATCCGCCAGATCGTCCGCCACCTCGGGTGGCGCAAGCTGGGCCCCGGGCCGACCGAGGTCGACGAGCCTCCCCTCTACGACCCGATGGAGCTGCTCGGGTGCGCATCGGCCGACGTGCGGATCCCGTTCGACATCCGCGAGGTCTACGCCCGCCTGTTCGACGGCAGCCGGTTCGAGGAGTTCAAGGCCCTGTACGGCGACAAGCTCGTGTGCGGTTGGGCGTCGATCCACGGCTTCGCGGTCGGCGTGCTCGGCAACAACGGCATCCTGTTCTCCGAGGAGGCCAAGAAGGGCGCCCAGTTCATCCAGCTGTGCAACGAGATGTCGGTGCCGATCGTGTTCGCGCACAACATCACCGGGTTCATGGTCGGCTCGAAGTCCGAGCAGGGCGGGATCATCCGCAACGGGGCGAAGATGATCAACGCGGTGTCCAACTCCGAGGTGCCGCACCTCAACCTGATGGTGGGGGCGAGCTACGGCGCCGGCAACTACGGCATGGCCGGCAAGGCCTACGACCCGCGCTTCATCTTCACGTGGCCGAACCACCGGATCGCGGTGATGGGCCCGAAGCAGCTCGCCGGGGTGATGGACATCATCGCACGCAACTCGGCCGAGGGCCGTGGGATCGAGGTCGACGAGGAGGCGCTGGCGGCGCAAACGAGCGCGCTCGAGGCCCAGATCGAGGAGGAGTCGACGGCGCTGTTCTCGACCGGGCGGCTGTGGGACGACGGGATCATCCACCCCGGCGACTCGCGCACGGTGCTCGGCCTGGCGCTCTCGGCCGTCCACAGCAACGTGGTGCGCGGCACCGAGTCCTACGGCGTGTGGAGGCACTGATGTCGTCGCTGTCCGTCCCCGAGGGCTCGTTGTCGCGCCGGATCACCCGCCTGCTCATCGCCAACCGCGGCGAGATCGCCGTGCGCATCGCCCGCACCGCCCACCGCCTGGGCATCTCGACCGTCGGCGTGTACTCCGAGCCCGACGCCGACGCGATGCACGTGGACGCGGTCGACCTCGCCGTCGCCCTCGGCGGGTCCACCCCGGCCGAGTCGTACCTGCGCGCGGAGCGGATCGTCGAGATCGCCCGCGAGCAGGGCTGCGACGCTGTCCACCCCGGCTACGGCTTCCTCGCCGAGAACGCCGACGTCGCGCGGATGGTCGCGGACGCCGGGCTGATCTGGGTCGGGCCGACGGCGGACCAGATCCGTTCCCTCGGCGACAAGGTCGCGGCGAAGAAGCTCGCCATCGAGTCCGGCGTCCCGACGGCCCCGTTGTTCGAGATCGCCGGCGGTGGTGGCGGCGACGGCGAGGTGCGCATCCCCGACGGGGTGCCGATGCCCGCGCTGGTCAAGGCCGCCGCCGGGGGCGGTGGCCGCGGGATGCGCGTCGTGCGCGGCGCCGACGAGCTCGCCGAGGCCGTCGCGGCCGGATCGCGCGAGGCGCGCTCGTCGTTCGGCGACGGCACCGTGTTCGTGGAGCCGTACATCGAGCGCGCCCGCCACGTCGAGGTCCAGGTGGTCGGCGACGCTCACGGGAACGTGATCCACCTCGGCGAGCGGGAGTGCTCGATCCAGCGGCGCAACCAGAAGATCGTGGAGGAGTCCCCCTCCGCCGGGATCACGCCCGAGACCCGGGCGGCGCTGTGCGACGGCGCGGTCGCGCTGGCACGGGCGGTCGGGTACCAGGGTGCGGGCACCGTCGAGTTCCTCGTCGACGAAGCCGGCAGCGTGGGTTCGATCAACTTCCTCGAGGTGAACACCCGGCTGCAGGTCGAGCACCCGGTCACCGAAGCGGTGACCGGGGTCGACCTCGTCGAGCTCCAGCTGCGCGTCGCAGCGGGCGAGGCGCTGCCGATCACCCAGGACGACGTCACGTTCGACGGCCACGCGATCGAGGTGCGCGTCGTCGCGGAGGACCCGGCGGCCGGCTGGTTGCCCTCCACCGGGACGATCACCGCGTTCGACCTCGCGGGCGGCGACGGCGCGTCCGGTGGGCGCGACGCTCCGGCCGCCGCCGAGCTCGTCCGGATCGACACCGGGTTCCGCGACGGCGCGGCCGTCTCCGCCGACTACGACTCGATGCTCGCGAAGGTCATCGCCCACGCTCCCACGCGCGCCGGGGCGGCGGCGCGGCTCCGCCGGGCGCTGCGTCGCTCCCAGATCGTCGGCGTCACGACGAACCTCGACGCGCTCGTCTCGATCCTCGGCGAGGCGGACTTCCTCGCGGCGGCGACGCCGACCGCCTACCTGGACGAGCACCCCGACGTGGTCGCCGCGTCCGGGCCCGAGGGTGACGACCGCGTCGCGCTCCTGCTCGCCGCGGTGTTCGCCACGGAGCGCGAGCGCCGAGCGGCGGACCGGGTCACCGGGTTCGCCCCGTCGGGGTGGCGCAACCTGCGCACCAGGGGACAGCGCCAGCGGTGGAGCCGGCGCGGCGCCGAGGCGTCGGAGCAGGTGGAGTACACCGTGTGCGGCGACGCCGCCGCCGTCCTGCTGGGCGCCTGGCCCGAGCCCGACGCCGACGGCGCGATGCCCGCCGACGAGCGGCGACGGGTCGCGGTGCGCCTGCTCGCCGTGGGTGAGGATCGCCTCGCCATCGAGCTCGACGGGGTGCGTCGCGTCGTGGACGTCGACCACGAGTCGCACCCGCACGGCGAGTGGGTCGTCCGCACCCGCAGCGCCGCCGGCTCGGTCGTCTGGCAGCTCGAGCCGCGCTTCGTCGACCACGACGCCGTCTCGGCCGGAGGCGGGCCGGTCTGCCCGCTGCCGGGCACGGTCATCGCCGTCCACGTCGAGGCGGGGCGCCGGGTCTCCGAGGGCGAGGTGCTGATGGTCGTCGAGGCGATGAAGATGGAGCACAAGATCACCGCGTCGACGGCCTCGATCGTGAGCGAGGTGCTGTTCGCGGTCGGCGACCGGGTCGACCAGGGCGACCTGCTCGTGGCGCTCGAGGCCGCGCCCGACGGAGACGGCGACGCCGACGACGAGGGGGAGGGATCGTGACCGAGCCGATCCGCGTCGCCAACTGCTCGGGGTTCTTCGGCGACCGCCCCTCGGGTGCCGTCGAGATGGTCGAGGGCGGCCCCATCGACGTGCTCACCGGCGACTGGCTCGCCGAGCTGACGATGCTGATCCTCAGCCGGATCCGGGCCAAGCGGCCCGGCCAGGGCTACGCCCGCACCTTCGTCGCGCAGATGGAGCAGGTGATGGGCACCTGCCTCGACCGCGGGATCAGGGTCGTGTCGAACGCAGGCGGTCTCGATCCCGACGGGTGCGCCGAGGCGGTCCACGAGGTCGCCCAGCGACTCGGCCTGTCACCGACGATCGCCTACGTCGACGGTGACGACCTGCTCGACCGGATCGCCGCGCTGGCCGCCGACGGCGATCTGCGGCCCTTCGTCGACGGCGGAGATCTCGGTGACGTCGACCGGTTCGTCAGCGCGAACGCCTACCTCGGGTGCTTCGGCATCGTCGACGCGCTGGAGTCCGGCGCGGACATCGTGATCACCGGCCGCGTCACCGACGCCGCCGTCGTGTGCGGACCCGCCGCCTGGCACCACGGGTGGGAGCGCACCGACCTCGACCAGCTCGCCGGTGGCGTCGTCGCCGGCCACGTGATCGAGTGCAGCGGCCAGGCCACGGGGGGCAACTACTCGTTCTTCGACGAGATCGAGGGCCGCACCGACGTCGGCGGCGGTGCCCGGTTCGGCTTCCCGTGGGCCGACATCGCCGCCGACGGTTCGAGCGTCGTCGGCAAGCACGACGGCACGGGCGGCGCGGTCACCGTGGGCACCGTCACCAGCCAGCTGCTCTACGAGATCGGCGGGCCGCGCTACCTCGGTCCCGACGTGACGGCGCGCTTCGACACGATCGAGCTGGAGCAGGTCGAGCGTGACCGGGTGCGCATCTCGCCGGTGCGCGGCGAGGCCCCTCCGCCGACGCTGAAGGTCGCGATGAACGAGCTCGGCGGCTACCGCAACTCGTTCTCCGTGGCTCTCACCGGGCTCGACATCGAGGCCAAGGCCGAGTTCGCGCAGGCGACGTTCTGGGACGCGTGCGCGTGCGGACCCGACGACTTCGAGTCGATCGACAGCCGCGTCATCCGCACCGACAAGGACGACCCCGCCACCCAGGAGGAGGCGACGGCGGTGTGGCGCGTCACGGTGAAGGACGCCGACGAGCGCAAGGTCGGCCGCGCGTTCTCCGACGCGCAGGTGCACACCGCGCTGTCGGGGATCCCCGGCCTCTACGGACTCGGTGGCGGCCCCTCGGCGGCCAGCCCGTTCGGCGTCTACCGACCGGCGAGGATCGACGCCTCGCTCGTCCCCCAGAACGTCACCGTGCTCGGGGGCGACATCACCCGGATCGAATCGCGCGCCCCCCTCGACGGCGTGGAGGTGCCCCCGGTGGACGTCGACGACGGTGTCCCCGCCGAGGCGTCGGGCCGGTGGCGCGACGCGCCGACGACGAGCTCACCGCTCGGATCGGTGATCGGGACCAGATCGGGCGACAAGGGCGGCGACGCGAACATCGGCGTCTTCACCCGCTCCGACGACGCGTTCGAGTGGATCGACGCGTTCCTGACGGTCGAGCGCCTCGCCGAGCTGCTCCCCGAGACGGCGACCACGGCGATCGACCGCCACCGGTTCCCGAAGCTGCGGGCGCTGAACTTCGTCGTCCACGACCTCCTCCAGGAGGGGGTCGCCGCCTCGACCCGCCAGGACGGTCAGGCCAAGGCGGTCGGGGAGTGGCTGCGCGCCCGCGTCGTCGACGTGCCGACGTCGTTGCTCGACGACGCCTGACGCTCACGGCGCCCAGCTCGGCGGACCGGCGCCGACCTCGAACCGCACGGCTGGGCGATCGGTCAGCGGCGGACCAGCTTGCTCAGCGCGTCGGCGACCGGGAGCAGGATCGAGCGGGGGGTGTACTGGCCGTTGAACGCTCCGATCCGGTTGGCGATGCCCGGCACGACCACTCGCCGGTTCCTCTCGAGACCGGCCACCCCCTCCTCGGCGACCCGGTCGGCGTCGACGACGACGAACGACGGAGCGAGGTCGAGCAGCGCGTCGGCGCCGGCCTCGTCCCAGATCTCGGTCTTGACCGGCCCGGGGCACAGCGCCGTCGCGTGGACCCCCGTGCCCGTCAGCTCGGTGTGGAGACCCTCGGTGAAGGAGAGCACGAACGCCTTCGTCGCCGCGTAGGTGACCGTGGAGGGGACCGGTTGGAACCCGAGCACCGAGCCGACGTTCATCACCGCTCCGGTGCCGCGCTCGACCATCGGCGGGACGAAGCGGGCGCACAGGTCGACGACGGCGTCGACGTTGACGGACACGATCAGGTTGTGGCGGTCGACGTCCTGCTCGTGGAACGGGCCGTCGGAGCCGAGGCCCGCGTTGTTCACCAGCACGTCGACCGTCAGCTCGGCGTCGGTGACGAGGTCGACCAGGGCGGCGCGCGCCGAGGGGTCCGCGAGGTCGGCACCGATCGTCTCCGCGCGGATCCCGTGCTCGGCGGACAGCTCCTCGGCCAGCCGGTCGAGCCGCTCGAGGCGGCGCGCCACCAGGATGAGGTTGTGCCCGCGCCGGGCGAGGCAGCGAGCGATCTCCACGCCGAGGCCGGACGACGAACCGGTGACCAGCGCCGCCGTGGTGGGGGAGGGTGACGGGAAGCTCATCGTGCGTCCGCGGGGCCGTCGGCATCGGCGAGCGTCGGCGTTCGGAGCGGGGTCGTCGTGTCCATGGTGCCGCCTCCAGCGGTCCGTCGTCGGTGGGACGGCCGCGGCGGGCGGCCCGAGACGTGGTGCAGAACGTAGACCGTCACGCTCGCGCCGCGATCACCCAGCCCACGGGATGCCCGCGTCGGAGCGCCGCCGAGGTCGTCCGGTCGGTGAGGCGCAGCGGCCGCACCGCAGCGGGGAGCGGTCGCGGTCCGCCCACGGCCGCCGCTCGGTCAGACCCGGCGCGGGACGCCGAAGCGGGCGTCGACCGGCTCCGCCCACCTCACGAGCGGCTCCGCTGCGGGCTCCGAGAGCCCGGCCGCGACGAGCGCGCCGGTGTCGAGGCGCAGCAGCGTCGCCTGGTGGAGGTGCCACTCGTCGTGATCGACCGGGTGGAACCTGAGTCGGCCCCGCCATCGCGCGACCGTGCCCCAGCGTGCGCTGAGGAAGACGTCGCGCTCGGTCGGCTCCGCGATGCGAACCCCGACCTCGAGCTCGACCGTGGTCGTCGCCGGCGGGGACCGGGGCCAGCGGCGTCGATGGGTCGCGTAGCGACGACGGGCGCCGTCGACTTCGAGCTCCATCGAGCTCCACACGTAGGGGAACCCCAGCGCGGCGCGGGCGAGGGCGACCACCGCCAGCCGGTCGGCCTCGAGGGAGAAGAACCAGATCGCGCGATCGCCGTCGGAGTCGACGACGTAGGTGCGCACGTTCGTCTCGGCGAAGCGCGACAGCCACGGCACCGCGGGGAAGGGGTTCGGTGCGGCGTCCGCCATGCGGAACGGGATCAGCGACACCCACGCGCTCCCGTCGATCACGTCGACGCGCAACCCGTCGGGGAGCAGCCGCTGGATCTCGGCGGGGTCGTACTCCCAGTGGACGAAGGCCAGCTCCTCCCACCGGTTGCGCAGCCAGGCTCGTCCGATCGGATCGGCCCGCGACGCGCTGATCGGGCGCGGACGCGGCCCGGGTGCGCGCTCGCGCTCGGACGGGGCGGGCCCGCTTCGCCGCGGTGCGCGGTCCACCGGCGCCACCTCCGGCCGGACGGGGACGACCTCGGGCTCCATCTCTCGAGACGGTACCCGCCGCGCTGCGCCCGAGCCGGCCGCCGCAGAGCGCGCGACGGCGCTCGGTAGGGTCGGGTCGTGGCAGCGCACGACATCGAAGCGATCGAGGTCGACCGGGCGCGCCACGTGCGCGTCGAGTTCGCCGACGGGGTGACGGCGACGTTCGAGCTCGCGGCGCTGCGCCTCGCGTGCCCGTGCGCCGAGTGCAACTCGCGACGCCAGGGCGGGCGCTCGGTGTCGATCGCCGCCGAGACCGCGCCCGACGACATCAGGATCACCCAGGCGGCGATGGCCGGCGCGTGGGGGCTGAACCTCGACTGGAGCGACGGCCACTCCACCGGGATCTACGCCTTCGAGCGGATGCGGCGCTGGGTCGACGACCGCGCCGTCGCCGCCCACGTCGTCCGCCCGGACGGCGCCGGGAACGATGCCGAGACCGACTCCGAGACCGACTTCGACGTCGGCAGCGGCACCCGCGGCGGACCGCACCTCGGCTGACGCTGCGTCCCGCCGGGGACGCCGGCTCGGCTCAGCCGAGGATGATGTCGGCGTAGACCTCGAGCGCACCCGCCGGGCCCGAGAGCAGGAACTCGGTGATGCAGGTCTCGCGCCAGCGATCGAGCTCGCCTCGGATCTTGTCCACCGGGCCGACGAGGGCGACGTCCTCGACCATCTCGAGGGGGATCGAGGCGGCCGCTTCGTCCTTCCTGCCGTCGAGGTAGAGGTTCTGCACCTTGTCGGCGACGTCGCCGTAGCCCATCCGCTCGAACACCTCGTAGTGGAAGTTGGCGCCCTTCGCCCCCATCCCGCCGGCGTACAGGGCCAGCATCGGGCGGACCCTGTCGGCGCACCTCTGCGCGTCGTCGCCCGGCACCACCATGATCGTGGCGGACACCTCGAAGCCGTCCTTCTTCGACGGGTCGCCCGACGCCTCGAACCCCGAGTCGAGCTGCTCGCGGTACCAGCCGTCCTCCTTCGGCGAGAAGAAGAGCGGCAGCCACCCGTCCGCGATCTCGGCGGACAGGGCCACGTTCTTCGGCCCCTCGGCCGCGAGGTAGATCGGGATGTCGGTCCGCAACGGGTGGACGGTCGACTTCAGCGGCTTGCCGAGGCCCGCGCCGCCCTCGACCGGCATGTCGAAGAAGTCGCCGTGGAACTCGACCTTGTTGTCACGGGCCCAGATGCGACGGAGGATCTCGATGTACTCGCGCGTCCGCGCGAGGGGTCGGGGGTACTCCTCGCCGTACCACCCCTCGACGACCTGGGGACCCGAGGCGCCGAGCCCGCAGATGAAGCGCCCACCCGACAGGTGGTCGAGGGTGAGCGCGGCCATCGCGGTCGCGGCGGGGGTGCGCGCGGCCATCTGGAGGATGCCGGTGCCGAGCTTCACCGTCTGGGTGTTCGCACCCCACCACGCGAGCGGGGTGAGCGCGTCCGAGCCGTAGGCCTCGGCCGACCAGATCGAGTTGAACCCCAGCTCCTCGGCCCTCTGGATCGCCTCGAGCGCGCCGTCGGGCGGACCCTGCGACCAGTATCCGGTGTTGTACCCGAGCTTCAGCTCTGCCATGGACGCACCGTATTCGCCGGGGCGTCGCCGACTTCAGTCCGCGCATCGCTCGTCGCCGTCCGCGCCGCCGACCCGAACCCGCGCCCGGTCGCGCGGCGTCCTGCGAGGGCCCCGTGGCTCGCCGTGGTGTCGTCACGACGCAGGTGCGCGGTGGCGACCGCTCGTAGCGTGGTGGGATGGGACGACGAGCGGACGGCGAGGCGCACGACGACCGCCTCGTGGTGACCGATGCGGTCCGGATCCCGCGCTTCGAGCTGCGCGAGTCGTTCTCCGCCTCCGGCGGACCCGGCGGGCAGCACGCGAACAAGGCGGCGACGCGCGTCGAGCTGACCTTCGACGTCGAGACGTCGTCCGCGTTCCGCCACGAGGCCCAGCGCCGGCGCGTCGTCGAGCGGCTGGGTCCGGTGGTGCGGGTGGTCGCGGACGACGAGCGTTCCCAGGCTCGCAACCGCGACCTGGCCCGCGAGCGCCTCGCAGGCAAGCTGCGAGCGGCGGTGCAGGTGAGGGCGCGCCGGCGGGCGACGAAGCCCACCCGCGGGTCGCAGCGTCGGAGGTTGGCGGCGAAGAACCGACGCAGCGAGCTCAAGGCGCAGCGTCGACGGCCCCGCCTCGACGAGTGAGCCGTCGTCGCGGGTCGTGGGCGGCCCGTCCGCTCAGGCGACGCCGGCCGGGGTGAACGTCACGGGGAAGTGCGCGGGACCGAAGATCGCGGTGCCCTGGGGCTTCCACTCGATCCGCCCGTCGACAGCGAGCTCGGGCATGCGCCGGGCGAGGATCGGCAGCGCCTCCTGCAGCTCGGCACGTGCGAGCGAGGCGCCGAGGCAGTAGTGGATCCCCGACCCGAACGTCATGTGGGGGCGGCCGCGCACCGGTTCGCGGGTGATGTCGAAGCGGTCGGTGGCGCCGGCGATCACGCCGTCGTCGCCGTTGGCCGCGACGAGCGAGGGGAAGACCATCGAACCGGCCGGGAACCGCACGCCGCGGTGGACGATGTCCTCGCTGGCGAAGCGACCCGTCGCACGAACGGCGCCGAAGTAGCGCATGCACTCCTCGACGGCGGTCGCCGCGAGCTCGGGCCGATCGGCGAGCATCGCCCATTGGTCGGGGTGGGCGGCGAACACGCTGAGAGCGCACGCGAGCTGGTTGCGCGTGGTGTCGGTGCCTCCGACGATCACCGCGTTGACCATGCTGACCAGCTCGGGGGTCGAGAGGCGGTCGCCTTCCTCCTCCGCGGCGATGAGATCGGTGATCAGGTCGTCGCGCGGGTCGTGGCGCCGCGCGGCGATGAGCTCGGCGACGTAGTCGTTCAGCTCGCGCTGCGCCTGGTCGATCACGTCGAGCTCGGCGAGCGCCGTGCCGTTGAAGATGCGCAGCACGTCCTCGGCCCAGCGCGAGAACGACCTCCAGTCCTCGCGCGGGGCTCCGAGCAGCTCGCAGATGATCGGGATCGGGTAGGGCTCGCAGATGTCGGTCGAGACGTCGGCCCGCCCCGCGTCGGCGACCGCGTCGACGAGCTCGTCCATCACCTCGCGCATGAACGGGCGCAGCCGGTCGGCGCTGCGCGGCGAGAACGCCTTCGACACGAGGCGCCGGAGGCGCACGTGGACGTCGCCCTCCGCGGCGAGGATGGACGGCGGTCGGCTCAGCACCTCGGGGTCGGTGATCCCGAGCATCTCGGGGATCTTCGCGACCACGTTGTGCCAGCGCTTGTCGCGCAGGATCGCGGTGACGTCGTCGTATCGCAGCACCGCGTGGCCGAAGGTGCCGCGCACGATCCAGTGCTCGTCGGCGAGCTCGCGGTGGCGGGCGGCGGCGGCGACGTGGTCGAGCTGGGCGATGTCCGCACCCAGGTCGGGGACGTCCAGATCGGCGATGTCGATGATGTCGGTGCCCACGTCCGCTGCCATCTCCCGATCCTACGTCCGGTTGCGGTCCGGCCTCCGGCGCCACGGCCGCCGCGCGCGCACCGAGGGGCGGGTCACGAGGGTCGGTTCGGGCCGGCGGGTCACGAGGGTCGGCGTCAGCGGGGTCGGGACCGGAGGGTCGACGGGGACGCTCAGGAGAGAGGATCGACCGCGGAGGCGCCGAGGGAGGCCGCGACGACCTCGTTGGCGAACGAGCCGCCCACCGTGTTCAGCCCGTGCGCGATCGAGGGGTCGCGCCGCGCCGCGCCCAGCGCCCCGTGGAGCGCGACCTGGAACTGGTACGGCAGCGTCGCGTTGGTCAGCGCGTAGGTGCTGGTGTGCGGGACGGCACCGGGCATGTTGCCGACCGCGTAGTGGAGAACGCCGTGCTCGACGTACACCGGGTCGTCGTGGGTGGTCTCGCGGGTCGTCTCGATGCAGCCGCCCTGGTCGACGGCGACGTCGACGATGACCGACCGGGGCCGCATCGCGCGCACGAGGTCCTCGCCGACCACGACGGGGGCGCGCCCGCCCGCGACGAGGACGGCCCCGATGACGAGGTCCGCCTGGGTCACCGACCGCTCGATCGAGCCCCGGTTGGAGGCGAGCGTCGAGATGCGCCCCTTGTGGATCTGGTCGACGTAGCGCAACCGGTCGAGGTCCATGTCGAGGACGGTCACCTCGGCCTCCATCCCCGCCGCGATCACCGCCGAGCTCCAGCCGACGTTGCCGGCCCCGATCACGACCACCTTCGCCGGGCTGACCCCGGGGACCCCGCCCATCAGCACGCCCCGGCCCCCGGTGTGGCGCTCGAGGAAGTGGGCGCCCATCTGGGGTGCGAGGCGACCGGCGACCTCGCTCATCGGGGCGAGGAGGGGGAGCGAGCCGTCGTCGAGCTGGACGGTCTCGTAGGCCACGCTCGTCGTGCCCGAGTCGAGGAGGGCATCGGCCACCTCGGGGTAGGCGGCGAGGTGCAGGTAGGTGAACAGGGTCAGGTCGTCGCGCAGGTGGCGGAACTCGGAGGGCTTGGGCTCCTTGACCTTGACGACCATCTCCTGCTCCCACGCCGCCGCCGCGGTCGTGACGATCGTGGCGCCGGCCGCGACGTAGTCCTCGTCGAGGATCGAGGCGCCCTCGCCGGCGCCCTGCTCCACGACGACCCGGATCCCGGCCCGCTCCATCTCGCGCACCCCGTCGGGGGTCATCGCCACCCGGTGCTCCTCGTTCTTGACCTCTCGCGGCACGCCGACGGTGCCGATCGCGGGACGGGTCGGGGCGTCGCTCATCGCCCCATCATGGACCGTGGGACGCGGCACCGCCGACGACAGCGACGTCGGGCGTCGGCGTCGAGCCGTGCGGTCGGGCGGGCGCGACGCGTCGATCTCGTGGCCCTCGTCGCGAACCGAGGAGGGCGCCGGATCGACGCGTAGCGTGGGACGGGGTGAACGGCCGATCGCACTACGACGTCCTCGGGGTGTCGCCGTCCGCCACTCCCGAAGCGGTGCGCGAGGCGTACCGGCGCCTGGCGCGGGAGTTCCACCCCGACCGCACGCACGGCTCGGCGGTCGGCGCCGAGCGGATGCCGAGCATCAACGAGGCGTACCGGGTGCTGTCCGACCCGGCCCGTCGTGCGGTGTACGACGCCGACCGACGAGCCGAGGCACGCCCCCGGCCGGGCCCCGCGGCCCCGAGGCGCATGCGCGCCGACGCCGACGCCGACGAGGGCGACCGGGACCCGTCGTTCGCGTACGGCTTCCCGGACGGTCCGGCTCGCGTGCCGTGGAGGGGCCTGCTGTTCGCGAGCGCCCTCGCGATCGTCGCGATCGTGGTGCTTGCCCAGTTCACCGAACCCGGCGAGCCGTCGGGCCCCGACGGGATCCTGCGCAACGGCGACTGCGTCGAGATCATGGCCAACAACGACGCGCGCGAGATCGCCTGCACCGGCACGGACGATCTCGTGGTGCGCCAGTTCATCACCCCCGACGCGACGTGCTCGACGGGGTACACCCGCTACCGCGACCGCCAGGGGATGGGCTACGCCTGCGTGGCCGAGGAGTCGAGCGGCACCTCCACCGGCTGATCGGCATCGAGCGGTGCGATCCGATCGTGCGTCAGAGGTTCGCGCCGACCCGCAGGCGGTTCCCGGACGGGTCGTCGACGACGAACTCGCGCATCGACCACGGGAGGTCCTCGACGTCGCCGACCTCGACGCCGGCGGCCACCCAGGCCGCGTGCCACGGAGCGACGTCGCGCACGTGGAGGTAGCCGACGGCTTCGTTCGCGACCGGGTCGAGCCCCTCGACGAGGCGCAGGTGCAGGATCTCGTCGCCGGAGTGGGTCACCCAGGCGTAGCCCGGATCGAACGACTCGACGGAGAAGCCGAGGCGTCGGTAGAAGGCGACCGCCTCGTCCATGTCCGCGACCGGGAGCACGATCTTGGTGACGACGCGCGAGCTCGGGAGGTCGGCCACGTCGGGGACCGTAGCCGGGCCGGACCGATGCCCGCCTGGATGAGGCGAGTGGGCGCAAAGGGATTCGAACCCCTGACCTCTGCCGTGTGAAGGCAGCGCTCTAACCAACTGAGCTATGCGCCCGTGATGCGAGCAGCACCGCTGCGGGCGACGAGACTCTACCTGCGATCGTCGTTCTCCGTCGGACCCCGTCCCCTCCGCCGCCGTCCCCGAGCGGGATCGGCGCGAGGGGTAGCCTCGGGGGGCGATGGGACGACGGCTGTGCGAGCGACCGGGGTGCTCCGAGCTCGCGGACGTGGCCTACGGGATGCGCACCGAGGACCTGGTGTTCTGGCTCGACGTCATCGTCGAGGCCGACGGCGAGGCCGGGGGCGTGCTGTGCCGACGCCACGGAGACTCGATGGTCGTCCCGCGCGGGTGGACCCTCGACGATCGGCGCGACCCCGACCTGCACCTGTTCCGGCCGCCCGCCCGACCTCCGACCGCTCCGGCGGTGCGGGCGCGCCGACCGCCCCGGAGGCCGACCGACGCCGAGCAGCTCGAGCTCGTCGAGCGACCGGCGGTCGCCACCACCCACGTGGCCGCCGCCGATGCCGCACCCCGCGATGCCGGAACGCCCGACGATGCCGTGTCGCCCGGCACCGTGCCGCCCGGCACCGTGCCGCCCGGCACCGTGCCGCCCGACGTCGTGTCGCCGCAGGACGTGTCGCCCGACGCGGCGCCGGGTGCCGCGACGCTCGTGAACCCTCGGCGCCCGGATGCGCCGCCATCGCAGGTCGACGAGGTGACCGAACCCGCCGATGCCCGGACCGACCAGGTGGCGCCGTGGTCGCCGGCGTTCGACGCCGACGACGACCTCGACGGGCTGCTCGCCGCTCGGGGCCCGTTGCTGTCGCGTGCGTTCCGTGGCACCGAGCGCCCCACCTGATCCGAACGTGGAGATCGTCCGGCACCTGCAGACCCCGGCCGATGCGCCGGCGCTGTTCCGCCACGTCGACGACCTCGACGCGTACACGGCGTGGATGCCCCTCATCCACGCCGTCGAGCGCCATGCGCCGGATGACCACGACGGCATCGCGCTTCCCGCCTGGTCGGTCGAGCTGCGCGCACGGGTCGGTCCGCTCGCCCGGTCGAAACGGCTCCGGATGGAGCGGACCGAGCGCGTCGCGGACCGCCTGGCCGTGTTCGAGCGCGCCGAGCGCGACGGCCGCGACCACGCCCCGTGGATCCTGCGCGCCGAGCTCGCCCCGCATCCCGACGGGACCGATCTGACGATGCGACTCACCTACGGTGGATCGCTGTGGGCGGGCGCGGCGCTGCACCGCATCCTCGACGATCAGGTGCGTCGGGGGAGCGCCGCCCTGCTGGCGATCGTCTCGGCGACCTGACCCCTCAGCGGTCGGAGCGCATCGCCGTCGTCGAGCGGGGCGAGGTGCTCCACGCCGCCAGACGGCCGTCGTCACGCCGCTCGAGGGTCAGCTCGAGACCGAAGCAGGCTCCGAGCGACTCCGCGGTCAGCGTCACGTCGATCGGGCCCGACGCCGTGATGCGGCCACCGCCCATCATCGCGACGTGCGTCGTCCCGGGAGGGATCTCCTCGACGTGGTGGGTGACCATGACGAACGGCGGCGACGTGGGATCGAGGGCGAGTGCGCTCAGCGTCGCGACGAGCTCCTCGCGCCCACCGAGATCGAGTCGGGCCGTCGGTTCATCGAGCAGGATCACCGCCGGGTCGTTCATCAGCGTGCGTGCCAGCAGGACTCGCTGCTGCTCGCCGGAGGAGAGGGTGCCGAAGCGCCGACCTGAGTGGTGCCTCACGCCGAGGCGCTCGAGGCACTCCGTCGCACGGCGGTCGTCGTCGTCGTCGTAGCGGTGCCACCACGGCTCCAGCGCGCCGTGGCGGGCGGTTCGGACGACGTCGTGGGCGACGAGGTCGCCTCGGAGCTGGTCGGCGAGCGCAGCGGATGCGTAGCCGATCCGGCGTCGCAGCTCGCGCACGTCGGTGCTCCCGAGACGCTCGCCGAGCACCTCGACCGTCCCCGAGGTGGGGTGGTCGTACATCGCCATCACCCGCGTGAGGGTGGATTTGCCGGATCCGTTGGGCCCGAGGACGATCCACCGCTCGTCACCGCCGACACGCAGGGACACCGAGTCGAGCAGGACGGTGCCGTCTCGCCGGACCACGATGTCGCGGACCTCGAGAGCGGGAAGGGGACCGGGCACGCAGCGACGGTACCGAGTCCTCGTGAGCCGGACGCACGTACTCCTGGCGTCTGACGCGAACGGTACTCGAGTACTCCTGGCGTCTGACGCGAACGGTACTCGAGTACTCCTGGCGTCTGACGCGAACGGTACTCGAGTACTCCTGGCGTCTGACGGGAACGGTACTCGCTTGCCTCGCTTCGGGTGAGGATGTAGCCACACAGCGTCACGATCGGCGGGAGTGTCTCCTGCCGGCGGACGCTGCCCGCCGACCCCCGACGTCCGAGGAGCCCACGTGCCGACACCCGCCACCACCCTGCTGCGCGCTGCTGCTGCCGCCGCGGTCTCGCTGACCGCGCTGACCGCGGTCGTCGGCGCGCCCGGAGCCGGTGCCGCCCCTCCCGGCGACGCCGTCCCGGCATCGGCGGACCAGCCCGCGACCGACCAGATCATCGTCACCCTCGACCGACCCGGTCGTCGGCTCGGCGCCCGGGCGGTCGACGCGGCGGCGCCGGGGCACGCTCGCTGCCGGGGTCCGCAGCCAGGCGGCGCTGGACGCCGCCATGCGGCGCCTCGCCCGTCGTGACGGGGTCGTGCGGGTCGAGACCGACCAGCGCATGCTGCCGACGTTCACGTCGTCGACCGGCTCGGTCGGCCACCGCACGGCGTCGTGCGGACACGCCCGGCACGAGTCGCGGCGACGCGCTTGAGTCGGCGACGGGATCTGCCGATGGCTGACCGTCACGAGATCGCAATGACAGCTACCATCCCGCCGATGTCCGCCCCCCGGTCGCCTCGCGCCCGACGCCGCCGCATCCGGTGCGCGCCCGTGCGCGCCGTGCTGCGGGTGGCGCTGGCGACGACGTTGGCGCTGTGCCTCGCTCCCGGGACGGTCGCAGCCCAATCGGAGACCCCGGCCGAGCGTGCCGCTCGGGAGATCCAGGCGGCACGGGACCAGGCCAACGCGGCGGCCGACGCCTACTTCGAGACCGAGTCGACCCTCGACGAGCTGGAGGAGGACCTGCTGTCGCTGCGCCGGCAGGAGGAGCAGCTCCAGCGTGCGGTCGATCAGCTCCGATCCGAGGTCGAGGTGGTCGCGCTCGCCCGGTACGTCGAGAGCGGGACCGAGGGCATCCCCCTGCTCACCGACGTCGGCGACCCCCAGGACCAGATCCAGGCCGACGTCTACGTCGACGTGCTGACCAACTCCGGCGCCGACGTGCTCGATCGATACGAGTCCGCCGAGATGGAGCTCGCGGCGAACCAGCGCGAGATCGCCGCCCGCCAGGACGAGATCGAGGCGGAGCGGGAGCGCTTCGCCGAGCTCGAGGAGGTGGCTCTCGCCGAGGTCGACCGCCTGCGGGCGATCGAGGACGAGCGGCTCGAGGACGAAGCCGTGCAGAAGGCGCTCGAGGCCCAGCTCGCCGCCGAGCGCGCCCGCCTCGAGGAGCAGGCGCGCATCGACGCCGAAGCCGCCGCGCGCGCCCGACCGAACCCCGGCCTCGTCGTCCCGCCCTCCACCGAGCCGCCGGCCACCACCGTCGCGCCGGCCCCGGCGACCGCGGCGCAGACCACGCCGTCCGGACCCGACGACGGTGACGCGGCGACGACAGTCGGCTCCGTCGCCCCCGACCCGTCCGGGTCGTCCGCACCCGCTCCGACCGCGGCTCCCTCGACGGCCCCGCCCTCGACGTCGCCGCCCGTCACCGACCCCCCCGAGACGACCATCCCGGAGAGCAACGGGGCCTCGGGCGGGACCAGCGGCGGTCGGACCGGAGGCGGCGGGGGAGGCAACAACCCGACGGCACCGCCGGCCGGGAGCGGGTACGTCGACGGGATCGTCTGCCCGATGCCGGGCTCCGCCTACGGGGACACGTGGGGCGCGGCGCGCTCGGGCGGCCGCCGCCACGAGGGCGTCGACATGATCGCCCCGCGCGGCATCCCGATCTTCGCCGTCGTGAACGGAGTCGCGACCTTCAAGCAGAACCGGCTGGGGGGCAACGCCGTGTCGCTCGTCGGCGACAACGGCCACCGCTACTACTACGCCCACCTCGATCGCTACGCCGGGTCGAGTCGGCGCGTCGCCCAGGGTGAGTTGATCGGGTACAACGGCGACACCGGCAACGCCCGCGCCAGCACCCCGCACCTGCACTTCGAGATCCACCCCGGCGGTGGACGGGCGGTCAACCCGTACCCGTCGGTGCGCGCCGCCGGCTGCTGATCCCCGCACGCACCGACCTCGACCGGACCACCCCCGTCCCGTCCGCGATCGACCGCCTCGGAGGATGAGCGCCCCGACGTTCGTGGCGGGGGGCCTCGATCTGGCAGTCTCGGAGCGATGGATCACGCAGAGGACGAGCTCACCGGTGCCCTGGCGTCGGCGCTGGGAGCCGACCGCATCACCGATCTGCGACGCCTGTCGGGCGGAGCGTCGCGCGAGACGTGGCGCTTCCGCGCCGACGGACGGGACCTCGTCGTGCAGCGCCAGCGTGCCGGCGACGAGCGCGACATGATGGTCGAGGCCGCCGTGGTCGGGGCGGCCGGGGAGGCCGGGGTCCGCGTCCCGCAGCTGCTGACGGCCGAGCGCCTCGACGACGGCACCTCGTTCATGGTGCTCGAGGCCATCGAGGGTGAGACCATCGCCCGCAAGATCCAGCGCGACCCAGAGTTCGAGGTGGCACGCGACGTCGTGGTCGCTCAGTTCGGCGAGGCGCTCGCCCGCATCCACGCGATGCCCGCCGACGCGGTCGACGGCCTCGAGACCGCCGATCCGGTCGCGGCCTACACCGAGCGGCTCGACGAGCTCGGCCAGCCGCACCCGGTGCTCGAGCTCGTCCGCCGGTGGCTGATCGACCACCGCCCCGCGGCGCACGACCCCGCCATCGTCCACGGCGACTTCCGTCTCGGCAACATGATCATCGGCCACGACGGACTGAACGCGGTGATCGACTGGGAGCTCGCCCACCTGGCGGACCCGATGGAGGACCTCGGGTGGCTGTGCGTGAAGGCGTGGCGGTTCGGGCAGCCCCCGCCGGTCGCCGGCCTCGGTGAGCGCGATCAGCTGTTCGAGGCGTACGAGCGGGCGAGCGGCCGGGCGATCGAGCCCGACGTGGTGTTCTGGTGGGAGGTCATCGGGACGTGGAAGTGGGCGATCATGTGCATCGGCCAGGCCGACGCCCACCTCAGCGGGACCTCGCGCAGCCACGAGCTGGCGGCGATCGGGCGCCGGGTGTGCGAGAACGAGCACGACCTGCTGGTGATGCTGGAGGACCGCTGGTGACCGAGCCGCACGACGCACCCGACATCGGCGAGCTGGTCGAGGCGGTCCGCGAGTGGTTGGAGCGCGACGTGATGGAGGCGACGGAGGGTCGGCTCCGGTTCCACGCCCGCGTCGCCGTCAACGTCCTCGCGATCGTCGAGCGAGAGCTCGAGCTCGGACCCGAGCAGGCCGAGCGGCACCGCACGCGGCTCGCATCGATCGGGGTGGCCGATGACGCGGATCTCGCCGCCGCGATCCGTCGTGACGACCTCCCCGCCGATCTCGCCGACGTCCTCTCGGTGCTGCGCGCCGCCGTCGACGACAAGCTCGACGTGGCGAACCCCCGCTACCGCGATCGCTGACCGTCGCGATGTCGGCTCCGTCGCGCTCCGGGTCCGACCCGGCGCACCACGAACGCGGCCCGGGTCCGACCCGTCACGTGACGGCGGGGGTCAGCGGGCGGTGATGCTGCGACGGCGGGTCGGCGAGAGGGTGACCTCGCGGCCGGCGGCGAGCTGCCCGCAGGCGGCGTCGATGTCGGTGCCGCGGTTGCGGCGCACCGTGGCGTTCGCACCGAGCTCCTCGAGCCGGTCCCGGAAGCGGTTCACGTCGGCCAGCGGGGTGCCGCGGGTCGGGTAGCCGGGCGTGGGGTTCAGCGGGATGAGGTTGACGTGCGCGCTCGGTCGCAGCCGACGGCACAGCTCGGCCAGCTCCTCGGCATCGCAGGGCCGGTCGTTCACCCCGTCGATCATCGCCCACTCGAAGCTGACCCGCCGGTTCTTCACCTCGAGGTAGTCGGCGCACGCCTCGACGAGGTCGTCGATCGGGTAGCGGACGTTGATCGGGACGAGCGAGTCGCGCAGCTCGTCGTTCGCCGCGTGCAGCGACACGGCCAGGTTCACCGGGAGCGGGAGGTCGCGCATCCGACGGATGCCGGGGACGATGCCGACCGTCGAGATCGTGATGTGGCGCGCGGACAGACCGATGTCGCCGTGGATCCGCTCGGTCGCCGCCCACACCCGGTCCAGGTTCGCCATCGGCTCGCCCATCCCCATGAACACGACGTTGCTCACCCGTCGATCCGACGCGGCGGCGCGCCGGGCGGCGCGCACGACCTGCTCGACGATCTCCCCGGTGGACAGGTGGCGCGTGAACCCGGCCTGGCCCGTCGCGCAGAACCCGCAGGCCATCGCGCACCCCGCCTGGCTGCTCACGCACACCGTCGCTCGGTCGCGGTAGAGCATCAGCACGGTCTCGACACGGCTGCCGCCGTCGAGCTCCCACAGGAACTTCACGGTGTCACCCGCATCGGAGACCGATTCGTCGACGAGCTCGAGCGCGAGCGGGAGCTCGTACGCGAGGCGGGCGCGCAGGGCCTTGGGAAGGTTGGTGACCTCGGCAGGGTCCGCGAGCCGCTCGTAGAGCCCGGCCCACACCTGGTCGAGCCGGTAGCGAGGTTCGCCGTCGAGCAGCTCGCCCAGCCCCTCGCGGGTCAGCTCGTACCGGGTGGTCCGATCCGCAGCCGTCACGCCCGCGACGCTACCGGCCGACCGGAGGCCCCCGCCCGGGTCGGCCCGTCGATCGAGCGGTGCGGTCGGCGGCGTCGCTCAGGCGCCGACGCTCAGGGCCCGACGCGACCGGCGAGGCCGACGTACTCGTCGATCCGGCCGCGCAGCACGTCGAGCGACGCCGTCCAGAAGGCCTCGTCGGTCACGTCGAGGCCGAACGATCCGCCGAGCTCCTCGGCGGTGTCCATCCCGGCGCGCGACAGCAGGGTGTCGTAGCCGCTGCGGAACCGCTCGGGGTCCTCCCGGTACTTCGCGAACAGCCCGAGCCCGAAGAGCAGGCCGTAGGTGTAGGGCCAGTTGTAGAAGTGCGACCCGTAGTAGTGCGGCTTGAGCAGCCACATGTACGGGTGCGCCGTCGACCGGTCCAGCCCGTCGCCGTAGGCTTCGGCCTGCGCCTCGGTCATCATCTCGCACAGCTCGGAAGCGGCGAGGGTGCGGCGCTGGCGGCGGGTGAACACCTCGGTCTCGAAGGTGAACCGGGAGCGGATGTCGACCACGACCTGGTTCGCGCCCTGGAGGTCGACATCGAGCAGCGCCAGGCGCTCGGCGTCGTGCCCGCCGCCCTGGAGCCGCTCGAGGCCCGCCTCGACGACGAGGGTCTCGCAGAAGATCGACGCGGTCTCGGCCAGCGCCATCGGGAGCCGGGTCTGCAGCGCCGTGCGATCGGCCAACGTCGTGTTGTGGTACGCGTGGCCCAGCTCGTGGGCGGTGGTCTGGGCCGACTCGGCCGATCCCGACCAGTTGAGCAGCACGAGGGAGCGGTCGCCCACGAACGGCATGCAGAAGGCCCCGCCCGTCTTGCCGTCGCGCGGCGAGGCGTCGATCCACCGCTCGTCGAGCGCGCGGTCGACGAGGCCACCGAGGTTCGCGCCGAACCCGCCGAACGCGTCGCGCACCACCTCGATGCCCTCCTCCCACGACATCGAACCCGACGCGACCGGCGCGGGCGCGATCAGGTCCCACCACGCGAGAGCGCCGTCCGCCCGCGCCGTCGCCTGCGTGGAGAGCGGCCTTCGCCCGCATCCAGCGGCGGAAGTCGGGCAGAGCCGCCGAGACGGCCGCCTGCATCGCGTCGAACGTCGTCCGGCTGACGGAGTTCGCGAACAGCGAGGCGTCGAGGGGCGACCCCCAGTCGCGCCGACGGTTGACGGTGTTCGCCTCGCCCTTGATCGCGTTCATCGCGGCGGCGACCGGGACCTCGATCGTCGGCCACGCCCGCAGCTCGGCGTCGAACGCGGCGCGGCGCACCGCGGGGTCGGGGTCGGTCGCGAGGCCGCGCACCGAGGTCATCGGCAGCGAGCGCGCGCCGCCGGGGAGCTCGACGTCGGCGCGCAGCTGCGAGGTGACCTCGCGCTGGAGGCGGCCCCACGCACCCGAACCGGTCGTGGACAGCTCGGCGTGGAGGTTCTCCTCGGGTTCCGACATCTGGTGCTGGGCGCGCTCGGCCAGGCGTGCGAGCGGCCCGACGTGGTCGGCGGCCACCTCGCTCACCGCCGCCAGCTCGTCCACGTCGAACGAGCTGACCCAGTCGGCGAGGCGGGCGAGCAGCGGTCGCAGCTTCGACTCGATCGGCTCCAGCTCGCTCATCGCCGCCTGGGCGGCCGCGTCGCGCGAGTCGGTCGAGACGGACGCGTGGACGTACGCGCCGAGGATGTCGAGGTCGGCCGAGACGCGGTTGAACTCGGTGATCACGGCGTCGGCGACCTCCCCGTCGCTCTCGTCCGCCCGACGGGCCTCGCCGCGGCGCACGCCGTGCTCGTCGAACAGCGAGATCAACCGGTCCACGTCTGCCCCGGCGCGCTCGTGGGCGTCACGGAACGATCGTGACTCCAGGCTCTCGTGGACGTCGGCGACGCTCCACCGCGGGAGGTCGTCGGCGACGATCGCGCCGGACGGGGGCTGTGCGTTGTCCATCGCCACAGTGTGGCGCCGTGGTCGCCGGGCCGCACCGCGGCGGGGACCGCGGTGCCTCGGCGCCGATCGCTCAGACCCGGTCGTCGGCCGGGGTTCGTTCGGAGCCGACGTCGTCGGGGAGGTGACCGGCCGGGGCGGCGTCGGCCGTGGCGTGACGCGGGGCGTCGATCGTGGTCGCGAACGCCGCGTTGCGCGAGTGGACGGAGAACCCCAGCCGTTCGTACATCGCGACCGCCCCGGAGTTCGCCGCGTCGACGTACAGCAGCGCGGTCGTGATCCCGAGCGCCTCGAGGTGATCCAGGCCGGCCGAGGTCAGCTCGGATCCGAGGCCGCGCCCGTGGAAGTCGGGGTCGACGGCGATCACGTAGATCTCGCCGAGCCGCTCGTCGACGTCGGGATCGGCGTCGAGGTCGGAGCCCTCGTGCACCTTCGTCCAGCAGAACCCGGCCAGGCGACCATCGACCTCGTGCATCCGGAACCCGTCGGGGTCGAACCAGTCCTCCTCGCGCCGCTGCGCGAACGTCTCGGCCGTCCACCCGCCCTGCTCGGCGTGGTCCGCGAAGGCGCGGTTGTTGACCCGCAGCCAGGCTTCGTCGTCCGTGTCGGGGACGAACGAGCGGGTCTCGATCGTGGCGTGGCGCTCGGCCGGCAGGCCGCGGCGCATCTGCAGCAGCGTCCGCGTCTGGACCATCCCGGCCGAGTCCGCCAGGGTCCGGTGGGCGGACGTCGGCTCGTACACCCACCAGTTGACGTCGCCCCCGCCCTCGTCGTGCACGACACCGAGCGCGGCGTCCAGCATCTCCGGGCCGATCGTGGCCATCTCGTAGCGGTGGTGGGGGTGGACGACGAGCTCGAACACGTGGGAGGCGTTGCCACGCGACACCTGGGCGTAGCCGATCGGGTGCTCGTGGCCCGGCTCCCACGCGACGAGGCCGACGAAGCCGTCGTGGCCACCGGTGACCAGGTCGAGGTACAGGTGGTCGGAGAGGGGGCGGCGACCGTCGGCGCGCGCGGCGGCGTCGAGCAGCTCTGTGACGTGGGCGATGTCGCCACGATCCATCTCGTGCTTGATCTCGAGGCGCCGCACGGGGGCACCGTACCCCGCGACCGCCGGACGCCGAGAGCTGCGCGTCGACGGGCGGTCGAGATTCCCGGGCGAGTTGAGCGAAGGGTTGTTGCAGGGGGATCGCGCTCGGTATAGGTTTGCACCACCAGGTTCCCGCCACCTGGTATGCGCGACAGCTGGGATCCGCCGCCCGGCGTCGCCCGTGCGACGGCCCTTCGCTCTGCGAGGGGCCGTCGCCGCGCGCAGGCACCCGCCGCTCGCGGCGTCGCCGCGCGTTCAGCCGGCGATCTTCTGCGCCCGGATCAACCCGCGCTCGGCGACGCGGAGCTGCCGCTCGGCCTCGTGGATCGCCGAGACGAAGTCGTCGCGATCGGCGCCGACGTGGCGGTCGGCGAGCGCGGCGACGCGCCGGCGGTACTGCGCGACGTTGTCCGCGATCGTCGCGAGCTCGGTGGCGGTGGAAGCGGTCGAACCGGCCATGTCGACGACGGTACCGGTGTCGGGGCCCGAGCCCGTCGGGGGCGGCGGCCGAGCGCGGCCGGGTGCGTGCCGCCCCCATCGGTAGCATCGCCGGTCGTGATCCACGTCCGCGACGACCTGCGCGCTCTCGACGGGTACCACTCCGCCCAGGTCGACGTCGAGGTGCGGTTGAACACGAACGAATCGCCGTTCCCCCCGCCCGACGGCTTCCGCGACGCCCTGGCGGCCGAGGCGGGCCGCATCGACTGGCATCGCTACCCCGACCGGGCCGCGACCGACCTGCGACGCGACATCGCGGCGCTGCACGGGGTCGACCCCGCGCAGGTCTTCGTGGCGAACGGCTCGAACGAGGTGCTCCAGTGCCTGCTGCTCGCCTACGCGGGGCCCGGGCGCGTCGTGGGGACCTTCGAGCCCACGTACCAGATGCACGCCCAGATCGCGAGGGTCACCGGTGCGACGGTCGTCGAGGGTGAGCGCGGCACCGACTTCACCCTCGATCCCGCCGAGGTCGATCGGGTGCTCGCCGAGCACCGCCCCCACGTCGTGTTCCTCACCTCGCCGAACAACCCGACCGGCCTCGTCGAGCCGATCGAGCGCGTCGAGCAGCTCCTCGCGACGGCTCCTGGCCTCGTCGTCGTCGACGAGGCCTACGCGCAGTTCGCCGACTGGTCGGCGCTCGACCTCGTCGACGAGGGTTCACCCCTCGTCGTCACGCGCACGTTCTCCAAGACGTGGTCGATGGCGGGAGCGCGGCTCGGCTACCTGATCGGACCGACCTGGCTGGTGCGCGAGCTCGACAAGGTGGTGCTGCCGTACCACCTCGACTCGCTCAAGCAGCTCGCCGGGCGCGTCGCGCTGCGCTTCACCGCCGAGATGAACGACCGGGTCGACGTGCTCGTCGCCGAGCGCGAGCGACTCACGACGGCCCTGGGCGCGATGCCGCTCGACGTGTTCGACTCGGGAGCAAACTTCGTGCTGTTCCGGCCCTCGACCCTCGGCGGGCGGGCGGTGTGGCAGGGCCTCGTCGACCGCAGCGTGCTCGTGCGCGACTGCTCGGGGTGGCCACGCCTCGCCGGCTGCCTGCGCGTGACCGTCGGGACGCCCACCGAGAACGACCGCTTCCTCGACGCCCTGCGCGCCGTCCTCGACCCGTCGAACCCGACGTCGCCCGAGGCGCCGACGACCTCCGGTGACGGCCGATCGTCGACCACGGCGTCGAGCACCGCGACGGATCCGACCTCCCCCTCGATGAAAGCGATCACATGAACCGCACCGCCTCGCGCTCGCGCACCACCAAGGAGACCACCATCGAGGTGTCGATCGACCTCGACGGGACCGGCGAGACCGATGTCTCGACGGGGATCCCGTTCTACGACCACATGCTCGACCAGATCGGCCGCCACGGTGGCTTCGACCTGTCGGTCGCGGCCGACGGCGACCTCGACGTCGACACCCACCACACGGTGGAGGACGTCGCGATCACCCTCGGCGAGGTGTTCGCCGACGCCCTCGGCGACAAGGCCGGGGTGCGGCGCTTCGCGAGCGGGCGCTACCCGCTCGACGAGACCCTCGTCGACGTCGCGCTCGACCTGTCGGGCCGTCCCCACGTCGAGTGGCACGTCGAGATGCCCCCGGGGCTCCCCCTCGGGAACCCGGCGTTCGACCCCCAGCTCGCCGAGCACGTCGTCACCTCGTTCGCGACCGCCGCCGGCATCACCCTCCACGTCGAGCTGGTCCGCGGTCGCAACACCCACCACGTCATCGAGGCGACGTTCAAGGGCCTCGCCCGCACCCTGCGCGACGCGGTGCGCGTCGACGGCGCCGCGGGCGTCCCCTCGACGAAGGGCGTGCTGTGAGCGAGGCGCCGTCGATCGCGGTGGTCGACTACGGCATCGGCAACCTGCACTCCGCCCAGAAGGCGCTCACCCGGTGCGGCGCCGACGCCCGCCTGACCTCCGATCCCGCCGAGATCGCCGCCGCCGACGGGGTCGTCCTGCCCGGTGTCGGCGCGTTCGGGGCGTGCATGGGGGCGCTGCGCGACGCGGGGCTGGAGCGCGCCACGCTGGACGCTGCGACATCGGGCCGCCCCTTCCTCGGCATCTGCGTCGGGATGCAGATGCTGTTCTCGCGCTCGCAGGAGGACCCCGACGTGGCGGGCCTCGACGTGATCGCCGGCACCGTCGAGCGCATCCCGCCGGGTCCCAAGGTCCCCCAGATGCAGTGGAACCGGCTCGATGTCGTCGCGACCGACGACCCGATGCTCGCCGGGCTCGGGGACGACGCGTGGCTCTACTTCGTCCACTCCCTGCACGGCGTGCCCGACGACGCCGACGTCGTCGCGGCGACCGTCGAGTACGGCTCCACGCTCAACGTCGCGTTCCGCCTGGGCGAGGTGTTCGCCGTCCAGTTCCACCCGGAGAAGTCGAGCCGACCGGGGCTCGCGCTGCTGGGCAACTTCGTCGAGGTGTGCGCGGGCCGCTCGGCGTCGACGACCGCCGCCGGGACGCGCCGATGAGCGCGGAGCTGTACCCCGCGATCGACCTGCGCGCCGGGCGCGTCGTGCGCCTGCGGCAGGGTGACTACGACGACGAGACGGTGTACGGCGACGACCCCGTCGAGGTGGCCCGTGGGTTCGCCGAGGCCGGCTCGCCGTGGGTCCACGTCGTCGACCTCGACGCGGCCCGTTCGGGAGACCCCGTCAACCGTCCGGTCGTCGCGGCGATCGCCGCCGCGGTGGAGGGGGCGGGAGCCCGGATCCAGACGGGAGGCGGCGTGCGCTCCGTCGAGGACGCGACCGAGCTCGCTCGCTCGGGGGTCGCGCGCGTCGTGATGGGGTCGGCCGCCGTCGCCGACCCGGGCCTCGTCGAGCGGGCGAGCGAGGTCGTCGCGGTCGCGGTCGGGCTCGACCACCGCGGCGGTGAGCTGGCGGTCCACGGTTGGACCGAGGGCAGCGGCATGCGCCTCGACGAGGCGTACGCCCGCTTCGCGTCGGCCGCGGCGTTCGTGATCACGGACATCGGTCGCGACGGGATGCTCGCCGGCCCCGACGTCGAGGGCCTCGCGCTCTCGGTCGCGTCGACCGACGTGCCCGTGGTCGCGAGCGGGGGTGTGGCCGACCTCGACGACGTCCGCGCGCTCGCGGCGATCGAGGGGCTCGCCGGGATCATCACCGGCAAGGCGCTCTACGAGGGTCGCCTCGACCTGCGCGCGGCGCTCGGTGCGCTCTCGGGCGAGCCGGGCGCCGAGCGGGCCACGGGGGCGACGCGATGAGGGTCGCGCGGGTCATCCCGTGCCTCGACGTCACCGGTGGTCGCGTCGTCAAGGGCACCAACTTCGTCGACCTGCGCGACGCCGGCGATCCCGTCGAGCTCGCCGCCCGCTACGACCTCGAGGGCGCGGACGAGCTGATCTTCCTCGACATCACGGCATCGAGCGACGACCGCTCGACCACGGTCGACATGGTGCGCTCGGTCGCCGAGCAGGTCTACATCCCGTTCACCGTCGGTGGAGGGATCCGCACCCTCGAGGACGCCCGCACCATGCTGCGGGCCGGGGCGGACAAGGTGTCGGTGAACACCGCCGCCGTGCAGCGCCCGGAGCTCGTCTCCGAGATCGCCACGGTGTTCGGCGACCAGTGCGTCGTGTGCGCGATCGACGCGAAGCGCCGACCGAGCGACGGCGCGCGATGGACCGTCGAGACGGGGTGGGAGGTGTTCCTCCACGGCGGTCGCACGCCGACGGGCATCGACGCGGTCGACTGGGCGCGCCGCGCCGTCGCGCTGGGGGCGGGCGAGCTGCTCGTCACCTCGATGGACCGCGACGGGACCCGCGCCGGGTTCGATCTCGAGCTCACCCGGACGATGTCGTCCGCCGTCGGCGTGCCGATCATCGCGAGCGGGGGCGTCGGCACCCTCGACGACCTCGTGCGCGGCGTCACCGACGGAGACGCCGACGGTGTCCTCGCCGCCTCGATCTTCCACTTCCGCGAGCACACCGTCGCCGAGGCCAAGGCGGTGCTCGCCGCCGCCGGCGTGACCGTGCGCCCCGCCGGCGCCTGAACCCTCCGCCGGCGGAGCACCCCGCCCCCACCGGCGCACGACACCGGATGGGCGTGGTGGGGTCGCAGCGCGTACGGTCGCGCAGATGAGCACGGATCCGGTCACGACGGAGCGGCGCGACGGGGGAGTCCTCGTGTGCCACCTCGACGACGGGAAGGCGAACGCCCTGTCCGGCGAGATGATCGCAGCGGTGCGCAGCGCCCTCGCCGAGGCCGAGTCCGACGACGAGGTCACCTCGCTGGTGATCCACGGGCGCGACGGACGGTTCTGCGCCGGCTTCGACCTGACGGTGATGCGCTCGGGCGACGGCGCTGCGATGTCGGCCCTCGTGTCCGACGGCGGCGACCTCGTGCGCGCGCTGTACGGCTCATCGGTCCCCGTGGTCGCGGCCTGCACCGGCCACGCGCTCGCCGCCGGTGCGCTCGTCCTGCTCGGGTGCGATGTGCGCGTCGGGGCCGACGTCGACTGCAAGATCGGGTTGAACGAGGTCGCGATCGGGATGACGCTGCCCGACTGGGCCCTCGCCATCTCCGTCGATCGGCTCTCGCCGCGCCACCTCCAGCGCTCGGTGGCGACGGCGCACGTCACGTCGGCGGTCGACGCGGTCGACGTCGGCTTCCTGGACGAGGTCGTCGCGGCCGACGACGTGCTCGACGTCGCCCTCGAGCGAGCGGCCGGGCTCGCCGCCCTCGACGGCCGCGCGTACGCGAGGACCGTCCGCTCCCTGCGCGGGCGCGTGCTGGAGCAGATGGACGACGGGATCGCCCGCGACCGAGCCTCCGGAGCCGTCCCCACCGGCTGAGCGCGCCGGCCGCCCCCGGTCGTTTCCCCAGCGTGGGGCACGGGTAGGCCCCCGCCCATGGCACAACCCGCAGTGAACGACAAGATGGAGTACCGCCGACTCGGTCGCTCCGGTCTCAAGGTCAGCATCCTGAGCCTCGGGAGCTGGGTCACCTTCGACACCCAGGTCGACGACGAGCTCGCGGTGAAGTGCATCGGTGCCGCAGGTGACGCGGGGTGCAACTTCTTCGACAACGCCGAGGCCTACGCCGGCGGCAAGAGCGAGGAGATCATGGGCCGCGCGTTCCGGGAGCTCGGCTGGCCGCGCTGGTCGTACGTGCTGACCACCAAGCTGTTCTGGGGCATCCACGGCGACGTGCCGAACATGCGCAACACGCTGAACCGCAAGTACCTGATGCACGCCATCGACGGGTCGCTCGAGCGCCTCGGCGACGACTTCGTCGACGTCGTCTACTGCCACCGCTGCGATCCCGACACGCCGATGGAGGAGATCGTCCAGACCTTCACCGAGATCATCGAGCACAAGAAGGCCCACTACTGGGGGACCAGCGAGTGGACCGCCGACGAGGTCCGCTCGGCGATCGACATCGCGGATCGACACGGCTGGCACAAGCCGGTCACCGAGCAGAGCCAGTACAACCTGCTCGAGCGCCGCAAGGTCGAGAAGGAGTTCGCACGCATCACGGACGACTTCGGCTACGGCAACACAATCTGGAGCCCGCTCGCATCGGGGCTGCTCACCGGCAAGTACGCCGACGGCATCCCGGAGGACTCCCGTGGCGCGCTCGAGGGCTACGAGTGGTTGCAGGATCGCCTGTCCGACCAGGACGTGATCGAGCGGGTCGAGCGGTTGCGCCCGATCTCCGAGCGGCTCGACTGCTCGATGGCGCAGCTCTCCCTCGCCTGGGCGACCAAGCACCCGATGGTGTCGTCGGTGATCACCGGTGCGTCGAAGGTCGAGCAGGTGGAGCAGAACTTCGCCGCTCTCGACGTCATCCCGAAGCTCGACGACGACGTGATGGGCGAGATCGACGAGGCCCTCGGCCGCTGAGGCCGGCCGGCGGCAGTCGCCCCGCCACCCACTCGGCGGTTCGGCTCGCCACCTCCGCGCCGCGTCCGGTGAGGAAGTGGTCGGCCGATTCCACGACCTCGACGGTCGTGTCGGGCCACGTCGAGGTGATCGGGGCGACGACGTCGGGCGGGGCGAACCGGTCGTGCTCCGCCACGACGACGAGCGCCCCGGTGCCCGCGGGCGACGAGTCGGGAAGCTCGGCGCGACCCAACGGGGGAGCGACCAGCACGATCCCCTCGAGGTCGTGGTGGTCGAGGCCGAGCACGACCATCGCGCCGAAGGAGTAGCCGAGCGCGAACGTCGCCATGCGTCCGACGCGGCGCGTCACCTCGTCGAGCGCGGCCCGTGCGTTGAGGCGTTCGCCGGCACCGCCGTCGAAGTCGGCACGGAAGTCGAAGCGCAGCGAGGCGACGCCGATCGTCGGCAGCACCTCGTGCAGGGCGGTCACCACGGGGTGGAACCGGTCGCCGCCGTGGAGCGGGTGGGGGTGGCAGACGATCGCCACCGCGCGCGGTTCGGTGGGGACCGCCAGATCGCCGTGCGACGCCACCCCGTCCGTCGTCGTGAACCCCACCGTCGTCACGTCGATCGTCACGCTCGCCGACGGTACCGTGAGGGCGCATGCCCGGCCGTGACGACAAGCTGCCCATCAAGATGCTCAACGACCGGGTGCTGGTCAGCACGACCGACGACGGCGAGCGGACGTCGTCGGGTGGGATCCTGATCCCGGCGACCGCGCAGATGGCGAAGCGGCTCGTGTGGGCCACGGTGGTCGCCCACGGCCAGAACGTCCGCACGTGCGAGATCGGCGACAAGGTGCTCTTCAGCCCCGATGACCGCTACGAGGTCGAGGTCCAGGGCGACGACTACATCATGCTGCGCGAGCGCGAGCTCCACGCGGTCGCCGCCGAGCGGATCGAGGCCTCGACCGGTCTCTACCTCTGAGCGTGCGCGCCGGGCCCGGCGCGGCGCGACGCGCAGCCGTGGGTCGGTCGAGCGATCCCGTCCGTGGACTCGGGAACCGGACGGGGGCC
Source organism: Ilumatobacter sp. (assembly GCF_965215205.1). Taxonomy (NCBI): domain Bacteria; kingdom Bacillati; phylum Actinomycetota; class Acidimicrobiia; order Acidimicrobiales; family Ilumatobacteraceae; genus Ilumatobacter; species Ilumatobacter sp. The sequence continues at coordinate 1,689,641 of NZ_OZ244049.1, forward strand.
TGGAGACGTCAGAACCCCATCGCCGCTCACCCGAGGAGTTCGACATGATCCCCACCCGTCCACGCACCACGATCGCCATCGCGACGGTGGCCGCCACGCTCGCGGTGGCGGCCTGCTCCGCGACCGCCCCCGACGGCGGGGACGCCGGCGGCGCCCCGGGGACCGGAGTCGTGACGTCGAGCGGCGGGGGATCGACCGACCGGGATCCGACCGACCGCCGGACGCCGACGGCGACCGCCGTCTCCGGGAGCGGAGATCGACCGGCGGGCTTCGCCGGGATCGCCCTGCGTCGCTTCGATCGCTGCGACGCCGTGCTCGATCACCTCCACCACGAAGCGGCCGAACGGGTCGGCGCCTACGGGTTCGGCGACGGCGGCTGGTACGGGCGCACGACCGTCGGCACCGACGCGATGGCGGACAGCACCGTCGGCGGGCGGGCTGCGGACGACGCGATGGCGGAGTCGGCCGACGCGATGGATGCCCCGGCAGCAGAGGGGTCCGGCGGCGCGTCGGGGACGAACATCCAGGTCGAGGGCGTGGACGAGGCCGACATCGTCAAGACCGACGGCGAGCTGATCGTCGCGCTCGCCGACGATCGGCTGCACGTGGTCGACGTCGCCGGGCGCACCGAGCTCGGGTCGGTGGGTCTCGGCGAGGGGGAGTCGAGGTGGGTCCGGCGTCGGGAGATGTTCCTCGCGCCCGATCGCGCCGTCGTCGTGTCCCACGGCGAGGGCGGGTTCATCGAGCCGATGCCGATCGAGGCCGACAGCGCGTCGTCGATGCCGGTCCCGTCACGACCGAGCACGACCGTGACCGAGGTCGACCTCAGCGACCCCGCCTCGCCGACGGTCGTCGCGACGCTCGAGATCGAGGGCCGCTACCTGAGCGCTCGGGCCGTGGACGGCACGATGCGCCTGGCCGTCACGGCCCCACCCGCGCCGCTCCCGTTCGTCTACCCCTCGGGCCCCGAGGCGGAGGAGTTCGCCGCCGAGGCGAACCGCCGCCTGGTCGCCGAGACCACGATCGACGACTGGATCCCGGGATGGTCGCTGATCGGTCCCGACGACCGGCGCAGCGAGGGTGAGCTGGTCGAGTGCGATCGCGTCCACGCCCCCGCCGAGTTCGCCGGGTTCGACGTGCTGTCCGTCGTCACGATCCCTCTCGACGCACCGCTGGCCGCACCGGGTTCGACCACCGCGGTCCTCGCCTCCGGCGACACGGTCTACGCGTCGCGCGACCGGATGTACGTGGCGACGCAGCGATGGCAGCCCCCGGCCCCGGAGGCGGACGGGCGCATCGTCGCCGAGGGCGGGGACACCACGACCGAGATCCACCGCTTCGGGCTCGGGGCGGGGCAGCCCGCCGAGTACGAGGCGTCGGGGTCGGTCTCGGGCCGCCTGCTGAACCAGTTCTCGATGCACGACGACGGGGAGACGTTCTTCGCCGCGCTGACCGAGGGCGACCCCTGGTCCGGCAGGTCGTCGGAGAGCCGGGTCGTCGCGCTGGCGCGCAGCGGTGAGGTGCTCACCGAGATCGGATCGGTCGGGGAGCTCGGTCGGGGTGAGCAGATCTTCTCGGTGCGCTACGTCGATGACGTCGCGTACGTCGTCACGTTCCGCCAGACCGACCCGTTCTACGTCGTCGACCTGTCCGACCCGACCGCGATGGCGGTCACCGGGGAGCTGAAGATCCCCGGTGTGTCCAACTACCTCCACCCGCTCGGCGACTCGCTCGTGCTCGGGGTGGGCCGCGACGCCACCGACGACGGCCGCGTCACCGGATCGAAGATGTCGCTCTTCGACGTCGCCGACCCGGCGAACCCGATCGAGCTCGACGTGTGGACGGCGCCGGGAGCGTCGAGCGACGTCGAGTTCGACCACCGGGCCTTCCTGTGGTGGGCGGACAGCGACACCGCGGTGGTCCCGCTCACCTCCTGGTCGGATGGGTTCAGCGGCGCGGTCGTGGTCGACGTGACACGTGACGGGATCGTCGAGCGGGGCAGGATCACCCACGCCGACTCGACGACGGGCGAGTTCGGTGCGACCGACTGCCGGGTGCTCGACGAGAGCGGTCTCACCGAGGCCGACGGAGCGCTCTTCTCCTACGCCCAGGAGGGCCAGATCAACCTCTGCACGTCCGATCAGCGGGGTGGAGCCGAGGGGCACTCCTGCGAGCGCATCGCGGTGGAGGACATCCCGAACTACGTGGATCCGGATCAGATCTCGACGGTGATCGACCTCGATGGGATCGACCGGGTCGAGATGTGCTGGCCGGGCGGCGGGATCGACGACCGCATCGTGATCCGACGATCGATGGTGATCGACGGCGAGCTGTGGACGCTGTCGACCGCGAAGCTCCGAGCCGACGAGCTCGCCACGCTGGCGCCCATCGCGGACGTCGAGCTGAGGTGACCGTCGTCGTCCACGAGGCGGCGTAGACCGCTCGGGACGGGAACCACCACGCTCCCCGGCCGACGGGCTCCGGGTCCGACGGCGCGAGCCGGGGGGCCTACGGTGACCGCCGGGGCGGGATCGGCCGGCTCCGCCACGACGAGGAGATCGAGATGATCAAGGTCAGTGTCCTGTACCCCGCCGGTGACGACGTCACCTTCGACGTCGACTACTACCGGCAGACCCACTTCGCCGACATCGTCGCCCGGACGATCAAGCCGGCCCGCTGGGACGTCGAGATCGGCGTCGACGGCCCGTACACCGCGATCGGCAACCTCTACTTCGACTCGCTCGAGGCGATGGAGGCGTCGATGGCCAACGGCGAGGAGGCGCTGGCCGACCTGCCGAACTTCACCAACGCCACTCCCACGATGCAGGTGTCGCGCCTCGTCGACTGAGCGCCGCCCGAACGGGCTGCGTGCGCCCCGGTCGTCGTCCGTAGGCTGCGAGGATGGCCGAGGCGACCACGATCGAACCGACCCGGGACCAGCTCGACGCGCTGCGCTGGGACGACCGCGGGTTGATCACGGCGATCGCCCAGGACGCCGACACCGGCGAGGTGCTCATGCTCGCCTGGATGAACGCCGAGTCGCTGGAGATGACCCTCGCCGAGGGGCGGATGGTCTACTGGTCGCGGAGCCGCCAGGAGCTGTGGCGCAAGGGCGACACGAGCGGGGACCGCCAGTTCGTGCGCGAGGCGTACTTCGACTGCGACGCCGACGCGCTGCTGTTCAAGGTCGAGCAGGAGGGCGCCGGGGCCTGCCACACCGGTGAGCGGTCCTGCTTCCACCGCGCCTTCGGTCGGTGAGGTTCTCGCCCTCGCGCGACGAGTTCGCACAGCTCGCCGCCGAGCACACGATCGTCCCCGTCTGGACCGAGCTGCTCGCCGACCTCGAGACGCCCGTCGCGGCGTTCTCCAAGCTGGTCGGCGACGGAGCGGGGTTCCTGCTCGAATCGGTGGAGGGAGCCGAGCGGTGGGCGCGCTTCTCCTTCGTCGGGCGAGACCCGTCGGCGACGCTCGTCGCGCGCGACGGGGTCGTCGAGCTGGACGGGTCGCTCCCGCCGGGCATCCCGACCGACGAGGGGATCCTCGCCGCGCTGGAGGCGCTGCTCGACGCCTCGAGCAGCCCCGCCTTCGACGACCTGCCGCCGTTGCACGGGGGCATCGTGGGCTTCCTCGGCTACGACGTGATCCGCGAGGTCGAGCACCTCCCCGACGCCCCCGTCGACGACCGTGGCTTCCCCGACGCCGTGATGTCGGTGATCGGCTCGCTGGCGGCGTTCGATCACTGGCGACAGCGGGTCTACCTGATCGAGAGCGTCGCGACCGGGGGACTCGCCGCGGACGACGTCGATGCGGCCTACGACGACGCGGTGGCGCGCGTCGAGCGCTCCGTCGAGGACCTCGCCCGCCCGCTCGCCTACACCCCGACCGCGCCGCCGGCGGGTGACGACGAGCTCCCCGACCTCTCCTCGACGATGGGCGGTGGGAGCTACCAGCGGGCGGTCGAGGTCGCGAAGGAGCACGTCGTCGCCGGTGACGTGTTCCAGGTCGTCCTCTCCCAGCGCTACGACCTCGAGCTCGACGCCGATCCGTTCGACGTGTACCGGGTGCTGCGCCAGGTCAACCCGTCGCCGTACATGTACTTCGTCCGGCACCGCGAGCTCACCATCGTCGGCTCGTCACCGGAGCCGATGGTGCAGCTCCTCGACCGGCGCGTCGTGTCGCGCCCGATCGCCGGGACCCGCCGTCGGGGCCGAACCGACGCCGACGACCGCCGGATGGCCGCCGAGCTCGCCGAGCACCCCAAGGAGCGCGCCGAGCACGTGATGCTCGTCGACCTGGCGCGCAACGACGTCGGCCGCGTCGCCGAGTTCGGGTCGGTGACCGTCGAGGAGCTGATGACGCTCGAGCTGTACAGCCACGTGATGCACCTCACCTCGCAGGTGTCGGGTCGCCTCCTCGACGGGCTCGGCCCGGTCGACGTGCTGCGGGCGACGCTTCCGGCGGGGACGCTGTCGGGGGCTCCGAAGGTCCGTGCGATGGAGATCATCGACGACCTCGAACCGGTCAAGCGCGGGCCGTACGGCGGGGTCGTCGGCTACATCGACTGGAGCGGCAACCTCGACACGGCGATCGCGATCCGCACGATGTTCATCTCCGCCGACGGCCGCACGGCGAGCCTGCAGGCGGGTGCCGGGATCGTCGCCGACTCGGTCCCCGACGACGAGGACCTCGAGTGCCGGAACAAGGCCGCCGCGCTGCTGGCCGCGATCCCGGCCGCACGACGCATGACCGAGGCGCGCCGGGTGAGCGGGACCTCGGCCTGACTCAGACGGCGAGCACCAGCGCGAACACGAGCGACAGCAGCGCGAACACGAACCCGATCAGCGCGGCGAGCGCCACCGTCGCCGGGAACCGGCTGATCGTCGCCACGGCGACGCTCAGCTCGGTGAGGTCCCCCGTCTGGTCGCCCGTGAGGTCGCGCAGCGAGAAGAACCGGCGCGAGGTCCCGACCACGCCGGGGCGCCCGCTCGTCGACTCGACGGTGTCGATCACCGTCCGGTGCGATTCGCCGTCGCGCCCGATCAGCGAGCGCACGTCGTCGGCGAGGGCAGCGCTGCCGCGCCGGATCGCCCGCACCCGCCACATCGCGACGAGCACCGAGCCGATCGCCCAGGCGGCGGCGAGCCCGCCGACGACGATCCAGAACGTGCGCAGCCCCCCGTCGAGCGCGGCGATGCCGAGGACGTACCCGAGGAGGCACGCGCCCCCGGCGAGCAGCAGGACGCGCCCGGCCAGGCGGTTGGCCCGGCCGAGGAGGTCGCCGACCACCTCGACCGCACGACGCGCGAGGTCGTCCAGCGAGGCGCTCGCCGGCGCACCCGGTGCGGCCCGGTCGCCGGGGATCACGTCGTCCGGCCGGATCGCCTCCCCGTGGGACGTGGCGCCGTGGGACGTCGGGTCGCCTCGGCCGGCGCCGTCGGGGCCGTCGTCGGGGAGACCCCGGGCACGATCGTCGGACGGGGGTTCTCGGTCGGCGGGCATGGTGTCGGCAGTGTGGCACGCCAGACTGGGGTGGTGGACACCGCCGACGCCGTCGCAGCGACCGAGAACCTCATCGACCAGGGGGCGCGCGACCGGGTGACGGTCGCGGGCGCCGACGCCTGCAGCTACCTCCAGTCGCAGATCTCCCAGGAGATCCGCGACCTCGAGCTCGGCGCGGCGCGCTGGACGTTCGTGCTCGACCCGTCGGGCAAGATCGATGCGCTGGCCAGGGTGCAGCGAACGGCCGACGACGTGTTCGTGCTCGACACCGACGCCGGGTTCGGCGCCACCCTGCTCGCCCGCCTCGACCGGTTCAAGATCCGCGTCGACGCCGAGACCACGCTCGACGAGGCCGACGCCGCGCCGTCGCTCGGCCACGAGCTCGCGCGCATCTCCGCCGGGTGGCCGCGGATGGGGCACGAGATCGAGCCGGGGTCGACGATCCCCGCCTCGACCGGCATCGTCCACCTCGCCGTCGACCGGGCGAAGGGGTGCTACCCCGGCCAGGAGCTCGTCGAGCGGATGGATTCGCGCGGCGCGGACGCTCCCCGGTCGCTGCGCATCGTCGACCTCGACTCGAACCCCGATCGCAGCCAGGCCGTCGGTGACCCGGTCCACGACGCCGACGGCACCGAGGTCGGGACGATCACCAGCGTCGCCGGGGAGGGCGGGGTCGGCCTCGCCCTCGTCCGCCGTGGCGCCGAGGTCGGTCGCCTCCCCGACCACGTCGCGACCTGAGCCGCCGACCCCTCCCGCCGGGCGCCCGGTGACCCCGGCGGCGCACGTGCCGGTTCGTCACCGGGCTGGCGCGACGCCGAGCCGCCACCGCACGGAGCGGTCGTGGCGGCGCCACCGGCGGCGAGCGGGGTGCGCGCCGTCAGCCGGTCGGCGAGAGCGACCGCCGGATCTCGGTGACCGCAGGGTGATCGCGCAGCTCCGCCAGCTCCCGGGCTCGATCGATCGTCGTCGCGAGCGCCGCCGGCGACGTGCCCACCGAGGCCGCGGTGCGCAGCCACCCGATCGCGGTCTCGTCGTCGCCCAGGGCCCCCGCGGCGCGCGCCACGATCAGGGCGCTGAGGGTGTTCGGCTGTCGCCGGTAGGACTCCGCCGCGTAGTGGGCGGCGCGCTCGTGACCGCCGGTGCGCAGCAGCAGGTCCGCCAGGACGTACTCGTTCGCCGGGTCACCGTGGGGGAGGGGATCGCCGAGCAGCTCGATCACCTCGTCGGCCCGGTCGAGGGGGATCCCGGCCTCGAGCGGCCCCGACCGTGGCTGGGGGTGGCTCAGCGCGGCGATCAGCGTCCGGCGCGCCCGCGCGTGCTTGCCGGCGTCGAGCGACGCAGCGGCCGACTGCCACGCCGTGAGCGGCGTCGGGGCCGGACGCGACGCCTGGAGCATCTGGAACTGGCTGATCAGCAGGAACGCGACGAAGATGCCGAACCCCTGGCGGCCGGACGCGAACATCCACGCCGCCCCCGCGAGGGTCGCGGCGATCGAGAAGCGCAGCACGTACCCGTGGGCGCGCCCGGGGACGATCCGGTCGACGCCCTGCGCCACGATGCTGCCCCCGTCGAGGGGGAGCACCGGCACGAGGTTGAGCAGCCCGATCGCCGGCCCGGCCCACCAGATCGCCAGCGACGCCTCGCTCGACGCGAACGACGACCGCACCAGGGGGTTGACGCCCATCGCGATCAGCACCGCCACCGCGACCACGATGTGGGTCAGCGGCCCCGCGAAGGAGATCCACGCCTGCTCGGCGCGCGACAGGTGGCGGCTGGGCCGGTAGGACGCGTAGCCGGCGAGGAAGCCGAGCGAGATCTCCGCCTCGGCCCCGGTGCGTCGGGCGGCGAGGGCGTGACCCAGCTCGTGGACGAGGGTGAGCACGGCGATCGACCCGGCCAACCACAGCCCGAACGAGTCGCCGTAGAGCACGACGATCAGGCCCATGAACACCACGAACCCCGACTGCACCCGCACGTCGAAACCCAGCAGCCTGAACACCTCCTCCAGTGTACGAGCCCGCCGGACGGACACCGGGCGCGCTCGAGGCCGCGATCTATGCTGTGCCGCCGTATGCCTTACGTCTACAGCTTCGATCACAAGCACCGCCGCTCGCCCATGGAGTACAAGGACCTGTTGGGGGGCAAGGGGGCGAACCTCGCGGAGATGACCAGCGTGCTCGAGCTCCCGGTGCCGGCCGGGTTCACCGTGTCGACGGACGCGTGCCGGGCCCACATGGAGTCGGGGTGGCCGAAGGAGCTGGACGCGGAGATCGCCGAGCAGGTCGCCAAGCTCGAGCGGGACATGGGCCGCTCGCTCGGCGACCCGAAGGACCCGTTGCTGGTGTCGGTCCGCTCCGGGGCCAAGTTCTCGATGCCGGGGATGATGGACACCGTGCTCAACCTCGGGCTCAACGACCGCTCGGTCAAGGGGCTGGCGGCGTCGACCGACAACGAGCGCTTCGCCTACGACAGCTACCGCCGGTTCATCTCGATGTACGCCCGCATCGTGATGGGCGCGGAGGGCGAGCCGTTCGAGGAGATGCTCGAGCGCGCCCGAGACGACGCCGGGGTGAGGAACGACGCCGAGATCCCCGCCGACGCGCTGAAGGACCTCTGCGAGCGGTACAAGGAGCTGGTCAAGGAGACGACCGGCAAGCCGTTCCCGCAGAAGCCGATGAAGCAGCTCCGCGGCGCCATCGAGGCCGTGTTCTCGTCGTGGGACCGGCCCCGGGCGATCGCCTACCGCGTCCGTGAGCGCATCGATCACCGGCTGGGCACGGCGGTCAACGTGCAGGCGATGGTGTTCGGCAACCGCGACGACGACTCGGGCACCGGCGTCGGGTTCACGCGCGACGCCGCGACCGGGGAGAACAAGCCCTACGGCGACTTCCTCGTCAACGCCCAGGGCGAGGACGTCGTCGCCGGCATCCGCAACACGCAGACCCTCGAGGACATGGCCGACGTGTTCCCGTCGATCCACGACGAGCTGCTCGAGATCTTCGTGCGCCTCGAGCGCCACTACGAGGACATGTGCGACACCGAGTTCACCATCGAGCAGGGCAAGCTGTGGATGCTGCAGACCCGCATCGGCAAGCGCACCGGAGCCGCCGCGCTGAAGATGGCCGTCGACATGACGAAGGGCACCGGGAAGGGGAAGGAGCGCTGGAAGATCAGCCGCGAGACCGCCGTCACCCGGGTCAGCGCCGACAACCTCGACGCCGTCCTCCACGCCCAGTTCGACAGCGTCGGTGACGTGCTCGCGACGGGCCTCGGCGCGTCGCCGGGCGCGGCGGTCGGCAAGGTCTACTTCACCGCCGACGACGCCGCCGACGCGGCCGACGCCGGGGAGAAGGTCGTGCTGGTCCGCAACGAGACGAGCCCGGAGGACGTCCACGGCATGATGGTGGCCGAGGGGATCCTGACGGCCCGGGGAGGGCTCGTGAGCCACGCCGCGGTCGTCGCCCGGGGCTGGGGCACGCCGGCGATCGTCGGTGCGGAGGCGATCAAGATCTCCGGCAAGCAGTTCACCGTCGGCGACGTGACCGTGTCCGAGGGAGACGTCATCTCGCTCGACGGCACCTCCGGTGAGGTCGTCCTCGGAGAGATGACGATGGCGAGCGCCGAGCCGCCCGCCGAGTTCCACACGATCCTCGAGTGGGCCGACAAGATCCGCAAGGGCAAGCTCGCGGTGCGCGCCAACGCCGACTCCGGGGAGGACGCCGCCAACGCACGCGAGCTCGGCGCCGAGGGCATCGGGCTGTGCCGGACCGAGCACATGTTCCTCGCCCCCGACCGCCTCCCGGTCGTGCGCCGGATGATCCTCGCCGACACCGCCGAGGAGGAGGAGGCCGCGCTCGCCGAGCTGCGCGACGTGCAGCAGGCCGACTTCGAGGAGGTGCTCGAGGCGATGGACGGCCTCCCGGTCACCATCCGGCTGCTCGACCCGCCGCTGCACGAGTTCCTCCCGTCGGTGGAGGAGCTGCGGATCAAGGAGGCGACCGAGGGGCTCTCCGACCGCGAGCGCGCCGAGCTCACCGCCGCCCAGAACTGGGCCGAGCACAACCCGATGATCGGCACCCGCGGTGTGCGCCTCGGGGTGATCAAGCCGGGCCTGTACGCGATGCAGGTGCGCGCCCTGCTCGACGCCGCCGCCGCGCTGCGCAAGCGGAAGAAGAACCCGATCGTCGAGATCATGATCCCGCTGACCGTCACCCGTGAGGAGCTCGCTCTGGCCCGGTCGTGGGTGCAGGAGGAGATCGACGTCGCGCTGAAGGGGATGCGCAACAAACCCGAGATCACCATCGGCACGATGATCGAGACGCCGCGCGCCGCGATCCGCGCCGACGAGATCGCGGAGGTGTCGGACTTCTTCTCGTTCGGGACGAACGACCTCACCCAGCTCACGTTCGGCTTCAGCCGCGACGACGTCGAGAGCCGGATGATGCCCGCCTACCTCGAGCAGGGCCTGCTGAAGCGGAACCCGTTCGACACCATCGACCAGACCGGCGTCGGCGACCTCGTCGCGCTCGGCGCCGAGCGGGGCCGGGCGACGAAGAAGAAGCTGAAGCTCGGCGTCTGCGGCGAGCACGGGGGCGACCCCGAGTCGATCGATCTGTTCTACCGGGTCGGTCTCGACTACGTGAGCTGCAGCCCCTTCCGCGTGCCGATCGCGCGCCTCTCGGCGGCGCAGGCCGTCATCGCCAATCGCTGACCCCACGGCGTCGCCCGCGATCGTGTCTCGGGTCGAGCGACGGGTCGGACCCGTCGCTCGACGCGTGGTGCGGCGGGTCCTGCGCGGCGCTCGCCGCACCGCAGCGGATCGGCCCGTGCGCCGGTTCGATCCCGTGGCCGTGGGTGGCGCACGTGACGGCCGTTCTCCCGGCATGATGGTCCGATGTTGAGCTCCGTTCTGGCGGCGGAATCGAACGGCCGCAGCAACTTCGTCGACATCGACGTGGCTGCGTGGCAGTGGATCACCCTGCTCGCGGTCATCGCGGCGATGCTGCTGATCGACCTCCTGGTCATCCACAAGGAGGCGCACGAGGTCGAGACGCGCGAGGCGGCCATCGAGTCGGTCGTCTGGATCGGGTGCGGCCTCGCGTTCACGGGCGTCGTCGCGTGGTGGTTCGGGGCGGCCGCCAGCGGGGAGTACATCTCCGGCTTCCTGATCGAGAAGTCGCTGAGCATCGACAACGTCTTCGTGTGGGCGCTCATCATGGGCTACTTCAAGGTGCCGTTGAAGTACCAGCACCGGGTGCTGTTCTGGGGCATCTTCGGGGCGCTCGCCCTCCGTGCGATCTTCATCTTCGCCGGGGTGGCGCTCATCGAGCGCTTCGACTGGGTCCTGTACGTGTTCGGGGCGTTCCTCCTGTACACGGCGGCGAAGCTGATCTTCACCGACGACGAGCACGTCGATCCGGGCGAGTCGAAGTTCCTCGCCGTCGTCAATCGGTTCGTGCCGTCGACCGACACCTACGACGGCCAGAAGCTGTTCACCAGGCAGAACGCGAAGCGCGTCGCCACCCCGCTGTTCGCGGTGCTGGTGCTGATCGAGGGCACCGACGTGATCTTCGCAGTCGACTCGGTCCCGGCCGTGCTCGCCGTCTCGAACGAGCAGTTCATCGTGTTCGCGTCGAACGCCTTCGCCATCCTCGGTCTGCGTGCGCTGTACTTCCTGCTCGCCGACATGCACAACCGCTTCGCGTTCCTGCAGCAGGGGCTCGCGATCATCCTCGCCTTCGTCGGCGTCAAGATGATCATCGCCGAGTGGTACCACATCCCCACGGCGATCTCGCTCGCCGTCATCGCCATCGTGCTGGCCGCCTCGATCGGGCTCTCGCTGCGCTACACCGCCCGCAGCGCGGAGACCGAGCTGGCCGAGGAGGCGTTCCACGAGCACTCCGATCAGCCGGGTGCACCCGAGTCGCTCGACACCGTCGACTCACCCCGCCAGGACGGCTGAGCGACCTGCGCTCCCGGGCGATCGGCCCGGGCGGGGAGGTGGCCGAGCGACCAGCGTCGCCGCCGGTCGAACCCGGGACCGCCGGCGGGCGATCGACGTGATGTCGCCGGGTCGACACCGGGACGCGGGCGGGCGACCGCTGCGATGCCCGGTGCGGCCGTCAGCCGTTGGCGGCGACGTCGGGGTCGACGTCGTCGAGCTCGCCGGCGACGTCGAGTGCCCACGAATCGGGGCGCAGGAGGTTGACCCTCCGGATCGGGTGGTGCGTGGTGTTCAACCAGGTCTGCAGACGAGCGGCGGTGAGCGGACGTGACACGCAGAACCCCTGGGCGACGTCGCACCCGAACTCGCGCAGCTTCTCGAGGACGGGATCGCTCTCCACCCCTTCGGCGACGACCTCGAGCCCGAGGTTGTGGCCGAGGTCGATGGTGGAGCGGACGATGACCTCGTCCTGCTGGTCGACGAGCATGTTCGCGATGAAGCTCTGATCGACCTTGAGCTCGCGGACCGGGAGCTGGCGCAGGTAGCTGAGCGAGGAGTACCCGGTCCCGAAGTCGTCGATCGACAACCGCACCCCGAGCTGGTTCAGGTCGTGGATCGTGGCCTGGGTGCGGGGGGCGTCGATGAGCAGCGACGACTCGGTGATCTCGAGCGTGAGCGCGCCCGGGTCGACGTCGCTGTCGCCGAGGTAGGTGCGCACCCGCGTCGCGAGGTTCGCGTCGAGCAGGTCGTGGGTCGAGAGGTTGACCGAGAGCGAGAGGTGGTGCCCCTGCTCGTGCCACCGGGCCAGCTCCACGATCCCGCGTGACAGCATCAGGTCGGTGAGCCGCTTGATCAGCCCGGTGTCCTCGGCGACCCGCACGAACTCGGCGGGAGGGACCACCCCACGTGCGATGTGGCTCCACCGGACCAGCGCCTCGACTCCGGTGATCAGGCCCGTGGCGAGGTCGAGCTTGGGCTGGTACTCGATCCCCAGCTCCTCGTTCTCGATCGCGTCGCGCAGGTCGCCCAGCATCGACAGGCGTGCCGGGGTCCGACGGTCGAGCTCGGGCCGGTAGAACTCGACGCCGACGTGGCGCGACTTGGCGTTGTACATCGCGATGTCGGCGTGGCGCAGCGCCTTCTGGGGGTCGGTCTTGCCGGGCTCGATGACCGCCACGCCGACGCTGGCGGTGATGACGATCGACAGCCCGTCGAGCACGACCGGTCGTCCCGCGTGCTCGATGCAGGATCGGGCCAGCTCGAAGACCTCGGCCTGGTCGTGAGCGTGGACGAGGACGGCGAACTCGTCACCGGCGAGCCGGCACAGGAAGTCGTCGGGCCCGATGCTGTCGGCCACGCGACGCGAGAACTCGATCAGCAGGTCGTCGCCGGCGTGGTGGCCGAGGGTGTCGTTGACCTCCTTGAAGCGGTCGAGGTCCATCATCAGCAGGTAGGCGCGGCGATCGGCGTCCTGGTGCGCCGACGACACGACCTCGAGCTCACGCTCGAACGCGACCCGGTTGGGGAGCCCGGTGAGGGCGTCGTGGCGGGCCTCGAACTCGATGCGGCGGTGGAGCATGCCCTTGCGCAGGCTCGAGGCGAGCTGGTCGGCGAGGTTCTGCACCCGCGAGACGTCGTCCTGGTCGAAGGCCCGTCGGGCGGACCTCTGGCGCCCGGCGATGAGCAGGCCGATGCCGCCGATCTCGTCGTCGACGGGAGCCACGATGACGTCGCCGAGGGCGGCGAAGTCGGTGATCCCCCACGTCGCGAGCGTCTCGCCGGTCACCAGCGTCGCCTCCGACGGGTCGGGGAGCTGCTTCCAGTACTCAGCGTCGACGCGCCCGCCGATCGTGTCGGGGAGGGGCCCGGTGGCGAAGACGCGCGCCGGCTGATCGGTGCCGAACACGGCCAGCACCGACACCTGGGCGCGCAGCAGGTGGGACGTCTCGGACACCGCCGCCGTCCCGATGTCGGCCATCTCGAGCGATCGCCCGACGCGCCCGGCGAAGCCGTGGACCGCGCGCAGGTCGCGGAGTCGCTGCGCGAGCTCGCCGTAGCGACGCATCATGAACCACATGGCACCGACCGGGACGATCGCGAACGCCGCGAGCGACGGGGCGATCATGTACGTGCTCAGCAGGATGCCGGCGAGCGCGACGTTGACGAGCAGCACCCACGCCGACTTCAGCTCGTCGACGATGTGGCGGAAGGTGTCGCCCACGAAGAGCGACACGGCGAGCGAGACGGCGACCGATCCCCACACCTCGCCGATCGCGACCGAGCCGGCGGCGACGAGCACGATGGCCGAGTCGGACATCTCGTCGATCGGGAGGATCGACCGCATCACGAAGTAGGCGATCGCCAACTCCGATGCGAACATCGCCAGGTTGAACAGGATCTTGTGCGCCGGCGATCTCTTGATCGTCACGTAGACGAACGCGCTGGCGAGCAGACGGACCGCGAGCGCCTCGAACGGCGCGAGGTAGACCAGTGCGAAGAGGAACGGGATCTCCGACGCCGAGAAGAGCACCGCGTCGTGGCGGAACTGGATCCGGATGACGATGAGCAGCGACAGACCGAACGCGAGGAGGATGAGCGCGGTCGTCCACGTCGCGGAGGGCACCTGAGCGACCGCCCGGTCGGGGGTCAGCAGCATCAGCGCCACGGCGGAGAGCGCGAGCGCCGCCGAGAGGCCGATGACCTCGGCCATGGGGCGACGACCGCTGCGCGGGGACGCGACGACGGACGGCTCGTCAGCCCCTCGGGTCTCGTTGTCCGTCAATTCCCTCTCCAGCCCGTCCGATCCCGCTCCACCATAGTTACCGGGGGTGCGCGCACGGGCCCGGAAGATTCCGGACGCAATGACCGACCACCGTCAGTGGTGGACGAGACCTCGACGGGGTCGCTCGTCGGGCGGTCCGTGACCTCGCGCCGCCGGCTGGGGGCGGCGCGAGGCGATCCGGGTCAGTCCCAGGACATGCCGTCCCAGCTCATGCCGTCCCAGCTCATGCCGTCCCAGCTCATGCCGTCCCAGGACATGCCGTCCCAGGACATGCCGTCCCAGGACATGCCGTCCCAGGACATGCCGTCCCAGGACATGCCGTCCCAGCTCATGCCGTCCCAGCTCATGCCGTCCCAGCTCATGCCGTCCCAGCTCATGCCGTCCCAGGACATGCCGTCCCAGCTCATGCCGTCCCAGCTCATGCCGTCCCAGCTCATGCCGTCCCAGGACATGCCGTCCCAGGACATGCCGTCCCAGCTCATGCCGTCCCAGCTCATGCCGTCCCAGCTCATGCCGTCCCAGCTCATGCCGTCCCAGCTCATGCCGTCCCAGGACATGCCGTCCCAGCTCATGCCGTCCCAGCTCATGCCGTCCCAGCTCATGCCGTCCCAGCAGGCGCCGTTCGAGCAGTCGAGCACGCCGCGCAGATCGGTCGGGAGGTGGGTGCGGGCGCTCGGCCAGGTCTGGACGACGTCCGGGGTGGGCGCGGCCGCGGCGGCGTCCACCTGGACGAGGCCGGCTCCGGCGAGCTGGCGACCGCCGTCGAGCGGGGCGGCGGTCGAGGTGAGCAGGGCCTTGGCCTGATCGGGGGTGAGGTCGGGGCGATGCTCCAGCAGGAGAGCGAGCGAGCCGGAGACCACGGCTGCGGACTGCGATGTCCCGGTCCCCTTGAACCGGACCTCGTCGACGTACCCGGTGTCGGAGTGGTTCACGTCCGCGTCGGAGCCCGGGGCGCGGAGGCTCTCGATGTGGGCACCGGGCGCTGCGAGGTCGGGGTCGCGCACACCGTCTCCGGCGCTCGAGAAGTCGGCGATGCGGGCGACGCCGTCGGTCGTGTCGGCGCCGGCGACGGCGATCACGTAGGGGTCGTCGCCGGGGGAGGCGAGGCCGTTCGAGTCGGCTCCCTCGTTGCCGGCGACCGCGACGACCGCGATCCCCGCGCTCCAGGCGCGCTCGAGCGCGGCCGTCACCGGATCGGATCGGTAGGAGAGGGGCGAACCGCTGTTGAACGACAGGTTGAGCACGCGGATGTCGAGGCGGTCGGCGTTCGCGACGACCCAGTCGATGCCGGCGATCACGTCTGCCTGGTCGGTCGATCCGTCGCGGGTCGAGACCTTCACCGAGACGATGCCGGCATCGGGAGCGACACCGAGGAAGGCGCTCGGATCCGCTGCGGACGTGGCCGGATCGGAGCCCGGCTGGGCGCCGGCGATGATCCCGGCCATGTGGGTGCCGTGGCCGTTGGTGTCGACGAAGCGTGTGGACGGGTCGCCCGCTTCGGCGGTGAGGTCGACCGCCGCGACGATCTTGCCGTCACCGAGCGACGCCACGTCGGCGACGCCGGTGTCGATCACGGCGACGTTGACGCCGGCGCCGGTGATCCCCTGCTGCCACAGGGTGCGGGCCCCGATCTGGTCGACCACGTGGTACAACGACCCGGCGCCGACGTCGGCGACGTCGATTCGCTCGACGAGCCCGGTCGCGTCGCCGACGACGGGAGCGGGCGCGGCGGGGGTGGACAAGGTGAGCAGACCGCCGACGAGCGCGGCGGCGGAGGCGAGGACGGCCCAGCGGTTCGCGCCGCGACCGGGTTCGGTCCCGGCTCGGCGCGACGGCGCCTCGCCGTCCGGCGAGGGCGTCACCCTCGCCGGCGGGGTCACGGTCCTGAGCGAGCTCCGTTCGGGGCTCGGGAACGTGATCTCCTCGTCGGTGCCGAAGGACAGGTCGTCCCACTCACGGCCGGGAACGGTTGCGGTCTCCACGATCTGGGTCTCCAATCGTCGTGCCCGCACGAGGGATCGGTCGATCCCTCCCCCGTAGTGCTGATGAGACGATCGCCGTCGCCCACGACGATCGAATTGTTCGGTTGTCCGTAGTAGTCGGACAGGTTACCGCATTCGAGTCGCGGTGTGTAACGAAACCAACGCTCTCCGTAGCGCGACGCCCACCCCATCATGCCCTCGATCGGTGAGGGCGTTCCCGTCGTGCGTCGCCGTGAACCACCTCACCGGGGCAGCCGCCGCACGGGTCGGCATCGACCTCGGCGTGCTCGGGGGGTGGCGGGGGCGGCACTAGCGTGGAGGGGTGGGGATCGCGGACGACGACATCGACCAGCTGCGGTCGGTCGTGTCCATCGTCGACACCGTGCAGCACTACGTCGCGCTCAAGCGCGTCGGGCGCAACTGGGTGGGGTTGTGCCCGTTCCACGCCGAGAAGTCCCCGTCCTTCAACGTCCGGGAGGAGACCGGGCGGTACAAGTGCTTCGGGTGCGACAAGGGCGGCGACGTGTTCACCTTCGTCCAGGAGATCGAGCACACCGACTTCCCCGGCGCGGTCGAGCACCTCGCGGCCAAGGCCGGGATGTCGCTCACCTACACCAGCACCGGTCAGTCGAAGGAGCGGGCGCGCCGCAAGCGGCTCACGGAGGTCATGGCCGACGCCGTCGAGTGGTACCACGACCGCCTCCTCCACCACCCCGACGCCCGCGCGGCGCGCGACTACCTGCGCGCCCGAGGTCTCCACGGCGACGTCGCCCGTCGGTTCCAGCTCGGTTGGGCTCCCGACGACTGGGACCGCCTGGCGCGCGACCTGGGCCGCCCGGCCGATCTGCTCGGCGAGGTCGGGCTCGCCTTCCGCAACCGCCGGAACCGGATGCAGGACTCGTTCCGCGCCCGCGTCATGTTCCCGATCTTCTCGGAGTCGGGGGAGGCGCTGGCGTTCGGCGGACGGGTGCTGCCGGGTTCGGACGACCCGGCCAAGTACAAGAACAGCTCGGAGACCCCGATCTACTCGAAGTCGCGGACGCTGTACGGGCTCAACTGGGCGAAGCAGGAAGCGTCGAAGGTCGACCAGGTCGTCGTCTGCGAGGGGTACACCGACGTCATCGGGTTCCACCAGGCCGGGGTCGCCCGGGCCGTCGCGACCTGCGGGACGGCGCTCACGGAGGACCACGTCCGGCTGCTGAAGCGGTACGCGACGCGCGTCGTGCTGTCCTTCGACGCCGACGCCGCCGGCCAGAGCGCCGCGGAGCGGTTCTACGAGTGGGAGGAGAAGCACCAGGTCGAGGTGTCCGTCGCCAGCCTCCCCGCCGGCCGGGACCCGGGCGACCTCGCGCTGTCGGATCCGACCGCGCTGGCCGCGGCGGTCGACTCGCCGGTGCCCTTCCTCGGCTTCCGACTGCAGCGCACGCTGGGCACCCGCCGGCTCGACTCACCCGAGCAGCGGGCGCGCTCGGCCGAGGAGGCCATGGCCGTCGTGAACGAGCACCCGAACCCCAACGTCCGCAAGCTCTACGCCGGGGAGGTCGCGGCCCGCGTCGGCCTCCCGGTCGGGGACCTCGTCGGCCTCGCCGAGCGCGGGGTGCGCCGGCCGCGGGTCGAGGTGCGCGCACCGCGACGTGGTCGTCCGATGGAGAACGCCGAGTTCGCCGCGCTGGTGCTCCTCGTCCAGGAGTGGGACTCGATCGCCGAGTGGCTGATCGAGCCGCTGTTCTTCGACGACGCGAACCGCATGGCGTTCCTCGCGCTCGCCGGGGCGGGAGACCTCGACGGGGCGCTCGAGATCGCGCCGCCCGAGGCGCGCGACGTGCTCGAGCGCGCAGCGGTCGCCGACCTGGATCTCGACGCCACGGTCGAGGCGCGCACCCTCATCGGTGCGGCGGCGCGACGTGAGTTGTCCCTGCGCACGCAGCGGATCGACGCCGCGAGCATCGAGGAGGACCGGGCGGCCAAGCTCGACGTGATGGCCCTCGACGACGCCGACCCCCAACGGGCCTCCGCGGCCGCGGAGGCGTTGCTAGGTTGGCTCCATCGACGCACGGAGGAACGCTCGGCCGACGACGGCGGGAACGGACCCCCCGGTTGACGCGCCCGAGGCTGCGGACCCCCCCGCACCGGCGCTCGGCGTCGACGAGGACGAGTGGGGGCGCTTGCTGGAGCGGGGTCGCACCAACGGTGAGGTCCACGCGGATCAGGTCAGCCACGTGCTGCGACACGTCGAGCTCACCGAATCCGTGCTGATCGAGGTCCACGAGGCGATGGCGGGAGCCGGCATCTCGATCGACGTCGCGGTGGATCACGACGACGACAGCGACGCCGTCGATGCCCACGTCTCAGGCATCGCGCACCGTGACGACGAGGCGCGCCGGCGCGCCGAGGCGACCCAGGCCGCCAACGACGCGGACGAGCGACTGCTCAGTCGACGTCGGCAGCGACGGACCCGCAAGCGCGGGCCACGCGCCGAGGGCGGATCAGCCGACGCCGTCCGGATGTACCTGCGCGAGATCGGCCAGGTCGATCTGCTCACGATCGACGACGAGCGTCGTCTGGCGCAGCTGATCGAGGAGGGCAAGGAGGCCGCCGCCCGCATCGACGCGGCGGAGGAGGCGGGAGCGCCGCTGCAGGGCGTCGACGGCCGGGCAGCGCTGCGCTCGGTGAACCGCGGCGAGCGCGCGAAGTCCGAGCTCACCCAGGCGAACCTGCGCCTCGTGGTGAGCATCGCCAAGCGCTACTCGGGTCGCGGGATGCAGCTCCTCGACCTCGTGCAGGAGGGGAACCTCGGCCTGATGCGAGCGGTCGACAAGTTCGACTACACGAAGGGGTTCAAGTTCTCCACCTACGCCACCTGGTGGATCCGTCAGGCGATCACCCGCTCGATCGCCGATCAGGCGCGCACCATCCGGATCCCGGTGCACATGGTCGAGCACATGAACCGCGTCACCCGGGCGAAGCGCACGATGCACCAGGAGCTCGAGCGGGAACCGACGATCGACGAGCTCGCGCACCGGGTCCAGCTCGAGCCCGATCGCGTGCGTGAGCTGCTGCGCATCTCCCAGGACCCGTTGTCGCTCGACTCGCCCGTCGGCGAGGAGGACGAGTCGAACCTGGGCGACTTCATCCAGGACGAGTCCGCGGACAGCCCGGCTGACGCGGCTGCCCGGGTGATGCTCACGAACGCGGTCGGGGAGGTCCTCGGTGAGCTCTCCGAGCGCGAGCAGGAGATCGTGCGGTTGCGGTTCGGGCTCGACGGCGGACGGGCCAAGACGCTCGAAGAGGTCGGCAAGGAGTTCGGCGTGACCCGCGAGCGGATCCGCCAGATCGAAGCCAAGACGCTGGCCAAGCTGCGCCATCCCCAGCGCAGCCAGCGGTTGCGCGAGTTCCTCGAGGTCGAGTGAGCCGGGGCGCCACGGCGCGCACCGGACGCGTGGGATGGCGCCGCAGATCGCGATAGCCTCGGCGTCCGACCCTCGTGGTCGACCGATCCGGGATAGCTCAGCTGGCAGAGCAATTGACTGTTAATCAATGGGTCGCAGGTTCGAGCCCTGCTCCCGGAGCTCGGAGGCCCACCGTCCACGCGGTGGGCTTTCGTCATTCTCGGGGCGTTAGCTCAGTTGGTCAGAGCAGCGGACTCATAATCCGTCGGTCCCGGGTTCGAGCCCCGGACGCCCCACCGACCCGGGCAGGGTCGGGCCGAGATGCGGGGGCCGAGGGCCCCGGGGGATCGACGGGGTCCGAGGCGTCTCAGCCGACGAGGCGGTCGACGAAGCGCTCGGCGCTCCGGCTCGTCGGACGGGCGCCACGCCACACCACGCGGACGGGCTGGACCACGTCGAGATCGCGGATCGGCACCCGGTGGAGGGCTCCGGTGGTCAGTTGGTGCTCCACCCAGCACCGCGGCAGGAACGCGACGCCCTCGCCGTTGACGGCCGCGAGACGGGCCGCGCTGGCGTTGTCGACCTCCACGTGGTCACCCGTGCGGCTCCAGTCGTGCTCCGCGAAGGCGGCCTCGACGACGTCGCGCGTCCCCGAACCCCGGCGGCCGAGGACGAGGCGCGAGGCGAGCAGCGACTCGGCGCGCAGCGGCTGCCGCCGCTCGAACCAGGCGTGACCGGTCCCGACCACGGCGACGACGAGCTCGCTCGCCACCACCTGCGACCGCAGGCCGAGGGGGGTGTCGGGCCCCTCGGTGAAGCCGAGCTCGGCGTCTCCGTCGCGCACCGCCTGCGCCGTCGACAGCGTGTCCGACTCGGCGACCCGGACGTCCGTCCCGGCGGTCGCGCCGCCCGCGACCCAGTCGGGGAGGAAGTGGTCGGCGACGTGGCGGGTCGTCGCGATCGACAGCACGTCGCGCTCGGCGCGCAACGACTCGGCCCGGTCCACGAGCGCGGTCGCGGACGCGATCACCTCCGCGCACGCCGAGGCCAACCGGATCCCCGACTCGGTCGGAACGGACCCCGCCGGGGTCCGTTCCAGCAGGCGGGTCCCCAGCGATCGCTCCAGCTTGTGCAGCTTCGCCGTGGCCGACGGTTGCGAGATGCGCATCCTGGCGGCCGCCTTGGACACGCTCCCGAGCTCCGTCGCAGCGAGGTACAGCCGGAGCGCGCTCACGTCCATGCCATCGACGTCGACGATGGAGGCCATCGGTCCATCCTATGACCCCAGAGCCGAGATCGGCTAGCGCACCACGACGGGGGGTGGTTGGGTGATGTCCATGGACGAACCGCGACCGATCCGCTATGGGGTGATCGGCACCGGGATGATGGGCGTCGAGCACATCGAGAACGTCAACGCTCTCGACGACGCCGTCGTGACCGCCGTCTCCGACACCAACGCCGAGTCGCTCGACGACGGCACCCGGATCGCTGCCGGCGACGACGGCGTGCCCGTGGCCACGTTCGTCGACCACCGCGACCTGCTCGCCAGCGGTCTGTGCGACGCCGTGGTGATCGCCACCCCCAACTTCACCCACGTCGACGTCCTCCCGGACGCACTCGCCGCACCGGTGCACGTCATGATCGAGAAGCCGCTGTGCACGACCGTCGCCGACTGCGAGCGGGTCATCCAGCTCGCGTCGGATCGGCCCGACGGGTGGATCACCTGGATGGCGATGGAGTACCGCTACATGCCGGCGGCCGCCGAGCTGATCCGGCACGTCCACGGTGGCGTCGTCGGTCGTCCGCGCATGGTGGCGATCCGCGAGCACCGGTTCCCCTTCCTCGCGAAGGTCGACGACTGGAACCGCTTCAGCGAGAACACCGGCGGAACCCTGGTCGAGAAGACGTGCCACTTCTTCGACCTGATGAACCTCGTGCTGCGCGAGCGACCGGTCCGCGTGATGGCGTCGGGCGCCCAGGACGTGAACCACCTCGACGAGAGCTACGACGGTCGCGTCCCCGACGTGCTCGACAATGCGTTCGTCATCGTCGACTACCCGAGCGGGGCGAGAGCGCTGCTGGACCTGTGCATGTTCGCCGACGCGACCCACGAGCAGGAGGAGATGGCGGTCACCGGGGAGCTGGGCAAGGTCGAGGCGCGCCTGCCGTCCAACACCGTCCACGTCGGCCGGCGCGGCGATCACTGGATCGGCCGCGTCGAGACCTACACCGCCGACGACGACCGCATCGAGTACCAGGGGCACCACCACGGTTCGAGCTTCCTCGAGCACAGCGAGTTCACCGAGGCCATCCGCACCGGCGGTCGGCCGACGGTGACCCTCGCGGACGGGTACTGGGCCGTGGCGGCGGGGGCGGCGGCGCACCGGAGCATCGAGCTCGGACGACCTGTCGAGCTGTCGGAGCTGATGGACGCCGACATCGCCCGGGCGACGCTCGACCAGGTCGGTCCGGACGCCGGTCGCGACGCTCGCGCGAGCGAGGTCGGCGGCGCGTGATGCCGGTGATCGACTCGCGCGGGGTGCCCCGGCGCCTGAGCGTCCACGACGTGCGCGACCGTCGCCGCGAGCAGCACGAGCCGGAGCGTCGAGACGAGGTCCGGGACCTCGAGCACCCGCCCGACGAGCACCCGCGCGCCGGCACGAACGACGAGCACCCGCGTGCCGGCACGAACGACGAGCAGCCGACCGACGAGCACCCGCCCGTCGGCACGAACGACGAGCAGCCGACCGACGAGCACCCGCCCGTCGGCACGAACGACGAGGAGGCAGCACGATGACCGTGGAGATGTCCTGGTTCAGCGCCCTGTGCGATGACGACTACGAGTTCCTGGGGGTTCCCGATGACGAGCTGAAGAGCTCGTGGGAGCACTGCCGCAACATCGTGCTCACCGCCGACCGGTACGGGTTCGACAACGTGCTGCTGCCGTCGGGGTACGCGCTCGGCATCGACAACACGGCGTTCGCCGCCGGCATGGCGCCCCTGACGTCGATGCGGATGCTGCTCGCCGTGCGCTGCGGGGAGCTCATCGTCCCCCAGCTCGCTCGCCAGATCGCCACCCTCGACCAGATGATGGACGGGCGGCTGACGATCAACATCATCTCGTCCGAGATGCCGGGCGAATCGCTCGACAGCGGCCCGCGGTACCGGCGCTCGACCGAGGTCATGCACTGCCTGCGCGAGCTGCTCGACGGGCGTCGCGTCGAGTTCCACGGCGACTTCGTCGACCTGGAGGTCGAGCCGCCCAGGATCTCGACGGTGAGCGGCCGGAGCCCGCTGTTCTACTTCGGCGGTCTGTCCCCGGCGGCTCGCGAGTGCGCGGCCGCCGGCGCGGACGTGTTCCTGATGTGGCCCGACACGACCGACGCGGTGCTGGAGGTGAAGGCCGACATGGACGCCCGGGCCGAAGCGCACGGGCGCTCGCTGCGCTACGGCTGGCGCTCCCACGTCGTGGTCCGCGAGACCGAGGACGAGGCGCGCGCCGCGGCGAGCCGACTGCTGTCGAAGCTCGATGTCGAGGCCGGCGAGGAGATCCGGAGGAAGTCGCTGGACTCGTCGTCGGCGGGGGTCGCGAACCAGGCGGCGCTGCGCGAGTCGGCCGATCAGGAGGGCTACGTCGAGCGCCACCTGTGGACCGGCGTCGGCCGGGCCCGCTCGGGCGCCGGAGCCGCGATCGTCGGCGATCCCGACCAGGTGCTCGGCAAGATCCGGGAGCTCACCGAGGCGGGCATCGAGTCGTTCATCCTGTCGGGGTACCCCCACGCCGCCGAGTGCGATCTGTTCGCCCGGCACGTGCTGCCCCACATCGACCACGGGCGCCTCGAGTTCGATCCCCACCCCGTCGACGTCACGTGACGCCACCGGCGGCCTCGACGTCCGATCGCGACGGTCCCGACCGCCACGACGCGCCGACGGGACGGGCCGGGGGGGACGACGGACAAGGCCGCCCGGGTGGAGAGCGGCACGCGGGTCGAGAGCACCCCGCGGGCGGGGAGGGTGCTGCGGGTCCGGCGGACCCATCGGATCGTGACGGTCGAGCAGATCGAGTGGAGCCGGTGGATCGCTCGGCTCGGTTCGAGCACGTGGCGGCGGGCGGCTCGTCGGCCGGGTTCTCGCGCATCGCACCGGGCGTCGGTGCGGTCGTGGCGATCGCTGCCGTCGCGACGCTGCTGGCCCAGGTCTCGTCGTCGGTGTCTCCCCTGGTCGTCGGGATCGTGCTCGGTGCCGCCGTCGCCAACGTGGTGAGCATCCCGGCGTCTCTCGCTTCGGGGATCACCTTCTGCGCGCGGACGGTCCTGCGGATCGGGATCGTGGTGCTGGGGCTGCGGCTGTCGCTCGGCGATCTGGCGTCGCTCGGCGCCGACGGCCTGCTCGTGGTCGCCGGGGTGGTCGCGGTCACGTTCTTCGGGACGCGCTGGTTGGCGAGTCGTCTCGGCATCGGTCCCGACCTCGGCCTGCTCGTCGCCACCGGGTACTCGATCTGCGGCGCGTCCGCGATCGCCGCGATGGACGGGATCATCGACGCCGACGAGGAGGAGACCGCGTACGCGATCACCCTGGTCACGCTCTGCGGGACGTTGTCGATCGTGGTGCTGCCCCTCATCGCGAGCGCGGTCGGTCTCGAGGGCGCGGACTACGGGACGTGGGTCGGGGGAGCGGTCCACGACGTCGGCCAGGTGGTGGCGACGGCGAGCCACGACGGTGGCGCTGCTCTCGCCGCCGCGACCGTGGTCAAGTTGACCCGCGTGGTCCTGCTGGCGCCGTTGGTCGCGCTCGTGGCGCTGCGTCGACGGTCGGCGGCGACGACACCGACCGCCGCCTCGGCGCAGACCGAGGACGGCAGCACGGACGGCGGCATCACGAACGGCGGAAGCACGGACGTCGGCAGCACGGACGTCGGCAGCGCCGACGACGGCAGCGCCGACGACGGTGCCGGCGCCTCGGGGTCCACGGCAGCTCGGCCTCCGCTGCTGCCCCTGTTCGTGGTCGGGTTCCTGATCGCGATCCTGGTCCGGTCGAGCGGGGTGCTGGACGACGGCGCACTCGACGTGGCGTCGGACGTGGAGAAGGTCCTGCTGACCGTCGCGCTGACCGGTCTCGGTCTCGGGGTGCAGGTGCGATCGATGCGGCGCCTCGGCGGGAGGCCGCTGCTGCTCGGGTTGATGTCGTGGGTGCTCGTCGCCGGCGCGGCGTTCGTCGGCACCGCGATCGTCACCTGATGGTCGGCATCCACCCGTCGATCGCCCGGTGGGCATCGCACGGGTGGTCGTGGACCGACGGGCCCGGCCACTCGATGATCGTCCTCACCCGATGGGTTCCGGTGGACGCCGTCACCTGCTGGTCGACGTCACTCGATGACCGCCGCCACCCGATGGTCGTCGCCCCACGGTCGTGGCTCGACGGTCGTGGCTCGATGGTCGTCGTGATCCGACGATCGACGCTCGGTGGTCGTCACCCCGCAGTCGTGGCTCGACGGTCGTGGCTCTGGACGCGGTGGCGACGCGACCCGGATCGCGGCGCGGTCGCGATCAGGCGTCGGGTTGCTCGATCGCGTCGAGGAAGGCGTTGACGTCGCCCTCCTCGCCCCCGACCAGCCAGATCGTCAGCTCTCCGGCGATCTCGGCGCCGTCGTCGTCCTCGGAGTCCTGCCAGGGCAGCACGCCGTCGACGAAGTACCGATCGACGGTGATGTCGTCGCTCTCGCCGTCGACGGGGGCGATGACCGCCAGCTCGACCTCGGCGTCCGGGGGCTGGTCGCTCAGGATGTCGATCAGTTCGTGCACGCGCATGATGGGGCCTCCCGGGCCGGTCGATGGGGGGTTCACAGGTCGTCGAGCCAGGCGGGGGCCCGGTCGAGGAGGTACAGGCTCACGTGCTTGCAGCGCTCGAGCGCCAGCCCGATCGCATCGTCGTTGGTGAGGTAGACGTCGGCGAGGTCGACGGTCATCTTGGCGACGATCGACAGGCTGCGCTCGGGTGCATCGGTGACGCTCGGGAACGAGTCGATGGCCGAGACCTCGACGGGGAGGTCGATGCCGCCGATCCCCGCCAGGTCGGTCGCGAGGACGAGCAGGTCGGGAGGTTCGGGCAGCGGCGGCAGGGTCCAGGTGAACAGCATCGCGAACGTGAAGCCGGTCGGCGGGGGATCGTCGGCCTCCTCGAGGCGGATCACCTCGTCCTCGAAGGCGAGCATCGCGCGGGGATCGACGTCGAGCGACAGGTGCAGGTCGATCGGCCCCGAGCAGGCCTCCTCGGGGTGGAGGTCGACCTCCCAGAGCTGGCGCAGCGAGTAGGTCTCGACGAAGTGGCGCTCGTCGTGGACGTGGAACCCGTGGTCGATGGCCTGGCTCTTCACGTCCGCGACGAACCCGGCTACGTCGATGACTGCCATCGGTGCCGGACACTACCGTCCACGGCCGTGGACCCGCTCACCCCCTCGTCGCCCCGGGAGGGCGCCGGCGATGTCGACCCGAGCGACCCGGAGGCCGTTCTCGAGCTCTTCGCCCGGGTGTGCGCTCGCACCGCTGCGATCGTCGCCGCGAACGACGACTGGGACGGGTCGGGCCGGCGCGACGGGCAGTACTCGGTCGACCTGACGGTCGATGATGCGTGCCTGGAGATGCTCCACGGCGCAGGGTTGCGGGTGCTCTCCGAGGAGAGCGGCGTCACGGAGCGAGACGTGGTCGGCGACGTGGTCGTCGGCGGGGATGCCGGTGGCGTCGGCGAGTTCGTTGCGGGCGGCGGCGGTCCTGACGCAGGCGGCGCCGGAGCGGGTGGCGCCCGGCATCGCGACGGGTACGAGGTTCGCGATCCACGCTCGGGCGCGATCGTCGTGGTCGATCCGTTGGACGGGTCGACGAACGCGGCGTTGGGGCTGCCGTGGTGCGCGACGTCGCTGTGCCTCGTCGTCGACGGTGTGCCCGAGGTCGCGACCGTCGCGAACCTGCGGACGGGAGCGATGTTCACTGCGGTGCGGTCCCAGGGCGCCCGCCTCGACGGGAACCCCATCCGGGTGTCGCCTCCGATGCCGTTGTCGGTCGCGGTGATCGCCGTCAACGCCCGGCCCCCCGACGGGTTCCGACCCGCGCAGTTCCGGGCGATGGGGGCCACCGCCCTCGACATCGCCTCGGTGGCGGCGGGCGGGTTCGACGGGTCGATCGACTTCGACGACGACAGGATCGGGGTGTGGGACTACCTCGCCGGGACGCTGATCGTCACCGAGGCCGGCGGCGTGGTCGCCGACGCGCGGGGCCGCGACCTCGTCACACTCGACCCCCGGCAGCGACGACGCCCGGTGACGGCCACCCACGTCGGGCTGCTCGACGAGTTGCTGGCGCACGGCTGATCGGGAGGTGGCGGTCACGCCGCCCGCCGAGACGGTGGGCCGGTGTTGCGGACGGTGCCGTCGGGGAGCGTGAGGGTCAGCTCCCGGCGGTCGCCGAGCTCGATCGTCCACCCGTCGTGGTGGACGCTGGTGTGGTGGCGGGCGCACAACGGGACGAGGTTCGACAGATCGGTCGAACCTCCGTGTCGCCACCACACGACGTGGTGGAGTGCGCACCGGTCGAAGGCCACCGAGCAGCCAGGCATCGCGCAGTCTCGGTGCAGCGACCGCAGCGCCCGTCGCTGCGCCCGGTTGGCGAGCCGAGTGGTGCGGCCGAGGTCGAGCCGCCCCGGCGCGTGCAGGACCACTCCGCCACGGACCACGACGCCGACGGTCTCCGCGGTGCTGGTCAGGTCGGCGAGGACCCGTGCCGGGACCTCGACCGGGATCGACCACTCGACCGTCGGACCGGAGCCGGGCGACGGTGGGGGAGCGCCGGCGTCGATCACCGCGACGAACTCAGGTCGACCGGTACGCCCGCCGTCGCGCGCATCGCTCCCGATCAGTCGGGCGAGCGCGTGGGCGGCCAGGAATCGCTGCTTCTCGATGGGGTCGGACGGGCAGTGCTCGGGCACCCGCTCGGCGAACGACGTCTCCACCGCGGCGTCGATCCGCGACGACAGGGTGATCGCGATCACGGGATCGAACCGACCGCGCAGGTTCCACATCCCGTCGGCGTCGGTCCACGTCGAGAGCCGGACGTCGCGGCGCTGCCGTTCGAGGCGGCTCTCGCCGTCGTCGGCCCGCATGCGCCGGACCTCCATCTCGACACGCCGACCGAACTGCTCCACCGTGCCTGCCTCCGCGACCGCGGTGAGCCCATCGGCCCGCACGAGCAGCTCGTCACGTCGATCGGGGTCGACCTTCTTGGTGGATCGGGTGACCGAGTCGACGTGAGCGGTCGTGATCGACCCGTCGGCGAGGGCGGCGGCCAGACGGGGAGCGCCGGCGAGGGTGTCGGATCGCTCCTTCGTGGCGTGGGCACGGTGGACCGAGCACCGTGCGGCGTCGGCGATGGTCGCCTCGGGGAAGGTGTCGATGCTCGACAGCGATCGCACGAGCTCCGCGACCTGGGCCTGGAGCCACCCCTCCACCTCGCGCGCGGCGACGAGCGCATCTGCGATCGACGCCCGTGCCGGATTAGCGGCGTCGACCGCGTCGCGGATGCGTGCCAACCGCTCGGTCACCGTCGCTTCGTCCACGTGCCCATGGTGCGCACGGGGGTGTGACAGGGTTCGGTGGGCGCCGTCTCGGCCGACCGGGTTCGAGCCGACCGGTACACTCGCCGATCCCGGGCGCATAGCTCAGTTGGCCAGAGCGCTTCCCTTACAAGGAAGATGTCGGGGGTTCGAGTCCCTCTGCGCCCACCGATCTGGCAGGAGTTCTCCTGGCTGCGGGCGATCAGGCGGTGTGGTCGGTATCAGTTCGGTACCACTTCGGTTCGTGTCAACTCGACCGAGAGGAACACACCACGAACACCCCTTCGGCGCCCTGGCGCTCGACCTGGGCAACTTCCTGCCGATTCGCGACCGTGCGCTCGAGCTGATCGACAGCGTGAGGGCCGGCGACGTGCGAAACGCCCGTCCGTTTCTCGAAGAGGAGTCCGAACGACTGGACCGTCTCGCCGACGCTCTCCGGGCGCCGGGCGGTGACCTGGCGACGGATGATGCAGCTGTCGAGCTCGTCGCTCGGATCGGTGAACGGGCCGGACATCAGCTCGGCTGAAAGGAGCTTTTCCCGATCTCGGGCTGCATCGCGCATCTGCGGGAGGGTGCGATGGGGTACCACCGGTTCGACCACGCCGCCATCAAGGACATCACGCTTGACCCCCTACGGCCAGAGGGACTCGTCTACCAATCAATGCCCGACGGGAAGCTGCACCTGGTCGCGGTCGAATGGATCGTTCCGAAGGGCGCATGGAAGCCGCCGGCATCGTGGAACCGCCCACGCTTCTCGGACACGAGTTGGGGATCCTCAATCCGGCGCTCGGCTGGTACATCCTGCGCGCCCGGGTGTGGAAGACGAATCCGGCCGGGATGTTCGGGAACTGGAACCCCGACGTCGTCTGTCCGTGACCACGGACGCAACGCTGTGAGAACGTGAGGGATGGGGTCGTGCACGTGGGTCGGGCGCCCGAGTGCACGGTCTCGGTCACGCTTCTTCGGCTTCTGTCACCCGGATTCCGGGCGGGTGACAACGTGAGGGTGTGAACGAGGTGTCGCTCGAGGAGGCGTATGCGAAGTACGCCGACGAACTCGTCCACTACGCGACCCTGCTCGTCCCGAGATCGGCCGCCGCTGACGTCGTGGCCGACATGTTCGCCGATCTCCTCAGCGACCCCGACGGTGCATGGTCGACGGCGCGCAACACTGAGGCTTATCTGTTCGGAGCGGTCGCGAACCGGGCACGAATGTACCACCGCCACACCGAACGGCGCCGACATCGCGAAGAACGCGTCGCTGCCGCCGACCGCCGAACGGGAGACGTCGAGGTCACCGTGCCACGGGACCTGGTGCTCGATGCGTTCGATGAACTGAGCGTGCAGCAGCGTGCGGTCACCTACCTCACCTACTGGCAGGACTTGTCCGTTGCCCAGGTGGCCGAGATCCTCGGCGTCCGCGATGGCACCGTGCGACGCCAACTGGCCCGAGCCCGCGCACGCCTGCGGGGAGCGCTGTCATGACCGAGCCGATCAACGACCAGATCCGCGACTTCTTGGAACGCACGATGGTCGACGCTCCCGAGCCGCACACGTGGGCCGACGTCGAACGTAGGGCGGCCGTCCCCAACGGTCCATCCTCGGTGCCGCGCCGAACCACAGTCTGGCTTGCGGCGGCGGCCTGCGTGATTGCCGTCGTTGCCGGTTTCGTCGTGTTGACCGGCTCCGACGACAAGACCAGGATCCGCACCAACGACGACACCATCCCGACCACCTCGGTGCGAGAGGAACTCACGCCCCCGCCGACCATCCCGTCGCCCACGACGGCACCGGCGACGACGGGTGTGGAGACGACCACGTCCACCACGACACCGGAGGACGGACCTACCTGGAGAGGAGGTTTGCTCGACGACATCGACGCCGAATCATTCCGCCCGCTCAGCTCTGTGGGCGTGGGCGATCTCATCGTGCCGACCGCTCCGGCGGCTTGGCGACTGTCACAGCTGTCGTTCGGATCGGCCGGCGACGACCCCGAGTCGCAAGAGTGGAGAGTCTCGAACACAACGACGATCGAAGCCCGGCCGGACGGCACCACAGGACCTCGGATCGAGTTGTCGCTTTCGAGACCGGGCTCGACGTCGGGGGCCTGTACGCAATTGGTCGGTGTATCGCAGGCTGATTGCGATACGTCCGGCTCGCCGGTGGAGATCAACGGTGTGGCCTGGCAGCCCTTCGCTCAGTTCGAAGGCATCCGTGCCGACGCCGGTGACGTGTGGATCGAGGTACTGGTCCAGGGCTTCGACCTGCAAGGCCCCGTCCTCGCCGACCCCCGAATCGTCACCTATCTTGAGAGCCTTCGCGTCGGCTCAACCGATGACTACTTCGAGATCGTTGTCGAGATCGGACAGGCAGGCTGGGACTCGTGACCAGTACACGTCGTCCAGTCTCAGGATCTGAGCGAACTCGCCGAGCACGAGCGATGTGCCGATGAAGTGAGCCCCGGTTTCTGATCCAGGTGTTGTGCGACTCGATTGCCTCCGTGAGGGGGCGTGGGAGGATCATGAACACCATGAGCAAGGAGCGACGGCGTCACACGCCAGAGCATGCAGCGCGCCGAGGAGAGCATGAGGCTGATTCGGATCATGCTCGACCGCGACGCCCTCCTGAGACAAGCGGCGGCGCTGCGGAGGGATCAGAATCGGCCCGAACGAGGCGTGAGGCGCGTGAAAAGGGTGCGTCAACGGCGTTCGCAGCCCCCTGCGGGACCTCCTGCGTTACGTTGAACGAATGATTGCCGCCGCAGTCGAATGGGTGTCGGCCGTGGGGACGTTGTTCGCTGTTGGGGTCGCCTTGTGGGTGGCGTGGCGAGAGGGTCAGTGGCGACGCCACGACGATCGACGTCAGGCGTACTCACGTGCGCGTGAGGTGCGAGAGGCCACGGATGAATTGCGTTCGTTTGAATTGCGTTCGCTCGGCTACTTCAGGATCTTGAACGGCCTCAACAGCGACGCGGTGCGCGACGTCGTGGTGGTCGGCGTCTTAGAGAACGGCGAGGAGCGCAACGCAGGTGCCATTGATCGGATCGGGCCTGACGAGATCGAAGAACTCCAAGTCGACCTCGCAGGCCAGCCGCGGCAGTGGATGCCCGGTGAAATTCAACACCGGAACGTCGAGTTCGTTGCTGTCCGATTCGACTTCGTCGACGAGAGCGGACGGTCTTGGCGTCGACTCAGTGAGCCCGACGAAGTGTTCCTACGCTGCCGTGACCGCTTCGGCCGCCTGCGTTGGCGGCGGGCCGACGGCGCTTGCTTCAGGGATCCTCGACCTCGAATACCCCCGTGGGACGGACCCGTTCCGACTGAGCCCTGGCCGCCCGATCCCGGATAGCGCCACTGGTCCGACCACGACCATTGGGGTGAGCGGAGCTACCACGCAAGTGCTCGACAACAGGTCACGTGAACGTCGAAAGTCTCCTTACCGTCGTCCTATGTCGAGCGAGCTTCAGAACGCATTGACTGGCGCGTTCGATTTGCTCACCCAATGTCATCTCGATAAATCCCTCGAACACTCTGACTTCGTGCTCCGACCGGCCCGCCATCTGAAGTGTTGACCGCTCGAGTGTTGCCCGGTCGACTTCCTCAAGTATCGACACGGCGCTTACCTGCTCGAGCATTGCCGTGACCACACCGACCATCACGGCGAACGAGTCGGGTTCTGCTGCCTAGATCTCAGTTCCCTCACGGGGAAGATGTCGGGGGTTCGAGTCCCTCTGCGCCCACCGGTCGGGCCGAGCGTCCGAGGCTCGGCGCTCGTCGGGGCTGGACGACGCCGGGGCTCGCTACCGTTGCGGGATGAGGTGCGTCGCGCGGGTTCCGAGCATCGTCGGTCGTCTCATCGGGCTCGCCGTGCTCCTCGGGGCGGGGGTCGGGTTCGGCGTCGTCGGAACGACGGACGGGCACGGCCGAGCGGACGCAGCGGTCTCGGAGGACCTGACCCCGTCGCAGGGGTACCTGGACCCCGCCGTCTCGGGTGGGATCGACGCCCGCTTCGCGTGGACGCAACCCGGCGGACGGGGCGAGAACGTCACGATCGTCGACATCGAGTACGCCACGTGGAACGTCGACCACGACGACCTCCCCGACGTCGAGATCGTGTCGCACGAACCGGGCGGGACCCCGTTCGACTTCAGCGACGACCACGGCACGCAGGTCCTGGGCGTCATGGGGGCCGTCGAGGACGGACGAGGGATGACGGGGATCGTGCCGGCCGCCGAGTTCGCTGTCATCGCGCACCTCACGTCGAACGTCGGCTACCTGGACGGGATCGAGGCCGCGATCCGTCGCGCGGTCGAGGTGCTCGAGCCGGGTGACGTGATCCTCGTCGAGGCCAACTTCGGAGGCGGCCCGGCGGGGGAGGACACCCCCGTGGAGTGGGACGAGGCGATCGGTCGCGCGATCGACGCCGCGACCGACTCGGGCATCGTGGTCGTCCAGACCGCCGGGAACGGATCCACGGCGCTCGACCTCCTCCCCGACCCGTTCGCGTCGTACGGCGACAACGGGTCGATCGTCGTCGGAGCGGGTCACCCGCCCGGGTCCGACGAGCCCGCACGCACGGCCCTGCCCGACTCGAACCACGGCGAGCGCGTGGACCTCCAGGGCTGGGGTCGCGGGGTCGCCACCGTCGGAGGTCGCGGCGACCTCGCCGGGCTCGGTTCGACGCCGTGCAACTCCCCGATCCCCGCCTCCCGCCGACGACCCTCCAGCGCGGTGTGCGCCCGCGACACGTACACCGCGCTCTTCGGCGGGACGTCGAGCGCCGCGCCGATGGTCGCGGGAGCTGCTGCGTCGTTGTCGTCGATCGCCCAGGCCGACGGCAACGTGCTGTGTCCCGAGGAGATCCGAGAGATCCTGGTCGACACCGGAACGGCGCCGCCCGGCGCCGGTCGTTCGATCGGCCCGCAGCCCGACCTGCGCGGTGCGATCGTCGAGTACCGCTCGCGGTACGCGACCGCACGACCGGACCCGGGTGAGATCGCACGGATCGACGGTCCCGCGACCGTCACGGCGAGCGCGGAACGGCTCGACGTCGAGGTGCCGTGCGGCGGTCCGTGAGCCGCCACCCGACCACGGCCGTCAGCCGGAGTCGGGGGATCGCTGATCCTCCACGATCCGGCGTCCACGCCCGACGGTCACGAGGATCGGACGGAGGTGTCGACCCGGCGACGCGGCGACCGGACCGTCGACAGGCGCGGCGGGTCGTTGGTCACCCGGGGGCGGCGTCGCAGCGTGAACACGGCGCTGACGAGGCGGGTCCAGATCCGGTCGCAGTTGAGGATCACGACGGCACCACCCGCAGCCGTGACGGGCCCGCGACGTCGAGTCGCATCATCGACCGACCCGTGGCGTCGGCGACGAACCGGGCGAGGGTCTCCCCGTCGGCGTCCTCGGCACGGTAGGCCGCCCCCGCCACGA
This sequence comes from Ilumatobacter sp., assembly GCF_965215205.1. NCBI lineage: Bacteria > Bacillati > Actinomycetota > Acidimicrobiia > Acidimicrobiales > Ilumatobacteraceae > Ilumatobacter > Ilumatobacter sp. The sequence continues at coordinate 1,723,272 of NZ_OZ244049.1, forward strand.
GCTGGGCGAAGCCGAGCTCGACCTCGCCCACCGCCGCGTCGGCGTGGCGGGGGCGCACGGCGAGCTCCAGGGTCTCGCCGTCGTCGCTGCGTGCGAGGGTCACCATGACCAGATCCCACTCGGTCTCCTCGAGCACCGGACCCGCCGGCGCGACGTAGCCGCGCCGGTTGAGGTCGGCGAGCGACATCGGCATCGCCCACCGGACGATCATGTGCCCGCCGAACGCGGAGGATCCGGCGTCGAGCGGACGGTCCGGCCAGCGCGATCCGGTACCGCACTGGCGCTCGGCGCCGTCCATCGCCGCCTCGGCCAGCCCTTCGTCGCCGACCAGGCGCGCACCTCCGATCACCTTGTTCCACCCGGGGAGCGCCGTGGAGGAGGTGCGGTGCCGTTCGAGCTCGTGCGGCATCTCGAGCGGCAACGTCCCGTCGGTGATCATTGCCGACAGCCGCGCCATCGCCGGCTCTGCGCCGCGCAGGTCGAGCGCCCGCGCCCGGTCGCCGTGCGCCGGCAGGATGTCGGCGAAGCGCCCGGTGCCGTTCGCCGTGTAGTGCCCGCCCGGCACCTCACCCGTGTCCCACGACAGACCGACGTGGTTCGAGCGGATGTGCGCGTACGTCCCGTCGGGGGTCAGGTACTCCTGCTCCAACGTCGTGCGACAGCCATCACGGTTGCGCTCCCAGAGCTCGGTGCCGTGGAGCCGATCGTGGCCGTACATCGATTGCGCTCCCATCACGTTGCACACCGTGAACGACCACCCCGGCTCGCACGGGTAGAAGCCGAGCGTGCTGCGCTCGTAGTTGGCGTTCACCGCCTCGATGATCGAGTGGTGGTCGTAGGGGAACTCCCGCCCGTCCTTCCACACGAACGTCAGCGAGCCCGGCTCGTCGAAGCGGGTGGAACCGGTCGCCGCCTCGAAGATGTTGAGCACGTCACCGAGGAACGCCGAGAACATGATGTTGTCGCGCACGATCGGGTCGGGGTTCGTGTCGAGGTTGCCGAGCACGTTCAGGGTGCGCCAGTACTTCCACACCCGCAGGTCGGTGTGCTTGGCGACGAGGCGCTCGAGGGCGTCGGTGATCTGGGCCGGAGCGTTCGGGACGTAGTTCGCGGCGTACAGGCTCAACGCCCAGCAGTGCGCGTTGAGCTGGTAGCGGAGCTGCGTCCCGCCGTGGAACTGCTCGCCCCAGTCGAAGCCGGTCAGACCGTCGTCGGGTTGGTGGGCCAGGTCGTAGCAGAAGCGGAGCAGCTCGGCGTCCATGTCGTTCGGCTCGCGCGGAGCACGTTCCGGGACGGTGAGCTCGACCGAGGCGAGGTAGTCGTTCAGCTCGGCGACCGCGGCGCGCTTGGACCGGAACCGTCGCTCGAACTTCCACACCATCGCCGCCAGCACGGCGACCGCGAGGGCGTAGACCACCGGGATGGCCCATCCCCACGTCGTGTCGCGGTCGCCGACGAGGCGGGGGGCGTCGACGAGCGCCCACGCGGCGAGCGCGCTGCCCAGCCAGACGACGGGGATCGCGGCGTGCGCGCTCAGCCCCCACCACAGCACGAGCGCGACGACGAGGGCGACCGAGGTGAGGACGAACAGGCCCGGGCGAGCGAGGTGCAGGAACCCGCCGCCGGGGAAGGTCAGCGAGAGCCCTGCGGCCCGTGCCCGGTCGCCGGCGACGACGAACGTGAGCACGGCGCCGGCGAGCTGCACCAGCGCGATCCCCGCGACGAAGCGCGTGAGCAGGCGGCGACTGACGGGTCCCATCCGGCGTGGGTGCGGATCGAGGAGCGGGATGCCGTTGCCGGCGACGGACTCGGGGGGAGCCATCGGCGTCGTGATCGTCATGGGCGGATCCCTCCGGTCGAGGAGCGGGGCGGTCGAGGCTGGCTCGGTGCGGGCGGGTGGTGCGGGCGCACCACCGCACGAGGCGTCACCAGAACTTCGCGCGGTGGTCCGCCATCGGGATCACCCGACGACGTCCGGGGCCCGGCCATCGGTCCGATCGACGCGTCGTCGGGCCGGTTGATCGTGCCGGTCACGCCGCCCTCCCGGTCGAGCGGCCGGTCGCGCAGGTGGCGGGCGAGCGAGTCGATCGCTCGGGCCAACGCGTCGTGGCGCACGGTCGGCCGATCGACGACGGCCCGTGCGGCGTCGTCGTCGACGAGGGCGAGCCAGAGCCGCCCGGCGGCGATCAGCCGCTCGTCGTCGCGTCGGGACACCCCACGAGCCGCCGCGCCGAGCACGCGCCGGCGCAGGAGCGCCCAGTCGCCGTCGTCGATCCAGCCGCGTTCGTGCGCCAGCGCCGTGGCCGTCGCGTGCTCCCAGTCGAGCGCCCGCCCGCCGGGCATCCCGAGCGGGGTCCACCACCACGCCGGACGGTGCCCGCGTCGTGCGGCGAACGGCCCGGCCAGCACGTCGGAGGCGTCACCGTCGAGAGCGACGGCGGCCAGGATCGCGTCCAGGAGTCGCACGAAGCCGGGTTCGCTCGTCGGGACGTCGTCGCCCCCCGCCGGCCCTCCGACCATCGTGCGCGCCGTGCGCACGTGGACGTGATCACGAGCCAACGGGTCACCGAACCGGAGCCGGGCGGCGCGCGAGATGCGCCGAGCCCGTCGGTCCACGTCGGCCGCTCCCACGGCCCGCGAGAGCTCGGTGCCACCCTCGTCGGCCAGCGAGAGGATCGTCACCGCCCGGCAACGATCGACGGGCGGCAGATCGAGCAGGCTCAGCGAGGTGTCCTGACGGGCCCGACGACCGCGGACCCGACCGAACCCGGGGACGCCTCCGATCGCGGAGCGGATCCAGGCGAGGAACGCGATGATCAGCACCACGATCGGGAACTCGTGGGCGCTGCGTGCAGCGAGGTCCCCGTCGTCGCCGTGTCCCCCGGTTCCCCACATCGCCGATGCGGCCATCGTCGCGACGAGCACGGCGACCACGATCCAGTCGGTGCCCCACCTCAGCCAGGCGACCACCGCGGCGACCACGGAGACGAAGCAGGCGACCGCGCCCAGAGGAAGGGTCTCGAGGAGCCCGGCACCGGGGACGAGCAGGTTGCGTGCGGCGTGGGTGCCGCGGTGCCCGCCGAACAGGACGAGCAGGACCGGGACGGCTCCGACGGCCAGCAGCAGCGGCCAGCGCACCCGTGCGTCGCGGTCCATCGCGTCAGCCGACGAGCGAGAGGGCGTCGAGGTCGAGCGCCTGGCGCCCGTGGCGCTGCGCCATCGCCGTGAGCATGTCGTCGCCGCGCTCGGTCCGGGCGGCGGCGACCGTGGCGACGACCGTGATGATCATCCCCCACAGGCTGCCGACCCGGTAGTCGCGCCACATGGCGTCGGCGCTCAGCTCGACACCGGCGCTCGCCATCCGGCTCCGGTACTCCTCGACGAGGTCGCGCTCCTCCACGCCACGCCGAGCGGCGTCGGGGTAGCTGCCGCTGACGAGGTACGCGAGATCGCTCGCGCCGAGACCTGCGCTGAGCGTCTGCCAGTCGACGACGACGAGCGGAGGCGCGTCCTCGGCGACGCCGAACAGGAGGTTGTCGGCGCGGTAGTCGAGGTGGACCAGGGTCGGCGGGGTGTCGGTGCCGCTCGTCCACGCTCCGGCGAGCGGCGCGAAGTCGCGCGCGAGCTTCGCCACGTCGTCGTCGAGGCGGTCGCCGAGTCGGTCGAGGAAGCCGGGGAGCGTCGCTCCGTACAGCATCTGCACGAGCTCGCCGACCTCGTCGGGTGTCGTCGCCGACACACCGGTGTCGACGAGCCGCTCGAGCGTCGGCGAACCGAAGTGAGGTGCGTGCAGGCCGACGAGCTCGCCGATCGCCGTGGCGATGCGATCCGACGACAGGCCGTCGAGCTGGTCGCCCTGCTCGGACCCGGCGACGTCCTCCATGACGAGCACGAAATCGGGCACCGACTCGTCGTAGAGGGCGACGTGGCACCGAGGTGTCGTGATGTCCACCGTCGACGCGACCCGGTCGTAGAACATCCACTCCTTGACGTAGTTGCCCGTCGAGAACGCCGACGCCCGCGCGCTCGGGTCGGACGAGGGGATCTTGGCGACGACGGTGGCGGGCCGACCGGTCGGGTCGTCCCACTCGAGGGCGAGTCGGGCGTTGCGGCCGGTCTGGCCGGTCCCGATGTAGCCGACGAACCCGACGTCGGTCACCGTGGCCCCGTCGGCGACCCCGCCGGCCGACAGCGCGCGGGTCATCCACCCCGGTGACATCAGTTCGGGCTCGCTGCGCACCTCGGTCACGGACATCGGCTCCCCCCATCTCGTTCGCTCACCTCGGGCGAACACGTCTCCTCCGCTGGTCCGAACGTAGCCACACGAGCACGGCGCGGTGAACACGGCCGGACCGCCTCGACGACGGTGAGCGTCGGACGGCTCGGCTCCCTGCGACGTCCGGCACGCCCGTTTGCCCGAGGTGGGCGTGGGTATCGATCGTGGTCCCTTCGGCGTCCGGCCGGGGCACGACGGTCATGCCGAGGAAGAGGTGCCCCATGGATGAGATCGCCGCCGCCCGAACGGGCTGCACGTGGCGGGACGGTTCCGCGACGTGGAGGGTCTGGGCACCGAACGCGTCCGGCGCGTCGGTCCGGCTGTTCGACGGAGACGACTCGGTGGACGTCGAGCTCGCCGACGTCGGTGGCGGTTGCTGGCAGGGCGATGCCGGCTGCGACGTCGGCACCGAGTACCTGTTCGTCCTGGAGACCGCCGACGGGCCGATCGAGCGCCGCGATCCGTGCGCCCGCGACGTCACCGACTCGGTGGGTCGGTGCGTGGTCGTCGACGGCGCGTTCGAGTGGCAGCACCCCGACTTCACGCTGGCCCCGGTGAACGAGCTGGTGATCTACGAGCTGCACGTGGCGACGTTCGCCGGGACGCTCGACGACGTCGCGGGTCGGCTCGACCACCTGACCGAGCTCGGTGTGAACTGCATCGAGCTGATGCCGGTCGCCGAGTTCGCCGGCGACGTGTCGTGGGGGTACAACCCGGCGGCGCCCTACGCGGTCGAGTCCGCCTACGGCGGACCGGAGGCGCTGCGTCGTCTCGTCGACGCCGCCCACGGCGTCGGCATCGGCGTCGTGCTCGACGTCGTCTACAACCACCTCGGCCCGTCGGACCTGGATCTGTGGCGCTTCGACGGCTGGTTCGAGGGCGACGGCGGCGGCATCTACTTCTACGCCGACTGGCGAGCGGAGACGCCGTGGGGGGCGACGCGCCCGGACTTCGGTCGCGACGAGGTGCGCGCGTACCTCATCGACAACGCGCTGATGTGGCTGCAGGAGTACCGCATCGACGGCCTGCGGCTGGACATGACGTCGCAGATCCGCAACGCGCACGGCGGTGACGGCCCGGACGGCGACCTGGACGACGGACGGCGCTTCCTGGCCGATCTGACCGACACCGTCCACCACCGGTGCCCGGGCGCGCTGATCATCGCCGAGGACCTCCAGCAGAACCCGCTCGTCACCACCTCGACGGGCGACGGCGGCCTGGGGTTCGATGCGCAGTGGGCGGCCGGTTTCGTCCACCCGGTCCGGGCCGTGCTGGAGTCCGCCGTCGACGAGGACCGCGATCTCGCCTCGATCGCGTCGGCGCTCGACACGTCACGCCCGTTCGCACGGGTGGTCTACACCGAGTCCCACGACGAGGTCGCGAACGGGCGGACCCGCGTCACCGCCGAGATCGACGAGGCCGATCCCGATTCGTGGGCGGCCACCCGCCGGGCGGCGATCGGGGCGGTCCTGGTGATGGCGGCGTGCGACGTCCCGATGCTGTTCCAGGGCCAGGAGTGGGCGGACGAGGACTGGTTCGACGACCAGGCACCGCTCGCCTGGCACCGCCGAGAGGAACGCCCCGGGACCTTCGCCATGTGGCGCGACCTGATCCGGCTGCGCACCGGGCGCGACGGTCGCGCCGGCGGGTTGCGCGGCGACCGGATCGCCGTGCACCACCTCGGCGACGACGGGGTCCTCGGGTGGTTGCGGTGGGGGGTCGGCGGTCTCGACGACGCGGCGCTCGTCGTCGCCAACCTCACCGGGAACGAGGTGACGACCGAGGTCGGCGTGCCGGGCGAGGGGACGTGGGCGGCGGTGTTCGACTCGACCTGGTCCGGGTACCACCGAACCGGTTCCGACACCCTCACCGCGCAGATCGAGACGTCGGGCGAACCACGCGACGACCAACCGTTCGGCGTGCGGATCACGCTGGATTCCTACGCCTCCGCCATCTTCGCACGTCACTGACCGACAGCGGGTCGGCCGCGCCGCTCGGCACCCACCGAGGTGTGACCGGCTCGTCGACGAGGCGCTTCAGGTGGGCGCGGACCGAGCCGATGGGGAGGGGTGCCGGCAAGGACGACCGCGCCCGTCTCGACGGGATCGCCACCCCCACCCCTGTTGATCATCCGCGTGGATCGCGACGGGTGCGTTCGCACCACGCACCGGGCGTTCGACGATCCGACCGCAGAGCACCATCACGACGAGCACCATCACGACGCAGAGCACCATCACGACATCGTCGGGTCGCGGATCGTCGACGTCGTCGCCCGTCTCGACGCGGACGCGGCTCCTCGGTGCGCTGCCGCGCTCGCCTCGCGCGGCACCACCTCGTTTACCTCCGCGGCCGGGCGCGCCTTCCACGTCGCGCCGCTCGACGCGGGCGACGGCCTGGTGATCGTGACGCCGGCCCCCGGGCACGGCGGCGAAGCGCGACGAGCTCGGATCGACGAGGCGTCGAGCGACGAGCTGACGGGCGCCGGTGACCGCCGGCTGCTGAGCCGGAACCTCTCCGCTTGGCCCGCATCGGCACCGCTGACGCTGCTGATGATCGATCTCGATCGGTTCAAGCACGTGAACGACACCCTCGGTCACGGCGCCGGTGACAGGTTGCTCGTCCTCGTGGCCGATCGGATCAGGGCGGCCACCCGCCGGGACGACGATCGGTTGTACCGGCTCGGCGGCGACGAGTTCGTCGTCGCCCACGTGCCCGACGGGGACGGATCGGCCGAGCGGGTCGCGCGTCGCATCGTCGAGTTCGTCTCCCGGCCGTTCCTGATCGAGGGCCAGCAGGTCAACGTGGGGGCGAGCATCGGGGTGGCGAGCCTCAGCGACATCAGCACCCCCGACCTGATCCTGCAGCACGCCGATCTCGCCCTGCACAGCGCCAAGGCGGCCGGTCGCGGCTGCGTGCGATCCTTCGAACCGTCGTTCCAGGACCGTGCGACCGAGCAGCGCGATCGTGAGCTGCGGTTGCGACGAGCGCTCAGCCTCGACGAGCTCTCCCTCGTGTACCAGCCGCAGATCGCGCTGCGCGAGCCACGCGTGTGCGGGTTCGAGGCGCTCCTGCGCTGGGACAACCCGTTCCTCGGACGGGTTCCGCCCGACGTCTTCATCCCGCTGGCCGAGGAGACGGGCGACATCCACCCGATCGGCCGGTGGGTCCTCGAGACCGCGTGCCTCGAGGCGATGCGATGGCCGAGCGACCTGGTCGTCGCGGTGAACGTGTCCGCCGTCCAGTTCGCCCGTGCGGACTTCGTCGACATCGTCTCGGAGGCGCTGCGCACGAGCGGGCTCGCCGCCGACCGCCTCGAGCTCGAGATCACCGAGTCGGTCCTCCTCGAGCGGACCGACTGCTCCATCGCCCGGCTCTGGGCGCTGCGCGACATGGGCGTCCGAGTCGCGATGGACGACTTCGGCACCGGGTACTCGTCGCTCAGCTACCTGCACAGCTTCCCGTTCTCGTCGATCAAGATCGATCAGTCCTTCGTGCGGGGCGAGCAGACGGATCGCTCGCGCACCCTCGTGCGGGCCATCGTGGCGCTCGGCTCCAGCCTGGGGATGACGACGATCGCGGAGGGTGTGGAGACGCTCGAGCAGTACCGCGAGCTGGCCGATCAGGGATGCCAGGAGGTGCAGGGCTACTACTTCGCCCGTCCGATGCTGCCCACCGACATCTCCTCGTACCTCCACCGACCCCTGCCCCCGACCGTCGACGTCGATGGTCGCTGACGACGAAGAGACCCCCGATGACCCCTCTGTTCCGCATCGTGTACATCAGCCGCAACGAGATCCCCGGCTCGCCCGACGACGTGGACCGCCACGTCGCGCAGATCCTCGCCGCGTCGCGACGCAACAACGCCCTCGCCGACGTCACCGGGGCGCTCGTGTTCCACGACGGGTGCTTCGCGCAGGTCCTCGAAGGCGCCAACGAGGCGATCGAATCGGTGTTCGAGCGGATCCAGTGCGACGAGCGCCACTCCCACGTCGAGCTGCTGAGCTTCGAACCGGTCGAGCGGCGTGGGTTCGCGGGATGGGACATGGCCTACACCGGTGCATCGGCCGACTTCGACGGCGTCGTCCGCCACGACGAGCGCGACGTCGCCACGTGGACGGGTGACGTCGTCTACGCGCTCATCCGGCGCCACCTGTTCGGACCCGCCGGTCTCGCGATCGGCTGAGGGCGGGGCGCGACCCCTCGGCGGGTCGGATCGGGATCACGCCATCGAGCCGATGGGTAGCGTCGAGCCATGAGGATCGGCGAGTTGGCGAGCACGGCGAAGGTGACCACGAAGACCATCCGCTACTACGAGTCGATCGGGCTGCTCGACGAACCGGCTCGCACCGAGTCCGGCTACCGCTCGTACGGACCCACGGCGATCGAGCGACTCGACTTCGTCCGGCAGGCGCAGTCGACGGGGCTGTCGCTCGCCGAGATCAGGTCGATCCTCGAGATCAAGGACGAGGGCGGCCAGTCGTGCGAGCACACCCGCGCCCTGCTCCACCGCCACCTCACCGACCTCGACGCGAAGATCGCCGAGCTCGAGGTTGCGCGGGAGCAGCTGCGCGAGATGGACGCCCGGGTCGCCGCGCTCGATCCCGCCGACTGCACCGACTCCAACCGGTGCCAGGTGATCACCGAGGCCCTCGCCGACTCCACGACGTGACCTCGTGACGAACGCCATTCGACCTTGACCTCGACTGGAACCCCTAGGTTGGGGTGCGTGACCGAGACCACCACCACGCACGCCGCGAGGCCGCACGCCGCGGGGCCGGACGCCGCGACGGCGAACGGCACGCCCCCTGGATCGTCGGCGCTCGATGTGCAGATCGAGGGGATGACCTGCGGATCGTGCGCCGCCCGCGTCCAGAAGACGTTGTCGAAGCAGCCCGGCGTCTCGTCGGCCGAGGTCAACTACGCGACCGGTCGAGCCCACCTCGAGATCGACCACGACGGAATCGACGTCGAAGCGGTGCGCTCGGCGGTCGAGCGCACCGGCTACACGATGCTCCCGCCGCTGGACGAGGTCGCTCCGACGACCGGTTTCGACGTCGCCGGGATGACGTGCGGATCGTGCGCCGCCCGCGTCCAGAAGGTGCTGTCGCGTCAGGACGGGGTGGAGGACGCGCGCGTCAACCACGCCACCGGCCGTGCCGAGGTCACCGCGGTCGCGCCCGGCGGCCTCGACGTCGAGGCGCTCGCTGAGGCGGTCCGCTCCGCCGGGTACGAGCTGTCGGCGCCCGTGCGCGGCAGCGCTGCCGGGTCACGCGACGCCGAGCGCACGGAGGGCGGCGACGCCGACGATGGTCGGTCGTGGACGCGGCGCGCCGCCCTCTCCGCCCCCGTCGCGGCCGTCATGGTGTCGACCATGCTCTACCACGACCTCGCGATGGAGAGCACCTGGCTCCGGTGGCTCCAGTTCGCCCTCGCCGTCCCGGTCCAGTTCGTCGTCGGGTGGCCGATCCTCGTGGGCGCCGCCCGGCGGGCGCGTCACCTCACCGCGAACATGGACACCCTGATCGCGCTCGGCACCCTGGCGGCGTTCACGTGGTCGACCGCTCAGCTCGTCACCGGCGGGATGGAGCTCTACTTCGAGGCGTCGGTGGTGATCATGTTCTTCATCACCCTGGGCCGCGCCCTCGAGGCCCGGGCCAAGGGTCGGGCCGGCCGCGCCCTGCGTGCCCTCGCCGAGCTCGGGGCCGACGAGGCGCGAGTGGTGGGCGACGACGGGACCGAGGAGATGGTGCCCGTCGACGAGGTCCGGATCGGAGCATCGATCAAGATCCGACCCGGCGAGAAGGTCCCCGTCGACGGCGAGGTGACCGACGGCGCCAGCGCGGTCGACGAGTCGATGCTGACCGGCGAATCCCTGCCGGTCGACAAGCGCGCCGGCGACACCGTGGCGGGGGCGACGATCAACACCTCCGGTGCGCTCACGATCCGTGCGACGGCGGTGGGCTCGCGGACGGCGCTCGCGCGCATCGTGAAGCTCGTCGAGGATGCCCAGACCGGCAAGTCGGCCGCGCAGCGCCTGGCGGATCGGATCTCGGCGATCTTCGTCCCCGTCGTCCTCGCGATCGCGGCGGCCACCTTCCTCGGTCGGGCCCTCCTCGGCGGTGACGTCGGCGACGCCGTGGAGGCGGCGGTGGCCGTGCTGATCATCGCCTGCCCGTGCGCCCTCGGCCTGGCGACGCCCATGGCGATCATGGTCGGGACCGGCCGTGGCGCCCAGCTCGGCATCCTGATCAAGTCCGTCGAGGTGCTCGAGCGCACCCGGCGCGTCACCACCGTCGTGTTCGACAAGACCGGCACGCTGACCGAGGGGGCGATGTCGGTCACCGACGTCGTCACCGAGGAGTCCACGACCGACGCCGAGCTCCTCGCTCGCGCCGGTGCCGTCGAGGCCGACAGCGAGCATCCGATCGGCCGGGCGATCGCCGAGGCCGCCCGGGCGGCCCACGGGTCGCTCGAGCGCGTCACGGGGTTCGACACGATGCCCGGGCACGGCATCCGCGCCGACGTCGACGGCACCACGGTGTGGGTGGGTCGGCGCGAGCTCGCCGGGCGCGCCTCGCTGACCCTCCCGGGGTGGCTCGACGACCGCGCCGTCGAGCTCGAGCAGCTCGGGCGCACCGTCGTCTTCGCCGGGTGGGACGGGCACATCCGCGGCGTGGTCGCCGTCGCCGACACCGTGAAGCCGTCGGCCGCCGACACGGTGCGCCGCCTGCACGACCTCGACCTGACCGTCGCGATGATCACCGGGGACAACGCCCGCACCGCCCGTTCGATCGCCGAGGAGGTCCGGATCGACCGGGTGATCGCCGAGGTCCTCCCGGAGGACAAGCAGAGCGAGGTCCGGCGCCTCCAGGACGACGGTGAGGTCGTCGCGATGGTCGGCGACGGGGTGAACGACGCTCCGGCGCTCGTCCAGGCCGACCTCGGGATCGCCCTCGGCACCGGCACGGACGTGGCGATCGAGTCGAGCGACCTGACCCTGATGCGCGCCGACGTCGGCGGCGTCGTGACGGCGATCGAGCTGTCCCGGCGGACCCACCGCACCATCGTCCAGAACCTGTTCTGGGCGTTCGGGTACAACACCGTCGCGATCCCGCTCGCCGTTTCGGGCCTGCTCAGCCCGATGATCGCCGGCGCCGCCATGGCGTTCTCGTCGATCAGCGTCGTGCTCAACAGCATCCGGCTGCGCCGCTTCGAGACCGCGGACCACGACGCCGGCCACGACGTCGATCGCGGCGCCACGGCCGCCCCGACGACATCGACCCCGGTCTCGGCGTAGGCCGGGACCACGAACGAGGAGCCCCGACGTGACCACGACCACCTACTCCGTCCCCGAGATCTCGTGCGACCACTGCAGGACGACGATCGAGTCCGCTCTCGCGGGCATCGACGGGGTCGGATCGGTGGACGTCGACCTCGACGCCGAGACCGTGACCGTCGCCGGCGGTGAGCGCGACGCCGTCGTCGCGGCGATCGAGGACGCCGGCTTCGACGTCGAGAGCTGACCGTCGTCGGCCGGGCACGTCCAGCGCCGTTCCCGTGTTCGCGCGAGCTCCGGTCCGAGTGACGGAAGGAACCGGTTGCGGGGTCGCGCGAGCGCGTACGGTGGGCGACGTGTCGTCCCCCTCGCAGTTGCTGATCAGCATCAGTCGCGTCGACGCCCACCTGATCACCGGGCTGCTCGTGGCCGCCGCCACGCACCGCGACGCCGATCTCCGCGAGGACGAGGTGAACGCGATCCGGACGTGGTGGACGTTGGTGATGGACGAGGACGCAGGGCAGGCGGAGCGCGGCCTCCCCGAGGTGGAACGGCCCACCTGACGCCGGCTGGCCGACGCGGCGATCGTCGAACGGCTCCGAGGATCTCCGCCACCGCGACGGCCGCCCGGGTCGGCTCGGCGACCCACGGGGTCAGCGGGCGCGGAGCCTCAGGGAGCGGCGACGAGGGGGAGCAGCTCGGGGGCCAGCCGACGTGCGGTGATCAGCCCGATCGACGTGACCGCGTCGATCTCCTCGGCGGTGCGCGGCCTCTCCCGGGCGAGCGCTCCCAGGTCGCGATCGGTCATCAGCTCGGTGGGCACGATCCGGGCGCGTCGGGCCGCCTCGGCGCGCCACGCCCGCAGTCCCTCCATCGCGGGATCGGCGCGGGGGCGGGCGCGCAGCAGCGCCCGTGGCGGGGCGACCGGGTCGGGCTCGCTGACGTCGAGGTCCTCGACGAAGGGGCTGATCCGGCGCCCGTACCCACCCCGCCGGGCGGCGTGGGTCAGCACGACGACGTCGGTGGCGCGGGTGATCGCCACGTACAGCAGGCGTGCCTCCTCGGCACGCTCGGCGGCCGTCGTCGCCGTGCGGTGCGGGACGAGGCTCGTCTCGACCCCGGTCACGAACACCGTGTGCCACTCGCGGCCCTTCGCCGCGTGGAACGTGAGCAGGTCGACGCCCTCGGTCGACCGGTCGCGGAACGGGTCGGTGGTCGCGACCCAGGAGCGGAAGCCGGCGCCGTCGCCTCGCGGCTGGTCCCGGAGGTAGTCGAGCAGGGCGGACGCCACCCGACGCTCGGCCTCGACGACGGCGAGCGCAGCTCGGGCCTCGCCGAGCTGGGTCGACGTCGCCGACGCGGACCGCGACGCACGCCGGGGATCGTGCGATGCTGCGTTCGGCCCCGGCGGGACCTCGGACCGTCGGCGGTCGGCGTGCGCCCGACGCTCGAGCTCCTCCGACCGTGCCCGTGCGCCCTGCAGCGCCTCGACGTCGTCGAGGGTGTCGTGGGCCCACGCACGCAGCGCCCACGCCGTGCTCGCCGACGACGCCTCGCGGATCGCGCTCTGCAGGGGGGACCCGTGGCCGGTCGCGGAGCGACGGACCGCCACGCCGACCGCCGAGAGCGCCGTCTCGAGGGTGGCGAGCTGGGCGTTCGTGCGGGCCAGGACCGCGACCCCGCCCGAGCGGACGAGGCTCGGGTCGGACCGTGCGATCCGCGTGGCGACGAGGGCCGCCTCGCCGTCCTCGTCGGCGACGCGAGCGACGGTCGCCGCCTCCCCGTCGTCGCGGGCGGAGCGCACGTCCGCCGCTCGATCGCCGACCGACAGCACGTGGGCGCCCGCCGCGACGATCTGCGGCGTGCAGCGGTGGTTCAGCGGCAGGCGGACGATCTCGATCCCGGGGAACCGGGACTCGACCTCGACGAGCAGCGACGGATCCGCGCCGTTGAACCCGTACACGGCCTGCGCCGGGTCGCCGACCACGAACAGGTCGTCCCGACCCTCGCGCAGGAGGTCGACGATGCGGTGCTGGACGGGGTTCAGGTCCTGCGCCTCGTCGACGAGCAGGTGGCGGAACCTCCAGCGCAGGCCGTCCGCGAAGTCACCGTCGCGCCCGGCTTCGGCGAGCACCTCGAGGAGCACGTCGTCGAAGTCGATCACGCCGCGCCGACGCTTGAGGCGCACGTAGGCCGCGAAGACCCCGGCCACCCCGTCGACGCCGCCGGCGGGGCGCCGCTGGGCGCGGCGCGCCTCGCTCGCGTAGCCCTCCGCCGAGATCCCGCCAGCCATCGCCCAGGCGATCTCGTCGGCCGCCGCGCTGACGCTGCGGTGGTCGATCGACCCGGACGACTCGGATCGGACCTCGGCGAGGAGGCGGCGGCGATCGGGTTGGACGGTCCGCGGCGAGCGGTCGGTGTCCGCCCACCGCTGCCGCAGCACGTTCAGCATCACGGAGTGGAACGTCCCGGCCTCCACGTGGTCGCGCAGGCCGAGGCGGAGGAGCCGCCGACGGAGCTCGCCGGCGGCCTCGCGCGTGAAGGTCAGCGCGAGGGTGTGGCGGGCGTCCGCGGTGCCGGTCTCGACGCGATGCGAGATCCGCCGGGTGAGGACCCGGGTCTTGCCCGACCCGGCGCCGGCGATCACCGCGACGAGCGTGGACGGGGTCGTCACGGCCGCACGCTGATCGGGATCCAGGTCGGCGATCGACCGGTCGGCGTCCACCGCCGCATCGTAGTTCCGACGCGACGGGCCCGAACTACGTTCTGGCCCGTGCCGTACCCGCGCCACCTGCTGAACCCGCACGAGGAGGTGGCCATCGATCTGCACCCGCACTGGGGGTACCACGCCCCGCCCGCCGTCGCGCTGGTGGCGGCGATCGCGGCGGGGATCGCGACGCTCGTGCTCACCGGTGCGGGCACGACCGAGCGCGCCGTGCTCGGCTGGCTCTCGCTGCTCGCCATCCTCGCCGCCGTCGTGGGTCTCGTCACCCGGTACGTCCGGTGGGCGAACACCCACTTCGTGATCACGAACGACCGGATCATCTTCCGGCGTGGGGTGATGTCGAGGTCCGGCATCGAGATCCCGCTCGAGAGCGTGAACGCCGTCCACTTCGAGCAGTCCGTGCGCGAGCGCCTCGTCGGCGCGGGGAACCTGATCATCGAGTCGGGGTCGATCGACGGCCGGCAGGTGTTCACCGACATCGACGGCCCAGAGCGCGTGCAGCGGGAGATCCACGCGCAGATGGAGGTGAACGAGCAGCGACGGTTCCGGTCCGTCGGCAGCGACCGTCCGGTCGACGTCGCGACCCAGCTCGAGAAGCTCGAGGGGATGCTCGAGCGCGGCACCCTGAGCCGCCGGGAGTTCGACGAGCACAAGGAGCGCCTGCTCGGGTGGTGACCGCAGCGTCGTCGGCACCGCGATCGCGCATCGTCAGCCTCGTCCCCTCCAGCACCGAGACGCTGCTGTGGCTCGGCGCCGACGTGGTCGCGTGCACGCGGTTCTGCGAGCAGCCCGAGATCGCCCACGTCGGCGGGACGAAGAACCCCGACGTCGCGGCGATCGTCGAGCTCGCCCCCGACCTCGTCGTGCTCGATCGCGAGGAGAACCGGCTCGAGGACCACGACGCGCTCGTCGCCGCCGGCCTCGACGTGCTCGTGAGCGACGTCACCGACGTCGCCGGAGCGATGGGCGTCGTCGACGCGCTGGCGCGGGCGGTCGGGGTCCGCGTCGCCGACGTCGCCGAGCCGCGGCCGGCGGCGTCGAGCATCGGTCGGCGCGCCTTCGTCCCGATCTGGCGTCGACCGTGGATGACGATCTCGGGCGCGACCTACGGTGCCTCGCTGCTCGCCCACCTCGGGATCGGTCTCGTCGACGTCGGCGCCGAGGGCGCCTACCCGACGGTCGAGCTCGCCGATGTCGCCCGGCTCGAGCCCGATCTCGTCCTGGTGCCGAGCGAGCCGTACGTGTTCGGTGACGACCACGTCGCCGAGCTCGCCACCGCGCTGCCGGGAGCGGCCGTCGAGCGCGTCGACGGCCAGGACCTCTTCTGGTGGGGCAGCCGGACCCCCGGCGCGCTCGATCGCCTGGCGGCCCGACTCGGCTGACGGCGGCGACGAGCGGTCTGCCATGATCGGTCGATGCCACGAGCCGAGCTGTCGAACGGGATCGAGTTGGAGTACGAGACGTTCGGCGACCCCGACGACCCCACCCTTCTGCTCGTGTGCGGCTACACCTCGCAGATCAACGGGTGGGACGAAGGACTGGTCGAGCTGCTCGTCGCGCAGGGGCTGCACGTCGTGCGCTACGACAACCGCGACGTCGGGCTGTCGACGAAGCTCGACGGCCAGCACGTGCAGCCGCTGAAGGTGCTCCGGGCGTCGATGGACGGCGAGCCGCTGCCCGAGGTGCCCTACACGCTGTCCGACATGGCGGCGGACGGGATGGGGCTGCTCGACCACCTCGGCATCGATCGCGCCCACGTCGCCGGGGTGTCGATGGGCGGGATGATCGTGCAGACGATGGCGATCGAGCACCCCGACCGCGTCGCCAGCCTCACCTCGGTGATGTCCAGCCCCGGCGACCCCCGCGCCGGCGCCCCGACGCCCGAGGCCCGCGAGGCGCTGATGGCGCCGCCGCCGACCGAGCGCGCCGCGTACATCGAGGCAGCGGAGCGGGTGACGGTGTGGGCGTCGAAGCGCTACGTCGACCTCGCGGCGATCAAGGAGCGCGCTGCGGCGGACTTCGACCGGATGTTCTACCCCGAGGGCGCGACCCGCCAGCTCGCCGCGATCTACGCGAGCGGCGATCGCAGCGAGCTGCTGTGCGAGCTCGACGTGCCCACGCTCGTGATCCACGGTCGCGACGACACCCTGATCACGCCCTCGGGCGGCGAGCTGACCGCCGAGCGGATCCGCGGCTCGCGCCTGCTGCTCGTCTCGGACATGGGCCACGACCTCCCGAAGCCGCTGTGGCCGATGCTCGCCGAGGCGATCGGTGGCCACGCACGCGTCGCGGGGGCGGCCGCCGCCTAGCCGGGTGCCGGCGCGAGCCGCACCCGTCCCGACCCCCGATCGGACGTCACGATCCACCGGGATCCGACGCCCGTCACCCCGACACCCCGACCCGTCACCCGACACCGACCCAGCACCCAGGGAGAGACCACCATGGCCGGACCACTCACCGGACGCCGCATCATCGAGATCGCCGGGATCGGCCCCGGGCCCTTCGCGGCGATGCTCCTCGCCGACCTCGGAGCGGAGGTCGTGCGCGTCGAGCGCGCCGCGTCCGTGCGCGGGCCCGCGCCCGACGAGGCCCACAGCGACCTGCTGCTGCGCGGCCGGCGCAACGTCGCGATCGACCTCAAGCACCCCGACGGCGTCGCGACCCTGCTCGACCTCGTCGAGGGGGCGGACGCGCTCATCGAGGGGTTCCGCCCCGGGGTGATGGAGCGCCTCGGCGTGGGCCCCGAGGAGTGCATGGAGCGCAACCCGAAGCTCGTCTTCGGCAGGATGACCGGCTGGGGGCAGAGCGGGCCGTACGCCCAGGCCGCCGGCCACGACATCAACTACATCTCCCTCGCCGGAGCGCTCGCGCACTTCGGGCGGCGCGGCGAGGGGCCGGTCCCGCCGCTGAACATGGTCGGCGACTTCGGAGGCGGCGGGATGTTCCTCGCCCTCGGCGTCGTCGCCGCGATGCTCGAGGCCGCTGCGAGCGGGACGGGCCAGGTCGTCGACACCGCGATGGTCGACGGGTCCGCGGTGCTGATGACGATGTTCTGGGCGTTCAAGGAGACGGGGATGTTCGACGAGGACGCGCGGGGCACGAACCTGCTCGACACCGGTGCCCACTTCTACGACGTGTACGCGTGCAGCGACGGCGAGCACATCTCGATCGGCTCGATCGAGCCGCAGTTCTACGCCGAGCTGCTGCGCCTCACCGGACTCGACGACGACGAGCAGTTCGCGAAGCAGATGGACCGCGACGAGTGGGGGCCGCTCAAGGACCGCCTCACGGTGGTCTTCGCGACCAAGACCCGTGACGAGTGGTGCGACATCATGGAGCACACCGACGTCTGCTTCGCCCCGGTGCTGACGATGTCCGAGGCGGCCGCCCACCCGCACAACGTCGAGCGCGAGACCTTCGTCGAGCGCGACGGCGTGGTGCAGCCCGCACCCGCGCCCCGGTTCTCGCGCACGCGCAGCGAGATCGCCTCGTCACCCGCCTGGCCCGGCCAGCACACCCGTGACGTGCTCGCGGACTGGGGCCTGGCCTACGAGCGCATCGCCGAGCTCGTCGAATCGGGAGCCGTGCGCCACGCAGCGGGGTGACTCCACCGATCGCCCGTCGCGGCGCGCCAAGATGTGCGCCATGGGTTCCCGATCCGTCGCCACCGCGCCGCTCCTCGCTCTCGCTCTCGGTCTCGCCTCGGTCTCCGCGGCGTGCGGTTCGGACGGCGACAGCGAGGTGGCCACCCCCGACGTCACGCTGATCCCGAGGACCTCGGCGGCGGCGGCGGCGCCGGCGTCGAGCGCCGAGCCCGTCGAGACGGCCCCGAGCGCGTCGGAGCCCACCGCCGCGCCCGCCCCGACCGCATCCGGCCCGTCGTCCACGACCGCCGCACCCACGACGTCGACACCGCCGAGCCCCGACGGCTCCGGGGCGCCGACGTCGAGCGACCCCGCGGCGGCTCCGGCCGAGACGGCGAGCGCCACCACCGAGCCCGCCTCCGTCGAGGCGCGGTTCGACCTGACCTCCTCCGGGATCGGCTCGACGACGTTCGGTGCCGATCCCGACGGCGCGGTCGCGTTCATCAGCAGCTTCCTCGGCGAGCCGACCGCCGATACCGGCTGGATCGACCCCTTCGAGGTCGGGGTGTGCGACGGCACCCGCCTTCGCCAGGTGTCGTGGGCGGACCTGCAGCTCGAGTTCGGCGACGTCTCCGACATCACCGACGGGCGCGACCACTTCTCCGCCTACACCTACGGGAGCGAGGGGAGCGCCAGCGCGCTGCCCCCGGCCCTGTCGACCCCCGAGGGGATCACCGTCGGCTCGACCGTCGGCGACCTCCTCGCCGCCTACCCGGGTGTCACCCTCATCGAGGGCGACGACTTCGTCGCGCCGAGCTTCTCGGTGAACGACGCGCTCGGCGGGCGCCTGAGCGGGCTGACCGGCGCGGATGTGGTGGAGGTCGTGGTCGGCGGCCTCCCGTGCGAGTCCTGAGCGCACGGTGAGCAGCCTGCGCGACGCTCACGACGTCACGGCGTGGTTCCTGATCGCCTCGAACGCCGTCGTGGGCACGTGGGCGCTGATCGCGCAGCACGTCGTGGCGTTGCGGGCGCGGGCGCTGTGGTGGGCGACGGCGGTGGCCGAGGCCTCCACCCTCGTCGTGGCCGCGATCGGGGCGCTGATCGTGAACGGCGACGACGTCGAGCTCGACTCGTTCCACGCCCTGTACGGCTTCAGCACGATCTTCGCCGTCGCGATCCTGCACAGCTACCGGGGGAGCCCGTTCGTGGCCGATCGGGTCCACCTGCTGTACGGGTGCGGCGGCCTGTTCATCGCCGGCCTCGGGGTGCGGGCGCTGTTCCTCGGGACGACCTGAGTCAGGCGACGGCGGTGGGGAGCCGTCGCGGGTCCCAGCCGAGCTCGACCAGGCCGCGCTCGCAGGCGAAGCGGTCGGTCATCCCGGCGACGTAGGCGACCGCCGCGCGCAGCGCGTGGTCGGACCCGGCATCGACCAGCGCGGGAGGGACGTCGTCGCCGAGCACGGCCCGGGCGGTCGCCGCGGGGACCGAGTGGGGTCGGTCGGCGTAGTGCTCGACGAGGGCGCGGAGCAGGTCGATGACCGCGTCCGCCTGCTGGCGACTCGCCGGTCGCAGGTAGATGTTCTCGTAGTTGAAGGTGCGGAACGCAGCCAGCGCCTCGGCGGCGTCGGGGGTCATCCCGATGCGGCCGGTGAGGCGGGTGGCGTCGACCATCGCCCGCACGAAGGCGCCGAGCTGGGCGGAGCGGTCGACGCCGCAGCGACTCGCGACGAGGTCGGGGAGCATGTCGGCGCTGACGATCCCGGAGGCGACCGCGTCCTCGAAGTCGTGGCACACGTACGCGATGCGGTCGGCCCACGACACGACCTCGCCCTCCGGCGTGCGCGGCGCGGGCAGGCTCCAGGAGTGGTTGCGGATGCCGTCGAGGGTCTCCGAGCACAGGTTCAGCGGCTGCAACGTCACGTCGGCGCCCCACGGGGCGTGGTCGAACCCCTCCGCGAGGTAGGGCGACAGCGCGTCCTCGCTGGCGTGGCCGCCGGGCCCGTGGCCGCAGTCGTGTCCGATCGCCATGGCCTCGACGAGGGGGACGTTCAGGCTGAGCGCCTGAGCGATCGACCGGGCGACCTGCGCGACCTCGAGCGCGTGGGTCATCCGGTTGCGCTGGTGGTCCCCGGGGAAGACGAACACCTGCGTCTTGCCGGCCAGTCGGCGGAACGACGAGTCGTGCAGGATGCGGTCGCGATCGCGCTCGAAGCAGGTCCGGTAGGGGTCGGGCTCCTCGGGTCGCGCCCGGTCGCCGGCACCGGTCGCGTGGGTGGCGTGGGAGGCCAGCAGCTCCCGGTCGCGCTCCTCGCGCGCCTCGCGATCCATGATGCGGGCGTCGCCGACGGTGGCGTGGGAGTCGGCGTGGGCGAGGACGATCTCGTCGTCGGCGTGTCCGGCCATCGTCGCCGCCCACCGCTCGGCACGCTCGCCGGCGTCGTCGCGGAAGGGCAGGTCGTCCACCGCGCCCACGCTAGGTGGGGCGGTCGCGGATCGGGCGGACGACCGGCCCTAGCCTGTCGGTCCATGTCGCAGTTCGTCGACGAGTGCCAACTGAACGTCAAGGGCGGTGACGGCGGCGCCGGCTGCGTCAG
The DNA here is from genome assembly GCF_965215205.1 of Ilumatobacter sp. Classification (NCBI taxonomy): domain Bacteria; kingdom Bacillati; phylum Actinomycetota; class Acidimicrobiia; order Acidimicrobiales; family Ilumatobacteraceae; genus Ilumatobacter; species Ilumatobacter sp. The sequence goes on from NZ_OZ244049.1 coordinate 1,743,727, forward strand.
CTTCCGGCGCGAGGGACCCGTCGTGATGGGCGGCCCCAACGGCGGCGACGGCGGCGACGGCGGCGACGTGTGGCTGGTGGCCGACCACAACGTGGCGTCGCTGCTCGCGTTCCGCGATCACCCCCACCGCAAGGCCCATCGAGGTGTCCACGGCAAGGGCAAGGACATGCACGGCCGCCGCGGCGAGTCGCTCGAGGTGACGGTCCCGATCGGGACCGCGGTCAGCGAGCTGCGCACCGGCGAGGTGCTCGCCGAGCTGAACAACCAGGGCGACCGGTGGCTCGCGGCGGCGGGCGGCCGCGGCGGGAGGGGCAACGCCAAGTTCCTCTCGAACACGCGCCGGGCGCCGAGCTTCTCCGAGCAGGGCGAGCACGGCGAGGAGCGCTGGCTGCGCCTCGAGCTCAAGCTCATGGCCGACGTGGCGCTGGTCGGGATGCCCAACGTCGGCAAGTCGACCCTGATCAGCGTGATCTCGGCGGCCAAGCCGAAGATCGCGAACTACCCGTTCACCACCCTCGAGCCGAACCTCGGGGTGGTGCGCGTCGACGACGACACCGAGTTCGTGGTCGCCGACATCCCCGGGCTGATCGAGGGCGCCAGCGAGGGCCGCGGGCTGGGCGACCAGTTCCTGCGCCACGTCGAGCGTGCGCTCGTGCTGTGCCTGATGATCGACCTCGCGCCGATGGACGGGACCTGGCCGGCGGACCAGCTGGAGATCCTGCTGCGCGAGCTCGGCGACTACCAGCCCGATCTGCTGCGACGGCCCCGGATCATCGTCGGGACGAAGGCGGACGCGGTCGACGACGGCGACCTCGAGGTCCTCGAGTGGGACGGCCCCGTCGTGTCGTCCATCACCGGCGACGGGGTCGGCCGCCTCGTCGGCGAGATGGCGCGCCTGGTGCACGAGGCGCGCGCCGAGGTCGCCCACCCCGACGGGATGATCGTCATCCGCCCCGAACCCGCCGGAGCGGTCGTCGAGCGCCTCGACGACGGGTCGTTCCGCCTGGTCGGGCGCGACGTCGAGCGCGTGGTCGCGCTCAACGACGTGACGACCCCCGAGGCGCTCGCCTACATCGACCACCGCCTCGAGCGGATGGGGGTGCTCAAGCTCCTCGCCCGGGCGGGAGCGGGCGAGGGCGACGTCGTGTGGATCGGCGACTTCAGCTTCGACTACGTCCCCACGACGTGAGCGCCCACGCGAGGGAACGGGCGGGCGAGCGGGCGGGGGTCCGATCGTGAGGGTCGTCGCGAAGATCGGCACCGCCTCGGTGACCGACGACGACGGGATGATCGACTCCTCCGCGATCGCGAAGCTGTGCGACGAGGTGGCGGCGCTGCGCGCGGAGGGCCACGACGTGGTCGTGGTGTCGTCGGGCGCGGTGGCGGCGGGGGTCGCGGCGCTCGGGATGGCCGAGCGCCCGACCGACATGACCACCCTCCAGGCCGTGTCGGCCGCCGGGCAGAGCCGGTTGGTCCAGGCCTACGACATCGAGCTGGCCCGCCACGGCCTCGTCGGGGCGCAGCTGCTCGTCGACTCGATGGACTTCGTCGGCCGGGTGCAGTACCTGCACCTGCGCACCACGCTGGAGCGACTGCTCGAGCTCGGCTGCGTCCCGATCGTCAACGAGAACGACGCGATCGCGAACGACGAGCTGCGCTACGGCGACAACGACCGCATCGCCGCGCTGATCGCCAACAGCGTGCGCGCCGACGTGCTCGTGCTGCTCACCGACATGGACGGGGTGTTCACCTCCGACCCCCGTCGCGACCCGTCGGCGACCCTCGTCCCGCTGGTCCGAGCCGACGACCCGCTGCTCGCGATCTCGGCCGAGTCGGGCGGCAGCGGCCGGGGGAGCGGGGGCATGGCGAGCAAGCTGACCGCGGCGCGGATGGCGTCGTGGTCGGGGGTGCGCGGGGTCATCGCGCGCGCCGCCCGCCGGGGCGTGCTCGCGGGCGCCGTCTCCGACGAGCTCGTGGGGACCACCTTCGAGGCGCACCCACGGGGGTTGTCCGCACGCAAGCTGTGGATCGCGTTCGCCGCCGAGGTCGCCGGCTCCGTCGACGTCGATGCCGGGGCCCGGCGCGCCGTCACCGAGCACGGCGGGAGCCTGCTCCCCGCCGGGGTGGTCGGGGTCCGCGGGACGTTCGAGCCGGGGGACGTGATCGACCTGCGCGGACCCGACGGCGAGGTCTTCGCGCGCGGTCTCACGTCGCTCGACTCGGCGTCGGTGGGCGAGGTCCGCGGTCGCCGCACCTCGGACCTCCCGCCGGGGACGCACCACGAGGTGATCCACCGCGACGGCCTCGTCGTGCTCTCGCGCCCGTCGCTGCCGTCCTGAGCCCGGCCGCGCCGATCCGCCTCTCCGACGGAGGCGTCCGTGACCCCCGAGGAGCGGGCGGCCCCCGTGGCCGAGGTGCTCGCCTCCCTCCTCCCGTCGTGCACCTCAGACGGTGTCGGGGGCGGGTCCGCCGGACTCCAACGGCGTGGGGGTGTCGGCCGCCTGCAAGCCCAGCTCGGACCGCATCTCGGAGAGGCGGTCCCGCGCGGCGACGTTGGCCGTCGCCCGCTCGATCTCGCGGACTCGGTTCTCGACGCCGGCGTCGTTCAGCTCGGCGGTCGCCTTCGCCTTGGCGTAGCGGGCCTCGATCCGGGTCCGCACCTCGTCGAGGGTGGGGACGTCGTCGCCGACCGTCTCGGTGAGCGACGACATCGCGTCGTTCATCTCCTCCTGCATCCGGGCCTGGTCCATCTGGCTCGTCAGCTTCGACTTCTCGGCGATCTTCTCCTGCAGGAGGCGGGCGTTCTGCTGCACGGCCTCCTTCGCCCGGTCGGCGGCGTCGGTCGACTCGAGCACCATCGCCTTGAGGCTCTCGACGTCGGACTCCACAGCGATCAGCCGGTCGGCGATGGTCTCCGCGGCACGTGCGTACTCCGCGGCGTGGAGCTGGTCTCCCGACGCCTCCGCCTCGCTGGCCATCGTCAGCGCCTGACGGGCGTTGGCGTCGAGGTTCTCCCGCTCCTCCATCTTCGCGTTCAACCGGATCTCGGCCTGCTTCTGGTTCGCGATGACGTTCGCGGCCTGCTCCTTCAGGCGACGGTGCTGGCTGTTCGCCTCGCCGATCGCCTGCTCGAGCTGGATCTTCGGATCGGCGTTCGCCTCCGCGCTGCCGGACAGCTTCGCGACCAGGTACTTCCATCGCCTCGTGAGCAGCTTGAACATGGGCGCAGGCTACTCGGGCTGCAGATTCGAGCGCCGGGGGAGGCGATCGCGGATCACGTCGAGCTCGGGTGCGCCCATCGCGACGAGCACGGCCGCGTAGGCGCCGACGCCCACGACGACGCCGACGACGATGCGCGCCACGGCCCCGCCGCCGGCGTCGGCGCCGACCGCACGGGTGGCCAACCACACCGCCTCGCCCATCAGCGCGGACGCCACCACGAAGCGGCCGACGCTGGCGAGCACGTCGCGCACCGAGAACCCCGGGACCTTGTAGCTGAGGATCTGCAGGACCCACAGCGCCGAGACGACGTAGGCGAGGGCGAACGACGCGGACAGCCCCACGACGCCGAAGGCACCGACGAGGACGAACGCGCCCGCGATGTTCAGCAGGTTCTCGAACGCGTTCACCGTGAAAGCCGTGCGGGTGTCCTGGTGGGCGTAGAACGCACGGAGCACGAAGAGGTACACCGAGAAGGCTCCCAGCCCGAGGGCGAACCCGGCGAGGGCGTCGGAGATCAGCTCCGCGTCGCCCGCACCCAGCTCGCGGTACTGCAGAGCCGCGCCCACGAGCGGTCGGCGCAGCACGAAGATCCCCACACCGGCGGGGATGGTGAGCAGCGCGGTCATGCGGATCCCGAGCGACGCCGAGCGGACGAACCCGCGCCGGTCGCCGCGCGCCACCGCGCGGGCCATGTCGGGCTGGAACGTCGTCGCGAGCGACACCCCGAGCAGGCCGTGGGGGAGCATGAAGAACGTCGACGCCGCCAGGTAGGCCGTCGCCTCGCCCGATCCGGGCTCGGTGAGGTTGCGCACGATCGTCAGGGCGACGATGTTCGCCGCGACGAAGCCGAAGGTCCACAACGACAGCGACAGCAACCGCCGGACCGCCGGGTGTCGCGGGTCCCACCGCAGGCGGGGCCGCAGCCCGGCGGCGCGCGCCGCCGGCACGAGGATCACCGCCATCGACGCGATGCCCAGCGTCGCCCCGAGACCGAGCGTCAGGCGCAGCCGGGTGTCGTCCAGCACGTCGGTGTAGCTCCACCCGTCGGGCCCCGGCTCCGGGAGCGAGAGCAGGGTGGCGATGATGATCAGGTTCGGCAGGACGGGGCTCCACGCCGCGGCGAAGAACCTGCGACGGCTGTTGAGGTAGGCGTTCGCGAGCCCCACCAGGCCGTAGAAGAGGATCTGCACGAGGAAGATCCGTGCCAGGGCGGTGCCCGCTGCCCGGAACAGCTCGGCGTCGACGTCGCCGCCGACCCGTCGGGTGAACAGGCCGAACACGAGCGGTGCGGCCACCACGGCGACCGCCGTGAGGGCGACGAAGATCGCGATCGCGAACGTCACCACGACGTCGCGCGACTCGTCGTCGCCGTCCTCCGCGAACGACGTGAACAGCGGGACGAGCGTGGCGGAGAGAACGCCGCCGACGATCAGCTCGTAGACGATGTTCGGCGTCTCGTTGGCCACGAGGTACGCGTCGCTCAGCGGGTTCCGGCCGATGACCGCCAGCAGCGCCGTCAGCCGCAGCAGGCCGGTGGCGCGCGACAGCGTCGTGCCGAGCGCGACGACGACGTTGCTGCGCAGCAGCCTGCTCACGCACCCACCGGTCGCTTCCGCGCTCGGTCGCGCGGTGGGCTCGGCGACGTCGCCGCCGTTCGGCTCACGTCCGCGTCACGGTCGGTTGACCTCGTCGACCGCCAAGCGCAGGCTCTCCAGCTCGATCACCAGGTCGTCGACGTCGTGGGCGTAGGTTTCGCCGTCCCCGGCGCCGACACCGACCTCGGCGGCGCGCGACACGAGCTCGTCGAGACGGGCCTGGGTGAGTCGGAGTCGGTCCGCGGTGCGCTCCGATTCGGCGCGGAGCCGCTCGGTGGACGCGATCTGGCCGCGCAGCGAGGCCACCGCCGCGTCGAGGTCGTCGCCGGGTGCCCGGCTGCGGCGCTCCTCGAGCGCCTCGAGGTCGGCGCGCAGCCGGGTCGGGTCGAGGCCGCGGATCGTCGAATCGATCTGATCGCCGCGGCGGGCGATCGCCCAGGTCTCGTCGAGCGCGGAGTCGAGGCGGGCGGCGATCCCGACGAGGCGCTCCCGCAGCGGACCCTCCGCCGTCGCGTCGACGGTGTCGTGGAGCTGTCGGGCCGAGCGCTGCGCACGCTGGACGAGTTGGCGCCACGGCTCGCCCACGGTGAAGGGGTCCATCGCGCCGCCGGCCGATGCCGAGCGCGCCCTGGTCGGGAGCAGCAGCGAGACGGCGTACGCGACCGCTCCGATGACGAGCGCGACCGGCCAGGCCGCACCGAGCGCGACGCTCACCACGACCAGCGCGCCCGACCCGACGAGTCGGGGGGTCGACACCAGGTCTCGTGAGCGCCCCGACGCTGTCACGAGCGGACCCATGGATCGGACACTACCCCTGGCACGTGCCACGGCCCCGGCCTCCCGAGCCGGTCGTGTGACCGACGTCATGATGCGCCCCGTCCGGCTCGACCGATCTGGTTCTCGTGGCGATCGCGCCCGGCGGTAGGTTCGACCACCTATGACGATCACCCCCGACGCGTCCGACACCGCTGCGATCGGCGCAGAACCCCGCTTCGAGAGCGTCCAGCAGGTGCGTGACGCGCTCCGCGACGTGCGCTACCTCGCCGACGACGGGATCGCGGGTGTCGCCTACCTGGCGGATCGCCTGCAGAAGCCGATCCTCGTCGAGGGCCCCGCCGGCACCGGCAAGACCCAGCTGGCCAAGTCGATCGCGGAGATCACCGACGCCCGGCTGATCCGGCTGCAGTGCTACGAGGGCCTCGACGAGTCCAAGGCGCTCTACGAGTGGAACTACAAGAAGCAGCTCCTGCGCATCCAGACCGAGCGGGGCGAGACCGAGGAGAGCCACGACTGGACCGACGTCCGCGAGGACATCTTCTCCGACGAGTTCCTGCTCACCCGCCCGCTGCTCGAGGCGATCACCGCCGACGACCCGGTCGTGCTGCTGATCGACGAGGTCGACCGCGTCGAGGTCGAGACCGAGGCCCTGCTGCTGGAGATCCTGTCCGACTACCAGGTGTCGATCCCCGAGCTCGGCACGATCGTGGCCAAGCAGATCCCGCTCGTCCTGTTGACCTCGAACAACACCCGCGAGCTCTCCGAGGCGCTCAAGCGCCGCTGCCTGTACCTCCACGTCGACTACCCCGACATCGAGCGGGAGAAGGAGATCGTGCTGGCGAAGACGCCGGGGATCACCGACAACCTCGCCGAGCAGATCTCGCGCATCGTCCGCTCGATCCGCCAGCTCGACCTGAAGAAGGCGCCGAGCGTGTCGGAGACCCTCGACTGGGCGCGCACGCTGATGCTGCTGAACATCGAGACGATCGACGAGCAGACCGCGAAGGACACCCTGAACATCCTGCTCAAGTACCAGACGGACATCGCCAAGGCGGCCAAGGAGCTGTCCGTCGATGAGTGACGTCGCCGACGCCGACACGGGTCCGACCGGGCTGCGCCGATGACGGAGACCGTCGAGAGCGGCGGGATGCTCGACCTGCTGAACGGCTTCGTGGTCGAGCTGCGCAACGCCGGCCTCCCGGTCTCGCTCACCGAGAACCTCGACGCGATGGAGGCCGTCCAGCACGTCCCCCTCGAGGATCGCGAGGCGTTCAAGTACGCCCTCGGCGCGACGCTGATCAAGAACCACGCGCACTGGCGCAGCTTCGAGACCGTGTTCGAGGTGTACTTCAGCCTGCGCGGACCCGAGTACCAGATCGCGACCGACGCCGACGGCGACATCGACGAGATGTGGCGCGAGCTGCAGGAGCTCCAGCAGCAGGGCGAGGGGAAGGGGCAGGGCGGCATGGACTCCATGACGCCCGAGGAGATCGCCCAGATGCTGATGCAGGCGCTGATGAACGGCGACCAGCAGATGATGCGGGCGATGGCCAAGCAGTCGGTCCAGCGCTTCGCCGGGATGGAGCCGGGCCGCCCCGTCGGCGGTACGTACTACCTGTACCGGACGCTGCGGAACCTCGACCTCGACAACATGCTCGACAAGATGATGGACGCCTCGCGCGAGCGGTCGTCGAACGATCTGTCCTCGATGCAGGAGCGCCTCGAGAAGGAGGAGTACGAGGACCGGATCGAGAAGTTCAAGGGCGAGATCGAAGCGGAGATCCGGCGACGCCTCGTGGCCGACCGGGGCGCCGAGGCGATGGCCAAGACGCTGCGCAAGCCGCTCCCGGAGGACGTCGAGTTCATGCACGCCTCGCGCGACGAGATGGGCGCGCTGAAGAAGTCGCTGTACCCGCTCACCCGCAAGCTCGCCGCCCGCCTCGCGCGCAAGCGACGCCACAAGCGCACCGGCCCGCTCGACTTCCGCAGCACCGTGCGCCACTCGCTCAGCTACGGCGGGGTCCCCGCCGAACCGAAGTTCAAGGCGCCGCGGGTCGCGAAGCCCGAGCTGATCGTGATCGCCGACATCTCCGGATCGGTGGCCGCGTTCGCCCGCTTCACCCTGATGCTGGTCTACGCGATCCAGAACCAGTTCTCGAAGGTCCGTTCCTTCGTGTTCATCGACGGCATCGACGAGGTCACCGACTACTTCCGCTCGACCGAGGACATCGGCGAGGCGATCCACCGGGTGAACACCGAGGCCGACGTCGTCTGGGTCGACGGGCACTCCGACTACGGGCACGCGTTCGAGGTGTTCTGGGACACCTACGGCACGGACATCACCGCCAAGTCGACCGTGCTGCTGCTCGGCGACGCGCGCAACAACTACCACGCCAGCCAGGCGTGGGTGGTGAAGGAGATCGCGAAGAAGGCGCGCCACGTGTACTGGCTCAACCCCGAGCCGAAGAGCTACTGGAACACCGGCGACTCGATCGTCGGCGAGTACGGGGCCCACACCGACGGCGTCTACGAGTGCCGCAACCTGCGCCAACTCGAGTCGTTCGTCGACCTCCTCGCCTGACGCCGGTGGGCGCCGTCGCGCTCGTGACCGAGAGAGCTCGTCGATGGCGGCTCGCCGTCACCCGTCTCCGGCGGCGTCCGGCTCTCCGGGGAGGTCGATCGTGACGCGCACCGACACGATCGACGGTCGCTCCGGTGGCTCGCTGAACCCGACGCCGACCGCCCGGTCGATGCGCCGGAGCTCGCCGAGCCCGCTCCCGGCGACCTCCGCGGCTCCCGACTCCACCCAGCGCCACCCCGATGCCTGGTACCACTCGACCGCCCCGGCGGCGCTCGTGCCGTGGGTGTCCACGCCCATCACGCGGCGAGCGATCGGGGCCTCGACCCAGCGGGTGACCCACAGCGGTCGGCGCACGGGGATCGGCCAGCGCCGACCGCCGCGCAGGACGAGGTCCAGCCCGAGGTCGGGGTCGGCGACGGTGGTCCGGCGGTCGTCACCCGCGACCGTGACCGGGGTGACGCGCACCTCGTCGAAGTCGTAGATCCGGGTGACGAAGTCCGCCGTCGCCCGGTCGGGGGCGAGGAGGATCCGGTGGTCGTCGGGCGTCGCCCACATCACGTCGGCCATCGGCCCGATCGGCGACGACGGCCACCGACCGACCACGAAGCGGTCACCGCTCGCGAACTGGGCCGAGCTGATCGTGCCCGAGACGATGACCCGCGCACCGGGGGCGAGCGCACGGGGGCGGGGCACGACGACAGCGTGGCAGCCGCGGCGACCGGACGCACCTCCGTGCTCCGGTCCCGTCCCGCCACGGCGGCGGGCGATGACCGTGGGCGGCGGGCGCGGTCGATTCGCAGCTCAGCAGGGCGCGCAGCAGGTGACGAACACGGTCTCGACGGGCACGTCGCCTCGATGGTCGAGATCCTCGACCTCGTGGCCGAGGGAGCCGTGGGCGCGCGCGGCGGGTGCGTTGAGCGGTTCGCTCGAGTCGACGAAGATGACGGATCGTCGCTGGCGGGCGAGCTGGAGCCCCGCCGCGGATCCGCCGACGACGGCGACGTCGCACCGGCGTTCGACGACCTGGTGCGCCGTGTCGTGATCCGCGTGGTCGTGGGACCTACGTTCGTGAGGTGCGTGGTCGTGAGGTGCGTGGTCCTGAGGTGCGTGGTCGTGGTCGACCGTGCTGGTCGCGGCCGGGCCGGCACCCGCACGTCACCGCCGACAGGGGTGTGGACCGCGGCGTCCACGTTCGAAGCGGGTGACAGCACCACCCGCACGTTCGTTCCGTGCCGACATCCAGGGCCTGCGCGGTGTCGCCGTCGCCGCCGTCGTCGCGTACCACGCCGGTCTGCCCATCCCGGGAGGGTTCGTCGGGGTCGACGTGTTCTTCGTCATCTCGGGGTTCGTGATCGGTGTCGGACTGCTCGCCGAGGCGACGACGAACGGCACCGTCGACCTGCGCGGCTTCTACGCCCGCCGCGTCCGCCGGCTGCTGCCGGCGCTCGGTGTGCTCGTCGCCGTCGTCGCTGCCGTCTGCGTCGTCGTGCTCAGCCCGCTGTTCCCGCAGCCGTACGCGTTGCGAACCGCGCTCGCAGCGTCGTTCTCGTCGTCGAACCTGTTCTTGTGGATCGAGGGCGGCGGCTACTTCAGCCCGGTGGACGAACAGAACCCGTTCGTGCACACGTGGTCGCTCGGCGTCGAGGAGCAGTTCTACCTCGTGTTCCCCGCAGCGGTCGCCGGGTCGTGGTGGCTGGCGAGACGGCTGCGCCGCGACGGACGCCGCGTGTTCCTCACCGTCACCGGTGTCGCCGCCTCCGCCAGCCTGTACATGTCGTTCGATCTGACGACCGCTGCCGGTCCGCTGTCCGCGTTCGTTCCCCAGCCCGAACGGTTCGCGTTCTACGGGCCCGTCACCCGCATCTGGGAGTTCGCGGCCGGCATCTTCGTCGCTGCCGCCGCCGGCCGCCTGGCGACGCTTCGCCATTCGCCGCTGCTCGGCGCAGCCGGCGCCGTCCTCGTCGGTGTCGCAGCGTTGGCGTTCGACAAGCAGACGGCGTTCCCGGGCGTCGCTGCGCTGATACCGGTCACGGGCGCTGCCCTGCTCGTCGCCGCAGCGCACGGCCCCGTCGCCCGTGTCCTGTCGCACCGTTCGCTCGTCTGGCTCGGCGACCGGTCGTACTCGTGGTACCTGTGGCACTGGCCGGCGATCGTGCTCATCCCGCTCGTCGTGCCCGGCCTTCCCCGAGCGGCCCTCGTCGCCGCCGTCGTGTCCCTCATCCCTGCTGCGCTGTCGTACCGCCACGTCGAGCAGCGGTTCCGTCACCGTCGCACGCCAACCGCCGCCCGCGTCACGGCCGGGACCGGTCGTTCCGGTGCCGGTCCGGCCGGTCGCGCCCGAGGCGGAGCGCTCGTCGTCGCCGCGTTCGGTGTCGCCGTCCCCGTCGCCGTGTCCGGTGCAGCTCTCGTCGGGTCGCGCACGAACTGGGGTCTCGCAGAGCACCCCGAGATCGCTGCGCCGTCGGTGTCTCAGCAGCACCGCTGCTACGAGGCGTCCACCCCGATCGACGACTGCACCTTCGACGGTGACGCCGCGGCGACGGTCATGCTCGTCGGTGACTCCCACGCCGACTCGATCTCCGACGCCGTGCTCGCCGCAGCACGCGACAACGGCGACGGCCTCGTGATCCGCACCGCGCTCGGCTGCCCGTTCTCGACGACCGTCGTCGCAGCGTTCGAGACGTGCCGCCCGGACCAGGAACGCATCGCTGCCGACATCGCCGACGTCGCCCCCGACGTGCTGTTCGTCGCGAACCGATCGTCGTACGTCGTGGCACGCATCGACGGCCTCGCGGACGCCGGCGCCGTCGAAGGCGCCCCGAGCCAGCCGGCGCTCGACGCATGGACCGCGTCACTCGACGCGACGTACGCCGACGTCGCCGACGACGTCGGGCGCATCATCTCCTTCGGTGTCGTCCCCCACGTCGCAACCCAGCACTTCGACCTGGCGTTGCCGACACTGCTGCGACCCGACGGGACGCGGCCCGCCGAGAACGTCGACCATCTCCAGCAGGCCCGCCAGCCCGTCCTCGACGCCGAGGTGGCCGCCGCCGGACGCGCGCCGCTCGAGGTGACCTACATCGACCCGCTGCGCGAGTTGTGCAGCGACGTGTGCGACGTGCGCGACTCGACCGGCTCGTTCCGCTGGCGCGACAACAACCACCTGACACCGGCCGCTGCTGCGCGGGAGTTCTCCGAGCTGTTCTCCGATGCGCTCGGCGACGGTGCGCCGGCCGGCACCGGCGCGGCCGGCACCGGCGCGGCCGGCACCGGCGCGGCCGGCCCGCCGTGATGCGGCGTGACGTGCAGCTCGTCCACGCCGACGCGCACTCGCAGCTGCTGCGCTGCGAACGCGAGCTCTGTGCCGCGCACGCGGTGTGATCGCGAGGGCCAGCGCGCCCACGTCCACCACGACTGATCGGCGCCCCCGGCGGGATGCCCGCCGAGTCGGGGGCGGGGGGTCAGACTGGGGGGATGGACCATCGACCGAGTCACGACGGGCTCCTGCGAGCGGATGCCCGTGAGTACGTCATCGGTGTGATGCGCACGATGGTCGAGGAGCGCGACCGTGCGGGCTTCGAGGCGCTCGTCGAGCGGGCGGTGGCGCGGTTCGAGGAGCGTCTGACCGAGGGCCTGAGCCTGCGGGTCGACCTGTTCGGCTTCGACGGTCCCCACGTCGTGCCCGCCGAGGGTGCCTACGCCCCGCTCGACTTCGTCCGGATCGGGTTGAGCGAGAAGCTGGAGCGGGGCGCCCACTTCCTCCTGATCGTCACCGAGGTGGACCTCTCGGCGACGTCGGTCTCCTTCGCGCTGGCGCTCCCCAGCCAGCTCACGAACGTCGGCGTGATCTCGACGCGGAGGCTCGATCCGTCGTTCTGGGGCGGCGAGTCGCGGATCGACACCACCGTCGAGCGGCTCGCGGCGCTCATGCTGCACACGTTCGGGCACCTCCTGAACCTCGATCACAGCCCCGACCCCACGAACGTCATGTACGACCTGGCCCAGGTCGAGGAGCTGGACCTGATGGCCGGGGTGACGCCCGACCAGTCCGCCGAGATCGCCCGTCAGCTCCCACGCGAGGCGCGCGAGCGGGTCAGCGAGCGGGGGGCGTCGCGCTGGGCGTTCGTGCTGCGGGCGCTGCGCCGCAACGCCGGGGCCATCGCCTCGGCCGTCCGGCGGGCGAACCCGGCGCGGATGGTGGGACGCCTGCCGACGATGCTCGCCGCGGCCCTGTCGATCGTGATCGTGCTGTTCTTCAGCCCCGAGATGTGGGACGTGGCGAGCACGGTCGAGTTCTACCAGCTCCTGATCTTCGCGCTCGCCGCGATCATCGGGTCGACGATCGTGCTGTACCGGGCGTTCGCGTTCGGCAACGTGCTGCGTCGTGACCGGCTGCTGTCGGAGTCGGGGGTGGTCACCGAGGCGGCCACCGTCATCGCGCTCCTGCTCACCGTGGCGTCGCTCCACGCGCTCTTCGCCGGGGCCATCTACGTGGGGATCGTGACGATCTTCCCCCGCAGCCTGATGGCGACGTGGCCGACCGTCGACCCCGCGGTGCGTGCGATCGACCACCTCAAGCTGGCCCTGCTCGTCAGCGGCCTCGGCGTGCTCGCCGGTTCCCTCGGCGGCCGCGTCGACGGCAAGGCCCTGGTGCGCGGCGTGCTGTTCCTCGACGAGGAGACCTAGGGCGGGGACCGCGCACGACCTCGTCGCCGGATCGCGCCGGGGTGCCGGGGCGCCAGTCGGAGGCGGCGGCCAGCACCTCACGCAGGATCGGCTCGTCCGCGCGGACGTCGCGCGCAGATCCACCACCACCCACCTGGCCCGGTGCACGGGGCGGCACGGGGATCGGGGTCCGCGACGGGCGTGCGACGCCACGTCTCGCCAGCTCGGCGCACGTGCGCGGCGCCCCGGCTCGTGGACCGCTCGAGGGTCCGTCGCGCAACCGTCACTCAAGACTCCGTCTGGACGGGCCGATCCACAGATCGATGAGCCGTCAAGAGCGTCCGCATCCGTCCGAGCTCGCCGATCGCCCGGTCGACTTCGAGTTCATGTCCCCCGACGAGTGGCTCGAGTTCCACTGCGAGCTGTACGACGTGATCGCCCACCTCGGCCTCGCCGTGCGCAGCGTCGACGCCGGGGTCGTGCGGTTGCGCGACGGCCGCACCATCGGCTTGCTGCAGCTCGCCCAGCACTGCCACGTCCGACCCCGCGACGGGTGGAGCGAGCTGATCGGCTCCCACCTGACCACGATGACCGCGCACCTGATGCAGGAGGACCGCGCCCCGTTCTCGGTGTTCGACCTGCGGGTCCGGCTGGTGCCCGACGACCCGGCCGACGCCGAGGTGTTCGCCCGCTTCGGTGCGCGGCCGTTCGCCGAGGGCGTCGTGCAGGTGCTCGCCGTCGACGTCCCCGACGCGGTGCGGTGCGTGCCGGTCGACGAGATCGAGGCGCTCGGGTGGGACGTCGACGAGGCGTGGCGCAGCGCGGCGCTGCAGACCGAGATGCTGGAGCGCCCCCAGCAGCTGCACCGCATCGTCGTGGCCGAGACGGAGGTGTTCCACGTCTTCGGTGCTCGTCCGTTCACGGCCAGCATGGTCGGTGTCGTCGACCGCCTGATCGGCGGGGTCGCCCCCGTCGGCGAGTACGGCGCGATCGTGTCGATCCCGACGCGGCACAGCATCGTCGTGCACCCCGTGCGCGACGACACCGCCCGCCGGGCGCTCGTGGCGATGGTCCCGATCACCCGACGGCTGCACGCCCGCGGTCCGGGTTCGGTCAGCCCGCACCTGTACTGGTGGCAGAACGGCGGGCTCACCTGGATCCCGACCTACTACGAGAGCACCTCGAAGGGCTGCTCGTCGGAGTCGTACCTGCCGAGCGAGCTGATGGCGGCCATCGAGTCGCTGTCGCCCGACGAGGCCTGAGAGCGGACGTCGGCGCAGCCGGCCGAGGTCGGCGCGCTCAGCTCGCGACGGCGGCGCTCAGCGCATCGAGCTCGACGCCCATCTGGTCGGCGATCGTCTGCAGGTCGCCGACCTGGTCACGGTCCGAGACCAGGGTGACGTGGACGCTCCCGCCGAGCGAGATCGCGCTCACCGACAGCCCGATGCCGTCGATGATCGGGCAGAGCGCGTGCTTCGACACGATCGGGAAGCCGTCGATCTCGGTGAACTCGTCGCCGGGCACGTTCACCACGTAGACGTTGAACGGCGGCATGAAGCGCAGGTTCGGGCTGGTGGTCACCAGCATCTGCGAGGCGATCCCGGCGAGCCCGGTCGGGATCCCGTCGCCGGCGCGGATCTCCTGCACCGTGCGCGGCGACATGTGCTCGGCGATCTCGTCGAGCGCGGCGCTGATCTCCTCGACGCGGTGGACGGCGTCGTGGCGCTGGGTCGCGATCGGGACGAGCGCCGCCCCCAGCTCGTTGCGTGAGCGGTCGACGAGCAACGGGGTGAGCGCGACGAGCGGATCGGCGACCAGCTCGTCGTGGACCACCAGCCAGTGGCGCAGCGACCCGCTGATGACGCCGAGCAGGACGTCGTGGAAGCGCACCCCCAGCTCGCGGTGCACTCGCTGGATCGTCTCGACCGGGAGCTCGACGCGCGCCACGCGCCGGTGCGGACCGATCGGGCGGTTGAACGAGGTGCGCGGCACGGGCTGGTCGCGCCGGGCTCGCTCCACCGGGTGGGCGGGCGCGCTCCACACGTTGGCGGCGACGAAGGCGGCCCGCCCGACGACCGGGAGTCGCTGAACGGCCCGCAGCGAACGGCGCCACGACCGGAACGGGTGGCGCACGTTCGACCACGCCGCCTTGATCAGCAGGTCGGTGTCGGAGGGGACCATGTCGGGGCGCCACGGCGGTCTCGGCTCGGCGTCGAGCTGCGAGCCGAGGGCCGGGGTCAGCGGACCGAGGGGTCCGAGGGTGTCGGTGAGCACGACGTGGACCTTGATGAACAGCCCGCGCCGGTCGTCGGGCAGGTCGATGAGGTAGAGCTCCCACAGCGGGCGGTTCCGGTCGAGGGCACGCTCGTGGAGCCGACCGATCAGCGCCTCGAGCGCGCCGGGGTCGCCGGCCCCGGGGACCGCGACGTGGCGGACGTGGAAGTCGAGATCGAGGTGCGGGTCCTCGATCCACCACGCCTCGTCGAGCTCGAGGGGCACCTCGCGCAGCCGGCGACGCAGCGAGGGGGCGAGGTGCAGGTGCTCCTCGATGAGCGTGCGCAGACGGGGGAACGTCATCGTCGCGCCGTCGTCGTCGTGGTCGAGCTCGACGTAGAGCGAGTAGTGGCCGAGGTTGGTGATGCTCTCGGCACCCAGCAGGGCGGTCTCCCGTCGGCTCAGCTGGTGCACGTCACGCGTCCCCGTTCTCGATCTCGCCGAACCACCACCGGGCGCGGCGCGGGGGATCGAACGGCGTCCACGGCTCGCCCTGGGCCAGCCGGTCGGCGACCGCGTACGCGACGGCGGGGTTCGTTCCGAGCCCGCAGTGCGTCCCGCGCACCTCGATCGCCTCGGCCCCGGGGCGGATCGTCTGCTTGCACGCCAGCCCGGGCACGACCCCGTCGCGCGCCGTCCAGATCGTCGTCGACGGGACCGGGACGGTGTCGACGTCGATGTGCGGTGCGGTGGGCACGAACAGGTGGCCGGCGATCCGGGAGATCAGCCCGAGGTTGTGGTCGCTGGATCGCAGGCGGATCGGTGAGCCGAGGCTGATGACCTGGCCGACGAGCTCGCCGCGGTTCTGCGCGAGCATCCGACCGAGCATCCCGCCGGCGCTCCACCCGACGATGTCGATCGTGGTCCCGTAGCGGTGGGCGAGCTCGCGCAGCGACCGATCGAGCCCGACGGCGATGTGGTCGGCGACGCCGACGTTGATGCCGAGGCCCCACCCGTACGGACGGTGCCCGAGGGCGCGCAGGAACGCCCGCAGCGGGAGGGTGCTGACGTCGCCGGTCGTGAACCCGGGGAGCACGAGCACCGGGCGCGACGACCCCGTCGGGGCGAGGGCGGCGGCGAGCGCCATCGCCGGGGTCCCGAGCACCGACTCGGGTACGGCGGCGAACTCCGTCCACAGGGGACGTGCGGTCGGATCCGGGTCGCCCTCGACGACCGCGTCGCTCTCGAGCAGGCCACCCGGCTGCAGTTCGTCCACGCCTGCGACCGTACCCCCGCCCCGCGTCGGCTCCCCAGTCCGCTCCGCCGACTCAGCCTCCGCGCTGGTAGTTCGGCGCTTCCTGGGTGATCGTCACGTCGTGGGGGTGCGACTCGGCTCGACCCGCGGTCGTCACCCGCATGAACCGGGCGCCGCGCAGCGCGTCGAGCGTCGCAGCGCCCGCGTAGCCCATCCCGGATCGCAGGCCGCCGACGAGCTGGTACAGCACGTCCCCGAGCGGTCCGGCGTACGGGACGCGCCCCTCGATGCCCTCGGGGACGAGCTTCTGGCTGGTCGCGCCGAGCGCGGTCCGGCCCGGGCTCGACTGGCCCGAGGCGTAGCGATCGGCGCTGTCGCCGGTCATCGCCCCCAGCGACCCCATCCCCCGGTAGCTCTTGTACCGGCGTCCGTCCATCAGCTCCATCTCGCCGGGTGACTCCTCGGTTCCGGCGAGCAGCGAACCGACCATCACCGTCTCGGCGCCCGCGGCGATCGCCTTGACGATGTCGCCCGAGAAGGTGATCCCGCCGTCCGCGATCACCGGGACACCGAGTCGCATCGCCCGGCGCGTCGTGTGCCACACGGCAGAGAGCTGGGGCATCCCGGCTCCGGACACCACCCGCGTCGTGCAGATCGACCCAGCTCCCACGCCGACCTTGACCGCGTCGGCTCCGGCTTCGGCGAGCGCGGTGACCCCCTCCTCGGTGACGACGTTGCCCGCCGTCACCGCGAGATCGGGCCACGAGCCCTTGATCCGCTCGATCGCCTTGACCACGTTGGCCGAGTGGCCGTGGGCGGTGTCGATCGAGACGGCGTCGACGCTCATCTCGACGAGCGCGGCGACGCGCTCCTCGAGGTCGTCTCCGACCCCGATCGCAGCGGCGCAGCGCAGCCGGCCCCGCCCGTCGCGCGAGGCGCTGGGGTAGTCGAGCCGCTTCTGGATGTCCTTCACGGTGATCAACCCGGCGAGCCGACCCGAATCGTCGACCAGCGGGAGCTTCTCGATCCGGTGCGTCTGCAGGATCGCCTTGGCCTCGTCGAGCGAGGTCCCCACGCGGGCGGTCACCAACCCGTCCGCGGTCATGAACTCGTCGACCGGTCGGTCGAAGTCGGACCCCTCGCAGAAGCGGATGTCGCGGTTGGTCAGGATGCCGACGAGGCGGCCGTCGGGATCGGTGATCGGCACGCCGGAGAACTTGAACCGGTGCATCAGCGACTCGGCCTCGTGGAGCAGCGCCGTCGGGGCGAGGGTGACCGGGTCGGTGATCATCCCCGACTGAGAGCGCTTGACCTTCTGGACCTCGGCGGCCTGGTCGGCGATCGACATGTTGCGGTGGATCACGCCGATGCCGCCGTGGCGCGCCATCGCGACCGCCATGCGCGCCTCGGTCACCTTGTCCATCGCGGCGGACACCATCGGGACCGCGAGCTCGATGTCGGCCGCGAAGGTCGCCGTGGTGTCGACGGCGTCGGGGAGGGTCTCGGACCACCCCGGGATCACCACCACGTCGTCGAAGGTGAGCGCCTCGAACCGGTCGAAGACGTCGTCGTTCACGTTGCTCGCGTCGGTGGGTTCGCTCATCGTCTGACCTCGTTCGTCGTGCGGGGTTCGGGGGCTGGTTCGGGGGCGGCCGCCCGTGGCGCGGCACCGGGCGCGCCGGGGGAGCAGAGCTCGGCCAGCGCCTCCACGAGGAGCTGGTGCTCGGTCCGGTGGACGGCGTCGGCGAAGTCGTCGAGGGTGCCCGACGGGTCGATCGGCACGGTTCGGGCGGCGAGCACGGGCCCGTCGTCGACCCCCTCGTCGGGGACGAGGTGGACCATCACCCCCGATCCGCGCCGCTCGCCGGCGAGCGCCTCACCCCAGGCCCGTTCGATCGCGCGGGTGCCCGGGAGCTCGCCGGGGAGCGCCGGGTGGATGTTGACGACGCGACCCTCGAAGCGATCGAGGAAGGCGGTCGTCAGCAGGCGCATCCACCCGGCGAGCACGACCCAGTCGGGATCGAAGGAGGCGACGGCGCCGGCGAGGCGTGCGTCGTGCTCGCGGCGCTCCTCGTCGTCGCGCGCCTCGACCAGCTCGGTCGGGATCCCGGCCCGCTCGGCGCGCACGAGGGCGTAGGCGTCGATCCGGTTCGACACGACGCCGACCACCTGCGCGTCGATCCGACCGAGCGAGCACCCGTCGACGACGGCCTGCAGGTTCGTCCCCGACCCGGAGGCCAGCACGACGATCCTCGACGACGCCATCGCTCCACGATACGCGCGCTCGGGCGGCGTCGTGGGACGCCCGACGTGACGGGTGGCAGCCGGCGGCGGCGGGCGGCGGGCTCAGTCGCCGAGGTCGCGGATCATCCGCAGCGGCGGCGCCTCGCCGTCGATCACGGTGGTCGAGTCGGCCTCGGCCGACTTGAAGATCCCCTTGGCCATGAGCGACGTCTCGCCGCCCCTGCGGGCGGCGTAGATCGCTCGGCGCGCCTCGTGCACGGCGGGTGACGACGGATCGGCCGCCACGGCGAACTCGATCAGGTGGCACGCGAGCCGGTGGTCACCGGCCGTCGAGGTCGCCCGGGCGCGCTCGATCACCCGATCGATGCCGCCCGCGAGGTCGACCACCTCGGCTCCGACGGTGGCATCGGGGGCCGGCTTGAGCCGGGCCGGGTTGCCGTCGTACCAGCCCCCGTACAACCGCCAGATGTTGCGCACCACGAACTCGGGCTCGTCGTACAGCGGCTGGAGGTACGGCAGGTCGAGGGCCTCGTCGGGCACGGTCACCGTGTGCAGGATCTCGTCGAGCACGGCGCCGGCGTTCATCGCCTCGATCACGTCGGCGACCAGGTCCTCGAGCGTCGTCGCGACCGTCTCGAGGCAGGTGCGGATGCGATCGCGCCCCGCGATCGGCAGGCCGTGCGCGGGGACGAACAGCTCCGCGCCCTTCGCCGCCATCGCCCGCAGCGACTCGGCCCACTCGACGGGGTAGCGCTGCACCTTCTGCGGGTTCCCGCAGTTCGGGAAGTTCCAGATGAACTGGTCGCCGGCGCTGATCATGTCGAACCCGGGGAGGTAGGACCAGGTGTGGTCGTCGGTCTCCCCCTCGCAGTGGTGCATCTCGATCTCGACCCCGCCGATCGTCTCCGTGCGGTGGTCCTCGTAGGTCACGTCGGGCCGCAGCGTCGCGTCGGGGAGGAACGGACGCTCGTCGAGGCGCCTGGCCGAGCGCGCCGCTCCACCGAACTGGCGCATGTTGATCATCCGGTTGTAGCCGCTGGTGAGCTCGTAGCGCTCGAAGCGGTCGAGGATGCGCTCGTGGCCGACGACGCGCGGTCGGGGGCGGCCGCGATCCTCGGCATCCGCAGCGAACGCGGCGGATCCGCCGACGTGGTCGAGGTGACCGTGGGTGTAGACGATCGAGTGGACGGGGTCGTCGTCCCAGCGCCGCAGGGCCTCGACGACCTGCGCGCCCGACCCGGATCCGCTCGAGTCGAACGCGACGAGTCCGTCGTCGGTGCGCACCGCCACGACGTGGCTGAACGACTCGACGATCGCCACCCCGTCGGCGAGCTCGCTCAGCTCCTCGGTGACTCGGTTGGACGGGGTGTCGACGACACCGGTGTCGATCATGCGCGTCGAGAGCTCGATCGGGTGCTCGCTCATTCTTCCTCCTCGGACGGGGACGTGGCCGAGCGTAGGTGGGCCCGCTCGCCCGCCATCGAACCGGTCGGTCAGGTGCGGACCGACCGGCGCAGGGTGACCGCACGCTCACCCGTGACGAGGCGACCGATGACCCAGGTGCCCTCGTCGATCTCGCCGCGGACCGCGTCGACGTCGCCGGGGGCGCACACCACGACCATGCCGATGCCCATGTTCAGGGTCCGGTGGAGCTCGTCGACCGACATGCGCGGGGTGAGCTCGCGCACCAGGCGGAACAGCGGGGGCACGGGCCACGAACCGAGATCGACCTCGGCACCGACCCCGTCCGGGAGCACCCGCGGCAGGTTCTCCGCCAGACCGCCACCGGTGATCTGCGCGAGCGCCTTCACGGCGCCTCCCGCCAGCACCCGGCGCAGCGGGTCGAGGTAGTTGCGGTGGGGCTCGAGCAGGGCGTCGCCGAGCGGGCGGTCCATCCCCTCGATCGTCACGTCCATCGGCGCCCACTCGAACACCCGGCGCAGCAGCGAGTACCCGTTGGTGTGCGGGCCCGACGACGCCAGCCCGATCAGGACGTCCCCGGCGGCGACATCGAGGCGCGGCAGCAGGTCCGCTCGGTCGGCGACCCCGACGAGGGTGCCCGCGATGTCGAACGCGCCGTCGCGGTAGACGCCGGGCATCTCGGCGGTCTCCCCGCCGAGCAGAGCGCAACCGGCCGCGCGGCACGCCTCGGCCATCCCGGTCACGATCTCGGCGACCACGTCGGCGTCGAGGGTGCTGGCCGCGATGTAGTCGAGGAAGAACAGCGGCCGGGCGTTCTGCACCAGCACGTCGCCGATGCAGTGGTTGACGATGTCGGCCCCCACGCCCCGCACGCGACCGAGGCGGGCGGCGAGCTCGACCTTCGTCCCGACGCCGTCGGTGGAGGCGACCAGCACGGGGTCGTCGAGCTCGGTGATCGCGGCGGCCGAGAACACCCCGCCGAAGCTGCCGACCCCCTGCAGCACGCCGCGACCGGAGCCGACGTCGTGGGTCGACTCGACCGCGGCGCGCATCTCGTCGACGGCACGGGTCCCCTCGTCGATGTCGACCCCCGCGTCGGCGTACGACGACAGGGCCGCACCCCGGGCGCGCCAGGCGATGTCGCGACGCACCTGCATCCCGTCGAACGAGATCGCCGACAGCCGCTCGTACGCGGCGCGCCGGGCGTCCGCGAGGTCGAAGCCCACCCCGGTGACCGACAGCACGCGGCCGCCCGAGACGGCGGGGCCGGACCCGTCGTCGGTGACGCCGGCGTCGAAGCGCAGCGCGATCGCGGCGTGTTCGTCGTCGACGTCCCCCGCCGGCGGGGCCCGGTCGACGATGCGGGCTCCGGCCACGGGAGCCGACGGGTAGCCCGCCGCCGCGGCGACGACGTTGACCGCGCACCGCGACCGCACGACGAGCGGGACGCGCCCGATGTCGCCCCGCGTCGCGGCGAGCGCGAGCGACGCGAAGTCGGTCTCGAGCAGGGGGAGCACCGTCTGGGCCTCGGGGTCGCCGAGGCGGACGTTGTACTCGATCAGGCGGGGACCGTCGGCGGTCAGCATCAGCCCGGCGTAGATCACCCCGACGTAGGGCGTCCCGTCGGCGGCGAACCGGTCGAGGACGGGTCGCACGAAGGCGTCGAGCAGCGCGTCCGGGTCGAGCGCGAACGGCGCCGGGGCGTACGCGCCCATCCCGCCGGTGTTCGCCCCGGTGTCGCCCTCCCCGATCCGCTTGTGGTCCTGGGCGAGGGGGAGCGCGACCGCGTCCCGGCCGTCGCACAGCGCGAGCAGCGACACCTCGGGGCCGGCGATCCGCTCCTCGAGCACGAACGGTCCCGCCGCAGCGGCCTCGACGACGGCGGCGTCGATGCCGGCGTCGGAGGTCGCCACGACGACCCCCTTCCCCCCGGCGAGGCCGTCGAGCTTGACCACCACCGGGGAGCCGAGAGCGCTCCACCACGCCCGGGCGCCGTCGACGGCGGAGTCGAGCGAGCCGGGTTCGGGACCGCTCGGATCGAAGCGGGCGAACGCGGGCCCCGGGATCCCGAGCCCGGCCGCGAGGGCGCGCGCCCACCCCTTGGAGGCCTCGAGGCGGGCCAGCTCGGCGGTCGGACCGAAGCAGGCGAGCCCGCGGTCGCGGCAGGTGTCCGCGATCCCCGCGACGAGCGCGGCCTCCGGTCCGGGGATGACGAGGTCGGTGTCCGCGCTCGAGGCCGCGCCGAGCCCGGGTTCGACGCGCACGTCGTGGCCGTGGCGTCGGCACGACCACGCGATCGCCTGCTCGCGACCGCCGCCCCCGACGACGAGGACCCTCACCGGACGCGACGACCGGGTCCGCCGTGCGCATCGCGCACGGGGTCTGACCCCACGTGTGGTGCCGACCTCGCGGGCGACGTGATCGGGGACGCCGTGGTGCGGGGTCGTCGAGGGGTGCTCACGACAGCACGCCCTCGAAGGCCAGCTTGGCCTGGGCGTCGCCGACGGCCATCGGGTAGTCCCCGGTGAAGCACGCGTTGCAGTAGCCGTCGTCGGCACCGCTCTCGCGCCCGGCGACGGCGCGCATCATCCCGTCGAGGGAGAGGAACGCCAGGCTGTCGGCTCCGATGTGCGCCTCGATCTCCGCGACGGTGAGGTGGGCGGCCATCAGGTCGCCGTCGTGGCCCATGTCGACGCCGAAGTGGCAGGCGTGGGTGATCGGCGGGCAGGTGATCCGCATGTGCACCTCGGCGGCCCCTGCGTCGCGGACGAGCTTCACGAGCGGTCCGGCGGTGGTGCCCCGCACGAGCGAGTCGTCGATCACCACCACCCTCTTGCCCACGAGGTTCTCGCCGAGCGCGTTGAACTTCAGCGCGACCCCGCGCTCGCGGATGTCCTGGGTGGGTTCGATGAAGGTGCGCCCGATGTAGCGGTTCTTGATCAGCCCGTCGTTGAACGGCAACCCGCTCTCGCGGGCGAAGCCGATCGCGGCGGGGATCGACGAGTCGGGGACCGGGATGACGACGTCGGCCTCGACCTGCGACTCACGTGCGAGCTCGACACCGAGCTCCTGGCGCACGTGGTGCACCGATCGGTCGTGCCACACGGAGTCGGGTCGGGAGAAGTAGACGAACTCGAAGGTGCAGCGCGCTCCGTGGGGCTGGGGAGCGAGGACCTGCTGGCGCTCGATCTCGGCGCCGCGCAGGGTGACCATCTCCCCGGGGCGGACCTCGTCGACGTCGACGCAGCCGAGGGTGGACAGCGCGCAGGTCTCCGACGCCACGGCGTGGCCGCCGTTCGGGAGCCGTCCGACCGAGAGCGGTCGGAAGCCCCACGGGTCGCGCACCGCGATGACCTGATCGGCGGCGAGGATCACCAGCGAGTAGGCGCCCTTCCACGCCGGGAGGGTCCGCTCGATGCGCTCCTGCCAGGTGCGCCCTCCCGCTGCGGCGAGCATCAGCGTGAACACCTCGGTGTCGCTCGTCGCGGTGAGCCCGAAGCCGCGGTGCAGCAGCTCGTCGCGCAGCGCTGTCGCGTTCACCAGGTTCCCGTTGTGCGCGACCGACAGGGGGCCGTGCATCGTCTCCACCAGGAAGGGCTGGATGTTGCGCTCGGCGTTCGACCCGGTCGTCGAGTACCGGGTGTGGCCGATCGCGTGGTACCCGGTGAGCGGGGCGAGGGCCTCGGGGGAGAAGACGGTCGACACCAACCCCGGCTCCTTGTGCACGCGGACGCGGCGGCCGTCGCTCACGGCCATCCCGGCTGCCTCCTGTCCACGGTGCTGGAGCGCGAACAGGCCGAAGAACGCGAGCTGCGCGATCCCGTCGCCGTGGGGGGTCGACAGGCCGAGCACGCCGCACTCGTCGTGGGCGACGTCGTCGGAGACGTGGGCGACACCGGCGGGCGTCGGCCGAACCGGTGCCTCGTCCTCGACGCCGACGCGCAGCGGGATCGATCGGGTCATGTCACTCCAGGTGGGCCACCGCGCGGGCGATGCGCGGGGCGGCGGGGTAGTCGGCGTACTCGAAGTCGGAGCCGGTCAGGCGCTCGTAGGCATCAACGTAGCGGGCCGTGGTGGCGGTCCAGACGGAGGGGTCGAGCTGGGGGACGGGGCCGTCGCCGCGGAAGTCGGCGTCCGCCAGCGCACGGCGGACGACCTCCTTGTCGAGGCTCTCGGGCTCGGCCCCCTCCGCGACGCGCTCGGCCAGACCGTCGGCGACCCACCACCGCGACGAATCCGGGGTGTGCACCTCGTCGATGAGCATCAGCTCGCCGTCGTCGTCGAGCCCGAACTCGTACTTGGTGTCGGCGAGCACGAGCCCGGCGGAGCGACCGCGCTCGACGCCGCGCTCGAACAGCGCCCGGGCGATGTCGACGACGCGCCCCCACAGCTCGCCGTCGACGAGTCCCCGCTCCACCACCTCGTCGCAGGTCACGGGGACGTCGTGGGCGCCGGTGGGCCCCTTCGTCGTCGGCGTCACGAGCGGCTCGGGGAGCTCCTGGTTCTTGGTCAGCCCGTCGGGCAGCTCGTGGCCGTAGATCGTCCGCTCGCCGCGGGCGTACGCGGTCCACAGCGCCGTGTCGGTCACCCCGGTGATGCGTCCACGCACCACGACCTCGACGGCCAGCGGGGTGGCCCTGCGGGCGACGGTGACGTTCGGATCGGGGACGTCGACGAGGTGGTTGGCGACCAGGTCGCGGGTCGACTCGAACCACCAGGCCGAGAGCTGGTTGAGGACCTGGCCCTTCCATGCGACCCCCGACACCACCCGGTCGAACGCCGAGAGGCGATCGGTCGTGACGAAGAGCCGATGACCCCGGTGGGCCCCGCCGAGCTCCCACGAGACGCGCACCTTGCCGTCGCGCCGGTCGCCGAGGTCGAGGTCGATCCCGGTGAGGGGTTCGGGGGCGGACGGCGGGGTGCTCATCGTCGCTCAGAGCTGCTTGGCGTGGGCGACACCGGTCTCGAAGATCCGCAGGCCCAGGTGCTCGCGACCGCCCCCGCCGCGTCGGTGCCGGGGGTGCTGACGGGCGACGACGTGGTTCTCCGGGTGGGGCATCATCCCCAGCACCACCCCGGTGGGGTCGCTGACGCCGGCGATGTCACCGACCGAGCCGTTGGGGTTCGTGCTCCGGTAGCGCAGCGCGACCTGCCCGCCCACCTCCAGCGAGGAGGGGTCGGGGTGGACGTAGCGCCCCTCCCCGTGGGCGATCGGGCAGTGGATCGGGTCGTCGATCCCCTGGAGCCAGACGCTGTTGCTGCGCGCCACGCGGTCGAGCACGACCCAGCGGCAGTCGAAGTCGCCCTGGGCGTTGTGGCCGAGCGACCCGGGGAGCAGCCGTGCGCTCGCGAGCACCTGGAACCCGTTGCAGATCCCCAGCACCGGCCTTCCGGCCGCGACGAACGCGCGCAGGCGGTCGCCGAGGCCCCGGGTGAGGTCGAGCGCCATCACCCGTCCGGCGCCGAGCGAGTCGGCGTAGCTGAAGCCGCCGGCCACGACCGCGATGCGGGCGGCGTCCAGCAACCGGGGCGACTCCACGAGCTGGCGGGCGCGCACGATCCGCACCTCGGCCCCCGCGAGCTCGAGCGCGGTCGCGGCGTCGTGGTCGCGGTTCGTGCCCGGGCCGGTGACGACGAGGGCGGGGATCCGGCTCACGAGCCCTCCGTCGCGAGCGAGGCGCCCGAGCGCGCCGCGCTCGCTCGCGAGTTGAACGCGTCGGCGAGGTCGCGGACCGGGATCGGCTCGAGCTGGGGGAGCGCGAGCTCGCCCGAGTCGGACACCGTCCCGAGGCGGAGCACCTCGTCGTCCATGATCCGCTTGAACGCGTCGACGCTCTGCGGCTCGAGCTCGACGACGAGGCGACCGACCGACTCCGAGAACAGCGCCGCGACGAGGTCGTCGTGGGGCAGCGACTCGATCGTGGCGCCGAGCCGACCGGCGATGCACATCTCCGCCAGAGCCACCGCCAGGCCGCCCTCGCTCACGTCGTGGCACGCGACGATCAGCCCGGCCTGGATCGCGGCGTGCAGGTGGCGGTAGTGGATCGCGGCGTCGGGGTCGGGGGCCGGGACGATGCCGGGGTCGGGGGGTTCGCCGTGGACGAGGTCGAAGTGCGATCCGGCGAACTCGACCTCGGTGGTGCCGATCACCATCAGCACGTTCCCGGGGGCGCCGAGATCGGGGGTCACGCAGCGGTCGGCGTCGGGGACGTGGGCGACCGCGGTGATCACGAGGGTCGGCGGCACGGCCGTGCGCTCCCCGTCGGCGTCGACGTACTCGTTGTTCAGGGAGTCCTTCCCCGACACGAAGGGGGCGCCGAACGTGTACGCCGCCGCGCAGCAGCCGTCGACCGCGGCGACGAGCTGGCCGAGCGTCGTCTCCCGGCGCGGGTCGCCCCACGAGAAGTTGTCGAGCAGGGCGATCCGCGCGGGATCGCCGCCGACGGCGACGACGTTGCGCACCGCCTCGTCGACCACCGAGTACGCCATCGCCTCCGGGTCGTGCAGCCCGTGCCACGGGTTCACGCCGATCCCGACGGCCAGACCGTGCCGCGCCCGCGGCTCGGCCAGCACGACGCCGTCGGCGGGACCGTCGGAGGCCGTGCCGATCAGGGGGCGGACGACGGTGGAGCCGAGGACCTCGTGGTCGTAGCGGTGGATCGTCGCGGCCTTGGAGGCGATGTTCGGGTGGCGCAGCAGCCGGATCAGCGTCGCCGCCGGATCGGGGGTGGTGCGCGACGTGGCGCCGGCGCGCTTGGGATCGGGCATCAGCGCACGCATGTGCCGCTGGGGTCGACCGTCGTGGAGGAACCCGACGTCGAGCTCGGCGACGGTGGTGTCGCCGACGCGGACGCGCAGCAGCCCGTCGCCGGTGAACGATCCGACGTCGGCCCACTCGACCCCGAAGCGGTCGCAGCGCTTGGCGAGGGCGCTGACCCCGCGCGGCGGCACCGCGACGACCATCCGCTCCTGGGCCTCGGACAGCCAGACCTCCCACGGTTCGAGACCCGGGTACTTGCGGGGGACGTCGAGCAGGTCGACGTCGGCACCGGTCTCCTCGGCCATCTCGCCGATCGCGGACGACAGCCCGCCGGCACCGCAGTCCGTGATCGCCGAGTACATGTCCTCGGCTCCCACGAGCACGTCGATCAGCAGCTTCTCCACGATCGGATCGCCGATCTGCACCGAAGCGCCCGCCACCTCGCCCGTGGTGGCGTCCATCGTCGCGGACGAGAAGGTGGCGCCGCGGATCCCGTCGCGCCCGGTCCGACCGCCGAGCACGATGATGCGGTCCCCGACGTGGGGCCCCTCGTGCAGCGGGCGCTTCTCGGCGGTGCCGATGCACCCGGCGAACACGAGCGGGTTGGTCGTGTAGCCGGCGTCGTACAGGATCGCGCCGGCCACGGTCGGGAGCCCGATCTTGTTGCCGTAGTCGGCGACGCCGTCGACGACGCCCTCCTGGATGCGACGGGGGTGCAGGGCGCCGTCGGGGAGCTCGGCGAGAGGCAGGTCCTCGGGTCCGAAGCACAGCACGTCGGTCACCGCGATCGGCCGGTGCGCGATGCCGAGGATGTCGCGGATCACCCCGCCGACGCCGGTGTTCGCCCCGCCGAAGGGCTCGACCGCGGACGGGTGGTTGTGGGTCTCGGCCTTGAGCGCGACGGTCGTCCCCTTCACAAACTCCACGATGCCGGCGTTGCCGACGAACGCGGAGCGCACGAACGGCGCGTCGATCGACTCGGTGGCCGAGCGCAGCTGGCTCATCAGCGACGGCCGCTCGCTCGGCTCGGCGTCGCCCGGCTCGATCGCGTGGACGACGGCACGGAACGTCTTGTGCGCGCAGTGCTCGCTCCAGGTCTGGGCGAGGGTCTCGAGCTCGACGTCGGTCGGGTCGCGCCCGAGCTGCTCGAAGTGGTCGCGGATCACCCGCAGCTCCTCGGGGTCGAGCGACAGCGAGCGGTCGGCGCCGAGGCGCCCGAGCTCGGCGTCGTCCTGGCCGCGGACCTCGATCACCTCGGCCGTGGACGGCGACGGGTCGTCGGAGGGGTGCGCCGGCTCCAACGTCCCGTGCGACCAGCGCTCGATGATCGGGTTCACGAGCAGGCGCTCGACGACCGCCACGAGCGTGTCGTCGTCGGCGTCCGCCCCGAACTCGACGCGCAGCGCCGTCGATGCGTGCTCGACGTCGATGCCGAGCGTCGCGGCGGCCGTCCGCAGGGTGTCGGCGTCGGTGTCGGTGACGCCGGGGAGGAGACCGACCTCCACCGCACGTCCGGTCGGCGCCGTCCACGAACCCATCTGCAGGAGGGGGTCCACGAGCAGCCCGTGGAGCTTCTGGCGATCGTCGTCGCTCAGGTCGGCCTCGACGTGGACCACGTCGGCGATCGACAGCTCCGACAGCTCGCCGAGGCCGAGCGCCGCGGCTCCGGCCGCGATCCGACGGACCCGGGGATCGGGGTCCAGCGAGCGGATCGTCACGCGATGTCGATCGAGCACCGACGCGACCCTAGGGACCGGGGCGGGAGGCGACGGGGTTCCGCGCGGAAATTTCCCGGACCGGTCGCGAACGTCGGTCGTCGCGGGCGCCGACCCGGCGAGCGGTCGCCGGGCCGCCGTAGCGGCCCCTACGCTCCCGACGGTGAGCTCCGAGACCCGTCGCACCCGTCTGGTCCTGATCCGCCACGGCGAATCGAACGTGACCGTCGGCCGGGTGATCGGGGGCCACCGCACCTGCAGCGGGCTGAGCGACCTCGGTCGCCGGCAGTCCGAGCGTCTCGCCGAGCGGCTCGAGCGCACCGGCGAGCTGACCGCGGACGTCCTGCTGACGAGCGACTTCGAGCGGGCGATCGAGACGGCCGACATCGTGCGCGGCTCGCTTGGCCCGGCGGTCGCGGGGACGGACGTCGAGCGCCGCCACGGCCTCGGAGAGCACGACCCGGGTCCGGAGATCGACGGGATGACCTTCGACGCCTACGTCGAGCGGTTCGGCTCCCCCGACTGGACCGACCTCGATGCCGAGGTGTTCCCGGGCGGCGAGACCGTGCGCCGGTTCCACGAGCGGGTGACCACCGCCGTCGACAAGGTCGTCGAGGAGTGCGCGGGACGGGTGGCGGTCGTCGCGTGCCACGGCGGGGTGGTCGACGCGACGTTCCGCCACCTCCTCGGCCTCGAGATGACGGGCGGTTTCGAGCTGCAGACCGTGAACACGGCGATCACCGAGTTCGCCCGGCCCGCCGACGGGTCCCGTCCGTGGCGGGTGGTCCGCTACAACGACGCCGCCCACCTGGCAGGTCTCCCCGACGCCACGGAGCGCTCGACCGACGACCGCGTCGTCGCGGCACCGGACTGAGCCCGATGAGGTGGGTCGTCGTCGGCGCCGGCTCGGGCGGGTGCGTCGCGGCGCGCCGGCTCCACGACGCCGGTCACGACGTGGTCGTCGTCGACGCCGGGCCCGACCTGCCACCCGACGGCGTCCCGTCGTCGATCGCCGGCCCCGACGCGCTCGCGGCCCTCGCCGAGCCCGGTCGCAGCGAGGAGGGTCTGGTCGCTCGCCGGGTCCGGGGCGGGGCGCTGCGCCCCTACGCACGAGGTCGCGGGGTCGGCGGGTCGAGCGCGGTGAACGCGATGGTCGCCCTGCGCGGCGATGCCGAGCTGTACCGCTCGTGGGGCTGGGACGACAGCGACGCGGCGTTCGCGCGCGTCGAGGTCCCCGCACGGCGCCCGGAGGTCGAGGAGCTCGGGCGCGTCGACCGCCTCCTGCTCGCGGCCGATCCGCGAGCCGAGGTGCTCGAGCTCACCCGCTGGGGCGGTCGACGGGTCACCGCTGCCGAGGCGTACCTCTGGCCGATCCTCTCCTCGCAGCGCTGCGCGGTGGTGGCCGACACGTCCGTGGCGGCGGTCGAGCTCGACGGGTCGCGCCGGGCGGTCGGGGTGCGCCTGGTCGACGGAGCGGTCGTCGCCGCCGACGCGGTGGTGCTCGCGGCCGGGGCGATCCACTCGCCGGCGATCATGCTCCGCTCGGGGATCGATGCTCCGGGGATCGGCGACGGGCTGTCCGACCACCCGTCCGCCGCGCTGCTGCTCGAGCTCGACGAGGACGTGCTCGCCGACGACGCGCCGACCGTCGCGGGCGACAGCGCTCCCGTCGGCCTCGGTCTGGCCACGGCGACCGCGGTGCGCTCCGGCGACGTCCAGGTGCTCGCCCTGAACCACCTCGGGCCCACGGCCCCGCCGGGGGTGGCGATGGTGCTGGTGGCGCTGATGCGGCCCGTCGGCGCCGGTGGGACGGTGCGCGTCGTCGACGACGACCCCCACGCCGCCCCGCTCGTCGAGTTCGACCTGCTGAGCGCTCGCTCGGATCTCACCCGGTTGCGCGACGGGGTGCGCGAGGTGCTCGCGATGCTGGCGCGGCCCCCGTTCTCGAGGGCCGTCCGTGCGGTGCGCATCGACGACGTCGGGACCTCGGCGGACGCCCTCGTCGACGACGACGCCGTCGAGCGCTGGTTGCTCGCCCACGGGGCCGACTACGTCCACGCCGCGTCGTCGTGCGCCGGCGCGCTGGTGGGGACCCACGGACGGGTCGCCGAGCACGAGAACCTGTTCGTCTGCGACGCGTCGGCGTTCCCGTCGATCCCCGACGCCAACACCCACCTCCCGACGATGATGCTGGCCGAGCGGTTCACGACGGGATGGCCGCGATGACCGATCCGCTCGGCGACGGGCGCCCCAGCGGGGACGAGGCGGGCACCGCCGGCGACGTCGTGCCCGCCGCCGAGGTCGTGATCGTCGGCGACGGGGTCGCCGGTGCCGCGCTCGGGCGTGCGCTGCACGTGCGGGGTGTGGACGTCGTGGTGGTCGGCCCGGATCGTCCCTGGGAGGCGACCTACGCCGGGTGGATCGACGACGTGCGCGGCGAGGAGGTGCCCGTCGAGGTCCCCTGGCTGTCGCGGACCGGGTCGATCGCCGTCGACGCCGACGGTCGTCGGGCGATCCCGCGTCCGTACGGTGTGCTGGACGGCGATCGCCTGCGGCGACGCCTGCGCGACGGCGTGGCCCATCGCGACGTGGTCGTCGAGCGGGCGGACGACCTCGACGCCCGCCTCGTCGTCGACGCGACCGGTTGGCCCTCCGGGCTCGACCGAGTCGCGGACCGCCCCGCCGACGTCGCATGGCAGACCGCGTTCGGCGTGGTGCTCGCCGCGCCGCCCGCCGGGCCGCTGGGGGCGCCGACGGTGATGGACTGGTCCGACCCCGGCGTGGCGCCGAGCGCGGACGACCGCGCGGTGCCCTCCTTCGCCTACGCCCTCGAGGTCGCCGACGGGTGGCTCGTCGAGGAGACCGTGCTCGCCGCCCGACCCGCCGTCGAACCCGAGCTGCTCGCCCGGCGCCTCGCGCGCCGGCTCGGTCGAGACCTGGACGACCTGCTCGCCGACGCGGTGCGCGTCGAGCGGGTGCGCATCCCGATGGGCGCGCCGCCGCGGACGGCGGGATCCGGTCGCGACGGCGCGGACGTGGTGCGCTTCGGAGCGTCGGCGGGGATGATCCACCCGGCGACGGGCTACTCCGTCGCGTCGTCGATCGGCACGGCGGGCCGCGTCGCCGATGCCGTCGTCGAGGCGCTCGACGGATCCGACGCCCAGCTGGTCGCCGCCGCCCGCGCCGCGGTGTGGCCGCGAGGGGAGCTGCGGGCACGTGCTCTGCACGACTACGGGCTCTCGGCGCTGCTGGGCGCCGATGCGGCGACCACGCGATCGTTCTTCGCCGCGTTCTTCTCGCTCGAACCCGAGCGCTGGGCGCCCTACCTGCGTCGCGACGCGTCGGGGCTCGAGGTGGCGGCGGTGATGGCGGCGATGTTCCGGCGTGCGGACTGGCGGCTGCGGGCGCGGCTGGTCAGTCGCGATCCGCGGCCGTTCCTGCGCCTGGTGCGACCCTGATCGGATCCGCCGCCCCGTCGGCGGGCGCCCGGTCGGGGTCGCGACGCCCCCGGTCGCGACGGGCGTCGCCGTGCGATGCACGCCCGGCGTCGTCCGGGTGCGCCGGGGTGCGTCGCTGCGCGAGCGACCTGCGCACGGCGAGGACCCAGCCCACGGCGACGGCGACGGCGAACGTGAACCACTGGAGGGCGTAGCCGAGGTGGGGGCCCTCGCCGAGGTCGGGAGGGGTGACGGGATCGGGGTCGCCGGGGCCGACCGGGGGGCTGGACGCGATGAGCTGCACGTACACCGGGGCGACCTCGCCGGGGAACCGCCGTGCGAGCAGGTCGAGGTCGATGCGTCGGACCTCGGTGATCGTCGAGCCGTCGTCGGCGTCGGTCAGCGACCCGCGGTCGCGCTCCTCGGAGGGCCGGATCCACCCGAGCACCTCGACCGACCCCGACGGCGCGGCCGGCAGGTCGAACCCGAGCGGGACGAAGCCGCGGTTGACCACGACGGTCGGGCCGTCGGTGACGAGCGCGCTGAGCACGTCGTCGCCCGCCCGTCCCCCCTGGGAGTTGTTGAACTCGATCACCTGGTCGGCGGAGTACGTGCCCGTCACGGTCACCGGGATCCACTCGGCCGACTCGGGGTCGAGCTCACCGTCGGCCAGCCGGTCGAGCACCTCGCCGACCGGCACCGGGTCGCGCTCGGAGCGGGCGGCGACGACCGCGTTGAACTCGCGCCGCTCGTCGAGCCGGTCGAGCTGCCAGAACCCGAGGTTCGCCATCACCACGATCGCCGCGAGCACGAGGGCGTGGAACCCCAGCCACCGCGGACGGAGCAGGAAGCGAGCCATGGCACCTCGACGGTACCGGGGCCTCGACTACGGTCCGACTCCGATGGAGCTGCCCGACTTCCACATCCCCCACGCCGAGAAGATCGAGTGGATGATCGAGACCAACGGGTGGGCCCTCGAGCCGGTCGAGGCCCGCGCCGACCTCGACCCGCCGGTGCCGGCGTACGCGTACTCGATCGGCCTTCCCGACGCCGTCGGCTTCCCCGACGTGGCCGTGTTCGGCCTCACCCCGATCGCCTCGAACGGGTTGGTGACGTTGATCGCCGACGCGTGCCGGGGCGGCACCGAGATCCCGATCGGCGTGGAGGTCGTCGGGCTGCTGGACAACGAGCTGCGCGCGGTGTTCGCCCCCATCGACCTGGAGCGGTGGGGCGCGCTCTTCGAGACCGCGATCGCGTGGTCGAAGGGTCAGCCGGGCGACTACGTGCAGCTGATGTACCCGGACCGGTCGGGCTTCCTCCCGTACGAGGCGGGGTTCGACCGCCGGCTCCGTCTCGCCCAACCGGTCGTCGGCGAGCTCGGAGGATGAGGGTGCGCCGCTCGCCGACGCGCCCCGTGGCGATGCGCCCGGTACCGGCGCACCCCGCCGTGCCGAGCGCTCGGGGGGCGCGGGACGCGGGCGATCGGCGCGCGGCGCGCTGGTAGCGTCGACGTCGGTCATCGCACCGTGCCGACGGCGCCCGGCGGGGCCGCCGCCCGGTCGACGTGACCCCGACGACCGCCGACCCAGATGAGCAGCGATCCACTCCCCGTGACCGGCGCCTGGCGACCGGGAGACGCACCCGGCGGTCGACGCTTCTTCACGTTCGCGACGGATCGCCGCTTCGCCCTCGATTCCGGAGCGACCCTGCGCGACGTCGTCGTCGCGTACGAGACCTGGGGGTCGCTCGACGCCGACGCCGGCAACGCCGTGCTCCTGTGCCACGCGTGGACGGGCGACAGCCACGCCTCGGGACCCGCCGGTCGAGGCCACGCCGAGCCCGGGTGGTGGTCGTCGATGGTGGGGCCCGGCCTCCCGATCGACACGGACCGCTACCACGTCGTGTGCGCGAACGTGCTGGGCGGCTGCCAGGGATCGACGGGCCCCGCCTCCCCCCACCCCGACGACGGCAGGCCCTACGGGTCGCGGTTCCCGGTCGTCACGATCCGCGACATGGTGCGAGCCCAGTCGCGCCTCGCCGACCACCTCGGCATCGCCGGGTGGATGTCGGTGATCGGGGGATCGATGGGCGGGATGCAGGCCCTCGAGTGGGCGGTGATGCACCCGCGCCGGGTCCGGTCGCTGGTCGCGATCGCCACCTGCATGCAGGCCACGGCGCAGCAGATCGCCTGGGGCGGGATCGGTCGCCAGGCCGTCCGGCTCGACCCGAAGTGGGACGGCGGCGACTACTACGACCGCGCGCCCGGCGACGGGCCCGCCGAGGGCCTCGCGATCGCCCGCCAGATCGCGCAGGTGACCTTCCGCAGCGACAACGTGTTCACCGACCGCTTCGGGCGCGACTTCTCCGGTCGAGCCGAGGCGGGCGACATCCTCGGGATGTGGCAGCAGTACGAGGTCGAGCGCTACCTGCGCCACCACGGCGACAAGATCGTCCGCCGGTTCGACGCGAACAGCTACCTCGCGATCGGCAAGGCGATGGACCTCCACGACGTCGCTCGCGGTCGGGGGTCGCTCGAGCGCGCGATGGCGCGGATCCAGGTGCCGACGATGGCGGTCGGGATCTGGAGCGACATGCTGTACCCCGCCTACCAGCAGCGCGCGATCGCCGACGAGGTCGGCCGCAACGGCGTCGCGAGCGAGTACCACGAGATCGACTCCCCCCATGGCCACGACGCGTTCCTCATCGACGGCGACCAGATCGCCGATCGCCTCGACGGCTTCCTCGCCGAGGCGTCGAAGCTGCGCTGAGAGCCGCCCGCAGGTGCCCGAGGGCCTCGAAGCCGAGATCTGGGCACGAGCGGCTGGCGCGCTCGTCGGCCGGGTGATCGAGGCGGTCGACGTCGACGAGCGGGTCGCTGCGCCCGACCTGGCCGCCGCCCTGACGGGACGGACCGTGACCGGCGCCGGGCGCCGCGGCAAGGTGGTCGTGGTCGAGACCGACGGGCCGTCGCTCGGCCTCCACCTCGGGATGACCGGGCGGGTCGTCGTCGACGGCCACGCCGCCATCGAGAGGCTCGCGTACGCCTCGGGGGCGGATCGGCCGGAGTGGGACCGGCTGCGGGTGCGCACCACCGAACGCGACGCGATCGCGCTGCGGATGAACGACCCGCGCCGGCTCGGCAGGCTCTCGCTCGATCCGGACCTCGACCACCTCGGTCCCGACGCGCTGACCCTGAGCGCCGACGAGCTCGCACCCGCCCTCGGGGGCAGGACCGCGGCGGTGAAGGCGGTCCTGCTCGACCAGCGCGCGGTGGCCGGGCTCGGCAACCTGTGCGCGGACGAGGTGCTGTTCTGGGCGGGGATCGCGCCGGGACGCCCGGCCGGGTCGTTGACGACCGGCGAGATCGACGCGCTGGCCGCCGCGTGCCGGGAGCGGCTCCCGGTGATGCTCGCCGACGGCGGTTCGACGCAGGGCACCCTCGATCCGCAGGCGCGCGCCGCGCTGGGCGCGTGCGCCCTCGACGGCGAGGGGTTGCGGCGCGCTCGGTTCGGCGGGCGGACCGCCGTCTGGTGTCCCCTCCACCAGCGCTGAGCGGCACGTGGGCCACGAGGTGGCAGACTCGCCGACTGGTGACCCGAGTCGCGCACCCCTCCTCCACGGCCTCGATCGCCGCGGCCGCGGCCGACGTCGTGGGCGACCCCGAGGCCACGCGCACGGTCTACGTGTCGATCGCCGCCCTGGTGGCGCTCGGCGTCGCCCTCGTCGCCGTCGCGGTCTGGCTGCTGCGCGCGACCCGTCCCGAACCGCGGGTCCTCGCGCCGCTCGAGGAGATGGCGACGCGCCGGTGGCGCACCCAGGACCCCGCGACGCGCCGACGGATGCTCGACGACGTCCGGCCCGAGGGCGCGCGACCGCTGCGCCGGGAGATGCGCCCGCCCACGGTCGACGCCGCGTTCGCGTCCGTCCCACCGGTCGCGGGGTTCGACGACCTCGCCCCGGACCGGATCGAAGCCCACGACGCGGCCCGGGTCCCCCCAGCGGGCGCGTCCGCGACGGCGGCCGACGACGATCCGGCCCTGGCCCCGGCCCCGGCCCCGGCCCCGGCCCCGGCCCGCGACGACGACCCGGTGCGCGGCGCGGCGACGACGACCGAACCGGTGGCGGATGCGGAGGCGGTCGAGCGCGACGCCGACCAGGTCGCACTCGAGACCGACGCGCCCTCGTCCGCCGTCGTGGCCGAGCCGGGGGCCCTTGGCGAGTCGCGGGGCTGAGTGGCTACGCTGCGGGTCGTGGCCGAACTCGACGTCGATGCGATGATCCAACGCTTCCGGGAGCGGGCGACGGCGGTCAAGAAGCGGCCCCTCCCACCCGTCGAGGGCGAGGGGCGCAAGGCGTTCATGGAGCAGTCGCAGAAGGACTTCCAGGACTTCGCGATGCTGGGCGACGCGGAGGGCGAGATCGTCGACGGGGTGCTCACCCTGCGCGTCGACCTGCGCCCCGCCGAGCAGCGCTGAGCGACCGGCACCACGTCGGGGCCGCCGGGTTGCGTGACGGGTCGGACGCGCTACAGTTCTGCTCCTCGCGGATGTGGCTCAGTTGGTAGAGCGTCACCTTGCCAAGGTGAAGGTCGCCGGTTCGATCCCGGTCATCCGCTCCGAGACGGCGGGAGCCCCGTGGCACCACGGAGCTCCCGCCGTTCGCCGTCTCGGGCCGTGCTGCACCGCCCGACCGCCACCCGATCCCGGCCCACCGCGTTCGCCCCGATCGGGGGAGGCGCCGCCGTGTCGCGATGTCTTGTCGTAGGCTGGGACGCCTGCGACGCATCGGCGCACCGCTCGCCGTGAAAGGACTCCCATGGCCGCCAACTCGGTTCTGACACATCGAAACGTGGGCGTGCTCGACGTGTCGTGCGTCGAAGCCCCCGAGGTCGTCACCTCGGCGTGGATCGACGACCAGCTCGCGGAGACCTACGCACGCACCGGGCTCAAGCCGGGGATCCTCACCGACCTGGCCGGCATCGAGGCACGTCGCTGGTGGCCCGAGGGGGTCGGTTTCGAGCAGGCGGCCGCGATGGCGGGCCGCAAGGCGCTCGACGAGTCGGGGATCGACCCGTCGCGGGTGGGGATGCTGATCTCGACCTCGGTGTGCAAGCACCACCTCGAGCCCTCCGTGGCGTGCGCGGTCCACCACCAGCTCGACCTGCCGACGAGCTGCCTCAACTTCGACGTCGGGAACGCGTGCCTGGGCTTCGTCAACGGGATGCAGATCGCGGCGGCCGCGATCGACGCCGGCTCGATCGACTACGCCCTGATCGTCGACGGGGAGGGCAGCCGCTACACCCAGGAGACGACGATCGCCCGCCTCCAGCAGCCCGATGCGACCGCGGCGGACGTGTTCGCCGAGTTCGCGTCGCTGACGCTCGGCTCCGGAGCCGCCGCCGCCGTGCTGTGCCGCTTCGATCAGCACCCCGAGTCGCACCGGCTGGTCGGGGGGATCGCACGTAGCGGGACCCAGCACCACGAGCTGTGCATCGGGGACCTCGACCGCATGCAGACCGACTCCCACGGCCTGATGATCGCCGGGCTCGACCTGGCCGAAGCCGCCTGGAAGCACTCCGGTGAGGACTTCGACTGGGAGGTGGGGATGGATCACTACATCGTCCACCAGGTGAGCCAGCGTCACACCGAGCTGCTGTGCGAGCGGCTGGGGATCGATCCCGATCGCTGCCCGCGCACGTTCCCCGACTACGGCAACTGCGGTCCGGCGGCGATCCCGATCACCCTCGCCCTGTTCCAGGATCGCATCGCCGCCGGAGAGCGGGTGCTGTGCATGGGGATCGGGTCCGGGCTGAACACGAGCTTCGCCGAAATCGTCTGGTGACCGCGCCGTCTCCGCTCCCGACGGCGGCGACGTGGAGGCGGTGGGGGATCGATCCGTCGTGGTCGCGCACCCTCGAGGTCGCCGGGTCCGACGGGGTCGGGCGCAGCTGGCACCTGCTCGACACCGGGCCGCCCGCCGTCCCCGACGATCGCGGCGCGACGGTCGTGTGCGTCCACGGCAACCCGACGTGGTCCGTCGCCTGGGCGCCGCTGCTGCGCCGGTTGTCCGACCGCCACCGCGTGGTCGCCGTGGACCAGCTGTCGATGGGGTTCAGCGAGCGGGTCGCGCCCCGCCGGTACGTGGAGCGCGTCCGCGACCTCGGCGATCTCCTCGACACCGTCGACCTCGACCCGTCGTCGCCGCTGGTGATCGCCGCGCACGACTGGGGCGGGGCGATCGCGATGGGGTGGGCGGTCGACCATCCCCGGGCGCTCGCCGGGCTCCTGCTGTGCAACACGGGGATCGCCGTCCCGGAGCGGCGGGACGCGCCGCTGCTGATCAGGCTGGCGGCCTCCGCCCCGCTGCGCGACCTCGCCTGCCGACGCACCCGGGTGTTCGTCGACGGCACGGCGCTGCTGTCGGGGTCGCGCATCTCCTCGGTCGAGCGCGAGGCGCTGCGCGCACCCTACGACGCCCCGGCCCGACGCGGCGCGATCGCGGACTTCGTCGGCGACGTCCCGCTCCGTGAGGGTCATCCGAGCGACCGGGACCTGGAACGGGTCGCCGACCTCCTGGGCGGCGTCGAGGCGCCGGTGCTGCTCGCGTGGGGCGCGCACGACCCCGTGTTCGACGACGACTTCGCCGCCGACCTCGCGCTGCGGTTCCGCGACGTGGGCGTCCACCGGTTCGCCGACGCCGGTCACCTGGTGATGATGGAGGCCGACGTCGCGGGCGTGGCGGAGACGTGGCTCGGCGACCTCGTCCCCGACGCCGCCGCACGACCTCTCGACCCGCCCGACGCACCCGCCGGCGTGGCGGGGACCTCGGGCGGCGTGCCCGACGGTCCGACGGGCGCCGGGGGATCGCTGTTCGCGGCGATGGAGCGTCGACGCGGCGATCACGACCTCGCCGTGGTCGACCTGGCGGCCGGCGGCGGGGCGCGGGGTTCGATCGACTTCGCCGACTTCGCCCGGCGGGTCGACGTCGCGGCCGGGAGGCTGCGGCGCCGGGGGGTTCGCCCGGGGGACCGCGTGGCCGTCCTCATCCCACCGGGCATCGAGCTGCTCGTCGCGGTCTACGCGCTCTGGCGTGCGGGCGCGGTCACCGTCGTCGCCGATCGGGGGCTCGGCCTGCGCGGTCTCGGCGCAGCGGTGTCGTCGACGCGCCCCCGCTGGACGATCGGCCCCCGCCGGGCGCGGCTCGCCGCGTGGATCGGGAGGTGGGCGCCGCGCTCGACCCACCTCGACGTGGGCGACCTCGTCGCCGACGTCGGGCCCGACGACCCTCCGACCGTCCCGGTCGAGCGGCCCGTTCCCGAGCAGGAGGCCGCGATCCTGT
The DNA here is from genome assembly GCF_965215205.1 of Ilumatobacter sp. Taxonomy (NCBI): domain Bacteria; kingdom Bacillati; phylum Actinomycetota; class Acidimicrobiia; order Acidimicrobiales; family Ilumatobacteraceae; genus Ilumatobacter; species Ilumatobacter sp. The sequence continues at coordinate 1,782,952 of NZ_OZ244049.1, forward strand.
TCACCTCCGGCGCGACCGGGCCGGCCAAGGGCGTGTCGTACCTCCACGGCCAGCTCGTCGCGCAGCGCGACGCGCTGGCGGCGACGTACTCGATCGGTCCCGACGACCGCCTGGTCGCCGCGTTCGCCCCGTTCGCGCTCTACGGCCCGGCGCTCGGCGTCCCGACCGCCCTCGCCGACTGCGACGTGACCACCCCCGGGGAGCTGACGGCGCGGGCCCTGGCCGACGCGTGCGAGCGGATCGACGCGACGATCGTGTTCGCGTCGCCGGCCGCGCTCGCGAACGTCGTCGCGACCGCCGAGCGCGATCGTGTTGCGCCCCGCAGCGGTCTGCGACTGGTGCTCAGCGCCGGCGCCCCCGTCCCCTCCGAGCTGCTCCGCGCGATGTCGGCCTGGGTCCCGGGTGCGTCGCTGCGCACCCCCTACGGCATGACCGAGGCGCTCCCCGTGGCCGACATCGACCTCGCCGGGATCGCCGCGGCCGAGGCCGTCGCCGGCGACTCCGCGGGGGGCGGATCCGTCGGCGGCGGACCGGGACCGATCGCGGAGCGCGGCGGGGTGTGCGTCGGGCAGCCCGTCGACGGCGCCGAGGTGCGCATCGCGCCGCTGGGCTTCGACGCGACCGCGGGCGTCCCCGAGGCGGTGGCGGACGGCCTCCTCGGGGAGGTGCTGGTGCGTGCGCCGTGGGTCTCGCGGGGCTACGTCGGGCGCTGGGGCGTCGAACGCCTCGCCCGACCCGGCGCCGGCTGGCACCGCACGGGCGACGTCGGGCACCTCGACGGCGACGAGCGCCTGTGGATCGAGGGCCGGGCGGTCCACGTGATCGACTCCGTCGACGGCCCGGTAACCCCCGTGCCGATCGAGAGGGCCGTCGAGGCGGCTCTCGCCCCGAGCGGGGCCGTCACGTCCGGTCGCGTCGCGGCGGTCGGTGTCGGCCCGGCGGGAGGTGAGCGGACGGTGATCGTCATCGAGCGGCGGTCCGCGACGCCGGGGCTCGCGGACGTCGACACCGTCGCGGCCGTGCGTTCCGCGCTCGACGTCGCGGTGGCGGCGGTGCTGGTGACGGACCGCGTCCCCGTCGACGTCCGCCACGACGCCAAGATCGACCGCGCCGAGCTCGCCGGGTGGGCGACCCGGGTCCTCGCCGGCGCGAGCCCGGGTGGCCGGCGGGCGTCCCTGCGCCGTGGGATCGGTCGGGTGGTGCGGCGTGTCGGATCGCGCTGAGCGCCCGAGGGCCCGCGTCGTGCGGGCGCACCGCGTTCGGGCGCACCACGTGAGGGTGCTCGCGTGAGGGTGCTCGCGTGAGGGTGCTCGTGACCGGCGGGTCGAGCGCGATCGGGGGGGCCGTCGCCCGCCATCTCGCGGGTCGCGGCGATCGGGTGCGCGTGTTCCAGCGGCGGTGGAGCGAGGTCGTCGGAGCCGATGTCGAGCAGGTGCTCGGTGACGTGACCGACCCCGACGCCGTCCGCCACGCCGCGCGCGACCAGGACGCCGTGATCCACCTCGCCGCCCGGGTGGGTGTGGCCGGGGACCGCGCCGACTACCACGCGGTCAACGTCGACGGCACCCGGCACGTGATCGCCGCCGCGCGCGCTCACGGGGTGCGGCGGTTCGTGCACGTGTCGTCGCCGTCGGTCGCGCACCGCGGCGAGCCGATCCTCGGGGCGGGAGCCGACCCGGCGGTCACCGACCACCTCGGTGCCCACTACCCCGAGACCAAGGCGGTGGCCGAGCTCCTCGCGCTCGCCGCGGACTCCGACGAGCTCGCCGTCGTCGTCGTGCGTCCCCACCTCGTGTGGGGCCCCGGTGACGAGCAGCTCGTGGGACGCATCGTCGAGCGGGCGCGCGCCGGGCGCCTCGCGATCGTCGGCGGGGGCCGAGCGCTCGTCGACAGCACCTACCTCGACGACGCGGCGGGCGCTCTCGTCGCCGCGCTCGACGCGGTGGCACCGGGGGCGCGCTGCGCGGGACGGGCGTACGTGGTGTCCAACGGCGAGCCCCGACCGATCCGCGACCTCGTCGCCGGGATCTGCGCGGCCGCCGAGGTGCCCTTCGCCCCCCGTGACGTCCCGCTGGGCGTCGCCCGCCGGGTGGGCTCGGCGGTGGAGTGGTGGTGGCGGCGCAGCGCACGCACCGACGAGCCGCCGCTGACCCGGTTCCTCGCCGACCAGCTCGGCACCGCGCACTGGTTCGACCCCCGACCGGCGCGGCGCGATCTCGGGTGGAGCCCCTCGACGACCCTCGACGAGGGGTTCGCCGCCCTGCGGCGATGGTTCGCGACCGGGGAGGTCGCGCCGCCGGACCGCTAGCATCGGCCCCCACGGCGACGTGGCCGAGTGGTTCAGGCAACGGCCTGCAAAGCCGTCTACCCGGGTTCGATTCCCGGCGTCGCCTCCGACCCCCGAGCAGGGCGATCCCTGCTCGGGGGTCCGTCACCGCCGCGGCGTCGCGACGACCGATCCGCCCGGACGGGCGCGAACCCGACTCGCCCTGGACGAACCCCTCGCGCCGTCGTGCGGTCGCTGGCTACGCTGGGACATCACATGACCGCTGCCACCACGACGACCGTCGTCGTCCCCGGAACCCACCTGACGTCCGCCCTCCTCGGCCCGAGGGACCAGTTCCTCCGGCGGATCGAGCGGGAGTTCCCGCAGGTCTCGATCACCGTGCGCGGCAACGAGGTGCGCGTCGACGGCGACGACACCCCGAGCGTCGCCGCCGTGGCGCGGTTGTTCGAGGAGCTGGTCACCCTGCTCCAGACGGGCCAGACCCTCGACGACTCGACGTTGGAGCGGATCTTCACGATGGTCCGCGCCGACGAGCGCCCGAGCGAGATCCTCGGCCACCACATCCTGAAGGGGGCCAAGGGGCGCCAGATCAAGCCCAAGACCGCCGGTCAGAAGCGCTACGTCGACGCGATCGCCGACAACGTCATCACCTTCGGGATCGGACCGGCCGGGACCGGCAAGTCGTGGCTCGCGGTGGCGATGGCCGTCCGCGCGCTGCAGTCCAAGCAGGTGCAGCGGATCATCCTCACCCGCCCGGCGGTCGAGGCCGGCGAGCGGCTCGGCTTCCTGCCGGGCGACCTGATGGCCAAGATCGACCCCTACCTGCGGCCCCTCTACGACGCGCTCTACGACATGCTCGAGCTGGAGGCGGTGACCCGCCTGATCGAGAAGCAGATCGTCGAGATCGCGCCGCTCGCGTTCATGCGCGGCCGCACGCTCAACGGCAGCTTCATCATCCTCGACGAGGCGCAGAACACGACGCCCGAGCAGATGAAGATGTTCCTGACCCGGATCGGGTTCGGCTCGCGGGTCGTCGTCACCGGCGACGCGACCCAGGTCGACGTCCCCGACGGCAAGAGCGGGCTGTCGGGTCTGGAACGGACGCTCGACGGGATCGACGACCTCGCGTTCGTCCACCTGACCGGCTCCGACGTGGTGCGGCACAAGATCGTGGCCGACATCGTCCAGGCGTACGAGCGCTCCGCCACCACGCTGACGCGCTGATCGGCCGCCGCATGGGGAGCACGGTCGTCGCCGCCGATGCCCGCGCCGGCGACGAGGTCGACCGCCCGGTGGTCGACGTCGACCGCTGGGCCCGCCTGGCGCAGGACTGCCTCGAGAGCGAGCGCGCCGACGGCGAGCTGACCGTGACCTTCGTCGACCTCGACGAGATGAGCGAGCTGAACGCGATCCACATGGGATCGGACGGCCCCACCGACGTGCTGTCGTTCCCGATCGACGACGAGCCGACGCCGGGGGTCCCGCGCCTGCTCGGTGACGTCGTCGTGAGCCCGGCGGTCGCCGAGCGCCAGTTCGGCGACCACGCCGGCAGCCTGGTCGACGAGATCGCGCTCCTGGTCGTCCACGGCGTGCTGCACGTCCTCGGCCACGACCACGTCGACGAGTCGGACACCCGTCGGATGCGGGCCCGGGAGATCGCGCTGCTCAGCCTGCACCACTGGCGGGGGCCGCCGCCGCCCGGCTTCCGCCAGACCCACGCCTGACGGCTCGCGCCCTCGACGGGCGCCTCACGGATGACGAGCGGGACGGCGCGAGGCCGTACTGTCGCCCGCATGGAGATCTCACTCGACGGCAAGGTGGCGCTCGTGACGGGAGCCTCGCGCGGGATCGGACGTGCGATCGCAGCGTCCTACGCCGCGGCGGGCGCGAAGGTGATGATCAACAGCCGCAAGCAGGAGGGGCTCGAGGCGGCCGCCGCCGAGATGGACGGCGAGGTCGAGATCTTCGCCGCGAACTCGGGCGACGAGGGGGCCGGCGAGCGGGCGGTCCAGGCGACCCTCGAGCGCTTCGGGCGCCTCGACATCCTGGTCAACAACGCCGCCACGAACCCGTACTACGGACCGACCCTCGAGGTCGACAAGCCCCGCTACGACAAGACCATGCAGGTCAACCTCGAGGCGCCGGTGTTCTGGTGCGAGGCAGCGCACCGCCTCGCGTTCTCGCAGGAGCCCGGGGTCATCGTGAACGTGGCGTCGGTCGGTGGCATGCGCACCGACGGAGGCGGCCTGGGCGTGTACAACGTGACCAAGGCCGCCCTGATCCACCTCACCCGCCAGCTCGCCTCCGAGATCGGTCCGACCCGCGTGGTCGGCATCGCGCCCGGCCTGGTCGAGACCGACTTCGCGGCCTACCTCGTCGACAACTTCGGCGAGCAGCTCGCCGCCCGCCTCCCCACCCAGCGCCTCGGCGACCCGCAGGACATCGCCAACCTGGCCACCTTCCTGGCGAGCGACCTGGCGAGCTGGATCACCGGTGACACCTACGTGATCGACGGCGGCGCCGGGGTCACCCCTTCGCGCTGAGGGCTCCATCCGCCCGATCGCACGGCGGAGCACGCGACTCTCTCGACCGCTCGGACCGGGTCGCCGTCAGGCGCTGCGATCGTCGTCGTGTCGGCGCAGCTTGCCGAGCGCGGTGCGGGGCAGGGACCGTGCGATCACGAGTCGCCTGGGCGCGAGGTGCGCCGGGTGCGAGCGCTTGACGTGGGTGCGCAGCTCCACGAGCGTCGGCGCCCGACCGCGCGGCACGACGACCGCTTCGGCGACCTGGCCCCACTCGGGGTCGTCGACGCCACGGACCATCACGTCGTCGACGAGCGGATGGTCGCCCAACGCCGCCTCGACCGCCTCGGGCCACACGTTCTCACCGCCCGACACGATCAGGTCGCCACGTCGCCCGGTGACGTGGAGACGCCCGTCGGGGAGGAACCGGCCCAGGTCACCCGTGGGGAACCAGCCGTCCGGCGTGGTCGGGACGGTCCCGTCGCGGTAGCAGCGCAGCAGCATCGGGCCCCGCAGCCGGATCTCACCGTCGACGGCTCCGTCGGCGGGCTCGGTGATCTCCACCTCGACGCCGTCGAGGGGCACCCCGTCGTAGACCACGCCGCTGCCGGTCTCGGTCATCCCGTAGGTGGTCACCGCGTTCGGGGGCTGATCGGTCGGTGGGCGGCTGCCGCCGAGCACGATCACCCGGAACGAGGCGGGGTCGATCCGTCGCAGAGCCGTCGCGACGAGCGAGACGAGCGTCGCGCCGCTGCGCGTGGCGTCCTCGGGGTCGAAGCGCTCGAGCACGGTGAGGCGCGTCCCGGTGCGCAGGCTGCGGGTGACGACCGACAGCCCGCCGACGTGGGAGAGGGGGAGGCAGGCCAGCCAGTGGTCGTCGTCGCGCACCCCGAGCCGTGCGCTCGTCGCGTCGGCCGACGCCGCGACCGCCTCGTGGGTCAGCACGACGCCCCGGGGAGCTCCCGTCGATCCGCTCGTGGCCACGACGAGCGCATCGCCCTCGTCCACCTCGTCGCCGACGCGCATCGCGGCGACCACCGCGTCGCGAGCCGGGCGGGGGAGCCGCTGGTCGACCGGGAACGCGGCGTCCCCGGCGTCCCAGATCCGGCGCAGCTCCTCGACGAAGCCGGGCCCGGCGGGTCGGTCGATGGCGACCAGTCGGCTCACGGTCGCCGACCGAGTGGTTGGAGCCGGGGCCGCATCGGCCCATGATGGCCGACGCATGCGGCGTTGGATCATCGGAGCACGGCCGCGGACGCTCCCGGCGGCGGTCGTCCCGGTCGCGCTCGGCGCCGGGTGCGCGCTCGGCGTGGTCCGCGGTGGCGGGTGGTTCCCCGGCGTGGCGAGCGCCGATGTCGCGGCGGGGCCGATCTGGTGGCGTGCCGCCCTCGCGCTCGTCGTCAGCCTGGCGCTCCAGGTCGGGGTGAACTACGCGAACGACCACAGCGACGGGGTGCGTGGGACCGACGACGTGCGCGTCGGACCGGCCCGGCTCGTCGCGGGCGGCCTGGCCACGGCGTCGGAGGTGAAGCGGGCGGCCTTCGTCGCGTTCGCCGTGGCAGCGGTCGCCGGGCTCGCCCTGGCGCTCGCGACCACCCTCTGGCTGCTCGCCATCGGGGTGGCGGCGATCGCGGCCGGGTGGTTCTACACCGGCGGTCCTCGGCCGTACGGCTACCTCGGGCTCGGCGAGGTGTTCGTCTTCGTGTTCTTCGGCCTCGTGGCGACCGTCGGCACGACCTGGGTGTCGGTCGAGGCGGCGACGGCGCTGTCGCTCGTGGTCGGCGCGGCGGCGGGGTCGATCGCGTGCGCTCTGCTGGTGGTGAACAACCTGCGCGACATCCCGACCGACCGCGAGGTCGGCAAGCGCACCCTGGCGGTGCGACTCGGTGACGGCCGCACCCGGTGGCTCTACGTCGGCCTCGTCGTCGCGACGTTCGCGCTCGTGATCGTCGCCGCTGCGATCCGACCGTGGGCGATCACCGGGGTGGTGGCGGCCCCGCTCGCCGTCGGACCGTCGCGCCGGGTGCTGGCGGGCGCGTCGGGAGCGGACCTCATCGGGGTGCTCGGCGACACCGGCCGGCTGCAGCTCGCCGTCGGAGCGGCCACCACGCTCGGGCTCGCGCTCGGCTCCTGATCCGGCCCCGGTCGGCCGAGGTGGCCGCTGACCCGCCGCTTGTCGACGAGTCGTCGCCGACTCGACCCGCGCCACGGTGCGCCCGGAGCGCCGCTCAGGAGAGGAAGTCGGCCAGCGCGTCCACGGTGGCCTGCGGCTGCTCGAGGTGGACGCTGTGGCCGCTGCCCTCGATCACCGCCATCCGGGCATCCGCGATCCCGGCCGCGAGGCGCTCGCCGAGGGCGCGGAACTTGTCGTCCCGCTCACCGGCGAGCACCAGGGTCGGGCAGCGGATCTCGCCGAGGCGGTCCCACAGCGGATCCTGGGTCCCCGTCCCGCACAGCCGCAGGCTCGAGGCCAGGCCGCGCGTCGTGTTCGTCAGGCGGTCGTCGCGCGACGCCGAGCCCTCGACGAGGCCGTCGAAGAGGGGGGACTCCAGCCACTCGTCGACGAAGGCCGCGATGCTGCTGCGCACGATGCGATCGGCGAGGTCCTGGTCCGCCCGTCGCCGGGCGTCACGCTCGTCGGGGTCCTCGATCCCGGCCGTCGCGCCGATGAGCACCAGCCGCTCGACGGCATCGGGGTGGGCGAGGGCGGCGTGGAGGGCGACGCGTCCGCCCATCGAGTAGCCGACGTAGGCGGCGCGATCACCGCGGGCGACGAGCAGGTCGGCCGCGCCGCGCAGGTCGCAGCGCACGTCGGCCGACGAGCCGTGCCCGGGGAGGTCGGGCGCGGCGATCGTCACGCCGTCGAGGCGCGCCCGGAGCGCGTCGGCGACGGCCGCCCAGCTCCGGGCGGTCTGGGTGAACCCGTGCGCGAGGACGACCCTCCCGACCGTCATCGGGGTGGCGCGGCGGTGTCCGTCGTGGCCTCGAGCGCCCGACCCGCCATCTTGCGCAGGACCCGGGCGAAGGTGTCGGGCTCCTGCGCACCGGGGACCGCCCACCTCCCGTCGAACACGTAGGTCGGCACCGCGGTGATCCCGTGCTCGCGGGCCTCGTCGAGCCCGGCGACCACCTCGTCGACGCCCTCGGCGGACTCGAGGAACGCGACGACCTCGTCGCGGTCGGCGCCGATGTCGGCGGCGGCGTCGGCGAGGACCGCGACGTCTCCGATGTGCGCCCCGTCCATGAAGTACGCGCGCAGCAGCCGCTCCTTCATCGCGTCCTGGGTGACGGGGGAGTCGTCGCGGTCGGCCCACCAGATCAGGCGATGGGCGAGGAGGGTGTTCGCGCGCTGGGCGCGGTCCATGCGGAACTCGAGACCGTCGCCGGCAGCCGTGTCGGTCACGTGCCCGATGATCCGCTCCGCCTGCTCCGGACCCCCGAACTTGCGCGCGTAGGCCTCGATCACCGGTCCCGAGACCCCCGGCTCCGCGGTGGGGTCGAGCTGGTACGGCTTGAAGGTCACGTCGAAGTCCACCCCGAGGTCGCCGTCGGAGGCCGCCTCGGCCATCCCGGCCTCGAAGCGGCGCTTGCCGATGTAGCACCAGGGGCACACCACGTCGGAGAACACGTCGATCGACACGACGGGCCGTGAGCCGTCCGGTGCTCGGTCCGGTGACGGCCGCTCGCCGGGTGTCGCGGGGGTGCCGTCGGAGGAGGTCGTCGCGTCGTCCACGTTCCCCACCGTAGGGCCGTATCGTCGGGCTCCGATGGTCGACGAGCACGCGATCGCCCCGGCCGACGTCCAGGCGACGTTCTGCGCGACCCTCGTCGACGAGTGGATCCGGCTCGGCGTCGTCCACGCGGTCATCTCGCCGGGGTCGCGGTCCACCCCCCTCGCCCTCGCGCTCGCCGCCCGTGGCGAGATCCGGATCCACGTCGTCCACGACGAGCGCAGCGCCGGCTTCGTCGCCCTGGGGCTCGGCCTGCCGCCGGGGGAGGGGGTCGCCCCGACGCCCGCGCTGCTGGTGTGCACCAGCGGGACCGCGGCCGCCAACCACCTCCCGGCGGTGGTCGAGGCCGGCCTGTCGGAGGTCCCGATGATCGTGCTGACCGCCGATCGGCCCCCCGAGCTGCGCGGTGTCGGCGCCCCGCAGACGATCGACCAGGTCGGCCTGCACGGCTCGCACGTCCGCTGGTCCGTCGATGCCGGGGTGCCCCGCCTCGACGGCGCCGGTCGGTGGCGGAGCCTCGCCGCCCGGGCCCGCTCCGAAGCGGAGGGCGGGCCGGTCCACCTGAACCTCGCCTTCCGCGAGCCGCTGATCGGCGTGCCCCTCGACCTCCCTCGACCCGACCGCGGTCACCGAGCTCGGAGGGCCACCGCGTCGAGCGATCCGGTGCCGGAGGGCATCGCCGTCGAGCGCGGTCTGATCCTCGTCGGCGGGGGGCACGCCGTGCGCGCCGCCGACGTCGTCGCCCTCGCCGAGGCGACCGGGTGGCCGATCGCCGCCGATCCGCTCTCGGGCGTGCGCGGCATCGCCGACGTCGTCACGCTCGATGCCCTCGTGCGCGTCGAGGCGTTCGCATCCGCGCACCGCCCGGAGGTGGTGGTCCGGATCGGCCGGCCGTCGTCGTCGAAGGTCGTCGCCGCGCTGACCGCGGCAGACGACCTCACTCTGATCCAGGTGTCGGGACCCGGGCGGATCGATCCGGCTCGCAACGTCGCCGCCGTGTGCTCGCTCGACGACCTGCTGTCGGCGACGCTGGGCGGAGCGGCGGGGGAGACCTGGCGCACGCGGTGGCGTGACGCGGACGCCACGGCCCGAGCCGCGATCGACGAGGCGCTGGGATCGTTCCCGGGTCTCACCGAGCCGACGGTGGCACGCGTCGTCGCCGACCACGTCGGACCCGAGGCGCTGGTGACCGTGTCGTCGTCGATGCCGGTGCGCGACCTGGAGTGGTTCGGCGGTCCCCGGGCGCGCGCCCACGCGAACCGCGGGGCGAATGGGATCGACGGGGTCGTGTCGACCGCGCTCGGTCGCACGCTGCTCGACACCCACGGCTCCTCGACGGGCGTGGTGCTGATCGGCGACCTCGCCTTCGTCCACGACTCGAACGCGCTGGTCGCCCTCGCCGCTCGAGGGGTCGATCTGCGGATCGTCGTCGTGGACAACGACGGCGGTGGCATCTTCTCGTTCCTCCCCCAGGCGACCGAGCTCGAGCCGTCGCGCTTCGAGCGCCTCTTCGGGACCCCCCTCGGGTGCGACGTCGTCGGGCTCGCCCGGGCGCACCGCATCGAGACCGACGAGGTGGCGACCGTGGACGCGCTCGTGGCGCGGCTCGCGCTCCCCGGGCCGTGGGTGTGCCGGGTCGCGACCGACCGGGCGCGCAACGTCGAGCACCACGACGCCATCCACCGCGCCGTGGAGCGAGCCCTCGCGCCGGGCTGAACGGGACGGGGCCCCGACGGCGCGGACCCGGGGACGGGGCGATCAGGCGCGGATGACGGCCGACAGCATCGCCTGGAGCTTCGCCTGGGTCTCGGCGAGCTCGGCGAGGGGATCGCTGTCCGCGACGATCCCGCCGCCGGCGACCAGGCGCGCCGAACGACGGTCGTGGGCCATCTCGGCGCAGCGGATCGCGACCGCCCAGGTCCCGTCGCCGCGGGCGTCGACCCACCCGACGGCCCCGCCGTAGCGACCTCGCTCGAACCCCTCGACCCGCCCGATCAGCTCGAGCGCCTCGGTACGTGGGTGCCCTCCGAGGGCCGGGGTGGGAGACAGGGCGCGCACGAGCTCGACGACCGTCGGGCGGGGCGAGGAGAGCATGCCCTCGAGGCGGGTTCCGAGGTGCTGCACGTTCGCGACGGTCACCACCGACGGCTCGGGCTCCCAGTCGAGGTAGCTGACGAACGGCAGCAGCCGGTCGTGGACGTCGTCGATCACCACGCGGTGCTCGACCTGGTTCTTCTCGCTCGCCTGGAGCTCGGCGGCGAGGCGGGCGTCGAGCTCGACGTCACCGGTGCGGGTCGTGGTCCCCGCCAGGGGGTGGGACCGCACCGCACCCCCGTCGACCTCGATCAGCAGCTCCGGCGACGCCCCCACGAAGCCGTCGACCGAGAAGCGGTGGCTGGACGAGAAGGTGGCCTTCAGTCGCCGGAGCACCGCGTGGACGCTGATCGCCTCGTCGGCGGTCACCTGCACGGGGCGTGCGATGACGGCCTTCGTCAGCGATCCGGAGCGCACCGCGTCGCGCGCGGCGGCGACGGCCGCCAGGTAGTCCGGCGTCGCGACGAGCGGTCGAAGCGACCACGAGGGCGCGCTCGGCACCGGATCGGGGGGAGCGGCGAGGGCCGCGCCCACGTCGGCGCCGTCGATCGCGGTGACCCACGCCCGCCCGTCGCGCTTGACGACGATCACCGCGGGCACCACCACGGTCGCGGGCGACCCCGGGACGAAGGGGACGCACCCGATCGCCGTCGGCGCCGCGGCGTCCACGGTCGAGTCGTGGTCGATAGACCGCAGCAGCTCGACCGCGTCGTCGACGCCGACGCGCGACGCGGTCCCGCGACCGGCGAGCCCGGTCCCGCCGCGCACGAACAGCACCCCGTCGTCGCCCGCCACGTCGTTGAGGTCGGGGGCGACGTCGACGAAGTCCGACAGCGGCCGGCTGAGCGCCCTCACCGCTCCCGGGCTCCGCCACGGGGACCCCTCGTCACGACCGGGTGCCGACCATCAGCTGGGTCAGCCCGCCCGAGAGCTGGCGGTGCGTCGCGTCCGCGAACCCCGCGCCGCGCAGCATCTCGACGAGCCGCTCCGGGTCGGGGAGGTAGGCCACGCTCCTGGGCAGGTAGCGGTACGCCGGACCGTCCGACAGCAGGGCCCCGATGCGGGGCACGACGCGCCCGAAGTACACCGAGTTGCTGAACCGCAGGAAGCGGTTCGACGGGGTGCTCACGTCGAGCAGGGCGATGCGACCGCCCGGGCGGGTGACGCGTGCGATCTCGGAGAAGAACTCCGACAGGTCGACGAGGTTGCGCAGCGCGAACCCGCAGACGACCCCGTCGACCGCCGCCTCGGGGACCGGCAGGCGCAGGATGTCGGTCTGGGCGCGCGGGGCGCCGCTGCGATCGGCAGTCAGCATCCCGAGGCTCAGGTCCATCGAGATCGGAGCCATCCGGGCGTCGCGCAGGTCGATGCACAGGTCCCCGGTGCCGCTCGCGAGGTCGAGCACGGTGCTCCCCGGCGCGAGCGCCAGGTCGCGCACCGCACGATCGCGCCATCGACCGTCGAGGCGGAACGAGATGATCCGGTTCAACCGGTCGTAGCGCGGCGCGATCGCGTCGAACATCTCGCGCACCGCGGTGCGCTTCGCGTCACCCTCGGGGAGCGCCTCGACATCCCATCGCCGTGCCCCGGTCGTCGCGTCGTCCACCCGGCGAGGATACGGACCCGCCGTCGACGACCGGGCGGGCCGAGCGTCGGTCAGTCCGACGTCGCGATCGAGCGCGCCCAGCGGTAGTCGGCCTTGCCGCTCGGGGAGCGGACGATCTCGTCGACGCGCACGATGCGCTTGGGGATCTTGTACCGCGCGATGTGACGCCCCATGGTCTCGACGAGCTCGGCGTCGGTGGCCTCGTGGCCGTCGCGGATCCGGACCACGGCGACGACCTCGCTGCCCCACCGCTCGCTCGGTCGACCCGCCACCACGCAGTCGTGGACGGCGCTGTGGGCTTTCATCGCGGCCTCGACCTCCTCGGCGAAGATCTTCTCGCCCCCCGAGTTGATGGTGACCGAGTCTCGACCGTGGAGCTCCACGATCCCGAGGCCGGGTTCGCGGTCACCGTCGCCGTCGTCGTCGGGTTCGGCGAGCAGGCGGGCCCGGTCGCCGGGGATCGCGTAGCGCCGCCCGTCGACCGTCGGGTAGGTGCGCGCCGTCTTGTCGGGGTCGCCGAGGTAGCCGAGCGCGAGGCGGCCGGTCTTGGCGAGCCACCCGATCTCGGGGTCGCCGGGGCCCAGCACACGGTCGAGGTCCGCCGAGAGGACGGCGTTGCCCTCGGTCATCGCGAACGTCCCGGTGGAGGCGCCCGACCCGGTCGAGACGTGGGAGACCTGCCCGCCGGCCTCCGACGATCCGAGCCCGTCGACGACCATCAGCGTCGGGAGGTGCTCGAGGAACTCGGTCTTCGCCGGCGCGGACAACGCTGCGCCACCCGACAGCAGCACCCCGAGCGACGACAGGTCGTAGGTCCCCGCGTCGAGCTCGTCGAGCAGGGGACGGGCGAAGGCGTCGCCCACGATCAGCAGGAACTCGATCCGCTCGCGCTCGACGGTCGACCAGATGTCGACGGGATCGAGCCGCTCGGGGTGCGACTGGACGACGACCGTGCCCCCGCTCAGCCAGGTGCGGAAGCTCATCCAGTGGCCGGCGCCGTGCATGAACGGCGGTGCGAGCAGGGAGCGCAGCTCCTGGGAGGCGTCGGCGACGAAGCCCTCGACGTCGGTCGCGGTCGCCGACCCGCCGAAGCACTCCCGCATCGCGTCCCCGTTGCGCCACATCACGCCCTTGGGCATCCCGGTCGTGCCCCCGGTGTAGAGCAGGTACAGGTCGTCGGGCGACCAGTCCACGTCGGGGCGCCGGGGAGAGGCGGCGGCGAGCACGTCTTCGTACCACTCGGCGCCGTCGAGCAGACCGACGTCGGAGTCGTCGGCCACCTGCAGCACGACGCGCAGGTCGGGCAGCTCGGCACGGACCTCGTCGAGGACGGGGGCGAAGCACGAGTGCACCACGACGGCCGCGGCGCGCGAATCGGTGAGCAGGTAGCGCAGCTCGTCGGCGACGTAGCGGTAGTTGACGTTCAGCGACGCGACTCGGGCCTTGAGCGCCCCGAGCATCGACTCGAGGTACTCGTTGCCGTTGTGCAGGTAGATGGCGAGGTGGTCCTGCCCCGACTCGTGGTCCGCCAGATCGGAGCGCTCGGTGCGGCACCCCAGACCCCGGTCACCGAGAGCGTTCGCCAGCCGTCGCGTGCGATCCTCCACCTCGGCCCAGGTGAAGCGACGGTCGCGGAACACGAGGCACTCCGCATCCGGTCGGGCGCGCCCGATCGCCTCGTGCACCTCGGCGAGCGAGGGTCCGTCGTCGACGGGGGCGCCGGCCGCGGGCCGGGGGGACTCCACGGGTCGCATCACTCGTAGTAGCGGAAGATGACCTCGGCGACGCAGGACGGCTTCTCCGATCCCTCGACCTCGAAGACGAACTCCATCTGCACCTGGGCACCGCCCTTCACGTCCTCGACGGACTGCAGGGTCGCTCCCAGGCGCACCTTCGACCCGACCGGGACGGGAGACGGGAAGCGGACCTTGCCGGCTCCGTAGTTCACGCCCATCGAGATGCCGGTGACGGTGAAGATCTGGGGCGAGAGCATCGGCCCGAGGGAGAGGGTGAGGTAGCCGTGCGCGATCGGCACCCCGAAGGGCCCCGCCGTCGCCCGCTCGACGTCGACGTGGATCCACTGGTGGTCGCCCGTCGCGTCGGCGAACTTCTGGACCTGGTCCTGGGTGACCTCGGTGTAGGGGGAGTAGCCGAGGTGCTCTCCGACCAGCTCCTTCATCCCGGCGATTCCTTCGATCTGCTTCGTCATGGGAGCGACCGTACGACCTCGCCGGAGCCGCTCCCGCATCGAGGCGAGCACGCCTCCACCGGCTCGTGGCGCCGACGGCGCCCGCGGCACCCCGGACGCGGCAGACTCTCGCCATGGACGATCCCGACGGCGCCGACGACGACGGCGTGCACGGCGGGAGCGCCGACGACGAGCACGAGACCGCCGGCCCAGCGCCGTGGCCGGAGGAGCCCGCCGAGTCCGGCATCCGCTCCGGGTTCGTCACGTTCGTCGGCCGGCCCAACGTCGGCAAGTCGTCGCTGGTCAACGCGATCTGCGGCACCAAGGTCAGCATCGTCAGCGACAAGCCGCAGACGACCCGCCACCGGATCATGGGGGTGCGCTCGCGGCCGGGCAGCCAGATCGTGTTCGTCGACACGCCGGGCCTGCACAAGGCGGTGACCGCGCTCGGCGAGCGCGTCAACGCGACGGCGCTGTCGAGCGTCGCCGGATCGACCGCGTCGGAGGGCGCGAGCGCCTCCGGCGGCGACCGACGCGGTGCCGACGGAGGCGAGGCGGCGACCGACGTCGACGTCGTCGCCCTGGTGCTGGACGCCACGACGCCCTTCGGCAGCGGTGACCGCTGGGTGGCGTCCCAGCTCGACGTGTCGGACGCGATCGTGGTGGTGAACAAGATCGACCGGGCCACCCCCGCCCAGGTGCTGGCGATGCTGGGTGCGGCGAGCGAGCTCGGAGCCGCCGAGTACTTCCCGGTGTCCGCACGCACCCACGACGGCCTCGACGCCCTCGTCGACCACCTCCTCGCCCGTCTCGCGCCCGGCCCGCGCTACTTCCCCGACGACCAGGTGAGCGATCTGGGCGAGGAGCGCTGGGTCGCCGAGCTCGTGCGCGAGCAGCTGCTCGCGGTCACCCGCGACGAGCTGCCGTACTCGATCGCCACCCAGGTGGTGGAGTGGGAGTGGCCGCGGATCCGCGTCGACGTGATCGTGGAGCGCGACAGCCAGAAGGGCATGGTGATCGGCAAGGGCGGCAGCGTGCTCAAGCGGGCCGGCGAACGTGCCCGCGCCCAGCTCCCCGAGGGCGTCTTCCTCGAGCTGCGGGTGAAGGTCGACAAGGACTGGCAGCGCCGCCCCGAGCGGGTCGAGCGCCTCGGCTACTGAGCGTCGTCGCGCGTCGGTGCCGATGCGACGTGCGAGCGCGAGTCCGCCGGCGGTCGCCCGTCGGCTCAGCCGACGGTGCCCGACGGCGGGAAGGCGTCGCCGTCGGTGGTCGCCGAGACGTCAGGTGCGTCCGTCGTCGCCGGGTCCGGGTCGTCTCCCGCGGGGAGGCCCGAGTCGGCGATCAGGCTGACGTAGTCGTCGCGCGACACCGGCTCGTCGGTGAACCCCGACTCCCCGGTGGGCACGCGGATCGCCTCGCCGTCGAAGGTGAAGCGCGCCTGCCCGACGAACTGCAGGTTGCCGAGGAACGTCAGCACCATCTGCGCGATCGCGGAGCGCTGGTCGGCCACCTCGTCGATCTCGTCGAACAGGTCGGGATCGAGCTCGATCGTCACGATCCCCGCCTCGACCGTCGTGCCGACGATGAGGCCCGGGACGATCTCGCTCTCGAAGAGGTCGGCGAACGGCTCCGAGGGCCCGTTCTCGAGCAGCTGGATGAGGTCTCCCGGCTTCGGGGGGAACGACGGCGCCGCGCTCTCCACCCCGCTCAGCTCGTCGCGCGACAGGAAGTAGATGACCACCGGAGGGGGCGGGACCGCCGGCACCGTCGTCGTCTCGAGCTCGTCGGGGACCACCGTCGTCGTGGTGGTGACGGTCGTCGTCGTGAGCGACGTCGACGGCTCCGCGAGCCGGTTCGGCACCTGGTCGTCGGAGATCGGATCGAAGCTCTCCGGGCCCGTCGGCACCCCGCACGCCCCGAGCACGACGGAGATCGCGAGCGCCAGCGCCAGCGCCACGGCACGCGGACCCGGCGTCGCACGACGCCCGGTCATCGTCGCCGATCGCTCGGTCCCGTCTCGCCGGCTCACCCGTGGGCTCCACGGATGGGGATCTCGAACACGAACCGGGCACCGCCGCCGGCGCGGTCCTCCACCCACACGGCCCCACCCATCGCCGCGCTGTGCTCGGCGACGAGCGCGAGACCGAGGCCGGTCCCGATCCGGTGACGTGCGGCCGACCCCCGGGCGAAGCGCTCGAAGATCCGGTCCCGCTCGCTGCGTGCGACGCCGGGGCCGCCGTCCTCGACGGCGATGCGCAGCATCGCGTGGCGCGTGGGCGCGACCTCGACGAGCTCGGCACCGCCTCCGTGGTGGTTGGCGTTCTCGATCAGGTTCCCGAGCACGCGCTCGAAGCGGACCTTGTCGACGTCGATCTCGCGTGGCGTCCCCCGGCGGACCTCGACCTCGATGTCGGGGCTCCCGAAGCGGGCGGCGACCCGGTGGGTGAGCGCGACGATGTCGAGCGTCTCGATGTTCAGCTCGGTGGCTCCCGCGTCGATGCGCGACAGCTCGAGCAGGTCGATCACCATGCTGTCGAAGCGACGCACCTGGCTGACCACCACGTCCAGCGCCTGCTGGGTCCGTTCGGGGATGTCGGAACGGCGGGCGTCGAGGACCTCCACCGCCGCGGTCAGCGCGGTGATCGGGGAGCGCAGCTCGTGGCTGACGTCGGACGCGAACCGGGCCTCGCGCTCGATCCGGGTCTGGACGGCGTCGGCCATGTCGTTGAACGAGCTGGCGAGGCGGTCGAGGTCGGGATCGGATTCGCCCTCGAGTCGGGTGTCGAGGCCGCCCGACGCGATGTCCTCGGCGGCGTCGGCGACGCGGCTCAGGGGTCGGAGCAGTCGTCGACTGGTGGAGAACCCGAACAGGGTGGCGAGGACCAGCGTGCCGATCCCCCCGAGCCCGAGCGCGGTCAGCAGCGCGGTGAGCGTCGACCGCTCGTTGCCCGCCGGGAAGGCCTCGAAGTACCCGACCCCGTGGCGGCGGATGTGGACCCCCACGGCGACGAAGGGCTCGCCGTCGATGTCGGCGTACTGGAGGCCCGAGCCCTGGGCGTTGACGCGCCGGGTCAGCTCGAGCGGGAAGTCGCTCAGGCGCCCGTTGGTGTCGGTCTGGAACGTGCGCGTGCCGGTGGACGGCGAGCTCAGCACCGCGAAGCCACCGGGTTCGGTGCGCAGCTCGGAGTCGAAGAAGGGCTGCACCCGGACGTCGGGATCGGCCTGGACAGCGTCGAGCAGCGTGGCGACGTCGGCGGCGTGCTCGAACGCCTGCTGGGTCGCGGAGGTCGACCGCTCCTGGAGCAGGTTGTTGCGGGCGAATCCGTAGGTGACCCCGATCAGCACCGTGCCGGCGAAGAGCGCGATGAGCGCGAAGAAGAGCGTGACCCGCGCCCGCAGGCGGAGGGATCGATCGCGGGCCACGGAGCGCAGTGTTGCAGACTTCCGGAAGGGGTTCACCCGCTGCCGGTGAGGTACCAGGGGGAGGGAGGTACCCCACCGATGCAGCGTGAACAACCACCACTCTGATCACCTTCTGTGACGGTGCCATCCTCGTCATGCGCGCTTTGTGTAACGAAAACTGCTGGCACCGCCCACGTCACCTCACCTGGGGTTCGTCGGCGACGGTGCCCGGCGTCCCACAGACGGTGCAGACCGAGTCGACGACAAGTCGAGGGTACGTCATCGGATCGTCATCTTCGGACGCCGACGTGCGCGGCGACGGGATCGGCCGTCGCGAGTCGCCCGCGGGGTCTCGCGCCCGCTCCGAGCGGCCTCGCGGACCACCTCGCGCGGCTCGCGTGCCCCGCCCGACGGTCTGGCATCATGGGCCCCCGTGGAGACGCTGCTGTTCATCGAGGACGACGACGCGATCCGACTGGCGCTCTCCCTGGCCCTCGAGGACGAGGGCTACTCGGTGCGCGAGGCCCCGAACGGCGCCGAGGGCCTGGCGTCCTTCGAGCGCCAACCCGTCGACCTCATCCTGCTCGACCTGCGCCTCCCCGACATGTCGGGGTTCGAGGTGTGCCGCTCGCTGCGGGCCAAGAGCATCGTCCCGATCATCATCATCACCGCGCAGACCGACACCGTCGACATGGTCGCCGGGCTCGAGGCCGGCGCCGACGACTACGTCACCAAGCCCGTCGTCCCCAAGGAGCTCGCGGCCCGGATCCGGTCCCTGCTGCGGCGCGTGCACCTGCAGGACACCCCGCAGCGACCCTCGGCCTCGGTGTTCGGCGACGTCGAGCTGCGGCGCGAGCACGGCATCGTCCTCAAGAGCGGGCGCGAGGTGAACCTGACCAAGACCGAGTTCCGGCTGCTGTGCGAGTTCGCCGACCACGCCGGCGCCGTGCTGTCGCGCGACCAGCTCCTGGAGCGCGTCTGGGGCTACGAGTACCTCGGCGACTCGCGCCTCGTCGACGCCCACGTGCGCCGGCTGCGGGTCAAGATCGAGGACACCCCCGACGACCCGAAGCTGATCAAGACCGCACGCGGCGTCGGCTACCGGCTCGTCGGTTGACGCTGGGGATGGCGCGCTCGTGCGCCTCGGTGCCGGGCGACGTCAGCGGCGGTAGAGCTGGTCGATCTCCTCGGCGAACTGCGCGTGGATGCCCCGGCGCTTCAGCTTCGACGTCGGCGTGAGCACCTCGGAGTCGGGGAGCCACTCGTCACCGAGGACCTTGACCTTCTTGACCGACTCGGCGTTGTTGAACTCCGACATCGCAGCGCGCACGCCCTCGTCGATCTCGGCGACGAGGTCGGGGTTCTCCGCGAGGGCCGTCGGCTCGGCTTCGGCACCGGTGAGGTCGTGGTTCGCGGCCCAGGCCGCCGCAGCGTCGGGGTCGAGGACGACGAGCGCGGAGATGAACGGCTTGCCGTCGCCGATCGCGCACGCCTGGCCGACGAGCGGGATCATCTTCAGCGCGGCCTCGAGGTTCGCCGGGCTGACGTTCTTGCCGCCGGCCGTGATGATCAGCTCCTTCTTGCGGTCGACGATGCGCAGGTACCCGTCATCGTCGATCTCACCGATGTCGCCGGTGTGGAACCACCCGTCGGCGTCGAGCGCCTCGTCGGTCGTGTCCGGCAGGCCGAGGTACCCCCCGAAGACGTTGCCGCCCCGTGCGAGGACCTCGCCGTCGTCGTCGAGCTTCATCTCGACCCCCGTCGCCGCCCGCCCCACGTAGCCGGGCTTGGCGTCGGCGGCCCAGGTGAGCACGGCCATCGTCTCCGACAGGCCGTACCCCTCGGACAGCGGCACGCCCAGCGCACGGAACCACGACAGGATCTCGGCGGGGATCGGCGCGGCGCCGGTGATGCAGATCTCGGCCCGGTCGAGCCCGAGCCGCTCCTTCACCGCCTGGAACGCGACCTGGTCGAGGAAGCTCCACGTCTCGAGCTCCTCGTCGGAGGCGGTGCCGCGCGTCATCTTCGGCTCGATGGCACGCGCCACGTCGACGGCCTCGTCGAACTTCCGCTTGCGCTCGGGGTCCTGCCCGAGCGATGCGTTCACCCCGGCGTACAGCTTCTCCCAGACCCGGGGGACGCCGATGAACACGTGCGGGTGCACCTCGGCGGCCACGGCCGCCACCTTCGACGTGTCCGGGCAGCACGTCACCTCCGTGCCGAAGTCGACGTTGTAGTAGTGGCCGAGCAGGCGCTCCATGATGTGCGCCATCGGGAGGTACGACACGTGCTTCTTGCCGGCGAAGGAGTCGATGTCGGTCTGGTCGCGCATCGTCTCGCTGATCGACTCGAGCGTCCACACGACGTTGCGGTGGCTGAGGGTCACGCCCTTGGGCGGGCCCGTGGTGCCCGAGGTGTAGATGATCGTCGCCAGGTCGTCGAGGGTCGCGGTCTCGGCGGCCGAGGCGAGGTCGATCGGCTCGGCGGTGACCAGGTCGTCGTAGCGCAGCACCGACGCGTCGGTCGCGTCGTCGGCGTCGACGATCACGACGTGCTCGAGCGATCCGATCCGGTCGCGGACCTGGTCGAGGCGTGCGAGGAAGTCGCCGTGCTCGACGATCGCCACCTTCGCACCGCAGTCCGCGAGCAGGTACTGGATCTGGTCGGGTGCCGAGGAGTTGTACACCGAGACCGGGGTCGCGCCGAGGAACAGCACCGCGAGGTCGAGGGGGTGGAACTCCATCCGGTTGGACAGCATGAGCGCGACCCGGTCGCCGTGACCGACGCCGAGGTCGGCGAGCGCGGTGGCCAGGCGGGCGGTCCGGTCGGCGAGCTCGTCGAAGGTGATCGAGTCCCACTCGCCCCCGGAGCCCTTCCACTGGATGGCGGTGAGCGAGCCGTTCTCGGCGACGTTCGCCAGGAACCGCTTCGCGACGTTCTGCCCGGCGATGCGCTCGTCGATGTCGGACCGCGTGGGAGCGGAGTCGTTCGTCGTCATCGGCCCAGTGTCCCACGTCACGCCGGCAGCAGCCGCACGCGCCCGCCGACGCCGCGGCGGATCGGGCGAGGCGGATCGGGCGCGGCGCTCGGCGGCTCGTTCAGGCGTCCGGGTTCCAGGCGGGGAGCCGCTTCTCGCGGAAGGCGGCCATCCCCTCGACCGCGTCGGGCCCGGAGAACAGCTCGGTCGACAGCTCGGTCATCGCGCCCATCGCGGCGTCGCGGTCGAGGGTCGGGACGAGGGCGAGCATCGCCTTGGTCTCCGCGACGGCCCGCCGCGCCCCGGCCCGGACCCCCGAGACGAGCTCGGCGACCTGGGCGTCGACGTCGTCGGTGACGTGGCTGACGAGACCCATCGAGAGCGCCTCGTCGGCGTCGAAGGGCTCCCCGGTGAGCAGCGCCGCGGCGATCTTGGCCGGGGGCACCCGGCGCAGGATGGGGACCGAGATCATCGCGGCGGCGACCCCGATGCGCACCTCGGTCAGCGCGAACGAGACGTCGCGACGGACCACGACGAGGTCGCACGACGCCATCAGGCCGATCCCCCCGGCGCGGACCGCGCCGCCGACCGCTGCGATCGTGGGGCGGGGGGTGTCCATCAGCCGCGTCATGACCCGTGCGAACGGCTCGGAATCGGGGGGCCCGTCCGAGCGCTCCTTGAGATCGGCGCCGGCGCAGAACGCCGGTCCGACCGCACCGACGACGATCGCGCGCACCTCGGCGTCCTCGGCGGCGTCGAGGCCGGCGTGGAGCTCGGACACGAGCTGGCGCGACAGGGCGTTGCGGTTGGGCTGGGAGTCGAGGGTCAGCGTCGCGACGTCGTCGGCGATGGTCGTGCGGACGAGCTCGGGCATGGCGCCGACGGTACCGCTCGCCCCGTCGCGGCCCCGACGTGGACAGCGCGCGGGCGGCGCCGGAGCCGGCCGGGCGTCTCGGCGGGCTGCGACGCGAGGTCGATGGGGGACGGCGTCGCGCCGATCGCGTACGATCGGTGCCGTGACCGATCTGAGAGACGACTTCCCGGCCGGCGTGCTCACCGGAGAGGCGGTGAACGAGGTCTTCGCGCTCGCCAAGGCGAAGGAGTTCGCGCTCCCCGCCGCGAACTGCGTCGGCACGAACTCGATGAACGCGGTGATGGAGACCGCGGGGAAGCTCAACAGCCCGGTGATCCTGCAGTTCTCCTCGAGCGGCGGCGCGTTCGTCGGCGGCAAGGCGGTCCCCGTCGACGGCGACCGCGCCTCGGTGCTGGGATCGCTCGCCGGCGCCCGGCACGTGCACACGATGGCCGAGGCCTACGGCGCGCGGGTGATCCTGCACACCGACCACTGCCCGAAGAAGAAGATCGGGTGGGTGGCGGGTCTGCTCGACGCGGCGGAGGCGGAGTTCGAGTCGACCGGCCGCCCGATCTTCAGCTCGCACATGCTCGACCTGTCCGAGGAGCCGCTGGAGGAGAACATCGACCTCTGCGTCGAGTACCTGCGGCGCATGGCACCGATGGGGATGACCCTCGAGCTCGAGCTCGGGATCACCGGGGGCGAGGAGGACGGAGTCGACAACTCCGACGCCGACCCCGCCGACCTGTACTCCAAGCCCGAGGAGGTCGCGTACGCCTACGAGCGCCTGCTCGAGGTGAGCCCGAACTTCCTCATCGCCGCGGCGTTCGGCAACGTCCACGGCGTGTACAAGCCCGGCAACGTCAAGCTCACGCCGACGATCCTGCGCGACGCCCAGCAGCACATCTCGGAGAAGTTCTCGACCGACTCCGACAAGCCGGTCAACTTCGTGTTCCACGGGGGGTCCGGCTCCTCGGCGTCGGACATCTCCGAGGCGATCAGCTACGGCGTGATCAAGATGAACATCGACACCGACCTCCAGTGGGCCTTCTGGGACGGGGTGCGCGGCTACTACGAGGACAACTCGGAGTACCTCCAGGGTCAGCTCGGCAACCCGAGCGGCGAGGACGCTCCGAACAAGAAGCACTACGACCCCCGGGTCTGGCTCCGCTCGGCCGAGGAGAGCTTCGTCGAGCGCCTCGAGCAGGCGTTCCGTGAGCTCGGCAACGTCGACACGCTCGCCTGATCGGCCCCACGAGCATCGCAGCCGGGGTCTGACCCCGGGCGGTGACGCGACCCTGGCGGTGATGCGTCAGGCGGTCGTGTCGCGCAGGAACCGCTCGACCTCGGCTCGGTGGCGGGTGCGCTTCATCGGCGGGAGGGCGTTGACGATGTCCCACCGGTACGAGGCGGTCCCCAGCCGGGGGTCCATCACCGCCACGACCCCGGTGTCGGTCGTCGAGCGGATCAGGCGTCCCGCCGCCTGGGCCAGCATCATCGAGGCGCGCGGGACGTCGATCTCCGCGAACGCGCGACGTCCGAGCTGCTCGCGGCGCGCCGACAGCAGCGGGTCGTCGGGTCGGGGGAACGGGATGCGGTCGATCACGACCAGCGACAGGGTCGACCCGGGCACGTCGACGCCCTGGAACAGCCCGGCGGTCGCGAACAGGCACGTGGCCTCGTCGCCGGCGAACGCCGCCACGAGCGCGGGCTTGGGGAGGTCGCGCTGGGTGAGGATCGGGACGTCGAGGCGCTCGCGCATCGACTCGGCGGCCTCGTCCATCGCCCGGTAGCTGGTGAACAGAGCGAGCGTCCGCCCGCCCGCGGCGCGCACGAGCGCCTCGAGCTCCTCGTTCGCGGCGTCCCGGAACCCGGCCGAGTTCGGGTTCGGGAGGTGGATCGCGCAGTACAGCATCGAGTTCGTGGCGTAGTCGAACGGGCTGCCGACGTCGGCGACGACGACCGACTCGGCGTCGATCCCCAGCCGCGACGGCAGCGACGAGGGGATCGTCGCGCTCGTGAGCACGGCGGTCCGCCGTGCCCACACCCCGTCGCGCATCGTCGGACCGACGTCGAGCGGCGCGATCTCCAGCCGGGGCGACGACGGCGAGCCCGACGCGAACGCGACGTGGCCGTCGCGGCCCTCGATCGCGACGTCGAGCTGCTCGATCGCCCGGCCGGTCATCGTCTGCGCCCGCAGCCGGCGCTGCTTGGCGCCATCGTCGGCGGTCTCGATCGCGACGAGCGCGTCGCTCACCCGACCGAGCACGAGGCGTGCCTCGGTCAGGGGCTCCTGCACCTCGTCGGGGAGCGGGATCGGCAACCGCTCGCCGACGCGGTCGCAGAGGACGTCGCGCAGGCTGTCGGCGAGGTCGGCCACCGAGTCGGTCAGCGACGCGTCGTCGAGGATGCGTCGGATCGTCGCTGCGAGAGCGACGAAGCGGCCGGGAGCGATGGTGACCCCCACGGTGTCGCTCATCACGTCCTCGAGGACGTGCGCCTCGTCGAACACGACCACGTCGTGGTCGGGCAGGATCGCGCCGTCGGCGGCGACGTCGAGGCCGTACAGGTGGGTGTTGACCACCACCACGTCGGCGGCCTGGGCGCGCCGGCGGGCCTCCTCCGCGAAGCACGGGTCACCGAGGGGGCAGCGCTCGGCACCGGGGCACTCGTCGGAGCCGACGCTCACGGACCGCCAGGCGGCGTCGCTCGGCGTCCAGTCGAGCTCGGCCTGGTCTCCGCTCCGGCTGGATCCGGCCCACTCCGCGATCCTGCGGATCTCGGCGCCGGTCGTGGCGGCCACCGGCTCGAGGTCGAGCCGCGCCTGGTCGGGGTCGGCCATCTCCCGCAGCCGCTGGAGGCAGACGTAGTTGCTCCGCCCCTTGAGGATCGCGAAGTCGACGTCGGCGTCGAGGTGGTCGGCGAGGAACGGCAGGTCCTTGGTGGCGAGCTGGTCCTGCAGCGCCTTCGTCGCCGTCGCGACCACCACCCGCTTCCCGGAGGTGATCGCCGGGACGAGGTACGCGAGCGTCTTGCCGGTCCCGGTGCCGGCCTGGACGACGAGGTGACCCCCCGTCTCGATCGCGGAGGCGACGAGCGCGGCCATCTCGTGCTGGCCGTCACGGACCTCGGCGGCGTCGAGCGCCGAGGTGACGACGTCGAGCAGGGCGGAGAGCTCGCTCACCCGACGAGCTCAAGAGCGCGGTCGAGCTCGTCGCCGTCGAAGTCGGGCCACGGGGCGTCGGTGAAGTAGATCGCCGCGCCGGCGGCCTGCCACAGGAGGAAGTTCGACACGCGGTGCTCGCCGCTGGTGCGCACGAGGACGTCGACGGGCGGGAGGTCGGGGAGGTAGAGGTTCGCCGAGATCGCCTCGGGGGTCACCCCGCCGCTCGATCGGCGCGCCTTCTCGGTCGCGGCCACCAGCTCGGACCGGCCGCCGTAGTCGAACGCGACCGTGAGCACCATGCCGGTGTTCGACGCGGTGTCGGCGATCGCCTTGCCGATCGCTCGCTGGACGTAGCGGGGCGTCTTGGCTTCGGGGGAGTCGAAGGGGCGACCGATCCACTGGATGCGCACGTCGAGCTCGTTCAGCTCGGCGACGCGCCCGAACAGCTTCTCGTGCAGGCCCAGGATGTGGCGCACCTCCGGCCGGGGCCGTCGCCAGTTCTCCGTCGAGAACCCGAAGACGGTGAGGTGCCCGATGTCGCGCCGGACGGCGACGCGCACCAACCGCGCGAGGTTCTCCTCGCCCTCGGTGTGGCCGTCCGTGCGGGGGAGCCCCCGCCGACCGGCCCAGCGACCGTTGCCGTCCATGATGCACGCCACGTGCAGGGGGCGGGTCCGGTCGGGCACGGGAGCCAACCTAGTGCTGAGGTCGCGGTCGCGGGGTGAGGTGAGGTCGTGGCCCGGCGTGAGGTGGCCCCGGCGTGAGATGTTGCCGGCGTGAGGCGGCCGAGGGGCCCGGTCGCGTGGAATGATGTCCCCGTGACGAAGGCCGAGGCGATCCGGGCCGACGACGTGTCCGACGTCGATCCGACGCGCCAGTTCCTGCGTCACGTGATGGTCGTCGGCGGGACGCTCGGCGACTGGGACGACCTCGGGGTCGCGCGCTGGGAGCGCCGCGTCGTCGATCTGGGAACGGTGGCGGCGAACGCCGGGGCCTCGTTCCTCACGCTCCGTGCCTTCGAGCCGGGGTCCCGGCCGAGCGACAGCAGCCGCTGGGAGCGCCAGATCGACGGGTGCCACGTGGTGATCGACCCGTGCGGTGACGGCCGACGGCGCTTCGCCGAGGCGCTCGCGGGCCTGCCCGACGACGAGCCGGTGAACGAGGCCACCGTGTCGGAGGTCCTGTACGCGCCGGCGGACTGCGAGCCCGACCTGATCGTCGTGCTCGGCGAGCCGACCCGCCTCCCGCCGTCGCTGGTGTGGGAGCTGGCCTACGGTGAGCTGTTCTTCCGCCCGATGGCGTGGAACGAGCTCGGCGCGGACGACCTGGTCGAGGCGATCGCCGACTTCGCGCGTCGCGAACGCCGGTTCGGCGGACTCGATTCCACGGATCGATCCGACGAATCGGTCGGATGACCGCCGGCGGGGGGCGACCATCGTGAGCGGGCTGTACCGCGACGTCGGAGTGGTGCTGCGCACCTACAAGCTGCGCGAATCGGACCGCATCGTCGTGATCCACACGAAGGAGAACGGCAAGATCCGTGCGGTCGCCAAGGGGGTGCGCAAGACGCGCTCCAAGTTCGGAGCCCGGCTCGAGCCGATGAGCCACGTCCGGCTGCTGCTGTACCGCGGGCGCGAGCTCGACATCGTCAGCCAGGCCGAGGCCGTGGAGCCGTTGTCGCCGATGCTGTCCTCGCTGGACCGGGCGTCGCAGGGCCTCGCCGCGCTCGAGGCCGTCGACCAGTTGTCGCTGGAGCGCGAACCGGACCCGCGCGCCCACGCGATGCTGGTCGGGGTGCTGCGCACGATCGCCGCCAAGCCGTCTCCGCTGAACGTCCCGGCGTTCTACTGGAAGCTCCTGGCGCACGAGGGGCTGCGACCCCAGCTCGACGCGTGCGTACGCTGCGGCGACTCCGAGCCCTCCGCCCGACTGGTCGCGTTCGACCTGGTCGAGGGTGGTGTGCTCTGCCGGTCCTGCCGCTCGGGCCAGGCGATCTCGGAACCCGCCCTGGAGCTGCTGCGCGACATCCTCGGCGGACGGCTGCAGAGCGCCCTCGACCGCGAGGAGTCACCGGTGACCCACGAGGTGGCTGCGCTCGCCACCCGGGCGCTCGAGCACCAGATCGAGCGCAGGCTGCGCGCGGTGGCGATGTTCGAGCGCGGGTGATCCGGTCGCCCGGACCACGTCCCACCGATACCGCGGTGTCGGCGGGACGTGGCGTCGGAGCGTGACTCCCGGAGCGACCGTCAGGCGTCGGCGGGCCGACGACGGGTCAGCAGGATCGCTCCGCCACCGAGGGCCAGCAGGGCGAGCGCGATCGACGCGGTCGTCGTGGCGCCGCCGCCGGTGCGCGGGAGCTGGGTGTCGGTGCCGGGGGTCCCCGGCGCCGGGGCGGTGGTCGCGCTCCCGTCGTCACCGTCACGGTCGTCGTCGTCGCCGTCGTCACCCGGGGCCGGCTCCGACGACGATGTCGTGCCGTCGTCGTCGCCGTCGCCGTCGGGTGCGGTGGTCGGAGCGTCCGTGCCGCCCTCGGTGGTCGACGGACCGTCGGTGTCTCCGGGCGCCGCCTCGGTGGTCGTGGGAGCGTCGGTGCCGCCCTCGGTGGTGGTCGGGGCGTCGGTGCCGTCGGTCTCGCCGCTGGTGGTGGTGGGGGCGTCCGTCGGGGCGGGCTCGGTGGTGTCGTCGGTGGTCGTGGGGGCGTCGGTGCCGTCGGTCTCGCCGTCGGTGGTGGTGGGGACGTCCGTCGGGCCGGGCTCGGGCGCACCGGTGGTCGTCGGCGCCACCGTCGTCGGTGCGGCCGTCGTGGTCACGTCGGTCGTGACCGACACGTCGGGGCAGTCGAACCGGATCTCGATGCCGCCGCTGAAGGTGGCGTCGGGGCCGAGCCGCACCTGGACGCTGATCGTGTCACCGAGGGTGATCGCCCGGGCCGAGAAGGTGCGCTCCTCGAACGCCTCGCCCTCGACGTCGTTGACCTCGAACGACGAACCACCCGAGCTGATGATCAGGTCGTTGCCCGGGTGGACGGACTCCTGGTTGCGCACGTCGACCGTCGCCGTGCAGTCGGCGCCGACGAGGGATCCCGGCACCGGCCGGCTCGTCACCGGCTTCACGGCCCCGGGGATGCTGCGCACGATCGTGTCGAGCGGGACGATGATCTCCGTCTCGGCCGCCGAGGCACCCGATCCGGATCCCAACCCGAGCGCGGCGGCGAGCGCGGTGGTGGCGGCGAGTGCGGGGATCGATCGTCTCATGGGGGTGGGGCCTCGTGTGGTTCGGTCGCCGCTCGTTCGCGAGCGGCGGTGTGTCGGTGACGCCCGGTGGGAGCCCGGACGCGCGGCGCGAGGGTATCGCGCCCTCCGCGAGCGCAGGAACATCAACGGCGTGATCTGCCGCGACGGCGGGCGAACCGGTCGCGAGGAGCGCCGGAGGGGCCCCTAGCCTGTCCACCCTGATGGCCGCCACCGACCTCGACCAGATCGTCTCGCTGTGCAAGCGCCGGGGCTTCGTGTACCAGTCCGCCGAGATCTACGGCGGCTTCCGCTCGACGTACGACTACGGACCGCTCGGCTCGCTCCTCCTGCGCAACGTGAAGGAGGCGTGGATCCGCTCGACGGTGCAGCTGCGCGACGACGTGGTGCTGATTGACGCCGCGATCCTCGGCCCTCCGCAGGTCTGGCAGGCCTCGGGGCACCTCGCCAACTTCAGCGATCCGCTCGTCGACTGCGTCAACTGCAAGAACCGGTTCCGCCTCGACAAGCTCGACGACCCGGGCACCTGCCCGAGCTGCGGCCAGCACGACAGCTTCACCGAGGCGCGCGAGTTCAACCTCATGTTCCGCACCCAGGCCGGGCCGGTCGAGGGCACGGGGGCCGAGGCGTACCTGCGCCCCGAGACCGCCCAGGGCATGTTCACCAACTTCGGCCAGGTGCTCCAGACCAGCCGCAAGCGTCCCCCGTTCGGGATCGCGCAGGTCGGCAAGTCGTTCCGCAACGAGATCACGCCCCAGAACTGGATCTTCCGGACCCGCGAGTTCGAGCAGATGGAGATGGAGTTCTTCGTCCCGCCGGCGGAGTCGGAGCGGTGGTACGAGTACTGGTGCGCCGAGCGGATGGCGTGGTACGTCGAGCACGGCATCCCCGAGTCGATGCTGCGGCTGCGGCCCCACGACGACGACGAGCTGTCGCACTACTCGACGGGGACCTCCGACGTGGAGTTCGCGTTCCCCTGGGGCTTCGACGAGCTCGAGGGCATCGCGCAGCGCACGGACTTCGACCTGAAGGCGCACGCGGCGGCATCGGGCCAGCGGCTCGACTACCTCGACCCCCAGACCAACGAGCGGTACGTCCCGCACGTGATCGAGCCAGCGGCCGGAGCGACGCGCACGATGGCGGCGTTCCTCCTCGCCGCGTACGACACCGAGGAGATCGGCGACGAGACGCGCACCGTCCTGCGTCTGCACCCGCGCCTCGCGCCCTACAAGGTGGCGGTGCTGCCGCTGAGCCGCAAGGACACCCTCACCCCGCTCGCCCACGACGTCCGGCGCCTCCTCGCGGACCGCTACGTGGTCGACTACGACGAGACCCAGAGCATCGGCAAGCGGTACCGGCGCCAGGACGAGATCGGCACGCCGCTCGCGGTGACGGTCGACTTCGACTCCCTCGACGACGGTGCGGTGACCGTGCGTGACCGCGACACGACCGAGCAGGTGCGCGTCCCGATCGGCGACCTGCTCGCGACGGTCTCCGACCGACTCGGCTTCTGACGACGGCCTCGGCTCCACCGTCGTGGGCGTGAGCCGTCGGCACCGTCGGCGGGAGTCCGGCGATCGCGTCGCGCTCGGGTGCGTTCGCTACGGTGCGGTGCATGAGCAAGGTCTCCGTCATCGCCAAGATCACCGCCAACGAGGGCCAGCGCAGCGACATGATCGCCGCGATGGGCACGATGATGGAGCACGTCGAGGCCAACGAGCCCGACACGTTGAAGTACATCCTGATGGAGGACGGCCAGGACGACGACGTCGTGTGGATGTACGAGGAGTACACCGACGACGAGGCGTTCCAGGCGCACGGCACCAGCGACACGATGAAGGAGCTCGGCGCCGCGCTGCGCCCCTACGCCGCCGGTCGCCCGCAGGTCATCGTGTGCAACCCGGTGCGCGGCAAGGGCCTCTGACGCCCCGCGCGACCCGAGCCCGGGTGGAGCGCACGTCGTGACCACGTACCTCGACGGCATCATCGAGCACCACCGCGGCGTCGCGGCACGTGACGACCGCTCCCTCGCCGATCTCCTGCCGGCCGCGCGCGCGCTGCCCCCCACCCGCGGCTTCGCTGCGGCGCTGCGATCCCGTGACGGCCTCGGCGTGATCGCCGAGATCAAGCGCCGCTCCCCGTCGCGAGGTGACCTGGCGATCGACCTCGACCCGATCGAGGTGGCGCGCGCCTACGAGCGTGGCGGGGCGGCGTGCCTCTCGGTGCTGACCGACGGGCCCCACTTCGCCGGCTCCGCCGAGGACCTGCGCTCGGCTCGCGGCGGGTGCGACCTGCCGGTGCTGCGCAAGGACTTCACCGTCAGCGAGCTCGACGTGGTCGACGCCCGCACGATGGGCGCCGACTGCGTGCTGCTGATCGCCGCGGCCCTCGACGACACCGAGCTGGGCGCGTTCCACCGGCTCGCGACCGACCTCGGCCTCGACGCGCTGGTCGAGGTCCACGACGAGCCCGAGCTGGAGCGGGCGCTCGCGGTCGGGGCGGACCTGGTCGGGGTGAACCAGCGCGACCTGGTCACCTTCGAGGTCGACCACGCCCGGGCGCTGCGGATGGCCGCAGCGATCCCCGGCCACGTCGTCTCGGTCGCGGAATCCGGGGTCCGCGGCGGTGACGACGCCCGAGCGCTGCGCGACGCCGGCTACGACGCCGTCCTGGTCGGGGAGTCGCTGGTGACGAGCGACGACCGCGAGTCGATGCTCGCCGAGCTCATCGGTCCCTGATCCCCGCCGATCGGGTGCGATCCACCCCGACGGGAGCGATGGCTCACGTGGCCGAGATCGGATCGGGCCTCGGGTGGGTCGTCGCGGCGCGGCGGGCGTCGGCGATCAGCAGGCGTTGGTGCACACCCGCCGGGAGGCGCGACACGAGGTCGAGCAGGAGACCGTCGGGTCCGACCACCGCTCGA
Source organism: Ilumatobacter sp. (assembly GCF_965215205.1). Taxonomy (NCBI): domain Bacteria; kingdom Bacillati; phylum Actinomycetota; class Acidimicrobiia; order Acidimicrobiales; family Ilumatobacteraceae; genus Ilumatobacter; species Ilumatobacter sp. The sequence goes on from NZ_OZ244049.1 coordinate 1,813,952, forward strand.
CGACGGTTCCGCTCGACCGAGCGCAGGATCTCGCGGGCCGCCGCCTCGGGCGAGGTGCGTGCCAGCCGGTCGAACAGGTCGGCCGCCGCGTCGGGGCCCGCCCCGACGAGCGCCATCGTCTCGTCCATCCGGGCGTTGCGGGCGATGTTCGTGCGCACGCCGCCGGGGTGGATCGTCGTGGACGAGATCCCCTCGTCGGCGATCTCGAGCTCCATCCGCAGCGCGTCGGTGTACCCCCGAACAGCGAACTTGGCGGCGTTGTAGGCCGACTGGCCCGGGATGCTGATCAGCCCGAACACGCTCGAGATGTTCACCACGTGGCCCTCGCCGTTGGCGCGCAGGTGGGGGAGGAAGGCCTGCGTCCCGTGGACGACCCCCCAGAAGTCGATCCCCATCAGCCACTCCACGTCACCGATCGACTGCGCCTCGACGGTCGCCCCGAGTCCGACACCCGCGTTGTTCACGATCACGTCGACCTTGCCGTGGCGCTCGACCACGTCGTCGGCCCACGAGAAGACCGCGTCGCGATCGGCGACGTCGACGGTCGTGGGGGTGACGCGCACCGGGGATCGCTCGCACGTGAGCACGGTCTCGGCGAGCCCCTCCTCGTCCACGTCGCTCAGCGCGAGGTGGGCGCCTCGTCGAGCCAGCTCGTGCGCGAGCGCACGGCCGATGCCCGAGCCCGCCCCGGTGATCGCGACGACGCGCCCGCCGAAGTCCCTCACCCCTGCCACCTCTCCATCCCCTCGGTGACGCGCTGGTTCAGCGTCTCGAGGACGGCCACCCGCGCCCACTTCTTCTGCTCCCCCGAGATCAGATCCCACGGCGCGAGCTCGTGATCGGTGGTGGCGAACACGTGCTCGATCGCCTCGACGTACTGGGGCCACTTGTCGCGGTTGCGCCAGTCCTCGTCGTTGAGCTTCCACCTCCGCAGGGGATCCTGCGCTCGGCTGGTGAAGCGCTCGAGCTGCTCGTCCTGGCTGACCTGCAGCCACAGCTTGACGAGGATCACGCCCTCGAGGACGAGGCTGCGCTCGAACTGGACGATCTCGTCGTCCGCGCGTCGCCACTGGTCCTCGGTCGCGAACCCCTCGACGCGCTCGACGAGCAGTCGGCCGTACCAGCTGCGGTCGAACACGCACATCCCGCCGAGGCCGGGCACCTTGGTCCAGAAGCGCCACAGGAAGTGGTGCCGCTTCGCCCGATCGTCGGGTTTCGAGAACGCGTACACCTCGTAGTGCCGTGGATCGAGCCGCTCGACGGTCCGCTTGATCGCCCCGCCCTTGCCCGCTGCGTCGACCCCCTCCACCACGACGAGCAACCCGGGACCGACCTCGCCGCCGCCGGTCTGGCCGCCGAGTCGGAGGCGCAGCTCCTGGAAGCGCTGCTGGGCATCGGCGAGGCGTTCGTGGTACTCGTCCTTGTCGAGTCGTGGGGAGAGGTCGAGGTCGTCGAGTCGGCCCATGCGCGCTCGACCGTACCCGAGCCGGTCTGCACGGGAGCGATCCCGCTCCACGGGCACCGCCGCCGAGTACGGTCACGGTGGTGTTCGTCAAGATCTGCGGGATCACCAACGAGGACGACGCTCTGCTCGCGGTCGCGATGGGCGCGGACGCGGTCGGGTTCATCTTCGCGCCGTCGACCCGCCAGGTCGCGCCGCAGCGGGTCTACGACATCACCCGGCGGTTGCCTCCCGAGGTGCTGACGGTCGGGGTGTTCCGCGACGAGCTGCCGAGCCGGGTCGTCGAGGTGGCGCACGCCGCCGGGGTGAAGGCCGTCCAGCTCCACGGGCGCGAGACCCCGGCGCAGACCGCCGAGGTCGCCGGCCACTTCCGCTGGGTGATCAAGGTGTTCGCCGCCGGGGCCGACGAGCTGCCGCGCGCCGACCGCTACGGCACCGACGTCATCATGGTCGACGCTCCCCACCCCGGCTCGGGCGAGGTGTTCGACTGGGATCTCGCCGGCGATGCTCCCGACTCGCTGAAGCTGATCCTGGCCGGGGGGCTCGACCCCACCAACGTGGGCGCTGCGATCCGCGAGGTGGAGCCCTGGGGCGTCGACGTCGCGACCGGGGTCGAGCGCGAGCCCGGCAAGAAGGATCCGATCAAGGTGATGCGCTTCATCGAGCAGGCCCGCGCCGCGGCGCCCGTCGCCTACCGGGGCCACGACGTCGGCCCCTACGACCACGAGTTCGAGTAGCCGCACCCGCCTCGGCGTCGTGCGCGCCGACCGCACGACGAACGTCGACCGGACCGCGGCCCGCGCGGCGGTACATTCGGCGTCAATGACCCACACCCTGAGCGCACCCCCCGATCCGACCGGCCGGTTCGGCGAGTTCGGAGGGCGATTCGTCCCCGAGACGCTCGTCCCGGCCTGCCAGGAGCTGGAGGCCGCGTTCGCCGAGGCGTGGGACGATCCGACGTTCCGCACCGAGCTCGCCGACGTCCACGCCCGCTACTCGGGACGACCCTCGATCCTCACCGAGTGCCGCAACCTCGGTGAGCGGCTGGGGATCCGGCTGCTGCTCAAGCGGGAGGACCTCAACCACACGGGCTCCCACAAGATCAACAACGTCATCGGCCAGGCGCTGCTCGCCAAGCGGATGGGCAAGCAGCGCATGGTCGCCGACACCGGGGCCGGCCAGCACGGCGTCGCGAGCGCGACCGCCGCCGCCCTGATGGGGCTCGAGTGCCGGGTGTTCATGGGCGAGGTCGACGTCGAGCGACAGGCCCTCAACGTCTTCCGCATGCAGCTCCTGGGTGCCGAGGTCACCCCGGTGACCTCCGGCAGCCGCACCCTCAAGGACGCGGTGAACGAGGCGATGCGGCACTGGGTCGCGAACGTCTCCGACACCCACTTCTGCCTCGGGTCGGTCGTCGGGCCGCACCCGTACCCCTACATGGTCCGGCAGTTCCAGGCGATCATCGGCCAGGAGTCCCACGCCCAAGTGCTCGAGCTGACCGGCTCGATGCCCGACCTCGTCGTCGCCTGCGTCGGCGGCGGATCGAACGCGATGGGGATCTTCGCCGGGTTCGTCGACGAGCCCGAGGTCCGCCTCGTCGGGGTCGAGCCCGCCGGCGGCGCGGCGATCGGGCGGGGGACGCCCGGGGTGGTCCACGGGTCGCGCAGCCACCTGATGCAGGACGAGGTCGGCCAGGTCGAGGAGGCCGTGTCGATCTCGGCCGGGCTCGACTACCCCGGCGTCGGACCCGAGCACTCGCACCTCGCGGCGATCGGTCGTGCCGAGTACCCGAACGTGACCGACGCCGAGGTGGTGGCGGCGTTCCGTCTGCTGTCGGAGACCGAGGGGATCATCCCGGCGCTCGAGTCGGCGCACGCGATCGCGTGGCTGGTGCGCGAGGCGTCGACGATCGAGGGGTCGACGGTGCTCGTCAACCTGTCGGGCCGTGGCGACAAGGACGTCGCCCAGATGATGGACATCATCGGTGACGACCTCTGAGGCGCCGGCCGAGCTCGGCCGCATCGAGACCGAGCTGCGCGCGAAGCGCGACGCCGGGCGCAAGCTGCTCGTGCCGTACATCACCGGCGGGCACCCGGGGTGGCAGGACGCGATCCGCGCGTGCGCCGCGAACGGCGCCGACTGCGTCGAGATCGGCATCCCGTTCTCCGACCCGGTGATGGACGGGCCGGTGATCCAGGCGGCGTCGCAGGTCGCGCTCGAGGCGGGCACCACGCCGCGCTCGGTGCTCGACGAGGTGCCCGACCTCGACGTGGGCATCCCGCTCGCGGTGATGACCTACTACAACCTCGTGCACCATCCCGGGCCCGAGCGCTTCGCCGCCGACCTCGCCCGGGCCGGGGTGTCGGGCGCGATCCTGCCCGACCTCCCGCTCGAGGAGTCCGGTCCGTGGTGCGCGGCCGCCGACGCGAACGGCATCGAGACGATCATGCTCGCCGCGCCGACCGCTCCCGACGAGCGCCTGCCCCGCGTCGCCGCCCGCTCACGGGGCTTCCTGTACTCGGTCGGTCTGCTCGGCGTGACGGGGGAGCGGTCGTCGCTCGCGGAGACCGCCACCGATCTCGCCGCCCGGCTGAAGGCGATCACCGAGGTCCCGGTGCTCGTCGGAGTCGGGGTCTCCGACGCCGCCCAGGCCCACCAGGCGACCCGCGTCGCCGACGGCGTGATCCAGGGGGCGAGCATGGTGCGGCGGTTGATGGAGTCCGGACCCGACGCCGTCGGCGACTACGTCGCCGAGGTCCGCGCCGCCATCGACGCGACCTGACCGCACCACCGCCGAGGTCTCACCCCGTCGGTGATGCGGTCGAGTGCCGTGCGGTGGGGGGTCGACCGCCGTCCTCGATCGGCCCCCTCCGCCCCGCCCGCCGTCGCGCACCTCCGCCGGCGCGCCCGCCCTTCTGCCGGCACCGCACCCGCCGCCCGACGGGTGCGGTGCCGGAGACCTCAGATGCGCACCGTCGACCCGTCGAGCAGCGGCACGGTCATCGAGAAGTTCTCGTTGAACAGCACCTTCTGCTCCTCGAGGATCCCGAGCGCCACCTGCTCGCCGAGCCGCAGCGACTCGTGGTCGTCGCTGTACCAGTGCACACCCGCCCAGTTGCGGGCGATCGAGATGTTCGCCGCGAGCTTGTTCAGCTCACCCTCGAGGGTCAGCGGTCCGTCGAGCGCTCCCGACACGTCGACCGGTGCGGACACGCCGTCGGCGTGGGGGACGTAGGCGATGTCGGCGCCCGTCGCGTCCTTCAGCAGCCAGCCCGAGTCGAACCACGCCTTGAGGATGGTCACGCACGCCCCGGCGACGGTCGCGTGCCCGGCGCCGTACGAGGGGTGCGCCGGCGACCCCTCGGCGAACGCCATCGGCAGGAGCCAGTTGCCCACGCCCTGGCGATCGTCGAGGGCGTCGCCGATGCCCGACGCCCCGATCGCGACCTCCATCTGCTCGAGGTCCGCGAGCTTCGCCGCGACCTCGGCCGATCCGTTGCGCCGCCGGTGCATCCAACCGCCCATCGCCTCGGGGCGCAGCCGTCGGTGGACGTTGAACTTCTGGTAGCGCACCGTCTTGAGCGCCCGCGTCGCCACCTCGGTCAGCAGCGTCAGCACGTGGGGCCCCCCGAAGGTGGCGAACCCGCTCTGCTTGTCGATGTGGTCGTCGCGCTGGAACGGGAGGCCCGGATCGAAGGGGACCCCGGCACCGAGCATCCACAGGCAGGCGTTGAGGTAGGCCTGGTACAGCGCGTCGTGGTGCACGTAGGTGCACATGTCTCGTGGGGTGGTGATCGGGCGGTACTCGCCGCCGACGTAGGTCTCGGTCCCGCCGAGAGCGGCGCCGTTCTGCACGTCGAGGAACTCCGCCCACGACGTCATGTAGTCCTTCCCCGGGGTCGCGACGCGCACCCTCTGATCGATGCGCTGGGCGCCGAAGCTGATCATCCCGTCGGTCATCGGCGCAGCCGCGTCACCCCGGTGGACCCCGGTGTTGCCGACGACGAGGAACTGCGACAGGTACGGCCCGACCCTCTCGCCGGGGGCGTCGCCGCGGAACAGCGAGGTGAGCTCGACGGGGGTCGCGGCGTCGGGGGTGAGCACGCGTCGCCGGGCGAGCGAGGTCACGAGCTGGTCGCTGCGACCGCCGAGCTCGTCGGTCCCGTCCTCGCGGAACCAGGCGAACGTCGAGAGCGCCGCTCGGGCGGCGTCGATGCTGCCCGAGTCCTCCCAGTCGGCGAACGCGACGTCACGGCACAGCGCCTGGCAGTAGAGCTCGCCCATCTCGGAGGTGACCTCGGCGCTGTCGAACGACGGCGCCGGCGGCATCGACGGCTGCTGGGGGTCGGGCCCCTCGATGCTGAACGCAGAGCCCGCGCCCGGGCTCTCCCAGCCGCGGATCGTCGGCTTCGTCGCGTAGCCCGGGTGCTTCCAGCGGACGCGCAGCGCGCCGCTGAACGTGCGGCGGGGCTGGCCGGTGCGGTCGTAGGGGCCCGGTCCGATGCGCAGCGCCGCGAAGTCGGCCTCTTGCGCGGAGTCGATCGCGCGCACGAAGTCGGCGTAGTCGCCCGGGTCGTCGACGAAGCCGTCGTCGTCGTGGGGGAGGCACTTGGTGAAGTTGCCGGCGTAGGTCGCGGCGTTGGTCGCCGGGTCGCGCAGGCGGGCCTCGTCGCCGTTGTTGTGGCTCGGTTCGTGGGCACGGCCGTCCGCGATGCCGGCGGTTCGCCGGCGGACGTCGTGGGCCATCATCTGTCGGTCGCTCATCGGGTTCTCCTCGTCGTGCGCGGACGTCGGCGGATGACGTCCACCACCACGAGCGCGCCGACCCGGTCCTGATACGCCGATCCGCCGATCTGGCGGACCTCGGCGACGCATCCCACGCGGGGAGGGTGCCCCGGGCCCCACGGCGGGGCGGGCGACCCACGCGGCGCCACGGGTCGAGCTCTGGCAGACTGCGCCGGTGCACGACTTCGTGATCGTCGGCGGCGGATCCGCGGGATGCGCCCTGGCCAACCGGTTGAGCGCCGACCCCGGCAACCGGGTCCTGGTGATCGAGGCCGGCCGGCGCGACTGGCGATGGGACGTGCTCATCCACATGCCCGCCGCGCTGGCGTACCCGATCGGCAGCCGGTTCTACGACTGGAGGTACGAATCCGAGCCCGAACCGCACATGGGCGGCCGCCGGGTCGTCCACGCCCGGGGCAAGGTGCTCGGCGGATCGTCGAGCATCAACGGGATGATCTTCCAGCGGGGCAACCCGATGGACTACGACAAGTGGGGAGCGCTCCCGGGACTCGACCGGTGGGACTGGGCGCACTGCCTGCCCTACTTCAAGCGGATGGAGACCTGCCTGTCCGGTGAGGACGCGTGGCGCGGCGGCGACGGTCCGCTCGAGCTCGAGCGCGGTCCGGCGCTGACACCGCTGTTCGCCGCGTGGCTGCGGGCAGGCGTCGAGGCCGGCTTCCCCCTGACCGACGACGTCAACGGCTTCCGCCAGGAGGGGTTCGCCGCGTTCGACAAGAACGTCGTGCGCGGACGGCGCCAGAGCGCGGCACGCGCCTACCTGCACCCGGTGCTCGACCGACCCAACCTCGAGCTCCGCACGCGCACCCACGTCAACCGGGTGGTGTTCGACGGCGTCCGCGCGACCGGCGTCGAGCTCCGGCGCGGTCGGTCGACCGAGATCGTCGAGGCCGGCCACGTCGTGCTGTGCGGCGGCGCGTTCAACAGCCCGCAGCTGCTCCAGCTCTCCGGGGTCGGTGACCCCGAGCACCTGCGCGGGCTCGGGATCGACGTCGTCGCGGAGGTCCCCGGGGTGGGGGAGAACCTGCAGGATCACCTCGAGGTGTACATCCAGCACGAGTCGACGCAGCCGGTGTCGATGCAGCCCCACCTCGCGCACTGGCGCAAGCCGTGGATCGGGCTGCAGTGGCTCGCGCGGCGCGGGCCGGCCGCGACGAACCACTTCGAGGCCGGGGCGTTCGTGCGCAGCAACCCGAACGAGGCGTACCCCAACCTCATGTTCCACTTCCTGCCGATCGCGATCCGCTACGACGGGTCGTCACCGCGCCGGGCCGACGGCTCGGACGCAGCGATCGAGCACGGGTACCAGGTCCACGTCGGGCCGATGTACTCCGACGCCCGGGGGTCGGTGAAGATCACCTCCGCCGACCCCCGCCGCCACCCGGCGGTCCGCTTCAACTACCTGTCGACGGAGCAGGACCGTCGGGAGTGGATCGAGGCCGTGCGCACCGCCCGGCGCATCCTGGACCAGCCCGCCTTCGCCGATCTCGACGCCGGTGAGATCTCCCCAGGGCCCGCGATCGAGACCGACGACGAGATCATGGACTGGGTGGCGCGCGACGCGGAGACGGCGCTGCACCCGTCGTGCACCACGAAGATCGGCGCGTCGAACGACCCGCTCGCCGTCGTCGACCCCGACTCGATGGGGGTCTGGGGCACGGAGGGCCTGTCGGTGGTCGACGCCGGGTGCATGCCGAACGTGAGCAACGGCAACACCTACGCCCCGACGATGATGATCGCCGAGAAGGGCGCGGACCTGATCCTCGGCGACGACCCGCTGCCACCCGACCACACCGAGGTCTTCCGCGACACCGTCGCGGGCGGCGGCCGCCGATGAGCGGCGACGGGCGCCGTCGGTGACGGTGTCGTCGCGATCGGGCAGCGACGGGCAGCGACGCTCGGCTCCCGGGCGGGTGGACGCCGCCTCGGCGCGCCGTCGGCGCCCGAACATCCTGCTGATCATGGCCGACCAGCTCTCCGCCCCGTTCCTGTCGGTGCACGGCGGCCCAGCGGTCACGCCGAACATCGACCGGCTCGTCGCCCACGGGACGACCTTCACCTCGGCGTACTCCAACAGCCCGCTGTGCGCCCCGGCCCGGTTCGCGATGATGACCGGGCGGCGCAACTCGCGCATCGGGGCGTACGACAACGCCTCGGAGCTGCCCGCCGCCGTCCCCACCTTCGCCCACCTGCTGCGCGGCGCCGGGTACCAGACGTCGCTGATCGGCAAGATGCACTTCGTCGGTCCCGATCAGCTCCACGGCTTCGAGGAGCGGTTGACGACCGACATCTACCCGGCGGACTTCGGCTGGACCCCGAACTGGTCGGAACCCGGACGTCGGGTCGACTGGTGGTTCCACAACCTCGACTCGGTCGTCCACGCCGGCGTCGCGGACGTGTCGAACCAGCTCGACTTCGACGACGAGGTGGGGTTCCGGGCGGTGCGCAAGCTGCGCGACCTGGCGCGCTCGGAGGACGGGCGGCCGTGGATGACCACCGTCTCGTTCACCCACCCGCACGATCCCTACGTCGCCCGTCGCGAGTTCTGGGATCTGTACGACGACGAGACGGTGCCGATGCCGACCGTCGGAGCTCTCGACCCCGAGGGCATCGACGAGCACAGCCGCCGCCTCCGCCACGTCATCGGCGCCGACGTCACCGACGTCACGGGCGATCAGATCCGCCGGGCCCGGCGGGCCTACCTCGCGAACGTCTCCTACGTCGACCGCCACGTGGGCGAGTTGCTCGACGTGCTCGACCGACACGGCGCGACCGACGACACGGTCGTGATCTTCACCTCGGACCACGGCGACATGCTCGGCGAGCGGGGCCTGTGGTACAAGATGTGCTTCTACGAGCACGCGAGCCGGATCCCGCTCATCGTCCGGTGTCCGCGAACCGCGGGAGGGGTGCGCAACTCGACGCAGGTGAGCCTGCTCGACGTGGCTCCGACCTTGCTCGACCTCGCCGGGCTCGATCGCGAGCCGTCGCTCGACGGCACGAGCGTCGTCGGCCTCCTCGGCGAACCCGTCGCCGAGGATCGCACCGTCCTGGGGGAGTACCTCGGCGAGGGAGCCGTCGCCCCGGTGCTGATGATCCGCCGAGGTGACCTCAAGTTCACGTGGTCCCGCCCCGACGGGGCGATGCTGCACGACCTCTCCTCCGACCCCGACGAGATCCACGACCTCGCCCGCGACGGGCGCGGCGGCGAGACCGATGATCTGCTCGAGGACCTGGTGGAGGAGGTCCACGAGCTGTGGGACCCCGACGAGATCGACCGGTCGGTCCGCCGCAGCCAGGCCGAGCGGTCCGTCGTCGACCGTGCGATGCGCGCCGGACGGTTCACCTCGTGGGACCACCAGCCCGAGGTCGACGCCGCGCAGCAGTACATGCGCAACCACCTCGACCTGAACGCGGTCGAGTCCAGCCGTCGTGCCTGACCCGGCTCCAGGTCGACGTCAGAGGCCGCGCTCGACGGCGCCGAGGTTCGTGTAGATCGTCTTGATCCGCGTCACGTGCTCGATCGCCTGCTCGCCGTTCTCCCGCCCGAGGCCGGAGCGCTTCACGCCGCCGAAGGGGAGCGAGGCCGGCATCGTGCCGTAGTCGTTGATCCACACGTAGCCCGCGTCGAGGGCGTTCGCGACCCGGTTGGCGCGAGCGATGTCGGAGCTGAACACCGCGCCGGCCAGGCCGTACGGGGTGTCGTTCGCACGCCGGACCACCTCGTCCTCGTCGTCGAACGAGAGGACGGCCATCAGCGGTCCGAACACCTCGTCGGTGACGAAGGCCATGTCATCGGTGCAGTCCGCGAACACCGCGGGGTTCACGTAGTGCCCGCCGGCGAGGTCCGGTCCGGACGGGACGTCGCCGCCGATGACGTGGCGGGCCCCGGAGGACCGGGCGGACTCGAGGTACCGCATCACCTTCGCGTGGTGCTCGGCGCTGACGAGGGGTCCGATCCGGGTCTCGGGGTCGAAGGGGTCCCCGACGCGCAGCGCGCCGACTCGCTCGGCGATCCCGTCGAGGAACCCCTCGACGACGTCGCGCTGGACGAAGACGCGGGTCCCGTGCGAGCACACCTGGCCGGTCGAGTAGAAGTTGTTCGTCAGCGCGGCGTTGCGGGCGCTGTCGAGATCCGCGTCGTCGAACACGACGATCGGTGACTTGCCGCCGAGCTCGAGCGTCACGTGCTTGAGTCCGTCGGCGGCGTCGGCCATCACGGCCGATCCCGTCGACGCCTCCCCCGTGAGCGACACCTTCGCGATGCCCGGGTGACGGACCAGCGCCCTGCCGACGCGGGCGTCGCCGTGGACGACGTTGAACACCCCCGCGGGGACGCCGGCCTCGTGGTAGATCTCGGCGAGCGCGACCGCCGAGATCGGGGTGAGCTCGGCGGGCTTGAAGATCATCGCGTTGCCGCACGCCAGGGCGAGGCCGGATTTCCACATCGCGATCTGGATGGGGTAGTTCCAGGCGCCGATGCCGGCGCACACCCCGAGGGGCTCGCGGCGCATCCGTGCGAACCCCCCCGGGAAGTCGATCGAGGACCCGTGCATCGCCGGCGCGAGTCCTGCGTAGAACTCGATCACGTCGGCTCCGGTGACGACGTCCTCGGTCGTCGTCTCGGCGATCGGCCGGCCGGCGTCGAGGGTGTCGAGCGCCGCGAGCTCGTCGCTGCGCTCCCGGATGATGTCGACGGCGCGGCGCAGGATCCGGCTCCGCTCGAGCGCATCGGTCGTCGACCACGTCGCGAAGCCCTCGTGCGCGGCTTCGACGGCCCGGTCGATCTCGCGGTCACCGGTCGTCTCGACCTCGCAGATCACCCGACCCGTCCCCGGGTGGCGCGTCTCGAACGTCTCGCCCGACGACGAATCGACGTGCTCGCCGCCGATGAAGGCACGCCGGGTGTCGAGTCGAGACGATGCGTCCACGATGCTCATCCGGGCAACCTAGCGATTCGTCGCCCGGGCCTCGGTCGGCGCGCTCGCAGCTGCGCCGGGCGGTCGCCGACTCCGCTACGCCGGATCGTGCGTGGCCGGCGGGGTGCTGTCGGCGGAGCCGGTCGGCGCCGGGGTGGTCCGTACGATCACGCGGAGCGTGCTCAGCATGATCCCGGGCTGATGCAGCCAGTCGTTGCCGTCGCCGTACTCGATCGACGCCAGCCGTTCGAGCAGCGTCGCCCACGCCACCTGCTGCTCGACGCGCGACAGCGTCGCGCCGGGGCAGACCCGTGGCCCGGTCGAGAAGGTGACGTGGCGGGTCAGCGCCGCCCGGTCGAGGTCGAGGTCGAAGGGCCGCTCGAACTCCTCGCCGTCGACGTTCGCCGCACCGAAGCGCAGGTGCAGCAGCGACCCGGCCGGCACGTCGACCCCCTGGAACACCTCGTCGCGGGTGGTGACCCGCGTGGAGAGCCCGTGGGTGGGCGCCCGCAGGCGCAGCGACTCCTCGACGAAGGAGCGGATGCGCGAGGGGTCGGAGCGCAGCTCGGCGAACGCCGCGGGATCCTCGCACAGCAGCTGCGCCTGCTCGACGAGTGCGTACTGGGTCGTCTCGAGGCCGCCGATGATCATCGCGTGCACGATCCCGGCGATCTCGATGTCGGTCAGCTTCCGCCCGAGCGCCTCGTAGCGCACGTCGCACAGGAAGCTCACCATGTCGTCGCGGGGGTCGGCGCGCTTGGCGGCGACGTGCGCGTCGATGTAGTCCTGGAAACCCTCGAGGCGCAGGTTCATGTCCTCCGCCTGCTCGGCGGACAGCTCGTGTCGCAGTCCGGAGCCGTGGACGAACGGCGTCACGGCTGCGTCTCCCCACGCCGCGAGTCGGCCGATGTCCTCACGGGGGAACCCGAGGATGGTGGCCATCACGATCTGGGGGAGGGGGCGGGCGAACCCCTGGACGAAGTCGACCTCGCCGTCGTCGATCCACTCGTCGATCAACCCGTGGGCGATCTCGGCGATCATCTCGCGGTGGCGCAGCGCGCCGGGCCCGACCCACGGATCGGTCAGCTCGCGCCGGTGCTGGAAGTAGAGCTCCTGGGTCGGTCGCAGCGACACCATCGACGCGTGCATCAGGCTGCGGCTCTCGGCGTAGGCCTCCTCGGGCGTCAGCCCGCGCTCCACGTGCTTGTCGACGCGCAGGGTCGTGACCACCCGGAAGCGCTCGGGGTCCTTGACGACGGCGACCACGTCGTCGTGCTTGGTGAGGACGAACGCGTCCGCTCCGTCGGTGAGGCCACCTCCCTCGATGCGCAGCACCGGGGCGTCGCGGTGGAGGATCTCGTAGGACTCGTACCAGTGCTCCTGAGCGCCCTCGCCGAACAGGTCGACGTCGTCGAGGTGCACGGGGCACCCCATCGGGACGAGGTCGTGGTTGACGTGTCGGGGAGGCGGTGGCATGGGTCCGGGCGAATCGCGGTCGACGACAGCCTGGCGGCTCCCGGTGGCGCCGGGCGAGGCGGAGGTGTACACCGTCGTGGCGATCCCGAGGGCACACTGCCCCGGTGCCCGCCACCGACATCGCGATCGTCGCCGCCGCCATCTCGCTCGCGTCGATGGTGTTCATGATCGCCGGGTTCGGCTTCTCCCTGCTGGCGATGCCGCTGCTGGTGCTCGTCGTCCCCGTGTCGGACGCCCTGGTGATCATGGCGCTGCTCGGTCTCGGCAGCGTGGTGTGGCAGGGCATCGCGCTGCGTGCCGATCGCGATCGAACCCTGGTCCGGCGCCTGGCGATCACCACCTACCTCGGGATGCCCGTCGGCCTGGTCGTGCTGAACGTCGCCGATGATCGATCGCTGCGACTCGCGGTCGGCGTCGGCGTCTGCGTGGCGACGGTCGTGCTCGCGTCGGGCCTGAGCCTGCCGACCGCCGGCCCGTCGCTCGACTGGGGCCTCGGGGCGCTGTCGGGCGTGCTCAGCACGTCGATCGGCGTGAACGGCCCACCGCTGATCCTCGACCTCCAGGCGCGGGGGCTGTCACCCGAGCGCACCCGCGCGACGATCGCCGCCGTGTTCGCCCTCGCCAGCCCCGTCGGGCTGGCGCTGTTCGTCGCCGACGGGCGGGTGACGCGCGAGGGGTTGATCGCTTCGGCGATCGCGCTGCCGGGGTGGGCGCTGGGCTCGCTCGCCGGTCGTGCGATCCGCCCTCACGTGGCGCCCGAGCGGTTCCGCCGCCTGGTACTCGGTCTGCTCGGCCTCAGCGGCTCGCTGGCGATCGCGACCGCCATCACCTGAGGCGTCCGGGGTGGATCCGATCGAGCGCGCCGATCACGCGGTGTCCTCGGCCTCCTGGTCCGCGATCCACCGTCGTTTGACCGCTCGCCAGGCTTCGTCGGAGTGGTCGCGACGCCAGTACGGCGAGATCGACGAGCGCTCCGGGTCCACGCCGCGGACGTCGAGGAGGTGCCGGCGGCCGGCACGCACCTCGGACGCCTCGCCGTGGAGGAAGACGTCGACTCGGCCGGGCGCCCAGGTCAGCTGCGCGAGGGCGTCTGGCAGGAGGGTCTCGGGCTCGCCTGCCGAGCAGCGGTGGAGCCAGCGGAGCTGGAGCGCGCCCGGGCTGGTGAGCTCGATCTCGCACCCGGGTCCGTCGATGACCACGAGCGCGACGGCGGGCGAGGCGGGAGGGACCGCCTCGAGCGACGCGGCGATCGCCGGGAGCGCGCTCTCGTCACCCGCCAGCAGGTGCCAGTCGGCGTCCGGATCGGGCCGGTACCCCCCGCTGGGGCCGACCATCTGGAGCGTGTCGCCGACCCGGGCGTGCTGCGCCCAGCGGCCGGCGAACCCGGTGTCGCCGTGCGCGACGAAGTCGATGGTCAGGTGGCGGGTGACCGGGTCCCATCGTCGCACGGTGTACCGCCGCCCCCGAGGTCGATGGTCCGAGTCCAGCGCGCGCGCTCGTTCGACGTCGAAGGGCGCCCGGTAGGGGGCGCCGTCGGGGACGAACAGCGCGTTGACGTACTCGTCGGTGCGCCCGGTCGTCTCGAACGAATCGAGGCCGGGGCCGGCGAACACGACGCGGATCATCGCCTCGCCCAGTCGTGCGACCTCCTCGACGGTGCCGTACGTGGTGGCGGTCATCGATCGTCCTCGTCTCGTGGTGGGTTCCGGCTCGGCGACGTTGGCGTTCGCCCGTCTCGGCGATAGCAAGTCAACCTCATCCAAGTTGTTAGGCAACCCTAACGCATTCGAGAGGCTCCTAGATGCGAACTCCAGATCGACTCACGTTCTCCGTCTCCGCCGCGCTCGCGGCGCTCGTCGTCGCCGGCTGCGGCACCGATGCGACCGGCGATCAGGTGACGGGCGGTCCCGGCACCGGCGGCGCCGGGACCCCGGTCGCCGGCGAGGCGCCACCTGCGACGGACGCGGCGACGACCGGGAGGGGGACCGTGACGATCGACGACGCCCAGGGCCGCGCGGTCGAGGTGCCCCGGGCTCCGGAGACCGTGGTGGTGATGGACTGGAGCACGATCCGCACGCTCAGCGACTTCGACATCGAGGTCGACGGCGCCCCGCAGGCGGTCGGCAGCCTCCCCGACGACCTCGCATCCGTCTCGGAGTCGGCATCCTCCGCCGGCACGCTGTTCGAGCCGGACTACGAGGCGATCAGCGCGCTGGACCCGGACCTCATCATCGTCGGCTCGCGCAGCGGGACGCCCGAGGTCGTCGCCGAGATGGAGCGCATCACCCCGGCCGTGATCGACATGTCCGTGCGCTACGAGGACGCGCAGGACCAGATCCCGCAGTTCGTCGAGCGCGTCGAGCAGCTGTCCACCATCTTCGGCTTCGAGGACGCCGCCTCCGAGCGACTCGACGCGATCCTGGCCGAGATCGACGAGACGGCCGACGCCGCCGAGGCCAGCGACCTGAGCACCATGTTCGTGCAGGTCAGCGGTGGCACCGTCAGCGCCTACGGGCCCGGTTCACGCTTCGGCATCGTGTTCGACGACCTCGGCTTCACGCCGACCGACGCACCGGTCGACGACGAGGGCTCCCACGGCCAGGAGATCAGCCAGGAGTTCTTCGCGCGGTACGACCCGGGAGCGGTGTTCGTGCTCGATCGCAGCAAGACGATCGGCGAGGAGGCGACGCCGGCGGCCGAGGTGCTCGCGAACGGTCTCGTCGACACCACCGAAGCGGCGACGAACGACCGCATCGTCGAGGTCGACGGGTTCTCGTGGTACATCGCGACGTACTCGCCCACCTCGTTCGAGCAGATCATCGCCGACGTCCGATCGGTGCTGTGAGCTCGCCGTCCACGTCGATCCTCCGGCCCGGCGGTGCCGGACCCCGGAGGCGGCGCGCGGTGGCGATCGCCCTCGTCGGACTGGTCGTCGCGTCGGTGCTGTCGCTGCTCGTCGGCGTCGTCGCCGTCACGCCCTCGCTCCTCATCGACGGCGACGCCGCAGCCTCCCGGGCGCTCGTCATCTCGCGAATCCCCCGGCTCGTCGCGCTCCTGCTCGCGGGGTCGTCGCTCGCCGTCGCCGGGGTCATCATGCAGCAGGTGACGCGGAACCGGTTCGTCTCGCCGTCGACCTCGGGGACGGTCGAGTCGGCCGTGCTCGGCATCGTGCTCGCGACGCTCGTCCTCCCGGGGAGCTCGCTGCTCGTCCGGATGCTGGTGGCGATCGCCACCAGCCTCGTCGGGACCTTCGCGTTCATCGGGTTGCTGAGGCGGATCCGCATCGTCGACGTCATCGTCGTGCCGCTGCTCGGCCTCATGTTCGGAGCCGTCGTCTCCGCGATCACCGTGTTCCTCGCCTACCGCGCCGATCTCCTGCAGCTCGTCGAGGTGTGGACCACGGGATCGTTCTCGCGCGTGCTGCGCGGGCGGTACGAGCCGCTCTACGCGGTCCTCGCCGGAGGGATCGTGGCGTACCTCTTCGCCGCACGCTTCACCGTGGTCGGGATGGGCGAGCACTTCGCGAAGAACCTCGGCATCGACCACCAGGCCGTGATGAACCTGGGCCTGGTCGTCGCGGCGGTCAACACGGCGATCGTCGTGGTGGTCGTCGGCGCGATCCCGTTCCTCGGCCTGGTCGTGCCGAACGTCATCTCGATGCGCTTCGGCGACGACCTGCAGCGGACGCTGCCGATCACCGCGCTCACCGGGGCGGCCTTCGTCCTCGTGTGCGACGTCGTCGGGCGGATCGTCCGCCATCCCTACGAGATCCCGGTCGGCACGATCGCCGGGGTGGTCGGTGCGGTCGTGTTCGTCGTGCTCATCCTCCGCGCCCGCACCGACCTGGCCGCATGACGAACGCTCCCACCGCGACCGCCACCGCCGACGCCGGCGTGACCTCGACCGGCGGGCCCCGGCGGGCCGCCGCCGCCCGCCGCGATCGCCGGTCCATCCGGATCCGGTCGGTCGCGCTGGCGATGGCCGCCACCGTCGTCGCCGTCACGTACCAGTTCGCCCTCGTCGACGGTGTCCGGGGCTACGTCATGGACCTGCGAGCCCGCCAGCTCGCGGCCCTGGTCGTCGTCGGCGCGGCGACCGGCGTCGCGACGGTGATGTTCCAGACGGTCACGCACAACCGGATCCTGACGCCCGGGATCATGGGCTTCGACGCGCTGTTCCGACTGGTCCAGACGCTGTTCGTCTGGCTGCTCGGCTCGGCGTTCCTGCTCGACGTCGACGTCCGCGTGCGCTTCGTGATCGACACCTCGGTGATGACGCTCTTCGGGCTCCTGCTCTACCGCTCGGTGCTGCGCCGCACCACGCGCGACCTGTTCGTCCTCGTCCTCGTGGGGATCGTGCTCGGGACCCTGTTCACGAGCCTCACGGTCTTCGCCTCGAGGCTCCTGAGCCCCGACGACTACCTGACCCTGCAGGACCTCGTGCTCACCAGCTTCAACACCGTCGATCCGCAGCTGCTCACGATCACGGCCGCCGTGACGACGGCCGCCCTCGCCGCCACCGTCCCGTTGATGCGCCAGCTCGACGTGGTCGCGCTCGGTCGCGACAGCGCGGTCACCCTCGGGATCGAGTACCGACGGGTCGTGGACCGGACGTTGATCCTGGTGACGGTGCTGGTCGCCACGTCGACGGCCCTGGTCGGCCCGATGACGCTGATCGGGTTGATCGTGGCGAACCTCGCACGACACCTGCTGCCCACCTACCGGCACAGCGTGCTCGCGCTCGGATCGGGGCTGATCGGGATCGTCGTCACGGTCGGCGGGCAGTTCGTCGCCGCCCGGCTGCTCGACTTCACCACGACCCTGACGGTGTGCGTCAACCTCGTCGGCGGCCTCTCCTTCATCGTGATGCTCCTGCGCGAGGCCGACCGATGATCCGCTCGAGGAACGTCAGCAAGGCCTACGGGAGCGCCACCGTCCTCGACGAGGTCGACGTCTCGCTGCTCGCCGGCGAGCTGACCGCGATCGTCGGCGCCAACGGAGCGGGCAAGTCGACCCTGCTGTCGATCATCTCGCGCCTCACCGACGCCGACGCGGGGTCCGTCCACGTCGACGAGCTCGATCTGGCGAGGGCGAGGAGCGACGAGGTCGCCCTGCGGCTCGCCGTGCTCCGACAGGACACCCACATGGCGGCACGACTCACGGTGCGCGAGCTCGTGTCCTTCGGCCGCTTCCCCCGGTCCCGGGGCCACCTGAGCGCGGAAGACGACGTGATCGTCGACGACGCCATCGAGTTCTTCGAGCTCGGCGATCTCCAGCACCGACACCTCGATCAGCTCTCCGGCGGGCAGCGGCAGCGTGCGTTCGTGGCGCTGACCCTCGCGCAGGACACGCCGTACGTCCTGCTCGACGAACCCCTCAACAACCTCGACATGCGGCACTCGGTCCGGATGATGCGCCACCTGCGGCGACTCGTCGAGCAGCTCGGCAAGAGCGTCGTGATCGTGATCCACGACCTCAACTTCGCCGCTGCTCACGCCGATCGGATCGTGGCGCTCAAGGACGGGCGGATCGCAGCCGTCGGGACACCGGCCGACGTGATGACCCCAGCCACCCTCGAGGAGATCTACGACATCCCGATCGACGTCCACGTGGTCGACGGGATCCCGTACGCCATCTACTACCGCTGAACGACGTCGGCACGTGCCGGCGCGCGACGACGACGCCCGACGGTCACGGAGGCGGCGACCCCGATCGCGTCCGATCGGGGTGTCGTCCCGGGTCAGAGGGTCTCGACGCCGAAGGCCGGGGCCGTGGCCGCGGCGAGGCGCCGATCGGCTGCGGCGGTGCGGAGGGCGTCGTCGGTCGCGCGGCGAGGATCGACCCCGTCGGCCACGACCACGTCGACGGTGCCGCCCGCCCTCGTGATCGCCGCCTCGAACGGCTCGCCGTCGTGGTCGCCGGAGATGTCGAACCCGCCGTCGTCGGCCGTGACGTGGACGACGAAGCCGAACCGGTCGTGGACGACCGCGACGCCGCGCCCGGAGGGTCGCGGCTCGACCGGCCAGCGGTCGACGAGCGGGAACCAACGCCGAAGCGACCGCAGGGTCGTCGCCCCGGCGCCGTCGAGGGAGTCGAGCGCGACGACGATGCGTGCTCGCTCCACCCCGTCGACGACGGACACCGAGCCGATCGGAGCGCTCCGTCGGGAGCGACGTGCCACGTCGGGCCTCAGTCGCCGCCGGACCTCTGGCGGATGATGTTCAGCGCGGAGCCGGCCTTGAACCACTCGACCTGGTCGGGGCTGAAGGTGTGGTTCGCCTCGAAGTCGACCGTCGTCCCATCGGGCTTCACGATCTGGCACGACACGGTCTCGCCGGGGACCGGGGGCAGGTCGACCACGCTGATCCGGTCGTCCTCCTCGATCCGGTCGTAGGTCTCGGGGTCGACGAAGGTCAACGGGACCATGCCCTGCTTCTTCAGGTTGGTCTCGTGGATGCGGGCGAAGCTGCGGGCGATCGCCACGATCCCCTTGCGGAAGCGCGGTTCCATCGCCGCGTGCTCGCGGCTCGACCCCTCGCCCATGTTCTCGTCGCCGATCACGACCCACGGCTGATCGGCCTCGTGGTAGGCCTCGGCCATCTCGGGGAACTTCTGGGTCTCACCGGTCAGCTGGTTCTTGCCGTAGCCGACCTCGTACTCCGAGCCGTCCTCGGCGTCGAACGCGTTGACCGCGCCGAGGTAGAGGTTGCCCGAGATGTTCTCCAGGTGCCCGCGGTACTTCAACCACGGCCCGGCCATCGAGATGTGGTCGGTCGTGAACTTGCCCTTCGCCTTGACGAGGATCGGCAGGTCGGTGATCGGCTCGCCGTCCCACGCCGGGAACGGCTCGAGGAGCTGGATCCGGTCGCTGTCGGGATCGACCTCGACGTCGATGTCGCTCCCGTCGGCGGGCGGGGCCGTGAAGGTGTCCTCGCCGGGGTCGAACCCGGCGTCGGGGAGGACCTCTCCCTCCGGCGGATCGAGGGTCACCTCGGTGCCGTCGGGGGCGGTGATCGTCTCGGTCGTCGGGTCGAAGTCGAGGCGACCCGCCAGAGCGATCGCGAGCACCGTGTCGGGCGAGGTGACGAAGCTCAGCGTGTTCGCGGACCCGTCGTTGCGCTTGGGGAAGTTGCGGTTGTACGAGTTGACGATCGTGTTCGGCCGACCGAGGATCTCGGCCGGGCGGGACCACTGGCCGATGCACGGCCCGCACGCGTTGGCGAGCACCGTCGCGCCGATCGCCTCGAGATCGGCGAGCAGGCCGTCGCGCTCGATCGTGGCGCGGATCTGCTCGGACCCGGGGGTCACCAGCAGCTCCGTCTTCGAGGTCAGCCCGGCCCTCGCGGCCTGACGTGCGACCGAGGCGACCCGGGTGATGTCCTCGTAGGACGAGTTGGTGCACGAGCCGATCAGGCAGGCGGAGGGCTCGAGCGGCCAGTCGTTCTCGCGCGCCGCGGCGCCGACGCCCTCGGCGCCGACCTGGTGGGCGCGATCGGGGGAGTGGGGCCCGTTGATCTGCGGCTTGAGCGTGGTGAGGTCGATCTCGATCAGCTCGTCGTAGGTGGCGCCGTCGTCGGGGCGGAGCTCGTCGGCGATCCGGTCGGCGGCGTCCGCGATCTCCTCGCGCCGCGTCGACTTGAGGTAGATCGCCATCGCCTGGTCGTAGGGGAACAGCGAGGTGGTCGCTCCGATCTCGGCGCCCATGTTGCAGATGGTCCCCTTCCCGGTGGCAGAGATCGTCTCGGCGCCCGGGCCGTGGTACTCGACGATCGCTCCGGTGCCGCCCTTGACGGTGAGCTGGCGGGCGACCTCGAGGATGACGTCCTTCGGGCTCGACCACCCGCTGAGCTCGCCGGTCAGCTTCACGCCGATGACCTTCGGCCACTTGACGTTGAACGGGAACCCGGTCATGACGTCCACCGCGTCGGCGCCACCGACGCCGATCGCCACCATCCCGAGACCGCCGGCGTTGGGGGTGTGGCTGTCGGTGCCGATCATCATCCCGCCCGGGAAGGCGTAGTTCTCGAGCACGATCTGGTGGATGATCCCCGATCCGGGGCCCCAGAAGCCGATCCCGTACCTGGCCGACACCGAGCGGAGGAACTCGTAGACCTCCTTGTTCGTGTCGATCGCGACGCCGAGGTCGATCTGGGCGCCGGTCTTGGCCTGGATCAGGTGGTCGCAGTGCACCGTCGAGGGCACCGCCGCCTCGTCGAGCCCGGCGGTCATGAACTGCAGCAGGGCCATCTGCGCCGTGGCGTCCTGCATCGCGACGCGATCGGGAGCGAAGTCGGCGTAGCTGTCGCCGCGCTCCATCGCCTGGCCCTCGGGGTCGACGAGGTGGTTGATCAGGATCTTCTCGGTGAACGTCAACGGTCCGCCCATGCGCTCTCGGCCCTTCGCGGTCCGCTCGACGAAGTCCTCGTAGACGGCGCGGACGAGTTCGATCGGTGTGGTGGCGGTCGCGTGCATGGTCACCAGTGTGACACGATGGACCCGAGGTAGACAAGTACAGTACAAGTTGCCGGCGGTCGGACCGATCGTCGGCGGGGATCCGCCGCGCTCCGGTCGGATCCGCCAGACGAGGAGGACGGACACGTGACGAACGCAGCGGGGACCGAGCGGGGCGGGGGCGGCGGTGGCGCCGCGTGCCCCGAGTGGGTCGCGATCGACCACGTGCAGCTCGCGATCCCGCCCGGCGGAGAGGACGAGGCCCGACGCTTCTACGGCGGGGTGCTCGCGATGGCCGAGATCCCCAAGCCGGCCCCGATGGCCGTGCGTGGCGGGGCCTGGTTCGCCGCCGGCCCGGTCCAGGTCCACGTCGGTGCCGAGGAGGGGTTCGTGCCCGCCCGCAAGGCGCACCCGGCCCTCGCCGTGCGCGACCTGCGCGCCTTCGTGGAGGCGAGCGGGCTCGACGCCACCTGGAACGACGAGCTGGGGGGCGTCGTGCGCTGCCACGTGTTCGACCCGTTCGGCAACCGCATCGAGCTCGTCGACGCCGACACCGCGCCGAACGCCCCCGGGCGGGGCGCGGCGACGTGACCGCACAGTGCCGCACCGGTCGCAGCAGCAGCAGCAGCGCGCCCGGGTCGCCCGCTCGCCGCGCCTGCCGACCCGGGCAGCGGGCGCGGTGAGGCGGATCCGCTACCAGGAGATCGCCGACGTGCTGCGCGAGCGGTACGCCGCGGCGCCCGCCGGCGCGGTGCTCGCGTCGGAGTCCGAGATGTCCGTCGAGTTCGGCGCCTCCCGGGTGACGATCCGGCGCGCCCTCGAGATCGTCCGCGACGAGGGGCTGATCGCCGCCCGACAGGGGTTCGGCTGGTTCGTGGCCGGCGAGCCGGTGCGCCAGTCGCTCGAGGCGCTGGGGACGATCGAGGCCGAGGTCGAGGGCCTGGGGAGGATCTCCGAGCGCAAGATCGCCGAGTTCGCGTTCGAGTCCGCTCCCGAGCGCGTCGGCGCGATCCTGGCCGTCGACGAGGTGCTGCGGGTCAAGCGGGTCAACCTCGCCGACGGCGAGCCGTTCGCGATCGTGACCGTCTGGTGCCCGGCCGAGCTCGCGGCGACGTTCTCCCGGCGCGACGTCGAGCGGCGCCCGTTCTACGAGCTGCTCGACGTCGAGCTCCGAGGAGCGACCCAGACCATCGGCGCCGACCTGGCCTCTCCCGTCGAGGCGGGGCTGCTCGACGTCCCCGTCGGCGCGCCGCTGCTGCGATGCCAGCGCGTCACCACCGACCAGGACGGCCGCCCGCTGCTCGTCAGCGAGCACCTGTTCTCGGCCCACCGGACCGAGTTCGTGGTCGACCTGCCGCTGGCGGAGCCGAGCATGACCCCGAGCGGGTTGCGCCTGGTCGAGTAGCGGGCTCGCCCCGGTCGGCTCGGGGGCCGCGGAGGGCGGGTCGAGAAGGGCGGGTCGCGGAGGGCGGGTCGCGGAGGGCGGGCCGCGGAGGGCGGGTCGAGAGGTCGGCGACCCGCTCCACCCTCGTGGCGGCTCCGGTGCTGCGACGGGCGCGCCGTACGCTGCGTGGATGGGGATCGCGCAGATGTGGGAGACGTTCCGGTCGGTCGCCCGGTTCGACACGTTCGAGACCGACCCGACCCGCCGTCGGCTGCGGTCGGTGGCGTCGGTCGACGACCTGAGGACCCTGGCGAAGCGGCGCCTCCCGGCCGGGGTGTTCGACTACATCGACGGCGGCGCCGAGGACGAGCGCACCCTCGGGACGAACTCCACCCACTTCTCGCGCCTCGAGTTCCGGCCGCGGGTGCTGCGCGACGTGTCGGCCCTCGACACCTCGACGACGATCTTCGGACGACCCGCGAGCATGCCGGTGATCCTGTCGCCGACCGGCTTCACGCGGATCGCGCACTCGCAGGGCGAGCTGGCCGTCACCCGCGCCGCCGGTCGGGCGGGCATCCCGTGGTCGCTGTCGACGATGGGGACCCGGTCGATCGAGGAGTGCGCCGAGGCGAACCCCGATGGCGACAAGTGGTTCCAGATCTACACCTGGAAGGACCGCGGCCTGGTCCGCGAGCTGGTCGAGCGGGCGCGTGCGTCCGGGTTCTCCACGGTCTGGCTCACCGTCGACACCGCGGTGCTCGGCCGGCGTGAGCGCGACGTCCGCCGGGGGATGACGCTGCCTCCGAAGCTCGGCCCGCGCACCCTGATCGACGGCGCGATCCACCCCGCCTGGACGAAGGACTTCCTCACCGCGGAGCCGATCACGTTCGCGAACATCGTCGGGCGCCACGACGACGACGGCAGCACAGCGATCTCGCTGGCCGAGCACGTCGCCAGCCAGTTCGACCAGGCGCTGTCGTGGGACGACATCGAGTGGCTGCGCTCGTTCTGGGACGGTCCGATCGTCCTGAAGGGCATCCAGACGGTCGCCGACGCGAAGCGCGCGGTGGCCGAGGGCGTCGAGGGGATCGGGCTCTCGAACCACGGCGGACGCCAGCTCGACGACGCGCCGAGCCCGGTCACCCTCATCGAGCCGGTGCGCGACGAGATCGGCGACACCGCGACGATCATCTGCGACGGTGGGGTGCGGCGCGGGAGCGACGTCGTCAAGGCGCTCGCGCTCGGAGCCGACGCGGTCTCGCTCGGGCGCCCCTGCTTCCTCGCGCTGGGGGCTGCGGGCGAGCCCGGCGTCGACTGGCTGCTCGACTTCCTGCGCGAGGGGATCGAACGCACGATGGCGCTCACCGGGTGCGCGTCCCTCGCCGAGATCGATCGCGATCTCGTGCGCTGGATCGCGTGACTCGCCCCGGAGTCGAGCGGCGCCGGCCGGCGGGTCCTCAGCGCGCGATCTCGGGGGCGGTGTCGGACACCCCGAGGAGGCGGTAGGTCGCCTCGGCGTCCGACGACGCGACCTCCACCGACACCAGCGTCCCGTCGCCGGTCCCGGTGATCGACACGATCGCGGATCGGGCGGTCGTCTCCAGGCCGAGGCCCGACGTCCACTCCGTGAGCGCGTCGGGGTCCTCGGCGCGCAACCCGCTCAGGTCGACGAAGTGGCGCTCGGTCGGGAGGGGTCCGGCGGAGGTGGGGTCGGCCTCGACCCCGAGCGAGGTGGCGAACTCCGCCACCGTCGCGGTGAGCACGTCGTCGGTCGTCGCCAGCGACCCGACGCCGAAGATCGCGCGCGGCTGCGGGGCTCCGCCCGTGGGCTCCTCGTCGCCTCCGGCGCGACTCGACACCTCGCCGTCGATCGAGACGAGGACGGCGCCGTCGCCCGATCGGATCTCGTGGTCGCCCGTCGCGGCGTCGACGACCACCTCGTGGACGACGCCGTCGGAACCGGTCAGCACGTACGACCACCCGGCGACCACGGCGCCGCCTGCGCCGATCCCGAGCTCGGCGAGCAGCGTCACCTCCTGATCGTCCGGGGCGAGGTCACCGGCGACGGTCCGCGCGTCCTCGATCCCCGCGACCGCGGCGGCCGTCGACGCCGCGGCGGATCCCGTCGGTCCACCCTGCCACGGAGCGCCGTCCACGACGACGGCGCCGCCGCCCACCAGCGCTGCGATCGCGACGAACGTGAGCGCACGTCGACGCCCCCGTCCGCGACGATGCGACCGCGCCGCGGTCCGCGGCGCACGCCTCGCGGGAGCGGTCGTCGACCGCGGCCCGACCGAGTGCTGCGTCGCGCCGGGTGACGCGGACGGGGTGCCCGGCTCGGGTGCCGAACCGGCGCCGTCGCGCGGAGCGAGGCGCGGCGACGCGGGGAGGTCGTGCGCGGGTTCGGGTGCCGGATCGTCCTGCGCGGACGCTCCATCGGTGGCCGGTGGAGCCCCGGGGTCCCCGACCGCGTCCGTGGACGGCGGTCCCGACGATCGGGAGGGGAGGCGGGGCAGGACGGGGGCCGAGGACGGATCCTCGTGCGACCCACGGGGCGCGGCGTCGACGGAGTGCTGGGAGCTCACCCGTCCGCATCGGTCGTGAGCACCTCTCGCTTGAGCTCGCAGCGCCGGTCACGACGGCGCCGTCCGCTCGGTCCCGTCGCCGTTCGGAGGGGCGCGTCTGGCAAGCTCGGGTCATGTCCGACCGCGTCAGCATCTCGATCACCGACGGAATCGCCGATGTCCGTCTCGACCGCCCCGACAAGCGCAACGCGCTCGACAACGCGATGTTCTCGGCGATCGCCGAAGCAGGTGAGCGCCTCAAGTCCGAGGAGGGGGTGCGCGTCGTCGTCCTGTCGGGCGAGGGTGCCTCGTTCTGCGCGGGTCTCGACTTCTCGTCCATGCAGTCGCTGGCCGACACCGGCTCCGACGCCGACCGGTCGTCGTCGGACGGGGACGCCGGGCCTGGCCGGATCGACGAGGGCAGCACGACCCACCTCGGTCAGCAGGTCTGCTGGGTCTGGCAGGAGGTCCCGGTTCCGGTCGTGGCGGCCGTCCACGGGCACGCGCTCGGCGGAGGTCTCCAGATCGCGCTCGGCGCCGACATCCGCATCGTCCACCCGGACACGAAGATGTCGGTGCGCGAGGTGCACTGGGGGCTCGTTCCCGACATGACGGGGACGTTCGCGCTCTCGAAGCTGGTGCGCCCCGACGTCGCTCGGGAGCTGACGTACACCGCACGCGTCTTCGACGGCACCGAGGCCCACGCGCTGGGTCTCGCGACCCGCCTCAGCGACGACCCGCGCGCGGACGCGATGGCCCTCGCGACCGAGATCGCGAGTCGCAGCCCGAGCGCCGTGCGCGGGGCCAAGCAGCTCTTCAACGGCATGGACCACCCCGGTGCCGCAGCCCAGTTCGCGCAGGAGCGACGGGTGATCGGCAGCCTCATCGGAGGATCCCACCAGGTCGAGGCGGTCATGTCCGGGTTCGAGGACCGGGCCCCCGTCTTCGCCGACTGACCCGTTCGCCGACCGACCCGATGGCGCGGACTCGCGACGTCGCCACGCCATCTCGTGCGGTCGGTGTGCGCCGGGGGCGCGAGGATGGCACCATGCTGATCGACCGCATCCGTGCCGACCTGACCCAGGCGACGAAGGACCGCGACTCCGATCGCCAGCGCACCCTGCGCTCCGTGATCGCCGCGGTCCAGGAGGAGCAGGTGTCGGGATCGGAGGCGACCGTGCTCGACGACGAGGGGGTGACCCGTGTGCTGCGCGCCCAGGTCAAGCGACGCGCCGACGCCGCCGAGGCGTTCGAGGCAGGCGGTGCGGCCGCTCGCGCCGATGCGGAGCGCTCCGAGCTGGCGATCATCGAGACGTACCTCCCCGCCAGCCTGGACGACGACGAGCTCGACCGGATCGTCGGCGACGTGCTCGATCGGGAGGGGTTCGCGGCGATGTCGGACATGGGCCCGGCGATGAAGGCGGTGAACGCCGAGGTGGCGGGTCGCGCCGACGGGCGGCGCGTCGCCGATCGGGTCCGCTCCCGGCTGAGCTGAGCGCCCGGGGCCGACCGGCGCGCAGGCGAGCGCGCCGGATCCGATCCCACCGCGGAGCCCGTTCGCCCCTAGACTGGGACCACGTCGGGGACAGGCCCGACTCCGCGCACCGAACCACCCCCGACGGGCGGTCACGGGCGGGGACCCGCCGTCCGGTCAGCGTCGACCGCCGGCTCCGTGGAGCGGTCAACGACGACCGACGCGGTGTTCGATCGACCGACCGGGCCAGCGCGCCCGCTCCGAAGGATGTGACGATGATCCCAGGTAGCCACGACGTCGACCGTCGGCCCCCCGGCCCGGTCGGGCTGTACGACCCGCGCGAGGAGCACGACGCGTGCGGGGTGTCGTTCGTGGCCAACATGCGGGGGATCCGCTCCAACGAGCTGGTCGTCACCGGCCTGACGGCGCTGACGAACCTCGAGCACCGGGGGGCGACCGGGGCCGAGCCCGACACCGGGGACGGCGCCGGGATCCTGCTCCAGATCCCCGATGCGCTCTACCGCGCCGTGGTCGACTTCGAGCTCCCCGACGAGGGTTCCTACGCCACCGGGATCGCCTTCCTCCCGGTTGACGACGACGCGTGCGAGAAGGCCCGGACGGCGATCGAGGGCGCCGTCGGAGACGCCGGGCTCCAGGTGCTCGGGTGGCGCGATCTCCCCGTCGATCCGAGCTGCCTCGGGCACACCTCGCGCTCGGTGATGCCGACGTTCCGCCAGATCTTCGTCAGCGACCCCGGCGGCGCGACCGGGATCGACCTCGACCGCAAGGCGTTCGTGGCGCGCAAGACCTCCCGGCGCGAGCTGGTCGGCGAGCTCGACACCTACTTCGCCTCCCTGTCGTCGCGCACGGTCGTCTACAAGGGGATGCTGACCACGCCTCAGCTCAGCTCGTTCTTCGACGACCTCACCGACCCCCGGATCGAGTCGGCGCTGCTGCTCGTGCACTCCCGCTTCTCGACCAACACCTTCCCGTCGTGGCCGCTCGCCCACCCGTACCGCTTCGTCGCCCACAACGGGGAGATCAACACGGTCCAGGGCAACCAGAACTGGATGCGCGCCCGCGAGGCGATGCTCGAGAGCGAGCTGCTCCCCGGCATCGACCGCGCGTTCCCGATCTGCACCCCCGGCGCGTCCGACACCGCCCGCTTCGACGAGGTGCTCGAGCTGCTCCACCTCGGTGGCTACCCCCTGCACCACGCGGTGATGATGATGATCCCGTCCGCGTGGGAGAACGACCGGACGATGAGCGCGGAGCTGCGCGACTTCTTCCGCTTCCACGCCTCGATGATGGAACCGTGGGACGGGCCCGCCAGCGTCACCTTCACCGACGGCAAGATGATCGGCGCGACCCTCGACCGCAACGGTCTGCGCCCGAGCCGGTACTGGGTGACCGACGACGACCTCGTCGTGATGGCCTCCGAGGTCGGCGTGATCGACGTCGACCCGTCGAAGGTGGTCGCCAAGGGCCGCCTCCAGCCCGGGAAGATGTTCCTCATCGACACCGACGCCGGGCGGATCGTCGGCGACGACGAGATCAAGGCGACCCTCGCCGCCGAGCACCCCTACGGCGAGTGGCTCGAGGCGGGGATGGTCGAGCTCGGCCACCTCCCCGAGCGCGATCACGTCGTGTTCAGCCACGACAGCGTGCTGCGCCGCCAGCAGATGTTCGGCTACACCCACGAGGAGCTCAAGATCCTGATCGCACCGATGGCGTCGCGGGGGATGGAGGCGCTCGGTTCGATGGGGACCGACACCCCGCTCGCGGTGCTCTCGGAGCGGCCGCGGTTGGTGTTCGACTACTTCAAGCAGCTGTTCGCGCAGGTCACCAACCCCCCGCTCGACGCGATCCGCGAGGAGGTCGTCACCGCGGTGTCGTCGACGGTCGGCCCGGAGGCCAACCTGCTGCGCCCGGGTCCCGACAGCTGCAAGCAGCTCGCGTTGCCGTACTCGATCATCGACAACGACGAGCTGGCGAAGATCATCCACATCGACGACGACGGCGAGTACCCGGATCTGAAGGCGAAGGTGCTGTCGGGACTGTTCCGGGTGGAGAGCGGCGGAGCCGGTCTCGCCGCGGCGATCGACCGGGTCTGCCAGCAGGCCTCCGAGGCGATCGAGGACGGCGTCCGCATCCTGGTGCTCTCCGACCGCAACTCGGACTCGATCGACGCACCGATCCCGTCGCTGCTGCTGACCTCGGCGGTCCACCACCACCTGGTGCGCACCAAGCAGCGCACGATGGTCGGCCTCGTCGTCGAGACCGGCGACGCCCGCGAGGTGCACCACATGGCGCTCCTGATCGGGTACGGCGCCGGCGCGATCAACCCCTACCTGGCGTTCGAGTCGATCGAGGACCTGATCGCCGAGGGGATGCACGGCATGGACGGGCTCGACCCGCGCCGAGCGATCCGCAACTACATCACGGCCGCCAACAAGGGCGTGCTGAAGGTGATGTCGAAGATGGGCGTCTCGACGGTCGCGTCCTACTGCGGGGCGCAGATCTTCGAGGCGATCGGCCTCGGCGCCGGCCTCGTCGACCGCTACTTCACCGGGACGATCTCCAAGCTCGGCGGCATCGACCTCGAGGAGCTCGCGGCCGAGGTCGCGGCTCGCCACGCGATGGCCAACCCCCGTCGCCCCGAGGAGCGCGCCCACCGCAAGCTCGAGCTCGGCGGCGAGTACCAGTGGCGCCGCGAAGGCGAGCACCACCTGTTCGACCCCGAGACCGTCTACAAGCTGCAGCACTCGACGCGCAGCGGGCGCTACGACGTGTTCAAGGAGTACACCTCGCTCGTCGACGACCAGTCCGAGCGACTGATGACGCTGCGCGGGCTGTTCGAGTTCGACTCCGAGCGCCCACCGGTCCCGATCGAGCAGGTCGAGCCGGTGTCGGAGATCGTGAAGCGCTTCTCGACCGGTGCGATGAGCTACGGGTCGATCTCGGCCGAGGCCCACGAGACGCTCGCGATCGCGATGAACCGCCTCGGCGGCAAGTCGAACACCGGCGAGGGCGGTGAGGACGCCGACCGCCTCTACGACCCCGAGCGGCGATCGTCGATCAAGCAGGTCGCATCCGGGCGCTTCGGCGTCACCGCGGAGTACCTGACCAACTCCGACGACATCCAGATCAAGATGGCCCAGGGCGCCAAGCCCGGCGAGGGGGGCCAGCTCCCGGGGCACAAGGTGTACCCCTGGATCGCGAAGACCCGCCACTCCACACCCGGTGTCGGGCTGATCAGCCCCCCACCGCACCACGACATCTACTCGATCGAGGATCTCAAGCAGCTGATCCACGACCTGAAGAACGCGAACCCCGAGGCGCGCGTGCACGTCAAGCTCGTCGCCGAGACCGGCGTCGGGACGGTGGCGGCCGGGGTGTCGAAGGCGAAGGCCGACGTCGTGCTCATCTCCGGCCACGACGGCGGGACGGGAGCCAGCCCGCTGACCTCGCTGAAGCACGCCGGCGGCCCGTGGGAGCTCGGCCTCGCCGAGACCCAGCAGACGCTGATGCTGAACGGGTTGCGCGACCGCATCGTCGTCCAGGCCGATGGTCAGATGAAGACGGGGCGCGACGTGGTGATCGCCGCCCTCCTCGGTGCCGAGGAGTTCGGGTTC
This sequence comes from Ilumatobacter sp., assembly GCF_965215205.1. Lineage (NCBI taxonomy): Bacteria > Bacillati > Actinomycetota > Acidimicrobiia > Acidimicrobiales > Ilumatobacteraceae > Ilumatobacter > Ilumatobacter sp. The sequence goes on from NZ_OZ244049.1 coordinate 1,844,119, forward strand.
GCGACGGCGCCGCTGGTCGTCTCCGGGTGCATCATGATGCGCGTCTGCCACCTCGACACCTGCCCCGTCGGCATCGCCACCCAGAACCCGCTGCTGCGTGACCGCTACTCGGGCAAGGCCGAGTTCGTCGTCAACTTCATGCAGTACGTGGCCGAGGAGGTGCGCGAGATCATGGCTCGGCTCGGGTTCCGCACGGTGGAGGAGATGGTCGGCCACGTCGAGTGCCTGGACACGCGCCCGGCGATCGACCACTGGAAGGCGTCGGGCCTCGACATCGCCCCGATCCTGATGCCCCCGCTCAACCCCTACGAGCAGACGATGCACCGCAGCGTCGCCCAGGACCACGAGCTCGACGAGGCGCTGGACCGGTTCCTGATCGAGCGTGCCGCACCGGCGATCGCCGACGGTGAGCCGGTGACGATCGAGACCCCGATCCGCAACATCAACCGCACGGTGGGGACCCTGCTCGGCCACGAGGTGACCAAGCGGTGGAAGGGCGAGGGCCTGCCCGACGGCACCATCCGGATCACCTTCACCGGCTCGGCCGGGCAGAGCTTCGGGGCGTTCGTCCCGACGGGCATGGAGATGCGCCTGATCGGCGATGCGAACGACTACGTCGGCAAGGGCCTGTCGGGTGGTCGCCTGATCGTGCACCCGCACCCGGACGCGCCGTTCGCCGCCGAGAAGCAGATCATCGCCGGCAACGTGATCGGCTACGGCGCGACCGGTGGCGAGATCTTCCTGCGTGGCGTCGTCGGGGAGCGCTTCTGCGTGCGCAACTCGGGGGCGCTCGCGGTCAGCGAGGGCGTCGGCGACCACGGCTGCGAGTACATGACCGGCGGACGGGTGGTGGTGCTCGGCGCGACCGGGCGCAACTTCGGTGCCGGGATGTCGGGGGGGATCGCGTTCGTCCACGACGCGATCGGCGACTTCGCCGAGCGCGTGAACCACGAGATGGTGCGCGTCGAGGAGCTCGACGGTGACGACCGGGCGTTCCTCCACGAGACGGTGGTCCGCCACCGCGACCTGACCGGCTCGACGGTGGCGGCGTCGATGCTCAACTCGTGGGCGGTCGAGGTGTCGAGGTTCCGCAAGGTGATGCCGATCGACTACAAGCGGGTCCTGACCGTGATCGCCGAGAGCGAGAACGCCGGGCTCGACGAGGAGCAGACGGTGGAGAAGATCATGGAAGCGGCGCGCGCGTGAGCGTGCCGATGGCGCACGCACGCCGCGACGACGAGGAGGTCCGACATGGGTAAGCCGACCGGGTTCCTGGACTACGGACGGTCCACACCGCAGCACCGACCGGTCCCGGTCCGGATCAAGGACTGGAAGGAGGTCTACGAGCCGTTCCCCGCCGAGGCGCTCAACGAGCAGGCGGCGCGGTGCATGGACTGCGGCATCCCGTTCTGCAACAACGGCTGCCCGCTGGGCAACCTGATCCCCGACTGGAACGACCTCGTCTACCGCGACCAGTGGCGCGACGCCATCGAGCGCCTCCACGCGACGAACAACTTCCCGGAGTTCACCGGCCGGCTGTGCCCGGCTCCGTGCGAGTCGGCGTGCGTGCTCGGGATCAACCAGAGCCCGGTCGCGATCAAGCAGATCGAGGTCGAGATCATCGACCGGGCGTTCGCGGAGGGGTGGGTCGTCCCCCACGTGCCCACGGTGCGCACCGGGAAGAAGATCGCCGTCATCGGATCGGGGCCGGCGGGACTCGCCGCCGCCCAGCAGCTGACCCGCGCCGGCCACGACGTCGTCGTCCTCGAGCGGGCGGACCGCATCGGCGGCCTGCTGCGCTACGGGATCCCCGAGTTCAAGATGGAGAAGCGGCACATCGACCGCCGCCTCGAGCAGATGGAGGCCGAGGGGACCGAGTTCCGCGTGAACGCCGGCGTCGGGGAGTCGGTCGACATGGAGGTGCTGCGCGCGTCCCACGACGCGGTCGTCCTCGCCTGCGGTTCGACCCAGTGGCGCGACCTCCCGATCCCGGGGCGCGAGCTCGACGGGATCCACCAGGCGATGGAGTACCTGCCCCCGTCGAACCGCGTGCAGCTCGGCGACATCGACCGCTCGCCGATCGACGTCGGCGGCAAGCACGTCGTGATCATCGGCGGCGGCGACACCGGTGCCGATTGCCTCGGCACCGCGCACCGCCAGGGCGCCGCATCGGTGACGCAGCTCGAGATCATGCCGCGTCCGCCCGAGGAGCGTGCCGCCGAGCGCAACCCGTGGCCCCAGTTCGCGATGGTGTACAAGGTGACCTCCGCCCACGAGGAGGGCGGTGAGCGCCTGTACAGCGTGAACACCGAGGAGTTCGTGGACGACGGCAGCGGCCGGGTGGCGGCGCTGCGCCTCCACGAGGTCGAGATGGTCGACGGCCGGTTCGCGAAGGTGGAGGGCTCCGATCGCGAGATCCCGGCCGACTTCGTGTTCCTCGCGCTCGGCTTCGTCGGCCCGGAGAAGGGTTCCTGGCTCGACGAGATGGACCTGGTCTACGACGAGCGTGGGAACGTGGCGCGCGACGAGCGGTACATGACCAACCGGCCCGGGGTGTTCGTCGCCGGCGACATGGGTCGCGGCCAGAGCCTGATCGTGTGGGCGATCGCGGAGGGCCGGGCGGCCGCGGCCGGTGTCGACGAGTACCTGATGGGCGAGACCCGGCTCCCGGTGCCGATCCCCCCGACGGCGCGCCCGTTGGCCTAGCCGACCACGGCCTAGGATCGCGGATCATGACGACGAGGACGACAACACGGCGGGGCGCGCTCGTCGGGCCGCTCGCGGTCGCCTGCCTGCTGCTGGCGGGGTGCGGCGCGAGCGACTCCGAAGCGTCGGAGGGGACGATCGTCCCCCTCGACACGGGGCAGACGAACTACCAGACGATCGCCCCGGAGACGACCGAGCCCCCCGCCCCCGTCGACACGGCGACCCAGGAGGACGATCCGGAGCCGGCCGGATCGACGTCGGACTACGTCGTCAAGGCCGGCGACATCCCGAACGCCGTCGCGAACAAGTTCGGCATCACGTTCCAGCAGCTCCAGGACGCGAACCCCGGCACCGACTTCGCGACCACGTTCAACATCGGGATGGTCATCAAGATCCCCGGGGGCGGTTCGTCGGGGTCGTCCGACGCCAGCTCGTCGGGGTCGTCCGAAGGAGGGTCCGCGGACGGCTCCTCGTCCGGGTCGTCCGACGGAGGGTCCGCGGACGGCTCGTCGTCGGGCTCCGACGCCGAGGAGACCGGCGAGACGGTCCCGTCCCCGGGCGACAACTGCTCGGAGGGCTCCTACACGGTGGCCTCGGGCGACTTCCCGAACTCGGTGGCCCAGAAGTTCGGCGTCAGCTTCGACCGCCTGCAGGCGGCGAACCCGTCGGTCGACTTCCTCACCTCGTTCCCGGTGGGGCTCGAGATCACGATCCCGGCCAAGGAGGACTGCTGAGGCCGGTCGACGCCGTCACGGCCCGCCGCCACCGTCCTCAGAGCTGATCGAACACGAAGTTCATCTCCTTGACCTGTTCCATCGTGGCGCTGGAGCGTGCCGAGTAGCGGTGACCGGGGAAGAGGATCGTGTCGTCGGGCACCCGCCCGAGGAGCCGCAGGCTCTGGACCATCTTCGCCGGATCGGCGCCCGGCAGATCGGTGCGCCCGCAGCCCTCCAGGAACAGGGTGTCGCCGGCGACGAGGCGACCCTCGACCAGGAAGCACTGGCTCCCGGGGGTGTGGCCCGGGGTGTGCAGCAGGGTGATGTCGACCGCGCCGATCGACAAGACGTCACCCGAGTCGTGAGCCACCAGGTGCTCGTCCGTGACGCCGGTGGTGCGCGCGACCCACTCGGTCTCGTCGGTCTGGACGTGGATCGGGCAGTCGACGCGGTCGAGCAGCGCGGCGATCCCGTCGATCGAGTGGCCCATCATCGACCCGCCGACGTGATCGGGGTGGTAGTGGGTGGCCAGCACCCCGGTGACGGACATGTCGTCGGCCTCGACGAGGTCGACGAGCTCGGAGACGGCGTACGCCGGGTCGACCAGGACGCACTCGCCGGTCGAGCGGTCGCCGATCGCGTAGACGAAGTTGACCATCTGCTGCGCGAGCACGTCGCCCTCGGCGAAGTCCTTCCCCGAGAGCAGCTGGCGGAAGTACAGGCGGTCGTCACTCATCGGGGCCAGTCTGGCAAATCCCCCTACGCTTCGGCGCATGTTGCCGCTGGAGCGCCTCGTGGAGGGTCAGGTCGTCGTGTTCGGGGGCGACCGGGTGACCCACGTCCCCGCCGAGATCGCGGACGCGTTCGAGCCGGGTGATCGGCTGGTCGTCGTCCAGGCCACCGGCGACCTGCTCCACGTGCCGTCCGCCGAGCACCGCCTCGTCGAGGAGGCGGTGACGGACGCCGTCGACGCCTTCGCGCAGCTCGCCCGCTGCGACGACGACCAGATCACCGCGTTCTTCGCCGCCTTCGCGTCCCGCCTGGGCGACGACGCGACCTTCGCACCGATCGCCGCGGCGAACGCCGCCGACGTGGAGGCGGCCCGGGGCCGCGGTCGGTCGACGACGCGCCTCGAGCTCACGGGGTCGATGCGCGCCGCGATGGTCGAGGGGCTGGCGGGGTGGGAGCGGGCCCCGTCGCGGCGCGACGCCGTCGTCGAGACCCTCGACCACCGAGGATGGGGCATCGAGGCCCGGCGGGCTCCGCTGGGGGTCGTCGCGTTCGTGTTCGAGGGCCGCCCGAACGTGTTCGCCGACGCCTGCGGCGTTCTGCGCAGCGGCAACACTGTCGTGTTCCGCATCGGTTCCGACGCGCTCGCGACCGCCCGAGCCATCTCCGAGCACGCGCTGGTTCCGGCGCTCGCCGAGTCGGGGCTGCCCGTCGGAGCGGTCCGCCTCGTCGACTCGCCGAGTCGCAGCGCCGGCCACGCCCTGTTCAGCGACCGCCGACTCGCGCTCGCCGTCGCCCGAGGGTCGGGGGTGGCGGTCGCCCAGCTCGGAGCGGTCGCGTCCCAGGCCGGGATCCCCGTCTCGTCCCACGGGACCGGCGGAGCCTGGATCGTCGCGGGGGAGGGGGCCGACGGCGCCGCTCTGCGGGACGCGATCACCCACTCGTTGGATCGCAAGGTGTGCAACACGGTGAACGTCACGGCGGTGACCCGGTCGCGAGCCGAGGAGTTGGCGCCGTTCGTGCTCGCCGGCCTCGAGCGGGCGGCGCAGCGGCGCGGGACGAACGGGCGGCTCCACGTCGTGCGCGGATCGGAGGGGTACGTCCCCGCCGCGATGTTCACCGAGACGGTCCCGGTCGCCCGTGCGGGGGGCCCGGTCGACGAGCCGCGCGCGACGCGCCTCGACGCCGGCGACCTCGGGGTCGAGTGGGAGTGGGAGGGCTCACCGGAGATGACGCTCGTGGTCGTCGACGACGTCGACGGCGCGGTGCTCGCGTTCAACCGCCACAGCCCCCGCTTCGTCGCGTCGCTGATCAGCGCCGACCCCGACGAGCACGCCAGGTTCTACGCGGACGTCGACGCGCCCTTCGTCGGCGACGGCTTCACCCGGTGGGTCGACGGTCAGTACGCGCTGCACCGGCCCGAGCTCGGGCTGTCCAACTGGGAGGGCGGTCGGACGCTCGGGCGCGGCGCGATCCTGTCGGGGGACAGCGTGCACACGATCCGCTACCGGGCGACGATCGGCGACACCTCGCTGCACCGCTGACCCGTCGGGGCGAGGCCCGCGAGCCGTGCTGCGACCGTATCCTGCGCTCTGCGATGGAGACGGCACCCCCACCCCGCTCCCCGTGGGGACCGCCGACCACCCCGCCGGGTGAGGTCGACTGGTCGCGCCACGCCGTTCCGATCGCACGCGCCGAGCGAGCACCGCACCCGACGCTCCCGCTCGCGGCCGGCGCCGGGGCGCTGGTGGTGCTCGTCGTCTCGCTCCTCGGGTCGAAGGTGGTGCTCGACCTCCTCGTCGACCGGGGATGGCCGGTGGTCGTCTACGTGGCGCTGCTCGCAGTGGCCGGGTACGGACCCTCGCTGATGTGGTGGTGGTACGCGTCGCGCCGGTGGGGGACGGGTCGTCGATGGCGTGACGTGGGGGTCGTCCCACGGTGGTCCGACATCGGGTGGGGTCCGGTGGTGTGGTTCGCGACCGTCGCGATCCAGGTGGTCGTCGGAGCGATCGTGCTGTTCGCAGGAGTCCCGCTCGCGAACAACACCGACGACATCGCGTCGTTCGACGTCGATCGGACCTACACCGTCGCGATCGTGATCACCGCCGTGGTCGCCGCCCCGATCGTGGAGGAGCTGGTGTTCCGCGGGTTGGTGATGCGCTCGCTGCTGTCGAAGCTGCCGGCGCTCCCCGCGATCGGGCTCCAGGGCATCCTCTTCGGGGTGGCCCACGTCGATCCCGTCCGCGGAGCGGGGAACATCGGCCTCGCGATCGTGCTGTCGGCGGTGGGCACCTCCTTCGGCGGCGCCGCCTACCTCCTGCGGCGGATCGGCCCGACGATGGTCGCTCACGCCCTGTTCAACGGGATCGTGATGATCCTGCTCCTGACCGGCATCCGCGACCGCATCATCGAGCAGAACCCCGACGTCTTCGACGACCTCGGGTCAGTCGTCGAACAGGTCGCGGTTGTCGATCAGCCGCACCTCGCCGAACCACACGGCGGTGGCGATCCGCACGAGGCCCGGTGAGCGCTCGAGCGAGGTGAGGTCCTCCACGGCCCGCAGCGAGCTCGCGTCGAACACCTCGGTGTACTCGAGCGACGCCTCGGGCTCGCGGGCGACGACCCCGGCGGCGGCGGCGATGACCTCGGTGGTGGTCGCCTCCCCCGAGCGAGCGAGCGCGCACGCCGCGTCGAGCGAGCGCGGCACGCAGACCGCGGCGGCCCTCTGGATCGGGGAGAGCCGGACGTTGCGGCTGGAGAGCGCGACCCCGTCGTCCTCGCGCACGACGGGGTGGCCGACGATCTCGATCCCGGTGTCGAGATCGGCTGCCATGCGGCGGATGATCGCGAGCTGCTGGTAGTCCTTCTGCCCGAAGACGGCCACGTCGCTGTCCACCGCTCCGAACAGCTTGGTGACGACGGTGGCGACGCCGTCGAAGTGGCCGGGCCGCATCGGGCCCTCCATCACCTCGGCGAGCGCGCCCGGCGTGACCGAGGTCTCGAACTCGGGCGGGTACATCGCGGCGGCGGTCGGCGCGTAGACGGCGGCCACCCCGTGCCGGGCGCACACGTCGACGTCATCGTCGATCGGGCGCGGGTAGCTGTCGAAGTCGGTCGGGCGGTCGAACTGCAGCGGGTTGACGAAGACCGAGACCACCACGTCGTCGCAGCGGCGCGCCGCATCGACGATCAGCTCGAGGTGACCGCGGTGCAGCGCGCCCATCGTGGGGACGAGGCCGATCGTGCGGCCGTCTCGACGTCGGGACCGGCTCCACGTCCGCATCTCGTCGGGGGTGGCGAAGATCTCCATCGGTCGGTCACCGTGTCACGCGGTCCGGATGCGCAACGCATCCGGCACGAGGTCGGCGTGCGCCGGCGCGTCCCCGACCGTCGTCGCCGCGACGACGGCGTGGGTGCACGCGAGGGCGAAGGTGTCCGCCGCTGCCACCAGCAGCAGGTTCAGCGCGACCACCCGTTCGCGGTGGCCCGCGGGGACAGCGGTCTCCCCGGTCGCCACGGTGAACACCGTGTCGCCGTCCGTCATCGCGTGGGCCGGGCGCACGGCGCGGGCGAGCCCGTCGTGGGCGACGGCGGCGACCTTGGAGCACTCCGCCTTGTCGAGCGCCGCCGAGGTGGCGACGACACCGATGGTGGTGTTCAGCTCCGCGCCGCGCTCGGCGCCGAGCGCCGTCCGCACCGCGTCGAGCTCGGCGGCCGAGACCTCCCGGGTCGTCGCCGGACCGATCTCCCACGGCAGGCCGATCCGCGGGTCGATCACCGAACCGTTCGCGTTGACGACCGCGACGGCCCCCACCGTGATCGGCCCGACGGCGGTGTCGACGATCGTCGAGGCGGTGCCGACACCACCCTGGAGACCGCCGGCGCGCGCGCCCGTCCCGGCTCCGACGGCGCCCCAGCGCGGCGTCGAGCGGGCGGAGAGCGCAGCGCGCGCCGCCCGCGCCCCGAAGTCGCGGTCCGGCCGGTTCGCGAACGACCCACCCCGGCCGAGGTCGAAGATGACCGCCGCCGGCACCACGGGGACGACGTGGTCGCGGATCGGGAACCCGAGGCCGCGCTCCTCGAGCACGGCCACCACGCCGTCCGCGGACGCGAGGCCGTACGCGCTCCCTCCGGTGAGGGTGATCGCGTGGATCGTGCGGACCAGGTTCTCGGGGCGCAGCGCGTCGGTCTCGCGGGTGCCGGGGCCCCCACCGCGCACGTTGACCCCCGGGGTGGCCCCCGCGGCGACGGTGACGACCGTCGTCCCCGACTGCCACCCGCGCCCGGTCCGCTGGTGATGGCCCACCCCGACGCCGTCGACGTCGAGGATCGACCCGAAGGGGGTGACGTCCACGACGGCATCATGGCAGCCCGCCGTGCGGTCACCCGTCCCCGGCCGCCCTCGGGCTGCGACCTCGGGGACGAGCCGTGGCAAGCTCGGTGCGCCGCCGGCATCACCGGGATCGCCGGCGGTGGCGTGCCGGGCCCGAGCCCGGCGGGAAGGGACCGCGCAGCGTGGAGCAGATCGAGATCGAGGACCGAGGACCGGTGAGGATCGTGCGCCTGCACCGTCCCGACAAGCTGAACGCCTGGACGCCGCGGATGCACGCCGAGCTGTTCGCGGCGATCACCGCGGGCAACGACGACGGCTCCGTCGGCGCGTTCGTCGTCACCGGATCCGGTCGCGGCTTCTGCGCGGGTGCCGACATCGGTGAGGTGTTCGCCGCGCGCGCCGAGGGTGCCGTCGACGCCGACGGTCGGCGGGCGGACGAGGCACGCGGCGACTGGGTCGCGCTGATCCGGTCGTCGAAGCCGGTCGTCGCCGCGATCAACGGAGCCGCGATCGGCGTCGGGCTCACGCTGACCCTGCCGATGGACTTCCTCGTCGCGGCTCCGGAGGCGAAGCTGTCGGTGCGCTTCGTGAAGATGGGGCTGGTCCCCGAGCTCGCCTCGTCCCACTTCCTCGTGCAGCGGTGCGGGTGGGGGAGGGCGTCGGACCTCTCGCTGTCGGGTCGGACGGTGCTCGGTGACGAGGCGCTCCAGATCGGGCTCGTCGACGAGATCGCGGATGACGTGGTGGCCGCCGCGATCGAGCGCGCGCAGACGTACGCGACGAACGCCCCGCCGTCGCTGCGCCTCACCAAGCGCCTGCTCACGCAGAACTCGAGCGAGACCGACCTCGCGCTCGTGCAGCGGCGGGAGATCGAGGCCCTCCACGAGGCGTACGAGACCAGCGAGCACCGCGAGGCGATCGCCGCGTTCGCCGAGAAGCGCGAGCCCTCGTTCCGCTGACGGCGCGCCGGCGAGCGGCTCGCGTGGTCGCCGGGACGGCCGTCGTCCGGCCGCCCGCCGGATCCGCCCTCAGCGGCCGTCGAAGCGGATCAGCTCGAAGTCGAGGGTCGCCGGGTCGGCGCCCATCCGCTGGTCGGCGAAGCGGGCGTTGACCGCGTAGAGCGACCCGAGGGCGAACGCCGCCGTGGTCGGCGTCGCCGCGTCGTCGTCCGTGATGCGGTCGGTCACCGTCCCCGACGTCAGGTCGCCCGCGAGCTTCACCACCGCGATGCGGTCGAGGACGTTCTCGACCACGTACAGCGTGCGTCCGCGCAGCAGCAGGCCGTCCGCGCTCGAGACGTCGCCGTCGAGCTCGATGCGCGTCGCCTCGGCCGTGCCGTCCTCGGGGGAGGGGTCGACGACGTAGAGCGCGCTCCCCGACCCGTCGACGGGATCGGTGCTCTGGGCGATCACGAGCCGGGTGGCGCGGCCTCCGCCGGTCGAGACGATCCCGTTGGCGTTGAAGCCGTCCGCCAGCTCGAAGTCGCCGGTCAGCTCGAGCGCCTGCGGATCACCGAGCGATCCGTCGGCGCCGAGGGGGACGCGGTAGACCACCGAGCGGAACGAGTCGGTGGCGTAGACGGCGTCGGGGGTCACCGTGACGTCGTTCACGAAGGTGCCGGGCCCGTCGGAGAGGCTCAGCGTGGCGATCTCGTCCCCGTTCGACGTGTCGTAGACCCGCAGCTCACCGCTCGGGCCGCCGGCGACGTACAACCGGTCGCCATCGAGCGCGAGGCCCACCGCCGGTGCACCCGGGGCGTCGTCACCTGCGACGAGCGACGTCTGCTCCCCGGTGATCAGGTCGACCGTGACGATCTCCCCGGTCGTGAGCGAGCCCGCGTAGGCGGTCCGTCCCCGCGCTGCGATCCCCTCGGCCTGGAAGCCGGTCGGTTCGCTCGCATCGGTCGTCAGCTCGACGGTCTGCGGGAACGGGGGAGCGGCGCCGACCGAGCTCGAGGTGAGCGAGACCACCGGGGCGACGGTGGCGGCGATGGCGGAGAGAGCGATGGTGGTTCGGCGCATGTGGGGGGTTCCTCGTGGAGTCGGGTGCGGTCACCCCACGGTGGCCCCTGCGGGTGCGTTCCAAACCCGAGCCTCGTCCGACGCCCTCGTCGAACCGCTCCGATGGTGCGCCCCGAGCGGCCGATCAGTCCCAAAGCCGGCGGAGCTCGGGCTCGGGATCGTCGACGACCTCCGGATCCGGCCCGATCCGACGAGTCGCGCGTCGGTCGAGATCGAACGCCGCCCAACCGGGGTCGGCGTCGCGGACGAAGGCGACCACGGAGCCCGCGAAGTCGTCGGCGACCTCCTGGCGGCGCGCGTCGGCTCCGGTGAGCGTCTCGGCCCCCTGCGACGACAGCGTGTCGAACGCGTACGGGATGTCGAGGCCGTGGCAGGCGCCGAGGATCCCGCCGAACGCGGTGGAGACCTGATCGAACAGGTACATCCACGTCGCGACGCCCGATCGCGCCCGCGCCTCGCCGATGCGCTGCGCCGGGCGGCGGAACACCTCGTCGGTCTGCATCGCCGACACCAACCCGCTCGCGCTCTCGCCCGGGCGGCGGCGCCGGTAGGTCTCGATCGCCACCGCCGCCCGTTCGCCGAGCCGCGCCGCGAACTCGCGCTCGACGTCGCTGTCGCCCCATCCGGCGCGCGTCGGGTCGAAGGCGGTGAACAGGAGCATCTCGTCGCGGTTGGTGCCGATCACCAGGGGCCGCTGGTCACCGCCGGCGCGCTCGAGGACCGGGTCGGGGAGGGCATCGGTCCCCTCGGTCGGGGCGAAGTTCCGCATCCCGGCGGTCGCCATCGGGAACCGCAGCTGGGCGTCGAGGATCGCCTCGACGGTCGCCGTGCGCGGATCGTCGCCGCCGAGCAGGTCGAGGAACGACCGCTCGAGGCGCTCGCCCTGCTCGCGGGTGCGGAGCTGGAGGATCGACGGGCTCATCGCCCAGACCGCGTGGACCAGATCGTCGGCGGTGGGCGCCGCGAGCAGCGAGAGGGCGGCCGACCCCCCGGCCGACTCGCCGACCACGGTCACCCGATCCGGATCGCCGCCGAAGTCGGTGACGTGGCGGCGCACCCACCGCAGCGCCGAGATCTGGTCGAGGGTGCCGAGGTTCCGCGACCCGAGGAAGCCGAGGGCGCCGAGGCGGTAGTTGACGGTGACGACGACGATGTCGCCGCGCTCGGCGAGGGGAGCACCGTCGTACCAGGGGATCGCGGCGGTCCCGGTGACGAAGGCCCCTCCGTGGATCCACACCATCACCGGCCGGCGCGCCCCGTCGCACGCCGGGGTGAACACGTTGAGGAAGAGGCAGTCCTCGCTCGCGGCGAGCTCGGAGGATCCGAGCATCCGCTCCAGCGCGCCGGCCACCTGGGGGGCCTGCGGCCCGAAGCGCGTCCCGTCGTCGACCGAGACGACCGCCTCGACGTCGACGGGGGGCTCGAAGCGCTCGGCCGTCGCGAACCGGATGCCCCGGAACTCACGGCTCGCGCCGCGGTCGATGCCGCCGAGATCGGTGCCCGTCACGACGGCGACGCTACCGGCGCGACCATCGCCTCGCCGTGGGAACGGCGCCGGGCCTCGTCGTCGATCGCGGCGGCGTCGCCGTACAGCAGGGCGGGGGCGGTGGCGACCATCGGGACGAACAACCCGGTCGCGAGGAAGGTGATCGCGACGTAGCTCCACAGCGGGACGCCGTCGAGGAGGACGAGCAGCCCGAGCTGGAGCGCGCTGTTGAGCAGCGCGGCGAGGGCGACGAGCACGAGCAGGGTGGCGCCGGTGTTCCACCACCTCCCCTGCACCAGCGCCCCGCTGCGGCGCAGCGCGTCACGGCCGCTCAGCCCCTCGGTCGTCGCGACCGGGATGACGAACTGGTACCGGACGATCTGGCGGATGGCGAGGGGGATGCCCACGACGGTCAGGGCCAGGATCGCGACCACGGCGAGGGCGAGGCCGAGGGAGAGCACGATCGCGCCGCCGCGATGCAGGGCGAGGTCGACCGCGGCGCGCAGCGTGCGCTCCTCGTCGCGGCTCTCGAGGTGCCAGTACGCCGACACGAGGACGCTGACCACCAGGAACATCACCGACGTCAGCAGCGCCGCGACGGTCTGGGCGGCGGTGAACGACCCGACCCACCCGACGACGGCGACGACCAGCGCCAAGGGGACGTAGAGCACGGCGATCCCGAGCAGCGCTCCCCTCGAGCTGACGTAGCAGGTGACCGCCGCACGCAGCTTCTGGCCGACTCGGCGGCGCTCGCGCAGCGGCGTCGGCGAGACGGCCGTCCACTCCGTGCGACCGACGAGGCCGCGCACGACGAGCAGCGCCAGAGCGCCGATCACCAGCGACCGCAGCGGCGACACCTGGGCGGAGCGCCACTGGTTCGACGCGAACTCGACGACCGAGCAGAACGAGGTGAGGACCGTCGAGTTCGCCTCCTCCCCGCCCGGGACCTGCGCGGACGCGGAGCGCAAGCCGTCGTGCCACTCGATGGGGCGATCCCACCGCGGCTTGGTCGTCGGCCCGGTCGGACCGTCGAAGGGCCCGCTGCCGCGCTCGCCCCAGCGTCCCTCGAAGTCGAGCCACGCCAGCTCCGCTGGGCCGTCGTCGGCGGAGTCGGGCAGCAGCACCACCTCCGGGCGGATCTCGCGCACGTTGTCGGTCGTCGTGTCGCACCCGATGCCCTCGTTGCCACGCCGACCGAGGAACAGGGCGCGCTCGAAGTAGCTGGCGTGGGAACCCCGGGAGGGGTAGACGACCGGGTGGTCGCCGTCGAGCTCGAGCTCGTCGCCGCCCCACGACGTCCGCTCACCTCCCTCGTGCTGCGCGTAGCCGACCTCCACCGGTGCCGCGTCCAGCGCCTCGTCGACCGAGGACGCCTCGAACAGCAGCTGGATGAACTCCCAGTCGCTCTCGTGCTTGTTGTTCCAGTCGTTGTAGTACCAGTACAGCCAGTACTGGACGGCGAGGAGGCCGGGAGCGTCGTCCTGGGCCACGACGTGGGCGTACACGACGGCGGGCCGCCCGCGCGAGTACTCGCGGTAGTCGCGCTCGTAGACGCACCCGAGCTCGACCGCGATCCCGTTGAAGTCGAGGAAGAACCCCGCGCCACGCCCGCGCAGGTCCCGTGCGGTCGGAGCGCGGGTGACGACCGGGTCGCCGGCTCCGGCCTGGCGCAGGGTGACGTCGTCGTTGCCCAGGACCAGGTCGACCGACATCGGCGCGAACGGTTCGCCCTCGGGGTCGCACTCGGAGCGCTGGGGTGCGACGCGCACGATCGGGGCGTGGCGCTCGACGAGCTCGCGCGCCGCGTCGGAGATCGGCTCGGCGCGGGCGGGGGTGGCCGACCCGCTCGCGATCGTCGCGATCACGACCACCGCGAGCGCGAGGGGTCCGAACCGCGCTGCCCACAGCATGCGGATCGAACCTACCCGCCGACCACCGGTGCGACGAGACGCGCTGCGTGCCGTACCGTTGCGTGGTGCACGGACGAGGATCGCGCCCCGAGCCCACCTCGCACGGCCCGGCTCCAGGTGGCGGTCGGCGGCTCGGCGCGGCGCTGCGCGGGGTCGCCGGCGAGCTCGTCCACCGCGGGTGGGACGCCGCCTGCGAGGTGGCGGCGATCCGATCCGGGACGCGCCGGGGCGACCGCTTCGGCCGGTTCGGCGCGGGCAGCGTCATCTGCTTCCCCCCGACCGCTCTGCTCAACGAGCGCTACGTGCGCATCGGCCGCGACACCGTCTTCGGCCCCGGGATGACCCTGTCCGCCGGGATGGGCGAGGGCCAGCGGATGGTGACCGACCCGGTCGTCGAGATCGGGGACCGGTGCCTGTTCGGCAAGGGGAGCGCGATCGTCGGGCACCTCGAGATCCGCATCGGCGACGACGTGTGGACCGGTCACCACGTCTACATCACCGACCAGAACCACGGCTACGAGGACCGCGATCTGCCGATCTCGCGCCAGGCCATGCCCGAGCGGCCGGTGTCCGTCGGCGACGGCTCGTGGCTCGGCCACGGGACCGTGGTGCTGCCCGGTTCGCGGATCGGGCGCCACGTCGTGGTCGGGGCGAACAGCGTGGTGCGCGGGTTCCTGCCCGACCACTGCATCGCCGCGGGAGTCCCGGCGCGCGTGATCCGTCAGCTCTGAGCCGCGGCCCGCCCGGTCCCGTCGACCGCACCGACCCGGGCGGGGAGCCCGGTCCCCCCGGCCGACGACGACTGCGCGGCCAGGGTCGCGGCGCGGCCGTCGGCGGTCTGGGCCTGCACGACGTAGAACGCGGCCTCCCTGGCGAGGCGCTGGGCCGGGTGCGACAGCTCCATCGCACGACCGCCGGCGGCGGCGAGCGCCGCCGTCGTGGCCCGCCGGGCGAGGTCGAGGTTCGACGCCCGGTGCTCGGACGCCCGGTCGACGACGTCGGCGCGGCGGACGTCGTCGGTGTCGCTCGCCGCCGGTTCGAGCGCGCGTGCGAGCGCCTCGTCGGTCTCCCACGCCGCGGCGAGATCTCGGCGCAGGCCCGAGACGGCGGCCCGCGCGCCCGCGTCGGAGCCGTCGATCCCGGCGATCGCCCGGTGGGCCACGCCGAGCGCCGCGGGTGAGCCGCGGGCGGAGCGCACCCGGTCCGCCGCTCGCCATCGATCGGCGACACCGATCGAGACCACGTCGGCGTCGCCGACGTGGAGCCGGTCGAAGCGCAGCGCGGCGGTCCGCGTCGCGGCGAGGACCGGGAGCGCGAGCGGTTCGGCGTGGATCGACGGCACGGTCGTCGACGTCGACGTCGGACCCTCGACGAGCGCCCACACCACCCGGCCGTCGTCGGTCTCGGCCGCGACGGTGAACACGTCCGCGATCCCCCACGAGGTCGTCCACGGCGCCCGTCCCTCGATGCGCCACCCACGGGGCTCGCGGTGGGCGGTGATCATCGGGGGACCGGGTCGGCGGAGGTGGGCGAAGGCCGTCCCCGCCCGCACCTCACCGGCGCACATCGGAGCCAGCCAACGCTCGCGCAGGTCGTCGCGCTCGCCGGCGGCGAGCAGCCCGACGACGCCGTGGTGCTGGGCCCACACGAAGAAGGTCGCCCCGCATCCGCCGGCCAGCGCGGCGAACGTCCGACGCAGGCGGTCGCCGTCGAGCGCGGATCCGCCGGCCGAGCGTGGGCCCGCCACGCCGAACAGCCCGGCGTCGGAGAGCGCGTCGAGGTGGGACGCCGGGACGCTCGTGGAGCGGTCGACGACCTGGGCCGCCGGGGCCAGGAGGTCGTCGGCCACCGCCTGCGCCCGTCGCACGAGCTCGTCGGGGTCGGCGGTGCCCGACGTCGCACCGGGATCGTCGAGCGGCACCCGGGTCACCTACACGACGCCGGAGCGGGGCGGCGCGCAACTCGGCATCTCGTTGTCGCCCGCGAAGGTCTCGATGCGCTCGGTGATCGGCACGCCCTGCACCGCCGTCTCGGTGAACGGGCCGTCGCGACCCGCACGGAGGCGATCCGCGTAGTCGTAGCGGTCACGCAGCAGGGTGCGGTAGTCGGCGATCCAGTCCGGCACGATCGCACGGCCCTTGTCGTCGGCCGGGGTGACGGCGGTGATGTCGTCGAGCATCCCCGAGAGCAGGTCGGTCGAGCGCACGACGAGGTCGGCGCGGACGCCGATGTCGGGGGAGGCCTGCAGCTCGAGGCGGCGGAGCTCGACCTCGACCGGTGCGCAGATCTCCTCGGCGCGCGCCGCCCAGGCGCGATCCTCGATCTTGTTGACCGCCGTCTTGTCGATGAAGAACAGCGCCCAGATCCAGAACGCGGCGAACCCGATGGATCCGACGACCAGCGCGACCCGGGCGACGAGGGAGCCGGCGCGGCGCGAGCCCTCGGGCGTGCGCTCGTCGGTGGGTTCGTCGTCACCGAAGCGCGGCGCACCGGGTTCGCGCTGGGCGTCGGCAGGAGTCACCACGACTCCCGACGCTACGGCACGTGCCCGCTGGTAGAAACGCGCCGTGACGGTCGACGACGCCCCCGCGCCCTCCTCCGGGCCCCGACGTCGCTCGCGCCGGACCCGCTTCGGGCGGGTGCGCGCCGACCTCGCCCTGATCCGGTCGATGCTGACGCTGCACCCGCGCTCGTTCGCGCTGTCCTTCGCCGGGGCGGCGGTGTTCGCCGTCGGCACCGTCGCATCGAGCTTCGCGCTCCGTTGGGTGATCGACGAGGTGGTGCTCGCCCGCTTCGCCGACGGCGAGGTGGCCACCGCGACGGTGATCACCGGGGTCGCCCTGATCGTGGGGATCGGGATCGTGCGCGCGGTCGGGGTGGTCTTCCGACGGGCGTTCGCCTCGACCGGCATGTGGAGGGTCGCGCAGAGCTACACCGATCAGGTCCTCGACCGGCTGATCCGCCAGCCGGTGTCCTGGCACCGCCGCCACGCCGACGGCGACCTGGTCGCCCGGGCGGGCGTCGACACCGAGACGACCGTCAGCGTGATCGCGCCCATCCCGTTCGCCACGAGCACCCTCGTGATGATCGCGGTCTCGACGGTCTGGCTGTTCGCGATCGACGTCTGGCTCGGTGCGGTGGCCGTCGTCGTGTTCCCCCTCGTCGTGGTGACCAACGTGGTCTACGAGCGCTCCGTCACGGGCTACTACGCCCGCGCCCAGGAGCAGCTCGGCGACTTCTCGGCGGCGGTCCACGAGAGCTTCGAGGGGGTGCAGCTCGTCAAGTCGTACGGCGCGGCGGATCGCGAGACGCGCCGCCTCGCCTCCCTCGCCGACCGGGTGCGCGCCTCGCGCGTCGAGGCCGTGGTGCGGCGGAGCTGGTTCGAGGCCCTCACGGACATGATCCCGGCGCTCGCGAACATCGGCCTCGTCCTGCTCGGCGCCGCGCGCGTCGAGTCGGGCGACATCACGGTCGGTGACTTCTCCAGCGTCATCTTCCTGTTCACCCTGCTCGTCCTCCCGCTGCGGCTGATCGGGTACGCCCTCTCCGAGCTGCCGCGCTCGATGGCCGCCTGGACGAGGATCCAGGCGATCGTGCGCGAGGACGTGCTCGACGACCCCGCCGCCTCGATCCGACGACCTCCCGAGGGCGTCGGGATCGCGCTCCGCGGGGTGGGCTTCTCCCACGAGGGCGACGACGAGCCGACGCTCGTCGACGTCGACCTCGAGCTGGCGCTCGGCACGATCACCGCCGTGGTCGGCGCGACCGGTGCGGGGAAGTCGACCCTCGCCGACGTCGTGCTGGGGCTGACCGCCCCGACGACCGGCTCGGTCGCGCTCGCCGCCGGCCCGCGCGCGATCGTCCTGCAGGAGGCGTTCCTCGTGTCGGGCACGGTGCGCGACAACGTCGCGTTCGGCGGTGACGTCGACGACGACCAGGTGTGGGCGGCGCTCCACGTCGCCGCGGCCGACGAGTTCGTCGCCGGTCTCCCGGGCCGGCTCGACACGGTCGTGGGCGAGCGTGGCGTGAGCCTCAGCGGCGGGCAGCGCCAGCGGGTGGCGCTGGCGCGCGCCCTGGTCCGCTCGCCGCGGATCCTGGTGCTCGACGACACCACCTCGGCGCTCGACCCGGCGACGGAGGCCGTCGTCCTCGAGCGGCTGCGGGCGGCCCTCGACGCGACCGTGCTGCTGATCGCGTCGAGGCCGTCGACCATCGCGCTCGCCGACGACGTCGTCTACGTGCGGGCGGGGAGGGTCGCGGGGCACGGTCCCCACGACCGGTTGCTCGCCGACCAGCCCGGGTACCGCGATCTGGTGCGCGCGTTCGAGACCGACCGGAGCGCGGCGCGGTGACCGAGGCGGCGATGTCGTCGAGCCTCGACGTCGAGGAGTCGGCGACGACCACGATCCGGCGCGGGCTGCGCGCGGCCCCCGTCCTGCGCCACGGTCTGTGGATCACGTTCGCGCTCGCGGCCGTCGGCTCGGCCGGGCGCGTCGTGGTGCCGATCCTCATCCAGCAGGCGATCGACCGGGGGATCGCGGGTGCCGACGGCGACGGCGCCGACGCGGTCGACGTCGGGCTCGTCGCGCAGCTGTGCGTGCTGGGGGCGATCGCGGTGGTGATCGCCGCCGTCGCGTTCCGCCAGGCCCAGTACCGGCTCGGGGTGCGCAGCGAGCAGGCGCTGCAGGACCTGCGCGAGCGACTGATCGCCCACATCCACGGCCTGAGCCTCGCCGACCACTCCGAGGAGCGCCGGGGAGCTCTCGTCGCGCGCGTGACCAGCGACATCGAGACGCTCGCCCAGTTCTTCCAGTGGGGTGGGATGTCGTGGATGCGCAACTCGGCGCTGATGGTGATCGTGGCGACGGTGATGGTCGTGTACGACCCGTTGCTCGCGACGGTCACGTTCGTCGTCGCGATCCCGCTCGCGCTCGTGCTGCGCATCGTGCAGAAGCGGCTCGTCGTCGCCCACGGCCGAGCGCGCGAGCGCAACGGCGACATGCTCGGGGCGATCGCGGAGGTCGTGTCGGGCTCGACGACGATCCGCGCCTACGACGCGGGCGACCACATGGGCGGCATCGTCCGCGACGCGACCGAGAGCAAGGCGCGCGAGCAGATCCGCGCCGCGTGGATCGGGGCGTTCCTGTTCCCGTCCGGGGAGGTCTTCTCGGTGCTCACCGTGTCGGCGGTCGTCGTGGTGGGGGTGGCGCGCGGCGACGCCGGCGGCCTCACCGCGGGGGCGATCGTCGGGTTCGTGTTCCTCACCTACCGGTTCCTCGAGCCCGTCGCGGAGTTCACCGAGATCATCGACCAGACCCAGACCGCCGTCGCGGGGCTGAGGCGCGTGCTGACCGTCCTCGACCTCCCGGTCGGACCGCCGGCCCCGGCCGACCCGTCGCCGCTGCGGTCCGGACCGATCGGGATCGAGGTGGTCGACGTCTCCTTCCGCTACCCGGCGACGACGGTCGACGTCGTCGACCACGTCTCGATCGCGATCCCCGCCGGCCAGCAGGTGGCGGTCGTCGGCGAGACCGGGTCGGGCAAGACGACGCTCGGTCGCCTCGTCGCGCGCTTCGCCGACGTCGGTTCGGGCACGGTGCGCATCGGCGGTGTCGACGTGCGCGACCTCGACGACGACGAGCTGCGTCGACGCCTCGTGGTCGTGTCCCAGGAGCCGTTCCTCTTCGACGACACCGTCCGCGCGAACGTGCGCTTCGCCCGGCCGGCAGCCGACGACGCCGCGATCGAGCGGGTCGTCGCCGATCTCGGCGCCGAGGAGTGGATCGACGCGCTCGGCGAGGGGCTCGACACCGTGGTCGGCCAGCGCGGAGAGCACCTCTCCGCCGGCGAGCGCCAGCTCGTGGCCCTGCTGCGCGCCGGGCTGGCCGACCCCGACGTGCTGATCCTCGACGAGGCGACCTCCTCGGTCGACGCCCTCACCGAGGTCCGCGTCGCGCACGCCCTCGAGCGGCTGTCGACCGGGCGCACGACCATCGCCATCGCCCACCGGCTGTCGACCGCCGCTCGAGCGGACCGCGTCCTCGTGCTCGACGCGGGACGCCTGGTCGAGGACGGGTCGCACGCCGAGCTGATCGCGGCCGACGGGACGTACCGACGCCTCCACGACGCCTGGGTCTCGGCGACCACGGTCGACGCCGACGACCGGCACGCCGGGCCGCACGCCCCCCACCGTCCGGACGCCTCGCACCGTCCGGACGGATCTCAGCGATCGAGGTCCAACCCGAGCGGAGCGGGACCGGTGACCTCCGACACGGTGCAGTCGAGATCGCGGTAGCGCAGACCCTGGACGACGGTGAACGAGCGGGTCCCTCCCGGCTCGACGTCGTCGACCTCGACCGATGCCGTGCGGTCGAGCGACTCGGGGCCCTCCGGTGCGAACTCGACCTCGATCACGTAGCTGCGCACCTCGCCCTCGAGGTTCTCGACCTCGCCGACGGCGGTGGTCTCCTCCTCGGAGCGAGCGCACGAGACGATCTCGACGCGGTGGGCTCCGGGGTCCTCGAAGCGGGCCACGGCCTGGACGAGGGCGACGCTGAACCACGTCCCGGCCGCGACGAAGCCGAGCGCGGCGATCCCGGTCACCAACCCGGCGTCGCCGGCGCCCGAGGTCCGCGGGTCACGGCGGGCTCGCACCCCCGCCACGATCGCGATCACCGCGAGGATCGCTCCGAGGGCGCACGCGAACGGGATCCAGCCGATCGTCAGCGCGGCGACCCCGCACGCCAGCGCGACCGTCCCCGCTCGCGACGGCGCCGTGGCGCTCCCCCTCGACGGAGCCGCGGCGGCCCACGACGGGTCGAGGGGTCCGACCGAGCGGTCCCCGTCGGTCGACACGTCCCCGGTCCACCGGACGCCGTTGTGGTAGCGCAGCTCGTGGTCGCCGGCGGGGTCGGGGTACCACCCGGCGGTGACGACCTGGCCCCGGCCGCCGCCGTCGCCGGAGCCGGCGCTGTCGTCGTCGCCTCCCGGGTTCGAGGGAACGTCCACGGCCACGGGTGGGAACCTAGTGTCGACCCGATGGAGATCGTGTTCATCCGCCACGGGCAACCGGAGTGGGTCCGCCAGGGCCTCAACGTCATCGACCCCCCGCTCACCGAGCTCGGCCACGCCCAGGCCGCCGCGATGGCCGCGGCGCTGGCCGGCGAGTCCTTCGACGAGGTGTGGTGCTCGCCGCTGGTGCGAGCACGCCAGACCGCCGCTCCGCTGTTCGAGGCGCTCGGACGGAGCGAGGAGATCGCCCCCTGGTTGGAGGAGATCCGCGACCCCGCCTGGCACGGCACCCCCCAGGACAAGGCCGAGGCAGCGTACGCCGAGCTGCGCGGCCGACCGACCGAGCAGCGGTGGAGCGGGCTGGAGGGCGGAGAGTCGATCCGCGACTTCACCGCTCGCATCCGGCGGGGTGCCACCGAGTTCTTCGCGGAGCGGGGGATGGTGCGCAGCGACGTCGAGCTCCCGATCTGGGAGATCGCCGAGCCGGGATCGCGCGTGGCCCTCGTCGCCCACGCCGGGACCAACTCGGTCACCATCGCGCACCTGCTCGGCCTGCCGCCCACGCCGTGGGAGTGGGATCGGTTCGTCCTCGGTCACTCCTCGATCAGCCGCCTCGAGGCGTTGGAGGTCGCCGAGGGCTCCACCTTCAGCCTGACCAAGCTGAGCGACGTCGAGCACCTCGGGGCCGATCAGCGCACCCGCTGACCTCTACGGTTCGGCTCCATGAGCCACGCAACGACCGACGCCGGCCGCGAGATCGACCCCGACCGGTTGAAGATGTTCAACCTCAACGTCTTCACGCACCTGAGCGGCGCGGTCACGGCCGGGATGATCCACCTCGGTGACCGACTCGGGCTCTACGCGGCGCTCGCCGGCCTGGCCCGCCCCGCCACGACCGCCGAGCTCGCGGACGCCGCCGATCTCGACGAGCGCTGGGTGCGCGAGTGGGCTCACAACCAGGCGGCGGCTCGGATCCTCGACGTCGACACCGCCGCCAGCCCCGAGCGGTTCTCGATGTCGCCCGAGGCCGTGGCCGTGCTCGCGTCGCCCGATCACGTCGCGTACGGGATGGGGATGTTCCACCGCTTCCCGCAGACGATGGCGGCGCTCGAGCGGATGCCCGAGAGCTTCCGCACCGGGGTCGGCCACGACTACGACAGCCACGGCCCCGAGGGGGCGGTCGGCATCGAGCGCAGCTTCGAGCCCTGGATGCGCCATCACCTGATCGACACCGTGCTGCCCGCCCTCGACGGCACGGTGGAGCGCCTGGAGCGGGGAGCGGCCGTCATCGACATCGGGTGCGGTGCCGGGGGAGCGGTGCTGATGATGGCCGAGGCGTTCCCGCGGAGCACCTTCGTCGGCTACGACATCTCCGAGCACGCGCTGGCCCGTGCCGCCGACCGCCTCGCCGCCAGCGGGGTGGGCAACGCCCGCTTCGCGGACCCCCGCGACGAGCCGATGCCCGACGACGGCTCGTGCGACCTGGTCACGACGTTCGACTGCATCCACGACATGACGCACCCGCTCGAGGTGATGCGCTCGATCCGCTCCGCGGTCCGCGACGACGGGACCTGGCTGCTCGTCGACATCAAGGGGCGCGACAGCTTCGCCGAGAACGTCGAGAAGAACCCGATGGCACCGCTGATGTACGGCATCAGCGTGCTGTCGTGCATGAGCTCGGCGCTGTCCGAACCCGACGGGGCCGGCCTCGGCACGCTCGGCCTCCCGGCGTCGAGAGCCAGGGACATGGCCGCCGAGGCGGGCTTCTCCGAGTTCCGCGCGATGGACGTCGACCACAGCACGAACGCGTTCTACGAGGTGCGGCCGTGAGCGGGCGGTTGAGCGAGCTGTCGCGCTCGGTCGAGGGGAAGGTCGCGATCGTGACCGGGGCCGCGAGCGGGATGGGGCGGGCGACGGCGTACCTGTTCGCCGACGAGGGGGCACGCGTCGTGGTCGCCGACCTCGGTCAGCAGCGCGTCGACGAGGTCGTCCAGGCGATCCGCGAGGTCCACGGAGCCGACGCCGCGCTCGGCGTGGTCACCGACGTGGCCGAGCCGGACCAGCTCCGGGCGCTCGTGGAGGCGACCGTCGAGTGGGGCGGGGGGATCGACGTGGTGGTCAACAACGCCGGGATCTCGCTCGCCGGCAGCGCCTTCCAGCCCGACGACGAGTTCGAGACCAACTGGGCGCGCACCCTCGACGTCAACCTCACCGCCCACGCCCGGCTGCTGCGACTCGCCCTGCCCCACCTCAGCGCGAGCGGCGCCGGTCGGGTCGTCAACATCGCGTCGACCGAGGCGATCGTCACCACGCCCGGTCTGGCGGCGTACGCGGCGACCAAGGCGGGGGTGATCGGTCTGACGAAGTCGTTCGCGGTCGAGCTCGGGCGCCACGGCGTGACCGTGAACTGCGTCTGCCCGGGCCCGATCGACACCGCGATGACCGCACCGATCGACGCAGAGGCGAAGGCGACCTACGCCCGGCGCCGGGTCCCGCTGCGCCGCTACGGCGATCCGGAGGAGGTGGCGCACATGACCCTCAACCTGTGCCTCCCGGCGTCGAGCTTCGTCAACGGGGTCGCCGTCCCGGTCGACGGCGGGATGTCCATCCGGCACACGTGACGACCCGTCGTCGATCCGCCCCGTCCCGCGTCGCACGCAGCGGGGCGCGAGGGCGATCGTCGCGGCGCGGGCGACCGTCCCGTCCGGACGTCGTCGCGCGACCTCCGCGGTCGGGCGGCGCCGGTCAGGCGCCGGGAGGGGGGGACCCGTCGAACAACCCCGACAACCCCGAGGGGTCGTGGCGACCGATCGCGAGCTGCTCGAGCACGCCGAGCCCCTCGTGCACCCCGACCGCGCCCGACGTCGTGGCGGTCACCACCGTCTGCACGTGGACGTGGTGCGGTGCCGTCGGGTCGGCCACCGGCAGGTCCCAACGGTCGCCGGCGACCTCGGACTCGCCCTTCCACACGCCGTGGCCCCACTCGGGGTGGGTGTAGCCGATGCCGAGCATGTGGAAGTCGAACAGCGGCTCGAGGACGATCGTCGACGGCTCGCCGGAGAACGGCACGAGGTCGACCTCGAACGACGCCGCCGCCCGGGTCCCCGGTCGCCACGTGAGCCGGTAGTCGACGGCGCGCATCGCCTCGGCCGGCTCGGGGACCTGGCCGTCGGCGGGGGCGAGGGTCACGAAGCCGGACTCGTGCCAGCGACGGCCGTCGAAGTGCTCGTTGACGTCGAAGTGGGTGGAGAACCCCTCGAAGTTGATCGGGGCCCACAGCCAGAAGAACTGCGGATCGGCGACGGGTGCGCCGACCGGGGCGCGCTCGCCCACCGGCCGGACCCCCCACGAGCGGTCGCGCGAGCCGAGCGTCTCGCCGGGTCCGAGGTCGACGCGCTCGCCGTCGACCTCGACCCATCCCTCCCACTGCCCGAACTGGGTCATGCGCGTCGAGTCCATCACGACGCGGTGCCCGACCTGGTGGAAGAAGGGCGGCTCCTCGATCGGAGCGGACCGACGCACCATCGTCAGGTCGCAGCGCAGCCCGTGCTCGGGAGCGTCGACGGTCAGGCGGTGGGTCCCGAGCGGTTCGAGGACGCGCACCTCGATGGGGCCGACCCGGTTCGCCTCGGCACGATCGGTCGGTGCACGGCGGGAGGAGTGGACGTTGATCTGGCGGGCGTCGGCCGTCCCGCCGTCGACGACCACGCTGAACGACGCGTCGGCGACGTGGCGGTTCGGGTACAGCCCCATCGCGGCGGCGAAGAAGATGCGGGTGTCTCGGGTGTAGCCGTTGAAGAAGTACCGGTCGTAGTGGTTGAGGTCGCTCGTCGAGGTGCGCGCGACGGGTCGCGACGTCTGGTGGATCGGGAAGTCGTCGAACGAGCTGAGCACCGACGCGACGGTAGCCGTATCGTGGGCGTCGCCATGGGTCGCCGCTCGAGCATCGCCACCTACCAACTGCTCGCCCGCGTGACCGTCGTGGGGCTCTGCGTGCTCGTCGTCGCCGGTGCGATCGTGCGCCTGACCGGGAGCGGTCTCGGGTGCGACGACTGGCCGAACTGCAACGAGCAGCGCTTCATCGACGTCTCGACGGGTCACGCCGCGATCGAGCAGCTCAACCGGCTGCTGAGCGCGGCGATCGGCGTCCCCACGCTCGGGCTCGCGGTGGTCGCGCTGCGAGCGACGCGTCGGGGCTCGGGTCTGCGCTGGCCCGCGTTCGGCGTGCTGGCCACGGTGCTCGCGAACGGGGTCGTCGGGGGCATCGCCGTGCGCCGGGACCTCCATCCCGCGCTCGTCCAGTCCCACTTCCTGCTCGCGATGGCGTCGATCGCGCTGGCCCTCGTCGCGCTGCGGCGGGCGGGGGCGGCGCTCGACCCCGGTCCCGAGCCGACGGCGGCTCCCGCTCCGGGGGGCGGCCTCGACGGAGCCCTCGTCGCAGCGATCGGCGTGCTGACCGCGCTCGCCCTCGTGACCGGGACGGTCGTCACCGGTGCCGGTCCCCACGCCGGCGAGCGCGACGTCCGCCGCTTCGGCTTCGACATCGGCGGAGTCGCGCGGATCCACAGCGGGGTCGTCATCGCCACCGTGCTGGTGGCCGGAGCGCTCGCGTGGCGGCTCGCTGCGCGCGACCCGCTCGTGCTCCGATCGTCGCTGTCCGCGTGGACGTTCGTCGCCATGGTCCAGGGAGCGATCGGGTACGCCCAGTACTTCACCGGGGTCCCCGAGCTGCTGGTCGCGGCGCACGTGGCCGGGGCGACCCTGCTGTGGGTGCTGACGGTGCGCATGGCCCTCGAGGCACGATCCCGCTCGGTCGCCGGCGCCGAGCGGGGGCGCCCGGCCGACCGCCCGGGCCGGTTCGCGGGGAGCGCCGGGTCGGTCGTCTAGGGTACGGCCCCGTGCCGAACACGACGTCGAGATCGCAGGGGCGTCGAGCCCTGGTCCAGCTGCTCGTCGGCGTCGTGGTGGCGGTGCTGGGCTCGCTCTCGACGGGGGTCGTCGCCTCCGCCCAGGAGAGCGACGAGCCCACCGACACCTCGGTGACCGGCGACCCGACGGCGGAGGGCACCGACGCCGAGCCGAGCTCGTCGGAGACGATCGGCGGGACGTTGCGCACGCGCGACGAGGACGGCGAGGACGTCTTCCTCGAGGGGGTCACCTTCATCGTCACCGACAGCGAGTCCGGCGACGAGGTCGGGACGGGGCAGTCCGACGTGGAGGGCGCGTGGCGCGTCGACCTCCCGGGGCCCGGGACCTACTCCGTCCAGATCGTCGAGGAGTCGCTCCCCGAGGGCAACTCGCTGCGCAACCCCGACAACAACCCGCTGAACGACATCGCCGTCCAGACGAACACCGACAAGAACGTCCTGTTCCCGCTCGGGGAGCGCCAGGACTCCTCCTCCAGCACGATCCGCGTCGTGCAGCTGCTCGTCGACGGCATCAAGCTGGGGATGATCATCGCGATCTGCGCCATCGGGCTGTCGCTGATCTTCGGCACGACGGGGCTGGTGAACTTCGCCCACGGCGAGATGGTGACGATCGGCGCGATGGTGGCGTTCGTCGTCCACGTCACCTTCGACGGGCGGATCCTGGGGATCCCGGGGACGAACTCCCTCGTGTTCGGCGCCATCGCGGCCATCGTGATCTGCGGGTTCCTCGGGTTCCTGTTCAACGCCGGCGTGTGGAGGCCGATGCGATCGAGCGGGGCCAGCCTCATCTCCGCGCTCGTCGTGTCGATCGGGTTCTCGATCCTGCTGCGCTACGTCGTGCTGTACCAGTACGGCGGCCGCAACGGCTTCTACCGCGACTTCCGCATCGGCGACCAGATCGACTTCACCTACTTCACCATCCTGCGCAAGGACCTGTTCATCGTCGTCATCACCCTGCTCGTGCTGATCGCGGTCGGTCTCGCCCTCCAGAAGACCCGCGCCGGCAAGGCGATGCGCGCCGTGGCCGACAACCGCGACCTGGCCGAGTCGTCGGGCATCGACGTCGAGCGCGTGATCCGGCTCGTGTGGATCGTGGGATCAGCGCTCGCCGGCCTCGGGGGCGTGCTGTTCGGCCTGACCGAGAACATCAACTGGGAGATGGGCTTCCGCCTCCTGCTGCTGATGTTCGCCGGGGTCACGCTGGGCGGCCTCGGCACCGCGTACGGAGCGCTCTTCGGCAGCCTCATCGCCGGGATCTTCATCCAGATGTCCACGCTCGTGTTCCCGGGCGACATCAAGAACGTCGGAGCGCTCATCGCGCTCATCCTCATCCTGCTGATCCGGCCCCAGGGCCTGCTCGGCCGGGCGGAACGGATCGGGTAGGGGGTCACATGGACTGGGGAGCCGTCATCGAGAGCCTGTTCCGTGGGCTGATCGGGGAGAGGTTCATCGTCTTCGCCCTCGCGGCGATCGGGCTGAACCTCCACTTCGGGTACACGGGCCTGCTCAACTTCGGTCAGGCCGTCTTCATGGCGGCCGGCGCCTACGGCCTGGCGATGATCGTCGCGACCGTCGGTCCGAAGGCGAACGACGCCTTCGGGTGGGATCTGTCGAGCGACGCTCTGTTCTGGATCGGGTTGTTCTTCGCGATCATCGTCTTCCCGTTCCTCGTCGCGCTCGTGATGGGCATCCCGACGCTGCGCCTCCGTGCCGACTACCTCGCGATCGTCACGATCGCCGTGGCGGAGATCTTCCGACTCGTGTCGCGCACCCCGGAGCTCGACGAGTGGACGGGTTCGTCCGACGGCCTCACCGGCTTCTCGGGCACCTTCTACAACCTCAGCCCGTTCGACACCGGCGGCCGGTACTTCTTCAACCTCTTCACCGGGAACCAGTTCTTCCTCGTCCTCGTCGGCTGGACGATCCTCGCGATCGCGGTGGTCATCTGCTGGCTGCTGATCCGCAGCCCGTGGGGACGGGTGCTCAAGGCGATCCGCGAGGACGAGGACGCGGCGACCAGCCTCGGCAAGAACGCCTACTGGTACAAGATGCAGGCGCTGATCCTCGGTGGCATCTTCGGAGCGACCGGCGGCATGATCCGTGCGATCGGCTTCTCGGTCGCCCAGCCCGACAACTTCATCACCGACGTGACCTTCTTCGTCTACGTCGCGCTGATCCTCGGCGGGGCGGGCAAGGTGCTCGGTCCGGTCATCGGCGCCGCGCTGCTGTACGCCGTGCTGGACTCGTCCGACACGATCCTGCGCCAGCTGGTCTCCAACGACCACATCCCCGAGGGGATCATGTCGGGGACCCAGGTGGGCCAGGTGCGCTTCATGCTCGTGGGGCTCGGGCTGATCCTGCTCGCGGCCTTCCGACCGCAGGGCATCTTCGGCAACAAGGAGGAGATGGCGCTCGATGACCGATGACCACCAGCGCGACGGGGTGAACTCGGAGTACCGCGACGAGCCGCCGACCGTCCCCGACACCGATTCGTCGGGGGAGCGACCCGAGATCTCCCAGGAGGAGGCCGACGAGGTCTTCGCCGAGGTCGTCGCCGTGGACGGCGTCGACCCCGACGCCTCGCGCGCCGCCCTCGCCGACGTCGCGTGGGAGCCGGGTGCTGCGAAGCCCGACCCGATCCTCGTGGCCGACGGGGTCGTCCGGCGCTTCGGCGGCCTGACCGCCGTCGACGTCGAGCACGTCGAGATCCAACGGGGCGTGATCACCGCGCTGATCGGTCCGAACGGTGCCGGCAAGACCACCTTCTTCAACCTGCTCACGAACTTCGACACCCCCGACGGCGGCTCGCGCACGTTCAACGGGCGCGCCATCGACAAGGTGGCGGCGCACAAGATCGCCGGGTACGGCATGGTCCGCACCTTCCAGCTGACCAAGGCGCTGTCGAAGATGACCGTGATCGAGAACATGAAGCTCGGCGCCACCGGCCAGCGCGGCGAGTCGCTGTTCGCATCCGTCTTCCCGTTCCTCTGGCGCAAGCAGGAGCGCGAGATCGAGCACCGCGCCGACGAGCTGCTGGTCCACTTCAAGATGGACCACATGCGCGACCAGTTCGCCGGCACCCTCTCGGGCGGCCAGCGCAAGCTGCTCGAGATGGCGCGCGCGCTGATGGTGGAACCGGAGATGGTCATGCTCGACGAGCCGATGGCGGGTGTCAACCCGGCCCTCACGCAGTCGTTGCTCGGCCACGTGACCGGGTTGCGCGACCAGGGCATGACCGTGCTGTTCGTCGAGCACGACATGGACATGGTGCAGGAGATCAGCGACTGGGTGATCGTGATGGCCGAGGGCAAGATCATCGCCGAGGGGCCGCCGGCGTCGATCGGTCAGAACCAGGCCGTGGTCGACGCCTACCTCGGCTCCAGCCACGACACCGCCCTCGATCTCGACGCGGACATCTGAGCGACGACGATGCGCACCGACCACGACACCGAGGCGACATGAGCGACGACGCAGCGACCACCCCGGCGACCTCCTCGCCCGACCCCGGCCCGGGGGCCGCGACGCCCGGGCCCGGGGCGTCCACCACGGACGCCTCCGACGCCGACGAGCCCGTCCTCGTCGCCGACTCCCTGACCGCCGGCTACGTCCCCGGAGTCGACATCTTGAGCGACTGCAGCCTGACCCTGGCCCAGGGGGAGCTCGTCGGGATCATCGGTCCGAACGGCGCCGGGAAGTCGACGCTCGTCAAGGCCATGTTCGGCCTGGTGAACGTCCGCGACGGCCAGGTCCGCCTGCGAGGGGAGGACATCACCAACGCGAAGGCGCACGAGCTCGTCGACCGCGGGATCGGCTACGTGCCGCAGAACAACAACGTGTTCCCCGCTCTCACCGTCGTCGAGAACCTCGAGATGGGCGTGTTCCTCGACCCGAAGTCGTTCAAGGAGCGCTACCAGGTCGTCGGGGACATGTTCCCGCGCCTCGTCGAGCGCGCCGACCAGCGTGCCGGCTCGCTCTCCGGCGGCGAGCGCCAGATGCTCGCGATGGGACGAGCGCTGATGATGAACCCGACCGTGCTGCTGCTCGACGAGCCCTCGGCCGGCCTGTCGCCGAACCTGCAGGACGAGGTGTTCATCCGCTGCCACAAGATCAACAAGGCGGGTGTGTCGATCGTGATGGTCGAGCAGAACGCGAGCCGGTGCCTGCAGATCTGCCACCGGGGCTACGTGCTCGACCAGGGATCCAACGCGTACACCGGCACCGGCGCGGAGCTGCTCCGGGACCCGAAGGTGATCGAGCTCTACCTCGGCACCCTCGTCAAGGACCACCAGGTCTGACGAGCGCGGACGCGGTCCGCGCCGACCCGGGTCACTTGATGGCGAGGAAGCCCTCGAAGCAGAGGTGCTTGAACACGGTCATGTGATCGACGAACCCGGCGCGCTCGAGCATGTCGAGGTTGCCCTGGGTGGAGAACGGCTCGAGCACCCCCTTGAGGCTGCGGGTCTTCGCGACGATCTCGGACGCCTCGAAGCCCTCGGAGAGCTTGTGGTCCGTGTACAGCGTCGACATCATGTCCTGGAAGCGGGCGTCGGGAGCGCGCACCTTCTCGAACATCACGAACGCCCCGCCCCACTCGAGGGTCTCGTGGATCCTGTCGTACAGCTGCTGGCGGCGGGCCGGGCGGACGAACTGCATGGTGTAGTACGACACGATCATGTCGGCGGGCTGCAGCTCGGCGGTGAGGGCGTCGTCGTGGAGGATCTCGACCGACGGCATCCCCTCGGCGAGCCGTCGGGCCGCCGCGACCATCTCGGCCTCGACCTCGATGCCGACGAAGCGCGCCTGCTTCGCCTCGTTCCACTCGGCGAGGCGCCGGGTGAGCGCACCGGTCGAGCACCCGATCTCGTAGACGAGCGAGCCGTCGGAGACGAAGAAGTCGGAGAGCTGGGCGACGATCTCGTGACCCCGCCGGTAGCCGGGGACGGATCGCTCGATGTGGGTCTCGAAGCTGCCGGCGACCTCGCCGCCGAAGCTCCACCGGGCGTTGCCGGCGTCGATGCGGTCGCCCACGGTGCTGGCGGTCCCCTGGGATGCGGTCGTCTCGTTCGTCTCTGGTGCGCTCACGCGTCCTCCGGGTCGTCCGATCGAGATCGGCGAGTGGTCGCCTCGGGCACGGCGACCCTATCGCCGGCGAGCTCGGCGAGCAGGCGCGCGTCGTCGCGGAAGCGCTCCTCGAGCCGCGCGCCCACGTCGGCGTCGAGCTCGAAGCTCCCGTCCCCGGCGGAACGGGCGGCGGTGACGCCCGCCGCGCGGCGGCCCCACCGGGCGATCCGCTCGGAGCGGCGCAGGCCGTAGGCCCGTCGCAGCAGGCGCGGCGCGACCCGACGCCCGCGCGTGGTGTTCTCCCGCGGCCACGGGCGGGCGGGGTCGTGATCGATGCCGAGGAACGCGCACAGCTCGGCGCGGGCCGGGTCGGAGTCGTCGAACAGCCGCTCCGAGCGGGCGACGTGGATCCGCTCGATCGGGACGTGCTCGAGGTGCCGTGCGAGCTGGTGGCCGTAGAGGCTCGCCGCCACGTACCCCGGGTCGCTGGTCACCGCATCGCTCGGCGTCCTCCACTCGCGACCCATCGCGAGGCGGTGGCGGTAGTGCGACTCGAGACGGGCCATCGGGTCGCGCACGAGGTAGACGAGCCGGACGTCGGGGCAGGTCGCCGCCATCCGCTCGGGCACGTGGGGGTACACCGGGTCGCGGGTGTACGCGTTCGACGACTCCATCGCGACGCGGTCGCCGGCGTCGGCGAAGCGGCGTCGGTACCAGTCGTCGCCGAGCTCGTGGCGGTCCGGGTCGCTGAAGAAGCGCAGCTCCTTCTGCGGGTCCATGAACACCTGCGGGTGGTCCGACAGGTAGTGGAACAGGCTGGTGGTCCCGGCCTTGGTCGCCCCGATCACGATCGCGTCCGGGCAGCGCCCGGGCCCCCGCGGGCCCGGGGTGTCGCCGCTCGGCGACGCGCTCATGCGGCGCGGGCGTCGTGGTAGGCGACGAGCAGCCGGTTCAGCGGCTTCTCGACGTGACCGAGGACGAACGCCGCCTTCGTGGTGTACTTCCTGCTGCGCGAGAGCAGCGGCACCCGGCTGACGATCGGGACCAGGATCGCCTGCACCCGCCGGTAGCCGTAGATCCGCTTCTTCTCCTCGACGTAGCCCTCCGGCGGGTCCAACTCCCACTTCGACACGAAGTGCTCGAGCGAGCGACGACCGTGGGCGTCGGACCAGCGCAGCGCGAAGAACGGCCAGTCGCTCACCTCGAGGGGCCGGTCACGGTTGGGGAACACGTAGGTGACCACCGAGCTCGGCTCGAACCACACCCGCCCGCCCGCCGCGCGCGTGGACAGCGAGAAGTCGATGTGCTCCTTGGTCGACAGCATCGCCTCGTCGAGGGGGCCGATGACCTCGAACAGGTCGCGGCGTGCGAGCACGACGTGGAACTCGCAGAAACCGGTCTCTCCCCGGCGCAACGTGGCGTCGAGGTCCGCGAGGGGTTCGCCGTGTCCGTGCATCACCTCGACGAACGGGCGCCCGCCCGGGGGCGGGGGGTCGAAGAACGCATCGACCCCGCCCGGCGCGGTGTAGTCGCCGCCGGCGTGGTGGACGGTCTCGTGGGCGGGGAGGGCCTGGCAGATCAGCGGCGCGACGATCGCGGCGCCCGTCTCCTCGGCGCAGTCGACCGCGGCGGTCAACCACCCCGGCGTGTACAGGACGTCGTTGTCGACGAAGACGACGTAGGGGGTCGTGGCGGCGGCGAGGCCGATGTTGCGCGCCTGGTTGGGGGTCAGGTACCGCTCGTGGCGGATGAGGGTGAACCCCCGCCGTCGGGACTCGCGCACGAGGTGCTGCGCGTGGCGACGGGGCGAGTTCGCATCGACGTACACGAGCTCGAAGGGCTCGTCGGTGTTCTCGAGCAGGCTCGACAGCGACTCCGCGGTCATCCCGAACCGCTCGCGCTGGGTGACGATCACGGTCGCGCGAGCGCCGGTGGAGGACGACGACGACGGCGCGGGGCCGGAGGCGTCGCTGCGGGGTGCGGTGTCGTCGGAGGTCATCGTGGTGGCGTCGTCGGGGTTCCGGGCGGTCTCGACGCCGCTGCCGTCTCGAGCAGCGACCGGTAGGCGTCGACGAGCCGGTCGGTCACGACTGGGAGATCATACTCCTCGAGGATGCGCCGACGTCCGGCTGCCCCCATCTCCGGCCAGCGGTCCCGTTCGGCGGCGGCCACCCCGATCGTCGCGGCGAGCGCGACCGGGTCCTCCTCGTCGACCAGGTACCCCGTCACACCGGGTTCGACGAGCTCCGGGATGCCGCCGTGGCGCGTCCCGATGACGGGCAGCTCCATGGCCATCGCCTCCTTCAGCGAGTTCACCGGTGCGTCCTGATCACCCGAGGGCGGGGTGGCGCTGGGTGCGACGAGCAGATCGCAGGTCGCGAGCAGCTCGACGATCGCGTGGTGGGGGAGCGCGCCGTGGAGCGATACGCGCTCGGCGATCCCCAGCCGGTCGACGAGCGATCGGAGCTCGCCGCGCAGCGGGCCGTCGCCGACGACGTCGAGCCGGACGTCGACCCCGTCGTCGGCGGCGAGAGCGACCGCGCGCACCGCCGTCGCGATCCCCTTCTTCGCGACGAGACGTCCGACGGCGACGAGGGAGACGACCTCGGTGCGGGCTCCGGCCCCGCCCGCATCGGCTCGGCCGACCGCGACCGGATCGAACACCGCGCAGTCGACGGCGGAGCCGATCACCTCGACGCGCCCGGCCGGTGCGCCGAGCTCGATCGCCCGGTCGCGGAAGTGGCGGCTGTTGGCCACGACGAGATCGACCCGTGCGAACAGGTCGCGGTAGACGTCCTCGCCGTGGGCCCGCACGTAGCTCGTCACGTCCTGGCCCCGAACGTGCACGACGAGGCGATCGGCGCGCAGGGTCCGCATCGTGCGATGGCGGGCCGCGGCGAGCCCGAGGTGCGCGAACTGGCAGTGCACGACGTCGAAGCGCCGGGTGCGGGCGAGGGCGCCGGCCTGCGCGGTGAACGCCGCCGCCCGCCGCAGGGGTCCCCACCGCTCGGGGACCTCCCCGGCGGCGTCCGGCGCGACCCGGCCGATCAGCAGCCGGGCGCCCGTCGGTCGCACGACACGCTCGTCCAGACGCCACCGCGCCACCGCGTGGTGCATGGACGCCGGCGCCGGTCGGCGGCCCGACATGGCCAGGATCTCCACCTCGTGGCCCGACGCGACGAGGCCGGCGGCCATGTTGATCACGAACGTCTCGGAGATCACCGGGAAGTCGTCCACCATCAGCCCGATCCGCAACGAGGCGGATCGGTCCGTGGACGAGGGCGGCTCGTCGCCGGCCCCGTTGTGGGAGCGCACGCCGGGTCGCTCGGACGTCATCGCAGATCGCCGGCGGTCGTGGTCGCACCCGGTCGGCGGTGCCGCTCGATCGTCGTGGCGTACAACGCCTCGAGGCGGTCGACGACGGGGCCCCACGCGTGCTGCGACTCCGCCACCTCGCGCCCTGCGTCGCCGAGGCGCTCGGCGACCGAGCGATCGGACAGGATCGAGGCGAGGGCGTCGGCGAGGGCGCCGCGGTCGCCCGGCTCGACGAGGTGGCCCGTCACCGAGTCGTGCACGAGGTCGCTCTGCCCACCGACGTCGGACGCGACCACGGCGGTGCCGCGGGCCATCGCCTCGGTGGTCACGTTGCCGAACGGCTCGTGCCAGATCGACGGCACCGCCTGCACCCACACCGGGGCGAACGCCCCCTCCATCTCGGCCCTCCCGAGGTGGCCGAGGAAGCGGATCCGATCGCCGACGGGACGCGCTCGGTCGCGCAGCTCGCCCTCCGACGGCCCGCTCCCGGCGATCAGCAGGCGCGCGTCGGGGATGTCGCGCAGGACGTCGGCGAACGCGTCGATCAGCGTCTCGACCCCCTTCTCCGGCGCCAGCCGACCGGCGTACCCGACGAGGGGGGCCTCGGGCAGGGGACGCGTGACCACCCCGAGGTCCACGCCGTTGCCCAGCACGGAGGCACCCGTCCACCCCTCGGCGTCGAAGATCCGCCGCATCCGCTCGCTGAGCACGGCGGTGTGGTCGATGCGGTCGCGCCACCTCCGCAGCAGGCGCAGCTGGGCCATCGTCGACACCCAGGTCGCCGGGGCGACGCAGCCCTCGCGTCGGCAGACGGCGCCCGGCCGAGCGGTGCAGGGAGTCCCGTCCGGGAGCATCTTCAACCCGGTCGGGCAGACCGCCTTGTACACCGCCGCCTGGTACAGCACCGGGACGTCGGCGAGGCGTCGCAGGACGAGCGGCGAGAGCTGCCACAGGAACATCCGCACGTGCACCACGTCGGGTGGGTGGCGGTCGAGCTCGGCCCCGAGGTGGTGCCACGCGGACGGGTTGATCGTCTGGGTGAGCACCTGGCCGAGGTCGGTGCGACCTCGCGCGGCCACGTCCGCGGCGACGTCGAACCCCTCGACGAGGCGGGCGTCGCTGGTGAGCAGCCGCACCTGGTGACCGCGCTCGCGCAGGAGCTCGCGGATCCGCAGCATCTGGATCTCGGCACCACCCGAGGCGGTGCCGTAGTCGTTCACGAGGAGCACGCGCACCACCCCTGCCTATCGGCTCGTCGCGACGGTCGCGGGCGGGGCGTCAGCCGAACGGCGTCAACCGACGGGCGCGGCTCGCCGCCCGTCGCGCAGCGCACGCAGGTCGCCGAGCAGGCGGTGCCGCGTGGCGACGAGCATCGCCGACCACCCGACCGCGGACAGCACCACCGATCCGGCGACCACCTCGAGGTAGCCGATCCGGGAGAACCACGTCCACAGCGCCCACGGCCCGGCCGCCGCCGCCGCCGCGAGGAGCGCGCCGCGGGCGATCGTCCACCACGGGACCCGCACCGGTTCGCCTCCGGCGGCCGCCACCCCCGACCACACGCCGATCGTCTGGACCGTCTGCGCCGCCACGATGCCCACGCAGACCGCCTCGAGGGAGAACGCGCTGCCGACCGCCGCGCCGACGACGGTCGCGACCACGTAGGCGACCTGGACGCGCAGGTGGACGTCGATGCGGTCGACCGCGATGAACAGCTTCATGCTCATCTTCGTGAACGGCATCACCATCCCCCCGACGGCCAGGATCCGGACCGGGGTGACCGCGTCACCCCACTGGGGCCCGAGGACGACGGCGACCATCGGCTCGGCGAGCACGATGATCACCCCGAACGCGGGCCAGCACACCGCGGCGAGGTAGTCGACCTTGTCGACGTACACCTTGGCGGGCGTCTCCCGCTCGCGCAGCGCCCGGGTGAGTGCGGGCAGGATGACCGGGTTGATCGCCTCGAACACGGTCCGGTCCGGGATGGAGTGGATCGCCCCCGAACGGTTGTAGAGCCCGAGCGGGCGCACGCCGAGCCCGGCGCTGATCAGGCCGACGATCGCCAGCTCCCCCAGTCGCGACACCAGCCGTGCGGTCACGAAACCGCCCCCGAAGCGGGCGAACCGGCCCCACCCCGACCGCGTCGGCCACGGTCGCTCGCCGGCCGGGCACGCCGCCACCAGCAGCACGGCGGCGACCGCGCGGGAGCCGAGCACGCCGGCGGCGAGCGCTGCCGGGCCGAGACCGGCGAGCGCGAGGGCGACGCCGACGGCCACCTCGACGCCCGCCTGCGCGACCGCCAGCACGGACAGCAGGCGGAACTCGATCGACCGCCGGCGCCGCGCCTCGTAGGGCATCGCCACCGCCTCGGCGACGAGGGCGGCGGCGAGGAAGCCGACCACCCCGGCGGTCTCCCCGTCGCCCACCCGTCCGGTCACCACGAGGACCGCGACGGCCAGCGACCCCAGACCGACGGCGAGGGCCAGGGCGAGGCCGGCGGCAGATCGCAGGTCGTCGGACGTGAGCTCGTCGCGCCGCACGAGGTCGTGCACGAGCCCGAACTCCGAGATCGCCTTCGCCGTCGCGAAGGTCGCGAGGCCGACGGCGAACACGCCGAAGTCGGACGGCGCCAGCAGGCGGGCGAGGACAGCCATCCCTCCGAGCGACACGAGCGTGGCCCCGACGCGCGCCGAGAGCATCTGGGCCATCGCCACGGGGACCGTGGCGGTGTCGGTCACCGCGTCGCCGAGTCGTCCGAGCGTCGACGACGGGCGAGGGAGCGCCGCTCGGCGACGAACCCGGACACCGTCGCGACCTGCGAGATCCCGATCAGCGCGCTCATCGGGACGGCGCGCCACGGCGGTTCGTGCCGGAACGGCTCCGAGAGCAGGGTCGCGTAGAACGCCGGCGGCATCGCCTCGACGCCGTCGCCGGCCTCGTCGAGCACCTCGCGGTAGCGCGAGGCCCCCTTGCCGTAGTTGCGGTGCTGGCGCCAGAAGCCGGCGAGGCCCATCGCGTGGTGGTGCGCGACCCGGGCGTCGGGGGCGCGCAGCAGGGTTCGACCGTTCCGGACCCACCGCACGCCGAGTTCGCGGTCCTCGCCGGCGGGGAGGGGGAACGTCTCGTCGAAGCCGCCCACCTCGAGGAAGTCCCCGCGCGCGCACCCGAGGTTGTTCGACGTCCAGAACGCTCCGTCGGGCCGGCTCTCCTGCCAGCGGTACAACCCGTCGACGAGGTACTGGCTCGCGGCCGGTGCCACCCCGCCGATCGCGTCGACGGTGGTGCCGCCGACGAGCGCCCGCGGGTCGTCGAGGAGGGGCGCCGTGAGCCGGTCGACCCACGACGGGTCGGGGGCGCAATCGTCGTCGGTGAACGCCAGCAGGTCGTGGCGGGCGAGGCGAGCTCCGACGTTGCGGGCGGCGGCCGGGCCGGCGTTGGGCTGCGAGTGCAACCGGACGTCGACCCGGTCGGCCACGGCCGCCACCTCGGCGCGCGGGGCGATCGCGCTCCCGTCGTCCACGACGACGACCTCCAGGTCGAGGTGGTCGGTCGAGCTGTCGGCCAGTGCGCGCAGGCACCGGGCCAGTCGGACCGGCCGGTCGTGGGTGGGCACGACCACCGACACCGATCGGTGATCGGGTGTCGAGCTCACCGTGGACGCCACCACACCTCGCGTCGCGAACCGGGATCGATCGTGGACGCGCGCACGGAGGCCATGATAGGGAGTGCTTCGACGACACCGCCGGAACTCGGGCGCCGGCCCGCGCGTCGGCAGCCACGGTTCGGCGTCGAGCCGGCGACGCGCCCGACGGTGGGATCGCGGCCGCCACGGGCTTCGGAGCGAAAGGGAGAGCATGCCTCGCGAGCGAAACCCGTCGAGCGCCGGCCTCCCCGTGCGCGAGGACCGCGGCGACGACTGGGGTGACCCGGGCCCGCATCGACCGGACGCACCGACGGGGGAGGCGCTGCGTCCGGTGCCGGCTGCGCTCGTCCGCCACGCTCCCTACGGGGTGTACATCGCCATCTGCTTCGCGGTCTTGCCGGCGTCGTCGGACGGGTTCGCGACCGCGGACGGGGTGTCGTACATCTCGATCGCGCAGCACTGGGCGGCCGGTCGGTTCGATCTCGCCGTGAACGGCTTCTGGTCGCCGCTGCTGTCGGTTCTCCTCGTTCCGGCGGCTCTCCTCGATGCTCCGATGCTGCTCTCCGGACAGCTCCTGATGATCGCGACCGGAGTCGCGACGATCGCGCAGATCAAGCGGCTGATGTCGGTCCTCAACGCCGACACGGTGGTCGACGACCTGCTGGTGCTCGGGGCGACCCCCATGGTCGCGTACGCGGCCCTCAGCCTGCTGACCCCCGACCTGCTCATGGCGACGCTGCTGTTGGGATACCTCTCGACGATGATCGACCAACGGTCGTCGACGCCCTTCCGGAGGGGTGCGATCGCCGGGTGCTGGGCGGGGGCGGCGTTCCTCGCGAAGTCCTACGCGCTCCCGTTCGTCATCGCCCACCTGGCGCTCACCGTCCTCGTGCGCCTCGTGCGGCGTTCGGATCTCGGGCAGCGGTGGGTCGTCGCCGCGGTCGCGTCCCTGACCACGGCCCTCTTCGTCGTTCCGTGGGCCACGGCGCTGTCGATCGAGTACGGGCGCGCCACCGTGACGACGGTGGGCGAGTACCACGTGGAGGTCACAGCGGACGGCTCCTCGGGCAATGCGTTCGTCTGGGCGGGTCTGCTCCCTCCGACCAACGAGTTCGCGGTCTCCGCCTGGGAGGATCCGTCGCTGCTGCCGCGCAGTCCCGAGGAGGCCGGGGTCGCCGAGGACGTCGGCGCGCGGGTCCGAGAGAGCACCGGCCAGGCGTCGGGCCTCGTCGAGCGCGTCGAGCACCGCTTCCACCGCGTGCTCGGTTCGCTACGGGTCGCGGTCACTGCGGGTGGCCTGATGGGTGCGATCGGTCTGTTCGGGACCGCGGCGATGGCGTGGTGGCTCCTGAGCCGACGCCCCGCCCGCCCGGCTCGGCACGCCGCCCCCGACCCGTTCGTCGACATCGTTCTCGCCGTGGTGGTGTACATCGGTGGTCTCAGCGTCCTGGTCATCGAGACGCGCTACCTGTGGGCCCCGCTGCTGCTGACGGTCCCGTGCGCTGCGTGGGGTGTGCGCCGGATCCCGCGACGGTGGGGCGTCGTCCCGATCCGGTGGTTCGCGGCATTCCTCGCCGCCGGCTCGGTCGTCGGGCCGGCGATCGGGATCTCGCGCGTGGTGGACAAGGCGTCCGAGCAGGAGCGGCTGGCCACGGCGGTGGCGCCCGTGTTGACCTCGGGGGTGCGCGTGGCGACCTCTCGCAGCGCGCTGTCTTCGATGCCGGGGCTGTGCCAGGCCAGGGGGTGCGAGTACTGGGGGGCGTCGCTGGCGCGGTCGGCCGAGGAGCTCGAGCGCGAATTGGCCGCCGACGGCATCGACCTGTACGTCGCGTTCGGAGAAGCGAGCGCACCCGTCGGAACCCCGATCCTGCACGTCGTGCGTTCCGGGGCCGACCTGAGCGTGTACGACGTCGGCCGTCAGCAGCGGTGACACGACCGGAAAGCGAGGTGGGTGGGGTTCTCGACTCCGGGCGGCGGCGGTACCGTCGTGCGTCGCGGTCGACGTCGAGGCGACGTCGACCGTGATCGGTCTGAGGGACGGACCGACGTGAGGCGGTCGGCACGGCAGCCGGGTTCAGGAGCGAGATGCCAGACAACCACGTCACCACGACCGAGCAGGCGGTCGATCGACCCGATCCGAACGTGATGCGCGTCCTGCACGTGGTCGAGAGCTGGCCGCCGGTCGTGTCGGGGTACACCCGGCGCGGCGCCCGGCTCGTGGCCGCGCAGAACCGCCGCGACGACCTCGAGCCGTTCGTCGCGGTGACGTCGCGCCAGGACATCTACCGCAACCACGTCCGCGAGCGGCGCTCGGCGGCGCGCACCGGTCCGCTCGCCGGCATCCCGGTCCGGTTCGCGCCGGTGTCGCCCCTCGAGCGCACGGTGCGGCGAGGGCGTCGGTTCCACTTCGACGGAGCGGCGTTCGAGTCGTGGCTCAGCAAGGAGCTGCTGCGCATCCGACCCGACGTGGTCCACGTGCACTGGTCCTCGTCGATCGGCGACGCCGCGGTCCGCGCCGGGCACCGCCACGGCGTCCCGGTGGTCGCCGAGGTCCGCTTCGACCTCGCCGGCGCGGTGAGCGCGGTCAACTTCGGGGGCCGCCTCGGCGCGCTCGAGCGGCCGCTGCGGCGTCGCTTCGAACGCCACCTCGAGCACGCCGACGCGGTCGTCGCCGCCAGCCCGTCGGTGGCCGAGCTGGTGGAGCGCCACACCGGCATCTCGCCGATCATCGTCCACAACGCCGTGGACACCGTGGAGGCGCCCGATCCGGCGGCCGTCGCCGGGCTGCGCGCCTCGCTCGGGATCGGTCCCGACACCGTCGTGATCGGAGCGGTCAGCAAGATGCACCCCTACGAGGGCTTCGATCGGTTGATCGACGCCTTCGCCGAGCTGCGCGCCACGGGTGCCGACGTGCGCCTCGTCCTCGTGGGCGACGGACCCGAGCGGGAGTCGCTGCGCTCGGCCGCCCGCCGACGCGGCATCGACCTGATCAGCCCGGGCACCGTCGATCCGGCCGTCGTGGGCACCTGGTACGGGGCGATCGACCTCGTCGTCTTCCCGCGCCTCGACGTGACCTCCACGCGCCACGATGCTCCGCTCAAGGTGGTGGACGCGATGGCGTACGGCCGCCCGATCGTCGCCTCCGGCCTCGGCGACATCACCGAGATGCTCGCCGACGGTCGTGGCGTCGTCCTGCCCCCCGGTGACGACCGGCTCCTCGTCCGGACCATCTCGGACCTGATCGGCCGACCGGAGGAGCGCCATCGCCTCGCGACGGCCGCCCAGGAGTGGACCGCGGCCCACCACACGTGGGATGCCGGAGCCGAGCGGCTGCGCGAGATCTACGCGGACACGATCACCGCGCGCCACACCCCCGGACGCAGCGGTGAGGCCGAGCCGGTGCACGAGCGCCGGCGCGACGAGCGCCTCGACTCGGCCGCCGAGGACCGCGCGCGCCGGATCTCCGCCGTCGCCGACCGCACCGGCTCGGACGCCCGGGCAGGCACCTCGTCCGGCCAGATCGTCGTCATCGGCGCCGGCCCGGCCGGGCTGACCGCCGCGCTCGACGCGACCCGGCGCACCGGGCTGCGACCCGTCGTGCTCGAGGCCTCGAACGACATGGGCGGCCTGTCGCGGACCGTCGAGCACGACGGCA
The DNA here is from genome assembly GCF_965215205.1 of Ilumatobacter sp. Lineage (NCBI taxonomy): Bacteria > Bacillati > Actinomycetota > Acidimicrobiia > Acidimicrobiales > Ilumatobacteraceae > Ilumatobacter > Ilumatobacter sp. Next base: position 1,885,636 of record NZ_OZ244049.1, read on the forward strand.
ACCTGATCGACATCGGCGGCCACCGGTTCTTCTCCAAGAGCGAGCGCGTGACCGACTGGTGGCTCGACGTGCTCCCGCTCGCCCACGGCGCGGTCTGGCGCCCCGACGATCCCGTGGAGGGCCCGGATCCGGAGGTCGACGACCAGGTGATGCTGGTGCGTCACCGCAGCTCGCAGATCCTGTGGAACCGCAGCCTGTTCGACTACCCGATCGACCTCTCGTTCGACCTCGTCAAGCGCCTCGGCGCGAAGCGGACGATCCGCGCCGGGTTGAGCTACCTCAAGGCGCAGCTGCTCCCGGTCTCGCCGGTCGACAACCTGGAGGACTTCTACGTCAACCGCTTCGGGCGCGAGCTGTACCGGACCTTCTTCGAGAGCTACACCGAGAAGGTCTGGGGCCTGCCCTGCCGCGAGATCTCCCCCGACTGGGGCGCGCAGCGCGTCAAGGGGTTGTCGCTCGCGGGCGCGCTGTGGCACGCCGTGAAGCCGACCTCGCGCGACGCCGCTCAGCGCGACGTCGCGACCTCGCTCGTGGAGCGGTTCCTCTACCCGAAGTACGGGCCCGGCCAGATGTGGCAGACCGCGGCATCGAAGGTGCTCGACAACGGCGGCGAGGTGCTCACCGAGATGCCCGTCGTCGGCTTCGAGTTCGACGCCGCGCCCGAGGCCGGACCCTCCGCCGGCGCGCCACGCATCTCGGCGGTGACCGCGATCGACCGCGTCTCCGGGGAGGAGGTGACGATCCCCGCCGACCACGTCGTGTCGACGTTGCCGTTGAACGTGCTCGTCGAGGCGCTCGGCGGCGCGATGTCGGAGACCGCCCACCAGATCGCCGGCGGGCTGTCGTTCCGTGACTTCATCACCGTGGGCGTGCTCGTCGACAACCTGCGACTGACCGAGCCCGACGGCGCTCCGCTGCGCGACAACTGGCTCTACATCCAGGAGCCCGACGTCCTCGTGGGTCGCCTCCAGATCTTCAACAACTGGAGCCCGTGGATGGTCGCCGATCCGTCGCGCACCTGGGTCGGGCTCGAGTACTTCTGCAACGACACCGACCCGATGTGGTCGTGGTCCGAGGACCGCCTGGTGCGCCTCGCGGGTCAGGAGCTGGCGGCGATCGGTGTGATCGAGCCGGGAGGGGTGCTCCAGGGGTGCGCGATCAAGGTGCGGCGGGCGTACCCGTCCTACGTCGGGACCTACGACCGCCTCGACGAGCTGCAGCCCGAGCTCGGCGCGATCGGCAACCTGTGGTGCGCGGGACGCAACGGCCAGCACCGCTACAACAACCAGGACCACTCCATGCTCGCCTCGATGATGTCGATCGACCAGATCGCGGCCGGCGAGCGCGACCCCGAGGCGATCTGGTCGGTGAACATCGACGACGACTACCACGAAGGCGACTGAGCCGTGGGGTCGTCCCGCACGGGGATCGTCGGCGGGCGCGCGCCGCGGTCGATCGCGGTGGTGATGCCCGCGCACCGCCCCGGACCCGACCTGGCGGCCAGCGTCGCCGCGATCGGTCGTCTCGACCCCGCTCCCGACGAGTTCGTGGTCGTCGTCGACGGCGGTGACGAGGGCGTGGTCGAGCAGGTCGACGGTGTCGCGACCACCGTCGCCGTCGCACGGGCCGGTCCCGCGGCGGCCCGCAACGTCGGGGTGCGGTCGACGACCTCCGAGGTGGTGCTCTTCGTCGACTCCGACGTGGTCGTGCGCCCCGACATCGTCGCGGCGGTGCGTGACGCGCTGGATCGGACCGACGCGGACGACCTGCGACCGGACGCCGTCGTCGGCTCCTACGACGACCGACCCGCGGCCGGGACCACGGTGTCGCGCTTCCGCAACCTGCTCCACCACTGGACCCACCAGCGGGCCGGCGGTCCCGCCCACACCTTCTGGGGCGCGTGCGGTGCCGTGCGTCGCGAGGCGTTCGACGCCGTCGGGGGCTTCGACGAGGCGTACCGCGACGCCACGATCGAGGACATCGAGCTCGGCGAGCGCCTCGTCCGGGCCGGCTACCGGATCGAGGTGGTCCCCTCGATCCAGGTCACCCACCTGAAGCGCTGGACGCTCGCGAACATGGTGCGCACCGACGTCACGAAGCGCGGCGTCCCGTGGACGCGCCTGATGCTCGGCCAGCGGTCGATGTCCGACGACCTGAACACGACGGTCGCGGCGAGGGTCACGGTGGCGTTGACCGGGGTGCTCGCCGTCGCGGCTGCGGGCTCGCTCGTCCCGGCGGCGCGTCGCGTCGCGGCTCCGGTGGCCGCCGTGACCGGGGCCGTGCTCGTGTGGCGTGACCGCGAGTTCCTCGCCTTCCTGCGGCGACGGCACTCGACGGCGTTCGCGGTCCGGTCCGTCCCGCTGATGTGGATCCACCACGCCTCGGCCGGGGTGGCGTTCGCGTGGGCGGTCGCGACCTGGCCGTGGTTCGCCGGGCGGAGCGGGACGGCGGCGGGCTGACGGTGGGCGCGCCGCGATCGGACCGCACGGGGCCGCGGGTGGTCGACCTGGACGCGTCCGCCGACGCGGCGGTGGGTTCAGCGCAGTGGCGGCGCACCGCTGCGGCGCTCGCCGCGACCGCGGTCGTCGGATCCGCGCTCGTCCAGCTCGCGATCGGGGAGCGCCACCTCAACCCCGACGCGGCGTCGTACCTGGCGATCGCCCGCCACTGGTCCGACGGCGAGTGGTCGGCGGCCGTCAACGGCTACTGGTCACCCCTGCTGTCGTTCGTCCTCGCCCCGGTGGCGGCGGTGGGTGGGCCCCTGGTGGCGGGCGCGCGTGCGCTGATGGTGCTCACGGCCGGTGCGTCCGTCGTCGCCCTGCTGCACCTGCTGCGCACCGTGGGGGTGCGGCACCCGATCGCCACGGCGGTCGCGCTCGGCAGCGTGCCGTTCGTGATGTTCGCGGCGCTGGACAACATCACCCCGGATCTCGGGATGGCCGCCCTGCTCCTCGCGTTCACGGCGGGGATCCTCGACCCCCGTGCGCACCCGGTGGTGACCGGGGTGCTCGGTGGTGCGGCGTTCCTCGCGAAGGCGTACGCGCTGCCGTTCGTCCTGGCGTTCACGTTCACGATGGCCGCCGCGTCCTGGGTGGCGACCCTCCGAGCCGGCGGCGATGGACGCCGCGTCCTGGCGCGCTTCGCCACGATCGGCTCGGTGATCGCCGCGATCGCGCTGGCGTGGTCGATCGCCGTGTCCGTCGACGCCGGGCGACCGACCTTCAGCACGGCATCGGAGTACAGCCGACGGATCACCGCCCACGGATCGCTGGGTGACCCCTACGGATGGGCGGGTCTGATCGAGCCGGCCGAACCGACGGCGTTCTGGGGGTGGGAGGACCCTCCCGGGATGCTCGACTCGCTGGACGGCGTCGAGGGGATCGACCCCGGCGACGAGCTGTCCGACCCCGACGCGCAGGCCCGGCGCCTGCGGGGATCGCCGACGAGGTTCGACCGGATCATCGACAACGCGGACGCGACGGTGCGGAGCGCCGCGCTCGTCGCCGGACCGGCCGTCGCGGCCCCCGTCGTCGTCGCCTGGGCGGCCTGGTCGTCGGTCCGGCGCGGCAGGCGGCGCCGCCCGTCGGGGGTCGAGGCGGACGAGGGCGACGAGGCCGTGGCGCCCCTCGCCCCCGAGGCGGTGGCAGCCGACGGTCCCGGGGCGATCGTCGGGAGGGAAGCGGTCCTCGGGTTGGCGGCCGCTGCGGCGATCTACGTCGGAGGACTCCTCGCGCTCACGGTCCTGCCGCGCTACCTCTTCTACGCGCTCCTCGTCGCGGTCGCCGTCGCCGCCGTCGGCCTCGAGGCGCTGCGCGCTCACTCACGCCCGATCGCGCTCGTCGCCGTCGCGCTCGTGGTGGTCGCCGGCGCCGTGCGCCCGGCCGTCGCCCTCGGCCGCCTGGCGGAGGCGACCGAGAGCGTCGAGGCGGTCGACGAGCTGCTCACCGATGTCGCGCTCGACGGGGCTCGGGTCGCGTCGATGCCGCTCATGCTGACCGAGGTCGGATCGCGGTGCCTGGAAGCGGGGTGCGTCTACCTGGGCCAGCCGAGGACCGACTCCGACCAGACCGTCGCGCAGCAGCTCCGTGATCACCGGGTCGACCTGGTGGTCGTCCGCGCTCCGCGCGTCGCCGACCTCCCGGCGGGCTCCGAGCTGGTCGCACGGTCCGACGACGGCTCGCGCGAGGTGCACGACGTCTCCGATCTCCATCGCTGATCCGCTCGACGAACGGACCCGCACCAGGAGCAGCCCGAGACACCGTCCGACCCCTGGGCGCGGAACGGCCCGGGGCGGATCGCCCCGGGCCGTTCGTCCGTTCACGTGATCGCGTGCGCCGGAGGCGCTGCGATCAGGCGTCGCAGGGAGCGCTGCCCTCGACCGAGCCCTCCACGCCGAGGACGCCCTCTTCGTCGAACTCGAGGATCAGGATCGAGGCCTGGCTCGGCTCGCCGGGATCGCAGAACTCGAGCGGTCCCGAGACCCCGTCGTAGTCGATGTCGGCCGACGGGTCGGACTCGAGCAGGGCGGCGCAGTCCTCGAACGAGGTGCACGTCTCGCCGCCACGGGTGACGTCGTTGATCTGGGCTCCGACCTCGGTGCCGTCGTCGCTCTGGGCGGCGATCGCGGCGAGGGCGGTGATCACGACGGCGTCGTACGACTCGGCGGCGTAGGAGTAGTCCTCCAGGGCCGGGTCGATCTCCAGGAGGCGGTCCTGGAAGTCGGCGAGCTCACCCTCGACGTCGACGCCCGGGAGCGTCCCGCGCATCCCGGCGAGGACCGACGGGTCGTCGAAGGCGCCGGCCAGGGCGTTGCCCATGTTGCCGTCGGTGCCGTAGATGTTCACGTCGGCCGGTCCGGCGCCGTTCTCGATGAGACCGGTGAGGATGCTCGACGTCTCGTCGAAGCCGATGATCACGATCGCGTCGGAGTTCGCCTCGACGGCCTGCGCCACGACGTCGTCGAAGTTGTCCGCGTTCGGGTCGTAGATGATCTCCTCGTCGATGACACCACCCTGGGACTCGAACGGGCCGCCGGTGAACTCGAGCAGGCCGGTGCCGTAGGCGTCGTTCAGCACGAGGAAGGTCGCCGAGGCGTTGCCGTCGGAGATCAGCAGATCTCCCAGCGCCGCGCCCTGCACCGTGTCGGACGGCGCGGTGCGGAAGTACAGGTCGTTGTCGTCGTAGTCGGTGAACGTCGGCGAGGTGTTGGCGGGCGAGAAGTGGATCTTGCCGGCCTGGGTGATCTTGTCGATGACGGTCAGCGAGACGCTCGAGCTGGCGGCGCCGATGAAGCCGTCGACGTCCTCCGCGAGGAGGCGGTCCACGGTCGCGTTGGCGACCTCGCCGTTGTCGCCGGAGTCGCCGGGCAGGTACAGGAGGTCCTGGCCGAGCACGCCGCCGGCGGCGTTGATCTCCTCGACCGCGAGGTTCACGCCCGCGATCTCGGGCGGGCCGAGGAACGCGAGGTTCCCGGTCTCGGGGAGGATGCCGCCGAGCACGAGCTGCCCGGTGGTGTCGCCGCCGGTCGAGGTGCCGGTCCCCGCGGTCGTGTCCTCGGTCATCGCGGTGCCGTCGGTCATCGCGGTGCCGTCGGTCATCGCTGTGTCCTCGGTCATCGCGGTGTCGGCGGTCATCGCGGTGTCCTCGGTCATCGCGGTGTCCTCGGTCATCGCGGTGTCGGCGGTCATCGCCTCGGTGTCGGCGGTCGCCGGATCGTCGGTGGTGGCCTCGTCGTCACTGCCGCACGCTGCAGCGGTGAGCGTGAGGCCCACGAGGACGGCTCCGACGCGCTTGACGCGTGTCTGTCGCATGGTTGGTTTCTCCCCCTGGTGATGTGCGAGCGGGATTGCCCGCAGATGTCAGGTGCGCAGAGTGTAGGTCGCGCGCGGCACGGGGCAAAGCACCTCGCCGCTGGGCCGAGACCGGTACGGTGAACGAGGATGGAGCCTCGTCCGTCGTTGTCCCTCCTCGACGGTCTCGCGACCACGCGTGCGATCCGCCGCTACACCGACGAACCCGTCACCGACGACGACCTCGCGTCGATCTTGTGGCACGCCGGCCGGGCGCCCTCGGGATCCAACCGCCAGCCGTTCCGCTTCCTGGTGCTGCGCGACGGGCCCAACGCCCGCGACGCCAAGGCCCTGCTCGGCGAGGCCTTCCGCGCCGGGTGGGCCGCCAAGCGCGAGGGCGACGGCTACCGGCCGAGCCGGTTCGCCGACTCGATGCAGCGCTACGTCGACCGCTTCGAGAGCATCCCCGTCGTGGTGCTCGTCTGCCTCGACCGCTACCGCGAGCCGAACCCCGTCGAGGGGGCATCGGTGTACCCGGCCTGCCAGAACCTGCTGCTCGCCGCCCGCGCCCTCGGCTACGGCGGCGCGCTCACCATGTGGCACCTCGGTGTCGAGGACGAGCTGCGCGAACTGCTCGACGTGCCCGAGGACGTGGCGTTGTCGGCGTGCATCACGATCGGCGTCCCCGAAGGGCGCCACGGGCCGCTGAAGCGCAAGCCGGTGGCGGACGTGACCTTCGACGACGGGTGGGGTGCGCCCGCGCCGTGGGCGCGCGAACCGGACGATCGATGAGCGGGGTCGCGCCGCCCCGCTTCGACGGTCAAGCCTGGTCCTCGTCGGCGGTGGCGCATGCTCGGTCGCGCTGGGGCGGGTGCTGGCCGGTCTCGTCGGTCTCCGGTCGGCCGCGGGCGACGCCGACGAGGCGGTGCGCCGCCCCACGCGACGCGACGGCGGCGCCGGGCGTGGGCACGTGAGCGCCCGACGGGCGCGCCGGCGGGGACGGCCGTGAACGGCGACCCCTTCGAGGTGCTGGGGATCGACGCCGACGCGTCCGCCGAGGAGGTGCGCGCCGCACGGCGCGAGCTCGCCCGCCGACACCACCCCGACACCGGCGGAGACGCCGACGTCATGCGACGCGTGAACGTGGCGGCCGGCGAGGCGCTGCGGATCCGCGCGACCGATCCCGCCCCCGGGGAGGGCGCCGGCGGAGCTCGACGGCCACCGCCCGCACCGACCACGTCACGCTCGACGGGAGTGGACGGCGGCGACTGGGTCGGCGTCACGAGCGACGTCCCCTCGTTCGCGGTCGAGGCCCTGCCGGCGCAGACCTTCGAGGCGCTCGTCATCGCCGCCGCCGAGCTGGGCGAGCTGGTCGACGACGACCCGCCCTACGTGCTCCACGCGCTGCTGTCGGACCCGACCGCGTGCTGGTGCCGCCTCGACGTGCTCCCCGACGCCGGAGCGTCGACGGTCGGTGTGTCGATCGCCGCCGCCGAGCGACGACCGCTGCCGCCGATGGTCGCCGTGCGCGACGCGTGGATCGCGGCGCTGAACGGGCTCGACTGGTCCGAGCTCTGACCGGGGTCGCAGCTCGCGTCACGACCTCGCTGCGCGCAGACCTCGGGGGAGGTCCGCTCGCGGACTCGGTCGTCGGACGAGGTCAGCCCGCCGGACGCGGAGCAGCGGCCCTCGTCAGCCGGTCGCGCACCGCGTGCCCGAGCCCCTCCGCCGACGGGAGGACGGTGATCAGCACCCGGACGCCGTCGCGGTCGGCACCGCGCAGCTCGGAGTAGAGGTCGCGGGCGTAGCGGGCGACGTCGTCGGAGAGATCGAGCACCCGCGCTCCGGGGGTACCCGCCGCCAGCGCGTCGGCGTCGTCGCGCGCGTCCACGAGCCGGATCTGGCAGCGCGGGGCGTAGTGCGACGCCAGCATCCCGCTCGCCCGGGCCGGCCCGGTCACCGGTGCCGTGCCGACGCCGAGGATCGTCGCGACGTCGGCCTCCGTCACGGCGCCGGAGCGCAGGATCTGCACCGGGTCGGCCGTGGTGTCGACGATCGTGCTCTCCACCCCGACCGGGCACGGACCCCCGTCCAACACCCCGTCGCGCTCCGGGTCGAGCAGGTGGCCGAGGTCGTCGATCACGTGGTCGACCGTGGTCGGGCTGACCGACCCGAAGCGGTTGGCCGACGGCGCCGCCAGCGGCGTCCCGGCGAGTTCGACGACACGCCGTGCGAGCCCGTGGGCGGGGACCCGGATCCCGACGGTGGCCAGGCCGCCGGCCACGTCGGCCGGCAGCAGCGCGCCACGGGGCACCACCAGGGTCAGCGGCCCGGGCCAGGCGGCCGCCGCGAGGGCGCGCGCCGACGGCGAGGCCTGCGGAGCCCAGGTCGTGAGGTCCTCGGGATCGGCCAGGTGGACGATCAGCGGGTGGCCCCGGGGACGGCCCTTGACGTCGAAGATCCTCCCGACCGCCTCCACGTCGGTCGCTGCGGCTGCGAGCCCGTAGACCGTCTCGGTGGGGATCGCGACGAGCCCGCCGCCGCGGATCGCCTCCGCGGCTCCCTCGACGTCGAGGCGCCGCACCCGACCGAGAGCCGCCTCACCCATCGCCGCGTGGCCGCGGTGCCGCCGGGTCCCGCTCGCGCCGGACGGCCGTCGCCCGCTGCGCCCGACCGGGCGAGCCCGGTCCCACTCAGAGGGCCCCGACGAACTCGAGCGCCGCATCGTAGAACCCGAACGAGTCCGTCGTGGCGAAGTGGTCGGTGCGCGGCAGGGTCACGCAGCGACCGTCGGGGAACGCCTCGGCGAGCTCGTCGCCGGGGTGCACGAAGTCGTCGGCGCCGACGACGACCAGCACGGGGCACGTCACCGCCGCCAGCGACGCCGGCGTGATCTCGGGTCCCGGGGGTCGGCGCATCACGGCCGTGAGCGCCTGCAGGTCGTTGCCGGGTCGGCTGGCGTACTGGGCGAACAGGCGCGGGACGTGCTCGAGTTTCGCGAGCTCCGCTCCGTCGACGAGCGATTGGAGCCCGTCGGCGATCTGGCGCGATCCGGCGTGCTCGGGGTGCAGGACGTTGCGGCCGATGCCGGCCAGCACGAGCCGCTCGAAGCGCTCCGGGCGGGCGATCGCCGTGCGCAGGAGCGTCAGCGCACCGAGCGAGAACCCGATCGCGGCGACCGGCTCGTCACCGAGCGCGTCGACGACGCGCTCGGTCAGGTCGGCGTACGCCGCCGGGTCGTGGGGCTTGGGCGCCTCGCCGTGGCCGAGGAGGTCGACGCCGACGACCTGCTTGCCACCGTCGGCGAGCAGGTCGGCGAAGCCGTTGCCGGTCCAGGTGGCCTCGAACGACCCGCCCCAGCCGTGGACGAGCAGGACGGTGTCGGCGCTCGACGTTCCCATGGTGCGCAGCGTAGGACGCAATAGCATCGCGGGCCCATGCGCATGATGCATCCCGGCCCGGGCCACGACCTCACCTACAACGACGTGTTCATGGTGCCGAGCCTGTCGGGGGTCCCGTCGCGCATGGACGTCGACCTCGCCACCCCCGACGGCGTCGGCACGACGATCCCGCTGGTGGTGTCGAACATGACCGCGGTGGCGGGCAAGAGGATGGCCGAGACCGTCGCACGGCGGGGCGGGATCGCGATCCTCCCCCAGGACGTCCCCCTCGACGTGATCGCCCGCGTCGTCGGAGAGGTCAAGGCCGCCCACCCGGTCTTCGAGACCCCGATCACCCTCGGGCCCGAGTCGACGATCGCCGAGGCGCTCACCCTGATCAACAAGCGCGCCCACGGAGCGGTCGTCGTGGTCGAGGACGACCGCCCCGTCGGTGTCTTCGTCGGCTCCGACGCCGACGGGTTCGACCGCTTCGCTCAGCTGCGCCGCGTGATGTCGCCGAACCCCGAGATCCTCGACGTCGACGTCGACGCGGCGGCGGCGCACGCACGGTTGGGCGAGCGGCGGCTGCACGTGGCTCCCGTGGTCGACGGCGACGGGCGGCTGCTCGGCGTGGTGACCCGCAAGGGCGCGCTCCGCTCGACGATCTACACCCCCGCCCTCGACGACGCGGGCCGGCTGCTGATCGGGGTCGCGGTCGGGATCAACGGCGACCCGGCGCACCGCGCCCGCGAGCTCGACGCCTCGGGGGTCGACGTGCTCGTCATCGACACCGCCCACGGGCACCAGACGAGGACGCTCACCGCGATCGAGGAGGTGCGTTCCGCGGTCCCCGGCGCGACGATCGTCGCCGGCAACGTGGTCACCGAGACGGGGACGCGCGACCTGATCGAAGCGGGAGCCGACATCGTCAAGGTCGGGGTGGGACCGGGAGCGATGTGCACGACGCGGATGATGACCGGGGTCGGTCGTCCCCAGTTCTCCGCGGTGCTGGAGTGCTCGGCGGAGGCGCGACGCCTCGGCGCCCACACGTGGGCCGACGGCGGGGTGCGCTTCCCGCGCGACGTCGCCCTCGCCCTCGCTGCGGGTGCCTCGAACGTGATGGTCGGGTCGTGGCTCGCAGGCACCCACGAGTCGGCGGCCGACGTCGCCACCGACACGGACGGTCGGCTGTACAAGGAGAGCTTCGGGATGGCGTCGAACCGTGCGGTGAAGAACCGGACGCGCACCGAGACCGACTTCGAGCGTGCTCGCAAGGAGCTGTTCGAGGAGGGCATCAGCACCTCGCGCATGTACCTCGATCCGGAGCGCCCCGGCGTCGAGGACATCATCGACCAGATCGTCGCCGGGCTCCGCTCGGCGTGCACCTACGCCGGAGCGTCCTCGATCGACGAGTTCCACGAGCGTGCGGTCGTCGGCGTGCAGGGGGCCGCGGGCTACGACGAGGGTCGGCCCCAGCAGGTGTCGTGGTGAGCCCGCCGGAGGTCGTGGCGAGCGCACCCGAGGTCACCGTCGTCGCGATCGACGGCCCGGCCGGCGCGGGCAAGTCCACCGTCGGACGGGGAGTCGCGGCCGAGCTGGGCGTCGGCTACCTCGACACCGGTGCGATGTACCGCGCCGTGACCGTCGCGGTGCTCCGGCGCGGCATCGATCCCGACGACGACCACGCCGTCGCGAGCGCGACCCGATCGCTCGACATGGTGATCGACGACCGTGACGGGGTGACGTGGGTGAGCGTCGACGGGGTGGACGCGACCGGTGAGATCCGCGGGTCCGAGGTGACCGCGGCCGTGAGCGCCGTGGCCGCCAACTCGGCGGTGCGGGCGGAGTTGGTCGAGCGCCAGCGACGGTGGGTGCGCGATCACGGGGGTGCGGTCGTCGAGGGTCGCGACATCGGCTCGGTGGTCTTCCCCGACGCCGCCCTCAAGCTGTACGTGACCGCCTCCCCCCGGGTGCGCGCCGAGCGTCGGGTGGCCCAGTCCGGGGGGGACGTCGACGAGATCGAGGACGCGATCCGCGAGCGCGACCGCAAGGACTCCTCGCGCACGGACAGCCCGCTCGTCGAGGCGTCCGACGCCCAGATCGTCGACACGACGGTGATGTCGATCGACGAGGTGGTCGCCGACATCGTGGGCCGGTTGCGGCGATGACGAGGATCCGCACCGAGCTGGGTCGCGACACGCGCTGGAACCGCCTCCTGTACGGGTTCTTCCGCCAGCTGGTCAGCAACTCGCTGCGGATCTGGACCCGGGGGACCGTCGAGGGTCGCGAGAACCTCCCCGACGGCGCGTTCGTGCTCGCTCCGGTGCACCGCAGCTACCTCGACACGCCGATCTCGTCGTGGGTGCGCCTCGAGCGGCTGCGCTACCTCGGGAAGGACTCGATGTGGAAGTACGGGTGGCTGGGACGGGTGTTCAGCGCGATGGGCGCGATCCCGATCACACGCGGTTCGATCGATCGCGAGGCGATGCAGCGCTGCATCACGGTGCTGCGCAGCGGGCAGTCGCTCGTCGTGTTCCCCGAGGGGGAGCGCAAGCAGGGTCCGACGGTCCACCCGCTGCTCGAGGGGGCGGCGTTCGTCGCCGCCAAGGCCGGGGTCCCGATCGTCCCGGTCGGGATCGGCGGCTCGGACGCCGCGATGCCCAAGGGCGCCCGGTTCATCCGTCCGGCGCGCGTCCACGTCGTGGTCGGCGAGCCGTTCCACGTCGGCACCGACGAGCGGGGCCGGGCGCGCCGCGAGCACCTGACGATCGCGACCCGGCGTCTCCACGCCGACCTCCAGCGACTGTACGACCACGCCCGCTCCGTCGTCGCGTGACCCCCGATCCCGGCACCACGTCGGCGTTCCTGTTGAGACGAACGTCACTCGACCTTGCCGTCGACTGGAATGTCTAGAGTCGACGGCAGGAACGACGAGGATCCCTGATCGATCGGAAGGACGCGAACCATGAGCAGCACGACCGCCGCACCCGATTCCCCCAGGAAGGCGACCATCCACCGGATGGTGATGCCGGACCACGTCTGCCCGTACGGGATCAAGACCCTCGATCTGCTCGAACGGCAGGGCTTCGACGTCACCGACGTCCACCTCGAGACCGATGACGAGACCGCTGCGTTCCGCGAGAGGTGGGATGTCGAGACGACCCCGCAGACGTTCGTCGACGGTGAGCTCGTCGGCACCCTCGACGACGTGCGCGAGTTCGTCGGCAAGGAGCGCAAGGACGGCGGGGGCACCAGCTACCGGCCGGTGCTGTCGCTGTTCGCGATCACCTTCCTGATGGCCGCGGGAGCCGCGTGGATCGCCGAGGACCGGTGGATCAGCGAGCGGACCTTCGAGTGGTTCGTCGCGTTCACGATGTGCGGGCTGGGGTACCTCAAGATCCGCGACGTCGAGAGCTTCTCCACCATGTTCCTCAACTACGACCTCCTCGCTCGGCGATGGGTGCCGTACAGCTACGTCTACCCCTACGCCGAGACCGGTGCCGGGATCTTGATGATCGCCACCGTCCTCACCTGGATCTCCGTCCCCGTCGCCCTGTTCATCGGCTCCGTCGGCGCTGCGTCGGTCGTCAAGGCGGTGTGGATCGACGGGCGCGAACTGAGGTGCGCCTGCGTCGGCGGGAGCAGCGACGTGCCGCTCGGCTTCGTGTCGTTCACCGAGAACGCGGCGATGATCGCCATGGCCATCTGGATGGGCGCGAAGCACCTCATCTGATCTTCCCGGTCGGGGGGAGCGCCTCGCGCCACCCGGGTTTCGTCGAGACGAAGTTGCGGAATTTCGGCACACCACCGTTCTCAGAACACTCCGGCAACGAGCACCCGATCAGCACGGCGGCGGGCCGGATCGACCGCCGCCGTGCGATCCATCTCGCTCTGGAACCCACACGGGACGACGAGATCGTCGCGCGTGAGCTGCGCGTTCTGACCGGATGCGAACGGGTCGGGTTCTTGAACACCGCTTCGGGCTCATTCGAGCCGCGGTCCTGGGGTGTGCCGAACAGGGACGTTCTCGAACCTTCCCACCGATCGTTGTCGGTCGGGCGCGACGCGTCGTCAGCCGAGCGGCCGGCGATCGAGATGCCGGATTGCGAGTGGGTCGCGACGGCTCCCATCTCGCGCGTTATCGAGTGCCCCGGTCGAAGAATATTGCTGGATCACGAGCGGGTTAGCGGCGACTCGCCGGTGAGCGTTCTGGGCGGGCTCGTCAACATGTGTTGACGCTCGTTCGATTCATCGTTACGCTTCGAAGGTGGACATCGAGGCGAGCGCCCGCAAGCACGGTGTCTCCGACGACGACATGCTCCACGCTCTTCGACATCACTGGCGAGCCTTCGAGACCGACGATGACGCGGTCACGATGTTCATCGGTCCGTCGACGAGCGCAGATCCGTTGGAGGTCGGCGTCGTCACCGACGACGATGGAACAGCGGTGATACACGCGATGCGGGCTCGGCCGAAGTTCCTGAAACGATTGGGGAAGCAATGAGTTCCACACGAGAACAACGAGCAACCAACCTCGAGCGTTGGGCCGACGACGTCGACTCCGTCGATCTTCGCGAAGTCGACACCGATGCGTTGCGCCAGATCGTCGTCCTCGTCGATCAACGCCGCCACGTCGAGGACGAGCTCGACTCGGCTGTTCGAGCTGCTCGCATCGCCCATCGATCGTGGTCAGAGATCGGCGCGATGCTCGGCGTTAGCAAGCAGGCCGCCCAGCGAAAGTATGGCAACAGGACCGTCGCGTGAGCCGTCGATATCGGACGTAGCCCGACTGGCCCGGCGCGAGGGCCCTGTTTTCAGCTGGCGGTGGGATCGGTCGCCGCCTGGCTGAGCAACATTGCAAGACGCCGATCAGGTGTCGCTCGGTCCCTGGGGAGGTTGTTGTCCGGGGCAAGGAGTCCCGATGCCGATTGATGTTGACCCGGTTCTTTGGACACGGGGTTATGACGGATTCGGCTGGCCGTGGTCGTGGCGCCACTTGTCAGCGTATTCGGTTGGGGTGAGGTGATCGAGGCCGCTCTGGTGTCGTTGCCGGTTGTAGAAGACCTCGATGAACTCGAACAGGTAGGCGTGGCACTCGGCGCGGGTGTCGAACCAGATGCTGCCTCGGATCCACGCGATCTCGACCTTCAATCGAGCCCAGAACGTTTCCATAGCGGCGTTGTCGTAGGCGTCGCCGGTGGAACCGAACGACAGCGACATGTCGGCGTTGCCGGCCGCGAACGCGAAGTCCAGCGACGTGTAGATCGAGCCCTTGTCGGCATGGTGAATCACTTCGGCCGGGTTGCCCGTGCGGGCCAACGCCATCTCGAGCGCGGCGACGACGAGGTTGGTGTCTTGGCGACCGGAGGTGTCCCAGCCAACGATGCCTCGGTGGAACAGGTCGCGGATCCCGGCGAGGTAGAGCTTGCCCTCGCCGGTCTTGAACTCGGTGACGTCAGCGACCCACCGCTGGTTCGGCGCCGACGCTGAGAAGTTCCGGTTCAACAGGTCCGGTGGCCCGCCCAGGTCCGGGCGCCCGCGTCGCCATTTGCGCGGCGAATGCGCCCCGACCAGGTGGTTTGCGCGCATCAGCCGAGCGACTCGGGATCGGGCGACACGGTGACCTCGACGACGCAACTGCCCGTAGACGCGCGGCACGCCGTAGCTGCCGCGAGAGCGCTCGTAGATGTCTTGGATCGTCACCAGGAGTTCGGCATCCGCGATGTCGCGCGCCGACGGCGTGCGGGTGAGCCACGCGTAGAACGACGAACGGGGCACCTCGACGAGGTCGCACATCCGCTTGACATCGAAGGCGCCGAGGTGGTCGTGGACGAAGCGGAAGCGGATCACCGCATCGTCTCGCGGGCGAAATACGCAGCCGCCCGACGAAGGATCTCCTTGTCCGTTTGCAGCTCGATCACCTGCTTACGCAACCGGGCCAACTCGTCGCGTTCGGACTCCGACAACGCAGCAGGATCGCCTGCTCGGCTGTCGGCATCGCGAGCAGCGCGCACCCAGTTCCACAAGGTGCCCTCCGCGATGTTCAACGACCGGGCGACCTCCGCGATCGGGCGACCCGACGATCGGGCGAGTTCGATCGCGTCCTTGCGGAACTGATCGGGGTACTTGTTCGGGCGACCCATCTGGGCCTCCTTCCTACACGGTCTCCCGCGTAATCAGGTGTCCAAGAAACCGGGTCAACATCAGATCGTTTCGCGTTGTTCAACGCCGCCGGAGCGAACGATGATGTCGGCGCACATTGGTTCCGTCACCCAGAAGCCGCCGGGAGCTCCCGCCCATTCACCGGTGATGTCGCAGTCGGCTGAGACGGAGAACGTCGGTGATCGGTCGCCGTTGCGCCAACTGATGGCAAGACGGTCTCGAAAGTCATCCGGGACCGCGATCTCGAAAGCACCGTCGCCGCGCCACCACAGACCCGTCTTGGCGAAGTAGTACGGCTCGCCGTCGACTCCGTCGCGCCGGCTCGTTTGCAGCGCATACGGATACGTCGAACTCGCGGGCACCGCAACCGAGTCCAGAACGACGAGGTAGTCAGACGGCGGCGATCCTGGCGCCGGAGCACACACGAGATCGCCGTGCTCCTCGACCTCAAGTCGTGACGCCAGACTCGGACCAGCGTCGCCCCCACTCGAACACGAAAGCTGAGGGGTCTGCCCCCAGTCTGGTTGACGGTTGGGGTGTGAGGTTCAGGCGGCTGTGGCCTGGGGTGTGAAGACGAGTTCGAACTCGACGGGCGTGAGTCGGCCGAGGCGGGGTTGTCGTCGGCGTCGATGGTAGGTGCGCTCGGTCCAGTTCACGATCCTCGACGTCAACTCGCTGCGTGTGCGCCAACGCCGACGGTCGAGGACGTTCTTCTGGAGCAGCGAGAAGAACGATTCCATCATCGCGTTGTCCCCGCACGCCCCAACTCGGCCCATCGACCCGACCATGCCGTGGTGCTGAAGTCGGGCGACGAAGGCTCGAGAACGAAATTGCGACCCCCTGTCGGAATGAACCACGGTCCCTCGGTAGTCCCGCCCGATGACGGCGTTGTCGAGCGCCCGGACGGCGAGCTGCGATGTCATCCGGGCGTCGAGGGCGTAGCCGACGATGCGCCCGGAGCAGACGTCTTTGAAGGCGCACATGTAGAGCTTGCCTTCATCGGTCCAGTGCTCGGTGATGTCGCAGAGCCACACCTGATCCGGTCGCTCAGCCTTGAAATGGCGTTTGACGAGATCGTCATGCACGGGTGGTCCGACCGTGCGGCCGTGGCCACGTTTCTTCGCGAACACCGACCACACCTGATTCTCACGACACAGCCGATGAACCCGGTTGGCGCCGATGCCGTGGCCGGCAGCGACGAGTTCGTCGTGCAAGAACCGATACCCGAACTCGGGATCATCAGCGTGCAGGTCGACGATCTCGTTGATCAGATGCGCGTCGTCCCACTCCGAGTCCGACCACGGTCGGGCGCGCCATTTGTAGAACGCCTGGGTGGAGAAACCGAGCACCCGACACGTCGTCGAGACCCGCACGCCCTCGGCGGCGAGGTCGACCACGAGCGGGTACATCATTCTGGGAGGCTCTCCTTCGCGAAGAACGCTGCGGCTCGACGCAGGATCAGGTTCTCCTCCTCGAGCACCCGATTCCGCTTCTTCAACTCGCGCATCTCGGCGGTCTCGGCTTTCGTGACGCCCGGTCGGTCACCTGATTCGATCTCGTCGATCGAGAGCCAACGGTTCAGACACGACTCCGAGATCCCGAAGTCCTTCGCGGTCTGTCGCAGAGGTTGCTCGCGTCGGCGCGCGACACGGACGACCTCGTCGCGGAACTCTGGAGGGAACGCTTTGGGCATGATTGCCATCCTTTCCTGCGAGGACCAATCCTCGCAGATGAGATGTCAACCAGATCGGGGGCAGACCCGAGACACCACGAAGAACGCTGCAAGAACGCTCACCATCCAGCGCGAGTCGTGAGAAGTGCCGCCGACGACTGCCATGGCTCCATCGTGTCGCCTGCCGTCCGGCGGGGCAAGCGATCGAGTTGGAAGTGACCCAGCCACGGAGACGCCTTGAATCCGCACTCGAGGCCCGACGAAGCCGGACTGCACAACTCGAGAATGTGCGGTCCGCCACACTGCTCTGGTGGATGTGCTCGAGGTTCGCCAATTCGACGAAGCCGACCGAGCGGCTGTGATCGCGCTGTGGAGGACGTGCGGTCTCACCCGGTCATGGAACGACCCCGACGCAGACATCGATCGAAAGCTCGCGCTCGACGATGGCGGCTTCTTCGTCGCCGCCCGCCGCGGTCAGCTCGTTGCGTCGGTGATGGCCGGCTACGACGGCCACCGAGGGTGGATCAACTGAGCGGGTCCCGATGAGTGGTCCAGGTGTTATGCGGGTTGGGGTTGGTGTCGGCTGATCCAGGCCTTGGCGGCCTCGCTCGGGGTGAGGTCGCCGTGGGCCGTGTGGGGTCGGTTGATGTTGTAGTCGATGCGCCAGTCCTCGATGATCACTCGGGCCTTGAGGAGGCTGTCGAACGGCCAGAGGTTCAACAGTTCGTTGCGTAGGCGGCTGTTGAAGCTCTCGATCCAGGCGTTCTGCCACGGTGAGCCGGGATCGATGAACACGCACTCGGTGCCGTTCGCTGCGCACCACTCGGCGACCACGACAGCGACGAACTCGGGGCCGTTATCGAAGCGCACGAACGCTGGCGGCCGCCCGCGTTCGATGGCGAGGCGGTCGAGGCAGGCAACGACGTCGTCGGCGGTGATCGAGTGCGCGACATCGATCGCAAGTGCTTCTCGGGTGTATTCGTCGATGACGTTGAGGATTTTGACTTGGCGGTGGTCGATGAGGTGATCGAACTGGAAGTCGAGCGCCCACAAGGCGTTCGGCGCGATCAGCGACATGGGCCCAACGTGCGCGCCGACTCCGGTGAGGCGCTTCTTGCGGGACTTGGTCGGCACCTGCAGGCCCTCGTCACGCCACAGGCGCCGAACCCGCTTGTTGTTGACCTTCCAGCCGCCCCGGCGGAGTTCCTTCGCGGCGCGTCGCCACCCCCACCGGGGTCGCCGCTTCGCGAACGCCCGGAGGAACTCGCGTAGCTCGGCCTCGTCATCGGGGACCGGTGGCGGGTCGAGGCGCTGAGTTGAGCGGTGCTGACCCACGATCCGGCACGCCCGACGCTGCGAGACCCCGAACCGATCCTCCAGCTCGCGCACGGCGTCACGGCGGCGGTTCGGGGTCACCATTTTCCCTCGGCGAGATGCTTCAACATCTCCTTGTCCAGCTCCGCCTCGGCCAGCAGCTTCTTCAACCGGGCGTTCTCGGACTCGAGCTCACGAAGTCGTTTCGCGTCGTCGGCTTTCATGCCGCCGTATTGGTTCAGCCAGCGCGCCCAGGTCGATTCGGCGATGCCGAAGTGTCGGCACACCTCCTCGACCGTCTGACCGCCAGCAAGGAGCTTGTGGCCCTCGGCGAGCTTGCGGATGATCTGTTCCGGCGTGTGTCGTCGTCGAGACATCGTCGGTCCTTTCTGCCCCGACCACCATGGCCGAGACGATCAGACCGCACAACTACTGGACCACTCCCAGGGGGTCACCGCACAACTATCTCGCCGTCGATCTGTCCTGCCGTGGCGATGGAGTCGGACGACTGATCACGGATCGCGCAGAGCAGCACCTGAAGGTGAGTGGATGCCCGAAGATCAACCTCCAGATTCGTGTGGAGAACACCGGTGCGATCCAGTTCTACGAGCGTCTGGGCTTCTCCATCGACGACGTCGTCAGCATGGGGAAGCGGCTCATCGACGACGACTCGACGCCCGAGCGATAACGCTCGGCGCGGCAGCCTCCGAAACCTGAGCGAGAACGGCACTTCCGCGATCGGTTGGTTGCGCGAGAATGACGGCCGCCTGACGATGAAATTCAGGGAGGGTCGAGCCCTCTACTGCCGAAGGATTTCAGTGGCGCAGCTGATGGTTGGAGCGTTCGCGAGTCGTTGGTCGGATGTAACCAGCGTGCACTCGAGGGCCTCGGCAAGAGCGACGTAGCAAGCGTCATATGCGGTGACGTTCGCTCGGAGTTCGAACGCTCTCGACATCAGAGACCCCGTTGGGAACCGAGTGATCGGCAGCGCGAGAAGGTCGTCGATCGCATCGCGGAAACGTTCATCGGTGAGATCTCCCTTCAACCAACGACGACGAAGAACCGACACCGTCTCGACATCGACAAGGTCAGGCGCTGACGCGGCGCCCGCGACCTGCAGCCGGCGACGAGCGAGCATCCCCGCCGACTCGTCGTCACCGACCACGTTCGCCAGCACCGACGCATCAACGACGATCACCGCTCCGCACGTTCATCGGCGAGATCGTCAACGGCAGTTTCGAAGCCGACTCGACCACCCGAGCGTTGTGCGATTCGCTCCATCACCTCGGCGAGCGTCGGCGATTGTGCGACACGTGAAAGTTCGTTGGTCAGGTACTGCTGGAGTGACTGTCCTGCTGCTTCGGCGCGCCGTTGCAGGCTCGCATGAACTTCTGCTGGGAGATCTCGGATCAACACGTTCGGCATGCTTTCATTATGCTTGCAGTCGACCCCGGCTGCAAGCGTGCGCGCATATCACGCTCTTCTGCTCTGTCCGTGGGTGAGTTGAGGGCCTATCCGCGGGTGCACCCCGCCTGATTCCTAGGTTTCGCGCTGTCGAAGGCTCGAAACTGAAAGGACGGCAGACGGGGTGCTGAACACCAAGGTATGGGAGAAGGCGTGCGGGTTGACGCGCACGGTCGTGGAAGGGGTCCGTGTCGACGACACCGATGGATCGATCGTGGTGTCGGCACGACCTGATGCGAGGGCTCGTGGCCGCTGCGGACACTGCCATCGACGTTCGCCTCGCTACGACCGTGGTGATGGTCGTCGGCGGTGGCGGGCGTTGGACGCCGGCACGACGAAGGTGTTCATCGAAGCCGACGCACCCCGGGTGCGTTGCCGCACGCACGGACCGACGGTGGTGGCAGTGCCGTGGGCTCGTCATGGGGTCGGCCACACCCGCGACTTCGACGACTTGGCGGCGTGGCTGGCGGTGCGCACCTCGAAGTCCGCGACGTGTGAGTTGTTGCGGGTGGCGTGGCGCACCATCGGTGCGATCGTCACGCGGGTCAATGCAGATGTCGAGGCGCGTGTTGATCGTCTCGACGGGTTGCGACGGATCGGGATCGATGAGATCTCCTACAAGCGCGGACACCGCTACCTGATCGTCGTGGTCGATCACGACACCGGCCATCTGGTGTGGGTCGGCCCTGGCCGCACCGACGCCGACTTGGAGGTGTTCTTCGACGAACTCGGCAACGAACGCGCTGCGGAGTTGACCCACATCTCTGCGGACATGGCGGGCTGGATCGCCCGCGTCGTCGCCAAGCGAGCCCCGAACGCCGTGCGCTGCGCCGATGCGTTTCACGTCGTCGCGTGGGCCATCGAAGCGCTCGACGTCGAGCGTCGCCGAGCCTGGAACCAGGCATCGGGACGAAACGCGATCACGACCGTCATGTCCCAGCGAGGACGCGCACGAGGCACCTCGCTCGGCATCGCACGCGCCCGCTACGCGCTCTGGAAGAACCCCGGCGATCTCACCGAGAACCAACGCGCCCAGCTCGACTGGATCGCCAAGATCGACCCTCGGCTCCATCGCGCTTACCTGCTCAAGGAAGGACTGCGGTTCGTGTTTGCCGTCAAGGGTGACGCCGGCAAGCACGCGCTCGACAGGTGGTTGTCGTGGGCGCGCCGGTCGCGAATGCCGGCCTTCGTCGAACTCGCCCGCAAGATCGTGAAGCACCGAGTGGCGATCGATCACGCCCTCGACTCCGGGCTCTCCAACGCCCTGATCGAGTCGACCAACACCAAGATTCGGCTCCTCACCCGCATCGCGTTCGGCTTCCACGGACCCGAACCCCTCATCGCCCTCGCCCTGCTCGCGCTTGGCAGCCACCCACCCGCCCTCCCAGGCCGAACCTGACCCACGGATACAGCAGAAGAGCGGCATATCAACGGATCGGACCGCTCACGCAGACCGCTCGTGATCGGCACGACTGTGAGCGATCACCTGCACGAGAATGTCGGCGGTGTTCATGCCGATGGACCGAGCGGATCACGTCGTCAGTGGGTCGGCGATGTGTAGGCCCTGCCGTTCGGCTGCCTCGCACAGCGCTCGGTCCGCGCTTGTGAGTACCGCGGCACGGACGAAGACCGCGGCTGCGAGGTGGACTGCGTCGTAGCCCCTCAGCGACTCGACCTCCGCGAGCTGCGCGGCGCTCTCGATGAGCTCCTCGGTCACCTCAACAAGATGGAGATCGTCGACGAACGCAGCCAACTCGGTCTTGGCGAAGTGCAGCTGATCGGTCGAAAGCCGCTTACCTCGTGCGGCTGCAGCGAGCGCAGCGCGCGCTTCGACCACGACCAAGCTGACCGAGGCAACCGGATCAGCGGACTGCCAGATCAGTTCCGCGCGGTCCGAACCCTCCTCATCGACGATGAGTTTGATCAGGGTCGACGTATCGACGTACGTGATCACCGACGTTGCTCAGCAACGAGACCGCTCACATTTCCCTTCGGCTTGATTCGGGAACGGGAGCGATGACGAGTGCCGCTCGGGGGTGGTCGAACTACGCCAGCGGCGACGAGGTCAGCGAGGCGATCATCCGGCGCGTCGAGCGGAGAGAGTCTGGCAACCGGACGACCTCGATCCGTCACGATTACCTCTTCACCGGCCTCCACGCGATCGATGTACTTGCTGAGACCATTCTTCAGGTCGCGGATCCCGACCTCTGACCTCGAAGTAGCTAGGTTCATGCCATCAGTGTAGCTACTTCGGCGGCACTGTCAACGGGCCGCTCTGGATACTCGTCGCCGCGCCGAGCCGCTCAAAACCCACGCATATCAACGCTGCCATTCAGACTCCGAAACAGCGAAAGATCGGCACCTCGGTGCTCGGCCAGGTGCGCGTGATTGACCGCTTGGTGTATTGTGGGTGTATGTCTCGCACCAACATCGACATCGACGACGAACTCTGCCAGCGGGTGATGGAGCGTTTCCATCTCAGCACGAAGCGCGAGGCCGTCAACCTTGCACTGCGCCATGTCGCAGGCGAACCGCTCGGCCTCGATGACGCACGGTCGATGCGCGGGAGCGGCTGGGACGGCGACCTCGACGAGATGCGTACGAGCCGGGCGTGATCCTCGTCGACACTTCGGCGTGGATCGAGTTTCTGCGAGACACCGGCTCGGAGGTCTGCGTCGCCGTCGACCGACTGCTCGATGCCGACCTTGCGATCTGTGACGCCGTGTCGATGGAAGTTCTCGCTGGCGCCCGCGACGAACGGCATCTGATCCAACTCCGTGGGTTGCTGGCCCGGGCGACGATGCTGCCCACGACTCCAGCCGACTACGACGACGCTGCATCGATGTACCGGTCCTGTCGCGCTCATGGCGAAACCGTCCGCAAGCTCATCGACTGTCTGATCGGCGCAGTTGCCGTCCGCGCAGGTGCCGAGATCCTCCACGCTGATGACGATTTCGCGGCGCTCGCACGGCATACCGATGTGCGGCTACACCCCGACTCACGAAACTGACTCGTGCAGCCCGGACAGCGCATATCGGCGGCGCCTCGAACGGACCCCACCGATCAGATCGGCACGACTGTGAGCGGTCGGGTGCGCGATATCAGCTGGTGGCGATGACGTTGCTGTAGCGCTGTTGTGCTGCTTGGGCTGAGGTGCCGAGTAGCTCACCGATGCGAGCCCAGGACACGTTCTTCGATCGTGCCGTTGCTACGGCGTCCACGATTTGTCGTTCGCTACGTGCTCGGTCGAGGGCGGCGCGTTCGAGGAGGTACTCCTCGACGGGGCGTTCGTCGGCGGAGTCGGGTTCATAGTTCTCGAAGCGTGCGGCGAGTTCGTCGGCGTGGTCGAGGATGTCTTGGATTGAGCGGGGCATCAGGTCTCCAGAAATCTGTCTCGGGCGGGCATGGCGTGAATGATGAATTTGATCCCTTCGGCCTCCGACACGCCGATCTCGAGAATTCGTGCGGCAGTGTCGGGGCCGATCAGCATGTCGAGTTCGCCGAGGTCGAACACTCGAATCGGGTTGCGGTAGGCGTGGAGCATGTCGTCGTCGGAGACCTGGTACTTGCGAGCTGAGGCCAAGATCACCGGCTCCACAAGCATCAACTTACCTTGACGAGGCCCGGTCGTGTGTGCGTACGTGGGATCTCCACGAATCCAAAGGAGAACCGTCATGAACCCCACCAGCGCTCATTCCAGTGAAGTCGTCGGCCAACTCGTCCTGATCAAAGCCGACCCGATCCGCGAACGCGTCCGCCACGCCATTGCTGGCTTCCTGGCCGGCTACTCCGGCACAACACTTGAGGCATACCGGCTCGACTTGCACGGATGGATCAGCTGGCTCGACACCGCGTTTCTCGACCCGTTCGAGATCGAACGTGCCCACATCGAATTGTACGCACGCTGGTCAGAGTCCGAAGGCAAGGCTCGCTCGACCATCGGGCGACGACTGTCGACGATCTGCGGGTTC
This sequence comes from Ilumatobacter sp., assembly GCF_965215205.1. Lineage (NCBI taxonomy): Bacteria > Bacillati > Actinomycetota > Acidimicrobiia > Acidimicrobiales > Ilumatobacteraceae > Ilumatobacter > Ilumatobacter sp. The sequence continues at coordinate 1,909,388 of NZ_OZ244049.1, forward strand.
TACAAGTACTGCGCCCAAGAACGCCTGATCGAACGCGACCCGTCAGCCCATGTCCGTCGACCAAAGCAGGACTACGAGTCCTCCACCCTCGGCTTGGATCGCAACGAACTCGGCGCGTTCCTCGTCCAAGCCGGCCTCTGCGGCGGACGCGACCACGCACTCGCCTGCCTGTTGGCGTTGAACGGGTTGCGCATCTCCGAGGCACTCGGTGCAGACATCGAGAACCTCGACGTCAACCGCGGGCACCGCACCCTGTTCATCCATCGCAAGGGCAACAAGACCGCCACAATCCCGCTCTCGCCGAGGACGGCACGGGCACTGGATCTCTACATCGGTAAACGGGAATCGGGGCCGATCTTCTTGAATAACGACAGCACGGGCAGGCTCGATCGCCATGCGTCGGCTCGGATCGTGCGGCGACTGACGAAGGCTGCCGGGATCGTTAAGCGGATCAGCCCGCACTCGCTGCGACACAGCTTCATCACCGCAGCCCTCGACGCCGGCGTCCCACTCCGAGACGTCCAAGAAGCAGCGTCGCACTCCGACCCGAGGACGACGATGCGCTACGACCGAGGACGAGGATCACTCGATCGCCACGCCACCTACATCGTCTCCACCTTCGTCGCCGGAGCCAGCCGCTGACTCGGACTCGAACGTTCGAACAGAACCCCTACCCCCTCAGAACAACATCACGAAGCAGACCACGAGACTGCGCAAGAACGGCACGACTGCGGGTGGTCGGGCGCTCCAGAACGTGCGGGCCGAAGGCGGCGTCGGCGGCGTCGGGACGACGCTCACGGTGTCGCATGGCGGGTGCTAGAACGGATTGGTGATCATCGTTTCAGGATTCCTCAAAGTCGATCCCGACGAGCGCGCAAGCTATCTCGAAGGCTGCCGACAAGTGGTCCAAGCAGCTCGAGCCTCTGACGGATGCATTGACTTCCACCTCTCAGCCGATCCACTCGAGGCCGACCGGATCAACATCTTCGAGCAGTGGGAGTCCACAGAAGCGGTCGAAGCGTTTCGAGGGTCCGGCCCGAGCGATGATCAGCAGGCCGCCATCCTTGATGCGAAGGTCAGTCAGCATGAAGTAGCCGCCAGTACCTCGCTCACGTGAAGACAGCTGGAGCGATGGAGAATTCCGCCTCGTCAAGCGCACCGGCACTCTGGCGAGGTGCGGCCGGCCGAACCCCACTCGATATCAACGGGCCTCAGCGATGAGCCAGACCGCTCGTGTTCGGCACGACTGCGCTCGTCCGACCATCCCAGAGTGCTGCTGCCGGGCGCCGGTCCCATCGTGGTCGACGGATGATCCAGATTCGTGGGCGGTCCCATCGACTCATCGGGATCGCCGGAGATCATCGGGCGAGCCCATCGCCCGCGACTAGTCGGCGTTCAGGACCCGATTGTGATCGTCAGACCGTCGGGCAGACGATCCCACCATCGCCCGAATCGGGCGAAAAGTGCGGGCTCCCGGTCGACCAGGAGTCGTCGCAGGTCCCGCGCCTCGTCGTCCAGACCTTCCAGAGTCGCATCGTCGATCGGATCCAGCGCTCGAACTTCGATCGCGTCGGCCGTAGCCCGCCAGACACCGCTGACGAGACCATTCACCAAGACGGTCGGGAGGACATCGCCGTTTCGCCGGATGACGTGCGGGCGGTGCTCGTCGGGGATCACGCGTGAGCGATCTGCGTACGCGAGCGACACGCTGTCCCACATCCCCAACAGCCGCGGCGGGAGCGTTGCCATCCGGTCGTCGGGTTGGGGATTGCCACCGTTCACATCGAACAGCTGTGCTCCGTCCGGCCCGGCAACGGCGACGACGTCGGCCATCGATTTCACGACCTCCCGGATCGCCGACCGCTTGAGGATCGTGAACTGCGCCATGTCGGCGATCGTCGCTGGACCAAAGGCTGACAGGTAACGACGTACGAGTTCAGCGGTTGCGGCAGGTCCGTCATCGGCGGCAACGATGCAGGGCAGGAAGGCCGGGCTTCGGCCGAACGACCAGAGGTCGGTTGTCGGAGCGTTCCGGAAGGCGCCGACGATACGGAGAGCCGACCAGAGTCGGGCCGGGTCTTCGGCCTCGGGAACGAGCTGAGTGAGCACCTGTGCCATGTCGCCATTGCTGTGCGGTTCGACCATCACCTTCGACAACTGTTCGAGGAGATCGTCGAACCGCTCCGCAGTGAGCCCGACTTCATTGAGGACATCGTGATAGCCGGCGTCGCGTACTCGACTCTGCATGGCGGCCCGTGCCCATGAGATGTCGTCTGCAGCGACGGCATGCAACGTGAACCGGAACAGTGACGCCTTCACGATCGCACCGCCAGCCAGCGACCGATCGAGATCGCTCGGGTCGAAGCCGTCGATGCGATTCCAAAGCGCCAGATACGGCGCCGCCGGTTCCTGGGCCTGCAGCGCCAGCGCCGACTGCACGGCCTCAGTCACTGTGACCGATTGCCGCGACGACAGGCCCTGGCGAACCATCGTCTCGTGAGTCAACGCTTCCTGGGTCCATGCGGTCACGACCACAACCTAAAGCGGCAGCGCCTACCACCGCAGGGTGGGGTCGCCGTGCCCACCGGGCCAGGCCGATCAGAACTACGACGGCGGCGACCTTGATGGGCCGTCCGACATCGGCACCTCCCATCGGTCGACCCGCTCGAGATTGTGCGCAGAACAAGTGCTCCGAAGCGCTCGCCGAGCCTCGCCGTCTTTCGCCACTCTCAACGTACGCCAGGGCGGGGGGCTTGTAGCAAATTCGGATTTCTGCTTCCGTCGACCAGGCTGCTCCGTCGAATCCGAGAGAGCAGAACAATCGCTCGCAGTGACATCACGTCGCTCGAGCCGGCGATTGGACAAACAAGTGACGAACCAAGAACCCCCCGAACACGACCAAGGGATCCCCGACGCACAGAACGCTGAGTACATCCCGGTGACCTTCGATCACTGCGATCACATCGCAGGACCGTTCTTCCACGGCACCAAGTCCGCCCTCAAACCCGGCGATCAGCTCGTCCCCGGCTATCTCTCGAACTTCCAGGGAGGCCGGACCTCCAACAACGTCTACTTCGCTGCGCTGGTGGAGATAGCGGTGTGGGGAGCAGAGTTGGCAACTGCGCTCGCAGGGAACCAGGAGCGAGGTCACGTCTACATCGTCGAGCCCACGGGCCCGTTCGAGGACGACCCCAACGTCACGAACAAGAAGTTCCCCGGCAACACCACCCAGTCCTACCGGACCCGACTCCCCATGCAAGTCCTTGGCGAAGTCGAGGACTGGGAAGGCCACCCTCCCGAGGTGTTGAAAGGCATGCTCGACAACCTCGCACGGCTCAGAGAGCAAGGACTCGACGTCATCTACGACTAGACCACGCATCGTCGCAACACCACCCATATTGAATCGCCCTGGGTCCGTTGGAGACTCTCGACCTTGGAAACGCGGATGGAGAGATGCCACGAGAGAAGTCACCTGGGAAGCCGACGACACGTCGGTATTCCGAGCAGGAGCGGTTGTCTGCGGTGCGGTTGTGCCGGCAGCTGGAGATGGAGTTGGGCACCTCGCACGGTGTTGTGAGGCGCGTCGCCGAGCAGATCGGCTATGGCGTCGAATCGGTCCGCAAGTGGTGGCGTGACGCCGACATCGCGGACGGGATCGCCGGCCCCGATGCGCAGCGTGTCGTCGAGCTGGAGTCGGAGTTGAAGGACGCGAACCAAGAGTTGCGCGAACTCCGTCGAGCGAACGAGATATTGCGCAAGGCGTCCGCGTATTTCGCCCAGGCGGAACTCGACCGCCCACAGCGTTGATGGTCGCGTTCATCGACGATCATCGTGACGAGTTCGACGTCGAGTCGATCTGCAGGGTGCTGCCGATTGCGTCGAGCACGTACTACGCCGCCAAGAAGCGTGAGATGTCACCGTCGGCACGTGCTCTGCGCGACGCCGCGATGATGCAGATCCTGATGGTGTTGTGGGTCGCGAACAAGAAGGTCTACGGGGCGCACAAGCTCCGGAAGGCTGCCCGGCGCGCCGGCCACGATGTGGGCCGTGATCAAGTTGCCCGGCTCATGCGGGCGATGGAGATCAAGGGGATCAGCCGACAGCGGCGCAAGGTGTTCACCACCATCTCCGATCCTGACGCCGTTCGCGCACCGGATCTGGTGAACCGGAACTTCACCGCCGATCGCCCGAACGCGTTGTGGGTCACGGACTTGACCTACGTGCCGACGAGAACGGGGATGGCCTACGTGTGCTTCATCGTCGACGCCTTCTCCCGACGCATCGTCGGGTGGCGCGTCGCATCACACATGCGCACCGACATGGTCCTCGACGCACTCGAGATGGCCCGCCGCTCCCGCGGCAACCGCCGACTCATCGGGCTCGTTACACACGCCGACGCCGGCAGCCAGTTCACATCCGTCCGGTTCACCGAACGCCTCGACGAAACCGGCGCCCGCCCCTCGATCGGCACCGTCGCGGACTCGTTCGACAACGCGCTGGCCGAGACGACGAACGGCTTGTTCAAGACCGAGTGCGTGTTCGGGCCCGACGCGCCGCGGCCATGGGATGACGTCGACCAACTCGAACTCGCGACGCTCAGCTGGGTGCACTGGTTCAACGAAGAGCGCCTTCACGGCTACTGCGACGATGTCCCCCCAGCAGAGTTCGAAGCAGCGTTCTACGCTGCCCGACAGACCGCCCCGACCGGGGTTGGAAACCAATCACCCGAGTCTCCATCAGACCCAGGGCGATTCACGTGATCGTAGACGCACCACCGTGTGTCCGTCAGGCGTCGCGCAACGCCGAACCTGGAGCCCAGCAACCAACCGTTCAGTCCGACTCGACCCGGCGAATGACGACGCGTGTCTGTCCGGTTCGTGGGGTGCCTGGTCGGCCCAGACTCTGAGGCCGCCTCGGGCCACCATCACATGGGTGAGAGCGGGTGACAATCGAAACGTGCCGCGCATGCGCTGCGTCGTTGATCGGTTGGTGGTTCAGCGTTGTTCACTGCAGATGCCCAACCCACGCCGAAGCACGCATATCACGCTCTTCTGCTCTGTCCGTGGGTGAGTTGAGGGCCTATCCGCGGGTGCACCCCGCCTGATTCCTAGGTTTCGCGCTGTCGAAGGCTCGAAACTGAAAGGACGGCAGACGGGGTGCTGAACACCAAGGTATGGGAGAAGGCGTGCGGGTTGACGCGCACGGTCGTGGAAGGGGTCCGTGTCGACGACACCGATGGATCGATCGTGGTGTCGGCACGACCTGATGCGAGGGCTCGTGGCCGCTGCGGACACTGCCATCGACGTTCGCCTCGCTACGACCGTGGTGATGGTCGTCGGCGGTGGCGGGCGTTGGACGCCGGCACGACGAAGGTGTTCATCGAAGCCGACGCACCCCGGGTGCGTTGCCGCACGCACGGACCGACGGTGGTGGCAGTGCCGTGGGCTCGTCATGGGGTCGGCCACACCCGCGACTTCGACGACTTGGCGGCGTGGCTGGCGGTGCGCACCTCGAAGTCCGCGACGTGTGAGTTGTTGCGGGTGGCGTGGCGCACCATCGGTGCGATCGTCACGCGGGTCAATGCAGATGTCGAGGCGCGTGTTGATCGTCTCGACGGGTTGCGACGGATCGGGATCGATGAGATCTCCTACAAGCGCGGACACCGCTACCTGATCGTCGTGGTCGATCACGACACCGGCCATCTGGTGTGGGTCGGCCCTGGCCGCACCGACGCCGACTTGGAGGTGTTCTTCGACGAACTCGGCAACGAACGCGCTGCGGAGTTGACCCACATCTCTGCGGACATGGCGGGCTGGATCGCCCGCGTCGTCGCCAAGCGAGCCCCGAACGCCGTGCGCTGCGCCGATGCGTTTCACGTCGTCGCGTGGGCCATCGAAGCGCTCGACGTCGAGCGTCGCCGAGCCTGGAACCAGGCATCGGGACGAAACGCGATCACGACCGTCATGTCCCAGCGAGGACGCGCACGAGGCACCTCGCTCGGCATCGCACGCGCCCGCTACGCGCTCTGGAAGAACCCCGGCGATCTCACCGAGAACCAACGCGCCCAGCTCGACTGGATCGCCAAGATCGACCCTCGGCTCCATCGCGCTTACCTGCTCAAGGAAGGACTGCGGTTCGTGTTTGCCGTCAAGGGTGACGCCGGCAAGCACGCGCTCGACAGGTGGTTGTCGTGGGCGCGCCGGTCGCGAATGCCGGCCTTCGTCGAACTCGCCCGCAAGATCGTGAAGCACCGAGTGGCGATCGATCACGCCCTCGACTCCGGGCTCTCCAACGCCCTGATCGAGTCGACCAACACCAAGATTCGGCTCCTCACCCGCATCGCGTTCGGCTTCCACGGACCCGAACCCCTCATCGCCCTCGCCCTGCTCGCGCTTGGCAGCCACCCACCCGCCCTCCCAGGCCGAACCTGACCCACGGATACAGCAGAAGAGCGGCATATCAACACGTCGCTTCGGGCCGATCCACCACTCCAGAACGGCACCTACGCGCTCGGCCAGGTGCTCGAGAATGTGCGTCGACGGGCGGACCTCCCGAGGATGGTCGTTGTCCCCGCAGGCTTCAATCGAGCGTCGGAGGCGCCACGGCAAGTCCAACGGCGGCGGCGCCAGCGTGGAGACGCTTGTCCCACACTGCAACAGTGACCTCCTGTGAACCGAGAGCGAGGGCACTCGCAAGATGAACTGCGTCGGCTCCACGCAGTCGGTTCAGGACAGCCAACTCGCCAGCCGCCCTCTCAACGGCGGGCGAGAGTTCGATTGGACGCATCGACGACCAGAAGATCTCCCATTCGTCTGCCGCAGCGGTCGCTTCGGATTCGGTGAGGTGGTGATCGCGACCCGCTGCTGCGAGAGCTGCGCAGACTTCGGGATACGCCAGCCGGCTCGACAACGCAGCGTCGCAAGCGTTCCACACTGCTGCTGCGACGTCGGATCCGGTCTCGTCGAGCACGAGTTTGACGAGTGCGCTCGAATCGAAATAGACGAGGGCCACCTTCAGCCACGCTGCTCGCTGACGATGTCAGCCACCGGTCGCTTCGGCTTCGGCCGGGACCGACCGCCGGCGACCGGGCGGGACGATCGCGCGGGTCGACTGATCACGCCTTCGGCGGCCAGACGGTCGAGGACCGGAGTGGAGTCGAGCGCAACGATTCGGGCGACGGGCGTCCCCCGATCGGTGATGACGACGTCGTTGCCGTCACGCGCAGCGTCGATCCACTGACCGAGGTGGGCTCTGAGTTCCGTCACGGCAACATCCACGAGGCGAAGTGTACATCAGAGCTAAACACGAAACGTACAGATCTTCGGGCAACCCGCACAGATCGTCACCGCCGGCGCAGCTCCTTGCATGCGCACGATCGGCACCTCGTCCTGAGCGGATGCGAGCGATGTTGCCCGAGAGACAGATGCGGTATGGACGGCGGTCGTCGTGCCGGTTCCCGAGCGCGGTGCTACCGGCGAGAAGTGGAACGATCGCGACCCGGCAGCGACGGCCTCGCAGGTCCCCACATCGAGCGTTGTTCAGGGTTCTTCGGAGTTCTCGAGAGATCCCGGGACGCCGGTGACCGCAGTCCGGTGCGATGGCCGTTCCGGTGCCCCGTCGCCGCCGACTCGTCTGCCCGAGCGGGTACTCCGTCGCCTCGATCACCGCCGAGAACCTCACGTGTGCTTCGGTGTCAGTTGTTGATGATGACGTTTCCGTAGCGTTGTCGCGCGGCGTGGGCCGACGTGCCGAGCAGTTCGCCGATTCGCTGCCACGGCACGGCCTTGGCGCGTGCGGCGCTGATCGCCTCGACGATCTGACGCTCGCTTCTCGCCCGGGCGAGAGCGGCGCGTTCGAGGAGGTACTCCTCCACGGGTCGTTCGTCGCCGGGTTCGGGTTCGTAGTTCTCGAAACGTTCAGCGAGTTCGTCGGCGTGATCGAGGATGTCTTGGATCGAGCGGGGCATCAGGTCTCCAGAAACTTGGATCGAGCGGGGCATCAGGTCTCCAGAGACTTGGATCGAGCGGGGCATCAGGTCTCCAGAGACTTGGATCGGGCTGGCATGGCGTGAACGATGAACTCGATCCCTCGGCTTGCACCACACCGATCTCGAGGAATCCGGAAGAGGTGACGAGGCCGATGAGCATGGTGAGACCGTCGAGGTCGAACACTCGGATCGGATGTCGGTCGGCGTGCAACATGTCGTCATCTCGGATCTGGTGCTTGCGAGCTGACGCCAAGACCACCGGATCCGCGCCGGCGACACACGCCGGATCAGATCATTGGCAAGCTCGCCGAGGCTCCTCGAGCCGCTTCACGTCGTTGGCCTTTCATCCCGCCGTGCTGGGCGAGCCAGGACCTCGACGAGGTCTGTCGCCATCTCGACGGAGTAGGTCGTGTAGTTGGTCTGCGGCGTCGGATCGTCGTGCTTCGTCGTTGAGGTCTCGTTGTACGAGCGACCAGGCGATCGGAGGTGGTGCCGGCTCGAGCGGGATCGTGGTGACGCCTGAACGGGTGTCGACCATCCAGCTGGGCAGGATCGAGCACCAGGTCGTCGGTGCGATCAGTCTGGCGATCGCGGTGACTGATTCGAGTCTGAGGATGCGTTGAGGGAACGCGCCGGCTGGGCCGAGGAAGGTGGCTCGTTCGAATCCTGCTCGCGGTGTCGTCGAGTAGGTGACGTAGTCGGCGTCGGCGAAGTCGTCGGGTGTGAGCGCGCTTCGATCGCGCAGCGGGCTGGGCTCTCCGACGACGCCGACCAGGTGGTCATCGAGGAGCGGTCGGGTGTGGAGTGGCCCGGTTGCGGGTCCGGCGTGCAGGGCCACGTCTGCTCGGCGATCGGTGAGCAGGCGGTGAGCGTCGCCGGCGGGGGCTCGTACCACTTCGAGGCCGGCGGTCTCGGGGGTCTGGCCGAACTCGACGATCGCTGACGTCAGCCAGGGCGTGTGGTCGAAGATGTCGATGGCGACGATCAGTGCAGGTTCGCCGGCCGTGCTGAGCCATCGAGCATCGACTTCGCCAGCAGTCAGTGCCCGTTCGCTCGCGTCGGCAGCCTCGACCAAGCGCTGCGCCGCAGGGGTGAGGGCGAGGCGCCGTCCTGCGCGGACCGTGAGCGGAAACCCGAAGCGCCGCTCGGCTTGCTGCAATCGCTGGCTCGCTGCCGACTGGGTGATGTAGAGCCGATCCGCCGCCCCGCTGACGGTTCCAGCCCGAGACAACTCGAGGAGCAGTTGGTAGTGGGCACGTTCCAACATATTCGAGACTCTAATCGTTTGATGCTCCATGTTGTGATTGTCTTATGTGGCGGAGGAGTGGAGAGTGGAGTCATGATCAACGCGCTGCTCGACCGCCTCGACGTGTCGACCTTCATCGACATCGATCGCTACCCGATCCACCGGCCCGAGGATCCGAAGCTGCGTCAGGTCATCGCTGACGCCCGCCGTGGACTGAACGCAACCGGATGCGCGCACCTGCCCGCCGTGTTTCGCCCTGAGGTGCACGAACAGTTGATGGAGGAGACCACGAACGCGGCACCTGACGCGTTCGAGCTGACCCGAGACCTGACGCCTTACGGCGACGGCGGCCAGCACGATGATTGGCCGACCGATCATCCCCGCAACCGAACCGGAACGATGTCGAACGGTTTCGTCGGCAAGGATCTGATCCCGGCCGACACGATGCTCCGGACGCTCTACGACGACCCCGACTTCAAGCGCTTCGCTGCCGATTGCATGGGCATCGACACGCTGCACCAGTTCGCCGACCCGATACGCGGGCTCGTCATCAACGTGATGAACGACGGCGCACGGATGCCGTGGCACTACGACGCGAACGAGTTCATCGTCAGCCTGATGACCCGCAAGCCCGCAGCCGGTGGCACGTTCGAGTACTGCGCCGATCTCCGCGAACCGGGCGACGAGCACTACGACGATGTCGAGCAGGTGCTCGACGGTGACCGGGGGCCGGTTCGCACGCTCGACCTCGACGTCGGCGACCTGCAGCTGTTCCGCGGCCGCTACTCGATGCACCGCATCGCACCGGTCGACGGCGTCCGCCACACCGTGCTCTTCGGGTACTCCGAGACGCCTGGATACATCGGTGGTGTCGAGAGCACCCGCTACGGCTACGGACGTGTCACGCAGGAACATCTCGACGCAGCCGGTCAGCACACCGACGGATTGGCGGGCTGACCGATGTCCGTCGATGCACTCCACTCCCTCGACGCCCCGATCGTCCCCGACTTCCTCCTGTCCGACGACGTCGACAAGCGAGCAGCACGCGAGCGTCTCGCCCGACTCCGATCCACGCTCGTCGACCACGACGTCGGTGCTGCCGTCTTCTTCGACGCCATCAACATCCGCTACGCCTGCGGCGTTCGCAACATGCAGATCAACACCACCCGGAACCCCGGGCGCTACGTGTTCGTCCCCGTGGAAGGGCCGGTCGTGCTCTTCGAATACAGCGGCTGCGCGCACCTCTCCGAAGGTTTCGACACCGTCGACGAACTGCGCCGCGCTCGCGGCCTGCACCCCTTCTACGGCGGCGACCACTACCGACGCCACCTCGACGAGTTCGTCGACGACATGCGCGGACTGATGAAGCAGTGCGGCCTCGAGGGCCAGCGGCTCGGCATCGAGCGGTCACCGGTCGAAGCTGTTCCCGCCCTCACATCTGCCGGCTTCGACGTCGTCGACGCATCGCCGATCATCGACCGGGCCAAGTCGATCAAACAGCCGACCGAACTCGAACTCATCCGAGCCTCGGTCGCCGGAACCGAAGCTGCCGTCGCGTGGATGGAAAGCCAGATCCTGCCCGGGCGAACCGAGAACCAGGTGTGGGCCGAGCTCAGCCGCGCCCTCATCGCCGGCGGCGGCGAGTACCTGGAGACGCGCCTGTTCAACTCAGGCGAGAACACGAACCCCTGGTTCCGAGAAGCCAGCAACAAGGTCATCGCCGCCGGCGAACTCGTTGCGCTCGACACCGACGCCATCGGATGCCACGGCTACTACACCGACCTGTCACGAACGTTCCTCGCGGGCGACCAGGCTGCAACACCTCGCCAACGCGAGCTGTACTCCATGGCCTACGACCAGTTGCAGACCAACATCGAACTGATCGAAGTGGGCAAGTCATTCCGCGACTACGCCAACCAAGCGTGGACGATCCCTGACGAGTTCGTCGCGCACCGATACCTCGGCCCCGTGCACGGCAACGGCATGGCCGCCGAGTACCCCATCGTGCTGCAGGCCGACGTCCACGACGACGCCGGCATCGACGGCGTGTTCGAAGAGAACATGACCGTCTGCGTCGAGAGCTTCCTCGGCAGCGACCGAGGCGGCGAAGGCGTGAAACTCGAAGACCAAGTCCTCATCACCGCCGACGGCGTCGAACGGCTCACCTCGTACCCCTTCGACGACCGACTCCTCGATCCCAACCCAGCCTGACATCCGTCGACGGTGGAACCGAGGCGGGCGCTCTGGTTCGAGCCGAACTGCGCGCGCCTCTCTCGAGCCACACCACGGCGACGGCACCGACCGGCTGACAGTTCGTCGGAACGCCGACCCGCAGGCGGCAGGCACACGGAGAGCCAGCCGACCGGCACCACCGACGCGACGACAACCGCCGCGACGCACCCTCGAGCCGACCACGCACGTACCCGCTCATTCGCTGCTCGAGAACGCTCGTCGCCGAAGTGGGCCCGAGCTGCCGACGGCACGAGTTCAGAAGATCAAGACCAAGCGTGATCGATCAACTGCTGGTCTTCCTCGTAGAGCCAGCATTCCGTGAATCGATCGTCAACGACTCGGTAGCGCAAGATCCGACGAACCAGGTGGGTCCGCACCACCCACCGAGATCTCCTCGCGCGCGACGAGCACAGCCGCATCGGGACCGGCGAGGATCTCGTCGACGGACACCAGCCTCCGTGGAGCGCGGCTCCCCACTTCAAGGAGCACCGCGAGCGCTGCGTCCTCGCCGATGTGGTCCCCGCTGAACGGATTGCTGCCGAAGTAGTGCAGCGTGAACTCGTCGGCGTAGCAGTCGAGAACCTCGACGAGATCGTCAGCAGCCCACGCTGAGGCGTAGCGCCTCGCAACGGCTCGCGCTCGGTCCGTCGGGCTCATGTCGGCAAGGTACCCGACCCCTGACCCACCCACGATGACCTCCCAGGTGATGCGAGCCCCTGATTCCCGCACCGCCCGACGGGGAGCGGACGGCCACCATGCCTCAGGCCGGCCAGCCGACGCGCGCCGGGTACCCGCCGTCGGCGACGATCCGGTCGCACCACGGGTCCAGCAGGTCGAACAACCGCTGCGCATCCGATCCGAGCGCGTCGACGAGGCGACCCTCCATCAGATCCGTCGCGTCGTCGATCCCCTCGCGCAGCTCGCGACCGGCGACGGTCAGGTCGTCGCCGTCGAGCAGACCCCGCGAGCGGAGCCGGTCGCAGGCGGAGTCGAGCTCGTCATCGGTCCAACCACGGGAGCGCACCCACGACCTCAGGGGCTGGTGGCGCCACGGGTCCGTGAGCACGCCGATCTCGCAGGCGTCGAGGTCGGCGCCGATCCACGCCGCGATGTGGCTGTCACCGCGGTGCTCGCGCACGAGGTCCGCCGCACGCCAGAACGCGCCCATCGGATCATCCGGTGAGCCGAGGGACAGCAACCCCGAGAACAGGGCGCGACCCTCACCCGGAGCGGCGTCGACCATCCGCCGCAGCACCTCCGTCGCCCAACCGAGACCTTCGGGTTCGTCGCCGATGAGGCGACGCAACGACGCGACACCGCCGCGCTCGCGTGCGGCGAGCACCGTCGGCTGATCCGCACGGCGCCAGCCGTCGGCGACCGCGGCGACGACCATCGGGCGCGAGAACACCCCGAGCGCCGACGCCACGAGGTGCCCGTCGACGTTCGGGCCGAGGCACGCGCCGCGGCTCGTGAAGTAGGCGACCATGTCCGGGTAGCGCACCCAGCCCGACGACCGGGTCGACGGGTCGAACCCGATCTCGTGGTAGGCGGCGTGCACCTCGGGCGCGAAGTAGACGTTGGCGGCGATCGGCTCGACCACGTCCCAGATCCGGCGAGCGACGTGGGTCATGGTCCGGCACCGTACCCATCCGCGCCGGTGCCTCGAGATGCGGGGGTTCGCCGACCCACCGTGCCGCGACCACCGGACGAGGATGCCGTGGGTCGGAGGACGCCACCCGGTCCGGACCGTCGGGCGACGCTCAGGTGAGGAAGGCGGTGAGGGCGGTGGTGAGGTGCAGCGGGTCGGCGACCCCGCAGAGCTCGCGCGCGGAGTGCATCGACAGCTGCGGGACCCCGACGTCGAGGGTCTCGATGCCGAGGCGCGTCGCGGTGACCGGGCCGATCGTCGACCCGCACGGCATGTCCGAGGCCGAGACGAAGACCTGCCACGGCACGTTGCGCGACTCGCAGGCCCGCTGGAACAGCGACGCGGTGCGTGGCGAGGTCGCGTAGCGCTGGTTCGCGTTGACCTTGATCGCCGGACCGCCGCCGACGAGGGGTCGGTGGTTCGGGTCGTGGCGCTCGACGTAGTTGGGGTGCACGGCGTGGGCGTTGTCGGCCGAGACGCACGCCGACGAGGCGAAGGCGCGGTGGACGTCGTCGGCGGATCCCCCGAGGTCGGCGACGAGGCGGTGCAGCACGCTCTCGAGGAAGGGTCCCTGCGCGCCGGTCGTGCTCGCCGAGCCGACCTCCTCGTGGTCGTTCAGCACGATCACCGCGACGTGATCGGACGGGTGATCGGACGCGCTCGACGCCTCCAGCGCGGTGGTGGCCGCCCAGCACGACAGCAGGTTGTCGAGCCGCCCCGAGGCGAGCATCGAGCGGTCGGCTCCGAGCACGGCCGCGCCCTGGGTGTCGTAGAGGCACAGGTCCCACCAGCACGCCGCACCGCTCGCACCCGCGCGCTCGCCGATCCACTCGGCGAACTCGCCGGGGTGGCTCGGCCCGATGCCCCACACGGGGACGAGGTGGCGCTGGCGGTCGAGCTTGAGGCCGTTCTCGTTGACCTCCCGGTCGAGGTGGACGGCGAGCTGGGGGACCCGGGCGATGCCCTCGCCGACGTCGACGAGCACCTCGGTCCCGTCGTCGAGGACGATCCGGCCGGCGACCCCGAGGTCGCGGTCGAGCCAGGTGTTGTTGAGGATCCCCCCGTAGACCTCGACGTCGAGCTGCTTCCAGCCGAGCGTCGAGGTGTCGGGCCGCGGGGTGACGCGCAGGCACGGCGAGTCGGTGTGGGCGCCGACGATGCGGAACCCGCCGGTGGGGGTGGCGCCGTCGGGGATCGACCACGCGATGATCGCCCCGTCGCGCACCGCGTGGCCCCGTCGGGGGACCGACCTCCACGCGTCGTCCTCGGCGAGCGGCTCGGAACCGGTGAGCCGCTCGACCGTCGAGCGGACCGCGTGCCACGGGGAGGGGGAGGCGTCGAGGTAGGCGATCAGGTCGCCGAGGCGCTCGTCGTGGTCGGTGACGTCCACCTCAGCCCCCCTGGAAGATGCCCATCGGGAGACCGGTGCCGCGCAGGTGCGAGGTCTCGTTGACGGTGACGATCGATCGCTCCCCGCTGGAGGCGGCGGCGACGCGGTGGATCGAGGTGTAGTTCGGGTAGAAGAACCCGCGCGAGTCCGCCGGCAGGCCGAGCACGTCGACGAGGTACGCGTTGATCACCCCGCCGTGGCACACGACCGCGACCCGCTGGGAGCGGTGGCGCTCGACGATCCGGGCGATCGCCCCGAGGACGCGCCCGCCGAACTCGGCGGTGCCCTCGTCCTGCTCCTGCCAGGTCCCGTCCAGCATCGCCCTCCACCGGGGGTCGTTCGCAGCACGCAGCTCCTCGACCGGGACGTACTCCGGGCTGTCGCGGTCGTACTCCGCAACGTCGGGCTCGACGACGAGCTCGAGGTCGCGATCGACCACCAGCGGCTCGGCCGTCTGGACCGCACGTGCGAGCGAGCTCGCGTAGACCGCGTCGAGCTGCTCGGATGAGAGATACTGACGGAGATGCTCCGCCTGCTGCCGCCCCTCCTCCGACAACTCGGGATCAGCCCGACCCTCGGTGAGTTCCCTCCGGACGGGGAGCCCGTGTCTGATCAGCAGCAGTTCCATCGACCGACAGCCAATCAGACATGACCCGTCGAACGAAGATCGTGGCCACGATCGGACCCGCCAGCGACACGATCGAGATGCTGCGCACGCTGATCGGCGCCGGTCTCGACGTCGTCCGGCTGAACCTCAGCCACGGCGATCTCGAGGACCACCTCGACAAGCTCGGGCGGGTCCGCGACGCCGCCGAGGACGCCGGGCGGCACGTCGCGGTGCTCGCCGACCTCCCTGGCCCCAAGATCCGATCGGGGCACTTCCCCGACGGCGGGGTCTCGCTCGACGGCGGGACGTGCGTGCGGCTGCTCCCCGGCGACGGCCCGAGCGACGACTCGATCATCCACGTCCAGTACGCGACCCTGCTCGAGGACCTGCGCCCGGGTTCGCGCGTCCAGCTCGGCGACGGCGCCATCTCGATGACGGTCGAGGAGGTGACCGTCGACGCCGCGATCGCGCGGATCGAGACCGGAGGCAAGGTCAACGGTCAGCCGGGGGTCCACCTGTCGTCGGACATGTTGCGCCTCGAGACGCCCACCGAGGAGGACCTCGTGCTGGCCGAGGCCGTCGCGGCGGCCGGGGTCGAGTACATCGCGGTCTCCTTCGTCCGCCACGCCGCCGACGTGGAGCGGGTGCGCGAGGTCGTGGGGGATCGGGCGCGGCTGGTCGCGAAGATCGAGACGCGGGCCGCCCTCGACGACCTCGACGCGATCGTGAGCGCGACGGACGCGGTGATGGTCGCGCGCGGCGATCTCGGCATCGACTGCCCGATCGAGGACGTCCCCCACCTGCAGAAGCGCATCGTGCGGCACTGCGTGGAGCTCGGCAAGCCCGTGATCACGGCGACGCAGATGCTGGAGTCGATGGTGTCGGCCCCCTCGCCGACGCGTGCGGAGGTGAGCGACGTCGCGAACGCCGTCTTCGACGGGACCGATGCGGTGATGCTGTCGGGGGAGACGGCCATCGGTCGGGACCCGGTCGGGGTCGTGGCGACGATGGCGACCATCGCCGAGCGCGCCGAGTCGGAGGCGAGCTACCGGCAGTGGGCCAACCGGCTGGGGCGAGCGCAGCGGGAGCTGTCCGTGGAGGCGACCCCTGGGAACCGGATCACGATGGCGCTGTCGCACGCGGCGTCGCAGGCCGCGATGGACGCCGAGGTCGCGGCGATCCTGTGCTGCACGCGCAGCGGGCGGACCGCACGGGCGATGGCGCGGTTCCGGCCCGAGGCGCGCATGGTCGGTCTGTCCCCCGACCTGAAGATGGTGCGCACGATGGCGCTCACGTGGGGGGTCGAGCCGATGAAGGTCGAGACCTACGAGTCGACCGACGAGATGGTCTGGTTCGCGGTCGAGAAGGCCCTCGCCGAGGGCGTCGTCGTCCACGGCGACACGGTCCTGGTCCTCGCCGGGGCACCCGGGCGCGATCGCACGATCGTCGCGACGGACGTGCTCAGGATGGTGCGCGTCGACTGAGCGCGAAGCACGCCGCCGCGCACGTCGCGGCGGTGGCCGACAGCACGACCGGGCCGCGCACCCCGTGGATCCCGAACAGCACGCCGCTCGCGATCGTGCCGCAGCCGCGCGCCAGCGTCCCGACGGCGCTCGCGAGCGCGATCGTCGTCCCGCGCGTGCGCGGGGTGGCCTCCGTGACGAGCGACAGCGACGTGACGAAGGCGAACTCGAACCCGCCGACGAAGGTCAGCATCCCGGCGAGCCCGACCCACAGGAGGTCGTCCGCGATCGAGATGATCGCGAGACCCACGACGAGGGCGGTGATCCCGGCGAGGGTGGCGCGCAGCTTGCCGAGACGGTCGGCGATCACCGCCGATCCGCTCGACGCCCCCAGCTCGATCGCGCCGTAGGCCATCGCCGCCGCGCCCAACCCCCCGGTCGACAGCCCGAACGCGCCGTCGAGCCAGCTGCCGGACACGGCGAACAGCGACAGCCCCGCCATCGCCAGCAGCGCGGACCCGGCGACGACGGCCCACGCCCGCGCCGGCAGCGAGGTGAACCGACCCGGGATCGCGATCGCCTCGGCCGGGGGCGCGGCGGTCCGCGGCGCCGTCGCGCCCGCCGGCACCGGCGCCGGCGCCGGCGCCGGCGAGGCTCCACCCGCCGGACCGGCCGGACCCTGCGGACGGGGTGCGCCCGTCGGGTCGTCCGGTGCGGACGCATCCGCCGATCCCGACGGATCGGACGGCGACCGTGCGATCACGGCGGCGAGGACGGCCGTCGCGAGGGCGAGCGCGGCGAAGGGTCCGCGCCACCCCACCCACGCGATCAACCCGGCGACGACGGGCGCGCCCACGAGCAGCGCGAACGCCCACGACGTCTCGTACACCCCGATCGCACGGCCGCGGCCGGCGTAGGGGACCTGGTGGCTGATGTGGGCGTGGCCGGCCACGGTCAGGTTGGAGACGCCGACCACGACGAGCACGAACCCGATCGCGAACGTGGCGGTGGTGCCGACCAGGGCGACGAGCGACGCGAGCGAGACCACGGCCAGCGCCGCCGACATGACCAGGCGCGACCGGCCCCGGTCGAGGTGGCGCGCGACCCCCAGCGTGGAGAGCCCGGCGATCTCGCCGGCGCCGATGACGGTCGTCAGCTGCTGGGTGGACGCCCCGAAGGCGCGCTCGAGCGTCGGCAGGAAGGGCGGCACCCAGCGCAGCGCCGTGTTCGCGACCGCCTTCGCGACGGTCAGGCGGGTGAGGTTCACCCCGTCGTCGGTGCCGACAGCGCCTGGGAGTCGTCGCGGGGATCCGACACGGTGATCGTCGTCCCGAAGAAGGAGCAGTCGGTGTCGACCAGGCGCGGGTTCACGCCGTCCATCTCGTAGGCGGCGCGCACCTTGTCGGCGCAGTCCTCGAGGGCGGTGCGCTGCGTCCACACGGCGAACGCGAAGAGCACGAGCACCCCGACGGCGAGCAGCTTCTGGATGATCGACTTCACGATCCAGGCCGCTGCGACCGACCCGACGAGGAAGGCGCCGACCAGTCCGACCGCGATGTTCCCGGCGTCGTCGAGGGTGATGGCGAGCACCAGCTCAGCGTAGGCCACCGGTACCATCGGCGCGGTGAGCGACTCACCCGTCCAGTTCTCGACCGGCCTGCCGACGACCGTGCTCCCGGCACCCTCGTCCGACGACGCCGAGCGACTCGCGTCCGCCCTCGAGCTGGAGGGGGACGAGCGCCGCCGAGCGGTCGCCGAGGTGGTGGCGGCGTCGCCGCGCCTGCTGGCCGGGTGGGCCGAGCTCGGTGATCTCGGACGAGACACGATCGAGCGGTACGCGGCCTACCGCGTCGGGTACCACCGTGGTCTCGACACGCTGCGCGCCAACGGCTGGCGGGGGTCGGGGTACGTGCGCTGGTCGGAGCCGACGAACCACGGCTTCCTGCGCTCCCTCCGGGGGTTGGGCGCGATGGCCGCCGAGATCGGCGAGACCGACGAGGCCGAGCGCTGCGAGCAGTTCCTGCTCCAGCTCGATCCGTCCGGCATCCCCGACGGGGCGTGAGCGCACGGGAGTCCCACGTGGCGCGACGGTGAGCGGCGGAGCCGGCGCCGGACGACGGGCCGTCGCTCGCGACGTGCGCGTCGCCGGCGCCGTCCTCACGGGCGGGCGCAGTCGACGGATGGGTCGCACGAAGGCGGTGATCGAGGTCGGCGGCGTCGCGATGGCGGACCGGGTCGTCGCGGCGATGCGCTCGGCCGGGATCGACCCGGTCGTGCTGTGCGGTGGCGATCCGGTCGAGCTCGACCACCTGCGTGCCCCCCTCGTCGCCGACGACCACCCGGGGGAGGGGCCGCTCGGCGGGGTGCTGACGGCGCTCGACCACCTCGCCGGGGTCGCCACCCACGTCGCGATCGCGGCGTGCGATCTGGCGACGATCGACGCCGGGGTCCTGCTCGTGCTGCGCGAGCGGGTCGTCGACGTGCGAGCGCGGGTCGTGGTCGCACGCGGCGATCGGCTCGAGCCGATGTGCGCGATCTGGCCCGTCGCGCTCGCCGACGAGGTGCGCGCGCTCTTCGACGACGGCGAGCGGGCGATGCACCGGGCGATCGCCGCGCTCGACCACGACGAGGTCGTCGTCGACCCGGCCGCCATGGCGAACATCAACGACCCCGGCGACCTGCCTGGGTAGTGTCCACTCCCGTGCGCCTCCAGGAGATCTCCGTGTCCGAGCTCCATGAGCTCGGCTCCGACGTCGTCGTGGTCGACGTCCGCGAAGACGACGAGTGGGCGAGCGGGCACATCGCCCACGCCCGTCACGTCCCGTTGGGCACGGTCCCGGACCGGCTCGACGCCTTCGACGGCGAGCCGACCTACGTCGTGTGCAAGGTCGGCGGGCGCAGCGCCCGGGCCTGCGAGTTCGCGGCGGCGCACGGGCGCGACGTGGTGAACGTCGCGGGCGGCATGGTCGCCTGGGCGGACGCCGGCTTCGAGACGGAGTCGTGAGCCGGACCCCTCCCCACGTCGACTACGGGTGGGTCGACGACCAGGAGGGGCTGGTCGAGCTCGTCGACGAGCTCGTGGAGGTGCCGCGCTACGCGCTCGACACCGAGTTCCACCGCGAGCGCACGTACTTCCCGCAGCTGGCCCTGATCCAGGTCGCGTGGCGTCCCGACGGCACGGTCGAGGGCCAGGAGCTCGTCCTGGTCGACCCGCTGGGGGTCGACGTGCGCGAGCTCTCTCGCCTGTTCGACACCGACTCCGAGTGCGTCATCCACGCCGCCCAGCAGGACCTCGACGTGCTCACCCACTCGGTCGGTTCCGTCCCGCGCTCGATGTTCGACACCCAGCTCGCGGCCGGCTTCGTCGGCTACGGGACGCCGTCGCTCGTGTCGCTGCTCCAGGGCGAGGTCGACGTGACGCCGGCGAAGGGCGATCGGCTCACGGACTGGCTCCGCCGCCCGCTGACCGACGACCAGCGCCAGTACGCGGCGAACGACGTCGAGTACCTGCTCGAGGTCCAGGACCGCCTCGTCGCGAAGCTCGACTCCGCCGGGCGCCTCGACTGGGCGCGAGCCGCCTGCGAGGAGCTGCGGACGCGCCCGGTCAGCGGCGCCGCTCCGCAGGACGCCTGGCTCAAGCTCAAGGACGCACGCTCGCTGCGACCCCGCGGGCGGGCGGTCGCCCAGGCGGTGGCCGCGTGGCGCGAGGAGCGGGCCCAGCGGGTCGACATCCCGGTGCGCCAGGTCCTGCCCGACCTGGCCGTGCTCGGCATCGCCCAGCGCGCACCCTCGAGCACCAAGGACCTGCGCCAGGCCCGTGGCGTCGACGACCGGCACGCGAAGGGCGCGATCGCCGAGGAGATCCTGGCCGCCGTCGAGATCGGCCGGGACGCCGAGCCGCCCGAGCCGCCGCGCTCGTCGGACGACCTGGACCGCAACCTTCGACCGGCGATCACCCTGGTCTCGGCGTGGGTGTCGCAGATTGCGCGCGACGAGCAGATCGACACGACCCTGCTCGCGACCCGCGCCGACATCGTCTCGCTGCTGCGCGACGACCCCGACGCCCGGCTCGCGTCGGGGTGGCGGGCCGAGATGCTCGGGCAGGGGATCCGCGACCTCGTGTCGGGCCGGGCCGGTCTGACGTTCGACCCGCAGGGCCGCCTGACCCTGATGCCGGTCTGACGCCGACGACGTCCCGGACGGACGGCGATGCACCACCCGGAGTGGTCGACGGTGACCGTGAGCACTCGGTTCCGACACCGCGTCGTCGGGCTCGACCGGTATGATCGGCCGCCAATGCCAACAGTCCAGTGAGGGAGCCCTGTCGTGAAAAAGGGTCGTCATCGCCGTTTCGAAGAGGCGAGAAAACTGAAGCAGTCGGGTCCCGGGGCCTTCGATCTCGGACTCGGTGAGCGTTCGCTCGCCGATGACGACGACGATTCTGATGACGAGAACGACGAGTACGCGGCTCTCGCGGAGAAGTACGGCGTCACCTTCGACGACGACGACGACCACGACGACTGAACCGGGCCCCAGAGCGGGACCGGGCCTCGGTAGCATCCGAGGCGCATGACGAGCGACCAGACGATGACGGCCGACCGACTGCGTGAGTCGTTCACGGGGTTCTTCGCCGAGAAGGGCCACACGGTCGTGCCCTCGGCGAGCCTCATCCCGCACGACCCGACGGTGATGTTCAACGTCGCCGGCATGGTCCCGTTCAAGTCGTACTTCACCGGCGACGAGCAGGCCCCCTACGACCGCGCCGTCGCCTCGCAGAAGTGCGCGCGCGCCGGGGGCAAGCACAACGACCTCGACGACGTCGGGCGCACGAAGCGCCACCTGGTGTTCTTCGAGATGCTCGGCAACTTCAGCTTCGGCGATTACTTCAAGTCCGACGCGATCCCGTGGTCGTGGGAGCTGGTCACCGAGCGGTGGGGGTTCGACGGGGATCGGATCTGGGTCACGGTGCACGACTCCGACGAGGAGGCGGAGGCGATCTGGCACGAGGTCGTCGGCGTCCCGATGGACCGGATCCAGCGCCTCGGCGACAAGGACAACTTCTGGCAGATGGGCGAGACCGGACCGTGCGGACCCTGCAGCGAGCTGCACATCGACCGAGGGCCGGCCTTCGGCCCCGACGGCGGGCCGCTCGGAGATCCGTTCGGCGACCGGTTCATGGAGTTCTGGAACCTGGTGTTCATGCAGTTCAACCAGGCCGCCGACGGGACGCGCACCCCCCTGCCCGAGCCGTCGATCGACACCGGGGCCGGCCTCGAGCGGATCCTCGCTCTGCAGCAGGGGGTCGATTCGGTCTGGGAGACCGACCTCATGGCGCCGCTCATCGACCAGGCGCAGTCGCTGACCGGCAAGACGTACCGCCCGGGTGACTACGACGACCGCGACAGCTTCGGTCTGCGCGTGCTGGCCGAGCACGCTCGGTCGAGCTCGATGCTCGTCAACGACGGCGTCTTCCCGTCGAACGAGGCGCGCGGCTACGTGCTGCGTCGGATCATCCGCCGTGCGGTGCGCTTCGCCTACCTGCTCGGCACCGAGTCGCTGGTGATGCCCAGCCTGACCGAGGTCGCGATCGGCGTCATGGGCAACGCCTACCCCGATCTGGAGAAGAACCGCGACTTCATCGTCGGGGTCATCGGGCGCGAGGAGGAGCGCTTCCGGCACACCCTGAAGAACGGGCTGTCCATCCTCGACGGGGCGCTCGAGGGGGACCCCGACGAGCTCGACGGCTCGACCGCGTTCCTGCTCCACGACACCTACGGGTTCCCGCTCGAGCTGACCCAGGAGATCGCGTCCGAGCGCGAGGTCGACGTCGACCTCGACGGGTTCACCTCCGAGATGTCGGCCCAGCGCAGCCGGGCCAAGGCCGCGGCCAAGGGCGCCGTGGACGACGCCACCCTCGACCGGTACCGGGAGATCGTCGAGCAGTTCGGCACCACCGACTTCCTCGGGTACGCCGAGACCACCTCGGACGCCCGGGTCCTGGCCGTGCTCGACGTCACCGGCGACGACCCCGAGCCCGACGGCGCGCGCACCGTCGAGATCTTCCTCGACCGCACGCCGTTCTACGCCGAGGCCGGAGGGCAGGTCGGCGACACCGGCACGATCACGACCGAGTCGGGGACCGCCGAGGTGCTCGACACGACCTACGCGATCCCGAACCTGCGCCGCCACAGCGCGCGCATCGTCTCGGGGACGATCACCACCGGGCAGTCGGCCGCCGCGGAGATCGATCACGACCGGCGCGAGCGCATCCGCCGGAACCACACCGGGACCCACCTGCTCCACCACGCGCTCCGCCAGGTCCTGGGCGAGCACGTGAAGCAGGCGGGATCGTGGGTCGGCCCCGACCGGCTGCGGTTCGACTTCTCGCACTACGAGTCGGTCACCCCCGAGCAGATCCTCGAGATCGAGCGGATCGCGAACGCCGAGACGCTGCGCAACCGACCCACCCGGATCTACGAGACCACCAAGGCCGAGGCCGAGGCGCTCGGCGCGATCGCGTTCTTCGGGGACAAGTACGGCGAGATCGTGCGCGTCCTCGAGGCCGGCGACACGATCGAGCTGTGCGGCGGTACCCACGTCGACGCGACCGGCGACATCGGCACGGTGAAGGTGGTCAGCGAAGCATCGATCGGCTCCAACCTGCGTCGGATCGAGGCCTTCACCGGCGAGGGGTCCGTCGCCCTGCTGCAGCGCGACGAGGCGCTCATCGCCGAGGTCGCCGATCTGGTCGGGACCAGCACCGACGAGGTGCTCGACGGGGTCGCGCGCAAGCTCGACGAGATCCGGTCGCTGCAATCGGAGATGAAGGTGCTCCGCAGCCAGCTCGCGATGGGCCGGGCGACCGAGCTCGCCGCGATCGCGCACGAGGGCGTGGTGGTCACCCAGGTCGACGGGCTCACCCCCGGCGACCTGCGCGAGCTCGCGATCGCCGTGCGCCAGCAGCCGACGGTCGACACCGTCGTGCTCGTCGGCGAGACGACCACGGGCGGGGTCGCGCTCGTCGCGGCGATCGCCCCGGGCGGCGACCGTCCGGCGTCGGCGCTGCTGAAGGACGCGGCGAGGGCCGTCGGCGGCGGGGGCGGCGGCAAGGGCGACATCGCCACGGCCGGCGGCAAGGACCCCTCGGGCATCCCCGACGCTCTGCGACTCGCCGCCGAGGCCGTCGCGGCGCGATGAGCGTGCGCGTCCCCGGGGTGCGGGCGCTCGGGATCGACCTCGGCTCGAAGCGGGTGGGGATCGCGGTGTCGGATCTGTCGGGCACCATCGCGTCGGCGCTGACGACCGTGCACCGCTCGCGCAGCCGGCGCCACGACCACCGCGAGATCGCACGGCTGGTTGAGGTGGAGGAGTGCGAGGTGGTCGTCGTCGGCCTCCCGCTCTCGCTCGACGGCACGTCGGGTCCCGCCGCGCGCTCTGCCACCACCGAGGCCCGTCAGCTCGCTACCGTTCTCGACGTGCCGGTGGAGATGTACGACGAGCGCTTCACGACGGTCACCGCCGAGCGCCACATGCTCGAGGCGGGCCTCGACGCGAAGCAGCGTCGACGGGTCGTCGACGCAGCGGCCGCGGCCGTGATGCTGCAGGCGTGGCTCGACCACCGGCGCCAGACGTGGACCGGTGCCCCGGCTGCGATCGGGACGGAGCGACGCTGATGCCGCGCACCCTCGATCCGCTCCTGCCCGAGGCCGAGGTCGACCCCGACGCACGCCCGGCGATCGACTGGCCCACCGATCCGTGGGACGACGCCGACCGCACCGGCAGCGTGGAGCGCCTCCGCCGCCAGACGCGGCCGATCAAGTGGGCGGTCTACGCCGCGATCGCGCTGTTCACCGTGCTCACGATGATCGCCGGCGCCGTCGGCTGGTGGTACCTGCAGCGGATCAACCCTCCCGGCGAGCCGGGTGCCATCGAGAGCTTCACGGTCGCCGAGGCCGAGACCCTCGAGACGCTCGCGCAGCGCCTGGAGGACGACGGCTTCATCACCGACGCCGGGGTGTTCGAGTGGTACGTCGAGCGCAACGACGGCCTCGAGATCACCCCCGGCTACTACAAGCTCCGCCCCGACGACCACATGGGCAACGTGCTCGCCGCGCTGCGCACCCCGCCGGGGCAGACCTACACCAACGTGACCTTCCCCGAGGGGTTCACCATCGACCAGATGGGACGTCGCCTCGAGACGACCGTCGACAGGATGTCGGCGGCCGACTTCTCCGAGGCCGCCGCCGACCCGTCGCTCGTCTCACTCTGGGAACCCCCGGGCGGCGCCACCACCCTCGAGGGCCTGCTGTTCCCGGACACCTACCAGGTGTCCAACGCGGAGAGCGAGGGACAGATCATCGACCGGATGATCGGGATCATGGAGCGCGTCGGCAACCAGGAGGACATCATCCCCAAGAGCGCCGCGCTCGGTCGGACTCCCTACGAGACGCTGATCATCGCGTCCCTGATCGAGCGCGAGGCGGGTGACTTCCCGGAGGACCGAGCGAAGATCTCGCGCGTCATCCACAACCGCCTCGCCGTCACGGCCGCCAACCCCGACGATCCCTTCCCGCTCCAGATCGACGCGGCCGTCCTGTACGGGCGCAACCAGCTCGGCATCGACCCCGACACCCCGTTCGACGAGCTGCGCAGGACCGACAGCGACTGGAACACCTACTCCCGGCCGGGGTTGCCGACCACCCCGATCGCGAACCCGGGCCGAGCGTCGATCGAGGCCGCGCTCAACCCCGCTCCGAACCCGCCGCCGGGCGACCCGGTGTGCGCCGTGCTGCCGGAGGACCAGCGTGCCGAGGACTGCTTCTACTTCTTCTACGTGAAGTCGGACAACGACGGGCGTCACGAGTTCGCCGCGACCTTCGAAGCGCACCTGCGCAACATCGACGAGGCGCGAGCCGCGGGCGTCGACGGTGTCTGACCGCTCGACGCCCGGTCGATGACGCGACGCGTCGCGGCGGTCATCGGGTCGCCGGTGGCCCACAGCCTGTCTCCGCTGATCCACCAGGCGGGGTTCGACTCCGTCGGCGTCGACTGGACGTACGTGGCGTTCGACGTCGGCGCCGGCGCCACGTCGGGAGCCCTCGACGCGATGCGCACCCTCGGGCTCGGCGGGCTGTCGGTGACGATGCCGCACAAGGAGGCGATGGCCGGCGCCGTCGACCGGCTCGACCCCGCGGCGCGCGATCTGGGCTCGGTGAACACGGTGAGCTGGGACGGTGACGATCTCGTCGGGTCGTCGACCGACGGCGCCGGCTTCGTGGCGTCGCTCGCGTCCGACGGCGTCGACGTCGGGGGGGCGCACGTCGCGGTGATCGGGGCCGGGGGAGCGGGGCGGTCGCTCGTCGACGCCTTGGGCCGGTCGGGGGCGTCGCGGGTGACGGTGATCAACCGCTCGCGCGAGCGCGCCCAGCGGGCGGCGTCGCTCGCTCCGGGCGCGGTGGTGGGGGAGGAGGGCGACGTCGTGGGCGCTGACGTGGTCGTCAACGCGACCAGCCTCGGGATGGGCGCGACGGGACCCGGTGGGGCGTGGCCCTGCGATCCGTCGCTGCTGGGCCCGAGCCAGGTGGTCGTCGATCTCGTCTACCACCCGCTGCGCACGCCGTGGCTCCACGCCGCCGCCCGACGGGGGTGCCGCGCGCTCGACGGTCTCGGGATGCTGGTGCACCAGGCCGCGCTCCAGCAGCGGATCTGGCTCGGCGACGATGCCGCGGTCGACGTCGCCGCCATGCGCGCCGCCGCCCGCGCCGCCCTCTGACGCGCTCGGCGCCTCCGTCCCGGGGCCCGACGCCGAACGGGTCCGATGTCCCCGTCCGGGTCCGACGCCGGGCGGACTCGATCGGGGGGTGAGGGGGCCGGGGGTATGGTGGGCCGATGCTCAGGTATCTGACGGCGGGCGAATCCCACGGCCAGGGCCTGGTGGTGATCGTCGAGGGTCTGCCGGCCGGCCTCGAGGTGACCGTCGAGCAGATCCAGGCCGAGATGGCCCGCCGTCGGCTCGGTTTCGGGCGGGGTCCGCGCCAGCGCTTCGAGGTCGACGAGCTGACCCTCGTCGGAGGTGTCCGCCACGGCCGGACGCTGGGTTCGCCGGTGGCGATCCAGATCACGAACACCGAGTGGTTCCGCAGCGACAAGTGGCACCGGGAGATGGATCCGGCGCCGGGGGAGACCGAGGCTCCGCTCACCCAGGTCCGGCCCGGCCACGCCGATCTCACCGGGATGCAGAAGTACGGCTTCACCGACGCCCGCGACGTGCTGGAGCGGGCGAGCGCACGCGAGACGGCGGCGCGCGTGGCGGCCGGGGCGCTGGCCAAGGCGCTGCTGTCGACGATCGGCGTCGACGTCGTGTCGCACGTGATCCAGATGGGCTCGGTCCGCGTCCCCGACGGGGCCGCCCGCCCGACCCCCGACCAGCTCGACCGGATCGACTCGAGCCAGGTGCGCTGCTTCGACATCGAGGCGTCCGAGGACATGATCGCCGAGATCAAGGCCTGCGCCAAGGACGGCGACTCCCTCGGTGGCGTCGTCGAGGTCCTGGGGTTCAACGTCCCCGTCGGCCTCGGCAGCCACGTCCACTGGGACCGCAAGATCGACGCGATGCTCGCCCAGGCGGTGATGAGCATCCAGGCCGTGAAGGGGGTCGAGATCGGCGACGGCTTCGACGTCGCGGGGCGGCGCGGCAGCGTCGCGCACGATCCGATCTCGTGGGACACCGACGCGAACCGCTACCGCCGGACGAGCACCCTGGCCGGCGGGACCGAGGGCGGCATGACGACCGGCGAGCTGCTCGTGGTGCGCGCCGCGATGAAGCCGCTCGCCACCCTCAACCGCCCCACCCTGGCCACGGTCGACACCGCGACGAAGGAGTCGGGGGTGTCGTTCAAGGAGCGCACCGACGTGACCGCCGTGCCGGCGATGGGTGTCGTGGCCGAGACGATGGTCGCGCTGACCCTCGCGGCCGAGGCGCAGCGCAAGTTCGGCGGCGACTCGGTCGACGAGTTCGTCCGCAACGCCGACGCCTTCGCGAGCACGCTGTGAGCACGCGGGCCGCCGACGCCTCCGCGGGCGCCGACGACGGCTGCGGTGATCGCCACATCGTGCTGGTCGGGATGATGGGGGCCGGCAAGTCGTCGGTGGGCCGGGTGCTCGCCCGACGCCTCGAGCGGCGCCTGCTCGACTCCGACGAGATGATCGAGGCCGCGACCGGACGCACCGTGCGCGAGATCTGGCGCGACGACGGCGAAGCCGCGTTCCGCGCTCTCGAGGCCGGGCAGCTCGGTGAGGCGCTGGAGGACGCCGAGCCGGCGATCGTCGCGGCGGCCGGCGGGGTCGTGCTGAGCGCTCCCAACCGCGATCTGCTCAAGGGGGCCCGCGCCCACGTCGTGTGGCTCTCCGCCGACGTCGACCTCCTGGTCGATCGGGTGCGCAACGGGATGCACCGCCCCCTGCTCGACGACGACCCGGAGGCCACGTTGCGGGCGATGGCCGAGTCGCGCGAGCCCCTGTACCGCGACGTCGCCGACGCGATCGTCTCGGTCGACCACCGCAGCGTGAACGACGTCGCCGGAGCGGTCCTGCGATGCGCCGGGTGACCGTCGCGCTCCCCGAGCGCCCGTACGACGTCGTCGTCGGCCGGGGGGCGATCGCCGGGCTCGCGCCGTTCGTCGACCAGGCGGTGCGCCGCGTCGCCGTGGTGACCCAGGACGCGATCCCCGAGCGCTTCACCGACGTCGCACGGCACCTGGCCGATCGCGACGTCGCCGTCGAGGTCCACGCGATCGGCGACGGCGAGGCGGCCAAGACGCTCTCGACCGTCGAGGAGCTGAGCCGGTCGTTCGCACGCTCGGGGCTGACCCGGCGCGACCTGGTCGTCGGGGTCGGTGGTGGCGTGGTGACCGATGTCGCGGGGTTCGCGGCCTCCACGTGGCACCGGGGGGTCTCCGTGGTCCACGTGCCGACGACGCTGCTGGGGATGGTCGACGCCGCGATCGGGGGCAAGACCGGGGTCAACCTCGCGGAGGGCAAGAACCTGGTCGGGGCGTTCTGGCAGCCGTCGGCGGTGGTGTGCGACCTGGACGCCCTCGACACGCTCCCCGAGCGCGAGCTGCGGTGCGGCCTCGGCGAGATGGCCAAGTACCACTTCCTCACCGGTGACGACCTGCTCGCCACGGACCTCGAGGAGCGGATCGCCCGGTGCGTCGAGATCAAGGCCGAGGTGGTCGCGTCCGACGAGCGCGAGGGCGGCCGGCGGGCGCTGCTCAACTACGGCCACACCCTCGCCCACGCCCTCGAGATCGCCACCGACCACCGACTCGCGCACGGCGAGGCCGTCGCGATCGGTCTCGTGTTCGCAGCCGAGCTCGCGTTGGAGCTGGGGCGCATCGGACGTCACCGGGTCGACGAGCACGTGGCCGTCGTGCAGGGGGAGTACGACCTCGGGATCCGCCCGCCGGCGGGTTGCGACCCCGACGTCCTCGTCGACCTGATGCGGCGCGACAAGAAGGCCCTCGACGGGTTGACCTTCGTCCTCGACGGCGCCGCGGGGGTCGAGGTGGTCGAGGGCGTCGACGAGGCAGCGGTCCGCGCGGCGCTGGCGCGGTTCCTGTCGTGAGCCCAGCGACCGTCCCGGCGATCGACCACGCCTCCCGGGTCGCGTCGCTGACCGAGCGACTCCCGCTCGGGAACGGGTGCGATGCGATCGTGCTGCTCGACCCGATCGACGTCCGGTGGCTCACCGGCTTCACCGGATCGACCTCCTGGGTCGTGATCTCGCACGACGAGCTGGTGCTCGGGACCGACGGCCGCTACGCCGACCGGGCGCGCCAGGAGACGGCGGGCTGCGGTGCGCGCGTCGTCGTCGAGCAACGGCGGGGTCGCCTCGACGAGCGGCTGATCGAGGCCGCCTCGAGGGCGTCCCGGGTGGCCCTCGATCCCACGACCACCTCCCACGCACGGTGGGGCGAGCTCGCTGGAGCGCTGTCGCCGGAGCCGACCCCCTCGCTGGTCGCCCTGCAGCGCCAGGTGAAGGACGACGCGGAGATCGCCCGCATCGAGGCCGCCGCGCGAGCGGCCGAGGCGGCGCTCGCCGACGTCGAGCCCCTCCTGCTCGCGACGGTCGACGAGCCGATGACCGAGCACGACGTGCGCACCGAGCTGGAGTACCGGATGCGCCTCCACGGCGCCGACGACCGCGCCTACGACACGATCGTCGCGAGCGGGCCCGAGCACGCGGCACGCCCCCACCACGGGGCCGGCCGGCGCACGATCGTCGCCGGCGACGCGGTGATCGTCGACGTCGGCGCGCTGGTCGACGGCTACCGCTCCGACATGACCCGCTCGTGGGTCATCGCCGGCGCGACGGATGCCCAGCGCGAGCTCCACGACCTGGTGGTCGAGGCGCAGCGCGCCGGGCTCGACGCCGTGCGCGACGGGGCCACCGCGGCCTCGGTCGACGCCGCGTGCCGCGAGGTCGTGGAGCGCGAGGGGAGGATCGGGTGGTACCTCCACGGCGCCGGCCACGGCGTCGGCCTCGAGATCCACGAGCCGCCGTTCCACGCTCCCGCGAGCGAGGAGGTCCTGGCGTCGGGGATGGTGGTGACGGTCGAGCCCGGCCTCTATCGTGACGGCGTCGGTGGCGTCCGGATCGAGGATCTCGTCGTGGTCACCGAGTCCGGCCACCGGGTGCTGACGCACTCCCCGAAGCGACCGCTGCCGTCGGCCGGCGCAGCAGAACAGCCCTGAGGGAGCACCGCCCATGCCACAGATCTCCGTGAACGACCTGAAGAACGGCATCACGCTCGAGCTCGACGACAACCTGTTCCAAGTCGTGGAGTTCCAGCACGTGAAGCCGGGCAAGGGCGGGGCGTTCGTCCGCTCCAAGATCCGCAACGTGCGCACCGGCGCGGTGATCGACAAGACGTTCAACGCGGGCATCAAGGTCGAGCAGGCGATCGTCGACCGCCAGGACATGCAGTACCTGTACCACGACGGCACCGACTACGTGTTCATGAACACCTCGACCTACGACCAGACGAACGTCCCCGAGACGGCGCTCGGCGACGCGAAGGACTACCTCGTGGAGCAGATGGTGGCCCAGATCGCGTTCTACGGCGGCGAGATCATCGGGGTCGAGATCCCCGCGTCGGTCGAGCTCGCGATCGCGATGACCGAGCCGGGGCTGCAGGGCGATCGCTCGAGCGGGGGGACGAAGCCGGCGACGCTCGAGACCGGCAAGGAGATCAAGGTCCCCCTGTTCATCGAGACGGCGGACCGGGTGCGCGTCGACACGCGCACCGGCGAGTACATGACCCGGGTGTGAGCCCTCCTGCGATGACGACCATCCCCCGGCCCGACGAGCGCTCCGACGCGCGTGAGCGGGCCCTCTACCTCCTCTACGAAGCAGAATCGAAGGGGCTCACCCCCGTGGAGGTGCTCGACGTGCAGGTGCTGGCACCCGACGAGCTGACCCAGGCGCTCGTGCGCGGGGTCGACGCTCACCGTGAGCGCCTCGACGACGCGATCGCGGCCCGGGCGACCGGGTGGTCCCTCGCACGCATGCCGGTGATCGACCTGAACGTGCTGCGGATCGGCGCGTTCGAGCTCGCCGAGCGCCCGGACGTGCCGGTCGCGGTGGTGCTCGACGAGGCGGTCACGCTGGTCAAGCAGTTCTCGACCGACGACAGCGGCCGCTTCGTCAACGGCGTGCTCGCGGCCCTGGTCGCGGATCTGCGGGACTGAGGGCGCGCCACACTGGGACGATGACGACCGACGCGACGCGCACCCCGTCGCCCCGCGTCGTCGACGAGCCCCGCGCCGATCCCTCCGCGAGCGGCCGGCGCGCCCGCGAGCGTCGTCGAGGGCAGGTCGCGCGATGGGCGCCCCGTTTCGCGATGGCGACGATCGTGGTCGCCTACGTCGTCTGGTTCACCGTCCGCTCGCTCGACAACCACCACGCGCTGGGCACCGCCACCTACGACTCGGCGCTCTACGACCAGGGCATCTGGCTGCTGTCGCGCTTCGATGCGCCGTTCGTCACCCTGATGGGGCGCAACCTGTTCGGCGACCACACCTCGTTCGTGCTGCTGGCGCTCGTCCCGCTGTACTGGGTCTGGCCGTCCGCCGGTGTCCTGTTCGGGGCGCAGGCGCTGGCGATCGGTCTCGGCGCCGTCCCGGTCTTCCTCGTCGCACGGCGCCGCATCGGGGAGTGGGCCGGGGTGGTCCTCGGCTCGACCTACCTGCTGCACCCCGCCGTGGGCTGGACGAACCTGGAGAACTTCCACCCCGATGCGTTCCTCGCCCCGTTCGTCGGGCTCGCGCTGTGGGCGGCGCTGGAGCGGAGGTGGCGGATCTACGTCGTGTTCGTCGTCCTCGCGCTGGCCGTCAAGGAGGACGCGTCGCTGGTGATCGTCCCGCTCGGCGTCTGGGTGAGCCTCGCGCGCGACCGCCGGATGGGGGTGGCGACCGTCGCCGGGAGCGTCCTGTTCGCGCTCGTGGCCACCTTCGTGGTGATGCGCGGGCTGAACGGCGTCCCGACCCGCAACGGGTGGCGGATCCCGTTCGGCGGCCCGCTCGGGGTCATCGACACCGCCGTCACGAACCCGACCGATCTCGTCGCGTACCTGTCGGACGGCGGCCGCCCGTGGTACCTGCTCCAGATGACCGCCCCGTTCGCGTGGGCCTTCCTGCGCCGTCCGGCCGTGGCGGCGATCAGCGCGGTCGTGCTGTTCACGAACGTGCTCAGCACGTTCCCGTACCAGCACCGGATCGAGTTCCACTACGGGCTCGTCGCGGTACCGGCGCTCGCGATCGCGACCGCGCTCGCGATCGGAGCGATCGGGCGTCCGCTCGACGGTCGCCCCCCGGGGGTGGCGTCGGCCGGCGCGGACGGGCGCTCGCAGGGGGCGACGACGCGCGCTCTCGCGATCGTCGTGGTCGCGGCGGCGACGTTCGTGACGTCGGTGCTGTGGTCACCGGTGCCGTGGGGACGCAGCCCGCAGTTCCACG
Source organism: Ilumatobacter sp. (assembly GCF_965215205.1). Lineage (NCBI taxonomy): Bacteria > Bacillati > Actinomycetota > Acidimicrobiia > Acidimicrobiales > Ilumatobacteraceae > Ilumatobacter > Ilumatobacter sp. The sequence goes on from NZ_OZ244049.1 coordinate 1,941,978, forward strand.
GCGATCCCGCGCAGCCGCGAGCCGCGGCGGCGCGGGAGCTGATGGCGCTGATCCCCGCCGACGCGGTGGTGTCGGCGCACTACCGACTCACCCCGCACCTCGCCCACCGGCGCGAGATCTACCAGTTCCCGACGCCGTTCCGCACCGTCCTCTACGGGACCGGCGGCGACGAGGACGGGGGGCGGATGAGCGAGCGGTCGGAACGGGTCGAGTTCGTCGTGCTCCCCGCGGCTGCCCGTGACCACCCGGTCGCCGACTGGGAGCTCGTCGCGCCGGCGTTCACCCTCGTCGAGGCGAACGAGCACTGGAGGCTGTGGCGACGAGATCCCGACGTCCGTCTCCCGGCGGAGCGACCCCCGGGGTCGTGAGACGGAGCACGCGTCGCGCGCACCGGACCGCACGGTCCCGGGCCGGGCCCGCCGCACGCGTGGTCAGTCGCCGAGGCCGAGGTACTCCCCGAGTCCGGTCTGCGCGAGGATCACCCGCTGGAACGGCTTGTCGGCGACGACGACCAGCCGACCACCTGCCCGGTCGAGGTGGTGGCGCAGGTCGATGAGCGCGCCGAGCGAGGCGGAGTCGAGCACGGTGCAGCCCGAGATGTCGACCGTCACCACCTCGACGTCGACGCGATCGGGTGTCGCCACGGCGCGGAACCGGTCGACCTGGGTCGAGTCGAACTCCCCGACGACGACCACCGTGACGATCGCCCGGTCACCTCCAGCGACGGTGGCGGTCACCTCGATGCCGTCGGACGGGTGGCTCATCGGGGGCGGTCCAGGCGGGAGAGACGCCGCCACGGCCTCACCACGGCGTGCGGCCGGAGGGGACGACGGATCTCCGACTCACGGCCGTGACCGTGCCCGATCGCGCTCCAGGCCAACCACGATCACGGTTCGCCGTCGTGGTCGACGGCGCGCACGACGACGGTCGTGATGTCGTCGCCGGGATCCGCGCGGCCGGAGTGGCGCAGGATCCGCTCGAGGAAGCGCCGAGCGGTGAGCAGCGGCGTGTCGGTCCAGGCCGCGGCGATGGCCTCGCTCACCGCGAGAGCCCCGAACGGCACCCCGGCGACGTCTCGTGACTCGGCGGATCCGTCGGTCAGCAGCACGAGGCCCTCGCCGGCGTCGAGCGGGTCGATCCGATGGGTCTCGAACGTCGCCCGGCGAGACACCCCGATCGGGAGCGACGCCGCGAGGTCGAGGTCCTCCACCCCGCCGGCCGAACGGCGACGGAGGGGTTCGTGCCCGGCGTTGACCACGTCGATCGAGGTGCGGGTGAGGCGGCACGCGGCCGCGGTGACGAAGCGCTGGCCGGTCCAGTGGTCGAGCACCGTGTCGTTCGCCATCGCGATCTGCTGCGACAGCGTGCGGCCCGCACGTCGGCCGTTGCGGATGGCGCTCAGCGCCGCGACCCCCGTGAGGGCGGCGTCCATCCCGTGTCCCATCGCGTCGAGCGAGTAGATCCACAACGCCCCGTCGAACCACGAGTAGTCGTAGAGGTCACCGGCGACGTCGTAGGCAGGAGCGATCGCGGACGCGAAGTCGAAGCCGCCGGCGGAGCCGGAGCGCGGCGGGAGCAGGCTCCACTGCATCTCGGCGGCCACCGACATCTCGGAGCGCCGGCGTCGTTGGCCGAAGTCCTCGAAGCGGTCCTGCGCCCCGGCCACCGCCGGTCCGATCCGTCGCGCGGTGCGCTCGACGAGACGACGACGCCGCTCGTCGGGACGGACGCCGTAGCGCATCACGACGACGAGACGGCCGCCCTCGCACACCGGCACCCACCACCCCGACCGGTCGGTCATCGGCTCGCGGTCCGAGAAGGCGTCGTGGAGCTCTCCGTCGAGGGCGGTCCGGTGTTCACGCTCGAGCGAGCGCAGCTGGGACAGGTCGTGGTCGAGGACGTGGGCCTCGGCGTCGTCGCCGAACGCGATCGAGATGGCGGCCAGGACGTCGCGGGGGAACCGGGCTCGGGCGAGGAGGTCGAGAGCGCGGTCGACCGCGTCGTCGTCGGTCATCGACTCCCTCCCGCGCCGGTGCTCACCTCGACAGTCTGGACCACCGATGCGACGACGGCTCGACGTCACCTCGGGTTCTCGGGCGGAGCCTCCGGCTGATCGCGGTCGGCGAAGGCGACCGTCGTCGGACCGAGGGAGCCCACGACGGCGTCGGATGCGCGCCCCTCGTCCGCGGGCGACACGTCGTGCGACACTGGCCCGATGCGACTCGACCTCTCCGCCGACGACGTCCTCACGACCACGCGGGCGGTGCGCAAGCGCCTCGACCTCGACCGGCCGGTCGAGCGCGAGGTGGTGATGGAGTGCCTGGACATCGCGCTCCAGGCGCCCACCGGCTCGAACCGGCAGGGGTGGCAGTGGGTCTTCGTCACCGACGACGCGAAGAAGCGCGAGCTGCGCGACATCTACAAGGAGAACTTCGACGCCTACCGCGACGCTCCGAAGCCGAGCTTCGACGACGGGGACCCCCGAGCCGAGCGGATGGACAAGGTGGTCGACTCCGCCACCCACCTCGCGGAGAACTTCCACCGGGTGCCGGTGCTGATGATCCCGTGCCTGGAGGGCAAGCCCGAAGGCGGGCCGACCGGCACGGGGATCAGCGCGAGCTTCTGGGGTTCGCTGCTCCCCGCCGTGTGGAGCTTCATGCTCGCGCTGCGGGAGCGGTCGATGGGCTCGGCGTGGACCACCCTCCACCTGGTGAACGGGGGCGAGGAGCGCGCCGCCGAGCTGCTCGGCATCCCCTTCGACCGCTACAGCCAGGCGGGCCTGTTCCCGATCGCGTACACCGAGGGGACCGACTTCCAGCTCGCGAGCCGCCTCCCGGCCGCGGATCTCGCCCACTGGGACGAGTGGTGAGCGCGTCGGCGACGGGGTTCGACACCCCGATCACGACCGGCGACGACGGCTCGCTCACCGGGCCGTTCCGCGCCCCGGTCCAGATGCTCGCCGACCAGGAGTACGGCGGGCACGCGAGCGTCCACGACGACGCCGAGGCGGCGAAGCTCGGCCTGGCCGGCGCCCCGATCGAGGGCCCGACCCACTTCAGCCAGTTCGACCCCCTCGCGGTGGCGCGCTGGGGCCCGAGCTGGTTCGAGAGCGGGTGCATCTCGTCGCACTTCCTCAACATGGTGGTCGAGGGCGAGGAGGTCCAGGCCGCCCTCGACCCGAACGGCGACTCCTCCGCGACCATCCGGGCGGTGAAGCCTGACGGGACCCCGGTGCTCACCGGCACCGCCTCGGTCGGGCGCGCCACCACGACCGAGCTCGACGTGCGCCGCGAGCGGGGGACGGGCGACCCCGGCGAGCTGCACATCGTCGACCAGCTCGAGATCGGGATGACCTCCGACCCGGTCGGCGTCTCGATGGACCTCGACACCGCGAACGGCGCCCTGTACCCGTTCAGCCTCGCGCAGAAGCTCGACGCGATCACCGAGGCGTCGAGCTGGTACCGCCCCGCAGGGGACTCACCGTGGGGCGGTGCGATCGTGCCCACCGAGATGGTCAGCGTCCTCGCCCACCGCTCGGGTGGGCGCTTCCCGGTGCGCGGTCCCGCCGTCGGGCTGTTCATCGACCTCGAGGTGCGCTACGTCGAGGGCCCGGTCCGGGTCGGGCGCGCCTACGAGGTCCGCCACGAGATCGTCGGGATCGGGCAGGGACGTTCCGTCGAGTCGTACTGGACCGAGTCGACGCTCACCGACGCCGACGCCGGCACCCACGTCGCGACGGTGCTCCTGCACCAGGGGGTGTTCAAGGCGTCCTACGCCGGTCACCCCGATTCCGACGGCTGACGTCGTCCCCGACCGTCACCGGTTGGGGTGCTGCTCGCGCTTGCGGTCGGGTCGGAACCCGTGGTCGATCCCCCACAGGATCGCGGCGCTGCGGTCGTGGACCCCGAGGCGGCGGTACAGCGACCTGGAGTAGGTCTTGATCGTGTTCTGGCTGAGGTGCATCGTCTCGGCGATGCGCCGGGTGCCGTGGCCCTGGGTGATCAGGGCGAGCACCTCGCTCTCGCGCTCGGTCAGGCCGTGGCTTCGGCCGGGCCAGTCGCCCCGGCTCTCGGGACGGCCCCGCGACGGCGGGGGCGGGCTGACGACGAAGCGGCCGGCGGCGACCTCCTCGATCGCGTCGGCGAGCTCGGCGCCCGAGGCGGCCTTCGACACGTAGCCGCCGACGCCGCGCCGACGGGCCGTCTCGATCAGCTCGGGGGAGAAGTTCCACGTGTAGACGATCACCGTGCCGATCGACTCGTCCTCGAGCAGCGGCGTCAGGTCGTCGTGGTCGGCCTGGCCCTGCGCGAAGGCGTCGTGGAGCCCGACGTCGACCGGTTCGCGAGGGTGCCGGTTGGCCGTGATCTCGACGACCTCGATGCGGTCGGCGAACGGCTCGAGCAACCGCGCGACGCCGGCCACCACCAGGGAGTAGTCGTCGACCACGACGATCCGGACGGTCATCGGGACCGCCCGCGCCGGGAGCCGGCCGCGGATCGCCGGAGGCGGACGTCGCGAGGTCGCACGGCGATCGATGCTCGCACACGACGAGCCGCGTCGCGTCAGCGTGCTTTCACCCCATCGTGTGAAGTCGTTCCCCTCCATCGGGTGCGAGACTGATCCGATGGCCGCCTCCGCGACTCCGCTCGAGTTGATCCACGGGTTCGACGACGCGGTCGACCGGGTCGTCCGACCGCTGCAGGACGAGACCACCTTCGGTGCGGTGATCTGGACCGTCGGCACGGCGTGCGAGGTCGCCCTCCTCGGGGCGCTCGCCGTCGAGGCCATCCGACGCCGGACGGCGCGCTCGATGCGCCGCCTGCTGGCCCCGGTCGCGTTCGAGCGGCTGGTGGTGCACGGGATGGGACCCGTCGTGGACCGGAACCGCCCGGCCCGGCGTGGGGAGCGTCCGGCGAACATCGGTCCGTCGTCGAGCAGCATGCCCAGCGGCCACACCTCGAGCCCCTTCCTCGCCGCCTCGCTGCTGGCCCGGGGCCGGGGCACCGGCCTCGTGGCGTTCGCGCTGGCCGGTGTCGCCGCCGCGAGCCGCCTCCTGCTGCGCGTGCACCGACCGAGCGACGTCGCCCTGAGCGCTCTCGCCGGTGTCGTCGTCGGCCGGGCGGTGGTGCGGTGGGACGGCGACGACGGACCCGACGATCAGCGGACCGTCGTCGTCCACGAACCGGCTCCGCGATCGTGAGGCCGACCCACGCCGCGACGGACCGGGACGATCGATGATCCGGACCGTCCTGCTCGCGATGGCCGTCCCGGCCGCCGCCGCGCTCACGGTCGTCCCGATCGCGGGGGCGACGGGCCGGGGCGTCGTGTCCGCGGTGTTCTTCGGCGCCGCGGTCGTGCTCGGGGCGATCGCGTACCTGGCGCACCGCTGGTCGTCGTCGGACGGCGAGCGGCCCGAGCCCGTGCGGCTCGGGCTCGTGGCCGCGACGTGGATCGCCGTCGCCCTGGTCACCAGCGCTGTCACCTGGACAGCGATCCTGATGTCGCCCGCGAGCGCGGGCGCCCCGGCCCTGCGCGACCCGCTCTCGGCGCTGTTCGAGTCGATCTCGGGGCTCTCGACCACGGGGTTGACCGTGGTCGACGACTCCGGGGTGATCGAGGAGTGGTTGCAGTGGTGGCGAACCGTCCTGCAGTGGGTCGGCGCGTTCGGCGTGGTCCTGTTCGCGGTGACCGTCGCCGAGCCCTCGGGTGACCACGACACCCTGATCGGATCCGACTGGGGCGAGGCACCGGGCGGCGACGCGCTCGAGACCGCCCGCCGCCTGGTCGGGATCCTGGCGGTGATCACCGCCCTCAGCGTCGTCGCGATGATCGTGGTCGGCGAACCCGTGTGGCGGGCCGTCAACCACGGGATGACCGCCGCCGCCACCGGCGGGTTCTCGGTCGCGACGAACAGCGCAGGGGACTCCGGGCCCGCGGTGCGCGTGATCCTGGCGGCGACCCTCGTCGTGTCGGCGATGGCCTTCGGCACGCTGTGGGACCGCGCGCGTCGCGTCGGGCTCCCGCTGTGGCGCCGCACCCAGGTCCGCTACGGGTTCGGGGCGACCGTGATCTGCGTCGCCGTCGCCCTCCTCGTCCGCGACGGCTCGCCGGCGGGCGACGTCGTGTTCAACTCGATCTCGGCCTCGACGACCGGCGGCTTCTCGGTCGGATCGAGCTACAGCTCCGTCCAGGCCCTCTCCGGCGTCGCGATGGTCTCGATGTTCATCGGCGGCGCCGCGGGGTCGACCGCCGGGGGCATCAAGGCCGCCCGGCTCGCCTGGCTGACCAAGGCCGCCGCCCGGTGGCTTCCCGGTCGCTCCGACCTCGACGACGACGTGACCTACCGCTGGGACGGCGGCGACGTCGGGCGCGACGACGCGCGCCACCGGATCATGGGGGCCGCGGCGATCGTCGTCACCTGGCTGATGATCGTCTCGATCGGCACGGTGGTGATGGCGGCGCACAACCCGAACCTCGCCATCTCCGACGTCCTGTTCGAGGCGTTCTCCGCCGGATCCGGTGTCGGGCTGTCGTCGGGGCTCACCGCCGAGACGCTCGACGCGACGACCAAGCTCACCCTCAGCACCCTCATGCTCGCCGGGCGGGTCGAGATGACCGCGTTCGTCGTCCTCCTGGTCGGTCCGTTCGTGAAGGCCGCCGACTCGGCCACGTCGTCGTCGATCGACCCGACCCCGTGAGAACGGGGGCGGTCACGACCGGCGGCCGGTGATCCGCAGCGTGCTGAGCAGGGTGGTCAGCCCCTCGAAGGCGGCGAGCGACCCCGAGCCGCCCGACATCGACACGAGGAACCGCAGCGGAGCCTCGGAGATCATCCGCTCGCTCAGCCGCACCAGCACGGGATCGGGATCCGCTCCGAGCATCGCCTCCATCTGGCGGCGAGCGATGGCCCGGAAGGCGCGCTCGGCGATGCGACCGAGGCGGGTGGCGTCGAGCTCCTCGACGACGGTGTTGATGGTGAACGGCAGGACCGGGGTCACCGGGGGCACGGGATGGCCGAGCATCGACTCGAACTCCGCGGTCGTCGCCACGAAGCGGTCGCGCCCGGGGCCCCGTGCTCCACGTGGCGCCCGCTGGATCATCTCGCCGGGGACCTCGACGGTGAGCGTGGAGCGCTCGTCGGCCGACGAGCGTGCGACGATCAGGTCGAACTCGCCCTCCTCCACCCGCCAGCGCGCCTCGTCGACGTCGTAGGACGCGAACGAGCGCTCGTCGAGCGCCATGGTCACCGTCTCGGCGTCGCCCGGCTCGAGGTGGACCTTGGCGAAGCCGGCCAGCTCGCGCTCGGGACGATGGACGCTCGAGACGACGTCGCGCACGTAGAGCTGCACGAGGTCGGAGCCGGGGCGCTCGCCGGTGTTGCGCACCGTGACCGAGACGGTGAGATCGGTACCCGACCCCTCGAGCCGAGGCTCGTCCCACTCGAACGTCGTGTACGACAGCCCGTGGCCGAACGCGAAGCGCGCGGCCACGGCGGCGGTCGTGTGGAACCGGTAGCCGACGTGGAGGCCCTCTCGGTACTGGACCTGGCGTGACCTCTCGCCGAAGTTCTCCTCCGAGGGGAACACCATCGACGCCGGGAAGCTCTCGGCGAGCCGCCCGCCCGGTTCGGAGCGACCGAGCAGGACGTCCGCGATCGCCGAGCCGCCGGCCTGCCCGCCGAGGTACGCCTCGAGGATCGCGGCGGGCCGATCCGCCCAGGAGATCATCACCGGAGCGCCGTTGCACAGCACCACGACGGTGCGCGGGTTGGCCGCGCACACCGCCGACACGAGATCGTCGTGGGAGCGGGGGAGGGCGAGGTCGCCGCGGTCGATGCCCTCCGCCTCGTGGCTCGCCGGCAGGCCGACGAAGACGATCGGCACCTCGGCCTCACGGGCGAGATCGGTGGCCTGCCGGATCTGCTCGGTGGTGGCCTCGCCGGTGCCGGCGTCGTAGCCCGGGGTCGATCGGACCCGGCCGGTCAGCGCGTCCTCCAGGCTGCGGCGCGCGACGTCGAGTCGCGTCGGCACGACCTGCGAGCTCCCGGCGCCCTGGTAGCGCGGGGTGTCGGCGAACGCGCCGATGATCGCCACGTCGGTCCCGGGGTCGAGCGGCAGGGTGCCGTCGTTGGTCAGCAGGACCGAACCAGCGGCCGCCGCTCGCCGGGCGAGGCGGTGGTGGGCCACCTCGTCGACGCCCCCGTCGCCGCCGACACCCCCGTCGCGGCGTCGACGGGCCTCGTCGTGGGTGCGGCGGGCGAGCTCGGCGACCCGCGTCGCGCAGTCGGTGACGGCGGTCGGGTCGAGCTCGCCGTCGTCGACCGCATCGGCCACGAGGCCGTCGTGGGCTCCGCCGCTCGAGGGCATCTCCAGGTCGGTCCCCGCCCGCACGGCGGCGACCCGGTCGTTCACGGCGCCCCAGTCGGTCACGACGAGGCCGTCGTGGCCCCACTCGCCGCGCAGGATCTCCCCGACGAGCCGCTCGTCGTCGGAGGTGTACGTCCCGTTGACGAGGTTGTACGAGGTCATGATCGCCCAGGGCCGAGCGGTCCGCACCACGATCTCGAAGCCACGCAGGTAGATCTCGCGCAGGGTGCGCTCGTCGACGATCACGTCGCTGACCATCCGGTACGTCTCGTGGTTGTTCGCGACGAGGTGCTTGGGGCACGCGGCCACCCCCTCGGACTGCACCCCCTCGACGTAGGCCGCCGCGAGGTTCCCCGACAACCAGGGGTCCTCGGACAGGTACTCGAAGTCGCGGCCGCCGGCGGGGTGGCGCTTGATGTTCATCCCCGGGCCGAGCAGGACGCCGACCCCGGCGGCGCGCGCCTCTCGACCGAGCGCGACGCCCACCTCGCGGAGCAGATCGACGTCCCACGACGCCGCGAGGCACGATGCGGTGGGGAAGCAGGTCGCCGGGACGGAGTCGCCGATCCCGAGGTGGTCGGCGTCCCCGCGCTGCCGCCGGATCCCGTGGGGACCGTCGGCGAGCGTCATCGACGGGATCCCCAGGTCGGGCACCGGTGGCGTCGACCAGAAGTCCCGGCCCGACAGCAGCTCGATCTGCGCTTCGAGGGGCAGCTCGCCGATCTGGCGTCGGATCTCCGACATCAGCCCGGATCGTCCGTCCGCCGGCGTCGGGGTCGGCCGCCCCGCGAGTCGTCGACCGCCACCCGCTCCGGAGGCGCCGAGCCGGACCCCTCGCGCTTGGCGGCGTACATCGCGCGGTCGGCGGCGGCGAGGAGGTCGGCCGCTCGCCGGCCGTCGAGCGTGGTGCTTCCGACGCCGATGCTGGCGGTGCACCGCAGCGACAGGACGTCGGTGACGACGATGGGGGCGCGCACGAGCGCCGCGATCCGTGCGATCAGCTCGGCGGGCGGGTCCAGATCGGGATCGAAGATCACCGCGAACTCGTCGCCTCCGAGCCGGGCCGCCATCCGACGGTCGGCGACGACGCGCTGGAGCCGACGTGCCGTCTCCTGCAGCACGATGTCGCCCGACTGGTGGCCGAACGCGTCGTTGACCTGCTTGAAGTGGTCGACGTCCACGTAGACGACGGCGAGAGCCGCCCCGCTCGCGGCGGTGCGCTCGAGCTCGGAGGCGAGGAGCCGGTCGAACTGGCGACGGTTGGAGACGCCGGTGAGCGGGTCGACGAGCGCCTCGGCGGACTGCGCCGCCTGCAGGTGCCGCAGCTCGGTGACGTCGCGCACCACCCCCTGGACGATGCTGCGATCGATCGTCGTCGTCGTCTCGCCGACCACGACGGAGCCGTTCGTGTGGCGGAACCGGAGATCGAAGCGAGCGGGGACGCGGCCCCCGCCGATGGCCTCGACGAGCAGCGATCGGGTGTCGGGCTCCGCGATCTCCAGGACGCGACGGAAGTCGTTGAGGAAGAACGACGGCGGGTACCCCAGGACCGCCTCGACCGAGGGGCTCATGTAGTCGACGTGCACCTCGGGGGTGGTGCGGATCCGCCACACGACGTCCGAGGCGTTGTCGGCGAGGCTCCGGAACCGCGCCTCGCTCTCGGCCAGGCGGAGCTCCGCGAGGTGGCGATCGGTGACGTCGCGTCCGACGGAGAGGACCTCGGGCCCGTTGTCGGTGACGACGTAGCGGTCGACCCACTGCAGCCACCGGTTCGACTCCCCGGGCACCGCACGTGCGACGTCGTCGGTGAGGACGGGCTGGTGGGGACCGAGCGCGGCGAGCTGGGAGTGGAGCCCCTCGAGCTCGTCGGGCGACAGGAACTCGTCGAGGCGTCGACCGATCACCTCGCTGCGGTCCACCCCGTACTGGGAGGACCAGGCGGCGTTGCAGTAGGTGATGACGTGGTCGGACACGCGGAAGCGGTTGACGCGCTCGGACAGCAGGTCGAGGATCGAGGCGGCGGCATCGGGCTCGTTCGGGACACCGTGGAGGTGGCGCGGACTCGACACCCTCCGACCGTAGCCGACGGGCGCGAGGCGCCGAGCCGGGGCCCACCGCCGTCCGCCGCTCAGCGTCGTCGTCGGCTGGCGACCCGCCCCCGGACCATCGCCCACCACTCCCGGGGGATCGACTCGAACGTCGCCATCGAGAACTCGTCGGCCAGCTCGCCGATCGCCATCGCGTACGACGGGTACGGGTGGACCATCCCGAACAGCTTGCGCAGGCCGATCCCCCGGTCGATCGCAAGGGTGAGGATCCCGATGATCTCCGCGGCGGCGGGCCCGACGATCGCGGCGCGCAGGATCCGCCCGGTGAACCGCTCGACGTCGACGACCACCAGACCGACGGAGACGTCGTCGGTGTAGCCGCGATCGATGTCGGGGATCTGCACGGTGTGCCGTCGGCGGGCGGTCGCCGGGAAGGCCTCGACCTCCTCGACGCTCATGCCGACCGATGCGACCTGGGGGCGGCTGTACACCACCGCCGGCTGGGCCCGAGGGTCGCCGAGGGTGGGCAGGGGGAGCGCGATGGCGCGCAGGCAGCGCCGGGCGATCGACATCGCGCCGTGGGTGGTGGCGGTGCTCCCGGTGACGTCGCCCACCGCCCAGATCCCGTCGACCGAGGTCCGGCCCCAGGAGTCGGCCTCGATCCCGCGCTCCGACGTCGTGACGCCCGCCCCCTCCAGCCCGAGCCCCTCGAGGACCGGGCGCCGCCCGATCGCGACCAGGACGGTGTCGACGCCCCGCACGGTGCGGGAGTCGGCGAGGTGGGCGACATCGCCGTCGAAGCGATCGACGACCGTGCCGGTGTGGACGATCACCCCCATCTCGTCGAGGGCGCGCCGGATCGCGTCGGACACGATCGGGTCCTCCTGCGCGAGGAGGCGATCGGCCGCCTCGACGAGGTGGACGGCGCTGCCCAGGTCGTGGAACGCGGTCGCCATCTCGAGCGAGATGGGACCGCCGCCGATCAGGAGGATCGTGGAGGGGACCGAGGTGAGCTCGAAGAGCGTCTCGTTGGTGACGACCTTCGACGGGTCCAGACCGTCGATCGCGAGCTCGACGGGAGCCGAGCCGGTGCAGATCACCACGTTCGCGGCCCGTCGCTCGGTGACGGTGCCGTCGGCGGCGGTCACCTCGACCACGTGGGGATCGCGGCGACCGGTGAGGCGCGCGCGACCGTGGACCAGCTCGATCCGCTCGTCCTCGACGATCTCGCGCTCCTCCTCGACGGCGAGGCGGTCGCGCTTGGCGCGCACGTGGGAGAACGGGTCGTCGAGGCCGGCGGCCGCCGCGTGGAGCAGCGACTTGGACGGCACGCAGCCGACGTTGGTGCAATCGCCTCCGACGGGTCCCTCCTCCACGAGGACGACGTCGCGACCGAGTCGGGACAGCCCGATCGCGACCGTCAGGCCCCCCGAACCCGCTCCGATGACCAGGGTGGCGTCGTCACCGCTCACGCGAGCGGACGGACGACGAGACCGGTCAGCAGCTTCGGCGTGAAGAAGGTGGACTTCGGGGGCATCACGACTCCCTCGCGCGCCGTCCGCTCGATCTCGTTGACGGACACCGGCCGGATCAGCACCCCCGCCCGGGCATCGCCGCCGGCGACCTCCTCGACGACGCGCTCGACCCCGTGCTGGTAGGTGACGGTGTGGTCGACGCCGCTGAGCAGGTGCTCGAGCCACGCACCGTCGAGGGCGCGCACCCCGTCGAAGGCGCCCGGACGCGGCGTGAGCCACTCGGCGGTGCCGTCGGCGTGGAGCAGGCACAGCACGCCGCGCTCGTCCATCGTGGCGAGCGTCGACTCGGTCGGTGCCTCGGCGGGGGAGCGCTCGAACCCCGCGTCGAGCGCGGCGACGAGCTCGTCGACATCGACCTCGCGGTAGAGGCGGTGGATGGCCTCGACGCTGAGCTGGTCCTCGACGAGCTCGCTGACGAACGCCAGCGTCTCGGCGGACCCGTCGGCCGCGGCCGGCAGGTGAGCCGAGCCGTCCGAGCCGCCCGGGTCGGCGGCGGCGGTGGACGAGCCCGGGGCGGTCATCTCCTCGTGGAACCGCTGGGCGACGCCGTAGCGGTGGTGGCCGTCGGCGATCAGCACGTCGTCGGAGCCGATCCGCGCCGCGATCGCGGCGATGCGGTCGGGGTCGACGACGCGCTCGACGCGGTGGCGCACCCCGTCGACGGTGACCGTCGCGATCTCCTCGGCCGGCTCGGTCAGCAGCTCGGTGAGGCCGTCGGCCAGCGACAGGCCCCACACCGGCGACATGTTCGCCCGGGTCGCGCGGGTGAGATCGAGGCGGTCGGTGGACGCCTTGGGCGTGATCCGCTCGTGGGGGAGGACGCCGCACTCACCGTAGGGACCGACCTCGAGGCCGCCGAGCACCCCCACCACGTCGCGCTGGGCCCCGGTCGAGTCGCGGAAGCTCATCCGGTACAGCGTGAACGTCGGTTCGGGGTCGAACTCCATCACCCCGGCGTCGATCCACCGCCGCAGCGTCGACCCGGCGCGCTCGTAGCGACCGGGACCCTCCGATTCGCGCGGCACGTCGACGTGGGTGATGTTGAGCTCGCTGCGCTCGTTGAGCTCGTCCAGGTCGGTGGCTGACAGCACGTCGTAGGGCGGGGCGACCAGGTCGTCGACGTCGCGCGCGGCGTAGCGCAGGGCGGGGAAGGGCGTGAACCGGGGCACGGGACCAGGATGCCACCCACCGCCGTCCGGCGGTGCAACGATCGGGGCGATGATCGACGACGTCTCCACCGTGCTGTGCGACCTCGACGGGGTGGTGTGGCTGTCCCACGAGCCGATCGACGGATCCGTCGCCGCGATCGAGCGGATCCGCGCCTCGGGCCGGCGCGTCCTGTTCGTGACCAACAACTCCGCGGCTCTCGTGGCCGAGCACGAGGGGTCTCTGCGCGAGATCGGCATCGAGGCGGCCGGTGACGTCGTGTCGTCGTCGATGGCGGCGGCGACCCTCGTCGTCGAGGGCGAGCGCGTCCTCGTGGCCGGCGGCCCGGGGGTGGGCGAGGCCGTGGAGTCGGCCGGTGCGGTCGCGGTCGCCTCCGACGGTCGCGAGCCCCCCGAGGCCGTGGACGCCGTGGTGGTCGGGCTGCACCGCGACTTCGACTACGCACGCCTGCGCGTCGCCGGGAGGGCGGTGCTGGGCGGGGCGCGCCTGATCGGGACGAACGGCGACACGACCTACCCCACCCCCGACGGTCTCGAGCCCGGCGGCGGGTCGCTCGTCGCAGCGGTCGCCGCGGTGGGCGGCGTCGAGGCGGTGATCGCCGGCAAGCCCCACCAGCCGATGGCGGACCTGATCCGCGACCTCGTCGCCGACCCCTCCGAGGTGCTGATGGTGGGGGACCGTCCCTCCACCGACGGCCTCTTCGCCCGACGGATCGGGTGCCGCTTCGCGCTCGTCGAGACCGGGGTCACCGGACCCGGCGACGAGGTCGACGTCGACGTCCCCGTCGAGCTGCGCGCCGACGACCTGGCCGCGGTGGCCGACGCCCTCGGCGGCGGGCACCCGAGCGGCGGAGCGTCGGCCCCGTCCTCGTCGACCGGGTCGCCGCGGGCCTGAGGGGAGGATCGATGGCCCCTCGACGACGACTCGACGCCGAGCTCGTCCGTCGCGATCTGGTGGCGAGTCGAACCGAGGCCCGTCGCCTGATCGACGACGACCGGGTCCTCGTCGACGGCGCGGTCGCCGCCAAGTCGTCACGCCAGGTCGCGCCAGGAGACGCGATCGTCGTCACCGGCCCGGCGTCGCGCTTCGTGGGCCGAGGCGCCGAGAAGCTCGATCACGCCCTCGACGCCTTCGGCCTCGACGTCACGGGGATGCGGATCCTCGACGCCGGAGCGTCGACCGGGGGGTTCACCGATTGCGTGCTGCAGCGCGGCGCGCACGAGGTCGTGGCCGTCGACGTCGGACACGGCCAGCTCCACGAGCGCCTCCGAGCCGATCCCCGGGTGGTCAACCTCGAGCGGCTCAACGTCCGCTCGATCACCCCGGAGGTGGTGGGAGGCCCGATCGACGGCGTCGTCGCCGACCTGTCGTTCATCTCCCTGCGCCTCGTCGTCGCGCCGTTGATCTCGGTGTGCGAACCTGGGGGTCCGATGGTCCTGCTGGTCAAACCGCAGTTCGAGGCAGGCCGCTCGGAGGTCGGGCGTGGTCGCGGCGTCGTCACGGACCCCGAGATCCACGCCCGGGTGCGCGCCGAGGTGGGCGAGGCGCTCGCCGACCAGGGGTGTGCGGTGCTCGGGTGGACGACGTCGCCGATCACCGGCGCTCGCGGCAACGTCGAGTTCCTCGTGCACGCCCGCACCCCCGTCGAGGAGGCGGACCGATGAAGCCGCGGAGGCTCGTGGTCGTCGCCCACCACCAGCGGCGATCGGCGCGCACGCAGGCGGAGCGCGTCTCGCGGTGGTGCGCTGAGCACGACGTCGAGTTCTGGATGCCCGAGTTCGACGCCCACCAGCTCGAGATGGACGGCCCGGGCAGCGACCGGTCGCCGAGCGACGCCGACGTCGTGCTGAGCCTGGGAGGCGACGGCACCATGCTCCGCAGCGTCGCTCTGCTCGCCGGAGCGGCGGTCCCGCTGATCGGCGTCAACCTCGGCACCCTCGGCTACCTCACCGAGGTCGAGCCGGAGTCGCTCACCGACGCCCTCGACCGCTTCGCCCTCGGTCCGGTGGCGGGGGAGTGGCACCTCGACGAGCGGATGATGCTCGACGTCGCGGTCAACGGCGAGCTCGTCGGGCGGGCGCTCAACGAGGCGGTGGTCGAGAAGAACCAGTCCGGCCACACGGTGCGCCTCCTCGCGCGGATCGACGGTGACCCGTTCACCCACTACGAAGCCGATGGGCTGATCGTGGCGACCCCGACGGGGTCGACCGCGTACTCCCTGTCCGCCCGCGGCCCGATCGTGTCGCCGCAGCACCGCGCCACCCTGCTGACCCCGGTCTCGCCGCACATGCTCTTCGACCGCACCCTGGTGCTGTCGCCGTCCGAGGTGGTCGAGATCGAGGTGGCGGGCCGCTGGCGCGCCGAGCTCGCGCTCGACGGCCAACCGGGGGGGCTGCTGCGGTCGGGTGACGTCGTGCGCTGCAGCCCCTCGGTGGAGACCGCGAACTTCGTCCGCTTCGGCGCGTACCGGTACCACCAGATCCTGAAGACCAAGTTCGGCCTCAGCGACCGCTGAGGGCGGCCGGGGGTGCGCGCTCAGCCCGCCGCGACGCGGACGCCGGCGACGAGCCGCTGCGCGCCCTCGAGCGCGATCGCCCAGGTCTCGTCGCGGTCGGGGCGGGTGCAGATCCCGTGTCGGGCGCGCACGTCGTCGGTCAGCTCCTCGACGAAGGGGGGCCGAGGCGCCTCGGCGGGGACGAGCCCGAGGGCGAATCGCAGGTCGGCGTCGATCCACGGGCGCACCGAGGTGCACCAGCCGACGATGTCGGCCGCGAGCTCGGCGTGGCGGGCCTCGTCGGTCGCGAGGCGACCGAGCGCGGCGGCCAGCTCGGGTGAGCGTCGAGCGGCCGACTCGCAGCGAGCGGCCGCCCAGCCCTCTCCGAGGACGCCGTCGATCAACGCACCGATCGCGGTGTCGACGAGACCGTCCACCCGCCGGCGATGGCGCGTGAGGTCGCCCACGTCGGCCACGACCCGGGGGTCGTGGGCGCCGCTGCGGCGCGCCAGCGCCGGGCAGATCTCGGTGTGGTGGTGCTCGTCGTCGGCGGCGCTCAGGACGCGGTCGACGAGCTCGCTCGGGGCGCCGATCGCGACCAGCGACGACCCGGTCCGGTGGAAGCTGGCGACCGAGCTGAACCGGTGGCGCGCGGACTCGATCCAGTACCGGGCGGCGGCGGGTGCCTCGTCGGTCGACGGGGGGCTGACCCTCGGCAGGACCGGGCGCGAGCCGCGCCCACGGACGGGTCGACCGTCGGTCCAGGGTGCGGGTTCGGCCCGCTGCGTTCGTGGTCCGATCATGTGCGCTCCGTGACGATCCATTCGGCACGCCCGTCGTCGGACTTGAGCGACGTCCGTCCGCGTGCTCCCCGACCGACCCGCCGGGGTCGCCACGGGGCTCAGTCGGGTCCCGTCTCGAACGTCGAATCGTCGATCGGCGTCGGGATCGGCGTGTCGCCGACCGCCAGCTGATCCGAGACGGCGAGCGCGAGGACCGCGAGCGCCACGGAGAACAGCGCGCCGCCGACGCCGTACACCGCGTGGCCGACGACCGCCACGAAGACCACGACCGCCGGTCCGACGTGCAGCGAGCGGACGTCGACCACCCGACGCCACCAGCGAGCCTCGACGAGCTGGAGCGCGATCGCGACGACCGCCACGACCGCCACGCCGACCAGCCCGGTGGTCCCCAGGCCGGCGACGATCACCGGGAGCCACCCGAGGGCGATCCCCAGGTAGGGCACCAGCGACGCGAGGCCGGCGAACAACGCGACGAGCCGGGCGCCGGGGACGCCGATCGCGACGGCGGCGACCCACACGGCGAGCCCGTTGACGACGCCCTGGGCGATCGACGCCCAGGCCTGGATCTGGGCGCGCCGCACCCCGTCGCGCAGCGCCGCCTCGAGCCGGGCGGGGCGGGACCCGCCGAGCTGGGCGAAACCCCCGGCGACCATCCGCGGACCGAACAGCAGGAGGAACACGGTCAGGATCATCGTGACGAAGAAGGGCGGAGCCGACAGGGCGACGGCGCGCAGCGCGTCCCCGCGAGATCCGGTCCCCTCGACGAGACGCTCGGTCGCCTCCTCGATCCGATCGACGAGTCCCACGTCGCGGGCGAGCTGGCCGACGCGATCGTCGCGCTCCTCGATCGACGCGGCGACCTGGGGGCCGCTCGAGCGGATCAGGTCGACCTGCTCGAGGACGCCGGCGGAGTACAGCCAGGTGAGCCCCGCGGCGAGGGCGATCACCGCGACGAACGTGACCGCGATCGCGAGCCCGTGCGGGAGGAGCCGGTCGGCCAGGCGCACCGCCGGCGCGAGCAGGACGGCGACGGTCGTCGCCGCGACCGCCCACCCGATCACCTGGTGGGCGGAGGTGAACACCGCCCGCGCCGCGACGACGGCGAGGATGCCCGCCGCCACCAGCAGCACGGTCCGCCACGCGGGTCGATCGGCGGTGTCGGCCACCCGCCCGAGCGGGTCGGGCGCCGGGGTGGCCATGGACGCGTAGGGTAGCCGTTCGTGGCCGAGCGACCGGGGGACGGCGAGGACGGGTCCGACCCGTCGGCACCCGTGCGGGAGCGCACCCACGTCGCCGCGCCCCTGCGTCGGGACCTGGTCGCCGCCGGGGTCGTCGCGGCCGGCGTGCTCGTCGCGCTCGCCGTGCTCGCCATCGCCCGTGCGGCCTCCGCAGCGCTGACCGCCCTCGGGGTGGGCGTGCTGTTCGCCCTCGCCCTCGACCCGGTGCTGCGCGCGACCCAGCGGCGGTTCCGGTGCAGCCGCTCGACCGGGACGCTCGTCGTCGGTTCCGCGCTCGCCGTCGTCCTCTTCGGCGTCGTCGCGGTCCTCGGCCCCCAGGCGGCCGAGCAGGCGCAGGAGTTCTCCGACGAGATCCCCGAGACCGTGGAGAGCTTCTACGACTGGCCCGTCGTCGGCGACCGACTCCGCGACGCGGACGCCGCCGGCTCGGCCGCGGCCTACGTCGACGACCTGCCGAACCGGGTGGACGCCGACGCGATCGGTGCGGCGGCCGACCGCCTGCTGAGCGGCCTCGGCACCGCGCTGCTCGTGCTCGTCACCGCCGTGGCCGTGATGCTCGACGGTGAGGCGCTGGTCGCGCGCGTGCGTCGAACGCTCCCCGAGGAGCGCCGGGAGCGGGCCGACGAGGTCGGCCGGATCGTGTACCGGTCCCTCGCCCGCTACTTCGCCGGATCGGTGAGCGTCGCGATCCTCAACGGCTTCGTGATCCTGACCG
This sequence comes from Ilumatobacter sp., assembly GCF_965215205.1. Classification (NCBI taxonomy): domain Bacteria; kingdom Bacillati; phylum Actinomycetota; class Acidimicrobiia; order Acidimicrobiales; family Ilumatobacteraceae; genus Ilumatobacter; species Ilumatobacter sp. The sequence continues at coordinate 1,960,344 of NZ_OZ244049.1, forward strand.
TCGGGCTGCTGCTGGGGATCCCGCTGGCCCCCCTGGCGGGGATCTGGGCGGCGATCACGAACCTCATCCCCCAGATCGGGGGGCTCCTCGGCGGGTCGTTCTTCGTCCTCCTCGCGGTCACGGAGGGGGCGGTGCCCGGGGCCATCGCGCTCGTGGTGTTCCTGGGGTACCAGCAGTTCGAGAACAACGTGATCCAACCGACCGTGATCGGGCGCGCCGTCGACCTCACCCCGCCCACGACGATGCTCGCGGCGCTCGTCGGCGGAGCCGCGATCGGCGTCCCGGGGGCACTGGTCGCGACACCCCTCGTCGGCGCGATCAAGTCGGTGTGGCTCGACGCCCGGGGCGAGGCGCCCGACGAGGAGGACCGCCCCGGATCGCTCGCCGCGACGGCGCTGTCGCGCGTGCGCCGGCTGCTCGGGGGCCGGTGACGGCGCGCGCGCCCGACGGCGACCGTCGCCCGCGCTCGGGTCGACGGCGCGTGCCCGCGACACCCCGCTGGTTGGATGGGCGGCGATGCTGAGCGAACTGCACATCGAGAACCTCGGGGTGATCGAACGGCTCGACCTGGTCGTCGGGCCCGGTCTGACCGCGCTCACCGGCGAGACCGGAGCGGGCAAGACGATGCTGGTCGAGGCGATCGAGCTGCTCGTCGGCGCTCGCGCCGATGCCACCGTCGTTCGCCACGGGGCCGACGAGGCCCGCGTCGAGGGGCGCTTCGTCGACCGTCACGGCGAGGAGCGGGTCCTGGGTCGCGCGGTCCCCGCGCAGGGGCGCTCGCGCGCCTACGTCGACGGTCGGCTCGCCACCGTCGCGTCGCTCGCCGAGGTCGCGACCGACCTGGTCGATCTCCACGGTCAGCACGCGCACCAGGCGCTGCTCTCGGTCGCCACCCAGCGAGAGGCGCTCGACCGCCACGGCGAGGTCGACCTCGCTCCGCTGCGCGCCGCTCGCGCCCGCCTGACCGAGATCGACGCCGAGGCGGCCACCCTCGGAGGCGACGATCGCGTGCGCGCGCGGGAGATCGACCTGCTGCGCTTCCAGGTCGCCGAGCTCGACGCCGCCGACGTCGACGACCCCGACGAGGACGTGCGCCTCGACGCCGAGGAATCCCTGCTCGCCGACGCCGTCGCCCACCGCGAAGCCGGATCGGCCGCTCACGAGCAGCTCGCCGGCGAGGCGGGTGCGCGCGACGCGATCGGCGCCGCTCTCGCGGCGCTGCGCGACCGCCGCCCGTTCACGGACGCCGTCGGGCGCCTCCACGACGTCCTCGCGGAGCTCGACGACCTCGCGACCTCCGTCGAGGCGATCGGCGAGTCGATCGACGAGTCGCCGACGCGCCTCGACGAGGTCCGCGGCCGACGCCAGCTGCTGGCCGACCTGCGTCGCAAGTACGGCGACGACCTCGCCGCCGTGATGGCGTTCCACGCCGAGGCGGAGGACCGGCTGCGCGAGCTCGAGTCGTACGAGGAGCGCGCCGCCGAGCTCGACGCCCGCCGCGCCGAGGCGCTCGAGCGCGAGCAGGTCGCCGCCCGCGCGGTCGGCCGGACCCGGCGGGCGGCGGCCGGCCCGCTCGCCGAGGCGGTCGAGGCGCGGCTGCGAACGCTCGCGATGCCCGCCGCCTCGGTCGCGATCGAGGTGGGTGAGCACGACGCCGACCACCCCGGCGACCGGGTGCGGTTCCTGCTCGCCGCGAACCCGGGCGCGCCGCTGCTGCCGCTCACCCGCGTCGCGTCGGGAGGCGAGCTCGCCCGCACCATGCTCGCCCTCCGCCTCGTGATGTCGGGAGCCGGCGGGGACGGGGTGTCGAGCGTCACCCTCGTCTTCGACGAGGTCGACGCCGGCATCGGAGGCGAGGCGGCGCAGGCGGTCGGCGACGCCCTGGCCGACCTCGCTCGGCACCACCAGATCCTGGTCGTGACCCACCTCGCGCAGGTCGCCGCCGTCGCGGACTCCCAGGTGTCGGTGTCCAAGGCGGTGCACGACGGCGCGACGTTCGCGACCGCGCGACGGGTCGACGGCGACGATCGCGTCGAGGAGATCGCACGCATGTTGTCGGGGTCGGCGACGAGCGGCGCGCGCCGCCACGCGGCGGAGCTGCTGCGGTGAGCGACGGCGACCCGGGCGCGCTCCACCCCACGAGCGACGAGCAGACCGTCACCGGGGCCCCCTCGGCGCGGTACATTGCACTTCCGTCGTGACGTCGAGACGGAGGTCCCCATGCCCAAGCACATCTTCGTGACGGGTGGTGTCGCCAGCTCCCTCGGCAAGGGCCTCACCGCCTCCTCCCTCGGCCGCCTGCTGAAGCTGCGCGGTCTGCGCGTGACGCTGCAGAAGCTCGACCCCTACATCAACATCGACCCGGGCACGATGAACCCGTTCGAGCACGGCGAGGTGTTCGTCACCGACGACGGCGGCGAGACCGATCTCGACCTCGGCCACTACGAGCGCTTCATCGACGAGAACCTGTCGCGCAACTCCAACGCGACCACCGGGTCGATCTACCAGTCGGTGATGGCCGCCGAGCGCCGCGGCGACTACCTCGGCAAGACCGTGCAGGTGATCCCCCACATCACCGACGAGATCCGCCGCCGGGTCGAGCGCGTCGCCCAGCAGGACGTCGACGTGGTGATCACCGAGGTCGGCGGCACGGTCGGCGACATCGAGATCCTCCCGTTCCTCGAGGCGATCCGCCAGTTCCGCAACATCGTCGGGCGCGACAACGTGTGCTACATCCACGTGACGCTGGTGCCCTACATCGGGCCATCGGGTGAGCAGAAGACGAAGCCGACGCAGCACTCGGTCACCGAGCTGCGCTCGCGCGGGATCCAGCCCGACGTCATCGTCTGCCGCTCCGAGGAGCCGCTGTCGGACGACCTCAAGACGAAGATCTCGAACATGTGCGACGTCGAGCGCCGTGCGGTCGTCAACGCCGCCGACGCGGGGAACATCTACGAGCTCCCGCTGATCTTCCACGACGAGGGGCTCGACGAGGTGGTGTGCGACGTCCTGCGACTCGCCGCCGAGGTCGACCTGTCGTCGTGGCAGCGGGTGGTGTCGCTCGTGGAGGCGGCGACCGAGCCGGTCGTCATCGGCCTGATCGGCAAGTACATCGAGCTCCCCGACGCCTACCTCTCCGTCGTGGAGGCGTTGAAGCACGCCGGCTTCCACCACGGAGCGGCCGTCGAGATCGAGTGGATCCAGTCGGAGAGCGTCGAGGGCCTGCTCGCGGAGGGTCAGCTCGGGCATCTGGACGGGATGGTGATCCCGGGTGGGTTCGGGCACCGCGGTGTGGAGGGCAAGATCGCCGCGGCCCGCTACGCGCGCGACCACGCGATGCCGTGCCTGGGCATCTGCCTCGGTCTGCAGGCGATGGTCATCGACTTCGCCCGCAACGTCGCCGGCCTGTCGGCGGCCCACTCCACCGAGTTCGATCCGTTGACGCCCCATCCGGTGATCGACCTGATGCTCGAGCAGCGCGGGATCGAGGACAAGGGCGGCACGATGCGGCTCGGGGCCCACTACGCCGTCCTCGCGAACGAGTCCCAGGTGGCACGGACCTACGGCGAGCCCGTGGTGTCGGAGCGCCACCGCCACCGCTACGAGTTCAACGATCGCTACCGGGTGCAGCTCGAGTCGGAGGGCTTGTGGTGCTCGGGCACCTCGCCCGACAACAAGCTGGTCGAGTTCGTCGAGCTCCCGGGCCACCCGTTCTGGGTGGCGACCCAGGCCCACCCCGAGTTCAAGAGCCGTCCCGACCGCCCCCACCCGTTGTTCCGCGATCTCGTCGGAGCGTCGCTGCAGCGGCGCAGCGCCGGCGCCGGTGCGCAGCACGCCGGCATCGCGGCGCCGTGAGCGGGTTCCGACGCATCTCGGAGGAGATCGTCCACACCGGCCACGTCTGGCACCTGGCGACCGCCCGCTACGAGGACCCCGACGGCCGGCCCTTCGAGCGCGACGTCGTGCGCTCGCCCGGCGCGGTCGGGGTGGTCCCGCTGGTGTTCGACGCCGAGGGGAACCCCTCGGTCGTCCTGGTCTCGCAGTACCGACCGCCCTACGAGCGCGAGGTCATCGAGATCCCCGCCGGGATGCGCGACGTCGACGGCGAGGACACCGCCGAGGTCGCGCGTCGCGAGCTGATCGAGGAGGCGGGCCTGCGCGCCGGCGAGCTGTCGCGACTCGGCGAGATCTACCCCTCGCCGGGGATGACCGACTCGGTGACGACGATCTACCTCGCGACGGGCTGCACGACGGTGCCCCACGACCGCCAGGGACCGGAGGAGGAGTTCATGGAGCTCCTCCACGTCCCCCTCGACGAAGCGCTCGCGATGGTCGACCGGGGCGAGATCGTCGATGCGAAGACGGTGACGGGGCTGCTGCTGACCGCCCGCCGCCTCGCCGCGGCCGACGGTCGCTGAGCTCGACGCCCGCGATGGCTCGCCCGGAGCTGCCCCTCGAGGTGGAGGAGTTCCTCGCCTGGCTCCTGTCGGAGAAGGGGCGTGCCCCCAACACGCTCGCCGCGTACCGGCGCGACCTTCGTCGGTACTGCTCGTGGTTGGCCGACGACGGCACCACGGTGCTCGACGTCGATCGCGATGCCCTCGTGCGGTTCGTCAACGACCAGCGACGTGGAGGTGCGGCCCCGGCCACGATCGCACGCCGGCTGGCGGCCATCCGCATGCTCCACCGGTTCCTCGCGATCGAGGGGGAGCGGCCCGACGACCCCGCCGCCGAGGTCGAGGGGGTGCGCGTCCCCGCCGGGATCCCGCACCCGTTGACCGAGACGCAGGTCGACGCCCTGCTCGATGCCGTCACCGGCGCCGAGCCCCTCGACCACCGGGACCGTGCGCTGCTCGAGCTGCTGTACGCGACCGGGGCGCGGATCTCCGAGGCGGTCGGTCTGTCGATCGGCGACCTCGACGTCGACCAGCGGCTCGTGCGCCTCTACGGCAAGGGGTCCAAGGAGCGGATCGTGCCGTTCGGTTCCTCGGCGGCGGGGGCGCTCGAGGACTGGTTCTCGCCACGAGGACGGGTCCGACTGATCCCGGCCAGGTGGGGGCGACGCGACGACGCCGATGCGGTGTTCCTCAACCAGCGCGGGGGCCGCCTGACCCGCCAGGCCGCCTGGCTCGTCGTCAAGAAGCACGCCCGGACGGCCGGGCTCGGCTCGGAGGTCTCGCCCCACGTGCTGCGCCACTCCTGCGCCACCCACCTCCTCGACCACGGCGCCGACCTGCGCGTCGTGCAGGAGATGCTCGGACACGTCTCGATCTCGACGACCCAGCTCTACACCCGCGTGAGCCAGGAGCGGCTGTTCGAGGTGTACCGGTCGGCGCACCCGCGTGCGTCGGTCGAGCGGTGACGGCGCCGACGAACGGTCGGGTCGCCGCCGTGGGCCGCGACGGCCCGGTGAGTTCGGAACGCATCAGCGGTGGGTAGTGCTCCCGCCGATGCCTCGTCTGGACACGCCGTGACCCTCGGCCGAAACCGGCGCTCCTTCGCCGCCGAGCTCGGTTCGATCCACGCCAGCCGCTCGTGGTGTCGACAGCTGATCGACGAGCCGCCGTGGTGTCGTGAGCGTGCGCCCGACATCGAGCTGTGCGTGACCGAGCTCGTGACCAACGCGATCAGCTACGGCACCGGTGACCGGTTGGGGGTCGAGGTGGTGTCGCCGGACGAGTCCTCGCTCGAGCTCACCGTCCAGTCGACGGGGCCGTTCATCGGCGAGTTCTCCTGGCCGCCCGAGCTCGCGGCGCAGACCGACATCACCGGTCGCGGCCTGTTCCTCGCCCACGCCGTGAGCGACGAGCTGACCCGTGACCTGGAGCCCGGCTCGGTGACCTTCACCGCCCGCTTCATCGATCCGAGCACCGAGCCCGGACTTGACGGCGCGCCGTGACCGCACGTCCCGTGACCGGTCCGACCGGCGGCATCGCCGTTCGCCACCCGGTCCGGTGAGCGCGACCGCCGACCACCCGCTGCTCGCCGAGCACCTCCGGCGCTGGGTCGGCGCGTGGCCCGCTCCGAGTCGCGGGGTGCGCGTCGTGGGCGACGCGGCGCGCTCGTCGCCGACGTGGGACGGTTCGGTGCGACCTCTCCGGGGTGTGGGGGAGGGGACGGGGGCGGTCGTCGCGGTTCCCCCGGCCGCAGCGGACCTCGTCGCGCGCGCGGTCCGCGACGATCTCGAGCGCGAGGGTCTCGGCGACGAGCTCGGCGAGATCCTCGGCGTCGGGCCCGCCGTGGTGGGCCGGGGCGTGTTCCGGTCGACCGCCGTCGTCGCGTCGGACGTCGACGACCTCGGGGAGTGGTTCGACCGGCAGTCCAGCGAGCTCCCCGCGTGGTTGGAGCCGTTCAACGGGCCCCGCCTGGTCGCCCGTGGCGGGGACGGGTCCGTTCTCGGTGCGGTCGGCATCAAGGTCCACGACTCCCTCGGCCACGAGCTGGCGGTCGTCACGGAGGAACGTGCACGCGGTCGAGGGATCGCCCGGCGACTGGTGGCGACCGCCGCGCGCCGCGTCCTCGACGACGGTGCCGTGCCGACCTACCTCCACGCTCACGACAACGTCGGCAGCGCCCGGGTGGCCGACGCCGTGGGGTTCGCCGACGTCGGGCGCACCGTGATCGGTCTGTGGCCCGCCGGGTCGTGAGCGGGGGTCGACGTCGACGATCCGGCACGTCTCGGCCCCGACGAGCGATGCGCTCGGCGACGGGGCAGACTTCGAGGGTGAGCACGTGGAAGGACGTCCGCGAGAGCCCCGGGCACCTCGTCGCGCGGTTCTTCACGTCGCTGTCCGCGGCTCCTCCGACGATCGACGACGAGAACTGGGTCGAGGACGTCCTCTCGACCCCGGAGCGCTCGCTGTGGATCCGACTCTCGAACCAGGACCGCCGGCACAGCGTCGGCGTCGCCCGCTGCTTCGCCGAGGGCCGGCCGTCGGCGACGCGTGCCGAGGTGGCCGGTGCTCTGCTCCACGACGTCGGCAAGATCGACTGCGAGCTCGGCACCTTCGAGCGGGTCGTCGCGACGCTGGTGGGTCCGCGCACGCGGCGCTTCCGCTCGTACCACCTGCACGAGGAGATCGGGGCTCGCATGGCTGCGCTCGGCGGCTCGGACCCGGCGACCGTGGCGCTGATCGCCGCCGAGGGCCCGGCCTACGACGACCTCGAGCGCTGCGACCACTGACGCTCGGCGCCGAGCGTCGCGTCGACGCCCGGCGACGGGCGGTTCGAGGTCACGGGGTGGTTCGGTCCGCTTCGACGCCCGTGGCGCCGGAGCGGACCGGTGGTTCAACTGGGTCGATGTCGACGACGCGACCGGAACCGGTGGCGTCCGCCGGCCTGTCGGAAGGCTCTCGACCGCTCGACATCGGCTCGGATCCGGGCGTGGCGCTCCCGGATCTCGGCCAACTGGTACTCGGGGTGGATGCTCTGCAACATGGTTCTGTCCTTCTGCTGGTCATGGGTGGGGATCGATGGCCGTCCGGCGCGAGCGGACGGCGGGCTGGGGGCGCCCGGACGGTGCGTCGACCGGTCCGAGCACGGCTCGGTCGGCTCGGCACCGGGGGCGTGCCAGCGACGGATGCGACGCATCCGACCCCGACGCCGCGTCCACCGGTGCCGTGAGCGCGCGCGGGCCGAGGGGAGCGGCGCGGACCGGGGGACGGCTCGCGAGTGGCGGGGGAGAGCGGGTCCGGTGCCGAGCGGAGCTCAGCGCTCGGAGCCGGCAGCCGGGGCGGAGGGCGACGCCGCGTCGATGACGTCCGTCGCCGCGAGCGACTCCTCGTGGCGCACGTGGTTCGTCTCGTTCGTCCGGTTCATCTGCGTCGTCCTCCTCTCCGTGGGTGCTGTCCGTGGGTGCTGTCCGTGCGTGGAGCTACCTTCGCCCACCCGGTGGAGGGCGATCAAGCGGGTTTCGCGGGGAGCACCGTCGAGGCCCGCCGGGTGTTCACCACGGCGCGCAGCGTCATCCACGTGAGCAGGCCGAGCCAGATGCCGACGATCCCCGACGACGGTGACAGCACCACGGCCGCCGCGATCGGGACGACCGCGGCGAGGTAGCCCACCCGCCGCCCGTCCGAGGAAGCGGTAGTCGCCGGCCCCGATCAGCGACCCGTCCGTGGCGAACGCGATCGAGCCCGGGACGAGGACGATCGCGAGGAGCACCAGCGCGACGGTCGCGCGCGAGATGACCGCCGGGTCGGTCGTGAACACCCGGCTGACCAGGGGCGATGCCGCGGCGAGCACCACGGCGAGGACGATCCCGACGCGAGTGGAGGAGCGCACCACGCGGCGGTTCACCGTCCCGGCTCCGATCCCGGAGCGGCCGAGCTCCTCGGCCACCAGGGTCTGGGCCGGCACCGCGAGCGCGTCGAGCGTCAACGCGAGGAAGAGGAACACGGTGAGCGCGATCTCGTGGGCGGCGAGCGTCGGCGGGTCGATCCGCGCCGCGATCGACGTCGCGCCGGTGAACACGGCCAGCATCGCGCCGACGCGCAGCAGGAGGTGCCGACCGGCGGCGACGAGGGGTCGCATCTGCGACCAGCGGGGTCGAGCGCTCGAGGCCGTGGCGGTGATCGAGCGGGTGCGGACCCACAGCGCGGTCCCGGCGAGCACCTGGGCCACGACGGTCGACCACGCCGATCCGGCGACCCCCAGGTCGAGGCCGAACACCAGCACGATCTCCACCACCGCGTTGACGATGTTCGCCGCGACGAGGACGACGAGAGGGGAGCGGTAGTCGCTCGCTCCGCGCTGGGTCCCCTCCGAGGCGAGCGCGACCAGGGTGAACGGGACGCCGATCGCGGAGATCCGCAGGTAGGTGACAGCGAACTCGAGCACCTCGCCGTCCGCCCCGATCAGACTGGCGAGGGGACGTGCGGACACCACCAGCACCGGCACGGCGGTGAGCCCGATGACGATCGCCAGCCAGGTCGCCTGGACGCCCACGTCGGCCGCCCCGGTCGCGTCGCCGGCTCCGAGTCGGTTCGCGACGCGCTGCGTCGTCCCGTAGGCAAGGAAGTTCGACCCGCCGACGACCAGGGACAGCACCGCCACGGCGATCGCGACGCCGCCCAGCTCGTCGGTGCCGATGCGGCCCACGATCGCGGTGTCGACGAGCCGGTAGAGCGGCTCGGCGGCGAGCGCGCCGAACGCCGGAACGGCCAGCGACAGGATCCGACGGTCGAGGGCGGCGACGCGCTCGTCGCGCCGGTCGGGGCCCGACCGGCTCAACGCGCGACGATGCCGATGGCGCGGTGGACGCGCGCGAGGGTCGTCGATGCGACGTGGCGCGCCTTGTCCGAGCCCACCCGCAGCAGGCGCTCCAGCTCGCCGGGATCGGCCAGGAGCTCGCCGTAGCGTGCACGGATCGGGTCGAGCACGGCGACGACGGCCTCGGCCGTGTCCGCCTTCAGCGGCCCGTAGCGCGAGTAGTCCTCGGCGACCGCCTGCGGGGTCCGATCGGTCGCTGCGGCGTTGATCTCGAGCAGGTTGGCGACCCCCGGCTTGGCGCCGCGGTCGTAGCGGACCGCGTCCGGGCCGGTGTCGGAGTCGGTGACCGCTCGCTTGAACTTCTTCGTCACCGTCGCCGGGTCATCGGTGAGGAACACGCACCCGGCACCCGACTCGTCGGACTTCGACATCTTCGACATCGGATCCTGCAGGCTCATCACCCGAGCCCCCGCGGTCGGGGTGACCGCCTCGGGGAGCACCAGGGTGTCGCCGAAGCGGTTGTTGAACCGGATCGCGATGTCACGGGTGATCTCGACGTGCTGGCGCTGGTCGTCGCCGACGGGGACCTGGTCGGTGTCGTACAGCAGGATGTCGGCGGCCTGCAGCGCGGGGTAGGTGAACAGCCCCGCCGAGACGAAGCGACCCTCCCGCTTCGACGTCTTGTCCTTGAACTGGGTCATCCGGCTCAGCTCGCCGTGGGAGACGTTGCACTGCATGATCCACCCGAGCTCGCTGTGCTCGGGGACGTGGCTCTGGACGAACACGGTGGCCACCTCGGGATCGAGACCGATCGCGAACAGCATCGCCGCGAGCGACAGCGTCGCCTCGCCGACGACGCCGGGTTCCTCGATCACCGTCAGCGCGTGGAGGTCGACGATCCCGTGGAACGCGTCGCTGCTGCGCTGGTCGCGCTCCCAGGCCCTCAGCGCTCCCAGGTAGTTGCCGAGGTGCATCTCGCCCGTGGGCTGGATGCACGACAGCACGCGGGCCGCCGACGTCGTGGTGGGGTGCGCGGTCACGGGCGCCGACGCTATCCGTCGAGCGCCGATCGCACCGCGGTAGGATCCGCACACGATGGTCGACGTCGCGACGCCCGTGTACGAGGGCCCCTTCGACCTGCTCCTCCAGCTCATCCTCCGCGACCAGGTCGACATCTACGAGGTCAACCTCTCGATGATCGTGGACGCGTACCTCGAGGAGATCGAGCGGATGCAGCTCGCCGAGGCGCTGGACCTCGACGTGACCACGGGCTTCCTGCTGATCGCGGCGACGTTGGTCGAGCTCAAGGCACGCCGGCTGCTGCCGGATCAGGCCGACTCCGACCTCGACGAGGAGCTCGCGCTCTGGGAGGAGCGCGACCTGCTGCTCGCCCGCCTGCTCGAGGCGAAGACGTTCAAGGACGTCGCCGGGGTGCTGGCGGGCCTCGCCGAGGAGGCCGACCGCTCCTTCCCCCGGGTCGTGGGCCCCGACGAGCGATTCGCCGCGACGATGCCCGACATGCTGGAGGGAACCGGGGTGGAGGCGATCCGTCGGGCCGCCGTGCGCGCCCTCACCCCACGGCCCGTCCCGGTCGTCGACCTGTTCCACGTCGACCCCATCCGGGTGACGGTCGCCGACGCCGTGGCGGAGCTGCTCGACGAGCTGCCCCGCGCCCGGCAGATCTCGTTCCGCCGACTGACCGCCGACCTCGGTGACCGCATCGAGGTGATCGTGCGGTTCCTGGCGCTGCTCGAGCTGTTCAAGCAAGGCCTCGTCGAGCTCGACCAACCCGCCCGATTCGGCGACATCGAGGTGCGGTGGACGGCGGACGGCGACGTCGACGGCGACGCGGTCCTCGTCGACGCCTACGACGGCTGACGCGACCTCGGCGCCCGCCCCCCGCACGCTCCCGCTGCCCACCGACGATGGATCCCATGGACGACGACACCCGTGACACCCAGGACCGTGACACCCAGGACCGTGACACCCAGGATCGTGACACCCAGGACCGTGCCGCCGAGCAGCGGCGGGCGATCGAGGCGATCGTGCTCGTCGCCCACGACCCGGTCCCGACCGAGCTGCTGGCGCAGCTCCTGGAGCAGCCGACCGCCCTCGTCGAGCGGTGGTGCGACGAGCTGGCCGAGCGGTACCGCGCCGAGCGCAGCGGCTTCGAGCTCGTGCGGGTGGCGGGCGGCGTCCGCTACCAGACCGCCGGCGACCTGACGCCCTACGTCGAACGGTTCCTCCTCCACGACCAGCGAGCCCGCCTGTCCGGGGCCGCGCTCGAGACGCTCGCGATCGTCGCCTACAAGCAGCCGATCTCGCGATCGCAGGTCGCCTCGATCCGCGGCGTGGATCCCGACGGGGTGCTGCGCACCCTCCAGGCGCGTGGCTACATCGACGAGGTCGGTCGCGATCCCGGGCCCGGCCAGGCGGTGCTGTTCGGCACGACCGACAGCTTCCTCGAGAAGCTCGGTTTGGCCTCCATCGACGATCTGCCGCCGATCGCCGAGTACATCCCCGGGCCCGACGTCGTCGAGGTGCTCGAGCAGGGTCTGCGCGTCACCCCCGAGATCGACGTCTCGACCGCGCGCTCCGAGACGCGCTCCGACGCACGCCGCGGCCCGGCCGACGGCACGGGAGGCGGCGATGTCCTCTCCTGAACCGCCGCTGTGGGAGCAGCGCGCCCGCGAGAGCGCCGCGCTCGGGGGTGGCGACCGGTTGCAGAAGGTGCTCGCCGCCGTCGGCTTCGGCAGCCGCCGGACGTGCGAGGAGCTGATCGCCGCGGGCCGCGTGACCGTCGACGGCGAGGTCGCCGTGCTCGGCCGCCGGATCGACCCCGACGTCGACGTCGTCGAGGTCGACGGAGCGCCGATCGGGGTCCGACCCGGTCTCGTGTACTACCTGCTGAACAAGCCGGCAGGGGTCGTGACGACCAGCGCCGACACCCACCGCCGTGCGACGGTCGTCGACCTCGTGCCGAGCGAGCCCCGGGTGTTCTCGGTCGGACGGCTCGATCTCGACACCGAGGGCCTGCTCGTGCTGACCAACGACGGCGAGCTCGCGAACCGCCTCGCCCACCCGCGCCACGGCGTCGACAAGGAGTACCTCGCCGAGGTGGCCGGGGGGAAGGTGTCCGCCGGAGCGGTGCGCCGCCTGCGCGAGGGGATCGAGCTCGACGACGGCCCGACCGCCCCCGCCAAGGTGTCCCAGCCCGAGCCCGGCGTGCTGCGGATCACGATCCACGAGGGTCGCAACCGCCAGGTGCGTCGGATGTGCGACGCCATCGGGCACCCGGTCCGCCGGCTGGTGCGGACGCGCATCGGACCGCTGTCGGACCGCACGCTGCAGCCGGGGCAGTGGAGGGAGTGGACCACCGAGGAGCGCAATGCCGTGGTGGCCGCCGTCGCAACTACCATCGCCGCCCGTGGACAGCGCGACGGTGCCCGACGCTGACGGGCCCGCGGCCCGGCGCGCGAACGTCGTCGGCCTCGGGTTGATCGGTGGCTCGATCGCGCTCGCGCTCGCCGAGCGGGGGTGGTCGGTGGCCGGGATCGACGACGACGGGTCGGTCGCCGACGAGGCGCTGCGCCGTGGGGTGGTCGACCACGTCGGCCTCCGGCGGGACGCCGAGATCACCTTCGTCGCCGTCCCCGTGCTGCGCGGGGCCGACGCGGTGCGCACGGCGCTCTCGGGCACCAGCGGGATCGTCACCGACGTCGGCAGCGTCAAGGCACCCATCTGCGCGACGGTCACCGATCGCCGGTTCGTCGGCGGCCACCCCATGGCCGGCAGCGAGCGCGAGGGCCTCGACGGGGCCGATCCCCACCTGTTCCAGAGCGCGATCTGGGTCCTCACACCCGACGACGACGCCGACGACGCGGTGTTCACCCGGCTGACCTCGGTGATCACCGGGCTCGGCGCCGAGGTCGTCGCGCTCACCCCCGAGCGCCACGACGAGGTCGTCGCCGTCGTCAGCCACGTCCCCCACCTGACCGCCGCCACCCTCATGGGCCTCGCCGCCGAGCGATCGATCGAGCACGCGGCCCTGCTCCGCCTCGCGGCCGGAGGCTTCCGCGACATGACCCGGGTCGCGAGCGGCCGTCCCGGGATCTGGGTCGACATCTGCCAGGAGAACCGGGTCGCCATCGTCGGCGCCCTCGACCGCCTCGTCGCGGAGCTCACGAGCCTGCGCGACGCCGTCGACGACGGCAGCCGGTCCACGATCCTCGACCGCCTGACCGAGGCGCGCGAGGCGCGGGCGAACCTGCCGAGCAGGGTGGTCCACCCCGACAGCATCGCCGAGGTGCGGATCCCGATCCCCGACCGGGCGGGGGCCGCCGCCGAGCTGTTCACCCTCGCCGCGGATCTCGGGGTGAACATCGCGAACTTCGAGGTCGTCCACGTCGCGGAGTCCAACCGGGGCGTCGCCGTCGTGCTCGTGGACCAGGCCCACGGCGAGCTGTTCCGCGGCGGGCTGATCGCACGCGGGTTCCGTCCCTCGGTCCAGGCGCTCGCGTGAGCGACGTCCGGGCCGTGACGACGGCGGACGGGCCGGTCGTGGCACGGGTCCGCGTCCCGCCGTCGAAGAGCATCGCCAACCGTGCGCTGATCTGCGCGACGCTCGCCGAGGGGCGCTCCGAGATCGTCGGGATCGCCCCCGGCGACGACACCGTCGCGATGGTCGAGTGCCTGGAGGCGCTCGGCACCCCGATCGAGATCTCGACGCTCGACGGCACGACGACGGCGGTCGTGACCGGGACCGGCGGCGCGCTCGCTCCTGGGCCGATCCGACTGGACACCCGCCTGGCGGGGACGACCTCGCGCTTCGTGACCGCCGTCGCAGCGCTCGGCCCCGGTCCCTACGAGATCGACGGCGATCCGCCGCTGCGGGCGCGCCCCATGGGGCCGCTGCACGATTCGCTGCACGCGCTCGGCGCCCGGATCGAACCCGCGGGGAGCTGGGGTCACCTCCCGGTCACCGTCTCGGGGCCGGTCGGCGGCGCGGACGCTCTCGTGATGCCCGGCGACGTGTCGAGCCAGTTCGTCACTGCGCTGATGCTCGTCGCCCCGCTGATCCGCGACGGGCTCCGTCTCGGGCTGTCGAGCGAGCTCGTCAGCCGGCCCTACATCGAGATCACGCGCGCGGTGATGGGGGCCTTCGGCGCGGACGAGGTCGACATCGCGCAGCGCCACGTCCACGTCGGCGAGGGGCGGTACCGGGCCCGTGCGTACGAGGTCGAGCCCGATGCGTCGTCGGCCAGCTACCCGCTGGCCGCGGCGGCGATCGCCGGAGGAGCCGTCGCGGTCCCCGGCCTGGGTCGATCGTCGCTCCAGGGCGACGCGGCGTTCGGCTCGATCGTCGAGGCGATGGGGTGCCTGGTGACCCTCGCCGAGACCGACACCGTCGTCATGCGACGCGCCGACGCGGCGCTGCGCGGGGTCGACGTCGACATGGCGGACGTGTCCGACCTCGTGCCCACCGTCGCGGTGCTGGCCGCGACGGCCGAGGGCACCACGCGCATCACCGGGGTCGGGTTCATCCGGGGCAAGGAGAGCGACCGCCTCGGGGACCTCGCGACGGAGCTGGCCAAGACCGGTGCGGCGGTCACCGTCGACGACGACGGGCTGACCATCGAGGGCGGTCGTCCGCTCCACGGCGCACGCCTCGAGACCCACCACGACCACCGCCTCGCGATGGCCTTCGGCGTGCTCGGTCTGGCGGTCCCCGGGATCGAGGTCGTCGACCCCGGCGTCGTCACCAAGAGCTGGCCGGGGTTCTGGGAGGCGCTGGACTCGATCCCGGCGTCGGTCGCGTGAACCGTCGCCCGGCGGGCTCGACGTCGGCGATCGCCCACGAGCGATCGGTGCGCGTCGCGGCCTTCGACGTCGACGGGACGCTCACGACCCGCGACTGCGTGGTGCCGTTCATGCGCCGGGTGAGCGGGGCGCGCACGATCGCGTCGCGCCTCGGTGCGGGCGCCCACCGGCTCGGTCCGGTCGTCGTTCGACGAGATCGGGACCAGCTCAAGGCGCTGGCGGCGGCCGCGGCGTTCCGCGGCCGCCGCCTCGACGATCTCGAGCGCCTCGCGCGGGAGTTCGCCGAGCAGGTCCACGACGGGTGGCTGCGCCCGGACACCGTCGAGGACCTGCGCGACCACGTCGCCGACGGCGACGAGGTGGTGCTGGTGTCGGCCTCGTTCGAGCTGTACCTGCGTCCGCTCGCGACGCTGCTCGGCGCCCACGCGGTCCTCGCCACGCGACTCGAGGTCCGCGACGGGGTGGCGACCGGGGCGCTGCACGGGCCGAACTGCCGCGGCCCCGAGAAGGTCCGCCGCCTCCACGAGTGGATCGAGCGGCACCACGGGGATCGCTCGCGGGTGAGCCTCGTCGCGTACGGCGACTCCGCCGGCGACCGCGAGATGCTCGCGGACGCCGACGTGGCGCACTGGGTCGGACGTCGTGGGCGGGCGTCGTGATCGCCTCGATGCTGGCCGCCATGCGGCCCAAGCAGTGGCTGAAGAACGTCCTCGTCTTCGCCGCCCCCGGTGCCGCCGGGGTGCTCGACGATCCGTCCTCGCTGTGGCGCACCGTCGTCGCGTTCGTCGCGTTCTGCCTCGCGGCGAGCGGCATCTACGTCTGGAACGACCTGCGCGACATCGAGGCCGACCGCCTGCACCCGACCAAGCGGAACCGACCGTTCGCGGCGGGGCGGGTGCCGCTCGGGGTCGCCCGCGCCACGGGCGTCGCCCTGCCGGTCGCCTCCCTCCTGCTGTGCGCGGCCACCGGGCGGTGGCAGACCGTCGCCGTCGTCGCCACCTACCTCGTCGTCACCACCGCCTACACCGTGCGCCTGAAGGAGGTCGCGGTGATCGACCTCGTCACCGTCGCGTCGGGCTTCGTGCTGCGCGCCGCCGCCGGAGCGGTCGCCGTCGACGTGCCGATGTCGCGGTGGTTCGTCCTGTGCGTGACCTTCGGCTCGCTGTTCATCGTCATCGGGAAGCGCTACGCCGAGCTGAACGAGGTCGGCACGGCGGCCGGCACCCGGGCCACGCTCGAGACGTACACCCCCGGTTTCCTCCGGATCCTGCTGTCGGTCAGCCTCGGCGGAGCGTTGATCAGCTACTGCGTGTGGGCGTTCGAGACGAGCGAGCTCGACCCGGTGGGTGACCTCGAGCTGCCCTTCTACGAGCTGTCGGTGGTACCGATGATCGTCGCCCTGTTCCGGTACCTGCTGGTGCTCGAGCGGGGAGAGGGCTCGGCCCCCGAGGAGGTGTTCGCGAGCGATCGCGTGCTCCAGATGTCCGGGGCCATCTGGATCTTCGTCTACGCGCTGGCGGTGTACACCTCATGACCCGACCCGACCTCCCCGAGACCCTCGCTCTCGTCGACGACGTGGAGGGGTGGATGAGCCCCGGCCAGGGCGCCACCCTCCACGAGGCGGCGCGCCGGTGCCCGCCGGGGGGCCGGATCGTCGAGATCGGCAGCTTCCGCGGGCGCTCGACGATCGTGCTCGCCACCGCGGCGGACCCCACCGTCGAGATCGTCGCGATCGATCCCCACGCCGGCAACGACCGCGGCCCCGGCGAGATCGAGGGGTTCGTCGACGCCGCGGCCGACGACCACGCCGCGTTCGTCGCGAACCTCGAGGCGGCGGGGGTGCGCGACCGGGTGCGGCACCTGCGCCAGTTCTCCGACACCGCGTACGCCTCGGTCGACGGCGCGGTGGACGTGCTGTACGTCGACGGCGCCCACCGCTACCGCCCGGCGCTCGCCGACATCGAGTCGTGGGGGGATCGCGTGGCCGACGACGGGACGCTGCTGATCCACGACTCGTTCTCCTCGGTGGGCGTCACCCTCGCGATCGCCCGGTCGCTGGTGCTCGGCGGGCGGTTCCGCTACGTCGGCCGCTCGCGGTCGATGGCGATCTACCGCGCCGACCTCGAACCCGGCGCCGCCGCCCGCGGACGCAACGCGGCGCGCCAGCTCGCCCAGATCCCGTGGTTCGCGCGCAACCTCGGGCTCAAGGTGCTGCTGACCCTCGGCCTCGGCCGAGCGCTCGAGCGGACCGGTCGCACCCCTCCCGAGTGGCCGTACTGAGCGCCCCGCCGGCGGCGACCGACGCCGCCGCCCGCCTCGGCATCGCACGTGGGGTCGGACCCCGGCTGCGACGGGGGACCCGGTCGAACGGCGGGGTCCGGGTGTCGATGCCGGTCGACCAGTAGCCTCGATGGCTCGTGGAGATCGAGCGGCGATCACTGACCGGCTGGGGCCGGACGGCTCCCAGCGTCTCCGCACTCGTCTCGGCGACGCTCGACGAGCTGAGCGCCGGCGGGCTCGACGCGCTCACCGACTCCCGCGGCGCCATCGCGCGCGGCCTCGGCCGCTCCTACGGGGACCCGGCGCAGAACGGGGGAGGGGTGGTGGTCGAGCTGGAGCCCGGCGACGACCCGATCCGCGTCGACGCCGTCGCGGGGACGGCGAGCGTCGATGCGGGCGTCAGCTTCGACCAGCTGCTGCGTGCGATCGTCCCGGTCGGCTGGTTCGTGCCGGTCACCCCCGGCACGCGCTTCGTGACGGTCGGCGGGGCGGTGGCGAGCGACATCCACGGCAAGAACCACCACGCCGACGGATCGTTCGGAGCCCACGTCCGGCGACTCGGGATGCTCATGGCCGACGGCTCGCAGCGGTCGATCACGGCCGAGTCCGACCCCGACCTGTGGTGGGCGACGATTGGTGGCATGGGCCTCACCGGCCTGATCACCGAGGTCACCTTCGACCTGATCCCCATCGAGAGCCGGCACTGCGTGGTCGACACCGAGCGGGTCCCGAACCTCGACGCGCTGATCGAGAAGATGGAGGCGAGCGACCACCTGTACCGCTACAGCGTCGCCTGGATCGACCTGGTCGCGACGGGACGCCACCTCGGCCGCTCGGTGCTGTCGATGGGGAACCACGCCACCCTCGACGAACTGACCGAGCTCGACCCGTCCGCGCTGAGCTCCCCCCTCGACTTCGACCCGCCCGTGCTCCCCGACGTCCCCGCCGGCGTCCCGAACGTGCTCAACCGGCTCGCCGTGCGTGCGTTCAACGAGCTCTGGTACCGCAAGACCCCCCGCCGGCACCACGGCACCGAGTCGCTCACGGGGTTCTTCCACCCCCTCGACATGGTCGGCCAGTGGAGCCGGCTGTACGGGCGTCACGGGTTCCTCCAATACCAGTTCGTCGTCCCGTTCTCCGCCGTCGACACCCTGCGCCGCATCGTCGAGACCATCGCGGGCGAGGGTCACGCGAGCTTCCTCGCCGTGCTCAAGCGGTTCGGCGACGAGAGCGGGGGGATGCTCAGCTTCCCCCGGCCCGGATGGACGCTCACGCTCGACCTGCCCGCCGGGGTCGACGGCCTCGGGAGCCTGCTCGGCGAGCTCGACGACCTCGTGCTCGGCGTCGGCGGGCGCCACTACCTGGCCAAGGACGCGTTCGCCACCCCCGAGGTCGTCGCCTGCGGCTACCCGCGCCTCGAGGAGTGGAAGGCCGTGCGGCGCTCCGTCGACCCCGACGGAGCGTGGGCGAGCGACCAGGCGAGGAGGCTCGACCTGCTGTGACCGGACGAGGCTCCGGCCGCGCACCGTCGACCCCGACGAACGCCACGCCGATGCGATCGACGACGAGGCGATCGACGACCCACCCGCGGAGGGACCCACGATGATGAACGCGTTCGACCAACCCCAGACCGTCCTCGTCCTCGGAGGGCGCAGCGACATCGCGCACGCGATCGTCCGTGCCCTGAGCTCGCCGGCGCTGACCACGGTCGTGCTCGCCCACCGGGGCGGCTCCGGGGGAGCGCCGGTGACCGTCGACGGGCTCGCCGCCGGCGTCACGGTCACCGAGGTCGACTTCGACGCCACCGACCACTCCGCCCACGTGGAGACCATCGAACGGATCGCCGCGGAGCACGGGGACCTCGACGTGGTCGTCCAGGCGTTCGGACAGCTCGGTGACGCCGAGACCGGATCCGACCCGGTCGCGGCCGCTCGCCTCGTCGACGTGAACGTCGCCGGCGCGATCAGCTCGGGGATCGCCGTCGCCGACCGGCTGCGGCAGCAGGGCCACGGCGTGCTCGTCGTGCTCTCCAGCGTCGCCGGGGTCCGCACCCGACCGTCGAACTTCGTCTACGGCGCCACCAAGGCCGGCCAGGACGCGTTCGCCACCGGGCTCGGCCACGCGCTCGACGGCTCGGGGGTGCGCGTGCTCACGGTGCGCCCCGGCTTCGTGCGCTCCTCGATAACGGAGGGGATGGAGGAGGCGCCGTTCGCCTGCGATCCCGACGACGTCGCCGCCGCGGTGGTGGCGGGGTTGCGCTCGCGCCGCTCCGTGGTGTGGGCGCCGGGGATCCTGCGCTTCGTGTTCGCCGGGCTTCGCGCCCTGCCCGGCCCCCTCTGGCGACGCCTCGACCGCTGACCTCGCCGCTGAGCGGGCGCCCGCTGCGGCCGTGGCAGATCGCGGTCGACCCGGGGACCCCGCCGCTTCAGGGGGACTCCGCCGCCTCCAGCTCGGACTCGATGTCGTGGATCGTGCGGGCTCGGTGGCTGACGATGCAGAACACGCCGTACGCGAGCAACCCCAGCGCCGCCAGCAGGACCAGGATCGACCCGACGGTCGACCCCGCCGTGGCGCGCAGCGCCCGGTCGAACCCGCGCGCCTCGCGGGGATCGAACGTCATCGCGGCGCGCAGCACGAAGAACCCGATCAGCGAGATCACGGTCGACCGCCCGATCCACCCCACCATCCCGAGCACCACGATCGTCCCGGCGCGCACGCCGTTGTCGGTCGGAGCGCTCTCGATGTCGGACAGGCCGTCGGCGAACCCGCGCTGCACGACGTGGCGGTGGGCGAAGTAGCCGGCGACGCCCATCGTGACCAGCCCGGCGACGCCGACGAGCCACCGGCCACCGGTGTTCTCCAGCACCGCCCTCGAGACGCGCTCGAGCAGGCTCGACCGGTTCGGTCGATCCCCCGAGAGCGCCACCTCCGCCGCGCTCCAGGTGAACAGCGAGTAGAGCACGGAGGCGACCAGGTGCCCGGCACGCCGCCACCACCGGAAGAACCCGGTCCCGCGGATCAGGGCGAGGCTCATGAGCTGGAACATCACGTAGAGGACCATCCCCACCACCAGCGCACCCAACAGCACCCGCCCGCCGGGGAGGTCCGCGATCCGCCCGAGCGCGCCGGTCGGCGACGCGTCCGACGATCGTGGCGCCTGCTGCAGGGCGACGGGGATCGCCGTCAGACCGACGGTGGTGTACACCACGCCCCGGGCGAGCCAGCCGGCGCGGAACAGCCGGTCGACGATCGGGTGCTGCTCGACGAGCGCATCGAGTCGGGCGCGGCGCGAGATGTGCTCGGCCTCGTCGGACGGGTCGACGTGGGCGCTCATCGACGCCCGTCGACCCGACGCGACCCGGAGGAGCCCGGGAGGGCGCTCACGCCCGGTCGCGCTCGTGGCGGGGCGGATCCGACGGCCGCTCGAGGTCGACCGCCCGCTGTCGCACCCGCAGCTCCTCGAGGACCCGACGGTTCGCCGC
This sequence comes from Ilumatobacter sp., assembly GCF_965215205.1. Lineage (NCBI taxonomy): Bacteria > Bacillati > Actinomycetota > Acidimicrobiia > Acidimicrobiales > Ilumatobacteraceae > Ilumatobacter > Ilumatobacter sp. Next base: position 1,981,136 of record NZ_OZ244049.1, read on the forward strand.
CTGGAGATCGGCGAGGAACCCGACGCTCCAGATCTGGACGGCGACGAGGACCAGCCCGAGACCGGTGAGCAGGCTCGGGAGGCGGCTGGTGTACACGTCGCTCACGGCGTACAGCACCAGCCAGCGCAGGAGCAGGGCGGCCCCGGCGACGAACGGGACGAGGCCGACCGCGAAGAAGAAGCGGAACGGCTTGTACAGCGCGAAGCTGCGCACGATCGACTGTCCCGAGCGCGACACGTACTGCGGGACGCTGCGCACGAGGCGCGATTCGCGCGTCTTGGGGTTGACGCCGACGGGGACCGAGACGACCGTCATCGAGTTCCACCCCGCCTGGATGATCGTCTCCATCGTGTAGGAGTAGCGGCCGAAGACCTGCACCCGCATCGCGGCGTCGCGGCTGTAGGCACGGAAGCCGCTCGCGGCGTCGCGCACCCCCGTCGCCGAGAAGCGGCGGACGACCGAGCTGCCGATGCGCTGCAGCGCCTTCTTCGACCGGGAGAAGTCGTCGATCCCCTCGATCGGGCGCTCGCCGACGACCATGTCGGCCGTGCCGTCGACCACCGGGGCCACCAGGTCGGGGATCGAGCGGCCGTCGTACTGGTTGTCGGCGTCGGTGTTGACGATGACGTCCGCGCCCGCCCGCAGAGCGGCATCCAGACCGGTCGTGAACGCGGCGGCGAGCCCTCGGTTGCGCTGGTGCGAGACGACGTGGTCGACCCCGAGCTCGCGCGCCACCTCGACGGTCCGGTCGGTGCTCCCGTCGTCGACGACCAGCCACTCGACGACGTCGATCCCCGGGACCCGGCGCGGGAGGTCGGCGACGGTCATCGGCAGCGTCTCCTCCTCGTTGAAGCACGGGATCTGGATGACCAACTTGACCGGCCGGGACATGTGGTGGGGAGCGTACTGGCCCGACGTGCTCAGCCCGCTCCGCCGTCAGCGGCCACGAATCGCCCGGATCGTGATCCGACGACCGCGACCGCCGCGAGCAGCAGGTCGACGGCGATCGTGACGAGGCGCGACACGACGGCGAACGACACCGCCGCCCCCGCGCCCAGCAGCGGCGTGGTCAGCGACACGAGGACCGCCTCGCGCACGCCGATGCCCCCCGGGAGGCCGACGATCACGAAGCCCGCGACCCACGCGACGCAGGTCGCGAACGCCAGCTCGGAGATCGCGGACGCGCCCGGTCGGGATCCGAGGGCGACGGCGACGCCGACGTGGCAGGCGGAGAACGCGACCCACACCGGGACGTGGAGCGCCGCCTGGCGGGCGAGGACACGGGCGGTCGGCAGCTCGATCGAGCGGCGCGCGACCCGGGCCAGCAGCGATCCGACCGCCGCGCGGATCCGGCCGTCGGCGGCGACGAGCAGCCCTGCGAGGATCCCGGCGGCGAGGGCGGCGCCGAGGAGCCGCCGACCCTCCGTGGCCAGGCCGGTCGCCGCGGCGACCGTGACGGCTCCGAGCAGGGTGCCGATCATCGAGATCGCCGTCGCCGCGTACGCTCCGGGGCGGTCCACCCCGCCGCGGCGGGCGAGCTCGGCCTGACCGATCACCGGCCAGATGCCACCGGGGACGTACTTGCCCAGCTGGCCGACGTAGAACCACCCCACCGCCCGCGCCCGGGGGACCGGGTGGTGCCGGCGCAGGAGCGCGACCCAGTTCAGCGCGATCGACGAGATGGCACCCGCGCCCGCCGCGAGCGCCGCCAGGGTCCACCCGGGGTTCGCCTGCGCGAGGGCGTCCGCGAACTCGTTGCGGTCGCGCACGACCTTGGCCACCACGAACGCGACGCCGGCGACGCCGATCAGCAGCCCGAGCAACGACACGAGCCGCTGGCGGTCGATCACCGTCCGCGCCCGCGGTGGCGGCGCCGATCCGAGCGAGGCGGCGCCGATCCGGTTCCGTCGGCGGGGGTCACCGGGGATCAGCGCGCACGGGCGCGGATCATCGTCCAGGGCGGCGGGGTGGCCACGTCCATCACGTCGAAGCGCTGGTCGACGAAGCGCTCGAAGGTCCTCCGGCCCCAGTGGTTGACGTGCCCCGGGGTGTTGCCCAGGTCGCGCAGGTAGCGGCCGCGGGCCATGTTGCCGATCCGCCACATCGGCTCGCGCGGCACCGAGGCGACGAGGGTGCCCCCGCAGACCCGGGCGACCTCGTCGAGCGCAGCGGACGGGTCATCGACGTGCTCGAAGACCTCGATCGCGAGCACCAGGTCGACGCAGCCGTCGGGGAGGGGCAGAGCGGTGATGTCGCCGAACGCGCACGCCAGGTGCGCCTCGCGCCAGTGCTCGGCGAGGTCGTCGTCGGGGAGGTCGATCCCCACCACCGACGCATCGGGGAACCGCTCGTGCACCCTCGCCGTGACGATCCCCTCGCCGACGCCGACCTCGAGGATGCTGGTCGGCACGGGGCCGTCGAGGGCGGCGTCGAAGGCCGAGAAGAAGCCCTCCATCATCCGCCGCTCGACCGGGTTCGTCGAGGCGTACTTGTCGTAGGTGTTGCCGGTCGGCACCTCCGTCGCACCCGTCTCGGTCGTCGTCTCGTGGCTCATCGTGGCGCTTCCTCCATCGTCGCGACCTCGTCGTCCCGTGCGTCGTGCGAACCCCCGCTCGCCGCACCCGCCTCGGGCGAGTCGCGCTCGGGCGGGTCGGGCGCGGCGGGCAGCGGGTCCTCCGGCAGCGGGTAGGGCCCGGGCACCTCCTGGGGGAGGACGCCACCCCCACCCTCGCACCGTTCGAACAGCAGCACCATGTTCTCCGCGTACCGCCCGACGAGGCAGAACCCGTCGGCGACCGCGCGGTTGTGCTCCTGGGACCGGAACTCCGACGACGCGTTCGGCTCGCGCCACCCGGTCCACAGGTTGGTGAGCACCACGAAGTCGGCCGACGCGATGTCCTGCGCGAGGCCCGAACCGGCGACGTCGGCGAGACCGGGGTCCATCTCCACGAAGTAGGTGGCGGGTTCGAGCTCGGGGAACAGGTAGTAGACCGAGACGTCGCTGTACACCGCCCGGCTGAGGTCGGCCGGGCCCACCACCAGTCGATCCCCGGGTTCGCTGCGGCGGTCGAGCTCGACGACCATCTCGCCGAGCGCCCCCGCTGCGACGGGGTCGCCGAACCAGAACCGACGACCGTCTCGTTCGACCAGGAACGGCAGCGGGAGGTCGCCCGCCGACACGCGCGCGTGCAGCACGTAGTGGCGGTAGGTGAAGAACGGGCACACGACCAGCATCACCAGGCCCACGGTGAGCGTCCCCGCGAGGCCCGGCCACCAGCTCGGTCCGTCCGGGCGGCCGCCGCCCCGCTCCCGGTCGACCGACCGCCGCCGTGCGACGACGTCGGCGAGGAGGACGACGACGAGCGGCCACGACGCCACCGCGACCCAGGCCAGGTGGGTGGAGTCGGGCCGCTGGAGAGCCTGGGGGAGGATCCCGAGCCCGAGCAGGCCCGCTCCGACGAGCACGGTCGTCACCGGCGAGCGATCGCCGCGACGGCGACGGATCCACGCCCACGCGGGGACGCCGACGGCGACGGCGCACACGAGGAAGAACCAGGTGAAGATCTGCTTCTCGGCGGCCGGCGCCGGGAGTCCCCACCACGGCGGGAACGTCTCGGCGACGATCTGCAGGGTGCCGTCGAGGTTGCCCCACGACGGCGGCCGGGGGAGCTCGCGGCCCGGCCGCAGCCGCACGACGGGGTCGATCACCATCCCGTCGATCGACGGTCCGATGCCGGCGACCACGAGGTGGACCCACATCGGCACGAGGCCGACCGCGGCCCCGCACACCAGGGGTCGCCACCCGGAGCGACGGTGGGCCCACACGCAGAACGCGAGCGCCAGCGCGACGGCGACGGTCAGATCGGGTCGGAAGGTCAGCGCCGAGCCCGCGAGCGCTCCCGCGCCCGCCCAGTCGATCCGGTGCCCGGTGCGACGCGCCCGCAGCGCGACGACGACGCTCCACATCGAGAGCGCCACGCCCCCGTGCCACGCGAGCGCGGAGAGACCGATCGGGGTCATGATCAGCAGCGCCGCGACACCCCCGGCTCCGACGGCGGCCGTGCGACCCGCGACGCGGGCGAGGGCGTAGGCGGCGAGCACGATCCCGAGGTTCTGCACGAGGCCGAACGTCCGCTGCGCCTCCAGGGTGTACCCGAACACCCGGTACCAGACCGACAGGACGTCGAGCGAGCCCGGTCCGTACAGGTGGAGGAAGTCGACGTTCGGGACCCGGCCCTGCTGCACCAGGCGGGGGAAGACGAGCATGAAGCCCTCCTCCATCGACGAACCGGTGGCGCGGTAGAGGCCGCGCACCGGCAGGGCGCAGAACGCGAGCAGGGTGGCGAGCGCCACGGCGCCACGCACCGACGGGCGCACGGCGCCGCCGAGCACGAACGGGGTCACCTCGTCGGCGCGCGTCGTCGCGTCGTGCGACGCAGCGGGGTCGGTCCGCCGCGTCGGGCTGTCGGTCACGTCCTGCAAGCGGGTGGATCGTAGTGGCCGTGTCGTCCCGGGGCGGTCCATCGGTCCGGGGGCCGCGGTGCGTATCGTCGCCCCGGTGTCCGCCGACGAGATCGACGAGTTGCGGCGTCGCGCCGACGACCTGGTGCGCGCCGACGTGCGTCGCGTCCACGTGCTGGCCTGGCGTGACCTCGACGACCCCGACGCCGGCGGGTCCGAGGTCCACGCCGACGAGTTCGAGCGCCGGTTCGCCGCCGCGGGGCTGGAGGTGACCCACCGGACCTCGGCGGCGGCGGGACGCGCCCCGGTCGCCGAGCGGGCGGGGTACCGCGTCGTGCGTCGGGGCAGCCGCTACTCGGTGTTCCCCCGGGCGATCGCGTCCGAGCTCACCGGGAGGATGGGCCCCCACGACGCGATCGTCGAGGTGATGAACGCCGTGCCGTTCCTCACCCCGCTGTGGTGCCGCCACCCCCGGATGCTGTTCCTGCACCACGTGCACGGCCCGATGTGGGACCAGATCCTCCCCGGGCCCATCGCCGCGGCCGGGCGGGTGCTGGAGAGCCGGATCGCGCCGCGGGTGTACCGACGCGGCCTCACGGCGACCCCGTCGGAGGCGACGCGCCAGGAGCTGATCGAGATCGGGTTCGACCCGGCGCGCGTGCGCGCCGTCCCCAACGGAACCGACCCCCGCTTCTCCCCGGGGGGCGAGCGCAGCCCTCGACCCTCGATCGTCGCGGTCGGGCGACTCGCTCCGGTCAAGCGGTTCGGGCTCCTGCTCGACGCCGTCGCCCGGGTGCGCGCCGAGGTCGACGACGTCACCCTCACCGTCGTCGGCGAGGGTCCGGAGCGAGCCCTGCTCGAGGCCCGCGTCGCCGAGCTCGGAGCGCAGGGGTGGATCCGCTTCACCGGTCGCCTCCACGCCGACGAGCTCGTCGCGATCTACCGGCGCGCGTGGGTGGTCGCCAGCGCCTCGCTCGCCGAGGGGTGGGGCCTCAGCCTGACCGAGGCGGCCGGCTGCGCCACCCCCGCCGTCGCGACCGACATCCGCGGTCACCGCAGCTCGGTCGTCGACGGCGTCACGGGGCTGCTGGCGCCCCCCGGTGAGCTCGCGCCGGCGATCGTGCGCGTGCTGCGCGACGAGGGGCTGCGGCGCCGGCTCGGCGACGCGGCACGGAGCCGGACGAGCTCGATGAGCTGGGACGCCTCGGCGCTGGGGGTCATCGAGGTGCTCCACGAGGCGGTTCGGCGCCATCGCGGCGGACGGGTACCGTCGTGAGCCGTATGCGCAGCGTGGTGGTGCTCCCGACCTATGACGAGGCCGAGAACATCGAGACCTTCCTGCGCCGGGTCCGTGACGCGGCCCCGGAGACCGACGTGCTCGTGGTCGACGACGGGAGCCCCGACGGGACCGCGCTGATCGCCGAGCGCGTGGGACGGGAGCTCGGGGGGATCGAGGTGCTCAGCCGACCGGGCAAGAGCGGTCTCGGAAGCGCCTACCGCGACGGGTTCGCACGCGTCGTCGAGGGCTACGACGTGGTCGTCACGATGGACGCCGACCTCTCCCACGACCCGACGCGCATCGGCCACATGCTCGAGCTCGTCGACGACGGCGCGGACCTCGTGATCGGATCCCGCTACGTGACCGGGGGTGGGACCACCGACTGGCCGATCCGTCGCCAGCTCCTGTCGCGGTGGGGCAACGCGTACACCCGGTGGATCCTCGGGGTCGCGCCGCGTGACTGCACCGGCGGCTACCGGGCGTACCGCGCGACGGCCCTCGCCGAGATCGACCCCACGTCGACCTCCGCCGAGGGGTACGCGTTCATGACCGAGCTGGTCCGACGTCTGACGGTCGCGGGGTCGACGATCGTGGAGACGCCGATCATCTTCCGCGACCGGACCCAGGGCCGCTCCAAGATGTCGGGCCGGATCATCGTCGAGTCGATGCTGCTGGTCACGCGCTGGGGCCTGGGCGACCGAGCGCGACGCCTCACCCGCCGATGAGGGACCGCCTCGGGCGGGTCCCGGCTCCGCTCGCCACCGGCGCGCTCGCCGTCGTGGTCGCCCTCCCGCTGATCGTCGCGGTCGTCGCCCTGGCGCAGCGCCGGTGGTACCCGGTGCTCGATCTCGCGATGACCGAGATCCGCCTGCGCGACGTGGGGACGGGGTCGACCCCGCTCGTCGGGCTGCCGGGCCGGATCGGCGAGCTCCCCGACCAGGGGAGCCACCCCGGGCCGCTGAGCTTCTGGGCCCTCGCTCCCGGGTACCGCCTCCTCGGCGGGTCGGCCTGGGCGATGGAGGCCTCGACGGTGGTCCTGGCGCTCGGGTGGGCGGCGGTCGCGATCTGGATCGGGCGTCGGCGGGCGGGGCTCGGGGGCGCCCTCGTCGTCGCCGCCGTCGTCGCCATCGCCGTCGCCGGCTACGGGGCGTCGGTGCTGACCCAACCGTGGAACCCGTACCTGCCGCTGCTCGCGTGGCTGGTCGTGCTGCTGTCGACGTGGTCCGTGCTCGACGGCGACGACGCCATGCTCGTCCCGCTCGTCGTCGCGGCCTCGTACGCGGCGGGCACCCACATCCCGTACCTGTCGATGGCCGGCGGGCTCGGCGTGCTCGCGCTGTGCGTCGCCGTCGTGCGCCGGCTGCGATCGGCCCGGATCCGCGGCGGTGACCCGCGCGGGGCGCACCGGACGGGCGAGGGCGGCGCGACGGGTGCGATCGACGGTGGCCGCCGTGGCGGGGGAGCGTCGTGGCGGTGGCCGATCGTCACCGCCGGCGCCTTCGTCGCGCTGTGGGCGGCTCCGGTCGTCGAGCAGATCCGGGGCGGTGACGACGGCAACCTCGTCCGCCTCCTCGACCACTTCGGATCGCCCTCGGAGGACGCCATCGGATGGGTCGCGGGGGCGCGCCTCGCGCTGCGCCACCTGGACGTCGCGTCCGGGTTCGTCCCCCTCCTCACCGGCGGAGGGCGGTTCGTGGAGGCGTCGTCCGACTCCGACGGCCCGGTGTGGAGCGCGATCGCGGTCCTCGTGGCGTTCGTCGCCTCCTTCGTCGTCGCTGTCCGCCTCGGGCACCGGTCGCTCGTCCACCTGCACCTCGTGCTCGCCGTCGCGCTCGGGGCGACGGTGGTGTCGATGTCGCGGATCTTCGGGGTCCGCTGGTTCTACCTCACGCTGTGGGCGTGGATCACCACGACGCTGGTGCTGGTCGCGATCGCCTGGACGACGGTCGCGGCGCTGCGCGGATCGGGCGGGGCGGCGGCGTCCGCGCTGGCTCCCGAGCGCCTGTCCGCGGCGGCGGTCGCCGTGATCGGCGTCGTGACGGTCGTGTCGTGCGCGCGCGCTCCGGCGACGGACCACCCCGAGGCGCACCTGGGTGAGCCGGTCGGCGTGATCCTCGACGAGGCGACCGCCGCGCTGGACCCGCGCGCCACCCACGTCGTCCGCTTCCAGGACGCCTCGTTCTTCGGGAGCCAGGCGTTCGGGCTGGTGAGCGAGCTGCGGCGAGCCGGCTTCGACGCCCGGATGGACGAGTTCTGGGAGGTGCCGATCACCCCGGACCTGACCGTCGCCGAAGGAGCTCCGGCGCGCGAGCTGCGGCTGGTGACCGGGGTGTTCGTCGAACGGGGCCGGGCGGACGCGGACGTCGAGGTGGTGGCATCGGCCGACGTGCGATCACCCGAGGAGCGGGCGATCGACGACGGGCGGCGGGCGGCGTTGATCGCGGACCTCCGCGCCGACGGCCTCGACGACCTGGTCGCGGCCGTCGACGAGAACCTCTTCGCGGTCACGTCCGACCCGCGGATCTCGGAGAGGGCCCAGGCGCTGAGCGCGGACCTGCTGCTGTCGCCCCGGCCCGTCGCGCTCCTCGCGGAGGCCCGTCGTTGACCTCCGAGCGCCCGGATCGACCCGACGTCGGCCCGGCGGTCGACGGCGCCGCCCACGACACCGCGGACGAGCCGCCGGGGCGCGGGCGGGCAGCGGGTCGGCGGGCAGGGCACGAGCGGTCGAGGGTCGGAGCCCGACGGCACGCCGCGGACGGGTCCGAGCGCACCGTCTCGTGGTGGCTGCGCGTGGTCGTGCCGGTCGTCGTCGCGCTCGTCCCGGTCGTCGTCGCGGGGGTGCGCGCCGCGCTCGGCCCGTGGGTCCCGATCGGCGACGCCGCCTACTTCACCGCGCGATCGCTCGACGTGGGCACCGAGGACCACCCCCTCCTCGGCGCGTGGTCGTCGGGGTCGCTCGACGTCGGTCGATCGGTGAACAACCTCGGACCGATGCAGCTCGACCTGCTGGCGCCGTTCACCCGGATCGCGCCGATGGGGGGGACGGCGATCGGGACGGTCGCCGTCCACGCCGCGGTGATCGTGACGATCGCCTGGCTGATCCGACGCCTCGCCGGCGTCGCGCACGTGCTGCCCGCGATGGCGGCCGTGAGCCTGCTGACGTGGCAGCTCGGCTCTCTACTGCTGATCACCCCGACCCAGCACCAGTACCTCCTGATCGCCTGGGTCGGGCTGCTCGTCGCGATCTGGGCCACGATCACGGGGATCCGGTGGGCGCTCGTCCCGGTGGTCGTGCTGGGGAGCCTGCTGACCCAGACCCACCTCAGCTACCCGATCCCCGTGGCGGCCCTGGCGGTCCCCGTCGCCGTCGTCGGGGTGATCGCGCTGCGCCGCTGCTCCGGTGCCACGGCATCGGCGGGATCGTCCACCGACGCGTCGTCGTGGCGGCTCCCGATCGTCGTCGCGTCGGCCGTCGCGATCGTGCTATGGGCGCAGACCATCGTCGACCAGGTGGCGGGATCGGGCAACCTCGGCGGGGTGCTCTCCTCCGGCGGGGGGCCCGAGAGCCCCGGGTTCGTCACGGGTCTGCGATTGGTCGCCGGGGTCGTGGTGTCACCGCGCGGGTACCTGCGGCCGGGGTACGCCGACTACGTGCCGGCCGACGCGCTCGGCGGCGACGCCCGGGTGGCGCTGCTCGTCGTCGTGATCGCCGGCGCCGTGGCGTCGGCGGTGCTGGCCTGGTGGCGGGGTCACGTGCGTGCCGCGACCGGGTCGCTCGTCGCTGCGACCGCGCTGGTCGCCGCGGTGGTCGACGCGGCGTCGCTCCCCCTCAGCTCCAGCTTCGGGCTCTTCGACGGCAACTACCGGGTGCTGTGGGGGACCGCCGCGTTCGGGGTGCTCGGGGCCGCGTGCGCCGCCGTCGCGCTCGCGACGCGGGCCGGCGGGCGCGCGGCTCGCCACGTCGTCGACGCGACCCTCGCAGCCGGCCTGGTGGCGCTCGCGGTCGCGAACGTGCCGGCGACGTCGCAGGTGCGCGACGCCGACGTCCACGACGAGCTCACGGGATCGGTCGCAGCGGTCGTCGACGCGCTCCGCGACGTCGAGCTGTCGGGGCCGGTCCTCGTCGACGACTCGAACATGTACTTCGGGCACCCCTACACCTACCCGACCCTCGTCGTGCTCCTCGAGCGTGGCGTCGAGTTCCGCTTCGAGTCGGAGATCCAGTTCCGCCGCTTCGGTGACGGTCGCCGCAGCGACGGGACCGAGAGGCAGCGGCTGACGATCTGGGCGAACGACGAGGCGGTGGCCCGCAGAGCGGACCCCGGCACCGTCGTGTTCGTCGACGGGCAGCCGCCGGTCGCCTACACCCTGGACGACATCGACCCGACACCGTGACAGCGGCGCGCCGGGCTCACGTCGATGGCGTCGAGCGCGCGGACGTGGATCGAGATGCCGTCGAGGTGGCCTCGGTCGGTCGCGGTGCGACGGCGACCCCGTCCGCCGGATCGCCCCGTGCGTCGCCGCCACCCTCGCCGTCGGGCATCGGGCGCTCGCGACCGACCAGGCACGACGCGGTCACCAGCAGGACGCCGAGCAGCGACCACGGGTGCAGGTACTCGAAGCGCACGGGCCAACCGGCGTTCGGGAACGGCTCGTCGGTCCGCACGACCTCGGCGACCACGAGCGCCGTCACGGCGAGCGTCGCGACGCCGACCCACCCGACGAGCCGCGGTCGCCCGAGAGCGCACGCGGCGGTCCAGGCCAGCGCCGCGGGCACCGCCGTCAGCGGGTCGACCAGCACGGCGACACCGACCACCGTCGCCGCGGCGGCCCCGATCAGCGTGCGCCGGCCGGTCGGCACCGCGACCGTCGCGACCGAGCGTCGCCGCTCCCCGTCGCGCCGGCGATCCCACGCCACGAGCCCGATGCACGCCAGGACGGCCAGCGCGCTCGCCAGCAGCGCGAGGTCGAGGCTGCGCTGGACCGGCCAGTCGACGTCGACGACCACCGGATCCGACGACGGCTCGATCCACCACCCGTTGGCGTTCCCGTCGACGAGGGTGGGCTCGCCGAGGCTCCGTCCGTCGATCGAGGCCGTCCAGGCGACGTTCCAGCCCTCCCCGTGGATGACCCAGCAGCCGCGTGGGCACGCCGGCACCTCGATCCTGCGGTGACGGCGCGACGCGTCGGTGACGACCACCGCCCCGGGGTCGACGGTCGAGCCCGATGACGGGTCGGCCGCCTCGCTCGACAGGACGACCCGGTCGACCTCGAACGCAGCGCCGGGCGACGACGCGATCCTGTGGTCGCCGGCTGCCAGGGTCCCGGTCGGCGCGCAGGGGGTCGCGTCGACGGCCGTCCCGGCCAGCGCGTCGGCGGTGGAGACGTCCCACGACAGGGGGAGCGCTCGCCCGTCGAGCGAGACCAGGTCGTCCCGACACGTCGCGACGAGCCGCTCGACGGGGCGGATCGCCGGGCTGCGGCCGTCGAAGCGGAGCTCGGCGATCGCTGCGGGGAGCACGGTCGGTTCGTCGAAGCGACGTTCGCGCACCTCGACCGGGTTGATCGCGACGATCTCGATGGCGACCCGATCGAGCGAGATCGTGCGGGGGAGCTCGACGACGACGTCGGACCCGGCCGGCGCGGGTTCGAGGTCGATCTCGATGGGCCCCGCCTCGTCGACCACGCGCAGCGCGGTGACGGGGGAGTGCTCACCCACGGGCTGGACCACCGTCAGCTCGTCGGCCGTCCCCTCGCCGTCGACGACGACCGACTGGCCGACGACGCGATCGAAGGGGGTCGTCCACGCGGTCGCCGGGTCGTCGTCGACCGCGGCGGCGCCACGCGCCGCCGGAGCGCCCGTCAGGTGCTCCGTGGCGACCGCCCGCTCGTCGAGGAGACCGGCGAGCGACTCACCGTCGAGTCGCCGGTCGAGGCGGAGCGTGACCGTGGGATCGAGGGCCCGATCGGACGCGAGGGCGAACTCCCGCCGCAGGACGGGTTCGGGGTCGTCGCGCCACCGGTCGGTCGGCTCGGCGCGCAGGCGCGTGAGCACCACGTCGACGGCCCCGGCGCTCGCCATCGCCTCCGCGCCGTCGACGGGGGCGCGGATGATCTCGACCGTCGGGGCGAGGCCGGTGCCGATCTCGGAGAACCCGACGGCGCCGATCGCGTCGCCGATCGGCGGCTGCGGTCGGGACACGTCGAGGATCGTCACCCGGATCGTCGTCGGCCCCGCCGTCGGCTCGATCGGCACCCGCTGGCCGGGTCCGTCGAGCGACGCGCCGTCGAGGTCGACCGCGACGGGGTCGGCACCACCGACGCCGAGCGCGACGCGGGTGATCGAGCGCCCCCCGGCCGGCGCCGTCGGCTGCAGCAGGTCGACGTGGTCGATGCCCTCGGCCACGTCGAGCTCGATCCACTCCCCGACGGGATCCGAGCGGTCGGCGACGACCCACGCCGTCGCCGGGTCGCCGTCGATCGCCATCACCGGTCGATGCTCGGGGAGGTACGCGAAGGGTTCGCCGTAGCCGCTCGCACGGGCCGTGACCGGGCCCTCCTGGATCGAGACCGTCTGGCTGTCGGAGCGGTCCCGGGCCCCGCGCTCGGCGGACGAACGGTCCCCGAACACGTCGAGGCGCTGATCCCCGCTCTCGAAGGTCCCGAGGTCGGATCCGGGCTCGCCGGACTCGGTGAACCCGGTGACGTCCTGGGAGCTGCGCCAGTGGTGGGCGCGGTCGCGGTTGGAGTCGGTGATGACGAACCGGTCCGGTGCGCGCGGCGGATCCGACCCCGCCGCCGTCGCCGAGTAGAGCACGGCCTCGCTCCCGTCGAGCACCCCCGCGGCGGTCGCGTCGACGATCCCGTCTCCGCTGCCGGCGAGGACCACGAGCGTGTCCTTGACGCGCTCGATCGGGACGGGGTCCGCCACGTCGACGAGGGTGACCGGTGCGACCGGGGCCCCGACGCGCGGATCGCTCACCGACTCGGCGTCGACGACGGGGAGTCGCGAGGACATCACCGCCGGGTCGCCGTACGCCACGGGATCGACCAGGCCCGCCGCGGCGGCCGCCGGCGAGGTGAGCTCGTCGGTGACGACCTCGGGTCGGGCGAGGCGGAACCGCCCGAAGTCGACGTCGCCCGCGATCCACACCGTGTCGACGCCGAGGAACCGCGACACCCCGGCCACGGCGGCCGGCTCGATCGCGCCGCTCTGGATGCGGTCGTCGAGCGCGAACAGGAGGTCCATCGCCGCCGGGGACCCGAGGGGGAGCAGGTCGCGGGTGAGCAGCGGCCGCTCGGTGAGCGCCGGAAGCGGCTGGTCGACGGTGTACCCCCACCCGAACGCGCCGAACTCCGCCCCCGGCACCTGCAGCACGCGGTACCCGTCCGGACGGGCGTCGAGGTCGGCCGCGGCGTTCAGCCACGCCGCCGGCGGGTCCTGATCGCGCACCAGGAACGGGTCGACGAAGCGCCCTCCGCGCAGCGCGGGCAGGCCGTCGATCGCGACCACGGCGATCACCGCCACCGCGGCGAGGCGCGCCCACGGAGCGCCCGCGCGGCCGGTGCGACCCGGCCGGCGCGCCGCCGGTACGGCGCCGACGAGGGCGGCGACCCCGAGGGCGGCGCCGAGGAGCAGCACCGGGACCGCACGGGTGCTGCTGCGCAGCGCGAGCGCGACGCCGCCCTCGCCGTCGCCGACGAGGAGCGACATCAGCGGCGAAGGATCGTCGATCGGGTGCACCCCGACCCCGAGGACCACCCCGGCCCCGACGAGCAGCGCGGCGAAGCGACGGTGCTCCCACCGGGTGGCGACGATCCCGACCATCCCGAGGAGGATCACGAGGTGGTTCTCCACGACGGTGCGCACCCGGACGAGGTGCTCGAACGACGCGGCGGTCGTCGGTGCCCAGGCGTCGCGGACGTAGAACAGCCAGTAGCCCAGGCCGCGCACCACCTCCGTCGAGGTCGAGGTGAACGACACGGCCGCGAGCGACTCGGAGAACGCGAGCACCTCGGCCCCGTGGCGCCCCTGGATCACGAGCATCACGACCCACCACAGCGACACGGCGACGCACAGCGCCGCGATCCGTGCCACCGTCGCCAGCGCCCGGCGGACACCGATCGCGCCGCCCCACGTCGCGTGCACCAGCCACAGCACGGGGGCGGGGACGATCATCGCGAGGGCGGTGGCGTTGACGGCCCCGACCGTCGCCACGATCAGCGCGACGAGCGCCGGGTAGCGCCACCTGCCACGCTGCGCGGCGAGGATCGTGCACCCCACGATCCACCCGAGACCGGCCCACGGCAGCAGGAGGACCGAGGTGCGCGACAGGTAGGCCAGGACGTAGGGCGAGAGCTGGTACACGAGCCCGGCGGCGAAGGCCGCCAGCGGTCCGGAGCCCAGCACGCGAGCGCACCAGCGCACCCCGAGCCCGGCGGCGAGCAGCAGGCTCCCGATCCACAGGCGGTGCGCGACCCAGTCGGCGACGCCGGTCCGCTCGAGCACCCAGAACCACGGGCCCGTCGGCCACAGGTACGCGATGTGCTGGTGGGGGACCCACCCCCCGAACTGGCGCGGGTCGAAGGTGGTGAGGGTGTCGGCGAGGAAGCGACCGGGGTCGAGGTAGACGTACAGCTTCGAGTCCGCGGGCACGAGCCCCGGAGCCGAGCGCAGCGACGGGGCGTAGGCGAGCACCGCGAGGACCGCCACGGTGATCGCGGCGACCTGGCGGTCACGGTGGCGACGCAGGTCCGAGAGGAACCGTCCGATCGCCGTCACGTCACCGCCACGTCACCGGGCGACGGGCAGCAGCCCGGAGAGCCGCTTGGCCACCCGCAGGGCACCCTGCTCGGCGCTGCGCCGGTGGTGCGACGCCGAGGCGTCCGTGCTGCGGTCCCGGTTGGCGACGAACCAGTCGTAGCTCTGCGCGAACATCTCGTCGGTCGACCAGCGCGGGGTGAAGCCCAGCTCTTCGTCGAGGTGCTCGACGTCGAACCACATCGACCTCGAGTACATCTTCCAGTGGTACGGAGCGAACGGCGCGAGCCCGAGCCGGGCCCCCACCTCCATCGCGAGCGACGCCGGGCCGACCGGCAGGGAGCGCACGCGGGCGCCGGTCCCCGCGTGGTCGCACAGGGCCTGGAGCGTCTCGCGCATCGTCGAGAACCGGTCGGTCCCGACGTTGAGCACCGACGGTCCCGCTCGGTCGCCGGCGCGCACGCACACCTCGGCGAGGTCGTCGGAGTGCACGAACTGGTACCGGTTCGTGCCGTCACCGAGCACGATCGGGTCCCGGCCGTCCGCGATCCAGTCGAAGAGGATCCCGAAGATCCCCAGCCGCCCGTGCCCGAGGATCGTGCGCGGTCGCACGATCGACACGTCGAGGCCGTCGCGGACCGCGGCGAGGCAGGCCCACTCGGCCGCCAGCTTCGCGTGGCCGTACGCCTCCATCGGCGCCGGGACGGTGTCGGGACGGACCGGGTTCGACTCCGGCGCACCGAACACCGCGCTCGACGAGGTGTGCACCACCTTCGCGACCCCCGCCTCGTGCGCGGCGATCAGCAGGTTGACCGTCCCGTCCACGTTGACCGATCGCAGCAGATCCGGGTCCTTCGCGAGGGGGACCTGGGCGACGTCGTTGAGCACGACGTCGATGCCCTCGACCGCCTCGCGCACCACGCGCCGGTCGCGCACGTCGCCGACGACGAGCTCGACTCCGCCGGGGCGGTCGTCGGCGTCGTTCAGGTCGAGGACCCGCACCCGGTGCCCGGAGGCGGCGAGGCGCTGCACGACCAGCGAGCCGAAGTACCCGCTGCCGCCGGTGACCAGGTAGGCGGTCACAGCTCGATCCCCTGGTCGCGGCACCACCGGATGCTCCGGCGCATCCCCTCGGCGAGGCCGACCCGGGGCTCGTGACCGAGGTCGCGCCGAGCGGCGGAGACGTCGACGGCGATCGTCGCGCCCATCTCGCCGAGCACGTGGAGCCCGGTCACGTATCGCCCCGTCCGCTGGACGGCGGCGTCGAGCCGCTCGGCGACGATGCCGGCCACCGCCGGGAGACGGAACCGGTTCGGTGAGACCTCGTAGCCCTCGGCACGCAGCGCACCCCCGACGGTCTCGACGATCTCGACGACGGTGTACGGACGGGCGTCGGCGATCCACCACGCCGAACCGGGCGGCGTGACCACCAGCTCCGCAAGCACGATGCCCTGCACGAGGTCGTCGACGTAGGTCATCGAGCGGACCTGACCGCCGTCGCCGACGATCGGGAACCGCCCGCGCCGGACCAGCGTGAAGAAGGTCGTCTGGCGCGCCGGTTGGTGCGGGCCGTAGAACCACGGCGGACGGACCACCACGGCGTCGAGGCCCGCGTCGACGGCGTCGAAGACGGCGAGCTCGCCACGCATCTTGGAGGTCCCGTAGCCGAGGGCGGGGCGGTAGGGCTCGTCGTTGACGAAGCGGTCGTCGCGGGCCGCGTTGGTGCCGAACGGGCTGTTGGACGAGACGTGGACGACGCGCCGGGCGCCGTGGCGTCGGCACGCGCCCATCACCTCGAGCGTGCCGAGGTGGTTCACCGCCTCGAACTCGGCGACCGAGCCGGGGTGGATCACCCCCGCCGCGTGGATCACGTCGATCGGCCCGGCAGCCCCGGTGAAGAGGGCGTCGAGGGACGCGGGGTCGGTGACGTCGCCGCGCACGACCTCGACCGTCGCGGGGAGGCGATCGACGGCCTCCCCGGGGCGCACCAGGGCGCGCACCGCCCCGGCGCGAGCGTGCGGCCCGTCGCCCAGCAGGGTGCTCACCAGGGCGGTGCCGAGCCACCCGGTCGCGCCCGTGACCACGGTCGTCGCCGGCGGGTCGAGCCGCTGCCTCGTCGGCGCCGCGCCCACGCTCACCCCGACCGCTCGTCGCAGTAGCGGCGGGCGTTGCGGATCGCGACCGCCATCACCGTCGCCTGCGGGTTGACCCCGGGAGCCTCGGGCAGCAGGGCGGCGTCGTTGACGAACACGTTGTCGGTCCCGTGGACCCGGCCGTGGCTGTCCGTCGCGCAGCGGGCCTCGTCGTCGCCCATCGGCGCGGTCGAGCACAGGTGGACCGTCATCACGCTCGCCTTCGACGCGGAGAACGACGACGTCATGGTCGCGAGGTCGGCGCGGTCGCGCACGATCGGCGCGTCGCGGAACGAGGGGAACACCTCGATCGCGCCGGCCTCGAGCATCACGACCGCGAGCCGACCGAGCGCCTGGCCGAGCAGGGCACGGTCGCGCCGGGTCAGGCGGTACGTGACGACCGGGTCGCGGACCCCGGGGATCGCCTGGACGATGCCACGACCCTCGCTGGTGATCGCCGCGTAGTAGATCGCGAGGTCCGGCCACGAGGTGACCGCGTCGCCGAACCGGCGCCAGTTGTCGCTGAGCGCGAGGGCCACCAGGCCGGGGTGGCTCGCGGAGCCGCCGAAGGACATGTTCGGCGCGAACTGGCGCACCTGGAACACCGACACGTCGTCGGGGGTGTTGACCGGGACGCCGCCGGCCGCCGCCGGATCGAACCGGGCGGCCAGCTTGACGGTCGGGTGGACGGCGAGGGTCCGCCCGACGCGGTGCCGCAGACCGGCGCGCTGCAGGATCGCCGGGGTCTGGATCGCTCCGCCGCACACCACGACGTCGCGGAACCCGATCGTCACCGCCTCCGTCCCGACGGTGAGCTCGGCGCGCGTCGCGCGCCGCCCGTCGCGGACGATCCGATTGAGGCGGTGCTCGCACAGCACGCGCGCCCCCGCGGCGGTCGCCCGGGGCAGGAAGGTGCGCGTCATGCTCTGGCGTCGTCCCTCGGTCGCGCCGCCGCCCTCCGGGTAGGTCATCCAGCGCGGGATCTCCTCGTTGCGCCATCCGAGGCGGTCGGCGCCCCGACGCAGGATCCGGCTGGCCTCGGTGTGCTCACCGGGCACCGGCTGCACGCTGAGCACCTCCTCGACCTCCTCGCAGATCCCGAGCAGGTCGGCGCTGTCGAAGTCGCGGATGCGGTAGCGGTCCCGCCACCGCTCCAGTGTCTCCTCCGGCGGCCGCCAGTAGAGACCGCTGTTGACCTCCGTGCCGCCGCCCGCGCACCGGCCCTCGGTGTACGCGATCGAGGGGAGCCCGAGCGCGACCGTGACCCCGCCCGATCGGTACTGGCGCTCCATCTGCTCGAGCGAGAAGGGGACGACCTCGCCCTGCTCGACCCACGGACCCTCCTCGACGACGATCACGTCGTGCCCCGCCTCGGCGAGCACCGCGGCGGTCGTCGCGCCCCCCGCTCCCGATCCGACGACCAGGACGTCGCAGTCGTGGCGGGTCACGGTGCGCCACCGTGGGCTGCGGATCCGGTCGTGGCCGTACCGGGTCCCGGCTCGAGGGCGGCCGACGATCCGTCGACCTCCGTGTCGGGCCACGTCTCCCAGACGTGCGCGTAGGCGAGGGAGCGCACCAGGCGCGGGTACTCCGACAGCAGCGGCAGCCGGCTGCGCAGCACGAGGCCGCGGGTGCGCTCGTGGCCGAGGGCGCGGCCGGTGACGTCGACCGCTGCACCGATCGCGACGACGCCGGCACGCGTCACCGAGGGGAGCGCCTCGACGCGCCGCAGGACGAAGTCGACGGTGGCGGCGCGCCGGGCGTCGTCGAGACCGGGGAGATCGCCCGCGAGGAGACCGTCGGCGAAGCGCGACAGCGCCTGCCGGGTGCTCGGCGCAGCGGACATGGCGCCCAGGATGCCAGCGTTCGCCCGGTGCCGGGCCATCGACGTCATCGGCGGCGTGCGCACGATCGGCGCGTGGGATCGCGTCGCGACGTCACGTCGGTCGGTGCCGCTGGTAGGCGCGGCGGCGACGGCGCAGCGAGACGGCATCGGTGAGCGACCACCACGTCACCCGGGCGAACGCCTCGCGGACGATCCCGCCCGACATCTTCGACGACCCCGCGACCCGGTCGCGGAAGGTGATCGGGACCTCGACGACGCTGCACCCGGCCAGGACCGCCCGGTAGGTCATCTCGACCTGGAACACGTACCCCTCGGCACGGACCGAGCCGAGGTCGATGCGACGCAGCGCGTCGGACCGGTACACCCGGTACCCCGCGGTGGCGTCGTTGAGCGCGAGCCCGAGCGCGATCGCCGCGTAGCGGTTGCCCCAGCGCGACAACCACGTCCGCCGGCGCGGCCAGCCCACGACCGCCCCTCCGGGGACGTAGCGCGACCCCATCACCACGTCGATCCCGCGTGCGGTCAGGTCGAGCATCGTGGGCAGCACCTCGGGGGCGTGGGACAGGTCGGCGTCGATCTGGACGACCGCGTCGTAGCCGTCGTGGAGCGCGATCGAGAACGCGTGGAGGTAGGCGTCGCCGAGCCCGCGCTTGTCGGCTCGCTGGACCAGGCGCAGGCGCGGATCGTCGGCGACGCGAGCGAGCACGGCGTCGGGGGTCCCGTCCCCGGACGCGTCGTCGACCACCAGGACGTCGACGTCGGCCTCGGTGCGCGCGAGCCGGTCGAGCAGCTCGGCGATGTTGTCCGCCTCGTTGTGGGTCGGGACGACCACCAGGGTGCGCACGGCGTCAGGGGATCGCGGCGAAGACCGCGTAGGCGGAGGTGAGCACGACGAGGCCGGCACCGCACATCACGAGCACGAGGTCCCAGCTCGTGCGCGCCCAGCCGACGCCGTCGGTCCCGACTCGCGGGCGCGGCCACCACGCGGCGACGGCGATGAACAGGGGGAAGGCGGTGAACACGAAGCGCGGACGTGCGGTGACGGTCTCGGGGAGGAGCATCAGCACGACGACGACGGCGCTGAAGGCGACCCACGGCCACGGCAGCGGACGGCGCACGGCCGCGACGACCATGATCGCGAGGGCGACCAGCGACAGCACCGTGAGCGCGTCGGCGGGGGAGTCGAACGGGCTGGTCAGGAACCCGACCGAGTTGCCGATCGCGGTCATGCCGTAGCTCGTGCCCTCCGACCACGCCTCGGTCTGGACCCGGAACCAGATGCCGCGCTCCCCGGCGATCCGGTCGACGTCGAGTTGGAAGAGCACGAACCCGAGGGGGGCGAGCGCGACCGCGACCAACGACGACCAGTCCCGGCGCCGACGGATCGCGACGATCGCGGCGACGAGGCACGCGACGGCGATCGCGACGCCGTTCGGACGGGTGGCGGTGGCGAGGGCGGCGGCGAGGCCGGCGAGGAGCCATCGCTCGTCGAGCAGGAACAGCAGGCAGGCCGCCGCGAGCACGACGAACAGGGCCTCGGAGTAGGCGAACGAGAGCACGAACGAGCCCGGGAACACGGCGTAGAGGACCATCGCCCGCGCCGCGACCGCGTCGTCGAACACCCGAGCGGCGAGCAGCCCGACCAGGACCACCGACACCGCGCCGAGGACCAGGTTCAGCCCGAGCGCCGCCATCGTGTCGCCTCCCGGCAGGACGGCGTCGACCACGCGCACGGCGCTGGGGAACAGGGGGAAGAAGGCGGCCCGGGCCTCGAGCTGGTTGAAGGTGATGTCCGCGGGGACGGACTCGGGGTAGCCCCGTCGGGCGAGCTCGAGGTACCAGGCTCCGTCCCACTGGGTGAAGACGCCGGTCATGATCTCGACCGCGCCCTGCGCCACCTCGCCGTCCTCGCGGCGATCGACCGTGACCTGCATCGCCCGCACCGCCGCCCCGGAGAGCACGCACAACCGCGACACGGCGTACGCCACGAGCCCCACGCCGACCGCCCGGCGCCAGGTGGTCGACCCCTCGGTCGTGGCGGTCGTGGCGGTCGTGGCGTTCGTCGGATCGGCGCCCGCTCCGACGCGCTCGTCCGCACGGGCGTCACCGAGGTCGTCGCCCGGGGGGTCGTGAGGCGGGCGCCGGCGCACGGGGGCGGCATCGCCCGGCGTCGGTCGGGCGTCGGGCCGGCTCACCACCGCGACATCGGCAGGATGCGCTGACGGGGCCCAAACTTCGGCGCGCCGTCCCCGTGGGTGGACACGGCCCGCACCACGCGCCCGCGCTGCCCGGCGTAGGGCTCGAGGAGCTCGAGCATCCGATCGTCGGTGGCGCGCGCCTCGCGCGCCAGGTTCCAGCCGATGACGTTCTTCACGTGGTAGTCGCCGACCGGCACCGCGTCGGTGTCGCCGAGAGCGGGTCCGAGGACGCACCCGACGGTCCACACCCCGATCCCCCCGATCAGGCGCAGCTTCGCGCCCGCCTCCACCGGCGGGAGGTCCGCCCAGCCCCACAGCTTCGACGCGTGGCGGGCGACCTCGATCAGGGGCCGGGCGCGGGAGCGCTCGATGCCGAGGGGGTGGAACCACCAGCTCGGCTGACGGCTGAGGACCTCGGGTCGCGGAGGGAGCCGCAGGTCGGCGAAGGGCCCGGGCGCGGGGTCGCCGAGGGCCTCGCACAGGCGGCCCCACTGCCGCTTCGCCTCGATCCCGGTGATCCGCTGCTCGATGATCGTCGGGAGCAGCTCGTGGTACAGCGTCGAGCTCCGGCCGTGGCGCAGCGCGGACGCGGCCCGGCAGGTCGCCGCGACGACCGGGTGGGTGTCGCGGGCGAGCTCGGGCGCCCCGGGGTCGTGCGCGCCGACGAGATCGGGGACCGAGGCCTCCAGCCACGCCCCCCCGGGGCCCCACGTCTCCACGTCGAGCCGACCGCTCGCACCCCATCGGACGAGGACCGTTCCGGGCCCCTCGGGGGTGAGCGTGGCGCGCACGAAGGTCCCGCCGGACGCGACGCCGCGCCCGTGGCGCTCCAGCCGGGTGGTCGGGTCGCGTCGTCCGTGCGGGTACCACGCGAGCGACGCGCCGACATCGGTCCCCGAGGGGCGGATCCGTCGATCGGGGTGCTCGTCGGCTCCCGACCGGGCCCGGGCCGTCGCGATCGTCGCCGGTTCGTGCTCCAGGACCGCCATCGGCGGCGACCGTACCAGCCGCGCCCGGCGGCTCGAGGACACCGCCCGGAGCCGTCGGCACCACCTCGACCGTGCCGCCGGGCGTCACCGCCCGCCCGGCGTGAGGACGGCGCTCGTATCCTCACCCGATGGCGGACGGCACCACGGGGCGCGATCGGCGCCGGGAGCCGTCGCCCGAGCGGTTGCGACCGGGCGTCGCGCGCCGCGACGAGATCCTCGCTCGCCACTCGGCGGCCCTGGAGAGCGGTGAGCAGACCTACGCCGACCCCGCCACCGGCTACCGGGTGTTCACCGCCGACGTCCTCGCCGCCCGGGGCACGTGCTGCGAGTCGGGTTGCCGCCACTGCCCCTTCGTCTAGCGCCGCGAGGTCGCGAGAGGCCACCGGTCGCGGCCCGATCCGGCCGGGATCCGCCGGGGCCCGCAACGTGGCGCCACGTTGCGGGCGTGTGAATTGCTCGACGTCGTCCCCGAGCGCGAGCCGACGTTCCTACACTCCCGGGCGATGCCCGTCGCCGTTCCCACCTCGCTCGACGAGGTCGTCCGCCTGCTGCGCGACGACCCCGATGCGACGCTGCTCGCGGGCGGCACCGACGCGATGGTCGAGGTCAACGACGGCCACCGTCGCCCCGGTGAGCTGGTCATCGCGCTGAACCGCGTCAGCGACCTGCGCGCGTGGCGCCACGACCCCGCCGCCGGCACCGTCACGATCGGGGCGGGCGTCACCTACACCGAGCTGATGGCCGAGCCGCTCGCCGAGCTGCTCCCCGCCCTCGCCGAGGCGTCGCGCACCGTCGGCTCGCCGCAGATCCGCAACGCCGGGACCCTCGGCGGGAACCTGGGGACCTGCTCCCCAGCCGGTGACGGCCTGCCCGTTCTCCGCGCGACGGACTCCACCGTGCGCCTCGTCTCGGGGTCGTCCGAGCGCACCCTGGCGGTCGGCGAGTTCATGGTCGGTCCGAAGCGGACGGCGCTCGCCGAGGGCGAGGTGATCGCGGAGATCGTCGTCCCGGTGCGCGAGGGCTTCCAGGGCTACTCGAAGGTGGGGGTGCGCAACGCGATGGTCATCGCCGTCGCCAGCGCGTGCCTCGTCGTCGACGCACCGGCGAGACGTGTCGCGATCGCGCTCGGCTCGGTCGGTCCGACGGTGCTGCGCTGCGAGGGGGCCGAGAGCGCCCTCGCGTCGGCCGTCGACTGGGACGACACGTCGGTGCCGCCCGCCGCGCTGGAGCGCTTCGCGGCCGACGTCGGCGCGGCCAGCCGACCGATCACGGACCACCGCTCGAGCGCCGACTACCGCCGCCACGCGGTGGGGGTGCTCGCTCGCCGCCTGGCGCGGCGGGCCTTCGCCGCCGACGCGGGCGCGACCGGTGCGGGGCCGGGACGATGAGCCCGTGCGCGGGCACCGACGAGACGGGACCACGACGATGAGCAACGAGTACTTCACCCTCCGGGTGAACGGGACGGACCACGACGTGGCGGACTCGTGGTTGGGCGAGAGCCTCCTCGACGTGCTGCGCGACCGGATCGGGCTCATGGGCTCCAAGGGCGCGTGCACCCAGGGCGAGTGCGGGTCGTGCAGCGTGGTGGTCGACGGCGCCCTGGTGTGCTCGTGCCTCGTGATGGGAGCGACCGCCGTCGACCAGGAGATCGTGACGATCGAGGGCGTCGCCCCCGCCGGCTCGCCGAGCGACGTGCAGCAGGCCTTCGTCGACGCCGGTGCTGTCCAGTGCGGGTTCTGCACCCCCGGCCTGATCGTGGCGATCCACGACCTGCTCGAGCGCGCTCCCCGGCCGAGCGACACCGAGATCCGCGAGGAGCTCGCCGGCAACGTCTGCCGGTGCACCGGCTACGGGCGGATCATCGACGCCGTCCAGCAGGTCTGCGTCGCACGGGGGGAGCGGTCGTGACCGTCGTCGCCGAACCGATCGCCGCGATCCGGCCGGGTGCGGTCGGCGGGTCCCCGGCGCGCCCCGACGCGATCGAGAAGGTCCAGGGCAGCTTCGCGTTCTCCTCCGACCTGTCGGCGGACGGGTGCCTGTTCGGGGCGACGCTGCGCTCCCCGCACCCCCACGCCAGGATCCGCTCGATCGACGTCTCCGGCGCGTGGGGGATCGACGGGGTCGAGACCGTGCTCACGGCCGAGGACGTCCCCGGCCGCCCGACCTACGGCCTGATCGACCAGGACCAGGCCGTGTTCGCCTCCGACGTCGTGCGCTACGTCGGCGAGCCCGTCGCCGCCGTCGCCGCGAGCGACGCCGAGACGGCGCGCCGCGCCCTGCTCGCGATCGTCGTCGACTACGAGGTCCTCGAGCCGCTGCTCGACCCCGAGGAGGCCATCGCCGGCGGGCGCGACCCGATCCACCCGAACGGGAACGTCATCCGACACCAGCGCATCGTCCACGGCGATCCGACCGTCACCGGCGACGTCGTCGTCGAGGGCACCTACGAGATCGGGATGCAGGACCAGGCGTTCCTCGGTCTCGAGGCGGCGATCGCCCACCCCGACCCGGGCGCCGACGGCGTGGAGCTCCACGTCGCCACCCAGTGGCTGCACGAGGACCGCAAGCAGATCGCGGCCTGCCTGGGCTTCGACGAGGACAAGGTCCGCCTCGTGCTCGGCGGGGTCGGCGGCGCGTTCGGCGCTCGCGAGGACATCAGCCTGCAGGTGCACACCTGCCTGCTCGCGCTGCGCCTCGGACGACCCGTGCGCATGGCGTACTCGCGCTCGGAGAGCTTCCTCGGCCACGTCCACCGGCACCCCGCCACGATCTGGATGCGCCACCACGCCGACCCCGACGGCCGCATCGTGAACATCGAGGCCCGGTTCGTGTTCGACGGGGGCGCCTACGCGTCCACCTCGTCGGCGGTGCTGGTCAACGGGATCACGATGGCCCAGGGCCCGTACCGGTGCCCGAACGCCACGGTCGACGGGTGGGCGGTGCGCACCAACCACCTGCCGTGCGGGGCGATGCGCGGCTTCGGGGCGGTGCAGGCGTGCTTCGCGTACGAGTCCCAGATGGACAAGCTCGCCGATGCCTGCGGCCTCGAACCCGACGAGATCCGGCTGCGCAACGCGATGCGCACCGGCGACACCCTGATCACGGGCCAGCCGGTGATGAACGTCGCTCCCGTCGCCGAGTGCATCCGCGAGACCGCCGCGCTCGCCCTCCCCGACGAGCCGGTCGGCGGTCCGCCGCTGCCCGACGGGACACCCGACGCGATGAAGCTGCCCGGCGGGGCGGGGCGGACCGCCGACGCCGGCGACGTCGTGCGCGGGATCGGCTGGGGGGTGTCGATCAAGAACCTGATGTACTCCGAGGCCTTCGACGACTCGGCCACGGCGCGGTGCCGGCTGACCGACGGCGTCGCGACGCTGAAGTTCGCGACCGCCGAGGTCGGTCAGGGCTTCGTCACGATCGCGGCCCAGATCGCCCGATCGATCCTCGGCGTCGACGAGGTGGTGCTCGACCGCATCGACACCACGATCGGCTCGGCCGGGTCGACCTCGGCGTCGCGCCAGACGTGGATGAGCGGGGGAGCGGTCGACGCCGCCTGCCGCGCGGTGCGCGAGCGCCTGTTCGAGGCGGTCGGCGCCGCCCACGGCATCGACCCGGTCCGCTTCGTGATCGACGGGACCGACGTCGTCGACACCGCCGACGACCTGCGGTTGCCGGTGTCCGAGGCGGCGGCCGGGCTCGACCTCGACGAGACGGTCGAGTACCACCACCCGCCGACCGAGGAGATCGACGAGGACGGCCAGGGGAACTGCCACGTGGCGTTCGCGTTCGTCGCCCATCGGGCCGTCGTCGACGTCGACCCCGAGCTCGGCCTGGTCAAGGTGATCCAGATCGCGACGGCCCAGGACGTCGGCAACGCGCTCAACCCGCTGTCGGTGACCGGTCAGATCGAGGGCGGCATCGCGCAAGGCCTCGGGTTGGCGGTGATGGAGGAGATCATCCAGGTCGACGGGGTGATCCGCAACCCGAACTTCACGGACTACCTGCTGCCCACCTTCCTCGACATGCCCCCGGTCGTCGCGACGCTGATCGAGCAGCCCGACCCCCACGCGCCGCTGGGCGCCAAGGGCGTCGGTGAGCCACCGTGCATCTCGTCGACCCCGGCGATCGTCGCCGCGATCCGCGACGCCCTGCGTCGGGCGGGTTCACCGCGCGAGCTGGCGCGCGTCCCGGTCCGCCCCGCCGACGTCTGCCTCTGAGCCGCCGGGGCGATCGGCGGGTAGGTTCCGGGCGCATGTCCGACGAGCGCGAGATCTTGACCTGGGACCTGTTCGGTGAGTCGACGCGCGACCTGTCGCAGATGGTCGCCGACGACGACTACGCGCCCGACATGATCCTCGCGATCGCCCGGGGCGGCCTGCTGCCGGGAGGGGCGATGGGGTACGCGCTGTCGGTCAAGAACGTCTACACGATGAACGTCGAGTTCTACACCGGCATCGACGAGCGCCTCGACGTGCCGCGCATCCTCCCGCCCGCACCGGACTTCGTCGACCTCACCAACGGGAGGATCCTGATCGTCGACGACGTCGCCGACACCGGCAACACGTTGAAGTCGGTGCAGGAGTTCTGCCAGGGCAAGGTCGCCGAGGTCCGCACCGCCGTGATCTACGAGAAGTCGCACTCGGTCGTCAAGTGCGACTACGTGTGGCGTCGCACCGACCTGTGGATCAACTTCCCGTGGTCGGACAAGCCGCCGGTCGCCGCGCCCGACGGCTACGTCCCCGAGGCCTGAACCGCTCGGAGCGCCTCGGCCGTCGCTCCGCTCAGCCGAGGGCGGCGCGCTGGGCGGCGTCGAGGCGCTGGCGCAGGGCCTCGGGCGGGACGATGCCGGCGAGCTCGCCGTCGTTCCACACCGTGACGATCGGTCGCAGCGGGTTCAGCCGGGGCAGCACCGACGACAGGTCGTCGTCCGGGCCGGCCTGGGCCGTCTGGCTGAACGGGACCATCAGCGTGTTCAGCAGCACCATCGCCCGCTGCTCGGCGGGGACCGCCCACAGCTGGTCCTCGAGCACCACCCCGTCGAGCACGCCGTCGTCGTCCGCGTCGACGGCGACGGCGCCCGCGGCGCCGAGGCGCGACCGCTGCCAGATCATCGAGTCGGCGTCCATGTCGGCGCCGGCGTGGGCGAGGCCGAACCAGGTGAGGTCACGGACCTTGACGCCGTGGAGGTGCTGGCCGATCACCGACGCCGCGATCTCCGCCTTCGCGTTCGTCGCGATGAACAGCCCGGTGAGCGCGACGAACACCCCGAACTGGCCGTTCAGCATCAGCGCGACGCCGACCACCACCATCGACCAGCCGATCACGCGACCCGCGTTCGCCGCGTCGCGCATCGCACGGTACTTGTCACCCGTGCGCGCCCACCGCACGGCGCGCAGCACGCGACCGCCGTCGAGGGGCGAGCCGGGGAGCATGTTGAACACCGCGAGCAGGAGGTTGATGGCGCCGAGCCAGGCCAGCACGTTCGAGCGCAGCGCCACGGCGACGGCGAACGTGGCGCCGCCGATCACCAGGCTGACGAACGGGCCGGCGACCGCGATCAGGCCGTCCGCGCGCGGTGACGGCGGCTCGCGATCCAGGCGTGCGACGCCTCCGAGCGCCCAGAGGTCGATGCCGTCGGTGCCGACGCCGTGACGCCGGGCGACGAGGGCGTGACCCAGCTCGTGGGCGAGGATGGACACGAAGAACGCGACCACCGCGAGCGCTCCGGCGGCGAGTCCGAACGCCGCGGCGAGGTTGACGCCGAACAGGATCGCGACGAGCGCCACGCTCCAGTGCGCGCGGACCGGGATCCCGGCGATGCGACCGAGGTTGAGTGAGCCGGTGGACATGGTGTCGAGTGGGTCCTTCCAGGAGATCTGACACCTGGTGCAACCGTCCCCGCCGGTCCTCTGTTCCCCGTCGGCGCCTCGGGGTCCGTGACACCGGGCACGCACCACCCGTGGCGGGCACGACCGGCGGGCGTCAGGGCGTCGCCCGGTCCCAGCGCTCGAGGACGACCGTCGCGCAGTTCCGACCGGCCGCTCCCCACACCCCGGCGCCGGGGAACGTCGCCGCACCGGTCAGGTACAGGCCGCCGATCGGGGTCTCGTAGTCGGTGAGCTCGGGGTTCGGGTTGCGGAGCGCCGCCAGCGGGCCGCCGCCGAAGCTCGTCGCGTGCCCGGCGGGGAGGTGGAACTCCGTCTCGTAGCGATCGGGCGTCATCGCCCGCCAGTCCACGATCGAGTCGAGGAGCCCCGGTTCGCAGAGCCCGGCGAACGCCTCCAGCCATCGGCGAGGCTCGTCGCTGCCGGACCAGCCTCCCCGCAGCCGGTAGGGCGTGTACAGCGCCTCGATGCTCAGCACGTGCCGGCCCGGTGGCGCCATCGTGGGATCGAGGACGGTCGGGACGTTCACCAGCAGCGCCGGGCGCTCGTGCACCCGTCCCGACGCCATCAGCCGGTGGCCGCGATCGATCTCGGCGAGGCTCGGCGCGACGACCGTGGTGGGGCCCAGCGACCGCTCCTCGCCGAGCAGGCGGGGCAGAGCGTCGACGACGACGTCGAGCTTCGACTCGTAGCCGTCGGCGTGGGGGACCGAGCGCCAGCGACGGATCAGGTCGCGCGCCGCCGCAGGCGGGTCGCGCAACCACGCCAGGAAGGTGTCGTGGGGGTTGCAGGCCGAAACGACGATCCGCGCCGTCACCTCCTCGCCGTCGTCGAGGCCGACCCCGGCGACCGTGCCGGCGTCGCATCGGATCTGCGCGACGCGGGCGCCGGTCCGCACGGTCCCGCCAGCGGCCCGGAAGGCGGCGAGCAGCGACTCGGGGACGCGACCGCTGCCGCCGATCGGTCGCCCGACGCGGGCGACGTGGCGCATCGCCGGGGTGAGCGCACCGAGCCCCGACCGGGGGGTCTCGGGGGAGATCCCCCAGACGACCGGGCCGGTCACCGCTGCCGGCGCCCGGACGACCTCGGAGTCGAAGTGGGCGCGCAGCACGTCGGCGGTGCTGCGCCGACCCCAGCGCAGCAGGGTCGCCACCCCCGCGAGGCGGCGACGCAGCGCGAGCCTGGTGAGCGAGGCGATCGAGGGCGGTTCGTTCGCCGCCTCGAGCACCGTGCGCACCGCTGGGATCGCCGTCGTGGCGTAGCGCCGGTAGGCGTCCGCGTCCGCGGGCGCGACCGCCGCGATCTCGTCGACCGTGGCGTCGAGGTCGTGGTGGCTGGACCACATCGGCCCGATCCCACCGGGGGCCCCGGTCGCCCCCCAGGCCGCGTGGTGCTGCGCCGGGTCGACGTCGACGTACTCCAGCCCGTGCCGGCCGAGGTCGAGCTCGTCGGCGACGGGGGTCGTGCGGAACGTGAGGTGATCGCAGTTGCAGATGTTCACCGTCGCCCCCGCGAACGGTTCGCTCGCCGCCGTGCCGCCCACCGACGAGCGGGCCTCGAGCAGGAGGACGTCGAGCCCGGCGCGAGCGAGGTAGGCCGCGGTCACGAGACCGTTGTGCCCGGCGCCGATCACGACCGCGTCCACGTCGGTGCCCCGCCCGCTCACCGTGCCGCCCGTCTCACCGTGCCGCCCGTCTCACCCCGTCGCCCCTCACCCCGTCGCCCCTCACCCCGTCGCTCCGACCACCTCGCCAGTCTGGCTGCGTCGCGGCCGATCGCCGCGCCCGCGGATCGGCGATCGGCGCCCCCGACCGGCCTATCGTCGGCTCGTGCCATCGGAGGAGACCGAGCGACCGTCACGACTGCTCGCCGAGTCGCGCGCCCCCGACCTCGCCCGACTCGTCGGACCCGACTCGATCGTCGTCCAGCCCCTCGGGGCCATCGAGCAGCACGGCCCCCACCTGCCGTTCAACACCGACCTGCTGATCGCCGAGGCGGTGACCCACGCCGCCCTCGATCGCCTCGACGGCGACCCCGACGTGTGGGTGCTGCCCGCCCTCCCGTACACGAAGTCGAACGAGCACGCCTGGTCCTCGGGAACGATCTGGCTGTCCGCCACGACGATGCTCGCCGTGCTCGACGACATCGCGCGCTGCGTCGCGGCGACCGGTGCCCGTCGGCTGGTGTTCATGAACGGCCACGGCGGCAACTCGGCGCTCGTCGCGGTCGCCAACCGCGAGATCCGCCTCGCCCACGGGCTGATGACCTTCCTCGCCCACCCCGGCGTTCCGCCGGACCAGGGAGGGCCCTCGGCGTCCGACGAGGCCGGGATGGGCATCCACGGGGGGACCGACGAGACCTCCGTGATGCTCCACCTCGCCCCCGAGCTCGTCGACCTCGAGGCCGCGGTCCGCAACGTCCCCGAGGCGCTGGCCGACAACCGCCACGTCCGCTTCGGCGGCAGCGTGGCGTTCGGGTGGACGTCGGACGACTTCGGGCCCGACGGCCACATCGGCGACCCCACGACCGCGACGGCCGAGCGCGGCGCCGAGCTGCACGAGGCCGCCGTCGCGTCGTTCTGCGCGGCGCTGCACGAGATCGCGGCGTTCGAGCTGCCGCTGCGCTGATCCGGGTGCTCACACTCCCGACCCGCAGCGTTCACGCCCCGATGTTTGAAGCGCTCCGACGGCCACCGGTAGTGTCGCCCCCATCGTGGAGACCCTGACGGCGCTCGACTTCGACGGGATCGGCATGGTGTTCCCCGACGGGACCGAGGCGGTGCGCGACGTGTCCTTCCGCGTCGACCGCGACGAGTTCGTCACGATCGTCGGGCCGTCGGGCTGCGGGAAGTCGACCCTGCTGAAGATCGCGTCCGGTCTGCTCGATCCCACCTCCGGGCACGTCGCGATCGATCGCGACCACGTCGGCTACGTCTTCCAGGACGCGACCCTCCTGCCGTGGCGCACCGTGCGCCAGAACGTCGAGCTGCTCGCCGAGCTGCGCGACGTGCCGCGCGCCGAGCGCCGGCGACGGGCTCAGGAGGCGATCGACCTCGTCGGGATCTCGGGCTTCGAGGACCACTACCCGAAGTCGCTGTCGGGAGGGATGCGGATGCGCGCGTCGCTGGCGCGATCGCTCACGCTGAAGCCGCCGGTGTTCCTGTTCGACGAGCCGTTCGGCGCGGTCGACGAGATCACCCGCGAGCACCTCAACGACCAGACGCAGCTGCTGTTCCGAGCGGAGCGCTTCGCCGGGCTGTTCATCACCCACTCGATCGGCGAAGCCGTGTTCATGAGCACCCGCGTCATCGTGATGTCGGCCCGACCGGGTCGCGTCGTCGCCGAGTTCGAGATCCCGTTCGACTACCCGCGCCCGGCCGAGCTGCGCTTCGACCCGGCGTTCGCGACCCTCAGCGGCGAGATCTCGCGCGAGCTGCGGGGCGGTCACCGATGACCGACCTGCGGCGCGATGCGGGCGACGCCGCGGCGGGCGTCGACGACCCCACCGGGGCCCCGGCGCCGCTGCCGCTGGACGGCGCGGGCTCCGAGCTCTCCGAGGTGGCCGTGCCCCGACGGACCGGCACCTCGCGCGGATGGCTCGAGACCGTCGTGCCGCCGCTGATCGTCGGAGCGGCGACGATCGGGCTGTGGTACCTCATCTCCTACGTGGTCCTCGCCGAGCGCCGCCAGTTCATGCTCGAACCGCCGCACCGGGTGATCTCGGTCGGCTTCCTCGACGGTGACAACCTCGGCCAGCTGCTGGACGGTCTGTACTGGAGCACCCGGGTCGCGCTGATCGGGCTGGTCATCTCGATCGTGCTCGGGATCACGATCGCCGTGCTGATGAGCCAGGCGTTCGTGATCGAGCGCGCCGTGTTCCCGTTCATGGTCATGCTGCAGGCGATCCCGATCCTCGCGATCGTGCCGCTGATCTCGTTCTGGTTCGGGACCGGCGAGAACGCCCGGGTCATCGTGTGCGTGCTGATCTCGCTCTTCCCGATCATCGTCAACACCCTCTTCGGGCTGCAGTCCGCGGACCGCGGGCTGCACGAGCTGTTCACCCTCCAGCACGTGTCGCGCTGGACCCGGCTGCGCAAGCTGATGTTCCCGGCCGCGCTGCCGGCGCTGTTCGCCGGTCTGCGCATCTCCGCGGGGCTGTCGGTCATCGGCGCGATCGTCGGCGACTTCTTCTTCGGCCGGGGCAAGCCGGGGCTCGGCCAGCTGCTCAAGCGGTACGCCAGCCGGATCGAGGGCGAGCTGCTGCTCTCCGCGGTCATCGTGTCGTCGCTGCTCGGGGTCGCCGTCTTCCTCCTGTTCGGG
Organism: Ilumatobacter sp.; assembly: GCF_965215205.1. NCBI lineage: Bacteria > Bacillati > Actinomycetota > Acidimicrobiia > Acidimicrobiales > Ilumatobacteraceae > Ilumatobacter > Ilumatobacter sp. Next base: position 2,013,006 of record NZ_OZ244049.1, read on the forward strand.
TGGATGCAGAACCGTGCGATCGGGAAGTGGCACGAATCCGGTGGAGCCCCGCGATGACCCGACCGCCCGATCGCCCGATCCACCGGAACCGACCCGACCACCACCCCCGACCCCGCCCACGCCCGCTCGAAGCCGCTGACGGGACCTCCCCCCGAACCTCCACGGAGACGACATGACCACGACCACCACCCGCCGATTCGGCGCCCTCGCCGCCATCGCCATCGCGGTCGCCGCGTGCGGCAGCGACGACGCCGCGGAGCCCACCGACGGCGCGACGGCCGAGACCAGCGACGCGGCCCCGGCGACCGAGGCGGCCACCGACGACACGGTCGCGTCGGCGGGCACGACCGCCACGGTGGACACCGCCGGCGAGGAGCCGACGGGCACCGACGCCGACGCGACCGACGGATCCTCGGCACCGGGGGTGGGAGCGTCGCTCGCCGACGTCTGCCCCGATCCGATGGTGATCCAGACCGACTGGTTCCCGGAGGCCGAGCACGGAGCGCTGTACGAGCTCGTCGGAGACGACTACGAGGTCGACGTCGACGCACGCGTCGTGCGCGGGTCGATGGTGGCCGGCGGGGAGGAGACCGGCATCGGCATCGAGGTCCGCACCGGAGGGCCGGCGATCGGCGGGCAGACGGTGGCGGCGGAGGCCTACAGCGACGACGACATCACCCTCGCCTACGCCAACACCGAGGCCCAGGTGCTCCAGTTCGACGCGACGCCGCTCGTGTCGGTCGTCGCGCCGCTGGAGATCAACCCCCAGATCATCTACTGGGACCCCGCGACGTACCCCGACGTCGAGACGCTGGCCGATCTCGGAGACGAGGAGGTCACGATCAACATCTTCGGCGGTGGGGTGTTCTCCGACGTCTTCGTCGCGAACGGGACCTGGAGCGAGGACCAGGTCGACCCCTCCTACGACGGCAGCCCGGCGCGCTTCATCTCCGAGGACGGGGCGATCGCCCAGCAGGGCTTCGCCTCCGCCGAGCCGTACAGCTACGAGGAGGAGTTCGAGGAGTGGGGCCAGCCCGTCGCGTTCCAAACGCTCCACGACGCGGGCTTCGAGGTCTACTCCCAGACCCTGGCGGCCCGACCCGACGACATCGCCGAGCTGAGCGACTGCCTGAGCGCTTTCGTGCCGATGGTGCAGCAGGCGGCCATCGACTTCATCGAGGCTCCCGACCGGGCGAACGCGATCATCATCGACGCCGTCGAGTCCTACGACGACTTCTGGCAGTACAGCGATGGGCTCGCCCGGTACTCGGTCGAGACGCAGCGGGAGCTCGGCCTCGTCGGCAACGGACCCGACGACACGCTCGGCGACATGGAGGAGGATCGGATCCAGACGGTGATCGAGCAGATCCGCGACGACGCCGGCCTGGACGTGTCGCCCGACCTGGTGGCGACGGACCTCTTCACCAACGAGTTCATCGACCCCTCGATCGGCATGTGAGACTCGGGGGGTGACCACCGAGACCGAGACCTCACGAGCGACCACGGAGCCGAAGCACGACGAACCGGCCGACGACGCTCTCGAGCTGTCGATCACGGCCGCGATCCAGGCGCGGTGGGCGCACCGCGTCGACGGGCTGATCCACAGCCACCCCTGGACCGTCGAGGCCACGGTCGTCGGGCCCGCCGACGCGGACATGGTGATCCCCGCGGACGACCTCGAGGCCATGCTCCACCGCCTCGTCGTCGATTGGCAGGGGAGGTACCTCACCGACGTCGACGTCGGGAACTGGAAGGGCTACGACGCGCTCGTGTGGGACCGGGAGCCGACCGTGGAGGAGATCGCACGCCGGCTGTGGTCCCGCCTCGACGGCCAGCTCGCGGGGCTGAGGGCGATCGCCGTCGTCGAATCGACGGAGTTCGATCGCTGCCGCACCGTGCGCCTCGTGCGCCGTTGACGTCGGCCGCGCCCGTCGCGAGGCCGTCGATCAGGGGTGCACGCGCTCGCCGGCGCGCCAGACCACCCGGTCGGCGGGGCCGAACGCGATCGCCTCGCGGACGGTGTCGGCCCGCACGGCGACCAGGTGCGCGGCCGAGCCCACCTCGACCGTGACGGCCTCGCGGCCGGTGGCCGCAGCGCTCGCGGTCGAGACCGTCGCCCACGCCTCGTGGGGGAGGAGGTGGGCGGCCATCGTCATCAGTCCCGCGGTCTCGAACGGGCACGCCCGTCCGAGGGGGTTGAACGGGTCCTGCAGGTTGTCGGCTCCGGCGGCGACGACCGCCCCGGCCGCACGCAGCGCAGCGACCGCGGTCAGCCCGCGCGGCATCGGGGCCCACCCGCGGCCCTGCAGGAACAGGTTCGTGTGGGGGAGCGCGACGACCGCGATCCCGGCCTCGGCGACCCGCTCGGCGATCCGTCGCTGGGTCAGCTCGTCCTGCGTGCCCAGGCTCACGCAGTGGCTGGCGGTCACCGAGTGCGAGAAGCCCGCGCTGGTGAGCTCGGCGAGGATCGACAGGCCGAGGACCGACGCGTCGAGGGTCTCGTCGGTGTGCAGGTCGACGTCGGCGCCGACGTCGGTGGCCAGCTGGAGGAGGAACTCGGTGGCCTCCCGTGCCGACCCCTCGTCCTCGAGGTGGGGCACCCCGCCGACCACGTCGGCGCCGACCGCCATGGCCTCGGTGACGAGGGCTCGCTGGTCGGCCCCGCCCGCGCCGGTCACCGGCCACCCGCACAGCGCGACGATCTCGACGTCGATGACGTCGGCGACGCGGCGCTTGACCTCGCTCAGGGCCTCGATGCTGCGCAGGCCGTGGTCGACGGTGGTGTCGGCGTGGGACCTCACCGCCCGGTAGCCGTTCGCCGCCATCAGGCGCGCCGCGCGCTCGGCGCGCTCGGCGGTCTCCTCCACTCCGAGCAGGTGGCGGTTCGAGCGCATCGCCGTGATCGCGCCCATCAGATCACCGGTCGGGTTCGCGATGCGCTCCGCGAGGAAGGCCTTGTCGAGGTGGGCGTGCGGCTCGACGGCGGCGGGCAGGAGCAGGTGACCGGCGAGCTCCTCCACCACCTCGCCGTCGGCCGCCGCGAGGTCACCGATCTCGGAGATCGCTCCGTCGTCCAGGCGCACGTCCGCGACCGCGCCCCCGACCCCCGCTTCGTCCTCGTGAACGATCGTGACCCGTCGGAGGAGGGTGGTGGGCATCTGCGCGAAGATAGCGAGCGTGGTCGCTGCGCAGGATCTGAAGCTCGGGGCGTTCTTCTTCGGTGGCGTCGAGCTGGCCGACGCGGGTGCGGGCCCGCCCGCCCCGATGGACCGCCGCTCCACCAACGAGGAGTGCTGGGCGGCGACGCTCGACTACGTGAACTCCGCGATCGAGGCCGAACGCCTCGGCTACGACTCGTTCTGGACGACGGAGCACCACTTCCAGTACGAGGGGTACGAGGTGATCCCGAACGGGATCCTCATCTCGACCTGGATCGCGGCGCGCACCACCCGCCTGCGGTTCGGATCCATGTTCAACGTCGTCCCCCAGTGGAACCCCATGCGCCTCGCCGAGGACTTCGCGACCCTGCACAACCTCTCGGGAGGTCGGGCGATGCTCGGCGTCGGCCGGGGGACCGTCCCACGCGAGGTGCTGCACCTGAACGATCGCGGGGTGTCGATCGGGTCGCAGGACAATCCCGACCAGGCGGCCGACGACCGGCGCAACCGCGAGGTGTTCGAGGAGTCGATGGAGATCGTCCGCCGCGCCCTCGGCCAGGAGCGCTTCTCGTTCCACGGCGAGCACTTCCAGGTCCCGATCGAGGGGATCCCCGATCGGGGCTCGACCGTCCAGGACCTCACGCTGATCCCGCGGCCCCTCCACCCGTACGAGATCTGGCAGGCCGTCACCTCGCCGCCGACCCTCGAGTACGTTCCCGTCGTCGGCCACGGCGCCGTGTTCTGGAACCAGCACCACAGCTTCATCAAGCGGTTCTGGGACACCTACGGGGAGCGCTACGCCGCCGCCCACGACGGCGTGGAGCTGGAACCCCACGAGAAGCGGATGCTCGTGGTGTCGGTGCGCGTCGAGGACACGATGGAGCAGGCGCGCAGCAGCGCGAGACCCGGTCACGACGAGTTCTGGAAGTTCCTCGGTCCGTACGGGTGGAGCCGGGGGTACATGGGGCCCGACGGGCGGCCGTCACCGCCGGGGCTGATCCCGACGCTCGACGAGTCGATCGAGAACATGACGATCCTGCTCGGACCGCCCGACGAGGTCGCCCGCCAGGTGCAGTTGCTCAAGGACCTGCTCGGCTTCGAGCACCTGACGATCTTCCCCCACCTCCTCGGAGACAGCTACGCGAAGGCCGACGAGCAGATGGCGCGCTTCCGCGAGGAGGTCCAGCCGCTGCTGACCTGACGGTCGTCCACCCCGGCGGCGGTCGCCCGACGACGGGCTCAGGCGCGACGGTCGCCGTCCCCGGTCGCGCGTCCGTCGTGGACCCGACCGCCGCCGGCTCGCTTGGCGACGTACATCGCCCGGTCCGCGCCCGCGACGGCGACCTCCACGTCGGTCGCCGAGTCGACGTGCACGAAGCCGATGCTGGCCGACACCCGGTGCTCGATCCCGTCGACGACGATCGGCGAGGCGAGGGCGTCGAGGAGCCGATCGGCGAACTCGGCGGCGTCGCCTGCGGTCTTGGGCCCGCTCGCGAACGGTCCGAGGACGACCGCGAACTCGTCGCCGCCGAGGCGGGCGATCACGTCCGTCGATCGGGTCACCGCCGTGAGCCGTTCGGCCACGACGCGCAGAACCCGATCACCGGTCGAGTGGCCGTGTCGGTCGTTGATGTGCTTGAAGTCGTCGAGATCGACGAACAGCACCGACAGCCCGTCGTCGCCCCGATCGAACCCGTCGACGCGGCTCCTCAGCCCCAGGCGGTTGGGGAGCTCGGTGAGCGGGTCGTGGTGGGCGGCGCGGGCCAGCATCGACTCGGCGCGCACCCGCAGCAGCACGACCGATGCCAGCTCGGCAGCTCGGCGCAGGCGTTCGCCGACGCCGAGCGCGGGGATGTGGTGGACGGGCGTGAACACGACGATGCGGTAGTCCTGGTCGACGCTCGGGACCGCGACGTCGACGTGGAACGCGTCGACCAGGCCCAGCGCCGTGAGCCCCCTCGACACCGAGCTCGACAGGTCGGCGACCGCGGTGTTCGTCGGCCCCGGCGCCGGACGCACGAGGGGCGCCAGCTCGCCGGCCTCGGCGCCGCGCCGGAGGACCTCGCCCAGCGCCGGGGTGCTCGCCACGATCACCTCGGCGCTCCCGCCGCTCCGGCTGGCGAGGACGGCCGACTCGATCTCGAACGGCGTCGCCGAGATCAGGTCCAGGATCAGCTCGAGCTGGTTGACGACGTCGCCGCCCATCGCGACACCGGCGAGCACGCGCTGGAAGATGTCCCGCTCCGCCGCGGAGCGGACCTCGAAGATGATCCCGCCGACGTCGGGTTCGTGGAACGCGTCTCGCCCGATCACCTCGACCGGCAGCACCTCACCCGAGCTCGACACGATGCGGAAGTTCACCGGTGCCCACGGTCGGTCGAGGACCGCGGTCCCGTGCGTGTGCTTCGAGGCCAGGTCGATGAACGCCTCGGCGATCCAGGCCGCATCCTCGTCGTGGATGAAGTCGAACATCTCGACCGACGACTCCACGTACGGCGAGGCCCAGCCGCCCAGCCGGAGCATCGCCTCGTTCGCGTAGACCACCGACCCGGCGGCGTCGACCACGATCAGCGCGGTGGGGCTGAGGTCGAGCACCCGGCGCGCCGAGCGCTCCGTCGCGCCGCCCCGCCCCTCGAGGTGGTCGAAGGCCCCGTGGTCCCGCGCGGGCGCGCTCATCGGGTCGCCGGCGCCGTCGGATCGATCGCGGTGGGCGACCGCCGCCGCGGGCGGGGGACCTCCCCCGTCCGGGCGTCCGCCCGCTCCGTCGCCGATCGGAGCGCCGGGACGGCACGGTTCGTGACGGTCACCCTCCCGCACAGCTCCCCACCACCGTCCGGGGATCGCTGCAGCCGATCCAGATCTCGTCGCGTCCGCGCACGATGGCGTGGGCGTGGCCGAACATCGAGTCCCACGTCGGGGTGCGCTCCACGTGGTGGCCGAGGTCGCGCAGCCCGTCGGCCCACGACTCCGACGCCTGCCCCTCGACCATCACGGTCGGGGCCGATGTCTCGCTCCAGGTGTCGAACCCCGTGGTCCCGCGCAGCGCCCAGCGACCCGCCGTGATCGCCCGGCCCGCGCTCTCGCGGTGGTGGAACAGGCGAGCGGCGACCTGGAGCAGGATCTGGGGTTGCGCGTCGCCCCCCATCGTGCCGAGGACCGCGACGAGGTCTCCGTCGTCACGGGTGGCGAGAGCCGGCGACAGGGTGTGCGGAGGCCGCGAACCGGGCGCCATCTCGGCGGGGTGACCGGCGACGAGGCTGAAGCCGATCCCGCGGTTGTGCAGGTTGATCCCCGTCGAGGGCTCGCTCAGGTGGCTCCCGAAGCCGGAGGCGTTCGACTGGATCAGCGAGACCGCCATCGGACCGCCGCGACCCGAGCGGCCGGCGGTGCACAGGTAGGTGGTGTCGCCGTCCCCGGAGGCCATCACCGCGCCCGAGGCAGCCCGTGCGTCGACCTCGCCCAGGCGGCCGCCGATCGCACCGAGGAGCGCGTCGCCGTCCGCTCCCTCGTGGAGCACCGCCGGTCGGTCCCGACCGGCCGCGACGGACGCCTCGATCAGCAGGTGCGCCCACATCGGGTCGTCGGGGTTCGTCGGCAGGTCCAGGCGCGACGCCAGCCCGGAGGCCCCGAGCGTCAGGTAGCCCTGCGAGTTCGGCCCGATCGTGTGCAGGTCGACCCCGAACGCCGGTGCGGTCAGCGGCTCGACCCAGTCGGCGTGCGACCGCTCCAGGTCGCTCGGCTCGAACCACCCGTCGCCGAGGCGCAGCAGACCGTCGCCGAACTCGCCGGTGTAGAAGCCCTCGCGCCCGTGATCGGCGATCGCACCGAGGGCGCGCGCGACCCCCTCGCGACGGACCCGGTCGCCTCGCCGCCCGACCTGGCTGGCGAGGTCGTCGAGGCCGACGCGGCCCTGCTCGTCGAGCGCTGCGACCGACGCCGCGAGCGGTCCGCTGGCCGGGAAGCCGTGCGTCGCGAGCGCGATCGCCGGAGCGAGGATCGTCGACAGCGGCAGCGTGCCGAACCGCTCGTGCAGCGCCGCCCACCCGTCGACGCACCCGGGGATCGTGACGGAACCGACGTGGTGCCGGAACGGGACCTGCGCGTACCCAGCGGAGCGCAGCCGCTCGGCCGACGCACCCGCCGGGGCGCGCCCGGACGCGTTGAGCGCGTGGACCTCGCCCTCGACGTGGACGAGCGCGAAGAGGTCACCCCCGAGCCCGCACAGGTGCGGTCCGACGACCGCCATCGCGGCGTTGACGGCGATCGCGGCGTCGAGGGCGTTGCCGCCCCGCGCGAAGGTCGCCACCCCGGCCGAGGTGGCCAGGTGGTCCGCTGAGGCCACGAGGTGGTCCGGAGCGCGGACCGAGCGCGGCGGCGGGTTGACGATCGACATCGAGACCACGACAGTACGACACCCGGGCGGAGTCGCGCTCGGCGGGCGGGCGAGGGGGCGACCGCGTCGGGAGCTCACGTCGTCCAGAGGTCGCGCTCGACGTAGACCGCCCGCAGCACGTCCGCCCGGTCGGTCATGATGCCGTCGACGCCGAGGTCGACGAGCCGCCCCATCTCCGCACGCTCGTTCACCGTCCACACGTGGACGTCGACGCCGCGGCGTCGTGCCGAGGCGACGAATCGTCGATCGACGACGGTGAACCGTCCGACGCGCACGCGCACCTGGGCGACGCGCGGCGCGGAGCCCGGGAGGCGGCCGAGCACGCGCAGGGCGGCCGTCTCGACGGGGCTGGTGTTCGTGAGCAGACCCGGACCGAGCAGGGAGCGGAGGCGTCGGAGCCGGCGCAGCTCGAACGAGGCCAGGCACACCCGATCGAGGGCGTCGTGGCGCCGGACGAGGTCGGCCAGCGGCTCGACCGTCGCGTCGGACTTCGCATCGATGTTGAAGCGGACGTCGGCGAAGCGCTCGAGGAGCTCGGCCATCGTCGGGATCCGGTGGTCACCGCCGACCCGGGCACGTTCGACCTCGGACGCCGTCATCTCGTCGATCCGCCCGTCGAGGCCGCACGTGCGCAGCAGGTCGGGATCGTGGAACGCGACGAGCACCCCGTCGACGGTGAGGTGGACGTCGGTCTCGAGGTACCGGTAGCCGATCGACACCGCGTGCTCGAACGAGGCGGTCGTGTTCTCCGGAGCCACGTCCTGACCGCCGCGGTGGGCGATCGCGAGCGGCCCGTCGTGACGCAGGTACGGGTGGGGCGCCGTCCCGCCGCCCGGGTCGCCACCGTCCGCCCGCCGCCGGGTCCCGCTGCGTCGTCGTCCCACCTCGGCCAGTCAACCCGGCACCGCCCCGCACCCCACCGCCCCGCACCCCACCGCAGCGCACCCCTCGGTGGTGCCCGCCGCGCCCCTCGACCCCGGAGCGGGGCGACGGCGGCGATCGGAACGGTCCGGCGATCGTCAGATCGAGCGTCCGGCGGCCGACCAGTACTCGTCCTTGAGGATGCGCTTGTACAGCTTCCCCGTCGGGTGGCGGGGCAGATCGGGACGGAAGTCGATCGACCGCGGGCACTTGACGTCGGCGAGCTTGGACCGGCAGAACCGGATCAGCTCGCCGGCCAGCTCCCGGGCGGCGTCGTCGTCGGCGGGCATCTCGCGCGGCTGCACGACGGCCTTCACCTCTTCGCCGAAGTCCTCGTTCGGGACCCCGAACACGGCGACGTCGATGACGTCGTCGTGGGTGACGAGGACGTTCTCCGCTTCCTGCGGGTAGATGTTGACGCCTCCGCTGATGATCATGAAGGCCTTGCGGTCGGTGAGGTACAGGTAGCCGTCCTCGTCGAGGTAGCCGACGTCGCCGAGCGTCGACCACCCCTTCGGGTGGCGCGAGGCGCGGGTCTTGTCCGGGTCGTTGTGGTACTCGAAGGTCCCGCCGCCGTCGAAGAAGATCGTCCCGGACGATCCGACGGGGACCTCCTCGCCCTCCTCGTCGCAGATGTGCAGGGTGCAGTTGATCGGCGTCCCCACCGTGCCCTCGTGGGCCAGCCACCCCTCGGGGCTCGCGTACACGAAGCCGTTGCCCTCCGAACCCGCGTAGTACTCGTGGATGACCGGCCCGAACCAGTCCATCATCGCCTTCTTGGTCGGGACCGGGCAGGGGGCGGCGGCGTGGATGACCGCCTGCAGCGACGACACGTCGTACGAGCTCCGCACCGACTCCTCGAGCTTCAGCATGCGGATGAACATGGTCGGCACGACCTGGCTGTGGGTGATGCGGTGCTCGTCGACGAGCTGCAGGTAGCGCTCGGCGTCGAAGTTCTCCATCGCGACGATCGAGGCGCCGAGAGCGTGCTGGGACATGCAGAACCGCAGCGGGGCGGCGTGGTAGAAGGGCGCCGGCGACAGGTAGCGGGTGTCGGCATCCATCCCGAACAGCAGCTGGCAGATGGTCGTGACCCCGTTGTTCCACGTCTCGAGCGGCTCGTTCGGGAAGTCACGGGCGATGCCCTTGGGCATCCCGGTCGTCCCCGACGAGTAGAGCATGTCCATCCCCGCGACGCGCTCCTCGTCGAGCGGCTCGCCGGGGTGCGCGCGCACCGCGTCCTCGTAGCTGTCGTAGCCGTCGATCGTGCCGTCGAGCATCAGCCGCAGCTCGACCGCCGGGGTGCTCGCCGCGACCTCGGCGGCCTGCTCGGCCTTGTGCATCGAGGTGATGTACGCACGCGCGCCGCAGTCGGTGAGGACGTACTCGAGCTCGGCGCTGCCGAGGCGCGACGAGGCGCAGGTGTAGATCAGCCCGGCGTAGTGGCACCCCCCCACGATCTCCAGGTAGCGGTCGTGGTTCTCCAGGCAGATCGCGACGTGGTCACCGGGGTTCAGCCCCGCCGAGCGCAGCAGGCGACTCAGCCGGTTGGCGGCGGCGTCCAGCTCGGCGTAGGTCTGGGTGAACCCCGACTCGGCCATCGTCACGGCCGGTGAGTCGCCGCGGGTCTCGAGGTGCGCTCCTGGGAACATGGTGCGGAACGTAGCCGCGAACCCCGAGGGCGGTGAATCCGACGGCGGTCCGACGTGGCGGTAGCGTGCGCGAGGTGAGCGTGGCGCGTTTCGCAGCGGCGATGGACGCCACCGACATCGAGCTCGACGTCGCGTGCCTGGCGATCGCCAGCGCGCTGCAGCGCCCGCACGACGAGATCGAGTGGCTCGCGGCGCTCGACCTGCTCGCCGGCGAGTGCCCGACGCCGACGGCGACGGGGGTCGCTCGGCACCTGTTCTCCGACCTCGGGTTCCGCGGCAACTCGGGGGCGTACTACGACTGGCGCAACTCGTGCCTGGACCGGGTGATCGAGACGCGCGTCGGGATCCCGATCACCCTGTCGGTGCTGATGATCGAAGTCGCCCGCCGCGTCGGCGTCGCGCTCGTCGGGGTGGGGATGCCGTCGCACTTCCTCGTGCGCACCGTCGAGGAGCCGGTGCGCTTCTTCGACCCGTTCGACGGGGGGACCGAGCTCGACGCCGACGGAGCCCGGCGGCTGTTCGTCCAGGTCACCTCCGGACAGGTCCCGTGGCGGGACGACTTCCTGATGCCGACGCTCGCCCAGACGGTCGTCATCCGGGTGCTGAACAACCTGCGTGCGATCTTCCAGGACCGTGGCGACCGGTTGCGGCTCGCGCTGGTGATGGAGATGCGCTCCCGGATCCCTCAGCTCGCTCGCTCCGAGCGGGACGCGATCGCCGGGGCGACCGCGGTGTTCAACTGAGCGCCGTCCCACCCGCCGGCCGCTCGACGCCCCCGGGGCACGTGCCGGCGAGCGATGCGCGCCCCTCGTGGTTCGCCGTGCGGTGCGTCGTCGTGGGCCCGGCACCAGTAGCGTCAGGCGCATGTCCGTGATCGAGCAGACGTCCACACTGAGCGCGGAGGAACGACGGGTCAGCGACCTGGTCGACGAGCTCCTCGAGAGCTTCCCGCCCTCCGACACCGACCCGCGCACCTTCCTCGGCGAGCAGTTCGACCGGGGCCTGGCGTGGGTGCACTTCCCCGAGGGCGACGGCGGTCTCGGGCTCAACCCGAAGCTGCAGCGCACCATCAACGAGCGCGTCTTCGCGGCTGGCGGCCCGAACCCGACGTACCGCAACCCGATCGGGATCGGGATGTGCGGGCCGACCGTGGCCGCGTGGGGGAGCGAGGAGCAGAAGCAGCGCTACCTGCGCCCCCTGTTCACGGGCGAGGAGATCTGGTGCCAGCTGTTCTCCGAGCCGGGTGCCGGCTCCGACTTCGCGGGGCTCGCGTCGTCGGGGACCCGCGACGGTGACGAGTGGGTGTGCAACGGCCAGAAGGTGTGGACGACGCTCGCGCACCTGTCGTCGTTCGGGCTGCTGATCGTGCGCACCGACCCCTCGGCCGTGAAGCACGCCGGGCTGACCGCGTTCGTCGTCGACATGAAGGACCCCTCGGTCGAGATCCGGCCGCTGCGCCAGATGACCGGCGAGGCCGAGTTCAACGAGGTGTTCTTCGACGACACCCGGATCCACGAGTCCGAGATGCTCGGGTCGCCCGGCGACGGGTGGCGGGTGTCGCTGACGACGTTGATGAACGAGCGGGTGTCGATCGGGGGGACCATCCCGCAGAAGGGATCGGGGACGATCTCGGCGCTGGTGACCGCCTGGCAGGACGCCGATCCGGCGCTGCGCACCCCCGCGCGGCTCGACGAGGTGATGCAGCTGTGGTCGCGTGCCGAGGTGTCGCGGCTGACCAACATCCGTGCGAACCAGAACCGCAAGATGGGCGATCCCGGTCCGGAGGGCTCGATCGGCAAGATGGCCTCGGCCGATCTGAACAAGGACATCTACGAAGCGGTGATGGACGTGATGGGAGCGGAGGGGCTGCTCTACGGCAGCTACGAGATGATCCGCCCCGAGACCGCGATGGGCAGCGACACGCCGCAGAAGGCGTTCCTGCGGGTCCGGGCCAACTCGATCGAGGGCGGCACCTCCGAGGTGATGCGCAACATCCTCGGCGAACGCGTCCTCGGCCTCCCCGGCGACGTCCGCGTCGACCGCGAGGTCCCCTGGAGCGAGGTCCCCCGCAACTGACGCACCCGCCCACGACGTCGCGTTTCGGGTCTGACCCGTAACGCGACACGTGACCCGTGACGCGACACGGCGGCGGTGCGTCGCGTTACGGGTCAGACCCGAAACGCGACGTCGTGTCAGGCGTCCAGGGGCGCGAGGAGCTCGAGGACGCGGCGGTCGGGGACGCCGCGCTCGGCGTCACCGGGAGCGACCGGCTGGATGCAGACGTGGGTGGCGCCGGCGTCGAGGTGCGCCTGGACGCCGGCGCGGATCCGGTCCTCGTCGCCCCACACGAACACGGCGTCGACGAAGCGGTCCGATCGCTGCTCGATCTCGTCCTCGGTGAAGCCGAGGCGCTTCCAGTTGTTCCGGTAGTTCGGCAGGTCGGCGTAGATCGAGAGCTGGGCGAGCGCCGCCGTGCGCGCTGCGTCGGCGTCCGTCGTCAGGCACACCTTCTGCTCGACGCACAGCAGCGCGTCGGGCCCGATCGCCTTGCGCGCCGTGGAGGTGTGCTCCGGCGTCGTCCAGTAGGGGTGCGCGCCGTCAGCGGCCGATGCCGACAGCTCGAGCATCTTGGGTCCCAGGGCGGCCAGCACGACCGGCACCGCATCGGCGGGGCGCCGCCCGCCGAAGGGCTGGGCCTCCATCTGCTCCAGGTACTCGCGCATCTTGGTGAGCGGCTTGGAGTAGTCGAGGTTCGGCAGCCCCGCGACCATCGGCCCGTGCGACACCCCGAGGCCGAGGAGGAACCGCCCGCCGGTCTGCTCGCCGAGGGTGTTGGCCACCTGCTTCATCGGCCCCGGGTGCCGGTGGAAGACGTTCGCGATCCCGGTCGCGAAGTTCAGGCGGGTGGTCTGCGAGGCCAACCACGCGATGTGCGCGAACGGGTCGCGGCCGACCGTGTCCGGGAGCCACAGGGTCGAGTAGCCGAGCGACTCCACCTCCTGCGCGAACTCGGCGGCCTCGTTCGCCGCCATCGCGTCGGTGAAGAACCAGACGCCGGTCGTGGGAAGATCGTCTCGAACGCTCATCGCCGAGACCGTAGGGTCGTCAGCGCTCGGATCGGTCACCCGAGGCGACGACGGTCGGGTCGAGACCCCGTCCGTGCACGTCGAGGTGACCGACCGCCGGGTTCGCCGAGTCGTGCCCGCCGGGTCTGGTCACGCCGTCAGCGAGGCGAGCACGTCGCTCGCGCCGAGGCTGCGATCGTCCATCCCGGGGCGGTCGATCAGGCTCCCGCCGAGCAGCACCGTGGCCGCCTCCTCGATCGCGGCCTGCAGCTCGCGGATGTTGCGCGGGGGAGGGAAGTACTCGTCCTCGTCGGTGACCATCACCAGCTCGACACCGCCCGAGGGATCGAGGAACTCGACGACCGCGTCGACGAGCTCCTCGGGCGCCGACGCCCCCGCCGTCAACCCGACGCACCCCGACAGGTCGTCGGGGAGCTCGCTCACGTCGTTGATGCGGAAGACGCGCTCGCAACCCTCGTGGCGGGCCAGCTTCTCGAGGGCGACGGTGTTCGACGAGTTGGCCGAACCGATCACGACGATCGAGTCGCAGCGACGGGCCAGCTCCTCGATCGCCGCCTGGCGGTTCGTGGTGGCGAAGCACAGGTCGCTGCGGCCCGGCGTCCACACGTCGGGGAAGCGCTCGCGCACGGCGACGGCGACGCCGTCCCAGTCGCGGTGCGACAGGGTGGTCTGCGCGAGCAGCGCGACGGGCTCGTCGGTGTCCGACAGCGCAGCGACGTCGTCGACCGACTCGACCCGGTCGATCGATCGCGGTGCGACCGCCATCGTCCCGACCGCCTCCTCGTGACCCTCGTGACCGACGTAGACGATCCGGTACCCCTTGTTCGCGCGCACCTTGACCTCGTGGTGGACCTTGGTGACGAGCGGGCACACCGAGTCGACCACGTAGGAGCCGCGCGCTCGAGCGGCCTCGACGACCTCGGGAGCCGACCCGTGGGCGGAGAGCATGATCGGGCTGCCGGGAGGGACGTCGTCGATGTCGTCCACGAACACCACTCCCTGCTGCTCGAAGCGCCGCACGACGAGCTTGTTGTGGACGATCTCGTGGTAGCAGTACACCGGGCCGGGGAAGGAGCGCACCATCCAGGCGAGGGCCTTGATGGCCATCTCGACCCCGGCGCAGAAGCCGCGCGGCTGCGCCAGCAGGACGACGTCGACGTCGGGCGCTGCTGGTCGTGACGTCGGCACCTCGCTCATCGGCCTCCGAATCTACCGATGCGGGCCGCCGGTAGCGTGGTGCGGTCATGTCGAGCACCCTCACCCGATCCCTCGCGCCGATGGTCGTTTCCGTCGCGCCCGGGTCGCCGGCCGACCTGCTCGGGGTGCGCGAGGGCGACGAGATCGTCCGGGTCAACGGCGAGGTGCCGCGTGACGTCATCGAGTGGCAGATGGCGACCGACGAGGCCGAGGTCGACCTCGACGTGCGGCGCGGCGCGGTCGAGCTGTCGATCGAGGTCGACAAGGCGGCCGGGAGCCCGCTGGGGATCGAGGTGTCGAGCGCCGTGTTCGACCGGGTCCGCACCTGCGACAACCACTGCGAGTTCTGCTTCATCTACCAGCTCCCCAAGGGGATGCGCCGGTCGCTGTACCTGAAGGACGACGACTACCGACTGTCGTTCCTGTACGGGAACTTCACCACCCTCACGCGCTTCACCGAGTCCGATCTCGAACGGGTCGTCACCGAGCGGTTGTCTCCGCTGCACGTGAGCATCCACGCCACCGACCCCGACGTGCGCTCCGCGATGCTGAAGAACGATCGGGGGGCGATGAGCCTGCGGTGGCTGCGGGCTCTGCTCGACCACGGGATCACCGTGCGCGGCCAGGTCGTCGTGTGCCCCGGCGTCAACGACGGCGCGGTGCTGGAGGCGACGATGGCCGGCATCCTCGACCGCTTCCCCGAGCTCGACTCGGTCGCTGTCGTCCCCCTCGGGATCTCGAGGTTCAACGGCGAGGACGCGATGCGCGCCCACACCCTCGACGAGGCACGTCGCGTGGTCGACACCGTCGCCGAGTGGCAGGACGTGTTCCGTGCGACGCTGGGCCGGCGCATGGTGCACGCCGCCGACGAGTACTACCTGATGGCGCAGCGCGAGTTCCCCGACGCGGATCGCTACGAGGGGTTCCACATGCACGAGGACGGGATCGGCATGGCGCGCACCTTCCAGGCCGAGTTCGACGGCGACGCCTTCGACGCGACCGGACCCCGGCGCGGGTTCTTCGCGGCGGTGGACGCCCCGCCGAACCCCACCGAGTACACGGCCCTGCGCTCGTCGACCGGTCCGGGCGGATCGTCCACCGACGCCTCGACGCCGCCATCGTGCGACACGGCCACGACTTTCGATCCCTCGCCGGGCGCGGCCGTCTCCTCCCCGGTCACGCTGTCGCCGCGTCGGACCGCCGCGGTCGGGGTGCTCACCGGCACCCTCGGCGCGCAGGTGATCGAGCCCCTCGTCGAGTCGCTCGGACGCGACGACGTGCGGGTGATCCCCGTGGGCAACGAGTTCTTCGGAGGCAACACGGGGGTCACCGGGCTGATGACCGGCGCCGACGTGGCCCGCGTCCTCGCCGACCAGCCGACGGGCCATCGCTACCTGCTGCCCGACGTCTGCCTGTCCGACGAGGGCCGCTTCCTCGACGGCGTCACCACCGACGATCTCCCGCGGCCGGTCGAGGTCGTCGAGACCGACGGCATCGCGCTGCGTCGAGCACTGGAGGACCGAGCATGACCACCGCCGATCTCACCGAGCGAACCGCCGAGGTGGTCGACCTGCCCACGGTCGTCATCGTCGGGCGACCCAACGTCGGCAAGAGCACCCTGTTCAACCGGATCATGGGCAGCCAGCAGGCGATCGTCGAGGACCAGCCGGGGATCACCCGCGACCGCAAGGAGCTCGAGGCGTCGTGGCTCGAGGTGGAGTTCCGCCTGATCGACACCGGCGGGTGGATGCCGCCCGGGCACGGCTCCGACCTCGACGACAAGGTCAGCGCCCAGGTCGAGGAGGCGGTCGACGACGCCGACGTCGTCCTGTTCGTGGTCGACGCGTCGGTCGGGCTGACCGACGACGACTCGATGATCGCGAACTGGCTGCGGCGATCCGGCCACGAGGTGATGGTCATCGCGAACAAGGCCGACAACGATCGTCGCGAGACCGACCGCTGGGAGTTCCTCTCGCTCGGTCTCGGAGACCCGATCCCGGTCAGCGCGCTCCACGGCCGGCGCGCCGGCGACCTGCTCGACGAGGTCGTCGCACGGTTCCCCGACGAGGCGCGCGCCCCACGCGACCACCCCGGTGAGCCCGGCTCCGGAGACGATCCGGACGACGTCGCTCCCGACGCCCCGCGCATCGCGATCGTGGGCCGTCCGAACGTCGGCAAGAGCACCCTGTTCAACCGCCTGGTGGGGGAGGACCGCGCCGTCGTCCACGACATGGCCGGCACGACCCGGGACGCGATCGACACCCTGGTCGAGACCGAGGACGGTCCGATGGTGTTCATCGACACCGCCGGGATGCGCCGCAAGGGCCGCATCGACGACTCGACCGAGTACTACTCCATGGTCCGGGCGCTGCGAGCGATCGACGACGCCGACGTCGCCCTGCTGGTGATCGACGGGACCGAGGGCGTCACCAGCCAGGACCAGCGCCTCGCCGAGCGGGTCGATGCGTCGGGCTGCCCGATCCTGATCGTGCTGAACAAGTGGGAGCTGGTCGGTGCCGAGGACCGCATCGACGTGATGTCCGAGCTGCACCGCAAGCTGGCGTTCGTGGGTGACGCTCCGATCCTCAAGATCTCGGCGTTGACCGGCAAGAACGTGACCCGCCTGCTCCCTCACCTGCGCGAGTCGATCGCGCAGTACCACACGCGGCTGCCGACGAAGGACGTCAACAAGGTCCTCGCCGCGGCCCAGCAGCGCGCCCCGGGCCCGAAGGGGGCCAAGGTGCTGTACGCGATGCAGGGCGCGACCGACCCGCCGACGTTCACCCTGTTCGTCAACCGGGAGATCCCGGCCACCTACCTGCGCTACCTCGAGCGAACGATCCGCGAGGAGTTCGGGCTGGGCTCGACGGCGATCAAGATGCGCGTCCGGAAGCGGTCGTGACGTGCCCTGGTGCGAGGAGTGCTCGCGCTACATGACCCCCAACTCGGTCCACGTCGACGGGACGTGCCCGAGGTGCGGTGACGTCGTGCAGCTCCCCGAGGGCGTCGACGACCCCGAGGCGCTCGACGAATCGGCGCCCTGGCACTTCAAGCTGATGGTCGTGGCGATCACCGCGTACCTGGCGTGGCGCCTGGTCTCGCTCGTCGCGTGATCCCGGACCGCAGCGCCGGCCCCGCCGACGACCGGGTCGTGGTCATCGGGGCGGGTCACGCCGGTCTGTGCGTCGTGTCCGCCCTGGCCCGGCGCGATGTGGGGTGCACGGTGATCGACGGCGCCGTTCGGCTCGGTGATGTGTGGAGGCACCGCTACGACGACCTGCGACTGAACACCGCACGCGACGCGTCACGGATCCCCGGTGCGACGCTGCCCCACGACGTCGGGTCGTGGCCGACCCGCGACGAGTGGGCCGACCACATCGAGTCCGCCGCCCGCCAGCTCGGCGTCGAGCGCCGCCGGGAGCGCGTCGAGCGCGTCGAGCGACGACCTCGCGGGTGGGCCGTCGTGTGCGCCGACGGCGAGGGCCGCGTCGGCGGTGGTCCCGTCGGCGAGATCGCCGCCGACGCGGTCGTCGTGGCGACCGGACGCGACCGCGTCCCGACGATCCCGCCGTGGCCGGGCCTCGCGTCGTCGCCGATCGAGGTCATCCACTCCTCGAGCTACCACCGGCCGAGCCCCTTCGTCGGGCGGCGGGTGCTGGTCGTCGGTGCGGGGAACTCCGGGACCGAGATCGCCCACCTGCTGGCCTCCGCGGGTGTCGAGGTCACGCTGTCGATGCGGACCCGACCGGTGTGGGCACGACGCGAGCTGTTCGGCACCGACCTCACCGACCTCGCCATCGCCGGGCGAGCGATGCCCTCGTGGGTGGTCGATGCGAGCGGGCGAGCGATGCAGCCCCTGCTGTTCGGTCGGATGCGGGCCCACGGCCTCGGGCCTCCGCAGCGCCGCCTCAGCCAGGTCCACCAGGCGTCGGGAGCCACCCTCGACAGCGGGTTCGTCGGTGACGTGAAGGCGGGGCGGATCGAGCTCGTCGCCGCCGTCGAGCGCTTCGACGGGGCGGCGGTGGTGCTGGTCGACGGGTCGTCGTCGCGTCCCGACGTGGTGATCGCAGCGACGGGCACCACACCGGCGCTCGGAGAGCTGCTCGACGACGACCTCGTGGACGGTGGGTGGCCGGTGTGCGGGGAGGCCCCGTTCGAGCAGGCACCCGGGCTGTTCACCGCCGGGCTCAACCCGGCCGAGCTCACCGCCTTCCACCCCGACTTCATCATCGAGGCGGAGCAGATCGCGGATGCGATCGTCACCCGTCTCGACCGCTGACGATCACCCACCCCGAGCACCGCTGCCCGGTCGCCGTCGATCGACCGGCCGGGCGCCATCTCGCTCGACGGTCGACCGCAGATGAGCGCATCGGCGACGACCGCCGGTAGCCTCATCCTCCGTCACGGGCTGTGGCGCAGCTTGGTAGCGCACTTGTCTGGGGGACAAGGGGTCGCAGGTTCAAATCCTGTCAGCCCGACACTTAAAACCCCAGGTCAGAGGTCATTTCCTCCGACCTGGGGTTTCGTCGTTTTCGACGAGGAGGACAATTGGGAGGACAATTTGGCTGACTGGCCGCAACGTCAACCGACCGTCGGACGTCCGAACGACTGAAGCGACAGATCGCTGCAACGGGGACCTCGGACGGGGCGACGATCCAATCAAGACAAATTGGAGCCTCGATGAAGCGGGGGACGTAGCCACTCTCCAGCTCAGGGCGACGGAGGTTGGACCCTGCCGTCGGGCTGGGTTGAACACCCTGCCGTTGGCTGGATCGCCATCGGATCGCTTCGCAACCATGCGGTAGCGTTACATCGGTGTGATTTCCCGGAACGATGCGCGGTGCGTTGATCCGGCCACCAGTCGGGAGAGTGACGGGCCATGAACGACGAAATTGAGAACGCCATGGAGATCGGGCGGCAGAACGCCGAGCTCATCAGTCTTGGCAAGGCTTGGTGTACTCACCTCCGAACCGATCAGACGGGGATGGGGGTCGGACTCGTGGAGGAGATGACCGGACTGCCGATCACGGGCGGCAGGTTCACATGCGACTACGCAACGGATCCGTCTGGCTTCGCCGGAATGCGACTCGATCCGGTGGGCTTCTACGAAGCGAACTGCCGCGGGTGCACCGATCGTGTTCCCGGCGGCCGAGTCCCGAATCTCGGCACGCTTGCCGAGCGGGAGCTGGCGGAGCGAGCTGAGCAGGAGCAGAGGGCCGACACCGCCCGACGCACCGCACTCGCGGAACGTCAGCGACGATCCGACCACCGGACACTCGTTGCAGCACAACTCGATGCAGGATGCCAGCAGCTCGTTTCGCTCATCAATCAGCTCGACATCGATCCCGCCAACTCCGAGGCTGCGGAGGAACTCCGCACAGCAGCGCGATTGACCCCCGAGATGTTCGTGGGTTCCATCCGAGCGATGCTCCGGACAGACAGCCAAGCCCTCCGATCCGCCGTGCTCCTGGATGTCCTCTTGTTGCTTGAGTCAGGCGGAGCCCAACCTGAGTTGCACGCAGTCTGTCTGGATGCAGTACGCGCTGGCTGGGCTCTCGGAGAGGGCTGTCGCTACCTCGCCGAGCACGGAGTGGCTGCGGACTTCGACAACGCGTTGGCCGAGGCAGTCATTCGCCGCGCCGGACCTTCCGGAGACTTTCATCGGCGGAAATCAGGTGACGCGGGAGCGTTCCTCCGCTACCACTCTGCTTCGCCCGCTGCTGTTGAGGCTCAGCTCGCAGCGGAGCTTCGTCGCGGCGAGTCCCACCGTCGAGCGGCGGCGGCATCGGCGACACGAAGTCTGATCGAGATTGACGATTCGATAGGTCGCCGTCTCTTGCCCGCCATGCTCGACGGTCTTCGGCACAGCGAGGACCGCTACGACCACTACAACCCGTCGGACGAGATCGCGCAGACCGTCGGCGTCGTTCTGGTTTCCGACGCGTCGCACGTTGAGGAGTCGGTCTCGGCGCGGTGGAAGGGTGCCAGTGCGGGGTACCGACGTCGCCTCATCGACTGCTACGACTCACCTGTGCGGCACGATTCTGGTCCGCTGTCGGCCGATGTTTTCGAAGCCGTACTTGGCCGCTGTGTCACCGCGTTACACGACCTACCGAACCTTAAGAACCTCGATTTGGACGAGGACTATCAGGGCCGAGCATCTGACCTCTTGACCCTCACTACCTCGCGCGCGCCTATCGGCGCTCTGTCTGCCGACACGCTTCTTGGCCTGTTACTCACGTGGATCGATAGGGAGCACGAGTTCCACGAGTCGCCCCCTACTGGGCCGATGGCCATGTTTCAACAAATGGGAGGCGAAGCCCAGCTCGCGCATCTCCGGCGCGACATTGCTAGCGCAACCGCTAACGCTGCGGAACGAATCCCGAAGGAGTTCGTTTCTGCATGCTCCGACTTGTTCGCCGGCACCGATTCGAATCCGTGGGCGCGAGCAGAGATCGTTCGGATCCCTGTCTGTCAGGCTGAGGTGAGACACCGGTGATGCCGGTGCTCACTGTCCATCGGGGCGAGAACAAGGACACCTGACCGATGACCATGACCACAACCACCACATCAGTTCGCGCCCAGAATGGGAGCGTGAACGAACACGATGATGCTGTCGATCCGGCAGCGAAACCGACCCGTCGACGGTTCTCGAACGTCTTCAAGGACCGCGTCATCGACGAGTACGACAACGCCGCGACCAGCGAGGAGCGCGGTGCGTTGTTGCGCCGCGAGGGCTTGTACACGTCGCATATCTCGGAGTGGCGCAACCAGCGCGCCCGCCGCGACCAGCCGGCCACAACGGCCAAGGATCGTCGACGTCGCAGCGCGGAGCAGGCCGAACTCGACCGGCTCCGGAAGAAGAACGCGAAGCTCGAGTCGGAGCTGGAGCGCACGAAGTTGGCGTTGGAGATCACGGGAAAAGCACACGCGCTCTTGGAGCTGCTCTCCGAGAGCGCGGACATCGACCCGAAGTACAAGCAGTGATCGACACCCACCTCAACGACCTCACCGCAGCGACGTCGACCAGACAAGCGTGCCGTCTGCTCGGCCAGCCCCGGGCCTCGCACTACCGGCGCTGTCGACCACCCAAGTTGGGTCCGCCCGCACCTCGACCGGTGCCACCGAACAAGCTGACCGAGGCCGAGCGCCAACACGTGCTGGCGGTGCTGCGTTCGCCGGAGTTCTGCGACCTCGCACCCGCCCAGATCTGGGCGCGACTCCTCGACAACGGCACCTACCTGTGCTCGATCTCGACCATGTACCGCCTGCTGCGCATCGCGGGTCAGAACCGCGAACGACGCCGCCAGCGCACCCACCCGGCACGCAAGAAACCCGAACTCATCGCCACTGCACCCAACGCCGTCTGGTCGTGGGACATCACCAAGCTGAAGGGCCCGACGCGTGGCGTCTACTACGAGTTGTTCGTGATCATCGACATCTACTCCCGCTATGTCGTCAACTGGTGCGTCGCACCAGCAGAGACCGGCCAACTCGCTGCCGACTTCATCGACGCCGCCTACCGAGACCAAGGTGTCGCGAAGGGCGAGTTGGCGTTGCACGCCGACCGCGGCAGCGCAATGACCTCCAAGCCGGTGTCACAACTGCTGGTCGATCTCGGCGTCGCACGATCCCACTCCCGGCCGCACGTCTCCAACGACAACCCCTACTCCGAAGCCCAATTCAAGACGCTGAAATACTGCCCGGCGTTCCCCGACCGATTCGGCTCCATCGCGGATGCCAGAGCGTTCTGCGCCGAGTTCTTCGATCACTACAACCACGTGCATCGCCACTCCGGGATCGGGCTCCACACGCCGGCCTCGGTTCACTACGGCACCGCCGACCAGATCCGCGAGCAGCGGTCGGTCACCCTCGACGCTGCCTACGCCTCAAACCCGGCCCGATTCCGTCACCGCCGGCCCGAACCCCCGAAACTCCCAGCTGTCGCCTGGATCAACGAACCCCAACGCGAGGCCCTCATCCACTCAAACTAGAAATGTCTCAAACGGCTTGACAGGTTCCGGTTCAGGTCGACGAGCGGGGACTGTCAGATCGTTGGTGTAACTGACCTGGCTCATGGTTGTTGTTGGGATCTTAGGGCCTTAGAAGAGGCGGCCTTCGAAGGTGATGGCGAAGGCGTTGAGGGCGGGCTTCCAGCGGTTCATCCAGCGTTCCTGGCCGGTGCCTTTCGGGTCGAGCGACCGCACGACCATGTAGAGGCATTTGAGCGCTGCTTGCTCGTTGGGGAAGTGACCGCGTGCCCTCGTTGCTCGCCGGAACCGGGCGTTCAACGACTCGATCGCGTTCGTCGAGTAGATGACCCGGCGGATCTCCGGTGAGTAGTCGAGGAACGGCACGAACTCGGCCCACGCGTTCTTCCAGAGCGACTGGATCGCCGGGTTGAAGCGCCCCGGGATTCGTGGAGGCTCTGTTCCTTGAGAGGATGGAGTGATGCCAAGCAAGTATCCCGACGAGCTGCGCGAGCGTGCCGTTCGGATGGTGCTCGATCACGAGCACGAGTACGGATCCCAGTGGGAGGCGATCTGTTCGGTCGCCGAGAAGCTGGGCCCGAAGGCCGAGACGGTCCGGCTGTGGGTCCGACGAGCTGAGACCGACACCGGTCGCCGGCCCGGCGCCACCACCGACGAGCTCGCGGAGCTGAAACGCCTGAAGCGCGAGAACGCTGAGCTGAAGCGCGCCAACGACATCTTGAAGGCGGCGGCGCATTTCTTCGGGGCGGAACTCGACCGCCGATCAACGAAGTGATCCGGTTCATCGACGAACACAAGAACAACCGCAGCGGACAGTTGCGGTGGGGTATCGAGTCGATCGCCAACACGGTTGGGATCGCCCCGTCGACGTATCACGCCGCCAAGAAGCGCCCGCTGTCGGCACGTGCGGTTCGTGATGCGGAGCTGCGCCCGCAGATCCTGCGGGTGTGGGAGGAGAACCTTGCGGTCTACGGCGCCGACAAGATCTGGGACCAACTGAACAAAGACGAGGTCCGAGTCGCTCGCTGCACCGTCGAGCGCCTGATGCGCGACATGGGCTTGCAGGGCTGCCGGCGGGGACGGGTGTGGATCCGCACCACCGAAGGCGACGATGCACTCGATCGGCCGGCGGATCTGGTGGATCGCAAGTTCGTAGCGCCGGCACCGAACCGGCTCTGGGTGGCGGACTTGACCTACGTCAAAACGCACTCGGGCTGGGTCTACGTCGCGTTCATCGTCGACGTGTTCTCCCGCATGGTCGTCGGGTGGCAGGCCAGCCGATCACTCAAGTCGGATCTGGCGATCGACGCTCTCGAGATGGCCGTGTTCAACCGGAAACGCCAGGGCGCGGACCTGTCGGAGCTGATCCATCACAGCGACCGCGGAGTCCAATATTTGTCCGTTCGCTACTCCGACCGCCTCGCCGACAACACCATCGTCGCGTCGGTCGGCTCCAAGGGCGACAGCTACGACAATGCCCTCGTCGAGTCGTTCAACGGGCTCTACAAGTGGGAGCTGATCTACAAGCAGGGTCCCTGGCGCGGTCTCGACGATGTCGAGTTCGCCACCCTCACCTACGTCGACTGGTTCAACCACCGACGTCTCCACGGCGAGATCGAACCCGGCCCCGGCTTCACCACCCCGACCGCATTCGAGACCGCCCACTACAGTCAAATCGTCCCCGCCAACCCGGCCGGGACTCAATAACCCCGGCCTCTACCAAACCCGGGGCGCTTCAGTCGTTCGGTGAGCGTTGATGCGGAGTGCGTTGCTGCGAGGGACATCGCCGAGGCGATGCTTGAGTAGTTGGTTCCATTGGTGGCGAGAGATCTGGCCGGTGTCGACGATCAACCACCGACGTCTCCAGGCAAGCTTCGTTCGAGTTCGAGTCGGGCGAACACTTGTGACACGAAGTCCTGGGCGGCGGGGTCGATGTGGCTCGCGTCGAGACTGACGACGACGGGAAGGCCGTCACGTTGGTATCGGCGACAGAGGTTGCGGTGTTCGGGTTCGAGGGCTCGCTTGCTGGACCGCAGGCGGGTGGCGAGGTGGGAGATGAGCGCTCGTGGGCAGCCGTTTGCCGAGACGGGCTCGTGTTGGGGATCGATGGTCGCGAGGAGGTGCCCGGCGGCGGCCCAAAGCGCTGAGTAGGCGTCGTCTCTGCGCTGGCGTGGCGTGAACGTCGACTCGATTCGTGTGAGCGAGGGGAGCAGAGCGATCAGCAAGATGGTGGTGGCGTCGGTGTCGTCGTCCTGGTGGCGGGCGATGAGTGACCGGACGATCGGGTTCTGAGCGGCTGTGGGCGTGGCGCAGATGTCGAGGATCTCATCGATTCCGAGACCGGCGAGGGCCGGCTCGGTGAACCAGCGTTGCTTGATGCGGGAGTGGCGGGTGGGTGCGAGACAGCGGTGGTACTGCCGGTCGAGTTGTTCGTGGATGGGGTGGTTGTGCGGGTGGTGGATGGCCATGGCTCGAACTCCTGGTGGAGGTGGGTGGATGGGTTCGACTGCCACGATGAACTTTCACCATCACTGCAACCCTCACAGCGACCCGCTGTGTCGAGATCGGCCACCGTCGTGACGAATGTGTGTTGAGCAGGGAGAATGCGCGTTGGCGTGTGTATTGGGCGCAACTTTCTCAGAGAATTTCTCGCACTGTGAGGGTTGGCGTGAACGATGTTCGGCTTCATCGCTGCCATGAGTTCCCAAGCGTCTGTGTCCTCCGCTTCGTCCGGATCGATGTCGCCAATCGAGACCGTGCTGCTCTCGCTGCTCGCAGCTGCAATGGCAGGCTCCGTTGCGGTCTGGATCGGTGCGACGGTGGCGGCGATTGCGGTCGGCAGCGGCGTGCCGCCGGTCGGGCTCGGTGACGCCCTTCGTGCGATCCCGTCGTTGTTCAAGACTCCTGGCGATCCGGCGGCTGCGTGGCCCGCCGAAGTTGGGCCATTGATTGCAGGTCCGGTGGTCTATTGGACAGCGACCTTGCTGGCCGTTGTTCTGTTGGGAGCAATCGTCGTCGGGTTCCGGTTGCTGTGGCGATCGTTCTCATCGGGTCGTCGCCGGCTCGGCGTCGAAGCGCATGCCCGTTTCGCGACTCGACGAGAACTTCGGCCGTTAATGATTCGAGAGCCCGTTCCTGGTCGATTTGTGCTCGGGGTCTGGGGGAAGTGGCTCCTCGCAACCGAGAACCGCCGCTGGGCGACATCACAACACACCGGTCTCAGGAAACTGATCGCTCGGGTGACGGGGGAGCTGCGATCAGGTCAGCAGGGAGATGTCACCTCGATCGCGATTGCGGGATCGACTCGATGCGGCAAAACATCACAGTGCGCGATCCCCGGGCTGCTCGACTGGAGGGGCCCGGCGATCGTGCTCAGCGTCAAACGCGATCTGATGGACGCCACGATCACCCGTCGCCGCAACGTGGGCAGCGTCCGAGTGTTCGACCCCGGCGGCTTCCTCAAGCAGAACCGAGGCGCAGTCCAGATCAAGGAGACCGAGATCGCGAAGTGGTCGCCGCTGCGATCGGCACACACCGCCACGGGAGCCAAGAAAGCCGGCGAAGCGATGTCGTCATGGACGCCGAAGGCCGGCGTCGACGGCGGCATGGACTTCTGGACGACACAGGGCAAGTTGCTCTTCACCGGCCTCCTCGGTGCCGCCGCGTTGTCGGCGCGGCCATCGATGCGCGAGGTCGCCAAGTGGGTCTACGACATGACCCGACCCGACCCGAACGCCTCCGACACGGCGACCGGCAAGAAGAAGGAAAAGCCGTGCCCGCCACTCGACCGGTTGAACGCTGCGTTCCAGAACCCGGCAACGAAGGAGGCAGCCGACTCAGGCATTCGGCATCTGCGATCGATCTGGAACAAGCCCGACGACCGGATCATCGCATCCGTGTACGCAACAGCCCAGACAGTGTGCGACCCGTGGCTAGACCCGAACGTCGCCGCCGCAACTGATCTCACCGACGGCAAGGGGGAGTGGATCGACCTCGACTGGCTGCTGGACACCGGCCCCGAAGGCGAGGGCGCCAACACCCTGTATCTGCTGGTGAGTCTCGATGACTACAAACGTCTCGCTCCGGTGCTCGCCGGACTGCTCTCGGACCTGAAGTCGCAGGCCTACGAGTGGGACATGCAGGGCCGCCCATTCCCGGCGCCGCTGCTGATGTTGATCGACGAGGCCGGCAACATCCCGCTGTCGTGGCTCCCCGAAGTGTCGTCGACGTGTGCGGGCATTGGTATCCAGCTCGTGACGGTGTGGCAGTCACTCGCCCAGATCCACGAGGCGTACGGCAAACGCGCCGACATCTTGCTCACCAACCACGCGACCAAGCTGTTCTTCCCCGGAGCGTCGGACGACTCGACCCTCGGATACGTGTCCAAGATCGTCGGCGACGAAGAGATCGAGCGACGCTCATGGTCCAACGACCTCGGCGGTGGGCGACGATCGATCTCAGGCCAACAGAACCGCGAGCCGCTCGTCCCGTACTTCCTGGCTCGCCTCCCCAAGTACGGGTCCGCGCTGTTGATCCACTCGAACCTGCCGCCCGCTCACGTCCAAGGTCGCGAGTGGTGGCGAATCAAGCGACTCGCTGACATGGGACCACCGACACCGGAACGGTCGACGACGCCCGTCGGCTCGGGTCCGTGGACACCGACCCCTGAACGAACTGCGCAAGTTGTCGCGACCGTCGGCCCCGGCGAGCAAGCAACGCTCTTCGCCGACGACGCCGTGCCCGTCGAGGTGGCGTCATGAAGCGGCAACGAGTCGATCACGCCGCCGTGATCGACGAACTCCACAGCCAGTTGACCGACCAAGTCGGCGCCATGACCTCGACCGATGAGTGGCTCGCGTATCTCCAAGCGGCACGTGCATTTCATCGCTACTCGCCACAGAACCAAATGTTGCTCGCGCTCCAGGGCGCCCAGGGCTACGTCGCCTCGTATCGGAACTGGACCCGCATCTTAGCGACCGATGGAGGGAACTGCCAGGTGGCGAAAGGCCAGAAAGGTCTCGTGATCCTGGCGCCGATGATCTCGAAGTCCGTCGAAGTCGACGACGACACAGGCGAGGAGACCAGCCGAAAGCGACTCCGAGGGTTCCGCACCGTCAAGGTGTTCCACCAGGGCCAGCTCGTGTCGCCACCGGCGATCCCCGAACCGCAGATGCCCGAACTCCTCACCGGTGACAATCGGTGGCAGCACGTGTGGGCCGCAGTAGTCGGCCAACTCGAAGACGACGGCTACACCGTCACCCTGCACTCACGAACCCCCGTCGAGACGTGGAACGGCATGACGACCTGGGGCGAGCGATCAGTCAAGGTCGCCGACGACCTCGAACCACCGCAACGAATCAAGACGTTGCTGCACGAGTGGGCCCACGTGCAACTCGGACACGAACACCGACTCGGTGCCGAGCGCGACACCAAAGAGGTCGAAGCCGAGTCCGTCGCCTATCTGCTATCGCAGACGATCGGCCTCGACTCGCAGAGCTACTCGATTCCGTATGTCACCGGTTGGGCTGGTGGTGACGTCGAACTCATCCGGTCCACGGCCGAAGCGGTACTCACGACAACCAAGCGTCTTGTCGACATCCTCGAAACCGACCTGGGCGTCGAACTCACACCCGACGCCCTCGACCACGCAGCACCCCACGTCGCCGACAACGTCACCGAGCTGAGAACCGCCGACTCGCACGAGTCGGCCACGCCACAGGCGGCCGATCCGACAGCGGTCGAGACGGTCGAACAGCCGACACTGGCGCTCACTGGGATGCCGTCCGAACGTGCTGCTCGTCCCGGGCTCGACCCAACAACAATGACCGACGCCGAGTTCGTGCTGGCCGTCAAGAACCGTCTCGAACCGGAACCCGCTCGCCGGCTCATGGCCATCGTCTACGAACCGGAAAGCGCAGGCGAAGCAGCTGTGCTGATGGCAGAGGCGGGTATCACCGCAGGCCAGACCGTGCGAGTGCTTCGACACCTCGGCATCGACGACTCGCTGATTCGAACAGCACTCGCAACACCGATGCCACACGACGCAGAGCAGCCGGAGTTGTGGCCGTCCGATGCGATCGCCGTTGCATTCGGCGACGAGCCCGCAGTGCGCGCAGGGTCTCGAATCGTGCGAGCCGAGGACCGGGCGAACCACGACCTCATCGTGCAGACCTATCGCACCGCAGAGCCGGCCCGAGTCGCAGCTCTCGCCTACGGCCTCGGTATCGAATGCGATGAAGTGCTTCGCCTCTGCGCGAACAGCAGACCGGACCCGACCGCCGCGTTCGAGATCGCGGTCTCGATGCACCCGGGCGACACGGACGCTGCGACCGCGGTGCTGCGGCGGACATGGCCGAACCCTCCGGGCGGCTGGGACGCCTACCTCCCCACCTCGTTGCCAGTCGCCGCGAGCGCTGTTGCCGAGATCGACGACTACGCATCGACCCAAGCCATCCTCGACGAGTGGTACGGCCTCGACTCTGTTGCCGCTCCGACGCCCACACCGGAACACTCGATCACATGAGCGACATCAACGACGACGGACTACTCCGGAGCCTCGATCTCTTCGTCGGAACCGTGTATTGGCTCGAGCAACCGATCACCATCGAAGCGGCGCTCGCAGAAGCGATCGAAGACTGGGTCGCTCTGGCGTCGGCGGAGCACAACGACTCGAAGGCGTGGGGCGATTTGGTCGTCAGCGACACCATCGGCATGTCGATACTTCAACTCGTCGAAGCGGTCGAGCACCTCGGTTCTATGGATGGTCGGACACTGACGGTCGCAACGGCGCTCATGGACGCGCTCGAGGACTGGTGTCGAGAATCGGGGAGACCCGAGCGATAGAGCGTTCGCCAGGACGATGGGATCAGGGCTTGAATACGTCCTCGTGCCTCAGGCGCGGAGTGTCGAGCCGGGGGAAGGCAACGTTCGCCCCCGGAAGATCGAACATAATACGCTCTTCTGCTGTATCCGTGGGTCAGGTTCGGCCTGGGAGGGCGGGTGGGTGGCTGCCAAGCGCGAGCAGGGCGAGGGCGATGAGGGGTTCGGGTCCGTGGAAGCCGAACGCGATGCGGGTGAGGAGCCGAATCTTGGTGTTGGTCGACTCGATCAGGGCGTTGGAGAGCCCGGAGTCGAGGGCGTGATCGATCGCCACTCGGTGCTTCACGATCTTGCGGGCGAGTTCGACGAAGGCCGGCATTCGCGACCGGCGCGCCCACGACAACCACCTGTCGAGCGCGTGCTTGCCGGCGTCACCCTTGACGGCAAACACGAACCGCAGTCCTTCCTTGAGCAGGTAAGCGCGATGGAGCCGAGGGTCGATCTTGGCGATCCAGTCGAGCTGGGCGCGTTGGTTCTCGGTGAGATCGCCGGGGTTCTTCCAGAGCGCGTAGCGGGCGCGTGCGATGCCGAGCGAGGTGCCTCGTGCGCGTCCTCGCTGGGACATGACGGTCGTGATCGCGTTTCGTCCCGATGCCTGGTTCCAGGCTCGGCGACGCTCGACGTCGAGCGCTTCGATGGCCCACGCGACGACGTGAAACGCATCGGCGCAGCGCACGGCGTTCGGGGCTCGCTTGGCGACGACGCGGGCGATCCAGCCCGCCATGTCCGCAGAGATGTGGGTCAACTCCGCAGCGCGTTCGTTGCCGAGTTCGTCGAAGAACACCTCCAAGTCGGCGTCGGTGCGGCCAGGGCCGACCCACACCAGATGGCCGGTGTCGTGATCGACCACGACGATCAGGTAGCGGTGTCCGCGCTTGTAGGAGATCTCATCGATCCCGATCCGTCGCAACCCGTCGAGACGATCAACACGCGCCTCGACATCTGCATTGACCCGCGTGACGATCGCACCGATGGTGCGCCACGCCACCCGCAACAACTCACACGTCGCGGACTTCGAGGTGCGCACCGCCAGCCACGCCGCCAAGTCGTCGAAGTCGCGGGTGTGGCCGACCCCATGACGAGCCCACGGCACTGCCACCACCGTCGGTCCGTGCGTGCGGCAACGCACCCGGGGTGCGTCGGCTTCGATGAACACCTTCGTCGTGCCGGCGTCCAACGCCCGCCACCGCCGACGACCATCACCACGGTCGTAGCGAGGCGAACGTCGATGGCAGTGTCCGCAGCGGCCACGAGCCCTCGCATCAGGTCGTGCCGACACCACGATCGATCCATCGGTGTCGTCGACACGGACCCCTTCCACGACCGTGCGCGTCAACCCGCACGCCTTCTCCCATACCTTGGTGTTCAGCACCCCGTCTGCCGTCCTTTCAGTTTCGAGCCTTCGACAGCGCGAAACCTAGGAATCAGGCGGGGTGCACCCGCGGATAGGCCCTCAACTCACCCACGGACAGAGCAGAAGAGCGACATAATAATGACGGCATTGGCGTCTCGGGTATCGACCCAGCCGATCGCCGACAGCGCCGAGCCGAAGGTTGGCGGTACGTGATTGTTGTGCAGCGTCGTCGACCAGTCGGCCAGCAGGGGATCCGTTGGCGCGGTCGGGATCGCGATCGAGACGGATTGTTCTCCACGGAGAGTCGATCGAAGCAGATCGAGATCGAGCGGTTCACTCGGCTCGGCTGCCAACACCACCGCGAGTGAACAGCCCGAAGCGCCTGCCACCTCTTCGTACTTTCGGGACTTCTCTTTGATCTGCTGGACGGCCTTGCCCGTATCGAACGCACCGCCCGGGTCTGCTGCACGGTTCGGTGACATCTGATCTGGCTTGCCCTCGAGGCGGGCCTGGAAGGATGTTGCTATGCCGAAGCCTTACCCGAAGGAGTTCCGCGACGATGTCGTGAGAGTCGCCCAGAACCGCGAAGAGGGGGTGACGTTGGAGCAGATCGCGAAGGACTTCGGGATCCACCCGATGACCCTGTCGAACTGGCTCTCCCAGTCCGCTGTCGACGCCGGCACCAAGCCCGGCAAGACCACAGCCGACAACGCCGAGCTACGCGAAGCGAACAAGCGCATTCGGCTCCTCGAGCAGGAGAACGAAGTGCTGCGCCGAGGGGACTGTCAGATCCGCGGTGTAACTGGTCTGGCCTGAAACGCTGAGCGACTCGCTTGGCCGGAAGGACAGACAACGATGACAGACCATGATGTGGCGGTGGTGACACCGTCGGATGAGACAAGCGAGGAGCGGCCAGATCGGTCGCTTGCCGAGCAGCTCGTCGACCAGGCACGATCGGACGGGCGGAATCTCGTCGGCCCCGGCGGGCTGCTGAGCGATCTCACGAAGCAGGTCCTCGAGACGGGTCTCGAGGTCGAGATGGAAGAACATCTCGGCTATCCGAAACACGCCGTCGAGGGCCGCAACGGTGGCAACAGTCGCAACGGGACACGTTCGAAGACGGTGATCACCGAGATCGGCCCGATCGAGCTGGAGGTGCCACGCGATCGTGACGGCAGCTTCGAGCCTGAAACGGTGCGCAAGAACCAGCGCCGGCTCGACGGGGTCGACTCGATGGTCATCTCCTTGACGGCGAAGGGTTTGACGACTGGTGAGGTCGAAGCCCATCTGGCCGAGGTGTACTCGACGAACATCTCCCGCGAGACGATCTCGAAGATCACCGACCGGGTCCTGGGCGAGTTGGCCGAGTGGCAGAACCGGCCGCTCGACCGCGTCTATCCGGTCATCTTCATCGATGCGATCGTCGTGAAGATCCGCGACGGTCAAGTCGCCAACCGGCCCGTGTACGCGGCGATCGGTGTCACCGTTGACGGTCAACGCGACATCCTCGGCCTCTGGGTCGGCACCGGTGGCGAGGGCGCCAAGTACTGGTTGCAGGTGCTCACCGAGATCAAGAACCGCGGCGTCGAAGACGCCTGCATCGTCGTGTGCGACGGACTCAAAGGCCTGCCCGAGTCGATCGAGGCGACCTGGCCGTTGGCGATCGTGCAGACCTGTGTGCTGCACCTGATCCGCAACACCTTCCGCCTCGCCAGCCGCGCCGACTGGGACAAGATGGCACGCGATCTGCGACCCGTCTACACCGCCGTCAACGAAGCCGACGCCGCAGCGAGATTGGACGAGTTCCACACCATCTGGGGCAACCGCTACCCGGCGATCCAGTCGCTCTGGAAGAACGCGTGGGCCGAGTTCGTGCCGTTCCTCGACTACTCACCGGAGATCCGCCGGGTCATCTACTCGACGAACGCGATCGAGTCGTTGAACGCCCGGTTCCGGCGAGCAACGAGGGCACGCGGTCACTTCCCCAACGAGCAAGCAGCGCTCAAATGCCTCTACATGGTCGTGCGGTCGCTCGACCCGAAAGGCACCGGCCAGGAACGCTGGATGAACCGCTGGAAGCCCGCCCTCAACGCCTTCGCCATCACCTTCGAAGGCCGCCTCTTCTAAGGCCCTAAGATCCCAACAACAACCATGAGCCAGGTCAGTTACACCAACGATCTGACAGTCCCGTTCGCCGATGGTGGCTGCGTCGTTGGTGGTGGCGTAGAGGCGGGCGGTGTTGCGGGCGCGGGAGAGGGCGACGTAGCCGGCTTCTCGGTAGAGACCAGCCGGTCCGACGACGAAGATGTCGTCGCAGGTCATGCCTTGGGCCTTGT
The DNA here is from genome assembly GCF_965215205.1 of Ilumatobacter sp. NCBI lineage: Bacteria > Bacillati > Actinomycetota > Acidimicrobiia > Acidimicrobiales > Ilumatobacteraceae > Ilumatobacter > Ilumatobacter sp. The sequence goes on from NZ_OZ244049.1 coordinate 2,045,973, forward strand.
GGATGGTGGTGGCGTATCCGTGGTCGATGTGGCCGGCTCGGACGTAGGCGCCGGTGAGCCGGATGCGTCGCTGGTTGCCGAGGCGCAGGTCAATCTCTTCAGTGTTGGGGTTGATGGCGTCGATGGTGCCGATCATCCCGTTGTCGACTCGGCAGCGGCGGTGACTGTCGAGGTCGTAGTGCCCGACGTCGTTGCGTCGCAGAACGATGCGATCGCCGACCTGGAACTCGTCGTCGTGAACCTGGAGCGGGGGTCCGGTGAGGGTGCCAATTGTGGCGGCGTGTTGTCGGGCGAGGGCGTTGAGGGCTCTCGCTTCGGAGCGGGTGCCGGCAAGGAGGTGTGCGTTCGACCCTGAGTTGTGTGCCGCCCACCAGTCGTTGACGGCGCGCCGGTGGAGGTGTTCGCTGGTGTCGGTGAGGGTCACTCGGTCGTGGTCGACGTAGGTCTTCCATGCGGTGGTGATGTCGCCGTTTCGGAGGTGGTCGAGGGCGTGGTGTTCCCATTCGTGGCGCTGTCGCCGGTTGATCGTGAGGTGCGCTGCCTGGTCGCCGAGTGCGTCGAGAGCAGCAGCGAAGCCGCCGCCTGCATTGACTTCGGGGAGTTGGTGGTGGTCGCCGACGAGGATGACTTTGGCTCCGACTTTGCGGGCGTCGTTGCAAACGTTCCAGAGGTCGAGTGTGCCGGTCATTGCGGCTTCGTCGATCACGATCACGTCACTCGTCGACAGTGTGTCGAGACAGGAGTTTCGGAATCGTGGAACGGTGTAGGCGTCGATTCCGGCACCGTCGCCGAGTTCGCGTGCGGCTTGCGCTGATGGTGCGACGCCGATCATCCGGTGGCCGGCGGCTTCGAAGACCTGGCGGACAGTGTTCATTGTGTAGGTCTTGCCGGTCCCGGCACGACCGACGACCACTTCGATCGGCAAGCCTTGGGTGCAGACGCGCCGGATCGTGTCGGCCTGGTCGAGTCCGAGTGGTCGGTCGATGATGTTGAGCATCGAGTCGACGAAGGCCGGGTCGATCGCGTGCCGGGGGGTGGGGTGAGGGGCGAACATCGTGGTGAGGTCGGCCTCGATGTCGAGGAGACGTTGTGTCGTCCACCGCTGTTCCCATCCGGCGTCGGCTCCGTTCTCGATCGGCAGCGGAACGAGTTCTGGAGATGAAAGAACGGTGTCAGTGAGGCGCTCGACGAGCCTGGTGTTGCCGTGCTTCGAGAGCTGCGAGGCGACGGCGTTCTGGACGTCGTGTCGGCTCACGACAGCATCAGTTTCGGGCAGACTGCAGGCAACCGTTGCGACGAACTCGTCGAGCGTGGGAGTCCGTTCGATGCGCTCGCCCGTCTCGGTATCGATGGCGCGAACCGCGATTCTGGTGTCGGCGGTGAGTGGTTGTTGAGGATCGAGCGGGCTGGCGTGGGCGAGCAGCCTGGTGATGTCGGCGGGGGAGTAGTCGACTGTTTCGGCATCGGTTCGCCAGTGCTCGTCGAGCGTGTCGTGGTCAATGTCGAGCTTCTTCGTGCGGGTGGCGAGCATTGCGTCGCGGGCAGCGTCGGGGCCAACGACTCCGAGTCGGGCGAGTTCGTCTTCGATCTCGGTGCGTCGCTTCGAGAAGTGCTTGACGACCCGACGGGGGATGCCCGCAATGTCGGCAACGTGGTTGTTGACCGTGTTCCACTCGACGCCGAGACGGCGAGACAACTCGTTGCGCAGTACGCTCTGGTACATCGCTCCGGCGGCCAGCTTCGAGCGGTAGAGGGCTTGGCCGTCGAGTGCGGACCACTTGCCGTCGGGCCCGCGAGTCAGGTTCGCAACGAGGACATGGGTGTGCAGATGCGGGTCGCCAGCACGGCTCGTTCGGTGCCGGAACCCCGCAGCGATGAACCCGACACCAGGGAGTCGTCGCGTACCGAACTGCTCGAACGGAGCCGCCTTCGACTCACGATTGTTCGACCCGCGACGGACGAAACAGGCTTCTCGTTCGAGCCAACGGACCGCTTCTTCGACGGCGATGTTGGTGGCCTCGACGACCTCGGCACGCACGAGCGGATCCCCAAGTGCATAGAGCACACTCACCGACTTCGGAGCCGAGAACGTCAGGTCGAAACCAGGGACACGGTTCTTCCACGACTTGACCTGGTCACCGTTCGGGGTCAGCCCGGTCCCGGGGTTGAGGCCAGCAAGGACGGCTCGAAGCTGATCACCGGTGACCTCGTCGTCAAGATCGAGGGCGTGGTTGGCGAGTCCGAGCCAGCGGCCACGAGTTTCGCCGGCGCCGGAGTAGTAGTCGTCGATGCCGTCGGCGACCTGGCCGAGGTAGTACTCCTCGGCACCCACACGGAGCTTCCATAGCGACAACATGACAGCCCCAACAGACCCCGATTCGCGCTGATCGTTTCAACAAAGTTCGGCGCCGAAGCGCCGGTGCAGCACCCCTGGTGCATCTGTGCGACGAGAAATTGCGACGAGAAATTGCGGGCGGGGGAGGGTTCTGGGTCGGTTCGGCCGTTCGGCATGGCGTGCGCATTGACGCTGGTCGCAGCGTTCGTTGAAACGGTCGGCCGGTTCGTGGGCCTGTTGGGTGTCGAGTGACCGTCGACGTTCGGAGTCGGCTGGCTCGACGACAGGAGAACGAGAATGCCGAGACGAAGTGAGACGCCAGCAGAACGAGAAGCACGCGATCGCGTGAAGCAGCGATACGACGCTCAACTCGCAGCGATCAACGACTTCTTCACGCGGGAGCGACGGATCGAGGCATTGCGCGCCGACATCGCGACACTCGTGGTGGAGCAGGACACGGCGGCCGGTCAGTTGGTCGATGCGACGAGCGTTGTTCAGACTGCCGAGATCCTCGGATGGTCGCAGGCGAGAGTGCGGGAAGCGACTGGCCCTCGGCGCGGGATTGATCGCAGAGCCGACAGCACTGACTCTGGACGTCAGGCAGCCGAGCCGTGACGATCGCAGAATGTCGAGTTGCCGGACACGAACACGCGTTCGTAGAGTGCTGGATGATGAGCATTCCGGACCACGAGCTGACTGCGTTGCTGAGGTCCGCTGCGATGGCCGCGCCGAAGTCGAAGGTCGGCGTCGATCGTGAGCAACTCATCGAGACGCTCGAGGAACTTCTGCAACAACGCAGTCTGCTGCGCAGGCTCGGTGATGACCTGCGGACGGTAGCGAGATCCGGACAGACTGGCGTGCCGAGGTGAGCGTGGAGGCGAGCAAAGCGCAGCCGTGGATTTGCCCGCGATGCGAGCACTTCATGGTGCGATCGGATGGCGGTCGACCAGTGGGTCACCGGTGCTCTGACTCGGCGGTCGAGATCGACTTGGTTCCCTACGTTGACAGTGCACAGGCCGCAACGATTTGGGCTGATGGACGATGACGGTGGTGGTGGTGGTGGTGGTGGTGGCGGTTGAGGCCGATTCGCCCTTCGCAAGTCCCCATCCCGTTCGAACTCTCGGCCGACACTTCTGATCTCGACGAGCGTGGGACGTACTCGCTGCGGGCAACGATCACCGGCCCCGATGGGGGACTGCAGTGGACCACCGACACAGCGAACATCATCGACACCGTCCAGGGAGAGGTCGATCTGGGAATGGTGATGCTCGTGCGAGCCGGTGACGGTGCGACAGGGGTCGACACCGATGTGGCGTCATCACCATTGGTCGGGGAGTGGACCATCACCGACATCGATGGGATCGAGCCGCTGGCCGACGCTCCCGCCACCATCACATTTGGCGATGACGACACGATGTCGCTCGACACCGGCTGCAACACGTTGTCGGCGTCGTACGGCATCGACGGTGACGCACTGTCGATCGATTCGGAGCCGGCGATGACGTTGATGGCCTGCGACACGGAGCGAACCGCTCAGGAGACCGCAGTGGTCGCGATCATCGGTTCGGTGCGCACCGACGGCGCCACCTTCGAGATCTCCGACGACACCACCCTCACCATCACGACCATCGAAGGAACCACACTCACCGTCGAACGGTGAATCGGCAGATCACACCGACACAACAGGAGTCGAAGCCATGAGCAACACCACCACCGACTACGTCCCGACGAAGAACAAGGTCGAACGGGCCACCGCACTCCCAGCGCCAGCGGGAACGATGCGTCAGTTCTCGCCTCGAAGGAGGAGTGCGGAGGAGAGGATGGCTCCATACTGCGCGGCGACCAGCGCTTCGATCGGCGCAGCGCGTTCGTGTGATCGGGCCGTGCTTTCCGCGAGCCACGTCGTGCGTAACGTCTCGGCCCGTTCGTGAGCTTCTGTTACCCCTGCCGTCATGATGCCGGATTCGATCGTGGTCGATAGAGCTCGCACGAGCATCCCGATGAGCCTGCCCCGGTATGCATCGACCGCCTCGCGAACCGAGAATTCCTCGGCGACGGATGCGGTTCGGGCGTTCTCCGGCTCCTCGGACCTGCCTGCCGAGCCCTCAGCGACGCTCTCCATGTCGTCGAGGAACTCGACGACGGCGACCAGGAAGGGCGAGTCGACGATGTCGCCGCCTGCAGCGTCGAGGATCGCCCGGAGTTCGGTGACCGCCTGCCCGTAGCGGGTCGCCTGCGTGGTCAGAAGTTCGTCGTACCGCTCGGTGCCCGGTTCTTCGCTGCACGCCTGGTCGTCGATCCACTGCGGAACCTCGCACACGAGAGTCAGCGTGTCGAAACGTCGGGCGTAGTCGGTGCTCGATGTGCCGGCGAGGAGGTCGGTGCGGCCACCCGATGCGATGATGCCGTCGACGATCTCCTCCATCGGGCGCGACTCGAAGACGCCCGGTGCAAGCAGTGGGATCCACGGTGCCTCGGGTTCGCCCACGTCGAGCACCAATCCGACCGCCTCGGGAATCTCAGCGAACACGTCATAGAGGTTCGGTTCTGGACGCGACAGGTAGAAGTAGACGCCACCACACTCGGAGTTGTGCAGAGACACCAGCAGATCGGGTTCGACCTCGTCGATCAACCCCATCAGCGCCTGCGTCTCGGGGATCGGCGCATCGATTTGGATGTCGCCATGGTGGAACGGGAACGTCCATTCGACCTGCAACCGTCCGGGTGGTCGATAGAAGCCGGCATTGTAGGAGTCCCGCGACGCAGGATTCGAGAACCAGGTCTCGTTCAGGCGGGCGCCATCCGGGTCGACGCACGCCACGACGTGCCACGTGAGGCCGAGCCGGTCTCGAAGTTCGACGTCGTCGAGCACCCGCTGTGCGAGGTGGAGCGCGGTCAGCCCACCGACCGGCTCGTTCGGGTGAGGGAAACCCACCACGATCGCGGAGCGTGGTCCACCGTCGATCGTGAGCCGTTCGATCCGCTCACCTGAGGCAGATCGGCCGATCGCATCGATCCGGCATCGTTCCGGGTTGCGTCGTGCGAGTTCGTGGAGTCGGCTGCTCAGATCGTCGACATGGGGGAAGGTGTCGAAGGACGGGACGGTGTCGAGCTCGAGGCGGATGTCATCGAGTCCGACTGCCCGGCTCGCTGACGCCGCTGTCGTTCCGGTGCTCTCGGAACCGCGATCAGAATTGATACTCACGGTACGAGACTACTCGACGTCGTGGCGGCGAAGCTCGTCGATGGATCGGCTCGGGCGAGCGGGCCGGGGCGATTCTCTCCGACATCGGCCAGACTGGTCAGCGATGGCGGAGACGAACGAACCGAAGCAGACGCGTCGAGCCGAGAAGAAGGCCGGTAACCGGGCGGCCCTCATCGCCGCTGCCCGGGATCTGATGATTCGCGATGGATATCGCGAGACGCTGCTGGATTCGGTAGCAGCCCAGGTCGGGCTGACGAAGGGGGCCATCTACTCGATCTTCGGTGGCAAGAGACAGTTGCTGCGCGCGTTGATCGAGGAAGGGGCGGCTGAGTTGGCCTGGCCGTCGATCGCTCACGTTCTCGAAGACGGGCTGAGCCTGCAGGAGCAGGCGAGACGGATCGCTGACGAATGGGGGCGACTGAGTGGGATGCGGGTTCCGATGTGGGCGCATTCGTTTGCGCTCGAAGTGTCGTCGATCACACTGCGCGACCCCGAACTGTTCGATGCGCAAGCGGCCCGAATGCGCGAGCACGTCGACGAGTTGGCGGCGATCTTCTCCGGCGCCACGTCGCCGGCCGGTCACGTAGTCACCGATGGGGGTGCCGAAGCGTTCGCATCGGCGTTCGCTGCGCTGATGCAGGGCCTGTCGCAGCGCGTGTTCAACGACCCGTCGGAGTCGGCGCCGAATAAGTTCGCCGACGCTGCGGTCGCGCTCGCACATCTCGTCGACGCGACCCCTGGCGCAACTCGCATACCTTGAGTACCATTCCTCTCGAACGACCCTCGCCGAGGGTCCCGATCGAGAGGTTCCGAATGAGTGACTCTGCGCCCGTATCCACGGTGATCTCCGAGGTGGCCGGTCTCCGGTCCGTGTATCGAGATCCTGCGCCGCTCGTGCTCGACAAGGCGATTCCGGTGGTCGACGAGGCTGCGGCCGGTTTCATCGCCGCCTCGCCCCTGGTCGTGCTTGCGACCGGTGATGGCACGCGTTCGGATGCGTCACCGCGCGGCGGCGAGCCGGGATTCGTCAAGGTGGTGGACTCCCGTCATCTCGCCTTCGGAGACATGGCCGGGAACAACCGACTGGACTCGTTCTCGAACCTCATGACGAATCCGACGATGGGCATGTTGTTCATCGTGCCGGGCGTCACCGAGACGCTGCGGGTGCGGGGAACGGCGATCGTCGCCCGTGACAGTGAACTCGCCGAGTTCTGCGCGATCGGCGGTCGCACCCCCAAGACGGTCATCATCGTCGATGTCGAGGAGTGCTACCTGCACTGCGGCGCAGCGTTCAAGCGCGCCGGCGCATGGGATCCCGAGACGTGGCCGACGGGCGACGATCGACCGTCGTCGGGAGCGATCCTCGCTGCTCACGCGAAGCTCGATGTGGATGGCGATGTCGTGCAAGCCGATCTCGATGCCTACTACGACGACGTGCAGCACGCGTTCGCCGGCGACTCGGAGAGCGAGTCCGGGTGATCGACGCTCGCCCGGACAGATCCGTCGCCAGCAGATCGAGACAGAGCAGATCGGAGCGGAGCGGTTCGGTCCGAGGACGACCGACGCAGTGAAGGTCTATTTCTCACCCGACCACCGCCTGCACGACCCGTCGCAGGAATTCGAATCGTCGCGATTCCAGGTTCCGTTCGAACACGCCGGGCGGGCGGAAATGATCCACTCAGTCCTCGACGCCGACGACGGATTCGAGATCGTCCGACCGACACCGCACGGTATCGGGCCGATATCGGCCGTTCACGATTCGGGGCTCGTCGACTTCCTGGCCAGCGCGTGGGACCGCTACCAGGAGGTCCACCCCGACACCGACGACGTCGTGGCTGACATGTTCTCGATCGCAGCACTCCGTGAGGGGATGGGTCCGGCACCTCGGGTGCGCGCGATCGATCTCGAACTCGGTCGGTGGTGTTTCGAGACGACCACACCCATCACGAACGGAACCTATGATGCCGCCCGCTCGGCCGTCGACGTCGCGCTCGGGGCCGCCGACGCCGTCCTCGATGGTGAGCTGATCGCCTACGGCTTGTGCCGGCCGCCGGGGCATCATGCGCCTCGTGCCGCCTACGGCGGCTACTGCTTCTTCAACAACGCAGCGATCGTCGCACACGACATCGTCGAGCGGACGGGTTCGAAGGTGACCGTGCTCGACGTCGACTACCACCACGGCAACGGCACGCAGCAGATCTTCTACGACCGTGACGACGTGCAGTTCGTGTCGCTCCACGGAGACCCGCATCGGGCGTACCCACACTTCGCTGGGTTTGCTTCCGAGACCGGTGTCGGCAGAGGTGCTGGAGCCACCCACAACGTGTCGCTGCCCGTCGGGGCCTGCGACGACCTGTACATCACCCGCCTCGGACACGCACTGGAGAGGATCGCAGCATTCGATCCTGGCGTCGTCGTGGTGTCGCTCGGCGTCGACACCCATCACGCCGACCCGATCAGCGACCTCGAACTCACGGCTGACGGACTGGCCAGATGCGGCGCACTCGTGGCGAACCTCGGGGTTCCGTTGGTGGTGCTGCAAGAGGGTGGCTACGCCGACGAACGGTTGGGTCAGAACGTCCGCCGCTGGCTCGTCGGCGCACAGGAGTCTCGCTGATACCGAGGGTAGCCGATTCGGCGGATTGCACCGATCGACAACTGCGAGAGAATGCGCCAGCGGTGTTTCGCAACGATGAACTCGACAAACTCCGATGACCTCTTCCTGGACAGCGAACCGTACTGCGAGTACCGTTCGTCGGATCCGAAGTCAGGACCGCATTCCGGCTCGGCGACTACAAGGGGGAACATGACCACGTTCACGAGATCGAACCGTCTGAAGCGGACGGCCACACTTGCCATTGTTGCGACGCTGGTCGCGGCATCGTGCGGTGGGTCAGAAGATGCATCGGAGACCGAGAGCCCGACCGAGACCGCCGTCGAGGCCGAGAGCTCGGAGGGAGCCGGCGACAGCAGCGAACCCGCCGAGTTGAGCGAGGGAGGTGGCGGCTCCTACTCGGTCGGGCTCCCGTCGTTCTTCGTCAGCAACTTCGCTCCCGGCAACTCGGGAGCGAGCAACATCGACTACGCCTTGTGGACGCCGCTCACCCAGGTGTCCGCCGAGACCGGTGAACTGGAGAACATGATCGCCGACTCGCTCGATACCGAGGACTCGCGCGAATGGACGATCACGATCGGCGAGGGCTGGACCTTCCACGACGGATCGCCCATCACCGCCCAGTCGTTCGTCGACGCGTGGAACGCCGTCGCCACCCCGGAGAACACCTTCGACAACAACGCATCGATGAACATCATCGAGGGATACGAGGCGATGAATCCCGCGGAGGGTGAGGAGGCCACGGCCGACACGCTGTCGGGGCTCACCGCCCCCGACGACTTCACGTTGAACGTGACGCTGAACGAGCCCAACGCCCTCTTCCCGTTCCTTCTCGCCTCGGCGGCGTTCGCCCCACTGCCTGAGGGGGTCGAGGACTTCGAGGCATTCGCCACGAACCCGATCGGCAACGGTCCGTTCATGATGCAGGAAGGCGGTTTCACCGACGGTGATCAGGACGTGCGTCTGAATCGTTTCGACGACTACAACGGTGAGGTCGCTCTCGCCGAGTCGGTCGACCTGCGGCTCTACGCCGACCCGGCGTCCATCTACACCGACTTCCAGGCCGGTGCCATCGATGTCATGCTCGCTGATGGCGCCGACCTCGCGGACGCCTCGACGACCTACGCCGACACGATCGTCGACGTGCCGTTCCCGGCGATGATCTACCTTGCGTTCCCGATCGACGACGAGCGTTTCGCCGACCCCGAGGTCCGTCAGGCGATCTCCCGGTCGATCGACCGTGATTCGATCGTGAGTGCGCTGACCGGCGGCTTCGGGACGCCGTCGACGGCGCTGGCGCCCGAGACGATGATCGGCGGTGGCGGCGACTTCTGCGACGCCTGCAGCTACGACCCCGAGGCCGCGTCGGCGCAGCTCGAAGCGGCCGGCGGATTCGACGGACCGCTGACGCTGTACACGTTCCAAGACCCGACGAACGAGGCGATCGTGGAAGCGATCTCGAACCAGTTGCGCACCGATCTCGGTATCGAGGACGTCACGTTCGAGTCCCAGGAGATCGGCCTGTTGTACGACAGCCTCTTCGCTGGCACCCTCGACGGTCCGACGCTGCTCTACGCCGGAGCGGTCTTCCCCCATCTCTACGCTTTGGCCGAGGTGACGCTGCTTCCTGGTGCAGGCCTCAACGTGACGGGGTACGACAGTGCCGAGTTCAACGATCTCATGGCCCAGGCGGCGTCAGCCGCCGACAGCGACGAGACGATCCGGCTCACCCAGGAAGCGGTGAGCGTCGCGCTCGGCGACATGCCGGTCACGCCGATCCTCGCCCCGGCGGGCGGACTGGTCTACGCCGAGAACCTGTCCGGAGTCATCTCCGAAGCACTCGGTGGTGTCAAGCTCTCCGCTGTGCAGGTGAACTGACCTGTTGCGAAACGGGGCCCAGGCCGTCGACAGGAGAAGACCATGATCAGGTACACACTGCGTCGGGTATTGGGCATGGTGCCGATCCTGATCGGGACCACCCTCATCATCTTCCTCACGGTCTGGGCGCTGCCGGGCGACCCGCTCCAGTCGCTCGCCGGGCCGACCACGCCGTTGTCTCCGTCGGTGAGGGCGGTCCTCATCGAGCGCTACAACCTCGACGAGCCGCTCCTGACGCAGTACTGGCTGTACGTGACCGACCTGGTGACCGGTGACCTCGGCACGGATCTGGAAGGCAAGGAGGTGTCGGAGAAGGTCGGGCGCGCATGGCCGGTGACCCTCAAGCTCGGCCTCTCCGCCTGGCTCGTCGCCGGGGTCATCGGCATCACGCTCGGGTCGTTCGCCGGGATCCGACCCGGCGGCAAGATCGACCTTTTTGTGCTGTCGCTCACGACCCTGATCCTCGGCATCCCCTTCTTCGTCATCGCGTTCGTCCTGCAGTATCTCGTGGGTGTCGAACTCGGGTGGCTGCCGACGTCAGGGGTGCGTGAGGGTTGGCCGATCAACTACATCATGCCGGCATTCGTGCTCGGCATGTTCGCCGTGCCCGAGGTCGCCCGATTGACGCGTGCCGCCGTGATCGACAATCGCACAGCGGATTACGTCGACACGGCGAAGGCACGCGGCATTCCGCACCGGCGCATCGTCGTGCGCCACATCCTTCGCAACTCGCTCGTGCCGATCGTGTCGTTGATGGGGCTCGTCCTCGGCAACCTGCTCGGCGGCGCGGTGTTGATCGAGGCGATCTTCAACATCCCTGGGATCGGCTTCGAGGTCTTCAGGGCGATCCGTGTACAGAACGGGCCGGTCGTGATCGGCGTCAGCACGATGCTGGTGCTCGTGTACCTCGTCGTCAACCTCGTCGTCGACCTGCTCTACGGATTGCTCGATCCTCGCATCAGCCTCGAACGAAAGGGTGCCTGAGATGGAACACCCCGAGTCCCGCAGCCCGGTCGCCACGTCCGGTGCCGCCTCGACCGACGTCGACCCGATCGAACTCGAGGTCGTCGAGCGCCGTCACGTCGCCGTCCCGGATTTCCTCCGTCGACCGACGGGGATCATCGGCGCAGCAATTGTCGGCTTCATGATCTTCATCTCGATCTTCCCTGGATTCGTCTCGGGACTCATCGGCAGCTCGGATACGCGCGACTGCAGCCTGGCCGACAGCAAAGCACGCCCACGCTCCGGGCATCCGTTCGGATTCGACACACAGGGCTGCGACCTCTTCAACAACGTCATTCACGGTGCACGCGCTTCGCTGCAGATCAGCATCACCGTCATCGTTCTCGTCGTCGCCATCTCGGTTGTCCTCGGGTGTGCTGCGGCGTACTTCCGTGGGTGGGTCGACACGGTCGTGAGCCGACTCTCCGATGTGATCCTCGGGTTCCCGATCATCGTCGGCCTCGTCGTGATCCTGCAGGCGCTCCAGAACCGCAGTGTCTGGAACATCTCGTTCGCACTCGTCATGTTCGCGTGGCCCAGCCTGACCCGCCTGATGCGATCCACAGCGCTGCCGATCGTCGATCTCGAATACGTCCGGGCGGCTCGGGAGATGGGTGCGGGACCGATCCGGATCATCGCCCGCCACGTCCTGCCGAACTCGTTCGCGCCCGTCGCTGCCGTGAGTGTTCTGCTGATCGCAAGCATCATCATCACCGAAGCGGCGCTCACCGTGCTCGGTATCGGTCTCCAGCGACCGTCGATCTCCTGGGGGGTGCAACTCAACTCCGCCCAGGGTTCGTTCAGCTCCGACCCGCACCTCTTGATGTTCCCATCGCTGTTCCTCACCCTCACCGTGCTCGGATTCGTCCTCCTCGGCGAAGCGCTCCGCAACGACGAAACAGCACGACGGAGCTCGAAGTGAGCGGCCGCGACATGAACGGCAGAGACGTATCGTCCCCCAGCGCCGGCTCCGGCGCGCCGCTGCTGCGGATCAGCGACCTGTCCGTACAGTTCCGCAGCGACGGCGAGTGGGGAACCGCCGTCGATGACGTCGCCATCGACGTGGCGGCCGGGCGCACCCTTGCGATCATCGGTGAGTCCGGTTCGGGCAAGAGCGCCACGGCGCGGGCGGTCATGGGCGTGCTGCCCGAATCCGGGAGCCGCATCACGTCGGGTCGCATTGAGATCGACGGCGACGACGTGCTGACCATGAAGCGTCGGCGTCGTGATGAAGTCAACGGAACCCGGATGGCAATGGTGTTCCAGGACGCGATGTCGGCCCTGAACCCGGTGCTGCCGATCGGCTACCAGGTCGGCGAGGGTCTCCGCGTGCACCGAAAAATGTCGCGTCGACGGGCGAACGAGCGCGCGGTGGAGCTGCTCGGTCAGGTCGGCATCCCCGACCCGCGACGGCGCGTAGCGAGTTTCCCTCATGAACTATCGGGCGGCACGTTGCAGCGCGTGATGATTGCAATGTCGATCTCGTGCGACCCCGACCTGCTGATCGCCGATGAACCGACCACTGCGCTCGATGTCACGATCCAGGCCCAGATCCTCGAATTGCTCGTCGAGCTCAAGGAGTCGCGCGGGATGGGGTTGGTGCTGATCACGCACGACCTCGGCGTGGTCGCCGGCGTCGCCGACGACATCGTCGTGATGTATGCCGGTCGTGTCGTCGAACGAGGCACGGCGGATCAGGTCTACGACCAACCGGAACATCCGTACACGCAGGCGCTCCTCGATGCGATCCCGCGGCCGGCACAGCGGGGTGGACCGCTGCCGATGATCGCCGGCAAGCCGCCGTCGCTCATGAACAAGCCCGACGGCTGCTCGTTCCGCCCGCGATGTGCGCATGCGATCGACGACTGCATGACGCCGGCCGATCTCACCGAGGTCGCACCGGGTCACCACTCGCGCTGTCACCTGGCCGAACCGGTCGGGTCCGCCGGGCCGGGTCGTGCCGCCGGCGTGGAGATCACGTCATGAGCGGCAGCGACGACGAGGTGGTCCTGCGCGGCGTCGGCCTGGCGAAGCATTTCACCGTCCGGCGAAAGGGTTTCGGGCGGGCCGACACGCTCGTCGCCGTCGCTGACACCGACATCGAGTTGCGGCGAGGCGAGACCCTCGGGATCGTCGGTGAGTCGGGCTGTGGCAAGTCGACGTTGTCGAGGATGCTGATCGGTGACGCCGAACCCACCGAGGGGCACATCGAACTGCTCGGTGAACGGTTCGACGAGATGGGACGTGGCCGACTCAAAGAGGTACGCCGAGAGATCCAGATGGTGCACCAGGATCCGTACAAGTCACTCGACCCTCGCATGACGATCGAACAGATCGTGCGCGAACCGCTCGACATCCATGCGCAGCAGCATCCGAGAGCCGGCCGGGCGAGCCGCGTCGCCGAGTTGCTCGAACTCGTGGGCCTGAACCCCGACCAGGCGCAGCGCCGGCCTGGCCAATTGTCCGGGGGGCAGAGACAGCGTGTCGACATCGCACGGGCGCTTGCCCTGGATCCCGGCATCCTCGTCTGCGACGAAGCCGTGTCCGCGCTCGACGTGTCCGTCCAGGCGCAGATCATCAACCTGCTCGCCGACCTCAAGGCCGAACTCGGCCTCGCCATGATCTTCGTGTCACATGATCTCTCGGTCGTCCAGCACGTCGCCGACCGGGTGGCGGTGATGTACCTCGGTCGCATCGTCGAACAGGGCCCATGGGACGAGGTGTACGACCGAACGTTGCACCCGTACACGACCGCTCTGCTCGCCGCCGCGCCGTCGCCCGATCGGTCGCGCCGCAACCAGGAACGTGTCGCGATCGTCGGTGAGCCGCCGAGCCCGCTTGACCCGCCGCCCGGGTGCGCGTTCAACACTCGATGTGACTGCGCCGACGACCGATGCATCGCAGAGCGGCCGTCCCTCGGAGCCGGATCGACGAGTGCGCATCTCGCAGCCTGTCACCACCCCCTCCACGCAGCGGCCTCACCGGCCTGAGCGCAGCGACAAAGGAGTATTCGACATGATCGATTTCGTCGACGCACCCGGCGTCGCCCGCTGGACCGTCGGTTCAGGAGTCGAGGCCATCGTCGACGGGATGGTCGCCTCTCTCGAACGCGACTTCCGTCGATGGCAGGTCTTCGACAAGACACCGCGGGTCGCCAGCCATTCCGAACACGGCGTGATCGAACTCATGCCGACCAGCGATGGCGTCGAGTACGCGTTCAAGTACGTCAACGGGCATCCGATCAACACCAAGCGTGGATTGCAGACGGTGACCGCGTTCGGCGTACTCGCCGATGTCGACACCGGGTACCCGACGTTCATGTCCGAGATGACCCTCCTGACTGCACTGCGTACCGCTGCGACCTCGGCGATGGCGGCCAAGGTGTTGGCGCCGCCTGACTCGAGCACGCTCGCGTTGATCGGGTGCGGCGCACAGGCCGAGTTCCAGGCGCTCGCGTTCCGCACGACCCTCGGAATCGACACACTTCGCCTGTGGGACGTCGACCCCGACGCGGTCGAGAAGCTCGCCGCCAACCTCGAACCGCTGGGCTTCGACATCCACCGGGCGGCGCACGCAGCCGATGCGATCTCGTCAGCGGACGTGATCACGACCTGCACAGCAGACAAGACGTACGCCACCATCCTCCACGACGACATGGTCGGCACCGGCGTCCACATCAACGCGATCGGTGGCGACTGCCCCGGCAAGACCGAGCTCGACCCGGCACTCCTGATGCGAAGCGATGTCTTCGTCGAGTACACCGAGCAGTCGCGCATCGAAGGTGAGATCCAGCAGCTCCCGACCGACTATCCGGTCACTGAGCTCTGGACTGTTCTCGATGGCTCCGCACATGGCCGCACGAGGAGCGACCAACTCACCGTCTTCGACTCCGTCGGCTTCGCGGTCGAGGATTTCTCGGCCCTGCGCTACCTTCGCGACTCGGTTCGAGGATCCATGCACGTGACCGAACTCGACCTCATCGCGGACCCCGTCGATCCCAAGGATCTCTTCTCGCTGCTCGGTGGCTCGACGACGCATCCGGACTCACGCTGACGAGTCCTGCGATTCAGCCGCCGAGAGCTTTGGCGACCAGGGATTCGGTCGATCTCGGTGAGGTCCACCGTTCGTCCGACGGTCTACGGCAGCGCGGCGGATCGCCCACCGTCGACGGCGACGTTCGCACCGTTCACGAACTCGGCGTGGTCGCTACACAAGAACGTGACGATCCGTCCGAACTTGTCGGGATCGCCCTGTCGGAGATCAGCTTGCTGCTCGTCGGAATAGAGCTGTGCGAGTCGAGGCGTCGAATGTGCTCCGGGCTGAACGGTGTTGACCGTCACCCCTGTCCCGGCCACCTGGAGCGACAGGCTCTTCAGGAACGCCGTCGCTGCAGCTCGTCCGGGACTCGAGAGAACCACGTCGGGCAACGGCTCGCGCACCGTCATCGAGGTGACGGCGACGATGCGACCCCATCCTTGTTCAACCATGTCGGGGATGACTGCCTGGCACATGGCGACAACCGCCATGAAGTGCTGCTCGACGGTCGACCGGTAGGCCTCGAGATCGGTGTCGAAGAACGATCCCGCCGGAGGGCCACCCGTATTCGTCACCAGGATGTCGATCGGTCCCGAGAGCGATGTCGCAGCGTCGCGGACGAAACCGACGGCGCCGTCTGTGTCCGAGACGTCGGCGACCAGTGGGTGGACCGCGCCGCCGATCGACTCCGCAGCCGCGCTCAACCGGGACTGGTCGCGTCCGCAGATCGCAACGCTGACGTCCTCGTGGGCCAATGCCCGAGCGACGCCGAGTCCGAGACCCGACGTGCTCGCCGACACCGCCGCACGCCGTCCGGCCAGTCCGAGTTCCACGCACGAAGCATCTCACACACCATTCGTCGCTCCTACCCTCCGCGGGGCTTCGAACGGCGACGATTCAGGGCTGCGACGAGTGCAGTGCGGTCGACGCGACGGTCGCGTGGACCATGTCGAGCAGAGTGCGGAGCGGTTCGTCCGGGCCGATCTCCCATTTCGACGCATTCAGGTGTCCGCTGGCCTTCATTGCGGCGATTCCGTGTGCGCTCGACATCAACAATGCGGTGTAGCGGCGGGCGTCGACATCTCCGACCACCGTAGCGATGACGGAGACGTAAAGATCCTGGAGGCGGCCGGCCGCTGCCGCTGCATCCACGTCGTCGGCCGGAGTGTCGAACATCAGCGCGAATCGGTGCGGCCAGCGTCGTGCGAGGTCGAGGAACGCTCGGACTGCCGTCTCGAGTCGGTCGGACGGAGTGAGGCGGGTGTCGGCGAGAACGGCGTCGACTTCGTCGGCCAACTGGTTCCACGTCGCGGTCGCGAGGGTGGCCAGGAGTTGCGTCTTGCCGTCGAAGTGCCCATACGGGGCGCCTCGCGACACTCCGGCGCGAGCGGCGATGGCGCGGAGCGTGACGGCGTCGGGCCCGGCCTGATCGAGGAGTTCGAGTGCGGCGGCGACCAGCGCACGCCGCGTTGCGGCGGCCGACTCCGATCTCGTTCCCATGAAACCGAATCTAGTTGACAACGTCACATGAGATCGTACGATGTCGAGATGACAACGTCATATGAGAATGAGATCGTGGTGGTGACGGGTGCGTCCACCGGGATCGGGCGCGAGACGGCGCGCTCGCTGGCGGCCAAGGGCTATCGCGTGCTCGTCGGCGTCCGTCGGTCGAGCGATGGCGAAACGATTCGCACGGCGAACATCGAGCCGGTGATCCTCGACATCACCGAACCCGAACACGTCGAATCACTTGCGGAGCGGATCGCTTGCGACCCCGATGCACGACCGCTGCGTGCCCTTGTCAACAACGCCGGCATCTCGCTTAACGCACCGGTCGAGACACTTCCACTCGACGAATGGCGCCGGGTCTTCGAGGTCAACCTGTTCGGGCAGATCTCCGTCACCCAAGCCCTGCTTCCACTGTTGCACCGCAGCGGGGGGCGCATCGTGAACATCAGCTCCATCGGCGGCAGGATGGCGATGGCCACCTATGGCGCATACGCCGGGACCAAGTTCGCGCTCGAGGCGGCCAGCGATGCGCTGCGTCGCGAGCTCGAGCCGCACGGAGTCCAAGTGGTCGTCGTCGAACCCGGTGCGGTGCATTCGGCGATGGGGGAACGTGGAGCGCAGACCGCATGGAGACTCGCCGATGCGATGAGCGCCGAGCACCGGATACGCTACGGCGCCCTCGTCGACGCGGTGGTCTGCCAGTCCGTGAAGCACACACGGGCCGGCATGCCTGCGGGCGAGGCGGGTCGATTCGTCGCCGATGTCGTGACCACGCCGCGACCTCGCGCTCGCTACACGTTGGGTCGAGACGCCGCCGTCGTCGGCTTCCTGGTGCGGGTGCTGCCCGACCGGGTACTCGACCGGATGTTCGCTCGGAGCCTGCGCCGGTTCGAGGCCGCCTGAGTCGTTGCGTCAGCCCACGTCGTTCAGGCTGCGTCGTTCAGGACGCCGTTGCTCAGGGCTCGAAGCGGGCGACGAGATCCTGGGCCTCGACCTGAGAGCCGGCCGAGATCAGGATCGCCGCGATCGTGCCCGCTCGCTCGGCGACGATCGCGGTCTCCATCTTCATCGCTTCGATCGTGAACAGGAGATCGCCTTCCGACACCGTGTCGCCCTCGGCCACTGCGACGAGTCCGACGGCACCGGGCATCGGGGCCGGCACGTGCGTTGCGTCCGAGGGATCGGCACGCAGGCGCGGCTCGATGGTCCCGACTGTGTCGCGGTCGACGACACGGATCACCCTCGGCAGGCCATTCAGTTCGAAGAAGACCGGCACGGTGCCGTCCTCGCGGGCGTCGCCGATGGCCTGCAAGCTGATGACGAGCGTCTTGCCCGGGCCCAGGCGGCACTCGATCTGTTGGCCGATCGACATCCCGTAGAAGAACGTGTGCGTCGGCAAGATGTCGACCGGTCCGTACTCGACCTGTCGTTCGACGAACGTCTCGAAGACCTTCGGGTACATCAGCGAACTGCACAGCTCGTCGTCGCCCGTGAGCGGGCGTGCGAGGGTGTCGTCGAGTCGCTCCCGTTCGGCGCTCAGATCGACGGGGGAGAGGTGGTCGCCCGGTCGGGCGGTGGATGCAGGGTCGTTGCGCAGGACCTTGGCCTGGATCTGCTCGGGCCAGCCCCCGAGCGGTTGGCCGAGGTCACCGCGCATCATGTCCACCACCGACTCGGGGAAGGACAGCTCGACGTCGGGGGACTCGACTTGTTCGCGGGTCAAGTCCTGGAGCACCATCATCAGCGCAAGGTCGCCGACGACCTTCGATGTCGGTGTGACCTTGACGATGTCTCCGAAGATGGCGTTGGCCGTGGCGTAGGCCTCGGCGACCTCGTCCCAGCGGTGTTCGATGCCGAGCGAGCGGGCTTGGGCCTTGAGGTTCGTGAATTGGCCGCCGGGCATCTCGTGGAGGTAGACCTCCGAGGCTCCCGACCGGCTCCCGGATTCGAAGGGTGCGTACAGACGACGAACGTGTTCCCAGCGGCTGGACAGCACTCTGATCGCATCGGGGTCGAGCCCGGGGTCGCGCTCGGTGCGGCGCAGCGCCGCTGCGATGGAGCCGAGGTTCGGTTGCGAGGTGGTCCCCGACATCGAGTCGATCGCGGCGTCGATGGCGTCGACTCCGGCCTCGACAGCGGCGAGCACCGTCGCGGCGGCGACCCCGGAGGTGTCGTGGGTGTGGAAGTGGACGGGGATGTCGACCGTGTCGTTCAACGCTTCGAAGAGCACCGTTGCGGCGGCGGGCTTGAGCAGGCCGGCCATGTCCTTGATCCCGAGGACGTGCGCGCCGGTGTCTTCGAGGCGGCGTGCCATGTCGAGGTAGTAGTCGAGGTCGTACTTCTGGCGATCGGGGTCGAGCAGGTCGCCGGTGTAACAGATCGTCGCTTCGCAGACCGCGCCGGTTTCGATGACCGCATCGATCGCAACGGTCATGTTGTCGACCCAGTTCAAGCTGTCGAACACGCGGAAAACGTCGACGCCGGCGCCTGCTGCTCGCTCGACGAACAACCGCACGACGTTGTCGGGGAGATTGGTGTACCCGACGCCGTTCGAACCCCGTAGCAGCATCTGCAACAGGACGTTCGGGACCGCGTCGCGCAGCGCCGCCAGACGTTCCCACGGCGACTCCTGCAGGAAGCGGTACGCCACGTCGAACGTCGCGCCGCCCCAGCATTCGAGCGAGAAGAGATCCGACATCGTGTGCGCATAGAGCGGCGCCACATCGAGCATGTCGCAAGTTCGGACTCGCGTAGCGAGCAGCGACTGATGGGCGTCGCGCATCGTCGTGTCGGTGACCAACACGCGCGTCTGCTCGGCCATCCACTCGGCGAGGCCGGCGGCGCCCCGTTCGAGGAAGATCTGTCGCGTCCCGGGCGGCGGTGCGCCGTCGAAGCGGTGCACCGTCGGCGACGCCGAGATCGCGATCGGGTCGGGTTCGGGACGACCGGCGACGTCGGGGTGTCCGTTCACCGTCACGTCGGCGACGTAGGTCAACAATCGAGTCGCACGGTCGCGTCGACGAGCGAAGTCGAACAGTTCCGGGGACTCGTCGATGAAGCGGGTGGTGTAGCTGTTGTCGGCGAAGCGCGGGTGCTGGAGCAGGTTCTCGACGAATGCGATGTTCGTCGCCACGCCGCGGATGCGGAATTCTCGGAGCGCGCGACTGAGACGTCTGACCGCCGCGTCGGGAGTGGGCCCTCGAGCGGTGACCTTTTCGAGCAGACTGTCGTAGTGGCGAGTGACGACGGCGCCTGCATACGCAGTACCACCGTCGAGCCGGATTCCCATTCCCGTGGCGGTCCGGTACGCCGTGAGTCGCCCGTAGTCGGGAATGAAGTTGTTCTGCGGGTCCTCGGTCGTCACGCGGCACTGCAGGGCGTGGCCGAACAAGGGAACGTCGGCCTGGGTCGCACAACCGGTCGCTTCGGCGACGGTGGCGCCCTCGGCGATGCGGATCTGCGCCTGCACGATGTCGACGCCGGTGATCTCCTCGGTGACGGTGTGTTCCACCTGCAGCCGAGGGTTGACCTCGATGAAGTGGAAGCTGCCGGACGCGATGTCCATCAAGAACTCGACGGTCCCGGCCCCGCGGTAGCCGACGTGGCGACACAGGTCGACGGCGTGGCCGCACAGCACCTCGCGCTGTTCCGCATCGAGGTAAGGCGCCGGGGCGCGTTCGACGACCTTCTGGTGGCGCCGCTGGATGGAGCAGTCACGCTCGTGGAGGTGATAGATGCCGCCGTGGTCGTCGCCGAGGATCTGCACTTCGACGTGACGCGCGTCGACGACCAGCTTCTCGAGGAAACCCTCGCCGTTCCCGAACGCAGCTTCGGCTTCGCGTCGTCCGGCGTCGACCATCTCGACGACCTCGTCGGGTCCCGAGATCATGCGCATACCGCGGCCGCCACCACCCCAACTCGCCTTGAGCATCAGCGGGTAGCCCATCTCGTCGGCGATGCGACGGATCTCGACGGGTTCGTCGGGGAGCACATCGGATGCGGGAACGACGGGAACCCCCGCTGCGATCGCGGCCTGACGACCGGCTGCCTTGTCGCCGAGGCTGCGCATCGTCTCTGCGGTGGGCCCGATGAACGCGATGCCCGCCGCGTCGCACGCGTCGACGAATGCTGGGTTCTCCGACAGGAGGCCGTAGCCGGGGTGGATCGCATCGACGCCGCTCGCACGTGCGATGTCGATGATCGCGTCGATGTCGAGATAGGCGCTGATCGGGGCCAGACCGGCGCCGACGAGGTACGCCTCGTCGGCCTTTGCTCGGTGCAGGCTGAGGGTGTCCTGTTCGGAATGGATTGCGACGGTGCGCTTGCCGAGTTCGGTGGCGGCGCGGAAGACGCGGATGGCGATCTCCCCGCGGTTGGCGACGAGGATCTTGTCGAAGCCGACCATCGCCGCTACGACGTGGCGAATTCGACGGCGCCCTCCTCGGGCGGTGTCCACTCGGGCCAGTCGGCGCGCGGGCCGGCGAGTTCGAGCAGGGCGTCGGCGTCACCGGTCGGGGGGTAGATCCACTTCGCGTTGATGGTCTGCTTCAGGTCCTTGCAGAGCGAACCGGTCATGGTGACCTCGCGGTCGAAGCCGGATGTTGCGACGGCGCCGGTGGGCCCGAGGTCGAGGCACGTCACGTACGGGGTCGGAGCGAACGCCACGAGCGGCTCGCCGAGCAGGTCGGCGGCGACGTTGTGCCCCACGAACTTGCCCGCCGGAACGGCGTGTTGGCAGCTCTGCATGACGGTGTGGCCGTCCTCGACCGGTGCCGCTGCGGTGTCGCCGCCGGCGAATACCCCGTCGACGCCGTTGACGCGGAGGAACTCGTCGACGCTGAGCCGACCGAGTTCGTCGCGGTCGGCGCCGATCAGTTCGGTCAAGGGGCTGGCGAGCATCCCGGCGGTCCAGATGACCGTGTGCGTGTCGATCTCGGTTCCGTCGGAGAGTCGGGCACTCGATGCGGTGAGCGCTTCGAGGCTGACGCCGGTGAGGACCTCGATGTCGAGCGATGCCAACGATTCGGCGATGACCGGGCGTGGGCCGGGTCCGAGTTCGGGGCCGATGTCGGATTCGCGCTCGACGAGTACGACACGAACGGGTGCGTCGGGTGCGATGTCCGAGACGCGCGCACCGATCTCGGTGGCGATCTCGAGCCCGGTGAACCCGGCACCGACGACGACGATCGTGTGACGGCCGCCGTCGTCGTCACGCTGGGCGAGCCCGGC
Source organism: Ilumatobacter sp. (assembly GCF_965215205.1). Classification (NCBI taxonomy): domain Bacteria; kingdom Bacillati; phylum Actinomycetota; class Acidimicrobiia; order Acidimicrobiales; family Ilumatobacteraceae; genus Ilumatobacter; species Ilumatobacter sp. The sequence continues at coordinate 2,067,780 of NZ_OZ244049.1, forward strand.
GAGATGTTCGTCGAGCTGTGTCGCCGCTTCGATGGTGTCGATGTCGAAGAGGTGTTCGGCGCCGTCGAGCGTCGGTTTCACGACCTGTGAGCCGCTCGCCACGACGAGCCGGTCGTAGTCGAGTTCGACGGTGTGACCGTGTTCGTCGGTGGCGGTGATGGTGCGACCCGATGTGTCGATGTCGTTCACCTTCGCCCGCACGCGCCGCACGTCGATCGGGTCGAGGACGTCGGCGAGCGCCACCTTCATCTCGTGGGGTTTCGCTTCGTACAGGCGAGGGCGGATCACCATGTCGTCGGTCATGCTGACCAGGGTGATGTCGTAGTCGGCGCCCTTGGTGCCACGTCGCAGTCGGGCCGCACTCGCTGCGGCCCACACCCCGGCGAAACCGCCTCCGATGATCACGATCGATGCCATGTCGTTCCCCTTCGATGCTCGGATCCCGGTGCGATCGCTCCGGTCTCGTGTGAACTTCGAACGTAACGATCGTCACACCGGCGGTCGAGCAGCATCCCGCATGGGGGAACGACTAGGTCGGCGCGCTGTCTCGGGGTCGGGATGCGAGGTCGCGGCGGGCGGGTGCGCTCGCGTAGACACCGAGGATTCGCAGCGAGCTGGTGAAGAAGCCGAGTTCGTCGAGCGCTAGCCGTACGTTTCGGTCGGTCGGGCGACCTTCGACGTCGACGTGGAACTCGGCGACGTTGAAGGATCCGTCGACGTAGGACTCGAGCTTGGTCATGTTGACGCCGTTCGTCGCGAAGCCTCCCAGCGCCTTAAAGAGTGCTGCGGGAACGTTGCGGACCGGAAACAGCAGTGACGTGATGGCCGCCGTGCCGTCTGGTGGTGGATCCGACGGCTGTGCGGACAGCAGGACGAACCGGGTCGTGTTGTGCTCGTCATCCTCGATGCCGGAACGGAGCACCTCCAGGCCGTGGATCTCGGCTGCTTCCGCGGAGGCGATCGCCGCGGTGGAGCGGTCGCCTGATCGAGCCACCGCGGCGGCGGCGCCGGCGGTGTCGGCGACGGGAACGGGTTCGAGCCCCAGTTCGGCCACGATGCGTCGGCATTGGCCGAGCGCATGGATGTGCGATGCGACGCGTCGGAGCTCGCCGACCGGAGTTCCCGGGATCGCCATCAGGTGATGGGTGATGCGCCGGAAGTGTTCGCCGACGATGAACAGTTCCGACACCTGCATGAGACGGTGGATGTCGGCGACTCGCCCGGCGACGCTGTTGTCGATCGGGATCATGGCGAGCGCTGCGCGGCCGGAGGTCACGGCGGCGAAGGCGTCGTCGAACGTGTTGCATGCCTGCGGGGTGCGGTCCGGGCACGCTTCGAGGCAGGCGAGGTGGGAGTTGGCGCCCGGCTCCCCCTGGTACGCGATCAGGGAGTCGGACACGGCGTGGTGTTCGGTTGAAGTCGTCATGAATCGGCGGTCGTGATCGCGACATCGCCGAGCTCGGCGCAGCTCGCCGTGAAGCGAGAGCCGTGGGACACGTCGAACGGTGCGGTGAGCCCACCGGTGAAGACGATCTGACCGCGCTCGATGCCGAGACCTTCGCGGGCGAGTTGGCGGGCGAGCCACGCGACCGCTTCGGCCGGATCGCCCATCGCCAAGTCGCCGCGCCCGGTCTGCGTGTCGGCGCCGTCCGAGAAGGTCACGTCGAGAGCGGCTGGTTCGACGCCGATCTGTCGTTTTGGGCCGACTGCGATCGCAGCGCTCGACGAGTTGTCGGCGGTGTTGTCGAGCCATGTGAAGTCGAACGACTTCCAGCGAGGGTGTACGACCTCGATCCCGATCGCCCAGCCGGCGCCGCTCGAGATCACATCGCCCGACGTCACCTCGGTGCCGCTGAGTTCGGCGTCTGCGACGTACACGATCTCGGGTTCCACCTTGGCGTGTCGCAGCGTCGCCGTGGCGAGCTGACCATCGAGGTGCTGAGACTGCCACAGCGTGCCCCAATTGGGTCGGTCGATCCCGAGCGCCGCACGCATCGCCGCTGACGTCCAACCGAGCTTGTAGCCGATGAGGACCTCGCCGTCGCTGCGACGGAGCTCGTCCCTTGCTCGGGCGATCGCGCGGGCTCCGCCGACGTCGAGGTCGGGGAACGTGTCGCTCGCGAGCGGCGCGGCGGTGCCGTCGACCTCGGCGTCACGGAGCTGCTCGGCGAAGGCTCGCGCTGCGGAGTCGGAGATCACGGCTCGAGGCCGAGCTTCGATGCGACGTCTCTCCACGCCCCCGCGGCGTTCGAGATGTCGAACCACACCGCGTGCAGGCCGAACTCGTTCGCGCCCTCGACATTGAGCGGCTGGTCGTCGACGAACAGGACTCGGTTCGGGTCGGCGCCGACGGTGTCGATGGCGCGTTGGAAGGCGCGTGGATCGGGCTTCAAGACGTCGGTGTCGGAGCAGTCGACGACATGGTCGACCAATTGCAGGAAGTCCACGCCACGTTCCCAGTCGGGACCCTGAAATGCACGCATGTCGTTGGTGAGGACCGACACGCCGTAGCCGGCGGCCAGCGCCGAGGTGACGACCGATGTGGCTTCGGTTCGGATCATCTCGGGTGTCGGGGGAGCGAACACCAGGTTCATGTACGAGCGCGTGTCGAAATCCTTGCCCGCAGCTCGCCCGACTTCGGCGGCGCGCTGCGCCCAGTAGTCGCGTTCGGACAGCTCGCCTTCCACCATCCGGCGCCACAACGGGTCGGTGCTCGGATCGACCGGACCCATCCAGTCGAAGGTGCCGGGCGCAAGTCCGAGGAGGGACTCGACACGGCCGTGCAATTCCACCGGATTCACGATGCACACACCGCCGAAATCCAAGAGGAGCACGTCGAAATCGGTCGTCGTCATGCCTGGACCGTAAATGTTCGGGTGACCGCTCACCGCACAACGTCCCGCTCCTCGGGACGCCTACCGTCGACCGCGGTAGCCGAGGCGGCGTGACGTGGCGAGCGCGAGAGTGACGACGGCGTCGGCGAGTTGATCTCGGCGCTGATCCATCCGGTCGGCCGGACCGGCGACGCTCATCGCCGCGATCGTGCTCCCCGTGTCGTCGCGGATCGGTGCGGCGATCGACACCACGCCGACCTCCGACTCCTGGCGGTTCTCGGCGAAGCCGTTCGTGCGAACGAGCGTGAGTTCCGCGGTCAGAGCGGTTCGGCCGACGATGGTGTGCTCGGTCTGGCGCGGCGGCGTCCACCCTCTCAACAGCCGTTCGAGTTCAGTCTTCGGGAGGAACGCCAGCAGGACTTTGCCCGTGCCCGTGCAATGGGCATCGTTCCGGCGACCCAACTGCGTGAACAGCCGGAGCGTGTTGGGGCTGTCCAGACGTTCGACGTAGACGACCTGGCGCCCGTCGAGCACGCCGACCTGCACCGTCTCACCACTCTTGTTGCGGAGGTCGGTCATCGGGAGCAGTACCGCCTCGTGCAGGCTCCGCTGCGAGGGAACGGCGGCGGCCAAGTCGAACAGTGCAAGGCCGAGCCGGTAGCGACCGCTCCTCGAATCCTGTTCTAGAAGCCCCTCGTCGGTGAGCGTGCTCAGAATCCGGTGGACCGACGAGCGGGACTGCCCGACCGCAGCGGACAGATCGCTGACGCCCCACTCCGGCGAGGTCGACGTGAAGGCCTTCAACACGGCGACCGCACTCGCGACGGAGGCCAAGCGGTTGCGCGACACGTCGACAGGGTAGTTCGTCCCGCTCTGCGGAATCGCCCTGGTGTGTCGGGGGTCTCATCCGTACGGTCATGGATGTGGGAATCTTCCGACTCAGTCACGTCGACATCACGGCACCGGACCTCGAACTCGCAGCGGCGTACTACACCGAAGTGCTCGGACTCGACATCAGCGAACGCACGAGTGATGACGGCGGAGAACGGCTCTTCTTGAAGTGCTGGGACGAGCGCGATCATCACTGTGTCGCGATCCGCCAGGACACACGCGTCGGTATCGACCGGTTCGCCTTCAAGGTCGACCACCCCGGAGATCTCGATGCGTTCGAGACGCGCATCGAACGGGCTGGGACGCTGGTGCAGCGAATCGCCGACGGTGACGAAGTCGGGCAGGGCGAATCGATCCGGTTCGAGATCCCGTCGGGTCACGAGATGGAACTCGTCTACGACGTCCACAAAGTGGGCGGTCGCCTCCCACTCGTCAACCCGGCTCCCGTCGATCCGACCCTTCGCGGCATCGCTCCGCCCAGGATCGACCACCTGCTCGTGCACGCCGAAGAGGTCGGCGAAGCTGCACGATTCTTCCGCGAGGTCCTCGACTTCCGCCTCACCGAGCAACTCCTCGACGGCGGCGGACACCAGACGATCGCTTTTCTCGAACGCTCCGCCAAGCCTCACGACATCGCCTTCGTGCAGGGCCCCAACGGCGCGCTCCACCACTTCTCGTTCTGGCTCGACGACTGGGATCACGTTCGGCGCGCTGCCGACTTGCTCGCCTATCACGGCGTCACGATCGACGTCGGCCCGACCCGCCACGGTCTGACCCGCGGCAGCACGATCTATTTCTTCGACCCGATGGGCACCCGCAACGAGGTGTTCTCCGGCGGGTATCGACCCGACCCCGACTTCCCGACGATCACGTGGACCGATGACCGCTCCGGTCGGGCGGTCTTCTACTACGAGGGCGTCCTCAACGAACGGTTTGCGAGCGTGCACACATGAGCAGTCCCGGCATCCTCCGCCTCTCCCACGCGACGGTTCGGGTCCCCGACCTCGAGTTGGCGGTGGCCTACTACGCAGAAGTCGTCGGCTTGGTCGTCACCGCCCGCGAGGGCACTCGCGCCTACCTGAAGGGCTGGGACGAGCAACAACACCACTCGCTGATCCTGCAGGAGGCTCCGACGTACGGCCTCGACGGGCTCGCTTTCAAGGTGGTCGAGGAGCCTGAGCTGGACCGGCTCGCCGATCGAGTCACCGACGCCGGAATCGACGTCGAGCGATTCCACCCCGGCGAATTCGGCGAGGCGGCTGGCGCCACCGTGCGGTTCACGGCCCCGAGCGGACATGTGATCGACCTCGAATGCGGTCAGGGCCAGGTCGGGAACGGCCTGTCACTGATCAACCCGCCTCCCGCGCCGGACGACCTCGTCGGTATGCATCCTCCTCGCGTCGACCACATCTTCCTGCTGTGTGAAGACGTCGACGGTGCAACAGCGTTCTTCCAGGATGTACTGGAGTTCCGGCTGACCGAGCAGATCGTCGCCGACGACGGCCACCAACTCGCCACGTTCCTCGAACGGACGCACACCCCCCACGACATTGCGTTCCTCACCGGTCCCGACGGTGGCTTCCATCACCTTGCGTTCTGGGTCGACGAATGGAACGACCTGCGCACCGCGGCCGACACGTGCACCTATCACGGTGTCACCATCGATGCCGGCCCGACGCGACATGGTGCGACTCGTGGCTGTGGGCTCTACTTCTTCGATCCGGCCGGGAACCGTAACGAGGTGTTCACCGGCGGGTACCACTTCGACCCCGACGACGAACCAACGGTCTGGACCGAAGCAGAAATGGGTCGAGCGATCTTCTCGTATCGGGGTCAGGTCGACCAGAAGTTCATGACGGTGCACTCATGAGCGAGACGAGCAGCAACGGTGCCGGTCCGTCGACCGACCGCTTCGAAGCTCCGATGTACCTGGCTCGCTATCGAGAACGTCAGCACCAAGGCCGAACCGGCGAGCGACCCGACGACCATCCAGACGACCGAGCGGATTCGACCGAAGGCCGTGCCGATGCGGCACCGATCTATCTCAAACGGTTCCGCAGTCGAGACGGTGCCTCTGAGCCGAGCACCACGCCGCTGTGGCAGCGCAGCGACCTCGCCACACAGCAGTCGCTCACCGAGGACAACCGCAACAAGGAGATCTCTGCACCGCCGAGTGCAGCGCGCCAACTCCTCAACGACGTCTACCTGATCCGACACGGCGAGACCCAGGGCTATTCGACCGACTCGGGTCTCACACCCCAGGGTGCGTGGCAGGCCCACACCTACGGCCGCACGCTCGCCAAGCGGATGCAGTCGGGCGAGACGATCGTCTTCCGCCACGCTGAGACCAATCGAGCCCGCGAGACCGCGGAGCAGATCCACCGAGGGCTCGTCGACGGCATCGAGCAGTGGGAGAAGGAGATCACCATCGTCGAACCCGAGCCGGCGAACGAGTTCCGGAACTTCCAATTCGTCGCCCCTGACGGCCTCAAGGACGTCACCGCTGCATTCCGCCAGTACAGCGCACTGCTCGAAGGTCACGAACGGACTGCGGTCGGAGACCGGCCGCTGTGGCTCGTCGAGATGGACCGCTTCTGGCGCACCCAGCAGGGCGGTGGTGACCCGATCCAGCACTGGTTGACGATTCCGCTCGTGCATTTCGAGCCGCCCGCCATGACCGTTCGGCGCTTCTGGGCGGGGATCAACCGCTTGTCGACCGAGTTCCCCGGCGCACGCCTGGCGATCGCCACGCACTCGGGGTGTATTCGTGCCTTCGCCGTGTCGGCGCTCGGCTACGACCCGGGCGAGCCGTACAACACCGAGCACGTCCGGGTGAAGTTGCTCGGCGACGCCGACTGGAGCGATGGGGAACGCGACGCCACCGTGGCGTACCGAAATCGCGTGCAGGAGGTGAAGGTACCCGACATCGATCGGCTTCCGACCTGGCAGGTACACGACGACTGGAGCGGGATGGATGGCACCAAACCTGCGGGCGGCCGACCGACCTGAGCCAGCGGAACAGCGAATCGACGAGATGGGGAACAACGAAATGGGGATGCAAGAAATGGGGAACACGACATGTGCGAGGCCTGTCCGGTCATCGACTGGGCGCACGAACTGCCGACGATCAGGTCGTTCACCACGAGCAACGTGGAGGCGAATGTGAGCGATCTCATCGTCTGGTACGACAAGTACGACCGTTCCCAGAAGCCATTGGTCGGCGGCAAGAACGCGAGCCTCGGCGAGATGATGCGTGCCGAACTCCCGGTACCACCCGGCTTTGCGCTCACCACCGACGCCTACGGGTTGATCTGGCGCGACAAGGAGCTCGTCGACAGCGTCAATGGCCTTCTGCAGGGACTCGCGCACGAGGACTACGCCGGCAACCTCGAAGTGTCGAACAAGATCCGGCGCCTCATCGAGACCGAGCCCGTGCCCGACGAGGTTGTCGACGCGCTCGGCACGGCCTACGAAGCGCTCTGCACACACTGCGATGTGCCCGACCTTCCCGTCGCCATTCGTTCTTCAGCGACGGCCGAGGACCAACCCGATGCGAGCTTCGCCGGGCAACAGGACACGTTCCTGTGGGTCTGCGGATTGACTTCGGTGATCGAACACACACGAAAGTGCTGGTCGTCGTTGTTCACGGACAGAGCCATCGCCTATCGACACCAAATGGGCTACTTGGACACGGCGATCGCGATGTCGGTCGCTGTCCAAAAGATGGTCGACCCGATCGCCTCGGGCGTCGCCTTCACCCTGAACCCGACCAACGGCGACCGGTCGCAAGTGGCGATCGACGCATCATGGGGCCTCGGCGAGGCAGTGGTGTCCGGCGAGGTCACGCCCGACAACTTCTTGGTCGACAAGGTCCTTCGCGAAGTCGTCAAACGCGAGATCTCCGCAAAGCTCGTCGAGTACCGCCTCACCGATCACGGTGTGGTCGAGAAGTTGCCGATCGACGACGACCGTCGAGATCGTTCGTCGGTCACCGACGAACAACTCATCGGCATTGCGATGCTGGCCCGCCGTGCCGAGAAGCACTACGGCTGCCCACAAGACGTCGAGTGGGCCGTCGATCGGCACCTGCCGGAAGGCGAGAACATCGTGATGTTGCAGAGCCGGCCCGAGACCGTCTGGTCACAGAAGAAGCGCGGTCCGATTGCGAAAGGTGGTGACTCGGTGTCGTCGATCGTCTCGACACTGGTCTCGCCGCTGCACACTCGCGACTAGCCAGACGCACATCACGCATACCGAACACCGGGCCATCGGGGAGGGCCCGGCCACATCAGAAATCACGGCGAAGAGCCGGGCAACCAAGGGGACATTCCAATGGCAGACAAGCAATTTCCGAATCCGTTCACGATCGAAGGACCTGAGGGGGCCGAAGGCTGGCGCGAGCTGTACCCGTACTCGCTGACGTTCTCCGACGCCCGGCGTGAATACGAGGAGAACCGCTTCTGGTTCTGGGACTCGATGCACTGGGGCACGGCGATGACGCCGTGGGACGCCCACTTCTTCGAGGTGGCCATCGTCACGCTCAGCCAGATGAACAGTCGCCACTACCGGATCCCGCCGGCCGACGGCATCGACATCCGGGTGCTCAACGGCTACGCCTACCTGTCCCCGGTGGGCGTCGACCCCGACAAGATCGAAGCGCGTGTCCCACAGTTCATGGAGCGCGCCGGCCACTACTTCGCCAACTGGGACGACCTCTACGAGAACTGGCTGGTCAAGGTCAAGGGCTCGATCGCCGACATCGAGGCGCTCGACTTCTCGCCACTGCCGGAAATGGAAGAACTCTCGATCATCACCGAGGGCACCGCCGTCGGCAGCGGCCACCGGCTGATGTCGGAGTACCACCGCTTCCGCGAACTGATCGTGCAGGTCTGGCAGTACCACTTCGAGTTCCTCAACCTCGGCTACGCCGCCTACCTCGACTACTTCGGGTTCTGCAAGGAAGCGTTCCCGTCGATCCCCGACCTCGGCATCGCCAAGATGGTCGCCGGTGTCGAAGTCGACCTGTTCCGCCCGAACGAAGAACTCAAAATTCTCGCGAAGCTGGCGATCGACCTCGGTATCCCCCGTGCGTTCGACGACCCTGACAACGTGCAGTTGACCGGCGATGCGGGCGAGAAATGGCAGGCTGCGTGGGACGAAGCCGCCGACCCGTGGTTCAACTTCACGTCCGGCAACGGCTTCTACCACTTCGACGAGATCTGGCGTGAACACCCCGAAGTGCCGTACGCGTTCATCCGCGACTACATCACCAAGATCGAAGGTGGCAACGACATCAGCCGCCCGATCGAGGCCATCCAGGCCGAACGCGACCGGATCGTCGAGGAGTACCGCGACCTGCTGGACAACGACGAGGACCGTGAGGCCTTCGACGGCAAGCTCGGCTTGGCACGCACCGTGTTCCCCTACGTCGAGAACCACAACTTCTACATCGAGCACTGGACGATGTCGGTCGTCTGGCGCAAGGTGCGCGAATTCGGCGCCACGCTCGGCAAAGAAGGCCTCCTGGCCACCGACGACGATCTGCTGTTCGTGCGACCCGATGAAGTCGACTCCCTGCTGTGGGACTACTACGCGAACTGGGCCGTCAACTCGCCCGCCGCATCGCCGGCACACTGGGCGCCGACCATCGAGCGCCGCCGCGACATCCACGACAAGCTCAAGGGCTGGCAGGCCCCCAAGGCGCTCGGCCAGCCGCCGGAGGTCATCACCGAACCGTTCACCATCATGCTGTGGGGCATCACCACGGACTCGGTGGCGACCTGGCTCGGCACCGACAACGATGTCGACGGTGTCATCACTGGCATGGCGGCGTCGCCCGGTTCGGTGGAAGGACTCGCTCGTCTCGTATTCACCCCCGAGGACGTCGGCACGATCGAGGACGGCGAAATCCTCGTCGCACCGATCACTGCTCCGAGTTGGGCGCCGGTCTTCCCCAAGATCCAGGCGTGCGTGACCGACATCGGCGGAATGATGAGCCATGCGGCGATCGTGTGCCGCGAGTACGGCGTCCCGGCCGTCACCGGCACCGGATTCGGCACCGACAAGATCAAGACCGGTGACCGGATCCGAGTCGACGGGTCCTCGGGCACCGTCACCATCCTCGACTGACCCGGCCGCCGCCGCATCAGCCACCCCCCGACCGAAAGGACATCTCATGTTGAGCAAGGAAGAGAACGACGAACTGACCCAGGTGGGTCCCGGCACGCCGATGGGTGACGTGTTGCGTCACTACTGGTATCCCGTTGCCTTCACTCGCGAACTCGACGAGTTCCCCGTCAAGCAGACCCGTCTGCTCGGCGAGGAATGGGCCGTGTTCAAGACCGGCGACGGAGGCTACGGCATCGTCGACGAACGCTGCCCCCACCGAGGTGCATCACTCGTCTACGGCATCGTCGAAGACGATGGTCTGCGCTGCGGCTACCACGGCTGGAAGTTCGACACGGCCGGCGAATGCGTCGAGATCCTCGCCGAGCCCGACTCGTCGCCGAAGTTCCGTGCGGGATGTGGTGTGCGGTCGGGTGAGGCGCAAGAACTCGGTGGGCTCGTCTGGGCCTACGTCGGCGACGGTCCGGCGCCGGAGTTGCCGCGCTACGAGGCGTACACGATGGACGGCATCCGCGACATCGGCCACGCCGTGATCCCATGCAACTGGCTCCAGATCATGGAGAACGCCGTCGACCCATACCACGTCGAAGCGTTGCACGGGAACTACTTCGAGTTCATCGCCAAGCAACAGGGCACCTCGATGCCCGAGTCCTTCGGCGGCAACAAACACGAGAAAGTCGCCTTCGACCCGTTCGAACACGGAATCATCAAGCGCCGTCTGCTGGTCGGCCAGTCCGAGGAGAGCGACGACTGGAAGATCGGTCACCCGCTCGTCTTCCCTTACAAGATGTGGGTCGGCGGCAACGGTGTGTTCCAGATGCAGATCCGGGTGCCCGTCGACGACACGCACACGAACGTGATGTTCTACACGGTGCATGCTCCCGAAGGCGCTCCGGCCCCCGACGGCAACCGTTGCGTCGACTACCCGATCGAGTGGAAGACCGACGACGGCAAGTTCATCGTCGACTTCATCGAAGGCCAAGACATCATGGCGTGGGTGTCACAAGGGCCGGTCGCCGACCGGGTCCGTGAGAAGATCACCAAGAGCGACGTCGGCGTCCTGGCCTGTCGGCGGATGTTCAAGCAGGCGATCGAATCGGTCCGCAACGGCGAAGATCCCGTCGCCGTGGTACGAGAACCGCACGATGCGATCAAGTTGCCACTGGAGCGTTCGAAGTTCGGCCGGGGTGCGCAGTTCGCCACCGACTGGATCAACGACGGGTCGATGAGATACAGCCCGATCGCCGCCGAGATGAAGCAACTCCACATTGATGCGGCTGCGGCACGCGACGAACTGGCACCGTCCTGATGCCCATCGACCACGCCCACTGGGCCGAATACCTTCTCGCCGGCGTCGACGAACGACGCGAAGTCCAAGCGATCACGAAGCAGGTCGACGAACTCGGCGTCGATGACGCGTACGCGATCCAGGCCGCACTGCTGGAGCTGCACCGTGGACGCGGTGACACACTGGCCGGCGCGAAGCTCGGACTCACGTCCGTCGCCAAGCAGGAACAGATGAACGTGACCGAGCCGATCTACGGCTGGGTCCTCGCATCATCCGTGCTCGGCGCCGACCAGGAGGTCCCGCTCGGCGAACTGATCCACCCGCGAGTCGAGCCCGAGTTCGTATTCGTCCTCGGCTCGGACCTCACCGGCCCGAACGTCACGGCCAGCGACGTGCTCGACGCGACCGAGAAGGTCGTCGGTGGGATCGAAGTGATCGACTCTCGCTACGAAGCGTTCTCGTTCACCCTTCCCGACGTGATCGCCGACGCCACGTCGGCGGCACGCGTGATGATCGGTACCGAGGGCGCCGGCCCGCGAGACGCCGAACTCGCCACTATGGGGTGCGTCTTCGAAGTCGACGGCGACATCACCGGCACCGCCGCCGGTGCCGCGCTGCTCGGCGATCCTGCCGAGTGCGTCGCAATGCTCGCCAACCACCTCGGCAAGCACGGCCAGCAACTCGACGCCGGCTGGATCGTGATGGCAGGTGCCGCTACCGACGCTCGTCCCCTCGCTGCGGGGACCGTTGCAACGGCGCGGTACTCGCACCTCGGCCCCGTCACCGTGACCGCGTCGAAGGGAACGTGATCGTGCCGCTCGTCAACATCCAGATGGCCGAAGGCCGCACGCCGGCCCAGAAGAAGGCGCTGATGGCAGCGATCACCACGGCCATGCACGAACACATCGGAGCGCCGAAGGAATCGGTGCGAGTGTGGATCAACGAGTTCCCCAACACCGACTTCATGGCCGGTGGGGAGCTGCTTGCCGACAAACAGGCGCGCCTCGCTCGTGAGGCAGCGGCCGACGCCGCCGTCCGTGTGAACGACACCACGCGCCCGGTGCCAGGGCAATGACCTCGATCGCCCGAGACCTGCTCGAACAGGCCGCCGCGCAGCTCCGCACCGCTGCGGAGACATCGACGCCGTGCGGCCCGGTCCGCGACATCGTCGGATCAAAGACCGACATCGACGCTGGGTACGCCATTCAAGAGATCAACACCGACCTCGCCATCGCTGCCGGTCGCCGCGTGAGCGGTCGCAAGATCGGCATCACGTCGGTTGCCGTCCAGGAACAGATCGGCGTCGACCAACCCGACTTCGGGACGCTCTTCGCCGACATGGAGTTCGGCGACGGCGTCGAAGTACCCGCAGCGCGACTCCTGCAGCCCCGAGCCGAAGCGGAGGTCGCACTCGTGCTCGGGCACGACCTCGACCAGGGCGAGCACTCCTTCGCCGACATCATCCGAGCCACTGCCTTTGCCCTGCCGTCGATCGAGATCGTCGACAGCCGGGTGGCCGACTGGAACATCCGCATCGTCGACACCGTCGCAGACAATGCCAGTTGCGGCCTCTACGTGGTCGGCGGCCGTCCGGTGCCGTTGCGTAAAGTGGACCTGCGCACCATTGCGATGTCGATGTCGATCGACGACACCGAGGTCTCGACCGGCACGGGCGCAGCGTGTCTCGGCCACCCACTCCACGCAGCGCGATGGCTCGCTGACACGATGTCGGCGCGCAACACCCCGCTGCGCGCCGGCGACGTCGTCATGACCGGCGCCCTCGGCCCGATGCAGTCAATCGCCGCCGGCCAGACCATCACCGCCGACTTCGGTGATCTCGGCACCGTGACGACCCACGTCTCGGCCAACTGATCGTCGACACGTTCAACTCATACACCAGCTCACACCCACACCCCCCAAACCACCCCAAACCACCCTCCAACGTCCGTCTGCGAACGGGCCCGAAAGGACACCATGACGGCCACCGCCGCCATCGTCGGCTCCGGCAACATCGGCACCGACCTGATGTACAAACTCCAGCGTTCACCGGACATCGATGTCCGCTGGATGATCGGCGTCGACCCCGACTCCGCCGGCCTCAAGCTCGCCGCTGAGGAGGGACTCGAAGCGTCACCCGACGGCGTCGACTGGCTGCTCGCGCAGGACGAACTCCCGGACCTGGTGTTCGAAGCGACCTCCGCCTATGTCCACGTGCGCAACGCCCCGCGCTACAAGGAGGCGGGCATCCGTGCGATCGACCTGACCCCCGCTGCGCGCGGCCCCTACGTCGTGCCGCCGGCGAACCTCGATGCGCACCTCGACGAGTGGAACGTCAACATGGTCACCTGTGGCGGCCAGGCCACGATCCCGATGGTGCACGCCGTGTCGCGCATCGTCGACGTCGACTACGCCGAGATCGTCGCCACCGTCGCATCGAAATCGGCCGGGCCGGGCACCCGCCAGAACATCGACGAGTTCACCCGAACCACTTCCAACGCCGTCGAAGTCATCGGGGGCGCGGCGACCGGGAAGGCGATCATCATCCTCAATCCGGCCGAGCCGCCGCTGATGATGCGCGACACCATCTTCTGCTCGATCCCCGCCGACGCCGACACCGATGCGATCGCCGAGTCGATCCACCAGGTCGCGGGCGAGGTGCGGCGGTACGTCCCCGGCTACGCGCTCACCGCCGACCCGCAGTTCGATTCGCCCGGTCCCGGCGAGACGACCGGCCGTGTCGGCATCTTCGTCGAAGTCGCGGGAGCCGGCGATTTCCTTCCGCCGTACGCCGGCAACCTCGACATCATGACCGCGGCGGCCACCCAGGTCGGCAACCGCATGGCCCAGCACCACGTCTCGAACAGCACCTCGAACCAGAAAGCCCCCGCCTGATGGACCTCACCGGAACGCTCCCACGCACCTTCTCCGACACCCTCGACGTACGCGTGACCGACACGTGCCTGCGCGACGGCTCGCACGCGAAGCGCCACCAGTTCACCGAAGAGAACGTGCGCGACATCGTCGCTGCGCTAGATGACGCCGGCATGCCCGTCATCGAGGTCACCCACGGCGACGGCCTCGGCGGTTCGTCGTACAACTATGGCAAATCGCTCGTCGACGAGCGCATCTTGATGAAGGCCGCCGTCGACACGGCAACGAACGCCAAGATCGCGGCGCTGATGCTCCCGGGCCTCGGCACGAAGGACGACATCAAGGCCATCCACGACATCGGCGTGTCGGTCGTGCGGATCGCCACCCACTGCACCGAAGCTGACATCTCCGAGCAGCACTTCGCCCTCGCCCGCGAGATCGGCCTCGAGACCGGCGGCTTCTTGATGATGTCGCACACCATCGGACCCGACGAGTTGGCCGCGCAGGCGCGCATCATGACCGACGCCGGATGCCAGTGCGTCTACGTGGTCGACTCCGCCGGGGCGATGATCCTCGACGACGCGAGCGAGCGCGTCGCGGCCGTTGTCGCCGAGTTGGGTGACGACGCCCAGGTCGGCTTCCACGGCCACGAGAACCTGTCGCTGTCGCTCGCCAACACCATCGCCGCCATCCAAGCCGGCGCGGTGCAGGTCGACGGTTCGACGCGACGCTTCGGCGCCGGCTCGGGCAACACCAGCTGCGAGGCCATCGCCGCTGTCACCGAACGCATCGGGATCAACACCGGCCTCGACGTCCTGAAGATGATCGACGCCGCCGAGGACATCGTTCGCCCGGTGATGGACGAGGAGTGCGTCCTCGACCGCCTGTCGATCATCATGGGCTACGCCGGTGTGTACTCGAGCTTCCTCAAGCACGCATTCCGCGCGTCGGAACGTTACGGGGTGTCGGGCGCCGACATCTTGATGGAGTGCGGCAACCGCAAACTCGTCGGCGGTCAAGAGGATCAGATCATCCAGATCGCCGCCGACCTGGCCGGCAAGCAACAGGGGAGTGCGGCCTGATGATTACCAACTGGATCGACGGCGCAGCCGCAACAGCCGATTCCGGAGAGACCTTCGAGACGATCGACCCGTGGACGCAGGTCGCCCACGACACCGTCGCCCTGTCGGGCCGCTCCGACGTCGAACGAGCGGTCGACGCTGCCCGTCGTGCGTTCGACGACGGACCCTGGCCGCGGATGGGCTTCGCTGAGCGGGGTGCGATCCTGCACCGCCTTGCGGATCTGATCGAAGCGAATGCCGACGAACTCGCGGCGGCCGACTCGAAGGACATGGGCAAGCCGATCAGCGCGATGCTCGCCAAGGACGTGCCCCGAGCGGCGCAGAACTTCCGGTTCTTCGCCGATCACGCCCGCATGGCCGCCTCCGAGGTCTACCCGACCGACACCGGACATCACGCGTACGCCCGCTTCGAGTCTGCCGGTGTGGTCGCGGCGATCGCGCCGTGGAACTTCCCGCTCATGTTGGAGACCTGGAAGATCGCCCCAGCCCTCGCGTGGGGGAACACCGTGGTGCTCAAGCCGGCCGAGGACACTCCGTGCTCGGCAACGATCATGGCCCGCCTCGCCACCAAGGCCGGGATGCCCGACGGTGTGCTCAACGTCGTTCACGGGCACGGTCCCGACAGTGCCGGTGAGTTCCTGACGTCGTCGACCCGCATCGACCGGCTCACCTTCACCGGAGAGTCGACGACCGGGAGGATCATCGCGGCTGCAGGCGCCGAGAACCTCGTCCCGGTCAGCCTCGAACTCGGCGGCAAGGGTGCAAACATCGTCTTCGCCGACGCCGACCTCGACGAAGCCGTCAAGTGGTCGAACACGGCGATCTTCACCAACGCCGGCCAGGTGTGCCTGGCCGGGAGCCGCTTGTTCGTGCAACGTGAGATCTTCGACGAGTTCGTCGAACGCTTCGTCGCATCGGCCGAGGCGCTGACGGTTGGAGCCCCCGACGACGCATCGACGAACATCGGTCCGTTGGCCAGCAAGGAACACTTCACCAAGGTCGCCGGGTTCTTCGCCGACCTTCCCGACGGCGCAACCGTGCACTGCGGAGGCGTCGCCGACGACGGATCCTGGGTCGTCAAACCCACCGTCATCACGGGTGCGGACCCCGATTCGCGGATCTGTCGAGAAGAGGTCTTCGGCCCCGTCGTGACCATCCAACCCTTCGACACCGAAGAGGAGGCCATCGCACTCGCCAACGGCACCCAGTACGGCCTCAACGCCATGCTCTTCACCGAGAACCTGCGCCGAGCGCACCGTGTGTCCGCCGCGTTGCGCGCTGGGACGGTGTGGGTCAACTGCTTCTTCGTACGTGACCTGCGCGCCCCGTTCGGCGGCGTCGGTTGGTCTGGCGTGGGTCGCGAGGGCGGCAACTTCAGTCGCGAGTTCTTCACCGAACCCAAAGCTGTGGTGATGCATCCCTGACGACGCCGGTCGTCGGATCCAGCGGCTCGAACGCGAAACACCACCAGGAGGAATGAGATGACATACGAGAAATGGTTCCGAATCGCACTCGGCTACCTCGGCGCCTTCGTCGCGACGGTCGGTGTGTGGGCGCTGCTGTTTCCACGATCGTTCTACGACGACTTCCCCGCCATCGGCGGTATGGCGTGGGTCAACGTTGATGGCCCCTACAACGAACACCTGCTTCGTGACCTGGGTGCGACCAACCTCGCGATCCTCGTCGTGGTGGTCGTCGCAGCGATCAGGCTGACCCGCACGCTCGTCGTGACCGCTGCCCTCGCATCGCTGGCATGGGGTGTGCCGCACCTCGTTTACCACATCTTCGCGACCGACGGTCTGAGCACCACCGACCTCGTCTTCAACTTCGTCGCACTCGTCACCTACGCCGCCACACCGGTGCTCCTGCTCGCGATGCGCAATCACCTGCCGGTCGCCACGGTGGCGAGTGAGTCCATCGAACCCGCCGTGGCCGAGGTCTGACGGTCCGTCCTCATCGGACGTGACGCCGTCTTGAGCCGATCCATGCAGAGCGTCGGCGAACGGATTCGTCTCGTGGTCCTGGACTTCGACGGGGTCTGCACACCGTCAGCGGGGGAGTTCATCGGGAGCGAGACCGCCCTCCCGACCATCCGGCCTGAGCTCGGATCCGTCGTCAGAGAACTTCGCGCCCGCGAGACCGACATCGTGTTGCTCAGCAACGAATTCGATCGAGCATGGATCAGTGAGATCGACGGACTTCCCGAGTTCGACCACATCCTCGTCGGAAGTGACAACAACATCTTCAAGCCGGACCGACGCGCATTCCAACGTGCGCTCTACGTCACGGAGACCGAACCCGCCCGATGTCTCGTCGTCGACGACGACCTCGCCAACGTGACCGTCGCTGCCTCCATCGGGTGCCAGGCGGTTCACTTCGACACCACCGAGGTCGAGCGTTCATGGCGGACCCTCCTCGATGTCGCCGTAGGACCCGACGATGCTGGGTGAAGGCGCCGAGCCCCGTCGTCACCCGCACAGCTCGAACGAGATCGGCGCGCAATGACACTTTCGACGAACTGGTCGTTCCCGACGGCGATCAGGATCGGTGCCGGTTGCATCGAAGAACTCGGCGCCACATGCGACGAACACGGAATCGAGCGCCCGTTGATCGTGACCGATCCCGGCATGTTCGAACTCGAGGCGTTCGCCGCCGTGCAGTCCTCGCTCCCGAAGGACACCGCAGTGTTCTGCGACATCAAACCCAATCCCGTCGGAGCGAACGTCGATGCCGGAGTCGACGTGTTCCGTTCCGGCGGACACGACGGAGTGGTCGCGGTGGGAGGCGGTTCCGCGCTCGATTGCGGCAAGGTCATCGCGTTGCAAGCCGGACAGACCCGCCCGATGTGGGACTTCGAGGACATCGGCGACAACTGGAAGCGTGCCGACGCCGACGCCATCGCACCGATCATTGCGGTCCCGACCACGGCCGGCACCGGGAGCGAAGTCGGCCGGGCCGGAGTCGTCATCGACGAGGATTCGAAACGCAAGGTGATCATCTTCCACCCTGCGATGCTGCCGGTCGCTGTGCTGTGCGACCCGGAGCTGACCGTCGGGCTCCCGCGCAACCTCACCGTCGGCACCGGAATGGATGCGCTGTCGCACTCGCTCGAAGCGCTCTGCGCCCCCGCCTACCACCCCACGGCACACGGCATCGGGCTCGAAGGCTGCCGTCTCGTCCTCGAACACCTTCCCCGGGTGGTTGCAGATCCCGAGAACATCGGGAGCCGCACGCAGATGATGGCGGCAGCGGCGATGGGCGCCGTGGCGTTCCAGAAGGGTCTTGGTGGCATGCACGCGCTGGCGCACCCCATCGGAGCGATGTTCGACACGCACCACGGCATGACCAACGCCGTGCTCATGCCCTATGTGCTCGCTGCCAACCGTTCGGCGGTCGACGACCCGATCTCCCGCCTTGCTGGCTACACCGGCGTTGCCGGTGGCTTCGACGGATTCCTCGAACACGTGCTGCGTCTGCGGTCGGATCTCGGTGTTCCGTATTGCCTCGCTGACCTCGGTGTCGACGCGAGTTTCGTCGCCGAGATCGCCGCCGCTGCCGCAGTCGACCCGTCAGCGTCGGGAAACCCGATCCCGTTCACCGAAGAAGTCGCTGCGGGCGTTTTCGTCAACGCCTGTTCGGGAGAACTCGATGAAGCCGTTGGGTAGGCATCGCGCCGGTCGTGCGTCGTGTGCTGCTCGCGTCACGAGGCGGGCTGTAGATTCCGAGCAATGAGAGTTGCTGTCGCCGGCGCAACCGGGCTGGTCGGGTCCCACGTGGTGGAAGCTCTGCGGCGTCGCGGGCTCGAGGTCGTGGCCCTGGCCCGCTCTCTCGGTGTCGACTTGCTCGATGGATCGGGTCTCGATGCAGCGCTCGGCGGCGTCGGCGCGGTCATCGACGTCACCAACACCGATGCCGTCGATCCGGACGAGGCCGTCGCGTTCTTCTCGACGGTCACCTCCAATCTGCTCGCTGCTGAACAGCGTGCCGGGGTCGGCCACCACGTGGCGCTGTCCATCGTGGGGGTGGATGCGCTGACGGGCAACGGCCACTACGACGGGAAGCGAGCTCAGGAGCAACTCGTTGACGACGGACCGGTGCCGTTCACCATCCAGCTCGCCGCCGAGTTCTTCGAGTACGCCGAGATGGCCCTCCATTGGAGTACGGAGGATGGGCGGGCGACCATCGCACCCCTGATGCTGCAACCCGTCGCAGTCAGCGATGTCGCCGGTGTGCTGGCCGACATCGCCACGGGCGTCCCGCAGGGCCGCGCGGTCGACGTGGTCGGTCCGAGCAGGCTCGACCTCGTCGAAATGGTCCGACGTCTCCTGGCCGCCCGCGGCGAGTCTGTCGAGATCACCGCGAGCTGGGAGGACGGCGCTCTGGGCACCGATC
This sequence comes from Ilumatobacter sp., assembly GCF_965215205.1. Classification (NCBI taxonomy): domain Bacteria; kingdom Bacillati; phylum Actinomycetota; class Acidimicrobiia; order Acidimicrobiales; family Ilumatobacteraceae; genus Ilumatobacter; species Ilumatobacter sp. The sequence continues at coordinate 2,087,264 of NZ_OZ244049.1, forward strand.
TGGCAGACCAGGACTTCCTCCCCTCCGACGGCGCCAGGATCGCACCGACCAGTTTCGACTCCTGGATCGAGCACACCGCAGCCGGATCGTGAACGTCGCCGGTCCGGGCCGGCGTCGGCGCGGGCCCCGCCGGGTCTCCGACGATGTTGACTGACCCCGACGGTCTGTTGCGTGTGCAGTTGTCGGCGACAACTGGCTCTTCGCGCTTGAGCGTGGTGGTGGTTTCTTGAGCATCCACTGTTGAGGTCCCGTGGCCTCGCAAGTCTTGCGGTCTTCCACAACTGCGAGACGAGGAGACCACGGGATGATTGAAGGTAGCAACGCGGACGCGCTGCTCGGGCTGATTGGTGTGCGGATCTGCGCTGTCGAGGTCGGCGTCGAGGTGACGATCACGATCGAGACAACCAACGACCGGGTCGGGTGCCGCTCGTGCGGAGTGATCGCGAAAGCGCACGGCCGTCGGCGTGTCAGGGTGCGCGATCTGGCGACGTGGGGACGAGCGACGGTGCTCGTTTGGGTGAAGCGGATCTGGCGCTGCCGCGAGCCGCTGTGTGCGACGGTGACGTGGACCGAGACCCTCGACGCGATCGCGTCTCGGGCGTCGCTGACCGAGCGGGCCGGGTTCGAGATCTGTCGCCGGGTCGGCGAGGACGGCGACTCGGTCGCGGCGGTCGGCCGCGACTTCGGTGTCGGCTGGGCGTGCGCGATGAACGCCGTCAACGTGCACGGCCGACGCCTCGTCAACGACCCCGATCGAATCGGCCATGTCACCAAGCTCGGCCTGGACGAGACAGCGTTCCAGCGGCCATCGAAGCATCGCGGTCACACGAGCTACATCACTGGTTTCGTCGACCTCGCCCGACCGCGACTCCTCGACGTCGTGTTGGACCGGACCGGTGCTGCTGTTGATTCCTGGCTCGCACAACAACCCGCTGGTTGGCTGGCCGGGATCGACCAGGTCGCTCTCGATCCGCACCGCGGTTACGCCAACGGGCTCACCGCGACCTTGCCCGACGTGGTCGTCGTTGTCGACCGGTTCCATGCTGTCGGGCTCGCCAACCGCGCTGTTGACGACGTGCGCAGACGGGTGCAACAAGACACCCTCGGGCACCGAGGCCGCACCGGTGATCCGCTCTACGGCATTCGCCGACTGTTGCTACGCGGCTACGAACGCCTCACCGAACGCCAGCTCGAACGCGTCGAGGCGGGACTGGTCGGTGACCGCTACGGCGAGGTCGGAGCAGCCTGGCTGGGCAAGGAACTCGTTCGGGAGATCTACACCGCCGGCACCCTCGCTGAGGCCCGCCAACGACTCCACGTCTTCTACACGTTCGTGGCTGACGCCGAGGTCGGCGAACTCGTCCGCCTCGCCAAGACAATCAGTTCGTGGGAGACCGAGATCCTCGCGTTCCACACCACCGGCGGACTCTCCAACGGGCCGACCGAGGGCATCAACTTGCTGATCAAGAAGATCAAACGAGTCGGCCACGGCTTCGCCAGCTTCGACAACTACCGACTCCGCCTCTTGCTCCACGCAGGCGTCGACTGGCACACTCACCCCACCGCACGACTGCGAAGCCACCCACCACGCTCAGCCGCGTAGAGCCCGACAACTGTCACGCCATCACACCATCACGGTGCCGAGTGACTCGACGGCGCGTTCGATCTCGTCGTCGGTGGTGTCGGCGTGGACCGACACGCGCATGAGTTCGTCGATACTGCGCCGCTCGAAGTCCCATCTCGTCGACGTACGCGTCGTCACCGAGACGTTGATGCCGTCCGACGCAAGCCGGTCGCGCGCTGTCGCGGCGTCGACCCCCGGTACCGCGGTGGTGACGATGCCGCACGGATCGACGCCGAGGTCGAACACCTCGAGGCCGCGACCGGTGAGGCGTTCGCGGAGCAGCGTCGCCTGCCGACGAACGGTCGCCTCGATGCGATCGATGCCGATCGCGAGGGCCTCGTCGACCGCGGTGCCGAGTCCCAGCCATGCGGCGTGGTTGTACTCCCAGTGCTCGAATCGCTGTGCTCCCGGCACCAGCTCGTAGGCCCGGGTCCCTGTCCAGACCGCACCGTGGTGGTCCGGCGACGCGGGCACGAGGCGGTCGACGATCCTGTCGCTTGCGTAGAGGAACCCCGTGCCGCGTGGACCACGCAGGTACTTGCGCCCCGTTGCCGACAACAGGTCGCAGCCGATCGCCTCCACGTCGACGGCGAGTTGGCCGACCGACTGGCACGCATCGAGCAGGTAGGGGATGCCTGCGGCACGGGTCACCTCCCCAACCTCGGCGGCGGGGTTGACCAGCCCGCCGTTGGTCGGCACGTGCGTGATCGCGACCAGTGCGACATCGTCGTCGATGCAGTCCCGGAGGGCGTCGACGTCGACCTGGCCATGCTCGTCACATCCGACGACGTCGATGCGAACATCGCGCTGACGCTCGGCGTGGAGGTACGCGACGGCATTGGCTCCGTACGCGCTCTCGGAGGTCACGATCCGTTGACCCGCTTCCATCGGAGGTCACGATCCGTTGACCCGCTTCCATCGGAGGTCACGATCCGTTGACCCGCTTCCATCGGGATCGACCAGAACCCGGAGTTCCATGCTGCGGTTGCGTGCTCGTGGCGTGCGATCTCCTTCGGCGAGCAGTTCAACATCTGTGCGATCGATGCATACGTCCTCGCATCGGCCTCCGCGCACCGGTTCGCAGCTTCGTAGCCCCCGATTCGTGACTCCAGCCGTAGATGGTCGATCTGTGTCTCGACGACGGCAGCCGACGAGGGCGAATCGCCCGCATGGTTCAGATGAGTGAGCTGATCGCGGTCGAACGGGATGCTCGATCGGATCGCATTGACCTCGGCGGTGGTGAGCGGTGCGGCGGTCATCTTCGGTTCCTAGCAGAGCGCGGCGGACGGAGGCCTCACGTGGTCATCCGGTTCCAGTCGAGGATCGCCTCGACCGGTGGTTTCGCAGCAGGCCTGAAGTCGCTGCCGATCGTGTGAGCGACGGGGGTCAGCGCGAACTGGGTCCAACCGTCGCCGATGCCGAGCAGCGATGCCGCGGCCTCGTACTCGAAGAGGTGGACCGTCGTCCAGCAGGTTCCGAGGCCTCGTTCGCGCGCTGCGAGCATGAAGCTCCAGAGGGCGGGGAGCGCGCTGCCGTAGGTGGACGCCACGCTCATCGGGTCGGGTGACGGCGTGCCGTGGACGGCGGCGACGACCAGCACGGGCATGTCGGCCAAGCGCTCGGCGAGCGTGTCCGCCGAGTCGGCCGATCGCTGCTGTTGGGCATCGAGCGCGTCGTCGCCGTGGGTGACGTTGCCGATGTAGATCTGGTCGAGCGACCGGTACGTCTCGTAGCCGGCCCGGTACAGCTCGGCCAACTGCGTTTTCGTTTCGGCGTCGTCGACAGCGACGAGCCGAAGCCGTCCGACGTTGCTGCCCGCCGGTGCCTGCTGTGCGATGCGCGCACACTCCTCGACGACCTCTCGCGACACCAGACGTGACGCGTCGAGGCGGCGCCGGACGGCACGGGTGGTCTGGAGGACCTCGTCGGCGCTCAGGCCGAGGCGGTGACTCGGGCCGCTCACACGGATCGGTGTCGGTCGGGGAGACGTGGCTGCGCAGCGATCGTCGAGCGCCTCACGATGCGAACGTCGGGTCGAGCCGCTCGACACGACGCAGCAGCGACGGCCAGACCAGATTGGCTCGCTCGCCTCGCGTGACCGTCTTCGCCTGCTCCGCCGCGGTGTCGATGATCGACTGGTCGATCATGGTGAGATGGTCGGCGCCGTCGGCCGACGATCCCGTCGCGGCGACCTGGATCGCACACGACTTCTGGAAGAAGTACATCGCTTGCCAGGCATCGGCCACCGACCTGCCCACGGTGAGCAGACCGTGGTTGCGCAACATCAAGTAGGTGTTGTCGGCGAAGTTCGACGTGAGCCGTTGCTTCTCGTCCTCGCGTAGCGCCACGCCTTCGTAGTCGTGATAAGCGATGCTCGAGAGCACGAAGATCGAGTGTTGCGAGATCGGCAACACGCCGTGCGTTTGCGCTCCGACGGCAACTCCTTCGGTGGTGTGGAGATGAATCACACACTGCACGTCCTCGCGAGCTTCGTGAACGGCACTGTGGATCGTGAGCCCTGCGGGATTGATGTCGTGCGCGGTGTCGTCCAGGATCCGTCCGGCGAGATCGATCTTGACCAGGTTCGATGCCTTGATCTCGTCGAAGAGTAGCCCGTAGGGGTTGATGAGGAGGTGTTCGGTGTCGGGGATCCGCGCCGTCATGTGCGTGAAGATCAGATCGTCCCACCCGAACATCGCCGCCAGCCGGTAGGCGGCGGCGAGATCGACTCGGGTGGTGCGTTCGGCGTCCGACATCGACAGTGGGTCCTGTGCGTGGCGGTCGTGGGTGATGGTCATGGAACCTCCTCGGTCAACGACAAACTAACGCAAGTCAAATTGCGTTAGCAAGCTCAAGTCTTCTACGGTGTCGGCGTGTTCACGACTCGACCGGAAATCGTTGGAACGTTCGGGGTGGCGTCGTCCACGCACTGGATCGCCTCACAGAGCGCGATGGGAATCCTCGAACGTGGAGGCAATGCCGCCGACGCCGCCGTGGCGGCCGGACTGGTCCTGCACGTCGTCGAGCCGCATCTGTGCGGACCCGGCGGCGAGGTCCCGATCATGGTGTGGGACGAGACCCGTCGCCGGAGTCGTGTCATCGACGGACAGGGCTGGGCCCCCGCACTTGCTGATCGTGAGACATTCAGGTCGCTCGGCCTCGACCTCGTGCCCGGCACCGGGCTCTTGGGCGCAGCGGTGCCGGGCGCGGTGCCGGCCTGGTTGACCCTGCTGGCCGAGTACGGGGCGATGGGCATCGACGAAGTGTTCGAACCGGCCATCCGGTACGCCTCGTCCGGCTGTCCCGCTCCGACACGACTGGTCCAGGCGTTGCACGCCGTACGAGAGCTGTTCGAGGTCCACTGGCCGTCGTCGGCGGCCACGTGGATCCCCGGTGGGCGGATCCCTCGACCCGGCGAGCTGTTCCGCCTGCCCGCACTCGCCGCGACCTATCGCAGATTGGTGAGCGAGGCATGTGACAGCTCGGAGTCTCGGGTCGGTCGGATCGAGGAGGCGATCAGCATCTGGCAGACGGGCTTCGTCGCTCGCTCCATCGACGAGTTCAGTCGGTCGACCGTGGTCTACGACAGCTCGGGCGGCCGCCACGGCGGCCTGCTGCGCTACGACGACATCGCAGAGTGGACGGTCACACAACACGAACCGGTCAGCGTCGACTTCGGCCGGTATCGGGTCGAGAAGGGTGACTTCGGTGGCCCTGGCCCGATGATGCTGCAGCAGTTGTCGGTGCTCGCACATGCGGACCTGTCGAGCCACGATCCGACCGGTGCGCAGTTCGTCCACCGGATCGCCGAAGCCGCCAAGCTGGCCTTCGCCGATCGCCTCGGATGGTACGGACGCTCCACGCACGCCGACGCCGACGCTCAGGCGGCGTTGCTGTCCGACGCCTACGGGCGGAGCCGGTGGGAGCTCATCCGAAACCGACGCGCCAGTGACCAGTTGGAGCCCGGGTCGCCGACCGGACGTGACCCGCAGATCGCCGACCTCGACGCTTCGCGGCGGACGCTCGCCGAAGCAGACGTCCGCTTCGGGGTCGGTGAGCCGACGTTCGCCGACCTCGTCGAGACCGCCACCGCGGAGATCGACGCCTCGGAGATCAACGACGTCTTCGTGGGCGACACGTGCCACGTCGACGTGATCGACAGCGCCGGCAACATGGTCGCGGCCACACCCTCGGGAGGATGGTTGTCGTCGAGCCCGACCATCCCGGATCTCGGATTCGCACTGGGCACGAGGCTGCAGGCGACCTGGCTGCAAGACGGGCTTGCAGCATCGCTCGAACCGAGAGTGTCGCCGCTCCACACGCTGACGACATCGCTGGCATTCCACGACGACGAGCCCTACATGGTGTTCGGCACGCCCGGCGGCGACCAGCAGGATCAGTGGGCGACGTCGTTCTTCCTGCGTCATGTCGTCCACGGCCTCGATCTGCAGGAGGCCATCGACGCCCCCTCGTGGCACGTCACCCACTACCCCAGTTCGTTCTGGCCACGAGCCACCAGCACTGGTGAGTTGACGGTGGAGTCACGCTTCGACGACGAGGTCGTCGCCGAGCTCGAGGGCCTCGGCCACGAGGTGACCGTCGGCGGGCCGTGGAGCGAGGGCCGGCTGTCGGCCGCGTCGCGACAACGTGGCGCCGACGGGACGTTCACGTTTCGCGCCGCCGCCAATCCCAGAGGGATGCAGGGTTACGCGGTGGGTCGATGAACCGTGGACTTCGTGGAGCGCCAAGCGTCGGGCACCGGGTGGCCGACCGTGCGGAGTGCGACCTCGACCAGTGAGCGGGCGGCGTCCTCGGGGTCGAGGGTCTTGCCGCTGAACAGCACCTTGAAATACAGCGAGCCGGAGTGGTTCTCGAGCGCCTCGATCACCGGCGCGTCCGCAGCCAGTTCTCCGCGGTCGATCGCTCGATCGAATGGCGCACGGACGTCGATCCATCGGCGGGCCCAGTAGTTCCGAAGACCTTCCGGATCGGTGGTCAGCCACCCCCGGATGAGCACGTTGCCGGTGGGAGAACCGATGAACGCGATCGCCTGGCGCGTGAACACGAGCAGGTCGGTCGGGAGCGAACCGGTATCAACTCCGGGCATCTGCGACTCGGCAATCTCCAATGCGACTTCGAGTTCCAGATTCGTCAGGTCCCCCCAGCGTCGATAGATGGTCGACGGTGCGACGTCGGCGCGTTCGGCGACGTTCGAGACGTTGATGGCGGATCGGTCCCCGTCGATGAGGAGTTGGCGCATCACATTGTGGACGCGTTGTGTCACGTGAGCCGAGCGTCCGCCGAGTCGACGACGAGGTGTGGTGCTTTCGGTGGTGTCGGTACTCATCGATCCCTTCGGAGGTCCGGACGTCGGCTCCGAACGATAGCGAGCAGATGTGGGTCTGGCGCCGCGCACCGGGCCGCGCACCGGTTAGGCAGCTCCGACGAAGTCGGTGACGAGGCGAGCGACGAGCGCCGGGTCCTGCTGCGTTCCCGAGTGGCCGATCCCGTCGAGAACCTCGACCTCTGCGTGAGCGATAAGTGTTGCGAGATGACGGCCGACATCGGGAGGGATCAACGGGTCTTCACTTCCGGCGACGACGAGGGTGCGAGCGGAGATGTCGCTTGCGGCGCCATGGTGGGTGCCGGCCGCTGCGGTCCGTCGTGCGGCGCGCTCGGGGTCGCCGGACATGGAGAGCATCTCGGCGCGTGTGTCGGGGTGCGCCTCGAGATGGGCTGCGGGAACGAAGAACTCGGCCAGCTCGTTCGCCGATGCCGGCATGCGGCTCTGGATGTCGAGGAGGCGGGCGAGTCCGGCGGGGTTGACGTCGAGGAGCGAATCCGGCATCGGCCAGGTGGCCATGAGCACCAGGCGGTCGACGAGATGGGGGTGTCGGAGCGCGAACGCCTGGGCGACCCGCCCGCCGAACGACGTGCCGAAGAGGTGGGTGCGTTCGATGTCCAGTTCGGCGAGGAGAGCCGCCGCATCGTCGGCGAGCGTCGCCACGTCGTAGGGATCTGCGGGGTTGGTGGTCTCGCCGCTGTCGCGCTGGTCGACGTTGAGGACCCGCAGCGACGTCGACAGTTCGGCGGCGAAGCGGTCGAGCATCCGCCGCCCACCCTGCAGTCCGTGGAACAGGATGATCGCGTCGCCGTGGCCGTTGTCGCTGCCGACGTCGTCGTACCCGACGGTGACGCCGATCCCCAGGTCCTGCGTGGTCACGAGGCTGACGGCGCGGTGGGAAAGGTGAGTTCGATGCGGATGTTCAGAGGGTCGCGCACGAACACCTGCCACAGGTCGCGTTCGGGCACCGGAGCCTGTTCGTAATCGATCGACAGGTCGTCAAGATGTTGCAGCGTGCGTTGCAGGTCCGAACCGCTGAACGCCAAGTGTTCGAGCGGGCCGGTCGTGGCGGGCGGCTGGTCCTCACGCAGCGCCGCAAGATGCACGATCGGCTGGTCGTCGGCGTACAACCAGTTCCCGTCGAAGCCGAAGTCGGGGCGAGAGCCGTCGACGAGGCCGAGGACGGACGTGTAGAAATCGCGGAGGCTTTCGAGATCCTCGGTGCGACAGGTGATGGTGTAGTGGTTGAGTCCGGTGACGTGTTGCATGGTGCGGTTCACTTTCGTTCGGTGGTCGTTCAGTGGTTCTTTCAGTGGTTCGACAGTCGCAAGACGCTGCCGAGGGTGTCGATGAGTTCGGTCGTCGGGTCCGATGGCGTCCACGGCATCCGGAACGCAACGTGGCCATCGGGTCGCACGAGGACCGCGCCGTTGAGTCCCATGTGGATGCCGTCTCGCTCGTCGGCGCGTTCGAGTTGACGGACCTCGATGTTCACGCCGCACGTCTTCGACGCCTGTGGCGCTGCTTCCTTCCAGTCGTCGGCGTTCGGACCGACCACCAGCACGAAGTCGCGGTCGAACCAGTCGATCGTCGATCGGGTGTAGGCGAGGTCGAGCCAGAGGTGCGGGAAACGGCCGCCGGGTCGATCCGACGGTTCGTAGAAGCGTGGCCGGTGCGCGACCTTGATGGTGCCGTCGGGGACGAGGGCGCCGTCGTCGTAGCTGAACCCCAGACCCTGTCCGGCGCTGTGGAGGTGGTTCTCGGTGTCCTTGATCCAGAACCGGATCTGGTCGGGATTGCGCGCCGCGAACGCATGGTCGGTCTCGATGAAGCGCATGAAGTTCCCGAAACTGAAGTCGGCATTCGACTCCGCAACCGGGCGGCGTTCGGTGTCGTAGGTGTCGAGCAGCGCAGGCTCGGCGCGACCGGACAGCACGAACGCGAGCTTCCACGCCAGGTTGTGGGCGTCCTGGATGCCCGAGTTCATCCCGAACCCACCGTTGGGTGGGAACCGGTGAGCGGCGTCACCGACGAGGAACACCCGTCCCTTCTTGAAGGTCTTCGCGACCTGGCGCGACATCCGCCACACGCTGCGGTTGATGACGGACACGTCGAGGTCGGCGATGCCGGTGTAGTGGCGAGCATGGTCGATGACGGTCTCGTCGGACCACGGAGCGACCCGGGCGTCGGGGTCGGCGTCGGGGATCCCCATGAGGGTGAGCCACTTGTCGCGTCCGTTGGTGTTCAGGATCGACGCCGACGGGACGTCCCCGATCGTGGACATCACCCGGTACCCGGCGACCGACGACGAACGGGGCACGTGCGACAGGTCGCCCTGCCAGTAGTCGTTGGCGACCGTTGCGAGTTGTGACGGCCCGTTCATCGAGATGTCGAGTTGGCGACGAACCGGGCTGCCGGCGCCATCGGCGGCGATCACGTACTTCGCCCGCCAGCGGGTCACGTCACCCGTCGAGGTGGACCTTGCCGTGACGACGACGCCGTCGCCGTCGTCGGAGAGCTCGACGAACTCGGTGGAGAACAAGATCTCGCCGCCGACGAACGTGGTCGAGAGTCGAAACAACTCCTCCTCCACGACGTCCTGGGAGCAGATGCACTTCCACGCAGGAGTCTGTCCGATGTCCTCTTCGGGTCGGGTCCGGCCGAACTCGTGGCCGGTGACGCTCTCGACGAAGGCGAACACGTCGGCGTCGTCGGCGATGCCACGCCGTCGCACCGCGTCCTCGACGCCCCACTGCCGGAACAGTTCCATCGTGCGCGGCCACGTCCCGCGTGCCTTGGGATGCGTCGTCGTCGTCTCCGACTTCTCGATCAGGACGTACTTCAGCCCGAATCGTTCCATCAGAACGGCCGACGACAGCCCGACGGGGCCGCCACCGACGATGACGACGTCGACGTCTCGGGTCTCGCTGTGCGGGGTGTCGGTCATCGTGAGCCTTTCATGGCGTTGTGCAGCGGTGTGGTCCGGCGCCGGATCGAGGTGGGTCGTCAGTCGGCCGGGCCAACGGACAACCCCTTGCTGATGTGGTCGCTCAGCGTGTTGAGCGACACGATGGTGATGAACAACGCAGCCGATGGCAGCAGCGCCATCCACCACGCATCGTCGAGGTTGGGCGCGCCTTCGGCGATCATGAAGCCCCACGTCGGATTCGGGAGCGAGACGCTCTGGCCGAGGAACGCAAGTGCGCCTTCGGCGATGATCAAGAGGGCCACCCCGAGGACCGTGAACGACAGCGTGGCCGGTGCGACATTGGGGAGGATCTCCGACAGGATCACCTGACGTCGATTCGATCCGCTCATCCGTGCCGCCGTGACGAACTCGCGTGTCGACCACTGCAGCGTGAGCGCTCGAACGAGGCGGGCCGTGGGAGCGATCGACAGCAGTGTCAGGGCCAACACGACCTGCGGCGCGCCGTTGCCGAGGAAGCTGGTGATCGCCAAGGCGAGGATCAACGCCGGGATCGACAGCAGGATCTCGACGACCGTGGAGATCGCCGAGTCGGCGAATCCGCGCACGTAGCCCGCGATTAGGCCGAGGGTCCCACCGATGCCGAGCCCGCACACGACCGCCGACCCGGCGAGGATCAGCGAGAGCCGAGCGCCGTAGATCGAACGGGCGAACACGTCACGTCCCAGGCGGTCGGTGCCGAACCAGTGATCCCAGCTCGGCGCCTGACGCGGGGCGTCGACGATCTCATCGAAGTCCGACACGAACGGGAGCACGTCGGCGAGCGCGGCGAGCGCGACGAGCAGCACGAACCAACCGCACGCCAGCGCGAACAGCGTCGGTCGCCGGCGGCGACGCGGGGGAGGGGGTGCTCCGCCACCGGCCGCCGCGGCGGCCTCGACCATCGGCGAGACGGGGGCCGCGGTGTCAGCCATGTCGGACCCGCGGGTCGAACACCCCGTAGATGACGTCGATTGCCAACGTCGCGACGACGAAGACGAGTGCGAAGACGATGACGGCTCCCTGGACGGTCTGGAAGTCCCGACTGACGATCGCGTCGACGGTCAAGCTGCCCATCCCCGGAATCGAGAAGATGCGTTCGACGATGACGGTCGCTCCGATCAGCGCTCCGATGTTGACCCCGGCGATCGTGATCAGTGAGAACATCGACGACGGGAGCACGTGTCGCACGAGCAGTCGTCGTTCGGTGATCCCCTTGGAACGGGCGACGGTGACGAAATCGGACCGCATCGTCGAGGCGACGTCGGCGCGCAGGAGTCGCATGTACACAGCGAGTTGCGGGCCGGCCAAGGTGAGGACGGGGAGTGCGACCGAGCGGAGATGCTCGACCGGGTCCTCGAAGATGCTGTGTTCGCTGTACAACGCCGGCAACCAACCGAGCCGGACGGCGAAGATGGCGACGAAGACGATGCCGAGCACGTAGTTCGGTATCGCCTGCACGAGGGTGACCGCCGTCGAGGCGCTCCTGTCGAACCGGGAGGCCTCGCGACTTCCGGCTCGCAATCCGAGTGGGATCGCGATGACCAGAGCGACGATCATCGAGTACGCCATGAGCATCGCCGACGTCCCGAGGCGGGCACCGATCAGTGACGTCACCGATGAATTGAAGAAGAACGAATCGCCGAGGTCGCCTCGGACGAGATTCGAGACCCACACGGCGAACTGTGTGGGAATCGACTCGTCGAGGCGCAGTTCTGAACGGACCGCCTCGATCTGCTCGGCGTTGGCCGATCGGCCGGCGACGTTCACCGCCGCGTCTCCGGGGAGGAGACGCAGCAGCACGAACGTCAGCGCCGTCACGAAGAGCAGGACCAAGGGGAGGCGGGCGAGTCGTCCGAGAAGATCCTGACGTGTCACGCCTCCCACCACAGTGAGGCGACGGGGATCACTCCGGGAGTCTCCTGGCTGACGAGCATCGGCGATCCTGCCGGAGTGACGTCGGACTCGAGGCCGGTGAGGTCGGGATCCGAGGCCAGCGCCCACGTCGTCCACTGCGTGGGAACCATCCAACACTGCTCGGCCATCCGGCGGTTGGCGTCCTGGGCGATCTGCTCCTTCTCGGCCGGGTCGTCGGTCTGGCGGTTCGCGTCGAGCAGCACATCGAGTTCGGGGTCACGAAGTCGCCCGAAGTTGAACGACGGGCTCCCGGCCGGTGCGGCGACCGACGAGTGCCATGCGATGTACTGCTCGTCGAGGGCGTAGCCGCCGTGGAAGCGGAAGCTGATGACCTCGAATTCGTCCGCTCCGAAGATGGCGTCGTTGATCATGGTGCCGATGTCGACTTCGCGGATCTCGACGTCGATGCCGGCGTCCTGCCATGTCTGTTGGACCAACTGCGCCTGCGTGCGAGCGGAGGAATCGTTGGCGATGGTGTAGGTGAGCGACAGCGGTCCGTTCTCGGCTTCGTAGTCCGCGACGAGTTGGGCGGCGACGTCGGGCTCGTATCCGGCGTTGCCGTTGTCGTCCAGGTGGCCGGGCTGTCCGGGAGAGAACGGGCCGTTCGCGACCTCGAGCGCTCCGAATGCGACGACGTCGGAGATCTGTGCGGTGTCCGTCGCCGCGACGAGTGCGCAGCGCACGTCGCGGTTGTTCAGCGGGGAGTCTTCCTGACCGCTGTGGAGGAGCAGATAGAAGGTCTCGCCGCCTGCGGTCTGTTCGAGCGAGGACACGGAGTCGTCGTCGCGGAAGTCGAGGATGGTCTCGCCGTCGTCGACCATTGCGATGTCGATGTCGCCTGCTCGAAGCGCATTGGCTCGAGCGAGCCCGTCGTCGATCGGTCGGAACTCCACTTCGTCCAGGTAGGGCAAGGGCTCTCCGTCGGTGCCGTCGCGCCAGTAGTCCTCGTTGCGAGTTCCGACATAGGACTCGCCGGGCGTGTAGGAATCGAACACGAACGGGCCGGTGCCGACCGGTTGGGCGCCCACGGAGGGATCGGCGTCGGCCGCAGCCAGCCATGTCGGCGATCCGATGATGCCGATGATGGTCGTGAGCTGTGCGTCGAAGTCCGACCACGGTCGTGACATGGTCACCTCGACCGTGGTGTCGTCGACGGCGACGATGGCGGGGACATCGTCGATCTTCTCGACGTCAAGCAGGCGCAGCCCGCCGGTCGGCGACGCCGATTGACGGAGCAGATTGTCGACGACGGCATCGGCGTCGAACGGCGTCCCGTCGTGGAAGGTGAGGCCGGTGCGGGTCGTGATCGTCCACGTCGTGAAGTCGTCGGTCGGCTCGATCGACTCGGCGAGGTACGGCTCGATCTCGCCGTCCGCATTGCGAACGGCGAGCGGTTCGAGCACCGAACGCAACACCGTTCCGCACGACACTGCGCACTGGACGGCGGACGGCACCCAGGCATCCTGGGTCTCGCCTTCGAGACCCACGACCAGGCGACCACCGCGTACGGGCTCCCCAGCCGTCGCCAGCGTTGTGGCCGATGGATCCGTGGAGTCGGCGGAGATCGCAGGCTCGACAGGACTTTCACTGTTGGTAGGTGAGGCGGCGTCGTCGGACGACCCGCATGCAGAGGCGGCGAGCGCTGCGACTGCAACCAACCCTGCGATGGTGTGACCCCGAGTACTGAGAGTGGACATGTTTCCCCCGAATGGTTCGATCGCGGCATCGCGGATTCGACACCGTAACGCAATAGCAGTGGCATTATGGATCTTCACGGAAGGTTGCGCAAGGGCCGATTGCCAACAAGCAGTGTCGTACACGGTGAATTCAGTCTTGAAGTCGTAATGTTAAAGCGATTAGGATTGCGTGAATGCAGCGAACCGGTCGCAACGTGAACCTCAACGGGGACGGTTCGATCCTGCGGCTTGCGGACGTGTCGGTCGACATCGCAACGGCGCGTGGGGTGGTGCGCGTCGTCGATCACGTCGACCTCGCGCTTCGGCCGGGGTGCACCCTCGGCGTGGTCGGCGAGTCGGGATCGGGAAAGTCGATGCTGCTCCGTGCGATTCTCGGGCTGCACCCCGACAACGTCGAGGTGAGCGGTTCCGTGCAGTATCGAGGCCAAGAACTCGTCGGAGCACCGATCGGGCTGCGCCGACAGCTGTGGGCGAACGAGATGGCGGTGGTCTTCCAGGACCCGATGACCTCGCTCAACCCGGTGCAGCGCATCGGGAATCAGGTCGAAGAACCACTCGTCGTGCACACGACGATGAACCGCAGGGAACGCCGACGGCGCGTCGACGAGCTGCTCGAACAGTTGGGCATCGTCGATCCGCCACGTTGCCGTCGAAGCTACCCCCATCAGCTGTCGGGCGGGATGAGGCAGCGAATCGCCATCGCCATCGCGTTGATTCGGGACCCGTCCGTGGTACTGGCCGACGAACCGACCACCGCACTCGACGTCACCGTGCAGGCGCAGATCCTCGAACTGCTGGCACGACAGCGACGCAGCAGCGAACTCGCCATGGTCATCGTGTCTCACGACCTCGGCGTCATCGCCGACATCGCCGACGACGTCGCGGTGATGTACGCGGGTCAGCTGGTGGAACACGGCTCGGCACACACCTTGCTCGAACGACCGCGAATGCGCTACACGGCTGCACTGCTCGCCAGTCGGCCGTCCTTGACCGGCGATCGTGGCCGTCGTCTCGACACCATCGCAGGTCGCCCGCCTTCGCCGTCGGAGACGTCGTCGGGTTGCAGATTCGCTCCGCGGTGCCGTCATGGCGACGAGGCGTGTGAGGCGGTGCCGGCCTTGACGGTGTTGCCGGGCGACGAACATCACCGGGTGCGATGCTGGCACCCGATCTCAACGACGGGAGCCGAGAATGAGTGACGTGACAGGCTCGGTCCTTTCGCCCGCCGTGTCCGCTCGCAACCTGACCGTCACCTACGGGCGAGGAAAGAACGCCGTCACGGCGGTCGACTCCATCTCATTCGACGTGGAGCGCGGGCAGGTCCTCGGCCTCGTCGGTGAATCGGGGAGCGGGAAGTCGACCGTGGCGAACGCCCTGATGGGCATCATCCCGTCGCAGGCCGACCATCTCTCGGTCCTCGACCTGTCGCCGACCCAAGCCACGAACACGTTGCAGGCGGCCTACTGGTCGCAGGTGCAGATGATCTTCCAGGATCCGATCTCATCGCTCAACCCGCGACGAACGGTCGCCGAGAGCGTGGAACTCCCGCTAAAGCGCCACGACGTCGGCGAAGAAGGTGACAGGCGCGCCCGTGTGAATGAACTGTTGGAACTGGTCGGACTCGACCCACTGGTCCACGGCGACAAACGCCCGGCCCAACTCTCCGGAGGGCAGTGCCAACGCGTCGCGATCGCGCGCGCCATGGCGCTGACGCCCGACGTGCTCCTGTGCGACGAAGCGGTCTCGGCGCTCGACGTGTCGGTCCAGGCGCAGATCCTGAATCTGTTGGCCAACCTGCGCGACCAATTCGAACTCACCATGATCTTCATCTCCCACGACCTCGCCGTCGTACGAGCGGTCAGCGACCGGGTGCTCGTGATGTACCACGGCGCGGTGTGCGAGGAGGCGCCGGTCGACGACATCTTCGAACGACCTGCCCACCCGTACACCCGACTACTCCTCGACTCGATCCCCGGCGAAGCAGGACGCGCCACGCCCCTTCCGGTCGAGCGGGCAGAGATCGGCGGTTGCGTCTTCCGACATCGTTGTCCCGAAGCGATCGAGCAGTGCCAGGACGCTCCCGCGCTGGAGCCGCTCGCACACTCGGACGAACACATCGTCGCGTGCCATCTCCGCTGACGTTCGCAACCGTCGACGTGACCGAATCACGCCCATCCGGGCGCTCGCTGCCGCCCACGGTCCGCCACACCGAGCGTCTCGCTTGACCATCTGGACCTTCGTGCTGCTCCTCGTGGGCGGTGTCTTCGCAGGCGGCATCAATGCCATGGCGGGCGGCGGATCGATCCTGACGGTGCCCCTGCTCGTCGTCGCCGGAGTACCCGGCGCGGCGGCGAACGGCTCGAACCGGGTCGGAGTCCTCACGTCGAATCTGTCCTCGGCAGCGGCGTTCCGACGCTTGGGCGTGGACGGCCTCGGCCACGTGACATCGATCCTGATTCCTGTGATCGGTGGCTCGCTGGTCGGTTCGATCGGTATCAGCCGACTCGCCGACGAACAGTTCGAGACCGCATTCGGGCTGTTGATGATCCCGCTGATCATCCTGTCGTTGAAGAAACCGAACGTCGACACGCAGCGCCCCCCGTGGACGCGCACGACCACCGTCGTCGTGTTCTTCGCGATCGGGATCTATGGTGGCGCATTCCAGGCCGGGGTCGGCCTCGTCCTGCTCGCAGCACTCGGACGTGCCGGGTACGACCTGGTGACGGCCAACCACATCAAGGTCGTCATCACGCTGACCGTCACGGCCATCGCACTTCCCGTGTTCATCGCTGCCGGACAGATCCGGTGGCTCCCCGCCCTGGTCCTCGCTGTCGGCTTCAGTCTCGGAGGATGGTTTGGAGCGAGGCTCGCCGTGGCCGGCGGAGACCGCCTGATCCGAGGCGTGATGTTCGTGTGCGCCCTCGTGCTCGCAGGCCGACTGCTCGGTCTGTACTGAGCCAGATGCGTCGCCGGCGGGCCGGTACGATCCTGCCGGGACGACTCGACGGAGTTCCGCCTCGACGACGAGTGGCTGCTCGCAGAAACCGATCGGACCGGGCTGTACGAATCGTGAGTACCTCGATCGCGGGTCTTGGGAGCGATACAGCAGCGACGGTGTGGAGCGGTCGACGGACCCCACGCGGATGAATGCCAGACCGTCGAACATCTTGCGTTCTGTCACCGCGGGACGGTCGCCCATCTCGCTCCGGATGCGGTCGGCGATGTCGGTGCGACGCTTGTCACGACGAGACTCGTCGAGCGTGCACTTTCTTCCTGTATAGTTACAGCTGTAAAGTACCTTCGTGGAGGCCCGTCCGGGCCCGAACGAAGCCAACGAAAGGAAACAGACATGTTCACGAAAGCACTCATCCGCAATACGGCGATTGCCGTCGTGGTCGCCGCAGGCGTCGTCGGGGCCGTCGTCTTCGCTGTGAGCCGCGGCGACACCGAGCCAGCCCAGGCGTCGGACAAA
Source organism: Ilumatobacter sp. (assembly GCF_965215205.1). NCBI lineage: Bacteria > Bacillati > Actinomycetota > Acidimicrobiia > Acidimicrobiales > Ilumatobacteraceae > Ilumatobacter > Ilumatobacter sp. The sequence goes on from NZ_OZ244049.1 coordinate 2,104,283, forward strand.
CCGTCCGCCGAGGAGTCAGCGATCCCCGCCCCGGTGGTCGAGTGGGCCGACGCTTGGAACAATGGTGATCCCGAGCAACTCGGCGCCCTGTACACCGATGATGCGACGTACACCGATCACGCCTTCGACGCGAGCTTCACGGGAGCCGGGGGAGTGGTCGAATGGGCCACGATCACGGCGAGCAGCATCGAGAACCTGAACGTCGAACTGGTCAGCGCGACGACCGATGGCCAGGAGATCGAGGTCCAGTGGATCTTCTCCGGCTCGATCGCTGGCGCGCCCGAATCGTTCTCTGTCGACGCTCGGACGGTCCACGCGATCGACGGCGATCTGATCGCGCAGACCGACGACTACTACTCGTTGCCCGACGTGCTCGAACAGTCGGGGCTGCCGGCCGACATCGATCTCACCAGCTGAGCTTCTGCAGGAGGACACCATCGAGCATTGGTGTCTCCGTCGGCGTGGACGTCGATCAACGCCGACGGGGACCATGCTCGACTGCCCGGGTTCGTGGTAAATTTCGCAGAAATGGCGCCTTCCAGCACGTCCGATCCTCCTCGGAACGAGAAGCGGAACAAGCGTGGTGAAGGGGGGCTCCTGAAACGAGACATCATGGCCGCTGCCGCCGAACTGCTTGAGCACTCGAGCCCGAAGGACTCCCTGACACTTCGGGGCATCGCCCGCCTCGCCGGTGTCTCGGCTCCGGCCATCTATCTCCACTTCGACACCGTCGGAGACATCCTGCTCGCGGTGACACGCGAGGCGTTCGAGGATCTGGGTCGGCAACTCCGGACTGCCCGAGAGTCTGCTGCGTCCGATCCGGCCGAACGGATTCGGGCCGTGAGTCGTGCGTATCTGGACTATGCCGAAACGGAGACCGCCCGCTACCGATTGATGTTCGGCGGTCAGTGGTGGGCGGTCGATGATGTAGAGGTCGGCGACGTCTCCGAGAGCGACCTCACCGACCTCGGTCAGGACACGTTGGACGTGCTGACCGAGTGCTTCACCGAGCTGGCATCGGTCGGCGGTCGCACCGCCGAGGCGTGCGACCCGCGCACCGCCTCGATCTCACTGTGGCTCGGTCTACACGGCTTGGCCGATCAGCGCTCGGGCAGCCCGTTCTTCCCGTGGCCGCCCGACATCGTCGACGTCCTCATCGAACGGCTCGCCGACGTCGAGCCACCGGGACCAGCGCAACGGGGCTGAGTCGTTCGGCACTGCGGACGATTGCCTCTTCGAACTCGGTCGCCTCCGACAGGGTGAGACCGTGCTCGTTCAGGCCGGAGCCGGCTGGGTCGGGCTCGCTGCGATCCAGGTGGCGAAGCGCGCCGGCGCCACCGTGATGACCAACGGCAGCCAGGAATTTCATGTCAGCGCAATCGGGCATTTCACCCAGATGAGCTGACCCGAATCGAACGGTTCGGCGCGGCTCAGGTGTCGGGGGCGTCGTCGAGATTGTCGAGGATGCGTTCGCACACGGTGGCGAACACCTCGAGTTCGTGTTCGTCGAGATGATCGACGAAGGCGTCGCGGACCGCTTCGAGGTGGCCCGGTGCGGCCGCCTCGATGGCGGCGGTACCGGCAGGGGTGATCCCGACGAAGGCGCCGCGGCGATCTGAGGGGCACTTGCGCTTCTCGACGAGGCCGCGCGACTCCATGCGCGTCACGTGATGCGAGAGCCGACTCTTCTCCCATCCGAGATCGCGCACGAGTTCGAACTGGCGCACCTGCCCGTCGGCGCGATCCGTGAGTTCGATCAGCACGATGTAGTCCTGATAGGAGAGCGGCGAATCCGCAGACAGGCGCCCGCCGATCTCGGCGTCGAGCCGCATCTGCATGAACTGCAGTCCGCGCCACGCCCGCTCCTCAAGTGGCGAGAGCCATGGGACGTCGTCGGTACCGCTCATTGCCTCCCACCCTACGCCGCGTCGGAGATCTTGGAAAGTGGTTGACGTTTCAACATGCCTCCGCTAGTGTTGTTGAAACATCAACCAACCGGTCGATCCGACCGCAACGAAGGAGTCATCATGAGCACCACCGAAACCACCGTCACCACCCCCGCCGCTGGCACGTACAACATCGATCCGACGCACAGCCGGATCGGCTTCGCCGTCCGCCACGCAATGATCAGCAAGGTCCGCGGCTCGTTCAACGAGTTCGCCGGGTCCGGCCACTTCGACCTGAACGATCCGTCGAGCATCGAACTCTCCCTCGAGATCGACGTCGCCAGCCTCGACACCCGCAACGCCGACCGCGACGGCCACGTCCTCTCCGCCGACTTCCTCGACGCCGAGCAGTTCCCGAAGATCACCTTCGCCTCGACCTCCGTGCGGCGCAACGGCGACGACTTCACCGTCGTCGGTGACCTGACGGTCAAAGACATCACCCGTCCCGTGGAGATCGAGTTCGAGTACGGCGGTGCCGCCACCGACCTCTACGGAATGAAGCGGATCGGCTTCGACGGTTCGACCACCATCAGCCGAGAAGAGTTCGGCGTCACGTTCAACGCACCGTTGGAGACCGGCGGCGTCATCGTCGGCGACAAGGTCACCCTCGAGTTCGAGGTGTCCGCCGTGCTCGCCGATCAGGCCTGACCCCACATCACCACCACCCCCTCGACCGACCCCCAACGAAGGACTCGACCATGAGCTTCTCACCCGTCCGCATCAACCACGCCGTATTGTTCGTCTCCGACCTCAACCGGTCGGTGACGTTCTACACGGAAACGTTCGGAATGCAGATCGTGACCCGTGAGCCCGGTGCCAACGCTGCTTTCCTGCGTCTGCCCCGTTCCGGCAACCATCACGATCTCGGGTTGTTCGGGGTCGGTCGACAGGGCGGACCCAAACAACGCGGCGCAATCGGCCTCTACCACCTCGCATGGCAAGTCGACACGATCGACGAACTCGTCGAGGCACGCGACGTCCTGGCGAAGGCAGGCGCACTCGGTGGGATGTCGAGCCACGGCGCCACGAAGAGCGTCTACGGCGCCGACCCCGACGGCATCGAATTCGAGATCATGTGGATGCTGCCCCGCGCCGACTGGGGCGAGATGGAACACACCGCAACCGTGGAGGCGATCGACCTCGCCGCCGAACAGCGTCGCTGGACCGGTCGTCGCACGGCGGCCGAATTGTCGAAGCCGGCGGAGCGATGAACGCAGCTCACACTGCACCGGTGCTGGTGCGACGAACGGCGAAACAGCAGCACGAATCAAGCCACCCACTCGTCGTCCTCCTGCACGGCCGAGGCGCCGACGAGACGTCGATGATCCCGCTCACCGAACTCGTCCCTGCGGCGTGGGATTGGGTGACCGTGCGAGGACCGATCGACCTCGGCGGATCGTTCACCTGGTTCGACAACCGCGGCATCGGCCGACCCGACCCAGCCTCGCTCGAGCAGTCGATCGCGTGGTTCCGGTCATGGCTCGACGACGAAGCTGACGGCCGCGAGGTCGTACTGGTCGGCTTCAGCGGGGGAGCGGCGTTCGCCAGCGCCGTCGTGCTCGACGATCCGAGAGCGATCTCTGCGATGGCGCTGCTGCACGGCGTCGTGGCCGGCGAGCACGTTTCCGGGCGCCTGGAATCCACACCGGTCTTCCTCGCTCGTTCGACGAACGATCAAGTCCTCCCAATCGATCTCGCTCGCGAGGGACGCGACTATCTCGCAGACGAGTCCGGTGCCGACCTCACCGAGGTCGTCACCGACACCGGCCACACCATCGACGCGGGCACCGCTCGATCGTTCGGCACCTGGCTTGCGGAGCGGAGCGTGCGATGAGCGCTGATGGCACTGATGACACCACCCGGCGTCGCTTCGAGATCGGAGCCTTCACGTTCGGCGAATTGACCGCAGCGCCCGGTTCGTCGGCGCCGGCCGACCCGTCGGTCCGGCTGCGCGAGTTCATCGCGCTCGCCGAACTCGCCGATCAGGCCGGTCTCGACGTGTTCGGCGTCGGCGAGCACCATCGCCACGACTTCGCCATTGCGGGCTCTTCGCGCTTGAGCGTGGTGGTGGTTTCTTGAGCATCCACTGTTGAGGTCCCGTGGCCTCGCAAGTCTTGCGGTCTTCCACAACTGCGAGACGAGGAGACCACGGGATGATTGAAGGTAGCAACGCGGACGCGCTGCTCGGGCTGATTGGTGTGCGGATCTGCGCTGTCGAGGTCGGCGTCGAGGTGACGATCACGATCGAGACAACCAACGACCGGGTCGGGTGCCGCTCGTGCGGAGTGATCGCGAAAGCGCACGGCCGTCGGCGTGTCAGGGTGCGCGATCTGGCGACGTGGGGACGAGCGACGGTGCTCGTTTGGGTGAAGCGGATCTGGCGCTGCCGCGAGCCGCTGTGTGCGACGGTGACGTGGACCGAGACCCTCGACGCGATCGCGTCTCGGGCGTCGCTGACCGAGCGGGCCGGGTTCGAGATCTGTCGCCGGGTCGGCGAGGACGGCGACTCGGTCGCGGCGGTCGGCCGCGACTTCGGTGTCGGCTGGGCGTGCGCGATGAACGCCGTCAACGTGCACGGCCGACGCCTCGTCAACGACCCCGATCGAATCGGCCATGTCACCAAGCTCGGCCTGGACGAGACAGCGTTCCAGCGGCCATCGAAGCATCGCGGTCACACGAGCTACATCACTGGTTTCGTCGACCTCGCCCGACCGCGACTCCTCGACGTCGTGTTGGACCGGACCGGTGCTGCTGTTGATTCCTGGCTCGCACAACAACCCGCTGGTTGGCTGGCCGGGATCGACCAGGTCGCTCTCGATCCGCACCGCGGTTACGCCAACGGGCTCACCGCGACCTTGCCCGACGTGGTCGTCGTTGTCGACCGGTTCCATGCTGTCGGGCTCGCCAACCGCGCTGTTGACGACGTGCGCAGACGGGTGCAACAAGACACCCTCGGGCACCGAGGCCGCACCGGTGATCCGCTCTACGGCATTCGCCGACTGTTGCTACGCGGCTACGAACGCCTCACCGAACGCCAGCTCGAACGCGTCGAGGCGGGACTGGTCGGTGACCGCTACGGCGAGGTCGGAGCAGCCTGGCTGGGCAAGGAACTCGTTCGGGAGATCTACACCGCCGGCACCCTCGCTGAGGCCCGCCAACGACTCCACGTCTTCTACACGTTCGTGGCTGACGCCGAGGTCGGCGAACTCGTCCGCCTCGCCAAGACAATCAGTTCGTGGGAGACCGAGATCCTCGCGTTCCACACCACCGGCGGACTCTCCAACGGGCCGACCGAGGGCATCAACTTGCTGATCAAGAAGATCAAACGAGTCGGCCACGGCTTCGCCAGCTTCGACAACTACCGACTCCGCCTCTTGCTCCACGCAGGCGTCGACTGGCACACTCACCCCACCGCACGACTGCGAAGCCACCCACCACGCTCAGCCGCGTAGAGCCCCATTGCGTCGCCGCCCGTCGTTCTCGCCGCGATTGCACAGGCGACCGAACGGATCAAGCTCACGAGCGCCGTCACGGTCTTGTCGACCGCCGATCCGGTGAAGGTCTTTGAGGACTTCACCGCCGTCGACCTGATCTCGCAGGGCCGAGCCGAGATCACGGCCGGCCGAGGCGCCTACACCGAATCGTTCCCACTGTTCGGCAAGGAGCTGAGCGACTACGACGAACTGTTCGAGGAGAACCTCGGACTGCTGGAATCTCTCAACGCCGACGCCACGGTCACATGGACCGGCAAGCACCGTGGCCCGCTCGACCGGGTCGAGGTATACCCCCGCCCCGTCCACGGCCGCATCCCGGTTTGGATCGCCGTCGGTGGGACCCCCTCCAGCGTGGTGCGAGCCGGCCGGCTGGGGCTCCCCGTGTACTTCGCGATCCTCGGCCAACCCGAACGCTTCGCCCCACTCGCCGAGCTGTACCGACAGGCGGGCGCCGACGCCGGCCACCGGACCGACGGCGGCCCGGGGTCGCTGCGCTCCGGCGTGACCAGTCACTTCTTCGCCGCATCGAGTTCCCAGGAGGCTCGCGACACCTTCTACCCGTACTACGCCAACTACATCGGCAACAACATGCCGGGCGGCCGCAGCGGGACGCTGTCTCGGGCCGCATTCGAGGCGTGGGCCGAACCGCACGGCGCCCTGATGGTCGGCAGCCCCGCCGAGATCGTCGAGAAGATCCTGTGGGAGCGCGAGATCCTCGGCCATGACCGCTTCCTCGCCCAGATCGGACTCGGTGGGCTTCCCTTCGCCGAGACGGCCGGGTCGATCGAACTGCTCGCCACCGAGATCCTGCCGGCCGTGAACGCGGCGATCGGCACCGATGAACGACAGACCCAGGGAGTGTCGGCATGACCGCTGCGACCACCGGACGAACGATGCGAGCCGTCGTGCTCGACGGACCGGGGCCGCCCGAGGTACTCGTGATCCGCGACCTTCCGATCCCCACCGCGGCGCCCGGTCAGGTGCTCGTCGAGGTGAAGGCGTTCGGGTTGAACCGCTCCGAGCTGCACACCCGACTCGGGTTGGGCGACGGCGTGACCTTCCCACGGGTGCCGGGAGTCGAAGCGACCGGTGTCGTCGCCGAGGCACCGGGTGGCGAGTTCGAGACCGGTCAGCAGGTCGTGGCGATGATGGGCGGCATGGGCCGCACCTTCGACGGCGGCTACGCCCAGTACACGCTCGTGCCGGCGAGTCAGGTGATCTCGTTCACCAGCGACCTCCCGTGGGCGACGCTCGGCGCGATCCCCGAGATGCTCCAGACCGCCAACGGTGTGCTGACCGTCGGCCTCGACGCACAGCCGGGCCAGACCCTGCTCGTGCGCGGCGGCAGCTCGTCGGTCGGCATGGCCACGACGCTCCTGGCGAAGCAACGCGGCCTGACCGTGGTGGCGACCACACGCGACCCCGCGAAGCGCGACGACATGCAACGCGGCGGTGTCGATCACGTCGTGATCGACGACGGTGACATCGCCGACCGGGTGCGCGACGTGGCGCCTGATGGCGTCGACGTGGCGCTCGAACTCGTCGGCACGCCGACGCTGCCGGACACGCTCGCCTCCGTGGGCGTCCACGGCGTCGTGTGTTTCGCCGGGATGCTCTCCAACGAATGGGTGGTTCCCGAGTTCTACCCGATCGGGTACCTCCCGAACGGTGTACGGCTCACCGCCTATGCCGGTGATGCGTCCGACCTCCCCGCAGGTCTGCTGCAGGAGTTCCTCGACGGCATCGCCGACGGCTCGGTGGCCGCACCGATCTCCAACACGTATGCGTTCGACGACATCGTGACCGCTCACACCGACATGGAATCGAACGTCGCAACCGGAAAGCTCGTGGTGCTGACATGACCGACCGAGAACACCCACACCAGACGGCGACCCGTCGCATGTTCCTGCTCGGTTCGGCGGCAGCGCTGACCGCCGCATCGTGCGGCGGTAGTGTCGCACCGGCCGCGCCGACCGCACCGCCGACGACCATCACCCCACCGTCGGTGTCGTGGACCGACGCGCTGACCGCAGCCGACTTCGACTCGGTTCCCACCTGCATGCGGACACCCGCCTCGGGACGAGGTCCGTTCCCGACGACCGGGCTGCTCGAGCGACGCGACATCACCGACGGCTACCCGGGACGCCCGTTCCGCTGCGCGATCCGCGTCGTCGACGCCGACTGCGTGCCGATCCCTGGAGCAGCCGTCGAGATCTGGCACACGGACGCGAGCGGCGACTACTCACAATACGTCGACGGTGGCTCAGGGAAGGACGAAGCCGACGGAACGAACTTCTGCCGCGGACTCCAGACCGCCGGAGACGACGGGATCGTCGAGTTCCACACGATCTACCCCGGCTGGTACGACAGCCGAACCATCCACATCCACGCCACGGTGTACGTCGACGGTGACGACACGCTGACCACGCAGCTGTACTTCGACGAGGCCTACACCGAACGCGTCATGGCAGAGGGAGAATACGCACAGTACGGACCGCCCGACACGACGTGGGGCACCGACAGCGTGGCCGGCGACCCGGTCGCCGAAGGCACCGCCATCACGCTGATCGACGCCGAACTCGACGGCCGACAGGCGACGGTGGGCCTCATCAACATCGGCATCCACCGCAGCTGAGTCACGCTGTGAGCCGGACGGGTCGAACGGCATCGGCGTGCACAACACTCCACCGTGTGCGCAGAGCGATGCTGGCGATGATCGCGCTCCGACAGTCCACGGAGTCGATGCGGTTCTCGACACCTGCGATCGCAGCCGGGAAGATGACGACATGCTGTGGATCACAATCGGACTGGCCCTGACCGTTGCAGTCGTGATCGCGCTCTACTACGGGAGTGTTGAAGCCAAGAAGCGCCGCTGACCAACGCTGATTGGTCGCGGGCGACAATATGACGCTCTTCTGCTGTATCCGTGGGTCAGGTTCGGCCTGGGAGGGCGGGTGGGTGGCTGCCAAGCGCGAGCAGGGCGAGGGCGATGAGGGGTTCGGGTCCGTGGAAGCCGAACGCGATGCGGGTGAGGAGCCGAATCTTGGTGTTGGTCGACTCGATCAGGGCGTTGGAGAGCCCGGAGTCGAGGGCGTGATCGATCGCCACTCGGTGCTTCACGATCTTGCGGGCGAGTTCGACGAAGGCCGGCATTCGCGACCGGCGCGCCCACGACAACCACCTGTCGAGCGCGTGCTTGCCGGCGTCACCCTTGACGGCAAACACGAACCGCAGTCCTTCCTTGAGCAGGTAAGCGCGATGGAGCCGAGGGTCGATCTTGGCGATCCAGTCGAGCTGGGCGCGTTGGTTCTCGGTGAGATCGCCGGGGTTCTTCCAGAGCGCGTAGCGGGCGCGTGCGATGCCGAGCGAGGTGCCTCGTGCGCGTCCTCGCTGGGATATGACGGTCGTGATCGCGTTTCGTCCCGATGCCTGGTTCCAGGCTCGGCGACGCTCGACGTCGAGCGCTTCGATGGCCCACGCGACGACGTGAAACGCATCGGCGCAGCGCACGGCGTTCGGGGCTCGCTTGGCGACGACGCGGGCGATCCAGCCCGCCATGTCCGCAGAGATGTGGGTCAACTCCGCAGCGCGTTCGTTGCCGAGTTCGTCGAAGAACACCTCCAAGTCGGCGTCGGTGCGGCCAGGGCCGACCCACACCAGATGGCCGGTGTCGTGATCGACCACGACGATCAGGTAGCGGTGTCCGCGCTTGTAGGAGATCTCATCGATCCCGATCCGTCGCAACCCGTCGAGACGATCAACACGCGCCTCGACATCTGCATTGACCCGCGTGACGATCGCACCGATGGTGCGCCACGCCACCCGCAACAACTCACACGTCGCGGACTTCGAGGTGCGCACCGCCAGCCACGCCGCCAAGTCGTCGAAGTCGCGGGTGTGGCCGACCCCATGACGAGCCCACGGCACTGCCACCACCGTCGGTCCGTGCGTGCGGCAACGCACCCGGGGTGCGTCGGCTTCGATGAACACCTTCGTCGTGCCGGCGTCCAACGCCCGCCACCGCCGACGACCATCACCACGGTCGTAGCGAGGCGAACGTCGATGGCAGTGTCCGCAGCGGCCACGAGCCCTCGCATCAGGTCGTGCCGACACCACGATCGATCCATCGGTGTGGGTCTGCTGCACGATCTGGTGACAGGTGGCGTTTGTTAGGCGACCTTGGCGGTCGGGGTCATGATGGTCTCGTATTCGATCGGGGTCAACCGGCCGAGGCGGGGCTGTCGCCGGCGGCGGTGGTAGGTGCGTTCGATCCAGGTCACGATCTCGATCCGCAGCTCTTCTCGGGTGGTCCAGGTGCGCCGGTTCAGCACGTTCTTCTGGAGCAGTGAGAAGAACGATTCCATCGCGGCGTTGTCGCCGGCGGAGCCGACTTGGCCCATCGAGCCGACCATGCCGTGACGGATCAACGCCTGCTGGGCTTTCCGTGAGCGAAATTGCGATCCTCTGTCGGAATGCAGAATGCAGCCGGCCACGTCACCGCCTCGACGCGCAGCTGCGTTGTCGATCGCCTGGACGGCGAGGCGGGCCTTCATGCGTGAGTCGATCGAGTAGCCAACGATCCGGTTCGACCAGACGTCTTTGATCGCGCACAGGTAGAGCTTTCCTTCTCTCGTCCAGTGCTCGGTGATGTCGGTCAGCCACAACTCGTCAGGCCCGGCAGCGGTGAAGTCGCGCTTCACCAGGTCGTCGTGCGCAGGAGCGCCCGGCTTCGATACCTTCGACTTCTTCTTGCCAAACACTGACCACCACTGGTTGTCGCGGCAGATTCGCCACACGGTTCGGTCGGCGACCTCGAAGCCGGCGGTTCGAACTTCGTCGGCCAGGAATCGATATCCGAACTCCGGGTCATCGACATGGGCGTCGAAGAGGGCGTTGGTGAGGTGCGCTTCGTCGAGCAGCGCGTCGGTGACGGGCTCGTGGCGCCAGCGGTAGTAGTCCTGGCGGCAGAGCTTCAACACCCGACACGTCACCGTGACGGGGATCCCATCAGCAGCGAGCTCTGTCACGAGCGGGTAGATCCTTTTCCCGGCAGGTTCGCCTGAGACAGATACGCAGCCGCTCGGCGCAGCACTTCGTTCTCCTGCTCGAGGAGCCGAATGCGCTTGTTCGCTTCGCGTAGCTCGGCGTTGTCGGCTGTGGTCTTGCCGGGCTTGGTGCCGGCGTCGACAGCGGACTGGGAGAGCCAGTTCGACAGGGTCATCGGGTGGATCCCGAAGTCCTTCGCGATCTGCTCCAACGTCACCCCCTCTTCGCGGTTCTGGGCGACTCTCACGACATCGTCGCGGAACTCCTTCGGGTAAGGCTTCGGCATAGCAACATCCTTCCAGGCCCGCCTCGAGGGCAAGCCAGATCAGATGTCACCGAACCGTGCAGCAGACCCATCCAGCCTTGACATCCCTACGAGCTTCATTATGCGAACATGAAGGCGCGCGACAACGCACGGTCGTCAGCCGGCCTCGGACCTGCTCGACACGAAGTCCTCAAGTTGAGCGATTGAGAACCGGACGCTTCGTCCGATGCGAATCGGTACAAGTTCGTCGCGCTAGAGGAGTTGGTAGACCGACGTGCGACTGATCGCCAGGATCTCGGCAGCGCGTTCGATGTTCACGAGAAGCGGTCGGCCAGCCTGACCGTCGCCGGCTAGGGACGCGCCGACGGCCAAGTCGGTGGGAGTTACCGACCGGCTCACGACTGCACCTCCGCCAGGTAGGCGAAGACAGACCGACGAACTTCAATTCGGCCATCATGACGGTGTGCAGGAATCGCTCCTTCTCGGATGAGTCGAAGGGTGGCCGCCCTTGTGGTCCCGAGCAGTGCAGCGGTTTGGGCGACAGTGAACGTGCGAGAGCGTCGACCACTGCGAGATGGGGAGCGGACAGAACCCGGCGGTGATCGACCCCACCCGCACGACCCGACCCGTCGTCTGGAGGACGAGCGACTCGTGACCGAACACGACGCACTGACGGAGCTTCGTGCCGCTGCGGCGGCACGTCGCGATGCCGAGAGCCGCATCGAGGCCGCAGCACTTCGTGCCCGCCGCGACGGGGCCTTATGGGGAGTTCCACGCGAGCGTGGTCAGGGTCATCGGAACGCAGCTCGGCATGACCCGCCAAGGCGCACGTCAGCGCTTCGAGCGACTCGCGAACCCCTGACCTGCGGCTGAGACAGCCACCTACCCACACGCCTCGGACCACGCACATCGACGGCGCCTCCGCGCCGTCACAGCCGAGAAGGACCGGCACCGACGATCGGGCTGGCCCGCTCCAGAACCGTCAGCGGTCCGCGAATCGGATCCAGTTCAGCCCGACGCGGATGGGCCCTGGCCGGAGGACATCTCCTCCGGTCAGGGCCGTCGAGGTGCCCGGCGGCGGACGGGCGGGTGACAGACTCCGGAGGCCGATCCCGACGGCGTCGGGGCGCTGTCGTCGGGCACAGCTCACCAGCCCCGGGTTCGTCAGTGGTTCCGCAGCGCATCGACGAGTTCTGCCTTGTTCATCGACGAACGGCCGGCGATGTCGAGCTCACGAGCCCTCTGCATCAATTCGTCCTTCGTCCGATCTTCGTAGGCCTCGGCGTGTCCGCCGCGCCGAGCGACCTCCTCGCGACCCTGGTTCGCCGAGGCGTTCGAGATCCGTGCCGCCTTCTCCTTGCTCATCCCGTCGTCGCGCAGGGCCTCGTACTGCTCAGGGTCCTTCACGGATGGTCCCGGGTCGCGGTCCTTCGGCATGGTCTGTCCTCCTTCGCTGACGCGTCGTCGCGTCGTGGACGACAGCTACCCGGCTCGTTCGAGGGTGATTCGCCCACGACGTCGCGCCGGGGCGTGCGGAGGACACGACGGGCACGGGTGGTCAGAGACGGCGGGGACGGACCGCTTCGGACGTGCCGTGTCCCGTCCGGTCGAGGCAGGAGAGCCGAGCCCGGGAGATCGAGTCGAGAAGGGACGGAGCGGGTCGTGCGACCGAGCCGTCAGCGCGAGGCACCGACGGGGTTGCGGCGCAGGCCGCCGACCTCCCGTCGACGCACCTCGACCCACCCGTCGACGACACGGGTCCGGTAGGCGGGCTGAGGTACGGACGCAGGGCCGGCGTCGACCGTGCCGTCCTCGGTGTCGAAGCGACTGGCGTGCCAGGGGCACACGACGCAGTCCCCCGCGACGGTTCCGTCGGCGAGCGGCGCGCCTCGGTGGGTGCAGCGACTCTCGAGCACGTCGACGCGGTCGTCTCGCGCGACGACCACGAACTCGAGTCCGTCGACGGTCGCACCGACCGGCTCATCGACGGGCAGCCCGCCTCGTTCGACCAGCCTCGTCCATTCGCTCGGACCCGACTGGAACGCCGTCGTGTTCACGCCGACGCCGCGGGAGTACGCCAGGTGGCCGCCGAGGTAGCCGGCCACCCCGACCGCTCCGAGCCCGACGAGGGAGAGCCCGATCGCCAACGGGGACCGGCCGTTGCGACGGACGTACCACGACGTCGCGAACAGGGCGACGGCGACGTCGTTGAGTGCGGCGTGCGCGACCCCGACGCGCCCTTCGGCGCCCGATGTGTCGAACCAGTCGGCGGTTCCGGTCGCCGTCGACGGAACGGCTGCCAGCGCGCCGAGGCCGACCAGTCGCCGCGACGCCTCCGGGGAACCGCCGGTCGCGTCGAGCACCGCCGACCCGATCCAGCTGCCGATCGGCACGGCGACGATCATCGGATGGACGCTGTGTCCGAGCCATCGTCCCGTGAGCAGGTCGCGCAGCATCGATGGTCGTCCGAGCGGGCCCGCGAGCCGGCGCACCGTCGATGCGACGGGGTCGAGCAGCTCGGCGGACTCGATCCTCTCGGTGAATCTGTGCAACGGGCTCATCTCGTCTCGTTCCTGCCTGGTCCGTTCCGTGCGTGGATGTCCGTGACTACCCGGATCGAGGCGCTGCGATCCGGCCGTCGACCGTGTCGCGGTGGCAGGGGTCGTCGGTCGCGTCGCGTGCGTCACCCGATCCCGTCCGCCGTCAGACCCCGCAGCAACGCGTGGCACCGCTGGGCGCGCTCCTCGTCCTGCTGCTTGCACGTCTCGATGAACTCCGCCACGTCGGTGTGCTCCCCGCCGTGGGCATCCTGGAGGAAGCGGTCGTACACGGCCGCCGCCTTCAACGAGTGGTACTGGATGCTGACGAGATCGAAGACGATGTCGTCAGCCACGGTGTGGTCGCTTGCCATGAGGGACTCCTGTGTTGGTGGTGGTGATGGGTGGGTGGGGTGTCGGCGGGGGTGCCGGGGTGGTCGGTTCGGAGGGTTCACGAACCGGGTTTGATGACGACCTTCGAGTAGCCGTCCTCGCGGTTGTCGAACCTCTCGTAGGCTTCGGGTGCCTCGTCGAGGGAGATCTCCTTGCTCACCACGAAGCTGGGCGAGGCGACACCGGCGATGATCAGGTCGCGGAGCTGGCGGTTGTAGGACTTGACGTCGGCTTGGCCGGTTCCCATCTTCTGGCCCTTCTCGAAGAACTCGCCCATCTTGAACAGCAGCTCGCCGTTCCGCGCGTGGTCCGTGGGCCCGCCCGGATCGCTCGGAACGTAGAGCCCCACGACGCCGAGGGTTCCCATGGGTCGCACCGTCTGGACGAGTTGGTTCAACACGACCGCAGGCTGCTCCTCACCGTCATCCGCGGTGGCCTGGTAACCGACGGCATCCACTCCGCAGTCGGTCCCCTCGCCGTCCGTCTGGTCGCGGATCTGCTCGACCGGGTCGCCGTCGGAGAAGTCGATCGCGGTGGCGCCGATCTCCTCGCCCAGCTTCAGGCGGGACCTCACCTGGTCGACCACGAAGACACGGGAGGCACCTCTGATCATCGCCGAGTAGGCAGCCATCAGACCGACGGGGCCGGCGCCGAAGACCGCGATGGTCTGCCCCGGCCGCAGGCCCGCCAGTTCCGTGCCGTGCCACCCGGTCGGGAAGATGTCCGCGAGCATCGCGAAGTCGTTCTCGTGGTCGTCTCCCTCGGGCAGCGACAAGCAGTTGAAGTCCGCGAAGGGAACACGCAGGTACTCGGCCTGCCCACCGGTGTACGGCCCCATCGAGACGTAGCCGTACGCCCCGCCGGCGAAGCCCTCGTTCACGGTGAGGCAGAAGCCCGTCTTGTTGTGCAGCTGGCAGTTGACGCAGAAGCCGCACGCGACGTTGAACGGCAGCACCACCCGGTCGCCGACCTTCACCGACGCGACGGCATCACCGACCTCTTCGACGATGCCCATGTTCTCGTGACCGAACACGATGCCCGACTCGGCGGCGGTGCGACCCTCGTACATGTGGAGATCCGATCCGCAGATCGCCGCGGTCGTGATCTTGATGACGACATCGGTGGGGTCCTCGATCCTGGGGTCGTCGACGTCTTCGACGGCCACCTTGTACGGCTCCTGGTACACGACAGCTCTCATGGATTCCGCTCCTCGGTTCTCGTCGTCTCGTCGTCTCGTCGTCCCGTCGAGGGAGCCGGTACCCGCTGAGCGCTCCGGCCATGCGGGCGTGCGACGCTCCCGCCCACGCGATGCTCCGGTGGATCGCGGCGTTCCACCACCCAGCCCGCCCCTCGACCGTCGGCGACCTCAGCCCCGACCTCGAGACCACGACGGCCGCACGATCCGACACCCGTGATCCGCGGGTCACCCCGGCATGGGTGACACCCGGCAGGGAGGACAGTGTCAGGGGGCCGTCAGCTTCACCGCGGCGATCGACGTCACCAACGCCACGATCGCCACGGTCTGGCCGACACCGGCCTCGTCGCCCTTGACGAGGACACCGACGAGGAACGCTCCGACGGCACCGATCCCGACCCACACCGCGTAGCCGGTACCGACGGGGATCGTGCGCGTCGCGACGCTCAAGAGGTACATGCTGACGCCGAGCGTGACGACGAAGCCGACGGTCGGCCACAGTCGGGTGAACCCCTTGGTCGAGTCCAGCAGGCTCGCCCACGCGACTTCGAAGAGTCCTGCGATGATCAGAACGACCCAGGCCATGACGATCCTCCTGCGCCCGTCGTTCCAGCCGGTACGGTGCGCCCCTCGTCGGGAGGGATGCGTGACGCATCCTTCGAGCTCGACGCTAGCGGTACGGCCGTCGCCCGTGACGGCACGCAGCCGGGCGGTGGTCCCGCCGGGGGAGGACCGCTCGTGAGCGTCGCGGTCCGCGATCCTCCACCTCACGGGTCGTCGCCGAACTCGCCACCGGCGCCGCCGGTCGACCGTCGACGAGCGGGCTGTGCCGACGCCTTCGGGCGCCCGAGTTCTCAGGAACCGCTGTCCGGGGCGGTGACGTCGAGGACCCAGACGACGCCGAACTCGTCCTTGAGCATCCCGTAGAGAGGTGCCCATCCGGCGGGTGCGAGGTCGACGACGACCTCGGAGCCGCCGGACAGCTCGTTCCACAGGTCGGTGATCTCGTCGGCGGACCCTGCGCGCACGGACACGAAGAACGAACCGTCCCCCCGCTCGAACGGTCGGTCCGACGGGACGTCGTAGGCCATGATCCGGAAGCCGGCCTCCGAGACGACCTGGCCCCACATGATCCGGTCGGCGTCCGCGGGGTCGCCGACGCTGCGGGCGTCTTCGTACGTGAACGCGGTGAGCTCGCCGCCGAACACGGATCGGTAGAACTCGAGTGCCCGGCGGGCATCTCCACGGAAGTTGAGGTGGGTGGTGGTGGTGATCGTCATGTCGTCTCTCCTGTGCATCGTCGATGGTCGGTGAGCTCATCGTGCACGACATAGCGGTCAGTTCCCGGCCGCAATGGGAAGTACCGTGCGGACATGGCCGACACCGCCGCACGGACCCTCCGGTTGCTGACGCTCCTCCAGCGACGGCGGTACTGGCCCGGCCCCGAGCTGGCATCGCAGCTGGAGATCTCCGAACGCACGCTGCGACGAGACGTCGAGCGGCTGCGTGATCTGGGCTACACCGTCGACTCCGACCGGGGCGTCGACGGCGGCTACCGACTCGGCGCCGGCACCGGCGCCACGCTGCTCCTCCTCGGCGACGACGAGGCGACCGCGCTCGCCGCCGCGCTGCACTCCGCGGCGTGCGGAGCGACCGAGCTGGCCGAGGCATCGCTGGGCGCGCTGACCAAGGTGCTCGCCATGCTCGGTCCCGACCAGCGCAGGCGAGCCGAGACCGTCCGCTCCACGACCGCACCGACCTCGTCGCGGCACGACGACTCGCCACGGCTGTCGGTTCTCGACGCCGTCGCGGCGGCGGCGCGCGACCGAGTGCGTCTCGGCTTCGACTACGTCGCAGCGGACGGCTCGGAGACGACCCGCTACGTCGAACCGTGCGGACTCGTCGCGCTCGGCACGCGCTGGTACCTCGTCGCGCACGACACCGATCGGGGAGGATGGCGCACCTTCCGCATCGACCGCATCGACGCTCCCGTTCCCGGACGCAACCACTTCACCCCCCGCCCGCCGCCCGCCGCCGACCTCGCCGAGTACGTGCGCTTCGACATGAGCGCCGACCACCCCGTGCATCGAGTGGTGATCGAGATCGACCTGCCGGCCGACGACGTCCGAGAGGCCTACGGAACGTGGGCCGAGGTCGACGTCGTGAGCCGCGATCGATGTCGACTCACGATGGACGCCGACACCTTCGAGTGGCCCACCCACATCGTCACGAACCTCGTCGCCGCCTGCACCATCGTCGAACCGCCGGAGTTCCGTGAGCACGTCGTCTCGGTCGCCGCTCGGGCGCAGGCGTCGACAGCACCGGTGCCGTCACGGTGATCCCCCGGGCGCCGTCACGCACCTTCGAGACGGCCGAAGGTCGACGATCACCCGCACCGGGTGACGTGGGCACCGCGCCGAGTCGCAGGCCGTCCCCGCGGGCTCGGGCAGGCGCAGCAGGACGCGCACCCCCGTTCGCTCGTCACCACGGCGGTGTCGGTCGAGCGTCGGGCGGATCGCGGTTCGGCGACGAGGATCAGGTGGACATCATCACGTAGGCCAGGGATCCGGCTGCCGTGAACGCTGTCGCGACAGCGACGACCCGCCATCGCTCGTGACGGTCTCGTCGTCGGAGCGCGATGGCGAGCGAGACGAGTGCGATCGCCGCCAGGATCGCGGCATCGGAGAGCTCGTCGTCGGAACCTGCGCCGGGAGGGACCGTGACGTGGCGAACGATCCGCAGGACCGCTTCGCTCGCGTAGACCGCGGGCAGGAGCGCTGCCGCCACGCGACGCTTCCCGACGACCGAGGACCGCATCCAGGATCCGGCGGTCCCGAAGACGAGCCCCGCGCCGACGCCGAGCGCCAGCCAGAACCCCGCGGTGGGTGACGTCAGGTTGGACCGGTCGGCGCCCCGGACCACGACGTCGGCGAAGTAGTACGTCTCGACGGCCACCAGCACCATCACGATCGACGCGAGGTGCTGCGAGCGGGACCAGGCGCCGAACGCGAACGCGGCTGCGGCCCAGACGGCGGGGGAGTTGAAGAGGTCGGCCCACGGGTACGGACTGTGCACCTGGCCGGCCAGGTCGAGCGGACCGAGCAGCGCACCCGCGCCGACGGCGGTCCCGACCACCATCGGCCACGGTCGTCGATCGCCGGATGTGCTCGTCGCGGTCCGGAACGGCGATCGGATGCGCCGGGGGAGGCGCCCGCCGGAGGAGGCGAAGGTGGGGACCGAGGCGAGTCGCACGTGGTCGAGTGTGCGCGACGCACGACCGGCGCACATGGGGCGAACGGCGGAACCGTACGAGACGCCACCTCCCCCGGACGGCCGACCCCCGCCACGACGTGTCGACCGTCAGTCGACGACGGGCAGGTGCTCGTGCACCCAGATCGCGATCTCCACGCGGTTGCGCAGACCCAGCTTCACCTGGATGCTCTCGAGATGGGACTTGACGGTCGACGGTGACACGAAGAGCTCCGTGGCGATCTCACGGTTGGTCAGCCCTCTCGCCGTCGCCCGGGCGACGTCGACCTCGCGGACCGACAGCGGGTTCGGAGCCGACGGCTGCCGATCCGTGCCGACGAACCTGTCGAGGTAGCGCACGGTGATCGCCGGCGAGATCATGGCTTCGCCGCTCGCAGCGGCACGGACGGCGTGCAGCAGCATCTCGGGTCCTGCGTCCTTCAGGATGAACCCGACCGCGCCGTTGCGCAAGGCCGTCACGACGTACTCGTCGTCGTCGAACGTCGTGGCGATCACCACCTTGACCGGATCGACCGCATCAGGACCGGCGAGCGCCCGTGTCGCGGCGAGCCCGTCGAGCACCGGCATGCGGATGTCCATCACGACGACGTCCGGGCGCAGCCGGGCAGCCAGCGCGACGCACCGCTCGCCGTCGGCGGCCTCGCCGACGACGGTCATGTCGGCCTGGCTCTCGATGATCATCGAGAACCCGGCGCGGACCATCGACTGGTCATCGGCGAGCAGCACCCGCAGCGGCGATCGCTCGGCGTGGTCGACGGTCGTCGTCGTCATCGGCGAACCGCCGGGTCAGCGGGGATCGTCGCGGCCACCCTCCATCGACCGGGTTCCGACGGGCCGGCCGAGAACGTCCCTCCGATCGACTGGATCCGCTCACGCATCCCGGGCAGACCGAACCCCTCACCACGATCCCCGGGCGCGATCCCGTTCTCGAGGGTGACGTGGATCCCGTCCTCGGTCCGCCGGAGCGACCCGCGATCGCTGCCGTCGGCGACGCCGTGGCGCCGGGCGTTCGTCACGGCCTCGCGGAGCACTCGCATCGCGACCCACACCGCCTCCGACGCAGCCGGATCGAGGACCTCGTCGACGAGCCGCAGGTCCATCCCCGGATGGGACGACCGCGCATCGGCCACCAGGCGCTCGAGGTCATCCCACGTCGCGACGGTGTCCGCATCCTCGTTCCGCAGCGCCTGGACCAAATGTCGAACGGACCGCATCGTCTCGTGGCCCGCCGCCTCGATCTCGACGAGCGTGGAGTCGACAGGTCCGCCCGCCGTCGACGGATCGGGCCGGCCGCTGAAGCGTCGACCCTGAGCGAGGACGATCATCCCGGTCACGTGGTGCCCGACCACGTCGTGGATCTCCCGGGCGAGGGCGAGACGTTCGGCCTGCCGCTCGAGTGCGACCCGGGCCCGCCGTTCTCGATCGAGCGACCGCAGGTACGCGACGGCGACCGCGGCGCCCGCCAGTCCGATGAACACGACCATCGTCAAGATGATCTGGTTCGCCGGCCTGGCCTGGCGGGCCCCGATCGACAGGCCGGCCAGCGCCGCGCACACGGCGACCACCCGGGCGGGCGCCCCACCGGCCGAGAGCAGCACGAAGACCACCGCCGGGAGCACGACGGCGTCGGTGAGGAACGTGAGGCGACCGTCGACCCCGACGTACGACAGGGTCACCACGACCGACGCCACAGAAGCACCGGCCCCGGCGACCACGGCCCGATCGGAGCGAAGCACGGCGACGAGTCCGGAGATCGACAACCCCACCAGACCCGCCAGCGTCCACGCCGACGGCACCTCCACGGTGAGCCCGGCCAGCGACAGATCGCCGACCACCGCGGCGCACACCACGAACGCGAACCCGATCCGCGCGAGCTGCGTCGGCCCGCCACCCCCCACGAACCGACTCACCAGCGGAAACCTACCGATGCCGGTCGCGGACACGTTCGGGCGGACGTCCGCACCGACCTCGTCGAGCACCGAGCCGCGCGTGGCCGTGGGCTCACCCGTGGGGACGTCACCACGCCGACGAGGTCGGGGAGGAGACCGCGGCGCGGGCGGTCGGGGAGCGGTCGCCGAGCGTGATCCCGTGCGTCACGGGCGGAACGGTCCAGACCGCTGCGACATCGACCGACGAACTCGCACGGGCACGAGGAGCTCGCCGCGATCAACGAGCGGCGCGCTCCTCCTCGTAGCGACCGATCTCGGTGAGTTGGGCACCGAGGGTGGCGTCGACCCAGCGCGACCCGGCCCCGACGATCGCGTCGTAGCTCGCCTGGACGGCGGCGGCCTGGCCGTCGAAGTGGGGCATCACCTCGTGGGCGAACAGCTCGTAGCTGCGCTTCGTCGCCGGCCAGTCGGCGAAGTCGGCGCCCATCATCATGTAGCACCCGAAGCCGCCCGTCTTGGCCTGCAGACGCTCGATCTGCGCGACCGCCATCTCCGGGGTGCCGATCACCATCCGCCCCGTCTCGTTGAGGTGGTCGACGAACGCGTCGTAGCCCGACGGCGGCGGCGGGTCGTCCGGGTCGCCCATCGGCAGGATGTGGCTGAGGTAGTCGAACACCCACTGCAGGCCGTGGCGGCAGTTCTCCTTCGCCTGCTCCACGGTCTCGGCGACGTGCATCGGGCCCATCAGGCGCCAGTCGTGGCGCGGGGCGTCGTGGCCGTGCAGCGCCGCCTCCTCCTGCCAGACCTGGAAGTTGTAGTCGAGCACCCCGAACCCGGCCGGCTCGGTCGCCGCGATCGACATCAGGCCGACGCCGTGGCGGCCGGCGAGCTTCGATCCCGACGGCGACACGCTCGACACGAGGGCCACGTCGAAGTCGCTGTACGGGCGGACCTGGAGGACCGCCTCCTCGCAGGTGAACCACTCGGTCCGCTCGGTGACGGTCTCGCCGGAGAACAACCGCATCATCACGTCGAACGCCTCGTGCATCCGCTGCCGCTGATCGGCCGGGTCGATCCCGAGCATGGCCGCGTCCGAGGTCAGCTGCCCCGGTCCCGCACCGAACATCATCCGCCCACGGGTGAGGTGGTCCAGCATGACGATGCGGTCGGCGAGCACGAACGGGTGGTGGTAGGGGAGCGAGTTGACCCCGGTCCCCAGCTTGATGTGCCGGGTGCGCTCGGCGGCCGCCGCGATGAACAGCTCGGGGCTGGCGATCAGCTCCGAGCCACCGGAGTGGTGCTCCCCGATCCACGCTTCGTGGTACCCAAGGCGGTCGAGCAGCTCGACGAGCTCCAGGTCGCGGTGCAGCGCGAGCGTCGGGTTGGTGCCCGTGAGGTGCATCGGCGGCAGGAAGATCCCGAAGCGGAGTGGCTGATCGACCGTGAACCTCGACATCGATCGATCATGTCACGCCGACGCCTCCACGCCCGGGCCGACCGCCACGCCGGTGCCCGCACGGGTCAGCGTCGGGTCGGCGCGAACAGGTACCGCACGAGCGCCGTGGCCACCAGCGCTCCGACGACCTGAGCGGCGACGAACCCCGGCGCCGACGCCGGCGCGATCCCCGCGAAGGTGTCCGACAGGGTGCGCGCCACCGCGATCATCGGGTTGGCGAAGCTCGTCGAGGAGGTGAAGAAGTAGGCCCCGCCGATCCACACCCCGACGGCGACCGCCACGACGTGGGGGCGGGCGTGTCGCACGGCGCCGTGGATCACGAGGATCAACCCGATGGTCGCCACGACCTCGGCCAGCAGCTCGCCACCCGAGTCGCGCGACCGGGTCGACACCGACACCCACCCGAGCCCGGTCCGCGCGGTGAACATCGCGTTCGCCAGGATCGCGCCGATGCAGCCGCCGACCACCTGGACGAGCGCGTAGGCGGCGGCGTCGCGGGTCGACATCGTCGAGAGGAGGCGCTCGACGAGCGTCACCGCGGGGTTGAAGTGCGCTCCGGACACAGTCGCGAACATCACGATCAACCCGATCAGCGCCCCGGCGGTGGCCGCGGCGTTCTCCAGGAGCTGCAGCCCGACGTCGTCGGGCGAGAGCGTCTCGGCCGTGATCCCCGACCCGATGACGGCGACCACGAGCAGGGCGCTCCCGATGCCCTCGGCGACGAGGCGACGGCCGAGGTCGACCGGGGGAGGGGCGATCGGGGTGGGGAGCTCGTCCATTCTGCGGCGTCGATCCCCGGTACGGTTGACGAGCCGGACGAAACGTCACGAGCCGATCGATCACCGCCAGCATGTCAGAACCGACCCCGTCCTCGACCGCATCCTCGTCGATCGCCTCGATCGCACCGACGTCGCTCGACCCGACGTCGCCCGACGGCGGTGCCGCGAGACCGGAGGCGAGGCGATGGACGCCGACGAATCGATCGTGATGGCCGGGCGCGTCTCGGCGCTCGCCGACCCGGTGCGCCTGCGGATCCTGTCGATCCTCGCGGGGTCCGACGACGGCGAGGTGTGCGCGTGCGACTTCGTGGAGCCCCTGGGCCGCTCGCAGCCCACGGTGTCGCACCACCTGCGCGTCCTCGCCGAGGCGGGCTTCGTCGAAGGCGACAAGCGCGGGCGGTGGGTGTGGTACCGGTTGCGCGACGACTCCGTCGCCGACCTCGCGCGCGACCTCGTCACGGTGGCCACGGGGGGCCGCTGAGATGTGCGGACGCTTCGTCGCCGCGAGCCCGCCCGAGGAGATCGCGAACCACTTCGCGGCGGCGCTCGAGGTCGACGGGCTGGGCGAGAACTACAACGTCGCGCCGACCCACGACGTCTACGGGGTGGTCGTCGACCGCGACGACACCGCCGGGCCGGCGCTGCGCGCCTTCCACTGGGGTCTGATCCCGAGCTGGGCGAAGGACCGCAAGATCGCGTCGCGCATGATCAACGCCCGCTCCGAGACGCTCGACGAGAAGCGGTCGTTCTCGAAGCTGTTCCACGAGCGCCGCCTGCTGATCCCGATGGACGGGTTCTACGAGTGGGCCGCCGGCGACCCCGACGGCCCGCGCACCGCGAAGGGCGCGCCGGTCAAGCGACCGTTCTTCATCTCGTGCGTCGACGACGACCCGCTGGCCGTGGCCGGGCTGTGGACGCTGTGGAAGGACCGCGACGACCCGGACGGGCGCTGGCTGCAGTCGGCGACCGTGCTCACCACCAGCGCGAACGAGACGATGTCGGCGATCCACGACCGGATGCCGGTGATCGTGCCGCGCGACCGCTGGGCGCAGTGGCTCGATCCCGACAACCGCGACGTCGACACCGTGAAGGACCTGTTCGCGGCTCGCCACGACGGGGTGCTCGAGATGCACCCCGTCACCACCGACGTCAACGACGTGCGCAACAACGCCGCCCACCTCGTCGAACCCGCCTGACCGGGTCGCGCCGCCGATGGGGGTCGGACCCCACGTGCGACGGGCGCCCGACGGGTCGGTGGCGGTCGGCGCGTCAGAGCTCGTCGCGGATGCGCTGCGCCCACGACTCGAGGTCGTCGTGCGCGACCGACGCCGCGGCGTTCGCGAAGCTCAGCTCGCTCATCTCGTTCGTCGGCACCAGGTGGACGTGGGCATGCGGGACCTCGTACCCGGCGATGATCATCCCCACCCGTTCGCACCCGAACGCCGCGTGCTGGGCCGTCGCGATCCGGTGCGACACGGCGAACAGGTGCGCCGAGAGCTCGGGCGAGGCGTCGATCCAGTGATCGACCTCCTCCACCGGGACGACCAGGACGTGGCCCGGCGCCATCGGGTTGATCGACAGGAACGCGACGCAGAGGTCGTCGCGGTGCACGAACGTGCCGGGGATCTCGCCGTCGATGATCTTCGAGAAGATGGTGGCCACCTCCCGATCATGCCGGATCGACCGCGGCCGACGCGTACGCTGGCCGGAGTGAGCCAGCCCGACGCGACCGCCGGACCGGCGACCGAGCCCGTCGTCGAGGGGGTCTTCGATCGCCTGTGGACGTGGCCCAACCTGTTCACCCTGATCCGCCTGCTGTGCCTCCCGCTCTTCCTCTACCTGCTGTTCGGCCAGGAGAACCGCGCCGGCGCCGCCTGGCTGCTCGCCGGGCTCGGCAGCACCGACTGGATCGACGGCTACGTCGCACGGCGCTTCGACCAGGGCAGCGAGTTCGGGAAGATCTTCGATCCCGTCGTCGACCGGCTGCTGTTCCTGGTCGCGGTGACCGCGATCATCGTCGACGGGTCGATCCCGCTCTGGTTCGCGCTCGCCGTGCTCGCGCGCGAGCTGATCGTGGGCGTCGTGATGGCGTTCTCCACGCTGTTCCTGAAGATGCAGCGCTTCGGCGTGACCTGGTGGGGCAAGGTCGCCACGTTCATGCTGATGGGGGCCGTCCCGAGCTTCCTGATCGGCTCGACCGACGTCTGGGAGGCGCCGTTCTTCGAGGTGCTCGCGTGGGTCATCGGCATCCCGGGACTCGTCATCAGCTGGTGGACCGCGATCAACTATGTTCCACAGGTCCGCGCCGGGATCACCGCCGGGCGCGCGCAGACCCTCACCCTCCACGAGAAGCGAACGACTCGATGAACATCCCCACCGACCTCCGCTACTCCTCCGACCACGAGTGGATCCGTCGCGAGTCCGGAGGTGACGTGGTCACGATCGGCATCACCGACTACGCGCAGGATGCCCTCGGCGACGTGGTGTTCGTCGAGGCTCCCGACGTGGGGCTCCCGGTCGCCGCGAGCGAGACGTTCACCGAGGTGGAGAGCACCAAGTCGGTGAGCGACGTCTACGCACCCGTGACCGGGACGATCACCTCGATCAACGAGCGGCTGGAGAACGAGCCCGAGCTGCTCAACTCCGACCCCTACGGCGACGGCTGGATCTGCACGATCGAGATGTCCGTTCCGTCGGAGTACGAGGAGCTGCTCGACGCCGGCGGGTACGAGCAGCTCACGGAGGGGTGACGGTTCCACGATGAGCGAGTACGTCTTCTGCAACCAGTGCGGTCACCGCAACCCGCCGACGAGCGCCTTCTGCTCGAGCTGCGGTTCCCCGCTCGACACGCTCGACGACCGCACGATCAACCTCACGCGCATCGACCCGCTCCAGGACGCTCCCGGATCCGACGACGACCTCGTCGTCCCCGTCGGCGAGCTCCCGGTGGAGGTCGGAGTCCTGATCGTCCGGGCGGGCGAGCAGGCCGGTGACCGCTTCCACCTCGAGCGCGACCTCACCCGCCTCGGGCGACACCCCGACAGCGAGATCAGCCTCGACGACATCACGGTGTCGCGTCGCCACGTCGACATCGAGCGGACGCCCGACGGCTACGTGGCGACCGACGCCGGATCGCTCAACGGCACCTACGTCAACCAGGAGCGGATCGACCAGGTGGCGCTGCGCCACGGCGACGAGCTCCAGGTCGGCAAGTTCCGACTCGTCTTCTTCGAGCGGACCGATGCCTGACCAGCACCCGGCCCGCACCTCTCCCACGGCGACGTCACCCAGCCACCTGTCGATCGGCGAGGTGCTGTCGCTGCTGCTCGAGGAGTTCCCCGACGTCACCATCTCCAAGATCCGGTTCCTCGAGAGCCAGGGCCTGATCGAACCGGAGCGAACCGCGTCGGGCTACCGCAAGTTCTACGACGCGGACGTCGAGCTGCTGCGCTGCATCCTGCGCGAGCAGAAGGACAACTTCCTGCCGCTCAAGGTGATCAAGGACCGACTCGACACCGGAGAGATCGACCCCACGAACGACAACTCCCGCCCGACCGAGCTGCCCGACGAGCAGCGCCCTGCATCCGACGGGACCCTCGGCACGTCGCGGCACCCGGCCGCGACCCGATCGGTCGAGAGCTCGAGCTCGCCCGTCGCGGCCTCTGCGTCATCGGGATCGCCACGCGACGCCGCCCCCGCCACCACGCCGACGCCCGGGCGCGACGACAGCGGTGGTCTGCTGGCCCCCGGCGTGGTGCTCGACTCGTCCGAGCTGCGCTCGATGTCGGGCCTCGGCGCCGACCAGCTCGAGCAACTCGAGTCGTACGGCGTGCTCGGACCGGGCGCCGGAGGCTCCTACGACGAGGACGCGCTCGAGATCGCACGCATCGCGAAGCGGTTCTTCGACCTCGGGCTCGACGCCCGCCACCTGCGCGGCTGGAAGGTCGCGGCCGATCGCGAGGCGGGGTTGTTCGAGCAGATCATCCAACCCCTGCTGCGCCAGCGCAACCCGCAGGCGAACGAGCACGCGATCGCGCAGCTCACCGAGCTCTCCACCCACGGAGGCCAGCTGCGCGCCGCGATGATGCGCACGCTGCTGCGCCAGCACCTCGATCGTTGACGCCGACCGCCCCACGCCGGTCACCGGGAGCCTCGACGCGATACGATCGGATCGTGGTCCCCGTCGAACTGGTCGGAGTCCGGGTCGAAGTCCCGGCGAACACCCCGATGGTGCTGCTGCGTGAGCAGAGCGGCCGTCACCGTCTGCTCCCGATCTACATCGGGAGTCCCGAGGCGACGGCGATCCACTACGCGCTGGAGGGCATCGAGCCGCCGCGCCCGTTCACCCACGATCTCTTCCTCACCGCGCTCGACGAGCTGGGCGCCTCGATCGAGCGCATCGTGGTCACCGAGATCGTCGAGCGGACGTTCTACGCCGAGGTGCACCTCACCTCCGCCGCCGGCGACAAGGTGCTGTCGTCCCGGCCGTCCGACGCGATCGCCCTCGCCGTCCGGTGCGGTGCGCCGCTGTTCGCCGGCGACGAGCTGATCGCGGAGCACGGCCAGGATCCTCCGGAGGAACCCGAGGAGGACGCGGCCGAGATCATCGACGAGTTCAAGGACTTCCTCGAATCCGTCGATCCCGACGACTTCGTCTGACACCGCTCGCGCCCGGTGGGGCCCCCGGCACCCGCCGTGAACCCTCGACCGCAGGTTGACAGGTGGTCCGGGGGCGTCGTAACGTTCGGCTTCCCCACACGGCCGTAACTACGTCCGTGTCGACGCGGACGGGCTCGCCGCCCGCAGACAGCGCACGAGCGCACCAGGAAGGGTTGACCATGGGCGAGGCTCCGGACGACGAAGCGCGCGAGGCCGCGGCCGCCATCCCCGACGAGGGGTTCAGCGGGACGCGATCGGCCAAGGTGGTGGGGATCACCTACCGCCAGCTCGACTACTGGGCGCGCACCGACCTGATCCGACCGTCGATCGCGGATGCGGAGGGGAGCGGGAGCCGCCGCAAGTACTCCTACAACGACCTGCTCGAGCTGAAGGCCATCAAGAAGCTGCTCGACGCCGGGATCAAGCTCGAACAGGTGCGCAAGGTCTTCGAGTACCTCCGCGAGCACGTCACGACCGACATCGCCTCGGCCCACATCGTGATCGATGGCGGCAGCGTCAACCTGTACGACGACGGTCAGCTGATCGACGTGCTCCAGCGCGGGCAGGGTGTGCTCAACGTGCTGTCGATGGGGGGAGTGAAGAGCGAGCTCGAGGACGACCTGCGACCCGACCCGGTCGTACCGGCGACGCCCGAACCCGGCGCGGTCGTCCGACGGACCGGATGAGCGAGCGGCGGTCGCCGCTCGCCGACCGGCACGAGGCGCTCCACGCCACGATGGTCGACTTCGGCGGGTGGCGGATGCCGATCGCGTACCCGACCGGCACGATCGCCGAGCACGTCGCGTGCCGGTCGGCCGCCGCCGTGTTCGACGTCTCCCACCTCGGGACGGTGCGGGTCGAGGGCGCCGGAGCGCTCGACCGGCTGCAGACCACGCTGACCAACGACCTGGGCAGGATCGCGCCCGGTCGAGCGCAGTACACCCACCTGCTCGACGCGCACGACGCCTCGGTGCTCGACGACATCATCGTGTGGTGGCACCCTCGCCACGAGCGCGTCGACGGCACCGGTGACGTCTTCGACGTGATGCCGAACGCCTCGAACACCGAACGCGTGCTCACCGCGATCGGCGGCGACGACACGACCACGACCCGGGCGGTGATCGCGCTGCAGGGCCCCGAGGCGCTCGCGCTGGCCGCCGAGGTGGTGCCCGACGCCGCTGCGGTCGGTCGCTTCCGGGTGGAGCACGTCGGCTGGGGTGGCACGTCGTGCGTGGTCGCCGGGACGGGGTACACCGGTGAGCCGGGGATCGAGATCGCGGTCCCGATCGATGCCGCGGGCGATCTCTGGGACGCGCTCGTCGGTGGCGGCGCCACCCCGGCCGGCCTGGGTGCGCGCGACACCCTCCGGCTCGAGGCAGGGCTCCCGTTGCACGGCCAGGAGCTCGGCCCGGGCATCACCTCGCTCCAGGCCGGGCTGGGATGGGTGGTCGCCTGGGACAAGCCCGACTTCACGGGGCGAGAGGCCGCCCTCGCCGAGCGCGCGTCGGGCGTCGGGCGTCATCTCGTCGGCATCGCGCTGGACGGTCGGCGCCCCGCCCGGGCGGGGTCGACCGTCGTCGCGAGCGGGATCCCGGTCGGGACGGTCACGAGCGGGAACTTCTCACCGATCCTCGGCCACGCGATCGCTCTCGCGCTGATCGACGCCACGATCGGCGAGGGTGACGCCGTCGAGCTCGACGTCCGGGGTCGCCCCCTCCCCGGGCACGTCACGAGCCCCCCGTTCGTCTGAGCGCCGCACCGGCGCACGCTCGTCGTGGTCGCCGCCACCTGCCCGCCCACGTGACCGCGCGTCCACGTCGTGGAGCGGTCCGCGTCGGACATGGTTGACTACCGCATGGCCGAAAGCGCCCCCCAGGAGGGGACGACCGATCCGCTCTCGAACGAGCGGCCCGTGTACGACGTCGACATCCCGCTCACGGCGCTGCTCGGCTTCGCCGTCCTCGTGGTCGTGACGGTGTTCATCCTGACGACCATCGATCGGGCGCAGCAGCTCCTGATGCTCGCGATCTTCGCGGCGCTGCTGTCATCGCTGCTCGCCCCGCTCGTCGCGACGGTGGCGCGCGCGATCGGACGGGTCGCAGCGACCGTCGTCCTGCACCTGGTGGTGCTGGTCGCCCTGGCCGGCTGCACCGCGTTCGTGATCGGGCAGATCCGCACGGAGGCCTCCTCGCTCGAGACGTACACCGCGGAGCAGATCGACGAACTGGAGGCGAGCGGCGGGACGACGTTCCTCGGCCGCACCCGGATCGACGAGCGCCTGTCGGACGCGGCCGAATCGTGGGGGACCGGCGCGGTCACGGGGGAGAGCGACGTCGCCGGCATCGCGACCCGTCTCTCCGAGCTGGCGATCACGGTCGTGCTGAGCGCCTTCCTCACCCTGCAGGGGAGCCGGTTGGTCGACATCGCGATGACCTGGAGCTCGCACCGCGAACGGCGGCGGTTGCTGCGTGAGGTGTGGCGCGACGTCGTCACGCAGGCGACGGCGTACCTCCGCCGAGCGGCGGCGGCCGGGGTCGTGGTCGGCCTCGCGACGTCCGCCGTCGCCGTCGGCTTCGGTCTGCCGGGGGTGGTGCTGCTCGGGGTGTGGGCGGCGCTGCTGTCGGTCGTGCCGCTCCTCGGCGGGATCGTCGGGTGGTTGCCGCTCGTGGTCGTCGCCGCCGTCGACCGCTCGCCGCAGACGACGGCGCTGGTCGCCGCGGTCGCCCTGGCCGGGATCGTCGCGACCTCCCTGCTGCGGTCACGTGTCGTGCGGGTCGAGGTCGATCCGGGGTCGTTCCTGGTGGCGGTCGGGATCGCAGCCGGGTTGAGCGCCGCGGGCCTGCCGGGCGCGGCGATCGGGATGTTCGTCGCCGTCGCCGTGGTGACCGTGGCCCGCCACGACTGGTCGGAGATCCGGGCTGCCGGTGTGGACGACGAGAGCGACGATCGCGCCCCCGTCGGCGGGATCCGGCTCAGCCCGCGCCCGGCCTCACGTGGCGCGAACGAGGGGTCGTCGCCGTCGCTCACCGGGGACGACCGGCTGCTGCTCCAGCTCACCCGCGGCACCGCCCTGCGGGTGACCGCGCTGATCGTGTTCGCGTTCGCGCTCCAGCTCTCGATCGCACGCGTCGGGCCGATCCTCGTCTGGGCCGTCGTCGGCATCCTGATCGCCATCGGGCTCGACCAGCCGGTGTCGTGGATCGCGCGCCGCGTCGGGATCCCCCGGTCGGCGGTGGTCATCACCGGGGCGATCGTCGTGGCGATCGGCGTCGTCGCTCTCGTCGGGTCGGCGGGCGGCTCGATCGGGACGGGGGACCGACTCGACGACGAGATCCCGTCGCTGGTGAGCTCGCTGGAGGACCTGCCGCTGATCGGGGACCGACTCGCCGAGCTGGAGCTGGCCGAGCGGATCGACGACTTCATCGACGACGCCCCCGACGTGGTGACGCGCTCGCCGATCACCGGGCGTGCCGTCGGGATCGTCGGAGGTGGGATCGTCGGCGCGTTCTGGGTGGTCGTGGTCGCGCTGACCGGGCTGCTCGACGGTCCACGGTTGATCGCTGCGGTCGATCGGCGGGTCCCGGCCCGGTTCCGGCGCCAGTGCGAGCGGCTGGGGCGGGCCGGCACCGCGGCGCTCGCCGGCTACGTCGCCGGATCCGCGCTGGTCGCGGCGATGAACGGGGTGCTGATCGGGACCCTCGCGCTGGTGTTCGGCGTCCCGCTCGGCGTCTTCCTGGCGTTCTGGGCGTTCGGGTGGAACTTCATCCCCCAGGTCGGCGCGCTGATCGGGTGGGCGCCGCTGCTCGTGCTCTCGCTCCTCCAGGGGACGGCGATCGGCCTCACCGTGCTGGTCGTGTTCGTGCTCTACCAGGCGCTGGAGAACAACGTGATCCAGCCGACGATCGTCGGCCACGCGGTCGACATCAGCGCTCTCGCGGCGCTCGGCGCAGCCCTGCTCGGCGGCGCGGTCGCCGGCCTCATTGGTGCCGTGCTCGCGATCCCCGTCGCCGGGGTGGCGCGCGCCCTCGTGATGGAGTGGAACCGCGACGACTTCCCACGGCGCGGCATCGCACCGGGCGACGAGCCCGTCCACGGCGCACCCCTTCCCTGAACCGGGTCGCGAGCCAGGGGAGCGGGCCGGTTCGGGAGGACCGACCACGATGATCGGGCCACCGAGCGGGTACGGCTCGGCCATGGACGACACCGCGCTCCGACCCGTCGCCGTGCTCGACATCAACGAGACGGCGCTCGACCTCTCCCCGGTCCGCGAGGTCGTCGACGAACACCTCGGCGCAGAGGGCGGATTCGTGGTGTGGTTCCAGCGCCTGCTCCAGCTCGCGATGGCCTCGAACGTCACCGAGGGCACGGTCGGGTTCACGACGCTCGCCGAGTCCGCGTTCGACGCCGTCGCCCGCACCTCGTCACGCACCGTCCCGGACGGCTCGTGGGGCGATGTCGTCGATGCCTTCGGGCGCCTCGAGGCGCACCCCGACGTCGCTCCCGGCCTCGAACGCCTCCGGGCGCTCGGGTGGTCGACCGTCGCGCTGACGAACAGCGACGCCGAGCAGGCACGGTCGCAGATCGGCGGAGCCGGTCTCGCCGGTCGGTTCGACCTGATCGTGTCGGTCGAGGAGGTGGGGTCGTTCAAGCCCGATGCGGCGCCGTACCGACACGTCGCCCAGCTGCTCGATCGGCCGCTCGGGTCGACGTGGATGGTCGCGACCCACGACTGGGATCTCGCGGGCGCACGCGCCGTGGGCATGCGCACGGCGTACGTGCGGCGGCCGGGCTCGACCTACGCCGACTGCTACCCGCCCGCCGACGTGGAGGTCGACGACTTCGTCGAACTGGCCCGCCACCTGGCGGGGGAGTGACCGCCCACCGCGGCGAACGTCACGTCGACGCCGAGCCGGACCTCTTCTCGGACGCGGTCTTCTTGCGCGCCGCCGCCTTCTTGCGCGCCGCCTTCTTCGGCGCCGCCGGCTCCTCGGCCGTCGGCTGCTGCGCCGACGCGGTCGTCGGGGCGGTGGCGGCGGCGGTCTTGCCCGGGGCGCCGAAACCGGGGATCTTGAAGCCGCCGAACAGGCCCCCGGCGGACTCCGCGAGCTGGCCCAGCGGCTGCAGTCGTGCGGTGACGTCGGCGAGCACCTCGTTCATCTGAGCGAGCTGGTTCGGCATCTGGCGCATGGCCGGGTTGTTCAGCGTCTCCGCCAGCACCTTCAGCCCGGGGGCGACCGCGATCGCCGGGCCGGAGACGACCTTCATCATCTCGTCGGCGGCCTTCACGGTGCGCGTCACCTGGGGGACGGCCGCCCGCAACGGCTCCTCGACGTCGGACAGCAGGCGGTTGATCCGCTCGGAGGTCTCGTTCAGGTTCTCCATCGTGCGGTTGAAGTTGTCCACCCCGCGCTGGAACTGCTCGACGCCCTTGCGGAACTGCTCGAACGACTGGATCGTCGCGGAGAGCGGCGCCGACAGCACGCTGAACATCTGCGAGAACGGGTCTTGCTCGGCCATCGGGCCAACCTACTTCGCGCTCCGTGCGGCCAGGGCTTCGAGCGGTTCGCAGGTGCACATCAGGTTGCGGTCCCCCGCCGCGCCGTCGATGCGCGACACCGGGGGGAAGTACTTCGAGGTGCGCGTCGAACCGCTCGGGAAGGCGCCGAGCTCGCGCGGGTAGGCGCGCCCCCACTCGCCGACGAGGTCCTCGGCGGTGTGCGGGGCGTGGCGCAGGGGGCTGGCGTCGAGCTCCCACTCGCCGCACCGCACGCGCTCGATCTCGGCGCGGATCGCCGCCATCGCGTCGACGAAGCGGTCCA
This sequence comes from Ilumatobacter sp., assembly GCF_965215205.1. Classification (NCBI taxonomy): domain Bacteria; kingdom Bacillati; phylum Actinomycetota; class Acidimicrobiia; order Acidimicrobiales; family Ilumatobacteraceae; genus Ilumatobacter; species Ilumatobacter sp. Next base: position 2,137,031 of record NZ_OZ244049.1, read on the forward strand.
GCTCACGCAGGGTCTCCGATTCGGTCGGTTCGATCATCAGCGTCCCGGCCACGGGGAAGCTCATCGTCGGGGCGTGGAACCCGTGATCCATCAACCGCTTCGCGACGTCGTCGACGGTGACCCCCGTCTCCTTCGCGATCGGGCGGAGGTCGATGACGCACTCGTGGCCGACCCGGCCGCCGGCCCCGCGGTACAGCACGTCCACGTGCTCGTCGAGCCGCTCGGCGAGGTAGTTCGCCGAGAGGATCGCGACCGTCGTGGCCCGGGTGAGGCCGTCACCGCCCATCATCTCGATGTACATCCACGGGATCGCCAGGATGCCCGCCGAGCCCTGCGGCGCAGCCGACACCGCACCGGCCGCCGGATCCGGATCGAGCGGGTGGCCTGGGAGGTAGGGGGCGAGGTGGGCGCGCACCCCGATCGGGCCCACCCCGGGTCCGCCCCCGCCGTGGGGGATGGTGAACGTCTTGTGGAGGTTGAGGTGACTCACATCGGCGCCGAACCGCCCGGGCCGGGCGAGGCCGACCAGCGCGTTGAGGTTCGCCCCGTCGACGTACACCTGCCCACCGGCGTCGTGGATCAGCGCGCACAGCTCGCTCACCGCGACCTCGAACACGCCGTGGGTCGACGGGTAGGTGATCATGATCGCGCCGAGGCGGTCGCCGTGCTCGTCGATGCGGGTGCGGACGTCGTCGAGGTCGACGTCCCCGGCGTCGTCGCACGCGACGACCACCACGTCGAAGCCGGCCATCACGGCGCTCGCGGCGTTGGTCCCGTGCGCGCTCTCGGGGATGAGGCAGATCGTCCGCTCGTCGTCGCCGTTCGCCCGGTGGTGGGCTCGGATCGCGAGCAACCCGGCCAGCTCCCCCTGGCTCCCGGCGTTGGGTTGGAGGCTGATCGCGTCGTACCCCGTGATGGTCGCCAGGCGCCCCTCGAGATCGTCGATCAGGCGCCGGTAGCCGGCGGTCTGCTCCGCCGGGGCGAAGGGGTGCAGGTCGGCGAACTCGGGCCACGTCATCGGGAGCATCTCGGAGGTGGCGTTGAGCTTCATCGTGCACGAGCCGAGGGGGATCATCGTGCGGTCGAGGGCGAGGTCCTTGCCGGCGAGTCGCCGCAGGTAGCGCAGCATCTCGTGCTCGGAGTGGTAGCGATCGAACACCGACTGGGTCAACAGCTCGCCCGCTCGCCGATCCCCGGGGCTCAGGCCATCGGGCGCCTCGTCGGGTGAGGCCACCGGCGATCCGCCCAGGGCGCGCACGACCGCTTCCACGTCGCTCAGGGTGCTCGTCTCGTCGAAGGACACGCCGACCGAGGTCGCGTCGACGCGGCGGATGTTGAAGCCCGCGTCGAGGGCGGCGGCCACCGCCGCGTCGGCGTCCGTGGGATCGACGTGCTCGACGGTCACGGTGTCGAACCAGGTGCCGTGGCGCAGCGTCGACCCGCCCCCGCGCAGACCGGCCGCCGCGATCGAGGTGAGGCGCTGCACCCGCTCCGCGATGCGGCGCAGGCCGTCGGCGCCGTGCCACACCGCGTACATCCCGGCCACGTTGGCCAGCAGCACCTGGGCGGTGCAGATGTTCGAGGTCGCCTTCTCGCGCCGGATGTGCTGCTCGCGGGTCTGCAGCGCCAACCGCAGCGCCGGCCGGCCCTCGGTGTCGACGCTGACGCCGACGATGCGTCCCGGCATCGCCCGCGCCGCGTCCTCACGGGCGGCGATGAACGCGGCGTGGGGTCCCCCGAAGCCCATGGGGACGCCGAAGCGCTGCGCGGAGCCGACGGCGATGTCGGCGCCGAGCTCGGCGGGGGAGCGCATCAGCACGCAGGCGAGCGGGTCGGTCGCGATCACGGCCAGGCCGCCGAGAGCGTGGACCCGCTCGATGGCCTCGCTCCAGTCGACGATCGCGCCGGTCGAGGTCGGCAGGCTGAACAGCGCCCCGAACAGCCCCGCGCCGTCGCCGTCCACCTCGTCCGTCGCGTCCGGCGATCCGAGATCGTCGACGCCTCCGACGACGAGCTCGATGCCGACGGGCTCGGCGCGGGTGCGCAGGACCGCCAACGTCTGCGGGTGGGTGTCGACGTGGACGAAGAACCTCGGCGACGGCACGCTCGAGCGACGTCGCGCCATCGTCATCGCCTCGGCCGCCGCCGTGGCCTCGTCGAGCAGCGAGGCGTTCGCCACCGGGAGCCCGGTGAGCTCGGTGACGACCGTCTGGAAGTTCAGGATCGCCTCCAGCCGGCCCTGGCTGATCTCGGCCTGGTACGGCGTGTACGCCGTGTACCAGGCCGGGTTCTCGAGCACGTTGCGGGCGATCACGGGCGGGGTGATCGTCGGGTGGTACCCCATCCCGATCAGGCTGGTGACCACCCGGTTCCCGTCGGCGATGGCGCGGAGGCGACGGATCGCTTCGTGCTCGGGGACCGCCGGGGGGAGGTCGAGCGGCGTGCGCGAGCGGATCGAGTCGGGCACCGTCTGATCGATGAGGGCGCCGAGCGAGTCGAGGCCGAGGGTCGCGAGCATCTCCTCGACGTCGCTCGGCGACGGTCCGACGTGTCGTCGGACGAACTCGTCGGTCTCGACGAGCTCGGAGAGGGGGGTGGGCATCGGGGGGCCTCCGGGGGGATCGGTCGGCCCCCGCTGTCGTTCTGCCTGAGAGGTTCAGCCCGTCGAGCACGTCTCGACGGGCCTTTCACCGTGGGCGGACCGGCTCGTTCCGGTCTCTTTCCAGCGTGCCTGCCTCGATCGGTCCGGGGGCCTGAGAGATTCCGGGGTGGTTGCTCCTTCGGCGCTGACGGATCAGCTCTCCCGATCGAGGGCGACGGCGATTCGGTTGTGTCCCGACCGTACCGCGCCCGTGATCGAGCAGCCGACACCACCTCGGGACGTGACGGAACGCACCACGAGCCGATCGGCGCCTCGCGACCCGATCCGCAGGAAACCCTCAAGTCCACCTCCGCGGGTCCCGAAGAGGAGCGATCGCCGAGCGACCTGCGCACGGCCCTCCAGGAGGATCCGCCATGTCTCGTCCGTCTCGACGCTCCCGATCGCTCGCGTTCGCGATCGCCGCCACCATCGGCGCGGGTTCGCTCGCCGTCGCCCCACCGAGCACCGCAGCCGCCGGTGCGCTCCAGACGATCGCGCTGGAGACCGTCCAGGAGGGTCGTGTCACGCTCGGCGAGCTGGCGAGCCGCTCGCAGCGCAAGCCGGTCACGATCGCCGGGATCGGCCCGTACACCATGACCGGCACCGACTCGCGGACCGGCGACCCCTACACCTTCGTCACCGATGCGAACTACGTCGCGTCCACGCCCGCCTACGTCTCCGAGAGCGACGAGCGCACCGCCTCGCTCACCACGGCGTCCTCGACGGGGGTGACCTGGGCGTCGCGCTCCGGGGTGACCGAGCTGCGTTCGAACGGCAGCTGCGCGAGCGGCAACGTCTTCGACGGGAAGACGACGTACTGCGGCGTCTTCGGACCGCAGGTGTACTCGGCGCCGTTCCAGGCCGGTGACGGCCAGTCGGTCGCCTTCGACTGGTCCGCCACGCGGCAGTCGGACGACTACGAGATCTACGCCTACCTGGTCGAGGTCGCCGAGACCTCTCCGGGGGTCTACGACTACGGGAGCGCCGCTTCGCACCGCCTGCTGACCTACGGCCGTGGACGGAACCAGAGCTGGATCACCGCGAGCGGCGAGGTCCCCCACACCGGCACCTACCGGTTCCGCTTCGTCAACGGCACCTACGACGGGACCGGCGGGTTCGCGGTCGGCTCCGTGATGTACGTCGACGGCGTCGTGCGGGTCGGTCTCTCGAACCCGATCACGTTCGACCAGCCCGGCGACCGGCTGATCGGGTCCGGAGACGTCACGCTCGCGGCCACGGCGGTCGCCCCGGGCGGGCCCGTGACGTACGCCTCGATCACCCCGGCGACCTGCACCGTCTCGGGAGCCGACGTCCGGCTCGTCGCGTCCGGGACGTGCTCGATCATCGCCGACCACCCCGGTGACGGCGTCGACTACGTCCCCGCGTCGAGCGTGACGCGCTCGTTCAAGATCCTGAGCGCAGCGACCGCCCCGTCCAACTCCGGCGTGCCCCTGGTCCAGGGCGGGACGACGGACGGTTCGATCGTCACGGCGACCGACGGCTCCTGGGGAGACGGCGGCAGCGCCGTCACCAGCTCCGTCGGCACCTTCCTGTCGAACGGCTCGCCGATCCCCGGCGTCACCGGCTCGAGCTGCGTGCTCGTCGCCGATCCGGCCAGCACGTTGACCTACCGGGTGACGAAGACCAACTCCGTCGGCACGACGTCGGCCACCTCGGCAGCGCGCACCGGCTTCTCCTGCGACCCCGCATCGGCCCCCGTGTTCGATGCCACGACGACGCTCGATCTCCGAGTGGACGGCGCTGTCGCCACCGGCCCGCTCGCGTCGGGGGTCCCGGCGCCGACGTTCGCCGTCACCGGCACCCTTCCGGACGGGCTCTCCCTCGACCCGACCACCGGTGAGATCTCCGGCACCCCGACCACCGCGGGCGCCTACGACTTCACCGTCTCGGCGTCCAACGGGGTCGGCACCGCCGTCACCCGCCGCTTCACCGGCACCATCGATCCCGCAGGCGTCGCACCGAGCTTCGTCGACGTCACCCTCGCCTCGATGAAGGTCGGCGTCGCCTACGACGACGGGCTGACCGCGTCGGGGATCCCGGCGCCGACGTTCGCGGTCACCGGCACCCTGCCGGCCGGGCTGACCCTCGACCCCACCACCGGAGCGGTCACCGGCACCCCGACCACCGCGGGCGCCTACGACTTCACCATCTCCATCTCCAACGGGATCGGCACCGCCGTCACCCGCCGCTTCGCGGGCACCGTCGCTGCGAGGGACGTGGCACCGACGTTCGTCGACGTCACCCTCGCCTCGATGAAGGTCGGCGTCGCCTACGACGACGGGCTCACCGCATCGGGCACGCCCGCACCCAGGTTCGCCGTGACGAAGGGCGACCTCCCCGCCGGGCTGCGCCTCGACGCGAGCACCGGAGCGATCACCGGCACCCCCACCACCGCCGGGCCCTACGACGTCGCCATCACCATCTCGAACGGAGTCGGCACCGCCGTCACCCGCCGCCTGTTCGGCACCGTCGCCCCTCGAGACGTCGCGCCGAAGCTGACCGACGTGGCCGCCCTCGAGACGGAGCTCTCCACGCTGGAGGTCGGCGAGGCCATCGACGTCGCGCCGAAGGTGGCCGGCTCCCCGGCTCCCCGGTTCGCCGTGTCGACCGGCGCCCTGCCGGCGGGCCTACGCCTCGATCCGGCCACCGGTGCCATCACCGGCGCACCGACCACGTCGGGCCGCTACGACTTCACCATCTCCATCTCCAACGGTGTCGGCACCGCCATCACCCGTCGCTTCACCGGCACCATCGCCCCCAAGGTCGGGCCGACGCCCGACACCTCGGTCGACATCGTTCCGCCGGCTCGTGACGGCGGTTCGCCGATGGTCCTGACCGGCGGTGGTTTCAAGCCGGGCTCCAGCGTCGACGTCGTCATCGGCGGCACGATCGTCGAGACGGTCACCGCGGACGCATCCGGCAAGGTGAGCGTGGAGGTCTCCGCACCCGTCGACGTCGAGGACTACGACATCGAGATCCGCGGCGTCTCGGAGGACGAGACCGCCGTCGACGTCAAGCGCAGCGTGGTCGCCGACTTCTCGGGCCGGCCCACCGTGGTGCCCGACGACGGCGGCTACACCCCGATCCGCCAGCGCCGGGTGCTCGACACGCGGGGCGCGCAGCGACTCGCCGCCGGTGACACCTACCGCCTCGGCCTCGACGAGGCGTGGGGCCTCCCGGCCGGGAGCGACGCAGCCGTCCTCAACGTCGGCGCCGTCCGTCCGTCCGATGCCGGCTACCTGACGGTGTTCGGTTGCGACGCCGAGATGCCGGTCGCATCGGTGCTGAACTACGACGCCGGGCAGACCGTCGCCAACGTCGTCGTGGTCGACACGTCGACGACGCGGGAGATCTGCATCTACAGCCACGCCGACGTCGACCTCATCGTCGACCTCAACGGAGCGTTCGGTGGCCAGGCGGTCAACCGGATCGCCCCGATCGCACCTCGGCGTGTCGTCGACACCCGAAGCGGAGCGAAGCTGGTGGCCGGCGACGTGCTCGAGATCGACCTCGCCGCCCACGGTGCCGACGTCGACAGCGCCGTGGCCGCGCTGCTGAACGTCGCTGTCGCTCGAGCCGAGGGGGCCGGCTACCTCAGCGTGTTCCCGTGCGACGAGACGCCTCCGACGACGTCGAACGTGAACTTCCGAGCCGGCCGGGTCACCGCCAACCTCGCGTTCGCGGAGCTCTCGGCTCGGGGATCGGTCTGCGTCGTGGCCTCGGTGACGACCCACGTCGTGGTCGACCTCGACGGGATCGTCGACACCGGCCAGACGACCAACCTCGTCACCGGTGCGCTCCAGCGCCTGCTCGACACCCGCACGACCACCAAGGCAGGGGCGGGGGAGGTCATCGAGATCGACCTGGGCGGTCCCGACGGCGTGGCGGGAGCGCGGGCCGCGGCCCTCAACGTGACCGTCACGCAGCCCACCGAGCGCGGCTACGTCACCGTGTTCCCGTGCGAGGAAGGTCGTCCGGAGGTCTCGAACGTCAACTACGAGGCCGGCGACACGATCGCCAACCACGTGACCGCCGTCGCCGACGCTCGCGGTCGCACCTGCCTCTACACCTCGGCCGAGGCGCACGTGATCGTCGACGCCGGGGGCGTGTACATCTGAGCGATCCGAGCGGGCCACGATCGCAGCACGCGATCACGGCCCGCTCGCCGCCCCCGTGTCGGACGGGTCGCGTCGTCCAGCGCTGCCGATCACCAGGGCTCGACGCGCCACACCTCGCCATCGGAGATCACCCGGTTCGCGCACGGCTCCCAGTGGGTGCCGAGCACGACGACGTCGGTGTCCGCGTGCTCGGCGAAGAACCTGCGACGCGTCTGCTCGGCGGCCCCGGGGTCGACATCGAAGTTGCTGGACCACTCCGGGTGCGCCGCCTGGCACACCGTGTGCGCGAGGTCGCCCGTGATCACGGCACGGTCGGAGCCCGACTCGATCACCACCGAGACGTGGCCCGGGGTGTGGCCCGGGGTCGGGACGAGGCGGACGTGGTCGGTGAGGCGGTGCTCACCGTCGACCAGGTCGACGACACCAGCGTCGATCACCGGTTGGATCGAGTCGGCGCGCAGCACGTCGTCCATCGGGTCGGACTCCCCGCTCCAGTAATCCCACTCCGATCGAGCGAACACGTAGCGCGCGTTCGGGAAGGTCGGGACCCACTCGCCGTCGACCAGGCGGGTGTTCCACCCGACGTGGTCCACGTGGAGGTGGGTGCACAGCACGGTGTCGATCGACTCCGGAGGGAACCCGGCGGCCGACAGGTCGTCGAGGAACGGGCCGGTGCGCTCGTTCCACGCCGGCACGTCGCGCTGCTTGTCGTTGCCGAGGCAGGTGTCGACGAGGATCCGTCGATCCCCGTCGACGACGACGAGCGCCCGGATGGTCATGTGCACCTTGCCCTCGGCGGTGGCGTAGCGCGGCTGCAGCCAGTCGATCTCGACGATCCGCTCGGGGCGAGCGTCGGGGAGCAGCCAGTGCGCCGACGACGTCGTCGTCAGCTCCGCGACCTCGGTGACCTCGACCGACCCGATGCTCCACATGGGGCGAGTCTCCCATCGTGCGCCGGGACCCGACGAGGTCGACCTCGCTCACCGCGCACCACGCCGGACGCCTCGTCGCCGGTGGCACGCACCCTGCTACACCTGCACGATGGCCACGATGTCGTTCCCGGCTCGCCTCCGAGCGCTGGCGCGCGAGCGACCCGACGCGCCGGCCGTGACGTGCGGCGAGCGCACCCTCAGCCGCAGCGAGCTCGTCGACGCCGCGACCCGCCAGGCGCACGAGATCGCGTCGCTCGGGGTCTCGGCGGGGGACTTCGTCACGATCGCCTCGCCGAACTCGGTCGAGTGGTTCGTGGCCTACGTCGCCTGCTGGGACGTCGGGGCGGTCCCGCAGCCGGTGTCCGCCAAGCTGCCCCCGCGCGAGCTCGCCGCGATCGTCGAGCTGGCCGGCTCGAAGGTCGTCATCGGTGCTCCGTCGCAGTCGGCGTCGCTGCTCGACGACTCCGTCGTGCGTCTCGAGCACGGCCACGTCCCCGGCGCCGAGTTCGGGACCGAACCGCTCCCGGACGTGACGTCGCCCGCGTGGAAGGCGCCGACGTCGGGTGGCTCGACGGGACGTCCGAAGCTGATCGTGTCAGGGGATCCGGCGACGTGGGACGACGACGCCCCGATCCGCTTCGGCTTCGAGCCGGACGGCTGCCTCGTGATGCCCGGTCCGCTGTACCACAACGGTCCCGGGGTCTGGTCGTGCAACGCGCTGCTCGTCGGCAGCCACGTGGTGCTGCTCGAGCGGTTCGACGCCGAGGCCACCCTCGCCGCGATCGAGCGCCACCACGGTGACGTCGTATACGTGGTGCCCACGATGATGAAGCGCATCCTGCGCCTCGACGACGACGTGCGCCTCGGGTACGACCTGTCGTCGCTGCGCGTCCTGTGGCACCTCGCCGAGCCCTGCCCGCCCTGGCTGAAGGAGGCCTACATCGACTGGCTCGGCCCGGACGTGATCCACGAGCTGTACGCCGGGACCGAGGGCCAGGCCGTCACGATCATCACGGGCGCCGAGTGGCTCGACCACCGCGGCTCGGTCGGGCGCGTGAGCACGGGTGAGATGAAGGTGTGCGACGCCGACGGAGAGGAGCTGCCGGCGGGGGAGGAGGGCGAGGTGTGGATGCGCTCCACCCGCGACGACCCCACCTACCTCTACGTCGGGGCCGAGCCGAGGACGCTGGAGGGAGGGTGGGAGTCGCTCGGCGACATGGGCTGGTTCGACGCCGACGGGTACCTGTACCTCGGCGACCGGGTCGCCGACATGATCCTCAGCGGGGGAGCGAACATCTACCCGGCCGAGGTCGAGGCGGCGATCGGCGAGCACCCCGAGGTGCACTCGTGCGCGGTGATCGGGATCCCGAGCGACGACCGGGGGAGCGACGTCCACGCGATCGTGCAGGCCGACGAGGCCCGGGTGCCACGCGCCGACTTGCTCGAGTTCCTCGGGGAGCGGCTGACCCGGTACAAGATCCCACGCACGATCGAGTACGTCGACACGCCGATGCGCGACGACGCCGGCAAGGTGCGGCGGTCCGCGCTGCGTGCCGACCGCTCCGCCACCGCGAGCTGACGGCACCCCGACGAGGTGCCACGACCCCGGGAACGACGACCGGCCGTCTCGGCCGCACGTCCGACACGGATCAGGAGGACGGGTCGGGGGCACCGCCATCGCCGCGCGATCCGAGGCGCGAGCCGAACTCGGCGCGGGTGTTCACGTGGGGGTACTCCTCCTCGGGCACCGCGACACCGAGCGCCGCGCACAGCGGTCCCCACCCGTCACCGGGCCGGTGCTCGAACAGGCGGTCGGCGGGGATCGTCGAGCGGACCCGCTCGAGGTGCTCCTCGTACGCGGCTCGGGCCGTCGCTGGGTCGTCCCAGTCCGGCGCGAAGCGAGCCTGCAGGCGCTCGGTCATCGCCCACCACTCGGGGCTCGCCACCCCGTCTCGAGGTCCGCGCATCACCGCCCACACGGTGGCGTCGACGCTGCCCCACCACGTCTCCGCGTCGTCGCGCAGCGACAGCAGCACCGGCGCGTCGGGGTACCGCTCGGCGGCCTCGCGCCACATCGACGACACCGGCCAGTCGACGGCGCACGTGTAGTCGGCGAGGATCTCGTCGAGCACCGCGACCTCGCCGTCGAGCGCCCGGCACCACAGCGCTGGATGGTGCTGGTTCGCGAACACCTCGTGCATGTGGTAGCAGGGCGCTCCGGTCAACCGCTCGAGGGCGAGCTTGATCGAGTTCGTCCCGGTCCGCGGGAGCCCGGCACCGATCACGCGCAGCGACATGCGAGCGAACGTAGCGAGCCCTCGTGCGCGCCCGGGAGGCGGAGCGAGCGAGCGTCGGCGGCCCGGCGTCAGTGGGAGCGGGGGAGTCCGAGGACGTGCTGCGCGACGTAGGCGAGCACGAGCTCCTGGCTGATCGGGGCGATCCGGGGGAGGCGGGCCTCGCGGAAGTACCGCTCGACGTGGTACTCGGTGGCGTACCCGAACCCGCCGTGCGTCTGCACGGCGCGGTCGGCGGCGAAGAACCCCGCCTCGGCTGCGAGGTACTTCGCCAGGTTGGCCTCCTCGCCGCACGGCTCCTGCGCATCGATCAGCAGCGCGGCCTCGCGGATCATCAGACCCGCCGCACGCAGCTTCGCGTGCGCTTCGGCGAGCGGGAAGGAGATGCCCTGGTTCTTGCCGATCGGGCGATCGAACACGACCCGATCGTTCGCGTAGTCGACCGCTCGGCGCAGCGCGGCACGCCCGATCCCCAGCGCTTCGGCGGCGATGAGGATGCGCTCCGCGTTGAGTCCCGCCAGGAGGGCGTGGAAGCCCCGACCCTCCTCGCCGACACGATCGGCGATCGGGACCTCCACGTCGTCGTAGGTCGTCTCGCACGAAGCGACCGCGTTGCGACCCATCTTGTCGATCGCCACCGCGGCGACGCCGGGCGCGTGGCGATCGACGAGGAGGAGGGTCATCCCGTCGGTGGGCTTCTCGCACTCGTCGAGCGGGGTGGTCCGGGTGAGCAGGAGGATGCGGTCGGCCTCGAGCGCCTTCGACGTCCACACCTTGCGGCCGTTCACCACGTAGACGTCACCGTCGCGCACGGCGCGGGTGGTGATCTTGGTCGTGTCGGTGCCGGCGTCGGGCTCGGTCACCCCGACGTGCAGCGTGCCGTCGGCGACGCCGGGGAGGAACCGCCGCCTCATCTCCTCGGTGCCGTGCACGACGACCGGGTGCATCCCGAAGATCCCGAGGTGGATGGCCGATGCGCCGTTCATGCACGCACCCGATGCCGCCACCTCCTCGAGCACCGCAGCGGCGTGGCGGATCCCCTGCCCACCCCCGCCGTAGCGCTCGGGGATCGCGATCCCGATCCAGCCTCCCGCCGCCATCGCGTCGTGGAACTCCCACGGGAAGCGGTGCTCGGCATCGCACGCCGCCCAGTAGTCGTCGTCGAAGCGGCGGCACACGGCCGCCACCGCCTCCCTCACCAGTTCGATGTCGCCGTCGTCGCGCGCGTCCACGTCACCTCCGTTCCCGGCTGCCCGCGGGCGCCCACCCTGGCACCGATCCGATCGCGCGCACGATCCCGAGCGGCGTCGATGTCGCGGCGTCCGCCGAGCGCGCCGGACGTGTCGGACCGCCTGGCGAGACGGATGACGCAGCCGGTGGGTCGTGCCGCATCAGGCGGGGGAGAGCCCGTTGACCAGACCGAGGCCGGCGGTCCGGTAGCCGAGCAGGACCAGGAGGTCGTCGGAGGCGAACTGCCGGATGCTCGGATCGAGCGAGAGGAACCAGTTCTCCTGGGTGCGGTAGATGGGGCGGGTGTACCACCCGAAGACCGCGGCCCGTCGTTCGTCGATCGTGGTGTTCGCCCCGGTGCGGTGCCACAGGCGGCTCTCGAACACGATCAACGAACCCGATGGCGCCTCCATCGGGACCGCCTCGGCGACGTCGCCGGGACGCGGGGAGCGGTTCCGCCGGTGGCTGCCCGGGACGAAGCAGGTGCACCCGTTGGCCGTCGTCAGGTCGTCGAGGGCCCATGCCGCGTTGGCCCCCTGGGGATCCGCCGGCCACGGTTCGGGGACGAAGATCTGGTCGGCGTGCAGCGCGCCTCGCGCACCCCCCGGCCCGGTGATGTTGGCCGACAGGTTGCCGAGCAGCATCGGCCATCCGAGGACCGATCGCAGGAGATGCGACGCCGTCGGATCCTCGAGCAACTCGACGAACACCGGCGATCGGCTGAGGACGTTCCAGACCCGCTGGTTCGAACGATCGGCGTCGAGCCCGAACCCGGGGACCTCGCGCCCGGTTCGGCGATCGTCGTCGGCAGCGGCGTACAGATCGTTCCGCACGCGAACGGACAGGTCGGGGTCGAGGACACCGGTGAGGGCGCAGATGCCGTGCTCGCGGAGATCACGCTCGGCTCTGTCGAGGTCGTCGGTCGGCTCCGGTAGATCCATCTCGTCTCCCCTCGTGATCGCGCTGCCCACGAACGTACCGAAGACCCCCGTGCGGTTCGGAGGCGGACGTGCGGCGCCGGGCCGGAGCGAGTCGCGCCGCCCGGTCGCCGAGCGTCAGCCCTGCGGTTCCGGCTCATCGGCCGAGTGCGGCGCGCGGTTCTGCCGGCGCGCGCCGGCAGGGGAGCGGCGGTGTCACACCCTCGGAGTAGAACGGACGCATGGATCGCTTCGGTGAGCTGCGGCGCCTCGGCGCTCGGCCGTACCTCGTGGGCATCGCTCTGGCGGTGTCGAGCGCGGTGCTGTTCGTCATCGCGGAGGACGTGCCGGCCGACGTGTGGAGGCCGCGCGACCCGACGGGGCGCACGGGCGACCTCCACGGATGGGCGTTCGTGGTGCTGGCGCTCGCCTCGATCGTCGCCGCGACGAGCACGGTCGCGGCCCCGGTCGCACGGGCGCTCGCCCGGCAGCGGCGCCGCGACGCGGTGGCCGCCCACGAGGCCGAGCGCCGCAGCAGCCTGCGACGGCTCGAGCACCAGGATCGGATCCGTGACGCCCTCCCGTTCGCGTTCCGCCGCATCGCCGACGACGACGACGCGCCTCCCTGGCACGAGCTGTCGGTGAACGCCTACTGGGTCGCGGACGAACGGCTCCTCCTGGCCGCGTCGCTGGCGTTCCACACCCGGCCCCCCACCGACATCGAGTGGACGCCGGGCAAGGGCGTCATCGGCCGGAGCTGGGTGAGCGGCAACGACGAGGGGTTGAACCTGGCGCGACCCGACGTGGCCCGGGCTCGCCGGGATCGCGAACGGTGGCGCCGCCTCCCCGAGGAGGTGCGCATGGGGCTGTCGTTCGACGACATCCAGAAGGTGGTCGGCTACGACGCGGTCGTGGCCGTGCCGGCCACCGTGGTCGTCGACGGGCGCAGCGAGCGGGTGGGGGTGCTGTCGATGAACGGCCCGGCGGGCTCGTTCCAGTACCTCGACCGACGCCCGCAGCGCGACAAGCTGCGCGAGTTCGCCCGGCTGCTCGAACCCGAGCTGCACGCTCTGTGGGAGATGGACGCCCTGGGTGACACGCCGGTGCTACGATGACGGTCATGGACGCCGACGCGACCTCCGACGTCGTGCGCACCTCCCACGAGGTGGAGCCGCACGATGCGTCGGGCCTGTTCGCCGCTCTCGTCGAGTACGAGGCACCCTCGTGGATCCTGGAACGAGCTCGCGCCCTCGATCCCGAAGCGCCTGCGGGCGTCTGAGCCGCCCGTCGCCTCCTCGGAGATCACCGGCCGACGATGGGCCGCCGCCGGTGCTCTCGTGTCAGGAGAACGTGCCCTGGTACTGCTTGTCGGTGTTGTTGCAGTCGTCGATCGCCTTGACGTAGGGGTAGGGGTTGACCGCACGGCCGCCGCCGGGGTGGATCTCGAAGTGGAGGTGCGGGGTGGCGCTCGACCCCGTCGTCCCGACGAAACCGATCACGTCGCCCGCCTTCACCTTCGTTCCGAGCCCCAGGCCGGGGGCGAAGGCGTACAGGTGCAGGTAGGTGAAGTAGGTGCCGTCGCCCTGGGCGATGCGCAGACCGTTGCCCGACAGGCGCCCGGGCTGGTCCCAGTACATCTTCGACACCGTGCCGTCGACGACCGCGTACAGGAACTTGCCCTGGGCGGCGATGATGTCGACGCCCTCGTGGGTCCGGCCGCCGCCGCGAGCGGCGCCCCAGGTGTCGCCGAAGAAGCACTGGCCCTGCACGGGGAAGCGCTCGAGGCGCACCGTCGCCCCCGACGGCGTCTGCTCCACGGGGGTCTGGGGGACGCTGCCGGAGCCGAGCCCGAGCAGGTTCGCCTGGCGCTCGGTGACGACACCGGTCTGGGACATCCCGTTGACCTTCTGGAAGAAGACGAGAGCGGACCTGGTGGCCGGTCCGAAGTCGCCGTCGACCCCGCCCCGCAGGACGAGCCCGGTCGACTGGAGAGCGTTCTGCAGCTCGACCACCAACGGGCCGCGCGACCCGACGGACAACCCGACGTAGCCGTTGGTGGGGGAGGGGGCGGCCGTCGGAGCCGATCCGCCACCGGTCGAGGCGAACGGGGCGGGTCGACGGGATGTGCCCAAGCCCAGCTTGTCGATCGTGGGTTGGTCGACCCGGCCGGTGACCTTCAGCCCGACCGAGCCCTGGTAGGTCGCGAGCGCGGACTCGGTGGCCGGGCCGAAGGCGCCGTCGGCGCCCCCGCGCACATCCACACCGGCCGCGACGAGCGCGCGCTGCAACGCCTGGACGGCGGCACCGCTCGCCCCGCGAGCGAGGCCCACGTAGGGGCTGGCGCTCGCGGGCGGGGGAGTCGGCGCGGTCGACGTCGACGCTCCGAGGCCCATCAGCGCCACTTCGCGCTCACCGACGACCCCTGTCTGCGCCCGCCCGTTGACGCGCTGGAACACCTTGAGCGCACGCTCGGTCGCGGGACCGAAGTCGCCGTCGGCGCCCCCGGCGAGGACGAGGCCGGTCGCCTGCAGAGCGGTCTGGAGCTCGCGCACGAGAGCACCGCTCGCACCACGGGCGAGCCCTGCGTAGGAGCTCGAGGCCGAGCCGGTGGGCGCCGGCGCCGTGGTGGGCGTCGGCTGCGCCCGCGTACCGGCGGAGCTCGAACCGAGCCCGAGGCGACGAGCGGTCGCTGCGTCGACGGACCCGGTCACCGTGAGGCCGTTCCACGACTGGAACTGACGGACACCACGGGTCGTCCCGGGCCCGAACTCCCCGTCGGCCCCGTCCGAGAGGTAGACACCGAGCCGGATCAGCGCACGTTGCAGGTCACGGACCGCGGATCCGCTCGCACCCTGCGCGAGTCCGGACGCGACTGCGGCCCCGGCGGAGCTGCCGCCGGTCAGGGCCTCGGCGGTGGCACGGTCGACGGACCCCGACACGGGCAGGCCCGCCGAGCGCTGGAAGGCGGAGACCGCGCGAGCCGTCGCCGGCCCGAAGATCCCGTCGGCTCCTCCGGCCACGTCGACACCGGCGGAGATGAGCGCCGTCTGCAACGCTCGGACATCGTCGCCGCGGGCGCCCTGGCGCAAGCCGTCGAGCGCGGCGCTCACGAGCTGGGCAGGCGCGGCGCCCACGGTGGTTCCCGACGTGGTCCATGCCATCGTCGCGACCGCCGTGGCGCAGGCGCCACGCACGATCAGGTCCCGCAGCGAGCGGGAGCGTCGAGCCGAGACGGCGAAACGCGCGGGGCGGTGTCGGTGTGCGCTCATGTGCGAGTTGCCTCCTGGCATGACGGAGAGATCGGTGGATCGGACGTCAGCTCCAATCTCAACTGGAGGTAGAGGGTACATGCTTCACGTCGTCGACACCAGGCGGTCGCGAAACAGAGACGTCGTCCCAGCTCAGGAGCTTGCCACCACAGCACGCCCACCCGAACGGCCAGTTCGAGCACATGTCTGTTCGATGACGTGTAATTGACATAACGAGGATTATGGGCGTGCGAGCGTCGTCGACGGTGCTCACCCTGACGGTCCACGGGCGGTCGACCTCGTCATGGGACGGTCATGTCGCCGGCCCGCCACGCCGGCCAGCCATGCCAGCCAACGAGATGGAACCGACGACCGCTGCGACGTCGACGTGGCGATCCGTGAGCCCGCGCACGTCGTCGGTGCCGGGCCCG
This sequence comes from Ilumatobacter sp., assembly GCF_965215205.1. Taxonomy (NCBI): domain Bacteria; kingdom Bacillati; phylum Actinomycetota; class Acidimicrobiia; order Acidimicrobiales; family Ilumatobacteraceae; genus Ilumatobacter; species Ilumatobacter sp. The sequence goes on from NZ_OZ244049.1 coordinate 2,152,863, forward strand.
GTGCGCCCGTGAGGCGTCGGCCCGGCACGGTTCGATCGGAGGTCCGGCACGGTCCAGCTCGTGCATCACCGCTCGACCGCGGCCGCCGACGGAGTCTCGCTCCTCCCCCGAGGTGCTCGCCGGAGGAACGGCCGTCGACGTATCGTCATGACGAAACAGGTGAGTGGGACGGTGCGGTCGGGATCGCGGGCTCGAGCCGTCTCGATCATCGACGTGCGCACCGCCGCGTGCGTCCGGTCGGCGCGACGTCACCCGGGGGCGGAGAGCTCACGATCCCGGAGCGGCCGTGCCGAGTCGAGCAGCCAGTCGAGCGCCCGCCGCAGGTCGGCGACGGTGCTCCCGCCCCCGCCGGCGAGGTCGCGCTCGGTGTCCTCCACGGCGCACGCCAGGACGTACAGATCGTCGTGCAGTCGATCGAGCTCGTGGCGATCGATCACGATCTCGTCCGCTCCGAGGGCCAGGTCGGCGGCTCGCTGGCGAGAGACCCAGTCCCATTGCCGGCACCGCTGCGAGCAGAACTCCCTCGGGCGGCCCGGGCCAGCGGTGCGGATCACGACGCGCCGACACCACCGGCACCGCGTCCGCTCGTCGGCTCGATCACGGTGCGCGTCGTCCGATTTCGTCATGACGCAATGCTAGTGGCCGTGCCAGTGCCGGGTGATGCCCGCCCTCCGAGGTCGCGCCCGAGGGTGATCGCTGCCGTGCGAGCCAGATCGCTACGGTGGAACAGTAGAGTCGTTGGCGTGGAGCTGTCGCCGTTCCCCCATCACGGACCTCTCGAGCCCGGGCGCGTCCCGCCACGCGCCGAGCTCGTCGACGATCTCGTCGAACGGGTGACCGAGCGCCGCGTCACCGCGCTCCTCGGACCGCGGCGATACGGCAAGACGACCGCGCTGCGCGCCGTGGCCGCCCGCCTCGGCGACGCGGTGACGACGGTGTGGCTCGACCTCTACGAGCTGTCGTCGTGGGCCGATCTCGCGATCCGCCTCGACGGCGCCCTCGACGTGGCCGGCGCGAGCGGCGCCGCTCCGCTGCGCGAGCTCGCCGCCGGCTTCGAGCTCAGGCTCGGCGTCCTCGGCGTCGAGTTCCGTCGACCGGCGGCCCAACGGCCCGATCCGATGGTGATGGTGCGCACCCAGTTCGAGCTCCTGGTGGAGGCGTCCGGGCGCGACGAGGTCGTGCTGATCGTAGACGAGTTCTCCGGGATCGTCGGCGTCGACGGAGCCTCGGCGCTCATGCGGACCGCGCTCCAGCACGAGTTCCAGCGGATCGGTCTCCTGTTCGCCGGATCCGAGCCGTCGGTCATGGAGATGCTGTTCACCGATCGCGCCGAACCGTTCTACGCGCAAGCCGATCTCGTCGAGGCCCGACCGCTGGACACCGCGGCGGTGGAACGCCTGCTGCGCGACGGCTTCTCGCGGACCGACCGGCGCTCCGGCGGGATCGCCGGTCGCCTGCACGCCGCGACCGCCGGCCACCCCCATCGAACGATGCAGCTGGCCGACGCGATCTGGCGACGGGTGCCCTCCGGCGGCGAGGCGTCGATCGCGGACTTCGTCGCCGCCCTCGACGACGTCGTCGCGGCGTCGTCGTCGGGGATGGAACGGCTGTTCTCCTCGCTCCCGAGCGGCGAGCAGGTGGTGCTGCGCCTGGTCGCGAGCGGCGACGGGATCTTCGGGGCGATGGCGAGCTCGCTGGGCCTCTCGAACGGGGGTGCGCAGCACGCCCGAGCCTCGCTCGTGAACCGCGGGCACCTCGTACGCACCGACGGGATCCTGCGCGTCGTCGACCCAATCCTCTCCGAGTGGCTCCGGCGCACCTTCGGCTGAGCGAGCCGGCGGGCGCCGCCGCGCCGTCGTCGGCACCCACGCCGCGTCGGCGGTCAGCGGCCGGCGTCCGGCGCGACCTCGGAGGCAGCGGTGCGTGAGCGCCGCCGCCCGCCGAGCAGACCGACGACCTCGGTGACGAGGAGCACGACGAAGAACTGGGCGACCGCCACCCCGGCGATCGTCGCGGACGCAGCGGTGTCGGCGTGGTAGCTCACCGTGAGCCCGACCACGACCGCCGACCACCCGAACCCGACGGCGACGGCCATCGCGGTCGGGACCCGGCGCACCAGGATCACCGCGGTCGCCGGCGGCGCCACGAGCAGACCGAACACCAGCAGCGTGCCCACGACGCGGAAGCTGGCGACCACCGTGAGGGCGAGCAGGAACAGCATCGCGACGTGTGCGGCACCGGGGCGCAGTCCGAGCGTGGCCGCCTTGTCCTCGCTGATCGACAGCGCGAGGAACGGCCGGTGCCCGACGATCACACCCAGCGCCGTGACGGCGAGGGCGACGACGCCCAGCACGAGCTCGCCGTCGCGCACCCCGAGCACGTCTCCGAAGAGGAACCCGGTGAGGTCGCCGGCGAACGACGTCTGCCGACTGATGATCACGACCCCGAGCGCCAGCATCCCGACGAACAGGAGCCCGATCCCGGTGTCGGCGGGCAACCTCGTGGTGCGGTGCACGAGGTCGATGCCGAGCACCATCACCACGGCGCTCGACGCCGCGCCGAGGGTCAGGTCGAACCCCCACACGGCGGCCAGCGCGATCCCGGGCAGCACCCCGTGCGCCATCGCGTCGCCGAAGAAGGCGAGACCGCGGATGACGACCCACGTCCCGATCAACGAGGTCATCGTCGAGGACAGCAGCCCCCCCATCAGCGCACGTCGAGTGATCTGCGATCCGAACGCATCGATCACGAGGTCGATCACGTCGCCCCGCTCGCACTCCACGACGCTCCGGCGCCGACCGACCCGGCCCGCCGATCCATCGCGCGGGTCACGAGAGCGCCCCGGCCACCAGCTCGGCGTTGCGTCGCATCATGCGCAGGTACGTCTCGGCGCCGGATCCGGGCTCGCCGAGGCTCTCGCTGAACAGCTCGACCACCTCGACGCCGCCGCCCACCTCGGCCGCGAGGGCGTCGGCGAGGCGCGTGGCCCGCGTGGTCTCGGCGAAGATCGCGGGGATCGACCGCTGCTCGATCACCCCGGCGAGCTCCTCGACCTCGGCAGCCGACGGCTCCGCGCTCGTCGTCAGCGACGGGACGATCGCCCCGACCACCTCGAAGTCGAACCGCTCGGCGAAGTAGGCGAACACCTCGTGGTTCGTGACCAGCACCCGCCGGTCCTCCTCGACGACGGCGAGGGTCTCGCCCATGTCGTCGACCAGCGCCGCCAGCTCCCGCACGTACACGTCGATCGCCGCGCCGAGCACCACGGCGTCGACGCCGTCGAGACCGGCCACGACCGGCTCCAACGCCGCGAGGGCGGTCGCGACCCGCTCCGGGTCCGTCCACAGGTGCGGGTCCGCACCGCCGTGATCGTGATCGTCGTCGTCCTCGTCGCCCCCGTCGCCGTGATCGGGGTCGTCGTCGGTGATCAGGTCGACCTGGTCGGCCACCGTGAACACCTGGGTCCCGCCGGCAGCGACCGCGTCGACGACGTCGACCATCCCCTCCTCGAACCCGGCACCGTTGACGATCAGCAGGTCGGCGCCCTCCATCGCCTCCGACTGCCGTGCGGAGGGGGCGAAGTCGTGGGGGTCCGCCCCGCGCGGCATGATCACCTCGACGGCGGCCGCGTCGCCGACCGCGCTGGCGACGACGTCGCCGAGGACGTCGGTGGTCACGACGAGCCGTGGGCGACCGTCTGCGGCGTCCGGTCCCCCGACGTCCGACCCTGCGCAACCGGTCCCCGCGATCGCGAGCACGACGCTGGCGATCGACCACGAGATCCACCGAACGCACGTCACGCCGCGAGGTTATGGGAATCATTCTAAGATCTGCAACCGTGTCGAGGTCCGGCCCACCCCACTCCCCCACCCCACCCGGCACCGCGACGCCGGGAGGCGTCCGGGTCACCCTCGACCACGTGCGCGTCGAGCGCGGGCGCGACACCGTGCTGCGGGTGGACTCGCTCGCGATGGGGCCCGGATCCACCGCCCTCGTCGGCCCGAACGGATCCGGCAAGTCGACCCTGCTCCACGTCGTCGCCGGTCTGCTCCCCCCCGCCGACGGGACGGTGACGTTCGACGGAGCCGATCCGGACGACGGCCGGCGGGTCGCCTACGTGCTGCAGTCCCAGCCCGGCTCGGAGCACCTGCTGGTCACCGCCCGCGAGGTCGTCGCGCTGGCCGCGAGCTCGCGGCGGCTCCTCGGTCGACTGCGCACCGATGAGCGTGCGGCGGTCGACGAGGTGATGGAGCGCCTCGAGGTTGCCGACCTCGCCTCGCGCCACCTCGCGGAGATGTCCGGCGGCCAACGCCAGCGGGTGCTCATCGCCCAGGGGCTCGCCCAGCGCGCCCCGGTGCTCCTGCTCGACGAACCGGTCGCCGGTCTGGACCTCGCGTCGGAGCGGACCATCCGCCGGGCGATCGACGACGAGCGAGCGGCCGGGCGGACGGTGATCGTCGCGACCCACGACCTGCACGAGGCCCAGCGCGCCGATCGCGTCGTGCTGCTCGCCTCGCACGTCGTCGCGCACGGCCTCCCGGCCGAGGTGCTCCGCAGCGAGAACCTCCGCGAGGCCTACCGGGGCCACGTGCTCGAGCTCGACGACGGATCGATCGCCGTCGACGACGACCACCACCGCTGACGTCGCGCCCGGACCGGGACCGGGACCGGGACGGCACGGCGATCGGCGTGGCTCGCCGACCACCGGTGGTCGTGGACGCGACCGGGTACCGGTCGCACCATCCGCACGAGCGCGCGCCGGCGCCGCCGGGTGGCACCCCGTGGGGTTCGACCCGAGCGGAGCTCAGCGAGCGAGCGGGGCGTAGGCCTCGGCTTCGATCGCGAGCAATTCGTCGAAGCGCCGCCGGACGTCGGTGCGCCGGCCGCGGTCCTGCGCGAGGTTGACCAGCTCGAAGGGGTCCTCCTGCAGGTCGTACAGCTCGTGGTCGTGGTCGTCGAAGTCCGCCGTCGCCGGGTAGATCTTCTCGCCCGGCAGCGGCTCGCCGGAGGTGTCGAGTACGCAGCCGGGTCGACCGGCCCGGAGCACGTCGTCGCGAAGTTCGCGGCGCTGCGCGACGGTGCGCTCGCATCGGCACGCACCGGTGGCACCCACGAGCGCGAGCTGCGCACCTACGACGAGCTGCTGGCCGAGACCGACGTCGCGGTCCCGACCGTCCACGCGTCGTACTTCGACCCCGACACGGCGCACTTCCTGATGGTCCAGGACTTCGTCGAGATCGACGGCGAGGTGGATCAGATCTCCGGCATCGGAGTCGACCGGGCCCGGGTCGTGATCGGCAACGTCGCTCGCGTCCACGCTCGGTGGTGGGGCAGCGAACGGCTCGCCGCCTTCCCCTGGTTGCCACGCCTCGACGGTCGGAACCGCATCACGAACCTGACCGCGATGGCGCGAGCGGGGTGGGAGCCGCTGTGCGAGATCACCGACCTCGATGTCGACGCGCGCCGGCTCGGCGACGGACTCGACCAGCGCGTCGAGCGGGTGCTGCGGGAGCTCGCCACGATGCCGTCGACGCTCCTGCACTGCGATCTGCGGACCGACAACCTGCTCTTCGAGCCCGACGGGACCGGCGTCTCGATCGTCGACTGGCAAGGCGCCGGGATCGGACCTCCGGCGTTCGACCTCGCGTACTTCCTGTCGCAGTGCCTGACCATCGACGACCGACGTCGACACGAGGACGACCTCCTCGGCGCCTACCGCGACGACCTCGCCGCCGCAGGGGTCGAACGGACCGACGACGAGGTGCGCACCGGGTACGGCGCGGCGATGCTGTACGGCCTGGTGATCGCGTGCGCGATCCCGCTCGTCAGCGATCGCCACGAGCCACGGGCTCGTCGCCTGGCCGCCACGATGGCTGATCGCGCCATCGCCGGGTTGCGCGACCACGGTCACGTCTCGACGATGGAGCCGTCGTGAGCGGCCGTCTGGACGGCCGGGTGGCCCTGGTCACCGCCTCGACGCGCAGCATCGGTCGGGCCATCGCCGAGTCGTTCGTCTCAGAGGGAGCGAAGGTCGTCATCAACGGCCGCTCGACCGAGAAGGGCGAGCGCGCTCTCGCGGAGATGGACGCCGGCGACGACGTGGCATTCCGACCGGGCAGCGCGACCGACCGGGGCGCCGTCGAGGGGCTCGTCGACTTCGCGATCGAGCGGTTCGGTCGGCTCGACATCGCCGTCGCGAACGCCGGTGGGATCGGCGACTCGGCGCCGATCATCGACATGTCCGACGAGGAGTGGCAGTACGAGCTCGACCTGAACCTGAACCACACCTTCTGGCTCACCCGACGCGCGCTGCGGCACATGGTGCCGGCCGGGTGGGGTCGGATCATCGCCATCTCGTCGGTGGAGGGCAAGCAGGGCAAGCCGAACGTGGCGGGGTACTCGGCGAACAAGCACGCGATCAACGGCTTCGTCAAGGCGGTGGCCCGGGAGGTCGGCCGATCCGGGGTCACGGTGAACGCGATCTGCCCCGGCATCGTCGAGACCGACATGCTGCGCGAGCGCGCCGGCGCGTCGCTCGGCCTCGACGGGGTGGGCGCGGTGATCGAGCACTTCGTCAAGGACACGGCGCTCCAGCGGCCGGTGACGGTCGAGGAGATCGCCGCCTTCGCCGTCCACCTCGCCTCGGACCTCGGTGGCGGGTTCAGCGGCGGGACGATCTCGCTCGACGGCGGCGACGCCTATCACTGAGGCCCGGTGCGTCGCGGGCGTCGTCGTCCACGGTGGCCCGCTGGGGGCGCTCAGCGCTCCGAGCGAGCGGAGCAGTCGGCGCAGACGACGAACACGTCGATCAGGTGTCCCATGGATCGTGCGCCGGCGGCCCTCGTCGCCCGGTCGAAGGCGTGCTCGAGGCGGACTTCGAGATCGTCGTCGAGGGTGAAGTCGTCGACCGATCCGCACGACTCGCAGATCAGGTGGTGGTGGTGGCCGGTGAGCTCCTCGGCCAACTCGTAGTAGGCGTGGTCGGCCCCGTGCACGAGCCGGCGCACCACGCCGGCGGACTCCATCAGCGCGAGGTTCCGGTACGCCGAGCTCTGCGGGACCTCACCGGCGAACTCGAGCAGCTCCGGCAGGGTCACGGGACCGCCGATCTGGCGGAGGGCCGCGACGATCGCTCGCCGTCCGGAGGTGTAGCGCAGCTCGTGCTGGGCGAGGCGGTCGCTGACGGCCCGGTCGAGCTCGGTGGTGGGACCCATGGACGACCGGATCGTAGTCGTCACCGGCGAGCGGGAGCCCGAACGACCCTGCGCCCTTCGATCCCGTCGGACCACGGCCTGTAGGTTCCGGCGATGGAAGCAGACCGGGTCGCTCGCAGGTTCACCACCCCGATGACGGCGCCCGCGTACTCACCGGGGAGGTACCGGTTCATCGACCGCGAGTACATGAACATCGTGTACCGGACCGACCCCGACGCGCTGCGTGCCGTCGTCCCCGAGCCCCTCCAGATCGACGAGCCCCTCGTCCGCTTCGAGATCATGCACATGGGCGACGTGGGCGGGTACGGGCCCTACACCGAGGGCGGCCAGGCGATCCCGGTGCGATTCGGAGACGAGAAGGGCGAGTACCTGCACGCGATGTACCTCGACAACTTCCCGGCGACCGCGGCCGGGCGCGAGCTGAGCGCCTACCCGAAGACGATCGGCGCGCCGCGCCTGCGCGTCGAGGAGGGAGCGTTGATCGGCACCCTCGACGTGACCTCCGAGCGCGTCGCGACGGCGACGATGGGCTACAAGCACCGCGAGCTCGACCTCGACGAGGCCCGCAGCCAGATCACGGTGCCGACCTTCATGCTCAAGGTGGTGCGTGGCCACGACGTCGAGCCCGTGATGTGCGACCTCGTGCGCACCGAGATCACCGATGTCGAGGTGAAGGGCGCCTGGACCGGCCCCGCCCGGCTGCAGCTGTTCGAGCACGTCCTCGCGCCGCTCGCCGACCTCCCCGTGCTCGAGGTGGTCGACGTCAGCCACATCATGACCGACCTCACGCTCGCCGGCGTGGAGAAGGTGCACGACTACCTCGCCGACGCCTGACCCGGCGCGCCGACGGTGCCGTCCCCGACCGATCGGGGGCCCGCGGGGCTGGCGTCGCTCAGCCGTCGCCGTCGGGAGCGCGCACCACGGCACCCGACCGCACGAGCGCGTCGATCTCGTCGGCCTCGTACCCCGCGTCGCGCAGGATCTCGTCGGTGTGCTCGCCGAGCCCGGGCGCGGGGCCACGCGGCGCGATGTCCGCGCCGCTGATCCCGATCGGAGCCGCGACGGTGCGGAACGCGCCGAGGGGGTGGTCGATCTCGGGGAACAGCCCGATCGCCCGGGCCTGCTCGTCGTCGGCCAGCTCCTTCATCGTCGACGCCGGCCCCCAGATCAGGCCGTGCTCGTCGAAGATCCGGCCCCACTCGTCGAGCGACCTGGAGACCATGACCTCGTCGAGGAGGTCGATCAGCTCGGGCATGTTGTCGAAGCGGTCCTTCGGAGTCTCGAAGCGGTCCTGCGAGAGCAGGTCCTCTCGCCCGATCGCCGCGCAGAACCTCGGCCACCAGCGGGGTTCGGGCATGTTCAGGATGATCCACCGCTCCCCCGCGCACTCGAACCGGTTGGCGAGCGGGGTGATCAGGTGCCGACGGTCGCGCTTGGACGGTTGGCGACCGTCGATCAGCACGGCCGACAGGTCGGTCGCCATGGTCCACGCCGCCGTCGCCAGCAGGCTGACGTCGACGACCTGGCCCTCACCGGTCCTGTCGACGAGCCGCAGCGCGCCGAGGATCGAGGCGACCATCGCGAGGCCCGTGGTGTGGTCGCCCTGGGCGGGGCGCGGGTTGGGAGCGTCACCGCCCGGCTCGCTCATCGAGTCGGTGACCGCGCCCCGGCCGAAGAAGGTGGTCACGTCGTACCCGGGGCGCTCGTCGTCGGGTCCCCCGAGGCCGTACCCGGTCAGGGTCGCGTGGACGAGTCGGGGGTTCAGCGCCATCAGGGTCCCGGCATCGAAGCCGTAGCGCGCCTGGCGGTGGGGCAGCAGGTTGCACACGAAGACGTCGCAGCCGCCGACCAGGCGCCGCATCACGTCCGCGCCGTCGTCGGTGTCGAACGCGATCGCGATGGAGCGCTTGCCGCGGTTGTCGACGGTGAAGGAGTAGTCGATGTCGCCGGCCGGTCCGTCGACCTTGGGCGGACGGATCAGGCCGCGCACGGCGTCACCGCTCGGTGGCTCGACCTTGATCACGTCCGCACCCATGTCGGAGAGGATCGCCGCCGCGCTCGGGGCGGCCATCCAGCTCGTCGCCTCGACGACACGTACTCCTGACAACGGTGCGACCATCGCACTCCCCTCTCCGTGGACCCGTCAACCTAGACCGTGGCGCCCGACGCACCGGGAGGCGGAGATCCGCGGGCGCTCGGCCGCGGAGCGTGGCGCCGAGCCGCTCAACGGCCCGTGCCAGCACGCCATCGCGACGTTGCTACGGTCCGTCCATGAGGACTCGATCCGCTCCGTGCCCGCCCGCACCCCCGCCCGCGGCCGCAGCTGCGACGGACGGATCGTGAGCGCGCCGAGCGGCCCCGGGCTGCTCGCGGCCAGCGACGTCCTCCGTCGCCGCGAGACCGTCGCGGTGATCGGCGCCGGCACGATCGGCGCGTCGTGGACCGCGCTGTTCCTGGCCCACGGGCTCGAGGTGCGCGTCAGCGACCCGGCCGACGACGTGCGCGACACCGTCCATGCGATGATCGAGGACGCGACCCCCGCGTTCGCGGGGCTCGGGCTGCCCACCGAGGACCTCACGGCGCGGCTGCGCTTCGTCGACAGCGTCGAGGACGCCCTCGACGGGGCCGAGCTGGTGCAGGAGAACGGTCCCGAGGACATCGAGTTCAAGCGCGAGCTGTGGGCGCGGGTCGAGGCTCGGGCGTCGGAGACGGCGCTCCTGCTGTCGTCGACGTCGGGGATCAAGGCGACCGCCCAGGCCAAGCGCATGGAGGACCCGGGCCGACTGGTCGTCGGCCACCCGTTCAACCCGCCCCACCTGGTCCCCCTCGTCGAGGTCGTCCCGGGCGAGCAGACCGACCCGTCGGTCCTCGACGAGGCCGTCGCCTTCTACCGAGCTCTGGGCAAGGAACCGCTGGTGATCCGCAAGGAGGTCCCCGGCTTCGTCGCGAACCGGCTGCAGTCGGCGCTGTTCCAGGAGTGCGTCCACCTGGTCGCCGAGGGGGTCGTCGCGATGGACGACCTCGATTCGGTGGTCACCAACTCGATCGGGCTCCGATGGGCGGCGGCGGGACCGTTCCTCACCTTCCACCTCGGCGGGGGCGCAGGTGGCCTCGAGCACTTCCTCGAGCACCTCGGGCCGGGCATGGAGGGGATGTGGAAGCACGCGCTCGGGCACCCCGACCTCGACGACGAGACGAAGGCGACCCTGCTGGGCGAGCTCGAGCGGTCCTACGGCACGTCGTCGATCGACGACCTCGCCCGTCACCGCGACGAGCAGCAGGTGGCGATCATGCGCGCCCGCCGCGACGCCTGAACCGGACGGGACCGACGACCGGCCCGCACCGGATCCGAGAGGCGCGCACCGGAGTCCGCGCGTCGTCGATGTCGAGGTGGACGTCGCGCACCGTCCGGGTCGGGGAGGACCCGGGCGCGCGCACCGGGCGGGTGGGACTCGAACGCGCCCGAGGGTGCGAGACTCGGATCGTGATCGAGCTCCCTCCCCCTCCGGCGCGCGCCTTCGCGTCCGACAACGCAGCGGGTGCGCACCCGGCCGTCCTCGAGGCGGTGACCGCTGCGAACGAGGGCCACGCGCTCGCCTACGGCGCCGACGAGCACACCGCCGAGTGCGAGCGACGGTTCCGCGACCTGTTCGGCGCCGACGTCGTCACCCGCCTGACCTTCAACGGCACGGGAGCCAACGTGGCGGCGCTCGCCACGATGATGGGCTCGCTGACCGGGCCCCACCACGCGGTGGTGTGCACCAACTGGTCGCACATCGAGGCCGACGAGACCGGCGCTCCCGAGCGCGTCCTCGGCACCAAGCTGATCGACCTCCCCGCCCACGACGCGAAGCTGACCCCCGAGGCCCTCGACGGGGTCGCCCACCTGCGTGGGGTGCAGCACCACGTCCAACCGGGGATCGTGTCGATCACGCAACCGACCGAGCTCGGCACGCTGTACAGCGTCGCGGAGATCGAGGCGCTGTGCGCGTCGGCTCACGGGCACGGGATGCTCGTCCACCTCGACGGGGCCCGGATCGCCAACGCGACCGCTGCGCTCGGTGGAGATCGCGACGCCCTGCGCGCCTTCACCGTCGACGCCGGCGTCGACGTGATCAGCTTCGGGGGGACCAAGAACGGCGCGCTGGGCGCGGAGGCGATCGTCTTCCGTGACGCCGGTCTGGCGACCGGTTCGGAGTACGTGCGCAAGCAGGTCACGCAGCTGCCGTCCAAGATGCGCTTCATCGCGGCGCAGTTCAACGCCCTGCTCGACGACGATCTGTGGATCGCGCTCGGCGCCCGCTCCAACGACATGGCGACCCGCTTGCACGAGCGGGTCGCGACCATCGAGGGCGTCGGGCTGGACGGGCCGCCGCAAGTGAACAGCCTGTTCCCCGTCCTGCCGTCGGAGGCGATCGCGCCGCTGCGCGACTGGTGCTTCTTCTGGGACTGGGACGTCACCGCGCGACAGGTCCGCTGGATGACGGCCTGGGACACCAGCGAGGACGACGTCGAGAGGTTCGCCGACGGAGTGAACGCCCTGCTCAGCGGTGCGATCCCGGATGTCGACGACTGATTATTGACTGGCCGGTCGATTTCGCCTACTGTCGAGGTCGCACACCACATGACCGGTGTCGGGTCGGGGGCGGTCCCCATCGGTCAGCGATCTCGAGGGGAACGAGTACATGACCACGATCGACCTGCAGATCGAGTCGGCCGAGGCCGACGACTGGATGCGAGATGGCGCCTGCAAGGGGTTGACCCATCTGTTCTTCCCGACGGCGGCCGAGCGGCCGCAGGCTCGGGAACGGCGCGAGAACGCCGCTCAGGCGGTCTGCGACAGCTGCGTCGTGAAGTCGCCCTGCATGGAGTTCGCACGAGAGCACCACGAGTACGGGTTCTGGGGCGGTGAGTCGGAGGACGAGCGCCACGCCGCCGGGTACCGCCTGATCGCTCCGATCGGCGTTCGGGCCCGGGCCAGCTGAACGCCGCCGCGTCGGACGCGCACGACGGCGACCGCGCGGCCGAGTTCGATGTCGTCGTCGTCGGGAGCCTGAACGTCGACCTGGTCGTCCGTGCCGAGCGGTTGCCTCGTCCGGGCGAGACCGTGTCCGGCGTCGACCACCACGAGTACGCGGGCGGCAAGGGGCTGAACCAGGCTGTCGCCGCGGCACGGGCGGGCGCGTCCGTCGCGCTGGTCGGGTCCGTCGGCGACGACGATGCGGGAGCCGTCCTGCGCACGCTCGTCGTCGAGGAGGGGATCGACGACCGTTGGCTCGTGACCACGACGGGCTCCGCCACCGGGCGTGCGATGATCCTGGTCGAGGAGGGTGGCGAGAACTCGATCGTGATCGTGCCCGGGGCGAACGGCTCCGCCCGCTGGCCGTCGGCACCGCCGCACGGCCGCGTGCTCCTCGCGCAGCTCGAGATCCCGCTGGACGTCGTCGTCGAGGCGGCGGCCGGGTCGGCGGGCTCCGCGACGATCACCATCCTCGATCCGGCGCCGGCCCGCCCCCTCACGCGAACGGAGCTGGGACCGTGGTCGATCGTGGTGCCCAACGAGCACGAGGTCGACGTCCTGGGTGGATCCGGGGCGCTCATCGAGGCGGGGGTCGCGACCGTCGTCATCACGCGGGGCGGCGCCGGTGTCGAGGTGGTCCGACCCGACGGCACGACGGCGGTCGACGCCCACCCGGCCCACCCGGTGGACACGACCGGTGCGGGTGACGCCTTCCGGGGCTACCTCGCCGCTCGCCTCGCGTTCGGCGACCACCTCGCATCGGCGGTGAGCTGGGGGGCGGCGGCGGGAGCGCTCGCCACGACCGTCGAGGGGGCCGTCCCGTCGCTGCCGACCTCATCGATGGTGGGGCGGTCGATGGGGAGGTCGTCGCAGCCCGGCTGAGCGAGCCCGCCTCGCTCGGCCAGCTCCCCGCCGGCGATCGGCGGCGCGGGCCCGACGGCTCCCGCCGTCTCGGCCTGCTGAGCGACGGCATCGTCGCGTCGGGCGCGGCGCGGCGGCGTCGGCCCTGGCCCGATCGGTGCGCGCCCGGCGTCAGTCGAGACGACGGAGGTCGGTGCGGTACTGCGCCGCGCGCCGTACGTACTCCTGCGAGCCCATCGCGATCTCCTCGACCTTGGCCCGACCCTCCTTGATCGTGGCGGGCGTGCCGACCGCGATCGCCCCGCTCGGGACCTCGGTGTCGTTCAGCACGACGGCGTTCGCGGCCACGATCGAACCGGAGCGGATCACGCAGCGGTGGAGCACCATCGAGGCGTTGCCGATCAGCACCTCGTCCTCGATCGTGCACCCCTCCAGGTGGATCAGGTGGCCGAGGACGCAGTCGTCGCCGACGATCGTCGGCCACCGCGGGGTCGTGTGCAGCACGGCGTTGTCCTGCACGCTCGTTCGCTCGCCGATCCTGATCTCGCCCCCGTCGCCTCTCAGCACCGCGCCAGGCCACACCGACGACCGCGCCCCGATCGTCACCGATCCGATGATCGTCGCATCGGGGTGCACGAACGCTTCCGAGTCGATCGTGGGTTCCTGGTCGCCGAGCGCGTAGATGGCCACGGCGGCACCGTATCGACATCGGTTCTCCACGCACCAACCGGTACCTTTGGGCGCATGCCCCGCAGGATGGACATCGAGCTGACGAGCGCGCTCGCCGACGGATCGTGGACGTGGCGCGCCGCCGGCGCACGCGTGCCGAAGGGGGTGCTCGACGGGGGGATCCTCCCCGACGGAGCGTCCGTCGGGGACGAGCTCAAGGTCGAGGTCGACCAGCGACTCGACGGGATCGAGGTCACCTCGGTCGTGCGCAACCGGGAGAAGTCCGGCCCCGACCTGCTCGAGATGCTGCCCGCCGAGGAGAACTTCCAGGCGGTCATCGAGACCCGGGCACGGCGCGATCGAGGTGACCGCGGAGGTCGCGATCGTGGCGGCGAGCGTGGCCGGGGGCGGCGGGACGATCGCGGGCGCGGCGACGGTCGCCGACGAGACGGCGACGATCGGGGCGGGCGCGGCGACGATCGGGGCGGGCGCGGCGAGGGACGGGGCGGCGACGGTCGCCGAGGTCCACGACGACCGCACTTCGACCCGCCGCCCGAGCTCCCGCAGCGCCCGAAGCCCAAGCGGCTCCGCCCCGGCAAGGCTCGTCGCAACGAGGTGCTCGCGTCGGTGGCCGAGGAGCAGCGACCGATCGCCGAGCTCGCCGTGCAGGGGATGGCCGCCGTCCGCTCCCGGCTGGCCGAGGAGAACGCGCGCCTCGCCGCAGCCGGAGAACCGACGATGCCCGAGGGCAGCGTGCTGAAGATGGCCGAGGGCCTGATCCCGAAGCTGAGGGTGGCGGACTGGCTCGACCGCGCCGAGGCCGCCGGTCGCCAGATGGAGAACCTGGACCTGCGCGACCTGCGCAGCGTCGTCGCCGCGAGCGACGACCCGATCGTCGCCCGCGACGAGGCCACGCGCGAGATCGCGACCAAGCTCAAGGCCGACCTGGTGACCAAGCAGGATCAGGAGCTGCGCCTCTGGCTCGAGGACGTCGACGCCGCGATCACGGTCGGGAGGTCGATCCGGGCGCTGCGGCTGTCGTCTCAACCGCCGAAGGCCGGGGTCATGTTCCCGCCCGAGCTGGCGCGCAAGCTCGCCGAAGCAGCGACCGCCGGCCTCACCCCGGACGATCCGCCCGACCGGTGGGCGGCCGTGATGGAGGCCGCGGCGTTCTCTCCCGTGCGTGCGCTCGTCACGCCGACCGCTCCCCCGTCGACGATCACCGACGACCTGCGGGCCACGGCGCTCCGACTCGGTCCGCTGCTCCCCCAGCTCGCCGAGCTGCTCGGGGTCGAGGTGCCGGCCGACGCTCCACGGCCCAAGCCGCTGCGTCCCGGACCCCGCAAGGACTCGAAGCGCAAGAAGTCCGCCGCCCAGGGTGGGCGCGACGCGCGACGTGACGACGCCGGTCCGGGGCGCCCGGGTCGAGGCGCAGGACAGGGGCCCGGTCGGGGTCGGGGCGCACCGTCGCCGGATGTGGCCCAGGCGGACAGGGAGACCCCCGGGTCCCCGCCCGACGCGGAGCGCACCGAACCTCCCGCGACCACCCGCGCAGAGCCCGGAGAGGACGACGGCGCGACCGGACCCGTCGATGCGCCGGAGCCGCCGGGATCGACCCGGCGCACCGAGACGGGCGAGTCACCGACGGGCGAGTCACCGACAGGCGAGTCACCGACGGGCGAGTCACCGACGGGCGAGTCACCGACGGGCGAGTCACCGACAGGCGAGTCACCGACGGGCGAGTCACGGACGGGCGAGTCACCGACGGGCGAGTCACCGACGGGCGCGCCCGGCACGGACGCGGTCGACGAACCCGAGAGCTGACGGCTCGGGCGGGTTCGTCCCCACCCCGCGGGTCGCCGTAGGGTCGCGCCTCATGTCGGACTCGAACGCACGCACGGTCACCTACGACAAGGACGGTCGCGTCGGCGTCATCACGCTGAACCGACCCGATGCCCGCAACGCCGTCAACGGCGACGTCGCCGAGGCGATGGAGGATGCCGTCGACCAGCTCGAGGCCGACGACGATGTCTGGGTCGGGGTGCTCCAGGCCAACACCGAGGGCCAGGAGCGGCCGGTGTTCTGCGCGGGGGCCGACCTCAAGGCGATCAACAGCGGTGACGCCGCCCGCCTCAGCACCGAGCGTGGGAACTTCGCCGGGTTCGTCTACCGCGAGCGTAAGAAGCCGATCATCGTCGCGGTCGACGGGCTCGCGACCGCGGGCGGGTGCGAGATCGTCCTCGCCGCCGACCTCGTCGTGGCGACGACTCGCTCCGCGTTCGGCCTCGCCGAGGTCAAGCGCAACCTCGTCGCCGGCGCCGGCGGTCTGTTCCGGCTCCCCCGTGCGATCGGCAAGTCGGCGGCGATGGAGGCGATCCTCACCGGCGAGCCGATCCCCGCCGAGCGAGCCCACGCTCTCGGCCTCGTCTCACGGCTCGTCGAACCGGGCGAGGCGACCGCCGAGGCGATGCGCCTGGCCGAGCAGATCGCCCAGAACGCACCGCTCGCGGTGTGGGAGAGCCGGCAGGTGGTGCTCGCCGCCGAGGATCACGACGACGAGGCGTTGAGGAGGATGACCGACTCGGCGATGGGGACGGTGATGAGGTCGGAGGACCTCGCGGAGGGCCTCACCGCGTTCATCGAGAAGCGGCCTCCGCGGTGGACGGGTCGCTGACCGGTTCCAGCTCCCGGTAGGTCGTGATCAGCCGGGCGACGATCCCGGCGCGCTCGTAGAGGTTCTTCGTGTGCCGATCGCCCGGCAGCGCGTGCCCCTCCACCGCGACGGCGCCCCGCTGCGCCGCACGGGCGATCGCCGTGGCGAGCAGCTCGTCGCCGAAGCCGCACTCGCGGGCCTGGGGATCCACCCACACCTGATCGACGCGCATGACGTCGTCGTCGCCGAGGGTCGCGACGATGTAGCCGACCACCACGTCACCGACGTGGGCGACCAGGACGTCGACGGCGTGATCGGTCGCGAGCTCCACCCACCCGTCACCCACCTCGGGGTGCTCGATCAGCCACCGCTCGCCACCGCGCTGGCCGTCGACGGCGGAGCGGGCATCGCCCTCGAGCAGCTCGAGCTGCTCGACGTCGTCGGCGTCGTCGACGTCGACCTCGCGAACATCGGGATCGATCATCGGACCCGATCCGCGCTGCGCCGGCTCACGCGGCCGCCAGCTGGGCGAGCTTGCCCAGCACGGTGCGGCGACGTCGGTGGGTCGACTCGTACGCCTCGATGCGCGCTCGGTCGTCGGCGCTCAGCGTCGCCAGCTTCGCCACGATGTCGATCGCCGGGAGGCTGTCGTAGTCGGGCAGTGCGAGGCTGGAGGGGTCGATCGCGTCGAGGTCGGTCGCCCCCGTCGGTGCTCCGTCGTCGGGCGGCTCCTGGGCCGACGACGTCCCCCTGCCCCTCGTCGCGACGTCGTCGACCGACTCGACCGGGGCACCCGGCGACGGCGTCGAGGCCGAATCGATCGCCTCGCGCAGGGTGCTCGTGGCCCGCATCACCGCCATCCGGCCGACGACGCGAGCGTTGTCGATCTCGGTCCTGAGGGCGTCCGGTCCGTCCTCGGTGACCTTGATCGCGAGGCTCAGCGGGGCGAAGACGACGTTCTCGACGGTGGCGCGGACCGTCGCGATGGACCACGGACCGAACCTGTCGTCGTCTCCCATGATCGCCTCAGGTGAAGATCGGGCAGTCGTCGTCACCGACGGGGCAGTTCGGCGCCGACGCCTTCACCAGCAGGAAGCACGAGCTGCACAGCTGCTCGTTCTGCTGCTTGGGCTGGAGGCGCTCCCCGCCCTCGGTCCGGTCGTCGCCGACGGGCTCGTCGTCATCGTCGTCGTCGTCCTCGTCGGTGGTGACCAGTCGGTCCTTCAGGATCGTGTCGAGATCGGCCTCGACGTCGTCGTCGTCGACGAGGTCGTCATCGTCGTCGTCGTCCTTCTTCTTGCGCTTCGTGCGGGGCGCCTCGTCCGCCGAGTCGTCCTCGCCGTCGTCGTCGTCGTCGTCATCACCGTCGGCATCGTCGTCGTCATCGCCGTCGACGTCGGCGATGTCCTCGTCGAGCTCGTCCGCATCCGGATCGTCGTCGGACTCCTCGTCGGCATCGGGGTCCTCGATCTCGTCGTCGGTGATGTCGTCGTCTGCCATGTCCGTCGCTTCGTCAGTCGGTTCGCACGGCGTGATCTGCCGATGCCCGGCGGAGCATACGCAACGCGCCCGACCACGCCGAGAAGCCACCGTTGTGACAACGGTCACCGCGTCTCGGGTGCCGCCGTCGGACGCGTCACGATCCCCGGCGGGCCTCCGCACGGCGTTCCGACTCGAGGCGCTCGAGCTCGGGAGCCTCGGTCGTCATGAAGTCCATCGCGGCGGCGAGCGCGTGGTGGCCCGCCTGCTCGGCGATCAGGCGGTGCATCTCGAGCGCCACGCGCCGGTACGAGGGGTGGCCCTGCGGCGAGGACCTCAGCTCCAGCATGTGGAACGCCTCACGGACGTTGTACTGCATGCTGTAGCGCATCCGGTACGCCATGGCCACGGCGTACGGGGCCTGCTCGGCGAAGCCCTCCGACAGCGCGTCGTGGAGGGCGGCCGAGCGCTCCATCGACTCGTCGAACACCCCTCCGACGCCCGCCTCGTCGACGAGATCGGGGCGGGCGTAGCCGTGGTTCGGCGTCAACCGCTGCCACTCGATGGTGAGCATCCGGTGGCGCTGCATGTCGCGGAAGGCTCCGTAGTCGCTCAGCACGTCGAAGCGGTAGAAGCTGCGCTCGAACGCGCGACCGGGCTTGTGACGGCGGTTGGACCGCTCGCCGACGTAGGCCCGCAGCAGCGCCACCCGCTCGTCGACGCCGAACGTCCGGACGCGCTCGAGGATCTGGCTCTCGGGCAGCGTCGCGTGCGGATAGCAGATGGCGGCGATGATGTTGTCCTCGGCGTCGGGGTCGAAGTCGACGAGGGTCACCTCCCGCGACGGCTCCACCGGCGCCCCGCCGAACAGGTCCTCCACGATCGCTCGCGATCGCTCCCGCGTCGTGGAGAGGTACTCGCTCCACGCCCCGCCGCGCTCGGGGACGTCGACGCGGCGCAGGAAGCTCGGGATCACCTTGCGCAACTCGTGGAGCATCAGCTCGGAGTAGTCGCGTGCCTCGGGCAGGGGGTGGGCGCGCATCCGCAGCAGCAGCGCCTCGAAGGCCTGGCCCGTTCCGTAGATCCCGACGTTCGACGTGGCGGCTGCCGGGAGCATCCCGCGCACCGCGTCGAGCGCCTTCGCGCGCGTCGCCGTGCGGTAGACGAACTCGGAGTCGCCGGCAGCGCGCGGCACCGTAGCGCGGACGTGGTCGGTGACGTGCTCGGCGCACTGGCTGTACGCGTCGAACATCCGGTCGAGGTCACCGACGTAGCGCGTCCCGAGCGGACCGACGAGCACGGCCGGGTCACGGTGGTAGCGGTAGCGCCCGCCGAGGCGGCTGTCGTACGCGATGTAGCGGGTGCTCTGCTCGAGGTAGCTCATCAGCCGGCCCCACTCGAGCACCTTGGTCAACAGGTTCGACGCCTGCTCGCACGCGAGGTGCACCCCACCGAGCTGGGCGACGGAGTCGTCGCCGTACTCGACGAAGATCCGCTGGTAGAGCTGCTCGGCCCGGTCCAGGCCCACGGTCGCGTCGATCGATTGGTCGCCACGGATGTCGAGATCGCCGACGAACTCGTCGAGGAACAGGCGCCGGAGCGACTTCGGGCTGCGGCTGTAGCGGGCGAAGAGGGCGCCCTTGACCACCTCGGGGAGGTTGACCAGCGCGAAGACGGGGCCGTCGAGGTTGGTGAAGTAGCGCCGCAGGACGTCGGCCTCGTCCGAGGTGAACGACTCGGGTGCGTAGACGGCCACGGGCAGAGACTCTACGGTGCGTCGCCGACCGACCCCGGGACCCGGCTCGGAACACGGCCGTCGCCCCGGGCGCCCTTCGTGCCGGCGCGACCTCAGGCCAGGACGACCGCGGCGTCGGGCAGGACGGTGATCGCGAGACGGCGCACCGAACCGATCGGACGCCCGTCGACGGCCACCACGAGGGGTTCGTCGAAGGTCCACTCGCCGGAGCGGACCGAGCGCGTCGTGATCGACGGGTGCGGGAGGTGGGTCGCGCCGCGCGCCCGGCGGCGCATCTCGATGCGCTGGCGGACGGACGTCGACGGGTCGAGCGCGAACGTCTCGACCCGGCCGTCGCCGGGGTGCCCCCGAGGGGCGACGTCGAGGTCGCCCAGGTACTCGGCGTTCATCACCGCGAGGACCGGCCCGCGCCACCCCCCGCCGCGACGCCACCGGCGGCGGGCG
Source organism: Ilumatobacter sp. (assembly GCF_965215205.1). Classification (NCBI taxonomy): domain Bacteria; kingdom Bacillati; phylum Actinomycetota; class Acidimicrobiia; order Acidimicrobiales; family Ilumatobacteraceae; genus Ilumatobacter; species Ilumatobacter sp. The sequence goes on from NZ_OZ244049.1 coordinate 2,172,959, forward strand.
ACGACGTGGGCGACGCACAGCACGCGCTCGCGCCGGTCGTCGACGACCACCTCGACCAGGTCGACGGGGAGGCGCAGCAGCTCGTCGCGGCCGTCGAGGGCCCTCGCGCCGACGGTTCGGTGCAGGTCGCCCCCGCCGAGCGCGACGGGATCCGCCGAGGGATCGCCGAGCATCCGGACGACCTCGGCGTCGTCGGCCGCCACCCGCAGCCGTTCGGGGCGGGCCACGAGCTCACCCCAGTCGCCACCCCGTCCGATGCTCACCCGACCGCCCCGTCGACCACCACCCCGCGGCGGGCCCGGTCCACGGCATCGCCCGCCGCAGCGCGGATCGCCGGATCCGGCGCGACGGACGCGATCTGGCGCAGCAGGTCGATCAGCTGCTTCATCGTGCGGACGAAGTCGCCTCCCGTGACGTCCTCGCCGTCGACGATCTCGGCGAACCCCTCCCCCGCCACCCAGGCGTGCGCGATGGCGGCGAACGTCGGATCGGGGGGCCGTTGCTCGACGAGCCCGACCGAGCGCTCGGTGGCCCGCAGGTCGTCGCTGATCGCCTCGAGCCGGCGCCAGCGTCCCCGCACCTCGGTGGACGAGAACCAGGGGGCGGGAGGCGGCTCGGGACTGCGGTGCTCGTAGACGACGCACGATGCGACCGCCGCCAGGTCCGCGGGGGCGAGACCGTCGAGCACGCCGGAAGCCAGGAGCTCGGCGACGAGCAGGTCGGACTCGTTGAAGATCCCGGCGAGCACGTCGCCACGCTCGGTCAACGCCCAATCGTCGACCCGGGCGTACCCGTAGGTGTCGAGCACGCCGAGCACCCGGTCGAACTCCTGGCCGAGCGAGGCGTTCTTCTCCGAGACGCGCACCTCGAGGGCGGCGATCTCGCGGTCGAGCCGCTCGACGCGGGCCGCCGCGTCGACCCGGGCGCGCAGGTCGGGATCTCGGGCCACCGCGAGGTCGTCGGCGCCGCGCCCCCGGCGGCGCCCGCTCGCCGAGCCGGCGCGACCGTCACCGCCGTCGGACCGATCCGAGCCGATGCGCGCGGTGCGCAGCCGCTTCGCGACCTCGCGGCGGTAGTCACGGCGCTCGGGGCCGAAGTTGCGCGGCAGGCGGATCGAACCGACCGGTTCCGGGACCCGGTCGAAGTCGTCGGCGGTGAGCTGGAGGACCTCGGCGCCCTTGGTGATCGCGGTGAGCCTGACGCCCGCCTTGCGATGGGCGCTGGCGACCACCGCGACGGGCCCACGGTGCTCCCCCTTCGCGACGCGCACGATCTCGCCCGGACGCAACCGGGCGAGGGCCCCGCGCATCTCGCCCGCCGACGCCGTGCGACGCTGCCGGCGTGCGTCGCTCTCGGAGCGCCGACGCCGTCGGTACTCCTCGACGTCGCCGTACTCGCTGACCGACTCCGCTCGCGCCTCGGTGCGCGCCGCCCGCTTGCGCTCGAGGCGGGCCTCGATCCGCACGACGTCGCGATCGGCCTGGAACTGCGCGAAGGAGAGGTTGAGCAGGCGGTGCGCCTCGGGCGCCGAGTGGGTGCGGATGAGGTTCGCCGCCATGTTGTACGTCGGGCGGAACGCGGAGCGGAGGTGGAACGACGAGCTGCTCGCGAGCTCCGCCGCCTCGTCGAAGCGGACCCACGGCGACCACAGGACGACGGCGTCGCCCACCTCGTCGAGACCGCGCCGTCCGGCACGACCGGTCAGCTGCGTGTACTGGCCCGGGGTGAGCTTCTCGTGGTGGTCACCGGTGAACTTGGTCAGCTTCTCGACGACGACGGATCGGGCGGGCATGTTGATCCCCACGGCGAGGGTCTCGGTGGCGAAGACCACCTTGATCAGGCCCTCGACGAAGCACGCCTCGACCACCTCCTTCATCGCCGGAACCATCCCGGCGTGGTGGGCGGCCACCCCGGCGTCGAGCTGGCGCAGGAAGGTGGCGTGGTCGAGCACCTCGAGGTCGTCGGGGTCGATCGCCGCGAGCCGCTCGTCGACGATCTCGGCGATGCGGCGACGGTCCTCGACGCCGTTCAGCGACATCCCGGCGTCCACGCACGAGCGCGCCGCCTCGTCGCACTGCGCCCGGCTGAAGATGAAGAAGATCGATGGCAGCAGGTCGCGGCGCTCGAGCAGCTCCACCACCTCGACGCGCCCGGGGGTGGCCAGCCGTCGCCCGCCGCCGCGGGGGCGACCCCCGTCGCCGCCGCGCCGCGCGCCGCGATCGTGGCGGCGACCGCCGCGCCGGATCGCGGACTCGTCGAGGCGCAGCGCGTCGCGGTTGGGGCCGCCGCCGACGAACATCTCCATCAGGTGGAGGCGCCGCTCGTCGCGATCGGCGACGAGGTAGCGGTTGTCGAGGGCGACGGGGCGCGTTCGCTCGACGATCGCGTCGGTCGGGCCGCGCACCGTGGTGATCCACTCGGCGAGCTCGCCGACGTTGCTCACCGTCGCCGAGAGCGCGACGAGGCGGACGTGGGCGGGGAGGTGGATGATGACCTCCTCCCAGACCGGGCCGCGGTAGGTGTCCTGGAGGAAGTGCACCTCGTCGACGACGACGGTGCCCAGGTCGTCGAGGCTGCGTCGCGCGTAGATCATGTTGCGCAGCACCTCGGTGGTCATGACCACGATGGGCGCGTCGCCGTCGATCGCGTTGTCCCCCGTCAGCAGACCGACCGACCCCTCGCCGTGGACCTCGAGCAGGTCGCGGTACTTCTGGTTCGACAGCGCCTTGATCGGCGCCGTGTAGAACGAGCGTCGTCCGTCGACGCGATCGGCGGCGATCGCGTACTCGGCGACGACGGTCTTGCCGCTGCCCGTCGGAGCCGCGACGACCACGTTCCGACCTGCGTCGAGGGCGTCGAACGCCTCGACCTGGAAGCGGTCGGGGGCGAACGGGAGCCCCCCGAGGAGGTCGTCGCGGTCGGCGCGCACGGGGACGGCGGACGCTCAGCCCGCGGTCGCGCCCCGACGGCGGCGACCACGTTCGATCAGGTACCCGATCAGCACCGACACGAAGTAGAGGGCGATCATCGGGCCGGCGAGCATCAGCAGCGTGATCGGGTCGCCCGACGGCGTGATCACCGCCGCGAGGCAGAAGATCCCGACGATCGCGTAGCGCCAGGCACCGAGCAGGATGCGCGGTGACACGGCGTTGACGAGTTGCAGGAACACGAGCAGCACCGGGAGCAGGAACCCGATGCCGAACGCGAAGATCATGAGCCCGACGAGGCTGATGTACTTGTCGATCGCGAACACCTGGTTGACCTCGTCGCCCGACCACGAGATGAGGAACTCGAGGGCGCGGCCCACCGTGTAGTAGGCGAGGGTCCCGCCGGCGGCGAACAGCACGACCGACGACAGCACGAACGGGATCGCGTACTTCTTCTCCTTCGCCTCGAGCGCCGGGACGACGAAGCGCCAGATCTGCCAGAGGATCACGGGGAGCGCCAGGATGATCCCGCCGTACATGCCGATGCGGATGCGTGCGCTGAACCCCTCGGTCGGGCCGAACGCGTTCAGCAGGTCGAACTGCTCGTCGGCGACGCAGAACGTCTCGGGCTTGCTCGCGCACAGGTCGCGGTAGGGCTGGACGAGGAAGTTCAGCACCTCGTCGTAGAAGGCGATGATCAGCACCGCCCCGATCACGACGGCGAGTCCGGAGCGGATGATCCGCACGCGCAGCTCGGCGAGGTGCTCGGTCAGCGTCATCGCCCCCGAGGGGTGCGCGGCGGCGGTCACGCAGATCGCTCCGCGGCGCCGCCCGACTCCTCGGCATCCTCCAACGGGGGCGCCGGTCGCAGGTGGGGGGCGCGCCCGGGGCCGCCCCGGACCTCGCCGGCGCCGCGGTGGGCGGCCGCGTCGTCGTCGTCGTCGAGGTCGATCGGATCCGCGAACTCGTCGGCGTTCTCGGGGGTCGCCTCGGCATCGTCGCCGCCGTGCCCGGGGTCGGCGTCGCGCTCCGCGTCGGTCGACGCTGCCGTCGCACCGACGGACCGGCCGCCCGCGCCGGCGTCGACGTCGTCGCTCGCGGATCCACCCTCCTCCTCGGCCGGGTCGGAGTGCTCCGAGGCGTCGTGCATCCGCGCGCTGACCGGCTTGATCCCCGGGCCGTCGGTGGCGTCCTCGGCGGAGTCGTCGAGCGCGTGCTCGGCCGAGCGCTCCGAGTCGAGGGCCGACTCGGCGGTCTTGCGGGCCTCGGCGACCACCTTGCTCGGATCGGCCGATTCGCGGATCATGTCGGCGGTCTCGCGCATCTCACGCATGGGTTCGTCGAGAGCGGAGCGGAACTCGGTCTGGAACCCGGTCCCCATCTTGCGCAGCTCGTTGTACGTCTGGGTCGCCTTGCGCACGGCTCCGGGGAGCTTCTCCGGCCCCAGCACCACCAGGGCGATCAGCAAGATGAAGATGATCTCGCTGCCCTGCAGGTTGAACACGGAGCCAGTGTACGGCCGTGACATCATGACCGCGATGCAGCAGCGGCTCCCGTCCCACCTCGATCCGCCACTCGCGTTCGCCCACCGCGGAGCGCGCGCCCACGCCCCGGAGAACACCCTCGAGGCCTTCTCGCTCGCCCTCCGCCTCGGCGCGACCGGCCTCGAGAGCGACGTGTGGGTCACCTCCGACGGGGTCCCCGTCCTCGATCACGACGGGGTCGTGCGGCGGGGGCTGCGACGGACGCCGATCGCCGACGTCGAGCGCGCCCGGCTCCCGGACCACGTGCCGAGCCTGCACGAGCTGTTCGAGGAGTGCGGCGACTCGTTCCACCTGTCGCTCGACGTGCGCGACCCGGCGACCTACCCGTCGGTCGTCGAGGCGGTGCGCGCCAACGGCAACGACATGGCGCGGCGGACCTGGCTCTGCGACCCGCTGCTCGACCCCCTCGTGGAGCGGCGCGACGACCTCGCCGACTTCCGCCTCGTCCACTCGACCCGCCTGCAGCGCCTCGCGGACGGTCCGGAGCGGCACGCCGCACGCCTCGCGGAGGCCGGGATCGACGCGGTGAACATGCACCAGACCGACTGGAACGGCGGCCAGGTGGTGCTGTTCCACCGCTTCGACGTCCTCGCGTTCAGCTGGGACCTCCAGTTCGAGCACCAGCTCACCGAGGCGGTGCGGATGGGGGTCGACGCCCTGTACAGCGACCACACCGACACGATGATGGAGGTCATGTCGCGCGAGGTGGGCGAGTCGGGGACGGGGTGACCGGCGGGGGCGGCGCGGATCGACCCGCGGCGGGTCAGAGCCAGCGCCAGTCCGAGCGCGGCCAGAAGACCACGAACGCCCGGCCGACGATGTCGTCGTAGGACACCGGCCCGACCGACGGGCTGCGGCTGTCCTGGCTGCCGCTGCGGTTGTCGCCCATGACGAAGACGTGCTCCTCGGGGACGGCGGCCGGACCGAAGTCCCCACCGCAGCTCGACGACACGACATCGGGGTCGAGGTACGGCTCGTCGAGCACCCGCTCGCTCTCGGCGCCCACCTCGGTGATCGTCACCACGCAGTCGACCATCTCGACGACCTCACCGGGGAGCGCGATGACCCGCTTGATGAGGTCTCGCTCGGCAGCCCCGTTGATCTGGTGGAGCACGACGACGTCGCCCCGGTTCGGGTCGTGGAGGCGGTACGAGAGCTTGTTCACGAACACCCGGTCGCCCGTCGTCAGGGTCGAGTCCATCGACGATCCCTCGACCTCGTAGTGCGCGAGCAGGAAGCCCCTCACCAAGAACGCGACGGCGAGGGCCACGGCGACGACCACGACCCAGTCGAAGAAGGCGCGCGCTCCCGACGTCGGCTCGTCGCGCCGCGCCGCCGGGCGCGGAGGAGCGCCCTCGTCGTCGACGAAGTCGGGATCGGAGGTGTCGGCGTCGAGGGTCACGGCAGCGTCACGGTACAAGCTGGACCGTTCCACGACCGGTCACCGCTCAGAGCGTCTCGATCAGTCTTTCGACCCGCTCGTCACGGCTCTTGAACGGGTCCTTGCAGAGCACCGTGCGCTGGGCCTGGTCGTTGAGCTTGAGGTGCACCCAGTCGACGGTGTAGTCCCGCTTGCGCTCCTTGGCGCGCTTGACGAACTCGCCGCGCAGCCGCGCCCGGGTGGTCTGGGGCGGGTGGTCGATCGCGTGGTCGATGTCGGCGTCGGTGCACACCCGCTCGATCATCCCGCGGTCCTGCAGCTTGTAGAACGGGCTGCGCGTCCGCGACACGTCGTGGTACTGGAGGTCGAGGAGCTGGACGCGGGGGTGGCCGAGGGGGAGGTCGTGGCGCTCGCGGAACGCCTCGAGCAGCTTCAGCTTGATCACCCAGTCCACCTCCCGGTCGAGCTTCATCGGGTCGTTCTCGATCGTCGAGACGCAGTGCTCCCACATCTCCAGGGCACGCTGCTCGAGCGGGGGGAAGCCGTGGGAGTCGGCGTAGCGCAGCGCCCGGTCGAGGTACTCGCGCTGGATGTCGAGCGCGCTCACCTCGCGCCCGTTGGCGAGGCGCACGGTGCGGCGGCAGGTGGTGTCGTGGCTGATCTCGCGGATCGCGCGGATCGGGTTCTCGAGCGTCATGTCGCGCAGCACGACCTGGGGGTCCTCGAGCATCCGCAGCATGCAGGCGGCGGCGCCGACCTTGACGAAGGCGGTGTACTCGCTCATGTTCGAGTCGCCGACGATGACGTGGAGGCGGCGGTAGCGCTCGGCGTCCGCGTGGGGCTCGTCGCGGGTGTTGATGATCGGGCGGCTGCGCGTCGTCGCCGACGACACCCCCTCCCAGATGTGCTCGGCGCGCTGCGCGATCGAGTAGGTCGCCCCCCGTGCGGTCTGGAGCACCTTTCCCGCCCCGGTGTAGATCTGGCGGCTGACCAGGAACGGGATCAGCACCTCGGCGTAGTGGCCCAGGTCGTCGTCGCGGCGGGTGAGGTAGTTCTCGTGGCAGCCGTAGGAGTTGCCGGCCGAGTCGGTGTTGTTCTTGAACAGGTAGATCGTGCCCCGGATCGACTCCTCGGCGAGGCGCTGCTCGGCGGACTCGACCAGCTCCTCGAGGATCCGTTCCCCCGCCTTGTCGTGGACGACGACGTCGTAGATCGAATCGCACTCGGGGGTCGCGTACTCGGGGTGCGATCCGACGTCGAGGTAGAGCCGGGCGCCGTTCTGCAGGAACACGTTGGAGCTGCGCCCCCAGGAAACGACCCGGCGGAAGAGGTACCGCGCCACCTCGTCGGGGCTCAGGCGGCGCTGGCCACGCAGCGTGCAGGTCACCCCGTACTCGTTCTCGAGCCCGTAGATGCGCCTCTCCATGGGGGGAACCTAACGCGGGCGGCCGTGCGACGTCGGACACTCCCCTCGCCCGATCTTGACCGAGAGCTGAGTGTGGCGGCGACCCGCGCCGACCGAAGAAGGACCATGCGGTCGAGCCCGAGCAGGGGAACCACCAGCCGTCCCCGAGCTCCGCGTCGTGACCGGTCCGTGCCCGTCGGCGCCGCTGCGCCCGGCGACCGAGGGTCGACGCTGGTCGAGGTCGTCGTGGCGATCGCGATCATGGGAGGGGTCGGCGTGGCCGTGATGGGCGGACTCGGCGTCTCGATCCTCGGATCGCGCCTCGAGCGCGACCACGCACGCGCCCACGAGTGGCTCCAGTCGGCGACCGAGGTGCTGGTGAACGACGTGGCGTGGACCGACTGCACGACGACGACGCCCACCGCGCTGGCCGCCCACTACCAGAGCGAGCTGCGGACGTACCCCGACATCATCCCGCCGGACTGGAAGGACTTCGACATCGAGATCCCCGTCCCGGTCCAGTACCCGGACCCCGGGGGCGCGTACGGCGCTCCGTGCAACGCGGACGAGAACCGCCAGAAGGTCCAGATCCAGGTTCGCAGCCCCGACGGATCGATCATCGAGACCGTCGAGGTGGTGAAGGTCCCATGACCCCCGTGACCCCCGTGACCCCCGTGTCCCCCGTGATCCCCGGACGCCCGTCCCCCGCGCTCGAGGGCTCCGCACGCCCGAACCGCGCGCTCCCGGCACGTGCCGGTGCGCCGACCGCGAGCACCCGTCGCCTGCGGCGCGACGACGGCATGAGCCTCGTCGAGATCCTCGTCGCGATCTCGATCATGGGCCTCCTCGCGTCCACGCTGTCGGTGATCGTCGTCACCGCGCTGCGCCTCAGCCCGGCGGCGGAGGACCGCAACGACGACGCGAACGGCCTGCTGACGCTGACCGCGTTCATGCCCGAGGACGTCAACTCCACCCCCGCCGGCGGGTTCGAGTTCGACGCCGCCCTCCCGAGCGGCTGCGCGACGACGAACCCCGGCGTGAACCTCGTCCGGATGACGTGGGACGAGGAGACCACCACGACGACCACGTGGATCGCCGCCTACCGCTACGAGGACGACGGCGACGGCCACCGCGTGGTGCGCTACACCTGCGCCGCCGGTCAGACCCCACGGATCGCCGACATGACCGACCCGCTCGTCCCGATCGACGAGTCGACCTGGACCGCCGGGAGCGCACCGGTCGCGATCGCGCCCCACGCCGACTCCTCCGGCGTGTTCAACGGTCTGACGTTCGACGTCGAGACGACCAGCGGCGACGTCTTCACCCTCGAGATGCGCACGAACGACCTCGACGAGACCCTCCCCCCGGTCCCGCCGTACAACGCGGCGCTCACGCCGCCGTCGAACCAGGCACCGACCACCACGTCGATCGCCGCGACGATCCCTCATGGCGCGTCCACGCCGATCGGGGTCGTCGCGTCCGACCCCGACGGCGACGGCCTGACCCTCACCATCACGAACCTCCCCGCGAACTGGACGAGGCACATCTCCGGTCTCACGGTGGAGCTCAAGCCCAACCCCGCGTCGGCCGTCGGGACGACGACGAACATCGACTACCAGGTGATGGACCCGTGGGGGGAGGTGGCGACCGGCACGATGGCGATCACGATCGCCGCCTCCGCGACGCCCAACCAGCCGCCGACGGCGGCACCCGCCACCGGCGTCGTCACCGTCGGATCCGATCTGGTGATCGACCTCCCGGCGTCGGATCCCGACGGCGACCCGCTCACGGTCACGACGTCGACCCCCCACCCGAGCCTCGCCGTGGCCGTCAACGGCACCCAGCTGGTCGTCGCCAGCGACGGCTCGGCTCCGGGACCGTTCTCGATGACCTACGCGGTCGACGACGGCAACGGGGGGACCGCGACCTCGACGCTCGACCTCACGGTCGACCTGAACCCGTGCACCGTGACGAGCCTCACCCCCAGCGCCACCTCCGTCGAGGTGAAGAACAACGGCTACCTGAGGAACTCGGTGACCTACACGATCACCACGACGGGCTACTGCGACGATCTGGTGCTCGGCTACGACAACAACCTCGAGGACGGCGGCACCGACCTGGTGTACCTCTCCTTCGGCTCCGGCAGCACCGTCACCGTCCATGGCGGCCACGGCGGGCTCAAGTGGAGCGCCGGCGCACGACCCATGACGGTGTACCGCGGCCCCGCCGGCACCGCGACGCTCTCGACCACCCTGCAGGTGACGACATGACGACCCCCCACCGACGGTCCCCCCGGGGTGCCGGTGCCACCGGCGACCGCCCGCCACGCCGCTGCCGCGGGCGAAGGGACGGCGGAGCGATCCTGCCGCTGACCCTCGTCGTGACCGTCGTGGTGTCCTCGGTGATCATCAGCCTCGTCGGGTACACCTCGGCCAACCTGCGCTACGGGCGCGTCGTCGAGGACCGCGCCGACCGCCTCTCCGCGGCGGAGGCCGGGTTGCGCCACGTGCTGGAGAAGGTGCAGATCAACGGGTTGCTGTGCTCGACCAACGCCGGCAACGGCTCGGGCGTCGACATCGAGATCCCCGACACGATCAGCGGGGTCGACGTCTCGGTCAACTGCGCGAAGGTCGACGGCACGCTGTCGAACATCACCTCCTGGGCGGTGGTCGTCACCGGCGAGGGCCTGCCCGCCGGGGAGAAGGGGTTCGTCACCACCTCCGGCCACGGCAAGACCAAGGTCTTCGGGGGCCCGTCGTTCGTCGCCCGTCCGTCGCTGATGGGGATCTCGGCTCCGCTCGAGATCCGCGACGGGGACCTGTGGTCGACCGATGCCGGGTGCAGCCACGGAGGCCAGTTCTCGACGAGCACGCCGACAGCGGTGTGGGGGGCGCTGTCGTTCAGCCCCGCCAACCGCGGCCTGTGGTGCACCGAGCAGGAGTGGCACGAGCTGTTCACCGAGCCGTCCGTCCCCGCCGGCCTCTCGTCGCTCCCGACGAACCCGGCGTACACCGACTTCGGGACCTGCCGGGTCTTCTGGCCGGGGCGCTACACGGTCGAGCCCGCCTGGGCGGCCAACAACTACCTGCGTTCGGGTGACTACGTCTTCGCGAACACCGGGGAGATGAGGTTGAAGCACGCCACGGTGACCGCGGGCCGCCAGGGCGTGGCCGGTGACCAGCAGGAGATCGAGAACCCGGCGTGCGACTCGTACCGCGACAACCAGGACGTCGCCACCGGTGCGACGTTCTACATGAGCGGTGACTCGCGCTTCACGATGCAGGCCGGCGGCGCGCTCGAGATCCTGCGGCGCCAGCACGACTACGACTTCGTGAGCATCCACGCCCTGTCGTCGGGAGCCGCCTTCCCGGCGAGCTCGCTGAACTGGTCGAACAAGATCCTCGCCTCCGCTCCCGGCAACGGCAAGCAGCTCGCCGTCCACGGCCAGGTGTGGGCGCCGAGGACCACGGTCGAGTTCGGCGAGGTCGCGAGCAGCGCGGTCGCCCAGCTCAGCGGAGGCGTCGTGGTCGCCAGACTCCTGGCCGCGGCCTCGGCGTCCGTCTCGGGCTTCGTGATCCAGGTCCAGGGGAGCCCGCAGCAGGACAAGTTCACCTTCACCGCCCGGGCGGAGAAGAACGGCACCACCGAGGTGCGCGTCGTCGCCCAGCTCCGGTTCTCGTCTCCCCCGTCGGGCATCGGCGTCGGGACGTGGGAGATGGCGATGAACTCCTGGCGGGTCTGCGCGCAGACCTGCTGAGGGCGGACGGGGGGCCAGGCGCCACCGAGCCGGCGGCAGCCGGCGACGGAGCGATCGAGGCGCCGCCGGTCAGTTCGTCGGAGCGAGGTCCCGGACCTGGTCCTCGCTGAGGCGGTGGAAGCAGCGCCGCCCCTCGCCCCGCGACAGCTCGGCGACCTCGAGGTCGCCGGCGGGGATCTCTCGCTCGTCACCGGACAGAGCCGCCATCCCGGCGCGCACCGCGCCGTGGAGGTCGAGGCCGTCGGACCACGATTCGGCGAGGCGGGCGCGGATCGCCTCGGCGTCCCCGCCGATCGCCGCGAAGTCGCGCTCGTCGACGACCGTGCCGTCGTAGAGGATGTGGAACATCTGGTCGCCGGCGGGTTCCCGTCCGACCTCGGCGACGAGGATCTCGACCTCCATCGGCTTCATCTCGTGGGTGAAGATGTTGCCGAGCATCTGGGCGTAGCTGTTGGCGAGGCTGCGGGCGTCGACGTCGTCGCGCGAGTACTGGAAGCCCTTCAGGTCGGCGGCGCGGATGCCGGCGACGCGGAGCTGGTCGAACTCGTTGTACTTGCCGACCCCGGCGAACGCGATGCGGTCGTAGATCTCGCTGACCTTGCGCAACGTCTCCGAGGCGTTCTCGGCGACGATCGCGATCCCCTCGACGTAGCGCATCGCGACCAGCGCCCGCCCGCGCGCGATGCCCTTGCGCGCGTAGTCAGCGCGGTCCTTCATCATCTGCTCGGGGGCGACGTAGAACGGCATGCTCATCGCTCCGCCACCTCCTGCACGACGGCGGCGAAGCGCTCGGCGAGCTCGTCGTCGGGCACCCGCTCGTAACCCTCGATGTCGATCCAGGCGACGACCGGGTAGATGCCGCGCAGCGGGTCGGGACCGCCCGTCGCCGAGTCGGCGTCGGCCGCCTCCCACAGCGCCCGCGCGGCGAGATCGATCGCCTCCGACCGGCTCATCGACTCACGGAACCCGACCTTGATCACGGTGCCGGCGTGGAGGCTGCCCGAGCCGGTCGCCACGTGGTGGCGCTCCTCGTAGCGGCCCCCGGTGGCGTCGAAGTCCCAGAGCCGACCCGTGGCCCGCAGCAGGTCGTACCCGGCGAAGATCGGGACGACGACCATCCCCATCATCGCCGCCTGCAGGTTGCCGCGGACCATCGCCGAGAGCTGGTTGGCCTTGCCCTCCAGGCTGAGCGCCTGGCCCTCGACCTTCTCGTAGTGCTCGAGCTGGAGCTGGAAGAGACGGACCATCTCCATCGCGGTGCCCGCCGAGCCGGCGATCGCGACCGCGCTGTGCCGATCCGCGGGGAGGACCTTCTCCATGGTCCGGTGCGAGATCAGGTTGCCCGCCGTCGCACGGCGGTCGCCCGCGATGACGACGCCGTCCTGGTAGCGCAGCGCCACGCACGTCGTCGCGTGGGGCACCCCGAGCGACGCGCCGACATCGACACCCGAGGACGGGTGGACGTCGCCGGCGCCGTGGCGCCGGATGCGACCGAGGAGGTCGGGGAAGTTGGAGCCGGGGTCGTCACCGGGGGGGAAGAACGGCATCGCCACCGCTCACTGCCCGCCCTTCTGGACGTAGGACTTGACGAAGTCCTCCGCGTTCGTCTCGAGGACCTCGTCGATCTCGTCGAGCAGGCCGTCGAGCTCCGCCTTGAGCTTGTCACCGCTCTCGGTGACCGGCGGTGCGGCCTCCTCCACCTCCTCGGTCTCGCGCGACGTCGTCTGCTTCGGCTTGCGTTGACGCTCTGCCATCAGGATGCTCCTGGCTCGTTCGGGTCGGGGGTCGGGTGATCGGCGCCGAGGCGGTCGAGCAGCTCTCGCGCCGTCTCGCTCGAGTCGATCAAGGTAGCAACGTGGTCCGCGGTGCCGCGCAACGGCTCGAGCATCGGGACCCGCCGCAGCGGGTCGCGCCCGACGTCGAAGACCATCGAGTCCCAGTTGGCGGCGACGATGTCGTCCGCGAACTTGTCGAGGCAGCGTCCCCGGAAGTACGCCCGCGTCGACGTCGGCGGCTCGGTCGTCGCGGCGTCGCACTCGGCCGGGTCGGCGATCACGTCGAGCCCGGCCCGCAGCGCCAGGCAGCGCTCGGGGCGCATGTCGTGGTACTGGAGGTCGATCGCCTTGAGCATCGGGCTCGCGGCGTCGATCCCGTGGCGCTCGGCGTAGCCGTCGACCAATCGCTTCTTGGCGACCCAGTCGACCACCGGGGCCGCCGAGTCGGGGTCGGCCTCCAGGGCGGTGAGCACCCGCTCCCAGCGGTCCATCACGTCGGCGCCGACGACCTCGTCGACCGACTCGAGCCCGTGCGACTGCTCGTACTTGCGCGCCCGCTCCAGCAGGCCCCACTGCACCTCCAGCGCCGTCGCGCGGGTGCCGTCGTCGAGCTGGACGGTCCGCGACAGCGTGGGGTCGTGGCTCACCTGGCGGATCGCGGGGACCGGGTTCGCGAGCACGAGGTCGTCGCCGAGCTCGTCGTCCTCGATCATCGACAGGACGATCGCGGTGGTCCCCACCTTGAGGTAGGTGGCGACCTCGCTCATGTTCGCGTCGCCGACGATCACGTGGAGCCGGCGGTACTTGCGCGGGTCGGCGTGGGGCTCGTCGCGCGTGTTGACGATCGGCCGCTTGAGGGTCGTCTCGAGACCGACCTCCTCCTCGAAGAAGTCGGCGCGCTGGCTGAGTTGGTACGCGATGTCGTCGTGGGGGCGACCCGGCAGCTCGCAGCCGACCTTGCCGGCGCCGGTGAACACCTGGCGCGTGACGAAGTGCGAGGTGATCTGCCGGGCGATGCGACCGAACGGGAGCTCGCGCGCCAGCAGGTAGTTCTCGTGGCAGCCGTAGCTGTTGCCCTTGCCGTCGGAGTTGTTCTTGTGGATCACGATCTCGGCTCCGACGTCGAGCACCGAGCGGGCGGCGATCATCGCGCGCCGGACGATCTCGTCGGCCGCCCGGTCCCACACGAGCGCCTCGCGAGCGGTGCGCACCTCGGGGATCGAGATCTCGGGATGAGCGTGGTCGACGTAGAACCGCGCCCCGTTCGTGAGCACCGCGTTCACCAGCGTGGTCTCGACCTCGGGCGCCATCGCCTCCTCGTGGGAGAAGCCGCGCGCGTCGTTGGCGGGTCGCTCGTCCTCGAAGTCCCAGCCGACCCGCCCGCGCTCGCGTGCGGTGTCGGCGAGGTAGGCGTTGATCAGCAGGGAGGACGCGGAGACCGGGTTGTTCTCCGCCCCGCGGACCGTGATCCCGTACTCGGTCTCGATGCCGCACACCTTCGGCAGTGCCATGACCTCAACCTATCCCGCCACCGATCGACGGTGACGGGCACGTCCGATCAATCGACGCGATCGACGATGTCGAAGGTGAGCCCGGCCCGCTCGACCAGCTCGTCGACGAACCCGTCGCCGAGAGCGGTCGCCGGCGTCCAGAACCCGCCTCCGACGTCGGAGTCCAGCAGCGAGGTGGCGGCGACCGCGAGGATCTTCGAGGTCGACCCGTACCCGGGATCGCGGTCGCCCGTGACCCGGGCGTCGATCCCCTCCCCCGCCGCCGTCGTCCCGTGGAAGCGGAGATCGTAGGAGCCGGCCTCCTGCGTGCTCGGTGACGGCCCGTCGCCGGCCGAGGGCAGCACCCGCTCGACGACGGAGCGCAGCGGCCCGAGCATCGCCGCGCCGGCCGCCGCGCCCATCGCCGCGCCCATCGCGCCGGTGACCGCGAGCGCCTTCGCGCCGCCGATCGGGCCGGAACCGGTCATGATCGACTCGCCGTAGGTGAACGACCTCCCCCACGGGTACCCCTCCAGCGCGTGGGAGCGCAGCACGACACGGGTGTTGGTGGCGGCCATCACGAACGGGGCGGTCCACGAGCCGAGGCCGCGATCGAGCGCCGGCACGGCGAGGCTCGGCTGGTCGACACCCTCGCGCTCGCCGGCCGGGGCCAGGGCGTAGGGGTTGGTCAGCACCCGTCGCAGACCGGGGTCGTCGGCCACCTCGGAGACGATGTTCATCATCGACGCGATCGTCCCGCCGCTCGCGCCGCCCCTCGCGGACACGACCCCCATCCGCACGTCGGTGCACGGCGAGCCGAACCGCTCGACGGCCGCCTGCTGCAGGAACCGCACACCCAGATCGGAGGGCACGGAGTCGAACCCGCACGCGTGCACGACGCGCGCCCCGGTCTCGACGGCGCGCTCGTGGTGCCGGTCGATCATCCGCTGCATCCACTGCGGCTCGCCGGTGAGGTCGCAGTAGTCGATCCCGGCCTCGACGACCGCGGCGACGAGCTCGGAGCCGTGGAGGGCGTAGGGCCCGACGGTCGACACCACGAGGCGGGCGTCCGCGCACATCGCCGCGAGCGCCGCGGGGTCGGCGGCATCGGCCACGATCCGCTCGACGTCGGCTCCGGTCTCGGTCGCGACCCGGTCGAGCTTGACCGCGTCGCGACCCGCGATCGCCCAGCTCAGCTCCCCGTCCGTCCCGTGG
Organism: Ilumatobacter sp.; assembly: GCF_965215205.1. Taxonomy (NCBI): domain Bacteria; kingdom Bacillati; phylum Actinomycetota; class Acidimicrobiia; order Acidimicrobiales; family Ilumatobacteraceae; genus Ilumatobacter; species Ilumatobacter sp. The sequence goes on from NZ_OZ244049.1 coordinate 2,188,453, forward strand.
CGCTCCACCAGGCGGCGGCACAGGATCTGACCGACGAAGCTCGTCGCTCCGAACAGGACGATGTCGTGGGCGGGGGTGCGGCGAGCCATGCGGCGACCGTACCCGGCCGCGGCGTGGGCTCGCCCCACGGTGGTGCGCCGTCGGATCGCGCCGCGGATTCGGGGTGGCCGCGGCGGCGCCGACCTAGAGGTACTGGCCGGTGGCGACCCGCTCGATCGCCTTGCCGCCGGCGACGTCGTCGTCGGTCTCCTTCGACACGAGGGTACGGATGAACACGATGCGTTCGCCCTTCTTGCCCGAGATCTTCGCCCAGTCGTCGGGGTTCGTCGTGTTCGGCAGGTCCTCGTGCTCCTTGTACTCCTGCTTGATCGAGTCGAGGAGGTCCTGGGTCATCACCCCACGGGCGCCACCGCCGATCACCCGCTTGATCGCGAGCTTCTTCGCCCGTCGCACGATGTTCTCGATCATCGCCCCCGAGGCGAAGTCCTTGTAGTAGAGGATCTCCTTGTCGCCGTTCTGGTAGGTGACCTCCAGGAAGCGGTTCGCCTCGTCGTCGCGGTACATCTCGGCCACCGTCGCGTCGATCATGTCGGGGACCGAGGAGCCCTCGGCGATCGGGATCTCGTCGGAGAGGTAGTTCGCGAAGACCGACCGGGCCGCCTCGGCGTTCGGCCGGTCGATCTTGATCTTCACGTCGAGGCGACCCGGTCGCAGGATGGCCGGGTCGATCAGGTCCTCGCGGTTGGTCGCGCCGATGACGATGACGTTCGTCAGGCCCTCGACGCCGTCGATCTCGGCGAGCAGCTGCGGCACGATCGTCGACTCCATGTCCGAGCTGATCCCCGAGCCGCGCGTGCGGAACATCGAGTCCATCTCGTCGAAGAACACGATCACCGGCCAGCCCTCGTCGCTCTTCTCGCGAGCCCGCTGGAAGACGAGGCGGATCTGGCGCTCGGTCTCGCCGACGTACTTGTTCAGCAGCTCGGGACCCTTGATGTTGATGAAGTAGCTGCGGCCCTTCCCCTCGCCCACCTTGTCGGCGACCTTCTTGGCGAGGCTGTTCGCGACCGCCTTCGCGATGAGGGTCTTGCCGCACCCGGGAGGGCCGTACAGCAGGATCCCCTTCGGGGCGGGGAGGCGGTGCTCGGCGAAGAGGTCCTGGTGCAGGAACGGCAGCTCGACGGCGTCCGCGATCTCCTCGATCTGGGAGTCGAGCCCGCCGATGTCGGTGTACGCGATGTCGGGGACCTCCTCGAGCAGCAGGTCCTCCACCTCGGGGCGGGCGAGCTTCTCGAGCAGCAGGTTCGAGCGGGTGTCGAGGCGGAGGTGGTCGCCGGCGCGGATCACCGTCCCGCGCAGCGCGTCGGCGAGCTCGCAGACCCGCTCCTCGTCGGCGCGGCCCACGACGAGCGCCCGCACGCCGTCGTCCATGATCTGGCGGACGGTGACGACCTCGCCCCCGACGTCGGGGGTGCGTGCGAGCACCACGTTCAAGCTCTCGTTGAGGACGACCTCGGCGCCGCGGTCGAGCAGCTCGTGGTCGATGTCGGGGTGCAGCGAGACGCGCATCTTGCGGCCGGAGGTCAGCACGTCGACGGTGTCGTCGTCGTTCTTGCCGACGACGATGCCGTACGCCGAGGGCGGCTGCGAGAGCTTGTCGACCTCGTCGCGCAGGGTGGAGATGTGCTCGCGCGCTTCGCGCAGGGTGTAGGACAGCTTCTCGTTCTGCGCGACGGCCTGGGCGAGCTGGCCCTTCGTCTCGAGCAACCGCTCCTCGAGCGAGCGGACGCGACGCGGGGCGTCGGCGAGCCGCTGGCGGAGGTGGCCGATCTCCTCGCTCAGAGCCTCGACCTCAGCCCGCTCGGTTGCACCGTGGTCTGTCGACATGGGCTCAAGGTACACCGCCACGGACCGACGATGTTTGCACGTGCTGCACCGTGTAAACTCCTGTCCACGAACGGCGATCACCACGAAGACCACCACGGAGATCGGTCCGGCGGGCGCACGACGTCGCACGTCCGCATCGCCTCCGAGATCCGCCCGAACGGATCGCCCCATCCGTCCCAGCGACCCGACACCGACACGCCACCCGCGTCGACCAGCAACGAGGAGCCACCACTGACATGAAGGTCTGGATCGACCAGGATCTCTGCACCGGCGACGGTCTGTGCGAGGAGATCGCACCCGACGTCTTCACCCTGCTCGACGATGGCCTCGCCTACGTCAAGGAGGGGGACAAGGTCTTCGCCGAGGCGAAGGGCAACCCCCAGGGCGCCGAGGGCCTCGCCGAGTTCCCCGACGGTCAGCTCGACGCCGTGGTCGAGTCCGCCGAGGAGTGCCCCGGCGAGTGCATCTACATCGAGCCCTGAGCGGGCTCGCGAGCACGTCGAGCCCCGTCCCCGGCCGCGTCCGGTCGATCCGCCTCCGGTGACCCCGGCGGTACCGTGACGGCCGTGGAGACCGCGCACGTCGCACCGGTGCGCCAGCGCAACGCACGCGGCGAGGGCGACCGCCTGCGCGTCGAGCTGCTCGACGCCGCCGCCGACCTGCTCGCCGAGCACGGCTCGGTCGACGCGGTCTCGTTGCGTGCCGTCGCACGCCGGGCCGGGGTGTCGGCCACCGCGGTGTACCGCCACTTCGACGACCACGGTGAGCTCGTGCGTGCCGCGGTCCGCCACTGCTGGGACAACTTCGCCGCCGCGCTGCACGACGCCCACGACGACGAGGCCGACCCCTTCGAGGAGTTCTTCGCCGCCGGTCGGGCCTACGCCGACTTCGCGCGGCGCCGCTCCGGCCAGTACCGGGTGATGTTCTCCGACCACGCCCAGTTCGAGGGCGAGACCGAGATGGTCGCGGCCGCGACGTTCCAGGTCCTGGTCGACCTCGTGTCGGCGGTCCTCGTCGAGCTCGACGACGATCGCGATCCCACCGCCGTCTCCGTCCAGGTGCACACCTGGATCCACGGCATCGTCGACCTCGACCGAGCCTGCCACGGGCCCGGCTGGCCACCGGTGGATCAGCAGCTGGCCGGGCTGGCCGGCTCGCTCGGGCTCCTCCCGCCCTGCTGAGGAGCCTCGATCGCCCGACGCCTCGGGGGTGTCAGCCGAGTGCGGCGTCGAGGTCCGACCAGAGGTCCTCGACGTCCTCGCACCCGACGCTGAGCCGGATCAGACCCGCCGGGATGCGCTCCTGGCCGACGATCGCGGCCCGCCGCTCCATCGTCGACTCCACCCCGCCGAGGCTCGTGGCGTGGTTGACCAGTTCGACGCGACGGCACACCTCGTCGGCTCGAGCCGCTCCCCCGGCGGTCTCGAACGACAGCACCGCGCCGAACCCGGACATGAACGACGACGCGATCCGGTGCGTCGGGTGCGATGCCAGGCCGGGGTAGCGCACCCGGTCGACCCGCGGGTGGGCGTCGAGGCGCTCGGCGAGCTCGCCCGCCGTCGCCTGCGCCCGCCGGACGCGCAGCGCGAGGGTGCGCGCACCCCGGATCGTGAGGAAGGCCTCCATCGCGCCGATGGTCGCGCCGTGGAGCAGTCGCCGCTCGGCGAGCTCCTCGACGAGATCGTCGTCGCGCGTCACGAGCACCCCGGCGACCAGATCCGAGTGGCCACCGATGAACTTCGTCGCCGAGTGCACGACGACGTCCGCGCCGAGGTCGAGCGGGCGCTGCGCCAGGGGTGTCGCGAACGTCGAGTCGACGACGACGAGCGTCGACGACGGACGGGGAGCGCCGCAGATCCGTGGGAGGTCGGCGACGGTCAGCAACGGGTTCTCCGGCGTCTCGAGCCACACCAGGTCGCACGTCGCGACCGCGTCGAGCCAGGCGTCGGTGTCCGCCTGATCGATGCGGAGCACCCGCCAGCGACCCTGCGCCTCCCCCTCGGCCACGATGCCGGCCACCCCGTGGTAGGGCTCGGCGGGCACGGCGATCGTCGCTCCGACGCCGAGTCGCTGGAACACGATCGAGGCCGCCGCCATCCCCGATGCGAACACCAGGGCTCGACCGTCCTCGAGACCTCCGAGCAGCTCCTCGAGCGCCTCGGAGGTGGGGGTGCCGTGGCTGCGGCTGTACAGGCGGTCGCCGGGGAGGGTGAAGTTCGACGCGAAGGTCGGGGCGACGTTCAGCGGTTCGCCGGGTCGTCGGGGCCGGGCACCCGCCACCAGCCACGTCTCGGGCGTCCAGTCCGGCACGCCGGTCAGGGTACCGGCGCGCGCCCGACGGCCCGTCGACGCGGCGGCGCCGCCGGTCCCGGCGCGCTCAGGGACGACCGAGGAAGCGGGCGACGCTGAGGAACCCCGTGTGGGCGACCATGCGGTGATCCGGACGCACCGCCTGCCCCTCGATGTGCCACCCCCGGTGGAGCACCTCGACGGTGCGCGCGTCGATCCACTTGCCCTTCAGCGCCTCCCGAGCGCGAGCGGCCTGGGTGATCGACGGGGTGTACGCGACCAGGATCCCCCCGGCACGCAGGACCGCCTCGGCGTGGGGCACTACCTGCCACGGCTCGGGCAGGTCGAGCACGACCCGATCGAAGGGTCCGTGGGCGGCCTCGATGCCGTCGTAGCTGCTCTGGACGTGGACGTCGTAGCGGTCCATCACGGACTCACCGAGGAACGACCGCACGTTGGTGCGTGCCCGGTTGGCGAAGTCCTCACGGATCTCGTAGCCGACGATGTCGGCGCCGTAGCGCAGCATCGTCGTCGACAGCGCCCCCGACCCGACCCCGCTCTCGAACACCCGGACCCCCGGGCCGATGTCGGCGAACATGCAGATCGGCGCGAGGTCCTTCGGGTAGATCACCTGGGCGCCACGGGGCATCTCGACGACGAAGTCCTCGAGGGTGGGGCGCAGCACGATGTACTCGCCGTTCTTCGTCGAGCGCACCCGGCACCCCTCGGGCTGCCCGATGACGTCGGCGTGGCGGACGAAGCCGGCGTGGCTGTGGAACTCGCCGTCGTCGGCGAGCTCGACCAGGTAGCGGCGCTTCTTCGAGTCGAGCAGGACCGCCTTGTCGCCCGCGGCGAAGGGGGCGCTCACCGCCGACCCCGTCCGCCGAGCACCAGCTCGACGGGGACCGGGTCGTGCGCCGCCGAGGTCGCGACGAGACGGCAGAACGCGCACACCTCCGACGTCGTCGGCGCTCCGCAGCGCTCGCAGGTGGTCAGCTCGCCGGCGTCGGCGGCCGAGCGCCCGGCCAGCAGGGGTGCCATCTTGTCGACGAACTCGAGGTAGAACGCCGACTTGGAGCTCGGCGACTCCTCCTCGATCGCGTTGAGCACCGATTTGTGGTGCAGGTGGCGGTTGCCGGCGGCGATGGGGCACTCCTCGACCAGGTAGTCGATCCCGCGGATCAGGCACCACGCGGCGGTCTCGCGCTCGGTGAGGCGCACGAGCGGCTTGGCCTTGCGGGGGAACCCGGCGCGCGCCGGCAGGACCGGGGCCTGGCGCGCCAGGTGATCGACGTCCCAGCGCAGCACGTTGCCGAGCAGCACGGCGGCCTCGTCGTCGAGGTTGTGGCCGGTGACGACGGCGTCGTAGCCGCCGTCGATCGCGGCCTTGTCGAACAGGTGGCGCTTGGACATCCCGCACGCCGAGCACGGGACCCGGCGCGTCGCGCGCGACGCGGTGGGGATGTCGTAGCCGTACTGCTCGCGCAGGTCCACCTCGACGAGGTGCAACCCGCGCTCGGTCGCGAACGCGCGCACGTGGTCGCCCGAGGCGTCGGAGTAGTCACCGATGCCGAGACCGACGTAGAGCCCGTCGGCCCGGTAGCCCGCTTCGACGAGGATGTCCCACAGCGCGAGCGAGTCCTTGCCCCCGCTCACCGCCACGAGCAGGCGGTCGTCGGGGGCGAACATGTCGTGGTCGTGGATCGCCTTGTCGACCTGGCGGCGGCAGAGCTGCAGCAGGTGCTCCGCGCAGAAGTTGGCGTTGTGCCGCGGGAGGTCGATCACCGCGGGAGCGCGGCAGGATCGGCACTTGGAACCGGAGGTGGCCATCGCTCAGCTCCCCCCGGAGATGACGGGGCGGATCTCGACGACGTCGTCGTCGGCCAGTCGTGCGTCGCCGGGGACGAGGGTGCCGTTGCAGATCACCAGGTGCGACTCGCGCACGAGCTCGAGGTCGTCGAGCAGGTGGTTCACCGTCCGGTCGCCACGCACGTCGATCTCACGGCGCGGGTTGCGCATCTTCACCAGCATCGTCGGCACAGGCTAGGCCCCGCGACGCCCGCTCGTCGGCGGCGGGCGGCCCGGCGCCTCGCAGCGCCACGCAGGGAGCTGGCGACTAGGACTTGACGACGACCTCGGCGTCCGGGCGGGCGGCGCTGACCTCACGCCGGGCGGCTGCGATCATCGAATCACGGGTGATCCCACGTCGGCGCTTGCCGCGCGACGACAGGGGCACGACGTTGATCACGTTGACGAAGGCGTCGGAGCGGACCTTCCAGGTTCCCAGCGGCTCGGGCTGCTTGCCGAAGAACCTCTTGATCGTGCTCTTGCCGAAGACCCACGCCGCGACGACCTTCCAGAACACGCTGGGGCCGAGCAGGCCGCGCTGGATGGCGCGGCGCCGGATGACCCGGGCCGGGCGGAGGTAGCGGGGGACGAGTGCCACGGGCGGGATCAGACCCGTCGGATCTCGACGATGGCGCTCTTCTTCTTGCCCGCGCGCTTGCCGAGCAGGAACATCGCGATCGCGAGCACGACGACCACCCCGCCGACCACGGAGGCGATCGTCGTCTTGCGGTCCTCCACCTCGCCCTGGATGTCGCTCTGCAGCGCTCGGAGCTTGGTTCGCAGATCGTCCTCGGAGACGTCCGGCTCGTCGCGCGCCGTGGAGTCGTTCTTGGCCATCGTGGTGCTCCCGCTCAGTTCGGTTCGTTGTTCAGGGTGGACTTCTTGATGCGCGTCAGCGTGACGGCGAGCAGCGCCACGGTGATCACGAGGACGATGGCGTAGGGGGCCCACGACAGCGAGCCGCGGGCGAGGCGATCGAGCTCGGTCTGCACGAGGCGCAGGAGCCCGAGGAGGATCATCATCAGGCCGAGCCCCATCGCGACCGCGGCCGCCGCCCCGAACGCGATCCAGCGACCGGCGCCGCGCAGCGGACCCACGGTCTCCTGCTTCGCGTACAGCTTGACGTACTCGAGCACCTCCCCGAAGGAGGTGTCCTCACGTCGGTCCCGCAGGGGACGCGTCTCGCCGATGGGACGGGTTCGATCTGCCACGCCCAGCGTTCTATCAGGCTTTCTCAGGAGAGCCGGAACTTCAGCATCGCTTCGACGTCGTCGAGCACCTCGTCGAGGACGTCGAGGCGCTCGCGTGGCCCGGCGGCGCGCAGCAGCCGGTAGCGGTCCGCCGGGCCGATGGGCGCCAGCGCCGCCAGGTGGTACGTCGCGACGAGGGGGTCGTCGGAGATCTCGCTCTCGGCGAGGTCGACGTGGACGTCCCCGAGCTCGGCCGCGAGCGCGAGCGCCGCGCGCACCCTCCCGTGGGTCGCGGCCACGTCGACGGCCAGTCCGTCGGGGTCGGGATCCACCTCGGGGAGGTCGTCGACGTCGGCGAGCGGGTACGGGTCGTCGGGCAGCCACGCGTTGACCCGGAGCCGGCGCGTCCCCACGGCGACGAGCGCGTAGCGCGACTCGTCGAGCGCCTCGACCTGCACCATCTGCGCGACCGTCCCGACCATCGCCCGCTCGTCGCCGCCACCGGCCTCGTGGCCGTGGGTGATCAGGATCTGCCCGAACTCGGGGGTCCCGTCCGCGGCGAGGCAGTCGATCACCATCCTCCGGTAGCGGTCCTCGAACACGTGCAGGGGCAGCACCCCTCCCGGGAGGAGCACGGTGCCGAGCGGGAACATCGCCATCACGGCCATCGCCTGGACCGTAGGCGCGCCGGGCGTCGCAGGCTCAGCGGGGCCCGAGCGTCGTGCGATCCGGACCGCCCGGGTGGGTGGCGAACCGCTCCCCGATCGCGATCCACAGCGGTCGGTAGACCTCGGGATCGGAGATGTCGGCGCCGTTCGCGATCAGCACGAACTCGATCGTCGCGGCGGAGGTTCCCTCCGGTGGGTCGACGTAGCCGGCGAGCGCCTTCACGGCGGGCGGGTCCGCCTCCACGGGCTCGTTCGCGAGGGTGCCCGTCTTCGCCCGCAGCCGACCGGTCACCTGCGAGCCCTCGAACTCGTCGGTGAGGGTGCCGCTGCGACCGGCGACGGGGAGGGCCTCGTCGATCGGGCCGCCCTCGGCGAGCCGCACGACCTCGAGCACCGCCGCGCACGTGACGCGGTTCAAGCTGCTCAGCCCGGAGCCGTCGCGCGCGCTGACCCCCTCCATCGGGACCCCGAGGCCGTTGAGCGCGGCCACCATCGCGTCGAGACCCGCCGCACGGGTGCCCTCGCCGCTCGTCGCCACCCCCATCTCCTTGAGCAGCATCTCCGCGGTGTTGTTGTCGCTCGTCAGCAGCATCGACGAGACCACGTCGACGAGCGGCGCCGAGTCGACCGTCGCGATCACCTCGGTCGCCGGCGCCGCGTCGTCGGAGATCGACTCCCTGGTGGGGCCGCCGTCGACCGTGACGCCACGGTCCTCCAGCAGCCGCGTCAGCTCGCGGGCGGCGGCGACGTTCGGGTCCTCCTGGCGCTCGGATCGACCCAGGACCAGCGCGTCGTTGACCAGGAGGGCGTCGTAGGGCCCGGCGTCGACCGAGGCCACGCCCTCGCCCCACTCGTCGATCGAGAACTCGTCGTCGTAGCGCGACCCGTCGCCGACCACCGATCCCCGGACCCGGGTCACCCCCGCCGCGACCAGGGCGTCCGCCAGGGAGTCGAACGAGGTCGGGTTCGCGACGTCGAGGCGCGGGTCGTCGCGCGGGTAGTCGTCGCTGGTGAGGAGGGGATCGCCGCCGCCCACGATGACGACGTCGCCTTCGACCACGCCGTCGACCACGGGCGCCGCGCGCACGGAGGTGGTGAAGGTGCTCTCCTCGCCGAGCACCTCCAGGGCCGCGAGCGCGACGAGCAGCTTCTGGTTGCTCGCCGGGATCACCGGAAGGGTCGCGTTGGTCGAGGTGACGGGAACCCCGTCGAGCGACACCGCGGCGCAGGATCGGTCGTCGACGAAGGTGAGGACCGGGTCGACGGCGACCGCCAGCGCGCCGATGTCGGCGGCCGTCGCGACCACGTCGGGGCTGCGGCGGAAGTCGAGCAGCCCGGTCGCCAGCCGGCCGGCCGGTGCCGACCGGACCTCGGCCGGCGCGTCGGCCGCCCCGCCACGCACCACGCGCTCGCCGTCGACGGAGAGGTCGCCGTCGAGTCGAGCCTCGAGCAGCTCGGTCGCCGACCGGTCGGACCCGAGTGCGTCGGCTCGGGTGTCGGACCACCGGTGCAGGACCAGCAGCCCGATCGCGGGGACGAGCGCGATCAGCGCCAGCGCGACGAGCGGGGAACGTGGGTACCGGATCGGCTCCGCGACCAGCTCGACGTCGTCACCCCACCCGGACCGCAGGCGTGCGGCCGCGGGACCGCCGTCGCTCGCGCCGCCGTCGCCCGAACCGCCGCCGGCGCTGGTGTCGCCGCCGACGTCGGGCTGCGCGACCGCGTCGTCGCTGCGCTCGTGGTCGCCGGTCATGTCGGCCCCATCATGGCGCGCCGTCACCTCGGTCCGAGCTCGGCCGGGGTCGGTCCGGAGGGATATCCCGCGAGGAGCTCGACGAAGGCGTCCCACACCGGCCGGTACTCGCTCTGGTCGGAGATCGTCGGGCCGTTGAGCACCAGCGCGAACTCGATCGCTCCCCCACCCTCGACGGGGAGGTAGCCGGCGAGCGCCTTGACCGCCGGCGGGTCCTGGTTGAACGGGGGGTTGTTCAGCGTCCCGGTCTTGGCCCGCAAGCGGCCGGCGACCGGACCGTCGCCGAACACGTCGCTCAGGGTCCCGGTCTCGCCGGCCACGGGCAGCCCGACACCGATCGGGCCGTCCACGTCGGCGCGCACGAGCAGCTCGAGGAGGGCATCGCACGTGAGTCGGCCGTCGAGGGCGAGCCCCGACCCGTCGGCCAGCACGACCTCGGTGGTGTCGATCCCCCAGCGGTCGAGCTGCTCGCTCATCGCCGCGAGGCCGACCGTGCGGGACGAGGTCGCCGCCGCCTCGGGGTCGGTCGCCACGGCGATCTCCTTCACCAGCATCTCCGCCGTGTTGTTGTCGCTGTTGGTGAGCATCTCGGCGACCACGTCGGTCAGCGGAGCCGAGTCGATCGACGCGATCTCCACGGCGGGGAGCTCGGCACCGACGACCGAGCCCGGCTCTCCGACCACCTCGACCCCGCGCTCGCGCAGCAGCCGGGTGAACTCGCGCGCCGCGCCGACGACCGGGTCGTCGGCCTTCGTCGCCTCCCCGAGGACCCGCGAGTCGTTCGCCATCAGGGCGTCGTAGGGGCCGGCCTCGAGCCCCGCCACCCCGGTCCCCCACCCCGGCGCGAAGTACTCGTCGTCGTAGCGTGCGCCGTCACCCAGCACCGAGCCCTCGATCCGCTCGACGCCGGCGGCCACCACGGAGTCGGCGAGGTCGTCGAACGAGGTCGCGTCCGTGACGGGCCGGGTCTCGATGTCGGAGACGGGGTACCACGCCGAGGTCAGCAGCGGGTCGCCACCTCCGACGAGCACGAGGTCGCCCGCGAGGGCTCCCCCCGACGGAGCGGCGGCCGCCAGCGCGGTGGTGCGCAAGGTGCGCTCCGCCCCGAGCACCTCGAGCGCGACCGCCGCGACGACGAGCTTCTGCGTGCTCGCCGGGAGAACGGCCGCGTCGGCGCCGCGCCCGCCGATCGGCACGCCGTCGACGGAGATCGACGCGCAGCTGCGGTCGTTGAGCGACGAGAGGAACCCGACGGCCTGCTCGGTGAAGCGCTCGACGTTGAGGTCGCGGGAGATCGCGCCGGGCAGGCGCCGCAGCGACGCGACGGGCTCGACGAGCGGGTCGGGCGGCGGTGGCGGGTCGACGACGGGGATCGGCACGGGCGCCACGTCGCCGGGTGCTCGGTCGTCGGCCCAGGCGGAGAGGGAGCGCAACCCGATCGCCGGGACCGCCGCGACGAGTGCGAGGACGAGGACCGGACCCACCCCGAGGCGCTTCGGGCGTGGCGAGCGGGCGGCGAGCGCGCCCATCGCCCCGGACGAGCGGCTGCCGCGCCGGTGGTCGCCTCCACGGCTCACGTGGCGTGGGCCCGGCGGTGCCGGACGTGGCGCAGGAGGTGCCCGAGCGCTGCCACCGCCCGCTCGCCGCTGGGGTAGCACAGGCGCCCCGAGGCGCGGACCGCCGCCGGCCCGGCGTTGTCCGGGTCGGTGACCGCGAGCTCGGTGGCGGTCAGGATCGGCTTGCCGGTGCGATCGCTGAGCTCGGCGGCGGCCTGGGCGAAGCGGGCGTCCTGGCGCTCGTGGTACTCGACGATCCGCTCGAGCCCGTGATCGGGGTAGAAGCGGCCGCGCCGCATCATCCGCGCCTGGTTCGACTGGATCCCGAGCCCGAGGTACACGATCGAGTGGACCTCGTCGTGGGTGGCGACGAGCTCCATCACCTTCGGGATGGTGTCCCGGGTCTCACCGCCGGCACAGTCGATCGGGTTGTTCCGGCTCCACCGCGGGGGGAGCTCGTCGTCGATCGCGGCGAGCAGGTCGTCGGGGAGGTCGAGCAGCACGAGGTCGCGGTCGCGGGTGATCGCGTCGGCGGTGACCACCCCCCAGCCGCCGACGGTGGTGAGCACCGCCACGTTCGGGCCGGCCGGGAGAGGCTGGGTCGCGAAGGTCGCCGCCGCCTCGAAGGCGGATTCGATGCTGTCGGCGCGGGTGATGCCCGCTGCCCGGCACTCGCCGTCGAAGACCTTGTCATCGGCGGCGAGGGCACCGGTGTGGCTCGCCGCGGCCTGGGCGCCCCCGGCGGTCGCTCCGCCCTTCACGACGACGAGGGGCTTGCGGGCCGCCGCGGCCGCGAGGCGGTCCATCAGCCCGCGCCCGTCGGTCACCCCCTCGAGGTAGGCGAGGCCGACCGAGGTCGCCTCGTCGTCGGCGTAGAAGTCGAGGTAGTCGGCGACGCCGACAGCGGCCGCGTTGCCGGCCGAGACGGCCCGGCTGATGCCGACGCCGCTCGCGGAGGCGTGGTTGAGGAAGCTCGACACGAAGTTGCCGGACTGGCTCGCGACGCCGATCGACCCGGCCGGCGGGTAGGGAGCGACGATCTGGAGGCACATGTCGACCGGGGTGCTCACGACCCCCTGGCCGTTCGGTCCGGCGAGCAGGATCCCCAGCTCGTCCGCGAGCTCGACGAGTTCGCGCTGCGCCCGCCGTCCCTCCTCCCCCGCCTCGCCGTAGCCGGCCGAGGTGAGGAAGGCGGCCGAGATCCCCTTGCGTGCGCACGCCCGCAGCAGGTCGGGGTTGGTCGCGGCCGGGGTGCACACGAACACGAGGTCGATCTCGCCGTCGGGGAGGGAGTCGACGTCGGCGACCGTGTCGATCCCGAGGACGCTCTCCTCCTTCAGGTTGGTCCCGAAGACGCGCCCGGAATACCCGTTCGACAAGAGGTTGTGCAGCGACACGAAGCCGAACTTGCCCGGGTGGGTCGACGCGCCGCTGACCACGACTCCTCGCGGCTCGAAGAGCGCGCGGAACCGCTCGTCGTCGGGACGGGGACGCAGCGCCGCCGGGCCGTCCGCCGGCTCGCCGGTCTCGACGAGCCCGTCGACCGCGACGAGGGTGCCGCTCGGCTCGACGATGAGGGGGTTGATGTCGACGCTGCGCACGTCGGCCCGCTCGGTCGCGAGGCGCCCCAGCCCCACGAGCAGGGAGGCGAGCTGGTCGCGGTCCACGGCCGACTCGCCGCGGAACTCGCCGAGCAGGATCCGGGTGGCGAGGCCGTCGATCATGTCGGCGGCGTCCGCCTCGGTGAGCGGCGCCGGGCGGAACACGACGTCGGCGACGGCCTCCGCGAGGATCCCGCCCACGCCGAGCATCACGGTGGCACCGAACTGGTGGTCGTGGAGGACCCCGGCGATCAGCTCGCGGTTGCCGCGCACCATCGGGGCGATCAGCACGTCGACGTCGCCGTCGTCGGGTCGGGCGGCCGCGAGCAGCTCGCGCGCTGCCTCGGTCACCGCCGTGCGATCCGCCAGGCCGAGCTTGACCAGGCCCCGCTCGGTCTTGTGCGCGATGGCGTCGCCGTTCAGCTTCGCGACCACCGGGTACCCGAGCTCGTCGGCGGCGGCGGCGGCTGCGTCGGGCGACGTCACGACGCGCTCGGCGGCGATCGGCACCCCGTACTCGGCGAGGAGCGCCTTCGACGCGCGTTCGGACAGGGTCACGGGAGCCGACATCGCGCAGCAGCGTAGTTTCGCCACCTCGGTCCGGCGGCGATCCGCCGGCGCGTCGGCACCGGTTCGAGGCCTCGGCGGGGCCGCGTCGGGGGCGAGGCGCGCGGCGCCGAGTCCGGGCGAGCGAGGGGTCGGCGCGACGGCGTGGGCCGTCAGGACGCAGGTGCGGAGACGGCGTAGGTCAGCACGCTCTTCGCCAGCAGCTTCCCCGTCGTCCCGCCGAAGGCCTCCGCCTCGCAGAACACGGTCCGGCGGCCGCGTCGAACGACCCACCCCTCGGCGACCACGTCCTCGGCGCCCTCGCCGGCGACGACGCCGCGGAGGAACTGGACGTGCATGTCGACCGTCGAGTAGTTGACGCCCTGCGCGAGCTGGGCGCCCACCGCCGGGACGACGACGTGGTCGAGCAGCGACGCCATCGCCCCCCCGTGGAGGAGACCGGCCGCCTGCAGCAGCTCGGTCCGGAAGGGGAGCCGCATCCGGCAGTAGTCGGCGCGCACCTCCTCGACGCGCACGCCGAGCAGCATCGGGAAGGTGGTCTCGCCGGATGCGCCGAACCCCTCCCACCGGGCGTTCGTCTCGCTGTCGAGCAGCGCGAAGCGCTCCGCTCGCCCGGGGTCGAAGTCGCTCACGACGAGATCTCGAGCGCGGCGCGGAACAGCTCGATGACGTGGTCGCGGCGGCGGGCCAGCGCGGCCGGTGCCATCGGGTCCTCGTCGAGCAGCCCCCCGAGGAACGGGGTGTCGGAGAAGTAGCTGAGCAGCGCGCCGTAGCCGGTGAGCACGATCTGCGCCGCGTCCTGGTCACGGAACACGCCGGCGGCCATCTCGCGCTCGAAGTACGCGACCGCCTCGTCGAAGATCGGGCGCAACACGGCGGCGAGGTCCATCGCGAGGTGGCTCCCGCCGTCGATCGCCTCGCGACGCATGAGGGTGACGTAGGCGGGGTTGTCCGCGAAGAACCCGAACCCGGCGTCGAGCACCTGCTCGACCTTCTCGAGTCCGCTCGACGGGGCGGTGATCGATGCTTCGAGGCGGGAGAACCAGTCGGCGAGCAACCGCTCGAAGACCTCCTCGTACAACGCCTCCTTCGAGGCGAAGTGGTGCAGCAGGCTCGGTCGGCGGATCCCCACCTCGGCGGCGATGTCGTTCAGCGAGGTGGCGCTGTAGCCGCCGTGCGCGAAGCAGTCCCGCGCCGCGACCAGGATCTGGTCCCGCGTCGACGCCCGACCGTCGGCGACGGCCAGCGCGGACCGCACCATCCGTGCGGTCGGATCCCCGGCGTCCCCCGGCGGGCCGTCGGAGTGCTCGCCGGGCGCTGTCATCGGAGCCTCACGCTACCGGTCGTCGTGCGCGCCACCGGCGCGACGATGCCCGGGGCCAAGGCGGCCCCGGGCATCGGTTCGGTGTCGTGTCACGTCGCCGTGCGACGACGGCTCAGCTGGGAGGGTAGACGCCCATGTCCTTCGCCTTGTCCGTCTTCCAGAAGATCTCGGCGATCTGGTCGATGTAGGTCACGAGCTGCTCGCCGACGGCGGGATCCATCGACTTCTTGGCCTCCCCCGCCTGGTGGGTCGCCTTCCAGAACAACTCGTGCAGCTCCGGGAACTCCTCGAAGTGCTGGGGGGCGAAGAAGTCGGCCCACAGCACCATCAGGTGGTGCTTGGTCTCCTCGGCGCGCTGCTCCTTGATGATGATGCAGCGGGCGCGGAACTCCTGGTCGTCGGAGTCGGCGTACTTCTTCGCCGTCTTGACCACGGACAGGGCCTCGATCTTCGCCTGTGCCGGGTCGTACACGCCGCAGTACAGGTCGCAGTGGGCGTGGGCGACGGTCGCGGAAGCGAACAGGTGTGAGAGCATGGAGGTCTCCTTCGATGGCGGTTGTGCGAACCGCGCGACCGTTCCCGTGCCGCGCCGCCGCGAAACCTCGCTCCGACGGTCGCCGTAGGCTGGCGGCCGTGTCGCGCGTGGGCCGCTCCCTGCTGCGTCGCCTGCGCTCCGGCCGGGTCGGCATCCGGCGCTTCCTGGTCGCCGACCGCTCGATGGAACCGACCCTCGTGGCCGGCCAGGGTCTCGTCGCGGTGCGCTCCCGGCGGGCCCGCGTCGGTCAGATCCGCTGCGTCGAGGACCCGCGGCGCCCGGGCTTCTGGCTCGTCAAGCGGGTCGAGTCGGTCGACGTCACCTCGACGACGATGCGCGTCCGCTCGGACAACGACGAGGTGGCGTCCGTCGACTCGCGCCGCTTCGGCGAGGTCCCGGTGGCGGGGTCGTACCGGGTGGTCGTCGCGATCCCGATCCGCTGGATGTGAGCCGGTCCGCCGGATGCGAGCCGGGCCCAGGCGCCCGCGGTGGACCGGCCGTGGCCCGGCGGGTGGGGTGGAGCGAGTGGCTACCCTCCACCGCCATGCAGATCGTCGCCGCCGTCTTCGTCGAGAACTTCGAGATGCGACAGGCCCCCGGCCCGTCGACGCGCATCGACATGACCGGGATCATGTTCTCCCAGGCCGCCCCGTCGCCGGTGCCGTTGACGCTCGATCCGCACCTCGTCGCGCTGATCTTCTGCCCCGAGGGCGCATCGGGGTCCGGGGTGTTCGAGGTCGTGTTCCGCCGTGGCCTCGACGAGGGGTCCGAGCAGGTCGCGCGCAACGTCAGCCCGTTCACCGTCGAGCCCGGCAAGTTCACCTACCGGTTGGTGAAGGGCGAGCTCGACTTCGACGACTACGGCCAGGTGTTCGCCCACTGCCGGGTCGACGGGGATCCGTGGCACGTCGTCCCGTTCACCCTGCTCCCGCCGGTCGCGGGCGAGGCGGGCGCCACCTGACGGTCCGTGGTTCGCGGCTCGCGGACGCGGGTACGGTCCGCGCGTGACGTTGACCCGAGAACAGGACAGCCAGGCCGTCGATCTCATCCGGGGGATGGCGATGGACGCCCCCCTCGCGGCGAGCAGCGGCCACCAGGGGACCGCGATGGCCCTCGCTCCCCTCGCGCACGTGCTCTACAGCCGGGTGATGAAGTACGACCCGGCCGATCCCGCGTGGCCCGACCGGGACCGATTCATGCTGTCGAACGGGCACGCCTCGATCCTGCAGTACTCGATGCTGTTCCTCTCCGGGTACGGCCTCGAGCTCTCCGACCTGGAGGCGTTCCGCTCGTTCGAGTCGAAGACGCCCGGCCACCCCGAGGCGGGTCACACCGCGGGGGTCGAGGTCACCACCGGGCCGCTCGGCCAGGGCTTCGGCAACGCCGTCGGCATGGCGATCGCGGAGGCCGGCCTGCGGGCCCGCTTCGGCGCGGAGGCCATCGACCACCACACCTTCGTGATCGCCGGAGACGGCTGCATGATGGAGGGGATCAGCCACGAGGCGGCCGACCTCGCCGGACACCTCGGCCTCGGTCGGCTCGTCTGCGTCTTCGACGACAACCGGATCACGATCGACGGCTCGACCGATCTCGCGACCGGGATCGACATGGCCGCGCGCTTCCGGGCATACGACTGGGACGTCGTCGAGCTCGGCGACATCGGTGACGACCTCGACGCGCTGGAGGAGGCGCTGAACGCCGCCAAGGAGACCGACAAGCCGTCGTTCCTCGTGCTGCGCACCCACGTCGGGCGCCCCTCCCCCACCTGGGAGGACGACCACGAGGCGCACGGCAACCCGTTCACCGCGCAGGACGTCACCAGGACGAAGGAGGTGATGGGGATCCCGGACGAGTCGTTCTGGGCCCCCGACGAGCTCGTCGACGCCTACCGCACCCACTCCGCCGAGCGCGGCTTCGGCGCCCACGACGCCTGGAGCGAGGCGTCGTCGTCGGTGACGTCCACCCCGGAGTGGTCCGCGTCGTGGGAGGCGACCGGCCTCGACGGCTGGGACGAGGACCTGCCCAGCTACGACCAGGGTGAGGAGCTCGCGACCCGCAAGGCGATCCAGAGGGCGATCGACGCGACGTACGCCGACCTCCCGGGCCTGGTCAGCGGCTCCGCCGATCTCCAGGGGAGCAACGGGGTGTCGCTCGGCGAGTCGCATCCGTTCACCGCCTCGGCTCCGGACGGGCGGTACTTCCACTACGGCATCCGCGAGCACGCGATGGGCGCCGCGTCGGTCGGCATGGCCCAGCACGGAGGCGTCCTCCCCGTGGCCGCGACGTTCTTCGTGTTCTCCGACTACATGCGCCCGCCGATGCGCCTCGCCGCGCTGTCGAGGGCGAAGGTCTGCTTCGTGTTCACCCACGACTCCGTCGGCGTCGGCGAGGACGGACCCACCCACCAGCCGGTGGAGCAGCTCGCCGCCGTCCGTGCGATCCCCGAGCTGCACGTGGTGCGCCCGGCCGACGGCAACGAGACGATCCACGCCTGGGCCGACGTCGTCCGCCACGACGGCCCCTCCGTGCTCGTGCTGAGCCGCCAGGGCATCCCGGTCACGACCGACGGCTCGGCCGTCGCGCGCGGCGCGGGGATCGTGCGTGACGCGCAGGGCGATGCGCAGGTGGTGCTCGTCGGGACCGGCAGCGAGGTCTCGGTGTGCGTGGAGGCCGCGGAGCGACTGACGACGGACGGGATCGCCGCCCAGGTGGTGTCGATGCCGAGCATCGATCGCTTCGAGGAGCAGGACGATGCGTTCAAGCGCACGATCTTCCCCGACGGCGTCCCCGTGCTGTCCGTCGAGGCCGGCGTCACCTTCGGGTGGGGTCGCTACGCGGACGACTCGATCGGCATCGAGCGCTTCGGGGCGAGCGCACCGGGAGCGGAGGTGCTCGACCGACTCGGGATCAACCCCGACCACGTCGTCACCCACGCCCGAGATCTGATCGACGGAACCACCAGCGAGCACCCCTGGAGCACCTCATGAGCGACCGACTGCAGAACCTCTACGACGAGCAGGGTCAGAGCCCCTGGCTCGACAACCTCCGACGCGACTACCTCACCTCCGGTGAGCTGGTCGAGCTCCGTGACGGCGGGGTCCGGGGGCTCACCTCGAACCCGTCGATCTTCCAGAAGGCGATCTCGGGATCGGACGACTACGACGATCAGTTCCGGGAGATGTCCGGTGACGACCCCTCCACCGAGGACGTCTACTGGGCGATGGTGGTGCAGGACATCCACGGCGCCTGCGACGTGTTCTCGAAGGTGTACGACCACTCCGACGGGACGGACGGCTTCGTCAGCGTGGAGGTCGCTCCCGATCTCGCTCACGACTCGGCCGGGACCGAATCGGCCGCCCGCGAGCTCCACCAGCGCATCGATCGGCGCAACCTGATGGTCAAGATCCCCGGGACCGAGGCGGGCCTCGGCCCGATCGAGGCGATGATCGCCGAGGGTCGCAACGTCAACGTGACCTTGATCTTCAGCCTGCCCCGCTACGAGCAGGTGATCGAGGCGTACATCGCCGGCATCGAGAAGTTCGCCGGCGATCCCGACGCCGAGCTGTCGTCGGTGGCGAGCGTGGCGAGCTTCTTCATCAGTCGCGTCGACGTCGAGGTCGACGCGCGCCTCGAGGAGATCGGCACCGACGACGCGCTCGCGCTGCGCGGGAAGGCCGCCGTCGCCCAGGGCAAGCTCGCGTACGACCTGTTCCGGCAGAAGTTCTCGGGGGAGCGCTGGGATCCCCTCGCCGAGCGCGGCGCCCGGGTCCAGCGCCCGCTGTGGGCGTCGACGTCGACGAAGAACGACGACTACCCCGACACGCTCTACGTCGACGAGCTCATCGGCCCCGACACGGTCAACACCCTCCCCGACTCGACCATCGAGGCGTTCGTCGACCACGGGACGGTCGAGCGGACCGTCGACCGCGGCGTCGACGAGGCACGTGCGGTGTGGTCGCAGCTCGCCGAGGTCGGCGTCGACATGGACGACGTCGCCGCCCAGCTCGAGCGCGAGGGCGTCGAGAGCTTCGCCGAGGCGTTCGACGAGCTGATCGAGACGCTCGCCGGCAAAGCCGCCGAGATGCGCGACTGAGAGCCGGGCGACGAGGTGGACGAGCCCACCGCCGGGTCGCTCGGCTAGGAATGGTCCATGGGACTCCTCTCGTCGTTCGCCAAGGTCACCCTGCTCAAGAAGCTGTGGGACGCGTTCTCGAACCGCTCGGGCTCGCGCCGACGCTGACGGCCCGACGCGCCTCCGGATCCCTCTCCCCGTCGCATCGCAGATGGGGTCGGATCGCGGGTGCGACGCGAGGGGTCAGACGCTGAGCGTGCTCGACCGTCCGCTCCCCGCTCCCGGTGCGTCGGGCAGCTCCGCGTGGCCCGACGACGCAGCCCGCCAGAACGACGGGTAGTCGGGGTGGACGATGTCGGGGACGACCCAGCCGGACTCGACGAGCTCGGCGTGCAGCCGCGGCAGGTTGCGCCACGGCACCCCCATGTCGACGTGGTGCGCCAGGTGGTACCCCGTGTTGTAGGGCACCATGAACGAGCGCGCCAGCGGGGATTGCTCGACGACGTGGGTGGTCAGGCGCCGGTCCTTCGAGCGGACCATGCCGCCGTGCTCGGCGATCGATCGGAGGCGGTTCGACACCCGCCACAGCGTCGACCACGAGAGCACCCACACCACGTACGTGAGCGGACGCATCACCACGATCGAGGCGCCGAGCAGGACGACGTGGACTGCGAGGATCTGACGCGCCTCGCGCGCGCCGGAGCGGACCGCTCGGTACAGGCCAAGGAAGTTCTTGTAGGCGCTGATGCCGATTGCGTCGCGGGTGAGCTTGCGCCGCCAAGAGTCGGGCGGGACCGGGTAGCCGGAGTAGAGCGCGAGGTCGGGTTCCTCGGGACCCAGCTCGTCGCGGTGGTGCGCGAAGTGCGAACGACGGTAGGCGAGCATCGCCTGGAAGCTGGGGTAGGCGAGGAGCCAGCGCCCCACGAGATCGTTGGCCCGACGGTCGGAGAACAGCAGCCGGTGCGCCGCTTCGTGACCGAGGATGTTCAGCCGGGCGTGCCCGGCGCCCATCAGCACGAACGCCACGAGGTACGCCCACCAGGTGTGGAGCACACCCGCCAGCGCGACGACGCCGAAGGTGAGCAGCAGCGCCCACGCCACCGTCGCGACGTTGCGCACGTCCGCGATCCGGCGCAGCTCGGGGCGCCACGCCCGCGTCGCCATCCCTCGGGAGTTGAGCCGATCGGTGGGAAGGACGTCGGGCAGGTCGTCGGCGGTGGGGACGAGGGTGCGAGCCGTGGGAGCCGTCGCGGCGGTCATGCCCTGATGTTACACTTCTCGTCCATCATGAACAACGATCATGTCATGTGTCGACGTCGGGTGCCCGTGCGACGTGGGTGACGCGCTCGATCGTCCGGTGCGCCCGACCTCGTCGGACGACCCGCTCCCCGAGCTGGGGATCGAACCGCTCGGCGCCCGCTCGGTCGTGCTCTCCGCCCTCCTCGGGAGCCACCCTCCGGTCCTGCCCGTCCGTGCGCTCGTCGCGCTCGCCGAGCTGTTCGGCATCCGTTCGGGCACGACGCGCACCTCGCTGTCGAGGATGGTGGCCGCCGGTGAACTGGTCGGCGACGACGGGCGCTACTCGCTCGCCGGCCGCCTCCTCGACCGCCAGCGCGAGCAGGACGCGGGGCGGGTCAGCCCGACGCGATCCTGGGACGGGGCCTGGATCACCGCCGTCGCCGAAGGTGACCGACGCCCGGTGGCCGAGCGGCGTGCGTTCCGCGACGCGATGCACGCCGCGCGCCTGGCCGAGCTGCGACCGGACATCTGGATGCGCCCCGCCAACCTCGCTCCCCCCGACCAGCGGGGCGTGCTCGTGACCGTCGGCCCGCTCACCGGGATCCGCGGGCCCGCCCTGGTCGCACGCCTGTGGCCGCTCGACGACCTGGAGCGCCACGCCGTGGCGATCGCCGCCGCGCTGCGACGCCAGCGACGGGCGATCGACGCAGGCGACGTCGACACGCTGCCGGCGACGTTCACGGCGGCGGCGGCCGCCGTGCGGTTCCTGCGCTCCGAACCGCAACTGCCCGACGCGCTCGCCCCGCCGAGCTGGACTCCGCCGACGTTGCGTCCGCTCTACGACGAGTTCGACGCCGCCTTCGGCCGCCAGCTCCGGGCCTTCTTCTCCTCCGTCGGCTGAGTCGTCCCCGGCCGCCGCTCGCCACCCGCCGGCGCCGCGACCGACCGGGTCAGCTCGTCTCGATCCGGATCCGGTGGTACCCCTGCGCACCGTCGGGTGCGACCGCCTTCGGCTGCTCGGGCTGGGGCTGCCCGTCGCCGTCGAGGGCACGCACCTCCACCACGTGCTCGCCCGGTGCCACGCTCGAGGTGTCCCACCGCAGGACCCACTGGCGCCACGTGTCCCGCGACGGGACGTCTCCGAGCTCCGCTTCGATCCACTCCCCGCCGTCGATGCGTACCTGGACCGCCGAGATCCCCACGTGGACCGCCCACGCCACCCCGCCGACGGGGACGACACCCGATCGCGACGCGCCCGTGCGGGGGGTGTCGATGCGGGCCATCGTCTTGACCGGCCCGGTCTTGGACCACCCGCGCGGGACCCAGTACGCGTCGAAGTCCTCCCAGCGGGTCAGCTCGATCTCGGACACCCACTTCGTCGCCGACACGTATCCGTACAGGCCGGGGACGACGATGCGCACCGGGTAGCCGTGCTCGGCCGGGAGCGGTTCGCCGTTCATCGCGTACGCGAGCATCGCGTCGCGGCCGTCCATGATGACCTCGGTCGGTGAGCCGGCCGTCCACCCGTCGACGGAGCGCGACACGACCTGGGTGGCGCCGTCGCGGATCCCGGCGCTGCGCAGCACGTCCGCGAACGACACCCCCTGCCAGACCGCGTTGCCGACGAGGTCGCCGCCGACCGGGTTGGACACGCACGAGAGCGTCGCCTGGCGCTCCATCTGCGGCAGAGCGAGGAGGTCGTCGAAGGTGTAGGTCCGCGGCCGGTCGACCATCCCGCCGATCGTCAGCGACCACTCGTCGCGCGACACCTGCGGGACGACGAGCGCGGTGTCGATGCGGTAGAAGTCGCCCGTCGGGACGACGAAGGGCGTGATCCCGTCGACGTCGAGCGAGGATCCCTCGGCGGCGCCGGTCGCCGATGGCTCGACCACGTCGGGCAGCACGAGTGTGGATCGCTCGTCGTCGATCTCGAACCGACGTCGCAGGATCCGTCCGACGACGGCCGACACGACGGCCGACGAGCCGATCCCCGCCGCACCGGTCAGGAACCGCCGGCGATCGGGAGCCGAGGCGGGGGCCGGCACCGAGATCGCTCCCCCGCCTCCGGCGCCGCACGCCGCCCGGGCGATCGGGGCGAGCCACCGGAGCACCAGCAGCGACACCACCGTGCCGATCGTCGTGGGGAGCAGCTTGGCGAGCGACGGCTCCGGTCTCACGAGCACCGCCCACGCGCCGACGAAGCCGATGGCTCCGGTGAGCGCGACCGCGGCGCCCATCGCCGAGCGCACGGCGAGCATCCCGACCACGGACCCCAGCCCGAGGATCACCACCAGCGCTCCGGCGACGAGGGCGAGCTTGTCGCCGGTGCCGAACACCTGGATCGCCCAGTCCTTCAACCACGCCGGGGTGATGTCGATGAACTCCTGGCCGACGGGCACCAGCGGCGAGGCCGAGCCCCGGACCAGCGCGACGACGAGCTCGGCGACGCCGAGTCCCCCGCCGGTGGCGACGAGACCGAGCAGCACGCCGGCCCAGCGGGTCCGCCGGCGCACCCCGTCCGCGGAGGCCTCGGTGCGCGGGTCCCGACCGACCGGCTCGTCGACGTCCGGGGGCGTCGCACCGGGTGCGTCGTCGACCACCTCGTCGCCCGGTGCCTCGTAGAGTCCCCTCTGCATGTCCTCCGGTGTACACGACCCCATCGACCCCGCCGCCCGTTCGGTGGTCGAGCAGCTCGGAGTTTCCCGGAATGTTCGGCTGGCGGAGTCGCTCGTCTCCGAGGCGATCGGGCTCGTGTCCGACGCCCCCGACACCCTCGACCTCAAGATCGCCGCCGCGGCGCTCGCCGAGATGCGTGCCGCGTACCGCGTGTTCGCGCCCTACAAGGACGAGTCCAAGGTGTCGATCTTCGGCTCGGCGCGCACCACCTCCGACGATCCGCTCTACGCCCAGGCCCGCGACCTGGCGTCCATCCTGGCGGCGCGGGGCTGGATGACCGTCACCGGCGCCGGCCCGGGGATCATGCAGGCCGGGATGGAGGGCGCAGGTGTCGCCCGCTCGATCGGGGTGTCGATCCGGCTGCCGTTCGAGAGCGGGGCGAACTCGATCATCGCGGGCGACGACAAGCACGTCGCGATGAAGTACTTCTTCACCCGCAAGCTGATGCTGATCAAGGAGTCCCAGGCGTTCGTCTGCCTCCCCGGCGGCTTCGGGACCCTCGACGAGATGTTCGAGCTGCTCACCCTGGTGCAGACGGGCAAGAGCCTGCCGGTCCCGATCGTCCTGCTGGACTCGCCGGGTGACCCGTTCTGGGAGCGCGTCGACGAGCTGGTGCGCGAGCAGCTCGCGGCGCGGGGCCTGGTGTCGCCCGGCGACACCGAGATGTACACGATCACCGACTCCTGCGAGGTGGCGTGCGAGGTGATCGAGCGCTTCTACTCCAACTACCACTCGATCCGCGTCGTCGGCGACCGGTTGGTGGTGCGGATGCGTCGAGGGCCCTCCGACGGTCGGCTCGAGGAGCTGAACGAGACGTTCTCGGGGCTGTGCTCCCGAGGGGCGATCGAGCGGATCGAGGCGACGCGCGTGGAACGGCGCGACGACGACCACGTCGAGCTCGACCGGATCGCGTTCGAGTTCACCAAGCGCGGCTACGTCGAGCTGCTCGCGCTGATCCGGGCGCTCAACGCCGACGGCTGACGCGCCGGTCCGGTCCGAACGTCGCCGCCCGGGCGCGCCGCCTCCCGGTCGTGGACACGACCGGGAGGCAGCGGGGGTCCGATCGGCGTGGCCGACCGGTGGGGGTCAGTTGTCGATGCCGCCGCAGAGCACGGGAGCGGTCAGCTCCAGCGGGGCCCCGGGGACGATCGACGACTCCTGCGAGGCGAACGGGTCGCCGGCCACGATGGCGTACTCGCCGTTGCCGTCGAAGTCGATGCCGTGGACCACGACCTGGGCGGTCCCGGCGATGTCGCCGAGGGTGGTCGACGCGTCGGTGGCGAGCGGGGTGTCCGCCGGGAACTTGGCGTTGTAGGAGATCGAACCGCCAGCGTCGGCCACCTGGGTCGGGAGCGGGAGCTGGATGGCTCCGTAGGCGGGCAGCCCGTCGGCCACCGTCACCACGTCGCCGGGGGTGCCGGCGGGGCAGTCGCTCGGGGCGCTGCCGAGCACGTCGTGGAGGTGCATCAGGTGGGGCAGGTTCGGGGCGAGACCCGTGGCCGTGACCTTGACCTTGACGTCGCCGTTGGGCAGGACCGTGATCGTGGTGCTCCCCGAGGCCTGCGAGTTCGGGATGCTCGGGTCCTGGACGGGATCGAGCGAGTAGGTGTACTTGTCGACCTTGTCGTTCTTCACCTGGTCGTGAGCAGCCAGGGCGGTGCCGCCGAGGCCGATGGCGGCGACGAGCGCCGTCGTGGTGGAGATCATGAGCTTCTTCATCGGTGGGATCCTTCCGCGCCGGGGTCGTTCCCCGGCGCGTGGGGTTCGGGCCGCGACCGCG
This sequence comes from Ilumatobacter sp., assembly GCF_965215205.1. Classification (NCBI taxonomy): domain Bacteria; kingdom Bacillati; phylum Actinomycetota; class Acidimicrobiia; order Acidimicrobiales; family Ilumatobacteraceae; genus Ilumatobacter; species Ilumatobacter sp. The sequence goes on from NZ_OZ244049.1 coordinate 2,213,438, forward strand.
ATCGGATCACGGATCCGTCGAGACGAGCGATCGAGACCGCGACGATCACCGTGCGTGACTCGTCGGCCGCGATGGCGGGATCAGGCGTCCACGTCGTCGAGCAGGTGCGCCGCCTTCTCGATCGCTCGACGCGCCTGCATCAACCGCTTGTCGCCACGGGGTCGCTCGACCTCTCCGTGTGCCGACGCCTCGCGGAGTCGGTCGAGGGCGATCTCGTCGAGCTCCTCGGCGAGCGAGCGGAGTCGCTCGGCCAGGTGCGCGACGTCGATCACGAGCGCTGGGCGAGCCCGAGCGACTCCGCGACCACGTCGACCGGGTGGGCGACCCCCAGGCCTCGCTGCGCCGCTCCTCGCGCGAGGTGCATCGCGCACCCCGGGTTGGCGCTGGCGATCACGGTCGGCGCCGCCCGCAGCAGGGCGCGGTCGATCGCTTCGAACTTGCGCTCGCGGATGTCACCGGCCATCGCCGGCTGCAGCGCCGAGTACGCGCCACCCGCCCCGCAGCACAGCCCGTCGTCGTCGAGCTCGACGACGTCCGCGACGTGGCCGAGCAGCGTGCGCACCGAGCTCTCGACGCGCTGGACGTGGCGCAGGTGGCAGGGATCCTGGACGAGCACGACCGGCCGCGGCCCGCCGGGCTCGGGGAGGTCGTCGACCCGCGCGGCCAGCCACTCGTCGACGTCGACGACGCGACGGGCGAAGCGCCGGGCCTCCTGCGTCCCGACGAGGTCGCCGTACTCCTTGAGCACGGCGCCGCAGCCGGCGGAGTCGACCAGCACCGGGGCGTCACCGGGCATCGCTTCGATGACTCGCCGGGCGTGCTCGACGGTGCGATCGTGCAGCCCGGCGTGGAGGTGCAGCGCGCCGCAGCACGACGCGCCTGCGCCCGGCACCCGGTACGTCGCGCCGACCGCGCCGACCAGCGCGGCCGCCGATCGGTGGGTGCCGCGCTGCCACGCGTCCATCACGCACCCGGTGAACAGCCAGACGTCGTCACCGGTCGAGGTGAGCGCGGGCGGGCGCCGCACCGGGAGCTCGCCGAGGCCGAGGCGCCTCGGCACCAGCCGCGCCCGCTGCGCGATCGCCAGCGCGGACGAGCCCGCCAGCAGCAGGCGGTGGTGGCCGAGAGCGCGCAGCGCGAGCCGTTGCCACCACGGTGTCGAGCGCCCGGTGGAAGCCAGCTCGGCGCGCGTCGCCTCCATCAGCGAACCGAACTCGACGTTGCTCGGGCACGCGGGCTCGCAGCCCCTGCACTGCACGCAGGTCTCCATGAACTCGACGAACTCGTCGTCCATCTCGAGCCCGTCGTCCACCACGCCCCGCATGGCGTCGATGCGCCCGCGCGGCGAGTACGCCTCCTCCCCGGTGACCCGGAACGTCGGGCAGTGCGGCAGGCACAGGCCGCACGACACGCAGGCCGACAGCTTCTCGGTGTCCAGCTCGAGCACGGGGCGAACTCTAGGTGCCCGAGCGGTACGGTCGACGGCCGTGCCCGAGGGACACACCATCCACCGCATCGCCCGCGACCACTCGAAGCTGCTCGTCGGGCGCGAGGTGGCCGTGTCGAGCCCGCAGGGCCGCTTCGCCGCCGATGCCGAGCGCGTCGACGGTCACGTCCTCGAACGGATCGAGGCCTACGGAAAGCACCTCTTCTACCACTGGGACTCGCGCGAGATCGGCCACGTCCACCTCGGGCTGTTCGGGAAGTACCGCATCTCGCGCAGCGGGGACGACGGCCTGCCCGAGCCGCGCGGGCAGGTCCGCATGCGCCTCGCGACCGACGACGTGGCGATCGACCTGGCCGGACCGACGGCGTGCACGATCGATCCTCCGGGGGTGCGTCGGGGGATCATCGCCCGCCTCGGACCCGACCCCCTGCGTCGGCGGTCGAAGCCGGACGCGATGATCGAGAGGGTCTCACGCAGCCGGCGTGGCGTCGGCGACCTGCTGATGGACCAGTCGGTCGTGGCGGGGGTCGGCAACGTGTACCGAGCCGAGTCGCTGTTCGTGTGCGGGATCCACCCGCTGCGGACGGGGACCGACTGCGACCCCGCCGAGCTCGAGGCGCTGTGGGCGACGATCTCGGGGATGCTGCGCCAGGGGGTGAAGGACGGCCGAATCGTCACCGTCGGGCGCGACGAGTCGGGGGTCGCGCGCAACCGGCGGATCCCTCGCTCGGAGGCGACCTACGTCTACAAGCGCGAACGGTGCCTGCGCTGCGGCTCGGAGATCGTGCGCCTCGACATCGCGAACCGCACCTCGTACCACTGCCCGCTGTGCCAACCGCGCTGAGCGGCGCGGCCGTGATCCCCGACGCCCGGCGCCGGCGCACCGCACGAGCGGCCGATCGGGCGGGGGCCCGTTCACTCCAGGACGTCGAACCAGACCCCGTCGGTCGCCGTGCCCATGTAGTTGATGTAGATCTCGTCGCCGACGCGGATCTCGCGCGTCGCGGTGATCACCAGCTCGTCACCGGTCTCGAGCGTCGTGGCGTTCGGGTCGTAGCTGTGGTTGTAGAGCGAGCCGTAGCCGAGGGCGAGCGCGGTGCGGCCGTCCGCCCACCCGAAGACGTACCCCTCGGCTCCCGACTCGAGAGCGTCGCCGCGATCCGGCTCGGCGACGAGCATCGGGCACCGCTCGATCTCCTCGCCCTCCTCGAACGAGCGGGTCGCGAACACCCCGCGCCCCGCCCCCGTCGGGGATTCCTCGACCTTCAGTCCCTCCGGCACCATCCCACAGTCAAGCAGGGGCGGCGCCGCGTGCGGCGATGACGTCGTGACGGAGCGGAGACGGCACGGTGGCCGGTCGCCGGCTACTGCGCGCCCCACACCCGCGCGTCGGGGTCACCGCGCCAGTGCGCGAGTCGCAGCTCGGCTTCGGCCAGCGCCGCGGGATCGACCGTGGCCGCCTTCCACCTCATCAGGGTGGCCGAGACGAGCCGCAGCTCGGCGAACGCCTCGGCGTGGCGGTCGCCGCGCGCCGACCAGCCGTACCCGCCGGAGTACTCGTCGTAGATCCCCGGTCGCCCACCCCACCTCTCGGTCCACGTCATCAGCGGGGCGTGGTCCCACCCGCGCGGCGCGACGCACAGCAGGTCCCAGTCGAGCAGCACGGGCCCGTCCGGGCTCATGATCACGTTCCCCGGGTGGACGTCACCGTGGCACGTGACGAGGTCGGCCCCCTCGAGGTCGCCCCACCCCCGGTGCCGCTCGATCGCCGCACGCAGGCCGTCGACGGCGGCGGCGTCGAGGGTGGGGGCCAGCTCGTCGAGCATCTCGTCGTGGCGCCACCACGGGAGATCCGTCGGCGACGGGCACGGCACCCCGTCGGGCAGGTCGGCGGGGTCGATCGAGTGCACCGCGCGGACCACCTCGCCCGTCCGGTGCCAGTCGACGGGACGTCCCGTGTCCTCGACGCGCTCCCACGCCGTCGCGCTGAGACCGGACACCTCGACCACGTCGTCGCGCACCGGTGCCGGCACCGGCACCCCCCGCTCGGCGAGCGACCGGGCGAGGTGGATCGAGGCGACGGCCGGCACGCTCGGCGCCGACACGCGCACGACGGCACCCCCGGCCGTGAAGATGGCGTTCATCGCCGTCCTCAGCGGCGTCGGCGTCCCGAGGCCCCACCGCTCGGTCGCGGCGACGGCGACCCGGCGCGCGGCGGCGTGGTCGCCGACGGGCCGGTCGACGAAGGCGCGGGTCACATCCGTCGCCGACGGGCCGTCAGGGGGTCGACGCCGGGGTTCAGCCGTCCGGCGGGGTCGAACCCCTCCTTGATCCGGGTGTGCAGCGCGCGCACCTCGGGCAGCGGGTCCGGTCGCTCCTGGGGGCGCGAGTGGTGCACGACGCCGACGCCCACCTCGGCGAGGAAGGAGCCCGCCGGCTCGTCGCGCAGGACGTCGATCCCCGCCGGCGGCATCGACCAGCGGTGCGGCCCCGGCGACGGAGGCGGCCCGTCCGCCGCGATCAGGTCGCAACGCCCGGCGGCGGCGTCCACGTCGCTCTCGTCGCCGTCGAGGCGGACCCACGTCGTCGCCCCGTCCCACAGGACGCTGACCGGGCGGTGCAGGTCGCGCAGCAGCCGCGCGGGCTCGCCCGAGGTCGCGAACCAGGCGGAGTGGCGCGGGAGGGGACGGGTGCGCAGGATGCAGTCCCCGAAGAACCCGAGCGTCCCGTGCGATCCGACCAGGAGCCGGCACAGGTCGAACCCGCTCACGTTCTTCACGGTCGGGCCGCCCGCCGTCGTCACCTGTCCGGTCGCCGACACGTAGCGGGTCCGCAGCAGGACGTCGCGGATCGGGCCGTGGCCGAGCCGGGTCACGTCGCTGGCACCGACGGCGAGCGCGCCGCCGATCGTCCCCCCGGGTGGGACCGACACGGTCTGGCCCACCTCGGCGAGCTCCCCCAGGACGTCGGTGACGGGGGTCCCCGCCCCGCACTCGACCACCATCTCGGCGGCGTCGACGCGGGCGATCCCCGCCGGCGCCGCCACCGAGCGGACGTCGACCACTCCCCCGCCGCGGCTGGCCGTCCCCTCGACGGTCACGTCGCCGGCGGCTCCGACGGACGCGGCGAAGTCGTCGAGCGTCCGGTCCATCAGATCCAGGCGCCGGGCGGCACGGCCTGGACGTCGCCGCAGGTCGCCGGGTTCGGCAGCACCTTGTCGGGGTTCGCGAGCAGGCGCGGATCGAACGCCGTGCGCAGGGTCTCCTGAGCCGCGAGATCGACCTCGGAGAACATCAGCGACATCATGTCGCGCTTCTCGAGGCCGATGCCGTGCTCACCGGACAGGACCCCGCCCACCTCGACGGAGAAGCGGACGATCTCGCGCCCCGCGGCGTGCACCTTGTCGACCATCCCCTCCTCGCGCGCGTCGTACACGAGCAGCGGGTGGAGGTTGCCGTCGCCCGCGTGGAAGACGTTGATCACGTCGATCCCCGCCCGCTCGGTGATCTCGTACACCTTCTCGATGACCTCGGCGAGCCGAGCGCGAGGCACGACGGTGTCGTGGAGGTAGTAGTTCGGCTTCACCTGCGCCACCGCCCCGAATGCGCCCTTGCGTCCCTTCCACAGCACGGCGCGCTCGGCCTCGTCGGCGGCGGTGCGGATGCGTGCGACGCCGCCGGCGGCCGCGAGCTCCTCGATGCGCGCGACCTCGTCGGCGACCTGCCCCGGTTCCCCGACGCACTCGACGAGCAGCGCCGCCGCCGCGTCGACGGGGAGCCCCGCGTGGAGCCAGGCCTCCACGGCGCGCAGGCAGAGCTGATCCATCATCTCCACCGCGGCGGGCACGATCCCGGCTGCGATGATGTCGCTCACGAGCTGCGCGCCCTCGGCGACCGAGTCGAACTCCATCAGCATCGTGGCGACGTCGGGAGCGTCCTGGGTGAGCTTGACGCACACCTTCGTGGCCACCCCGAACATCCCCTCCGACCCCACGAAGGCGCCGCGCAGGTCGAGGCCGTCGGGTTCGGGCTCCTCTCCACCGAGCACGGTCACCGATCCGTCGGGCAGCACGACCTCGAGAGCGAGCACGTGGGAGCTCGTCACCCCGTCGGCGAGGCAGTGCGGTCCCCCCGAGTTGTTCGCGACGTTCCCGCCGATCGAGCAAGTCTGCTGGCTGCTGGGATCGGGGGCGAAGTGGACGCCGTGGTGCGCGATCCGCCGCGACAGGTCGAGGTTCAGCACACCGGGCTCGACCCACGCCTGCCGGTTGACCGGGTCGACGGACAGGATCCGATCCATCTTCGACGTCGAGATGACGATCGAGCCCGCCCGGGGCACGGCCCCGCCGGCGAGCCCGGTGCCCGACCCGCGTGCGACGAACGGCACGCCGAGGTCGTTCGCCACCTCGACCGCAGCGCGCACGTCGTCGGTCGAGGACGCGAAGACGACGACCGCGGCCGCCCCGCTCATCGTCGATGCGTCGCGTCGGTAGAGCCGCGTCTCGGTCGCACCGGAGCGGACCGCGGCGGGGTCGATGCGCGCACGCAGCGCGGCGGCGACGACCTCGAGATCGGCCACCGCTTCGACGTCGACGGTCCCTGCCGGCGCGACGCTGCTCAACGCGGGTGCCTCACCGGGGCCGCAGGACGACGACGCGATCCGAGTCGACCTCGACGCCGTCGACGAAGACCTGGTCCTGGGGGCCGACGTGGTCGTCGAGCGACACGAGGCGCCCGTCACGCCGCGCCTTGAGCTCGTCCTCGTGCTGGCGCATCGCGTCGCGACCCTCGCGCACCGCCCCGACGACGTGGCCGGCGGTGCCGCGCGCCTTCGTCGCGGCGGATCGGGCGACCCCGCTCGGCGACACCTGCGCGACGGTCGAGCGCACCTTGCGCCTGGCGTAGCCGACCCCGGTCGCGCCGGCCGCCACCCCGCCCACGAACCACGAGATCCGCTTCATCACGCGCGCCTCCTGGCTTCCCGTGGGATCTCGGCACGGCCGCGCCGCACGTCGATCACGTCCGCGCCGCGCGTCGAGCGGGCGGCGACGGGCCGGCCGCGCAGGCGCGACCAGGTGCGACCGGCGCCGCGCGCCACCCCGGCCGCCTTGATCGCCGGCGAGGAGTAGGCGGATCGCGCGACCGTGGATCCGACCGCGTCGCCGATCGCCTCGGCCGATCCCAGCACCTTGTCGAAGCGCTCCAGGTCCTGGCGGGCGACGTGGGCCGATTCGCGCAGCTCGTCGATCAGCGGGCGCGTCTGCTCGCGCATCTCGACCACCTCGCCACGCAGGTCGCGCACCGCGTCGAGCACCCTCAGCAGCACCACGACGAGCGCGGCGAACCCGATGCTCAGCAGCACGGCCGCCAGAACGACGACGAGCTCGCCGGCGGTCACGACCGCACCCCGGCGGTTCGGCGGGCCATCATCTCCGCCACTCGCCGTTCCTCGCCGTGCTCGGACGGCTCGTACCACCGGCGCCCGACGAGCGCGTCGGGCAGGTGCTGCTGATCGACGTGGCCGGACTCATCGTCATGAGGATACCGGTAGCCCTCCCCGTGGCCGAGAGCGGCGGCGCCCTGGTGGTGGGCGTCGCGCAGGTGGGCGGGGACCTCACCGGTGGCGCCGTCGCGCACCGCGGCCCGCGCGCTCCACACGGCGAGCGCCGCCCGGTTGCTCTTCGGGGCCGTCGCGAGGTGGATCGTCGCCTGCGAGAGGTTCAGCTGGGCTTCCGGGAGCCCGACGTGCTCGACGGCGTGCGCAGCGGCCACCGCCACCTGGAGCGACGTCGCGTCGGCGAGCCCGACGTCCTCGCTCGCGAAGATCACCAGTCGTCGCGCGATGAAGCGGGCGTCCTCGCCGGCCTCGAGCATGCGCGCCAACCAGTAGACCGCCGCGTCGGGATCCGAGCCGCGCATCGACTTGATGAACGCGCTCACGACGTCGTAGTGGTCGTCGCGGCCGTAGCGCAGGGCGCTCGTGCCGAGGGCGGCTTCGACGTGGGCGAGCTCGACCCGGCCGTCCGCAGCCAGCGCGCACGCCACCTCGAGCGAGGTCAGCACCTGGCGCCCGTCACCGCCGGAGCGGTCGACGAGCAGACCGATCGCCTCGTCGGTCGCCGACGCCCCCTCGGCCTCGAGACCCCGACGCACGAGCACCTCGACGTCACCCGGCTCCAGCGGCTCCAGGCGGAACAGCGTCGAGCGGCTGCGCAACGGGGGGTTGACCTCGAAGAACGGGTTCTCGGTCGTCGCCCCGATCATCGTGAGCGTCCCGTCCTCGACCGACGGGAGGAGCGCGTCCTGCTGGGACTTGGAGAAGCGGTGGATCTCGTCGAGGAACAAGATGGTGCCCTGGCCTCGCTCGCCGAGGCGCTGGCGGGCGCGCTCGATCGTCTCGCGCACGTCCTTGACACCGGCGGTGACCGCCGAGAGCTGCTCGAAGGCGCGCCGGGTCGTGCCGGCGACCGCGAGCGCGAGCGTGGTCTTGCCGGTGCCGGGCGGGCCCCACAGCAGCGCCGAGGTCAACCGGTCCGACTCGACGAGGCGGCGCAGGGGGCGGTCGGGGCCGACCAGGTGGCGCTGGCCGACGACGTCGTCGAGCGTGCGCGGCCGCAGGCGTGCGGCGAGCGGGGCGCTGCTGAGGCGGGCGCGATCGGCCGCCGCGCCGAAGAGGTCGTCGCCGCTCATCGACGTCGACCCCACCTCGTCGCGCTCGCCGTTCCGGGCGGCGGAACGGTCGTCGACTCGATCGACGGAACGGAGGGGTCGGTCGCGTCGTTCACGTCGTGCGCTCGTCGAGCAGGACGCGCCGGTACGACGCCCGTCGGAACTCGACGACGTGGTCGACCAGCCACGTGCGCTCGACCCACTTCCACGCACCGAACTCGACGCCGTCGGGCGTGGGCTCGACGTCTCGATCGCGCACCTCGAAGAAGAACCAACGCTGCGCCTGGCCGAGTCGACCGTTCCGCCGCGGCCCGTCGGGCCAGGTGTAGGCGGTCCACTCCGGGTACTCGCCGACGAGCTCCACCTGGGAGGCACGGAGGCCCGTCTCCTCCTCCAGCTCGCGCCACACCGCCACCTGCGGGGTCTCGTCCTGATCGATCCCGCCCTGCGGGAGCTGCCACTCGCCGGGGAGGTCGATCCGCTCGAAGGCGAGGACCCGGCCCTTCTCGCCGGCCACGACGGCGACGACGTTCGCTCGGAAGTGCGGGGTCGCCGTCGTCGGGTGAGCCGAGGCCCTCACCGCCCGAGACCCCGGAGCCGCTCGGCGACGTCGACGAAGTCGGGAGCGGTCTGCGCGATCGCCCCGAACCACCGCCGCGCGGCGATCGTGTCACCGGCGCGATCGTGCAGGTCACCGAGCACGTACCACTCCCGCAGGTGGTGGTCGCGCACGCGCTTGGGCGGCGTGCGGCCGTCCTCCATGAGCGCGATCGCCCCCGTGACGTCACCGCGATCGGCGAGTGAGTTGGCCATCACGATCCGCCCCTCGGCCATGACGTCCTGGGCGGGCGAGGCCGCCTTGATCTCGTCCCACACGCGCTCGACGGCCGTCCAGCGTCGCAGACCCCGGTAGGCATCGGCGATCACCGGGAGCAGGGCGGGGTTCTCGTTGAGCTCCTGCGCCTTCTGCAGCGCGGCGACAGCCGGCTTGAACCGGCCCAGGCGATACGAAGCGAGACCGAGGACCTCCTGGACCGCCGACACCATCGGCGCCTCCTTGGCGATCGCGGCGGCCAGCCGGCGCGCTTCGTCGAAGCGCTCGCGGTCGAGCGCCTCCGACGCCTGGGCGAGCCGCTCCGACAGGCGCGCACCGCGCTGGGTGCCGAGGGCGTCGACGAGCTCGGCACCGATGTCGGGGTCGAGCGGGCGCGGCTCGCGCCGTTCGACGGGAGCGGTGGCGGCGCGCTCGGCCGCCGCCGACGCCACGTCACGCACGGAACCCTCGTCGACCCACTGCTCGGTGACCCGTTCGGCGGCCCACCGGCGATCGCGATCGGGGTCGGCGGGCGGGCGCGGCCCGCGCCGCCGGTCGACCTCGGCCGCCCGGCGCTGCGCCTCGGTCTGGGGGGCGTCGACCGTGTCCTTCCACTTGGGCGAGAACTTGTCGCCGCGGCTGCGGGAGCGATCACCGGGTCGCGACCGACCGTCGCGGCCAGCTCCGCCCGGCCTCCCGCCGGTGCGCGACCGCCCGTCGGGCCGACCGCCACCGGAGCTGCGGCCGCCGGCGCCTCCCGAGGAGTCGCGCGACCCGTCACGGCCATCGGGCCGCCGGCCCGACCGATCTCGATCCCGCCCGGCTCCTCCCGGGGAGCCCGATCCGGGCCGACGGCCATCGGACCGGCCTCGCCCGGAGCTCGAGCGGCCACCACCGGACGACCCGCGCGATCCGCCTCCCCGTCCACCGGACGACGGACGATCGGAGCGCTCTGCAGACATGGCGGTCAAGGCTAGGGGCCGCCACTCGCCACGTGCGCCGAGAACGACGAAAGCCCCACCTGACCGACGGGTCAGGTGGGGCTCTCGAGTCGAGATCGGGCGACGTCCTACTCTCCCAGGGGGTCTACCCCCAAGTACCATCGGCGCTGACAGGCTTAACTTCCGTGTTCGGGATGGGAACGGGTGTGACCCTGTCGCTATGGTCACCCAAATCAGTTGTCAAAGGGATGACTCCCTGATGACTCCAGAGCAAGCACGAGCATTGTTCAAACCAAGCCCTCGGCCGATTAGTACCGGTCGGCTGAGCGTGTTGCCACGCTTACACCTCCGGCCTATCAACGTGATGGTCTCGTCACGGGCCTTACTACGTTTACCGTATGGGAACACTCATCTTCACCCGGGTTTCCCACTTAGATGCTTTCAGCGGTTATCCCTTCCGTAGGTGGCAAATCTGCGATGCCTCTGGCGAGACAACAGACACACTAGAGCTACGTCCGTCCCGGTCCTCTCGTACTAAGGACAGCCGGTGTCAATGTTCCTTCGGTTGCGGAGGATAGGGACCGAACTGTCTCACGACGTTCTGAACCCAGCTCGCGTACCGCTTTAATGGGCGAACAGCCCAACCCTTGGGACCTGCTTCAGCCCCAGGATGCGATGAGCCGACATCGAGGTGCCAAACCTTTCCGTCGATATGGACTCTTGGGAAAGATTAGCCTGTTATCCCCGGAGTACCTTTTATCCGTTGAGCGACCACACTTCCACACGTGATGGCCGGGTCACTATGCCCTACTTTCGTACCTGCTCGACTTGTAGGTCTCGCAGTCAAGCTCCCTTGTGCCATTGCACTCGACGGCTGATTGCCAACCAGCCTGAGGGAACCTTTGGGCGCCTCCGTTACAATTTAGGAGGCGACCGCCCCAGTCAAACTACCCGCCTGGAACTGTCCCTGATCCGGATCACGGATCGAGGTGAGAGATTCAACATACACAGGGTGGTATTTCAACAGCGACTCCACACGGGCTGGCGCCAATGCTTCCAAGTCTCCCACCTATCCTACACAATGCAGGTCAAATCTCAATACCAAGTTATAGTAAAGGTTCACGGGGTCTTTCCGTCCTTCCGCAACTAACGAGCATCTTTACTCGTACTTCAATTTCGCCGGGTCTGTGGTTGAGACAGTGGGGAAGTCGTTACGCCATTCGTGCAGGTCGGAACTTACCCGACAAGGAATTTCGCTACCTTAGGACCGTTATAGTTACGGCCGCCATTCACTTGGGCTTAGGTTCACAGCTTCGCTCCGAAGAGCTAACCGTTCCCCGTGACCTTCAAGCATTGGGCAGGCGTCACAGGGTATACATCGCCTTACGGCTTCGCACCCTGCTGTGTTTTTGGTAAACAGTCGCTACCCCCTGGTCTGTGCCACCCTCCTCAGCTCGGACAGCAAGTGTCGTCACCAGAGAGGGTCCTCCTTCTTCCGAAGTTACGGAGGCAATTTGCCGAGTTCCTTAACCACAGTTCTCCCGCTCGCCTTGGTATTCTCTACCCGCCCACCTGTGTCGGTATGGGGTACGGGCACCGTGACAGCTCACTGCTGGGCTTTTCTTGGCAGCATGGAATCGATGACTTCGCAGTATGTCGCTCGGCATCGCGTCTCAGTGTTGAGATCCGATCTCTCAAAAGGATCCACCTACACGCTTACCCCGGGACAACCATTGCCCGGGTTCATCTATCCTCCTGCGTCCCCCGTCAGCTATCCGCCAGCGGCTCGGTCGGTTCGCTCACCCGAAGGTGAACAGCCCCAACGTTGCCACTCTTGGACCTGGCGCGGTCACGGTGGTACTGGAATATCAACCAGTTGTGCATCCACTACGCCTCTCGGCCTCGTGTTAGCTCCCGACTCACCCTGGGGGGATTAGCCTTCCCCAGGAACCCTTGGGCTTTCGGCGGAGGGGTTTCTCACCCCTCTCTCGCTACTCATGCCTGCATTCTCACTCGATGCCGCTCCACGTGCCCTCACGGATCCGCTTCTCAGCTGCATCGACGCTCCTCTACCGCTCGTACGGTCCCGAAGGAACGTACGAACCCATAGCTTCGGCTCAGGACTTGAGCCCCGTTACATTGTCCGCGCAGGATCACTCGACCAGTGAGCTATTACGCACTCTTTCAAGGGTGGCTGCTTCTAAGCCAACCTCCTGGCTGTCTGTGCAATCCCACATCGTTTTCCACTTAGTCCTGAATTAGGGGCCTTAGCTGATGATCTGGGCTGTTTCCCTTTCGACCAGCGGAGCTCATCCCCCGCGGTCTCACTGCTGCGCTCTGGAGTACCGGCATTCGGAGTTTGACTGGGGTTGGTAAGCTTGTGGGCCCCCTTACCCAATCAGTGCTCTACCTCCGGTACTGAACACGCAACGCTGCACCTAAATGCATTTCGAGGAGAACCAGCTATCGCCAAGTTTGATTAGCCTTTCACCCCTATCCACAGCTCATCCCCGCAATTTTTAACTTACGTGGGTTCGGTCCTCCACGGAGTCTTACCTCCGCTTCAACCTGGCCATGGATAGATCACTTGGCTTCGGGTCTACAGCATGCGACTTCACGCCCTATTCAGACTCGCTTTCGCTCCGGCTTCCCATCTCTGGTTAACCTTGCCACACACCGTAACTCGCAGGCTCATTCTTCAAAAGGCACGCCATCGCGATCGCACTCCGAAGAGTACGACGACGCTCTGACTGTTTGTAAACCAACGGTTTCAGGTACTATTTCACTCCCCTCCCGGGGTACTTTTCACCTTTCCCTCACGGTACTGGTTCACTATCGGTCACCAAGGAATACTTAGACTTATGGGGTGGTCCCCACAGATTCACGCCGGCTTTCACGGTTCCGGCGTTACTTGGGATGACAGGCGGGTAGTACGTGCATTTCGGATACGGGGCTGTTACCCACTCCGGCCGGACCTTTCCTGATCCGTTCTCCTATGCAGCACTTGTAACCCGTGATACTTCTGAAGCAGTATCTCCTGGTCCCTCGACCCCGCACCAGCAACGCCTTCAGGCTTGGCACTGGCACGGTTTAGTCTCTACCCATTTCGCTCGCCGCTACTCAGGGTGTCGCGGTTGCTTTCCTTTCCTCGGGGTACTGAGATGTTTCAATTCCCCCGGTTCCCTCCTGCTGCCCTATGTGTTCAGACAGCGGTACCACTCCATGACGAGTGGTGGGTTTCCCCATTCGGACATCTACGGATCAGGGCCTAGTCGACGGCTCCCCGTAGCTTTTCGCAGTCACTCACGTCCTTCATCGGTTCTTGGTGCCAAGGCATCCACCGTTGGCTCTTTGTAGCTTGGAAAGAACAAGATCTATCTTCTCGTTCGGCGAGACGTCCGAAGACGCCTCGTTGTTACGGGCCGACCCGTACGGGCCGGCCAATAAAGATGCTCGTGCTTGCTCTGCAGTTCTCAAGGAGCCACCGATCAGCGATGCCGTCAGAGCCACTCCACCGATCACGTGGATCGGTGGGAGCTCGAGGCCGCTCGCTGCGGCGTGAAGGATCGAATCCCTCAAAACGGAAGAGAAGACGGTGCCCGTCGGACGTCGTCGCACGAGGAGGGACCGAATCCCTCGACCCGTGCTCGGGTCGTTCGACAGACGCACCAGTGCACCAACAGGTGTGTCGTGCTACCGGATCAGACGTCGTGCTGATCATCGGCAGACGAAGCACTCCTTAGAAAGGAGGTGATCCAGCCGCACCTTCCGGTACGGCTACCTTGTTACGACTTCACCCCAATCACCGACCCCACCTTCGACGGCTCCCTCCCCGAGGGGTTGGGCCACCGGCTTCGGGTGTTGCCGACTTTCGTGGTGTGACGGGCGGTGTGTACAAGGCCCGGGAACGTATTCACCCTGGCGTGCTGATCCAGGATTACTAGCAACTCCGGCTTCATGGAGTCGAGTTGCAGACTCCAATCCGAACTGAGACCGGCTTTGATGGGATTCGCTCACCCTCACGGGATCGCAGCCCTTTGTACCGGCCATTGTAGCGTGTTTGCAGCCCTGGGCATAAGGGGCATGATGACTTGACGTCATCCCCACCTTCCTCCGAGTTGACCCCGGCAGTCTCCTGCGAGTCCCCAACATTACTTGCTGGCAACACAGGATAAGGGTTGCGCTCGTTGCGGGACTTAACCCAACATCTCACGACACGAGCTGACGACAGCCATGCACCACCTGTGTAAGGCCCCGAAGGACACCCTATCTCTAGAGCTTTTCCCTACATGTCAAACCCAGGTAAGGTTCTTCGCGTTGCATCGAATTAAGCAACACGCTCCGCTGCTTGTGCGGGCCCCCGTCAATTCCTTTGAGTTTTAGTCTTGCGACCGTACTCCCCAGGCGGGGCACTTAATGCGTTAGCGACGGCGCGGATCTCGTTGGTTGAGACCCACACCTAGTGCCCAACGTTTACGGCATGGACTACCAGGGTATCTAATCCTGTTTGCTACCCATGCTTTCGCTCCTCAGCGTCAGTTACGGCCCAGAGCGGCGCCTTCGCCACTGGTGTTCCTCCTGATATCTGCGCATTTCACCGCTACACCAGGAATTCCCCGCTCCCCTACCGCACTCTAGTCACAGTAGTATCGAGTGACCTCTCAAGGTTAAGCCTTGAGTTTTCACACCCGACTGACTGAACCGCCTACGAGCTCTTTACGCCCAATAAATCCGGATAACGCTTGGTGCCTACGTGTTACCGCGGCTGCTGGCACGTAGTTGGCCGCACCTTCTTCTGGAGGTACCGTCATTTTCTTCCCTCCTGAAAGCGGTTTACAACCCTAGGGCCTTCTTCCCGCACGCGGCGTTGCTGCATCAGGCTTGCGCCCATTGTGCAAGATTCCCCACTGCTGCCTCCCGTAGGAGTCTGGGCCGTGTCTCAGTCCCAGTGTGGCTGATCATCCTCTCAGACCAGCTACCCGTCGATGCCTTGGTGAGCCGTTACCTCTCCAACTAGCTGATAGGCCGTGAGACCCTCCCGGACCGGCGGACCTTTCATCGTCTCCCCATGCGAGGTGACGGTGGTATCCGGTATTAGCAGTCGTTTCCAACTGTTATCCCGAAGTCCGGGGCAGGTTTCTCACGTGTTACGCACCCGTTCGCCACTAAGTCTTCCGGAGCAAGCTCCTTGGACTTCGTTCGACTTGCATGTGTTAAGCACGCCGCCAGCGTTCATCCTGAGCCAGGATCAAACTCTCCAACGAAAACGTGGCCGAGCGAACTCGGCGACGAAGTGTCAGATGAGCACTCCACCGGGTGGAAATCCCGTTGCGTGGAGCGTCCAGCTGTTTTGAGGTCGAACCCCGAGGGGCCCGACCGGTTACCGTGTTGCTGCCGGCTGGGAGGCCGACAGCGAAATTGACAGACAGTCTCTCGCAGCACCCCGAGGGATGCCGACCGGACTGCCCGCACTGGCGTTCTGTCTTCTCTTCCGTTTTCAAGGAGCCGAAGCTCGGGCATGCGCTCGGTGCTGGGACGATGTCTCCAGCGGGCGTTGATGCCGCTCGCCTTTCCGGTGGGAACTCCCTCCGTGAGGCGGAGAACCAAGTTACTGCTGCACCCCTGGTCGCACAACCCGCTCAGGAAAAAAGTTCGACGAGGTGGTGGACCTTCTTCCCCTTGCGCATCAGCAGGAAGCGTCCGTGGAGCGGTTGCAGGTCGCTGAGCAGGGTGTTCGCGTCGATCTTGTCGCCGTTGACGCCCACCGCGCCCTGCTCGAGGCTGCGACGCGCGTCACCGTTGGAGGACGCGAGCCCGGTCTCGACGAGCAGCGGGACCGGATCGCCGAGCTCGGCCCGCTCGACGCGCGTGATCCCGATCTCCGCGGCCAGCGTCTCGAGGGCCGGCTCGGACGCGCCCGTCGGGTCGGACGTGAACAGCAGGTCGGCCGCCTCCGTGGCCGCGCGCGCGGCCGGTGCGCCGTGCACCAGGGCGACGACGTCATCGGCCAGGGTTCGCTGCGCCGTCCGTCGATGCGGCGCCTCGAGGTGCTCGGCGACGATCGCCTCGATCTCGGCCACCGGGCGGAGCGAGAAGGTCAGCAGCTGCGCACGCACGTCGTCGTCCGCGACCTGCATCCAGTGCTGGCGGAGCGCGTACGGGCTCGTGCGGTCGGCGTCGAGCCAGGTGCGCGCCCCGGTCGTCTTGCCGAGCTTCGAGCCGTCCGCCGCGGTCAGCAGCGGCCACGAGAAGGCGTGGACCGCCGTGCGACGGGTCCGGCGCACGAGGTCGACGCCGGAGACGATGTTGCCCCACTGGTCGGACCCCCCGACCTGCACGACGCAGTCGAGGTGGTCGTGCAGCCACAGGTAGTCGTTGGCCTGGAGCAGCATGTAGCTGAACTCGGTGAAGCTGATGCCGTGCTCGGAGGCGATGCGCACCTTGACGCTCTCGCGAGCGAGCATCTGGTTCACCGTGACGTGCTTGCCGACGTCGCGCAGGAAGTCGAGGATCGTGATCGGCTGCGTCCAGTCGCGGTTGTCGACCAGCACGCCGCGGGCCGGGTCGTCGAGGTCGACGACCCGCCCGATCTGGGCCTTGATCGCGGCGACGTTGCGGTCGAGCGTCGCGTCGTCGAGCAGGTTGCGCTCCTCGGAGCGTCCGCTGGGATCGCCGATCATCCCGGTCGCGCCACCGGCGAGCGCGATCGCCCGGTGGCCGGCGTCCTGGAAGCGGCGCAGCATCACGAGACCGATCAGGTTGCCCACGTGCAGGCTGTCCGCGGTGGGATCGCACCCGTAGTAGATGCCGACCGGGCCCTCCGCGACCCGGGCCCGCAGGTGCTCGCGGTCGGTCGAGTCGTGGACGAGGCCGCGCGCCTCGAGGTCGGAGATCAGGTCGTCGTCGACGAGCGCCATGGGCAGCGACGCTACTGTCGCGACGTGCGCGACCCCTGGGACGACGCCGAGCTCGTGCGCCGGTTCCGCTCGCTCGCGGAGACCTCGATGCCGCGCGCACCGCTGAACTCGGCGCTGAGCACGGCGATCGCGGACGACGCCGCGCTCGCGGGGCTCCTCGGCCACGCCCCCGTCGGCCAGCGGACCCCGGTGCTGCTGCTGGCCGCGATCCACTTCCTCGTGCTCGGCGACGCACACCACCCCCTCGCGGCCTGGTACCCGAACCTCACCGAGTCGCCGCGCGACCCGGCTGACCCCGAGCTCGCACCGGTGCTGCGGACCTTCGTCGGCGAGCGGTCCGCCGCGGTGCTCGACCTGGTCGGGGGGCGACGGGTGCAGACGAACGAGGTGGGGCGCTGCGCCGTCCTCGTCGCGGCGATGGCGCCGATCGCCGCCGACGTCGGCGCGCTGTGCCACGTCGACGTCGGCACGAGCGCCGGGCTGAACACCCTCCTCGACCGCTACGCGTACCGCTTCGACGACCGACCCCCGATCGGCCGCTCCCCGGTCGAGATCCCGTGCTCCACCCGCGGTGGCGGGCCCGACGTCGACGAGGTCCCGCGGGTCGCGACGGCCGTCGGCATCGACAGCCGTCCCGTCGACCTCGCCGACCCCGACGACGCCCGGTGGCTCGAGGCCTGCTGCTGGCCGGATCAGGCCGACCGCTCCCGTCGCCTGCGCGCTGCCATCGCCGTGGCACGCGAGCACCCGCCGCGGGTCGTGCGAGGCGACGCCGTCGACGACCTCGGCCCCGTCGTCGCGGCGGTCGCCGACGCAGGCCACCCGGTCGTCACCACGACCTGGGTGCTCAGCTACCTCGACCCGTCGCGACGGATCGGGTTCGTCGGCGCGCTCGACCGGATCGGCGTCGACATCGACCTGACGTGGGTGCTCGCCGAATCGCCGGCGCAGACGCCCGAGCTGCCCCACGCGACGGACCTCGGCGATCGCGAGCGGACCGCGCTCACCCGGGTCACCTGGCGCGACGGGACCCGTCGCGTCGAGCACCTCGGCACCTGCCACCCCCACGGCTACTGGATCCACTGGCGCTGAGCCGGCGGATCCTCGCTACGGTCGATCCGCATGGCGCTGCGTGACGATCCGGCCGGGCTCGACGACCTGACGAGGGTCGTCGTCGACGACGTGGACGACGGCATCGCGCTCGTCACCCTCGACCGCCCGGACCGGCTGAACGCGATCGACGCGACGATGATCGGCGAGCTCGAGCGCATCGTCGATGCCGTCGACCTCGACCGCGAGCTGCGCGCCGTGGTGCTCACCGGCGCCGGACGGGGGTTCTGCGCCGGTCTCGACCTCCAGGAGCAGGGCGCCGCGCCCGGTGCCGAGGGAGTCCGCCCGACGGTCGCGGGCTTCATGTGGCAGGACCACCTGGCCTCGCTCCACGAGCGGATCCACCGCTCGCGCAAGCCGTGGATCGCCGCGGTGGACGGCCCGTGCGTCGGCGGCGGCTTCGCGATGGCGCTCGCGTGCGACGTGCGCACCGCTTCGCCGGCGGCGACCTTCGGCGCGGTCTTCCTGCGCATCGGCGTGTCCAACTGCGACATGGGCACGAGCTACTTCCTCCCGCGCCTGGTCGGAGCGTCCCGGTCGGCCGAGCTGCTGCTCACCGCGCGCATCTTCGACGCCGACGAGGCCGACCGGATCGGGTTGCTCTCCGCCCTCGACGACGACCCGGTCGAGCGGGCTCTCGACACCGCCCGGCTCATCCGCTCGAACGCGCCGTTCGCGACCTGGATGACCAAGGAGACGATGTGGCAGACGATCGACTCGCCGTCGCTGCGCCACGCCCTCGACATCGAGAACCGCACCCAGATCATGTGCTCGTCGACCGGTGACGTGGCCGAGGCGCGCGAGGCGTTCGTGGCCAAGCGCCCGCCCCGCTGGGGAGGTCTCTGACCGCGGTGGCTCAGCCGGAGCGGCGGCGGTCGCGACCGAACCAGCGCCGGCGCCCGACCGGGGCGGTGTCGGACGCCCCGCGCCGGTCGTACGACGGCAGCGCGGCGAGCATCACCGGGCGTGACGAGGTGGGGCGCTCACCACCGTCGCCGACGACGACGTAGGCGTGGTCGACACCCGTCGATCCCGCGGAGTGCGCGTCGATCCGCTCGGCCGGGCGCTCGACGAGCGTCTCGACGCGGTGCGCGACCTCGCTCATCAGCTCCGACGTCGACGACGGATCGAGGAGCTCGGACGACGCGGAGACGACGACGCACGCCGACGCGAGGCGCAGCGACACGCAGATCCCGGTCGCGAAGTGCCCGTACTCCAAGACGTCGTCGGTCTCGGCGACCTCGATGCTGCCGGGGAGCAGCGGACGGATCTCGCCGAAGAGCGACGGCCACAGGTCGCGGTCGACGGGCGGGCCGGTCACGTCCGCTCGCTCCGCGCTGGCGGGGTCGGAGGGACGGACGGATGCCGGACGGCGCAGATCGGTCACTCCCGTCCATCGGCACGTGCGACGGCGAACCTGAGCGGTTCCGGCGTCACGGCGCGCTCACGATCCGTCTCGCGCGGCGTCGTCGGCCGAACCGTCGGCGAGGGCGTCGTCGGCGGCCTCGCCGAGCGCCTCGGTGGCGGCGCGGATCTCGGCGAACAGCACGTCGCCGAAGCCGGGGTCGTAGGCCGTCTCGGGGTTCGCCCGAACGGCTGCGTCGAGAGCGTGGGCGTCGTCGCCGACGAGGATGCGCCACCGATCGGCGCGCACCCCGTCGAGGATCACGGTCGCGGCCGCGGCCGCGCTCATCGGAGCCAGGTCGTGGAACATCCGGTCGGCGGCGATCGCCGCCTCGCGCTCCTCGGGGGTCAGGTCCCGGTGGCCGAAGCGGACCGAGTTGCCGACGATCGAGGTCCCGATGTGGCCGGGCATCACGACCGACGCCCGAACGTGCGGCGCGTTGACCGCGAGGTCGGTGATCAGCGCCTCGGTGAACCCCTTGACCGCGAACTTCGCGGCTGAGTACGCGGTGTGCGGGCGGTCCGATCCGATCGAGGCCCAGAAGCCGTTGACGCTCGAGGTGTTGACGATGTGCGCCTCGTCCGCCGCGACGAGGGCGTCGAGGAAGGCGAGCGTCCCCCACCGGACCCCGCCGAAGCACACGTCGAAGCACCGGTCCCACGAGTCGCGGCTGTCGGTGAACAGCGATCCACCGCCGCTCAGGCCGGCGTTGTTGAACAGCAGGTTCACGTGGTCGCCGCCGTGGGCGTCGAGCACCTCGTCGCGGAACACCGCCATCGCCGCCTCGTCCGAGACGTCGCACCGGTGGGTGGAGATCCGCACGTCCGAGGCCGGAGCCGCCGCACGTGCGAGCGATGCGGTCTCGGCCATCGCCTCCTCGGACAGGTCGCACGTCGACACGTGCGCTCCCGCCTCGGCGAGTTGCACGACGAGCTCGCGGCCCATCCCCGTGCCACCCCCCGTGACGACGGCGATCCGACCGGCGAAGTCCTGCACGTCCCGAACGGTAGACGACCGGGACCGACGCGGCGGGGTCCGGGGCGGCGCGCGGCGGCGGTACGGTCCCTCGCCGTGTCGGTCGCTCCCGTCCCCGGCGGGCGTCCCCGGGCGGTGGTCGGATCGGCGGCGCTCACCTTCGGCTCGTTCGCGGCGCCGATCGCGATGGTCGGCGTGGTGTGGCCCGACGTGCGCGACCGCTTCGGGCAGTCGCTCGGCACCCTCGGCCTCGTCTCGCTCGTCTACGGGTTGGCCCGCATGTCGACCTCGGGATCGGGCCGGGTCGTGGGGCGTCGCGTCGGGGTGGGGACCGCGTTCGTCGCCTCGCTCGGGTGCCTGATCGCCGCCGACCTCGTCGTGGCGGGAGCGACGCGCTGGGCCGCCTTCCTGGTCGGGATCGTCGGGGTGGGGGTGGTCTCGGGTCTGCTCGACTCGCTCGGCGCGGGTGTCGTGGCGACGCTCGGCGACGTCGGCGACTCCGGGTTGATCCACGGCGCGTACGGGGTCGGCGCCACGATCGGGCCGCTGGCCGTGGCGGTGGTCCCCGATTGGCGGTGGTCGTTCGTCCTCGCCGCGATGCTCGCCGGCGCGGCCGTCGTCCCGGCCGTCGCGGTGCGCAGGTCGTGGCCGCTCCCGCCCGACGACGGCGACCGGGAGAAGCGCGACGACGCCGACCACGGACACGACGCGGGCGGATCGGTGACCGATCCCGGGCGCACCACCCGCGGTCGAGCTGCCGGGTCGGCCGCCGCGAGGGGTCGGCCCGCACCGGGCGTCGTCGTGTCGCTCACCGTGTTCGCCCTCTTCGTCGCCGCCGAGGTGACGTTCGGCAACTGGGGGTTCACCTACCTCACCGAGGCACGCTCGATCTCCGACGGCGCGGCCGCGATCGGGGTGTCGGGGTACTGGGCAGGCACGACGGCCGGCCGCCTCGGCCTCGCCTGGGGTCCGTTCCGGGCGCTCGTCGATCGGCTCGGGCTGGTGGTGCTGGTCGTCGCCGCGCTCGCCGCCGTCGTCGCCGCGTCGGTCGCGCCGGTCGGTCTCGTCGTCGTCGCGACCACGGCGGCGGGCACCTGCGTCGCTCCCGTGGTGCCGACCCTGGCGGCACGCACGGCCGGTCGCGTCGGGACCCGTCTGGCATCGCGCGTCGCCGGGTGGCAGCTGCTCGCGGCGAACGTCGGAGCGATCGGGGTCCCGGCCGCGACGGGCCTCCTGGTCGATCGCGTCGGACCCGCCGTGGTGATCGTGGTCGTCGCGTCGACGCTCGCCGTCGGCATCGGCCCGCTGGTCGTCGCCCGACGGATCACCCGGACGGAACCCGGAACCGCCACGGCGTCGACGTCGCCCGCGTGATGCCGACGCGCGGGCCGACCACCGGGGTCGTCGGTGGGTCGACGCCGTCGTCGAGGATCGACAGCGTCGACCCCTCACCGGCGAGGTCGTGGCCGTCGTGGCGCAGCTCGATCCCGAGCGCCTGGGTCAGCTTCCCCGGCCCGTCCGCGAGGGCGCGGTCGCCACGGCCGCCGCGCCGGGCGCGCATCGCCTCGACTCCCTCGACGGGCACGACCGCGCGCAGCAGCACGGCCTGGCCGTCGCCGTCGGGCCCCGTGACCACGTTCGCGCAGGCGTGGATGCCGTAGCTCAGGTAGACGTAGAGGTGGGCCGGGGGCCCGAACATCACCTCGGTGCGCGGCGTGCGACCCCGGTGGGTGTGGCTCGCCGGGTCGTCCTCGGTGTACGCCTCCACCTCGACGATGCGCCCCGCCGCACGCCCGCCATCCCCGGCAGGCAGCTCGTGGACGATCAGCTTGCCCAGCAGCTCGGCGGCGACGACGGGGGCGTCGCGGCCGAACCAGGCGCGCCCGAGCCGGCGCACGCCGCCGTCGTCGCGATCGCTCACCGTGCGGAGCCGTCCGTCAGCCCGGATCGACCAGGGTCCGCAGGGTGCCGATCTCGTCGGCGAGCATCGCCCGGTACGACTCGATCTGGGCGTCGCGCGCGGCGGGGCCCGCACCGCCACGCGACGAGCGCATCCGCACCCCCACCCCCGGGCGGACCAGCTCCGCGGCCTCGGCACCGAGGCGCTCGTCGGCGCGGACCAGGTCGGCGAGCGACCCCTTCCCCGCCAGGTTCGCCTGCACGTGGGCACCGACGATCGCGTGGGCCTCGCGGAACGGCGTCCCCCCACGAACGAGGAACTCGGCGAGGTCGGTCGCGGCCATCGACTCCTCGTCCGCCGCCGCCGCCATGCGTCCGGTGTCGAAGGTCGCCGTCGCGATCATCCCGGTCAGCGCCGCCACGGCGAGGGTCACCTGCTCGACCGAGTCGAACAGCGGCTCCTTGTCCTCCTGCAGGTCGCGGTTGTACGCCATCGGCAGGCCCTTGAGGGTGGAGAGCAGCCCCGTCAGGTTGCCGATCAGGCGTCCGCTCTTGCCCCGCGCCAGCTCGGCGATGTCGGGGTTCTTCTTCTGCGGGAGCATCGACGACCCGGTCGCGTAGCCGTCGTCGAGGCGGGCGAAGCCGAACTCCCCCGACGTCCACAGCACCCACTCCTCGCCGATGCGCGACAGGTGGATGCCGATCATCGCCAGGTCGAACACCGCCTCGGCGACGAAGTCCCGATCGCTGACCGCGTCGAGGCTGTTGTCGAACGCCTTCGCGAAGCCGAGGTCGCGTGCGGTCCCGACCGGGTCGATCGGCAGCGACGACCCGGCGAGGGCGCCCGCTCCGAGCGGCGACACGTCGAGGCGTCGCAGCGCGTCGACGAGTCGGGACACGTCACGCCCGAGCGCCCAGCCGTGGGCCATCAGGTGGTGCGAGAGCAGCACCGGCTGCGCCCGCTGGAGGTGGGTGTAGCCGGGCAGGTAGGCGTCGCCCGCGCCGATCGCCTGGTCGAGCAGCGCCTCCTGCATCTCGACCAGGCGGACGGCGACGTCGCCCAGCTCGCGCTTGCACCACAGGCGCAGCGCGGTCGCGACCTGGTCGTTGCGGCTGCGCGCGGTGTGCAGCTTGCCGCCGGCGGCGCCGGCGATCTCGGTCACCCGCCGCTCGATCGCGGTGTGGATGTCCTCGTCGCTCTCGACGAACGCGAACGACCCCGATGCCATCTCGGCGCCGACCGCATCGAGCGCCGCGAGGATCGCGTCGCGCTCCGCGCCGTCGAGCAGACCGACGCGAGCCAGCATCCGCACGTGGGCGCACGACCCGGCGATGTCGTCGCTCCACATCCGCTGGTCGTAGGGCAGGCTCACCGTGTAGGCGAGCAGCGACTCCGACGGCCCGCCGGTGAACCTCCCGTGCCACAGCGTCGTGGCCTGGGGCGGCAGGTGCGCGTCGCGTGCGAACTCGTGCTCGTCGTCGAGATCCATCGGTTCCTCTCCTCCCGCGCCGGTGGCGGGGCGTCAGTCGATCCCCGCGAGGTCGCGCAGGTCGGAGGCCAGCGCGGATCCGTCGAGGTCCGCCGAGATGCACACCAGCGTGTCGTCACCGGCGACGGTCCCGATCATGCCCTCCACCCGGCCGCGATCCAGCGCGGAGGCGACGACGTGGGCGCACCCGGGCGGGGTGCGCAGCACCACCAGGTTGCCCGAGCACGCGACCTCCGCCACCCACTCCCCCATCACCCGGCGGAGCTGATCGAGGGGGGCGAGGCGGTCGGGGGCGAACTCGGGGATCGCGTAGACGGTGTTGCCGCTCGCGACGCGCACCTTGACCGCGCCGATGTCGTCGAGGTCGCGCGACACCGTCGCCTGGGTGGCCTCGAGGCCCTCCGCCGCGAGCAGCTCGATGAGCTGGGGCTGGCTGGTGACCTCGTGGTCGCCGACGATCCGCGCGATCGCGCTCTGGCGCTGCACCTTCGCGCTCACGCCGCGACCTCGGCACCGGAGCCGTCGCGCAGGAGGAAGGCGAGCACGGCCCGTGCCGCGTGCATCCGGTTGTGGCCCTGCTGGAACACCGCCGAGCGCTCCCCGTCGATCACGTCGGCCGACACCTCGAAGCCGCGGTAGGCCGGCAGGCAGTGCATGAACACCGCGTCCGCCGACGCCGCGCCCATCATCTCGGCGTCGACCGTCCACCCGTCGAAGGCGCGCCGACGCACCTCGGCGTCGGCCTCCTGGCCCATCGACACCCAGGTGTCGGTGTGCACGGCGTCGGCGCCGACGATCGCGTCGTGGGGGCGGGTGAACTGCACCACGTCTCCGCCGCCGATCATCGCGAGCCGATCGAGCTCGGCGTCGTCGGCGTCGTAGCCGGGTGGCGCCGCGAGGCGCACCCGCATCCCGAGCAGGAGCGAGATCTCCGCGAGCGAGCGCGCGACGTTGGCGTAGTCGCCGACGTACGCGACGGTCCTGCCCCGCAGCTCCCCGAGCCGCTGGCGCATGGTGAGCGCATCGGCGAACGCCTGCAGCGGGTGCGACACGTCGGAGAGCATGTTCACCACGTGCGCGGTCGCGCCGTGGCCGCCGTCGTCGAGCGCCGCGGCGGCACGGGTGAGCACCGTGTGGTCGAACACCCGCGCCGCGATCACGGCGTGGTAGCCGGCGAGGATGCGCACCACGTCCTCGACCGGTTCGCGCACGTCGAAGCCGACCTCCTCGCCACGGGTGTGCACGGGGTGCCCGCCGAGCTGGACGACCGCCATCTCCATCGAGTGGCGCGTGCGGTTGGACGGCTTCTCGAACACGAGCGCCGCGCCCTGGTCGGCGAGCGGCCGGCCGAGCGCGTCGATCGGGGTCTCCGCGAGGTCGAGGATCTCGCGCACCTCGGCGGCGGTGACGTCGGTGACGTCGAGCAGGTGCCGCGTCACGAGGCCAGGTCCTCGCGCTGGTCGGCGAGCGCGTCGGCGATCATCTCGACCGCCTCGTCGATCTCGTCGTCGGACACGGTCAACGGCGGCAGGAGCCGGATGGTGGTCGGGTCGATCGCGTTCACCACGAGGCCGGCGTCGAGCAGGTCGAGGTAGGCACGCTTCGCGTCGAGGCCGTCGGCGAGCTCGACACCGAGCATCAGCCCGCTCCCGCGCACCCCGGTCACGCCGGCCACGCCCTCGAGGGCGCGCACGAGCCGGGCCCCCTGCTCGGTCGCGCGACGCGGTGCGTCGATGCGCTGCATCTCGTCGATCGTGGCGTTGACCGCCGCGCACGCGATCGCGGTCCCCGAGTAGGTGCTGCCGTGATCACCGGGTTCGAAGGCGGCGGCGACGTCGGCACGCGCCCAGCACGCACCGACCGGCATCCCGTTGCCCATCGCCTTGGCCATCGTGACGACGTCGGGGGCGATGTCCGCGTGCTCGAAGCCGAACCAGCGACCGGTGCGGCCGAACCCGGTCTGCACCTCGTCGAGGATGAGCAGCGCACCCACGTCGTCGCACAGCTCGCGCACGGCGCGCAGGTGCTCGACGCCGGCCGGGTGGACCCCTCCCTCCCCCTGGATCGCCTCGATGATCACGGCGGCGACGGAGCCGTCGACGGCGGACCGCATCTCGTCGATGTCACCGTAGGGGACGTGGCGGAAGCCCTCGGGCATCGGCTGGAACGGCTCGTGCTTCGTCGGCTGGCCGGTGGCGGCGAGGGTCGCGAGCGTGCGGCCGTGGAAGCTGGCGAGGGCGCTGACGACGGTGTGGCGACCCCGCCCGCCGTGCTTGCGGGCGAGCTTGAGCGCGCACTCGTTGGACTCGGCTCCCGAGTTGGTGAAGAACACCTGCCCGGCGTGGCCGGTGGCGTCGCGCAGCAGCCCGTTGATCTTCACCGCGGCCTCGGTCGCGACCGGGTTGGCGAAGAAGTTCGAGACGTGCATCAGCTGCTCGGCCTGATCCGCGATCGCCTCGGCGACGGTGGGGTTCGAGTGTCCGACCGACACGACGGCGAGCCCGGTGAGGAAGTCGAGGTAGCGCTTGCCGTCGGAATCCCACAGCTCGGTGCCGACGCCGCGGTCGAACATGATCGGCGGCGGCCCGAACACCGGCATGAACGGGCAGTGGTCCATCGGCGCGTGGTGGAACGAGTGGGACGGTGAGGTGGACATCGGGGCGGCCTCGCTGGCGTGGGTCGGATGGGCGGCGGGTGGGCGGGCGGGCGACGTGGCGGATCGTGCTCCGGCGGACGGGTGACCGGCGGGCGCGTCGTCGTCCCGAGCGGATCAGGACGGCGTCGGGTCGGGCGACGCGACGTCGCTCGGCGCACGGGCTCGGGCGGTCGTCTCGTGAGCGGTGTCGTCGACGTCGTCGGCATCGTCGTCGGCGACGACCATCGTGCCGATCCCGTCGTCGGTGAACAGCTCGAGGAGCAGGACGTGCGCGATGCGACCGTCGAGGATGTGCGCGCGGCGGACGCCGTTGCGCACCGCGTGCTGGCAGCTCGCCACCTTCGGAATCATCCCCCCTCCGATCGTGCCGTCGGCGACGAGCTCGTCGAGGTGGGCGGCGGTGGTCTGGCGGATCAGGCTGCCGGGATCCTCGACCCGGGACCGCAGGCCCTCGATGTCGGTGAGGTACACGAGCTTCTCCGCCCCGAGCGCCTCGGCGATCCGACCGGCGACCGTGTCGGCGTTGATGTTGAACGCCTGGCCCGTCGCGTCCGACCCGATCGTCGCGATCACGGGGACGAACTCGTCGTCGAGCAGCCCCTCGACGACGCCGGGGTTGATCGCCGTCACGTCGCCGACGAAGCCGAGGCGGGGGTCGCGCATCTCGGCGCGGATCAGGCCCCCGTCGACCCCCGACACGCCGACCGCGTAGTTGCCGTGGACGTTGATCGCGGCGACGAGCTGGGGGTTGACCTGGCCCTTGAGCACCATGCGCGCGATCCCGACCGTCTCGGCGTCGGTGACGCGCAGGCCGTCGACGAACTCGGTGGACTTGCCGAGCCGGCTCATCAGCGCCGAGATCTGGGGCCCGCCGCCGTGGACGACGACCGGCCGCATCCCCACCAGGCGCATCATCACGATGTCCTCGGCGAACAGGGCGAGGGCGTCGTGGTCGGAGGTGCCGGCGAGGGCGTTGCCCCCGTACTTCACGACGACCGTCTTGCCGGAGAAGCGACGGATGTAGGGCAGCGCCTCGACCAGGGTCTCGGCGCGCTGGCCGGCGGCGTCGAGGGCGCTCACGGGGCCAGGCCGATCGAGGCCAGACCGGCGGTCTCGTCGAGGCCGAGCGCCACGTTCGCGGCCTGCAGCGCGCCGCCGGACGCGCCCTTCGTCAGGTTGTCGATCGCGCACATCGCGATGACCGTCGAGGTGCGCTCGTCGAAGCGGACGCCGACGTGGGCGGCGTTCGAGCCGAGGACCGACTTGGTCGCCGGCGGCGCCTCGACGACCGTGGTGAACGGCTCGTCGGCGTAGGCGTCGAGCAGCGCACGTTCGAGGGCGTCAGCGCTGCACCCCGCGGTCGGGCGGGCGGCGCAGGTGGACAGGATCCCCCGGCTCATCGGCACGAGGTGCGGGGTGAAGCTCACCCTGGCGCCGATCTCCTGCTCCATCTCCGGGGTGTGCCGGTGCCCGAGCAGGCCGTACGCCACGACGTTCGAATCGATGTTGGAGAACACGTTGGTGTCGGACGGGGTGCGGCCGGCACCGGTGATCCCGGTGACGTTGTTGACGACGATCCCGTCGGGCTCGACCAACCCGGCGGCCACGAGAGGCCGCAGCGCGAGGGTCGCCGCGGTGACGTGGCACCCCGGGGTGGCGATCAGGCGTGCCCCCTCCAGCTCGGCGCGGTGCAGCTCGGGGAGCCCGAAGACGGCCGACGCGAGGAGCTCGGGTTCGGTGTGCTCGAAGCCGTAGTGGGTCGGGTAGGCGGTCGCGTCCTTGAGGCGGAACGCGGCCGACAGATCGACGACGGCGGACACCCGTCCGACGAGGCGGGGGGCGATCTCCATCGACGCGGCGTGCGGCAGGCCGAGGAACACCACGTCGAGCTCGAGCAGCTCGTCGAGATCGACCGCCGAGAAGACGAGGTCGGGGTAGGCGGTCGACAGCGACGGGTGGACGTCCGCGGCGCGCGTCCCGGCGAGCGAGTCCCCGGTGGCGACCGCGAGGTCGATCCCGGGATGGGAGTGGAGGAGGCGGAGCAGCTCGACCCCCGTGTAGCCGGAGGCTCCGACGATCCCCGCCCGGAGGGCCTGCTCGCTCATAGCTGCATGACCATACGACAACGTGGATGATCATGCAACAACGTTCGGCGACGCCCTCGCGCCCGACGAGCCCCGATCACGTGATCAGAGGTTCGAGGGCTCCTCGAAGATCACGTCGACGGACTCGACCCCGACGCCCGACAGCAGGGTCGTCAGGGTCTCCTCGGTGTTGCGCTCCGCCCGCTCGAGCAGGTCGCTCTCGGGCACCGACTCGACCATCCGCTCGCTCGCCGCCACGATCAGGTCCTCCTCACCGGTCGGGCTGTCGACGAAGGCACCGCCGAGGCGGTCGAGGATGCCGCGGTCGCGGTTCATCACCCCGGAGTTCTCGAAGTCGATCACCGGCTGACCGATCGTCGGCGCCGGGAGGCGGACGACGGCCGTGCCCGACTCCTCGTCGTACTCGATCGAGTCCTCGGTGAGATCGGAGAAGTCGACCGTCGCGTCGATGCTGCCCACGGCCAGGTACTGCACCCGTTCGCCGGCGATGAAGTCGGGGACGAAGCGGACGTCGTCCTCGGAGTCGATGACGACCTGGAACCGGGCCTCGGCGGCACGCAGCTCGGCGAGATCGGAGAGCTCGGTGAGCAGGGGCGGCGACGACCGGTCGACCTCGTCGGTGGTGAACGGGAAGGCGAAGTCGAACGCCCGCGAGACGAGGAGCAGCAGGATCGCCACGGCCAGGATCGAGGCGACGACGATGACCACGATCGCCCTCCCACCGTCGCGCAGCGCTCGGCTCACCACGATCTCACCACCATCTCACCACCACGATCTCACCACGATCTCACCACGATCTGCTCACGCTAACGGTCGTCCGACCGACACGACAGGCGGGCGCGGGTCGCTGCGGACATCGAGCGAGGTGCGCGCGGAGGACCGGACGGGAGGACGGGCCAGACTGTCGGGGTGTTCGGGACCTCGCCACAGACGAAGGGTCGGCTGCTGCTCGCCACCCCGCCGCTCGACGATCCGAACTTCGATCGCTCGGTGATCTACGTCCTCGAGCACCACGAGGA
Source organism: Ilumatobacter sp. (assembly GCF_965215205.1). NCBI lineage: Bacteria > Bacillati > Actinomycetota > Acidimicrobiia > Acidimicrobiales > Ilumatobacteraceae > Ilumatobacter > Ilumatobacter sp. The sequence continues at coordinate 2,242,884 of NZ_OZ244049.1, forward strand.
CGGCGCGATCGGGTTGGTCATCAACCGGCCGACGGAGAGCGCCCTCGAGAGCCCGCTGGATCGTTGGATCGAGCTGCAGAGCGCGCCGTCGGCGATCTTCGAGGGCGGCCCGGTCGAGACCAACGCGATGATCGGGCTCGCGACGACGAAGGCCCCCGGCGACGACGAGGTCGAGCACCTCACCCGGATCAGCGGGGTCATCGCCTCGACCGACCTGTCGGCCGACCCCGCGCTCGTCGCCGCCCACGTCGACGCCGTGCGGGTGTTCCGCGGGTACGCGGGGTGGGGCGCCGGTCAGCTCGAGCTGGAGATCGCCCAGGGGGCGTGGCTGGTGCTCGACGCCGAGATCGGCGACGTGTTCTCCGACCGACCCGACGAGCTGTGGCACACGGTGCTGCGCCGCCAGCCCGGCCGCCTCGCCTGGCTCGCGCTCGCCCCCGACGACCTCAGCTGGAACTGACGGCGACCGGGACGGACCGGCCGCGCCCTAGAGGACGGTCGTGTCGTCGTCCGCGCTCGGGGGCACGACCAGCGTGAGCCGCCCCCCGCCGGTGTCGAGGACCGTGCGCGAGCAGTTGCCGACGCGCACGCACAGCACGTCGTCGACCCCGGTCGCGCGACCGATCGCGACGTTGATCGCGACGAAGTGGCTCATCACCACCGTGTCGACGTCGATCGCCACCAGCCGCTCGACCACCGCGTCGGCCCACGCGCGGGCGTCCGCATCGGCGTCGCTCCACGTGGCCGCCATCAGGTCGCGCAACCACGCTCCCCGGTCGGCGACGTCGGGGTGGCGCACCTCGCCGACGGCGGCGTCGACCGTCACCTGGGTCGACCACACCTCGGCGAGCGGCGCCGCGGTCTCGCGGCAGCGGCGCTTCGGCGACACCAGGATCGGCAGCGGGCCGTGCGCAGCGAGCAGTTCGGCGACGGCTTCGGCCTGACGGTGCCCGAGCTCGGACAGGCCGGGGTCGTCCGCGTCGTCCCACCCGGCTTCGGCCTCCCCGTGGCGGACGAGCGTCAACCGAGCCATCGGCGAACCCTACGCCCACCCGCGCCCACCGACCACCCGGTGCCGGGCGCCGACGTTTGGGGCCGGCCTCGACGTGAGAAGACTGTGGATCGTGCACGTCGTTCGTGAAGGCCAGGGACGGCCGCTGGTGCTGGTGCACGGCCTCGGATCGGACTCGGGGTCGTGGCGCCCGGTCGCGGATCTCCTGGTCGCGGAGCGCGAGGTCGTCGCCGTGGACCTCCCGGGCCACGGCGACACACCGCCCCTCGAGGTCAACACCATCGCCACCTTCGCGGACGCACTCGGCGAGTTCCTCACCGACTCCGGGCTGACCGACGCGGATCTGGTCGGCAGCTCCGTCGGCGCCCGCCTCGTGCTCGAGCTGGCCAGGCGGGGCCACGGCGGGGCGGTCGTCGCGCTCGACCCCGGCGGGTTCTGGTCGAACGCCGGCGCCCGCTACGTGGGATGGACGCTGGGTACGAGCGTCCGCGCCGTCGGCGCTCTGGACCGCTTCCTTCCCACCCTCACATCCAACCCCGTGACCAGGTCAGCCCTGCTGGTGCAGCTGTCGGCACGGCCGTGGCGCCTGAGCCACGAGTTCGCCCTGGCCGAGTTGCGCAAGTTCGCCGGCACCTCGGTGTTCGCCGAGGTGCTGCACGACCTCGTCCACGGGCCACGTCAGGGCGGGATGCCCGCCGGCACGGCCGCGAACCGGATGATGATCGCCTGGGGAGGGCGGGACCGGGTCACCCCTCCCCGCCGACAGGCCGAACGGGCGCGGTCGGCGTTCCCCGACGCCGACTTCCACCTCTTCGGTCGCAGCGGCCACTTCCCCCTCTGGGACGAGCCGGTGGCGACAGCCGAGCTCATCTCGTCCGTGACCGGGCGCTGAGCGCCGTGCGCCCGGTGTCGCCCACGCTCGAGGAGGCTGGAACGTACGGACGCGGAGGCCGGCTCGAGGGCGCGCACATCGGCGTCAGCCGGTCGGCTTGGGATCCGCTCGGCGACCGGCAGACCTGAGCACTCGCGATCGTCGCGGCGACCGGCCGTTCGCGCCTCGACCCGCTCCGCCGTGGCCGCCGCCCTCGACACCGCCCACACCACCCCCCGCCCACATCGACGCCATCACCCGAGGAGGGCGCCCTGGCCCGCGGTCTCCACGTCTCCGAGTCGGCACCCGCGCCCGGAACGAGCGCACCTCGGACGGCACCGCCGTGTTCGTGCCCACACCGACGTCGCAGCCACGTGGACGGGATCCTCGCAACGCCGCGACGTCGATCGCGGAGCGGCTCACCGAGGCTCCACCCGTCGGATCGAGCGCGCGCGAGCCGATCGTCAGCGCTCGCGGAGAGCGGCGATCGCGTCGCCGGCACGAGCGACCGGCACGAGGAGGTGATCGTGGCGGTACCCGGCGAGAACGTTGCACGAGATCCCGGCCCGGGTGAGTCGATCGCTGACCGCGGCGGTCAGCCCGACCGCCTCCAGGCTGGAGTTCACGGTCAACGTCAACCACGCCAGCTCGACCACGATCTCGAACCCCGCCTCGCGAGCCTCGTCGACCCTCACCACGAGCGTGGTCGACGACCCCTCGTCGACGACGGCAGCAGCCCGAGCGAGCTGGTCGGGCGACGGCGACTCGACCTCGACGTAGGTGTACGCGTCGGCTCGCCGCTCCACGTCGAGCGACGCGAGCATCACGTCGAGGTCCGTCTCACCGGGTGCGACCACGACCCGTGCTCAGCCCCGCAGCTCGGCGCCCAGCCGGGTCGCTGCGGCCTCGACCGACCGCCGCACGTCGGCGACGTCGGCCTCGGTGAGGTTGCGATCGTCGGCCTGCAGGCGCAGCCGGTACCCGAGCGAGCGCGTCCCGGACGTCCGGTCCGACCGGTACACGTCGAACAGGCGCAGGTCGACGAGGTGGCGCCCGGCGCCCTGGCGGATCGCCTTCTCCAGCTTCTCCGCGGTCACCGCGTCGTCCAGTCGGAACGACAGGTCGAGATCGCTCGACGGGTACCGGCTGGTCGGCCTCCACTGCGCGGGCTTGGGCTCGCGGGCGAGGAACTGGTCGAGGTCGACCTCGAGGATGGCGACCCGTGCGGCGACGTCGAACGCCTCGAGCACCTCCGGCGCCACCTCGCCGACCGCTCCCAGCCCATCCCTGCCCGCCTGGAGGGTCGCGGAGCGGGTCGGGTGGAGACCGGGCGGCACCCGGTCCTGGGCGATGCGCGCACCACCGCCGAGCGCCGAGGTGAGCTCTCGCCACACCCCCATCGCCGCGGGTGCCTCCTCCCCCGCCAGCACGACGGTCAACGCCTCGTGCTCGGCCGGGAGCACGCCGTCACCGGGCGGGTAGACGTGGCCGATCTCGAACAGGCGCGCACCGGTGCGACGGTGCGACTCGTTGAACGAGATCGCACGCAGCAGCCCGGGGCGCAACGAGGTGCGCAGCACGCTCTCGTCGGCCACCAGCGGGTTCGTGATCGCGATGGCCTCGCCCGCCAACCCGGCGCGCTCGAGGGTGTCGGGGGCGAGGAACGGGTTCGGCATCGCCTCGGAGATCCCGAGCCCGAGCAGCACCTGGCGCAGGAGGCGTCGACGCTGCTGGCGGACGGTGAGCCCACCGGTGCCGGGCGAGGTCGGTACGGAGCGCCCGATGCGGTCGTAGCCGTGGTGGCGGGCGATCTCCTCGATCACGTCGATCTCGGCCGTCGAATCGGGCCGCCAGCTCGGCAGCGCGACGTCTCGGACGTCACCGGTGCCCGACACCGTGAACCCGATCGGCTCGAGCAGGCGGGGCAGGTCGTCCGCGACCATCTCGGTGCCGAGGATCCGGTTGACGTTCGCGAGGCGCACCTCGACGGTGCGCTCCTGAGCGGGGAGGTGATCGCTGCGTTCGTCGACCGCGCCCTCGTGGACGACCAGGTCGGGGCAGGTCTCGGCGAGCAGCTCGGCGAACCGGGCGACCGCGTCGGGAACGCCGTACGGGTCGACGCCGCGCTCGAAGCGCTGCGAGGCCTCGGAGCGCAGACCGGTGCGCACCACCGTGCGTCCGATCCCGACCGGCTCGAACCAGGCCACCTCGAGCGCCACCGTGGTCGTCTCGTCGGAGATCTCCGAGTCCAGCCCGCCCATCACCCCGCCGACGCCGACCGGGGCATCGGCGGCGTCGCAGATCAGCAGGTCGTCGGTGTCGAACGCGCGGTCCTCGCCGTCGAGGGTCGTCAGGCGCTCACCGGGGCGCGCGACGCGGACGCGGAACCCCCCGCCCCCGAGCGCGTCGAGGTCGTAGGCGTGGTTCGGCTGGTTCAGCTCGAGCATGACGTGGTTGCTGACGTCCACGACGTTGCTGATCGGGCGCATCCCCGCCGCCGCCAGCCGACGCTGCATCCACTCCGCTCCCGGCCCCACGCGCACCCCCGACAGCACCGTCGAGGTGAATCGGGCGCAGCGGTCACCGTCGACGAGGTCGACGGGAGCCGAGCGAGGCTCACCCGTCGCCGGGAACGACGGCGTGGGCGGTCGGAACTCGACCCCCATCCGTGCGGCGAGGTCCCGGGCGACGCCGACGTAGCCCCAGCAGTCGGGTCGGTTGCGCGTCACGTCGCAGTCGATCAGCACGTCGGGGGTGATGCCCAGCGCCGTCCCGTAGGGCACCCCGAGCGGGGCGTCGACGGGGAGGATGCGGATGCCCGAGTGGTCGTCGCCGAGGCCGAGCTCGGACGCCGAGCACAGCATCCCCTCCGAGTCGATCCCGAGGATCCCCCGACGTTCGATCGTCATCCCGCTGGGCATCGTCGTGCCCAACGTGGCCAGGGGGACCAGGTCGCCCTCGGAGATGTTGTCCGCCCCGCACCACACGTGGAGCTCCGCCCCGTCACCCGCATCGACGTGGACGCGCTGCACCTTGGCCGCGTCCGGGTGCGACTCGAGCCGGAGGATCCTCGCGGTGACCACGCCCTCGACGGTGTCGCCGACCGGCTCGATCGACTCGACCTCGAGGCCGAGGGCGGTCAGCTCGGCGGCGACGCGCGCCACGGCGTCCGGGTCGGTGGGGTCACCGAAGTCGCCGTACTCGTTCAGCCACGACAGCAGGAGCTTCACGAGAACTGCTCCGTGAAGCGGAGGTCGTCGGCGAACATCTCGCGGATGTCGGCGACCCCGTGGCGCATGATCGCCATCCGGTCGATGCCGAAGCCGAACGCGAACCCGCTCCACTCCTCGGGATCGACGCCGCCGGCGCGCAGCACGTTCGGGTGGACCATCCCGCACCCACCGAGCTCGATCCACGACCCGTCGGGCCGCTGAATGTCGAACTCGGCCGACGGCTCGGTGAACGGGAAGTAGCTGGGCCGCAGCCGCGATTCCCACCCCCGGCCGAAGAACGACTTGGTGAACGCGTCGATCGTCCCGGCGAGGTCGGCCATCGAGATCCCCCGATCCACGACGAGGCCCTCGATCTGGTGGAACACGGGCATGTGGGTGGCGTCGGGGGTGTCTCGACGGAAGACGCGACCGGGTGCGACGATGCGGATGGGCGGGTCCTGCTCGAGCATCGTGCGGATCTGCACCGGGGACGTGTGGGTGCGCAGCAGGGTCGAGCCGACGCTGCCACCGGGCGCGACGTGGTCGACGAACAAGGTGTCGAACTCCCCGCGCGCCGGGTGCCCCTCCCCCATGTTGAGCGCTTCGAAGTTGTGCCAGTCGGTCTCGACCTCGGGGCCCTCGGCGACGCGGAACCCCATGCCGACGAAGACGTCCTCCAGCCGCTCCCACGCCTGGGTGACCAGGTGGGCGCGCCCACGTGCGGGTGCGACGACGTGCTCGGTGAGGTCGAGTCGCTCGGACTCGACGAGCCGGGCGGTGGCCTCACGTGCGAGCTCGGTCCGCCGGTCGGCCAGGGCGACCTCGACGGCGGCGATCGCCTCGTTGATCGCGGCGCCGGCCGACCTGCGGTCCTCGATCGAGTCGAGCGAGCCGAGGCCCTTCTTGAGCCCGGCGAGCCGGCCCTTCCTGCCGGCGTGGCGGGCCGATGCGGCCGCGACGTCGTCGAGGGCGCAGGCAGCGGCGATGTCGGCGAGCGCCGCGTCGCGTGCGGCGGTGATGTCGGAGATCAACGGGGGTCCTTTCCGGGCGGGCGGTGCGATGGTGTCGGTTCGACCCCGGTCTGATGCAGGACGTGACGCAGGAGCGATCGTTCCCCGGATCAGCCGGGGGACGGAAATCGCTGCGACCGCGTGCTCACGGCGAGGAGCGTACCGCGCGACACCCCGGCGCCCCACGACCTTCCCGTCGCACCGCGGTCGCGGGCCGTGCGGCGGACCCGGCGACGGCGCGGCGACGCGTCAGCGCCCGTCGTCGCGCTGTCGGGCCGCCTCGAACACCAGCACCGTGGCGGCCATCGCGACGTTCAGCGACTCGCTGCGCCCGCGGTGCGGGATCGTCAGCCATCGCTCGATCGACGCGGCCACGGTGTCGTCGCCGCCACCCGGATCGAGCCCTGCCCCTCCGATCGCTCCATCCCCACCGCCCCCGTCACCGGCTCCGCCCCCACCACCGACGGCGCCGTCCAACCCGGCCGCCTCGTTGCCGAGGACGATCGCGATCCGACCGGTCAGATCCGCGTCCACGTGGGTCGTCACGACCCGACCCGGCGACTCGTGGCTGCTCGTCCCGAACGTGACGAGCCCGGCTGCGGCCACCTCCTCGACGGTGGCCGAGACGACCGGGACGTGCAGGATCGCACCGGCCGACGAGCGGACGACCTTCGGGTTGAACGCGTCGACCGATCCCGGCGTGAGGACGATGGCATCCGCACCGGCCGCCTCGGCGGAGCGCAGCACGGTGCCCAGGTTCCCCGGGTCCGCGATCCGGTCGAGGACGACGACGAACGCCGCACCGGCCAGCAGGTCGTCGGCGACCGCCGGCATCTCGACCACGGTCAGCGGCGAGCGCGGCGACGTGGTCGGGGCGACCCGCTCGAACACCCCGGCCGCCAGCTCGTGGACCGCCCCGGCACCGTCGACCTGGGAACCGCTGGCCTCCGGGACGAACTGCATGACGCATCGAGCGCCGGACGCCACGGCCTCCGCCGTCGCCACCGGGCCCTCGACGACGAAGCGCCGCTGCTCGTGGCGGACCGCGCGCTTCGACAGCAGAGAGCGCAGCTCGCGCACCGTCGGGTTCGACATCGCCAGCGCCGCCATGGGAAGCACCGTACCGATCGGGACCGGGGCGACCGGGCGTGGACGTGACGACCCGCAGGGGAGGCCCCCCGGGGAACGACGACGGGCCGCACCCGTGGGTGCGGCCCGTCGTGGAGTCCTCTCGGCGGCGTCGTGCGCCGGCGACGGTCGCTACAGCGACGCCTTCGCCTTCTCGACGAGGGTCGCGAACGCCTTGGTGTCGGTGACCGCGAGGTCGGCGAGGATCTTGCGGTCCACCTCGATGCCCGCTGCGTTCATCCCGGCGATGAAGCGGCTGTAGCTCATGTCGTTCTCCCGGCAGGCCGCGTTGATCCGCTGGATCCACAGCCGCCGCATCTCCCCCTTGCGGGCGCGACGGTCGCGGAAGGCGTACTGCCCCGACCGCATGACCTGCTCGTTGGCCGCGCGGTACGAGCGGCTCTTGTTGCCGTAGTACCCCTTGGCCTGCTTCAGGACCTTCTTGTGGCGGTTCGTCTTGGTGACGCCGCGCTTGACTCGTGCCATCGTCTTCCTCCTGTGGGCTCAGCGCTCGGCGAGGAGGCGCTTGATCTTCTTCGCGTCGCCGGGGTGCACGTCGGCGTCGCGCTCGAGGCGGCGCAGGCGTCGCGACGACTTCTTCTCGAACAGGTGCTGGTTGTTCGCCTGCTCGCGGCGCAGCTTGCCGGCCCCGGTCTTCTTGAACCGCTTGGCCGCGGTCTTGGACGTCTTCATCTTCGGCATGTCATTCTCCTCCTGCTCCTGCGGCCCCGTCGTCGGCGCCGTCGGCTTCGTCTCGCGCCTTCTCGGCGGCCTTCCTGATGGCCTCCTGGGCCTGCTTGTCCGGTGAGAGCACCATCGACATCGAGCGACCCTCGAGGCGGGAGCGGCTGTCGAGCTTGGCGGCCGGACCGACCGCCTCGATCACGTCGTCGAGGATCTTGGCGCCCAGCTCGGGGTGGGCCATCTCCCGCCCACGGAACTGCAGGGTGACCTTCACCTTGTGACCGTCGTCGATGAAGCGGATGACGTTGCGCGTCTTGGTGTCGAAGTCGCCCTTGCCGATCTTCGGGCGGTACTTGACCTCCTTGACCGAGACGTTGGTCGACCGCTTGCGGGCCTCCTTGGCCTTCTGGTCCTCCTCGTACTTGAACTTGCCGTAGTCCATGATGCGGCACACCGGCGGGTTCGCCTGTGCCGCGACTTCGACGAGATCGAGGTCGAGCCCTCGGGCCATCCGCAGCGCCTCGGGGACCGGTTTGATCCCGAGTTGGTCGCCGTCGGGCCCGATGAGTCGGACCTCACGGCTGCGGATGCGGTCGTTGATGCGGTGCTGATCGCCACGCGGTTCTGGTCGTCGCGGTGCTATGAGACTTCGCTCCTGTGCAAGTGGGCCTCCCCATGTGGTGGACGTTGGTGCTCGACGCGAAGTCCGCGGAGCGACCAGATCCTGGCCCCAGCCTCAGTACCCGCGACACCCGATCGTGTGCAGGTGGGGATCTCTCCCACTTCGCCTCAGTTGTGCCCGACCACGCTATCGCACCCGGTCGGCGAAACCACGTGGCCGGGCCGGGGGCACGGCGTCGCTAGCCTCGCCCCCGTGAGCGACGACAGCACCCGACCGGGAGACCCGGCCACCAGCGGTCCGGGGGGCGACGACACGAGCCCGTTCGAGATCCCGGGCCTGGACGACCTGCAGGCCCAGTTCGAGCAGCTGTCCCCGGAGGAGCAGCAGGAGGTCGTCGAGGCCCAGCGGGCGATGGAGGAGTCGCGGGCGCGGCTCGCCTCCGTCCCCGCCGAGGTCGTCGTGACCAACCACGTGATGGGCCTCTACGAGCTCGGAGCGATCCACCTCTCGGCGGATCCTCCCGATCTGCCCCAGGCCGCCCTCGCGATCGACGCGCTCGCCTGCCTGGTCGACGGGCTCGGAGACCGGCTCGGCCCGGAGACCCCGACGATGCAGGACGCGCTGAACAACATCCGCCTCGCGTTCGTCCAGATCAAGGGGCAGACGGCGGGCGCACCGGGCGGCGACGTCCCGCCGACCGGCGGCTGACGACGATCCGCCTGCCCCGGCGGGACCACGGCCGCTCCCCGACCGGCCACCGTCGCGTTCGCCTCGGACGGGCGACGGGTCAGGAGTCGATCCGGGCGAAGCGGCCGATCGGAGCGTCGAGCACCCGCCCGCCGGTGACCAGCACCCCCTCCGCAGCGAGCAGCTCGGCCTGGCGGGCCGGGTTCGCCGTGCGGATGCGTCCCTGGGCGTTCACCACCCTCCACCACGGCACCTCGTGGTTCGTGACCGACAGGATCCGCCCGACGAGGCGCGACTGGCGCGGGTACCCGGCGACCTCGGCGACGTCGCCGTAGGTGGTCACCTCCCCCTCCGCGAGCGCCATCAGCACGTCGACGATCCGACGCTCGCGGACCGCGCGATCGTCACCTGCGCTCACGTGGTGAGGTGCGCCGCCTCGTAGCGACCGAACTTCGCCAGCAGGTCGAACGAGACCGCCGCGCCCACCTCGACCTCGCGCGACCCATCCGCGATCTCGACGCAGTGGAACGCGTACCGGGATCCGTCGGCGGCCTCGACGACGCCGAGGCCCGAGCCGGCGTCGAACTCGGCGACCGTGCCCCGGCGTCGTCGTGCGCGCCCGAGCTCGGTCACGGCACGATCTTCGAGATCGGCATCTCGAGCAGATCGGTCGCGCCGGCCTCGCGCAGGGCGGGGATGACCAGGTTGATCGTCCGCTTCTCGACGACCGACTCGACGGCGTACCCGCCGCCGGCGAGCTCGGAGATCGTCGGCGACTTCATCGACGGGAGGACCTCGAGCACGGCGGCCTTGCGCTCCTCGGCGACGTTGAGCTTCAGCAGGACCCTGCCGCGGGCGTCGAGCACGCCGTTGAGCAGGGTCATCACCTGGTCCATCGCCTTGCGCTTGTCGGGGTCGGCGAACGCCGTCGGGTTCGCGACGACCTCGGTGTAGCTGGTGAGGATGGTGTCGATCACCTTCAGCCCGGCAGCGCGCAGCGCACGCCCGGTCTCGGTGATCTCGACGACGCAGTCGGCGATGTCGGGGATCTTGGCCTCGGTCGCGCCGTAGGACAGCCGGATGTCGGCGGCGACGCCGCGGTCGGCGAAGAAGCGGCGCGTGGACTCGAGGTACTCGGTCTGGACGCGCACGCCGTCGGGGAGGTCCTCGACCGATTCGGCGGGCGAGTCGCCGGCGACGGCCACCACCATCCGGATCGGCCGCGTCGTGTTCTTCGAGTAGGCGAGCTCGCCCAGGCTCTCCACCACGCTGCCGGTCTCCTCCACCCAGTCACGGCCCGTGATCCCGATGTCGAAGAGGCCCTCCGACACGTAGGTCGGGATCTCCTGGGGACGCAGGATGCGCACCGATTCGATCCGGGGATCGTCGATCGTCGCCTGGTAGTCGACCGACGAGCTCCGAAGGACGGGGAGATCCGCGGCCTCGAACAGCTCGAGCGTGGCTCGTTCCAACGATCCCTTCGGCAAGACCAGGCGCAGCACGTCGGCGAGGCTACCGGCGCGCTGCGTCGCGGCCCCGACGCGTTCGGGCACGCCCGCCTCGGCGTCGACGGATCCCGACCCGACGTCGGTCAGTGCGCGGCGTCGGTGTCGTGGAGCAGGCGCAGCGCGTGCGGGAGGACGTCGATCACGGCGCCGAGCTGCTCGACGCAGCCCGAGGTGCTCCCCGGGGTGTTGACCACGATCGAGCGACCGCGGACCCCGGCGACGCCGCGCGACAGCCGGCCCAGCGGGTTGCGCAGCCGCATCGCCTCGGCGATCCCGGGAGCGTCGCGCTCGATCACCCGGCGCGTCCCCTCCGGCGTCTGGTCGCGCGGCGCGAACCCCGTCCCCCCGGTCGTCACCACGAGGCCGGCGAACCCGTCGGTCATCTCGGCGAGGGCGGCCGCCACCGGATCCGCGCCGTCCTCGGTCACCCGTCGCTCGACGACCGTGAACCCGTGCTCGGTGAGGAGCTCGGCGAGCGCCTCGCCGGAGCGATCCTCGCGCGTCCCGTGGACGACCCCGTCGGAGCACGTCAGCACCTTCGCCTCCTGGGCGACCTGGTCCGGCGGTGTCTCGACCTCGTGCGTGCTCATCGCGCCCGACGGTACCGAACCATCGTCATGCCGTCGGTGTCGGCGTCCTGGGGCAGGACCCGCCACCCCTGTCGGTGGCGCGCCCAGCGTCCCGTCGGCGGGACGGCGGCATCGACCACGAACCCGTCGGGAGTCGCGTGATCGACCGATTCGGCGTCGAGCAGGGTGCACACGCTGAGCACCAGCCGGCCCCCCGGGCGCACCAGCGTCGCGGCCGACGCGAGCAGGCGCGCCTGCAGCGCGACCAGATCGTCGACGTCCGAGCGGCGGATCCTCCAGCGCGCGTCGGGCCGGCGGCGCAGCGCTCCGAGCCCGGAGCAAGGGGCGTCGAGCAGCACCGCGTCGAACGTCGCCGGCCCGAACGGCGGCGCCGCCCCGTCGGCGACGACGATGGCGACGTCGAGATCGAGTCGTCCGGCGTTCTCGGCGATCAGCCGTGCTCGTCCGGCCGAGCGGTCGGCGGCGACGACCGTCGCGCCGTGCGTCGCCACGGCGGTCGCCTTGCCTCCGGGCGCCGCGCAGACATCGAGGACGCGCTCCCCCGCCGTCGCCTCGACCGCCTCGGCGACCCAGAGCGACGCCGGGTCCTGGACGTAGCCGTCGGGGCGCTCGGTCACCGTCGGCGCCCGGTTCATCGTCTCCAGCGCGACGTCGGCGTGCGCGCCGAGGTCGGCGCGCAGCGCGTCGACGATCCAGTCCGGGTAGCTGAGGCGAGCGCCGTCCGACGGCCAAGCGACGACCGCGCCCGGGTCGGTCGCCTGCGCCGCGACGGCACGCAGCACCGCGTTCACGAACCCCCGGGTCCGTCGGGGCGCGAGCGAGACGGTCTCGGACACGGCGGCGTGGGCCGGGACGCCGGCGTAGACGAGCTGGTAGGCGCCCAGGCGCAGGATCGACCGCGTCGCGTCGTCGGGGGGCCGACTGACGAAGCGGTCGACGATCGAGTCGCACGCACGCCGCATCCGGGTCGAGCCGTAGACGAGGTCGGTCACGAAGCGGCGATCGGCGCCCGAGAGGTCGCAGGAGGCGAGCGTCGGTCCGAGCACGAGGTTCGCGTACGCCCCCTCGTCCTCGATCCGCCCGAGCACGTCGAGGGCCACCCGCCGGGCCGGGATCCCACCACGGTCCGCGGCTCCTGCGGCGGGCGGCCCGGATCGACCAGCACGGGAGCCACCACCACGCGAGCCGGCACCACGGGAGCCACCACCACGGGAGCCGGCAGCGCCGCGGCCGCTCGAACCCGAGCGACCCGGGGAGCGGTGACCCCGGCCACCGTCACCCGACGCCGCTCCGCCTGGGTCGTCGCCGCCCCGTCCGCCATCGCCCGACGCCGCGCCACCTGGGTCGCGGCCATCGCGACCGTCGGGGGAGCCCTCGCCAGCCGGGCCGCCACCGCGATCGCGATCGCTCCGGTCTCGGGCGCGACGCCGTCCTCGGCTCACAGGTCGCCGAAGAGCTCGTCGGGAGCGGGGCGTGCGCCGTTGCGCCACGCGTCGAACTCCATCGGGCCCTTGCCCTCGGGCTGGACCACGGTCGGGCGCAGCCGCCCGTCGACGAGCTCGGCGGCGACGACCTTGAGCCGCTTGCCCCGGAACGTCGTCCAGGCCCCGCCGACGCGCACCCGGCGGTGCACGTCGATCGCGCCCTCGCTCCAGTCGATCTCGAAGTCCGACTTGTCGAGCTTGGCGGCGTACACCGTCTCGCCCTCCTGGGGCTCCCCCGCGTCGATCCACTCCCCGACCGGCTCGGAGAGCACCTCGACCAGCAGCTCGGAGCCGACGGCGACCAGCTCGGCGCGCAGCTCGTCCGCCGTCGCCTCGGCGCCGATCGGGATGCGCCGACGGGCGTGGATCGCTCCGGTGTCGAGCCCCTCCTCGAGGCGCATCACGTCGACGCCCGTCTCCGCGTCGCCGGCGAGGATCGCCCGCTCCACCGGCGCCGCTCCCCGCCAGCGGGGAAGGAGCGAGAAGTGCAGGTTGACCATCGCCAGCGCGTCGAGCAGGTGCGGGCGCACGATGCGGCCGTAGGCCACGACCACACCCAGATCGGCCTCGACGCCGAGCAGGTCGTCGGGGTCGTGCGACACCTCGAGGCCGAGCTCGGCGGCGGCCCGCTTGACCGGGCTCGCCGACAGCGCGGAGCCCCGTCCACGCTTCTTGTCGGCCCGGGTGACGACGAGGACGACCTCGTGCCCGGCCTCGACGAGCGCACGCAGGGGCGGGACCGCCATCTCGGGGGTCCCGAGATAGACCAGGCGCATTCAGCTCAGTCGCAGACGGCGCCGGATCGGCTCACCGGGGCGCGAGCGCGCCCCCGTGCCCTCCTGCTCCTCGATGCGTCGGTACTCGGCGAGCGCGTCGCGGCGCTGGTCGCCCTCGAGGCGGTCGAACATGAGGACCCCGTCGAGGTGGTCGATCTCGTGCTGGAACATCCGCGCCTCGAGCTCGTCGGCCTCGATCTCGATGATCTCGCCGTCCAGGCCGACACCGCGGACCAGCACCCGCTTGGGCCGCAGCATCTCGACGTACAGGCCGGGGATCGACAGGCACCCCTCGTCGAACACCCACTCGCCGTCGCTCTCGACGACCTCGGGGTTGATGATCGCGAGCGGGTCGTCGTCGATGTCCCACACCACGACGCGCTTCTGCACGCCGATCTGGGGAGCCGCCAGCGCGATGCCGTTGCCGGAGTCCACGAGGGTGTCGAACATGTCGTCGACGAGGCGCACGACCTTGCCGTCGACGTCACGCACCGTGGCGGCTCTGCTCTTCAGCACCGGGTCGCCGTATGTCCTGATCCTGTACGACATCGATGCCAGGCTACGGGACATGTCGGAGCGCCACATGTCCCGGGGTGACGAGGCCCACTACTTCGACGACGACCCTGCGGTCCCCTCCGACCCGGTGGTCGTCGACGTGATCCTCCCCGATGCCGCGTTCACGATGGAGACCGATGCCGGGGTCTTCAGCCGGGGTCGCCTCGACGCCGGCACGTCGCTGCTGCTGCGATCCGGCGTGCCGCTCGCGACGACGGGCCACCTGCTGGACCTCGGGGCGGGATCGGGAGCGGTCGCCCTCGCGATGGCGCAGCGATCGCCGGGAGCGACCGTGTGGGCGGTCGACGTCAACGGCCGCGCCCGCGACCTGTGCCGGCGCAACGCCGAGCGCAACGGCCTCGCGAACGTGCGCGTCGCGGCCCCCGACGAGGTCCCGTCCGAGGTGGCGTTCTCGGCGCTCTGGTCGAACCCGCCGATCCGGATCGGCAAGGTGGCGCTGCACGCGCTGCTGCTCGACTGGCTCGGCCGCCTCGAGTCCGACGGCACGGCGTGCCTCGTGGTCCAGAAGCACCTCGGCGCCGACTCCCTCCAGCGCTGGCTCGCCTCGAGGGGCCACGCCACCGAGCGGATCGCGTCGAAGTCGGGGTTCCGCCTCCTCGGCGTCGCCCCCGCCCGGTGACCTGGAGAACGCCGCAGCGGCCCGCTTCGGCGTGCCACGGCGGCGCCGTCAGCCCGTCAGGACGGGCGGCGCCGGAGCGTCCGCGACCAGCGCGAGGCGCTGCACGGCACGGGTCATCGCGACGTAGAGCAGGCGCGCTCCGAGCTCGGTGTCGCCGAGGATCTCATGGGGGTTCACCACGACGACGCCGTCGAACTCGAGGCCCTTGACCTCGTGGGCGCCGAACACCGGGATCTCGTCGGCCGCGAGGTCGTGAACGTGATCGACGGCCACCAGGTCGATCGCCCCGAGCGCGACGGCGACCTGCTCGATCAGCCTCGAAGGGGCCACGACGCCGGTCAGGCGGTGGAACCGCTTCGACTCGGCCACGGCTCGGGCGGCGCGCTCGGCGAGGTCCGCGGTCGGGCCCACGTCCCACGTCGGGGGCGCGCCGCCGACGCGGGCGCTGCGGCTCTCGGTCGCGTCGACGCCGGTCGCCGGCAGGAGCCGGTTGGCGACCGTCAGGACCGCCTCGGGGACGCGGTAGCCGATGGTCAGGTCCGCGATCGTCCCGGTCGCTCCGTCGGGGCCGAGGTGCGCGAACACCCCCGACCATCGCTCCTGGCCGGCCGGGGCGGTCGACTGGGCGACGTCGCCGACGAGGGTCATCGACCCGCCCGGCGCTCGTCGACCGATCACGCGCAGGGCGACGTCGGAGTGGTCCTGGGCCTCGTCGACGACGACGTGACCGTAGGTGAACGGCGAACCGTCCAGCATCGAGCCGGCCTCGTCGACGAGGAGCTGGTCGGCGCGCGTCCACTCCCGACGCTTCCCGCGCGGGCCGGGCAGCATCGAGTCGACGAGCGTGATCGGGCGTTGCGTCGGCCACGCCCGCGTGATCGCCGACTTGAGCGGCTTGGCCGACGCCCACGCCCCCTCGTCGCCCGTCCGGCGCAGCAGCTCTCGGCGGGCGATCGCGGTGAGCCGCTCACGGCGCTGGTTGATCGGCGCCGTCCCCCCGACGGCGGTCGCGATCCACCCCGCGACCTCGTCGCGCCCGAAGACGTGGTTGCGCGCCCCGATCGGCACCACCACGTCGTCGTCGGGCGCCGTGATCCGCGACAGCGCGACCTGCTCGAGGTCGACGAGGCGCGCCGCCGAGCCCTTCCACCTCGCCGTGGCGTCGTCGTCGGCGGCGGTGACCTCGACGCGCGGGATGCACAGCTCGTCGACCGTCGCCTGGCGCACGCTGCGCTCGCCGAGTGACGGGAGCACGTTGCCGATGTAGTCGAGGAACGCCCGGTTCGGACCCACGACGAGCACTCCGTCACGGGCCAGCCGTGACCGGTGCTCGAACAGCAGGAACGCCACGCGGTGGAGGGCGACCGCGGTCTTGCCGGTGCCGGGCCCGCCCTGGACGATCAGCACCTGGTCGATCGACGATCGGATCACGACGTCCTGCTCGGCCTGGATCGTGGCGACGATCTCCCGCATCTCGCCGCTGCGCTCCGCGCCGATCTCCGCGAGCACGGGATCGGGGATCCCCGCCGCGCCCGCGGCGTCCGGATCGTCGAGGCGCTCGTCGAGGTAGGCGGTCATCCGCCCGTCGTCGAGCGTGAACCGGCGGCGGAAGTCGACGCCGAGGGGGTCGACGGCGGTCGCTCGGTAGAAGGGGGCGGCGATCGGTGCGCGCCAGTCGACCACGACGGGGTCGTGCGACTCGTCCTCGATGTGGCGACGCCCGACGTACCAGCGGCCGTCGCCGTCGTCGATGCGGCCGAAGAAGTCGCCCGCCCCCGGACCGCGCAGGTCGTCGAGCGCCTCGGCGACCGTCACCTCGATGTAGTCCGCGGTGATCTCGTCGGCCGCCCCGTCGGGATCGACGGCCTCGAGCCGGTCGATCATCCGGTCTCGACAGGCGCGCGCGTGGGCGAGCTGAGCTCGCTCGGCATCGAGATCGGGGAACAGGTCCGTGCTCACGGGACGTGCGACGCTATCGGGATGGAGATCCGTGGAGCCGAGCTGTCCGCCGACCAGGCGGGCGACCCCGACGCGCCGGTCGACGTCGTGTGGGGGCACGGGCTCACACAGAGCCGTCGCGCCGAGGACCGCCGACCCCTCGTGCGCTGGGAGCGCGTGCCGGCTCGGGTGGTCCGCTACGACGCCCGTGGGCACGGGGAGTCCGAGTCGACCGAGGCGCTGCCCGGGTACGGCTGGGGCGAGCTCGCCCGCGACCAGCTCGCCCTCGCCGACCACCTCGGGATCGGGCGCTACGTCGCCGGCGGGGCGTCGATGGGCGCGGCGACCGCGCTCCACGCCGCGGTCCTCGCCCCCGAGCGGATCCGGGCCCTCGTGCTCGCGATCCCGCCGACCGGGTGGGAGGCACGTGCCGCGCAGGCGGAGATCCACGCGGCGGGCGCGTCGACGATCGAGACCCGCGGCGTCGAGCCGGTGATCGCCGCGAACGCGACGGTGGACCCGCCCGATCCGCTGCGTGACGACCCCGACCACCGCGCCCGGGGGGCCGAGAACCTGCGCGCCTGGGACCCCGTGCGCCTCGCGCGCGCGATGCGCGGCGCATCCGGTGCGCAGCTCCCCGATCGCGAGGCGGTGGCGACCATCCGGTGCCCCGTGCTGGTGATGGGGTGGACGGGTGACGGCGCGCACCCGGTCGGCACGATCGAGGAGCTGGCGCGGCTGATCCCCCGCGCCGAGGTGCACGTCGCGTCGACCGCCGCCGATCTCGCCACCTGGACCGATCGCACGAGCGCGTTCGTCCGCGCCCTCGTCTCCTGACCGCTCGCGTCCGGCACCGGTCCCGTCGTCCGGACCCGTGACGCTCGGACCCGTGAGGTTCAGACACGTGACGCTCAGACCCGTGGGGGATCCACCACCACCCGCACCCGCGAACCCGGTGGCCGGGTCGTGGCCGTGATCGCCTCGCCGAGGCTCGACCAGTCGGCGGCGCGCAGCAGGAAGCGCCCCTCGCCGTCGTCGGCCACCTGGATCCGGTCGCGGTCGAGCTGGGCGACGACCTCGTCGGAGTACGCGCCCGACACGAGCGCGAGCGCGCCGAACGGCGGAAGCGACAGCAGCGAGCGCCGCTCGCGCTCGGCCTCGACGAGGATGGACGGGTCCGCCCGAGCGGCGGCGCGCACGACCTCGTGATCGGGCTCGAACGTCTGGAGGAGCACCGTCGGCGCCAGGCGCGCCGCGCGCACGACCAGCGCGAGCGCCTGCTCGCCGGCTCGGAACCGGGGAGCGAGGACCTCGGCGTCGAACTCGAGGAAGGCGACCACGTCGACCGGACCCACGCGGTGCAGCGCCGCCTCGGTCCCCACGTAGAGATCGGCGCGCGCCGGCGGCTCCTCGTCGCTCCCGGTGACGACGACGACCTCCCGGTTCGCGGCGGCCCGGAGCTCCTCGGCGATGCGCGTGACCCCCGGGCGCAGGTTGGCGAAGCGGCCCCCTCCGCACTCCTGGCACACGGGTGGTCGGCGCGCCAGGCAGCGACGGCAGGCGATGCGACCGCCGTCGTCGAGGCCGACGGCGGCACCGCACGTCTCGCAGCGCACGAGAGCACGGCACGTCCGGCACGCGAGCAGGCGGGCCCTCCCCGTCGTGTTGCTGACGCACAGCACCCGCTGGAGCGGGTCGCGCACCCGCTCGATGAGCTCGGAGGTCATCAACGACCGCTTCCACGGCTCGGTGTCGCTGCGGTCGACCACCTGCACCCGTGGCCAGTGGGCTCGCTCGCGCTCGGCGGCCGGGTGCACCGGTCCGCTCGCGCCGGCCAGCTCGACGACGGCCACGAGGGTCGGGATCGGGGAGACGAACACGGCGGGCACCCCGGCACGGCGGCACCGCTCGGCGATCACGTCGCGCGCGTGCCAGGTCGGGGCCCGCTCCTCCTGCAGGGCCTCGTCGTGCTCGTCGACCACGATCGCCGCCGCCATCGAGGCGCACGGCATCCAGGCGGCCGAGCGAGCGCCCACGACGACGTCGACACCCCCTGCCGCCGCCGCCCAGTCGTCGGGTCCGAGCGCGACGGTGGCCCCGGCGCGTCGCAGGCGCGCTGCGAGCAGGGCCGCGTCGTCGACGGAGGGGGTGACGACGAGGGTCGGACCGAGCGCGATCGCGGAGAGCACGCTGGGGAGCACGTCGCTGCGCGGCGGGAGGCGCAGCACCCCGCCGCCCCGCCCGAGCAGCTCGGTCGTCGCCGGCGACGCCGGCGCCGGCGCCACGGCGCGACGGTGCTCGGGGGGGAGCACCGGGACGGCGCGCTTGGGCGAGGCCGCGACGAGGAAGGGGCGCAGGCGCCGGGCGGCCCAGCGCACGCGCGCCCACGAGGCGAGCTCGACGAGCTCGGCCGACGGGCCGTGACCGGTGACCTTCGCGATCGGCTTGGTGTCGGCGACCGCGACGCTCCCCGAGTCGAGGAGGTCGATCACCCACCCCCCGACGCGCCGGCCGTGGAGCTCCACGCGCACCATCGTGCCGATCTCGATCGACCCGGCGAGCTCGGCGGGGATCGAGTAGTCGAACGCCTTGTCGAGGCCCGTGACGTCGGGCAGCACCCGGGCGAACCGACGGCGAGGCGCGTCGCTCTCACGGGGCGTGGGCTCGGCGGGCTCGCGACGATCGACGTCGTCGCCACCCGTGCCACCCGGGCGGCCCGCGAGCTCGTCGAGGTCGAGCTGCTCGGGGTCGCTCACCGCGCGACCGGACCGCTGGCGCCGGCCGTCAGGCGCCGAGCGCAGACTTCAGGTCGTCGAGCCGGCCGAGCTGCTCCCACGGGAACTCGTCGCGACCGAAGTGGCCGTAGGCGGCGGAGCGCTTGTAGATCGGCCGCTTCAGGTCGAGGTCGCGCACGATCGCCCCCGGGCGCAGGTCGAAGGTCTCGCGCACGGCGGTCTCGATCGAGGCGACGCTCTGCTGCTCGGTGCCGAAGGTCTGCACGAGGACGCTGACCGGGTGCGCCATGCCGATCGCGTACGCGAGCTGGACCTCGCAGCGGCTCGCCGCACCCGAGGCGACGACGTGCTTCGCGACCCATCGGCCGGCGTAGGCGGCGGAGCGATCGACCTTCGACGGATCCTTGCCCGAGAAGGCACCGCCGCCGTGGCGACCCATCCCGCCGTAGGTGTCGACGATGATCTTGCGACCGGTCAGGCCGGCGTCCGCGTAGGGACCGCCGCGCACGAAGTTGCCGGTCGGGTTGATGTACACGTCGTACGCGTCGTCGGCGAAGCGCTCGGGGATCGTCGGCCGGATGACCTGTTCGATGAGATCGGGGCGGATCACGGTGTCGCGGTCGATCCCGTCCTGGTGCTGGGTCGAGATGAGCACGGCCCGCAGCGCCACCGGGGTGCCCGCCTCGTCGTACTCGAAGGTGACCTGGGTCTTGCCGTCGGGTCGCAGGTACGGGATCTGACCCGACTTGCGGACCTCGGCCAGGCGCTCGGCGATGCGGTGGGCGGTGTTGATCGGCAACGGCATCAGGACGTCGGTCTCGTCGCAGGCGTAGCCGAACATCATCCCCTGGTCGCCGGCGCCCTGGAGGTCGAGCTGGTCCTCGCCCGAGGCCCCGCCGCGCACCTCCTCGCTGGTGTCCACGCCCTGCGCGATGTCGGGGCTCTGCTCGTCGAGGGTGACCATCACCCCGCAGGTGGTCCCGTCGAAGCCGTACAGCGCGTTGTCGTAGCCGATGCCGTTGATCGTCTCGCGAGCGATGCGCGGGATCTCGACGTAGGCCGTGGTGCTGATCTCGCCGGCCACCACGCACAACCCGGTCGTCACCAGCGTCTCGCACGCGACGCGGGCGTCGGGATCCTCGGTGAGGATCGCGTCGAGGATCGAGTCGGAGATCTGGTCGGCCATCTTGTCGGGGTGGCCCTCGGTGACGCTCTCGGAGGTGAAGGTGTGGTTGGCCATGGTCAGAGCTCTCCTGTCCGGCTCGCTGCGCGGATCTCGACGATCGTGTTGATGACGGCCCGAGCGATCTCGCGCTTCGAGGCGAGGTCGATCTCGACGGGGTCCGCGTCGGGCCGCAGCAGCGTAACCGCGTTGGTGTCGTGCGAGAACCCGACGTGGGGCGCGCCGACGTCGTTGGCCACGATCAGGTCGAGGTTCTTGCGGGTCAGCTTCGCCAGCGCGTTGGCGCGAAGGTCGTCGGTCTCGGCGGCGAACCCGACGAGCACCTGGCCGTCGGGCTTGTCCTCGCCCAGGCCCCTCAGGATGTCGGGGGTCGCCTCGAGCACGATCTCGGGGACGCCGTCGTCCTTCTTGATCTTCCCGCCGGCGGCGGCCACCGGGCGGAAGTCGGCGACGGCGGCCGCCATGACGACGACGTCGCTCGTCGCGCGGCGCTGCGTCACCGCGTCGCGCATCTCCTCGGCGGTCTCGACCGCGACGACCTCCACGCCGACCGGCGCGGCGAGCTCCACCGTCGACACCAGCACGACGTGCGCTCCGCGCGCCGCGGCCTCGGCGGCCACGGCGTAGCCCTGCTTGCCCGACGAGCGGTTGGCGATCACCCGCACCGCATCGATCGGTTCGCGGGTCCCGCCCGCGGTCACGACCACGGTCGTGCCGTCGAGGTCACCCGGGCCGAGGACCCGCTCGACCTCGGCGACGATCACGGACGGGTCGGCCAGCCGTCCCGCCCCGACGTCGCCGCCGGCGAGGCGGCCCGATTCGGGGTCGACGACGTGCACGCCGCGCTCGCGCAGCACGGCCACGTTGTCGACCACGCTCGGGTGCTCCCACATCTCGGTGTGCATCGCCGGGCAGACGACGACCGGGGCACGAGTCGCCAGCAGGGTGTTCGTCAAGAGGTCGTGGCTGAACCCGGTGCGGTACGCGGACAGCAGCTTCGCCGTGGCGGGGGCGACCAGGATCAGGTCGGCGCCCTGCCCGACCACGGTGTGCGGGATCGGCGTCGTCGGGTTGCGCCACAGCTCGGTCTGGACCGGTTCGGAGGCGAGCGCCCCGAGAGTCGTCGTCCCGACGAAGTGCTGGGCCGCCTCGGTCATGATCGGCACCACGTGGGCGCCGGCGTCGACGAGTCGACGGCAGACGTCGATCGCCTTGTACGCGGCGATCCCCCCGGTCACACCGAGGACGACTCGCCTGCCCTCGAGCGGGCCGCTCACGTCCGGCTCAGGAGTCGCTGTCGGTCGCCTCGGCCGCGTCCTCGGAGGCCTCGGCCTCCACCTCGACGGGCTCGGGCTCCGCGGGCGCCTCGGTCCAGACGATCTTCTCCTGGGAGATCTCCTGGAAGCCGATCGACAGCGGCTTGCGCGCCGTGGACGAGACCTGGGGCGGGATCATCCCGCCGAGGCCGTCGCCCAGCTGGTTGAAGTACGAGTTGATGTTCCGCGCACGTCGGGCGGCCAGGGTCACGAGGGTGAACTTGGAATCGACCTTGTCGAGGAGGTTCTCGATCGGCGGGTCGATCATCGTGTCGTGGTCCAGCGCCATTCGCTCGATGCTAGCGGGAGAACGGCTCGGCGGAGCGCTGCGCCGAACCGTCGCGCTGCCGGCGGGGGCGCTCGTCGGAGATGATCCGCATCATCTCCTCCACCGTCGCACCCAGGTCGTCGTTCACCACCACGTGGTCCGCGAGGCGTCGACCGATCGGCTCCTCCTCCTCGGCCTTGCGCAACCGAGCGGCCACCTTGTGGTCGAGATCGCCGCGGCCGCGCAGTCGGCGCTCCTGCTCCTCGCGCGAGGGCGGGAGCACGAAGATCAGCAGGGCGCCGGGGTGGTGGCGCTTCACCTGCCGGGCGCCGTCGACCTCGATCTCGAGCACGATGTCGCGGGCGTCGTCGGGTTCGGGGGTCGGGGTGCCGTAGTAGTTGCCGAGGAACTCGGTCCACTCGAGGAAGCCGCCGTCCGCGATGCGCCCCTCGAACTCCTCGGGGGTGGTGAACACGTAGGCGTGGTCGTCCTCGGAGGGCCGTCGGGCACGGGTGGTCCACGACCGGCTGAGCCACAGCCCGCGATCGCGCTCGACCAGGGAGTCGACGATCGTGCCCTTGCCCACCCCTCCCGGACCCGAAACGACGATGATCACGCCGCGAACCTAGCGGTCGGAGCCGTGCGGGACCCGGTGCCGCGCGGAGCTCGGGCTCAGCCGAGCTCGTCGAGCAGGCTCTTGCGCTGCTGGGCGCCGAGGCCCTGGACGCGACGGTTGTCGGCGATGCCGATCTCCTCCATCAGCTTGCGCGCCTTCACCTTGCCGACGCCCGGCAGCGACTCGAGCATCGAGACCACCTTGAGCTTCGCGACGTTCTCGTCGTCGGAGTCCAGCGCCTCCCCCAACGACATCGAGCCCATCTTCAGGCGCGCCTTGATCTCGGCTCGGGCCGTGCGGGCCTCGGCCGCCTTCGCGAGGGCGGCCGCCCGTTGCTCCGGTGTCAACTGAGGTGGTGTGGCCATCCGCTCACGGTAGTGCACTCGAAACGGCGACCGCACGATGTAGCGCCGCTTCCGTCAGTGCTCCGCCGACCGCTCGGTGTGGCGACCCATCCACGCCGCGAGCTCGTGCTGGACGGTGAGCGGCGCACGCGGATCGGCGAAGGTGGCGGTGCCGACCTGCACCGCGCTGGCTCCGGCGAGCAGCATCTCGGCGGCGTCCCAGCCCGACGCCACCCCACCCACCCCGACGATCGCCAGATGCGGGAGCGCGGCGTGCAGGTCGTGGACCGCACGCACGGCGACCGGGTGGATCGCCCGACCCGACACCCCGCCCCCGCCCGCTCCGAGCGCGGGCCGCAGCGTCCGGGGGTCGTACACCAGGCCGAGGAGGGTGTTGATGCAGGTGACCGCCTCGGCCCCCGCCTCGCTCGCAGCCGTCGCGACCTCGACGATGCGATCGGTGTTGGCGCTCAGCTTGGCCCATCGCGGCCGCTCGCACGCCGCGGTCGCGGCGATCACCTGGGCGCTCAGCTCCGGGTCGTGGGCGAAGATCGAACCCCTCCCCTCCAGGTTCGGGCACGACAGGTTGACCTCGACCGCGACCACCTCCTCGGGGGCGTCGGCGAGCATCCGGGCCGCCTCGGCGTAGTCGTCCACGGATCGACCCCAGATCGAGGCGACCACGGTCGCTCCGGCCCGCAGCAGCGGCGGCAGGACGACGTCGAGCCAGTGCGCGATGCCCGGGCCCTGCAGGCCGACCGCGTTGATCATCCCCTGGGGGGTCGAGGTCACCCGCGGCGCGGGGTTGCCCGCCCACTCGTAGGCGGCGAGCGACTTGACCACCACCGCTCCCAGCTCGGAGAGGTCGAGGTACGGGGCGAGCTCGGTGCCGAAGCCCGCCGTGCCGGACGCGGTCATCACCGGCGACGACAGGGTGACCGACCCGATGCGCGCGATCATCGACGGCTCAGGTGCCACCGGCGGCGTCGGCCGGTGCCGGGCGGTGGTACTCCTGCAGCGAACGCACGATCGGCGCGCCCTCCGAGCGCTCGCGCAGCCCCTGGGCGGTGGCGAGGGCCGCGGCGACCGTCGTGACGCAGCTCACCTGGTGGAGGCTGCACGCCGTGCGGATCATCGCTCCGTCGCTGCGCGCGGCGCGCCCGCTGGGGGTGTTGACGACGAAGGTGATCCGGCCGTCGGCGATCAGCTCGGGAGCGGTCGGGCGACCGTCGCCGGTGTCGCTGCGCGCGCCGTCGTTGTGCACCTTCGCGACGACCTGGGC
Organism: Ilumatobacter sp.; assembly: GCF_965215205.1. Classification (NCBI taxonomy): domain Bacteria; kingdom Bacillati; phylum Actinomycetota; class Acidimicrobiia; order Acidimicrobiales; family Ilumatobacteraceae; genus Ilumatobacter; species Ilumatobacter sp. The sequence goes on from NZ_OZ244049.1 coordinate 2,267,345, forward strand.
GACGGGGAGGCCGAACTTCTCGAGGAACTCGGCGGTGCCGGCCGTCGCCGCGATCCCCAACCCGAGCGCACGGGCCTGGCGCGCGACGACGAGCCCGGCGGGCTTGTCGCGATCCGCGAGGGACAGGAACACGAGGCCGGCGTCGTCACCGGTCGGGAACTCGGTCCCCGACGCGATGGCCGCCTTGTGGAACGCCCGCCCGAAGGTGGTGTCGATCCCCATCACCTCCCCGGTGGAGCGCATCTCGGGGCCCAGCGCCGGGTCGACCTCGGGGAAGCGCATGAACGGCAGCACCGCCTCCTTCACCGCCACGTGGCCGCCTCCGACCGAGGCGCGCAGCAGCCCCTCGTCGCGCAGCTCGGCGAGGGTGGAGCCGAGCATCACCCGAGTCGCGACCTTCGCGAGCGGCACCCCGGTGGCCTTGGCGACGAACGGGACCGTGCGGCTGGCTCGCAGGTTCGCCTCGATCACGTGGACCGTGGTGCCGGCGACCGCGAACTGGACGTTGATCAGGCCGCGCACGTCGAGGCGCTGGGCGATCGCGGCGGTGTAGGACTCGAGCACCTCGACGATCCACGCCGGCAGCGTCTGGGGCGGGATCGCGCACGCCGAGTCGCCCGAGTGGACGCCGGCCTCCTCGACGTGCTCCATCACCCCGCCGATCAGCACCTCGCCGGTGTGGTCGCGCACCGCGTCGACGTCGACCTCGGTCGCGTCGGCGAGGAACCGGTCGATCAGCACCGGGCGCTCGGCCGACAGCCCGCCCTCGCGACCGAGCGACCCGAACCCGGCGAGCTCCTCCATCGCGCTCGCGAGCTGGTCGCCGTCGTGGACGATCTGCATCGCCCGTCCGCCGAGCACGTAGCTCGGTCGGACGAGGACCGGGTAGCCGACCTCGTCGGCGATCGCGCGCGCCTGGGCGAGGTCGACCGCGGTGCCGCCGGGGGGTTGCGGGATCGACAGCTCGTCGCAGATCGCTCCCCACCGCTCGCGGTCCTCCGCGGCGTCGATCGAGTCGGGCGAGGTCCCGGCGACCAGCTCGAGGGGGATCTCGCTCGCGAGCTTCAGCGGCGTCTGGCCGCCGAGCGAGACGATGACCCGCTCGGGCCGCTCCGCGTCGATCACGTTCATCACGTCCTCGGCGGTCAGCGGCTCGAAGTACAGCCGGTCGGAGGTGTCGTAGTCGGTGGAGACGGTCTCGGGGTTGCAGTTGACCATCACGGTCTCGAACCCGGCGGCACGCAGGGCGAACGAGGCGTGGACGCAGCAGTAGTCGAACTCGATCCCCTGGCCGATCCGGTTCGGTCCCGATCCGAGGATGACGACCTTGCGCCCGTCCGACGGGCGGACCTCGCTCTCGTCCTCCCACGTCGAGTAGTGGTACGGCGTCTCGGCGGCGAACTCGGCCGAGCAGGTGTCGACCGTCTTGTAGGTCGGCAGCACGCCGGCGCCCTCGCGCGCCGTGCGCACCCGGTCCACGGCGACGTCCCACAGGTGCGCGAGCTGCGCGTCGGCGAACCCGAGGCGCTTCGCCCGCCGCCACCCGCGTCGGGTCATCGCCTCGACGGTCGTCGCGGCGAGCGCGATCCGCTCCTCGACCACGATCTGCATCTGGTCGAGGAACCACACGTCGATGCGCGTGGCGTCGTGGATCTCGTCGACGGGCACCCCCCGGCGGAGCAGGTCGCCGACCTGGAGGATGCGGTCGGGCGTCGCCACGGACGCGGCGGCGAGCAGGGCGTCGTCGTCGAGCGTCGCGTACTCGGCCTCGCCCGGGTCGCAGTTCAACCCGAGGCGACCCTGCTCGAGCGAGCGCAGCGCCTTCTGCAGGCTCTCGGGGAAGGTCCGCCCGATCGCCATCACCTCGCCGACCGACTGCATCTGCGTGCCGAGCACCCCCGACGTCCCGGGGAGCTTCTCGAACGCCCACCTCGGGATCTTGGTCACCACGTAGTCGATCACCGGCTCGAAGCTCGCCGGGGTCGACGACGTGGCGGTGGCGGTGATGTCGTTGGGGATCTCGTCGAGGGTGTAGCCGACGGCGAGCTTCGCGGCGATCTTCGCGATCGGGAACCCGGTCGCCTTCGAGGCGAGCGCGGACGAGCGCGACACGCGCGGGTTCATCTCGATCACGACCTGGCGGCCCGTCGCGGGGTCGACGGCGAACTGGACGTTCGACCCGCCGGTCTCCACGCCGACGCGCCGGATGCAGGCGATCGCCGAGTCGCGCATCTGCTGGTACTCGACGTCGGTCAGCGTCTGGATCGGGGCGACCGTGATCGAGTCGCCCGTGTGGACGCCCATCGGGTCGATGTTCTCGATCCCGCAGATGATCACGCAGTTGTCCGCGTGGTCGCGCATCACCTCGAGCTCGAACTCCTTCCACCCGACGATCGACTCCTCGATCAGGATCTCACCGATCGGGCTGGCGTCGATGCCGTTGCGTGCGACTCGCTCGAAGTCCTCGGGGGTGGCGGCGATCCCGGTGCCGCGGCCGCCGAGGATGTACGCGGGGCGGATGATCACCGGCAGACCGATCTCCTCCACGACGACCCGGGCCTCGTCCATCGAGTGGGCGGTGCCCGATCGGCACGAGTCGAGGCCGATCTCGGCCATCGCGTCCTTGAACCGCGCGCGGTCCTCGGCGGTGGCGATCGCCTCGGCGTTCGCGCCGATCATCTCCGGGGTGCCGTCGACGCCGATGAGCCCGCGCTCGAACAGCTCCATCGCGAGGTTCAGCCCCGTCTGGCCGCCGAGGGTGGGCAGCACCGCGTCGGGGCGCTCCTCGTCGATGATCGCCGCGAGCACGTCCCACGTGAGCGGTTCGACGTAGGTCGCGTCCGCGAAGTCCGGGTCGGTCATGATCGTGGCCGGGTTCGAGTTGGCCAGCACGACGCGGTACCCCTCCTCGCGCAGCACCCGGCAGGCCTGGGTGCCGGAGTAGTCGAACTCGCACGCCTGGCCGATCACGATCGGGCCGGACCCGATGATCAGGATGGTCTCGATGTCGTCGCGCCGGGGCATCAGCTCCGGCCTCCGGTGCGGGCATCGTCCGCGTGATCGTCCGCCTGGTCGCTCGCGCGACCGGCACCACCGGGGCCGCCATCGGTCGCGGGGATCTCGGTGTCGAGGGTGATGGTCCCGCGTCCCGCGGGGCGTCGGGCCTCCCCCAGCTCCATCGAGGTCTCGAAGCGCGCGAACAGGTAGCCGGCGTCGTGGGGGCCCGGGTTCGCCTCGGGGTGGTGCTGGACCCCGAAGGCCAGCTCGTCGATCAGCTCGAGCCCCTCGCACACGCCGTCGTTCAGGTTCACGTGGGTCATGCGGGCTCCCGACGGGAGGCTGTCGGCGTCGACGGCGAAGTTGTGGTTCTGGCTGGTGATCTCGATGCGGTCCGTCGCCAGGTTCTTCACGGGGTGGTTCCCGCCGTGGTGACCGAACGCGAGCTTCACCGTGTCGGCGCCGATCGCACGCCCGAGCAGCTGGTGCCCGAGGCAGATCCCGAACACCGGGACCTCGCCGATCAGGTCGCGGATGGCGTCGACGGCGTCGGGGTACATGCCGGGGTCGCCCGGACCGTTGGAGAGGAAGACCCCGTCGGGGTCGCGGGCGAGGACGTCGGCGGCGGTCGTCGAGGCGGGGACGACGTCGACGTGGCCGAGACCCGACAGGTGACGTGCGATGTTGCGCTTCATCCCGTAGTCGATGGCCACGATCCGACGCCGCGAGTCGGGGTCGAGCGCCGCGACGGAGTACCCCACCGGGGTGGTCACGGTCCGCACGAGGTCGATCCCCTCGGTCCCCGGCTCCGCCTCGGCCACCGCACGCAGCTCGTCGGTCGCGGCCGAGCCGAACGCCCCCGGGATCGACCCGTGGTCGCGCAGGGTCCGGGTGAGGCGACGGGTGTCGATGCCCGCGATCCCCGGGACGCCTCGCTCGTGGAGCATCGAGCCGAGGTCGCCCTGCGCCCGGTGGTTGCTGTGCCGGCGGGCGAGGTCGCGCACGACGATCCCCCGGCAGAACGTGCCGACCGACTCGAAGTCGGTCGAGTTGATCCCGTAGTTGCCGACGTGGGGGGTGGTGAACGTGATGATCTGGCCGGCGTAGCTGGGGTCGGTGATGACCTCCTGGTATCCGCTCTGACAGGTGTTGAACACCACCTCGCCGGCGGCGACGGGCACGTGGGCGCCGATCAGGTCGCCCTCGAACACGCTCCCGTCGGCGAGGACCAGGTGCCCCTCCACCGTGGCGGGCCCGGGGGGTCGGGTCGTCGGGTCGCTCATCTACCTGCCTCCGTGCTGGGGTTCATCGTTCTGGTCGTCCTGGTCGTCGTCTCGTCGGCGCGGTCGTCGCCCAGCACCTCGCGCTCGTCGGCGTCGCCGCAGCGGGGCCGGTCGTGGCGGCCGCCGCCGCGCCGGGCGTGCCCGGTGGTCGTGCGGGCTCGGGTGCGGGCCCTCATCGCGTCGCGACCGAATCGCGGACGGTGAGCTCGCCGTGGAGGATCGTGTGCCGCACCCGTCCCCGCAGCGCGACGCCCACGAAGGGGGTGTTGCGCGACCGGCTGGCGAGCTGCGCGGGGACGACCTCCCAGCGCTCGTCGGGGTCGAGCACGGTGAGGTTGGCCGGCTCGCCCACGGCGACCGGGCGACCGTGCACCTCGCCGAGACCGGCGATGCGCGCGGGCTTCCACGACAGCGTCGCGATCACCTCGGCGAGCGGGAGGTCGAGGTGCCCGAGGGCGACGCCGAGCGCCGTCTCGAGACCCAGCATCCCGGGGGGCGCGGCGTCGAGGGGCTGCTCCTTCGCCTCGGCGACGTGGGGGGCGTGATCGGTGGCGATGGCGTCGATCGTGCCGTCCGCGATCCCCGCGCGCACGGCCTCGACGTCGTGGATCGTGCGCAGCGGCGGGTTGACCTTGTAGATCGCGCTGTAGGAGCGCAGGGTCTCGTCGGTGAGGCTGATGTGGTGCGGCGTCGCCTCGGCGGTGACCGCCAGCCCGTCCGCCTTCGCCCTCCGGACGAGCTCGACGCTGCGCGCGCACGACAGGTGGAGGAGGTGCACCGGGGCTCCGGTCAGCCGGACCAGCTCGATGTCGCGGTGCACCATCAGCTCCTCCGCGAGCGCCGGCCACCCGGGCAGGCCGAGCCGGCTGCAGCACTCCCCCTCGTGCATCACCGCGCCGGCTGTCAGCCGCTTCACCTCGCAGTGCTGGGCCATCGTCACCCCCAGCCCCGCCGAGTACTCGAAGGCGCGCCGCATCAGCAGCGGATCCTGCACGCCGTCGCCGTCGTCGGTGAACAGCCGCACCCCGACCGCGGCCAGCTCGGCGAACGGGGTGAGCTGATCGCCGCGCCTGCCGACGGTGATCGACCCGGACGGGTGGACGTCGCACAGCCCGGCGCGCCGTCCCTGCTCGCGCACGAACTCGACCACGCTGACGCAGTCCTGGGTGGGGTCGGTGTTCGGCATCGCGACGACCGCGGTGTAGCCGCCGAGCGCGGCGGCGCGCGACCCGCTCTCGATCGTCTCGGCCTCCTCGCGGCCCGGTTCGCGCAGGTGGGTGTGCAGGTCGACGAAGCCGGGGCACACCACCAGCCCCGTCGCGTCGAGCACCTCCGTCGAGTCGTGCACCTCGGCGCGGTCGGCCGACTCGCCGGGCGCGACGGCGCCGGCGCCGACGTCGCCGGGGTCGAGGACGGCCGTGATCCGGCCGCCCTCGATGCGCACGTCGGCGCGGCGCGCCCCGGTCTCGTCGACGACCGTCCCGCCGGTGATCAGGGTGCTCACGCCGGGACACCCCCCGCGAGGGCGTGGGAGGTGACGTCGGCCGACAGCAGGTCGAACAGCACCGCCATGCGGACCGCGATCCCGTTCGTGACCTGGCGGGTGATCAGCGCACCTGCCAGCTCCGCCGGATCGACGGCGATCTCGACGCCCCGGTTGATCGGTCCGGGGTGCATCACGATCGTCCCCGGACCGAGCCGGGCGGCACGCTCGCGGGTCAGGCCGAAGCGCGCCGTGTACTCGCGCAGGTGGGGCACGAGGGCCTCGGACATGCGCTCGTTCTGCATGCGCAGCAGGTAGAGCACGTCCACCGAGTCGATCACCTCGTCGAGGTCCTCCGTGGAGCGCTCCCCGACGACCGGTGGCAGCAGGGTGCGCGGAGCCACCCACACCACGTCGGCGCCGAGCGCGGAGAACGCCGCCGTCGTCGAGCGGGCCACGCGACTGTGCTTCACGTCGCCGACGATCGCGACCCGCAACCCGTCGAGGCCACCGGTCCGCCCCAGAGCGGTGCGCACGGTGTACACGTCGAGCAGCCCCTGGGTCGGGTGGGCGTGCCACCCGTCGCCGGCGTTGATCACCGCGGCCTCGGTCCAGCTCTCGACGAGCCAGGGCGCCCCCGTCGAGCCGTGGCGGACGACGAAGGCGTCGACCCCCATCGCCGCGATCGTCTCGATGGTGTCGCGCAGGCTCTCCCCCTTGTTCAGGCTCGACTGCGACACCGAGAACGTCATCGTGTCGGCCGACAGGCGCTTGGCCGCGGTCTCGAAGCTCAACCGGGTGCGCGTCGAGTCCTCGAAGAACACGCTGCACACCGTCTTGCCGCGCAGCGCCGGGACCTTCGGGTTCGGTCGGCGGTTCACCTCGGCCATCGTGTCGGCGAGGTCGCAGATGCGTCGGACCCCCTCCGGCCCGAGCTCGGTGATCGACAGCAGCGACCTGCTCACGCGCCCACCGCCGCGATCTCCACGCCGTCGGGGGACACGGCCACCGACTCCCGCACGCTGGTGGGGAGGTTCTTGCCCACGTAGTCCGGCCGGATCGGCAGCTCGCGGTGGCCGCGGTCCACCAGGACGGCGAGCTGCACCGTGCGTGGGCGCCCGTAGTCGGACAGGGCGTCGAGGGCGGCGCGCACGGTCCGTCCGGTGTACAGCACGTCGTCGACGAGCACGATGGTCGCGCCGTCGACGTCGACGGTGATGTCGCTGACCGCGCCGGGGCTCACGGGCCGCAGACCGATGTCGTCGCGGTGCAGGGACGCGTCGATCGACCCGATGGCGATCCGGTGACCGATGCGGTCGATCGCGAGTCCCAGCGCCTCGGCGAGCCACACGCCCCCGGTCTGGATGCCGACGAGGACCACCCCGTCGACGCCCTGGTTCCGCTCGATGATCTCGTGGGCCATGCGCGTGGTCGCCCGGCGCACGTCGTCGGGTGCGAGGACCCGCTTGCTCGTCATGTTCGCGTCCTTCCGTCCGGGCCTCTCGGGACCCGCTTCACGGTCGTCGGCGAACGTAGCACGGCACGAGCCGTGCCCCTCCGGCCCCGAGGACCTCGACCGGTGACCCACGTCGCAGGCTCCGGCACCGTCCGCAGCGGTGGCCCGGCGGCGATCCCGCCCGGTCCACGACCCGGCACGAGGACGGGCGCCGAGTGTTTCGATCGTGTGAACAACGGTGACCATCGGGCAATGATCAGGACACGAACCCTGCCCACCCGGATCGCCGCCGCCGCCGCGGTCGCGACCCTGTCCCTGGGCGCCGCCGCGTGCTCGGACGACGACGGGAACGACGACGACATCGACAACCCCGTCGACGGCGTGGACGACGCCGTCGAGGACGGCGCCGAAGACGTCGAGGACGGCGCCGAGGACGTCCAGCAGGACATCGAGAGCGAGACCGAGGAAGACGGCTGACCGAGCGCCGTCGGGTTCGGCGACCGCTCGCACGAGGCCCCGGTCGAGATCCGACCGGGGCCTCGTGCGCGCCCGGCGCGCCGTGGCGAACCTCGCGTCAGTCGGCGGTCGGCAGCACCCGGAGCCCGAGGTCGCGCAGCGCCGCCGGATCCCCCGGGTTCGGGCTGTTCGTCATCGGGTCCTGGCCCGACTGCGTCTTCGGGTAGGCGATCACCTCGCGGATGTTGTCCTCGCCGGCCAGGATCGCCACGAGGCGGTCGAGACCGAAGGCGAACCCCCCGTGGGGCGGGGCGCCGTAGTCGAACGGGTTGAGGAAGAAGCCGAACTTGCGCTCCGCCTCCTCGTCGTCGATGCCGAGCGCGTGGAACACCCGCCGCTGCAGCTCGGGTTCGTGGATCCTGATGGATCCGGATCCGAGCTCCCAGCCGTTCAGGACGAGGTCGTACGCGATCGAGCGCACCGACATGGGATCGGTGTCGAACTTGTCGACGTCGTCGGGGTGGGGCATCGTGAACGGGTGGTGGCCCGACTTGGGGGCCCCCGTCTCGGCGTCACGACCGACGAAGAGCGGGAACTCGACCACCCACACGTAGCGGTACGGACCCTCGTGGACCGGAGGGCGCCCGATCTCGTTGCGCAGCGTCCCGAGGACCTCGCACGTGGTCGACCACTCGTCCGCGACGATCAGCACGAGGTCGCCGGTCGAGACGTCCATCGCCTCCTTCACCCCCGCGACCTCGCTCTCGGAGAGGAACTTCGCGACCGGCGAATCGAACCCGTCGTCGGTCGCCTTCAGCCAGACGAGGCCCTTCGCCCCCGCTGACCTGGCTCGGTCGGTGAGCTTGTCGAGTCGGTTGCGGCCGTAGTCGTCGGCGCCTCCGTCGACCTTGATGCCCTTGATCGCTCCCCCGGGTTCGAGGGCGCCGGAGAAGGCCTTGAACTCGGTGCCGGAGAACACCGGCGTCAGCTCGACCAGCTCCATGGCGAAGCGCAGGTCGGGCTTGTCGATGCCGAAGCGGTTCATCGCCTCGTGCCAGGTGATCCTCTCGATCGGGTCCGGGCGCTCGCCGGTGACGGCCTCGGCGGCGTCGAGCACCGACGCCGACACGGCGTCGAGGACGTCGTCCTGGTCGACGAAGCTCATCTCCATGTCGAGCTGCATGAACTCGTACTGGCGGTCCGCCCGCAGGTCCTCGTCGCGCAGGCACCGGGCGATCTGGTAGTAGCGGTCGACGCCGCCGACCATCAGCAGCTGCTTGAACAGCTGGGGCGACTGGGGCAGCGCGTAGAACGAGCCCGGTTCCTTGCGCGACGGGACGAGGAACTCGCGAGCCCCTTCCGGGGTCGAGGGCACGAGCATCGGGGTCTCGACCTCCACGAAGCCCTGGTCGTGCATCGAGCCGCGGACGGCTGCGTTCACGGCGGAGCGGATGCGCAGGTTCCGCTGCATCCGCTCACGGCGCAGGTCCAGGTAGCGGTAGCGCAGGCGCGTGTTCTCGTCGACGTCGTCGGCGCGCGCGTCGATCGGGAACGGCGGTGGCGTCGCGACGCGCAGGATCTCGACCTCGCAGTCGCCGATCTCGATCGAGCCGGTCCCCAGGTCGTCGTTGACGGTCCCCTCGGGGCGGTCGCGCACGGTGCCGGTGATGCGCAGCACGTACTCGCTGCGCACGTCGACGTCGTCGTTCACGACGCACTGCACGATCCCGGAGTGGTCGCGCAGGTCGACGAAGGCGAGGTGCTCGCCGTGCTCGCGCCGGCGGGCGACCCACCCGCACACGCTGACCGTCTCGCCGACGTCGTCGCGGCGCAGGTCGCCGCAGAGGTGGGTGCGCATCGAGGTGGAGCTCATCGTTCGTCGTCCTTGGTGTCGTCGGGTGCGCTCGGGCCGGGTCCGGCGGTGTCGCCGGCCCGGGCGTCGGGGGTGCTGGTGCCCGGGGTGGCGGTGCCGGAGGTGGCGGTGCCGCGGGTGCGGGCGCCGTCGTCGGGCCCGGCGACCGCGGGGGCGCCGATGGAGGGTGACGCGGCGCCGGCGAGATCGACCCGGAGCGACGCGGCCAGGTGCCCGACGAGCTCGGAGCGCGCCACGACGCGCTGCTCACCGGAGTCGCGCGACATCGGCTTGACCACCACGGTGCCGGAGGCCAGCTCGTCGGGACCGACGATCACGGCGTGCGACGCCCCCGAGCGGTTCGCGAGCTTCATCTGGGCCTTCATGCTGCGCCCGTCGTAGGCGCGATCGGCCGACAGCCCGGCCGCGCGCAGCGCGGCGGTGACCTCGACCGCCTCGCCGCCCCCGACCACGTCGACGACGAACGCGTCGAGCGGGCGCTCGTCGGGCCCGAAGACGCCTTCGTCGTCGCACGCGAGCAACGTCCGGTCGACGCCGAGGGCGAAGCCGATGCCCGGCGTCGGTGGCCCCCCGAGCGCCTCCACGAGCCCGTCGTAGCGGCCGCCCCCGCCGAGCGCGTTCTGCGCGGAGTCGAGGGTGCCGCCCTGGAACTCGAAGATGGTCCGGCGGTAGTAGTCGAGCCCGCGCACGAGCTTGGCCTCGACGGTCGCCTCGATCCCCAGCCGGTCGAGGCCGGATCGGACGGTCTCGAAGTGCTCGGCCGCCGCGTCGGAGAGGAACTCACCGATCGTCGGGGCGGTCGAGATCGCCTCGACGTCGACGTCGCGCTTGGAGTCGAGGACGCGCAACGGGTTCCGCTCGAGCGTCTGGCGGCTCTGCTCACCGAGCTGCGCGCCGGCGAAGTGGGTCCGCAGCGCCTCCACGTAGCGGGCGCGGTCCTCGGGCTCGCCGAGGCTGTTGACCACCAGCGTCACCCGACGCAACCCGAGGCGCCGGTAGAACTCGTGCGCGAGAGCGATGACCTCGACGTCGAGGTGGGCGTCGTCGACCCCGAGCACCTCGACCCCCACCTGGTCGAACTGGCGGAACCGCCCGCGCTGGGGCTTCTCGTAGCGGAAGTTCGACCCCGAGTACCACACCTTCCACGGCGGGGTCGGGCGGTGCTGGGCGTACGCCCGGCAGACGCTCGCGGTCATCTCCGGGCGCAGCGCGACGTGGCGGTCGCCGCGGTCGCGGAAGTCGTACATCTCCTTGGTGACGACGTCGGTCGCGTCGCCGATGCGTGCGAACACCCCGATGTCCTCGAGCAGCGGCGTCATGATCTGGCCGTAGCCGGCGGCACCGACGACGTCGGCGAACACCCCCTGCAGGCGACGCCAGCGCGCGCTCTGCTCGGGGAGCAGGTCCCGCATGCCGGGACTGGTCTGGAACGCTGGCACGGCCGACCAGGCTAGCGACGACCTCCGGTCCGACCCCGCCGACGTCGCGTCGGCTCGCTCGTCGTGCCGTCGCGCCGCTCAGCCGACGGGCGCGGACCCGGGGACGGTGCGGTACGCGTCGTAGACGGAGTCGATGTTCTTGATCGTCTTGATCACCGAGTCGAGGTGCGCACCGTCGGCGAGCTCGAACTCGAAGCGCATCTTGGCCTCGCGATCGGCGCCGGTGACGGTCTCGCACGAGACGATGTTCACCTTGTGGTCGACGAGCGCCACGGCGACGTCGGCGAGCAGCTTCGAGCGGTCGAGCGCGACGACCTCGATCCCGGCGGTGAAGGTGTTGTTGAACAGCCCCTCGCCGTCCCAGTCGACCTCGATCATCCGGGTCGCCTGCTGCTCGTTGAGCGACACCGCGTTCGAGCAGTCGGCGCGGTGCACGCTGACCCCGCGCCCCCGGGTGACGAAGCCGATGATGTCGTCGCCCGGCACCGGCGTGCAGCACAGCGCGACGCGCACGAGCATGTCGTCGAGCCCCTCGACGTGGATGCCGACCTCCTGGCGGTGCCCGGGTCGACGCTCGCGGCGCGGGGTGTCCACCGTGGCAGGGAGCTGCGTCTCCTCCTCGCCGGTGCGGTAGCCCCGACCGATCCGCTGCGCCACCCCGCGCGCCGAGACGTGGTGCTCGCCGATCGCGGCGAGCAGCGAGTCGAGGTCGACGTAGCTCATCTCGGCGATCACGTGCTCGAGCTGGTCGGAGCGCCACACGCGCTGGACGGCGAGCCCCTCCCGGCGCAGCTCGTCGGTGAGGTCGTCGCGCCCGGCCTCGATCATGTCGACGCGGCGCTCCCGGCTGAACCACTGGCGGATCTTGTTGCGCGCCCGGGGGGACGCGACGAAGTTCAGCCAGTCCTGCGACGGGCCCGCCGTCTCGACCTTGGAGGTGAAGATCTCGCAGGTGTCCCCGCTCTGGATCACGTGGTCGAGGCTCACCAGGCGCCCGTTGACCTTCGCTCCGATCGTCGCGTGGCCGACCTCGGTGTGCACGGCGTAGGCGAAGTCGATCGTCGTCGCGCCGACCGGGAGGCTGATGACGCGACCCTTGGGGGTGAACACGTAGACCTCGTCCTGCTCGAGGTCGGTCTTCAGGCTCTGCATGAACTGGGCCGGGTCGGTCACCTCCTCCTGCCAGTCGATGATCCGGCTGAGCCAGTCGGCGTCGACGAGGTTCGGACCCGCGACGGCACCCGAGCGGTCCTTGTAGGCCCAGTGCGCCGCCACCCCCCACTCGGCGCGCTGGTGCATCTCGATCGTGCGGATCTGCACCTCGATGGGCTTGCCCGACGGCCCCACGACGGTGGTGTGCAAGCTCTGGTACAGGTTGAACTTGGGCATCGCGATGTAGTCCTTGAACCGCCCCACGACGGGCCGCCACCGCCCGTGGATGCAGCCGAGAGCGGCGTAGCAGTCCTTCATCGTCGGCACCACGACGCGCACCGCCACGAGGTCGAAGATGTCGTCGAACTCGAGGCCCTTGACGACCATCTTCTCGTAGATGCTCCACAGGTGCTTGCCCCGGCCCGTGACCTCGGCGTCCATGCTCAGGTCGTGGAGGCGGGCGCGCACCTCGGCGACCGTCTTGGCGATGTACACGTCGCGCTCGGGGGTGCGGACGCGCACCAGGTGGTCGAGCTCGGCGAAGCGCTTGGGGTGCAGCGCGGCGAAGCTCAGGTCCTCGAGCTGCTGCTTGAGCTCCTGCATCCCGAGGCGGTGCGCGAGAGGGGCGTAGATGTCGAGCGTCTCCTGGGCGATGCGCTGCTGCTTCTCGATCGGCATCGCGGCGATCGTGCGCATGTTGTGCAACCGGTCGGCGAGCTTGATGACGAGGACCCGCAGGTCCTTGGCCATCGCGACGAGCATCTTGCGCATCGTCGCCGCCTGCTGCTCCTCGCGGCTGTCGAAGCGGATGCGCTCGAGCTTGGTGACCCCGTCGACGATCGCCGCGACGTGCGGGCCGAACTCGCGCTCGACGTCGGCGACGGTGATCTCGGTGTCCTCGACCGCGTCGTGCAGCAGGGCGGCCGCGACCGAGATCTCGTCGAGCCCGATGTCGGCGACGATCTGGGCGACCGCGAGGGGGTGGTTGATGTAGCTCTCGCCGCTCGTGCGCATCTGGGAGCGGTGAGCGTCGGACGCGACCCGGTACGCCCGGTTGATGTTCGTGATCGACGACTTCGGGTGGCGGCGCCGGTAGGCGGCGAGGAGCGGCGCGAGCTCCCCCGACGAGGACACCGAGACGGCGGAGCTCGGCTGGTTCCGACGCCAGGGCAGGACTCGGTCGACGGTGGCCACGATCGATCAGTCGTAGTGCAGCAGCGAGCGGACTCGTCGTTCGCCCAGGCGGGAGCGCCCGCCCAGGCCGTCGATCTCGAGCAGGAAACCGAGGCCGGCGATCACCCCGCCGAGCGTCTCGACCAGAGTCGCGGTGGCCGCGGCGGTCCCCCCGGTCGCGAGGACGTCGTCGACGATCAGGATCCGCTCGCCCTGGTGGATCGCGTCGCGGTGGATCTCGAGCTTGTCGGTCCCGTACTCGAGCTCGTACTCCTCGCGCACGACCGCCCACGGGAGCTTCCCGGGCTTGCGGACGGGGACGAAGCCGGCGCCGATGCGGTACGCCACCGAGGCGCCGAAGATGAACCCCCGGGACTCGACGCCCACGACGCGGTCGACGATGACGTCGTCGAACTCCGCCACGATCCCGTCGACCGCGCGGGTGAACGCTCCGGAGCTGCCGAGCAGCGGCGTGATGTCGCGGAACATCACCCCCTCGGACGGGTAGTCGGCGATGTCGCGGACGTAGGACCTCAGCGCCTCGTGACCGGTCGCCGCGTCCGCTCCCATCAGCCGAGGATACCCACCGGGGCGCTCAGCGCCGCTTCTTCTTGCGCGGTCGCGGCGGGTGGCTGAGGATCCGCTCGACCGGCTGGTGGATCGTCGGCGCACCGCCCGGTTCCACGAGCTCGCCGCCCTCGGCCCCGCCGCCCTCCGCGTCGCCGCGACGGTCCTCGTCGGCGGGCGGCCGCTCGGTCTGCACCCGACCCGTCACGCCGGCTCCGACGACCGCGCCACGCAGCTCCTCGCCGGTGAGGCGCTCGCGCCGCGACGGTCGGCCCGTGCTCGCCCGCAGCGTCGCGAGGAGCGGAGCGGCGACGAAGATCGACGAGTACACGCCCGACACCATCCCGACGAACAGCGCGAGAGCGAACTCGCGCAGCGTCTGGGCGCCGAGGATCCCCGCGCCGACCAGCAGCAGCGAGACGACCGGGATGACCGACGAGACGCTCGTGTTGATCGAGCGCATCATCACCTGGTTCATCGAGATGTTGACGATGTCGGGGTACGGCATCTTCACCCCGGCGTAGCGGCCCTCGTTCTCCTGGACGCGGTCGAACACGACGATCGTGTCGTAGAGCGAGTAGCCGAGGATGGTGAGGAAGGCGATGACCGTCGCGGGGGTCACCTCGAAGCGGAACACCGTGTACACGCCGACGGTGAACAGCACGTCGTGGGCCATCGCCGCGAGCGCGGCGACCGCCATCCGCCACTCGAAGCGGATCGAGATGAACACGGCGACGACCGCGAGGAAGATCACGAGCGCCCGGACGGCCTTCTCGGTGATGTCACGCCCCCACGACGAGCTGGTGAACGAGAAGCTCACCTCGTCGGTGGTCGACCCGGACGCCTCGGCGAACGCCTCGGTGAGGCGGTCCGCGGCCTGCTGGCTCACCTCCGTGATCTGGACGGTGACGAGCGATGTCGTCTCCGAGGCCCGCTCCTGGATCTTCGACCCGGCGATCGAGACCCCGTTGTCCTGGAGCACGTCCTCGGCCGCCTCCGGGTCGAACCCGTTCGTCGCCGGCACGTCCCACGCCTGCCCGCCCTCGAAGTCGAGGCCGAGGTTGAGGCCCTGGGTCAGCAGCGACAGCGTCGTCACGACCACGATGACGACGGCCGCGATCAGCCCGAACCGGCGTGCGCCGTAGAAGTCGATGGCCGTCTGGCCGCGGTAGAGCCGCCCGGGGCCGCTCGAGGCGATGTCGTCGGGGCGGTTCACGACGCCACCCTCAGGCCGAACGCCCGACGTCCCTTCATGAAGTCGCTGCGCGCGAGCAGCAGGACGGCGGGCCGGGTGAAGAAGTAGCACACGAACAGGTCGCACAGCGTCGTGATCCCGAGGAAGAGGGCGAACCCGCGGACGGAACCGACGCTGAGCCAGAAGAGGATGGCGGCGCCCATGACCGAGATGAGGTCCGCGGACCAGATGGTGCGCCACGTCATGGTGAAGCTGCGCGGGGCGGCGTTGCGCAGCGTGCGGCCGTTGCGGATCTCGTCCTTCATCCGCTCGAAGAACACCACGTAGCTGTCGACCGTGACGCCGACCGCGACGATGATCCCGGTGACGCCGGCGAGGCTGAGCGAGTAGTTCGTCTCGCTGGAGACGAACGAGGCGGCGCTGAACACCGTCAGCGCCCAGATCGTCATCCCGCCGAGGATCACGAGGGCGATCCAGCGGTAGTAGGTGACGAGGTAGGTGAGGACGAGGGCGATGCCGATCAGCCCGGCGATGATCGCCGCGTCGAGCGAGTCCCCGCCGGCGGAGGGTGACACCGTGCGTGCCTCCTGGGCCTCCATCTCGACCGGGAAGGCGCCGCGGTTGAGGATGTTCGCGAGGCCGTTGGCCTCCTCGAGGGTGAACTGGCCCGTGATCGAGACGTTGCCCTGGTCGAAGCTCGGCGCGTTCACCGAGGGGGCCGACTGGATCACGTCGTCGAGCACGATGGCGAGCTGGCCGTTGGAGGCCTGGCCGGTGCGCGGGCAGGTCGGCGCGCCGTTGAAGCACTGGGCGGCCAGACCGTTCCAGACCGCCTCGCCCTCGCCGCCGCGCAGGTCGACGACGACCTGGATCCCGACGCCCGAGGAGTTGTCCGCGATCGCGCTCCCCCGCTCGAACACCTCGCCGGTGCCCTGCGACGGACCGACGCACAGCGCCTGGCCCTCGCGCGTCGGCAGGAGGTCGCTCCCCGACGTCGAACCGACCGGATCGGGCACCCCCTCGTCGGCGACCGGGATCGAATCGGCCGTCGGGTCCGGAGCCACCGTGCCGGCGGAGGCGTCGCTCGAGGCCGGCTCCGTCTCGTCGGTCGTGCCGTCACCGGTGGCGGTGCCGGCGGGCACGCCGTAGTCGGGGAGGCTGTCGGGGCTGCGCAGCGGCACCGGCTCGGCGTCGACGGGGGAATCGGGGATCGGGTCGGCGCCCGCCTCGGGGTCCGATCCCGCGTCGTCCGCGGACCCCTCGACGGACGCGCCGTCGTCGGCGGTCTCGATCTCGGGGTCGACGAACAGCCCGGGACCCGGGGTCGTTCCCTCACCGGGCGGCGACAGGTCGATCGGCTGCGAACCGTCCCCGGCGGGCTGGCAGCGCGCGAAGTCGACCACCGGACGCAGGTCGACGATCCCCGACACGTCGACCGCGTCGAGGGCCTGCTGCTGGTCGTTCACGCCCGGCAGGTCGACGACGATCGTCGCCCCCTGGACCCGCACGTCGGGCTCGGCGATCCCGGTGCGCTCGAGCTCGTCGCGGATCAGGTCGCGCACCACGCCGAGGTCGTCACCGGTCGCGCCCGACTCGGTGGGCTCGAGGATCACCGACGCACCGCCCTGCAGGTCGAGGCCGAGCTTCGGGGTGTTGTCGGTGACGAGGTTCCCGGCGAACCACCCGATGACGACCACGACGGTCGCGAGCAGGGAGAACCAGAGGCGACGCTCCACGGCGTCAGTCGCGCTCGTCGACGTCGCCGGCGGACGTGCTGCCGCTGCCGGCCGTCCCGGCGTCGGCGGCGGGGCCCTCCGCCGGGACGGTCGCGGCGTCGTCGGCGTCGACGTCGACCCGTCCGGAGATGGCGCCGCGGGCGATGCGCACCTGGACGTCGTCGTCGATCTCGAGCCAGAACCGCCCGGGGCCGTCCTCGCCGGTGATCGTGCCGACGATGCCCGCGGTGGTCATGACCTCGTCGCCCACGCCGAGCGCGGACTGGAGCGCGGCCTGGTCCTTGGCCCGCTTCCGGTTCGGCCGGATGATCAGGAAGTACATCGCCACCAACATCAGGGGCAGCAGCGCGAACGAGAAGAGACCACCACCGGTGGCCTCGGCTTCGCTCTGCGCGAGGAGCGCGAAGGAGAGGAGGGAAGTCATGGCGGGGAACGATGCTACCGGTTCACGCCCAGACCGAGAGGACAGCCGCGCGGAGGCGGTCGAAGGTGCCCTCGACGATGGCGGCGCGCGCGCGGTCCATGAGATCGATCGTCCACGCGATGTTGTGGATCGACAGCAGGCGCGAGGCCGTGGGCTCGCCGACCTGCAGCAGGTGGCGGACGTACCCACGGCTGTGGCGGGCGCACACCTCGCATGGGCAGTCCGCGTCGAGGGGTTCGTCGAGCTCGGCGTTGCGCGCGGCCTTGGCCTGGAAGCGCCCGGTCGAGGTGAGCGCCGAGCCGTGGCGACCGAGGCGGGTCTGCATCACGCAGTCGAACTGGTCGACGCCGAGCGCGATCGCCTCGACCAGCGACGCCGGGTCGCCCACCCCCATCAGGTAGCGAGGGCGGTCGGCGGGGAGGTGCTCGAGGGCGGCGGCGAGCGCCGGCAGCATCTCGTCGCGCCGCTCGCCGACGGACAGCCCGCCGATCCCGTAGCCGTCGAACCCGATCTCGACGGTCCGCCGGGCGCTCTCGGCGCGCATCTCGGTCGACACCCCGCCCTGGACGATCCCGAACAGCGACTGGTCGGCTCGGGTGTGGACCGCCTTCGCTCGCAGCGCCCACGCCGCGGTCCGCTCCAGCGCCGCGCGCACGACCGCGTCGGGGCTCGGCAGGGGCGGGCACTGGTCGAGGACCATCTGCACGTCGGCACCGAGCTGCTCCTGGACGGCCACGGCGCGCTCGGGGGTGAACCGGTGGGTCGACCCGTCGTAGGTGCTGCGGAAGGTCACCCCGTCGTCGTCGACGTCGGGGTCGAGGGAGAACACCTGGAACCCGCCCGAGTCGGTCAGCGTGAGGCCGCCCCATCCGGCGAACGCCCCGAGCCCGCCGAACCCCTCGATCAGATCGGGCCCCGGCCGCAGCATCAGGTGGTAGGTGTTGCCGAGCACGATCTGGGCGCCGAGGCGCTCGTAGTCGGCGGCGCTCAGGTACTTGATCGCCCCCTTCGTGCCGACCGGCATGAACAGAGGAGTCGTGTAGGTCCCGCGCTCGGTGGTGGCCGTCGTCGCCCGTGCCGCGCCGTCGGTCGCCTCCACCTCCACCTCGACCGGCCTCATCGCCGCCCGAGGGTACGCCGCACGTGCCGGTCCGACGTCTCGCTCGTCGGGTGACGGGTCCGACCCGTCGCGCGAGGCGTCGTGCGACACCACCGGGGGCGGGTCAGCGGTGGCGGTCGAGGAGCATCGCGTCGCCGAAGCTGAGGAACCGGTAGTCGCCGGCCAGCGCGGTGGCGTAGAGGTCGCGCCAGCGCGGCCCGACGAACGCGTCGATCATCATCAGCAGGGTGGTGCGCGGCAGGTGGAAGTTGGTCAGCAGCACGTCGACCGCGCGCCAGTCGAAGCCGCGGTGGATGAACAGATCGGTGCGCCCGGACAGCTCGTCGCGCGCCGCGGCCGACTCGAGGGCGCGCACCGCGGTCGTCCCGACCGCGACGACACGTCCGCCGCGCTCGCGCGTGGACGCCACGGCCTCCATCGTCGCGGCCGGGACCCGGTAGCGCTCGGTGTGCATCGGGTGATCGAGCGGATCGTCGGTGCTGATCGGCTGGAACGTGTCGAGGCCCACCACGAGCTCGACGCCGGCGCGCCGGACGCCTCGCTCGGCGACGGCGGCGAGCAGCCCGGGGGTGAAGTGGAGCCCGGCGGTGGGCGCGGCGGCCGACCCCGGCTCGTCGGCGAACACGGTCTGGTAGCGATCGGGATCCGCCAACGGCACCCCGATGTAGGGCGGCAGCGGCATCTCGCCGTGGACGCCGAGGGTCGCGAGCGGGTCGTCGGCGCCGAGCAGCTCGACAGCGAACGTGTCGCCGGCCGCGGTCCGCTCCCCCATCCGCACCAGCGCAGCGCCGTCCGGGCCGACGCCCGCCACGAGCTCCTCCCCCGGCCGGAGCTTGCCGCCCGGGCGCACCATCGCCTCCCACGTCCGGCGCTCCGCGTCGAGCGCTTCGAGCAGGAGGACCTCCACCGAACCGCCCGTCGATCGGCGCAGCCGCAGCCGCGCCGGGATCACGCGCGTCTCGTTGACGACGAGCAGGTCACCGGCGCGCAGCAGGTCGGGCAGGTCTCGAACGAGGCGGTGCTCGGGGGCGGCGGCGCCGCGGTCCACCAGCAGTCGCGCTGCGTCGCGGGGTTCGACCGGCGTCTGGGCGATGCGGTCGTCGGGAAGGTCGTAGTCGAAGTCCGCGACCCGCATCAGTCGTCGAACAGCCGGTGCTCGGCGGAGCCGTCGCGTGGCGGCACGCGCATCCCGAGGTGCTCGTAGGCCGCTGCCAGGGCGATCCGCCCGCGTGGCGTGCGTGCGAGCATCCCCTGGGTGATGAGGAAGGGCTCGTAGACGTCCTCGACCGTCTCGGGCTGCTCCCCGATGCTGATCGCGAGCGTCGAGAGCCCCACCGGTCCGCCGGCGAACTGGCCGCACACGTTCGACAGGATGGCGCGATCGACCTTGTCGAGGCCGCGGTCGTCGACGCCGAACAGCGCGAGTCCCTCCGACGCCACCTCGGAGGTGATCGCCCCGTCGGCGCGCACCTCGGCGAAGTCGCGGACCCGGCGCAGCAGCCGGTTCGCGATTCGTGGGGTCCCCCGCGAGCGGCGGGCGATCTGCGCGGCGCCGTCGGTGTCGATCTCGATCTCGAAGATGCCCGCCGCTCGCTCGACGATGCGCCGCAGCTCGTCGGCGTCGTAGTAGTCGAGGCGCGCGACCAGCCCGAAGCGGTCGCGCAGCGGGCCGGTGATCATCCCCGTGCGGGTCGTCGCGCCGACGAGGGTGAACGGCGGCATCGTGAGGCGGATGCTCGACGCGGCGGGTCCCTTGCCGACGACGATGTCGAGCTGGAAGTCCTCCATCGCCGGGTAGAGGATCTCCTCGACGTTGCGTGACAGGCGGTGGATCTCGTCGATGAACAGCACGTCGCGGTCCTCGAGCTTGGTGAGGATCGCGGCGAGGTCGCCGGCGCGCTCGAGCGCCGGGCCGGACGTGACGTGGAGCTGGACGCCCATCTCGGTGGCGACGATGCCGGCGAGCGTCGTCTTGCCGAGCCCGGGCGGCCCGGCGAAGAGCAGGTGGTCGACGGCCTGCTCGCGACGCCGTGCGGCCTCCATGACGATCGACAGGTGCTCCTTCAGCTCGCGCTGGCCGACGAACTCCTCGAGGGCGCGCGGGCGGATGCCGTCCTCGGCGTCGAGCCCCTCGACCACCTCGTCGTCGACGTCGCGCACGTTCGGATCGAGGAACTCCTCACGCACGGCGCGCCCCCAGCGACTTCAGCGCGTCGCGCAGCAGCGTCGAGCTCGGCGCGTCGCTCGGCAGGTCGCGCAGCACGTCGCGGATCTCGTCGCCGCCGTAGCCGAGGCCGGCGAGGGCCTCGCGCACCTCGGCCACAGCGGAACCCGACGAGGCCGCCCCCGACGACTCGAGCACGGGCAGCGAGAGGCGGTCGCGCAGCTCGACGAGCAGGCGCTCGGCGGTCTTCTTGCCGACCCCCGGCACGAGCGTCAGCGCAGCGGCGTCGTCGTTCGCGACGACGTCGACGAGGGCTGCCGGGGGGTGGGTGGCGAGCACGGCCATCGCGAGCGTCGGGCCGACCCCGTTCGTCTTGATCAGGCTGTTGAACGTGACCCGCTCGTCGCGCGCCCGGAAGCCGAACAGCGACTCCGCCGTCTCGGTGACGTGGTGGTGGACGTAGAGGAACACCTCGGTGCCGGGCTCGAGCTCGGCGAGGGTGCGCTCGGTGACGTGGACGTCGTAGCCGACGCCGCCGACCTCGACCAGCACGGTCCCGTCGAGGCTGCGCTCGAGCACCTCCCCGCGCAGCGACCCGATCACCGCGTGGCCGCCTGACGGATCTGGCGACCGAGCGGCGAGGTCGCGTGGTGGCACAGGGCGACCGCCGCGGCATCGGCGGCGTCCGCCGGCTTCGGCAGGCTCGACAGCTCGAGGCGCACCTGCACCATCTTCTGCACCTGCGCCTTGTCGGCGCCACCCCACCCGGCGACCGCGTCCTTGATCTGGTTCGGCGTGTACTGGATGACCTCGCACCCGGCGAGCGCCGCCTCGGCCAGCGCCAGCCCGCTCGCCTGGCCGACGCTCATGGCGGTGCGCACGTTGACCTGGAAGAACACCTGCTCGACGGCCACCACGTCGGGCTCGAACTCGGCGATCATCGCGGTGAACTCGGCCCGCAGGGCGCCGAGGCGGGTCGGGAGCGGATCGGACGCCGGCGTGCGCACGACCCCCATCGACACCGCCCGCACGGACGTGGGGCCACGCCCGTCGACCACCGCGTACCCGCAGCGGGTGAGGCCGGGGTCGATCCCGAGGACGCGCAGCCGTGCGAACACAGGTTCGCAGGATAGCGAGATCGTCGCGCCCAGCCGGGGACCGGTCTCGTGCGCCCCGTCCGATCGGGCACCGACCGGCGGACCTCGCGGGCGTGGGCGGCGCGATCCGGCACCCGACCCGCGACGCCGACCTGGTCACGTCCGCCTCGACGGACGGTGCCGTCGCGTCGACGGGGCGCACGATCCATCGGCCATGCTGAGTCGGATGGCGACGACGGGACCGGGGCGGGGATCGGGGCGGGGATCGGACCCTGCTCACGACGTCGCTCGGGCACGACTGGGTGGTCTGCGTGATGCGACCACCCGCCGGATCGCGGCGTCGCGCGCTGCGTTCGACGAGATCGTCGTGGCGTCGACGGATGTCGCGACCGACGACGAGCACGACCCCGAGGGCCACACGATCGCCTGGGAGCGACAGCAGTCGGCCTCGCTGCTCGCGCACGCCCGGTCGACCCTGGCCGAGGTCGACGCCGCGCTCGCGCGCCTCGACGACGACCGCTACGGCACCTGCGTCGCGTGCGGGACGGCGATCGCGCCCGCCCGCCTCGACGCGCTCCCGTCGACGCCCACCTGCGTGAGCTGCGCCGACTGAACCCGTCGACCTCCGACGCACCCCCGGGACCGCCACCTCGGGCGCGGTCGCGAACCGCCCACCGGCGTGAGCAGCGCCGCCCGAGCCCGCCGTCTCGCCGTCACCGACGGCACGCCGGTCAGCCCGCCGCGGCCTCCTCCATCAGCTCGTCGCTGATGTCGAAGTTCGAGTACACGTCCTGCACGTCGTCGTTGTCCTCGAGGGCCTCCAGGATGCGCAGGATCGCCTTCGCGTCCTTGAGGTCGGTGACGGCGACGAGGTTCTCGGCGACCATCGGCGAGTCGGCCGACAGCGTCTCGATGCCCGCGCCGCCGAGCTGGTCCTGCACGTCGAACACGTCCGACGGCTCCGTCGTGATCCGCCACGCATCACCCTCGGCGATGATGTCGTCGGCGCCGGCGTCGAGCGCCGCGAGCATGACGTCGTCCTCCGCGATCCCGTCCGCGGTGATGATCACGCCCTTGCGCGAGAACTGCCAGCCCACCGCCCCGGGCTCGGCCATCGACCCGCCGAGCTTGCTGAACACCTGGCGCACGTCGGCGCTGATCCGGTTGCGGTTGTCGGTGAGCACGTCGATCAGCAGCGCCACCCCGCCCGGTGCGTAGCCCTCGTACATGATCGTCTCGTAGACGATGTCGTCACCCGACTCGCCGGTGCCGCGCTTGATCGCCCGCTCGATCGCGTCGTTGGTCATCTGCGCGCCCTTGGCCTTCTGCACCGCGGTGCGCAGGGTCGGGTTGGCGTCGACGTCACCTCCGCCGCCGCGGGCCGAGACCTCGATCTGGCGGGCGAGCTTCGCGAAGAGCTTGCCGCGCGCCTTGTCGGCGGCACCCTTCTTGTGCTTGATGGTTGCCCACTTGGAATGGCCTGACATCTCTACCTCTGCTCGATCGACTCGACGAACAACCGGTGCACCCGCCCGTCGGGGGTGAGCTCCGGGTGGAACGCTGCAACCGTACAACCTCGCCGGCGGAGCAGGACGGGGACGCCGTCGTGCTCGGCGAGCACCTCGACGTCGGCTCCGACGCGCTCCACCTTCGGGGCGCGGATGAACACCGCCCGGAACGGCTCGTCGAGCCCGGCGACGTCGAGGTCGGCCTCGAAGCTGGCGAGCTGGCGGCCGTAGCCGTTGCGGCGCACGGTGAGGTCGATCACCCCGAACGGGACCTGGTCCGGACGCGCGTCGAGCACCTCGGTGGCGCACAGGATCATCCCGGCGCACGTCCCGAGCACCGGCATCCCGGCTTCGATCCGCTCGGCGACCGGATCGAACAGGCCGTTCGTGGCCAGCAGGCGCGACATCGTGGTCGACTCCCCGCCGGGGACGACGAGCGCGTCGACCTCCGCGAGCTGCGCCACCGTGCGCACGGCCGGCGCCTCCACGTCGAGCTCGGCGAGGCGTCGTCGGTGGACGGCGAACGCGCCCTGCAGGGCGAGCACGCCGACCCTCACGCGACGCCGACCCCAGCCGTCGTCGCCGGAGCACGACCCGCGCCGAGCCCGGTGCGGTCGCGGAAGCTCACCGAGCGGTCCGGCGAGTCGACGCGCCGTCGCACGAACGGCGCGTCGCGCCGGTCGTCACCATCCCCGGTCGGAGTAGCGCTGCGCGACCGAGTCCATCTCGATCCCCGTCATCGGAGCACCGAGGCCACGGCTGACCTTGGCCAGGATGTCGGGGTCGTCGAAGTGGGTCGTGGCCTCGACGATCGCCTTCGCTCGCGGGCTCGGGTCGTCGGACTTGAAGATCCCCGAACCGACGAACACCGCCTCCGCGCCGAGCTGCATCGCGAGCGCTGCGTCCGCCGGGGTGGCGAGGCCGCCGGCGCAGAACAGCGGAACCGGCAGGGCGCCGGTCTCGGCGATCTCCTGCACCAGCGGCAGCGGTGCCTGGAGCCGCTTCGCCCACTCGAACAACTCGGCGGAATCGGCCTGGGTGATGCGCTTGACGTCGCCGACGATCGAGCGCAGGTGGCGGACCGCCTCCACGACGTTGCCCGTGCCGGCCTCGCCCTTCGAGCGGATCATCGCCGCGCCCTCCGAGATGCGCCGCAGCGCCTCGCCGAGGTTCGTGGCTCCGCACACGAACGGCACGTCGAACGCGAACTTGTCGATGTGGTGGGTCTCGTCGGCAGGGGTCAGCACCTCGGACTCGTCGACGAAGTCGACGTCGAGCGCCTGCAGGATCTGCGCTTCGACGAAGTGGCCGATGCGCGCCTTGGCCATGACCGGGATGGAGCACACCTGCTGGATCCCGTCGATCATCTCCGGATCGCTCATCCGGGCGACACCGCCGTCGACGCGGATGTCGGCCGGCACCCGTTCGAGCGCCATCACCGCGACGGCCCCGGCGTCCTCCGCGATCTTGGCCTGCTCGGGGGTGACGACGTCCATGATGACGCCGCCCTTCATCATCTCGGCCAGGCCGCGCTTGACCTGGAAGGTCCCGGTGTCGCCGGAGTCGCTCATGTCGGTCAGCGTACTGAGACTCAGGTGCTGTCGGCTTCGGAGATCTCGGGAAAGCGGATCACGATGTCGGTCGGCGCCGACTCGGGGTCGCGCAGGTCGATCGTCGGCGTCGACGGACCAGCCGGAGTCGAGGCCTCCGTGCCGGCCGCCGTCCCGTCCGAGCTGTCCGTCGCGGTGTCGGACGTGGTCGCCGCCGCGCTGTCGGGCGTGGTCTCGTCGGGGGCGGCCTCGGCGGTCGCACCCGGTGCGACGACGAAGGCCGGGTCGCCGGTGTTGTCCGCCACCTCGACCCACGTCGAGCCGGGGGTGAGCCCGATGGGCTCGCCGGCGTCGTCGACGAGATCGATCGGGTCGGTCGGAGCCTCGCGCCGCCACCGGCCGGTCGTGACCTGACCGTCGCTGAACACGTAGGCGGCGCCCGAGCCGAGCGTCTGCGCGAACGGGGAGTTCGCGTCGATCGAGCTGCGGCCGTACTCGGCGACCATGACCACCACGTTCGTCGCGAAGATCTCCCCGTGGACCGAGTCGACGTGGCGGTCCCCGTCCTGGAACCGGGCCCACCCGTTCTCGGGATCCCACTCCCAGCGGACCTGGGTGAAGCGCATCAGCAGGTCGACGTCCACCACCTGCTCCCGGCCGACGAACGCGGATCCGGGCTCGACGTAGGGGAGCAGCTGCATCGGTGCTCCGGGGTGGTCGCTCGGCGTCAGCGCGTACAGCGCCTCGGTGCTGCTGTACAGGTCGTGGGGGGCACTGCCGGGCCCGCGGTAGTACGCGTCGCCGATCGCGCTGTTCGTCTGGTTGAGGTCGACGAACGGCGACTCGGCGATCAGCCGGGTCACCCCCGGGTTGCCGCCGCTCCAGGCGAACAGCGGCAGGTTCAGCGACGCGAGCATGTCGACGTCCTGCTCGCGGCCCGACCGGATCGGACCCACCGGGTCGGAGTCGCCGGTGTGGAACACCGCGGCGAAGCGCGTCACGCCCTCGACGATCTCCTCGAAGACGACATCGGCGACCGCGAGCCCCGAGTGGTTCGAACGGGAGTCGGGGTGGTTGTCGATCTTGACGACGAGCGCCGGGCGCGCCACCAGCTCATCCACGGACTCGACCACCGCCCCGGTGAGCGGCTGGCGGAGGACCTCGGGGACCGTGGTGGTCGTCTCGGGTGCCGCCGCGGCGGTCGTGGTCGTCGCCTCCGTCGTCGTGGTCGTCGACGCGGCGGTCGTCTCGGGGGCGAGCGTCGTGTCGACGGACTCCTCCCCGTCGCTGCACGCGGCGAGGATCGCGGCGGCCGAAGCCCCGGCCAGGAAGGTGCGTCGTTGCATCAGAGCTCTCTCAGCAGTGCGATCCGCTCCTCGAGCGGGGGGTGGGTGTCGAACATCTTGTGGATGCCCTCGAGCTTGCCGGCGTCGCCGACGCCGCTCATCGGCTGCTCGATCCACAAGTGTGCCGTGGCCGTCGACGCCGAGTGCGTCACGGTCGTGTCCTCCTTCAGCTTCTCGAGCGCCGAGATCAACCCCGGGGGGTAGCGGGTGAGCTGGCAGGCGCTGACGTCGGCGAGGGTCTCGCGTCGGCGAGAGATCGCCGACTGCATCGCCCGCGCCACCAACGGAGCCAGGATCAGCAGCGCGAACCCGACGAAGGCGAGCGGGTTGCCCGAACCGGTGCGATCGCCCCGACGGTCGACCCGACCGCCGTTCCACCACATCATCCGGATCGCGAGGTCGGTGACGAGCGCGATGGCACCGACCATGGTGACCGCGAGCGTCGAGACGAGGATGTCGTAGTTCTTGATGTGGCTCAGCTCGTGGGCGACGACGCCCTCGAGCTCGACCCGGTTCAGCTTGGCGAGGAGCCCGGTGGTGACCGCGATCGCCGCGTGGTCGGGGTCGCGGCCCGTGGCGAACGCGTTCGGCGCCGGATCGTCGATCACGTACACCCCCGGCTTCGGCAGCCCCCCGGCGATGCACAACCCCTCGACGAGGTTGTGCAGGCGGGCGTAGGTGGCGGGGTCGGCCGGCTCGGCGCGGCTCACGCGCAGCGCGATCTCGTCGGCCTTCCAGTACGAGCCGAAGGCGATCGCCGCGCTGATGACGAGGGCGACGACGGTGAACACGGGGCCGTTCCCCACCAGGTAGCCGATGACGGCTCCGACGAGGGCCACGACGACGACGAAGCCGGCGACGAGCGCGATGCTGCGACGCTTGTTCGCGCGGATCAGTTCGAACACGGCAGCCTCAGAACTCGACGTTCGGGACCGTGCGTGCGGACTCTTCGGCCTCGAAGTACTCCCGCTCGCGGTAGCCCAGCGAGTTGGCCATCACGTTGGTCGGCACCGACTCGATCTTGTTGTTGTAGGACAGGACGGAGTCGTTGTAGAACTGCCGCGCGTAGGCCACCCGGCCCTCGGTGGCGGTGAGCTCCTCCTGCAGGGCGAGGAAGTTCTGGTTGGCCCTCAGCTCCGGGTACGACTCGCTGAGCGCGAACAGCCGACTCAGCGCTCCCGACAGCACGTCGTTGGGCGCGGACTGCCCCGCCGGGGTGTCCGGTGCCGCCACGGCGGCGTTGCGGGCCTCGATCACCGCCTCGAGCGTCTCGCGCTCGTGGGTGGCGTACCCCTTGACGGTCTCGACCAGGTTGGGGACGAGGTCGAGACGGCGCTTGAGCTGGACGTCGATCTGCGACCAGGCGTTCTCGACCTGGTTCTTCGAGCGGATGAGCCCGTTGTACATCACGACACCCGCCACGACGACGACGACCGCGATCACGAGCAGGACGACGAGCCAGACCATGGCGCTGGAGTGTACGGGTCAGCGCTCGAGCAGGGAGCGATAGATCTGCTCGTAGCGGTCGACGAGGGACGCCATCGAGAACGCCTCGGCTCGGCGTGCGCCGGCGGCGCGCAGCTGCGCGGCGCGCTCGGGGTGGGTCAGGGCCCGGCGCAGGGCGGAGGCGAGCGCATCGGGGTCTCCCGGCTCGCTGAGCAGGGCGTCGACGCCGTCGGTGGCGACGTTGCGGTACCCCTGCAGCGCGCTCGCGACCACCGTCGTCCCGGCCGCCATCGCCTCGATCAGCACCACCCCGAACGACTCCCCGCCGAGGGAGGGCGCGCAGAACACCGACGCCGCCCGCAGGCGCGCGAACTTCTCCTCGTCGCTGATCCTGCCGAGCCACGAGGTGCGCTCGTCGCCGGCGGTGCGCCGCTGGAGGCGGACGGTGTCGGGACCGTCGCTCGCGATCCACAGCTCGACCTCGACGTCGAGGCGGTCGACCGCGTCGATGAGGACCTCGAGGCCCTTGCGCTCCTCGTGGCGCCCGCAGAAGAAGATCGCGGGCGGGGCCCCCGCAGGTCGCCCGAGCGGTTCGACCGAGCGGATCTGGGACAGCTCCACCCCGTTGAACAGGACCTCGTACTCCCCGCCGAGGTGGGAGCGCACCAGCTCGAGCGCGTCCTTCGACACCACGACGCGGTGGTCGATGCGCTCGACCCACGAGGTCAGCAGCGGCTTGATCAGCCGGTAGCTCGCGGATCGCCCGGCGGCGTGGAAGGTGCCCACGGTCGGGTACCGGGCGGTCACCACGGCGGTCAGCGTCGGACCGGGGACCATCGGCTCGTGGAGGTGGAGGACCTCGAAGCGCTCGGCCGACAGCGCTTGCAGGGTCCGGAACATCGCGGGAGGATCGGGCGCGAGGGGCGCGATCGATCCGTTCGCCGCGGTGGGCAGCGAGTTGCCGAGCGGGGTCACGAACGCCGCCGGAGGCGGGCCGTCGCAGGGCCCGAGCACGCGTGCCTCGTGGCCGCGCCGCCGCAGCTCGCGCGCCATCGCCATGACCTGGTTCTGCACCCCTCCGGGGACGGTCAGGCTGTACGGGCAGATCAGACCGACGCGCACCGTCACACCGTACCGACCAGGTCGGCGTCGCTCTCCCTCCCGTCGGCGGGCGCGGTGGCCGGGGTGGGAGGCGACGCCGCTGCGGGGCCGGACGCCGGGGTCGGCCGCGCTGGCGGCTCGACGACGCGCGCCGGGACGGGGACGGTCGCCACCTCGACGCCGAAGCGCTCGTGCACGACGTCCAGCTCGAGCGGCGCCGAGAGGAGCCGGCCCTGGCCGAGATCGCACCCGAGCGCCCGCAGGAAGGCGACCTGCTCGGGGCGCTCCAGCCCTTCGGCGACGCTGCGGATCCCGAGGGTCGAGGTGGTGCGCAGGATCAGGTCGGCCAACCCGCCGGTCTCGGCGACCACGTCGCGGTCGATCTTGACCACGTCGACCGGGAAGCGGTGGAGGCACGACAGCGAGCACCAGCTCGTGCCGAAGTTGTCGATCGCGATCCCGACGCCGAGGGCGCGCAGGCCCGCGAGGACGTCGGATCCCGACTCGATCTGATCGACCAGGACCGTCTCGTTGATCTCCAGCAGCACGCGCGCGGGCGGGACCCCCGTCGCCTCCAGGTCGGCGCGCACCTGCTCGACGAAGCCGGCGACGCGCAGCTGCACGACCGAGACGTTGACGTTCACCGTGAGCTCGCCGCACGCCTGCCACCGGGCGGCCTCGGCGAACGCGGCGTGCATCACCCAGCGCCCGATCTCCTTGATCAGTCCCGAACGCTCGGCGAGCGGGATGAACTCGCCGGGAGGGATCTCGCCACGCTCGGGGTGCCACCAGCGCACGAGCGCCTCGGCACCCACCACCGCCCCGGACCCGAGATCGATGATCGGCTGGAACACGAGGCGGAGCTGATCGCGCTCCACCGCCGAGGCGAGCTCGGTGCGGTACTCGAGCTGGGTCGACGGCCCGAGTCGCATCGCCGGGTCGAACACCTCGACGCGACCCTTGCCGGCGCGCTTCGCCTCGTACATCGCGGCGTCGGCGTCGCGCAGCAGCTGCGTGGTGGTGGCGCCCGGGGCGGCGACCGCGACCCCGACGCTCGCCAGCACGGAGGTGTCCACGCCGGCGAGCTCGATCGGTTCGCGCATCGCGTCGAGCAACCGCTCGGCGAGGTCGACGGCGCGATCGAGCCCTCCCTGCTCCTCGAGCAGGAGAGCGAACTCGTCGCCGCCGAGGCGCGCCGGGGTGTCGCCGCTGCCGGCGACCGAGCGCACGTGGCCCGCGATGGCGCGCAGCAACTGGTCCCCGGCGGCGTGGCCGAGGGTGTCGTTGACGCCCTTGAAGTCGTCGAGATCGACGAACAGCACGATGACCGGATCGGCGTCGGGGCGGACCGCCCGCAGCGCGGCGTCCATCCGCTCGAGGAAGCTCGCCCGGTTGGCGAGGCCGGTGAGCTCGTCGTGGAACGCACGGTTGCTCAGCGTGCGCTCCCGGTCGCGCTGCTCGGTCACGTCGCGGAACGTGGCGACGATCCCGTCGACCGTGTCCCCGCCGATCATGTTCGCGAACGACGCCTCCATCCTCCGTCGCTGCCCGTCGACGCGCACCACGCTCGACTCGAAGCGCACGGACCGCTTCGGGCCCATCGTCAGCAGGTCCTCGAAGCCGGCCAGCGCGACGGCGCGATCCTCCTCGGCGATCAGGTCGAGCAGCGGCCGGCCGATCCAGTCGGCGCCGCGGTGGCCGAGGGTGTCGGCGAGACCGGCGCTCGCGTAGCGGATGTCTCCGTGCTCGTCGACGAGCGCCACCACGTCGCTCGAGTGCTCGACCATCGCGACGAGGCGCCCGTGTCCCCGGTGCGCGGTGAGCTCCACGACGGACTCGCGCAGCTGCCACATCCGCACGAGCAGCGCGACGAACGACGCGACGGCGGCGAGCGCGACGGCCACGGTGGTCGCCGTCGAGCCGATGTCGGCGAGCGCGAGCGCGAGCAGCGCCACGAGCGGGACGAGGACGGCGATCGCGAACCCGGCGCAGCGCGCGACGTCGGCTTCCCGCGGCGTCGACGTCGCCGCTGCGACGTGGGCCATCGAGGCGTCCGTCGCCGTCGCCGCGATGACCAGCGATCCGGCGATCGCGAAGGCCCCGGCCGTCGTCGACGGCTCCGCCGCCGTGCGCACGACCTGGTGGCCGGCGACGAGATCGCCGGCGAGGTGCAGCAGCAGCCCGAGAGCGAGGGTGTTGGAGGAGGTGCGTCGGAAACCGGACCGGAGCGCGAAGCGGGTCGCCGCGGCCGTGACGGCGCCGCCGAGCACCGGTACCACCCCGGCGGCGAGCGAGCCCACCACGCCCGGATCGGCCCCGGCGATCGGCTCGAGCACGAGGAGCCAGACGGCGATCGCGACCGCCACCGCCACCGTCGACACCTCCATCCACCCGGCCTCGACACGTTCGGGGGAGATCTCGCGTGACAGCAGGAGCACCGCGCACCCCAGGAGCAGCCAGAACGCGAGGCGTGCCACGTCGAGCGCTCGGTCGGCCACCTCGAGCGGGCCGGTCACCCCAGCCACCCCGGCGACGACGAGGGCGAGCGCGACCGACGACCACGCGACGACGCGCCCGGGTCGGTGGCGCACCACCCCGATCGCGACCACGACCGCGCCGGCGAGGTGGGCGACGGTGATCTCGGCCCGGGCGATCGTGCTCGCCGTCGAGGCGAGGCCGAGGTGGATCGCCGCAGCTGCGGCGATCAGTGCCAGTCCGAGGACGAGACGTCCGGCTGGCGGGGGCGCGAGGACACGGGCGATGTCACTTCGTCGGCATGCGAGGTCCCCGAGTTGAGTACCCGGGATCCGTCGGCCAGTTCGGCTGGAACAGGTGCCACTGCGTCGGTGCGCGCCGGATCAGGCCCTCGAGCTCCCGGGCCAGATCCTGGGTGATGCGACCGACGTCGTCGCGCAGGCGCCCCTCGCCGCGGCTCGAGTCGAGCGCGGGGCGCACCAACCCCAGGTGACCCGAGATCCGATCGGTGAAGTAGACCGCCGTGGGGAAGATCGGCGCTCCGGTGCGCAGCGAGAGGGTGGCCGCTCCGCCGGGGAGCGTCGTGGTCTCGCCGAAGAAGTCCACCGGCGGTCCGCTGCGCTGGATGTCGCGGTCCGACAGCAGGCACACGATGTGGTTGTCGCGCAGCGCCGAGAGCACCGCGCCGCCCGCCTCGGGCCCCAGCGCCACCACGTGCATCCCGAGCGCGGAGCGCAGCTCGACGAACCAGTCGAAGAGCTCGGGTGGTTCGAGTCGCTCGACGACGACGGTGATCTCGTGGCCCTGGTCGGCGATCCACCTCCCGGCCCACTCCCACCCGCCGAGGTGGGGCAGCGCCAGGATCGCACCGTTCCCCGCGCCCAGCGCGTCGACGATCTGCGGGTAGCCGTGCTCGCGGAAGCCGCGGGCGACGGCTCGCGAGGACATCGACGGGAGCCGGAGGCTCTCGATCCAGTAGCGCGCCGAGGAGTCGAACGAGCGCTGGACCGCGCGTCGCAGGCGCGGACCGTCGAGCGTCGGGTCCACGCGTCGCAGGTGGCGCTGCACCATCGCCCGCCGCTCGGGGTTCCACTGGACGGCGCCGGCGCCGAACGGCACCGACAGCGCCGTCGCCACGGGCCCGGGGGTGGCGCGCGCTGCGAGGGCCGCGAGCCGGTAGCCCCCCGTCGTCACGGGGCCGGGCAGGCCGGGCATCAGGGGTTGCGGCGGGGCACGTGGGTGCGTCGGCGCTCGATGCGCGCCACCCGTCGGCTCGCCCGGCGGGACCGGCGCATCTCGATGCGCTCCTGGGTCACCGGGGCGACGGCGGCCTGCCGCCACACCTTGACGAACCGCTGCACGGCGGTGATCGTGGTCAGCACGAGCATCAGCCACAGGATCGGGATCAGCAAGACGTTGATCGCGAGGCCGACGCAGAGCGCGATGATCCGCTCCGCACGCTCCATCAGGCCGCCCTTCGCGTCGATCCCGAGCGACTCGGCCTTCGCCCGCTCGTAGCTGATCAGCGCCGACACGCCGGCGATGGCGAACGGCAGCATCGCGAGCTGACCGGAGTAGCGGTCGTCGGTGGCGAAGTACCAGGCGATGCCGCCGAGCAGGAAGAAGTCCGTGACCCGGTCGACGGTCGAGTCGAAGAACGCGCCCCGCTGGCTCGACGAGCCCGAGGCCTTCGCGAGGGCTCCGTCGAGGAGGTCGGGGAGGGCGGCGAACACGACCAGCACGAGTCCGATCCACAGGTGCCCGGCGCCGATCGCGATGCCGGCGCCGATCCCGACGAGCAGACCGACGACGGTGAGGTGGTCCGGGGTGAGACCCGTCGAGCGCAGCGCCTGGCCGATCGGCTTGACCGCCGCATCGACCGGTCTGCGGAAGGTGCCGTCGAACATCGGAACGAGACTAGACCGCGGGCTCGGCTTCGGGGTTGGTTTCCCCCAGCTGCTCGACGATCGAGCCGTCGAGCGCGTCGACCAGCACGAGCGCCCGGTGCGTCGGCGGTTCCTCGGCGGAGTAGCACAGGACCCGCCACGTGGGGCGGCTCCGCACGCCGCGCCACACCTGCTGCGCGGAGGCGTGACCGACCGCGAACCCCGCCGCGCGCTGCGCCCGGACGAGCGCGTCCTTCTCGTCGACGGTCATCGGCCACCCGGAGCTGATCGAGACGACGCCGGCGACCGCCAGCAGGACGGCGGCCACGGTCCACCCGTCGTTGACGATCGCCGAGTCGGACGCCAGCACGCGCACCGCGCCGCACACGACCGCGAGCACGAGGTAGATGGCCCCGGGCCAACGGCGCCGGCTGTTGTCGGGGAACATGTAGGCACCGACGAACCCGGCCGGGTCGAGGTCGTCGGGCAACTCGTCACGGATCTCGTCGCGCCGGACGTCGCGCCTGTCGTCGCTCATCCACCACGACGCTACCGGCGACCCCTGCCGGGCGTCGGAGCCCTCGACCCGGCTCGCCACGGCGCTCGGCGCCTCCCCTCAGGGGGCCCAGGCGGAGCGGAGCCGCTCCGCGCTGCGCGCCAGGGACTCGGGCAGGGTCTGGGCGTTGGCCACGGTGGACATGAAGTTCGAGTCGCCGGTCCAGCGGGGGACGACGTGGACGTGCAGGTGCGTGGGCACCGACCCCCCGGCGGGGCGACCGAGGTTCACCCCGACGTTCAACCCGTCGGGCGCGTAGGCGCGGCGCACCACGGCCACCGCGTCGGTCACGGTCGACCACAGCTCGGTCGTCTCGTCGTCGGTGAGATCGGCGAGGTCGGCGACCTCGCGGTACGGCACCACGAGGAGGTGGCCGCTCGTGTACGGGTGGATGTTGAGCACCGCGAAGACCGCCGCTCCCCGGTGCACGATGTGGGTCTCGTCGTCGGGAGCGCCCGAGCGCAGCAGCCGGGTGAACACGCTGCCGTCGACCGCGTCGGGATCGGTGCGCGCGGGTGCGGCCGAGACGTAGCTCGCCCGCCAACCGGACCAGATCCGCTCCAGCACGCTCAGGCCGACAGCGCCGCCGCCGTCGCCCCGTCGACCTCGGCGCGGAACCGCTCGACGAAGGCGTCGAAGGCGACGTCGCGCTCGACGTCGGCCGAGCCCTCGGCGACCAGGTCGGTGCGCGCGTTCACGCCGACGGTGTCGGCGGCGACGTCGTCGTCGCCGACGACGAGGACGTAGGGGATCTTGTCCATCTTCGCCGTGCGGATCCGCTTGCCGAGACCGGTGTCCGCGACGACCACGTCGACGCGGGCGCCGATCGCCGCGAGTCGCTCGGCGACCTTCGCGGCGTGGGGTTGGTGCGCCTCCGCGACCGGCAGGACGCGCACCTGCAGTGGGGCCAGCCACGTCGGGAACGCCCCGGCGTAGTGCTCGACCAGCACCCCGAAGAAGCGCTCGATCGATCCGAACAGCGCCCGGTGCAGCATGATCGGGCGGTGCCGCTCGTTGTCGGTGCCGACGTACTCGAGGCCGAAGCGCTCGGGGAGCTGGAAGTCGGCCTGGATCGTCGACAGCTGCCACGACCGCCCGATCGCGTCGCGCACGTCGATGTCGATCTTGGGTCCGTAGAACGCGGCGTCACCCTCCTTCACCGCGTACTCCAGTCCGTGGTGGTCGAGCGCCGAGCGCAGCGCGGCCGTCGCCTCGTCCCAGATGTCGTCGGAGCCGACGTACTTGTCCGGGTCCTTGGTCGAGAGGTTGAACGTGAAGTCCTCGAACCCGAAGGCGCGCAGCACCGACAGCACGAAGTCGAGCAGGGACGCGATCTCGCCCGCGAGCTGCTCGGCGGTGCAGTAGATGTGGCTGTCGTCCTGGGTGAAGCCGCGGATGCGCAGCAGGCCGTGGAGGGTCCCGGCGCGCTCGTAGCGGTACACGTTGCCGAGCTCGAAGAGGCGCAGCGGCAGCTCGCGGTAGCTGCGCTGGCGGCTGCCGAAGATCAGGCAGTGCATCGGGCAGTTCATCGGCTTCATGTAGTACGTGCCGTTGTCCATCTCCATCGGCGGGTACATCCCGTCGGCGTACCACTGGAGGTGGCCCGAGGTCTCGAACAGGGTGCCGTTCGCGAGGTGCGGGGTGTAGACGAACTCGTAGCCGCCCTGCTCGTGGCGCAGTCGGCTGTAGTCCTCCATCAGCTTGCGCACGATGGCTCCCTTCGGGTGCCACACCGCCAGCCCGCCGCCGAGCTCGGACGGGAAGCTGAGCAGGTCGAGCTCGGTCGCCAGCTTGCGGTGGTCGCGCTTCGCGGCTTCCTCGAGCTGGTGCAGGTGGTCGTTGAGCGCCTGCTTCGACTCCCACGCGGTGCCGTACAGCCGCTGGAGCATCTTCCCCGACTCGTTGCCACGCCAGTGGGCTCCGGCCACCTTCTGCAGCTTGAAGAACGCCAGCCGACCGGTCGAGGGGACGTGGGGGCCGACGCACATGTCGACGAACGTCTCCGAGTTGCGGTACGCGCTGATGATCCCGTCTCCGGCGATCTCGCCCTCGTCGAGCGCGTCGGCGCCCGCGCTCTCCACCCGCTCGATGATCTCGATCTTGTACGGCTGATCGGCGAAGAGCTCCTTGGCCTCGGCCATCGAGTGCTCGGAGCGCTCGAAGGGCTGGTTGGCCCTGACGATCTCCTTCATCCTCGCCTCGATCCGCGCGAGGTCGTCGTCGGCGAAGGTCTGGCCGTCGGGGAGGTCGAAGTCGTAGTAGAAGCCGTTCTCGATCGCCGGTCCGACGGAGAACTTCGCCCCCGGGTACAGCTGGGTGACCGCCTGCGCCAGCACGTGGGCGGTCGAGTGGCGCAGCACGTGGCGCCCGGCCTCGGTGTCGTTGGTGATGATCGCCACCTCGTCGCCGTCGTCGAGCTCGCGCGTCAGATCGGTGTCCGTCCCGTTGACCCTCGCGGCCACGGCGGCCTTCTTCAGGCCCGATCCGATCGAGGCGGCCAGGTCGAGCGGCGTCGACGATCCCGGCAGCTCGCGCTGGGATCCGTCGGGCAGTGACACGGTGATGTTCGACATGATCCGCCCCACGATACGGGCACGGCCAGCGCCGCGATCGGGGGTTTCGCCACGGTCACGCCGTGCGGCGCCGCGTCGTCGATCCGCGGTCTCAGCGCCCGGCGCCGACGAGGCGACGGTCGTCGCGGCCCGGCGGCGGCGTCGGGACCACGACGTCGCGTCCGCCCGGGCGCGTCGTGCAGCGCGCCCGGTCTCCCGCGTCGGCGGGGGCGGCATCGGCCGCCGCCGCACGCGTCGGGCTCGGGGCCGGGGCGGAGCCGGGGGCGGCGCGATCGTCGGAGCCGGCGTAGCGGTGGACGTAGTCGCGGCCGCTGAGTCGGCCGATCTCGAACATCACCTCGTCGATCATCGAGCGGCAGGCCACGTGGGTCGACGGCCGGTCGGAGTAGCGCGCGGGATCGATCGGGTCGCCGACCTCGATCCGGCACGCCGGACCCGGTCGTGGCAACCGAGCGCCGGGCGGCTGGATCGCATCGGTCCCGGTGATCCCCACCGGGTACACCGGGATGCCCGTCTGCAGGGCCAGGCGGGCGGCTCCGGTGCGACCCTTGTGGAGCAGGCCGTCTCGGCTGCGGGTCCCCTCCGGGAAGATGGTGAACAGCTCTCCCCGCTCGAGCACGGTGCGGGCCGCGTCGAGCGCGACGAGCGACTTCGCGCCGTTCCCCCGCTCGATCGGGATCATCCCGAGCGCCGGGAACAGCCGGCGGGTGAGGGCGGAGTCCATGTACTCCGCCTTGCCGACGAAGGACACCGGGCGGGGCAGCTCGGCGAGCAGGAGCACCGAGTCGAGGAAGCTGATGTGGTTCGGGCACAGGATCGCCGGGCCGTCGACCGGCAACCGGTCGAAGCCCACGGCCTCGACGTCCCACAGCCGACGCACGGCGGGCCGTGCGATCGCACGGAACCGACGCTGAGCTGCTCCGGCACCGGGGGTGGTCGTCATCTCGCGCACAGTAGACCCGCGACGTGGACGGATCTTCATCGGCACGTGAACGTCGCGTGAACGAGTCGCGCTCGGTCGGGCGCGTGGTCCTCGATCCACCCGAGCGTCCTCCACGCCCGCTCGGACCGGCCGCGAACCGGTGCGGGGACGTCACCTCGCCCCACCGCGCCGACGACACCGACGACGCTCTCCGCCACCCTCCGCCGACCTCCACCACCCTCCGCCGGCCTCCGCCGAGGCGGCGCACCCGGCGGCACCGACCGCCTCAGTCGAGGTCGACGCCGAGGAGCTCGCTCGCCTCGCGGGTGCCGTGACCGGAAGCGGCCGCCGCGTCGACGAGCTCGACGGCACCGGGGGTGTCGAGATCGTCGTCGAGGCGAGCGCGCACGTCCGCCAGCAGCCCCGGGTTCGAGCCGGCGTTCGCCCGCCACGCATCGAGCCGATCGCGGTTGCGCGGCATGAGCTCGTCGTCCCACTCCCACTCGGTGCGGTAGTGGTGCTCCACGATCCCCAACCGGATCGCCCGGGGGTCCCACTCCTCGCGCAGGCGGTCGACGAACACCAGGTTGCCGCGGCTCTTGGACATCTTCTCGCCGTCCATCGAGATCAGCGCGGTGTGCATCCAGTGGGTCACGAAGCTCTCCCCCGTCGCGGCCTCGGACTGGGCCCGCTCGCACTCGTGGTGGGGGAAGATCAGGTCCGCGCCACCTCCGTGCAGATCGATCGTGGTGCCGAGCTCGCGCAGGGCGAGAGCGGAGCACTCGATGTGCCACCCCGGCCGCCCCGCTCCCCACAGGGTGTCCCACGACGGTTCGTCGCTCGCCGAGGGGTGCCACAGCACGAAGTCGAGCGGGTTGCGCTTGTTCGGGTCGTCGACCTGGCCGCCGCGCTCGGCCGCCAAGGCCAGCATCTCCTCCTCGGTGTGGTGGCTGAGCGTGCCGAAGGACGGGAAGGTGGACACGTCGAAGTAGACCGAGCCGCCAGCCTCGTAGGCGTGGCCACGGTCGATGACCATCCCGATGAAGCCGCGGATGTCGGGGATCGCGGACGACGCCCGGGGGGTCGAGGCGACCGGGAGCGCGTTCAGCGCCTCCATGTCCCGCTCGAAGCGCGCCTCCTCCCCCGCCGCCAGGTCGAGGTAGTGGATGCCGAG
The DNA here is from genome assembly GCF_965215205.1 of Ilumatobacter sp. Classification (NCBI taxonomy): domain Bacteria; kingdom Bacillati; phylum Actinomycetota; class Acidimicrobiia; order Acidimicrobiales; family Ilumatobacteraceae; genus Ilumatobacter; species Ilumatobacter sp. The sequence goes on from NZ_OZ244049.1 coordinate 2,305,497, forward strand.
CTCGCGCGCCTTGGCGAACAGGGGGTCGTCGACGTCGGTGACGTTGCGCACGCAGGTCACCGTGTGGCCCCGGTCGATCAGCCGGCGCTGCAGCACGTCGTACGCGATGAAGGTGGCCGCGTGGCCGAGGTGGGTCGAGTCGTAGGGGGTGATGCCGCAGGTGTACATCAGCACGTCGTCACCCGGCTCGAACGGGACCACCGCGCGCCGGGCGGTGTCGTACAGCTGCATCGGAGCCGGCACGCTCACCCCTGATCGGCGACGAGCTCGTCGTCCGACGCCTCCGCGGCGTCCCCGCCCGGGACGTCCCCGACCGATGCGACCGATCGCTCGAGGGTGATCCCGGTCAGCTTCGGCGCCACCCGGGTCTTGTAGCGCACGTTGAGCTGCAGCAGGACGGCGGTGAACGCCTCGATCGCCGTCGCGTTGGACAGCTCCCCGGCGTCGAGCGGGCGGCACCCGGGCATGTTCCACACGATGTCGCTCACCTCGGCGACGGCCGACGGGTCGTCACCGCAGATGAGCACGTCGGAGTCGATCGGCTCCTCGATGTTGCCGAGCTCGGTGGCGGGCAGGTGGTGGAACGCGGCGACGAGGCGGCAGCGCGGCACGGCGGCCTGGACGTGCGCGGCGACGCTGCCACGCGGGGGGACGAGCGGCTGGAACTCCTTGTTGACCCGCACGAGCGCGTTCGCCATCGAGATGACGATCTTGCCGTCGAGCGCCGGCTCGTTCTCCTGGGCCGTGCGCGCCGCGGAGTCCCACGGGGTCGCGATGACCACGATCTCGGCGTCGGCCGCGGCCTCGTTGTCACCGAAGTGCAGCAGGTCGTCGAGGTGCGGCCAGCGTTCGATCAGGGTGTCGCGCGCCTCCATCGCCCGGTACTTCGAGCGCGACCCGATGATCGCGGGGTACCCGATGCTCGCGAGGCGAGCGGCGAGACCGCTGCCCGCGGGCCCGGTGCCACCGAGGATGCCGATGCGCGGGGTGCTGCTCACGGCCACAGCGTTGCACATCGCACGGTGCACGGCCCAAGGCACCGAGCCCACGCCGCACCCTCGACGCACCTGGGCCGGGAGGCACTACGGTCCGAGGACATGGGACTGCTGGACGGCAAGAGGATCGTGGTCACCGGGGTGCTCACCGACGACTCGCTGGCCTTCGGCGTGGCACGGATCGCGCTGGCCGAGGGCGCGGAGATCGTGCTCACCGGTGCCGGCCGCGGCCTGAAGCTGACCCGGCGCACCGCACGCAAGCTGGCGCACCCGGCCGGTGACGAGATCGAGGTGCTCGAGCTCGACGTCACCGAGCCCGAGCACGGGGTGGCGGTGCGCGAGGCGCTGCTCGAGCGATGGGGTCGCGTCGACGGCGTGCTGCACGCGATCGGCTTCGCCCCCGAGTCGTGCCTCGGCGACGACTTCATGGCCGCCGAGTGGGACGACGTCGCGACGGCGATGCACATCTCGGCGTACTCGCTCAAGGCCCTCGCGGACGCGTTCGTCCCCCTGATGACCGCGCCCCACGGATCGGGCGGCTCGATCGTCGGCCTCGACTTCGACAACCGCCAGGCGTGGCCCGCGTACAACTGGATGGGGGTCGCCAAGTCGGCCCTGCAGTCGGTGTCGCGGTACCTCGCGAAGGAGCTCGGTCCGCAGGGCATCCGGTGCAACCTCGTCGCCGCCGGGCCGATCAAGACCATGGCCGCCAAGTCGATCCCGGGGTTCGCGCGCTTCGAGGACGTGTGGGACGAGCGGGCCCCGCTGGGCTGGGACGTCACCGACTCCGAACCGGTGGCGCGCACGGTGGTCGCGATGCTCAGCGACTGGTTCCCGGCGACGACGGGCGAGATCGTCCACGTCGACGGCGGCTACCACGCCGTCGGCGCCTGACGCCCGGCGGGCCCGATGCCTCAGGCCGGGTTCCGAGCCGGTTCACCGTCGTCGCCGCCCGCCCCGTCGGCATCGGCATCGGCACCGGCATCGGCATCGGCATCGGCATCGGCATCGGCATCGGCATCGGCATCGGCATCGGCGAGGATCCCGGCGAAGCCGCCCTTGACCAGCCACGACGCCCCGAACGCGACGACGGCGACCGACTCCCAGAAGAACACCTGGTCGAGGTCGAACAGGTTCGACACCCCGATCGCGGCGATCGAGAGCAGGATCAGCCAGCCGCACACCCGGTAGACGAGGTTGCGGCGCACCTTGTTCGGCGTCATCGTCGAGAGGTGCTCGGGGGCGGTGCGCACGAGCCGCAGCAGGCGGTCGCGCCACGGGGTCGAGGCGACCACCTCCCCTCCGGTCTTGGTGAACTGGTAGAGCGAGAACCAGGCGAGCAGCGCGAACAGCACGCCGGCGCACACGAGGTGCACCGTGGCCACGACCGCGGCCCCTCCCGTCGCCTCGCTGCCGCTGCTCGCCGTCGGCAGCAGGGCGACCGCGACGGCGAACCCGCTCGCGATCGTGCTGACCAGGTTGTCGACGTGGCGGCCGGGGCGGTTCACGTACTCGTAGGAGAGGAAGAACACCGCGAGGGCGAACAGCGACCCGACGAACCACCCCCCGGTGCGCTCGTAGTAGTAGATGCTGATCGAGCCGAGCGGGATCGGGCTGGCGCCGGGCTCGTCGTCGATGCGATCGATGATCACGTCGCCGCCGAGGACGACGAGCGGCAGGGTCACCGCGATCAGCCCGACGACCTCGCGCAGGAACCCGTAGGCGTCCGACGACGGGTCGGTGTCCATCGCCCGATGCTAGGGCGGCAGGGCTCGTCCGGGCGGGGTGGGGCGAGGCTCACCCCCTGCCGTCGGTGGGTACCCTCGACGCGGTGAACCGCCTGGCCGACGAGACCTCCCCGTACCTCCGACAGCACCGCGACAACCCGGTCGACTGGTACCCGTGGGGGCCCGAGGCCTTCGCGGCGGCGCGCGAGCGCGACGTCCCGGTGCTGCTGTCGGTCGGGTACTCGGCCTGCCACTGGTGCCACGTGATGGCGCACGAGTGCTTCGAGGACGACGAGGTCGCGGCACGGATGAACGAGCTGTTCGTCAACGTCAAGGTCGATCGCGAGGAGCGGCCCGACGTCGATCAGCTGTACATGGACGCGGTGCAGGCGATGACCGGCCGCGGCGGGTGGCCGATGACGGTGTTCACGACCCCCGACGCGAAGCCCTTCTACGGGGGGACCTACTTCCCCCGCGACACGTTCCTCGCGCTGATGGAGTCGGTCGACGACGTCTACCGCAACAAGCCCGACGACGTGGCGACCAACACGGCCGCGCTCGTCGAGGCGATCGACACCACCGCCGGGCTGACCCCGTCGGACGAGATCCCGACCGTCGAGCAGCTGAACACCTCGGTGCAGACCCTCGCCCGGGCGTTCGACCCGGAGTGGGGCGGGTTCGGCAGCCCTCCGAAGTTCCCCTCGACGTTCAACATCGAGCTGATCCTGCGGGCGTACATGACGAGCGGCGCGGACGCCGCGAAGCGAATCGTGGAGACGACCCTCGACGCGATGGCGTCCGGCGGGCTCTACGACCACATCGGCGGCGGGTTCGCCCGCTACTCGACCGACCGCGAGTGGATGGTCCCCCACTTCGAGAAGATGCTGCCCGACCAGGCGCTGCTCGCCCAGACCTACCTGCACGGGCTCGTCGTGATGCGCCGACCCGAGTGGCGCCAGGTCGTCCAGGAGACGATCGAGTACGTGCTGCGCGAGCTGCGACACGACGACGGCGGGTTCCTCTCGGCGCAGGACGCCGACTCCCCCGGCCCCGACGGGGTCCCGGTCGAGGGCCTGTTCCACACCTGGACGACCGAGGAGGTGCGCGCCGCGCTGGCGCGCGTCAAGCCCGAGATCGTCGCGGAGACGCTGGAGTGGTGGTCGATCAACGACGAGGGCGACCTCGACGGCGACGGCGCCGGGCGGAACATCCCCAACCGTGCGCACCACCGCGGCGAGCTCGTGAGGACCCGCGAGCTCGAGGCCACCCGCCGCCTCCTGTTCGACGCCCGCGAGCAGCGTCCGAAGCCCGCCACCGATGACAAGGTGCTGCTCGAGTGGAACGCCCTGTTCCTGTCGAGCCTGAGCCAGGCCGGCGCCGTGTTCGCGCATCGCCCGTGGCTCGACGCGGCGATCGCGAACGCCGAGTTCCTGATCGACAACATGCGCGGCGCCAACGGCCGGTGGTACCGCTCGTGGCAGGCCGACGGCGTCCCGCCGGCGCGCCACGACGCTCTCGCCGCCGACCACGCCGCCCTCGTCGACGCGTTCACCCGGTTGGCGGAGGCGACGGGCGAGGCGCGCTGGATCCACGAGGCGCGCGCCACGGCCGACACGATGCTCGACTGGTTCTTCGATCCGGTCGAAGGTGGTCTGTTCACGACCGCCGAGGACGGGGAGCACCTCATCGTGCGCCAGAAGGACCTCTCCGACACGGCGACCCCGTCGGCCAACTCGCTCGGAGCGCTCGCCCTGTACCGGCTCGCCTCGCTGACCGGCGAGATGCGCTACCGGAACCAGGCCGACCGCATCCTGCAGCTGCTCGCGGCGCGGCTCGAGGGGAGGGTCGGGTTGCACTCCAACGCGCTGCTCGCCACCGACATCGCGCGGCGTGGGGCCACCGAGGTGGTGATCGTCGGCGACGACGACCACGACATGTCCGAGTTCGTGCGGGTCGCGCACTCGATCTGGCGACCCGACGTCGTGCTCGCCTGGGGGGAGCCCTACGACTCCCCGCTCTGGGAGGGCCGCACCCCCGGCCACGCGTACGTGTGCCGTGACCACGTCTGCGCCGCCCCGGTGACCACCAAGGAGGACTTCATCGAAGCCCTGACCGGGATGCGCCCGGCGACCCCGTCCGACTGACGACCCCCTCCGGCCGACCACCCCGCCGATCGACCACCCGGTCGGACGACGGGTCGGACGGTCGACCACCCCGTCCGATCGATGCCCCGGTCCGATGACGGGTCGGCCGGTCGAGCGGCGGGCGCGTCACCAGCCGCCGCGGTGGACGATCTCGGCGGGGGTGCGACGGGGGCGGCTGGCGGACCGGCCCCGGCCGGCGGGCTCGGGGTGCGGGCGGCCGAGGGCGACGGCGCCGATCGTCACCATCCGCTCGGGCACCCCGAGCGAGGCGCGGATCTCCTCCTCGGAGCGGAACACGGCGAACAGGAGCGCACCGAGGCCCTCGTCCTCCGCGGCGAGCAGCAGCGTCATCACCGCCATCGACGCGTCGATCGTCCAGTACGGGGCCGGCCACGCCTCGACCCCTGCGCCGAGGCCGGTGCTCGACTTGTCGTCCTGCGCGTAGCGCTCGACGTAGGCGTGGGGGTCGGCGAACGCGAGGAGCACGACCGGAGCGTCGAGCAGGTGCGACCACCGGAAGGTCGCTCGCCGCTCGCGCGGCAGCGCGACGTCCCAGTACCGCGCCGTCTCGTCGCCCTCGAGCGCCACCAGGTGCCACCCCTGCGACTTGCCGGCGCTCGGAGCACGCCCCGCGAGGTCGACCAGGCGATCGAGCTGGCCGTGATCGAGCGGCTCGGGCGCGAACGCCCGGGTCATCCGACGGTTGCGGACGACCTCGGTGAACTCCGTCATCGTCGCGGACGGTGAGCTCGACGGAGACGGCGCCGGCCGGCGGGGCTCAGCGCTTGCCGAGCTTGACGAGGTCCTCGGCCATCGTCCAGCCGTACACCACCATCGCTCCGCCCTTGTCGGCGGGCACCTCGCTCATCATCTCGACGAGGTCGGCGTCGAGCTTGGACGCATCGGCCGACTCGAAGTCGAGGTAGCCGTCCTGGGCTCCGGCGCTCGCGATGAACTTCTTCGCGTCGTACTTCTTGTCGACCGAGAACCGCTTCGCGAGGCGGCGGCCCCAGGCGCGCTCCTCGCCGACCGCGTCGACGCCGGGCGACGGCGTCACGCCGTCGAGGTCCTTGAACGCCGCTCGGGCGTCGGCGTTGACGAAGCGGCACCCCACCACGACGTCCTCGTCGGGGAAGGCCATCAGGGCTCGGTGGTACGCCTCGCTCATCAGACCCCTCAGCACCTGGTCACGCTTGGCCGAGCGCTTGACGCTCATCAGGCCGATCAGCACGCAGGGCGTCCCTCCGATCCGCTCCAGGGTCGAGAAGGTGAACCCGTGGAGCGCACCTCCGAAGCGAGCCGTCGTGACGAGGACCCAGTCCTCCTGGGCCTTCGAGAGCTGGCCGGCGGTGAAGGCTTCCTCCATCGAGGCCAGCTCGTCGAGGTCGGTGTCTTCCAAGGCGGAGGCGTCATTGGTCACAACATCGAGAGCCATCGACCCCATTCTACAGCAGGACCGCCTCGTGGCCGAATGCCATGCGCAGCTCGCCGACCACCCGGTCCAGATCGACGCGGAACTCGTCGGAGAGCTTGAGCACCTTGCGCTGACCGACGTCGACGAGCACCACCGAGTCACCCGGGTACTCCTTCACGATCCGCTTCAGGCGCTGCACCTTCAGCTCGTCGAGGCTCGGCGCCGGCAACCGCAGGCGCAGCGGCGGAGCCGGACCGTCGGAGAGGCCCTGCAGCACGGTGATCGTCTGGCCGATCACGCCGAAGCGCGACTCGTCGCGCCGGTCGAGGCGCCCCTTCACGGACACGATGAGGTCGTCTTCGAGCTTGTGGCCCTGCTCGACCAGGGTGCGCGGGAAGATCGTGACCTCGATCGACGCGTCGAGGTCCTCGAGCACGAACACCGCCATCTGGTCGCCCTTCTTGGTGAACTTGCGGGCGAGGTTCGTGATGACCCCGCCGACGACCACCGCGGTGCCGTCGTCCATGTTCGGCAGGTCGATCAGGTGGTGCTCCACCTTGCGCCGCAGCGCCGACTCGACGCCGAACAGGGGGTGGTCGGACACGTACAGCCCGAGCATCTCCTTCTCGTAGCGGAGCTTGTCGGACTTGTCGAACTCCATGTCAATGGGGATCGGGGTGCGCTCGTCGAAGGACCCGGCGTCGTCGGAGCCGGCGTCGTCGTCACCCCAGTCGCCGAACAGCGACATCACCCCCTTCTCGGCTTCGCGGCGGCGCTGGACGGTGGTGTCGATGATGTGCTCGAAGACGGTGAGCAGGGCGCGGCGGTCGTGCCCCAGCGAGTCGAACCCCCCGCCCTTGATCAACGACTCGATGGTCCGCTTGTTCAGCACGGCCTCGGGGACCCGCTCGACGAAGTCGTGGAAGCTGCTGAACTCGCCGTTCTCGTCGCGCTCGGCGAGGAGCTGCGCGACGAGGCCCTCGCCGACGTTGCGAACCGCCGAGAGCCCGAACGTGATCGCGCCGGGGCTGCCGACCGGGACGGTCACCCCGTCGGGGAGCTCGTCGGGGGACAGCGCGCCGAAGTTCGTCAGCGACCGGTTCACGTCGGGCGGCAGCACCTTGATGCCCATCGAGCGGCAGTCCGACAGGTAGGTGGCGGCCTTGTCGAGGTTGTTCTTCACGCTCGTCAGCAGCGATGCGATGTACTCGACCGGGTAGTGCGCCTTCATGTACGCGGTCTGGTACGTGATCAGCCCGTAGCCGAACGTGTGGCTCTTGTTGAACGCGTAGTCGGCGAACTTCTCGATGATGTCGAACAGCATCGGGCCCATCTCGTCGCCGTAGCCCTGCTCGACGACCCCGTCCTCGAACGCCTGGCGCGCCTGCGCCATGACCTCGCGCGACTTCTTGCCCATCGCCTTGCGCAGGTTGTCGGCCTCGGCGAGGGAGTACCCGGCGAACTTCTGCGCCACGCGCATCACGCTCTCCTGGTAGATCATCAGCCCGTAGGTGTCTCCGAGGACGTCCTTCGCGTCCTCGTGGAAGTAGCTGACGTCCTGACGCCCGTTCATCCGATCGGCGAAGTCGTAGTGCATGTTCACCGACATCGGGCCCGGCCGGTAGAGGGCGAGCACGGCCGCGATGTGCGGGAACGTGGTCGGCTCCATCGCCTTGAGCAACTGGCGCATCGGCGGCGACTCGAGCTGGAAGATCCCGATCGTGTCGCCGCGCGCCAGCAGCTCGTAGGTCCTCGGGTCGTCGAGCGGGGTCGTCTCGATGTCGAAGTCGGGGTCGTGGCGCTCCTTGATCATGACCTCGGCGTCGGAGATGACGTCGAGGTTGCGCAGACCGAGGAAGTCCATCTTCAGCAGGCCGAGCGACTCGACCCCGTGCATCTCGTACTGCGTGACGACCGGGGCGTCCTCGGGGTCCTTGCCGGACTCGGGTTTGCGTTGGATCGGCACGTACTCGGTGACCGGGTCCTTGGTGATCACCACGGCGGCCGCGTGGATCCCGTCGGAGCGCTTGAGCCCCTCGAGCCCCTTGGCGACGTCGATCACCTTCTTGATGTCGGGATCGGTGTCGTACATCGCACGCAGGTCGGCGGCCGCCTTGTAGCCGTCCGCGTACTTCGGGTGCTGCTCGAAGCAGTACTTCAACGGGGTGTCGCGGCCCATCACCAGCGGCGGCATCGCCTTGGCGATCTTGTCGCCCACCCCGTAGGGGTAGCCGAGCACGCGCGCGGCGTCGCGCGCCGCGTTGCGCGCCTTGATCGACCCGAACGTCACGATCTGGGCGACGTGCTCGCGCCCGTAGCGCTCGGCCGCGTAGCGGATCATCTCGTCGCGGTAGCGCGTCTCGAAGTCCATGTCGATGTCGGGCATCGAGATGCGGCTCGGGTTGAGGAACCGCTCGAACAGCAGGTCGTACTCGATCGGGTCGAGGTCGGTGATCCACAGGCAGTAGGCCACCGCGCAGCCGGCTGCGGACCCACGCCCCGGCCCGACGCGGATCCCGTTGTCGCGGGCGTGCTTGATGAGGTCCCAGGTGATCAGGAAGTAGGAGGCGAACCCCATGTCGCAGATCACCGACAGCTCGTAGGCCAACCGCTCGACCGCGGCCTTCGGGACGTCGTGGCCCCATCGCTTCTCGGCGCCCTGCTGGGTGAGGTGGCGCAGGTAGGCCTCGTCGTCGTCGAAGCCGTCGGGGAGGGGGAAGTTCGGCAGCAGCGGCTTGCCGAACTCGATCTCGACGTTCGCCCGCTCCGCGATCCACAGCGAGTTGTCGCACGCCGAGGGGATCTCGCGGAACAGGTACCGCATCTCGGCTGCGGTCTTCAGGTAGTGGTCGCTGCCCTCGAACTTGAACCGCTTCGGGTCGGACATCAGCGACCCGGTCTGCACGCACAGCAGCGCGTCGTGCGCGTCGTGGTCGTGCTGGTGGGTGTAGTGGCTGTCGTTCGTGGCGAGCAGCGGCGCCTGGATCTTGCGTGCGATCTCGAGCAGCTTCGGGTTGGTCTCGGCCTGCGCCGGGATCCCGTGGTCCTGGATCTCGATGAAGAAGCCGTCGCGGCCGAAGATGTCCTGCAGGCGTGCCGCCTTCTCCAGCGCACCGGCGTCGTCGCCGTTCAGCAGCGACTGCAGGACGTGACCACCGAGGCAGCCGCTCGTCGCGATGATCCCCTCGGAGTACTTCTCGAGCAGCTCCCAGTCCATCCGCGGCTTGTAGTAGTAGCCCTCCATGAACGCGAGCGACGAGAGCTGGATGAGGTTGCGGTACCCGACGTCGTTCTCGGCCAGCAGGATCAGGTGGTAGTAGAGCTTGTTGCCGCCCTGGGTCTCGCCACCCGAGTCGTCGACCCGGCCGCGCCGAGAGGGCCGCTCGGACCGGTGGTCGTGGGCCATGTAGGCCTCGGTACCGATGATCGGCTTGATGCCCTGGCTGTTGCACTCCTTGTAGAAGTCCAACGTGCCGTACATGTTGCCGTGGTCGGTCATGCCGATCGCGGGCTGGCCGTCCCCCACCGCCTTGGCCACCATCTCGTCGAGTCGCGACGCTCCGTCGAGCATGGAGAACTCGGTGTGGACGTGGAGGTGGGTGAAGGAGTCGGCCATGGGAGGCGACCCAAATTACTCGCGTGTGAGCCGGGGTGCCACCCCGATGGGACGGGGAGGCCTCCGGCGGGTCACAGGTAGGTGCCGGTCTGGGGCGGCTGCGGAGCGCCCTGGGGGCGGGGCCCCGGGCCGCCGGTCTGGCCGGGGATCTGGCGCATCTGCTGCACCTGCTGCTGGGCGGCGAACTGCTGGGCCATCAGCGTCGCCTGGATCCCGTGGAACAACCCCTCGAGCCAGCCGACGAGCTGAGCCTTCGCCACCCGCAGCTCGGCGTCGCTCGGGACCTCGTCGTGATCGAACGGCAGCGAGAGCGTCCGCAGCTCCTCCTGGAGATCCGGCGACAGCGCGTTGCACAGCTCGACGACGGAGCGCTCGTAGGTCTCCGCGAGCCGCTCGCGCGACGCTGTGTCGAGATCGGTCGAGCGCACCTCCTCGAGGAGCTGCTTGATCATCGAGCCGACCCGCATCACCTTCGCGGGCTCGGTCACCGCCTCGCCGCCCACCTCGACCTCGCCGGATCCCTGCTCGCCGGATCCCTCCTCGCCGTCGCCCCCGTCCGTCGAGCCCGCCCCGGTCGAGTCCGACCCCGTCGGCGCTCCCTGCGTCGCGGGGCCCGACAGCCGCTCGTCGACGTCGTCCTGCCCCGCGTCGACGGGTTCGACGACGTCGGGCTGATCGGGCGGATCGACGGGACCGGTGGACACGGGGTCGGACATGGGCCCGTTCTAGCGCGTCAATCGACGAGCGCGCCAAGGAGCGGGACGTTGACCTCGGCCGAGGTCAGCGATCCGTGCCGGCAGACCAGCTCGTAGGGGCCGGTGTCGGACTCCTCGTGGAAGCTGACCGGCTCGTGGGCGCACAACGCCACGTCGCCGAGGCGGCGCTGGATGGGCGGGGCGACGTGGGGCCCGAACCACCCCTCGTCGAGCATCTGGGCGCGCGTGACCACCCAGGCCGTGTCACCCACCTCGCCCTCGGCGATCTCGACGAGCGAGTCGACGTCCTCCGGGCGGCAGTGCAGCCAGCGGAAGCGGCCCTCGCCGGACTGCAGCGTGACCGGGCCCAGCAGCTCGTCGGAGGGTCGGATGATGCGGTCGGCCACGTGGACCTGGCCGTGATCCGCGGTGACCAGCAGCGCCGTCCCCGCCGGCAGGGTCGCGAGGAGGTCGGCCACCAGCGCGTCGGAGTAGCGCAGCTCGGCGTCGTAGTAGGGGCCGAAGCCCCGCTCGTGGGCGATCTTGTCGACGCCGTTGTAGTAGCAGTAGACGAATCGCTCCCCGGACTCGACCTGGGCGGCGGCCTCCACGGCGATGCTCGACGGAGCGCGCCAGCCGACGGGTGCGCACCCGCGCAGGTGCGCCTCGCTGAACGGGGAGTTCTGCAGCTCGCCCTGGGCGATGACCGGGACCTCCCGGCCGAGGAACGGCTCGTACGCCTGCACGTCGCTCGGGGGGTGCGACCGGCGCACCTGCTGATCGTCGACCGCCCACCGCAGGACGTTGATCACGTCGCCACCGAGCACCATCCGGTAGCCGACGAGGCCGTGCTCGCCCGGTGTCAGCCCGGTGGTGATCGAGCTCAGCGCCGTCGCCGTGGTGGTCGGCGCGACCGTGTGGATCGAGCGCCCGTCCATCGACGACAGGGTCGGGGCGAGCGGGGCGTGGCTCTGCAGCTGGTCCCACCCGAGCCCGTCGAGGACCAGCAGGACGACGGCGCGCGCTGAGCGCACGGCGTCGGGGATCCAGTCGGGCGTCGCCGACCACGGACCCGGTCCGAGCAGGGCCGGGATGATGCCCCGGACGTTGGGCCCCGCGTAGTCCGGAACGATCGGATTGCCCCCTGGTCGACTCACCGACTTGAGTGTACGGATACCCTTCCCGACGATGCGCATCTCCACCCGCGGCGACTACGCCTGTCGAGCGTTGCTGTCGCTCGCGATGCGTGACGACGAGGGGCCGACGTCGGTGCGCGACATCGCGGAGCGGACCGGTCTGCCCCAGCCGTACCTCGAGCAGATCCTGCTCGCGCTGAAGGGCGCCGGTCTGGTCCGCTCCAAGCGAGGTGTCGGCGGCGGGTACACCCTGCACCGCTCCCCCGACGGCATCCGGCTGTCGGAGATCGTCTCGGCCGTCGACGGTCCGATCACGCTGGGCGACTTCGGCCAACCGCACCAGGACGGCGCCTGCGACCACGAGGGCCAGTGCGTGCTGCTCGCGATCTGGGACCAGGCGGGGACGCACATGCGCGAGCACCTCGACGGCTACACCCTCGCCGACATCGCGGACATCGCCCACGGCGAGGCTCCCTGGCCGTCGCTGCCCGATCACGCCCACTGACGTCGCGCCGACGCCGACCGCCGACGAGCGTGCCGCTCAGGACGCCGCGTCGAGCCAGGCGCGCAGATCCGGAGCGAGGGGGCTGCGGAACGCAACCCGCTCCCCCGACGTCGGGTGGGTGAACTCGAGCTCGGTCGCGTGCAGGAACGGCCGCTCGAGGCCGAGGTGGGGTCGGCGCTGGCCGTACACCGGGTCGCCGATCAGCGGGTGCCCGATCGAGGACAGGTGCACCCGGATCTGGTGGGTTCGCCCGGTCTCGAGCCGGCACTCGACGCGCGACATCGTCGTCGGCTCGGAGTAGGCGGAGATCACCCGGTAGTCCGTCCGCGACGGGCGCCCGTCGGCCACGACCGCCATGCGCAGCGGGTCGCTGCGGCTCCGGCCGAGCGGGGCGTCGATGATCCCGTGGGTCGCCTCGGGGACCCCCCAGACCACGGCGTCGTAGGTCCGCCCGGCGCTGTGGTCGACGAACTGGGCCGACAGGGCGTCCGCCGCGTGCTGGGTGCGGGCGACGACGAGCAGCCCCGAGCTGCCCGCGTCGAGGCGGTGGACGATCCCGGGTCGCATCCGGTCCCCCACGTCGACCACGTCGGGGAACCGCGCCAGCAGCCCGTTCGCCAGCGTCCCCGACCGGTTGCCGGAACCGGGGTGGACCACGAGGCCGGGGGGCTTGTCGACGACGACCACCGAATCGTCGACGTGGACGACCCCGAAGGTCACGTGGGGGTCGGGTCCGGGCATCTCGACGACGGGGATCGCGGTCACGTCGACCGCCACCTCCTGACCCTCGGCGAGGCGCACCTTGCCCGACGGGGCCTCGGCGCCGTCGACGCGCACGCCGCCGGCGTCGATGGTCGCCGCGGCCTCCGAGCGGCTGACGTCGGCGACGAGGGACACGATCCGGTCCAGGCGCTGCCCGTCGAGCGCCGCCGGGACCACCTCGCGGATCGGGTTCGCGGCGTCGTCGGGCTCGGCGCGCTCGCCCTCGTCGCTCACGGGCGCTCACCGAGCGCCCGGTCGTCACGACGTGCGTCTCCTCCGGCGGGCCCGCCGTCGGAGGTGCGGCGCGTCGCGAGCAGCGCGTTGAGGATCAGCGCTCCGGCGCCGACGTTGATCGCGATGTCGGCGATGTTGAAGATCGGGAACCACTGGAAGTCGATGAAGTCGACGACGGCCCCCTGCAGCCACGCCTCCTGCCGCAACGCCCGGTCGATCAGGTTGCCGGCCGCGCCCCCGATCACGCACCCCATGCCGAACGTGCTCAGCGCGCCGGCCTCGGTGCGCAACGAGGCGAGGAGCCACACGATCACGCCGGTCGCGACGACCGCGATGAGCGGACCGAGGCCCTGAGCCTGACTGAAGGCCATCCCGCTGTTGAACGCGAGGTTGAACTGCAGGGTCCAGACGACCTCGATGACCCGATCGCCCGAGAGCCGGTTCACGGCCCAGTGCTTCGTCGCCTGGTCGAGCGCCACGACCACGACCGCCAGGGCGACCGGGGCCCTCCAGGAGCGGATCGCCCTATCGGAGCCCGGCGCCACTGACCTTCTCGGCTGCGAGCACCGTGGTCTCGGGGAGCGCCTCGAGACGCTCGCGCGGGATCGGGAGGCCGGACACCTCCGAGTAGCCGTAGGTCCCCGCCTCGATGCGGGCGAGCGCCAGGTCGATGTCGAGCACCGCCTGGCGGGCCTGGCTCGACAGGAGGCGATCGAGATCGCGCTGGACCACCATCGTGTCGCCCTCGCCGCCCTCGTCGTCGAACTGGACGTCTCCCATCTCGCCGTCCTCGATCAGGCTCTCGGCCTCGTCCTCGAGGCGGGTCGCCCGCTTGATCTCCGATTCGCGGCGTGCGATCAGCTCGTCGCGCTGCGTCTTGAGGAACTTCACGTCGAAGTCCTTCGTGTACGTGATCCCGTCCTTGGTGGTGCCCCGCGGGTCGGGGATGTCGTGGTGGACGGGGACCTCGTTGGACAGCAGCGAGGTCCGCGACGGGTTCTCGGGACGATCCTCGGTCGCGACCGCCTTCTTCGCCGCGGTCTTCGTCGTCGCGGACTTCTTCGCGGCGCTCGTCTGCGCCGTGGTCCTCTTGGTGGCCGCCTTCTTCTCTGCGGTCGTCTCGGCTGCGGTCTTCTTCACGGTCGCCTTCTTCCCGGCCGCCGTCGTGGCGGGCGTGGTCTCGGTCGCCGCAGCGGGCGCGGCGGACGTCTTCGTCGGGGTCGTCTTCGTGGCGGTCTTCTTCGCCGCCGCCTTCTTCGCGGCGGCCTTCTTCGCTGCGGCCTTCTTCGGCGCCGCCTTCTTGGCGGCGGTCTTCCTCGGCACCTTCTTCGGCACCTCCTTCGCAGCGGTCTTCTTCGCCGCCGCCTCCTTCGCAGCGGTCTTCTTCGCCGCCGCCTCCTTCGCAGCGGTCTTCTTCGCCGCCGCCTCCTTCGCAGCGGTCTTCTTCGGCGCCTTCTTCTCGGTGGCGGCCTTCTTCGCCGCCTTCGCGGTGGCGGTCCCCTTCGCCGCCGCCTTCTTCGCAGCGGTCGTCTCGGCCGCGTCCTTCCTCGTCGCCGCCGTCTTCGCGGCCTTCTTCGCCGCCGTCTTCCTGCCGGCCGCCCCGGTCGTCCTCGTCGCAGCCGTCTTCTTCGTCGGGGTCTTCCGGGCTGCGGCCATCGTGCTCTCCGTCAAGATCGGGCGGTGTGAAGCGCCGGACTCTACCGGGCGTCCGTCCGCGCGACGTGGACCGTGGTGCCGGTCGACGCACCGTCGACGGGCTCGGTCCGCACCCGCGTGGAGAGCGTCTCGCCCGTCACCAGATCGCGGTGCGCGTCGAGCGCGTCGAGCACGGGGGCGGGGCCGATCACGGTGAGCTCGATCCGGTCCGAGACGTCGAGACCGGCCTCGCGCCGGGCCTGCTGCACCGCCCGCACCAGGTCGCGCGCACGCCCCTCCACCTCGAGCTCCTCGGTCACCTCCGTGTCGAGGGCGATGACTCCGGGGTGCTGGCCGAGGCCGGTGCTCGCCTGGTCGTCGGCCGCCACCTGCTCGAGGCGGAACTCCCCTTCCTCGAGGGGGACGCCGCCGACGGTCACCGTCGACCCGACGACCTGCCAGTCACCCTGCTTGTGGGCGCGGATCACGTTCTGGACGTCCTTGCCCAGGCGGGGTCCCAGCGCAGCCGGCACCAGCTTGAGCTCCTCGACCGCCACCGAGCCGACGTCGGTCGTCAGCTCGACCTCGCGCACGTTCACCTCGTCGGCGATCAGGTCGCGGAAGTCGTGGAGCGCATCGGCGTCCGGGGTGGCCACGACCAGCGATCGCAGCGGGAGCCGGACGCGCCGACCGTGGGCCTTGCGCACCGAGAGCGTCGACGAGCAGACGTCCCGGGCGAGGTCCATCGACGCCACCAGCGCGTCGTCGGCCGGGAGCTCATCACCGGCGGGCCAGTCGGTGAGGTGGACGCTCGAGGTGTCGGACTCGCCGTCGGAGGCGGACCCCAGCCCGGAGTGGATCGCCTCGGTCACGAACGGCAGCAGCGGGGCCGCCAGTCGCGTCAGGACGGAGAGCACGGTGTGGAGGGTGTCGATCGCGTCCGCGTCGCCCTCCCAGAACCGCGCGCGGCTGCGGCGCACGTACCAGTTGGTGAGCACGTCCAGGAACGTGCGCACGTGCTGGCACGCGGCGTACAGGTCGTAGGCGTCCATCGCCTCGGTGACGTCGCCGACCAGGGCGTGCGCCTTGGCCAGCACGTAGCGGTCGAGGACGTCGTCGGAATCGGTCCGGACGCGCCCGGTCCGTCCGGCGGCGTTCGCGTACAGCGTGAGGAAGTACCACGAGTTCCACAGCGGGAGCAGGATCTGGCGCACGGTCTCGCGCATCCCGGACTCGGTGACCATCGCGTCGCCGCCGCGCAGGATCGGCGAGCTGAGCAGGTGCCAGCGCATCGCGTCCGCACCGTGGCTGTCGAACATCAGTTGCGGGTCGGGGTAGTTGTCGAGCGACTTCGACATCTTCGCGCCGTCGTCGCCCAGCACGATCCCGTGGCTGACGCAGTTGGAGAACGCCGGCCGGTCGAAGAGCGCCGTCGCCAGCACGTGGAGCGTGTAGAACCACCCCCGCGTCTGGCCGATGTACTCGACGATGAAGTCGCCGGGGTAGTGGTGCTCGAACCAGTCCGTGCTCTCGAAGGGGTAGTGGACCTGGGCGAACGGCATCGACCCCGACTCGAACCAGCAGTCGAGCACCTCGGGGACCCGGCGCATCATCGCCGTCCCCGACGGGTCGTCCGGGTTCGGGCGCACGAGGTCGTCGACGAAGGGGCGGTGCAGGTCGGTCACCTCGACGCCGAAGTCGGCCTCGAGCTGCGCGATCGAGCCGTAGACGTCGATGCGCGGGAAGTCGGGGTCGTCGGAGCGCCACACCGGGATCGGCGACCCCCAGAACCGGTTGCGGCTGATCGCCCAGTCTCGGGCGTTCTCCAACCACTTCCCGAAGCTGCCGTCCTTGATGTGGGCGGGTTGCCAGTTGATCTGCTGGTTCAGCTCGACCATCCGATCGCGGAACGCGGTGACCTCCACGAACCACGACGAGATCGCCCGATACACGAGGGGCTGCGCGCACCGCCAGCAGTGGGGGTACGAGTGGTCGTAGGTCGCGTGGCGCACCACGGGCCCGCCCCGCGCGAGGTCGCCGCGATCCTTCAGAGCCCGGATCACGTCGGGGTTGGCCTCGAACACGTGGCGCCCGGCGAAGTCGCGGATCTCGGCGGTGTAGCACCCGTGCTCGTCCATCGGGCACAGCGTCGGGATGCCGACCTCGTTGCACGCGACCTGGTCGTCCTCGCCGAAGCCGGGGGCGAGGTGGACGATGCCGGTCCCGTCGTCCACCGACACGAAGTCGGCACCGATCACCTGGAACGCCGCCGAGGTGTCGTGGGCCTCGGAGTCCGCGAGATCGCGGAAGAGCGGGGTGTAGCGACGGCCCACCAGGTCGCGACCCATCACGGTCTCGACCACGCGCCCCGAGCCCAGCTCCGCGTCGTAGTGGTTGCGCAGGGCTTCGGCGATCACGTAGCGCGACCCCTCGAGCTCGACGATCGAGTACTCGATGTCGGGACCGACGGCGAGCGCGAGGTTCGCCGGCAGCGTCCACGGCGTCGTCGTCCAGGCGAGGATCCGCTCCCCGGTCTCCAGCGTGAACGCCACGGTCAGCGCGGGGTCCTGGCGGTCGCGGTAGACGTCGTCCATGCGGGTCTCGGTGTTCGACAGCGGCGTCTCGCAGCGCCAGCAGTACGCGAGCACCCGGAAGCCCTCGTAGATCAGGCCCTTCTCGTGGAGCGTCGCGAACGCCCACATCACGCTCTCCATGTACGAGAGGTCGAAGGTCTTGTAGTCGTTCTCGAAGTCGACCCAGCGCGCCTGGCGCCCGACGTAGGACCGCCACTGGTCGGTGTACTGCAGGACGCTGCGGCGGCAGGCGTCGTTGAACGCGTCGATGCCGTACTCGGTGATCTCGGGGTGGCCGGAGATCCCGAGCTCCTGCTCGGCCTTCACCTCCGCGGGGAGGCCGTGGCAGTCCCAGCCGAAGCGGCGCTCGACGCGCTCGCCGCGCATCGTGCGGTAGCGGGGGATGGCGTCCTTGACGAACCCGGTCAGCAGGTGCCCGTAGTGGGGCAGCCCGTTCGCGAACGGCGGCCCGTCGTAGAACACGAACTCGTTGGAGCCGTCCGACCCGGCGTCGCGCGCCTCGACGGAGGCCTCGAAGGTCCGATCGGCCTCCCAGCGCTCGAGGATGCCGCGCTCGAGGGTCGGGAAGTCGGGTTGCGGATCGACGTTCGGGTACGGCACCCGAGCGAGGCTACCGATCCCGCACCGTGACACCGGGGCGGGTTCGGGCGCCGCTCAGTCGTTGCCGCGCAGCAGCGGATCGGGCTCGTCGCCGCGGATCGTCGGCCCGTCCGCGACGGGCTCGGAGTCGCCGGCACCGCCGCCGCCCCACCCGCCGTGCTCACCGTCGCGGGACCCGCTGGCCTCCTCGGCGCGCACGTGCACGTCGACGTCGGGCTCGTCGTGGCCCATCACGGTCACGTCGGCCACGCCGTCGTCGGAGTCGTCGCGATCCGGGGTCGACGACGGATCCGCCCGATCGCCGGGGTCGACGTCGCGTGCCGACGTCTCCGAGGCCGACAGCACGGGCCGGCGGACCTCGCCGAGCCCGCCGGGGACCCGCTCGGTGATGTCGAGCAGCGTCGTGGCGGCCTCGCGCAGGCGGATCCGCTCGTTCGACAGGTGCGCCTCCAGCGAATCGACGTCGGCCTCGAGGAACTCGCGTCGGGCCGACAGCGAGTCGACCTCGGTCTCGACGCGCTTGCGCTCCTCGTCACCCGCCTGACGGGCTTCCTCGCGCGCGTCGTCGAGCATGCGCGTCGACAGCTCGCGCGTCGAGTCGAGGCTGCGGTTCGCCTCCTGCTCGGCGTCGCGGGCGATTCGCTCGGCCTCGGCGATCGCCTCGGCCACGGTGACGTCGGCGGTTCGCTGGGCGAGCAGGAGGGTCCGGCTGATCGTCTCGGCCTCGTCGACCGATGCGGTCACCTGCGCGGCCGCCGGCTCCGACGCGGGCGGCGCCTCGACGGGGGCCGCCTCGGCGGGAGCCGATGGCTCCGCGGCGGGGGCCGGCGCCGCGGCGACCGTCCCCTCGGAGAGCTCCTGGAGCCGGGCGACCGCGGCACGCGCACGCGCCTCCATCGCCGTCGACTGGTTCTGAGCTCGTTCGAGCTCCGCGGCGACCTCGGTCAGGAAGCCGCGCACCTGGTCGGGGTCGAGACCGCGCTTGACGGTGTCGAACTCGGCGGTGCGGACCCGCTGCGGGCTGATGTCCATCTCGTTCTCCGTTCTGCGCGGTGCTCCGGGAGGTCCCCGGGACCGGGCCTCAGTCGTCGTAGTCGTCGTAGCGCACGGGGCGCGACGCCGGCGGCTTGAGCAGGTACACGCCCGTCGCGACCTTCTCCATCGTCCCGTCGAGGGCGTAGCAGATGCCGCTGCCGAAGTCGATGAGTCGGCGGGCGACGTCGCGCTCGGTCCCCTCGAGGTTCATGATCACCGGCGTCCCGCCCTTGAACGCGTCCGCGACCTCCTGGGCCTGGTCGAAGCGTCGTGGTCGGACCGTGTGCGGTTCCATGGCGCCTCCTTGGATGCTGCGCAGTTGGGGTTGCGACGTCGGCTCCGAGGTGCTCGGCCGGATCTGGACCCCGGAGTCGTCGGTTCGGCCGGCCGGCGGCTGCTGGCTCTGGGCCGGTCGCCGCGAGGCCGACGACGCGTCGAAGTCGCGGGAGGGGAAGCTCGGTCGTGGCGCGACGGGGCGGACCGTGGGGTCGGGCTCGGGTTCCCAACCGCCACGGCCGCGGCCGTTCTGCGGCTCCGCCTCGCGCGACGTGCGCGACTGACGGGCCGGGGCCTCCGGCTCGTCGTAGTCGTCGTAGTCGTCGTAGGCGTCGTCGGGACCAAGACCCAGGTAGTCCATGGTCTTCTTCCAGAGTGACATGTCTTCCTCCCGAGCGCCGGAGGTTAGCCGCGCCGGTCGCCCACCGGGCGGACCTCGGGGTCCGCCGGCTCCTGCGTGCCGGGCCGGGGACCGAACAGCGCGGAACCGATCCTCACGTTCGTCGACCCGGCCGCGACGGCGACCTCGAGATCGTCGGTCATCCCGATGGAGCACACGACGAGGGCGAGGTCGTCGACCAGGGCGCGCACCAACCGGAAGCCCGGCTCCGCGGCGGCCGGCCCGCCCTCGGTGGGTCCGACGCTCAGCAACCCGTCGACGACGAGCCCCGAGTCCCGGCAGGCACCGACGAGGTCGGCGACCGCGTCGGGCGAGCACCCGCCCTTGCCGGTCGAGCCGCTCGTGTCGACCTGGACGAGGACGTGGGCCCCCTCGGCGCGCTTGGCGAGCTCGCGCACGAGCGACATCCGGTCCACGGTGCACCAGCGGTCGACCAGGCCGACGAGCTGGCGCACCTTGTTCGACTGCAGCTGCCCGATGAAGTCGACCCGCGGGCGTCGAGCCGGGTCGATCGCCTCGATCGCGCCCCGCTTGGAGACGAGCTCCTGGGCGTAGTTCTCACCGATGGCGGTGCACCCGGCGTCGACGGCGAGACCGATGACGGACTCGGGCTTGGCCTTGGTCACCGCGGTGACCTCGATCGGGCGGTCGTCGACGCGGGCCGCCTCGATCCGGGCGCGCACCGCCGCCAGGTTCGCCGACACGTCGTTCGCCGACACGTCCGTCGCCGATGCGTGGCGGGAGTCGACCACGGCGGCGACGCTCAGATCACTTGAGGAACGAGGGGACGTCGAAGTCGTCGTCGTCGGCGAGCGGATCGGGCTCGTCCTCGCCGAACAGCTCGGTGATCCGAGTCGGCGAGGTGCGCGGCTGGTCGGCCTCCCCGATCGTGCGGACGCCGCCGGTGGAGGTGCCGTCCGCCCGGTCGAAGCCCGCCGAGATCACGGTCACCCGCACCTCGTCGCCCATCTCGTCGTCGACCACGGTGCCGAAGATGATGAGCGCGTCCTGGTGGGCGACGCCGTGGATGATCTCGGCCGCCTCGTTCATCTCGAACAGGCCCATGTCGGACGGTCCGGTGATGTTCAGCAGCACGCCGCGGGCGCCGTCGATCGCGGATTCCAGCAGCGGGCTCGAGATCGCGCCCTTGGCGGCGGACACGGCGCGCTCCTCTCCGCTCGCCTGGCCGATCCCCATGAGCGCGGTGCCGGCGTCCTTGAGGACGGCCTTCACGTCAGCGAAGTCGGTGTTGATCAGGCCCGGCGTGGTGATCAACCCGGTGATGCCCGACACTCCCTGCAGGAGCACCTCGTCGGCCATCTTGAACGCGTTGAGCACGCTCGTCTTGTCGTTGGCGACCGACAGCAACCGGTCGTTGGGGATGACGATGAGGGT
This sequence comes from Ilumatobacter sp., assembly GCF_965215205.1. NCBI lineage: Bacteria > Bacillati > Actinomycetota > Acidimicrobiia > Acidimicrobiales > Ilumatobacteraceae > Ilumatobacter > Ilumatobacter sp. The sequence continues at coordinate 2,326,660 of NZ_OZ244049.1, forward strand.
GTCGACCTTCTCCTTCAGCTTCTGCACACCGTTGTCGGCCTGCACCGACCGCCGCCGACCCTCGAACGAGAACGGGCGGGTGACGACGCCGATGGTCAGCGCCCCGGCCTCGCGAGACACCTCGGCGATCACGGGGGCGGCACCCGTGCCGGTCCCGCCGCCCTCGCCGGCGGTGATGAACACCATGTCCGCGCCGCGCACCATCTCCTCGATCTCGTCGCGGTGCGACTCGGCCGCCTCGCGCCCGACCTCGGGGTCGCTGCCGGCCCCGAGCCCACGGGTGAGATCGCGCCCGATGTCGAGCTTGACGTCGGCGTCGCTCATGAGCAGGGCCTGCGCGTCGGTGTTGACGGCGATGAACTCGACCCCCTTCAGACCGGCGTCGATCATCCGGTTGACGGCGTTCACGCCACCCCCACCGACCCCGATCACCTTGATCACGGCGAGATAGTTCTGCGGCGTGCCGACCATCAGTGGATCCTCCAGGTGGTCGCGGCGGGCGCGACATCGTGTTCGTTCGGGTGTACGTGCATGTGGCTGAACTCGTTGGGCAGTCTGACAGGTCTGTCGACGCCGCGGAGGGACGCTAGCGGGGCCGGAGACCATCCCGCGGACGCGAGTCGGCGAGCGACGGGGGAAGCCGCCTCACCCCGGGTCCGCGGGCACGGCCCGTCACCGCACGGTCGCCTCGCCGGTGGCGACGTCGATGACGGTGGTGTCGGTCCCGATCACGTCGTCGAGCAGGAGCTGGAGCCGCACGAGCCGCTCGAGCTGGTCGTTGTCCCCGACCGCGGCGCCGAGGCGGGCCTCGATCCGGGGCCCGGGGTCGTTCGACAGCACGAGGCGGAGGTCGGAGCCGTCCGGGGTGGTGGACATCGAGACCAGCCGCGAGCGGATCGCCGGGGTCAGCTTGGTCGAGAGCGCAGCGGCGGCGGCGTGCCCGACGCCGACGAAGTCGCCGGGTTCGAGATCGTCGACCGGGGGGGCAGCGATCAGCACGAAGGCCACCGGTTGACCGTCGATCACGTCGAGGACGCGTCCTTCGACGTCGAGGATGCGGAACCGCCCGTCGACCCCGCGCACCGTGGCGACGGGGGTCCGCTCGCGCAGCTCGACCGACGCCGAGCGGGGGAAGTCGGTGCGCACGCGCGCGCTCTCGACCCAGGCGATCGCCTCCAGTCGCCGCTCCGCGTCGTCGGTGTCGACGAGCAGCACGGGGGTTCCCAGCAGGTCCGCGACCACGGACTCGACCGCATCGCGGTCGGCGGACTCGAACCCCGAGAGCTCGATGTCGTCGACGGCGAACCACGACGAGCCGAGGACGGCGAGCGTGGCGACGACGGCGGCGACCACCACCACGACGGCCGTCGTCCAGAGCAGGCGCCGCCTCCCCTCGGCGCGACGGACCCCGATCCGTCGCTGGCGGAGCCGGGGCTCGATCCCGGGCCCCGTGGCGTCCTTCGGGAGCACGGCGTCACCGATGCCGTCGTCGTCGATGAACACGGTGTCGGAGCCGTCGTCGGGATCGAGCTCCTCGTCGAGGTACCGCGCATCGGGGAGCCCGTCGTCGCCGCCGATCGCGATCGTGGTGACGGCGCCGCTGCGCTCCGGCGGGGCCGTGGGCGCCGAGGACCCGTCCGGCTCCCGGCCGACGGCGACTGCGCCCGCCGCACCGGTCGCGTCCCCGACGGCGACCGCGTCCGCCGCACCGGTCACGTCGGCGGCGCCGGTCGCGTCCCCGGTCCCGGTCACGTCGGCGGCGCCGGTCGCGTCCGCGTCCCCGGCCGCTCCCTTGGCGGCGGCGGGACCCGGCCCCGTCGCGTCGAGGGGGACCCCCCGGGTGGCGTCGTCGACGACCCCCCGGGCTGCGCCGTCGGCTCCCCCGGGCGCCGCGCCGGCGGCGGGCGCCGGGTGATCCGTGCTCGCCGTCTCCGGCGGATCGTCGCGGTCCGCCGGGCCGTCCGCCTCGTCTCGCTCGGTGGCCGCGGTGTCGGCGGTGGCGGCGCTCGCCGCCGCACGCGCCACGGGTTCGTCGTCGTCACCGAACGCCGCCGAGAGCTCGGCGAGGACGTCGCGGGTGTTGTCGGGCCGCTTCACGAGCTTCACGTCGGAGAACCGCTGCTCCTCGGGTGGCGCGATCACGCCGTCATCGGGCGCCTCGCGCCGACGTCGCCAGCGGCTCATCGCCGCCGCGCCCCGTCGTGGTCGTCGTCGAAGCCGACCAGGCGGATCTCGCTGCGCAGGGCGTAGCCGGTGCCGCGCTCCACGCGGTCGCGCACCTCGTCCATCAGCGCGCGCACGTCGTCGGCGGATCCCCCCTCGTCGGCCTGGATGAAGTTCGCGTGCTTCTCCGAGACGCTGGCGGACCCGATCCGCAGACCGCGCAGCCCGAGGCCGTCGACCAGGGCCCCGGCGCTGACCTCCCCGGGGACCGGGTTGACGAAGACCGAGCCGGCGTTCTGCCCGCCCGGCTGGTTCGCGCGACGCCAGGCGACGATCTCGGACAGCTCGGCCTTCGCCCGGACGGGGTCGCCCGGCGTGAGCTGGAGGCGGGCATCGACCACGGCCGACGAGTCGCCCAGCGCGCTCGCCCGGAACCGGAGGCCGAGATCGGCGGCGGGGACGGAGGCGACGGCTCCCGTGTCGAGGTCGCAGACGGTGGCGTCGACGAGCGACGCGGCCATGTCCGAGCCGTGGCCGCCCGCGTTCATCCGGACCGCCCCGCCGATCGAGCCGGGGACCCCGACCGCCCACTCGAAGCCGACGAGCCCGATCGCCGCCAGGCGTCGGGCCAGCACGGGGAGCAGGACGGCCCCGCCGGCGCGCACCGTGCGCTCGCCGCGGTCGACGTCGATCCCCGCCGACATCTCCGACAGCGACACGACGATGCCGCGGTAGCCGGCATCGGCGACCAGCAGGTTCGAGCCGCGGCCGAGGACGAGCACCGGAAGCCGGGTCGCCGACGCGACGGCCGCCACCCGTGCCAGCTCGTCGGCGTCGCGCGGTCGGACGAGGACCTCGGCCACCCCGCCGACGCGGTACGTCGTCAGGGCGCCGAGAGGCGCACCGGCGAGCGCGACGTCGCCGAGCTCTCCGAGCGCGTGCGCGACGGCGTCCGACTCGACGGACACGTCGCCGTCGAGACCGGGGTCAGCGGCGGCGGGCATCGAGCACCTCCGACGGCAGGGTGGCGATGTCGCCGCACCCCATCGACACGACGAGGTCGCCCGAGCGTGCCTCGCGAGCGACGAAGTCGATCAGGTCGGAGCGCTGGGGGAGCCACACCACCCGCTTGCGCGGGTCGGCCTCGGTCACCGCGTTGACGACCAGCTTGCCGGTCACCCCGGGGATCGGGGTGGTGCCGGAGGAGTAGATGTCGGTGAGCACGACGACGTCGGCATCGGCGAAGGCATCGCCGTAGTCGCGCCAGATCTCCGCCATCCGGTTGTAGCGGTTGGGTTGGAAGACGGCGACGACGCGCTCCCATCGGTCGCCGCTGTGGCGCGTCCCGGCGAGCACGGCGCGGATCTCCGAGGGCAGGTGGGCGTAGTCGTCGACGAAGGTCGCTCCGCCGTCGACCCCGCGCACCTCGAAGCGGCGCGCCACCCCGCCGAAGCGGGCGAGCGCCGAGGCGATGTCGTCGAAGCGGACGCCGAGCTCGAGCGCCATCGCGACCGCCCCCGTGGCGTTGACCACGTTGTGGATCCCGCGCATCGGCAGCTCGATCGTCCCCAGCCGCTCCCCCGCACGCTCGATGCCGAAGACGAAGGCGCCCTCGACGGCGCGCACGTCGACGGCGCGCACGTCGGCTCCCTCGTCGTGGCCGTAGGTCGTCGCTCCGTGGCGACGTCCGAGCTCGGCGGCGACCCGGTCGTCGGAGCACACCACCTTGGGACCCGGAACCTGGGCGAGGTAGGCGTCGAAGCCGTCGACGATCCCCTCGAACGACCCGAAGTGGTCGAGGTGGTCGACCTCGACGTTGGTCAGGATCGTCGCGCGGAGGGGGAGCTCGAGGTGCGTCCCGTCGCTCTCGTCGGCCTCGACGACGAGCCACTCGCCGCGCGTCCACTGCGCTCCGGTCCCGACATCGGTGACGTCGCCGCCGACCACGAAGCTCGGACGCAACCCGCCGGCCGCGAGCATCAGCATGAGCATCGACGTGGTGGTCGTCTTGCCGTGGGTCCCGGCGACCGCGACCGACTTCGCCTGGGCGCAGATCGACGCGAGCATCCCCGCCCGGCTCAGCACCGCGACCCCCGTCGAGCGCGCCTCGTCGAGCTCGATGTTCCGCTGGGGGATCGCGCTCGAGGCGGTGACGGCGTCGACCCCGTGGACGAGCGCGCGGTCGTGGCCGATGGTGACCTCGACCCGCGCCGCGCGAACCCGCTCGAGGACGGGGTGGTCGCGCAGATCGCTCCCCGACACGTCGTGGCCCATCTCGGCGAGCGCGATCGCGATCGCGCTCATCCCCGGCCCGCCGACGCCGACGACGTGCAGCCGGTGCGGGATCGAGAGGTCGAGCGGGGCGCTCGGCACCGGCCGTGTCTCCATCGCGGTCACCCTCCCGACACTACGGCGACCCGTTCGATCAATCCGGCCATCGCTCCCGATCGGTGGACCTCACCGCGCGCGCGCGCCGCGCGCTCGAGCGCTCGGCGGGCGTCGGGATCGGCCCGCAGGCGCTCGATCTCGGCGCCCAGGCGACCCAGCTCGCCCTCGCCGAGCATCACCGCGCCGCCGACCTCGCGGAGCCACTCGACGTTGCCGCGCTGGTGGTCGTCGGCGGCGCCCGACCACGGCACGAGCACCGACGGCACCCCGGTGACGGCGACCTCGTGGACGGTGCTCGCGCCTCCCCGACCGACGAGCAGGTCGGCCGCCGCGTACACCGCCGCCATGTCGGACTCGTAGCCGATCACCTGGTGGAGGACGCCGTCGGAGCCGTCGGGCGGCTCGATGCGGGCGACGTCGTCGACGAAGCGCTCGCCGGCGACCTGGCGGACGGCCAGACCGGCGTCGGCGCGGTGCTCGCGCAGGTGGGCGTCGATCTGGGCGTTGAGCACCCCGGACCCGAGCGACCCTCCCATGACCGCGACGACGAAGCGGTCGACGGGCAGACCGAGGCGGCGGCGCGCCGCCGTGCGATCGCGGTCGCGATCCACCTGGAGCACCGATCGTCGGATCGGGGCGCCGGTGACCACCGCCCTCGGCAGCGAGGACCCCTCGAAGGCCACCGCGCTGGCGGCGGCGAAGCGCGCCGCGAGCTGGCTCGCGCGTCCCGGGCGCCGGTCGTAGCTGACGACCACGACGGGGATGCCCAGCGACCGCGCGGCGAGCACCGCCGGCAGGCTCGCGTAGCCGCCCACGCTCACGACGACCCGCGGGCGCAGCTCGCGCAGCAGCCCGAGCGCGGCGCGGCGCGCCCGGAGCATCTTCGGCAGGAACGCGAGGTTGCGACGGCTCAGCGAGCGCTGGACGCCGACGACGTCGAGGAAGGTGCGCCCGTGCCCGGTCTCGGGCACCAACCGCGTCTCGATGCCACGCCGCGAGCCGACGTAGTGGATCTCACCCGGCGCGCGACCGGCGGCGACGAGCGCCTCGGCGACGGCGAGGGCCGGCAGCACGTGGCCCGCCGTCCCACCGCCCGTGACGACGGCGAAGCACCCGGGGTCATCGGGCTCGGGGCCCGTGGACTCGGTCACGATGGTCGGAGCTGGATGCGGCGCGCGACGCTCAGCACCAGGCCCACCGCGACCATCGAGACGAACAGCGAGCTGCCCCCGGCGGAGAAGAACGGCAGGGTGAGCCCGGTGACGGGCATCAACCCGGTCACCCCCCCGAGGTTCACCACCGCCTGGACGCCGAGCCACGACGAGATGCCGCCGGCGAGCAGCATCCCGAAGCGGTCCGGAGCGGCGAGCGCGACCTGCACCCCGAACCACACGAGCATCACGAACCCGACGATGACGGCGCCCGCGCCGATCAGCCCCAGCTCGTCGGCGACGATCGCGAAGATGAAGTCGCTGTGGGCGTAGGGCAGGTACCCGAGCTTCGTCTTCGACCCCCCGATCCCGGATCCCCCGACACCGCCGGAGGCGATCCCGACGTACCCCTGGTAGATCTGCCAGGCGAGGCGGTCCTTGTTGCCGTCGACGTCGAGGAACGCGGTGAACCGGTCCAGACGGGCCTGGCTCGAGACGACGAAGAACGCGCCCATCGTCGCGGCGCCGGCGACCATCGACGCGAGGGGGCGAGCGGGGACGCCCGCGACCCACGCGGTGGCGAACACGATCGAACCGAGCACGATCGCGGAGCCGAGATCGCCCTGGGCCATGCACAGGCCCGCGCCCACGGTCCCGATGAGCGCGAGGGGGACGAGGGTGGCCCGGCGGTGGTTCAGCAGAGCGCGCCGGCGCGTGAGCAGGTCGGCGGTCACCAGGACCACGGCGAGCTTGAGGAACTCCGATGGCTGGATGCTGAGACCACCGACGCGGATCCAGGCGCGGGCGCCGTTGACGCTGCCCCCGATCCCCGGCACGAACGGGACGATCATCGCGGCCACCCCGACGACGGCGACGGGGAGGGCCAACCTCCTCCAGAACGTGTAGTCGACCTTCGCCGCGACGACGAGCCCGACGAGGCCGAGGCCGGCCCACAACGACTGGCGAACGAAGACGTTGTACGCCCACCGGTCGCGGTTCGCCTCGGTGATCGCCGACGCCGACAGCACCATCACGAGCCCGAGCATGACGAACACGACGACGACCCCGACGATGCCGTACCACACCCCCGGAGGCGGCCCGGCGCTCGGGGCCCGTCGCGGGGTCGGCTCGTCGCGCTCGCGGCGCGTCGCGATCCCGGTGAGGCCCGACAGCGTGATCTCACGTCGGAGCCGGCGGCGCTCCGGGCGCTCGCGCTCCGTCGCGGGGGTGCGCCGGCTCACGCCGGCGCGTCGTGGTGCGCGCTCGTGGGGCTCGACGCCGAGGCGCTCGAGCGCGTCGCGACGGCGGTCCTGCACGGACCGTGCCGACGTGGAGGCGGTGGCCGTCGTGGCGCGTCGCGAGGCGGTGCCGGTCGTCCCGGCGGTGGTCGTGCTCGCGGCGACGTCGCGGGACGCGCCGTGCGCGACGGTGGTGCTGGTCGGCATCTAGGGCGCTCCGTTCAGTTCGGTGACCAGGTCGCGGAACCGCTCGCCGCGCTCGGCGAAGGATCCGTACTGGTCGAGGCTGGCGCACCCGGGCGACAGCAGGACGGTGTCGCCCGGACGGACGATCTCTCCGACCCGCTCGACGGCGACGTCGAGGTGCTCGGTCGTCTCGACGATGGCGACGCCGTCGAAGGCGGCGGCGATCGCGTCGCGCGTCTCGCCGATCGCGACAACGGCGCGCACCCGCTCGCGCTCGACGGCCATCTCGGCGAGGTCGACGTGCTTGTCCTGGCCGCCGGCGATCAGCACGACGGGGTCGAATGCGTGGATCGCCACGGCGGCCGCGTGCGGCGTCGTGGCCTTGGAATCGTCGTACCAGTCGACGCCGTCCCATCTCCCGACCCACTCGAGGCGGTGGGAGGGGCCGGTGAAGGACCCCAGGGCCCGCTCGACGGAGCGCGCGTCGGCGAGCCCGGTCTCGAGCACGAGCGCGCAGGCGGCGAGCGCGTTGGTCACGTCGTGGGGCAGGCTGCGCCGCATCGCTGCGACCGTCGAGATCGCGCCCCCGGGCCCCACCAGGACCGCGGTGTCGGAGCCGTCGCTCTCGGTGCGGTAGTCCCCGCCCTCGCCGAACGTGCGTCGACGAGCCCGAGCGCGCCCGAGCGCCTCGACGACGGCGGCGTCCGCGATCGAGCCGATCGCGACGTCGTCGCCGCGCTGGTTGACCCAGATGCGCTCCTTCGCGCCGGCGTACGAGGCCATCGAGGTGTGCCAGTTGAGGTGGTCGGGCGCGAGGTTCAGCCACGCTCCGGCGTCGGGGCGGAAGGTCGGCGTCCACGCGAGGCGGAAGCTGGTGCACTCGACGACGAACGCGTCGAGGTCGTCGGCCGCGATCGCGTCGACGAGGGGGGTGTCGGTGTTGCCCGCGTCGACGGTCGCCACGCCCGCCGCGCGCAGCATCTCGACCGCCATCAGGGTCGTGGTCGTCTTGCCGTCGGTGCCGGTGACGGCGAGCATCGGGCGCGGCCCGCCCGGTCGGTCCTGCTCCCAGCGGTAGGCCAGCTCGATCTCCGACACGATCTCGACCCCGGCGTCGCCGGCGACGCCGATCAGCGGGTGCGTCTCGGGGACCCCGGGAGCCGGGCACACCGCGTCGCAGCTCGCCACGACCCGCCCGAGCGCTGCGAGGTCGGGTCGCTCGAGCAGCTCGACGTCGAGCTGGCGCGCCAGCTCGGCGCGGGCAGCCGTCACGGAGTCGTCGGAGACGACCACCTCCCACCCGTGCCGCCGCAGGGCGCGCACGGTGGACGCGCCGGCGACCGCGAGGCCGTGGACGAGCGCCCTCACAGCCCCCCGCCGGCGGACAGGCTCGAGAAGTCGGCGATGAAGATCCCCAGGGCGAGACCGACGGCGATCGCCGAGATCAACCAGAAGCGGATGATGACGGTGGTCTCGGGCCAGCCGATCAGCTCGAAGTGGTGGTGGATGGGCGACATCCGGAAGAGCCGACGGGTGCGGCCCGATGCCTTGAACACCCCCATCTGGAGCGCCACCGATCCGGCCTCCATCACGTTGATCGCGCACAGCAGGACGAGCAGCAGCTGGGTGTTGGTCGTCAGCGCGAGGAACGCGAGCGCGGCGCCGATCGCGAGCGCTCCGACGTCGCCCATGAAGATCCGCGCCGGCGCCGCGTTCCACCACAGGAACCCGAGGCAGCCCCCCGCGAAGGCGGCCGCGAACACCCCGAGGTCGAGGGGGTTGACCACCGAGGGGTAGAGGTCCTCGTTGCGGAAGGTGAGGTAGGAGATGATGACGAACGCGCCGAAGCCCATGATCGCCGAACCCGACGCGAGGCCGTCGAGGCCGTCGGTGACGTTCACCGCGTTGGTCGTCGCCCAGATGATCGCCCCCGCCCACAGGATCCACACGACCGTGGGGACCTCGAAGCCGAGCTCCTCGGCGCGGGTCACCGAGATCGTCTCGGAGATGCCCGTCCCCGCGACGAGCCACCACGCCATCGCGAAGCTGGCGAGCATGGTGATGTAGTTCTTCTGCTTCCAGAAGATCCCGCGGTTGTGCGCCTTGCGGACCTTGATGTAGTCGTCGAGGAACCCCATCGAGGCCATGAAGAGGACCCCGACCCACAGGATCAGGGACTGCGTCGCGAACGGGAAGTCGGGCCGCACGTGCGCGACGAACCACCCGACGAACGCCGCGCCGACGATCGCCAGGCCGCCCATCGTCGGGGTCCCCTGCTTGCCCATGTGGTGCTCGGGGCCGAGGTCCTCCTTGCCGAGGATCGGCTGGCCGCGGCCGCGGGTGCGGAAGAACACGATCAGGTAGCGGGTGCCGAACAGCGACACCAGGGTCGAGACGGCGGCGGCGAGCAGGATCGCGATCACGGGTGGAGCTCCTCGAGGGCGACCTCGCGGTCGTCGAAGTCGATGACGTCGTGGCCGAGGTCCTGGGTGCGCTCGTGCCCCTTGCCGGCGATGACCACGACGTCGCCGTCGTGCGCGACCGCGAGCGCCTCGCGGATCGCGAGTCGCCGATCGGGCTGCGCGGTCACCGTGGACCGGTCGCGGGGCTCGACCCCGGCGACGACCTCGTCGAGGATCGCGACCGGGTCCTCGCCGCGGGGGTTGTCGGAGGTGGCGATCGCGACGTCGGCGAGCCGGGCGGCGATCCGACCCATCACCGGTCGCTTCTCGCGGTCGCGCCCCCCGGCGCAGCCGAACACCGCCACGACGCGTCCCCGTGCCACCGCACGAGCGGCCTCGAGCACCCGCTCGAGGCCGTCGGGGGTGTGCGCGTAGTCGACGACGACCGTGACCCCGCGCTCGTCCGCGATCGGCGACGCCACGACCTCGAAGCGGCCCCGGACCGGTTCGAGGCGCGACAGCCCACCCAGCGCCGCGTCGAGATCGACGTCGAGCTCGGCGACGATCGACACCGCCAGGAGCGAGTTTGCCACGTTGAAGTCCCCTCCGAGCGGAACCTCGACGCGCCGGCCGCGCCAGCGGTACGAGTGCGACGCCACGCCGACCGACAGCTCGTCGAGGTCGCCCACCGAGACCTCGACGACGCGCATCGCTCCCGGGCCGGTGCGGTCGCCGACGGCGTCGGCGAGGACGCTCCCGTGGGGGTCGTCGACGTCGATCACCGCGACCGGCGCGAAGGCGGCGTCGAACAGCGCCGACTTGGCTCGGAAGTACGCCTCGGGTGAACCGTGGAGGTCGAGGTGGTCGTGCCCGAGGTTGGTGAACGCGACCACGTCGAAGCGGGTGCCGTCGACGCGGTGCAGCGCGAGGGCGTGGCTCGACACCTCCATCACCGCGGCACGCTCACCACGCGCCACGAAGCCGCGCAGGGTGGAGGCGAGCTCGGGAGCCTCGGGGGTGGTGCGCGGCCCGTGGAGGGTCCCGATCACCCCGGCGGAGCGGCCGGCGGCGTCGAGCATCGCGGCGACGATCTGCGCCGTGGTCGTCTTGCCGTTGGTTCCGGTGATCCCCACGGTGGCGAGCTCCCTGCTGGGATCTCCCCACGCCAGCGAAGCGACGTGGCCGACCGCGCGCCGGGTGTCGTCGACGACGATCTGGGCACGTCCCGCGGCCTCGTCGCCCAGGTCGTGGTCCACGAGGAGGGCTCCGGCCCCCTGCTCGACGGCGGCCCCGGCGAAGCGGTGACCGTCGAACGACTCCCCACGCAGGCACGCGAACAGCTGGCCCGGGCCCACCGCACGCGAGTCGTGGGTGGCGCCCACGACGGTGGCGGCCCCGTCCCCGACGATCCGCGCCGCGATGGCGCTGTCCTCGAGTCGGGACGCGAGGGCGCCGACGGTCACCGGCGCGACCCCGGACGTCGCGGCGGTCGTGCCGGCGGCGTCAGCGGGGCCGGGAGCGTCGGCGGCGTCGGTCGTGTCGGATGCCACCGCTCAGCCCTCGCACCCGACGCTGCCGTCGGCGGGCTGGATCCCGAGCTCGTGGATCAGGCTCGGGGCGAGCTGCGCGAACACCGGAGCCGCGGCCGTGCCGCCGAATCGGTCACCGCTCTCCGACGGCGGCTCGTCGAGGGCGACCAGGACGGTGACCTGCGGGTCGTCGGAGGGGAAGAACCCGACGAAGCTCGCGTAGTAGATGCGCCCACCCTCGTCGTCGAAGTAGGTGCCGTTGCCGGCAGCCTTGAACGCGGTGCCGGTCTTGCCGGCGATCGAGAGCCCCGGCACCGCGGCGCGCGTCGCTGTGCCGTCCTCGTCGCACACGACCCGCCGCATCATCTCGCTGGTCGCCGCGGCCGCCTCCTGCGACACCACCCGACGGGTGGGCGACGCCGGGAGCTCGTCGGTCGTGCCGTCGGGTCCGACGGTCGCCCGGACGAGCTTGGGTTCGACGTGGACGCCGCCGTTCGCGATCGTGTTGATCGCGGTCACCATCTGGATGGGCGTGCTCGACATCCCCTGCCCGTAGGCGACGGTGACGCGCTCGCTGCCGAACAGCTGGTCGACCGGCTTGAAGATGCCGGCCGACTCGTCGGGGAACGCGAGAGCGGTCGTCGACCCGAGCCCGAACTCGGTCATGTAATCGTAGTGGACGAAGCGCCCCATCCGCTCCTGGATCCCGATCGTGCCGATGTTCGACGACTCGACGAGGATGTCCGAGACCGTCATCACCTCGGTCGGGTGCTCGTGGGAGTCGGTGAGCTCGTCGTCGGCGTACACCTTCTTCCAGGGGACGGTGAAGGTGGTGTCGGGGCTGACCGAACCGGCGTCGAGCGCCCCCGCGACCGTGATCACCTTGGCGACCGAACCGGGCTCGTAGCTGTCGACCGCGACGAAGTTCCCGTTGGTGACGACCGGCTCGCCCGAGTCGGGGTCGCGGCGCACGGAGGCGTTGGCGTAGATCTCGCCCGTGTCGGTGTCCATCACCACGATCAGCCCGCCGCGTGCGCCGATCTCGGCGACGCGATCGAGCAGCACCTGCTCGGTCGAGTACTGGATCGAGCGGTCGATCGTCAGCACGAGGTCGTCGCCAGCGACGGGCTGCTCCGACACCGTCTCGGATCCGGGGATCGTGCGGCCCTCCGGCGCGATCTCGCGCGTCATCGACCCGCCGCGCCCGCGCAGCGCCGCGTCGTACTGCAGCTCCAGCCCGGCGATCCCGTTCCCGTCGATGTCGGTCCGTCCGAGGACGGATGCGCCCGTCTGGCCGCCCGGCAGCTCGCGCCGCGCCTCGGGGTCCACGTTGACCCCGGCGCGGTTGAGCGCGTCGATCTGGTCGCCGATTGACGCGTCGACCTGTCGGGCGACGTAGACGAACCCCCGTTCGCGCAGCGCGACCTCGCGCTCGAGGCCGTCGACGGTCTCGGCATCGAGGGCGAGGAGGTCGGCGAGCAGGCGAATCGTGTCCGACCCCGGGTCGACGAGCTTCGGGTTGATCGAGATCGCCGCCGCCGGGACCGAGATCACGAGCTCGTTGCCGTGGCGGTCGAAGATCGTGCCGCGCTGGGGGACGATCTGGATCGTGCGCGTCCACTGCTCGGTGCCGGCCGTGCGGAACGACTCGGCGTCCGACGTCTTCAGCATCGCGACGCGCGCGACGATCGCCGCGAGCATGACGGAGAGCACGACGAGGGCGGTGAGCAGCCGGATGCGGGGCACCCCCGAGCGAGCGTGACGGGCGCGCTCGTCGGGTGAGGGCGCCGTGATCCGCGGTCGGGGCGGCGCGGGACGGCGCGCGGGACCCGCCGGGGAGCGGCGAGGCGGAGCCGAGCCGCGCGGCGACCCGGGCGAACCTCGGGCCGCGCGGCGCGCCGCGGGGTGCGAGCGGTGGGAGCGGCGACGGTCCTCGACCGGCCGGCGGTCCTTCACGAGCGGGGGCCGGGACGCGGTCACGGCGCCTCCACCGAGACGGCCTTGACGTCGCGGAACTGATCCAGCGGGTCGGCGTCCAGGATGATCCGCCGGGTGTCGTCGTCGGCCACGCCGGCGGCCGCGATCTGCGTCGCGAGGCGAGCGGCGTCGACCTCGACGAACCGGCTCGTCTCGCCGTGCACCATGCCGAGCTCGAGCGCCGCCACCCCGATCCGCTGCGGGGAGCGCAGGACCGCTCGATCGCGGCGCAGCTCGTCGAAGCGGCGACGCTCGTCACGCACGTCGCGCTCGAGCTGGTCGATCGTCAGCTGGCGCTCCGCGAGCTGCGTGTGGAAGACCGCGGCGCCCAGCATCGCCACCATCACCAGGGTGAGCGCGAACCCGCCGACGACGGCGGGCCACCGGCGACGCCGGCCGACGATGCGCAGGTCGGGCCGGGAGCTCGGCGACGCCCCCGATCGACCCTCGAGGTCGCGACCGCCCGCGACCCGAGCGTCGAGGTCGAGGTCGAGGTCGGAGTCGGGCCGGCGATCCGCGGCGGGCCGGGGCGCGACGATCGCCATCAGCGCTCCGCCTTCGGGGTGGGATCGATCTTCTCGACGACGCGCAGCCGGGCGCTCGCCGAGCGCCGGTTCGCCGCCTGCTCGGTCGCGCTCGCCCGCTTGGCGACGCCACGCACGATGCGCACGGTCTGCACGGCGCCGCACACGCAGGGCAGGTCGTGCGGGCAGTCGCAGGCCCCGGCCGCGACGGCGAAGCGCTCCTTGACGATGCGATCCTCCCCCGAGTGGTACGAGAGCACCGCGACCCGGCCTCCGGTGACGGTCGCCGCCATCGCACGGTCGAGGGCGTCGGGCAGGACCTCGAGCTCGGAGTTGACCTCGATGCGGATCGCCTGGAACGTGCGCTTGGCGGGGTGGCCGCCGGTGCGGCGCGCCGGCGCGGGGATCGCCGAGGTGACGACCTCGGCGAGCTGGGTCGTGGACTCGACCGGGCGTGCGCCGACGATCGCGTCGGCGATGCGGCGTGCGAAGCGCTCGTCGCCGTGTCGGCGGATGACGCGCGCCAGCTCGTCGCGCTCGTAGCCGTTGACGACGTCGGCGGCCGACCACCGTTGGCGATCGTCCATCCGCATGTCGATCGGACCCGCCGAGCGGTACGAGAAGCCCCGCTCGGCGCGATCGAGCTGCGGCGACGACACGCCGAGATCGAACAGCGCCCCGCTGATCGACCCCACCCCGTGGCGGGCGACGGCCACGTCGATCTCGTCGAAGCGGCAGCGGCTCGTCCGGACCCGGTCCGCGAAGCGCTCGAGTCGCTCTCGCGCCGCCGCGATCGCGTCGGCGTCGCGGTCGATGCCGATGACGTCGATGTCGGCACGCCGCTCCAGCAGCGCCGCGCTGTGCCCTCCGGCGCCGAGGGTGGCGTCGACGATCGTCCCCGGAGGCACCGCGTCGAAGATCTCCGCGATCTCGGCGACCATCACCGGGTCGTGCTCGAAGCCGCTCATCGAGGCGCTCCGATCTCGCCGGCGATCTCGTCCTTGCCCGCCGACTCCTCGGACTCGTAGCGGCCGGGCTCCCAGATCTCGATCCGGTCGAGCGATCCGAGCACGACGACGGGTTCCTGGGGCGCGATCCCGGCGTGGTCCCGGAGCCGCTGGTCGACCACGAGCCGGCCCTGCTTGTCGAGCCCGGCCGCCACCACCGAGGAAGCGAACGCGCGCTGACGGCTGCGCGAGACGGTCCCGGCCTTGACCGCGTCGATCATCTCCTGGGCCTCGCTGCGGAAGGTCTCGTCGGACATGATCCGCACGCAGCCGTCGTCGCCGTAGGTGAGGTAGCACTGCTCGCCGATGCTCGAGCGGAACGCCGTGGGCAGCGCGACCCGTCCCCGCTCGTCGAGCTGACGCTCGTACACACCGACAAACACGTACCCGAACCCGTCTTCCTGCCTCGACGCCCCCGTGGACCTGCCATGCGTCGCGCGCTCACCGCTCGACGGCCCGGGATCGACGGGACACTCCCCCAGGCGGCCCCATCATGCCCCCATCCTCCCCCGTCGTCAACATCTGCCCCCACATCTCGGCAAGGAACTTCACGAAAGGCGACGGTTTGACCGCGCAGAGAGAACCAGTCAGCGACCTCGCAGCCGGGCGGGCGTGGCGCTCCCGTCGCAGGTGACCGACCGGCGGGACGGGTCAGTCGAGGCCGTCGGGCGCCCGGAGGGAGCGCACGAGGGCGTCCGGGAGGGCGTGCGCCACCTCGGCGTCGACCGTGGCCACCGCCCGCAGGGCCCCGACGTCGACGGGGGTCGCCAGCAACTCGACGAGATCGCCGTGGTCGTGGGTGACGTACCAGCAGCACTGGAGCCGCGCCGCGTGGCGGACCCGACGCTGACTCGTCCCGACGAGCTTCGCTCCACCGCGCGTGAGCTCACCCGGAGCGAGGCCGTCGAAGCAGACGACCGCCGACGCGGCGGTGCGGACCATCGGCGCGTCGTGGACGACCACGTCGCTCACCCCGAGCTCGGCGAACGCCCGACGCAGGTGGCGGCCGAGCCACACCATCGGGACGTGGACGTCGTCGGACCAGCCCGGTCCCCCGGCCGGGACGATCACGTCGACCCACACGACCTCGCCCGGCACCAGCCACACGGCGCCCCCGCCGCTGCGCCGCCGCACCACCTCCACCCCGCGCCGTCGACAGGCCGCCAGGTCGACGTCGTCGTCCGACTGGGTCGAGCCCAGCACGAGGGCGGGCGCGGTGACCTCGTGCACCCACACCTGCGACGTCGCCGGGTCGGGGACGGCCAGCGCGTGGAACTCCCCGGCGGTCGAACGCCGACGGACGACCTCGACGCCGGTCACCCTGGGCGCACCGGCGTCACGACGCGATCGCCAGGTACGGCCGCCACGCATCGGGCATCGAGGCGACCGAGACGACCACCCACGCCGTCGAGCGCGGTGCCCGGCACGGCCGCTCGAGGTGCATGCCGGCCTCCTCGGGGGTCCGGTCGCGCTTGGAGAGGTTGCAGGCCCGGCAGGCGGCGGCGACGTTCTCCCACGTGTGCGGCCCGCCACGCGATCGCGGCACGACGTGGTCGATCGAGTCGGCGCGCCCGCCGCAGTACTGGCACCGGTGCTCGTCGCGGGCGAAGACGGCTCGGCGCGACATCGCCGTGCGGCGTGCGTAGGGCACCTTCACCATGTACCGCAACCGGATCACCGAGGGCCGTGGCAGGGTCAGGGTCTCCGAGCGGATCGGGGCGCCGTCGTCCGCGAGGATCTCGGCCTTGTCCGCGAGCACGAGGCAGGTCGCCCGCCGGGCGGACACCACGCTCAGCGGCTCGTACGACGCGTTCAGGACCAGCGCTGCCTGCACGCCGGACCTAGCCGATCCGACGGGGGCTCATCGCGGCCCCGACGCGCCACGGCGCCAGTCACGGCACCAACGGAGGTGCTCGACCACGTCGTCGCTCCGCCACCCGTGCGAGGCGTCGCCGTACTGGGTGAGCAGCCGGAACCGGAGGTAGTCGCCCGAGGGGACCGGGAGGAACGGCTTCCGGCGCCACCACCCCGGCGGCGCCGTGAGCCGCGCCTGGCGCCACGCCGTCGCCCACAGCTCGGGTCGGCGGGCGATCGCGTACGCCGAGCGGATCACGGGGAGGTCACTGCGGCTTCGGCTCCTTGGGGAGCCCGAGGATCATCTCGCCGACGATGTTGCGCTGGATCTGGCTGGACCCGGCGTAGATCGTCCCGGCGCGGGCGTTGAGGAAGGTGGTCACCCACGAGCCGGAGGTGTTCGCGGCGCCGGGGTCGTCGGTCGAGAACGACGACGACGGCCTGCGGCCCTCGACCACCATCGCGTCCGCCCCCAGGATGTCGACGGCGAGCTCGGTGACCACCTTGTGGTACTCGCTCCAGAAGAGCTTGCCGATCGCGGCGTCGGGCCCGGGGTGGTGACCCTGGAGGAACTGGGTCAGCACGCGCAGCCCGTTGAAGCGCATGATCCGCACCTTCGAGTGGCACCACGCGAGCTTCTGGCGGATCACCGGGTCGTCGGCGAGACCACGCTCGATCGCCATCGCCTGCAGCCGCTCGTACTCGGCCTGGAACCGGATCGGGGCGGTCGCGGCCGCTTCGCCGCGCTCGAAGCCGAGCAGCGACATCGCGACCGCCCAACCGTTGTTGACGCCGCCGACGACGTTCTCCCGGGGGACCCGCGCATCGGTGTAGAAGACCTCGTTGAACTCGCTGTCGCCGCTGATCATCTCGATCGGGCGCACCTCGATCCCCGGCTGGTCCATCGGCACCAGGAGGAACGAGATCCCCTTGTGCTTCGGGGCGCCGGGATCGGTGCGCGCGAGGGTGAAGATGTGGTCGGCGAGGTGCCCCGCCGAGGTCCAGATCTTCTGGCCGTCGAGGATCCACTCGTCGCCGTCGAGCTCGGCTCGCAGACCGACGTTGCCGAGATCGGAGCCGGCGTCGGGCTCCGAGTAGCCTTGGCACCAGGTGTCGTCGCCGCGCAGCAGCCGGGGGAGGTAGTGCTCCTTCTGCTCGTCGGTCCCCCACATCAGCAGGGTGTTGCCCAGCATCTGGATGCTGAACGCGTCGTTGGGCCCGCCCGACGGCACCCCGGCGCGGGTGAACTCCTCGGCGAGGATCACCTGCTCGAGCTGGGTCAGCCCGCCACCGCCGTACTCCGTCGGCCACCCCGGGGCCAGGTAGTTCGACTCGAAGAGCACCTCGCGCCACTCCGCCACGAAGGTCTCCAGCTCGTCGAGGGGGAGCGCACCGGTCCCCTGCCAGCCGGTCGGCAGCTTCTCGGCGAGGAACGCCTGGACCTTCTCCCGGTACGCCTGGGCTTCGGGTGAGTAGGTGGGATCCATCACTCCATCGTAGCCATCGGCCCTCGACCGCGTGCCAGCGCTGCGGCCCGCACCGACGGCCCGATGTGCTCGACCGGCTCGACGATCGTGACGCCGGACAGGTTGGGCAGCCGCGAGCGCGCGGCGAGCTCGCGGCGGGCGGTGTGGAGCAGCGCGTCGCCGAACACGTCGACCACTCCCCCGGTGACGAACACGGTGTCGACGTCGACGGTCGCGCACATCGTCGCGATCGCGCGCCCGAGCATGATCCCGCCGCGCTCGATCGTCGAGGCGTTCGCCCGCCGCAGGGGTCGGTTCAGCTCGGCCTCGAGCGCGATCGACGACAGGTAGGGCTCGAGGCACCCCGATCCGCCGCACCAGCAGGGCAGCCCGAGCGGGTCGACCGTCACGTGGGCGATCGCCCCGGCGTTCCCGTGGGCGCCCGACAGGCGCACGTCGTCGATCACGCACGCCGAGCCGACCACCGCGTCCGCCACCACGGCGAGGTAGCTCGACACCGCCCCCGCCTCGCCGTGCAACCGCTCCGCCTCGGCCGCCGCGGCTCCGGCCGAGGCGACGATCGTCGGGCGGTCGGTGAGCGACTCGAGGTGGTCGCGCAGCGCGAAGGAGCTCCACGACGCCACGTAGGGCGGCCACACGGTCCCCGCCTGCTCGTCGACCGGACCGACGCAGCTCGCGCCCACCCGGGTGAACGGGGCCGACGAGGTGGGCGCCGCCGCGAGGACCCGGCGCACGAGGCGCTCGAGCGTCCGCCACACGTCGCGCGCCGGCATCGAGACCCGATCGCGGACGACGACCTCGCCGCGGTCGTCGACGAGGGCGGCGGACAGGCGGGCGGGCTCCACGGCGACGGCCAGGACCGGGGGCTCGTCACGCCGGCGGTCCGGCGCGTGGTCGCTCACGGCGCGGGGCTCACGCTGGTCGGCTCACGGTCGTCGCTCACGGATGGCACGCTGCGGGGCTCACGGTGCTCGGATCGTAGCGACGGGGGCCGACCGCGGCGCGACGTCGACGCCGTTCCCCCCCACCGATCCGGAACGGCGCCCGGATGGGTCTACCCTGCTCGTCGTGACGACCGAGATGAGCGCCGACGCGACGGCATCGGATGCGGCGCACCGCACGTTCTCGCGCCTGTTCGACGCGATCACCTCGAACATCGCCGAGGTGATCCGCGGCAAGCGGGAAGCGATCGAGCTCGCCGTGATCTGCCTGCTCGCGGAGGGCCACCTGCTCGTCGAGGACGTCCCGGGAGTCGGCAAGACGAGCCTCGCGAAGGCGCTGTCGGCATCGGTCGACTGCTCGTGGCGACGGGTGCAGTTCACCCCCGACCTGCTCCCGACCGATCTCGTCGGGGTCAGCGTGTACTCGCGCTCGACCGAGACGTTCCGGTTCGAGCCGGGGCCGATCTTCGCCAACATCGTCCTCGCCGACGAGATCAACCGGGCGTCGCCCAAGACCCAGTCCGCTCTGCTCGAGGCGATGGAGGAGCGCCAGGTCAGCGCCGACGGCGTCAGCCGGCCGCTCCCTCCCCCGTTCATGGTCATCGCGACGCAGAACCCGGTCGAGCAGGAGGGGACGTACCGCCTCCCGGAGAGCCAGCTGGACCGCTTCCTGCTGCGGATCGCGATCGGGTACCCCGATCGCTCCGCCGAGCTGCAGATGCTCGACGACCAGGGCTCCTCCGACGCGCTCGCCACCCTCGGACCCGTCGTGTCCGCCGAGGAGGTGCTGACGATGTCGGCCGCCGTGCGCTCCGTGTACATGGCGTCCGCGCTCAAGGGCTACCTCGTCGACCTCGCCGAGGCGAGTCGGCGGCACCCGGCCATCGAGCTCGGCCTGTCGCCCCGGGCGACGCTCCAGCTCGCCGCGGCGACCCGGGCCCAGGCCGCCGCCCGGGGACGGAACTACGCGACCCCCGACGACGTGAAGGACGTGGGGGCGTCCGCGCTCGCGCATCGCATCGTGCTGCGGGCGGACCACGGCGGCCGCCTCGACCACGACGACGCGATCCGCGAGGTGTTCGACGCGGTCCCGGTCCCCGTCGCCCGGTCGTGAGATGAGCTCCGAACGCCGCGGTCGCGCCGACGGAGCGCGGAGCGATCGAGGGGGGTCGGGGCGATGACCCGCTTCGGGGTCCTCGCGATCGTCGCCGGCGTCGCGGCCATCCTCGTCGGGCGGACGTTCGGCGTGATCGAGCTCTACGTGATCGGCGCCGGCTTCCTCGCCGCCGTCGCCGTCGGAGCGCTGTTCGTCGCCGCCCGCCTCCCACGGGTCACCGCCACCCGGTGGATCCACCCCACCGTCCTCGTCGCCGGCGAGACCGGTCGGGTCGACCTCGAGGTGCGCCACGTCGGCCGCGTCCGATCGACGCGCTTCACGCTCCACGAACGGGTCCGTCGCCCCTTCGTCGGGGACCACACCGCCGAGCTGGCGGTCGAGCCGATGTCCGGCGGGGCATCGGCCGTCGCCGGGTACCAGCTGCCGACCACGACCCGGGGGGTCGTCGAGCTCGGGCCCGTGCGGGCCGAGGTGCGTGACCCGCTCGGCCTGCTGCGTCGCGGTCGACTCGTGGCCGGGACCGACCGGGTGACGGTCGCGCCGCGCACCCACCACCTCGAGGTCCCCCAGCTCGGCAGCGGTCCGCTGGGCCGCCACCTGCTCGCGCAGGCGCGCCGCCTCGGCACCGGCGAGTTCCACAGCCTGCGGGAGTACGCGGACGGCGACGAGCCGCGCTCCATCCACTGGCGGGCCTCGGCGCGCTCGGACAAGCTGCTGGTGAAGCAGCACTCGGTCGAGGGGCTGCGCCGGATGCTGGTCGTGCTCGACGCCGACGCGGCCTCCTACGCGGACGCCGCCGCCTTCGAGCGGGCGATCGTCGCCGCCGCGAGCCTGGTGCGCAGCGCGACGGACGCCGCGCTCGTGACCCGCTTCGTGACCGGCGGTCTCGACCTGCGCGGCCCCGACGTCGCGGTCGAGACCCTGCGCGCCCTCGCCGCGCTGTCGCCGTCGGAGGACCCCCTGCCCACGCTCGACCGGGATCCGGGTGAGGGGGTGGGGCTGCTGGTCGTGGTGTCCGGGACCCGGCGGGGGTCCGCGATCCGCGCTGCTCGAGCCGTCGTCGACCCCACGCTGGCCACCATCACCGTCACGACCGACGAGTCCGCCGCCCGTCCGATCGGAGCCGCGGCGCGCACCGAGGACGAGTTCCTCGCGACGTGGGCGTCGCTCGTCGGCCGGGGGGCGCCCGCACGGGCCCACCTCGCCGCGGCCGGAACCGAGATGGGGGTCGGGTGAGCGCCCGAGACGCCACGGCGTCACGGCGAGCGGACCTGGTCACCGACGCGTCCGCGAGCGTTGCCCTGCTCGTCTACAGCGTCGTGGTCGCGACCGGGTTCGCACGCGTGTTCAGCGGCTGGGACTTCCTCGACGAGCTGGTCGCGGTCGCGATCGTCGGCCACGGCGTGTCGTTCGGCCTGCGCCGCGCTCGTCTCCCCGTCCCGGTCGCGTTCGCGCTGACGGCGCTCGCGCTCGCGTGGACGGTCGCCGCCCTCGCGCACCGCCCGACGTTCTCCCTGGCCCTGCCGACCTCGGCGACCTGGGATGCGGTCCGCCTCGACCTCGACCTGGTCGGCGAGCAGTTCCGCGACGCGGTCGCGCCCGTGCCGTTCCTCGGCGGGTGGGACCTGCTGGCCGCGATCGGAGTCGCCGCCGCGGTGCTGCTCGCGGACACCTTCGCCTTCCGCGCGTACGCCCGAGCGGAGGCGCTGGTCCCGGGCGGGGTCCTCTTCGTGTTCGTCGCGGCCCTCGGGACCGAACGCTCGCGGATCGCCTCCACGATGGCGCTCGTCGCCGCCGGGGTGGTCGCGACGGTCGTCCTGCGCCACCACCACGCCCCCCGTTCCGCGGCGCCGATCGGACGCCGGAGCTCCTTCCCCGTCCGGGCGCTCCCGCTCGCGCTGGGCTCGGCGCTGTGCGTCGCGCTCGTCGCGGGCGTCGTCGGGCCCAGGCTCCCGGGCGCGAGCGCCGAGCCGCTGTACGAGACGAAGGGCGACGGCGGCACCGTCACCGAGGTGGTCAGCCCGCTGGTGGACATCCGCTCGCGCCTCACCAACCGCTCCCGGACGCGCCTGTTCACGATCACGGCGGACGCCGACTCGTACTGGCGGTCCTCCGCGCTCGCGGAGTTCGACGGGCAGATCTGGGGGATCCCGTCGCGACCGCTGACCCGCGCCGGCGACTCGATCGCGGAGGCGACGCCCGGGTCGGAGACCATCTCCCAGCAGATCGTCATCGACGCGCTGGGCGGGAAGCTGGTGCCGGCCGCGCCCGACCCGATCGCGGCGAGCGGGACCGGTGAGCTGGACGACACGTTCCGCTACGTCCCCGACAGCGCGACCCTGCTGCTCACCTCCGAGGACGACCTCGAGACGGGCGACGAGTTCGCGATCACCTCGGCCTCGCCTCGGCTCACCGCGCTCCAGCTCGCGACGGCGACGTCGAGCAGCCCGCCCGACCCGATCCACCTCGAGCTCCCCGACGACTTCCCGTCATCGGTGCGCGCGACGACGATCGGGGTCGTCGGGGAGGGCGCCACCCCGTACCAGGCGGCGCGGGCGCTGCAGGACTGGATGCGCGAGGAGTTCACCTACGACCTCGAGGTGCAGGAGGGCCACGGCACGAACGCGATCGAGTCGTTCCTGCGCGATCGGGTGGGCTACTGCGAGCAGTTCGCGGGGACCTACGCCGCGATGCTGCGCAGCGTGGGGATCGCGTCTCGGGTCGCCGTGGGGTTCACCCAGGGCACGAACGACGGGGCCGGCACGTACTCCGTCCTCGGCCGCAACGCCCACGCCTGGCCCGAGGTCTGGTTCGACGACGTCGGCTGGGTCGCCTTCGAGCCGACCCCCGGCCGCGGCGCTCCCAACGCCCAGGACTACACGGGGGTCACCCCGCAGCAGGACGACGGCCCGTTGGAGGGCGGCGGCGAGGGCGGCTCGGCGCCGACCACCACGATCGCCCCGGCGACCGACCCCGCAGCGGTCCCGCCCACGACCCTCCTCGACCAGGCCGTGCCCGGTCCCCTCGAACCGGTGCTCCCGCCGGGGACCTCGACCGAGCCCGTCGACGGCGGCGTCTCGATCCCGTGGCGCGCCCTGCTCGCTCTCGCGGCGCTCGCACTGGCCGTCGCGAGCCCCGCCCTCGTGCGCCGGGCCCGGCGTCGTGCGATCTCCGCGCCGGCCGAGCAGCTCGCCGCGCTGTGGGATCGGGCGACGGGCGCGATCGGCGAGAAGGGCCTCGGCCCCACGCGAGCGCTCACCCCGGTGGAGACCGCGTCGGCGACCTCCCGGGTGTTCCCGATCGCCGCACGCCCGATGACGTCGCTGGCCGAGGTCGTCACCGAGGCGAGCTACGCACCCGACGGCCAGGAGCGCCTCACGCGACGCTCGAAGTTCGGCACGACCACGCTCCAGAACTGCGCCAGCTGGTGTCGGCAGGTCGAGCGGGCGGTGGACAACTCCCTGCCCCCGCTCGCTCGGATCCGTCGCTACTTCACCGTGTGGTCGTGACCCTCGGCGCACGGGGCGCTCACGGGTGAGTCGACGGGTGGGGCCGGATCAGTCGGAGACGTCGCTCTGCTCGTCGGGACGACGAGCGTTGAGCCACGCGGAGATCGGGAGCTGACCGAGCTGCTCGCGACCGAGCAGGCGGAGCTCGGATTCGAGCTTGATCGCCATGAACAGCACGAACACGAAGGCCACGAAGGCCGCGACGAAGTTGATCGCGAGGCACACCACGGTGGTCGCGAGGCCGACGACGAGGCCGGCGACGAGCAGCGCGGATCGTCGCCGAGAGACCCGGTAGCCGCGCTGGGCGAACGTCGGGTCCTGTTCGAGTTCTTCCTCGATCTGGCGCAGGATGCGCTGTTCGTCCTCGGAGAGCGGCACCGCATCATCATCGCACGTCGCGCCGGAATCCTCAACGCGACGGACGAGGTTCGTGGTTCTCGTCGGTGCGCCGCCGGATCACCCCCGGTCGCGGTCCCACGGAGGGGGGTCGTCGAGGTCGGGTCCCCACTGCTGCGCGCCCCGCCGCACCACCTGCGAGCGCCCGGCGACCACCGTGCTCGCCGGACCGATCGCGCCCTCCCCGAAGCGCCGTCGGATCGCATCGAGGGCGTCGGTAGCGCCGGTCGCGTCGGCGACGGACGGGTCGAGGTCGTCGAAGCTGAGCTGGGTCGACGGCGGTCCGAGGCCCGACCCGCTCAACCCGAGGAGTCGCACGCCCGGCGTCGGGTCGATCGCCTCGAGGGCCGGAGCGACGAGGTCGACGATCTCCGCCGCACGATCGACGTGGTCGGCGGTGGTGATCGAGCGGGTGATCGTGGTGAAGCCGGCGAAGCGGACCTTGAGCTGCCAGGTGCGTGCAGCCACCCCCTGGTCGCGCATCCGTCGGGCGACGGCGTCCGCCAGGCGCACGAGCTCGCGGTGCACCTCGGCGGGGGTGTGCTTGTCGACGGGGTAGGTCTCCTCGTGACCGATGGACTTCGCCTCGCGGTCCACCTCGACCGGGCGGTCGTCGGAGCCGACCGACAGCTCCGCCAGGTGGCGCGCGAGGTTCGCGCCGAGCGCGTGCTCGAGCACGACGCGGTCGAGGAGTCGCAGGTCGCGCACCGAGCTCACCCCGATCCTCGACAGCTTCTCCAGCGTGGCCGGTCCGACCCCCCACAGTCGTCGGACCGGGAGCGGATCGAGGAACTCCTGCTCACGGCCGCGCTCGACGGCCGTCACCCCCTCCCCCGGCTCGACGCGGTCTCGGTGGGCGACGGGCTTGGCCTCGACCGAGGCGAGCTTCGCGACGAACTTGTTCGACGCCACGCCGACGCTGCACCCGAGGCCGAGCTCGGCGGCGATCTCGTCGCGGATGCGGTGGCCGATCACGGGGCCGTCGCCGAACAGCCCGAGCGCCCCGCTGACGTCGAGGAACGCCTCGTCGAGCGAGAGCGGCTCGACGAGCGGGGTGTAGCGATCGAGGATCGCGCGCACCTGCCGGCTCACCTCGCCGTAGTGCGCGTGGTCACCGGGCAGGAAGACCGCGTGGGGGCACCGGCGCCGGGCGATCGCGGAGGGCAGCGCCGAGTGGACGCCGAAGCGCCGCGCCTCGTACGACGCCGCGGCGACCACGCCGCGGTTCCCGGTGCCGCCCACCACCACCGGGAGCCCGACCAGCTCGGGTCTCCGACGCAGCTCGACCGACACGAAGAACGCGTCCATGTCGGCGTGCAGGATGGTGCGGGGGCGGGTCGGGGTCGCGCTCACGGCGGTACCGACCCTACGGCGGCGGCCGTAGCCTGGCGTGGTGGCCGACCCCCAGGACGCTCGCCCCCTCTCGGCGCTCCCCCCGGTCGGCGTGCGCGTCGGCGCCTTCGTCGCGATCGCGCTGGGCGGTCTCGCCGGCGCGCTGATCGGCTCCTCGCTGATCCGGATCCAGTGCGACGGCGAGTGCGGCGTCCCGATCGGGATCGGTCTGCTCGTCGGCGCCCTCGTCGCCGCCGGCGGGATGGCGGTGGTGGCGGTCCTCGTCATGCGCGCCCTCGGCGAGTGGCGCGAGACCACCGACCGCGAGCGAGCCGGGCACGGTCCACGTGACGACGCCTGACCGGCGCGCCCCGATCGGCCGAGGTCCGGACCCGGTGACGGCGTCGGACGGGACGGGGGCACCGGGCGCGCCGCGGATCGACGCCGCCGAGGTGGCCCAGCTCCGAGGCATCTGCGAGCAGGTGGCGCACGCGGCCGGGTCCCACGCCGCGGCCGCGCGCCGTCGCCTCGGTCCGGGCACTCGCGCCAGCCACGACACCAAGTCGAGCGACGTCGATCCGGTCACCGAGTTCGATCGCGAGACCGAGGAGCTCGTGGTGCGCCGGATCCGCGAGCTGCGCCCGCACGACTCGATCGTCGGCGAGGAGGGCGCGGACCACCGCGGCACCTCCGGCGACGAGTGGCACGTCGACCCGATCGACGGGACGGTCAACTTCGTCTACGACCTGCCCGGGTGGTGCACCTCGATCGCCGTGCTGCGCGACGGCGTCGTGGTGGCCGGCGCGATCTACGCGCCCGCCGTGGACGAGGTGACCAGCGCCGGGATCGGGCTCGGGACCACGGTGGACGGGGTCGCGGTGCGGGTGTCGGCCGCGAGCGAGCTGGCGACCTCGCTCGCCGCGACCGGGTTCGCCTACGAGCTCGACCGTCGCCGCCGCCAGGGCGAGCGCCTGGGAGGGGTGATGGGGCAGGTGCGCGACGTGCGTCGCGAGGGGTCCGCAGCGCTCGATCTCGCGCACGTCGCCGCCGGTCGCGTCGACACCTACTTCGAGGAGGGGCTCAACTCCTGGGACGCGGCGGCCGGGGTCCTCGCCGTGACCGAGGCCGGCGGGGTCGTCACGACCTTCGCGGGGACCTCCCTCGACGTCCGCCGTCCGCACGGCCTGGTGGCGGCGGGCCCGACGCTGCACCCGGCCGTGCTCGAGATGCTCGGCGGGTCGGCGATCCCCGCCCGTTGACCCTCCCACGCCGCGCGCCCGGCGGGGCCGGAGCGGACCCCCGCGCCTGCCGCAGGCCCATCACGCTGGGGAGTTCGATGCC
This sequence comes from Ilumatobacter sp., assembly GCF_965215205.1. Lineage (NCBI taxonomy): Bacteria > Bacillati > Actinomycetota > Acidimicrobiia > Acidimicrobiales > Ilumatobacteraceae > Ilumatobacter > Ilumatobacter sp. The sequence continues at coordinate 2,353,202 of NZ_OZ244049.1, forward strand.
GAGCTCGTGACGCCGACGTGACGAAATCGTGACCAGTGATCGTCTCAGCGGTCACCGATCCGGCATCATGGGGTCGTGGGTACCCGCATCCTCGCAGTCGAAGACGACGAGCGCATCCGCTCGGCGGTCAAGCTGGCGCTCGAGGACGAGGGATGGGTCGTCGACGAGGCCGAGAGCGGCGAGGAGGCGATCGAGCTCTTCCAGCGCTCCTCCCCCGACGTCGTCCTGATCGACATCATGCTCCCCGGCATCGACGGGTTCGAGCTGTGCCGCACCCTGCGCCGCACCAGCGACGTCCCCGTCGTGATGGTCACCGCACGCAACGACACCCACGACATCGTCGCGGGGCTCGAGGCCGGCGCCGACGACTACCTGACCAAGCCGTTCGCGCCCAAGGAGCTGTCGGCGCGGATCCGCGCCCTGCTGCGTCGCATCCGCCCGGGGGCGCCGGGCCACGCGCGACTCGTGTTCGGTGACCTCGAGCTGATCCCCGACGAGGGCAAGGTGCTGCGCGAGGGTGACGAGGTCCACCTGACCAAGACCGAGTTCCGCCTGCTGTGCGAGCTCGCGGAGAGCCCGGGCAAGGTGCTCAGTCGCGAGGCGCTGCTCGACAAGGTGTGGGGCTACGACTACTTCGGCGACGGGCGCCTCGTCGACGTGCACATCCGCCGACTGCGCACCAAGGTCGAGAACGACCCGGCGAACCCCCGCCACGTGGTCACCGTACGTGGCCTCGGGTACCGTCTCCAGACCTGACCGGTCGAGACGTGGACCTCGTTCGACGGTGACCGTGCCGGGACCGTTCCGCCGTCTCGCCGATGGCTTGCGCCCCGCCACGGCGGGGCTGCGCCGGCGCATCCTGCTGATCATCACCCTCGGGTCGATCGCGCTCTCGTCGTTCCTCGCCATCACGACCTTCGGCCTCACCCGCTCGAACCTCGTGCAGGAGCGCGACGAGGCGGCGATCGCGACGTCGCGCCGCAACGCCCTCGCGGTGGAGAGCGCCCTGCGCCCCACGGCCCCGCCCGACGCGTTCGCCGCGTCCCAGGCGCTCGCGAACACGGGGGTGCGCGACTACACGATCTGGTACCAGGAGGCCGAGTACGGCGGCACCCCGCCGTACACCCGCGAGAACATCCCCGCCGACCTGTTCGAGCAGGTCGTCGAGGAGCGGCTGTCCGGACGCCAGATATCCGAGGTCGGTGACGAACTGAACATCGTGGTCGGCTGGGCGATCCCCGACATCGGGGCGTACTTCGAGTTCTTCCCGATCGACGACGTCGACTCGAACCTGTCCGACCTGCGCGTCGCGCTCGTGCTCGCCGGGCTGATCACGACCGGGCTCGGGGTGCTCGTCGGGGTGTTCGCGGCCCGACGGGCCGTGCGACCGCTCGGTACGGCCGCCCGCGCCGCCTCGGCGATCGCGGGCGGGCGACTCGACACCCGACTGGAGAGCACCGACGATCCCGACCTGCGCGTGCTCACCGAGTCGTTCAACGACATGGCCGCCGCGCTCGAGCGGCGCATCGAGCGCGATGCGCGCTTCGCCTCCGACGTGAGCCACGAGCTGCGCTCGCCGCTCATGACGCTCGCCGCGTCGGTCGAGGTGATGGAGGCCCGGCGCGACGACCTGCCCGATCGGGCCCGCTCCGCCCTCGACCTGCTCTCGAGCGACGTGGTGCGCTTCCAGGGCCTCGTCGAGGACCTGCTCGAGATCTCGCGCTTCGACGCCGGCGCCATCCGGTTGAACATGGACGAGATGCTGGCGGCGGAGTTCGTGCGCCAGGCGGTCGCGGTCAGCTCGCTCCCCCAGACCCCCGTCCACGTCAGCGAGCGCGCTGAGTCGTCGATCATCCGGGGCGACAAGCGGCGGCTCGCCCGGGTCGTCGCGAACCTGATCGACAACGCGCGCGCCTACGGTGGCGGTGAGCCCGAGGTGACGATGGAGATCGACGACCCCCCCGGCGAGCCGGTCTCGCACCTGACGATCGCGGTGGAGGACCGCGGGATGGGGGTCGCTCCCGAGGAGCGGTCGCTGATCTTCGAGCGCTTCGCGCGCGGCGGCGGCGCGGGGCGCCGGACGGGCAGCGAGGGAGCGGGCCTCGGCCTGTCGCTCGTCGACGAGCACGTCCGCATGCACGGCGGGAGGGTGTGGGTCGAGGACCGCCTCGACGGCGAACCCGGGGCACGCTTCGTCATCGAGCTCATGGCGACGGAGCTCGACGAGTGATCGCTCCCCCGTCGCGGCTCGTCCGCTCGATCGTCGGTGGCCTCGCGCTGCTCGGCCTGGTCGGCGCCTGCTCGATCCGCGAGGACGCCCGGCCCCGACCGATCCCCGACGACGAGACCGTCGTGTTCGGAGCGAGCGCCACCGGCGACGAGGCGACCGGAGATCGCAGCATCTACCTGCTCGCCCCCACCAGTTCCGACGAGCAACCCCAGCTCCGGTCGGTGCGGCGCCAGGACGCCTCCTCCGACCCGCTCGAGCTGCTGCGATCCCTGCTCGCCGGTCCGAACGAGGACGAGGCCGGCCTGACCACCGCCATCCCCGACGCGCTCGCCATCCAGGACGCGCGCACGGTCGGCAACCGCGTCACGATCGACATGAACGACGCGCTCAACGAGCTCTCCGACGTCGGGCTGCGCCTCGCGCTCGCGCAGATCGTCGCGACGGCGAGCGAGATCGACGAGGTCCGCCAGGTCCGTCTGCGCGTCGACGGAGAGAACCGATCGTGGCCCACGGGCAGCGGCGAGGTCACCGACGTGCCGCTCACCGTCTACGACTACCCGGGCTTCGTCGAGACGTCGCAGCCGGCCTTCCCCTCGCTGCCGACGACCTGAGGGCCCCGGGCGCCGTCAGGCGAAGAAGTGCCGCGCGACGCCGTCGAAGAGGTCGCGGTCGACGGTGCGGGTCCGTCCGACGGCCACGGTGAGGTCCTCGAGCTCGATGCGGTCGCCGCGCAGCACGACCATCTTCCCCCACGCCCGCTCGTGGGCCGCATCGATCGCGCGCACCCCGAACCGGGTCGACAGGACGCGGTCGAACGCCGTCGGCGTCCCGCCCCGCTGGACGTGACCGAGCTGCACGACGCGGGTCTCGAAGCCGGTCCGATCGCCGATCGCCCGAGCGATGCGCGTCGCCACGCCGCCGAGCACCACGTGGCCGAAGCGGTCGTAGACCTTCTCCTCCATCTCGATCGTCCCCGCGAGCGGTTCGGCCCCCTCGGCCACCACCACGATCGAGGCGAAGCGACCCCGGTGGTGGCGACGGATGAGGCGCTCGCACAGCTCGCCGACGTCGAACGGGATCTCGGGGATGAGCACCGCCGTGGCGCCCCCGGCGATCCCGGCGTGGGTCGCGATCCAGCCGGTGTTCCGACCCATCACCTCGACGACCATCACCCGGTCGTGGCTCTCGGCGGTGGTGTGCAGGCGGTCGATCGCGTCGGTGGCGATCTGCACGGCGGTGGTGAACCCGAACGTGAGGTCGGTCCCCTCGATGTCGTTGTCGATCGTCTTGGGCACCCCGATGATCGGCAGGCCGTGCTCGGTGTGCAGCCGGCAGGCGATCGAGAGGCTGCCGTTGCCCCCGATCACCATCAGCGCGTCGAGCCCGAGGTCGCTCATCGACTGCTTCACGTGATCGACCCCGTCGGGGGTGTCGAACGGGCTCCCCCGCCGGGTCCCGAGCACCGTGCCGCCACGGGGGAGCAGGCCGCGCATCGACTCGATCGTCAGCGGGGTGGTCCGGCGGTCGCGCACCCCGTCCCACGCGTCGAGGAACCCGATCAGCTCGTCGCCGTGGACCCGCTCCCCCGTGCGGACCGCGGCCCGGATCACCGCGTTCAGCCCCGGGCAGTCGCCGCCCCCGGTCAGGATCCCGACTCGCACGCGCCCGACCCTACTGGCGATTGAATGAGCGGATGGGTTGGGACTCCTCGAGGCCCGTTCCGTGGCAGCGGCTCGTTCGCGAGTGGCTGATCTACGTGGCGGTGATGGCCGTGATCCTCTTCGTCGCCTTCCGTGACTCGGGGTTCGTCGGAGCCCTCGCTGGGCTGCTGGCGTCGGGGCCGCTGTACCTCCTGCTCGGCTACGTGATGGCCAAGTTCGGCTACCAGCGACGCACGCTGTCGGAGATGCGTTCGCGCCGCGCCGAGTCATCGGGCGGACGCGATCCGGACGCGGTCGACGGGACCGACGCCGAGGGCACGTCACGCCCGCGACGGCCCCCGGCGCCGACGAAGCGGACCTCGGGTGGCGGTGACCGCCCCCGGTCCCGGTCCCGTCGTCGCTAACCGCCGCCACGTTGACCAGCGGGGCGGGGGGCGGAACTAGCCTCGGGCCGGTGAGCGAAGCCGAGTGCGTGGTGGCCATCGACGCCGGGACGACCGGGGTGCGCAGCCGGGCGGTGTTCACCGACGGCACCCCCACCGTGTCGGCCTACCGGGAGTTCGAGCAGCACTACCCCCAGCCGGGGTGGGTCGAGCACGACGCGAGCGAGATCTGGGAGGCCGTCACCTCCACCCTGACCCAGGTCGTCGACGAGGTCGGTCGGGACCGGATCGCCGCGATCGGGATCACCAACCAACGTGAGACGGTGGTGGCCTGGGATCGCTCCACCGGGGAGCCCCACGGTCGTGCGATCGTCTGGCAGGACCGTCGCACCGCCGGCCGCTGCGACGAGCTCGAGGCGGCGGGGCACCTCCCGCTCGTGCGCGAGCGGACCGGGCTCGTGCTCGATCCGTACTTCTCCGGGACGAAGTTCGCCTGGATGCTCGAGAACCGCGACATCGTGGTCGACGACGACCTCGCCCTCGGCACGATCGACGCGTGGCTGATCTGGAACCTCACGGGCGGCGAGGTGCTCGCGACCGACGTCACCAACGCGAGCCGCACGATGCTGTGCGACATCCGGGAGCGCACCTGGGACCCGGAGCTGTGTGAGATCCTCGGGGTCCCGATCGACGCGCTCCCCGAGATCGTGGCGTCGTCCGGACGCATCGGCGTCACCTCCGACCGGTGCGGGGCGCCGGCGGGGATCCCCGTCAGCGGGGTCGCGGGCGATCAGCAGGCCGCGCTGTTCGGGCAGGCCTGCATCGAGGAGGGGATGGCGAAGAACACCTACGGAACCGGGTCGTTCGTGCTGCTCAACGTGGGCGAGACGTGCCCGGAGCCGACCGAGGGGATGCTCACCACGGTCGCGTGGACGCTCGCCGACGGGACGACGAACTACGCGCTGGAGGGCTCCGTGTTCGTCACCGGCGCCGCGATCCAGTGGCTGCGCGACGGGCTCGGGGTCATCGACGACGCCGCCGAGACCGGGCCGCTGGCCGAGTCGGTGGACGACACCGGCGGGGTGTACGTCGTCCCCGCGTTCACCGGGCTGGGGTCACCCCACTGGGACCCCTACGCCCGGGGCACGATCGTCGGCATCACCCGTGGCACCGGCCGCGCCCAGCTGGCGCGGGCCGTCGTCGAATCGATGGCGTACCAGGTGCGCGACGTGATCGACGCGATGGTCGCGGCGAGCGGGACCCCGATCACCGACCTGCGCGTCGACGGCGGGGCGGCGGTGATGGACCTGCTGTGCCGGTTCCAGGCCGATCAGCTCGGCGTCACCGTGCAGCGGCCGGTCGAGCGGGAGACGACGGCGGCGGGTGCGGCCTTCCTCGCCGGCCTGGCCGAGGGGGTGTGGGAGTCGGTGGACGACATCGCGTCCGCGTGGGTGCTCGAGCGCTCGTTCGAGCCCGATCCGGACCGCGAGGTCGCGGACGATCTGCACCGGCGGTGGGTGCTCGCCGTCGAGCGCTCCCGCGGCTGGGCGTCGTGACGCCCCGGCGCGGCGGTGCTCAGGCGACGCTCAGGCAGCCGTAGCGCAGCTCGCGCCAGTCGCTCTCGCTCATCACCCGCGGTTCGTGCTCGGCGTCTCGGGCGGCGATCACGACCAGGTGCTGGCCCCCGCGCTCGACGTGCCCCTGGAGGTGGTAGCGCGGATCCCAGCGGATCTCCTCGGCGCACTCGGCTCCCATCAGCGCGACCAGGTGCTCCACGGCTCGCTCGTGGGCTTCGTCGTCGTCGACTCGTTCGATCCGATGGTCCTGCATCCGGCGTCCTCCTGTTCGTCGGAGGTTCATCGGCTCGGCAGCGATCCGACTTGAGCCGCCGCGGCGAGGCGGAGGCACCGTCTCCGACGCCGGGCGGGCGCGGCGCCGCTCACACGAGCGCGTCGGCGAGGCGCGCCAGCAGGCTGACGCGCACGCGCTCGCGCTCGTGGATCGGCAGACCCGAGCGGCCGGCGGCGACGGTGAGCCCCGAGGAGAGCAGGTGCGCCCACACGAGGTCGCTGGGCAGGGCCTCGTCGATCGAGCTGAGGTGCTCGCTGCCCGCGAGGAAGGCCTGGAGCCAGCCGACGTCGGGAGCCGAGCCGACGTGAGCCACGACGTCGGTCCCCCGCATCACGACCGCCCACTCCGCTTCGACCAGGCGCTGGACGGCGGAGCACAGCAACCCCACGCGCTCGGAGCAGGCGGCCTCGGCCATCGCCGCCCCCGCGGCCAGCGCCGACAGGTTCAGGTCGATGCGGTCGGGCTCGACCTTGCGCACGTCCTCCACCGCGACCCCGTCGACGGCGTCGATCTCGGCGGTCAGCAGCGGCACGATGTCCTCCGAGGGCAGCGAGACCGTGAGCTCGTCGACGACGCGATCCGCTCCCTGCTCGAGGATCTCGATGCCGAGCACGTCGCCACGCACGGCGCCGATCCGGCTGGCGACCTGGCCGAGCGCGCCGGGGCGGTCGGGCATCCACACGCGCACGACGACGGTGGTCATCGACGGGACCTCCACATGCTCCCCGCTCAGCCGAGCTTCGGCAAGCCGCGCTTGAGGTTCCGAACCGCCTGGTTGATCCGCATCTCGTTCTCGATCAACCCGAACCGCACGAAACCCTCCCCGCCGGGGCCGAACCCGACCCCGGGCGACAGCGCCACGTCGGCCTCGCGCACGACGTGCGAGCAGAACTCGACCGAGTCCATCTCGGCGTAGGGCTCGGGGACCGGACCCCAGCAGAACATCGACCCACCCGGCTTGGGCATGTCCCACCCGATGCGCGCGAGCCCGTCGACGAGGGTGTCGCAGCGCGACTCGTAGATGTCGCGCACCTGGTCGGGGAAGTCCACCGCCTCGTTCAGCGTCACGGTCGCGGCGATCTGCACCGGTTGGAACATGCCGTAGTCGAGGTAGCTCTTCAGCTTGACCAGCGCCTGCACCACCTCGGCGTTGCCCAGCAGGAACGCGCTGCGCCACCCCGCCATCTGGAACGACTTGGTCATCGAGTACAGCTCGACCGCGCACTCGCGCGCGCCCTCGGCCTGCAGGATGCTCGGCGGCTGGTGGCCGTCGAAGCCGATGTCGGCGTACGCGAAGTCGTGCACCACGACCATCTCCCGCTCGCGGCAGAAGTCGACCACCCGCTGCATGAAGTCGAGGTCGACCGTCGCTCCCGTCGGGTTGTGGGGGAACGACATGACCAGGACGCGGGGCTTGGGCCAACCGACGTCGTACGCGGTGTGCAGGCTCGCCATGAAGTCGTCGGTGAACGTCTCGCGGTCGGACGGATCCGCGAGGAACCTCATCGGCACCTGGCGCAGGTCGGCCCCGGCGAACAGCGGACCGTAGATGTGGATCGGGTAGCTGGGGCTGGGCACGATCGCCGCGTCACCGCGCTCGAGCAGCACCCACATCAGGTGGCTGAAGCCCTCCTTCGCGCCGATCGTGTTGGTCACCTCGAGCTCGGGGTCGAGCACGACACCCCACTTGCGCTCGTAGTAGCCGGCGATCGCCTCACGCAGCTTCGGGAGGCCCCGGCTGAGCGAGTAGCGGTGGTTGCGCGGGTTCTGCGCCGCCTCGGTGAGCTTGGCCACAGCGATGTCGGGGGAGGGCATGTCGGGGTTGCCGAAGCCGAGGTCGATCACGTCCGCACCGGCCCGCCGTGCCTCGATCTTGAGCGAGTTGATGATCGAGAAGACGTACGGCGGGAGGTTTTCGATGCGACGGAACTCCATCCGCGTGACGTTAGCTGCCCTCCGTCGCGCCCGTCGGCGATGGATTCGAGCGCAGCCCGGGGAGGAGCGCTGCGCCGACGGCGCCGGCGCGATCACCCCAGGTGGCGAACTCGATCCGCGGCAGGGGTCGCAGGTGCGGCTGGTAGAGGAGTCGGGCGTACCACCGCGAGATCGGCTCCAGGTAGAGATCGGCCCCGGTCGCGAGCCCCCCGCCGAGCACGAGCACCTCGGGGTCGAACGCGTTCGTCAGGTTCGTCAGCCCGAGCGCCACCCACCGGGCGAAGTCGTCGATCACCGCGATCGCCTCGGCGTCACCCGTGCGCGCCGCGTCGCGCACGTGCTCGCCGGTGACGGCCTGCGCGCCGCCGGCGGCCTCGACGACACCCTGGAGCCGCCGCCCGGTCGCGGCCTCGCGTGCCAGCATCGCCAGGCCGGAGCCCGATGCGTAGCGCTCCCAGCACCCGCGCCGACCGCACGGGCAGCGAGGCCCGTTCGGGTCGACGACCATGTGACCGAACTCGCCGGCGAACCCGTTCACCCCGCGCACCACCCGGCCGTTCGCGACGACTCCGCCCCCGATCCCGGTGCCGAGGGTGATCAGCATCACGTGGTCGCTGCCGACCGCGGCGCCCAGGCGCCACTCGGCGACCGTCGCGCAGGTCGCGTCGTTGTCGACGGCGACGTCGGGGCGGCGCGCGTCGTCGAACGCGGCGGCGACCCGGCCCCGCACGTCGAGGTCGGCGACGCCGTCGAGGTTCGGCGCCGCGCGCAGGACCCCCGAGCGCGTGACCAGGCCGGGGACGCCGATGCCGACCGAGTCGTCCGCGCCGATCGACGGGGCGAGCGACGACGCGAGCTCGACGAGGACGTCGACGAGGGGGTCCAGGCTGTCGTCGCCACGCGGCGTCGCTCGACGCTGCTCGTCGACGACCGCGCCGGTCGCGTCGAGGACGATGCCGAGCGCCTTGGTCCCCCCGACGTCGATCCCGACGCGCCGGGGGGCGACGGCGGCGGTCACCGCGACGGCGAACCCGCCGACCGGACCGCGTCGGTCGGCGTCGTGTCGCTGCGGGTCACGCCTCGGCGCGGACCTTGAGCTCGCGCACCGTGTTGAGGATTCGCACCTCGGCGCGCCGCTTGACGAAGCCCGGGAGCGGGACGACGAGGTCGATCGCGAGGTCGTAGCGGACCTCGGTCTTGCCGTCCGAGGTCGGCACGAAGGTGAACGCGCCGTCGATCGACCGTTGGATGTCGCCGCGGATCATCGACCAGCCGAGCAGGCGTGGATCGTCCTCGTAGCGGTAGCGCAGGGTGTAGTGGGTGCTGCGCCCGAGCGCGGACGCACGGAACTCGACCTCGCTCGGGCGTCCCGCGTCGTCGGTCTCGTGGATCGTCACGGCCTTGATGTCGCGCGCCCACTCCGGGTACCGGGGGAGATCGATCGCGACGTCCCACACCTCCTGCGGGCTGGCGTCGATGGTGATGATCTCGGTCGCGGTCTCAGCCATGGCCCTCATTCTTGTCGGTGGACGGCGATCGTCCACGATACTCACCGTGGAACGCGGCCCACAGGCCGTTCAGACCGAACCCGAACACGGGGACCAGCACCCCCAGCGCCAGCGAGTTGCCGGGGCTGCCGTCCGGGGCGTTCGGGCGCGCGAGCGCAGTGGCCAGCCCGACGACGCACTGCGTCGCGAGCGTCGCGAGCATCACCGTGCGGACCCGTCTCGGAGCCACCCCGCCGGTGAGCAGGTAGAGCTGCGTGACCGCCACGTGCTCGGCACGGCTGCGGCGGACCGCGTTCGCGAACGCCCACAGGAACGCGGCGATCCCGACGAGGAAGAGAACGATCGCCACGGCGGCCGCGACGCTGCGGGCGGAGCTCGTGAACACGGTCGCGGCGAGGACCGACGTGACCACGAAGACCCCCGTCCCGATCAGGTCGGCGCGCACGACGGCCGCCCCCGACGCCCCCGTCTCCGTCGGATCGGAGGGGCCCGGCGGTCGGCCCGGCTCGGGGTCGCGATCCGCCGCGCCGTCGTCGCCGCCGAGGGGCGCGGCACCCGCGCTCACCACGCCACGCCCAGCGAATCGCCGAGTCGGCGCGCCAGCACGTCGTAGGAGAACTCCTCCTCCGCTCGCCGCCGCGACGCCGCTCCCATCCGATCGCGCAGACCGTCGTCGACCAGCAGCCGCTCGATCGCGTCGGCGACCGCCGCGACGTCGTCGGGGTCGCGCACGACGACACCGGTCTCGCCGTCGGAGACGGCCTCGGCGGCACCACCGGAGTCGCCGGCCACCTGGGCGACCCCGCACGCGGCGGCCTCGAGGAACACGATCCCGAACCCCTCCTGCTCGAGCCCTCCCCAGCGGTCTCGGCACAGCATGGTGAACACGTCCGCGCACCCGTACAGCAGCGGGAGGTCGTCGTGGTCGACGCGGCCGGTGAAGCGCACCGGGGCACGGAGCTCGTCGGCGAGGCGCTGCAGGCGCCGCTCGTCGCGCCCGGCCCCGGCGATCACCAGCAGCAGGTCGCGCTCGCCGCGTCGCCGGGCGAGGCGCGCCGCCGCGCGGATCGCGGTGTCGAACCCCTTGCGCGGGACCAGGCGGGAGACCCCGAGCACGATCTGGGAGTCGACCGGGAGGTCGAATCGGCGACGTGCGGCGATGCGCTCGGCGTCGTCGAGGACTCGGAACCGCTCGGGATCCACCCCGCACGGCACGACGGTCGTCGGCAGCTCGACTCCCGCCGCCCGATCGGCCTCGGCCGCCGGGTAGCTGCCGGCGGCGACGACGTGGCGCGCCCGGCGCAGGGTGCACCCGAGGGCCTGGCGGGTCAGGGGGAGGCGGCCCGGCACCGTCACCTCGGCCCCGTGGAGGACCAGGTCGTAGGGCAGAGCCAGGAACGGCCCGACCAGGCCGAGGGGGATCGCGGGATCGAGCACGACGAGCTCGGCGCCGATCTCCCGCGCGAGGGAGTCGATGCGGCGCACCATCAGCGGGTGCGGCAGCAGCCACGGCTCGGGCGTGCGCTCGATGCGGTACGGCTCGCCGGCGTCGAACTCGGCGTCGCCGTCGTGGGGGCTCGTGAGCACGGCGAAGCTGTCGGGGGGCAGGCGCCTCCACCACTCCCGCAGCAGGGACTGGATCCCGCCGATCTTGGGCGGGTAGTCGTTGGTGACGAGCAGGTGCTTCATGTGTTCTGGGACGGCTCCCGCTCCGTGCGGCGGTCGTCGAGGCGTCGCAGCGCCCAGTCGGCGTGCTCGGCGAGGAGGGGGTCCGGACCCGCACGGTAGCGATCGACCGTGGCGAGGACGCGGCGGTCCCGCGGATCGGCCACGTTGCCGATGACGATCAGGGCGTTGCGCCGCAGCCACGTCATGTCGCGCTCGGCGATGTACCACCGCCCGTGACGGCGCTCGATCGCCTCGTCATCGGAGTCCAGCAGCTCGAGCAGGTCGACGTGGCTCTGCACCTCGGGGTCCGCGACGTCGAGGTCGATCGTGGTGCGCGGGCCGAGGCGGACCGAGATCGGGCACACCTCCTGGCAGTCGTCGCACCCGTAGATCCGATCGTGGACCGCCTCGCGGTACTCGATCGGGATCGGGCCGCTGCGCTGGAGGATCCAGCTCAGGCACCGACGGGCGTCGACCACACCGGGGGCCACGATCGCCTGGGTGGGGCAGCCCTCGAGGCACCGGACGCACGATCCGCACCCGTCGGCGACCGGCTCACCCGCCGGTTCGTACGGCGCGGTCGTGACGACGCACCCGAGCACGAACCAGCTCCCCGCTCCCGGGATCAGGAGGTTCGCGTTCTTGCCGAACCAGCCGATGCCGGCCCGTCGTGCGACCGCCCGATCGACGATCGAGTTGTCGTCGGCGAACACCAGCGCGCGATGGCCCGCCGCGACGAGGCGTGCCGCGACCTCGCGCAGCCCGACGCGCAGCGGCTCGTAGTGGTCGACCCACGAGTAGCGGGCGACGCGCGCGTGGGCGCCGTGCGACCCCGGCGGTGGGGCCGGCTCGTCGTCGGTGAGGTAGGGGCGGGCGGCGACGATCACGGACTCGGCACCGGGCACGGCGCGGCGGGGATCGGTCGAGCGATCGGGGTTGCGGTACGTGAACTGCATCTCGCCGTGCAGACCCGCCGCCTTGCGCTCGTGGAGCGCCGTGCGAGCGCGCTCGAGGACGTCGGCCGAGGCCACGCCCACCTCGGTGATCCGGTGCCGTGCGCAGATCGTGGCGATCTCGGCCGTCGTCGGGAGCGCGACCGATCCCCCGGCCCCCGTGGACCCCGCACGCCCCACGGGTCAGATCCTGTCCCGCTCGGTGCACGACGTGGCTCCGTCACCGGGCAGCGACACGTCGAGCGTGACGTCGAAGGCGAGGTCGAGGTCGGTACCACCCCGCACCACCCCGGACGCCGACAGGGTCCGATCGTCGACCACGTACTCGGCGTCGGGATCCTCCAGCACCACGGACCCGGCGAGCGCCGGAGCGCTCACCCGGACGCGTGCGGAGCCGTCGCCGGCGGTGGAGATCGAGAAGCGGCCACGCTCCGACGTGAGGCCAGCCAGGCGCGATCGGTCCCCCGGACCGAGGGCGCCGTCGGAGCAGGTCGCGAGGACGATCAGGGTCCGCGGCTCGGAGAACTGGCCGGGCAGGTTGGTCACCACCCGGTCGTCGCACCGGTCGTCGTCGCGCGGGCTGACGACGACGTCGAGGGCTCGGTCCGATCCGGTCGACAGCACGGCGACGAACGCGCCGTCGTCGCCGATCTCGTCGACCGTCGCGGTGACCGGCTCGACGCCGGTCAGGCTCACCCGCTCACCGTCGGCATCGAAGGAACGGTCGACGGCGGCGACGGCGCCGGTGGAGTCGACGAACGCGTAGGTCGACACCTGGAGCTCGGAGTCCGACGGTGCGAGCGGGAGGTGCACCTCGCACTGCGCGGTGAGCGCGGTGGTGCGCCCGCCGACGCGGACCGAACCCGGAGGGGGGAGCTCGACCGGATCGGATCGGTCACCGTCCGGCGCGAGGGCCGAACCCGTCGCGCCGGAGTTCGCGGGCGAACCGGCGAGCGCCGCCGTGGACTCGACCCGGGGTGCGTCCGCGTCGGAGGCACCGGGTGCCGTCGACGCCGTCGCCTCGCTCCCGCGCTGGCCGATGGCGACCAGTCCGGCGGTGAACGCCACCAGCACCACGAAGAGCGACGGGACGAACCACAGGGGGGTCGACGAGCCCGGCCGGTCGTGGTGCGCGGCCTCCGGCTCGGTGTGCCGCGGCGGGGTGTCGAGGAGCGGGTCGATGGCCTCTGAGCCGGAGGGACCGACCTCGTCACGACCAGCCGGATCCGCTGCTCCGATCGCGCTCGGTGGCCCCCCGTCGCCGGCACCCGCCACCGCATGGGAACGACGACGGGACATGGGTCCATCGTAGGAGCGCTCACGGCGCGAGCTGGGGGACCCGTCCCTGCTCGAAGTCGTCGTACGACACGTCGTCGCGGTCGTCGCCGAGCAGGCCCGCCCGCTCGAGCAGAGCGACCGCCCGACCGAGCTCGCGCGCCGCCCGGTCCACCCGGGCCACGGGTGCCGGGACGAACGCGATCGGACCGTCGTCGTTCGCGAGGAGGTGGGCGACCACGCACTCGCTGCACGCCGTGGTGTTCACGGCGACGCAGGTCTGGCAGTCGAGGGTCACATCGGGCGTGCTGGCCATGTCCCCATCGTGCGCACGGGGGTACCTCGGAGTCGCGCGAGGGAGTCGAGCGGGCTCGCGGCGACCTCCGGCGCGCCCGCTCAGAGCACCGCGAGGAAGGCGTTGCTCGGGACGACGTTCGCACCGGAGCGGCGCACGTCGCGTTGGATCTCGCGGTCGTTCGTGACCACGACCACCCCCTCGCCGAGGGGGGTCGCGTCGACCTCGGCGCGCACCACGTCGTCGGCGGTCACACCGTCGGGCGAGTAGACGACCCGGATCAGGCGGCGCGCCCCGGCGTGGGCGCCGACGATCGACGATCCGTCGAACACCACCGTCACGTCGGCACCGTGGCGGCGAGCCAGCGACTCGGTGCGTGCGACGAGGGCGTCGCGCTGATCCGGCAGCGACCGATCCGGCCAGGCGAGCATGGCGACGTTGTAGCCGTCGATCACGATGCGGGCCCCGGAGCGGACCAGGTGGTCGGCTGCGGCCGCCGAGGTCGAGATCGTCCCACCCGGGAGCGCGACGGGGCGGCGCCGCGGCGCGGCGCTCGTCGGCGACGGCGACGTCCGCGAGGCGGCCAGGTCGCGCGGGACGCGGACGACGGGGTCGTCAGCGCGGGCGCCCGACTCGGCGCCCGGCTCGGCGTCGGCTTCGGCGGAGCGGGCGACGGCACCTCCCCCGCCGATCCCGTCGACCACCGAGCGCAGCCGTCGCGCCAGCTCGTCGGCCACCTCGATCGCGCCCGACAGCGCGTCGCGATCGATCCGTCCCCCCGGAGCCTCCCCGTCGCCGGTGCCGGGGTCGAGGTCGCCGTGCGCCGCGGCGAGCTCGGCGCGCGCGTCGTCCAGCTCGCCGCGGGCCCCCTCGGCACGGGCGATCGCCGCAGCCTCCCGATCGCGGGCGTGGCGGACCTCGTTGCGGACGTCGATCACCTCGGCGCGCAGCTCGGCCGACTCCTCGAGCGACTTCGCCAGCTCGGCGCGGACCTCGTCGAGCTCCGTGCGCGCCGCCGCCAGGCGCTGGTCGCGCGCGATCACGTCGGCCAGCACCCGCGCCGCGACCCGTTCGGCCGCGCCGCGCCGCCGCTCCGAGCGGCGCAGGTCGCGCCGCAGGTCGCGCTCCTCGGCGACCTCCTCGATCCGCTCCAGGACGTCGGCGGCGCGCTCGGCCCACCCCTCGGAGCCGTCCAGCCACAGCCGGCCCACCTCGTCCACCGACTCGGGGGTCGCCACCGCGGACAGCGCGCTGCGGAACTCGGGCTCGGACTCGATCGCGCGCCTCGCACCACCGAGGGCGCGCGACGGCAGGCGCTGCCCGCCGAGGTGCGGGCCGAGCGCGGTCGGGAACTCGAGCGGCGGCCGTCGCCTGCGGCCCTCCGCCGCCACGAGGACAGCGAACTCGAGCGCCGACCGCAGGTGTCGGTGCTCGATCTCGGCCACCCGTCGAAGCTACCGGCGGGCGCGAGGCGGCGAGGGTCGATCTCCCCCCGACGCCACGGACCGACCGGCGCCGACCGACCACGGCGGCCATCCACGTGCCACCCTCGGTCTCCTCGGCGGCTCCCGGTTGACTCACGCACACGTGTTCGTGTTCACTCGCGCGATGCCACGACCATTCGATCCACCAGCCGGAGCCCAACGTTCGTTCGACGACCTGGGAGTGCCGTTGTCGGAGGTGACGTTCTGCGTCCTCGACCTCGAGACCACCGGCGGGCACCACGAACGGGACGCGATCACCGAGATCGGGATCGTCAAGGTCCGTGGCGGTGAGTGCCTCGGCACGTTCCAGACGCTCGTGAACCCCGGTCGGGCGATCCCCCCGACGGTGTCGATGCTCACCGGCCTGACCGAAGCGGTCGTCGCGCCCGCCCCGCGCATCGAGTCGGTGCTGCCCTCGCTGCTCGAGTTCCTCGGCGACTCCGTCCTCGTCGCCCACAACGCCCGCTTCGACGTGGGCTTCGTGCGCGCCGCGCTGGAGCGGGCTCAGCGGCCCCGGTGGAGGGGCACGGTCGTCGACACCGTCCACCTCGCGCGGCGGCTCGTGCGCGACGAGGTCCCGAACTGCAAGCTGTCGACCCTCGCGGCCCACCTCCGCCTCGACCACCGGCCCAGCCACCGGGCGCTCGACGACGCCCTCGCGACGACCGACCTGCTCCACCTGCTCATCGAGCGGGCCGCCGGGCTCGGCGTCCTCGGGCTCGACGACCTCGTGGCGCTCGGTCGGATCGGCGGACACCCCATGACCCCGAAGCTGAGGCTGACCGCGTCGCTGCCGCGCACCCCGGGGGTGTACATGTTCCGAGGGCACGCCGACTCGGTGCTGTACGTGGGCAAGGCCACCGACCTGCGCCAGCGGGTCCGCAGCTACTTCGGCAGCGACGACCGCCGCAAGATCGGACCGATGCTGCGCGAGACGACGGCGATCACCCACGTCGAGCTCCCCGACCCGCTCACCGCCGAGGTGGTCGAGATCCGCTTCATCGGCCGCCTCCTCCCCCGCTACAACCGCCGCGGCACCCGAGCGTCGTCGTACCGCTACGTGAAGCTCGACACCGAGGCGCCGTGGCCGCGCCTGTCGATCGTCACCAAGGCGCCGACGGCGGGGGTCCACCTCGGGCCGCTGCCGTCGCAGGCGGCCGCCCGGAGGGTGGTCGACGCCCTGCAGAGCGCCCTCCCGCTGCGGCGCTGCACCACCCGCCTCGGCCGCTCGCACACCCCGCGCCTCGATGCGACCGAGTGCAGCGCCGCCCAGCTCGGCGTCGCGCTCTGCCCGTGCGCCGGCACCGCGGATCCCGCCGACTACGCCACGGCGGTCGACCACGCCCGACGGGCGATGGAGGGAGACGTGCGCGTGGTCGCGGATCGGCTGCACGCCCGGATGGGGCGCCTCGCCCGCCAGCAGCGGTTCGAGGAGGCGGCCACGACTCGAGACACCCTGTCGGCTCTGCTCGGTGCGGTGCGGCGGACCGCCCTGCTCGACGCCCTCGGGCGCGCCGGGCGGGCCGAGATCCGCGACGGCTCGACGACGTGGGTCGTCGACGAGGGCCGCCTCGTCGACACCCGCACCGCGCAGACCCTCACCTCCGCCCTCCCCGTCGACGCGCTCGGCGTGACCGTCCCGGGCCGGCCCACGCCGCGCGACCACGCCGACGAGGCGCTCTGCCTCGCCTCGTTCTTCGATCGCCGAGCGGCGCGGCTCACCGTCACCTGCGACGGGACGTGGGCCTTCCCGGTCGCGGCGAGCACCGCCGTCGACGCGCTCGTCGGCGCCGCCTGACCCGACGACGCCGTCACCGCCGAGGTCGGGCCGTCGCCACCGTCACCGCGCCGGTCGGAGGGGTCGCGCCCCGACGACGTGGGCGCCGGCGGAGTCGATGTCGAGCACCTTCACGTGGCCGCCCCGCGGCAGGGCCGCGGTCACCTCGTCGGCGAGCTCGCGCGCGGCGAGGAGCGCGACGGTCGGACCGCTGCCGCTGAGCCACCCGCACCACGCCCCCGCGGCGACTCCCGCCGCCATCGCGTCCGCGGCGCCGGGGATGGCCCCCATCCTCGCCGACTGGTGCAGCTCGTCGGACGTCGCCCCGTCGAGCAGGCTCGGGTCGTCGCGCTCGAACGCCAGCGACATCTGCACCGCACGACCGACGTTGGCCACGGCCGATCGTCGCTCGACCGTGTCGGTCAGCGCCCGGCGCGACCGGTCGGTCGACGTCGTCACGTCGGGGATCCACGCGACGACCGTGGCGGAGGCGAGCACCGGCCCGACCGGGACGCGCAGCGCCCGACCGGCGACGTACGCGGTGAAGCCCCCGTGCAGGGAGGCCGCGGCGTTGTCCCCGTGGCCCTCGAGCTCGGAGGACACCGCCAGGATCCGCTCGGCGCCCCGGTCGATGGTTCCGCCGGCCACGACGTGGCCGAGGCCGGCCGCGGCGACGCGCACGGCACCGCTGAAACCGAGGCCGCGCGCCACGGGGATCGGGCTGCGCAGCCAGATCGGACCGGATCCGCCGGCGCGCTCGAACGCCACGCGGGCGGGGTGGGCCGCGTCGAGGTCGCGCGCTCCGTCGGGCGCACGTCCGGTGCCGACGTCGGCGTGGAGCCCGAGGGCGAGCCCGAACACGTCGAACCCGGCCCCCAGGTTGGCCGACGACGCCGGAGCGCGGACCACCGTCGACGTCGCGGGATCGCCCCTCACGAGGGGGCGTTCGCGCGCGACACCGTCACGAAGCGCTCGAGGGTGCTGCGCGCTCGACCGTCGTCGATGGCCGCTCCGGCGCGCTCGATCCCGTCGGCGAGATCCTCGGCGTGGCCCGCCACGACGAGCGCTCCCGCCGCGTTGAGCACGACGACGTCGCGGTGGGCTCCACGGCGACCGTCGAGCACCTGGCGCACGGCCTCGGCGTTGTCGGCCGGTTCGCCCCCTGCGAGGTCGGCGGCGCCGGCCGGTGCGAGACCGAGCGAGGAGGGGTCGACGTCGAAGCGGTCCCGCCGGCCGTCGTGCAGCGACCACACGCTCGACGTCCCCGTCGTCGTCAGCTCGTCGAACCCGTCGCCGTGCACGACCCACGCGCTGGTCACGCCCTGGCGCTCGAGCGTGCCGAGCATCGGCTCGGCGAACGCCGGATCCGCCACCCCGATCAGTTGGTTGCGCACGCGGCCCGGGTTGGCCATCGGACCGATCATGTTGAACGCCGTCGGGATCCCCACCTCCCGCCGGGGGGCTCCCGCGTAGCGGAAGGCGGGGTGGAAGGCGGGTGCGAAGCAGAACCCGATCCCCGCCTCGCGCACGCACGCCACGACACCCTCGGGCGTCTGCTCGACCGCGACGCCGAGCGCCTCGAGCACGTCGGCGGCGCCGGTCTTCGACGACGCCGAGCGGTTCCCGTGCTTGCACACCCCGACGCCCGCGGCGGCGGTGACGATGGCCGCGATCGTCGACACGTTGATCGAGTCGGAGCCGTCGCCCCCGGTCCCGACGATGTCCACGCACGACGCCCGCTCGTCGTCGCTCAGCGGGACGAGCGACGCCTCGGCCATCGCCGCGTCGAGCAGCCCGGCCAGCTCGTCCACCGTCTCGCCCTTGGCTCGCAGCGCGACGACGAACCCGGCGATCTGGGCGGGGGTCGCGTCGCCGCGCAGGATCTCGGTCAGCGCTGCCGCCGCCGCCTCCGTCGACAGGTCGCGCCCGGCGACGAGGTGGCCGACGACGCCGGGCCATCCTCCGTGGTCGTCCAGTCCGGGCATGCGGGGAGGATACGCCGACGTCGGCTCCGGCTCGCGAGGGGGTGCGAGCTCAGGCGCGACGACGCCGCTGACGCACGATCCGACGGCGGTCGCGCTCGCTCGCCCCGCCCCACACACCGACCTTCTCCCGCGACGCCAGCGCGTGCTCGAGGCAGGCGGAGCGCACCGCGCACCCGTCGCACACGGCCTTGGCGTCGAGCGCCCCGTCCTCGTCGTCGGGGTAGAAGATCTCGGCGGCGAGGCCGCGGCACGCGCCGAGATCCCACCAGGTCGGTTCGGTCGTGGTCATCTGTCGCATCGACACGTGGCGGTCTCCGTCATCGTGGTGGGTCGGTCGGGTCGGCGTGATCGACTGGTGCGGGGATCGGCGATCACGTTCTCCTCGTGGGGTGCGCCGGCCCCACGACGACGGAATCTAGGGCCGTGGCTCCTGTGGCGCCAGGGGCAATTCCGGACCGGCACCGTCCGCGTCCCGCTCATCACGCTGCGGATTCGACCGCCCGGGGGCGGGCGGAGCTCCCTCGGGCGCGAACCCGAGGGCGCGCGCCAGCACCGAGACGGGGTGGCCCGTCGGGACCCCCGTGCGCTCGGCCGTCATGCGGTTCGAGAGGTGGTCGTCGCCGGCCACGAGGTCGGCGCCGGCCGCCACGAGGGACTCCGCCACGCGGTCGGCTGCGCACCCGGCGGTGTCGTCGTTCGACGCCCGCAGGCCCCACACCCCGTCGGCTCCGACGCACCCGGCGACGACCCGCACCTCCGTCGGTGGTCGCGACCCCGACCCGGCGAGCCGGAGCAGATCCCCCCCGGGAGGGGCGATGTCGACGTCCGGGCGCCGATGGCTCGATGCGTGGAGGGCGATCCGACCGGTGGCGGCGGCACCGACGGCGGTCACGCCGGCGGCGATCTCGGCGGCGACGTCCGGGGCTCCGACGGCCGCCTCGACGTAGGACGACGCGTCCCGGGTGCGCTCGGCGACCAGCGCGACGTCGGGACCGTCCAGGTGGTCGGGGTAGTCGTGGCGGATCACGTGGGCGCACGTCGGCTGCGCCACCACCACCTCGCGCCCGGCTGCGATCTCGGCGGTCAGCGTCGCCACGTTGCGGCGTGCGATCCGGGTGAAGCGATCGAGATCGCCGGCGTGCAGCGAGGGCGCGCCGCAGCACCCCACCTCGGCGATCGAGCAGTCGAGGCCGAGGTGCTCGCACACCCGCACGAGGTCGATCCCGATCGCGGTCGCGCTGTGCTCGACGACGCAGGTCGCGACGATGCTCACGGCGGAGCGCTCCGCGCGAGAGCGATCCGCGGGCGGGCGACTCGCCGTGGTGGGCGCCGCGCCGCCCGGCGTCGGGCGGGCGGGGGCACGCTGGGCGAACCACGTCGAGAAGCGCTGCGGCGCGAGCGCCGGGAGGGTCCGGGTGGCCGACAGCCCGGTCACCCGGCCCACCACCCGGCGCAGGCGCGAGCCCGGCGCCGACGCCGCCACCGCGCCCGTGACCGCGGGCACGGCGCGCGCCACCCGTGCGACCGCCGCGAAGCGCCCGACGACGCGCCTCCACCTCCGTGCGGCGGGATCGAGGTGGCCGTGGCGCGACCGCATCGCCTGCGCCCGCAGCATCAGCCGGGCGACGTCGACGTCGGAGTCGTCACGGCCGGGTGCGTACGGGCACCCGCGCGTGCACAGGGCGCAGTGGTGGCACCGGTCCACGACGGCGTCCTGCTGGGCGGGGGTCAGCCACCCCGCACCACCCTCGGGGCGCTGCTCGAGCATCTCGAACAGCGTCGGGAACGACGAGCACAGATCGACGCAGAGCCGACATCCGTCGCAGACGTCGAAGACCCTCGTCATCTCCCGGCGCACGTCGGCCTGGTCGAGGTAGCGGGGGTCGTCCGGCCGCACCGGCCCGTGCGGCCCGGGCTCGCCTGCACCTCGGCGCGATGCGGGCTCCCTCACGGGATCGCAGCCTAGGGCGGCCCGCCCGCCCGGGTCCCGGACGGGCGGGGGCGCGTGACCGTGCGGCGCGCGCTCGAACCGAGGAATCGGCGACCCGACGCCATCCGTGCAACGATCGGGGCCGATGTCCGACGATCGACCCCGCGAGGCGGCCACCACCGCGGACCGGGCGTCGTCGGGGTGGGACGCCGACGCCATCCGGGCGGGGGCGGTGACGTGCCTCGCGATCGCGATCCCCGCGACCCTCCTCGGCGCCGCCGTCGACGGCGCGCGCACCGTCTCGTTCTTCCTCGCCGTGCTGGGGTTCGTGATCGGTTCCGGGAGCGCCGCGTGGGCTCAGCGCCGGGGCACCCCGCTGAGCCACGGGCTCGTCACCGCCATCGGCACCTACGTGGCGGCGCAGGCGGTGTTCGTCGTGGTCCGCCTGATCACCGGTGGCGTGGTGAACTGGTTCGCCGTGCTGTTCACGCTGTCGATCGTCTCGTTCGCGGGTCTCGTCGGCGGCTTCCTCGGCCAGCGGCTGCGGTCGCGCGGCCTCGTGCCGTCCGCGCAGCGATGAGCGTCCACCTGCTCGTCGTCGACGTCGGGACCACCGCGCTGCGCGCCGCCGTCGTCGACGGCGACCTCGGGATCGTCGACATCGAGCAGCGCTCCCACCCGCCGTCGTCGCCGTTCGACGGACTCGTCGAGTTCGACGCCGCCGCCCTCGCCGAGGTCACGCTCGACGCCTGCCGCACGGTCGTCGAGCGGACCGGTGTCGCCGTCGACGCCGTCGGGATCACCAACCAGCGGGCGAGCACGGTGCTGTGGGACCGCTCCACCGGTGAGCCGGTCGCGCCCGGGCTCGGCTGGCAGGACCTGCGCACCGTCACCGAGTGCATCGTCGCCAACGCCGAGCACGACCTGTCGATCGCGCCGAACCAGTCGATCACCAAGCTGTCGTGGTTGCTGTCGGAGACCGACGGCCTCGCCGGTCGCGACCTGTGCTTCGGGACGATCGACTCGTGGATCGCGTGGACGCTCACCGACGGGGCGGTGCACGTCAGCGACGCCACCAACACCTCGACGACGACCACCGGCATGCGCACCGCCGACGGGTCGGACTGGTCCGACGAGCGACTCGACCTGTTCGGGATCGACCGGGCGATCCTCCCGCGCGTCGTCGACTCGGCCGGGGTGATCGCACCGGCCACCGCGCTCGACGGCGCCCCTCCGCTGGCCGCGCTGGTCGGGGACCAGCAGGCGTCCCTCGTCGGTCAGGGGTGCGTCCGGCCGGGAGTCGCGAAGATCACCCTCGGGACCGGGGGGATGCTCGACCTGGTCACGGGCGCCGACCCCCCGACCGTGGTCCGGCGCAGCCCGGCGGGCACGTACGCCCTGCCCACCTGGTCGATCGGAGGGGAGCTCACCTGGGGCGCCGAGGCGATCATGCTGTCGGCGGGGACGAACGTCGAGTGGCTGCGCGACGACCTCGGTCTGATCGAGACCGTCGACGACAGCCACGAGGTCGCCCAGCGCTGCGATTCGAGCGAGGGGGTGGTCTTCGTCCCCGCGCCGATCGGCATCGGGACCCCCCGGTGGGACTACGGCGCCCGGAGCGCGCTGGTGGGGCTGACCCGCGGGACCGAGCGGTCGCACGTCGTGCGCGCCGTGCTCGAAGGGGTCGCCCACCGTGCGGCGGATCTCGTCGAGGCGGCCGCCGCCGACACGGGCGTCGAGCTGAGCGCGCTGCGACTCGACGGCGGGATGTCGCGCAACCCCACCGTGGTGCGGGCGCTCGCCGACGCGACCGGTCTGCGCGTCGAGGTGTCGCCGACCGTCGAGGGCACCACGCGGGGCGCGGCCTTCCTCGCCGGGCTCGGCATCGGCAACTGGTCGGACGTGTCGGCCGCCGCCGAGCTGTGGGAGCCCGTCGAGGTCGTCGAACCCGACCCGGAACACGATCGAGAGGCGTCGCGCGCACGGTGGGCCGACGCCCTCGATCGCTCCGTCCGATGGCACCCCGAGCTCTCGGAGCTCGAGCTGTGACCGCGGAGGCGGGCCGATGCGACGGGTTTCACGACCGGACGAATCCCGTGATCGCCCACGTCGCCACCCTAGAATCGCCCGCGTCGCCTCCTCCGTCGGAGGACCGCCATCGCACGACCCGAAAGGACCCATCCCACGTGGACCCCGAGAACCCCGAGCGCGAGCGCGCGCTGCCCGTCCGTGCGAGTCGTGGACCGAGCCTCGGGGCGACGGGTCGTCGCCGGATGCTGAGGGACCTCGGTGTCGTCGGCGTGGGCGCCGTCGCGGCGTCGCTGGTCTCCGGTCGAGCCGTCGCGTCGGCGCCGAGCGGGACCGATCAGCCGACCGCCCCGACGTCGGGCGACACGGCGCTGCTCGAGCAGGCGCTCGCCCTGGAGCTGTCGCTCTCCGAGCTCTACCGGGCCACCTCCCAGGCCGGTCCGTCGTCCGAGCTCAAGATGGTGGTCGACGTGGTCGCGGAGAACCACGAGGCCTACGCGCAGGCGATCGCCGGGATCACCGGATCGTCGATCATCGGCGCCGAGCCCGCCCTGTTCGACGCGAACGTCGAGACGTTCACCTCCTCGGAGAGCGGCTTCCTCACCGCGGCGCGCGACCTCGAGAACCAGGCCGCCGCGACGCACACCTCGCTCCTGCCCGACTACCGCAGCACGGACGCGATCAGCGCCACCGCGTCGATCATCGTGATGGAGGCGCGCTACGCGACGGTGTGGTCCGACTTCCTCGGCGACAGCGACCTCGCCGCCGTCTTCGCGAACGACGCGTCCCCCGTGTCGACGTCCACCTCCGGAGGTGCCTGATGGCCGCATCGACCGATCGAACCACCACGACGACCGCCACGACCACCCGCCGGGACGCGCTGCGCCTCGGCGGGCTGGCGGTGTCGCTCTCGGCGCTCGCCGCGGCGTGCGGGGAGGACCGTGGCGGCGACGACGCACCCGGTCGCGTCGGCAACGCCCCCGACATCACGGCGCCCCCGAACTACGAGATCGACGAGGCGGTGGTCCTGCGCACGGCGTCCTCCCTCGAGTTCACCATGGTCAGCGCCTACGAGACGGCGATGGCGATCCAGGACGCGATCCCCTCCGAGGTCGCCGAGCTCGCGCAGCGGGTGATGGAGGACCACCGCCAGGTCGCCGAGACGATGGTGTCGCTCACCGAGGAGGCCGGTGGCGAGCCGTGGACCTGCTCCAACCCGTGGCTGATCGACCGCCTCCTGGGCCCCGTGATCGAGACCATCCTCTCCCCGATCATCGGGGTCGTCCTCGAGGACACGAGCATGGTCCAGGTGCTCGGCGAGGAGCTGCCGCTGGGTGACACGGTGACGACGTCGCGCGGCGATCTCTCGCGCACGTCGTCGAGCGCGACGCCCGCCGTCGGCGACGAGGTCGAGTTCGAGCGCTTCGAGGGCGATGTCTCGACCGACGTGCTGAACCTGCTGACGGCGCTCGAGAACCTGGCCGCGTCGTCGCACCAGGAGCTCGTGCTCACGAACCCGTACATCCCGGCTCGCGTCGAGCACGCGCGCGCAGCGGCGCTCGCCGGTCGCCACGCGTCGTGGATGGCGCTGCGCACCGGACCCGGCGACAACTGGGTCGCCCAGGAGGTGCTCGGCGAGGAGTCGACCCGGGACGACCTCGGGGCCGTGCGCCAGTTCGCGATCCCGTCGGTGTTCGGCCAGGTCGCCCAGATCGAGTTCATCGCCGGCCCCGGTGACGTGAACGCGGTGCGTCAGACCTTCTCGCTGCAGACGCCCGCCGACAACAGCTTCGTCTACAACGAGCTGACCTGCGACGCCTGAGGGTGCGGTCCGCCGGCGCGCCGACGTAGGCTCGGCGTGCGACGGTGAGGTGGACGGATGGCCGCGGCGCACCGGGAGACCGGCGCGTCGAGGAAAGTCGGGACTCCACCGGGCAGGGTGCTGGCGAGAGCCAGGTCGGGGCGACCTGACGGACAAGTGCAACAGAGAGAGACCGCCGATGGAGCGCACCGCCGAGCCTCACGGCGAGGCGAGGTGCTCACAGGCAAGGCTGAAACGGTGCGGTAAGAGCGCACCAGCGGCGTCGGCGACGGCGCCGGCTCGGTAAACCCCACCCGGAGCAAGGTCGAGCAGGGAGGTGGGCGGCCCGTCCGTTCCTCCCGGGTAGACCGCACAGATGGATGGCCATCGGGCGCCTCGGCGCCCACAGAATCCCGCTTACAGGCCACCTCACCGTCGCGTCCGCGCAGCCCGTGGCCCGCCGGCTGCACGAGCCCGCCGACGGGCGCTCAGACCGTCTGGTTGAAGGTGCGCAGGACGGGCCGGCCGTCGCGGATGTCGATCCGGCAGATGCTGGCGTGGTCGAGGTGGCAGTTCCACGAGATGCCGATGTCGACCCCGAGCGACCACGCGACGGCCGACTTCATCGGCGAGACGTGGCTCACGACGACGACGTCGCTCGAGGCCGCCCGCTCGACGAGGTCGTCGCACGCGGCACGGACGCGCACGTCGAGCGACGCGAGCGACTCACCGCCCTCGGGGACGTAGGAGAAGTCGTCGCGCCACGCACGCCAGACCTCGGAGGGGACATCGGCGTGGGCGACGCCCTCGTAGACGCCGTAGGACAGCTCGATCCAGCGCTCGTCGGTCTCGACCGGACGGCCGAACGCCTCCGCCGTCTGCTGGGCGCGCACGAGCGGGCTCGCGATCACCGCCGAGACGTCGGCCTCGGCCTCGATCAGCTCGGCGGCGGCGACGGCTTGCCGCCGCCCGCGCTCGTCGAGGTCCTGGTCCAGCCTCCCCTGCAGGAGACCGGCCTCGTTGGCCGCCGTTCGGCCGTGTCGCAGCAGGATGAGCACCGACGAGAGTGTGCCACACCCCATCGGCGGGGTGGGGCGGGCGCCGGCGGGGCGTCAGGTGCCCGACGGGGGCACCGAGACGAGGCGACCGTCGGCGAGGAACCGCCGCCGGTTCTCGCGCTCACCGAGGTGGTTGATCCGCCACAGCCACGCGCACACCACGACGCCCACCGCCTCCAGCACGACGCTCAGCACCCCGCGGTCGACGATCGGGGCGCCCACGTCGTCGAACGACCACCCGGTGACCGGCCACCAGAAGGTGTCGGTGTCGTTCCACGCGGCGTCGAAGACCAGGTGGAGGAACACGCCGATCGGCAGCCCGAGCAGGGTGCGCCGACGGGCGCTGCCGCGGCGCGTCGCGATCATGACGATCGCGAGCAGCGCGATGCTCACGGTGACGGAGTGCAGCGCGCGGGCGCCCCCGACCACGACCTCGACACCGGGGAGCACCGATCCCACGACGAGCAACCGGTGGTCGAACGCCGGGTCACGGAACACGAACCCGATCGCCAGGATCGAGGTGGCGACGAACCAGAGGAGCACGGGGCGGGATCGTCAGACGACGAGCATCCGACCGCACTGGGGGCAGTCGGCGACCCCGTCGGCGGCGGCGGCGTCGTCCTTCACGTCGTCGACCTCGGCGGCCGACAGGTCGAGGTGGCAGCCGGCGCAGCGGTGGCCCACGAGCTCCGCGACCGCGACCCCCGCGCTCGACCGCAGCCGGTCGTAGCGGGAGAGCACCTGATCGGACAGCTCGGTCCGTGCGCGGTCGCGACGCTCGACGACCGTCGACAGCTCCGCGTCGATCTCGGAGCTGGCGCGCTCGAGCGCCGTGTCCGCGGTGGAGGTGGCCTCGCGCAACCCCGGTTCGGCCGCGAGGTGCGACGTGAGGCGGTCGTCCACCGCCGACTGCTCCTCGAGCGCCTCGAGCTCGGCGGTGTCGAGCTCGTCGGTGCGTCGATCCAGCACCTCGATCTCGTGCATCAGCGCCTCGGCCTCACGCGGCGCGATCACCGTCTTGAGCTGGGCCTGCAGCCGACCTCGCTGCTCGCCCAGCTCACCGGATTCGGATTCGCTGCGCTCGATCCCCGCCTCGAGCTCGTCGATGCGGTCACGCATCGCCGTCCGCTCCGCCTCCCATCGCCGCAGGTGGTCGGTGGCCTCGGACAGGGCGTCTCGCTCGGGCAGGCGCTCGCGTCGGTTGACGAGCTGATCCGCCTCGGTGTCGAGGTGCTGGAGCCGCAGGAGCCGGTCCGCCGTCGAACCACCCCCCGGGTCCGTGCCGGGTCCGCTGGCGCTGTCGACATCGGTCATCTCCTGCATCATGGCACGACGCCCCCGGCCGGTGATCGTCGTCCACGGGAGGAAGCGCCAGACTGCAGCTCGTGCACGACACCCCGTCCGGACCGATCTCGTTGCTCGGCGTCGCCCTCGACGCCAACTCGTCGCACCTGCGTGGCTGCGCGGCGGGTCCCGATGCGATCCGCGCCGCTCTGGCCTCGTCGTCGTCCAACGGATCGGCCGAGTCGTCGGTCGAGGTCCTGTCGATGCTCGACGACCGTGGCGACGTCGCGATCGACAACGAGCGCGCCTCGGAGTCCGACGCCGACGCGATCACCGACGCCGTCGGCCGGCAGCTCGACGCCGGCCGCCAGGTCATCACGCTCGGCGGCGACCACTCGATCACCTACCCGATCCTCCGGGCGTTCCGAGATCGTCGGGAGCCGTCACCAGGTCGCGACGGCGCTCCGGGGCCCCTCACGGTCGTCCACGTCGACGCCCACCCCGACATCTACGACGATCTCGACGGCAACCGCCTGAGCCACGCATCGCCGTTCGCACGGGCGCTCGAGGAGGGGTGCGCGTCCCGGCTCGTCCAGCTCGGGATCCGCACGGCCACACCGCACCAGCGCGACCAGGGCGCGCGGTGGGACGTGCAGATGGTCTCGCCGCGCGAGCTGGATCGCTTCGACGCGAGCGCGCTCACGGGTCCGATCTACCTCTCGATCGACCTCGACGGGTTGGATCCGTCCGTCGCTCCGGGCGTCTCGCACCACGAGCCCGGCGGCCTCACCGTGCGCGAGGTCCTCGACGTGATCGACGCGCACCCCGGTCCGCTCCTCGGCGCCGACGTCGTCGAGCTGAACCCGTCGCGCGACCTCGTCGGGATGACGGCGATGGTCGCCGCGAAGCTGGTGAAGGAGGTCGCCGCCGCGATGTCGGTGCGCCGCTGACCGTGGCGGGCGGGCTCGGGTCGAGCCGACGTCAGCAGGGCGAGACGCGCGTCGACAGCGGGACCGTCGGCAGCGGGGCGTTCGGGTCGAGGTTGTCGGGTGGGATCGTCGTCCCGACGTCCTCCTTCGCGGTGATGACGACGATCGGCGTGGTGCGAACCGGGGCGTTCGTCGCCGGAGCGCTCGACTCCGTGGGCGCCGCAGTCGTCGCGGTCGTCTCCTCGGTCTGGTTCCCGGTCTCGATCCCGGCCGAGGTCCCGTCGTCTCCCGACGCTCCCGACGCTCCCGGCGACGGCGTCGACACCGTCGGGGTCTGGTTCGCGATGACGTCGCCCCCGGTCCGGCCGACCACCACGACGGTGCACTCGTTGCCCGGGAGCACGATGCGGGCGTTGGGTCGCTCGGGCGGCGCCGGGGCGTCCCAGTCGACGACCGGCATGCCGGCGCTCGCCGCGTCGGTGAAGCTCTTCCAGATCTCCGAGGGGTAGGTGCCGCCCTGGACCCGCGGCACGTCGAACTCGGGGATGCCGACCATCGGGGTGTAGGCGTCGGGGTTGCCCACCCAGACCGCGGTCGCGAGCTGGCGGGTGCCGCCGACGAACCACGCGTTGGTGTTGTCCTGCTGCGTGCCCGTCTTGCCGAACGCGGGGCGGTCGTCCTCGAGGTCGTCGAAGCGGGCGGTGCCGTAGTCGAGCGTGCCCTTCAAGATGTCGACCGTCTCGAGCGCGACGTCGCGATCGAGCACCTCGGTGCCGGGGTCGAAGTGGGTGTGGATGCGCTCGCCGTCGGCGTCGTCGATGTGCTCGACGTAGTACGGCTGGTGGTGCACCCCCTCGTTCGCGAGGGACTGGATGCCGGCGGCCATGTCGAGCGGGCTCATCTCGTTGGCCCCCGTCGCGAAGCTGATGAACGGCTGGATCGGTTCGCGCTCGGTGGAGGGGATGGACCGGTTGAGGTAGTCCGACGACGCCATGCGGTACGTCGTGTCGACGACCCGGTTCAGCCCGACCGCTTGCGACAGCCGGGCGAAGCCGCAGTTGACCGAGCGGGCCGTGATGTCGCGCAGGTCGCCGATGAAGCCGGTCACCCCGCCGTCGATCGTGTAGACGGGCTCCTCGAGGTCGCCGGGGTTGTCGAACGAGCAACCGATGCGTCCGTCGATCTCGTCGCCCGCCTGGGCACCGGCCTGGATGGCCGCGGCGAGGATGAAGTACTTGATGCTCGACCCGGTCTGGCGCGGGGCGAGGGCCATGTTCACCTGGTCGTCGGAGGAGAAACCCCGCCCGCCGACCATCACCCGCACCGCGGCGGTCTCGGCGTCGAGCGACACCATCGCCGCCTCGAACCCGCGTGTGTTCTGCGGGAGCAGCTCCTGGGCGCGCTCTCCCGCGATCTGCATGTTCGGATCCAGGGTGGTGTGGATCCGCAGACCGCCGCGGAAGAGCTGGTTGTACCGCTCCTCGTACGTCGCCCCGAGGATGGTCGAGCGGTTCAGCAGGTGGTCCCGCAGCGCCTCGGTGAAGTAGGTCCGCTCGTTGGTCCGGGACTCGATCGTGCGCACCCGCTCGGGGATCGGCTCGGTCTCGAAGATCTCGTCGGCACGCTCCTCGGTGAGGATCTGCTCGCTCACGAGGCGATCGAGCACCTGCCGCCACCGGGCACGGCTGCGCTCGGGGGAGTTGATCGGGTCGAACCCCGACGGGGAGCGCACCAGCCCGGCGAGGAACACCGCCTCGATGAAGGTGAGCTGGTCGACCGTCTTGCCGTAGTACGTCTCCGCCGCCGCCTGGATCCCGTACGCGTTGTTGCCGAAGAACACCGTGTTCAGGTAGCGCTCCATGATCTCGGGCTTCGACCTCTCCTTCTCCAGCCGCTTGGCGTACTGGATCTGCAGCAGCTTGTAGCGCCCGTCGCGCTCGAGGCCGGCGAGGAAGTCGTTCTTGACCACCTGCATGGTGATCGTCGAGGCACCCTGCTGCGGGGCGTCGGAGGCGAAGTTCGACAGCGTGGCGCGGAACAGGCTGCGCACGTTGACCCCGTCGTGGGTGAAGAACTCCTTGTCCTCCACCACGAGGAACGCCTGGATCACCTCGACGGGGATGTCGTCGTACGCGATCGGCTGGGAGTTCTCCAGCTCGTACAGGGCGATCTCGGTGCCGAAGCGGTCGTAGACGTACGTGCGCTGCGCGAGCGGGGTGAACTCGGGCAGCACGACCGGATCCTCGGCGTGGGCGTTCGCCACCTGCCACAGGCGCGGCGCGACCGCGACGACGATGGCCACGATCAGCAGGGCGCCGCCGGCGACGACCAGCGCGAGGCGGGGGATCCACGACAGCCGCTGCATTGCCTCACCACGGTACCGCTCGGGTCGGCGCCGCAGGTGTCATGTCGGCCGCTCGCGACGACCCGCCACGACGTCGCTCGGCGGCACCGCGGCGGAGCGGGGTGGCGCGCCCGGGTACGGTCGACGTCGATGAGCGACGACACCAGCCCGTTCCCGATCCGGCCGTTCCGCTTCGGCGTCCAGACCTCGATCGCCCCCTCGGGCGAGGCGTGGGTCGAGACCGCTCGGCGGATCGAGGGCCTCGGGTACTCGACCGCGACGATCCCCGACCACTTCGACGCGCAGTTCGCGCCGATGCCCGCGCTCCAGGCCCTCCTCGACGCGACGACGACGCTGCGGGCGGGGGCGCTGGTGTTCGACAACGACTACAAGCACCCCCTCGTGCTCGCGAAGGAGCTCGCGACGATGGACGTGCTCAGCGACGGGCGCGTCGAGATCGGCCTCGGCGCCGGCTGGATGCGGTCGGACTACGACGCCGCCGGGATGACCTACGACCGAGCCGGGGTGCGCGTGGACCGGTTCGTCGAGGGCCTCGCGGTCATCAAGGGCCTGATGGGTCCCGGCCCGTTCTCGTTCGAGGGTGAGCACTACGCGATCCGCGACCACGACGGCCAGCCCGCGCCGGTCCAGAGCCCCCACCCGCCCGTGCTGATCGGCGGCGGCGGGCCCCGGGTGCTCGGGATCGCCGCTCGCGAAGCCGACATCGTCGGGGTCAACGGAACCCTCGACGCCGGGGTGATCGGACCCGAGGCGATCGCCACGATGACCGGGCCCGCCGTGGTCGACAAGGTCGCCGTCGTCGCGGACGCGGCGCGCGAGGCCGGCCGGCTCGACGCGATCGAGATGAACATCCGCGCGTTCTTCGTCAGCGTGACCGACGATCGCGACGGCCAGGTCGCCGGGATCGCCGAGATGATCGGCGTGGAACCGTCGATGATCGAGGAGTCGCCGTTCGCGCTGATCGGCGACGTGGACTCGATCGTCGACGATCTGGTCGCACGGCGCGAGCGGTTCGGGTTCAGCTACGTCATCGTCGGCGGGGACCAGATCGACGCGTTCGCCCCGGTCGTCGACCGGCTCACGGGGACCTGAGACCGCAGCCGTGCGCCGTCGTGCGCCGTCGCGCACCCGCGTCGCGGTCGTCGGCCATCACGCCACCGCCCCGCTGGTCGTCGCCGCCGGCCTGCTCGACTGGGAGGTGACCTCCACGGCGGGCCCGACGGCCGAGGAGGTCGCCGGCGCGACCGGAGCGACGATCCGCTCGATCGAGGAGGCCGTCGACGACCCGCGCGCCGAGATCGTCGTCGTCGGCACCCCCGAGGACCGCCGGCTGGACGACGCGCGCCGTCTCGGGCTCGCCGGTTCGGCGGTGGTCGTCGTCCCCGGCCGCGTCGACGCCGACCGGATCGACTGGACCCCGGCGTCCCCGCTCGTCGTCGGGGACGCGCTGCTCCACGCTCCCGTCGTGCGGCGGTGGCTCGGTCACCTCGGTCGGTGCGTGGGGCGCGGCGACGTCGTGCGCCACCTGTCGCTCGCGTGGTCACCCCCCGCCCCCGACGACGGCTCGCTGTCGAGCTCGGTCGCCGGGATCGCCGTGGTCGCCCGCCGGATGGCGGGGCGCCAGCACGTGGGCGGACCCGACGTCGTCCGCCGACGCGACCGCGGCCTCGCGACCGTCGAGCTGCAGTTCGCGACCGACACCGCCGTCGCCCGCGCCGAGGTGTTCCCCACCCCGGTGCTCGAGCTCGACGGCGACCCGATCGAGATCGGGGGGACCGACCACCCCGCCGTGGCGTTCGGCGCGGTCGAGGTGCTGCGCGGCTTCGCCGACGACGTCGCGGCGGGGCGGGCGCCGGTGCTCGGGCTCGACCACCTCGTCGCGGTGGAGCGCGAACGCCGCAGCTGGCCGGACCGGGAACGTGACGGAGACGTCAGCGGGAGCTGAAGTCGTAGTCCTTCGGCAGCACGACGACACCCTCGTCGCTCACCGTGAAGTGGGCCATGTCCTGCTCGGGCTCGAGGCCGAGGCGGGTCCACTCGGGGACGACCACGTTCTTGTCGACGATGCAGCGGTGCACGCGGGCCCCGGGCCCGATCACCGTCCCCGGGAAGATGATCGAGTCGGTGACGTGGGCGTCGTGGTCGACGTAGCAACCGGGTCCGATGATCGAGCGCTCGACGTGGCCCCCGCTGAGGATCGAGCCCTGGCACAGCAGGCTGTCGTCGACGTAGGGCGGCTCGCCGCCGCTGCCGCGCGAGACCTTCGCCGGGGGCAGCGCCCGCCGGCTGGTGTAGACGGGCCAGCGATCGTTGTAGAGGTTGAACACCGGGTGGGGCGCGACGAGGTCCATGTTGGCGTGGAAGAACGCGTCGAGCGTGCCGACGTCGCGCCAGTAGCCGCGCTCGCGCTCGTCCTGACCGGGGACGACGTTCTTCGAGAAGTCGTAGACGCGGGCGTCGCCCGACGCCGTGAGCGCCGGGATCACGTCGCCGCCGAGATCGGTGTACGGGTGGCGCCCGTCGCCGTCGGAGGGCGGGGTCACGATGTCGATCAGGGTGTCGGTGTCGAACACGTAGTTGCCCATGCTCGCAAGGCACCGCGTGTCGTCGCCGGGCATCGTCGGGGGGTGCGCGACCTTCTCGTGGAAGTCGATGATCCGACCGTCGTCGGCGGCCTCGATGACGCCGAACTCGCGCGCCTCGTGGATCGGGACCGGGATGGCCGCCACGGTGACCCCGGCCGAGTGGTCCAGGTGCTCGGCGACCATCTGGCGGGGGTCCATGCGGTAGATGTGGTCGGCGCCGAACACGCACACGATGTCGGGACGCTCGTCGTGGATGAGGTTGAGGTTCTGGTAGATCGCGTCGGCGGAACCCTGGAACCAGTACGGCCCGCGCCGCATCTGGGCCGGGACGGGGGTGACGTAGTCGTCGAGCATCGCCGAGAACCGCCAGGTCTGGGTGATGTGGCGGTCGAGGCTGTGGCTCTTGTACTGGGTCAGCACCACGATCTTGCGGTAGCCGGCGTTCGCGAAGTTGGAGAGCGCGAAGTCGATCATCCGGTACGTGCCGGCGAAGGGGACGGCGGGCTTCGCCCGGTCGGCCGTCAGCGGCTGGAGGCGCTTGCCCTCCCCTCCCGCGAGGACGATCACGAGCACGTTCGGATCGGAGGCCACGGGAGGAAGGTACCCGCCTGCGCGCCGCCCGGCCGGACCGGTGCGTCGGCCTCGATGCGCCTCCACCGCCGATCCGCCGTGCGCGCCCGCCTGCTGATCCCGCTGCTGGTGGCGGCGGGGTGCGGCGGCGGCGGCGACCGGCGCCTCCCCGGCGACGTCGAGGTCGTGACCGGCCGACGCCGCGATCTCGAGAACGGGTGGGGTGGCGCGAACCACGAGCCCACCCTCGCCCGCCGAGGCGCTCGCTCCCCCGCCGCGACCCGCCCCGCACCCCGGGTGCGCACGTGCGATCGCCCGGGCGTCGACCGCCGATGGTGTTGACTGTTCGGGTGCCCGACGACGACGTCTCGACTCCCCCCGTGCCGCGCCCGGGCGACCCGACCCCGCCCGCCCGGGACGAGCCCACGGCAGGGTCGGGCGGCGAAGCCGTCGGGGACGACATCCGCCTCCTCGGTCGGCTCCTCGGCGACGTCGTGCGCGAGCAGGCGGGCGACGAGGTCTTCGAGCTGGTCGAATCGGTGCGTCGGGCGGCCGTGCGCGGACGGCGCACGGGGTCGAGCTCGGTGGACGAGCTCGAGTCGATGCTCCGTGACCGCCCGATCGAGCAGGTGCTGCACGTCGTGCGCGCCTTCGACTGGTTGTCGTTGCTCGCCAACACCGCCGAGGACGTCCACGTCGAACGACGACGCCGTCACCACCTCGCGGCCGGTTCGGCCCCCCGACCCGGGAGCCTGGCCGCGACCGTGCGCGACCTCCTCGACGGCGGCGCCGACCCCGGAGCGATCGCGGCGCTGCTCGGCGAGATCGAGGTCAGCCCGGTGATCACCGCCCACCCGACCGAGGTCCGCCGCAAGACGGTCCTCGACGTGCTCTCCGACATCTCCGATCTCCTCGACGCGCTCGACGACCTCGCCGAGGGCGACCGTCGCCGCGACGACGTGCACCGTCGACTCGCGGTGCGCGTGCTCACCTTGTGGCAGACCGCGATCCTGCGCCTGTCGAAGCTGCGCGTCGGCGACGAGATCAGCGATGCGCTGCGGTACTACGAGGCCAGCCTGTTCGAGACCATCCCCGCGCTCGGAGCGGACGTGGAGCGCCTGGCCGCCGAGCTGCTCGACCACCCCGACATCGACTCGACCGGGATCGTGACGATGGGATCCTGGATCGGCGGCGACCGCGACGGCAACCCCTTCGTCACCGCGGAGGTGCTGCGCGCCGCGGTCGATCGCCAGGCGCTCACGGCGCTGGGCCACCACCTCGCCGAGCTCCGCCGGCTGTCGGTGGAGCTGTCGATGTCGCAGCGCCTCGTCACCCCGACGACCGAGCTCACCGCGCTGGCGGAGAGCTCCGGGCACGATTCGCCGTTCCGCGCGGACGAGCCGTACCGGCGGGCGTTGCGCGGGATGTACGCGCGCCTGCACGCCTTCGCCGTCGACGTGCTGGGTGACGTCGCCGACGAGCTCGCGGCCGAGCCGCCACGGGTCGTGCGCGACCGCTACCCGGACCTCGACGCGCTCGGCGCCGACCTCGGGATCGTCGCGGACTCGTTGCGATCGCACGGCGCCGACGACCTCGTCGAGGTCTCGATCGAGCCGGTGCGGCGCGAGCTGCGGGTCTTCGGAGCCCACCTCTGCGGTCTCGACATGCGGCAGAACTCGGCCGTCCACGCCGACGTCGTGGCCGACCTGCTGCGCGGCGCAGGCGTGTGCGACGACTACGCCGGGCTCGACGAGGACGCCCGCCGCGAGATCCTCTCCGCGGAGCTGCGCGGACCGCGCCTGCTGCGCACCCCGGCCGCCTCCTACTCCGAGCGCACCCTCGGTGAGCTCGCCGTGCTCGACGAGGCCGCCGGCGCGGTCGACCGACTCGGCTCGCGTGCGATCCCCCACTACGTCATCTCGATGGCGACCGCCGTCAGCGACGTGCTCGAGGTGTGCGTCCTGCTCAAGGAGGTGGGCGTGCTCCGGGTGGCGGGCGACGGCAGCTCGACGAGCTGCGCGCTCGACGTCGTTCCCCTCTTCGAGACGATCGACGATCTCAGCGGTTCGGCCGACACCCTGCGCGACCTGCTCCGCCATCCGACCTACGCCCACGTCGTCGCGTCGCGCGGCGGCCTGCAGGAGGTGATGATCGGCTACTCGGACTCGAACAAGGACGGGGGCTACCTGGCCTCGCAGTGGAACCTCTTCGCCGCCCAGGCCGCCCTGGTCGACGTCGCCGAGGCGGAGGGCGTCCGGCTGCGGTTGTTCCACGGACGGGGAGGCACCGTCGGGCGTGGCGGCGGACCCGCCTACCAGGCGATCCTGGCCCAGCCCCCGGGGTCGGTCGATCGCTCGATCCGGGTGACCGAGCAGGGCGAGATGGTCGCCGCGAAGTACGCCCAGCCCGCCCTCGCCCGCCGCAACCTCGAGACGCTGGTCGCGGCGACCGTCGCCGCCTCGCGCCGCTCCCACGGCGACGCGACGTCCGAGCGGCACCGCTCCGCGATGTCCGAGCTGGCCGCTTCCGCGCACGACGCCTACCGCTCGCTCGTGTACGGCGACGAGCGCTTCGTGGACTTCTTCCGCCAGATCACGCCGACGGACGAGATCGCCTCGCTGAACGTCGGGAGCCGGCCGGCGTCGCGCACGGCGTCGCGCGCGATCGAGGACCTCCGCGCGATCCCGTGGGTGTTCGGCTGGACCCAGTGCCGGTTGATGATCCCGGCCTGGTACGGGGCGGGGTCGGCGTTCGAGGGGTTCGCGTCCGCGAACCCCGGCGGAGCCGACGTCCTGTCGGAGATGTACCGGACGTGGCCGTTCTTCCGCACGATCACGGAGAACATGGGGATGGTCCTCGCGAAGGCCGACATCGAGATCGGTCGGCGCTACGCGCATGCGCTCGTCACCGACGACGCCGCGCGCGACGACATCTTCGGTCGCATCGAGCACGAGCACACCCTCACCCGGCGCTGGCACGCGCGCATCACCGGGTCGGACGATCCGCTCAGCGACAACCCCCTGCTCGCACGCAGCCTGCGGAACCGCTACCCGTACCTCGATCCGCTCCACGTCGTCCAGATCGACCTGCTGCGACGCCACCGCGAGGCGTCCGAGCGCGCCGGCGCCCGAGACGGCACGAGCGGCGACACGGGCGGCGCCGACGACCATGACGTGACCGCGGCCGGAGAACGGGACCTGGTCCAGCGTGGGATCCAGCTCACGATCAACGCGATCGCGACGGGCATCCGCAACTCCGGCTGATACGGTTCCCGATCGATCTGGTCGGGTTTCGAAGGAGGGATCGGGATGGCCATGGTGGAGCAGTCCGAACTCCCACCGCTCGACGACGTCGTCGAGCCACGCTGGTGGACGGGTACGGCGCCGATCGACGCCGGCGAGTTCACCATCGACTGCGGCGGACGACTCGGGCCCGACGACCTCTCCGGTGGCGGCGATCTCGCCGCACGCGTGCGCGAGACGTTCGACCGGGTCGGCCTCGTCCACCTGACCGACACCGGGTTGAGCGAGCTGGTCGACATGCGCGCGGTCGCGAAGCTGGTGATCGACGCCGAGATGAGCTACGAGGGCGGCGCCAACCCACGCAGCGACATCGCGCCGAACGTCTACGAGATCGGCGCTCCCCTGTCGGCGTGGTTGCACTACCACCACGAGATGGCCTACGTCGGCCGCAGCACCAGGGTGATCAGCTTCCTCGCGAAGGACGTGCTGGCCCCCGCGGGACCGGGTGACGACGGCGTCAGCCGGGGTGCGACGTTCGTGTCCGACTCCGTGGGGGCGACCGAGGAGCTGCTGACCACCGAGCTCGGTCGCAAGCTGCGCGACCTCGGGGTGTGCTACCACCGCAACCTCACCGACCGGGACCGCTTCGCCGGCGTCACCGAGTACGGGGTGTACAACCACTGGCAGAAGTCGTTCGGGACCGATGATCCCGAGGCGGCGGCGGCGGCGGCGCGCTCGCAGCGCCTCGCCGTCGACTGGGGCGACGACCGCCTGATGCGCACGCGCTACTACTGCCCTGCGTTCGAGTACTTCGATCACCTGGATCGCAACGTCCTCTACAGCAGCCTCGCCGATCACGCCATCTGGTTCGACACCTGGCCGCTCGTGCAGCACCTCCCGCACGCCGAGCGCCCCCTGCACATGACGTTCGGCGACGACAGCGAGATCTCGGCGGACGAGATCCAGCAGTGGCTCGACCTGTACGACCGGTTCGGGATGCCGATCAACTGGCGGCGAGGCGACGTCGGCGTGATCTGCAACCATCGGTGGGCTCACGGCCGCCCGAGCATCCACCTCGAGCCCGGCGAGTCACGGACCCTCGGGGTCGTCCTCGGCGATCAGTACGACCGCGTGGGGGTGCGCACCGACAAGTGGTGACGTGACGCGCCGACGGGTCGGGGTGTCGCCCGGCGGGCCGTGCCGGCTCAGTCGGCGAGGTCGACGAGGACGGGGGCGTGGTCGCTCGGTTGCTTGCCCTTGCGGGCGTTGCGGTCGATCGCGCTCCACCTCGCACGCTCGACCACCGACGCCGAGCACATCAGCAGATCGATGCGCATCCCCCGTCCCTGGTGGAAGTCCCCGCGTCGGTAGTCCCACCACGAGAACACGCGGTCGGCGTCGTGGAACTCCCGGAACACGTCGATGAGGCCCCAGCTCTCGAGCTCGGCGAGCCGGTCGCGCTCGGCGGGGCTGCCGTGGGTCGCGCCCACGAGGACGTCGGGGTCCCACACGTCACGGTCGTCGGGTGCGATGTTGAAGTCACCTCCGACCACGACCTGGCCATCGCTCGACGTGTCGACGTCGAGGTGCTCGAGCAGGCGACCGAGCCACCACAGCTTGTAGGTGTAGTGGTCGTCGTCGAGCGAGCGGCCGTTGGGGACGTAGACGCTGCTCACCCGGACCCCGCCGCAGGTGGCGGTCGCCAGGCGGGCGTCGGGGTCGGGGTCGCCGTCACCGGCGAACCCGGCGACCACGTCGTCGAGCCCGACCCGCGACAGGATCGCGACCCCGTTCCACTGGCCCTGGCCGTGGTGGGCGCTGGCGTACCCGCGTGACTCGAAGGCCAACGCCCCGAACGCGTCGTCGGCGAGCTTGGTCTCCTGCAGCAGCACCACGTCGGGTTCCACGTCGTCCAACCACTCCTCCACGCGCTCCTGGCGAGCACGCAGCGAGTTGACGTTCCAGGTGACGATGCGCATCAGCCGTCGGCGGCGTCGGGCGACGTGTCCTGCGTGACGTCCGCCGTCGCCGCCTCGCTCGTGGCGGCCTTCTTCGACACCGCCTTCTTCGTGGCGGCCTTCTTCGTGGCGGCCTTCTTCGTGGCGGCCTTCTTCGTGGCGGCCTTCTTCGTGGCCGCCTTCTTCGACACCGCCGTCTTGGATGCCGCCTTCTTCGTGGCGGTCTTCTTCGTGGCGGCCTTCTTCGTGGCGGCCTTCTTCGACGCCGCCTCCTTCGGGGCCGCCTTCTTCGTGGCGGCCTTCTTCGTGGCGGTCTTCTTCGACGCCGCCTCCTTCGGGGCCGCCTTCTTCGTGGCGGTCTTCTTCGTGGCGGTCTTCTTCGTGGCGGTCTTCCTCGCGGCCCTCCCGCTCATGACCTCCTCCTCGGTGCTCCGACCCGTGGACGGTGCCGTCGGGGTGGTGGTCCCCTCGCTCACGTCATCGGTCGGGATGGTGGTCTCGCCCACCTCGACCTCGGCGTCGCTCGTGGCACCCGCCTTCCTCGACGCAGCCTTCCTCGACGCAGCCTTCTTCGACGCAGCCTTCTTCGACACCGCCTTCTCGGATGCCGCCTTCTTCGTGGCGGTCTTCCTCGTGGCGGTCTTCTTCGTGGCGGTCTTCCTCGACGCCGCCTTCTTCGTCGCCGGCGATTCGTCGTCGGTCCGATCCAGGGCGTCCGCGACGTCGGATCCGTCCTCGGTCTCGGCGGCCTCGGCCTCCGCGATCGCCTCGTCGGCCATCGCCGGGAGCGCGCAGTCGATGCTGCGTCGAGCCGCCGCGAAGCTTACCACCACCACGGTCACGGTCTCTTCGACCTTCATGATCTGCTTCGCGCTGCGCGGCGCCGGGTCGGCCATCAAGCGGAGCGGGACGTACCCCCGGACCCCCGTGTCGCCGATCGCGATGTACGCGCCGTGCGACGAGTAGGCGTCGACGACGCCCTCGATCGTGCTGCCGACCGGATGGTCCTCGACGAACTCGAGGAACGGCATCAGCTCGTTCACGGCCTCGTCTCCCGTGGGCGCCGCCTTCGAGCGACGTGCGGAGCGGCGCGATCCTCCCGAGGACTCCGACGCCGGAGCGACGGCTGCGTTCACCCCGCGATCGTCGGCGGGGGCCTCGATCGACGCCGCGGCACGGCCGGGCGGCGGCGACTTCGGCGTCGGCATCGGCTCGGATGCCTCCTTGCTCGCCGTGCGCCCCCCCTTGTCGACCTTGGCCGACGACCGTCGCGACCGCCCCCCGGAGGAGCGCCGCGACGAGCTCGACGAGCCGCGCGTCGCCTTGCGGCTGACCGGGCCACGCACCGGCACGCGGTCGACCCACACCCAGCCCACGTGCGGGACCGGCTTGCCGCCGATCAGGCGACCCTCGTCGAAGAGCCACTCGTACTCGCCGTGGAACTCCTGGAACGAGTCGTTGGACAGCACCGACGCACCCGCCTTGTCGGCGATCCCCAGCACGAACGCGTCACCGCGACCGACGGCGCCCGCCGGAGGCGCGACCAGCTCGTTGTTCGCGATCCCCGCCTCGAACTCCTTGACCTCCTTCTTGTCGATCCGGTGCCCGAAGGTCGCATCGACCACGACGGTGATCGCCGTGTCCGGGTGCTCCTCCATGAACCCCTCGACCGCTTCGCTCAGCTGGGCGAGGCTCGGCATCGAGCGGCCCTCCGTGGCGATGTTGGAACCGTCGACCACGACGTGGTCGGGTCCCTTGTTGCTGCTCATCTCGCGTCGTCACTTCTTCCTGTCTCGTCGTCGGCTCCGACCAGTCGTGCGCCGGCAGCCGGGCTCGGACCTGCCGTGTGCACGGGCCGAGCGCCTCCCTGATGGTAAACGTTCCGGAGCGGCCACACACCGATCCCCCCGGCTGCGGCCCGCCGCGCCGTCCGCGCGGTCGCACCGGCGACCTGCTCCGTAGGCTCGCCACGATGAGCGAACGTCGTGTCCGTGCCGTGCTGTGGGATTTCGGTGGGGTGATCCTCACCAGCCCGTTCGAGGCGTTCAACCGCTACGAGGAGGCGAACGCCCTGCCGACCGACTTCATCCGGTCGGTCAACGCCACCGACCCCGACGACAACGCCTGGGCCCGACTCGAACGTGACGACATCGGCGCGGCGGAGTTCGACGAGGAGTTCGCCCGGGAGTCCGACGCCCGCGGGCACCGGGTCCCCGGCCGCGACGTGCTCGCGCTGCTCGCGGGGTCGGTCCCCCCCGAGATGGTCGTCGCCCTCGACCGCGTCGTCGAGGCCGGGTACGCGACCGCCTGCCTCACCAACAACGTGGTCTCCGACGACTCGGTCCCAGCGCGCCCCGAGGTCGGCGAGGTGATGGCGCGGTTCGACCACGTCGTCGAGTCGAGCAAGGTCGGCGTGCGCAAGCCCGAGCCCCGGTTCTACGAGATCGCGTGCGAGAAGGTCGGCGTGGGTCCCGCCGAGTGCGTCTTCCTCGACGACCTCGGGATCAACCTCAAGCCCGCTCGTGCGATGGGGATGACCACGATCAAGGTGGAGGACCCCGCGCTCGCGATCGAACGCCTCGGAGAGGTCCTCGAGCTCGACCTCAGCTGACGCCGGGTGCGCCCGCGCCGTCGGGGCCGTCGACGTGGAACCCGTCGCGCCCGCCCGCCTTGGCCACGTACAGCGCCGCATCCGCTCGGCGGATCAGCTCCTCGGCCTCGTCGGCGCGGCCGGTCGCGACCCCGATGGTCACGCTGACCCGACACCTCTCGTGACCGGAGACCGCCCGCTCGATGGCCACCGGGGCGCTCGAGATCGCGCTGACCACCCGGCCGGCGATCTGGTCGGCGGCCGCGGTCCCGTCGGGGACCCAGACCACGATCTCGTCACCCCCGACGCGCGCGACCACCGAGCCCTCCGGGACGCAGGACCCGACGCGCCGTGCGACCTCGACCAGGACGTCGTCCCCCGCGCCGTGGCCGTGGGCGTCGTTCACCGCCTTGAAGTGGTCGATGTCGACGTACATCAGCGCCCCGGTTCGACCGTTCGCGTCGAGCAGCGCCTCGACGAACCCGGCGCGGTTCGCGAGGCCGGTCAGGGGGTCGTGCGTGGCGGCGCGTCGCAGGGCCGCCTCGCGCGCCTTCTGCTCGTGGATGTCCCGCGCCATCATCACGTAGCGCACGACCCGGCCGTCGACGATCTCGGCGGTCACGCTCATCCACAGGTCGATCGCGTCGCCGTGGACGTCGACGAAGCGCGCTTCGCCGCTCCAGGCACCCTCCGCGAGGAGGATCGGTTCGAGCTCCTCGACGTAGCGCGCCGCGAGTTGCGCGCCGAACGGCTCGGCGGTGGACGGAGCGGAGCGATCGAACCGCGCGAGGAGGAGACGAGCCGCCTCGTTCAGGTACGTGTCGGTGTCC
Organism: Ilumatobacter sp.; assembly: GCF_965215205.1. Classification (NCBI taxonomy): domain Bacteria; kingdom Bacillati; phylum Actinomycetota; class Acidimicrobiia; order Acidimicrobiales; family Ilumatobacteraceae; genus Ilumatobacter; species Ilumatobacter sp. Next base: position 2,395,377 of record NZ_OZ244049.1, read on the forward strand.
ACGTCGAACGTCACGATCGCGTCACCGGCGGCCTCCACGATCGACGCCAGGCGATCGGTGCGTCGTCGCGACTCGTGGAGCTCGTGGACGTCCTCGAGAGCACCCACGTAGCCGATCACCTCGCCGTCGTCGTCGGTGACGAGGTTCACCCGGGAGATGACCCACCGCCAGGAGCCGTCGACGTGGACGATGCGGTACTGGGCGCGGAAGGGCCGCCCCCGCCCGAGCTCGCTCAGCGCTCCCATCACGACGATCTCGTCGTCGGGGTGCACGATCCCGAAGGCGGGGAGGTCGGGCACCTCCTCGACGCCCAGGCCCGTGAGCTCGGTGAAGGTGGGGTTGACGTAGGTGAACTGCCCGGCCGGTGACGCCTCCCAGACGCCGACGGGCAGCACGTCGGTCAACGTCTCGAAGCGCGACGACTGGGTGACGAGGTCGTGGCGGACCCGCTCGCGGCGCTCGGGATCGCTGATCCAGAGGTCGACGGCGACGTCGGGGTCGCCCACGACCGGGCAGGCGGTGAAGGTCAGCCGCCGCGCGCCCCTCGAACCGCACGGCGGGTGGTAGGTGAGGATCCGGGCGGCCCCCTGGCCCGTGCGACGGGTCAGGGTGGCGGGGTGGTCGTCGATCTCGACCTGCGCTCCCGAGTCGTCCGTCACCGTCCACCCCGACGGGACGGGCGGACCCCCGCGCAGGCACGTGGGGTCGACGCCGATCAGGCGGTCGGCGTCGCGAACGGACACGACGTCACCGTCGTGGTCGACGAGCATGGTGGCCTCGCGCAACGACAGCTCGAACGCCCGGTAGCGGCGGCGGATCTCGGATTCGCGGTGCGCGTCGGTGGTCGACGGCGTGACGGGCACACGACGTCATCGGCCGGTCGACGGACCGCCTCAAGCGATTCGTCGCTTCTCGTCGCGAACGGCTACTCGTCGGTGACCGGCGCGAAGACCTCCTCCATGAGCTGGGCGAGCTCCTGGTCGTGGATCGTCTTGGATCCCGTCGCCGGGCTCCCCGACTCGACCCGCGCGACGTGGCGCAGGTCGTAGCCGCGCTCCTTGATCCGCCACACGTTGTGCTCGATGAAGTGCCACGCCCCCATGTTGGCCGGCTCCTCCTGCAACCAGCGCAGCTCGGAGGCGTTCGGGTACCGCTCGAGGATCGCCAGCATCTGATCGGTCGGCAGCGGGTAGAGCTGCTCGACGCGCACGACCGCCACCGGTGCCTCGCGATCGTCGCGCGCCGCCATCGCGTCCCACGCGACCTTGCCGGAGCAGAACACGATGCGCGTCACCGAATCCGCGTCGAGGTCGGCCGGGTCGTCGATCACCTCGCGGAACGACCCCGTCGTGAGCTCCTCGATCGGCGAACGGGTCTGCTTCATGCGCAGCCCCTGCTTCGGGGTGAACACGATCAGCGGGGTCTGGCGCTCCTGGTGGACCTGACGACGCAGGAGGTGGAAGAAGTTCGCGGCGGTCGTGGTGTTGACGACCTGCATGTTGTCCTCCGCGGCGAGGGTGAGGAACCGCTCGATGCGTGCCGAGGAGTGCTCCGGTCCCTGCCCCTCGTACCCGTGCGGGAGCAGGAGGACCACGCCGTTCTGCTGGCCCCACTTGTCCTCGGCGGCGACGATGTACTGGTCGATGATGATCTGGGCGCCGTTGACGAAGTCTCCGAACTGCGCCTCCCACACGACCAGGGCGTCGGGGTTCGAGTTGCTGTAGCCGTACTCGAAGCCGAGCGCCGCGTACTCCGACAGCAACGAGTCGAAGACCCAGTAGCGCGCGCCGTCGGGCACGTCGTCGAGCTCGTCGAGGGGGACGAAGGGCTCCCCGGTCTCGTAGTCGATGAGCGCGGCGTGGCGATGGCTGAAGGTGCCGCGCCGGCTGTCCTCGCCGGCCAGGCGCACGGAGCGCCCCTCGAGCACGAGCGATCCGATCGCGAGCGCCTCGCCGAGCGCCCAGTCGACCTCTCCGCCGGCGTACATCTTCTCCCGCGTCTCGAACTGCCTGGCGAGCTTGGGGTGGATGGTGAAGTCGTCCGGCACGTCGGTGAGCTGCTCGAAGATCGAGTCCAGCCGCTCGGCGTCGACCCCGGTCTCGATCGGGGGCAGCACCCCGAGCGGCTTGGGCGGCCGGGCGGCCGTGACCTCGCCGGGATCGTGGCTGCGCGTCTCGTCGAGCGCGACCTGGAGCTTGTCGTGGAAGTCGGTCAGCGCCTGCTCGGCCTCCTCGATCGTGATGTCGCCGCGCCTGACCAACGACTCCACGTAGAGCTTGCGGACGCTGCGGCGCTCACCGATCGCCTGGTACATCAGCGGCTGGGTGTAGCTCGGGTCGTCACCCTCGTTGTGCCCGTGGCGGCGGTAGCACACCATGTCGATCACGACGTCCTTGTGGAACGTCTGGCGGTAGTCCCACGCGAGCTGGGCCACGCGCACGCACGCTTCGGGATCGTCGCCGTTGACGTGGAAGATCGGAGCCTGGGCGGTCTTCGCGATCTCCGAGCAGTACGGCGACGACCGGGCGTTGCCCGGGGCGGTGGTGAAGCCGATCTGGTTGTTGATGACCAGGTGGACGGTGCCGCCGATGCGGTAGCCGCCGGTGTCGCTCATCGCGAAGCACTCGGCGACGACGCCCTGGCCCGCGAACGCCGCGTCGCCGTGGATCAGGATCGGCAGCACCGGGAACGAGCCGGGCGGCTCGATCTGATCCTGCTTGGCCCGCACCATCCCCATCACGATCGGGTCGACGGTCTCCAGGTGGCTGGGGTTCGCCGCCAGCTCGATCGCGATGTCGGCCCCCGACGGGCTGACGTACTTGCCGCTCGCCCCGAGGTGGTACTTGACGTCGCCCGAGCCCTGCACCGACGTCGGGTCGAGGTGCCCCTCGAACTCGGAGAAGATCGCCTCGTAGCTCTTGCCCATGATGTTCGAGAGCACGTTGAGCCGGCCGCGGTGCGCCATGCCGAGGATCGAGGAGTCGAGGCCGGCGTCGGCGGCGTTGGCGAGGACGACGTCGAGGATCGGGATCGCGGACTCCGCGCCCTCGATCCCGAAGCGCTTGGTGCCGACGTACTTGGTCGCGAGGAACTTCTCGAACGACTCCGCCGCGTTCAGCCGCTCGAGGATCCGTCGCTTGTCGTCGATGCCGAACTCGTCGGTGTCGACCTCCACGCGATCCTGGATCCACTTCTGCTCGTCGGTGTCCTGGATGTGCATGTACTCGACGCCGATCGTGCGGCAGTAGGCGTCGCGCAGGACGCCGAGCAGGTCCCCGAGCTTCATCTTGTCCTGGCCGCCGACGCCGTCGGTGAGGAACCGGCGGTCGAGATCCCAGATCGTGAGGCCGTAGGTCGCGGGGTCGAGCTCGACGGGGGTGCTCGGCTCGATCCAGCGCAGCGGGTCGAGGTCCGCGATCCGGTGGCCCCGGACGCGGTGGACGCGGATCAGCTTGGCGACGGCCATCTGCTTGCGCAGCATGGCCTCCTCCTTGTCGACCGGGTTCGTGTCCGGGCGCCACTGCACGGCCTCGTAGGGCAGGTCGAGGCTGTGGAAGATGTCGTCGTAGAAGCCGTGCTCGCCGAGCAGCAGCTCCTTCACCCTCTGCAGGAACATCCCCGACTCGGCACCCTGGATGATGCGGTGGTCGTAGGTCGAGGTGATCGTGACGACCTTGGAGAGACCCATCCCGGCGAGGCTGGCCGGGTCGGCGCCCGCGAACTCGGCGGGGAAGTCGATCGAGCCGACCCCCACGATCAGGCCCTGGCCGGGCATCAGCCGCGGCACGGACTGGACGGTGCCGATGGTGCCGGGGTTGGTGAGCGAGACGTTCGCGCCCACGAAGTCGTCGACGGTGAGCTTGTTCGCGCCGACCTTGCGGATCAGCTCGTCGTAGGCGGCGAGGAACCCGGCGAAGTCGTGGGTGTCGGCGTCGCGGATGATCGGGGTCAGCAGGGTGCGGCTGCCGTCGGCCTTCTCGACGTCGACGGCGAGGGCCATGTCGACGTGGTCGTGCTCCACGCGGCGTGGCTTGCCGTCGGCTCCCTCGAGGAACCCGTTCTTCATCACCGGGACGGCGTCGGCGATCGCACGCACGACCGCCCACCCGATGAGGTGGGTGAAGCTGACCTTCCCCTGGCCGGAGCGGGCGCGGAAGCCGTTGATGACCTTCCGGTTGACCTCGAGCAGCTTCGCGGGGACGTCGCGGAAGCTGGTGGCGGTCGGGACCTCGAGGCTCGCCTCCATGTTGCGCACGATCGCGGCACCGGCGCCGCGGATCGGCGAGCCGTCCTCCTCCGCCTCACCGCCCGGCTCCTTCCCACCGCCCTGCTTCTCCGTCGCCTGACCCGCGCCACCCGTCGCCCCGTCCGCGGCGTCGTCACCCGTCTCGGCGCCCGCGGGCTCGGCGCGTGCCGCTCCGGCGCCGTTCGACCCCTCGCCACCGTCGGGATCGTCGGACGCGGGGTCGTCGTCGCGGGCGCGGTGGGCGTCGGCGACGGCGCGCACCTTCGACGACGAGGCCGCGGCCCGGGCGACCGACGGCGCCTGGGACCGGTAGTCGGCGAAGAACTCCTGCCACTGCTCCCCGACGGAGTCGGGATCGTGGACGAACCGCTCGTACATCTCCTCGACGAGCCAGGAGTTGGCACCGAAGTCGGCGACGGCGGTCGCGGAGGACTGGTCATCAGGCGTAGCCACGACGTCAGGGTACCCACCCGTCGCGCGCCGGGAGCGATGGTGGGACCGGAACTCGCGCCCGTGCGCGTCGGACTCGCCCGGAACGCCGCGAGAGCATCCCCGGGCCGTCTCCGAACCGCGACCGGGGCCGGGTCGGCGCGCCCCGAGCGGCTACCGCGAGGCGCCGGCCGTCGTGGTCTCGCTGCGATCGCGGCACCGACACGGAGACGGTTCGTCCTCGTCGCCGCCGCCCCGCCACGCTGCCGCGAGGGCGACGGCCTCCCCACGGCGCTCCTCGCCGTCGCTGTCCTCGCCGGTGCCGGTCTCGCCGTCGCTGTCCTCGCCGGTGCCGGTCTCGTCCGTCCCGGTCCCGGCGTCCTCGGTCTCGTCCTGCTCGGTCCCGTCGGTCTCGTTCCCGCCGTCGGCCGCGTCATCGGCGCCTTCCCGGCCCGCCTCGGCGTGGGCGTCGCCGTCGCGGTCCGAGTCGTCGTCGGGGACCGGGGCGGGTCACCGGCCACCAGGGTCCGGACGGGGAACGGGATCGACATGGCGTTCGACTCGAGAGCTCGCTTCATCCGGTCGGCCGCGGCCCGCTGCACGTCGAAGTACGGACCGTCCGACGGGAACCAGATCCGACCCTTGAGGAGGATGCCGTTGTCGTCGAAGCCCTCGAAGGTGGCGATCGGCTCGGGGTCGCCCACGGCGTCGGGGACGTCGCGGAGGGCGTCGACGATGAGCGCGCACGCCTCCTCGACGTCCGCGTCGTAGGGGACCGTGATCGCGACGTCCAGGCGACGGTGGGGGCGGCCCGTCCAGTTCTCGATGGGGTTCTGGAGCACCGTCGAGGAGGGGATGACGATCTTCTCCCCGCTGAACAGCGTCATCGTCACCGCGCGCAGGTCGATGTCGTCGACGCTGCCCGCGTAGTGACCGAGGCGGATGATGTCGTGGTAGTCGAAGGGCCGGTGGATCTGCAGGAAGATTCCCGACACGAAGTCCTGCAGGCTGCTGCGGAAGGCGAACGCGAGCGCGATGCCGCCCACCCCCAGCCCGCCGACGAGCAGACCGACGCGGATCCCGGTCACCGACAGCGCCACGACGAGGCCCGTGGCGACCACCACGACCATCGCCCCCCTCGACGCCAGCCGGGTCATCACCTCGTCGCTGTCGACGAAGCGACGCATCGCCCAGCGAACCGCGATCTTCGCGAGGACCGCGACGGCGATCGCGACCGCGACGACGACGCCGGCCGGCAGCAGATCGCCGGCCTCGAAGCCGGCGGTCGCCGCGGCGGCCTGCTCGGCGTCGGGCGACGCGGAGGCGGCGACGACGTCCCTCATCGGCCCGGGTCCGTCCGTGCCGAGGCGCGCGAGCTCGATCCCGTTCGTTCCCGTCCCACGGGGAGGTCATCGGCGACCGGCGCGCCGATCTGAAGCGGTCGCGCCGGATCCGCGCGTCGGGTCCGGATCCTGCGGTCCCGACGTGCGGCGCCGTCGGATCTTGACCGACACTTGACTCGATTCCGGGGCGACGGGGTGAGGTCGCTCACTACGGTCGGTGACCGGCCGCCGGCGGAGCGGCCCCGATCACGAGACAGGCGGTTCGCGATGGACATCACGAGACTCAGCACCGGTGCGATGTTGACGGGGGACGACATCGACGCCAACGCCAACCGGGAGCAGGTGCGCCAGCGACGGCTGCGACGCGAGCTGTACCTGCTCGCGCCGGTGCTCGCGTTCCTGCTGTACCGACTCGTCACCGACGACCCGATCCGCCCGGGGGTGCCGGGCTGGCTCACCGGCAACCCGGAGATCGTCATCGCCCTCGGCCTGATCTGCATCCTCGGCGCGGTCATCCTCATCCCGTTCCTGACCACCGGGCGGTCCCCGCACACCGTCCTGCGCGCCGAGGACTCCGACGTGCGCCTCGACGACGTCGTCGGCGCCGACCAGACCAAGCGCGAGGCGATCGACAGCATGAACCTGTTCCTCGCGTCCGAGACCTTCGAGCAGGTGATGGGCGGCAAGCCCCGACGTGGCGTCCTGTTCGAGGGCCCGCCCGGGACCGGCAAGACCTACCTCGCCAAGGCCATGGCGGCCGAGGCCGGGGTGCCGTTCCACTTCGTGTCGGCGTCGGAGTTCCAGTCGATGTACTACGGCCAGACCAACAAGAAGATCCGCACCTTCTTCAAGGCGCTGCGCAAGGCGGCGCGCGAGGAGGGCGGCGCGATCGGCTACATCGAGGAGTTCGACGCGATCGGCGGTGCCCGCAGCGGGATGAACACCGGCTCGATGCGCGAGGGCATCGTCGGGGTCGTCAACGAGCTGCTCGTGCAGATGCAGAGCTTCGACATGCCCTCCCCGCGCGACCGCTTCAAGGCGAGGTTCGTCGACTGGGTCAACAAGCACCTCCCACCGCACCGTCGGCTGAAGCGGCCGCAGTCGCCGAACGCGAACATCCTGATCGTCGCCGCGACGAACCGGGCGGCCGACCTCGACCCCGCCCTGCTGCGCCCGGGCCGGTTCGACCGCACGATCGGGTTCAACCTTCCGGCACGGACGGACCGGGTCGCGATCGCCCGCTACTACCTCGACCGCAAATCGCACGCGAGCGAGGTCACCGAGACGCTGGTGGCCGACCTCAGCGCCGGGTACACCCCGGTGCGCATCGAGAAGCTGCTCGACGAGGCGCTGATCATCGCGCTGCGCGACGGACGCACCGCGATGTCGATGGGCGACGTGCTCTCCGCCCAGCTGGTCACCGAGGTCGGGGTCGCCCAGGACATGGGGTACCACCCCGACGAGCGGCGCCGCATCGCGATCCACGAGGCCGGGCACGCGCTCACCGCCGTGCTGACGCGCCGCGACGTGAAGGTCGCGTCGATCCTGCGGCGCTCCTCGGCGCTCGGCCTCGTCGCCCACGGCGACGCCTCCGAGCGGTACCTGAAGACGCCGACCGAGGCGCGCGACCTGATGTGCGTGGCGATGGCGGGTCGCGCCGCCGAGGTGCAGGAGTACGGCGAGGCGAGCAGCGGGATCAGCTCCGACCTGGCGGCGGCGACGACGATCGCGAGCCAGCTCGTCGGCCAGCTCGGCGACGGAGCGGGGCTGCTCAGCCTCGAGGCCGCCGCGATGCCGACGGCGGCGAACCTGGTCGCCAAGGTCCTCTCCGACGAGCGCTGCCGGGACGCCGCCGAGTCCTACATGACCGAGGCGGCCGAGCGCGCCGACCTGATGGTCGATCGCTACCGCGACGCCCTCCACGAGATCGCCGACGAGCTGATCGAGCGCGACGAGGTCGAGGGCGAGCGGATCCGTGCGATCGTCGCTCGCTACACGGACATCTCGGAGCGGCGCGGCCCGGTGCGCATCAAGGCGCGGCCCGCCGCGGTCGCGGCGAGCGCCACCGACGCGCTCCCCCAGCTCCCCGGACGCCGCGTGTCCGACGACGCCGGGGCCTGAACCCCACCTGTCCGCCGTCGGATCGACGGCCGGTCCGTCACCGGGCACGCCATCGGGTCTGATCGGCATCGGCGGGGGTGTCATCATGGTCCCGGCGATGATCGTGCTGCTGTCGACGCTCCCGGTTCTGGCGAAGGGGACGTCGATCGCGATCGCCGTCCCGACCGCCCTGGTGGGCGCCCTCCGGAACCGTGCGCGCCGCGGCGTCGACCTGCCGGCGGCCGCCGCGGGGGGTCTCGCGGGGGTCTCCAGCGCCGTCGTCGGGAGCGTCGTCGGGGGCCTCGTCTCGGACTCGATCGAGGCGACCGCGTCCGACGTGGCGTCCACCGTGCTGCTCGTCGTCGTCGTCGTCGTCGTCGTCGTCGCCTCGCTCGAGGTCCGCTCGCTCGTCGCCGAGCGCCACGCCGACGCCGGTGCGCCGGACCGCTCCGACCACGGCCGACCGCTCCCCCGGAGCGCGTGATGCGCGCCGCGCTCGTCGTCGCCCACCCGAACCCGGACTCGCTGACCCACGCCCTCGCGCGGCGGGCCCGAACGGGGCTCGCGGCCGGCGGGTGCGACGTCGAGGTGCTCGACCTGTGCGCCGAGGGGTTCCGCGCCGCGATGACGGCGACCGAGCGGGCGGCGTACCACGGTGAGCGTCCGGTGATCGACCCCGTGGTCGAGCGCCACGTCGAGGTGGTCACCGCCGTCGACGCCCTCGTCTTCGTGTACCCCACGTGGTGGAGCGGCCTGCCGGCCGTGCTGAAGGGGTGGCTCGAGCGGGTGATGGTCCCCGGCGTCGGGTTCCGCTTCGACGAGCGCACCGGCGCCGTGCGCCCCGGTCTCACCGACGTGAGGACGATCGTCGGCATCTCCACCTACGGGTCGCCGCGGTGGTACGTCGCGGCCGTCAACGACAACGGTCGGCGCACCCTCACCCGGGCGCTGCGGATGTCGTGCGGGCCGAGGACGTCGACGCGCTGGCTGGGGCTGTACGGCGTGGACGGCACCGACCGGCGGACCCGCCTCGAGTTCGCCGCCCGCGTGGAGCGGACGCTCGCCGACCTCGGGGACCGGGGCGCGCCGTGACCCGCGCGCTCGTCGTGCGCTGCCACCCCCTCGCGGACAGCCTGACCGCCGCCTCGGCCGAGCGCGTCCTGGCCGCCCTGGATGCCGCCGGCGCCCGGACCCGCGTGCGCGACCTGTACGCCGAGGGCTTCGTCCCCGAGCTCGACGAGCACGAGCACCGCCGCCACCGCTCCCCCGGGGTCTCCGACGACGTGGCCGGGCACGCGGACGACCTGCGCTGGTGCGACACGCTGATCCTCGTGCACCCCACCTGGTGGTCGGGTCAGCCGGCGATGCTCAAGGGGTGGTTCGACCGGGTGTGGGCCGCCGGGGTCGCGTGGGAGCTGCCCGACGGAGCGACGCGCCTGCACCCGCTGCTGCACGACCTGCGGCGCCTCGTCGTGGTGACCACGCACGGCTCGTCCAAGCTCGTGAACGCGCTGCAGGGCGAGGGCGGCAAGCGCACCGTGACCCGCAGCCTGCGGGCGATGTGCCACCCGCGCGCCCGCACGACCTGGATCGCGCTCTACGGCGTCGACACCTGCGACGAGGCGGCCCGGCAGCGGTTCCTCGATCGGGTCGAACGTCGGGTCACCGCCATCGCCCGCCGGGGTGCGCCGGCGCGCTGATCACCCGGCGCGACGATCGCCGCCGGCGGTCGTCGCCGGGCGCGGTGGTCACCCGCGCGGTCGATCGCCGGACGCGATGGCCACCGCCACCTCGGCGGCGACGCGTGCGTTGTTCTCGGCGAGGGCGAGGTTCGCCGGGATGCTGCCGCCGTCGGTCGCCGCCGCGATGCGCCCGAGGACGAAGGGGGTGATCGCCGCGCCGGTGATCCCCGAGGCGTCGCACTCGGCGAGCGCGGCGTCGAGCACCGACGCCAGCTCGTCGGGGTCGAGCTCGTCGTCGACGGGGATCGGCACGGTGAGCAGGATCCCCGTCGACGGGCGCGTCAGGTTGTCGAAGACGCGCGCGACCTCGGCGGCCGTCTCGACGCGGTGCGCGACCGGCAAGCCCGAGGAGCGCACGTAGAACGCCGGGAAGTCGTCGTGTCGCCACCCGAGCACGGGGACGCCCGCCGTCTCGAGGTGCTCGAGGGTGCGCGCGAGATCGAGGAACGCCTTCGCCCCGGCGGACACCGACACGACGTGGTGCGCGGCCAGAGCATCGAGGTCGGCCGACACGTCGCCGGTCGTCTCCGCTCCCCGGTGCACGCCGCCGAGCCCGCCGGTCGCGAAGACGGAGATCCCGGCCGACGCCGCGATCGCCACCGATGCCGAGACCGTGGTCGCGCCGACGTCCCACCCCTGCGCCACGGCGACCGCCACGTCGCGCTCGGCGGCCTTGCGGGCCGGGCCGAGGATGCGGTGGTGCTCGTCGTCGTCGAGCCCGACCCGCACGATCCCGTCGATCACCGCCGTCACCGCCGGCACGGCGCCCCCGTCGCGGATCGCGGCGACGCAGCGACGCAGGGCCTCGGCGTTCGCCGGCGACGGCAGCCCGAGCTCGGAGTAGATCGTCGATTCCATCGCGACGACCGCCCGCCCCGCGTCGAGCGCATCGGCCACCTCCTCGGAGCACCTGGGCGAGATCACCTCGGCGAGGGTACGGCGTCGCGCCGGCGGGACGCGGTCGACCACGGCCGGGCGCGGCTCGCGATCACGAGTCCCAGATCGGGCCGAACGCGGGGATCCCGCGCTGCTCGAGGCCCTCGACGACACGCCACGTCACGGCCTTGTTCGAGATGCAGATCACGGCCTCGGCCCCCGACGAGACGTAGGCGTCGTGGGCCAGCCGGAGCACGTCGGGCTTGCCGCGCTCGTCGGAGTTCCACACGATCGCGTCGGGCTGCGCCCGCTCGATCTCGTCGACGAGCGCGTCGCCGTAGGTCTCCCGGGGGCTGCGCGTGACCCACACGAGCTGGGCGGGGGTCTCGTCGGCCAGCAGGTGGCCGAGAGCGGGCCCGATCCCGCTGCCGGTCACGACGAACACGACCCGGTCGAACAGGCGCTTGACGTTCGCTACCCCGGCGGCGGGCAGCCCGCGCACCCACACGTGCGACGGGGGATCGTCGACGAAGTCGCCCGTCCAGTCACCCGCGCGCGACACGACCATCCGGTAGCCCTCGCGGCCGTCCTCCGCGGGCACGTTCGCGAAGTGGTGCCACCCGCGGAGCGGGCTCCGGCTGATCGGTCGGGTCGTCCCCACCGGGGGCGGCGAGCCGTGGTCGAGGCGCACGATCGCCACGTGCGACGACGGTCGCTCCACGCTCACCGGGACCCGGCGCAGCAACAGCCACGGCCACAGCGCGCACCACGTGGTGAACGACAGCAGGACGATCGTGGGCGACGACGCCAGGGCCTCGACCACGGTCGCGTCGCCCCGTCGAGAGGTGGCGAAGGTCACGGCGTTCGCCCACACCAGGGCGAGGGCCAGCCACCCGCCGAAGCGGTGGGTGCTCTCGAACCGGTCGTGGTCGCGCGATCGCCGGCCGGGGAGCGCCATCAGCGCCATCAGCGCGAACACGGCGACGACGAGCCCGGACAGCACGACGTTGACGAGCGACACGTCACCGACGCCGCGTGACCGATCGGCGATCAGCGACGCGACGAACAGGGCGTACCACGTGGTGCCGGCGACGGCGCCGCCGACGTGGAGCCCGCCGAGGTGGTAGTACTTGCCGAGCGCCCAGCGGACGCGCAGCGGAGGTCGCGTGGCCGGTCGCGTCGCGAGCCAGCTCACGAGGTTGACCACCCACGGTTGCCGGGGGACGATGGCGACGACCAGGTTGGCCTGCGCGATCGCCGAGATCGTGCGCAGGTCGCTCCCGCCCGCCGTCCAGAACCGACCGGAGATCGCGCCGAGCGCGAGCACCACGAGGTTGACGACCGCGACGCCGAGGACCAGGCGGTGGTACTGCATGCACCGCGGGGAGCGCAGCGTCCTCCGGACCGGCCCGACCCGGGGCGGGAGGGGGTGCGCACCGGGGACGTGCGGCTGCGGCGGGGACGCGGGGTGCGCCACGGCGGCGCGCTGCGCCGACGTCGCCCCGATGCGCCCGGTCGTCGGCTCCGGGAGGGTCGGCGGCGAGAGGGGGACCTCGGCCGGCGGGGTGCGCAGCGCAGGGGTGATCGTCGTGTTCATCGCCGTGCGCCCCCCTCGAGGGGTCCGGCGGTCGGGCCGCCGTCGCTCGTGCGACGTCGGGAGCCGGCGCGGACGGCGGCGAGGCGGTCGCCGTGGCGGGGGGCGGGGCAGGCGCGGGCGCGCCGTCGATCGTGGCGTGTGGACGTCATGGAGGCGGATTCCTTCCGTTCCCGGATGGGATCGGAACCCCCGCCGCGCGACTTGAGCGCGGGGTCGCCGTGACGTCAGTCGCCGCGCCTCGTGAAACGGGTGACGCACTCGACGTGGGGCGTCTGCGGGAAGATGTCGAGCACCTCGACGTCGTCGACGCCGTACCCGATCTCGGTGAGCAGTCGGGCGTCGCGGGCGAGCGAGACGGGGTCGCAGCTCACGAGCACGACCACCGGCGCCGCCGTCCGCTCGATCGCCCCGGTCCCCGGCTTGGCCAGCCCGGGACGCCCGGGGTCGGCGACGACGACGTCGACCGCCCCGTTCGCCGAGTCCGGTTCCCAGCGCGCCACGTCGGTCCGGGCGATGGCGACGGAGCGGTCTCCCGACCCCGAGCGGTGACGCAGGTTCTCCTTCGCGTCGAAGCACGACGAGCGCGAGGACTCGACGACGGTCACGTGCCGGGCGTGGCGCATCGCGGTCGCCGCGAACAGCCCGACGCCTGCGTAGGCGTCGACGGCGTGGCCCGCGCCGACCAGCTCAGGCGCCGCCCGCTCGACCGCGTCCACGAGCATCTCGGCGGCGTCGACCCCCGACTGGAAGAACGACGGCGCCGACACGCGCAGGTCGACGCCTGAGACGCGCTCGACGAGGAACGCCCGGTCTCCGATGTGCACGTCACCCGGCAGCCCCTTCACCGACTCCCCCGCCGCCACGTTGGTCCGTCGCCTCTCACCGCGCCGTCGGCGATCCTCCGGGCGCGTCCAGCGCGCGGTCACCGCGTCGGTGGCGACCGAGGTGCGCAGCGACAGCTCGACCCCGGGCGCGACCTCGACCTCGCGGATGATCCGCGACAGGTTCTCGTGAGCGATCTGGCAGTGGTCGATCGGGACCACCCGGTCGCTGCGCTCCTCGCGGTAGCCGACGCCGCGGCCGGGGGTCCCGACGAGGCGGATCGAGGTGCGGTACCCGTAGGGATCGACGGCACCGCCCGAACGGACGAGGCGCGCGACCTCGGAGGCGTCGAAGCGGCCGATGCGCCGCAGGGACTCGGTGACGATCTCGATCTTGGCGTCGAGCTGGGCGTGGGGGGCGAGGTGCATCCACCCGCACCCGCCGCAGCCGTCGCGCCGGAAGGGGCACGTCGGCACGACGCGATCCGGCGAGGGATCGACGACCTCGGTGAGCGCGGCCCGCACGAAGTCGGACCGGTCGACGTCGACCACCACCTCGACCTCCTCGTCGGGCAGGGCACCGGTCACGAACGCGACGCGCCCGTCGTCGAGGCGGGCGAGGGCGTCCCCGCCGGCGACGAGCCGCTCCGGTCGCAGGGTGATCGGATCCTGCGCGGCGGGGGTCGGCATCGCCACAGCGTAGGGACCGTGCCAGACTCCGACGATGACCTCGTCGGAGAAGTGGTACTGGGACCTGACGAAGGAGAGCGCGGTCACCGCCTCCGAGCGCGGACCGGGCGACCGCACGATGGGTCCCTACGACACCCGAGCGGAAGCCGAGAACTGGCGCTCGACCGTCGAGTCGCGCAACGACGCCTGGGACGACGCCGACGAGGAGTGGGAGGGGACCGACGACGACGAGTGAGCCTCGTCGACCCGGCGCCGCCCGTCGGGGCCGTCCGCCGCACGTCCGGGCCGCGTGCGATCGCGACCGGTGCGGCGCTGGCTAGCGTCGGCGCGATGAGCCGACCCGTGATGATCGCCCCGTCGGTGCTCCCGGCCGACTTCTCCCGGCTCGGCGAGGAGGTGGCCGCCCTGGAGGCGGCCGGGGTCGACCTGATCCAGTGGGACGTGATGGACGGCCAGTTCGTCCCCAACCTCACGTTCGGACCCGACGTCATCGCGTCGACGCGGGACCGCTGCACGCTGCCGTTCGAGGCCCACCTGATGGTCCTGACCCCCGACGCGATGGCGAAGGACTACGTCGAGGCGGGGTGCTCGCGCCTGATCGTGCACGCCGAAGCGGTCACCCACCTCCACCGCACGCTGGGAGCGATCGCCGATCTCGGCGCCTCGCCCGCGGTGGCGCTCAACCCGGCGACACCGGCGTCGGCCGTCACCCACGTCCTCGACCTCGTCGACCTCGTCCTGGTGATGACGGTCAACCCGGGCTTCGGCGGGCAGGACTACCTCCCCACGATGGAGTCCAAGGTCGCCGAGGTGCGACGGATGCTCGTCGACGCGGGCCGCTCCGACGACGTCCACGTCGAGGTCGACGGCGGGATCGGACCCGACACGGTGGCGGGCGCCGCCGCCGCCGGGGCGAACGTGCTCGTCGCCGGCAGCTCGCTGTTCCGCGACCCGGAGGGCCTGGAGCACGCGGTGAGCGACCTGCGATCGCGAGCGGAGGCCGCGCGCGGTGGCACCACCGCCCGTGCCTGATCCGGCTCCGAAGGCGTCACGGCTCGTCGCGCGGCGGGCGCAGCATGGTCCACATGTGCGGACCGACCTCGTCGGCCGGGTCGCCGCCGAACGACGAGAAGCGGTGCCGGTGCCGTCCCGTCGGGATGTCGAAGCGGCCGTGGACCTCGAACCCGTGGCGGCGGTAGTACGCGACGTTCACCTCCGTCTCGGTCTCGAGGTGGCACGCGAGGCCCTGGGCGTCGGCTCGCTCGAACATCGACGACATCAGCGTCGCCCCCAGTCCACGCCGCTGCCAGTCGGGGTGGGTCGCGAGGAGCTGGAGGTACCAGTGCGGCTCGGGCGGGGTGTGCGCCTCCATCAGCGGCCCGATGATCTCGAAGCGATCCCGCAGGTCCGCCGTCGGGGGAGCGACGGGTGGGTCGGGCTCGCTCACCGGCTCCGGCCGCCCCGGCGGGACCCAGACGGCGAGCGCCGCCACGTCGTCGGTGCACCACACCTCGCGGTGGTCCAGCCAGCCGGTCATCGCTCCCCGCAGCACCTCGCCGCCGGGACGCAGGTAGTCGTCGTCGTCGGGGTGCAGCCAGCGCATGACCGGGTCCTCGGCGAAGGCTCGCATCGCGGTCACGCAGAGCTGTCGCAGGTCGGATCGGGTCGCACGTCGCACCTTCACCGATCCCACCGTACGCCCCGCCGACGGTACCGCGCCGCCGCCGGGCGGCGCCGGCGCGGGCTCGACGCGCGGATCGGGCCGGCTGGTCGACCCCCGTGGTGACGCACGGGCGGTGCTGGGCGCGCGCCGCGCTGGCCGGGAACCCCTCCGACGGCTACGGCGGGTTCGTCGTGTCCGTCCCGGTCCGCAGCGTTGCCGCGACGGTGCGCGTCGAGCCGGCGGAGCGCTTCGAGGTCGTGCACTCCCCCACCGCCGACGACACCTTCGCCGACCTCGCCGCGCTCGTCGACCACCTCGACTCCGTCGGCTACGACGATGCCCGCCGCCTCGTGCTCGCGACCGTGCGCGAGCTCGTGCGCCGATGCGGGGTGGCGCTGCGACCGCTGCGCATCGACGTGGAGACGACGATCCCGCGCTCGGTCGGACTCGCGGGGTCGAGCGCGATCGTCGTCGCCACCGTGCGTGCCCTGCTCGAGGCGACCGACCGCGGATGGGGCTCGATCCCGGCGACCCACGGCCTGGACGATCCCGCCCGCCTCGCCGCGCTCGCGCTCGGCGTCGAGCGCGACGAGCTCGGCATCGCCGCCGGCCTGCAGGACCGCCTGGTGCAGAGCCACGGCGCGCCGGTCGCGATGGACTTCGCCGACGGTGACGGCACCACGGCCGCGACCACCGTCCTCGCCGATCTCGACCGCACCCTCCTCGAGCGCCCCCTCCTCGTGGCCGTCCGGCAGGCGGCGGCCGAGCCCAGCGGGGTCGTCCACTCCGGCCTGCGCGAACGCTGGGAGGCCGACGCGCGCGGCACCCGAGCGACGATGGCCCGCATCGCGGACGAGGGACGCGGAGCCGCCGCCGCCGTGCGTGCCGGCGACCTCGACGAGCTGGGACGGGCGATGGACCGCACCCTCGAGCTGCGCGCCGGTCTCGTCCACCTCGACGCCGCCCTGTCGGCGGCGGCCGCGGCGGTGCGCGCGGCCGGTGGTCACGCCAACTGGTCGGGCTCCGGCGGAGCGATCACCGTCCTCCCGCCGCCGGAGGAGGCGGCGGCCGCCGCCCTCGTCGCCGAGCTCGAGACCGCGCACGGCTGCTCGATCCTGCGCGCCTGAGGACATCCTCCTCCCGGCGGCACGGGCCGGCCGGAGCCCCGACCGCGTCGAGGCGTCCCAGGCGTCGAGGCGTCCCAGGCGTCGAGGCGTCCCAGGCGTCGAGGCGTCCCAGGCGTCGAGGCGTCGGGCGATGTCGGCGCCGGACGGTGACGGGCCCGTCGATCGGCGCAGCGACCGGACCGTCGACTCCCGCACCGCGAACGGTCCCGTCACGGCGCGCACCGAGCGCAGCCGGCCGTCGCGGGACGCAGGGCGCGACTCCGTGGCACCGCTTCCCTACGATCGATCACATGGCGTTCGACGTGACCGCGTGCAGCCCGGCCGATGCGGTCGGCGCCCTCGCACGCGCCGTCGCCGCAGCCAAGGGCGACGACGCCATGGCCCAGGTCACCGTCGTCGTCCCGACGAACGCCACCGGGGTCATGGCGCGGCGCGCGCTCGGCAACGACGGCGGGGTCCTCGGCGTCGACATGGTGACGCTGAACCGCCTGGCCGAGCTGATCGCCGGGCCGGCGCTGGCCCACGCGGGCCGCCGGCCCGTGTCGACGCCGCTGCTCGAGCTGGTGGTGCGCCAGGTGCTCGACGACGAGCCGGGGTCGTTCGCCTCCGTGGCGTCCCACCCGGCCACGATCGTGGCGCTGCGCGAGGCCCACCAGGAGCTGCGCCTCGCCGGCGACGACGCGCTCGATCGGTTGCGGGCCAGCGCACGCGGGCGCGAGGTGGCGCGCGTCAGCGCGTCGGTGACGGAGCGACTCCGGGAGCGGTGGTACGACGAGTCCGATCTGCTCGACGTGGCGACCCGCGCCCTGCACCGGTCTCGCCCCGCCGGGCTCGCGGCGGTGGTGCTCCACGTCCCCGACCGGCTCGACCCCCGGGCGCTCGAGCTGGTCAGAGCGCTCGGGTCCGACGGCGCCCACGACGTGGGCGTCGTCGTCGCGCTCACCGGCGACCCGGCCGTCGACGTCGAGCAGGCGGCGCTCGCGGCCCAGCTCGGCGTGGACCTCCCCGCCGTGTCCGGATCGGGAGCGACGCGGTCGCGCTCGCGGCGCGTGGTGTCGACCACCGACGCCGACGACGAGGTCCGCATCGCCATCCGGTCGCTCGTCGACGCCGCTCGCGGGGTCGACGGCGCACCCGGCGTCGCGTTCGAGCGGATGGCGATCCTGTGGCCCGCCCGACGGCCGTACGCCCGCCTCGTCGAGCACCACCTCACCGCCGACGGGATCCCGTGGAACGGACGCGGGGGCACCGAGCTCACCGAGCGCATCGCCCCCCGCCTGGTGCTGGACCTGCTCGACCTCGACCGGCGTGGGCTGCGGCGCCAGACGCTGTTCGAGCTGTTCGCCGACGTCCCCCTGCGCGACGCCGAGGGCCGAATCGTCGCGACCGCCGAGTGGGAGCGCGCCAGCCGGGCGGCGGGGATCAGCCGCGACGAGGACTGGGTCCCCCGGCTCTCCGCTCTGGCCCGCCGCGAGCGGTGGTCGACCTCGGTCCCTCCCCTGCTCGACTTCGTCGCCGACCTGCGTGCGACCCTGGGCCACCCGCTCGCCCGCCGTCGATGGACGGAGTGGGTCGACTGGTCCTGCGAGCAGGTCCTGCGCTGGCTCGGGCCGAACGCCATCGCCCGCTTCGACGACGACGAGTACCGGGCGTGGGAGGCGATGAGCTCGACGCTCGAGCGGCTCCGGTCGCTCGACGAGGTGGCGGCGCCGGTCGATCGCGCGACGTTCCGGACGGTCTTCGAGGGAGAGCTCCGGGAGTCGGCGGTCCGCCGTGGCCGGGTCGGCACCGGTGTCACGGTCGGGTCGCTGGTGTCGGCCATCGGTCTCGACCTCGACATCGTGGCCGTCCTCGGCGTCGCCGAGGGGATGCTCCCGCCGGCCCCGTCCACCGACGCCCTGCTCAGCAACGCCGATCGCGAGCGCGCCGGCCTCGTCGACGCCGATCGGCGAGCCCGCCGCCTCCACCACGCCTTCGTCGCCACGACGATGGCGGCCGACACGATCGTGACCTTCCCCCGAGGCGATCTGCGCGCCACGACCGCGAACCAGCCCTCGCGGTGGCTGAGCGACGTGGCCGTCCACGACGACGGTCGCCCGGTGGCGCGCACGCCGTCGGTCGACGGAGCGCCGAGCGATCCGGCGGCGGCCGACACGACCGTGGGCGACGTGACGGCGGGCGGCCGCGCCCCGAGCGACGTCGTGGTGGAGGAGATCGATTCGGCGACGGCCGGGCTCGCCGCGCTGGCGTTCGCCCCGTGCGAGCGCGAGCGACGGCTCGGCGAGAGGCTGCGGTCGCTCGTGTGCGACGACTCCGTCGTGCAGCGTGGTCGCGAGGTCAGCGAGGCCCGTGAGCTCCCGACGCTGTCGGAGTTCGACGGCGACCTGTCGAGCGCCGAGGTCCCGCTCCTGGCCGAGCCCGGTGACGACGGCGCCACGGCCGTGTCGCCGACTCGGGTGCAGGCGTGGGCCGCGTGCCCACACGCCTACTTCGTCCGCCACCTCCTCGGCGTCACCCCGCTCGACGACCGTGAGCGCCGACTCGGGATCGAGCCCCACGAGCGCGGGAACCTGATCCACGACGCCCTCGACGCCTTCCACCGCGACGTCATCGCCGGAACCCTCGCGCAACCGACCGACGACGGGTGGGTCGACGAGCATCGCGAGGCGCTGCTCACGCACTTCGCGACCGCGTGCGCCTCCGCGGAGCGGCGCGGCACGACCGGGCGACCCGCCACCTGGGCTCGCGACCGGGCCGAGATCCGTTCCGAGCTGCTCACCTGGCTCGACCGCGACGGCGAGCTCTGCCGCGCAACGGGCGTCACCGTCCTCGCCTCCGAGCGGGGGTTCCCCCGCGACCGCACGACCGGCGACGAGACCGCGATCGACCTCGCCCTGCCCGACGGGCGGCGACTCCTCGTCCAGGGGACCATCGACCGCCTCGACCGCCGGCGTGACGGCACCCTGGTCGTCACCGACCACAAGACCGGCAAGGACGACGCCTACAAGGCCCTGACGAGCGACGACCCCACCCTCGCGGGGACGGTCTTCCAGCTCCCCACCTACGCGGCCGCCGCGCTGCGCTGGACGGGCGCGCACGACGCGACCGCGGTGCGCGCCGAGTACTCGATGTTCGAGCGCGGCGGGTACCGGCGCCACGGGTTCGAGTTCGACGACGAGGTGTGGGACCACGTCGCGCACGACCTCGGCGAGGTCGTCGCCGGCATCGAGCAGGGCTGGTTCCCGGCCACGCCGCCGCGTCCGGGGTTCAGCTTCTACACGGTGTGCCCCTACTGCGACCCCGACGACCTGGGAACCACCGACACCTGGGCGCGATGGGTGCGCAAGCGCGGCGACGAGCGCATCGCCCGGTGGTTCGCGGAGCCGGCGGAGGGCGAGGAGGCCGACGATGGCTGAGCAGGGCTCCCTGTTCGACCTCGACGACGACCCCGGCGACCGGCGCGACGCGGGCGACCCGGGTGGCCCGCACGAACCCGACGACCGGCACGACCCCGGTGGCCTCCGCGACACCGACGAGGTGCCCGACCGCGGGGTCCGTCGCCGGATCGCCGACGACCTCGCGACGACCCTGTTCGTCGAGGCGGGGGCGGGCGCCGGGAAGACGACCGCGCTCGTCGAGCGGGTCGTCAACCTCGTCGAGTCCGGCATCGACATCACGCGGATCGCAGCGATCACCTTCACCGAGAAGGCCGCGGCCGAGCTGCGCGGGAGGGCGCGCACCGAGCTGACGGAGCTCGACACCCCCCGAGCCCGGCGCGCCGTCGACGATCTCGACCACGCCCCGATCGGCACCCTCCACGCCTTCGCCCGTCGGATCCTCGACGACTTCCCGATCGAGTCGCGCCTGCCGCCCGGGTTCTCGGTGCTCGACGAGCTGGAGAGCGACCTGCGCTTCGACGAGGACTGGTCCGAGCTCCTCGACGACCTCCTCGCGGACCCCTCCCCCGGGGGCGGGATCACGGCCGGCGGCACGGCGCTCGTCGAGCTGTGCGAGTTCGACGGGTTCGGCCTCGAGCGCGGCCTGCGCTCGGTGGCCGACGACTTCCGCGACAACTGGGACCTCGTCGAGGACCTGGTCGACCTCTCCGACGTCGCGGCGCTCGAGCTCGACTGCACCGGTGTCGTCGAGCTCGCTCGCGAGCTGGGCGACACGGCCACGCCGTCCGACGACACCCAGGGCGACCGCGTCGCCGAGATCGGCGAGCTCGGCCAGCGCCTCGCCGACGCCGAGCTGCTCACGGCCCGACTGCGCCTGCTCGACCACCTCGGGCGAGCGGCCCGCAGGGGTTCCACGAAGGGCGCGAAGGCGAAGTGGAAGCGCGACGCGGGCATCGACGCGCTCGAGTCGCTGCGCGCCGCCGAGGCCGATCTGGCCGACCGGTGCGAGGCGCTGCTCGAGGTGGTCAGGGCCCATCGCAAGCGCGTCGTCGGTGCGATCTGCGGTCGCCTGGTCCTCGACGGGGTGCGCGGCAGGATCCGCGCCGGCCTCCTCGACTTCCACGACCTGCTCGTCCACGCACGCCACCTGCTCGCGACGAACCCCGGGGTGCGACGGATCCTCCACGAGCGCTACCCACGCGTCCTGCTCGACGAGTTCCAGGACACCGACCCGATCCAGCTGGAGATCGCCGTCCGCCTCACCGCGGCACCCGACGACCCGGCCCAGGAGGGGGAGTGGCGCGAGCTGCGACCGATCCCCGGCCGGCTGTTCATCGTCGGGGACCCCAAGCAGTCGATCTACCGCTTCCGGCGCGCCGACATCTCCCAGTACCTGCGTGCGGCCGACCAGGTCGGCGCCGACACGGGGCGGCTGACCGCCAACTTCCGCTCCACCCGCGCCGTGATCGGCTTCACCAACGACGTGTTCGATCGCATGATCGTCGAGGACCCCGATTCCCAGCCGGCGTTCCAGGAGCTCGTCGCACGTCGCGACGTCGCCCTGCTCGAGCACGGGACCGTGAGCGTGCTCGGCGCGCAGCTCCACGAGGACCTCGCCGACGGGTCGTGGCAGGGTGAGCACGGGGCCGCCGACGAGCTGCGCCGTCGCGAGGCGCGCGACGTCGTCGGAGCGATCACGGCGGCCCTGCGCGACGGGTGGCCGGTCGAGGACCACGAGACGGGTGGTGTCCGACCGTGCCGCCCCGGGGACATCTGCGTGCTGCTGCCGGCACGCCTGTCGCTGCACGCGCTCGAGGCCGAGCTGCGTCGCGTCGAGCTCCCCTACCGCGCCGAGAACGCCGCCGTCGTCTACGCGGCCGCCGAGGTCCGCGACCTGCTGATGGCGCTGCGCGCTGCCGACGACCCCACCGACGAGCTGGCCACGATCGCGGCGTTGCGCAGCCCGATGTACGGGTGCAGCGACGTCGAGCTGTGGGAGTGGAAGCGGGCGGGCGGGTCGTGGGGGCCGTGGACCGCGCCTCCCGAGGGGTTCGGCGGTCACCGGGTCGCCGAGGCCGTCGCGCACCTGCGCTCGATCGGTGAGCGCTCGGCGGGGACCGGGGTCGCCGACCTGATGGCCGCCGTCGTCGACGAGCGGCGGATGTTCGACGTCGCCCTCAGCGGGCCCGACGCGCGCGACGTGTGGCGCCGGCTGCGCTTCGTCATCGACCAGGCGCGCGCCTGGGCCGACGCCGGTGGACGCGGCCTGCGGCGCTACCTGAGCTGGGCTCGCCTCCAGGCGGCCGACGGCCGGATCTCCGACACCGTGCTCCCCGAGCGCGACCACGACGCCGTCCGGCTGATGACGGTGCACGCCTCGAAGGGGCTGGAGTTCCCGATCACCGTCGTCAGCGGCATGACCACCCAGCCACGTCGACGGCGCGGCACCGAGGTGGTCTGGACGCCGGACGCCTGGATGCTGTCCGGTCGCGGCGACGACGGCACGTTCGCCGACGTGCGACCGATCGACGAGCTGATGAGCGACGCCGAACGACGCCGGCTGCTCTACGTCGCGTGCACGCGCGCCGTCGATCACCTGATCGTGTCGCTGCACCGCCAGACGCCCGACGCCAAGCTCGCCGCCAAGGGGGAGGGCACGTACACCTCCGCCGAGCTGCTCCACCGCTGCGGCGCGGCGGAGCCGAGCTCGGGGGCCGTCCCGCTCGCCGTCGAGCCCGAGGTCGTCACGCCCCCGCCCGGCGGAGCGTCGCTGCCCGATCTCGGTGACGTCGATCTCTGGCGATCCGAGCTGGCGACCACGTTCGAGACGGCGTCACGCCGCAGCGCGATCGCCGCGACCCGCCTCGCGGACGAGGTCCGTGCGCTGCGCGAGCGCGAGCGCACCGACGACCCGGGTCTCGACAAGTCGCCGGTGAACATCGACCTGCCTCCGTGGCAACGAGGCCGCTACGGCACGGCGATCGGACGTGCCGTCCACGGCACCCTCCAGTTCTGCGACCTCGCGACGGGCGTCGACATCGACGACCTCGCCCGCTCGCAGTGCGCTGCGGAGTCCATCCTCGGCTTCGACGCCGACGTGGCCGCCCTGGCGCGCTCCGCGATCCGCGCGCCGATCGTTCGCGCCGTCGTCGACGGTGCCGAGCACTGGCGTGAGCTGTTCATCGCCGCCCCGGTCGGCGAGCGCATCCTCGAGGGGTACATCGACCTGCTGGTGCGCACCCCGGAGGGTCTCGTCATCGTCGACTACAAGACCGACCGGTGGTCGGGACCCGTGCAGACCGCGGAGCGCGTCGGGCGCTACCGCACCCAGCTCGCCGCCTACGGCGCCGCCCTGGCGTCGACGCTGGACGAACCCGTCGTCGGCGGGGTGCTGGTGCGGTGCGTCGCCGGCTCGGACCCCGAGCAGATCGACATCGACGGGTGGAGCGACGCCCTCGACGACGTCCGACGCCTCGTCGGTCGCGACGCCGCCGGGTGACCGACCGCCCCACCGGGTGCGCATCGACGCGGAGCGGTCACCCGACGGTCGCGCCGCGATCGGCGGTGTCAGACGTCGACGAGGTCGTCGCGATCGTCGCGCCGGCGCGAGTCTCCCGACTCGTCGTGCGACCAGGCGCCGTCGGCCTCACCGGGCGGGTCGGCATCGAGGTCGTCCTCGCCCGCGTAGGCGGGATCGAGCGCGGACGCGTGGCGGCGCACCCGCGACGCTCGGTGGTCCGGGCTCGGCGAGACCGCCGCCCGGCCGAGAGCGAAGATGCCCTGGACGCTGAACCCCGCCGCCCGTCTCAGCACCACGACGCCCACGAGCGCCGCCCCGGCGATCGCCGCGGGCACGAGCAGGGTGCTCAGCAGCAACCGCCGATCGGCGAAGAACGGCGCGAGCACACCCGAGTCGATCGGGGTCCCGTCCAGGTCGATCGTCTGGATCGGGTCGTCGACGGTGGGGCACTCCACCTCGGTGTCCTCCAGGCCGACGACCGCGTCACCGCCGAACAGCGGTGCGTCGGGTGTGACCTTCGACGCGAGCGCCCCGATCTCGGGGTCGACCGCTGCGGACACGAGGTAGCTCGACTCGACCTCGAGGTACTGCGAATCGGGACCGAAGCGGACGTCGATCAGCTCCCCCACCGCGAACGGCTCGGCATCACCGGCGCGCACCTGGTCGAGGGCGAAGCGGACGGTGCCCTTGTCGATGAACCCGTCCTTCGCGACGACCGTGCCGACGAACGCCACGTCGGCGGCCCGCTTGAGCGGGCAGCCCGCCGGGATCGGCGTCAACGACGACGGATCGCTCGCGATCCCGGGCTCCGGCGGCGGCGACGGATCGGGCGCGGCCCGGGCGACGGGTCCGCACGAGAGCACGACGCCCACCGACACGATCACCGTCCTGAGCACGCGCGAGAGCACCTCGCGAGGCTACCGAACCCGGTCACGGCGTCGGGTGCACCCCCGCGACGGTCAGCGCCCGGTGAACTCCGGTGGGCGCTTCTCGACGAACGCCCTCATCGCCTCGGCCGTGTCACGGGTGGAGAAGTTGACGGTCTGGGACAGCCCCTCGTCGTCGAGCGCCTCCTCGAGGGTCACGTTCATCGAGTTGTTCAGCAGGCGCTTGGTCATCGCGAGGGCGATCGGCGGCCCCGACGCGAGGCGCGTCGCCCACTCCGCCACCGAGGCGTCGAGATCACCGCTCGGTACGACCCGGTTGACGAGCCCGATCGCCTCGGCCTCCTTCGCGTCGATGATGTCGGCCAGCAGAGCGAGCTCCTTCGCCTTGTGCAGCCCGACGCGGCGTGGCAGGAGGAACGATCCGCCGAAGTCGACGCTCAGGCCCCGTCGGGCGAAGATCTCCGAGAAGCGGGCGGTCTCGTCGGCGACCAGCAGGTCGCACGACAGCGCCATGTTCATCCCGGCGCCGACGGCGATCCCGCTGACCTTCGCGATCGTCGGCTGCGGGAGGCGGTTGAGCGTCAGGCAGATGTCGGTGATGTCGCGCATCGACGCGAGCTGGTGCTTCGGCGGCGCCGCCTCGGCCTCGCCGCCCGCCGACCTCGCCGACTCGTCCATCCCCCCGACATCGGCTCCGGAGCAGAAGTCGCCGCCCGCCCCGGTGAGCACCATCACGCGGTCGCTGGTGCTGTCGCCGACCTCGCGGAAGACGTCGAGCAGCTCGCCCCACATGATCGAGTTCGCGGCGTTCTTGCGGTGCGGCCGGTTCATCGTGACGGTCACGATCCCCTCGTCTCGCTCGACGATCAGGGTCTCTCGGGTGTCGGTCGTCATGGTCCGCGACGATACTGACGACGATGGGCTACGACCCGCATCGGAAGTTCCACGCCCGACCGGGCGACTACGTCCTCGTCGCGCTCGCCGTCGCCGTCGCGCTCGGGCTCGTGGCGTGGGCGTTCCTCGGGTGACCCGATGGCCGGGATGCGATCCGGCGGGCGCTCAGAACGCCGCCTCGATGACGTCGAGTCGGGTCCCGGTCACCGTGACGACGTCGAACCGGATGCGCTGCGGGCGCGGTCGCCGGCCGTCGAGCCACTCCAGCGCCAGGGTCCGGATCCGCCGCTGCTTGTCCGGGCCGACGGCGGCGGCCGCCGGGCCGTAGCGATCCGTGCGCCGGGCCTTCACCTCGCAGAATGCGACGACGCCCCCGCCCTCCACCACCAGATCCAGCTCGCCGGTCGACGTGCGCCAGTTGCGGTCGAGGATCCGGTAGCCGTTGCGCCGGTAGTGCGCCTCGGCGAGGTCCTCCCCCCAGCGCCCCCGTGCCAGGTTGGATCGGTCGACGTCTCGGTCGTCGTGCGCGGCCATGGTCACCTCCGTCGTTCGTGGACGAGGGCCCTCGGGCCGAGTGGGGCGCCGAGGCGCCGGCGTGGTCGGGAGCGCAGCCCGACGAGCGTCAGAAGTCGCGCTTCTCGCGGATCTTGGCGGCCTTGCCCCGCCGGTCGCGCAGGTAGTACAGCTTCGCACGCCGGACGTCGCCCCGCTTGACGAGCTCGATCTTCTGCACCGTCGGGGCGTGGAGCGGGAACGTCCTCTCGACTCCGACGCCGTAGCTCAGCTTGCGCACGGTGTACGTCTCCTGCAGCCCGCCACCCTGGCGGGCGATCACGTCACCCTGGAAGATCTGGACGCGCTCCTTGCCGCCCTCGACGACGCGGACGTGCACCTTGAGCTCGTCACCGGCCTGGAAGTCGGGGATGTCGTCGCGGAGCGAGTCGTTGTCGATGAAGTCGGTGGCGTGCATGGCGAGTACCTGCTGGGTTCGAGTCGAGGGGCGCGACCCGGCGGTCGCGGCCGGTCAATGATACGGGTCGGCGGCGAACTCTTCCAACAACGTCGCGTCGGCGTCGTCGAGCCCGCCGCGCTCCTCGATCAGATCGGGCCGCGCCCGCAGGGTGCGGTGCAGTCGCTGGGCTCGGCGGTACCGCTCGATGCGGGCGTGGTCACCGCTCAGCAGGACGTCCGGCACCGGGTGCCCACGGAAGTCGGCGGGGCGGGTGTACTGCGGCTCCTCGAGCAACCCCGACGACCCGAAGCTCTCCGTGAGCGGGCTGATCGGGTTCCCCATCGCCCCGTCGCGCAGCCGGGTGACCGCCTCGACGACCAGGCACGCACCCACCTCGCCCCCGCTGAGGACGACATCGCCCACGCTGATCTCCTCGTCGACGAGGTAGGCGACGACGCGCTGGTCCACGCCCTCGTAGCGCCCGCACAGGAGGCTGAACCCGTCGAGCCCGGACAGGCGCTCGACCTCTCGCTGGTCGAGCCGCCGTCCACCCGGGCTGAGCAGGATCAGCGGCCGCGGAGGGTCGACCGCCTCGACGGCGGCGAAGATCGGTTCCGGCTTCATCACCATGCCGGCTCCGCCCCCGAACGGGGAGTCGTCGACGCTGCGATGGGGATCGGTGGCTGCGTCGCGCACGTCGTGGCAGCGCAGGTCGAGCACCCCCGATGCGCGCGCCCGACCCAACGTGCTCGCCGAGCAGAAGTCGGCCACCACCGACGGGAAGATGCTGAACACGTCGATGCGCAGAGGTCCCGGCGCATCGGTCGGGTCCGTCGACGCCGCCGATCCCGGATGCCCCGACGTCGACGCGCCGTTCGTCATCGCCCGAGCTCGGGCCCGGCCTGCTCGGAGCCCTCGGCGGCGGCGCCTCCGGGGTCGACCGCACCGGTGTCGTGATCGCCGGGCGCCGACGCGTCGCTGGTGCGCAGCTCGAACAGCCCCGGGGGAGCGTCGATGCCGATGACGCCGTCGGAGATCGCCGTGACGAAGGTGGCGGGGACGAGGTCACCGGTGTCGAGCTCGATCAGCTCCGACGCCGGGTTGTCGAGCACCGCGACGCAGATCCCCCGCTCGGTGCCGTCCCGGTCGACGACCGCGAGACCGATCATCTCGTGGACCCACAGCGCCGAGGGGTCGTCGATCGGCGCGGCGAACAGCGCGACGTTCGTCCAGCGCTCGGCTTCGGTGCGATCGTCGATCCCGTCGAACCGGGCGATGATGCGACCTCTGCCCGCCGTCCGGCTGGAGCGGACCGTGAGCACCTCGCCGCCGCCGAACAGCTGCGAGCCGGCGTCGACGCGATCGGTCCGGTCGGTCGTGAGCTGGACGAAGAGATCGCCCTTGAGGCCGTGCGGGCGGCGCAGGTGCCCGACCGCCAGCCACCCCGACGGGGGCTCGGTCCGACGACGGGACCGGGGGGCGCGATCGGATGCGCTCAGTCGAGGAACTCGATGTCGATCTCGATGTCGTCCTTGCTGGCGGCCGCACGGGTGACCGTGCGGATGCTGGCGGCGGTGCGCCCGCGGCGACCGATGACGCGACCGAGGTCGCCGTCGCCGACGCGCACGTTCAGCGCGGTGCGCTGACCCGACTCGTCGACCTCGACGGTGACGGCGTCGGGATCGTCGACGATCGAGCGGACGATGTGCTCGAGGACGGAGACGGCGGTGGGAGCGACGTCGTCGCTCACTTCGCGCCCTTGGAGGCCTCGAACTGCTCCATCGCTCCGGAGATCGTGATGATCTTGGCGACGCGCTCGGTGGGCTGGGCGCCCTGGCTCAGCCACTTGACGATCTTGTCGTTGTCGACGTTGATCAGCGAGGGCTCCTCGCGCGGGTTGTACTGACCCAGGATCTCGATGAAGCGGCCGTCGCGGGGCGAGCGCGCGTCAGCGGCCACGATGCGGTACTGGGGCTGCTTCGTCTTGCCCACACGGGTGAGGCGCAGTTTGACTGCCATCTTGATCGTCACTCCTGGTCTGATTCGAGAACGACGGAAGGCTAGCGGGACCCCCGTCGTTAACCTCGGCTCGATGTCCACCGCCGGGCGCGCGCCGAGGCCGCCGACCTGCGTCGACCCCGGTCGGAGCGGGTCGAGCACCCCCACCCGCCGGCGACGGGGGCGTCGGTGAGCCTCGACGCCTGGCTCACGCTCGTCGTGCTGGGAGCGGCCGTCGTCGCCCTCGTCGCCGATCGCTTCGCGCCGGTGATCGTGTTCGGCGCCGCCCTCGGCGCGCTGGTCCTGGCGGACGTGATCGAGCCCTCGCTCGCGCTGTCGGGGCTGTCGAGCCCGGCGCCGGCGACGATCGCCGCGCTCTACGTGCTCGCCGGAGCAGCGACCGCGACCGGCACCTTCTCCGACCTGGTCGACCGCACCCTGGGGCGCGGCTCGCTGCTCGCCCTGTGCGCGGGGACGGCCGCGCTCTCGTCGGTGGTGCCGAACACCCCGCTCGTCGCGATGTTCGCCCCCCGCGTCGTGCGGTGGTGCCAGCGCCACGGCGACAGCGCCTCGCGCTACCTGCTCCCGCTGTCGTTCGCGAGCATCCTGGGCGGGGTCGTCACCCTGATCGGCACGTCGACCAACCTCGTCGTGTCCGACCTCCTGGAGCGCTCGGGCGAACCCGCGCTCGGCGTGTTCGAGATCACGGTCGTCGGGCTCCCGGTGGCGATCGTCGGGGTCGTGGTGCTCTCGACCATCGGCCGTCGGCTGCTCCCCGATCGGGTCCCGGCGTCGGCCGATCTGGGTCGGCGCGCCCGGGAGTTCCAGATGGCGGCGAGCGTCGAGGCCGACGGCCCCCTCGTGGGCCGGTCGATCGCCGAATCGGGGCTGCGCCACCTGGACGGGGTGTTCCTCGCTCTCGTCGAGCGCGACGGCGTGGACCACGACCGGGCGACCGCGCTCGCCGCCTCACCCTCGACGGTCCTCGAGGCCGGAGACGTCTGCTGCTTCGTCGGCGACCTCGCCCGGGTCATCGACCTCCACGACCTCGACGGGCTGACCGCGACCGAGCACGCGCACGTGCTGCGAGCCCAGGGAGCCGGCACCCGGGTGTTCGAGGCCGTCGTGGCGCCCCTGTCGGGCCTCGTCGGCGAGACGTTGCGCTCGGCGGAGTTCCGCAGCCGGTACAGCGGGGCGGTGATGGCGATCCACCGGGCGGACGGCGCGCTCGGCGGCCAGCTCGGCCGCATCACGCTGCGGGCGGGCGACGTCCTGCTCGTGCTGGCCGACGACTCCTTCGGTGGACGGTGGCGTGGTCACGCCGACTTCTCGCTGGTCGCGGCGGTCGACGAGCCCCCGCCGCTGCGGCGGGACCGGTCGTGGCTCGTGGTGGCGACCACGATCGGTGTCGTGGCGGTCGCCGCGGCCGGTCTGCTGACGCTGTTCGAGTCGGCGATGGTCGGCGCCGCGGTCGTGGTCGGCGGCGGCGCCATCTCCGCCCGCGAGGGCTGGCGAGCGATCGACCTGAACGTGCTGCTGACGATGGCCGCCGCGATCAGCCTCGGAGCGGGGGTCGCCGAGAGCGGGCTCGCCGCCGAGATCGCCGGCCTCGTCGGCAGCGCCGCCGGGGTGGGCCTCGGCGACGTCGGCCTGGTGGCCGTGGTGATGCTGGCCACGATCGCGCTGACCGAGCTGCTCACGAACACCGCGGCGGCAGCGGTGATGATCCCGGTCGCCCTGTCGGTCGCGACCGATGCCGGAGCCGAGCCGCGGATGCTGGCGATCGCCGTGCTGATCGGCGCGTCGTGCTCGTTCCTGTCACCGGTGGGCTACCAGACGAACCTCATGGTGTTCGGGCTCGGCGGCTACCGGTTCGGCGACTTCGCCCGGGTCGGTGCACCGCTCACGGCCGTCGCGGTGCTGAGCTCGGCCGCCGTGCTCCCGGTGGCGTTCGGCTAGCTCGCGCACCCGGCCGGAGCCCGGCGGTCAGCTCGGACCGGAGCGGCCGCCGAGCCCGGGCATCGGAGGCATCCCGGGCAGGTCGATGCCCGCCGCTGCCGGGTCGAACCCGGGCGGGAGGCCGGCGGGTCGGCGGGCCCCCTTGCCCTTCCTCCCCTTCTTGCCCTTCTTGCCCTTGCGCGCTCCGGGAGCGCCGCCGCCCCCGCCGAGCACCCCCATCTTGCGCATCATCTTCTGCATCTCGTCGAACTGCTTGACGAGGCGGTTCACGTCGCCGACCGAGGTCCCCGAGCCGGTCGCGATGCGCTGGCGGCGGCTGCCGTTGATCACCTTCGGGAAGGTGCGCTCCTCCATCGTCATCGAGCGGATGATCGCCTCGATCGGCTTCAGGTCGTCGTCGTCGATGTTCGCGTCCTTCAGCTCCTTGGGGATGCCGGGCATCATCGACATGAGCGAACCGAGCGAGCCCATCTTCTTGATCTGCTGCATCTGCTCGAGGAAGTCGTCGAGGGTGAACTGGCCCTCCATCAGCTTCGCGGCGGCCTGCTCGGCCTGATCGGCCTCGAACGCTCGCTCGGCCTGCTCGATCAGGGTGAGCACGTCGCCCATGCCGAGGATCCGCCCCGCCATGCGGTCCGGGTGGAACTGCTCGAACTCGTTGATCTTCTCCCCGGTCGAGGCGAACGCGATCGGGCGGCCGATGACCTCCTTCACCGACAGCGCGGCGCCGCCGCGGGCGTCGCCGTCCATCTTCGACATGATCACGCCGTCGATCTGGAGCGTCTCGTGGAACGCCTCGGCGGTCTGCACCGCGTCCTGGCCGGTCATCGCGTCGATGACGAGGAAGGTGTAGTCGGGGTCGACGGCCCCCGAGATGAGCCGGACCTGCTCCATCATCTCGGTGTCGATCGACAGGCGGCCGGCGGTGTCGACGATCAGGACGTCTCGACCGAGCCGCTTGGCCTCCTCGAGGCCACGGTGCGCCGTGAGCACCGGGTCCTCGGGATCGGAGAAGACGGGGACGTCGATCTGCGCACCGAGGGTTCTCAGCTGCTCGACCGCGGCCGGGCGCTGGAGATCGGCACCGACCAGCAGCGGCTGGCGACCCTGGGCCTTGAACCAGGAGGCCAGCTTGGCCGAGTTGGTCGTCTTGCCCGAGCCCTGCAGCCCGGCCATCAGCACGACGGTCGGCGGCTTGGACGAGTACTGGATCGAGAGCGTCTCGCCGCCCAGCGCCCGGGTGAGCTCGTCGTTGACCGCCTTCACCACCTGCTGGCCGGGGTCGAGCGACTGCGACCGGCTGGCGCCGATCGCGTGCTCGCGGATCCGGTTGCACACCGATCGGACGACGGTGACGTTGACGTCGGCCTCCAGGAGCGCCGTGCGGATCTCCTTCATCACCTCGTCGACGTCGGCTTCGGTGAGGCGGCCCTTGCCCCGCATCTTCTTGACGATGCCTTCGAGCCGGCCGGACAGGTTGTCGAACATACGGATCCGAGGTTACCGGTCCGCCGCGGCGCGAACCCGTGAGCGGGCCGGTGCGGCTCGTTTGAGCGCGAGGGCGAACGGACACGGTGGGCCATGAGCGATTCCTCACCCCGTCCGCTGTCCGACCTCCTGGAGGGCGGCACGACCCTGATGGTCGCCACTCGCGAGCCGGACGGGACCGTGGGGTCACGCCCCCTGACCGTCGCCGAGGTCGACGGCGACACCATCTCGATGCTGATCGACTCGACCGCCGACTGGGCGATGCACCTGAGTGACGGCGACTGGGTGCTCGCCACCCTCAGCGACACCCGCGACAACGACTACGCGACGATGACGGGTCGGCTCACCACCACCTCCGATCCCGCCACGATCGACCGGCTGTGGAGCCCGTTCGCCGGCGCGTACTTCGACGAGGGGCGCGAATCGCCCGAGATCCTGGTGCTGCGGATCGGTGTCGATGAGGGCAGCTACTGGGACTCCCCTTCCGGGCGCATCGGGTCGCTGATCTCGCTCGTGCGGGCGAAGGTCGGCGACGGCGAGGACGCCGGCGACCACGGCGAGCTGTCGGTCTAGGCCGTCGCCCCCGGGCGGTCCCGTCATCGGGCCGCGCCGGGGGCGTCCCGAACCCTCGCGCCGGATGGTCGGGGGCGGGCTCGGTCAGCCGCGCTCGAACAGCGCGCCCACGAACTCGTCCGGATCGAACGGGATCAGGTCGCCGATCGTCTCACCGATCCCGACGAGCTTGACCGGGATGCCGAGATCGGTCTCGATCGCGAACACGATCCCCCCCTTCGCCGAGCCGTCGAGCTTGGTCAGCACGACCCCGGTCACGTCGGTGGCCTCGTTGAACTCGCGCGCCTGGATCAGGCCGTTCTGCCCCGTCGTCGCGTCGATGACGAGCAGGGTCTCGGTGACCTCGCCGGCGCCCTTCTCCGCGACGCGGCGGACCTTGCGCAGCTCGTCCATCAGGTTCGACTTGGTGTGCAGGCGGCCGGCGGTGTCGGCCATCACCAGGTCGATGTCGCGCGAGGCGGCGCGCTCGACGCCGTCGAACACGACCGAGCTGGGGTCTCCCCCTTCGGCGCCCCGCACGAACTCGGCGCCGGCGCGCTCGGCCCAGGTCTGGAGCTGCTCGGCAGCCGCCGCGCGGAACGTGTCACCGGCTGCGAGCAGGACCGTTCGCCCATCGAGCGCCTGCTGGTTCGCGAGCTTGCCGATCGTGGTCGTCTTGCCGACCCCGTTCACGCCGACGAACATCCACACGCCCGGCTCGCCCGCCGCCCGCGGCGCCAGCGCCAGCGATCGGTCGCTCGAGCGGAGCCGACCGACCATCTCCGCCTGGAGCGCGTCGAGGAGCTCGGAGGGCTCGGTGATCTCCTTCGACGCGACCCTGGCGCGCAAGCCCTCGAGCAGCTCGTCGGTGATCGACACCCCGACGTCCGCGCGCAGCAGGGCCTCCTCGAGGTCCTCGAAGCTCTCCTCGGTGATCGACCCGCGCCCGAGGACGCCCGAGATGGCTCCGGCGAAGGTCGAGCGCGCCTTCGCGAGGCGGTCGCGCAGCGTGCCGGGGGGCGGCTCGTCGATCTCGACGACCTCGACCTCGGGTTCGACGACGTCGGTGCCGGTGGCGCCCGCCTCGGCGGGCGCGGTCGTGTCGGGTGGCGCGGTGCCGTCGGCGGTGCGCTCCTCGAGGATCGTCCCCGACGATGCGTCACCCGCCGCCGACGGAGGCCGCTCGATCGTGCGCGACGAGGCATCGGGCAGGCCGCCCGAGCTCCGGCGGTTGGCGACGACGACACCGATCCCGAAGACCAGCACCAGTCCGATCGCTACGAGCAGTCCGATCTCCACAGCACCCATCGCCGCCGACGCTACCCGGTCACCCGTCCCGCTCGACCCGGCCGAGTACGCATCCCGTCAGACGCCAGAGGTACTCGAGTACCGATCCCGTCAGACGCCAGAGGTACTCGGTCAGACGCCCAGAGGTGCTCGAGTACCGATCCCGTCAGACGCCAGAGGTACTCGGTCAGACGCCAGAGGTGCTCGAGTACCGATTCCGTCTGACGCCGAGAGCACGTGGAGGCGACCGCGGGTCGGGGAGCGTCGACGCACGCGGCGCGACGGGTCAGGTGCGGGCGGCGACGGAGTCGGTGCGCTCGGTGACGACCTTGCTGCTGCCGCCCGGCTGCATGCTCACACCGAGCAGGCAGTCGCCGGCCTCCATCGTCCGCTTCTGGTGCGAGACCACGATCAGCTGGGCGTCGCGCCGGAACTCCTGGATCAGCCCCAGGAACCGGTGCAGGTTGACGTCGTCGAGTGCGGCCTCGACCTCGTCCATCACGTAGAACGGCGACGGGCGCGACCGGAAGACGGCGAACAGGTAGGCGAGGGCGGTCAGGCTGCGCTCGCCTCCCGACAGCAGCGACAGCTTCTTCACGTTCTTCCCGCTCGGCTTCGCCTCGACCTCGATGCCCGTGCTCAACAGGTCGTCGGGGTGGGTGAGCTCGAGCTTGCCCTTGCCGCCGGGGAACAGCAGGCCGAAGAGCTCGGTGAAGTTGGCTGCCACGTCGGAGAAGGCCGAGGCGAACACGTTCTGGATCTCGGCGTCGACGGCCGCGATCACCCGGGCGAGGTCACGCCGCGTCGAGCGCACGTCGTCGAGCTGCTCCTCGAGGAAGGCGTGCCGCGTCTGCAGCTCGGTGAACTCCTCGAGCGCCAGCGGGTTGATCGGCCCGAGCAGGCGCAGCTCGCGCTCGAGCTCGCGGACCCGTCCGGCGGGGGTGGCACCCTCGGGGATCTCGGGCATCGTGGCGGCCTCGGCGACGGAGGGCTCGACGTCGAGATCGCCGCGCAGCGTCTCGATCGCCTGCTCGAGGCGCAGCTTCGCCTCGGCCTCCTCGATCTCGGCCCGGCGCGCCCGCTCACGGGTCACGTCGAGCGACCGCTCGCGCTCGGCGCGCCGAGACCGCAACCCGTCGAGCTCGCCCGTCAGCGCACGCACCTCGTCGCTCTGGCGACGCCGCTCGTCGGCGAGCTCCGCGTGGTGCGCTTCGACGACGGACCGCCGGCGCTCGACGAGCGACGCGAGGCGGTCGATCTCGACGATCGAGCGCTCGATCACCTCGCGCCGGTCGGACGCGGCCGCACGGGCCTCCGCGTCGGCCTCGAGCCGACGCTCCGTCTCGGCGATCCGGCGGTCGAGGATCTGGCGGTGCTCCAGCAGACCGGCGTCGCGGACCTCGAGGTCCTTGCGGCGCGACGCCAGCTCGGCGCCGCGCTCGTCGAGCTGCGCTCGCCGCTCGCTGCGCGCCCGCGCTGCGTCGGCCTCGGCGAGCTCCTCCGATTCGAGCCCGGGCAGCAGCGCCTCGAGCTCCTCCATCCGCCGCCGCTGGTCCTGGCCGCTCTCGGTGGCCTCCTCGACGGCCCGGCTCGACGACTCGATGTCGTTGAGGATCTCACGCCGCTCCCCCTGCGCCCGAGCGAGCCCCTCGGAGGCCGCGCTGAGGGTGGCGTCGTTCGCGTCGAGGCGACGGGCGAGCTCCCCCTCGACGTCGGTGGAGCGCGCCAGCTCGGCCGTCGCACCCGCCAGGGCGCGATCGGCGTCCTCCAGCTCGTCGGCCGCGAGCTGCGCCGCGGCGGTCGCCTCGTCGAGCGCGGCGGCGGTGGCCCCCGATCCCGCCGCCCCGACGCGCCACCCGGTCGGACCGAAGCGGTCGCCGTCGCCGGTGACGACCACCGCCGAGGGTCGTTCGATCGCGACGTCGAGGGCGGCCGACACGTCGTCGACGCGCACCGCGCTGCCGAGCAACCCGTCGAGGAGCACGTTCACGTCGTCACGGGCGGACCCGGCGTGGGGACGCACGGGCTCGCCGGTGGGCGGGGTGCCGCGCTGGTCGACGTCCGCGCCGAGCGCGATCACCGCCCCGCTGGTGTCGGAGTCGCGCAGGGCGTCGAGCGCCGAGCGGGCGGCGTCGGGGTCGGCGACGACGACCGCGGTCAGCGATTCGCCGAGCGCGGCCTCGACGGCCCGCTCCCACCCGCCGTCGATCTCGATCAGGTCGAGCAGGGTCCCGAGGACGCCGTCGACGCCCCGGAGCCGCTCGGCCCCCGCTCGTGCTCGGGCCGCGTCGAGCGCCATCTGCAGGGCGTCGACGCGCGCCGTGGCCGACGACGCCGCGTCGGCCGCTCGCGTCCGCCGCGCCTGGGCGGCCTCGACCGAGTCACGAGCGCTCGCGACGGCCTCCTCGACGGCGGCGACCTCGTCGAACAACGGCCCCTCGACGCGCCCGGCCTCGGCGCACTCGCGTCGGAACCGCTCGGCCTCGTCCTCGACGACCGCGAGCCGCTGCTCGAGCTGCGACCTGCGCTCGTGGGCTCGGCGCAGCTCGCCCTCCGTGCGCTCGAGCGCCGCGGCGACCGAGCGCGCCTCGCCGCGCACCTCGGCCGCCGCGCTGGCGGCGAGGGTGGAGGATCGATCACCGTCGCGCTCGAGCGCCTCGTCGCGCTCGGTGCGGAACGCCTCCTCCTCGGCGGCGAGCTCGGCGGCGGCCGGCGCGAAGGTCGCGAGCTCGGCCACGACGTCGCTCAGCTCGGCGGCGAGCCGAGCCGCCTCGGCCTCGAGGTTGGCGACCACGTCGGCGTC
This sequence comes from Ilumatobacter sp., assembly GCF_965215205.1. Lineage (NCBI taxonomy): Bacteria > Bacillati > Actinomycetota > Acidimicrobiia > Acidimicrobiales > Ilumatobacteraceae > Ilumatobacter > Ilumatobacter sp. The sequence goes on from NZ_OZ244049.1 coordinate 2,431,749, forward strand.
GAGCAGCTGCCCCTTGTCGCGCTCGAGCGATCTCCTGCGCTCGGCCAGCACGGCCGAGAGGCCCCGGGCGCGCTCGCGGAGCTGCTCGACGCGCACCAGTCGGTCGCCGATGTCGCTCGCGCCACGGGCGGACAGCTGCGACTCGAGCGCCACGACCGCGGCGTCGAGGGCGGCCAGCTCGCCCTTCAGCTCGCGCTCGGCACCCGACGACTCCGACTTGGTCGCCGCGATCGCCTCCAGGCTCGACCGCAGGCTCGCGATCTGACGCCCGGCGACGAAGGTCCTCAGCTCGCGCAGCTCGACGACGAGCGTCCCGTGGCGCTCGGCGGCCTTGGCCTGGCGCTCGAGCGGGCGGAGCTGGCGCCGCACCTCGCGCAGCAGGTCCTGGACGCGCAGCAGGTTGGCCTCGGTCGCGTCGAGGCGACGCTGCGCCTTCTCCTTGCGCCTGCGGAACTTGAGGACGCCCGCGGCCTCCTCGATGATCGCCCGTCGATCCTCGGGGCGAGCGTTGAGCACCGCGTCGATCTGGCCCTGGCTGACGATGACGTGCTGCTGGCGACCGACGCCGGCGTCGGAGAGCAGCTCCTGGACGTCGAGCAGGCGGCACCCGACGCCGTTGATCATGTACTCCGACTCGCCGGTGCGGAACAGGATCCGGGTGATCGTGATCTCGCTGAGCTCCACCCCGAGGGTGCCGTCGGAGTTGTCGATCGTGATGCTCACCTCGGCTCGCCCGAGCGCGGGGCGCGAGGCGGTGCCGGCGAAGATCACGTCGTCCATCTTCTGGCTGCGCACGGCCTTGGGCGCCTGGGCGCCGAGCACCCACGCCATCGCGTCGACGACGTTGGACTTGCCCGACCCGTTCGGGCCGACCACGACGGTGACCCCGGGTTCGAGCTCCATCGTCGTGGAGTCGGCGAACGACTTGAAGCCCTTCAGGGCGAGGCTCTTCAGGAACACGGCGCATCCAGGGTAACCGTCGGGCGCGAGCCGTCGGGCGACCCCGCACCGACATCGGTCACGACGGATCCCCCGTCGCGGTCACCGCTGGCACCACGGGCAGAAGTGGGTGCTGCGGCCCGCGCTCACGATGCGCCGGATCCACCCGCGCCCGCACGTCGAGCAGCGCTCGCCGGTGCGCCCGTAGACGCGGTGCTCGTGCTGGTACGAGCCGCCGGCGCCGGCGACGTCGACGTACTGCGCGTCGCCGAGCGTCGACCCGCCCGCGTCGATCGCGTCGGAGAGGACGTCGACGACGGCTGCGTGGAGTCGCCACGTCGCTGCCGCGTCGATCGACGAGGCGGCGCGGTGGGGACGCAGCCGCGCCCGGTGGAGGATCTCGTCGCCGTAGATGTTGCCGATCCCCGCGATGACGTGCTGGTCGAGCAGCAAGGGCTTGAGCGCACGCCGCGTGCCGCGCACGATCCGGCGCAGGTGGGCACGCTCGAAGGGCTCGGCGACGGGGTCGACCCCGAGTCGGGCGACCCCCGGCAGCTCGACGTCGATGCGCGCCGGGTCGTAGACGACGACCTCGCCGAAGGTCCGCGGGTCGACGAAGCGCAGCTCGCGACCGTCGTCGAGGTGCATCACGACGTGGGTGTGGAGCGGGCGCTCGGAGCCGCTGCTCGCGAGCAGCACCTGGCCGCTCATCCGCAGGTGGATCATCACGGCGTCGCCCGTGTCGAGGCCGAGGAGCAGGTACTTGCCCCGTCGGTCGGCGTCCGTGACGGTCGCTCCGCGCAGGCCGTGGACGAGAGCGTCGCGCGAGGTGCGTCGAACGACCCGATCGCGACCGACCTCGACGTCGTCGATGCGCCGACCGACCACGTGGCGTGCGAGGCCGCGCCGGACGGTCTCGACCTCGGGCAGCTCCGGCATCAGCCGAGGGCGTCCGTCGCCGCCGTCGCCGCCACCTGCTCGGCACCCTTCTTCGACGTCGCCTCGCCCCGACCGACCACCTCGCCGTCGACGGACACCTCGGCGGCGAACCGCTTGGCGTGATCGGGCCCGGTCGAGGTGACCGCGTACGACGGCGCGCCCGTCCCCCGCCGCGCGCACAGCTCCTGCAGCTCCGTCTTCGGGTCACGACGCACCCGGCCCGCCTCCACCTGCTCGATCAGCGGCGCGACGTGGCGGTGGACGAGGGCGTGGGCCGCCTCGGCACCGCCGTCGAGGTAGACCGCCCCGAGCACCGCCTCGAACGTGTCCGACAGGATCGACGGCTTCGCCGCTCCCCCACCGGCCGCCTCGCCCTTGCCGAGCTTCACGTGGTCACCCAGACCGAGCGTCGTCGCGACCGTCGCGAGGGCACCGGCGTTCACGACCCCGATCCGCAGCAGCGAGAGCCGCCCCTCGTCGACCTCCGGGTGGTCGCCGTACACGATGTCGGCCACCGCCCACCCGAGCACGGCGTCGCCGAGGAACTCCAGGCGCTCGTTGCTCTCGACCGCCCCGTTCTCCGCGCACCAGGAGCGGTGGGCGAGGGCCCGGTCGAGCAGCTCGGGACGCTCGAAGGTGTGCCCGAGGCGTTCGGCGAGCGCTGCGAGGCTCACCTCGATCAGGAGGTGCGCGTGCGCTCGTGCACGTAGTCGACGGCGTCGCGCACCGTCTTCAGGTCCTCGAGGTCCTCGTCGTCGATGCGGAATCCGGACGTCCGCTCGCCGATCTGCTCCTCGAGCGACTCGACGAGCTCGATCAGCGCGAGGGAGTCGGCGTCGAGGTCGTCGACGAAGGAGTCCCCCTCCGAGATCGTCGACGGCTCGATCTCGAGGATGTCCGCCAGGCGGTCCTTCACGATCGCGAGGATCTCCTCCCGACTGATCGGACCGTCCGGCGCGTCTGTGTCCCCTGGCATCGCCCCAGCTTACCGGCCGCCGCCGGGGCGGATCGCGGCGGCGATCTCGGCGGTGACGTCGTGCTCGACCATGTCGCGCGCCACCCCGATCCCGTTGCGGATCGCGTCCGCGCCCGACGACCCGTGGGCGATGATGCACACGCCGTCGACGCCGAGCAGGGTGGCGCCCCCGTAGGTGTCGGGATCGAGCGAGCGGTGCAGCGGCAGCAGCGCCGGCATCAGCGCCTCGGCCGGCGCGGCGTACTCGGGTTGCGAGAACGCCTCGAGCAGCGCGGCGATGACCGTCTTCATCCCGCCCTCGAGGGTCTTCAGCACGACGTTGCCCGTGAAGCCGTCCGTCACGCACACGTCGAGAGAATCGCTCATCACGTCGCGTCCCTCGACGTTGCCGACGAAGTCGATGCCGTCCGTCCGCACGAGGAGGTCGTGGGTCTCCTTGCGCAGGTTGTCGCCCTTCGAGGGCTCCTCCCCGATCGACAGCAGCCCGACCCGGGGCCGGTCGATGTCGAAGCGGTGGCGGGCGTAGATCGAGCCCATGATCGCGAACTGGACGAGCCAGTCGGGTTGCACCTCGGCGTTGGCCCCGGCGTCGAGGAGCACGGTCGGGGTCGACCCGGGCACCGGGATCGGAGTCGCGATCGCCGGGCGCTTGACCCCGGGGATGCGGCCCATCCGCAGCAGGGCCGACGCCATCGTCGCACCGGTGTTGCCCGCCGAGATCATCGCCCCGGCGCGCCCGTCGCGCACGGCCTCGGCGGCGCGCACCAGGGTCGAGTCCTTCTTGCGACGGACCCCCGCGGCCGGGTCGTCGTACATCCCGATGACCTCGGACGCCTCGATCAGGTCGATGACCGAGCCGTCGGGCGCGTGCCGACCCTCGAGGTCGGGAGGGCCGACCAGGACGACGGGGATGCCGTCCCCGACCGCGGCGTGGGCACCCGCCACGTTCGGGGCGGGTGCGTCGTCGCCGCCCATCGCATCGACGGCGACCGGGAGCATCGTGGGCGTTCGGTCAGATCTCAGTCGACGTCGATGACGTGACGGTCGCGGTACCAACCGCACGACGGGCAGACCGTGTGCGGGATCTTGGCCGCGCTGCACCGCGGGCAGACGCTGCGCGCCGGAGCCTTGAGCTGCCACGCGCTCGCCCGGCGGCTGCGCGTCTTCATCTTCGACATCTTCTTCTTCGGGACAGCCATGATCGCTCTCGTTCTCTCCGTCTCGACCGGTGTGGGGGCTCAGTCGTCGGTCGTCGGGGCCGCATCACGTTATCGGCGCGGTCGCGTCCTCCAACCCGCTCCCCCGGGGACGCCGGGCCCGCGACCGGCCGGTCGGCTCAGTCGTCGAGCACGAGGCCGTCGAGAGCCGCCCACCGGTCGTCGCGCACCTCGGTGTCGCACCCGCAGGCGGTGACGTTCAGGTCCGCGCCGCACTCGGGGCACAACCCGGCGCAGTCCACCCGGCAGACGCGCTCGTCGTCGAGCTCCAGCAGGGCCGACTGGCGCGCCATCGGCGCGAGATCGAGCTGGTTGTCGACGATCTCGAACGCCTCCTCGTCGATCAGCTCCACCTGGTACAGCTCGTCGACCTCGGCCACCGACTCGCCGGCGAGGTCGGTCAGGCAGCGCCGGCACGGGCGCGACCAGGGCACGACCACCGCCCCGCGGACCGTGATGCCGTCGGTCAGCGACTCGAGCCGCACCCCGACGACCACGTCGCCGTCGAGCGCCTCGTGATCGACGTCGAGCTCGTCTCCCGGCGCGCTCACCTCGATCTCGCGGATCGTCCCCGGCTGGCGCAGCAGCTCCAGGGCGTTCACGCGCAGCGCACGTGGCGCGCTCGACTCGGCCATGGCTCCGAGCCTACGGCCGGGTCAGGCCTCCTGGTCGAAGAACGGGTTGGACTCGTTCTCGACGGGTTCCTGGCCGACCGCCTCGGCGCTGCCGATCGACAGGCGGTGGCGGCCGGCGTGGACCGTCTTGCCCAACTTGTCGAGGAGGATCTCGAACGACCCCAGCCGCTGGTCGAGGAAGTCCTCGGTCTCGTGCTTGAGCCGGCGCGAGTCGGCCTCGGCGGTCTCCATCACCTGGCGGGCGCGCTGCTCCGCGGCGCGCACGACCTCGGTGCGCTGCACCATGCGCTCGGCTCGCACGCGAGCGGCCTCGAGCAGCTCGTCGGCCTCCCGGCGCGTCTTGGACACGAACTCCTGGCGCTCCTTGAGCATCCAGCGGGCCTGGCGAAGCTCATCGGGCAGCCGGTTGAGCGACTCCTCGAGCAGCTCGATGATCTCGTCGCGGTCGATGCGCGGCGACGACGACAGCGGCATCGTGGGCGCGGTCGCGACGATGTCGATCGCTCGCCTCAGGAGGGTCTCGGCGTCGCCGACGTAGTTGCCGTGATCGTCGACCTCGGAGTAGTCGTCGTCGTCGACGACGTCGTCGTAGCCGTCTCCGTCGGTCTGGTCGTAGGTCATCGGGGTGCTCGGTTCTGCTCGCTGCCGTCGAATCGCTCGGCCAGTGCGTCGGCGACGACACGTGGCACGAGGTGCGCGACGTCCCCACCGTACTTGGCGATCTCGCGCACGAAGCGGCTGCTGACGAACGCGAGGTCGGGCCGGCACGGCAGGAACACGGTCCGCACCCCCGCCGCCGAGTGGTTCATGTGCGCCATCTGCTGCTCGATCTCGAAGTCGCCCGGGGTCCGCAGGCCCTTCACCACGAAGTCGGACCCGGTCGCCTCGGCGGCCTGCACGGCGAGCCCGGCGTGCTCGCTCACGCTCACCCCGCTCAGGTGGGAGACCGCCGTGCGCGCCATCTCGACGCGCTCGTCGACGTGGAACATCCCCGAGTCCTTCGCGTGGTTGTGCAGCACGGCCACCACCACCTCGCCGAACAGCTCCCGGGCGTGCTCGATCACGTCGAGGTGGCCGAGGTGGAGCGGGTCGAAGCTGCCCGGGTAGAGCACGCGGCTCACGCCGCCACCCCCTCGCGCTCGAGGAAGCTGACCCAGGTGCGGCCGTAGCGCTTGGAGCGCGTCAGCGTCCACCCGGGTCGCTCGTCGACCGACCGGCCGGCCTCGGCCACGACGAAGGGAGCACGGATCGAGGCCATCAACCGGTCCCACGCGTCGAAGTCGTAGGGAGGGTCGGCGAACACGATGTCGACGTCGATCGCACCCGCCACCGCCATCGCGTCCGATCGCACCACCCGGCTGCGACCGCCGAGGTCGAGGTTGGCGAGGTTGCCGTCGAGGGCGCGCAGCGCGGCGCGGTCGCGCTCGACGAAGGTGCAGTGGGCCGCGCCGCGCGAGATCGCCTCGATCCCCACGGCCCCCGTCCCCGCGTAGAGGTCGGCCACCACGGCGTCGACGAGGATCCCCGACGACCCGAGGGCGTTGAACACGGCCTCGCGGACCCGGTCGGTGGTCGGTCGGGTCGAGGTCCCGTCCGGGGAGACGAGCTTGCGACCTCCGAGCTCTCCTGCGATCACGCGCATCGTCGCACTGTACGCGGACCGGGCCATGATGGCCCGATGTTCGCCCCTCCCCCGCAGATCACGTGCATCGACTGCGGCGGACGGTGCTTCCTGCTGACGGCGCCCGCCGAGGACGGGGCGTGGGAGGAGGGTGACGTGGTCGCGTACCGCTGCGAGGACTGCCTCGACCGCTGGGACCTCGTGCTGGAGGAGTCCGACATCGAGTCCGACGGGCGCCCCGACTGGTGAGCGACGACCCGGCTCAGCGGCCGGACTCGGCGAGGATCCGCTTCTTCGTGGCGGCCCAGCTGCAGATCGGGCACGTCGACAGGTCGTGACGGCGAGCGGGGCAGTGCTCGCGCCCGAAGTAGATGATCTGCAGGTGACGTCGGCTCCAGGTCTCCTTCGGGAACACCGCCTTCAGGTCGCGCTCGGTCCGCTCGACGCTCGACCCGTTCGACAACCCCCACCGGGCCGCGAGGCGGTGGATGTGGGTGTCGACGGCGAACGCGGGCTCGTCGAAGCACCCGCCCATCACGACCGACGCGGTCTTGTGGCCGACCCCGGCGAGCGACTCGAGGAACTCCCAGTCACCGATCACCTCTCCCCCACGGTCGACGATCTGGTTCGCCATCGTCCACAGGTTCTTCGCCTTCGTCGGCGCGAGGCCGATCTGGCGGATGTGGCGGAGGATCTCGTCGGGGTCCAGCGCCGCCATCTTCTCCGGGGTGTCCGCCACGGCGAACAGCTCGGGCGTCACCTCGTTCACCTTCTTGTCGGTGGTCTGCGCCGAGAGGGCGACGGCGACCAGGAGGGTGTACGGGCTCGTGTGGTCGAGCGGGACCGGGGGGTCGGGGTGGAGCTCGTCGAGGATCTCCCCGATCCGGTCGGCCTTGTCCTGGCGTCGCACCCCGCGCAAGCTACCCGGTCCGCGGTGCGAGCTCCCCGGTCCGCGGCGCGACGCCGCCGGTCGACGAGCCGTCCGATCGCCACCGTCACCGGTCCATGAGGCGATCGCGCAGGAAGCCGAGGACGAGGGCCTGCATCGTCGCCTGCTGACGGGCGTCGGCCGCACCGCCGTGGCCGCCCTCGATGTTCTCCCAGTAGGTGACGTCCTTGCCCATCGACTCGAGCAGCGCAGCCATCTTGCGGGCGTGACCGGGGTGCACCCGGTCGTCTCGGGTGGAGGTCGTCAGCAGGATCGGCGGGTGCTCGACGTCGGGGTCGACCAGGTGGTACGGCGAGTAGCCCCGCAGGTACGACCAGTCGTCGGGCTCGTCGGGGTCGCCGTACTCGGCCATCCACGACGCTCCCGCCAGCAGCAGGTGGTACCGCGCCATGTCGAGCAGCGGGACCTGGCACACGACCGCCCCGAACAGCTCCGGGGTCCGCACGTACATGTTGCCGACGAGCAACCCCCCGTTGCTGCCCCCGGAGATCCCCAGCCTCGGCGCTGAGGTGGTCCCGCGATCGACGAGCGCGCGGGCGACGGCCTCGAAGTCCTCGTAGACGCGCGGGCGTCTCTCACGCAGCCCGGCGCGGTGCCACGCCGGGCCGTACTCGCCTCCGCCACGGATGTTCGCGACCGCGTAGACCCCGCCGTCGACGATCCACGACCGCCCGATCACCGCGGAGTACGCGGCGAGGCGCGGCACCTCGAACCCCCCGTAGCCGGTCAGCAGCGTGGGTCGGTCGCCGTCGGACTCGGCGAGGGCGGCGCGCGTCCCGACCACGAAGAAGGGGACGCGCGTCCCGTCCGCGCTGGACGCGAAGTGCTGCTCGATCTCCACGTCGTCGGCGTCGAAGCGGTGCGGGGACCGGCGCAGCACGGCCGGCCGCGCGTCGGGCTCGGCGACGTCGAGGACGGACAGGGTCTCGGGCGTGGTGAAGTCGGTGCCGACGATCCACACGTCGTCGCGCTCGGCCGGGTCGACCGCGCTCGCGGACGCCGTCCACACGTCGGGTGCGCCGGCGATCGGCTGGATCGTCCACGGCCCGCCGTCACCGTCGGGTGGGGTGGCCACCGACAGGACGTCGCGGACGTCGTCGAGGACGTCGAGCACGACGTGGTGGCGGGTGCAGGCGAACCCCGACAGCGACCGGGTGTCGGTCGGTGCGAACAGCGCGGTGGGCGCGGGCGTCCCGGAGAGGAACGCGTCGAGGTCGGCGACGATCAGCGATCCGCCGGGGAAGGTCGAACCGGCGAGCTCCAGATCCGAGCGCGGCGAGACGAAGATCCACCGCTCGTGGACGCTCACCTCGGTGTCGTCGGGGACGTCGACCTCCACCCACTCGGTGCCGCGCAGGATCGCCGTGCGCGAGGTGAAGAAGTCCGGAGCCCGCTCGACCACGTGGTGCCGGTGGCCGGGGACGTCCGACACCGAGACGCCGACGGCGACGTCGGACTCCTCGCCCTCGTACACGATCTCGGACTCCTCGATCGGGGTCCCCCGCCGCCACCGTCGCACGGCGCGCGGGTACCCGGACCGGGTCAGGCTCCCCGGACCGAAGTCGTTGGTCACGTACACGGTGTCGTCGTCGATCCACGTCAGGCCGCCCTTCGCGAGGGGCCGCGTGAACCCGCCCTCCGACTCGGGGACGAACCGCTTCTCGACCAGATCGAACTCCCGGGTCACCGACGCGTCGGAGCCGCCGGGCGACAGGTCGACGAGGGCGCGCCGCCGGTCGGGTCGGCGGGTGCTCGAGCCGTGGAACACCCACGACTCGCCTTCCTCGGCGCACAGGGCGTCGATGTCGAGCACCGTCTCCCAGTCGGGCTCGCCGGCGCGGTAGTCGTCCCAGCTCGTCCGCCGAACCAGGCCCCGGCGGTGCTCGGAGTCGGTCCAGAAGTTGTGCACCACGTCGCCGTGGCGCGACGGGTGGGCGATGCGGTCGTCGGCCTCGAGCACGTCGAGGGTGTCGGCGCGGATCCGCTCGAAGTCGTCGGTCCCGAACAGCTCCGCCTCGGCGCGCTCGTTGCGCTCCCGGACCCAGGCGAGGGCGTCGTCGCCCTCGACGTCCTCGAGCCAGCGCAGCTCGTCGTCGGGCAGGTCGCTCGGGGCGGAGGGGACATCGCTCATCGCCGCGACCGTACCGTCAGCCCCGGGCGAGGAACTCCTCGTCGCGGTCGCTGAACACCAGATCGAGCTCGTCGGCCAGGAGCGGGTGCCCGGCGAGCTCGTCGTCGGCGTCGACGAGCTCGAACGCGGCGCGCCGGGCGTCCTCCACCAGCGAGCGGTCCCGCCGCAGCGACGCCAGCTTGAGGTCGCTGCGACCCTTCTGCGACGTCGACATCAGCGTCCCCCCGCCACGCAGGTCGAGGTCGACCTCGGCGAGCTCGAAGCCGTCCGTCGACGCCACCAGCGCCTCGACCCGCGGGCTCCCGTCCTCGATGTCGCGGGTCACCAGCCAGCACATCGAGGCGTGCTCACCGCGCCCGACTCGTCCGCGCAGCTGGTGGAGCTGGGCGATGCCGAACCGGTCGGCGTCGAGGATCACCATCACGGTCGCGTTCGCGACGTCGACGCCGACCTCGATGACCGTGGTCGCGACGAGCACGTCGAGCTCGCCCGAGCGGAACGAGTCCATCGTGGCCTCCTTCTCCGCCGACGGCAGTCGGCCGTGGAGGAGCCCGAGCCGCATCCCGGACAGCTCGTCGTGCGCCAGCCGCTCGTGGGTCTCGAGGGCGGACGCGGCCTCGAGCTTGTCGCTCTCGTCGATCAGCGGGCACACGACGTAGGCCTGCCGACCGGCCGCGACCTGGTCGCGGACGTCGGCCCAGGCCTCGGCTTCGAGCAGCGGCCCGTTCGCCCAGCGCGTCGCGATCGGGGTCCGGCCGGGGGGCAGCTCGTCGAGCACGCTGACGTCGAGGTCGCCGTAGACCGTCATCGCCGCGGTGCGCGGGATCGGCGTCGCCGTCATCACCAGCGTGTCGGGGGTCGGACCGGAAGCGGTCCGGTCGCGCAGCGCGGCGCGCTGCTCGACGCCGAAGCGGTGCTGCTCGTCGACGACGACGACGCCCAACGAGGCGAAGTCCACCTTCTCCTGGATCAGGGCGTGGGTGCCGATCGCGAGGTCGACCGTGCCGTCGGCCAGCCCGGCCAGCACGCTCGTGCGCTCCGCCCCGGACACCCGGTTCGTCAGCAGCTCGACGCGCAGCGGGCGGTCGCCGAACAGGTTCGCCGGGTCGGGCACCACGACGCCGTCGAGCAGGCGCGAGATCCCCACCGCGTGCTGCTCCGCGAGCACCTCGGTGGGCGCCATGAGAGCGGCCTGGTGCCCGCCCTCCACCGCCCGCAGCATCGCGGCCACCGCGACGACGGTCTTGCCGGCGCCGACGTCGCCCTGCAGCAGGCGGTGCATCGGATGCGGCGCGGCGAGATCCTCGCCGATCTCCGCGATCACCCGCTCCTGGGCTCCGGTGAGCGGGTACGGCAGCGACGCGCGGAACCGCTGCGCGAGCTCGCCGCCATCGGCGTGCGCGATCCCGCGAGCGTCGCGCTCCATCCGTCGCTTGCGCGCCACGAGCACGAGCTGCACGCGCAGCAGCTCGTCGAACGCCAGCCGGTGCCGGGCGATCTCCTTGTCGCGGATCGATTCGGGCAGGTGGATGTCGTGCAGCGCCCGCTCGCGGTCGACGAGGCGGTGCCGCTCGCGCACCGCTGCGGGGACGGGGTCGGCGATCCCGCGCTCCGCGCACCGCCGCAACGACTCCTCGACCCAGGCGGCGATCTCCCACGTGCTCACCCGGGCCTTCTCGCTCTGGGGGTAGATGGGGACGATCCGCCCGGTCCGGTCCCCGATCAGGTCGACGATCGGGTTCGCCATCTGCAGCCCGCCCCGGTAGGTGCCGGCCGTGCCGAAGAGGGCGACCTGGAGGCCCTCGGTGAGCTGGCGGGATCGCCACGCCTGGTTGAAGAACACGAGGTCGAGGCGACCCGAGTCGTCGCCGACCGTGACGTTCAGCATCGAGCGCCGGTTGCGCGTCGTGCGTGCGCGAGCCGAGCGGACCGTCGCGATGACCAGCGCCTCCTCACCGGGCACGAGATCCGCGATGCGCGCCTCGCGGCTGCGATCGACCCACCGGCGGGGGTAGGTCGTCACGAGGTCGAGCACGTTCTCGATCCCGAGCTGCTCGAGCGCCTCGCGCTTCTTCGGTCCGACGCCGTGCAGCCGCTCGATCGGGATCGCCGCCAGCTCGCGCGAGGTGATCGACCCGCTCATCCTCGCCACGTTAGGCACGACGGGCGCCGGGAGGGACGGCTGCGCTCCGCCTCGCCCGGGAGCGGCGCCGGGCTACTCGACGCCGACGAGGTACGGGTAGAGGGGTTGGCCTCCGTGGTGGACCTCGACCTCGACGGCGGCGTGGTGGTCGGCGAGCCAGGCCGCGATCCCCTCGGTGGTCGCCGCCTCGGCCTCCGCGCCGGTGATGATCGTGACCAGCTCCGCGTGGTCGTCGACGACCACGTCGAGCAGGGAGGTGACGGCGCTCGGCAGCGAGGCGTCGCACGCGACGATGCCGTCGCCGCGCACCAGGCCGATCCAGTCGCCCTCGCTGACCGGGCCGACCTCGGCCGTGGTGTCGCGCACGGCACGGGTGACCTCGCCGGTCGTCACCGATGACGACGCAGCCGCCATCGTCGCACGGTTCTCCTCACCGGTCGCCTCGGGGTCGTACACGATCAGCGCCGCGAGCCCCTCGGGCATCGACGTCGTCGGGACGACGACGACGGACTTGTCGGTCAGCGCATCGACCTGCTCGGCCACCGGGACGATGTTCTTGTTGTTCGGGAGCACGACCACCTGGCGGGCGTTCACGTGCTCGACGGTGTCGAGCAGCTCGGCGGTCGACGGGTTCATCGTCTGACCCCCGGTGACGACGCCCTGCACGCCGAGCTGGCCGAACAGCTCGACGAGGCCGTCGCCGGAGCACACCGCGACGACGGCGGTCGTGACCGGCGGCAGGCCGGCGCCGGCACCGGGTCGGCGGCGGCCGGCCACCTCCCGGGTCGAGGAGCCCATCTGCGCCTCACGCCGTGCGTGCTCCTCGTCGACCTCCTCGAACAGGTCGGTGACGCGGATCTGGCGGGGTCGTCCGTCGAGGTCGAGGGCGACCTCGACCGCGGCGCCGACGTCGTTGGTGTGGACGTGGCAGTTGTAGAGGCCGTCGCCGCCGACGACGACGATCGAGTCCCCGATCGAGGCCCAGCCCCGGCGGAAGTCCTCGAGCCGGTCGTCGTCGAGGTCGAGGAAGTACATCACCTCGTACCGCAGCTCGCTCACGTCGAGCTCGCCGCCGACGTCCGACATCGGGCGCGTCGCCGACCGCGTGGCGGCGTCGGGCGTCGGCCCGGCGGAGTCGTCGGGCTCGGGCAGCGGGACGCCGTCCACGACGTGGAGCGCGGCGTCGAGCAGGAGCAGGTAGCCCGCTCCCCCGGCGTCGACCACCCCGGCCTCCTTCAGCACCGCGAGCTGCTCGGGGGTGTTCGCGAGGGCCTCACGACCCGCGGCGTGGGCCGCCTGCACGACCTCGAGCAGGGTGCCGCCGCCGTCGGAGGCGTCGCGAGCCGCCTCGGCGCTCTTCCGCACGACGGTTAGGATGGTCCCCTCGATCGGCTTCATCACGGCCTGGTCGGCCCCCGTCGACGCCGCCTGCAGCGCGTCGGCGAAGCGTCCACCACGATCTCCGCGCGCCTCGTCGTCGCTCCTCATGGTCGCCGCGATGCCGCGCATGATCTGGCTGAGGATGACGCCGCTGTTGCCGCGCGCGCCCATCAGCGACCCGTGGCTGATGGCGTCGCAAGTGGCCTCCAGGTCGTCGGGGGCGATGGGGTCCATCTCGTCGACGACGGCCTGCAGGGTCCGCGACATGTTCGTGCCCGTGTCGCCGTCGGGGACCGGGTACACGTTCAGCCGGTTCAGTGCCGCGGCGTGCGCGACGACTGCGTCGCGGAAGGTCGTGACGAGGTCGCGCAGCGCTGCGGCGTCGAACCGCTCGAGGGTGGGCACGGCACGGAAGTGTAGGGCGACGGCTCCATCCGGTTGCACGGTGGCGATGCACCGCTAGCCTCAGATGGCTGTTCGAACCGAATGCACCAGGAGAAGATGATGGCATCCAAGTGTGAAGTGTGTGGCAAGGGCCCGTCGTGGGGCATGTCGGTCTCCCACTCGCACCGCCGGACGAAGCGGCGCTGGAACCCCAACATCCAGCGCGTGCGGGCATCGGTCAACGGCGCCACCAAGCGCGTCAACGTCTGCACCGGGTGCATCAAGTCGGGCAAGATCGCCAAGGCCGGCTGAGCCGCCCGATCATGCAGGGCGTCATCAAGGCCTACGATCCCGCCACCGGTGACGGTCTGATCATGACCGACACCGACCTCGCCGACTACGAGCTGGCTCCCGGCGCGCTCGACGGGTCGATCTTCCGGATGGTCCGCCAGGGCCAGCGGGTGATCTTCGACCTCGACGACGTCGGGCGCGCGACCCACCTGCGCCTCGGTTCCGAGGTCGACATGGGGACCCCCGGCATCCACTGACCCGTCCGCCTCCGAGCTGCGATCGCTCGAAGCGATCCGCACGCCGACGGCGATCGGAATCTCCGATGGGCCCATCGGAACGGCGGATGGAAGCGATTACAGCCCGGCCCAGCGGGTCGGGTTCGTGTCGCGTTGCCTACGCTGTGGCGTTCACGAGCGCGCAGGGTGCGCTGCGAGGTGAACGAGGAGCGACGATGAGCGGTACGACGAGCAACCAGCGGCTGAAGGACTGGGTCAAGGAGTGGGCCAGCGTCATGCAGCCGGCCGACATCTACTGGTGCGACGGGAGCGCCGAGGAGTACGAGCGCCTGGCGCAGGAGCTGGTCGACGCCGGCACGTTCACCAAGTTGGACGAGGCGAAGCGCCCGAACAGCTACTGGGCGCACTCCGATCCCGGTGACGTGGCCCGGGTCGAGGACCGCACCTTCATCTGCTCGACGGAGGAGTCCGACGCCGGACCGAACAACAACTGGCGCGACCCCTCGGAGATGCGCGCCGAGATGCGCCGCTTGTACAGCGGTTCGATGAAGGGCCGCACGATGTACGTCGTCCCGTTCTCGATGGGACCGCTCGGCTCCGACATCGCGCACATCGGCGTGCAGCTGACGGACTCGGCCTACGTCGCGACGAACATGCGGATCATGACCCGGATGGGCCAGGGCGCCCTCGACGTGCTCGGCGACGACGGCGAGTGGGTGCCCTGCCTGCACTCCGTCGGCGCCCCGCTCGACGAGGGAGACACCGACGTGCCGTGGCCCTGCGACGCCGACAACAAGTACATCGTCCACTTCCCCGAGACGCGCGAGATCATGTCCTACGGGTCCGGCTACGGCGGCAACGCCCTGCTCGGCAAGAAGTGCTTCGCGCTGCGCATCGCCTCGGTGATGGCCCGCGACGACGGGTGGCTGGCCGAGCACATGCTCATCTTGAAGCTGACGAACCCCGACGGCGAATCGAAGTACATCGCCGGCGCGTTCCCCTCGGCGTGCGGCAAGACGAACCTCGCGATGCTCGTGCCGACCATCCCCGGCTGGACCGCCGAGACCATCGGCGACGACATCTGCTGGATGAAGTTCGGCGAGGACGGCCAGCTGCGGGCGATCAACCCCGAGGCCGGCTTCTTCGGTGTCGCTCCCGGCACGAGCCACGAGACGAACCACAACGCGATGGAAACGCTCTGGGGCAACTGCATCTTCACCAACACCGCGCTCACCGACGACGGCGACGTGTGGTGGGAGGAGATGACCGAGGACCCGCCGGCACGCGCGACCGACTGGAAGGGGAACCCCTGGAACCCCGAGCACGACACCCCCGCAGCGCACCCCAACGCCCGCTTCACCGCCCCGGCCGACCAGTGCCCCTCGGCGGCCGACGAGTGGGAGGACCCACGGGGCGTGCCGATCTCGGCGATCCTCTTCGGTGGTCGTCGTCGCACGACCGTGCCGCTGGTCACCGAGGCCGACGACTGGGAGCACGGCGTGTTCCTCGGCTCGATCATGGCGTCGGAGAAGACCGCGGCGGCCGAGGGGGTCCAGGGCGAGCTGCGCTTCGACCCGATGGCGATGCTGCCGTTCTGCGGCTACAACTACGGCGACTACTTCGCCCACTGGCTCTCGATGACGGATCGCACCGAGGAGGCCAAGCTCCCGAAGATCTTCTTCGTCAACTGGTTCCGGCGTGACGACGAAGGCCGCTTCCTGTGGCCGGGGTTCGGCGAGAACAGCCGGGTGCTCAAGTGGGTGTTCGAGCGCTGCGACGGCACCGCCGAGGCCGTCGACACCCCGATCGGCAAGCTGCCGAAGGACGGCGCCCTCGACCTCGACGGCCTCGACATCGACGCCGACGACCTCGACGCCATCCTGTCGGTCGATACCGAGGGATGGAAGCAGGCGGTCCCCCAGATCCGCGACCACTTCGCCCGGTTCGGGGATCGCCTCCCCGACCAGCTCAACCGCAACCTCGACGAGCTCAAAGCCGCTCTCTGACGCGCCGTCGGGACGCATCGCCCCGGGGACGAGCCCCGGCGGCGATGCGCCCCGGCGAGGTGCGAGCCGAGGCGGGTGCGACCCGCTCGCCCGCCCTCACGACGACGAACGCCCCGACCGTTCGGTCGGGGCGTTCGCAGATCGTGGGAGCCGGCCCGGACGGGGGCGGCGGGTGCGTCAGGCGTCGACGTCGGCCGTCAGGATGTCGACGACCTTGCGGCCCTTGCGGGAGCCGAACTTGACCGCGCCGTTCGCCGTGGCGAACAGGGTGTCGTCCTTGCCGATCTTGACGTTGTGGCCCGGGTGGAACCGGGTGCCGCGCTGGCGGACGATGATCGATCCGGCGTGGATCTGCTCACCGTCGAAGGCCTTCACGCCGAGGCGCTGGGCGTTGGAGTCGCGGCCGTTGCGGGTGGAACCGCCGCCCTTGGTCTTGGACATGTCGTGCCTCCTGGCTCAGCTCGTCGCGATCGAGGTGATCTCGACCATGTGGTACTTCTGGCGATGGCCGTACCGACGGCTCTCGTTGCGTGAGTTCTTGTAGGTGAACCCGTTGATCTTCGGGCCCGTGGTGCGACCGACGATGCGGCCCGTCACCGAGGCTCCGGACAGCTCGTCGGGAGTGGACAGCACCGTGTCGCCGTCGACGACCATCACGGGGCGCAGCGACACGTCGCTGCCCTCGTCGCCGTCGAGCAGCTCGACACGGACCTGTTCTCCCTCGGCGACCTTTTCCTGCTTGCCGCCCGAAGCGATGATTGCGTACATAGCGACTCGCGATGCTAGCGGCAGCACTCGTCGGCCCCACCGACCGGTGAGAACTCGACCTTCAGCTTCTTGGACAGCCGCCCGGACGCGACGATCCGCATCGCCTCGGCCATCCCCACGAGCTGGGGCGCGACCAGGATCCGGAAGCGCTCGTGGCGGAGCGTGCGGTACGGGGCGAGGTTCTTCCCGCTGACGTTGGTGTCGACCGACACCTCGGCGACCTTGCCTCAACCGGTGGGACGGATGAAGTCGATCGACATCGTGCCACCCCGCCGCTCGAGCAGGGCGGCGGCGTCGGGTGTCAGCTCCAGGCGCATGCCACGGATCCTAGGACCGCCGCACCGCCGCGCCCTGTCGCGGACGGGGTCGGCGCCCCGGAGCTCGCAGCGGGCCGCGCTGCCACGGGCCGCGGATGGCGACCGAGCAGCCCGACGACGACCGCACGTCGGCGAACAGGGTGTCGCCGTCGTGGCTGGAGGTCGCGCCGGCGAACCCCCTGGCTGACCCGGCTCGGATCGGCGAAGCGCGGAGCGGGTCTCGACCGGGTCCGCGACGGCTCAGCTCGGCGCGTCGGCGCGGGTCACTCGAGCATCCCGTAGTCGACGATCACCCCGCGCCCGTCGCAGTCGGGGCAGATCTCGCTGTACTCGGTCAGCAGGCCCTCGCCGATGCGCTTGCGCGTCATCTCGACGAGACCGAGCTCGCCGATGTCGAACACCTGGGACCGGGTCTTGTCCCGGGCGAGCGCGTCGCGCAGCACGGCGACGACCTTGGCGCGGTTGTCCTTGATCTCCATGTCGATGAAGTCGATGACGATGATCCCGCCGATGTCGCGCAGCCGGAGCTGCTTCGCGACCTCCTCCGCGGCTTCCATGTTGTTGTGGAACACCGTCTCCTCGAGGTTCGACTTGCCGACGTTCTTGCCCGTGTTGACGTCGATGACGGTCAGCGCCTCGGTGTGCTCGATGATCAGCGACCCTCCCGACGGAAGCCAGACCTTGCGGTCGAGGGCCTTGTGCACCTGCTCGTGGACGTGGAAGCGCTCGAACACCGAGAGGCCCTCGGCGTCGGTGTCGTAGCGCTCGATGCGGTCGGCGAGCTCGGGGTTGAACGCCTGCACGTAGTCACGGACCTCGGCGTGGAGCTCGGCGTCGTCGATCATCACCCCGCGGTAGTCCGCGCTGAACTCCTCGCGGATCACGCGCACGGCCAGCTCGGGCTCGCGCGACAGCAGGGTCGGGCGCTGCGCCTTCGCGGCCTTGCGCTCCACGTCGGCCCACTGCGCGAGGAGGACCCTCATGTCGGCGACGAGCTCGTCCTCGGTCGCGTGCTCGGCGGCGGTGCGCACGATCAGGCCGTGCTCGGCGGGCTTGACCCGGTCGAGGATGCCGCGCAGGCGCTTGCGGACGTCGTCGGGCAGGCGCTTGGAGATGCCGTACGTCTTGGAGTTCGGGATGAGCACGACGAAGCGGCCGGGCAGCGAGATCTCCTGGGTGAGGCGAGCGCCCTTGTGCGCGATCGGGTTCTTGGTGACCTGGCAGAGGATCATCTGCTTGTTCTTCAAGATGTCCTCGATGCGCGGGTTCTTGCCCTTCACCTCGATGTCGCCCGGGTCGTACTGGACGTCGCTGCGGTAGAGCACGGCGTTCTTCGGGGTGGTGATGTCGACGAAGGCCGCCTCCATGCCGGGCAGCACGTTCTGCACCTTGCCGAGGTAGATGTTCCCGTGGATCTGCGCGACGTCGTCGGCCGGTCGGCTGACGTAGTGCTCGATCAGGTTGCGTCCCTCCAGCACCGCCACCTGAGCCATCCCCGGTCGGACCTGGACGCACATGAAGTAGCGCCCGATCGGCTTGCCGTTGCGCTCGCGGCCCTTGCGCTGCTCGATCAGGTCGTCGTCGCGGATGTCGCGCTCACGTCCCTTGCCGCGCCCCCGTCGGCGGCCGTCGCCCTCGCCGCGGCGACCCGAGCCGCGCCCCTTCGAGCGCGCGCCGGTCGGTTCCGTCGCCGAGCCGGCGGACCCCTTCGATCCCTTCGACGCGGTCCGCGCCGCGTCGCCGGCCGCCTCGCCGCCGTCGTCGACCCCGCGGCCGCCGCCTCGCTTGCCCTTGCCCCCACGTCGGCGACGCTTCCCGCCTCCGCCGCCGCCGTCGTCACGGTCGTCGGCCTCGTCGCCTCGCGGTCTCGCCGGCCCGGGAGGCGGCGACGACGGCATCGGCATCGTGTCGCCGATGCGCGGCTTGCGCACGAGCGCCTTCTCGGCGGCGGCAGCCGACGGGCGGCCCTCGGAGATCTTCTCGGGGAGCTCGACGTCGTTGCGGTCGTCGCCGCCGACGGGCCCCTCCGAGCCGCTGCGCGATCGGCGAGCCTCAGCCGTGCCGCTCCCGCCCTCTCGCCGCGGGGGTGCCGAGCGCGACCCGCCCGACGAGGACGAGCCCCCCGGATCGGAGTCGGATCGCGTCGCCACCTCGGAGGCGGGTTGGTCGTCGTTCATGTCGGATGGGTCCCTTCTCGCGGAGGCGCGGGCAGGCGCGGCGCTCCGGCGGCGTCGCCGGGTCGGCGGACGACCGGGTGACGACTGACGTGTGAGGACCGCCGCATCGGGTGATGGGGCGGATCGAACGTGTGGACAGCGGTGACCGACTCGGCGTCGAGAGATCAGGGAGTCGGGGTGTCGCGCTCACGTGAGCACCGAGTGTACGGGCCGTCCGACGGGGCGTGACGGACCGGCCCCGGGCGGGGGCGGCTCACCGCATCCGACGCATGTGCACCGACTGCACCAGACCGAACATCGCGAAGTAGACGATCAAGCCCGACCCCCCGTAGCTGATGAACGGCAGCGGGAGCCCGGTGACCGGCATGATCTTCAGCGTCATCCCCACGTTCTGGAACGTCTGCCACAGCAGCATCACGAACACCCCCGCGCACACGTAGGTGCCGAGCAGGTCGCGCGACAGGTGCGCGATGCGCCAGATCCGCACCAGGCACACCCCCACGAGAGCCAGCACCAGAGCGCACCCGACGAGACCGAACTGCTCCCCCACCCCGGCGAACGGGAAGTCCGCGAACATCACCGGGATGTTCCCGTCGTTCGTCAGCGGTCCCTGCAACCACCCCTTGCCCCAGATCCCGCCCGTGCCGAGCGCGCGCATCGCGTTGTCCGCCTGGTAGGTGTCGTCCGGGCTCGCCGCTCCCGGGTCGATCAGCACCCTGATCCGGGTGATCTGGTACGTGTTCACGAGGCGCCCGAAGAACGCGGCGGCGATCGTGGCGACCGACAGGAACGAGATCGCCAGGATGTAGCGCGCCTTCGCGCCGGCGACGAGCAGCACCCCCATCGCGATCGACACGATGACCGAACCGGATCCGAGGTCGGGCTGCACGATGATCAGCACCCCCGGCACGCCGACGATCATCAACCCGCCGAGGAAGCGCGCGTACGACACCTCGTCGCTGCGCTCCTCGGCGAGGAACGCCGCGAGCATCAGCAGGGTCGTGAACTTGGCCAGCTCGGCCGGTTGCACGTTGATCGGGCCGAGGTCGAAGAACAGGTCGTTGCCCCCGCCGAGGCGCGCGAACAGCAGCAGCACGACCAGGGAGGCGATCGTCAGGGTGTAGAGCGAGCGGGCGCGGTCCTTCCAGAACTCGTAGTCCGCGCTCATCACGACGATCATCACGACCGCCGCGACGATCGCGAAGATCACCTGGCGGTTGACGTAGAAGAACTCGTCGGAGAACCGGTCGATCGCCGGCGTGCGCGAGGTCGAGAACACGACGAAGAACCCGATGACGGTGAGCATCAGCTGGGCCGACATCAGCACCCAGTCGATGTTGCGGGTCGGGTCGGCCGGACTCGCCTTGATGTTGCCCAGACCCGAGTCCGGCTTGCGCGAGAGGAAGCTCGTCACGCCGCCTCAGTCCAGCGGGTCGAGGGACGGGGCGAACTCGCCCTCGTAGCACGACGTGTCGTCGAGGCGGTTCTCCGGTGCGGGCACGAGGTTCGTCGTGTCGAGCGGATCCGACAGCTCGACCGGGTCGGCCGGGGTGATGCCCGACAGCTGGAGGAACACGCACTTCACGACCGGCCCCGCCGCGGAGGCCCCGTAGCCGCTCTTCTCCAGGTACGCGGCGACGGTGAACGGTCGCTCGGGGTCCTTGCTGTACGCGGCGAACGCGGACGAGTCGTTCCACGGGTAGTTCTCGAAACCCTGGGCGGTGCCCGTCTTGCCGGCGACCGGGATCGCCTCAGGGGGGTACCGACGGAACAGCTTCTCCCCGGTCGTCGAGTGGTACTGGTCGCTGAACGTGCCCGGGCCGGTGACGACGCGCCGGAGGCCGTCGTCGATCTCGGTGTGGATCTCGCTCGACATCGGCACCTGGCGCACGACCTCGCCGGCCACGTTGGGCTCCTCGGCGAAGCGTGCCCGGGCGATGTCGGCGTACCCCGGCTCCACGGCGTCGGGGACCCCCGGCTCGTAGACGGCCCGGATGATCTCCGGGCGGTACACGGTGCCCCGGTTCGCGATCGCGGCGTACCCGGTCGCGAGGTGGAGCGGGGACGCCGACAGCAGACCCTGGCCGATCGCGAGCTGGACGTTGTCGCCGGTGTAGTAGTCACGCCCCTCGTCCTCGGTGATCACCCCGAGCTGCGCGTAGCGCGCCTTGAGCTCACGATCGGGCACGGTCCCGTCGAACTCGAAGGGGAGATCGATGCCCGTGTCGGCGCCGAAGCCGAACAGGCGGACCTGGTCCTGCAGGACCGGACGGTTGTCGTTGCGGGTCATCAGCAGCTCGCCGATGCGGTAGAAGAAGGCGTCGCTCGAGACGGCGAGCGCGAGGGTCACGTCGACGGGGCCGTACACGCAGGGCTCCCCGAGGCGCGGGCACGTCGCGTTCTTGAACACGCAGCGCACCTGCTGGCACAGGTCGTCGGTGATCGACTCCATCCGGTAGGTGCCGGTGTCGTCGTAGGTCGACCCGGTGTCGAGCAGCCCGGTGCTCAGCGCGGCGTACGCGGTGAACGGCTTGAAGGTCGAGCCGAGGTTGTACCGACCCTGGATCGCGCGGTTGACCAGGATCGAGCGGTCGGGGTCGATCGGGGTGCCGTCGGGGTTCACGGACGGGAAGAGCTGCTCGAACCGACCGTCGCCGAGATCGGACTCGAACCACCGGTTGTCGAAGGTCGGGTAGCTCGCGAGAGCGACGATGTGGCCGTTGTCGTGGTTCTCGATCACGACCGCCCCGGCCGGCGCCTTGAACGGCACCTCGGGGCCCTGGGTCGGGTCGACACGCTGGTTCGACTCGGAATCGACCGGGTTCGGCGCGAGCTCGGTGCGCCGCAGCTCGAGCTGGGTCTCGAGCGCCTGCTCGGCGAACTGCTGCTGGTCGAGGTCGATGGTGAGCTGGATGTCGTTGCCGTTCACCGCCGGGATCCGCTCGACCTCGCGCACGATGCGGCCCGACTTGTCGACCTCGAACACGACGCGACCGGGGCGACCGTGCAGCTGGTCCTCCATCGACAGCTCGACGCCGAACTTGCCGACCCGCTCGATCAGCTCGTAGCCGCGGTCGAGGTACTCGTCCTTGGTCTCGGCGGTGATCCGACCCATGTAGCCCACGACGTGGCTCGCGAGCGGCGCGTACGGGTAGACCCGGCGGGCCTGCTCGATGATCTGCACCCCCGGGAGGTCCTCGACCCGCTCGAGGATCGCGGCCGCCGTCGGCTCGTCGACGTCCTCGGCGACCGGCATCGGCAGGAGGCGCTCGAACTCGCCGCTCCGGTAGCGCTCCTCCATCTCCTCGACGGGCACCCCGACCCACCCGGACACCCGCCGGAAGATCTCCGCCCGATCGTCGGAGGGGCGGATCAGCTCCCAGTCGATGGCGACCGTGAGCACCCGCTCGTTGTCGGCGAGGATGCGGCCGTCGGCGTCGAAGATCCGGCCACGCTCGGGGAGCAGCGGCACCGTCTGGCGCTTGATCTGCTCGACCTCCTCCTGGAGGGCCTCCTGCTCGATCGTCTGGATGAACCACAGCCGGGTCCCCACGAGGCCGAACAACATGGTCGCGACGAGGGCGAGGACGCCCAGGCGCGTGGCACGTTTGTCGAGAGCCATGAGGACCAGTGTGCCTGCGAACGCCGGGTCATCTGGTGCGCGGCGCGCAGAAGTCGGCGCTCAGCCCGGCTCCTCGGCCGCGGGCGCCGTCCAGGCCGGTCCCCGGATCTTGAGGCACCACCGGCTCACGGGCAGCAGGACCGGGCTCATCACGGCCGCCGCCGCCGCGACGACGACGACGATGCGGACCATGTCGCTCGGCCACGGGTCGTCCTCGCCGATGAACAGCCGGACGGTGGGCAGCATCGCCTCGCCCGCGGCCGAGCCGAGCGCGACGAACAGCGCCCTCAGCCACCACTGCGGGTCCGCGGCGATCAGGGCGAGCAGCCCCGACACGACACCGGCGACGGTGAACGCGATGGCCGTCGAACCGAGCGGGGTCCCCTCGACCAGGTCGAACATCGACCCGAGGACGAACCCGGCGACCGCGCCACGCTCGGAACCCCCGCTCGCGCCGGCGGCGGCGACGAGGGCCAGCACCACCTGGACGATCACCCCGCCGAGTCGGATCTCGGCGAACACGGTCCGCTGGAGGGCGAGCACGACCATCCCGACGGGGATCAACCGGACGAGCGAGCTCTGCAGGAACGCGGCGATCATCGCGTCGCGCGCCGGGCGCTCAACGCTCGGCGACTTCCGACAGCGGCCGGTACAGGACGACCCGGACGATGTTCAGCGTGTCGAGGTTCGCGTTCAGCTGGACCTCGAGGAGCGGTCCCGCCACCCCGGGTCGGTCGGCCCGGTTGATCACCCGACCGACCGGGATGTTCGGAGGTGCCAGGCTCTCCGACCCACCGGCGGTCTCGACGAGGTCACCCTCCTCGAGCACGGCGAGCGACGGCGAGTCCTGCATGAAGCGGATCTGCGACGGGCGACCCGCGCCGCGGCCCTCGAGCACGCCGAACTCCTTCTCCAGCGCGACGGGCTCGGGGACCACCGCGATCGTCGTCGTCGTGGTCGTCGACGTAGTGGTGTCGGCTCCGTCGGCCCCGGCACCGGTGGCGTCGGAGCCGACCGGCTCGTCGCCGGCGACCGTCGTCGTGGTGTTCGCCGGGTCGTCGGGGTCGCCGGACTGCGGCAGGCGGGGCTGGTCGCCGAACACGTCGAGCGGGGTGGTGCCCGTCGGTGGCGCCTCGGCTCCGGGGAGCGTCGTCGGGGAGGTGCTGGTGGTCGACGTCGACCGCTCGATCACAGCGTCGACCTCCTCCGGGGTCAACCCGGACGGGACCGTCCCGTCGCCGGGGGTGGTCGCGGGGTCGTCGTCGCCGGTCCCCGCCAGGATCTCGACCGCCACCGAGTAGCGGGGGTCGGTGACCAGCATCACCTTCGCCGTCGTCGCGTTGACCTGGGTGATCTTGCCGATCAGGCCGGCCCCGTTGACGACCGGCATCCCAACCCGGATGCCCTGGTCGCTCCCCTTGTTGATCTCGACGATCTGGTCGAGGTTGTTCGTCGCCCCACCGATCACCTGGGTCTTGACGCTCTCGATGCCCGCGAGCGAGGGGAGCTCGTCGAGGTCGAGCAGCGCCAGGTAGTCGATGATCGCCGCCTCGGCCGCCGCCTCCGCGCCGAGCTGGCGGTCGATCTTCTCGCGCAGGATCCGGTTCTCGCGCTCGAGGTCGTCGTAGTTCGTGTAGGAGTTCCACGCCCGCTGGACCGGGTTGGTGACCACCCCGGTGGCGGTCTCGACCGGTGCCATGGCACGCGAGAACCCGTCGCGGATCGTGTCGAGCACGGGGTTGCCGCGCACGTCGAGCGTCAGCAGCAGCGCGGCGCTGAGCAGCAGCGCGATGACGACGCGACGACGGCCGACGGTGTAGATGGCCATGGTGTCGAGCGGATCCCGGAGCGCGGACCGCTCAGTCTTCGCCGCCCATCGACATCAGCCCGCGCATCGCGTCGATGTTCTCGAGCGCACGGCCCGAGCCGATCACGACGCTGTAGAGCGGTTCGTTGTCGACCCGGATCGGCATCCCCGTCTCGTGCTTCAGCCGCTCGTCGAGGCCACCGATGAGGGCGCCGCCGCCGGTGATCGTGATGCCGTCCTCCATGATGTCGGCGGCGAGCTCCGGCGGGGTCTTGTCGAGCGTCGTCTTCACGGCGTCCACGATGGCAGAGATCGGCTCCGCGAGGGCTTCGCGCACGTGCTCGGTGGTGAGCTGGATCGTGCGCGGCAGTCCGGAGATCAGGTCGCGGCCGCGGATGTCGGCGGTGAGCTCCTCCTCCATCGGCCACGCGGAGCCCATCTGGATCTTGATCTCCTCGGCGGTGCGGTCGCCGATCGCGAGGGAGAACTCCTTCTTGACGTACTGCAGCACGGCGTCGTCGAGCTCGTCGCCGGCGACGCGCACGGACTGGGCGGTGACGATCCCCCCGAGCGAGATCACCGCGACCTCGGTGGTGCCTCCGCCGATGTCGACGATCATGTTGCCCGACGGCTCGTGGACGGGGAGGTCGGCACCGATCGCGGCGGCCATCGGCTCCTCGATGATGTGCACCGGCTTGCGTGCGCCGGCGTACTCGGCGGCGTCCTGGACGGCACGCTGCTCGACGCCGGTGATCCCCGACGGGACGCAGATGACCATGCGCGGCTTCGACCACTTCGAGGCGTGCACCTTCTGGATGAAGTAGCGCAGCATCTTCTCGCACACCTCGAAGTCGGCGATGACGCCGTCCTTGAGGGGGCGGATCGCCTTGATGTGGTTGGGGGTGCGGCCCATCATCCGCTTCGCCTCGAGGCCGACGGCGACCGGTCGACCGTCGTTCACGTTGATCGCGACGACCGACGGCTCGTCGAGCACCACTCCCTGGCCCCGGACGTAGATGAGGGTGTTCGCGGTCCCGAGGTCGATGGCGAGGTCTCGCCCCAGGCTCAGTGGGTTGTTTCGGGCCACGCTCCGGCCCTCCCTTCGAGAACTGCTTCGTTCGTGCGGGTCGGACACACCCGGGGTGCCTCGATCCGGCGGGGATCTGGATGGACGGCGCGGCTCGGTGGTGCGCCGGCCGGCTGCCCGATGCTACAGATCCGGGAAGAAGATGCCGATCTCGCGCTGCGCGGACTCCGACGAGTCGCTGCCGTGGACGAGGTTCTCGGTGAACAGGATGCCGAGGTCTCCACGGATCGTCCCGGGCGCCGCGTCGCGGGGGTTCGTGGCGCCCATCATCGTGCGCACGACCTGCCAGGTGTCCTCCGGTCCCTCGACGACCAAGGCCACCACCGGCCCGCGGCTCATGAACTCGACCAGCTCGTCGTAGAAGCCCTTGCCGACGTGCTCGGCGTAGTGCTCGGCGAGGGTGTCGGTGTCGAGCGTCCGCAGGTCCATCGCGACGACGTCGAGGTTCTTGGCCTCGAACCGACCGACGATCTCGCCGACGAGCTTGCGCTCCACGGCATCGGGCTTGAGCAGGACCAACGTGCGATCGGGCATGGGCTCGAAGCTACCGGTGCCGCTCGTTCGAACCTTCGTGCCCGGTGCCGTCCGTCCGGGGACCGCCGTCGGCGACGAGGCGCGCCCGCCCTCGCGGGCGACCACGTCGGGCGGGATCCTCCCCCTCCCCCGACCGGACCCGACGACGTCGGTGTCAGTCGGAGCGCTCGGCGAGCACGGGGCGGGCGGCGCCGGCGGTGTACAGGCTGCCGGTGACGAGGACGGCGTCGTCGCCGTCGGCGTACTCGAGCGCCCGGCGGCACGCGGCCTCGACCGTGTCGAACGCGACCACGTGGTCGCAGTCCAGCTCGGCGGCCGCCTTCGCCATCTCGGCGGCGGGGACCCCGCGCGGCGTGGGCGCGGTCGCGACCAGCACGAGGTCGAACTCGTCCGCGCGCAGAGCCGAGAGCATCTGCAGCGGGTCGCGCAGCGTGGCGACCACGAGGATCCGCCGACCGTCGGGGTGGAAGTCGTCGAAGAACACCTGCGAGCACACGTCGGCCCCGGCCGGGTTGTGCGCGCCGTCGACGATGACGAGGGGTTGGCGACCCATGATCTCGAACCGGCCCGGGACCACGACCTCGCCGAACCCCTCGCCCACGACCTCCTCGGAGAGCGGCGAGGCGAAGAACGTCTCGACCGCCGCCAGCGCGAGCGCGGCGTTGTCGCCCTGGTGCGCGCCGTTGAGCGGGAGGAAGACGTCGGTGTAGATCGTGGTCGGCGTCCGCAGGTCGAGCAGCCGACCGTTCACGGCGAGAGCGTTGCTCGTCACGGCGAAGTCGTCCCCGCGCACCAACGTGGCCGCTCCCCCGGCGTCGCGGAAGATCCGGACCAGCTCGGGATCGGTCTCTCCGACGATCACCGCGGAGCCCGGCTTGACGATGCCGGCCTTCTCGCGGGCCACGTCGGCGAGGGTGGGCCCGGCGAACTCGTTGTGGTCCATGCCGATGTTGGTCACCACCGCCACCTGCGCGTCGACCACGTTGGTCGCGTCCCAGCGACCGAGCAGACCGACCTCGACGACCATGACGTCGACGGCGACGTCGGCGAACCACCGGAAGGCGGCCGCGGTCAGGATCTCGAAGTACCCGGGGTCCTGGCCCACCAGCGGCGCGACCTCGGCCACCGCGCTGATCTGCTCGGCGAGCTCCTCCTCCGAGATCGCCTCCCCGTCACGCCGGAACCGCTCCGTCACCCGCTCCAGGTGGGGGCTGGTGTAGGTGCCGACCGTGAGCCCCTGGGCCATCAGCAGCCGCGAGATCATCTGGACCGTCGACCCCTTGCCGTTGGTCCCCGTGACGTGGACGACGGGGGCGGTGCGCTGGGGGTCGCCGAGCGCAGCGCAGATCGCCGTGATCGGCTCGACGGACGGCGAGTCGATCCGGCCCGTCTTCTGGTACGACATGTGCTCGTCGAGGTACGCGAGCGCGTCGGCGAAGTCCATCGGGTCGATCCTCGGGGTGGTGCGGGTGGTGCGGGACGGTGCGGTCGCGCCGACGCTCAGGAAGCGGCCTTGCGCTGGCGCGTCGCCTTGCGCGGCACGAGCGTGGGGTTCACCTTGTCGATGACCGTCTCGGCGTCGATCACGACCTTGCCGATGTCGGTGCGACCCGGGAGGTCGTACATCGTGTGCAGCAGCACCTCTTCGAGGATCGCACGCAGGCCGCGCGCTCCGGTGGATCGCAGGAGGGCCTGGTCGGCCACCGCGTGCAGGCCGTCGTCGGTGAACTCGAGCTCGACGTCCTCGAAGCCGAAGATCTTCTCGTACTGCTTGACGAGGCTGTTCTTCGGCTCGGTGAGGATCGCCTTCAGCGCGGCGTGGTCGAGCGAGCGCACGGCGCCGACCATCGGCAGGCGGCCGATGAACTCGGGGATCATGCCGAACTTCACGAGGTCCTCGGGGAGCACCTTGGAGAACAGCTCGCCCGGATCGCGGTCGATCTGGCTGCGCACCGTGCCGTTGAAGCCGACGCCCTTGTGGCCGATGCGGTTCTCGATGATCTCCTCGAGGCCGGGGAACGCCCCGCCGAGGATGAACAGCACGTTCGTGGTGTCGATCTGGATGAACTCCTGGTGGGGGTGCTTGCGCCCGCCCTGGGGCGGCACCGACGCCTGGGTCCCCTCGAGGATCTTGAGCAGCGCCTGCTGCACGCCCTCACCCGACACGTCTCGGGTGATCGAGGGGTTCTCGCTCTTGCGGGCGACCTTGTCGATCTCGTCGATGTAGACGATGCCGGTCTCGGCGCGCTTCACGTCGAAGTCGGCGGCCTGGATCAGCTTGAGGAGGATGTTCTCGACGTCCTCGCCGACGTAGCCGGCCTCGGTCAGCGCGGTCGCGTCGGCGACGGCGAAGGGGACGTTGAGCTGGCGTGCGAGCGTCTGGGCGAGGTGCGTCTTGCCGCAGCCCGTCGGGCCGAGCAGCAGGATGTTCGACTTGGTCAGCTCGACGTCGTCGCGGCGGCCGACCGTGCTCTCGTTGTCGGCCTGGTGCTGGATGCGGCGGTAGTGGTTGTAGACCGCGACCGACAGGATCTTCTTCGCGTCCTCCTGCCCGACGACGTACTCGTCGAGGAACGCGCGCACCTCACGCGGGTTCGGGAGGGTCTCGAACGAGACGTCGGCGGTCTCGGTGAGCTCCTCCTCGATGATCTCGTTGCACAGATCGATGCACTCGTCGCAGATGTACACGCCGGGCCCGGCGATCAGCTTCTTGACCTGCTTCTGGGACTTCCCGCAGAACGAGCACTTCAGGAGTTCGCCGGTGTCGCCGAATTTCGCCACTGTCGATTCCCCTCACTTCCGTCTGTCGTACGTCGTCGGCGCGCCGCGCCACGAGGTCCCACATCATGGTCCACGGCCTCCCCCTCGTCGGGGACCGGGGACCGATCAGCGGATGGGACCGGCGCGGTCCACTGCCTCTCGGGTCGAGATCACCTGATCGATGATGCCATATTCCAGCGCCTCCTGCGCCTCCATCACGAAGTCGCGATCGGTGTCCTTGTTGATCCGCTCGATCGGCTGGCCGGTGTGCTCGGCGAGGATGCCGTCGAGGATCTCGCGCATGCGCATGATCTCCTTCGCGGCGAGCTCGAGATCGGTGACCTGCCCGTAGCCGACCTGGCCGGACGGCTGGTGGAGGAGGACACGGGCGTGGGGAAGGGCGAGGCGCTTGCCCTTGGTGCCCGCGGCGAGCAGCACGGCGGCGGCCGACGCGGCCTGCCCGAGGCAGATCGTCGCGATGTCGTTCTTGATGAACTGCATCGTGTCGTAGATCGCGAACAGCGCCGTGATGTCCCCCCCGGGGCTGTTGATGTAGATGTTGATGTCCTTGTCGGGGTTCTCCGACTCGAGGAAGATCATCTGCGCCGAGATCAGGCTCGCCACGGTGTCGTCGACCGGGGTCTGCAGGAAGATGATGTTCTCCTTGAGCAGCCGGCTGTAGAGGTCGTAGGCCCGCTCGCCGCGGCTCGTCTGTTCGACGACGTTGGGGACCATGTAGTTCTGCGCGTCGAGTTCCATCAGGCGTCGTCCTTGCTCTCGGTGTCGGTCGTGTCGGTGTCGGTGGTGCCGGTCGCGTCGGCGTCGGTCGCGTCGGCGTCGGTCGCATCGGCGTCGGTCGCATCGGCGGTGTCGGTCGGCTGGTCCGTGGCATCGCTCGGCGTGCCGGCCGGCTCGGATCCGTCGGAGTCGGGGTCGTGGTCGTGGTCGTGGTCGTCGCCGATCAACAGGTCGCGGTCGATCTCGGCGCCGTCGGGATCGACGTAGGAGGCGTGGTGCACCAGGTGGTCGAAGGCCCTCGCCTTGCGGATCTGCGACACGAGCTCGGGCACCGCGTCGTTCTCCTCGTAGGCACGACGCACGTCGCGCGCCTTGTGCCCATGCTGCATCGCCATGCGTGCGTACTCCGCCTCGAGCTCGTCGTCGCCGACCTCGATGCTCTCGGCGACGGCGATCGCCCGCAGCGCGAGATCGACCTTGACCGCGATCTCGGACTGGCCGCGCATCGACTCGACGAACGACTCCGGATCCTGACCGGTGGCCTGCATCCACTGCTCGAAGTCGATCCCCTGCGCCTGGAACTGCTCGATGGTCCCCTGGACGCGCTGGTTGAGGTCGGACACGACGAGCGCCTCGGGGACCTCGATGTCGACCAGCGCGGCGAGCGCCTCGTTGATCCGCATCCCCGCCTGCTGCCGGGCCTCGCCGAGGCGCCGCTCGCGCAGCGACTCGCCCAGGAACTCGCTCCACCCGTCGACGGTGTCGTGGTCGCCGATGTTCGCGTCCACCCACTCGTCGGTCAGCTCGGGCAGGTGGCGCTCCTGCACCATCTGGACCTCGACGGTGAAGTCGGCGGGGGCGTCGGTCTCCTTCGGGGTCGCCTCGAACTCGAGGACGTCGCCGGCGGAGGCACCGACGAGGCGCTCGTCGAAGTCGTCGGTGATCCACCCCTGGCCGATCTCGTACGACCAGTCCTCGGCGTTCAGCCCGACGACGTCCTCGCCGTCGCGCGTGGCGGACAGGTCGATCACCACGAAGTCACCAGAGGCCGCCGGGCGCTCGACGGGCTCGAGGGTCGCGTCGCGCACCAGCGCCGCCTGGCGCGCCTGCTCGACGTCGTCGTCGTCGACGGCCACCGCCGGGAGCTCGACGCGCAGCTCGTCGTATCCCTCCACCGTGATCACGGGGCGGACCTGGCAGGTGGCGTCGAACTCGACGGGACCCGACTCCTCGCCGTCGGTGATCTCCACCTCGGGCCGTGCGATCAGGTCGACGTCGTGCTCCTTCACGGCACGGGCGAGGTACTCGGGCACCGCGTCGCGCAGCGCCTGCTCGCGCGCGGGGCCGATGCCGACGCGCGCCTCGAGGACCCGACGCGGCACCTTGCCGGCACGGAAGCCCGGGAGGTTGACCTCCTTCGCGATGGCCTTGAAGGCCCGGTCGATGTCCTTGTCGAACTCGGCCTCCTCGACCTCGACGTAGACCTTCACCTTGTTGTCCTCGAGGACTTCGACCGAACTCTTCACGGCCGAGCACGCTACCTGTTCCGACGCGACGGCCCTCGGCCGCCGCGTCGACCGATCCGGCGCACGGATGTGCCCGCGCGCCGTGCGGATCGGGCAGACTCGGCGGATGGAGTTCTGGAAGCCGCACAAGCTGGCGTCGCCGCACGAGGGTCAGATCTCGCTGAAGATGAACGACCGGGTGCGCAGCACGGCCGAGATCCACGGGGTGCCGGTGGGCACCGAGGGCAAGGTCATCCTGGCCAACGGCTTCAACTGGCAGAGGTACCGGGTGCTGTTCGACAACGGCGCCGAGGTCGGCGACTGCGACCACCGCAACATCGAGCCGATCGGTCGGACCGCGAAGCGGATCGCGAAGGCGGAGGCCAAAGCCAACCGCTGACCGGCGACCCGGGAGGCCCGACGTGGGCGCGAGACGGCAGGGCTCGCATCACCTCGCGTCGCCGACGTCGCCGTCCCCACGTCACGTCGCCCACGTCACGGAGCGACGTGGTGCGGGCTTCGTGCTGTCGAGCTGGATGACACATCACGCTCCGAGGGCTCGTCACCACTCTGCGGATTGATTAGTGTCTCGTGCGGTCGCCGTCGCCTCCGTCCCCCGCCGGGGCGGTCGCCGGCCGCGTGCGGCCGATCGATGCGCCGATGACGAGCTCCGCCCCCACCCCCCTGCCGCAGCCGTGAGCGAGCCGGCCGAATCGCTCGACGCGACCGACCCGTTCCGGGAGTCGGTCCCCCACGTGGTGGTCGTCGACGCCGAGATCGTCGAGGTCAGCGCCTCCGTCGCCGTCGAGATCGGCTGCGACCCGACGCCGCTCCTCGGTCCGCTCGCCGACATCGGCACGCGACTCGACGGCGCGAGCTACGGGGACCTGTGCGACGGCATCGCGCAGGTGCGGGTGCGGCTGAGCGGCGAGATGGACGATCGACCGGTGCGCCTGCGCTCGCTCGACCGCGCCGACTCGACCTGCTGGATCGAGATCCGCTCGCTGGGGGACGTGTTCCGGCTCGAGTCGCTGCTGCGCCGCAGCGGGCTCGGCCACGCGCTCCTCTCCCCGAGCGGCGAGCTCGAGTGGTCGATGACCTCCGACGCGCTCGCCGAGGTGCTGCCCGGGGACGATCCGATGTCGTGGGTGGCGCTGATGGACCCCGACGACATGAGGGCGCTGCGCACCGCGATCCGCGAGGTCGGCGCCGACCCGACGGCCCGTCGCAGCGTCACCCACCGCCTCGAGGCGGATCGCACCCGCGTCGTCGTCGACGAGATCGAGTCCGCCGTCCACGATCCCGATCTGCGCGCGGTGGTCGTCCGCAGCCGTCTCGGCGACCCCACCGACCCCCCGACGGCGCGCAGCGGCGCGTCCGGCCGCCTCACCGTCTCGGACCACATGCCGATCGGGGTCGTCGTCGCGAGCGACACCGGGATCGTCCTGCACCGCAACGCCGTCGCCGCAGAGCTCGTGGGCACGGGGGTCGGCCAGCGGGTCGTCCCCGACGTCGCGGGAGGCCCGTGGCTCCTCTCCCGACTCGACTCGGCCGACACCGAGCGGTACCTCTCGGTCTTCGAGACCGCGACTCGGGGTCGACGCGCCCACTGCACGATCGCATCGCCCGTCGCCGACCATCGCTGGCTGCGGGTGTCGATCTCGCCGGCGGTCTCCTCGACGGTGGTGATCACGATCGAGGACACCACCGAGCTCGCCGAGGCGGAGCGCGCGCTGCGCGCGTCGAACCGGCTCCTCGAGGCGCTCGATTCGCGGTCCGAGGACCTCGTCGTCGTGTTCGACTCCCTCGGTCGGAGCCGGTACACGAGCTCGTCGGCGCGTGCGGGCGCGGACGACGGCTCCCGGGTCGACCACGTCGCCGACCTGACCTCGATGGCGCACCCCGACGACCGCGACGAGGTGACCGAGGTGATCGCGGACGTGCGGGCTCGTCCGTCGAGCACCGCCGAGGTGGCGTTCCGCGTGGTGCGCGGCGGCGACGACGCCGGGCGGTGGCACGCGGCGACGATCACCAACCACCTCGCCGACCCCGACGTGCGCGGCGTCGTGCTGATCGCCCGCGACGTCCACGAGCAGCGCCTCGCCGAGCTCGACCTGGTCTTCCGCGCGACCCACGACCCCTTGACGACGCTGCCCGACCGCGCCGCCCTCCAGCGGCGCCTGGACGACGTCCTGGTCGAGGCCGAGCGGCACGGCTCCCGCACGGCGCTGATGTTCCTCGACGTCGACGACTTCAAGACGATCAACGACAGCGCAGGGCACGGGGTGGGCGACGCGGTGCTGCGCGAGGTCGCGGAGCGGCTGCGCTCGTGCCTGCGCGACTCCGACGTGGTCGGGCGCTTCGGCGGCGACGAGTTCGTGCTCGTCGCTCCCGGCGTCAGCGACGACACCCACGCCCTCGACCTCGCCGAGCGGGTGCTCGCCACCGTCACGGGCTCGGTGCGCGCCGACGGCATCGAGATCGCCTTCGGGATCAGCCTCGGGGTCGCGGTGACGGGCGAGGGGTGCACGACCGCCGCCCAGCTCCTGCACCGGGCGGACGCGGCGATGTACCGGTCGAAGCTCGCCGGTCGCGGCCGGGTCACCCTCCACCGGCCCGAGCACGACGTCACCCACGTCGACATCTCCCTGCGCTCCGACCTGGGTCGCGCCATCGACGCAGGAGCGCTGGACGTCCACTACCAGCCGATCGTGCCGCTGCGCGACGGCCTGGTCGGCGGGTTCGAGAGCCTCGCGCGCTGGGAGCACGCCGAGTACGGCCAGATCGACACCGAGCGGTTCCTCGCCGTGGCCGAGGTGGCCGGGCTGTCCCCCGAGCTCGGTGACGAGATGGTCCGCCTCGTGTGCGTCGACGACCGGTCGTGGATGCTCGACGGGGAGTTCGTGTCGATCAACCTGTCGGTCTCCCAGGTGGGACGTGACGACACCGCCGGCCGCCTGCTGGAGCGGCTCCGGGCCAGCGGCATCGACCCCTCCGAGGTGGTGGTCGAGCTGACCGAGGCCTCGTTCGGGCAGGGTCGGGTGGTGCGCGACGGTCTCGAGCGGTTCCGCGCCGCCGGCGTGCGGATCTTCCTCGACGACTTCGGGACCGGCTACTCCTCGCTGCGCCAGCTGCACCGGTTCCCGGTCGACGGCATCAAGATCGACGCGTCGGTCGTCGCGCCGTCGGTCGACGAGAGCCTGGTGCGCCTGATCGTCGGGGTGGCCACCACCCTCGACATCCGCACGATCGCCGAGGGGGTCGAGACCGAGCGGCAGCTGGAGACGGTCCGCCGGCTCGGGGTCGACTACGCGCAGGGGTACCTCCTCGGCCGCCCCCGGCGGGCTCCGCGGCGAGCGGACCCGCAGCAGCGGGGACCGTGACGGAGCGCCCCACCGCCGAGTCGCTCGCGACCGTCGACCTCGACGCGCCGCGCCACGTCAGCGACCCGCCGCCGCCTCGCCGAGCGCGCGGCGCACCATCCGCTCGAGGTGGCCACGGCCGGTGACCGCGAGCAGGCGGGCGGCCAGATCGGCGTGCGACCTGGGTGATCCACGGGTCGCGGACCATCGGGTCCTCGATCGCGACGATCGGCTCGACCGTCTCCTCGTCGATCGGGAGCCATCCGGGTGCCCGCGGCCGCTCGCCGCCCCGCTCGGCTCGGGGCGGACCGGGTGGGCGCCGGCCGACGGCGCCGCCCGGCACCGAGAGGTCGCGTCGGCGCGTCGTTTCGTCGACCGTCCGCCGGGTACGTCCGGCACCGACGACGACCCCAGGAGGATCACGTGACGTTCCACGACACCGCCGAGCACCGCACCGCGGGGTGCGGCCACCCGCGACCGAGCACGCCGGTCGCGTCGTGATCGTCTCGATCGTCGGCGCTCACGGCCAGATCGCCCGTCTGCTCACCGCGAAGCTCGCGGCACGCGGCCACTCGGTGCGCGGCCTCGTCCGCTCGGAGGACCAGTTCGACGACCTGCGATCCGATGGCGCCGAGCCGGTCCTGTGCGACGTCGAGGCCGCCGGTCAGGACGCGGACGACGGGCCCGACGAGATCGACCGAGCCCTCGACGGGAGCGACATCGTCGTCTTCGCGGCCGGTTCCGGACCGGGGAGCGGGGCCGAGCGCAAGCAGACGATGGATCGCGACGGTGCGATCGCCTCGCTGCGCTCCGCGGTGCGCGTCGGCGCCGACCGCTTCGTGATGATCAGCGCGATGGGTGCCGACGACCCGCCGCTCGGCGTGCGCGGCGACGACGACGACGTCTTCGACGTGTACCTGCGGGCGAAGGCGGCCGCCGACGACGCCGTCCGGGAGGCGGAGATCGCGGAGACGATCGTGCGGCCGGGACGGCTGACCGACGACGAACCCGCCGGGTCGGTCGAGCTCGGGACGTCGGTCGGGCGAGGCGAGATCCCGCGCGCCGACGTCGCCGAGGTCGTCGCCCAGCTCGTCGAGACGGGTCGCGGTCGCGGAGCGACCTTCGAGCTCGTCGGCGGCGCGCTGCCGATCGTCGACGCGATCCTCACCCTCGAGTAGCCCGCCGGCGGACGCTCCGCACGACCGTCCGCTGACGACGCGCACCGACGCACCCGGCTCGTCGGGGGTGACCCCGGCGGGGCAGGATCTCCCCATCCGGTCCACGGCCACGGGCCGTCGGTCCACGGCAGGGAGGTCAGCGAGATGGAGAAGGTCAGCGACATGGTCGCCGCCGCCAACGAGGTCGTCGACCACGCCCCGGCGAGCGAGCTCGTCGGGCTGCACGGCAGCGAGGGGGTGACCTTCGTCGACCTGCGCGATCCGCGCGAGCTCGAGCGCGAGGGGAGGATCCCCGGCGCGTTCCACTGCACCCGGGGGATGCTCGAGTTCTGGATCGACCCGGAGAGCCCGTACGCGAAGGAGCGGTTCGCGAGTGGCGACCGCTTCGTCTTCTACTGCGCTTCGGGGTGGCGGTCGGCGCTCGCCGCGCGCACGGCGCACGAGATGGGCCTGGGCGGCGTCACCCACATCGAGGACGGCTTCGCGGGGTGGAAGGAGGCGGGCGGCCCCGTCGAGGAGTCGACCCGCCGGTGAGGAGCACCTCGCGGCGCTCGATCCGGCACGCCGGCCGGTGCCGGGCACCGCACGGCGCCGAGGCGACGGCGTAGGTTCGGGTCGTGCACGATCCGCTGTGGAAGAGGGCGTTCGACGCCGTGGAGACCCGGGCCGCTCCGGTCCTGACGAAGGTGTTCGCGAACGAGGACGTGATCGAGGCGATGCGCGTGGCCGCCGCGGTCCGCAAGCGCACGATGGACGATCTCGGCGACCTCATCCGGCGCAACCTGCACACGGTCAACCTCCCCTCGGGCACCGACGTGCGGAAGGTCTCGAACCAGGTCGCGTCGCTCGAGCGGCAGATCCGGGTCCTCGACCGACGGATCGACGAGCTCCGGGCCGAGGGCTCCGCCGACGACTCCTGAGCGACCCGCGGCCACGACGCGGGCGACGCCCGCCCCATCGACGAGGGCGATCGCCTCGTCGTGCTCGTGTCGTGCGACGTGTGAGGCCACGGCGCCCCCCGGGGCGCTCACCGGCTCGTCACGACGTCGTGCGAGCGAGCAGGATCGGACCATGACCGACGCCGAGCTCACCCGGGTCCTCGACCGCCTCGTCGACGACGTCCGGACCCGTGCGGACCGCGGCGTGCGGTCGCTGCGCAACGGGGTGCGGATGTACGCCCGACTCGACCGACCCCCGATCGGCAGCACCCCGAAGGACACGGTGTGGCAGCGCGACGGCGTCGAGCTGTGGCGGTACCGCAGCGAGCGGCGCCGCGGCGGGCCACCCCTCGTCATCGTCCACAGCCTCGTCAACCGCAGCTACATCTTCGACCTCGTCCCGGGGAACTCGATGGTCGAGGTGCTCCTCGATCGCGGCCTCGACGTCTACCTGATCGATTGGGGGGTGCCCGACGCCGCGGACGCCGAGAACAGCCTCGAGACGTACTGCGACGACCACCTCCCCGAGATCGTCCGCGCCGCGATCCGCACGAGCGGCGCCGAGACCGCGAACGTCCTCGGCTACTGCTTCGGCGGGGTGCTCGCGCTGCTCTACGCGGCCGGCCACACCGATGACCCGATCGGCAGCCTGATCGCGCTCGCGACCCCGGTGGACACGACCCACATGGCCCCGCAGATGCGCTTCGGGGAGAACGGCTTCGACCCCGACCTGGTCATCGACGAGACCGGGAACGTGCCCGGTTCGGTGATCGGCGAGGCGATCAGATCGCTCGCCCCGACGGCCGAGCTCGCGAGCTACGTGAACCTCGCCGCGAAGCTGTGGGACGACGAGTACGTGGCGGCGCACACCGCGATGGACACCTGGAGCCGCGACGAGATCCCCTTCGCCGGGGCCGCGTTCCGGCAGTCGGCCGACCTGCTCGGTGAGCGCAACGCGTTCGTCGACGACACGGTCGACCTCGGCGGTCGGCACCGCTCGCTGTCGGACATCTCGGTCCCGTTCCTCAACGTCTGGGGAGCGAAGGACCACATCGTCCCCGCCGGCGCCACCCGCCCGCTGAGCGAGCTGATCGGCTCCGACGACGTCACCGACCTCGAGCTCGACGCCGGCCACGTCGGGTTGTTCATCGGTCGGCGCGCCCACCGCCACGGGGTGCCGGCGATGGCCGACTGGATCGACGCGCGCAGCTGAGGGCCACCGGCTCGTCCGCTGAGCGACGACGTCGGCGGCGTCCCTAGGGTCGGGCGGCGTGGAGCGTCGACCGAACATCGTCCTGATCAACTGCGACGACCTCGGCTACGGCGACCTCGGTTGCTACGGCTCGGAGCTGAACGCCACCCCCGCCCTCGACCGCCTCGCGGCGCAGGGCGCCCGCCTCACCGACTTCATGATGGCGTCGCCGGTGTGCTCGCCGTCGCGCGGCGCGCTGCTGACGGGGTGCTACCCGCCCCGCATCGGGTTCGGGTCGTTCGACGGCCTCCCGGTGCTGTTCCCGGGCCAGGCCGTGGGGCTCGACCCCGGTGAGGTGAGCATCGGGCGGCTGCTGTCCGACGCCGGCTACGCGACGCTGATGGTCGGCAAGTGGCACTGCGGCGACCAGTCGGAGTTCCTCCCGACGAACCACGGCTTCGACCGCTACTTCGGCCTGCCGTACAGCAACGACATGGGCCGCCAGAGCGGGACGCCGACCACCGACACCGGCGAGCAGCGCGGCTACCCGCCGCTCCCCCTCCTCGACGACGACGAGGTGATCGAGCAGCAGCCCGACCAGACGTCGCTGACCGGTCGCTACGTGACCGAGGTGCTGCGCTTCGTGCGCGAGCACCGCGACCGACCGTTCTTCGTCTACCTCGCCCACCTCTACGTGCACCTGCCGATCTACGTCCAGGAGCGGTTCGCCCGGCAGGCGCGCAACGGCCGCTACGGCGCGGCGGTGGAGTCGATCGACTGGGCCGCCGAGGTGATCTTCGCCGAGCTGGAGCGCCTCGGGCTCGCCGACGACACCCTCGTGGTGTTCACGAGTGACAACGGCGCGCTCGATCGCGCCGACGGCGGCTCCAACCGCCCGCTGCGCGGCTCGAAGGGATCCACGTGGGAGGGCGGCATGCGGGTGCCGTGCATCGCCCGGTGGCCCGGGCGCATCGAGGCCGGACGGGTCGTCGACGAGCTGGCGACGTCGATGGACCTGTTCGCGACCTTCGCGGCGCTGGCCGGAGCCGAGGTGCCGCCCGATCGCGAGATCGACGGCCGCGACCTGTCCGCGATGCTGCTCGA
The DNA here is from genome assembly GCF_965215205.1 of Ilumatobacter sp. Classification (NCBI taxonomy): domain Bacteria; kingdom Bacillati; phylum Actinomycetota; class Acidimicrobiia; order Acidimicrobiales; family Ilumatobacteraceae; genus Ilumatobacter; species Ilumatobacter sp. Next base: position 2,470,685 of record NZ_OZ244049.1, read on the forward strand.
CGACGGGGCCAGCCCGCACGAGTCGTTCGCGTACTGGTGGATGGACGACCTGTGCGCGGTCCGCTCGGGACGATGGAAGCTGCACCTCGCCCGCCACGGCGAGCAGCACGAGGAGCTCTACGACCTCGTCGACGACCTCGGCGAGTCGCACGACGTCGCCGCTGCGCATCCCGAGGTCGTCCAGCGCCTCCGGGACGTGGCCGAGGGGTGGCGGCGCCGGCTGGGCGATGCGCGACTCGGGGTCGAGGGGGCCGAGGTGCGCCGCCTCGGACGGGTCGCCGAACCCCGCACGCTGACGACCTACGACCCCGACCACCCCTACTACGCCGCGGAGTACGACCTCCCCGACCGCGGCTGACACGTCGCGTCCGCCACGTCGGCACCTCGCCGTCGTCGATCGACCATCAGCCGGTCGCGGCGGGGTCGCCCTCCTTCGCCCACGCGTGGTGCATCCGACCGTGCCCGGCGTTGGCGGCCATGATCCCGCCGACCGTCCCGTCCGCCCACGGGGCTCCCGGGATCTCCGAGGCGAGGTCGTCGTCGGACAGCTCGGCGAGCAGCGCCAGGGTGTCGGCGCGCACCGCCAGACCGATGCGCACGAGCTCGGCGAACTCGGTGCCGCTGTGCTCGGTCTTCCACTCCTCCGTCCAGGCGTGGATGGAGGCCATGATCTCGTCCATCGACTGCGCGGTGCCGTCGTCACGCAGGCGCGCGGGGAGGCCACGGTCGCCGGCGAGGTGGCGACGGAACATCGCGTTCCAGTTCTGCTCGATGAGGGTGGTGTGGATGAAGTGGTCGGCGTACGACCAGCGGCTGTCGGGGTCGTGCTCGCTCACCGTGCGCGCAGCGGTGAGCTCCTCGGTGGACATCGACCCCAGCCGCTCGAGGAGCCACGTGCGGTCGCGGTTCAGCTCGATCTCGATCTCGATCCGGTCCATGCGAGGACCGTAGCGATCCGACGGAGCACGGATCCGGTTCAGTTCCGGGGTCTCCGTGCCGAAGGACCGACGTGCACCTGCTCGCTCGACGATCCGAGCGGCCCGACCGATCGGGCCGGAGCGCGCGTGCGGCGCGTCCCGCGTCGGAGGGTCGGCGCTCACCGTGGCGGACGTTCCGCCGTAGCTTCCACCACGTCGCGCTGGTGCGCCTGGTCGGGGCGGGAGGCGCCGCGGTCGCGATCACCACGGTGCCCTCCGGTGACGCGCTGCTCGGGCGCGCCGTCGCGCTCGCCCTGATCGCGGTGTCGACGACCGTCGCGACCGTGACGGCGCTCACCGACGTGGTGGGGTCGCGCTCGCCCTCGTCGGTGATCGGCGGTCACGTGGCGTGCGACCTGACCAACATGCTGGTCACCATCGCGGTGATCGATCCGACGTGCTCGACCGGGGCGTGGACCCTCGTCCTCGTGCCGATCGGAGAAGCTGCGCTGCTCGCCTTCGACCGCCGCGTGGCCGTCGGCGCCGTGGTCGCCGCGATCGGTGGCCTGTTCGTCCTGATCATGTCGGCGTCGGGTCCGAGCTGGAGCAGCGCCGGGTCCTGGGCGCTGGTCGTCTTCCTGGCCGGTGGACCCATGTCGGTCTTCCTCGTCCAGGCGGTGCGCGTGCAGGAAGCCCTGTTCCAGTCCCGGGCCGCACGACGCTCGCTGCACGAGATGGCGACGCACGACGAGCTCACGGGGCTGCTCAACCGGCGGGGGCTGCTCGAGCACGCCGCGGCCTCGTCGATGCCGGCTGCCGTGCTGTTCGTCGACCTCGACCGGTTCAAGACGGTCAACGACACCCTCGGCCACGATGCCGGCGACATCGTCCTGCGCACCGTCGCGTCGCGCATGGCCGACGTCGCCGGCGACGACGCCGTGGTGGCGCGGCTGGGCGGCGACGAGTTCGCGGTCGTCGTGAGCGATGCGGACGCCGTCGCGACCCTGCCCGCGCTGATCGTGTCGGCGTGCGCGGAGGCGATCGTCGTCAGGGGGGTCGACGCCCGCATCGGTGCCAGCGTCGGCTCGGCGGTGGCCGGCACCGACGGCGACGACCTGCTCTCGCTCATCGACCACGCCGACTCGGAGATGTACGCCCGCAAGGCGCGGACCCGGCCGTCGGCCGACGCGCCGATCGAGCGCCGCGCCGCCCGGCCGGTCGACGACGTCGTCGCCGCTCGCTCCTGACCGGTCGTCGCCCGTGCGTGGCGTCGCGCCACGAGGCGGTCGGGATGCTCGACGACGTGGACGAGGTGGCGGATCGTGACGTGCGCGATCCACGGGCGGCTCGACTCGGTCCACCTCACCCCGGCGCGCCGCCCAGGCCGGCGATCCGGTCCTCGCTCCACCCGAGATCGGACATCACCTCGGCGGTGTGCTGGCCGAGACGGGGGGCGTGGATCCGCACCGTCTCCTCGGAGCCGTCGCGACTGGCGAAGCGGATCGGGTCGCGGGTGACGCGGTAGGGGCCCTCGGTGGGATGGGTCTCGTGGGCGAGCAGGTCGACGGCGGCGAAGTGCGGGTCGTCGTCGACGTGCTCCAGGCGCAGGACCGCCGACGCGGGGATCGAGTGCTCGACGCAGAAGTCGATCAGCTCCGCGGTGGTGACGTCGGCGACGAACTCGTCGAGCATCGAGTACAGCTCGTCGGAGTGCGCGATCCGCGCACGTTGGGAGGCGAAGCGCTCGTCGTCGACGAGGTCCGCTCGGCCGACCCACCCGAAGAAGTCGGCCCAGTTGACGTCGGTGTAGGGCATCACCACGACCCACCCGTCCGCGCTCCGGCGGGGCCGTCGGTGCGGTGTGGTGATCCGGGCGTAGCTGAACGGGCCCTCGGGCGGTTCGAAGGTCTTGCCGCCGAGGTGCTCGACGAGGTTGAACGCCGCCATCACCTCGGCCATCGGCACCTCGATGGCATCGCCCTCGCCGGTCATCGCACGCCGGTAGAGGGCGGCGGTGATCGCCGGCACGATGTGCAGCCCGACGACCTTGTCGCAGATGATCGACGGGACGAGCTGCGGGTCGCCACCTGCGTAGGTGAACAGATCCGCGACACCCGACGCCGCCTGGATGACGTCGTCGTAGGCGGCGCGATCCGCCGACGGGCCGTCGCTGCCGAAGCCGTTGGCGACGCAGTGGACGATGTCGGCTCGGACGGCTCGCACGCTCGTCGCGTCGAGGCCGAGCCGTTCGAGCGCGGATCGTCGCATCGTGGTGACGAACACGTCGGCGGACGCGATCAGGTCGCCGATCGCGGCCCGCCCCTCATCTGACTTGAGGTCGAGCACGACGCTGCGCTTGTTGCGGTTCAGGTTCACGCTGAACGCGCTCATCGCCGGGCTCCGCATCGGTTCGTAGTGCCGGATGATGTCGCCGCCGGGAGCTTCGACGCGGATCACGTCGGCTCCGAGGTCGGCGAGCATCCGGGTGGCCAGCGGCCCCATCACCACCGACGTGAGGTCGACGACGCGCACCCCGTCGAGCGGTCCGACGCTCCTGGCGGAGCCGTCGGGATCAGCGGAGGCGGGCACCGAGCCAGTCAACCACCCGAGGTCGTCGGGACCGTGGCGTCGCGTCGGACCGACGGGCGCCGAGGTCGGTCGGCGACTCGGTCGCGTGCGACGATCTCGGCGCTCGCGGGGTCGGTGACCTCGTGGTGGACGTGAGCGCGCTGGCCGTCGCGATCGAAGATCATGATCAGCTCCGCCGGGGCGTCGATCGCCCTGATCGCGTGGGGCAGCATCGTCGCGAACTCGGCGGCCTCGCCGGTCTCGACGACGATCTCGCGGTCCGCGAGCAGGAGGAGCGCGCGCCCCTCGACGACGAAGAACCAGTCGTGACCGGGGTGGACCTGCTGCACCGGGGGATCCGTGGTCGGCTCGAGGCGCATCTTGATCGCGATCGTCCGACCCGTCGGCCGATTCAGGTTCCACGTCGTGCTCGCACCGGAGCGGCTCGGTGTCGGTCGGATCACCACGTCGTCGTCGCTGCGCACGTCGAGGAGCGCGTCGAGACCGATCTCGAGGGCGTCGGCCAGCGGGACGAGCACGTCGAGGCTGATCGAGCGCTTCCCGGTCTCCATCCGGCTGATGGTCGACGCGCTGATCGCCGTTCGCTCGGCGAGCTCGTCGAGCGAGAGCCCGAGGGTCGTTCGGATGCTGCGCAGGCGCGTCCTCACGACCTGCTCGACGCCCACGCTCGCGCTCATCGAGCCCGCTCCGGTCTTGCGAATGCTGCAAGGTCTGTTGCGCTCATCGGAGGCGACCCTACCGTTCGGTCCATGACCGAGCACCCCCACCGCACCATCGAGCGCCGTTGCGACGTCGTGGTCGTCGGCGGCTCGGCCGCCGGGCTGGCGGCCGCGCTGCAACTCCTGCGCCAGCGACGGTCGGTGATCGTCGTCGACGCCGGCGAACCCCGCAACGCCCCGGCCGCTCACCTGCACGGGTTCCTGACCCGGGATGGTTCCGCACCGTCGGAGCTGACGGCGATCGGGCGCTCCGAGGTGCGCGGCTACGGCGGCGAGGTCCTCGACGGGCGCGTCCTCGACGTCGCCGCCGTCGACGACGGCCGCTTCCGTGCCGACCTCGTCGGCGGTCACTCGATCGTCGCCCGGCGCGTCGTCGTCGCGACCGGGTTGGTCGACGAGCTCCCCGACGTCGACGGGCTCGGGGAGCACTGGGGTCGCGGCGTGATCCACTGCCCGTTCTGCCACGGCTTCGAGGTGCGTGACCGCCGGATCGTCCAGCTCCTCACCCACCCGCTCGGGTTGCACCAGGCGGCGCTGTTCCGCCAGTCGACGTCCGAGCTGACCGTCGTGGTCCACGGCGAGGTGGACGTGGAGGGCGCCGAGCTCGACGCCCTCGAAGCCGGCGGGGTGCGGATCGTCCGCTCGCAGGCCCGTCGCGTCGTGACGGGCGAGGACGGGCAGATCGCAGCGGTCGAGCTGCTCGACGGCGAGCGGATCGATGCCGAGGCGGTCGTGGTCGGACCACGCTTCACGCCACGGCTCGAACCGTTCGCCACGCTCGGTCTGCGGGCGGTCGCCCACCCGAACGGACACGGCGAGCACGTCGAGGCGGACGTCGGCGGAGCGACGTCGGTGGCCGGCGTCCACGTCGCCGGCAACGTGACCGGACCGAGCCAGCAGGTCCTCCACGCAGCGGCCGACGGCAGCTGGACCGGCGCGACGGTCGCCGCCGGACTCGCCGCCGAGGACCTCGCCGACGCGTCGCGCCCGACTGCGCACGCCGCCGACTGGGACCTGCGCTACGCCGGCGAGCAGGTGTGGAGCGGGAACCCGAACGGCAGCCTGGTCCGCGAGGTCGAGCACATGGCGCCCGGCCGAGCCCTCGACGTCGGCGCCGGCGAGGGCGGCGACGCGATCTGGCTCGCGGAACGTGGGTGGTCCGTGACCGCGAACGACATCTCGAGGGGCGCGCTGGACCGCATCGCGGCCGAAGCGCGCCGACGGGAGCGGGACGTGGAGCTCCTCCACGCGGACGCGAACGACCGGGCGCCGTTCGAACGGTCGGGGTTCGATCTGGTCTCGGCCTGCTACGCGTCGATCCCACGCACACCGGACGGGCGCGGTGTCGCCAACCTCATCGGCGCCGTCGCTCCGGGCGGCACCCTGCTCGTCGTCTCCCACGACCTCGCGCCGATGCGTGCTCCGATCGACACCGCCGTGTCGAGCCGAGCGTTCGATCCCGACGCGCACGTGCGCGTGGACGACGTCGTCGCGGCGCTCCGGGCGACCCCCGGTTGGACGATCGACGTCGCCGAGGCGCGACCACGCCCCGCCGGTGCGGCGTCCGCCGGGCACCACGTCGACGACGTCGTGCTCCGAGCGCACCGCTCGTCCGGCTGACGTCGTCGGCGCCGGACCGGCGAGCGGGCACCCGGGCGAGCGGCGTGGAGGAACCACCGTTCGGGCGACCCCGTCGCGGTCACCGTCGTTCGTCTCCCCGCTCGACCCGGTCGGTGACGCGACCGACGAGCACCACGGCGGCGCCCGCCAGCGACGCGGCGATCGCGACGATCAGCCAGGCGGTGGCGTCGCTCGTCAGGTCGAGCTCGAAGAAGCGGCGTGCGAGGGGGATCGCCAGCATCGCGGCGTAGCCGAGCCCCATCGCGGCGACGAGCGCCACCTTCCACGCGCTCAGCGGGCGGCTGACGACGGCGAGGACGACGAGGCCGACCGCGAGGAGGGTGAGGGTGGCGAGGGTGCGCGCCTCGTCCAGATCCACGCCGGACCGGTCGCGGACGAGCTCGTAGGTGGCGAACGTCGCGGCGCCGGCCGCCGTCCCGGCCGGGAGCGAGAAGCGCAGCACGCGACGCAGGAAGCCGGTGCGCACCCGGTCCTCCTCGGGCGCGAGCGCCAGGAAGAAGCCGGGGATCCCGATGCTGAACGTCCCGATCAACGTGAGCTGGCGGGGCAGGAACGGGAACGGGGTCCCGATCGCGCCGATGGCGAGGGTGAGCAGGACCGCGTACGTCGCCTTCGTCACGAAGAGGTTCGCGACGCGCTCGACGTTGTTGATCACCTTGCGACCCTCGGTGACGACGGTCGGCAGGCTGGCGAACGAGTCGTCGGTCAGCACCAGGTCCGCGACGGCCCGCGTCGCCTCGCTCCCCGATCCCATCGAGATCCCGAGGTCGGCCTCCTTCAGCGCCAGCACGTCGTTCACCCCGTCGCCGGTCATCGCGACCACGCGCCCCCGCGACCGCAGCGCCCGGACCATCTCCTGCTTCTGGCGCGGAGCGACGCGCCCGAAGACCGAGCCGGCCTCGAGGGCGTCGGCGAGCTCGTCGGCGTCCTCGGGCAGGGTGCGGGCGTCGACCCCCTCGATCGGCCGGTCGCCGCTCGCGACGAGCCCGGCGCGCCGGGCGATCGCCGCCACCGACTCGTGGTTGTCGCCGGAGATGACCTTGACGGTCACCCCCTGCCCGGCGAAGTACTCCAGGATCTCGGGGGCATCGGGTCGGATCTCGTCCTCGAGCTCGACGATCGCGGCGGGTGCGCTGCCGGCGGGCGCCTCGTCGCCGTCGGGACCCTCGTCGCTGGTCACGAGAGCGAGCAGTCGACGACCGGCGTCGCCGAGGTCCCCCACGACCTCGCGGGCGGGGTCGTCGTCGGCGAGGAGGAAGTCCGGAGCGCCGACGTAGTACCAGCCGCGGCCGGCGAACGACACCGCCGACCACTTGCGGGCGCTCGAGAACGGTTCGATCTCCTCCACCGACCACCCCGGGTCCTCGTCGTCGGCGAGCGCGTCGACGATCGCCGCCATCGTCGGGTTCGGGGTGTCGTCAGCCGCCCCGATCGCGGCGAGCGCGGCCCGGGCCTCGTCGGCCGTGGTCTCGCCGAGGGGGTGGACGTCGACGTAGCGGATCTCACCGGTCGTGATGGTGCCGGTCTTGTCGAGGCACAGCACGTCGACGCGGGCGAGCACCTCGACGGTCGTGAGCTGCTTCGCCAGGGCGTTCCGCCGGGTGAGCTCGAGCATCCCGGCGACGAACGCGAGGCTCGTCAGGAGCACCAGCCCGTCGGGGACCATCGCGACGGCGGCCGCCACCGTGCCCTGCAGCGCCGCCTGCCAGGTGTCCTCGGCTCGCAGCAGCGACACGAGCAGCAGCGAGCCGGCGACGGGGATGATCACGGTCAACCACCGCAGGATCCGGTCGACGGCGCCACGCAGCTCGGATTCGGCCTCGTCGAACCGCTTCGCCTCGCCCGCCAGGCCCGCCGCGTAGCTGTCCGCGCCGACGGCCGTGGTCACCGCACGTGCGCTGCCGGCGACGACGAAGCTGCCCGACATCACGGTGTCACCGGGCTCCTTGCCGACGGGGTCCGACTCCCCGGTCAGCATCGACTCGTCCATCCGCAGTCCGGTGGCCGTGACGACCTCGCCGTCGACCGACGCCTGCTCGCCCGTCGAGAGCTCGACGAAGTCGCCGTGGACGATGTCGGCGGTGTCGATCTCGACCTTCTCGCCGGCCCGCACGACCGTGGCCCGGGCGGCGGTGACGACCTCGAGCCGGGCGAGCTCGCGACGGGCCCGCACCTCCTGCACCACCCCGACCACCGAGTTCGACACGACGACGCCCACGAACAACCCGTCGCGCCACTCCCCCGCGACGAGCACGAGCACGAAGAGCACGAGCATGATCGCGTTGACCGGGGTGAGCACGTTGGCGCTCACGATGGCCGCGAACGACCTCCCGGGCGGCTCGGGGGTGACGTTGACCCGCCCGGCGGCCACCCGCTCGGCGACCTCGTCGTCGTCGAGTCCCTCGGCTCCGGTGCGAGGGGCGTCGAGCGCGGTCACCCGGCCAGTGAACAGGGGGGTCGACGCGTCCGTGGCGTGACGGGCGCGACCGTGCGGGCTCGAACCCCTGCGCGCACCCGTCTGCCGGCGGTGGGGGTCACTCGCCGGTGAAGGTGGGTGATCGCTTCTCGACGAACGTCGCGGCCGCCTCGCGGTGGTCGGCCGTCGACATGGTGAGGACCATGTTCTCGGCCTCGGCGTCGAGCGCCTCGGCCAGATCGCTCGTGATCGCCCGGTTCAGGTTCTCCTTCATCTTCGCGATCGCGATCGGGGCGCGCTCGGCGAGACCGCGGCACCAGTCCAGCGCCGCCTCGCCGAAGGCGTCGTCGGGCAGCACCTGGTTGACGATCCCGAGCTGGGCGGCCTCGGCCGCCGTGAGGCGCGGCGAGGTGAAGTAGAGCTCCTTGGCCTTGGCGGACCCGACGAGGTGGGTGAGGAACCACGATCCGCCGAAGTCGCCGGACGCGCCGACGTTCGCGAAGGCGGTCACGATCACCGCGCGCTCCGCGGCGATCCGCAGGTCGGCGGCGAGCGCGATCGACAGCCCGGCACCGGCGGCCGCTCCCGGGAGCGCGGCCACGACCGGCTTCGCGAACCGGTGGATCGCGAGCGACGTCTGGTCGTGGAGGCCGCGCAGCTGCTCGACGGCGGTGGATCGATCGTCGGATCGGCCCGCGCGGGGACGCCCCGACGTGTGCGACTCGTTCATCCCCTTGACGTCACCACCGGCGCAGAACGCCCCTTCGGCGCCGGTGATCATGACGACGCGCACCTCGTCGTCCGACTCGAACGCCGTCAGGGCGGCGCCGATCCCTGCGTACATCGCGTTCGACAGTGCGTTGCGACGCTCGGGCCGGTTGAAGGTGATGACACCGACCCGCCCGTCGACGTGGGCGAGCAGGTCGTCGGTGCCGGTGTCGATGCGCTCGTGCGCGGTGTCGGTCATCGGCTCATCGTGGCAGTCGACCGGGGGCCCGATCGAAGCGTCGGCGTGCGGGCCTGCCGGCCCCGCCGGGTCGGGGCGGCACGACGGAGGTGACACGTGCCGTTCGGGTCGACCCGAGGCGGGGCGCCGGGTGTGGCTACCGTCGCCGCCATGACGGTCCAGGAACTCGGATTCGACCCCGACGAGCTGCGCGAGCGCTACCGCGCCGAGCGCGACAAGCGGGTCCGGCGCGACGGGAACGAGCAGTACATCGAGGTGGTCGGCGACTACTCCTCCTTCGTCGACGACCCGTACCTCGACGAGGTCATCGAGCGCGAGCCGCTGACCGACGAGACCGACGTGATCGTGGTGGGCGGCGGTTTCGGCGGGCTCCTCGCCGGCGCCCACCTGCGCCGGCACGGCGTCGGCGACGTCCGGATCATCGAGAAGGGCGGCGACTTCGGCGGCACGTGGTACTGGAACCGCTACCCGGGCGCGATGTGCGACGTCGAGTCGTACGTCTACCTCCCGCTGCTCGAGGAGCTCGACTACGTGCCGAGCGAGAAGTACGTCCGCGCGGCGGAGATCCTCGCCCACAGCCGGGCGATCGGCGAGCACTTCGACCTGTACGAGAACGCCTGCTTCCAGACCGAGGTCACGGGCATCGCGTGGGACGCCGACTCGTCGCGGTGGATCGTGTCGACGTCGCGGGGCGACGCGATGCGTGCGCGCTTCGTCGTGATGGCGAACGGGCCGCTCCACCGACCGAAGCTGCCGGGGATCCCGGGGATCAACGAGTTCACGGGCCACACCTTCCACACCAGTCGCTGGGACTACGACTACACCGGCGGCGGCCCGCAGGGCGGCCTGACCGGCCTGGCCGGCAAGCGGGTCGGCATCATCGGCACCGGAGCGACGGCGGTGCAGTGCGTCCCCCACCTCGCCGAGGGCGCCGAGAGCCTGGTCGTGTTCCAGCGCACCCCGTCGTCGATCGACGTGCGGAACAACCGCCCGACCGACCCGGAGTGGGCGGCGTCGCTCGAGCCCGGCTGGCAGACCGAGCGGATGGAGAACTTCAACGCGCTCGTGACGGGGCAGCCCCAGCCGGTCGACCTGGTCGACGACGGCTGGACCGACATCATCGGCAAGCTGCTCGTCCGGCTGCAGAAGCAGGGCGACGACGCGGACGTGTCGGCGGACGGGATCGGCCGCTCGATGGAGCTCGCCGACTTCGAGAAGATGGAGGAGGTCCGGCGACGGGCCCAGGAGATCGTCGACGATCCGGACACGGCGGAGTCGCTCAAGCCGTGGTACCGCCAGTTCTGCAAGCGGCCCTGCTTCCACGACGAGTACCTCGACGCCTACAACCGGCCGAACGTGACGCTCGTCGACACCGATGGGCAGGGCGTCGAGCGGGTGACCGAGCGCGGCATCGTCGCGAACGGGGTCGAGCACGAGCTCGACTGCGTCGTCTTCGCCACCGGCTTCGAGGTCGGGACCGACTACTCGCGGCGCGCCGGCTACGACGTGACGGGCCGCTCCGGCACCACGCTGTCGGAGAGGTGGGCCGACGGGATGACGAGCCTGCACGGCATGTTCGTGCACGAGTTCCCGAACCTGGCGGTGATGAGCCCGGGCCAGGCCGGCTTCACCGTGAGCTTCCCCCACCTGCTCGCCGAGCAGGCCGCCCACATCGCCCACGTCGTCGACCACCTCCTCGATCTCCCCGACGAGACGGCCACCGTCGAGGTCACCGCCGAGGCCGAGCAGGAGTGGGTCGACACCGTGATCGACAAGGCGCGCATCTCGTTGCCGTTCCTCGAGTCGTGCACCCCCGGCTACTACAACAACGAGGGCCAGCCCGAGAAGCGCGCGGCGCAGAACACCTCGTACGGCGGCGGCTCGATCGAGTACTTCGGCATCCTCGCCGACTGGCGTGACGACGGGGGCTTCCCCGGTCTCGAGTTCGCCGATCGCTGACGTCCGCCGTCGCTGCGCCCCTCGGGCTCGAGCCGGCCTCCGCCGATGTCATCTCGTCGCGAACCGGGACGTCGCCCGCTCAGATCGGGGTGCCGTCGACCGTGATCTCGGCACGGTCGGCGAAGAAGGCGACGTGGCCCTCGATCTCCTCGGCACCTTCCTTCGGCTGCTCGTAGCTCCACGCGATCGCGTCGTGGGTCCGGCCGCCCGCGTCGATGGTCCAGTACGAGGCATCGCCCTTGAACGGGCAGTGCGTGCTCAGCTCGATCGGGCGGGCCTCCGCGACGAGATCGGACTTCGGGAGGTAGTAGGCGGTCGGGAGACCGGTCTCCTCGAGCAGGATCGGCCGCTCGGACTCGGCGACCACGTCACCGTCGAGGCGGACCTCGACGGTGACGTTCTCGGCGTGCGTGCTGATCGTGTGTCCCTGGGTCATGTCCGGTGCAACGCCGAGCGCGTCGTCTGCATTCCATCTCGGCGTCTGAACTCCTCTCGGCGTGGCGGTCCACGACGGGCCGCGCGCGTTCGCGCCGGTGTCGACGACTGTCACCGTGACGTCGCGGATCATCCCAGCCGCTCGGATCGACGCGGTCGCGAACGTGGTTGTGCGACCGACACGATCACGCCCGGGCCGTCGCCGTGGAGCCCGATGGCGCCGACCACCACCACCGGACGGCCACGACGGCGGCGCCGACGACCGCTCCCCGCACCACCGTCGCCCCGTCCTGGCGCACGACGAGCAGCTCGCCGGCGCCCTGGTAGAGCGTGCGGACGTGGATGGAGGACTCGGAGCCGAGCGCCTCGACCACGGCCACCTCACCGGGACACCACCCGGCCTCGGACCGACGGATCGATCGCGTGCACCGTGGTCGGGGTGGGGAGATTCGAACTCCCGGCCTCCTGCTCCCAAATCTGGAAATGGAGGTGCTTCAGGTAACGCCGTTTAGTGCCGAATCTCGTCGATTTCTGGCGAGCTAGCTGGGGTGATGCGCGAACTGGTTGAGAATCGCCGGACAAGGCGTCACGTGCCAGTGCACGCCGGATTAATACATCAGCGTTACCGACGGGCGCCGACGGTGCGGCAGAACCAAGCGATGGTCAAAAGGGTTCCTCGTCACTATATGCCGGGTCTGGCGCCTTCTTCTGAGGAATGAGGTACACGGTCTCGGAGAAGTCGTCATACGCGTAACGGGACGTCCGAGCGAAACGCTGACCCACACTCACATCGCTACTTAGCACGCCGTCGAACACAGCCATCCGCTGGCCAACCGGCAACGCAACGAACGCTGACCATTCGTCAGCGAGTCGGCGAAATCGCGTGATGCTCATCTGCCCAAGCCGCAGCTCGTCGGCGGTTCGGAGAAGTACGCGGGTCATCTGTTGCGACCCCTCGTCGGCGGGAGTCTCGTGGACCTCCTCGACACCCGCTCGCTCTAGGAGTTCGTCCCATGCGATGGCCTGCTCAACGGCTCCTCTGAGGTCGCTAGCGTTCAGACTCCTTAGGACCTCAAGTAGCAATCGAAACTGTATAACGGACCGAGCAACATCCCGCGATGTTGTATCGCCCATTGACGAGAGGATGGCAACCTTCAAATCCGGCTCTACGCGGCTGAGCGTGGTGGGTGGCTTCGCAGTCGTGCGGTGGGGTGAGTGTGCCAGTCGACGCCTGCGTGGAGCAAGAGGCGGAGTCGGTAGTTGTCGAAGCTGGCGAAGCCGTGGCCGACTCGTTTGATCTTCTTGATCAGCAAGTTGATGCCCTCGGTCGGCCCGTTGGAGAGTCCGCCGGTGGTGTGGAACGCGAGGATCTCGGTCTCCCACGAACTGATTGTCTTGGCGAGGCGGACGAGTTCGCCGACCTCGGCGTCAGCCACGAACGTGTAGAAGACGTGGAGTCGTTGGCGGGCCTCAGCGAGGGTGCCGGCGGTGTAGATCTCCCGAACGAGTTCCTTGCCCAGCCAGGCTGCTCCGACCTCGCCGTAGCGGTCACCGACCAGTCCCGCCTCGACGCGTTCGAGCTGGCGTTCGGTGAGGCGTTCGTAGCCGCGTAGCAACAGTCGGCGAATGCCGTAGAGCGGATCACCGGTGCGGCCTCGGTGCCCGAGGGTGTCTTGTTGCACCCGTCTGCGCACGTCGTCAACAGCGCGGTTGGCGAGCCCGACAGCATGGAACCGGTCGACAACGACGACCACGTCGGGCAAGGTCGCGGTGAGCCCGTTGGCGTAACCGCGGTGCGGATCGAGAGCGACCTGGTCGATCCCGGCCAGCCAACCAGCGGGTTGTTGTGCGAGCCAGGAATCAACAGCAGCACCGGTCCGGTCCAACACGACGTCGAGGAGTCGCGGTCGGGCGAGGTCGACGAAACCAGTGATGTAGCTCGTGTGACCGCGATGCTTCGATGGCCGCTGGAACGCTGTCTCGTCCAGGCCGAGCTTGGTGACATGGCCGATTCGATCGGGGTCGTTGACGAGGCGTCGGCCGTGCACGTTGACGGCGTTCATCGCGCACGCCCAGCCGACACCGAAGTCGCGGCCGACCGCCGCGACCGAGTCGCCGTCCTCGCCGACCCGGCGACAGATCTCGAACCCGGCCCGCTCGGTCAGCGACGCCCGAGACGCGATCGCGTCGAGGGTCTCGGTCCACGTCACCGTCGCACACAGCGGCTCGCGGCAGCGCCAGATCCGCTTCACCCAAACGAGCACCGTCGCTCGTCCCCACGTCGCCAGATCGCGCACCCTGACACGCCGACGGCCGTGCGCTTTCGCGATCACTCCGCACGAGCGGCACCCGACCCGGTCGTTGGTTGTCTCGATCGTGATCGTCACCTCGACGCCGACCTCGACAGCGCAGATCCGCACACCAATCAGCCCGAGCAGCGCGTCCGCGTTGCTACCTTCAATCATCCCGTGGTCTCCTCGTCTCGCAGTTGTGGAAGACCGCAAGACTTGCGAGGCCACGGGACCTCAACAGTGGATGCTCAAGAAACCACCACCACGCTCAAGCGCGAAGAGCCTCAAATCCTCGAGCTGCTCCGACAGAGTGTCAACCCGGTGCGTCCGCTGGGAAGACTGCCGAGACTCGGCGAGCAATCGTTTAAACAATGAAGCCCATTGCCGCTTGAGTGTCGCTTCAATCTCCTCGATCCGAGAGAAGGGGAAGATTGCGTTATTAACGACGCGAGCATTCAGGAAGTCCAGAAACGTAAAGATATACCGGGCGAACTCAGGTTGCGATATCGATGCGAAATCAATGTCATCTGCAAACGATTTATCACGGTTGGCAATGTAGGTTGCATGATCGTGGAGCACACGCTCCTCAACGAACGAGAAGACCGGCAACCCGTCTTGCACGGCCTTTAGCAGCTCAATCTGAGTGATGGAGACTTGAGATCCACCGATCGCATCGATTGCTCCGCCTCCTTCGAATCTTTCAAGTAGATCGTCGTCGATTTGCGCAAGGGCTGACGGATTGGCCACGCTGCCAAATCGCGAACCAACGATCAGAACCATCGCGTCACATGAGGCAAGCTCTTTCAGGCAGCTTGATTGTGCGTTGTCCCGAGGATCGTAAAGAATGTCGGCGTACTCGCTTAGGACTGGTTCGTACGATAGTGAGAGTATGGCCGACCTCAACTGTCCGCGAGCATGTCCGAGGTCATACGCGGTCGAAGAAACGAAGACTCGGGGCGCCGCCATCGGTTCAACGATAGCCCTGAAGAGTTCTTCTTGTGCATCAGAACACTGGTTGTCTGCTGCCGGACGACGTCAGCGACATCAACCCACTACATCCACCCCTGTGCGTAGCAAACGACACCCGCCGATTCGAAGTGGACACTTGATTCTGGGGATGACCCCTCAGAGGAAGGAGGCCCGGATGGGTCGTCCAGCGAAGTATCCAGCAGAGTTCCGATGCGAAGCGTTGGCGCTCGTGAAGTCATCAGGCCGACCAATCGCGGAGGTCGCGAGATCTCTGTCGATCGCGGAGGGCACCTTGTGGAATTGGGTGAGAGCCGATCGAGACAGTCCGAGCGTGATGCCGACCCCGACGCATTGTCTGAGTCCGAACGCGCCGAGCTGAAGCGGCTCCGCAAGGAGAACGTGCAGCTCGCGACTGACATGGAGATCCTGCGCAAGGCTGCAGCGCCTTTCGCGAGGAGACGAACAGGTGACCGGCTTCCGGTTCGTCGACGATCACCAAGCCGGCCACCGCACCGTCGACCTGTGCCGCATCGCTGGTGTCGCGAGGTCGAGCTACTACGCGTGGCGCACCCGAACACCGTGCGCCCGCCAGCGAGCCAACGCCGAGTTACTGATCGAGATTCGCGAGAACCACGAACAATCGCGACGCACGTATGGGGCGCCCCGGGTCACGGGCCAGTTGCGGCGACGAGGCCATCGTGTCGGCCACAACCGCGTGGCTCGGCTGATGGCCGACAACCACCTGGTCGGAGCGCACGCACGCCAAAAGTTTCGGCGCGGCCGGCACCCCAAGATCGTGCCGGCCCCCGATCTGTTGCAACGCGACTTCACCGCGGAGCGGCCCGACACTCGATGGGTTGCGGACGTCTCGGAGTTCACGTGCTGGGACGGAAAGCTCTATCTCGCCGGGATCCGTGACCTCCACGACCACACCCTCGTCGGCTGGTCGATGGACGAACGCCAGACCACCGACCTCGTCATCGCTGCGTTGGTGATGGCGCTCGGACGCCACAACACCGGCCGCGATCTCGTTCACCACGCCGACCACGGGACCCACGGCGGATTCCACTACACGTCGCTCAAGTTCACCAACCGACGCCACGACTGGGGCCTTATCGGCAGCTACGGATCGGTCGGTGACTGCTACGACAACTCCGCCATCGAGGGCTACTGGGCGACGATGAAGACCGAGATCCGCCACATCTGGGGACCTTTCGGTGAGCGCACCCGATCCGAGGTACGCACGATCCTGTTCGACTACATCGAGACGTTCTACAACCGCACCCGACACAACAAGCCCTCGGCCACCGCGCCCCCGCCGAGGTCTACGCTCACGCCCAGACCGGCTGATCAGCCGGGACCCCGTGTCCATCAGAACGGGTCAACTCCACGAACCCCGAACTCCCACTCCCGCAGCTGCTCGGTCTACCTTCAGGCGGTTGAGACCACAACAGTCGGTATTCGACGGAGACGCGGGTGGGCGCAGCTGAGCCTCTCGGCGGCGTCAGCGCGCCCGGTTGGCGACATCAAGGTGGCAGCGCTTGAACTTCTCACCCGATCCACAGGGGCATGGTTCGTTGCGGCCGACCGACGTCGGCGACACCATCCGTCCACGTTCCCGATCGAACATCCCATGCTCGCAGAGAATCGCCCAGCGAATCTCCGAGGGAACTGTGCTGCGATGGCCCGTGACGAGCACGCTGCTCTGGAGAACACTTCCATCCTCGGCCTGGACTCTCGCGATTCCCAGTGTCGGCCCCGGGACTGCAAAATGAAGCGCCAGTTCGTCGTGACGAACCGCGGTGAGCGCTGCCAGCCACGCCGCCACGTCCGACTCCGCATCGTCATAGTTCGTTGCCTGATCGGTGAGGAACACGATCGAGCCAACACCCGGCTCGACCCTCATCATGCCGCTCTTCCTCAACCCGGACTCTAGTGACTTCGACGCGACATCGATCAACTTCGCACCAAACTCTACGCGGTGCAGCGGCGGGAGCGCATCCAGCACCTCGATGGCTAGGCGCTGATCGTCCGGGTCGCTCCAAGGGCCCTCGCCTGGCGCTTGACCGCCGATTACTTCGATCCGCTCGTCAACAACGAGCGCGTGAATCAGGTCGCGATCACGGAGCGGCTCACCGGGCAACATCGGAAGGCTGGTCTTCGACCCAGGCGCTCCCGAATCGGCGTCTGCGAACCGGAAGTAGCGCTCGGACTCGTTGTCCAGGGTGACGTGGGTATTGGAACCAAGCACCCGCTCGACGTAGCTGATGACTGCCGACGTCGATAGCAGCATGGAGTGCAATGCCTCCCAGTCTCGGCGAGAGATCACCAGAGTGTTGCTGTCCTCGGACTCTGGCCAGAACATCTCCGGCATCACGGGCATGTCGACGATGATCACCCCAGGCCACTCGCTCCCTCTTCCAGCCAGGGACTTCTCGTGGCCGCGCATCGACCTCACCACAACATCGCCATTTGAAGCCAGGGTCCGGCGCGTGCCAAAAACCTGTCGCTCCGCAGCTGCTATCTCCTTTGCAGCCCAACGAGCCGCGCGCTCCGGAGAGTCCTCGGCCGACGGCTGACGGGCCTTCGACTGCAAGATCAACCCTCGGTCGCCGGCGATCAACAAACCGTCGCTGACTTCGCGGGTCGCGCCGCCCTTCCCCACGAGTACGGGCTCGAACACGAAGTCAGGAACGCCAAGGCTGGCCGCCACTCGACGCACCGCTCTCTCAGACTGGATGCCCCAATCCGACACGTCTAGGTCACCGTCGACCAATCCGCTCAACCACCGCCAGCTGACTGGTCGGGAGGGCATGCGCGTAGGTGTTCATGAGCATCTCGGGGCTGTGACCGAGGATGTCGGCGATGGCTCGAAGCTCGCCCAGGTCCTTCGACTGCTGGACCATGTGCGTCGCCGCCGTGTGGCGCAGACCGTGTGAGGTCAGCCTCGGTAGCCCGGCTCGCTGGACGAATCGTTCGAGCGCCCGGTCATACGACCTCGGCAACACGAGACCGCCCTGGCGGGTGGCGATGATCAGATCGTTGTCCACCCACTCGGCCCCGGCAGCCAACCGCTCAGCCGCCTGCTCGGCTCGACGGCGGGTCATTACTCGCAGCGTCTCGTCGACGAGCGGGATCGTCCGGCGTGACCGCTCGTTCTCTGCGTTGCTCCACGACGCACCGAAGCGGACGGCGACGAGGCTCTCGTGGATGCGGAGCGTGCCGGCCTCGTCGTCGAAGCCGTCCCACTTCAACGCCAGCAGCTCACTTCGTCGCAGTCCGTAGAGAACGTTCAGCCTGAAGGCGATCGCCCAGCGATGCCACGACGTCGCTTCGAGGAACGCTTCGACCTCGTCGACGGTCCACGTCTCGGTCTCCTTCTCACGAACCGGCTTCGCCACCGTCCGGGGCAAGCCGACCCGAGCCGCTGGGCTTCGAGGGATCAATCCCTCGTCGACGGCCTCGGTCAACGCAGCGCGCAGAACCGTCCGGCAGATCTGGACCGATCGTCTAGACAGCTTGCCGCCGTTCGCCAGCGCCTCGATCCAACCGGCTACGTCATCACGGTCGAGCATCGACAGCTCGATCGCACCGAGTCCAGCCTCGATGTGCGGGATCGCCCAGGCGTACTGCTCTTGCGCCTTCGGGGTGATGCCGGTCCGGCCGGCGACGTAGCGCCGCACGAGCCAGCTCACCGTCCCCGTCGCGACGGCCACGTCCTCGGCGCGCATCTGCCGAGCGGCCGCGTTCGCCGACCGCTGGGACTGGAACGTGCCGAGCCGTTTTGGTTTGTGCTTGCCCGTGACGGTGTCGATCCCGCCGACGCGCACGACGTACTTCCCGCGCTGCTTGCGGACCGTCGGTCGACCGGTTGCCTTCCACGCCATCGGCGCTCTCCTCGATGCTCAGCCGCCCCCGGACTGATACATCGGTGATGCAACAGCGTGTCAACCCGGTCGCCGAGCTGGAAAACACCAACTCAACGTGGTCGGGGTGGGGAGATTCGAACTCCCGGCCTCCTGCTCCCAAAGCAGGCGCGCTAACCAAGCTGCGCTACACCCCGTGCGCGCTCAACCTACCGGCGACGACGTCATGGGATGGGGAGCGGGCGAACGCTCGCGACATCGCACGTCGTGCGATGTCGCGGGCGCTCGAGTCGGTGTCGATCAGGGCGTGGGGCAGGGCTCCAGGAACCGGCGCAAGCCGCTCCCGCCCGTGCCGGTGGTGAAGTCGCACCCGAGCGTCGGCGACGAGATGTCACCGATCAGGTCCTCCCCGTCGGGGCGCTCACCGGTCTCGACCCAGGTGAACAGGTCGGTGTACGACTCGATCCACTCCTCACCGGTGAACGAGCAGTGCCCGATGTCGCGGATCGCCCGGGTGACGAGCAGGTCCTCGAGACCGTTGTCGCGCACCTCCCGGGTGTAGATCTGCGCCATCTCGATCGGCACGAACAGGTCGCCCGTCGTGTGGATCACGAGCACCGGGACCGACGGGGTGCCGTCGATGATCGGCGCCGGCTTCAGACCGTTGGACTTGCGGATGCGGTTCGAGCCGTCGATCCGCTTGACGACGTCGTCGATCGCGAAGCCGTACTCGGCGGCGTAGCTGGTGTCGGTGTTCTGCGACGCGATCCCGGGACGGTTGGCGATCGTGCCGTCACCCTCGCCGAGGGCGAAGAAGAAGTCACCGGTCGGGCTGGCGAGGCCGTGCCAGAAGTTCCAGGCGACGTCGTAGGTCACGCGGTCGCCTCCGGACCCCTCCTCGACGAAGTCCTTGAACTCCTGACCGTCGGCCGTCAGCGGGGACGGAGCGCCGAGGATCTGCGGGAACCCACCCGCCCACGCCCCACCCGGGACGGTCGACAGCTCGGCCTTGATCTCGGGCACGGTGGTCGCCAGCCAGTCCTCGTCGGGGTACTCGTAGTCGGGGGCGAGGCCTGCGATCGCCGCGGAGCCGACGTTGTAGTCGAGGAAGTAGTCGAACAGCTCGACGTCGCCGAGCACGCCGCAGGCCGGCAGGGCGCCGTCCCACAGGTTCGGGTACTTCTCGATCGCGGCCGCCGTGACGTGGCCACCCATCGACACCCCCGCGAGGTAGGTCTCGTCGAGCTCGCCCTCGCTGCGCAGGGTGCGCTCCATGAACCTGGTGAGGTTCTTCGTGTCGAGCACGCCGATCCCCGGGTCGTAGCTGTTGCGCCGGTAGCTCGAGGCCGCCCACGCGTAACCCTCCTCGGACAGGAACTCGTACTGCGGCGGCGCGTCGACCGTGAGCTCGGGGCCCTCGCCGCGGTACCCGTGCGCCCAGATCAGCAGATCGCCGTTCCAGTCGTCGGGGACGTGGGCGATGTAGGCGGCACCGGCGATCTCACCGGAGAACGTGTCGCCGTCGGTGGCGGCCTCGACCTCGGCGACCTCGTCGGCCACCTGCTCGGCGTCGATCTCGTAGGTCGGGCCCTTCTTCGCCGACGCCGTGAGCGGGGCGATCCCGAGCGCGAGCGATGCGGCGCCGAGAGCGCAGATGTACGGGGTGCGTCGGAGCATGTGTGTCCTCTCGTCAGCCGGCCTCGTCGCCGGTCCGGTGGTCGAAGCTAGACGTGTCGTACGACACACGCCAATCGGGCCCCGCTCGTCGCGGAGGTTCCGAGCGGTCCGCGCGCTCAGAGCGCGATCGGACCGCCGGTGGTGGGTGGTTCGGTCCAGCGACGGGTCGCGACGGGGAGCTCGGCGGCCGCGTAGGCGTGCATGAGCTGGACGACGTGGAGATCGCCTCGCCCGTCGACGCGATCCCGGTCGGTGATCGCCGCGATCACGTCGAGGTGGGCGCGCCGGAACACGGCATCGTGGCCGTGCGCGACCCCGGCGAGCGCGTGGGCGAGCTCGTGGGCGGCGGTCGCCAGCGTCGCTTGCGGACCGGCGATGCGGATCTCGCTGGCGTCTCCGACGATCCCGGTGCACCGGGTCACCGAGGATCGAGCGTCCCGGCGCGCGGCGGCGACCGAGACCGCCGGGCGCGGCCACCACGACGAGGCGACGACCTCACCGATCGCCGCCGCCACGGATTCGACGCCGACGACCTCCTCGAGGTCGGTCCCGTCGAAGGCCGCGAGCTCGGCGGCGTAGACCTGCGCCCGGTCGGCGTCGACCGCCGTCACTCCCCCGCCCCCAGCTCGCGGTGCCCACGCAGCCGGCGTCGGCCGACGTCGGCCCGATCGGCTGCGCTCTTGCCGCGCCGGTAGCCGTCGGCGGTGACGGCGGTCGGGCGAGACGCGGCGCGCACGCGCCCCCACTCGCGCTCGGCGAACTCGTCGACGCGCGCACGCCGCTCGCGCAGCGCGACGGTCGTCGGCGACTCGTCGTCGCCGTGGCGGCCCCGGCGCGCGTGCGGCGCCGCCGCGGAGTCCTCGATCGTGGTCCGCGCATCGCGCAGCAGCTCGCCGATCCGGTCGGCGAAGCCGAACAGGAAGGCCCGCCGGTCGCGCTGGGTCGCGGCACCGGTCGAGCGCTTGATCTCGGCCATCTGGCCGGCCACCTGCGCGTGGAGGGATGCGTACATGACCTCGACCACGTCGAGATCGTCGCGGTGGCCGGCGAGCATCGCGACCGCGCCGACCGGGGTCGAGCGGAACACGGTGCGCACGTCGTGGGCGTCGGCGACGTCGTGCAGCAGGGCGAGGCGGCCGCGGACGTAGGCGCCACGACCGACCTCGATCTCGATGAGCTCGAGCTCACCGAATCGGCGAGCGGTGAGGCGATCGGGGTCGATGCGGTGGCGGGCGACGAGCTCGGCGGCCTTGCGTGCGAACACGTCGGCCTCGTGCTGGTTGTCGGTCCGCGCCGACTTGTCGAGGAGCTTGCGCACCCGCTCGACCAGCGAGCTGTCGGCATCTGGCAGTGGTGGAGTCAATGGGTGGAGCTGGCGAGCGTGGTGGTGGGGGGTCGGTAGCGTACGAGCCAGCGAGGAAGGACCACCATGGCGGATTCGG
Source organism: Ilumatobacter sp. (assembly GCF_965215205.1). NCBI lineage: Bacteria > Bacillati > Actinomycetota > Acidimicrobiia > Acidimicrobiales > Ilumatobacteraceae > Ilumatobacter > Ilumatobacter sp. Next base: position 2,492,573 of record NZ_OZ244049.1, read on the forward strand.
TGTCGGGGGACGATGTGACGAGCGGAGACGTCGCGACGGCGATGACCGGCGACGAGACCGGCGCGCCGAGCGTCGAGGAGACGTCCGACGGGCGCACGATGCGCCGCCGACGCAACCGCGACGCGGTCATCGCGGCGTTGATCGACCTGATCATCGAGGGCGATCTCAACCCGACGGTGGCGGCGATCGCCGATCGCGCCGAGGTGTCGCACCGGTCGATCTTCCGCTACTTCGACGACCTCGACGATCTCGCCGTGACGGCGATCCAGACGGCGTTCCGCAACTTCGCCCCGTCGCTGGCGATGGAGGACCCCGGGGAGGGGACGCTCGACGAGCGCATCGACCGCTTCGTCGTCAACCAGCTCGCGACGGTGCAGCGGACCCGATCGCTGGGGCGCGTCGCCCGGGCCCGCTCGCTCACGATCCCCGAGATCGACCGGGCGCTGTCGCTGGTGTGCGACTTCCGTCGTGATCAGGTGCGCAGCCACTTCGCTCCCGAGTTCGACCAGATGACCGACGACGTCGCCGAGGCCACGGCGTGCTCGATCGTGGTGCTGATGGGTTTCGACGGCTACGACATGACCCGTCGCCACCTCGGTCACTCCGACGACGAGGTCACGGCGATCTGGACGACCACGCTGCGGTCGCTGCTCAGCTGATCCGGGTCGGTCCGAGCCCGGGCCCCGCTAGCCTCGCCCCAACTGGCGGACGTAGTTCAACGGCTAGAACCTCAGCCTTCCAAGCTGATGATGCGGGTTCGATTCCCGTCGTCCGCTCCACGCTCCGAACGAGCGAACCACTGGTCAGACCGCTTCTCTCGCCCGCTCGACCGTGCCATCGCTCGACCGCTCGTGACCGGCGTCTCCAGTACCTCGTCGCACGGATGTCGCACGAAGCAGGCGACGGCACGGCCATCGTCGACACCGGCGACCGTGCTGGTCGTGGCTCGTCGCGACGGTACCGTCCACAGCCCGTGACCGTGCAGCGGCGCTCGGCCTCGATCGAGCAGCCCGTCGGTCCTTGACCCACCCGGTCTCAAGCTCTACTTTAGGTCGAGCGGCCCGAGCAGCTCGAGCCGATGGTCACGATGGCGGAGACGACCCATGAGAACGACACCGACGACCACACCCGTGAGCCGGACGATCGGCCGGTCTCCCCTTCGTGCATCCGTCCGACGGCGGGCGGCCGTCGTCCTCGCTGCCGTTGCGATCGTCGCGACGACGCAGGCGGCGCCGACCGTCGCGGCCCCCGCCACGCCACGCACATCGCAGTTCGCAGCCGACGACCTCGCGGAGGGCTCGATCGGTCCGCGGGTGGTGCAGCTGCAACAGGCCTTGATCGAGGGCGGCGCCTACCTGCCCGGCGGCGCCGACGGGGTGTTCGGTCCGGCGACGACGAGCGCGATCGAGAGCTTCCAGACGTGGAACGCCCTGCCACGGACCGGCTCGCTCGATGCGACGACGGTCCGTCGCCTCGGGCTCTCGTCGAACGACACGAGCTCGACGTCGCGATCCCCGTACGCCGAGCTGGCACCGGGGTCACGGGGTCGACTGGTGGTCGACGTGCAGCACGCCCTTCTCGCCACCGGCCTCGTCATCCACGGAGGCGCCGACGGGGTGTTCGGGCCGGCGACGCGACGGGCGCTGAAGGCGTTCCAGCGCGTGAACGGGATGTCGGAGACCGGGGAGATGTCCGAGCGCGCCGCCCGGCTGCTCGACCCCGCCGCCGCGACGGGATCGCCGGACCGCGATCAGCGGGCGTCGTCACGGTCGACGAACGCTCCGACGTGGACCCACCTCGAGCGGTTCCCCGTGCAGGGGACCTGCGCGTACGGCGACACCTGGCACGCGCCCCGATCGGACGGGCGCGTCCACGAGGGGATCGACTTCATCGCGGCGACCGGCAACCTGCTCTACGCCGTCTCCGACGGCACGATCACCACCCAGTACCTCGACGGCGTCCACCAGCTGTCCGGCAACGGCCTCATCCTGACGGCCGATGACGGCACCTACTTCGTGTACCTGCACCTGTCGGCGTTCGCGCCGGGCGTCACGCTGGGCTCGGAGGTCGAGACCGGCGACGTGATCGGCTACGTCGGCGACACCGGCAGCAGCGCCACCCCGCACCTGCACTTCGAGATCCACCCCGGTGGCGGCGCGGCGATCAACCCCTACCCGTACGTGCGGGCGATCGACGCCTGCGACGACACGCGGGCCCGGCACCCGTCGCCGTCCGGCTGACACGACGTCGAGGGATCGGCGGTCGAGGCCACGCCTCGCCGGTTCGGCTCCGCCGTCGTCGGAGGGTAGCGAGCGAGGCCGTCTCGCCGTCCAGAAGACCCGTCTGGCCCGTGCCGTCACACGATGTTGAGCGCGTCGAGGAAGGTCGCCGCCATCGCCTCGTCGCCGGTCACGGTGCACGACTCGCGCCAGGGGGTGCGGACGGTGCCCCACAGGACGAAGTCGTGCGCGCTCGACGTCACGGTCGCGTCAGCGTCGCCGTCCGGCGCCTCGACCACGATGTCGTCACCGCCGCGCACCAGATCCCAGGCGCCGCCTCCCGGGCCGGTGAGCTCGAGTCGCAGACGGCCGCTGAGCTGATCCACGAGCCCGGGCTGCATCTGCGGCAGCCCCGTGAGCATCCACCCGACCGCGGGTCCGAGCTGGTCGTCGTCCGTCGGCGGGAGCTCGCGGCGGATCGGACCGTCCGGCGCGAGCAGGTCGATCCGGAGGTGGCAGTAGTGATCGAACGCGTACGCGTCCGCCAGCTGGTTCATCGGGTACGAACCGAGGTCGGCGAGCGCGATGACGGTCGACGCCGCCGGCTCCTCCTGCAGCGCGCCCATCGCGGCGAGCGCACCGTCGCAGTACTCGAGGTACTCGTCGCGGACCTGCTCGTTCGTCCAGTCGGTGCGAGGCGCGACGAGCAGGTCCATCATCCGCTCGGCCGGGAGGTCGACGGGCTCGGCCGGTGGGTCCGACGGCTCGACGACCTCCTTGTAGTTCGAGCTCATGTGCGCGACGAGGTCCTTCACGGTCCATCCGTCGCACCCGCTCCGCATCGCCCACTCCTCGGGCGTGAGCGAGGTGATGACCTGCTTGACCTCGTCGACGCTGCGGGTCAACGACTCGAGTGCTGGGCGTGACATGGGCACCTCTTCCTCGATCGGCACGTGGCGGCCGACGGATCGCGCCGGCGACCCACCGGCCCCGACGGTACGCGCGACGACCGCTGCGATCCCGGGTCGGACGGTCCTCGCGCAGGACGGACCTCGCGGCTCGCGTGCTCGTTCGTCGACGGCCCGGCCCGGCCCGATCGTCCGCGCCGACGCCGGATCCGCCTCAGTCGAGCCGGAGCGGGAAGCCGAAGCGGGGGAAGCACTCCGCGGTGTCGAGGAAGAAGTGCAGCGCTGCGACCCGGTCGTCGCGGAACTCCACGACCTGCAACGCCCACGGTGAGAACCCGCCGGCGGGGTCCGGCTTGTACTGGGCGAACGCCGGGCAGCCGTTGGCACGACCCGCCACGAGGCGCGACCCGGCGCACCCGGCGCCGGGGCCGAGGTAGAACGTGCGCAGGTCGTCCACGCCGCTCAGCCACATCGCGTAGGGCGGCATCGTCTGGATGACGTCGTCGTGGAGCACGGCGGTGAGCGCGTCCATGTCGTAGCGCTCGAAGGCGTCCACGTAGCGAGCGAGGAGCGCCGGGTCCGGCTCCCGGCGCGGCCCCGCGGCCGGCGACGGCGCCTCGGCCAACGTCGCCCGCGCCCGCTGCAGCGCGCTGTTGACCGACGCGACGGTGGTGTCGAGCAGCTCAGCGGTCTCGGCCGCCGGCCACGCGAGCACGTCGCACAGGACGAGCGCGGCGCGCTGGCGGGCGGGGAGGCGCTGCAACGACGTCACGAACGCGAGCCGAACCGACTCGCGCGCTTCGGCGACCGCAGCCGGATCGGCGGCCGGGGCAAGGACGCGGTCGTCGGCGACCGGTGACACCCACCGGTCCTCGGGGAGGACGTCGGCGAGGTTGGCGGGGTCGGGCGTGCGTGCCGGTCCGAGGTCGACCGACATCGCCCGGCGCTGGGGGCTGCGGTGCATGTCGATGCACACGTTGTGGGCGATCCGGTACAGCCAGTTCTTGATGCTGGCCCGTCCCTCGAAGCGGTCGGCCGCCTGCCAGGCGCGGATGAAGGTCTCCTGCACCGCGTCCTCGGCCTCCGAGCCGGAGCCCAGCATCCGGTAGCAGTACCCGGTGAGACCGCGGCGGTGGGTCTCGAGCTCGTCGGCGACCGAGGTGGTTGCGGGCACGGTCGTCATCGTAGGTTCCTGTTCGCAGCGTCGAGGGTCGGTGCCGGGTGGGGCGGGTCGAGGGTCGGTGCCGGGTCGGGTGGGTCGCGATCCGGGCCGATGTCGAACACGTCGGCGGCGCCGGTCAGTCGGAGCAGGTCCAGCAGTGCCGGGTCGGGGTCGACGAGGGCGACTCGGCACCCGAGTCGCCGGGCGGCCAACGCCGCCCGGCACAGCTCGTCCACCGCGTCGAGGTCCATCGGCGCCGTGTCAGTCGGAGTCGTCGGCGGCGGGTCGCGACGCGGCGACGTCGATGCGCACCACCTGGACCGACGTGCAGGACGCCGCAGCGGCCCCGGCGTCGGAGCGGAGGTCGGGGACGGTCGGGGGCGACGCGTCCGTCACGACGCCTCCTCGGCGGCGGGCTCGACGTTGACCATCCACGAGACGCCGAAGCGGTCCCAGCACGACCCGAACAGCGGCGCCCAGAAGGTCGGCTCGAGCGGCATCTGGACCTCGCCGCCATCGGCGAGCTCGGCGAAGACCCGCCGGGCCTCGTCCTGGTCGGTGAGCGTCAGGTTCACGGCGAAGCCGGACATGCGACCGCCGTCGCCGGTCGGGTCGTCGGACGCCATGATCAGATCGCCGTCGCCGAACATCAGCGCCGCGTGCATGACGGCGCCGTCGGGCACGTCGAAGGGCGGGGCCTCCTCGTCGGCGGGGAGGTCGTCGAAGCCGAGGATGTTCAGCTCGCCTCCGAGGATCTCGTGGTAGCGGGTCATGGCCTCGCGGGTGGTGCCGGTGAGCACCAGGTACGGGTGGACGGACATCGTTCGGTTCCTCTCGTGGTTCGGGATGGTCACCCGTGCAGACGGAGCGGCCCACCGGATCTCATCGGCCGCCGGGGATCCACCGGTGGAGAGCCCGATCGGGTCGGCGCGGGACCGACGGATCAGATCACCTCGCGGGCGACGACGAACCGGAAGACGGCGCGCAGGTCCTGGTCGACGAGCCGCTCCGGGTCGATCGCGTCACCCACGAGCGGGCGCAGGTCGTCGAGCAGGGTCCGGCGGAAACGGCGCGTCCGCAGCGCTCCCGAACGAGCGAGGTCGCGGACCTTCTCCGTCGCGCGCTCGTGCACCGTCCAGTCGCGGCGCGGGTCGACGGCCACCAGCCCGCCATCGTCGGCGGCTCGGAACGGCCTCGTCCCGGAGAAGACCGGGATCGACAGCACCTCGGGGTCGAGGGCCCGGATCAGAGCGAGCTGGAACCGGTCCCCGCGCCTCCACTCGGGCGGCACCGACAGCACCCGCAGCAGCAGGTCGCTCGTCATGTGCGGAGCGAGCGCGAACGCCCACTCGTTGAACGCGACGGTGTTGAACGCGTCCTTGCTCACGTAGGCGAACCCGAACACGACCATCGCATCCGCCACGCCGAAGCGCCCGTCGTGGCGCGCCACGCCGAGCTGGTCGGCGAGCGACTCCAGGTCTCCCGCCATCCGCTCGAGGTACCGGTGTCGGTCGGTCGCCGATCGGAGCACACCGAGGTACGGCGCGGCCCAGCGGCGCGCGAACTCGACGGCATCCACCGCCTCGGTCCACTCCCAGACCTTCTTGTTGGTGAACCCCGGGCTGTACCCGCCGAGCTGCAGCGGAGGGATCGTGGCGGCGGGCCCCGCCGCGGCCATCTCCGCCATCACCCCGGCCGTCGCTCCGTAGGGCAGCGAGAACCCGAACCGGTCGCGCAGCGCGGCGCGCTCGACCGCCGTCCACGGCCGATCCTGGCGCCAGTCCAGGATCGTGAGCGGCACGTCGAGGTGCGCCGACAGCGATCGCGCCGCGGTGAGGTCCTGGCGCCGGGTGTTGGTCATCGCGCTGTTCCCCGCGCCGTACAGCAAGCGCGAGGGGCTGCCGAAGCGGTGCGCGGCGGCGGCCACCAGCCGCGAATCGAGCCCTCCGGTGACGTTGACCCCGTAGTCCGGCCCGGTCGCGAGGGCCGCGACGAGGCGCTCGGTCGCTGCGGTGTACTCCTCGACCGCCGCCGCCTCGCTCGACGGTGCCGGGCGCAGCGCCACCGGTGGGCCGTCGACGAGGCGCGACGTCCACCCCGCCGGCGTCTCGCGCAGGTCGACGAACTGATGTCCCCGGATCGCGGCGACGCCGTGGACCGCGCTGCGACCGGCGATCCCCCGGTGACCGTGGAACGCGGCGAGCAGCGCGCCGTCGACATCGATCGGCTCGTCGATCCAGTCGACGACGGACACGTCACCGAGCGCCGTCGCGACGACGAAGTCGCCGTCGCGCTCGGTGAGGAACAGCTCGGCGCTGCAGACCTCGTCGCACATCACCGCCACCCGGTCGTCGCGCCGCACCGCGAGGGCGTAGTGGCCCAACACCTCGTCGCGCACCCGAGACGGGTCATCGCGGTCGAACCGCGAGGCGACCACGTCGAGCGCGGCGTCCTCCCACCGTCCGTCCCACGTCGCGTAGGTGCCGGTCCCGACGACCCACGACCGCTCGTCGGCGACGGAGGTGTTGCGGTGGACGATGCGACGCTTGCGGGCGGCGGCGACGAACAGCGTTCCGGGGATCCGCGTCCACTCGAGGCCGCTGGCACGCCAGCGGTCGACGACCCGATCGAAGACGTCGCCGCGGTTCGTGATGACGAGGCGTGCCATCCGGCAGGTCTAGGTGGCGGCGGTTCGCTCGAGCAGGTAGCACGACGCCTCGCGGGCGACGACGTCGAACCCGAGCTCGCGCAGCCTCCGGCGAACGGAGCGCACCCCCGTGAGGCCGATGATGAACGGGTGGAGCTCGACGAGCACCAGCCGCACCCGGCTCAGGTCGGCGAAGTCGAAGAACTCGACCTCACCGCCCTGGATGTCGACGACGAGCACCGTGGCGCCGGTCGCGGCGAGGTGCTCGTCGGCCGGCTCGACCGGCACCTCGACGGGCCGCGTCGTGTCGCCGGCGAGCTGCGCGGACGAGTGCGAGAAGCGCTCGGCGAGGTGGAACGTGCGCGTGCCACGGCGCTCGCCGAGCATGACCATGTTCAACGTCGGTGAGACCCCGTTGAGCTCGTAGTTGTCGCGGATCAGCGACTCGAGCTCGGGGTTCGCCTCGTAGGCGTGGACGGCCGCCGACCCGATCGCCATCGCGCACGCGGTCGAGACCATCCCGATCCCGCTCCCCAGCTCCATCACGACGTCGTCGGGGCGCAGGCGATCGACGACGAGGGCGCGCTCGTGGATCGTGTGCCGACCGGCCATCAGCTTGCGGATGTTGAACTCCGACATCCGCTCGTCGATGCGCATCGTGATCCCGTCGACCTCGATCGTCTCGCCGTACGCCGGCAGCGGCCCCTGCGCCGTGTGCGGGTGCGGGGTCGGGCCGACGACCTTCTCGCGCAGCTCGAAGTAGCGGCGCCGAGCGACGGTGCGGAGGTGGTCGGCGGTGACGCGTGCGTCCGCCGTCCACGACTCGAGCCGGGATCCGGGCCCGTCGTCGCTCGGTGCGGTGTCGTCGGTCGTCGTGTCGAGGTCCATGAGCGGGTTCCGGGTCCGGGTGGGCGATCGTGGCGATCGCGCCCGGTGGCGAACCTCGACGCTACCGGCGCTTCGGCGACCGGCGGCCGGGACCGTGAACCGTCGCCGCGTCGCGGACGTCGACGGACCCGCGCCGATCGCGCACGCCCGGGCCTTCCCGGGCCGCACGGCGACGCCCGTCCGATCCGGTCAGCGACCGGCGCGCATCTCGGCGATCACCTCGTCGACGTCGCCCCCGGCGTTGTACGGGAGCCGAGCGAGCACGGCGCCCAGCGCGCAGGTGTCGCTCAGCGCCGAGAACGTGAGCCCGGTGGCCACGGCGCCGGACAGCCACTTGGCGCGCGGCACGAAGATCGACCCGACGATCCCGACCAGCGAGATCGAACCGGCGACGAGCCGGATCTGGCGGTCCATCGCCCACGTCGTCGACCGGCCACGGGTGACCTCGCCGCCCGAGGAGATCCACCCGTCGACCCCGCCGACGAGGACGCGCAGCCGGGTGGCGCCCGCGGCGGTGAGCGTCGCGCGCGCCCGCTCGGCACGCTCACCCGAGCGGCACACGACGACCATCGGACGGTCGACGAGGGCGACGGCGCGGGCGCGCTCGTCGAGCGATCCGAGCGGGACGTTGCGCGACCCGGGGATGTGGACCCCGGCGAACTCGCCACCGGTGCGCACGTCGAGGACGAGCGCGGCCGGGTCCGCCTCGAGCAGGTCGCGCAGGCCGGCGGGGTCGATCACCTCGGTGCCGCCGAGGGCCGCCGGCGCACCCGCGGTCGGATCGGTCGTCGGAGCGGTCGCTGTGACGGTCATGGCCGGTGACCGTACGTTCGGTCGGCGGGTTTCCACCCGTGCCCACCGGCACGCGACGCAGGGCGGCGGCACCGACGCGACGGGCGTCGATCGCTCGGCACCCCGGCGCACGGACGGCTCAGTCGACGGCGGGGCGCGGGTCGAGCCCGGCCGCCCGGTAGCAGGCGTCGACGATCTCCATCGTGCGCACCCCGTCGGCGGCCGTCGTCGCGAAGCCCGCCCCCGCGGTCACCGCGTCCCGGAACGCCACGAGCTGGTGCACGTAGGTCACCGAGTCGGAGACCTCGTGGGTGGTCGTCTCTCCCTCCACGTCGACGGAGATCGAGGCGCCGTGCTGCGGTGCGAGGGGGTTCGAGGCGAGCATCGTGCCGCGCTCGCCCACGACGCGCAGGAACGCCACCACGTCGGCGGCCTCCGCGATCATCGACGAGCGGACGGTGCCGGTGACCCCCGAAGGCCAGCGCAGCTCGGCGGTGAGCGCACCGTCGACCCCCTCGACCGGGCAGGTGGCGGTCGCCGACACGACCTGCGGATCGGCACCGGCCGCGAAGCGTGCCCACTGGATCGAGTAGCACCCCAGGTCCATCGTCGACCCGCCCCCGAGCGAGAGGTCCCAGCGGATGTCGTCGCGGCCGATCCGGCCGACGGGGATGTCGAACGCGGCCTCGACGCGATCGAGGCGCCCGAGGACCCCCGAGCCGATCACGTCGCCGATCTGAGCGGCCATCGGGTGGTGGCGCCAGTGGTACGCCTCCATCACGACCACGTCGGCACCGGCGGCCGCGTCGGCGATGCGTCGTGCGTCGTCAGCGTTGGCGGCGAGCGGCTTCTCGCACAGCACGTGCTTGCCGGCCTCGATCGAGCGGATCGCCCACTCCCGATGCAGCGAGGCGGGCGTGGCGACGTAGATCGCGTCGACATCGGGCGACTCGATCAGCTCGTCGTAGGAGCCGATCGCCCGGTCGATCCCCCACCGCCGCGCGGCCTGTCGGGCGCGGTCGAGGTCGCGTGCCGCGACGGCGACGACCTCCACGCCCTCGACGTGGGCCGCCGGCTCGACGACCGCCGACTCGGCGATCCGCGACGCTGCCAGCAACCCGATCCTGAGCACCCACGGACGCTAGCCAGCCTGGCGGTGCCGCTGCGAGAGCGCGACCGGGCGTCTGCGACAGTGAGCGCATGGACGAGTCCACGATCACCATCGAGACGAACGACGGCCAGGAGCTGCAGACGTACCGCTGGAGCCCGGGGTCGGAACCGACGGCCGCCGTCCAGATCCAGCACGGGCTCGCCGAGCACGCAGGGCGGTACCGGCGCGTCGCCGAGCAGCTCACGGCCGCCGGCTTCGTCGTCTACGCCCCCGACTCGCGCGGCGCCGGCAGGAGCGCCGTCGACGGGTACGGGGCGTGGGGAGACGACGGGTGGGACGGTTGGGTCGACGACGTCGGGCGCCTCGTGGACCGGATCCGCGACGAGCACCCCGATCTGCGGCTCGGCCTGCTCGGCCACAGCATGGGTTCGTTCGCGTCCCAGCAGTACCTGCTCGACCGCTCCGACACCGTCGACGCCGTCGTGCTCTCGGGCAGCACCGAGGTCGGGTGGCTCGTCGACGTGCTGGACTCCGACGAACCGGCCGATCTGAGCACCTTCAACGCCGGCTTCGAGCACCGCACCGGCTTCGAGTGGCTCAGCCGCGACGACGCCGAGGTCGACGCCTACGTCGCCGACCCGGCGTGCGGGTGGGAGGCGCCGCCGATCGGCGGGATCGCCTCGCTCGCCGCCGCCGCCGACCCCGAGCGCGTCGCGTCCGTGCGCGCCGACCTCCCGATCCTGCTGCTGTCGGGCACCGACGACCCCCTCGCCCAGGGAGGTGCGGCGATCGAGACGCTGGCCGAGCGCTACCGCGCGGCCGGGGTCACCGACGTCGAGGTCCGCCTCCACGACGGCGGTCGTCACGAGATGCTCAACGAGACGAACCGCGACGAGGTCACCGCCCAGATCGTCGCGTTCCTCGACCGCACGCTCACCTGACGAGGGGCGCCACGTCGCGCCTGCGAGCCGGCGGGGTCGACTCATGCCGACGCACCAGCGTCGCCGGTCGAGGCCGCCACCTCGTGGCGTCACCGATCCGTCGCCGGACGATCTCCCCCGAACGAGGGATCGAGCCGCGGTCCCCGAGATCCAGGGGGGATCATCCGACAGCATGAGCGCGACACGCACCTCGGCGTCCGACACCACCGACACCGCCTCCGAGCTCGAGATCGACGCGCAGGCGATCGCGGCCGCGATCGACCGATCGCAGGCGGTGATCGAGTTCCACCTCGACGGCACCGTCATCGCGGCGAACCGGAACTTCCTCGACGCGATGGGCTACGAGCTGGCCGAGATCCTCGGTCAGCACCACCGCATCTTCTGCGAGGAATCGCTCGTGCGCTCCGAGGAGTACGTCGAGTTCTGGAAGCGGCTGGGATCGGGCGAGTTCTCCTCCGGCGAGTTCAAGCGGATCAAGCGCAGCGGCGAGGAGATCTGGCTGCAGGCGACGTACAACCCGATCTTCGACGCCGACGGCCAGCCCGTGAAGGTCGTCAAGTTCGCCAGCGACATCACCGACCAGAAGCAGCGCACCGCCGAGTACCTCGGCAAGGTCACCGCCATCGACCGCGCCCAGGCCGTCATCGAGTTCGACCTCGACGGCACGATCCTCGACGCCAACCGCAACTTCTGCGAGGCCATGGGCTACGCAGCCGCCGAGATCCAGGGCAAGCACCACCGCATCTTCTGCGACGACGACCACGCGAGCTCCGAGGAGTACGTTGAGTTCTGGGAGCGGCTGGGATCGGGCGAGTTCTCCTCCGGCGAGTTCAAGCGGATCAAGCGCAGCGGCGAGGAGATCTGGCTGCACGCCACGTACAACCCGATCTTCGACGCCGACGGCCGGCCCGTGAAGGTCGTCAAGTTCGCCAGCGACATCACCGACCAGAAGCAGCGCACCGCCGAGTACCTCGGCAAGGTCACCGCCATCGACCGCGCCCAGGCCGTCATCGAGTTCGACCTCGACGGCACGATCCTCGACGCCAACCGCAACTTCTGCGAGGCCATGGGCTACGCAGCCGCCGAGATCCAGGGCAAGCACCACCGCATCTTCTGCGACGACGACTACGCGAGCTCCGAGGAGTACCGCGACTTCTGGGCGCGGCTGCGCACGGGGGAGTTCTCCTCCGGCGAGTTCCAGCGTCGGAACAAGGCCGGCGACGAGATCTGGCTGCACGCCACGTACAACCCGATCTTCGACGCCGACGGCCGGCCCGTGAAGGTCGTCAAGTTCGCCAGCGACATCACCGACCAGACGCTCACCGCCGCCGAGTCGGCCGGCAAGGTCACCGCCATCGACCGCGCCCAGGCCGTCATCGAGTTCGACCTCGAAGGTCACGTGCTCGACGCCAACGAGAACTTCCTCCGGGCGATGGGCTACTCGCTGCGTGAGATCGTGGGGCAGCACCACAGCCTGTTCTGCACGAAGGAGCACATCCAGTCCGCCGAGTACCGGGACTTCTGGATCGGCCTCGGCAAGGGCGAGTTCACCAGCGGGCGCTTCCACCGCATCGGCAAGTTCGAGCGAGACGTCTACATCCAGGCGACCTACAACCCGATCCTCGACCTGTCGGGGAAGGTCGTGAAGATCGTCAAGTTCGCCTTCGACGTCACCGACCAGGTCGTCCGGGAGCGCCAGATCGAGCAGCACACGGCCGAGATGTTCGAGGCCGTGAGCAACCTGTCGGGTTCCATCGACCAGATCGCGACCAACTCGCGCGACGCCGAGGGACAGGCGTCCACCGCACGGTCCGGAGCGGACTGCGGGGCGACGGCGCTGCGGCAGGCGATCGAGTCGATCGAAGCGATGCAGCGGTCGTCGGCGACCATGGGTGACATCGTCGAGACGATGGCCGAGATCGCCAACCAGACCAACCTGCTCGCCTTCAACGCCTCGATCGAGGCGGCGCGCGCCGGCGAGCAGGGCGTCGGCTTCTCGATCGTCGCCGGCGAGGTCCGCAAGCTGGCCGAGCGGTCGGCCCAGGCCGCGCAGCAGATCGGCGAGCTGATCGACGACACCGTGCGACGCATCGACCAGGGGTCCGCCGTGTCGAAGCAGGCGGCGCGGTCCTTCGAGCAGATCACCGAGAGCGTCGCTCTGACCGACGACGCGATCCAGGAGATCGCCGCCGCCACCCAGATCCAGGTGGGAGCGTCGGACACCGTCCGCGAGCTCATCGGACGGATCGCAGCGAGCGATGCCGGCGCTCGCTGACACCGCCGAGCGCTCGATCGACCTCGCGGGCCGCCCGGGCGACTCCGTGCCCTTCGGGTTCCTGCGCATCGGCAGCGTCGACGTCGCGATCGCGCTCGAGCTCGTGCTCGAGGTCGTGCCCCGACCGCCCACGTCGAGCCAGCTGCTCCTCGGTGCCGGTGAGCCCGTCGGCGCGATGGACCTGCGCGGGGTCGTGGTCCCGGTGGCGGACATCCGTCCGCGACTCGGTCGCACGAGCGGCCGTCCGGAGTCCGACGACGACGTGGTGATCGTCGCCCACCGGGGGCGGGTGTTCGGTCTGCTGGCGGAGGAGGTCAACGGCATCCGCCGCATCCCGGTCGACGACCTCCGGCCCGTCCACCTCAACGACGGGTCGACCGCGCTCCTCTCGCACACCTTCCTGCACCCCGACGAGGGACACGTCGTCAGCGTCGTCGACGTCGACCGCCTGATGGCTCTCCCGGAGGTGCCCACGGTCGACTCCCGCCCCACCGAGTCCGCCTCCGTCGCCGCCACCGCTCGCGATCGGCGCCACCTGACCCTCTTCCGGTGCGCGGATCGGATCCTCGCGGTCGATGTCGACGACGTCCACACCGTCCTGCCGGGGACGGCTCCCTCCGCCTCCGCGCTGGCCGGCGGGTCGTGCTTCGGTGTGGTCCCCTTCGCCGGTCGACAGGTCGCCGTCGTCGACCCGCTCGCGGTCACCGGCATCGGGCGCTTCGCACCGGAGGGGGTCGCGGAGGGGGCCGGGATGGTCCTCGCGGTGGACGACGGCTTCGTCGTCCTCGCGATGACCGAGCCGCTCGACATCGTCGCCGTGGCGCCCGGTGAGATCCAGCGCATCGATCCCTCCGTGGTGCGACGACCCGACCTCTTCGACGGCATGATCGAGATCGACGGTCTCGGCATCTGCTTCGTCGTCGACACCGCTCGGCTCCGGGTCGAACCCCCGATCGAGGCGCTCGCGACGTTGACGACCGCCGGGGACGCCTCCCCCGACGCCGCCGACGACGAGGGGTCGGTCCCGGCGGACGCGGGGACGAGCTTCGTCGTGTTCGAGATCGACACCGACCACGACGGCGGCGGACGGGCGGTCGAGGTGGCGGCGCGGTTGGACGAGGTCGAGGAGATCCTGCCTCACACCTGCGACCTGCTGCCCACCGACGGGCACCCCGCGGTCCTCGGCGTGCTCTCCCACCGCGACGGGATGGTTCCGGTCGCGTGCCTGTCCACCCTGGTGGGGCGCCGTCCGATCCGCCGCACCGCCGCGTCCTGCCTGCTCCTCGTGCGCACCGGCGACGACACCGTCGCGTTCGCGGTCGACCACCTGGTCGACATCGCTCCGCTCGATCGCCGCTACCCGGGCCGAGCGAGCGTGCCCTCGACCTCCGACGACGCCACGGTCGTCACGCTCGGCGACTCGACGCGCATGCGGCTCGAGGCGCACCTCGCGCTCCTCGCGGCGCAGCTCGGACGCTCGCACGACGCCCCCCGCGAGGTCGCGGGAGCGCCGGAGGGCGACGCCGTGCCGGCCCCGGCGACCGACGCCCGACTCGAGCGCCACACCGCCGCCTGACCCCGCCCCGGCGGCCGAGGGACGCACATCCACGCCGAGCAGGTCGCGATCGGACCGACCGAGATCGCCATCGGCCGCGGAGACCGTACGCTCGCGCCTCGAGACCGGCGCGTCGACCGGGCTCGACGGATGACCGCCGTGACCGCCACCCCCCACCCGCTGCTCGTCGACACCGACCTCGCCACGGACCCCGACGACCTGCTCGCGCTGCTCCACGTGGCGTCGAGTCCCGAGTTCGATCTCCGAGCGATCACCACGACCTACGGAGACACCGAGCTGCGGGCGCGCATCGCCCGGGAGGTCTGCGACGAGCTCGGGATCTCACCGACCGTCGCGACGGGTCCGACCTCGCCGATCTCGGGCCGTGCGATCTGGTACGCCGGCAACGAGCGCGGGCAGCTGCACCGCACCTCGACCGATCACGACGAGCGGTTCGGCGACGCGGTCGAGACGATCCTGGAGCTGTCGCGCACCTTCGCCGGCGAGCTGCAGATCGTCGCGATCGGTCCGCTGACGAACCTCGCGCTGGCCGTGACGGCCGACCCGAAGCTGCCCGAGCGCGTCGACCGGCTCGCCCTGATGGGAGGCGACTTCTCCGACGACTCCCCCGACCCGCACGACGCCGAGCACAACCTGCGCTGCGACGCCGACGCGGCGCGGATCGTGTTCGAGGCCGGGTTCGACGCGCTGGTCATCGGCGTGGACCAGACCCGCCGGCTCCCGGTGTCGGAATCCGACACCGCGCGCTGGATCGGTGATGGTGGCTCCGCCGCCCGTCGACGGGTCGAGCGCGACCTCGACTGGTGGCACGGCTACAACGATTCGACGGACACCCTCGTCCACGACCCGCTCGCCGCCCTGATGCTCTCCCATCCCGAGCTGTTCGAGTTCGAGACCGCGCCGTTCACGGTCGACACCGCGCCCTCGGAGGGGCGGATCGTCCGGCGGGGATCTCGCCCCGTGCGCGTCGTGCGCTCCGTCGACGAGCGGGCGCGCTCGCTGATCGTCGAGCGCGTCGCGGCGAGCCTGGACGCCGCACCGGGTGACGATCCCGCACGCGCCGGGGACGATCCGGGCGCCGCACCCGCACCGACGAGCGGTGACGACGCCCGTTGAGCGGAGCGCCGCAGCGGCGCGCGCGGTGCGACTCCGGGAACGAGCGGACGGGCGCCGTTCGGTACGGTCCCTCCGATGGGACGCTCGGCCCGGGGCATCGGGAGGTGACCGAGGACGAGGCGCTCGCGCTCGTCGGGCACCGCTTCCCCAGCAGCACGCGGGTGATCGAGCACTGGGAGAGCTTCCTGCTCACCGACTGCACCGGGCACGCCCAGCTCCCCGACGGCCAGGTGCACCCGGTCGCGCTGTTCCACGTCCCGATCCAGGGCGCCGGCACCTCGATCGCCGAGCTGTTCGCGCTCGGCGGCGTCGACGGCGCCGGCTCGGTCGGGCTCGACGGCTACGACTGGGAGTACCACGGCGTTCTGCGCGAAGGCGTCGAGTACCGCTTCGACGGCGGGGTGATCGAGGTGGAGCGCCTCGTCGACGATCGAGGACGCACGTACGACCGCTTCGTCTTCTCGATCGAGATCACCGACCCCGACGGCGCGCCCGCGGCGCGCATCACCGACCACTGGCGGCTGCGGCGGTGACGGTCGAGGTCGGCAGCGTGATCCCGCCGTGGGCGATGCCCGACGTCAGCCCGGAGCGGATGAAGACGATGGCGGCGATCCTGCGCGACCCGTACCCGGTGCACTGGGACCGCGACGCCGTGGAGGCGATCGGGCTCGGTCACCGGGTGATCAACCAGGGCCCGCTCAACCTGTCGTACATCGTCAACATGCTGATGGCGTGGCAGGGCCCCGGCTGCGTGCGTCGTCTGCGGGTGTCGTTCGGGCCCCCGGTGCTCGACCACGACGCGGTCACGGCGACGGGGACCGTCACCGCGATCGACGACGTCGACGGGGAGCGCCGGGCCACGTGCGAGGTTCGCCTCGAGCGCGACGGCGAGCCCGTCGTCACCGGGACCGCGGTGGTACGTTGCGGCGACGGAGCGACACCGGAGGTCGGTTGATGGCAGAGATCCAACTCCCCGAGGGCGCCGAGCCCGAGCGCACGCGGATGTGGCAGCTCGTCCCCGACATCGGCGCCGCGGCGAGCCGCTTCAGCACCGCGATGTACGCCGGCGACCTGTCCACCCGCGAGCGTGAGCTCGCGCGGATGCGCATCGCCGAGATCAACGCCTGCCCCATCTGACTGGACACCCGCGCTGCGTCGGAGACGCAGCCCACGGTCACCGAGGACGAGTACGCGGCCGTCGCCGACTACGCCGACATCGACACCTTCAGCGAGCGCGAGCGCCTGGCGGTCGAGTTCGCCGAGCGCTTCGCCCTCGCCCACACCGACATCGAGCCGGCCTTCCTGGCCCGGATGCGCGACCACTTCTCGAGCGCCGAGATCGTCGAGCTGAGCGCGACGGTCGGGTTCTGCATCGGCATCGGCCGGGTCTACACCGTGCTCGACATCGCCGACGAGTGCCCGATCGTCCACTGAACCCACCGGGGGGCGCCGACCGCGACGTGCCGAACGGCGACGACACGATAGAACCGGTCTCATGTTGATCGTCGTGTCTCCCGCCAAGGCGCTGGACTTCGAATCGGAGCTGCCGACCGACAAGCGGAGCCAGCCGCTGATGCTCGAACGCTCCGCCGAGCTGGTCGAGATCATGGCCCGCAAGTCACCCGACGACCTCGCGGAGATGATGTCGATCTCGGCGTCGCTCGCCGAGTTGAACCACGAGCGCTTCCAGGACTGGACGACGCCGTTCACCCCCGACAACTCCCGGCCGGCGGTCCTGGCCTTCGACGGTGACACCTACACCGGTCTCGATGCGCGCTCCGCCTTCGACGAGCGCGACTTCACCCACTCCCAGAAGGTGCTCCGGATCCTCTCCGGGCTCCACGGGGTGCTGCGGCCCCTCGACCTGATCCAGCCGTACCGACTGGAGATGGGCTCGACGCTGCGCCACGACGGCGGCGACGACCTCTACTCGTTCTGGGGCGACGCGGTCACCGACCGGCTGAACGACGACCTCGCCGGTTCCCCCGGTGCCAAGGTCCTCGTCAACCTCGCGTCCAACGAGTACTTCTCGGTCGTGCGGACCGACCGCTTCGACGGGCGAGTGATCGCGCCTCGCTTCCTCGACGCCAAGGGCGACGGCGAGCCGAAGGTCGTCAGCTTCTTCGCGAAGCAGGCGCGCGGCGCGATGGCCGGGTGGATGGTGCGCGAGCGGATCACCACCATCTCGGCGCTGCCGACCTTCGACGGTCTCGGCTACCGCTTCGACGAGAGCCGGTCCACACCGGACCAGCCCGTCTTCGCCCGACGCGACGGCGGCTGATGTCCGACGGCCGCCGGCTGGGCGCCTCGATCGGGTCGCTCCCCCGGTGAGCGACGCACCCCTGGCCCCGACGGGGCGCGATCGTGCGGTCGTCGTGGTGACCCTGGTGATGGCCGCGACCTGCGTCGCCCAGGCCTTCGGTCGCTTCACCTGGGGGGTCGTGCTCCCCGATGCGCGCGACGACCTGCTCGGCGGATCGAACGCGCTCGCCGGTCTGTTCGCGACGCTCAACGTCACCGCCTACCTGCTCGGCACGCTGATGGTGTCGTGGGCGTCGTCGCGCCTCTCGCTCGTCGGCCTCGTGCGCATCGGGGTGTGCACCTCGACGCTCGCGCTCGGGCTCGCGTCGATCGCGCCGTCGGGCCCCGTGCTGGCCGCGGCGCTCGTGCTGATGGGAGTCGGTGGCGCGATCATCTGGATCCCGGCGCCGGCGCTCTCGGCGCGTGCCCTCCCCCCGGAGCGAGCCGGGACCGCGGTCGGCCTGGTCGGCACCGGCATCGGGATCGGCGTGGTGTTCGCCGGCCAGATGTCGCGGGTGCTCGAGGGGCGGTCGGGCGGCGACGGCGAGGTCTGGCAGACGCTGTACCGCATCGAGTTCGCGATCGCCCTCGTCGTGGCGGTCGCCACGTTCGTCCTGCTGCGGTCGCGAGGCGACCACCCGTCGACCGCCGGCCTCGGAGGCCTGGCGGCGGTCCGCACGATCGAGGCCTGGGTGCCGGCGCTCGTCGCCTACGCGTCGTTCGGGTTCGCGTAGATCCTGGTGATCGGGTTCCTCGTCGCCCGCCTCGAGGACGACAGCGGGTTCTCCTCCGGCGAGGCGTCGACGATGTTCTCCCTCGTCGGTGTCGCGACCATCGTCGGCGGCCTCCTCCTCGGCGCGCTCTCCGACCGGATCGGACGCCGCGTCACCGTCACCGCGGCGTTCGTGCTCTTCGCCGGCTGCTCGCTGCTGCTGCTCACCGGCACCCAGCCCTGGGTCGCGATCGCCGCGGTCGGGACCGGGCTGATGTTCTCGGGGATGCCCTCGCTGATCATCGCCCACATCGTCGACCACACGACCGTCGACACCTACGGACCGGCGTTCAGCGCCGCGACCCTGGCGTTCGGCGTCGCCCAGATGGTGTCGCCGCAGATCGGGGGCTGGATGGCCGACCGCCTCGGGTCGTTCACCTGGGTGTTCGTCCTGTCGGCGGCGGTCTCGATGGTCGGAGCGGCGGCGGTCAGCCGACTCCCGGCGTCACGCTGAGCGCAGCGCTTCGGCCTGCCGGGATGGTCGCGTGGCCATCTCTCGGCGCCGTCGGTCCGAGGCCGGGGGTGGCCTCGGACGCGCCGGTGCCCGGCCCCGAGGGGCCGGGCACCGGCGAGCACGTGTCGGATCGAGCCGACGCCCCGTCAGTTCAGCGTGCAGCTGTCGTCGACGCGCTCGCCGTCGAAGTCGATGTCGGGGTGAGCAGCGCTCAGCAGATCACCGACCGCGTTGAACGCACGCCCCTTGTAGATCTGCGGGTTCTGCAGCACCTCGAGCAGCGTCGGGTCGCCCTTCACCGACGGCGAATCGATCACGTCGCCGTACTTCGTGTCGGTGGCGTACCCGGTGGCGGCCCACGAGTCGAGGTGGTGGGGCTGGCGCCAGTATCCGGGCGAGCACCACTCACCGCCGTCGGAAGGGGGCGGCACGTCGCAGTCGGCCGGCTGGGACACCGTGCCCCCGGTCTCGACCAGACGAGACTCCTGAACGCCGTCGATCACCTCGTACCAGTAGATGACGAGGTCCTCCGTCGCGGTCAGCTGCGACGCGTCGTAGGTGGCGGTGCGCGACGCCGTCTGCTCGGGATCGAGGATCCCTGCGGGGGCGTAGCCCTCCGGCGTGATGACCCTCCACGGTGCTTCCGGGTAGTTGACGGTGTCGGCGCCGACGGTCCACGTGACCTGCCACGAGCCGTCTTCGAGACAGGTCGGGGCGCCGTCGATGTCGGGGTAGTAGGCCGACGCCGTCCCTACGGGGGTCAGCTGGGTGACGGCGACCACGGCCGCCATCGCGCACGTGGCGCTGATGAATCGCTTGAGCATGGGATCTCCTCCTGCGGGCGACGACGAGACGGTGGTCGACCGACCGAGGTCCGGTCACGTGACCGGATCCGATGCCATCTCCACCGATCCGATGGCCTCCGGCATCCCCGTGCGCAGCGACCGCCCGGCTCGCTGCGTGCTCGACAGTACGACGATCACGACGAGAAGGCCAGAGCTTTCTTACGGAACGTGAGCTTCTTGACCGAGATCGACCCAGTTCTCACTCCGAGTGTCCATCGTCGCGCACATCCGAGCGGTTCTATGTCCTCTTCGTACGGTCACACCACGACGGCGGCGCGCACGTCGAGGTGCTCGGCGAGGGCGCCGCGCACGAAGCTGCGCACGTCGGGCTCCCACGGGAACGACAGGTGGCTCCCGTCGTACCAGCAGATCGACGGCTCGTCCCAGTGCTGCCAGAGCGCCTTGACGTTGCCCGGTCGCACCCAGCGATCGACGAGGCCGCCGAAGATGTACCTCTTCTCCCACGGCACGACGGGATCCATGTGCAGCGGGGACACGACCCGGTTCAAGCGGGTCAGCGAGCGCCAGCTGAGGCCCCACTGCTCGTAGAAGGGGGGGAGGAACCGGTCGACGTTGCGACGCTGGCCGCGCACCAGGTCGGGCTCGGGGACCCCGGCGATGACGCACGCCAGGTCGTCCTCGAAGCAGGTGAGCAGTGACGTGAAGTAGCCCCCGAGCGAGATCCCCGACATGCCGACCGCGGTCGGCTCCTGCGTCGAGTCGATCCACGACTTGAGCCGACGGATGTCCCAGATGCCCTGGGCGGCGGTGTGCACCGTGTTCATCGCGCCGCCCGACAGCACCCGGTCGCCCGAGCGGTCCTCGGCGCGGGGCCCGTGGAGCGGGCTGACGGGGAACGCGAGGTTGAGGCCGTACTCGTGGTGGAGGCGGCGAGCCCCGAACGTGGTGAAGTCGACCGCCGGGGTGCCGGTGCGGTACCCGTTGACGCAGATCAGCCACGGCCGCGGCCCGCCCGGGTGGCGCAGGACCCAGGCGTGCGCCTCGCGGTTGTCCTCGTAGCCCAGCCAGCGGTCTCGCCCGGGCTCCTCGGGGTGCGGCTCGTACCCGCTGCGGACCACCAGGTGCTCGTAGTCGAGGCCGAGCGCGGAGCGCCGGGCGAGGCGCGGGCGTCGCAGCTCCGGGGGGTCGCGGTGGTACGACATGGGGTCGGCCGTCCACCCCTTGTCGTCGAAGAGGTCGACACCCTCGCCGAGCTCGTCGCGCAACCGGCGCCGGAACACGCTGGTGGGCAGCCGCATCCGGGTGATCGCCGCCTCGTTCTGCAGGGTGGCTTCGTCGATCAGCCACTTCGCCGCCAGGCCCGGGGTCCAGCTGACGGGTGGCAGATCTCGCTCCCGATGGCCGCGCAGCCAGTCCGTGGTCTGCTCGGCCATCTCGCCGATGATGTTCATGGTGGGTTCTTCCTCGCGCCGTCCGCTCCGTCGCGTCCGGGCGTCGGGCGTGCAGCGCCCGGGTATGTGGGGGTGGGGGTCAGGGTCGGCCAGCAGCGGTGGCGCGCCGACGAGCGGCTCCGTGCGGGAGCCGCTCGCTCGACCTCGAGTCGGACGTCATCGAGCCCGACGTCATCGGACCGGACGACGCCCGGCTCCGAGTGGTCGCGTCGGTCAGGTGCGCGGGGTCGTCGACGGCGGGGTGGTCGTCGACGCCGTCGGAGGGGGCGTCGTCGGCGAGGTGGACGAGGTGGACGACGTCGTGGACGAGGCGGCCGACTTCTTCATTTTGTCGCTCGCGCCGTCGCCGGCCTCGTTGATCTTGTCCTGGGCGGCATCGGACGCATCGGACGCCACCTGCTGGGCGTTGTCCTTCACCGTCTGGGTCACGTTCGAGTTCTTGACCTTGGCGCCGGCCTTGTCGATCTGCGCCTCGAGCTTGCGGCGCTGCTCCGCCGACATGTTGTTGACGACGTATCCGCCCGCAGCGGCACCGACGATGAGTCCAAGTAGAAGTTTCACGAGAGGAGCTGTACCCGGACGTCGCGGATCCATGCACGCACCCGTCAGATGCCATCATCGGCCGATGCCGCTCGATGCCGATGTCGCCGAGGTGCTCGCCGAGATGAGGGCGCTCGATGTCGCCCCGCTCCGCGCCGGAACGCCGCAGCAGGCCCGCCGGGGCTACGACCGCGCTCCCAAGCCGCCCCCCGAGCCGGTCGCCCGCGTGGTCGACGCGACGGTCGCCGGGCCGGCGGGCGACGTGGCGATCCGGGCCTACGCGCCGAGCGACGGCGACGATCTCGGGGTCGTGGCGTTCTTCCACGGCGGCGGGTGGGTGCTGTCGGGGATCGACGGCCACGACAGCCTGGCCCGCCGGTTCGCGCTGCGCAGCGGAGCCCTCGTCGTCTCCGTCGAGTACCGACTCGCCCCGGAGCACCCCTTCCCCGCCGCCCACGACGACTGCTGGGCGGTGACCGAGTGGCTCGCCGATCACGCGCACGAGCTCGGCGGCGACGGGCCGCGCCTCGCCGTCGCCGGCGACAGCGCCGGCGGCAACCTCGCCGCCGGGGTGGCGCTGCGAGCTCGCGACGCCGGCCTCGACCTGGCGCTGCAGTGCCTCGTGTACCCCTGCCTCGACGACGACGCCACCCGGCCGTCGATGGTCGACCACGGCGAGGGCTCGTTCCTCACCGCTGCCGACATGTCCTGGTTCTGGTCGCGCTACGTCCCCGACGAGCACCGTCACGATCCCCGCGCGGTACCGATGCGTGCGCCCGATCTGGCGGGGCTCGCTCCGGCGCTGGTGCAGACCGCCGAGTACGACCCCCTGCGCGACGAGGGCGAGGAGTACGCCCGACGGCTGAGGGAGGCGGGGGTCGAGGTCACGGCGACCCGCTACGACGGCGTCGTCCACGGCTTCGCCAGCCGCTGGACGACGATGTCGCGCGCCGAGCTCGCCCACGACGAGGCGGGCGACGCCCTGCGACGGGCGCTGCGGCGCTCCGAGCTCGGCGGATCCGCCGTCGGCTGACGACGCCGAGCCCGCGAGGCGCTCCGGCTCTCCCGGTGCGGGGCGCTTCGGTGAGACTGCGGCGATGGCATGGGATTTCGAGACCGAACCGGAGTTCGAGGCGAAGCTCGCGTGGATGCGCGAGTTCGTGCGCGAGGAGATCTTCCCGCTCGAGACGCTCGCCCCCGAGTTCCGCCGCCCCGAGGGCCGCGAGGTCTACGCCCGGGTGACCGAGCCGCTCAAGCAGCAGGTGAGGGACCAGGGTCTGTGGGCCTCCCACCTCCCCCCGGAGCTCGGTGGAGGCGGCTTCGGCCAGGTGAAGCTGGGCTTGATGCACGAGATCCTCGGTCAGTCCCCCCTGGCGCCGCGCATCTTCGGCAACAACGCACCCGACTCGGGCAACGCGGAGCTGCTGTCGCTCGGCGGCACCGAGGAGCAGAAGCGACGCTGGATGGATCCGCTGCTCGCGCAGGAGATCTCGTCGTGCTTCTCGATGACCGAACCGGGCGCCGGCGCGGATCCGACCCTGCTCACCACCCAGGCGGTGCGCGACGGCGACGAGTGGGTGATCAACGGCCACAAGTGGTTCTCGTCCAACGCCTCGGTCGCTGACATCCTCATCGCGATGGTCAAGACGAACCTCGACGAGGACGCCTCCCCGTACAGCGCGTTCTCGATGATCGTGATCCCCACCGACGCCCCCGGGGTGAACATCCTGCGTGACGTCCCCACGATGGACCACCCCGACCACGTCACCGGCGAGCCCGGCGGCCACGCCGAGATCCTGTACGAGGACGTGCGGGTCCCGTTCGACCACCTCGTCGGCGGCGAGGAGGGGATCGGCCAGGGGTTCGCCCTCGCGCAGAAGCGCCTCGGCCCCGGCCGGATCCACCACGCGATGCGCTGGCTGGGTCAGTCCCAGCGCGCCTTCGACCTGCTCTGCGAGCGAGCGCTCACCCGCTACACGAAGGGATCGATCCTCGCCGACAAGCAGATGATCCAGGACTGGATCGCGCAGTCGTACGCCGACCGCGAGGCGGCTCGCCTGCTCACCCTCCAGGCGGCGTGGAAGATGGACCGCCTGCACGAGGCGGGAGGCACCTACAGCGACGCCCGCCTCGAGATCGCCGTGATCAAGTTCTGGGGCGCCAAGGTCCTCCACGACGTCATCGACCGGGCCATCCAGATCCACGGCTCGCTGGGGGTGACCACCGACCTCCCGCTGGAGGCGATGTACCGCTCGGCGCGCGCGGCGCGCATCTACGACGGCCCCGACGAGGTGCACAAGGTGACGGTGGCACGTCAGGTGCTCAAGCGCTACCGGCCGGCCGATCCGTCCACGCAGCACGTCCCGACGCGGCGCGAGGACGCCCTCGCCCGCTACGCCGACTACCTCGACGAGCTCGCCGTCAACGCCTGAGCGGCCACGCCGCCGCCGACGCTCGGGCCGCCTCGTGGGTCTACGGTGACGCGATGCGCATCGACATGATCCCGATCGGCGAGGACCCGCCCCACGACGTGAACGTCGTCATCGAGGTCCCCGTCGGCGGCGAGCCGATCAAGTACGAGCTGGACAAGGCGTCGGGGACGCTGTTCGTCGACCGCTTCCTCTACACCCCGATGCGCTACCCCGGCAACTACGGGTTCGTCCCCCACACCCTGTCGGAGGACGGGGACGCGATCGACGTCCTGGTGTGCAACACGCGCGAGCTGATCCCGGGAGCGGTGATCAACTGCCGCCCGATCGGGGTGCTGGTGATGGAGGACGACAAGGGCCAGGACGAGAAGGTGCTCGCCGTGCCGAACCGGCACGTGAGCCGTCGCTACGACAAGGTCGAGGACTACACCGACCTCCCGACGATCACCCTCGAGCAGGTCCAGCACTTCTTCGAGCACTACAAGGACCTCGAACCCGACAAGTGGGTGAAGATCAGCCACTGGGGTGACGCCGCCGAGGCGCGGCAGATGATCGATGCGGCGATCGAGCGCTCAGACGACTGAGTCGCGCGACCAGGACACGACGGCGATGTCGTCGTGCTGCTCGTGGGCGGGGCACGCCCGGTCGATGAGCTCGTCGAGGTCGGAGGCGTCGCGACTCGCGTCGGCGATGCGCGCGAGGCCCACGTCGACCTCCTCCCCCCTCCGCTCGGCGAGACCGTCGGTGAAGAACAGCAGCCCGTCGCCCTCGAACAGCTCGATCTCGTGGACGGCGTCCTTCTCGCACCGCCCCACGCCGAGCGGCGGCGACCCGCCCTCGTCGAGGACGCGGGCGTGGCGGCCGGTCACGATCGGGGGCAGCGCGCCCGCCCGTGCCCACGTCACCGCCGATCCGTCGGCCGGGAAGTGGGCGACGAGCAGCGCGGCGCACAGGCACCCCGGCAGGTCGGCGCACGACTCCGACATCCGGTTGATGATCTGCGACGGCGACTGCGAGCGGCCGGTGAACACCGCACGAGCCGCGGCGCGCAGCTGGGCGGCGGCGTGGGTCGAACCGACCCCGTGCCCGACGGCGTCACCGAGGATCAGGTCGACCGAGCCGTCCGCTCGACGGTAGGTGTCGTAGAAGTCCCCGCCGACCGCCTCGGCCTCGTGGACGGCCCGGTAGCGCGCCTCGAGGTGCCCGACCGGCGGCTGGTCGAGCTGCGTCGGCAGGAGGCGCGACTGCAGGTCGCCGAGCAGCGCGCTGTAGTCGACGCTGGTCGACACCGCGTCGCCCACCACCCGCGCCAGCGCCTCGAGGATCTTGACGGCTCGGCGATCCCACGTCCGACGGCGGTCATCGATCGCGCAGAAGCTGCCGAGCACGTGACCCTCCGCGTCGCGGATCGGGACCCCGCAGTAGGCCTCGACCGAGAGGTCGCGACGGGCGGGGTGGCCGGCCAGCGAGCCGTCCGCGGCCAGGTCGTCGATCACCAGCGCGTCGCCGGAATCCACGACGATCCGGCACAGCGACTGCGACAACGGGGTCGAGCGCTCCGACGCGACGGGCTCCGAGAGGCCGCTCTCGGACACGAACCACTGCCGTTCGTCGTCGACCATCGAGATCAGCGCGACGGGAGCGCCGATCAGCGACGACGCGAGCTCGGTGAGGCGATCGAACTGGTGGGTGACGCCGCTGCGGATGAGCCCGGTGCGCTCGAGCGCCTCGAGGCGCTCCGCCGAGGACACGCCGACCGTCGACGCGCGCGGTCGCGGCGCACCACCATCGCCCCGATCGGCCCGTTCGGCCTCCCCGGACACTCCCACGACCATCCCGGCGAGCGTACCGGCGCCGACCCGCCCGGCTCGCCCGGGAGAACCCCGTCGCGGCGGAGCGGCCGCCTCGGCTACTCGCCGTACTCGTGCTCGGGGGCGGGGTAGACGCCGTGGTCGACGTCGTCGCGGAACGCCTTCGCCGCCTCGAGCAGGGTGTCGCCGATCTGCGCGTACTGCTGGACGAAGCGCGGGATCCTCCCGCGGGTGAAGCCGGCCCAGTCGGACCAGACGAGGAGCTGGCCGTCGCAGGCGGGGCCGGCGCCGACGGAGATCGTCGGGATCGTCAGCATCTCGGTGATCTCGCCGGCGATCGCGGAGGGGACCATCTCGAGCACGACGGCGAACGCGCCGGCCTCCTCCACCGCCCGGGCATCCGCCACGAGCTGCTCCGCCCCCTCGCCACGGCCCTGGATGATGTGGCCACCGAGGCCGTGCTCGGACTGGGGGGTGAAACCGATGTGGGCCATCACCGGGATCCCGGCGCGCACGACGCGTCGGATCTGCTTCGCGCTGCGCACCCCGCCCTCGCACTTGACCGCGTGCGCGCCGGTCTCCTTCATGAACCGCAGCGCCGTGCGCAGCGCCTCGTCGGGTCCGTTCTCGTAGGAGCCGAAGGGCATGTCGGCGACGACCAGCGCCCGGCTGGCCCCGCGCACCACCGCCGCCACGAGCGGGATCAGCTCGTCCACGGTGACCGGCAACGTCGTGTCGTAGCCGAACACCGTGTTGCCCGCCGAGTCGCCGACGAGGAGGAAGTCGATGCCGGCCTCGTCGAAGATCGACGCGGACAGGAAGTCGTAGCTGGTGAGGCCGGTGATCTTGATCCCCCGCTCCTTGGCCCGCTGGAAGTGGCGGATCCGCACCCGCTTCAGAGCGGGGTCGCTGGTTCCGCCGCCGTACGGTCGTGCCTCGTCGCTCATGCGCGCCACCGTAGCCACGCCGACCCGTTCGCTCACGTGGCCGGCGCCCACCCGACCGCTCACCGCGACCGAGCACCACGACCACGGCTGCCCCGTGCGGGCGATGCAGGTGCCGTGCGGTGCCGATGTCGGGCGGTGACGGAAGGGGAAAACACCCCCGGACCCGACGCTCGCTTCGCCGCCGCGGTCGCTACGGTCGAAGGGTGACCTCTCGGCGGACCCTCTGCGCGCTGCTCGCATCGCTGACCGCCCTCGCCGCCTGCAGCCAGACGACGCAGAGCTCCGGCGGGGCGGTCCCGATCCCCGGGGTGGACGGCTCGCCCGTCGCCACCGATCCCGTCACCGCGACGGCGGATCCCGTGGCCGCGGAGGCGGACGACACCACCGCGGACACCGCGAGCACGGGCGACGAGACGCCCGACGCCGGGACGGCCGCTCCCGATCCGACGACGCGGACCGACACGGATCCGGAGACGACCGCCGAGACGACCACGACCGAAGCGGCCGCGACGTCGACGACGGAGGCGACCACCACGACCACGACGGCCCCCGAACCGGAGGTGTTCGCCCCCGACTGCGTCATCGAGGTCGAGGCCGGCGACTCGCTCGGCGTGATCGTCGACGGCTTCGAGGACGACACGTTGTCGGTGTCGACCCTGATCGGCGAGAACGGGCTCGACAGCGACGTCATCTACCCCGGACAGATGCTCGACATCTGCGTCGACAACGGCCTCGACGACGTCACCGGCGTCGAGCGCACCGAGCGCAACCCGGCGATCGTGGCCGAGGAGACCAAGATCGCGATCCGCGCGCAGCAGGAGAAGCTGAACGAGCTGTTCGACGGGTACGGCATGCGCGAGCTCCTCGTCGACGGGATCTCCGGCCCGGTCACGCGCCAGCGCCTGTGCGCGGCCCGCGTCGGTCTGCGCCTCCCGGTCACGCTCACCGACATGGAGCCGGGGAGCGACGAGGAGGCGGCGATGATGGAGGCGGACGCGATCCAGGTGCCCTTCGTCTCGGCGATCACCGAGCCCCGGTGGATGCTGATCGACCGGACCTGCCAGATCATGTTCGCCGGCAGCGGGCCGACGCAGCTCGACTTCGTGTTCCCGGTGTCCACCGGCGAGCAGGAGTTCCGCACGCGCGACCAGGACAGGTCACGGGCGTTCCGCTACGACCCCGCGCTCGACAACGACGGGTGGCACGACAGCTCCGACTACCCGGTGCCGGCGGACAACCCGCTGAACGGCAACATGTACAAGCCGCTCTACTTCGACCGCGGACAGGCGATCCACGGAGCGAACAACGTGCCGACCACCCCGCAGAGCAAGGGGTGCGTGCGGATGCGACCGGAGAACCAGGACGCCCTGGTCGCCTGGCTCGGCCTCGCCGACGCAGCGGGACCGACCAACGACTCGGGCAGGATCGGTGCCGTGGTCAACGTCCAGGGCGCCTACCCGTTCGAGACCCTCGACGAGGCCGAGGCGTAGTCCGGGGTCGGGACCGACGCGTCGTCGGAGACCGAGGCGCCCAGGTCTCGGATCGGCCTCGCTCAGCCCGAGAGGCGCTCGAGCATCGCCTTCATCTGGCCGTGCACGAGGTCGATCGCCTGCAGCGGTCGGATCATCACCTTCATCTCGGTGATCGCCCCGTCGTCGTCGCAGGTCAGGATGTCGACGCCGTTGACGTACTTGCCGTCGATGCTTGTCTCGAACTCGAGCATCGCATGGTGGCCCTGCGCGATCTCCTTGATGTACCGGAACGCTCCGGAGCCCGCATCGGATCCGTCGCCCGAGGACCCGTCGCCGTCGTCGCCGCCCAGCGTCCCCCCGGCGGCGGTGAGGTACAGCTTGGTGATCTCACGCCCCTCCTGGGGGGTGAACACGATCGGCGAGAGGAAGGTGACGTCGGGGTGCAGGATCGCGTCCAGGCCGCCGTCGAGCTCGCCGCGCAGGTGCTGGTGCCACCGCTGCAGGCAGCCGTGGATCGGTCCGTCGTCGCTCATCTCACGATCCTCGCGCACGGCGGCGACCAGCGGTTCAGCGAGCGCTCTGGCCGTCGTCCACCTTGATCACGGTGCCCGTGACGGCGTCCGACGCCGGAGAGCACAGGTAGAGCAGCGTGGAGTCGAGCTGAGCTGGGTCACCGAGCCGCTTGCGCGGCATGGAGTCGGTGAAGTCACCCATCCGCTCCATCATCCCGTCCATCATCTCGGAGTGGAACGCGCCCGGTGCGATGCCGTTGACGTTGATGTGGAACCGCGACCACTCGACGGCGAGCACCTCGCTCATCCGGGCGATCCCCGCCTTGGTCACCGAGTAGAGCGCCGCCCCGTGGCCGTCGTACTGGGTCGCCGAGATGCTCGCGATGTTCACCTGCCGGCCCGGTCGCTTCGCCTCGATCAGCCGCCGCGCCACCTCGCACGACAGCACGAACGGACCGCGCAGGTTCGTGTCGAACACCCGGTCGATGAGCTCGACCGACATCTTGTGCGCCCGTTGCGCGTCGGGGATGCCCGCGTTGTTCACCAGGATGGTCACCGTCCCGAACGCCGCCTCGGCCTGGTCGAGCCCGCCGAGGATGCTCGCGGTGTCCGTCATGTCCATCTCGACGCCGACCGCGGCCCCGCCGTCGGCCTCGATCGTCGCGACGAGATCGTCGAGTCGCTCGCGGCGCCGCCCCGTGGCGATCACCTTCGCCCCGCTCGCCGCCAGCACCCGCGCGAAGCGGTGGCCGAGACCGGACGTGGCGCCGGTGACGAGCGCCACCTCGCCGTCGAGGTCGTGGGAGGTGTTGGGCAGCGGCAGCTCGTCGGGCACACCCGGAACGTAGGGAGCTGCCTCGCCGTCGGGCGAGGCGGACGACCTAGCGTGGGTCGATGCCCCACCACCGACTCGTACGGCCGGACTGGATCGACTCGGCACCGACCCTCGTCGAGCACTCGGTCGTGATCGACGCACCGCCGTCCGACGTCTGGGCGCACGTCGTCGACCACCGGTCGTGGCCCGAGTGGTTCACCGACCTCGGAGCCGTCGAGCCCCACCGCGACACCTCCGTCGGCGGCGGGCGACGGGTGACGGTGTCGGGGATCACCCTCGACGAGGAGTTCACCGCCGTCGACGTCGACGAGCACTTCGCGTTCTCCGTCGTGCGCTCCCCCGTCCCGATCCTCGCCGCGCTCGGCGAGTCGGTGCGCCTGGAGCCCGTCGGAGACGGGTGCCGCGTCACCTACCGCCAGGGGGTGGAGGGGCGCGCCGGGTTCGGGTGGCTGACGGACCGCGCCTGGCGACGAGCCGCCCGGTCGCTGCCGATCGCGCTCGAGAACCTCCGGGCGCGGGTGGAGCTCACCTGACCACCCGAGCCCGCCTGCGACCACCCGAGCCCGACTGCGATCACCCGACGACGGCTCCTCGGCCCGTCACGGCTCTCAGCCGAGGACCTCCTTGGAGATGATCGTCTTCATGATCTCCGACGTCCCGCCGTAGATCTTGCACACGCGGGCATCCGCGTAGGCCGGACCGATCGGGTACTCCGTGGTGTAGCCGTACCCCCCGAAGAGCTGGAGGCACCGGTCCGTCACGCGCAGCTGCAGCTCGCTCCCCCACAGCTTGGCCTTCGCCGCGTCGGCCGCCGAGAGCTCGCCCGCGTTCAGGCGCATCACGCACCGGTCGATGAACGGCTGGGTGACGTCGACCTCGGTGGCCACGTCGGCCAGCTCGAACTTGGTGTTCTGGAACGACGCGAGCGGCTTGCCGAACGCCGTGCGCTCCTTGACGTACTCGACGGTCCAGTCGATCGCGGCGCGCGCGACGGCGACCCCGAACAGCCCGAGCGACAGTCGCTCCTGGGCGAGGTTGGAGGTGAGGTACTCGAAGCCCCTCCCGACCTCGCCCAGGACGTTGCTCGCGGGGACGCGCACGTCGTCGAAGAACAGCTCGGCGGTGTCGGCGGAGTGCTGGCCGATCTTGTCGAGGTTGCGACCCCGCTCGAAGCCGTCCATCCCACGCTCGACGACGAGCAGCGACATCGCCCCGGCGCCGTCGTCGGCGTCGCCGGTCCGGCACGCGACGATGACGAGGTCGGAGTTGATCCCGTTGGTGATGAACGTCTTCGCCCCGTTGACGACCCACTCGTCGCCGTCGGCCCTCGCCGTGGTCGCGATGGCCTGGAGGTCGGATCCGGTGCCCGGCTCGGTCATCGCGATCGCGGTGATCAGCTCACCCGATGCGATCCCCGGCAGCCAGCGCTCCCGCTGCTCGTCGGTGCAGTACTCGATGAAGTACGGGGTCGTGATGTCGTTGTGCAGCATCATCCCCATCCCGCCGCCGCCGATCCCGGCGCGGGCGATCTCCTCGTTGAGCACGGCGTTGAACCGGAAGTCGCGACTCCCGCCGCCTCCGAACTCCTCGGGGATCGCCATCCCGAGGAACCCGTGCTCGCCGGCCGCGACGTACACCGAGCGGTCCATGATCCCGTCCCGCTCCCAGCGCTCGACGTGGGGCGACATCTCCGCCTCGACGAACGAGCGGAAGCTGTCGCGGAACAGCTCGTGGTCCGAGTCGTAGATCGTCATCCGCCCAGCTTGGCGCGCCCGGGACACCGGTGCCAACGCGCTCGCCGTGACCAGCCGGTCGGTCGGTCGGTGGGTAGCGTCGCGGGCCGTGTTCCTGTACGGCGTCGTCAACGCCAGCCCCGACTCGCTGTCGACCGCCTCGATCGCGACGACCGTCGACGCCGCCGTGGCCCGGGCGCGCTCGCTGCTCGCGGACGGAGCGGACGCGATCGACCTCGGCGGACAGGGGTCCACCGACGTCGCCGAGGTGGTCGATCCAGCGGTCGAGTGGGAGCGCCTCGCCGACCTCGTCCCCGCGCTCGCCACGCTCGGCGTCGAGCTCTCGATCGACTCCTGGCGACCGCAGGTCGTGCGCCGGGCGCTCGACGCGGGCGCCACGGTGATCAACGCCGCCGACGGGATGCAGCACGACGAGATGTGGGAGGTCGCCGCCGAGTTCGACGTTCCGATCGTGGTCCCGTTCCTCTCGGGCCCGAACCCGCGCGAGATGGCGCTGGTGACCCGCGACCCGCTCCGGGCGATGAGCGAGTACTTCGAGGCGCGCCTGGCGCAGGCCGACCGGTACGGCGCGCGCGCTCGCTGCGTGCTCGATCCCGGCACCGGGTTCGCCCCGCCCGGTTGGCCGTGGGAGCGCCGCTTCGAGTACCAGAAGCGGGTGTACTCGAACCTGGACGAGCTGCGCGAGTTCGGGCTCCCGATCTACATCGCCCTCCCGTGGAAGGAGACCGCGCAGCACGACGAGCTGCTCGAGATCGTCGTCGACCAGCGCCCGGAGTTCGGTCGGGCGCACCACCCGGCGAAGATCCGGCGCGTCCAGGCCGAGCGCGGGGTCCGACCGCCCGCGGGCGATCAGACGTAGCCGGCCTCGGTCGGCGGGGCCGGCGGCCCCCCGTCGCCGATCAGGGAGATGCGCTCGCCCACCGGCACCGCGACGTCCGCGCCGACCTCGAAGCGGCGTCCGGCGAGGTTGTCGAGCCGACGCCACCCGACTCCGGCCTCGTGGGCGCTCTCGAGCGCGTGGACGACCCCCCCGTGGGCGACGACGAGCGTGCTCGCCCCGCGGTCGGCGAGCGCCACCAGCGCCGCCGTCGCACGTGCCACGACCGATCCGTCGTCCTCGTAGCCCGGGGGTCGCTTCCCCGCCCCGAGGTGGCCGGGGTCGCGCTGCTCGATCTCGTCCCGGGTCAGGCCCTGCCACTCCCCCGCGTCGCGCTCGCTCAGCTCATCCACGGGCGCGAGGAGCTCGACGCCGAGTCCCGCGGCGAGGATCTCCCCCGTGCGCCGGGCGCGCTCGAGCGACGACGTCGCGACGACATCGAACGGCCCGGCCCGTCGGGCCGGGCCGACGGCGCGGCGTGCCTGGTCCACGCCCCGGTCGCTCAGCGGGGGGTCGGCGCGACCCTGCCACCGGCGCGCGGCGTTCCAGGTCGACTCGCCGTGGCGGACCACGAGCAGGAGCGTCACGAGGCCACCCGTCCCCGCGCCGCGATCGGGGGGCGGGTGGCCCGGTTGAGCGGCACCCGCGACCCGTCGGCTCGCAGCAGGGCGCCATCGCCGGCACCGCCCCCGGCGACGCCGGCGCGCTCGAGCACCGCCGCCGCCACCTCCGCCGCCTGCACGGACAGCGTCCGCAGATCGCGGTGGCGGTGGTGCCGGACCCCGAGGTCGATCTGCCCGATCGCGCCCACGCCCCGCTCCCGGGCGATGTCGATCAGCAGCGCGATCTCGACGCCCCACCCCTGCTCGAGCTCGAGGCGCTCGACCACGTCGCGGCGCACCGCGTACTCGCCCGCGAGGGGTTGCGCGACCGCGGCCAGCTCGGGGAAGAAGCGCGACAGGAGCGGGCGGGCGACCAGCTCGGTGGTGCGCCCCCCACCGCCCTCGTCGGCCGGTCGGCGGTACATCGCCTTGACCAGCGCGACGTCGTCGTGCTCGAGGAGCGGGGTCGCCAGGTCGACGACCCAGCTCGCCTGGAACCCGGTGAGGTCGCCGTCGCACCAGACCACCACGTCGCCGACGCTGGCGACCAGCGTCGCCCACAGCGCGTTGCCCTTCCCGCGACCGACGCCGTGGACCGAGTGCACCTCCTCGATGGGCACCACGCGGGCGCCGGCGTCGGCCGCCACGCGGGCGGTCGCGTCGGTGCTGCGGTCGTCGAGCACGATCAGCTCGGCGACCAGCCCGTCGTCGGCAGCGCGCGAGCCCATCAGCTCGGTGCGCACCGCCGAGACGATCTCGCCGATGGTCGCCGCCTCGTCGCGGCACGGGATGCACACCGACACCGAGCGCCGCGCCCGCGATCGGCCTGGTGCGGCACCGGCGGCGAAGGTCCGGATCCCGCTCACGCGCCGGGGAGGGGCCCGATCGAGCGGACGCCCGACGCGGGGAGGTCGTCCTCCCACCCCGGCGGGCAGCGGTCGGGCGCGATCTCGGCCAGCGGAGCCAGGACGAAGCGCCGCTCGGCGAAGCGCGGGTGGGGGATCGTCAGCTCCTCGCTGTCGATCACGACGTCGTCGAACAGCACGATGTCGACGTCGAGCGTCCGCGCTCCCCACCGAACCGTGCGCTGGCGCATCGCAGCCGCCTCGATGCGCTGGCAGCGGCGCAGCAGCGCGAACGGGTCCAGCGACGTCTCGACCTCGACGACCATGTTCAGGTAGGGCCCCTGCCCGTCGGGACCGCCGACCGGGTCGGTCTCGTACACCTGCGAGCGCCGCGGCACCCTGCCCAGCAGCTCGATCGCGCGCCGCAGGTGGGCTGAGCGATCTCCGAGGTTGGAGCCGAGCGCGAGGTGGGCGCGGTGCGTCGTGGTCGTCGGGATCTCGAGCTCGGCCCGGGCGCGACGGATCCGCACCGCCGTGGTCTGGGCGTCCACCGCGAGCGGCGGCCTCAGCTTCGTGAGGGTGACCTCGACGGCGTCGACGCGATCGAAGCGGAGGACCTCGTCGGCGATCCGCGCGACGAGGCGCTCGAGCAGGACGTCCTTCGACTCCTCGACGATCGCGACGACCCGATCGGCGACGAGACCGTAGTGGACGGTGTCGCCGAGCTCGTCGGAGCGCCCGGCGTCGCGCAGGTCGACGTCGACGACGAGATCGATCCGCAGGGGCTGGGGGACCTCGCGCTCGTGGGGCAGCGCCCCCACGATGGTGACGGCGCGCAAGCCGGTGATCTCGATCTGATCGATCATGACGACCAGTGTGGACGATCGGGGCCGCGATCCCCCGGTGGACCCGTCGCCGCCGCCGACCAGCTCACCGACGCGGCGACGGTGCGGCGGAGTCGGGGCGGACCGGACCGCTGCGCCAGACTCGGCGGATGAGCTCAGCAGAGGGACGACCATCGGAGATCACCAGCGGGGTCGTCGACCTGCGGGGACGCACGTTCGTGGTCACCGGCGGCAACGGAGGCATCGGGCGGGGGATGGCGGAGGGGATCGCCGAGGCGGGCGGTTCGCTCAGCCTGTGGGCGCGCGACGCCGAGAAGAGCGCGGCGGCGGTGGACGCCCTCCGTCGGATCGCGACCGACCAGGGCTCGGAGGCGACGATCAGCGCCAGGGTGTGCGACGTCGCCGACGAGGACCAGGTCGTCGAGGCCATGGCGAGCACCGTGGCCGAGCACGGGCGCATCGACGGGCTGTTCGCCAACGCGGGTCGGGGCGGGACGGGCACCCCGTTCGTCGACCTGACGCTCGAGGAGTGGCGCGCGGTGATGGCGGTCAACCTCGACGGCGTGTTCCTGACGCTGCGCGAGGCGGCCAAGGTGCTCGTCGAGCAGGGCGACGGTGGCAGCCTCGTCGCCGTGTCGTCGACCTCGGCGGTGCACGGCGCCGCCGGCAACGAGGCCTACGGCGCCGCGAAGACCGGGCTGAACGGCCTCGTGCGGGCGCTGGCGGTCGCCCTGGCCCGTCACCGCATCCGGGTCAACTCGATCCTGCCCGGGTGGACGATCACCGATCTGGCGGCGGGCGGGTACGCGAACGACCGGTTCCGCGACGCCACCGTCAAGCGGACCCCGGTGCGCCGGTGGGCCGACCCGGCGGAGTTCCGTGCCGTCGGAGCCTTCCTGGCCGACCCGTCGCAGACCTTCCACACCGGCCAGGAGATCTGCGTCGACGGCGGCTACACGGTGTTCTGAGCCGGCGGTGCGCCCGACGGCGCACGGAGATCAGTCGACGTCGAGCAGGTCGACCACGAAGACCAGCGTCTCGTTCGGCCCGATGACCCCGCCCGCGCCCGCCGCTCCGTAGCCCATCTCGGGCGGGATCGTCAGGCGGCGACGCCCGCCGACGCGCATCCCCTGGACGCCCTGGTCCCACCCGGCGATGACCTGGCCGGCGCCGAGGCCGAACCGGAACGGGTCCATCCGGTCCCACGAGGCGTCGAACTGCTCACCGGTCGACCACGAGACGCCGACGTAGTGGACGGTGACGCCGCTGCCGGCGGCGGCCTCGCCTCCCTCGCCGACGGTGAGGTCCTCGATCACCAGGTCGGTCGGCGGGTTCTCGTCGGGGATGGTCACCTCGGGCTTCGTCATCGGGGCGACGCTAGCGGCGCACCACCGCTTCGTCGGCTCACGGGTTCGTCAGGACGTCGACCAGCGCGCTGGTGTCCCAGCGTTCGCCGCCGCGCTGCTGGACCTGGGCGTAGAACTGATCGACGAGCGCGGTCACCGGCAGCCGCGACCCGTTGCGCCCCGCCTCCTCGAGCACGATGGCCAGGTCCTTGCGCATCCAGTCGACCGCGAAGCCGAAGTCGAAGCTCCCCTCGGCCATCGTGCGCGCCCGGTTGTCCATCTGCCAGCTCTGAGCTGCCCCCTGCCCGATCACCTCGACCACCTGATCGACGTCGAGGCCCGCCCGCTGGGCGAAGTTCACCCCTTCCGCGAGGGCCTGCACGAGGCCTGCCACGCAGATCTGGTTGACCATCTTCGTGAGCTGACCGGCTCCGGCATCGCCCATGCGCACGCACGTCGGCGCGAAGGTCGAGATGAGCGGTGCGACGCGCTCGAAGACGTCCTCGTCGTCGCTGCCGCACATCGCGGTCAGGCGGCCCTCCTCCGCTCCCGACTGGCCGCCCGACACCGGTGCGTCGACGAAGCCGACGCCGCGCTCGGCGCACTCGCCGGCCAGCTCGCGCGCCAGACCGGCCGAGGCGGTCGTGTGATCGACCAGGACCGAGCCCTCGCGCATCGTGGCGAGGCAACCGTGGTCGCCGAGCACGACCTCGCGGACGTCGTCGTCGTCGCCGACGCACATCATCACCACGTCGGCGTCCTCCGCGGCCTCGGCCGGGGTCGGGGACGCCTCGTGGCCGTTCAGCGCGACCCACGCCAGCGACTTGGCGGCCGTGCGGTTGTACACGCGCACGTCGTTGCCGGCCCGAGCGACGTGGCGCGCCATCGGCGCCCCCATCACCCCCATCCCGAGGAACGCGATCTGCGCGAGGTCGTCACGGCTCATGGCGGGGTGGCTCATGGCGGGAGTCTGACACGCGGATCGCTGCGAGACTGGAACGGTGCAGACCCGGGGGGTGGAGTGGACCGTCACGACGTGGAACCTCCAGGGATCCGAGCGCACCGACATCGCCGAGGTCGCCCGGACCGTGACCCGCGAGAGCCCCGACGTCGTCGTGCTGCAGGAGGTCCGCCGCTCGCAGGACGAGGAGCTGGCGCGCGCGCTCTCGATGTCGTCGACGTGGGCGCCCAAGCACAACCCGTTCCACCCCTTCCTGGCCTCGCGGACGGAAGGCGCCTCGATCCTCACCCCCCACCGCCTGCTCGACGTCGGCAGCGCGGTCGTGAGCGACGCCACGTCGTGGCGCACGTACCGGCGACGGATCGCGGTCTGGGCGACGGTCGAGCGGGGCGACGCCTCCGGCTACCGGGTCTACGGACTGCACCTGTCGCCGCACGACGGCGACGCACGACGACGCGAGGCGGATCGCGTCGCGCGCATCGTCGCATCGCACCCCCCGTCGCCCCCGGCCATCGTCGCCGGTGACCTCAACGACGCTCACGATCCCGAGATCGTGGGGCGCCTGCCCGGGGTCGAGCACCTCGTTCCGGCTCCGACGAACCCGAGCGACGACCCGACGCAGGTGCTCGACCACGTGCTGGTGCCCGTGGAGGCGACGTCGGTCGCGGTGACGGTCCCCGCCGGCGGGGACGCGGCCGCCCGGGTGTCGGACCACCTTCCGGTGACCGTGCGGTTCACGCTGGGGTGGGTCGGCTCCGGCATCGAGCTCGGCGGCTGAGCGGTCCGGGCCGCCTCGCCGTCGCCGACGAGCGGAACGGGACCGACTACTTCTTCTTCTTCTTCGACTTCGACGCCGGCTTGGCGTCGGCGTCGTCGTCGTCGCCGTCCTTCAGGACGCCCTTGGCGAGCGCGTCGTCGAGGTACAGCTCCGCGTCCTCCGCCGACACCTTGAGCGCCGGGCTGATCTCCGAGATCAGGTTCACCCGCGCCCGCTCGTACATCGTGCGCTCGGCCGCGGACAGCGAGGCTTCGCGGTTGCGCGCGGCGAGGTTCCGGACGACCTCCGCGACCTGGTACACGTCGCCGCTCTTCAGCTTCTCCTGGTGGTTCTTGAACCGCCGGCTCCAGTTGGACGGCACCCGTGGATCGGGCTTCGCGAGCACCGACACGAGGTCTTCGAGCTCGTCCGCGGAGACCGGCGGGCGGACGCCGACGTCGTCGGTCTTCTCGATCGGGACCTTGAGCGTCATCTCGTTGATGACGGTCTTGAGAATCAGGTACTCCTGCTTCTCGCCGAAGAACTCCATCTTCTTCGTGCCCTGCACGACGCACGCGCCGTGCTGGGGGTAGATGACGGTCTCGCCCTTCTTGAATCTCACGCAGTACCTCGCCTCTGGGGCAGTCGGGGAGGGCCACACTATCGGCGCCCGCCGTCGCGCCCGCCCGCCGCCGCAACTCGGTCCGGCACCCTCGGCAGGGTTCGAACCTGCGACCGTGCCATGAGAAGCGGACGTCGAGATCCAGCTGGCCTGGCACCCTCGGCAGGGTTCGAACCTGCGACCGTGCCATGAGGAGCGGACGTCGAGATCCAGCTGGCCTGGCACCCTCGGCAGGGTTCGAACCTGCGACCGTGCCATGAGGAGCGGACGTCGAGATCCAGCTGGCCTGGCACCCTCGGCAGGGTTCGAACCTGCGACCGTGTCATGAGGAGCGGACGTCGAGATCCAGCTGGCCTGGCACCCTCGGCAGGGTTCGAACCTGCGACCGTGTCATTAGAAGTGACGTGCTCTATCCAGCTGAGCTACGAGGGCAACGTCGCGAATCTACCGTCACACCCGCACGTCGGATCGGGCGCCGGTCGGCCCGGCCGGCGAGCCGGAACCGCCGCGTCCGCCCGTTCCGGCGACCAAGTCGGCGTCGACGAGGGTCTGCACCGCCCCGTCCTGGTCGAACCAGCCGAACGACGCTCCGCCCGCCGCGCCGGCGCCGTCGTCGGCGGGCTGCGCCGCGGTCGACGAACCCGGCGCGCCTCCCGTGCGATCCGATCCGGCCCCGCCGTCGGACCCCGAGCGACCCCCCGTGCCACCGTCGGCACCGAGCCCGCCCGCTCCCCCGCGCACGGTGCTGGACGCGATCTCCACCTCGGCGACGCGCGAGGTGAGCAACCCGAACGAGGGCCCTCCCGCTCCTCCACCTCCGCCGCCGCCCGAACCGCCGGCCCCGCCCCCGCCGCCACCGCCACCCGATCCCGATCGGGAGCCGACGGGCCCTGCGGCGCTCCCCCCGCGCCCGCCGTCCGCGCCCTCGCCCGCCTCCGCTCCCGGCGCGCCGTCGCCGCCGCGCCCACCCGCGATCAGCGACGAGGTGACCACGACCCGGTCGACGTCCACGGCCCAGATCCCCAGCGAACCGGCGCCTCCGTCCCCTCCCGGCGCGGCCGCTCCCCCGGCCCCGCCGGCACCCCCGCCGCCGCCGCCGCCGCCGCCCGGGCGTGGCCGGACCGTCGTGGTCGTCGTCGTGGTCGTCGTGGTCGACGGGCGCGGCCGGGTGGTCGGTCGCGGTCTCGCCGTCGACGAGGTGGCGGGGGCGGTCGTGGAGCCCGGGCCGGGAGCTGCAGCGGTCGTCGGAGGGACACCGGCGCCGCCGCCCCCGCCGCCGCCGCCGGAGCCCGCCTCGCCGGCCGATCCCGGCGAGCCCGACGGGCCGAGCGGCGTGACCGGGCCGCTCGAGGCCCGCACCTCGTCATCGGGGAGCGACTCGAAACCGGGGCCGCCGTCGCCGCCCGTTCCTCCCGCCCCGCCGTCGCCGCCTGCGCCCGGGCCGGCGTCGGGATCGCCGCTCGTGCCCGGCGCTCCGCCTCCGGGCCCCTCGCCCGCCGTTCCTCGCCCCACCACGGACCCCTCCGAGGTGCCCCCCGCTCCTCCGGCGCCGCCGCGGCGATCGGCGTCCCCGCTCCCCCCATCGGCACCCCGGTCCCCGACGGCATCAGCCCCGGACGCCCCCGGCCCCGGTGCACCGTCGTCGTCCGCGCCCGTGCTCGGCGTCGTGACCGCGTCGCCGCCGTCGCCGGCGTTGACCGTGGTGCGCTCGACGACGACCGAGTCGGTGTCGGTCACCAGGACCCCGACGCTCTGCGCCCCCGACCCGGCGGCCCCCGACGCCAGCCGGCTGTCCTCGATCCGCACGGTGCGTGCGCTCGCGATCCGCACCGCCACCGAGCGGGTGCCATCGGTGGCGTCGGCGGCCGTCAGCTCGATCGACGCGATGCGGCGATCGCCGTTGCCCGACAGCACGATCCCGCGCGCCGCCGACTCGATCACCGCTCGCCTCGACCGGTCGCGCCGCCACTCGCCGTCGAACCCGCCGTAGAGGCTTGTCCCCGAACCGAGCGAGATGGTGTCCGGCTCGCGGTACACCCCGACGCTGCGGACGTAGACATCGACGCCGCCGCCGATCGACGCTGCGGCGGCGATCGTGCGCAGCGGCGCGTCCATCGTCCCCGGATCGGCGTCGTCTCCGATCTCGCCGTCGACGAACACGGAGCGCTCGGGGTCCTCGAAGACCCGCACGACCACCTCGTCGCTCGCCACCACCCCGGCACCCGCCGTCCCCTGCGGTGCACCGTCCGTCCCGGAGCCGTCCGTCCCGCCGCCCGGGTTCGGCGCGACCGGCGCCACGGTCATCTCGAACACGAGGGTGACCACGTCGCCGGGCGCCCCGAACGTCACGGCACGCCCCGTCAGCGCACCGAGGCCCGACGTCACGTCCGGCCCCGCGACCTGGCGCCACACCACGTCGGAGTCGGCGACCCCGTCGGTCACGGCGCTCGCCCGCAGGGTGACGAGTCGACCCGCGCCGACGGCGAGGTCGGGTCCGGCATCGGCCACCGCCTCGCGGGGCGGCGTCGTCGTGGTCGTCGACGTGGTCGTGGTCGTCGAGCTCGTCGTCGACGTGCTCGTCGCCGCCGCCGGCGCCGTCGAGGCCACCGCGGGCTCGACGGCGCTGCGCGAGCGCCCGCCCGCGCCGGCGAGGAGGGAGGCGACGACGCCGATCGCCAGCACGAGGGCCGAGGCGACGGCGAGGCCGATCAGCGCGTTGCGCTGCCGACCGCGCGAGACGTCGGGAACCGCCGCGTTCGCTCGCCCTGCCACGTCACGAAGCTAGCGACGGCTCCGGCGGCGTCGGGCTCACCCCCGCGGGGCGGAGCCCAGGGCGGTGCGCAGGAGCCCGAGCGCGGTGATCACCGAGAACTGGCGCATCTGCTCGCGCGTGCCCGGCAGCGACACCCGCCGGACCTCGTCGAAGCCGGGCCCGACGATGCCGACGAGCAGAGTGCCGACGGGCTGGTCGTCCTGCTCGTCGGGCCCGGCCACGCCGGTGAGCGAGAGCCCGACGTCGGCGCCGAGCAGGTCGCGCGCGCCGTGGGCCATCTCCCGCGCCGCGCTCTCGGACACCACCTCGCCCGGCCCGACGCCCAGGAGACGCCTCTTGACGTCGGACGAGTAGCTGACGATCGAACCGAGCACGACGTCGCTGGCACCGGGGATCGCGGTGAGCCGTGCGCCGACGAGGCCCCCGGTGACCGATTCGGCGACCGCCAGGGTCGATCCACGTCCCCGCAGCTCCTCGAGCACGACCGACTCCATCGTCGCCTCGCCGACGCCGAACACGAGGTCGCCGAGTTCGTCGCGGATCCGCTGCTCCCAGTGGTCCAGCCGGGCCGAGCACACCTCGGCGCTCGCCGCCTTGGCCGTCAGGCGGACCTTGAGTCCCTCCCAGCCCGACGCGAGGAACGCGAGGGTGGGGGTTTCGGGCGATTCGAGCTCGGCGATGATCGGGTCGAGGCGCTCGTTCAGCCCGCTCTCGGACTCGCCCCACGTCCGCAGCACCCGGCTCTGGATGACGTCGTGCGAGCCGCTGCGCGCCACGAGGTCGGGGACGATCACCCGGGTGACCATGTCGCGCATCTCGTGGGGGACGCCGGGCACGGCGTAGACGACCTTGTCGATCCCGCCCACCTCGATCGGGCAGATCAACCCGGGCGCGGTCCCCCGGGTCTGCGCGATGACGGTCGCTCCACGCGGGACCATCGCCTGGCGCACGTTGCTCTCGGGCATGGTTCGACCGCGCGACTCGAACATCGCGCGGATCACCTCGACGATCGACTCGTCGAGCTCGAGCTCGGTGCCCGCGACGGCCGCGATCGCGTCGCGCGTCAGGTCGTCGTGGGTCGGCCCCAGCCCGCCGCAGACGATCACGGCGTCGGCGTCGTCGAGGAGCCGCCGGAGCTGGACCTCGATGCGACCCACGTTGTCGCCGACCTTGACCTGGACCAGGGAGTCGATGCCGGCGCCGGCGAGCTCCTCGCCCATCCACGCCGAGTTCGAGTCGATGATCTGACCGAGCAGGAGCTCGGTCCCCACGGCGAGGACGGCGACGTTCACGTCGAGGTCGTGGTCGACCCCATCCGTCCGGCGTCGACGATGTCGACGGGGACGGGGCGGGCGGAGCGGAGCAGGTACTGGGTCCCGCTGACGACGGTCAGGACGACGGCGACCCACAGCAGGACACCCCACGTCCACGTCGCGGCGGTCGCGGTGAGCGGGAGGAGGGCGAAGGCAACGGCGAACTGCTGCACCACCGTCTTGTACTTGCCGAGCTTGCTGGCCGGGACGCTCACGCCACGCCCGCTCTTGACGATCCGGTACGCGCTGATCAACATCTCGCGGCCCGCGATGAGCACGACGGGGACGAACCAGAACACGTCGTGGGCGACGAGGGTGAACATCGCGCCGAGCACGAGCACCTTGTCCGCCAACGGGTCGAGGAACGCGCCGACGGCGGTCGGGCCGCGCCGACGGGCGATCCAGCCGTCGACCATGTCGCTCGAGCAGAGCAGGAACCACAGAGCGAACGACCACCACGAACCGGTGCCGTCCTCGGGGATCGCGAGGAAGACGACGGGCGACACGAGGAGGCGCAGCGCGGTGATCGCGTTCGCCCAGCTGTTCACCGACTCGACCATCAGCGCCCGCCCATCAGCCGACCGCCGCCCCGGTGGCGACGTCGTCGTCGAGCGACTCGGGGCCGACCCCGGCGGCCACCAGATCGGGGCCGAGGGCGTCGACCACCTCGACCGACGCGATCTCGCCGGCCTCGAGGTCGTGGGGAAGGTGGACGATCCCGTCGATCTCGGGGGCCTCGCGGTGGCTGCGCCCGACGCCGACGGTGTCGACGAGCACCTCGACCGTCTCGCCGATCAGCGCGTCGCGGCGCTCGGCGGTGATCTCGTCCTGCAGCTCGCGCAGCTCCGCGAGCCGCTCGCGCACCAGGCCGTCGGCGACGTGGGAGTCGAGGCCGGCCGCGTGGGTGCCGTCCTCGTCGGAGTACGCGAAGAACCCGCACCAGTCGAGCTGGGCACGCTCGACGAACGCGAGGAGCTGGTCGTGGTCCTCCTCCGTCTCTCCCGGGTACCCGACGATGAAGTTGCTGCGGAACGCGGCCGCGGGCTCGCGCCGGCGGATGTCGTCGATGCGCCGGGCGAAGCGCTCGCCGTCGCCCCAGCGCCGCATCCGGCGCAGCAGCGGCTTCGACACGTGCTGCAGGGAGAGGTCGAAGTACGGCACCCCCGTCGCGCAGATCGAGTCGATCAGCGCGTCGGACAGGTCGCTGGGGTAGAGGTACAGCAGCCGGACGCGGTCGACGGCGTCGGCGACGGCGTCGACCAGGGGCACGATCGAACCGGCTCCGAGCTCGTCGGGGCGGTCCTTGCCGTAGGAGGCGAGGTCCTGGGCGACGAGGACGATCTCGCGTGCGCCCGTCTCCTCCACCTCGGTGAGGATCGCCGCGACGTCCCGGCTGCGCTGGGGACCACGGAAGCTCGGGATCGCGCAGAACCCGCACGAGCGGTCGCACCCCTCGGCGATCTTCACGTAGGCCCACGGCACCGCCGAGCGTGGTCGGGGCAGGTTGAGCAGGTCGAACTCGGGCAGCGGGACCGAGGTGACCGGGATCAGGGTGCGACCGGGCGTGCTCGGAGCCGCGGGGCGCTCGGTGCCGTCGCGCCGGGCGGGGGCGACGACGAACGCCTGGCCGAACCCGGCGACCTGGTCGACCTCGGGGAGCGCCTCGGCGAGCTCGTCGCCGTAGCGCTCGGCC
The DNA here is from genome assembly GCF_965215205.1 of Ilumatobacter sp. Taxonomy (NCBI): domain Bacteria; kingdom Bacillati; phylum Actinomycetota; class Acidimicrobiia; order Acidimicrobiales; family Ilumatobacteraceae; genus Ilumatobacter; species Ilumatobacter sp. The sequence goes on from NZ_OZ244049.1 coordinate 2,536,926, forward strand.
ATGCACCCGGTGACGACCAACCGGCTGCCGGATCGGCGGCGGTCGTCGAGCGCGAGGATCGCGTCGACGGACTCACGCCGTGCCGAGTCGATGAAGGCGCACGTGTTGACCACGACGAGGTCGGCCGCCGATGCGTCGTCGGTGGCCTCCATCCCGTCGGCGACGAGCGCGCCGACGAGCTTGTCGGAATCGACGTCGTTCTTCGGGCAGCCGAGCGTCTCGACGTAGAAGCGCTGCACACGAGCACGCTACCGCTCGTGGCCGCCCCCCTGCATCGAACCCGGACCCCGTCTGCGTCGCCGGCGGGCACGATCGACCGGCGGGGCGACCCCCGCGTCACTGGTGGGCGAGGCGCAGACCCGGTCGGGGCCAGGGGAACGACACGAGACGGCCGGTCGACGACAACGTGACGTACGCGGTCGACATGTCGTCTCCGCCGAAGCAGACGTTCGTCGTGATCACGTCCCCGGTGGCGTGGTGCTCGACCTGGGAGCCGTCCGGCGAGATGGCCAGCACCCCGCCGTCGATCAGGGCGGCCACGCAGACCCACCCGTCGCCGTCGACCGCGAGCGAGTCGAGCAGCACGCGCCCGGGCAGCCCGCACAGCAGCACCGACGTGTCGAACGGGACGGTCGGCGCGAGCACGCCCGGCTCCGTGATCGTGCGGCGCATCACGCGCCCGGTGTGGGTCTCGGCCCAGTAGAGCGTCGTCCCGTCGGGTGAGAGCCCGATCCCGTTGGGCGCATCGGTGGGGAACACGTGCTCGGTGATCGCCGAACCGTCGATGCGGGCGTGGTGGATCGACGACAGGTCGGCCGTGCGCGACCCCCAGTCGCGGATCCCGTGGTCGGTGAACCAGAACCCCCCGTGGCCGTCCATCACGATGTCGTTCGGGGCGCGCAGCGGTCGGCCGTCGCACTCGGTGTAGAGGTCGGTCACGGTGCCGTCGGCGGGATCCACGCGCTGGATCCGGCCACCGATGTAGTGGTCCGGGTCGAACGCCCCGGGGAAGGTGAGGCCCTCGTGGTGGGCGGGGCGGAAGCACCCTCCGTTGTTGCACAGGTAGATCGCCCCATCGGGTCCGATCGCGGCCCCGTTCGGCCCGCCCTCGATCTCGGCGACCGTGTCGGTCGTGCCGTCGGGGTGGACGCGGGTGATCCGCGGCCCGAACATCTCGACGAGGATCACCGAGCCGTCCGCCATCGCGATCGGGCCCTCGGGGAACTCGAGCCCGTCGGCGATCTCGGTCAGCTCGGGGTGCAGCTCGGTGATGGCGACGGTGTCGGGCATCGAGCCATCGTGCCACCTCGGTCCGTCGACCCATCACCCGGGCGCGCCGAGACGCTGTCGGCACGCGGGCGACGAGGGCGGCTCGCGGTCGGGCCGTGCGGCTCGCGGTCGTGGGCCGCCCGGCTCGCGACGGTCGACACCGAGCGCCCGTCGCTCAACTCGGCGCGCTCACGCCCTTCCGCCACGCCGAGAAGCTCGACACCGACCCCGAGGTCGGCGCCGTGAGCCACGGCCACGGGTGGGTCTCCACGACGTCGGCCCGCGACGCCCGAGCGGCGAACCCCGGGACCGGTGCGTGGGTGACGGCGACGGGCCGGTCGCCGAGCGCGACGACCGGATCGCCGACGTGCAGGTCGAGGTCACGGTGCTCGGCGAGCTCCGCGAGCGTCTCGGTGAGGAACACGAGGCGCTTGGACGAGAGCCCGAGGCGCGCCAGCAGCGGTCGATCGAAGGTGAACACCACGGCGAGATCCGGGTGCGCCGCCAGCGCCGGATCCTCGTCGCCCAGCGACTCGGCGGTGAGCCACACGGCGTCGGGGTCGCGCTCGCCCACCACCTCGGTCGGTCCGGCGAACGGCGAGGTGCCACGTCGAGCGGCCGCCGGGCGGTCGAGGGGCGTGAACGACGGGTCCGGCGGCCAGCCCTCGATCGGGCAGTCGTCGCGCAGCTCGCACGAGGCGCAGAGCTCGGGGGCGCGCTTCGCGACCTGCCAACGGCTGAACCCGTAGTGCTTCGACGATCCGACCCCCGTCGTCCACTGCCAACCGAGGCGGTTCGCGGCGCGCGACCCGTCGAGCAGGTGGGTGAAGAACGCGTCCTCGCCGTCCTGCCACCGGCGCCGGTCACGGATCGCCCACTGGCTCGACAGCCACATCCGGGTCTGGTTGACGAGCCACCCGTCGCGCTCCAGCTCGCCGACGGTCGCGTCCATGCACGCCATCGACCGATCCCAGCCGCCGAGGTCGCGGGTCGCGTCGTCGGAGTCGGCGAGCTCGCGCCGGATCCCGCGCCCGGAGCGCCCCCCGAGCCGGGCGTACCAGTGGCGGGAGAACTCCTGCCACAGCAGCTCGTCACGGAACTTGCGCACGTCGCGCGCCGGCCCGCCGGCCACGTGATCCCACACCCGGCGCAGCGGCAGCAGTCCGTGGCGGATGTGGGGCGACAGCGCCGACGCGCCACGCTTCGACTCGGGCAGCACCTGGTTGCGCTTCGCCGCGTACCCGGCGACGTCGTACGCCGCGAGCGACGCATCGGCGGCTCGCTGGCCGCCGTGGAAGCGACTCGAGCCGCCCACCTCGTCGCAGCACAGATCGCCGAGGTGCTCGGCGACGAACGCCTCGGCCGCGGCGCGGCCCGTCTCCGGGACGGCGACCTGCCTCGTGGGGGTCGCGTCCCCGGCCGGATCCGGGGGAACGGGGTCGAGATCGGGTGCGCCGTCGCTCACCGCGACATCGTGGACCCGACCGACCACCGCACGCCCACCCCTGCCCCGACCTCGCCGGCACGCATCCCGATGCGGTCCGACCCCATCGGTGGCGCGGACCCCATCTGCGATGACGCCGCGCTCAGGTCCGGCGGAGTCGGATCGGGCCCTTGGCGGTGGACGGGTCGACGACCCGTCCACCCTGGGTGATCTCGATCTCGCCCGCCGCCACGAGTCGCCGAGCGGCGGAGCGGGCCGGCTCCATCAGCGGTCGCCAGTCGTCCTCGTCGGCGCCGCCGACCGCACGTGCGGCCTCGGACGGGCAGATCGTCGCCCCGCCGGCGCGCCCGTCGAGCAGCTCGAGGATCGCCGCCTCCAGCGAGCGGTCGGTGGCGTTCACCCCGCGGCGCCGACAGGCAGCGGAGCAGTACCGGACCTGGTCCCAGTCGCGGGCCCACCGGCGACGCCACTCGATCGTGCGCCCGCACGCCGCGCACGGCTTGGTCGGCAGCTCCACCGCCGGGTCACACCTGGCCCCGCTGCTGGAGCAGCTCGAACTCCTCGACCGTCATCAGCACCGACCGGGCCTTGGAGCCCTCGCTCGGGCCGACCACGCCACGCTGCTCGAGGAGGTCCATGATCCTCCCGGCGCGCGCGAAGCCGACCTTGAGCTTGCGCTGCAGCATCGAGGTCGAGCCGAGCTGGCTGCGCACGACGAGCTCCATCGCCTGGCGCATCATCGCGGTGTCCTCGTCCTCCTCGGCGGCCGAGAAGGCGTTGGCGTCGGACGTGACGTCGAGCGCCGAGGCATCCATCGCGCCCGGCGGTGCCGCGGACGGCGCCGGCGGCGTGAGCGCCGGTGAGCTCATCGCGCTCGGTGCATCGGCCGAGCCCTCGCCGCCCGCCTCGATCTCGGCGGACGTGACGGGCTCGGGTGACTGCTCCTTCCAGTGCGCGACCACCTCGCGCACCTCCTCCTCGGTGATGAACGCTCCCTGGATGCGGTTGGCGACCGAGGAGTTGCCCGGGAGCAGGAGCATGTCGCCCTTGCCGACGAGCTTGTCCGCGCCCGGCTGGTCGAGGATGACGCGCGAGTCGGTGAGGCTCGAGACGGCGAACGCCATGCGCGCGGGGATGTTCGCCTTGATCACGCCGGTGATGACGTTGACCGACGGCCGCTGGGTCGCGACGATCAGGTGGATGCCGACCGCGCGGGCCTTCTGCGCGATGCGGGTGATCGACTCCTCGACGTCGCGCGCGGCCACCATCATCAGGTCGTTCAGCTCGTCGACCACCACCACGATGTACGGCATGTGCTCGTACACCGGCGGCGCGTCGGGATCGGTCCCGGGAGGCTGGTCGATCCTGCCGGCGGCGAACGCCCGGTTGTAGCCGGAGATGTCGCGGTAGCCGACCTCGGAGAGCACGTCGTAGCGGCGCTCCATCTCCTTGACCGCCCAGCCGAGCGCGTTCGCGGCCTTCTTGGGGTCGGTCACCGGCTGGGTCAACAGGTGCGGCAGGCGCTGGTACTGGCCCATCTCGACCTGCTTGGGGTCGATCAGGATGAGGCGCACGTCGTCGGGGGTGGTCCGCATCAGCAGCGACGTGATGATGCAGTTCAGCCCGCTCGACTTGCCGGCTCCGGTCGCTCCGGCGATCAGCAGGTGGGGGGTCGCGGCGAGGTCGAGCATCACCGTGCGCCCGGCGATGTCCTTGCCGACGGCCACCTCGAGCGGCTCGACCGCCGAGCGCGCCTCGTCGGAGGTCAGCAGGTCGCCGAGCGCGACGAGCTGGCGCTCGTGGTTCGGGACCTCGACGCCGATGGCGGAGCGGCCCGGGATCGGGGCGAGGATGCGCACGTCGGTGGCGGCCATCGCGTAGGCGATGTCCTTCTGCAGGTTGGTCACCTTCGACACCTTGACCCCGTGGCCGAGCTCGAGCTCGTAGCGGGTCACCGTCGGACCGACGGTCATGCCGATCAGCTCGGTCTCGACGTTGTGCGACGCCAGCGATCCCTGCAGCGTCTCGCCGCGCCGGGCGATGGCGGCGCGATCGACCTTCTTCTCGCCCGGCGTGAGCAGCATCGTCATCGGAGGCAGGACCCAGTCGCCGGCCTCCTTCGGGTCGTCGTCGACGCTCGTGCGCCGCTTCGAGCGGGTCGCGGCCGGACGCTTCCGAGGCGGCGGCGCCCCGTCGGCTCCCTCGGGAGCGACCACACCGCCGTCGGACTCGAAGTCGTACAGCTCGGGGGGGCCGCCCGCACCGTCGGAGGGAGCCAGCGCCTCGCCGTGGACCCTGGTCGGCCCGTGGTCGACCGTCGGCGCGCCGTCCAGCTGCGCCTGGTCGTAGAGCGCCGTGGCGTCCATCACCCCCGTCGCGTCGCGGTCGCTGCTGAGGGTGGTGATGTTGCCGATCCCCGAGCGGGCGGCGCGACCGAGCGGCCGCAGCAGGCCGTTCAGGAACCCGCCGGTCTGCTCGGCCATCGTGCGCAGGGAGGTCTGGGTGATGAGCAGCAGCCCGCCCACGAGCACGGCCACGAGCACCACGACCGTGCCCGTCGTCGCGATCCCGGCGGCGAGGGGCTCGGCGAGGCCCGCTCCGACCCAGCCACCGGCGTCGCCGTAGCGGTCGAACCCCTCCGCAGCCTCGTCTCGGCGCACGAGGTGCACCAGGCCGAGCACGCTCGCGATCACGGCCACCCACGCGAGGGCGAGCCGGGTGGGGCTGTACGACCGGCCGCTTCGCACGAACGAGACACCCACGGCACCGACCGCGAGCGGGATGGCGTACCGGCCGATGCCGAAGAACCACCCGATCAGGGTGTCGACGCCGCTGCCGACCGGCCCGGCCGTCTGGAGGTAGATCGCGAGCCCGAGCAGCACGGCCAGGCCGAGCAGGCCCAGGCCGAGCAGCTCGTGGGAGCGCTCCGGGGGATCTCCGCGGCCGTCGGCCGGGAGCCGCTCGGTGCGGTCGGTGGAGGGTGGGGTGGCGTCACGGACCGCGCGTGCCGAGCGCGACGTGCGCGACGTCTTCGACGACGGATCGAGGCGCGTCGAGCGCTTGCCCGACGACGCGCCGTCCGAGTTCTTGCCCGACGGGCCCCAGGTAGCCATGACGATCGCCACCGTACCAACCGGGTGCCGCGGGGTCGTGGAGACCCGCGCGGGCCGATGACGCGTCGGGGCACCTCAGCGGGGGTCGACGGCGCGGATCTCCCCGCCGGGACCGACCTCGACGTCGAGCAGGCCGCCGGCGCTCGAGCGGGCGAGCACCACGTAGGTCGCTCCCGACCCGGCGCCGTAGACGCTCAGCGACTCGACCGTCGCCGTCGGGAGCTCGGAGGCGACGCCGTCGAGCACGGACCCCGCCTCGAACGCCACGTCGTCGAGGCCGAAGGTCCGACCCGACGCACCCTCGCGGCGCGGCGCCGGGGGTTGCAGCTCGCCGTCGAGGAAGGCGTACGCGATCACGGCGGTCTCGTCGTCGACGGCGACGAACACGTTGGTCACCCGAGGATCCGCGGTCACCTCGAAGTAGCGCTGCGCGCCGCCTCGTTCGGCCTCGACCGCCTCGAGCGCCGCACGGACGGTCGACAGCCAGCCGGCGGCGGGCTCCGCCGGGTCGCCGTCGGCTCCGCCGCCGGGCTCGGCGGTCGAGCCGGACCCGAGCACGGACGGCACGGCGTCCCCCGACGTGGGGTCGCTCCCGGAGCCCGAGCTGCACGAGGCGACGGCCAGGGCCACCGCCGCGACCGTCGACACCGACGTCCACCGCCGGTTGGAGGAGCGCTCGACCACCGGTGCCGAGGGTATTGGCCGGGCGACGACCGACCACCGCGGTACCGTTCGCCCGGTGGGCGACCGACGGAGAGCACCTCGACGGCTGGCCGTCGCGCTGGCCGTCATCGTCGGGTGGTGCGCGATCCTGCTGTTCGCCTGGGCGCTGCGCCCGATCGACGACACCGTCCCCGTGGTGATCGACCCGGCCGGACCGCTCGCGGACGTCGGGCCGATCGAACGGGCCCGGGTCGTGGCCGACAACCCCCGCGACCAGGTCGTCGAGTGCCTCGGCCTGTTCGACTCCGCCGCCCGCGACGACTCCGAGCCGCTCCCCGCCCTCGCCGAGGGATTCGTGTACGGCCGCGCCCCGTGCGACGAGGTGCACACCGGCGCGCGCCTCGCCTTCGCGCTCAACAGCGCGCTGGCGGTCGTCGCGCTCGGGGCGTGGATCGCGCTCGCGCTGAGAGCGGCCGGCCGGCTCGGCGGGCGGGACCCGGGTCGCGACGATCCGGCGCGCGAGACCGAACGGTCGCGCGCACGATCGCACGGCTAGCGAGTCGTGCGGGCCGCAGCGTCGTGCCGGCCACGCATCGAACCGGCTGCGCATCGAACCGGCTGCGCATCGATCCGGGGCGACACCGGCGCCGGCCGGGGACCCGAAGAGGAGGCCGGGCCGAGGCTCCCGCGCCCGGGTGCGACGCCTCGACGCGCTCCGCTCAGGCCTCCATCACGACGGGCACGATCATCGGACGGCGCTTGGTGCGCTCGCTGACGAACTTGCCCGTGGCCCGGCGCGCCTCGCGCTCGAGCTGCTCGACGTCGCGGATGCCGTCGGCGAGCGCACGCTCGAGCGAGGCGGCCAGGGTGTCGCACGCCTCGTCGAGGAGGTCCTCGGCCTCCGGGGCGTAGACCCAGCCGCGGGTGATGATCTCCGGCTGGACGAGGACCTTGCCGGTCTGGGTGTCGACCGTCGACACGACGACGACCACACCCTCCTCGGCGAGCTTGCGCCGGTCGCGCAGCACCCCGTTGCCGACGTCACCGACGATCCCGTCGACGTAGAGGTACCCGGACGGCACCCGCCCGGTCGGGCGCAGGCCGTCCGCGGTGAGCTCGATGACGTCGCCGTCCTCGCACTGGATGATGCGGTTCGCCGGCACCCCCATCAGCTCGCCGAGCTTCGCGTTGGCCACCATGTGGCGGTACTCGCCGTGGACCGGCACGAACCACTCGGGGCCGACGATCGACAGGTAGGTCTTGATGTCGTCGGCCTGGGCGTGGCCGGTCGCGTGGACGTCGAGGACGCCGGAGTGCACGACCTCGGCCCCGAGGCGCAGCAGGCCGTCGATCACCTTGTTGACGTTGCCCTCGTTGCCCGGGATCGCGTGGCTCGACAGCACGACGGTGTCGTGGTCGGTCAGCTTCAGCCAGCGGTTCTCGCCGCGCGCCATCAGGCCGAGCGCCGACATCGGCTCGCCCTGCGACCCGGTCGAGATGATGCAGATCTCACCGGGGTCGTAGCGGTCGACCTCCTCGATGTCGATCAGCGACGACTCGGGGATCGTGAACACGCCGAGGTCGAGGCCGAGGCGGATGTTCTTCTTCATGCTCAGCCCGAGGGTCGCGACCTTGCGGCCCTCCTCGACGGCGGCATCCGCGATCTGCTGGATGCGGTGGATGTGGCTCGCGAAGCTCGCGGTGATGATCCGCCGACCGCGCTGCTGGGCGAACAGGCCGCGCAGCACCCCCCCGACGTTCGTCTCGCTCGGGGCGTAGCCGGGCTCCTCGGCGTTCGTCGAGTCGCTCATCAGCAGTCGGATGCCCTCGGACTTGGCGAGCTGGCCGATCCGGGCGAGGTCCGCGCGCCGGTCGTCGACCGGGGTGAGGTCGATCTTGAAGTCGCCCGAGTGCAGGACCACCCCCTGCGCGGTGTGCACCGCGATCGCGTGGGCGTGGGGCACCGAGTGGGTGACCGGGATGAACTCGACGAGCAGCGATCCGATGTCGATCTGGTCGCCGTCGGACACCGGGCGCATGTCGATCTTCGGCATCAGGCCGGCTTCCTCGATGCGGTTGCGGGCGAGGCCGAGGGCGAGCTTCGAGCCGTACACGGGCAGCGGTTCGTCGCGCAGGTCGCCGATCCCGTCGCCGTCGCGCATCAGGTACTGGATGGCGCCGATGTGGTCCTCGTGGCCGTGCGTCAGCACGATCGCCTGCAACCGGTGGGCGTTCTCCTTCAGGTAGCTGAAGTCGGGGAGGATGAGGTCGACCCCGTGCATGTTCGCGTCGGGGAACATCAGACCGCAGTCGATGAGCATCATCGTGCGATCCGGGTCGTCGGCCGCGCCCTGCTCGACGACCATGCAGTTGCGACCGATCTCACCGAGCCCACCGAGGAACACGATCCGCACCGGGACCTCGGGGTCGAGGGGGGCGGTCATCGGCTGCGAGCGCGCCGAGCGGGCCCGCTCACCCGATCCCCTCGACCCCGCGGACCTCTTCGTCGCGTTCGACTTCTTCGTTCTGTCAGCCACGGGCGGCCACCAATCGGTCGTAGACCTCGCGGGCCTGTTCGTCGAGACCCTCGGGTGGGGGTCCCAGGGGGAGGCGTGCGTCGCCGACCTCGTGGCCGAGCGTGCGCAGCATCGTCTTCGTCGGGATGGGGTTCGGGGTCACGTCCCCGGTCTCGAAGGCGTAGCTCTCGAGCTGGCGGTGGTTGACGCGCCGGGCCTCGGTGGCGTCACCGGAGTCCCACGCGTCGAACATCGCGACGTGATCGGGGGCGCACCAGTGGGTGGCGACCCCGATCGCGCCGACGGCGCCCACCGCGAGCAGCGGGAGGGTCATCGGGTCGTCGCCGGCGTACACCTCGAAGTCGGACGGTGCCTCGTGGATCACCGCGGCGGTGGTCCCCGGGTCCTTCGCGGCGTCCTTCAGGGCGACGATGTTGCGCACGTCGCGGGCGAGCGAGACGATCAGCTCGCTGTCGATCTTGCGGCCGGTGCGCCCCGGCACGTCGTACAGCACCACGGGCAGGTCGGTGGTGCCGGCGATCGCTCGCATGTGGGCGTCGATGCCGGCCTGGGACGGGCGGCTGTAGTACGGGCACACGGCGAGGATCCCGGCCACGCCGAGCTTCGCGGCCTCCGCCGTCAAGCCGATGTCATGGCGGGTGTTCGATCCGGTCGTCCCGGCGATCACCGGCACGTCGACGGCGCCGACGACCGCCTCGAACAGCGACAGCTTCTCGTCGATCGACAGGGTCGGGGACTCGCCCGTCGTCCCGGCGACGACCAGCCCCTCGTTGCCCTCCTCGACCAGCCAGCGCGCCAGCGTGGCGGCCGCGTCGAGGTCGAGCTCGCCACGCTCGTCGAAGGGGGTCACCATCGCGGTGAGCACGCGACCGAAGCGCGCCATCAGCGATCCTCGAGGTTCCGGGTCACGTCCACGGTCGCCCAACCTACGGGATCGTCCCGCGCTTGCGCGCCGTCGCCACCGTGGGCGTCAGTACGACCCTTCCTCGTCGCGGTCGATGCCCTGGGTGAGGATCAGGTCCTCGTGCAGCTCCATCCACACGTCGTGGTAGCTGTTGCACATCACCCCGGTGAACTTCTTGGTGTCGCCGGCGCGCACCTCGTCGAGCACGGAATCGAGGCGACCGGCGTAGGGCTCGAGGCGATCGAAGGAGTCGCCCATCGAGGCGACGATCGGACGTGCCCGCTCGTGCAGCGTGGCGAGGCGGTGGACGACCTCGGCGTCGTAGGCCTCGTCGCTGTGGTCGTTGGGGTGACCGTCGCGCAGCTGCCAGTCGCCGCACAGCTCCTTGAACCTCGAGTTCACCTCGACGAACTCCGGGTACCGACCCGACAGCTCGTCCCTCGCGTCCACGCCGTCGAGGTCGGCCTCGAGGTGCTCGCCGTGGGCGACGCGCCCGTCGGGCGTGAGCTGCCACAGACCACGGTTCTCACGGAACGTCACGTACCCCGAGTCGGACAGCTTCCGCAGGTGCAGCTCGACGTCGTCACGCGGCAGCCCCGTCATCTCGCACAGGGTGTCGGCGGCGGCGAAGCCCTTCACCCGCAGGGCGTGGAACGTCTGGAACTGAGGGGTCGACGGATGTCCCATGGGCGACGAGCTTCGCGTGCGGAGCGTCCCCGCTGCGAACCCGCCGACCGCGCCACAGCACGTACAGCAGCGCGCCGAAGGCGATCGGGACGACGTAGGTGACGAAGCGGTAGACGAGGACGCCGGCGAGGGCGCTCGTGGTGTCCACCCCGGCCGCGACGAGGGCGCCCGTCGCCCCGGCCTCGACCACGCCGACGCCACCGGGGGTGGGGGCGAAGGTCCCGAGCAGGTGGGTGATGAAGAACACGCGGAAGAACTCGGTCGTCCCCAGCTCGTCGCCGACCCCGAGCGAGCGCAGGGCGAGGAGCAGGATCATCGAGCCGCACGCCTGGGCGACCATCGTGCGCGCGAGCAGCGACCACGGGCGGCGGGCGATCGCGCAGGTCTGCCGACGGACCTCGGCGACACCGGCCGCCGGGTCGTGGTTCGCCATCGACGGAACGCGCGACGCGAGCCGCGTCCAGAGCGCTCGCACCCGCCGCTCCGACCAGCGCTCGAGTCGGTCCGAGCGCAGCACGCCCCACCAGAACAGGGCGGAGCCGACGAGGACCGAGGCGATCACGGCGAGGATCGCGATGTCGGTCCGATCGACCCGGCGCTGGGTGAGATCGATCGAGAGCGCGGCGACGGGGAGCAGCCAGGTCACGAACGTCGTGGCGATGCCGTACGCGATCAGCATCGAGGCGAACCGCGTGGAGCGGATGCCGCCCTCGCGGGCGATCGACCAGCGCACGGCGGTCCCCAGCGCTCCGCCGAACGGCACGCCCTTGCTCACCGCGGTGCCGACGTCGTGGATCGTGACCGCGCTGCGCAGCGACACGTCGTCGCCGAGCAGGCTGCGGACGATGTCCGCACGGGCCCAGCGCTCGTAGACGGTGAGGGCGAGCAGCCCGATCAGCGCGACGGCGGAGAGCCGGGAGATCTGCCCGAGCGCACCGGTGATCGTCGCTCGCTGCAGGACGATCCCGGTGACCAGGGCCGCGACGAGGGCCGTGGCGGCGACCCCCCGCCACAGGGCGGTGCGATCTCGCGCGCCGTCGTCTCCGTCACCGTCGGTCACCGCGTCGGCCGCGTCGACGACGAGAGCCGTCGGGCCCGCCAGCATGCTCACAGCGGCAACCTACGGGGCTCGATCGTGGCGCGCGCCGTCGTCGTCGGGGTGTTCACACCTTCGTCATCGACCGTGCGCGGCCGGAACTGGAGCGCGTCGATGCGACCTCGCCGGAACGTCGGCGCGCCGGAGCGGCCGGGGGCGGTTCCGGATCGCTCGGCTCGGGTCCGATCGGACCGCGACGCCTTGGACCGCGACGCCTCGGACCGCGACGCCTCAGACCGCCCCGGGTCGCGCCGATCCGTCGAGACGGCACACGCCGTCGATCCGGGCGGCGGCGGCGACCGCCGCGGCGACGCGCGTCGAGACGCCGGGATCGAAGACCGACGGCATGATGTTGTCCTCGCGGAGCTCGTCGTCGCCGACCGAGGCGGCGATCGCGGCCGCGGCGGCGAGCTTCATGCCCTCGGTGATGTCCGACGCGCACGCGTCCAGGGCGCCACGGAAGATCCCCGGGAAGGCCAGCACGTTGTTGATCTGGTTGGGGTAGTCGCTGCGCCCGGTGCCCATCACCCGGACGTGACCGGACACGAGCTCGGGGAGGATCTCCGGATCGGGGTTGGCCATCGCGAACACGACCGCGTCGTGGTTCATCGCCCTCACGTCCGCGACGCTCAAGATGTCGGGGGCGCTCACGCCGATGAACACGTCGGTCCCCCCCATCACGTCGCTCAACGCTCCCCGCTTCCCGTCGGGGTTGGTGTTCTCGGCGAACCACTGCTTCCACCGGTTGAGGCCGTCGCGACCGTCGTAGACCGCGCCGCGGCTGTCGACCCCCACGATCTCGCCGACCCCCGCCCCGAGCAGGATCTTGCCGATCGCGACGCCGGCCGCACCGACCCCGGAGACGACGATCGACAGCTCGGACATCTTCTTGCCGGTGATCCGCAGCGCGTTCTCGACCGCGGCGAGGGTGACGACGGCGGTGCCGTGCTGATCGTCGTGGAAGACGGGGATGTCGAGGCGCTCCTTGAGGGCCTCCTCCACCTGGAACGCTCCGGGCGCCGCGATGTCCTCGAGGTTGATGCCGCCGAAGGTCGGTGCGAGGCGGACGACCGTCTCGATGACCTCCTCCGGGCTGTCGGTGTCGATGCAGATGGGGAACGCGTCGACCCCGGCGAAGGACTTGAACAGCAGCGCCTTGCCCTCCATCACCGGCATCGCGGCCTTCGGTCCGATGTCGCCGAGGCCGAGCACGGCCGATCCGTCGGACACGATCGCGACGGTGTTGCGCCGGATGGTGTACACGTCGGCCAGCGCCTCGTCGTCGGCGATCGCGTTGCACACCCGGGCCACCCCGGGGGTGTAGGCCATCGACAGGTCGTCCTGGTCGCCGACCGGAGCGAGCGGGAGCACCTCGATCTTGCCCCCCTCGTGCATCCTGAAGGTGCGGTCGTACCAGGTCTCGAGGGTCACGCCGTCGACGGTCCCGACCGCGGCGACGACCTGGGCCTGGTGGTCGACGCTGGTGCAGCTCACCACGATCTGGCGCTGCAGCAGCGCTCCCTTCGCGACGAAGCCCTCGATCGCGAAGATGTTCCCGCCGGCGGCCCCGATCGCCGAGCACAACCGACCGAGCACCCCGGGGACGTTGGAGAGCGTCACGTCGAGGGTGATCGAGTACTGGGTGGCCGTGGGCTTCGACATCCGCCGAACCGTAGTGGTGACGGCGCGCGCCGACACGTCCCGCTCCCGGCGCGCGACGGGCCGGGCGCCGGGGTCAGAACCCGGCGTGGTGGTCGTAGCCGCGCTCGGTCCAGTAGTCGTCGGGCACCGAGCGGGTGAACTCGATCGTGGCGACCTGCTTGAGCTGCTTGATCCCGTACTTGAGCGGCGTCGCCAGTCGCAGCGGGGCACCGTGCAGCGTGGTGAGCTCGTCGTCGTTGAGCCGCCACGCGAGGAGGGTCTGGTCGTGCATCATCGTGAAGCGGTCGACACCGACGTAGTAGGCGCCGTCGACGGTGCGCAGCGACACGTGCTCCCAGTCGTCCTCGCCCGGGGCGAAGCTCGCGACGAAGTCGGAGAACCGCGTCCCGGTCCAGCTGACGATGCTGCTCCACCCCTCGATGCACTTGTGCTCCCAGACCAGCTGGCGAGGCTCGAGGGCGCGGACCTCGTCGATCGCGACCGAGCGGATCGGTCGGCCGCCCACGCCGAGCACCTCGATCTCGTACTCCGGGGTCGGGGCCTCGTCGTCGAGGCCGATGCGACCGTTGACGCGCAGCTCCTCGCGGTCGTCGAGCGAGAAGGTGCGCGCGGAGGCCGACGAGCGCTCGAGGCTCGTCCACACCGACTCGTTGACGTTCAGGCCACGACGCAGCAGGTCGGGGATGCGACGGTCGGAGGGCCGGTTCTGGAGCTGGTGGAACCCGGCGGCGCCGAGGGCGCCGAGACCGGCGAACGCGAGGAACGATCGGCGCGATCGGCGCCGGTGGTCGTCGGCGGAGATGATCTCGCCGTCGTCGGTCGCCTCGCGCAGCGCCCGCTCGCGCGCCGCGGCGTCGCGATCGCGGGCGCCGCCGGCCCACCGGCTCGACCCGGCGGCTTCGTCGTCGGTGCGGTCGTCGTGGTTCACGTCGTGACCTCCCGGTCGTCGTGGGCGTCGAGGTGGCGGTCGGGCGCGTCGGCGGCGTCGCGCTCTCGACGATCGGCGTCGAGCACGTCGGCGTCACGTGCGTCGGCGTCACGTGCGTCGGCGTCGGGGTCGGACGGGCCGAAGGCCGACGGAGGGGCGACCTCGGGGTCGTGGCGGTCCGCCAGCCGGTACCCGGTCACCATCGAGGCGAAGTTGCCCCACCCCGCTCGCACGACCTGCAGCACGTGCACGAAGAAGAACGCGAGCAGCAGGATGGTGGCCGAGAAGTGGACGAAGCGCGCCGTGTCGTAGCCGCCGAGGACGGTGACCAGGAACGAGAGCTGCACCGGCTTGTAGATCGCGAACCCGCTGGCGACCAGCAGGGCGGAGATCACCCACACGGCGCTGTAGGTGAGCTGCTGCATCGGGTTGTACTTGCCCTGGACGGGAGCCTCGCGGCGCAGGTGCAGGTCGTGGGCGAGGCTGCGGCCGGCGTCCGCGAGCGAGCGTCGATCGGGGACGATGCGGCGCCACCCGCCCCGCCAGGCCAGCGACAGGGTCCACAGGACCCCGTTGATCACGAACAGCCACCCGAAGACGAGGTGGAACGCGAGCCCCTTGGCGAGGCGGCGGTCGAGCTCGAAGAACCCCTCGACCGACTCCGGCCAGAACTCGAGCAGCTGGAGCCCGCCGACGCCGAGGGCGTACGGGTCGCGCACGTCGGCCCAGTAGATGCGCATCCCGCTCCAGATCATCACCATCAGCACCGGGAAGTTGACCCAGTGCATCCAGCGCAGAGCCAGGCCGTGCTTCTCCTTCGCGACGCGCTCGCCCGACGCGTCGGCCCCGCCCGGCGCGTCGCTCTCGCCGTTCGGGCCGCCGGTGTCGGTGTCACCCGTCGCCGGGTGGTCCGTCGTCTCGCTCACCCCACGAGCCTCCCACGTCCTCACCGGGCGGCGGGCGGATCCCGACGATCGTTCGGCGCCCGTTTCGACTTCGGTTCGCCGGCGTTCCCCGGAGCGGGCCCGCGACGCTCGCCGGGGACGTCGCCGCCGCTCAGTCGGCCATCAGTGCGTCGTCGTAGACCTCGCGCAGGTCCTTCTTGGAGAACTTGCCGACGCTCGTCTTGGGGACCTCGTCGATCCACACCACGCCCTTGGGGAGCTGCCACTTGGCGACCTTGCCCTCCAGGAAGCCGAGGATGTCGTCCTCGCTCGGATCGGCTCCGCTCGCGCGCACGACGCAGGCGAGCGGGGCCTCCCCCCACTTGGGGTGCCGCACGCCGATCACCGCTGCCTCGGCCACGTCGGGGTGCGCCATGATCTCGTTCTCCAGCTCGACGGAGCTGATCCACTCCCCGCCCGACTTGATCAGGTCCTTCGTCCGATCGACGAGGGTGATCCGACCGCGGTCGGTCACCGTGGCCACGTCGCCGGTCTTCAGCCAGCCGTCGTCGGTGAAGCTCTCCGAGCTGCGCGGGTCGTCGTAGTAGTCCGCCGCGATCCAGTTGCCGCGGCACTGGAGCTCGCCGCTCGACTCGCCGTCCCACGGGATCGGTTCGCGGGTGTCGGGATCGACCACCCGCGCCTCGGAGCCGAACGTGATCCGCCCGACCTGCGTGCGCAGCTCGGCCTGCTCCTCGACCGACAGGTCCCGCTGGTCGCTGTCGAGGTGGCAGACCGCGGCGATCGGGCTGGTCTCGGTCATCCCCCACGCCTGGAGGATCGGCAGGCCGAGCTGCTCGCGGTAGCCCTCCGACAGCGAGCGTGGCACCGCCGAGCCCCCGCACGGGATCGAGCGCAGCGACGAGGTGTCCGCGCCCTCCAGCTCGGGGAGCACCGCCATCCAGATGGTCGGCACCCCGGCCGCCACCGTCACCCGGTGGTCCACGATCAGCGCGGCGAGGGCGGGACCCGACAGGTCGGGCCCGGGCATCACGAGGGAGGCGCCGGTCGCCACCGCGGCGTGGGCGAGACCCCACGCGTTGGCGTGGAACATCGGCACGACCGGGAGGATGACGTCGGACTCGCGCGCACCGAGGCTGTCGACGGTCATCGCGCCCATCGTGTGCAGGAAGGTCGAGCGGTGGGTGTAGACGACGCCCTTCGGGTTGCCGGTGGTCCCGCTCGTGTAGCACATGCTCGCCGCGCGGTGCTCGTCGGTGATCTCGGGCCACTCCACCGGCTCGGCGGCCGAGAGCAGCTCCTCGTAGTCGTGGATCCGCACCTCCCCCCCGCCGGCGGCGTCGAGGCCGTCGGGGATCTCGCCTGCGCCGTCGTCCATGATCACCAGGTGCCGCAGGTTCTCGAAGGTGCCCATCAGCGGGGCGAGCAGACCGAGCAGGGACCTGTCGGCGAAGATCACCTCGTCGTCGGCGTGGTTGACGATGTAGGTGAGCTGCTCGGGGAACAGCCGGATGTTCAGCGTGTGCAGGACGCGACCGGTGCAGGGGGCGGCGAAGTACAGCTCGAGGTGGCGTGCGGTGTTCCACGCGAAGGTGGCGACGCGCCCGTCGTCGGAGATGCCCAGGGTGTCGAGGACGCCGCCGAGCTGCCGGGTCCGCCGGGCCCAGGCGGCGTAGTCCTGGCGCTCGGTGCCGTCGCCGGTGGCGGTCACGATCTCCTTGTGACCGAAGTACTTCTCGGCACGCTCGAAGAGGTGGTTGATCGTCAGCGGCACGTCCTGCATCAATCCCTGCATGAGCGCAGAACGTACCGCACGACGGCTACCGTGATCCGTTCGTGAGCGACGCCGACGGCACCCGTGACGCGGCCGCCGCGCCCTCGGCCCCGGCTCCGCTCCCCGACCCGGTCGGCGAGCCGTTCGACCCGGCGACGGGCGCCCCGGTCCCACCCGTGGAGCGGCCGTGGTGGGCACCGCTGACCCTCGTCGCGTTCGTCGCGCTCGTGGTGTGCACCAACGTGGCGAACGTCGTGTGGGCGAGGTGGATCGGCGACCACCCCGAGCGCGTCCTCGCGCTGTCGTCGCGCAACCGCTACCTGGCGCTCGCCCTCACCTCGGGGGTGTCGATCCCGGCCTACGTGGCGATCGCGACGGCTCGGATCGGCGCCGCGTTCGTCGTGTGCCACCTGATCGGGCGCGCCTACGCCGAGGACGCGATCGCGCTGTTCAAGCGGTACCTCGGCTTCAACGACGACGCCGAGCGGACCTTCGACCGGGGGTTCGAGAAGGCCGAGTGGGCGCTGATCCCGCTGTTCGCGGGTTCGAACATCGTGGCCGTGCTGAGCGGTGTGCGGCGCACCCCGCTGCCGAAGGTGCTCGGCCTGCTGGCGGTCGGCATCGCAGGTCGACTGGCCGTGATGTGGTGGTTGGCCCAGGCCTTCGAGGACCAGCTGCTCGACCTGCTCGAGGTGATCACCCGGTACCAGTGGTGGTTCATCGCGGCGTCGCTCGTGCTCGTGGTGGTCGCGAACGCCCGCAACCTGCGTCGCTGAGCGCTCGTTGCCGGCGGGCCGGCGCCACGTAGGGTGCGGGGATGGCTGAAGTCACCCTCGGGGGCAACCCCGTCCACACGTCCGGCGACCTCCCCGAGGTCGGAAGCTCGGCTCCGTCGTTCACCCTCACCGGGAACGACCTCGGCGAGGTCTCCGAGTCCGCCTTCGGCGGCAAGAACCTGATCATCAACATCTTCCCCTCGGTCGACACCCCGACGTGCGCGACCAGCGTCCGCACGTTCAACGAGCGCGCGGCGAGCCTCGACGACACCGCCGTGCTGTGCGTGTCGGCCGACCTGCCGTTCGCGCAGAGCCGCTTCTGCGGCGCCGAGGGCCTCGAGAACGTCTCGACCGCGTCGACCTTCCGATCGTCGTTCGCCGACGACTACGGCGTGCGGCTGACCGACGGCCCCCTCGCCGGGGTGTGCGCTCGCGCCGTGGTGGTCGTCGGGGCCGACGGGAACGTCAAGCACACCGAGATGGTCTCCGAGATCGCGCAGGAGCCCGACTACGACGCCGCCCTCGGGTCGCTCTGACCCACGGAGGGCCGCACCGGCCCTCCACCCGACCCGCCGCCGGGCAGGCCGGTCGTTGCCCGACGACGACGCGCCGTCCGCCGCCGACGGGCGCGCTCAGCGCTCGACGACGGGGAGCAGCTCGTCCCACACGTCGTCGTCGTCGAACCCCAGCGCCCACAGGCTGGCGGCGCCGATGCGGCGGTCGCGGGCGATGTCCATCCGCAGGCGCGCGCCGCGTCCGTCCACGTAGTGCACCCGGCGGCTCTGGACGCAGCTCGCCTCGTCGTCGGCGAAGATGAGCTCGTAGTCGAAGCTCCACTCCCCGGTCACCTCGTCGAACACCGGCGTGGCGCCACGACGCTCCACGAGCTCGTCGACCGTGCGGGCGTTGACCGACGTCGTGTCCTCCAGCACGGTGCCGTCGGGGCAGATCCCGGCGACGCCGAGCGGCCAGTTCCGGCCGTAGATCGCGAGCCCGAGGACGACCTTGTCGGGATCGACCCCGGCGGTGAGCGCGCCGTCGACCGACCGCTCGACGAACTCGAGCGGCGCGATCGGCCCCGGCTCGGCGACGGAGTAGTCGTAGGCCATGATCCGCAGGCGGTCGACGTGGTCGGAGATCGCGCCGTGGTCGTACACCCAGTACCCGCTCGTCGGCGACCGCTCGTCTTCGTAGACGGGAGGGATGCTCACCGTCAGGCTGCGACCGCCCGAGCGCAGCTCGTCCGACAGCTCCTCGACGAACGCGACCCAGGCGGGGCGCGTCGCCGCCCACGTCGACCGGTCGTCGGCGAACGCGAACTGCTCGTAGTCGAGGTCGACCCCGTCGTAGCCGCCCTCGTCGACGAACGACACGAGCGCATCGACGTGTCGGGTCCGCTCGGCGGGGTCGGCCAGGATCGCGGCCATCGCTCCCGGGCCCGTCGCGTCGACCACCGACGGCACGACGCTCGTCCCGGCGTCGCGCGCCGCCGCGACGAACCGCTCGGCTGCGTCGGGGTCGACGTTCGGGCTCACGGTGATGTCCTCGACCCCGGTGGCGTCGAACCAGAACGGCGACACCTCGCGGACGGAGCCCAACCTGCGGGGAGCCTCCTCGAGCGCGTCGTCCAGCGTCCAGTAGGGCACCCACGCGTCGAGCGGGACGGCGTCCGCCGGCGGGGGCCCGTCGCGAGTCGCGACGAGGCCGACCACGGCCGCGGCCGCGACCGCCAGCGCGACGAGGGACGCGAGGGTCGCGGAACGGCGTCGCGACCGAGACGAGGTGCGGTCACCGGTCGCGGGCGGGAGCAGCAGGGGCTCGCCGATCGGCGTCGGGTCGGCCGTCGCCTCGACGGCGTCACCGGTCGGCTCGCCCGGCAGGTCGGTTCCGGGGCCGTCGTCGGGAGCCGGAGGCGCGACCCCTGGGTGGACCTCGCGCCGATCGCCGTCGAACGGGTCGAGCGCGCCGCGGCCCGCCGCCGACGGGGGCAGGCGATCGTCGGTCATCGTCTCGATCCTCGCAGCCCGCACCGTCGATCCCACCGCAGCGCAGGCCGGTCCGGTACCCGACGACGGCGGCTCGTGACGGGCCGGGTGCGGGCCCACCGCTCGCGCCGGCGGCCACGCCGGCGCGGACGTCGAGCTCAGCCGACGTCGAGGAAGGCGTCGAGCCCGATCGTCAATCCCGGGTGGTCGGCGATGCGTCGGCAGGCGAGCACCACCCCGGGCATGAAGCTCGACCGGTCGTAGCTGTCCTGGCGGATGGTGATCGTCTGGCCCTGGGCACCCAGCACGACCTCCTGGTGGGCCACCATCCCGCGCATCCGCACGGAGTGGGCGCGGATGCCGCGCGGCCCGGCTCCCCCGCGCGCTCCCGGGTACACCTCGACCTCGGTCGGATCCGCCGCGAAGTCGCTGTCACGGGCGGCGGCCATCCGCTCGATCGTCGTCACGGCGGTCCCCGACGGGGCGTCGACCTTGTCGGTGTGGTGCAGCTCGATCACCTCTGCGGTGTCGAAGTGGGGGGCGGCCATCTCGGCGAAGCGCATCATCAGCACCGCCGAGATGGCGAAGTTGGCGGCGATCACGCAGTTGGGGCCCGTCTGCTCGTCGGCGGAGGAGAACGACGAGGCGAACAGCGCGAGGTCGTCGTCGGAGAACCCGGTCGTGCCGACGACGGCGTGGATCCCGTGCATCCCCAACCACGGCAGCGTCGTCCGTGCCGCCTCGGCCACCGTGAAGTCGACGACGACGTCGCAGGCGGCGTCGGCGAAGGCGTGCAGGTCACCCGACAGCTCGACGTCGCCGACACCCGGCGCACCGCCGTCGGCCGCGGGGGAGCCGATCCGGTCGACGGCCACGACGAGCTCGAGCCCCGCGTCCGCGTCGACCGCCGCGCACACCGCCCGACCCATCCGACCCGCCGCTCCGTTGACCCCGACCCTCACCTGCGCCATCGGGACATCTTCGCAGGTCGACCCGCGACCGCCGTGGAGACCCGACGGAGCGCGGGAGCGCCCGGACGCGGACGATCCGGCCCGCGACTGCGGGCCGGATCGTCCGGTGCGTGCTGCAGCGCGACGGGTGAGCCCGTCACGACGATCGCGGCGTCGACTCAGCGGTGGCGACGTCGACCGCCGCCACCCCCTCCGCTGCCGCTCCCGCCGCCGCTCCCGCCGCTCCCGCCGCGACGGTTGCCACCGTCGGACTTGGCGCGCTCGGTCTTCGGGCCGAGGTCGCCGAGCTCGTTCTCGAGCTCCGCGTCGAACGACTCCTCGAAGCTGACCTCGAGCACGTCGGTGTCGGTCCCGCCGACGGCGGTGTCGGCCGACGACGAGCGGTCACGGCCGCTGTCGCGACGCGAGTCGCGACGCGAGTCGCGCCCGGAGTCGTCGCGACCGCGGCCACGGCCGCCACGGTCCTCGGAGCCGCCGTCGGAGTCACCGCCGCCACCCGATCCGCCGTCACCGCCGCCGAGCGGCGAGGTGGGGGTCAGGCTGACCTTGCCCTTGTCGTCGATCTCGTCGACGCGGACCTCGAGCTCCTGGCCCAGCTCGAGCACGTCGTCGACCGAGCTGATGCGCTTGCCGCCGCCCATCTTCGAGATGTGCACGAGACCGTCGCGGCCGGGGAGGATGTTGACGAACGCGCCGAACTTGGTGATGTTGACGACCCGGCCGTTGTAGACCTTGTCGAGCTCGGCCTTGGGCGGGTCGACGATGTTCAGGATGGCCGTCTTGGCCTCCTCCATGCGCCACGCCTCGACCGCGCCGATCGTGACGATGCCGCGTGCGCCGTCGTCGTCGACGCCGATGTCCGCGCCGGTCTCCTGCTGGATCGTGTTGATCACCTTGCCCTTCGGGCCGATGACCTCCCCGACCTTGTCGAGCGGGATGTAGATCGTCGAGATCTTCGGTGCCGTCTCGGCGATCTCGTCGCGCGTCGCGGGGATCGCCTCGTTCATCACCTCGAGGATCGCGAGGCGGGCCTCGCGGGCCTGGGCGAGGGCGTCGGACAGCACGTCGGCGGGGATCCCGTCGATCTTGGTGTCGAGCTGGAGCGCGGTGATCGCGTCCTCGGTGCCCGCCACCTTGAAGTCCATGTCGCCCATCGCGTCCTCGGCACCGAGGATGTCGGTGAGGGTGACGTACTTGCCGTCCTCGTGGATGAGGCCCATCGCGATGCCCGACACGTGGCTGCGCACCGGCACGCCGGCGTCCATCAGCGACAGGCTCGACGAGCACACCGAACCCATCGAGGTCGAGCCGTTGGACGACATCACCTCGGAGACGAGGCGCAGCGTGTACGCGAAGTCCTCCTGGTTCGGGATGACGGGGAGCACCGCACGGGCGGCGAGGGCGCCGTGGCCGATCTCACGGCGCTTCGGCGAGCCGACGCGGCCGGTCTCGCCGTTGGCCCACGGCGGCATGTTGTAGTGGTGCAGGTAGCGCTTCTCGCTGTTCGGCGACAGCGAGTCGATCATCTGGTTCATCCGCGGCATGGCGAGGGTCAGGACGTTCATCACCTGGGTCTCGCCGCGCTGGAACAGCCCCGAGCCGTGGGCGGTCGGCAGCACGCCGACCTCGGCCGAGATCTCGCGCAGGTCGGCGGGGGCGCGACCGTCGATGCGGATCCCCTCGTCGAGCACGCGCCGGCGCATGACCTTCTTCATCAGGCTGCGCACGGCCTCCTTGACCATCTTGTTCTGGCCGGGGAAGGGCCCGTCGTCACCGCACAGGGCGGCCTGGGCGTCGGCGGAGACCTGGTCGACAGCGGCGTTGCGCTCGGCCTTGGCCGAGATCGTCACGGCGGGCACCATCGCCTCGCTCGAGTGCTCCTCGACGGCGTCGAAGATCTCCGGGGTGTAGTCGAGGACCGGCGTCCACGACATCGGCTCGATCGAGCCGTGGGTGGCGATCACCGACGCCAGCAGCTGGCGCTGGAGCGCGATCGACTCCTTGATCCACACCTTGCAGGCCTGGAGGCCGTCACCGAGCACCTCCTCGGTGACCTTCTTCGCGCCGTCCTCGTAGTAGTAGAACGCGTTCTCGGAGCCGCCGGCCTCGACCATCATCACGGCGACGTCGCCGTCGTCGAGCTCGCGCCCGGCCACGACCAGCTCGAACGTGCCGTTCTCGGCCTCTTCGTAGGTGGGGTGCGGGATCCACTCGCCGTCCTGGGAGTACGCCATGCGCACCGCGCCGAGCGGTCCGTCGAACGGGATCCCCGAGATCGACAGCGCAGCCGAGGCCGCGTTGATTGACAAGATGTCGTGGGGGTTCTCCTGGTCGGCGCCGAGCACGGTCGTGACGACCTGGGTCTCGTTGCGGAAGCCGTCGGGGAACGACGGGCGCAGCGGCCGGTCGGTCAGGCGGCAGGTGAGGATCGCGTCCTCGGTGGGGCGTCCTTCACGCCGGAAGAACGAGCCGGGGATCTTGCCGGCCGCGTAGGCCCGCTCCTCGACGTCGACCGTCAACGGGAAGAAGTCCATGCCCTCGCGGACGGACTTCGCCGCGTTGGCGGTGGTGAGGACCTTCGTCCCGCCGATGGAGGCCACGACGGCGCCCATCGACTGGGGGGCGAGCTTGCCCGTCTCGAAGGTGAGTGTCTTGTCGGTCCCCGAGACGGGGCCGGACACGGAGATGGCGTCTGCCATGTTGGTTCCTTTCGAACACGCGGCACCCTGCCGCGTGGCTTCTGTCGGAGTCGTGCGCCGGTGCTCGGGCGGGGCCCGAGATCGACAGCGCAAGAGACTCCACGACAGCATCTCGGAGCCGGCACCCGGACGAGCCGGTGCGGATCAACTCCGTCGACCGGACGTTCCGGTCACGGGCAGTGTACCCGTCGCCACCCCTTCCACACCCGATGCCCCGCCGCACCCCGCCGCGCCACCACCGCCCCACCACCGCCGCACCACCCCGGGCGCGAACCGGCCGCCGCCCGGAGGCAGCGGCCGATCAGCGATCTCGTCTCCTCCCCTGCCCGGGGATCGCGGGGTCAGCGGCGCAGACCCTGGTCCTTCACGATCTTCCGGTAGCGCTCGACGTCGATCGAGCGGACGTAGTCGAGCATCCGGCGGCGGCGACCCACGAGCATCAGCAGGCCACGACGGCTGTGGTGGTCCTTCTTGTGCGTCTTCAGGTGCTCGGTGAGGTGCGTGATCCGCCCGGTGAGGAGCGCGATCTGGACCTCGGGCGACCCGGTGTCGGAGTCGTGGGTCTTGTGCTGGTCGATGGTTGCTGCCTTGTCGGGCACGGCATCTGCCTTCCGTCGGTGGGACTGGAGGTCGCAGCCGGAGCGGTTCCGGGCCTGCATCGCACCTGCGCCGGAGCCCGGGTGGACGCCGAGATGCTATCGCTGGGCCCGCACCGCCCCACGCGCGACGCGTCGACCGGCCACCGAGGGCGCGCTCCGGACGTGAGCGGACCGGCCGGCCTCAGTCGCCCCGGGCGTCGATCAGCAGGGTGCGTGCGCTCTCGACGTCGGCGCGGAGCTGCTCGATCAGCGCGTCGATGCCGTCGAACTTGCGCTCCGAGCGCAGGAAGTGGGTGAAGCGGACCTTCGCGACCTCCCCGTACAGATCGCCCTCGAAGTCGAGCAGGTGCGCCTCGAGCAGCGACGTCTCGGCGTGCTCGTAGAAGGTGGGGCGACGCCCGAGGTTGATCGCGCAGTCGTGCACGGACCCGTCGGGGCGCTCGTACTCCCCGGCGTAGACGCCGTCGGCGGGGAGGCAGATGCGGTTCGACACCTCGACGTTCGCGGTCGGGAAGCCCAGCAGCCGGCCGCGCTGGTCGCCCTGCACGACCTGGCCGCGCACCTCGTAGCGGTGTCCGAGCATCGCGTTGGCGCGCGACACGTCCCCGCCGGCGAGGGCACGTCGGATCGCCGTCGAGCTGACGGGCTCGTCGACGCCGTCGCGGCGCTCGAGCAGCCGGAGCGGGACCACGTCGAAGTCGTCGTCGAGGCCCACCTTGCGCAACAGGTCGACGTTGCCGTCGCGGCTGCGGCCGAAGTGGAAGTCCTCGCCGATGACCACGGCGGTGGTGGCGAGGCAGTCGATGAGGACGCGCTGCACGAAGGACTCCGGACCCTCGAGCGCCTGATCGTCGTCGAAGGTGACGAGGACGACGGCATCGAGGCCGGTGGCCTCGAGCAGCTCCATCTTCTGCTCCGGGTCGGTGAGCAGCTGGGGGGCGGACTCCGGGCGCACGACGGTCGCCGGGTGCCGGTCGAAGGTGATCAGGACCGAGCGCGCCGAGCGCTCGTCGGCGAGGCGCCGGACCTGGTCGATCACCGCACGGTGGCCGAGGTGGACGCCGTCGTACGCGCCGATGGTGACGACGGCCCGCTCCCCGGGGAACGCGGGAGTCGACTGATCGGTGATGATCCGCACCCCGCGAACCCTAGCAACCGCTCAGCGCGCCGGACCGGTGCCCGGGACCACCACGAGTGCCCGTGCGGCGTCGCGATCGGGTCGCGGATCGCGCTCGTACACGGCGGCGAGGGCGCCGTCGGGGCGGAACAGCGCCCACGGCCCGTCGCCGTCCCAGCACGGGAGGGGCCGTCCGTCGGCGACGAGCCGGGCGGCGGGCTGATCGAGGTCGACGCGGTCCAGGCCGCGCACGGCCTCGGCCACGCCGAGGAGCACGCACTCGTCGGGCGGAGCGGCCTCGCCGATGGTGAAGCGCCCGACCGCGGTGCGCCGCAGGTTCCGCAGGTGGGCGCCGCCCCCCAGGAGGTGCCCGAGGTCGGCGGCGAGGGTTCGCACGTAGGTCCCCGCCGAGCACTCGACGGCCGCCAGCAGGACGCCGTCCTCGTCGGTGTCCAGCACGGTGAACGATCGCACGGTGACCGGCCGGGGCGGCCGATCCACCTCGATCCCCTCGCGTGCGAGCTCGTGGAGGCGCCGCCCGTCGATCTTGATCGCCGACACCATCGGCGGGATCTGCTCGATGTCGCCGACGAGGTTGGCGTCGACGACGTCCTGCGCGTCCCGGGCGGACACCGGGGCCATGTGGTGGGTGGCGGTGACCTCACCGTCGGCGTCGAGCGAGTCGGTCTCGACGCCCAGCACGATCTCGCCCACGTAGGCCTTGGTCGTCTTCTCGACGAAGCGCAGGAGCTTGGTGGCGTTGCCGACCGCGACCACCAGGACCCCGGTCGCGCTCGGGTCCAGGGTGCCGCCGTGGCCGACCTGGCGCTCGTCGAACCGACGGCGCAGCATCGCGACGACGTCGTGGCTGGTCACCCCGGCGGGCTTGTCGACGATCGCGATCCCGTGGGTCGTCGCGGGCCGCTTGCGTCGTCCCACCGTGTCCTCGTCAGCGATCGCGCTCGCGGTCGGCGCGCAGGATGTCGTCGATCCGCTCCGCCGAGCGGATCGCGGCGTCGGGCCGGAACTCCAGGATCGGGGTCTTCTTCGCTCGGATCTGGCGGCCGATCGACGACTGGAGGCGGATCCGGTGCTCGCCGAGCGCCTCGATGATGTCGTCGTCGCCGTCGGGGCCGGCGAGCGAATCGAAGAACACGATGGCCCGGTTGAGCTCGGGATCGACGTCGATGCCGGTCACCGTGACGAAGGCCAGGCGCTCGTCGTCGATCCGGACGAGATCCTCGGCGATGATCTCGCGCAGCGTCTCGCCGACCCGTGCGGATCGTGGGTACTTCGGACCGCCGCTGCCGCGACCGGACTGACGTCGTGCCATGCCGGCGAACCTATCGGGGCACGCGACGCGAGCCGTGCCGCCACCCGCACCATCGCTCCGACGCGGTCTCGGCGGCGGGCGGCCCGGCGTCGGCTCAGCCGAAGTCGGGCTTCTCGCGGTTGGAGCGCTTCAGCTCGGCGACGCCGCTGCGCGCGAGCCTCTCGACCGCGTCCCACAGCTCGCTGGCCTCCGTCCCGGTCGGAGCCTTGGAGATCACGGGCCCGAAGAAGCTCGCCTCGTGCTCGGTGCCGGGGCGGAACGACAGGATCGGCGTCCCGACGTCGGGGCCCGTGCGGCTCAACGCCAACTCGGTCTCGGCGCGCAGCCAGGCGTCGTGGGACTCGTCGTCGGCGTGGTCGATCAGCGCGGCGTCGAACCCGGCCTCGTCGAGGACGGCGGCGAGGAAGGCCCGGTGGTCGTCGCGCGCCTCGTCTCGCCGCCGATCGCGGTGGAGCGCCTCGCCGAGGGCGGTGTACCACCGGCCCACGGCGTCGCGGTCACCGCCGTCGCCCTCGTTCTCGAGTCGGATCGCATCGGCGATCCGCAGCCCCTCGTGGCCGAGCAGGTGCCCGCGCCGGTACTCGGGGGTGTACCACTCCGCATCGGTGTCCTCGTTCAGGATCCACAGCGAGATGAACCGCCAGTCGACCGAGTACGACCGCTGCCCCTGCACGTCCACCACCCAACGGGAGGTGATCCAGGCCCACGGTCAAACGGGATCCCAGAAGAAGTCGAGATCTGGGCCGGTCGACGCGTCGGGCATGGTCGCGAACCTACTCGGGGCGCGTCCGGAAGCAGTGCGTCGCGTAGGGCAGCTCGATCGTTCCGCCCCCGTCGAGCTCGGCGAGGTCGTCGAGCAGCACCGCCAGCGCGGCGTCGATGCGCGCCCCTCGGTGAGCCGGGCGACCCAGGGTGACGACTCGTCGCGGACGTTCCAGATCAGCGCGAGCGATCCCGCGGGGGCGAGGACGCGGGCGATCTCGCCGGCCGCCGCGTCGGGGTCGACCCAGTGCCACGCCTGGCCGAGCACGACGAGATCGGCGCTCGCGTCCTCGAGGGGGATCGACTCGGCGGTGCCGACGAGGGCGACGACCTCGGGGGACGAGCTCGACAGCGCGGCGAGCATCTCGGCGTCGGGGTCGACCGCCACCACCTCGCGACCGTCGCCGAGCAGCGCGCGGGTGAGCTTGCCGGTGCCCGCCCCGACGTCGACGACGCGCCGGGGTGCGTCCGCGAGCAGCCACGTCACCGCATCGGCGGGGTACGAGGGTCGACCCCGCTCGTAGGCCGACGCCTCGGCGCCGAACGAGGTGGCCGCGGGGTCGGTGTCGCTCATCGCCCCCGCTCAGGTCTCCGGCGCGCTCTGGGGCGAGGCGACCACCGCCACCTCGGTGTCGGCGGGCACCCCGGACGGCGGGACCACCTGGACCGGGTGGTGGCACGCGACGAAGTGGTCGGGCGCGAGCTCGCGCAGCTCGGGCTCGGTGCGCTCGCACTCCGCGGTGGCGTTCGGGCAGCGGGGGTGGAACCGGCAGCCGGCCGGCGGGTCGATCGGCGACGGCGGCTCGCCGATGATCTCGCCGATCGAGTGGTCCGCCGTCGGATCCGGCTCGGGGATCGACTGGACGAGGAGGTTGGTGTACGGGTGCATCGGCGCCGCGTAGAGGTCGTCGCTCGTGGCCACCTCGCAGAGCTTGCCGAGGTACATCACCGCCACCCGGTCGCTGATGTTCTTCACGACGGCGAGGTCGTGCGCGATGAACACGAGCGTGAGGCCGTAGCGCTCCTTGAGGTCCTCGAGCAGGTTCAGCACCTGGGCCTGGACCGAGACGTCGAGCGCGGAGACCGGCTCGTCGCAGATGATCAGGGTCGGATCGAGCACCAGCGCCCGGGCGACCGAGATCCGCTGGCACTGACCGCCGGAGAACTGGTGCGGTCGGCTCTCGGCGGCGCGCTCGGGGTCGATGCCGACCGACTCCAGGATGTCGTCGACGATCCGGCCGCGCTCGTCGGACGAGCCGCGCTTCCAGATCGCGAGCGGCTCGAGGACGCTGTCGCGCACGGTCCGGCGGGGGTTGAGCGAGGACACCGGATCCTGGAAGATCATCTGCACCCTCGTGCGCGCCTCGCGCACGTCGGAGCCCGAGAGCTCGGTCAGCTCACGGCCCTCGAAGCGCACCGAGCCCGAGGTCGGCTTCGGGAGCTGCATGACCGCGCGACCGGTGGTGCTCTTGCCGCAGCCGGACTCGCCGACGATGCCGAGCGTCTCGCCGCGCAGCACGTCGAAGCTGATCCCCGAGACCGCCTTCACGGTCCCGCCGTCGACGTCGAACTCCTGGACGAGGTCGGTGACGCGCAGGACGACGTCGCCGTCGTCGCGCAGGTGGGCGTGACCGGTCCCCGCCACTACGACACCGCCTCGAACGACTCGGGGCGGTGTCCGCGCTCGTCGAGCTCGGCATCGCGCTCGCGGAACTCCGGGCTGCCGACCGGGTACCAGCACGCGAACACGTGGTCGGGGTCGCCCGCCGACTCGAGCGGCGGTTCCTCCTCGTGGCAACGCTCCCGCGCGTAGGGGCAGCGCGGCGCGAAGTTGCACCCGCGCGGCGGGTTCACGAGATCCGGCGGGCGCCCGAGGATGGTCGACAGCCGGGTGTGGCTCGGGTCCGCGAGCTTCGGGATGCTCTTCAGCAGCGAGTACGTGTACGGCATCCTCATCTCGGCGAAGAGGGTCCGCGTCGGCGCCCGCTCGACGAGCTTGCCGGCGTACATCACCGCGATCTGGTCGGTGAACCCGGCGACCACGCCGAGGTCGTGGGTGACCAGCACGACGGACATGTCGCGGTCCCGACGCTGCTCCTCGATCACCTCGAGGATCTGGGCCTGCACCGTGACGTCGAGCGCCGTGGTCGGCTCGTCGGCGAACAGCAGCGTCGGTCCGCACGCGAGCGCCATCGCGATCATCACCCGCTGGCGCATCCCGCCGGACAGCTCGTGGGGGAACTGGTCGAGGCGCTTGGTCGGCTCCGGGATCCGGACGCTGCGCAGCAGCTCGGCGGCGGTCTCGCGCGCCGTCGAGCGGTCCATCTCCAGGTGCAGGCGCAACGGCTCGGAGATCTGCTTGCCGATCTTCATGAGCGGGTTCAGCGAGTTCAACGGGTTCTGGAACACCATCGACATCTCGGCGCCCCACAGGTGGCGGCGCTCCTTCATCGACAGATCGAGGATCTCGCGCCCGGCGAAGCGAACCGACCCGTGGGTCTCGGCGCTGTCGGGCAGCAGACCCATGATCGAA
This sequence comes from Ilumatobacter sp., assembly GCF_965215205.1. NCBI lineage: Bacteria > Bacillati > Actinomycetota > Acidimicrobiia > Acidimicrobiales > Ilumatobacteraceae > Ilumatobacter > Ilumatobacter sp. The sequence goes on from NZ_OZ244049.1 coordinate 2,566,683, forward strand.
CGGCTGAGAACCGTCTTGCCCGACCCCGACTCGCCGACGACGCCGAGCGACTCGCCGCGCCGCAGCGACAGCGTCACGCCGTCGACCGCACGCACCAGGCCGCGCTCGGTGCGGAAGTGGGTGCGCAGGTCGTCCAGCTCGAGCAGGGGACCCTCGTCCGGACGCCGGGACCGCCCGAGCTCGCCGGTGTCGGGGTGAGGGCTGCTCACAGCGAGATCTCCTTCACGTCGAAGTAGCTCCGCAGCCGGTCCCCGGCGAAGTTGAGCGCGAGGACGGTGGCGAACAGCACCGCGATCGGCAGACCCGCCATGAAGAACGACTCCTGCAGGTCGCGCGTCCCCGACGCGTTGACGATGATCGTCCCCCAGCTCACCTGCGGGCTGGGGACCGACAGACCGAGGAAGGCGAGGCTGCCCTCGGCTACGATCGCGACGGCGACGCCGAGCAGCGCGAACGCGCCCATCGGGATGAGCACGTTCGGCAGCAGCTCACGGACGAGGATCCGGGTGTGGCTCGCCCCCAGCGACTTCGCCGCGAGCACGAACTCGCGGTCGGCGAACGAGATCGTCGTCGCTCGCGCGACCCGCCCCACGGGAGCGATGCTGAGGATGCCGATCACCGCCGAGATCGTGAACAGGGTCCGATCGAGCAGGGCGGTGATCAAGATCGCGAGCACGAGCGCCGGGAACGAGAGCAGGGTCAGGAACACGAAGGAGATGATGCGATCGACCGTTCCCCGGAAGTAGCCGGCGATCATCCCGAGCGCGCCGCCGACGACCATCCCGAACGCGATCGCGGAGAAGCCGACGGTCAGCGACACGCGCGCCCCGTACAGCACGCGGCTGAACTGGTCGCGGGCGTTCTGGTCGGTGCCGAACAGGTGGCGCGACGACGGCGAGTACGGCGGACGCTCCCCCGGCACGATGAAGCTGACGTTCGGCGACTTGATCGACAGCGACGGCGCGGCGAGCGCGAGGATCACGATCACCGCGAGCCAGACGACGCTGACCCAGAACCCGATCCCCAGGCGGCGGCTGGAACCGGCCGGGTCGGGCGCCGCCTCCGCGCCTCCCATCGCGGCCGCACCGGCCGCCTCCTCGGCCTCGACCGAGCCGTCGATCTGCGTCACGACGAACGGACCCGGGGGTCGATGAACGAGTAGAGGATGTCGATCGCCACGTTGAGGACGACGAACACCGCCGTCACCAGCATCACGATCGTGAGCACGACCGGGAAGTCCTCGCGCAGGATCGATTCGACGATCGCGGTGCCGAGCCCGGGGATCCGGAAGATGATCTCCACGACGAGCGACCCGCCGATGAGGGTTCCGGTGTTGATCCCGAAGATGGTGATGAACGAGAACAGCGAAGGTCGCAGCGCGTGCTTGAACAGCACGTCACGCCGCGACACCCCCTTCGAGCGGGCGGTGAGGATGAAGTCCTCCTGCAGCGTGGTGATCAGATCGGTGCGCAGCAGGCGTTGGTAGACGGTCCCGACCGGCAGCGCGAGCGTCAGCGCCGGGAGGAACATCTGCCACACCCGCGACCAGAACGGGTCGGTCGCACGGAAGGTCAGCGGGAAGATCGCGAACCGGATGGAGAACAGGTACTTGAGCAGCACCCCGAGCGCGAACGTCGGGATGGCGATGATGAAGAACGACGCGATCGTCGAGGTCCGGTCGGCGAACGAGTCGGCCCGCGACGCCGACCACAACGCCCACGGGATCGCGATCGCCGTCGCCAGCAGCTGCGCCATCACCAGCAGCATCACGCTGCGCGGCACCCGCTCGAGGACGAGGTCGCTCACCGGCGGCTGGCCGGTCGCGGAGAACTGAGGCCCGAAGTCGCCACGGACGAAGTCCGAGACCCACAGCGCGTAGCGCACCGGCAGCGGGTCGTCGAGGTTGAACTGCTCCTTCGCCGCCTCGATCTTGGCCACGCTCTCGGGGTTGCCCACGTCCCCGGCCGTCGGGCCGAGGATGTTGAACAACGGATCCCCGAGGACGTTCATCGCCCCGAAGGTGATCGCGCTGACGGCGACGAGCACGAGCAGCGCTCCGCCGATGCGCTGGGCCCAGAACCTCATCGTCCTCCCGTTCGCCTGCTCACCGTCGCGGTCGCCGGGTCAGGCGAGCCAGGTCGTGTCGAACCACGTCCGACCGTTCGTCGAGCAGATGAGCTGCTCACCCTCGGGGGATCGGCGGTCGCACACGCCGCGGACGTTCTCGGCGAAGGCGTTGTCCCACGGGGTGTGCACGAGGAAGATGTAGGTGTAGGCGTCGTGCATCGTCTGGGACACCTGCTGGTAGATCGCGTCGCGATCGGGGCCCGGCTCGGCGAGCTGGCCCTCGAGGAGGAGCGCGTCGCGCTCCTCGTCGCACAGCCGTGGCCAGTTCAGCGAGATCCCGCCGACGGTGCGGCACAGCAGCCACACGTTGTCGAGCGAGGGATCCTCGGCGCCGAACTGACGCCAGTACGTCGTGTTGTACTGGCCGAGGGCGGCCTCCTGGATGTGGGCGTCCTGCTGCAGCTCGTCGTTGGTGATGTTGAACAGCGAGCTCCAGCCCTCGCGGAACAGGTCCGCGGCGCGGGTGTTGATCGTCGACGGGCCGGAGAACTGGAACTCCATGTTGATCTTGCCGTCGGTGCAGTTCGGCGTCCCCAGCACCGGGTTGGACCCCCCGCCGAGCTCTGCGCAGTACTCGTCCACGAGCGCCTGCGCCGCCGCCACGTCGTCGCCCTCCTGGACGATCTCGGGGTCGTGGTACCGGCTGTCCTCGGTGAACATCTGGTCCGCCGGGCTGGCCGTCCCGAGCCCGATCAGGGTGCGGAAGTTCTGCAGCGGGGTGGCCAGCGTGAGCGCCTGGCGGGCCCGGATGTCGTCGAACGGCGGCGCCTCGGAGTTGATCATCACGAACGTCTCCTCGCCGCTCTCGTCGAAGACGCTCTGCACGGAGCCTTCGTCCAGCAAGACGTCGACCGACTCCGGGTCCGAGCTCTGCAGCGCGTCGAGCTCGCCGTTGAGCAGGAGGTCGTTGCGGTTCGCCGGGTCGGTGACCGGGAGGAACTCGAGGCGGTCGAGGAGGACCTCGCCGTTCCACCACTCATCGTTGCGCGTGAAGCTGGTGACCGAGTCCTCCGAGCGGTTCTCGAAGACGAACGGGCCGGTCCCGACGGGGGCCTGGTTCAGCGTCGGGTCCTCGACGGCCGCCGCGATCCACGTGGGCGACGCGACGTAGCCGAGCTGGCTCGCCAGCGAGCCGGGGAAGTACCTGTTGCCCTCGAGCAGGTTGAACTGGACGGTGAGGTCGTCGACCGCCGCGACCGCGCCCTCCTCGGGGTAGAACGGCCGCACGGCGAGGCCGACGAGCGGGTCGGCCCGCTGGGCCTCGAAGTTCACGATGACGGCGTCCGCGTCGAGCGGGGTCCCGTCGTGGAAGGTGACGCCCTCGCGCAGCGTGACGGTCCACTGGGTGAAGTCCTCGTTCGGCTCGACCGTCTCGGCGAGGTACGGGACGAACGACCCGTCGGTGGTCGGCGCCGTCAGGGTGTCGAAGACGGCGTTGGCCATCATCAGACCGGGCGCGGAGAGGGCGGACGAGGTGGGGTTGATGCCGTCCACGTCGGCCTCGAGCCCGTAGCGCAGGGTGCCCCCCTGCTGCGGCTCGCCTTCGTTCGACACGGGAGAGCCCTCGCTCTCGGGCTCGCCGCCCGCGCCGTCGCCGGCCGTGCCGTCGGGGGCCGTCGTGTCGGAGGGCGCGGCGCTGATGTCGGTCTCGACGGCACCGCCGTCGCTCTCGCCGGGGGCGCCGTCGTCGGGAGCCGGCGTCGTCTCGGTGGACTCCTCCGGCGGAGCCGTCGCCGCCCCGCCCGGGGTCGCCGCCCCGCCGTCGTCGTTGCCGCCGCACGCCGCCGCCACCAGGGTGAGGCCGACGAGACCGGCCACGGCACGACGCCGCCCGGACCGACGCATCGTCCCGCTGCGCTGCACCCCTCGTGTCGACTTCATCGGTTCGCCCCCATCTGGTCGTCTCGGATCGTCGCGGGTCTGCCCCGCGCAGGTGCGCACCATAGCTGCGCGATCCGGCGTGCGGGGGGTCACGCGCGGGGTTTCGTCACCCCCGATGTCGACGGACGGCGCTGCCCCGGTGCCGCTCGGGCACCGGGCGCACGGTCGGGTCAGAGCGAGGTGCGCTCGACGGCGACGTCGTCGTAGGTCTCGATGACGTCACCGGGCTTCAGGTCCTGGAAGTCGTCGAGCCCGATGCCGCACTCGAAGCCCTCACGGACCTCGCGGACGTCGTCCTTGAAGCGCTTGAGCGACGCGATCGCGCCCTTCCAGATGATCGTGCCCTCACGGAGGAAGCGCACCTTGGAACCGCGGGTGATGACCCCCGACTGCACCATGCAGCCGGCGATCGCGCCCTGGCGCGGCACCCGGAAGATCTCGCGGACCTCGGCCTCGCCGGTGACCCGCTCCTCGAACTCGGGATCGAGCATGCCGACCATCGACAGCTCGATGTCCTCGAGCAGCTTGTAGATGATCTCGTAGGTGCGGATCTCGACCTCGGCCTGCTCGGCGGCCTTGCGGGCCTTGCCGTCGGGGCGCACGTTGAACCCGATGATCGTCGCGTTCGTCGCCTCGGCGAGGGTGATGTCGTTCTCGGTGATCCCGCCGACCGCGCGGTGCACGAACGACAGCTCCACCTCGTCGCCGTTGAGCTGGCGCAGCGACGACGTCACCGCCTCGAGCGAGCCCTGGACGTCGGCCTTGACGAGCAGGTTCAGCGACGCCGTCTCACCCGACTGGATCTGGGCGAAGATGTCCTCGAGCTTGGTGCCCGTCTTGACCCGCGAATCCTCGCGCAGGTGCCGCGCCTTGAGCCGCTCGGCGCGCGCCTCGCCGACGGTGCGGGCGACCTTCTCGTCGGGAGCGGCGCGGAACTCGTCGCCCGCCTCGGGGACGCCGGACAGCCCGAGCACCTGCACCGGCGTCGACGGACCGGCCGACTTGACCTGATCGCCCTTGTCGTTGATCATCGCCCGGACGCGTCCCCACGTCCCGCCGGCGACGATCGGATCGCCGACCTTGAGCTCGCCCTTGTCGACGAGGACGGTCGCGACCGGGCCCCGCCCCTTGTCGAGCTGGGCCTCGATGACGATGCCCTTGGCCCGACCGGTCGGGTTGGCCTCGAGCTCCTCGAGCTCGGCGACGACCTGCAGCTGCTCGATCAGGTCGTCGACGCCGAGACCCTGGAGGGCCGACATCTCGACGACGATCGTGTCGCCGCCCCACGACTCGGGGACGAGCTCGTGCTCGGCGAGCTGGGTGAGCACCCGCTGGGGGTCCGCGTTGTCCTTGTCGATCTTGTTGACCGCGACCACGATCGGCACGTCGGCCGCTCGCGCGTGGTCGATCGCCTCGATCGTCTGGGGCATCAGGCCGTCGTCGGCCGCGACCATCAGGACCACGATGTCGGTCGCCTCCGCTCCGCGGGCACGCATCTGGGTGAACGCGGCGTGGCCAGGGGTGTCGAGGAAGGTCACCGAGCCGAGCTCGTTGGTGACCGTGTAGGCACCGATGTGCTGGGTGATGCCGCCCGCCTCGCCGTCGACGACGTTCGCGCCGCGGATGTGGTCGAGCAGGGTCGTCTTGCCGTGGTCGACGTGGCCCATCACGGTGATCACCGGCGGGCGCGGCTCGAGGTCCTCGTCGTCGTCGGAGTCGTCGAACAGCTTCTGCAGCTCGACCTCCTCCTGCTGGCCGGGCTCGACGAGCAGGATGTCGCCTCCGACCTCGAGCGCGAACAGCTCCATCTGCTCGTCCGCGAGGGTCATCGTCGCGGTGACCATCTCGCCGTTGGTCAGCAGGAACCGCACGACGTCGGCCGCGGTGCGGTTGAGCTTCGGCCCGAACTCCTGGGCCGACACGCCGCGCTCGATGACGATCTCGCCCTCGGGGACGGGGACGTCGGACGACGTGTACTGGGTCGCCTGCGGCTGCAGGTCGTCCTGGTCGCGACGACGCCGCCGCCGTCCCGTCCGGCGCGGGGGCCTGCGCTGCCCGCTGGGGCGGCTGCCTCCGGGGCGTCCGGGCCCGCCGGGGCCGCCACCGGGGCGCGGTCCGCCGCCGGGGCCGCCGCGGTACCCGCCGCCTCCGGGGCGCGGGCGATCGCTCGAGGGCGACGGGCGGGAGGAGCCGGGGGGCGGCGGGATCGGCTTGCCCGACGGCGACAGCGGCTTCACGCCACCGGGGGGCGGCGGAACGGGTGCACCCGACGGGCCGACCGGTCCGCGCGCGGTCGGGGCGGTCGCGGGGGCGTCGGCGGTGTCGATCGCGGCGGCCGCCTCGGGCGGCGGGGTGCCGTCCGCGCTGGGGCGGGCGCTGGAGATGACCCGGCGCGGCTCCGGCGGCGGGGGCGGCGGAGCCGGAGCGGGCTCGGCGGGCCGTGAGGTGCCGGCGATCTTGGGGATCGGCCGCCCCTCGGCGGCCGCGACCACGGCGTCCGCGGCGGTCGGCTGGGGGGTCGACGGACGAGCGGTCGGGGTCGCGCCGAGCGGCGCCTTGCCGGGAGGCGGCGGCGGAGCCGGCTCCCTCGCCGCGGCGGGCGCCGGGGCCGAGGTGGGCGACGGCGGCGCCGGAGGGCGCGGCCGAGGGGTGGAGGGGGCGCTCTCGGCGGCGGCGGGAGCGGCCGGTGCGGCCGGTGCGGGGTCGGGCTCACCAGCCGACGAGACGATCCGGCTGGACGACGAGCCCGAGGTCGCCGCGCCCGAGGACGCGTCGCCCTGCGTCGCGGCCGTGGACGGGCCCGCGCCCGCTGCGTCGGAGGTCGGTGCGGCATCGCTCGCCGCGGCCGGGGCGGGGGCGTCCTGCGCCGGCGACTCGGGGGCGTCGGCGGACGCCACGACCTTCTTCGCCGCCGCCTTCCTCTTCGCGGCGGACTTCTTCTTCTTGGCCGGCTTGGCCTCCTCGGGCTGCTCGTCGCGGGTGAGGCCCTCGCGCTCGGCGCGTCGACGGAGCATGTCGGCGTACGCCTCCTGCAGCGACGACGACGGAGCCTTCGCCGCCAAGCTGGCGGCCTTCGCCAGATCGAGCAGCTCTTGGTTGGTCATCCCGAGCTCCTTGGCGAGCTCGTGGATACGGATCTTCTTCGCAGGCACGCTTCGATTCAACCTTTCCCTGTCGTCATTCCCTCACCGCCGACGCGATCGGTCGGTGTGTTCGTCTCCTCCGAGCGCCGCTCGGATCGCCCCTCGGTCGTCGTCGTCCAGAGCCGTCCGCCAGGCCCGCTCGAAGCGACCGCGGGCGAGGGCGGCGTCGAGGCAACCGGGCGCGGCGCGGCGCGCCCCGTCACGAGCGGAGCCGGCGCACAACCACGCACCGCGACCCCGACTCGGACCCCCGACCGCGACGACTCGACGACCGTCGACCTCGTCGCACGTGACCCGGAGCAGCTCCGACCACGGACGGCGACGCCGACAGCCGACGCAGCTGCGGACGGGGCCGTGCCGGTCAATCGCCGGAACCCGCCGGGTCCTCGGTCGCCGCCCGGTCGGGCGACGGCGACGTGTCGGAGCCAACGGCGCCCCCGTCGGGAGCCGGCGCGCCGTCGATCGCCGCCTCGGCGGCCTCGGCCGCCGCCTGGGCGTCGCGGTTCGCCTGGCGTCGTGCCGCTGCCTCGGCGGCCTGCTGGTCCTGCCACGCCGACTCCGAGATCACGGTGCCGTCGCTGGCGTGCCACTCCATCTCGCCGGTCACCGTGTTGGCGACCCACTGGCCGTCGGCGTACTCGACGTTCTCCTCGTCTCGCCCACCGGCGGGGATCCCCTCGGCGAGCTGGGTCTCGGAGCGGATGTCCACGCGGACCCCGGTGAGGCGCGCGGCGAGGCGTGCGTTCTGCCCCTCGCGACCGATCGCCAGGCTGAGCTGGTGGTCGGGGACGATCACGTCGGCCTGGGTGCCGTCGTCGGAGATGTTGACCTGGGTGACCTTGGCCGGGGAGAGCGCCTTCGCGACGAAGTCGGGCAGGTCCTCGGAGAACGGGACGATGTCGATCTTCTCGCCGCGCATCTCGTTGACGACCATCCGGACGCGGCCGCCTCGCGCGCCGACGCACGCGCCGACCGGATCGACGTTGTGGTCGTTCGACCAGACCGCGATCTTCGTGCGGTGCCCGGGTTCGCGTGCGCAGGCGCGGATCTCGACGACGCCGTCCGCGATCTCGGGGACCTCGAGCTCGAAGAGCCGCTTGATCAGCCCGGGGTGGGTGCGCGAGACGACGATCTGGGGGCCCTTCGGGGTGCGGCGGACCTCGACGATGTACGCCTTCTGGCGCTCGCCCTGGCCGGGGCGCTCGAAGGGCACCTGCTCGGCCTGGGGCAGCAGCGCCTCGGCGCGGCCCAGGTCGAGGAGGGTGTACCGCGCGTCGGTGCGCTGGATGATCCCGGTGACGATGTCCCCCTCGCGGTTCGCGTACTCCTCGAACTTGCGGTCGGACTCGATCTCGCGGATCCCCTGGCTCATCACCTGGCGGAAGGTCTGCGCGGCGATGCGGCCGAGCTCCTCCTTGCGCGGGGTGTCGTCGCGCTCGTTGATCCAGTTCCCGTCCTCGTCGACGTCGTAGGCGATGAACGAGAAGTCCATCGTGTCGGGATCGACCTGGACGACGACCTCGTCGGCGGCGTCGGGACGCCGCTTGTAGGCGGAGGCGAGGGCGTTGACGAGGACCTGGAGCAGGGTGTCCTCGGTCAGGCCCTTCTCCTGGGCCAGCATCGAGATGGCTTCGCTCATGTCGAGATTCGTCACGACTCTTGCTTCTCCTTCTTGGCGGTCGACTTCGACTTCTTCTTGCCCCGCGAGTTGCCGGGGCCCTTGCCGGGCTTGGGCGCCGGCCCCCACTCGAACACGGTGCGCGCCTTGTCGATCGACGCGATGTCGATCGATCGCTCCTCGTCGGCCGAGGTGGCGATCGTCGCGCTGGTCTCGTCGGCGGCGACGAGGCGGCCGTCGATGCGCCGGTCCTCGTTCTCGGCGACCGCGTCGCCGCGCAGGCGCACCGTGACGTCCTTGCCGACCTCGCGACGGAAGTGGGCGGGGGTGCGCAGCGGGCGCTCCAGACCGGGGCTCGTCACCTCGAGCGTGTACTTCCCGGCGATCGGGTCCTCGTGGTCGAGCTCGCGCCCGATCAGGCGGGTGGCGAGGGCGAGCGCGTCGAGATCGATGCCACCGTCGGATCCGGGCGGGGTGTCGACGGTGACGCGCACCACAGCGCTGCGTCGCTCGACGTCGTAGAGGTCGAGGCCGAGGTCGGAGGTGATCGGCTCGACGAGCGCACGGACCCGATCCATCTCGTTCGCCATCTCGTCGCCTCCTCTCGTCGTCCGTGCCGTCTCAGAGAACGAGGCGTGAGGCTCGCGCCCCACGCCTCGGTCGTGAATCCGAATTGCGGCCGTTGATGGTAGCAGCACCGACGGCCGCTCCGATCGGGAGGCGCCGCGGGGCGGCGCGCCGACGGGCTCGCCGACGACGCCGGAGCCGGGGGCGTCGACGGATGTGGAGGGGGTCAGTACGCCCGGCGGAACTTGGCCTCGGCGAGGGCGAACGCCCCGTAGGCGACGGTGCCGATCGCGATGATCCACAGCACGATCTGGCCCAGGGTGTTGCCGGAGAGGTCGCTCAGCAGGCCCGACAGGCCCTTGACCTCGTCGGGATCGTGCTGGATGCCGGCCACGAGGAAGAACACGCCGAGCCCGATGACCAGCAGGGCCCGCCCGGCGTAGCCGACGCGACCCGCGGTGCGGATCGTGGTGCGGGTCGTGTCGTCCGTCGTCGCGAGGCGCTCCATGAACTCGGCGTTGACCGTGTACTCGTAGATCTGGTACGCGCCGTACCCGATCGCCGCGAGGCCCAGCACCATCACGATCCAGCGACCACCGGGCCACTCCATGATCACCGAGGCCGCCTGCTGCTGGCTGTCGCCACCGCCACCGCCGCCCGAGCCACCCGACGATCCGCTCGACCAGTTGGCGATCAGCACGGACACCGCGGTGACCGCGGAGGAGAGGTACAGGACGGCCTTGACCGCGCTCTTCGCCCGGTCGGAGGCGTCGTCGCCGTCGATCGGGTCGCCCACGATCGCCTGCAGCGCCTTCCACGCGACGAGCGCGACGAGGCCGACGGCCAGGATGATCAGCAGGAACTTGCCGAACGGCGCGCTGGCGACGTTCTCGATGGCTCCCGCCTTCGACGCCGACTCGCTCGAGGAGTCTCCCTGCGCGACGTTGATGATCAGCAGGCCGAGCGAGAAGTACAGGATGCCCTTGCCGACCAGGCCGACCGGGCCGACCTTGCGTCGGACGTCGACCGCCGTGGATTCGGCGGACTGCGCGGTGTCTGTCATGGATGCCCCCTGGTGTCCGTGTCGACGCGGTGGCGCGCCGATGACGACCCGTACCCCGCCGCGGGCGCACCGAACCATCACCGCGCCCGTCGGCACCCGCCGTCGGGGTCGCCGGCGGCCGTGGCCCGGCCGCCTCGGCGTCGCCGGTAGGTTCGGCGCGTGCTCCGGATGTCGAACCTCTTCCTCACGACCCTGCGCGACGACCCGGCCGACGCCGAGGTGGCGAGCCACCGGTTGCTCACCCGTGCGGGCTACGTCCGGCGGGTCGCCCCGGGGGGCTTCTCGTGGCTCCCGCTCGGGTGGATCGCCTTCCGCAACGTCGAGCGGATCGTGCGCGAGGAGATGGACTCCGCCGGCTTCCAGGAGGTCCACTTCCCGGCGCTGCTCCCCCGCGAGCCCTACGAGCGCTCCGGCCGCTGGAGCGAGTACGGCGACAACCTGTTCCGCCTCGTCGACCGCAAGGGCGCCGACTTCCTGCTGGCGCCGACCCACGAGGAGATGTTCACCCTGATGGTCAAGGACGTCGTCACCTCGTACAAGGACCTGCCGGTGCGGATCTACCAGATCCAGACGAAGTACCGCGACGAGGCACGGCCGCGCGCCGGACTGCTGCGCACCCGGGAGTTCACGATGAAGGACTCCTACAGCTTCGACCTCGACGACGAGGGCCTCGACGACTCCTACGCCGCGCACCGCGACGCCTACGTCACGCTGTTCGATCGACTCGGGCTCCCCTACGTGATCGTGTCCGCGATGTCGGGCGCGATGGGCGGGTCGCGCTCGGAGGAGTTCCTGGCCCCGATGGAGGTCGGTGAGGACACCTACGTGCGCTGCACGGCGTGCGACTACGCGGCCAACGTCGAGGCGGTGACCACCCCGGTGCCCGACGAGATCCCGCTCGAGGGCCTCCCGGCGGCCGAGGTGCACGACACCCCGGGGACCCCGACCATCGGGACCCTCGTCGAGTTCGTCAACCAGGACGAGTCGATGCGCCACCCCGACCGCGACTGGACGGCGGCCGACACCCTCAAGAACCTGCTCGTGGTGCTGCGCCACCCCGACGGCTCCGCCGAGCCGCTGGCGATCGGCATCCCCGGCGACCGAGACGTCGACATGAAGCGCCTCGACGCCGTCGTCGCCCCGGCGGAGGCGACGCCGTTCGAGGCCGAGGACTTCGCACGCCACCCCTCGCTCGCCAAGGGCTACATCGGTCCCGGCGTGCTGGGAGACGCGAACGTGTCGGGCATCCGCTACCTCGTCGACCCCCGGGTCGTCAGCGGCACCGCGTGGATCACCGGCGCGGACGCGATCGGTCACCACGTCATCGACCTCACCGCCGGGCGCGACTTCACGGCGGACGGCACCATCGAAGCGGCCGAGATCGTCGACGGGGACGTCTGCCCCGCCTGCGGCGGCGAGGTCGAGATGGCGCGCGGCGTCGAGATCGCGCACATCTTCCAGCTCGGGCGCAAGTACGCCGAGGCGCTCGAGCTGCGGGTGCAGGGCGAGGACGGCAGGTCGGTCACCCCCACGATGGGGTCCTACGGCGTCGGCGTGTCGCGCTGCCTCGCTGCGATCGCCGAGGCGAACCACGACGACATCGGGCTGTGCTGGCCGCGCGAGATCGCACCTGCCGACGTCCACCTGGTGATGGCGGGCAAGGAGGGCGGACCCCAGCGCGCCGCGGCGGAGGATCTCGCCGCCGAGCTCGAGGCCGAGGGGCTGCGCGTCCTGCTCGACGACCGGGTGAAGGTCTCCCCGGGGGTGCGGTTCAAGGACGCCGAGCTGATCGGGGTCCCCACCATCGTCGTCGCCGGGCGCGGCGTCGAGGCGGACGAGCCGACGTTCGAGGTGAAGGACCGCCGCAGCGGGGAGCGCGTCGACGTCGCGGTCGGCGACGTCGTCGCGCACCTCGTCGATCGCAACCGCACCGTGCGCTGAGCTCGGCCCGCCGCCGGGTCCGGCGTCGCCGAGCTGCGGCCCCGGTCACTACGGTCGCGGCCGACGGAGGAGCCCCATGTACGCGACGAAGCACGCACAGCAGCATCCCGACCGGCCGGCGTTCATCATGGCCTCGACCGGCGAGGCGGTGAGCCTGCGCGAGTACGAGGGCCGGGCGAACCAGCTCGCCCACCTCCTGCGCGACCACGGCCTCGCCCGGGAGGACCACATCTCCATCTTCATGGAGAACAACGACCGCTACCTGGAGTCGTGCGGCGCAGGCGAGCGCAGCGGCCTCTACTTCACCTGCATCAACTCGTACCTCCGACCCGAGGAGATGGCCTACATCGCCGACAACAGCCGCTCGCAGGTGCTGATCACGTCGGCGGCGCGGTGGGAGGTGGCCCAGGCCGGGCTCGCCGACTGCCCCCGGATCGACCTGGTGCTCGTCGTCGGCGGCGCCGAGGCCGGGATCGCCACGAGCGGGCGCGACGGCGTCGAGGTGCGCGACTTCGCCGAGGCGGTCCGGGACCGGCCGACCGAGCCCATCGACGACGAGCGGCTCGGGATCGCGATGCTCTACTCGTCGGGGACGACGGGCCGACCCAAGGGCATCGTGCGCCCGCTGCCCGACGTGCCACCGAGCGAGCCGCTCCCCCTGTACCGGTTCCTGTCGAGCATGTGGCACTACCGCGAGGACATGGTGTACCTGTCGCCGGCGCCGCTCTACCACTCCGCTCCCCAGGCGGCCGTCGGCCTCACGCTGCGCCACGGGGGGACCGCGATCATCATGGAGCGCTTCGACCCGGGCGAGTACCTGCGGCTCGTCGAGCGCTACGAGGTCACCCACTCCCAGCTCGTGCCGACGATGTTCAGTCGGATGCTCAAGCTGCCCGACGCCGAGCGCGAGGCCCACGACCTGTCGTCGCTCGAGATCGCGATCCACGCGGCCGCACCGTGCCCCGTCCCGGTGAAGGAGCGGATGATCGACTGGTGGGGGCCGATCATCCACGAGTACTACGGCGCCACCGAGGGCCTCGGCTTCGCGGCGTGCGACTCCGCGGAGTGGCTCGCCCACAAGGGCACCGTCGGCAGGATCGTGCTCGGCGACCTGCACATCCTCGACGACGAGATGAACGAGCTGGCGAACGGTGAGCCGGGGACGATCTGGTTCGAGACGGCGAGCGAGTTCGAGTACCACGACGATCCGGAGAAGACCGCCGAGGCGACGTCGGCCGACGGGACGATGACCACGGTCAACGACGTCGGCTACGTCGACGACGACGGGTTCCTCCACCTGACCGATCGCGCCACGTTCATGATCATCAGCGGGGGCGTGAACCTCTACCCGCAGGAGACCGAGAACCTGCTGATCACCCATCCCAAGGTCGCCGACGCCGCCGTCTTCGGCGTCCCGAACGAGGACCTGGGCGAGGAGATGAAGGCGGTCGTCCAGCCCCTCGAGGGAGTGGAGCCGGGCGACGAGCTGGCGCGCGAGCTCACCGAGTTCTGCGGTGAGCACCTGTCGCGCCAGAAGGTGCCGCGCTCGATCGACTTCTCCGCCGAGCTCCCCCGCCTCCCGACCGGCAAGCTCTACAAGAAGCAGCTCCGCGACGAGTACTGGGGCGAGGGCGCCAGCAGGATCGTCTCCGACTGACCCCGTCGTCGAACGTTCCGCGGCCAGCGGTCGCAGCGCCCGCCCGCCGGTGCACGTCGGCCGGTGCGCGTCAGGTGGTGCGCAGCAGGCCCTGGTCGATGACGACGCGCTCGTCGCCGTCGCCGACGGCGCTCGTGGTGAACACGACGCCGTCGTCGGTCTCCCACATCCGCACCGCGAGCTCCTCGCCCGGGAAGACCGGTGCCGCGAAGCGGCCCTCGACGTGCGCGAAGCGCGCGGGGTCACCCCCGCACACGGCGTGCAGCAGCGCCCGACCGGTGAACCCGTAGGTGCACAAGCCGTGCAGGATCGGGGTGTCGAACCCGCCCTGGGCGGCGAACGACGGGTCGGTGTGCAGCGGGTTGCGGTCGCCCGACAGCCGGTACGTGAACGCCTGGTCGCGCGATGTCGAGTACCGCACGACGTGGTCCGGGTCACGCTCGGGTGCCGTGTTCGCTCCCCCCGACGGACCGCGCTCGCCCCCGAAGCCCCCGGCGCCGCGCACGAACGCGGACGACGTCAGGGTGTACAGCTCGTCGTCGCCCTGCCGTGCGGTCGTGACGGTGTCGATCACCGCCGCCTGCCCCTTGTCCCACACCCCGGTGATCTCGCCGGTGATGGTCACCGTCCCCTCCGGGGGGATCGGCGCGTGGAGGGTGATGCCCTGGCGCCCGTGGACGAGCTGGGTGCGGTCGATCTCGCCCACGGCGCGCATCGGCGCGCCGCGGCCGTAGCCGATGACCACGGGGAACGTCGGCAGAACCCGCTGCTCGACGCCCTCGCTGTTCTCGGTGGTGAACGCGAGCTCCTCGTGACCGGCGCCCACGCCGACCGCGTACAGGAGCGCGTCGTCGCTGGTCCAGCTCACCTCGAAGGGCTCGGAGGTGGCACCGACGGCGTCTGGGTTCAGCGGCATGGGGCGATCGTAGGCACCGACCCCGCGGCCCGGCGAAGGGGCGCTCCGTCGTCTCGATCGCATCGCCGTCGGCCGAGGCGCCGTCGCTCACGTCTCCATCGGTCACGCCGCCGTTGGGGGGAGGCGTCGCGCCCGACCCGCGGGCGACGCGCGCTCAGCCGACGACGCCGGTCGACGTGGCGGGCGCGGGGGCCCGGACGGGGGGCGCGTCGCCCCGACGGGGCATCTCCCCGCTGGCGTGGAACGCCGAGCGGCCGTAGAGCGCGGCGCCGATCGACGCGAGGCCGCCCACGGCGAGGGCGATGCGCGGGCTGGCGTGCTCGCCGACGAACCCCACGATCGGCCCCCCGATCGGCGTCGAACCGAGCAGGCAGACGGAGAACAGCGCCATCACCCGACCCCGGAACATCGGTGCCGAGTTGAGCTGGAGCGTCGCGTTCGACAGGGCGATGACCGCCACGCTGCAGGCGCCGAGCAGGGGCATCAGCACCAGCGCCGACCACAGCGTCGGCATGGCGGCGAGCGCCAGGGTCACGACCCCGAACGCGGCGGCCACGACCACGAACCGAGCGGGCGTCGGGTTGCCGGCCGATGCGGTCGCGAGCCCGCCGACGACGGCGCCCGCCCCCATCAGCGCGGTCATCGCCGCGAGACCCGACGAGCCGGCCCCGAAGGTGAACTCCGCCAGCAGCGGGAGGGTCACCGTGAACTCGTAGGTGATGGTCCCGATGACGGCGAGCATGATCAGGGTGGTGCGCAGGTTCGTGACCGACCAGGCGTAGCGGAACCCCTCGCGCAGCTGACCCCGCCCGCGGGCCGTGCGCTCGGTCGGCTGGAGCTCGGCGGCGTCCATCAGGCGCAGCGCGACGATGACCGCCACGAAGCTCGCAGCGTTGATCAGGAAGCACGTGCCGATCCCGACGGTGGCGATCAGCACCCCGCCGATCGCCGGTCCGATCACCCGGGCGCCGTTCACGACGACGCTGTTCAACGTGACCGCGTTGGACACGTCGTCGGGACCGACCATCTCCATCACGAAGGTCTGCCGCGCCGGGTTGTCGAGCGCGGTGACGGTGCCGAACAGCGCTGCCAGCACGTAGAGCATCCAGAGCTCGATCGCTCCCGTCGCGGTGAGCGCACCGAGGACGAGGGCGAGCACCGCCGCGCTCGACTGGGTGATCGTGATCAGGCGGCGCTTGTCGAAGCGGTCGGCGATCATCCCCCCGGTCGGGGCGAGCAGCAGGGTCGGGAGGAACTGCATCGCCACGACGCCACCCAGGGCGGTCCCGCTCCCGGTGAGCTCGAGGACCAGCCACGACTGGGCGAGCATCGCCATCCACGTGCCCGAGAACGAGACGATCTGGCTGACGAAGTAGAGCCGGTAGTTGCGGAAGCGCATCGCCGCGAAGGTCCGGCGACCGGCGGCTCCGATGCGCTCGTTCACGTGCGCGACCCACCGGCGGCGGCGCTCTCGACGAGCGGTTCGCCACCGTCGTGAGCTGCACCGGCGTGGGGCACGACGTCGTGCGCCGCGTGGTCCGGCGCGAGCAGGCGCTCGAGGGCGGGGAGCGCGGCGATCACGGCCTCGAGATCGCCGGGTCCCAGCCGGTCGAGGCGGTCGCCGAGCCAGGTGTTGGCCGCCGCGCGGACCTCCTCGACGTAGGACCTTCCGAGGGAGCTGAGCCCGATCACGACGCGCCGGCGGTCGGCGGGGTCGGGGTGGCGGTCGACCAGTCCGCGCTCCTCGAGGTGGGCGACGATGCGGCTCACCGACGGGGGCCGGACGTGCTCGTGCTCGGCGATCTCCCCGACCGAGCAGTCTCCGTGACGCACGAGCGTCGAGAGCACCGCGACCTGGGACGGGGTGACGTCACCGATGGTGTTGGTGCGGATGTTGCGGGCCAGGCGCAGCACGGACAGGCGCAACCGGTTCGTCGCGTCGATCGAGGTGGGCTCGGCGGTTCGCACGATGCGTAGCGTAGCTAATCGTTGCCGTCGCTCACGATCGACCGGTGTCGACATCGGGCACACGTCGACGACGTGGGCCCGCGGCGTCCCGTCGTGCTCACCGGGGTCGGGGGGCGGCGACCACGACGCGCCGGCCCGCTCGCAGCGGGCGCGGCCGTAGCGTGGTGGGGTGACGCAGGAGCGGGTGGCGGCCGACGTCGTGGTCGTGGGTGCGGGGCCGGCCGGTGCCGCCGCGGCCGTCGAGCTCCGCCGGCACGCGATGTCGGTGGTGGTGGTCGACAAGGCGACCTTCCCCCGCGACAAGTGCTGCGGCGACGGGCTGACCACGCTCGCGCTGCGCGAGCTCGAGGACCTCGGCCTCGATCCCGGCGACGTCGAGGACTGGTACGACGTCGACGGCGCGGTCCTGCGCTCCCCCAGCGGCCGAGAGGTCGTCGTGCCGCTCCCCGACGCCGGGCGCTACGCCGCCGTCGCGCCCCGACTCCAGCTCGACCACGCCCTGGTCGGGCTGGCGCGCGACGCCGGGGCGGAGGTGCGCGACGGGTGCCCTCTCGAGTCGATCGACACCTCCGAGCCCGATCGGATCGTCGTCCACGCCGGTGACCTGCGGATCAGCGCCCACCACGTGATCGCGGCCGACGGCATGTGGAGCCCCGTGCGCAAGGCGACCGGTCGCTCCGAGCCGGGCTACCTCGGCGAGTGGCACGGCGTGCGCCAGTACGTGCGCGGGGTGACCGGGAGCGCCGCCGAGCGGCTCCACGTCTGGTTCGAGCCCGACCTCCTCCCCGGCTACGCGTGGTCGTTCCCCCTCCCGGGCGGTCGTGCCAACGTCGGCTTCGGGGTCCTGCGCGACGGCTCGCGCTCGGGCCGCGACGTCAGGGCGCTGTGGCCCGACCTCCTGGCCCGCCCCCACGTCGTGGAGGCGCTGGGGCACGATGCCGAGGTGGAGGGACGCCGCAGCGCGTGGCCGATCCCGGCACGCATCGACTCGATCGCGCTCAGCGCGGGTCGCACCCTGTTCGTCGGCGACGCCGCGGCGGCGACCGACGTGATGACCGGGGAGGGCATCGGCCAGGCCCTGCTCACCGGGCGCCTCGCGGCCCGCGCGATCGCCGCCGGTTCACCCGACCGCCCCGACGCCGTCGCCGCCGACTACGAACGGGCGGTCGCGCACCACCTCGTCGCCGACCACCGCCTGTCCCGCTCGCTCGGTGCGGTCCTGGCCCGGCCCTGGGGGGCGCGGGGAGCGATCCGGGTCGTGGCGGCCAGCGGGGGCTGGGGGAGGCGCAACTTCGCCCGGTGGATGTTCGAGGACGAGCCGCGGGCCGTCGCGCTCACCCCGGGCCGATGGCACCGGCGGGTGCTGCGACGCCCCGGCGCGTACGTCGACGCACCCTGAGCGCGCCGCCGAGGCACGCCCCCGACACGCGACCCCAGCGAGGCGCGTCGGCGACTCGCTCGGAACCCCCCGGCCGTCGACCGCGCTCGGGTCTCAGCCCGGCGGCGCGGCGCGTGGATCGCCGGGCGGGGGCGCCCACACGTCGAGTCCGGCGACGTGGACGGTGATCCCGTCGAGGTCGATGTCGCCCGGGTCGTCCGGGCTCTCGGCGACGGCCACCCCGTCGTCGCGCGGCGGACCCACGTAGATCTCGCCGATCGCGATCATCGCACCCGCCATCGCCGCCCCGGCGAGGCCGCCCGATCGGCGCCCGGCCTCGATCGCCTGCGTCCGGCGGCGAGCGACCGCCTCCTCGCGCACGATCGCGTCGGCGTCGAGATCGATCTCGTCGGAGAGGGCCGTGAGGTCCTCGTCGGGGGATGCCGCCTCCACCGGCACCACGATACGCCCGACGACCGCGCCCACGCCGCGACGCCCACTAGCTTCGACCCCGATGAGCGAGCCTCCCGCCGGTCCCCGAGCCCCGGACCGCTCGGCCGCCGCGGGCTCGCTCGCCCTGCGTCCTTCCGAGGCGATGGACGACGCACGCACCGCCGAGACCTTCGAGCGCATCTTCTTCGAGCTGCGCAAGGTGATCGTCGGCCAGACGCGCCTGCTCGAGCGCCTGCTGGTGGGGGTGCTGTGCCGCGGGCACTGCCTGCTCGAGTCGGTCCCCGGCCTCGCGAAGACGCTCGCCGCGGAGACCCTCGCCGGTGTCGTCGGCGGCTCGTTCGCCCGCATCCAGTTCACCCCCGACCTGCTGCCCTCCGACATCGTCGGGACGCGCATCTACCGCGGCAGCACCGAGACGTTCGACGTCGAGCTGGGGCCGGTGTTCGTCAACTTCCTGCTGACCGACGAGATCAACCGGGCGCCCGCGAAGGTCCAGTCCGCTCTGCTCGAGGTGATGGCCGAGCAGCAGGTCACGATCGGCGGGGTGACCCATCCCGTCCCCGATCCGTTCTTCGTCGTCGCGACGCAGAACCCGATCGAGTCGGAGGGGGTCTACGACCTGCCCGACGCCCAGCGCGACCGGTTCATGATGAAGATCGTCCTCGATCACCCGACCGCGGACGAGGAGCTGACGATCCTCGACCGCATGGGGGTGGGTTCGTCCGCCCCGGTGTGCGAGCAGGTCGTCACCCTCCCCGAGCTGATCGGCCTGCAGCGGCGCGCCGACTCCGTCTTCGTCGATCGCTCGGTCGCCCAGTACGCGGTCGACCTGGTGCAGTGCACCCGGTCACCGACGCGCTTCGGCCTCGACGACCTCGACGAGGTGATCGCCCTCGGGGCCAGCCCGCGGGCGACGATCAACCTGGTCCGCGGCGCCCGTGCGCTCGCGATGCTGCGCGGACGCACCTACGCCACCCCCCAGGACGTGTTCGACGTGGGTCCCGAGGTGCTGCGCCACCGACTGCTGCTGACCTACGACGCCCTCGCGCAGGACACCACCACCGACGACGTCGTGATGCGCATCCTCGGCGCCGTGCCGGCGCACTGGGTCTCGCCGAAGCCCAACGACGCGTTCTCCCGGAGCTGACGTGGCCGCTCGCGGGCGCTGGCCGACGTCGAGCACCGACGAGCGCGACCGTCGTGCCGTCGACGGCGGCCGACCTCCCGGGCGCTGGGTGCGTGGGCCCACCCCCGACGGGCTCGCCGAGCGCGTGCGGCGGCTGGAGCTGACGATCAACCGACGCCTCGACGGCGCGCTGCACGGTGACCACCAGGGCCTCACCCCCGGCCACGGCTCCGAGCCGGGCGAGTCGCGGCCCTACCAGGCGGGCGACGACGTGCGCCGGATCGACTGGAACGTCACCGCACGCACCCACGAGACCCACGTGCGCGACCAGATCGCCGATCGCGACCTCACCGCGTGGCTGGTCGTCGACGTCTCGGCGGCCATGGACTTCGGCACCGAGGACGACGACAAGGCACGCACCGCGATGGCCGCCGCCGCCACCGTCGGGTTCCTGACCGCTCGCGGTCGCAACCGACTCGGAGCGGTGCTAGTGGCGGGCCCCCTGCTCCACGTCGTGCCGCCCCGGTCGGGACGGGACCAGGTCCGTGCGATCCTCTCCGCCGTCGCCACGCCTCCTCCCTCGGAGGGATCGGGCCCGGCGAACCTCGCCGGCGCGCTCCACCGCGTCGGAGCGCTGGCGCGGCGTCGGGGGTTCGTCGCGGTGGTCTCCGACTTCGCGAGCGACCGGTGGCGGGACCCGCTCGCCCGGGTCGGCGTGCGCCACGACCTCCTGGCCCTCGTCGTCAGCGACCCGCGCGAGCACGACGTCCCCCCGATCGGGCTGGTCGAGCTGGTCGACCCGGCGACCGGAGCGGGTCGCGAGGTGCGGATCACCGCGGCCGTGCGACGTCGCTTCGCGCAGGCGGCCGCCGAGGACCTCGATCGCCGCCGGGAGGACCTGCGTCGCTCGCGCGCCGAGGTGATCGAGCTCTCGACGTCGGACGACTGGTTGGCGTCGATCGTGCGGCACGTGCGCCGCCGCCGGGTCCAGGCCGTGCGGACCCCGAGCTCGGCGCGATGACGGGCGACTTCCTCGCCCCCGGACGCCTCTGGTGGGGGCTCGTGGTCATCGCGCTCGCCGTCGCCTACGTCGCGTCCCTGCGGTGGCGGAGCCGAGCCCAGGTGCGCTTCACCCGCGTCGACCTCCTCGAGCGCGTGGCTCCGGCCCGTCCCCGGTGGCGCCGCCACCTGATCGCCGCGGTGAACCTGCTCGGCCTCGCCGCCGCCGTCGTC
This sequence comes from Ilumatobacter sp., assembly GCF_965215205.1. Lineage (NCBI taxonomy): Bacteria > Bacillati > Actinomycetota > Acidimicrobiia > Acidimicrobiales > Ilumatobacteraceae > Ilumatobacter > Ilumatobacter sp. The sequence continues at coordinate 2,587,754 of NZ_OZ244049.1, forward strand.
GCGCTCGCGCGCCCGGTGGAGCGGACCACGGAGCGGTCGCGCAGCGAGGGGCGGATCCTGGTGCTGTTCGACGTGTCGCTGTCGATGCAGGCGACCGACGTGGACCCCGACCGGCTGAGCGCCGCCAAGCAGGCGGCGCGCGACTTTGTCGATGCCGTCGACGACGACGTCGAGGTCGGTCTGGTGTCGTTCGCCGGGGTGGTGCGCGTCGAGGTCGAGCCGACCCTCGACCGATCCCTGCTCGACCGCCGCATCGACGACCTCGATCTCGACCTGTCCACCGCGATCGGCGACGCGCTCGCCGTCGGGACCCGCGTGCTGGTCGACCTCGCGGACTCGTCGGCCACCGGCGCCGGAGGCGATCCGGGGAGCGACGACGGCGTCGCCCCGGGGGCGATCGTCCTGCTCTCGGACGGCTCGACCACGGTCGGCCTCGACACCGCCGACGGTGCGGCCATCGCGGCCGATGCCGGTGTCCCGGTCTCGACGATCACGTTCGGGACGCTCACGGGGGCGATCGTCGACCCGGTGACGGGCGACGTCGTCCCCGTCCCCGTCGAGCCCGGTCCGCTGCGCGCCGTCGCCGAGGCGACCGGGGGCGAGGCGTTCGAGGCGCGCACCGGTGACGAGCTGGTCGACGCCTACGACTCCATCCGCGACGCCCTCGGTGACACCCTCGGCGAGGAGGTCGAGGTCGTCGCCGAGCTCACGTGGAGGTGGGCGGCGGCGGCGTTCGCCCTGATGGCGGCCGCGTGGGCGCTCAGCCTGTGGTGGCTGCGCGGGATGGTCTGAGGACCGGACCGCCCCGGCGCCTCACGGCAGCAGGGTCCGGAGCTCCTCGATCGTGGCGACGGGGTCGGCGCCGGCCGGGGTGACGCTGAGGTGGGTGACGCCGGCCTCGGAGTAGGCGGCGAGGCGCTCCTTCACGTAGCTCCGCGGCCCGACCAGGTTGGTGTCGCGCAGCATCTGGGCCGGGACCAGCGAGGCGGCCGTGTCCTTCTGGCCGTCGAGGTAGTGATCCTGGATCGCGATCGCCTCCTCCTCGTAGCCGTACTTCTGCAGGATCGCGTTGTAGAAGTTCTTGTCGCGCGACCCCATCCCGCCGACGTAGAGCGCGACGTTCGGCCGCGAGCGGTCGAGGATCGCGTCGGCCGCGTCGCCGACGAGATCGTCACCGATCGCGACCATCCCACCGGCGGAGATCTGCAGCGGACCGAGCTCGGGGTCGCGCTTCGACGTCCCCTCCTTGATCTCGTCGCCCCACACGTCGTGGAACTTCTCCGGATCGAAGAAGATCGGGATCCAGCCGTCGGCGTGCTCGGCGGTGTTCTTCACCGACAGCCCCATCAGGCTCGCCCAGAAGATCGGGATCCGGGAGCGGACCGGGTGGTTGATCAGCTTCAGCGGCTTGCCCATCCCGGTCCCCTCACCCTCGGGGAGCGGGACCTGCACGGTGGGGCCGTCGTAGACGACCTTCTCGCGCTCGAGCGTCATCCGGCAGACGTTGATGTAGTCGCGGATCCGCGGCATCGGCTTGTCGTAGGCGACGCCGTGGAACCCCTCGATCACCTGCGGGCCCGACGCGCCGAGGCCGAGGATGAACCGGCCGTTCGACACGTGGTCCAACCCGGCGGCGGTCTGGGCCATGCAGGTCGCCGTGCGCGAGAAGACGTTCAGGATGGCCGAGCCGATCTCGATCGTCTCGGTCTTCGCCGCGAGGAACCCCATCTGCGACACGGAGTCGAAGCTGTACGCCTCGGGCACCCACACCACGTCGAGTCCGGCGGCCTCCAGCTCGACGACCCGCTGGACGTCGGCGTGGAAGTCACCGGAGTAGTTGATCATCATCGACAGCTTCATGCCGAGCGACCCTAGGTGCCGCCCCCGGCGCCCCGCGAGTCGGGCCCGTCACCACCCGGATCCGGCGGTCGACTCGGACCGCGTGCCGGGGGCGGCGGAAGCGGGGGCGGGATCTGCGAGACTCACGACCCGATGACGATGCCGGCCTGGTGGGATGAGCGACCGTTCGGGATCCTCGTGCACGCCAACGTCGCCTCGGTCCCCGCCTTCGCGCCGATCGGCGCGGACGCCGGTCGCTACCTGCTCCACCTCGGCGGGGACCCGGTGGCGGACGGCGCCGCCGACGAGGGCCGGGGTCGTCGCGCGCCGCGACCCGTCGAGGCGCCGATGGTCGAGGTGCTCGCGCACCACCGCGATCGCTGGGGCCACATCGACGAGTACGAGGACTTCGTCCCGTTGCTGACCTTCGAGCACTTCGACGCCGAGAGCTGGGCCCGACTCGCCCACGACGCGGGTGCGGGGTACGCGATCCAGATCGCCCGCGACCACGACGGGTGGGCCTGGTGGGACGCCACGCAGGCGCCGCGTCGACTCACCGAGCGGGGCCCCCGTCGCGACGTGCTCGCCGAGTTCGCCGCCGCCTGCGAGCGCAGCGACATCGTGTTCGGCACCCAGTACAGCCTCGCCACCGTGCCCCCCGACGCCGAACCCGACCCCGGGGCCCGCGTGGGCGATCCGATCGGTGACGCGGCCGAGGTCGTGCGCGCCCAGGTCGTCGACCTGGTCGGGAGGCTCGGCTCGGCCTACCTGCGCGGCGATCGCGACCTGGTCGGCGATGCCGGCCACTGGCGGACCGCCGAGCTGATGCGCGCCGTGCGCGACCTCGACCCCGCCGTGGTGATCGACGACCGGTGGTGGGCCTCCCGGGCGGACCTGCGCGACGACTCCCCCGACATCGTGGCCAGCTACGAGCACGAGCCGCCCGCCGAGGTGACCGCGGGGCCGTGGGAGCTGGTGCGCGGGATCGGCCCGAGCCTCGGGCTCAACCGCGCGGAGCTCGCCGAGCACCAGCTGACGGGGCGCGGCGTCGTCGACCTGCTGACCGAGGTGGTCGCCAAGGGGGGGCACCTGCTGCTCGCCGTCGGCGCCGACGCGGACGGCTCGATCCCCGACAGCCACTCGGCCCCGCTGCGCGCGGCGGGCACCTGGATCCGACGCCACGCCGCGACCCTCGCCGCCGCACGACCGTGGTCGACGTGGGGCGACGCCGAGGTCCGCTACCTGGCCGACGGCGAGTCGGTGCTCGTCGTCGACGTCGCGGGGCGGGGCCGCTTCCCCGCGCTGGACCCCGTGCGCTGGCGGGTGGTCGACGTCCGACGGTCGCCGACGCACGATGCGCCGACCGACGGCGGGGGTGCGTCCGATGGCGACCCCGTGCGCTGGGACCAGGACGGTGACGGTCTCCACGTGGTGTCGTCGAACGCGCGCGGCGACGCGGATCCGATCGGCATCGAGGTGCTGCGCGTCGAGGTGGTCGCGGCCGAGCGCGCGGTGGGGTTGTTCGACGCGGCCGACGTCGGACCGCGACCGCTCGCGCCGCTGCTCGCGGGTGCGGTCGCCGGCGACATCGTGCAGCTCGGCGACGGCACCTACGTCGGCCCGGCCGCGGTGCCCGCCGGGGTCACCCTGCGGGGCCTCGGGCCGTCTCGCACGACCCTGCACGCCGACGCCGACACCGGGATCGACACGGACCGGGGCGGGTCCGACGTCGACGGCGCCCGACCACGATCGATCGTGCCGCCCGGTCCGATCGTGCGCCTGGGCGACGGCGCGCGCCTCGAGCACCTCACCGTCGGCGGCGCCCCCGTCCACGCCCGCCGGATCGCACGGGTGCTGGTGGAGGCGGCGGGACCCGGGTCGACCGTCCTCGGCTGCACGGTGGCGGGCACGATCGAGGTGTCGGCCGACGACGTCGTCGTGCGTGCGGTCTCCGCCTGCGCCGTCGTCGCGATCGGGTCCGATCGCCTCCACGTCTCGCACTGCTCGTTGAGCGGGACGCGGGCCGACATCGGCGTCGACGTGCGCGGCGGCGGGGGCCACCTGATCGACTCCAACGAGCTCGAGGGGCACCTGTGCGCGATCCGCGTCGCCGCGACGACCGGGTCCACCGTCCGCGGCAACAGCGTCACGTCGGGGCGGCGCTGGGGGATCCACGTCGATCACGCCGAGGACGCCCACGTCCACGGGAACCGGATCACCTCCACCATGCGCGCCGTCCACGTCGACGGCGGCCGCCACACCGTCGTCGACGGCAACGCCGTGACCGGCGGCGACAGCGGGTGCATCGTCGCCGACGGCGCCGTCGACTGCGAGGTCTACGGGAACCACTGGCAGCGGTGCCGCGTCGGCCTGCTCTCCTGGGGAGCGACCGGGCTGCACCACCAGGACAACGTGGCGAGCGACCTCCACGGCGACGACGGCGCCCTCGTGACCGACTGAGCCGGCCCGGGACGGCCGATCACCTCCGCCGCGCCGGTCGGCGGGCGCCGCGCGACGTCAGCTCGCGTGGGAGCGACGCTTCGCGTCGCGGTTGCGGATCGTCGCGTCGAGCTCGACCTTGCGGATCCGGATGCTCTCCGGGGTGACCTCGACGCACTCGTCGACCGAGATGAACTCGAGCGCGCCCTCGAGCGAGAGCAGGCGCGGCGGCGTCACCTTGACCGTCTCGTCGGACGACGAGGCGCGCACGTTGGTCTGCTTCTTCTCCTTGCAGATGTTCACGTCCATGTCGCCGGCGCGCGAGTTCTCCCCCACGATCATCCCGCAGTAGACGTCGTCACCGGCGCTAACCATCAGCTGGCTCCGGTCCTGGAGGTTGACCATCGCGTAGTTGGTGACCGGCCCCTGGCGGTCGGCGACGAGGACGCCCTGGGCGCGCGAGCGGATCTCGCCGGCCCACGGCTCGTAGCCCTCGAAGGTGTGCGAGATGACCCCGGTGCCGCGCGTCTCGGTCATGAACTCGGTGCGGAAGCCGATCAGCCCGCGCGCCGGCACGAGGTAGTCGAGGCGCACCCAGCCGGTGCCGCCCATGTTCTGCATCTGGCCCTTGCGCGTCGCGAGCAGCTGGGTGACGGCGCCCATGTGCTCGTCGGGGATGTCGATCGTGACGCGCTCGACCGGCTCGTGCAACCTGCCGTCGATCTCCTTCGTCAGCACGACCGGCTTGCCGACCGTCAGCTCGAAGCCCTCGCGCCGCATCTGCTCGACGAGGATCGCGAGCTGCAGCTCGCCGCGGGCCTGCACCTCCCAGGCATCGGGTCGCTCGGTCGGCAGGACGCGCATGCTCACGTTGCCGACGAGCTCGGCGTCGAGGCGGTTCTTCAGCAGGCGGGCGGTGAGCTTCTTGCCCTCGCGCCCGGCGAGCGGCGAGGTGTTGATCCCGATCGTCATCGACAGCGCCGGTTCGTCGACCTCGATCACGGGGAGCGGGATCGGGTTCTCCGGATCGGCGAGGGTCTCGCCGATGAAGATGTCGTCGATCCCGGCCACGGCGACCAGGTCGCCCTGCTTCGCGCTGTCGACGGGGACCCGGGTGAGGTGCTGCGTGAGGAACAGCTCGGCGATCTTCGCCCGCGCGACCGTGCCGTCTCGCTTGCACCACGCGACGGACTCGCCCTTGCGCAGCGTGCCCTCCATCACCCGCAGCAGCGCCAGGCGGCCGAGGTACGGCGAGGCGTCGAGGTTGGTCACCCACGCCTGCAGCGGGGCGCCCTCGTGGTAGGTCGGGGCGGGGATCGAGTCGAGCAGCACCTCGACGAAGGTCTCGAGGTCGGTCCGCTCCGCTTCGCCCTTGACGATCGCCTTGGCGACGTCGAGGTCCTGGGTCGACCACCCGTCGCGACCCGAGCAGTAGACGATCGGGAACTCGATGTGGTGGTCCTCGGCGCCGAGGTCGAAGAACAGCTCGTACACCTCGTCGACGACCTCCTCGACGCGGGCGTCGTCGCGGTCGATCTTGTTGATCGCGAGGATCACCGGGAGGTGGCGGGCGAGCGCCTTGCGCAGCACGAAGCGGGTCTGGGGCAGCGGGCCCTCGGCGGCGTCGACGAGCAGGACGATCCCGTCGACCATGGTGAGCGCGCGCTCCACCTCGCCGCCGAAGTCGGCGTGGCCCGGGGTGTCGACGATGTTCAGGGTCACGTCGTCGCCGCTGCGTCGGTCGTTCCAGGTGAGCGAGGTGTTCTTGGCGAGGATCGTGATCCCCTTCTCGCGCTCCAGGTCACCGGAGTCCATCACCCGCTCGGCGACATCCTCGTTGGCGCGGAAGGCGCCCGACTGGTGCAGCAGCGCGTCGACGAGGGTGGTCTTGCCGTGGTCGACGTGGGCGACGATCGCCAGGTTGCGCAGGTCGTCGCGCGTCGAAGGGGTTCCCGGAGAAGTCACACATCGACGCTATCGGCGCCCCGCGACGAACGAGGGAGCCCACGGTCACGGGGTCGCCGACCCCACGGCGCGAGCGGCGCGCGGCCGCCGCGGGCGCCCCGGGGAACGGTCAGCCGACGCGTCGCTCCCGGCCCTCCCAGTACGGCTCGCGCAGGTCCTTCTTGAGCACCTTGCCGGTGGGGTTGCGCGGCAGCGCCTCGACCCAGTCGACGCTGGTCGGGCACTTGAACCCGGCGAGCTGGGTCTTCGCGTAGGCGATGATGTCCGACGCCGTGCCGTCGTCGGCGGTCGCGCCCTCGGCGGCCACGACCACGGCCTTCGCGGTCTCCCCCCACCTCTCGTGGGGGACGCCGATGACCGCGACGTCCGCGATCGCGTCGTGCTTCATCAGGACGTTCTCGACCTCGGCCGGGTACACGTTCTCGCCCCCCGAGACGATCATGTCCTTCACCCGGTCGTGGATGAACAGGTAGCCGTCCTCGTCGAGGTAGCCGGCGTCGCCCGATTTGAACCAGCCGTCGGAGGTGACCGACTCCTCGGTCGCCTCGGGCATGTTCCAGTAGCCCTTCATCACCTGCGGCGACCGGATCCAGATCTCGCCGACCTCGCCGGTCGGCAGCTCCGACTCGCCGTCCTCGTCGACGATCTTCAGCTCGACCCCCGGACCGGCGACCCCGCAGGAGCGGAGGCGGTGCTTGTTCGGCCCGTTCGGGTCGTGGTCCTCCGGCGGCAGGTTGACCACCGCGCCCGTCGTCTCGGTCAGGCCGTAGGCCTGCCAGAACTTGACCGGGTCGAACATCTGCACGCACTTCGCGAGCACCTCCTCGCTGATCGGCGAGGCACCGTAGACGAAGACCCGCAGGCTCGAGTAGTCGGCGTCCTCGACGCCGGGGACCATCAGCATGAACTGCAGGACCGCGGGGACGAGGAAGGCGTGGGTGATCTGCTCGTCGCCGATCAGGTTCACCAGCGCCGCGGGGTCCATCTCGCGCACGATCACCGAGGTGCAGCCCTCGTACATCCCCGCGACCGCCCAGCCCCCTCCACCGATGTGGAACAGCGGCATCGCGGTCATGTTGATCGAATCGGGCCCGAGCTCCCACATCTCCTTGGCCATCGGCAGCAGGCTGAAGAAGTTGGCGTTCGACAGCATCACGCCCTTCGGGCGCCCGGTGGTGCCCGAGGAGTACAGCTGGAACGCGGTGTCGTCGGAGGCGGACTCGGTGCCGGGGTCGTCCGCCGGGTGGGCGTCGATCCACTCGGCGTAGTCGTCGTAGCGGCCGTCCGACCCGCCGATCACGACCTGCTTCGCGACGGTCGGGAGCTGATCGGTGATCTCGTCGAGGATCGGGACGAAGTCGGGACCGACGACGAGGACCTTCGCGTCCGCGTCGTCGACGATGTACTGGACCTCGGGCGCGGCGAGGCGCCAGTTGACGTCGACGCACACCGCGTTGAGCATCGCCGCGCCGAAGAAGATCTCGAAGTGCTCGACGCCGTTCTTGTCGAGGAACGCGACGCGGTCGCCGTCACCGACGCCCGCGGCGCTGAGCGCCTGCGCGGCCTGGGCGGCGCGGTCGCGCAGCTCCGACCACGTGAGGCGGCGGTCCCCCTGGACGAGGGCGACGTGGTCGCGACGCTGCTCCGCGTGCACCCGCACGATCGCCGCGACGCTCGTGATCTCGCTGGTCGTGTTCGCCGTGTCGGTCATGGGGGTGACGTTAGTCACCACCGCCCCCCACCGTCGAAACCGCGCCGCGCCGCGTCACGGGTCGCGGCGCACGGGTGGTCAGCGGGGGGTGAAGCCGAGGCGGAACTCGACGACGGCGCGGGCGAAGATGTTGCTCTCGACGACGGGCTCGGTGACCGCACGCAGGTCGGTGACGCGCCCGGCGAGCTGGCCGAGCACCGAGGCGAGCGTGGCGCGCGCGACGTGGGTCCCGATGCACAGGTGGGTCCCGAACCCGAACGCGACGTGGGGGTTCGGGGAGCGGGAGATGTCGAAGCGGGACGGATCGTCGAACACCGCCTCGTCGCGGTTCGCCGACGGGTACAGCAGGATGATCCGCTCGCCGCGCTCCACGGGCTGGTCGCCGATGCGATCGTCGGCGGCGGCGCGGCGGAACATGTTGTTCAGCGGCGTCACCCAGCGCAGGACCTCCTCCACCGCCCCGGGGACCCGCGACGGGTCCTCCGCCAGCGCATCCCACTGGTCGGGGTGGTCGACGAAGGCGCGCAGACCGTGGGAGATCGCGGTGCGCGTCGTCTCGGCGCCGCCGGAGATGAACAGGCCGACCTCGTGGGCGATCGCCTCCGGGGGCAGCGGCTCGCCGTCGATGCGTCCGTGCAACCACCGCGAGATGAGGTCGTCGCCCGGGTTCGCGACCTTGTCGGCGGCGACCTCGCCGAGCGCCCCGACGAACTCGGTGTTCGCGTCGATGAAGTCGCGGAACACCGCGCCGTCGCGCTCGCGCATGTCGGTGCGCATCAGCCGCTCCGACCACGACTTCAGGTCGCGCCAGCGCGACTCGGGGTAGCCGAGCAGCCGGGCGGTGAGCCGCGCCGGGACCTGCCCGGCGATCGCTTCGACGACCTCGACCTCGGTCGCCCCGTCGGCGAGCGCGCCGTCGAGCACGTCGCGCACCAGCTCGTCGACCTCGGCGCGGCGCGACTCGACGGAGCGCTTGTTCAGGTCGCCCTGGACGAGCATCCGCTGCTGGCGGTGGCGGGGGTCGTCCTGGGCGATCATGTTGATCTCGCCGGGCGACCACAGCGCGCGGTAGCCCTGGCCGGAGACGAACACCGTCGAGCGCCGCTCCACGTCGAGCAGGTCGGCGTGGCGGGTGACGCCCCACAGCCCGTTGCGCTCGTCGCGGTAGACGGGCTCGTTCGCGCGCATCCACGCCCACACCTCGTGGGGGTCACCGCGGTACAGCTCGGGATCGAGGAGGTCGACCACGAGGCGCCCGCCGTCGGCCGACTCGACACCGGGGCGCTCGTGATCCTGGATCGTCGTCATCGGGCCATGGTGGCAGATGCCGCGCCGGCGCTCCAGGTCGGGTGCGGTCGTGCTCAGCGGCCGTGGAAGGTCGGGGTCCGCCGCTCGACGAAGGCCGACACCGCCTCGGCGTGGTCGTCGGAGGCGAAGCACGGCATCTCGAGCGCGGTGGACAGATCGAAGCTCGTGAGCAGCGCCTGCTTGATCTGCTGGTTCACGGCGATCTTCGTCCCCTGCAGCGCGAGCGGGGGCTGGGCGGCCAGGTCGTCGGCCCACCGGCGCGCGACGGCGGCCACGTCCTCGGGGGCGCAGACCTCGCTCGCGACGCCCAGGCGCACGGCCTCGTCGGCGTCGAGCGGTCGCCCAAGCATCAGGTGCCGCTTCGCCGAGAGGGGACCGACGAGCAGCGGCCAGATCGCGGCGCCGCCGTCTCCGGCGACCAGGCCGACCTGGACGTGGGGATCGCGGATGGTGGCCGCGCTCGACATCACGACGACGTCGCACAGCAGCGCCACCGACGCGCCGAGGCCCTCCGCCGGGCCGTTGAGCGCGCACACGATCGGGATCTCGACGTCGAGCTCGTCCCACACGATCTGCTTGGCCTCGGCCCGCAGGCGGTGGAGCGCGTCTGCGTCGCGCAGGCGGGGGAACCAGCTCATGTCGCCGCCGGCCGAGAACGCCCGACCCGCCCCGGTGAGCACCACCGCCCGTGCGCTCGTCTCGCGCTTGAGCGCGCCGAACAGCTCGGCGAGGTCGCCGTGGAGGGTCGCGTCGACGGCGTTGAGGTCGGAGGAGGGGTGATCGATCGTGACGGTGAGGACGTGACCGTCGCGCTCGACGCGGACGGTCTCGAGCTGGACGTCGTCGACGGTGCGGACCATGGGGGCAACCTATTGGTCGACGTCGACCGCCTTCCCACCCGGCCGTGCGTCTCCGGGTTCGGCCGGGAGCCGGCCCACGGGTGCGCGACGGGTCCGGCTCGGCTCCCGAGCCGTCGGCTCAGAACATCGACACGTCGTCGTCGAGGCCGAGCAGCAGTCTCCCGATCTTCTCGTTCAGCTTCGGTGCGGTCTGGATGTGCTGGGTGACGACGTGGGCGTCGCGCGCGCAGCGGCCGAGCGGGCTCGTGTCGTACACGGCGGCTCCCCCGGCGAGGGTGTACGCGGTGTCGGCCGCGGCCGCCGCGGCGGTCGCCGCGTGGGTGGCGGCGAGGCGGATGCCGATCCGCTGGTCGAGGCTCACCGGGTCCCCGGCGACCACGGCGTCCCACGCACCCGATAGCTCGTCGTCCAGGAACGCCGTCGCGGCGCGCAGGGAGGCCTCGGCGCGGGCGAACTCGACCTGGGTGTAGCCGCTGTGGGCGAGCGTCCGCGCGGAGAACTGGGGGCGCTTGGCGCGTGCGAGGTCGCCCACCTCGTCGAGCGCCCGGCGACCGATGCCGAGCCCCACCGCGGCCACGCTCGCTGCGAGCAGCGTGAAGTTGGGGAACCGCGCGAGCGCGCTGTCGACGACGGGCCGGGTGACGCCCGGGCGGATGGTGCGCTCGTCGGGGACGAAGGCACCGTCCACCGAGTAGTCGAGCGACCCGGATCCTCGCATCCCGCCCGTGTGCCAGGTGTCGATGAAGGTCACGTCGTCGTGAGCGAACCAGCACAGGCGGAAGGTGTCGTCGTCGCAGCGGGCGCCGCCGAGGATCCACCGGCAGTGCTGGGTCCCGCTGCCCCACGCCCACCGCCCGGTCACCTCGACGCCGGCGTGGTCGCCCGTCGTGGTCGTCGTGCCCTCGCCGTCGGGGGCGAACACGCCACCGGTGACGACCTCGGGGTCGCCGTAGATCGCCCGTGCGGTCTCGGCGGGCAGGAACGCGGACAGCGACGAGGTCGTCGACGCGATCATCGAGCACCACCCGGCCGCGCCGTCGGCGTGGGCCACCGCCGCGATGGCCCGCGCCATCGTCGCGGGGTCGACCTCGGGACCGCCGTAGGCGGCGGGGACGCACATCCGCATGAGGCCGGCGTCGACGAGGGCGGCGACCGTCGGTGGAGGCAGCCGCCGGTCGCGCTCGGCGTCGTCGGCGTGCGCCTCGACGATCTCCGCGACCTCGTGGGCGGACCGCAGCACCGTGGAGAGCATCCGGCGACCGTACCCCCGCCGCCGCGGTGCTCGCTCGGGTTCCCTCCCCCTCCGTGGGACCCGCGCCGCGGCCCCGATCCGGCGCGCCACGTCGCCGTCGGGACGGCCACGGTCGAGGCCGGGCCAGGCCTCTCCCGGAGCGGTCCCCGACCCCGGCGGGCGACCGGGAGCTCGGGTACCGTCGGGACATGAGATCCGGCTTCGTGGTGCCGTGGGGAGACGCCCTCGACGTCGCGGACCTCGCCGAGGTCGCGGAGGACTCGGGGTGGGACGGGCTCTTCGTGTGGGAGCCCGTGTGGGGTGTCGACGCCTGGATCTCCCTCGCGCTCGCCGCCGTGCGGACGTCGCGCATCCGGCTGGGGACGATGCTGACGCCTCCCTCGCGGCGGCGACCCTGGGAGCTCGCCGGCCAGGTCGCCACCGTCGACCGGGTGTCGAGCGGTCGTGCGGTGCTCTCGGTCGGCCTCGGGGCCACCGACTCGGGGTTCGAGGCCTTCGGCGAGGAGTGCGACCGCAGGGTGCGCGCCGAGCTCATGGACGAGTGCCTGGAGATCGTCTGCGGTCTGTGGGCGGGCCAGCCCGTCGACCACGACGGGGTCCACTACCGGGTGACGCCGACGGACTTCCCCACGATCGGCCACGTCGAGCAGTCCCCACGCGTCCCGATCTGGTGCGTGGGAGCGCTCGGGCGGCCCCGCTCGATGGAGCGCGCCCTGCGGTGGGACGGCGTGATCCCGCAGGTGCTCGAGGACGGCGGCGCGCGCCAGCCCTCCCTGGACGAGGTCGCCGCGCTGCGCGAGCGGATCGAGGCCGGCGACCGGCCCGGTGCCGACATCGTCGTCGAGGGCTCCGACACCGAGCACTCACCGGCGGCCTACGCGGCGGCGGGGGCGACCTGGTGGATGGAGACGATGTGGGGAGCGATGGGCGAGCACTCCCCCGTCGCCGCGGCCGAGGACCGGCTGCGGCGCGGGCCTCCCACCTGACGCGTCGCGACGAGGGCCGCGCCCGGTCCCCGTGCACCGCGGCGTGCTCGTCGGGTCGGATCAGAGGGTGACGAAGCTGCGGACCGCGAGGCCGGTGCCGACGGCGACGACGAGCGCCGCCGTGAGGAACGGAGCGAGGCGTCCCCAGCGTCGCAGCGAACGGGCGACGCGGCCCTCGGCCGCGGCGGCGCGCGCCTGGTAGCGGTCACGGACCGCGACGAGCGCGATCCCCGCCAGCGTCAGCACGACGGCCATCCCGACGCCGTAGCCGATCACGAGCACCACGCCGAACCAGGTCCGACCGAGGGCGATGGCCGACAGCAGGACGATCAGCCCATCCCGATCAGCCCGCCCCGCGAGACCGTCGTCGCACCCGCTGCGTGGTGGTCGTGGTCGTGGTCGTGCTCGTGCCGGTGGTCGGGGCCGTGCTCGTGATCGTGATCGTGCCCGTGATCTTGTCCGTGCCCGTGCCCGTGCTCGTGCCCGTGCCCCTGCCCGTGCCCCTCGCCGTGGCCGTCGCTGCGGTGCGGACGGTCGTGCCGAGCCGGGGACGCCGACGCCGGCCTCGACCCGACCACGAGGGTGCCGGCGGCGGACGTGGTCGAGGCCGTCACCTCCGCCCGTCCCGCCTCCGCCGCGGTGTCGTCGGTCGCGGACCGGGGACCGGTCGTGCCGTCGTCGGCGTGGTCGTCGTGCGTGTGCCCGCCCGGGCCGTGGGTGTGCCCGCCCGGGCCGTGGGTGTGCCCGCCCGGGCCGTGGGTGTGGCCGCCCGGACCGTGCGTGTGGCCGTACCCGAACAGGGTCGTGTCACGTCGGCGGACCGCGTTCACGAGCAGGACGAGGCCGAGGACAGCGATCAGCAGCCCGCTCGCGATCCCCAGCCACCCGAGGACCGTCTCGCCGGCCAGCGCGGTCGAGACCGTCAGCGCGAGCCCCAGCAGGAGCACCCCCCCGGTGTGGGTCGCGGTGACCGTCGCGCCGACCAGGACGGCATCGCGCGCCGAGCCCTGCCGCCCGGCGATGTAGGCGGCCATCACCGTCTTGCCGTGCCCGGGCAGGAGCGCGTGCGACGCCCCCAGCAGGAGCGCGAGGCCGATCGCCAGCAGCCCGACCCCGACGGTGAGGTCGTCGCGCCCGATCATCTCCTCGAAGGTCTCCTGGATCCCGTCGACGAACCCGCCGAGCGCGCCGGGGCGCGAGGCGACCAGGCTGTCGCGCGCGTCGGCCGCCGTGCCGGGACCGTCGCTCACCACGGCGTCGTCCGCCCCGGACGCCGACGCGGCCGAGGGCGGGCCGACGGTCAGCGTCACGTCGCGCACGTCGATCGGCGACGCGAGCAGGTCCTCGGGGTAGGTGGTGAGCCCGTCGGTCACGCTCTCGCCGGGGACCGGCGGGTCGATCAGGCCGACCCCCGTGCCGACGGCGACGACCTCGTGCCACCCGACCCGACCGGGGCGGTATCCGTCGACGAAGCCGATGCGGTGCGACCCGACCGAGAGGTCGTCGACCACCGACGTCGTGTCGGCGACGAGGCGGCACTCGATGCGGCTCGTCTCGAGCCCGGCCTGGCCCTGCTCGTAGCCGAAGCGGGCCTCGTCCACCTCGAGCTCGACGGGGGTGCCGTCAACGGTGAGGTTCGCCGACGAGGCGAACAGCGCGCACTCCCGGAGCGCGTGGTCGGCGGCCTCCGACGTCGACACCTCCCCGTCGCGGTCCACGTCCACCTCGGCGCGAGCCTGCGCCGTGGGGATCTCGGCGGCGTCGATCACCACGTCGTCGACCACCCGAGCGGGTTCGACGCCGAGGCGGTTGAGGTGGCTGACGCTGAAGTTCCCGAGCGGGTGGGCGAGGGCGGGCCCACCTGCGCCGAGCGGTCCGACGATCCCCACGACCGCAACGACGAGGGCGATCACGAAGCGGCGCGGGTGACGGGGCGCGGCGGGGGTCACGGCGAGGGTCACGGCGCGCCCAGCCCTGCGAGCGCGGCCTGCGCGGCCGGAGCGTCCAGGGGATCGAAGAACGGGTTGATCTCGAGCGCCCGCTCGAGATCGGCACGCCCGCCGTCGAGGTCGCCGAGCGCGATCCTGATCCGACCCGAGTGGTAGAGGAACGAGGCGTCCGGCGTCCCGAGCTCGAGCGCGCGCTGCGACGCCGCGAGCGCCTCGTCGTGACGCCCGACGGCGTGGAGGGCCCATGCGTGGGCGTCGTGCATCGCGAGGAAGGGCCGGTCGGCGACCGCCTCCTCGGCCGCGGCGAGCGCTCGCTCGGGCTCGCCGTGGTCGGCGAGGAAGAGGACCGGGGCCGCATCGGGCTCGACCCCGTTGGCCTCGAACAGGGTCTGGATCGCATCGACGACCGCGTACTGCTCCTCGGCCTCCTCGATTCGACCGAGCGACTCGAGCAGCTCGGCGTACGCCACCACGTGGGAGGGGTCGGGGGTCTGCTCGACGAGCTCGCGGTAGTGATCGAGGGCGGTCTCGATCTGGCCGAGCGCCGCCTCGGCGCGCGCCTTGCCGGCGAGCGCCGTCGCGTCGCTCGGAGCGAGGTCGCGAGCCTGGTTGTACAGCTCGAGCGCACCCCCCGGGTCGCCGGACCCGAAGCGCAGGTCGCCGAGGACGGTGAGCGCGAAGGCCCGATCGGTCGGCGTCCCGGCGGCGTCGAACGCCTGCTCCATGAGCGACCGTGCGAGCACGCGGTCTCCGCGCAGCTCGGCGAGGTAGGAGGCTCGGCTCAACGACGAGGTCTGCGCCGGGGCGAGCTCGAGCATCCGGTCGACCGAGCGGGTCGCCGCGTCGTACTCGCCGAGCTGGAGCTGGGCGTCGCTCAGCGCACCCCACAGGATCGCGCTGAAGTCGTTGATCTCGAGGCCGAGGCGGGCCTGGCGGCGCGCCTCGACGAACTCGTGGCGCCCCGCGGCGAGCGCGGACAGCCCCGCGTGGGCGAGGAAGTTGTCGTCGGGGCTCTCCTCGAGCGAGCGCTGGAGCGCTCCCTCGGCGTTCGGGTACAGGCTCGGGTCGGCGACCACGCGAGCCTGCTGGACGTAGGCGAGCCCGAGGGTGGCCCACGCGACGTGGTCCCCGGGGACGACCTCGAGCCGGGTGCGGAGCTGCTCGACGAGGCCCTCCAGGGTGTCGGCGGGCGGCCCGCCGACGGCGGAGACGGCGCCGGGGGTGATCACCTGCGCGTCGGCCGCGGTCTCGACCACGGGGTCGTCGCTCAGGCGGGGGACGCCGAACGCGGCGACGAGGCCGAGCACGAGCGCGAGCGCGAGCCCGAGGACCAGCCGACGGGAACGGGTCATGGGAGTGGTTCGCACATGGGGGGAGGAGGGATCACAGTCTGACGGATCGGGGCGCTCACGCGCCGGGGTCGGACCGCGCCCGGCGCACCGGGCGCGGTCCGAAAACGGCGAGACGCCGGTGGGACGGTCTCCCGTCCCGCCGGCGTCTCGATCCGGTTCACCCGTGGGTCAGCTCGCGAGGACCGTCCCCGGGAAGTAGCCGACGAGGTCGACGATGACGTCGGCGGCGGACTTGGTGTAGATGCACACCCGGTCGTTGTCGCCGACCTTGGCCACGACGGCCGAGGCCGTGTTCTCCGTCTGCAGGTTGAGGTTCGACGCCGTGGGCGGCGCCTCCCCGCAGGGGAACACCGTCAGGTAGCCGATGTCGTCGGGGTTCACCCCGGTGACGTTCAGCACCACGGTGCCGCTGTCGTCGGGGACCCCCGTGCTGCCGCCGCGCACCCGCAGCTCGATCACCTGGTCGGCGATCGGCTTGGCGCCCGAGTAGCCGACACCGTTGCGGGTGTCGAGCAGGCGCTGCGGGTTGGTCGGGACGTAGCTCGACGTCGCCGGGAAGGCTCCGACGAGGTCGACGACCAGGTCCATCGCGGCGTCGGTGTAGACGCAGATGGTCCCCTCGGCCGACACCTTCACCGAGGCGAGGTTGGCCGCCCGGATCCCGACGTTGGTGTTCAGGTTCGACGCGGTCGGCCGATCCTCGTCGCACGGGTAGGCCGTGATCCAGCCCTTCGTCTCGCTGCGCACGGCGGTGATGTTCACGAACACCGCGGAGGTGTCGTCGGCCAGCGCGGCGTCACCGACGCCGGTGACGTCGATCACCGTGACGTCACCCGCACCCGGCTTGGCGCCGGAACGGGTGTCGAGCAGCCGCTGCGGGTTGATCGAGTCGTACGAGGACGTGCTCGGCAGGTAGCCGAAGACGTCGACGATGATGTTCGCCGACGACTCGGTGTAGATGCACACGTTCCCGTCGTCGTCGAGCTGAGCCGGGATCAGGCCGCTCACGATGCGACCGGGCTCCGGGTTGAGGCTCGACGCCGTCGGGCGGTCCTCGTCGCAGGCGTAGACGGTGATGAAGCCGTTGGCGTCGGCCTGGGTGGCCGTGATGTTGAGGAACACCGCCTTCGCGTCGCTCGGCACCATCGCGTCGCCGACGCCGGCGACCGCGAGCTCGATCTCCTCACCGGCGGCCGGCTTGGTGCCGGTGCGGGTGTCGAGGAGGCGCTCGGGGTCGACCGAGATGACCTCGGGCGCACGCGGCGTGCGCTCGATGCCCTGGTTGACGCTGTCGAGGTGCGGGTTCGCCACGTAGGGGAACTCGTCCTTGAAGTCGCGGTCGTTGCGGTCGACGGAGTCGAGCGCGGCGAGGCCGCTGACGTCGGAGCCGTCCTGGAAGACCACGCCCTCCGCGACCTGGATCGCGATGTCGGTGACGTCGTCGGTGAGGCGCCGCCCGTTCGGGAAGCCCTGGACGTCACCGGCGAGCACGCCGAGGCGGTTCGGGTCCTCGGCGACCGGGACCGCCATGTTCAGGCGCAGCATCTCGGACGGGTAGATCGTGTCCACCCCGGCGTTGAGCGCCAGGCTGTTCAGGTCGACGTTCAGCGCCGGGTTGGTCTCGGCGTCCTCGCCGGCGGTCCCGAGGCCGAAGTTGGCCTCGCTCACGCCCTGGAGGAAGATCTCGACCAGGTCCGAGCGGGGGGTGTCGTCGGAGGTGTCCTGGGGCGTCCCGTCGTCACCGGGCACCGGCACGCCGTAGACGGCGTTCACCAGCGGCGGCAGGATCGGGAACTGGACGGCCTCGACGGCGGCGTCCACGGTGGCCTCGACCGTCGGGTCGATCGCGTTGAAGGTGTCCTTCAGCGCGAGCGGCAGCACGACCTCGTTGACGAGCGGGTTGCCGAGGCGTGACACCTGGGTGTACTCGCCCGAGGCGCTCGTGCCGTCCGCGTTGCGGGTGGTCGGGCGGTCGGTGGTGCTCCACACGCCGATGACCGGGTTCGCCTCGGCGTCGCCGCCGAGGGCGACGGCGGCCTTCGGGACCTGGAGGGCGATGGTGTTGACGTTGTACCCGGCGAGGGTGTCCTCCCCCAGCTCGGAGAGGTCGCCGCCGTAGAGGAGGTCGAACACCCGCAGGTCGAGGAAGAACGAGTCGTCGGACTGGCCGGCGAACGACCGCAGGTCGCCCACCGTGCCCGAGGCCACGGCCTCGTCGACGAGGGGCTGGTAGTCGGGGGTCGACGCCGCTCCGGCGATCGACGGCGCGGCGACGGCGTCGTCGAGGATCGTGACCTCGGTGTCGTCGGACTCGTCGGTCGGCGTGCCGGCGAGGTCGCGCACCGTCAGGTCGTAGGTCTGGTACACGTTCAACGTGTCGTCGAACACCGAGTCGAACGGACCGGTGTTGTAGATGAACGTCCCGGGGTCCTTGGTGATCGTCGTGAAGACCCAGGTGTAGGCGAGATCGGCCACCGCGTCGCCGTCGTTGTCGACGTTGATGTTGTACCGGGTGTCCTCGGCCCACGGGTAGAAGTTCGGGCCGCCGTTGGGCTCCTCGAACGGGATCCAGTTGGCGATCAGGGTCACCGTGTCGGGATCGTCGGGGCTGGTGAACGCGTAGACGTCGGTGTTGTCCGCGCGGGGGTCACCGGCGATCAGCGGCGCCTCGCGGTGGCTGGAGGCGCTGAGGCCGGCGGGGCCGGCCTGGGTCGCGACGAGGGTGGCGGCCAGCGCGAATCCCGCTCCGAGAGCCGCACCTCGCTTCCACGTCGTCCGAGAGGGTGGTGGTGTCATGTGGTGCAGGTTCCCCTTGTGTGTGGTGCTGGGTGGTGCTGGCGGGCGGTCGCAGGACCACCCACCGTGAAGCATTCCACGGTCGTTCGTCACGTGTCCGGGTTTGGATCAAGTTCTTTGAGATTCTTCGACCGTTCCTCGTGCGGACCGCGCCGATCGACCCCGCTTCGGCCCGCTTGGCTACGTTGCAGGACGATGAGCGACGACGGATGGAACCTGGCCGAGGTCTGGGAGCGGATCGCCGCCGAGATCCCCGACGCGCCCGCCCAGCGGCAAGCCGACCGGACGATCTCGTGGTCCGAGCTCGACCGGCGCGCGAACGGCGTCGCCCGGATCCTGCTCGGGGCCGACGGAGCGGCCGAGCAGGACAAGGTCGCGCAGTACCTCCACAACTGCCCGGAGTACCTCGAGTCGGTGTTCGCCGCGTTCAAGGCCGGGATGGCCGTCGTCAACACCAACTACCGCTACGCCGCGGACGAGCTGGTGTACCTCTGGGACAACGCCGACGTCACCACCGTCGTCTTCCACGACGCGTTCACCGAGCGCTGCGACGAGGTCCGCGCCCGGGTGCCGCGCATCACGACGTGGCTGTGGGTCGCCGACGGCTCCGAGGAGGGTGCGGGATCGTGCCCCGAGTGGGCGACGCCGTACGAGGCGGCGGCCGAGACCGGCGACGCGGAGGCGGTCCGTGGCCCGTGGGGACGCTCGGGCGATCACCTCGTCCTGCTCTACACCGGGGGCACGACCGGGATGCCCAAGGGGGTCATGTGGCGCCAGGACGACCTGTTCGGCGTCCTCGACGCGAACAACCGCCAGCGACTCCCCCCGGAGCAGGACCTCGACGCCGCGACGAGTCGGATCGACGGGCCGGGGCCGCGCAACATGCCCAGCGCCCCGCTGATGCACGGCACCGGGCTGTTCAACGCGATCAGCAACACGATCATCGGCGGGTCGATCACCTCCATGGTCGGCCGGTCGTTCTCCGCCGAGGAGTTCCTCGACACCGTCCAGCGGGAGCGGATCAACTCGACCTCGATCGTGGGCGACGCGTTCGCCAAGCCGATCCTGCGCGCGCTCGACGCCGAACCCGACCGGTGGGACATCTCGTCGCTGCGCGTGATCGTGTCGTCGGGCGTGATGTGGTCGAAGGAGACCAAGGACGGCCTCCTGCGCCACAACGAGCGGCTGATCATGGTCGACGCGCTGGGGTCGTCCGAGGCGATCGGCATGGCGACGAACACCACCACGTCGAGCTCCGGCGGCGGGACGGCGCGCTTCGTGCTCGGACCCGACACCCGGGTGATCACCGACGACGGGCGCGACGTGGTCGCGGGCAGCGACGAGCTCGGGAGGGTCGCGCTCCGCGGTCGCACCCCGATCGGCTACTACAAGGACGAGGCGAAGTCGGCCGAGACCTTCGTGACGATCGACGGCCACCGCTACTCGATCCCCGGCGACTACGCCACGGTCGACGCCGACGGGACGGTGAACCTCAAGGGCCGCGGCAGCCAGTGCATCAACACCGGCGGCGAGAAGGTCTACCCCGAGGAGGTCGAGGAGTGCCTGAAGCTGCACCCGTCGGTCGCCGACGCCGCGGTCGTCGGGCTCCCCGACGAGCGGTGGGGGCAGGCGATCAACGCGCTCGTCGAGCTCGGGCCCGGCGAGCGGCTCGACGTCGAGGGCCTCCGTGAGCACGTGAAGTCGCACCTGGCCGCGTACAAGGCGCCGAAGCGGATCGTGGAGATCGCCTCCGTCGGGCGGGCGGCGAACGGGAAGCTGGACTACGCCTCGCTGACGGCGATCGCCGGCGCCGAGCCCGGCTGAGCGCGCGGGCGCCCCCGCCCCGATCGGCCCGGGTGCCGACCTGCGATCCCGGCGAGGAATCCTCAGCGGAACTTCAAGCGGGGCGCGATCGCGTCCGATGCAAGGTCGTGTCGGCACCCGTCCGGCTCCACCTCCCCCGATGAAGCGCCACGACGACCTCACCCCGCTGCGCATGTCCATGGCCGGCACGCACCGTGACAGTCCGGCGCTGTCGGTGACCGTCCTCGCCGTCCTGCTCGCGTTCGTCATCGCGGCGACGATCTTCACGACCCGGGCGAACGACCAGCAGGCGCACCTCGCGAACGAGTCGCGCACCGAGAACGTCGCCGCGACGATCCAGGATCGCATCGAGCTGAACCACGAGATCGTCGAGGGGGTGCGCAACGTGTTCACCCTCGATCCCGACCTCGACCGCCGGTCGTTCCACGAGGTCGTCGAGCGCCTCGACGTCCCCCGGCGCTTCCCCGGGATCCAGGTCATCGGCGTCGCCCACCTCGTCGCCGACGACGAGCTCGACGCCTACGCGGACGGGACGAACGCCGCGGCGGAGGCGGAGGACGACCTCGACTACCCCGACTTCGTCGTCCACCCCGACACCGGCGCCGACCAGCGCCTGGCGATCGACTACATCGAGCCCCAGGTGGGCAACGAGCGTGCCTTCGGGCTCGACTTCCTCAGCGAACCCAACCGCCGCGACGCCGCGATGCTCGCGCGCGACACCGGCCAGATGTCGGTGACCGCCCCGATCACCCTCGTCCAGGAGACCGGGGAGCAGCGCGCCTTCCTGCTGATGCTCCCCCTGTTCCGCGAGGGCGAGTCGACCGCGACGTTGCGCGAGCGGCGAGCGGCGTTCGAGGGGGTCGTGTACGCCGCGGTCCGGATGGGCGACCTCGTCGACGGCGCGCTGAAGGAGGACCCGCCGGGACGGCTCACGATCGTCGACGTCGCCTCGGGGGAGTTCTTCTACGGCGACGAGTCGGACCTGGCCGCGATGGGATCGCCCGGTCCCGGCGACGAGCGCGTCAAGCAGATCGGCGTGGCGAGCCGCCCGTGGTCGATCGCGGTCGACGACGACGACCGGGCGCTCTCGAGCGTCCAGCGCCACGTCCCGGTCGTCACCCTCGTGACCGGTCTGCTGCTCGCGGTGCTCGTCGCCGGCCTGATGGCCACGATGCGGTCCGCCCGCTCGCGGGCGATGATCTACGCCAGCGAGATGACCGAGGAGCTGCGGTCGCTGTCGGACTCCGCCACCGACGCGATCGTGTCGATCGACGAGGTCGGTCGCATCGTGGCCTGGAACCGCGGCGCGACCGAGATCTTCGGGGTCGAGGCGGTCGACGTGATCGGCCGAGCGGCCGAGGAGCTCGTCGCGCCGGCCCAGCGCCCCGCCTTCGTGGGGCTCTGCGAATCGGTGCGCTCCGAGTCCGGCGAGTCGCAGGGCCGGTCGACGGTCACGACCTGTCGACGATCGGGCGGGGAGCGCTTCCCCGCCGAGCTGTCGATGTCGCGGTGGGAGGCGCGCGGCAACGACTACCTGACGGTCTTCCTCCGCGACGTCACCGACCGCGTCGAGGCCCAGCAGCGCCTCGTCGAGACGAGCGACATGCTGCTCGGCGTCCTCGACGCCGCGACCGAGATCTCGATCATCGGCGTCGGCCTCGACGCGCGCATCGAGCTGTTCAACGCGGGCGCCGAGCGGATGCTCGGGTACCGCGCCGACGACGTCATGGGCCACGGACCGGACAGGTTCCACCTCCGCACCGAGGTCGAGGCGCGAGCGCGTGAACTGGGCATCGAGCCGGGCTTCGAGGTGTTCGTCACCAAGGCGCGCGGCGGTGAGGCCGAGACGCGGGGCTGGACGTACGTCCGGGCGGACGGATCCACCCTGCCCGTCGAGCTCGTGGTGACGCCGCGGTACGACTCCGCCGGCAGGTTGCGCGGGTTCATCGGCATCGCCACCGACGTCACCGAGCGCGTCGCCGCGCAGGAGCGCCAGCAGCTCCTCCTCGACCAGGAGCGCGACATGGTCGCCAAGCTGCGCGAGGTCGATCGCGTGAAGAACGACTTCGTGTCGACGATGTCGCACGAGCTGCGCACCCCGCTCACCAGCATCCTCGGCTACACCGAGCTGATCACCGACACCATGCTCGACTCCCTCCCGACGCACGGAGCGGGGATGGTCGCCACGATCGAGAAGAACGCGCAGCGCCTGCTCTCGCTCGTCGAGGACCTGCTGTCGTTGTCGAAGATCGAATCGGGCTCGCTCAACCGTCGCCGCGACCCGTGCGACGTGGGTCGCCTCGTCGACGCCGCCTGCACGGCGATCGCGCCCTCGACGAGCGAGCGCGGGATCGCCGTCGACGCCCGCATCGACGACGTCGCGCGCATCCACGCGGACGGTCCCCAGATCGAGCGGGTCGTGCTCAACCTGCTGACGAACGCGGTCAAGTTCAGCCCCGACGGCTCCACGGTCGAGATCGAGGTGCGCGGGAGCGACGACTGGGTCGACCTCGTCGTGACCGACCACGGCATCGGGATCCCCGCCGACGAGCAGCAGCACCTGTTCACCCGCTTCTTCCGGTCCCGGTCGGCCGAGCGCAACGCGATCCCGGGCACGGGCCTCGGGCTCACGATCGTCGCCGACATCGTCGACCGCCACGGCGGGACGATCCAGGTCGACTCGACCGAGGACGTCGGCACCACCGTCTGGGTCAGGTTCCCGGTGGAAGCTGCCGATGACATCGCGGCGACCGAGACCCACGAGCACCACACAACCGAGGAACTGGTATGAGCACCATCCTGGTCGTCGACGACGACACCGACATCTGCGACCTGATCGGCTTCAAGCTGGAGAGCATGGGACACGACGTCGTGACCGAGCACGACGGCGAGGGCGGCCTGGCCGCCGCCCGCGCGGAGAAGCCCGACGTGGTCGTGCTGGACTGGATGATGCCGCGCCTCACCGGGCTCGACGTGTGCATCGCGCTGCGCGACGACCCCGACCTCGCGCGGGTCCCCGTCATCCTGCTCACCGCCAAGGCCCAGGAGGCCGACGTGCAGCGCGGGTTCGCCGCGGGCGCCGACGACTACATCGTCAAGCCGTTCAGCCCACGCGAGCTGGGGAGTCGGATCGACGCCCTGCTCGGACGAAGTCGGCGATGAACGTCCTCGCGGCGTTCCGCGTCGCGCTGCTCGTGATCGGATCCTCGGTGGTGCTGATGACGGTCGCCACGGCCGCGAGCAAGATCGTGCGCACCTGGCGCGAGCGGCGCGCATCGCAGCTCGCGGCGCAGGTCCGCCCCGCGGTGCTCGCCGCGATCGACGACGGAGGTCGGGCCCCCGAGCTGGTGCGGCGCCGTCGAGCGGTCGCGGAGTCGATCGCCATCTCGCTGCTGCCCAAGCTGCGCGGCGAGGACCGCGAGGCGCTGGCCACGATGCTGCTCGACACCGGGATCATCGGCACCGCCGCGCGTGGTCTCGACTCGCGCTCGGGCGCCCGGCGTCAGCGCTGCGCCCAGTTGCTCGGCGACGCGGGCCACCGGCCCGCCCGGCCGCGCCTGGTCGAGCTCCTCCACGACCGCGACCACGACGTGCGCCTCACCGCCGCTCGCGCCCTCGGGCGGATCGGTGACCCGGCCTCGGTCCCCGACCTGTTCGCCGCGCTCGGCGACCGCCGCGTCCCGGCCAACACCGCCTCGATGGCGGTGCTGCGGATCGGCGACGCCGGCGGCGACGCGATCGCGCTCGCGACCCACGACGAGCGGACGCTGGTGCGCTCCACCGCGGCGGAGCTCGCCGGACCGCTCGGGCTCCTGTCGGCCAACGCCCGGCTGATCGAGATGCTCGACGACCCCGACGGCTCCGTCCGCGCCGCCGCGGCACGGTCGCTCGGGCGCCTGTCGATGCCGTCGTCGGTCCCGCCGGTGCGCGCCCGCCTCGGCAGCCTGCTCGACGCCGACGTCGGTGACGAGCGGATCGAGGAGATCGTGGCGCTGGTCACGGCCCTCGGCCAGATCGGCCACCGCGACGCGATCGACGTGCTCGAGGCGTCGCTGACGCGCCACCGTCGCATCTCCAACGCCGCGGCGGAGGCGCTCGCCCCGATGAGCCCGCGTCGGTCGATCACGTCGAAGGCGCAGCGCGTGCGCGAGATCGGCTCGTCCGACCCGGGCGACGAGTCGTCGCACGAACGCGACGCGCCACCGTGGCCCGCCCCCGTCGCCCGGGCCGTGTCGTGAGATCGATCGTCGTCGCGGTGCTCGAGAGCTTCGACTGGTTCGTCCTCGCGTACTTCGTCGTGCTGAACAGCAGCTACCTGTTGCTGATCGGCGTCGCGGCGCACGACACGGCCCGCGCGCATCGGCGACCCGCCACCGCCGGGTACGACGACGTGTTCGCGAACCCGCTCACCCCGGCGATCTCGGTGCTCGTGCCGGCGCACGACGAGGAGGTGCTCATCGTCGACAGCGTGCGCAGCATGTTCGCGCTCCGCTACCCGCACTTCGAGGTCGTGGTCGTCGACGACGGATCGACGGACGGCACCTTCGAGGCGCTGCGCGCCGAGTTCGATCTGATCGAGGTCGCCCCGGACTTCGACGCCGTCGTCCCCACCATCGGTCAGGT
Source organism: Ilumatobacter sp. (assembly GCF_965215205.1). Classification (NCBI taxonomy): domain Bacteria; kingdom Bacillati; phylum Actinomycetota; class Acidimicrobiia; order Acidimicrobiales; family Ilumatobacteraceae; genus Ilumatobacter; species Ilumatobacter sp. The sequence continues at coordinate 2,612,658 of NZ_OZ244049.1, forward strand.
CCGCTCGGTCCACGTGCCGCGCGACGGCCTGGCGCTGGTGGTGGTGCGCAAGGAGGGAGCGGGGAGCCGCGCGGACGCGATCAACGTCGCGATCAACGCCGCCCACCACCCCCTCGTGTGCTGCGTCGACGCCGACTCGATCCTGGAGCGCGACGCCCTCCTGCAGGTGGCCAAGCCGTTCGTGGACGACCCCGAGCGGGTGATCGCGAGCGGAGGCACGATCCGTGCGGTCAACGGCTCGGCCGTCTACCGCGGGCAGCTCTCGACGGTGCGCCACCCGCGCAACTGGCTGGTGAGGATCCAGATCCTCGAGTACCTGCGCTCGTTCCTGCTCGGCCGCACGGCGTGGTCCAAGCTCGGTGCGCTGATGATCATCTCGGGGGCGTTCGGCCTCTACCGACGCGACCGCCTCGTCGAGGCCGGCGGGTTCGACCCCCGCTCGATGGCCGAGGACGCCGACGTCCTGCTCACCCTGCACAAGCTCGAGCGCGACGCCGGTCGCGCCTACCGGGCGGTGTTCATCGCCGTCCCGGTGTGCTGGACGGAGGTCCCCTCGAACCGCCAGATCCTGGCGCGCCAGCGCGTCCGCTGGTCGTACGGGTTGGCGCAGGTGCTGTGGAAGCGGCGCTCGATGATGCTCAACCCGCGCTACGGGCGCATCGGCATGGTCACCCTGCCGTACTACCTCGCCTTCGAGCTGCTCGGCGCCGCCGTCGAGCTGGTCGGGGTCGTCGCGGTGATCGCGGGCCTGTGGTTCGGTGCGGTGAACCTCGAGTACGCCGCGCTGTTCGCCGTCGTCGCGTTCCTGTACGGCATCGCGGTGTCGCTCGCGGCGGTCCTCGTCGAGGAGGTCTCGTTCCACCGCTACGACCGTTGGCGCGACCTCGGCGCGACGGTGGTGGCATCCGTGCTGGAGAACATCGGGTACCGCCAGCTCCACGCGTGGTGGCGCCTGAAGGGCCTGCTCAAGGCGATGCGCGGGAGCGAGCCGGCGTGGGGGGTGATGACCCGCACCGGGTTCACCGCCGAGGAGGTCACGGCGTGAGCGTTCGCTGCGAGCAGGTCGACGGTCGCGACGGGGGCGACGTCACGTCCCGGGCGGGCCGAGGTGCCGACGAGCTCGACCCCCGGTCGCCGGTGCGCCTGCTCGCGATCGTGGTCGCCCTCTCGCTGCTGACCGCCGTGACCACCATCGCGGTGTTCCTGATCGACACCAACCGTGCCGTCGTCCAGGGGGTCGAGGTCGACGCCGCCGGACGTCAGCGCCGCCTGAGCGAGCGCATCGCATACGACGCGGCGCGCCTCGCCCGCGAACCCGCCGACGACGCGACCCGGGCCGAGCTGCGCTGGGCCGCCGAGATGCTCCACGCGATCCGCACCGGCCTGCTCGTCGGCGACGCCGAGCTGGACCTCGACGGCGAGATCCCACCCGCCACGCGCGCGCTCTACTCGGCCGACGGTCTCGACCTCACCGCCCGACTCGATCGTCTGGAGCGGGCCGCGACGGGGATCGCGTCGGATCCCGGCCCGCCCGACGTCGAGCTGCGGAGGCTGATCGACGACGAAGCGGTGGGTCAGCGGATCGTCTTCGACCTGAACCGGGTCGTCGAGAGCCTGGCCGCGACCGAGGGCGACGAACGGGCGGCGACGCGGGGCCGGGCGGTCATCGGGCTCGCCACCACGCTCGCGCTCGCGGTCGTGGCGCTGGCCGCGCTGGTGTCGGTCCGCCGCCGGCTCGCCCGCCAGCTGGCGCTGCGCGCTCGGCTCTCGGCCGAGGTGGCGAGCTCGGAGGACCTCTACCGCACCACCGTCGACTCGCTCCACGACGCGGTCGTGGTGCAGGACCACGACGGGTTCGTGGTGCGCACGAACGACGCCGCCCGGCGCATGCTGGCGCCGTTCGCCGTCGACGGCCGCATCGAGACCGGCGTCCACCTCGCCGACGTGGTCCCCGGGTTGCGCGACGAGGCGGGCCGCCCCCTGCGCCCCGAGGAGCGCCCGACCCGGCGCGTGCTGGGTGGCGCCGGTCCCGTCGTCGGGGAGATCTACCAGCTGCGCAGCGACGGCGACCGGCGCTGGTTCCGCACCAACGCGGCCACGGTCACCGGCGCGGACGGGCGGTCGAGGCGCGTCGTGCTCACGTTCGCCGACGTCACCGACGAGCGCCTCGCCCACCAGCGGTCGGCCGAGGAGCAGCGCGCGGAGCTCGAGCGCGAGCAGGAGCTCGTGGCGAAGCTGCTCGCGCTCGACGACGCACGGAACAACTTCGTGTCGACCGTCTCCCACGAGCTGCGCACCCCGCTGACGAGCCTGGTCGGCTACCTCGAGATGCTCGAGGACGGGACGGCCGGCGACCTCGACGAGATGCAGGTCTCGATGGACGGCGCCTCGGTGCGCAACGCCCACCGGCTCCGCCGGCTGATCGACGACCTGCTCGAGATCAGCACGGCGGAGCAGGGCGCGCGGCGCGACCGCTCCGTGCCCGTCGCGGTCCGCACCCTCGTCGAGCGCGTGGTCGAGGCGATCGCCCCCATCGCCATCGAGGCCGGCGTCGACCTCGTCGCGTCCGACGTCGCCGAGGACCTGCGCGTCGCCGGCGACGCGTCGGAGCTCGAGCGCGTCCTGATCAACCTGGTCGGCAACGCGATCAAGTTCACCCCCGGGTCGGGCTCGGTCACGATCGAGACGGCGGTCGACAGCACGTCCGGCACGACCGGCGACACCCGCCACGGGTCCGGCGACCGGGTGCGCATCTCGGTGGTCGACACCGGCGTCGGCATCCCCTCCGGCGAGCAGGAGCACGTCTTCACGCGCTTCTTCCGCACCGAGAGCGCGACGCGCGACCAGATCCAGGGCAGCGGGCTCGGCCTGACGATCGCGGCGAAGCTGACCAAGGCGCACGGCGGCACGATCGAGCTCTCCTCCGACGTCGGGGTCGGGACCACCGTCACCATCGAGCTGCCCCTGCTCGGCCGCACCCCGGTCACGGCCGGTGGCTTCGGCGTGCCCGGCTCGACGCCTAGCATCGGCGCCCATGACCGACGACGGTGACGATCGGGGACACCCGCCCTTCGAGTGGGCCCGCCACGCCGGCGTCCTGTTCGATCTCGACGGGGTGATCACCCCCACCGCCCGGATCCACGAGCACGCGTGGGGCGAGCTGTTCTCCGGCTTCGACTACACCGAGCGTGACTACCTCGAGCACATCGACGGCAAGCCACGCTACGACGGGGTGCGCGACTTCCTGGCGAGCCGCGGGGTGACCCTCCCCGAGGGCTCACCCGACGACGCTCCCGGCGACGGATCCGTGTGCGCTCTCGGGAACCGCAAGAACGCCCTGTTCAACGAGGTCCTCGACCGTGACGGCATCGCGCCGTACCCCGGGTCGCAGGCGACCCTCGACCTGCTCGCCGAGCTCGGCGTCCCCGCCGCCATCGTCTCGTCGTCGAAGAACGCCGTGCCGGTCCTCGCGGCCGCCGGCCTCACCGAGCGCTTCGAGGTCGTGGTCGACGGCGTCGTCGCCGCCGACGTCGGCCTCGCCGGCAAGCCCGCTCCCGACGGGTACCTCCTCGGAGCGGAGCGGCTCGGGGTCGACCCCGCCGCCACCGTCGTCGTCGAGGACGCGGTCTCGGGAGTCGCGGCGGGAGCGAGGGGCGGGTTCGCCGTCACCATCGGCGTCGATCGCGGAGCGGGGCGCCGCGCCCTGCTCGACCACGGCGCGACGTTCGTCGTCGACGACCTCGACGAGCTGCTCCCCGCCGATCGCCGGACGCGCGCGACGTGACGTTCAACCAGCTCCCCCCGCCGACCGGCCTCGACCCCCACCGGTTCCCGGTGGAGCCCTGGCGACTCGTCGAGACCCGCTACGGCGCCGACGACCTCGGCCACACCGAGACCCTGTTCGGTGTGGGCAACGGCTACCTCGGCATGCGCGCCAACCCCGAGGAGGGTCGCGACGCCCACAGCCACGGCACCTTCGTGAACGGCTTCCACGAGACGTGGGAGATCCAGCACGCGGAGAACGCGTTCGGCTTCGCCAAGGTGGGCCAGACGATCGTCAACGTCCCCGACGCCAAGCTGATCAAGCTCTACGTCGACGACGAGCCCCTCCTGCTCGCGAACGCCGACCTGATCAGCTACGAGCGCAGCGTCGACTTCCGCTCCGGCACGCTCACCCGCGACCTCGTGTGGCGCACCCCCGGCGGCAAGCGAGTCCACGTCCGCTCGACCCGGATGGTGTCGGTGGTCGAGCGCCACCTCGCGGTGATGACCTTCGAGGTCACGATGCTCGACGAGCCCGGCCCCGTGGTGATCTCCTCGCAGCTCCTGAACCGCCAGGACGGCGAGGACGAGTACCACGTCAAGTCCGCCGCGCTCGGCGAGGCGGCGGTCGAGCACGACCCCCGCCAGGCCCGCTCGTTCGACCACCGCGTCCTCCAGCCGACCGTCCAGATCGACGGCACCGACGAGCACGGCAGCGGAGACGTGGTCCTCGGGTACCGCTGCACGAACTCGCGGATGACGATCGCCTGCGGGTTCCGCCACGAGATCGAGACCGACTCCGAGCACGCGGTCACCACCACGGTCGGCCACGATCTGGCCAAGTCGGTGGTCGAGGTGCACGCCCAACCCGACGTCCCGATCCGGATCACGAAGTACGTCAGCTACCACACGTCGACCGGGGTCCCCTGCGAGGAGCTCGCCGACCGCTGCCGGCGCACCCTGTCGCGCGCCTCGACGGCCGGGGTGGGCGCGCTGCACGGCGAGCAGCACGACGCGCTCGACGAGTTCTGGTCGGCGGCCGACGTCGAGATCGTCGGCGACGAGGCGGCGCAGCAGGCGATGCGCTGGAACCTGTTCCAACTCGCCCAGGCGTCGATCCGCACCCAGGAGCAGGGGATCGCGGCCAAGGGGGTGACCGCCGGCGGCTACGACGGCCACTACTTCTGGGACACCGAGGTCTACGTCCTGCCCTTCCTCGCGTACACCGACCCCGTCGCGGCGCGCAAGGTGCTGCGGTTCCGGTGGCTGATGCTCGACGCGGCCCGGCGGCGAGCCGCGGTGCTCAACCAGCGTGGCGGCCTGTACCCGTGGCGGACGATCAACGGCGAGGAGGCCTCGGCCTACTACGCGGCCGGGACCGCCCAGTACCACATCAACGCGGCCGTGGTGTTCGCCCTCGGCCGCTACCTCGACGCGACGGGCGACGTCGACTTCCTCGCTCGTGAGGGGGCGGAGATCCTGGTGGAGACCGCACGCATGTGGGAGGACCTCGGGTTCTACATGGACCGCTACGGCGGCACGTTCCACATCCACCGCGTCACCGGCCCCGACGAGTACACGACCGTCGTCAACGACAACTGCTACACGAACGTGATGGCCCGCTTCAACCTGCGCTACGCGGCCCGCACCGTCCGGTTCCTCGCCGAGTGGAACCCCGACGCGTTCGAGACCATCCGGCGACGCACCGACCTCGAGCTGAACGAGCTCGACGCGTGGGACGCCGCGGCCGACGCGATGTACATCCCGTTCGACGACGAGCACGAGATCCACCCCCAGGACGCGGCGTTCCTCGACCTCGAGCCGTGGGACTGGGAGGGCACGCCGACCGGGAAGTACCCCCTGCTGCTCAACTTCCACCCCCTCGTCATCTACCGCCACCAGGTGCTCAAGCAGGCCGACGTCGTGCTCGCGATGTACCTGCGCTCACGGCACTTCTCGAGCGAGCAGAAGCGGCGGAACTTCGACTTCTACGATCCGATCACGACCGGCGACTCGTCGCTGTCCGCGTGCGTCCAGGGGGTGATGGCCTCGCAGGTCGGTCGCCACGACCTGGCGATCGACTACTTCCACCGCTCGCTCTACCTCGACGTGTGCGACGTCCACCACAACACCGCCGACGGGGTGCACATCGCGAACTGCGGCGGGGTGTGGGCGGAGATCGTGCACGGGTTCGCGGGCATGGTCGAGACCGGCGAGCACCTCGAGTTCTGCCCCCACCTGCCCGAGAGCTGGGACGCGGTGAGGTTCCGGATCCACCGCCACGGCTCGACGGTCCAGGTCGAGCTGAGGCGCGAGGGCTGCTCGCTCACCCACGTCGCCGGGCTCGGCGTCCCGGTGCGCGACGGCGACGGCGTCACGGTGGTCGTCGAGGGCTCGGACCTGTTCATCCCGACCGCCTGAGCGGCAGGACGCGCGCTGCGAGACGCCCGAGCGCGGACGCCGCCGGGAGCGCCGGGAGCTCGTGAGGAGCCGGGACACCTCGCGCATCGCCTCGACGCGCTCCACGACGCCGGTTCGAACGGCTCGCCGACGTCGGAGATCGTGACGAGCGCCGGAGGTTTCCGGCGAGATCCACCCGGGCGGTAGCGTCGGGCGCCATGGCAGATCTCGGTTTCGACGGCAAGGTAGCGATCATCACCGGAGCGGGTGGCGGTCTCGGCAAGCAGCACGCGCTGATGATGGCGGGGCGCGGGGCGCTCGTGGTGGTGAACGACCTCGGCGGAGCGGTGGACGGGTCCGGGTCCGACAAGGGAGCGGCCCAGCTCGTCGTCGACGAGATCACCTCGGCCGGCGGCGAGGCGGTGGCGAACACCGATTCGGTCGCCACCGTCGAGGGCGGCGAGTCGATCGTGCAGTCGGCGCTCGATGCGTTCGGGACCGTCGACATCGTGGTGAACAACGCCGGGATCCTGCGCGACAAGTCGTTCCACAACATGACGAGCGACCTCGTCGACCCGGTGCTCGACGTCCACCTGCGTGGCGCGTTCCACGTCACCGGCCCGGCGTGGAAGGTCATGCGCGAGAAGGGCTACGGCCGCATCGTGTCGACCTCGTCCGCGGCGGGGATCTTCGGCAACTTCGGCCAGGCCAACTACGGCGCGGCGAAGATGGGCCTCGTCGGGTTCACCAACGTCCTCGCCGTCGAGGGCGCGAAGTACGACATCCGAGCGAACGCGATCGCCCCGCTGGCGCTGACCCGGATGACCGAGGACCTGATGGGGGCGGGCTTCGGCGACAAGCTGCAGCCCGAGCTGGTGTCGCCCCTGGTGACGTACCTGTGCCACGAGTCGTGCGAGGCGACCGGTCGGGTCTTCTCCGTCGGCGGCGGTCGAGTCGCCGAGGTGTTCATCGCCGAGTGCCCGGGCTACACCGACACCGACCTGACCCCCGAGACGCTGCGCGACAACTGGGCGACGGTGACCGACCGCGACGGCTACGAGGTCCCCACCCAGCTCGGCGAGGAGACCAAGATGTTCCTCGACGCCCTCTCCTGAGTCCGGTCGAGCGACCCGGACCGACCGAGATGGTGGAGATCGACGAGATGGACGACGCACGCGACGCGCCGACGGTGGACGAGTTCGGCGTGGAGGCCGCCGAGTGGCTGGCGCGCAACGCCGAGGGAGCGCCTCCCGACTACGGCGCGATCTGCCCGCCGCACCTGATCGAGGCCGGCATCGAGTGGCACCGACGGGTGCGCGACGCGGGCTACGCCGGCATCCACTGGCCGACCGAGCACGGCGGGCGGGGTCTCAGCGCCGAGCACAACGCCCGGTGGCTGCTCGAGTGCGCCCGTGCGGGCGTGCCGCCGATGCTCAACATGGTCGGCCTCGTGCTGACCGGCCAGGCGCTGCAGATGTACGGCACCGACGCGCAGCGCGACCTCCACCTGCGCGCCACCCTCGACGCCGACCACGTCTGGTGCCAGCTGTTCTCCGAGCCGGGCGCGGGGAGCGACCTCGGCTCGCTCACGACGCGCGCCGTGGCCGACGGCGACCGCTTCGTCGTCGACGGCCAGAAGGTGTGGTGCTCGGGGGGCCGGTACAGCGACTGGGGCATCCTCATGGCCCGGACGCGCCCGATCGACCCCGACGCGGGGGTCGGCAAGCACGACGGGATCTCGTTCTTCCTGTGCCCGATGGATCTCGACGGGATCGAGATCCGTCCCCTGCAGCAGATGACGGGGGAAGCCGAGTTCGACGAGGTCTTCTTCACCGAGGTCGAGCTCCCCGCCGACCACCTGCTCGGGCCGCTCCACGGCGGCTGGGGGGTCGCGATGTCGGTGCTGACCAACGAGCGCGGGCACATCGGCACCGCCGTCATCTCCCTCCAGCGTCGACTCGACCAGATGATCGCGCTGTCGAGCGAGCGCGAGCTCGACGCCCTCGATCGCCAGCACCTCGCCGAGCTGGTCGCGACGGGCACGGCGTTCAAGGCGCTCGCCCGACGGCAGGGGTCGGTGGCGTCGACCGCCGCCTCCCTGCTCAAGCTCGGGATCACCGAGATGTCGTTCGCGACGGCGATGCTGCGCGGCGAGCTGGCGGGCGCGGGGTCGACGGTCGACGGACCCACGTCGTACGGGATGCTCGCCGCCCCCGGCGGACGGATCGCCGGGGGCACCAGCCAGGTTCAGCGCAACATCATCGGCGAGCGCCTGCTGGGACTCCCACGCGAGCCCCGACCCGAGCGCTGAGCGAGGCGACGGGCACCGCCCGCTCGCCGGCGTCGTCGACCATCGGCGCCGAGCCGTGCGACCGGGTTGGTCGCGCCGGGCGCGCTCGGCGATGATGGGCACCGTGCGCGTGCCGTCCTCCGACCGGATCAGCGTCGTCGTCCACCACTTCGGCGGGGACGGCCGACCCGTGCTCCTGTCCCACGCCACCGGCTTCCACGGGTGGTGCTACCTGCCGATCGCCGACCGTCTCGCCGAGCGCACGACGGCGTACGCGCTCGACTACCGCGGCCACGGATCGACGCCGCGCCCCGAGGACTGGGCGGTCGACTGGGACCGCTACGGCGACGACGCGATCGCGGCGGCCGAAGCGATCGCCCCCGACGGCGGTCTCGTGGCGTTCGGCCACTCGATGGGGGGTGCCGCGCTGCTGATGGCCGCGCACCGCCGCCCCGGCCTGTTCGACCTGATCGTCGCGTTCGAGCCGATCGTGTTCGATCCGTCGCAGGCCCGTGCCGAGGAGCCGTCCCCGCTGGTGCGGTCGGCGCGTCGGCGGCGTCCGTCGTTCGAGTCGTTCGAGGCCGCGATCGAGAACTACTCGTCCAAGCCCCCGATGCAGGCGTTCGACCCCGACGTGGTGCGGCTCTACGTCGGCCACGGCTTCCGTCCCGCCCCGGAGGGGGTCCGCCTGGCGTGCGATCCCGAGCACGAGGCGCGCACCTTCGAGACCGGGGCGACGCACCGCACCTGGGACGTCCTCGGCGAGATCGGCACGAGGGTCGTCGTCGTGGGGAGCGCAGACGGCGCGGGGCCCGCCGAGGTGGCGCCGCTCGTCGCCGAGCGACTCGCCGACGCCCGCTTCGTCGAGCGCGAGGACTGGAACCACTTCACCCCCTTCGAGGATCCCGCCGGCGTCGCCGAGCTGATCGGCGACGCCATCGACACCGAGCTCGGGTGACCTCGGCCTCACGTCGCCAGCTCACGGCCAGCCGGCACGACCCCTCGAGGACCATTCGCGAACCCCGTGGCACCGCGTCCGTAGTGTGGGGAGCATGACCGATCTCGTCGACGCGCCCGCCGCCCCCGTCGCCTCCACCGAGGCGGCGGCCGACGCAGCGTCGGCACCGTCGGTCGGGGCGGCCTCGCCCGCGTGGCCGATCCCGTCGTCGCTGTCGCCGTCACGGGTCTCGTCGTTCACCTCGTGCCCGATGCAGTTCCGCTTCTCGTCCGTGCAGCGCCTCCCCGAGCCGCCGGGGGTCGCGACGACCAGGGGCACCGTCGTGCACCGCGCCCTCGAGCTGCTGTTCGTTCTCCCGCGCCACGAGCGCACCCCCTCCGCCCTCGACCGCTGCCTGACGCTCGCGATGCAGGAGCACGAGCACCACCCCGACTACGTGGGGCTGCTCCTCGACGACGTCGGACGGGCGGAGTTCGACGCGGGGTGCCGCGCGCTGATCGAGCGGTACTTCGACATGGAGGACCCCACCACGGTGCGCGACATCGGTCTCGAGGTGCGGATGGCCGCCGACGTCGGGTCCCTGCAGCTCCGCGGCATCATCGACCGCCTCGAGCTCGACGACGACGGCGAGCTCGTGGTCACCGACTACAAGACCGGACGGGCCCCGTCGGGCCGCTACGAGCAGAAGAGCCTCGCCGGGGTGCACTTCTACTCGTTCCTGTGCGAGGCGGTCCTCGGTCGCCGGCCGGCGCGGATCCGCCTGATGTACCTGGCGAGCGGCGAGACGATCGAGACGGTCCCCTCGGCGCAGTCGGTGCGCTTCATCACCACCCGCACCGCAGCGGTGTGGAAGGCGGTGGAGCGAGCCTGCACCACCGGCGACTTCCGCCCCAACACCAGCCGGCTCTGCGACTGGTGCAGCTTCCGGGCGTGGTGCCCCGCCTTCGACGGGGATCCCGACCTCGCCGCCGCCGAGGCGGCCGCCGCCTACGCCGAGCTGGTCGGAGCCGGCGCGGATGCCGCGGTGCGCTCGTGAGCGCCACCTCCCCCGGCACCGACGCAGACCCCTCTCCCGAGAGCGGCGCCGGCACCGGCTTCGACCTCGACGACGGGATCGGCGACGAGCTGGCCCAGGCCGGCGACCTCATCGACCCACCCGTCGACGAGGACCAGCCCGGAGACCCCACGGCGTACGACGAGCTGACCGAGGACGTCCCCGGGCAGGGTCAGCTGGGCCCGGTGGTCGAGCGCTTCGACGAGGTCGTCGACGCCGCCTTCGAGAGGATCCGCGGCAACCCGGTCGCGGATCGGACGTTCCAGGCGGCGAGCACCGTGGGGGACTTCAGCGCGATCTGGCACGCGACGAACATCGGCATCGCCCTCGTGCGCCGACCTCGACGGGCCCGTGAGCGGGTGATCACCTTCGCGGTGCTGATCGGCCTCGAGAGCCTCGTCGTCAACCAGGGCGTCAAGCGGATCGTCCGGCGGACGCGACCGACGGCGGCGGGCGACGACGGCCTGCGCGTGCGCCATCCACGGACGTCGTCGTTCCCGTCGGGCCACGCGAGCGCCGCGACGTTCGCGGCGGCTCTGCTCGGCGCACGGGCCGGGCGACCGGCCGCGAGAGCGATCGCCGCCACGGCCGCCGTCGTGGCGGTCAGTCGGGCGTACGTGCGGATCCACCACGCGTCCGACGTCGTCGCCGGCGTGGTGACCGGCGGGATCCTCGTCGCATCGACCCGAGCGGTGATGCGACGTCTGGGGTTGGCTCGGCTCCTCTGAGCCGGGGTGAGCCGGGGGTCAGCCGAGGTCGGAGGTGACCGGGGCGACGGCGACGACGTCGTCGGCGCCGGACTCGCGGTGCACGTCCGTGAGGAGCGTCCGCACGTCCAAGAGGAGGTCGGCGACCTCCCCGCTCGACACCAACTCGCGGTTCATCATCTTCGCGAGGGCTCCGTCGATGACTCCGAGCGCTTCGTCGATCACGGCCTCGTTGCTGATTGCATCACTGGCGTTCTGCTGCTCTGTCATTGGATCTCACGGTACCGGTGATCACCGGGGGCCGCGCGCACCCCACCGATCTTGTCGGAGCGTTCACACGACCGTGACCGGCGTCGCGACGGGGCGCGACCACCCCGGGACGGAGCGGACCCGGGTGTCGGCGAGGTGCGGTCCGGACGCCGCGGAGCTGCCTACGATGCGCGCATGGACCTGACCGATCGCAACGTCGTGATCACCGGAGCCGGACGGGGGATCGGGGCCGCGCTGGCCGCCTCGTTCCACGCCCGTGGCGCGAACGTGGTGCTGGCCGACATCGCCGGGGCGCCCGAGGCCGCCCGTGCCATCGACCCGCAGCGGGCGACCGGCATCGACGCGGACGTCTCGACCGAGGAGGGCAACCGGCTCCTCGTCGAGCGTGCGACCGAGATCCTCGGCTCGATCGACCTGTTCTTCGCCAACGCCGGCGTCGGGACCGGCACGACGCTCGCCGACACCGGCGAGGACGTGTGGGAGCAGGCGTTCGCGGTGAACGTGCACGCTCACCGCTGGGCGGCGAAGCACCTCGTGGACGAGTGGGTCGCGCGTGGCGAGGGGTACTTCTGCTCGACGGCCTCCGCCGCGGGTCTGCTCGCCCAGATCGGTTCGGGGCCCTACACGCTGACGAAGCGGGCGGCGGTCGCGTTCGCCGAGTGGATGGCGATCACCTACGGCGACGCCGGGATCCGGGTGACCTGCCTGTGCCCGCAGGGGGTGAACACCGCCATGCTCCACGCCGGCGACGACGAGGTGTCGGGGAGCGACGTCGTGCGAGCGGCGGGGGTCGTCCTCGAACCCGACGACGTCGCCGAGCAGGTGGCGGACGCGATCGAGCGCGAATCGTTCCTGGTGCTCCCCCACCCCGAGGTCGCCGACTACGTCCGCCGCAAGGCGGACGACCCCGAGCGGTGGTTGGCCGGGATGCGCAAGCTCCAGCGTCGGGTCACGGGAGCCTGACCCGAGCGCGGCCGCGACGACGGGCGACGACGACGGTGCATCGTTCCACCTCGGCCCTCGCCCGCTTCGGGCTGCGGGCCGGCGAGCCGTCTCGCTTCCGCCGCAACGGGCGTGGGCGACCGGTCGTCGGTCGGGTGGTGGGCATCGAGACCGACGGCAGCATCGCGATCCGAGACGCCGACGGCTCCGCCCGCTCGCTGCGTCCCGAGGCCGTCGAGATCCGTCGGCCGGGCGCTCGCGGACGCCTCGGGTGGCGGCTCGTCAGCGAGGTCGCGATCACGTGGGAGCAGCTCGAGCTGTTCGAGCCCACCCCCCGGCCGAGCGCCGAGCCCGGACCGACGGTGCGGATCCGTCGACGCCGACCGACCCTGTTCGACGACGACGCGACGAGGGCGCCGCCCCGGTCCGCCCCGCTCCCCGAGCCGTCGTGCGAGTCCGACGGCGATGCGCCCGCCACCCCCGCCGAGCGAGCCTGACCGAAGCGGGGCGGGCGGGCCGAGACGGGGTCGCGTCCGGGGCGGTTCAGCCCTCGTCGACCCACGCCGAGATGATCTTGCCCGCGATCGAGATCTCGGGTGGGACCATCGGCAGGTCGTCCTTGCGGTACCACGCCGCATCGGCGATCTCGTCCTCCTGGAGCACGACGTCGCCCGAGACCCACTCGGCGCGGAAACCGACCATCAGGCTGTGCGGGAACGGCCACGGCTGGCTGCCGACGTAGCGGACCGACCCCACCGTGATCCCGACCTCCTCGCTAACCTCGCGCACCACGGCCCCCTCGAGGTCCTCGCCGGGCTCGACGAACCCGGCCAGGCACGAGTACATCGGCATCGGGAACCGCACCCCCCGGGCGAGCAGCGCCTCCTGGTCGGGACCGGGTTCGCCGCGCGTGACCAGCGTGATCATCGCCGGGGCCACCCGCGGGTAGACGATCAGCTCGCACTCGGGGCACACCAGACCGCGCTCGCCCGGCGACGCCTCGGTCGGTGCCGCGCACCGCCCGCAGAACCGGTGGGTGCGGATCCACTCGACGACCTGGACCGCGCGGCCCGCCGCGAGCCACTCCCCCGGCGTCGCCGCCCCGAAGTAGGCGCGCAGGTCGAGCGCCGCGCCGTAGGACGGATCGGGAGCGTCGGTCGGCACGTCCACCGCCCACCACCCGGCGCCGTCGACGATCCCCACGAAGTGCGACGGCCACGACTCGTCCTCGCTCCGGTCGTCGACGAAGACGGTCGACCCGATCACGTGGACGTAGCGCCGTCCGCCGCCGAACCCGGTCGGCTCGACGTTGAGCGCCTCGTACACCTCGGCGGTGTTCAGCGACACCAGTCCCAACTCCGCGACCACGGCTGATTCGTACCACGGCCCGGGGCGCCCCGGTCCATCGGGTCGCACGCCGCCGACGACCTACGCTGCGTCGATGGTCCCTCCGCTGCACCCCGACCTGACTCCGCTCGAAGCGCTGGTGGGGACCTGGTCCGGCGAGGGGGAGGGCGAGTACCCGACGATCGAGACGTTCCGCTACGTCGAGACGATCACGTTCGAGCACGTCGGCACGCCCGTCCTCGCCTACCGCCAGCGCACGACCGCCGCGGACGACGGCCGACCGCTCCACGCCGAGGCCGGGTACCTGCGCGTCCCCGCTCCCGGGACCGCGGAGCTGGTGATCGCCCACCCCACCGGGGTCACCGAGGTCCTCGAGGGCTTCGCCGCCCCCAACAGCGCCGGCCCGACCGACACCGTGATCGTCGACGTGAGATCACGCCACGTCGGGCTGACGACCACGGCGAAGCACGTCGAGCGCGTCGAGCGCACGTGGGAGGTCACGGGCGACGTCGTGCGCTGCACCGTGCGCATGTCCGCGGTCGGCCAACCCCTCCTCCACCACCTCGCCGCGACCCTCCGCCGAGCCTGAGCCCGACGCCGCACCCCTCCCGCTCGCGGCCCCCGGCGGTCGTTCCCCGGCGCGCCACCGATGCCGCCAGGTCCGTGGACTTCACGATCGACGGGCCGAGAACGTAGCGTCGTGCCCATGTCAGATGTCGTGATCGTCGATGCCGTGCGAACCCCGATCGGGAAGCGCAACGGCGGCCTGTCCACCCTCCACCCGGGCGAGACCCTCGGGATCGTGCTGAAGTCGCTGATCGACCGCACCGGTGTCGACCCCTCGGAGATCGAGCAGGTCGTCGGGGGCGTCGTCAGCCAGGCCGGCGAGCAGGCGTTCAACCTCACGCGCACCGCGTGGCTCGGAGCGGGACTGCCGATGTCGACGGCCGCCACCACCGTCGACACCCAGTGCGGCTCCAGCCAGCAGGCCACCGGGCTCGCGTCCTCGCTGGTCGGCGCCGGCGTCGTCGACGCCGCGATCGCGTGCGGCGTCGAGGCGATGAGCCGAGTCCCGATCGGCTCGAGCGGCAACAAGAAGCTCGGCCTCGGCGTCCCGATCCCGCCCCCCTACTTCGACCGCTACGAGATGACGTCGCAGTTCGAGGGCGCGGAGCGGATCGCCGACAAGTGGGGCATCACGCGCGAGGACACCGACGCCTTCGGCCTCGCCTCCCAGCAGCGTGCCATCCGGGCCTGGGAGGAGGATCGCTTCGCCGGCCAGTACGTGTCCGTCGAGGCTCCCGACGTCGACGAGGACGGCGAGCCGACCGGGAGCACCCACGTGGTGTCGCGCGACGAGGGGCTGCGCGAGACGAGCATGGAGAAGCTGGCCGGGCTCAAGCCGGTGGCCCGCGAGGACGGCGTGCACACCGCCGGCAACTCCTCGCAGATCTCCGACGGCGCCGCGGCGTTGATGATGACCACGCGCGAGAAGGCCGAGCAGCTCGGGCTGACGCCACGGGCGCGCGTCGTCGACACCTGCCTGGTGGGCACCGACCCCGAGCTGATGCTGACCGGGCCGATCGACGCGACCGAGCGGCTGCTCTCGCGCACCGGTCTGTCGATCGATGACTTCGACCTGTTCGAGATCAACGAGGCGTTCGCCTCCGTCGTCCTCGCCTGGGCCAAGGAGACCGGGGCCGACCTCGACAAGACGAACCCCAACGGCGGTGCGATCGCGCTCGGCCACCCCCTCGGAGGCACCGGTGCCTTCCTGCTGACCAAGGCGCTCTACGAGCTCGAGCGCATCGACGGCGACAAGGCGCTGATCTCCATGTGCTGCGGCGGCGGTCTCGGCACGGGGACGATCATCGAACGCATCTGACCGGCACCTGCGCCGATCCCGACCGGCGTCGCTCCGGCACGGCTCGCGGTCCGCGGGCGCGGCTTCGGCGCGGGCGCGCCCGACCCCTGGTCGCGCTCGCCGTGGCGCTGACGACGATCGTCGCCGCGTGCGACGGGTCCGAGACCGACGTGCCGGCGGCGGCCGGCGCCCTGGAGCCGAACGCGACGGTCGAGGGCGTGGTCGACGGCGACACGATCGACGTCGCGATCGACGGACGCTCCGAGCGGGTCCGCCTGATCGGGATCGACACCCCCGAGACGAAGCGCCCGAACTCGCCGGTCGAGTGCTTCGGGCCCGAGGCGAGCGCTCACGTCGCGACGCTGATCGCCGCGGGGACCGCGGTCCGCATCGAGCGCGACGTCGTCCCCCGCGACGTGTACGGCCGCCTCCTCGGCTACGTCTTCCGCGCCGAGGACGGCTTGTTCGTCAACGACGAGATGGTGCGACGGGGCTTCGCCCGACCGCTCACGATCGAACCCAACAGCGCCCACGCCCGCCGCTTCGTCGAGTCCGCCCGCACCGCCGAGGCCGACGACCTCGGGTTGTGGGCGAACTGCTCGTGACCGTCCCGTCCCGCCGGCTCGACGCTCCACCCGCCGACCGCGATCCGGTGGCGTGCCCGCAGCGGCAGGTCCGCCGGCCCGCACCACCGGCGCCGTGCGACGGGTAGCGTTGCCCAGGTGAGCGACACCCTCGCCGAGCGGCTCGGCCGTCCTGCGGACGCGAAGCTCGTCATCGTGTCGTGCGACGACCTGGGCTCGTGCCACGCCGCGAACCTCGGGGTCCTCGCCGCCCTGCACGACGGGATCGCGACCTGCGCGTCGCTGATGGTCCCCGCACCCTGGGCGCGCCACGCCGCCGACCACCTCGAGCCCGCCGACGACATCGGGGTCCACCTCACGTTGAACTCCGAGCACGGGTGGTACCGCTGGGGCCCGCTCACCCACGCTCCGTCGCTGCAGTCGGGTGAGGGCGGCTTCCCGCGCACCCTCGCCGACCTGTGGGAGCACGCCGACCCCGACGAGGTGCTGCGCGAGCTGCGCGCCCAGGTCGAGCGGGCCGAGGTGTGGGGCGTCGACGTGACCCACCTCGCGCCGCACCTGTCGGCGATCGCGCTGCGCCCCGAGTTCTTCGACGTCTACCTGGAGCTGGCGGTCGAGTTCGCGCTGCCGATCCGGCTGCCGTCGACGATCTCCCACGAGCAGGCCGGGTTCGCGTTCCGTCGCCTCGCGGCCGACGAGGGGGTGGTGTTCCCGGACCACTTCGACCACGACTGGCGCCCCGGGAGCCACGATCGCGTCCTCGACGCCGTCGCGGAGCTGGAGCCGGGCGTCACCGAGATCCACGTGCAGCCGGCGCTCGACACCCCCGAGGTGCGCGGGTTCGCGGGCGAGGCGGCCGGCGGGTGGATCGCGGACCTCGAGCTCGTCACCGGCGGCGAGCTGCGCGACGCCCTGCGGCGTGCGGGGGCCGAGCTGATCGGGTTCCGCGAGCTGCGCGACGTGATGCGCGCCGGCTGAGCCGTCCTCGCTCAGAGGACGGCGACGATCCCGCGCACCGCCCGATCGGCCTCCCCCGACTCGAGCAGCCGGAGGATCTCCCCGCTGGGGCCGGAGGCCTTGAGGTCGCCGCGCATGAACGACACCGCCGCGTCGAAGTCGGCTCGTGACGCCACGTCGACCGGGACGGTCACCACGACCGGAGCGTCGTCGGGCCCCTCGACGCGCTCGTCCTTCTTCGCGACGACGACGCGGTACTGGGCGGCACCGCTCACGTCGACGCCCCCGCGGGGCCGGCGCGAACCCCGGCGAACAGGTCGCGCTCGCCGTCGTCGTCGGGGATCGACCCGGATTCGGAGCGAGCGAGGATCCAGTCCTCCCAGGGGTACGTCTCGGCCAACTGGTCGTCGTCGAGGCCGAACCACCAACCGGCGCCGGGATCGACCTGGGTGGCGTGGGCGCGCAGCGCTGCGGTGCGCGCCCACTGGTAGTCGGACACGTCGATCCTGGTGGTGATCCGGTGGTCCTGGCCCTCGCGCTCCAGCCACTCGTCCGAGAACGGCGATTCGCCGGTGTGGGCGAGCATCGCCTCGTGCACCGCGAGGATCCGAGCCTTGGCCCACACGGCGTAGTAGAGCTTCGACGGCTGGAACGGCTCGCCGAGCTCGGGGTACCACCCGGCGTCGCCGGCGCGCTCGAACGCGAGCACGGAGATGTCGTGGACGCGCAGGTGGTCGGGGTGGGGGTAGCCCTTCTGGTCGTCGCCGTAGGTGATGATCACCTGGGGACGGGTGCGCCGCACGATCTCGACCAGCCGGCCGACGGCCTCGTCGAGGTCGGCCTGGTGGAAGCAGTCGGGGTGCTGGTTCGGCTCCGTGTCGGCCATCCCCGAGTCGCGGTACCCGAGCATCACGACCTCGTCGAAGCCGATGACCTCGGCCGACGCCGTGAGCTCCGCCTCGCGCATCGACGCGACCAGCTCGCGCTCCTGCTCGGGGGTCATGTCGTGGAACGGCTGACCCTCCTCGCGCAGGCTCGGGTTCTGCAGGTCGCCCTCCTCCCCTCCGGTGCAGCACACGAGCACCGTGCGCACCCCCTCGGCGCCGTACCGGGCGACGGTGGGCGCGCCCTTCGACGCCTCGTCGTCGGGGTGGGCGTGGACCGTCAGCAGCGACAGCGGTTCCCCGGCGGTCGAGACGGGGGCGTCGGGGGCGTCGCGATTCGATGTCGGGGACACGTTCGCGAGGCTACCCACGAGGACCGTGGCCATGCCCTACGCTCGCCACCCGTGATCGGCCCGCTGCGAACGACGCGCTCGGTGCGCGCCGCCTGCGTCGTCGGGGGCCTCGCCCTCGCAGGGCTCGGCGCGTGCGACACCGGCGACGGGACGCGCCTGGCCGACCCGACGAGCCCGACCACCCTCCCGCCCCCGGACACCTCCCCGATCTCGACCGAACCCCTCGGCGACGACGGCGGCGTCGACGTCACCCGGGACCCCCTCGCCGGCGCGGAGGAGCTCGATCCGGTCGCCGGCGGCTCGCTCGTCGCCTCCGACATCGCCGACGCGGGCGAGCTCGAGATCTTCGCGCCGTGGCTCGCGGGGGCGCAGATCGACCCGATCCACACCTGCGACGGCTCGGGGGTCTCACCTCCGATCGACTGGGTCGGGCTCCCGGCCGGCACGGCGGACGTGGCCGTGTCGATGGTCGACGAGACGGAGCTGAGCAACGGGCGCCCGTTCATCCACTGGGTCGTGGCCGGGCTGGGACCGGACGCGACCGGCATCGGCGAAGCCGAGGTGCCGCCGGGCGCGATCCAGGCCCTGAACTTCTTCGGCGACGTCGGCTACGCGGGCCCCTGCCCGCCACCGGGCGAGACCCACGTCTACCGGGTCACCGTCCACGCGCTCGGCCAGCAGGTCGAGCTCGTCGACGCGACGCCGGCGGCGGAGCTGCTCGACTTCGTCGAGAGCGTGGCCATCGCGTCGGCGAGCACCACGGTCCTGGCGTCGCGGTAGCGGGCCGCGGACGCCGTGGGGTCGCCGTGAGGTCGGTGACGGCGACCCGGGTTTCCCATTCGGTCAGACATCGCTCGGTACCCTGACCGGCGTGCCGCTGCCGCCGCCACCGCCCGAGACGCCCGAGTCCGGCCGTCGCACCTCGCTGCCCCCTCCCGACCGTCGGCTGCGCCAGCGCCTCGACGACGGCGCGGAGGCCTGCTTCCGCCACGCCAACCGCGCCGCGGGGCGTCGGTGCACGCGGTGCGGGCGCCCGGCGTGCGCCGAGTGCCTCGAGCAGGCATCGGTCGGCAGCCACTGCGTCGAGTGCGCCGAGGCCACGCGCCCCGACGTGGTGACCCGCGCGCGGTACTGGCAGGCGAGCAAGCCGGCGATCGTCGCCACCTCGCTGATCGCGCTGAACGTCGCGATCTTCGCCTGGATGGTCCTCGCCAGCGGTGGCGAGGCGCTCGCCGGAGGCGGGACGCGCGCGCACGCCGACCTCGCCCTGTTCGACTCCTGGCGGACGGGCATCCTGGAGACGGCCCGTGGACCGGTGCGCGTCTCGGACGGAGGGGACTGGTACCGACTGGTCACCTCCGGGTTCGTCCACTACGGGATCATCCACCTCGCGTTCAACATGTACTTCCTCTGGGTCCTGGGGAACCAGATGGAGCCCCAGCTCGGACGTGGCCGCTTCGCCGCGCTCTACGCCGCGTCGCTGCTCGGCGGGTCGGCCGGGGTCGTGGTGATCGACAGCGGCGGGTTCAGCGCCGGAGCATCGGGGGCGATCTTCGGTCTGCTCGGCGCGTTCGCGGTCGGGGTCTGGCAGCACGGGGTCAACCCGTTCAGCACCCAGATCGGGACCCTGCTGCTGATCAACCTCGGCATCACCTTCTTCATCGGCGGCATCTCCATCGGAGGTCACGTCGGCGGGCTCGTCGCGGGCTCGATCTGCGGCTTCGTGATGATGGCCCCGGGGTACAAGGGCTACCCCCGCTGGTCGACGTGGGCGCTCCCCGCCGTCGTCGGCCTGGCGGCGGTCGTCGTCGCCTTCCTCGCCGCCGGCTGAGCGCCGACGGACACCCCCGCCCTCCCCGGACCGGGGTCGCGCCCCCGCCCCTAGAATCCGTGGATGGCGCTGCGCACCACCCACATCGACCGGATCCGCGACGGGTCGTTCGACACCCTCGTCGTCGGGGGCGGGATCAACGGCGCGGTCGCGGCGGCGTCGCTCGCGGGGCGCGGGGCCAGCGTCGCGCTGATCGATCGCGGCGACTTCGCCCACTTCACGAGCCAGGCGTCGTCCAACCTCGTCTGGGGAGGCTTCAAGTACCTCGAGAACTACGAGCTCTGGCTGGTCTTCAAGCTGTGCCAGTCGCGCAACCGGCTGATGCGCGCCTACCGCGCGAACATCCGCGAGATCGGCTTCTACGCGGCGCTGGACTCCAAGGGCCCGTACCCGCCGTGGTTCGCGTTCCTCGGCGCCGTCGGCTACTGGATCATCGGTCAGTTCGGGACGCGCTGGCCACGCCTGCTGAGCAGGGACCGCATCGAGCGCGAGGAACCGGCGATCGACACCAGCGGGGTGGCGGGGGGCATCGAGTACCGCGACGGCCTGCTGATCGACAACGACGCCCGCTTCGTGTTCAGCTTCGTGCGCTCGGCCATCGAGGCCGGCACCGCCGCCGCCAACTACGTCGAGCTCGTCTCCGCCCGGCGCGACGGCGACCGGTGGATCGCGTCGCTGCGCGACGTCGACACCGGTGAGGAGCTCCAGACCTCGGCGCGCTCGATCGTCAACGCCGCCGGACCCTTCGTCGACGTGCTCAACGACCGCTGGGAGCTGACCACCGAGCACCGGATCGTCTACTCCAAGGGGATCCACCTCGTCGTCCCACGCCTCACGACGCGCGACCACGACCGGGTGCTGGCGTTCTACGACGACACCGAGCGGCTGTTCTACGTCATCCCGATGGGCAGCCGCTCGGTGATCGGCACGACCGACACCCGCGTCGAGGACCCCCGCACCGAGGTGACCGACGACGACATCGAGTTCCTCCTCGGGCAGATCAACGCCCGCATGGACCTCGACACCCCGTTGACGCCCGACGACGTGATCGCCCGCCGCTGCGGGGTCCGGCCCCTCGTCGTCCCCACCGACGGCAACGACCGCGCCGACGTCGACTGGACGAAGCTGTCGCGCAAGCACGCCGTGGAGACCGACCACCGTCGACGGGTCGTCACGATCTTCGGCGGCAAGCTCACCGACTGCCTGAACGTCGGTGAGGAGGTCGCCGCCGAGGTCGAGTCGCTCGGCATCCCCCTCGAGCGCGACCTGCGCAACTGGTACGGCGAGCCGGCCGGGGCGACCCGCAAGGAGTTCTTCCGCCAGGCCCGCCTGATGAAGCTCGACCGGATCCGCGACCGGCCGGAGATCGAGCCGCTCTCGGACCGGCTGTGGCGACGCTACGGGCGCCGGGCGTTCGCGATGCTCGACGCGATCCGTGAGGAGCCGTCGATGGGAGAGGACATCATGGGCTCCGCCGACTACCTGCGCGTCGAGCTGCACGAGGCGGCGCGCTCGGAGATGGTGACCAAGCTCGAGGACTTCATGCGCCGGCGCTCGAAGATCGAGCTGGTCGTGACCGACGACGACATCGCCGACTCGCCGGGGCTGCGCGAGGTCGCGGAGATCCTGTTCGGTGCCGACGAGGCCGACCGTCGACTGGCGGAGTACTTCGGTGGCCCCGACCTCGTGCCGACCGCCGTCCGCACCGGCCCCCGCCCGACCGAGGCGACGAAGTCCGCCGGCGACGTGCTCGTCTGACCCGGCGTGCTCGCGACGATCAGGCGGTGGCTGTCCGGTCGACCGGTCGAGTTCGACCCGGCGTGGGAGCGCGTGCTGCTCGACGGCTTCGAGCACTGGGGTGCGCTCGACGACGACGAGCTCGCTCGGATGCGGATGCTGGTCGCCCGCTTCGTCCACGAGACCGAGTGGGAGGCCGCGCGCGGGATGGATCTCACCGACGAGGTGCGCGTCCTGATCGCCGCCCAGGCCGCGATGCTGCTGCTCGGGCTGTCGATCGACGAGTACTTCGACGTCACGTCGGTCATCGTGCACTCCTCGACGGTCCGGCTGCGCGGGACCCACGCGACCGGTGCCGGCACGATGTCGGACGCGCCGCGGCACCTGGCCGGGCAGGCGCACCCGCGCGGCCCGGTGGTGCTGTCGTGGAGCGCGGTGCGGCGTGAGGCGCGACGCCCCGAGCGGGGCCAGAACGTCGTGTACCACGAGTTCGCCCACCGCCTCGACATGCTCGACGGGATGACCGACGGGACCCCCCCGCTGGGCAGCGAGGACGCGGCCGAGCGGTGGGCGGCGGTGTGCACCCCCGCCTTCGAGCGGGTGCGCGACGGCACCTCGATCCTGCGCAGCTACGCCGGGACGAACCCCGCCGAGTTCTTCGCGGTCGCCACGGAGGCGTTCTTCACCCGTCCCCGGGAGGTGCGCGAGCACGAGCCGGACCTGTACGCCGAGCTGCGCGCGTTCTACGGCCAGGACCCGGCCGAGCGGATGGGCGCCCCGGCCTGACGCGACGTGGGTCCCGGCCGACGGGTTCTCGACTCCGTCGGGACGCGGCCCCCGACGAGGGCGACCTCGACGCGGCGCCACTGCGCGACGGTCGGGTCCCTGCAGTCGGGCGCGCCCGCCTCGGACGGCCGCGGTGACCTCCAGCCCCGAGGACGAGGCCTCAGGGCGCTCGCCGACGGACCCGTCCGCGACGCGGAGCGCGTGGGCGAGGCGGCTCGCCGGGAACCCTGACACACCCCCGTGCGCACGATGGCTCCATGAACTCCACCGCCGTCCCCACCGAGCGCACCGGCGCGGAGCGCGCCGAGCAGCTCCTCCTGCTGTCGATCCCGGACGACGCCGACCGCGAGCTGCGCCCGTCGAGCGCACCGGCCCGCTTCCGGCTCAGCACCGACACCCGTCGGCGCGGGCTGGCCCACGTCGCGGAGATCCGCCGGCTCCTCGAGGCGTCGAGGACCGACGCCGGCGAGATCGCCCACCTCCCGTCCGTCGCCGCCGCCGGTGGATCCGGCGAGGCGGACGAGGCGAGGCGGGATCCCCGCCACCCCCGCGCGGCGTGACGCACGGTCGGCCCGGGTGCCCGGAGACGCTGCGTCCGTGCGCGCGACCGCCGGCCGCTGGGCTCAGCCGGCCGTGGGGGCGAGGTCGCGGATCGCCTGCCAGTGGTCGAGGTCGGGGTCGAACGGCATGATCGCGAGGCTGCTCGTCGTGACCCCGTTGTCGAAGTACGCCTGGATCTTCGCCCTGCACTCGGCCGGCGAACCGTGGATGATGAGGTCGTCCACCACCTGATCCGGGATCTCCTCGAGGGCCCCCTTCCGGTCGCCTTCCTTCCACTTCGCCCACATCCCCGACAGCGCCTCCCCGCGACCCATCCACTCGTGGAACGCCGCGTACACCCCGACGTTCAGGTAGGCCGCGATCGCCCGGCGCGCCCCGGCGCGCACGACGTCGGCGTTCTCGCTCGGGCAGACGAAGATCCGGCACACGATCTCCTTGTCCTCGTCGCTGCCGGCCTCGCGACCGGCGTCGGCCACGATCCCCGACACGGTCGCGACGTCCTCGGCCGACAGCCAGTTGATGATCGCGCCGTCGCTCTCGCGCCCGGCGAGGCGCAGCATCCCCTCCTGCAGCGCGGCGACGAGGATCTTCGGTCGTTCCTCGGGGCGGATCCCGAGGCGGAACCCGTCGACCTCGAAGGTGTCGTACGACTTCGCGATCTTCTCGCCGTCGAGGGCGTCGCGCAGGAAGCGCACGACGTCGCGCACCTTCTGGTACGGCTGCTCGAAGGCGATGCCGTTCCACCTCTCGACGATCACGTTGCTCGACGAGCCGATCCCGATCGCGAACCGACCCGGAGCGGCGTCGGCGAGCGACGCCACGCTCTGCGCGAACAGAGCCGGCGAGCGGGTGTAGGCCGGGACGATCGCGGTGCCGAGGCGCAGGCGCGGCTCCCACGCCGCCGCGAGCGCCAGCGGGGTGAACGCGTCCGCGCCGTCGGACTCCGCCGACCAGATGTCGGTGTAGCCGAGGTCGGCGAGCTCCGCGAGCTGGTCGCGGTGGGTGTGGAGGTGGCCGGGCAGGGGGACGGTCATGCCGGGGCGGTTCGGGAGTGCCATGGCTCGACCCTACGCACGCAGCTCCGACCGGCTCGATTCACGCGACTCGCCCGCGCTCCACGTCGCCCGACCCGCGCCGCGGCGGCTCGCGGCCACCGCCTCGGCTCAGCTCCTCGGCAGGCGGGCGATCACCGACTGGCTCGCCGTCGCCAGCAGGGTGCCGTCCTCGCCGAACATGTGGACGAGGCCGTGGGCGAACCCGCGCTCGACGGCGTGGACCCGGATGTCCATCAGCACCCAGTCCGTCGGCACGACGCGGCACACGCGCAAGGTGTTGTCGAGGCTGTTGCCTCCCCCGCGCCGCCCGAGCGCCTGGCCGACGCCCATCGGGACGAAGTCGCCGAGGATCGCGAGCGCCGTCGCGTCGACGTCGGCGATCACGTCGGGGATCCGCGCCCACATCAGCGTCTGGCCGTCGCCCCGGGTGGCTCGGTCCCCCCTCGGCCCGTCCCCGGGGCCCTCGGGCAGCGACTCCCACTCGACGCCCTTGACGAGGCGTTGGTCGAGCTTCTCGGTGATCGTCCCCACGTTGTCCTCGCTCACCGGGCGTGGGGGCAGCGAGGCGGGGGACGGCAGATCCGGAGGCATCCTCTCCCACTGCCCGCGCTCGAACTCGCGATCGCCCAGCGCGGCGTTGACGGTGAGGATCTCGCGGTCGGCGACGTGGCACACGGCGCGCGCCTGGGTGATCGCGTGGCCCTCGACGGCGATCGTCACGTCGATGTCGACGACCTCGCCCGGGCTCGCGTACGACAGGTACTGCGCGGTCGCCCACACGCACTCGCGCCCGGAGGTGCCCTCGAGCGCGGAGATCGCGGCCGCCAGCCCGCACCCGCCGAACAGGAACCCGGCGGAGACGGCGATCTTGGACGTCACCGGCAGCTTCCACCGGAAGCGGTTGTGCGTCTCCTCGAGCCCGAGGAACCTGCGCGAATCCATGCGGTCGTCGATCGTAGGTGGTGGGTGCGCTGTTCGGTAGCGTCCGGAGATGAGCGACGACACCTGGCAGGGAGATGCGATCGGGCTGGTCGAGGCGTTCCGATCCGGCGAGCGATCGCCGGTCGAGGAGATCGACGCCACCTTCACGGCGATCGACGCGAGCGAGCTCAACGCCGTGTGCTTCACCGACCGCGACGTCGCCCGCGAGGCCGCCGGGCGGGCCGACGTGTCACGCCCCTTCGGCGGCATCGGGATCGGGGTCAAGTCGCTGAACGAGGTGGCCGGGTGGCCGAACGACCACGCATCGGTGCCGTTCGCGGACGAGCTCGGCGAGGTCACGACGACCAACGTCGCGCGGATCCGTGACGACGGGGGCGCGGTCCTCGCGGCGCAGACGACCTCGAGCGAGTTCGGAGGCGTGAACCTCACCCGCACCGAGCTGCACGGCGTCACCCGCAACCCGTGGCAGCTCGACCGGACCCCGGGAGGGTCGTCGGGCGGATCGGCCGCCGCGGTCGCCGGAGGCCTCGTGCCGATCGCCACGGGCGGTGACGGCGGCGGCTCGATCCGCATCCCGGCCGGGTTCTGCGGTCTCGTCGGCCTGAAGGGCACCTTCGGGCGCATCCCGCTCGGGCCGCGCGCCGAGTACGGCAACCTCACCGTCGCCACCGGCTGCCTCAGCCGATCGGTCCGCGACACCGCGCGGTGGTTCGACGTCGCGAACGGCCACGACCCCACCGACCCGCTCAGCCTGCCGCGCGTCGAGGGGTGGGAGGACGGCCTCGGCTCGCACCTCGACGACCTGCGCGGCGCACGGGTCGCCGTCGTCGCGGACTGGGGCGGGGCGACGGTGTCACCGGTGATGTGGGAGCTGCTCGAGGAGGCGGCCGGCGCGCTGATCGGCGATCTCGGCCTCACCCGGACCGACGACGTCGACACCTCGGTGCCACGGATGGGCGGAGCGTGGTCGGTGTCGGGGATGATCGAGATCCGCGCCCTGCTCGGCGACCGGTGGCCCGCCTGCGCGGAGCAGCTCACGCCCGAGATGCGCTTCGGCCTCGAGCGCACCCAGGGCGCGTACACCGAGGAGGGCCGCGCCCGCCTGGAGCGACGCCGGATGGAGCTCAACGAGGCGATGGCTCGGGTCTTCGATCGCTCCGACGGGGTCGACTTCGTGATCACCGCGGCGAACCCCGACGTCGCGTTCGACGCGGAGGGGCCGCTCCCGAAGACGTTCGGGGGCATCGACGCCGGGCGCGGCAACAACGGCCAGCTCACCTTCCCCTGCAACCTGCACGGCAACCCGGGGATCTCGGTCCCGGCCGGGTTCCTCGACGGTCTGCCGATCGGGCTGCAGATCGTCGGGCGGCACTTCTCCGAACCGCTGCTGCTCGACCTCGCGCTGACGATGGAGCGCGAGCGCCCGTGGCCGCTGACGGTCGCTCAGCACCGCGCCACGACCTGATCCGGCCCGAGCGCCTCCACCGACCCCGCGTCCGTCCGGCGCCCGTCACCCCTCGCTCCCCACCGGCGGGCGTGGCCGACCGCGGTCCCACGGATCCAGGTGACTCGCGACACGCGGCGTTTGCCTAGGGTGAGCGACGATGAAGGTCGCACTCACCGTCAACGACTTCCTCGAGCGTGCCGAGCTCGTCTACCCCGATCGCGAGGCGATCGCCGACGAGCCCGACCAGCCCGCCGAGAGCTGGGGATCGATCGACTACCGCGAGATGGCGCGCCGGGCACGGGCTCTCGCCGCCGGCCTGGACGCCCTGGGCATCGGGGTCGGCGAGCGCGTGGCGATGGTCAGCCACAACTCCGCCCGGCTGCTCACCGCGCTGTTCGGGGTGTCGGGATCGGGACGGGTGCTCGTCCCGGTGAACTACCGGCTCGTGGCAGCCGAGGTGCAGTACATCGTCGAGCACTCCGGGGCGCGCCTGCTCCTCGTCGACCCCGAGCTGGCCGACGCGATGTCGGGCATCGAGTGCGAGCGCACGATGATCATCGGCGCCGAGAGCGACGACGAGCTGATGCGCTTCGATGTCGAGCCGGAGCCGTGGGAGCGCGACGAGGACGCGACCGCGACGATCAACTACACCTCCGGCACGACGGCCCGGCCCAAGGGGGTGCAGCTCACCCACCGCAACGTGTGGATCAACGCCACCACCTTCGGGTGGCACATGGGCGTCGGCGACCACGACGTCTACCTGCACACCCTCCCCCAGTTCCACTGCAACGGATGGGGGATGCTCTACGCGGTGACGGGGATGGGCGCGAAGCACGTCATCATCCGCAAGATCGACGGTCACGAGATCCTCCGTCGCGTGGACCGGCACGGCGTCACCCTGATCTGCGGGGCTCCCGCCGTGCTGAACGCGACCCTCGACGCGGCGGCCGAGCTCGCCGAGCGCGGCGAGGAGATCCCCGGGCGAGGTCGGGTGCGCATCGTGGTCGCCGGTGCACCACCTCCCACGAAGACGATCGAGCGCACCGAGACCGAGCTCGGGTGGGAGTTCGTCCAGATCTACGGGCTGACCGAGACCGCTCCGCTGATCACGATCAACCGGTCGCGCGCCGAGTACGACGAGCTCGACCCGACCGAGCGGGCGCGGAAGCTGTCGCGCGCCGGTGCGCCGGCGATCGGCACGACGATGCGCGTCGACGACGAGGGCGAGATCCTCGCCCGTGGCAACACGATCATGGCCGGCTACTGGGAGCAACCCGACCAGACCGACGCGGCGATCCGCGACGGGTTCTTCCACACCGGTGACGGCGGGACGATCGACGAGGACGGCTACGTCGTCATCTCCGACCGCAAGAAGGACGTCATCATCTCCGGCGGCGAGAACGTGTCGTCGATCGAGGTCGAGGACGCGATCTTCCAGCACCCCGACGTCACCGAGGTCGCCGTGATCGGCGTCCCCGACGAGAGGTGGGGTGAGCTGGTGACGGCGCTGGTCGTCACGACCCCGGGCAGCGAGCTCGACGAGGCGGCCGTCATCGCCCACTCGAAGGAGCGGCTCGCCGGCTACAAGTGCCCCAAGCGGGTCGAGTTCCGCGACGACCTGGCGCGCACCGCGACCGGCAAGCTCCAGAAGTTCAAGCTGCGCGAGCCCTTCTGGTCGGACTCGTCGAAGCAGGTCAACTGATGGGCGACGTCGAGGTCATGTCGCCGTTCGAGGCGGTCACGCACTTCTTCCATCGGGCGGCCGATCACCTCGAGCTCCCGGACTCGTCTCGCCGGCTCCTCGCCACCCCGGCGCGCGAGCTGCGCGTCGAGCTCCCGTTGCGGCGCGACGACGGATCGCTGTCGGTGCACATCGGCTACCGCGTGCAGCACGACTCGGCCCGAGGTCCGTTCAAGGGCGGGATCCGGTACCACCCGAGCGCCGAGCTGGACGAGGTCCGCGCCCTGGCGTCGCTGATGACGTGGAAGACGGCCGTGGTCGACGTCCCCTTCGGTGGGGCCAAGGGCGGGGTGGAGATCGACGTGTCGACGCTGTCGAAGCCCGAGCTGGAGCGGCTGACGCGCGGCTACACCCGTGCGATCTCCGACATCATCGGGCCGTCGGAGGACATCCCGGCCCCCGACATGGGCACCGACGCCCAGGTCATGGCCTGGATCGTCGACGAGTACTCGCAGCGCTTCGGGCACTCGCCCGGCGTGGTGACCGGCAAGCCGATCCCCCTCGGGGGATCGGCCGGCCGCACCGAGGCGACCGGGACCGGGTGCGTGATCTGCCTCGACCTGGCGATGCGCGACGCGGGTCGCGACGCCGCCGGGACCACCGTCGCGATCCAGGGGTTCGGCAACGTCGGGAGCTGGGCGGCGCGCGAGGCGGTCGCGCGCGGGTACCGGGTGATCGCGGTGTCCGACCAGTACGGGGCGATCCTCGACCGCGACGGGCTCGACGTCGAGGCGGTCGTCGACCACCTCGCCGAGACCGGCTCGGTCGTGGGCGCCGCCGGTTCGAGCGAGCTGACCAACGACGAGCTGATCGGCCTCGAGGTCGACGTCCTCATCCCGGCGGCGATCGCCGGGGTGATCCACGACGGCAACGTCGACACGGTGAAGGCGAAGCTGATCATCGAGGGCGCCAACGGGCCCGTCACCCCGGGAGCGGACGACCGCCTCGCCCGGGGAGGGGTCGTCGTCGTCCCCGACATCCTCGCGAACGCCGGCGGGGTCACCGTCAGCTACTTCGAGTGGGTGCAGAACATCCAGCGGTTCCGCTGGTCGCGCGCGAACGTGATGGAGCAGCTCGACTCGACCCTCGCCGGGGCCCACGAGGTGATCACCGAGCGCGCCGAGCGCGACGCGATCTCGCTGCGCCTCGCCGCCTTCGTCATCGGCATCGAGCGCGTCCGCGACGCCTCGATCCTGCGCGGTCAGCTCTGACCCCTCCCGGATCCTCCCGACGTCGCACCGACTCGCGGATGCGGCGTCACTCGAGGGTGGCGTAGCTGGTCGAGCGGTCGTCGGTGGCCGACGCGCCGACCTCGGCGACGCACCCGGCGAGGTCGGCGAGGTAGTCGTCGATCACGCCGGCGTTCGTGTTGCTCACGGTCGCGTGGAGGTTGTCCGGCGGGCCCTGACGGTCGTGGAACCACCCCTTCGCAGCGAGCGCGTCGCCGAGCGCGAACACGTCGACGGGCGTCTCGGCCGCCGGATCCGCTGCGATCGCGACCAGGTGGAACCGGCTGTCACCGAGGACCCGCAGCCCCGGCGTCGCCATGATCCCCGCTCGCATCCGATCGGCGTCGATCAGGGTCTGGCGCGTCAGTTCGACGTACCCGTCGACCCCCAGGTGCTGCATCACCGCCCAGGCGCACGCCATCGGCACCCCCGAGCGGGTCCCCTGGAGGTTGGGCGAGGCGTAGAGGCCGCCGAGCCAGCCGTCGAACACGAAGGTCTGGTAGCGGCGCGACTCCTTCGTGCGGTGGAGGATGACCGAGACCCCCTTGGGGGCGTAGCCGAGCTTGTGGACGTCGGCCGAGATCGTCGTGACCCCCTCCACCCGGAAGTCCCAGGGCACGACGTCGCGACCGAGGCGCTCGGCGAAGGGGAGGACGAACCCGCCCATGCACGCGTCGACGTGGCAGTTCGCGTCGACCGAGCGGGCGAGCTCGGCGATCGCCTCGATGTCGTCCTGGACGCCCTGCGGGTACTGGGGGGCCGAGCCGACGACGAGCACCGTGTTCGGGCCCACCGCCGCCGACATCGCGTCGACGTCGGCGGTGAAGTCGTCGCGCACCCTCGTCGATCGGACCGTGAGCCCGAAGTCGTGAGCCGCCTTGTGGAACGCGGCGTGCGCCGACTCCGCGAGCACGATCTCGGGCTCGGTCACCCCGCGCTCGGCCGCGGCGCGCTCGCGCGCCGCGAGGACGGCGCACAGGATGGACTCCGTGCCACCGCTGGTGAGGAACCCGGCGACGTCGTCGTCGCCGTGGAGCATCGCAGCCGTCCACCCGACCACCTCGCGCTGGATCTCGCCCAGCGAGGGGAAGGCCTGGGTGTTGAGGGCGTTCTCGTGGAGGTAGAGGCGCGCCGCTCGCTCCGCGACCTCGTGGACACCCGGCCCGCCGTCGTAGACCATCCCGAAGGTCCGACCGTCGGCCCAGCTCACGTCCGCGTGCCGCTTCGCGGTCAGATCCTCGATGACGTCGTCCACCGTGCGTCCCTGCTGAGCGAGAGGTTCCATCGCCCGATCCTCGCGTGGCGGCGCCCGCCGTGGCGACGCCGGACCCCGTGGACGCGTCGCGAGAGCGCTGTTAGGCATGCCGAACACTTCGGCTGAGGCAGCTCTACACTCGGCGACATGAAGCGTTCCACCAACCGCTCCGCCGCCTGCATCGCCATCGCCGCCCTCGCGCTGGGTGCCACCGCGTGCGGTGACGACACCGAGACGATCACCCTCTACTCCGGTCGCAGCGACGGCCTCATCCAGCCGATCATCGACCGCTTCGAGGAGGAGAGCGGCATCGATGTCGAGGTCAAGTACGGCGACACCGCCGATCTCGCGCTGCTGATCGACGAGGAGGCTCGCGCGGGGCGGGCCGAGGCCGACGTCTACCTCTCGCAGAGCCCCGGCGCCATGGGGTTCCTCGACGGCGACCTCACGCAACTCCCCGACGACACCCTCGATCTCGTCGACCCCGCCACCCGCGACGCCGACGGGCGCTGGGTCGGCATCTCGGGTCGCCAGCGGGTGCTCGTGTACAACACCGACGCCGTCGACCCGGCGGACCTCCCCGACTCGGTGTTCGACGTCGTGAGCGACGATCGGTGGTCGGGTCAGATCGGCGTCGCCGGAGGCAACGGATCGTTCCAGGACTTCATCACCGCGATGCGCTTCACCGAGGGCGAGGAGGTCACCGAGGACTTCCTCGCCGACCTCGCCGAGCTCGACCCCGTCGCCTACCCGAACAACAACGCGATCGTCGCCGCGGTCGGCCGGGGCGAGGTGGAGGTCGGCCTCGTCAACCACTACTACAACTTCCGCGCGCTGGCCGAGGACCCCGACCAGCCGAGCGCCAACCACCGCTTCGCCGACGGCGACCCGGGCTCGACGCTGATCGTCACCGCCGCGGCGATCGTCGAGGGGACCGACGACCCCGAGCTCGCCGACCAGCTCATCGAGTTCCTGCTCGACGAGGAGGGTCAGACGTACTTCGCGAACGAGACGTTCGAGTACCCCCTCGTCCCGGGCGTGCCCACCGCCGGCGGGGTGGAGGAGATCGAGTTCTCCGACGTCGGCTCGCTCGACCTCGACGAGCTCGAGGGCGGCCTCGAGCGCACCCGTGAGCTGATCGCGGCCGCGGGGCTCGAGACCTGATCCACCGCGAGCTGGCACACTGGCTCCGATGAGCGTCGTCGCCGACCCTCGGCCCCGGCGCGCACGGCGCGACGAGCAGTCGCGCACCGGACCGACGCCGACGCTGATCGCCGGGCTCGTCGTCGCCGCCGTGTTCGCGATCCCGGCGGTGTTCGTGATCGTGCGCACCGTCGGGCTCGGCGCGTCGTGGTCGGAGACGATGGCCGAGATCGGATCCCCGGCGTGGCGGACCCTGCAGCTCGCCGCTCTCGTGTCGTCGAGCGCCGCGGTGGTCGGCACCTCGCTCGCCTGGATCGTCGAGCGGACCGATCTCCCCTTCCGCCGGACGTGGCGTGCGGTCCTCGTGCTCCCCCTCGTCCTTCCGTCCTTCGTCGGGGCCGGAGCGTTCATCGCCGGTCTCGCCCCGGGCGGGATCGTCCACGACGGCCTCGACCTCGTCGGGCTCACGCCGCCCCGCCGCTTCCGCGGCCTGGGGGCGTCGTGGCTGGTGCTGACGGCGTTCACCTACCCCTACGTGCTGATGCCCGTCGCGGCGGCGCTCGCCTCGGTGCGGGCGAACCTCGAGGAGGGCGCCCGCACGCTCGGCTCGGGACCGTTCGAGACGTTCGCTCGGGTCACCCTCCCCTCGATCCGCTCGTCCGTGCTCGCCGGGACGCTGCTGGTCTTCCTGTACACGCTCAGCGAGTTCGGCGCCGTCCAGCTGCTCGGCTACGACACGTTGACGCGGGTGGTGTTCACCACCCGCCAGGCCGACCGCTCGACCTCGTTCGCCGCGGCCGCGGCGCTGCTCGTGCTCGCCGTGATCGTCGTCGCCGCCGAGCGTCGGCTGCGCGGGCGGGCGGTCGCGGACGACCGCGCGTCGACCGTCCACCGTCGGCCGGTCCGCCTCGGGTGGTGGTCGGTCCCCGCCACCGTCGCGTGCGCCACCGTCGCGGCGGTCGGACTCGTCGTCCCCGTCGCGAGCCTGCTCACCTGGACCCTGCGCGGCCTCGGACGTGGGGCGGTCGACCTCGTCGACCTGGCGGGGCCGGCGGTCAGCACGAGCGGGGTCGCCGTGCTCGCCGCCGTGATCACCGTCGTCGTCGTCTCGCCGATCGCCGTCGAGACGACCCGCCGCCCGTCCGCGGCGTCATCGGTCGCCGCCTCGGCGGTGCTCGGCGGGTTCGCCGTCCCCGGTCTGGTCATCGCGCTGGCGCTCGCCGTGATCGCGCTGAACGCACCCGGCCTCGGCTGGCTCTACCAGTCGACCGCGCTGCTCGTCGCCGGCTACGTCATCCACTTCGGGTCGCAGGCCCTCGCCAGCAGCGAGCAGGCGGTGCGGGCGGTCCCGCCGCGCATCCGGGAGCAGGCCCGCCTGCTCGAGCCGAGCGCCCTGCGCCGACTCCGCACCGTGGAGATCCCCCTGATGCGTCCCGGACTCCTCGCCGGCGGTGGGCTCGTGTTCCTCGCGACCGTCAAGGAGCTGCCTGCGACGCTGCTCCTCGCGCCGGTCGGGTTCACGACCCTCGCCACCGAGATCTGGAGCGGGTTCGACGAGGGGTTCTACGCCGAGACGGGGGCGGCGTCGCTCGTGCTGATCTCGGTGTCGGCCGTGCTCACCTGGACGCTCGTGCTGCGCCCGACCGTGCGCGCGTCCGAGCGCGACCGGAACTGACGCCACCCGAGCGTGACGACGTCGGTGGTCCGTCCGACGAGCCACCACACGCCCACGCCGACGGCCATCGTCGCGACCCACGCCGCACGATCGTCCATCCACGGGGTGAGCAGCGGCCAGACCTGCCAGTGGACGAGGAAGACGTGCATCGACGCCGCCGCGAGCACCCCCACGACGTCGGCGACCGGGCGGGGGAGGCGGACCGTCGGGATCCAGATCAGCGCGGCGATCATGGCGAGGATGCGCAGCTCGCGGTCGAGCTGGTCGGTGTCGATGCCGACGGAGGCGAAGAACCCGATCGACACGAGCGCTGCGGCGGCGGTCACGACCGCACGGCGCCACACCGTCGTGGCACGCTGGGCCGCCCAGCCGAGCGCGACGAAGGACGCGACGGTGTGGGGTCGGAACACCTCGTTGTACTCGCCTCCGAGCGACACCACGTCGAACCGGAACAGCAGGGTCAGCGCCAGCACCCCGAGCGCGAACCCGAACGGGGCGCGCCGCTCGGCGCCACGCACCCGGGAGACGGAGAACACGAGGGTGAGCGCGACGACGATCTGGGCGAACGCCTCGAAGTACCAGTACTCCCAGCGGCCGTCCGTTCGATGACCGGACCCGGTGTAGTTGTTGACCAGGAGCAGCGCCGAGAGGCCGTAGCCCCCGGCGACGGCCATGTTCAGGCCGATCCAGACGCTCGTCGGGACCGCCACGCGCCCGACGGTGGCGAGCCCGCGGCGCAGGTGGCCCGGCAGGTCGGCGGCGGAGAGCTGGAAGCGGGCGAAGTTGAAGCCGATGACCGCGAGCAGGGTGTGCGCCCCGCCCGCCACCCGCCAGACGCGCATGTGGGTGCACACGATGATCGCGATGGCGATGGCGCGCACCACGACCGACGTCTCGACGCGCACGGTCCATCGGCGATCCGAGCGGTCGTCGACGACGAACTCGTCCAGCGCGCTCACCGTGGTCAGGTGCCAGTCGCGGGGCAGGTCGGCGAGCAGCCGCTCGAGACGGATCGACAGCTCCACGTAGGACAGCGAGTCACCCCCGAGGGACACGAACGTGTCGTCGGGCGCCACCCGAGCCACGCCGAGCACGTCGCCGAACGCGTCGGCGACGGTGGCGTCGTCGGAGGATCCGCCTCGACGTCGCCAGCGGCTCCGTCCGCCGCTCGCTGCGCGCTCCGCCGCCGAGACGGCGCGACCGAGCGAGGTGAGCCGGGCGAGGTCGACCTTGCCCGACGAGGTCACCGGGACGTCGCCCACCTCGACCGCCGCGACCAGCCCCGCCGGCACGGCGACGACATCGAGCACGTCGTCGCGCAGTCGCGGATGGGAGGCGTCGCGCTCACCGGCGATGGCGACGACCAGGCCGTCGTCGTCGCCGGTGCACCACGCCCGCCACCCCCGGGCGGCCAGCTCGGCCTCGAGCTGATCGAGCTCGACGCGCATCCCGTGCAGCTTGAGGAATCGGGTCCGTCGCCCGACGACGACGAGCTCGCCGTCGTCGGTGAAGCGGCCGAGATCCCCCGTGCGCAGCTCGTCGAGGTCGGCGCCTCGAGCGAGGTCGTCACGGCTCGTGGCGTACCCCATCATCACGTTGGGGCCGCGGTAGGCGATCTCGCCGACCTCGACGGGGCCCGTGCGACCCCCGCGTCCCCGCGCCGTCGGACCGGACCCGTCGTCGACGGGGACCAGGCGAAGCGAACCACCCGGGATCGCGCGACCGACGGAATCGGGGTGGTCCAGCACCCGGTCCGGAGCCAGGCAGGCGATGCGAGCGGTCGCCTCGGTCTGGCCGTACATCACGTGCAGATCCCACCCGTGGTCGCGCCCGTGGCGCGCGAAGCGCTCGACGTCGCGTGGCGCCAGCCTCCCTCCGGCCTGCGTGACGCGCCGCAGCGAGGGCGCCTCGAGCACGTCGATCCCGACGCGGTCGACGAGGGTGAAGGTGTGCGGAACGGCCGAGACCGTGGTGACCCCCCACCGCTCGACGCTCGCCCAGAAGCACGGGTCGACGACCGAGGCGGTCTCGACGACCACCGAGGCCCCGATCGCCAGGTGGGAGGTGATGACCGACAGGCCGTAGCAGTAGTGCAGCGGCAGCGAGGTGATCGCCCGGTCGTCGGGGGCGAGGCCGAGCGCAGCCGCGATGGCGAGGGCGTTCGAGGTGACGGCCCCGGTGGGGAGCCGCACGAGCTTGCGGCCGCCGGTGGACCCCGACGTGGTCAGCAGCACCGCGAGGTCGGGGTGCGGTTCGGGGTCGACCGGGGCCTCGTCGACGGGACGGCGGTGCTCGAGGATCGTCCCGGCGGGGTCGCAGCGGGCGACGACGTCGGGACGGTACGCGTCGATCGTCGGCTGCTGATCGGACGCGCCGTCGAGGACGATCACCGGGTGGCGGCCCTCGAGCGCGGCGAGGTAGGTGACGACGAGCTCCACGGAGGTCGAGGCGAGCGCGACGACCACCCGCCGACGTGTCCCGATCTCGGCGCCACGGCGCTCGACCCGATCGGCAAGAGCTGCGTAGGAGACGGTCCGCCCCTCCTCGACCAGCGCCACGTCGTCGCCGCGAGCCCGGAGCGCGCCCACGGACAGCACCCCCGGCGAGCGGTCGCCCGCCGACGACGGGATCACGGTCGACTGGTGGCCACCCATCTCATCAAGATACGATGACCCTCGATGTTCGGCAACCCTAACAACGTTCGTCGACGAGGTGCCCGTGGAGATCGCGCGAGCTCGTCGACCACGACGTCGCCGGCCGCCGGCTCGCGCGTCCCCGCCTCGGTCGAGATCGACGACGTGAGCGTGTCCTACGGCCCCGGCGCCGTCGCCGTGGACTCGGTCTCGCTCACCGCCCGTGCGGGGACGACGACCGCCCTCCTCGGCCCGTCGGGGTGCGGCAAGACGTCGCTGCTGCGAGCGATCGCCGGTCTCGAACGACCGGTGTCGGGATCGGTCCGCGTCGCGGGCCGCGAGGTGTCGGGTCCCGGGACCTGGGTCCGACCCGAGCACCGCCTCGTCGGGATGGTGTTCCAGGACGGCGCCCTGTTCCCGCACCTCAGCGTGCGCGACAACGTGGCGTTCGGGCTGCGATCGTCACCCGTCGGCGACGACCCCCGACGCCGCGTCGACGAGCTGCTCGCCCTGGTCGACCTCGGCGGACTGGGCGACCGGCTCCCCGAGACCCTCTCGGGGGGGCAGCAGCAGCGGGTCGCGCTGGCCCGGTCGCTCGCTCCGAACCCGGCGGTCCTGCTCCTCGACGAACCGTTCTCCGCCCTCGACGCCGGTCTGCGCACCCAGGTGCGGGCCGAGGTCGCGACGATCCTGCGCGACGTCGGGGTCACGTCGATCTTCGTGACCCACGACCAGGACGAGGCCTTCGTCCTCGGTGACCGGGTCGCGGTGATGCGCGACGGCCGCGTCGAGCAGGTCGCGGCCCCCGACGAGCTCTACCGAGCGCCGGTCAACCCGTGGGTCGCGCGCTTCGTCGGGGAGGCGAACCTCGTCCCCGGAGTCGCGGGCGTCGACGCCGGACGCGTCGACACCCCCCTCGGCCGGATCACGATCTCGTCGCTGCGCGCCGGCGCGACGGTCGAGGGCGAGTCGATGTCGGTGCTCGTGCGCCCCGAGCAGGTCGCCGTCCTCGACGGCGACACGGCCGAGATCACCGCGGTCGAGTACTACGGTCACGACGTCCGCTACGAGGTGCGCCTCGACGACGGCTCCACCCTCGCGGCACGGGCCCACCCCGACCGGCTGCGGTCGCGTGGCGACCGCGTCGCCGTCGCCTTCGACGGGACCGCGGCGACCACCGTGTTCCCGTCCTGAGGCCCCCTCCCGAGCCCACGGCGTGACGGTCGTCAGCCGGGCCGGCTCGCCTCGGCCGCCGCGCGCCGGGTCCCCAGGAGCCGGTCGCCGACGTCGCTGGTGACGCCGAACCACGACCGATCGTCGCGGTGGTGGTGCACGCGGTGGTTCCGGGCGAGGCGCCGGTACCGGCGCGACCGGAAGCGGTACCGGGTGTGCGCCAGGAGGTGGACCCACTCGTAGTGGCCGAGCGCCAGCACCGCCACGAGCCACGCCGTCGTCGCGGGGCGTGCGCCGGGCGCGCCCACGACCCGGGCGAGCGGCACCGCCACCCCCGCGGCGACCACCCCGAGGACCGCGACGAACACCGCCGCTGCCGGGGTCCGCAGGAGCAGGGTGTCGAGGGCACCCGGGTCGGCGTGGTGGCGGCGGTGCTCACGGCCGACGCCGAGCCGTCGCGCGACCCACGCCTGCTCGGGGGCGTGGAACAGGTGGCGGTGGACGACCCACTCCCCCACCCCGGCGACGGCGAGCGCGGCGACGACGATCACCGCGTCGAGGACCCCGGCGCCACCGAGCGCCGCCCGCACCGCGAGCAGCGCGAGGCCGCACGACGCGATCACCCGGGCCGAGCCCCGGCGCGCCAGCGTGCGCAGCGCCTCGGAGCG
This sequence comes from Ilumatobacter sp., assembly GCF_965215205.1. Classification (NCBI taxonomy): domain Bacteria; kingdom Bacillati; phylum Actinomycetota; class Acidimicrobiia; order Acidimicrobiales; family Ilumatobacteraceae; genus Ilumatobacter; species Ilumatobacter sp. Next base: position 2,650,906 of record NZ_OZ244049.1, read on the forward strand.
GGTGCGCACGTCGTCGGCCCGCTCACCTCGTCGCGTCGCCCCGGGCGCACCGGTGGCCGTGTCGTCGACGAGGTCGCAGCTCACCTCCACCTCGACGACTGTAGGCAACGCCGGCGAACCGGGCCAGTCGCGCCCGCCGGCTCCGTCTCGTCGGCCGGACGCCGGCGATGGGAACCTCGCGACGTGAGCGATGCGACCGACGCGGCCGGCCCCCTGGACGGAGTGCGGGTGATCGACTTCTCCGTGATGATCTCCGGACCGCTGGCGGCGATGCAGCTCGCCGACCAGGGCGCGGACGTGATCAAGGTCGAGTCGCCGGGGTTCGGCGACATCATGCGCCTGCTCGGGACCCAGAAGGGGTCGATGACCGGCATCTTCGCGAACAACAACCGGGGCAAGCGCTCGATCGTCGTCGACCTCAAGTCCGCGGCGGGCCGTGACGTGGTCGAGCGGCTCGTCGCCGACGCCGACGTCATGGTGCAGAACTTCCGACCCGGAGCGATGGAGCGGCTCGGTCTCGGTTGGGAACAGGTGCACGAGATCAACCCCGACCTCGTCTACACCTCCATCTCCGGGTACGGGGCGACGGGACCCAACAGCTCGCGTCGGGTGTACGACAACGTCATCCAGGCGGCGTCGGGGCTGGCGAGCGTGCAGGGCGACCCCGCCTCGGGCGAACCCGCTCTGTTCCGGACCCTGCTGTGCGACAAGGCCACCGCGTACACCGCCGCCCAGGCGATCACCGCGGCGCTCTTCGCCCGTGCCAGCGGGCGCGCCCGCGGCCAGCACGTCGAGATCGCCATGCTGGACACGGCGATCGCGTTCATGTGGCCCGACTCGGCGATGGACGCGGCCCTGCTCGACCACGACGTCACGCGGTCCCCGACGATCGCGTCGAACTACACCCTGATGCGCCTGGCCGACGGGTTCGCCAGCGCGTCCGCCGTCACCGACTCGGAGTTCCGGGGATTGTGCTCGGCCCTCGGACGCCCGGACATCGCCGAGGACCCGCGCTTCGTCGACACCCCGACGCGCATCGCGAACTCAGCTGCGATGGGCCCGATGATCGCCGAGGCCGCGATGCGGTGCGGGCTGGACGAGTTCGCCGCTCGCGCCGCGGAGTTCGACGTCCCCGCCTCGATCGTCAACACCCTGGAGGATCTCCCCGACGACCCCCAGGTCCGCCACAACGAGGTGTTCGCCACGCGCGAGCACCCCCTCGCCGGCACGATCCGCGAGCCCCGCCCGGCGGCTCGCTTCTCCTCGACACCGCAGGCGATGGCGGCCCTCGCCCCCGGCTACGGCGAGCACACCGACGAGATCGTGCGGTCGCTCGGGCTCGACCCCGCCCGCCTGCGCGCCGACGGCGCCGTGGCCTGACCCGTCGACCGCGCCGCGAGGGCTCAACCGGCGACGAAGCCGCCGGCGGCGAACGCCTCGTTCATCACGCGCTCCAGGTCCGTCGACTCCCCCGGGTGCCGACCGGCCACCGTGATCGCCCAGGTGACGCCGTCGCCGCGGTCGAGCACCATCGCGTGGGTCGACTCGATCGTGCCGGTGTGGCCGAGCCGCCCTCCCCCGTACGAGATCACGCCGAGGCCGTACCCGCGAGCCCCGGGCGCACGACCCGGTGCCGTCGTCAGCGCCGCGACGGTCTCGGGGCTCAGCGGGTGGAAGCCCGGCGAACCGTGGTCGAGGGAGTCGAGGATCGTGACCAGGTCGCTCGGCGTCGCGACCCACGCCCCGGCGGCCCCCAGGGTCTCCATGTAGTTGCGCCCGGGGGTGATCGCGTGCTGGACCTCGTCGGGTCCGGGGTCGAACGTCGGCGCCAGGCGCATCCCCGAGATCCCGAGCGGGGTCAGCAGGTGCCGGTAGGCGGCGCGCTCGTAGGACGTGGCGGTGAGCGCTTCGATCGCCATCCCGACGAGGCAGTAGTTCATGTTGCTGTACGCGTAGCCCCCCGTCCGTGGACCGCGGACGAGACCCCGGCGCGCGGCATCCGCGCAGTCGCGCGCTCCACGCCGGAAGAAGAGCCCGTCGTCGCGGCCGAACCCGGAGCGGTGGCCGAGGAGCCCGCGCAGGGTGACCGCGGAGGACGCCGCCGGGACGCGCGGCGCACCCACGTGCGCCGCGATCAGGTCGCCGATCGGCTCGTCGAGCCCGACCACCCCGTCCTCGACGAGTCGGAGGGCGACGATGGCCGCGATCGGCTTGGAGATGCTCGCGATCCGGAACCGGTCCCCCGCGTCGGCGGGGTCGGCCGTCGCCGGATCGCGGTCGCCGAACGCAGCGCGGTGGACGATCTCGCCGTCGATCGACACGGCGACGGAGGCGGCGGTGTTGCCGGGGCGGATCAGCTCGGCCCGCAACGAGCGGTCGAGGGCGGACCAGCCGTCGGCGGCCGCCGCGCCGGGCGAGTCGTCGAGAGCGTCATCGGCAGCATCGGGCTCCACCGACGGCGCCGCCCCGACCCCGGCGTCGTCCGCCGGGAAGCGGGCGTCGCCGACGTCGAGCACGACAACGGGTCCGAGCTCGAACGAGGGGTCGTCGCTCGACCCGTCGGCGCGGACGGGCGAGGCACCACGAGCGTCCGGTGTCGACGGAGGAGGCGGATCCGTCGTCGCGGGGACGGAGGGCGTGGCGGTGCGCGTCGACGGCGGAGCGGAGGTCGTCGACGTGACGGGCTCCGGTCGCACCGTCGAGGCCGTGCGAGCGCGGGTGGCCGTCGCCGGGCTCGCGCCGGACGCCGGGGTCGCGGGGACGGGGGACGGCGCGAGCGACGATGGCACCGCCGGGTCGTCGGTCGGGAGGGTCGTCGCCGCCGACCGCTCGGTGGGCGTCGCGGCCTGCGGGGAGGGATCGACGGGGGCGGCGGAGCCCAGCGCGGCGACGGCGGACAGACCCGCCGCGACCGCCACCACCGCCACCCACCTCCGTCCCACCCGACCATGATGGCGTCGCCGCACGGCCCGGGCGCGGCACCTCGCCGCCGCTCACGACGGCGTCGTCGCACCGAGCGGGCGCGCCACGCGCCCGACGAGTCGGCGCACGGCGGACCTCAGCGCGCCGCGCCGGACCTCGGCAGCGACTGGCGCCTGGTGGCGACCGCCTCGAACAGGTCACCCACCTCGTCCACCCGGCGCAGCACGTCGGCCGCCGTGAACACCAGCGGGTCCTCACCCGCCGCGCACCGCTCGACCTCGTCCCAGGTGACCGGTGTCGACACCGTCGGCGTGTCGCGGGCGCGCAGGGAGTACGGCGCGATCGTCGTCTTGTGGTGGGAGTTCTGGCTCCAGTCGACGAAGACCTTCCCGCCCCGGGCGTCCTTGGCCATCACCGTCGTCACGTCGGCGGGCGAGGCCCGCTCCAGCACCTGGCCGACCGCGAGCGCGAAGTCGGCTGCGGCACGGTGCGTCACCCCGGCGGTGTTCAGCGGGACGTACATCTGCAGCCCCTTCGACCCCGACGTCTTGCACCACCCCTCGAGGCCGACGGCGTCGATCACGCCGCGGGCCGCGACCGCCACCGCGCAGCACTCGACGATCGACGTGCGCGGCCCGGGGTCCAGGTCGAACACGACCGCCCGGGGCTCGTCGAGGTCGGTCGCCAGCGCCATCGGGGCGTGGAGCTCGATCGCGGCGAGGTTCGCGGCCCACGCCATCGTCGCGGTGTCCTCCACACGGCAGTAGTCGATGCCGCCCCGGCGGTCCCCGGGCCCGACGGAGACGGGCACCCAGTCGGGGCGGTGGGGGCTGCACCGCTTCTCGAAGAACCCGGCCGCCGAGGTGCCGTCGGGGAATCGGCGGAAGGTGATGCACCGCCCGGCCAGGTGGGCGAGCGCCACGGGCGCGATCCGCACGTGGTAGTCGATCACCTCGGCCTTGGTGAACCCCGACGGGTAGAGCACCTTCGGGAGGTTCGTGAGCCGCAGCTCGTGCCCGTCGATCTCGACGACGGTGGCGGCGGCGCTCACGCCGACTTCTTGGTCGCCGTCTTCTTCGCCGCGGCCTTCTTCGCCGCCTTGGTGCGCCCCGCCGACTTCCGGCGGGAGGCGGCCGTCTTCTTCGTCGCGGCCTTCTTCGCGGCCCGCTTCCTCGCGGCCGCCTTCTTCGGTGGCGGCGCCGGCGCGTCGTCGTCGCTCCCGTCGTCGCTCCCGTCGTCGCTCGACGCCGCAGCGCGGGCGGCGGCCTTCTTCGCCGGGTGGTTCTCACGCGAGGCCTTGGCCGCGGCCACGCTCGCCTCGAGCGCCGCCATGATGTCGATCACGTTCGGCGCGTCCTGCTCGGCGGACGGAGCCTGGGCGATCTCCTCGCCGTCGGCCTTCATCCGGATCAGCTCCATCACCTGCTCGCGGTACTCGTCGCGGTACTTCTCTGGCTCGAAGTCGGCGCTCAGCGAGACGACGAGCGACTCGGCCATCGCGACCTCCTTGTCGCTCACCTCGACCTCGTCGAGCGCCGCCAGCTCCTCGATGTCCTCGGGTTCGACGACTTCGTCGGCGTAGGCGAGCGACGACATCACGAGGCGGCCGTCCTCCGCGCGGATGGCGGCGGTGTACTGCTTGTTGCGCATCACGAAGCGCCCGATGCCGACCTTGCCGCTCGCCTCCATCGCCCGGGCGAGCAGCGCGTAGGGCTTCGGGTTCGCGTCCGGAGCCAGGTGGTAGGCGGTGTCGAAGTAGACCGGATCGATCTCCTCGAGGTCGACGAACTCCTCGAGGTCGATCGTCTTGCTGACCACGGGCATGAACGGCTCGAGCTCGTCGGGGTCGACCACCACGTAGTGCCCCTTGGACACCTCGTAGCCCTTGACGATGTGGTCGTCGGAGACCTCCTCGCCGGTCTCGGCGTTCACCTTCCGGTAGCGGATGCGCGCGAGGTTGCGCTCGTCGAGCTGGTTGAACGACACCGATCGTCGACGCACCGCGTGGAACAGCTTGACCGGGATCGCGACGAGCCCGAACGAGATCGTCCCACTCCACACCGGCCGTGCCATCGGATCAGTGTGTCACAGGGGGTCGGGAGCGCGCCGCAACGAACCGGGGTGACCCTCAGCCCTGGTCGAGCACCGCACGTGCGACGATGTCGGTGCCGAACGCGGTCAGGATCGCGAGGTACAGCAGGCCGGTCGCCGCCATCACGGCCGAGTAGTAGCGCTCCCTGAGCGCAGCGCGGGTCACGAACACCAGCACGATCGTCGTGATCGCGCACATCGCCCACATCCACCCGAGCAGGCCTCCCCAGCCGTCGTCGACCGCCCCCGTCCACACGCTGACCATCCCGGTGGGCAGCAGCAGGGCGCCGACCTCGAGCGGCCACAGCCACCCGAGCGCGGCGACGATCTCGTTGAGCAGGCGGCGGGGAAGGCCCGGCTGCACCAGGTACCAGTGGCCGAGCAGCATCGCGTCGCTGATCGACCCGATGAACGCCGCGCCGATCAGCGTCCGCAGCAGGGCGACCGCGGGGCTGCCGCCGGCGTCGAGCGACGCGGCGACGAGGCCGACCGCGCCGACGATCGCCGGGACGAGGTCGAGGATCGGGTCGAACTCGCGCCCCGCGCCACCGGGGCCGCTCCCGTCCGCCGGCGCCACCGAGCCGTCGTCGCCACCACGCTCGATCCCGGTCATCGCGGCGACCCGGGCGCTGCGTCGGTCGAACTCGGCGCGCTGGCCCGACACCCCGGCGCGGCGGCGTGCGATCGACACGACCAGCGCCACGAGGCACCCCAGCGCGACGCCCGCCGCCGCCGTGTCGCGGACCGGGTCGAAGCCGAGCGCGATCCCCGCGGCGAGCGCGCCCAGCGCGAAGCACAGGTAGGTCCCGCGCAGCAGCCACCCGTAGCCCGTCCCGACGATCCGTCGCCGCGTCGTGAACCAGCAGAACAGCATCCCCCCGGTCGCCCACTGCAGCAGCACCGTGGCGGCGTCGAGACGGATCACGGGATCGGATCGTAACGAGCGCCGATCGCGCTCGATCGCCGGACCCGCGTCGTAGCCTGAGCGACCCATGCCGGCGACACCACGCGCGATCCTCGCCTGCGTCGCGCTGGCGGCGACCGTCACCGGGTGCGCCCTCGGCGAGCGTCCGACCCTGCTCGATCCGCCCGACACGGTCTCGGTGGCCGACACCGGCAACGCGGCGATCGACGACGTCCTCGCCCGCCTCGACTCGGTCGACTCCGGCGAGTTCACCGCCTCCTACTCCATCGAGACGCTGTTCGGCAGCGTCTCGTCCACCGCCCTCGTCGTGGTCGACGACGAGCTCGGGCGATCGGTGACCGTCACCAACGACGCGCGCGCCGTCCGCTTCCTCGACGACGGGTCCACGCAGCGCACGTGCGACCTCGTCGGTTCGACGTGCGAGCAGGGGCTCAACGACGCCCGCATCAGCGACACGCAGCTCCCGCACCGGTTCTACGGGCCGGCGTTCGCCGCCCGGTTGCGCGCGGACGCCGCCCGGCGCATCGCCGACCCGGTGGGCTCGTCGACCGACATCGCGGGACGGCCGGCGGTGTGCGTCGACGTCGACGTCAGCGGCGGCACCAAGACCTACTGCGCCCTCGAATCGGGACCGCTCGCCCGGTTCGTGGGGATCGACGTCGGGATCGAGCTGACGAGCTTCGCCGGTGAGCCCGACCGCTCGGCGTTCTCGACCGAGGGCTGAGCCCGGGCGGGGGCGGCGCGCCGGTCAATCGGCGAACCACGACCCGTGGAACCCGTGGGGGACCCGCTGGGGGAGGTCGACGACGGCGACCGGGTCGGCCGCGAGGTCCGTGGCGTCGAGCACCGCGAACGAGCTCGACCCGCTCGCTCGGTCGTGCAGGTACGACATCACCCACCCCTCGTCCTCGCCGGCGTCGTCGGACGCGGGCACGAACACGGCCTCCGACGTCGACACCCCGGGCCCGAAGTCGTGGAACTCGGTCGTCCCCCGCTCGAGGTCGTACTTCACCACGCCGGTCGAGGAGTCGGTCTCGGCGGGCTCGCCCTCGCGGTTCGTGACCGCCCAGCCGACGCGGTTGACGAGTCCCGTGCGACGGTCGTCGATGCGCGGGAAGCCGTGCTCGCGCTCGTCGAGCTGCTCCCCGGAGACCCGACCCGTTCGCAGGTCGAAGCGCCACCGCCACAGGTGGCACGGCTCGAACGCGCTCGAGTCCGAGCTCCACATCGACGGGTGCCGTCCGGCGTCGAGGACCACCACGTCCCCGCCCTCCTCGTCCCACGCGTTCATCACGTGGAACACGAAGCACTCGTCGATCTCGAACCACCGGGGCTCGACCGCCTCGCCGGATCCGATCCGCCGTCGGTCGACCAGGCCGACCCGTGCCCCGGCGTCGGGGCGCCACGCGAAGGGCATCCCGGCGCCCGACGTCGCCGCCTCGAGGTCGAACACGAGCGGGAGGTCGAGGAAGACGGCGTGGTTCCGGCTCAGCGCGAAGTCGTGCATCATGACGGGCGCGGGCACCTCGATCGGCTGGGAGTGGACGATGCGGCCGGCGGCGTCGGCCACGTGGTAGGTCACGAACGGCTCGGACACCAGCTCGTAGCCGAAGAAGTGCATCTCGCCCGTCTCGGGGCACACGTGGGGGTGCGCCGTGCAGGGGGTGGTGAGCGACCCGCCGAAGTCGAACGGCCCGAGCGTGTCGAGGTCGGGCGAGACCTCGTTCGGCAGGCTCGCCTCCTCGAGCGCCAGGATCCGACCGGCGTGGCGCACGACGTGGGTGTTGGCCCGCCCCGCCGCCAGGTCGAACTCGAACGTCTCGGGATCGAAGCGCTCCTCGCCGGCGAGCAGCTTCGTGCGCACCCACCGGTTCCGGTACCACTCGGCGCGGCCGTCGCGCAGCCGGATGCCGTGGAGCATCCCGTCGCCGTCGAACCAGTGGCTGGGCACGCCGTGGGCCGGGTTCGCGCCGTTGCGGACGAAGCGGCCGTCGAGCTCGGGAGGCAGCGCGCCCACGACCTCGAGCTCGAACGCCTCGACCTCGTCGGCGACCGGTGCGTAGTTCCCCCGGACGTAGAACGGGAGCCGGGTGTCGGAGTCGTCGAGCGCCGTCATCGACCCAGTCTCGCGCTCAGACCGAGACGAGATCGTGGTCCGAGTTGTTCAGCGAGCGGGGCCCGTCGTCGGTGGCCACCGCGATGTCCTCGAGGCGCATCCCCCAGCGACCCGGCAGGTAGATCCCCGGTTCGATGCTGAACGCGTGACCGGCTTCGAGCGGGAGGTCGTTGCCCTCGACGATGTAGGGGTCCTCGTGCTCCTCGAGGCCGATGCCGTGCCCGGTGCGGTGGATGAACCACTCCCCGTACCCGGCACCGTCGATGACCGCGCGCGCCGCCCGGTCGACGTCCTCGCACGCCGTGCCGACCGTCGCAGCGGCGACGCCGGCGGCCTGAGCCGCGTGGAGGACGGCGTACGCCTCCGCCACGTCGGGGGCGATCTCACCGGTGAACACGCAGCGCGTCGTGTCCGAGCAGTAGCCGTCCATCGTCCCGCCGAAGTCGCACAGCACGATCTCGTCGGGCCGGATGACGCGATCGCCGGCGTGGTGGTGGGGGCTGGCCGCGTTCTCCCCGGCCGCGACGATCGCGAAGTTCACCTTCTGGTGGCCCTCCTCGACGATCCGTCGACCGAGGTGGGCCGAGACCTCGGCCTCGGTCCGCCCGACGAGGGGGATCTCGCCGCGCTGCAGCTCCCCGGCGATGCGGTCCACCGCCGCCCCGGCGGCGGCGAGGGCGTCGATCTCGACGGCGTCCTTGCTCATCCGCAGCGCGCCGACGACGTCGACCGCCCGGGTCCACGCCACGTCGGGGAGGTGGTGGAGCAGCTCGACCAAGAACCGCGCCCACATCTGGTCACCGACGGCGATGGTCCGCGCACCGCCGACGAGGTCCGCGACCAGCTCGGTCGGGTCCTGCGTCTCCGCCCACGGGACCAGCTCGAACACACCGGGCTGCTCGACGACGCGCGCGGCCTCGAGGCCGGGGATGACCAGGGTCGCCTCCGCTCCTCGGGGGACGACGAGCATCGTCAGCCGCTCGAGGGGCATCGCGGTGTACCCGGTCAGGTACGGCAGGTCGTGGCCGACCGACAGCATCACGACGTCGACCCCGCGGTCGTCCATCGCGGATCGGACCCGGGCGAGGCGGTCGAGGTAGACGGAGGCGTCGAGCGTCGGAGGACCCATCCCCCGAGTCTGCCAGCGACGTCGGGGCGCCGCGTCGCCGACGAGCGACGCGGCGTGGCTCACAGGACGCGCTCGGCCGCGTCGAGCGCCCGCTCGGTCGCCGCCGCGTAGCTCCCCCCGAACTTGATCGCGTGCACCGCCAGCGGGGCGAGCTGGTGGAGCGGAACACGATCGCGCCAGCCCTCGGCGAGGGGGAACTCCTCGTCGTAGGCATCGAAGCACTCGGGCGAGAACCCGCCGAAGAGCTGCATCATCGCGAGGTCGAACTCGCGGTGGCCGCCGTGCGCGGCCGGGTCGATCAGCCAGCTCCGACCGTCGGTGTCGACGAGGCGGTTGCCCGCCCACAGGTCGCCGTGCAGGCGGGCGGGCCGCTCGTCCGCGGCGCCGACGCCGTCGAGACGACCGGCTACCGACTCGAGGCGCGCCACCGCCGACGAGGGGAGCGCCGCGCCGTCCGCGGCGAGGCGGGCGAGCGGGAGCAACCGGTTCGTGGCGTACCCCTCCGCCCACGTCGCGCACGGATCGTTCGGCAGGGCACGGCTCCCCGTCGTGCGCCGGTCCTCGCGACCGAAGCTCGGGGCGCCGGCGCGGTGGAGTCGGGCGAGACCACGGCCGAGGTCGGGCTCGGTGCCCGCCGTCGGGCGTCCCTCGTCGATCCACCCGAGCACCAGCAGCGACTCCTCGACCGCGACGACGTCCGCGACCGCGAGCGCCCCGGCCTCGGCCATCCAGCGCAGGCCGTCGGCCTCGGTGTGGAAGAAGCGCGGCGGAGGATCGCGGTGGGTCTTCGCGAACAGGGTGCGCCCGTCGGCGAGCTCGACGCGCCGCGCGTCGGCCACGTCACCGCCCCCGACGCGGGCGAGGCGCACGACGTCGGCGTCGAGGACAGCGGACAGGCGGGCGGCGAGCGGATCGTCGCGCGAGGGCGTCATCGGCCGAGCCTCCCCGTCGCGCCCGGCGCCCAACCACCCGAGACCGGTCGATCTCGTCGATCGATCCGTGCGGCGGCGCACCGCACGCCCGCGGCGCGCGGTCAGATCTGCGAGGCGATGGTCTCGATCAGGTCCCACCGGTTCCCGTAGAGGTCGCGGAACACCGCGACCCTCCCGTAGGGCTCGTCGCGCGGCTCCTCCTCGAACTCGACGCCGCGCTGGCTGAGGACCGTGTGCTCCATGTCGAAGTCGTCGGTGTGCAGGAAGAACCCGACCCGGCCGCCGGTCTGGTCGCCGATCCTCGCCCGCTGGTCGGCGGAGTCGGCGCGCGCGAGCAGGAGGTGGGTCGCCGACAGGTCGCGCTCGACCCCGGCGGGGCACACGACCACCCATCGTCGATCCTCGCCCTGGTCGATGTCGTCGACCAGGCTGAAGCCGAGGTCCTGCACGTAGTGTCGCTTCGCTCGGTCGTAGTCGTCGACGACGATCGTCACGAGCCCCAGGTGCGCCACGCCTCCATGATGGCAGGCGGCGCTCGGGCCCGGTGACCACCGGCGCGCGGGCTGCGCGGGTCGGAAATCGGTCACGTCCCCGCCGCACCGGGACGCGCGATTCCTAGCCTCGTGCCATGGCCTCCTCCGTGCCCGACCGCATCGATCTCTACTGGCGGCCGGGGTGCGGGTTCTGCTCCTCGCTGCGCAACCAGCTCGACCGCCTCGGCGTCGAGCGCGTCGAGCACGACATCTGGGACGACCCGAGCCAGGCCGAGGTGGTGCGCCTCCACGCGAACGGCAACGAGACGGTGCCGACGGTCGTGGTCGGCGACACCGCGATGGTCAACCCGAGCGCCCGCGACCTCGTCGCCCACCTCGCCGAGCACGCGCCCCACCTGCTCCCCGACGACGCCCACGCGGCGAGCTGAGTCGGGCCGGCGGCCCCAGGTGCGCACCCGGGGCCCCGTGACCTAACGTCGGGGGATGACCGACGAACGTCACCCCGCCCTCGAGGGGACGGAGATCGCCGACTCGATCCTCGACCTGATCGGCGAGACCCCGATGGTGCGCATGCGCCGCATCAGCGAGGAGCAGGGCATCGAGTGCAGCCTCGTGATGAAGCACGAGGTGACGAACCCGGGCGGCTCGTCCAAGGACCGCCCCGCGCTCGAGATGATCCTCGCCGCCGAGGCGAGCGGGGAGCTTCGTCCCGGTGGCACGATCGTGGAACCGACGAGCGGCAACACCGGGGTGGGGCTCGCGATCGTCGCCGCGCAGCGCGGCTACTCGTGCGTGTTCGTGATGACCGACAAGGCGGGCAAGGAGAAGGTCGACCTGCTGCGCGCCTACGGCGCCGAGGTCGTCGTCTGCCCGGTCGCGGTCGCCCCCGAGGACCCGCAGAGCTACTACAAGGTCGCCGAGCGCCTGACCGCCGAGCGAGACGCCTTCCGCCCGAACCAGTACCAGAACCCCCACAACGCCGTCGCCCACGTGAAGACGACCGGCCCGGAGATCTGGCGCCAGACGGCCGGGCGGATCACCCACTTCGTCGCGGGGGCGGGCACCTGCGGCTCGATCACCGGGACCGGCCGCTACCTCAAGTCGCAGAACCCCGACATCCGGATCATCGCCGCAGACCCCGAGGGATCGGTGTTCTCCGGGGGCTCGGGACGTCCGTACCTCGTCGAGGGGGTCGGCGAGGACTTCTTCCCCGCCGCCTACGACGGCGACCTGTGGGACGAGGTCATCGCGATCAGCGACGAGGAGAGCTTCCTCACCGCGCGCCACGTGAGCCAGACCGAGGGGATCCTGATCGGGGGGTCGGGCGGCACGGCCGTCGCCGCCGCGATCCGCGTCGCCCGCGAGGCGGACCCCGACGACATGGTCGTGGTGTTCAACCCCGACTCGGGGCGCGGCTACCTGTCGTCGGTGTTCAACGAGGAGTGGATGGCCAACTTCGGGTTCCTCCGCCGGTGCGATCAGTGCGTGGGTGCGGTGCTCGACGCACGCAACGCCTCGATCGAGAACCTGCTCTACGTCAACCCGACGCAGCCGGTGAGCGAGGCGATCGAGATCATGCGCGCCAACGGGGTGAGCCAGCTCCCGGTGTGCAAGAACACCCCGCCGTTCGCCAACGCCGAGGTGTCGGGATCGGTGGACGAGCTCGAGCTGATGGAGACGATCCACCGCGATCCCGGGGCGATGAGCACCGAGGTCGAGAAGGTGATGGGGGCGAAGCTGCCCACGATCGGGGTCGGCCAGGAGGTCGAGCTCGCCGTCCAGATGCTGGAGACGACGCCCGCGCTGCTCGTGCTCTCCGGAGGTCGCCCGCTCAGCGTGCTGACCCGCACCGACCTGCTGTCGTACTTCACCTCGGTCGCCGAGGGCACCGAGCTGCCCGGCACCGACCTGCCGACGACCGGCGCCTGATGGGCGACCTCGAGTCCGAGTCCGGGTCCGAGCTCGCCGGGTTCTCCACCCGTGCGATCCACGCCGGTCAGGACCCCGACCCCGCCACCGGGGCCGTGGTCACCCCGATCTCGCTGTCGACCACGTTCGCGCAGGACGGCGTCGGCAACCACCGGGGGTACGAGTACTCCCGCTCGGGCAACCCGACCCGGACGGCGATGGAGACCCAGATCGCCTCGCTCGAGCAGGCGCGGTTCGGGATGTCGTTCGCGAGCGGCCTCGCCGCCGAGGACAACATCTTGCGCCTGCTGCGCCCGGGGCAGCGGGTGCTGCTCGGCAACGACGCCTACGGCGGCACCTTCCGCCTCATCTCCGGGGTGTGGGCCCCGCTCGGCATCGAGTGGAGCGCTGTCGACCTCACCGACGTCGACGCGCTGCGCGACGGCTGGCCCGACGACACCGCGATGGTGTGGCTCGAGACCCCGACCAACCCCCTGCTGACCTGCGTCGACATCGAGGCGATCGCCGACGTGGCGCGCGAGCGCGGGGCCCTGCTCGTCGTCGACAACACCTTCGCCACCCCGTACCTGCAGCGACCGATCACCCTCGGCGCCGACATCGTGGTCCACTCCTCGACGAAGTACCTCGGCGGCCACAGCGACGTGGTCGGGGGCTTCGTCGCGGTCGACGACGCCTCGCTCTCGGAACGGATCTCGTTCACCCAGAACGCCGCCGGAGCGGTCCCCGCACCCTTCGACTGCTACCTGGTGCTGCGCGGCGTGAAGACCCTGGCGGTGCGGATGGATCGCCACTGCCGGAACGCCCGCGCGATCGTCGACCTGCTGGTCGCGCACCCCGCCGTCGACCGCGTGCTGTACCCCCAGCTCCCCGACCACCCCGGCCACGCCGCGGCCGCCAAGCAGATGAGCGACTTCGGGGGGATGGTGTCGTTCACCCTCGCCGCCGGCCGCGAGGCGGCGATGCGCGTCGCCGATACGACCTCGGTCTTCACCCTCGCCGAGTCGCTCGGCGCGGTCGAGAGCCTGATCGAGCACCCGGCCGCGATGACCCACGCCTCCGCCGCCGGCTCGCCGCTCGAGGTGCCCGACGACCTGATCCGCCTCTCGGTCGGCATCGAGGACTCCTCCGACCTCGTCGACGACCTCGGCGCGGCGCTCGAGCGAGCCTGAACCGATCACGCCGCGCTCGCGCGGACCGTCGCGCCGACGGCGCGCTGATCGGTGCCGAAGCCGCGATCGCGTGTCATCCTGTCGACCATGAGCGGAGCACGACCCACCGATGCCGGCGGTGAGACCACGGTCGAGCGTCGCGCTCGCCTCGCCACCGAGGCGACCGCGCCACCCGCCGTCGACGAGGCGGCCCCCATCGACCGTCCCATCGTCGTCGCGGCCAACCGCCTCCCGGTGATGCGCACCGACGACGGGTGGGCGCCATCGCCCGGCGGGCTCGTGCGAGCGCTGTACCCGATGCTGCGCGAGTCGGGGGGGACCTGGGTGGGCTGGACCGGCGACAGCGGCGACGACGTCGACCCGTTCGAGGTCGAGGGGGTCGACCTCCACCCGGTCCCGATCAGCGCCGAGGAGATGGAGCTCTACTACGAGGGGTTCTCCAACGACGCGCTGTGGCCGCTGTACCACGACGCGCTGCGCGAGTCGACCTTCGACAGCGACCAGTGGGACGCCTACTGCCGGGTGAACGACCGCTTCGCCGACGCCATCGCGCAGGTGGCGCCCGAGGGCTCGGTCGTGTGGATCCACGACTACCAGCTCCAGCTCGCTCCCGGGCGGTTGCGCGAGCTGCGCCCCGATCTCGTGATCGGCTTCTTCCTGCACATCCCGTTCCCCCCGGTCGAGCTGTTCACCCGCCTGCCCTGGCGTGACGAGATCGTGCGGCGGCTCCTCGGCTGCGACCTCGTCGGGTTCCAACGCCCGATGGGGGCCGCCAACTTCACCGCCGCCGCCCAGCAGCTCCTCGGCGCCGAGGTCGACGGCGACGCGATCCTCCACGACGGGCGCCGCAGCCGCGTCGGCGTCTTCCCGATCTCGATCGACGTGGCCGAGGTCGAGGAGATCGCCGCCGGTCGCGCGACTCGCCAGCGGACCAGCCAGATCCGGGCGCGCCTGGGCGACCCCGAGGTGATCATGCTGGGCGTCGACCGGCTGGACTACACCAAGGGGATCGGACTGCGGCTGCGGGCGTTCGCGCAGCTCCTCGAGGACGGGCGCCTCGACCCCACCCGCCACGTGCTCGTGCAGATCGCGACCCCGACGCGCGAGGCGGTCGAGCACTACCAGGACGAGCGGGCGCAGATCGAGCGGATGGTCGGCGAGATCAACGGACGCTTCAGCCGCATCGGGCTGCCCGTCGTCCACTACCTGTACCAGACGCTCCCCTACGACGAGCTCGTCGCCCTCTACCGCGCCGGTGACGTGATGATCGTCACCCCGTTCCGCGACGGCATGAACCTGGTCGCCAAGGAGTACAGCGCGGCCCACATCGACGGCGACGGGGTGCTCGTGCTGTCGGAGTTCGCCGGCGCCGCGGACGAGCTCACCGATGCGGTGCTCGTCAACCCCCACGACGACCACGCCCTCCAGGACGCCATCGTCGAAGCCGTCGAGATGCACCGCCACGAGCGGCGGAGCCGGATGGCCGGCCTGCGCGACCAGATCCGCAAGAGCGACGTGCGCGGCTGGGCGGCGCGCTTCCTGTCCGAGCTCGACTCCACCGCGGACGTCGCGTGAGTGAGCACGATGCGCCGAGGTGCGTCGGCCGATGACCTCGACGATCCGGGCGGTCGCCCGCTGGGCGCTCGGCGCCAGCCTCGTCGGGGCCGGGACCGGTCACCTGACGTTCCTGCGCAGGGAGTTCCGGGCCCAGGTCCCGAGCTGGGTTCCGGTCGAGGAGGATCGCGTCGTCGTCGTGTCCGGCGTCGTCGAGATCCTGCTGGGTCTCGCGCTCGTCCTCGCCGGTGAGCGTCGGGCGAAGATCGGCTGGATCGCGGCGGCGTTCTTCGTCGGGGTGTTCCCGGGCAACGTCGCGCAGTGGCTGGAGGGCACCGACGCGTTCGGCCTCGACTCCGACGCGAAGCGCTTCGGTCGCCTCCTCTTCCAGCCGGTGCTCGTCGCCTGGGCGCTGTGGTCGACGGGGGCGTGGCGCGAGGCACGCACGTGACCGGCGACGCCTCGACGTCCTCCGCCGACGAGGCGCCCGAGCTCGAGCTCGGCGCCGTCCCGGGCGAGCGGACCACCGGCCGGCGACGGGGCGAGACGGCGAGATCCGATGCCGGCCGGCCCGTGCCCCCGTTCGTCGAACGCCTGGCGTGGTTGCTCGACGACTCGATCCGCGTCCCCGGCACCGATCGACGAGTCGGGCTCGACGGCGCGATCGGGATGGTGCCGGGGCTGGGCGACGGCGCCGGGCTCGTCGCCTCCACCGTCGTCATCGTCACCGCGGTGCACCAGGGGGTCTCGTTGCCGACCGTGGGCCGGATGGTCGGCAACGTGCTGATCGAGTCGCTCGTCGGTGTCGTCCCGTTCCTCGGCGACGCGTTCGACTTCGTCTGGAAGTCGAACTCGCGCAACGTGGCGCTCCTGCGCGCCGAGCTCGCCGAGCCGGCACGCACCCGGCGGTCGTCGATCGCCGCCCTGGGCATCTCGGCGATCGTGGTGGTCTCGCTCCTCGCGATCACCGTCGCCGCCGTGCTGCTCGGCGTCTGGCTCCTCGTGCGGGCCGTCGACGCCGTCCTCTGAGGTCCGACCCGGTCCGATCCCGGCGCCCCACCCCGACTCGCCGGCGAGGTCAGAACAGGGCGGTCTGGCCGACCGGCGGCGTGCGACGGATCGCGGTCCACGGGACGTAGTTGTCCATGAACACCCAGGTCCGGCGATGGATCGCCGAGGGTCCGTACCCCTGGAGCGCGGCCTTGTGGACGGGGCACGGGTAGCCCTTGTTCGTGTCGAACGACCAGTGCGGGTAGTGCTCGGCCCAGCGGCGCATCTCTCGGTCGCGGACGACCTTGGCGAGGATGCTCGCCGCGGCGACGCTCACGCAGCGCAGGTCGGCCTTGACCGCGAGCTCCACGTTCTCGACCGCGGGGGACACGAAGTCCCACGTCCCGTCCGTCACCGCGACGTCGGGGACGACGTCGAGCTGATCGATCGCCCGGCGGGTCGCCAGCTTCTGCGCGGCCGACATCCCCATCCGGTCGCACTCGACCTGGCTCACGGCGCCGACCGCCCACGTGGTGCACCACGACGCGATGCGGTCGAACAGGAACTCACGGCGCGCCTCGGTGAGCAGCTTGGAGTCGCGGATGCCGTTGACCCGGGTCTCGCGCGGCAGGACGGCGGCGCCGACCATCAGCGGCCCGGCCCACGACCCCCGGCCGACCTCGTCGATCCCCACCACCTGGTCGTGGCCGAGGGCCCACATCGCCTTCTCGATCTCGCGGGTGGGAGCCCGCCGCACCGACGACGCCACCCTGCGGCCCGGCCGTCGACGCGTCACCACGCTCGCGCCCCCGTCACGTGAAGCTCCCGCCGGAGTCGCTCGACCCACCTGGCCGACCGGTCTCGTCGGACCGGTCGGGCGCCACCCCGCCCCCGAGCGGGATCGAACGCCGCGCCCGTGCCGCTGTCGGCGGGACCGCCCACAGCGCCTCACCCGACGACTCCTCGCTCGTCCAACCGGGATCGACGTCGGGGGCGCTGAGCGTCACCGTCCGCTCCCCGTGCTGCTCCCACAGGACCGCCGGTCGCTCACCGTGCCAACGCAGCGCGTACGACACGGACGAACCGAACCCGGTCGGGACGTGGTGGACCTCGAGGTCCCGGCCGAGCCACGCCGACGGCATCCCGCCGACCAGCAGACGCCCGTCGGACGCCAGCCGCCGCTCCACCGCCCGGACGAAGCGCCCCACCGAGGCGGACCGCCGGAGCGAGGCGAGCGAGGTGGGGTCGCCCGAGGCGAGCGCGCCCGCGCTCGCAGCCGGCGTGGCGGGCGCCGCGGCTCCGATGCGCGCCCACAGGGCGTCGATGTCGCCCACCGCGCGCTCGTCACCGGCGCGGGCGGCCACCAGGCGCGCCGCGGCGATCGCGTCGCGCACGACGGGACCGCCGCGCTCGGACGGAATCGGCGCTCCGCGGCGCCTCGTCACGGACCGGGCGACCCGCTCGGTCGGGGAGACCACCTCGACGAGCCAGTCGTCCGCGGGGTCGCCGCAGCGGACGAGCTCGCCGACGTCGAGCAGGAACCCGATCGGGTCGTGGGCGGGCTCGACCGGCCCGTCGAGGAGCAGATCGCACCGTGCGGAGACGACCGCCTCGACGAGCGCCTCGTCGGGGAGCACCAGGTGGCTCGCGCCTCGGGCCCGGCCGGCCCAGCCACGCACCACCGCATCGGCGGGCGGGAGGTTCGCGAGCGTGGGGCGGGCGCCGGCGAACCCGATCCCCGTTCGCACCGTGGCACGGTGCCCCACCGGCAGCACGACCGCGCCCGGGTCGAGCTCGATGCCGCGGACCTCGACATCCGACGGCGGCCGGTCCGTGAGCAGTTCGGGGCCCGACACCGCGACCGCGACCGGCATCGGCGACTCGTTCTCGAACTCGACGACGACCCCGCCGCCGGCGTCGGGCACCGCCCAGATCCGCTGGACCGCGTCTCCGTCGGGGATCCGCAGCCGCGTCTCGAGCACCGGTGTCCCCTCGACCCGGCGCCGGCGCACGGTCGGCTCGCGCGACGGGACGTGCCACCGGTCGTCGGCGGCGACGAACCAGTCGAGCGCCGGCGCATCGGGCGCGGACCACGAGGTGACGGATCCCCACGGTGAGACCGACCAGCGCTCGCGGCGGCCCGTCACGCCGATCGTGACGTCCCCGGAGGGATCGTGGTCGGCCCCGGCGGTGGCGGACGTCGACCGGTCGGAGCTCACCGGGACGATTCAACCAGCGCAGCGCCCGGACGGACACGTGGTCCCGCTCGACCGCACCACGTCGCCCGGTGCGCCGCCGCGCTCGTGCAGCCGTCGTCGATCGCTCCCGCGCCGCCGCGACCTCCTCCGCCGTGGCCACGTCGGCGGTTCGCTCGCCCCGCCCTACTCCACCTCGCTCGTCGCGTCGCGCTCCATCAGAGCTCCCAGGGCGTCGGGCGCGGTGCGGCCCTCGTGGCAGACCGCCACGACCTGCTCGGTGATCGGCATCTCGACGCCGTTGCGGCGTGCGAGGTCGAGCACGCTCGGCGACGACCCGACCCCCTCGGCGACCATGTTCGTCGACTCGACGATCTCGTCGATCGAGTCCCCCTCGCCGAGGCGACGTCCGACGGTGTTGTTGCGGCTCTGCGTGGAGGAGCAGGTGGCGATCAGGTCGCCCATCCCCGCCAGGCCGGCGAAGGTGGCGGGGTCCCCTCCGAGCGCCTCGCCGAGACGGGTCATCTCGGCGAGCCCACGGGTGATCAGGGTGGCGCGGGTGTTGTCGCCGAACCCCATGCCCCGGGCCATCCCCGAGGCGATCGCGATCACGTTCTTGACGACCCCGGCGACCTCGCACCCCACGACGTCGGGGTTCGTGTAGACGCGCAGAGCCGGTCGCGTGAAGAGCCGCTGCAGCTCACGGGCGATCCGCTCGTCGTCGATCGCGACCACGCTCGCGGCGGGTTGGCCGCCCATGATCTCGCGCGCCAGGTTGGGCCCGGTGAGCACGGCCACCGGGTGGCCGGGCATCTCCTCGGCGGTGATCTCGCTCATGCGCTGCTGCGTCTCGCGCTCGAGGCCCTTCGCCAGGGTGACGACCGGGACCCACGGCCGCAGGTGCTCGGCCACCCGGCGCGCCACCTCCCGGTAGCCGTGCGATGGGACCGCCATCACGATCACGTCCGCCGTGGTGACGACCTCGTCGAGCGAGCTCGAGGCGACGAGCGCCTCGGGCAGCTCGAAGGAGTCGAGGTACTCGTCGTTGGATCGCTCCTCGTTGATCCGCTGCGCGAGCTCGGGGCGTCGCGCCCACAGCGTCGTCGGCGCGTTGGCGCAGGTCAGCGCGGCCATCGTCGTCCCCCACGACCCCGTTCCGATCACCCCGACGTGGAACGACCCACCCCGCTCGCCATCCGACATCCGTCCCCCCGGTTCGTCGTGGTCGCTGGGCGACCCCCTGCCGGCCGACCGTAGCTCCGCGCACGCCGTCGGTTCCTACACTCGCCGCGTGGACGTCGCTGCGCTCGTACCGATCAAGGCGTTCGGCGACGCCAAGGGGCGGCTCGCACCGGTGCTCAGCGCGGGGGACCGCGCTCGCCTGGCCCGTTGGATGGCCGAGCGGGTCGTCGCCGCGGCCCGATCCGTGACGGTGCACGTCGCGTGCGACGACCCCGAGGTCCGGCGCTGGGCCGACGACCTCGGCGCCGAGGTCGTGTGGACCGTGGGGCGCGGTCTCAACGGGGCGGTCGACGACGGCGTGGCCGCGATCGGACGTGCCGGGTTCGATCACGTCGTGGTCGCCCACGCGGACCTGCCCCTCCCCGAGCGGTTGCTCGACGTCGCCCGGGAGGGGACCGCGACCTTCGTCCCCGACCGCCGCCGTGACGGCACGAACGTGATGTCGTTCCCCACGGCGACCCCGGTGGCGGCGAGCTACGGTCCCGGGTCGTACGTCCGGCACCGGCGCTCGGTCTCGACGCTGCCGATCGAGGTGCGCCTCGACCCCCACCTGTCGCTGGACGTCGACACCCCCGACGACCTGAACCACCCGCTGCTCAGAGAGGTCCTGCCCGCATGGCTCCCAACGATCCCGGACAACCCCCGTCGATGAGCGACGGCGTCGAGTGGACGTCCGACCTCGACGCCCCCGAATCCGCGCTGGCGATCGGCGCTCACCCCGACGACGTCGAGTTCGGGTGCGGAGGTCTGCTCGCCAAGTGGGCGGCGCAGGGGTGCGTGGTCCACCACCTGGTGTGCACCGACGGGTCCAAGGGCACCTGGGACGTGGGCGCCGACGTCGCCGCGCTCGCCGAACGTCGCCGCGACGAGCAGCGCGAGGCAGCTCGTCGCCTCGCCCCTTCCACCGCCGGCGAGGTGCGCTTCCTCGACCACGTCGACGGCGAGCTCGAGAGCGGCCTCGCCGAGCGAGCCGAGGTCGCACGCGCGATCCGCGAGCTGCGGCCGTCGGTCGTGCTGGGCCACGACCCGTGGAAGCGGTACCGACTGCACCCGGACCACCGCCACGCCGGTCTCCTCGCGTGCGAGGGGATCGTGGCGGCTCGCGATCCCCACTTCTTCCCCGATCAGGGCGTCGCCCACCACCGCCCCGACGCCCTCCTGCTGTGGGAGGCCGACCGACCCGATCACGTCGAGGACGTGTCGACGTCGCTCGACGTGAAGCTGCACGCCCTCGAGGCGCACGAGAGCCAGTTCGAGTCGACGATGGGGGCCGCCGACGCCTCGGAGCTGGACGCGTTCCGGTCGCGGATCCGGGAGCGCCTCACCGCGCTCGGCGCTCCGCACGACATGGCGGCAGCCGAGGTGTTCGCCCTGATCGACCGGCTCTGACCGGCCGTCGGCGTCCCGGACGGCCCGCCGGGAGGGTCGGCGAGCTGCGAGCTGCGAGCTGCGCGTCGACGCCGAGGCGACCAGCGCCCCGGCGTCGATCGACGGATCACGACGCACCGATCCGGTGCGGGCGGCGACCGCCGACGCCGGGGCGTCAGGTGCGCGCCGAACGCTCCTTTGCGACGGAATCGGGACCGGCGAGATCCTTCGCCGCCTGCGGGCCGGCGTCCGCCGTGATCGCCTCGCGTCCCGCCGCCTTCTTGGCGGTCGCCTTCTTCGCGGTCGCCTTCTTCGCGGTCGCCTTCTTCGCGGTCGCCTTCTTCGCGCCGGCCTTCTTGGCGGTCGCCTTCTTGGCGGTCGCCTTCTTGGCGGTCGCCTTCTTCGCGCCGGCCTTCTTCGCGGTCGCCTTCTTCGCGGTCGCCTTCTTCGCGCCGGCCTTCTTGGCGGTCGCCTTCTTCGCGGTCGCCTTCTTCGCGCCGGCCTTCTTCGCGGTCGCCTTCTTCGCGGTCGCCTTCTTGCTCACCGCCTTCCTCGCGCCGGCCTTCTTCGCGGTCGCCTTCTTCGCAGCAGCGTTCTTCGCCGACGTCTTCTCGCCCGCGGACTTCTCGCTCGCGGCCCGGTTCGCCGTGACCTTCCCGCTCGCGGCCTTCGTGCCGGCCGACTTCTTCTCCGCCGACTTCTTCTTCGCCGCCGACTTCTTCGCCGCCGTCTTCTCGGTGGACGTGGAGGACCTCGCTGCTGCCATCAGGTCACTTCTTGCCGTTGAGGGCTTCCTTGAGAGCGGAGCTCGACGAGAACTTCATCGCCGTCGAGGCCTTGATGTCGACCTCTTCGCCCGTCTGGGGGTTGCGACCCTTGCGCGCCTTGCGCTCGGTCGTGCTGAACTTGCCGAAGCCCGGCCACGTCACGGCCTCACCGCCCTTGGTCTCGGTGACCACGTGATCGAAGAACGCACCGAGCGCCTTCTCCGTGTCCGACTTCGACAGTCCCGCGGCGTTCGCCACCGAGTCGATCATTTCTGCCTTGGTTGCCATGTGTGGAGCTCTCTTCCGTGGTCTGTGCTGTTCACCCCGGCGAGGACGCCGGGGCCGTACCGACCACCCTAGGGGGTGGAACGACATCCATGTCACTTGCCCGACCGGTCGGGCGCAAGCACCGATCTCGTTGCGGTTGCAACGAGCACCGTCTCGGGGCCGTGCGGGGACTGACCCGCGTGGCCCGGCGCGAACGCACGAGCGCGGTCCCGCGTGGGATCGCCGAGCCGGTCGGTCGTCAGTCGGCCGCGCCTGCGACGTCGCCGAGCGCGTCGCGCAGGACGACCCCGGTGGCGGCCATCTCGCCGTCGGCGTAGCTGGTCCTCGGCCAGAAGAACCCGCGCAGCCCGTCACCTCGGGTGCGCGGCACGACGTGCACGTGGAGGTGGGCGACGCTCTGGCTGACCACGTTGTTGTTCGCGACGAAGGTCCCCTGGCTGCCCAGCGCCGCCGGCATCGCGGCGCTGATCGCGCGCACGCGCTCGAAGAACGGCCCGACGTCGTCGAGGTCCGCGAGGGTCACGAGGTGGCGGCGCGGGATGACGAGCGTGTGACCGACGAAGAGCGGGCGGACGTCGAGGAAGGCCACGGCGACGTCGTCGGCGAACACGATCTCGGCGGGTTCGTCCGTCGACGCGATGCGGCAGAACACGCACGCCTCGGCCGGATCGGTCGGGTCGCCCCCACCGTGGCGAGCGGGGTGGTCGGCGGCGGCCATCGGTCGATCCTCCCACGGTCCGCCACGGCCGACGGGGTCGTGGGGGCGGACCGACGCAGCGGCGCGCCTCGCGCCGACCCCCGCCATCCGCGCCGTGCGTCGAGAGGTCGGGTACAACAGGGATCGGCGGACTCCTCACGATGGCGGGCGCACCGCGCCCGCCGGACCCGGGAGCCGTCGTACGATCACATCGAACGTCCACGACCGACTCTCCAGGAGTGATGGTGACCGACCTCATCGAATCCCGACCCGACGCCGACGACGGAGGGTCCGGGGCCCCCGACCCACGGGGGGTCGATCCGAACGGGACGGCGACGCGGAGCCGACTCGTGCTCGACACCTCGGTGCTGATCGCCGATCCGAGCTGCGTGCTCGAGTTCGCCGACGCGGACGTCGTCGTCCCGCTGACGGTGGTCGAGGAGCTCGACGGGCTGAAGAGCCGCACCGACGACGTCGGACGGGCGGCGCGCTCCGCGCTGCGCACCCTCGAGGAGCTGCGCGTCGAGCACGGCGGATCGCTCGCCCAGCCCGTGCCGACGGGGACCGGGACCGCGACCCTCCAGATCGAGATCAACAACATCCGCAAGCACCTCCTGGTCGAGCACGGGCTCGATCCGGCCGTGCCCGACAACCGCATCATCGGAGCGGCGATCGGCCAGGCCGACAACGGGCCGACCACGATGGTCAGCAACGACGCCGCCCTGCGGATCAAGGCGGCTCACCTCGGCGTCAGCGCGGCGGCCCATTCGCCGGTCCGCTCGGAGCGCTCGGTGGCCGCGGTCGGGTGGTCGACGATCGACGCCACCTACGAGACGATCGACTGCCTCTACGCCGCGGGCGCGATCGCCCTCGACGCCGTGGTCTCCCCCGCCGATCGACTGCGCGAGAACGAGTTCGCCGTCCTGCGCTGCGGGTCGCAGTCGGCGCTCGTGCGCAGCGTGGGCGACGAGTTCGTGCTGCTCCCCAACGGCCCGTGCGAACCGTGGGGTCTGCGACCGCGCAACAAGGAGCAGCGCTTCGCCCTGGAGCTGCTGCTCGACCCCGACATCTCGGTGGTCGCCCTCGACGGTCGCGCGGGGACCGGCAAGACGCTCCTCGCGATCGCCGCCGGACTCGAGATGGTCGTCGAGCAGCAGCGCTACGAGCGCATGGCGATCTACCGCCCGCTCGTCCCGGTCGGGCGCGCCGAGGTCGGCTTCCTGCCCGGCGGGCTCGACGAGAAGCTCGACCCGTGGATGTCGGCGATCCACGACGCGATCGTCGCGCTGGCGGACCAGGGCAGCACCTCCGACGCCCGACGCCTGATCGACGAGCTCACCGACCGGGGGCAGCTCTCGCTCGAGTCGGTCACCTTCCTGCGCGGTCGCTCGCTGCATCGCCAGATGGTGCTGATCGACGAGGCGCAGAACCTCGAGCCCACCACCCTGCGGACGATCCTCACCCGAGTCGGCGACGGGACGAAGGTGATCTTCACCGGCGACACCAGCCAGATCGACGCCCCCTACCTCGGCGAGTCGAACAACGCCCTCAGCGTGCTCACCTCGGCCTTCGCCGACCAGCGCTGCTTCGGCCACATCACGCTGACCGCCTGCGAGCGCAGCGACGTCGCCAGCCTGGCCGCCGAGCTCCTGTAGGCCGCGCCCGGCTCGGCCCGCCCGCTCCCCGCCCCCTCCCGGGCCCGGCGCCTGGAGGCGAACTCGTCCGAGCGATCCACCCGGACGGCGCGAACCGTCGGCGAGCGCGGGTCGCACCGGCGTGATTTAGTGCTAAATTGTTGTCGGTGAGGTCGCCCCCTCGCCGTCGACCACAGCGAGCGAGGAGTGCTGACCACGTTGATCGAGTCCGAGCGACGATCCGAGGCCGACCCGGCGGATGCCGACGACCTCAGCTGGCGCGAGGACGCCGCGTGCAAGGGTGAGACGCGGCTCTTCTTCGCTCCCAAGGCCGAACGCCCCCAGGCGCGGGCGCGGCGCGAGACCAAGGCCCAGCGGTTGTGCGACGAGTGCCCGGTGGCCCGCCCGTGCCGCGCCTTCGCCCGCGATCACCGCGAGTACGGCTACTGGGCCGGCGAGTCGGAGGAGGACCGGCACCTCGCCGGCTTCACGGTGTCGGCTCCGATCGGGATCCGGGCCCGCCACCACAAGCCCGCGAGCTGAGCCGACCCCGTCCGAGGCGGCGATCCGCACCTCGCCGGGCCGTCGCCGCGATCCGACCGGGAGACGGCGGCGACCGACGCACCCCACGCGTATCGTGAGCGGGATGGGGCTCCCCCGCTTCGCCGTCGTCGACCTCGAGACCTCCGGGTTGCGCGCCGAGCGGCACCGGATCCTCCAGGTCGCGATGGTCACCGTCGACGCGCACGGCACGGTCCACGACGAGTGGGAGACCTTCGTCAAGCTGCGCTGGCCGCTCGGTCGAGTCGGCCCCAGCGACGTGCACGGGATCACCCGGCCGATGCTGCGCGACGCCCCCCGGCTCGCCAGCGTCGTCGCCGAGCTCGGCGACCGGCTCGGGGACTCGATGTTCGTGGCGCACAACGCCCGCTTCGACGGAGCGTTCCTGGAGCGGGCGGCACGGCGCCGGCCGACGAGCGAGCTCGCCCGGCTCGAGCGCCGGTTGTGCACGCTGCGGATGTCGCGTCGCCTCGACCCCGACCGTCGGTGCTCCCACCGCCTCGGCGACGTCTGCGCCCGCTACGGGGTCGCGCTCGATCGCCCCCACGACGCCCTCCACGACGCACGCGCCACCGGCGCCATCCTCCCGCACCTGCTGCGCGACCTGCGCGTCGAGACGCTCCACGACCTCGAGCCCTTCCTCGACCGAGCCCCGAGCCGTGCGCAGCGCTCGTCGAGGTGGTCGATCCGCCGACACCCGTGATCGAGTCGCGATGCGCCGATCGCGAGCGACCCGATCGATCTCGGCGAACGGATCCTCACCCGGCCGAGTCGTACCCCGCCAGGATCCGCGACGCGAGCTCGCGGGCGCCGTGCGACGCGTCCGGCGGGTCGACGACGGTCGCGTCCGGGCCGAGGCGGACCAGCAACCGGCTCAGCCACCAGTCGCTGGCGACCGGGAGGACGACCTCGACCGGGCCGTCGTCACCGTTCGACGGATCGCCGCCCGGCACGGGCTCGACCGAGTCGACCGGGTATCGCTCGACCACCCAGCTCGCCGCCGGGCGCAGCCGCAACCGTGCTCGCGGCACGTCGACGTCGGCGAAGAAGGCGTCGGGAGCCCGAGCCTCGGGGTCGAGATCGTGGAGGCGCCCGGTGGGTTCCATCGACTCGATCCGGTCGATGCGGAACGTGCGTCGCTCGCCGGAGCGGTCGTCGTCGGCGAGGACGTACCAGTTCCCGCCGTCGACGAACACGTGGCGGGGCACGATCGTGCGTGCGCCGACGTCGCCGCGCACCGGCGAGTAGTACTCGATCTCGAGCTCCGAGCCCGTGCCGACGGCGTCGAGCACCGCGGCGGTCGCCGCCGGCCGCTCGAGGTCGACGGCCACCCCCGCCGTGTCGTCGGCGTGCGCGGCCACCCCCGCACGACCGAGCCCGTCGGCCAGCTTGGCGAGGCCGCGTGCCAGCGGACCCTCGGGGTCGGCCCCGGGCAGCTCCATCGCGGCCCGCCCCGCCGCCAGGAGCGCGAAGCCCTCCGGTGCGGTGAGCCGCAGGGGGCGGGTGAACAGGCGCGGCACCCCGACGTAGACCGTGCCGTCGTCGACGAACACGTCGATCATCTCGTCGACGTAGGGGGGCAGGCCGCACATCGCGACGAGCTCGAGATCCTTCGCCACCTGCGTCTCGGTCAACCCGTAGCGGGAGGCCACCTGCGTCAGCGGCACCTCGCCCGCCTCCATCAGCCACGGAAGCATGACCAGCAGCTGACGGAGCCGATCCTCGGCGTTGCGCGGACCCGGTCGGCTCATCGACGTGCCCCCGTCGGCTCCGTGACCGCTCGGAGCCAGCCGATCACGTGGTCGCGCACGGCGGGCGGGCCGAGCACCACCGCGTGGTCGACGAGGCCGAGCACCCACGACCGGAAGGCCTCGAGGTTGGTGGCGGGCACCAGCAGGTCGACCGAGCCGTCGTCGTGGCGGGCGACGACGCGCTCGGAGCCCAGCTCGCGCTCGCTCGCGCCGGCGCGCACGGCGTCGATGCGCACCGTGGCCTCGACCGCGTCGTCGGAGGAGTGGCCGATCTGCTTGGGGTCGGCCGGGAAGGCCGTGCGCGGATCGAAGTCGGCGGGCCGCTCGAAGGAGCCGGGCTCGCCGACGTCGATGTCGGCGTCGACTCGATCGATGCGGAAGGTGCGCTTCTCGCCCCGGAGGTGGTCGTGACCGACGAGGTACCAGAAGCCGCCGCGCAGCAGCACCCCCCACGGATCGACGGTGCGCTCGACCCCGCGGTAGTCGAAGGTGATCGGCGAACGGCTCGCGACGGCCGAGCGCACCACCGGCAGCTCCGGGCGGTCCGGCAGGACCGCCGACACCGCCGGGCGCTCGTCCGACGACAGCGCCCCGCCCAGCTTCAGGATCGCGTCGCGCCCGGACCCCGAGTCGGTGCGCACGGTGGCGACCGCGACCTGCAGGGCGCGCATCTCGTCGGGCTCCAGCCCCAGGTCCCCGAGCTCGTAGCGGTCGCGGTCGATGCGGTAGCGGGTCTGCCCGGCGAGGGCGTC
The DNA here is from genome assembly GCF_965215205.1 of Ilumatobacter sp. Taxonomy (NCBI): domain Bacteria; kingdom Bacillati; phylum Actinomycetota; class Acidimicrobiia; order Acidimicrobiales; family Ilumatobacteraceae; genus Ilumatobacter; species Ilumatobacter sp. Next base: position 2,678,412 of record NZ_OZ244049.1, read on the forward strand.
GCCGGAGTGGACCTCGGTCTCGATCGGCACGCCGATCTGGCGCAGCGCCGCCTTGTCGCGCTCGAACGCCGTCCGGCGCGACTTCTCGGCGTCGGGGTACTGGCCCGCCAGCGAGTTCGCGATGTCGGTCAGCGACAGCCCGACGCGCGTCTCGAGCAGCAGGGCGAGCAGGTTGGTCAGTCGCTCCACCCGGTCGGCCACGGGCTCAGGATACGGCGGGACGCCGAGCTCACCCGTCCGGGCGCGGCCCTCGGCAGAGTCGTCATCCGCTCGTAGGATCGAGGTGTGACCACGCCGCTGTTCCGAGTCGACGACCTCCACGTGCGACCCGCCGCCTCCGACGCGGGCGAGATCCTCCGGGGCCTCGACCTCACCGTCGGCGAGGGCGAGATCCACGCGATCATGGGCCCGAACGGGTCGGGGAAGTCCACTCTCGGGGCCACCCTGATGGGCTCGTCGGAGTACGCGGTCACGTCCGGCTCGATCACCTTCCGCGGTGACGACGTCACCGAGTGGCCGGTCGACGAGCGGGCGAAGGCGGGGATGTTCCTCGCCTTCCAGTACCCCCAGGAGATCGCGGGGGTGTCGGTCATCCAGTTCCTCCGCCAGGCGCTCTCGGCGCGCAAGGGCGTCGACCTCTCCGTGCTCGAGCTGCGCCTCGCGACGATGGACTGGATGGAGCGGCTCGGGATGGACTCGAGCTTCGTCGACCGCTACCTCAACGAGGGGTTCTCGGGCGGCGAGAAGAAGCGCAACGAGATCATGCAGATGGCGATCCTCGAGCCCGAGCTGGCGATCCTCGACGAGACCGACTCCGGCCTCGACATCGACGCCCTGCGCATCGTGGCCCGCGGGATCCGCGAGGTCCGCTCCGAGCGCGAGACCATGGGGGTCGTGCTGATCACCCACTACCAGCGGCTGCTCGACGAGGTCGCCCCCGACCGCATCCACATCCTCGTCGACGGGCGCATCGTCGACAGCGGGGGGATGGAGCTGGCGGAGCGGCTCGAGCGCGACGGATACGACTCGTTCCGCGCCGAGCCCGCCGGCACGGGGAGCTGAGGTGTTCTCGGTCGACGACGTCCGGGCGCAGTTCCCGATCCTCACCGATCGCTCGATCGACGATGCGCGCCTCGTCTACCTCGACTCCGGCAACACCTCGCAGAAGCCCCGCCGGGTGATCGAGGCGATGAGCGCGTTCATGGAGTCGACGTACGCGCCGATCAATCGCAGCTCGTACCGCCTGGCGGGCGAGGCGACGGAGGCCTACGAAGGCGCGCGGGTGGCCGTCGCCCGGCTGATCAACGCCCCGTCGCCCGACGAGATCGTGTTCACCAAGAACGCGACCGAGGCGGTGAACCTGATCGCCGCCTCGTGGGGGCGCACCAACCTGGGCGAGGGCGACGTCGTGGTGCTCACCGAGATGGAGCACCACGCCAACATCGTCCCGTGGCAGATGCTCGCCGCCGAGCGGGGCGTCGAGATCCGCTGGATCCCGCTCACCTCCGACGGACAGCTCGACCTCACCGACCTCGACCGCCACCTCGACGGTGCCAAGGTGCTCGCGTTCACCGCGATGAGCAACGTGCTCGGGACGCTCCCCCCGACCGAGCGGCTGTGCGCCGCGGCCCACGACGCCGGAGCGCTCGCGGTCGTCGACGCGTGCCAGTACGTCCCGCACAACGTCACCGACGTGCAGGCGTGGGGCGCGGACCTCGTCGCCTTCTCGAGCCACAAGATGTGCGGCCCGTCGGGGATCGGGATGCTGTGGGGGAGGATGGAGCTGCTCGACGCCATGCCCCCGTTCCTCGGCGGCGGCAACATGATCGACACCGTCAGCTTCGACGGCTTCACCACCGCACCGGTCCCGGCGAAGTTCGAGGCCGGCACCCCGCCGATCGTCGAGGCCGTCGGGCTGACCGCGGCGGTCGAGTTCCTCGAGGAGCTGGGGATGGCGAACGTGCGTCGCCACGAGATGGACCTCACCCGCTACGCCCTCGACACGCTGAACGCTCGCTTCGGCGACGACATCACGATCTACGGGCCGACGAACGTCGAGGTGCGCGGCGGGGTGTTCAGCTTCGCGTTCCGCGACCTGCACCCCCACGACGTCAGCCAGGTCCTCGACCAGTCGAACGTGTGCGTGCGTGCCGGGCACCACTGCGCGAAGCCCCTGATGAAGACGCTCGGCGTCCACTCGACCACGCGGGCGAGCGTGTACCTCTACAACGACGAGGGTGACATCGACGCCCTGGCCGACGGCCTCGACGGCGCGAGCGATATCTTCGGGTTCTGATGCCGGGCCTCGAAGACCTCTACCGCGAGATCATCCTCGACCACTACCGCACGCCGCGCAACCGCGGCGAGCTCGAGGCGCCCCCGGCGATCCGCACCGACGGGCACAACCCGCTCTGCGGTGACGAGATCACCGTGTACCTCGCGCTCGAGCCCGCCGACAGCGGCGACCTCGACGACGCCATCGTGTCCGACATCAAGATCGGCGGCCAGGGGTGCTCGATCTCGCAGTCGTCGGCGTCGATGATGACCAAGGCGGTCATGGGCCGTCGCATCGGGGAGGTGCGCTCCACGATGCGGCGCTTCAAGACCATGATGGGGGTCGACGGGATCGAGGTGCGCGAGGGCGACTCGGACGTCGACCTCGGCGAGCTCGAGGCCCTGCAGGGTGTGGTGAAGTTCCCGGTGCGGATCAAGTGCGCCGTGCTGAGCTGGAACACCCTCGCCAACGCCCTCGACGAGGCGAACGCCTGACGGTGGGCGCCGACGCTCCCGGTACCGACGGGTCGCCGTCGAGCACGACGACGGCCGTCGCGGCGAGCGCGGACGAGCGGAGCCCCACGATGGGCGAGGTCGACGAAGCCGTCGCCGCGGCCCGACGCGACCTGGGCGCCGCCTACCGGCGGCTGGGGCACGCCGTGATCGGCCACCACGCGGACGTCGACGACCTCGCGACGACCGCGGCCGCCCTCGATCGCTTCGCCGCCGATCTCGAGCAGGGCCCGCCCCGCACCCGCATCGAGATGCGTCCGTCGGGGTCCCACGACGACGACCCGCCCGCCGACGGCGAGGAGATGCTCACCTACGACGACCGCCCGATCTCGGGGCGCGCCGCTCCCCTGGGCGTCGACGTCCACGTCGCGCGCGACGGCGACGAGGCGGTGGGCTCGATCACCTTCGGTGCCGCCCACGAGGGGGCTCCGGGCCGCTGCCACGGCGGCCTCGTGTCGGCGCTGTTCGACGACGTGTTCGGGTTCGTGCTCGCCCTCGAGCGCCGGCCCGGCTTCACCGGCACCTTGAACGTCCGCTACGAGCACGGTGTGCCGCTGCACCGTCGGCTCGAGTGCCGGGTCCGCCTCGACCGACGGGAGGGTCGCAAGCTGATGCTCTCGGGCGAGCTCTCCGGCCCCGGCGACGACGGCGCTGCCACGGTGTTCACCCGGGCGACGGCGATCTTCGTCACGATCGACCCCGAGCTGTTCGCGATCACCGCGCGCGCCTGAGCCGGCCGGGCCGGCTGCGGACGTGGAGCGGGTCTCTCAGGCGGTGTCGGCTCCCTCGACCGTCGCCGGACCCGCCAGGGCGAGGATGCCCGTCCCGATCAGGCAGAGCACCGCAGCGGCGAGGTACGGCACCTCGTAGGTCCCGAACACGTCGTGCAGCCATCCGATGAGCAGCGGGCCGCCGGCGACGCCGGCGATGGCGATCGCCTGCGACCGACCGAAGATGCGCGGGTAGTCGAGCACGCCGAAGCGCTCCGCGATCAGCAGCGGTTGCATCATCAGCAGGTTGCCGACCGTCATCCCGAACACGACGATGAACCCGAAGATCCACACGACCGACGACGAGAGCGCGATCCCCGCGAGGGCCACCGCCTGCAGGCCGGCGGCGACCACGGTGAAGGTCGTCATCGGCACCGTCGTCACGAGTCGTCCGCCGACGAGGCGTGCGACGACCGAGGTCGCGGCGAGGAACGTGATCGAGAACTGAGCGGTCCGCTCGTCGGTGCGGTCCTCGACGAGCTTGACGAGCTGCTGGATGCCGCCCACCTGGGCTCCCAGGGTCAGCACGTAGCCGTAGGTGATGGCGCGGTAGAACCGATCGGCGAGGGCGTCCGCGTAGGGGGTCCCGGTCGCGGCCGGAGGGCGCGTCCCCCGGGCCAGCCGAGCGCCGTCCGGAGCGAAGCCGTCGGCGACCGGGTCCGGGCGCACGAGCAGCAGCGACACCGGGATCAGCGACACCGCGAAGAACAAGCCCAACCACGGTGTCGTGGCGGCGAGCTGGTGATCGTCGATCAGGCGCTTCGCGACCGGGGTGATCACGATGCCGCCCACCGACAACCCGGTCGAGGCGACCGAGAGCGCGATCGACCGCTTGACGTGGAACCACCGGGTCACCACGGTCGTCGCCGGGACCAACCCGGCGAACGCGTAGCCGACCGCGAAGACGCAGTAGACCAGGTAGAGCTGCCACTGGGCGGTGACCTGTCCGACGACGGCGAGCGACCCGCCGGCGATCAACCCGCCGGCGATGATCACCGCGCGGACGTCGAAGCGTTGGATCAGCCTCGCGGCGACGAGGCCGGACAAGCCGCCCACCACGAAGAAGATCGTCACGGCGAACGAGATGCTCCCGAGCGCCCACCCCTGCTCCTTGCTGAATGCGTTGAGGTAGACGGCCAACCCGTAGAAGGCGAGACCGGCGTTGATCGCCAGCACCAGGAAGCACCCGGCCACCACCCTCCACCCGGCGAACGACCGTTCGGGCCCCTCGTCGGTCCCCGGCGGGCCGGCGGTGCCGCCCGGATCCGACGGGTGGGCGATCCCCCCGACGGCGTCGCCGGGGCTCGGCGGCGGGAAGCCGACCCCGTCCGCGGTCGACGTCATCGCACGAGACGGTCGATGGCTGCCGCGAGGTCACGGTCACGGTCCGTGACCGTGTTGCCGGCGTCATGGGACGTCAGCTCGATCACCACCCGGTTGTACACGTTGGACCACTCCGGGTGGTGGTCGTGGCGTTCGGCGAGGAGCGCCACCCTCGACATGAAGCCGAACGCCTCGGAGAAGTCGGCGAACTCGAACTCGCGCCGCAAGCGGCCGTCGGCCTCGTCCCAGTCCATCGGCCCGACGCTAGGGCCTGGCCGATCCGCACCCCGCACCCGGCGGAGGCCCTAGAGCAGTCCGCTCAGCGCGCTCGCCGAGGCGTCGGTCTCCGAGGCGTGGGTGTCGGTGGCGAACGCGCCGTAGCCGTCGACCTCGAGCTGGGCGGCGAGCTCGGGCCCCCCGGAGCTGACGATGCGGCCGTCGGCCAGGATGTGCACCCGGTCGGGCTCGAGCTCGTCGAGCAACCGGCTGTAGTGCGTGATCGCGAGCACCCCGAGCGGCTCCCCGCCGCCGTCGGCGTGCTCGGTCATCTCCTCGACGCGGCGGGCGCAGTGCCGCAGCGCGTCGATGTCGAGCCCCGAGTCGAGCTCGTCCAGGATCGCGATGCGGGGCGCGAGGACGGCGAGCTGGAGGGTCTCGTTGCGCTTCTTCTCGCCCCCCGAGAGGTCGACGTTCAGCGCCCGCTCGAGGAAGCGGTCCTCGAACCCGATGCGGCGGGCCTCGTCGACGAGCAGCTCCTCGAGGCCGTCGGCGGAGCGGTCGCGGCCGGCGAACGCCTCGGCCATCACGTCACGCAGCATCACTCCGGGGACCTCCGTCGGGTACTGCATCACGAGGTGCAGCCCGGCGGCGGCGCGCTCCCAGGTCGCCATCGCGAGCACGTCGGCGCCGTCGAGGGTCACGGAGCCGCTGAGCACCTCGAAGCCGGGGCGGCCCATCACGATCGCGGACAGGGTGCTCTTGCCGGCCCCGTTCGGGCCCATCACCGCGTGCACCTCGCCCGAGGCCACCCGCAGGTCGATCCCCTTCAGGATCTCCTTGCCGCCGGCCGCGGCGCGCAGCCCCTCGATCACCAGCTCGCTCATCGTCGTCCTCCCGTCGTCGGATCCTGCGCTCCGGGGGCACCCGGGCGCAACGTCACCTGCACGCGACCGTCACGGACCTCCACGTCGTGGACCGCGACCGGTTGCGTCGCGGGGAGCGTCGAGGGGCGTCCGGTCGTCAGGCTGAACGCGCTCGCGTGCTTCGGGCACTCGAGCTCCAGCTCGTCGCACCACACCTCGCCGCCCGAGAGCGACACGTTCGCGTGGCTGCACACGTCGCCGATCGCGTGGAGGTCGTCGCCGCAGCGCACGACGGCGACCGGTGCGCCGTCCACCTCCACGCGCGTGGCGGTCCCATCGGCGAAGTCGTCGAGGCTGCCGACGTCGGTCACGCCGCCACCCCCGTGGCGCGGCTGCCGAGGTCGAGCTTGTCGGCGACCCGCCGCCGGAGCGCGTCGGTCACCTCGCCGACCGGGAGCTGCGCGATGACCTCGTCGAAGAACCCGAGGACCACCAGCCGCTCGGCGACCTCGGGACGCACGCCGCGGCTCTCCAGGTAGAACCGCTGCTCCTCGTCGATCGGTCCGACGGTCGAGGCGTGGCTGCAGGTGACGTCGTTGGTCTCGATGTCGAGGTTCGGGACGCTCTCGGCCCACGCCCCCTCCGACAGGGTGAGGTTCCGGTTGGTCTGTTGGGCGCTCGTCCCGCCGGCGTGCTTGCGGATCTTGATCAGCCCGGTGTAGACGCTCGCCGCCGAGTCCTGCACCGCGCCCTTGAACAGCAGATCGCTGTGGGTGTCGGGGGCGTCGTGGTCCTGGATGGTGCGGAAGTCGTGCATCTGGTCACCGCCGGCGAAGTAGAGCGCCACCTGGCGGGTGCTGCCGCCTCGGCCGGTCAGTCGCGCCTCGGTGCGCGCCCGGACGTAGTCACCGCCGAGGGTGACCGTCGCGAGCATCGTCGAGGAGTCGCGCTCACCGATCGACTGCTGGTTGCCGATCTGCCAGGTCGCGTCGCCGACCTCGTTGATCGCCAGGTACCGCACCCGCGCGGCGCGAGCGGCGCGCACCTGGAGCACGGGGACGACGAGGGCGCGGTCGGCCTCGGCGCCGTCGGCGGCCACGAAGCGCTCGACGACGGTGACCTCGCTGTCCTCGGCGGCGTCGATCACCAGGCGCGGGAACACGGCGGTGCCCGAGCCCGCGATCTCGTGGGTCACGACGATCGGGGTCTCGACCACGGTGCCGGCCGGGACGCGCACCACGGTCGGGGTCATGAAGGCCCGGTTCAGCTCCGCGAACACGTCGGGCGGATCGCCGTCGACCACGTCGGGCTCGACGTCGTCGACGATGAGGCGATCGAGGTCGGCGGGTCCGCTCATCGTCGTGGAGCACCGCGCCGGCGACCACTCGTCGAGATCGAAGCGATCGATGCGGCTGTACCTCCAGATCTCCTCGTCGGGAGTGGGGAGATGGGCAGCGGCGAAGCGCTCGGCGGCGGAGGTTCGGAACTCCTCCCACCCGCCCCGGAACTCGCGCGCTGCGTCAGGGGAGAACGCAGACATCTGCCTCGATGGTACTGCCGACCGACGGCGATCCCGACGGCCGGGTCGGTCCGGCAGCGACGGTGGCACGGCGGCGTCGACGCGGACCGGTCGACGTCGTCGACGTCAGGACCCGCGACGGAAGATCCGACGCAGCAGCGAGCGACGCCGACCGTGCTCGCGCTCGGCCGTCACCTCGGCCATCACGTCACCTCCGACGGCGTTGACGATGTCCTCGGCCGCATCGAGCACGGCGGCCGCGGAGCCGTCGTCCAGGCTCGACGGCTCCGGAGGGGTCGCGGCGGGCGCCAGCGAGCCGTGGGTCCACGCGGCGTCGGCGAGGCGACGCTCGTACCCCGAGCACGGCTCGGGGCAGCGCCACGGCGCCTCGGGAGCCAGGTCGAGGTTGCACTTCCGGACCGTGTCGCCGTTCGGGTACGAACGCGACTCGAAGTTCTTGCACTCGGTCCGCATCGGCATGCGCCCCATGCTAGGACCCGCCGAGCGGGCGGGGCGGTCAGCGCAGGAGGCGCTTGACGGCGGAGAGCAGCCCGCCGCCCGAGCTCCCCCGCGAGCGGGAGCGCGTCCCCCCGGTTGAGCTCGAGCTGCGACCGGAGAAGGCGGAGAAGAGGCGACGGAGGATGCTCATGTCGTCCACGTTTCCCCATGGACGCCGAGGTCACGCATCCGGATCTAGCGTACGTGCGGCGATGCCCGACCCTCCACCGGCCCAGTCCCGGCTCAGCAGGACATCGGCCCGAGGTGGCGAGCGGACCTCAGGGCCAGAGCCATCGCGGTCAGGGTGGGGTTCTTCTCGGGCCCCGTCGTGAACGAGGCGGCATCGACGACGCGCACCTCGGGGGCGTCGTGGAGGCGGTTGAACCCGTCGATGACCCCGAACTCGCGCGAGCTGTGCATCCGTGCGGTCCCACCCAGGTGCACCGAGGACCCCGGAGCGCCGACACCGAGCGCCATGTCCTCCCGGGCGCGCACCCCGGCCTCGTTCAGGGTCGCCAGGCACCGTTCGCGCGACTCGATCATGAGCCGGGAGGTGGGACGGTCGAAGGAGAGATCGATGGCGAGGTCCGACCGGTCCGGATCGGTGCGGTCGCCTTCGAGGCGCACGTTCGAGTCCTCCGTCGGGACCATCGTGGCGAACGTGAGGATCCCGACCGCCGACGACGAGCCCCTCCACCAGGACCGCACACGATCACGGCGGGCGCCCAGACCGAGCGTGAAGCCGGCCGTGCGCAGCGGCTCGTGATCCTCGAGGCGGTCGCGCGTCAGGTACAGGGGGTGCGACAGCGTCGTCATCGGATCGTCGAGGCGCACCCGCCACCACTGCCGCGGGTGGTCGTGGAGGTAGCGGCCGAGCAGGTTCGTCCCGTTGCCCAGACCGGCGGGGTGATCCGCGCTGCGCGAGCGGAGGAGGATCTCCGTCGTGTCGAGCGAGCCGGCGGCCAGTACGATCGCTCGCGCTCGATGGTTCTCGAGTCCACCGGTGACGCGATCGCGGGCGATGACCGTGTCGATGCGGTCCGACCCCCTCGACCGTTCGACCCGCACCACGTGGCGACCCGATAGCAGCGTGAACCGCGACTCCTCCGCGAGAGGCCGCACGATGACATCGTAACTGTTGAACTCCGTCGCGCGGAGCGCGACCATCCACGGCGACCCCTTGGCCATCGGCATGAGCCCGAGCGACCGTCCGGACCCCAGCAGCGACACCCGCTCGCTGACCGCCCGCCAGTCCTGCGGCATCGACTGGACGTACCGGGTCCGAGGCTCGGGGATTGAGTCGAGCGGCCGACGGCCGGCCGTCACGCCGATCAACTCCTCGACCTCGCTGTAGAACGGTTCGACGTCGTCGTAGGTCACCGGCCACCGGTACCTCTCGTCGAGACGAGAACCATCGGTGAAGTCGTCGGGCGAGAAGCGTGGGATCGAACCCGTCCAGTAGTTGCTCCCGCCACCGAGGGTGCGTGACGAGAACCACTCGATCGGCTCGGCGGAGCGCACCTCCCGCCCGGTGTCCAACCCTTTGCGCGACGACCAGCGGAACACCGTGTTGCCGGCCGCCCGCACGACGATCCCGCGCGCGCGCCGGCGACCGGATTCGAGCATCAGCACGGGCACGCCCTGCTGCGACAACTCGGTCGCGACCATCGCCCCGGTGGGCCCGCTACCCACCACGATCACGGGCTCGTCGACGTCACGACGGGAGCCGGTTCCGGCCGGGCTCACCGGAAGAGGTCCAGCGCCAAGGCCCGGAACGCCGTCGCTGGGACCTGTGGGGGCACACCGATCGTGCACGACCGTTCGAGGGTTTCGAGCGTCGCACGGTAGCGATCGGCGGAGTAGTCGACGTCGTGGCCAGCCCACGGATCGACGTTCGGATGATGCGTCCGCCGCTCCTGGATCGGCTGCCAGTTGGTGAAGACGTGTCGGCCGGAGTCGATCAGTCGGGTGACGCCGCGCTTGCGGGCGAAGCGCTCGGCCGTCGCCGGGTCGTCGAAGCGGACGGCGAGGGCGACGGCGTCGTCGGGACTGCGATGCTCGACGAGGGTTCCCTCGAAGCTCGTGGACGACTCCATGGCCTCCACGAGGATCCGGCGACGGTGCGCCCGTCGCCTGAGCTGCTCGTCGATCCGCGCGATCTGCGGACGGAGCATCGCCGAGGACAGCTCGGGCATGCGGGCGTTCTGTCCGATGAACACCGGCACCTCGCCGACGACCTCGCGCGGGCGGATGTAGCTGCCCACATCGTGGTACATCGCGGCTCGGGCTGCGATCACGGGATCGTCCGTGAGCACGGCCCCGCCCTCACCGCTCGTCACGTTCTTGTGCTGGTTGAAGCTGAACGCGCCGACGTCGCCGATGGTACCCACACGCCGACCGCGGTACGTGACCCCGACGGCTTGACAGGCGTCCTCGACTACCCGAAGATCACGCTCCGCGGCGACTGCCGTGATCGCGTCCATGTCGCAGACCAGGTTGTTCATGTGGACCGCGATGACCGCCTTGGTCCGCTCGCCGCACGCTGCGTCGAGGGCGACCGGGTCGATCGTGAGGGATTCGTCGATGTCGACGAGGACGGGAACCGCCCCGACGGCGATGGGCGCCGCAGCGGACGAGATCCAGGTGTACGCAGGAACGAGGACCTCGTCGCCGGGACCGATCCCGGCGCCGACGAGGGCGCAGATCAGGGCGCTCGTCCCGCTGTTCACGGCCAGCGCGTGATCGACCCCTGCCATCGTGGCCAGCTCGGACTCGAAGCGATCCGTCGTGGACACCGCTGGCCCGCCGTAGCGCGAGAACTGCCCACGTGCGGTCACACGGACGATCGCCGCTGCGACGCGGACGTTCAGCAACCTCACGCTGCGTGCTCCGCCGGTTCTCGCACGTGGCGAGCGTATCGCCTCGGAACTCCCTGCGGTGGCAGGGCGGCCGACCGGGGCCGCACGGGCCACGCGTCGATACGGTGATCACATGGCCGACGTGCTCGACAGCTCGACGCTGCGCACGTGCCTCCTGCTGATGGTCGCGGCGCTCTGCGGGGAGGCGTGGCGACGAGAGCTGGCGCGACTGCGGCGCGACGGCATTGCGACCGACGAAGCGCTCCCCGCGTTCTGGCTATGGGCCGGGGCGCTCCTCGCGGCCCTCGCTCTTGCTCTCGCCCTCGATCTCCCCTCGGTCCTGCGCGACCAGGTACGGCGGTCCGCCTCGTCCGACGGGTGGTACTCAGCGCGCCGCCCGCTCCAGGCACTCGTGATCGTCGTGGGCCTCGTCGCCGTCGTGGCCGCCGGCCGCCGGGGAGGTCTGTTGCTCCCGTCGCGCCGACGTCGCTACCTCATCCCCGCGCTCACCCTCGGCGCCATCCTCCTGACCACGGCCACACGCTCGGTCTCGCTCCACGAGATCGACGCGATCTACTACCGGGCATCCGTCACCGGGGCTCGGCTGGGGAGCCTGATCGAGATCTCGCTCACGCTGGTGATGGCGGCGCTTGCTGTGCGCAGGATCGATGGGGCCGGACGCCGGTCGGACGCAGCAGGTGTGCGGGGCAACGAGACCGCCGACGCGGAGTCCGTCAGTCCGTCCACCGACTGACGATGCGCGCGATCTCCGGGGCGTTCTCGGGCGAGAACATCGTGCGGTGATCACCCGAGACGTGGTGGACCTCGAGTCGGCCCGTCACGTTCGGCCGCCAGTAGTAGTCGATCGGTTGCGTCGGCCAGACGAGGTCCGCGCTGATCAGGAGCGCGTCGACGTCATACTGTCGCAGCGGGTGACGCACCGCCACCTCCGAGAAGTGGTCGAACAGGTCGACGACGCCGAAGTCCTTCGTGCCGTAGCCCAGCTCGTCGAGGGTCCGTCGGGTCTCCTCATCGGGCTGACGACGCAGCAGCCGGTCGGTCCACGCTCGCCGGACGGAGCTCAGGTAGGGCGCGACGGCGTCGTAGCCTTGGCGGACGAGGTTCCGCAAGATGTTCCGCCGTCGGGTGACCGACGTCAGCTCGGTCCGTCCCGGGGGCACGCTGTCAAACAGCACGACCCGCTGCACCTCGCACCCCTCCGCGATCAGCAGGCGGGCCATCTCGAGCGCCACCAGCCCCCCTCCGGAGAACCCGCCGATCAGGTACGGGGGGGCGGAGTGCGCCCGGAGCTGCTCGACGTAGCGACGCGCCATCACGTCGATGTCGTCATCAGGCTCCTCGCGCCCGTCGACCCCTCGGGCCCGGATGCCGTAGACGCGCCGCTCACCGGAGAGCGCACGTCCGAGCGTCCACAGGAAGATGACGTTGCCGCCGGCACCGTGCACGACGTACAGCGGTCGCCGCGGACCGTCCCCTCCGACGCTCACGATGAGCGAGGGGTTTCCGTCGCTCGCTCCGGCGCCGTCCGCGGGAACGACGCCGGCCGGCGTGGCGAACGACGGGTCCGCAGCATCGGGCATCTCCGCCCGCAGGTGGCCGGCGAGGGTCGCGACCGTGGGCACCTCGAAGATCGTGGCGAGCGGGACCCGCACCTGGAACCGGTGCTGGACCTGGGCGAGCATCCGGATGGCGAGCAGCGAGTGACCACCGAGGTCGAAGAAGTCGTCGTCATCGGCGATGTCGTCGATGCCGAGCAGCTCCGACCAGATCGCGACCAGGGCGGTCTCCACCGTCTCGCCGTCGGAGGGAGCGGAGGAACCACCGCTCGCGGAGGGGGTGGCCTCCGCGGGCCCGGTTCTCGGCGCGAGCTCAGCGAGATCGATCGTCGATCCGGTCATCGACGGCGCGGCGGAGGCGAGCAGCCGCTCGACGAACCCGAGGCCCTCGCCGGCGCGGATGCCGAACCGGTCGGCCATCGAGACCAGCGAGACGGGCTGGTCGGTGGCGAGCACGACCTCGGCGGGGACGTCGTCCGCGTGGTCCAGGGGTCCGAGCGCGGACCCGTCGACCTCGGCCAGGATGAGCCCGTGGAGCTCGAGGACGACGTCGTCGTCCCGATCCCGCATCGCCACGTCGAAGCGATGAGTTCGGCGGCCCCGGTCGTCTTCCTCGCTGCGGACGTGGCCGGCCGAGACCTCCACCTCGGCTGGCACCGTGCGTCGTGAGACGACCTTGTCGATCGACACCGGAGCGAGCAGGCGCTCGGGGTCCGACATCGGCGCCAACAGCGTCGCCAGCGCGATCGCTCCGTCGACCAGGGCGGGGTGCACCCGCCAGGCGTCGACGTCGGAGCGGTGTTCCGCTGCGACAGCGAGCGTCCCGATCACCGCGCTTCCCGAAGACCGCGCGAGCGACTCCGACGGCCACCGGTCGCCGAGGCGCAGGTGAGGTCGCTGGCGCGCGAAGGGGTCCACGACCTCACCCGCTGCATCCGGCACCGAGGCGACGCTGATCGCGTCAGAGCCGACGTCCGGTGCCGAGTCCCAACGTGCCTCGCTGCGCGTGTACCACTCGCCAGCACGATGATCGAACGACTCGAGCCGGACGCTCCTCGCCCCGTCCCGGCGTTCGACCACGGCGCGCACGTCGACCGCCGAACCGTCGGCGACCACGAGCGGGCTCGGGATGAGGATCCCGTTCAAGGTCGTGCAGGAGGGGTCGACACGTCGAACGGCGTCGAGCAGCAGCTCGACGTGACCGGTGGCGGGGAGCAGGGCGGTGCCGACACCGTTGCGGTGGTCATCGGTCATCCAGTGGTGCTCGTTGTCGAGTCGACCCGCGAGCACGACCGCTCCCGTGGTCGACTCGATCCGCTCGGTCCAGACAGGGTGCTCGACGGGTTCGGAGGGATCCCCGAGACCGAGTGCGTCGCGCGCCGCCATCAGCGAGGCGAGTCCGACATCGGCCCAGACCCCGAAGCGGATCGTCGCGACGCGCAGACCCTCGGTCGTGCCGCCGTAGGCGTCGAGGACCGCGTTCGCCGCCACGTAGGCGAACTGCCCTGGGGGGTTCAGCACAGTGCTCGTGGACGACACCAGCACCACCAGCTCGACATCTGACGCGGCTGCGAGCCCGACCAGGTGGTGCGCGCCGCCCGCCTTCACGTCGATCGTGATGTCGATCGCAGCGTCGTCGGCGAGCTCGATGAGCTGATCACGCAACACCCCTGCGGCGTGCACCACCCCGTCGACACGGCCGTGGCGGTCGGTCGCGCTCGCCAGCAGGGTCGCCACCGACGACGCATCGGCGACGTCAGCTCGGAGCGCGGACACCTCGCCCGGCAGCTCCTCGAGCGCGTCGAGCCGTCGGATCCTCCGAGTCGTGTCGTCGTCGATGCCGTGGCGTTCGAGCCACCGCTCGGCGGCGTCGCCGCGCGGGACGTCGGACGTCGTCGTGACCACGACCCGGCGGCGAGGTTCCAGCAGGAGCGAGCGGGCGAGCTCGAAGCCGACCCCGCCGAGACCGCCGGTGACGACGTAGACGCCGTCGTCGCGCATGCCGATCACGTCGGACGCGACCGGCGGGACCGCCCGCCGGTGCTGGCGTACGCTGCGACGACCGTCGCGATGGCGCACGAGGTCCAGCTCACCGAGCAGGTCGTCGACGACGGCGGGAGCGACCGAGGTGGGATGGTCGTCGGCGTCGCGGCCGACGTCGACGTGGCGGACGCGGAGGCCGGGGTACTCCGCCGGCGCCACGCCGAGCACCCCACGGGCGAGGGCCTCGAGGGGCCGCACGGCGGGCGCGATCCCCTCGCCCAGCGCCGAGCGCGTCACGCCGGCCAGGAGGCCACCCGAGGCCGCCCCCACGCAGCGCGCCCCGACGAGGGCGTCGCGGGTCCATCGGGTGCGGGCGCGATCGCCGTCGTCGGGATCGACCCCGGAGACGACCACGATCGAGGTGACGTCGCCGTCGAGATCACGCAGCTGCCGACGACGGACGACGGACGCGCCGCGCGAGCCCAACTCCTCGATCAGCGCCGACGCGAGGGCGTCGTCGTCGTCCGCCACGACGACCCACGAGCCGCCGACGGTGCTTGCGGCGAGCGGGTCGGGAGCGTTGACCCACTCGTCGATCCAGCACCCGTCGTCCAGGTCATCGATCCGCTCGACCAGCGCTGACGCGACCGGGGCCGCATCGGCGTTCGAGGTCCGGGCGGAGCCCGACGCCTCGGGGCCGGCCAGCACGGACGGGACCGGCCCCGGCTCGATCAGGCACCGCTGCCGGTCGAAGGCGTAGGTGGGGAGGGGGATGCGCCGACCATCCGTCACGGCGCCGAGGTCGACGTCGACCCCGGCCGTCCACGCTCGTCCGATCGCGGCGAGCAGGCTCTCGGTGTCATCGGCATCGCGCCGGGGGTGCCGCATCGTGCCGACGACGTCCATCTCGCCGGCACGCTGCACGTAGGGAGCGAGCGACTGCCCGGGACCGCATTCGATCACCAAGGTGGGGTCGATGCCGCGAAGGAGCTCGAGGCCCTGCGCGAAGCGGACGGTCGAGCGCAGGTGGTCGACCCAGTAGCGAGGGGACGTGGCCTGCTCCGGGGTCAGCCACTCGCCCGTCACGTTGGACACGAGCCGGACCGACGGATCGGGGGCGCGCAGATCGACGGTGCGCAGGAGCGCCTCGAACTCGTCGAGGTACGGATCGAGCAGGGAGTGGTGGCCTGGGGCGCGCAGCGGCAGACGGACGACGTCCGCCTCGGCGCCCAGGCGGTCCACGGTCGCTGATGTGGCGGACGAGGGGCCGGCGATGACGCACTCGTCGACCGCGTTGACGGCTGCGATCTCGGCTCCGTCGACCAGATGTCGACGAACGTGCTCTTCGGCGAACGGGATGACCACCATCTCGGCGACGTCGGACGCCCCGGCCTTCTCGACCAGCTCGCTGCGACGGATCACCAGGTCGAGGCCGGTCTGGAGGTCGAAGACGCCGGCGAGGTGGGCCGCCGAGTACTCCCCCAGGCTGTGGCCGATCATCGCGTCGGCGCGGATGCCGAGCGCCTCGAGCTGGCGCCCCATGGCCACCGACGTGAGGAACACCAGCGGCAGGTTGACCGTCGGGCGCTCCAGCGACTCGGCATCGCTGATCAGATCGAGCGCCACCTCACCGGTCGCCTCCCTCCACCTCTCGGTTCCCTCGGCGAACTCGCGACGGAACACCTCGAAGCGCTCGTCGACGGTCGTCGCCATCGCGACGTGACCAGCGCCGCCGCCGGGGAACATCAGCGCGATCCTCGGCGCTTCCTCGACGGTGGTCGCTCGGATCCGGCGCAGGGAGGCGGTCGCCGGGCGCGACGGCGAGGCGACGACGCTGGCGCGGTGCGCCATGGCCGCACGCCCGGTCGCGAGGGTGAAGGCCACATCGGCGAGCGAGGGCGCGCCCGTGACCGCACCGCGCTCGACGTCGGCGCCGCCATCCGCCGGGCTCGCGGCGGGGGGTTCGAGGTGGTGGTCGAGGTGGGCGGCGAGGCACCCGCCGTACGTCGCGACCGATGCGTCGCTGCGGGCCGAAACGACGAGCAGCTCGGCGCGCGGTTCCCGATCGTGGGCGGCGCGCGGCTCCGGTGCCTCCTCGACGATGACGTGGGCGTTCGTGCCGCCGACACCGAGCGAGCTGACCCCGGCGCGGCGTGGTCCGATGGAGTGCCACGGCGTCGCGCGATCCGAGGCGATGAACGGGGTTCGCTCGAGGCCCATCAGCGGATTCGGCGCGGTGTGGTTGGCCAGGGGGGGCAGGATCCGGTGGCGCAGCGCCTGGACCGCCGTGATCAGGCTGGCGACCCCGGCGGCGGTGTCGGTGTGGCCGATGTTCGGCTTCACCGAGCCGATGCGGCAGAACCCCCGATCGTCGGTGTCGGTGCGGAACGCCTCGGTCAGTGCGGCGACCTCGATCGGATCGCCGACCCGCGTTCCGGTCCCGTGCGCCTCCAGCAGCTCGATCGTGCGGGCGTCGATCCCCGACACCGCCAGTGCCTCCTTCACCACGTCGGCGTGGCCGTCGACGCTCGGCGCGAGGAAGCTCACCTTCCCGGCGCCGTCGTTGTTCACGGCGCTGCCGCGGATCACGGCCAGGATCGGGTCGTCGGCCTCGACCGCGTCCGCCAGGCGGCGCAGGGCGACCATGCCGACACCGGAGGTGAGGACCGTTCCCGTCGACTCGGCGTCGAAGGCGCGGCACACGCCGTCCGACGACAGCACCTCGCCCTCACGGAAGACGTATCCCGCCCCATGGGGGAACTCGACGGTCGAGCCGCCGGCGAGAGCGGTGTCGCACTCGAACGAGAGGAGGCTCTGGACGGCGAGGTGGACCGCGACCAGCGACGTCGAGCACGCCGTCTGGACGCTGAAGGCCGGACCGTGCAGGTCGAGCCGGTAGGCGACCGAGGTCGTGAGGAAGTCCTTGTCGTTGCCGGTGTGACGGAGCTGGAACCACCCGAGCCGGTCAACGAGATCGGGGTTGGTGAACAGGTGGTGCAGCAGGTAGGTGTTCGTGCCCACACCGCCGAACACGCCGACCGGGCCGGTGGTGCGCTCGGGGAGCAGCCCCGCTGACTCGAGCGCCTCCCACGCGCACTCCAGGAAGAGGCGTTGCTGGGGGTCGGTGATCGCCGCGTCCCGCGGCGACATGCCGAAGAACCCCGGATCGAACATCTCGACGTCGTCGATGACCCCGGTGCGCCCGATCCACTCGGAGCCCGCATGCCCCGCGCTGGCCGGGGCGAGAGCGTCGTCGACATCGACGAGGCAGTCATTGCCCGCCACCACCTGAGCCCACAGCTCGTCGGGGTCGTTCGCTCCGGCGTACCGGCACGACATGCCCACGATGGCGACCGCGTTCTCGTCGACGACGGAGTCGTCGCTGGAGGCCCCGTCGACGGGGTCGTCGCTCGAGGCCGCCGTCGGATCGGGCTTCGTCGGGTCGTGCATCGCTACCTCCTCGCTCGCGCTCGACGACGTCGAGCCCCTCGTTCGCTGGCACGGTCGCGCCCAGCGTCGTGGACGTCGTCGCCGACCGGGCCCGAGCGGGACTCTGCCGTCGCGAGGAAGGCAGCGAACGACTCCACGGTCGGGTGCCGGAAGATGTCGGTCAGCGAGACCGCCCCGGGACGGTCCGCCTCGATCCGGCGGAAGAGCGTGACGGCGAGCAGGGAGTGCCCGCCGAGATCGAAGAAGTTCTGGTTACGCCCGACCGGGCGACCGAGCAGCTCGGTCCACAGCTCGGCGACGAGCCGCTCGTGGTCGCTGCGCAGCGGCTCGCTCACCGCCATCGCCGACGCGCTCTCCTCGATGCGCTCGTCGGTCCTCGCGACGAGCGCGGCGCGATCGATCTTTCCGTTGGGCGTCTGGGGGAGCTCGTCGACCTGGACGACGTCGGGGACCATGATCGACGGCAGCACCCGCGCCAGCTCCGCACGCACATCGACAGCGGGGGTTCCCGTGACGAACGCGATCAGGCGACGGTCGGCCTCGTGATCCGTGGAGCCGCTCGCGACCACCACGCACCGCTCCACGCCGTCGACGTCCTCGGCGACCGACTCGATCTCGCCGAGCTCGATGCGGTGGCCACGGATCTTGACCTGGTGGTCCATGCGCCCCAGGAACTCGACGTGGGCGCCCGCATCGCCGGCGACGACCCGGACGAGGTCCCCGGTGGCGTAGATCCGGCCGAGCCGCGGGTGCTGCAGGAACCGGTCCGCGGTGAGCTCGGGTCGGCCGTGGTACCCGCGCGCCAGGCCGGCGCCTCCGAGGTGCAGCTCGCCGGCCACGCCGACCGGGACCTCTCGGCGCGCCACGTCGAGGACGTGCACGGCCGTGTTCGCGATCGGGCGGCCGATCGGCACCTCGGCGCCGACGTCGCCGATCTCGTGCACCAACGACCAGATGGTGGTCTCGGTCGGGCCGTACATGTTCGTGAACCGACCTCCGACCGCCGCACGCAGATCGCCTGCGAGGCGGGGCGGGAGCGCCTCCCCGCCGACGAGCAGGTGCCGGAGCCGACCGAGGGCACGGCGATCCGCCCCGTCGGCAGCCAGCATCGCCGCGAACGTGGGGGTGCACTGCAGGTGGGTGACGCCGTGGCGCTCCACCAGATCGGCGACCGTCTCGGCAGCGGTCCCGCCCGCGCCAGATGCGGTGGCAGCGCCGGTGGGGACGAGCTCGGTGACGGTGCGCCGCACCGTGGCGAGGAGCTCGAGCGAGGCGAGGGCGTCGGCGTCCGCGACCCCGAAGTCGACCAGGCACGCCACCTCGTCGACGCCGACCGATCGCACCCGCTCGACCATCTCGACCGCATCGTCGACGGTGCCGAACAGGCCGCTGGTGCGCAAGTACCTCTCGGCTGCCATGTCGAGGAGCTGATCGAGCTCGTCGTCGCTCAACGAGTCGAGGACGGTGTCCGCGTCCGAACCGGCGTTCGCGAACGTGGGGAACGACGACGCCAGCCCGGCGATCAGGCCCACGGCCGACCCGAGGTACCGCTTGAGCGGGTCGCGGGCCACCTCGATCGCGCGGTCTCCGTCGTGGTCGAGGTAGCTGTGCAGCATCAGGGTGACGTGGCCGTCTCCGGCGTGACCGGATGCGGCGCGCGCCGCCCGGTAGGCATCGATCTTGTCCGCGAGCTCGTCGACCGTCTGGCCGAGCAGGTGGGTCAGCAGGCCGCGACCGGCGGCCCCGGCGGCCTCGAACGTGGAGCGCGATCCCGCCGAGGTCAGCCAGATCGGCAGCTCGGCCTGCACCGGGCGCGGCAGGGTGCGCACATCGACCATCCCGGTCGGGCCCGGGAGGGGCACCGTCTCGCCACGCCACAGTCGTTCGACCGTGTCGATCATCTCGCCCAGGCGCGCCTTCGCATCGCGGTGCCCCTCGGGGTTGAGGACGAAGTCGTTCGGCTGCCACCCCGCGGCGAACGAGATCCCGACCCGGCCGCCGGACAGCTGATCGACGACCGCCCACTCCTCGGCGACCCGCACCGGGGAGTGGAGCGGGAGCACCACGCTGCCCGCACGCACCGCGACCCGCTCGGTGACGGCTGCGATCGCGGCGGCGAGGACGCTGGGGTTCGGGTAGGCGCCACCGAAGGCGTGGAAGTGACGCTCGGGCAGCCAGACCGCCTCGAAACCGTGGCGGTCGGCCGCACGGGCGCTCTCGATGACGAAGCGGTATCGGTCGCTGTCGCTGTCGTCGCCGGCCGCGAAGTAGAAGACGCTCATGCCGAGCGGGCGCGCGGTCGGGCGGAGCGCCGGAACCGCCTCGGCGCCAGTGAGGGCCCCCTGCGGTGGGGCGATCACGACGTGGAACCCCCGCGACACCGTCCACAGCAGCTCGAGCACACTGATGTCGAACGACAGGCTGGTGACCGACAGCCAGACCCCGGGGTCGTCGATGTCGATCACCTCGTCCATCGCAACGAGGAAGTTGGTGAGCTGGGCGTGCTCGATCATCACGCCCTTGGGCGTGCCGGTCGAGCCCGAGGTGTAGATCACGTAAGCGAGATCGTTGGGTCGGATGGAGACAGCGGGGCGCCCCGGACCCACCGGATCAGCGCCGTCGGTGAGCCGGGACGCGACATGGAGGACCTCGACGTCGCCGGCGAGGTCCTCGGCGACTCCTGCGTCGGCGACGAGCAGGTCCAGCCCGGCGTCGTCGGCGATGTGGCGCAGCCGGGACCTCGGGTATCGCGGATCCAGGGGGACGTAGGCGCCGCGCCGGCGCAGCGTCGCCAGCACCACCACGAGGACGTCGATGCTGCGGTCCAGCGCAACCCCTACCCGGTCGCCGGGCCCGATGCCGCGCTCAGCGAGCAGTCGAGCCACGACCTCGACGCGCTCGGCCAGTTCGCGCCGACTGAGGGTCGCGTCGCCGCAGGAGACGGCTGCGGCGTCCGGAGATGCGACGGCGTACCGGTCGATCGCGGCGACGACGTCGTCGATGCCGTCGAGCTCGACACCGGTGTCGTTGAGCTCGGCGATCATCGCGATGTCGTCCTCGTCGCGCAGGTCGACGTCGATCGCTGCGCACCCCTCGTCGTCACGGTGCGCCACCACATGATCCAGGGCGCGCCCGAGTTGGGCGGCCCAGGTGCTGACGCCGCTCGCGGTGACCCCGGAACCCGGACCGGCGTGCAAGGTCACCTGCGCCGACACCGGGTCGACGACGAGGCAGGCGCCGAGGACGGTCGATGCCCAGCCGGGCGGACCATCGCTCGACTCGATCACGATCACCCCGACGGTGGTGTCGATGCCGCGAGCATCGGGATGGCGGGTCGCGGCATCTCCGAGGATGGGCCCGCGCCCCACGACATCCGCGACCCGGTCGGCCGTCGTGGACAGCAGCGTCGGGACGGAGCTCGTGCGGAGGCCCTGGGTCCGCACGGTTCCCGGCCGCGCCAGCGGTGCCAGCTCGGCCGTGACGGCCGCTGCGGCGGCGTCGGCGACGGCGACCACCGCCTCGTCGACGCCGGTCACGGAGGCGAGCCACACGGCGGCGAGCGCGACGGTCGCCGCCAAGGCGCCGTCGGGGGCGGCGAGCGTGCCCACCTCCGCCGAGCACCAGGCGTCCGATCGCGATCGGTCGCCGGTCGACTGGTCGCCGCGCGGCCCAGCGCCGCCGACGGAGATCGGTGGAAGGGCGCTGGGGTGGGCCAGGTCACGCCACCAGAGCCCCTCCGAGCGCGAGAGCCGCGGATCGTGGCGGGTGAGCGCCGCGACCAACCCGTTCGGAACTTTCAGCCGGGAACCCGCGCGCAGGCCGTGCTGCTCCGCGACGTCACCCAGCGCCACGGGGCACCCGGCCGCGGTGCGTGCGCGCTCGAATGCGATCGCGCCGAGCGCCGTCTGCACCACCAGCTCGGCATCGGTCACCTCGACCACGCGCCCGGGCTCGAGCGGGCCGTCCGGTGGGAGGTCGAGCGGGTGCGCCGCATCGATCAGGTAGGCACGATCACCGATGACGAGCCGGACGCTGCCGAAGCTGTTCACCGTCCGCTCACCGAGGTCATGGGCGCGCACCGCTCGGTCGATCTCGTGCGCGGTCGCGGCAGCCGGGTCGATCACCATCGCCGGCCGTTCGTGGCGGAGGTGGGTGGTACCGGGCACCGTGTCCTGCGGTCGGGTCTCGACGTCGCCGGCGGCGAGCGACGGCGCGAGCTCCGTGAAGGACTCGATGGCCGCCTCATAGCAACGGGTGTTCAGAGCGTGGGTCGTCGCACGCTCGTCGACCTGGAAGCGCCGTTGCGCGACGATCGCCCCGCCGTCGACGTCGGCGGTCATCAGGTGCCAGGTCACCCCGTGCTCGCGGTGTCCGGCGAGCACCGCCCACGCCGGCACATTGACCCCGGCCATCTCGGGCAGCGGACCATCGTGGAAGTTGATGCTGCAGCGGGAGCGCTCGAGCAGTGACGACGGGAGGATCCGCAGATTGGCCGCGCTGACGATAACATCGATGCCGATCCCTCGCGCATCGAGCTCCGGTTCGATCGGGCGGTCAGACCGCACCACCTCGCACCCGGGATCGCTCGCTACCAGACTAGCGACCGCGTCGTTGGTGGTCGCGACCAGCACGACGTCGAGCCCGCTGCCGTCAGCGATCCGAGCGCAGTCGGCGGTGAGTACCTCGTCGCCGACCACCAGGCAGCGCCACCGACGGCCGTCGTCCGTGCTGGAGGTGGTGCGGTTCGCCATGGTCAGGATCCTCTTCGTCACGTCAGGACGCGACCATGAGCACCCCATCGATCGCGTGATACGTGACGTCTTACGTTACCGCACCGCACCACTCCGCTTCATCACCGTTCGGACGAGTTCGATCACTCACAGCAGTACGCTCGCCACCATGCCGGACCCCACCCCCGCCCCTGGTCCCGCCTACGGCTCCGCTACCGGCGCCGAGGATCTACGCGTCGCATACGTGATGACGGACTACCCGCGGTTGGCCATGACGTTCATCACCGGTGAGGTGGACGAGATCGAGCGCCAGGGAGTGAGGGTCGTCCCGATCGCCATGAACGAACCCACGGCGCACGACATCGCAGACGACGACGGCCGGCGGCGTCACGATCTGACCCTCTACTTGAAGTCGAATCCGCGTCGCGTCGCCGTCGAGCTGGCGAAGGTGGCGGCACGGCACCCAGGACGGCTAGCGAGGCTCGCCTGCACTGCCGTCACCTCGGCCCGCGGCGACGTCACGATCATCGCCCGACGGCTCGCCCACCTCGCGTACGCGCCTTCCGTGGTGGCGCGCTGCCGAGCGACGGGCGTCCGTCACCTGCACGCTCACTTCGGCCAGTCTCCCGCCACGATCGCATGGTTCGCCGCCCTCGTCGGCAGGTGGGACGAGACCGACGCGTGGACGTGGAGCTTCACGATCCACGGCTTCCAGGACTTCGTCGACGACAAAGACGCTCGCCTCGACCTCAAGGCGAGGTCGGCGTCGTTCATCGTGTGCATCAGCGACTTCACCCGATCGCAGCTGTGCCGCGTCTCCGACCCTGCGACGTGGGAGCGGTTCCACGTCGTCCGCTGCGGACTGGACCTCGAGCGGTGGCCGCGGCGCGACGTCGCGCCCGACCGTGCCCGCCCGGTGGTGACGACGGTGGCGCGGCTGTCGGCCGAGAAGGGCCACGGCGTCCTGCTCGAGGCTTGCGCGCTCCTGCGCTCGCAGCACGATCTCTCCGTCCAGGTCGAACTGATCGGCGACGGTCCCTTCGCCGACGAGCTGCACCGGCTCGCTGGCAGGCTCGATCTCACCGAAAGCGTCACGTTCCTCGGCCAACTGCCGAGCGACCAGGTCGCCAAGCATCTCGCCTCGAGCGACGTGTTCTGCTTGCCGTCGTTCTCGGAGGGGCTGCCGATCTCGATCATGGAGGCGATGGCGCTCGGTGTGCCCGTCGTGTGCACCGGCATCAGCGGCATCCCCGAGCTCGCGATCGAAGGGGTGACAGCGCATACGGTGCCACCGGGGAACGCTCCGGCCCTGGCCGCAGCGCTGGCCCGGACGCTCACGGGCGACGGGCAGCGCGAGCGACTGGTCGACGCCGGTCGTGAGCTGGTCGAGCGCAACCACGACCGACCCTCCAACGTCGGCCGCTTACGCGCACTGCTCTCCGTCGCCACCGCCGCCCGCTGACCCGCCGCGGTCCGGCCGACGGGGGCGACCCAGGGATCTCGACGTCCCCGCGACTCAAGATCGAAGCGGATGCCCCCGCGCTGCCCGCGAGATCCCGTGCTCAAGCCGGCGTCGTTCGCGGCCGAACCACCCGGACAGCGCGCTTTGCAAGCACGAGCTGCGGGACCCCTCGGCGGAGTTCGTCGCCAACGTCGCAACGAGTCGGCGGTGCCGATCGGCACCGAACCGAGCACCGCCGAGAGCGGTCGGAACGCAGCAAAGGGTGCTGGTAGTCCAAGTTCACGATTTCGTCAACCCCCCGGGTCGTGGGCATCGTCATCGGTCCGTCATCGATCTGTCAGTTGCGAACGAGAAGTGTCGGCCGACATGACGTGAGACGGATGTCTCACCTCAACCGATCAACAGCCCGACGCAGCGTCGCAGTCGGTCTTGGTAGAGGGAGTCGACCCAGCTCAGCGCACGTGCGAGTGCGATCGCAATGGCGACGCGGGACCTCGATCCGTTCCGAGCACCGGCGCTCTCAGAACGTCCCGAGCATGTGAACGTTCGCTCGGGCTCGCAGATCGAGTGCACGGTTTCGTTACGGTACCGTGACGATTCGTCATCGATTCTTCAGGCCCGCCGCCGTCGATGCCGATGGGCTCCGTCAGGAATCGCCCACTCGAAGGATCTCACCGCCATGCCTCGTCCTCGCTCGCTGTCTGCACGGATCTCTGCGTTCGTGCTTACCCTCGCCATCTCCGTCGGCTTGTTCGTCTCGATCGACGTGACCAACGTCGTCGATGCCGCCCGTGACGGCAACGGGACCGACCTCTCGACGCCGGCCGACACGCCGTCATTGCGCGTGGCCGATCGGGTCGCCGGTTCGCGGAGCTCCAACAGCACGAGCGGCGGGCTGTCGCCCATTGCGAGCAACTTCTCCGTCGAGGATCACCTGGTCCCGACGGGTCCGACGGCGTCGTCGGCGCACGAGCCCACCGGGAACTTCCGACTGAGCTGCGAGTACTCCCACCTCGCCTACGACGACCCGATCGTCGCACCCGGCAAGCCCGGCGCCTCCCACCTCCACATGTTCTTCGGGAACCGCGCCGCCGACGCCAACTCCACCTACGAATCCCTGCGCACCAGCGGCGACAGCACCTGCCAGGGCGGACCGATCAACCGCTCCGCCTACTGGATGCCCGCGTTGTTCGACGCCTCCGACCGGGTTGTCACCCCCGAGCACATCACCGTCTACTACAAGGGCCCCGGCCACGACACCGACGGCAACCTCGTCGACGTCGCCGAGCTCCCCGCCGGCCTGAAGATGATCGCCGGCGCCGACCCCGCCAACCCCAGCGCACCCTCACGCCACGAGTGGTACTGCGAGATCAACCAGAAGAAGGCCCGCACCATCCCCAACTGCGCCAGCAACGAACTCGTCGGCGTCGTGCTCGCCTTCCCCACCTGCTGGAACGGCAAGGACCTCGACTCCCCCGACCACCGCAGCCACATGGCCTACACCAGCTACAACGCCAACGGCCGGGCCGCCTGCCCCACCACCCACCCCGTCCCCCTCCCCGAGTTCACCCTCGGCGTCTGGTTCCGACACGACGGAAACTCCGAGAACTGGCACCTCGCATCGGACCGCATGCCCGGCATGGCCCCCCACGCCAACGGCTCCAGCTTCCACTCCGACTGGTTCGGAGCCTGGGACCCCACCATCCAGACCACCTGGATCGACCGCTGCATCAACGACCTCCTCAACTGCAGCGGAGGCGACCTCGGCAACCGCACCCAACTCAACGACGCACCCGACTACACCGGACCCCGCACCCTCACACCCCCCACCCGCCCGAATGATGGCAACAGCGGATTCGACAACCCGATCACCTCGACGACCGTCCCGGCGATCACGACGACCACGACGGTGGGGCGGAACGTCAGGAAGAACCCGAAGGCCACACCGACCACCACGACGGCACCCACCACGACGATCCCCACCACCACCACCACCACCACCGTCCCGACGACCACCACCGTCCCGACCTCCGCGACCGGCCCCGGCCGGACCCTGATCGTCGGCGACTCGCTGTGCATCGGCTCCCAGGACCGGCTCACCGCTCTCATCGCCGACGTGACCTTCCGCTGCCTCGGCGGACGGACCATGTACGGCGGCATCGCCCAGACCACCGACGTCGCCGGCTACGACACCGTCGTCATCGAGCTCGGCACCAACGGCGGCAACCAGTCGCTGTTCCAGGACGAGGTCCGACAGATCCTCTCCAAGCTCTCCGGCGTCAAGAACGTCCGCTTCGTCACCGCTCGCGTCAACCACTGGTGGCAGAGCGACCTCGACCGCAACAACGCCTTCGTCCGCACCGTGACACCGGTGTGCGACTGGGCCCCGCTCCTCGGCGCCAACACATCGTGGTTCAACAGCGACGGCGTCCACTACACCGAAACCGGACGTGAGCGCTTCGCCCACTTCATCAACGACTGCCTGACCACCACCACCACCACCTCCGTCCCCAAGACCACCACCACCACCACCGTCCCCAAGACCACCACCACCACCACCACCGTCCCGACGACCACCACCGTCCCGACCTCCGCGACCGGCCCCGGCCGGACCCTGATCGTCGGCGACTCGCTGTGCATCGGCTCCCAGGACCGGCTCACCGCTCTCATCGCCGACGTGACCTTCCGCTGCCTCGGCGGACGGACCATGTACGGCGGCATCGCCCAGACCACCGACGTCGCCGGCTACGACACCGTCGTCATCGAGCTCGGCACCAACGGCGGCAACCAGTCGCTGTTCCAGGACGAGGTCCGACAGATCCTCTCCAAGCTCTCCGGCGTCAAGAACGTCCGCTTCGTCACCGCTCGCGTCAACCACTGGTGGCAGAGCGACCTCGACCGCAACAACGCCTTCGTCCGCACCGTGACACCGGTGTGCGACTGGGCCCCGCTCCTCGGCGCCAACACATCGTGGTTCAACAGCGACGGCGTCCACTACACCGAAACCGGACGTGAGCGCTTCGCCCACTTCATCAACGACTGCCTGACCACCACCACCACCACCTCCGTCCCCAAGACCACCACCACCACCACCGTCCCCAAGACCACCACCACCACCACCACCGTCCCGACGACCACCACCGTCCCGACCTCCGCGACCGGCCCCGGCCGGACCCTGATCGTCGGCGACTCGCTGTGCATCGGCTCCCAGGACCGGCTCACCGCTCTCATCGCCGACGTGACCTTCCGCTGCCTCGGCGGACGGACCATGTACGGCGGCATCGCCCAGACCACCGACGTCGCCGGCTACGACACCGTCGTCATCGAGCTCGGCACCAACGGCGGCAACCAGTCGCTGTTCCAGGACGAGGTCCGACAGATCCTCTCCAAGCTCTCCGGCGTCAAGAACGTCCGCTTCGTCACCGCTCGCGTCAACCACTGGTGGCAGAGCGACCTCGACCGCAACAACGCCTTCGTCCGCACCGTGACACCGGTGTGCGACTGGGCCCCGCTCCTCGGCGCCAACACATCGTGGTTCAACAGCGACGGCGTCCACTACACCGAAACCGGACGTGAGCGCTTCGCCCACTTCATCAACGACTGCCTGACCACCACCACCACCGTCCCCAAGACCACCACCACCACCACCGTCCCGACGACCACCACCGTCCCCAAGACCACCACCACCACCGTCCCGAAGACGTCGACGAACGATGGAGCGGGCAGCGTCAGCCCCATCGCGAGCAACTTCTCCGTCGAGGATCACCTGGTCCCGACGGGTCCGACGGCGTCGTCGGCGCACGAGCCCACCGGGAACTTCCGACTGAGCTGCGAGTACTCCCACCTCGCCTACGACGACCCGATCGTCGCACCCGGCAAGCCCGGCGCCTCCCACCTCCACATGTTCTTCGGGAACCGCGCCGCCGACGCCAACTCCACCTACGAATCCCTGCGCACCAGCGGCGACAGCACCTGCCAGGGCGGACCGATCAACCGCTCCGCCTACTGGATGCCCGCGTTGTTCGACGCCTCCGACCGGGTCGTCACCCCCGAGCACATCACCGTCTACTACAAGGGCCCCGGCCACGACACCGACGGCAACCTCGTCGACGTCGCCGAGCTCCCCGCCGGCCTGAAGATGATCGCCGGCGCCGACCCCGCCAACCCCAGCGCACCCTCACGCCACGAGTGGTACTGCGAGATCAACCAGAAGAAGGCCCGCACCATCCCCAACTGCGCCAGCAACGAACTCGTCGGCGTCGTGCTCGCCTTCCCCACCTGCTGGAACGGCAAGGACCTCGACTCCCCCGACCACCGCAGCCACATGGCCTACACCAGCTACAACGCCAACGGCCGGGCCGCCTGCCCCACCACCCACCCCGTCCCCCTCCCCGAGTTCACCCTCGGCGTCTGGTTCCGACACGACGGAAACTCCGAGAACTGGCACCTCGCATCGGACCGCATGCCCGGCATGGCCCCCCACGCCAACGGCTCCAGCTTCCACTCCGACTGGTTCGGAGCCTGGGACCCCACCATCCAGACCACCTGGATCGACCGCTGCATCAACGACCTCCTCAACTGCAGCGGAGGCGACCTCGGCAACCGCACCCAACTCAACGACGCACCCGACTACACCGGACCCCGCACCCTCACACCCCCCACCCGCCCGATGACCGCCCAACCGCTCAGAGGGGACGACGCCGTCTCGACGGGGTTCGCCGCAGCTCCGTCGGAGGAGATGGCCTCGACCGTGCCGAGGTTCTCCTGCTCGCTCCTCGGAGCCACGGGTTGACGGCGCAGCCGGGTGGCTCGTGCCACCCGGGTTGCCGGCTGGTAAGGCTCTGTCCATGTTGATCACCGCGCTCCCCCTCCGAGACCCCGAGGACCGCCCGCTCGTCCCGTTCCTCGAGCCACTGATCGACGGAACGGCGACGCAGGGGTCGCCCGACGTGTCCTGGATGCGTCGCTTCGAGGGGTGGCAACGAGTCGCCCACGAGACGTTCTCGCTCGTCGACGACGAGCGAGCGTCGGTCTCCGTCGTCCCGATCGACTGGTACTGGGTCCGGGGACCGTCGTGGGCATCTCGACCGGACCGACGGCTCGGGGAGGAGTGTCGGCGACTCGTCGGCGACGCTGCCGACCAGGGCCGTCCGAGCCTGGCGTTCTTCACCGGCGATCGGTCCTGCGACCGCGCCGACCTGCGCGACACCCTGGTGTGCCGGGAAGGGGGCTACCGATCGAGGATGGGGCCCGACGACCTCGCGGCCCCCGCCTTCGTCGAAGACCTCGTCGAGCACTACACCGGGGGCG
The DNA here is from genome assembly GCF_965215205.1 of Ilumatobacter sp. Classification (NCBI taxonomy): domain Bacteria; kingdom Bacillati; phylum Actinomycetota; class Acidimicrobiia; order Acidimicrobiales; family Ilumatobacteraceae; genus Ilumatobacter; species Ilumatobacter sp. Next base: position 2,707,761 of record NZ_OZ244049.1, read on the forward strand.
AGGTCGAGCTGCGCGAGCTCGGCGACGCCCCACGCGTCGGCTTCTGCGGGCTCGCGGGCAGGCGACAGGGACCCCCGGCACGTGCCCGGGAGCTGGCCCACCTCGCGACCGTCGCCGCGCGTGAACGTCGGCTCGAGCCGTCGCAGTTCACCGGGGAGAACCTCCGCGCCACGGTCCTCGCGTCCCTCGCGGCCGACGATCGCTGCGAGACGAACTTCATCGTGCGCGACGGGCCGACCTTCTTCGTCAGCCGGGATCCGGCCGACCTCGTCGACGTGCGCCGCCAGTACGTCGACAACCTGCGCCAGAGCGACTACTCGCTGTGCATCAGGGGATCGGGGAACTACTCGTACCGGTTGTATGAGACGTTGGCGCTCGGCCGCATCCCCATCATCGTCGACACCGACCTGGCCCTCCCGGCTCGCGACGTGATCGACTGGCCCGACGTCGGGGTGTGGGTCGATCACGACGACCTGGATCACATCGGTGACATCCTCACCGAGTTCCACGCATCGCTCGATCGCCGACGTTTCGAGGAGCTCCAGCTGCGGGCCCGTCGGATCTGGGTCCAGCACCTCAGCCCGGCCGGGTGGTTCTCGGCGCTGCCGCACCGCATCGAGCGGTGGCTCGAGGAGCGGTCGTGACGTCGTCGGACCGCCAGTCGTCGTCGACGACCCGCCTCGGCCCCGGATCAGGAAAGTCGGAACCGCGGGCAAGCACACCGCGCCGGCAGCTACCATCATCTCGGTCCGAGTGTCAATTCGCTCGATCCGACAGGTCGGACGGTCTCGTCCGCCCCGCCGCACACCAGCTTGAGGCACACACCACGTCATGGAAATCGGATTCATCGCACACGCAGCACGCCGCTTCTGGTGGCTCGTCGCTGCCTTCTTCCTGCTCGGACTCGAGGGTGGCATCCTGGCCAGCCCGGTGACCGCCAACACCTACACCGCCGTCGGGTTGCTGAACGTGTCGCCACCGTCGGGCTCCTTCGAGACGTCCTCCGACCGCTACATCGCCAGCCAGATCGTCATCCTGCGCTCCGGCGCTCTCGCGACGAGCGTCGCGACCGACCCGTCGGTCCAGCTGAGCCCCGGCGCGATCCGCGAGGCGGTGACGTTCACCCAGCTCATCGGGACCGACGTCGTCGAGGTCAAGGCGACGACCGGTTCGCCCGAGCGGGCCGAGGCGATCGCATCGCTGTACCTGGACCTGTACTTCGACACGGTGCGCCAGCAGCTCGACGACGCCCGTCGACCCGAGATCGACGCGATCGACAGCGCGATCTCGAACGTCGAGGAGCAGCTGTCGGAGGTGGATGACGCCGTCGGGCGGGCACTGGACGAGTTCGTCCAGACGGGCGACCGCGAGATCCCGACCATCGACCAGGTCGATCCCCAGCTCGCGACCGCCCGTTCGTCGCTGATCGAGCAGTACGGCAGCCTCCTCCAGAACCGCAGCGACCTCGCGCTCGGCCAGGACTCCCGGATCACCAGCCAGGTCATCCAGCGTCCCACGGTCCCCGAGCGTCCCGACGCCGCCCCTCGCTCGCTGCTCCTGGTCGTCGGTCCGATCTTCGGGCTGCTGGTCGGACTGACCGCGGCCACGATCGCAGCCCGGCTCTCCACCCGGGTGCTCGGCGCCGAGGAGGCCGAGGAGATCCTCGGCACCGCCTTCGTCGGGGAGATCGCACGCCACAACGACCTGAACGCACCGTTGAGCGAGGTCATCCAGCGCAACCACGAGATCAGCTCGCCCGTGATCGATCAGCTCTGTATCCGCGCCGAGGCGCACGCCCCGGCCGGGTCATCGTTCGTCGTCCTCGTGACCGGGACCGAGCGCACCGCCGGCACCTCGACGATCGCCGCCATGATGGCCGCCAACTTCGCGAACAGCGGTCGCGTCGTGACGCTGATCGACGGGAACACCGGCAACCCCGCTCTCTCGCGACCGTTGACCGCCTCCCTCGGCTCGCTGGTGGCGCTCGACGGCCCCGGCGACGAGCACGATTCCGGCCGCACGCGCGCGAGCCGGTGGTTCGATCAGACCCCGATCGACAATCTGCGCGTGATCGGCTCCGTGAACGCCGCCGAGCGAGGTGTCCAAGTCGCGAACGTCCTCGATGTCGCGGACGCCGCACGCGACGGGGCGGACGTCGTGGTGTTCGACGGCGGCCCCCTGATGGGAGCCGCGTCCACCGTCCAACTGAGCCGGACGGCGGACGCCGTCGTGCTCGCGGTCCCGGTGCACCGCCAGCGCTCCGAGCCGTTGCGGACCGTCGCACGTCAGCTCCGTCTGAGCAGCGGCACCGTCCTCCCGGTCGTGACACCGAAGCTCCGTTCCCGTCGTTCAGGAGACACCGAGGAGCCGTCCGAGGCGGCCCTGCGCGAAGCGGTCTGACCCTGCGAGCTGCGTCTTTTCGGGCCACGACGGGGCCGAGACCGTCCCGGCGCTACGACGACAGCACGTCAGCGCAAAACCGCTCGTAGCGCAGCGCCACCGACGCCCACGAGAACCGATCGCGCACCTCGTCCGAGATCGCAGCACGATCCGTGCGATCGTCGAGGGCCGCCCGAAGCGCTGCGACGTTCGTCGGGGCGTCGTCGGTGTCGACCAGCCACCCGTGTTCGCCGACGATCCACTCGGTGACCTCCGAGCGATGGGCCACGACGGGGATCCCGCACGCCATGGCCTCGATGTACACGTTGCCGAACGACTCGAGCAACGTCGGGTGGTACAGCACATCCGCGCTGCGGTAGAGCGCCGGCATGTCGTCGAAGTCGAAGGCGCGCACGCTGAATCGATCGCCGAGCGCGCTCTGCCCGAGCTCGACCAACCGATCGTGCTCCGGTCCGGTGCCGGCGACGACGAGCACCGATGCCGACGCGACCCCGTCGGTACCCCCGGCGGCGCTCAGCGCGGCCACCGCCTCGATCCCTCGCTCGATGCGCTTGCTGTCGATGAGAGCGCTCACCATCAACACCACGGGCACGTCGACCGGCAGGCCCAGACGCCGGCGCTCATCGGGCCCGGGCGCGAAGCGCTCGACATCCACCCCGTTCGGGATGAGGGCCGTCCGCCAGCGATCGCGGTTCCGAGCGAGGTACACCGGGTTAGTGCAGACCAGACCGTCGCAGGAGAACAGCGCCGCCGCCTCGCGTCCGAGCTGCTGCGCCGGCCAATCACCGTTCTCCGTGACGAAGACGTGGCGCGGACGACAGCCTCTCAGACTCGGCCGCCGGAGCACCACGTTCTCGACGGGGAACCCGCAGGTGATCGTGATGTCGTGATCCGCCGGCCGCGACGCGAAGAGCAGCCCCGGCACCGTCGTGATCCCCTCGTAGACGGCGGGGTCACGCAGCGGCGGGACGGTCGGCCAGCGGGCGAACCGCTCCCGCTCGACGACCGGGATCCGCCGGTACCGGTAGCTGCGACCGTCCTGGTGCGGCCCCGTCCCGACGACCTCGACGTCGTGACCGAGCCGACCGAGACCGTCGGCGATCGACTCCAGCGCGACCTCGGCGCCGCGCGCCACCCGGTGGATCCCCGAGAGAGCGACGAGCACCCTCACGTCGGGGTCGGGGACCGACGGATGCGCAACGCCAACGTGTGCATCGCTCCGAGCAGCGCCAACCAGACACCCAGCGTCGTCACCTCCGAGAACGACGTGATCACCACCAGGCTCACGTACAGGATGAGGAACATCCCGGCCTTGACGTTGTCCGCCAGCAAAGCGACGCCGTGCTTCACGACGAGGAGCATCGTGCCGAGCAGCAGCACGAGGCCGATGATCCCGAACTGCAGCCACACCTCGAGGAACCCGTTGTGGGAGTGGAACACCGAGAAGCCGAGCGGTCGCAGGATGGTCGACGTCGGCTCGGCGGCCGGATCGAGCCACACCCCTCCCGACCCGTACCCGGTCCACGGCCGTTCCTTGATCACCGTCCAGACCCCGGCCCAGATCTCCGTCCGGCTGGTCAGCGTCAGGTCCTTGCCGCGAGTCGCGAGCAGAGGCTCGACCACCAGGGTGAGGGTCGACCCGATCAGGGAGACGATCACCAGGCAGACCATGAGGAGCGTCGTGCGCCCCGCAGCCGGCAGCTTGGCCGCACGTCGCATCAGGATCCCGAGGGGCAGCATGACCGACACCACCGCGATCACGGTGGTCGACTGCGAGACGACGATGAACGAACCGGCGACCACGTAGGTGAATCGACGCCGTCGCACGTGGTCGTCGAACGACGACGCGACGATGATCGCGAACACCATGAAGGGCGCCAGCCCGTTCTTGTGGATGAAGCTCCCGGTCCAGCCGGGGGTCCCGTCCTCGTGCCGCATGGCGACGCCCGGGTTGGTCAGGGTGAAGAAGACGCACCACCCGATCGCGACGTGGACCGCGAAAAGCATCCCGTCGAACACCTTGCGGACGGGCAGCAACCCGACGAGCACGACCAGCCCGGCGAACGTGGGCAGGAACAGCTCACTGTTGCGTCGCCACCCCGACACGTTGTAGGTCCAGACACCCGACGCCGCCCACCACGAGAAGATCGCGACCACCGGAAGGCTGATCATCAGCCGCTCGACGAGACCGCTCGGCGCGAGCGCGATCGACGTCGACAGACACGCGAACAGCAGGAGGATCTGCAGGTTCGGCTTCACCGGTTGGTACGCGCCGAACCCGACGACGATCACGAGGGCGATCCCTACCTGGCCGGCGAGGATCCACACGGGCCGTCCGAACGCCGTCAGCAGGTCGGGGCGCATCGTCGTGCCGCGCCCGACCGTGTCGCGGTGGCCCGGTTCGATCGTGGTGCTCATGGGGTCTCCTGCTCCCCGCTCCTCGCGGTGTCGTCGCGCTCCCACCCGGTGGCGGGGCGCATCGAGGCCAAGCGCCCCAACACGACGACCACAGCGTAGACGGTCGCGTCCGCTGCACGACGCGGGGTCGATGCGGCGCCTCGCAGATCGCGGACCGTCCGGCGAGCCGTCGACCCCGCCACCTGGTCGTCGACCTCGCTCACCTGGCGGTTGCCGCGGTAGATGCGCGCGAGTGTCTTCACCAGGGCCCGTGCGTTGCGAGGAACGTGAACCTCGACGGGGTCGGCGTCCACGATGGACACCTCGTCGTCGGCAACGACCCGAGCGGCGAACAGATCGTCGCCGCTGACCTCGGGGAACTCGCCGAACCGCCCCCGTGCCACGTCGCTCAACCCGTACACCCCGGCGCCGCAGAGGTCGCCGGCGACCCCCGGCAGCTCGGCACGGATCCGATAGAAAGCGCGTACGAGCCGGGATGCGTCGTCGATCGCGTAGCGGATCGGAGGGCGAGCGCCGTGAGCCCGTCCGCTGCGCAGCTCCGAGAGCACCGCGATCGCAGCGGGTCCGCTCATCGTCGTGTCGGCGTCGAGGTAGATCCGGGGGAGCTCGTCCAGGACGGACTCCGCCGCCCGGATCGCGCCGGCCTTGCCGATCGCGGGCAGGTCGAGCACGCGGTACTCGACGCCATCAGGGACTCGCGCTGCGAGCGCACGTGCGATCTCGACGGTGCGATCGGTGCAACCGTTCGCCGCCACCACCACGACCGGGGGACGAACGTGTTCACCGGGTCCGGCTCGGTCCAGCCCATCGAGCAGCGATCCGAGCGTCCGCTCGATCACGGTCTCCTCGTTCCAGGCCGGAACGACGATCGAGCCGGCCCGGGGGCGGACGACACCGCCCGGGACCGCGACGGTCACGACGCGTCCCGGTGCCGGGCGACCCGCGCGACGGCTTCGGCCATCGTCACCCGCGGCGTCCATCCCAGGAGGCGCTTCGCATCGGAGTTGGAGTACCGGAACGGCTTCCAACGAGCCTGCTGCCGGCGGAGCTCGAGGATCTCGGGCAGCTTCGCCCGCGCACCGAGGAGGCGGCGGTCCACCTGGTCCACGACACGTCCCACGGCGCTCAGCACGAACCACGGGACCGGGACGGTCGGCGGCAGCTCGAGCCCGGCGTCCGCGGCCAGCCGGCGGAACCCGGCGTGGGTCGGCAGATCGTCGTCGACCACGTCGATCGTGGCGCCGGGCGCCTCGGGGGCGTCCAGGGCGGCGACCGCGGCGTCGGCGCAGTTCTCGACGTACGTGAGCCGGAAGGCGCTGCGCGGCGATGCGACCAGTTCGAAGCGGCCCACGCGCCCGACCGCGGCCCAGTTCCAGTCGTTCCCCTCGCCGAAGATCACGCCGGGACGGAGCACGACCAACGGGGTCGCGCTCCGCGAGCAGGTCCTGCGGACCAGGTCCTCCTGGCGGATCTTCGTGGTCGTGTACGCGTCACGTCGTGCCGGCTCGGGCTCGATCGCCGTCGAACCGGGTCCGATGACGTCGCCGCCGGGGGTGGCCGAGAAGTCGTAGACCGAGAACGAGCTGACGTGCACGAAGCGCTCCAGACGCTCCAGGTCGACGAGGGCGAGGAGCCGCTCGGTCGCGACCAGGCTGCTCGCGAGCTGGGACGCCAGGTCTCCGCTGGTCCCAGCCGCGGCGTGGATCACGCCGTCGAGCTCACCCAGCTCGTCGCCGAAGTCGGGCGCCCTCAGGTCGCCGCGCACGATGCGGACCGACGCGGGCCACCCGGCGCCGTCGGCAGAGCTCGCCGGACGCACGAGCGCGAGCACGTCGTGGCCGGCGGCAGCGGCGCTGCGGACGATGGCTCGTCCGAGGAACCCCGACGCCCCCGTCACCAGCACCCTCACGGCCCCGCCCCGGCGACATCGAGCACCCGGTCGACGCCGCGGGCGGTAGCGAGGATCATCTCGGGGCGGACGGGGACGGCTCCGCCGACGCGCACCGCGTCGTAGAACTCATCGAGCAGCCGACCGAGCCCGTGCATCGTGCCGTGACGGAGCACCTTGTCCCGGAGGTTCCGTACCCCCGAAGCGGTGAGACCGAGGCCGGAGATCATCTGCTCCAATGGTGCTCGCTTCCCGACGTTGGCACCTCCCTCGAAGCGGACGTACGGGGAGTAGAAGTCCGCTTCGACGGAGCCCTCGTCACCTCGCACCCGCAGGCGGAACACGTCGGGGGCGACGTCGGAGGCGATGTGCAGGCGACCCCGCGCCGATCCGCTGGTCACCAGCACGTCGAGCGAGTCGTAGCCGACACGCAGGTTCCCGCTGCGATTCTCGACGACTCCGTGGACGTCCTCGATCTCGCCGCGGTCGCCAGAACCGTAGTGGAGGAACAGGTACACCAGGTGAGGGAGGAAGTCGTGAACCGCTCCTCCACGCAATCGGACCCCGGGTCCGGGCAGGTTCTCGTCACCGAAGTGTCCACCGGTCAGGTCGAGGCACAGCGAGACCTCCACCTCGCGAACCTTCCCCAGTCGCCGCTCGGCGATCATCTCGTCGATCTGCAGGACCACGTCGTTGTACCGGAGGTTCTGCGATTCGATCAGGCGCACCCCGCTCGCCTCGGCGTGCGCGAGGACCTCCGCGGCCGATCCGGCGTCGGGGGCGACGGGCTTCTCGCACACCACGTCGCAGCCGGCCTCGATCGCCATGCGGCAGATCGCCTCGTGCGTGTGGGGAGGGGTCAGCACGTGGACGACGTCGGCGGGGACAGCGTCCAGCATCGCCTGCGCATCGGTGAACGCCGGACCTGTCGCGTACCGGTCGCACGCGAACTCGGCCAACGCCGCCGAGGAGTCGCAGACCGCTACCACGGAGACGTCGTCGAGGTCGGCGATGGCCGACAGGTGGTCGTGGGCGATGCCGCCGCACCCGACGATCGCGACGCGCAACTGCGCCTCGGTCGGACTCGGAGCGGTCGCCGCCCCGACGTCGGATGCGGTGCTCATCGGTTGTGCCACTCCGCCTCCAGCTCTCGACTCCGGTGTGTCGTCGTCTCGGCGCCGACGAACCTCTCCACACCCACGGGCGCAGACGCCGGACGACCGCGTCGATGCTACCGGCGCGGCTATCGTCCGTGCCCGCGGTCTCGACGGAGGGATCGCTTCGGCGTCGGGGCACCGCGCCACCATGACAGGAGCGACGTGGACGACGACCAGGTTCCCCGGCCCGCCCCGCCCCGCTCGCCGAGTCGATGGCCGAGGCCGCTGGCGCCGCTGGAGAAGTTCGCGGCCAAGCTGCGCGAACTCAGCGCTGCGGTCGGGTTCCAGCTCGTCTCCATCGTCTCGATGGCGGTGATCTTCCCGATCACGACCCAGGCGCTCGAGCCGAGCGGCTACGGCGAGTACACCACGCTGTACGTCATCGCGGGCTTCGCGATCTCGTTCGTCTACGCATCGGGGAGCGCGGCCATCGTGCAGCTCGTCCTCCAGCGCCGCCGTACGACGCTGTCGGTCCACCATCGCGGGCGCATCCAGGTGATGGTCCTCGCCGCACCCTTCGCCGTCATCGGGTCTCTCGCGAGCATCGTGCTCTTCGGCCCGCAGATCGCGCTCGCCGCGGTGATCGTGTTCGGCAGCGACCTCATCCTGGCCGGGCTCGCCGAGGTGAACCTGGCGGTCATCTTCGCCGTGCGTGGGGTGTCCAGGGCCACCGCGATCCGTCTCGTGCTCCCCGTGCTGCGTGCGGCGGGCACCGTGGCGCTCGCCGTGACCGGGTCCGTGACCATCGTCAACCTGGTCATCGTCAACTCGCTCGCGACCGTCGTCATGCTCGTCGCCTCGACTCTCGCCGTGCGTCGCGAGCTGGCTGCCGCGCGCGAAGCCGGCTCCGCCCGAGCGTCGAGCGACCCCGCACGCCCGACGACGCCCGACGGCGCGGTCGAGGCGCACGACGGCGCCTCCGACCCGGACCCCCGGGAGGACACCACGGGACGCGAGCTCGCTCGCCTCACCGGGGTGTACGTCGCCTCGATCTCGGCCAACACCACCCAGGACCAGGGCGAGCGACTCGTCCTCGCGTCGCTGCGCCCGCGCGCCGAGCTCGGCGAGTACGCGGCCGCGTACCGGCTGGTCGATCTGGTCCTGCTGCCGCTGAGCGCCCTGAACGTCGTCGCGACCCGGTGGGTGCTGCCCGAGACGAGTCGGCGCGGCGTCCACGTCGACCGGGCCCGCCGGATGTCGATCCCGGTCGCCGCCTACTGCCTGGTCGCGGGCGCCGTGGTGGTCCTCGCGCGCCCGGTGGTGCGGCTGATCATCGGTGAGGAGTTCGACCTCGCACTCGAGATGGTCGTGTGGTTGAGCGGGTTTCCGTTGCTGCGAGCGCTGGCCGACATCCCGGCCATCGGGCTGATCGGTCTCGGTCGCAACGCCGCGCGGATGTGGCTCGGCATCTCAGGGGCGGTGTTCGCACTCGCCAGCTACCTCGTGCTGATCCCGTGGATCGAGTGGCGCGGCGCCGTCGTCGGGACCTACCTCTCCGAGGCGGCGACTTTGATCGGCGGGTGGATCCTCCTGATGCGCTTCCAGGCCCGAGCGGATCGCGAGGACGATGCCGCCGGTCAGCCGGCAAGCGGCTCCGCCGAGACCGTCACGTAACGTGGCGGCTCGGCCGTCGCGGACTCGCTCACCCGAGCGCGGCGAGGGTCCGCTTGCGGAGCCACGGCGATCCCGGGTCGTCCGCGACCCAGCGCTCGATCAAGGTCGGGAGATCGACCGTGCGGCCGAGGCGCTCCCAAGTGGCGGTCGCCGCCACCGAGAGGCGGTGGTACAGCTCGCCGTCGGTGAGCGGCCGTTCGATCGCGTCTGCCAAGCCGTCAACGTCGCGCTCGCGGAACGTGCTCGCGGAGCAGCCGTCGACGAAGTACTCGAACACCGGGTGGTCACTGCAGACGACCGGCGTGCGGGCGGCGAGCGCTTCGAACAACGTGAACGGGAGACCTTCGGGGAAGACGTGGCGACTGGGGACGACCACGAGGTCGGCCGAACGCATCTCGGACACGACCCGCTCGTTCGAGATCGGGCCGATCAGGTCGACCTCGGATTCCAACCCCCGGTCGGTGATGATCCGTTGCATCAGGTCGGTCTCACCGCCTCCGGCGACTCGGAGCCGGACCCGGTGCCCGCGGTCACGCAGCACGCCGACCGCCTCGATGAGGTCGGGCACGCCCTTGTCACGGGTGACCGCGCCTGCGTAGAACAGGCCGCGCTCGGACGCGTCAGCCAGCTCCCGTGGCGGGAACTGCGACGGGTCGGTGGAGATCCCGACGTTCCACGGGATCAACTTGTCCGCGTGCACGCCCAGCTCCCTCAGCTGCTGCGTCGACGGCTCGCAGTGGTTGGCGACGAACTCCACGCGCTCGTCGTTCAGCAGGCGCAGGAGCGGGAGCCGCCGGATGCGTGCTCGCAGCGACCGTTCGTTGTAGCTCGTCGCCAGGACGGCGAGCACCCGGGCGTTCGATCGGACGGCTGCGCGCAGCAGCTCCTCGTTCGGGAAGTGGGCCACGACCAGGTCACTCGACGCTTCGCGCACCGATCGGCGCAGCAGTCGTCGCGTCGAGTAGTCGTCGGCGCCCAGGTGCACGATCTCGACACCCGGTCGCACGACCTCACGACGGGGCGCCTCGGTGATGAAGCTCACGACGCTGACATCGGTCCCCCCATCGGCGAGGCGCTCGACCATCGCCATCAGCTGGTCGTGGCTCGCGTAGGCCTGCGGGAGTCCCCGCACGTAGTTGCCCCACGCATCGACGAAATCGCCGGCGTAGAAGTAGATGGCCAGAGACGACACGCCGCCAGTGTGCCCGAAAACGAGACCTCACGGGCAGCGCACGACGACAACCACGACCGCGCAGCGCGACGTTCGACGTCGGCAGGCGGCGACCCGCGACCTCCGCCAGCTCGAACGCTGGTAACGTCGCAACCCGTCAGAACCGATATCGGGCGGATGGGCGGACCCAACGATGAACAGGCGCACGTATCACGACGCACCGACCGTGTCGGTCGTGATCCCCTGCTACAACTACGAGCGCTACATCGGTGACGCGATCGCCAGCGTCATGGCGAGCTGCTCGCCCGCCGACGAGGTGATCGTCGTCGACGACGGCTCGACCGACGGCTCCGCCGCCGTCGTCGAGAGGTTCGGCGACGCCGTGACGCTCGTCCGCAAGTCGAACGGCGGGATGGCGAGCGCACTCAACCGAGGCGTCGCTCAGGCGACGTCCGACGTGGTCGCGTTCCTCGACGCCGATGACCTGATGGGCCCCGGGCGCCTTGGTTGGATCCGTGCCAGCTTTCGTGGTCCCGGCGTGGTCATGGCGTGGCATCCCCTCACGATCTTCGACGATCGCGGAGCGGAGCACGGGACCTGCCCGGCCACCCCGCTGCCGGGCGGTGACCTGGTGCCGCGCATCCTCGATGGCCGCTTCTCGTCGTTCGCTGTGACGAGCGGCATCGCCGTCCGCCGAGAGACTGCGCTCGATGTCGGCCCCATCCCCGAAGGGAACTTCCGGGACGCCGCCGAGGGCTTCCTCGTCCGTGCGGTGCCGTTCCACGGCGAGGTCGCATCGACCACCGAGCCGCTGGGTCGCTACCGATCGCACTCGGGTTCGGCGAGCCGCCGACACGAATCGCCTGACATCGCCGACGTGGCCCTCAAGTTGGAGCAGCGCCTCGTGGCCGCTCGCCGCGAGCACGAGTTGCTCTCGTGTCGAGCCGTCGCTTCCGGGCACCGCCTGTCCACCTCGATGCTCCGGAGCCGCGACACGCCGTACGTCGACATGGCTGTCGCCGTCGAGCGCCTGCGGGCCGAGACGCGAAGCGAGGCGTGGCGCCGGTCCGCCGAGATCGATGCACGCGGATGCGGCGCATGGCATCGCGCCCGCCTGCTCGCCAGGCGTGCGATCTACGTCGGTGCTCCGCGTCAGCTCGTCGCCCGGCACCACATCGTGCGCGGCGGCGCTTCGGATCTGCGAGGCGGTCTGCGGATCTGGTCCGCCCTGTACTGGAACACCTCGGCGGCGGTCGAGCGTGCACGTCGCACGGTTCGGCCAGAAGATGATCGTGCGCCGGCGTCCTGACCGTTCGTCGCAAATCGACCAGACCGACGGCACCCGAGCGTGGGCCGCCCTCGACGGCGGCGAGGCGCACGAGGGCCACACCCCCGACGAGCCCGGGCGCTCGCGTCTCCTCCGAGGCTTCGTCCTGGTGACGGCGTTCGCCGCCGTCTCGATCGCACTGGTCGCACTGCTCGGCACGGACCCGCTCGAGCGGAGCGCTGAGGCACCCGTGCCGAACTCGATCGACGCAGATGGTCACGCGAGTGCGAACGGCTTGCTCCCGGTCGGTGAAGCGAGTGCACCGGCGGCGACGGAGCGCACGGACCACGGATCGGCGACCGATCGACCAGCGACATCGAACGTGCGCCCCGTCACCGATCCCGAGTCGGTCGCCTTCATCGAGAGCGACTTCGACGTCGAGGAGTTCCTCGTCGAGACCGAGTCGCTACCGGCGTCGTCGGCAACCGAGCCCAGCGGCAACTTCCGGTTGATCTGCCAGTTCTCGCACCTCGCCTACGATGACCCGATCGTCCACCCGGGCGAGGCGGGTCGATCGCACCTGCACATGTTCTTCGGCAACACGGCCGCCGACGCCTCGAGCGACTACGACCGGCTCCGCACCTCAGGCGAGAGCACCTGCCAGGGCGGGTCGCTCAACCGGTCCGCCTACTGGGCACCCGCCGTCATCGACCAGGACGGCGACGTCCGGGTCCCGGACTTCATCTCCGTGTACTACAAGGGACCAGGTCACGGGGTCGACGGAGAGCTGACCGATGTCGTCGCGCTCCCGGCCGGGTTGCGCATGATCGCCGGGCAGCGACTCGACGCGCCTCTGGCCGAGAGCCCCCACGACTGGTACTGCGAGCTCGACCAAGAGAAGTCCGACACCATCCCGGACTGCGGTCCCGACGAGCACGTCGGTGTCGTGCTCCCGTTCCCGACCTGCTGGAACGGAATCGAGCTCGACTCCCCCGACCATCGAAGCCACGTCGCCGAGCCCGTCCGCGACGAGGCCTCGGGCCAGCTCTCGTGCCCCTCGACTCACCCGACGGCGTTGCCTCAGCTCACCGTCGGCATCTGGTTCAGCCACGACGGTGATTCCTCCGGTTGGCACCTCGCGTCCGACCGCTCACCGGGCGGACCCGAGTTCGAGAACGGCGCGAGCTTCCACTCCGACTGGTTCGGCGCGTGGGATCCCGAGATCCAGCGGCGCTGGACCGAGCTCTGCATCAACGACCTGCTGAACTGCGAGGGGGGCGAGCTGGGCGACGGAACCCGGTTGTCCGACATCGGTGAGCGCGTCGGTCCATCGACCATGACGGCCCCGTCTCGCCCGTGAGCGGATCGTCCGAAGAGCGCCCTGACCCAGCGCCCCGTCTGGCCGCCTTCACCGCCGCCGGAAGGCGAGCGGTAGGGTCGGGATCCGTGCAGTCGTCCGGTGCCGGTGAGAGCTCACCACCGAACGGGCCCGCCCGTCCGCTCGTCGTCTGCTGCGTCGGCACCCACCGCCGCAACGAGCCCCTCCGTCGCCTCCTCAACGCCCTCCTCGTCTGCGCCCATCAGGCGAGCGAGCGCTGCGTGGTCGGGGTTGTCGTCGTCGACGACAACCCCGACGGGAGGGCCCGAGAGGTCGTCGACTCCTTCGCGACCTCCTTCGACGGTGGGATTCGTTACCGCCAGTTGGGCGAGGGCAACATCTCGCTCGTGCGCAACGCAGCGATCGAGGAGGCGCTCGCGCTCGGTGCCGACTGGATCGCCATGACCGACGACGACTGCGTGCCGACCGAGCGGTGGCTCTCCGCCTACCTGGACGCCGTGTCGCGCACCGGGGCGTCGGCCTTCACCTCGACCTGCCACCTCGCGGCCCCCGACGGTGCTCCGTCATGGCTCACCGACGAACCGTTCCTCACCCACGGGACCTGGCACTTCGAGGACGATCAGATGGTTCCGACGGGCGCGACGAACAACTCGTTCCTCGACGCCGGGTGGCTCCGTGAACACGACGATGTGCGCTTCGACGAGCGCCTCGGCGTCGTCGGCGGCGAGGACATGGTCTTCTACCGCAGCGCGGTGCGCCACGGCCTGGACGTGCGCTTCGTCGCAGACGCAGTCGTCGTCGGCCACGAGCCGGCCTCACGGGCGACGTTCCACCACCAGTTGCGCGCCGCTCTCTGGACCGGCAACACCCGCCACGTCACCGAGGAGACGCTCGGCGATACGACGCGCCCACGTTCGTTCGCCCGCGGCGGCATGGACATCGCTCGCGGACTCGTGCGGTCACTCACCCGCCTCCTCCGCGGCCGTCCCCCGCAGCTGCGCTTCGCGCTGGCACGCTGCGCCGAGGGCCTCGGGCTCGTCCTCGGAGCGGCCGGGGTGCGGATCAAGCACCACTGACGACCGCATGGCAGATCGAACCGACACCGAACCCATCTCGCTCTGCGTGGTCATCCCGAACTTCAACTACGCATGCTTCATCGGCGATGCCATCGAGAGCGTCCTCAGGTCGACCCGTCCCGCCGACGAGATCATGGTGATCGACGACGGGTCGACCGACGACTCGGCCGAGGTCGTCGTCGCGTTCGACGAGGTCGAGCTCGTTCGCCGCTCGAACTCCGGGCAATCCGACGCCGTGTTCCACGGTGCCCATCGGTCGCGCAGCGACGTGGTGGTCCTGCTCGACTCCGACGACACGATGTCGGCGGATCGTCTCGAATGGGTCGCTGCGGCGTTCGACGATCCCGAGGTCGTCATGGCGTGGCACCCGCTGCGCATCGACGACGGGAGCGGGGGCGATCGTGGCATCTGCCCGGAAACGCGCCTCCCGAGCGGTCACCTCGCCGAGCGACTCGGGGCGGGCACCGTCACGACGTTCGCGCTCTCGAGCGGCCTGTCCATCCGACGATCCGCCTTCGAGCAGCTGGGTCCCATCCCGGTCGAGTTCCGCAACGCGGCCGATTCGCTGCTCGTCCGCTCCGTTCCGTTCCTCGGCGCCGTCGCAGCGACCGATCGAGCACTGGGGACCTACCGCGTGCACGACGCCTCGGAGAGCAGACGCGGGGTGGGACGGTCGAGCGATTCCATGGTCCGGTTGCTGGACCGACGTCTCGCGCTGGCTGAGGACGAACGTCGGCTCGTCGTCCAGCGGGCCAACGAGCACCGCGTGCAAGTCGATGAGCGCGCCCTCGGTCAGATGGACGGGATGTACGTCGACCTGGCTCTCGGACGCGCCCGGTTGAGCGCCCCGTCACGGCGGGCAGCGTGGAACGACGCGGCCGCCGTCGACGCAAGATTCTCAACCCGTCCCACGGTCGTTTCGCGCATCCTCTACACCCTGTCACCGAAGTGGATGGCTCGAGCGCTGCTCGAGATCAAGCTGGGGTCCACATCGGCGTCGCCGGCGCGACGTGTCGCGGCAGCACTCTACTGGCGGCTCACGACGTCCGATCTCCGACCGGCACGTCGACGACGATCGGCGACCGCCGCCGAAAGCGGCGAAGACGCCGGCAGCCACTAGCGAGCCTGCAGCGGCTCGGAGCGCCGATCAGCCGACCGAGCCCTCCATCTGCAGCTCGATCAGTCGCGACCACTCGACGGCGTACTCCATCGGCAGCGTCTTGGTGATCGGCTCGATGAACCCGTTGACGATCATCCCCATCGCCTGCTCCTCGGTGAGACCGCGCGACTGGAGGTAGAAGAGCTGGTCGTCCGCGATCTTCGACACGGTCGCCTCGTGGCCGATCTGCGCGTCGCGCTCACCGATCTCCATGTACGGCAACGTCTTCGAGACCGAATCCTCGTCGAGGATCAGCGCGTCGCACTCGACGTGGCTCTTGGCCCCGGTCGCTCCCTCGTCGACGCGGACGAGGCCGCGGTAGGTGGTCGTGCCCCCGTCCTTGCTGATCGACTTCGAGACGATCTTCGACGTCGTGTTCGGCGCGGCGTGGACCATCTTGGCACCGGCGTCCTGGTGCTGGGACTCACCGGCGTAGGCGACCGACAGGACCTCGCCGGTCGCCCCCTCGCCCACCAGGTAGACCGCCGGGTACTTCATCGTCAGCTTCGAGCCGATGTTGCCGTCGATCCACTCCATGTGGCCGCGCGCCTCGACGCGGGCGCGCTTGGTGACCAGGTTGTAGACGTTCGGCGACCAGTTCTGGATCGTGGTGTAGGTGACGCGGGCGTCCTCCTTCACGACGATCTCGACGACGGCCGAGTGCAGCGAGTCCTTCGTGTACACCGGAGCCGAGCAGCCCTCGATGTAGTGGACCTTGGAGCCCTCGTCGGCGATGATCAGGGTCCGCTCGAACTGGCCGGCGGACTCGGAGTTGATCCGGAAGTAGGCCTGCAGCGGCATCTCGACCTCGACGCCCGGGGGGACGTAGATGAACGAGCCGCCGGACCACACGCTGGTGTTCAGCGCGGCGAACTTGTTGTCCCCGGGCGGGATGACCGTGCCGAAGTACTCCTTGACCAGGTGCGGGTACTCGCGCAGCGCCGTGTCCATGTCGCAGAACAGGATCCCCTGGGCCTCCAGGTCCTCGCGGTTCTTGTGGTACACGACCTCGGACTCGTACTGCGCGGTGACGCCGGCCAGGTACTGGCGCTCGGCTTCGGGGATGCCGAGCTTCTCGTAGGTGCGCATCATCTCCTCGGGGAGCTCGTCCCACTCGGAGACCTGCTCGCCCTTGGGGCGCAGGTAGTAGTAGATGTCCTGGAAGTCGATGTCGGGCATGTTCACGGCGAACCACTCGGCCATCGGCTTCTTGTCGAACAGGCGCAGCGAGCGCAGCCGCAGCTTGGCCATCCATTCGGGCTCGCCCTTCCACCACGAGATCTGCTCGACCACGCCGGGATTGATCCCCTTCTCGGGGGTGAAGGCGTACTCGACGCCCTCATCGCTCCAACCGAGGTCGTACTTGCTGAGATCGAGATCGAACGTGGTCATGGGGTCACTCCTGTGTCCTGCGGACGGTGTGCGTCGGGGGGATTTGCACGAGCTTCACCTTACTAATCGGGTGGGGAGTCCGCACCTCGGTCTGCGGGTCCGCAGCGCACGAAGCCGCTGCGACGGCATCGGGGACGCCGACGCGCCGAGGGACCCGCGCGAGCGTACGCGACGCCCGGTCTAGAGTGGTCGGCCGGGTCGGTCGAGCGGACGAGGTATGACGGGTGATCAGATGACCAACGACGTGCCCAAGCACATCCCCTCCCTCGATGGCCTGCGTGCCATCAGCATCCTGATCGTGTTCGTCGGACATGCCGGCGCCGGTGAGCTGATCCCGGGGGGGTTCGGGGTCACGGTGTTCTTCGTGCTCTCGGGCTACCTGATCACGACCCTGATGCGGCGCGAGATCGAGGGGACCGGCCGCGTGTCGATCGGCGGGTTCTACCTCCGTCGGGTGTTCCGCATCCTGCCGCTGTTCTACGTCGTCCTGCTGTGCGTGACGGTCGCCACCGCGTACGTCGGCCTCGGACGAGGCGACGTCCCGGTCGGAGCGACGCTGGCCCAGTTCGGGCACATCGCCAACTACTGGGCAATCGTCCGGCCGGCGGAGCCCTTCATGGGCGGGACGGGCGTCTACTGGTCGCTGGCGGTCGAGGAGCACTTCTACCTGATCTTCCCAATTCTGTTCGTGACGTTCGCCCGCGTCGCGCTCAGCTACCGACGACAGGCGGCCATCCTCCTCGCGGCGTGCGGGACCGTGCTCGCCTGGCGGATCGTCCTCGTCGTCGGCCTCGATGCGAGCGTGTCGAGGATCTACTACTCGACGGACACCCGAATTGATTCGATCATCATCGGGTGCGCACTGGCCTTGTCCGCGAACCCGGTCCTCGACCCCGAGGTGCCGTCCCGCTGGGTCAAGCTGGCGCTCGGGATCGCGACGATCGGGCTGCTCGCCTCGTTCGCGATCCGCACCGAGGCGTTCCGCGAGACGGTGCGTTACTCGATCCAGTCGCTCGCGGTCGTCCCGTTCCTCTACCACGCCGTGACGCGTCCCGCGGGAGGTGTCGGGAGGATCCTCAACCACCCGACGGTGGCTTGGTTCGGACGGCTCTCGTACGCGTTCTACCTAGTGCACTTCGTGATCATCCTCGAGCTGACCAAGCACATGGGGACCATCCCCACGGCGATCGCCTCCTTCGTGCTGGCCCTGCTCGTCTCCGTCGTCCTGCAGAAGCTCGTCGAGCGGCCGGGCCTGCGGTTGAGGAGCCGCTTCACGCGATCCGCTCGACGCGCTCCCGCCGGGATCGCCTGAGCCACGACGGGCGACGGCCTCAGGAGCGCAGCGACAGACGGCGAGGCGAGTGCAACCGAACGACGGGGGCCACGTCCTGGATCGGTCCCGTCACACCATACGGCACCGGTCCGTCCGGGTCGATGCCCACGATGGTCTCGGCCCAGAGACGACGCCAGAGCCCTCGACCCTCCTCGGTGGGGTGCACGTCGGCGGGCGGGAAGAGGTCGTACCGGTCGCGGAACCCGGCATCGAGGTCGGGGCCGCGCAGCACGCCGCGGTGCCGTCGATGGACCTCGCGGATCTGGTCGTTGATGTCCCGGGCGTGACCGCCGTCGACGGGTGACCACGGGATGAGCGGCACAACGGGCGTGAGGCCGCGTTCGATCACCGCTTCGACGAGCGAGCGCATCCCGAAGGCGGGGGGGTAGTCGTTGGTGCCGTAGCCGAGCACCACGAACGAGCAGTTCGCGCCGGCGGTCAGCCGGTCGATCGAGGCGAGCGCGTCGCCGGTGTTCGTGCCACCGATCGCACGGTTCACGATCCGCAGCGATCGGCTCGGATCGATCGCCCGGACCCGGTGCCGGAGGTCCTCCCCGCCGGGCGCGAGGCTGAGCACGGTGATCGAGTCTCCCAAGAAGAGCCAACTGTCGGTCTCCGACGACGAGGTGAGCGGTGCGTCGAACTCGCCGGTGGACACCTCCGACGGCGAAGCCAGGGTTGTGGTGCTCGGTGGGGCGGGATCCGCGCGATCGGTCGGCGCCACCTGCGGATCGGCGTCGACGGGCGCGAGCTGCGCGCCGAGCCGCGGTCCAGCGCAGGCCGATGCGACGAACGCTCCGGCCGCCGCGGCCAGCACGTCTCGTCGAGAGAAACCCGGCGACGATGATGGTGGGGCTGCCATGAGCACCGAATCTACGAGACCCGTCGGCCGACGAGGCGGCGCTTCGGGCACTCCGACCGACGATCTCGGTGCGTCCCCCACGACGAGGGAAGACCGTTCGGGCTCGGCGGCCCGGCCGTCAGGCGGCGGAGCGGTCGCCCGACGACGCGTCGGGATCGATCGCGGCGGGGGCGATGTCGACCTCGATGAAGATGCACTCGCCGGGGCACATCTCGGCTGCGTGGATCACGCTGTCGACGTGGCGGTGCGGGACCTGCGCGAGGCTCCCGGACCCTCCCGGGTCGTTCAGCGGCCGACCGCCCTCCGCGACGTAGGCGATGCCGTCCTCGAGCTGCACGAAGACGTCGTCGCAGTGGTCGATGCAGATCCCGTCCCCGGTGCACAGGTCCTGGTCGATCCACACGCGCATGACGTGGTGTGACGGTACCGCCGGTGACGTACATTGGCTCGACCGTGCACGACGATCGAACCCGACCCGGGCCCGAGCGCGCCGCGCCGCCGGTCGCTCCCCGCCGCCCCCACGTGTGGCGTCGGCCGACCGGTGACGTGGAGGACCACTTCGCGTGGATGCGCGACGTCGGCGACGCCCAGCTGATCGAGCTGCTCGAGGCGGAGAACGCGTGGGCGGAGGGGTGGTTCGCGGCCCACGCCGGCACCGTCGAAGCGGTGTTCGACGAGATCCGCTCCCGCGTCCAGGAGACCGACGACTCGATCCCGGTGCGCGACGGTCCGTGGTGGTACGTCACCTCGACCGTCGAGGGCCTCGACCACCCCGTCCACCACCGGGGCCCGAGCGCGCACGAGGCGAAGGCGCAGGTCGTGCTCGACGAGAACGCCGAGGCGAGACGTGCCGGCGCCGACGAGCACTTCGAGCTGGGCGCCCTCGACGCGTCCCACGACCATCGGATGTACGCGTGGTCGATCGACACCACGGGCGACGAGCGCCACGAGCTGCGCATCCGCCGCTTCGACGACGGGTCCGACGGCGGACGTGACCTCGACGAGCGGATCGAGGGGGTGGCCCACGCCGGCACGGCGTGGTCGGCGCAGGGGTCGCACCTGTTCTACGTGCGGCCCGACGACCAGGAGCGGCCCCACCAGGTGTGGCGACACCGCGTCGGGACCTCCGCCGACCTCGACGAGCTCGTCCTCACCGAGCACGACGAGCGCTTCTTCGTGGAGATCGGCGAGACGCGCTCGGACGCGTGGATCGTGATCCACAGCGCGTCCAAGACGAGCTCGGAGGTGCGGCTGCTGGCGTCGGACGACCCGCTCGGCGACCCGCGCGTCGTGTGGCCGCGCGCCGACGACGTCGAGTACCAGGTGGACGACTGGGGCGATCGCCTGGTCGCCGTCACCAACCGGTCGACCGAGCCGGGCGGAGCGGAGGACTTCCGGGTGGTGACCTCTCGCCCCGACGGCCACCCGCACGCCGACTGGTCGGACCCCTCGGAGTGGGACGAGCTGGTCGCCCACCGAGCCGGGTGCCGCATCGTCGGCGTCGATCCGTTCGCCGACCACCTCGTGGTGTCCGAGTGGGACGACGCCCGACCTCGCCTGCGGATCGTCTCGCGCGACGCGTCGGAGCGGGTCATCGACCTCGGCGTCGAACCGCACGACGTCCACCTCGGGGCGAACCCCGACTGGGAGGCCTCGACCGTGCGCTTCTCGACGCAGTCGATGACGACCCCGGCGACCCTCTACGACGAGGACGTCGCCGACGGCACCCGACGACTCCTGCGGCGCGTCCCCACCCCGGGCGTCGACCTCGACGCCTACGTGGCGAGTCGCACCTGGGCGCGCTCCGCCGACGGCACGGCCGTGCCGATCGACCTGGTCCGCCACGTCGACACCCCCCTCGACGCCAGCGCGCCGGGATGCCTCTACGCGTACGGCGCGTACGAGGCGTCGGTGCCGCCGTGGTTCTCCGTGGCTCGGCTCAGCCTCCTCGACCGGGGGGTGGTGTGGGCGCTCGCCCACCCGCGCGGCGGCGGCGAGCTCGGACGGCGGTGGTACCTCGACGGCAAGCTGGAGCGCAAGCAGAACACGTTCGACGACGTGATCGCCTCGGCGGAGCACCTGCTCGCGACGAACGTCGTGGCCCCGGGCCGCCTCGCGCTGCGCGGCGGGTCCGCCGGCGGACTGCTGGTCGGCGCGTGCACGACCCAGCGCCCCGACCTGTTCGCGTCCGCGGTCGCCGAGGTCCCCTTCGTCGACATCGTCAACACGATGAGCGATCCGACCCTGCCGCTCACGATCACCGAGTGGGAGGAGTGGGGCGACCCCCGCAGCGAGCCCCACGCGAGCGCGATGCTCGCCTACTCCCCCTACGACAACACGGTGGGCGCCGACTACCCGGCGCTGTACGTCACCTCGGGTCTGCACGACCCGCGCGTCAGCGTCCACGAGCCCGCGAAGTGGGTCGCTCGCCTGCGCGAGGTGTCGACCGGCGACCGCCCCCTGCTGATGCGGACCGAGATGGGTGCCGGGCACGGCGGGCCGTCCGGTCGCTACGACGCCTGGCGCGACGAGGCACGGACCCTGGCGTTCCTCCTCGCGACCACCTGAGCGCGTCCCGACCACGATCGCCGCGCGAGCGCGTGCGCGATCAGAGGGCCGCGAGCGCGCTCAACGCCATCAGCGCCGCGTTGCGCACGAGGTGGCGCGAACCGACCGGGGCGACGGACCACGCACCGAAGCAGGCGCACGGCGGGTGCTCGCCGCGACGCAGCAGTCGGGCGAGCAGGAGGGTGAACGCCGCGAGCAGCAGCAGGGCCGCCACCGCCGCGGCGCTCCGGGCGAGGCCCGACACGAGCATCGCGCCGAGCACCAGCTCGACCCAGGGGACGAACGGCGCAGCCCAGCCCGGGGCGCCGAGGCCGCGCGCCTGATCCGCCCAGCGCGCTCCGGCGGTCAGCTTCGACGCGCCGGCGACGACGAGCGCCGCTCCGACGATCCAGGAGGCGACGGCGGCCGCGAGGTCCACGGCGAGGCGTCAGGCCCCGACGGAGACCGTGCGTCCCTCGGCGGCGCCGAACACCTCCACGCCGCGACGCTCGCCGACCCGCGCCGCGTCGTGGCAGATGCGGTCGAGCGCGTCGTCGTCGTGGCTGGGGTCGTGGTGGAACAGCGCCAGGCGGCGCGCACCGGCCTCGGCGGCCACGCGCACCGCGAACTCCACCGTGCAGTGGCCCCAGTCGGCCTTGCGGGCGAACTCGGTCCGCGTGAACTGCGCGTCGTGCACGACCAGGTCGGCGCCACGGCACAGCTCGAGGGCGCCCGACGAGATCGGCGACGAGGTGTCGCAGGGCATCTGGTGGTCGGAGAGGTAGGCCACGCTGCGACCGTTCCACTCCACCCGGTAGCCCACCGTCGGCCCGATGTGCGGGATCAGCCGAGACATCACCCGGATCGGCCCGGCCGCTCCGCCGTCGATCTC
This sequence comes from Ilumatobacter sp., assembly GCF_965215205.1. Taxonomy (NCBI): domain Bacteria; kingdom Bacillati; phylum Actinomycetota; class Acidimicrobiia; order Acidimicrobiales; family Ilumatobacteraceae; genus Ilumatobacter; species Ilumatobacter sp. The sequence goes on from NZ_OZ244049.1 coordinate 2,730,276, forward strand.
GAAGTCGTCGTCGGCGACCTCGTGGAAGTCCACGCGGCCCGGCAGCTGAGCCAGGTCGACGGGGAACAGCGGCGGGGTGATCGTGTCGGCGAAGACGTCGGCGACGCTGCGGCCGTCGTCCTGGGAGGGAGCGTGGACGGTGACCTGCGCTCCGTCGCACAGCAGCGGGGTGAAGAACGGGAGCCCCTGGATGTGGTCCCAGTGGAGGTGGCTCAGCAGGCACGTGCCTCGGAAGGGCGTCGCGCACGACTGCTGCATCCCGAAGTACCGGAGCCCGGTCCCGAGGTCGAACAGGATCGGATCGGATCCGGGGATGTCGAGCGACAGGCACGACGTGTTGCCGCCGTAGCGCACGACCTCGCGCCCGTGGCACGGCGTCGAACCACGGACGCCATGAAACGACAACGCCATGCTGTCGCTCGCAGCGGGGCACCCTGTTGAACCCACGATCACCAGATCGTAGGCCGCGCGGACGGCACCGACTCAAAGCGGTGCGGTGTGAACTGCGTCGTCCCCCCGCCGACCCCGTCCCACCGCCGCCTCGCCTCGTCGGCGTGGCGCGCCGCGACGCGGGCGGCGAGCCGGGAGGCGCGCACCCGCTGGCAGGCGCCGTCGGAGGGACCGCTACGGTCGCCGCGGACCTCGACCCGACGGAGCCGACATGACCGACACCACCACCCGCGGCACGGGGACCTCCGACGCCGCCGACACCGCCGACACCGCTTCGCGGCCCGAGCTCGCCGACGGCCTCGCCGTGGTCGTCAAGCGCGACTGCGAGACGTGCCGGATGATCGTCCCCGTCCTCGCCCAGCTCGACGCCCGGGCGACGCTCACCGTGTACACCCAGGACGACCCCGGGTTCCCCGGCGAGCCGCGAGCCGTCGCCGACACCGACCTGGCGGTGAGCTGGCACCACGGGATCGAGACCGTCCCCACCCTGATCCGCGTCGCCGACGGTTCCGAGGTGGGACGGACCGTCGGCTGGTCGCGCGAGTCGTGGGAGTCGGTGTCGGGTGTCGACGACCTCGGTGCGGACCTCCCGGCCGTGCGGCCGGGTTGCGGCTCCCTCTCCGTCGACCCCGACCTCGTCGACGAGCTGCGCGCACGGTTCGGTGCGTCCACGCTGAGGTCGCGACGGGTCGAGGTCGCCGCGGCGGAGGACGTGATGGAGATGACGTTCACCCGCGGGTGGACCGACGGCCTCCCCGTCGTGCCGCCCACCGAGGAGCGGGTGCTCGCGATGCTGGAGGGGACGTCGCGCGATCCCGGTGAGGTGGTCGCCTCGGTGCCGCCCGACCTGGACGAGGTGACGGTCGAGAAGGTCGCGGTGTCCGCGGTGATGGCGGGGTGCCGGCCGGAGTACCTGCCGTGGGTGCTCACCGCCGTGGAGGCGGCCTGCAACGACGAGTTCAACATGCACGGCGTGCTGTGCACGACGATGCCGGTCGGACCCGTCGTGGTGTGCAGCGGACCGGGGACCCGCGCGATCGGGATGAACTCGGGGGGCAACGCGCTCGGCCAGGGCAACCGCGCCAACCTGACGATCGGGCGGGCGCTCCAGCTCTGCGTGCGCAACTTCGGCGGCGGCCGCCCCGGCGAGATCGACCGCTCCACCCACGGCAGCCCGGGGAAGATCTCGTTCTGCTTCGCCGAGGCCGACGACACCTCGCCCTACGGCACCCTCGCCGGCGAGCACGGCATCGAACCCGGCACCGACGCGCTGACGGTGTTCGCCGGCGAGTCCCCGCAGGGCTTCGTCGACCAGCTCTCACGCGAACCCGACTCGCTCGCGCGCTCGATGGCCACGCGGTTGCTGTCGGTGCAGCACCCGAAGCTGATCATGGCCTTCGACGCGATCCTCGTGGTGGGCCCCGAGCACGCTCGGGTCTACGCCGAGGCCGGGTGGGGTCGTGAGCGCATCGTCGAGGAGATCTCGAGCCACCTCGCCCGCCCCGGGTCGGATCTGGTGCGCGGCGCGCACGGGATCGCCGAGGGCGTGCCCGAGAGGTTCGCCGACGCCGAATCGCTCCCCAAGTTCCGCCCGGGCGGGCTGTTGCTGGCCCACGCCGGTGGCGGGGCCGGCTTGTTCTCCCAGATCATCGCCGGGTGGGCGAACGGCGCGACGGGGTCCGAGCCGACCACCCGCGCGGTCCGGTACTAGGTTGAGCTCATGACCACGCTCCTCGACCCGACCAGCGAACGACGCGTCGTCGAACGGGAGCGGCTCGCCCGACCTGATTCGCTCGTGGGGCTGACCGTCGGCCTGCTCGACATCTCCAAGCCGCGTGGCGACGTGTTCCTCGACCGGATCGCGCAGCGCCTCGGCGACGAGGGGGCGACGGTCAAGCGCTACGCCAAGCCGACGTTCACCAAGCCGGCCCCGGTCGACCTGCGCCACCGGATCGCGACCGAGTGCCAGGTGGTCATCGAAGCCCTGGCCGATTGAGGCAGTTGCACGTCGTGCAGTGTGCACGACATCAACGACCTCGAGATCCGCGGCATCCCGTCGGTGTTCGTCGCCTCCGACCAGTTCGTCGACGCCGCCGACAAGCAGTCGATCTCGCTGGGGTTCCCCTCGGTGGCGCGCGTGTTCACCCCGCACCCGATCCAGGACCGCACCGACGACGAGATGCGGACCTACGCGGACGTGGTCTTCGACGAGCTGGTGCAGAAGCTGACGAACTGATCGTCCGCTCGGCGTGATCCGCTCCTGCCCCTCGCATCGTCGCACGTCTGCGGCGCTCGGCGCAGAGGGCTTCGTCTTCCAGTTCGCCGCTGTCTGCGGTGACCTGAACGCTGTGTCGCTTAATGGCTACGCTGCGTGGTTGTCGCGTTCACGTTGGATGACGATGAGGTGAATCGCATCGAACTTCGGTCCGGTCCGTGCCGAAGTCTGATACAACCGCGATCCAGACGTCGTGCGAGGTGCGAACTTCACGACGGGCGATGCGGATCGGCGAGCGCGAGGCCGATCCGTCGGCAACGACGGAGGAACGATGGACACGGACAACCGGCGGACCGGACGGTCATCGACCGTCCCGACTCGAAGCGGCCAGGTACGGGACGACGACGGCGAACTGGAGCGAGACGGTGACGCCACCCCCGAGAGCGGCGGTGCCGCCACCTCCGAGCAGGGATCGCAGGGTGCGGTGAAGGCTCCGGCCGGCCGAGGACGACCCGTCGCGAGCCGGGCACGGCCTTCGACCGCCCGCAGTCGTGCGAACGTCCTGCGTCGAAACCTCATCCTCGCCGACGCGGCCGCCTTCACCGTCGGCGTCCTGGTCGCCGTCGCGATCCAGCTCACGTTCCGGCCGGTCCCGCGCGACATCGTCGAGCGCCACATCGGCATCGTCGTGCTCACCCTGCCGGCGTTCGCCCTCGGAGCAGGCTTCAACCACCTCTACCAGGGCCGCGCGAACGAGCGCCCGCTGGAGGAGGCGCGCAACGTGGCGAAGGCCGTCGGCATGGGGATGGGTTTCCTCCTGCTCCTCGCTCTCGCGGTCCAGTACAACGAGCTCTCCCGACTCTTCGTGGCGTCGATGGCCGTCTGCGTGACGCTCTCCGTGCTCGTCGAACGGCGGATCGCCCGATCGATGTTCCGTCGCATGCGCCAGGGCGGCCAGCTGATGCGTCGGATCGTGATCGTGGGGACCGACGCCCACGCCATCGGTCTCATGCACGCCTACGACCGCAACCCAGCGCTCGGGTACAAGGTGGTCGGGTTCGCCGGCGACGACGACATCGGCCCCCGCTCGGGGGTCTCGGTCCTGGGGCCGATCAGCGAGCTGCGGACGCTGCTGGAGGACCACGAGGCGGTCGGCGTGGTGGTGTCGCTCGCATCGGTCCCTTCCGACGACGTGAACCTGCTGACCCGCCGCCTCACCGACGACGGCTACCACGTCGCGCTGTCGTCGAGCCTGCGCGACATCGACGTCACCCGGCTTCGTCCCCAGTCCCTCGATGGGCGGACGATGATCTACGTCGAGCCGACCATCCGCCACGGGTGGCGGGCGATCGCGAAGCGCGTGTTCGACGTGTCCCTCGCCGCCGGGATCCTGGTCGTCACGCTGCCGGTCCAGCTCGTGGCCGCTGCGGCGATCAAGCTGACCTCCCCGGGCGCGGTCTTCTTCCGCCAGGTGCGCGTCGGCAAGGACGGAGAGCTGTTCCAGATCGTCAAGTTCCGCACGATGGTCGTCGATGCCGAGGAACGCAAGGCGGAGCTCGCCGCCGAGAACGAGGCGGACGGACCGCTGTTCAAGATGGAGCGCGACCCCCGGGTCACCTCCGTCGGTCGCCTGCTCCGCAAGCTCTCGATCGACGAGCTTCCCCAGCTCCTCAACGTCATCGTGGGTTCGATGAGCATGGTCGGACCTCGCCCGGCCCTGCCCGACGAGGTCGAGCAGTGGGACGAGGAGGTCCGCGACCGCCTGCGCGTCCTTCCGGGACTGACGGGGATGTGGCAGGTCTCCGGGCGCTCGGACAGCACGTTCGAGCAGTACAAGCGGATGGACCTCTACTACGTCGACAACTGGTCGCTGTTCCACGACATCAAGATCTGCGTCCGTACCGTCGGCGTCGTCCTGAGCGGCAGCGGCGCCTCGTGACACCGCCGCGGGGCGGTTCAGTTCGGTGACGACTCGGCGTCGGCGGCGAGCGCCTCGATCGCGGAGGACACCGCCAGGGTCCGACGTGCGTTGTCGACGTGGAGGTTCTCGATCATCCGGCCGTCGACGGTGACGACGCCCCGCCCGTCGGCCACGGCCTCGTCGAACGCCGCGATGACGCGGCGGGCGTGCTCGACGTCGTCGGGCGACGGGGCCCACGTCTCGTTGGCCGGGCCCACCTGGGAGGGGTGGATCAGCGTCTTGCCGTCGAAGCCCATCTCCATCCCCTGCCGGCACTCGGCGGCGAAGCCCTCGGCGTCGCGCACGTCGTTGTAGACCCCGTCGAGGATCGCGATCCCCGCCTCGCGCGCGGCGAGCAGCGCCGTCGCGAGGTGCGGCACCAACGGGTGACGGTCCGCGACCAGCGGCGCACGCAGCTCCTTGGCCAGGTCGTTGGTCCCCATCACCAGCACCGAGACCCGCGGGTGCGAAGCGATCGAGCGCACGTCGAGCACGGCGCGCGGGGTCTCGATCATCGCCCAGATCCCCACCTCCGCCGGGGCTCCGGCAGCGTCGAGGATCGAGGAGACCTCGGCGAGCTGGGTCACCGAGTCGACCTTCGGGATCACCACCGCGGAGGGGGACGCGGCTCCGGCCGCCGCGATGTCGTCGCTCCCCCAGCCCGTGTCGAGCCCGTTGCAGCGGATCGTGAGCTCGCGAGCGCCGTACTCGCCGGAGCGCACGGCGGCGACGGCCCGCGAGCGGGCGTCCACCTTGGCATCGGGTGCGACGGCGTCCTCCAGGTCGAAGATCACCGCGTCGGCGGGGATCGTCTTCGCCTTGTCGAGAGCGCGCTCGTTGGCGGCCGGCATGTACAGCACGGAGCGGCGCGGTCGCAGGTCGTCGGTGGTGGGGTTCGTGTCGGTCATTCGGTCGGTCCCTCTCGTCACTCGGGTCGTCACGATCGCAGATGGGGTCTCGCAGACGGGGTCTGACCCCCACCTCCATCGCGACGGGTGGTCAGAAGCCGTAGGCCTCGGCCAGGTCGGGATCGCGCTCGGCCAGCTGGCGGGCGAGGGCGACGACCACGTGGCACTGCTTGACCGAGGCGTCGTCCTCCATCTTGCCGTCGATCATCAGCGCCCCCGTCCCGTCGCCCATCTCGTCGATCACCCGCTGCGCGTGGGCGACCTCGGCGGGGTCGGGGCTGAACACCTTCTTCGCGACGTCGATCTGCACCGGGTGCAGGCTCCACGCCCCGACGCAGCCGAGCAGGTAGGCGTTGCGGAACTGGTCCTCGCAGGCGACGGTGTCGCGGATGTCGCCGAACGGGCCGTAGAACGGGAGGATCCCGTTCATCACGCAGGCGTCGACCATGCGGGCGATCGTGTAGTGCCAGAGGTCCTGCTGGTGGACCGCGCGGTCGGCCGCGATGTCGGAGGCACCGTCGTCGCCGGACGGCGGATCCTCGCGCACCAGGTACCCCGGGTGACCGCCTCCGACGCGCGTCGTCTTCATCCGGCGGTTCGCGGCCAGGTCGGCGGGGCCGAGCGACAGCCCCTGCATGCGGGGCGAGGCGGCGCAGATCTCCTCGACGTTGGCCATCCCCCGGGCGGTCTCGAGGATCGCGTGGACGAGGAGCGGGTCGGCCAAGCCGGCCTTCGCCTCGAGCTGGGCGAGCAGGCGGTCGACGTAGTGGATGTCTTCGGGTCCCTCGACCTTGGGGATCATCACCACGTCGAGGGCGTCCCCGCACTCGAGCACGGCGGCGTGGAGGTCGTCGAGGCCCCACGGGGAGTCGAGGCTGTTCACCCGCGTCCAGAACTGGGTGGCGCCGAAGTCGACCGAGCTCGCCACCTCGACCATCCCCGAGCGTGCCGCCTCCTTGTCGTCGGCCGGGACGCCGTCCTCGAGGTTGGCGAGCAGGATGTCGACGGTCGGTGCGATGTCGGGCACCTTCGAGCGCATCTTCTCGTTCGAGGGCGGGAAGAAGTGGATCATCCGACTCGGCGGGAAGGGGATCTCGCGCACCGGATCTGGGGCTCCGACGGCGAGCGGGCGGAAGAAGTCGCGTGCTGGGCGCATCGACGCCGACGCTAGGCCAGCGACGGGACGCGCTCGCAATCCGTGCCCCGACCGACGGCCGACGTCGCCGCCGTCGTCACGGGAGCCGGATCATCCGCCCGTCGGCCGTCACGAGCCCGTCGCGCACGAGTCCGTCCACGATGCGCCCGTCGAACTCGTCGGCGTCGCGTGGGCGGTCGGCGAGCGCCCGCATCACCTCTCCGCGTCGCTGGCGGTCGCTCCCCGCGAAGCGCGCCTGGGTCGTGCTCACCCCCGCGGAGCCGGATGCGGGATCCGGATCGGGGTGACCGGCGACGTTCCACGCGCACCGGGTGGCGAGCGGGCAGTCACCGCACCTCGGTCGCGGCCGGCACAGCAGGGCGCCGAGGTCCATCACGACCTGGTTCCAGATCCACCCCCGCCCCGGAGGCACGAGCGCGTCCGCCTGCGCCTGGGCGTGCTTCGGCGTCAACCGCTCCCCCGACGTGCGCGCCAGGATGCGGGCGATGTTGGTGTCGACGACGCCCACGTCACGCTCGAAGGCGAAGGCGAGCACCGCCCGGGCCGTGTACGGCCCGATCCCCGGGAGCGCCAGGAGCGCGCCCAGGTCGTCGGGGAGGCTCCCGCCGTGCTCGGCGCCGACGATGCCGGCGGTGGTGTGCAGGTCGCGGGCGCGACGCGGGTAGCCGAGCCCCTGCCAGAGCCGCAGGACGTCGCCGAGCGGGACGGCCGCGCAGTCGGCCGGGCTCGGGAAGGCGCGCACGAAACCGTGCCACCGCTCGACCACGCGCTCGGCGCGCGTCTGCTGGAGCATCACCTCGGAGACCAGGATGCGCCACGGGTCGCGATCACCGCGCCACGGCAGGTCGCGCATCCGAGGAGCGCCCCACGCCAGCACGGCGTCGGGATCGATCATCGCCTCCTCGCTCCGACCCGGAGCGATCTCGGGGCTCCGGCGCCGTCGCGCACCGCCCGCGCGGTCCGCGTCAGTCCGCCCAGACGTCCGTCCCGTCGTAGGGCCGGGTCCGCCCGGGGGCCGAGTCGCGCTTCCAGATCAGCACCTTGCGCTTGAAGTAGCAGACCTCCTCGCCGTCCTGGTTGAAGCCCTTCGTCTCGACGGTGACGATCCCGCGATCGGGCTTGGAGCGCGATTCCTTCACCTCGAGCACTCTGGTCTCGGCGTGGATCGTGTCGCCGTGGAACGTCGGGGACTTGTGCTGCAGGGTCTCGACCTCGAGGTTCGCGATCGCGGCGCCGGAGACGTCGGGCACGCTCATCCCCAGCACCAGCGAGTACACGAGGTTGCCGACGACCACGTTGCGGCCCTGCACCGACTCGCCGGCGAACCAGTCGTTGGTGTGCAACGGGTGGTGGTTCATGGTGATCATGCAGAACAGGTGATCGTCGTACTCGGTGATCGTCTTGCCGGGCCAGTGCCGCAGCACGTCGCCGGGGGTGAAGTCCTCGAGGTGGCGGCCGAACGGGCGCTCGTGTGTGGTCATCGCGACGACGGTACCGATCGGCGCGAACGGCGGCCAACACCGTCGCGCCGCGACGGCGGCGGTGCCGCACGGGCGCGGGTCCGCCCGGCGCCCTCAGCTCCTGCGGGTCGAGGGCTCCTCGTCGATCGGGGTGCCGTCGGCCACCGCGTCCGCGAGCTCGGCGTCGATGTCGACCGGTGTGGGCACGGTCGGCTCGCGCCGACCGAAGCGCAGCGCGAAGTCGATCTTCGACTCGCCGCGCGCGGCTTCGGTGCGTGCCAGCTCGCGCAGGCGCGCGAGGCGGTCGCGCTTCTCGATCTTCCACGGGCCGAGCCGGAGGCTCGCGTAGGCGGCGGCCCCGATCAGGATCGGGAAGAAGAACTGCGCCAGACGGTAGGAGGCGGTGCCGAGACGGGCGTTCGACTCCGACAGGCCGAAGCCGACCAGGGTCGAGAAGTACGCGAGGTCGACGTAGCCGAGGCCACCCGGGGTGATCGGGATCGCGGCGAGCAGGTTGGCGAGACCGAACGACACGATCAGCGCGTCGATGTCGAGGCTCCCCCCGAACGCCCGCAGGAAGACCCACAGCGACGCCGCGTCGACCAACCAGTTGACCAGCGCGAACATCACCACCCGCTTGAGCAGCTGGCGGTCGCTCACCAGGTCCTCGAGCCGCACCCCGATCTGCTTGATCGCGGCCGCGAGCTTGTCGGGATCGTTGCGCAGCTTGATCGCGATCCAGCGGGCGATGCGCTCGGAGCGCTTCTGGCCCTCCATGATCCCGATCACCAGGAAGGCCGCGATCCCGATGACGATGATGCCCACCAGCGCGGCCCCGCCGTAGTACGGGTTGACCCCGCGCCGCGGGATCGAGACCACGAGCCCGATCCAGAAGATCAGGTTGAGCACGACGGCCGACCCGATCCCCGCGGTCGCCAGGGCGAACCCCGCGTCGGGGCCCTTGATCCCCGACAGCGTCAGCAGGCGGTAGCCGAGCGCGGATCCCGCCGCGTTCCCACCCGGCACGACGTTGGTCAGCGCCTTCGTGCTGAGCTGGATCCGGAACATGCGCATCGTCGACAGCGGACGGGCCGCCTCGCCGAGCGCCGCCCGGGTGAGCAGCGAGTAGAAGAAGAGCGCGAGCAGCTGCAACCCGAAGCCGAGCGCGATGAGGAAGGGGTTGATGCGACGCAACCGGTCCGCCGCATCGGTGAACTCGGGGAGCAGACCGATCGCGAAGTACACCACCAGGGCCACCACGGCGATGCGGATGCCGAAGCGGACCGGTCGGATGCGCGGCTTGAGCCCGCTGGCCGAGCTCAGCGGACGGGCGAGGGCGGGGAGCTCGCCGGTGCGCAGCACCTCGCGCTCCATCTCGTAGGTCTCGTCGTCGTCGCCGGCGTCGATGTCGCTCACGGCCGACCCTCGTCCCCCGCGCTCACAGCACCTCGGCGATCCGCGTCAGGAACGTCCGCAGTCCCGGCTGGTGGGCGATGTCGGTCACCCCGAGGTGCACCACCACCAGGTCGCGATCGGGGAGCACCAGGGTGTACTGGCCCTGGTAGCCGTGGCACGCGAACGAGCCGGGGAACCCGGGCCAGCTCCAGAAGTGACGGCCGTGGTCGAAGCCGGAGTCGTCGTCGTGCGCGGTGGGGGTCCGTCCGTGCTCGGCCCATCCCTCCGGCAGGATCCGCTCGCCGCGCCCGGCGAGGGTCACGCCGTCGTGGAGGTAGAGCTCGCCGAAGCGCGCGAAGTCGTCGGCGGTCGCGTAGACGAACGACGACCCGACGAAGTCGCCGGCGTCGTCGTACTTCGCGGTGGCGCTCGACATCCCGACCGGGCCGAACAGCCGTCGGCGCAGGACGTCGTCGACGGCGGCGCGCCGCTCGTCGGGGTCGGTCGATCCGCCGCTGAGCACGTCGCCGACGATCCGGCAGACGATGTTGGTCGTGCCCGAGGAGTAGCTGAACCGCTCGCCCGGCGGGTGCTCGAGATCGAGCATCGCGGCGTAGTGACCGAAGCTCGGGTCGGTGCCGCCGAAGAGCATCTCGATGCAGTGCGACGCATCGCCGTCGACGTAGTCCTCCACGAAGCGCAACCCCGAGCGCATCTCGAGCAGGTGCTGGAGCGTGATGGCCTCCTTCGGCGTCCCCGCCCACTCCGGGACCGGGGCCGGGGCCGCCACCTCGATCAGACCGTCGCCCACGAGGATCCCGACGAGGGCGTGGGTGATCGACTTGGCCATGCTCCACGAGACGAGCGTCGTCTCGGCGGTCACGTCGGACCGGCCGCCGGGCGCGCCGGCGGGAGCCGTCGCGTAGCGCTGCTCGACGACCTCGCCGCCGCGCCGGGCCACGAAGGCGAGCGACACCCCGTGCTCGTCGGGCCGCGAGAACATCTCGTCGAGCGCAGCGGTCGCGATCGACGTGGCCATGGCACGCGAGGCTAGGCCGAGCCGCCACGGCGCGCTCGCACCCTCGCCGTGCGCACGCCGCGTTCGCCGCGGTCCGGTCAGCTCGACCCGGGCGGGTCGGCGCGCTCGACGAGGCGACTCGCGAGCCCGACGAGGCCCTCGACGTCGTGGACGTCGACGTCGAGCAGCGGGAGCTCCACGACCGGGGCGTCGGCCGCCAGCGCCTCGAGCGCCTCGATCTCACGCCGTTCCGCGAGGGCCAGCGTCGACAGCTCGCGGTGCCACGCGAGGTGGTCGAGCAGGGGACCGTCGTCGAGGTCGGCGAGCAGACCCTCGTCGTCGTCGGACAGCGCGACCGGCAGCGGGTGGATGAGGTTGACCACCAGCCCGCCGAGCGGGAAGCCCTTCTCGCCGACCGCGTCGAGGAGGTGCCCGGCCTCGCCGACCGCCTCGGCGCGCGGGCTCGACACCACCACGAAGGCGGTGCTGTCGGCGCGCAGCAGCTTCGACACCTCCTTCGCTCGGCGACGGAGCCCACCCTCGATGTTCGCGAGCGAACGGAAGAACTCGACCGTGTCCTCGACGATCTGCGGTCCGGCGAGGCGCTTCACCGCCCACAGGAACATCGACGACGCCGCATCGGTCACCTTCGCGAAGGTCCGCTGGCCGACCGTGAGCGCACGGTAGATCGGGTGCCCGAGGAAGCCGACCAGGCGGTCGGGCGCCTCGAGCAGGTCGATCGCGTGGCGCGAGGGCGGGGTGTCGACGATCACCAGATCCCACTCACCGCTCACGTGGAGCTCGTGGAGGCGCTCGATCGCCATGTACTCCTGGGCCCCCGACAAGGACCCGGAGATCGCCTGGTAGACGGGGTTGTTCAGCACCGCCTCGGCCTGGGCGCGGTTCGCCGACTGGCTGCGCACGAGGCGATCGAACGTCTTCTCGGCGTCGAGCATCAGCGCCCACAGCTCGCCGTCGGTGGAGCGTCGCGTCACCTCGGGCACCTGGTGGGGCTGGTCGGCGGCGGCGCCCTGCGCGAGACCGAGCGCGTCGGCGAGACGTCGTGCGGGGTCCACGGTGACGACGACGGTGCGCCGCCCCGCGCGCGCAGCGGCCACCCCGAGGGCCGCGGCGGTGGTCGTCTTGCCCACACCGCCGGGGCCGCAGGTGAGGATCAGGTCGCAGCGCCGCACGACGTCGACCAGCGATCCGTCGCGCTCGCCGCCGTGGCGCTGCTCGACGTCGCTCACCGGGCCGCCGATCCGGCGCCCGTCGTCGCGGCCGCGTCCACCGGACCGGGATCGGCGCGCCCGGTGAGCACCTCGGCCAGCCGGTCCAGGTGATCGGGTCCGATGCGCGGGGTGATCAGGCGCGGGAGCGTGATGATCGGTTCGCGACGGGCGGCGCCGAGGCGCTCGATCTGCTCGCGCTGGCGGACCGTGCGGCTGCGCCCGAACGACGCGGCGGACTCGAGCGCGTCCTTCGCGCTGTCGGTGAGCTTGAGCTTGTGCGACCTCGCCGCCATCGCCGGCGTCTTCTCCACCCCCGGCCGCTCCGGCCAGCACGCGTTGACCACGAGCGGCGCGAGCGAGATCCCGAGATCTCCGCCCAGGTCGTCCGCGAGCTCGATGACCTCGGTGATCGGCGTCTCCTCGGGGAGCGCGACGAGCAGGGCGCGGCAGCGATCCGCGTCCGCGAGCATCTCGGTGACCTCCTGCGCCTGCTCGCGGATCGGACCGGAGCGCACGACGTCGGAGAGCCCCGACGCCGAGCGCAGGAACGGCGCCGCGTGGCCGGCCGGCGGCGCGTCGACCACGATCAGGTCCGCGTCGCGCTCGCGCTCGAGCTCCTTGATCTTGCCGAGCACGAGCAGGTGCTCGAGGCCGGGGGTGGCGGCGGCGATCATCGGCAGCGAGGCCGAGGACGCAGCCCGGCGCAGCAGACCGCCGACCCCGCGCATCTCGAGGTAGTCGCCGAAGGCCTGGTCGGCGACGATGGTGCGGGCCCGGATGCGCCCGCCGGAGCTGGTGCGCGCCGCGGTCTGCTCGCGGTCGGTGATGCGGCGGCCGCCGAGCAGCTCACCCATGCCCGGGCGCCCGTCGACGGCGACGAACAGGACGTCCGCGCCGTCGCGTGCGGCGGCCACGGCGGCGGCCGCGGCGACGGTCGACGAGCCCACCCCGCCCTTGCCGGCCACCACGAGCACGCGCGCGCCCGTCAGCCACGCACCGTCGTTCTCGTCCGTCACGGCCGACACGGTACCGACTGCCCGCGCCCCTCGGCCCGCGCCGTCACGCGGACGTCACCTCGGCCACGGGGTCGGGCGCCGCGCGAGCGCCAGGAGACGACGACGGCGTGGGCGCGGTGGACCGGTGTCGGTGGCCGCTCTCGGGCCCGGGGCCGGGGCGCTGCGCCCCCGCCGTCGGACGGGACCGCCCGTGAGCCGCCGGCTCAGAAGTCCTCGTCGAACGACACGTCGCCCGACACCCCGGTCTGGTAGCTCGACACGGTCCGCTCGAAGAAGTTCGACAGGCCCTGCACGTCCTGGAGCTCCATGAAACCGAACGGGTTGCGCGAGCCGAACTCGCTGTCGTAGCCGAGCAGGTGCAGGCGGGTGTCCGCCACGTACTGGAGGTACTCGCGGGTGTCGCGCAGGCTCATCCCGGGGACGCCCTCACCCAGCACGTCGGCGGCGAACTGGTGCTCGCAGTCGACCGCGTCGCGCAGCATCTCGCGGATGTCGCCCTCCAGGCGATCATCGAACAGCTCGGGCTCCTCGGCGCGCACCGTGTTCACGACCTCGAGCGCGAAGTTCATGTGGCACGACTCGTCGCGGAACACCCAGTTGGTCCCGTCGGCGAGGCCGTTGAGCAGCCCCTTCGAACGCAGGAAGTACACGTACGCGAACGCGGCGAAGAAGAACAGCCCCTCGATGCAGGTCGCGAAGCAGATCAGGTTCATCAGGAACCGGCGGCGCTCGTCGCGGGTGGTGATCGCCTCGAGGTGGTGCACCTCGTCCATCCACCGGAAGCAGAACTCCGCCTTCGCCTTGATCGACGGGATGTTCTCGACCGCGGCGAACGCGGCCTCGCGCTCGGCCATGTCGGGGATGTAGTTGTCGAGCAGGGTGAGGTAGAACTGCACGTGCAGCGCCTCCTCGTAGAGCTGGCGCGAGAGGTACATCCGCGCCTCGGGGGCGTTGATGTGCTGGTACAGGTTGAGCACCAGGTTGTTCGCGACGATCGAGTCCCCGGTGGCGAAGAACGCCACCAGGCGCGAGACCAGGTGCCGCTCGGCGGGCATCAGCTTGCGATCGAGGTCGACCAGGTCGTCGGAGAAGTCGATCTCGTCGACGGTCCAGGTGTTCTTGATCGCGTCCTTGTACATCTCGAAGAAGCGCGGGTAGCGCATCGGCCGCAACGTCAGGTCGAAGCCGGGATCGAGGATGTTGCGCGGTCGGTCCTCGCCGACGGGGGCGACGGTCGCGAGCGACTCGGGCTCGAAGTCGGACCCCGTGCCGGGGCGCTCGGTGGGGATCGGGTCGATCAGTGCCATCAGTCGCAGGCCTCGCAGCTCTCGGGGTTCTCCAACGAGCAGGCGACCGCCTCGTCGTCGGTGAACGTCTTCGTCTCGGGGGCGGGTTCGCCACCGCTGGGGATGGGCGGGGTCGGCGCGCCGTTCGACGTCGTCGACTTGTTGATCTTCGTCGCCGCCCGGCTCCGCAGGTAGTAGGTGGTCTTCAGACCCGACTTCCACGCGTGGAGGTACATCGACGACAACTTGCCGATCGTCGGCGTCTCGATGAACAGGTTGAGCGACTGGCTCTGATCGATGAACGCCCCACGCTCGGCGGCCATGTCGATCAGCTGGCGCTGCGGGATCTCCCAGGCGGTGCGGTACACCTCGCGCAGCTCGGCGGGGATGCGCTCGACGCCCTGCACGGAGCCCTCGGCCTGCTTGATCTCCGAGATCATCGCCTCGTCCCACAGGCCCCGCGCCTGGAGCTCGCGCACCAGGTGGCGGTTGATCTGCATGAACTCGCCCGACAGCGTCTCGCGCTTGAACAGGTTCGACACCTGCGGCTCGATGCACTCGTAGCACCCGGCGATCGAGGCGATCGTGGCGGTCGGGGCGATGGCGACGAGCAGGCTGTTGCGCAGGCCGTGCTCGCGGATCCGCCCGCGCAGGGCTTCCCAGTCGAGCTCGGCCGGCGGGGTCACCGACGACCCGTCCGGGGTGGTCCACAGGTCGAACTGCAGGTCACCGCCCGCCGCTCTCGTTCCGTCGAACGCGCCGTGGGGTCCGTCCCGCTCGGCGAGCTCCGTCGACGCCCACAGGGCGTGGAAGTAGATGTGGGCGCTGATCGTGCGGCTCAGCTCCTTCGCGTCGGGCGAGTCGAACGCGAGGCCCTGCGTGAAGAACACGTCCTGGAGCCCCATCAGGCCGAGGCCGACGGGGCGCCACTTCTCGTTCGAGCGCTGGGCCTCCGGGGTCGGGTAGTAGTTGATGTCGATCACGCGGTCGAGGAACGGCACCACCTGGCGCACGACCCTCCCGAGCCGCTCGAAGTCGAACCCCTGGTCGCCGGGCCCGCCGGCGTAGGCGCCGAGGTTGAGCGAGCCGAGGTTGCACACCGCGGTGTTGTCCTGGTCGGTGACCTCGAGGATCTCGGTGCACAGGTTCGACAGGTGCACCACGCGGGGGCTGCCGTCGGCCTCGGCGGCCCCGGTCTGGTTGCACTTCTCGTTCGAGGCGTCCTTGAACGTCATCCACCCGTTGCCCGTCTGGGCGAGGGTGCGCATCATCCGGCTGTAGAGCTGGCGGGCCGGCACCTGTCGCTCGTAGAGCCCCTCCTCCTCGGCGCGCTGGTACTCGCGGTCGAAGTCGTCGCCGTACAGGTCGGTGAGCTGGGGGACCACCTTCGGGTCGAACAGGCTCCACTGCCAGTCCTTCTCGACGCGCTCCATGAACAGGTCGGGCACC
This sequence comes from Ilumatobacter sp., assembly GCF_965215205.1. Taxonomy (NCBI): domain Bacteria; kingdom Bacillati; phylum Actinomycetota; class Acidimicrobiia; order Acidimicrobiales; family Ilumatobacteraceae; genus Ilumatobacter; species Ilumatobacter sp. The sequence continues at coordinate 2,745,821 of NZ_OZ244049.1, forward strand.
CAGTTGGCGATGTTCAGGTTGTGGGTGCGCCGGGCGTGGTCGCCGGTGTTGTCACGCAGCTCGAGGAAGTCCTCGATGTCGGCGTGCCAGGACTCGAGGTAGACGCAGGCCGCTCCCTTGCGGCGCCCGCCCTGGTTGACCGCGGCCACCGAGGAGTCCAGGGTGCGCAGCCACGGCACGATGCCGTTCGAGAGGCCGTTGGTGCCGGTGATCAGGCTGCCCTTGGAGCGGATCCGGTGCCACGCGACGCCGATGCCTCCGGCGAACTTCGACAGCTTCGCGATGTCGGTGTAGCGCTTGTAGATGCCCTCGAGGCTGTCGGTCGGCGAGTCGAGCAGGTAGCAGCTCGACATCTGGCTGTGGGTGGTGCCGGAGTTGAACAGCGTCGGGCTCGACGGGAGGTAGGCGAGCGACGACATCAGGTCGTAGAAGTCGACGGCGTCGGCCACCTCCCCGCGGTGGTCGCCCTCGGGGGTGCCGGCGACGAGGCCGCAGGCGACGCGCAGGAAGAAGTACTGCGGGGTCTCGATGACGTCGCGCCGCACCGGGTGCCGCAGGAGGTAGCGGTCGTAGACGGTGCGCAGGCCGAAGAACTCGAAGCGGCGGTCGCGGTCGGAGTCGATCGCGGCGTTCAGCTCGGGGGCGTTGGCCTCGACGAAGTCGTGGACCTCGCGCGACACGATCCCCTGCTCGTAGCCGACCTTGACCGACTCGGAGAACCACGGGATGTTCTGGTTCCGGACCTCCTTGTCGACGATCGTCGCGAGCAGTCGCGACGCGAGGCGCGAGTAGTTCGGCTCCTCGACGATCAACCCGGCGGCGGTGCGGATCGAGAGCTCGTCGAGCTCGCGGGTGGTGGCTCCGTCGGCGAGGGCGGAGATCGTGCGCGTCGCGACGCGCATCGGGTCGACCCCGAGCAGCCCCTCCGAGGCCCGGGCGATCGCGTTCACGATCTTGTTCAGGTCGACGGGTTCGACGGCGCCGTTGCGCTTGGTCACCCGCATCCCGGTCGGCCCGGCGTCGGCGACGGAGCCCGATCCGGGCGCCGAGGCGTCGGACAGCGCTCGCGGGGTGGGCGACCCCGCATCGGGTCGTCCGCCGCCCGCTCGGGATCCTGTCTCGGTGATCGTCATGGTCGCTCCATCGCTGTCGTCGGTGTCCGTGTCTGGTGTCGGGGTGTCGTCGGTGCGGGGGTGTCGTCGTGTCGTCGTGCGGCGAGTCGGCCACCACGCCTCGGGCACCACATCTGGTGGTCGGCGGCGTCTTCCACCCCCGTCGACCACAACATCTCGTCGTCGAACGGACACGTAATTACAGCAGCGTCGTTCGCCGCGCGCAAGCGATGCGGGAGGAAATCGCGCGAGCCGCCCCCGCGTCGGGCTCCCGCGTCGCTCAACTCGGCGCTCCCGGGCGGTCGAGCGGATCGGTCGTGCGGGTGCGCCGGCCGCCTCGACGGCGCCCGAGGCCCGAGAGGTCGGCCTCGGTGCGGAGGCGACTCCAGGCCGCCGCCGCCGACATCGCCTCCGCCGCGGCGAACGAGGTGGACCCGTCGGCCTCGACGCGCTCCGCCTCGGCGCGCCAGATCTCGATCACGTGCTCCAGTCGCCCACTGCGAGCGCGCACCGCGTTCTCCCGGAACTCGAGCGTCGTGCGCCACCCGGACCGCTCCAGCTCGCAGCGGTCGATCGACGGGTCGGATCCGTGCTGGCGGCGCCGCGGCCTCGACGGCCCGATGTTCGACGGCCGCCGGCGCGGCGGCCGCCGCCGACCGCCGTCCTCGCCGGGACCGACGGACCCGGGGTCGACCGGCGATCCTCGCTCGGCGGTGTCGTCGGACGGGCGCGTGGTGCGGACGGTCTCGGCGGGCATGACGTCCATGGTCGTCGCTCGTCCCTGTGGGGTGCCAGTGGCTCAACCGTGTGGATTCACGCGGGCGAGGGTGTGGAACACCTTGTGGAAACGTGGTCCGTCCTGTGGACGACGGTGACGTCTCGCTCCGTTGAGCGCTGCGGCGGTCGCGGGGAGCGTTCGCTGCGGCTCGACCTCGCGGCGTCGTGCCAGGTCGGGGGGAGACGCCGACCGCCGGCTCAGGGCTCCTGGAGCCGGCCGAGCAGCTCGGTGCAGCCCGCGACCGCCTCGGCGAACGCCGGATCGGTGGGGTCGAGGTACTCGCCGAGCTCCTCCCCCGCCGGGTCGGCGAGCACGTCGGCCAGCGACACCTCGGGGATGTCCAACCCGTTCTCGCGCAGGCACGCGAACAGCTCGACCACCAGGTCGATCTCGGACTCGCCGCTCGGGACGAAGAAGTCCGCGGTCACGTTGTCCGAGCACGACGCGCCCTCGGCGGGGACCTCGAGGTCGAGGAGGTAGGCGTCGACGACCTCGCCGACGCACTCGATCGATCCGTAGGCCGTGTGACCCTCCGCCTCCACGGTGTACAGCACCCCCGAGTCGAGCACCTGGGCCAGCTCCTCGGACCACTCGTAGGGCGTCGCCGGGTCGCCGGTGCTCCCGACGACCAGGATGGGCGGCGCCCCGGTGGCCGGACCGACGACGATCGGGTCGTCGGGCGCCGGCAGCCCGAGGCAGCCGGTCGACGCCCGCAGCAGATCCCCGAACCACTCCGAGGTGTCGGCCGCCGCATCGGACTCGGCGCGCACCTCGTCGGGTGCCGGACGCTCGGCGTCGTCCGCGCAGTTGATGAACCCGTTCGCGACCTGGGAGTTGTCGTAGGTCCCGTCGAGGCGGCGACCCACGTAGTTGTCGACCAGCACCTGGAACAGCGACCCGTCCGCACCCGTCTCGGCGAGGAGGAGCGCCTGGGCGAGGAACGGCCACGCCTGCTTGCTGTAGAGCGCGGACAGCACCCCGAGGTCGAGCTCCCCCGGCGTCAGCACGCGGTCGGGGTCGTCGGTCGCGAAGCTCCCCTCGGCCGCGATCTCGGATCGCACCGAGTCGAGGACCTCGAGCGTTGGTCCGAGCTCGCTCAGCACGCAGTCGGCGTCGCCGTCGCAGGCCGCGGCGAAGTTCTCCAGCGCTCGGTCGAACCCCTCCGCCTGGCCCGCGCTCAGCTCGGAGAAGTCGTCGGTCGGCTTGACCGCGCCGTCGAGGACCATCGCACGCACCGCTCCCGGGAACAGCTCCGCGTACGCCGCCCCCAGGCGGGTGCCGTAGGAGTAGCCGACGTAGCTCAACCCGTCGTCACCGAGGGCCGCGCGCAGCAGCTCGAGGTCGCGCGCCGCGGCGTTGGTGCCGACCACCTCGGCCAGCTCGAGGGTCTCGGCGGTGCACGACGCCAGCTGCTGCTCGCTCTCCGTCAGCAACCGGTCCCACGCGTCGTCGTCGCCGTCGGGCAGCAGCGTGATCTCGTCGTCGAGATCGACGTCGCAGTCGAGCGAGGTGCTCGACCCGACCCCGCGCGGGTCGAACGAGACGAGGTCGAACGCCGCCGCGACGTCGGCCGACACGACCGCGGTGACCTGCTGCAGGAACTCGATCCCGGAGCCTCCGGGTCCGCCGGGATTGAACACGAGCGACCCGATCCGCGAGTCGTCGTCGGCGGAGTCGACGCGCGCGACGGCGATGTCGATCTGCTCGCCGTCGGGGTCGTCGTGGTCGAACGGCACGCGCAGGGTCGCGCACTCCAGCTCGACGAGCGGGCCCTGCTCCTCGCACGGTGCCCAGTCGAGCGAGCCCTCGCCGGCACCGCCGCTGCCGGCCGGCGTCGAACCCTCGGCGGACGGCGGATCGGACGCCCCGGTCGCGGACGTGTCCGGCGGAGCGCTGCCGCCCGTCGCCCCGCCGGCGACCGTGCCCGCCTCGGCGGTGTCGCGGACCACGTCGGACCGGACCGCCTCGGGGTCCCCCGAGCCCGTGCAGCTCACCAGGAGCGGCGGCACGAGCAGGGCGATCAGCCGGCGGGGGCTCATGCCCCGACGATAACGACGCAGCGTCGGCTCGGGGACGCGGCCGGAGGTGCCGGCAGCGACCCGCCGGGGTCGCGAGGGCGACCTCAACCGGCCGGCCGGGTCGGGGGCGTCACCCACTTGGCCACGTGGGCGTCCCCGGGACGGTCCGCCTCGTCGAGCGCCTCTCCCACCGTGGCGGCGCGGCGCGCGAGGTCCGCGTGCTCGGGCCGCACGAAGCCGGCATCCGCGGCGCTCGCAACGAACTCGAGCAGGGGGGCGTAGAAGCCGCCGACGTCGAGGAACACCACGGGCACGGAGACGATCCCGAGCTGGTTCCAGGTGAGGATCTCGAACGCCTCCTCGTAGGTCCCGAACCCGCCGGGCAGCACGATCACCGCATCGGCCGACTCGGCCATGCGTGCCTTGCGGGCGTGCATCGACGGCTCGACGACCAGCTCGCTCAGCCCGCCGTGCGCCAGCTCGAGGCCGACGAGCTGCTCGGTGATCACACCGGTCACCCGGGCGCCGGCGGCGACGGCCGCGTCCGCCACGGCGCCCATCAGCCCGACGTGTCCCCCGCCGTAGACCAGCTCGTGGCCCCGCCGCCCGATCTCGGTGCCGAGCTCGTCGGCCGCCGCGCGCCACGCCGGGTCGGATCCGGCGCTCGATCCGCAGAACACCACGATCCTCGACACCGGGGCATGATCCCACGTCGGCGGGCTCGGAGCCGACCGGGTCCCGGCGCGGCGACGCGGTGACCTCCGACCGGCCCCGTGGCGTCCGGCTCGAATGGTCGCCGTCAGGAGCGGTCGGTACTCTCGCGAGCCATGACCGAGCTCGCCCCTCCCGACCTCCCCGCCGCCGCTGACGCCATCGATCTCGCCGACCGGGTCGTCGGCAGCGCCGTGCGTCGCCTCGCCGGCCTCGACGGCGGCCCGGACGTGCACCAGGTGCTGGCCTACGAGATCGCCCACGCCGCAGCCGGTGTGGCGACGGCCAGGTCGCTGATCGACTACGGGGGCAAGGGCGAGGTGGAGGCGAAGATCACGTGCGCCTACGCCGCCGACATGGTCCACGACCTCGCGTCGCGGATCTACGGTCGCGAGGACGACTGGGGCGTCGAGCGCGACGTGCTGGCGAACGTCCACGCGTTCGTGACCGCCTACCGGGCTCCGGCGTTCCTCGCGTCGCTCGCCGACCAGCCCGGGCCGCGGCACCTGTCCGACGACATGGAGATGGTCGCCGACACCTTCGGGTCGTTCGCGCAGAACGTGATCGCCCCCCACGCGGAGCACGTGCACCGCACCAACGACGACGTCCCCGAGGAGATCATCACGGGGATGGCCGACCTCGGCGCGTTCGGCCTCAGCGTCCCCTCGGCCTACGGCGGCTACAGCGAGGGCGGCGACGAGGAGTACATCGCGATGGTCGCCGCCACCGAGGCCCTCTCGACGGCGAGCCTCGGGATCGGCGGCTCGCTGATCACCCGGCCCGAGATCCTCACCCGGGCGCTGGTGAAGGGCGGCACGGAGGAGCAGAAGCAGACCTGGCTGCCGCGGCTCGCCTCGGCCGAGGTCATGCCCGCGGTCGCCGTGACCGAGCCCGACTACGGCTCCGACGTCGCGGGGATCAAGGTCAACGCCACGCCGGCCGAGGGGCCGAACGGCGAGGACGGCTGGGTGATCAACGGGGTGAAGACGTGGTGCACGTTCGGCGCCCGCGCCGATGCTCTGACGCTGCTCGCCCGCAGCGACCCCGACCGCTCCAAGACCCATCGCGGGCTCAGCCTGTTCATCGTCCCCAAGCCCCGCGGCGACTCGCACGGGTTCGACCTGCGCCAGGAGATCGACGGCACGGCGACCGGCGGGCGGATGGAGGGCCGCCCGATCGACACGATCGGCTACCGCGGGATGCACAGCTACGAGATCTCGCTCGAGGACTGGTGGGTGCCGGCGGAGAACCAGATCGGCGGTCCCGAGGGGCTCGGCAAGGGCTTCTACTACCAGATGGCCGGGTTCGAGAACGGCCGCCTGCAGACCGCGGCTCGCGCCGTCGGCGTGATGCAGGCCGCGTACGACGAGGCCCTCGAGTACGCGGAGAACCGCACCGTGTTCGGCGAATCGATCCTCGACTACCAGCTGATCCGCGCCAAGCTCGGCCGCATCGCCGTGCTCACGCAGGCCGGTCGGCAGTTCTCGTACGCGGTTGCGACGCTCATGGCCAAGGGCCAGGGCGCGATGGAGGCGTCGATGGTCAAGGCCTACGTGTGCAAGGCGGCCGAGTGGGTCACCCGCGAAGCGATGCAGATCCACGGCGGCATGGGCTACGCCGAGGAGTACCCGGTCAGCAGGCTCTTCGTCGACGCCCGGGTGCTGTCGATCTTCGAGGGCGCCGACGAGACCCTCTGCCTCAAGGTCATCGCCCGCCAGCTCATCGCCGCGAGCCGGCAGAGCTCGTAGCGGCCGACCGGCTCACCCGGGCCGCGCCGAGCGCAGCCGCGTCGGTCGCGCACCGGGCCGATCAGCCGGTCGGGACCGCGCTCACTCGTCCGGCTCGCCGTCGCCGTCGACGTCGTCGGCGCCCTCGACCGGATCCAGGTTGTCGATCGGTGCACCGCCGCCCACCCCGGCGCTGTCCGGCGGGACGACGGTGCCGGCGTCCGCCGGCAGCTGTTCGTCGTCCTGCGTGGGTTCGGAGCTGCACCCGGCCACGAGCAGGCCCGGGACGGCCACCACGGCGACGAGGCGACGGATCGCACGGGATGGGTTCGGGGGTCGGTTCATGCTCCGCAGCGTCACCCCGAGGCGACCTCGCCAAACGCCGGAGCCCCGCGACCCCGGTCACGTCACCGTCGACGATCGCCCGCACCTCGACGTGGTCGCCCGGTCCGACCCGGCGCACGCGGCGCGGCACCGCCTCGATCCGACCGCTCACGCTCGACGCCGCCCCCGGCGCTCAGGCGGTCCCGGCGTCCGGCGGCGCCACGCCGGAGCGAGTCCACCTCTCAGCCCAGTCGCTCGTGGAGGAACCCGGTGAACTGCGGCCACAGCCGCTCGGCGAGCTCCTCGTCGTAGGAGTCGAGGGCGTCGTGGGGCGCCATGAACGCGTGGCTGGTCCCCTCGTGGACGGTGATCGAGACGTCCGTGCCGAGACCCCTCAACGTCGACTCGAGCTCGCGCGCCCCCTCGGGCGGGAAGAAGTCGTCGTTCTCCGCGAAGTGCCCCTGGATCGTCGCCTCGATCGCGGAGTAGTCGGGCTGGTCGTCGCCGGTCGGGTAGCCGTAGAACGGGACGGCGGCCGTGATCCGGTCGGGGCGCGTGGCGGCGAGGATCCAGGTGAGCATCCCGCCCATGCAGAACCCGACGACGCCGATCGACTCCCCCGTGGTGGACTCGTGCTCGACGAGGCGGTCGACCGCGCCGCTCATGTCGCGCGCCGCGCGCTCGGGCGGGAGCGCCTGCATCAGCTCGCCGGCCTTGTCCATCTCGTCGTGCTGCGCCAGCTCGCCGTGGTAGAGGTCGGGCGCCAGCGCCACGAAGCCGTTCTCGGCGAGGCGGTCGGCGACCTTCCGGATCCCGCTGTCGAGGCCCCACCACTCCTGGACGACGATGACGCCGGGCCCCGACCCGCTCTCGGGGATCGCGAGGTACCCGCGTGCGTCGATCCCGTTGCTCTCGAACTCGATCATCTCTCCCATGGGCGCCAACGTAGACGGTGGGTCACCGGATCCGACCACCCCGCTCCCGAGGTGGGGCGGGGCGGGTGGCGCCGGGCGGGTGGTGGGGCGGGTGGCGCGGGTCGTGGCGTCCGCGTCGTGCGGATCGCCACGACCCGCCGGGTTCACTCGCCGCCCTCGTTCAAGGTGACCTCGGTCGGCTCGTAGCCGTCACCCTCCAGGTCGACCCCGTCGCCGACGAGGGCGACGGCCTCGGTGACGATGTCGTTGGTGAACGCGCCCTCGCTCGGGGGCCCGCTCAGCACCGTCGCCCCGTCGAGGTTGGGGGTGCTCTGGCTGATCTCGACCGTGCGATCCCAGGCCGCCTGGTCGATCAGGCCGATGTGCTCGCCCGACGCCGGCCAGATCAGCTTGTTGACCTCGTTCATCATCCACCGCTGGTGGCTGGCGCCGAGGGTCGAGCCCGCCTCGGTGACGATCGTGGCGCACCGCTCGACGTTCTCCCGGCAGAACGCCCAGCCCTCGAGCGACGCGGCCACGAAGCGCACGGCCTGATCCCGGTACGCCTCGTCGCTCTCGAGGCGCTCGGCATCGGCCCAGATCGCGTCCTGGAGCATCCCGACGCCGACCTCCTCGTAGCTGATCACGTCGAAGTCCTCCGGCTGGTACAGCTCACCGGTCTCGGGGTCGACGGCCTCGAGCACCTGCGCGTACTCGTTGTACGTCATCGCCTCGGCGGCGTCGATCTCCCCCTCGAGCAGGGCGACCATGTCGAACTGCTGACCGACGAGGGTCACGTCGGAGGCGGGATCGAGCCCGGCTTCGCCGATCGCCGCGAACACCTCGTACTCGTTGCCGAAGCCCCAGTTGCCGATGGTCTTGCCCTCGAAGTCGGCCGGCTCGGTGATGCCGGCGTCGGCGAAGCTCACCTGGAGCGTGCCGGAGCGCTCGAAGACCTGGGCGATGTTCACGATGTCGGCTCCGGCCTCGCGCGTCTGCAGCGCCTTGGGCACCCACGCGATGGCGAAGTCGGCGTTGCCGTTGGCGAGCTCGGCCTGGGGCACGATCTCGACCGCTCCCTCCTTGATCTCGACGTCCAGGCATCGGTCCTCGTAGAACCCCTGGTCGATCGCTGCGAAGTAGCCGCCGAACTGGGCCTGGGTGAACCACTGGAGCTGCAGGCTCACCTCGTCGACCGATTCGCACCCGCTCGCCTCCCCGCCCGCCGCGGTGCCGGACGGATCGGTCGCGGCGGACGTACCCGCGGGTGCGTCCGTTCCGTCGACCGCGTCGGCGGCGTCCGCCACCTCGGAGCTGGCGGTCTCGGTGGCGTCGTCCACCTCCTCGCTCACGTCCTCGCCCACCTGCTCGGCGGCGTCACCTGCGTCGTCGCTCCCGCAGGCGGCGGCGACGAGCGCGAGCGCGGCGACACCGGCCAGCGCGGTCCTTCGATGGTTCCTCATGTGCGTGCTTCTCCCCCGGGGCGTGCCCCGTCGTCGGCCGGCGCGGTGCCGGCGGTGTGCTCGATGTGTGTCCTCATCCCGTGGCGCGTCGGGCACCGTGCCCGCCGACCACCCTCTCCATCACGATGAAGACCAGGTAGAACGTCAGCCCGAGGGTCGACGCTCCGATCACGTAGGCCCAGGTGACGTCCTTGCTGCCGTTGAGGCTGTTGGTCACCGCGTTGGCGAGACCGTCCTGGGGGCCACCGAAGTACTCGGCGACGAACGCGGTGATCACCGCCAGCGGCGCGGCGATCTTGAGCGCCGTGAACAGGTGGCCGAGCGCGTTCGGCACGCGCACCTTCCACAGGATCGCGCGCGGGGTGGCGGCGTAGGAGCGCATGAGCTCGAGCTGGGTCGCGGACACCTGCCGCAGGCCCTTCGCGACGTTGACGAGCACGACGAAGAAGACGACGAGGGCGACCATGAGCCGGCGTGGCACCTGGCTCGACGTGCCGAACAGCATGTTGTTGAGCACGGGCACGACGACGACGATCGGGACCGCGTTGAGCGCGACGGCGAACGGGGTGACCATCTCCTCGAGCAGGCGGAACCGGACCGTCACGAAGCTCATCGCGATTCCGAGCACCACCCCGACGACGAGCCCCACCAGCGCGTTCGAACCGGTGAGCAGCGACTTGTCGACCACGTCGCCGAAGCGGTCCGTGAACGCCGACCAGATCTCGGTCGGGGCCGGGAGGACGAAGGGCTGCAGATCGAGCGCGCGCACCACGATCTCCCACAGCGCGAGACCGGCGATGGCGAACGCCACCGGGGGCCAGACCGCCCGGAGCGGGTTCGACGTCATCGGTCGTCCATCCCACGCCCGGCGCCGCGGCGCCCGGCGGCGTCCTCCACGGCGCGCAGCGCCTCGCGCACCTCGGTCACCTTCGCGTAGTACGCGCCGTCCTCGCGGGTGTCCTCGTCGCGGTCGTCGCCGAGGTGGACGTCGATGCGGTCGGTGATGCGCCCGGGTCCCGCGGACATCACGATGACGCGGGTGGACAGGTACACGGCCTCGGGGATCGAGTGGGTGACGAACACGACCGTCGTCCCCGTGGCGCCGCAGATCTGCAGGAGCTCGCTCTGCATGTGCTCGCGCGTCATCTCGTCGAGGGCCCCGAACGGCTCGTCCATCAGCAGCAGCGGTGGATGGGCCGCGAGCGCACGTGCGATCGCGATGCGCTGCTGCTGCCCGCCGGAGAGCTGCCACGGCATGTGCCCGCCACGGTCGGGCAGCTTGACGAGGTCGAGCATCTCGCGGCTCCGCCGGGCGCGCTGCGCGCGATCCCAGCCCTTCAGCTCGAGCGGGAGCTCGATGTTCTTCGCGACCGTGCGCCAGTCGAAGAGCCCCGACTGCTGGAACGCCATGCCGTAGTCCTGGTCGAGCCGCGCGCGGTGCGCGCTCTTGCCGTTCACGAGGACCGTCCCCGTCGTGGGATCGAGCAGGTTCGCGATCAGGCGGAGCAGGGTCGACTTGCCGCACCCCGACGGCCCGATGAGCGACACGAACTCCCCGCGACGGATCGTGAGATCCACGTCGGTCAGCGCGTCGACCCGGTCGGGGGAGCCGACGCCGAACGACATCGACACGTCGCGCACGTCGACCGCCGCGACCTCCTCGCCCCCGGTGCCGGATCCCCCACCCCGCTCGGCGGCGCGGACGTCGATCGCCGGATCGGTCACCGGTCGTCCTCGCGCGGTCGGTCGCGCATCGCGTACGCCTCGATCCCGCTCACGAGCCCGAACATCACGAGGCCCAGGATCGCCGCCGCGAACACGGCCGCGTAGACCGCGGCGGGCTGGCTGGTGGTCTTCTGGCCGTAGTTGAGCGCGGCGAACCCGACGCCGCGCAGACCGAGCGACACCTCCGAGACGACCACCCCGATCACCGAGGCGGTCGCCGCGAGCTTCAACCCGGGCGCGATGTGCGGGATCGCCGCCGGGAACCGCAGCTTGCGCAACGTCGTCCACCAGGAGGCGGCGAAGCTGTCCATCAGCTCGACCGCCGCCGTCGGCGCGGCGCCCAGGCCGCGCAGGGTCGCGATCGTGACCGGGAAGAACGACAGGAACGCCGCCAGCGCCGCCGCCCACGTCCACTTCGGCAGATCCCAGTTGCCGCCGAGCGCCGCGACCTGCGGCGCGAGGGCGATCAGCGGGATCGTCTGGGAGATCACCACGAACGGCAGGAGCCCGCGCTCGACCACCCGGAACCGCGCCATGAGCACCGCCAGCCCGATGCCGAGCGACGCCCCGAGCGCGAGGCCGGCGAGAGACATCCGGAACGTGTACCAGGCGTAGGAGAGCATCGCCCGCCACACGGGGGTGTCCTGGCCGCGCACCTCCGGATCGCCGAGGCGGGCGAACATGTCCCACACGTGGGGCATGACGCGATCGTTGGTCTTCGGGACGATGCGCCACCCGAGCACGTCTCCGCCGCCGGCGGGCCCGAGCGCCTTGTACACCTCCCACGCCACCGCACCGAGGACGAGAGCCGCCACGAGCAGCAGCGCCCGACGCAGCCCTCCGGGGACCCCGCGGCGCGACGCCGGGGCGCGCGAGCCCGATCCCGGGGTCGCGCCGACGTCGTCGGAGCGACGATCGCCGGACGGGGCGACCTCGGCGACGTCGACGGGGACGCTCACCGGCCCTCCACCGCTCGACCGGGGCGTGCGACGATCGTGGGGACGAACGACCGGGGCGCGCTCGCGCAGGCGCCGCTCACCGCCGGGCGGCCTCGCGCTCGGTGAGGGCCGGGATGATCTTCTCGCCGTAGGCCGAGAGGGTCTCGTCCTTGCCGTCGTGCTGGAGGTAGACGGCGAACTGGTCGACGCCGAGCGCGCTCAGCTCCGCCAGCCGCTCGAGGTGGGTCTCGACGGGGCCGAGGATGCAGAACCGGTCGATCACCTCGTCGGGGACGAAGTCGACGTGCTCGCTCGAGGCGCTGCCGTGCTGGTTGTAGTCGTAGCCGACGCGGTTCGCGATGTAGTCGGTGAGCGCCCGCGGCACGGCCGCCTCGTCGCCGTAGCGGTCGACGATGTCGGCGACGTGGTTGCCGACCATCCCGCCGAACCAGCGGGTCTGGTCACGCAGGTGCGCCAGGTCGTCGCCGACGTAGGCCGGCGCGGCGACGCAGATCGTGATCTCGTCGGGGTCACGCCCGGCGTCGGAGGCGGCGCTGCGCACCGCGTCGATCGTCCACTCGGCGATCGCGGTGTCGGCGAGCTGGAGGATGAACCCGTCGCAGGTCTCGCCGATCGTGCGCAGGGCCTTGGGCCCGTAGCCGGCGCCCCACACCTCGAGCTCGCTGCCCGTCGCCCACGGGAGTCGGATCGTCGAGCCCCGGTACTCGACCTCGCGGCCGCAGGCGAGCTCGCGGATCACGTGGGTGGCCTCGCGCATCGTGGCGAGGGTGACCGGCTCGCCGTTCGTGACCCGCACCGCCGAGTCGCCGCGGCCCATCCCGCACACGGTGCGGTTGCCGAACATCTCGTTGAGAGTCGCGTACGTCGAGGCCGTCACCGTCCAGTCGCGCGTCGCGGGGTTGGTGACCATCGGGCCCACCACGACCTTGCGAGTCGCAGCGAGGATCTGGGAGTGGATGACGTAGGGCTCCTCCCACAGGATGTGGGAGTCGAAGGTCCAGACGTGGCTGAACCCGTACGTCTCGGCACGGGTCGCGAGGTCGATCACGCGCGACGCCGGCGGCGTGGCCTGCAGGACGAGTCCGATGTCCATGGTCAGCGCGTCTCCGGGAAGCCGAGGTCGACGGTGCTCGTGGCGGGATCGGGCCACCGGCTGGTGACCACCTTGCCCCGGGTGCAGAACGCGATGCCGTCGGGTCCGTACATGTGGGTGTCGCCGAACAGCGACGCCTTCCACCCCCCGAAGCTGTAGTAGCTGACCGGGACCGGGACGGGCACGTTGACGCCGACCATGCCGACCTCGACGTCGAACTGGAAGCGCCGGGCCGCGCCGCCGTCACGGGTGAAGATCGCCGTGCCGTTCGCGTAGGGGTTGGCGTTGATCACCTCGACGCCCTCCTGGTAGCCGCCGACGCGCATCACCGACAGCACGGGCCCGAAGATCTCGTCGTCGTAGCAGGCCATCCCGGGCTCGACGCCGTCGAGCAGGGTCGGGTTGAGGAAGAAGCCGCCGTCGGGCACCCCCTCGCGCCCGTCGACGACGACCGTCGCCCCGCCCTCGGCCGCGCCGTCGACGTAGCCGCGCACCCGGTCGCGGTGCTCGCCGGTGACCAGCGGGCCCATCTCGCTGTCGGGATCGGTGCCGGCGCCGACCGTCACCGCGCTCGCCCGCTCGGCGACCTTGGCGACGAGGTCGTCGGCGATCTCCTCGGCGGCGAGCACGACGCTGATCGCCATGCACCGCTCCCCCGCCGAGCCGTAGCCCGCGCTGACGGCCGCGTCGGCCGCCGCGTCGAGGTCGGCGTCGGCGAGCACGAGCATGTGGTTCTTCGCCCCGCCGAGCGCCTGCACCCGCTTGCCGTTCGCCGTGCCCGTCTCGTAGACGTGGCGGGCGATCGGCGTCGAGCCGACGAAGCTCACCGCCGCGACGTCGTCGTGGGCGAGGATGGCCTCGACCGCGTCGCGGTCGCCCTGCACCACGTTGAAGCAGCCGTCGGGCAGCCCCGCCGTGGCGAGCAGCTCGGCGACGAACAGGTTGACCGACGGGTCCTTCTCGCTGGGCTTGAGCACGAAGGTGTTCCCGCAGGCCAGCGCGTTGGCGAACATCCACATCGGGACCATCGCCGGGAAGTTGAACGGGGTGATCCCGGCCACGACCCCGATCGGCTGGCGGATCGAGTGGACGTCGACGCCGGCGGAGGCCTGCTCGGAGTACTCGCCCTTGATCAGCTGGGGGATGCCGCAGGCGAACTCGATGTTCTCGAGCCCGCGCGCCACCTCGCCGAGGGAGTCCGAGAGCACCTTGCCGTGCTCGGCGGTCAGTAGCGACGCGATCTCCTTGCGGTTCGCGTCGACGAGCTCACGCAGGCGGAACATCACCTCGGAGCGCCGAGACAGCGACGTCGCCCGCCACTCGGGGAACGCGGCGACGGCCGAGGCCACGGCCGCTTCGACCTCGTCGGTCGTCGCGAGGCCCACCTCGGCGGTCTGCTCGCCGGTCGAGGGGTCGAAGACCGGCGACGTCCGGCCGGAGGTCGATGCGACGGTCCGGCCGTCGATCCAGTGGTCGATGCGCTTCACGTGTGGTCTCCTCGTGGATGGTCGTCGGCGGTGCGGTGCTCGTCGGCGGCGCGGGCCGGTCGGCGGTCGGGGGTCACCCGGGTGGCCCGGCACGGCGCCGGCACCGGGGACGGGCGGGACGCGGACGAGGCGCGCGCCCGGCGGAGCCGGTGCCGCGCCCCCGGCGCGGAGGGCGGGCGGGTGGCGGTCGGCATGGGGTCAGTGCAGGTAGTTCGACAGGCTCCGCTTGACGAAGCGGCCGTGGCCCTTCCGGCCGACGTAGGTGTCGTCGCGCACGACGACCTGGCCGCGCGAGAGCACCGTGTCGACCTTGCCGTCGACCTCGAAGCCCTCGTAGGAGGAGTGGTCGACGTCCATGTGGTGCTTGTCGTCGACGCCGATCCTCGTGCGCCCGTTCGGGTCCCACACCAGCACGTCGGCGTCGGCGCCGGGCTCGAGGACGCCCTTCCTCTCCAGCCCGAACATGCGCGCCGGGGTGGTGCAGCACGTCTCGACCCAGCGCTCGAGGGTCATCTCGCCCATCACGACGCCCTGGTAGATCAGCTCCATGCGGTGCTCGACGCCTCCCATCCCGTTCGGGATCTTGGAGAAGTCCCCGCGGCCGAGCTCCTTCTGGTCCTTGAAGCAGAACGGGCAGTGGTCGGTCGACACGACGGCGAGCTCGTTCATCCGCAGCCCCTTCCACAGGTCGCGGTGGTGGTGCTCGTGCTTCGAGCGGATCGGGGTCGAGCACACCCACTTCGAGCCCTCGAAACCCGGCTGCGCGAGGTGGTCCTCGATCGACAGGTAGAGGTACTGCGGGCACGTCTCCGCGAACACGTTGAGGCCCATGTGCTGGGCGCGCGCCACCTCCTCGAGCGCCTCGGAGGCCGACATGTGCACGATGTAGAGCGGCACGTTCCCCGCGACGCGCGCGAGCTTGATCGCCCGGTGCGTCGCCTCGGACTCGGTCTCCTCGGGGCGCGTGAACGCGTGGTGCTTCGGGTCGGTCTCGCCGCGGGCGAGGGCCTGGCCGACGAGGACGTCGATGGCGATCCCGTTCTCGGCGTGCATCATCATCAGCGCCCCCGACTCCGACGCGTTCTGCATCGCCCGCAGGATCTGCCCGTCGTCGGAGTAGAAGACCCCGGGGTAGGCCATGAACATCTTGAAGCTGGTGACGCCCTCGTTGTCGACGAGGTAGGTCATCGCCTTCAGCGAGTCCTCGTTCACCTCCCCGATGATCTGGTGGAACGCGTAGTCGACGTGGCACTCGCCGTCGGCCTCCTCGTGGCGGGCGGCCAGCGTCTCGATCACGTCGAGGCCGACGGTCTGGGAGGCGAAGTCGACGATGGTGGTGACCCCGCCCCAGGCCGCCGCCCGCGAACCGGTGTCGAAGTCGTCGGCCGACACCGTGCCGCCGAACGGCAACGACATGTGCACGTGGGCGTCGACCCCGCCGGGGACGACGTACTTGCCGGTCGCGTCGATCGTCGTGTCGGGGGTGATGCCGTACGTCGACGCGTGGCCGGGGGCCAGGATGGCCGCGATCGACTCGCCGTCGATCAAGACGTCGGCCTCGCGCCGCCCGAGAGCGGAGACGACGGTCCCACCCGAGATCAGTGTGGTTGCCATGGTGTGTGTCCTCCTCCTCGTCGGATCTTCCCGCGTCGCGGATGGGGTCGGACCCCGAGCGCGATCACAGGTGGGGTCTGACGACATCTGCGTCGTCAGCTCTCCACCAGCTCGTCGTAGGCGTCGGGGCGGCGGTCGCGGTAGAACGCCCAGCCGTCACGCACCTCCTTGATGCGGTCCATGTCGAGCTCGCGCACGATCAGCTCGGGATCGTGGTCGTGGCCCTTCTCGCCGACGTAGGCCCCGCGGGGGTCGACGAAGTAGCTCTGGCCGTAGAAGTCGTTCTCGCCGAGCGGCTCGATGCCGACCCGGTTGATCGCCCCGACGTAGTACATGTTCGCGACGGCCGCGGCCGGCTGCTCGATCGACCACAGGTACTCGCTGAGGCCGCGGTGGGTGGCCGAGGGGTTGAACACGATCTCGGCGCCGTTCAGGCCGAGCGCGCGCCACCCCTCGGGGAAGTGGCGGTCATAGCAGATGTACACCCCCACCCTGCCGACGGCGGTGTCGAAGATCGGGTACCCGCCGTTGCCGGGGCGGAAGTAGAACTTCTCCCAGAACCCCTTGACCTGCGGGATGTGCTGCTTGCGGAACTTGCCGAGGTAGGTCCCGTCGGCGTCCACGACCGCCGCGGTGTTGTAGTACACCCCGGGCTGCTCGATCTCGTACATCGGCAGCACCATCACCATGCCCAGCTCGCGAGCGAGCTCCTGGAAGCGGGCGGTGGTCGGGCCGTCGGGGATGTACTCGGTGTAGTCGTAGTACTCGGCGTCCTGCACCTGGCAGAAGTAGGGACCGTAGAACAGCTCCTGGAAGCAGATGATCTGCGTGCCCTGGTCGGCGGCTTCGCGCGCCGCCTCCTCGTGCTTCTTGATCATCGACTCCTTGTCGCCGGTCCAGTCGGTCTGCAGCAGCGCTGCGGTCACGGTCCTCGCCATGGTGGTCGCGTCCTCGTCCCCCGGGTCTCGATGTGCCAGGTGAACGACTCCCAGGAGCAGCCGGTCACCGACGGTGCGGCGACCATACACCAGCGCGAACGGACCCAGAACAGCCGACCGGGGCGTTCACCTCGCCGACCCGTCCCGGACCCGCTGCCGCAACACCGCCCGGCCGGGTGGCGGTCGCGACGTCACGCGGCGACGTCGTGCGTCGATCCCTCCGACGCCGCCCGGCGACGGTGCGGCGCGACGGGATGCCACCGCAGCGCCGCGCCGTACGATCGCCTCGTGGCGAGGCCGACGACGTGGCGCGAGGCGTGGGACTGGCTGCTCGGCCGCGACGAGCCGCCGCCCCCCGATCCCGACCGGACGGTCGAGGCCGCGTGGCTCCCGAGCTGGCAGGGGCGGATGATCACCGACGAGCTGGTCGCCGACGGCATCCCCGCCGTGGTCGTCGATGACTACAACATCAACCTGACCATGTACAGCCGAGAACCGATGGCACGCATCTTCGTGACGGAGGATCGTCGCGCCGAGGCCGAGGACGTGATCGAGGAGATCCTCGGCCACCCGCCGCGCAGGCGCATGCTCTGAGGCGAACCGGGAGGGCTCGGGTGACGCCGGGAGCGGCCGCCGCGCGCGGTCGACGGGTTCGGCTCCAGGCGCGCCGAGCTGCGTTCACATGGCCGGGCTGGACAGCAGCTCGGCCGACATCGGGCACTCGGCGCGCGCCGCGTGGGGCCCCATCGATCTCGTCCCCGTCGGCCCCACCACGTCGGTGACGAGATCGGCCGGGAGCACCTCGACGTCGAGGTCCCACTCGTCGCGCACGGACAGCAGCTGGTCGCGCTTCGCGACCATCACGTCGACGAACTCCGTCGGCAACCGCCGCCCGACGCCGGCCACGAGCCAGACCGGTGTGCCCGACGCACGTGCGCACGCGGCGATCGTGGACGAGCCCGAGGGGGCCACGATCCGCTGCGGATCCATCGCCAGCGCCTCGATCAGCACGACGTCGGCGGAGCGGGTCGCCGCTCCGGCGAACCCCGCCTCGACCGGCTCGTAGTCGACGTCGGCGCGCTCGAGGCGGCGCACGAACGAGGTCGCCGAGTGCTCGATGTCGAGAGCCAGCACGCGCACGTCGCCGCGTCGCGCCACGCCGGCGCCGACGGTCGCCGGATCCCCGATCGTGACGACGACCGCACCGTCGGGGAGGGCGGCGGCCAGCTCGGACGCGGTGCGGTCCTCGCCGATCGACTCGGCCAGCTCCCACACCGCGTCGAACGGCTCACCGGAGGCCGCGACCGTCGAGCACAGCCACCACATCGGGCCGGTGAACGGGTGCCGTTCGACGATGCGCCGGCACGCCACCACCAGACCGGACGCGTCGAAGCGCAGGGAGCCGAGGACGTGCGCCGTCTCGACGACGAGGGCCACCGGATCGACGCCGTGGGACCGGGCGACGTAGCGCAGATGCTCGATCGGGTGCACCGGGTCGATGCTAGAGCCTGCGTCCGGCGCCCGGACCGCAGGAGGCCGGTCGTGCGCGCCGTCCTCGCGGCACGGCCGAGGTGGTGCCCACCGACGGAGCTGGGCGCACCCGACTCGATCCCGTATCATCCCGGGCGTGTCCGACACCGACCTGAAGCTCCCGACGGACCTCGTGCTCACCCCCCTCGACCGAGGCGGGTCGGGGACGGGCCGCCCCGTGATGGAGTGGTTGACCACGTTCCACCTCGCGTCGGTCGTGCTGGACCCGTACACCAACGAGAGCTCGTGGATCCTGCGGACCGCCACGCGCGTGCTCGAGGAGTTCCGCGGCTGCGACGTGCGGATCAACATCATCGTGACCGCCGGCGCCGCCGACGCCCGTGCGTTCCTCGGGCCCCTGACCGAGCGCTTCCTCGTGTTCTGCGATCCCGAGCGGACGGCGGTGGCGGCGATGGAGCTCGACGAGCTCCCCGCGTTCGTGCTGACCCGCGTCGACGGTGTCGTCGCCGCCTCGGCCGAGGGGTGGGACCCCGAGCGGTGGGAGCACGTCGCCGACGCCATCGCGAAGATCACCAAGTGGACGTCGATCGAGCTGCCCGTGGCCGGTGATCCGGTTCCGTTCCGCGGCTCGCCGGCGCGCCCCTGAGCGTGACCCGACCCCGCCGTCGACCGTGAGCGACCGGTCGCGCCCGCCGTTCGGGGACCTCCCCGTGACGGAGGCGATCCCCGAGGTGCTCGACGCCCTCGAGCGGCGCGGCCGGGCGATCCTCGTCGCCCCGCCGGGCGCCGGCAAGACGACCGTCGTCCCGCTCGCGATGCTGGACGCGCCGTGGAGGGGCGACGGGCGGATCGTGGTCCTCGAGCCCCGGCGACTGGCCACCCGGGCGGCTGCCCGACGGATGGCCACGCTCACCGGCACCGAGGTCGGCGACCTCGTCGGCTACCAGACGCGCGACGAGCGCCGGGTGGGCCGCGACACGCGCGTCGAGGTGGTCACCGAGGGGATCCTCACCCGTCGCCTCCAGAGCTCACCCGAGCTGGCGGGGGTGGCGGCCGTCGTCTTCGACGAGGTGCACGAGCGCAACCTGCAGACCGACGTCGGCCTGGCGCTCGCCCTCGACGTGGCGGGGTCGATCCGGCCCGATCTCCGTCTCCTGGCGATGTCCGCGACTCCCGACACCGAGGGCCTCGCACGCGTCCTCGACGCCCCGATCGTGGCCAGCGCGGGGCGCACCTTCGACATCGACGTCCGCTGGGCGCCACGGGCCCCGTCCGCGGGGCGCGGGCGCGGAGGCAGGGGCGGCCGCCGAGGCGGCGGACGGGGTCCGGCGGCCGGTCGGATCGAGCCCGATGTCGTCGCCTCGGTGGTGCGGGCCCTGGGCGATCACGAGGGCGACGTCCTCGTGTTCCTCCCGGGCATCGGCGAGATCCGTCGCACCGAGGAGCTGCTGCGAGGCGCGCTCGGGCCCGGCGTCGACGTCCGCCCCCTCGCCGGCGCGCTGTCGCAGGCGGAGCAGGACGCCGCGCTCGAGCCGTCGCCGCCCGGTCGTCGACGCGTCGTGCTGAGCACGGACATCGCCGAGACCTCGCTCACCGTCGACGGGGTGCGCATCGTCGTCGACTCCGGTCTCGCCCGCGAGCCGCGCTTCGATCCCGCCAGCGCGATGACGCGCCTGGCCACCGTCTCGACGAGCCGGGCTTCCGCCGACCAGCGGGCCGGGCGTGCCGGGCGGACCGAGCCGGGCACGGCGTACCGCCTGTGGAGCAGGCTCGAGCACGGGACGCGCCCACGGCACCGGACGCCGGAGATCCTCCAGGCGGACCTGGCCGGGTTCGCGCTGGAGCTCGCCGCGTGGGGGGTCCGGCCCGATCCAGAGGAGCCGACCGGGGGCCTGGCGTTCATCGACCCGCCCCCGGCCGGGGCCCTCGCCCAGGCGCGCGAGCTGCTGGCCGGGCTCCGTGCGCTCGACCCGGTGACGGGGGCGATCACCGCGCTCGGGCGCGACCTGCTCGCGTTCCCCGTCCACCCCCGGCTCGCTCGGATGATCGCGGTGGAGCGCTCCTCGCTCGCCTGCGTCGTCGCGACCCTCGTGGAGGAGCGCGACATCCTGCGCGGCCGCGCCGACGACCTGCCGGCCGACCTCGCGCTGCGGGTCGCGGTGGTGTCGGGGGCGGCGGGCCACGACCGCGCCGACCGGGGTGCCGTCCACCGGACCCGGGATCGCTCCGCCGAGCTCGCCCGTCGCGCCGGGATCGCCTTCGACCGGGGGTCGATCGACCACGATCGCACCGGCGCCGTGCTGCTGCACGCGTTCGGCGATCGCCTGGCGGGGCGTCGCCGGGTGGGCCAGTTCACCCTCCGCTCCGGGAGCGGGGCGTGGATCGCGGACTCCGATCCGCTCGCCCACGAGCCCTTCGTGGTCGCCGCCGACCTGGACGGCCGCCGCGACCGGGCGCGCATCCGCATCGCCGCCGCCGTCGACGTCGACGAGGTGATCGCGCAGGGCGGCGACGACGTGAAGGAGCACCGGACCCTCGCCTGGGACGACGATCGCGACGACCTGGTCGAATCGGTCGAGCGACGCCTCGGCGCGATCCGCCTCGGGGTGCGCGACCGTCCCGCCGAACCGGGACCCGACACGACCGCCGCCCTGCTCGCGAGGGTGCGCTCCACCCGGCTCGCCGCGCTCGGGTGGTCGGCGGGGGCGACCTCGCTGCGCCGTCGCGTCGAGCACCTGCACCGCACCGTCGGGGAGCCGTGGCCGGACTGGTCGATCGACGCCCTGCTCGGATCCCTCGACGACTGGCTCGCCCCCTACCTCCCCGGGGCGACCGGTCGGCGGGACCTCGACGGCCTCGACGTCGCCACCGTCCTGCGATCCCGGCTGCCGTGGGAGGTCGGAGCCGAGCTCGACACCACTGCGCCCGCCACCCTCGAGCTGCCGTCCGGGCGGACCGTCGACGTCGACTACGGCGGTGAGCAGCCCACCGCCTCGGTGCGCGTCCAGGACCTGTTCGGCGTCACCGAGCACCCCCTCGCCGGTACCGAGCCGATCCGCCTCGAGCTGCTGTCCCCCGCCGATCGCCCGATCCAGGTCACCGCCGACCTCCCCGGCTTCTGGGCCGGTTCGTGGAGCGAGGTGCGCAAGGAGATGGCCGGTCGCTACCCGAAGCACCGGTGGCCGGACGACCCCGCGTCGGCCCCGCCGAAGCGGCTCAAGGACCGCTGAGCCGGATCGGTGACCGTCGTCGGCCTCCCCCTCCTCGGCGCGCTCGCGTGCGTCGCCGTCGTGTACGTCGGCGCCGTGATGCAGGCCACGACCGGGGTCGGCGTCGGGATCCTGTCGTCGCCGGTGCTGCTCCTCGTCGATCCCGACTTCATCCCCGGCGCCGTGGTGCTCGCGGTGCTGCCCCTGTCGTTCACCGTGGCGTGGGCCGATCGGGCGCACGTCGACCGCCCGGGGGTCGTCGCCGCTCTCGTCGGGCGCGTCCCCGGGCTCGTCGCCGGTGCGCTCGTGATCGCCGTCATCTCCGACACCGCGCTGTCGCTGATGGTCTCGGCGACGGTGCTGATCGGCGTCGTCGCGTCGCTGACCGCCCGGCGCTTCGCCCCGTCGACGGGCGCGCTGGTCGCCGCCGGGTTCGCCTCCGGGTTCACGGGGACCGCTGTCGGCGTCGGCGGTCCTCCCATCGCCCTCACGTACCAGCACAGCGACCCGGTGACGATGCGCGCGACGATCTCGACGTTCTTCTGCGTCGGCTCGGTCCTCTCGGCGATCGCGCTCGCCGTCGCCGGCGAGCTCGCGCTGCGCCAGATCGAGCTGGCGGCGCTGCTCCTGCCGACCGTCGTCGCCGGGCTGGCCACGGCGCGCCGCCACAAGGCGCGCCTGGTCGGCTCGGGGGTGCGGCCGGCCGTGCTCGCGCTGTCCGCCTTCAGCGCCCTGGCGCTGCTCGTTCGCACCCTGGCCTGAGGCGACGGACCCGCGACCCCGTCGGTCCGGCGACCGGGCCGCTCCCGCGACACGGCCGGGCTGCGGCACGGCGTGCGACCCCGCGGACCGCCGACGCGCCGGCGCCCGCCATCGCCGAGCTCGCTCGGGGGGCGGTCAGCGATCGGCGAAGCGCTCGAGGTCGGAGCGGTGGCCGGCCACGACGACGATGTCGCTCGGGTCGAGCACGGTGTCGCGATCGGCGTAGGTGAAGCCGCTCTCGCTCGGCTTCACGCACACGATCGTCACTCGGTGGTCGGCACGCAGGTTCGACTCCCCGAGGGGGACCCCGACGATCGCGTCCGGCGCGACCATCTCGACCAGCGCGAAGTCGTCGTCGAGCGCGACGTACTCGAGCAGGCCGCCGGTCACGAGGTGGGCGACCCGCGACCCCATCTCCGCCTCGGGGAACACCACGTTGTGCGCTCCGACCCGGGCGAGGATCCGCCCGTGGGGCTCGGTCATCGCCTTCGCCCAGATGTTCGGCACCTCGAGATCGGCCACGGCCGCCGTCGTCAGGACGCTCGACTCGACGTCGGCCCCGATGCACACGACGACGGTCGTGGCGTCGCCGACGCCGAGCTGGCGCAGCGCCTTGACGTTCGTGGTGTCGACCTCGGCCACGTGGGTGAGCGAATCGGAGTGCTCCGCGACCCGCTGCTCGTCGAGGTCGAGCCCGAGCACCTCGTGGCCCATGTCGACCAGGGTGCGTCCGAGCGACGACCCGAAGCGGCCGAGCCCGATCACGATGACCTCACCGCGGTGCTCGACCTGCGGGCCGAGACCGCGCAGCACGTGGTGGAAAGAGTCGTTCTCAGCCAATGATCGGTCGCTCCTCGGGATGACGATAGAGCCGCAGGTCGGAGCGCAGCGCGATCGCGGTGGCGAACGTGACCGGTCCGACCCGGCCGAAGAACATGACCACGACGAGCACCAGGTGGCCCGCGGTCCCGAGCGACCCGGTGACCCCCGTCGACAGCCCGACCGTGCCGAACGCCGAGGCCGACTCGAACAGCGCCGCGGTGAGCTCGATCCCCTCGGCGGCCATCAGCACCAGCGACGTCCCGACCACCAGTCCGACCGAGAGCAGCAGGATCGTCAGGGAGGCACGGACCATCGACGGGGGGATGCGCCGGCGGAAGATGTTGACGTCGCGGTCGCCGCGCACCTCGGCGTAGATCACGGCGCACAGCACCGCCGCCGTCGTCACCTTGATCCCCCCGCTCGTCGACGCCGGGCCGGCCCCGATGAACATCAGCACGGTCGTGCCGAACAACGTGGTCTCGTTCATCGCACCGATCGGCACCGTGTTGAACCCGGCGGTGCGTGGGGTCACCCCCTGGAACCAGCCGGCCAGCAGCTTCCCGCCGACGTCGAGGTCCCCCAACGTGTCGGGGTTCGACCACTCGAGCGCGCACACCATGGCCGGGCCGATCACGAGCAGGACCCCGGTCGCCGTGAGCGTCATCCGAGCGTGCAGGGACCACGGCTGGGCACGCGTCGGTTCCGCGACCCCCGCGATGGAGCGACGCCGACCGCCGTGGCCGCGGGCCCCGTTCGAGCCGCCGTCGCGGGGGCGAGCCCGCCGCTGCGCGGCTCCGACCCGGCCGGGCCGCCGCCGCCACAGCTCGACGAGCAGGGGGAACCCGAGGCCCCCGACGGTGAAGCTCGCCGTGACGGGGAGGGTCACGAACGGGTCCCCCACGAAGCGCGCGAGGTTGTCGGAGTAGAGCGAGATGCCCGCGTTGTTGAACGAGGCCACCGAGTGGAACACCGCCGAGTAGGCCGATGAGACGGGACCGTCCTCGTAGCCGCCCTGCCAGAACCGTGCGAACAGGACCAGCGCGAGCGACGCCTCGACCACGACGGTGATGCGTGCGATCGCCCACAGCAGCCGCGACAGCTCGCCGATGTCGACCAGGCCGATCTCGGCCTGCGCGACCATCCGCTGACGCAACCCGACGCGCTCGAGCACGACGAGCGCGAGCACGGAGCCGATCGTCATGACCCCGAACCCCCCGACCTGGATCAGGCCGAGGATGACCAGCTCGCCGAACAGCGAGAAGCCGGCGATGTCGACGGTGGCGAGCCCGGTGACGGTCGATGCCGAGGTCGAGATGAACAGCGCGTCCTGGACGCCGACGGCACCCGCTGCGTCCACGGCGACCGGCAGCACCAGCAGGATCGTCCCGAGGGTGATCAACGACGCGAAGGCGATCACGACCAGGCGAGCCGGGGTCGAGACGACCTTCGCCAGCGCCGTCGCGATCACCGGGCGAGTGTACGAGCCGGGCAGGACGCACCCCGCCACCGCGAGCGAGTCAGGTGACGATCGACGCGACCGCGGCGAAGTGGAGGCCGGCGGCCACGACGACGAAGCTGTGCCAGATCTCGTGGTAGCCGAACGTCGTCGGCCAGGGGTCGGGACGCCGGCGGACGAGGACCGGGATGCCGAGCGAGTAGACCAGCCCCCCGCCCACGACGAGCGCGAGCTGCAGGGTGCTGAGGTGGTCGATCATCACCGGCAGGGTCACCACCGCCGCCCACCCCATCATCGGGTAGAGGACGTACGACCACAGCTTCGCCCGCGCGGACAGCTTGAGCGCGATCCCGAGCACCGCCGTCGCCGCGATCACCGCCATCACGGGGACGCCCCACCGGGCCGGGAACACGACCATCGTGACGGGCACGTAGGTTCCGGCGATCAGCAGGAAGATCCCGGAGTGGTCGAGGCGCTGCATCAACCGGCGCGACCGGGCGGAGCGGGCGAGGCGGTGGTACGCGGCCGACAGACCGAACATCGTCGCCAGCGACACGGCGTAGACCGCGGCCGAGGTGCGCGCCGCGGCGTGGTCGGACGCGATCACGAGCGCGATCCCGGCGGGGATCGCGAGCACGAACGCCATCGCGTGCATCGACCCCCGCCACGCGGGGCGCACGTCGGATTCGGCGCTGCTGACCACGGTGGTCGACCGTACCGTCGACTCCGCCCGACGTGCTCGCGGCGACGAGCGATCCCGCGGGACGGCGCCGACCCCGGCCTGGCGATCCCGGGGGCCCGGGGTGGCGCTCGTACACTCGGCCCATGTCCGACAGCGACTCCGCGACGCCCGATCCGACGCCCGATCCGACGTTCGATCCGGAGGTGACCGAGATGTTCCCCCTCGGCGCCGACGACACCGAGTACCGCCTCGTGTCGACCGAGGGGGTGTCGACGTTCGAGACCCCCGTCGGGACGTTCCTGCGCGTCGAGCCGGACGCGATCCGCGAGCTCACCTCGGTCGCGATGCGCGACATCGCCCACTACCTGCGCGCCGGGCACCTCCAGCAGCTGCGCGACATCCTCGACGACCCCGAGGCGTCCGACAACGACCGCTTCGTCGCGCTCGACCTGCTGAAGAACGCGTCGATCGCGGCCGGTGGCGTGCTGCCGATGTGCCAGGACACCGGGACCGCGATCGTCAAGGCGAAGAAGGGCGAGTTCGTGTTCACGGGCGGGGGCGACGAAGCCCAGATCGCCCGGGGCATCGCCGACACGTACCACACGTCGAACCTGCGCTACTCCCAGATGGCGCCGCTCGACATGTACACCGAGAAGAACACCGGCACGAACCTTCCGGCCGAGATCAAGATCAGCGCGATCGACGGCGATGCGTACAAGTTCCTATTCATGGCCAAGGGCGGCGGTTCGGCGAACAAGAGCTACCTGTGGCAGGAGACGAAGGCCCTGCTCAACGAGGAGACCCTGCTGCCGTGGATCTTCGACAAGATCCAGGGGATCGGCACCTCCGCGTGCCCGCCGTACCACCTCGGCATCGTGATCGGCGGCACCTCGGCCGAACTCGCCGTCGAGACCGCCAAGCTCGCCACCGCCCGCTACCTGGACTCGCTGCCGACGTCGGGGTCGGAGTCGGGCCACGCCTTCCGTGACCGCGAGCTCGAGGCGAAGGTGCTGCAGCTCGCGCAGACCACCGGGATCGGCGCCCAGTTCGGCGGCAAGTACTTCTGCCACGACGTGCGGATCATCCGCCTCCCCCGCCACGGGGCGTCCTGCCCGGTCGGGATGGCGGTGTCGTGCTCCGCCGACCGCCAGGCGATGGGCAAGATCACCTCCGACGGGCTGTTCCTGGAGAAGCTGGAGACCGACCCCGCCCGCTTCCTCCCCGCGGTGGAGGCCGCCGACCTGCTCGACGCCGAGCCGGTCCGCATCGACCTCAACCAGCCGATGGAGCGGATCCGTGCCACCCTGTCCGAGCTCGACGTCACCACCCAGGTCATGCTCAGCGGCCCGATGATCGTCGCCCGCGACATCGCCCACGCCAAGATCAAGGAGCGCCTCGACGCCGGCGAGGAGATGCCGGGCTACTGGAAGGACCACGCCGTCTACTACGCGGGTCCGGCCAAGACCCCGGAGGGCTACGCGTCCGGCTCGTTCGGGCCGACGACGGCCGGTCGGATGGACTCCTACGTCCCCGAGTTCCAGGCCGCCGGCGGCTCGATGGTCATGCTCGCGAAGGGCAACCGCTCCCAGCAGGTCACCGACTCGTGCGCGCAGCACGGCGGTTTCTACCTCGGATCGATCGGCGGCCCCGCCGCTCGGCTCGCGCTCGACAACATCAAGCAGGTCGACGTGCTCGAGTACCCCGAGCTCGGGATGGAGGCGATCTGGAAGATCGAGGTGGAGGACTTCCCCGCCTTCGTCGTCGTCGACGACAAGGGCAACGACTTCTACGCCCAGGTCCGTGCCGATGCCGCGATGCCCGTGAACGTCACGGCGCCCGCCTCCGACGCCGACCACGAGACCGGCCACTTCGGCACCGACGACGGCGACGCCGACGCCTGACGCCGCACCCGGTGGTCAGCCGGTGCCCGTCACCGGACGTCGGCACCGAACGGCTCAGCGCGTGCCGAGCTCGCCCGCGAGCTCGCCGAGGCGGCGCTCCCCGTCGGGGGTCTGACCGCCGAGGTCGAGGAACCGCTGCATCGCGGCGCGCGTGGCGTCGTCGCCGAGCGTCGTCTGGAACGCCCGGCTCTCGGCGTCGAGCTGCTCGTCGATCGCGAGGTCGGAGCTGACGATGCTCGCCTTGGCGGCGGCGACGGCGTGGGCCGGGAACGAGGCGATCCGCCCGGCGAGGCGGTCGACGAACGCGCCGATCGCGTCCGGGGGCAGGACGCGGTTGACCCATCCCCACGACTCGGCGGTCGACGCGTCGACGTCGTCGCAGCCGAGGACGACCTCCAACGCCCGGCCGCGCCCGATCAGTCGCGGCAGGCGGATCGTGCCGCTGCCCCCGGGGATGATCCCGAGCGCCACCTCGGGCTGGTTGAACACGGCGTCGGGGGTGGCGAAGCGCATGTCGCAGCTGGCCGCCACCTCGCTGCCGCCGCCGCCGACCCGACCCTCGATCTGCGCGATGGTCGGCTTCGGCATCGTGCGCAGCGCCTCGCACATCCGGTGGTAGCGGTTGGGCTCACCCGTGTCGGCGCGATCGGTCGGGAACCCCTGGATCGCCTCGACGTCGAAGTGGGCGAGGAACCACTCCGGGTTCGCCGAGCGCAGCACGACGGCGCGCACCGCGTCGTCGGCGGCGAGGCGGTCGATCAGCGCCGCGAGCGCACCGAACACCTCGACCGTGATCAGGTTGATCGGCGGGTGGTCGAAGGTGACCACGGCGACGCCGTGCTCGTCGACGGTGTGCGTGACCGGCTCGTTCGCCATCCGCCGAACGTACCCCCCGTCGCTCGCGCCGCCGTCGTCGTGGGGTCCCGGCCCCGGCCCCCGCCGCTCAGGACATCGCGACGAGGTCGAGCCAGTCCTCGCTGAAGTAATCGACGTCGCCGTCGGGCATCAGCAGGACCTTGGTCGGCGCCAGCTCGCGGACGAACTGCTCGTCGTGGCTGACGAAGATCACCGCGCCCGGCCAGTCGACGAGCGCGTTCGAGACCGCCTCGCGCGACGGCGGATCGAGGTTGTTCGTCGGCTCGTCGAGCAGCAGCAGGTTGTTGCGGCCGGTCATCAGCATCGCCAGCGCGAGCTTCGTCTTCTCCCCGCCCGAGAGGGTGCCGGCCTCCTGGAAGACCTTGTCCCCCGACAGCCCGAACATGCCGAGCAGGCCGCGCAGGTGGGTGTCGGTCATCTCCACACCGGTCGGGATCGAGTCGCGCAGGTTGGTCAGGAGGTTCTCGTGGGGGCGCAGGTTGTCGTGCTCCTGCGCGTAGTAGCCGGAGTGCACCCGGTACCCGAACTCGAAGCTGCCGAGGTCGGCCTCGGTCTCGCCGGCGAGGATCCGCAGCAGGCTCGTCTTGCCGGCGCCGTTGAGGCCGAGCACGAGCAGCCGCTCCCCGCGCCCGAGGTCGAAGTCGATGTCGGCGAACACGTCGACGCCCGCGTAGCCCTTGTGCAGCTGCTCGGCGACGATCACGGTCTCGCCGCACGGCGGCGGCGCGGGGAACCGGACGTTGATCGCCTTCGCGCTCTTCGGGGCGCGCACCTTGTCGGCCTCGAGCCGGGCGATCTTCTTCTCCATCGAGTGCGCCATGGCGGCCTTGGTCGCCTTGGCGCCGAAGCGGTCGACGACGCCCTGCATGCGGGCGATCTCCTTGGACTGCAGCGCCGCCTTGCGCGTCAGGCGGGCCTCGTCCTCCGCCCGGGCGCGCTGGTACTGGGAGTAGGTTCCCCGGTACTCGATCACGTCGCCGACCTGGTCCTCACCGGTGCGGTCGAGGTGGAGCACGCGGGTGATCGCCTCGTCGAGCAGGTCGAGGTCGTGGCTGATGACCAGCAGCGCTCCCTTGTAGTCGCGCATGTACTGCAGGAGCCACGTCTTCGCGTCGACGTCGAGGTGGTTCGTCGGCTCGTCGAGGCAGAGCACGTCGGTCCCGGCGAAGAGGATCCGGGCGAGCTCGACGCGTCGACGCTCGCCCCCCGACAGCACGCTCAACGGCAGCTCCAGGCGGTCGTCGGGCAGACCGAGCCCGACGGCCATCGCCCGGGCCTCGCTGTCGGCGGCGTAGCCCCCGGTGGTGCGGAACATCTCCTCGGCGTCGACGTATCGGGTGACGTTGCGCTCGCTCGGATCCTCCTCCATCGAGAGCCGCAGCTTCTCGAGGCGGACGATCTCCTCGTCGATCCCCTTGCCCGACAGGATGTGGTTGACGCTGGTGCGACCGTCGAGGTCGGCGTCGATCTTCGGGTCCT
The DNA here is from genome assembly GCF_965215205.1 of Ilumatobacter sp. Classification (NCBI taxonomy): domain Bacteria; kingdom Bacillati; phylum Actinomycetota; class Acidimicrobiia; order Acidimicrobiales; family Ilumatobacteraceae; genus Ilumatobacter; species Ilumatobacter sp. The sequence goes on from NZ_OZ244049.1 coordinate 2,775,362, forward strand.
GCGGGAGGTAGCCGAACCCCCCGTCGCGCAGGACGTTCCCCGCCGCCGGTTCGGCTGCACCGCCGAGCACCTTGAACAGGCTGGTCTTGCCGGCGCCGTTGCGACCGACGATGCCGACCTTGTCGCGCGGCATCACGGTGAAGCTGGCGCGCTCGACGAGGAGTCGTCCGCCCACCTCCACGGAGATCGCCTGAGCCTGCAGCATCCGTCCAGGCTACGAAGCGGGCGCCCGATCGGGCGGGCGCGTTCGACTACGAGGGGCGACCCGGATCGGCGGAGTCGTCGGTGTACTCCGTCGGCAGGCAGACCCCCGGCTCGGTCGACCCGTCGTCCGACCCGGCGGGGACGTCGTCGGTCGCCGATCCGCTGACCGGGGGGTCGGTGGCGGTCGCGGGATCGACGGACCCCTCGACCGATCCGGCGACGTCACCCACCTCGCCCAGCGCGAGCGCGAGCTGCTCGACGAGCACGGTCTGGCCGAAGTCGGTCGGGTGGAGGCCGTCCGGCCCGAGGATCCCCTCCGCCTCGGCGAGCTCACCCCACTCGAGCACCGTCACCTGGTCGTAGAGCTGCGCCAGCTCGCGGATCGCGTCGTTGACCTCGGCCCACTCGGGCTCGTACTCGCTGACGGTGAGCAGCAGGGTCGGTCGTGGCACGAGGCGGAAGAGGATCTCGTTCAGTTCGGTGAAGTACCGCTCGGCGTCACCTCCGTAGTTGCTGCCGAGGTGGATCACGGCTGCGTCGAAGTCGTCGATCGACGCGTCGTCGCCCTGCACGTCACCCGCCCGGTCGCCGCCGTCGTCGGGGAGTCGGTCCTCGAGCACGCGGCTGCCGAACTCGACGAACCGACCGGGCTCGGCGTCGACCTCGACGTCCCACCCGAGCGGGTTCAGCGCGGCGCACAGCTCCCCGCCGTAGCGGCTCGCCGAGGAGGCGAGGATCGAGTCGCCGACGACGATCAGACGGTCCCCGTCGGTTCGCTCGGCGATGGTCTCGATCGGATCACCGTCGGCGTCGATCGGCACGGTCAGCTCGACCGTCTCCGACGTCGCCCCCCTGACGCGGGTGACGTCGTCGTCGCCGGCTCCGTCCTCGACCGCGATCGACCCGTCCCTCGGCGGGGTCGGCAGCGGTGCCGGGAGGCGCCCCACCCCGGCGACGGTCGGGGCGGGACCGGTCCCGGGCGACGGCGCGACGCCGTCGGAACCCTCGGGCTCCGCGCCGCCGCAGCCCGCTCCCAGGACGCCGATCGCCAGCGCCGACGCGACGCGGCACGCCACACCGCGGCTCGTCCTCACCTCCGACCGCATCGCCGGGAGCGCTCGACCGTCGTCGACGCGGCGGGGGGGCCCACCAGGCGGCACCCCGGTCGCCGAGGCGGGCACCATCGGGGCGGCACGGCGGACGCCACCGTCGTCAGCGCGACGCGCGCAGCTCGTCGCGGATCTCGGTGAGCAGGGCCACCTCGGCGCCGATCGGCTCGTCCTCGGCCGTGTCCTGCGGGCCTCGCGCCGCGTTGTACGCGCGCAGGATGAGGAACAGCACGAACGCCACGATCAGGAAGCTGACGATCGCGTCGATCACGAGCCCGATGCTCACCCGCGCCTCGCCGAGGTCGAACCCGATCGCGCGGAAGTCGGGCTTGCGGAAGACGGCCGCGATGATCGGGTAGATCACCCCCTCGAGCACGGCGTCGACGATCTTCTGGAAGTAGAGCGCCATCACGAGGCCGATCGCGACCTCCAAGATGTTGCCTCGGGTGATGAAGTCCTTGAACTCCTTGATCACGGTGCGCTCCTCCTGTGCTCGGCGTCGGCCGTCCCGCGAAGTCAAGCACACCGCGACCGAGCCGACGCGCACCCGTCGTCGCCGCCTCCGGCGTCACGGGGCCGCGTCGGTCGGGCGCAGGTGCTCGAGCGCAGCCACCAGCCCCGGATCGGCCATCGCGACCGCCGTCGCCCAGTCGAACCACCCGACCTCCTGACTCTCGCCGTCGGGGGGGTCGGGGTCGTCGTGACCGGCGACGACGAGGTACCGCAGGTCGAGGTGGACGTGGCCACGTCCTCCTGCGTGCACGTCGACGTGGCGCAGCGGCGGGACGCCGTCGGCGTCGAGGGCGTCGGCGTACGCGAGCTCGAGGCCGGTCTCCTCGCGGCACTCCCGCAGCGCGGCGCTCCACGGCGTCTCGCCGGCATCGACGTGACCGCCCGGCTGGAGCCAGATGCCGAGGCGGCGGTGACGCAGCAGGAGCACGCCCCGCGGGCCCACGACGATCCCCGAGGCGGTCACGTGGGTCGGATCGGCGAGCTGCGACATGGGTTCGTCGAGGTGCTCGAGGGCCTCGAGGAACCGCCGCACCGACTCCGCCTCCCGCTCGTCGAGCGGCGACCGCAGCGCCACGTCGCGACGCACCCGCTCGATCGTGACCGCCTCGTCCACGGCACCGGTTCCTAGCACGGCGCGTCGCCGGCGGCCGCACCGACCCGGCGCGTCGCGCCGCGGCGAGGCGCCGGATCCGAGTTCGACTTCAGGATCGGACGACGGCGACCGATACATGCGGTGCACCCAGTGGACAGACCGAACCCGGACTCGGCGGAGCCGGTGAAAGCACTCATGGATCACGACAGCACCATCACCCATCGCATCCTCATCGCCGTGTCGGACGCCGACCTGCGTCGCGTCAGCGTGGCGGGTCTGCGGGCATCGGGCTTCTGCGTCAGCGCCCCCACCGACGGAGACGCCGCCGTGATGCTGGTCGAATCGTTCTCGCCCGACGTCGTGATCGTCGACTCGGTGCTGATGTCACCGTGCGGGCGCCCCCTCCACGAGCGGATGCGCGAGTGCTCCGAGCAGTACCTGCTGTGCATCACCGACGCCGGTGACGACCGCCTGCGCACCGCGGTCCTCCACGCGGGAGCCGACGACGCGATCTCCTCCCCGGTCCACCCCGACGAGCTCGCCGCTCGGTGCCACGCCCTCCTGCGCCGCCCCCGCCAGCTCCACGCTCGGCCCGATGGCCACGTGGCGTCGGTGCTCGTGCTGGGGCCGCTGACGATCGACCTGGGTCGGCGCGAGGTCGCGGTGGAGGACGAGGAGGTGCAGACGACCCGCATCGAGTTCTCGCTGCTCGAGCAGCTCTGCCGCCGCCCGACCGAGGTCTGCACCCGCGACGAGCTGCTCGACTCGGTCTGGGGTCCGAAGTGGGTGGGCGACAGCCACGTCGTCGACGTCCACCTGTCGAACCTGCGCCGCAAGCTCGACAAGGCCGCTCCCGGGACGAAGGTGATCCACACCGTGCGCGGCGTCGGGTTCCGCCTGGCCAACGACGTCACCGACGTGCTCGAGGTCGCCCCCACCCCCTTCGCCTTCGCCTGACGGTCGTCGCGGCGGACCCTGACGACCCGGTCACCGCGCCGTCACCGCGCCGTCACCGCGCCGTGATCGCGCCGTGATCGCACCGTCACGCACCGTCACGCACCGTCACGCACCTAGGAGTAGTGCGCGGCCAGGTGCCACCGCTGCCGCTCGACGACGACGAGGTAGGCTCGCTCACCGCCGGAGTCGGGGTCGTCGACCACCATCTGGAAGCGAGCGAGGCGTCGATGCCGCGAGGGCTCCCACCACTCCTGGTCGACCGGCCAGGGACCCGCCCACGAGCGAACGGCCCGTGACGGGCCGCGCCTCCACCCCTCGTCCTCACCGCCACGCAGCACGCGGATCGACGCCGGTGCCGCCGAGATCGTCCCCCGACCGCTGACGCGCACCGTCGCCCCGGACGCGTCGAGCACCTCGACCGGGCGCGGTTCGTGGAACACGGTCGCCGGAGACGGCGCCGGGAGGCTCCCGGGCCACGGCCCGGTCGAGCCGTCGATCCCCGCCCCCGTCGCCGAGCGCGACACCGCCCGACCCCGCTGGTCGAGGTCGACCGTCGTCGCCGGGACCCACCGGTACCGGTCGGCGGGAAGGCGGCCCCCGTGCCACACCGGCACCGTCACCGCCGACTCGGCCGTCAGCGTCGTCAGGCGGGCGATCGCGCGCGCCGCACGTCGGTCGGCGTCGGACCGGCCACCCCACAGCCCGAGCTGGACGCCGTCGTCGGGGCGCGTCTCCTCCGGTGCGAGGCGCACCATCGCGACCCCGCCCGTGATCTCCTGCGAGCTGCCGCGCGGTGCGTCCACCCACGCGTCGAGCTGCCAGCGCACGCGCTCGACCATCGCCACCGCCGACATCCCGCTCGACCGGTACCACGAGCGCTCCGATCGCTCGCCGTGCTCGGTCTCGAGCGTCACGACCAGGCGCGTGCAGACCCTCCCGTCGGCGCCGAGGGTGCCGGCGAGCTCGTCGGCGAGCTGCTTCGCGACGAAGGCGACCGCATCGGTGCGGGTGGCGGGGTCGTCGAGGACGCGCGCGAGGCGCCGCTCGGGGGCGGGGTCGGTCGTGCTCGCAGGTCGCGGATCGATCCCCGACGCCAGACGGTGGGCGTGCACCCCGTCGGGACCGAAGCGCCCCAGCACGTCCGCGGGCTCGAGGGCGGCCAGGTCGCCGAGCCGGCGGACGCCGAGCCGGGTCAGCAGGTCGACGAGGTCGGCGTCGGCCTCGCCGAGGGTCTGCAGCCACCCGATCGGCAGGGGCGCGCAGAACTCGGGTGACCTCCCCGCCTCGACGACGACGGGGGATCCCCGCCGGACCGCCAGGCGCGCCGCGACGCTCGCGCAGAACCGGCCGTCGGCCACCCCGACCCCGACGCACGCGCCTGCCGCCGGATCGTCGGCCTCCGTCGCATCGTCGGCCTCCGTCCGTTCGTCGCCGACGTCGGTGCCGCCCGGGGAGGTGGACGCACCCGAGGCGCGCACGACGGCCGAGGTGAGCTCGACCAGGTGCTCCGCGAGGGCGGCGTCCCCGCCGAAGTAGCGTGACGGACCGCGGGCGGCGACGCTGAGCCACCCGGGCTCCACGAGGTCGACGCGCGGGGCGATGGAGGCGACGGCGCGCACGATCGCCTCGAACTCGCGTGCGTCACGTGCCGGGTCGTCGTCGAGCACCTCGACGTGGGGGCACCGCTGCTGGGCCTGGCGTCGGCGCTGGCCGATCACCACCCCCTCGTCGGCCGCGGCCCGGGTGCGGGCGACCACGCGGTGCGATCGCAGGACCGCCGCGGCCACGTCGGGGGACCGCCCGGCGGCGAGCACGGGCCAGTCCGGGCACCAGACGGTGACGAACCTCTCGGGGCGCGACGGATCGCGCTCGCGCCCGACCACGGTGCCGGTGGGTCGGTCTCCCGCCGCGTCCACGGGTGGTCCGATCACCCGGCCAACCGCACGACGGGTGCGAGCTCGTCGTCGGGATCGCCGAGCTCCGGGGCTCCGTCCGTGGCGGCCGACGGGCCGCCGGTCGTCGACGCCACGACGTCACCGTCGTGCGGGGGGAGGTTGTCGGCCATCTCGGCGAGCAGCTCGGCCTGGGGATCGCGATCGTCGTCGAGGTCGCCGCCGTGAGCGACGTCGTCGACGGAGCGCACGACGGGTGGCGCCGCGGACCCCGGGTGAGGGGTCGACAGCTCGATGCGCTGCTCGGACCCGACCAGCTCGATCGAGCAGGTGCGCCGACCGGGGAGCCGCCGCCCCGCGGCCTCGACCTCGAGCGAGCGGCGACGCAGGTGGCCGGAACCGTCGCCCACCCCCGCCCAGGAGGTGCCGGCCGTGCCCAGCTCGATGTCGCAGGGCAGCGCCCCGCTCGCTCCGAGGACCACGACCACCGCCCCGCGCTGCTGGATCCGGGCGCTCAGCTTGCGCACGGAGGCGGGGCGGCGATCGGCGCCCAGGTGGCTCGGGACCCTGGTGACGACGAGATCGAAGCCGTCGACGGCCGCGCCCACCACGTCGATCCAGTCGAGATCGCCGTCTCGGGGCGGTCCGCCCGCTCCGGCGTCGTCACGCCCGCCGGGCCGCTCACGCCAGCGGGTGTCGACCCGCACGACCCGCTCGAGGGGGATCCCGACCTCGGCGGCCGCGTCGATCCCGAAGCCGTCGACGTCGACGACCGCGAGCCACGCTCCGGCCACCACCGCGTCGCGCACGAGCACGGAGGCGATCGTGCACGCCGCATCTCCCGCGCACCCCACCACCTGGCCGCGGACGAGCCCGTCGCCGGGGAGCACCGACGACAGCACCTCGGCGACCGGCAGGGTCCGCTCCCCCGCCATCGCGACCGGTCTGACCCGATCACCGAGTCGACGCAGGAGCTCGCGCACCGACTCGTCGTGGCGACCCGCGGGGTGCGGGGCGGGCGTACCATGATCGCCCGGTCGGTCGTCGGTGGATCGGTCGACGGCGGTTCCCATCCGCTCGACGTTATCGAACAGGTGTTCGACGGGCAAGCGGTCCGTGCCCCGATCGCGACCGGATCGCTCGGCGCAGCCGATCGGCGGTCAGGTCCGGTCCGCCCTCCCCATCAGCAGCTCGTGCAGCTGATCGGCGCTCACCGCCAGCTCGTCGGCGCCCAGCGAGCGGGCGTGCTCCACGTCGCGGAACGCCTGCCCGCCGACCACCACGACCACCTCCGGGTCGTCGCGCTTGAGCAGCTCGCTGCACTCGCCGACCGGGCCCACCAGCTCCGGGTTGGTGACCGAGATGCCCACCGCACGCAGATCCGACATCCGCCGCGCCGCGTGGAGGAAGGACGACGCCGGGGTGTTCGGGCCGAGGTCGTTGACCTCCCAGCCCTGCTCGCGCATCAGGTCGGCCAGGATGGCGGTCGGCAGGCCGTGGTACTCCCCCACCGGGGATCCGACCACCAACCCCCCGCACGACCGGCCGCGCCGCGAGAACCGCGGCCCGAGGCGTCCGATGATCCGGGTCACGATCACCGTCGCCTGGTGCTCGATCGAGATGTCGAACTCACCGGCCGCCCAACGCTCCCCGATGCTGACCATCGACGGCGCCAACATCTCGAGGTAGACCGCGCGCACGTCGGTCCCCGACGCCATCGCCGCCTCGACCACGCGCCACGCCCCGGTCCCGTCGCCCTCGACCAACCGACCCTCGAGTCGCTCCGCCCAGGGCGCGTGGTCGCCCCGGCGCACGGGTCCCGACCCCGTACCGGCACGGAACCGCTCCAGCGCCACGTCCGTCACCTGCCAGGTGGTCCCGGCCTTGGACGCGTCGAGCAGACCGAGCCGCACGTAGCGGTAGACCGTCATGTAGTGGACCCCGAGGACGTCGGCCGCCTCGCGGAGCGTGTAGGTGTCGCTCATGACGGCGGGCCTCGACGTCGTCGCCTGCACGGGGAGACCGGACCGCAGCTCGTGCGCCGGTCGCCCGTGACATCGGGCGGACGGGGCTCAGCCCCCGGTCAGGCGCGCGCGTGCGTCGCGGGCTCGGGTGAGGATGTGCATCGGGACCTTCTCGGCCGCCGCCTGCAGCGCCGCATCCCCGTCGGCCACGTCGCCACCGCCCCCGGTCGCCTCGGGTTCGTCGGGCTGGAGGTCCTCGAACGACGGGGGCTCGACCCCCGCCTTCCAGTACTGGTACATGTCGCGCATCACGTCGGCCAGCCCGTCCGCGCCGTGGCCCTTCGCGAGGTCGATCGTGACGATGTTCGCGTAGACGTGGACCCCGCCGACCTGACCGGTGTCGAACAGCAGTCGAGCGAGCGCCGCCGAGGGCGAGGCGCCGTGGGCGTCGACGCGCGAGGCGAAGCGCTCGTGTCCCTGCCCCGACAGGGTGCGGTTCAGCTCGTAGCGCACCACCCCCGGTGTCGCGCTCTGCTTCTCGGTGACCCCGACGAGTTGACCCATGGAGCCACGAGCCTAGTGTCGACCCCGATCCCACGCCGCACGGGTGCGCCGGTCCGGTGGCGGCTCCCCCGATCGGGTGAGGTCAGCGGGCGAGGGCCTGGGCGAGCACGTCGGGGAAGGCGTCCGGGGTCGTCGAGGTGACGACCGCCCCGAGGTCGGCGAGGGCGGCGGCGTGGTCGTGGTCGTGGGCGGGTGCGCCCTCGTCGCTGAGCGCGAGCAGCACCACGACGGTCACGCCGGCGTCGACGAGCTCGCCGATCCGGCGCCGCATCAGCGCCCCGTCACCTCCCTCGAACAGGTCCGACACGACGAACAGCACGGTGTCGCGCGGGCGCTCGATCCGTCGGGCGCAGAACGTCAGCGCGGAGGCGATGTCGGTGCCTCCGCCGAGCTGCACCCCGAACAGCACCTCGACGGGATCGTGGAGGAACCCGGTGAGGTCGGTGATCGAGGTGTCGAACGCGTAGAGGTGGGTGGACAGCGTCGGGAGCCGGGCGAGGACCCCGGCGAACAGCGAGGCGTAGACGACCGAGTCGGCCATCGACCCCGACTGGTCGACCGCGATGATCACGTCCTTCGCGAGGCTGCGACGGCGTCGGCCGTGGCCGACCAGCCGCTCGGGGACGAGGGTGCGGTGCTCGGGGATCCAGTGGCGCAGGTTGGCCTCGATCGTGCGCGGCCAGTCGATGTCGCCCGGCCGCGGTCGCCGCGTGCGCGACCCCCGGGCGAGCGCGCCGCGCACCGCCTGGCGCGTCTGGTCCTCGAGGCGAGCCTCGACGTCGGCGACCACCGTCGCGATGACCGCGCGGGCGCTGGCGCGGGTCTCGTCGGGGAGGACGCGGTTGAGCTCGACCAGCACGGTCACCAGCGAGATGTCGGGCTCGAGCGCCTGCAGCAGCTCGGGCTCGAGCATCAGCTGGCGCAGGTCGAGGCGCTCGACGGCGTCGCGCTGCAGGACGCGCACGATGGACGACGGGAAGTAGCGCCGGATGTCGCCGAGCCAGCGCACGACCCCCGGGCGCGAGCGCCCGAGGCCGCCCGCCCGCGAGCTCCCCGCGCGCCGTCGTCCGTCACCGGACGGGTCCCGGTCGTAGAGCGCGCCGAGCGCCGCGTCGATGCGTGCGTCGTCGGCGTCCAGTCCCGGACCGCGCCGACCCGTGCCGCCTCCCCGTCCCGGTCGCGAACCGTCGTCACCCGCGCCGCCACGTCCACGTTCGCCACCCCCGCCGGAGCCCGCCGCCTCGGATCCCGATCCGTCGGGACGGGATCCGTCGGGCCCGGATCGGGCGGCCCCCGGCCCCGTCCCCGCCTCGCCCTCGCCGTCCGCGGCGCGGCCGTCCTGACCGGGCGGGCGGCCGCCGGGACCGTCGGTCGTCGGGTCGTCCACCTCGGCCGCTCCGCCGAGCACCAACCGCCAGCGGCGACGCCGTTCGGCCTCGGACACCGTCCGGATCCCGTCGCCGTCACCGACGCGCTCGTCCGTCGCGCCACCGCGCCCGTCGACCGTCACCGCCCGACCTCCACGGGGCTCGCGGGCTCGACGGCGTCGACGAGCGGGATCCCGAGCAGCTGGCGCACGGTGTCGAGGACCGCGCTCGCGCGTGCGTCGTCGACATCGGCGCCGAACCCGGTGGCGCGCCGCAGCGGCCCGCCGGTCGACAGACCCATGATCTGGCGCCGCTCGGCCGGCTCGAACGCGCCGAAGGTCCGCCGCAGGAGGACCACGACCGCGTCGAACGCGTCGATCGTCAGCGACGAGAGCCACCGGTCGACGACGCCGAGCAGCTCGAGGTCGTGGACGAGCACCGTGCCGGACCCCGCGAGGAACCCCTCGACGAAGGCGGCTCCGACCGGTGCCTCGATCCCCGGCCCGAGCGCCTGCGACAGCCGCCGCTCGACGCGGTCGGCGCCCCAGCGACCGGAATCGTGCAGGAGCCTCGTGGCACGGCCCGCCACGAGTCCGTGCCGGAGCGAGCGCACCTCGGCGAGGATCTCGAGCACGTCGCCGAACCCCCGGTGGCGCTCGGGGTGGTCGAGCATCGCCAGGGCCGTCTGCACCCCGGTCAGGCGCTCGACCATCCGAGCGGCAGCGTCGTCGTCGAGCGACGTGCACGCCGGCACCACCCCCGCGAGCACGCGCACGACGAGGCCGTCGAACACCTCGCGCAGCGCCGTCGCGTCGGTCCGACGCACGTCGCCGTAGCGCAGCGCCGCCGCGAGGGGGACGACCACGTCCATGAGGTGGCCGACGTCGGGGTCGGACGCCGCTCGGTCGGCGAGGCGCCTCACGTTCGGCTCGACGGCGTCGCGCAGATCGGAGAACAGCGCGAGCTCGACGACGCCGACGATCTCGACGAGCCCCGTCGCCCGACGCCCCCGCTCGACGAGACGGGCGGTGGCGGCGGTCACCAGGGTGCTGCCGTACCCCGAGCGCTCGACGAGGCGGACCGACAGCTCCGGCTCCCACGCGACGCGCCACGTCTCGCGGAACGTCCCCGACGACCGCCGACCCTCCTCGGGGACGCCCCACGGCACCCCGAGGGCGAACAGGCGGTGGAGCAGGTGGCTGCGGCGCAGCCCGGTGGGGGTCCGCAGGTCGAGCTCGACCACCTTCGCCGCGGCGACCGGGCGGAGGCGGGCGGAGCGCTGGGCTCGAGCGACGTCCCTGGCCAGCGGGACCTGGGGGGCGTCGTCGGGGACGGAGCCGAGCGCATCGCCGACGACGAGCTCGGCGCGCACGACGTCGATGCCCCCCATCACCGAGTCGGCGGCGTCGAGCACCTCGGCGAGGCCCGGGCGCGGGCGCCCACGCATCGTCGAGAGCGCCTCCGCGAGGCGCGTCGCGGCGATCAGGTGGTCCGGCGACGCCGACTGCCCCCGCTCGCGCAGCAACCGAGCCGCGTCCACCAGGAACCGGGCGACGCCGTCGGCACCGGGGTGGTCGAACACGTGGCGGTACCAGCCGGGGCTGTCGATGCCGGCGCGGTAGCCCGACGCCGTGGTCAGTCGGCGGTGCGTCCACGGGACCCACGCCGAGTCCACCTTCACCTTGTCCAGCCCGCGCAGGGTCGCCGCGTCGCTCGACGCGGTGCGGCCCTCGAGGTCGAGGGCGGGGACGTGCCACGCCCCGCACACGACGACGATCGTCGAGAACCCGTCCTTGACCGCGCGACGCAGCGCACGGCGCATGTGAGCCTCGCGCCGCTCCTCGCCCACCGAGGTCACCGACCCCCCGCGCGCCGCCGCCATCGCCTCGGCGACGGCGTCGAAGGCGGGTGCGCCGTCGCCCCGGTGCTCGATCACGTCCTCCCACCACCGCTCTGGATCCGGGTCGCCCGCCGCCGCAGCGAGGTCGCGCAGCGGGTCGGGGGGAGCGGTGCCGCGCACCGCCGCCTCGGCACCGTCGCCGGCGACGGTGATCGCCATCGGGAGATCGATCGCACGCACCGCGACGTCACGCTCGTTCGCCCAGGCGACGGCTCGCCACTCCGGGCTGAACGAGGCGAACGGCGAGAACACCGCCCGTCCCGGATCGGCCGCGACGTAGCCGAGCAGCGCGACCGGCGCGGCGAGCCCGGGACGCCCGATCCACGCGAGCGCCGCCTCCGCGTCGGCGGGGAACTCGACGAGGACGACGTCGGGTCGGAGCTGGTCGAGCGCAGCGAGGACCGAGCGGGCCGACCCGGGCCCGTGGTGGCGGATCCCGAGCACGTGGACCGTCATCGTCGTCGCCCCGCGCCCGCCCGGGAGCCGGAACCGGACCGCTCGCCCGTCGGCGCGACCGGCGGTGCCGCGGACCGAGGGGTGGCCGGGCGGACGCCGATCACGGGTCGAGGCGACGGCACGCCTCGTAGAAGTCCCGCCAGCCGTCGCGCTCGGCGACCACGGCCTCGAGGTACTCGCGCCACGCCACGCCGTCGTGGATCGGGTCGGAGACCACCGCACCGACGATCCCGGCGGCGAGGTCGGACGGGCCGAGGCGGCCGTCACCGAAGTGGGCGGCGAGGGCGGTGCCGTTGGTGACCACGGAGATGGCCTCGGCGGTGGAGAGGGTCCCGCTCGGCACCTTCAGCGTCGTGCGCTCGTCGATGGTGAGCCCGTCGCGCAGCTCGCGGAAGATCGTCACCACCCGGCGGATCTCCTCGGCGGCGGTCGGCACCTCGGGCAGGGCGAGCGCGGCGCCCAGCTCGTCCACGCGCCGGGTCACGATCGCGATCTCGTCGTCGATCGTGGCCGGGAGGGGGAGGACCACCGTGTTGAACCGCCGCCGCAGCGCGCTCGACATGTCGTTGACGCCACGGTCGCGCTCGTTGGCGGTGGCGATCAGGTTGAACCCCTGCACGGCGGAGACCTCGGTGTCGAGCTCCGGGACCGGCAGCACCTTCTCCGACAGCACGGTGACCAGCGCGTCCTGGACCTCGGGCGGCATCCGGGTCAGCTCCTCGACGCGCACGATCGCCCCCCGACGCATCGCCCGCAGGACGGGGCTGGGGACGAGCGCGTCCGGCGACGGACCCTCGGCGATCAGGCGCGCGTAGTTCCAGCCGTACCGCAAGGTCTCCTCGGTGGTCCCCGCCGTGCCCTGCACGAGCAACGTCGAGTCGCCGCTGATCGCGGCGGCGAGGTGCTCGGCGACCCAGGTCTTCGCGGTGCCGGGGACGCCGAGCAGCAGGACCGCCCGATCGGTGGCGAGGGTCGCCGTGGCGATCTCGATCAGGCGGCGCTGACCCACGTACTTCGGCGAGATCACGGTGCCGTCGTCGAGCTCGCCCCCCATCAGGTACCGCACCACGGCCCACGGCGACAGCTCCCAGCCGGGGGGCCTCGGGCGATCGTCGGCGCGATCGAGCGCCGCCAGCTCGTCGGCGTACTCGACCTCGGCGTGAGGCCGCAGGACGACTCCCGCGCGATCCCCGTCGCCGACCTGCGGAGTCGTGAGCCTGGCCTCCCCCATCACCTCGGACGCTACCCACCCTCACCGCCGCCCACGTCCGCTCCGGGTCGGACGCCGAGCGGACGGGGCGCCCGCGTCGGGTCCGAGGTCGCACGGACGCGCGGGGAGCGGCTCAGGTGCGGGAGAGCTCGTCGAGCATGCGGTGGCGGGTGATCGCGAGGTCGGCGAGGATCGAGGCGAGGCCGCGCCCCGGGACCGTCGGGTCGATCGAGTCGAGCCGACGTGCGATCACGACGAGCCCGTCGGGCGCGCACCGGGCGAGGAGGTTGACGAGCACCGCCCGATGGGCCTCGGCGAGGCGACGATCGGCCAGACCCTCCGCGATCGCGTCGGCGATCCGTCCACCGTCGCGATCGACGTGCTCGGCCAGGTCCGGTGGGATCGGCAGGCGTGGGAGCTCGGCGAGGGTCTCGGCGTCGACGGCGCCCCCCGGGCGCGTCGCCGCCAGCTCGGGGAGGTGGCCCACCAGCCACCCCGCGGTCGGCCCCGCCGCCACCTCGACGAGCGCCCGACGACGTGGTTCGCGCCGGTGGCGTCGCAGCATCGGGGCGACCAGCTCGGGGGCCGCCCGCCACCCGTTCGCGATCAGCGCCAGCAGCCACTCGTCCTCCAGCACCGGCCACGAGGTCGTCAGGTGGTGCCACCGATCGACCGCATCGGGGGGGCACGGCGGCCGATCGTCGGGGGGCGCCTCGACCAGCCGTTCCAGGACCGGGCCGGGCCGGACCGCAGCTCGCCGCACCGCCGTGCACGCGGCGATCTGCGCGAGCATCCGCGCCGAGGGATCCTCACGGACGGCGTCGGCGACCAGGTCGCCCAGCGGACCGTCGGCATCGGGAGGGTCGCGCCGGTCCGTGCCGAGCAGCGCGGCGGTGACGAGCGACCGCCAGTGCTCGTCGACCCTCACGCCGCCCCCACGAACGACGCGTCGGCGCGCGGACCGATGTCGATGCTGCGATCGTCGAGGTGGACCGTGAGGGGGGTCACCCCGTGGGGCGTCCACTCCACGGTGACGTCGACCGATCCCCCGCCCGACAGCGCGAGCAGCATCGCCAGCGGGTCCCCCGACCCGCTCGGACCGGCGTCGGCGAGCAGGGGCAGGCTGCCCGTGCCGTCGGTGAGGAACCAGCGACCGTGGTCCTGGGCGACCGACGCCGTCACCGTCGACGGGAGCCGGTCGAGCCACGGCTCGGCCACGAGCATCCGCCCGATCCCCTCGCACGCCGCGGCCACGCTGCCCGACGGAGGGCGACCGGGGGGCTCGACGATCCGCTCCCCCGGGAACATCGTCGCCTCGGGCGGACGGTGGCGCTCGCCGACCAGGGCGCGCAGCGCGGGGCCCGGGTAGCGGTGCAGGTCGGCGTGGATCTCGGTGCCGACGGTCAGCGAGGTGTCGAGGCTCTGGCGGTAGGCGGCGAAGGAGAGGACGAGGGCCCACCGACCGCTGGTGACGCCGCGGAGCCAGGACCGACGCACCTCGATGCGGTCCTCGCGCTGGTCGCTGCGCCCGGCGACCACCCACCGATCGGTGTCCGGGACGTTGCCCAGCACGTCGGCCGTGCGGACCTGCCACCCGACCGTCGTGGCCACGGCGTCGGCCAGCGGCCCCGGGAGCGAACCGAGCCGCCGGCCGGCCTGCGCGAGGAGGTGGAGCAGGCCGAGCTCGGCGAGCACGTCGTCGTGCCAGTCGGGCGACGCTCCGACGAGGCCCGCGAGGCGGCGGATGCGGTTGGCGAGGCTGCCCGCCCGTGCGTCGACCAGGCGAGCGGCGAGGTCGTCCCACGTCGCGTAGCGCGCGAGCGCCGGGTCGGCGAGACCGGTCCGCATCCGGTCGCCCAGCCAACGGTCGAGCTCGGTCAGACCGGCGTGCATCCGCTCGACCCGTTCGTCGCGCGCCGAGTCGCGCTCCACGTCGTCGGGTGGGGCGGGGGGATCGTCGGAGTCGCCCTCGGCGATCCCGCCGGAGGTGGTCGAGGGCGCGCGATCGCTCGCCGTGTTCCCACCGGAGCCGTCGACGCCGGGCCCGCTCCCGGTGCCGTTCGCGGCCCCGGCCCCGGTGGGCCCCTCGGCGTCGCCGTCGGGGACGGGCTCGTCGGCGGGGTCGTCTCCCGGGCCGTCCGCGCCCGAGCCGCTCACCGCGTCGCGATCCGCTTCGCCCCCCGACCCGCGTCCGGTCGCCCCGGTGCCGGTGGCGCGCCGGTGGCGGGTCATCCACGTCTCGATCGGCGGCGGCGGCGTGGCGGGCGGGACCTCGTCGCGCGTCCACATCAGCAGCAGGGCGAGAGCGTGCTTGCACGGGGTCCTGCGGCTGGGGCAGGTGCAGCGGGAGCGGACGGCCTCGTGGTCGACGACGGTGTCGTAGGGCTCGGCGCCGCTGCCCTGGCACGACCCCCACACCACCCGGTCGTCGGCGCCCGTCGACCTCCACCGGCCCGTGACGGCGAGCGGTCGGGCGGCGGTGACCGCCGCCGCCGACGGGGCGATGGCCTCCACCTGCTCGACGGTCCACGTCACCGCGGACAGGGTACCGACGGGCCGACCCCGGGCCGGGTGCGGCCGCGCTCGCGGACCTGCTGGCAGGATGGCCCGATGCCGCTGCGGGTGATGACGTGGAACTTGTGGTGGCACTTCGGGCCCTGGCGGGCTCGTGCGGGTGCGATCCTCGACACGATCCGTGACGCCGACCCCGACGTCGTGTGCCTGCAGGAGGTGTTCTCCGACGCGACCCACGACCAGGGCGAGGAGCTCGCCACGGAGCTGGGGTTCCACGTCGTGCGCACCGAGCCGGTCCTGCACCGTGGGGTCTCGTTCGGCAACGCCGTGCTGGCGCGCTGGCCGGTGGTGCGACTCGCGGACGAGCGCCTGCCCCGTGCCGACGGGACCCCCGGCCACCGGCGCGCCGTCGTGGCGGGGGTCGACACCCCGCACGGTCGATGGCCGATCGCATCGACCCACCTGGAGCACCGCTTCGACCGCTCCGCGGACCGCTGCGCCCAGGTGCGCCGCGTGATGGAGCTCGCCCGGGACCTGCGCGGCGACCCCGAGCGCGACCTCCCCGTGGTCGTCGGCGGTGATCTCAACGCCGTGCCGGACACCGACGAGATCCGCCTGGCGACGGGCCGCACCGCCGGCGTCGACGGGATCGTGATGTCGGACGCGTGGGAGCAGGTCGGTGACGGAGACGGACGCACCTGGCTGCGTGAGAACCCGTACTCGTGCGACTCGGCCTGGCCCGACCGGCGCATCGACTACGTCCTGGTCTCCTGGCCGCGACCGAAGCCGGTCGGCAACCCGATCTCGGCGCGCCTCGTCGGCCGGCCCGTCGGCGACGGGGTCTGGCCCAGCGACCACCTCGCCGTCGTCGTCGAGCTGGTCACCCCGGCGGACGGGACCGCCGAGCCACCCGCCTGAGCGGGTGCCGAGGGTCGGGCACGCAGGGTCGGGGGACGGGGCGGCGTGGACCGCTCGACGGTGGTCAGCGCGCCGACAGGGCCACCGGGGTGACCGCGTCGGACGCCTGCTTGGCGTGGTAGCTCGAGCGGGTCAGCGGGCTCGCCTCGACGTGGCCGATGCCGAGCGACTCGCCGATCCGCTTCCACGCGTCGAACTCGGCGGGTTCCGCGTAGCGGGCGATGGGGAGGTGGTGCGAGGTGGGGCGCAGGTACTGGCCGATGGTGACGATGTCGACGCCGAGGTCCGCGAGGTCGCCGAGCAGGCCGACGATCTCGTCGTGGGTCTCGCCGAGCCCCGCCATGAACCCGGTCTTGGTCGTCAACCCGGCGGCCCCGGCTCGGGCGAGCACCGACAGCGACCGGGCGTACCCCGCGGAGGGGCGCACGGCGCGCTGCAGGCGAGCGACGGTCTCGACGTTGTGGTTCATCACGTCGGGCCGCGACGCGAACAGCAGCTCGAGCGACGCGTCGTCACCCTTCGCGTCCGAGATCAGGGTCTCGACGCGGGCGCTCGGCCGCCGGAGGCGGATGGCCTCGATGCACGCCGCGACGTGGGCCATCCCCCCGTCGGCGAGGTCGTCGCGCGCGACCATCGTGAGCACGGCGTGGTCGAGCTCCATCCGCTCGATCGCCTCTGCCACGCGCCCGGGTTCGTCGGCGGCGGGTCCGAGGGGTCGTCGGGTGTCGACGAGGCAGAACCCGCACGCCCGGGTGCAGCGCTCCCCGAGGACCATGAACGTCGCGGTCCCGTCCGACCAGCAGTCCGACAGGTTCGGGCACCCGGCGTCCTCGCAGACCGTCACCAGATCGAGCGAGCGGATCGTCTTCCTCAGCTCCATCACCTCGGGACCGAGCTCGACCCTGGGTCGCAGCCAGTCGGGCTTGCGCGTCTCGATCGACAGCCCCTCGGTCACCCCGGCGGCCTCCATGCGCGCCGTCGCACGGGGAGAGACGAGCTTGACCTGCTCGCCGGGTCCCTCGCCGCGGGAGAACGCCGACAGGTCGCGGCCGTCGCTCGGGTGAGCCCACGCGACGTCCTGGCGCTCGAGCGCGCCCCCCGCCCAGCGCTCGGCGGCGAGGCGGGCGATCACGTCGGAGACCTCGCGCATCGTCACCTCGACGCCCTCCTCGGCGAGCGAGGTCACCGCCTTGTCGGCGATGCCGCACGCGACGATGTGGTCGCGCATGTAGGTGAGGTCGGTGGACACGTTCAGCGCGAAGCCGTGCATCGTCCGGCCGCGGCGCAGGCGGACGCCGATCGCGGCGATCTTGCGCTCGTCGGACGTCCCCGGGTCGAGCCACACCCCGGCGAAGCCCTCGATGCGTCCGGCGCCGGGCACCCCGAGCTCACCGAGCGCGTCGATCAGCAGGTCCTCGACGCCGTGGACGTGGTCGCTCGCCCCGAGGGAGTTGCCGACCGCCACGATCGGGTACCCGACGAGCTGGCCCGGGCCGTGGTAGGTGATGTCGCCGCCGCGCTTGACGGCGATCAGCTCCGCTCCGACGGCGGCCGGCTCGCAGCGCAGGTTGGTCGCGAGGTCGGCGGTGCGCCCGTGGGTGAACACGTGCGGGTGCTCGACGAGGAGCAGGTGCTGGCCGCGGCCGTGCTCGAACAGCGCCTCCTGCACCACGAGCGCCTCGCGGTAGGGCACGCGCCCCAGCCACCGCACCCGCAACGGCGCGTCGACCCCCTCGGCCGGCGCCCCGGATCGGGTCCGACCCGGGACGGGGCGCTGGGCGGCGGGCATCAGAGCTCGGTGCTCCAGTCCTTGGTCTCGAGGATCTCCTTGACCTTCTTGAGGAAGCCGGCGGCGTAGGCGCCGTCGAAGGCACGGTGGTCCCAGCTCATCGCGAGGTTGCCGACGGGATGGATCGCGATCGCCTCGGTGCCGTCGGATCCGGTGACGACGACCGGCTTGCGCACGATCGCGTCGGTGGAGATGATCCCGACCTGGGGCTGGTTGATGATCGGCATGGTGAGCACCGAGCCCGCCGAGCCGTTGTTCGACACGGTGAACGTGCCCCCCGAGATCTCGTCCGGGGTGAGCTTGCGCTGGCGCGCCCGGTCGGCGAGATCGGAGATCTCCGACGCGATCGCGCCGAGTCGCTTGGTCTCGGCGTCGCGGATGACCGGCGCGAGGAGCCCCTCGTAGTCGAGATCGACGGCGATGCCGAGATCGACGTAGTCGTGCACCACCAGCTCGTCGTCGGAGACGCTCGCGTTGAGGTGGGGGAACTCGTCGAGCCCGTCGATGACCGCCCGGCAGATGAACGGCAGGTAGGTGAGTCCGAAGCCGTGCTGCTCCCTCCACCCCTCCTTGCGCTCGCCACGGGTCACGTCGACGTTGGCGAAGTCGACCTCCACGACGCTGAGCGCGTGGGGGCTGACGGCCTTGCTCATCACCATGTGGTCGCCGGTGAGCTGGCGGATCTTGGACAGGCGCACCGCGGAGTCGCGCTCGCCGGCGGTCACCTCGGGTGCCGACGTCGGCACCTCCGGCGTCGGCGATCCGCCCGACGCCGACCCCTTCGCCGCCGCCTTCGTGGCGGTCTTCTTCGCAGCGGACTTCTTCGCAGCGGCCTTCTTCGGCGCCGACGTCGAACCCGAGTCGCTGTCGGGCTCGCCGCCGGGGTCCTGGCGGCTGGCGCCCGTCGCGTCGATGTGGTCGAGCACGTCGTCGCGCGTGATGCGCCCTCCGGGCCCGGATCCCTCGATGTCGTCGGGATCGAGCCCGTGCTCGTTGACGAGGCGTCGCACGACCGGTGACAGCAGCCGGCTGTCACCGGAGGTGCTGGGCTCGTCGGAGGTGGCCTCTGCGCCTCCACCGTCCTCGGCGGCGGGCTCGGGCTCCGGCTCGGGCTCGGGCACGGGCTCCGGCTCGGGCTCCGATTCGGGCTCCGTCTCGGGCTCGGGCTCCGATTCGGGCTCGGGCTCGGGCTCGGGCTCGGCGGCCTCGGCGTCGTCCGACGCCTCCTCGGGCTCGGCCGAGTCGTCGGCGCCGCCGTCGCCGACGATCGCGATGACGGCACCGACCTCGACCGTCTCGCCCTCCTCGGCACGGATCTCCGTGAGCGTCCCCGACACCGGTGACGGGACCTCGGTGTCGACCTTGTCGGTCGACACCTCGAACAGGGGCTCGTCCTCGGCGACCTCGTCACCCACCTCCTTGAACCACTGCGTGATCGTGCCCTCGGTGACGGTTTCGCCGAGTTGCGGGAGTGTGACGTCTGCCATGTGCCGGGGTCCTTGTGGGTGTGTCGGGATCGGTCGAGTGGATCGGGTGGCGGAGCGGGCGCGCCGTCAGCCGTTGAAGTTGCGGCCGGTCAGCGTGAGCACCGTCTCGCCGAACAGCTCGGTCAGGCTGGGGTGCGGCTGGATGAACTCGGCGACCTCGTCGACCGAGGCCTCCCAGTTGACGGCGAGGTACCCGCCCGAGAGCTGCTCGGTGACCCAGGGGCCGACCATGTGCACGCCGAGGATCTGCCCCGCCGAGCCGTCGGCGCGCTTCTTCGCGATGATCTTCACCAGGCCCTCGGTCTCGCCGACGATCATCGCCCGCGAGTTGTACTTGAACGGGTGCTTGCCGACCACGACGTCGTGGCCGGCCGCCTTCGCCTGCTCCTCGTCGGGACCGGCCCACGCCACCTCGGGGTGGCAGTAGATCGCCCACGGGACCCGGTCGTACATCACCGGCATCGGATCCTCCCCGAGGAGGTGCTTGATCACCAGGATCGCCTCGGCGTAGCCGACGTGGGCGAGCTGGGGGGTGTCGACGAGGTCGCCGACGGCGTACACGCCCTCCTCGCCCGTGCGGCACCACTCGTCGACGACCACGAAGCCGCGGTCGTCGACCTCGACGCCCGTGCCGTCGAGGCCGAGCTCGTCGGCGAAGGGACGGCGCCCGACCGACACGACCACGGCGTCGACCTCGAGCGACTCGTCGTCGCCGAAGTGGACGGTCGTCCCACCGGAGTCGTTCGGGGTGTGGCCGTTCACCATCACGCCCGTGCGGATGTCGATCCTCTTCTTCTTGAACGACTTCACCACGACGTTCGCCACGTCGGCGTCGAGCCCGGGGAGGATCTTCGGCAGGCCCTCCAGGATGGTCACCTCCGAGCCGAGGTCCGCGAAGGTCGAGGCGAACTCGCACCCGATCGCGCCGCCGCCGATGACGACGACTCGCCGCGGGAGCTCGGACAGCTCGAGCACCTCGTCGCTGGTCATGATCGGCCCGCCCCGCTCGAAGTTCGGGATCAGGCGCGGCACGGACCCGGACGCGAGGAGGACGAAGTCGCCGGTGATCGACTCCGAGCCGCCGTCGTTCATCGCCACCTCGACCGTGCGCCCCGACGCCAGGGACCCGGTGCCGTTGAACACCTCGACCTTCCGGCCCTTGCACATCGCGCCGATGCCGTTGACCAGGCCCTTCACGATCCCCTGCTTGCGCTCCTGGGTCCGTGCGAAGTCGACGGTCGGGTCGCCCTCGGTCTCGATCCCGAAGTCGCCGGAGTGATCGACGTGACGCTTCACCGCGGCGGTCTCGAGGAACGCCTTCGCCGGGATGCAGCCCCGGTTGAGGCAGGTTCCGCCGAGCGCGTCCTTCTCCACCAGCGCCACCTGCAGGCCGGCCGACGCGCCGTACAGCGCGGCGCAGTAGCCGCCCGGGCCTCCGCCGATGATCACGAGGTCGAAGTGGTCGGAACGTTCGCTCACGGTCGTCACGGTAGCGCTGCGGACGGGCTCATCGCCCGCCCGGCGTCCGGCCGCCGCACGACCCCGCGAGCGGATCCCGGCCGCCGACGTCGCGGCGGGTCCCCGGGGGTCGTCATGGGCGCCTCAGCTCTCGAGTGACCACGACGCGCGATCCTCGCCGCGCACGATCAGCAGCACCCGGGTCGATCCCGCCGCCGCGGCGGTGTCGAAGGCGAGCCGGCACCGCCGGGGCTCGACGGTCAGCTCCGTGCAGCGGCCCGGAGCGGGATCGGTGACCGGCGCGAGCGACTCGTCGCCCGTGAGCAGCGCGATCCCGTCGAGACCGTCCTGGACGCCGCCGACCTCGACCTCGACCTCGACGCGCTCGGGGGTCTCGTCGACGGAGCGCACGGTCACGGTGGCGTCGCCGACGTCCGCGGTGTCGCCGAGGCGGTTGGCGACCTCGGCGTCGTCCCCGCCGGCGAGGCGCACGAGGAGGACGCCGCCGGCGATCAGGATGACCAGGCCGACCGCCACCGACATCAGCAACAGGGTGCGCGTCTTCATCGGGTGGCGAGCCTACGGTCGACTCACCGGCCGCATCGCCGGACCCGGAGCCTCGGCGTGCGCCGGGCGTCGGGGTCGTCGCACCGGGTTTGGCCTCCGCCGAGCGGTCGTACTCTCGGTCATGCGCATCGCGATCACCGGATCCAGCGGCCTCGTCGGAACGGCCCTGTCGAAGCGACTGACCCGGGAGGGGCACGACGTCGTCCCGGTGGTGCGCAGCGCCCCCGGCGACGGGGAGATCGGGTGGTCGGTCGACGAGCGCCGCATCGAGCCCGGAGCGTTCGACGGCATCGACGCCGTCGTCCACCTCGCCGGCGCGGGCATCGGTGATCAGCGCTGGTCCGACGACTACAAGCGCGAGATCCTCAGCAGCCGGACCGTCGGCACCG
This sequence comes from Ilumatobacter sp., assembly GCF_965215205.1. Lineage (NCBI taxonomy): Bacteria > Bacillati > Actinomycetota > Acidimicrobiia > Acidimicrobiales > Ilumatobacteraceae > Ilumatobacter > Ilumatobacter sp. The sequence goes on from NZ_OZ244049.1 coordinate 2,797,212, forward strand.
CGCTGGTCGCCGAGGCCGTGAACGACGCGACCGATCCGCCGGCGACCCTGCTGTCGGGCTCGGCGGTCGGGTACTACGGCTCGAGCCTCCAGGCGACCTTCCACGAGGGCGCGCCCGCCGGCGACGGGTTCCTCGCCGAGACCTGCGAGGCGTGGGAGGCGGCGGCGGCGCCCGCATCGTCCGGCGGGACCCGCGTGGCCCTGCTGCGCACCGGCATCGTGCTCTCCGCCGAGGGCGGTGCGCTGAAGAAGCAGCTCCCGCTGTTCCGCTTCGGCCTCGGTGGGAAGCTCGGCAGCGGCGAGCAGTGGCAGAGCTGGATCCACATCGACGACGAGGTCGGTGCGATCGTCCACCTCCTCACCAGCGACGTCGAGGGACCGGTCAACCTGACCGCCCCCGGACCGGTCACCCAGTCGGAGTTCGCCGACACCCTCGGCGACGTGCTGAACCGTCCGACCTTCCTGCCGATCCCCGAGTTCGGGCCGAAGCTGGTGCTCGGCTCGGAGCTCGCCGAGAACCTGCTGTTCACCGGCCAGCGCGTGCGGCCGACGGTGCTCGAGGAGGACGGCTACGACTTCACCCACCCGACGCTCGGCGGCGCGCTGCGCGACCTGCTCGCGTGAGCGACGACCCCGTCGTCGTCGTCGGGGCGGGCCTGGCCGGGCTGTCGTGCGCCGTCGCGCTCCGCGACGCCGGCGTGGCGGTGCGCGTGCTCGAGGCCGCGGACGGCGTCGGCGGGCGAGTACGCAGCGACCGGATCGACGGCTTCACCCTGGATCGCGGCTTCCAGGTCACGCTGACCGCGTACCCGGAGATGCACCGTCAGTTCGACCTCGACGCGCTCGACCTGCGGGCGTTCGACCCCGGAGCGCTCGTGTGGCGCGACAGCCGCGGATCGACGGTGTCCGACCCGTTCCGCCGGCCCCTCACGGTCGCGTCCACCGTCGCCGCGCCGATCGGAGGTCCCTTCGACAAGGCCCGGATCGCCCTGCTGCGCGCTCGGCTACGTCGCGTGCACCCGGCGCAGCTGCTGCGCGGCGACGACGTGACCACCGCCGAGGCCCTCACCGAGGCGGGCTTCTCCGACACGATCGTCGACCGCTTCTTCCGCGCCCTCGTCGGCGGGATCCAGCTCGATCCGGGGCTGTCGGACAGCCGACGTGCGTTCGACGTGATCTTCCGCATGCTCTCCGATGGCGATTCGGCCGTCCCCGCGGCGGGGATGGGCGCGATCTCGGACCAGCTCGCGGCGCGGCTCCCCGCCGGCACCGTCGAGCTGGGTCGCCGGGTCGCGTCGACGTCGCCGTCGTCGGTGCGCACCGACGACGGCCACGAGATCGCGGCGTGCGCGGTGGTCGTCGCGACCGAGGGCCCCGCCGCCGTCGATCTGCTCGGGCTCCCACCGGTGGCGTCCAAGGCGGCCGGCTGCGTGCACTTCGCCGCCGACGAGGCCCCGAGCGACACCCGCTGCGTGATCCTCGACGGCACGGGACGGGGACCCGTGCTCAACGTCGCGGTGATGAGCAACGTCGCGCCGAGCTACGCGCCACCGGGGCGCCACCTGGTCACCGCCGCCCTGCCCGGTGCGGCCGACGGTGACCTCGAGCGGATCGCCCGCACGCAGCTGCGCGGGTGGTGGGGTGGCGCCGTCGACCGGTGGGAGCACCTCGCGACCTACCGCATCCCCCACGGCCAACCCGGCCAGTCGCCGCCCTTCTCGCCGAAGCGGTCGGTCGCGCTGGCCGACGGCCGGTTCGTCTGCGGCGACCACCGCGACACCGCCTCGATCCAGGGGGCGCTGTTCTCCGGTCGCCGGTGCGCGGCCGAGGTCGCCGTGTCGCTCGGGCTCGACGCGTCACCGTCCGCGGTCGGGCCCGCCGTCGACGCCTGAGTCCGGATCGGGCTCACCACCTATCGTCGGACGCCATGGTCGACCTCCCCGACGGCTTCCGCCACCACGTCGCGAACGTCGGCGTCAAGGACGACACGCCCGACTTCGTGGTGGTGGCGGCGGCCGAGCCGGTCCCGTGCGCCGCGGTGTTCACCCGCAGCGTGTTCGCCGGCCCCAGCGTCACGCTCAGCCGCCGGCACGTCGCCGACGGGACCGCCCGCGCCGTCGTGGTCGTGTCGAAGAACGCCAACGTGGCGACGGGAGAGCGCGGCGAGCGCGACGCGGCCGAGCTGGCCGAGCTCGTCGCCGAACGGCTCGGCGCACGCCCGCGCGACGTGGTGATCACCTCCACCGGGGTGATCGGTCGCCCGTACCCGATGGAGCGCATCCGGTCGGGGGTCGCGACGCTGCCCCGCGAACCCGACGGGCGTGACGCGACCGCGCCCGCGACGGGGATGATGACGACCGACACGGCGGTGAAGGTGTCCGCGGCGCGGGTCGGATCCGGCGGGGCGCGCGTGGTGGGGATGGCCAAGGGGGTCGGGATGATCGAGCCGGACATGGCGACGCACATCTCGCTGATCTTCACCGACGCCCGAGTCGCGCCCAGCGAGCTCGACGCCGTGTTCCGGCGGGTGGTCGACCGGACGTTCAACTGCCTGAGCATCGACACCGACACCTCGACGAGCGACTCCTCGGTGATCATGGCCTCGGGCGCGCGCGGCCCGGTGGAGGTGGCGGAGCTCGAGTCGGCGCTCGACACCGTCTGCCGCGACCTGACCGTGCAGATCGCACGCGACGGCGAGGGGGCGAACTCGGTGATCGAGGTCCACGTCGACGCGGCGGCGGACCCCGCGCAGGCGAAGCGGGTCGCGAAGGCGATCGTCAACTCCCCCCTGGTCAAGACCGCGGTGCACGGCGGCGACCCGAACTGGGGCCGGGTGGCGATGGCGATCGGCAAGTGCAGCGACGACACCGACATCGACCAGGCGCGGGTGGTCATCCGCTTCGGCGCCGACGAGGTCTACCCCCGGCTGCTCGACGACGACGCGCTCGCGTCGCTGTCGTCGTACATGCGCGGCGGCGACGTGCTGATCCACGTCTCGCTCGGCACCGGTGGGTCCGAGGCGACCGTGTGGGGGTGCGACCTGTCGGACGAGTACGTCCGGTTCAACGCCGACTACACGACCTGAGCCGCCCGTGCGGCGCCGACGGTGCGCCGGGCCCGGCCGCGCGAGCCGATCCGCCGAGCCGGTGAGGTCAGCGCCCGTGCTCGCCGGTCGTTTCGTGCTCGGCGGCGCGCACCAGCGCCCGCAGCAGCTCGTTGCGCGGCGTGGCGACGCCGTGCGCCGAACCGGTGCGGACCACGAACCCGTTGAGGTGGTCGATCTCGGTAGCGCGACCCGCCGCGAGGTCCTGCGCCGTCGACGAGCGCTGGGTCGGCATCGTGTCGACGACGGAGAGCACGGTCGCCCACGGATCGCCGCCGACGTCGACCCCGGCCGCCGCCGCCACCGCGAGGCACTCGTCGACGACCCCCCGCACGGCGTCGGCGACACCGGGGCGCGCCCACAGCTCGCCGTAGGGTCGCCCGGTCAGCGCCGACACGGCGTTGAGCGCGCAGTTGACGACCAGCTTCGCCCAGCGCTCGCCCTCGGCGCCGGCGGTGACGCGCACCTCGGCTCGCGATCCGGCGAACAGCTCGACGACGCGGTCGGCGTGCTCGCCCGGCCCGATGACCAGCTCGCCCCGGCCGTGGTGCGAGACGTGGCCGGGACCGGTCATCTCGACCGCCACGTAGGCGACGACGGGGACGACGGCGACCCCCACGAGCTGCGCGAGGCGCTCGGCGGCTCCGACGCCGTTCTGCAGCGCGAGCATCGTCGTCGCCGGCGCGAGGTGGGGGGCCATCGCGGCTCCCGCCTCGTCGATCGAGGTCGCCTTGACGCAGCACAGCACCACGTCGGCTCCGGCGACGGCCGCGGGGTCGACGTCGGCGGAGCAGCGCACGTGCTCGTCGGAGCCGGCCGACGTCATCCGCAGGCCGTCCGCGCGCACCGCCCGGACGTGCTCGTCGCGCCCGATCAGCGTGACGTCGTGGCCGGCGTGGGCGAGCAGCCCGCCGAACCAGCACCCCACCGCTCCCGCCCCGAACACCGCGACGGTGCTCACGGGCCGCTCACCGTGCGTCGTCTCCGGCGGCGACCACGCTCACGTCGTGACGTGCGTCGTGCCCGGCGCGCCGCGGATCACTTCGGGGGCATCCGGATGCCGCCGTCGACGCGGATGGTCTCGGCGTTCACGTAGCTGTTGGTGACGCACTCGAGCACCATGGAAGCGAGCTGCTCGGGGTCGCCGAGGCGCTTGGGGAACAGCACGCCCTTCTGCAAGTTGTCCTTGAACGCCTCGCTGCCCTCGCCCTCGCCGTAGATCGGCGTGTCGATCAGTCCCGGCGCGACGGTGTTCACCCGGATCCCCGATGCGGAGAGGTCGCGGGCGATCGGCAGCGTCATCCCGACGACGCCTCCCTTCGACGCCGAGTAGCTGGCCTGGCCGATCTGGCCGTCGAACGCCGCCACCGAGGCGATGTTCACGATCGCGCCGCGCTCGCCGTGCTCGAGCGGCTCGGTCGTGCTCATCGCGCTGGCCGCGATGCGGATGCAGTCGAACGACCCGATCAGGTTGATCTGGATGACCTTCTTGAACGCGTCGAGGTCGGCGGCGGACTCGACCGAGCCGTCGCGGCCGATCGTGCGCTGCGCCCACCCGATGCCGGCGGAGTTGACGAGCACGCGCACGGGCCCCATCGACTTCGCCATCTCGACGGCGCCGACGATGTCGTCGGTGCTCGTCACGTCGACCTTGGCGAACGCCCCGCCGACCTCGTCGGCGAGCTCGTTGCCCTTGTCCTCCTGGAGGTCGGCGATGACGACCTTCGCCCCCCGCTCCGCCAGCATCCGGACCGAGGCCGCCCCGATCCCCGAGGCTCCACCCGTCACGATTGCGCTTGCTCCGTTGATGTCCATCGGCGAGACGCTAGGTCCCGACCGGCGTCGGCGTGCAATCGTCAGCTCGGCTCGGGACCCAGACCAGCGCGGGTGTCGACGAGGCGCCGGGGGACCGCGCCCCGGAACGCCGCGGCGTCACCCCCCCGGAACCAACCGGCCACGTCGACGACGACGTGGGCGCGCTGGTCGACGAACACGCACACCGAGCCCTCGGCGCCGATCGGGGCGACGACCGAGTTGGCCCGGTGGCGCCCGGCGACGTAGTTCAGGTTCGACGCGAGGGGCCGCTCGGTCCCGCAGGGCCACACGGTCGCGTACCCCCGGGCACGGGCCCCGACCACGGTCAGGTTGAGCGCGACGGCCGAGGCGTCCGACGGCACCGGGGAGGTGGTCGATCCGTCGGCGTCCGCGAGCTCCAGGCCGCGGACGGGGATGCGCAGCGGCGTCGAGGGGCCACGCTCCCCGACCGACGAGCCGACGCCGAGCCGGGTGTCGACGACGCGGGTCGGCGTCGCCCCGGAGAACGCCGGCCCGGACGCTTCGGCGCCGCTGCCGTCGAGGAACCCGGCGAGGTCGACGATCACGTCCGCCGGCCGGCTCACGTGGACGCAGATCGACCCGTCGTCGCCCACCGGCGCCACGACGGCGTTGCTGACCGCCGCACCGGCCTCGAAGTTGACGTTCGACGCGACGGGCATCGTCGTGCCGCACGGCCACACGGTCGCGAAGCCGCGCCCGTCGGCGCGGGCCACCGCGACGTTCACGGCGACCGCGGCGACGTCGTCGGGCACGGTCACCGACGCGCCCGCGGGCGTCTCGGCGGCGAGCCCGGCGACGGGGACGCGCAACGGGGAGGAGGGCGTGACCGGACCGGTCCGGCCGCCGAGCCCGGAGCGGGTGTCGACGCGCCGCTGGGGGGTGACCCCGGTGAACGGGTCGGGAGCCCCGGTGTCCGCGTCGCCCTCGAACCAGCCCATGACGTCGACGACCAGGTGGGTCCCGACCGAGGAGAACAGGCACACCGACCCCACGTCGCTGACCGGGGCGATGACGTTGTTCGCGACGATCTCGCCCGCGTCGAAGTTCGTGCTCGACACCACCGGTCGCTGCGCGCCGCACGGCCACACCGTGCCGTAGCCGCGGCCGGCCGGGCGCACCATCGTGACGTTGAGCGCGACGCCGGTGACGCCCGCGGGCACCACCAGCCGCGACCCGTCGGGGGCGACGAGGTCCTCTCCGACGACGGGCAGCTCCACGCGCTGCGGGGGCGCGAGGTACAGCGACGGCGCGAGGGCGTCGAGCTCGTCGCGCAGCCAGAGCGCGAACTCGGCCTCGCCGGTGGTCGTGAGGTGCACGCCGTCGCGCGCGAACCACCGGACGCGCTCAGAGGTGTCGCTCGCCTCGTCCCAGTCGAGCACGGTCAGCGTCGGCCACCGCTCGGCGGCGGCTGCGAGGGCGGCGTTGGCGGGGGCGTAGAACGACCGCGGACCGTCGCGTCGGATGTCGGCCAGGTTGACCCACGCGACGCGTCGCGCGTCGCGCTCGACGAGCGCGGCCATGACGGCGTCGACGTCGTCGGCGAAGCTCGCCGGGTCGTCGTTGTACCCGAGCTCGACCACGACCAGGTCGAGGCCCCGCGGGAGCGACCGGGCCGCCTCGACACCGGAGGTCCCCGGGCACGACGACCGGGCGCTGCAGCGGCTGGCGACCGCGTCGAAGGTGCGCTGCGCGTAGGCCCGGTCGGTGAGCACGTCGAGCTCGGCGCCCCGGGCGGTGACGCCGCTGCCGACCGAGTCGCCGATGAACCCGAGGGTGCGCGCGGACTCCGAGGCGCGCACGGCGCGGACGGTGAAGCCGGGCGAGCGCAGGTCCCGGGCACGCCGGAAGTCCCACGCCTGCTGGCGGAAGGTCCCCGCCGTGCCGGTGACGACCACGTCGTCGTACCACGTGCCGTCGAAGCCCTCGTACGACCGGTCCGTCGTCGGTGCCGTGGTGGCCGAGGTGATCGTCCCGAGACCGTGGTCGCGGGCGAAGTCGTCGGCGTCGATGATCCGCGTCCAGCGGTGGTTCGGGTTGGGGGCGGTGTCGTCACCCACGTCGTCGACGGGCGGGAACGCACCGCCCGCGGTCCGCGGGCCGTTCGACGCGGAGAACTCCGTCGACACGATCGACCCGGCGCGCGAGCTGCCCGCCGGCCAGGTCCGCACGACGTTCGCCGTCGCCGCGATCGCGGCGTCGGTGGCGTCGCGCTCGACGCGCACGATCGGCGAGCCGACGGTGCCGCGCGTCGCGGCGCCGCCGTAGACCTGGCACGACATCGTGTCGCAGGTCGTCGCGTAGCGGACGGCGGAACCGTCGTAGGTGTACGACCGCGACTGCGCGAGGCCGTAGCTGCGCGCGGCCACGGCCTGGGCGCGCACGGCGTCCGCGCCGGCACCGCCGCCCGCGGCCGCCCACGACGCGCTGATCTCCCTGGGGACCACGCCGCGCAGGTAGGCCTCGACGAGCACGTCGTTGACCACCCGGTTGCCGGACCCGGTGTCGACGACCTCGACCGCACCCCGGACGTGGCCGATCGTGCCGTCCGCGGCGCACACGCCCAGCACGTCGCCGGCGTCCGTGCCGGCGGCGTCGCCGTCGGCGGAGGTGAAGCGGAGCGGGACGCCGACGCGCTGGGTGTGGGTGCCGATCTTCGTCCACGTGGTCGCGGACTCCGAGCGCGCCACGACGGCGCGGGCCTCGGCGGCGTCGTCGGCGTCCCAGCGGGTCCCGTCGACGGGGAGCCGGCGATCCTCCTGCCACGACTCGAGGTGGCCCCGGGTCTGCCGGCCGAAGTACCCGTCGACGACGATCGAGCGGGCCGGCCCGTGGAAGGTCTTGAGGAAGCGCTGCACGTCCTCGACGGCCGCCACGTACCCGGCCGCCTCGACGATCGGTCCGTCGGGGACGACCACCGAGGTCGACTCGGGGCACGCGACGCGGTCCGCTCGGTAGACGTCGAACACGCCGCGCTCCACCTCGGTCGCGCGCATCGCCGGTGCGGTCCTGGACCCCCAGCGGACCCCGCTGCCGTGGGACACGACCCCGACGCTGCCGAGGCCGTCGTAGCGCGTCAGGCGCACCGCGATCCGCTGCCCGGACGAGGTCGACGAGGTCGTGGTCCCCCCGTAGTAGTGGTCGAGGATCCGCTGCCACCCCCACCCGTGGTCGACGGCGTAGCCGTAGGCGCCCCACTGGCTCATCCCCCGCCCGTGGCCGTAGCCCGTGCCCTCGACGACGATCGCGACGACCCGATCCGACGCCGCCTCGGTGGTGGAGCGGCCCGTGGCGCCGCCGGCGACGACGGACGCGACGGCGACGACCGCGACCACGATCGCCGAGCGAGCCGCGGCCAGGGCGCGCGCCGTCGCGGAGCGAGTCGTCACGGTCACGTCACGGGATCGTAATGTGGGGCGCGGCGCGCTCGGTGTCGGCACCCCATGTCTTCGGTCTCGTGGCCGACGACGTTGAGCGGACGGGCGCCGCGACCCCACGAGCGGGCCGACGCCGCCCCGGTCGCTACCGTCGCCTGCCATGGATCGACTCGAGGTGTTCACCGACGGCGCGTGCAGCGGCAACCCCGGCCCGGGCGGGTGGGGGTGGGCGGTCGCCCCCGACGGCGAGCCCCGTGGCTCGGGCGGCGAGGAGCGCACGACCAACCAGCGCATGGAGATGTTCGCCGTCGTCGACGCGCTCCGCTCCCTGGGAGCGCACGGCACGCCGATCGAGGTCGTGTCCGACTCGACGTACGTCGTGAACTGCTTCCGCGACGAGTGGTGGGTGCGCTGGGAGCGCAACGGGTGGAGGAACTCCAAGAAGCAGCCGGTCGCGAACGCGGATCTGTGGCGACCGCTGATCGACCTGGTGCGCGACGGCGACGTCAGCTTCCGCTGGGTGAAGGGCCACAGCGGAGACCGCATGAACGACCTCGTCGACCGCCTCGCGGTGGAGGCGACACCCCGCTGACGCTGCGCGACGGCAGCGTGGAGCGGCCCCGATCCACGGGGGGCGCGACGGCGGCGCGACGGGGGCGCACCGGCAAGTTACCGGCCGGTATCGCTCGGCGAGCGTGCGAGAATGGCCCGATGATCTTCGACGGCCACGTGCACCAGTTGCCCGACATCGACCCGACCGAGACCCGGGAGTGGCTCGACAGCCTCGACGCGGTGGTCGACACCCACGGCAAGACGCGCGCCCGCTACCTGCTGTCGCGCCTGATGCAGCGCGCGAACGACTCCCAGGTGTCGTTCCCGGCGACCGTGTCGACGCCGTACGTGAACACGATCCCCGTCGAGCAGGAGCCGTGGTTCCCCGGCGACGAGCACATCGAGCGGCGCATCCGCGCCTTCGTCCGCTGGAACGCGGCGATGATGGTGGTCAAGGCGAACAAGGCCGCGGACGGCATCGGCGGCCACCTGTCGACGTTCGCCTCGTCGGCCGCGCTGTACGAGATCGGCTTCAACCACTTCTTCCGCGGCAAGGACGACGGCACCCCCGGCGACCACGTCTACTTCCAGGGCCACGCGGCCCCGGGCATCTACGCCCGGGCGTTCATGGAGGGTCGCCTCACCGCCGACGACCTCGACCACTTCCGGCGCGAGATCGGCCGGGGCGGGCGCGGCCTGTCGTCGTACCCGCACCCCCGCCTGATGCCCGACTTCTGGGAGTTCCCGACGGTGTCGATGGGCCTCGGCCCGATCACCTCGCTGTACCACGCCCGCTTCAACCGCTACCTCCACAACCGCCGCATCGACGACACCAGCGAGAGCCGGGTGTGGGCGTTCATCGGCGACGGCGAGTGCGACGAGCCCGAGACGCTCGGCGCGATCTCCCTCGCCGCCCGCGAGCACCTCGACAACCTCGTGTTCGTCGTCAACTGCAACCTCCAGCGCCTCGACGGTCCCGTGCGCGGCAACGGCAAGGTCATCCAGGAGCTCGAGGCCGTGTTCCGCGGCGCCGGGTGGAACGTCATCAAGGTCATCTGGGGCTCGAAGTGGGACCCGCTGCTCGCGCAGGACAAGGACGGCGCGCTGCTGAACAAGATGAACAACACCGTCGACGGCGAGTTCCAGCGCTACGCCGTCGAGGACGGCGAGTACATCCGCGACAACTTCTTCGGTCCCGACGACCGCCTCCGCCAGATGGTCTCGCACCTCTCCGACGACGACCTGCGCAACCTCCCCCGCGGCGGCCACGACTACCGCAAGCTGTACGCCGCCTACAAGGCCGCGACGGAGAACCTCGGCTCCGGGCGCCCGACGGTGATCCTGTGCAAGACGGTCAAGGGGTGGACCCTCGGCGAGGGCTTCGAGGGACGCAACTCGACGCACCAGATCAAGAAGATGACCAAGGACCAGATCGTCGCCCTGCGCGATCGGCTCTACATGCACGACGAGATCCCCGAGGACGCGATCGAGGCGGAGGACCCGCCCTACTTCAAGCCCTCCGAGGACTCCGTCGAGTGGCAGTACATGATGGAGCGGCGCAAGGCGCTCGACGGCTTCGTCCCCACGCGCTCGACCACGGCGCGCCGCCCCCTCGAGCTCCCCGACGACGCCACCTTCCAGGAGCTCCGCCAGGGATCGGGCGGCCAGGAGGTGTCGACGACGATGGGGTTCACCCGCCTGCTGCGCAACCTCACGCGCGACGAGAAGATCGGCAAGCGGATCGTGCCGATCATCCCCGACGAGGCACGCACCTTCGGCATGGACGGCCTGTTCAAGGAGATCGAGATCTACGCCGCCCAGGGCCAGAAGTACGAGCCGGTCGACCACGACCTGCTCCTGTCGTACTCGGAGTCCGAGAGCGGCCAGATCCTCGAGGAGGGGATCACCGAGGCGGGTTCGATGTCGAGCTTCATCGCCGCCGGGTCGTCGTACGCCACCCGCGGCGTCCCGATGCTGCCGTTCTACACCTTCTACTCGATGTTCGGGTTCCAGCGGACCGGCGACCTGATCTGGCAGGCTGCCGACATCCGGGCCCGCGGCTTCCTGATGGCGGCGACCGCCGGGCGCACGACGCTGCTCGGCGAGGGCCTCCAGCACCAGGACGGCCACAGCCTCGTGCTCGCCTCGACGGTGCCCGCCGTGCAGGCCTACGACCCGGCCTTCGCCTACGAGCTCGCGGCGATCGTCCAGGCCGGGATCGCCCGGATGTACGGCGACGGCTCGCCGCGCGAGACCGACGTCTTCTACTACATCACCCTGTACAACGAGAACTACGAGATGCCGGCGATGCCCGACGAGGCCCTGTCGGGCGACGGCACGCTCGCCGAGCAGATCGTGGAGGGGATCTACAAGTACGCCGACGGCCCGATCCTGGAGGGTCCCGACGACTCCGCCAAGCGGGCGACGATCCTGTTCTCGGGGATCTCCCACACCGCCGCCCGCGAGGCCCAGTCGGAGCTCGCCGAGCACTACGGCGTCTCGGCCGAGCTGTGGTCGGTCACCTCGTACAAGGCGCTGCGCGAGGAGGGTCTGGGCGCCGAGCGCCACAACCGCCTGCACCCGAGCGCGGACGCGCGGGTCCCCCTGGTGGCCCGGCGCCTCGCCGAGTCGCGGGGTCCGATCACGGCGGTGTCGGACTTCATGGCGATGGTCCCCGACCAGGTCCGCCAGTTCGTCACGGCTTCGGCCCACGGGGACGGGGCCCACCGCACGTTCACCACGCTGGGCACCGACGGGATGGGCCGGTCCGACACCCGCGAGGCGCTGCGCCGCTTCTTCGAGATCGACACCGGCCACGTCGTGGTCGCCGTGCTGTCGGGCCTGCTCGCGGACGGCACGGTGGACGCGGCGACGGTGCAGGACGCCATCGACCGCTACGACATCGACCCCGACATCGCCGACCCCTGGGACTCCTACATCGACTGATCCGGTCCGAGCTCGGAGCCGTCGGAGACCGGAGGTGTCGTCGCCACCGGCGGTGGCGACGACATCAAGTGCGGGTCAAGAACGCTCACGTCCTCCCGCCGTGCGACCGACACATCTCCCCCATGCGGGTGAGAGACAGCGATGTTCGAGGACGACGACGACGGGGGGCACCCGGCGTCACGGTGGCGAACGTCGTGCGGATCCGCTCCGAGCGGGCGGTGCGTCGCCTGTCCCCGCTCGCGTCGTCGCTGCGCACGTCGCTGGCGCTCCCCGAGCCGGCCCCCTCGCGGGTGCGCCTGGCGCTGCAGACCCCGTCCGGGCCGGTCCTCGAGGCGATGGTGGGCGACGCCCGTCGAGGTCGTCTCGGGAGCGGCACCGGAGAGGCGGCGGAGCGGATCCTCGAGCTCGTCGGCGCGCTCGACCGCCACGACCGCCGCACCCGCGGTCACTCCGAGCGGGTCCGTGGGTACAGCCGCGTGATCGGGGAGCGGATGGGCCTCGACGACGACGACCTCGACCGGCTCGAGTGGGCGGGGCTGCTGCACGACGTCGGCAAGCTGCTGGTCCCCGCCGCGATCCTCGCGAAGCGGGGCCCCCTGACCGATGCCGAGTTCGCGATCGTCCAGCAGCACCCGGAGCACGGGCGGGCGCTGGTCGCCCCGCTCACCCCCTGGCTGGGCGACGCGGCTCGTGCGGTCTGGGAGCACCACGAACGCTGGGACGGAGCCGGCTACCCACGTGGCATCGCCGAAGAGGACATCTCGCTCTTCGCCCGCATCGTCAGCGTGGCCGACGCGTTCGACGTGATCACCTCCACCCGCTCCTACACCCGACGCCGGTCGCGCCGAGCGGCTCGAGCGGAACTGGTGCGGTGCGCCGGGACCCAGTTCGATCCCGCCGTCGTGAGCGCGTTCGTCGCCGGGGAGATCGGCACCGATCGGTGGGCGACGACCCGGCGGGCCGCGATCCGGGAACGTGCGACCCCGGACGGATCGGCCACCTCGTGATCCGGAGCTCCCGAACGCCGGGCCCCCGGGAGCCGGTGTCGTCGCTCCGTCGCACGGAGGCGCCGGCGCTAGATTCGGGCGCCGATGGCCGGCACCCTGCACATCACCGGTGACGACGACGCCGACCGGTTGCTGAACACCGACGCCGACGCCCTGCTCGTCGGGATGCTGCTCGACCAGCAGGTCCCGTTGGGGTGGGCGTTCCGGGGCCCGTCGACGCTGCGCAGCCGGCTCGGTCACCTCGATCCCGCTCGGATCGCCGCGATGGACGTCGACGTCGTCGTCTCCGCGTGCGCCACGAAGCCCGCGATCCACCGCTTCCCGACGTCGATGGGCGAGCGCATCCACGCGCTGTGCGGCACCCTCGTCGACGTCCACGGCGGGAGGGCGGAACGCATCTGGGCCGACGGCGCGGACGCGGCCGAGGTGGGCGACCGGCTGCGCGACCTCCCCGGGTTCGGCGAGGAGAAGGCGAAGATCTTCCTCGCCCTGCTCGCGAAGACGCAGGGCGTCGAGCTCGACGGGTGGCGCTCCGCCGCCGATCCCTTCGGCGACGAGCAGCCGCGCTCGGCCGCCGACTGCCACGACGCCGCCTCGCTCGCACGCGTGAAGGAGTGGAAGCGCGAGCAGAGGGCGGCGAAGCGGGACAAGCAGGGACGCCCCCTCGACGGGGCGCGCTGACCCCCCGATGACCCCGGGCCCGAGATCGATGCTGCGCTGGATCGTGCGCGGCGAGCGCCACGTCACCACGAGCCTCGACGCGCTGTCGGACGACCTCCGGGCGCTGCAGCGGCGCGTCGACGACATCGCCGCCCGGCGGCCGCCGGCGGCGCCCGAGCCGTTCGTCCCCGGCCCCGATCCCTGGCTCGTCGCGGCCGAGCCGTCGACGTCGGGGGTCAACGTCGTGGGCTACCTCCAGCACCAGATCGGGCTCGGCGACGCCGGCCGTCGGATGTGCGACGTGCTCGCGGCCGGCGACGTGGCGACCTCGCCGATCGCGTACGGCGCCACCTCGAGTCCCCTGCTGCCGGTCGCGTACCCGACGACCCAGCGCGTCGACCACGACACGACGATCGTCGTCGCGGCGGCCGATCAGCTCCCGGCGCTGCGTCGCGACCACCCGGAGCTGTTCGACGCCTCGCGCCGCGTCGTCGCGCACCCGTTCTGGGAGGTGTCGGAGCTGTCGCCGGCCGGGAGCGCGGGGCTCGAGCTCGTCGACGAGGTGTGGGCGCCGACGTCGTTCGTCGCCGACGTGTTCGCGCGCGCCGGCGACGTCGCGGTGCGTCACGTCCCCCTCCCCTTCGCCCGACCCCGGCCGTCGGGGCGGGCGCGGTCGTCGTTCGCCGCGCTCGCCGATGCCGGCGAGCGCATCGTGTTCGGGGTCACCTTCGACCACTTCAGCGTCATGGAGCGCAAGAACCCGCTCGGCGCGATCGAGGCCTACCGCCGCGCGTTCCCCCCCGGCTCCGACACCCTCCTCGTGGTGAAGACGCTGAACGCGGGGCACCACCCGATCGCGGATGCCCAGCTGCGCGCGGCCGCCGCGCACCGATCGGACGTCGTCGTGTGGGACGAGCACCTCGATCGCGCCGACCAGCTCGCCTTCATCGCCCAGCTCGACGTCCTCGTCTCCCTCCACCGTGGCGAGGGCCTCGGGCTGCACCTCGCGGAGGCGATGTGGTCGGGGGTCCCCGTGGTCGCGACCGGGTGGTCGGGCAACGTCGACTTCATGGACGACTCCTGCGCCCGCCTGGTCGACCACACCCTCGTCGAGGTCCGCGGCGGCGGCACGATCTACCCCGACGGGGCGCGGTGGGCCGATCCCGACCTCGACGCGGCGGCGGGCGCGATGTCGTCGCTCGCCGGCGACGACGTCCTCCGCGGTGACCTCGGGCGCGCCGCACGCCGGCGGATGCAGGACCAACCCGACGACCGCAGCGTGGCTCGCGGGATCGCCGGGCTGCTCGAGCACGACATCGAGCGCCCGTGACCGACGTGGCGACCGCGCGCGGCCGCGGCGTGCTGCGCGCCGCTGCGACGGCGGCGCGGTGGGTCGGGCGCGGCGAGCGGCGCACGACCGCGACGCTCGACGCGCTCGCCGACGACATCGCCGACCTGACCGGCCGCGTCGACGCGCTCGACGCGGCCGACGGGCTCGAGTCGAGCGCCGCGGCCCGGCCGCGGCGAGACCCGTGGTGGAGCCCGGCGGAGCTCGGCGACGGGGTCAACGTCATCGGGTACCTCCAGCACCAGTCGGGCCTCGGCGACGTCGCCCGCCGCCTCGTCGCTCTGCTCGATGCGGCCGGGGTGCCGACGGCGCCGATCGCGTTCGACGGCACCCACGCCCCGCTGACGTCGACGGCGGTGGTGGCGCCCCAGCGCCTCGACCATGCCCGGACGATCGCGCTCATGGCCCCCGACCAGGTGGCGGTGCTGGACGACTGGTACCCCGAGGTGCGCGGCCGGACGCGCACCGTCGGGTACTGCTTCTGGGAGCTGGACGAGCTCCCCGACGATCAGATCGCCGGCGCCCGCCTGCTCGACGAGGTCTGGGTGCCGACGCGGTTCGTGGAGCGGGCGTTCTCCGCGGTGGACGGCCTGCGCGTCCGCCACGTGCCGATCCCGGTGGCCCGTCCGGTCCCCTCGGTGCGCCCTGCGGTGTCGTTCGCGCCGCTGGCGGGCGCCGGGGACCGCGTCGTGCTCGGGATCACCTTCGACCACTTCAGCTCGCTGGAGCGGAAGAACCCGCTCGGTGCGATCGAGGCGTTCACGAGGGCGTTCTCGGACGATCCGTCCCGAGCGCTGCTCGTCGTCAAGACGCTCAACGCCGACCACCTGCCCGAGGCGCACCGGCGGCTGCTCGACCACGTCGGCGACCGTCGTGACGTCGTCGTGTGGGACCACCACCTGTCGCGAGCCGACCAGTCGGCGTTCATCTCCCACCTCGACGTGCTCGTCTCGCTGCACCGCGGCGAGGGGCTCGGGCTGCACCTCGCCGAGGCGATGTGGCTCGGCGTGCCGGTGATCGCCACGGGGTACTCGGGGAACCTGGACTTCATGGACCCGTCGTGCGCCCGACTGGTCGACCACGTCCTGCGCCCGGTCGGCGATCTCGCGATGCACTACCGCGCCGAGGCGACGTGGGCCGATCCCGACGTCGACGACGCAGCACGGGCGATGCGCGAGCTCGTCGACGACGCCGCGGCGCGTGCCGAGCTCGGCGCAGCCGGTCGACGACGGATGGCCGACCAACCGTCGGACGCCGCCACGGCCGAGCGCATCGCCGCCCTGCTCGACGACCTCCCGCCGCGCTGAGCCGTCCCTCCTCGTCCTCCTCCCGCTGCTCCCGCCGGGACGACGGGTCTCAGCGGGGCCGCGACGGCGGGCGGCGCAGGAGGCGGCGGGCCAGCCGCACCGGGACGGCGGCGAGCTCCCGGTTCAGCCACGCGTTGTCGAGCGCGAGCTCGTGGTTCGCCCGTTCGAGCTCGTCCAGGCGCTCCGCGGCACCCGCGCCGGTCGCCACCGCCACCTCACCGGCACCGCCGAGCGCGCGCGCACGACCGAGGTGGCCGGCGGGGAGCAGGAACGGGTGCCGGTCGAGCTGCGCGAGGCGGCGGTCGAGCGCGACGCGGTCGATCGAGGTGGCCACGCCGCGGGCCAGGGCGGGCTCGTCGGTCTCACGGACCCCGCAGAGCCCGGCGGTGGCCAGCAGGAGGCCGACCACGGGCGCGAGCTCGTCGTCGAGCGCCTCGTCGAGCGCGGCGCCGAGGGCGCGGACCGCGTCGAGGGGGAACGCCACCGTCGCCGCCGGACCGCCCAGGTCGCCCAGCTCGGACCAGCCGTCGACCGTGACCGGAGCCGCCGCCCCGACGAGCTCGGCGGCGCGGCACCTCAGGACGCGACCACCGCCTCCGGCGGTGTCGCGCAGCGCCCCGACCCACCCCGGGCCGGGCTCGTCGCCGGCCCCGACGATCGCGAGGTGCGAGCCGCGCGCTCGTGCGACCGCGTCGGCGATCGCCGACCCGGCGGGAGCGCGCGGGTCGACCTCGACGAGCTCGGCGTCGTCGACGTCCTGGGCCCGCAGGGCGTCGCGCACCCGATCGGTCGAGTCCGCGCCCCCCGCCGGGTCGGCGACGACGGAGAGGAACACCGCCGGCTCGGTGCCCGACGCGGTCACCAGGGTCGGGGCGCAGGTCCTGGTGGCGGGGCGGTAGAGGCGGATGAACTGGTAGGTGTCGCCGTCGGCATCGACTCGATCGCGCACGGACCGCAGGAAGGCGCCGAGGGCGGTGTCGGCGGCGACGAAGGGGTGGCGTCGGGGCCAGCTCTGATCGGACTCGGGTGCGGGGCGGTCGGCCCGGGCCGACTCGTCGAAGCCGGCGGCGGCCATCGCGGTCGTCAGCGACCGGTCGGTGAAGAAGCGCAGGTGGGTGTGGTCGAGCAGACCGGACCGGGTCACGTCCCACCTCCCGGCGAGGAGCTTGTGGGCGACGTCGCGGTGCGCCACGTTGGGCACGCTGACCCCCAGCACGGCACCGCGGTCGGCCATCCACCCGGACAACCGCTCGAGGAAGAGGTGAGGCTCGACGAGGTGCTCGATCACGTCGATCGCGAGGATCGCGACGAGGGGCTCGCGCCCCGCGGCGTCGACGCCGTCGAGGGCGGCGAGGGTCGTGTCGACGTCGCGCAGATCGATCCGGTGGACCTCGAACCCGCGCCCGCGCACCGTCTCGAGCGAGCGCTCCTCGACGTCGAAGCCGACGTAGGAGAACCCGGCGTCGCGCAGCACCTCGGCGTGGGGCGCGTACCCGCACCCGAGATCGACGACCACGCCGCGCTCGGGGCGGCCGATCAGCTCCGACGCCAGACGGCCGTGGGCACCGGCCCAGTCGAACTCCACGTCGTAGGGGTCGTCGGCGGCCACCTCGGGCGCCGTGCGACCGCTCCCCGCACCACCCTCCGGCTCGCTCCGCTCCGCGCTCACGGCGCGGCGCTCGCGGCCGCCGCCTCGGTCCGCACGGTCGCCCCGAGCCGGCGCATCCACGAGGCGTCGGCCAGGACGGCGGGGTTGTCGGCCCCGGCGCGTCGTGCCGCCGCCTCCCACACGATCGCGTCGCCGGCGGTCCGCGACGCGAGCAGGGGCGCGGCCCGCCCGAACACCGCGTCGAGGTCGACCGGACGCCGCGGGTCGCGCTCGGTCACGTTGATCCGCCGTGGCGACAGCGGCGCTCCGACGAACTCGCCGAGCGATGCCCACGTCGCGTCGCCGAGCTCGACCACCCCCACCCACCCGAGCCGGCGCAGCTGCGCCGTGGCGAGGCGCGCCAGGCGGTTGAGCTCGGCGTTGGGGATGAACGCGAGCTCCGGGATCGCCGGGTCGTCGACGAGCTGGCGGATCAGGGTGTTGTCCGTCTGGTAGGCGATCGCCTCGTCGGCGAGCCACTCGGCGAAGTCCTGGGTCATCGCGCCGTGGCTGCTCTCCCACGGCTGCTCGGCGGCGCGCGCGTCGGCGGGCAGGCCGCGCCAGAACTCGTAGTGCGAGAGCAGTCGGCAGCGTGGTTCGCGCACCACCGTCGCGATGTCGCCCGGCGCGAACCGGGTCAGCAGGGTGTCGAGCGCGAGGTGGCCGGCGACGGCGTCGGCGTCGTGGAGGTCCTCGACCCGCTCGAGCACCTGGTGCGCCTGCGCGACGGGTCGCGGGGCGTGGCGGTACGGGCCCATCCACACCGGGTCGAACACGGCGTCGCTCCAGCGGTGGCCGGGCAGGGCCTCGCGCAGGGCCGCGGTGATCGAGCTCCCCGCCGACTTGGGCACGTGGAGGAACGCGAACGGCCGCACCCCGGACTCGCCGGGTTCGGAGCGCGGCGGAGGCGACGACAGGGCCACGGCGCCCCGCTCCGCGGCGCGCCGCCCCGCCCGGGCCACGCGGCGCACGGTGTCGCGACCCCGATCGGCCAGGCCCGGAGCACGCCCGATGCCGCTCGCGCCGGCCTCGGCGCCGTCGCCGCCGCCGGTGACCGCACCGCCGCCACCATCGCCGCCATCGCCACCATCGACGCCATCGACGCCATCACCGTCGCCGCCGCCGTGGGTCGTGAGCCACCGTCCGAGCGGCACCGAGCCGCCGCCGAACGCGTCGGGGGTGGCGCGCTCCGCCGAGGTCACCCCGTCCTCGCCGACCTCGTCGAGGATCGCGCTGCGGACGCGCCGTCGGACCTGCGCCGTCAGCTCGACGCCGTCGATCGACGTCGCCCAGCGGTAGGGGAGGTGACGGCGCTCGAGGTGGCCGGCGGCGGCCAGACGCTCGGCGTAGTCGTCGGCGAGGGAGCGCATCGCGGTGCCGACGTCGTGGGGGACGCGGGGCGCGTCGTCCTGGAACCTCGACAGCACCTCGGGCCGGTTCGGGTCGTACCCGCTGAAGTGGACGAAGCGGACCGGTTCGCCGCCGACCCGTGGCGCGCCCCGGTCGTCGAGCTCGACGTGGCGCTCGTGGACGTTCCACCACGCCACGTTCATCCCCGGGTCGCGGCAGACGTGGTGGTCGAACAGCGACGGCACCCAGTCGACCCAGCGCTGGTCCGTGAAGTGCGAGCGCTCGAAGTCGACCACGGCGTCGAAGCGGAGGCGCACGTCCCACCAGTCGAGGAACCCGCGGCCGCCCGCGCCCACGGCGAGGAACCCGCAGTTGAACATCCCCGACTGCATGATCGTCCCCTCCTTCACGTGCTTGCCGTCGCGGGGGATCGGCGTCAGCACGTGGGGCGTGAGGACCAGGCCGTGGTCCCGCGCCTCGGCGACGCGATCGTCGAACGGCGCGTGGACGACGATGTCGGGGTCGAGGTAGCAGGCGACGACGTCGTCGCTCCCCGTCGTGGCCCCGCGATCGAGGAGGAGCCGCAGGAACGACGCCTTGACCGAGGTCGAGAACTCCATCACGTCGTAGATCGAGCGCATCACGTCGACGGCCGCGGGATCGATGTCGAGGTCGGCGAGGCGGGCGACGTCGACCCCGTCGACGAGCTCGCACTCGCCGTCGTCGACGACGAGCACGGTGAACGTGGAACCCGGGTGGTGGTCGAGGAACGACCGTGCCAGCACCTCCGCCATCGCCGAGTAGTTCGACGCCACGATCGTTCCTGCTCGCATCGGCGCTCAGGCTAGGTGGTCGCGGCCGGCGGCCGGATCAGCGCGCCGCGACGCCCCCTGGGCCCGAGGGGAGCGCCCCGGCCTCGTCGAGCCGCGTCGCCCGGCGGCGGTCGCGGGCCGAGTCCGGCCACGGGCTCGCCCGGTGCCGGCGCAGGGCTCGCACGAGCCACCACGGCCGGCGGGTGCCACGCGCCGCGTCGAGCCCGTCGAAGAAGGGTTCGCCCGTCGCGGGTGTCGACGGATCGGTGCGCAGGAGGGCGGCGTACCCCTCGCCGAAGCTCGCCGGGGAGGGCTGCGACGCGACGCGCCGCCGCGCCCGCTCGACGAGCCCGGCCCGGTGGTCGGCGTCGGTGGCGAGCCGTCGCAGGTGGAGCGCGGCCTGGTCCAGATCGGGATCCGCCCAGGTCGCCTCCTCGGGGTAGATCCCCTGGCCACCCGTGACGGCGACCCGGTCGGCGTCGACGAGCGCGGCGCACGAGTCGTCGAGGAAGTCGAGCACCCCGGAGTAGCGGGTCGAGACCACCGCGGTGCCGAGCCGCATCGCGAGCGCCGGGTGCAGTCCGTACCCCTCGCTTCGGTGCAGCGAGACGAGGCAATCGGCGGCCGCCAGCAGGGCGTGGTGGCGCCGGTCGTCGAGGTGCTCGTCCAAGATCTCGATGCGGTCGTCGTCACCGCACGCCTCGACGACCGCTCGCGCGCCCTCGGGGCGCTGCTCGCCGTTGATCGACTTGACCACGAGCCGCACGGCGGGGCCCGTCCCGTCGCCGCGCTCGCCCTCGGTCGCGCCGAACGCGCGGCGGAAGGCGCCGATCGCGCCGAGGGGGTTCTTGCGCTCGACGATGCTCAGGTGGTCGAAGCTGACGAGGAACACGACGTCGCTCCCCCACCCGGCGCGCCACGCCCGCACCTCGTCGTCGTCGACGTCGGGCGCCTCCATCGGCAGCGGGGCGAGGTGCACGGGCACGCGACCCGCCGTGGCCTCCCGGTACGCGTCGCGCACGAAGGTCGTCGGGCTCCACAGCTCGGTGACCAGGGCGAGCGCCTCGAGGTGCGCCGCCGGCACGTGCTCGAGCTCCCACACCCAGTACCCGATCATCCGCCGGCCGGGGCCGGTGAGCCGGGGGAACCGCTCGACGAAGTGCGCGAACTCGAAGGCGGTGACGATCGCGATCGTCGTGTCGTGGACGGCGTCGGGGACGGGGTCGGCCGGGCGGCGGCGGGGGCTGGTCGACAGGTCGTTGTCGATGTCCACCACGTCGATCCCCGCCGCTCGCAGCGCCGCCGACAGCTCGCGTGCGTTCTGGCCGAGCCCGCTGGAGATGTGGTGGTAGCCGACGACGTTCACCCCCGGCGTGCCGACGACGCGCCGCGCACGGCGACGGTCGCCGACGGCTCGCGCCCGGCGCGCCACGGATCGTGCCAGGCGGGGTGGTCGGCGCAGCAGCCGCTCGACGAGCCGCGTCGGCATCCCCGCGACCCCGGCGACGAGGGCACGGGCGTGGACCCTGCGCGGCGGGTGGCGCAGGCGTCGCACGGAGAGCGCGACCGCCCTCGCGACCTCGCCGGGGGACCCCCCGATCGCGCTCGACCAGAGGCGGTTGCGCTCCTGCAGCCGTCGGACCTCGGCACCGAGCGACCGGGTCGTCGCTCCCCCACGGTGCTCGACGCGCGACGCGGGCACCACGAGGTACCGCCACCCGCGGGACCGACCGCGCCGGGCGAGCTCGACGTCCTCGTAGTAGAGGAAGAAGCGCTCGTCGAAGCGACCGACGTCGTCGAGGAAGGAGCGCCGCAGGAGCACGGCTCCCCCGGTGAACGCGTCGATCTCGGTCGGATCGGTCCCGAGGTCGTCGACCGGGCGGTCGCGTGACACGTCGTGGCCCTGGCCGGTCGCGTCGATGCGCACCCCAGCGCTGTTCACCCGGTCGCTGCCGGCGTGGACGAGCACGGGCTGCGCCGCGCCGACGCCGCGGTCGCGCTCGAGCTCGGCGAGCAGCGGGGGGAGCCAGCCGTCGGTGACCACGACGTCGTCGTTGAGCAGCGCGATCGCTTCCGCGCCCGCCGCCGCCGCGGCGTCGATCCCGCGGTTCATCCCCGCCCCGAACCCGCCGTTGGCCCCGGTCTCGATCAGCTCGACGGCGTCGAGGAGCGACCCGTGCGGGTGGCCGGGGATCGCAGCCGCGGCGAGCAGCGGCCGGGCGCGGCGTCCGTTGTCCACGACGAGCAACGTCGTGTCGGGCGGCGAGCAGCGGATCGCGGCGGCCACGGCCGCCTCGAGCATCGACGGCGCGGGATCGTAGGTGAGGACGACGATCGCGACGGTCCCTCGACGGGGGGACGGGCTGGTCGCCGGCACCGCCTCAGTGTACGGAGGGCACCTGCTGCGACGGGGCGCTCGACGCGCACGGCGCGCCGGAGGTCACCGGGACGGGCGGCGGCGGAGGGGGCAGCGCCCCCGGCTCGACCGCCAGCCCGGCCGCGTCCGGGCCGGGCGGCGTCGTGAGCGGCGGAGGTCCCGACGGTCCCGGCCGGGGCGGCGTCGCCGGGCGCGCGTCGAACCGACGGCCGAAGGCGTCGAGGCGGCGGTCGGCGTTGACGATCGAGATGTACGACGGGGTGCCGTCGGGACGGATCGAGACGCGGGTCATGGCGATGTAGGCCAGCCGAGCCGCGCGATCGTCCACCCCGATGCCGGTCACCACCGCCGGCACCTCCCATCCCTTGAGGCTGTGCGCGGTGCACCCCTTGACCGCGTCGGCGTCCGGCCAGAAGCGGTGCTTGCGCACTCGGCGGGGGGCGTCGGGGTCACGGCTGAAGATGTGGTGGACCGGGATCCCGGCCTCCTCGATGACGCGCACCGCGGCCACCCCGTCGTGGTGGTAGTCGCACACGAACGCCACGTCGCCGGGGCGCAGCTGCGGGTCGTCGCGCAGCAGGCGCACCACCTCACGCCC
Organism: Ilumatobacter sp.; assembly: GCF_965215205.1. Taxonomy (NCBI): domain Bacteria; kingdom Bacillati; phylum Actinomycetota; class Acidimicrobiia; order Acidimicrobiales; family Ilumatobacteraceae; genus Ilumatobacter; species Ilumatobacter sp. Next base: position 2,820,129 of record NZ_OZ244049.1, read on the forward strand.
CACGGCGCGGCCCAGGAGGGGGACGCGGTCGACGTCGATCCAGCGCCGCACCGTGCGGGCCGCCTGGTCGGGGCCGGCCGGCGTCCGTCCGCTCACCTGCTCGCCGTCGAGGTGCTCGGCGGCGAACTCGTTGGTCAGGTCGAGCAGGTCGGCGGGGAGGCGGTGCGACTCGTCGAGCTGGGCCCACGCCCGCGCCGCGTCGCCGATCGTCGCGGCGCTCAGCTCGTCGCGGTCGTAGATGTCCTGGGTCGGGTCTCCGACCGCGAGCATCTCCCCGCCGGGGGCGAGCACGTGTCGGCGCAGCAGGTTCCACCACTCGATGGTGAAGTCCTGACCTTCGTCGACGAGCACGGCGTCGTACGGGGCCCGGAAGCCCTCCTCGAACGCCTGGGTCGCCTTGGCGACGATGCCGACCGTCCACGGCGCGCCGCGCGGGGCGCTGAGCTGGTACCCGGCGAGCTCGGCGTCCTGGACGACGCGGGTGCAGAACGAGTGGAAGTTGGAGCAGGCGATGAGCGTGGGGTTGGCGCCGATCTCGTGGCACCGTTCGTTCGCCATCGACCGGAGCCGGTTCGCGAGGGTGACGTTGAGCGACAGGATCAGCACCCGCTTGCCGTCCGCCGCCAGGTGCGCGGCGCGCCCGGTCAGACCGAACGACTTGCCCGATCCGGCGGCACCGCGCACCATGCGCGTCAGCTCGCCGCCGGGGTTGAGCGCGAGGTCGCGCACACCGTCGCTCGACCACGCCGGGGCCCGCGTGCTGCGGATGCGCTCGGAGGCGTTGATGTGGCGCCGCAGCTTGGACAGCGACGGGGCGGGCGGGACGGCGCACCCCAGCCCGACCACGACGTCGCGCGCCGCCTCCGCGATCGTGTCACCACCGAAGACCCCGACCAGGCTCTCCGGCTCGTCCGGCGGCCGGACCGGGAGCAGGGCGTGCGCCTGGGCCGTGGTGAGGGCCGGGAGCACGAGCACCGCGCGGATCGCCGAGGTCGGCGTCCCCCCGTGCTCGGGGAGCGCGTAGAACTGGTCGAACAGCGACGCCCGCGTGCGGCTCGCGACCAGCCGCGGATCCGCGGCGGTGGGCGCCCACAGGCCGTCCGAGCCGAGGAGCTCGACGTCGCCGTGCTCGCCGGGGCGGGCCCGGTCCGGAGTCCAGCCGACGACCTCGATGGCGCAGACGCCGTGGACGTCGTGGAACACCAGGAAGTCGAGGCGGTCGAGCCCGACGCGCGGCTTGGTGTACACCGTCCACCCCGGACCCAGGGTGGCGAGCGACCGCAGGACCTGGAGCTCCCCGGGGTCGAGCGGTTCGACGAGCTGGTCGAGGGCGTCGAGGGGCGGCCGGAGCGTGATCGTGGGGGGTCCGAACGCCGAGGGCACACCAGGGTGTCGGCACCCCGGCCGACGTCCTTGAGCCGAGGTGGCGGGCGACGCCGCGCCGGTGCGTGCACGGGAGCGTACGATCCACGCCGATGGCGGTGATCTCCACGAGGACGGACCCGTCGCGCGGAGCCGGCACCGTCGTGTCGCTCGTCCTCGCGGTCCACGATCCACCGCCGGGCGCGCTGCGCGCCCAGTTGGACGCGATCGCGGCGCAGACGAGCCCCTGGTGGGAGTGCGTGGTCGTCGACGACGCCTCGGCGCGCCCCGACGTCGTCGAGCTGCTGGCGGCCTGGGTCGCGGTCGACCCCCGTCGCCGCCTGATCACCCGAGCGGTCAACGGCGGCATCGCTGCCGCCACCAACGACGGGATCGACGCGGCGACCGGCGACGTGGTGGCGATCTGCGACCACGACGACGTGATCGACCCCGACGCGGTCTACGCCGTGCTCGACCACCTGGGGCGCCACCCGGACCACGACGTCGTCTACTCCGACGAGCGCACGATCGACGCGGAGGGTCGGGTGATCGCCGAGTACCACAAACCCGACCACAGCCCGCGCCGCCACCTCGGCCACCACTACCTCGCCCACCTCGTCGCCGCCCGACGCGGGGCCATCGGGGACCTGCGGGTCCGCGCCGAGTTCGAACCCGCCCAGGACTACGACTTCTACCTGCGGGTCATCGAGGGCGCGCACCGAGCGGGCCGCGGGGTCGGACACATCCCCCGGATCCTCTACTCGTGGCGGGCGATCGCCGGGTCGAGCGCCCTCGACGCGTCGGAGAAGCCCGAGATGGCCGCCGCGGTCGAGCGCTGCGCGCAGGCCGCCCTCGACCGACGCGGGATCTCGGCGACGGCGACGACCGTGCTCCACCGGGGGGCGCCCACCACCTCGGTCCGGCTCGTCTCGGCGCCGTGCGATGCGACGGTCGCGCCGATCCCGGTCGGAGGGGGCGCATCGGCCGCCGAGGTCGACGCGGCGATCCGCGCCGCCACCGCCGACGTGGTGTGCCTCGTCCCCCGGTCCGCCGGCGACGGCACCCGCTGGGCCGCTCCCCTCGTCGCGGACGCCGTGCGCGCCGACGTCGGCGTGGTCGGCCCGATGGTCGTCCGTGCCGCCTCCGACGGGGCGGGTGGGGATCGCACGACCGTGCTCAGCGTCGGTCGCACGGTCGGCGACACCCTGGCCGATCCGTTCGTCGGGGTGGACCCCGACGAGGCGGGACCGTGGGGTGCGTTCTTCGTCGCGCGCGAGGCGAGCGCGGTCGCTCCCGAGGGCCTCGTCGTCGAGCGCGCGACCTACCTCGAGGCCGGCGGCCTCGCGACCGACGCCGGTCTCGACGTCGCGGTCGCCGAGCTGTGCGCCACCCTCGCCGCGTCGGGTCGGGCCACGATCTGGAACCCGGCCGCCGTGCTCGAGGTCGAGCTGCCCGCTGGCGTGGAGTCGCTGCTCGGCGTCCGCTCCGACGGACCCGATGCGCGGGACCGCCTCGACGCCGAGCTGGCCGCAGCGGCGCGACGTCGCCCCGAGCTGCGGCGGGAGCGGTTCGCGACGACCGGCACGTCCGCCTTCGTGCACCACGTGACCCACCCGTCGACGACCGCGCGCCGCCTCGTCGTCGGAGGCGAGATCGAGCTGGTGACGTCGGACGTGTTCGACACCGTCGTGACCCGGCCGGTCGCCACGCCCAGCGACCTGTTCGTCGTGCTCGGGCGCCGCCTCCTCGACGACGGAGCGCTGCCGGAGCGGGTGACGCCCCCGATGTTCGCCGCGGCGCGCCGCGAGGCCGAGCGCCGAGCGCGCGACCACCGGTCGCGCGGCGCCCGGCGACGGCTGCTCGCCGAGTCGCTCCACGCCGTCGACCGCTCGGTGCCCGCCGGAGACGTCGTCGACGAGCGGATCGGCGATCCCCGGGTCGAGATCGAGTCCCACCCCGACGTGGTCGCCCCGGAGTGCACCCTCGAGGAGATCTGGGAGCGGATGCCGTGGGGCCTCGACGCGGGCGTGGAGCGCCACGTCGAGGCCGAGCTGGCCGTCGAAGCCGAGCACCTCCGTCCGATCCCCGAGACGCTCGAGCTGATCCGCCTGGCGCGCCGGCACGGCGTCCCCGTCGTGCTGGTCAGCGACATCTACCTCGGGGCCGACCAGCTGCGCGGCCTCCTCGCGGCCGCCGGCGTCGACACCGCACTCGTCGACGACGTGGTCACCTCGGCCGACCACCGCCTCGGCAAGGCGCACGGCCTGCTCGCGCGGACGATCGCCGCACGTGGGGTCGAACCGACCGCGACGTTGCACCTCGGTGACAACGAGGTGGCCGACGTGGCCACCGCCACCGACCTCGGCACCCACGTGCTGCACGTCGACGTCGCATCGGACCGGCGCCACGTGGCGATGCCGCACGCGGCGCTGCGCGCCTGGTCGCGGAGCACGGGCGCCGATCTCGGGATCTCCGCCGCCGTCCGGGCGACGCTCGTCTCCGACGTGGTCGACGACGGCGACGCCGCGGCCCAGTACGGCGCGGCGATCGGCCCCGCGCTGGCCGGGTTCGCCCGGTGGGTCGCCGACACCGCCGCCGACCTCGGCGCCGGGACCGTCCACTGCCTGCTCCGGGAGGGCGCGACGATCGCCGAGCTGATGGGAGCGACGGCGCCGGCGGGCCCGTCGGCGACGCCGCTGCACGTGTCGCGGTGGGTGACGATGCGCGCCGCGGTCGTCGACGGCACCGCGGACGAGATCCTCACCGCCCTGGCCCGGCGCGCCGACCTGACCGTCGACCACGTGGTGGGCGCGTTCGGGTGCGATCCCGACGACGTCCGTCGCGTCCTCGGCGCGCAGCGGATCGAGCCGGCCGCCCTGCCCGACGCCTGCGCACGCCTCGCATCCGATCCCGGCACCCGGGCGCAGATCCGGGCCGGGTCCGCCGACCTGCGCCGCCGGGTGCTGCGCTACCTGCGTGACCGCCTCGTGCTCGACGACGGCCCCCTCGTCGTCGCCGACGTGGGGTGGGGCGGCACGATCCAGGAGGGCCTCGGGCGCATCCTGCGCGCGGACGGCATCGACGACGAGCCGATCGGGCTCTACTTCGCGCTGTCGAGCGCCGGTGAGGAGCGCGTCCGGCGCGGGGCGCGGATGATGTCGTACCTGCCGAGCGAGCTCGACGACCCCGTCGCCGCCGCACGCAGCCGCGCCGTCGCCCACCACGCCGACACCGTCGAGCGGATCATGACCCCGGCCACGGGCACCCTGATCGACGTCTCCGCCGAGGGCGACCCGGTCACGCGGCCCGTCGACCACGACCCGGTCCCGCGCTCGCTGACCACCGCGCAGGGAGCGATGCGGTCGGTCGTGGGGCGCCTGGTCGACGGGTCCCCGGGCGGCCTCGACGACCCCCGCTGGTCCGATGCGGGGCTGCGCGCTGCGTTCGCGGAGGCGCTGGCCGAGGTGGTGTCGACGCCCGACCCCACGATGGCATCGGTGCTCGGATCCTGGCCGCACGACGACGTGGCCGGCACGGACCACCGCACGATCGCCGGCGGCGATCTCGCCACCCGTGTCCGCTACTCGACCGCGCGCGACGCGACGTCGCTCGACCCGACCGGCCGCAAGTGGATCGCCGGGCTGGCCGCGCAGCACAACCCGACGATGGCGGCGCAGCTCGGCGCCCACGTCGCCGGCGTCGCCCTCGAGGACCTGTGCCCGATCGGCGAGAACGGGGTGGCGAGCGTGTCCGCCTTCTCGATCGGCTCCGACCCGCCCGCCGCCCAGTGCGCTCGGGTGGTGTTCCCCCTCCCCGGCGGGTGGTCGGTGATCCACCTCGACGCCGAGGTCGACTCCCTGCGCGCCGTGCGGGTCGACGTCGGGGACCACCCCGCCATCGTCGAGGTCGCCGAGCTCGCCCTGAGCCTCGGAACCGACCTCGAGTTCGACCCGCCGCCGGTGAGCATCGACGACCTCGCAGACGACGGCATCGTGTGGGTGGGTGCCCGGCGCGTCGGCGATCGACGGTTCGTGCGCCGCGACGGCGGGCACCTCGTCCTGCCGGTCGACGCCGACCTCGGGGCGCACGTGCGCTCGGTGGAGGTCACCGTGGCGTTCCGCTGCTGGCGTCTCGGCCCCGACGACCCGCTGCTCGTCGCGCCGATCGAGGAGCGCCTGGCCGCCCACGCCCGGCGGGCGCGCCGCGCCGTGCGGCGACGCACCGCACGCTGATCCGGCCCGGCGCTCAGCCCCAGGACCGGCGGCCGTCGGGGAGGTTCTCGTAGGCCGGGGCCCCCGAGCGCAGGGGCAGCTCGAGCCAGTCGTTGCGCCCCGGGGTCAGGTTCGGGTTCGCGTACGGGTCCACGTACAGCTCGGGCCCCCACCGCTGCTCGATCAGCGCGGTCTCGGCCGGGTCGATCGGGTGGGTGAAGCTGCGGCTCTCGAAGTGGTACCAGCTCGCCCACGGCGTCCACAGGATGCGGTACCCGGCGGCGCGGACCGCCATCGACAGGTCGACGTCGTTGTAGTTGCGCGCGAACTCGGTGCTCATCGCACCGACCTCGTGGAACACCTCGGTGCGCATCAGGCACGCCGCGGCGGTCGCCCCGGCGCACTCGCGCACCACCCGCAGCAGCCCGTAGGGACCGGGGTGCGCCCCGTCCCAGCCGAGCATCACGTGGGTGAGGGTGCCGTGGTACGTGTGCCCGCCGTGCTGCAGCGTCCCGTCCTCGAACAGGAGCCGGGCACCGACCACGCCGACATCGCGCTGCTGGGCGAGACCGACCATCTCCGAGACGCTGCCGGCGTCGATCAGCTCGGTGTCGTCGTTGAGCAGCAGCACGAACTCGCCGCTCGCGGCCTCGACGCCGCGGTTGATCTTCTCGGCGAAGTTGAACGGCCGGTCGTGGTCGACGACGTGCAGCGCGTCGCCGGCGATCGTGCGCAGCCCGCGCTCGACGACCGGCTCGGTGCCCGAGTCGAGGACGACGACGAACTCGACCTCGACGCGATCGTCGGGGTCGGCGACGATCGACGCCACCGCCTCGTGGACGAAGATCCGCTCGGCTCCCCACACCCGCCCCCGGGACCCGCGCGTCGGGATGACGACCGACACGGTCGGGCGCCCCACGACGGCGTGCTCCGAGCGCACGATCCCGGGGAGCTCGGTGGCCCGGACATCGGCCTCGATCCCGCAGCGTGCGAGGTGGGCGCCGACCGCGCGCACCTCGGCGTCGATCGCCGCGGGCTTGTTCGCGCTGTCGAGCGCCGAGCTCGTCGGCGCCTGGCGCCAGTGCAGCAGCACCTCGGGCACGTGGTGGAAGGGGGCGGCGACCTCGGCCAGGCGGAGCATCAGGTCGTGGTCCTGGGCGCCGTCCATCCCGGGGGTGAACCCGCCGACGTCCTCGACGAGCGAGCGCCGGGCGACGACGAGGTGGGTGATGTAGTTGTGGCACCGGAGTCGCTCGAGCGAGAAGTCGGGCTTGTACAGCGGGAACGCCCGACGTCCGTCCGGGCGCAGGAGGTCGTGGTCGCTGTACGCGACGTCGCATCCCGGGTCGGCGTCGAGCGCGGCGGCGACGCTCGCGAGCGCGTCGGCGTGGAGGACGTCGTCGTGGTCGAGCAGGACGACGAACTCACCGCTCGCCGCGGCGAGCGCGTCGTTCGACGCCGCGACGATCCCGCCGTTGCGCTGCCGCCGGATCACGCGGCGGACGGCCCCGCCGCGCCGGCGGCTCGACCGCTCGAGGTCGTCGAGGACGGCGCGCACGTCGGCACGGCGCGACCCGTCGTCGACGAGCACGTGCTCGACCCCGCCGGCGGCCACGTCGGCCCGACGGAGCTGGGCGTCGACCGAGGCGACGCACTCACGGAGGTGGTCGGGCTCGGGGTCGAACACCGCGGTGATCACGCTGAAGCGTGGGCTCAACGCGCCAGCACCCGTCTCGCGCGGCGCACCAGGATCGCGAGCCGCGGCCTCACCGACGTCGCCCAGCGACGGCGAGCGCGGTACGCGGCGCGCTGGACGGGGTTCATCGCCGCGGCGACCTGTCGGTACTCCTGGTCCTGGCGGGCGCGCGACACCTGCACCCGCAGGTCGACGATGTCGCCCCGCAGGGCCCCGACCTCGGCGAGCGCCTGGCGCGCGACGCGCATCGACTCGTCGCGGTCTCGCCGCAGCGCCTCGTAGGAGGGCTCCGACGGGCCCACCAGCGCCCTCAGCCGCTCGAGCTCGGCCTGGCGGTCGTCCACGGCGGGAGCATATCGACGCTCACCGGTCGGCTCGGACCCCCGACGGCGCACACCGGAGCCCGCGCCGGGCGCGTGCGCGCAGGGCGGCGAGGTTGCGCGCGACGGCGTCGGCCAGCACCGCGGGCTCGAACGGCGCGGGCGCCACGTCGTGGTCCGCCTCGCTCCAGTCGAAGCGCGCCGGGATCAGCGCGGGGTGGTAGTAGGGATCTCGACGCAGCGTCGGCCCCCAGCGCTCGTAGACGAACGCCGTCTCCCGGTCGAGCACCACGGGCACCCGGGTCCGGCTCTCGAAGTGGTACCAGGTGGCGTCGCTCCGGTACACGATGCGGTGACCCCGCTCACGCACCTTCGCGCAGAGGTCGACGTCGTTGAAGTTCAGCGGCAGCGCCGTCTCCATCCCGCCGACCTCGACGTACACGTCGCGGCGCACCAGCGCGGCGGCCGCGGTCACCGCGCTCGCTTCGTGCGCTCCGGCCAGCGGGTACGTCGGGGCCGGGCCGGGGGTGTCACCGGGCCACCCCCGGCACACGTGGTCGGCGTGGCCGTCGAGCACCACGCCCCCGTGCTGGAGCGTGCCGTCGTCGTGGAGCAGGCGGGCGCCGGCGATGCCGACGTCGCCCCAGCGTCCCTGCGCGCCCTCCGCCGGGCCGAGCACGGTGGCCACGAGTCGACCGACGCCGTCGGGGTCGACGAGCTCGGTGTCGTCGTTGAGCAGCAGGAGCAGGTCCGCGCTCGCCGCCGCCACCCCGGCGTCGATCTTCTCCGAGAAGTTGAACGGCCGGTCGAAGGGCACGAGGGTGAGCCGCTCGGTCGCCAGGTCGCGCAGCACCCGGATGACGGGGGCGGGCGTCGAGGCGTCGACGACCACGACGAACTCGAGCTCGCGGTGGGTGGAGCGCTCGAGCATGCTGCGCACGCACTCGACGACGAAGCACCGCTCGACGCCCCACACCTCCCCCGTCGACCCGTTGGTCGGGATGACGACGCTCACCGGCGGCTCGGGCCGGCACCTCGCGAGGCCGATGCGCTCGAGGTGCTCCCCGACCGCCGCTGCCGTCTCGCGCGTCGACGCGAGGGGCGCGGGCACCGGCGAGCGGCGGTGCAGCGCGACGTGGGGGACGTGGACGATGCGGCGCGCCACCTCCCCCGCCCGCAGCAGCAGGTCGTGGCCGAGCGCTCCGTCGAGGTCGCCACGCAGGCCGCCGATCTCGGCGAGCAGCGAACGGCGCAGGAGCACCGGCGCCACGACGTAGTCGTGCGTCCGGAGGCGCTCGGGAGACCACGCCGGCTTGCGTGCGACCAGCTCGGGCCGCACCCGATCGAGGGACGGATCGACCCGGGGGGCGGCGTCGTGGCGGCGACCGGCCCCACCGTCGAGCCAGGCGTGGTCGGCGTACACGACGTCGACCGGGTCGTCCGCGCTCGGGCCGCACTCGCGCCCGCCGACCCGCCCGGGGTCGTCGATGCCGTCGAGGAGGATCGCGAGCGCGCCGGGTGCCACGACGTCGCCGTCGCGCACGATCGCCACGTGGCTCCCCGATGCGCGCTCGACGGCGGCGTCGAGGCCCGCCGCCGAGGTCGCGCGGTGCGCGGTCCGCACCGACGTGATCGAGCCCGCCCGGGCCGCGGACGCGACGATCTCGTGCCGGGCGTCGTCGAGCGAGGAGTCGACGACCACGAGGTGCTCGACGGCCCCGTGCCGCCGGCGGAGCCGCTGCGACGCGATCGAGCGGAGGCAGTCGGCGAGCTGGGCGGGGGGCGCATCGCCGACCGGCGTGATGACGCTGAGCACCACCGGGCGCCGACGCGCTCGATCGGTCGCGACGGTCACGACCGCAGGCGGCCGACCGCCGATCGCCCCACGCGGACGAGGGTTCGGAGGCGGTGCACGATCAGCCGGTGGATCCGACCCTGGCTCGCACGCAGCCGTCCGAGGTCGCTCTCCATCCGCGCCATCTCGCCGCGCAGCTCGCCGTTCGCCGCCTCGGCGGCGCGCACCGCGTCCGACGCATGGCGCACCTCGTCGACGCGTGCCGCGTAGGACCGCTCCGACGGGCCCACGAGCCCGCGCAGTCGCCGGACCTCCGCGACGAGCTCGGCGCGGCTCAGATCGCTCACCTCGGGAGGCACCGCCGTCATCTCCCGCACGCTACGCGCCGCTCGTCGAGCGGTGGTGCGACGCGGCGCCGGGCGGTCCCGTCGCGGTGCGCTCGGGCCAGGGGAGATCCGGGTGGCGTGCGATCAGGTCGGCGCGGAGGTCGGCTGCGGCCAGGTTCGTCAGGGAGTGCATCGAGCCCGGCTGCGTGCGGTAGCGGCCGAGCATCTCGGGGACGTGCACCCCGTGGCCGCCCTCCGCGGCGATCCGCAGCCACAGGTCCCAGTCCTCCCAGCCGTACGTGGCGTCGTCGACCCGGTACCCACCGAGGCGATCGATCACGTCGCGTCGGATCATCGCCTGCGCGTCGATGTGGTTCCGCTCGCACAGCCAGGGCACGTGCCACCCCTGCGCGCTGCGCAACCCGGGGTGGGCGCCGAACGCCTCGAGCGTCGAGTAGGCGAACGCCGCGTCGCGGTCGTGGTCGAGCGCGTCCGCGAGCCGGCGCAGGCAGCTCGGGTACACCTGGTTGTCGGCGTCGACCACCATCACGAGCTCGGCGCGCGCCCGGCTGATCGCGAGGTTGCGCGCCCGCGTCAACCCCCGGTTGACGGCACGGCTCAGCAGCAGCACCGCGACGTCGGGGTGCGCGGCCATCCAGTCCAGCACGACCTCGGGTCCGCCGTCGCGGGAGCCGTCGTCGACCACCACCACCTCGAGCTCGACGTCGTGCGAGCCGGCGAGCGAGTCGAGCGCCTCGACGACCACGTCGGCGTAGTCGTGCAGCGTCACGACCGCCGTGACCTCGGCGCTCGCCGAGCTCCAGGCCGGTGTCGTCGCCTCCGCGACGTGGTCGGGGGTGCCGTGCTCGATCTGCGAGCGCAGCTCCCCGAGCCGGCGGGCGTGGTCGATCTCGGCGAGGAGCTGGTCGTACACCGCGCGCCGAAGGCCCCGATGCGGCTCGAACGCGCCGAGCAGCGGTTCCGGGGGCCCGCGACGCGATGCACGCCGAGCGCCGCGGAACCGGCCCAGCCGACCGACGACGCCGACGGGCACGTCCTCGGTGGGCCCGATCGCCTCGATCCGTGCGAGCAGCGTCGCCACCTCGTCCACGAGCGGGTGCTCCACCATCACCGCTCGATGGGCGCGCGCCGCGATCCGTGCGCGCCCGTCTGGGTCGTCGAGCAGGGCGACCACGTCGTCGGCGAGGCGATCGACGGTGGTCTCGACGAAGTGCTCGCCGGCGACCAGCGGCTCGTGGCCGATCGAGGGCTCGGTGACGACGACGCACCCGTTCGCCATCGACTCGACCATCCTCGCCCACTCGAAGTAGCCGGCGGCCCCGTCGTCGCCGCGATGGAGGTTGACGAGCAGCTTCGAGCGGGCGAGGAGGTCGTACTTGTCGGCGCCGAACACGACACCGGGCTCGTCGCCGGTGATCGGGCGACCGAAGCTGAACAGCCGGATCTCGCTGCGCCGCTGCCACAGCACCGGAGCCAGGCGCGACAGCGCGGCGGCGCGGGCATCGGTCGCGGCACCGAGGAAGACCACGTCGACGGGTCGTTCGCCGGAGCCGTCGTGGCGCCGGTCGATCGACGGGACGCCCCCCAACCGCAGGCGGTGCGCGTCGAACCCCTCCCGCTCGAGCGCCGCGGCACCGACCTCGTTGATGTCCACGACCAGCGGGCTTCCGGCGCACAGGTGGACCGTGGCCTCGAACCACGTGGTGCCGGGCTGCTCGGTGCAGATGGGGATGCTGCGACGCGCCGCGGCGCGCCGGGCGGGTTCGACGTCGTCGCGCAGCGCGTAGAACTCGTGGGGCGCGACGACCAGGTCGGTGGTGCCGCCCGCCCCGGGGAGGCGATCGTCGACGATCCGGGCCTGCCGGCCGGTCAGCGCCGCCGCCTCGACCAGCCAGTCGGCGATGTCGCGCATGAACGCGTTGCCGTTGGGGGAGACGAACACCTCGACCGGGCGGAGCCGGGCGACGCCGACACCGGGCTCGCTCATCGACGGTCGGTGGCCGACGACGTCGCTCGTCGCGCTCGGCGCCCGAGCCCCTCGGCCAGGCGACGGACGGCGACGACCGGGAGGCGCCACCGACGCGGCGTCTCGCGCAGGTCGCGCACGGCCGACGCGACGAGCGCTCGACGCGACACCGCCGGGGGGATCGAGTCGAGGACGGCGCGCAGCTCGGCGTGCCGCGCCCTCGACTCCTCCTCGAGGTCGTCGAGCCGCTCCTCGATCGTGCCCGACCGCTCGTGCTCCATCGCCCGAACCCTAACCACCGGTCCGACGTCGCCGACCGGTGCGCACCCGTCGTCGGGCACCCCGATGCGCCGCACCGGTCGGGCACCGATCACGGGGTGAGCAGGAGCCAGACGGTGTACGCCATCGAGATCGCGGCGAGGGTGCCGGCGACGAGGCGCGCCGGGCGGGTGTCGAGCGCGGCCGAGGCAGCGACCGCGATCAGCGCGATCAGCGGCAGGCCGAAGCGCCCGGGCGCGGGGAAGTCGGAACCGCTGAAGTAGGCGAACGAGAAGGTGTAGAACGGCCCGGCGGCCAGCAGCGCCACCATCGTCACCCGCGCCGCCCAGACGGTCCGACGGTGGGCGACGAGGCCGACGGCGGTGACGAACATCGTCGCGATCAGCAGCCAGTTGGTCAGCCCGATCAGGGCGTAGGTGATCTGCGATCGCAGGAACGGCGGGTTGTAGGCGCGCGCGACCGGTGTGAACGTGGCGTCGATCTGCTGCAGCACCCGATCCCAGTCGACGCCGTCGACGCGGCGCTCGGTGAACATCGGTGCGGTGACCTCGCGCGGCGACGGAGGGAACAGGGCGCGGTGGAGGGGGCGCGCGATCCGCAACCTCAGCACCAGGATCGCCGGCAGGACGAGGACGGGCAGAGCGCGCCGGAGGGTCCAGGCGCCGGACCCGAACGTCACCCGCGCCAGCAGGTAGGTGCCGCACGCCGCGACCACGAGGACGTTCGTCGCCTCGACGAAGAACGTCGCGCCGTACACGAGCAGCACGAGCCACCCGTTCAGTCGCCGGCGCTCGAACTGCACGGTCGCGAGCGTCACGACGGCGCCGGTGAGCAGGAGGATCGCGTCGGCGTTCACGGTCGCGGCGTGGAACAGGGTGAGCGGCGTCGCCATCAGCAGCGCGACGACGATCGCCCGGTTGGGACGGGGGATGCCCAGCACGGCGAGCACGTACCAGATCACGGACCACGCCGCCCCCGCCCACAGCGCACCGACCATGCGCGCCGCGGTGACCTGGCTGTCGACGACCCCGGTCGCGGCGACCGCCCGCGAGATCAGGCCGGTCGCCGTGTAGTACGGCGGGAACTGGGTGGCGGCGGTGTTGACCCCGCGCTCCTGGAACTCGTCGGGGAGGTACGCGTCGAGCCCGCACGGGGGCCCCACGTAGTTCGGCGAGTCGACGCTGCGGCACGCCGCCTCGCGCATCGCCTCGTCACCGACGCGGTCGTTGATCCGGGGGACCTCGAACCGGCCCGCCTCGAACACGTAGTCGATGTGCTGGAGCTCGTCGATCGGCGAGAGCGTCGGGTACGCCCGGGCGTGCAGCCCGACGAGGACGAACGCCGCGGCCACGATCACCGCGCAGGCGATCCAGTCGATGCGCTCCCACGCGGCCGCCCCGTCGGGCGCGGTCCCCGGCGGCGCGTCCGGGTCCGACACGGCGTCCGGGTCCGGTGCGGCCCGTCGCCCGGTGGCGTCCCCGCCGGCGCCGTGCGCGCCGTCCGCCTCGTCACCGACCACCGACGCAACGTAGCGCCGGCACCGGTGCACGGCGCCCCACCGGGTCACGTGGAGGACCTGGGCGCCCCCACTAGCGTCGTGGGTCGCATGTCGCTCAGGACGGCGGTCGCGCACCGCAACCTCCTCTACCTCCTGTCGATGAAGGAGCTGCGGACCCGGTACCGCAAGTCGGTCCTCGGGTGGGTCTGGAGCCTGCTGAACCCCGTCAGCCAGATGGTGATCTTCTCGGTCATCTTCCTGTACGTGTTCAACCGCCCCCCTCCGGTCGGCGACCCGAGCGGGCTCGACAACTTCCCGCTCTACTTCCTGGCGGGGCTGCTCCCGTTCCAGTTCTTCTCGATCTCGGTCACCGCGTCGATCGGGTCGGTCCAGGGCGGCGCCAGCCTGATCAAGAAGGTCGCGTTCCCCCACGAGCACCTCGTGCTGTCGATCGTGCTCGCCCAGCTGATCACGCTGCTGATCGAGCTGGCCGTGCTGACGGTCGTGTTCCTGATCGCCGGGCACATGGTGCTGCCCTGGCTCGCACCGATGCTGGTCCTGCTGGTCTTCGTCATCTTGTTCACCGTCGGCGTGTCGCTCATGCTGTCGGCGGCGAACGTGTTCTTCCACGACATCAACTACCTGTGGGGGATCGTGGCCCAGCTGCTCTTCTACGCCAGCCCGATCATCTACAGCGTCCAGGAGATCCAGTTCGCCTGGCTGCGTGCGATCTCCAACTGGGGGCCGACCGGCAGCTTCGTGCGCGCCTCGCAGGAGATCCTCTACGACGGGCACTGGCCGAGCATCGAGCGGTGGGCGCAGGTCGCCGTGTACTCGGTCGCCGTGTTCGGCCTCGGTGCCTGGGTCTTCGGCCGCCTGTCGCCGCGCTTCGCGGAGGAGCTCTGATGTCGCTGCTCGCCCGCCTCACCGCCTCGGGGGACCCGGCCGGCGACGAGATCGCCCTCTCGGTCGACGACGTCTCGAAGACGTTCCGCGTCCACCAGGAGCGGGCCAACTCGCTCAAGCAGTTCGTCGCGACCGGCGGACGCAACCGCTACGAGGAGTTCTACGCCCTGCGCGACGTGTCGCTGCGGGTGCGCGTCGGCGAGGCGCTCGGCATCATCGGCCACAACGGCTCGGGGAAGTCGACCCTGCTCAAGTGCATGGCGCAGATCCTCAGGCCGAACGCCGGATCGATCACGGTCAACAAGCGCATGGCCGCGCTGCTCGAGCTCGGCGCCGGCTTCCACCCCGAGCTGTCGGGGCGCGACAACGTCTTCCTCAACGCGGCGATCCTCGGGATGGCGCGCCGTGAGATCGAGGCCCGCTTCGACGAGATCGTCGAGTTCTCCGGACTCGAGCAGTTCATCGACTCCCCGGTGAAGACGTACTCGTCGGGGATGTACGTGCGGCTCGCGTTCGCGGTCGCGATCAACGTGGACCCCGAGCTGCTGCTGATCGACGAGATCCTCGCCGTGGGCGACGTGACGTTCCAGCAGCGGTGCATGGAGAAGTTCGTCGACCTCCGCAACCAGAACCGGACCCTCGTGCTCGTCACCCACGACACGGGCAACGTCCGGCACTTCTGCGACCGGGCGATCTGGATCGACCACGGGCGCGTGCGCGCCGAGGGCAAGCCCGGCGACGTGATCGACGAGTACACCGAGACGATGCTCGGCACCGGCCGCAGGGCCGAGGGCGAGCCGGCCCGGCGCGGTTCGGGTGAGATCTGGGTCGACCGGGTCGAGATCCTGGTCGACGGCGAGCCGGTCGACCGGGTGCGGAACGGCTCGACCGTGACCTTCCGGCTCCACTTCGACACCTCGAAGCCGATCGAGGGGCCCGTGTTCGCGCTGCGGCTGCAGACCCTCGGCGGGCCGATGGTCACCGCCCCGTCGAGCCGCGACAACGGCGCGATGCCGGCGATGGTGACGGGCAGGGGGACGGTCGACGTGGTGGTCGACGACCTGCCGCTGCTCGCGGGGCCGCACGTGGTCCACACGGAGGTGACCGGGTGGGGCCGGATGCACACCTACGACCACCTCCAGGAGGCGGCCCGATTCGACGTCCTCGCCGGCACCACCGACGAGACGAGCGGTGTGGTCACGCTGCGCCCGCGCTGGGACGTCGCCGGCGACAGCGTCGTCGATCTGCGCGACCTCTGACGCCGCCGGCCGCTCCTGGGATCGCACCGCACCCCCGCCGCCGCACCCGCACCGCCGCCGTCGCCCGGGCCGGCGCCACCTCACCCACGATCGGGACCGCCGCCGCTGCCCGGGGACGCGACGGGGCCCCGGTCGGGTGACCGGGGCCCCGTCGGACGGCCGAGCGGCCGTCAGCTGCGTCGCAGCGTGCTCAGCTGAGCTCGTTGATCCGGTCGGTCGGGGGCGGTGCCACCGGCGACTCGGCCTCGAAGTAGCTGATCAGCGCCTCGATGTCCTGCGGGCCGAGCGTGCGGCCGTCCTCGCCGATCTCCTCGAAGGTGTCGAAGTTGTCGCCACCGTCGGCCAGGAAGTTGTTCGCCGTCACCCGGTAGGTGTCGCCCGGCACGAGCGGCGTCCCGTCGAGCTGCACGTTCGTGATCGTGATCCCGGTGCACTCGCCGGTGTCCGGGTCGAACGTGGTCGCCTGGTCGAAGGTGAAGCCCTCCGAGACACCGAGCGCCAGGAACGGGCGCCCGCCGGCGGGCTGGCACTGCTCCTCGAGGACGGACACGATCTGCGCCCCCGTCATCTCGAGCACGACCAGCGTGTTGTTGAACGGCTGGAACGTGAACGCCTCGCCGTAGGTCACCACGCCGTCACCCTCGCCGGCGTCGGATCCCTCGAACTCGAGGTCCGAGCGCACGCCACCGGGGTTCATCAGCGCGAGGTCGGCGTCGAGCACCTGCGTCGCGAACAGCTGGGCGTCGGCGACCAGGTTGGCCGCCGACGACTCCACGCCGCGATCCGAGCCGGCTTCGCCGCCTCGGGCGATGTCGGCGGTGATCGTGCCGACCTCGTCGCTCGAGCGCTCCTCGACCAGCGGCCGCCACTTCTCGATGATCGCCGTGATGGCGGCATCGGGCCGGACGGCCTCCTCGGCCAGCGTCGGCGGGGTCGGAGCATCGGCCACCGACGTCGCCGCCGTCGCGTCGACGATCAGGTCGGTCGCGACCTGCGTGTACACGCAGACCTGGCCGGCGTCGTCGACGTCGACGATGACGCCGTTCGACACGGTGTCGTCACCCTCGTAGTTGATGTTCGAGGCCAGCGGCCGACCGGCGGCGCACGGGTAGAAGGTCAGGAAGCCCCGACCCTCGGCCTGGATCGACGCGGCGCTCAGGAACAACGTGTCGACGTCGTCGGGCACCGATCCGCGACCGGCGACGTCGATCGTCAGCGTCTCGCCGGCACCGAGGCGACCCTCGCCGGCGTTCTCGCCGTCGATGGTGTCGTTGCCCTCACGGGTGTCGACGAGGCGCTCGGGGACGAACGGCGTCGGGGTGCCGTCGAAGGGCACGTAGGCCGTCACGTCCGCGATGAGGTCCGTGGCGGCGTCGGTGTAGATGCACACCTCGCCGTCCTCGCCCACCTGCACGGTGGCGCTGTTCGACACGACCCCGCCGGCCTCGAAGTTGACGTTCGAGGCGAGCGGGCGCTCCGACCCGCACGGGAAGATCGTGAGGAAGCCCTTCGCCGCCGGCGACACCGCGCCGACGTTGACGGTCACGGCCCGAGCGACGCTCGGGATGCCGGCGCGACCGGCGACGCGGACCGCGGTGACCGAGTCGGCCTCGACGGTTCCGCCGCCCTGCGACTCCCCGTCGACCGTCACGTTCTCGTCTCCGATGCGGGTCTCCAGGACGCGCACGGGATCGACCGCGAGCGGCGACCCCTCGGCGGGGACGACGGCGCCGTAGTCGGCGATGACGTCGGTGTCGGCGCTGGTGTAGATGCACACCGCGCCGTCGTCGTCGAGGTCGACCGTGGTCAGGTTGGCCCGGTTCTCGCCGGCGACGTAGTTCAGGTTGGACGTCTGGGGACGATCGTCGGTGCAGGGGTACACGGTGAGGAAGCCTCGATCGTCGGGCTGCACGGCGCCGATGTTCAGCGCCACGGCGGCGGCGTCGTCGGGGATCCCGTCGCGTCCGGCGATCTGCAGCTCGATCTCGTCACCGGCGGCGAGCTGACCGCCGCCGGCGGACTCGCCGTCGACGGTGTCGTTGCCCTCACGGGTGTCGAGCAGGCGCGCTGGCTCGACCGAGTCGATCTGCGCGAGATCGGCGGCCTGGACGACCGGGTGGTTGACGGCGGTCGCGGTCGAGCGGTCGACCTCGCCGTCGTCGCCGATCTCGAGGTTGATCTCGGTCACGACCCGGCCGTAGGAGAAAGCGCTCGTGACCAGGCGGGGATCCCCGTCCGGGTCGGGGATCGAGCAGGTGTACGGCTGGTGGGTGTGACCCGAGACGATCGCGTCGATCTCGGAGGTCAGGTTCTGGGCGATCGTGATGACCGGGCCCGATGCGTCGGGGCAGCCGTCGATCACGAACGGGTCGGTGAAGCCGCCCTCGTGGAGCAGCAGGACGAACGCCTCGACCCCGGGGTTGTCGGCCTGGATCTGGGGGACCAGCGCGTTCGCGGTGTCGACCTCGTCGAGGAAGTCGTATCCCTCGATGCCCGCCGCGGCGACGAGCTCGGGGGTTCCCTCGAGCGTCATGCCGATGAACGCGACCTGCTCGCCCTCGACCTCGCGGATCTCGTAGGCCGGCAGGACGGTGTCCGACGTGCCGGACTCGACGACGTTCGCGGCGAGGTACGGGAAGTCGGCGCCGCCGAACTCCTGGTCACCGTCGGTGTCGGGGTCGTAGTCGGGGAAGTAGCAGCCGTCGACGGGGTGGCATCCGCCGTCCTGGATGCGCAGCAGCTCGTCGACGCCCTCGTCGAACTCGTGGTTGCCGACACCGGCGATGTCGAGGCCCATCTCGTTGAGGGTCTCGATCGCCGGCTCGTCGTGGAACAGCCCGGAGAAGAACGGCGAGCCGCCGATCAGGTCGCCGGCGGCGACCGTCAACGAGTTGGTCGCGCCGTCGCGCAGCTCGGTGAGCTTGGCCGAGAGGTACTCCGAGCCGCCGGCGTCGTCGTCACCGACGTCGCCCGGGGTCCCGGCCTCGACGTGGCCGTGGTAGTCGTTGAAGGCGAGGAGCTGGAGCTCGACGTCGCCCGGAGCGGCGGATGCGGGCGTCACCG
This sequence comes from Ilumatobacter sp., assembly GCF_965215205.1. Classification (NCBI taxonomy): domain Bacteria; kingdom Bacillati; phylum Actinomycetota; class Acidimicrobiia; order Acidimicrobiales; family Ilumatobacteraceae; genus Ilumatobacter; species Ilumatobacter sp. Next base: position 2,838,831 of record NZ_OZ244049.1, read on the forward strand.
CGACCATCGCAGCTCCCGCTGCGATCCCGCCGGCACCCGCGAGCGCCGCGATCGTCTTCCGGCGCGCCCGTGGGACGCGTCGCTGAACGGTTGATGGCATGTTTCCTCCGAGGAGTTGGGAACGGCCGGCCCGCCCGGACCGGTGTGGTGTCGGTCTACCACGTTCGCGTCGCCCCGTTCGACAAGCGGACCCCAGACACGACGACGACGGCGGCGACCTCGACGATCGCCGTGCCCGGGGCCCGCGGACCCCACGACCGGAGGGCGATCCGGCGAGCGCACCTCGGGAGGCCCCCACCCCCGCTCGGGTACCCTGGGCACGCCATGGCCGCTGTGTCCCGCACGACGTCTCGTCGCCCGCCGCGCGATTTCCCGCGCCCGGTCGAGAGGGTGGCGTCGAGCTTGTCGACCCCGCTGACGTGGTTCTGGTCCCACGGGTTCCGCTTCCTGGGCGTGCTCGACTTCTCCGCCCTGTACGCGCTGATGATCGCGATCAGCTTCGTGCGGTTCGGGTTCTCGCTCGACTGGGATGCCGACAACTACCCGCTCTCCCACTACGTCATCGGCTTCTCGATCGCGAGCGCGATCCACGTCACGGTCAACTACTTCACCGGTCTCTACGAGCGCGAGCCGCGCCTGGGCCGGCGGCCGTGGCTGCCGCGGGCGATCCTCGCGACGGCGATCGGGGTGTCCGTGCAGGGTCTCGCGTTCGTCGTGCTCGGCCGCTACCTGATGCCGCGCCTGAACCTCGCCGCGTTCCTCGCTCTCGCCTCGTTCGTCCTCGTGTTCAACCGGGGGGTGTCGCGCCGTCTCGCGACCCGCCGCCAGGGTCCGCCACGCGTGGTGCTCGCCGGCGACGAGACGGCCACCGAGCTCGCCGAGCGGCACCTCGCGGTCAGCGATCGCGACGCGGTCGTGGCGGCACGGGTGGCCGCACCCCACCGCCTGGCCGACACGGTCGTCGCCCACGGAGCGACCGACGTGCTGCTGCTCGACGTGACGGCGTTCGGGTCGGTGTACCCCGAGCCCCTCAACTCGCTCGAGGCCGCCGGGGTCGGGTTCCTGCAGCGGGTCAGCGCGCGCGAGACCCTCCTCGGCCTGAAGTCGGTGCGCGAGATCAGCGGGATGCCGTTCGTGCCGTTGCGCTCGCACACCGTTCCGACCCACAAGGTGAAGCTGAAGCGGATCTTCGACCTCGTCGTCACCGCGCTGTTCGCTCCGCTGTGGCTGCCGCTGGTGCTCGGCGTCGCGATCTACGTGCGGATCGCCGCACGTGGGCCGGTGCTGTTCCGCCAGCTCCGCGTCGGCCGCGACGGTCGGGTGTTCGACTGCTTCAAGTTCCGCACGATGGTCGTCGACGCCGAGGAGGACGGGCGACCCCAGCTCGCGACCCTCGACGATCGCCGGATCGTCCCCGCGCTGCGGTGGATGCGCTCGATGCGCGTCGACGAGCTCCCCCAGCTGTGGAACGTGATCCGCGGCGAGATGTCGCTCGTCGGACCGCGACCCGAGCGCCCCGAGCTGGTCGAGGACATCAAGAAGCGCGTGCCGGGCTACGTGCGGCGCAACGAGCTGCCCCCGGGGCTGACCGGGCTCGCGCAGGTGCAGGGCCGCTACGACACCGATGCGGAGTTCAAGCTCGGGTACGACATCCAGTACCTCGTCAACTGGTCGATCGTGTTCGACGTCCAGATCCTCCTGCGGACGATCTGGGTCGTGCTCTCGCGCCGTGTCTGACGGCCTCGTCCCGGGCGGCGCTCGCCGCCCGTCGGCGGCCCCGCCGCCGGCGGCCCCGTCGCACGCTCCCTCCTGGCGCGACCTGCCGGGGTCGCCCGACGTCGACGTGGTCGTCCCCGTGCGCGACGCCGCTGCCTCGCTCGACGCGACGATCGGGTCCATCCGCGCGCAGGACCACGCAGGCGGGCTGCGGATCCTGCTCGGGGTCGGACCCAGCCGAGACGGCACCGAGGAGGTCGTCGCCGCGCTGGTCACCGGCTCCCCCGACGTCCGTGCGATCGCGAACCCCACGGGCCGCACACCGAGCGCGCTGAACGCCGCGATCCGCGCCGGGTCGGCACCGGTGGTCGTGCGCGTCGACGCCCACAGCCGCCTCCCGCACGACTACGTGCAGCGAGCGGTCGAGACGATGCGTCGCACCGGCGCGGTGAACGTGGGCGGGGTGCAGCGCCCCGAACCGACGACGGGGTTCGAGCGTGCCGTCGCGGCGGCGACGACCTCGGTGCTCGGGACGGGAGGGGCGGCGCACCGGACCGGCACCGCGCCCGGCCCCGTCGACACCGTCTACCTCGGGGTGTTCGACCGCGCGGCGATCGAGGCCGTCGGGCTGTTCGACGAGTCGCTCGTGCGCAACCAGGACTACGAGCTGAACATCCGGCTGCGCGCGGCGGGCGGCACGGTGTGGTTCGACCCCGAGCTGTCCGTCGGCTACACCCCCCGATCGACCTGGGGGAGCCTCGCGCGCCAGTACCGCGAGTACGGGTGGTGGAAGTCGGTGGTCGCTCGGCGCCACCCGAGCTCGCTGCGGGCGCGTCAGGTCGTCCCGCCGCTCGGGGTCGTCGGGGTGATCGGCGGTCTCGCGCTCGGGGCGCGGTGGCGACCGGCGCTGGTCGTCCCGGCCGCCTACGTCGCGGCCGTCGCGGTCTCGGTCCGGCGCAGCGAGTCGCCGCTCGCTACGGCGGGCGTGCTCGCGGTCATCCACGCCTCGTGGACGGCGGGCCTGCTGTCGGGGTGGGTCGGCCACCGCGACCCCGGTCCGCGCCTGCGACCGCCGGGGCGCTGAGGATCAGCGCCTGCGGAGCCGCCGTGCGAGCGCGCCGGTCGCGCTCGCCGCGTGCGACGTCGCCGCCGGCAGCACGGTGACGCGCAGGTGCCGCTCGATCGACCGGGCGACCCCCGCCACCCCGCGATCCGACCACGATCGCCGCAGCGACGCGACGATCGGCACCCTCGAGTTGCGCTCGGGCCCGCACTCCGCCAACCGGTCTCGCCACCGGGCCCACCGCTCGGGGAACGACGGGTCGAGTCCGGACGGGAGGGCCAACCAGTCGCGCGCCTCGGTGCCGGAGCCCACCAGGCGGTCGCGCACCTCCCACGTGGGGGTCGCGGAGAGCTCGACGAACCGGTAGCCGAGCCCCTCGAAGGCCCGGGTGACGTCGAGGCCGTGGTCGCGACCGCGACGTCGCAGCACCTCGATCACGACCACCGGCCGGTGATCGCGCAGCACCCCCCGGGCCCCGGACAGCACCTCGGGCTCGTGCGACTCGACATCGATCTTGATCACGGCGGGCGACACGCCGAGATCGCCGACGACGTCGTCGAGCCGGGCGGTGCTCACCTCGACCGCGCCGACCTCGCGCTTGAACCCCGCCACGAGCGAGTTCGAGGCATCGGACGTCGCCGACAGGTGGAGCACCGCGGAGCCGGTCGCATCGGAGAGGGCGACCTCGTGGACGGTGACGTCGAGCCCGTTCGCCGCGATCAGCGAGCGGGCGACCGCCGCCGTGCTCGGGGCAGGCTCGAACGCGTGGACGGCGCCGGGTGACGACATCGCTGCGCACAGCGCGGCGTACAGCCCGACGTTCGCGCCGATGTCGAGGAACGCGAACCCGTCGTCGGCCATCTCGAACAGCGCCAGCAGGGCAGCGGCCGTCGCGGGTTCGTAGGAGGCCAGGCCGCCGCGTCGGAGCTGGCGCTGGATCATCGTGGAGAACGGATCGACCACGTCGAGCTCGCTGCGCGTGCCACCGGCGGGGAGGGCGACGCGGTAGCTCACCACGGCCCCGGTCAGCGGTCGATCTCGTCGAGGGGGACGCCCGCGCCGATCGTGATCGAGAGCCGGGTGAAGGCGTCGTCGGACATCGCCCAGGAGTGCTCGGCGGTGCGCCCGACGACGAAGTTGAAGCGGTCGGCGGCGTAGGTGGCGACGCCGCGTCGGTTGCAGTCGGCGATGAACGCCCGATCCTCCCCGATCGACAGCTCGCGGAAAGCGAGGTCGCCGACCCGTTCGCGGTCGATGACCAGCGTGGCCCCGGCGAGGGTGGAGGTGTAGGTGAACTCGTTGCCCGGGAAGCGCAGGATCGTCACGTCGCGCTCGACGAGGTGGGCGTACCAGGTGTGCTTGCCCACGATGCCGGCGCCGGCGTGGCCGTGGGCGCGCAGCGCGTCCGACAGGTAGCGGGGGCCGTAGCGGTCGTCGTCGTCGAACTTGGCGACGAAGCGGCTCGTGGTCGCGTCGAGCCCGGCGTTGAGGCACGCTCCGAGCGAGGCGTCGGCCCCCATCGTGCGCAGCTCGACGCGCTCGACCACCGCGCGCAGCTCGTCGAGGCGGGCGTCGAGCGCGGCGCGGTCGAGCGCGGCGCCCGAGCGATCGCCGTTCGTCACGACGACGACCTCGCGCGGGACGAGCTCCTGGCGCGCGACGTTCGCCACGACGTCGCGGAGCCGCCCGGGCCGGTTCGTCGCGCAGACGACGGCCACGTCGCCGGTCGCGACCGGGCACGTCGCGCGGTAGCGGTCGTGGGCCGCCGCCGTCGCCGAGTTCCATGCGGCGGTGTCGCGCCGCGCGGCGTCGACCAGGTCGAGCACCGGGCGGGCCGAACCGGCCCTCGAGAACCGCCGCCGGACGTCGGCGTACTCCTTCCAGGCGCGACGCACGACCGTGGACGCGAGCGCGCTCACGTCCGCTCCCACGGTGACGGGACCGGGAAGCGCTCCTCGAGGAAGCGGGCGATCATCGCGTCGCGCTCCTCCTGGCCCGCCAGCCCGGCGCGGGTGGCGTTGAGGCAGAAGGTGTCGAGCTCGTCGTCGAGCAGGATCCGGTCGAGGTGCCACGCGAGGCGCCCCGACTCGACGTGGACGTACTCGCTGGAGAGCTCGCCCAGCACGGCGCGCCCGGTCGCCAGGCAGTGGTGCTGCGCGAACGACGCCGCGACGCTGAGGTCGCTCGGCGAGCGGAATCGGCTGCGCACGGTCGCCGCGAACTCGTCGGGGAACTCGCGCTCGGCGTCGCCGATCGCGGACCGGCGCAGCGGGTAGGGCGAGTGCAGCGGCTTGTGCGCGACGATCCGGCCGAAGCGGCGGCGCAGGAGCTCCCGTCCGCGCAGGGCGGCGGTGTCGACGGCGAGGGTGTCGGGGTCCTCGACGGCGGGGACGCGAGCGTCGCTCTGGAACACCCGGGCGAGGCCGTTGGGGGTGAAGAACAGCTCCGGGGTGACCGCACGGGCGACGAACATGTCGTCGTTGAGGTACACGAAGTGCTCGGCGAGGTCGTCGATGCGGTGCAGCGATGCTTCGATGGAGTGCGAGTTGAACGTCGGCAGCGCCTCGGGCGGGAAGATCTCGGAGTGGTCGACGATGCGGACCCGCTCGTCGCCGACGAACCAGTCGGGCACCTGGCCGGCCGTGACGAGGTGGATCCGGCGCGCCCACCCGCAGTTCGCCCACACCGAGCGCAGCGCGTAGCGCAGCTCGTCGCGCACCTCGTAGCGCGCCGCGTCGAGGGCGCGCTCGTCGAGCGCACGACCCTCGGACAGGGCCGCCTCGCGGAAGCTCTCCTGCCAGGTCGGGTCGCCGCCGTCGACCCACGTGAACACCAGGTCGACCGGGTCCGACATCCGCTCCAGACCCGCGGCGACCGGGAACGCCGAGCGCCCCGGGTAGCGATGCCCGTCGAGCACCTCGGTCGTCGGCTCGGCGCGCTCGTCGAAGCGCGCCTGGCCGCGGGTGCCGACCAGCTCGAGCTGCCCGGAGGTACCGGGGTGCCAGAAGCCGACCTCGACCGCCTGGCGCGCGCCGATCGCCCGCTCCCCCCACGTGCGCGCCTCGAAGATCCTCCACGACCGGGCGCGCCGCACCGGGCGCGACGCCGGCGCGTCGGCGAGCGCGACGAGCCCGCTGCGGCGCCCGCCGGCCCACTCCAGGAACCACCCGGGGCCCGTCCCCACCGCGGCGACCGCGTCGAGCGCGTCCTCTCGCAGGTCGTGGCGGACCCCCACCACCAGCCCCCCGTCGTCGCGCCGCTCCACGAGGAACGGCTCGCACCCGGCGACGTCGAGCGCCTCGACGACGCGAGTCGCGCAGCGGTGGACCAGCTCGCTGCACGCGACGTCGAGCACCCCGGCGGTCTCGAGCAGGCGCCGCCCGTCGCGGCCCGTCGCGAGGGCGGGCCCGTCGGATGTCGAGGGACGCAGCACCGAGCGGGAGGCGGCGGTCCTCGCCTCGAGCGCCTCGTCGCGCCGGAGCCGGGCGACGTCGGACATCAGGTCGGCGACGACCGGGGGGAGCCGCCGGTCCATCCGGTACCGCTCGACCAGCCCCCTCAGGCGATGGAGTCGTGACGCCACGCGGGCAGGGTACGCGCTGGGCGCCGCGTCGTCGGGCACGAACGGCCTCCTCCCACGGCGGACGCCCCGCCGGACCGGGCCGCCGGGCTGCGTCGTCGCCTCGCGACCTCAGACGACCGGGGGCCGACCGAGGCGGGTGAGGCGCCACACCGTGCGCCACCCGATCGGCGCACGGTCGAACGAGCCGGTCTGCCACCCCTCGACCCACCCGGCCAGGTAGCTGCGACGTGGCTCGCCGGCCGGGGCCCGTCGGGCGCCCTCGACGAGCCACGCGACGACGTGGACCGCGGCGACGGGCCACGGCAGGGTCCGACGTGCGATCCACACCCGGTTGCGCCCGGTCCGGCGCCAGCCGTCGGGGTGGCGACCGATCGGCGTGCGGGGGTGGAGGACCTCGACGTCGGCGAGGTAGCGGATGGCCCACCCGCGGTCGACGAGGCGCCAGCACAGCTCGACGGCCTCGTGGGCGTAGATCAGGTCGGTGAAGTACCCGCCCGCGTCGAGGTACGCGCTCCGCCGCATCGCGCAGGCCCCCTCCAGCAGCAGCGCGACCTCGCCGCCGACGTCCGCGCTCGACGCGCCGATCCGGGGGAGGTGGCGGCGCTGCGTGCGCCCGTCCTCGTCGACCAGGTGGAGGGTCACCGCGCCGAGCCGCCCCTCGCGGGCGAACGCCCCACGGATCCGCGCCGTGGCGCCCGGTGCGAGCTCGGCGTCGTCGTCGAGGAACCCGACGAGGTCGGAGCGGACCCGACGCACGGCGACGTCGCGCCCGCCGGGGGCTCCCACGTTCTCGGCCAGCTCGACGACGTCGACCCGCTCGTCGTCGACCCGGATGGGGCCCGCCCCGTTCGCGACGACCACGACCGCCACGCCGGGATCGTCGTGGAGCGCCGACGCGATCGCCCGACGCAGCTCGTCGGGCCGGTTCCCCATCGTGAGGATCACCCAGGTCAGGGTCGGCGCCGACACCCCGACGACGCTAACCCGCACCCTCGGCGGGCGAACCCGCACCGGCCGACCTCTCGCCCCTCACCGGAGGCGTCGCATCCGATCGGTAGCCTCGCGACCGATGTCCGCGACGACGCCCACCGGTCTGCCGGAGCTGCGCGACGCCCACGAGTCCGACCGGCTCCTCCCCTACGTGCGCGACGTGTGGGCACGGCGCGGGTACGTCTGGTACGTGGCGCTGCAGGAGCTGCGCAACCGGCAGATCACCAACGTGCTCGGGAACCTGTGGCACCTGCTCAACCCGGCGCTGTCGATCTTCGTCTACTACCTCATCTTCGGGCTCCTGCTGAAGACCGACCGCGGCGTCGACGACTTCCTGCTGTTCCTCACCGTCGGGCTCTTCGTCTTCCAGTTCACCCAGAAGTCGACCGTCGACGGGGCGAAGTCGGTCGTCGGAAACGCCGGGATCGTGAAGGGCATCAAGTTCCCCCGTGCGATCCTGCCGATCACGTCGACCGTGACCGAGCTGCTCTCGTCGCTGTCGACCTTCGCGCTGATGTTCGTGATCCTGCTCATCGGGGGTCAGGCGCCACGGCTCACCTGGCTGCTCTTCCCCGCCGTCGTCGCGCTGCAGCTCGTGTTCAACCTGGGGGCGGCGATGATCGCCGCGCGCATGACCACCCACTTCCGAGACACGACGCAGGTGCTCCCGTTCTTCTTCCGCCTCCTGCTCTACGGATCGGGCGTCATCTTCAGCGTCGACGCCTACGCCGAGCGACCCGACGTCGAGTTCCTGTTCACCCTCAACCCCATGTACTGCCTGCTCACGATCGCCCGATGGACGACGCTCGGCGGAGCGCTCCACCCGGCGCTGATCGTCTCCGCGGTGGTCTGGTCGCTCGTCATCGTGACCGTCGGGTTCACGTGGTTCCGCGCCGGCGAGGAGGACTACGCACGTGACTGAGGCCCAGCTCGCCCCCTCGATGCTCGGCGGGGCGCCGGTGAGCGTGGCGGTGCGCGACGTCGACGTGCGCTACAAGGTGTTCTCCGATCGGCACTTCGGCATGCGCGACCTGGTCAGCCGTGGCTTCAAGAACCGCGAGTCGACCGTCGTGCACGCCGTGAAGGAGGTGTCCTTCGAGGTGCACATCGGCGAGGTCGTCGGGATGGTCGGGTCGAACGGGTCCGGCAAGTCGACCCTGCTGCGCGCCATCGCCGGGGTCCAGGCGGTCCACTCCGGCTCGGTGAAGGTGCGCGGCGCCGCCCAGCTGCTCGGCGTCGGCGGAGCGCTGAAGAAGGAGCTGTCCGGGTACCGCAACGTGATGCTCGGCGGGCTCGCCAGCGGGCTGACGCGCGCCGAGATCGAGGCGCGGATGGACGGCATCGTGGAGTTCTCCGGACTCGGCGACGCGATGGCTCGCCCGATGCGGACCTACTCGTCCGGGATGCAGGCGCGGCTCGCGTTCTCGATCGCGACGCTCAAGGTCCCCGACATCCTGCTCATCGACGAGGCGCTCGCCGTCGGCGACAAGGAGTTCCGCGAGAAGAGCCTGGCGCGCGTCGAGGAGATCCGTGCCGAGGCCGGCACCGTGCTCATGGTCACCCACAACACCGCCGAGATCCGACGGTCGTGCAGCCGGACGATCTGGCTCGAGAAGGGCGTGCTGCGGGCCGACGGACCGACCGACGAGGTCCTCGACCTGTACGAGGCGTCGTAGTGGGCGCGGGCGCGCGATCGGCGCTCGCACGTGCCCGTCCCGAGCGGGGGTCGTCGCTGATCGACGGGCCCGCGCGCCGCGTCGGGCTCCGCCTCCGGGAGGTCCTCGAGACCGACGCCGCCGACTGGGACCCGGCGCAGGTGCGTCGCCTGCTCGATCGCCGGCCACGGGGGTCCGGCCGCGTCGCCTCGCTCCTCGTCCGCCCGCTCGTCGGCGTCAGCGGGGTCGCCTCGTCGCTGCGCCGGAGCGACCTCGCCATCCGCTGCGCGCAGTGGGCGGTGCAGGCGGACGCGACCGATCCGACCGGGTGGGAGCGACTGAGCTCGGCGCTGCGCCACGCCGGACCGCCTCGTCCCACGCACCACGACGTCCTCGGGCTGGTCGAGCGGCCCGGGGGTCATCGCGGGTGCGTCGACGTCGCCCGCCGGGCGACCGTCGTGGCCCCCGCGCGGACCGCGGCGTGGATGGAGCTCGGGTTCGCCGCCCACGCCGTCGGAGACGCTCCGCTCGAGCGCAGCGCGTTCGAGCGAGCTGCGCGGGTCGACCCCGGCCACGCCCCGGCCTGGTTCCACCTCGGGCGCACCGCCGCCCACGTCGCGACTCGGCGCGGCGCGTTCCACGCCGACGACGTCGCGCTCCACGGCGCCTCGCTCCGCCGGGCCCTCGAGCTCGACGACGACTTCGACCTCGCCCGGTACCACCTCGTGCGGGTCGCGATCCGCGCCCAGGACTGGTCCGCGGCGATGGCCGCCGCCGACGCGACCGGACGGGCCGCATCGATCGGGTTGGCCGAGATGGTCACCGGCGGCCCCGACGACGGTTCGCTCGCCGCCGCAGCCGAGGTCCACGACGAGCCCGAGCTGCGCGACGCGTGGCTGGTCGCCCACTGGCGCGCGGTCGCCGACGGTCACCTGCACGCCGCGTTCGCGGCGAAGGACGCCTACGCCCGTTGCCTCCTCCTGCGACTCGACACCGCGCCGACGCCGGCCGCGACGATCGCCCGCGTCCGCGCGCTGGTCTCGCTCGGTCGCATCGACCGGGCCCGAGCGGAGCTGCACCGATCGAGCGAGGGTCCCACCGACCGCCGCCACCGAGCGATCGTGGCCAAGATGCGCCACGACCTCGAGGTGCTCGTCGATCCGGCGCGCGCGTTCGCGGGACCGAACGCTCGGGGCCGTGCCGCGTCGGGCGCGAACCGCTTCGACGAGCTGGTGCGCGGTCGTCGGGTCGCGGTGGTCGGACCTGCCGCGACGGGCGATCACGACGCCGAGATCGAGCGTGCCGACGTGGTGCTCACGACGCTGTCGACGGGTCTCGTCCTGGCGGACGACCGGTCGTCCGTCGGCGCCGATCGGATCGCGTACGTCGCCGACAGCAGCCTGGTCAGGTTCGCGCAGCGCATCGAGCGCCTCCTCGAGGAGTCACCTCGGACGCTGCTCGCGGTGCGCCCGTCGGGCGCGGCGATCATCCCGGCCGCGCTCGACGGTCACCCGCAGGTGCGCCGGTGCCCCGACGAGAACGCCGTCCTGCTCGAGGCGACCAACTACGCGATCCCGCGCATGATCTACGACGTGCTGCACCACGCTCCGAGCGAGGTGGCCGTCTACCACGCCGACCTGTTCTCCACGGGGCGACGCTACGACGTCGGCTACCGGCGACCCTGGCCCCGTCAGGGGGACGGCGACGACGGCCTGCTCGAGAACCTCGACGGGTACGGCCACGACCTGCGTGCGGACTTCCGGTGGATGCGCCGGTTGCACGAGGACTCGGTGATCGCCGCGTCCCCCCGGCTCGCCGAGGTGCTCGACGGCGGGGAGGCCGCCTACCTCGACTCCGCCGGAGCGGCGCTGCGCGGGCGGGTCGATCCCGCCGCCGACCGCGTCAGCTGACCCGGAGGCGGCGGCGGGGCTCCTCCTCGCCGGGGAAGACGCGCTTGACGCCGTCACCCATCGCGGTCTCGAGGATGCGGATGTCGCGCACGAGGTGGTTGAGCCCACCGGGTTCGACGCTGGCCGCGTGGTCCGATCCCCACATCGTGCGATCGAGGGTGATGTGGCGCTCGACGGCGACGGCGCCGAGCGCCACGGCCCCGAGCGTGACCTGGAGGCCCTTCTCGTGGCCGGAGTACCCGACGGGGGCGTCGTAGCGCTCGCGCAGCGTCGCGATCGTGCGCAGGTTCGACTCCTCCGGCGGGCACGGGTAGGTCGAGGTGCTGTGCAGGATGACCAGCGGCGATCCGTCGAGGATCTCGACGGCGCGGTCGATCTCCTCGATCGTCGACATGCCGGTCGAGAGGATCACCGGCTTGCCGGTCGCGGCGACGGCCTCGAGCAGGGGTTCGTCCGTGACGCTCGCGGAGGCCACCTTGTGGGTGGGCACGTCGAACTTCTCGAGGAAGTCGACCGACGGCGGATCCCACGGGGAGGCGAACCACTGCAGCCCCCGGCCGTCCGCGTGGTCGGCGATCTGCTGGTACTCGTCCTCCCAGAACTCGGTCCGCTCCTTGTACTGCATGTAGGTCATCTCGCCCCACGGCGTCTGGCGGATCTTCGAGCGCTGGTCCATCGGGACGCAGATCTCGGGGGTCCGCTTCTGGAACTTGACCGCGTCGCAGCCGGCGTCGGCCGCGACGTCGACGAGCTGCTTCGCGACCTCCACGTCACCGTTGTGGTTGATGCCGATCTCGGCGATCACGTAGACCGGGTGGCCGTCGCCGACGGCGCGACCGCCGATGTCGAGAGCGTTCATGGTCGTTCTCCTCCTGCCGCGGGGTCGGCGTGGTGGTGCGGGGTCACGAGCTGGTCGGTGACCTCGCGGACCGCTCCCTCGCCGCCACGGGCGGTGGTGACGATGGCGCGGGTGTCGAACAGCGAATGATGTGCGTCCGACACGATAATCGGACATCCGACCCAATCCAGGCACTCCCGATCGTTGACGTCGTTGCCGATGTACGCGACCCGGGCGGGGTCCAGCCCACGCTCTCCCGTCCACCCGCGCAGCGCCGTGAGCTTGTCGTCGCAGTCCGAGATGCAGTCCACCTGCAGCTTCTCGGCTCGGCGCTGCACGATGGGGTTGGTCTCGGTCGACAGGATCAGCATCGCGAGGCCCGCACGCCGGGCGATCGACACCCCCATCCCGTCGAGCCGGCTCACGCGGGCGGACTCGACCCCGTCCTGGGTGACGATCGCGGTGTTGTCCGTGTGCACCCCGTCGAAGTCCATCACCAGCGCGTCGACGCTCGCGGGGTCGATCGCCGCCACCCCGAGCGGATCGACGATCGGCGCGGCGCGGCGCGCCAGCGCGAGATCGGCGGGGGTGTCGATCTCGATCGCGTGGAGCGGATCGACCACGGCCGCCTCGATGCGTCCGAAGAAGCGGTGCCGGTGCTCGGCGAAGCCGGCGGCGCGCATCACGTAGAACGCCCCGGTCTCGAGGCGCTCACGTGGGCGATCCTGGCGGCGGAGCCGCTCGGAGTGGTGGTGGTTGATGCCGCGCATCCCCTCGTCGGTCTCGGTCCACAGGAAGCCGTGCGACTCGACCACCGCGAACGACACGTCGCACGTCCCGTCGCGCACCGCGCCCACCGCGTCGGCCAACCGCGCGGGGTCGACGAACGGGCTCGTGCACTGGAGGAACACGAGCACGTCCACGGGCGAGCCGAACAGGTCCGCGCGCTCCTCGAGGGCGTGCAGCAGGGCGGCCTCCGACGAGGCGGTGTCGCCCGCGATCGCCGCGGGGCGCTCCACCACCTCGGCGCCGTGGCGACGCGCTTCGTCGGCGATGTCGTCGGAGTCGGTCGACACGAGCACCACGTCGACGGCGCCGCTGCGGCGGGCGGCGACGATGCAGCGCGCGAGCAGGGAGCGCCCGCCCACGGCGCGCAGGTTCTTGCCGGGGACCCCCTTCGACCCGCCGCGCGCCGGGATCACGGCGGCCACGGTCATCGGCGCAGCCACCCGTCGACGCGCAGGTACAGCTGCCGGAGCGGACCGTTGAGGAGCGATCGGACGCGGTGACGAGCGGTCGGCGGCGCGCCGGCCGCACCGAGGCGCTCGCGCGCCTGGTCGATCATGAACGGCGTCCGCCTCTCCTCGAAGAACCGCGGAGGAGGCGGCGGATCCGCGTCGAGCAGCTCCGCGACCCGCCGGGCGACGTGGTCGAGGGTGTCGTCGGGGTGGAAGCCGTTGTCGGCGAGCCACTCCGGTCGGGGCGATCCGATGTCGTCGTCGATGACCTGCTCCACGGTGCGCATGAGGCCCGAGCGGAGGAAGAACCGCGTGCCGTAGCGATCCTGCACGCCGAAGTCGGCGAGGATCACGGTCGGGACCCCCATCGCCAGCGCTTCCATCGCGGCCGTGGAACTGACGGTCGCCAGCGCCCGAGCGCCGTCGAGCACCCCCTCCATCACCCCGTAGCGGAACTCGAGGTTCGCCGGGACCTCGGCGAGGTGCGTCCCGGCGAGCGTCTCGTAGTGGTGGGGTTCGGGATGGGTGGTCTGCTCGCCCGGGCGCGACCGCAGCTTGACCACCACCTGTCGATCCGGCCACCGATCGGCGTACTCGACCCAGCGACGGAGCAGCGCGAGCCGCTCCTCGCGGCTGCGCGGCACGTCGGGCTGGACGGCGAACACGATCGGGCCGTCGCGCTCGGGGGACGGCGCCGCGGCGGTCGCGAGCACCTCCGCGGGCGGCCGGTCGCGCGGCAGCACGCCCAGGCCGCCGCGCACGAGCACCGCGGGGTCGAGTCCGAACTCGTCGTACACCTCGCCGAAGCGCCGGTGGTCCCGGCGCGAGTTGCACACCACCACGTCGGCTCCCGACCGCCAGAGCGCTCCCATCTCGTGGCCCTCGTACACCACACCCGCGTACCCGGTGACCACGAGCGGCCGCCGCCGCCCGGCACGCTCGACCTCACGGACCCGTTCGAGCACCCCGTTCAGGCGGAACATCAACGAGCACACCACGACGACGTCGAACTCCGCGAGGCGATCCCCCCACTCGTCGTCGTCGAGGTGCTCGACGTCGACCTCGAGCCCGATCGAGGACAGCTGCTTCGGCGTCGGCGCCGAGGGCCCGACCGAGATCGGGACCGGGGGCGCCGCACCCGGGACGTCCGCGCAGATCGCCACCGCGACCCGCACCGCCCACTTGAGGCGGGTGTCGCTGTCTCCGAGCGCGGCGACGCTGGTCATCGCCGCGGGTCCCCCGTCGTCGGCCGGTCGAGGTGCACGACGCGCAGGCTAGGCACCGGCGGTGCCGCTCCCGTGCGATGGGCGCCCGGCGGTGCGAGCGGTCGGGGCCCGCGTCGTCGTCCGGGAGCGGCGGGTCCGTCCACTACCCTCGCCGACATGGCGATCGACACGCTCAAGGATCGGATCAGCGGCGCGGTCCGCCGCGCCCGTGGGGACGCGCTCGTGCGCGAGGAGGGGCGGAGCCACCGCTCCGAGCTCGCTCAGGTGCGTTCGTCCCTGTCCGACCTCGGCGCGCAGGTGCGCGTCCTGCAGACGACGGTGGCGGAGCTGACCGAGGCCGTCGCCAGCACCGCCGGCGGCGCACGACGGGCCGCGCCGGTGCTGACCGCCGAGCAGGGCTCGTGGAAGGACGTCGCGCAGGAGGGGGAGCTCTCCTTCCACAAGCGGCCGAACATCCGCTCCGGCACCGAGTGGGAGTCCAGCAACGAACGGATGTGGCGGAACTTCGGCTTCGAGCCCACCGGATGGGAGGACAAGGTCGTGATCGACGTCGGTGCGGGGAGCCGGCTGCGCTCCCTGTTCTTCGAGGGGTCGAAGATCGCCGTCATCGAACCGCTGGCCGATCAGTACTCGGCGGAGGTGGAGTGGAACGACCTCGAGCTCGCCGACGAGCTGCACTCGGTCCCGGCCGAGACCCTCGTCCCGAGCCTGGTCGGCACGGGGGACCTGATCATCTCGATCAACGCGCTCGATCACGGCTACGAGTTCGACCAGGCGATCGGCAACATCGCCGAGTACGTGAAGCCCACCGGAACCGTCTTCCTGAGCTACGACGAGCACGCCGAGGTCGACGAGCTCCACCCGCTCGTGATCTCCGACGAGGTGTCGCGCGAGGTCTTCGACCGCCACGGCCTCGCGGTCGAGGACTTCCGGGTCACCGCCGGCTACCACCCCGGGCTCGGTGGCGGGGCTCTGAACTACTGGCTGCGGAAGCGCTGACCGAGCGAGGCGGCCGGGCGGTTCAGCGGCCCCGGCCGTCGCGGAGCCGTCGCACCGTCGCCCTCGATCCGGCACCGATCGACCGGCGCTGCAGCCGTCCGGCCTGAGCCGCCACCTGCGTCCGGCCGCCACGGCGCGCGATCGCGCGGGCTGCGCCGGCGGCCACCACGGCGACCGAGTTGTCGCCGAGCAACGCCGCCTCCTCGGCCACGCGCAACCAGGTGCGTCCACGGTCCCGATCTCGCAGGACCGTCACGGCGAGCATCTCCAGCGCCAGGTCGTTGCGTCCCTCCCGGCGGTGGATCGCGGCGAGCCCGAGCGACACGTCCGTCGCCTGGCGACGACGGAGGATGAGCGAGCCGATCACCTTGGCGCTCTCGAGATCGCCGCGATCGACCGCCTCGAAGAACGATCCGGAGCTGACGCCGTCCGGTCCGGGCGGGAGCGCCGCGAGGCGATCCTCGATCCGGGACCAGTCGGCTCGCGAGTAGCGGAACTCGAGCGCCTCGAGCATCCGCGAACCGAACTCCTCGATCGAGAACCGCTCCTCCACCTCGGCGAAGCGCGCGTCGTCGACCTCCGAGCCGAGGACGGACTCGATCGCTGACAGCGCCGCGTCGGGATCGAAGCGCTCGAAGCTCTCGTAGCCGGAGATCCCGTCGAGGACCTCGTGCGAGCCGACACCCACGTGGGTGACGATGCGGAGGCGCTGGCGGATCGCTTCGACGACGCTGAGCGGTTGGGGATCGTCGAACGACGACAGGAAGAAGACGTCGGCGTCCGCCAGCTCCTCGAGCACCCGGTGGTGCGGCAGAGCCCCCAGCCACTCGACCCGGTCGGATCGCAGCGTCTCCGAGCCCGTGACCACCTCGCGACCGACCCACCGGAACTCCCAGCCGTACCCCATCTCCGCCGCGCGCTCGGCGACGCGGGAGAACAGATCGACGCCCTTGCGCGACTGGGCCGTCCCCGCCATCACGATCCGGACGGCGGAGTCGTCGCGCCGTCGCCGCTCGACGGCCGAGCCCGGGGTCGTGTTCCAGACCACGGCGCAGTCGCGAGCGCCCAGACCGCGCAGCATCACCGCCTGGGCGTTCGACACGCACAGCGACCGGACGTGCGGGAGCAGATCGACGACCTCACGGTGCCGACGGCCACGGGCCGCGGCCTCCACCTGGAACACGTACTCGGTCTCGTGCGCGTAGAGCGCCACCGGTCGGTACCGGACGAGCCGACGGATCCAGTCGACCCGGTTCGGGAGCCGCCAGAGCGGCGCGAAGCTGTTGACGATCACGGTCTCGACGTCACCGAGGACGTACACCAGGTCCTCGTAGCTCGAGATCGCCCGGAGGTCGACGAAGAAGACGTCGGCGAGCGTCCGCCCGCTCAGCCACCGGGCGAAGGCCCGGACGGGGACGGCGACGCCGGTCCGGTGCGAGAAGTCGTCACCCAGGATGGCGACGCTGCGCGGCGCGACGACGGGGGGCCCGGGGTCGGTCGACGTCGGCGGGGTGCTCGATCGCCGGGGCACGTCGGCGACCCCCGCTCGCGCCGTCGACTCGATCACCGCGACGATCGCCGCCTCGGCATCGCCACCGACGACGACGAAGTGGTCGAGCGGCTCACCCGTCGCGTTCGCGGCGAGGTCGCGCTCGGCGGCGAAGTGGGTGCAGACGTCGATCAACTCGTCGATCGAGCGGGTGTTGCGAACGAGCGGGTGCAGCACGTCGGGCATCACGATGTCGAGACCGTCGAGCGCGTGGAACACGATCGGCACGCCCGCCCTGATGGCGTCGAGGTAGGTCGACGAGAAGAAGGTGAGCGCGAGATCGTGCTCGGCCATGACATCGGGACCGAGCAGGCTCGAGTGCTCGAGCAGCTCGATGCCGTCCACGCTCGACAGCCACCGGAGGTGCCGATCCGACGACGACGGGTGGGGCTTGACGGCGAGATCGGCGACGCCACGGATCCGTTCGCACGACTCCAGCACCTGGCGCTCGTACTCGGCCCGCTCCATCTTGCGCTGGTCCGCCAACGGCTGATCGAGCAGCAGCAGCCGGGGCCGTCGACTCGGGTCCGCGACCCGTGCGCGGGGATCGAGCACCCCGGACACGAACGTCGGATCGTCGGAGACGCCGACCGCCCCGGTGACGTGGATCTGCCCGCGGCGCTCCACCGACTGCTGACCGAGGAAGCGAACCATCGACGGTCCCCACACGCAGATCGCCTCCGGGTCGCTCGCTCCGTAGCGGGCGTTCTGGTCCCCGTGCCCCACACCGTGTCGCTTGAACCAGAAGTCCAGGTGGCCGTCCTGGATCAGCACCCGTGGGACGACGCCCGCCGCCGCGCGGCTCACCACGCGACCACGCCGGGACTGGTCGTTGAAGTAGACCACGACGTCGGGGCGCCGCTGCGCGAGGACGTCGGCCAACCCGGTTTCGAGGTGCCCGATCGCTCCGGTGTCGCCGAGCACGTCGACCACCTCGTGATCCGGCAGCCGAGTCCGCGACTCGCTCACCACCCACGCCTCGACGGCCGTCCCGTCGAAGGTCGTCGCAAGTGTCCAGTCCAGGTCCGGCCGCTCCGAGACGAGCTCCGATGCGATCCTGACGCCGTTCCTGTTCTCGCACAGGGCGATGATCTTCATGGGTTCCTCCGCTGCTCCCGGTACGGGCTCCGGCTCGACGCCGCCGACCGTACCGATCCCGGGGCGGGCTCCGGTGCACCCCGCCGGCGGCGCCGGGCGGCGGTCGCGGGGTTGACCCGTCTCGGAGCGAGGTGGGAGGGTGGGAGATGACCTCTGACGTCTCCTGCGAGACCCACGTCGCACGACAGGTCTGGGAGGGGGCGGCCGACGAGACGTATCGCCGGGAGCAGTCGCACTGGAGAGGCATCGGACGCTGGGAGGACGACGATCGGTGGCGCGCGATCGGCCGGTCGACGGTGGCGAGCTTCGATCTCACGCACCGCTACCTGGGATCGCCCATCTCGATGGCGGGTCGCCGCCGCACCTTCCTGGAGTGGGGTCCGGGGGGCGGAACGAACCTCCTGGCCCTCGCACCGATCGCCGAGCGGTACTACGGCGTCGACATCTCGCGGAGCAACCTCGACGAAGCCGAGCGGATGATCCGCGAGGAGGGCTACGACGACGTCTTCCGCCCGGTCCTCGTCCGTGACGACCCCTCCGAGATCCTCGCCCACGTCGACTCGCCGATCGAGCTCTTCGTCAGCACCGCTGTCTTCCAGCACTTCCCGTCGAAGAGCTACGGCCGCTCCGTCCTCGAGGTCATCCACGAGGTGACCGCGCCGCACGCGCTGGGCGTCGTCCAGATCCGCTACGACAACGACGATCCGAGGTTCCGCCCGATCGGGTCCCTCGACGAGTACCGGGAACGCCACATCACGGCCAACTCGTACAAGATCGACGAGTTCTGGGCGCTCGCGAACGAGACCGGGTTCGACGTGCTGTTCGTCCGGAGCATCAACGTCCAGATCAACTACGCGACCTTCCACCTCCGGCGCCGGTGACCCGGCCTCCTCTCGGGAGCGGAGGGTACGCACGACGTCGCGCATCGAGCGCCGCCGGTGCGGCCGACCCCGTCGCGGTCACGTTCCCACCACGATGCCGAGCTCTCCCAGCCGTCGGCGGTACCCGGCCAGGATCTCGGACATCTCGTCCGGCGACGGATCCGGCCGGGACTGGTGCGCCGCCAGCGGCGCGTCGTCGTCGAGCGCCCCGGAGCGATCCGCCGTCCGCGCCCGATCCGGGGACACGAAGACCGTCGTCACGTGCTTCCCGCCCTGGTGGGCGGGGACGATGTCGTCGTCACCCGCGACGAAGTCGAGCCGCTCGTGGTCGGGGACGACGAGCCCGGCGAGCGCGGATGTGGCACCGTTCTCCGTGTTGTCGACCACGACGACGTCCGGTCGCCCGAACGACCCGTCGAGAGCCCAGCGGGCCATGGTGAGCGCACGGATCGAACCGTCGAACGCCAGGACGGTCGTGTCGCGCGCGGGCTCGATCGAGAGGTACCGCCGCTCGAGCTCGTCGATCATGCCGAGGCGGAGCGAGGGGGCGTGCTCCTTCCAGTACTGCTTGAACCCATCGGGCGCCGACGGGTTCCAATCGGACGGGACGTGGATCATCGTCGAGCGCGCCAGCAGCTCGGGACGCTCGGACAGGTAGAAGTTGAGGTACGCGATCCACCGCGGTGACGCCTCGAGCGTGGTGACGTGGGTGGACAGCTCGCACCACCACGGCGTCGAGCGACCGGCGCCGTACTCGAACACGACGTCGTGCGAGCCGACGTTGCGCTCGAGCCACCGGGTGGCTCCCGTCGTGTACCACGGCCGCCGTTCGTCGAGCCACGACCGCACCCACGTCTCGTACTCGTCGACGAGGACGCGCAGGTGGGGCGTCGTCGGCTCGACGAGAGCCGACCGCTCGACCGGGGACGGCCGCGAGCCGGCCGCTTCGATCGACGATCGCATCGATCGCTCCATGCGATCCATCCGATCGATCAGCCGGCGCGTGCTGGCACGGATCGACGCGTCCCCGCGCACCCGCTTGGCGAGTTCCGCGAGTCGCGAGCCACGTCGTTCCATGCGCGGAAGCTACTCGGGGTCCGACGCCGTCGGCGACGTGCGGGAGCGGGGCCGGCCGCGACTCAGAGCACGCGGGTGAGGTGACCGAGGAGCGACCCCCAGGGGGAGAGGATCTCACCGTCGACCCACGTCATCAGCCCGGGCGTCACCAGCATCACGCCGACCGCGGTCCAGGTCGCACGCTCGATCGTCGCGTGCTCCGGAGTGGCCACGCCGTCGGTGCTGACCCGGGCGAGGAGGACCAGGAGCGCCGGGAGCGAGACCATGACGAAGACGCGCGTGCCGTCGAGCGTCGTGACGGACGCCAGTGCGGGGAGCCCGATGAGCCCGACCCCAACCGCCGCACGATGCGTCGCGGAGCGGGGCATCAGGACCAGGGCAATCACGACCACCCACGCGGCGCCGAACCACGACCAGACGGCGAGCGGTGCCGAACGGGCGAAGCCCTCCATCGACCGGGTGAGCTGCCCCGTCAGGTGCGCGACGCGCGAGTCGACCTCGACGCCGTTGGAGCGGTACCAGACGCCGACGAGCGCGCGAGCGGCGAGCGCACCGACGGCGGCCGTGGCCAGCCGCACCCCGAAGCGCGCACCCGTCGCCCCCGCGCACAGCGCGCAGGCGACCAGCGCGACGCCCGCCTGCGAGATGTTCGTCGCTCCGAGGACCGCACCTCCCACGAACGCCGCCGGCAGCGTCGGAGCGAGCACGACGAGGACGCTCCCCAGCGCGAACCACACGTCGTAGTGGCCGATCCGGCCGAGGAGGACCACCGGGAGGCCCGAGGCGAGGACGACGGCGCGCACCGTGATCGCCGTGCGACGGTCGGGCGCGCCCCGGCCGACGAGCACGACGCACAGAGACAGCACCGCGACGACGATCGGGGCGTGGAGCAGCACCCAGGTGCTGTTCGCGTCGACGCCGAGCCACGAGGCGAGCGCCGGACCGATGACGGACACCCCCTTGTACGACGGGTGCGGCATCGGGAACCGCTGCGTGATCTCCACCATCGTCAGGTCGTAGACGCCGATGCCCGAGCGCACGACGACCACGACGACGAGCAGCGCCGTCCCACGGCGGACCGGCGCCCCGAGCAGGCGACGACCCCAGCGGGTCGGGTCGACCGACCACGGGGGCTCGGTGGCGACCCGATCCGACACGGGGTCCTGGACGTCGTCCGACACCCCGGCGACCGTAGCCAAGCTCCGGCCGTGCCCGTCGACATCGCCGCGACCACCGTCGGCGCCACCGTGGTCGTCCAACTCCGGGCGCGACCGCGCGAGCACCGCTACGGTCGCGCCGATGAGCGAACCCTCCTCCCTCGACGGAACGGTCCTGGTGACCGGCGGTGCCGGCTACATCGGCTCGCACACCGTCCGCGCGCTGCGCGAGGCCGGGCGCGACGTCGTCGTGCTCGACTCGCTCGAGCTCGGTCGGCGCGAAGCGGTGATCGACGCCCCCCTCGTCGTGGGCGAGATCTCCGACCGCGATCTGGTCAGCGCCACGTGCGGCGATCACGGCGTCACCCAGCTCGTCCACTTCGCGGCCTACAAGTCGGTCGGCGAGTCGATGGGCTCGCCGGAGAAGTACTGGCGCAACAACGTGGCCGGCTCGGTCGAGCTGTACGAGGCGTGCATGGCCGCCGGCGTGCGCGACGTCGTGTTCTCGTCATCGTGCTCGGTCTACGGCACCCCACCCGAGGTCCCGGTCACCGAGACGGCTCCGATCCAGCCCGAGAGCGTCTAC
The DNA here is from genome assembly GCF_965215205.1 of Ilumatobacter sp. Taxonomy (NCBI): domain Bacteria; kingdom Bacillati; phylum Actinomycetota; class Acidimicrobiia; order Acidimicrobiales; family Ilumatobacteraceae; genus Ilumatobacter; species Ilumatobacter sp. The sequence goes on from NZ_OZ244049.1 coordinate 2,860,397, forward strand.
GCCGAGTCCAAGGCGATGGTGGAGAGGATCCTCTCCTGGTACGGCCAGACGAACGGGCTCAACTCGGTGAGCCTGCGCTACTTCAACGCCGCCGGCGCCAGCTTCGACGGTCGCATCGGGGAGGACTGGACGCACTCCATCAACCTGGTCCCGGTCGTGATGAAGGCGCTGCTGCTCGGGGACCGCGAGCTGGCCGTGTTCGGTGACGACTACGACACCCCCGACGGCACCTGCATCCGCGACTACATCCACGTCGACGACCTGGCGGACGCCCACGTCAAGGCGCTCGCGTACCTCGGACGCGGTGGCGCGTCGACCGCGGTCAACGTCGGGACCGGTACCGGCTCGTCGGTCCTCGACGTGATCCAAGCGTCCGAGCGGGTGTCGGGCGACCCTGTCCCCTACTCGATGGAGCCCCGGCGAGACGGCGACCCGATCGCGACCTTCGCAGATCCCACCTTCGCGGAGGAGACGCTCGGGTGGCGAGCCCGCTACGACCTCGACGAGATCATCGAGACGGCGTACGCCTGGCATCGCAGCCAGCTCGACCAGGGCCGCTGACGCCTCGCCGCATCCCCACCTCCGAGAGGATCGTCACCCTCGATCCAGCAGCCGACGGGCGCGACGACGGGCGATTCCCGCCACCGTGCGACCCGCCGCGGCGATCCGATCGAGGTCGCTCGGCACCGGGGTGCTGCGGTTGCGCGAGCTGTCGCACGCCGCGAGGGCGCGCTCCCAGCGCTCGACCCGCTCGATGAAGTCGTCGGGTAGCGGATCGGCGGTGAGCAGCCAGTCGCAGTGCACGCCCTCGGGATCGCCCGAGATCACCGGCTCGGGATCCCACTCGGAGTACGGCGAGATGCGGTGGTACCGGTAGCCGAGCCCGTCGAGGGCGGCGGTCAGCTCGATCCCGTGGTCGTGGCCACGGCGGTGCAGCACCTCCACGATCACGCTCGGCCGGTGACGGCGCAGCGTCCCCACCGCCCCCGCGACCACGTCGGGCTCGAAGGTCTCGACGTCGATCTTCACGACCGACGGCGCGATCGAGGAGCGCGCCACGTGGTCGTCCATCGTGGTGACGTCGACATCCACCGTCCCGGTGCTCGCCTTGAACCCCTCGACCATCGAGTTGCTCGCATCGGACTTCGCCGAGAGGTGGAGCTTCGCCGTCCCGGGCTCGCGACCCAGCGCCGACTCGACCACGGCGTACCCGAGCCCGTTGACCCGCTCGATCACGCGTGCGATCCGCGCGGTCTCGGGCGTGGGCTCGAAGGCCACCACCGCGCCGGGAGAGAACAGCGACGAGCACAGGACCGAGTACAGCCCGACGTTGGCTCCGACGTCGAAGAAGGCGAACCCGTCCTCCTGCATCTCGCACAGGGCGAGGAAGGTGGCGATCGTCGAGGGCTCGTACCCGGCGAGCCCCTCGCGGCGCAGCATGCGCTGGACGGCGGTCGAGCTGCCGTCGACGACGTCGACGTGCGACGGCCCACCGCGACGGCGCGACGGCGGCAGGGGGATGAACAGCGGCACCCGCCGATCCTGTCAGACCGGGGGCGTGCGGGGCGACGATGCCGGGGCGTCGGCGTCGAGCTCCCACGGGGCCGCGTACGGGAACCGGCGACGCAGGAACACCTCCACCCGGGCGCGCACCGCCTCGTGCTCGCCGGGCGGGATGTCCCCGTCGTTCAGGCACAGGGTGTCGAACGGAGAGCCCAGCAGAGCGTCGAGGCGATCGGACAGGTTCGGGCCCGACAGGTTGAGGTACTGGTAGTTGATCGTCCCCTCCTGGGTCCGCCCGATCGCCTCGCCGTAGCGGTGGTGCATCGCCGCCGCGAACGAGATGTCGCTCGTGGAGCGGAAGCGCGAGAGGCTGGTCTCCTTGAACGCGTCGGCGAACACCTCCTCCATCTCGTACAGCAGCGAGCGCTGCTGGGGGTGGGGGGTGTGCTTGATCTTCGTGGTGGGCGCCCACCCGGTCACGGCGAACAGGTGCTGCTGCAGGTTCTTGCCGGCGTTGTCGACCGAGGTCTCGAACGGCGACGGGTCGCGTGGCTCGAAGCGCGCCTTGGACGGGAAGAAGCGGGTCCGCCCCGATCGGTCGACGTAGGTCGACCATTCGGCCGGTCGGCCGAAGAAGACGTCGTCGTTGAGGTACAGGTAGTGCTCGGCGAGGCCGTCGATGTGGTGCAGCTGGGACTCGATGGCGTGGGAGTTGAACGTCGGCAGCGCCGCCGGGTCACCGAAGATCTCGGTGTGGTCGACCACGCGCATCCGCTCGTGGTCCACGTCGAGCCACGCCGGGACCTGCCGGTCGGTGACGAGGTGGATCGTCCCGACCCACGCGACGTTCTGCCACAGGGATCGCATCGAGTAGCGCAGCTCGTCGAAGGAGCGGTAGCGCTCGGACGACGAGCCGTCACGGCTCGTCGACGCCGCGACGCCCAGCGCACGGTCGCGACGCCGACGCCACTCGGGATCGTCGCCGTCGACCCACGTGTAGACGACGTCGATCGGGAACGGCGGCTCGGTGCCTCGCTGGAACCAGCGGAACTCGGGGGCGGTCGCCAGCTCGATCCCGCCGACGACCACCTCGGAGCTCGTCAGGCGATCGCGCCCCATGGAGGACGCGATCCGGTTGGCCACCGGTGAGCGCAGCTGGACCGGGACGTCCGAACCGATGACCGTCGGCCGCTCGGCCGCCGTCCCGTCGTCCTGGGTGTCGGCGGCGTCACGATCACGGTGCTCGTCCCAGAACTGCAGGGTGCAGCGGTGGTCGCGCCCGATCGGCGCGTCACCGGCCGGCGACGCGTGGCACGTGAAGACGTCGATCGCCGAGCCCTCCTCCACGCGCCGGCGGGTGGCGGCCGACGCCTCGCCCCACGGCTCGGCGAAGGAGCGCTGGTCATGGGCGACGACGGCTCGGGCACGAGGCCCTCGAGAGCGGCGAGCACCCGGGGGCGCTGGTCGGCGGGGACGCCGATCGCCGTGCGGAACGTGCTGCCCGTCGGGACGAGGAAGTGCGCCACGCCGGCCGACGTGCAGATCCGGTCGACCAGCTCGAGGTTGGCGATGCGGACGTCGTCGGTGCGCAGCGCGCTCTCCGCCCGGGCGACCCACCACGACGACTCGGACCGCGCCCACACGTGCCCGGGCGGGAGGTCGCCGATCCGGCGTCGCAGTCGGGAGCGGACCAGGGTGGAGCGGCTCGCCGAGGCCCACCCCCGCAGGCTCCGGCGAACCGAGAAGTACCCGTCGAGCAGATCGGCCCGCCGCAGGATGGCGATCACCACCGAACGCACCGGGTGAACCCTACATGAACTCCCGGAGGCGGCTGGATGAACGTGCCGGCCGGGCCCGGGCCACCCGACGACGCGACGACTCAGCCGGCGACGGAGCTGGGGTGGTGCTGGATCGACCGCATCCGGTCGAGCCAGCCGAGGAGGATCGCGATCGCACGCGGGTCGTGGCGGAGGCGGTGGCCGGCACCGCTCAGCAGGCTGAGCTCGGCGTCGCCGTGGGCGTTGACCAGCTGGCGCGCGTCGGACACCGGCACGCTGTCGTCCTCGTCGCCGTGCATCACGAGCATCGGGCGGGGGGCGAAGCGGCGCGCCGAGGCGACCGGCCGGAAGCGGCGGAACTCGCGCGTCCACTCGTCGATCGACGCCGGGAACCGACGATCGTGGATCGCCCCGATCTCGCGCGCGTGGTCGAGGAGCCGACGTGGGTGGTCCGCCCAGTCGTCGAAGTCGGCGCGTGGGCTGAGCAGGCCGACCGCCGTCACCCGTGGATCGTCGGCACCCACGCACACCGCGATGGAACCCCCGGTGTTCGTCCCGAGCAGGATCACCCCCGTCGACTCGCTCACCGTCATCAGGTGGGAGATGGCGTTGCGCAGGTCGTCGACCCACCCCTGCAGCGAGAAGTCACCCTGGCTCCTTCCGCACCCGCGGAAGTTGAACGTCATCGTCACGCAGTTCAAAGTGTTCGCCGCACGGTCCATCAGCTGGGGGAACGTCCCCGCCGAGCGCTCCGCGTCGAGAGGGCCGATCGGGAAGCCGTGGCACAGGATGATCCCGGGCCCGGGTTGCGCGTCTCCCGGCGGTCGACCGACGTGGCACACCAGCTCGAGGCCGTGGGAGACGAACGTCGAATCCATCCCCGGCACGTTCGGCTCCGTTCAGGCCCGCGGGGCGCGGTGCCGCCGCTTCTCGCCCGGCTTCGCGAGGCTGTAGCCGCGGTTCTTCGCCTCGGCGAGGGTGTCGGGGGCGAACACGAGCCCGACTCCGGCCGCGGCGATCTCGTCGATGACGGCGTGGTCATCGAGGGTCTCGAGGTCGTAGACGAGCTGGGTCCGCTTGTCGCCGATCAGGTTGTAGCCCTCGTACTTCGGGTGGTGCGCCACGACGGTGGAAGCTACTCCACCCCGCCGCCGGCGGAGGCATCTCGACCACCCGCGGGCGGCGGGTTCACGGGGAGTTGCGGCACACCTCGACCCCGACCGCGAACCCCCACCGGTCGACGAGGCGGGGGTCGGTGCACCTCCCGACGGGAACCTCGGCCCGCCGGGCGAGCAGCTCGGCGATCCACGTGCTCACGCGAGCCGCCGCCGGTGCGTCGACGTGGGTGAAGTCGACGAAATCGGAGCCGCCGAGCGCGCGCGGCATGGAGATCACGTCCACGGCGGCCCGCTCCCCGAGCTCGCTGATCGCGGCCGTCGCCAGCGCCGCGTCGCGATCGCCCCCCGGAAGCTGCGCTCGGAGCCGGTCGGGCGACGGGAGCTCGACGAGCACGACCTCGACCCCCGCGGCGTGCGACGCCTCGATCGCGTCGACGATCGCCGCGGTGTCGGCGGGGTCGATCGCGAAGTCCGCGAGGCGGGCTCGCTGCACGGCGGCACGCACCGGCGAGGTGTCGACCGTGAAGTCGATCCGCTCGCCGTCGGGACCCGTCGTCGCGTCGAGCGCCGCGAGCTCGGCCGCTCGCTCGTCGGCGGCACCCCCGACGACGGACGCCGGATCCCGCAGGATGCGGCGCGAGCGGACCAGCTCCGAGGTGCGGCCGACCGCTCGGTCGAGCGACGCCAGCCAGCCGGACCGCGTCTCCACCGCGCTCCGGTACGCGTCGAGCTGGTCCGCCCCGTACGCCGGCGCGAGATCGAGCGGCGTCAGGCCCCACACGACGAGGTCGGGCCCCAGTCGCTCCTGCACCTCGTCGACGAGCCAGGGCCCGGTCACCGTCGGGACCGCGCCGGCCAGGCCGACGTTGAGGGCGCTGCGACCGGCGGGGTCCGCAGCGGTGAACGCCGCCGGGACGAACGCCTGCGCGGCCGCCGAGGTCCCGGCGAAGACCACGTCCACGTCGTCTCCCGCCGCGCCGCGCCGGTCCATGGCGGCGACCGCACGCTGCGCTCCGGCGTCGTACCACCGGATCTCCGGTGGCGCTTCGGCGACCGCGACGCGGGCGAGCACCTCGGCGAGCAGGACGACCGCGACCACGGCCGCGACCCACCCGAGGGCGGGTCGACCGGTCGGCAGCACCTCCAGGCGGCCGTCGTCCACCGGGTCGGGCGGGGTCGGGGCACGGCGCGACACCGGGTGGGCAGCGTGGGCGCGGGTCGGCGGCTCGGTGCTCATCAGAACTGGAAGTAGATGAACGGGCTGGGGATGCCGCCGGAGTAGACGACGATCGCGACGACCGCCACCCCGGCGAGGACTCCACGCCCGGCCGAGCTCGCGGGGAGGCGCCGGGCCGACACGAGGTCGGCGCCGCACGACCCCGCGACGCGACGGGGCGAGAGCGACCCGGCGGGGGCCCGGGCGGGGGTGCGCTCGCCGTCGGCGCCGTCGCGGTCGCGCTCCGCCACGTTCGACTCGTCGGCGCGCCGCTGCGCGAGGTCGAGGGCGACGGTGACGACGGCGAACACGGCGACCAGGCCGACGCTCCCCCAGGCCCGGCGGCCCGCCAGGGGCGTCGCGAGGGCGGACAGGACCGCGCCGGCGTCGGCCAGCGTGGCCGCGCGGAAGAACACCATCGACGCGCACCAGATCGCGAACGTGGCGAGGATGGCGGGGACCTGGGTGATCGACAGCCTCCGCACCGGGACCCGCCCTCCGGCGACCAGGCGGTGCACGACCAGGGCGACCCCGTGGATCGCTCCCCAGACGACGAAGTTCCACGAGGCGCCGTGCCACAGCCCGCCGAGCAGCATCGTGATCATCAGGTTGCGGATCGTCGCGACCCCGCTCCCCCGGTTGCCGCCGAGCGGGATGTACAGGTACTCGCGCAGCCAGTCGGAGAGGCTGACGTGCCACCGGCGCCAGAACTCGGTGATGTTGCGTGACAGGTACGGCTGGCGGAAGTTGACCATCAGGTCGATGCCGAACAGCTCCGACACCCCCCGGGCCATGTCCGTGTAGCCGCTGAAGTCGCCGTAGAGCTGGATCGCGAACGCGACGACCCCTGCGGCGACCGCGATCCCCGACGCACCGCCCGGGTCGGCGAACACCTCGTCGACGACCGGCGCGATCCCGTCCGCGAGCACGACCTTCTTGAACAGCCCCGACAGGAACAGCGACATCGCCCGGTCCAGGTCGCGGCCCCGGGGGAACGTGCGCGCCGCGGGCGTCGCGATGCGCGGCAGCAACCGCTGCGCCCTCTCGATCGGCCCCGCGACGAGCTGTGGGAAGTAGGCGACGTAGGTCGCGAAGACGACGAGATCGGCCGTCGGTTCGATCCGTCGTCGGTGGACGTCGAAGGAGTACGAGATGGTCTGGAAGGTGTAGAAGCTGATCCCCACGGGGAGGAGGACCTCCAACGTCGGGCCGGCGGCCGAGAGCCCGAGCCCGCCGAGCAGCTCGTTCGCGCTGTCGACGAAGAACCCCGCGTACTTGAACACGGCGAGCACCCCGAGGTTGACCACGAGGCTGACCGCCAGCAGGCGCGAACGGGACCGCTCGTCGCGGCTCGCGCCGATGGCGAGGCCGACCGCGAAGTCCACGACCGTCGACAGCGCGATCAGGGCGAGGAAGCGCCAGTCCCACCAGCCGTAGAACACGTAGGACGCGACGAGCAGGACCAGGTTCCGCTTCTGCGGCGGCACGGCCCAGTGCGCGATCAGCACGAGGGGCAGGAACGCCGCGAAGGTGATCGAGTTGAAGACCATCGCTCAGCTGCCGAGCGCCCCGGCCACCCGCTCGCTGATCAGCGCTCGGCCGGCCGAGTCGAGGTGGGTGAGGTCGACGAAGAGGTCCTCGGGGGTCGCATCGGACAGGTCGAGCAGATCGCCGCCGACCTCCGCGGCGATCTCCCGGTAGCGCGCCACGATCGCGTCGTGCCCCCGACGTCCGTCCGGATGGAGGTCCGCCATCGCGTCGCTCGTCGGCAGGACGACGAGCAGCACCTCGCGCCCGTCGGCGACGATCGCGTCGATCAGCGCGCGCTCGGCTGCGGACCGGCCGACGCACGCCTCGGCCCCGAACGACTGCCGGGCGGTGTTGATCTCGAGCTGCAGGTCGAAGGTCTCGGGGTCGAACTCCTCGGCGATCACCGCACGCCCGGCCGCTCCCTCACCGAACACCTCGCGGTTCGCGTCGAGCACCGCCCCGGTGTAGGTGGGCTCGCGCCCTCCGATGATCCGCAGCGCCGGTGCGACGTCGCCCAGGCCCACCGACTCGTACGCCCGTGCACGGAGCTCGGCCGCGGAGGCGACCGCTGCGATCTGCTCGTCCTCGCAGGCGCGGAACGCGATCCAGGTGTTGAACCCGAGCACCACCGTCGAGGGATCGACGGCGTCCCACCCCGTTCCGGTGAGCATCTCGTACCACCACCCCTGCAGGTCGAGCGGGAGCGCGCCGAGCCCGGCGTTGTACGTCTCCCGACCGGTCGACCCCGTGACGGCCAGCGGATCGAACCCCCGCAGGGCGGTCGACGGACCCATCATCAGCACGTCGACCCGACGCTCGACGCGGGCGAGGTCGATCAGGTGGACGAGGGCGTTCGCGTTGTACCACAGGTCGCTGCCGAACACCACGGGCGCGGTCGCTCGCAGGGCGATCGCGACGTCGTCGTTGGCGCCGGCGACGCGGCCGGCCGCGGCGACCACCGCGTCGATCTCGTCGGCGTCCCCGGGGGTGGACGCGCACCCGTCGGCGAGCAGCAGCCGGTCGCGAAGAGCGTCGCCGATCCGGTCCGCGTCGTCTCCCCCGCGCCAGTCCTCGAGCTCGACGTCGGCGGTCACCAGATCCGCGACGCGCACGATCGCGTCCGCGACGTCGACGGCCGCGACCGCCCACGCGTCGGGATCGTCGCACCGGCGAGCGAGGTTCGACGACGCCACCAGCGCGGCGTCGAGGGCGTCTCGCGCCTCGGACGACGGGACGCCGGCGACGGCTCGATCGAGCTCGTCGACCGGGATCGCGCGACCGGGGGCTCCTCCGCCCGGGGCGGCGGCGCTCGCTCCGCCGACGTCGCAGCTGTCGAGCTCGACGTCGTTGCCGTACTCGTCCTCGACGACCAGCGGGACGCACTCGGAGCGGGCGTCGCTCCCGAGGTCGGGGGCGTCGCCCGGTGCGAGGGGGGCGACGTCCGCCTCGAGCTCGACCCGACCGCACCCGGCGAGCGCCGTGGCCACGCAGACGGCCGTGCAGACCAGCACGCCAGCGCTCCGTCGCGCACGGTCGACGCCCACCTCGGCGACGCTACCCGTCCGCGAGTCCGGCCGACGTGAAGCCCGGCACGGGGCCGGACGCGACGATGCCAGGCCCGGCGGGCCTGGCATCGATCGGACTGTCGGGACTGATTCCGTCATCTCCACCGTCGACCGGAGTCGGGGTGGACGCCGCTGGGACCAGCTGCGGCGACGGGGATCAGCGGTGGTTGGCGTGGATTCGCCAGGCCGGTCCAGCCGGTTGACCTAGCGGCCAACCACCTCCAGGGTCCCATTCGAATTCTCTGACATCGTGTGGACCACCTCCTCTCTCTGGTCCGCACATTCCAGCACAGCTCACGCCCGCCGTCACCTCGGTTTCGGAAGAAATCCCACTCGCGCGATCGTGATCGCTCAGGCGCAGTGGATCCGCAGCGCACCGGGGTGGACGCGCACGTCGAGCGACGTCACCTCGTCGTCGGCGTCGCCGTCGCGCTGGCTGGCCACGGAGCGGGACCACTCGATCTCGACGTGCTCGGCCTGGGCGCGCACCAGGTGCCGGCGCTCGACGTCGCGACGCAGCGCGAGCTTGACGATCACCCCCAGGAACCGGCTGAGCGACTCGGCGCGGATGACGGCCACGTCGAGCAGGCCGTCGTCGATCTCGGCATCCGGAGCGACGTGGAAGTCGTCCGACGCCCGCTCGCCGATGTTCATCGTGACCACGCTCATGGCCGGGCCGTCGTGGAGCTGCACCCCGTCGCAGCGCACGGTGACGTGCACCGGGTCCTCGTCGCGCAACCGCTTGATGCCCTCGACCGCGAAGCGGACCTGGCCCAGGGTTGCGTCGCTGTGGTCGGCCGCGTCACCGATCACCGCGGCGTCGTAGCCCGACGACGAGTTCAGGACGAACACGCCGGCCTCGCTCCGGCCGACGTCCATCGCGCGCGAACGTCCGGCGACGATCGCGTCGACCGTGGTGTCGAGCGAATCCAGGCCCATGGTCTTGGAGACCAGGTTGACGGTACCCGAGCGCACCGGGACGACCGTGACGTCGCGCAGCGCCGCTCCCCCGCCTCCGCCGGCATCCCACAGGCCACCGATCACCAGGTTGAGCGCGCCGTCACCTCCCACCGAGGCGATCGTGTCGACGCCCTCGGAGACGACCCGGGCGATCACCTCGCGCACCTCCTCCTCCCCGGTGGTCTCGATCAGCTCCACCTCGACGTCGTCGACGTCGTCGAACGCGGCGACGAACTCCGCCGCCTCCTCGGTGTCGGGCTGGGCGATCGCGACCAGGCGCCGGTGGTGCGCGTCGGGCGGGGTGGCGGGGTCGCTCACGTGGATCTCCTCGGGCTGGGGGGACGGGCCGTGCGCCGCGCCGCCGTCGACACACTGTGCCAGACGCCGGGCCCGACCGTCGTCCCGCCCCGAGTCGCTCGGGGGGGTCGCTCCGAGAGGGCGCTCGGGGAGGTCGCTCGCCGACGTCGGGCCGCCGCTAGCTTCGCCCCGGTGCGCGTTCGCCGGACCCGACCCTCGCTGCGGGAGCTGTTCGACGCCCACGAGGGCCGCCTCGTCCACAAGGTCGACCACTACTTCCCGATCTACGAGCGCCACCTCGGTCGCTTCGTCGGGCGTCGCCCGCGGGTGCTCGAGATCGGGGTGGCCCAGGGCGGGTCGCTCGAGCTGTGGCACCGCTGGTTCGGCCGGGGCACGGTGACGATCGGCGTCGATGTCGAGGAGCGCTCGACGGCGTTCCGGGGCCGGCGACGCCACATCGAGATCGGCGACCAGGGCGATGTCGCCTTCCTGCGCCGGGTCGCCGAGGAGCACGGACCCTTCGACATCGTGCTCGACGACGGCAGCCACCGCGCCGAGCACCAGGTGCTCCTGCTCGAGACGCTGTGGGACGACCTCGCCGCCGACGGCGTGCTGATCGTCGAGGACCTGCACACCGACTACTGGCCGAGCTACGGCGGTGGGCACCTCCGGCCGGGCACGTTCATCGAGCGGGTCAAACCCCTGCTCGACGACGTCAACGCCCACAACTCGCGCGAGGAGAGCTTCCGGCCGACCCGCTTCACCGAGACCCTCGTCGGGATCCACGTCTACGACAGCGTGGTCGTGCTCGAGCGCGGCGACCACCGGCCGTACACGACGTCGATGGCCGGCCGCCCGGTCTTCGACACCGTCAACGACCTCCCGATCGACGACGCGATCCCCGCCGACCACCTCGCCCGGATCGCGCGGATGAACCGTCCGACGCGGCGCCTGCGCCGCGCGCTGCGTCACCCCGGGCTCGTGGTCCGAGCCGTCGAGCGACGGGCACCCGGCCGACGGCGCGACGTCACTCGATGACGTCGTCGAGCGGCGCCCGGGGCCCGACCGCCCCGATCGCCTCGAAGTACGCGAGGTGCGCCTCGACGACGTGCACCGCGTCGACGTCGTCGAGCAGGTCGACGTCGTTGCGGTCCGCCTCACCGAGCAGGTACGCGGTGAGGCCGTCCTCGGTGATCACGACGCGGTCGTCGATGCTCTGGCGCTGGTCGATCACCCGGTCGGGTTGGAGGCCGTGGGTGTGCAGCCACTGCATGTGGAACACGAGCAGCTGCTCGACCTCGCCCGGGGTGAGGCGTGCCTGGCTGTCGACGGGGATCCGGTCGCACACGAAGTCGGTCGCCTCGTCGAGCGAGTAGACCGCTCGCGGAGCGACCGAGTCGAGCCGGTGCGCCTCGCGACCGACGACCAGCGCGGCGATGACGAACACGGCGAGCGCCGCGACCACCGCGAAGACGACCACCGTCGGATCCATCACCGTCACGCTACCCACCGACGCGCGCCCGACTCCGCCCGATCCGCCCGAGGTCGGGACGCGCCGAGGGCGGGCCGCCCCCCGGCGACCCGCCCTCGATCGAGCGTCGGCGACGCGCGGGGATCAGATCCCGATCCGCTGCGCCAGCTGCTCGCGGTGGTAGGTCGGATCGCCGAACAGCAGCTCGGAGCTCTTCGCCCGCTTGAAGTAGAGGTGCGCGGGGTGCTCCCAGGTGAAGCCGATGCCACCGTGGATCTGGATGTTCTCGGCGGCGGCGTGGAAGTACGCCTCCGAGCAGTACGCCTTGGCCAGCGACGCGGTCGAGGCGAGCTCGTCGTTCATCTCCGACGCGCACCACATGCCGTAGTAGGCGGCCGACTTCGCCGACTCGACCTCGAGCAGCATGTCGGCGCACTTGTGCTTGATCGCCTGGAACGAACCGATCGGGCGGCCGAACTGGACGCGCACCTTGGCGTACTCGACGGCCATCTCGAGCACCTTCTGCGCGCCGCCGACCTGCTCGGCGGCGAGGCCGACCACGATCAGGTCCATGACCTTCGACAGGGTGTCCCACCCGGAGCCCTCGGAGCCGATCGGGGTGGCGGCCACCCCGTCGAACTCGAGCTTGGCCTGCTTGCGGGTCTGGTCCATCGTCGACAGCGCGGTGCGGGTGAGGCCGTCGGCGTCGCCCTTCACCGCGTACAGGCTCGTGCCCGAGCCCGACTTCGCGGCGACGATGATCAGGTCGGCGATGTGGCCGTCGAGCACGAACGACTTGGTGCCGGACAGCTTCGTGTCGGCGCCGGATCCCGTCGCCTCCATCTCGATGCCGGACTCGTCCCACTTGCCCGACGGCTCGACGTAGGCGACCGTGGCGATCGTCTCGCCGGCGGCGATGCCGGGGAGGTGCTCCTGCTTGGCGTCGTCGTCACCGCTGTGCAGCAGGACGTTGGCCGCCATCACGGAGGTCGAGAAGAACGGGGCGCACAGCAGCGCGCGGCCCATCTCCTCGAGCACGATGCCCAGCTCGACGAAGCTGTAGCCCGAGCCGCCGTACTCCTCGGGGATCGCCAGGCCCTGGAGGCCCATCTGCTCGCCCATCTGCTTCCAGACGGCGTCGTCGTAGCCCTTCTCGGTCTCCATCTGCTCGCGCACGTCGGCCTCGGCCGACTTGTTCTCGAGGAACGAGCGGACCGTCTCGCGCAGGGCGTCCTGCTCTTCGGTGAATGCAAAGTTCATGGACGCACTGTGCACCACCTTGCCCCCCGACGACGAATCTGGTTGTGTACACACGTGGACACGACCCCGGGCGCAGCTCGCCCGTGAGCACCGATGGCGACGACGCCCGCACCGTCGGCGTGCGCGAGCTGCGCGCCGGGTTGGCCGACGCCGTGCGGCGAGCCGCGGCGGGGGAGCGCACGGTCGTGACGTCGTCGGGCCGGCCCGTCGCGCAGCTCGCCCCCCTCGACGCGGACGCTCCCGACCTCGAGCGCCTCCTCGGTTCCGGTGCCGTCCTCCCACCCCGGCGCGGCGGCACGTGGCGAGCGCCCGAGCCCGTGGCCGTCTGGGCCGGCGTCCGCATCGACCAGGTCCTGCGCGACCTCCGGGGCTGACCGTCGTGGCGCCTCGTCGACCCACCCGCCACCGCCCTCCCACCTCCGGTCGCGAACGAGCGCGCCCCGGGCACCGCATCGCGACCAGACCGGTGGCCGCCGACGTGGCGGCGGCCGAGGTGGCGGGCGTGGCGACCGCCGACGTGGTGGCGGGCGTGGCGGCGGCCGTGGCGCGGGGCGGCGGTCGGAGGGGGACGTCGTGACGGTCGTGCTCGACACCTCCGCCGTGCTCGCGGTCGCGGTGGACGGACCGCAGCGCAGGGCCGTGCTCGCCGCGCTCGCCGAGGACCCGGTGTGGGCGGCCTCGGCGCTCGTGCTCACCGAAGCCCTGCCCGCCATCGACGGGCTCACCGACGACGAGCACCTCCGCCTCGACCTGGAGGACGCGGTCCGACGGGTCTGGGACCACCTCCACCTCGTCCCCGTCGACCAGCGCTGCCTCGACGGCGCCGCCGCCCTGGCCCGCTCCCAGCCGGTGCGGCTGACCGACGCGATCCACTTCGCGGCGGCAGCTCGGCTCCCGCACCCGATCCGCTTCGTCACCTTCGACCCGGCCCACATCGGGGTGGCGATGGGCCTCGGCTACGAGGTGATCAGCACCTGAGGGCGCGCGGCGCGTCTCGCCGCATCTCGCTGCGTCGCGGCGGTCACCCGAACCCGGCGCGACGAGCGGCCCGTGGCTCACCCACCGACGACGGGTGGCAGACTCCGGCGATGACGACAGCTCCGTCGAGCACGCTGCACTGGTCCGACTCCGACGTCGAGGTCCACAAGGTGGTGGTCGGGCCGTACGAGAACAACGTCTTCGTCGTGCGCTGCGCACGCACCGGCGACGCCGTGCTGATCGACGCCGCGAACGAGCACGAGCAGCTCCTGGAGCTGTGCCGGTCGCTCGGCGTGACCAGGGTGCTCGAGACCCACGGCCACTGGGACCACATCCAGGCCGTGCCCGCGATGCGCGAGGCGGGCTACGAGGTCGCCGTCACGAGGCTCGACGCGCCGATGCTCGACGACGTCGGCTACGACGTGTTCCTCGACGACACCGAGGTCGTGGAGTTCGGGAAGCTGCGGATGAGCGCGATCCACAACCCGGGCCACACCCCGGGCTCGATCTCGTTCGAGCTCGTCGGCACGCCGCTGCTGTTCACCGGCGACACCCTCTTCCCGGGCGGACCCGGCAACACGGCGACCGATCTCGGTGACTTCGACACGATCATCGACTCGATCACCGACCGGCTGCTCACCTTCCCCGACTCCACGATCGTGCTGCCCGGTCACGGAGACGACACGACGATCGGCACCGAGCGGCCGCACCTCGACGAGTAGATCGAGCGCGGGTGGTGAACCGCCCGCCTCCGGCGACCCGACGTGAGGGGCGCACGTCGTGACGACGTGACGTGAGGTACGACGAGCTCCCGACGGGCGGCACCCCCGGCGCGGACCGCGGAGCTGCCACCCACGCCGATCCGCGACCGCAGCTGGAGTCCGTCGCGGACGGACGACGGCGGGGTCAGATGGGGAGGTCGCCGGTGGCGCGGCGGGTCGAGCCGTCGTCGCTGTAGGCGCCGATGGTGCGCTGCGCGATGCGCATCTGGTGCACCTCGTCGGCGCCGTCGGCGAACCGGGCCCAGCGGGCGTGCTGGTACATGTGCGCGAGCGGCGTGTCGGTCGAGTAGCCGAGCGCTCCGTGGACCTGGATCGCGCGGTCGATCACCCGGCCGAGCATGTTCGCGACGAAGTGCTTCGACATCGAGACCTCGGCCTTGAAGTCGACCGAGTCGTCGCTCGCCGCCGCGTCCACCTTCGACGCGGCGTGGAGCACCATCAGCTTCGCCTGGTAGAGCTCCATCGCGGAGTCGGCGATCATCCACTGGATCCCCTGCTTCTCGGCGAGGAGCGATCCGTGGGAGAAGCGGTTGAGCGACCGGTCGACCATCATGTCGAGCGCCGTCTCGGCCTGCGCGATCCAGCGCATGCAGTGCGCGAGCCGGGCCGGCCCGAGCCGGTACTGGCCGAGCAGGTGCCCCTGGCCGCGGCCGCCGAGCATCTGGTCGCCGTGGACGCGCAGGTCCTCGATCACGATCTCGGAGTGGCCGGTGCCGCCGTGCATCGTCTCGACCTCGCGCACGTCGTTCCACCCCTCGGCCGGGAGGTCGACGATGAACGCCGTGTTCGCCGCCTGCGGGATCTCGGGGTCCTCCTCGGTCTTGCAGATCAGGATCGCGAACTCGGAGCGCCGAGCGTTGGAGATGAACCACTTGTGCCCGTTGATCACCCACTCGTCACCGTCCTGGTAGGCGTGGGTCCTGATCAGCGTCGGGTCCGAGCCCGCGACCTCGGGCTCGGTCATCGCGAAGCACGACCCGCGCACCTTGCCCTCGCACAGCGGCGTGAGGTACTTCTCCTTCTGCTCGTCGGTCCCCCAGTGGAGCAGGGTGTGCATGTTGCCCTCGTCGGGCGCCTGGCAGTTGAACACCCACGGCCCGTAGTACGACTTCGCCGCCTCGGCCTGCACCATCGCCAGCTCCACGTGGCCAAGACCCATCCCGCCCCACTCGGGGGGCATGTGCGGCAGCCAGATGCCCGCCGCGTGCGCCGCCTCGCGCATCTCGATCAGCTTGCGGATGCGGTCCCCGCCGTCGAGGCCGTCGCCGCCGTCGTCGCCGTTGATCTCGCGCTCGCCCGGCTTGACCACGTCGTCGACGAAGGCGCGGATGCGCAACCGCAGCTCCTCGAGCTCGGGGGACAGGGTGAAGTCGATCGCCATGTCCCGACTCTGCCAGATCGGCCGCTCGACCCACGAGCCCCCGACCGGGGTCGCGGGCGGTGGCGCGGCGCCGCGCGTCCGCGCCCACGGGGTGTCGACGCGCCCCGATCTCGACGTCCGTCCGGCGCACGGCGCGACGGAACCGCCCCTGGTCGACGAGACTGCCGTCGTGCTGCGGTCGTCCACGCTCGTCCTGGGCATCGTCGCGTCGATCGCCGTGGCCGGCTGCGCCGCAGCGGGATCCGGAGACCCGCCGTCGGCGTCGCTCGATGCCTCCCCGACGACGACGGGCCCGGCGGCCACGATCCCGTCGACGACCGACGCGCCGGCCGCACCGGCCGGCAGCTCGTCGACGACCACCTCGTCGACGACCTCGACCACGCTCGCGCCCGCCACGGTCGCGGCCGAGCTGGACCTGACGGCCGATCGCCTCGTCCTGGGCACGTCGATCGAGGGTCGCCCGATCGTCGCCGAGCGCGTCGGCGCGCCCGGCGGTCGACGGATCCTGGTGATCGGGGTGATCCACGCGAACGAGGACGCAGGCGTCGCCGTCGTCGACCGGCTGCGCGAGATCGCGACCCCCGACGTGCCGTCCGGGGTGGAGCTGTGGCTGGTCGAGTCGATGAACCCCGACGGGGAGGCCGCCCAGGACCGGCACAACGCGGACGACGTCGACCTGAACCGGAACTTCCCCTACCGGTGGGGTCCGATCGGAGCACCGGGCGACAGCCAGTACGCCGGCACCGGGCCGGCCAGCGAACCCGAGACGCGGGCGATAGTCGAGTTCGTCTCCCGGCTCCGCCCCGACCTCGCGCTCTGGTACCACCAGGACGCGAACCTGGTCATCCCGGGCACGGGCCGCGACGGCGACGTGCGCGCCCGCTACGCCGAGCTCACCGGGCTCCCCCTGGCCGAGTGCTGCGGGGGTGGCGGCGTGTACACGGGGATCGCCGCGACCTGGGCTCGGGCGGAGGCGGTCGCCCCCGACGGGATCGCGTTCATCGTCGAGCTCCCCGGCGGAGACCTCACCCCCGCTCAGGTCGAGGACCACGCGACGGCCGTGCTGACCGTCGCCGGCGAGCTCTGAACCGCGGCGCGTCACCGGGCCGGGCGCGGTCGACCCGGGTGGGCGCCGCCGGGGTGCCGGCGCACCCCCGAGGTCCACACGTGGGTGATGTCGGCCGGGGTCGCGAGGCGCACGATCTTCTCGAAGGTGCGCTCGTCGTCGTCGATCTCGGGCCACCGGCGCAGCGCGGAGCCGTCGCGCTCGGTGTCGACCGCGATCGCGTCGAAGGGCCGTCCCACCTCGAGCAGGCCGACGTCGAGGCCGAGCAGCTCGGCGCCGCCGACGGTCGCGAGGTGGAACGCCTCGAGGATCGACAGGCGCGACCCCGGGACCCCACGCCGGTGCGGGTCGAGTCCGGCGTCGACCCCGTCGGTGAGCATCTGCGACACGGTCACGGCGTGGGCGCACTGCCGGAGCAGGGACGGGTCCGGTCCACCGGCGACGTCCGTCCCGAGCCCGACGCCGACGCCGGCGTCGAGCGCTCGGCGCGCCGGGAACACCGCGTTCGCGAAGTGCGCGTTCGACAGCGGGCAGTGCGCCACGCCCGCGCCGCGCGCCCGCAGGAGACCGAGGTCGTCACGGCCGAGGTGGTCGCCGTGGGCGAGCACCGAGCGGTCGCGCACGAGCCCGAACCGCTCGAGCGCGATCGCGTCGCTCACCCCGAAGCGGTCGAGCGCGTGGCCGTGCTCCCAGTCGCTCTCCGAGCAGTGGGTCTGCACCGTCGCGCCGGTGGCCTCGGCGAGCTCGCCCAGGCCGGCCATCGCGGCGTCGGTGCACGCCGGGGCGAAGCGAGGGGTGATGATCGGGCGCACGAGATCGGACCCCAGCGCCCGGATCTCCTCGACCGAGCGAGCCGAGGCGTCGACCGACGCGGTGGCGCCGTGGTCGCGGTACCACTCGGGGGTGCCCGTCGGGTGATCCATCGCGACTCGCCCCACGAGGGCGCGCTGGCCGGCCCGGGCGCATGTGCTCGCGAGCATCGTGGTCGTCTCGACGTCGATCGTCGCGTAGTACGCGGCGGTGGTCGTCCCGTGGGCGAGGAGGGTGTCGACCATCGCCGGCCACACGACCGCCGCGAACGCCGGATCGGTGAGGCGGGCCTCGAGCGGGAACGTGCGTCGGAGCAACCACGTCTCTAGGTCGAGGTCGAGGCCGGTCCCGAGCTGAGGCCACTGCGGGGCGTGGACGTGGGTGTCGACGAGGCCGGGGAGCACGACCGTCGACGCCCCGAGCGCCACGTCGACCGACGATGCCTCCCCGGCGGCGCCGGGCGCGTCCCGCGCGTCGACGATCGACGCGATCGTGCCGTCGTCGTCGACGGTGACCACGACGTCGCGGCGCACCTCGAGGCGCCCCGCCGAGGGGACCTGCATGATCGTGCCGCGCACGGTCGTGGGCATCCGCCGACGGTAGCGGCGGCACGACGACCGAACCGGCGCCGCGGGCGCCCGCTACTCCTTCGACGACACGTTCACCACGTCGAAACACTGCCAACACACGACTCGCGTACCTTCGTCCCATGCCGGTCGCTCGGGGCAGTGGTGGGAGCTGCGGATCACGTGTGGGTGTCCGTCCCCGAGCGACCGGCGCCCCCCTCCCGGCTCTCCGGGCGCCCTGCGGCGCGACGCCGGGCGCCGAGGTGCGACACGACCGTGCAGCGGGTCCGCCGGCCACGTGATCGACGCCGTCGACCCGTTCATCGGCACCGGGGTCGCCGACCTCCCCGACCCACGCGGTCTGGCGGCGACGTGGTGGTCGCCGAAGCCTCCCGTCGGCAACACCCACCCGGGCGCCACCCACCCGTTCGGCATGGTGTCGGTCTGCCCCTACTCGGGCGGCTACCCGACCGGGTACGGGCTCCACGAGCGCTCGACGGAGGGCGAGCCGCGCCTGCTCGCCGACGGTCGCGCCGTCTCGGGCTTCACCCACTTCCAGCAGTCGGGGACCGGCGCGATCCGCAAGTACTACAACTACCTCCGCGTGACCCCGATGCTGTCGCCGCTCGACGACCTGGGCCGCCTCGAGCCGGTCACCCGCGAGCGGGCCGAGCCGGGTTGGTCGTCGACCACCCTCGCGAACGGCATCGTCGCCGAGCTCACCGTCGGCGAGCGCAGCGCGGTGCACCGCTACACCTTCCCCGCCAGTCGTGACGCCCGGGTCGTGATCGACTGCTCCCACGGCGGGTTGACGATCGACCGGGGCGCGACGGTGCCGCTGCGCGCCGCGATCGAGAGCGATTCGGTGGGGTCCGCCGCCGGCGAGGTCGTGATGGAGGGCGTCCCGATCTCGTTCCACGTCGAGTGCGACCCCGTCGACTGGCGTCAGATGCTGTGGTACGACCGGCGCCTGATGCCCGGCGGGACCCGGCTGCGGTTCGACTCGATCCGACCGACCACGTTGCGACCGTTCGGTCTGCTGTGGGCGGGGCCGACCGAGGAGGGCACGACGATCGAGCTGCGGATCGGGTTCTCGCTCCGTTCGACCGAGCGAGCGCGAGCGAACCTGGACCGCGACCTCGGTCGCCACGTCGCTCCCGCCACCCCGACCGGGGACGTCGGCGAGCTCGCCGGGGTCGAGGCGCCGTCGTTCGACCGCCGCCGATCCGCCACGACCCGGCGGTGGGCGGACCACCTCGACGCGATCACGGTCGAGACGGCCGCACCCGACCGCCGCCAGGTGTTCGCGACCGCGCTGTACCACTCGATGATCAAGCCGTGCCTGGCCACCGGGGAGAGCCCGTTCTGGCCGACGGCGGGGCCGTTCGCATTCGACATCTGCACGATGTGGGACATCTACCGCACGCAGCTCCCGCTGCTGGCCGCGCTCGCGCCCGCCCGGGCGGTCGAGCTCGCCAACGCCCTGCTCCACGTCGCCGAGGAGGAGGGCAACCTGCCGATCGGGTACCGCATGGCACGCGGCGCCGATCGCTTCGTGCGCCAGGGCAGCGCGCTGGCCCACACGTTCTTCGCCGACCTGTGCGAGCGCGGCCTGCCGGGGATCGACTGGGAGTGGGCCCTGTGCCACATGGACGCCGACCTGCGGCGGCAGTTCGGCGAGGAGTACCTCGAGCACGGGATCGTCCACCCGATCACCCACACCCTCGACCTCGCGTCGGGGTACCGCTGCACGGCGCTCGTCGCTCGCGCCGTCGGTGACGACGACCTCGCGGAGCGGTTCGAGATCCTCGCGACCCGCTGGATCGGCGCCTTCGACCCGGGCACCGGACTGATCGTCGACTCGACCTTCTACGAGGGCGGACCGTGGAACTACTCGTTCCGCCTCCTGCACGACATGGCGACCCGCATCGAGCTCGCCGGAGGGGACGAACGGTTCCGTTCGCTGCTGGACCGCTTCTTCGGGGTCGGCGCGGACCCGGTCGAGCAGCTCGGGGTCGACCCGTCGGCCGCCGAGATCGCCGCCGGGTACGCGCTGGGTCGCTTCGAGGGCCTGAACAACGAGCCCGACATGGACGCGCCCTGGTGCTACCACTACATCGGCCGGCCGGATCTCACGGCGGACGTCGTGCACGCAGCGGTGACCAACCGGTTCTCCACCGGCCGCGGCGGGCTCCCCGGCAACGACGACTCGGGCGGTCTCAGCTCGTGGTACGTGTGGGCGTCGCTGGGGATCTTCCCCGTCGCGGGCCAGCAGGTCTTCCTGCTCGGCCCGCCCTCGTTCCCCCGCGTGACGTCACGCCTGGGCTCCGCCGTCCTGACGATCGAGACGGAGGGCTTCGTCGAGCCGCGGGCCGACGGCCCGGCGCAGTACGTGCAGTCCGCATCGCTCGACGGAGTCGATCTGGACCGGTCCTGGATCAGCGCCGCGGAGTTCCACCGTGGCGGGGAGCTCGTCGTGCGCCTCGGCGCCGAGCGCTCGGCGTGGGCGACGACGACGCGCCCGCCCTCGTCGGGTGCGCCGGTCTCGACGACTCGGACCGACGCGCATCGTGTCGCCGGCACCGGCCAAGCCGTCGTCGAGCGGACGACCGTCGACGACGTCGACGTCGACGACGACCCCGCCGGCGGCTTCGCCACCACCGAACCCGACCGCCCACCGCCGACCGACCGCGCCGACCAGGAGCCACCGCCATGACCATGCTGTCCGACCACGTCGACGCGACCGCACCGGGCCTGCCCCGCCCGGAGTCGGGCCCGCCACCGACGAAGCCCACGCGCCGCCTGGTCATCGTGGTCCGTGCGGACCCGGTCATCTGCGGCCACTCGGGAGAGGCGCGCAACCTCGCGGAGGCGGCCCTCACCCGTGGCTTCGACGACGTGCGGATCGTGACGTGGCCCATCCCGGCCCTGCAGGCGGCCGGCCTGCCGCTCAAGCCCCTCGACACCGTGCTCCCCTACACGACCGGGATCACCGTCGAGCGGCCCGAGCCGGTCGGCGACTACAGGGTCCTCGACGGCCGCCACGTCGCGGGGTTGGTCGGGCGCCTGGTCGAGCTGTTCACCGAGGGGGTGCCCACGACGGCGATGTCGCTCTACCTGACCCCGCACGACACGGTGGTCTCCCGGGCGGCGGCGATCGCCCGCTCGACCGGCATGTCCGCCCCGCTGACCACGATCGCCGAGGCGGTCGGATCGGACATCACCAACGTCGTGCGGACGGCGATCGACGAGGGCCGCTTCGGTGCGGCCGCCGACGTGTTCTCCACCTACCTCGGCAACGACGTGTGCGTGGCCGTCTCGGAGTTCACGAAGCGCTTGATCATCGACGCCGCGATCGAGGTGGACGAGCGCTGGGGGACGACGTTCGCGCCGGCGTGCGTGGAGCGGATCCGCGTCTCGTACCCGGCGGTGGACTCGTCGTCGTTCACCTCCCTCGATCGCTCCGACACCGACGCCCGGCTCGCGGAGCGCGGCCTGGAGCGCGACGGCTACGTGCTGTCCCTCGCCCGCCTGAGCAAGGCCAAGGGCGTCGACGACCTGGTCAACGCGTTCGCGATGAGCGCGATCCGCAAGCGCACCACGCTCGTCGTGTGCGGCTCCGGACCCGAGGCGCCCTCGCTGCGCGCGCTGGCCGGTTCCACGCCGTGCGCCGATCGCATCGTGTTCCTCGACGACGTCGACGACGCCGAGAAGCCCCACCTGCTGGCGGGATCGTCGGCCTACGTCCTGCCGAGCAAGCCGCGACCCGAGTTCGTCGAGACGTTCGGGATCTCGCTCGTCGAGAAGATGCTCGCCGGCGGCGGCCCGATCGTCACGTGCGCGACCGGGGGGATCCCCGAGGCGGTGGGACCCCACGCCCGCATCGTGCCGACGTCGCACCCGCACGCCATCGCCAACCACCTCAACGAGATCGTCCTCGGGCTCTCACCGGCCGAACGGACCCGCGGCGCCGCGGCGGCTCGCCACCACGCCCTCCAGTTCGATCGCGCCGCGGTGTTCGACCGCCTCTCCGCCCGGGTCGCGGAGGTGACGCTCGCGGCCTGACGCGCCGACGTGGACGCGCCGGCCGCTCGTGCGACGTCGGTCGCATCCCGGTCGGGCGGCCCGTTCGCTCGGGAACCCCGGCCGCGGACGATCTACGGTCGCTCCCGACCACCCGCGCGATCCTCCAGGAGACCCGAGATGGACATCGACGACCACGACGCCGCGCTCGCCCACTCGCTCGGGCTCCAGGCGTTCGTCTACGGATTCGCGACCGTCGAGCTCTACCGGGTGCTCTGGAACGAAGCCGTCGACCCCGATCGGGGCCACGACGACGGGATCAACCGGTTCCATCACGTGCGCGACGTCGCCACACCCGCGGACACGTTCATCCCGTCGCCCAACAACGACACGTTGTACTCGACGGCCTGGTTGGACCTCACCGCCGAGCCGGTCGTGCTGTCGATCCCGCCGATCCCCGACCGGCACTACTGGTTCCCGGTGGGCGACTTCTACCACGACATCGTCGCCACCCTCGACCGGCGGGCGATCGGCGACCGCGGCGCCGACATCGCGCTCGTCGGGCCGTCGTGGAGCGGTGATCTCCCCGACGGACTCGGCCGCGTCGACGTGTCGACGCCCATGGCGTGGATCCTCGCGCGCACGTTGACCGACGGCACCGACGACGACATCGCTCAGGTCAACCGGCTCCAGGACGGCTACGACCTCACGCCGCTGTCGACCTGGACGGGCACGGCCCCACCCGATACGACCGTCGACCACCCGGACCCGGCGCTGGACTCGGACCCGATCCGCTTCTTCGCCGTGCTCGACGACCTGCTGCGCCGCAACCCACCCCGGCCCGCCGACGCCGGCCTGGTGTCGACGTTCGGGCACATCGGCATCGGTCGCTCGGCCCCGTTCGACGCCACGACGCTGTCCACGGCCTCCGCCGACGCGCTGCGACACGCCCACGGGGTCGGCCGGGCGCTGCTCCACGCTCGCAGCAGCGCCTCGCGCCGCACCGTCGACGGGTGGTCGCCGGTGCTGCTCACCGGGACGTTCGGCACCCGCTACCTCTACCGCGCCACGTTCGAGTACCTCGGCTTGCTGCACGGCGACGAGATGATGCAGGCGGCCTTCTCGAGCTTCGTCGACGCCGACGGCGAGCGGTACCACGGGAGCCACCGCTACGAGGTGCGCTTCGAGACGCCACCTCCCGCCGAGGCGTGCTGGTCGCTCACCATGTACGACGACGAACGGTTCCTACTCGTCGACAACGAGATCGATCGCTACTCGATCGGCGACCGAACCCCCGGGCTGCGCTCCGACCCCGACGGCTCGCTCACCGTTCGCCTCCAGCACGAACGACCAGCCGACGGCGAGGTCGCCAACTGGCTGCCCACGCCGTCGGACGGGTTCTACATCTCGATCCGCGCGTTCGACCCGTCGCCCGAGCTGCGCGAAGGACGCTGGAAGCCGCCCGCCGTGCGCCGTCTCGACCCCACGACGTGACCGATCGCGCCTCGGCGGGTTCCGGGGCCGGGTCGAGCACGGGACCGATCGACTCGAACATCCGGCGCTCGGTCAGTCTCGTCGCTCACACGACGGTGGCGAACACGTCGAAGGGCTCGCGCTCCGACTCGACGCTCGTGATCGGGTCGTCGCGATCGGCGTGGCCGATCGCGACGCCGCAGAAGATGCCCAGCTCCTCGGGCGCCCCGACGAACTCGCTCACCGCCGCCTCGTGCACCGCCCACGCCTCCTGGGGGCAGGTGTCGAGGCCGGCCTCCTGCGCCAGCAGCATGAAGGTCTGCAGGTACATCCCGAGATCCGACCACTGGGGCGGGCCCATCCGGCGGTCGACGAAGCAGAAGATCGCGGCGGGCGCCCCGAAGAAGTCGAGGTTCTTCGCGAACTGCCGTCGGCGGCCGGCCTTGTCGTCGCGCTCGATCCCGATCGACTCGTACATCTGCTCGCCGATCCGGTACCTCGACGTGCGGTACGGCTCGGTCAGCCCCTTCGGGTAGATCTCGTACGCGGGTTCGCCCGGCTGCCGCTCGGCGATGAACTCGCGGAAGCGCGCCATCGACTCGCCGTTGACGACGTAGATCCGCCACGGCTGCACGTTGCCGCCCGACGGGGCGCGCGCCGCGGCGACGACGAGGTCGCGCAGCGTGTCGTCGTCGACCGGGTCCGGGCGGAACGCCCGGATCGACTTGCGGCGGTTGACGGCCTCGGTCACGTCCATCCGGTCATTCTCGCGAGACGTGGGCCGCGCCCTCCAATCCGCGCCGGGGCCGGCGCGCGGTGCGTGCGGCCCACCGGCGCGGCGTCGCTTGCCCGCCGCTCCGGTCGGGCCGCCGCCGGTCAGGCCTGAGGGGTCACCAGCGCCTTGTCGCCGGTGGCCATCCTCCCGTACCGCCGCACGTGGTCCGGATCGACGACGTCGTCGAGCGACAGCTTCGTGCCGTAGCTGCTCGCGAAGGTCGTGGTGATCTCGTCCGCGACTCGGCGACGGAGTCGCTCGGCCTCCTCGGGGCCGATCTTGCCGAGGAACGGCGTGAGCAGCCAGCCGCCGAGCGACCAGGTCATCCCGAAGTCGCGCCGCAGCACGGTCGGCGCGCGATCGAGACCGCCGTAGACGTAGACCTGCTTGAAGGTGTCGGATCCGTACCGGCTGAACTCGTCACCCTCGCTCGCCACCACCTCCATGCGCGACAGCAGCGTCGCCGCCAGGTCGCCGCCGCCGATCGCGTCGAACGCGATCGTGGCCCCGGTCGCGCGCAGGGCGTCGGTGAGGTCGTCGACGAAGGAGTCGGCGCTCGAGTCGACGACGTGCTCGGCGCCCTGGGAGCGCAGCAGCTCGACGTGGTCGTCGCGCCGCACGATGTTGACCAGACCGACGCCGTCGTCGAGGCAGATCCGGTTCAGCATCTGGCCGAGGTTCGACGCCCCGACCGTGTGCACGAGCGCCGAGTGGCCCTCCATCCGCATGGTCTCGACCATCCCGAGCGCGGTCAGCGGGTTGACGAAGGCGGCCGCGGCGTCGACCGGATCGGTCCCCTCCGACATCTCCAGGCACTGCGACGCGGCGACGACGCGGTGCTCCGCGTACGCGTTCCCCGACAGGAACCCGACGGTCGACCCGAGCAGCGCCTGGGCGGCGTCGGACGATCCGGCGGCGACCACGACGCCACCGCCCTCGTTGCCCACCGGCATCGCCCGGCCGAGCCGGCCCTCGTGCGCCGCCGCGCCCCCCGGGACCGGGACCCGGACCCCGGCGTGGTCCCCGTCGGCGGGCCGCGCCTGCGACAGGTCCGCCCCGGCGAACATCATCCCGAGGTCGGAGGGGTTGATCGGGGCGGCGTCGACGCGCACGACGACCTGATCGTCACCCGGGGGGGACAGCTCGCTCTCGGCGATCGCCAGCGTCACCTCGCCGTCGTCGGCGATCGTCGATCGCAGCTCTCGGGTGGTCGTCGGCACGTTCGCTCGGTCGCTCATCGCGCCATCTTCGCCGGTCGGTCGCGGCGCCACCGAAGGCGGGGGCGCCTCGCCGTCCGTGGAGCCTGGGAACCCGACGTGCTCCTGGGCAATGATGGCGGTGTGGACGACGATGCGACCGCCGTTGACGACGAGTTGATGACCCTCGCGCTCGAAGCGGGCGAGGCCGTCCGCACGTCGAGCGCGCCGAACCCGTGGGTGGGCGCGGCCCTGCTCACGGCCGACGGTCGACGCGTGGTCGGCGCGACCGAGCCGCCCGGAGGAGCCCACGCCGAGGTCGTCGTGCTGCGCCGGGCGGGCGCGGGAGGTCTCGATGCACGCGGGGCGACTCTCGCGACCACGCTCGAGCCCTGCTCGCACGACGGTCGGACCGGGCCGTGCACCACCGCGATCGTCGAGGCCGGGGTGGCGCGGGTCGTGGTCGGGGTGCAGGATCCCGACGCGCACGTCGACGGATCGGGCATCGACGCGCTGCGCGCGGCCGGCGTCGAGGTGACGGTGGGGACGGCGGCCGACCGGTGCACCGAGCAGCTCGCGGCGTACCTCCACCATCGCCGCACCGGTCGCCCCTACGTGATCGTCAAGACGGCGGCCACCCTCGACGGGCGCACCGCCGACCCCGACAAGCGGAGCCGGTGGATCACGAGCGAGGAGGCTCGCGCCGACACCCACGTGCTGCGGGCCCAGAGCCAGGCGATCCTGGTCGGCTCGGGCACCGTCCGCGCCGACGATCCCGAGCTGACGGTGCGCCTCGTCGAAGGTCCCGACCCCCGACGGATCGTGCTGGGGTCGGCTCCGCGCGACGCCAAGGTCCGTCCCTGCCTGGAGTGGCGGGGCGAGCTCCCCGAGCTGCTCGACTCCCTGGGAGCCGACGGCGTGCTGCAGCTGATGGTCGAGGGTGGCGCGAGCACCGCCGCGCAGTTCCAGGCCGAGGGCCTCGTCGACCGCTTCGTCGTCTACCTCGCCCCGGCGCTGTTCGGCGGCGACGACGCCCGCCCCATGTTCGTGGGGCTCGGAGCGACCAGCATGGAGGAGCTGCCGCGGGGCCGCTTCGCCGACATCCGGCGCATCGGACCCGACGTGCGCATCGACCTCGTCCTCGACTGAGCGGCGCGGAGCCCACGACCGGCTGCGACCCGATCGAGTGCGGCCCACCCCGTGGGCTCAGGAGACCTCGTCGCCGACGACGAGCTCCCCCTCGGTCACGATGCGCGGGTACGTCCCCGCTCGTCCCGCCGCGGCGAAGCGCGCGGCGAGCCGATCAGGCGAGGTGGTGCATCAGGCGGCGCTTCGAGTCGAGGTACGCGCGCGACTCGGGGGTGTGCGCCACGTCGATCGGCACCATGTCGTCGACCTCGATGCCGTGGGCGACCAGGCTGGTGCGCTTCGCCGGGTTGTTCGACATCAGGCGGACGGACCGCACCCCGAGGTCGCTCAGGATCGAGGCGGCGACGCCGTACTCCCGGGCGTCCACCGGGAGCCCCTGCGCCGTGTTCGCGGTGACCGTGTCGAGGCCGCCGTCCTGGAGCTCGTAGGCACGGATCTTGTTGGCCAGACCGATCCCGCGCCCCTCGTGGCCGCGCAGGTACACGACCACCCCGCCGCGTCCGTCGGACGCCTCGGCGAGCACGGCGCGCCGCGCCGCGTCGAGCTGCTGGCCGCAGTCGCACTTCGACGAACCGAGCACGTCGCCGGTCAAGCACTCGCTGTGGAGACGGACGAGCACGGGGTGCGCGCTCTCGGACGCGACGTCGCCCGCGACGAGCGCGACGTGCTCGTGGCCGTCGGAGGCCCGGTAGCTGACGATGCGGAACTCTCCCAGGTCGGTCGGGAGCCGGGCGTCGCCGACGCGCTCGACGTCGATCCGGTCCGCTCCCCCGATCGCGACGTCGCCCGGGCGCCGGCCCGGGGACGACTCGAGGGCCGTCACACCCCGACCCGGTCGTAGTTCGTCGTGCGCTGGGCCAGCGGGCGCCCGATGGACTCGGCGAAGCGGGCGAAGCGCTCGCCGGTCATCGCCTGGCCGTGGCTCGCTCCGGCGGCGCGCGAGATGTTCTCGTCCATCAGCGTCCCCCCGAGGTCGTTGCACCCGGCGTCCATCATCTGCGCGGTCCCCGCGAGCCCGATCTTGACCCAGCTCGCCTGCACGTTCGGGATCAGCTCGCCGTAGGCGAGGCGGGCAACCGCGTGGATCAGCAGGTTCTCGCGGAACGTCGGGCCTCGCCGCGCCTTGCGCTGCAGGTAGATCGGCGACGCCATGTGGACGAACGGGAGCCCGACGAACTCGGTGAACCCGATGCGGCCGGCGGCGACGTTCTCCTCCTGCAGCTCGCGGGTCCGCACCAGGTGGCGCGCCTGGTGGACCGGCTCCTCGACCGCGCCGAACATCATCGTCACGTTCGAGTGCAGCCCGATCGAGTGGGCGGCCCGGTGGGCCTCGAGCCACTCCTCGGTGTCGACCTTGTCGGGGCACAGGATCGCCCGGATCTCGTCGTCGAGGATCTCCGCCGCCGTCCCCGGCAGGGAGGCCAGCCCGACGTCCTTCAACCGCTGGAGGTAGGTCGACAGGTCCTCGCCGAGGCGCTTGGCACCCTCGGTGACCTCGAGCGCGGTGAAGCCGTGGACGTGGACGTCGGGAACCGCGTCCTTGACCGCACGGGTGACGTCGATGTAGTAGTCGCCGTCGAAGTCGGGGTGGATGCCGCCCTGCAGGGTCACCTCGGTCGCGCCGAGGTCCGCTCCCTCGCGCGCCCGCTCCGCGATGTCGTCGAGGGTGAGCAGGTAGGGCGTGCCGCGCAGGTTGAGCGAGAGCGGTCCCTTGGAGAACCCGCAGAACCGGCACTTGAACGTGCACACGTTCGTGTAGTTGATGTTGCGGTTGGCGACCCACGTCAACGTGTCGCCGACGATCTCGCGCCGGCGGCGGTCGGCGAGCTCGGCGACGGCGGGCACCTCGGGCCCGCGTGCGCCGAGCAGGGTGACCAGCTCGTCGACCCCCGGCTGCTCGCCGGCCTCGACACCGCCGAGCACGTCGGCGACCGGACCGCGCAGCGGGGTCGTGCGCCCGGGGACGAGGGCGGGGGGTGCGCTGTCGGCACCCGAGTACCACGCCGTCGAGCGGTGTCCGACGAGGACGAACTCGGCGCCGTCGGCGACGGTGTCGGCCGCGGTGGTCTGCTCCGGCCAGAACTGACCGGGGTCGTCGCGCCCGAGCCACTCGGCGTCGGCCCGGTCCATCACGGCGAAGTGGAGCGCCGGATCGATCCAGCGGGCCCGGTCGCGGACGAACTCGGGGTAGGCGGTGAGGCGCGGGGCGAGCACGTGCCCCTTCGCTTCGGTCACCTCGCGCAGTCGATCGAGGTCCGGCCACGGACGCTCGGGGTTGACGTGGTCGGCGGTGACCGGCGAGACCCCGCCCCAGTCGTCGATGCCGGCGTCGAGCAGGGCGCCGAAGTCGTCGGACAGGTTCGGCGGCGCCTGCAGGTGGATCTCCGGCGGCAGGATCGAGCGGGCGGCGGCGACGGTCCACAGGTAGTCGTCGCTCGGGCACGCACGCACCCCCTTCATCGCGGTGCGCAGCTTGGGCAGGAAGTTCTGGACGATCACCTCCTGGACGTGCCCGTGGCGGGCGTGGGAGGCGGCGATCGCCTCGAGCCCGGCGAGCTGGTCGGCGCGGGTGTCACCGATCCCGACCAGGATCCCGGTGGTGAACGGGATGCTCAGCTCGCCGGCGGCGTCGAGGGTCGCGAGGCGTCGCTCCGGCGTCTTGTCGGGGGCGTTGCGGTGCGCCTCGAGGTCGGGCGCGACCGATTCGATCATCATCCCCTGGCTCGGGCTGGTCGGGCGCAGCAGGGCGAGCTCGTCGCCGGTCAGGGCCCCGGCGTTGGCGTGGGGCAGCAGCCCGGTCTCGCGCACGACGAGCTCGGCCATCGCCGCGACGTAGTGCACGGTCGAGTCGTAGCCGCGCTCGCGCAGCCACGCCCGGGCGACCGCGTAGCGGTCCTCGGGACGCTCGCCGAGCGTGAACAGCGCCTCGTGGCACCCCCGGCGCGCGCCCTGGCGGGCGATCGCCAGGACCTGGTCGGGATCGAGGTACGGCTGCTCGACGCGCGCGGGCGGCTGGGCGAACGTGCAGTAGCCGCACGAGTCGTTGCACAGGAAGGTCAACGGGATGAACACCTTCGGGCTGTACGTGATCCGCGTGCCGTGGGTGTCGTCGCGACGGGCGGCGGCGAGCGCCATCAGATCGTCGAGGGACTCGTCGAGCAGGGGGTGGGGCTCGCGCGCGGTGGCGTGGCTCGCGGGGTCGGTGGACGTCATGTGCGCTCCGGTCGGTGGTCGGGACGGGTGGTGGCCGACGCGACGGCCGGCCGGGCCGTGGATGTCGGGGTCGGGGTCGGGGTCGGGCTCGTGGGCGGGGTCGGTGGCGTCGGCGCCGACGACGCGGACGTCGTGGCGGTCGTGGCCGGCGGGCTCATCGGGCCTCGTCGCCGGGCGGAGCGGCAGCGTCGGCGGCGGCGGGAGCGCGCTGGCCGGTGGCGCCGGGCCCCGGGCGGCTCGCGATGTCGTGCGCGGTGAGGGTCTCGTCGCACTCCCAGCACACGAAGCGCTGGTCGAGGGGGTGACCGCAGGCCTCGTGGACGAGGACGGTGGGGACCGCTCCGTCGGCGAGCCACTCGTCGCCCCAACGCATCAGCGCGACGAGCGACGGCGACAGCGCCATCCCCATCGCGGTGAGGCGGTACTCGTGGCGCGGGGGTCGCTCGCAGTACAGGTGCCGGGCGAGCACGCCGCGCTCGACGAGCCGCTTCAGCCGCTCGGTCAGCACCGGCCGGGCGATGTCGAGGTCGCGGCGGAAGTCCTCGAAGCGCCGGACCCCGCGGAACGCGTCGCGCAGGATCAGGATCGTCCAGCGGTCGCCGAGGATGTCGAGGCTGGCCTGGATCGAGCACGACGACGGACCCGACGTCGCGCCGACGTCGCCGCGCGGACCGCCGGCACCCGCTGCCGCACCCCGTGCGCCGACCGTCTCCACGGCGCCGACACTAGGTCGGTTCGGATTCAGAACCAAGTCGGTGCGGAATCCGAACCCACTGGTGGCGCGGACTCCTGCTCGGTCGGGATCCGTGGCGTGCCCCCGACGACCGGCGGGTACGGTGGCCGCCATGTCCGACGGGGTGCTCGACCACGACCACGACCACGACGGCGACCACGACCACGACCACCGGCACATGGTGCACCGCCACCGTGACGTCACCGGCGGCACGGCGCGCGCCACCGTGTTCGGGGTCAGCGACGGGCTGGTGTCGAACGTGGCGCTGATCCTCGGGGTGGCGGCCGCCGCCTCGGATCGCGCCGACGTGCTCGTCGCGGGGGTGGCGGGTCTGCTCGCCGGGGCGGCGTCGATGGCCGCCGGCGAGTACGTGTCGATGCGCGCCCAGAGCGAGCTGGTCGAGCGCGAGCTCGAGATCGAGCGGCGCTCGCTCGAGCGCCAACCGGGCGCCGAGGTCCGTGAGCTCGCCGCCATCTACCGCCAGCGCGGCCTCGACGACGACCAGGCCACGGAGATGGCCGAGGCGGTCATGCTCGACCCCGAGGTCGCGCTCGAGGTCCACGCTCGCGAGGAGCTGGGCGTGGACCCCGCCGAGACCGGCAACCCCGTCGCGGCGGCCGCCAGCTCCTTCGTGGCCTTCGCCGTCGGTGCCCTCATCCCGCTGCTCCCCTGGTTCGTCGCCGAGGGCGGTGGCGCCACGATCGCGTCGGCCGTGCTGGGCTTCGTGGCGGCCGCCGTCGTCGGCGTCGTCCTGGCGAGCTTCACCGAGCGCTCGGCGGTGCGGACCGCGCTGCGCCAGACGACGTGGGCCGTCGCGGCCTGCGCGGTCACGTGGCTGATCGGCTCGTGGCTCGGCGGGGTCGTCTAGGAGGTCCGGCGACCGGCCGGCGACCGGGCGCCTCCGTCAGTCCGCGAGGAGCGGCACCCCGTCGTCGGGATCGTGACCGATCGTCGCCGCCCGGGTGATGCTCGCCGAACCGAAGCGGTCACGCACGGCGTCGAGCGCCCCGTCGAGGGCTTCGGCGTCGGAGCGGGCGAAGGGCAGGGCGAGCTGGATCCCGGCGTCCGCGCCCACGTCGACGAGGTTGCCGACGGAGAGCCCGAGGAGGGTGACCCCCCGCTCGTCGATCATCTCCTCGGCGGCGTCGAGGAGCGCCCGTGACGTCGCCAGGATCGGCGCCGTCGCCGACGTCGGACGTGCGAGCGACGACGAGCGCGTGGCACGCGTGTGGTCGTCGTAGCGGAACCGCAGGGTGACCGTGCGCCCCGCCCGCTCGGAGCGACGCATCCGGCGCGTGACCCGGTCGACGAGTCGCAGCAGGACCTCGTGCAGCTCGGCGTGCGACCGGCGCGCCCGGCCGAGGGCTTGCTGCGACCCGATCGAGCGGCGACGGACGCCGCCCTCCACCCGCCGGGCATCGACGTTGCGTGCGAGCGCGTGCAACGAGCGCCCCGAGCCGACCCCCACGATCGAGCACAGCACGTCGGGACCGAGGCGGGCCACCTCGCCGACGGTGCGGATCCCCCTCGCGGCGAGCTTCGCCTCGGTGACCGCCCCGACCCCCCAGAGCCGACCCACCGGCAACGGATGGAGGAAGTCGAGCTCGCCGTCGGGGTCCACCGCCAGGAGCCCGTCGGGCTTGCCGACACCGCTCGCGACCTTGGCCAGGAACTTGGTCCGCGCGACGCCGACCGTGATCGGCAACCCGACCTCGTCGCGCACGCGGCGGCGCAGATCGGCGGCGATCTCGACCGGGGACCCCGCGATCCGTCCCATCCCGGAGACGTCGAGGAAGGCCTCGTCGATCGAGATCCCCTCGACCAGCGGGGTGGTGTCGTCGAACGCGGCGAAGACCGCACGGCTGGCCTCGGCGTAGGCCGCGAAGCGCGCCGGCACCACGATCAGGTCGCCGCAGCAGCGTCGCGCCGCCGACTCCGACATCGCCGTGCGGACACCGCTGAGCTTGGCCTCCCAGCTCGCGGCCAGGACGACCCCTCCGCCGACGGCCACCGGGCGGCGGCGCAGCGCGGGGTCGTCGCGCTGCTCGACGGAGGCGTAGAACGAGTCGAGGTCGGCGTGCAGGATCGTCGCGTCGCCCCGGGGTTCGACGGTCCTCGTCCGCGACGTCGACGCGCTCACGAACGCATGTTCGCAGACCGCCTCCCCGCGGGCAACGCGCACGGGGACATCGGCGGTCGCGGGCTCGGTCGTGGCAGCTCGGTGGCCGTGCGGGCGTCGCGACGTGGAGGGGGCCGGCCGACGAGGTGCGGCGGTCGTCGCCGTCCCGGCCCGGCGATGCCAGACTCGGCGCGTGACCGGACGACCACGACCCGCCATCGCCGCCCTCCCCGCGTACCGACCCGGCCGGTCGGCCGCCGTCGTCGAGGCCGAGCTCGGGGTGAGCGGCGCGCTCAAGCTCGCGTCCAACGAAGCGCCGTTCGGGCCGCTCGCCTCCGTGGCTGGCGCGATCTCGGCCGGGATCGAGAGCGTCAACCTCTACCCCGACCACGGAGCCGTCGCCCTGCGCCACGACCTCGCCACGCACGTCGGCGTGGACGTGGAGCGGGTCACGGTCGGAGCCGGATCCGCCGGGATCCTCCAGCAGATCCTGCTCGCCTTCTGCGAGCCCGGCGACGAGGTCGCGATGTGCTGGCCGTCGTTCGAGGCCTACCCGATCTTCGCGATGCTCGTCGAGGCCGAGCAGGTGCGCGTCCCGCTGCGCGACGAGACCTTCGACCTCCCGGCCCTCGCCGAGTCGGTCGGGCCGCGGACGCGGGTCGCGTTCGTCACCAACCCGAACAACCCGACGGGAACCGTCGTGGGC
This sequence comes from Ilumatobacter sp., assembly GCF_965215205.1. Classification (NCBI taxonomy): domain Bacteria; kingdom Bacillati; phylum Actinomycetota; class Acidimicrobiia; order Acidimicrobiales; family Ilumatobacteraceae; genus Ilumatobacter; species Ilumatobacter sp. The sequence goes on from NZ_OZ244049.1 coordinate 2,894,065, forward strand.
ACCGACGAGATCCGCGCGTTCCTCGACGCCGTCCCGGACTCGTGCCTGGTCGTGCTCGACGAGGCCTACTCCGAGTTCGTCACCGACCCGCGCGTCACCGACTCGTCCGCGCTCGTCGCCGAGCACGACAACCTCGTCGTGACCCGGACCTTCAGCAAGGCGCACGGCCTCGCCGCGCTGCGCGTCGGCTACGCCGTCGGCCACCCCGACGTCGTCGCGATGATCGACCGCACCTCGGTGCCCTTCGCCGTCAACGACCTGGCGCAGCGCGCCGCCCGAGCGAGCCTGGCGGCCGCCGACGAGATGCGCGAGCGGGTCGCGCAGGTGGTGGCGGAGCGGGATCGGGTGACCGGCGAGCTGCGCGCGGCCGGTTGGGACGTGCCGGACGCGCAGGCGAACTTCGTGTGGATGCCGGTCCGCGAGCGCGCCGGCGAGCTGGCCGGTGCGCTCGAACGTCGCGGCGTCGTCACCCGTGCGTTCGCCGACGCCGGCATCCGCGTGACGATCGCGGATCGCGCCGGCGACGATCGGTTCCTGTCCGCCCTCGCCGACGCGGTCGCCGACGGCGGAGATGACAGGGGTGACCGGGGGTGACCGCCCGGAGCCGGGGGCTCACATCGTGCGGATGTCGGGGTTCGCTCGTCGAGCGCCCCGCCGCGGCGCGGTGATCCGGGCCGCGTAGAGGAGCCGGATGATCCTCTGGCGGTGCCCCCGCCACGGCTCGAGGTGGCCGAGCATGATCTCGTCTCCACCGCGGTCGGGGTCGAGGTGGGTCGCGTCGCCGGTGAACGCGTAGTTCACGAGGGTGGGCATCCCGTAGTCGCGCAGCAGCACCGTGTCCGGGTCACCGTGCGAGGCGAGCACGGTGGCCGTCGCCGTCCACACCCCGAGCCCCGGGAGAGCCGACAGGCGGGTGATCGCGTCGGGGGTCGACATCGCGGCGGCCTCCTCGAGCCTCGATGCCCGCCTCGCCGCGAGCAGGATCGCGTCCGCCCGGCGACGATCGACGTTGAGCGTGTGCAGGTCGACGTAGGACAGCGCCGCGACGACCTCCGGCGGTGGTGGCAGCAACAGGTCGACGGGGCCGGGGGCGGGTTCGCCCCAGGTCCGGCAGAGGCGGTTCCAGCTGCGCGCCGCCTCCCGGGTCGTGACCCGTTGGCCGAGCAGCACCAGCACGAGCTCCTGCCAGATCACCCCGCTGGCGGGCAGCCGGATCCCCGCGTGGCGGCGCCACAGGTCGCGGACGCGTCGGTTCGGCGACGGGTCGAACCCGGACACGTCGTCGGTCAACCCGACCCACGCCGGCGAGCGCTCCAGCAACCAGGCGGCTCCGCTCCCCCACGCGCTCACCTCCACGCGGCCCGTGCGGTCCCACGCGAGGTGGATCGTCCCCGGCCCGTCGGGTGTGAGCACCGCCTTCGCGAACGAGCCCGGGCCGGTGCGGAAGGTCGGGTCCGAGGAGTAGATCCCGATCATCTGCAGGGTCGTCGGGAGGTCGATCTCGCCGACCTGGAGGACGCGCGTCGCCGGAGCCGAGCGGCGCGGGCCGACGTCCGCCGACGTCACCGGCGAGTGGAGGTCACGCACCCAGCAGGGCGCGCCACTCGTCGGGGTACCGCGCCTCGACCTCACCGGGGGTCGAGCGCAGCGTCTCGACCGGGACCTGGTCGGCGACGACGCGGGCCTCGGTGTAGTGGTGGGTCACGTGGCGCAGGCCCTCGAACAGCGGCATCCGCATCGCGACGAGCTCCGCCGGCGGGTTCTCGTCGAGGAACCCCCACACCCGGAACGCGATCGTCAGGTCGTGGACGACCGGGGCACGCGAGAACATCGACGCCCGCCGCAGCGCCACGCCGAGGCAGCCGCGCTCGACGTCGTCCAGATCCTCCCCCGGCTGCAACCGCAGCTCCGTCCGCAGAGCACGTGCCAGCTTGATCGCGTACCCCTGGTCGGGTCCCTGCGCACCGAGGCGGTCGCCGTGGGGCTGGAACCCGACGATGTCACCGGGACGGTCGGGCATCCACGACTCGGGGACGTGCTCGGGCGACCCGTAGGCCCGCGGCGCATCGGTGGGAGCGACGGGGGTGAACTTCGGGGCGGCCACTCCCCCAGTCAATCGCATCCCGCCGCCCCGCGCACGCATCGCGCACCGACGCGCCGGGCGGTGGAGGGCGGGGTCAGGCGCGATCGTGGTGGAGGAGGCCGTAGACGAGGCTGTCCTCCAGGGCTCGCCAGGAGGCCTCGATGATGTTCGTGCTGACCCCGATCGTCGTCCAGTCGCGCCGACCGTCGCTCGCGGACAGCAGCACCCGGGTCGTCGCCTCCGTCGCCCGCTCGCCGTCGAGGATGCGGACCTTGTAGTCGGTCAGGTGGATCCCCTCGAGCTGAGGGAGGGTCGATCCGATCGAGGCGCGCAGCGCGGCGTCGATCGCGTTGACCGGTCCGTTGCCCTCGGCGACCGACACCCGACGCGTCGCGTCGTCGCCGTCGGGTCCGTCGCTGCCGACCCACACCTTGACCGTCGCCTCGGTCGAGAAGTCACCGCTGGGCAGCTCGTCGGTGATCACCCGCATCGACTCGACGCGGAAGAACTCCGGCACCTCGCCGGCCGCGCGCCGCATCAGCAGCTCGAGCGACGCGTCCGCGGCCTCGAAGTGGAACCCCTCGTGCTCGAGCCGCTTCAGGTCGTCGACGATCGTGCCGACCTGGGCGCCGTCGAGGTCGAGCCCGATCTCGTCGGCCTTCATCTGGATCGTCGCGCGGCCCGCCATCTCGGACACCACGAACCGGGTCCCGTTGCCGACCAGCTCGGGTGCGACGTGCTCGTAGGCGTCCTTCGCACGCACGATCGCCGACACGTGCAACCCCGCCTTGTGGGCGAACGCCGAGGAACCCACGAACGGTGCCTGCGGATCGACCGCGCGGTTCAGGGTCTCCGCGACGTGGTGGCTGACCGCGGTCAGCCGTTCGAGGCGCCCCTCGGGCAGGCACCGGTAGCCCAACTTGAGCTCGAGGTTGGGGATGACCGTCGACAGGTTGGTGTTGCCGGTCCGCTCGCCGAGGCCGTTCAGCGTCCCCTGCACGTGGCCGGCGCCCGCCTCGACGGCGGCGATCGAGTTCGCGACGGCGCACCCGGTGTCGTCGTGGCAGTGGATGCCGATGGTCGCGTGGTCGCCGACGTGGGACTTGACCGTCGCGACGACGTGCCCGATCTCGTGGGGGAGGGTGCCGCCGTTCGTGTCGCACAGCACCAGGTGGGTCGCGCCGTTCAGCACGGCGGCCTCGATCGCACGCAGCGAGAACTCGGGGTTCTGCCGGTAGCCGTCGAAGAAGTGCTCGAGGTCGACGAGCACCCGTCGTCCCTCGGCGGTCAGGAACCGAACCGAGTCCGAGATCATCGCCTCGCCCTCGTCGAGGGTGGTCTCGAGCGTCTCGACGACCTGGTACTCGCTGCTCTTCACGACGATGCACACCGCCGAGGTGCCGGCACCGATCAGGTTGCGCAGGGTGGCGTCGTCGTCGCTGCGGCCGCGCGGTCGCCGGGTCGAGCCGAACGCGACGAGGGTGGAGGTCGACAGGTCGAGCTCGTCGGCGGCTCGTCGGAAGAACTCGACGTCCTTGGGGTTCGCGCCGGGCCAGCCGCCTTCGATGTAGTGCACGCCGAGGTGGTCGAGCTGCTCGGCGATGCGCAGCTTGTCGTCGACCGTGGCGGTGACACCCTCCACCTGGAGGCCGTCACGGAGGGTCGTGTCGAACACTTCGACGAGTCGCATGCGGATCTCCTGTCGCATCGGAGGGGCCCGACGGGCGGGGGCGCCTCCGGGGCGCACCAGTGAATCCCGTGCGCCGGGCGAAGTCAACTCGCCGAACAGGTCGAGACGACGGCGAGCGCCCGACGATCGACCGGAGGCGGACGTCAGCCCGTCAGCGCCCAGACGATCGCGGTCCCGTCGGCGGACCCCGACGCCAGACGGCCGTCGGCGCCGAACGCGACGGACGTCACCGGAGCGTCGTGGCCGTCGAGTCGGGAGACGACGCTGCCGGAGGCGACGGACCACACGACGACCTCGTCCTCCTCGCCGCCCGAGGCGACCAGGCGCCCGTCCGGCGACACGGCGATGGCCGACCGGCGCGACGTCGAGCCCTCGAACGTCGACAGCACCGCCCCGGACACCACGTCGACGACCGACATCGTCCCGGTCAGGTCGCGCACGACGATCGAGGAACCGCCCGGGAGGAACGCGAGCGCCTGCCAGGCTCCCATCGGCAGGGCGTGCTCGACGACGAGCTCGTCGGTCGTCAGGTCCCACACCCGAGCGATCGAGTCGTCGCCCGAGGTCACCAGCAGGCGGTCGTCCGGCGAGATCGCGGTGTCGAGCACGGCGTCGTCGTGGGGCTCGAAGGTGTGGCGGACCGTCCCGTCGGCGGGGTCGATGACCGAGACGGTGGAGTCGTGGGAGGTCGCGACGACGAAGCTGCCGTCGTGCGCCCACCTCACGGCGTTGCGGAAGAACGAGCACCCCGCGACCGGCTCGGCCTCACCGCCGACCTCGAGGGTGCGACTGGCGGAGTCGAGATCCCACGTGCTCACCGTGTCGTCGAACGAGGTCGCCGCACGGCGCTGCCCGACCCCGGTGGCGAGGCGCGTCCCGTCCGGGGAGAAGGCCACGGTGTCGACGTTGCCCTCGGGGTGGACGAGCAGTGCCGGCTCGGTCGCCGCCTCGGTGGTCGAGGCGACGAGGCTCACCGTCCCCGTCGTCGTCGCGACGGCGAGGCGACCCCGATCGTCGAGGGCCACGTCGTTGACGCTGCCCGCGGCGAAGCGGTCGGTGCGCGCCGTCTCGCCGCCGTGCAGGACGTCCACCGCCCCCTGCGTCGACACGGAGGTGATCGAGGGGCCGATGTCGGTCGCGGCCGCCGCCTCGAACCCGTCCGGAGCGTCCTCGACGGCCCCGTCGGCGCCGAGGAGCACGACGCTGCCGTCGGTGAGCACGACGACCGCCTCGTCGCCGACGACCTCGATGCGCGTGGCGGTGGTCGCGAGCTCGACCCGGGACGTCAGCGCACCGGAGGCGTCGTGGATCGCGACGGTCGTCTCCTCGGCCACGACGAGGCCCCCGTCGCCGGTGGCTGCCCACAGCGGAGCGCTCGCCGGTCCGGCGAGCTCGACGGCCCACGCGACCGAGCCGACGGCGACGTCGAGCACCGTGATCGTCGACGTGAACGGATCGGCCGGATCGCGCACGCCGACGGCTGCCCGCCCCGAGGCGGGGTGCGCGTCGATGCGCTCGATCCCGCCGAGGAGCGAGGGGTCCGCGACCGTCCTCGCCTCGCCCACGCCGTCCCAGATCACGATGCCCGAGCTCTCGTCGCTGCCGAAGCTCGCCACGACTCGGCCCTCGGCCGCGACCGCGAGCGCGCCGATCGGCGCCTCGAGCCGGGCGCCGGCGTCGGGCAGGAGCGGGTCGCCGCCGAGCGCCACCACCTCCAGCGAGGTCTCGGACGCGACGACGAGGCGGTCCCCGTCGAGCGCGAACACGCCGACCCCGTCGAACGTCGAGACAGGGGCATCGGCCCGCTCGCTCGACCAGATCTCGAGGCGACCGTCGTCGCCGTGGAGCGCGAGCAGGGTCCCGTCGGTGCTCACGGCGATCCGATCCACGCGACCCGCGAGCTCCGTGGGCAGCTCGGCGAACTCGCCGGTCGCGACGGCGCCGACGTGGACGCCCGTCGTCGTGGCGACCAGCGTCGTCGCGGAGCGCGTGACCGCCATCGTCGCGCGACCCGCACCAACGCGCCGCACCACCTCGCCGCGCAGGGACGCCACCTCGGCGCCCGGCTGCCCGTCGATCGCCGCGTCCGATCCGGTCTCACCGGCGGTCCCGCCCACGTCGCTCAGGTCGGTCGCGCCGATCACCCCGGTCGAGTCGGACGGCGAGCGCTCGGACGGCGGGGTCGTGCGGTCCGAGGCGACGCCGCCGCCGCAGGATGCGAGCACGAGTCCGAGGGCCACGAGCGTGCTCGTCGAGCGTCGCACGACCGCTCCCCGACCGAGGAGGTGCGCAGCGGCCCCGTGCGGCGGGGCGGGACACGACCGACCACGTGGGAGCGCGTCACGCAGGAGGCGGACCTCGCGGTGGTTCACCGAGGTGGTGTCGGCCGCCCGGGAGCGCGACTTGAGCCCGGATCGCTCACACGGGCCGCTCGCACCAGTCCTCGTAGCCGTCGACCCGACCCGAGACGACCTCCTGGTAGCGCTCCGCGATCGCGGTCGTCATCGGGCCGGGGCACGGGATCGGGCGGTCGTCGACGGAGTTCACCGAGCTGACCTCGGCCGCCGTCCCGCACACGAAGATCTCCTCCGCCACGTACAGGTCGCTGCGTGCGACGTTGTCGACGACCGTGGTGAACCCGAGGTCGTCGGCGATGCGCATGACGGTGCTCTGGGTGATCCCCTCGAGGGCGCCGGCGGACAGCGGCGGCGTCAGCAGCCGGCCCCGCCGAGCCACGAAGATGTTCTCCCCCGAGCACTCCGCGACCAGTCCGTTCGGCGCGAGCATGATCGCCTCGTCGTAGCCCGCGTTGAGCGCCTCGACCTTGGCGAGCGACGAGTTGACGTAGTTCCCGGTCGTCTTGGCCGCGGGCGGCATCGTGTTGTGGTCGTGGCGCGTCCAGGACGAGACCTTCATCCGCACCCCCTTCGTCACCGCGTCGTCGCCGAGGTAGGCACCCCACGGCCAGCACGCGATCGCGACGTCGACCGAGCAGGGCAGGGTGTTCAAACCCATCTCGCCGTAGCCGAGGTACGCGATCGGGCGGAGGTAGCACGAGGGCAGGCCGTTGACGGCGACGACCTGCTTGCAGGCGTCGACGAGCTCGGCGTGGGAGTACGGGAGCTCCATCCCGAGGATCCGTGCGGAGTCGAACATGCGTGCGATGTGATCGGACAGGCGGAAGATCGCCGGGCCGTCGTCGGTCGCGTAGGCGCGGATCCCCTCGAACACCCCGCTGCCGTAGTGCAGGCCGTGGGTGAGCACGTGGACCTGCGCCCGGTCCCAGTCGACCATCTCGCCGTTCATCCAGATCTTGTCGGTGGGGGTGATGGGCATGGTGCTCCTCCGTGGGTCGGCGGGTTCGCGGGCCGTCGGGCTCCGACGACGTGGGACCCGGACGGACGGGTCGACGGGGGCGTCAGTCTCGCACGCGCTCGGCGAGGGCGTCGCCCACCTCGGTGGTGCTGCCCGAGGGGGGATCCGCGCACGCGCCGCGGATCCGCCGTGCGGCGTCGGCCTCGCCGAGGAAGTCGAGCATCAGCGCGGCCGAGAGCACCGCCGCCGTCGGATCGGCCCGGTTCCGGCCGGCGATGTCGGGGGCCGATCCGTGGACGGGTTCGAACATCGACGGCGACGTGCGCGTCGGGTCGAGGTTGGCTGACGACGCGAGCCCGATCCCCCCGGACACGGCGCCGCCCAGGTCGGTGAGGATGTCGCCGAAGAGGTTGTCGGTGACGACGACGTCGTAGCGATGCGGGTCGCGCACGAAGTAGATGCACGCCGCGTCGACGTGGTTGTACGCGGTCTCGACGTCGGGGTGCTCGGTGGCGACCTCGTCGAAGGTGCGCTGCCACAGGCCGCCGGCGAACTGCAGGACGTTGGTCTTGTGCACGAGGGTCACGTGGCGCCGCTCGCGGCTCTCGGCGAGCTCGAAGGCGTGGCGCACGCAGCGCTCGACGCCGAAGCGGGTGTTGAACGACCCCTGGGTCGCGACCTCGTGGGGGGTGCCGGTCCGCAGCGACCCGCCCTCGCCGACGTAGGGGCCCTCGGTGTTCTCGCGGATCACCACGAAGTCGTGGGGTTCGGTCCCGCCGGGCGCGGTCCCGGCGAACGGTCGCTGGTTGACGTAGAGGTCGAGCTCGAAGCGCATCTTGAGCAGCAGCCCCCGCTCGATCACACCCGGCGCGACGTCGAGGTGGCCGACCGCTCCGAGCAGGATCGCGTCGTGGCGGCGAAGCTCGTCGAGGGTGGCGTCGGAGAGGATCTCGCCGTCGCGCAGGTACCGCTGGCCGCCGAGGTCGTACTCCGTGGTGTCGATGTCGACCCCGGCAGCGCGGACGACCTTGACCGCTTCCGCCGTGACGTCCGGGCCGATCCCGTCGCCGCCGATCACTGCGATGTCATGTGCCATACGGCGAGGGATCCTAGGGAGTCGCGCCGCGGTGGGAGCCACCCGTGCACGGCCCGCCATCGGCCGCGGGGCGAGGCGCCGCGACGCTCAGGACGCGATCCGATCCCCTGCGGCGGGCTCCGTCGCGCCGTCCGCCACGCCACCCGACCCCTCGTCGCCGCGCGCGCCCGGGGCGGTGGGGTCCGTGGGCGCGATGGTGGTCGCCGCGGGGACGGTCGAGGTCGGTGGGGTCGTGGTCGGTGGGGTCGTGGTCGGTCGGGTCGTGGTCGGTCGGGTCGTCGGCGGCGCGGTCGTCGACGACGTGGTGGTGGACGTGGGCCGGGTCGTCGTGGACGTGGGCCGGGTCGTCGTCGTGGCGGTGCTCGTCGTGGTCGGTCTGGTCGTCGTCGTGGCGGTCGTGGTCGTGGGCCGGGTGGTCGGGGCCACCGTCGTGCTCGCATCGGTGGTCGTGGTGGTCGTGGTGGTCGTGGTGGTCGGCCGCGGCGGCGGGTCGTGCCACGCGACCGGGATCACCATCGGGCGGTACCGCGACGGCGTCGGGTACGCGTCCGTGAGCATGTCCCGTGCGTTGTTCGAGATCGACACGACGAGCCGACCGGCTCCGTCGCGCCACGGCATCGGGTGGGCGTGGTACGTGTTCATCTTCGGGTCCGCGCCGCGCGGCGCGAGGGGCCACGACTCGACCGTCGTCCACGGGCCCCACGGGTCGTTCGCGACGTCGAGCTCGAAGGAATCGCCCCAGTACCCGTCGACGGCGGTGGTCGCGACCCACCGGCCGTCGATGCGGCGCGGCTGCATCGGGAACTCGGCCCAGTGGCGCCGCAGGATCGGCTCCGCTCGGCGTTCGTCCAGGTTCCACCCGGTCGACGTCCAGTACTCCGGCTGGTCGAAGATCGCCCCCTTCGGGACGCGGGCGAGGTAGATCGCTGTCGCGCTGTGGGGGCCGCTCCACCACCCGCCCTCGCGGGTCAGGTTCTGCTCGAAGGTGTTGCCGAACAGGTAGGTGTGGGTCTCGTCGCTCTCGACCGCGTACCCCCAGATCGGGGTGACCCACGGCTGGGTCGCACGTCGGAAGTCCAGCCGGGCGAGGGTGGTCGGGTCGTAGGTGCCGACGTGGGTCGCCACCGGGTGCCAGCCGAGGCCGTCGGGGGGGCGTGGGTCGACGGCGTCCTTGCGCATCTCGACCCAGAACACGTGGAGGCGGCCGCCGTGCACCTCGCCGCCCATCGGCCAGAACCAGGTGCCGCGCGTCCTCGTGCCGGTGCCGGGCTCGAACGGGGTGGGACGGGTGGTGGTGCCGCCGTGGAGCAGTCGGAAGCACGCCCCGTCCTGGACGAGCGCCACGTTGTGGGCGAAGCTCGCGGCGTCGAGCCGCGACGCCGTCCCCGAGTGGTCGACGAACGCATCCTGGAACAACCACAGGTGGCGGCCCCCGCCCAGCGGGTACACGTGCTGGTAGTCCCAACCGACCACCGGTCCGACCCGGTCGGCGAAGAACGCGTCGAGGCTGCCGGCGGACAGGTCGGCGGCGCACCCGACGTCGGTCGAGACGAGTCCCGCACCGGTCGTGGTGACGCTGCCCGCCCACGGCGGGGGCGGCGCCGCCGGAGGAGGCGGCGGCGGGTCGACCGGGATCGGGCGCGCCACGATCGCCGGGGTATCGGGGAGCTCGGGAGCGGTCGCGTCCGGTGCGGCGTCCGTGGTGGGCGTGGTCGTCGCCGCCGCCGTGGTGGCGCCCGGTCGCGACGTCGATGTCCGGGTCGGGGCGTCGCCCCGGCGAGCGGTGGATCCGTCGGGCGGCCCGTCGCCGCTCGAGCGGGTGGACCCCGGCGCCGACGCCCCGTCGGGGGCCACCTCGTCGTCGACCGCGTCGTCGGCGACCGCCTCGGATCCCGCGGCCGCCACCTGGTCGGTCGCCACGGGCTCGGCGTCGAGCTGCCCGGCGATGGAGGGGTCGGCCGCGCGGACGATCGTCGCCACCCCGACGGCGACGAGGACGACCACCGCCGCGACGAGCGCGATCGCCCGCCGGTCGGTCGGCCGGCCGGCGCCCGGCGCGTGCTCGAACCCGTCGCGGACCGAGGCGGGATCGACGGCGACCCGCCCGGCCGCGTCGTGCCCGCCGGACGCCGTCGCGCCCACCGCCTCCGCCGTGCCGTGCGCGTCCACGACGGCCGTTCCGTCCGGGACGGGGACGGCCGGACCCGGGTCGTCCGGGACCGGGTCGTCCGGGACCGAGGCGGCCGCCGTCGCCTCGCCCGGCACGGGGTCGTCCGCGATCGCGCCGTCGCTCGGCCACAGGTCGCCGATCGGATCGGCGCTCGGTTCGGCCCACGCCGACGCCGGTTCCGGAGCCGGCGCACCCGTCGGCGGGCCCGACGGCGGTGGGCCGAGCGCGCCCGGCGCCGGGGACGGGGGCGCGGCGGATCCGCTCTCGTCGTCCATCCCCTCGTCCATCGGCAGCACTGTACGGTCCTTGAGCCCGGCGTGATCGGCGGTCCGTCGAGGGCCGATCGCTATCCTGCGACCCATGGCCAACCCCCAGCTCTCCCAGGTCGCCTACGACAAGTTGCAGGCCGAGTTCGACGATCTCACCACCCGCGGCCGGATCGAGGTCGCGAACAAGATCGAGCTCGCACGCGAGGAGGGGGACCTGAAGGAGAACGCCGGCTACCACGCCGCGAAGGACGAGCAGGGGCACATGGAGGGCCGCATCCGCCAGCTCGAGCACCTGCTGGAGAACGCCGAGATCGTGGAGGCCGCCCCCGTCTACACGATCGTGTACGAGGGTGACTCGGAGGACATGGCCGAGCGCTACCTGATCGGCAACATGGAGGAGGAGGTCGAGGGCGCGGACGTCATCAGCTCCACCTCCCCGCTGGGGGCGGCGCTCGAGGGTGCGAGCGGCGGGGACACCGTCACCTACGAGGCGCCGAACGGCTCGCTGACCGTGACCGTGCTCAAGGTCGAGACGCTCTGAACGCACGTCGCCGGCGCACGCGGACGCGGGTGCGCGGGGTGGACCCGTCTCGTCGCCACCGCCCCACCTCGTGGTCGACCTCGGGCCGATCTCGTCGCACCGTCGTGGCGCCCCGCGCGATCCGCTCCGCGATCGGCGTCGCGGGCGGCCGTCGTGAACCGACCGGACGGACGGCCACAGATCCCGCCGCCCCTCCGATCGACGAACCCGGTACCGCGACCGACGCGACGGCGCGGGCGACGGTGCGCACCCCCGCGCTCCCCCCGGGTCGCTTCGTGCGCATCGGCGACCTCGGAACGGTCGTCGTCCGCGATGCGGGCCCGCGCGACGCCGAGCTGACGGTCCTCCTCCTCCACGGGTGGACGGCGACGGCCGACCTCAACTGGTTCCGCTGCTACGGACCGCTGGCGGAGCGCTATCGCGTCGTCGCGTTCGACCATCGAGGCCACGGATCGGGACTGCGCACCGCGAAGCGCTTCCAGCTCGAGGACTGCGCCGACGACGCGGCGGAGGTCATCGCCGAGCTCGGAGTCGAGCGCGTCGTCGCGGCCGGCTACTCGATGGGAGGTCCGATCGCCCAGCTCCTCTGGCGGCGCCACCGCGACCTCGTGCGCGGCCTGGTGCTGTGCGCGACCGCCCCGGTGTTCTCGACCCGCCCCGCCGAGCGGCTCTCGTTCCTCGGCGCGAGCGGGCTGGCCGCGCTCGCCCGGATCGCCCCCGAGCAGGCGCGCACCTGGCTCACCGACCAGCTCTACCTGCAACGGCGGTCGCGGGACTGGGAGCCGTGGGCGATGCAGGAGGCGTCGAGCCACGACTGGCGGATGCTCCTCGAAGCCGGGACGGCGATCGGCTCGTTCGACTCGACCGGATGGATCGGCGACGTCGACGTGCCGGTCTCGCTCATCGTGACGATGCGCGATCGCGTCGTGAGCCGCCGACGCCAGACCATGCTGTTCGACCTCCTCGACGCTCCCGAGGTGGCACGCCTCGACGCCGACCACGATGCCGCCGTCGAGCACGGTCCCGAGTTCGTCGACGCCCTCCTGCGCTCGATCGGGTCCGTCGAGGAGCGCTCGCGATGAGCGCCCGCGACGTCGGATCCGACCGGGGCGCGATCCGCTGCCGCCGTCGACGGAACCGGGGGCTCGTGGCGCTCGGCGCCGTCGGTGCGATCGTGGCCGCGCTCGTCGTCCTCGCCCGGCGCGACGCGACGGGCCGGGTCGGGCGATCGTGGCTCGGGCGCAACGTGCGCCTCGCCCGGATGGGAGCGCGCGTCGGGTCGACGTACGCCACCACGGCCGCCCGCAAGACGTTCGCCTCGACCGAGCGCCGCGACGAGCTCGACCGTCGTCGCGAGTTCCGCACGGCGGAGCAGATCGTCGGCGAGCTCGGCCAGATGAAGGGAGCGCTGATGAAGCTCGGCCAGATGGCGAGCTACCTCGACGACGGCCTGCCCGAGCCGCTGCGCGCCGCGCTGTCGACGCTGCAGGCGGACGCCCCGCCGATGTCGACCGAGCTCGCACGACGCACGATCGAGGAGGAGCTCGGCGCACCGATCGGGGAGCTGTTCGTCGAGTTCGACGACCAGCCGATCGCCGCGGCCTCGATCGGCCAGGTCCACCGGGCGATCATCCGGCGGCCGGGAGCCGGGCCGACCGCGGAGCAGGCCGTCGCGGTCAAGGTCCAGTACCCGGGGGTGGCCGAGGCGATCTCCTCGGACCTGCGCAACGCCCACGCGCTCGGTGCGCTGCTGCAGCAGGGGTTCGGCGGTCTCGACCCCTCCGAGATGGTCGACGAGATCAAGCTCCGCCTCACCGACGAGGTCGACTACGAGCTCGAGGCGCGCAACCAGCAGCTCTTCGCCGACTACTACCGCGACCACCCGTTCGTGCGGATCCCCGAGGTCGTCCACGCGTACTCGACCTCGCGGGTGCTGACCACCGAGCTCGTCGACGGTCGGCGGTGGTCGGAGATGCTCGAGCAGGGCCAGGAGGTCCGCGACCGGGTGGGCGAGATCATCTTCCGCTTCGTCTTCCGCTCGCTGTACCGCTTCGGCGCGTTCAACGGCGACCCCCACCCCGGCAACTACCTGTTCCACGACGACGGCACGGTCACCTTCCTCGACTTCGGCCTCGTCAAGCACTTCACCCGTGACGAGCTGGAGATGTTCGCATCGATGGTCCGTGCGGCGGTCGTCGACGACGACGCGACCGAGTTCCGCCGCATCGTCGAGCGGGCCGGGATGCTGCGCCCCGGAGCCCCCGTCGACACCGACGATGTCGGCGACTACTTCTCGCTGTTCTACGAGACCGTCCGCGCCGACGCGGACATGACGTGGACCCCGCAGTACGCGAGCTCGGTGGTCCGCCACACCTTCGACCGCTCGAGCCCGATCAGCCAGTACGCCACCGTGCCGCGCGCGTTCGTATTCATCCAGCGCATCAACCTCGGGCTCTACGCGCTCCTGGGCGAGCTCGGGGCGACGGGGAACTACCGCCGCATCGCGGCGGAGCTGTGGCCGTTCGTCGACGCGGAGCCGAGCACCGAGCTCGGCCTCGCCGAGGCGCGGTGGCTCGAGACGGTCGACCACGACGACCTGTCGGACCCGTCGTCCACGGCGTCCGTGGCATCGGCGTCCTGAGCCGTCGCCCGCCGCCGGGCCGCCACGTGCCGGCGGCCCGTCGCGCACCGTCGTCCGGTCGCGTCGCGACGCCGAGCGAGCGTGCGCGGGGAGCGCGCCGGGGCGGACGTCGAGGGGAGGGCGCCGGGGTCGACGCCACCGTCGCCACGTGCGCCGGTAGCTTCGTCACGATGCGTCGGACCGTCGTGCTCCCCCTCCTCGTCGCCCTCGTGATCTCCGCCTGCGGTTCGTCGGACTCCGACGCTCAGCCGGCGACGAGCGACGGTGGCACCCCGCCGACCGAGCCGATCGATTCGACCGACGCCGCAGCACCGACCGAGGGGACCACCGGGTCGACGAGCGACGACGAGGCCGCGTCCGCTGCGTCGACGCCGTCCGACGGGACCGCCGCGGCCGACGACACGACCGCCGGGACCGTCGCCGCCGAGCCCGCGGCGGAGTGCGTCCCCGACGGCGAGACGCTCCCCGAGCCCGACGCGGGCGACGCCGGACCCCCGCCGACCGGTCCGGACAAGCCGCAGGTCGAGACGCCGGAGGAGCCCCCGACGGAGCTCGTGCGCACGGTGCTCGAGGAGGGCGAGGGCGACGAAGCGGTCGACGGCGACACCGTCGTGGTCGACTACGTCGGCGTGCGCAGCGACGACGGCCTCGAGTTCGACAACAGCTACGACCGCGACGAACCGTTCCCGGTGACCCTCGGTCGCGGCAGCGTGATCCAGGGCTGGGAGCAGGGTCTCGTCGGGAGCCAGCCGGGCGAGCGCATCCAGCTCGACATCCCGGCGCCGCTCGCCTACGGCGAGACGGCCCGGCCGCCGGTGATCTGCGAGGACGAGGACCTGACCTTCGTGATCGACGTGCGCGCCGTGGTGAAGGCGGTGCAGCCGGGTGACGTCCCGACCGAGCCGGGGGTCGAGCTGTCGACCGGCGAGGGCGTCGACACGACCACGGTCGAGGACCTCGCCGTCGGCGAGGGCGAGGACCTGGAGCTCGGCGACACGGCGATCATCCGCTACGTCAACTTCCGCGGCGACAACGGCGTCGCGATCGAGACCGGCTGGGACGGTGACCCGATCCAGATCCCCTTCGAGGAGGACGGGACGCTGATCCCCGGTCTGCTCGAGGGGATGAGCGGGATGAAGGTGGGCGGTCGCCGGGCGATCACGATCCCGCCCGAGGAGGGCTTCGGACCCCAGGGCAACCCCCAGGGCGGCCTCCCCGCCGACACCGACATGATCTTCGTCATCGAGCTCGTCGGCGTCTACTGATCCGGGCCGGGCTCGCGTCGCGTTACGGGTCAGACCCGTAGCGCGACGCGAGCGGGACCTACCGGGGGCGTGGGGCGATCAGTCGACGATCTCGCGCAGGTCCAGGCCGAGGTCGAGGATCGCTGCGGAGTGGGTCAGCTCCCCCACCGCGATCAGGTCGACCCCGGTCTCGGCGACGGCGCGCGCCGCCTCCAGCGTGAGACCGCCGCTCGCCTCCAACCGCACGTCGGGGCCGATCTCGTCGCGCACGGCGACCGCCTGGCGCATCTGCTCGGGGGTGAAGTTGTCGATCAGCACCTCGTCGGCACCCGCGGCGATCGCGACCCGCAGACCGTCGAGGGTGTCGACCTCGATCTCCACCGGGATCGAGGTCGCGAGCCCGCGCACCAGGGCGCACGCCTCCGCCACCCCGCCGGCGGCGGCGACGTGGTTGTCCTTCACCAGCGCCATGTCGGAGAGCCCCATGCGGTGGTTCGCGCCGCCGCCGCAGCGCACCGCGTGCTTCTCGAGGGCGCGCAGCCCCGGGGTGGTCTTGCGCGTGTCGCGCACCGTCGCCGACGTCCCCTCGAGGGCGTCGGCCCATCGACGGGTGAGGGTCGCGACCCCGGAGAGGTGGCAGAGCAGGTTCAGCGCGGTGCGCTCCGCGGTCAGCAGCGACCGCGTCCGTGCGGTGACCCGGGCCACCTCGGTTCCGGCCACCACGCGGGCCCCGTCGTCGACGAGCAGCTCGACATCGCTGGCCTCACCGCCGCAGACGGTGTCGATCACCGCGGCGACGACGCCGAGACCGGCCACGACGCCCTCGCCGCGCGCCCCGAAGGTGGCGACGCTGCGCTGATCGACGGGGATCGTCGCGGCCGACGTGACGTCGATCCCGCCGATCAGATCCTCCGCGATCGCGCGTCGCACGAGAGCGGCGACGGAGTCGGGGTCGAGGCCGGCGGCGAGCAGCCGCTCCCGGGTGGGTTCGGCGAGGGGGTGGTACACGAACACGCGCCGATCCTACGGCGGGCGCGCGGCGCGGCTCCGAGGCGCGACCAGCCCTCGGTCGGGCGCTCCCTGCGACGTGTGGGAGCGACGTGGTCGTGGGCGATCAAGGTCCGGGGGTCGTCGCCACGTCGAGGTCGCCCACGGCGTCGAGGCCGATGCTCAGGTGGCGGACCCACGCCGGGTCGGTCGCCGGGTGGTCGCTGCGGCGGTGGCAGCCGCGGCTCTCCGTGCGCGCGAGCGCTGCGGTCACCACCGCCCTCGCGATGGTCAGCAGGTTGGTGGCCTCCCACGACTCCCGGCTCGGCGCGACGTCGCCCGACGCCGAGCGCGCCAGCGACCCGGTGGCCCCGAGCGCCATCGCGAGCCCCGACTCGTCACGCACGACGCCGACGTGGCGCGACATCGCCGTGCGCAGCTCGCGCGACCGGACGGGGTCGAGCAGAGCCCCCGCCGTCGGTTCGTCGACGTCGGCAGCCGGAGCGACCCGGTCGGGCAGCTCCCAGGCCAGGTCGCGCCCGAGGCGGGTGCCGGAGACGATCGACTCGGTGAGGCTGTTCGAGGCGAGCCGGTTGGCGCCGTGGACGCCGGTGGAGGTGACCTCGCCGACCGCGAACAGCCCGCGCATCGCGGTCGTCCCGTCGAGCCGGGCGGTGAGCCCTCCGCAGCTGTAGTGGGCGGCCGGAGCGACCGGGATGCGCTCGGTCGCCGGCTCGATGCCGATCTCACGGCAGGCGGCGGTGATCGAGGGGAAGCGCTCGTGGAACCGGGCGCCGAGGTGGGTGGCATCGAGGAACACGTGGTCGTCGACCCCACCGGGCGCCTCGGCCATGCGTGCGCTGATGGCGGCGGAGACGACGTCGCGCGGCGCGAGGTCCTCCTGGGGGTGGACGCCGGCCATCACCCGCACGCCCGCGGCGTCGTACAGGATCGCCCCCTCACCGCGGACGGCCTCGGACACGAGCGCCTGCTGGCCTCGCGCACCCGGGCCGCGCCAGAGCACCGTCGGGTGGAACTGGACGAACTCGAGGTCGCGCACCGCGAGGCCGGCGCGCAGCGCCATCGCGATCCCGTCACCGGTCACGGCCGGGGGGTTCGACGTCGACGCGAAGACCTGGCCGTACCCTCCGCTGGCGATCACGACGGCGCTCGCCGTGATCGTGCCGACCGACGTCACGACGCCGTCGACGTCGGTGCGTGCGACGCGCACCCCGGCGACGCGCTCCGGGTCCCGCGCACCCATCACGAGGTCGAGCGCGAACGTGTGGTTCATCACGTCGACGCCGGCGCCGAGCGCCGACTCTTCGAGCGTGCGCTGCACCTCGGCGCCCGAGCGGTCGCCGCCCGAGTGGACGATCCGGTCGTGGCTGTGGCCTCCCTCGCGCGTGAGCGCGATGTCGATGTCGAGTCCGGGCCGCGGCACGGGGTCGTGGCTCGGATCGAAGGCGGCGCCCAGGCGCATCAGGTAGCGGATCGACGCCGGCGCCTCCTCGACGAGCGTGCGCACGACGTCTTCGTCGCACAGACCGGCGCCCGCGACGAGGGTGTCGCGGACGTGGTTCTCGGTCGAGTCGGCCGGGTCGAGCACCCCGGCGAGCCCGCCCTGGGCCCACTGCGTCGAGCCGGCCTCGAGCACGTCCTTGGTGACGACGAGGACGCTGCGGACGGGCCGCACGGCGAGCGCCGCGGACAAGCCGGCGGCACCGGATCCGATCACCACGACGTCGACGTCGCGCTGCCAGGTGGTCGGCGGGGCCTTCAGGCGGCGCGGGAGTGCCATCGACCGATCGTGCCAGGTCGGACCCATCCGCCCACCTCTCGCTCGCCGACGTCCGGTCGCGGACCCGGGCGCACCCCGCAGCGGAGCACGACCGGACCGCGGACGGGGCGGGTCACTCGGCGGTGGGCGACGGGGTGCCGGTCGCCACCATCCGCTCCAGCGACCGACGGGCCGCGTCCGCGACGTCGCGGTCGAGGGTCACCTCGTCGCGGTCCTCGCGCAGCGAGCGGAGCAGCTTGGCCGGCGTGATCATCTTCATGTACTTGCACACCGCCGCCCGGTTCACCGGCTCGAAGCGGACGTCGGGCGCCGCCCGCTCGAGCTGGTGCAGCATCCCGGTCTCGGTGGCGACGAGCACGGTGCTGGCCGACGTCTCGCGCGCCGCGGTGATCATCCCCCCGGTCGAGAGGATCTTCGTCCTCTCCTCGGGGACGACGCCGGCACCGACCAGGTACAGCGCGCTCGTCGCGCACCCGCACTCCGGGTGCACGAACAGCTCGGCGTCGGGCTCGGCTTCGACGCGATCGCGCAAGTCGGCGCCGTTGATCCCCGCGTGCACGTGGCACTCCCCCATCCAGATGCGCATGTTCTCGCGACCGGTGATCCGCTGCACGTGAGCCCCCAGGAACTGGTCGGGCCCGAACAGCACCTCGGTGTCGTCGGGGATCGACCGCACGACGTCGACCGCGTTCGACGACGTGCAGCAGATGTCGGTCTCGGCCTTCACCGCGGCCGTGGTGTTCACGTACGACACGACGACCGCGTCGGGGTGCTCGGCCTTCCACGCCCTGAGCTGGTCGGCGGTGATCGTCTCCGCGAGCGAGCACCCGGCCTTCTCGTCGGGGATCAGCACCGTCTTGTCGTAGCTGAGGATCTTGGCGGACTCGGCCATGAAGTGGACGCCGCAGAACACGATCGTCGAGGCGTCGACCTCGGCGGCGAGGCGCGACAACCCCAGCGAGTCACCGGTGTGGTGCGCGACGTCCTGGATCTCGGGGAGCTGGTAGTTGTGAGCGAGGATCACCGCGTCCTTCTCCTCGGCGAGCGCGAGCACCTGCTCGCGCCAGTCGCTCGGGAGGATCTCGACACCGGTCGGGGCGATCGCGTCAGCCATCCGGTGGAGCGTAGGTGGTGTCAGACCCCGCACCCGAGGAGGCCGTCGAGTCGCGTCACGCTCCCGCCGGGATCCGCCACCGACACCGACACGTCCTGCTCGGAGGATTCGATGCTCGTCGAGCGCTGCTCGCCGACCTCGGAGAACGTCACGGTGTACCCGTCGCCGACGAACGACGTGCCGGCGGTGATCCGGGGGGCCGCGCCGTCGGCGCCACCCGAGGGGCCGAGGGTGACCGGAGCCCCGTCCACCACGATCAGGGCGCCGTCGAACCCGCTGAAGAAGACGGGTCGCCGGGCGTCGTCGGAGCGCGTCACCCAGCAACCGATGGCGTCGAAGCCCAGGCGGTCGACGAGGTCGTACGGGAAGGCGTCGATCGCGAACCCGTCGTCCGCCGGCGCCTCCGCCGATCCGGAGGTGCCGGTCGGCGCGGTCGTCGCCGGTTCGTCCGAACCCGGCGTCGTCGTGATCGACCCCGCGGTGTCCGCAGCGGTGGAGGTGGAGGGAGCGGTGGAGGTGGCGGTCTCCGACGTCACCGCCGATCCCGCGGCCGGCGCCGGCTGGGTCGGCGGCGGGCTCGGGTCGGCGGCGTCGCCGTCCGCGGAGATCGGCACCGTGGTCGTGAACACCTCCTCGACGGATGTCGAGGTCGGGACGGACGTGGGAACGACCGACTCGCCGGGCGCGACCGCCGGCACGGTCACCTCGGACTCGGACCCCTCGGAGTCGTCGCTGCACGCGCCGAGCGCGAGCACGACGACGGCCAGCGCGAGGGGGAGGCGGGAGGTGGTGCGGCGTTCCATCCGCGATGTCTAGCCGACCCCGACGCCTCCCACGTCGCACCTCGAGCGGGCCGAGCCCGACGTCGTCGGCGGGGCCCGGGTCGCCCGACGCCGACGCGCCCCACGGCCCTCGCGCCGTCGTCGCCCCGGGTCGGCCCCACCGGTCCGAGCGGCGAGACCGTAGGGTGGGCTCGTCCACGACCGGAAGCGAGAACCAGATGGCCAAGAAGAAGGTCGCCGCCTCGCGGTGGCACAACGGCACCGACCCGATCGACGATCTGTCGGCCAGCGAGCAGCTGGCGCACGAGATCGTGACGACACGTGGCGACCTCGAGCCCTCGGTCCAGCGGATCATGTCCGCCGAGCTCGACGAGGACGGTCGCACCAACGCCCTCGGAGCGTTCCAGGCGTCGCTCGACAGCCCGGGCGACCCCAACCGGAACCCCCAGGTCGCGATCGACAACGCCGGCGGCTGACGCCGCCGCCCGCATCCGGGCGTCCCTCGTCGGGCGGGAACCCGATGATCTCGGGCCCCGATCAGCTCGCGAGCAGGCCGTAGAACACGAACTCGGTCCGCCGGTTCAGCGCCAGGGCGACGTCGTCGTCCTCGATCGTCAGCAGGTCCGTCGCGCCGACGGCGCGCGACGCCATCCGTGACGGCTCGATGCCCTGCGATGCCATGAAGTCGACGACGCTCTGCGCCCTCGCCGCCGACAGCACGTAGTTGCGCGCCGGGTCGCCACGCTGGTCGGAGTGACCCACCACGAGCACGGTGGTGTTCGGCAGAGCGTCCATGATCGCGACGGCGCGGTTGAGCTGGGCGGCGTGCGCCAGCGTCACCTCCGAGCTGCTCTCCGGGAACCGGACCGACTGCACCTCGATCACCCGCACACCGATCGAGAGGGGGACGTCGGGGTTGATCGTCAGCTGGCTGACCACGGTGGGGTCGGGGACGGCGCTGTTCGCGCTGGCGAGCGCGACCAGGCGGTCGACCGCCTCCTGGCTCGGGGCCTGACCGGTCACGGTGATCGTCGGCCCGTCGAAGATCGCGACGATCGGCGCCGGCGACCCGTCCTCCAGGACGGGGTAGGAGGGTCCGTCACCTCCGGGCGCGGGCTCGGGTGCGGCCGTGGTCGGCGGCGTCGTGGCCGGCGGCGCATCGCTCGTCGCCACCGGTTCGTCGGGTTCCGACGGGACGTCCGACGTCTCCGTGGCGCGCTCGGCGATGGGCGGCGACGAGTCGCTCACCTCGGTCGTGTCGGTGTCGGTGTCGGTGTCGGTATCGGTGTCGGTCGAGGCGGTGCCGGTCGTGTCGACGTCGGTCGAGACCGACGCGGCCCGGTCATCGTCGTCCGGCGACGAGGAGGCCGTGCCGACATCGCTCGTCGGCGTGGAGTCTCCGACGGCGGTGTCGGCCGTGGGCGACGTGTCCGCGGTCGGCGCGATGGCGACGTCGTCGCCGCCGAACACGCGGGGGATGAGGAACCACACGAGGAGCGCGATCAGCGCCACCACACCGATCGCGAGCGCGATCTTGCCGGCCCCTCGCTCCTCCTGGTAGTCGTCGTCGTAGGTGTACACGTCCGGCCCGCTTCCGTCCTGGTCGAATCCACTCGGTACCCGCGACGGTACCAAATCATCCGGTCGACGGACCGCCGCCGTCGACGGCGGCCGCGACGCGCTCGGCGGCGACGACCACGGCGGCGCCGTGCACGGCCCCGGGTCGACGCGTGAGCCGCTCGATCGGGCCGCTCACCGACACCGCCGCGACCACCTCGCCCGAGCCGACGACGACCGGGGCGCTCACCGAGGCGACGCCGGGCTCGCGCTCGCCGACGCTGTGCACCCACCCGGGGGTCGGATCGCCCGCCGCGACCGACGCGCTCAGCACGTGACCGGCCGAGCCCGCGTCGAGCGGGAGCAGCGCCCCCTCGGGCACGATCCAGCGCAAGCCGTGCGGGGTCTCCATCGAGACGACGCAGCGCCGGCCGTCGCCGTCGCGGACGAAGAGCTGGACGCTCTCGCCGGTGGCGTCGCGCAGCTCGGCGAGGATCGGACGGGCGCGCTCGACGAGCGGGGAGCGATCGCGTGCGAGCCGCCCGAGCTCCACCAGCCCCGGGCCGAGCTCGTACGCGCCGTCGTCGCCCCGGCGCAGCAGACGGTGCCGCTCGAGGGCGGTGGCGAGTCGGTGGGCGGTGGCGCGGGGCAGGCCGGTCGTGGTCTGCAGGCGGCTCAGGTGCTGCGGTTCGTCACCGACGGCGCGCAGCACCCGCACCGCCTTGTCGAGGACGCCCACTCCGGTTACGATGTCCATATCGAGAGAAGCGTATCTCACGATGTGGGACGCATGAGAGCACATCTCGGACGCGTCCAGGAGCACGGCACCCCGAGATGGGCGCCGCGGACACGGGAACCCGAACGACCACGACGCGAGCCGGGGTCGACGTCGAGCGGTCGCACGAGACCGCCGCCGAGGAGCGAGCACGACCGGGGGCGCCCCGGTCCGAGGAGGAGCGGAACATGGGGAAGACACTGCCCGAGAAGGTGTGGGAGCGCCACCTCGTCCAGTCGGGCGACGGTGAGCCCGACCTGCTGTACATCGACCTGCACCTCGTCCACGAGGTCACCAGCCCCCAGGCCTTCGACGGCCTGCGCATCTCGGGCCGCTCGGTCCGGCGCCCGGAGCTGACGATCGCCACCGAGGACCACAACGTCCCGACCGCCGACATCGACCAGCCGATCGCGGACCCGATCTCGGCTCGCCAGGTCGACACCCTCCGTGCGAACACCGCCGAGTTCGGCATCACCAACTTCCCGATGGGCGACCCCGATCAGGGGATCGTCCACGTCATCGGACCCGAGCAGGGGCGAACCCTGCCGGGGATGACGATCGTCTGCGGCGACTCGCACACCGCGACCCACGGCGCGTTCGGCGCGCTCGCGTTCGGCATCGGGACCAGCGAGGTGGAGCACGTCCTCGCCACCCAGACCCTCCCCCAGGAGCGGCCCCGGTGGATGTCGGTGACCGTCGACGGCGAGCTCGCGCCCGACGTGACGGCCAAGGACGTGATCCTCGCGATCCTCGGGCAGATCGGCACCGGCGGCGGGCTCGGACACGTCATCGAGTACCGGGGCTCCGCGATCCGCGCGCTGTCGATGGAGGGCCGGATGACGGTGTGCAACATGTCGATCGAGGCCGGGGCGAAGGCCGGGCTGATCGCCCCCGACGAGACCACGTTCGACTACCTGCGCGGGCGAGACCACGCCCCGTCCGGAGCCGGGTGGGAGGCCGCCGTGGCCGACTGGCGCGAGCTCGTCTCCGACGACGACGCGACGTGGGACCGAGAGGTCGTCGTCGACGCGGCGTCGATCGTCCCCCACGTGTCGTGGGGGACGAACCCCGGCCAGGTCGCGCCGATCGACGCCCCGATCCCCGATCCGGCGAGCGCCGCCACCCCGACGGCGCGCGAGACGATCGGGCGGGCGCTGGAGTACATGGGCCTCGAACCCGGCACCTCGATGCGCGACGTCGCCGTCGACACCGTGTTCATCGGATCGTGCACCAACAGCCGGATCGAGGACCTGCGCGCTGCGGCCGAGGTGATGCGCGGCCGCACGGTCACGGTGCCGCGGGTGATGGTCGTGCCCGGGAGCCACCGGGTGCGCGAGCAGGCGATCGCCGAAGGCCTCGACGAGGTGTTCACGGCGGCCGGGGCCGACTGGCGCGAACCCGGGTGCTCGATGTGCCTCGCGATGAACCCCGACCGCCTCGCCCCGCGCGAGCGCGCGGCGAGCACCTCCAACCGCAACTTCGAGGGTCGCCAGGGCCCCGGCGGACGAACCCACCTCGTCTCGCCCGCCGTCGCCGCGGCGACGGCGGTCCGGGGCACGTTCTGCACCCCGTCCGACCTCGACGAGCGATCGACGGGCAGCGACGCGACGGGAGGTGCGCGATGAAGGCGGTGGAGATCGTCGACGGGACCGGCGTCCCGCTCAAGCGCAGCGACGTCGACACCGACCAGATCATCCCGGCGGTGTGGCTGAAGCAGGTGGAGCGGACGGGGTTCGAGAAGGGGTTGTTCTCGGCGTGGCGCGACGAGCAGGACTTCGTGCTGAACGACCAGCGCTACTCGGGGGCGAGCATCCTCGTCGCCGGGCCGGCCTTCGGCGTCGGGTCGTCGCGCGAGCACGCCGTCTGGGCGATCCAGCAGTACGGCTTCGACGCGGTGATCGCGCCGAGCTTCAGCGACATCTTCCGCAACAACTGCACCAAGAACGGCCTGGTGCCGGTCGTGCTGGGCGAGGGCGTCGTCGAGGCGATCTGGGACGCGATCGAGGCCGACCCGCTCACCGCCATCGTCGTCGACGTCCGACGCCTCGTCGTCGAGGTGCCGGCCGCCGGGATCTCCGAGCCCTTCCCGATGGCGTCCGACGTGCAGCACCGGTTCCTGAACGGTCTCGACGACATCGGGATCACCCTCGGCAAGTCGGGCGCGATCGACGCCTACGAGGCGGCGCGGCCGTCGTACCTGCCCGGCTGAGCCCTCGACGTCACGGCTCGCGGTCCGGACGCCGTCGCGCAGCGGTACCGTCCGAGCCGATGACCGACCTCATCGGCGGCCGGTACCGGCTGGGACCACGGATCGGGACCGGTGGGTCGGCTCGCGTCCACCGGGCCCACGACGAGCGCCTCGGGCGGGACGTGGCGATCAAGCTGCTCGACGAGGAGGCCGCCCGCTCGGCCGATCCCGCCGCCCGACAGCGCTTCGAGATCGAGTCGCGCACGGCGGCCGGGTTCAGCCACCCGAACGCGGTGACGGTGCTCGACGCCGGGTCGGCCGACGGGGTCCTCTACCTCGTGATGGAGCTCGTCGAGGGCGGCTCGCTGGCGGAGCGCCTCGCCGCCGACGGCCCGATGAGCTCGGCCCGCGTCACGGCGATCGGGGTCGATCTGGCCGGCGCGCTCGAGGCGGCCCACCGCCACGGCATCGTCCACCGCGACGTCAAGCCGTCGAACGTGCTGCTCGACGGCGCCGGCCACGCCAAGCTCGCCGACTTCGGGATCGCACAGCGCTTCGACGAGATCGAGGACGCGCTGACCTCGGCCGGGATGGTGATGGGGACACGTGCGTACGTGTCGCCCGAGCAGGCCGCCGGGCACCCGCTCGGGCCGCCGACCGACGTGTACTCGCTCGGCGTGGTGCTCTACGAGGCGGTGACCGGGACCCGGCCGCCTCCCTCGACCGACCGCCCCGACGGCCACCTGCTCGACGCGGCCCACGACGCCCGCGGCGTCGACCCGCACCTCGGAGCCGTGCTCGCGACGGCGACCGCGCTGGCGCTCGAGGACCGCTTCGACAGCGCCGAGATGCTGCGCGACGCTCTCGGGTCCACCCTCGCGGGCGGGGTCGCCGACGAGGTGACGGCTCCGATGGCCGCGACCCCACCTCGGTCGATCCCCGACGCGACGACGTCGGAGACCCCGGCCGTCCCGCCGATCACCGCGGCGGGGGCGACCACGGTGATGCCGAGCGTGGCGGGCGACGATCCGGGGTCGCGCTCGTCGACCGGGCGGGTGCACGCGTCGTCGGGCGACCGACGTCGGCCGGCGGAGGCGCGCGACCTCTCGCCCGGGCGCGGAGGGTGGTGGATCTTCGTGGTCGCGGGCCTGCTGATCGCCACGATGATCGCCCTCGTCGTGTTCGCCGGGATCAGCGACGAGGACCCGAGCCCCGACGAGCCCGCCTCGTCGTCGGTTCCCGAGACCGACCCGTCGCCGGTCGCGACGAGCACCCCGTCGGTCGTCGACTCGGTCGCCGCCGCGCCGGCGCCGGCGCCCGCACCGGAACCGGAACCCGCTCCCGAGCCGGAAACCGCACCGGCGCCGATCGCCACGCAGGCGCCCGTCCCCACCCCGGCGCCCGTCGTCACCGAGGCGCCCGTGATCACCGAACCGCCGGCGGCGCCCGAGCCGCCGGCCACCGAGCCGGCCGCTCCCTAGGTCGCGCTCCGCGGTCGGCCGAACCCCCGGTGCTCCCACCTCGCCATCCCGCTCAGGCGCCGGGATCGACCACGACGCGCCCTCGGGTGCGTCCGGCCATGATCTCGGGGCCCTGGTCGAGCACCTGCGACATCGGCACGACCGTGGTCATCTCCTCGAGCGGTCCCGTCGGCAGGTCGGAGACGAGGCGGGCCCACGCCCGCTCGCGGACCTCGGTCGGCGCCATCACCGAATCGATCCCCTGCAGGCGGACCCCGCGGAGGATGAACGGCATCACCGTGGTCGGCAGGTCCGTCCCGCCGGCGAGCCCGCACGCGGCGACGACCCCGCCGTGCGCCATCTGGGCGACGATGCGCGCCAGCATCGTCGAGCCGACCGCGTCGACGGCACCGGCCCACGTCTCCGACTCGAGCGGCTTGGGCGGCTCCGACATCTCCTCGCGCGTCGCGATCCGGGTCGCGCCCAGCGAACGCAGGTAGTCGTGCTCGTCGGGTCGCCCGGTGACGGCGGTGACCTCGTGGCCGAGCTGGGACAGGACCGCGACCGCGACGCTGCCCACCCCGCCGGCGGCTCCGGTCACGACGATCGGCCCGTCGCCGGGTTCCACCCCGCCCTCCTCGAGCGCGAGCACGCAGAGCATCGCGGTGAACCCGGCCGTGCCGATCGCCATCGCCTGCTCGCTCGTGAGGCCGTCCGGGCGGCGAACCAGCCAGTCGGCCCGCACCCGCTGGCGCTGGGAGTAGCCACCCCAGTAGCGCTCCCCCATCGCCCACCCGGTGCCGATGACGCCATCGCCCTCGGAGAAGCGGTCGGACTCCGACGACACGACGGTCCCCGACAGGTCGATGCCCGGCACCATGGGGAACGACCGGATGATCCGGCCGCTCCCGGTCAGCGCCATGCCGTCCTTGTAGTTGAGCGACGACCGCTCGACGTCGACCACGACGCTGGGCTCGTCGTAGCTCGGCAGGTCGCTGTCGCTCAGGTCTTCGATCGACGCGGACGCGGTCTTCGGCTCACCCGGGGTGGCCTCGCGGACGACGAGCGCGCGGAAGGTGGTCGGATCGGTGTCGGTCACGGGTGGATCTCCTGTGGGGCTGATGGGGCGTCAGGTGACGACGTCTCGGGCAGCGGGACGACGCGGTGGCCGCCGCCGACGGGTGCGGCGCGGGGCGCAACGTACCAGCAGGCGCTCGCGCCGCCGGTGGCGGGTCGCCGCCCGGCTCAGATCGCTCCGGGGCCCAGCCGCCGGACCGCGTCGCCGGGGCGGACGACGCCGCCGACGACGACGATCGCGTTGACGCCGCGGAAGCGCCGGCGGGGGTCGGAGTTGACCCACCGCGACGCGTCGACGCCGAACCGCCTGGTGAACTTCGCGCACCCGCGGTGCGGCTTGGCCGCCACCTCGATCACCGCCGCGCCGATCGCGATCCGGGTTCCCGTCGGCGCGTTGTCGGTCGACAGGTCGAAGTCGACGAAGAACTGGTCGCCCGCGAGCTTCCAGCGGTCGCGATCACCCCCGGCGACGAGATCGATCGACCGGCTGCTCATCAGGTTGAGCTGCGCCTCGGGATGGGGTGCGCCGTCGGGCGTCTCCCGGCTCCCGCGCGTCAGGTAGTCGTCGCCGACGAGGCCGGCACCGACCACGAGCTCGCCCTCGTCCAGCTCCTCGCGCTCGGCGAGATCGGGCCGTCGCACGATCATCTCGACGGTCCCGACCTCGGCCGGGGACTCGTCGACGACGCCCTGGCGGGCCGTGAGCTCGTCGATCGACAGGTGGGTGGTCGCAGCGGTCACGACCCCCATCCTCGCACGCAGGCACGTGCCGGGGACGCGTGCGCGACGCCCGGGTGGCGGGCCCGCCACGCCGTGGCCGAGCGGAGACGGCCGCTTCGGTAGCATCGCGCCATGCCACTCTCCGGGACGTACGAGCCGAGCGCACTCGACTGGGTGCGCGAACAGGTCGAGACCTACGAGCGCACGAACGGGCGCGAGGCGGCCACGCTGCGCGACACCGGCATCCCGATCATCGTGGTGACGTCGCGCGGCGCGAGCACCGGGAACCTGCGCAAGTTCGCCCTGATGCGCGTCGAGCACGACGGCGAGTACGCCCTCGTCGCCTCGAAGGGCGGAGCCCCGGACAACCCCGACTGGTACCACAACCTCGTGAACGAGCCGCTCGTCGAGATCCAGGACGGGCCCGAACCGCACGACTTCGCGACCGAGATCGTCCACGGGGACGAGCGCACGACGTGGTGGGACCGCGCCGTCGAGGTGTTCCCGACCTACGCCGACTACAAGAAGAAGACCGACCGCGAGATCCCGGTCTTCGTCGCACGACCGCTCGACGACTGAGCCCGACCGAGACGGCGGACGCGGCGGGTCAGAGCGAGACGACCATCTTGCCGGTGTTCGCGCCGGCGAGCATCCCGATGAACGCCTCGGGAGCGCGCTCGATCCCTTCGACGACGGTCTCCTCGTAGCGCAGCGACCCGTCCGCGATCCACCCGCCGACCTCGTCGAGGAACGGCTCGCGGAGGTGGTCGTAGCTGCTGACGATGAACCCCCTCAGCGTGAGCTGCTTGCCGATCGCGAGCGTCAGGTTCCCCGGCCCCGGCGCCGGCTCGGTGTCGTTGTACACCGAGATCGCGCCGCACAGCGCGAC
Organism: Ilumatobacter sp.; assembly: GCF_965215205.1. Lineage (NCBI taxonomy): Bacteria > Bacillati > Actinomycetota > Acidimicrobiia > Acidimicrobiales > Ilumatobacteraceae > Ilumatobacter > Ilumatobacter sp. The sequence goes on from NZ_OZ244049.1 coordinate 2,922,464, forward strand.
GCGGCCGCCCGCGGTCAGTGCGTGCAGCGCGGCCTGCAGGTGGTCGCCGCCGACGTTGTCGAAGTAGACGTCGATCCCGTCCGGAGCCGCGTCGCGCAGCTGTCGGGTCAGCGAACCGTCGTGGTAGTCGAACGCGGCGTCGAAGCCGAGATCGTCGATCAGGTGGCGGATCTTCGCGGCCGACCCCGCCGACCCCACGACGCGCGACGCCCCCTTGAGGCGGGCGATCTGGCCGACCTGCGACCCGACCGCTCCCGCGGCGCCCGACACGAACACCGCATCGCCCTCGGCGAAGCTCGCCACCTCGAGCAGACCGGCGTACGCCGTGAGCCCGGGCATCCCCAGCACGCCGAGGTGGGCCGACAGCGGCACGTCCGCGATCTCGGGCGCCCGCTGCGCCTGCGAGTCCGGGACGAGCGCGACCTCGCGCCAGCCGAGGGGGTGCACGACGTGGTCGCCCACGGCGAGGTCGTCCGAGCGCGATTCCACGACCTCGCCGATCGCGGCCCCGGCGAGCGCCTCGCCGATCGCGAACGGCGGGACGTACGACTTCGCGTCGTTCATCCGACCGCGCATGTACGGGTCGACCGACATGAACCGGTTCCGCACCATCACGTGCCCGTCGTCGAGCTCGCCCACCTCCACCTCGACGACCTCGAAGTCGGACTCGACGGGTTCTCCGTCGGGTCGCGAGACGAGGTTGACCTGCCGGCTGGTGCGGTGTTCGGGCATCGCCGGACCATACCGACCCGGCCTCCTCCACGCCCGAACCGGCCGCACCCGCCGCGCGGACCGGGTCCCGAGTTCAGCGGGCGGCGTGCGCCACCAGGACGTGGGCGACCGCCTCCGTCAGGCGACGCGCGGTGGGCACGTGGAGGAACTCGTTGGGTCCGTGAGCGTTCGACTCGGGACCGAGCACGCCGGTGACGAGGAACTGCGCCTCGGGGAACCGCTCGCCGAGCATCCCCATGAACGGGATCGTCCCGCCCTCGCCGAAGGCCTGCGCCGGTCGACCGAACGCCGCCTGCGAGGCCTCGGCCGTCGCGGCCGCCAGCCACTCGGCGGTGGGCGGGGCGTCCCACCCCGCCGCCGACTCGACGCGATCGAAGGTGACGCGAGCTCCGTGGGGGCTGTCGGAGACCAGGGCAGCCGTGATCGCCGAGCGCGCGACGAGGGGATCGAGCGTCGGCGGGAGCCGGAAGGAGAGCTTCAGCGCCGTGCGCGGCCGCAGCACGTTGCCGGCCCGGCCGGTGGGCGGCAACCCGTCGGCTCCGACGACGCTCAACGTGGGTCGCCACGTCGTCGCGAGGAGCTGCTCGATCGGATCCTCCGTCGCCGGGCGAGCCCCGTCGACGAAGGCCAGCCCGGTCGCGATCGCGCCGACCTCGGCCGCCGTCGCGCGCGCCTCGTCGAGCCGGCCGGGCGGGATCTCCACGTGCAGCTCCGGGAGCAGGATCTCACCCGTCGCCGAGTCCTCGATCCTCGACAGCAGGTCACGTGCGATGCGGAACGTCGACGGCACCAGGCCCGACGCGGATCCCGAGTGCATCCCCTCGCGGACGATGTCGACGGTCAGCACCCCCGACACCATCCCGCGCAGCGACGTGGTCACCCACATCCGGTCGTAGTCCATCGCCCCCGAGTCGAGGCACACCACGAGGCTCGGGGTGCCGATCCGGTCGGCGAGCGCCGCCACGTGGGCGTCGAGGTCGGGGGATCCGGACTCCTCGCTCGCCTCGATCAGCACGACGCAACGGGCGTGGTGGGCGCCGGCGGCGCGCACCGCCTCGACCGCGGTCAGGCTCGCGAACGCCGAGTACCCGTCGTCGGCGCCGCCCCGGCCGTAGAGGCGGTCGCCGTCGAGGACGGGGGTCCACGGCCCGAGGCCGGGCCTCCACCCCTCCATCTCCGGCTGCTTGTCGAGGTGGCCGTAGAGCAGCACCGTGTCGTCACCGGTCCGCCCCGCGCTCGCCGGGATCTCCATCAGCACGACCGGGGTCCGTCCGGCGAGCTCGTGGACCTCGACGACCAGACCCGGGATCGGGCGCGCCCGGCACCAGTCGACCACGAGATCCACGGCACGGCGCAGGTGGCCCGCGACGTCCCAGTCGTCGTCGAAGTCGGGCGACAGCGCCGGGATCGCCACGTAGTCCGACAGCACCGGCAGGATCTCGTCCCACGCCGGCGCGCAGTGGTCGGCGATCGCGCCGTCCGTCGAGATCGTCACCGCGCGTCCACCCGAGCCGCCGAGGCGCGCCGCTTGGCGTCGTACATCGCGGCGTCGGCGCGCGCGAGGACGTCGAGGACGGAGTCGCCGGCCCGGCTGGTCGCCGTCCCGCAGCTCATCGACGGGGAGCGGCCGGGAGGGGCCGAGCCGCCGGCACCGGCCACCGCGGCCGTCAGACGTTCGACGACCGCGCCCAACTCACCGGGCGACGGCCCGTACATCACGACGCCGAACTCGTCGCCGCCGAGGCGGGCGACGAGGTCGGAATCGCGCACCGACGAGCTCAGCGCCGAGGCCGCGCGACGCAGGACGTCGTCACCCGCGGCGTGACCGTCCTCGTCGTTGACCTGCTTCAGTCGGTCCACGTCGACGAACACGACCGAGATCGACCCGTCGTGTCGACGGGCGAGGGCCAGGAAGCTCTCGGCCACCGCCATGAAGCTGCGGCGGTTCGCGAGGCCGGTGAGGTCGTCGGTCAGCGCCAACGAGGCGTGATCGATCTCGCGCGCCACCAGGACGACGAGGTCGAGCAACATCTCGTGATCGGACGGGTCGAAGCGGCGCGGGACGAGGTCCAGGACGCACATCGTCCCCACGACGTGCCCGCCGCCGGTGGTGATCGGCGCGCCGATGTAGGACCGGACGTTCGGCTCGTCCCGGACCATGGGGAGATCGCGGAAGCGCGGATCCTCCCGGGTGTCCTCGACCACGAGCACGCCGAGGTCGTCGTCGACGATGTGCGTGCAGAACGACTCCTCGCGGGGTCCCTGCGACAGCTCGATGCCCACCGGTGCGCAGAGCACCTGTCGGTCGTCGCCGAGCAGGGTGACGTGGGCGATCGGCGCCCCCATGCACCGCGCCGCCAGCCGGGTGTACGGCGCGAACCGCTCGTCGACGGGTGCGTCGATGAGATCGAGCGCGTACAGGTCCTTCAACCTCGTCAGGTCGTCATCGATGTCGTCGGGCTGCATGCGGCTCCCTGGTTGACTCTCCCTGGGTGTCGTGGGGATCGCGACCGCCGGCGTCGACCGACGTGTCCGCGTGGGCCGACATCGACCGGGTCAGGACATGTTGCTCGGGTTCGTCGCCGACGTCTTGACGTCGTCGCCGAAGTCGGACAGCGTGAGCAGGCGGTGGTCGTTGGAGAACACCTCCACCGGCTTGCTCGGGTCCATCTTCATCATCCGCTGGAGGATGCGCACCTGGGTCGTCTGGTTGTACTCGGCGAACGTCACCGCCCACCCGTCGCGCCCGGCGCGCGCCGTGCGGCCCGACCGGTGCAGGTAGTCCTTGACGTCCTTGGCCGGCTCGTAGTGGATGACCGCGCCGATGTCGTCGATGTCGATCCCGCGCGCCGCGACGTCGGTGGCGACGAGCACCTGCAGCTTGTCCTCCGCGAACTTGCGCATGACCCGCTCGCGCGACCGCTGCTGGAGGTCGCCGTGGATCGCCTCGGCGTCGACGCCGAGGTCCTGCAGCTTCTCCGTCGCGCGGTCGCACTGCCGCTTGGTCTGGCAGAAGACGATGATCTTCGGGATCCCCTTCGCGATCGACCCGATCACCTTGTCGCGGTCCATGTGGTGGATCCCGAGGAAGAGGTGGTGCATCGTGCCGACGGTGTCGGTGGCCTCGTCGATCGCGACCGTCTCCGGGTCCGTCTGGTACGCCCGGATGAGGTGGCCGACGTCGCCGTCGAGCGTGGCGGAGAACAGCATCGTCTGGTTCCGGTTGCCGCAGTGGCGCAGGATCCACTCGACCTGGGGGGTGAACCCGTCGTCGGCCATCCGATCGGCCTCGTCGAGGGTGACGATCTGGATGTCGCCGAGGTCGATCTCGTTCGACTTGATCAGGTCGATCAGGCGCAGCGGGGTGGCGACGACGATCTCGACGCCCTTCGCCATCTCCTCGACCTGGTGGTGGCGGGACGCTCCGCCGTAGACGGGCAGGATCCGCATGTCGGCCTGCTCGGCGACCGGGTGCAGCACCTCGGCCACCTGGACGGCGAGCTCGCGCGTCGGGACGAGCACGAGGCCGAGCGGGCGCATGGGGGCGGCGGCGTCGGTGATCCGAGCGAGCATCGGGACCCCGAACGCCAGGGTCTTGCCGGAGCCGGTCTTCGCACGCCCGCAGACGTCCTTGCCGCTCATCGCGACCGGGATCGCCTCGGTCTGGATGTTGAACGGCCGGGCGAACCCGCACGCGGCGAGGCCCTCGTCGATCCGTGGGGGGACGCCGAGCTCGGCGAACCCGGTCGGGGCCTCGACCGGCGGAAGGGCGTTGATCGAGGTGAGGTTCGACGTGTTCACGTGGTCGCGATCGTGGGGCTCCGAAGGTCGCGTGCGCCGACGGCGGGGCGCTCCCCGCCGGGAATTGGTGTTCGTCATGTTCCTCGCAGCGTACCGTGGAGGACCGTTCGGCGACGTGAGCCCCCTGGGCGGTGCTACGATCGACGGCGATGAGCACGCCGAACTCGCTGCTTCTCCTTCCGTAGGGCGAGCGCCCCGCACCCTCGCGCTCGCCCGGACGACCCCCGCCGACTCGGCCGGGGGTCCTTCTCTTTTTCGGCCCGTCCCGTCGAGACCGCCTCGCCGACGCCCGCACGCACACCCGCCCCCGAAGCACCGCCACAGCACACCCAGCCGCACCACACACGGAGCGATCCCATGCCACCCACACCCGCCACCCCCACGACCATGCCGTTCGACAAGTACGCGCCGTTCGTCCCGATCGTGCTCGAGGACCGCACGTGGCCGAACGTCACGACCACCGCGGCGCCCCGCTGGTGCTCGGTCGACCTGCGCGACGGCAACCAGGCGCTGATCGACCCGATGGACCCGACGCGCAAGCTGCGCATGTTCACCGAGCTCGTCGCGATGGGGTTCAAGGAGATCGAGATCGGGTTCCCCTCGGCCAGCCAGCCCGACTACGACTTCCTGCGGCAGCTCATCGAGGAGGACCTGATCCCCGACGACGTGTGGATCCAGGTGCTCGTCCAGTGCCGAGCCGAGCTGATCGAGCGGACCTACGAAGGCCTCGCCGGAGCCCCGCGGGCGATCGTCCACTTCTACAACTCCACCAACCCGCTCCAGCGTGAGGTGGTGTTCGGCCTCGACCGCGACGGGATCCGCCAGGTCGCGGTCGACGGCGCCCGGTTGTGCCGTGAGGCCGAGGCCGGGTTGCCCGGGCGAGCCGACGGGTCGACCACCGAGATCCGCTACGAGTACAGCCCGGAGAGCTTCACGCTGACGGAGCCCGAGTACGCGATCGAGGTCTGCGAAGCGGTGATGGACGTCATCGAGCCCACCGAGGGCGACCCGATCATCCTCAACCTGCCCGCCACGGTGGAGTGCTACTCGCCCAACGTGTACGGCGACGTCATCGAGTGGTTCTGCCGCAGCATCCGCGACCGCGGGTCGGTGATCGTGTCGCTGCACCCGCACAACGACCGCGGATGCGCGGTCGCGGCCGCCGAGTTCGGCGTGATGGCCGGCGCCGACCGCGTCGAGGGGACCCTGTTCGGCAACGGCGAGCGCACCGGCAACGTCGACGTCGTGAACCTGGCGATGAACCTGTTCATGAACGGCGTCGACCCGTGCCTCGACGTCTCCGACATCGACAAGCTGCGCCGCGTCGCGGAGTACTGCAACCGGCTGCCGGTCGCGCCTCGGCACCCCTACGTGGGCGACCTCGTCTACACCGCGTTCTCCGGCAGCCACCAGGACGCGATCAAGAAGGGCATCGACGCCCTCGACCGCCGGCGCGATCCCGACACCGGGGAGTACGACCGCTTCGCGGTCCCGTACCTGCCGATCGACCCGAACCACGTCGGGCGCACCTACGAGGCGGTCATCCGCGTCAACAGCCAGTCCGGCAAGGGCGGGGTCGCCTACGTGATGAAGACCGAGCACGGCTTCGATCTGCCGCGCCGGCTGCAGATCGAGTTCTCCAAGACGATCCAGCACATCACCGAGGACTCGGGAACCGAGATCAGCCCGGCCGTGATGTGGGACCGGTTCCGCGGCGAGTACCTGCCCGAGGAGCCGACGTACATCCTGCGCTCCCACGAGCTCACGACCACCTCGCAGGAGAACACCGGTGAGACCGTCATCCAGGCCCAGGTCGAGATCGACGGAGCCCCGGCCTCGATCCGCGGCGAGGGCGACGGCCCGGTCGAGGCCTTCGTCTCGGCTCTCGTGTCGTCGTTCGGCGACCGCGTGGGAGGCGAGTTCGACGTGCTCGACTACGCCGAGCACGCGATCGGCAAGGGGGCCGACACGATGGCGGTCGCCTACCTCGAGACCGTCACCGGGTCCGGCGACGTCCGCTGGGGCGTGGGGCAGAGCGCGAACATCACCACGGCGTCGCTGCGCGCCGTGCTCGCGGCCTTCGAGCGCCAGGCCCGCTGAGCCGACGTCGACCCGCGCGCGCCTCGACGGCTACCGTCGGCCCCGATCCGTCGACGGCCGTCCGTCGAACTCGCCCCAGGAGGGAACCCATGAAGGTCAGCGTCGATTTCGATCTCTGCGCATCCACGGGAGCGTGCATGCAGGTGTGCCCCGAGGTGTTCGAGGTGCGCTCGGACGGTTACCTGTACGTGCTGCAGGAGGAGCCGCCCGAGGAGCTGTCCGATCGGGTCAACGAGGCGGCCGACATGTGCCCGACCGCCGCGATCACGGTGACGTGACGGTGGCGTGACGGCGGCGTCGGCGCCGCGGGGGGAGGTTCCCGCCCCGACGGGCTTCCACGCGCAGCTCGCCCGATCGTGGACCGCGTCGGGGTCGATGCTGTGCGTGGGGCTCGACCCGGACCTCGAGCGGATCCCTGCGCACCTGCGCTCCGAGCCCGATGCCATCGAGCGCTTCTGCCGGGAGATCGTCGACGCGACGGCTCCCCACGCCTGCGCGTTCAAGCCGCAGATCGCCTACTTCGCGAGCTGCGGCGCGGAGGCGGCGCTGGAGCGGATCTGCGCTCACGTGCGCGAGGAGCACCCCGACGTCACGCTGGTCCTCGACTCGAAGCGGGGCGACATCGGCACGACCGCGCTGCACTACGCCCGCGAGGCGTTCGATCGCTACGGCGCCCACGCGGTCACGGTCAACCCGTACATGGGGACCGACTCGGTCGAGCCCTTCCTGACCCACGGCGCCGGCGGCGCGTTCGTCCTGTGCCGCACGAGCAACCCCGGCGGCGACGACCTCCAGGCGCTCATCACCTCCGAGCCCGGCGCCCAGGGCTCGCAGCCGGGGATCCCGCTCCACCTGCGGGTGGCGCGACGGGTCGCGACGGAGTGGTCGCAGCTCGGTGAGTGCGGCCTCGTCGTCGGAGCGACGCGCCCCGACGAGCTCGCCGAGGTGCGCTCGCTGATCGGCGATCTGCCCCTGCTGGTCCCCGGAGTGGGGGCCCAGGGCGGCGACGCGGCCACGGTGGTCGAGCGCGGCGCCTCCGCCGACGGGCGTGGCCTGGTCGTCAACTCGTCGCGCGCGATCCTCTACGCGAGCGGGGGCGAGGACTTCGCCGAGGCGGCGGCCGCCGAGGCCGCACGGACCGCGGCGGCCCTCGCCGGCTGACCGTCCGGCCCGGCGACGGTCGGGCGGGGCCTCACGCGCACCGGGCGGCGTCGACCGACGGTGCCCGGGCGCGGATCGGCCGCCCACCGCGAGCGCATCGCTCGAGGTGGGCGGCCGACGGGAGGTGGTTCAGCTGGCGACCGGGTGGTCGGAGTGCAGGCCTCCGTCGTTCACACCGTCGATGAAGGTGAACTGGGGGCCGTCGAAGACGACCTCGTCGGGCGTGGTGCCCTTGACGTCCACCCCGGCGACGCCGTTGACCGCTTCGGTCGAGGCGGCGAGGTTGTAGATCGCGTAAGCGATCGCGTCGACGTTGACCTCCATGGCCTCGAAGCTCACGTTGTCGATCGTGTCGCAGGCGTCGTGGTAGCACTGGTCGAACTGCTCACCGGCGATGCCGCCCCAGATGCTCTCCTGGCGCTCGGTCTTGATCTCCTCGGCGCCCGTGAACAGGCCGCTGGCGGGGATCCCGACGTTGATGAACGCCTGGTAGTCCGACCGACCCGAGAACTCCGAGTCGTCGTAGGGGATGTCGTTGATCGAGTAGTACGCCTCGAACAGGTCCTCGAGCTCGGCGGAGCCCGCAGGCACCGGCACCGGGGCGGCGAACGACGACTCGTCGGCGTCGTAGACGCCGTAGACGAAGTTCGGCGAGCCGACCATGTCGAAGTTCAGGTACAGAGCGAGCGCCTCGTAGTCCTCGTCGGAGATGCCGAACTCGGGGTTGAAGATGTACTCCGTCGAGCCGATCAGGCCCGACTCCTCGGCGCCCCAGAAGGCGAAGCGCAGGCTGTTCTGCGGGGTGTACTTCTCGTTGCCCGCGATCGCCAGGGCGACCGTGAGGATGGCGGCCGAGCCGCTGCCGTTGTCGTTGATGCCCGGGCCCTCGAGCACCGAGTCGAGGTGCGCACCGGCCATCACGACGTTGTCGGTGTTGACGCCGTCGAGGTCGGCGATCACGTTCTCGGTGGTCGTCGTCTCGATCGTGGTGTCCGCCGACAGGCTCACGTCGACGGCGTCGAGCAGCGCCACTCCGTCGTCGTAGGCGACGTCGAGGACCGGGATGTCGACCACCCCGACGACCTCCTCGCCGAGCGTCCCGCCGATGATCCCCGTGCGATCGGCGGCGTTGCCCTGGTTGAAGATGATGACGGCCTCGGCGCCGGCGGCCGCGGCGTTCGTCGCCTTCACGCCGAAGGCGCACGCGCCGCGCTGGACGAGCGCGATGTCGGAGTCGCCCGAGAAGTCGAGGCCGTCGAAGTCGCTGGCCTCGCAGCCCGACGTCGAGGTGTTGCCCAGCCCGAGGGCGAGGTCGACGGGGATGACGACGCCCGACTCCACCGAGCCGGAGCCCGAGTATGAGAACGTCTGGGTCTCGACGTCGACGCCGTCGGCGCTCAGCGAGCTCGAGTTCTCGGCGAAGGTCGTGAAGTCGAACACCTGGCGGGTGACCTCGTAGCCGGCGTCCTCGAGCAGCCCGGCGACGTAGTCGGCCGACTGGTCGTAGCCCGGCGTCCCCGAGGCGCGCGTCCCGCCGTTGGCGTCCGCGATGTCCTGGAACGCGTTGAGGTGGACGAACGCGTCGTCGGCGTTCACGCACTGCAGCAGCTTGTCGGTCTGGTTCAGGTTGCGGTTGTCGCAACCGCTCTGCGCCGGACCGCTCTGGGCGGGCTTGGCCGATCCGCCCTGCGGCGGCTTGGCGGATGCGACGGCCGGGACCGTCGACGCCGCGAGCAGGATCGCGATCGCCGCGCCGACGCGGCGCTTGTGATGTACGTGTGCCATGTGACTCCTCTGAGATCGTGCGCCCACCCGATGTGGAGCGCACCGCTTCCCGCCCGCCGAACCGGACGGTAACCCTCCTCGACGCGAACGTGAAGAACAGCGGTCGATTCACCCGGATGGGGGATCGGATCACTTCGTGGGGCGTTCGAGCGCCACCGAGGGTCGGTGGTACGGGCCGCTGCCGTGGAGCCCGGGGGCTCCGGGTCAGGTCGACAGGACGGAGACGCTCACGATCCCCGGAGCTCGACGGAGCTCGTCGAGCACGGTCGCGGGGACCGGCTTGGTCGGGGCGATCAGCATCACGGCGCTGTCGTCGTCGGCGACGCGGCTCACGTCCATGTCGGCGATGTTCACCTCGGCCGAACCGAGCAGCGTCCCGACCGTGCCGATGACGCCGGGTCGGTCGTCGTTGGTCACGACGATCATGTTGTCGACCGGAGGGACGTCGAACGGGACGCCGTCGATGTTGACCACCCGCTGCTCGGTGCGCGGTCCCGACAGGGTCCCGCTGATCCGGTGACCGCCACCCGTGATCGTGATCAGGTTGACGTAGTCGGCGGAGGTCGCGCAGTTCACGTCACGCACGTCGAGACCGCGATCCTTCGCGATCTGGGGGGCGTTGACGTACGTGACCGGGTCCTCGCTGATCGACCCGAAGTAGCCCTTGAGCACCGCGAGGTCGAGGATGCGGGTGTCGTAGCCGGCGATCTCGCCCTCGATGCAGATCTCCAGCACGTCGGGGTTCGCTCCGACGAGCGACTGGAACAGGCTGCCGAGCCGCTCGGCGAGGGGCAGGAACGGGCGGATCGTCTCGTTCGCCTCGGCCGCGCTCACGTTCACCGCGAACGGCACGAAGTCACCTGCGAGCGCGAGCTCGACCATCGACGCGATCGTGTCGCCGGCCTTGTCCTGCGCCTCGCGGGTGCTCGCGCCGAGGTGGGGGGTCACCACGACGGAGTCGATGTCGAACAGCGGCGACTCGGTCGTCGGCTCGGTCGAGAACACGTCGAGGCCGGCTCCGGCGATCACCCCGTCGCGCAGGCACTCGGCCAGGTCGGCCTCGTCGACGATGCCGCCCCGGGCGACGTTGATCACGCGCAGCGAGGGCTTCGCCTTGAGCAGCAGGTCGCGATCGACCAGGCCCACGGTCTCGGGGGTCTTCGGCAGGTGGACGGTGAGGAAGTCCGACTCGCTCACCAGCTGGTCGAGCTCGACCAGCTCGACGCCCATCTGCCGCGCCCGGTCCTCCGACACGAAGGGGTCGTAGGCCACGATGCGCATCCCGAAGGCGCGGGCCCGATCGGCCACGAGCTTGCCGATGCGGCCGAGGCCGACCACACCGAGCGTCTTGTCGACGAGCTCGACGCCCTCCCACTTGCCGCGCTCCCAGCGACCGTCGACGAGCGCGGCGTGGGCCTGGGGCACGTTGCGCGCCGTGGCTAGCAGCAGCGCCATCGTGTGCTCCGCCGCCGAGACGATGTTCGACTGGGGGGCGTTGACGACCATCACCCCGCGCGAGGTGGCGGCGGAGACGTCGACGTTGTCGAGGCCGATCCCGGCCCGTCCGACGACCATCAGCTCGGGCGACGCGGCGAGCACCTCGTCGGTGACCGACGTCGCCGAGCGGATGATCAGCGCGGACGCCCCGGAGATCGCCTCGACGAGCTGATCGGGCCCGAGCCCGAGCTGCACGTCGACGTCGTGGCCGGCCTGGCGGAGGCGGTCGAGCCCGCCCTCCGCGATCTCTTCGGTCACCAGGATGCGTGCCATGGGTCCCATGCCTATCAGCGCCGCGGTCACCGTCCCACCGGGTTCGACGGGTCGTGACGACCGTCGCGCGCACGCAGGCCACCGACACCGCCGCACGCGGACGTGGACGCCTCGACCGCCGGCACCCGCCTCGGTCCCGAGGTTCGCCACGCCCTCGCGGCACGCACGGCCTACCGTGTGGCCCGTGGCACCTACCACCCCGGAGCGCACCGATGAGCAACATTGACGGAAACGGCGCCGACGAGGTCGGCGCGTCCCCGTCGCCGCCGGACGGGATCGAGGTCCGGACCCTCCACACCGCCGACGAGATGGCCGAGCTCGACGAGGTCTTCCAACAGGTGTGGGGGTCGCTCACCCAGCTCGTCACGATCGAGATCCTCATGGCGGTGACCCACTCGGGCGGGTACGTCAGCGCGGCCTACGAGACGCGGGCGGGCGAGGAGCGGATGCTCGGTGCGTCGGTCGCGATCCTCGCCCGTCACCAGGGTCGACCGGCCCTGCACAGCCACATCACCGGGTTGCTCCCGGGGGCGCGGCGATCGGGGCTCGGTCGGGCGATGAAGCTCCACCAGCGCGCGTGGGCGCACGAGCAGGAGCTCGACTGGATCGTGTGGACCTTCGACCCCCTGGTGCGACGCAACGCCTGGTTCAACATCGCGGTGCTCGGCGCCGAGGTCCACGAGTACCTCCCCTCGTTCTACGGGACGATGAGCGATTCGATCAACGCCGGCGACGACTCCGACCGGCTCCTGGTCGCGTGGGAGGTCGACGACCCCGAGGCGGACGAGTCCGCCACCCACGACGGCTCCGATGCGGCGGGCGACGGCCGCGAGCGCACCCTGATCGCGACCCCCGACGACGTCGTCGCCCTGCGCCGGACCGATCCCGTGGCCGTCGCACGGTGGCGGCGCGAGACGCGCACGGCCCTCGTCGGGGCGCTCGAGCGCGGCGACCGCGTCGTCGGGTTCACCCAGCGGGGCGAGTACGTCCTCGAGGCGTCGCGGTGAGCGGCTCGGCACGCGGCGGGCTGGATCCCGTCGAGATCACCGCCTTCGAGCTGCGCCGGATCGCGATGCCGCTGGTCACCCCGTTCCGCACGAGCTTCGGGACCGAGACGTCGCGCGACATCCTGCTCGTGCGCGCGATCGTCGCGTCGGGCTCACCCGACGCCGACGGCTGGGGGGAGTGCGTCGCCCTGGCGCAGCCGACCTACTCCGCCGAGTACGTCGACGGCGCCCAGCACGTGCTCGAGCACCACCTCGTCGGGCGGCTCGTCGACGATCCCGAGCGCGACGGCGGCTTCGACGCCGCCCGTGTCGCCGGCCGCCTCGCCCCCGTCCACGGGCACCCGATGGCCAAGGCCGCGCTCGAGATGGCCGTCCTCGACGCCCAGCTGCGCGCGGCGGGGCGGTCGTTCGCGGCCCACATCGGCGTCGACGTCGACCACGGTCCGGTGCGCATCCCGAGCGGGGTGAGCGTCGGCATCCACGACTCCGTCGACGACCTGCTGCGCACCGTGTCGGGGTACCTCGAGGACGGGTACGTGCGGATCAAGCTGAAGATCGAGCCGGGGGCCGACGTCGACCACGTCGCGGCCGTGCGCGCGATGATCGGCCCCGACACCCCGCTGCAGGTCGACGCGAACACCGCCTACCGCCGAACCGACGGCTCCCACCTGGCGCGCCTCGACGAGTACGATCTGCTCCTCGTCGAGCAGCCCCTCCCGGAGGAGGACATCGTCGGCCACGCCCGGTTGGCCGAGGAGGTGGTGACGCCGATCTGCCTCGACGAGTCGCTCGTGTCGGCCGCCACCACGCAGGACGCGATCGAACTCGGCGCGTGCGAGATCGCGAACATCAAGCCCGGCCGGGTCGGCGGGTACCTCGAGGCGGTGCGGATCCACGATCTGTGCCGGGCGCGGGGGATCCCCGTGTGGTGCGGGGGCATGATCGAGACCGGGATCGGGAGGGGCGCGAACGCATCCCTCGCCGCGCTGCCGGGCTTCGAGCTGCCCGGCGACATCAGCGCGTCGAACCGGTTCTACGCCCGCGACGTGGTGGTCGACCCGATCACCCTGGACGGCGGCCACGTCACGGTCCCGACCACGCCGGGGATGGGCTTCGGGGTCGACCCCGGCGCGATGGACGACGTGACGACCGCGTCGACGACCCTGCCGACCACGCCCTGACGACCCCGCCCACCACCCCCTCCGGGGCGTTCTCCGGCCGGGCCGGTCGGCGTCGCGACGGGCCGCGACGTCGACGCACGGCGAGAGCGCGTCCGACGCGGTCGGATGCTCGCGCGGGCGTGCCGTCGCGCTCAGCGCGACAGCACTCCCGCGCACGCCTCGCGTCCGACGTCGATCCCGCCGCCCGCGAGCATGCGCACGCGATCGCGGACGTGGCGCAGCTCGGGTCGGCGGTCGAAGAAGGCGAGCTTGGCGTCGAGCGCGGCACCGACCTCCACGTCGAAGACGTAGGTCGCGAACGACTCGGCGAAGTCCTCCTCCGGGCCGGTCGCGGCGTAGGCACCGACGAAGCCCGCGTCCGCGTCGCACCGATCGACGATCGAGCGGTCGACAGCAGGTGCTGCCGTCGCGCCCGCACCGAGGTCCTCGCCGTTCCAGAAGTCCCCGATCCAGTCCGCCATCATCGAGCCCGGCGCGAAGCACGCCGACCGGGCACCGGGGGACGCGCACCCGCCCGGTGCGGCACCGGGATCGAACTGGTCGGGGACGCGCCGGGTGATCACGTGGGCGAGCTCGTGGACGAGGGTGAAGCGCAGTTCGCCGGGGTCCCGACCCGCCGCGTCGAGATCGACGGCGAGCGCGGTGAACTCGCCGCGGTCGTCGAGCGCCCGGACGAACGCGAGCGCGTCGCACGACCGGCAGCGCTCGAAGCCCACCAGCAGGTCGACGTCGGCCCGGTGGTGGGCGGGGACGAGCTCGACGAAGGTCGACCACACCTCGACCAGGCGCGGATCGTGCGCGCCGCCGGTCGCCGGCCACGCGTCCTGCGGCACCTGGGGGTCCGGCGAGGGGTCGTGAGGCGGGTGGCACGGCTCCTGGAGCTCGCCGTGGACGACGAACCGCATCGACACCACGACCCCGTGGTCGTTCACGACGCTCGGATCGCAGTGGCCGCCGGCGGTGTACTGGTGGACGAGGACGTCGCTCGACACGTCGTCGCGCGAGACCTGGACGCGCCACGGGTCGGGGACCCCGTCCGGGGTCGGTGCCCCCGCGCCGTCGGCCGGCGCGGCGACCGCGTCGGCCGACGGAACCGTCGCCGGAGCGTGCGGCGTGCCGCCGTCCGGCTCGCGCGGCGGCCCGGCCGGGGGGCGGTCGGTCGGATCGGAGATCCGGTCGGCGGCGGGCCTCGAGGTCGCAGGCGTCTCTCGCTCGAGCGCGTCCGCCGCGCTCGCCGCCCCCGCGGTCGCCGTCGGTGGCGGATCCGACGTCGACGACCCACGATCCGACGAGGTGCACGCCGCGAGCCCGATGACCACCAGCGCGGCGACCGCTCGCCGCGCCCCGTCCGACGGCGTCACCCGACGCCGTCGGCGATCCCTCCGTCCCCGCCTCTGCACGGCCGGATCGTACCCTCCGGCTGCGGTTCGGGCGGGGCGGCACGCATGGCGGGTATGGTCGTCGCCACTATGCCGTACCCGTTCCTGTCCGAAGAGTGGATCGCCGCGGCGCGCGACATCCGGGAGAAGTACGCCGACGAGGTCCCCGAGGTCGTCGCGGACCTGAAGATCAACCAGGTCGTCACCGACGTCCCGTTCGACGAGGGCACGGTGCACAGCTACCTCGACACCACCTCGGGCAGCGTCGAGATGGAGCTGGGCGAGCTCGAGGACCCCGACGTCACGGTGACGACCGACTACGAGGCCGCACGGGTGATCTTCGTCGACCAGGACCCGGCGATGGCGATGCAGCTGTTCATGGGCGGCCGGGTGAAGGTCCAGGGCGACATGATGAAGCTGATGGCGATGCAGACGTCGCTGCCGTCGAACGAGGCGTCCGAGAAGATCGCCCAGGAGATCAAGGACATCACGGCCTGACGGGCGCCGGTGACGAAGCGTGCCCGGATCGGGCGACGCCGCCCGTCCGGTGCGGCGTCAGGTGTCGTCGGCGTAGGTCTCGAGAGCGTCGGCGAGGGTGTCGATCGTCCACTTCTCGTCCTGCTCGACGCTGTCGCCCATCGCCCACGGATCGACCCGCTTGACGACCCCGCCCTGCACGAAGAACGTCGCACCGTTGAACGCGCACCTCTCGCTCGACAGGTAGGCGACGACCGGCGAGATGTTGGCCGGGTCCCACTCGTCGAACCCGCTGTCCTTCGGGGCGATGATGTCCTCGAGGCCGGGTGTCGCCAGCGTCAGGCGGGTGCGCGCACCGGGGGCGATGCAGTTGCTGACGACGTCGTAGCGCGACAGCTCCTTCGCGGCGATCTGGCTGAACGTCGCGATCCCGGACTTCGCCGCTCCGTAGTTCCCCTGCCCCGGGTTGGCGAACAGACCCGACGTGCTCGAGGTGTGCACCAGGTTCCGTCGCTTGGCTCGCTCGGCCTTGTGCTCCTGGCGCCAGTAGACCGCCGCGTGGTGGGTCGGCGCGAAGTGCCCCTTCATGTGGACGGTCACGACGTCGTCCCACTCGTCCTCGGTCATGTTCACGATCGTGCGGTCGCGCAGGATCCCGGCGTTGTTCACGAGGATGTCGAGATCTCCGTACGCGTCGACCGCCGTGCGCACGAGGTCGTGGGCGCCCGACCAGTCGGCGACGTCGTCGTTGCTCGCGACGGCCTCCCCCCCGGCGTCACGGATCTCGGCGACGACCTCTTCGGCCGGGCCGTCGTCGGACCCCGACCCGTCGTTGGTCCCGCCCCGATCGTTGACCACGACCCGCGCACCGAGGGAGGCGAAGAGCAGGGCGTGCTCGCGCCCGATGCCACGCCCGGCACCGGTGATGATCGCGACTCGTCCGTCCAGAGACGTCATGGGCCGCACCGTAGCGATCACCGCGTGCGTCGGCGCAAATCACCTCGGCGAGCGCTCAGAGGAAGACGAGGTCGACCACCGTGCCGCGCCGGAGCTCGCGCCCGGGCGGGACCTCCTCGCCGTCGACGCTCGCCTCGACGAAGGTCCCGCCGGTGGTCCCGAGCAGGGATCCGACCGCCAGTCCCCGCTCGACCAGCAGGTCGACGGCGTCCGTGTAGGAGAGCCCCGCCAGCTCGGGGAACGCCGCCACGTCGGGTCCGCGCGACACCGTGACCGTGACGACGGAGTCCCGGGCGACCTCCTCGCCCGAGGCGGGGCGCTGCTCGACGATCGAACCGGGGGCGCCCTCGTCGCTGAACACGTCGTCGTCACGACCGAGCTCGAGACCGAGATCGGCGAGCTCGGCCTCCGCCGCCTCCGCGGTGCGGCCCGCCAGGTCGGGTACGACGCGCGGCTCGGGGCCGGCCGACACGGTGAGCACGACGGTCTCGCCGGGGAGGATGCGGGCGCCGGCCACGAGATCGCCACCGACGTCGCCCTCGACCTGCCACGACACCACCGTCCCCGCGTCGACGGTCTCGGAGAAGGTGCGCTCGTCGGCTTCGCGCGCGGTCAGGCCGAGCTCCGACAGGCGGGCCGCCGCCGCGTCGACACCGAGCTCGGTGAGCTCGGGCAGGGTGCGGAACTCAGGACCGGCGCTGAGCACGAGCAGGAAGTCGGATCCCTCGTCGAGCTCGGTCCCCGCCCCCGGGTCCGTCCGGATGACGGTCCCCGTCTCGGGGAACGAATCGCTGCGCTCGGGCTCGGTCACCACCCGCCAGTCGTTGCCGGCGATCTGGTTCAGCGCCTCGTCGCGGGGGACCCCGGCGAGGGACGGGACCGTGAACGACTTCGTCGCGAGCAGCAGGGAGCCCGCGTAGCCGAGAGCGGCGAGGCCGACGACCAGGAGCACGACGAGCGCGACGACCGGGCCGCGGCGTCGCGGCGAGCGCTCGGCGTCGTCGATCGCGCCCGGGCCGGGCGGTGGCGAGGTCGAGGCGTCCGGCGCGGCCGAGACCGGCAGGACGAGGGTCGACCCCGCGACGTCGGCGGCGTCGGCGTCGGCCTCGTCGACGGGATCGGCGTCCGACTCGTCGACGGGATCGGCGTCCGCCTCGTCGACGGGATCGGCGTCCGCCTCGTCGACGGGATCGGCGTCCGACTCGGAGTCGCCGTCCGGTTCGGGGTCGTCGGCGGCCAGGTCGGCGGTCCCGTCGCCACCGGACCCCGCCGTGCCGGTGCGCGCCGCGTCGGGCGTGTCGGCCTCGTCCTCCGGCGCGCCCGCTCCGGGGTCGTCGGCGGAGACATCGACGGTCGCGGGCTGCGCGGACCGCTCGGCCCCGCCCTCGTCGCCGAGCGTGGCCAGCACGGCCGCCGTCGCGATCGGGACCCCGGAGGCGTCGTCGCCCCCCGTGGTCGACTCGACCCGGTCGGGATCGACGTCCGGGTCCGGCGAGACGGCGGAGACCTCCTCGTCCGGCGAGTCCGCGCCCGCCTCCGACGGCGATCCGGCGGGCGGCTCCACGGGGTTCTCGTCGCCCGTCTCGATCGGTGCGTCGTCGTCGCCCGTCTCGATCGGTGCGTCGTCGTCGCCCGTCTCGATCGGTGCGTCGTCGTCGCCCGTCGCGGCGTGGCCGGTCGACTCGACGGATCCGGCCGCCACCGGGATCGCGTTGAGGAGGGCGTCGCCGGGCACCGTCGGGAGGTCGGTCGACCCGTCGTCGATCGTCTCGGCGGGGGTCGGGCCCGCCGCCGGTGCCGCACCCGGGCGCGGTGCCGCCAGGTCCGCCGCCGGAGCCGGGTCGAGCCCCGCGCCGGGGTCGCGCGCCCCGGCCGAGGCCGGCCCGGCGGCGGGCGGCGCCGGGCGCTCGACACCACCCGTGGGGTCGTCGGGGCGGCGCATCGCGATCGAGTCGAACGACCCGCTGGCGATGACGGGGATCGGCTCGGGCTTGGGGAGCCGGGGAGCGACCTTCACGAGGGCACGACCCAGCTCGGCGGCCGTGAACCGGTCGGGGCCTTCGGGCCGGCCGGCGCGCTCGAGCACGGACGCCAGCCCGCCGAGGTCGGCCGACACCGGCATCAGGCGATCGACGCGGGCCGCCAGCGTGGCGACCGTCGAGTCGGCGGCGAAGGGCACCGACCCCGTGACGGCCTCGATCAGCACGAGGGCGAGCGCGTAGACGTCGGTCTTCGCGTCGATCGGCAGGCCGAGGGCCTGCTCGGGAGACGCGTAGCGCGCGACGTGGGTCGGCACCGTGGCCATGTCGATCCAGTTCGGCTCGGCGATCAGCCGCGCCATGCCGAAATCGACGAGGCGCAATCGCCGGTCGACGCCGAAGACCATCTTCGACGGTGTGATCTCGGTGTGGAACAGGCCCTTCTGGTGGGCTGCGTCCAGGGCGCGGCACGCCTCCAGCCCGACCACGAGGGCCTGGCCGGGCTCGAGCAGGCGGCCCCGGTCGAGCAGGTCGCGCAGGCTCCCGCCCCCGAGGGCGTCCACCGTCCAGAACACCGTCGAGGAGTCGCCGACGTCGATCTCCCCCCAGTCGGTGACCGAGAGGATGTTCGGGTGGGTGAGCGCGTGGGACACCTCGGCGAGGCGCCGGAACTTGCGTCGGAACTCCTCGCCGCGCGCGAGCTCGGGCCGCACCATCTTGACGCTGACCGGGTCGGAGCCCTCGAGGTCGATGGCGTCGAGGAGGACGGAGCTGGCCCCCGACGACGCGACGCGCACCACGCGGTAGCGGCCGGCGATGACCGTGTCGTCGAGCTCCTCCGAGCCCCACAGACCGGCCGTGGCGTGGTCGTTCCTCACCGCACGAGACGCTACCGCCCGCACGTTCGGCCTCGGGGCGGGCACACTGGAGCGGTGACCGATCCCGATCCCGACCGACCCGGGACGTCGGCCGCCGACGCGCTCGGCGACGATTCGGCGACCGCCGACACCGCTCCCGTCGCGGCGGGGGGAACCGGTCCGTCGGCGACGACGGACGACGAGATCGACGACCTCGACCCGTCCCGCGATCGCCGCCGGCTGGACTGGGGTCTGCTCGTCCCCTCGCTCGTCATCGCCTGCGGGCTGGTGGCGATCGCGTGGGCGGTGACGAGCGCGATCACGGGGATGGACGGCATCGACCGTCCCGACGCGATCGAGGACATCGCGCCGGTGGAGCGCGCCCAGCAGGTGCAGCAGCAGGAGCAGGTGATCGTCGACCTGGAGTTCGGCTACGAAGCGGCCCTCGTCGTCAACGGCGTCGAGCTCGAGACGACGCGCATCGGGGAGTTCGACGGAGACGTCGCCCCCGGCGAGCAGATCGCCGTCCCTCCGACCGCCGTGTTCGATCCGGGCAACAGCCGCATCGAGTTCCGCCCCAGCGACGACGCCGTGATCCAGAGCTTCCCGCAGGGTCGCAACTCCGTGCAGGTGATCTTCTGGAGGGTCGCCGACGGTCGCGACGACGGGGCGCGCAGCTACCGCTGGTCGTTCGACGTCGTCTGACGACGAACGCCCGGCATCGCACTCACCCGTCGGGGTCGGACGCCGGCTCGGGCTCGGGCTCGGGTTCGGGTTCGGGGTCGGCGAAGCGCTCGGGCAGGTCTCCGGAGTCGAGCAGCGCCACGAACTCGGCCTCGTCGATCACCGGCACGCCGAGCGACTCGGCCTTGGTCAGCTTGCTCGCACCTGCCGACTCCCCGGCGACGAGCGCGAAGGTCTTCCTGCTCACGCTGCCCGGGCTCGTCCCCCCGCGCGACGTGATCGCCTCGACGGTGTCGTCGCGCTTGAAGCCGGCCAGCGTCCCGGTGACGACCACCGAGCGGCCCTCGAGGGTCTGCGGCGTCGCGGCGCGCGCCTCGGCCGCGCGCCGGGCGGCGTCCGGGTCGCCGAAGCTCACCCCCGCCGCACGCAACCTCTCGATGTAGGCGCGGTTGGTCTCCTGGGAGAACCACCCGTCGATCGTGCGCGCGATGACCTCGCCCACGCCGTCGACCGCCGCCAGCTCCTCCACCGACCTCGAGGTGATCGCGTCGAGGGTGTGGAACTCCGCGACGAGCGCGGCCGACGCCGCCGGGCCGAGGTGACGGATGCCGAGCGCGGTGAGCAGCTTGGGCAGCGGCCGCCCCTTCGAGCGCTCGATCTCTCCCACCAGGTTCCGGGCGCTCGTGAGACCGACCCGCTCGAGCTCCACGAGCTGGTCGACCGAGAGGGCGTAGAGGTCGGCCGGGTCGCGCACGAGCCCGGCGGTCGTCAGCTTCTCGACCATCTGCTCGCCGAGGCCCTCGATGTCCATCGCGCCGCGCGTGGCGAAGTAGGCGATCTTCTGGTCGCGCTGGGCGGGGCAGTCGGGGGCCACGCAGCGCGTGTCGGCCTCGCCCTCGGGGCGCACGAGGGGGTTCTCGCACACCGGGCAGTCGGACGGGAACACCCACGGCTCGCTGCCGGGGGGTCTCGCCGACAGGATCGGGCCCACCACCTCGGGGATGACGTCGCCCGCCTTGCGCACGACGACGGTGTCACCGGGGCGGACGTCCTTGGCCGCCACCTGGTCCTGGTTGTGGAGGGTCGCGATGCCGACGGTGGACCCGCCGACGAAGACGGGGTCGAGCACGGCGAACGGCGTCGCACGCCCCGTCCGACCGACCGAGACCTGGATGTCGAGCAGCGCGGTGGTGCGCTCCTCGGGGGGGAACTTGTACGCGATGGCCCACCGTGGCGCGCGCGACGTGAACCCGAGCCGGTCGCGCTGGGCGAGGTCGTCGACCTTGACCACCACCCCGTCGATCTCGTAGTCGAGGTCGTGGCGGTGCTCCTGCCAGTGCAGGCAGTGCGCGGCGACGTCGTCGATCGACGTGAACGAGGTGACGTGGTCGTCGACGGGCAGGCCGAGCGACCGGATCAGGTCGAGCTCGCCACGGTGCGTCGTCGCCGCGTCGGCGTGGTCGCCTTCGAGCGCTCCCAGCGCGTAGCCGAAGAACGACAGCTCCCGCTCGGCGGTCTTCGCCGGGTCCTTCTGCCGCAGGCTCCCGGCGGCGGAGTTGCGGGGGTTGACGAACGCCTTGTCGCCGGCGGCCGCCGCCCGCTCGTTGAGCCGCTCGAACGCCGAGACCGACATGTACACCTCCCCGCGCACCTCGAGGACCGTCGGCGGGGAGTCGACCTCGAGCCGGCGGGGCACGTCGTCGATCGTCGCGACGTTCGCGGTGACGTCCTCCCCCGTGCGCCCGTCGCCGCGGGTCGCGGCGCGCACGAGTGCGCCGTCCTCGTAGCGCAGGCTCATCGCGAGGCCATCGAACTTCAGCTCGCACACGAAGGTCGGGGCGGAACCGTCGAGGCCGCGCTCGACGCGCTCGGCCCACGCCGTGAGCTCGGCCGCGTCCATCGCGTTGTCGAGGCTCATCATCGGGACGTGGTGCTCGACGGCCGAGAAGGTGGCGCTGATCGCGCCGCCGACGGTGTTCGTCGGCGAGTCGGGGGTGATCAGGTCGGGGTGCTCGGCCTCGAGCGAGCGCAGCTCGCGCACGAGCTCGTCGTACTCCGAGTCGGCGATCTCGGGATCGTCGAGGGTGTGGTAGCGCTCGTCGTGGTGCGCGATGAGCGACCTCAGCTCGTCTGCGCGCTCGCCGGGCACCTCGGTCATCGGCTCGAACGGTACCCGGCCGCCCGCGTCGCCGAACTCCGACGCAGGTCGGGCCCGGAGGGCTGCGGGATCGGGTGCGAGCGGGCGCCGGGTGCCGGCCAGGGGCGCTCAGGCGCCGAGGCCGAGCCGGCTCGCCATCGCCTGGCCGTTGACCCGGTGCCCGATCTCCGAGCTCATCCGTGCGATGCGGCGCGCCGTGGACACCTGGTGGCGGGAGAACCCGCACTCGGGGGTGATCAGGCTCTGGCGACGCAGCATCCCCGCGTCGACGCCGCGCTCGGACAGCGACGACCAGAGATCGCTCAGCCGACGCCAGTACCGGTCGGGGCGCATCGTGACGGGGCCCGTGGTCGGCACGACCCCCCAGGCGATGACGCCTCCGCCGTCGACGAACCGGCCGAGGTAGCCGGCGTACTCGACGAGCTCGTCGGCGACCGGGATCGAGATGACCTGCGGGCCGGTCTCGAGCATCGTCGCGATGTCGCAGCGGCCGCAGCAGTGCAGGCCGAACGCGGCCTCGCTCCCGACCGCGGCCATCCCGGTCGAGATCAGATCCACCGCCACGTCGGGCGGGATCGGGAAGTCGGGGCGCATCAGGTCGACGAGCCACGGTTCGTCGAGGAGCATCAGCTGAGGGCTCGACGGCAGCGCCCGCCGCAGTGCCGAGGAGATCTCCGACACGTGGTGGCGCACCGCCTCGGCGGCGATCTCGAACGCCCGGTCGTGGCGCACCCCCGCGCGGGCGAGGGCGACCCCGAGGGTCACCGGGCCCACGAACTGCCACTTCACCGGCGCCCCGTCGTGGTGCACCCGCACGGCGAGGTCGACGAACGCACGCAGACCCTCGAAGGCCTCACCGGACAGATCGGTCGTGATGCGGTGGTCGCGCACCAGCGCGATCGGGTCGATCGCGCAGCTGCCGTACTGCCCGAACGACACACCGGGGAGTCCGGCGACGGCCTGCGCGACCATGCCCTCGGCGGAGGAGCGCATGGGGAGCGACGGGACGGTGGCGATGTCGAACTCGGAGAGCGCGAACGCCGCTGCGGCTCCCCGGTCTCGGTGCGGGAGGCTGCCGATGCCGATCGACTGGCCTCCGGAGAAGGGGACGACCGCGTCCGGGAGGCGGTCGCCCCGACCCCCCGGCGAGTCGGCGCTCACCTCATCCTCCGGCCGATCGCGCCGGTCGTGCCCTGGTGCCCACGTTCCGATGATCGCGGGACCCCCCGGTCCCTGACGAATCCTTCGACGGATCCATCCACGTCGCGGACCGTCGCCGTCGACGGGTCACCCTCGGCGGCCGGTGGTCGGCGACCGGCGCCGTTCGCCCCGAGGTCGGTGACCGATGGCACGCGCACCGTTGGTCGGGTCGGCGGCGGATCGGCCAGGGTGGGACCCATGTCCGACCCCGCCGACGACGACGCGGACGAACCGACCCAGCTGCCGCCGTCGCAGGGCGCCGGCACGACCTCCACCACCACCCGAGCGCTCAGCTGGGGCGCCCGGGTGGCGTGGGTGCTGGTCGCGGTCCTCGGCGGCACGGCCCTCGAGTCCGCGACCGACGGTCGCACCCCGGCGGTCGGGTGGGTCGCGGCCATCGGGGGCTGGGTGGGGTTCGCGATCGTCGCCCTCGCGCTGGCGATCCCGTCGGTGGTCTCGCTCACCGTCGCCCGGGTGGCGTCGCCCCTCGCGATCGTCGCCGGGGTCGTGAGCGCGCTGGCCGGCGCGCCGGCGCTCGAAATCGCCCTGCTGTGCGTGCCCGCGTTCGTCGCCGTCGCGACGATCTACACCGCGGAGCTCGGACGTTGGATGGTGCAGGCGTCGGCCTACGGCGACGAGCACCGCCTCCCGTTGCGCGCCCCCGTCGCGGCGGGGACCGCCGCGGTCGTGACCTGGTTCGCCTGGGCCGCCTGCGTGGTGGCCGCCCCGCTCGCCCTCGCCTCGTCGCGCTGGGCGGTCGGCATCCCGCTCGGCCTCGTCGCCGCCGCGGCGACGATCCTCCTCGGCCCCCGCTGGCACCGCCTGTCCAGGAGGTGGCTGGTCCTCGTCCCCGCCGGTCTCGTCGTCCACGACCCGGTCGTGCTCGCCGACACCCTGATGGTGCGCGCCGAGAAGATCGCCGGCATCGGTCTCGCGCGCACCGGGACCGAGGCCGCGGACCTGACGGGGCCGGCGAGCGGCTTCGCCATCGAGGTGAGCACCAGCGAGCAGGTGTCGACGGTCTTCGCCTTCACACCCCGCGACCCCGACGGCGTCGCGATCCACATGGTCGGCTTCCTGGTCGCTCCGAGCCGCCCCGGAGCCGCGCTGCGCCTCGCCGCCGAGCGGCGACTCCCGATCCGCTGAGGAGCCGGCGAGCTCCGCCGGCATCGGGGCTCAGGTGCAGGTCCCGCCGCCGAGGACCCGTCGATCGGACTCGTCGTAGAGGACGACGCTCTGACCCGGCGCGACGCGGGGCCGCGGTCGCGCCCACTCGACGTGGACCCGCCCGTCGACGTGGGTCGCCCACCCCGGTGCGGCTCGACCGTGGGCGCTGCACTGCACGCGCACCGCGCCGACGACCGGCTCGTCGACCCACCCGACGTCGGCGACCACGAGCCCGGTGCGCACGAGGTCGTCGGCGGCACCGACCGTCACCACGCGCTCGTCGACGTCGACGTCGACGACGTAGCGCTTCGGTCCGCCCCCCAGACCGAGGCCGCGCCGTTGGCCGACGGTCACCATCTCGACCGACTCGACCGCGCCCACCGTCGAACCCGAGGTGTCGACCACGGTGCCGGATCGGAGCGGGATCCGCTCGCCGAGGAAGGACCGCCGACCGTGGGTCGAGGTGATGAAGCAGACGTCCTGGCTGTCGGGCTTGCCCGCCGTGCGCAGACCGATCGCGACCGCCCGGGCGCGGACCTCGGACTTGTCCATCGACCCGACGGGGAACATCGTGCGCGCGAGGTCGCGCTGGTCGAGCATGTGCACGACGTAGCTCTGGTCCTTCGTGGCGTCGTGGCCGCGCTCGAGCGTCAGGGTCCCGTCGGCCGACCGACCGATCGACGCGTGGTGGCCGGTCGCGACCGCGTCGAACCCCAGCAGGTCGGCCCGCTCCGCCAGGCGGGAGAACTTGACGGAACGGTTGCACTCGATGCACGGGTTCGGCGTCGATCCACGGGCGTGGTCGCGCACGTAGGGCTCGACGACGTGGGCCCCGAAGTCGTCCGAGAAGTTGAACACCAGGTGGTCGATCCCGATCTGCTGGGCGACTCGCCGGGCGTCGTCGACGTCGGACACCGAGCAGCACCCCGTGTCGGACTCGCCTCCCCACAGCTTCAGCGTCACCCCGACGACGTCGTGGCCGGCCTCGACGAGGAGGTGAGCCGCCACCGAGGAGTCCACTCCCCCGCTCATCGCGCACATCACCTTCACGACGTCAGGCTAGGAGGCACCTCCGGCGGTCCCGTCGCCTGCGGAACGGCAGCGCTCAGGACCGCAGCGCCATCGAGCGCGAGCGGAGGCGGGACACGGCGTCGACGATCACCTCGGCGCCACGCTCGACATCGGTCGCGGTCGTGGCGTGGCCGAGGCTCAGCCGCAGCGCCCCGAGCGCGACCTGCCGGTCGACGCCCATCGCGGCCAGGACGTGCGACGGCTCCATCGCCCCGCTCGCGCACGCGCTCGCCGCCGAGGCGCACACCCCGGCTTCGTCGAGGAGGTAGAGCAGCGCCTCGGACTCGACGCCGCCGATGCACAGGTGCGCCGACCCGGCCACCTTGGCGACGCCGTCGTCGTCGCGCCCGATGGTCTCCACGACGTCGTCGAGGGAGCCGGTGATCGAGTCGACGAGGCCGTCGCGCAGGGTCCGCAGGCGGGCGTCCTCGGCGTCGCGCTCGGCATCGGTGATCGCGAGCGCGGTCGCCGTGGCGACGATCCCGGCGACGTCGTGGGTGCCGCTGCGACGTCCTCGCTCCTGGCCGCCGCCCACGATCAGCGGGGCGACGCGCGGCCCGCCGCGCTCGACGAGGATCCCGGTCCCCTTCGGCCCGCCGAACTTGTGCGCGCTGAGCGACATGAGATCGACGTGGTCGACGAGGGTGCGCAGATCGACCCAGGTCGGCGCCTGGACGGCATCGGTGTGCACGAGCGCGCCCGGCGCGAGGCGACGGACGATCTCGGCCACCGCCGCCACGTCGCTGATCGTGCCGACCTCGTTGTTCACCGCCATCACGCTGACGACGCACACCCCCCGGCCGTCGCCGCCGTCGTCGGCGGCCGTCTCGAGCACGGCGGTGAGCTCGTCGAGATCGATGCGACCGAAGCGGTCCGCACCGACCACCACCCCGCCCGTCGCCTCGACCGGGTGCAGCACCGCGTGGTGCTCGGCCGCCGAGCAGACCGCCCGACCTCCGGCGCGGGCCACGGCGCCGAGGATCGACGTGTTGTCGCTCTCGGTGCCGCACCCCGTGAAGACCACCTCGTCGGGTCGGCACCCGATGGTGGCGGCCACGAGATCGCGCGACTCGTCGACGGCGAGGCGCGCCGCACGTGCGAAGCGGTGCGACCCCGACGGGTTGGCGTAGTTCGTGGCGAGGAACGGCATCATCGCCTCGATCGCCGCCGGGCGCATCGGGGTCGATGCGGCGTGGTCGAGGTAGGTGATCGCGGGGCTCACCCGCCCGAGGGTAGGCAACCACGACCCCCTCCGCACGTGGATCGGTCCGCGGTGCGAAGATGCCCACGATGCGACGACGGCGGGGGAGACGGCCGGTGCCGGTGCCGGTGCCACCACGAGGGGTCCGCTCCCGGTGCTGATCGTCGCCTCCGACGACCACCGTGGCCACGACGGCCTCGAGGTCCACGACGGCGCGCTCGTCCGCTCGTTCGAGAGCCCCGAGCGCGCCGAACTGATCCGCCGCGCCCTCGACGACCGGGGGTGGCCGACGGTCGGGCCGGACGCCGTCGACCACGAGCTGCTCGCACGGGTCCACACCCCCGACCACCTCGAGCTGCTCGCCACCGCGTGGGACCGCTGGGTCGAGCGCGGCGAGAGCGCCCCCGCGGCGATGCCGTTCGCGTGGCCGCCCCGGGGATCGTCCGCGCCGCGCCCCGACGACCTCCTCGGCCAGCTCGGGTACCACAGCTTCTCGGCGGACACCTCGATCGTCGCCGGCACCTGGGCGGCGGTGGTCGCGTCCGCCGCCATCGCCACCACCGCGGCCGCTCGCGTCCTCGGGGGCGAGCGGACCGCGTACGGCCTGTGCCGACCGCCCGGCCACCACGCCTCGGCCGACCAGTTCGGCGGGTACTGCTACCTCAACAACGCGGCGATCGCGGCGCAGCGCCTCCTCGACGGCGGTCGACGGCGCGTCGGCGTGCTCGACGTCGACTACCACCACGGCAACGGCACCCAGTCGATCTTCCTCGATCGCGACGAGGTGGTCACGGTGTCGATCCACGCCGATCCGCGCGAGGAGTTCCCGTGGTTCTCGGGTCACGCCGACGAACGTGGGGTCCGGGCCGGGGAGGGGTGCAACCTGAACATCCCGCTGCCGCGCGGCACGGGGGCGGCGCGCTGGGGCGAGGCGCTCGAGCGCGCGCTCGCGGAGCTCGGCGCCGCCCGGATCGAGGCGCTCGTCGTCTCGCTCGGTGTCGACACCTACGTGGGCGACCCGCTCGGCACGTTCGAGCTCGAGACCGCGGACCTCGAGCGATGCGGTGCGTCCGTCGCGGGGGTCGACGTCCCGACCGTCGTGGTCCAGGAGGGCGGCTACGCCGTCGACGCCGTCGGGCTGAACGTCGTGGCCTTCCTCGGCGGTCTGTCGCCGGACGGTCTGCGATCGGGGGGTCGCGCATCGGGTGGTCCGTCATCGGGCGGAGCGTCACGAGCGCCGGCTCCGTGACCTCGCGATCTAGCCTTCGCCGCCGTGCAGGGGTTCGATTCGACGACCTACGGCGAGGCGTTCGCCGACGTCTACGACGATTGGTACGCCGAGGTCACCGACGTCGATGCGACCGTGCGCCGGGTCGTCGCCACCGCCGGCGACGGGGCGCGCCTGCTCGAGCTCGGCGTCGGGACCGGGCGCCTGGCGCTGCCCCTCGCCCGGGCGGGACTCGAGGTGGTCGGCGTCGACTCCAGCCGGGCGATGCTCGATCGCCTCGCGGAGCGCGACCCCGACCGCAGCGTCGGCATCGTCCACGGCGACATGGTCGACGACCTCCCCGCCGGGCCCTTCGACGCCTGCCTGGTGGCGTACAACACCATCCTCAACCTGCTCGACCCCGACGAGCAGCGGCGGTGCTTCCGCGAGGTCGCCGCACGCCTCGTCCCGAGCGGCCGCTTCGTCGTCGAGGCCGTCGTCCCCGACGAGCGGGCCCCGGCCGGTGCCAGCGTCGGGGTGCGCTCGATGACCGCCGACCGCGTGGTGCTGTCGGTGTCGCGCCACCACCCCGACGAACGTCGCAGCGACGGCCAGTTCGTCGAGCTGACCGAGTCGGGCGGGGTGCGCCTGCGGCCGTGGGCGATCCGCTGGACGACACCCGGCGAGCTCGACGAGATGGCCGACGACGCCGGGTTCGACCTCGACGAGCGCGTCGCCGACATGGCCGGTGCGGCCTACGACGACGCCAGCGACCAGCACGTCAGCACCTACCGGCTCCGCTGACGACCCGGTGCCGGGATCGGAGGACCTCCGGGGACGGAGCGCGAGCTGTCCGGGGCCCGACCGCCCGCCAGCCGGTAGCTTGACGACGATGTACGTCGAGGGGATCCGCCGACCGGCCGACCTGCGGGGGCTGGACCGGAACGAGCTCGCGGATCTCGCCGGGGAGATCCGCGACTTCATCGTGTCGGCCGTGTCCGAGGTCGGTGGCCACCTCGGCTCCAACCTCGGCGCCGTCGAGCTGACCTTGGCGCTGCACCGGGTGTTCGATTCCCCGCGCGACGCGATCCTGTGGGACACCGGCCACCAGGCGTACGTGCACAAGATCGTCACCGGGCGCCAGACCGGGTTCGAGACGCTCCGTCAGGCCGGCGGTCTGTCGGGGTACCCGAACCGGGAGGAGTCCGAGCACGACCTCGTCGAGAACAGCCACGCCTCGACGATCCTGTCCTACGCCGACGGCCTCGCCGTCGCGCGCGATCTCGGGACGAACGAGCGGCGCCACATCGTGGCGGTGATCGGCGACGGCGCGATGACCGGCGGGATGGCCTACGAGGCGCTCAACAACCTCGGGCACCACCGCCGCGGCGTGATCATCGTGCTCAACGACAACGGCCGCTCGTACGCCCCGACGATCTCCAACCTGTCGGCCAACAGCCAGGGCATCGACGAGCAGACGACCGCCGCCTCGCTCACCGACCGCGTCACCGGCCGGCTGTCGCACGCGCTCACCGACATCCGCCAGAACCCGGTCTACGTCCGCCGGCAGCGACGGATCGAGGAGTTCCTGCAGGGCCTGCCGGTCGTGGGCCAGCCGGCCGGCTCGGCCGTCGACGCGTTCAAGGCCGGGGTGCGCGAGTTCCTCCAACCCCCGTCGTTCTTCGAGGCGCTCGGGACGCGCTACATCGGCCCGTTCGACGGCCACAACGTCGCCGAGCTCGAGGACGCGCTGCAGAACGCGATCGAGCTCTCCGAGGAGGGCCCGATCGTCGTGCACGCGCTCACCCAGAAGGGTCGCGGCTACTCCCCCGCCGAGGACGACGACGAGAAGAACCTCCACGACGCGCCGGTCTTCGACCCCGCGGTCGGCCCGCCGAAGGCGGTCGCGACCGGCTACACGCAGGCCTTCGCCGACGCCATCGTCAAGGAGGCCGAGGCCGACCCGCGCGTCGTCGCGATCACCGCCGCGATGCCCGGCCCGACCGGCCTGCTGCCCTTCCAGGCCCGCTTCCCCGACCGGTTCTTCGACGTCGGGATCGCCGAGCAGCACGCCGTCACCAGCGCGGCGGGGATGGCGATGGGCGGCCTGCGACCCGTCGTGGCCGTCTACTCGACCTTCCTCAACCGCGCCTGGGACCAGGTCGTGTACGACGTCGCGATGCACCGCCTCGGAGTCGTGTTCTGCCTCGACCGCGCCGGCGTGACCGGACCCGACGGGGCGAGCCACCACGGCGTCTACGACATGGCGCTGCTGTCCAAGGTGCCCGGGATGCGCGTCCTGGCTCCGTCGAGCGCCCAGGAGCTGTCGCAGATGCTCCACGACGCGACGACGCTCGCCGACGAGGGGCCGGTCGCGATCCGCTACCCGCGCGGCGCCGCCCGACAGGTCGGCGAGCACGAGGTCGGTTCGGGGACCAGCGCACGGTCGGTGCGCGCCGCCCGCGATCCGGGATCGTCGATCTGCGTCCTCGCGATCGGCAAGATGCTCGAGCCCGCCCAGGACGCGGCTGCGTCGCTCGCCGAGGCCGGCGGTCCCGACGTGAGCATCTGGGACGTCCGCTGCTGCGCCCCGCTCGACGCCGACATGATCGCCGACGCCGCCACCCACCGCCGGGTGGTCACGATCGAGGACGGGGTGCGTGACGGCGGCATCGGGTCGATGATCGCGACGGCCGTCGGCGAGGTCGACGACGCTGTCGCGGTGACGACGATGGGGCTGCCGACGACGTTCCTGCCCCACGATCCCAAGCCGGCCAACATCCACACCCGCTACGGCCTCGACGCGAGATCGCTCGCCGACACCCTCCGCTCGCTCTGACCCGGCGGGTGGTCGCCCGAACGCCGCGACCCGTTCGGCCACATCAGCGCCGACACCAGGCCGCCCGCCAGCGCCCCCAGCACCCACGGCCGGCGGAGCGCGTCCAGCAGAGCACCCGATCGGGGCACGTGCAGGCGCGGACGTCCGCGGAGGTCCTCGACGCCCACGCGCCAGGGGTCGGCGGTGCGCCTCGAATCGCCGCGCGTCACGATCGCGCCGTCGGCGCGCACGTCGACCACGCGGTGGATGATCAGCCGCCCGGCGGCCGGCCCGTCGGGGACCTCGAGCACGACCACGTCACCCACGCTCGGCGCCCCGACCGGGCCGAGCACCACCACGTCTCCGGATCGGTACGTCGGCAGCATGGAGTCTCCGCCCACGACCAGCAGCCGGCTCGACCCGGTCAGCGCCCCGGGGCCGAGCACGGCGATCACGACCAGCCCGAGAGCGGTCCAGCACCACGAGCGGACCGCCCTGCGCCGGGCGCGGCGGTCCACCTCGCCCGAGCGCCCCGCCGGCGCCGACCCGCACCGCTGGCGGACACGCGCGACCACCGCGGCGACGCCGCCCGCACCACGGCCGGCGCGCCGGGCGAGGCGGCGACCGCCCTTCACGCATCGGCTCCGGGCGGTTCGTCGGCCCGCGACGGCCGAGGCGGCGTCTGCGCGCTCCCGGTCGGCGGGACCGTGGAGGTGGTGCTCGTCGCTCGCTGCTCCGTCGTCGTGGAGGTGGTGCTCGTCGTCCGTTCCTCCGACGCCGTGACGGGCGTGACGGGCGTGGTCGCGACCGACGACGAGACGGGCGCCATCGTCGACGACGAGACGGGCGCCGTCGTCGTGGTGGCGGTGCTCGTCGTCGCGGCCTCGGTCACGCCCGACGTGGTGGCGGAGGTGACGGAGGTGACGGTGACGGTGACGGTGGCGGAGGTGACGGTGACGGTGGTGGAGGTGGCGGAGGTGACCGGCGCGGAGACCCCGCCGCCCGACGCAGCCGCCCCGTCGACCGCCGCGCCGAGCGGGAGGAGCGGGGGGAGCGTCGGCACCGTGGGGAGCAGCGTGATGCTCACCGGTCCCGTCCAGGCCCCGAGCGAGTCGGAGCGGATGCCCCCGAGCGTCGTCGCGTGTCCGGTCGCGGCGAGCGCGACCAGGCAGAGGGCCGACGCGGCGACGCCGATGCGCACGGCTCGCGCCGCGCCGCGGGCTCGAGATCGTCGTCGCGCTGGCATGGCGTCGGGCGCCCGATCGGCGGCTCAGCCCGTGATGGTGAGCGAGACCCCGGTGACCAGAGCTGCGCTCGGCCGCGTCAGGGACAGCGCCCCGAGGTTGATCGAGATGCCACCGCCGGAGCCCACCACGCCGCTGTGCTGCACGAGCACCGTGCCGCCGGCTCCGAGCAACGCCATCTGGTAGTCGAGGCCCACGCAGGCCGCGTCGACGTCGCCGAACGCGACCGTGCTCACGACGGGCAGGGCCGACAGCAGCGCCGTGCCGTAGCTCGTGGTGACCCCGTCGTCGTCGCACGACAGGACGATGCCGACATCGGACCCGAGGCTCTCCGCCGACACGCCGCCGAGCGAGGAGGCCGAAGCGCCGACGGCGCCGGCCACCAGCAGCCCGGCGACGACGGCGACGAGCCGGTTGCGGAGTGAAGGAGCGTGCATCGGGACCTCTCTGGGGTCGGTGGGGGCCGGTCGTCCGGTCACCCGAAGGAGTGATGTTCCCTTCGGCTCGGGTCTCCCCCGACTTGAGGAGGAGGAGGAGCGGCCGATCCCCGGTCCGTGCGTGACAGGTGCGACACCTCACGGTTCCGGCGAGGTCGCGCCGTACGGTCTCTCGCGCTGGCGCACGTCGTCGGCGGGTCGTCGTCGGAGGCGGCCAGGGCCGGCCGTCGAGGTGGTCCGGACGGTCTCGAGACCCGTGAGGTTCACCACACATGAGCACGATCAAGACGTCGCGTGCGCTGCGACCCGACGACTCGAGCGTGACGAGCGCGTCCGCGTGGACGGCGAACCCCCGCGCCGACCTGCTCTCCGGTCTGGTGGTCGCCCTCGCCCTGATCCCCGAGGCGATCTCGTTCTCGATCATCGCGGGCGTCGACCCGAAGGTCGGTCTGTACGCCTCGTTCTCGATCGCGATCATCATCTCGATGACCGGCGGCCGGATGGGGATGATCTCCGCCGCCACCGGGGCGATGGCCCTCGTCGTGGTCCCCCTCGTCGCCGAGTACGGCGTCGCCTACCTGTTCGCGGCCACGGTGCTGGCCGGCGCCATCCAGATCGCCCTCGGGGCGCTCGGCGTCGGTGCGGTGATGCGGTTCATCCCGCGCACCGTGATGCTCGGCTTCGTCAACGCGCTCGCGATCCTGATCTTCCTCGCCCAGGTCCCCCACATCCTGCTGTCGGACGAGACCGCCGCCGTGCGCAGCAGCCAGCTCGGGTCGAACATCGCCTTCATCGCGGCCGGTCTCGCGATCATCTACGGCCTGCCCCGCGTGACGAAGGCGGTCCCGTCCCCGCTCGTCGCGATCGCCGTGCTCGCCACCCTCGCCATCACGATGGGGTGGGACCTGCCGACGGTCGGCGACATGGGCGCCCTCCCCGACGCGCTCCCCTTCCTCTCGCTGCCCGACGTGCCGTTCACCTTCGAGACCCTCGGCATCATCCTCCCGTTCTCGCTCACGCTCGCCTTCGTCGGACTGCTGGAGTCGCTGCTCACCGCCCAGCTCCTCGACGACCTCACCGACTCCGACTCCGACAAGGACCTCGAGTCGCGCGGCCAGGGCATCGCGAACGTCGCGACCGGCTTCCTCGGAGGGATGGCCGGGTGCGCGATGATCGGCCAGTCGATGATCAACCACCGCTCCGGCGGTCGGACCCGGTTGTCGACGCTCGCGTCGGGGGTGTTCCTGCTGATCCTGATCCTCGCCCTCGGCGACCTCGTCGCCCGGATCCCGATGGCCGCGCTGGTCGCGGTGATGATCATGGTCGCCGTCGGCACGTTCGACTGGCGCAGCGTGTCGCCCGACACGCTGCGCTCGATGCCCCGCACCGAGAGCGCGGTGATGGTCGTCACCGTCGCGATCGTGGTGCTCACACACAACCTCGCCTACGGCGTCGCCGCCGGGGTCCTGCTGTCGGCGGTGTTCTTCGTCCGACACGTCTCGCACCTGGTCAACGTGACCAGCGTCGTCGACCCGGACGACCACGCCCGCCTCTACGCCGTGACCGGCCAGCTGTTCTTCGCCTCGACGAACGATCTCGTCCACTCCTTCGACTACGACGCCGTGGAGGTCCCCCGCGTCGAGATCGACCTCACCGACGCCCGGGTGTGGGACACGAGCGCGATCGTCGCGCTCGACGCCGTGGTCGCGAAGTTCGCCGAGCGCGGCATCGAGGCCGAGCTGGTCGGGCTCAACCGCCACGCCGCCGACCTCCACGGCCGCACGTCGGGCAAGGTCAGCACCCACTGACCGACCCCTGCCGACCCGGCTGCCCCGCACGGGCTCCGCTGAGCCCCGTCGCGACGCCGCGACTAGGTTGAGCACGCGGGTCGTTCGGCTCGCTTCGCGACGCACAAGGGGTACACGTGGCTGGTGGCAGCATCCTGGGCACTCGAGTCCAGCGCAAGGAAGATCCGAAGTTCCTGACGACCGGGGGCGTCTACTCCGACGACGTGACCGATCCGCGCCTCGACGGCGCGGCCCAGGCGGTGTACGTGCGCTCCACCGTGGCCCACGGCACGATCCTGTCGATCGACGTCGACGCGGCGACGGACATGCCCGGCGTGCTCGCCGTGCACACCGCCGAGACCCTCGGCCTCGAGCCGATCCCCTCGCCGTTCAACCCCGCCAGCGCACGCACCCTGCTCGCGAGCGACAAGGTCCGCCACGTCGGCGAGCCCGTCGCGGTGGTCGTCGCCGAGACGCACCAGCAGGCGGCGGACGCGGCCGAGGTGGTGTTCGTCGACTACGACTTCCTCCCCGCCGTGATCGACCTCGAGGAGGCGCTGTCGTCGGAGACGCTCATCTACGAGGAGGCCGGCTCCAACGGGGTGTTCGACACCACCGCGCTCGGCATCCCCGAGAACTCGCCCACCGAGGAGTTCTTCGCCGACTGCGAGGTGACCGTCACCGGTCGCTTCGTCAACCAGCGCGTCGCGCCCTGCCCGCTCGAGGTGCGCGCCTCGGCCGCGACCTGGGACGGCGACACCCTCGTGCAGTGGCTGTCCACCCAGGGAGCGCAGGCCGACAAGGACCACTTCGTCAAGGTCAACGGCGGCGAGGGCACGAAGGTCCACCTGATCACCCCCGACGTCGGCGGCGGCTTCGGCGCCAAGATCGACGCCTACCCCGAGGAGATGCTCCTCGGGGTGCTCGCCAAGGGCGTGGGTCGGCCGGTCCGCTGGCGCGAGACGCGCAGCGAGTCGATGATGATGCTCGGCCACGGCCGCGGCCAGCTCCAGTTCGTCACGATGGGCGGCTCGAAGGACGGCACGGTCACGCACTACCAGATGCACGCCCTGCAGGACGCGGGGGCGTTCGTCGGGATGGGGACGATCCTCGCCCCGTTCATGACCCGCCCGATGTCGTCGGGCGTCTACGACATCCCCAACATCGAGGTCCGCACGACCTCGGTCGTCACCAACACGACCCCGACCACCGCCTACCGCGGCGCCGGGCGCCCCGAGGCGACCGCCGCGATCGAGCGCGCGATGGACCTCTTCGCCGCGGAGATCGGGATGGACCCCGCCGAGGTCCGTCGCAAGAACCTGATCGCGAAGTTCGACGAGCCGCACACCACCGCCGTCGCCCAGACCTACGACGTCGGCGACTACGAGACCGCGCTCGACAAGGTGCTCGAGGCCGCCGGGTACGAGGACCTGCGCGCCGAGCAGGCGAGCCGCCGCGAGTCGGGTGACGCCAAGCAGCTCGGCATCGGGGTGTGCGTCTACGTCGAGATCACCGGCGGCGTCGACCCCAAGCAGGAGGACGCCAAGGTCGAGATCCACGACGACGGCACCGCGACCGTCTACACCGGCACGACGCCCCAGGGCCAGGGCCACGACACCGCGTGGTCGATGATCGCCAGCGCCGAGACCGGGATCCCGATCGACGAGATCACCCTCGTCTTCGGTGACACCGAGCGCACCCCCGTCGGTGGCGGCACGATGGGTTCGCGCTCGCTGCAGCAGGGCGGCGTCGCCGTCAACGAGGCGACCGTCGAGCTCGTCGACAAGGCGAAGAAGGCGGCGGCCAAGCTGCTCGAGGCCGACGAGGCCGACGTCGTCGTCGACACCGAGAAGGGGGTCTTCCACGTCGCCGGGACCCCGGCGGTCACCAAGACGTGGGCCGACGTCGCCGTCGCGGCGAAGCAGGACGGCGACGAGCTGACGGTGAGCACGACCTTCGTCGCCGACATGGCGACCTTCCCCTTCGGCGCGCACATCGCGGTCGTCGAGGTCGACACGAGCACGGGGCAGGTCAAGCACCTGCGCCAGGTCGCCTGCGACGACGCCGGTCGCGTCCTCAACCCGCTGCTGCTCGACGGCCAGATCCACGGCGGCATCGCCCAGGGCACCGCGCAGGCGCTGCTCGAGGAGGTGCGCTACGACGAGGACGGCAACCCGGTCACGTCGAACCTCGCCGACTACGGGATGATCTCGGCCACCGACCTTCCCAGCTTCGAGGTGATCCACATGGAGACGCCGACCTTCGTCAACCCGCTCGGCGCGAAGGGGATCGGCGAGTCGGGGACGATCGGGTCGACCCCGGCGGTCCAGTCGGCCGTCTGCGACGCCGTCGCCCACCTGGGCGTGAAGCACATCGACATGCCCGCCACGAGCGAGCGCGTCTGGCAGGCCATCCGAGCAGCCCAGCAGTGACCCGAGGTGTCGCACGACGGTTCGACCCGCCGTGCGACGCCGTCGAACCAGGAGAGACCACATGACCGACACCGCAGACCGCACCGAGGCCAACGCCGCGCACGCCGTGGCCGAGAGGGCCGGCTTCACCAGCTTCGAGGAATCGACCGCGCAGGACTGGGCGATCATCGCGCCCCAGCTCGAGGTGACCCAGTCGCTGGTCGCCGACCGCGTGATGTCGCTGCTGCGCGACCTCGAGTCCGACCACGGGGGCTTCCCGGTGAACCGACTCGAGCACTCCCTGCAGACCGCGACGCGCGCCGAGCGCGGCGGCGAGGACGACGAGTACGTCTTCTGCGCCCTGATCCACGACATCGGCGACACGCTCAGCCCGTACAACCACCCCGACATCGCGGCCGGGATCGTCAAGCCGTTCGTCTCCGAGGCGAACCACTTCATGGTGAAGAACCACGGCATCTTCCAGGGGTACTACTTCTGGCACCACCTCGGGATGGACCGCGACGCACGCGAGGAGTTCCGCGGCAGCGAGCACTTCGAGCTCACCGAGCGGTTCTGCGAGGTGTACGACCAGACGGCGTTCGACGCCGACTACGAGAGCCTCCCGCTCGAGCACTACGAGCCGCTGGTGCGCGAGATCCTCCGCGGCGCCTGACCCCGGCGGGTCAGGACGTGCCGTCGGCGAGGCGGCGCGCGTACTCCTCCACGTCGATCGTCCCGCCGGCCGACTCCGTGCGCTCCCGCTCGTGGTCGCCGAGCGCCGGCTGCAGCAGGTCGATCCGCTTCCACGCCGGGACGGGCTGCGACCCGTCGGCGTCGGGGACGTGGCGCGACGCCTCGACGCGCCGGTGCGGGTGCACGTAGCGGGCGCAGTTGACGAAGGTGTGCTCGACGTGGGCGCGCACGAGGAGCTGCGCTCCCGGGTAGCGCGCGAGCGCGGGATCGTCGTGGTGCACGGAGGCCGTGGCTCGCAGGCGGAGGCGGTTCGGCGTCTCGAGGTCGATGAACAGCATCGCGATCCGCGAGGTCGCCTCGACGTTGCCCATCGAGAGGAACATCCCGTTCCCGTCGTAGCTCGGGAACACCACCGTCCGCTCGTCCTCGACGTGGACCAGCCCCGGCGGACCGCCCTTGTACGACACCGTCGGCCACCCGTCGGCGTCGACCGTCGACAGGAAGAAGAAGTCACGCGACTCGATGAACTCCCGGCGATCGTCGTCGACGTGATCGGCCACGATCGCGGCTTCGTGGACGTCGGCGAGGGGTCGCGTGCCGAAGCGCTCCTGCAGCTCGCGCTGCTCGGGTCCGTAGAAGCTGGAGGTCCAGTCGTCCATCCCCCGAGCCTCGCGCCCGACCCCGGACGCCGCGGCGTCGTGCTCGCAGCGACCGCGCGGAGCGGACGTGCACGCCGCCGCTCGCGGGTCGCGACGGAGAGCACCCGGGAGCCCGTCGCGCCGGCGAACCCGGCGCGCCCGACCGGCGGGGCGCCAGTAGCGTCGCGCCGACATGGACGACGTCCTCGTCCGCGCACGCGGGCTCACCAAGACCTACGCCGACCTCGAGGCGGTGCGCGGCATCGACTTCGACGTGCGGCGCGGCGAGCTGTTCGGCTTCCTCGGACCGAACGGCGCCGGCAAGTCGACGACCATGCGGATGATCGGCACGACCACGCCGCGCACGGGCGGCGAGCTCCACGTCCTGGGACGGGAGCCCGCCACCGACGCCCGCGAGATCAAGGCCCGCCTCGGTGTCGTCCCCCAGGAGGACAGCCTCGACACCGAGCTCACGGTCGCGCAGAACCTCCACGTCTACGGCCGGTACTTCGGCCTCGGGCGCGACGTGATCCGCGAGCGCAGCGCCGAGCTGCTCGACTTCGTCCAGCTGGCCGACCGGGCGGACCGAGCCGTCGACACGCTGTCGGGCGGGATGCAGCGACGCCTGACGATCGCCCGCGGCCTGATCAACGACCCCGAGATGGTGATCCTCGACGAGCCGACCACGGGTCTCGACCCCCAGGCGCGCCACGTGCTGTGGGAGCGCCTGACGCAGCTGCGCGCCCGAGGGGTGACGCTGCTGCTCACCACCCACTACATGGACGAGGCCGAGCAGCTGTGCGATCGGCTGGTCGTGCTCCACGAGGGCAGGATCATCGCCGAGGGATCGCCCCGGGAGCTGATCCGAACCCACGTCGCCCGCGACGTCGTCGAGCTGCGCTTCGACAGGGTCGCCCCCGCTCACGACGCGATCGCGGTCGCCGTCGGCGACCGGGCGCGGGGCATCGAGGTGGTCACCGACCGGGCGCTGGTCTCGACCGACGACGCCGACGGCGTCGTCGCTGCCGTGGACGCGAGCGACCTCGGCCACATCGGGGCGCTCACCCGCCGGGCCACCCTCGAGGACGTGTTCCTCGCGCTCACCGGACGGCAGCTCCTCGAGTGAGCGACGCCCCGTCGCCGGTGCGCCGGGGGTGGTCGATCTCCCCGGTCGCCGCCGCGCGCGACGTCGAGACCGAGTGGGCGAACTACCGGCGGACCTGGCGCGCCTCGCTGATGTCGGCCTTCCTCGCTCCCCTGCTCTACCTCGGCGCGATCGGCTACGGGCTCGGATCGCTCGTCGAGGCCGGCGAGTCGACGCTCGGAGCGGACGTGTCCTACGTCGGGTTCCTGGCGCCCGGGCTGATCGCCGCGACGGCCCTGCAGGTCGGCGCCCAGGAGGGCATCTTCGGCACGATGGGGCGGATCAGGTGGCAGCGCACCTGGCACGTCGCGGTCAGCACCCCGGTGATGCCCGGCGACCTCGCCGTCGGCCACCTCGCCTGGTGCGCGGTCCGCGGCGCGATCGCCGCGGCGATCTACGCGCTCGTCACGGTGGGGCTCGGGGTGCTCGATCCGCTCCCGGCCCTCGCAGCGATCGCACCGGGGGTGCTGTGCGCGATCGCGCTCGCCGCGCCGCTGCAGGCGTGGATGGTCGTCGCCGAGAACGAGCACTCGATGAACGCGGCCCAGCGCTTCCTGGTCGTGCCGATGTTCCTCTTCTCGGGGGTCTTCTTCCCGATCTCGCAGCTGCCGGGCTGGATGCAGCCGATCGCCCAGCTCACCCCGCTGTGGCACGGGGTGGAGCTGGCGCGACGGATCGCGATCGGCTCCTCCACCTCGTCGTGGCCGGCGATCGCCCACGTCGCGTTCCTGGTCGCCCTCACGGCGGTCGGGGTCGTCGTCGGCGTGCGCAACTTCACCCGGCGGCTGGCGCGGTGAGCGCGACGGGGACCCTCCTCGCGCGGGTGATCCCGCCGGCCGCGATCCCGAGCCGGCGGCTGCAGGCGGTGCTGCACCGCGACGTCCTCGCCGCGAAGCGGTGGGCGATCACGATCGTGTCGGGGTTCTTCGAGCCGCTGTTCTACCTGTTCTCGCTCGGGGTCGGCCTGGGCGAGCTGATCGGCACCGTCGACGTCGCCGGGCGGGCCGTGCCCTACGTCGAGTACGTCGCACCCGGCCTCCTCGCCGCGTCGGCGATGAACGGCGCGGTGTTCGAGTCGACGATGAACATCTTCGCCAAGCTGCGCTTCCAGCACACCTTCGACGCGATGCTCGCGACCCCGCTGCAACCCGGCGACGTCGCCGCCGGGGAGATCGCGTACGCCCAGCTGCGCGGCACCGCGTACTCGGCGGTGTTCCTCGCGATCGTCGCGCTCTTCGGCTACGTGGCGTCCCCGTGGGGGATCCTCGCGCTGCCGGCGTGCGTGCTGATCGGGTTCGCCTTCTCGGCCGTCGGGATGATGACGACGACCTTCATCCGATCGTGGCAGGACATCGACCTGGTGACGACCGCGGTGCTCCCGCTGTTCCTGCTGTCGACGACGATGTACCCGCTGTCGGTGTACCCGGCGCCGGTGCGTCCCCTGGTGCTGCTCTCGCCGCTCTACCACGGCGTCGAGCTGGTGCGTTCGGCCACCCTCGGGATCGCGGACGTCAGCATCGCCGGCCACGTCGCCGTGCTCGTCGCCATGGGCATCGTCGGCACCGTCGTCGCCGGTCGCCGACTCGAGTCGCTCCTCCTGCGCTGATCGCACCCCGACCCGAGGGCGGCGGCCTCGGCGTCGCCGCGCGATCCGCGCCGGTGCCAAGCTCACGTCGATGGCAGCACCCACCGAGTCCTCCTGGTCCGCGACCGACGAGATGGACGTCGACGACGTCACCGTCGGCGAGATCCTGCGCCGAGCGGCGGCCGCCCACCCCGACCGCGTCGCGCTGGTGGCGGGGGTGGCCGACCCCGACGAGCGGCGGCGATGGACGTACGCGGAGCTGCTCGTCGAGGCCGAGCGCTGCGCGCGCGCCCTGCTCGGTCGGTTCGACCCCGGCGACCACGTCGCGGTGTGGGCCCCGAACATCGCCGAGTGGGTGATCCTCGAGTTCGGCGCCGGGCTCGCCGGCATCGTGCTGGTCACCGTGAACCCGGCGTACCAGGCGGGCGAGGTGCGCTACATCCTCGATCAGTCGCGCTCGGTCGGGTGCTTCGTGGCGCACGAGCACCGGGGGAACCCGATGCGCTCGATCCTCGAGGAGGTCCGACCCGATCTCCCCGGGCTGCGCGACGTCGTGTGCTTCGACGACTGGGACGACTTCACGGCCTCGGCCGACGACGGCGTCGAGCTGCCGATCGTCGACCCCGACGACCCGGCCCAGATCCAGTACACGTCGGGCACGACCGGGTTCCCGAAGGGGGCGCTGCTGCACCACCGCGGCATCTGCAACAACGGGACCCACACCGCCCACGTCGGCGGGGCGACCGAGGGCCAGGTGTGGCTCAACCCGATGCCGCTGTTCCACACCGGGGGCTGCGTCCTCGGGACCCTCGGCTGCGCGGCGACGGCCGGCACCCACATCCCGCTGCTCGCCTTCGATCCCGCGCTCGCCCTCGAGATCATCGAGACCGAGCGCGTCGAGCGGATGGGGGCGGTGCCCACGATGCTCGTCGCGATGATGGAGCACCCCGACTTCTCGACCCGCGACCTGTCGTCGCTCACCGGGGTCGTGTCGGGCGGGTCGACCGTCCCCGCCGACCTGGTCCGCCGCATCGAGGACGCTCTCGAGGTGTCGTTCGTGATCGTCTTCGGCCAGACCGAGTGCTCGCCGGTCGCGTCGATGACCCGCCCGGGCGACGCGATCGACGACAAGGCGTCGACGATCGGCCTCGCCATGCCGCGCACCGAGATCCAGATCGTCGACCCCTCGACGGGGGAGGTCGTCCCGATCGGCGAGGTCGGCGAGTACTGCACCCGCGGCTACCACGTGATGCTCGGCTACCACGAGATGGACGATGCGACCGCCGAAGCCATCGACGCCGAGGGCTGGCTGCACACCGGTGACCTGTGCGCGATGGACGACAGGGGCTACTGCACCGTCGAGGGCCGCCTCAAGGACATGATCATCCGGGGAGGCGAGAACATCTACCCGCGCGAGCTCGAGGAGCTGCTGTTCGCGCGCGACGACGTGGCGGAGGTCGCCGTCGTCGGTCTGCCCGACGACCGCTGGGGTGAGGTCGTCGGTGCGTTCGTCCGCCCGGCCGGGGGGTCCGAGCTGTCCACCGCCGAGCTGACCAGCCACCTGCGCGACCACCTGGCGCCGCACAAGACGCCGGCGCGGTGGTTCGCGGTCGACGAGTTCCCGCTGACCGGTTCC
Source organism: Ilumatobacter sp. (assembly GCF_965215205.1). Lineage (NCBI taxonomy): Bacteria > Bacillati > Actinomycetota > Acidimicrobiia > Acidimicrobiales > Ilumatobacteraceae > Ilumatobacter > Ilumatobacter sp. The sequence goes on from NZ_OZ244049.1 coordinate 2,964,731, forward strand.
GGCAAGATCCAGAAGTTCAAGCTGCGCGAGCAGTGGGAGGCCGGCGAGCACGAGGCGATCCGAGGCGCGCTCGGGTGAGGTCGCCGGCCGACGTGTGACGGGCGGCGTGACGGTCGTTCGCGCCACGAGCGGTCCGGTTTGGCACGATGAGCCGATGCCCGACACACCGCTGCCGATCGTCGCCGAGGGGTTGAAGCGCCACTTCGGCTCCGGTGACGGCCTCGTCAAGGCGGTCGACGGCGTGGACCTGGAGATCCGGCCGGGCGAGATCTTCGGCTTCCTCGGTCCCAACGGAGCGGGCAAGTCGACCACCGTGCGCATGCTCACCACCCTGCTGCGCCCGACCGGGGGCGTGGGTCGCGTGGCCGGCCACGACATCGTCTCCGAAGCCGACGCGGTGCGGCGCGCCATCGGCGTCGCACTGCAGGACGCCGCCATCGACCCGCTGATGACCGGGCGCGAGCTGCTGCACCTGCAGGCGGTCCTGTACGGCCTGCCGAAGGACGCCCACCCGACCCGGGCCGCGGACCTGCTCGAGCGCGTCGGGCTCACGGCGGCCGCGGACCGGCGCGTCGGGACCTACTCGGGCGGGATGCGCCGACGGCTCGACCTCGCGCTGTCGCTCATCCACGAGCCCTCCGTGCTGTTCCTCGACGAGCCGACGACCGGGCTCGACCCGATGAGTCGGATCTCGCTGTGGGAGGAGATCCGGCGGCTGAACGACGACGGGACCACGGTGCTGCTCACCACCCAGTACCTCGAGGAGGCGGATCAGCTCGCGGAGCGGATCGCGATCATCGACCAGGGCGTCATCGTCCGGCGCGGACGTCCCGCCGAGCTCAAGGCCGAGGTCGGCAGCCCCACCCTGTTCGTCGGGGTCGACGCGTCGTCGACGGAGCGCGCGTCGCAGATCCTCGAGACCTTCGGCGAGCTCCGACCGAGCCCGGAGGGCACCCTCGGCGTGGGCCTCACGGACGGGCCGAGCGCCGTGTCGGCCGTGGTGCGTCGCCTCGACGACGACGGGGTGACGGTGCGCGAGCTCGAGCTGCGCGAGCCGAGCCTCGACGACGTGTTCGCGGAGGCCACCGGGTACCGCCTCGAGGGAGCCGACTCGTGAGCGGGGTCACCACGCCGGTCGCGGGCGTCGAGTCGCCACGGCGCGTCGAGCTGTCGCCGTCGTCGGCAGCGCAGACGTGGGAGATGTCACGCCGCTCGGTCCTCGCGCTCTGGCGGCAACCGTCGCTCGTCGTGCCCTCGCTGATCTTCCCCCTCTTCTTCGCGGCGCTCGGGACGTCGTCGTTCTCGCGGGCCACCTCCGTCCCGGGGTTCCCCGAGGTCGACTCCTTCCTCGACTTCGCGCTCGCCGAAGCGGTCGTGCAGGGGATCCTGTTCGGTTCGACGGTCGGCGCGACCGCGCTCGCGACCGACATCGAGAACGGGTTCTTCGACCGGCTCCTCGCATCGCCGACGACGCGGTGGAGCATCATCGTCGGGCGGATGGCGGGCGGGATGCTCTACGGCGCCTTCCAGACCGTCTTCTTCGTCGCCGTGCTGCTCCCGTTCGGGCTCTCGGTGCAGGCCGGGGTCGTCGGCGTGATCACCCTCGCGATCGCCGGCACCGTCCTCGCGCTCGCGGTCGGTGCGCTGATGTCGGCGATGGCGATCACGACCGGGTCCTCCGAGGCCGTGCAGGGGGCGTTCCCGCTGCTGTTCATCGCTCTCTTCTTCTCCTCGGCGTTCTTCCCCCGCCAGACCATGACGGGGATCTACCGCTCCCTGGCCGACTGGAACCCGATCTCCCACCTCGTCGAGGGGATGCGGGCCCTGATCATCGACGGGTTCACCGCGTCGGCCGCGATCCGTGCGGTCGGGATCCCCGCCGTGCTCGCGCTCGCCACCGTGGCGCTCGCGCTCGGCACCCTCCGGCGGCGGCTGGGGGCGCGGTGACCGCCGTCGAGGACCGGCGCGCCCGACCGAGCGACGCCGAGGGCGCGACGACGCGCACCCTGCCGGCGTCCGTCGGGTTGATGCGCCGCAGCCTGGTCAACATCACCCGTCTGCCCTCGGCGTTCGTCCCCTCGATCGTGATGCCGATCTTCCAGGCGATCGCGTTCTCGGGGACGTTCTTCGCGATCGTGCGCATCCCCGGGTTCCCCACCGACCGCTCGATCAACTGGTTCCTTCCGCTCGGGGTGGTGATGGGGTGCGGGTTCGCCGGCATCGGCATCGGGTTCGCCACGATCCGCGACCTCGAGGGCGGCTTCTACGACCGCCTCCGCCTCACCCCGGCGCCGCGCACCTCGCTGGTGATCGGTCCGCTGCTCGCTGCGCTCGCACGGGCGGCGATCGTGGTCGTCATCGTGTCCTGCGTCGGCACCCTGTTCGGCGCACGGCTCACCCACGGTCCGCTCGGGCTCGTCCCCCTGTTCGTCGTCGGGCTCGGCATCGCGACCATCGGGACCGGGTGGGGACTCGGGCTGGCGTACCTGTTCCGCGACATGCGCGCCGCGGCGGTGATGCAGCTCACCTTCTTCCTCGCGATCTTCCTCACCGAGGCGCAGACCCCGCTGTTCGTGATGGAGGGCTGGCTGGAGGGGGTGGCACGGGTCAACCCGTTCACCAACGTGATCCGCCTGTCGCGCCTCGGCTTCGTCGACGCGCCGATGACCTGGACGAACACGTGGGGCGGGCTCGTGGCGCTCGCCGTCTTCGGCGGCGCGGCGCTGGGGTTCGCCCGCTGGGGCCTCGAGCGACTCTCGGACACGTGAGGGCACCCGCGGCGGTCCGGTTGCGGCTGGCGCTCGGGCTGGTCGCGGTCGTCTCGATCGTCGGGATCATCGGCTACGTGGCCTTCGGGCTCAGCCTGCTCGACGCCACCTACCAGACCGTCACGACGATCACCACGGTCGGGTTCCGCGAGCTGGCCGACTTCGGCACCGGGGAGAAGGTGTTCACGATCGTGATCATCATCACGGGCGTGTCGACCGTGCTGTACACGTTCACCCTCGTCGTCCAGATGGTGGTCGAGGGGGAGTTGAAGGAGTTCGTCGGGAGGCGACGCATGGACCGTCAGATCAAGAGCATGCGAGGTCACACGATCGTGTGCGGCTGGGGTCGGGTCGGGACGGCCGTCGCCCACGACCTCGAGCGAGAGGGCCACGAGGTGGTGATCATCGACCGCAGCGAGGAGCGGGTCGCCGAGGTCCCGTTCCCCACCGTCGTCGGCGACGCCACCCGCGACGAGATCCTCAGGGCGGCCGGGATCGAACGTGCGAGCGCGCTGATCGCCGCGCTCGACACCGACGCCGCCAACCTCTTCGTGACGCTCTCGGGCCGCGACCTCGTCCCCGACCTGTTCATCGTCGCCCGTGCCCGGGCGGACGAGAGCATCAGCAAGCTCGAGCACGCCGGAGCGGACCGGGTGGTCAACCCCCAGGAGCTGGGCGCGGCGCGGATGGCCTCGTTCGTCGCCAGCCCGAACGTCGCGGAGTTCGTCGACGTCGTGATGCACGACCGCTCGCTCGAGTTCCGCATGCGCGAGTTCCGGATCGATCCCGACTCGCCGATCGCGGGGGTCACCCTGCGGGCCGCGAACCTGCGCGAGTCGAGCGGTGCGCTCGTGCTCGCGCTGCGCGGCCCCGACGGCGGCTTCACCACGAACCCGACGGGTGACACCCGCATCGAGGCTCACCATGTCATCATCGCGGTCGGGACGGACGACGACTTCGACCGGCTCGCCCGCGTCGCGAGCCCGCCGGAGGGTTGACCCCGAACGACCGTCCTCCCCCTCACCATGCGACCGACGAACGTCCCCACCACCCACGTCCTGCTCGACCTCGACGGCACGATCTCGGACTCCGAGCCGGGGATCGGCCGGTCGCTCGCGCACGCCTTCACCGAGTGCGGGTACGACCCGCCCGACGACGAGACGGTGCGCGCGATGATCGGGCCGCCCTTCGAGGTGAGCTTCCCGAAGCACGGGATCGCCGTCGACGACATCGAGCGGGTGATCAAGGCGTACCGGGTCCGCTACGACTCGATCGGGCTCTTCGAGAACGAGCTGTACGACGGGGTGGTGGAGATGATGGACGACCTGCGCGACGCCGGCCACACCATCTCGCTCGCCACGGCCAAGCCCCAGGAGATCGCGATCCGGATCACCGAGCACTTCGGCCTGACCGACTACTTCGCCCGGCAGGTCGGCTCGAGCGACGTGATCGGCTCGGGGCGCCGCACGAAGGGCGAGGTGATCACCCACGCGCTCTCCCGCCTCGGCGTCAGCCCCCACGACCGCATCGCGCTGAACCACGTGATCATGGTCGGCGACCGCGACCACGACGTCGAGGGAGCGCACCTGAACGCCCTCGAGTGCGTCGGGGTGTCGTGGGGCTTCGGGTCGCACGAGGAGCTGAGCGGCGCCGGCGCCGCGGCGATCGTCGACCACCCGCGCGACGTTGCGGCCGCCGTGGCGGCGACGTACCGTTCCCACGAGTCATGAGCGCGGCGGCCGACCACAACACCCGTCCACGTCCGGACCGGCCACCGGCGCGAGCGGGTCGCGCCGACCACCGCTCACCCCGCCACCAGGTCGACGACGATCGCCGCCTCGTCGACGTGTCCGAGGCCGAGGAGCTCGTCGACCCGATCGCCGGGGTCGCCGTCGACGGCCGCTCGTCGTCTGGTGCCGACCGCGTCATGCGCCGCCTCCTGCGCCTCGAGGACGCACCGTCGTCGACCGCTGCCGAGGCCCGCTCCGCGTTCCAGAGGTCGCTCGCGTTCACCACCGTGCGGTGCCTGCTGATGTACATCGTGTTCCCGTTCGTGCTCCCCGCCGTCGGGGTCGCGAGCGGGGTCGGCCCGGCCGTGAGCATCGCGATCGGCGTCCTCGCGATCGTTTCGATCTGCTACTCGATCCGCCGGTTCTGGCGCGCGGATCACTCGAAGCGGTGGCACTACACCGTCTTCGGGGCCGCGATCATCGCGTTCCTGGTGTGGGCGACGATCGCCGACACCGTCGCGCTGCTCACCTGAAGCCGGTTCGCGACCGCGACCGCGATCGCGGTGCGAGACTGAGCGCATGAGGATCGCCTCGCTGCTCCCGTCGGCCACCGAGATCGTCCACCTCCTCGGAGTCGAGGACGACCTCGTCGGGGTGAGCTTCGAGTGCGACTTCCCGCCCGACCCGCGCGCCGACCACCCCGTCCTGGTCGGGGGCCTGGCGACGGAGGGCCTCTCGCCGTCCGAGATCGACGCCCTGGTGCGCGAGCGCGTCGCTGCGGGCGACGACCTCTACCGCCTCGACGACGAGGCGTTCCGTCGCGCCCGCCCCGACGTGGTGCTCACCCAGGACCTCTGCCGGGTCTGCGCGCTGGCGGCGGGTGACACCGCCGACGCCCTCGCCCGACTGGGCAGCTCGGCCGAGGTCGTGACCCTCGATCCGCGCACCCTCGACGACGTGCTCGACTCGATCGCCGCCGTCGCCGACGCCGTCGGGGTGACCGAGCGCGCCGAGGGCGCGATCGCCGAGCTGCGACGTCGGCTCGCCGAGGTGGCGCGTCGCACGCTCGGCGCACATCGCCCGCGCACGTTCGTCCTCGAGTGGATCGATCCGCCGTTCCCGTCGGGTCACTGGGTGCCCGACCTCGTCGAGGCCGCCGGCGGCGAAGCGGTGCTCGCCCGACGCGGCGAGCGCTCGATCCCCACCCGCTGGGACCTGATCGTCGAGTCCGATCCCGACGTCGTCGTCGTGGCCCCCTGCGGGTTCGACCTCGACGGCTCCGCCGCCCAGGCCGCGGACGTGCTCGACCTCCTCCCCGGGCGCGCCGAGGTCTGGGCCATCGACGCCGACGGTCTCGTCGTGCGTCCCGGACCGCGGCTGGTCGAGGGAGTCGAGGCGCTCGCCACCGTGCTCCACCCGACGCTCCACGACGGCCCCCACCCCGCCGTGCGGCGGATCCGCTGAGCATCCGACGCTCAGATCGCCGCTCCGCTCCGGCGCGGGGCTGCGACCGCCGCGCGACCCGCTCGCGACCCACCTGACCGCCGGCGGCGCGCGACGACCGCCTGTCGCCCGTCGCTCAGGCGCCGATGCCGCGCCGCGCCCGATCATGGGCCAGAATGGCGACGCGCGTCACAGGGCGCGCCTCGATCTCGAAACCGACCCGGGGGGTCTCCACGTGGACGTCACCATCACGATCAACGGCGAATCTCACACCCATGACGTCGAGCCGCGCACCCTGCTCGTGCACTACATCCGTGAGCACGCCGGGCTCACCGGCACCAACGTCGGCTGCGACACCTCGTCGTGCGGGGCGTGCTCGATCCACCTCGACGGCGAGGCGGCCAAGAGCTGCACGATCCTCGCCGCCCAGGCCGATGGCTCCGAGGTCCGCACGATCGAGGGGATGGCCGAGGCCGACGGGACGCTGCACCCGATGCAGCAGGCGTTCATGGAGAACCACGGCCTCCAGTGCGGCTTCTGCACCCCGGGGATGGTGATGGCGGCCACCAGCCTCCTGGACGAGAACCCGAGCCCGACGGAGGACGAGGTCCGCCTCGGTCTCGAGGGCAACCTGTGCCGCTGCACCGGCTACCACAACATCGTGAAGTCCGTGCTCGCCGCCGCGAGCGCCTGAACCAGGAGAACCACCAGTGATCCCCGCAGCATTCGAGTACCAGCGCGCCGAGTCCGCCGAGGAGGCGATCAGCCTCATCGGGGAGCACGGCGACGAGTCCAAGTTCCTGGCCGGCGGCCACAGCCTCGTGCCGTTGATGAAGCTGCGCCTCGCGCAGCCGACGGTGCTGATCGACATCGGCCGCCTGCGCGACCTGTCGTACATCCGCGAGGAGTCGGACCACGTCGCCATCGGCGCGCTGACCCGCCACATGGACGTGGAGACCTCCGACGTGCTGAAGCAGCACGTCCCCCTCCTCGCGCACGCGGCGGGCCACGTGGGCGACCCCCAGGTCCGCCACCGGGGGACGATCGGCGGCTCGATCTGCCACAGCGACTCGGCGTCGGACCTGCCGGCGACCACCCTCGCGCTCGGCGCCACCTACGTGGTGCAGGGGCCGAACGGCACCCGCGAGATCGCGGCGACAGACTTCTTCAAGGGCTTCCTCACCACCGACCTGGCCGCGGACGAGCTGATGACCGAGATCCGCGTCCCGAAGATGCAGGGCGCGGGCTGGAGCTTCCAGAAGTTCAACCGACGGGCCCAGGACTGGGCGATCGTCGGCGTCGCCGCATGGCGCCGCGACGGCGATTCCGGCATCGGGCTCGTGAACATGGGCTCGGTGCCGGTCCTGGCGACCGCGGTCACCTCCGCCCTCTCCGGTGGGGCGTCGATCGAGGACGCGGCCGCCGAGGCGGGTGGCGAGGGTGACCCGACCGCCGATCTGAACGCCAGCGTCGAGTACCGACAGCACCTGGCACGGGTGCTCACCCGCCGAGCGCTCGGGGAGGCCGGCTCGAACTGAGCCCCCCTCCCGATCATCGCCGCACGGGCCGGTCCACCCCACGGTGGGCCGGCCCGTGCCGCGTCCCCCGGACCGCCGGCGAGCGCCGGCGAGCGTGAGGCGGGCGCCCGACGAACGGGAAGTATCGTCGCCGCGATGGTGCTGGGGCTGGCGACGGGTGGGCTCTGGCGGGTGCTGTGGTTCGCCCTCGTGTCCTCCGCGGTGGTCGGCGCGATCGCCGTCGCGCTGCGCGCGCTCGACGTGTCGTGGGCGAACGTGCGACGCACCCTGGTCGCGCTCTACGGCGTGGGGTACGTGTGGTGGTTCCTCGAGTTCGGGATCATCATCGACCGGATCTCGGTCCTCCTGTCGTTCGCGCTCTTCCTGGGTGTCGCGAGCGTGGGGCGGCCGCCACGCGAGTGGGCGCGCAGCGCCGGCGACCTCGCGCTGTTCGTCGCGATGTGGATCGCCTACGACGAGAGCCGCGGCGTCGCGGACGGTCTGGGGATTCCGGTGCAGGTCGAGTCGGTGCGCGACATCGACCGCTTCCTGCTGCTCGGCCACGACGGGGTGGTCGAGCTGCAACGCCGCTTCCTGGCTCCCGCCGGCACGGTGCGGTGGTACGACGTGGTCGGCTCGTGCGTGTACTACTCCCACTTCGTCGTCCCGCCCCTGGTCCTCGGCCTGCTGTGGTGGCGGAACCGCGACGAGTGGGTGCGGTACATGCGTCGGTTCGCGACGGTGATCTTCATCGCCTGCCTCACGTTCGTCCTCCTCCCCACCGCGCCGCCGTGGATGGCAGCGGGAGGCGACAACAGCTCGGGGTACCGCTTCGACGCGCTGCCGACGCTGCGTCGCCCGACCGGCAGCGGGTGGCGCCACATCGGGCTCGACGGCTTCGTCGAGGCGTGGGACACCGGGCGCGACTGGGCGAACGAGGTCGCCGCCGTGCCCTCGCTGCACTCGGCGTACGCCCTGTTCGTCGTCGTCTTCTTCTGGCCGTTCATCGGTCGTCGCTGGCTCCGCTGGTCGCTGCTCGCCTACCCGGCGACGATGGCGGTGGCGCTGATGTACTTCGCGGAGCACTACCTGATCGACGCGCTCGCCGGGTGGGGCGCCGTGGGCGCCAGCTTCGCGCTGTGGCGGTGGATCGAGCGGCGCGGCACCGAGAGCGCGGGCGACGCCGGCCACCGCGACGTGCCCGAGCACGTCGCGGTCGGGGCGTCGAGCGGCGTCGGAGCGGACCGCGGCTCCACCGAGCGGGACCTCGACGTCCACGAGGCGGCGTCCTCGACCTCGACGGATCGCGCGAACGCCCGACCGTGACCGTCCCCGCCGTCGAGCGTCCGCACCCGACCGGCTCCGACGCGACCGCGGCCGCCGACGACGGCGCGGGCAGCGTGGCGCGGGCGCGGCCGACCCCGCTGCTCGTGGCGGGGATCGCGGTGGCGGCCGTGCGGCTCGCCGTGTCGCGGGGGCGCGACGAGTACGCGCTGTGGCCCGACGAGCCCGCCCAGCTCGCGATGGCGCGCGCCCTCGGCGGCGGGGTGCGCTGGACGATGCACGACCACAGCACGTGGCGACCGGCCTACGCCCTGCTCCTCTCACCGATCCATCGGGTGACCGATGACCCGGTCACGGTCCTCCACGTCGCCCTCGCCCTCAACGCCGTGCTCGGCGCCGTGGCGACGGTCCTGCTCGCCGTGATCGCTCGTCGCCTGACCCCCCTCGACGACATCGGTTCGGCCGTCGCCGCCACCGTCGCGTCCCTGACCGCCGGATCGCTCTTCGTCACCGAGTTCGTGTGGTCGGAGTCGCTCGTGGTCGTCGCGTTCCTCCTCACGGTCCTCACGCTGCTGCGAGTCGGCGACGTCGCGACCGGGTGGCGGGCGGCGGCGTGCGGTGCCGCGGCCGTGGCGTCGTTCGCCGCCCACAGCCGGATGCTCCCGGTGGCGGGCGTCGTCGTCGCCACCCTCGTGGTGCTGGCGCTGCGACGTCACGAGGCCCGAGCGGGGCTCGCCGCCGGCGCGGTCGCGACCCTCGTCGGGATCGTGGTGGTGCAGGCCGCGACGGGCGCCGTCGTCGAGCGGGTGTGGGACGACCCGACCAGCACGAACACGGCCGGAGCGGTCCTCGGGAGATCGACCGACGTCGGGGCGGTCCTCGTGTCGGCCGCGGGCCAGACCTGGTACCTCCTCGTCTCGTCGGCCGGGATCGTCGGCCTCGGTGCGTGGACCCTGCTGCGCTCGGTGCCGTCGGGGGCGTCCCGCTCGGACGGCGACCGATGCGCCACGAGGCGACCGCACGGCCCTCGACGTGCGCGCGACGCGCGCCTCGTGCTGCTCGCCACCGCGGCGCCGGTCGTGGTGTCGATGGTGTTCATGGCCGGCAGGACGCGTCCGGACCAGGTGGTGTACGGGCGCTACGTCGACGCCGTGATCGGACCCGTCCTGGTGGTCGGCCTGGCGTCCCTCGTCGCCGCTCGGCCGGCCGCCGCCGCGGCGGCGCGCGCCGCGACCGTCGCGGCGACGACCGCGGGGCTCGCCGTCGTCCTCGCCGCCACCCGATCGGGACCGCTCGGCGTGGACGACGGTCTCGAGCCGATGATCCTCGGGCTCCAGCCGATGCTCGGCCCGGAACCGCGCATCGACGTCGCTCGGGTCACGATCACCGCCGGCCTGGTGGGCGCCGTCGTGCTCGCCACGGCGTGGAGCGCGACGCGCCGAGGCGATCGCGCGGTGGTCGGTCGGGTGCTGCTCGGTGCCGTCGCGGCGGCGGCCCTCCTCGTCGGCGGGATGCGCACCGGGGCGATCCTCGACCGGGAGTGGCCCGACCGCGGTGACCTGAGCTCGGTCGCGGCGCTCGGCGACGGCGTGCTGAGCGACGGAGCCGACGTCGACTACCTCCTCCCCGCGGGGAGCGACTCGACCGACGCCCTCATGCTGTACCAGATGTACCTCCCCCGCTCGGAGTTCACCCTGGTGACGGATCCCGCGACGATCGCGTCGTCGAGCCTGGTGTTCGCTCCCGCCGACGATGCCGCCCTCGCCCGGTCGGGAGCGACGATCGTGTGGCGGGGCGAGGTGCGACGACCGGTCCTCTGGCGGCGTCGAGGCGCCGCTCGGTCAGTCGTCCTCGATCCTCCACAGGATCCAGGTCGGATCCGACCACACCTCGACGAAGCCGGCCTCCATCGCCTCGGAGACCTCCGGCTGCGACCCCCACGGCCGACGGCGCTGGGCGAAGTAGTCGGCGCGCACGGCGATCTCGTCGATCAGGCTCGTCTGGAGCGACCGGCGGTCGGTCAGCAGCAGCATCGTGCGCGCCTTGTGGTGCGCGACGATCGCGTCGGGTGCGGTGAGCGAGCTGACCGCCTCGTAGATCGGCGCGACCCGGGGGTCGGCCGGCCCGACCAGGACGCGCCCGGCCGCCTCGGAGCTGCGGACGTCGTCGACCTCGTCGACCAGCGTGGGGACGTGGGCCGCCGCCAGCAGGGCGAGCGGGGCGACCCCCAGCGCGACGCGCACCGCGGGCGGGCGTGACGCGGCCACGGCGGCGACGATCGCGACGACGCCGGCCGCCGCGAAGTACAGCACGATCGGTGTCACCTGGAACCAGTACCGGTCGACGCGCCGGAAGTGGGTCGAGACGACCATCGAGCTGAAGACCGCGAGCGCCAGGAGCGGCACGTCCGCCCGCGGGCGCCGGCGGATCCCCGCCACCGCACCGACCACCGCGAGGGCGAGCAGCCCCAGGCCGACCGGGGCGCGCTGGCCGAGGCCGAGCTGATCGCTCAGGATCATCGGGAACTCCGACATCCGGTCGTCGAGGTTGGTGACGCTGTTGTCGTTGTCGGGGAGCAGCGCGGTCGGCACGAGGAGCTGGAACACGACCACCCCGACGACGAACGACAGGTGCGGGACGATCCACCGGCGCCACCGACGTCGCTCCCTGGCGAGGCCGTCGCCCAGCCTCCGGCGCCACCCGGGCCGGTCGACGCCGGTCGTCGCGAGCTCGACGAGCTGCGCCGCCGCGATCACCCCGACGAGCGCCATCCCCTCGCGGCGGACGTTGAACACCGCGGTCGCCAGCAGCCCGAGCGCGATCAGCTCGGCGGTGGGGGCGTCGAGGATCCCCCGGCCCGCCCGGATGCGGTCGAGCCACCAGAGGAAGGTCCCCAGGGCGGCGAGGTGGGGGATCTCGCTGAGCAGGTGGTTGGTGTGGATCAGGTAGCTCGGCGCCGTGGCCAGCACCGCGACCGCACCGAGGGCGGCCGCCCGTCCGATGCGCCGCCGGACCACTCCGTGCAGGAGGGCCAGCCACGTGCAGTACAGGGCGACCTCGAGCAGCTTCAGCCGGTCGTAGTCGAGGCCCCACAGGCGCACGAACGGCGCGAGCAGCAACGGCCAGCCCCACGGGTAGCCGATCGGGCTGAACAGCGGGCCGGAGTTGACGACGGCGAAGCGGTTGTCCGCGATCACGGTGTCGATGTCGCCGTCGAGCACGCTGCGCGCCTGGCGCAGGTAGAGCGCGAAGTCGTCTCCGGTCGAGTGACCGGTGCGGTGCACCGCCACCGCGAGGGCGGCGCTCGTGAGCAGCACCGCCGGGAGCAGGAGGCGGGAGGCGACGACGTCCGAGCGCGCCGACCGGTCGGACATGCGGCGAAGCCTACGCCCCGTCCCCACCTGCGGGGTCTCGCCCCTGGCGCGCCCTCGGCGCGAGCCACGAGCGCCCGATCCCGCGCCGCCCCGCGGCGGTGTCGGCTCAGAGGAGCCCGGAGTACGCGCCCCCGTCGACGTGGAGCTGGACCCCGGTCACGAACCGCGCCTGCTCGGAGCACAGGAACGCGACCACGGAGCCGAAGTCGCCGGCGTCGCCCATCCGCAGCGACGACCTCTCCTCGTGCGAGTAGAGGTCGTCGAGGCGCGGGGTGTCGTGCAGACCCGGCTGGACCGTGTTGACCGTGACGCCGTCCTCGGCGGTCTCGAGCGCGAGGGTCTTGAGGAACGCGGTGACCCCGGCGCGCGCCGTGTTCGACAGGATGAGGTTCGGGATCGGCTGGCGGACCGAGAGCGAGGTGATCGCGACGACGCGACCCCACCCGCGCTCGCGCATCGAGGGCACGGCCTCCCGGCACATCGCGACGACCGACATCAGGTTCAGGTCGATCGCCGGGCCGTAGGCGTCGACCGGCGTCGAGGAGAACCCGCCGGGCGGCGGCCCCCCGGCGTTCGGGACGAGGACGTCGATCGGACCGCCGAGCGCCTCGGTCGCGGCCGCCACGAACGATGTCGCCCCGTCGGGTGTGGACACGTCGCACACGAGCGGCACCAGCTCGTGCTCGCACGAGGCCACGGCCCGCTCGAGCCGTTCGGCGTCGCGACCGCAGATCGCGACTCGTGCGCCCTCGGCGGCGAGGGTGGACGCAGCGCCCAGGCCGAGACCGGACGACCCGGCGGCGACAGCGGCTCGACGTCCGACGATGCCCAGATCCATGGTGGTCAGCGTAGGTCCGCGACGCCTGCGGCGACGTGGCGGGACCCGAGCGCGACAGCACCCCATCGGTCGCCCGATGGGGTGCAGCACCCGACGCTCCCGTTCGGGGCGTCGGTCTCGTCGGTTCCGCCGTGATCTCGACTCGGGCTCCCGTGGGATCCCGTCGGGGTCGAGGTTCGGAGAGGTCTCCGTGATCACGCATGGCGCACGGACGGCGGCCGGAGCCGGCGCACGTGCGCGATGTCAGACCCGCTTGGCGAAGTAGATGATCGCCAGGATGACGAGGATGAGGATGAGGATCCCTCCGATGCCGTAGCCCATGAGCAGCCTTTCTGTGGTGGCGCCCCCCGAGTGGGGGCGACCCTGCGACCGTTCCCACGCTGCGCGCGTCCAAACCACGGCGCGGCGCTCACGGCGTGGCGACGTGGCGGATCGCAGCGGATCTCCGATGCGTCAGTAGGGTCGGCCGACGTGGCCCCGGGAACCGACGTGAACGACCTCTACGCCGCCTACGACCGGCTCTCGTTCGCGCGACCGGACGGAGTCGACGGCGGGGTGCTGCTGATCACCCTCGACGACCCGGAGCGGATGAACGCGACCGATGCGGCGATGCACCTCCAGCTGTCCCGTGTGTTCCGGACGATCGAGGACGACGACTCCGTGCGCGCGGTCGTCGTCACCGGCGCCGGTCGTGCGTTCTCCGCCGGCGGCGACCTCGCCTGGATCGCCGAGCAGGTCGGGGACCACGCGCAGACGATGCGGGTGATGAAGGAGGCGGGCGACATCGTGCGGACGATGATCGACTGCGACACCCCGATCGTGTCCGCGATCAACGGGGTGGCGGTCGGCGCCGGGCTCGCCGTCGCGCTGATGGCCGACGTGAGCGTGATCGGCGAGGACGTCCGGATCACCGACGGCCACATCCGCCTCGGGGTCGCCGGCGGCGATCACGCCGTCGCGATCTGGCCGCTGCTGTGCGGCATGGCCAAGGCGAAGTACTACCTGCTCACCGCGGACTCCCTCGACGGCGCCGAGGCCGAGCGGATCGGGCTCGTCTCGAAGGCGGTGCCGAGCGACGAGGTGCTGCCCACGGCGATGGAGGTCGCGCGCAAGCTCGCGGCCGGCCCCGTCGACGCCACCCGGCTCACCAAGCGCGCCCTGAACCACTGGCTCCGCCAGGCGCTGCCGAACTTCGAGGCGTCGCTCGCCTACGAGATGCTCAACTTCCTCGGCCCCGACGCCGCCGAGGGGCTGGCGGCGCTGCGGGAGAAGCGGGCACCGGACTTCTCCCCCGACGCGCCGTCCTGACGTGTCGGGCGCGCACCGACCACCCGGGGGCGCCGGGGGCTCCGATCCCGGTGGTCTCGACGATCCCGGTGACCTCGGCGACGACCTGGAGGTGGCGCTGAGGGTCGCCGACATCGCGGACGCGATCACCCTGGCGCGCTTCGACGACCGGGACTTCTCGCTCGACTGGAAGGCGAACGCGACCGAGGTCACCGAGGTCGATCGGGCGAGCGAGCGCGCGATCGTGGAGGCCCTCGTCGCACGGCGGCCGCGCCACGCGGTCTTCGGAGAGGAGCACGGCGACGCGGGCGAGGCGGGCTCGCGTTGGCGCTGGCTCGTCGACCCGATCGACGGGACGTCGGGGTACGTGCGCGGCATCCCCGTGTGGGCGACACTGATCGGGCTCACCCGTGACGACGTGGCCGTGCTCGGGGTGATCTCGGCCCCCGCGCTCGGCACCCGGTGGTGGGGAGGGGTCGGCCTCGGTGCCCACGTCCGACGGCGTGGCACGACCCGGTCGATCGCCGTCTCCGAGGTGGCCGACGTGGCCGAGGCGCAGGTGAGCGTCACCCACTCCCCCGGCTGGGACGCGCTCGGGCGCACGGAGCGCCTCGTCGAGCTCCAGCAGCGGGCTCGCCGGTCGCGCGGGTTCGGCGACTTCTGGCAGCACGCCCTGGTGGCGGAGGGGGCGCTCGACGTCGCGGTCGACGCGGTCGGCGTCGCGCCGTACGACCTCGCCGCCGTGCAGCCGGTCGTCGAGGCGGCCGGGGGCCGGTTCAGCGACCGACGCGGCGAGGCGACCCACCTCCACGACACCGCCGTCAGCTCGAACGGCCTGCTCCACGACGAGGTGATCGACCTGCTGTCGTGACACCTGCGATCTCCGGCGGTCCGGGCCGGGCGGCCGACGACCGACGGGCCACGATCAGGGGACGAAGACGGTCTTGAACATCCCGTCGTCCTTGGCCTGGAAGCTGCGGTACGCGTCGGGCGCCTGCGACAGGGGGACGTGGTGGGTCGCGAAGTCGTCGACGCCGAGGGGGTCGTCGTCGCTCAGCAGGGGGAGGATGTCGTCGGCCCAGCGCTTCACGTTCGCCTGACCCATCCGCAACTGGATCTGCTTGTCGAACATCGTCATCATCGGCATCGGATCGGCTGCTCCGCCGTAGACGCCGATCACCGACACCGTCCCGCCGCGTCGGACCCCGTCGATCGCGGCGTGGAGGGCGGCGAGGCGGTCCACCCCCATCGTGGTCATCAGCTTCTGGCCGAGGGAATCGGGGAGGTACGACATCGCCTTGTGGGCGATGGTGGCCACCGGCGACCCGTGGGCCTCCATGCCGACGGCGTCGATCACCGCGTCGGCGCCGCGCCCCGCGGTCATCTCGCGCAGGGCGGCGCCGACGTCGGCGTGGTCGCGGACGTCGAGCGTCTCGACGCCGTGCGACGCAGCGCGCCGCAGTCGGTCGTCGACGAGATCGACGCCGATCACCCGCTCGACGCCCTGGTGCTGCGCCACCCGCGTGGCCATCTCGCCGATCGGACCGAGGCCGAGCACCGCGAGGGTCCCTCCCGGCGGCACGTCGGCGTACACCACCGACTGCCAGGCGGTGGGCAGCACGTCGGACAGGAACAGGAACCGGTCGTCGGGGGGTCCTTGGGGAACCTTGATCGGCCCGTAGTGGGCCTGGGGGACCCGCACGTACTCGGCCTGGCCGCCGGCGACGCTGCCGTACAGCTCGGAGTAGCCGAACAGGTCGGCACCCGTGCCGTGCTCGGTGTTCTGCGTCGTCTCGCACTGGGTCTGCAGATCGAGGTCGCACATGAAGCACGACCCGCACGCGATCTGGAACGGGACCACCACGCGATCGCCCACGGCGAGCCCGGTGACGCCCGGCCCGACCTCCTCGACGATCCCCATCGGCTCGTGCCCGAGCACGTCACCTTCGTTCATGAACGCCATCAGCACCTCGATCAGGTGCAGGTCCGACCCGCACAGGCCGCTCGACGTGACGCGGATGATCGCATCCGTCGGCTCCTCGATCCGGGGGTCCTCGACCGTGTCGACGCGCACGTCCCGCTTCCCGTGCCAGGTGACCGCTCTCATCGTTCGTTCGTCTCCATGCCTGCGCTGTACCCGGGGACGCCCGTCGTGATTCGGATCGCCCGCGACGGGCGTCCCCGCGCTCGCCGTCAGGTGCCGCAGAACGTGCGGTAGCCGGCGGTGAAGCCGTCGGGGGCCGGTCGGGCGAACCGCTCGAGGCCGGGTCGCTCGGAGAACGGGCGAGCGAGCACCTCGTTCAGCTGACGGAACGGCGCGAGATCGCCCGCGACCCCGGCGGTGAGCGCCTCCTCCACGAGGTGGTTGCGGGGCACGTAGACGGGGTTGACCTGGTCCATCGCCGCCGCCACGGCGACGTCGTCGCGTGCGTCCTGCTCGCGCGCCTCGTCCCACCGCCGAACCCAGCGCTCGAACGGGAGGGGGTCGTCGAGCAGCGCGAGCGTGGGGTCGGCGTCGCCGCGCACGTGGGTCGACAGCGAGCGGAAGAACGAGGTGTGGTCCACCCGCTGGTCGGCGAGCAGCGCGACCAGGTCGTCGAGCAGAGCCGCGTCGTCGGGGATCCCCGCGAGCCCGAGCTTGGCCGACATCCGCCCGACCCAGTGCTCGCGGTACCGATCACCGAAGCGGTCGAGGCGCTCGGTCAGCGTCGCGACCGCGCGCTCCTGGTCGTCGTCGATCACGCCGAGCATCGCCTCGGCGAGGCGAGCCAGGTTCCAGCGCACGATCGCCGGCTGGTTGCCGTAGGCGTAGCGACCGCCGTGGTCGATCGAGCTGAAGACCGTCGCCGGGTCGTGGGCGTCCATGAACGCGCACGGGCCGTAGTCGATCGTCTCGCCGGAGATGGTGGTGTTGTCGGTGTTCATCACGCCGTGGACGAAGCCGACCGCCATCCACCGTGCGACGAGCGACGCCTGCGCCTCGGCCACGGCGTCGAACAGCGCGAGCGGCGGGTTGCGCTCGTCCGCCGCGGCGGGGTGGTGCCGTGCGATGGCGTGGTCGACGAGGGCCGCCAGCAGCGTCGGCTCGCCGAGGGTCGCCGCGTACTGGAACGTGCCGACGCGCAGGTGGCTCGACGCCACCCGGGCCAGGACCGCCCCCTCCAGCTCGGTCTCGCGCACCACGCGATCACCCGTCGCCACCACGGCCAGGGCGCGGGTGGTGGGGATGCCGAGGGCGTGCATCGCCTCGCACATCACGTACTCGCGCAGCATCGGCCCGACCGGGGCGAGGCCGTCGCCGCCGCGGGCGAACGGGGTGCGACCCGTCCCCTTCAGGTGGAGATCGACGCGCCGGCCCTCGGCGGCGACGATCTCGCCGACGAGCAGGGCGCGCCCGTCGCCGAGGCGGGGTGAGAAACCGCCGAACTGGTGGCCCGCGTAGGCCTGGGCGACCGGATCGGCTCCGTCGGGCGTCGCGTTCCCGACGAGGACGTCGACACCCTCCGGCGAGCGCAACGCCGCCGGATCGGCGCCGAGGTCGCGCGCCAGGCCCTCGTTGAGCTCGAGCAGCCGCGGCTCGGAGGCCCCCACGGCGCGCCAGCGCTTGAAGAGGCCCTCCAGCTCGCGGGTGAACGAGTTGTCGAAGCGGGGCAGCGCGGTGGCGACGTCGACCATGCTCACGACGGTACCCGCACGGGAGCGGACCCCCGGCGGGGACGGATCGCCCGGGGTATCTTGCTCGCCATGTCCAGCGACCCGGCTCCGTCACCGGCCACGAGCGCGATCACGGCGGGCCGGGCGGCGTCGGGCCGCGCGCTGGCCCCGGCGCTGTGGGCGTCGAGCACCTGGGAGTCGGAGTCGCTCGACGACGCTCACCGGCGCGCGACCTCGGTCCGCCACGGGGACTTCTACAGCCGGTACTGCAACCCGACGGTGCGGTCGTTCGAGGAGGCGATCGCCGCGCTCGAGGGCGCTGAGGAGTCGCTGGCGTTCGCCTCCGGGATGGGTGCGATCGCCACGACGGTGCTGGCGCTCTGCTCGGCGGGGAGCCACGTCGTCGCCCAGCGCCAGCTCTACGCCGGCACCCTCGCCTTCCTCCACGGTCCGTGCGCCCGGCTCGGGATCGAGACGACGCTCGTCGACGTCGCCACCCCCGGCGCGTTCGCCGAGGCCGTCCGGCCCGGTCGCACGATGCTCGTGATCGCCGAGAGCCCGTCCAACCCCCTGCTCGAGCTGGCCGACCTCGACGAGCTGGGTTCGATCCGCGGTCCGTTCACGGTGGTCGACGCGACCTTCGCCACCCCGCTCGGGCAGCGCCCCCTCGACCACGGCGTCGACCTCTCGCTGCACTCGGCGACGAAGGGGATCGCCGGGCACAACGACGCGACGCTCGGGGTCGTCTCGGGCGACGCCGACCTGCTCGCCGACCTGTGGGCCTACGGGGTGCTGCACGGCGCGACCCCGTCGCCGTTCGACGCGCTCAACGCCCTGCGCGGCGTGCGGACCCTCGGGGTGCGCACCCGCCAGCAGAACGACTCGGCGCGATCGATCGCCGTCGCGCTGGGCGATCACCCGTCGGTCGGCACGGTGCACTACCCGGGTCTGAGCGACCACCCGCAGCACGAGCTGGCGAGTCGGCAGCTCCTGCAGTACGGGACGGTGCTCGCGCTCGACCTCGGCGACCGTGACGCGGTGGTCGATCTCCTCGACCGGGTCGAGCTGTGCCGTGTCGCGACGTCCCTCGGCGGGCCCGAGACGCTGCTGTGCCACCCGGCATCGTCGACCCACGCCTCGCTCGACGAGAGCGACCGGGCGGCGATGGGGATCACCCCCGGGCTGGTGCGGATGTCGGTCGGCCTCGAGGAGACGACCGACCTCCTCGCCGACCTCGAGCGCGCCCTCCCACCCCGCTGAACCGTCCGGACCGGCGCCGTCCCCTCCGGTGCGCGGCACCGGACGACGCCGGGTGCCTCAGCGGTGGTCGAGGGCGTCGTCGTCGCAGTGGTGCTCGCACTCGACCTGCAGCGTGACGTGCTCGATCCCGAAGCGCTCTCCGACGAGCGCCCCGAGCTCGTCGACGATCTGCTGCGAGCGGTGGACCGTCGTCGCGCCGTGGACCACGACGTGGGCCGACGCGCTGTGGCGACCCGCCCCGAGGGATCGGACGTGGACGTGGTGGGCGACGTCGACGTCGGCGTGCTCGCCGAGGGCGACGGCGAGGTCGCTCGCCTCCACCCCGCCCGGCGAACGATCGAGCAGCACCCCCACCGCCGAGCTCACGAGTCGCCACGTCGACCAGAGCACCGCGACCGAGACCACGATCGACGCCACCGGATCGATCCACGAGGCGTCCGTCGAGACGAGCGCGATCCCGGCGACGACCACCACGACCGATCCGGCCAGGTCGGTGAGCAGGTGCAGGCGCGCGGCGCGCAGCGAGATCGCCTCCTCGCCGTGACCGTGCCCGACGAGCAGCACCCCCGCCGCGTTGACCGCGATCGCGATCACGCCGATCACGACGACGCCCGCACCGTCGACCGCCTCGGGCGCGACGAGGCGGCGGACCGATTCCACGAGGATCCACACGACCGAACCGACGAGCAGCAGCGCGGACACCAGACCGCCGAGGGCGTCGGCCTTGCCGAGCCCGTACGACCAGTCCGAGGTCGCCGGGCGGCGCGCGACGCGCACGGCGACGAACGCGGTGATCAGGCCGAGCGCGTCGACGGCCTGGTGGGCGGCGTCGGCGAGCACCACGACCGAGCCGATCGCGAGCCCGACGACGATCTGCACGACGGCGAACAGCGAGTTCGCGGCCGCCGCCAGTCCCAGCCGGGCACCGCCGTGGGCGTGCGAGTGCCCGTGCGGGTGCCCGGGACCGTGCTCGTGCGTCGACTCGGATCGAGCGACTGCGTTCTCATCCATTGAGAACGACGGTAGCGGGCCCGGTAGCTTCGGCACCATGGCAGCACCCGATCGAACCGACCGACCCGAGCCCGCGACGGACCACGACGGGGGCGGCGGCGCGCTGACCGTCGTCGACGTCCCGGACGCCTCGCGCTACGAGCTGCGCCTCGACGGCGAGCGCGTCGGGCTCGCCGACTACTCGATCGACGGCTCCGTCGTCACGGTCCCCCACGTCGAGACGGACCCCGCCCACCGGGGCCGGGGCTACGCCGCGACGCTGATGGCCGGCCTGCTCGACGACCTGCGCGACCGAGGTCGCACGATCGTGCCGCGGTGCCCGTTCGCCGCCTCCTACGTGCGCGATCATCCCGAGACCCAGGATCTGCTCGCCGGCTGATGTGCCGGAACATCACCACGCTGCGCGGCCTGGAGCCACCCGCGTCCACCGAGGAGATCGAGGCGGGAGCGCTCCAGTACGTGCGCAAGATCACCGGCGTCCGAACCACGTCGGCGGCGACCTCCGAGGCCGTCGAACGAGCCGTGGCCGAGATCGCGGCGATCTCCGCACGGGTCCTCTCCGAGCTCCCGCCCCGACGGATCCCGCCGCCGACGGAGCCCCCGCCGCGGCGCATCGCCCGCCGCGACGCCGCGTCGGCTCAGGAGTAGAACGGGTTCGAGCCGGTGGAGTGGTCGGTGAGGTCCTTCACCCGCTCGATGCCCTCGAGGGCGTCGGAGAGCATCGTCTGCACCCCGTCGAGCATCGTCATCTTGCTCATCGAGCAGCCGTGGCAGCCGCCGCCCATCGTCATGTAGGCCGTCCCCTCGCCGTCGTGGCCGACGTAGGTGACGAACCCGCCGTGCGCGGCGAGCGCGGGGTTGACCTCACCGGAGACCAGCGCCTCGATCTCGGCCGAGAGCTCGTCGTCGGCGACGAGTCCCTCGACGTTCGGGGCGGCCGGCTTGTTCGGGTTGCGGATGACGAGCCCCTGCGTCGAGGTGTGGTCGAGGGTCGCCCCGGTGAGCAGCTCGACGTCGTCGCCCGGGATGATCACCTTCATCCCGTCGTGCGTGCGGACCTCGTCGGTGAACGCCGCCTTGAGGAACTCCTCGAAGGACAGGTCGTAGCGGAAGTCCTCGCCCGCCTGGGACGCGATCGCGAGTCGCAACCCGAGCTGATCTCCGTCGACCTCGTCGTCGCGCATCTCGATCATCTGCTCGATCGCCTCGGGGGTGATCGTGATGATCGGCTCGCTGGACGCGGAGGACCCGGAGTCGGCCGCCATGGCTTCGAGAGGGCTCATGGGGCCAGGTTACCGTCGCCACGATGAACGACCTGCTGGACGTCGACGCCACGTTGGGGCGGATCGAGGACGACACCTCCCGGATCGCCGCGTCCGTGACGACCGGGGACCTGCGCGCACCGGTCGCCGCCTGCCCGGGATGGGACGTGCGCGAGCTCGCCGTCCACGTCGGGACGATCCACCGCTGGGCGACCGAGGCGGTGCGCACCGCCGGCCCGCCCGAGTCGGGCGCGATCCACCGACCGGAGCGCGATGCGCCCGCCGAGGAGCTCGGCGCGTGGCTGCGGCTCGGGTCCGGCCTGCTGTGCGACGCGCTGCGCGCGGCCTCCCCGCAGGACCCGTCGTGGCACCCGTTCCCGTACGCGCAGACCATCGCCTTCTGGCCGCGCCGCCAGATGGTCGAGACGGCGATGCACCGCTGGGACACCGAGGTCGCCACCGCCGGGGCGTCCGATCTGGAGCCGTCCGTCGCGGTCGTCGGGATCGCGGAGTACTTCGAGCTCGGTCTTCCCCGGGTGCTCGATCGCTCCGGCACGGAGGCGCCGTCGGCGTCGATGCACGTCCACTGCACCGACGACGCCCTCCCCGACGGCGCCGGCGAGTGGTTCGTGAGCTCCGAGGACGGCGTCCTCCGGGTCGAGGAGGCCCACCGGCGCGGCGACTGCGCCCTGCGGGGCTGCGCCTCCGACCTGCTGCTGGTGCTGATGGGCCGGCGCGATCGTGGCGTGCTCGACGTGGCGGGCGACCCGACCGCGGCGTCGGCGTGGCTCGACCTCCCCGGTTGGTGAGCGCCACCGCCGGCCGCCCGCGACGGCGTGTCGGATCGGTCACGTGGACGTCGCCGCGCTCGGCGACCCTGCCAGGATGCGTGGCATGCGCATCCTGGTGACCAACGACGACGGCATCGACTCGATCGGGCTGCACGTCCTGGTCCGCTCGATGTGCACCCTCGAGGGCGACCACGAGATCGTCGTCGTCGCACCCGACCGGGAGTTCTCCGGGGCGGGCGCTTCGTTGGGCGCGCTGCACCTGATCGAGCCGGTGGTGACCCGCTCGAGCATCCCCGACTGCGACGCCGAGACCTGGACCGTCGACGGCCCGCCGGGGTTGTGCGTGATGTTCGCCCGCCTGGGCGCGTTCGGCGACCCGTTCGACCTCGTCGTGTCCGGGATCAACCCGGGGGCGAACGTGGGTCGGTCGGTGTACCACTCCGGCACGATCGGCGCGGCGCTCACCGGCCGCAACGGCCACGTCTCCGGGGTCGCCGTGAGCCAGGCGGTCCACGGCTTCAGCGTCGAGGGGCAGGCGTGGGACGACCTCGTCGCCGGTCTGCGGTGGGAGACCGCCGCCGAGGTCGCCCGGGCGGTCGTCCAGTCGCTCGTCGACGACATGCCCGACGAGGTGATCGTGGTGAACCTCAACGTCCCCGATCGACCGATCGGGGAGCTCGAGGGGTGGCGCCACGCTCCGGTCGGCCAGAGCCCGCCACGGGCGATGGCCTCGGCCGAGCTGGTCGCGATCGAGGGGCGTCACGGGGTGTACGGGGTGGAGATGTCGTGGGGCGACAAGATCGACGTCGACCCGGCCACGGACGCGGGGCTCGTCGAGGACGGTTGGGTCGCGCTGACCTACCTCTCGCGACTCGAGCACGAGGAGCGCGACGACGTCGAGCGCACCCACGACGCCCTCGACCGCCTCCTCGACGGGACGTGAGCGCTCGACGCCCGACGACGCACCGCCACGCCGCGCGCAGCGCACCCCGGTGCGTGACGTCGGTCGATGATGCGCGACGGGCGACGGTGAGCGCTTAGCGTCGTCGCGGATGCGGACCGCGATCGAGGTGGCGACGGGTTTCCTCGAGTCGTTCACCGCGAACGACCCGGACGCGATCGCGTCCCACGTCGCCGACGCCTTCCGCAACGAGCACCGCAGCGAGCTCGGGTCGGACTGCATCGGTCGCGAGGAGTACCGACGACGGCTGCCCCACTTCCTCAGCGCCTTCGCCGACCGGCGCTACCAGATCGAGGACCTCGTCGAGCACCACCGCGAGTCGGGCACCGACCTCGTGGTGCTGTACCGGTTCATCGCGATCTACGACCTCACCCCGATCGAGATCCCAGGGGTGATGTGGCTCACCGTCCACGAGGGGCTCGTGACCCGACGGGTCGACACCTGGGACTCGTTGACCTTCCTCCGCCAGATCGGCGCCGAGGTCGAGCTCGATGGGCGCCCCCTCGACTGACCGCCCGAGCGAGCGCTGCGCTCGCGCCCGGCCTCCACGGTGTCGCGTCGATCCGGCTCCCGCGAACCCGGATCGGCTCGTCCGCGTCGGCCGGGCCGCCCCGCCGACCGGGTGTGGTCGGGCCGTCGAGCGGGCAGCCTGTGGTCATGGCTGACACCCGGATCCCCACCGACGACGAGCTCAAGCAGCGCCTCACCGACCTCCAGTACCAGGTCACGCAGAACGCCGGGACGGAACGGGCGTTCTCCGGCGTCTACCACGACACCAAGGAGCCCGGCGTCTACCACTGCATCGTGTGCGACGAGGAGCTGTTCTCCTCGGAGGCGAAGTACGACTCCGGCTCGGGATGGCCGTCCTTCACCGAAGCGCTCGACCCGGCGAAGGTGTCGCTGCACGAGGACCGCTCCCTCGGCATGGTGCGCACCGAGGCGACGTGCGCGAACTGCGGAGCCCACCTCGGCCACGTGTTCCCCGACGGTCCGCGCCCGACCGGCGACCGCTTCTGCATGAACTCGGCGTCGCTCGACCTCAAGCCCGGCGAGACCCCCTCCGGCACCTGACCGCCACGGCGGCCATCACGGCCGGACCGCGCCCGCGCCCGCGCTGCGCGTAGGGTCTGGCGTGTGGGTGCGCAGACGGTCGACTGGGGTGACGACGAGCGCCGGCTGAGCGCGTCGGTGAGCGTGCTCGGCGGAGCCGAGCGGGGCGGCTACCCGTCGGGCAACACGCTCCTCGTGCGCGGATCGGCCGAGACCGTGGTCATCGACCCCTCGATCGACGTCGTCGCGCGCGGCGGGGTGCCGGCACCGGTCGACGCGGTGATCAACAGCCACAGCCACGAGGACCACGTCGCCGGGAACTCCCTGTTCGGCGACGCCCGCGTCCACGTCCACCACGAGGACCTCCCCGGCGTCACCTCGCTCGACGGGCTGATGGAGGTCTACGGCCTCACCGGCGAGGCCCGGAGCGACTTCGAGCAGACCGTGGTCGAGGAGTTCCACTACGCACCTCGCCCCGATGCCACGGGCTTCTCCGACGGCCACGTCTTCGACCTCGGCGGAGCGCGCATCGAGGCGGTCCACCTCCCGGGCCACACCCGTGGCCACTCGGGGTTCCGGATCGGCGAGGTGTTCTTCCTCTCCGACATCGACCTCACCGGCTTCGGGCCGTACTACGGCGACGTGTGGAGCGACCTCGACGACTTCGAGGACAGCCTGGTGCGCGTCCGCGACGAGGACGCCGAGCACTACGTGACGTTCCACCACAAGGGCGTGATCGACGGCCGCGAGCGGTTCGTCGAGCTCCTCGACGCGTTCCACTCCGTCATCGGGCGCCGGCACGGCGAGATGCTCGACTTCCTCGCCGAGCCCCGCACGATCGACGAGATGGTCGAGCACCGCTTCATCTACCGGCCCCACGTCGAGATGGCGTTCGTCGACTCCGTCGAGCGCCGCAGCGCCGAGATGCACGTCGCACGGATGATCCGGCGCGGCGAGGCGGCCGAGGTCGACCCCGGCCGCTACCGCGCCGGCTGATCAGAACCCGAACGACGCGGAGCGCAGGCGCGCGACCGCGTCGTCGGTGCCGTCGAGCTCGACGGCCGCCTGGTCGGCGCGCCCGTAGACGAACAGCATCAGCTCACCCACGCCGCCGCGGACGTGGACGGTCGGCTCACCGCGCTTCGCCACGATCGGCGCGTGGCCGTCGTCGGGCTCGAGCACCACCCCGACCGGCGAACGGCGCGTGAGCAGCTTGGCGACGCGCGACAGAGAGGCGTGGATGTCGGCCTGGAGGCTGGTGTCCAGGGCACGCGGCGACCAGTCGTCCCCGCCACGGCGGACGTCCTCGAGGTGGACGAAGAACTCCGCGGTGTTCACCGCCCGGTCGATCCGCTCGATGCGCGTCGGAGACCAGGCCGGGGGCCCGGTGCGCACCGACTCGACCAGCTCGTCGTAGTCGTCGCGCGCGATGCGCTGCTGCACCTTGTCGGTGTAGCCGGACAAGAAGGGCGCCACGACCCCGACCGCGGCGTCGGGGCGCGTCTCGCGCAGCACCACGTGGGCGGCGAGGTCGCGGGTCGTCCACCCCTCGCACAGCGTGGGCGCGTCGGGCCCGGCGGCGAGGAGCTCGTCTGCGAAGCGTCGGCGCTCGATGGTCGCTGGTGTCGTCATGGGGCGACGGTACCCGTCGGTTCGGCCCCGACGGGCACCGTCCCCGCTCGGCCGGGCCGAGGATCGCCTGCGATCGCGGGCGTCAGCCGAGCAGGTCGGTCGCCACCCGCCCCCACAGGCGGGTGGTGAGCGCGAGCGAGTCGACGTCGATGCGCTCGTCGTGGCCGTGGAAGCGGGCGCCGAACTCGGCGGCGTCGAGCTCGGGGCTGAACAACCCGGCCCCGTACGCGACCGCGCCCATCTCCCGGTGGATCCGGGCGTCGGTGAACCCGACCACGAGCTGCGGCGACAGCCGCGCCCCGGGGAAGGGGACGGCGACCGCGCGCCCGAGCGCATCCCACAGAGCGGTGTCGGTCCGGCTCGTCGACGCGACGTCGTCCATCATCGACGTCACCTCGACGGCGTCGTGGAGGTCGCCGAGGGCGGCGCGCAGGTGCTCGGCGACCTCGTCGGGGCCCTCACCGGGCAGTGTGCGCACGTCGACCTCGACGACCACGCGGTCGGGGATGACGTTGGTCTTCATCGTGTCGCCCGCGATGAGGTCGGGCGAGAAGGTGGTGTGGGTGCAGGCGTGCAGGTGGGCCGCGGCGTCGACCGAGGGGAGCTCGTCGAGCAGCGCGTCGATCTCGTCGACGTCGAGCAGGCGGCGCGTCGTCTCGGCGTCGAGGCCGAGCGCCTCGACGCGCGCCCGCCAGAGCTCGGTCAGTCGGGGTGCGGGGCGGTACTCGGCCAGGCGCTGCACGACCCCGGCCGCGGTCACCAGCGCGTTGTCCTTGCGGAACGGCATCGAGCCGTGGCCCGGCGTCCCGCGGATGACGAGTCGGCGCCAGGCGACCCCCTTCTCGGCGACGTTGATCCCGACGACGGGTGCGTCGGGCGTGCCGGAGTGCAGCCCGCCGTTCTCGGTCAGCACGTAGTCGGCGCGGATCGCGTCGGCGGCGTTGTCGGCCATCCATCGCGCCCCGTGCGCGCTCCCCGACTCCTCGTCGGCGACGGCGAGGTAGATCAGGTCGCCGGTGGGCCGGAGACCGGAGTCGGCGAGGTCACGGAACGCCACCGCCATCGACGCGGTCAGGTTGAGCATGTCGACCGCTCCGCGACCCCACACCTCACCGTCGATGAGCTCACCTCCGAAGGGGTCGTGGCGCCACCCCTCGGCGTGGACCGGGACGACGTCGGTGTGGCCCATCAGGCACAGCGACGGGGCGCCCGGGTCGCTCCCCTCGATCCGCCCGACGATGGACGCCCGGCCCGCGACGGGCTCGAAGCGCTCGATCGCCACCCCGGGACCCGCGATCACCTGCTCGAGGACGTCGGCGTTGCGCGACTCGAACCCCGACTCGACGGTGCCGTCGTTCACGCACTCGTTGCGGATCAGGGTCTGGAGCAGCTCGACGGTGCGTGCGGTGCTGCGGTCGAGGTCGCGTTCGTCGGGCACGCGCCCGACGCTACGCCACCCCGCCGGGGGCTCCGACGCTCGCGTCGTCGGCCACGTCGGGATCGGCCAGCGAACGCGAGGAGACCTCGCGCGCGATCTCGACGAAGCGCTCGGCCGCGCCCGGCAACGTCCGATCCCTCGCCCGGATGATGTGCACCGACCGCGGCGCGATCGGCGGATCGAGCTCCAGCACGACGATCCCCGGGTCGTCGTGGTTGACGGCGAGCGACGGCATCACCGACCACCCCATCCCCGAGCGGACCATGCTCTGCACCGCTCCGTTGTCGTGGAACCGGAACCCGTACTCCGGTCGCACCCCGATGCCGGCGAGCCGGTCGTCGATCATCAGCTGGCAGGTGTCGTGGAGGGCCTGACCGACGAAGACCCGTCCGTCGAGGTCGGCGGGGGTCGCCGTCGATCCCGTCGCCTCGGCGACGGGCGCGATCACGACGAAGGGGTCGAGGCCGAGCAGCTCGGTGCGCAGCATCGGGTCGCCGTCGGTCTCGATGGTGAACGCGAGGTCCGTGTCGCCGGCGAGCACGTCACGCCGCAGCACCGTGACGTCGTCGGTCTCGACGAGCACGAGGTCCACCTCTGGAGCGTCACGGCGCATCGTCCCGACGATCGCCGGGAGGATCTCCGAGGAGAACGACTGGAAGGTGCCGATCACCAGGCGGCCGGTCACCCCGCGCCGCAGCCGGTCGAGCTCGCCGTCCATCTCCGCGACGGCTGCGAGGGAGCGGCGGGCGAAGGCGAGCACGCTCCGCCCGGCCGGTGTCAGGCGCACCGGACGGGGCCCCGGCTGGCGATCGAACACCGAGACGCCGGCGGCCCGCTCGAGCTGGGCGATCTGCTGGCTGACCGCCGACTGCGTGAAGCCGAGCGTCGCGGCGGCGCGTGCGAAGGTCCCCTCCTCGACGACGGCGACCAGCGCGGACAGGTGGCGTGCGTCCACGTCTCCGAGCGATCCCATGGACATCACGATATCTGATGACGATGATGCCTGATCATCGCTAGCTTCGATGAAGCGGCGTCCGTACCGTGAGGTCATGGACACCCTCCTCGCCACCACCATCGCCGAGTCCGTCGTGCGCGACGGCTTCGACGCCCGTCGCCACGACGTCGCCGAGCTCCTCGACGCCGCCCGCACCGCCGGGGTGAGCGACGTGCTGACCGACATCGTCGCCGACGAGCACGAGCCGCGTGCGGTGCGCGAGCGGGCGCTCGGCCACGTGGTGCTGCGCCTGGCCCGATCGTCGCGACGCGACGACGCCGCGCGGTCCACGTTCGTCGTCGCGGCCTGAGCGGCGAGCCGCTCGGCGGCCCGATCGAGCGGGAGCCGGTCGTGGAACGCTGCGACGTGGACCGCCCTCCCATCACCTCCTGGATCACCCCCTCGCTCGGGCGTCCGGCACGATCCGTCGACCGGCGCGACCGGTCGGTCTCGTCCATCCCGCTTCCGCGGCACCGCCTCGGGCACCGGCGCCCGCTCAGGCGCCGAGCGACGACAGGCGACGGTCGATGCGGGTCGGGCTGACCGATCCGACGACCCCGACGGGTTGGGCGAACACCTGGACCCGCAGCTCCTCGAGCGCCCACCGCAGCTCGGCGACCTCGGTGGTGATGCCCCCCGGCGGGAGGTGGTCGACCAGACGGGCGTGGCGCGCCTCGAGCCCGGCCACCTGCGCGACGCGGGCCCGGTCTCGCTCGGCGTGGCCGGCGAGGTGGTCGAGGCGGTGGCGGATGGCCCGCACGTAGCGCTCGATGTCGCCCAGGCGGCCGACGCCGTGGGCCGAGACGAACCCCGGACGAACGAGTCGGCCGAGGTGCGCGTTGGCGTCCTCCACCGACTCGTGCAGGCTCGGTGCGCGCAGCCGAGCGAGCGTCTGGCGCACCTGGTTCGCGGCGACGACGACGGCGACGGCCCCGGCGAGCGCGACCCCGGCGCGGTTCGCCGCCTTCGCCCTGACCTCGGCGCGCAGGTCGTCGTAGTCGGCTCGTGTCCAGGGGAGCCGACCGTGCTCGTCCATCACCGCGTCGATCGCCGCGTGGATGCAGTCGTCCACGATCGCGGCCGACTCGAGGTCGGCCCCGGCGAGAGCGAGGCGCCCGGCTCCGGTGATCAGCCGCTCGATCGCGGGGCGGGTGGGGGCGGCGCCGTCGAGCAGGAGCAGCCGACGGACCCCGCCGCGCATCGCCCGGTGCTGGAGCTCGGGGGTGGTGACGACGCGCAGCGACACGCTGTCGCCCACGTCGAGCAGGGTGGGGTGGGCACGCACCCCGATCCCGGCGTCGCTCGACTCCACCACCCGGGGCAGGTCTCCCACGTCCCAGGTGGTCAACCCGCGCCGCTCCTCGATCGCGGCGGCCGCGGCGATCGAGGAGCGAGCGGAGCCGGCGAGCCGGGCCCGGATCTCGCCGAGGTCGAACCCGACGTCGTGGACCTCCCCCTCGGAGTCGGACACGACGATGTTCAGGCGCAGGTGGTCGTCGATCGCCGCGGGGTCGAAGGCGGACGGGCGGACCGTCACGCCGCTCACATCGGCGACCACCTCGGCGAGGCGGTCCACGAGGCGACCCGACGGCTCTCCGAGCCGGTCGAGGACGGCGTCGACGGTCTCGCCGAACGGGATCAGCTCGCGACGGATCGCCTTCGGGAGCGACCGCACGAGCTGTTCGACGAGCTCGTCGCGATGGCCGGGCACCTGCCAGTCGAAGCCGTCGTCGCTCACCTGGTTGAGACCGGTCAGCGGGAGGTGGATCGTCACCCCGTCGAGGGGCTCGCCCGGTGCGTACCGGTACGTGAGCGGGAGCTCGACGTCGCCCTGGCGCCAGAGGTCGGGGAACCGGTCGAGACCGACGTGGTGGTCGCCGACGAGGTCGCGCACCGCGTCGTCGGTGAGCTCGAGCAGGTCGGGGCGGCGCTGCGACTCCCGCTTCCACCAGCGGTCGAAGCGGGCGGTGCTGGTCACCTCCTCACCGAGGCGCTCGTCGTAGAAGGCGAACAGGGCGTCGTCGTCGACGATCTCCACGCCGCGGGTGCGGGCGCTCATGGTCGCCAACCGGTCGAGCACGGCGTCGTTGCGCGCGAGGAACGGGTGCCGCGAGCGCCACGCCGCCTCGCCGTGGTCGCCGGCCGTGGCGCGCGCACGGGTCCCCGACTCGGGTCCCTCCACGAACGCCTTGGTGATGAACCACGCCCGCGCCTCGTCGCGGTCGATGCGGTCGAAGCCGACCACGCGGTCGGCGACGAGGGGCAGACCGAACAGCGTGACCTGCTCGGTGCACACGGCGCGCCCCTGCTCCGGGTCCCAGCGGACGTCGCCGTGCGACCGCTTGACGAGGTGCTCCCCCGCCTCCTCGGCCCACCGGGGGTCGATGGACGCGACGCGACGCGCGTAGATCCGGTCGGTCTCGACGAGCTCGGCGGCCATCACCCACGCCGGCGGCGTGCGGGTGAGCACCGACCCGGGAGCGATCACGAACTCGGCCTGACGCGCACCGGAGAAGTTCCGCGACTCCCGCCGGCGCATCCCGATGTGGGACAGCAGCCCGCTCAGCAGCGCCCGGTGGACGTGATCGGGGTGGGCGTCGTCGGTCCCGGCGGTGATCCCGAGATCGGCCGCGACCCGCTTCAGCTGGCGGTGCAGGTCGACCCACTCGCGGTATCGCAGGTGGTGGAGGAACTCGTCGCGGCACATCCGTCGGAACCGGTTCCCCGACAGCTCCCGCTGCCGCTCGCGCAGGTGGTCCCACAGGGCGACGATCCCGAGCAGGTCGGAGCCGGGGACGTCGAAGCGGCGGTGCAGCTCGTTCGCCCTCTCGCGCCCCTCGGTCGGACGCTCGCGCACGTCGCGGATCGACAGCGCGGAGACGATCACCAGCACCTCGCGCACGCAGTCGAGCCGGTCGGCCTCGAGCAGCATCCGGCCCAGGCGGGGGTCGACGGGGAGCCGGGCGAGGCGGCGTCCGACGTTCGTCAGCCGCACCCCGCCGTCGCGACCGCCGGTGCCGGGCCCGATCGCGCCCAGCTCCTCGAGCAGCAGCTCGCCGTCGCGGATCGAGCGGTGGTCCGGCGCCTCGACGAAGGGGAAGCGCGCGAGGTCGCCGAGGCCGATGCTCGCCATCTGCAGGATCACCGAGGCGAGGTTGGTCCGCAGGATCTCGGGCTCGGTGAACTCCGGGCGCTCGGCGAAGTCGTCCTCGGGGTACAAGCGGATGCAGATCCCCGGAGCGACGCGCCCGCACCGGCCGGCCCGCTGGTTCGCCGAGGCCTGCGAGATCGGCTCCACGGGGAGTCGCTGGACCTTCAACCGGCGCGAGTACCGCGAGATGCGGGCGGTCCCGGTGTCGACGACGTAGCGCACCCCCGGCACGGTGATCGACGTCTCCGCGACGTTGGTCGCGAGCACGACGCGCCGGCCGCGGTGGGGCTGCCAGACGCGCTTCTGCTCGGCGGACCCGAGGCGGGCGTACAGCGGGAGCACCTCGGTCCCCGGTCGTCCGCGGTCGCGGATCGCGTCGGCGGCGTCGTGGATCTCGCGCTCGCCGGAGAGGAACACGAGCACGTCGCCGTCGCCGTCCTCGGCCAGCTCGTCGAGCGCGTCGACGATCGCGTCGAGCTGGTCGCGTCCGTCGGTCCGCCCACCCCCGCCGCCGCCTCCGCCGCCACCGCCGCCTGCGCCGTGCTCGGCCCCGAGGGCGCCCTCCCCGAACGGTCGGTAGCGCACCTCCACCGGGAAGGTCCGCCCGGACACCGTGACCACCGGTGCGGGCACGACGCGACCGTCGTCGTCGGTGGTCGAGAAGTGGTCGGCGAACCGCTCGGTGTCGATGGTCGCCGAGGTGACCACCACCTTCAGGTCGTCACGGCGCTCGAGCAGCCGGCGGAGGTAGCCGAGCACGAAGTCGATGTTCAGGCTGCGCTCGTGCGCCTCGTCGATGATCAGCGTGTCGTAGCGACCCAGCATCGGGTCGCGCTGGATCTCCGCGAGCAGGATGCCGTCGGTCATCACCCGCACGAGGGTCGCGTCACCGACGTTGTCGTCGAAGCGGACCGACGACCCGACCTCGGCCCCGACCCGGCTGCCGATCTCGTCCGCGATCCGCTCGGCGATCGTGCGTGCCGCGACGCGCCGTGGCTGGGTGTGCCCGATCATCCCCTCCACGCCGCGACCCGCCTCGACGCACATCTTCGGGAGCTGGGTGCTCTTGCCCGAACCGGTCTCCCCCGCCACGATCACCACCGGGTGGTCGCGGATCGCCGCGATCAGCTCGTCGCGGCGCTCCGCGATCGGCAGGTCGGCCGGGGGAACCAGTCGATCACCCGTCCGCAGCGCCTCGACCGAGCTGCGGCGGGCCTCGCGGCGCGCTGCCACGACGGCCGGGTCCGCGGGCGCGCCGCGCCCCGGGCCGTCGTGCCGTCGTCGGCTCCGGCGTCGTGTCGATCTCGCCATCGCAGCCTCCAGCATGGCGTCGCGCGGCGTCGTTCGTGCCGGGCACGGGTCGCGGACGGCGGGCCGGCGGGGTGGGTGCCGTAGCGTCGGCGCCGATGCGCTACCGCTACCGCGTGATGGTCGTCTACATCGTCGGGTTGTTCATGACGATCATCGACGGGACGATCGTCAACGTCGCCCTCCCGACGTTGGCGCGCGAGTTCGACGTGTCGTCGACCGACATCGAGTGGGTGGCGGTGGCCTACCTGCTGGCGCTGGCGGCGTCCATCCCGGCGGCGGGGTGGCTCGGCGATCGCTTCGGCACCAAGACGATGTTCCTCACCGCCCTCGTGGTGTTCGTCGTCGCGTCCGGGGCGTGCGGAGCGGCTCCGAGCCTGTCGGCGCTCGTCGGGTTCCGGATCCTGCAGGGGCTCGGCGCAGGGCTGATCACCCCGATCGGCAGCGCGATGCTGTTCCGCGCGTTCCCGCTCGAGGAGCGCTCGACCGCGACGGTCGGGGTGCTCAGCGTCGCGGTCGTCGCTCCCGCGATCGGTCCGATCCTCGGCGGGGTCCTGGTCGACAACACCTCGTGGCGGTGGATCTTCCTGGTCAACCTGCCGGTCGGGGCGATCGGGCTCGTCCTCGCAGCGCTGTGGCTGCGCGAGGAGCGCGACGACGCCCCCGGCCGCCTCGACGTGCGGGGCCTGGTGCTCTCGGTCACCGGGGTGACGCTGCTGATCTACGCCCTGTCGACCGGACCGGAGCGGGGGTGGACCTCGGCGGTGACGTCGCTCGCCCTCGTCGCCGGCGCGGCGTCGCTGGTGACGCTCGTCGTCGTCGAGCTCCGCCTCGAGCGCCCGATGCTGCAGCTGAGGCTGTTCACCAACCGCCTGTTCCGGATCGTGAACATCTCGGCGTCGATGGTGTACGCCGGGTTCTTCGGCTGGATCTTCGTGCTGCCCCTGTACATGCAGACCCTGCGCGGGCTGAGCGCCACGCAGTCGGGCCTGGTGCAGGCGCCGCAGGCCGCGGCGATCTTCCTCGTGTCCAACGTGCTGGGCAAGCGCGTCTACCGAGCGATCGGCCCCCGCCGGCTGATGGTGGTCGGAGCGATCGCGACCGCCGTCTTCACGGGCGGGTTCGCGCTCGCCGACCTCGACACCCCGTTGTGGCAGATCGCTCTCGGATCGTTCCTGCGCGGGGCCTCCGTCGGGATGGTGTTCGTGTCGATCCAGACCGCGGTGTACGCGACGATCTCCAACGCCGAGACGGCCCGTGCGACATCGGTGTTCAACACCCAGCGCCAGATCGCGTTCGCCACCGGCGTCGCTCTCGCCGCCTCGGTGATCGCGGCGCAGGTGTCGTCCGTCGGCGGGGACTCCGCCCCGGCGATCGATCGGCTGCCGGCGTACCAGTGGGGCTTCCTGGCGATGGGGCTGATCATGCTCCCCGCCGCGATCGCGAGCTGGTTCGTCGACGACGACGACGTGGCCGCGACGCGGGGCCTCGCTCCCATCGGCGCCCCGACGTCCGCCCCGACGCCCGCCTCCTGACGGGTCCGACGGCGAGCCCGTATCCTGGACGCATGGAACCCGCCGTCCTGCAGACCGTCCCGCTCGACTTCCGGTGGCCGACGATCGACCCGTTCCTGTTCTGCGTCCACCACCTCGACCACTACCCGGCCGCGGACGGGCGCCTCGGCCCGGACGCTTCGCTCGCCGGGCGCCCGATCGGGAACGACTTCGCGCCGTCCGAGGGCTGGCGGATGTACCACGGCTCCCACGTGCCGGGGTTCCCGCAGCACCCGCACCGCGGCTTCGAGACGATCACCTTCGTGCGGCGCGGCCTGATCGACCACGCCGACTCGCTCGGCGCCACCGCGCGCTACGGGCGCGGTGACGTGCAGTGGATGACCGCCGGGGCCGGGATCCAGCACGCCGAGATGTTCCCCCTGCTCGACACCGACGGCCCGAACACCCTCGAGCTGTTCCAGATCTGGATGAACCTGCCCGCGGCCGACAAGATGGTCGATCCCCACTTCACGATGCTGTGGGACCACGACATCCCGCGCCACGTCGTCCCCACCCCCGGCGCCGGTCCCGACGGACCGGCCGTCACGGTCACCGTGATCGCCGGCGCTCTCGGTGACGACACCCCGCCGAACCCGCCCCCGGCGTCCTACGCATCGGACCCCCGCGCCGACGTGGCGCTGTGGCACGCGTCGTTCGACGCCGGGTCGTCGTGGACGATGCCGAGCGCGGCCGAGGGGGTGGCCCGCGTGCTGTACGTGTTCGACGGCGACGGGATCACCGTCGACGGCGAGGCCGTCGGGTCGGCCACCGGAGCGGTCGTCGACGCCACGCGCGCGATCGAGGTGGCGAGCGCCGGCGCGGCGGAGCTGCTGGTGATGCAGGGCCGTCCGATCGGCGAGCCGGTCGCCCAGCAGGGGCCGTTCGTGATGAACACCGACGACGAGATCCGCCAGGCGTTCGCGGACTACCGCGCGACCCAGTTCGGGGGCTGGCCGTGGGACCGGCCCGATCCCACCCACGGGACGGACGGCACCCGCTTCGCCCGTCACGCCGACGGTCGCGTCGAGGAGGCCGTCACCGCCTGACGGGCCCGCTCAGCTCCGTCGGCCGCCGCCCGACGAGGAGCGCCCGTCGCCGGAGCGGGCGGCGTTGCTCGCCTCCGCCCGGTCGGCGGCACGGTCGATCCACCCGGTGACGGCGTCGGCCACGCTGCGCACGGCCGAGCCGCTCGACTCGGACGAGCCGCCGCGATCGTCCGACGGCGCCGCGGCGTCGCCCGAGGGGCCCGCAGACGTCGAGGAGTCGTCGCGACGAGCACCGGGGTCGGCGCCCGCGTCGCTGGCTCTCGCCGCCTCGCGGTCGCGCCCCGGCTCCTGCGCGGTCGTCGCCGACCGCGCGGACGTCCCCGGCCCGGCCGGCGCCGCCGGCGCGCCGGTCGCTCCCGCCGAGTACCTCTGCGCCGCGTCGGCCGCCTTCGACGTCACCTTCGCGGTCTTGCCGTCGGAGAGCTCGTCGAGCTTCTCGCCGGCCTTGCCGACCACGTCACCGACGCGGTGGCGGTTCTTCTCCAGCAGGTCCTTGGCCATCTTCAGGTTGCGCGCGTTGAGCAGTCCCATGCGCACCACGGTACCCACGAGCGCTCCCCCGACGGGATCGCACGCGTGTTCGCCGACCGGCTCGCCGGGGAGCGCGACGCTGGTGAAACCGGGTGCGCGACCGGCGGCCCGGTGCGCGAGCCTGGGTCGATGTCGACCGATGATCTCGTCGAGCAGAACCGCCGCAACTGGGACGAGCGCGCCGCGCTGCACGCGCGCCCGACGACGGGGTACCGGCTCGACCGCTACCGCGACGACCGAACCCTGCTGAGCGCGGTGATCGACTTCGACCGTGGGTACCTCGGCGACCTGCACGGCGTCCGGGTGCTGCACCTGCAGTGCCACATCGGCACCGACACCCTGTCGCTGGCCCGCCTCGGTGCCCGGGTGACCGGTCTCGACCAGTCGCCGGTGTCGCTCGCCGCCGCACGCGAGCTGTTCGCGTCGACCGGCACCGCCGCGGACTTCGTGCTCTCCACCGTGGACGACGCCGTCGAGGCGCTCGAGGGCGCGACCTTCGATCTCGTCTACACCTCGGTCGGCGCCCTGAACTGGTTGCCGGACATCGCGCGGTGGGGCCGCGTCGTGGGCGACCTCGTCCGCCCCGGCGGGCGGCTCTACGTGCGCGAGACGCACCCGATGGCGTTCGCCCTCGACGACGCGCGCGACGACACCGAGCTGCGCATCCGCCACCCCTACTTCGAGACGACCCACCCGCTCACTTTCGACTCGGCGGAGACGTACGTGGACACGGGCGGTGAGACGATCTCCGAATCGGTGACCCACGAGTGGAACCACGGGATCGGCGAGGTGTTCGGGGCGCTCGTCAGCGTCGGGCTGCGCGTCGACGTCCTGGACGAGCACCGCTTCCTGGACTGGCGCCTGCTCGACCACCAGATCGAGCGCGACGAGACGTTCCACCTCCCCGACGACCAGGTCGATCTCGTGCCGATGCAGTACTCGATGCTCGCGACGCGACCGATCTGACGTCACGACCGCAGCGCGTCGACGCCCGCGGGTCGGGCGTCGGACACGCGGCGCCCCCGGCGCGACGTCCCGGCCGGAGCGCTCAGGCGGGGACGATGCGGTGGACCTCGCCGAACCAGCTCGCCACGTGCAACTCGCCGTCGGGCCCGGCGCGCACGGCCGAGATCCCCGGGATGCCCTCCGCGATCCGGCGCTCCTCCCCGGTCGTCGGGTCGAGCACCCAGACCGAACCGGCGCAGAAGTCGGCGAACACGTACCCGCCCCGCAACCCCTCGACGTCGTCGCCGCGGTACACCTCGCCACCCGACACGGCGCAGCGACCGTCGGCGTGGTCGTAGACGTGGACCGGATCCACCGGGTCGGACCCCGCCGGCGTGACGTCGGCGTCGCGCCGGTCGGTCCCCTCGAACGCGCTCCACCCGAAGTCGGCGGCCCAACCGGCCGGGCGACCGTCGCGCGGTGCGACCGCGTTCAGCTCCTCGGCCGACGCGCTGCCGACGTCGGCGATCCACAGCGTGCCCGACGGCTGGTCGACGGCGATCTTCCACGGGTTGCGGAGCCCCCACGCGAGGACCTCGGGAGCACCGGCGACCTCCGTCCCGTCGTCGAGGGTGAGCGCACCGTCGGCGAAGGGGTTGTCGTCCGGGATCGCGTACGGCTCGGCGTCGTCCGGCGTCGGGCGGACGCGCAGGATCGACCCGCGCAGCTCGGTCGGGTCGCTCGCGTGCCGGTGGGGATCGTCGGTCGGGATCGGCGCCTCGCCCTCGACGCGGATCGCGGCCTCGCCGTCGCCGATGGCGATCAGCAGGGTGCCGTCGTCGCGCAGCAGGAGATCGCCCCCGTTGTGGTTGTTGCCGGGAGGACCGCCGATGTCGATGAGCACCCGCTCGCTGCCGACGTCGAAGCGCCCGTCGGCGTCGACCGCCACCTCCGACACCACGGTCGCGCCGTCGGCGGGGGTGTGGTGGATCCAGGCGTGGCGTCCGTCGGCTGCGAACTCCAGGCCGGTCAGTCCCTGCTCGTCGTCGTGGCCGACGAGGCGGTCGGTGATGTCGAGCACGACCACAGCGTCGCCGTCGCCGTCGAGGCGCACCACGCGGCCGGCGTGCTCGACCACGTGCATCGAGCCGTCGAGGGGATGGTGCACGACGTCGACGGCGCTCTCGAAGGTCGCGACCAGCTCGAGGTCGACCGATTCGACGGTGACGGGACGCACGGCGGTGTCGAGGTCGGCGGTGTCGAGGTCGGCGGTGTCGAGGTCGGCGGTGCCGACGGAGCGGACGTCGCGCATCGATGGAGCCGGGCCGTCCGTGCCCGCCACGACGTCGTCGCCGCCGGTCGGGTCGGCGCACCCCGCGATCAGGATCGCCGTCGCCACCACCGCCACCGATGCCCACCTGCCCACGCGCCCGACGTTAGGGGAGGCACGCGACCGCGACGCTCCGGCGCTCATCGAGGCGCACGGCGTGGAGCGCGCCGCGGGCCGATCCACCATCTCCGTGGCACCCCGTCGTCACAGTGGGGCGGGTACCGCACGACCGACGACGAACGAACCAGGAGCACGCCGATGAGAGTCCTCGTGGCCACCACCGACGCACACGACCGACACCAGGAGGAGCGGCGCAGGCACCCCAGCGTGGCCCGTCGCGCCATCGAGGGCGAGCTGGTGGTGACCGACCCCGCCGAGTGCGCCGACGCCGGTTGCACGTGCCGGAGCACCTTCTGCGGCATCGCGAGCGGCGACCCCACGGCCACGGCCGTCATCGTCGATCTCCCCCACATCTCGCGAGACGACCTGCTCGACGCGGTGCGCGACCGCCTCGTGCGCACCGGCTGCGCCGATCTCGTCCGCGACACGGGTGGCGCCGCCGACGACCACGACGACGATGACATCCAGGACGCCCTCGACGCGATCGCCCTCGAGCAGGTCGAGATCATCGAGCGCGCCTGCGCGGACCACGAGGTCGGCACCGTCGTCGTCCGCGACGGGCCGAACCTCGTCGAGCGGGGACAGCGCTCGGCGGCGTGACGACGACCAGGGCCGTGCACGTCGCCGAGCCGAGCGCCGAGCGGCGCCGGACCTCACACGGTCTGGCAGACGTCGGAGAGCAGCGACCGTGCGTCACGGTACGCGCCGTCCAATCTGGCGGAGCCGCGCACGACCGCTCCCTCCCCGTGGCGCACCGGTTTCTCGTCGTCGCGCAGGATCACCCCCGCCGACAGGTTCTCGGAGGGATCGACCCCGCGATCGGACACGTCCCCGTATCGGGCCGACAGCGGTGTGCTCAGCTCGAGGTACCGTCCGAGCAGCTCCAAGGTCGCATCGGTGCGTTCCGTCAGATCCGAGTACTGCACGTAGACGCTGTCGAGCCGCTCACCCAACCTCGATCCGAACCAGGCGAGCTGCTCGGCGCGCGAGACGTAGTAGTCGATCGAGTCCGATTCGGACATCCCGAACGAGCCGATCAGGCTTCGAACGGTCGGCTCGGCACGTCGGAGGAGGAAGATGATCTTCGGGTCCTGTTCGAGGAGCAGCGTCCAGTCGTCCTTCTCCAACAGCCACGGATGCAGGATCTTGTCCAGCCAGAACTCCGCCGACGGCGATGAGCTCGACTCGACCCAGGCCACCTTCCCGCGTGCAGCGACGAAATCGAACGGCCGTCGATAGGCGAGGTGCAGCTCACCGTGCCCCGCGATCTCCGCGTGGTCGGCGAGCACCCGGCTCAGGAGGGAGGATCCGGCTCTCATGTGGCTGAGGACGATCACCGGGCGCGGTTCCCACCTCAGCCCGACCCCCATCCCCATGAGCCCGTACCCGACTCGTCGGGCGACGTCCTCGACGCGCACGGGCAGACGTTCGAAGCGTCTGGAGTTCATCTCGTA
This sequence comes from Ilumatobacter sp., assembly GCF_965215205.1. NCBI lineage: Bacteria > Bacillati > Actinomycetota > Acidimicrobiia > Acidimicrobiales > Ilumatobacteraceae > Ilumatobacter > Ilumatobacter sp. The sequence continues at coordinate 3,004,463 of NZ_OZ244049.1, forward strand.
CACCGACCACCCCCACGACGGCCGCACCGGAGCCCGGCTGCTCGTGCGCCGGACTGGTGTCCGTGCGGACGGTAGTCGCGCCTCACCGAGATGTCATGTGGAACGCACGCACGACCGGTCGGGTCCGACCGGGTCGCTCACCGGGTGGTAGCAACGACGGATGGACGACTCCTCCACGATCGCCGCCGAGACGCGCTGGCTCGACGCCACCGCCCAGGCCGAGCTGGTCCGCTCCGGTGAGGTCTCGGCCGTCGAGCTCACCGAGGCGGCCATCTCCCGCATCGAGGAGCTCGACGGTGCGCTCAACGCCGTGGTCGTGCGGTGGTTCGACGCCGCCCGCGACGCCGCGGCGGCGATCGACTCCGGCGGCGGGTCCGACGCGGGGTCGGCGCCGTTCCGTGGTGTCCCGTTCCTGCTCAAGGACCTGCTCGCGCACGAGGCCGGCCGGCCGATGACCGACGGCAACCTCGCGCTGCAGCGGGAGATGCCGGTCTCGGGCCACGACACCACCCTCGTCGCCCGCTTCCGCACGGCCGGGCTGGTGACGCTGGGCCGGACCAACTCACCCGAGCTCGGATCCCTCCCGGTCACCGAGCCGACCTCGTTCGGCCCGACGCGCAACCCGTGGTCGACGGAGCGGACCCCCGGAGGCTCGTCGGGGGGCGCGGCCGCCGCCGTCGCCGCGGGCATGGTCCCGGTGGCCAACGCCTCCGACGGGGGCGGCTCGATCCGCATCCCCGCCTCCTGCTGCGGGCTGATCGGGCTGAAGCCGTCCCAGGGCCGCACCTCGATGGGTCCCGAGCGCGACGAGTCGGGCGTCAGCGTGGCGTTCGCCGTGACCCGATCGGTGCGCGACACCGCGACCCTGCTCGACGCCGTGCGGGGACCGGCGCCGGGGGACAACGTGGTGGCCCCGGGGCCCGACCGGCCCTACTCCGAGGTCGGGGCCGAACCCGGTCGGCTGAGGATCGGCCTGCTCGATCACCACCCGCTCGGGCACCCCGTGCACGATGCGTGCGCCGAGGCGGCGCGCCGCGCGGCCTCGGTGCTCGAGGGGCTCGGCCACGACGTCGAGATCGGTTCCCCCGGGGTGCTCGCCGACCCCAGCTTCTCCGGGCGGTTCATGGCGATCTGGGCGACGAACATGGCGCTCGGGATCACCCGCCTCGGGGCCGCCGTCGGGCGCGATCTCACCGAGGACGAGGTCGAGCCGGTGAACTGGGCGATGGCGCGCTTCGCCGACTCGATCCCGGCCACGGAGTACGCGGCGGCGGTCGCGTCGATGAACGAGTTCCGCCGTGCGATGCAGGGGTGGTGGGCGCAGGGGGTGGGACCTGCTGCTGTCTCCCACCCTGTCGGAGCCGCCGGTCGGGATCGGGGAGCTCGACGCCGTCGACGGGGATCCGATGGCGCCGATGAAGCGAGCGGCCGAGTTCGTCTCGTTCACGCCACCGTTCAACACCAGCGGCCAGCCGGCGATCAGCCTGCCGATGCACGTCGACGACGGTCTGCCGATCGGCGTGCAGCTCGGCGCCGCGTACGGCCGCGAGGACGTCCTGCTGCAGGTCGCCGGGCAGATCGAGGCGGCCGGCGCGCTGCACCTCCCGGGACCCGACACGATCGGCTGAGCCGACCACGCCCTCACCGCGCCGGGCTCGGCCCGCCGCTCACGAGCGGACACGACGAGCCGCGGGGTCGGTCGACGCCGGACCGGCGCGGACGACCCGCTCAGGACGGGGGCGCGACGGAGTCGGCCCAGCGCGGCCGGAACGGCCGCTCGACGGTGTCGACGTAGCGGGTGTGGACGACGATCTCGCCGCCCCGCTCCCCGGTCGCGAACCGCAGCACCTGGTACCCGACCGGGTCGCGCACCAACGACACCGGGGCCCCCGGACGCAGATCGAGGGCGACGTGCTGGACCGGCGAGAGACCGACCTGGGCGACGACCCCCGCCACCGACGACGAGATCGGTCGGTGCACGTGCCCGCACAGGATCCGATCGACCGACGACGTCGCGAGCACCTCGACGAAGAGCTCGCGACCGACGAAGCCCGAGTCGTCCATCCACCCGATCCCGGTGGCGAACGGCGGGTGGTGCATCGCGATCACCGTCGGCCCGTCGAACCCGACGGCGAGGACGGTCTCGAGCCACCGAGCGCGCTCGTCGTCGAGCTCGGCGCCGGGATGACCGGGCCGAGTCGAGTCGAGGCCCACGACGCGCACCCCGGCGACCTCGGCGACCCAGCTCGCGTGGTCCGCGTCGACCCACGCCAGGGTGGGGAACGCCTCTCGGACGAGGTCGCGCGAATCGTGGTTCCCGGGCACGACGAGCACCGGGGCGTCGATCGGCGCCAGCAGCTCGGCGAGCACCTCGTACTCACGGGGGTGCTCGTCGTTCACCAGGTCGCCCGTGATCACCACCGCGTCGACGGGCGCGTCCTCGCGGACCACCGAGCTCACCACCGCCCGCACTCGGGCGACGTTGTCGACGTGCAGCTCGGCGTCGGTGTCCGACGTGACGACGTGGAGATCGCTGAGCTGCGCGATCAGGGTCACGGGGGCGTCGCGGTCGAGCACGGCTCGGAGTCTCGCGCACGGGCGCGCACCTCCGGTGCGGACGACCCGCCGACACGGCCGACGACGGGGTACCCTCGGGCACGAACCCGACGGGGAGTCTGCGGATCGGCAGGCTGAGAGGGGGGCACGCCGCCTCCGACCCGAGAACCTGACCCGGATCATGCCGGCGGAGGAATCGTCACCGTGAACGCACAGATCGTCATCGTCACCGGCAGCGAGCCGCTCGACGACGAGGTGATCGCGGCGCTCGACCCCGACGCGGTGGTGCTCGCAGCCGACGGCGGGATGGACCTCGCCCTCGCGGCCGGCCTCCGGCCGTCGGCGCTCATCGGCGACTGCGACTCGGTCAGCGACGAGGGGGTCGCGTGGGCGAAGGAGAACGCCACCGTCGCCCGGCACCCCACCGACAAGGACCGGACCGACACCGAGCTCGCGCTGGCGGTCGCGGTCGACATGCGCCCCGAGCGACTCACGATGGTGGGTGGCGGCGACCGACTCGATCACACCCTCGCCGCCCTCGGCGCGCTCGCCGCCCGGCACCTCACCGGGATCCCCGAGATCGACGCGTGGTGGAGCGGCCAGCACGTCGACGTCCTGCACGGGCCCGGCCGCCGGACCCTGCGGCTCGCCCCCGGCTCGACCCTGTCGCTGATCACGCTCGGTCGCCCGTGCGACAAGGTGTCGATCACCGGGGTGCGGTGGCCGCTCGAGGCCCACCGACTGCAACCGGGGGCCGGCATCGCGGTGAGCAACGAGGTCACCGACCCGGACGGCGACGTCGCGGTGTCGCTGTCGTCGGGGGTGGTCCACGTGTTCGACGTGCCCTCCGACGCACCTCGAGACCAGCGCTCGGGCGGACGCCGGAGGCGGTCCCGATGACCACCCGCCACGCCGCCGTGACGGCCGCCGCCGAACCACGCGGGCCGTCCGCCACCGACGACCGCACCCGCACCACGAACCCCGCCGGGCCCACCCCCGGCCCACCCGCCGACACCCCGACCTCCGGAGCGCACCGAACCATGGACCCCACCACCACGACCGACCCGCGACGCACGACGCACGCCTCACCGCCCCCCCACCGGCGGCGAGCGACGCACCACCGATCGCGCCTCGCCGTGCTCGCGACCGTCGCCGCGCTCGTCGCGGCGGCCTGCTCCGACGCCGACACCGACACCGCCGACGCCCCGACCGTGACCGTCGAGGAGGGCGCCGCCGGCACCGGGGGCGCCACGACCGACACCGCCGCGGCCTCGCCCGACAGCTCCTCCCCCGACGTGACGAGCGCGACGGATGCCGGCGGGGGCGACGACACGGCCGTGGCCGACTCGGTCGAGGCGACCGCGCCCTCCGGCGGGACCGCGACGTCGGGCGACGGCGGAACCGTCACCCTCGTCACCTACGAGTCGTTCCCGACGGAGGGCACGGACCTCAACGCCAGCCTGGCCGAGTTCACCGAGGCCACCGGGATCGACGTCGAGATCCTCGTCGCCGGCGATGCGGGGACGATGCTCTCGAAGGCCGAGCTCACCGCCGGCAACCCCGAGGGCGACGTGATGTGGGGGATCGACAACTCCCTCATCTCCCGCGCCATCGACTCGGGCGTCTTCGAGCCCTACGTCGCGGATGGCCTCGATGCCGTCCCGTCGCGCTTCGTCGACCTGGTCCCGGAGGGCGAGGCCACCCCGGTCGACTTCGGCGACGTGTGCGTGAACTACGACATCGCGGCGCTCGACGAGGCGGGGATCGAACCGCCGAGCTCGCTCGACGACCTGGCCGACCCCGCCTACGCCGACCTGCTCGTGGTGCAGGACCCCGCCTCGTCGTCGCCGGGTCTCGCCTTCCTGCTCGCCACCGTCGACGAGTACGGCGTCGACGGCTGGCAGGACTACTGGTCACGCCTGCGCGACAACGGCGTCGAGGTGGTCGACGGGTGGACCCAGGCCTACTACGACCGCTTCAGCTACGCCGGCGGCGATCGCCCGCTGGTGGTCAGCTACGGCTCGAGCCCGCCCTTCGAGGTCGTCTTCGCCGAGGAGGAGCTCGACGCGGCACCCACCGGGGTCGTCGAGTCGACCTGCTACCGCCAGGTCGAGTTCGCCGGGGTCCTCGCCGGGACCGACCGGCCCGACGAGGCGCGCCGGCTCGTCGACCACCTGATCTCGACCTCGTTCCAGGCCACCCTCCCGCTCGACGTGTTCGTGTTCCCGGTGAACGAGGGCGTCGAGCTCGACCCGGTCTTCGTCGAGTTTGCGGTGATCCCCGACTCGAGCCGGGGCCTGGACCCCGCGGAGGTCGACGCCAACCGCGAGACGTGGATCGACGAGTGGACCGACCTGGTCGTCGGCTGACCCCCGCCGGGGGGAGCGCCGGGCGATGACCGGCGTCGCCGCCAACCGGGTGCCGACGACGCTCGTCGTCGCGCTCGTCGCGCTGCCCGTCGCCGGCCTGGTCGTGTTCTACCTGTGGCCGTTCGCGACCCTCGTCGTCGAAGCGGTCGACGTCGACTCGATCCGCACGACGTTCTCCCGCGGCCGCACGTGGTCGATCGTCTGGTTCACCCTCTGGCAGGCGATCGTGTCGACCGCGATCACGATCGTGGTCGGCCTCGCCCCGGCCTGGGTCGTCGCTCGCTTCGCGTTCCCGGGACGGCGGCTGCTCCTCGGTCTGCTGACCGCGCTGTTCGTGCTGCCGACCGTCGTGATGGGAGCGGCCTTCCTGGCGCTGCTCCCCGACGTCGTCGACCGCACGGCCCTCGCGGTGGTCGCCGCCCACGTCGCGTTCAACATCGCGGTCGTCGTGCGCACCGTGGGCGCCGTCTGGGAGCACCTGCCCTCGGACATGGAAGCCGCGGCCGCCACCCTCGGGGCGTCGCCGACGGTGGTGTTCCGCGAGATCACGCTCCCCCTGCTGCGACCGGCCGTGACCGCGGCGGCGGCGATCGTCTTCCTGTTCACCTTCACCTCCTTCGGGGTCATCCGGGTGCTCGGCGCACCGGGGACCCGCACGATCGAGGTCGAGGTCTGGCGGCGGGCCACCCAGCTCGGCCAGATCGACCAGGCGGCCGTGCTCGCGCTGCTCCAGCTCGTCGTGCTCGGAGCGCTGGCCGCCTGGTCGGCGGTCTCGGCGCGCCGGCACTCGCGCGCGCTCGGCCTGCGTCCGCTCGGCCGGGCGGGCGCGCCGCGCGGCGCTCGCCAGCGACTCGTCGTCGGAGCGATCGCGAGCGCGACCGCGCTGGTCGCGATCGCTCCGCTGTCGGCGCTCGTCGTCAACTCGTTCTCGACCCCGACCGGGTGGACGAGCGCCGCGTGGACCTCGCTCGGATCGGCCGAGATCCGACCGGGCCTCTCGCTCGGGATCGATCCGCTCGGCACCGTCGTCGAGTCGCTGCGGACCGCGGCGTGGGCCACCGCGTTCGCCACGGTGGTCGGGGCCGTCGCCAGCCTGGGGATCGTCGCTGCCGGACGTTCCGGGCGGGTGCTCGACGCCGGTCTGCTGCTCCCGATCGGCACCTCGGCGGTCACCATCGGGTTCGGGATGCTGATCACCTTCGACACCGCACCCTACGACTGGCGGGCGTCGTGGTGGATCGTCCCCGTCGGCCACGCGCTCGTCGCGATCCCCTTCGTCGTGCGCACCACGCTCGCCGTGCTGCGCTCGGTCGATCCGACCCTCTCGGCGGCCGCCGCGACCCTCGGTGCCTCGCCCACCCGTGCGTGGTGGGAGGTCGTCGTCCCCCACCTGTGGCGTCCGCTCGCGGTGGGCGCGGCGCTGGCGGCGGCGATCTCGCTCGGCGAGTTCGGCGCGACCAGCTTCCTGTCGCGCAGCGGGGGCGAGACGCTGCCGATCGCGATCGAGACCCTCCTCGGACGGACGGGCTCGCTGCTCCAGGCGAAGGGGTACGCGCTCGCGACGATCCTCGCCGCGGTGACGATCCTGCTGGTGATGGTCGTCGATCGCAGCGGCGACCTCGTCGGGGCGAGCGGTCGGTCGGCGCACCGGGACGACGACGCGTGAGCGGGGCGGCGCTCGACGTGGACGCGGTCGACGTCTCGTTCGAGGGCGTGGAGGTGCTGCGGGGGGCGACGTTGTCGATCGCGGCCGGGGAGGTGGTCGGTCTGCTCGGACGCTCGGGGAGCGGCAAGAGCACCCTGCTGCGGGTGGTCGCCGGCATCGTCGCCCCCGATGCGGGGAGGGTGTCGATCGGCGGGCGCGACGTCTCCCGGACGCCGACGCACCGGCGCGACGTGGGCATGGTGTTCCAGGACGACCAGCTCTTCCCCCACCGCAGCGCACTGGACAACGTCGCGTTCGGGCTCAAGATGGCCGGGGTCGGCGCCGACGAGCGCCGGCGGCGCGCCGAGGGGTGGCTCGAGCGCGTCGGGATGGCGGGGTTCGGCCCTCGCCGCGTCACCGAGCTGTCGGGGGGTGAGGCCAAGCGCGTCGCGCTGGCGCGCACCCTGGTCACCGACCCCGGGGTCGTGCTGCTCGACGAGCCGTTGACCGGGTTGGACCGCGAGCTGCACGACGAGCTGATGATCGAGCTGACGGAGCTGCTGCACGACTCGGGCTCCACCGCCGTCCTGGTGACCCACGACGTCGCGGAGGCCGAGGCGATCGCCGACCGGGTCGTGATGCTCGACGACCTCGACCGATCCGGATCCCCCCGTGGCGGCGCTCCCGACGCCGGCGGGCCGGGTGGGGACGTCGACGGTGGGAGCGGTGGCGGCAGCGGTGGCGGCAGCGGGGGCGACATCGGGGGCGCCAGCGACCCGGGCGGGGCGCGGCGGTGAGCGACGGGGTGCGACGGCTGGCACCGGCCGAGACCCACGACCTGCGCCGCCGGGTGCTGCGCGACGGCGACGACGCAGCGGTCGTCGTGTGGTCCGGCGACGACGACCCCTCCACGGTGCACCTCGGCGTGGCCCTCGACGGCCGGGTGGTCGCGATCTCGACCTGGCTGAGCGCGCCGGGCCCCGACGGCGTCACCGCCACCCAGCTGCGCGGGATGGCCACCGACCCCGCCGAGGTCGGCCGGGGCCACGGCCGCGCCCTGCTGCGTGCCGGCATCGACCACGCACGCCGTCGCGGGAGCGCGATGGTGTGGGCGAACGCGCGCTCGACGGCGCTCGACTTCTACCTCCGGTCCGGCTTCTGCGCATCGGGTCCGGAGTTCGAGACCGCCGAGGTCCACCTCCCCCACCGCCTCGTCACGCGCGACGTCCGCGACGACGAGCCGTCGGCGCGCGGCTGAGCGGTCGCACCCCCCTCCGGGCGGCACCGCTTCCGCTCGGGGCGACGGACGACCCACTGGGTGGTGGGCGCCGCCGGCGCCTCGACCACCGACGGAGATCGCGCCCCGAGAGGAGACCCGATGTCGCACCACGAGGCCACCGCCCAGCGCCGGCGCGCGACGCACCTGCGCCGACTCGCGACGACGATCTCGACGACCCCGGCGGTCCACCTCGAGCGCCACCTCGGCGCCGACACCTGGTTCGGACCGCGTGCGCAGGACTGCACCGGACGGCTCGCCGCAGCACGCAGCGACGCCCTCGCCGCCGTCGACGACCTCCGCGCCCGAGCCCGCTGGATCGACGCCCACGCCGACCGCCTCGACGCGGCCGCCGCCGCGGCCGACCTCGCAGCCACCACCGGCGGGTCAGGAGGGTGTCGGTGATCGTCGGCTACTCCCCCGAGCGGATCGCGCGGGTCGCCCACGAGGCGGCCGCCGCGCTCGGCGAGCTGCGCGCGATCGCCAGCGCGGACCCGGCTGCCGACGCGGCGATGATCGCCGTCGGGCGGCTGCGGCGAGCGATCGCCGACGACGTGCTCGCCGCCGTCGGCGAGATCGCTCGCCACGATCCGCTGGTCGCGGGCCTCACCCGGTCGTCGGCGGTGCACGACCCGGCGTGCGCCTCACCGTGGTACGACACCTGGTCGCGCAGCGTGCTCGGCCCGCTCGGAGCCGAGTCCGACGGGGAGCTCCTCGCCCGCCTCGAGGCGATGGAGCTCGAGGTCCCGCTCGCTGCGTCCGGACCGCCCGATCCGCACCACCCGTTCTGGGACGAGCTCGCCGAGGTCTCCGAGGAGCTGGCGCGCCGCGCAGCGGTCGACGAGGCGTTCGCGTCGACGCTCGCCGCGCGGGCCGGCGACACCTACCTGATCGGCTTCGCGGTGCGCACCCATCCCTTCGACCCGGACCTCGTCGCCCGGATGGCGCGCACGGTCCTGGAGACGCGCTCGGGCCTCGACGACGCCCTGTCCCAGGCGCAGGCGGCAGCGGCCGTGGCCCTGCTCACCGACCTCGCGCAGCACCCCTCGGCCGCGCTCGACCTGGTGTCGCACCCCGGCGCCGACGGCGACGCGGACCTGCGTGCGGTGCGCGCGGTCGTCGACTGGAGGATCCTCGACGCCGCGGCGGTCGAGGCGCTCCTCGGTTCCGCGATGTCGGCGGCCGCCGAGGGTCGACTCGACGACGGCCACCGGGTCATCCGGAACCTCGTGGTGCTCGCGAACGAGGAGCGGTTCGACGCCGGGTTCCCGGTCGACCGCAGCCCCGCCCTGGCGGCGATCGTCGCATCGCAGGTCCCGTACTTCATGACCTCGATCCGCTCCCTGGGCGACGTCCACTTCCGTGACGACGACCTGCTGAGCACCCGTCGCCGAATGGGCACCGACGAAGAGGTCGTCGACCTGATCGGCGCGCTCATGCGCGAACCGCGCTCGGCGGAGAACCTGCTCGCCACGGTCCCCGCCCTCGCCGAGGTGGCGACGCGCAGCGACGACCCGGGCACCATCCTCCCCGGCGACGTGGCCGCCTGGGCGGAGCTGCTGATGGTGGCGACGGTCAACGAGCAGCGCGAGGTCGTGATGCACCACGAGGTCGGCGCCGAGCGCGTCCAGCAGGTGATCGCCATCGCCTCGACCGCGGCGTCGATCGCGACGACCCTCGCGTCCGGCCCCGGCGCCACGGTGGTCGGGATCGCGACCGGGATCGCCGAGGACGCCGCGCGCTGGTTGGTCGACCGGTCCCGGCCGATCGATCTCGGGGGCGCGACGGCGCGCGCTGCGGCCGTCGCCGGGCTGGCCATCGGGTTGTCCGCCGGGGTCATCGCCGCCCGACGGGCCGACGAGGACGACGCCGACGTCGACCGCGCCGACGACGCCCTCGCACGTGTCCGCGGTGCCATGGACGACGGCGCGAGCGTCCACGAGGTGCTCGACCTGGCGGACGACCTCGTGCGCTCCACCACGCGCATCGACGACGACGGGGTCCTCGCCGTGGTCGATCCGGTCCGGCACCCCGAGGACCACGAGCTGCGCAGCGACTGACCGTCACGACCCCCGGGCCGCCACGTGCGGGTCGGACGGCGCGGACCGACACACGGGGCGATCAGAGGGGGTCCACGTCGTCGACCCCCTCGATCGAGAGACGGCCGGTGAGCCACCCGAGTCGCTCGGCCGGCGGTCGAGCCGCCACCGCTGCGGGAAGCGGGTCGGCGCCGAGGCCGATCGGTCGACGGGCGCCGCGCACCATCTGCAGGCGGCGCAGCTCGAGGCGGACGTAGGTGGGGTCGAGATCGCCGAGCTCGATCCCCACGTCGAGGTCGACCGAGACGAGCGACACCTCGCGCAGCCGCAGGTGGCCGAGCGCGACGAGCGCCGTCGACCCCGAGGTCGTCCGCCCGACCCAGTCGGTGCGCTCCCACGCCGACTCCAACGCCGCGCACGCGCGGCGCAGGTCACCGACCGCGTGACCCGGCGTCGGCGCCCCCGCCTGCGCGTCGAACCCGTCGAGCCCCCCGTCACGACCGAGGTCGGGCCGGCCTCCGCGACGACCCGCCTCGACGATCCCGCGGCGATCGGCGGCGGCGTCGAGCGCGCCTCGGTGGGCGTCGGCCTGGCGGGCGAGGTGGGCCACGAGGCCACCGCGCGCCGACCCCGTGCGCCGCGACGGCGATCCGGCATCGAAGCGGCCGGCGGCGACCAGCTCGTCGAGGCGGTCCAGGAGGCGTCGCTGCGCCGCGGCGGCGAGGTCGCACGCACGGCGCACGTCCGCCAGCTCGTCGGCGCTCGGGGGGGCGGTCACGGTTTCCGCCGGGGGTGGGCGTGGCACCCTGCCCCCATGCAACTCGGGATGATCGGGCTCGGACGGATGGGCGCCAACATGGTGCGTCGGTTGAAGGGCGGGGGCCACGACTGCGTGGTGTACGACGTCGACGCCGGGGCCGTCGAGGCGATGGTCGACGAGGGGTTCACGGGCGTGGGGTCGTTGGCCGAGCTGGTGGAGGCGCTCGAGGCCCCGCGTTCCATCTGGGTGATGATCCCCGCAGCGTACGTGAGCGACACGCTCGCCGACCTCGTCCCGCTGCTCGACGCCGACGACACGGTCATCGACGGCGGCAACTCGTGGTACCACCTCGACGTCGACCGCGCCGCGGAGTTCGGCCCGAAGGGGATCCACTACGTGGACGTCGGCACCAGCGGCGGGATCGCCGGGTTGGAGCGCGGCTACTGCTTGATGATCGGCGGCGACGACACCGCGGTCGGCCGCCTCGAGTCCGTGTTCACCACCCTCGCCCCCGGCGTCGAGGCCGCCGCCCGCACCCCCGGGCGCACGGGCGAACCCGCGCCGGAGGAGACCGGGTGGCTGCACTGCGGTCCCAGCGGTGCCGGGCACTTCGTGAAGATGGTGCACAACGGCATCGAGTACGGCCTGATGTCCGCGCTCGGCGAGGGGCTCAACATCCTCGCCCAGGCCGACATCGGTCTGCACGAGCACGACCAGGACGCAGAGACCGCCCCCCTCGACTCGTCCGCGTACTACCAGTTCGACCTCGACCTGGCGAAGGTGACCGAGGTGTGGCGGCGCGGCTCGGTGATCACGTCGTGGCTGCTCGACCTGACGGCCGAGGCGTACCTCGACGATCCCGAGCTCAGCGCGTACAGCGGGCACGTCAGCGACTCGGGGGAGGGTCGGTGGACGATCGCGGCGGCCATCGACGAGGGGGTCCCCGTCCCGGTCCTCTCCGCGGCGCTGTTCCAGCGCTTCGCCTCGCGCGGGCGCGACGACGTGGCGAACAAGGCGCTGTCCGCGATGCGCGCCGGCTTCGGCGGTCACCAGGAGCGGACGGGGTCGACCCGGTGAGCGATCCCGCGCCCCGCGTCGGCGAGCTGCGCGGCGGGGCCTACGTCGACACCACCCAGATCCAGACCGACCAGCCCGATGCCGATGCCCTGGTGCTGTTCGGCGCCACGGGCGACCTCGCCAAGCGCAAGCTGTTCCCGTCGCTGTACCGCCTCGAGCGCGACGGGACGCTGCACGTCCCCGTCATCGGGGTCGCCCGCAGCGAGTGGAGCGACGACGAGTTCCGCGAGCACGCGCGCGCCTCGGTCCTGGAGCACGTCGCCGACCCCGACGAGGCGATCCTCTCCTCGCTGTGCGGGCGCCTCGACCTGATCCAGGGTGACTACGCGGACGAGGCGACGTGGGACGAGCTGCGCTCGTGCCTCGATCGCCACGAGTCGCGCCACGCGGTCTTCTACATGGCGATCCCGCCGTCGATGTTCCCCACCGTCGCCGAGGAGCTCGCGTCGGTCGAGCTGAACCGCCGCGGTCGCATCGTCGTCGAGAAGCCCTTCGGGCGCGACCTCGCCTCGGCGATCGAGCTGAACAAGACGCTGCACTCGGTGTTCCCCGAGGATCACATCTTCCGCATCGACCACTACCTCGGCAAGGAGGCCGTCGAGGACCTGCTGGTGTTCCGGTTCGCGAACACCCTGCTCGAGCCGGTCTGGAACCGCCACTACGTCCGCAGCGTCCAGGTCACGATGTCGGAGACGATCGGCGTCGAGGGGCGCGGCTCGTTCTACGAAGGCGTCGGCGCGATCCGCGACGTGCTGCAGAACCACCTGCTGCAGGTCGTCGCCCTCCTCGCGATGGAGCCCCCGGCGGGATCCGATCCGGGCTTCCTGCAGGACGAGAAGGCCAAGGTCATCAACGCCATGCGTCCGGTCGACTCCTCGGCGCTCGTGCGCGGGCAGTACGTCGGCTACCGCGACGAGGACGGGGTGGCGAAGGGCTCCGAGGTCGAGACGTACGTGGCCGCCCGCCTCGAGATCGATTCGTGGCGCTGGGCCGGGGTCCCGTGGTACGTGCGCGTCGGCAAGGGCCTCGCCGAGACCGCCACCGAGGCGGTGATCGAGCTCAAGAGCCCGCCGAGGATGCTGTTCGACGAGGCGGGGAGCCCTCCGCCCGAGCGCAACCTCATCCGCCTCCGGCTGGGCTCCAACGACGGGGTCACCTTCGCCCTGCAGGCCAAGACGCCGGGTCCCGACATGGACAGCCAGGAGGTCGACGTCGACGTGGACTTCGCCGCGGCGCTCGGTGAGCGCCAGGACGCCTACGAGCGCCTGCTCGGCGACGCGCTGATCGGGTCGCTGCGCCGCTTCGCCCGCCAGGACGTCGTCGAGGGCACCTGGCGGGTGATCCAGCCCGCGCTCGACGACCCCGGACCGATCTTCCCGTACTTCCGGGACTCCTGGGGGCCGTCGGAGGCGGCGACGATCCTCGTCCACGACGACGACGTCTGGTACCCGCCGTCGCCGAACCCCACGCCCTGACGGCGAGGGCCGGCCGCCGGAGCGCCCGCTCGCGTCACGTGGCGAGGGCGGCGAGCACCTCGGCGATCTCCTCGTCGGTCCACTCCGGCGACGGGCCGTCGAGCTCCTCGACGATCAGGTTCACCACGCCGCGGCGCGCCGGGACGACGAGCACCGCCGTCGTCACCGAGCGCTCGGTCCCGTCGGGGGTGAAGGAGGCGACCTGGATCGGTCCCACCTCGCTCGACACCACCAGGTTCCGCTCGCGCACCGGGATCCGGTCCGCGAGCTCGGCGAAGTCGGGTTGGCGGTCGACCACCGCCACCTCCAGGCGCACGTTGATCGACCACCGGTCGGGATCGTCCTCGTCCGCCTCCGGATCGATGCCGCTGAACGCGCACTGGTACCGCTCGCCCACGTCGGCGAAGCCGGCCACGCCGGCTCCGACGGGGGTGAGCGGGCGCTCGTCGACGACGATCCCGTCCACGAGGCGGCACGCGCTGGTCGGGTCGATCGTCATCTCGGCGCTCGGCGGATCGACCCGGGCGACGATGTCGCGGGTGACGCCGAACCACCGGTCGACGGTCGAGCTCTCCTCGTCGGACGCGCACCCCGCGATCGCGGCGACGGCGCAGAGCGCGACGACGATGGCGGTGGGGCTCCTGCGGGTCATCGGCCGTCCATGGTGGCAGAGCGGGGCGGTCGGTCCTCGGCCGCACGATCGCGGCGGTCCGACCTCCGACGTCGAGCGACCGGCGGAGCCACTGGAAGGCGCGCCACCCGGCGTGCTCCGGGGACAGCGTGGACCCGGCGATCCGAGTCGGCGCTCACCCGGTGGGAGCGTCGACGAGGCGTCGCAGGAGGTCGCCGTCGAGGTGCTCGTCGACGGCATCGGCGAGCAGCTCGAAGGTGCGGTCGAGGACCGGCGTCGGGGTGACCCCGAGCAGCGCGCCCACCACCCGGGGGTCCTCGAGCGCGCCGTGCGCCATCGTGGCCAGCACGTGGCCCGAGACCACCACGGGGCCGCCGTGCCGGTCGGCCCGGTGGCCGGTGCGGTGATCACCGTGGCGGATCTCGTAGCCGTCGAACGACAGGCCGGACAGCGACGACCACGGCTCCTCGAGCTCGCCCAGCTCGACGACGGCGCGCACCACCCGCTTGGGCTCGCGCATCGTCGTCGCCACGTCGAGCGACCCGAGGCCCTCGCGGTGCGCAGCGGCGCCCTCGATCCCGTCGGGGTCGCGCACCTCGCGCCCGAGCATCATCGCCCCACCGCAGATCCCCACCACCCGGACCCCGCGCTCGGTCGCGGCGGTGACCGCACCCGCGATCCCCCGCTGCCGCATCCAGTCGAGATCGGAGATCACGTTCTTCGACCCCGGCAGCACGATCAGATCCCTCGTCGGGTCCAGGTCGGCGAACGGGGCCGGCCCCGACGCCCACGTGACCTCGGCGACGGACGTGACGAGGTGCATCTCGTCGAGGTTCGACCCGAACGGGAACCGCGGGAGCACGACCCGCGGTGATCCCGGCGGCACGTGGCCGCCCCCGCCCTCCGCCGCCCCCTCCTCGCGGGGGAGGTCGTGACGCAGCATCGGGAGCACCCCGGCGTCGGCCATCGCCGTGAGCCGGACGAGCTCCGCCGGACCGGGCGCGAGCAGCGACGCGTCGCCGCGGAACCGGTTCAGCACGAAGGCGCCCAACCGCTGCCGGGTCGTGTCGGGGACCAGCGCCCACGTTCCGTAGAGGTGGGCGAACGCCCCACCCCGGTCGATGTCCGCGACGAGCAGCGCGGAGGCGTCGGCGTGCTCGATCACGCGGTTGTTGACCTGGTCGCGCAGGTTGATCTCCGCGGGGCTGCCGGCGCCCTCGATCACGACGAGGTCGAACTCCGCGGACAGGGAGTCGTAGGACTCCGCCATCGGCCGCCACAGCGCGTCGTGGCGGTCGTCCCACGCACGCGCGCCGAGCTCGCGATCCACGGCTCCGAGCACCACCACCTGGCTGCGGTCGTCGGCCTCGGGCTTGACCAGCACCGGGTTCATCCGCACGTCGGGCTCCACCCCGGCCGCACGCGCCTGGAGCCACTGCGCCACCCCGATCTCGCCCCCCGGTCCGCTCCCCGTCGGTCCGACCACCCGTGCGTTGTTCGACATGTTCTGCGCCTTGAACGGAGCGACGCGCACCCCCCGGCGCGCGAACCAGCGGCACAGCGCCGTCGCGACCAGCGACTTGCCCGCGTCCGACGAGCAGCCGAGCACCATCAGCGAGCGCAACGGCGGCCTCCGCCCCGTCCGCCGAGGCGCCCCCCGGCGCGACCCGCTCGGCCCGTCACGTCGGCACCACCGGGAACCCGCGCCGGGGGACGACGATCACGGTGCCGTCGCCGGGGTCGACCTCGACGGTGACGCACGCGTGGAAGACGGCGCCGAGGCGCTCGGCGGTGAGCACGTCGGCGGCGGCCCCGCGGGCCACGGCCTCGCCGCCGTCGAGCATCAGCAACCGGTCCGCGTAGGTGCTCGCGAGGGTGAGGTCGTGCATCGCGGCGATGACGGTCAGCTGCCGACGGCACCTCAGCTCGGTCACCAGCTCGAGGGCCTGCTGCTGGTGCCCGATGTCGAGCGCGGAGGTCGGCTCGTCGAGCAGGAGCACGGTCGGCTCCTGGGCCAGCGCCCGCGCGATCACGGCCCGCTGGCGCTCGCCGCCGCTCACCTCGGCGAGGGGGCGGTCGCTCAGGTCGTCGAGGCGCAGCTGCACGAGGATCGCCTCGACGGCGTCGCGATCGGAGCGCGAGTGCGCCCCGAGGCGCCCGACGAAGGGCCACCGCCCGAGCAGCACGTAGTCGCGGACGCGCATGTCGTCGGGGACGATGGGCTGCTGGGGGACGTAGGCGATCCGGCGCGCCCGCTCGCGCTCGCTCATCTCACCCAGCGCACGACCTCCGACCCGGATCCCCCCGGTCGAGGGGACCAGGGCCGCGACGGCCCGGATCAGCGACGACTTCCCGGCGCCGTTCGGGCCGACGAGGCCGAGCCACTCCCCGGGGGCGACGACCTCGGTCAACGCCGACACCGCGCGACGATCCCCGTAGGAGACCGAGACCGATTCGAGGCGGACCTCGCTCACGTCGAGAACCGGTGCCGGCGGAGCAGGTAGACGAAGAAGGGAGCGCCCAGGAACGCCGTGACGACGCCGATCGGCGTCTCGGCGCCGCCCTGGAGCGTGCGCCCGGGGATGTCGGCCAGGACGAGGAACGCCGCCCCGACGAGGAACGACAGCGGGACGAGGTGGCGGTAGCTGGCCCCGGCGGCCAGGCGCACGACGTGGGGGATCACCAGCCCGACGAAGCCGATCAGCCCGCTGACGCCCACCGCGGCCGCCGTGCCGAGGGTCGCCGCGGCGACCACGATCAGGCGCGTCCGGGCGACGGACATCCCGAGCGCCCGCGCCTCGTCGTCGCCGACCCGCAGCAGGTCGAGGTGGCGTCGCATGGCGACGAGCACGGCGACGCTGACCGCGATGTAGGGCAGGCACAGCCGCACGTCGTCCCACGTCGCCGACGACAGGCGTCCGAGGATCCACGCGAACACCTCGCGCACCACCTCGGCGTTGCGCTGCAGGATGTAGGTCTGCACGGCGGTGACGAACGCGGTGACCGCGACCCCGGCGAGCACGAGGGTGGTGCCGGTGCGCGCCGCGTCGCGCCGGGCGGAGCCGACGACGTAGGTCACCGCCACCGTCGCGGTCGCCCCGACGAAGGCGACGACGGGGACCGGGTCGACCGACCACGCCGACGTCGCGCCACGGGCGACGGTGAGCACGACGATCGCCCCGAGGCCGGCGCCGGCGGCCGCGCCGAGGAGGTACGGGTCCACGAGGGGGTTGCGGAACACCCCCTGGTAGCTGGCTCCGCCGATCGACAGCATCCCTCCCACCAGCAACCCGAGCACGACGCGCGGCGCGCGGATCCGCCAGACGATGTTCCACTCGACCTCGGAGACACCCGAGTCGACCGACACGAGCGGGAGGTGGTCGACGAGGGCGAGCGGGACCCGCCACCACGGCGGTCCGGCCGCGCCGAGCGAGATGCTCGCGGTCGTGGCGATGACGACGAGCGCGACGGCGGCGGCGTACCACCGCCACGCACCGTCGCCCGACGTCATCAACCGGCGGGGAGGCGCTCGAGCGAGGTGGCGACCGCCTCGACGAAGTCGACGATCCGCGGACCCCAGCGCGAGGCGATGTCGTCGTCGAGCTCGACGACCGCGTCGCTCGAGACGGCGGCGATGCTGCCGTACCCCTCGCGCTCGCCGAAGCTCGCTGCGGTCACGTCGCAGCACCGCGTGTCGGCGAGGTAGACGAGGTCGGGGTCGGCCTCCACCAGGAACTCGGCGTTCAGCTGCGGGTACTGCCCGGCGTCGGCCTCGAGCTCGTCGGCGACGTTGGACAGGCCGAACAGGCCGTAGACCTCGCCGATGAAGGTGCTGGACGTGGCGGTGTACAGCTCCGGGCCGAGCTCGTGGTAGTAGGTCGCCCCGTCACCGAGGTCGGGTGCCGACGACGCGAGCTCGTCGATGCGCGCGCGCATCGAGTCGACCAGCTCGCTCGCCTCCTCGTCGTTCCCGGTCCGGTCGCCGAGCTCGGTGATCTGGGCGTAGGTGTCGTCGAACGAGGTCGCGGCCGGTCCGTCCCAGGAGTCGATCCCGATGTCGGCGAGCTGGTCGCCCAGACCGGTGAAGTCACCGCCGATGAGCACGAGGTCGGGCTCGTACGCGGCGATCGCCTCGACGTTCGGCTCGAACCCCGACAGCTCGTTCGGGAGCTCCGACACCTCCTCGGGGTGGTTCGAGTTCTGGTCCACGGCGACGAGCAGGTCGTCGGCGCCGATCGCGAACATGATCTCGGTGTGGGTCGGGCTCAGCGAGACGACGCGCTCCGGAACCGCGTCCGCCGATCCGTCGGAGCCGGTCGTGACACCGGTCGCGGTGCCGTCGCTCGCGTCGGGCGCCGTCGTGTCGGTCGACGCCGTGCCCGGAGCGGACGTGTCGGCCGGAGCGCTCGCCTCGACCGCCGTGTCGGCCGGCGCCGTGTCGGCGGTCGCGGTGGCGCCCGGTGCGGAACCGAGCTCGGTCGTGACGGCGTCGTCTCCGGTGGTCGCCGACGGCGACGACGTGTCGTCGCTGCCGCAGGCCGCCACCACGAGGGCGACGCCGGCCAGCACGGCGATCAGCGGGCGCCGGGATCGATCGTTCGATGTGCGCATGGGGGTTCCTCCAGTCGTTCGGAGGACAAGCTGGATCCGACCGGCGTCGTCGCGTCACCGCGCACCCTCCGGGGGCGAACCGTCCCTTGCCTCGAGGGATCTTCGTCGCGTCGACGCCGGAGGCGACCGGACTCGACGGGCCCCGGGGGGACCCGTCACCACCGTTGCGGGACAGCGCCGGGATCTCACCGGACTTCGCTCCTGCGTCGACGTCGCCACGTTAGCCCCGGCGGGCCTAGCCTCCCCACTCCCATGAGCGATCCCGCACCCGACCACGACGCCGGCGACGAGCCCGACGGCGATCGCGCCCCACGAGACGACCCCCGCCCGGACGGGCTCCGCCGGGCCGACTCGCTCGTCGTGGTCAACACCGGTGGCGGCAAGGGCAAGTCGTCGTCCGCGTTCGGGATGATGATCCGCGCCGTGGCGCGCGACTGGGACGTCGCCGTCGTGCAGTTCGTCAAGTCGGGGAAGTGGAACACCGGCGAGGAGAAGATCGCGACCCGCTTGGGCGTCGACTGGCACGCGTTCGGCGACGGCTTCACGTGGGACTCGGAGAACCTCGACCACGACCGCGCCCACGCGGCCGAGGGGTGGGCGACGGCGACGGAGATCCTCGCCGCCGGCGACCACCAGCTCGTCGTCTTCGACGAGCTCACCTACCTGGCGACGTTCGGGTGGCTGCCCGTCGAGGAGATCGTCGCGCCGATCCGCGATCGGCCGCGCCACGTCAACGTGATCGTCACCGGGCGCGACGCCCCGGCCGAGCTGATCGAGCTGGCCGACACCGTCACCGAGATGACCGAGATCAAGCACGCCTACCAGCAGGGCATCCGCGCGATGCGCGGCCTGGACTACTGAGCCCGTCGTGTCGGTCGTGGTCCTCGTCGGCGGGGCGCGCAGCGGGAAGAGCTCGCTCGCGGTCGAGATCGGTCGCCGCCACCAGGCGACCGGGTCCGCCGTGACCGTGGTCGCCACCGCGCCCGCGGTCGACGACGACATGGCCGCGCGGATCGAGCGGCACCGTGCCGAGCGCCCGGCGGGGTGGGCCACGATCGAGGAACCCGTCGATCTCGTCGGCGCCCTGGGTCGCTCCGGTGACGACGTGGCGATCGTCGACTGCCTGACGCTGTGGGTCTCCAACCTGATGTGGCGCGGCGACGGCGACGACGACATCGAGATCCTCGCCCGCCGGGCGGCCAGCGCGGCCGGCGACCGTGCGGCACCCACGATCGTGGTGACCAACGAGGTCGGCCTCGGGGTGCACCCCGACACCGATCTCGGGCGCCGCTACCGAGATCTGCTCGGACGGGTCAACGCCACCTGGGCCGCGGTCGCCGACACCACCCTCCTGCTCGTCGCCGGCAGGGCGCTCGAGCTCCACGATCCGGCCCGACTGCTCGGCCTCGACCACCTCGCCCCCTCCCCTCCGGCCGTCCCCGCCCCCTCCCGCTCCGCCGCCCCGTCGGGTGACGCCGGGCGAGATCGAGCCGACGCTCGTCCGGCGCGACGATGAGCCTGCTGCGCGATCGGCTCGCCGACCTGCCGTCCCCGGACGAGGGGGCTCGTGCCGCCGTCGCGGAGCGAGCCACCGAGGTGCTGCGACCGGTGGGTGCCCTCGCCTGGCTGGACGCCGTCGCGACGTGGCTGGCGGGGTGGCAGCGCACGACGACACCACGCGTCGAACGGCCCGCCGCGCTCGTCTTCGCGGCCGACCACGGGGTCGCCGCGGCCGGCGTCAGCAACTACCCGAGCGAGATCACCTCCTCGATGCTCACCGCGACGCGCGGCGGGCAGGCGACGATCAACGCGTTCGCCCGCAGCGTCGGGGCGTCCGTGACCGCCGTCGACGTGGGGGTGGGGCGCCCGACGGGCGACATGCGACGTGAACCCGCGCTGTCCGAGGCCCGCGTGGAGGACATCACGGCCGCGGCGTTCGCCGCCGTCGACGCGCTGGACTGCGACCTGCTCGTGCTCGGCGAGCTCGGCATCGGCAACACCACGGCCGCCGCCGCCGTGGCGGCGGCCTTCGCGGGCGGCGAGGCGACGGTCTGGGTCGGGAGGGGTTCGGGGGTCGACGACGCCGGCCTCGCCCGCAAGCGGGCCGCCGTGCAGGAGGCCGTGCGCCGAATCGCCGGTGTGGTCGACCCGCTCGAGATCCTCCGCGAGGTGGGCGGTTCCGAGCTCGTCGCGATCGCGGCCGCCACCGTCGCCGCCCGCCACCGGTCGATCCCGATCGTCCTCGACGGCTACATCTGCACCGCGTCGGTGCTGCCCCTGCGCGAAGCGGAACCGAGCGCGCTCGACCACTGCATCGTCGGCCACTGCTCGGCCGAGCCGGGGCACCGGTTGCTGCTCGACCGCCTGGGGACCGAACCGCTGCTGGCGCTCGACATGCGGCTCGGCGAGGGCACCGGGGCGATGGCGGCCGTCCCCCTGGTGCGCATGGCGTGCGCCGGCGTCACCGAGGTCCCCACCTTCGGGGAGTGGGCCGCCGAGCACGCGGACCGATGAGCGGCTGATGCCGGACCGGCGCGGGGGCGACGGG
This sequence comes from Ilumatobacter sp., assembly GCF_965215205.1. NCBI lineage: Bacteria > Bacillati > Actinomycetota > Acidimicrobiia > Acidimicrobiales > Ilumatobacteraceae > Ilumatobacter > Ilumatobacter sp. Next base: position 3,025,450 of record NZ_OZ244049.1, read on the forward strand.
ACGAACGGCCGATGACCGCCCGAGCGCGGCCGAACGGGTTGATCGGGGCGATCCAGTTCCTGACCCGGGTGCCGCTGCGCTCGAGCGCGGCCGCCGACCCCGCTGCGACGATCGCCTGGTTCCCCGTCGTGGGAGCGCTGATCGGGACGGTCGTCGGCCTCGTCGCGGCCGGGGCGATGCACGTCGTGGCGCCGACGGTCGCCGCGTCCCTCGCCGTGCTGACCGGGGTCGCGCTGACCGGCGCCTTCCACGAGGACGGCCTCGCCGACACCTGCGACGCGATGGGCGGGTGGACCACCGCCCGCCGTCGAGAGATCCTGCTCGACTCCCGGCTCGGCACCTACGGCGTGGCCGCGCTGGCGGGGTCGATCCTGGTGCGGGTCGCGAGCGTGGCGACGCTCGGCCCGGCCGCCGCGCTCGCCGCGCCGGTCGCCGCGCACGCCGTCGGGCGGGGGGCGGCGGTCGCCGTCATGGCGTCCGCGGCACACCGGCGCTCGGCCCGCCCGGACGGTCTCGGCGCCGATCACATCCACTCCCTGTCGGGTCGCCGAGCCGCGGCCGCCGGGGTCGCGACCGTGGCGATCGGCGCCGTCGCGATCGGCTGGTGGCTCGTCCCGGCCACCGTCGCGGTCGCACTCGGCGCGGCGGTCGTGGTCGTCGTCGCACGGCGCGCGCTCGAGGGGATCAACGGCGACGTGCTCGGCGCCGTCGAGCAGGTCGGCGAGTGCCTCGTGCTCGTCGTCGTCTCGGGGCTGGCGTCGCGGTCGGGGGTGTGGTGGGCGTGAGCGCGCGCCCTCCGGGTCCCGACACCGGTCCGGTGGCCCGGCCACCGGACCGGCCGGCACGCACCGGGCGACGCGACGGCTCGGCCCCGCGTGGGTAGCCTCCCGCACGTGTCCGCGCCCACCTCGCCCGCCCCGACGAGCACCCCCGAGACGACCCCCCTGAGCCACGTCGCGCAGCTCGGGCGTGGCTTCGCGATGGGGGCGGCCGACATCGTCCCCGGGGTGTCGGGGGGGACGGTCGCGCTGGTGCTGGGCATCTACGACCGGTTGATCCGCAACATCCGCACCGGTGCGGGCGCGCTGCGCCGGGCGCTCTCCGGCGACGGCGGCGGGTTCCGCCGGACGATGGCCGACATCGAGTGGACCTGGTTGCTCACCCTGCTCGCCGGGATCCTGATCGCGGTGGCGACGCTGTCGTCGGTGCTCGAGAGGCTGCTCGAGGACGAGCCGGTCGCGATGGCCGGGCTGTTCTTCGGCCTGGTCGTCGGGACGATCTGGATCGCCTGGCACCTGCTCGAGCGGGTCGACGGCGTCGGCGTCGCGCTGATCGTCGGCATCGGGGTCGCCCTGTTCGCGCTCCTCGGCCTGCGCTCGGACACCGAGGTCGCCGAGGGGACCGCGGAGGTCGTCACCCAGCCGTTCTGGGTGTTCGCGCTGGCGGGCTCGCTCGCGATCTGCGCGATGATCCTCCCCGGGATCTCGGGTTCGTTCATCCTGGTGATGATCGGGATGTACACCGAGGTCCTCGGCGCGATCAACGACCGCGACGTCGCGTCGATCGGGTCGCTGGTCGTCGGGTGCGTCGTCGGCCTGGCGATCTTCTCGACCCTGCTCGACCACCTGCTCGAGAACCACCGCGACCGGGTGGTCGCCGCGATGATCGGGTTGATGATCGGCTCCGTCCGCGTGCTGTGGCCCTGGCCGAACGGGACCCACACCACGACCCTGGCGCTGCCGGCGGACGACCAGCGCGTCCTGCTCCCGATCGTGCTCGGCGTCGCCGGCGCGGCCCTCGTCGTCATCGTCGAGCGGCTCAGCTCGCGGGTCGGCGAGGACGTCGCCTAGGACCGCCCGTCGTCGCCCCCGACGAGGTCGGAGAGGCGCGACACGCCCTCGGCGATGTCGTCGTCGCCGAGCGCGAAGCTGAACCGCCCGTAGCCGGGGAGGCCGAACGCCTCGCCGGGGACGAACGCGACCTTGGCCTGGTCGAGCACGATGTCGGCGAGCTCGAGCGTGGTCTCGGCGCGAGCTCCCCCGTACTCACGACCGAGCAGGCCGCGCAGGTCGGGGAACGCGTAGAACGCGCCCTGCGGCTCGGCGCAGACCACCCCGTCGATGTCGTTGAGCAGCGCGTGGATGGTCGTCGCCCGTCGGCGGAAGGCGTCGCGCATCGTCGCGACGTCGTCCAACCCTCCCTCGAGGGCCGCGATGGCAGCCCGTTGGCACACGTTCGCCACGTTCGACGTGGCGTGCGACTGGAAGCTGGCGGCCGCCGTGACGACGTCGGCCGGGCCGATCATCCACCCCACGCGCCACCCGGTCATCGCGTACGTCTTCGCGACGCCGTTGACGATCAGGCAGTGCTCGGCCAGGTCGGGCACCTCCACCGGCATGGACGAGAACTCGTTCGCGCCGAACACGAGGTGCTCGTAGATCTCGTCGGTGATCACCCAGACCCCGTTCTCGACGGCCCACTCGCCGATCGCGCGCACCTCGGCGGGTGCGTAGACCGAACCGGAGGGGTTGTCGGGGCTGACGAACAGGAGCACCTTGGTGCGCTCGGTCAGCGCGGCGTCGAGCTGGTCGATCGTCACCTTGAACCCGGACTCCACGTCGGTGTCGATCACGGTCGGCACGCCGCCCGCGAGGGTGATCGCCTCGGGGTACGTGGTCCAGTACGGGGCGGGGAGGATGACCTCGTCACCCGGGTCGCACAGGGCCGCGAACGCCGTGTACACCGCGTGCTTGCCCCCGTTGGTGACGAGGACCTGCGACGGGTCGCACTCGAAGCCCGAGTCGCGCTCCGTCTTCGCGACGATCGCCGCCTTCATCTCGGGAAGACCGCCCGCCGGGGAGTAGCGGTGGTTCCTCGGATCGGCGCACGCCGCCTGCGCCGCCTCGACGATGTGCGCGGGGGTCGCGAAGTCGGGCTCGCCGGCGCCGAAGCCGATGACGCTCTCGCCCGAGGCCTTCAGGGCCTTGGCCTTCGCGTCGACCGCGAGCGTCGCCGAGGGTCGGATGGCGGACAGGCGCTGCGATGTTCGGTTCACGTGGGGCGAGGCTACTGCGCGCCCCGCGCCGGCCACGGTGGGTTCGCGCCGGCGTTCGCCGGCGACCCCGGGGCCACGCGCGCGACCCGTGCGGTCGGCACGATCCGTCGCCATGCTGGAGGGGTGCACAGCGACCCGTCCTCGATCGTCATCCCGCCCGATCTGCTGCCCGTGGACGGCCGCTTCTGCTGCGGTCCGTCGAAGGTCCGCCACGCGCAGGTCGACGCCCTGGTCGCGGCGCGCGACACGCTGCTCGGCACCTCGCACCGCAAGCCGCCCGTGAAGCGCCTGGTCGGTGCCGTGCGCTCCCAGCTCACCGAGCTGTTCTCGCTCCCCGAGGGGTGGGAGGTCGTCCTCGGCAACGGCGGGTCGACGGTGTTCTGGGACGTCGCGACCTTCGGGGTGATCGAGCAGCGCAGCGCCCACGCCGTGTTCGGTGAGTTCTCGTCGAAGTTCGCCCAGGCCGCCGCCGCGGCTCCGCACCTCGGCGAGCCGACGGTGGTCGAGAGCGAACCCGGGACCCACCCCGAGGTCGTCGAGGTGGACGGGGCCGACGTGTGCGCGCTCACCCACAACGAGACCTCGACGGGAGTCGCGATGGAGCTGCGCCGACCGGCGGGCACGAGCGCGGACGACACCCTCGTCGTGGTCGACGCCACCTCGGCGGCCGGAGGGCTGCGGTGGGACCCCGCGGAGGTCGACGTCTACTACTTCGCTCCGCAGAAGTGCTTCGCATCCGACGGGGGGCTGTGGTTCGCGGCGTGCTCCCCCGCGGCCATCGAGCGGATCGAGCGGATCGGGGCGAGCGACCGGTGGCGGCCCGCCTCGCTCGACGCGCGGATCGCGCTCGACAACTCGCGCCAGGACCAGACGTACAACACCCCGGCGATCGCGACTCTGGTCATGATGGACGCCCAGCTCCGCTGGATGCTCGACGGCGGCGGGCTCGAGTGGACCGCGCAGCGCTGCGACCGCTCGGCCGAGGCCCTCTACGGCTGGGCCGAGGAGCGGGACTGGGCGTCGCCGTTCGTCTCCGACCCGGCGCAGCGCTCGGCCGTCGTCGGCACGATCGACCTCGACGACTCGATCGACGCGAACGACGTGTGCGCGGCCCTGCGCGCCAACGGCGTCCTCGACACCGACGCCTACCGCAAGCTCGGTCGCAACCAGCTGCGCGTCGCGATGTTCCCCGCCGTCGAGCCGTCCGACGTCGAGGCGCTCACCGCGTGCGTCGATCACGTGGTCGCGCTCGGCTGATCGACGCCGACTGACGGCGCGCCGCCTCGGCGGCGTCCCCGCGTCCCGGGCGCGCCGGGCGGGGACGATCCGGATCCGACCGCGGCGGAGTCGTGGCAGACTCCGAGCGTGGACGTGACCGAGGTGCTCGAGTTCTCGACGGGCGAGATCGACGTGCTCGAGCGGCCGGTGATGATCGTCGGGCTCGAGGGCTGGTTCGACGTCGCCCACGCCGCCACCCGAGCGGTCGAGTGCTTCACCGACGACGACCTCGCCCTCGTCGTCGGCGAGATCGACCCCGACCCGTTCTACGACTTCACGCAGCAGCGCCCGCTGGTGTCGATCGACGACGACGTGCGCCACATCACCTGGCCGACGAACCAGTTCCTCCTCCAGCGCTACGCAGGCCACCGCGACGTCGTCTCGCTGCTCGGCGTCGAGCCGCACCTGCACTGGTCCACCTACGTCGACGCGATCGTCACCGTCGCCGAAGCGCTGGGCTGCGAGGCGGTGGTGACGGTCGGCTCGGCGGCCGAGGCCATCCCCCACACGCGACGCCCCCCGGTCACGGGCAGCACCGCGAACGTCGACCTCGCCCGGCGCCTCGGTCTGTCGGCGCCGTCCTACGAGGGGGTCACCGGGATCGCCGGGGTGCTCAACGCGGCGCTCGAGGTGCGCTCGATCCCGTCGGTGTCGCTGCGCGTCGGGATCCCGCACTACCTGATGAACGCCGAGCACCCGATGGCCACCTCCGCGCTGACGCTGCACCTGTGCCACGTGCTCGACGTCCCCGCCGAGGTCGACCTGAGCGACCAGATCGAGTCGTGGCGCGACGTCCACGACGAGGTGATCGCGAGCGACGCGCAGCTGCAGATGTACGTGCGGATGCTCGAGGCGGAGTTCGACCGGCGGGCCGAGGCATCGATCCCCACCGCCGACGACCTCGGCGCCCGCTTCGAGGAGTTCCTCTCCGACCAGCGCCCCGACGGCCCCGACGGCCCCGACGGAGCCGCCGAACCCGACGCCTGACCCGGGCACCTCGAACGTCGCGGCCGGGGTCCGACCCCGCCTGTCGACGCGACCCGCGTCGGTGGGGCGGACCGGTCGGCGACCGGCCGCCGGGTCAGTTGCCGGACATCTTCACCCCGGAGATGACCAGGGTCATCCCGGCGGAGCGCATCGGCAACCAGTCGAGGTCGGACCCGACCTCGACGATGTCGAGCAGCATCCGCTGCAGCGTCGAGGCGATGGTGAACTCGCGCACCGGCGCCCCGATCTCGCCGTTCGAGACCAGCAGCCCGGCGGCGCCGGTGGAGAAGTCGCCGCTGATCGGGTTCACCCCCGAGTGCAGTCCCTGCACCTGCTGCACGAGCAGGCCGTCGTCGAGGTCGGCGACGATCGCGCCCTGGTCGCGCGACCCCGGAGCGAGCGACAGCGCGAGGCAACCGACGCCGGGGGTGCCGGCGAACCCGCCACGGATCGCGTTGCCGGTGGACGTCGTCCCGGCGCGCCGGGCCGAGTACGAGTTGTGCACGAAGCGGCGAAGGACGCCGTCCTCGATGAGCACGTTGCGGCGCGCCGCGAGCCCCTCGCCGTCGACGTCGGTGGCCGTGTAGGCCTCGGGGTTCGTGGGGTCGTCGACGAGGGTGACGAGCGGGGACGCGACCTCGTCGCCGAGGCGCTCGGCGAACAGCGAGCGGCCCTTGACCACCGCGTCGCCGTTCAGGGTCGAGGAGATCACGCCGAGGAACTGCGCGGTGACGAAGGGGTCGAGCACGACCGTCGTCGTCCTCGAACGGGGCTTGGTCGCACCGAGCAGCCGGGTCGCCCGCTCCACCGCCTCGCGAGATGCCCGGTCGAGGTCGAACTCCGACGGCTCACGCCCCACGGAGAACCCGAACCCGGTCTGGGTCTCGGCGGCGTCGCCCTCGCCCTCGTCCGCGAGGGTGGACACGGACACGTAGCACCCGTTCTCGCGACCGGAGCGGCGGATCCCGCGCGTCGAGGCGACGGCCGACTCGCCCCACGAATCGGCGTAGTTCGCGTCGTCGACGCGCACCCGCGGATCCCGCCCGGCGGTGAGCTTCTCGAGCTGCTTCGCGAGGTCGATCTTGTCGTCGGTCGCGCACTGCGCGAGGGCGTCGTTCCACAGCACCTGCTCGGTGGAGGCCACCCCGTCGGGCTCGGCCAGCCCGGAGTGGTCGTCGACCGTCCCGAACGCGACGTTGTCGCGCGCCTCGGCGAGGACCTCGCCGATCGCCGGTTCGTCGAGGGTCCCGCCGTAGGCGAACCCGGTGCGTCCCTCGCGGATGACGCGGATGCCGATGCCCTCGGCCTGGGCCGAGACGAAGTGCTCGACGTCGCCCTCGTAGACGCGCACCTCGGTCTCGCCGCCGCGCGACACGAAGGCCTCGATCTGCTCACCCGGATCGGCACGCTCGACGACGCGATCGGCGAGGGCCTGCAGCTCCTCGGTGGTGTCCCTCATCGGTGGCACCTCCGGCGGCCGAGCGTCGTCGCCGGGGTCACGACGCCGTCCCGCCGACGGTGAGCGCCTTCACCCGCAGCGTCGGCTGGCCGTCGCCGACCGGCACGCCCTGGCCGTCCTTGCCGCAGGTGCCCGGGCTGCCCATCGAGAAGTCGTCGGCGAGCATGTCGATGTCCTGGAGGACCTTCGGGCCGTTGCCGATGAGGTTCCCGTCGCGCAGCGGCTCGGTGATCCGCCCGTCCTCGATCAGGTAGGCCTCGGTCATGCCGAACACGAAGTCGCCCGACGCGGTGTTGACCGAGCCGCCTCCGAGCTTGGCGACGTAGACGCCCTTCTTCGTGCTCGACACGATGTCGTCGGCGTCGTCGGGGCCGTCCATCACGAAGGTGTTCGTCATCCGCACCATCGGCAGGTGCTGGTAGCTCTGGCGCCGTCCGTTGCCGGACTGCGGACGGCCGTCCTTGCGGGCCCGCAGGTAGTCCCACATGTAGTCGGTGAGGATCCCGTCCTCGATCAGCACGTTGCGCTGGGTGCGCCGGCCCTCGTCGTCGATCCCGAGGGTCCCCCACTCGCCGGGCATGGTGCCGTCGTCCACGAGGGTCACCATCGGGTTCGCGACCTGCTGGCCGACCTTGCCCGCGTAGACCGAGGCGCCCTTGTGGATGTGGTCCGCCTCGAGGCCGTGCCCGCAGGCCTCGTGGAACAGCACGCCACCGGTCCCGTGCTTGATCACGACCGGCATCTCGCCCGACGGGGCGGGGCGCGCCGCGAGCTTGGTGATCGCCTGGCGAGCCGCCTCGCGCGCCATCTCCTCGGCGTCGACCGTGTCGAAGATCTCGAAGCCCACCGTGTGGCCCATCGACTGGTAGCCGGTCTGCATCCCGGTGTCGCCGTTCGCCACCGCGCTGACGCGCAGGAGGGTGCGCACGATCTCGTCGTCGGCGAGCACGCCCTCGGTGTTCGCCACCAGGACCCGCTTGCGGCTGTCGCCGTAGCCGGCGGAGACCTGGACGATCTCGGGCCCGTAGGTGCGCGCGGCGTCGTCCATCCGGTCGAGCAGCTCGACCTTGCGGATCTTGTCGATCGAGTCGGGGTCGTGGACGATCGCGTTCGGCCGGTGCCGCTCGGAGCGCTCGAGCTCGACGGTGCGCACCCCGCCGCCTCCACGGCTGGCGGCGGCCGCCGCCTTCGCCGCCGCGACGGCGAGACCGGCCTCGGTGAGGTCGGAGGTGTACGCGAAGCCGGTCGTCTCGCCCGCGACGACGCGAATCCCCGCCCCCCGGTCGCGCCCGCTCGTCACCTGCTCGACACGACCGTCGTCGAGCCCGGCCGAGGTCGAGCGCTTGTCCTCCGCGTACACCTCGGCGAAGTCGGCACCGGTCTTCGTGGCGCCGGCGAGCACCCGTTCCAGGACGTCCTGATCGATCACGCCGCCATCCTACGAGCATCCCCCGCACGCCCGCCCGCGAGACCGACGGACCGGCGTCGCCGCCTCGGCGCCGAGGAGGCGCGGGCGTGGGTGACGCCGGTGTGCCGATCCGGCGCCACGTCGCGTTAGCGTCGTGCGACGTGACGGTGGAGACAGGGATGCGCGGGATCGCGACGCTCACGGTCGGCGAGGGCGACACGGCGGTGGCGCTGGGGTCGGGCGACGTCGCCGTGCTCGGCACCCCTCGACTGATCGCCCTGTGCGAGCAGGCGACGATGGTCGCCCTGGCCGACGGCCTGGCCGACGGCTCCACCGCGATCGGGATGCGGATCCGCGTCGACCACCTCCAGCCGACACCGGTCGGGGCCGCCGTCACCGCGGAGGCCGTGCTCGACCAGATCGACGGGCGCCGGCTCGTGTTCACCGTGTCGGTCTCCGACAGCGGTGGCCTCGTGGCGGCCGGCAAGATCACGCGCAAGATCGTCGAGCGCGAGGTCTTCCTCGACAAGTGCTGCAGCGCCTGAGCCCTCGGCTCGGTCGACGTCCCCCGCCGGAGCGCCGTGCTCACGGCGGCCCGCCCGGGGACCGCGACGTGTCGGCGGTGCGAACGTGACGTGACGGGCGCCGCGTCGAGGTCGCGAGGCGCTCGCGTAGGGTGGTCCGCGATGGCTCCAGGGAGTCCGCCGGTGGATGCCCCGGCCCGCGTCCACCGTCTGCACTGGTGGAAGGAGGCGTTGATCGTCGCCGCGTTCTACGTCGTCTACTCGTGGATCCGCAACCGGTTCGGATCGAACACGGTGGCGAGCGACGGGGTCCCGGAGGCGGCGTTCCACAACGCCGAGCGGGTGATCCGACTCGAGCGGTTGATCGGCTCGTTCCACGAGGAGTCGATCCAGGAGCTGTTCCTCGCCCAGCGCTGGTTCATCCAGTTCTGGAACGTCTACTACGGCACGGCGCACTTCTTCGTCACGCTCGCGGTCTTCGTGCTGCTGTTCTTCCGGCGGGCGGACGTGTTCCCCCAGTGGCGCAACACCCTCGCGGCGATGACCGCGCTGGCGATCATCGGGTTCGCGTTCTTCCCCCTCATGCCGCCACGCCTGCTCGACCAGCCGTGCCCGAGCGCGCAGACCCTCGAGTTCGGGGGCGCGTGCATCCCGAGCGGGCTGCGCGACGGGCGCGTGAAGACCTTCGACGGCAGCAACGGGTTCGGTTTCGTCGACACCCTCAGCGTCTACGGCGGCCCGTGGCGCTTCGACAGCGAGGAGGTCGCGTCGATCTCCAACCAGTACGCCGCGATGCCCAGCCTGCACATCGGGTGGTCGACGTGGTGCGCCTTCGCCGTGTGGCCGCTCCTGCGTCGCACCTGGGTCAAGGTCGCGGTCCTGCTCTACCCCCTCGCCACCCTGTTCTGCATCCTGGTGACCGCGAACCACTACTGGCTCGACGGTGTCGGCGGGCTGGTCGTGTTCGCGATCGGAGCGCTCTCGGGGTGGGGGTCCCACCGGTGGAACCAACGGCGCCTCGATCGCCGCCTCGGGGTCGACCCCGACGCGGCGCTCCACGTGGGCTCGATCGCCACCGCGATCTACGACGACGTGAAGCGCGATCAGGACCCCGTCCGGCAACCCGGGCGCCGGCCCCGACGACCCGGGCGGGGACCGCACGACCCGTGACGGCTCGGCGCGGTCACCGAGTCGGTGCGCGCGTGGCGCGCTCGGCGCGCCGTATCATGGACCCACGATGAGTCAGATGCGGCTGAACCCCCTCAACGGGCGATGGGTGACGATCGTTCCCGACCGAGCGGCTCGGCCCAGCGACTTCGCCGTGCGCGACCGCACCGACGAGCTCGCCCTCGACCGGCCGTGCCCGTTCTGCCCGGGCAACGAGGAGGAGACGCCCCCCTCGATCGAGACCAACGCCGAGGACGGCAACTGGTCGATGCGGGTCATCCCCAACCGCTTCCCCGCCTTCGACGGCGACGACGCGTTCGCGGTTCAGCACCTCGGACCGGTCCACGTCAAGGCCGAGGCGAGCGGGATCCACGAGGTGTTCGTGTTCGACCCGAACCACGACGGCGGCCTGCAGGACCTCGACGACGACCACGCCGTCGAGCTGATGAACGTGCTGCGGCGACGCCTGACCGAGCACTCCCAGGTGCCCTTCGTGCGCTACACCCAGGTCGTCGTCAACCACGGTCGCGACGCCGGCGCCTCCATCGCGCACCCCCACGGGCAGATCCTCGGGCTGCCGTTCGTGCCGAGCGAGATCCTCGACGAGGAGCGCGCCTTCGCCCGCTTCGCCGGCGGTTCGCTGCTCACGACGACCCTCGAGGCCGAGCTCGCGAGCAACCGGCGCATCGTGATCAGCAACGACGACGTCGTCGTCTTCTGCCCGTTCGCGAGCGGGGTCCCCTACGAGATGATGATCGTCCCGCAGGAGAAGCGGTCGCACATGCCCGACGCGAGCGACGCCTCGCTGGCGGCGGTCGGGATCGCGCTGCGCGACGCGATCCGCCACCTGCGTGCCGCGCTCGGCGGGGTCGCGTTCAACCTGGGGGTGCACACCGCTCCGCACCAGCACACCGGCGACTACCACTGGCACGTGCACATCTGGCCCCAGCTCACCACCCAGGCCGGCTTCGAGCGGGGCACCGGCGTGCTGATCAACATCGTGGCCCCCGAGGACGCGGCCGACGTGCTGCGCTCGGTCACCGCCGCCGCCTGAGCGGGTTCGTCGAGAGCGCCGGCGGGGCACCCTCGGCGCCATGAGCGACGTCACGGTCTCGATCGACATCGACGCGACACCCGCGCAGGTGTGGGCGACGATCGAACCGATCGAGGACCACGTCGAGTGGATGTCCGACGCCGTCGCGATCCGCTTCGACACCGACCAGCGGCGGGGCGTGGGCACCCGCTTCGAGTGCGACACGCGCATCGGACCGATCCGGCTCACCGACGAGATGGAGATCACCGAGTGGGAGCCCGCCGTCGACGCCGCCGACGGCCGCCTGGCGCGCGACGGCGCGATGGGGGTCATGCACACCGGCGTGGTGACCGGGCGGGGCACCCTGCACGTGGAGGCGCTCGCCGGGGGCGAGCGGACCCGGTTCACGTGGACCGAGGACCTCGACTTCCCGTGGTTCCTCGGCGGTCGTCTGGGCGAGGTCGTGGGCGGCAAGCTCGTCCTCGACCGGGTCTGGTCGCGCAACCTGCGGCGCCTCCGCCGCCTCGTCGAGGACGACCGACCGACGAGCTGAGCGTCGCCCGGTCCGCGCAGCGGTGCGCGGGGCCGGTCAGCTCGCCGCAGCCGGGCCGGCGAGCCACACCACCGACATCGGCCCGACGTCGAGCAGGACGGACGCCGGCTGCCCCTGCCACGGATCGTCCGTCGCGGTGACCGATGTCGCGGCTCCACGGTGGCCGCTCCCCCACCAACGGGAGTCGTCGGAGTCGACCACCACCTCCCAGCTGCCGACGGCCGACACCCCGACCCGGTAGCCCGAGCGCGGCTCCCCCGACAGGTTCGCGATCGCCACGACCACGGGAGCGTCGCCATCGACGAGGTCGCGGCGCAGGAAGGCGAACGTCGAGTGCGGCGCGTCGTGGGCGTCGAGCCAGTCGAGACCGGCCGGCTCGGTGTCCGAGCGCCACAGCGCGGACCAGGTCGCGCACCGGCGGTTGAGCTCGACGACCAGGTCGTGGACACCCCGGTGCGACGGGTGGTCGAGCAGGTGCCACGGCAGCTCCGCCGTCGGGTTCCACCCCTGCCACGGCGCGAGCTCCGATCCCATGAACACCATCGGCGCTCCCGGCATCGACCACTGCAGGGCGAACAGCGCCCGCAGCGCGGCGAAGCGCTGTGCGTCGTCGCCGCCGAGGCGCTCGAGGATCGCGCCGCGCGCGCCGCCGACGTCGTGGTGGGTGATCGGGAGGACGAAGCGCTCGTCGGGGGCGTCGAGCAGGGGGAAGGTGATCCGGTCGTGGTGGGCGGGGCGCTCCTCGGGGGCGAGTGCCAGGTACTCGAGGGTGTCGTGGGCCCAGCCGAGGTTCCACGTGTGGCTGAAGCCGAGCCCGCCCGCGGACGTCGGGCGCGTCACCCCCGGCCACGCCGTCGACTCCTCGGCGATCATCAGCACGTCGCCGAACTCCTCGCCGACCACCGAGCACACCTCGCGCACGAAGGCGGCACCGTGGGGATCCTCGGCGGACTCGCCCCCCTCGTCGCCCCGGTCGGCGGGCGCTCCCGGGCCGCGCAGCACGGCCGACACCGAGTCGAACCGCAGTCCGTCCACGTGGAACTCGTCGAGCCAGTAGAGGGCGTTCGCGAGCAGGAAGTTGCGCACCTGCGCGCACCCGAGGTCGAAGCGGTGCTCGCCGAGCGCGGCGTCGGAGTCGCCCCGCTCGTAGAGCGGCGAGCCGTCGAAGCGCCCGAGGCTCCGCTCCGCGACGGGGAAGCGGGACGGCAGCCAGTCGAGGATCACCCCGACACCGAGGCCGTGGAGGGTGTCGACGAAGCGGCGCATCTCCTCGGGTGGCCCGAAGCGCGCGGTCGGTGCGTAGTGGCCCGCGACCTCGGCGACCCACGACCCCGCGGTCGGGTGCTCGTCGGCACCGAGCAGCTCGACGTGGGTGAACCCGAGGCGCGCGACGTGGCCGCCGAGCTCGATCGCGAGGCTCGACCAGTCGTCGACCGACCGGCGCCAGGATCCGAGGTGGACCTCGTAGATCCGCAGCGGCGCCTCACCGCTCACGACGCGGCCGCGCCCCTGCAGCCAGTCGTCGTCGCTCCACTCGAAGTCCCCGACGTCGGGGATCACACTGACGTCGCTCGCCGGGCTCTGCGTGCGCCGCGCCATCGGGTCCGACCGGCGGATCGTGCGGCCCTGCGCGGTCGTGATCTCGTAGAGGTAGCGGTCGCCCGGCCGCGGGGCGTCCGAGACGGTCGCCCAGATGCCGGTGGGCCCGTCCGAGAGGACCGGCTCGAGGGCCTCGGGCACCCAGTCGCCCCAGTCGCCCACCACCGCGATCGACCGGGCGTTCGGTGCCCACACGCCGAACCGGGTCGCCCACCCCCCGTCGGGGCCGTGCTCGATCGGTCGCGGACCGAGCAGCTCCCACAGGCGTCGGTGCGTCCCCTCCCCGAACAGGTGCAGATCGAGCGCGCCGATGCGCGCAGCGGGCGGGGACATCGCCGGACACCGTACCCGAGCCCCCGCCGACCGCGAGACCGTCGACACGCGGCTGACTAGGGTGCGACGCCGTGCGGGTGCTGATGCTCACGTGGGACTTCCCGCCGTCCGAGACCGGCGGGACGGCCGCCCACGTCGTGGGGTCGAGCCGGGCGCTGGCCGCCGCCGGCCACGACGTCGTCGTGCTGACGATCGCCGCGCGCGGCGTCGACGCCGCCGTCGAGAGGTCGGGCCCGGTGCGCGTCTTCCGTGCCGACGTCGACCTGCCCCACGTCCCCGAGGAGCGCTACCTCGGGCTGACCGCGTCGGCCAACCACGCGATCGTGCAGCTGGTCACCGACGCCGACTCCCCGCTGCGCGGCTGGATCCCCGACATCGTCCACGGCCACGACTGGAAGATCGGGTGGGCCGCCGACACCCTGTCGCGCCACCACGACGTGCCCTTCGTGCTCACCATGCACGGGACCGAGCGGGTGCGCCACGGCGGCAACCTCCCGCTCGGGGAACCGACCGACGTCAACGCGATCGAGTGGTGGCTGGCGTTCCGGGCGGACCGGGTGATCGCGTCGACCCGGTTCATGGTCGAGCAGCTCGTGTCGGGGTTCGAGCTCGGTCCCGAGCAGGTGGTGAGGATCCCGAACGGGATCGAACCCGACCTGTGGGACGGCCACGATCGCCACGCCGAGCGCGGACCGCTGGTGGTGTCGTGGGGGCGCGTCCAGTACGAGAAGGGGTTCCAGGTGCTGACCCGCGCGATGTCCATCCTGCGGGGCCGGATGCCCGAGGTCACCTGCACGATCGCGGGGCGCGGCAGCTACCTGCCCGAGCTGCAGACCCGCATCGACGTCGAGGGGATCAGCGATCTGATCGCGCTCCCCGGGTTCCTGCGCGACGACGAGCTGCGCGACCTGGTCCACCGAGCGGGCTGCGTCGTCATCCCGTCGCTGTACGAGCCGTTCGGCATCGTCGCGCTCGAGGCCCTCGCGGCGGGGGCGCCGCTGATCGTGGCCCGCACCGGCGGACTGGCCGAGCTGCTCGCCGACACCGACGCCGGGCTCACCTTCGAGCCGGGCAACCCCGAGGCGCTCGCCCACTGCATCGAGCGGGTGCTGCGCGAACCCGAGCTCGCCCGCCAGCTCACCGAGAGCGCCAAGGTGCTGATCGAGCAGCGGTACGCGTGGAACGCGATCGCCGCCTCGATCGTCCACGTGTACGACAGCGCGATCGCCCTGCGCCACGGGTGACGCGCGCACCGGCGCCGCGCCCGATCGCCCTGCGGCGCGGACGCGGGATCGCGTTACGATCCGCGTCGTGACGCTGCGCCCCGAGGACGAGGCGCAGCGACGTGCCGCCGAGGAGGTGGCGGACCCCCTCGACGCGGACCCCACCAGGTCGAGCCCGCCGCCCCCCTCCGCGCTGCGGATCCTGTTCGCCTTCGGCGGCCTCGCCGCCACCCTCGCCGCCGGGTACGGCGTCCTGTTCACGATCGTCGACGACTACCAGCAGGACTACGGCATCTCGACATCGGCCATCGGGCTGGTCATCGGCATCGGGTTCCTCTCGGGTTTCCTGTCGCAGGTCCTCGTCGCGCCCTACGCCGACCGCGGCCACGCCCGCCACGTCGTGGTGGTCGGAGTGCTCGTGAGCGTCGCCGGGCTGCTGATGATGGCGCTGGGGACGGCGCTGACGCCGATCCTCGTCGGACGGGTCGTCAACGGCCTGGGCGTCGGAGCCGCGGCGCCGGCGATCCGCAGGATCGTGATCCTCGCCGACCCCGACAACCTCGGGAGCAACCTCGGGCGGCTGCTGTCCGCCGACGTGTTCGGGTTCGCGATGGGCCCGGCGATCTCGGCCGTCCTCGTCGGGCCCCTCGGGATCCCGGCGCCGTTCGTGGTGGTCGCCGCCGCGTCGCTGGTCCTGCTCCCCTTCGTCGCCCGGATCCCGGTCGACGAGACCGCTCTCGAGCACCGACCGCGCAAGCGGCTCGCGATCGACCTGCTCCGGATCCGTCCCTTCGCCGGCGCCACGATCCTGGCCGGGGTCGTGTTCATGATGATCGGCGGGTTCGACGCGCTGTGGTCGCTCGTCCACGCCGAGCTGGGGACCTCGGAGTGGATCGCGAACCTCGGCATCACCCTGTTCGCGCTGCCGCTCGTGTTCCTCGGCCCGTGGGGCGGGCGAACGGCGCAGACGTTCGGGCCGTTCAAGCTCGCGGCGATCGGCCTCGTCGCGGGGGCCGGCTTCCTGCTCGGCTACGGACTGCTGCCGACGGGAGGGCTGATCTTCGCCCTCGCGATGCTCCACGCGCTGAGCGACGGCGCGACCGTCTCCGCGACCGGGGTGGCGGCCGGGATGGTCATCCCCGCGGACCGCCAGGCCGGGGCGCAGGGGATGCTCGGCGCCTCGCAGGCGCTGATGGCGGGGGTGATGGCCGTCGTGACGGGGTCGGTCTACGAGGCGTTCGGGCGCACGACCGCGTACGCCGTGGTCGCGGGTTCGATGCTCGTGCTGACGGCCGTCGGGCTGTGGCTCGCCCGCTCGGCCTGGTCGATCAGCCGGCCCATCGCGCGCGACTGAGGCGGACGCCACCGGCGAGGTCCGGGCGCGGCGCACCCTCGTCGGTCGCGCTCGTCGACCCGCTCAGCTCCCGGTGAACTCGGCCTTGCCGGGGCCGTGCTCGAGGAAGCTGCGCACCCCGATGCGCGAGTCCTCGGTGCCGAAGACCTCGACGAACGCGTCACGCTCGATCGCCAGCCCGTCGGCCAGCGTGGTGGACAACCCGGCGTCGATCGCGCGCTTGGTGATCGCCTGGGCGGTGAGCGCACCGCGGGCGACCTGGGCGGCGAGCTCGAACGCCCGCGGGTGCAGCTCGTCGGCGGGCACGACCTCGTCGGCGAGTCCGATGCGCAGCGCCTCGGTCGCGTCGACCTGGCGGCCGGTGATGCACATCTCCTTGGCCCGCGACGGGCCCACGACCCGGGCGAGGCGCTGGGTCCCGCCCCCGCCGGGGATGATGCCGAGCAGGATCTCGGGCTGGCCGAAGACCGCCCGCTCCGAGGCGATCCGGTAGTCGCAGCCGAGGGCGAGCTCGCAGCCCCCGCCGAGCGCGTAGCCGCCGACCGCCGCGATGACGAAGCGCGGCAGCTCGGCGATCGCGCCGATCGTATCGTGGAAGCGCGGCCCGATGTCGCGGGCCTCGTCCTGGCCGCCGAACTGGCTGATGTCGGCACCCGCCGCGAAGATCTTCTCGCCGCCGGTCACCACGACCGCGCCGGGCAGGTCGGCGGCGAGCTCGTCGGCCACGGCGCGCAGCTCGGCGAGCAGCTCCATCGACAGCGGGTTGACCTTGCCGTTCGCGAGGGTGATCACCGCCACGTCGTCGTCACGTCGTTCGAGGGTCACGGTGTCGTAGTCGGCCATCGCCCCAGCCTGCCACCCACGTCCGCGACGGCTCCGATCGCGCGCGCCGGCCCACCCGCGGGGACGATCGACCGTCAGGCGTCGACGCCCGAGAGCATCTCGTCGGCCGCCGTCCACGGATCGGTCGCGCGCTCGGCGACCTCGTCGGCGAGCTGGTCCCAGCGCTCGCCGGTGCAGATCTCGCGCGCCTTGCGCCCGAGCCGCTGCGCGATGATCTCGCGCAGCTCCTCGCCGAGGCGGAACGACCGACGCTCGTGCAGCAGCCCGCTCGACTCGGCGAACTCGCGGTGCTCGAGCACCGTGTCCCACAGCTCGGTGACGCCGGTCCCCGACGTCGCCGTCGTCTCGAGGATCGGGGCCCGCCACGCGTCCTCGCCGAGGTCGGACAGGTCGAGCATCTGCTGGAGGTCGCGACGGGTCTCGTCCGCGCCCTTCCGGTCGGCCTTGTTGATCACGAACACGTCGGCGATCTCCATCAGCCCGGCCTTGTTCGCCTGCACGCTGTCACCCCACCCGGGGTTGACCACGACGATGGTCGTGTCGGCCTTGCCGGCCACCTCGACCTCCACCTGGCCGACCCCGACGGTCTCGACGAGGATCCAGCGCCGCCCGATCGCATCGAGCGCACGCACGGCCTCGGGGGTGGCGAGGGCCAGGCCGCCCAGGTGGCCGCGGGTCGCCATCGAGCGGATGAACACCCCCGGGTCGGTGGCGTGGTCCTGCATCCGGACCCGGTCACCGAGGATCGCTCCCCCGGTGAACGGCGACGACGGGTCGATCGCGAGGACCGCGATCTCGAGCTCGAGCGAGCGCAGGTGGCCGATCAGGGAGGCGGTCAGCGTCGACTTGCCGGCACCGGGTGCCCCGGTCATCCCGACCGTGTAGCCCTCCCCCGACAGGGGGTGGGCGAGACGGCCGACCTCGCGCGCCTCGTCCCCGCCGCGCTCGATCAGCGACAGGAGCCGGGCGAGGGAGCTGCGGTCGCCGTCGAGCGCCGACTGGAACAGCTCGGCCGGGGGGAGACGGGTGCGGGCCATCGCACAGAGTCAATCGCATCGTGGCGGACCGCACCCAATCACGGGCGGCCCGCCGGGGTCACATGCCGATCGCGGCGGCCGCCTCGGCCTCGGCGATGTTGATCACCTCGGTGACGCCGTCGACGCGGTCGCGCATGATGCGCTCGATCCCCGCCTTGAGCGTCTGGGTCGACGCCGGGCAACCAACGCAGGCCCCGGTCAGCTCGACCTCGACGATGCCGGTCTCGGGGTCGACGCCGTGCAGGACGATGTCCCCGCCGTCGGCCTGGAGCGCCGGGCGGATGACCTCGATGGTGGCCTCGACCTGTTCGCGCATCTCGGGGACCATTCAATCAAGCGCGGGCCTACGATCCATGCTCGTGACCGCGGTCGAGTTGCTCGCCCACCAGGGAGGCTGGGACGAGATCCTGCTCGTCGGCGGTCCGATGGTCGTCATCGCGGGCCTCCTCGTCCTCGCCAAGCGCCGCGTCGACGCCGCCGTCGAGGCCGCGCCCGACGACGATCCCGCCCGACGCTGACACCACGGCGCACCGCGGGGGCCGCCGCACCGGTCGCGCTCAGGTGCGGTCGATCGCGGCGCCCACCGAGCGCAGGCGCCCGACGAGGTCGTCGTAGCCCCGGTCGATGTGGTGGACCCCCGAGATGCGCGTCTCGCCCTCGGCCGCCAGGCCGGCGACGACCATCGCGGCGCCGGCGCGGATGTCGTGGGCGCGTACCGGCGCTCCCGACAGGCGCGCCACCCCGCGCACGACGGCGTGGTGGCCGCTGGTGCGCACGTCGGCGCCGAGCCGCTGGAGCTCCTCGACGTAGCGGAACCGACCCGGGTAGAGGTTCTCGGTGACGATCCCCACGCCGTCGGCGACGGCGAGCATCGTGATGATCAGCGGCTTGTAGTCCGTGGCGATCCCCGGGTACGGGAGGGTGGCGACGTCGATCGAGCGCGACCGGCCCCGCGCCGCGACGTGGATCCCCGAATCGGACGTGGTCAGCTCGAGGCCCATGTCGCCGAAGCGGTCCAGCAGCATCGCCATGTGGTCGCCGCGGGCCCCCACGACGTCGATCTCGCCCCCGGCCACGCAGCACGCCGCCAGGTAGGTGGCGGCCTGGATCCGGTCGGGGACGGTGCGGTGCCGCACCGGCGCCAGCTCGGCGGAGGTGACGCCCTCGATGCGCAGCGTCGAGGTGCCGATCCCGTCGATGCGCGCTCCCATCGCGACGAGGAACTCGCACAGATCGATGATCTCGGGCTCGCGCGCCGCGTTGTCGATGGTCGTCACGCCGTCGGCGAGCACCGCGGCGGTCATCAGGTTCTCCGTCGCCCCGACGCTGGGGAAGTCGAAGGTGATGTCGGCGCCGTGGAGGCGGTCGGCGCGCGCCTCGAGGTCGCCGTCGGCGAAGGTGAACTCCGCTCCCATCGCCTCGAGGCCCGCGACGTGCATGTCGATCGGGCGCGCGCCGAAGTCGTCGCCGCCGGGCATCGACAGTCGCACCTCGCCGCAGCGCGCGAGCAGCGGTCCGAGGACGTTGATCGACGCCCGGATCCGCTCGACGAGCTCGAAGGGGGCGACCGGGGTGATCCGACCGGTGTTGTCGAGCACGACCTCGCCCGCAGCGGGACGGACCATGTCGACGCCGATGGCCGCGAGCAGGTCGCCCATGATCGCGACGTCCGCGATGTCGGGGACGTTGGTCAGCTCGAATGCCCCGTCGCACAGGATCGTGGCCGCCATCAGCTTGAGCACCGAGTTCTTCGCCCCCGGCACCTCGACCGTCCCCGACAGCGGTCCCCCGCCGCGCACCACGATCGAGGCGTCGTCGTCGCGCTGGACGACGGGGCTGTGTTCGACGGACGTGCTCACGACCCCCCAGTATGCTCCCGCCGTGGAACCGGGCGGTCGCATCCTCGCGCGACGTTGGCCCGCCGACCCCGAGCGCATCGCGGCGCTCGACGCACCGCGCGACGACCTGCTCGACGAGGTGGAGGTCCACCGCAGCCGGCACGGGGAGCGCACCACCGTGGTGTTCGAGCAGCGCCACGGGCCCTTCCTCGAGTACCGCCGCGAGCTGTCGTACCCGACCGAGCGGCTCGGTCCGATCCCGGGCGAGGCCCCCGACGGGCGCACGGGAGGTCGCCCGGTCGCGGACGTCCGCGACGACGGGGACGGGATCGAGGAGCTGACCCGCTTCCGGCTGCGCATCCCCTGGTTCGGCTGGCTGTTCGCGATCCCGGTGCGCCAGGTGCTCGCTCGCCGGCTGTCGGCGAGCGGGTGGTGGGCCCCTCCCGACCACCTCGACGCGATCCAGCTGCTGGTGATCGGGCTGCTCGCGGCGGCATCGATGTCGGCCGCGTTCGTCAACACGCTGTTCACCCAGACCGTCGGCTTCGCGGCCGACGACTTCGGGGTCGGCGAGACGGTGAAGGGCGACGCGGGATCCATCGTGCGCGCCGGGATCGTGTTCGCGCTCCCCGCCGCGGTCGTCGCCGACCGCATCGGTCGCCGTCGGGTGCTGATCGTGGTCGCGTGGCTCGCGCCCCTGCTGTCGGTCGTCGGAGCGGCCGCCCCGAACTTCGCCTCGCTCGTGGCGACCCAGACGGTCGCCCGCCCGATGGGCATCGCGCTCGCCTTCGTGGTCGGCGTCGTCGCAGCCGAGGAGGTCCCGCGCAACAGCCGGGCGTACGCGGTCAGCGTGCTCGCGATGGCCGCCGGGCTGGGGGCGGGGATCGCGGTCATGTCGCTCGCCCTCGCCGACGTCGGACCGGGGGGCTGGCGACTCGTCTACCTCGTGTCGGTCGTGTGGTGCGTGGTCGCGCTCGACCTGACGCGACGCCTCCCCGAGACGCGCCGCTTCGCCGCCGAGGCCGCACGCCAGCTCGCCGCGCCGTCGCGTGCCCGGCTCGACCGGCGCCGCTTCGCGCTGCTGGCGGCGGTCGCCTTCGCCGGCAACGTGTTCATCGCCCCGGCGAGCTTCTTCCAGAACACCTACCTCCAGGACGTGCGCGGCTTCGACGGGACGAAGATCGGGATCTTCTCGATCCTCATCGGCACCCCGTCGGGGATCGGCCTGATCCTCGGGGGGCGCTTCGCCGACCGGCGGGGTCGTCGCACCCTGATCAGCGTCGCCCTCCCCCTGTCGGTGATCGCCGTGGTCGCGGCGTTCACCTACGGCGAGCCGTGGCTGTGGGTGTTCTCGCTCGCCGGCGGGATCCTCGGTGCCGCCGTCTACCCCGCGATGACCGTGTACCGCACCGAGCTGTTCCCCACCGGGAACCGCACGCGGGCCTCGGGCTTCGTGACCGCCTCCGCGCTCGTCGGGGGGATCGGCGGGCTGAGCCTGACCGGCCGGATGATCGACGGCGGGTGGAGCTACTCCTCGACGTTGGCGGTGCTCGCGATCGGCCAGCTCGTCGTCACCGTGCTGGTGGTCGCGTTCTACCCCGAGACCGCGCACCGCGAGCTCGAGCAGCTCAACCCCCAGGACGCGCCGGTCGACCTCGAGCACGTGGCCCCGGACCCGGGCGCCGCTCCGCCCCTCGACGACCCCACCCTGCCTCGGCACGGCTGACCCCGCGGCGCCGATCGAACCCGCGCGGCGGGCTCAGACCAGCTCGTCGACGAAGCCGGCGACGACGCCCGCGACCTCGGCATCGGACCCGCGCAGGTCGTGGCCACGCCCCTCGATCCAGTGGTGGCGGACCGGGGCGGGGATCGTCGCCGTCCACGTCGTGAGCTCCTCGGGGGTGGCGAAGGCATCACGGGTGCCCGACACGAACAGGCACGGGACGCCGACGTCGACGAGGTGCTCGACGCGCAGGCGGTCGGGGCGCTTCGGCGGGTGGAGCGGGTAGCAGATCAGCACCAGGCCGGCGAGCCGGGCGACGGGCCCGCCGCCGTCCGCGTCCGCGGCGACCATCGAGGCCATCCGGCCGCCCATCGAGCGTCCGCCCATCACCACCGGGCCCCGGCGGCGGCGGATGCCCGCGAGGTCGTCGCGGATCGCCGCCATGAGCTTCGGCGCCCGGTCCGGCGCCCGTCGTCCCTCCCGGCGGTACGGGAAGTCGATCCGCTCCACCCGGGCGCGCGACCCGAGAGCGCCCTCGATCGCCACGAGGCCGGGGTGGTCGCACCCCGTCCCGGCTCCCGGGTACAGCAGCACCGACGGGGGCGCCATCAGGGCGTCAGGATCCGGCGCGCCTCGGCGAGGTCGGTCATCGCCTTCGCCGCGTCGATCTCGGCGCCGCCGTGGTCGGGGTGGACGTCGCGCATCCGCGTCCGGAACGCCTTGGTGACCTCGCGCCGCGACGGGCTCGATCCGCCGAGCTCGAAGCCGAGCAGCTGCATCGCCCACCCGCGCGGATCGGCGAGCGCCTCGAGGGTCGTCGACTGCGACCCGGCGAGGTGCGCGATCAGCGACGCCCCGATCGGTCCCCGCCAGCGCGCCGCGCGCCGGAGCACCGGGGTGATCGTCCTGCGGTGGTCGAGCGCCAGTCGCTCCACGGCGTAGACCGCGCCGAGGACCTGGGCGAGCGGGGTCCCGACGGTGTCGAACTCGAAGGAGATGTCGTCCCCCTCGCCGACCAGGCGGTGGGTGCTGTGCGACAGCCCGTGGCGGTCGATCTGGAAGCGGTGCCGCAACCGGGGCTGCACGATGCGCGCTCCCGACTCGATCTCCCCGATCAGGCGGTGGACGTCGCCGACGTGGTCGTCGTCGACGCCGTCGAGGTGCTGGGCGACCACGGCACCGAGGAGCAACCCGCCGAACCCCGGAGACGGGTCGACCGGGAGCACCACGTGGCCGAGGGCGATCCGCCGGGTCGGCTGCACCGGGCGGCTGTGGAAGATCTCCAGTTGAGCCAGCAGCACGGGGGCGACGCTAGCGAGGTGACCGCCCGGGCCGGGCGCGACCTAGACGGAGTCGCGCACGGTGGCGCGCAGGCCCTGGGCGAGGCCGATCACGTCGGAGGACTCCTCGCGCCGCTCGTCGGCATCGGCCGGCGGGGTGATCGCGGCGGCCGCGGCATCCGCCCGCTCTCCGTCGGCGTCGGCGTGGATCCGGTCGACGATCGCCGCCACCCCGGCCACGGTCCTCGTCCACACCGCCGGCGACAGGGCGTAGGGAGGGTGGCGGGGATCGATCACCTCGTGGAGGTCGATCAAGGTGGTGCGCGAGCGGGCGTCGAACGGGTCCTTGGCGAGGCGGTCGGCGGCGAGGAAGATGTCGCTCAGAGCACCGTCGGGGGGCTCGTGGGCCTCGTCGGTCGGTCCCGAGAGCTCGCCGGACTCGATCGCGTCGAGCAGGCCGTCCACGGCCTCCTCGGCGTCGGTCGCGACCAGCAGCGTCGTCTGCTCCCACCGGTGGGGGATCTCCGACTCGACCATCGCCGCGTCGAGCACCCGGCGGTCGCCCGCCGACCACTCGTCGAGGCCGTACTCGACCGAGGCCGCGTCGATGTCGAGCACGACGGGGAACGGCCCCAGCTCGGCCTCGAGGTGGTCGAACATGGCGTCGGCCTCGGCCTCGACCGCCTCGGGGACGACGAGCTCGTCGCCGTCCCAGTGGTGCGGGAGCTCGGCCTCCGCGAGGGCCTCGGACAGCTCGGCGCGATCGTCGATGCGCCACGACGACAGGTCGTAGTGGACCTTGACGATCGAGTCGTCGCCGGGATCGAAGTCGATGGGTTGGCCCGACGCCGCACGCTCGTCGCGCGCCTCGTCACCTCCCTGCTTGTTCACGAAAGCCACGGGGGGACGCTAGCTCGGGCGCACCGTCGGGCGGGTGGAGTCGGCGGGTGGAGTCGGCGGGTGGAGTCGGCGGGTGGAGTCGGGCGGGTCGAGTCGGGCGGAGTCAGCCGGCGGGTGCGACGCGGTCGAGGAAGGCCTCGGTGCGGCGGTGCTCGTCGGCCACGGCGTCCGGCTGCCGGAAGCCGTGGCCCTCCCCCTCGTACTCGACGAGCTCGACCTCCCCTCCGGCCGAGGTGATCCGCTCGACCAGCGCACGGCTCTGCTCGACGGGGACGACGGGGTCGTCGGTGCCGTGGAACACGAGCAGCGGGGCCGAGATCGACTCGGCGCGGTGCAGCGGCGACAGCTCACGGAACCGGGCGGCGGTCGCCTCGGACCCGTCGTCGGGGCCGACCAGGGTGTCGGTGTAGTGGGCCTCGAAGCGGTGGGTGCTCTCCGTGAGCGCCCGCAGGTCGCTGACCGGGTAGCTGACGACGCCCCCCGCGACGAGATCGGACCGGTCGCACATCAGGCCGACCGCGGTGAGCCCGCCCGACGACCCCCCGACCACGACTGTGGACGCCGGGGTGGCCCACCCCTCCCGGTGCGCCAGCGCGACGAGGTCGGCGGTGTCGTCCACGTCGGCTCGACCCCACCGGCCGTGCAGGGCCTGCTGGTGGGTGCGTCCGTGCCCCGTCGTGCCGCGGGGATCGACCACCAGCACGTCCCACCCCCGGCTCCACCAGTACGCGATGCGCGGGCGCCAGTCGACCTGCCACTGGTCGGTCGGACCACCGTGGACCATCACCAGCATCCGCCCCCGCCCCGCCGTGAAGCGCCGGGCGTGCAGGGCGAGGCCGTCGCGCGCGAGCGCGTCGACGAGCTCGGGCTCGGGGAGCTCCGATGTCGCCCACGGGGCGGCGGCGGAGGCCGCGACGGTCGTGCGCGCCCACCCCGCCGTGTCGTAGACGACGACCTGCGTGGGCGTGCGCGCCCCGGTGCGCAGCGCGGCGAGGCGGTCGCCGACCCAGGAGAGCTGACCGTGGACGCCTCGTGCCACGTGGCGGACCGCCCCGGTCGCCAGATCGGCCACGTCGAGCGACCCGAACCCGGACTCGTTGCGGGCCACGGCGATCCACCGACCGGAGTCGTCGGAGGCGAAGCTGCGGTTCCCCATCCCCCAGGTCGGCCCGGCGTGCTCGACGGCCTCGGCGACGACCCGCCGGTGGCCGACGTGGACGTTCAGCCACCCGGAGCCGTCGTGGACGTGCACGGCGTCCCCCGCCGACGTGAACCGGGGTTGCTGCACCGCCCCGTCGGCGGGTCGCCAGGTGGAGATCGCCCCCGTGTCGAGGTCGACGTCCACGCGCTCGGAGTCGTCCCACGGCATCGACGGCGCGCTCCAGCCCTGCCACGAGACCCGTCGGCCGTCCGCGGAGAGGGCGGGATCGAAGCAGAACCCGTGCCGCCCGTCGTCGAGGCGCACGCCGCGGCCCGTGCCCAGGTCGAGGAGGTGGATCTCGGACTCGTCGAGCGCGTAGGCGACCACGGTCCCCGTCCACGTCGCTGCCGGCGCGCCCGGGCGCGACGACGTCCCCGTCGGCGTCGCCGACTCCGTCGCCGTCCCCGTCGCCGTCCCCGTGGCGGCCCGCGCGGTCGGGATCGGGGGTGTCCGGGCGCGCTCGGCGACGCACGGTGCGCGCACGGTGCGGCCGTGGGAGGTGATCGGTCGTGCGCTCGTCGCCTCCTGCAGCCACAGCTCGCCGTCTCGAGCGCAGAACACCAGGGCGTCCGGCGACCCCGCCCTCGGGACCCAGGCGAAGCACCCACCGCTCAGCCCACGACCGGCGGCCGGTTCGGCTCCGAACGACAGCTGCCGCTCGACGCGCTCGTCGAGGTCGACCACCGCGATGGACGTCGATCCCCGCCACCGCTGGACGAAGGCGACGCTCCCCCCGTCGGGGGCGAGGCGGGGTTCGCTCACCTCGCGCCCGGCCTGCATCAACGACAGCGGGATCGGCTCCATCGGCGCGAGGCTACGGGGCCACCCACCGTGGTCGTCGACCGTCGACGAGGGATCGAGCGGGCGACCGGCGGCCATCGACTGGGACGTGACCCCCACGGCGGGTACCGTCGTCGAGATGTCCGAGTCGTCACGTGAGGTCCCCGATCGCAACCTGGCCATGGAGCTGGTCCGCGCCACCGAGTCGGCCTGCCTGGCGGCAGCCCGGTGGGTCGGGCGCGGCGAGAAGGAGAAGGCCGACGGAGCCGCCGTCGAGGCGATGCGGATGTCGCTGTCGACCGTGCAGATGACCGGCACGGTGATCATCGGCGAGGGCGAGAAGGACGACGCGCCGATGCTGTTCAACGGCGAGGAGGTCGGCGACGGGACCGAGCCGCTGGTCGACGTCGCCGTCGACCCGATCGACGGCACCACGCTGACGGCGCACGGCAAGACGAACGCGCTCTCGGTCATCGCGGTCGCGGACCGCGGCGCCATGCTCGACCCGGGCCCGTCGTACTACATGGAGAAGATCGCGGTCGGCCCCGAGTCGGTCGGTTCGATCGACATCACCGCCAGCCCGTCGCAGAACCTGCGCTGGATCGCGAAGTCGAAGCAGGCCGAGGTGCAGGACCTCACCGCGGTGATCCTCGACCGACCGCGCCACGCCGACCTGATCGGCGAGGTCCGCCAGGCCGGCTGCCGCATCCGCCTCATCACCGACGGCGACGTCTACGGATCCGTCGCGACGGCGTGGCCCGATGCGGGCGTCGACGTGCTGTTCGGCATCGGGGGCACCCCCGAGGGCGTGATCTCGGCCGCGGCGCTGAAGGCAATGGGCGGCGAGATGCAGGCACGCTTCGCCCCGCAGGACGACGACGAGCGCGACAAGATGATCGACGCGGGCTACGACCTCGGCGCCGTGATGACCCAGGACGACCTGATCACGACCGACAACTGCTTCTTCGCCGCCACCGGCCTGACCGACGGCGCGCTGCTGCGCGGGGTGCGCTTCGACCAGCGCGGGGCGCGCACCCAGAGCCTGGTCATGCGGTCCCGCAGCGGCACGGTGCGGTTCGTGGACGCCCGCCACCGGGTGCGCAAGCTGCGCGAGTTCTCCGCGATCGACTACTGACCCCACCCCGGGCGGCGCCCGGGGGTGCGCGCGAGGCGGGGCGGTCCCGACGGCGGAGCCGCCCGCGGCGGGCTCAGGCGGTGAAGCTGCCCTCGTTGCCGGTGGCGCGCAGGCGGACCTTCGCACGCCGGGTCCCGGCGACGGCCTGCGCGACGTCGGAGTCGTCGCCGCCAGAGTTCGCGGTGCGCCCGTGGCGCTCGAGCGCCTGGCGGGCGCGGTCGACGTCGATGTCCTCGGCCATCTCGGCCATGTCGCAGAGCAGCGAGATGCGGGTGGGCTCGCCACCGACCTCGACGAACCCGCTGTGCACGGCCACGTCCTGGACGCTGCCGTCGGTGAGGAAGATCCGGGTGTGGTTCTCGACGAGGCCGCCGACGAAGGGCTGGTGCCCGGCCTGGAACGCGATCTCCCCTCCGCCGGCGGTGCGCGTGATGACCATGTCGGCCTCGCCCGAGAAGAGCACCTCCTCGGGCGACACCACGTCGACCTTCATCGGTTCGGCCACGACCTCACTCCTCCTGCAGGTTCTTGGCCTTGGCCCGCACCTGCTCGATGTTGCCGACGTTCAGGAACGCCTGCTCGGGGAGGTCGTCGAGCTCGCCGTCGATCAGCGCCTCGAACGACTCGACGGTCTCGTCGACGGGGACGTACTCGCCCTCGAGGCCGGTAAAGGTCTTCGCGACGAAGAACGGCTGGGACAGGAAGCGCTCGACCTTGCGCGCTCGCGACACCGTGAGGCGGTCCTCCTCGGACAGCTCGTCGAGACCGAGGATCGCGATGATGTCCTGCAGCTCCTTGTACCGCTGCAGGGTCTCCTGGACGCGTCGGGCCACGCCGTAGTGGTGCTCGCCGACCACGTCGGGCGACAGGATGGTCGACGTCGACGCCAGCGGGTCGACCGCCGGGTAGATGCCCAGCGCCGCGACCTGGCGCGACAGCTCGGTCGTGGCGTCGAGGTGGGTGAAGGTCGTGAACGGCGCCGGGTCCGTGTAGTCGTCGGCGGGCACGTACACCGCCTGCAGGGAGGTGATCGAGCGCCCCTTCGTCGAGGTGATCCGCTCCTGGAGCTGCCCCATCTCGTCGGCCAGCGTCGGCTGGTAGCCGACCGCGGAGGGCATGCGGCCGAGGAGGGTGGACACCTCGGAGCCGGCCTGCACGAAGCGGAAGATGTTGTCGACGAACAGCAGCACGTCCTGGTTCGCGACGTCGCGGAAGTACTCCGCCATCGTCAGCGCCGAGAGCGCGACGCGCAGGCGGACCCCCGGCGGCTCGTCCATCTGGCCGAAGACGAGGGCGGCCTTCTCGTAGACGCCCGACTCCTGCATCTCGAGGCGCAGGTCGGTGCCCTCACGGGTGCGCTCGCCCACGCCGGCGAACACCGA
Organism: Ilumatobacter sp.; assembly: GCF_965215205.1. Taxonomy (NCBI): domain Bacteria; kingdom Bacillati; phylum Actinomycetota; class Acidimicrobiia; order Acidimicrobiales; family Ilumatobacteraceae; genus Ilumatobacter; species Ilumatobacter sp. The sequence goes on from NZ_OZ244049.1 coordinate 3,053,542, forward strand.
CACACCGCCGTGCTGGGACGCGACGCGGTTGATCATCTCGGTGATCAGCACCGTCTTGCCGACGCCGGCACCGCCGAACAGGCCGATCTTGCCGCCCGCCACGTAGGGGGTGAGCAGGTCGACGACCTTGATCCCCGTCTCGAACATGCGCGCCGAGGGCTCGAGCGCGTCGAAGGTCGGGGCGTCGCGGTGGATGTCCCAGCGCTCCATGTCCGACAACCCCTCGGGCTGGTGGTCGAGGGCGTCGCCCCACACGTTCCACACGTTGCCGAGCACCTTCTCGCCGACCGGCACCTGGATGCCGTGACCCGTGTTTCGCACCGGGGCGCCGCGCACGAGGCCGTCGGTCGGCTTCATGCAGATCGCGCGGACGCGCCCGCCGCCGAGCTGCTGGGCGACCTCGGCGAGCACGGTGATCGTCTCGCCGTCGAGATCGACGTCGAACTCGAGCGCCTGGTTGATCTCGGGCAGCGAGCCGCGCGGGAACTCGGCGTCGATGACCGGGCCGGCGATGCCGACGACCCGGCCCTCCTCGAGGGTGGTCTGGTTCTCGTTCTCGGTCACGGTCATGACTGGGTGTCTCCTGTGGGTCGTTCGCTCGAAGGGCGCTCGGTGGCGTCAGATCTGGTCGTCGGGATGCGTCTCGTCGTGCAGGCGCCGGGCCTGGCCCTGCCAGTCGTCACGGGCGATGCGGCCGCCGAGCCCGAGCCGGGCGTCGATCTGCGACGCCTGGTCGGCGCTCCACGCCGCGATCTCGCGGAAGGACGTCACGCCCACCTCGTGGAGGCGGTCCTCGTAGGCCGCCTCCAGGCCGGCGATCCGGGTGAGGTCGTCGCCCTCGCGCTCGAGCGTGGAGACCGAGCTGCGCCGTGGGGTCGCGGCCGCCTCGCCCTCGTTCGGCTCGTCGTCGCTGATCGTCGCGGTGTGGCCGACGGTGACCGGCTCGATCGTGGTCATCCCGAGCACGTCGCCGTCGTCGCCGTACTCGATGTAGCCCGCGTCGTGGTCGTCGCCCTCGAGCGCCGCCGCACCGCCGACGATCTCCATGATCTCGGCGGTGATCGACGCCTGGCGGGCGCGGTTCATCACGATGCTCAGCTCGCGGATCAGCTCCTGCGCGTTGTCGGTGGCCGACTTCATCGCCCGCTGGCGGAACGCGTGCTCGGAGGCGGCGGCGTTGAGCAGCGCGGCGTAGATGCGCGCCTCGACGTAGCGCGGCAGCAGCGAGTCGAGGATGGTGAGCGGGTCGGGTTCGAAGTCGAAGTCCGCTCCGGCGTCGTCCTTGCCGTCGCCGCCGCCGGTGGAGTCGGCGTCGAGCGGCACCAGCGGACGCAGCACGACCTCCTGGCTCCCCGCGCTGATGAACCGGGTGTACACCAGCTCGACCTTGTCGACGGCACCCGAGGTGAAGAGCTCGACGACGTGGCGGCCGATGCGGCGCGCGTCGTCGTAGCTCGGCTGCTCGGTGAAGCCGTTGAACGCCTCGCCGAGCTGGTAGTCGCGGAAGCGGAAGTAGCCGAGGGCCTTCTTGCCGACCGGGATGATGGTGTAGTCCTTGCCGGCCTTGACGTCGGCCTTGATCTCGCCCTCGGCCGCCCGCTGCACGCCTGCGTTGTACCCGCCGCACAGGCCGCGATCGGCGGTCATCACCACGTAGCACGTGGTGCGGATCTCGTCGCGCCCGGCGAGCAGGGGGACGTTCGCGACGTCGCCGCCGCTCGCCGCGCCGAGGTCGCGGACGACCTCGGTGATCTGCTCGGAGTACGGCACGGCCGCCTGGACGCGCTGCTGGGCCTTGACGATGCGCGACCCGGCGATGAGCTCCATCGCACGGGTGATCTTCTTCGTCGACTGCATCGCCTTGATGCGTCCGCGCAGGATCCGTTCCTGACCTCCGGCCATTACGACGCTCCTCGGTTCCGGGCACCGCGGCGGTGCGATCGACGGCGGGTCATTCGGTCGCCAGCGTCTTCTGCGACTCGGCGTCGCCCATCTCCTCGGCCTCGACGGTCGAGGGGTCGACGCGGTTGCCGTCGGCGTCGGTGACCTGGAAGCTCGACTTGAACGACTCGATCACGTCGGCCAGCGAGTCGGGGACCTTGGAGGTCTTGATCTCCTCGAGCAGGCCGGACTGGCTCGAGCGCATGTGCTCGAGGAGCTCCGCCTCGAAGCGCTGGACGTCGCCGGTGGGCAGGTCGTCGAGGTAGCCCTTGGTACCGGCGAAGATCGACACGACCTGCTCCTCGACGGGCATCGGCGAGTTGAGCGGCTGCTTCAGCAGCTCGACCAGGCGGTAGCCGCGATCGAGCTGGCGCTTGGACACCGCGTCGAGCTCGGAGCCGAAGGTCGCGAACGACTCCAGCTCGCGGAACTGGGCGAGATCGAGCTTGAGCGTGCCGGCCACCGACTTCATCGACTTGATCTGGGCGTCGCCACCCACGCGCGAGACCGAGATGCCGACGTCGACGGCGGGGCGGACACCGGACTTGAACAGCGAGTCCTGCAGGAACACCTGACCGTCGGTGATCGAGATCACGTTGGTCGGGATGAACGCCGAGACGTCACCGGCCTTGGTCTCGATGATCGGCAGCGCGGTCAGCGAACCGGCGCCGTTCTCGTCGGAGAGCTTCGCGGCGCGCTCGAGCAGGCGGCTGTGCAGGTAGAAGACGTCACCGGGGTACGCCTCGCGGCCCGGCGGGCGGCGCAGGAGGAGGGAGAGCTGGCGGTAGGCCTCGGCCTGCTTGGAGAGGTCGTCGTACACGACGAGGGCGTGCTCGCCGTTGTCCATCCAGTGCTGGCCGATCGCGCACCCGGCGTAGGGGGCGAGGTACTTGAACGGCGCCGGGTCGGCGGCGGGTGCCGTCACCACGACGGTGTACTCCATCGCCCCGGCCTGGCGCAGGGTGTCGACGGTCTGGGCGACCGTCGACCCCTTCTGGCCGATCGCGACGTAGATGCACTTCACGCCGAGACCCTTCTGGTTGAGGATCGTGTCGACGGCGATGGCGGTCTTGCCGGTCTTGCGGTCGCCGATGATCAGCTCGCGCTGGCCGCGCCCGATCGGGGTCATCGCGTCGATCGACTTGATCCCGGTCTGCAGCGGCTCGTGCACCGGCTTGCGCCCGAGGATGCCGGGGGCCTGGATCTCCATGCGACGGTCGATGGCGCCGGTGATCTCACCCTGGCCGTCGACCGGCTGGCCGAGGGCGTTGACGACCCGCCCGAGGACGGCGTCGCCGACGGGCATCGAGAGGATGTCGCCGGTGGAGCGGACGGCCTGGCCCTCCTCGATCCGGTCGACGTCACCGAGCACCACGGCGCCGATCGAGTCCTCGTCGAGGTTCAGCGCGAGGCCGACCGAGCCGTCCTCGAACGCCAGCAGCTCGTTGACCGCGGCGCCGGGGAGGCCCGAGACGCGCGCGATGCCGTCGCCGACCTCGACGATGCGGCCGACGGTGCGGGCTTCGACCGAGGGCTCGTAGCCGTCGAGGTTCTTCGTGAGCGCCGATGCGATGTCGGCGGCGGAGATGGTCAGTTCAGCCATGTTCGTTCCCTCCCGGCCTCAGAGCCGGCTCTTGAGTTGGTCGATGCGTGTGCGGACCGAGTCGTCGATGACATCGTCGCCGATGATCGCGACGACTCCTCCGACCACGGACGGGTCGACGGTCGTCTTCAGGTTGAGCGACTTCCCGGTGGCGTTCTCGAGCGCGGCCTTGAGGCGGTCGCGCTGGTCGGGCGTCAGCTCGACGGCGGTGCGCACCTGGGCGACGGCGAGCTGCTTGGACTCGCTCGCCCGGTCGACGAGGCGGTCGACGATCGCCGGGAGGTCGCGGGCGTGACCCGAGCCGACCACCATCGACACGAGCTGGGTGGTGGTCGACGTCGCCTGCTGGCCGAGCAGGTCCTCGACGATCGACTGCCGCTTCTCGGCGGGGATGCGATCGTCGGAGAGCGTGCTGCGCAGCTCCTCGCTCGACTCGTACGAGCGAGCGAAGCGGAACAGCTCGTCCTCCACCTCGTCGAGGGTGCCGTCGGCGCGGGCGATCTCGAACAGCGCCCGTGCGTATCCCTGGATCTGGGCGTCGCTCATGAGGTCGCTCCTGCGCTGGCGGCCGGGTCGACGGCGGGTCCGCCGCTGCCGACGCGCTGGATGAAGTTCTCGATCAGGCGCTGCTGGGTCTCGTCGTCGAGGGTCGCCTGCACGCTCGGCTCGATCGCCCGGGAGGCGTGGCGCGAGATGTCCGAGCGCATCTCGTCGGTACCGCGACCGGCGGCGGCCTCGATGTCGGCGTCGGCCTTGGCCTCGAGGTCGGCCACCTCGGCCTCCAGGCGCGCACGCCCGTCGGCGAGCATCTGCTCGGCCCGCCCGTCGGCCTCGGCGAAGAGGCGGCTGCGCTCCCCGTCCACGTCGCCGAGCTGCTGGCGGATCTCGGCGGCCTCGGCCTCGGCCTTCGTCCGCGCCTCGGCGGAGGAGTCGAGCTCGCCCTGGATCCGTGCCGTGCGGTCGGTGAGCCCCTTCTTGATCGGGTCGCCGGCGAACTTCCAGATCAGCCCGAACACGATCGCCGAGGCGAGGGTGCCGATGATCAGCTCGCCGATCGGCGGCAGGATCGGGTTCAGCGAGGTGGTGCCCCTGCCGTCGTTGGGCACCACGTCGGCGCGCAGCACCCCGTCGGCGAACGAGGTGGCGACGGAGGCGACGGCGGTGCTCACGGCGGCGATCACGACCCGGCTCCCGTCGTGCTCGCACCCATGGACCGCTGCACGGCCGAGCGGACGGCGGAGTCGTCGGGTCGGCGGCCGGTGGCGAGCTCGGTCGCCCGACGCACCACCTCGGTCACGGCGGACTCGACGTCGCCCATCGCCGCCTGGCGGGCCTGCTCGACCTCATCCTGGGCGGCGGCACGCTTGGCGGCGGTGCGCTCGTTCACCTCGGCGAGGCGCTCGCCGCGCTCGGACTCGAGGGTCTCGCGGGCGGCGTCGACCTTCTGCTGCGCCTCGGCGCGCACGGAGGTGAGCCGCGCCTCGTACTCGGCCACGTCGGCGCGAGCCGCCGCGGTCAGCGTGTCGGCGCTCTCGCGGTCGCTGCGGATGTGCTCGTAGCGGGCGGTCATCCCCTCGCGCACCTTCGGGAACAGCCAGTAGCGCAGGCACACGGCCAGCACCACGAACGCTCCGAATCCCCAGATCATCTCCTTGGGTTCGGGGGCGATCGGGTTGAGCTCCGGGCAGTCCTCGCTGGTGAACGCGAACTCGGGGTTCCCGTCGAGGTCGGTGCGCTCGCACTGGCCGCCCTCGGCCTCGAGCAGCGAGACCTGGACGAGTCCGGAGGAGTGTGAAGTTGTGACGACGGCAGTCAGCACGTCAACTCCGTTCTTGGATGGGTGTTCGGATGGGACTCATGGATCGCCTCGACCGCATCGAGCGGACCCGAGCGGGTCGGCACGCCGGATCAGGCGAACTTGAGGAGGATGAAGACCACGAAGCCGATGAGCGCCAGCGCCTCGGTGAAGGCGATGCCGAGGAACATCGTGGTGCGCACCATGCCGGCGGCCTCGGGCTGGCGAGCCATCGCCTCGACCGACTTGCCGACGAGGTAGCCGATGCCGATGCCCGGGCCGATCGCGGCGAGCCCGTAGGCGTACCCGGCGGAGGCGGCGGCCTGGATGTTCTTCTCGTCCGGGTTGAACGCTCCGGTGTCTTCGGCCGCGGCGACCAGTGAGCTGAAAGCTTCCATGTGGGGTGCTTCTCCTGTGGTGGTTTCTGTGTGAGGGGAGATCGGGGTCGACGTGGTCAGTGCTCGTCGCCGTGGCCGGCGGTCGAGTTGCTGATGTACACGGCGGCGAGGATGGCGAAGATGTAGGCCTGGAGGAACGCGACGAGGATCTCGAAGCCGGTCAGGAACATCAGCATGAGGAAGGGCAGGATGCCCATCGGCACCAGCGCGAACTGGTACGTCTCGGCGAGCACGAGCGACTCGGTGAGCAGGGCGAAGGTGACGAGCAGGATGTGCCCGGCGAGCATGTTGGCCATGAGTCGCACGGTGAGGCTGAACGGGGTGACGATGATCGTCGAGAAGAACTCGATGGCGCCGACGAGCGGCTTGAGCGCCACGGGGACCCCGGGCGGCCAGAGCAGGTGCTTGAAGTAGCCCGCGCCCTGGTGCTTCAGGCCCGTGCCGATGTAGACGACCCACACCAGCAGCGACAGCGTCAGCGGGATCGCGATCCGCGCCGTGGCCGGCATCTGGAACACCGGGATGACCTCGGGGATGTTGCAGAGGAAGATGAAGATGAAGAGGCTCAGCAGGAACGGGGTCCACTTGAGCCCCTCCTTGCCGAGGGTCTGCATCACGATCCCCTCCTCGATGAACTCGATCGACTGCTCCGCGAGGTTGCGCGCACCGGTGGGCGCGACCATCGGGTCCTTGCGGCTCGCGAGGAGGAAGAGCCCGATGCCGATCGCGGCCGCCAGGACGGCGATCAGCGCGATCTTGTTGAACGTCGGGAAGATGTCCTGCCAGCGCAGCAGTTCGTTGATCGGTGGGAATTCGAGTCCGAACACGTGGAGTTCCGTTTCGTGGGGGAGGCGGTGGGCGGATTACGAGCGGGTGGGCTTGAGGCCGGGATGGGCGAGCGACGCGGCGACGTACTTCATCTCCCAGAACAGGAGCCCGAGGTGCGTCACGATGATGGTCGATCCGAGCGCCGGAAGTGAAATCCACGACGCATCGCGGACGAGCAGCACGGCGAGGAAGATGAGCCCGAGCCGCACGAGGTAGCCGAACAGCGTCGCCCCCATCATCAGCGCGATCGAGATCCGTGCGGCGACGGCGATCAGCCCGGCCGCGAGAGCGAAGTTGGCGAGCACGATCGCGATCCCGTACGCGCTCGACCAGGCGCCGTCGCCACCCCACACCACGGCGCACGCTCCGATGAGGACCGGGGCCACGATCAGGCCGCGACGGATCATGTCGTTGGACACCCCGACCTCGGGCGCGGGACCCTCGAAGCGCGTCGAGAAGGTGTCGGTGCCGGTCGGGCGGGCCACGGTCACGCCACCCCTCCGCCCGGACGACCGCGATGGTCACCGGTGTCGCTCGGCGCGGGGGTCGGCGACGGGGCGGCGAGCGGGCCGGCGCGCCGTGCCGCCACGTCCGCGGCACGCGCACGGCGGTCGGCGTCGTGGCGGTCCATGCGCCCGGCGTAGCTGTAGTAGAAGCGTGCGAAGAGCCCGACCGAGCCGAGCACGGTCATCACGATCATGAGCAGCGGGAGGGTGCCGAAGGCCCGGTCGAGCAACCAGCCGCCGCCGACGAAGAGGCACAGCACGATCACCGCGTCCATCCCGTGGCCGAGGGAGTCGTCGGTGTTGACGCGCACGTCCTGGGGCGATTTCGGGAGGAGCTTCATCGATCCGGGTCCGTCTCCACGGGGCCGTCGGAGGGTGCCCCGGCTGGAGCACGGGTCGGGCCGACACGCTTGTGAACGGATGCACAACCTAGTGCGGGGGCCCGTCGGCGGCAACCCAGCGACTCGAACCTCACGACTCCCCCGCACCCGAGCGCCGGTCGGCCCGCCCGGCGTCGTCGGGGTCCGCCGGCGAGGAGCTCGAGGGGTCGTCGCCCTCGCCGGCCGTGGTGGGCTCCGGGCGCCCGGCGCGACGGTCGCGCCGGAGGCGACGGGCGGCATCGAAGTCGATCACGTCGACGTCGACCTCCGCGCCCCCGCGACCGCCGCGGGCGTCGACGGGAGCGATCTCCTCGAGCTCGAACAGGCGCGCCTGCGCGGGGTCGACCGGCCGCGGGGTCGAGAGCTCCCCGTCGTGATCGATCGCCGGCGCGCCCGCGTGCCGCGGGGCCGGCGCACCGGCCGGCCGGGGCGCCGCCGCACCGGGCATCGAGGCCGGGACCGGGCGCTCGAGGCCGCGCGACGGGGTGCTGTTGCGGCGGCGCTGCTCGATGACGTTCGGGTGGAGGACTGTGTAGAGGGTGATCGCGAGGGCGGCCATGCCGAACGGGAGGTACCGCGGGTTCTGGTCGGTGAGGATCGGGTAGAGGACGAACGCCGACAGCAGCGCCGTCCAGGTCCACAGGATCAGCACGCTGCGCCGGTGGCCGTGGCCCAGGTTGATCAGCCGGTGGTGGAGGTGGCCCTTGTCGGCCGTGGCGAGCGAGGAGCGCGTCGTGGCCCGACGCACGATCGCGAACGCGGTGTCGAGCATCGGGACCCCGAGGATCAGCAGCGGGATCGCGATCGGGGCGAGGAAGAAGTACGTCGTGCCGACGAACTCCTGCCCGGAGCTGGCGCGACCGCCCACGACGCTGGTCGCGACCGCCAGCAGCAGCCCGAGCAGCAGCGCTCCCCCGTCGCCCATCATGATCCGAGCCGGGTTGAAGTTGTGCGGGAGGAAGCCGAGGCACACCCCGACGGCGATGATCGCGAACAGCGGGCCGATGTTGCCGGGGTCGATCAACCCGCGGGCGGTCACCTCCTGGCTGTACAGGAAGAACGCGTACGCGCCGATGCCGACGACACCCGCGGCGAGCCCGTCGAGCCCGTCGATCAGGTTGACCGCCTGGCTCATCCCGAGCAGCCACAGCACCATCACCAGCGGCTTGAGGTCGGGGGCGAGGATCGTCTCGCCGAGGTAGGGCAGGCGGAACGAGTCCATGACGACGCCGAACCAGACCAGCGCGATCCCGGCGAGCATCGTCCCGAACACCTTGGCCGGCGCGCTGATCTCGCGCACGTCGTCGAGGAACCCGGTGCCGAAGATCAGCACCGCTGCGAGCACGACCCCGATCGGCTCGGAGTTGGAGCGGAACAGCGAGGCGAAGTCGCCCGATGCCCACGCGACGGCGAGGGCCGCGGCGAAGCCGAGGAACATCGCGAGCCCGCCGACGTCGGGGAGGGGCTCGGTGTGGACCGTGCGTGCGTTCGGGAGGTAGACCCACCCCCGGCGTCGAGCGAGGCGCGCCACGAGCGGTGTCGTCGCGAACGTGACCCCGGCGGCCACGACGCCGATCAAGAGGTACGACCCGATCTCCGGCACGGAGCACCACCCTATGCCACGGGTGCGGGCTCCCCGTGACGTCCCCGGACCCACCCCGACGGCCGTGACGGGGCCCCCGCCGTCGAATACGGTCCGGGACCATGTCACCTCCCGAGCAGTGGTACCCCGACCCGGCCGGCGATCCCGGCGTCGAGCGGTGGTGGGACGGGACGGCGTGGTCCGAGCGCACGCGACCCCGACCCGGGCCCCCGCCTCCCCCGTCCCCGAGCGCCCGGTCGCGGCACCAGCCCGAGCCCCCCGTCGCGCAGCAGCTGGTCGGCGACCCGGTCCCGTCGGCTCCGTCCACCGGGCCCGACGGACCCGTCGGCACCGCTGCGGCCGCGCCCGCCGACGGCGACGCCGTCGCCGGGATCCGCTCCGAGCTGCTGTCGGGTCGGTTCTCGGAGGACTCGTCCTCCGTGCGCGTCGTGCGGCAGAACTCGAGGATGCTCAAGGTGCGCCTCGGCGAGCCGGTGCTCGCACGCCAGGGTGCGATGGTCGCCTTCCAGGGACGGGTCGACTTCGACCACGAGGGGGCCGGCGGCGTCGGCCGGTTCCTCAAGAAGGCCGCCACCGGGGAAGGCGTCCCGTTGATGCGCTGCTCGGGCGAGGGCGAGGTCTTCTTCGCGCACCGCGCCGACCAGGTGCACCTCCTGCACCTCGAGGGGAGCGCGCTCAGCGTCAACGGCCGCAACGTCCTGGCCTTCGAGGGCAGCCTCGACTGGAGCATCGAGCGCGTCCAGGGAGCGGGCATGCTCACCGGAGGGCTGTTCAACACCCGCCTCAGCGGACGCGGGTGGGTCGCGATCACGACCGATGGCGACCCGGTCGTGCTGCGAACCGACCAGCCGACCTTCGGCGACCCGCAGGCCGTGGTGGCGTGGAGCGCCGGTCTCACCACGTCGCTCAACCGCACCGTGAAGGCCAAGGCGCTGGTCGGGCTCGGTTCGGGCGAGGCCTTCCAGCTCGGGTTCGAGGGTCACGGCATCGTCATCGTGCAGCCCTCCGAGGGCGGGGTCGAGCCCCACTCGCACTGAGCGGCCCGCCTCGGTGGCGACCGCACCGGTGCGTGCTCGTCGGTGGTCTCAGTAGGCGGGGAAGCGCGCGCAGAGGTCGGCGACCTCGGTGCGCACCTTCGCCAGCGCGTCGCCGCTCTCGCGCTCGCGCAGCGCCGTCGAGATCAGCCGTGCGATGACGGACATCTCGGCGACGCCCATCCCCTGGGTCGTCACGGACGGGGTGCCGATGCGCACCCCGCTCGTCACGAACGGGCTGCGCGGGTCGTCGGGGATGGTGTTCTTGTTCAGCGTGATCCCCGCGTCGTCGAGCACGTTCTGCGCCACCTTGCCGGTGAGCTCCGCGTCGAAGGGGGTGAGGTCGACCACCATCAGGTGGTTGTCGGTGCCGCCCGACACCAGCCGGAAGCCCTCGTCGGCGAGCGCCTCGGCCAGCGCGGAGGCGTTGGCCACGACCTGGTGCGCGTAGTCCCGGAACGAGGGGTCGGCCGCCTCGCGGAACGCGATCGCCTTGCCGGCGATGACGTGCTCGAGCGGTCCGCCCTGCCAGCCCGGGAACACGGCCCGGTCGATGGCCTTCGCGTGGACCTCCTTCGACAGGATGCACCCGCCGCGCGGACCGCGCAGCGTCTTGTGGGTGGTGAAGGTGACGACGTCGGCGAGCGGGACCGGGTTGGGGTGGGCCCCGCCGGCGACGAGGCCCGCGAGGTGCGCGATGTCGAACAGCAGCAGGGCACCGACCTCGTCCGCGATCGCGCGGAACGGCTCGGGCTCGAGGCGGCGCGGGTAGGAGGTGGTTCCCGCGACGATCATCTTCGGGCGGTGCTCGATCGCCAGCTCGCGCAGGCGGTCCACGTCGATGCGGTCCTCGTCGCCGGTGCCGTACGGGACGAAGTCGTAGTGGATCCCGCTGGCGTTGACCGAGGCCCCGTGGGTGAGGTGGCCGCCGTGGTCGAGGCTGAGCCCCAGCACGGTGTCACCGGGCTCGAGCAGCGCCTGGTACACGCACATGTTCGCGTTCGCCCCCGAGTGGGGCTGCACGTTGGCGTGCTCGGCGCCGAACAGCGCCTTCACCCGGTCGATCGCGAGCTGCTCGATCGAGTCGACGACGCCGTTGCCCCCGTAGTAGCGCTTGCCGGGGTAGCCCTCGGAGTACTTGTTGGTGAGCACCGACCCGGTCGCGGCCATGACCGCGGGCGAGGTGAAGTTCTCGCTGGCGATCAGCTGCAGGCCGGTCGTCTGGCGCTCGACCTCGGCGTCGAGGAGCTCGCTGATCTCGGTGTCGGGGTCGGTGGTCGTGGGGAAGGGCATCGTGGTCCTCGGAGGTGTGGGTGTCGGGTGGCAGCTGCGGGCGGGGCGGGGTGTCGGTGGGTTCGGCTGGTTCAGCGGCCGCTGTCGTCGGCGTCGCCGCAGCGACCCTCCAGTGCGGTGATCTGGTCGACGCGTCGCTGGTGCCGGCCGCCCTCGAACGTCGTCGTGGTGAACAGGGCGACGATCTCCTCGGCGAGGCCGGCGCCGACGACGCGCCCGCCCATCGACAGCACGTTCGCGTCGTTGTGCTCGCGTGCGAGGCGCGCGGTGTACAGGTCGTTGCACAGCGCCGCACGGACCCCGCGCACCGTGTTCGCCGCGAGTTGCTCGCCCTGGCCGCTCCCGCCGAGGACGATCCCCAGCTCGGCACGCCCGGCGACCACCGTCCGGCCGACGGCCGCGCAGATCTCGGGGTAGTCGACCGGATCGGGGGTGTCCGTCCCGTGGTCGTCGACGTCGTGGCCCTCCGCCGCGAGGAACCCGACGAGGTGGGTCTTCAGGTCGAAGCCGGCGTGGTCGGATCCGATCGCGATTCGTGCCATCGCCGACGAAGTGTACGACCGACGCCGGAACGGGCACGCACCGTCGGCCGTTCACGGCGCCGGGCCGCAGCCGACCCCTCCCCGCCGATCACGGGGCTCGTGCCCGCGCTTCGTACTGTGCGTGGCGTGGATCTCGACCCCCGTACCCCCGTCGTCGTCGGTGTGGGGCAGTACCTGCACCGTGCCGACTCCCTCGACGACGCGCTCGAACCCGCCGCGCTCATGGAGCGCGCCGTGCGCGAGGCCGCGTCCGACGCCGGTCTCGACGGCCCTCCCGCCGCCGACTCCGTGCGGGTGGTCAACATCATCGGGTGGCGCTACCGCAACGCCGCGCGCTTCCTCGCCGGCCGACTCGGCATCGAGGGGGCCGAGCTCGCCGAGTCCGCCCCCGGGGGCAACAGCCCCCAGATGCTCGTCAACCGCACGGCGCTCGACATCGCGGCCGGGTCGACCGATGTCGCGGTGCTCGCCGGCGGCGAGGCGTTCCGGACCTACATGCGCGCCCGCAAGGAGGACGTGACCCTCGACTGGCCGAAGGCGGACGACGACGACGACCCGGTGATCATCGGCGAGGAGCTGGTGATGAACCACCCGCACGAGCGCGAGCTGGGGATCTGGCAGCCGGTGCAGATCTACCCGATGTTCGAGACCGCCCTGCGCGCCGCCGACGGGCGCGACGTGGTCGAGCACGAGGAGCGCCTCGGACGCCTCTGGTCCGACCTGAGCCACGTCGCGGCCGGGAACCCGAACGCGTGGATCCGCGACGCCAGGTCCCCCCAGGAGATCACCACCGTCACCGCCGGCAACCGGATGATCGGCCTGCCCTACCCGAAGCTGATGAACTCCAACAGCGACGTCGACATGGCGGCCTCGGTGATCATGTGCTCGGTCGAGGCGGCGCGACGGCTCGGGATCGACGAGGACCGGTGGGTGTTCCCGCTCGCCGGGACGGACTGCCACGAGCACGACTTCGTGTCGAACCGCGACACGTTCTCGCGCACCCCGGCGATCGAGCTCGGAGGATCGCGAGCGCTCTCCCTCGCCGGGCTCGACATCGACGACGTCGCCCTGATCGACCTGTACTCGTGCTTCCCGTCGGCCGTCCAGCTCGGTGCCCGGTCGCTCGGCATCGACCCGTTCGAGCGGCAGTGGTCGCGCACGGGCGGTCTGCCGTTCTGCGGCGGGCCGTGGAACGACTACCCGATGCACGCGATCGCGACGATCGTCACCGAGCTGCGCGAACGTCGCGGCGAGGTCGGCCTGGTGTGGGCGAACGGAGGCTACGCGACCAAGCACTCCTTCGGGCTCTACTCGACGAACCCGCCGTCGGGGGGCTTCCGCCACGAGTCCCCGCAGGACGAGATCGACGCCCTCCCGAAGCGGGAGCTGGCGATCGGCGCCGAGGCGGCCGGCGACGTGCACGTGGAGGCGTACACCGTGATGTTCAGCCGAGACGGTGATCCCGAGACCGCCCTCACGGCCTGCCGGACCGACGACGGCCGCCGCGCCTGGGGGCGGTCGTCCGACCCGGGCACCGCCGCCGCGATGTGCGACGGCGAGTGGGTGGGCATCGGGGTCCGCCTCGACGACGACGCCACCCTCCACGTCTGACGCCGCCCTCCACGTCCGGAGCGGCTCGACGGGCGGGGGGTCCTCGGCGAGGCCGATCGTGCGGGGCGCCGCTCGCTCACCCGGTGTCGCCGCCGACGTCGTCGTCGCCGGCCAGCGTGCCCTGGTCCGGGCAGTTCGCCGACAGGTGGTCGAGCGCCTCGGAGATGTCGATCGCGGTCGTGTCGAGCGACGGGTCCTCGCGGATGGAGGGCACGGCCGCGGCGAAGTCGGCGGCGGCGGCGGCGAGCGCCTCGGGTGCGGGCGGCGCGTCGACGTCGAGGGTCGGCGAGTCGAACCCCTCGTCCGCCAGCTCGTCGATCCACGCCTCGCCCAGAGCCGCGATCGCGGCGTCGTCGGCGCCGGCCTCGCCGAGCAGGGTGATCGCGCGCGAGGACCGTCGCAGCATCGGCGCGGGGAAGTCGACGGTGAACGCCTCACGCTGCGCCTCGAGCTCGTCGGGGAGGGCCTCGGCCAGGTCCGCGACCGCGGCGCGCAGCGCCGGTGCCGCCGCGACCTCGAGGCGCGCGGCCTCGGCCGGGGGACGGACCTCCCACGCGAAGGCGAGAGCGGCGAAGGACCCCGCGTACTCGCTCCACGCCCGGCAGAAGGCATCGTCGCTGTCGATCCCCGGGACCCCCGTCTCGGCCACCGCCGGGAGCGACTCGACGACCGGCGGGGTGATCGGCGCCGCGTCGCTCCGCGCCGTCGCAGCCGAGGACCCGTCGACGGGCGACGTGGTCGGCGGACCGGGCGGCGCGGCCGAGGTCGGGCCCGCCCCTGGGCCGACGTCGGTCTCGGCCCGGGTGAACACGTCGCCGTCGGCTCGGCTCGTCGACGCCTCGCCCGTCGCCGTCGGCACCGTCGCCGCCTCCTCGGCGCTCGAGCAGCCCGCCGCCGCGCACGAGAGCGCGGCGGCGACGCCCACCGAGCGCCACGGTCGTCGTCGGGAGCGGTGCGACTCCATGTCGGCCAGTGTGCACCACCGCCTGCCAAGCTCGGCGGATGACGACCACCCCCGAGCCGGTCGGCGACCCGGCCGGCTCCGCCGAGCCACGGCCGAGGATGATCATCGACTGCGACCCCGGGCACGACGACGCGGTCGCGCTCGTCGTGGCCGCGCACCTCGCCGACGTCCGCGGCGTCGTCACCGTCGCCGGCAACGCCGACATCGACCGCACGACGCGCAACGCCCTCGTGATGCGCGACCTGATCGGCCTCGACGCCCCCGTCCACCGCGGGTGCGTCCGGCCCCTGCTCGTCGAACCCAGCCCGGCGGCGTTCGTCCACGGGGAGTCCGGCCTCGACGGAGCCGACCTCCCCGAGCCGACGACGCCGCTCGACGGGACCGACGGCGTCGAGTTCATCATCGAGACGTGCCGCGCCGAGGAGGGCACGTGGCTCGTCCCCGTCGGGCCGCTGACCGACATCGGCCTCGCCTTCCGCCTCGCGCCCGACCTGCCCGGGTGCATCGCCGGGGTGTCGCTGATGGGAGGTGGGAGCTTCGGGAACCGATCGCCGGCCGCGGAGTTCAACATCTGGGCGGATCCCGAGGCGGCCGCCGTGGTGTTCGACGCGTTCGATCCGTCGACCCCCGGGGCGGCGGCGGGCGAGCTGATCATGGCCGGGCTCGACGTCACCCACCGGTTCCAGGTCACCCCGGAGCGGATCGCCGCGATGCGGGAGGTCCCGGGGCAGCTGACCGGGCTGCTCGTCGGCCTGTTCGAGTTCTTCACCGAGACGTACCTCGCCCGCCACGACGACGGGGCGCTGCGCGGCGCGGCGCTGCACGACCCGCTCGCCGTGCTCGCGATCACCCACCCGCACCTGTTCACGTCGCACCGGCGCCACGTGGTGATCGAGACGCGCGGCGAGCACACCGCCGGGATGACCGTGATCGACGAGCGCGACCTGCGCGAGCGCGCCGAGCCGAACTGCTCGATCCTCACCGACGTCGACGCCGACGCGGCGTTCGCGCTGGTGCTCGCCGCGGCGAGCGCCTGTCCCTGAGCTCGCTTCGGCGGCGCCTCCGCGATCGCGCCCCGGCCGTGCGCAGCGGTGCCCGCGCCGACCCCCGGTGCCGTCGCACGCCGAGTCGTAGTGTGATCCGGGTGAGCGACACGTTCCCCCGGCAGTCCGCGCGAACCCAGCGCTTCACCCTCGGCGCGCCGCGAGACGTCACGGTCTCGCCCAACGGCCGACGGGTCGTGTTCCTCCGGTCGACGGCCGGCGACGACCCCGTCAACTCGCTGTGGGTCCTCGACGTCGCCACGGGCCGGGAGCGCCTCGTCGCCGACCCCCGGACCCTGCTGGGGGGCGCGGACCCCACCGACGGCGACATCGACGACGCCGAGCGCGCCCGACGCGAGCGAGCGCGCGACGGCACCTCGGGCATCGGCTCGTACGCGACCGACCGCTCCTGCGAGGTGGTGGCGTTCGCCCTCGACGGACGGCTGTTCACCGCGGGGCTGCTCAGCGGCCGGGCGCGCGCCCTGCCCGTCGACGGCCCGGTGTTCGACCCCCGCCCGGACCCCACCGCGTCGCGCCTCGCGTACGTCAGCGGTCGCCGACTCGTGCTCGGCGAGCTCGACGGCACGACCCGGGTGCTCGCCGGCGACGATCCGAAGGAGCGCGACACCGTCTCGTGGGGTGGCGCGGACTTCGTCGCCGCCGAGGAGATGGGTCGCGATCGTGGGTTCTGGTGGAGCCCCGACGGTCGCTCGATCGTCGCCTGCCGGGTCGACGAGGGGCCCGTCGAGTCGTGGACGATCTCCGATCCGGCGCGACCCGCCGAGGCGGCGCGCACCGTGCGCTACCCCGCGGCGGGCACGGACAACGCGATCGTCACCCTGCACCTGTTCGACCTCGACGGGACGCGCCGCGAGATCGACTGGGACCGTGGGTTCTTCCCCTACCTCGCCTCGGTGGACTGGTCCGACGAGGGCCTGCTGATCTCCGTGCAGTCGCGCGACCAGCGCGGGTCGATGGCGATGCGGGTCGACCTGGGCGCGTGCGAGGCGGTCCCCCTCGCGAGCGACTACGACGACGCGTGGATCGAGAACGTCCCGGGGGTCCCGCGGCTGCTCGCGGGCGGGCGGCTCCTCACCGCCTCGGACCGTGACGGGGTCCGCCGCCTCCACGTCGACGACGACGCGGTGACGTCGATGGATCTGCAGGTGCGGTCGGTGATCGCGGCCGCGCCCGACGACCGGGGCGCATCGACGCGGATCACCTTCCGCGCGAACGACCTCGACCGGCCCACCGAGGTGCACGTCTGGACCGTCGACGTCGGCGACGGCGCGGACGGCGCGGTCCGCGGCGGTGCAGCCGGCCCCGACGTCGACGCGCCGCGGCGGTGGACCGAGGAGCCCGGCGTCCACACCGCCGAGGTCGGGGGATCGACGACGGTGATCCGCTCCGTCGTGCTCGACGAGCCGGGCGCCACGTTCCGGGTGCTCGTCGACTCCGACGAGGTGGCGCGGATCGCCACCCACGCCGAGGCGCCGTCGTTCTCGCCGAACATCTCGTTCTCCCGCTCCGGGCCGCGCGACCTGGCGACCGCCGTGCTCCTGCCGACCGGTCGCGACCCCGGCGACGACGGGCTGCTCCCGGTCCTCGTCGACCCCTACGGCGGGCCGCACGCCCAGCGCGTCGTCGCCTCCCACGACGCGCACCTCTCGTCGCAGTGGTTCGCCGACCAGGGCTTCGCCGTCGTCGTCGCCGACGGCCGCGGCACCCCCGGCCGCGGAGCGGAGTTCGAGCGCGCCGTCCGCGGCGACCTCGCGGGTCCGCCGCTCGACGACCAGATCGACGTGCTCGAGGCGGTCGCCGAGCGCACGGGGGTGCTCGACCTCGACCGGGTGGCGATCCGCGGGTGGAGCTTCGGCGGCTACCTCGCCGCGCTCGCCGTCCTGCGACGCCCCGACGTGTTCCACGCCGCGATCGCCGGGGCGCCGGTGACCGAGTGGCGGCTGTACGACACCCACTACACGGAGCGCTACCTCGGCGATCCCTTCGCCGAGGGCGGAGCCGCCGCCTACGACGCGAGCTCGCTGCTCCCCCTCGCCGCGGACCTCGTCCGACCCCTGCTGCTGATCCACGGCCTGGCCGACGACAACGTCGTCGCCGCGCACACCCTGCAGCTCTCGTCGGCCCTGCTCGCCGCCGGCCGTCCCCACGAGGTCCTGCCCCTCGTCGGGGTGAGCCACATGACCCCCCAGGAGGTCGTGGCGGAGAACCTGCTGCGGCACCAACTCGACTTCCTGGCGCGTGCGCTCGGGCTCGATCTGGGAACATCGTCCGCGACGACCTCCGGGAGCCACCCGGTGGCGGGGAGGAGGCGACCGTGAACCGACGACTCGACGAGCTGTACCGAGGGGTCGCGGTCCACGCGACGGCGGGGTCCGAGCACCGGGCGGCCCTCGAGCTGCTGTCGCTCGTGATGCTCGCCGACGATCGCATCGACGACGCCGAGGTCGAGGTGATGCGCGAGATCGCCGCCGAGTGGCGCGACGACGACCGGGCCTTCGAGGAGCACCTCCGACCGGCGATCGCCGCGGCCCGCACCGCCCTCCAGGACGACACGATCGACGCCTTCCTCGACGGGATCGACGCGTCGATCAACAGCCGCGTCCTGCGCTCGGCGCTCTTCTCGGCGGCGCGCGACATCGCCGGCGCGGACGACGACGTGAGCCCGGCGGAGGGGTCGATCCTCGCCGAGGTCGCCGTCCGCTTCGACTGACACCCCGACCGACGCCACCGCCGTGCGAGACGCTCCCCAGCTGATCACCTACGCCGACCGGTTGGCCGCCGACGTCGCCGGCGTGCACCGACTGCTCAGCGGTCCCCTCGCCGGGGCGTTCGGCGGGGTGCACCTGCTCCCGTTCTTCGTCCCGATCGACGGCAGCGACGCCGGGTTCGACCCCGTCGACCACACCGCGGTCGACCCGCGCATCGGCGCCTGGGACGACGTCGCGCACCTCGCCGACGACCTCGACGTGATGTCGGACCTGATCGTGAACCACGTGTCCAGCGGGTCGGCGCCCTTTCTCGACTGGCTCGCCCACGGCGACGACTCCGACCACGGCGCGATGTTCCTCACCCCCGAGCGGGTGTTCGGTCACCTCCCGACCGACGCCGAGACCGCAGCGATCCACCGTCCCCGCCCCACGCCGCTGTTCCACCCGGTCACCTTCGACGACGGGTCGTCGCGGCTGGTGTGGTCGACCTTCACCCACGAGCAGATCGACATCGACGTCGAGACCGAGCAGGGGTGGGGGTACCTGACCCGGATCCTCGACCGCTTCGCGGACGCCGGGATCGCCCAGGTGCGGCTCGACGCGATCGGGTACGCGATCAAGCGCGCCGGCACGTCGTGCTTCATGATCCCCGAGACCTTCGACTTCGTCGACCGCCTCGCCGCCGCCGCCCGCGACCGCTCGATGTCGGTGCTCGTCGAGATCCACGGTCACCACCTCGACCAGATCGCCGTCGCCGAGCGCGTCGACCGCGTCTACGACTTCGCGCTCCCCCCGCTGCTGATCGACGCGATCTCGACCGGTGACACCGCCCCCCTCGTCGACTGGATCCGGGTGCGACCGACGAACGCGATCAACGTCCTCGACACCCACGACGGCATCGGCATCGTCGACGTGGGCCTCGACCCGCACGACCCGGCGCGGCCCCCGCTGCTGGCCCCCGAGCGGATCGACGCGCTCGTCGAGGGAATCCACGAACGCACCGGGGGCGCGAGTCGGCGGGCCACGGGGTCGTCGGCGTCCAACCTCGACCTGTACCAGGTCAACTCGACCTTCTACGACGCCCTGGGTCGCGACGACGCGACCTACCTCGCGGCCCGCCTCGTGCAGCTCATGCTGCCCGGCATCGCGCAGGTGTACTACGTCGGGCTGCTCGCCGGGTCGAACGACGTCGACCTGCTCGAGCGGACCGGTGTCGGCCGCGACATCAACCGCCACCGCTACACCCCGGGCGAGGTCGACGACGCGCTGCGGCGCCCCGTCGTGCGCGACCTGCTCGACATGCTCCGGTGGCGTGCCTCCGACGAGGCGTTCGGCGGGGAGTTCGAGCTCGTCGACGCCCCCGCGGGCGCGCTGCGGATGCGGTGGAGGAACGGCTCGGCGACGGCCGACCGCACGGTGCACCTCGCCACCGGCGAGGTCGTCGTCCACTGACCGGCGCCGGACCGCTCAGGCGCCGGGGCGCCGAGCGGAGGTGACCCGGTCCGATCCCGACAGGTCGCTGCGGGTGCGCACCTCGACGTAGCCGGCCGACGCCATCAGCGCACGCACGCGCGGGCCCTGGTCGTGGCCGTGCTCGATCACGCAGGATCCCCCCGGTCGCAGCCGAGCGATCGCGGCGGGCACGATCTCGCGGATCGCGTCGAGGCCGTCGGCGCCGGCGAACAGCGCCCCCGGAGGTTCCCAGTCGCGCACGATCGCCTCGAGCTCGTCGGAGGCGTCGGCGACGTAGGGCGGGTTCGCGACGATCACGTCGAAGTCCACCCCGGCGGGCAGCGCGTCGCACCACGAGCCCTGCGCGATGCGCACGTTCACCGCCGCCCGACCGAGGCCGGCGAGGTTCGCCTGCGCCACCGCCAGCGCGTCGGACGACACGTCGGTCATCCACACCGTGGTGCCGACCACGGGGAGCTCGTCGGCGAGGGCGAGCGCGATCGCCCCCGACCCGGTCCCGAGGTCGGCCACCACCCGGGTCGGACCGGTGGCGGACGCGAGGTCGACGGCGACCTCGACCACGGCCTCGGTCTCCGGGCGCGGGATCAGGACGCGACGGTCGACGGCGAGGTCGAGGTGGCGGAACCCCCACCGCCCGAGCACGTACTGGATCGGTTCGCCGAGCCGGGCGCGCTCGACCATCGAGTCCAGGTGCCGCACCATCCGGTGCGTCGGGTGGTCGTCGAGCATCGAGTCGAGCTCGGCGGACGAGACCGACGCAGCCGTCTCGCACATCCAGCGCGCGTGGGCCCGGCCGCCGACGGACGACGCCGTCTCGGCCAGCAGGCTCCTCCACGTCACGACCGGCGACGGGTCGCTCACCGACCCGCCCCCTGCGATCGACGCGAGCTCACCGCGCCCCGCCACCCGTGACGCCGCCGTGCGGGCCGGCGCCCCCGACGTCGCCTCCCGCGCCCTCGGCGAGCAGGCGGGCCCGCTCGTCGGCGGCCAGCGCGTCGACGACGGCGCCGAGGTCGCCGGCGAGCACGTCGGAGAGGCGGTGGACGGTGAAGCCGATGCGGTGGTCCGTCAACCGGTTCTCCTTGAAGTTGTAGGTGCGGATCTTCTCGCTGCGCCCACCGCCGCCGACCTGGGAGCGCCGCTCGCGCGAGAGCGACTCGGAGCGCTCCGAGGTCGCTCGCTCGAACAACCGGGCGCGCAGCACCTTCAGCGCCCGGGTGCGGTTCTGCAGCTGGGACCGCTCGTCCTGCATCGTCACCACCACGCCGGTGGGCAGGTGGGTGATGCGGACCGCCGAGTCCGTCGTGTTCACGTGCTGCCCTCCGGCGCCGCTCGAGCGGTAGACGTCGACCTGGAGGTCGCGCTCGTCGAGGTGGACCTCGACGTCGTCGACCTCGGGCAGCACCGTCACCGTCGCCGACGAGGTGTGCACACGGCCCTGGCTCTCGGTGGCGGGGACTCGCTGCACCCGGTGCGGACCGCCCTCGTACTTCATCCCCCGCCACGCGCCGTCCCCGCTGACCTCGAAGGTTACGTCGCCGTACCCACCCCGCTCGCTCACGCTCGACGACAGCGTGGACACGTCCCAGCCGCGCGAGGTGGCGAACGCCCGGTACATCTCGTACAGGTCGCGCGCGAAGAGGTTCGCCTCCTCCCCGCCCTCGGCACCGCGGATCTCGACGATCACCGGACGACCGTCGTGGGGGTCGTCGGGCAGCATCGCCTCGCGCAGCTCGTCCTCGAGCACCTCGAGCTCGGCCGTCGCCGCGTCGATCTCTTCGACGAGCATCCGTCGGTCGTCTCCCGTGGCGCCGTCGAGCATCTGGCGCGCCGCCTCGGCGTCGGCGCGCCGGGCGGCGTGGCGCCGGTACGTCGCGACCACCGGCCCGAGGTCGTTGTACCGCTTCGAGGCGACGCGCAACCGGTCGGGGTCGGCGAGCACCGTGGGGTCGGCGAGCTGGTGCTCGAGCGTCTCGTGCTCCTCGACGATCTGCGCCAACCGGTCCAACATCGGACCGTCGAGGCTACTGCGCGGCCGGTGCGGCCCCGTCGAGGGTCCCGGTGCGCACGGGCCGCGAGATCAGGTCGAGGAGGTCGCGGGTGATCGGGACCAGGTCCCGCTCCGGGAGCACGACGACCACGTCGGCGTCGGGCGGCGCGCCGTGCGCGATCCCCTCGGCCACGAGCACGTCCGCGACGAAGGGCGCGAGGTCGAGGTCGACGCCGGCGGAGAAGACCGCGAGCACCCGGCCGCCCTCGTGGTCCACCCCGTGGGCGACGCACGGCTCGGCCTGCTTCATGCTGCGTCGGACGACCGGAGGCTCGGCCGGCGCGAGGGAGCGCAGACCGAGCGACGAGGGATCGAGCTGGGCCCGCCACCGCAGGAACCGCTCCGGCGCCATCCGGTTGAGCGGGTGGCGCGCCGTCGCGCTGCTGCGGTGCTCGGTCACGGCGGCGACGACCCGGGCCAGCGCCGCCGGCGCCGGCTCGTCGCCGTGCACCAGTCGGAACGCCTCCCGGTCGTTCGCGCCGACCCCCACCTCGAGGTGCGCCCCGTCCGACGGCGCCGGGCGATCGTGGTCCGGCCCGGGCGAGCCCTCCGGTGCGTCGACGAGGTTGCCGGTCGTCGGCTCGTCGACGACGCGGCACACCTCGAGGCCGCGCACCTCGCCGGTCACCACCCCGTGCTCGACGTTGGCCGTGGCGCCGGCCGCCTGGATCGCCTCGACGTACTCCAGGTGCCGGAGCTGCGGTTCGACGCGCTCGACGACCTCGGGCACCACCGGCAGCAGCAGGCGGTCCTGGGCGAACCAGACCGAGACCGGGAAGTCGAACGCCTGGGCACGCCGTGCGATCGTCCCCCCGCCGCGATCCGCGATCACGTCCAGCGACGACGCCCCGTGTCGCACCGCCCACGCCAGGGCCGCTCCGAGACGGCGCTCGGCGGGGCCGTCGATCAGCACCCAGGCGGCGTCGTCGACGACGAGCGCCGCTCCGGCGCCGAACGGCTCGGCCGGGCGCTCGACCGCGACGCCGAGGTGGCCGGCCACCAGCGCGCGCAGCTTGATCGCGAGCAGGCCCGCTCGCCGGTCGGGGTCGGGGCCGTGCTCGTCCACACCGGCGACGCTAGCGACGACCGGGCGCTCCGTCAGAGGAAGGCGGCGGTGACGTCGGCCAGGAGGTGGACGTCGCCGAGGTGGTTGTAGACCCGGACCCGCCCCCCGTCGCCGAGCTTGGCGATCACCAGGTTCGCCGACACCTGGCCGGGGTCGGGGTTCAGGCTCGACGCCGTCGGCCGGGGCTCCCCGTCGGGGTAGATCGTCAGGAACGTACCTCGCGAGGGACGCACCGCCGACACGTTCAGCGCCACGGCCGACGCGGACGACGGCACCCCGCCGCGACCGGCGACCTGCAGCACCACCTCGCGGCCGGCGCCGACGCGAGCCGCCGGGGCACCGTTCCCGGACCGCGTGTCGAGGAGGCGGGCGGGGGCGACCGGGGACAGGCGCGACCCGCCGGAGGCGAAGCACCCGACGACGTCCGCGACGAGGTCGACCCGGCCGGAGCTGACCTCGAGATCGATCCGACCGCCGGACCCGACCTTGCACATCACCAGGTTCGGCACGTTCTCCCCGGCTCGCAGCGACAGGTTCGCGACCAGGGGGCGCGCCCCCGACCCGGTCGGCCACACCGTCAACCAGCCGTCGGTCGTCGGGCGCACCGAGGTGACGTTGAGCACCACCGTGTCGACGCCGGAGACGGGCACCCCGCCGCGCCCGAGCACCTCGAGCGAGAGCGGCTCGCCGCCCCGGGCGCGCCGGGCCGGGGCGCCGACGCCGATGCGCGTGTCGAGGATGCGCGCCGGCGAGAGGGGGACCATCCGCGACGCGGTCGTCGTGGCGAAGTAGCCCATCGCATCGACCGTGACGTGGACGTCGGAGCGGTCGTTGTAGAGGCTGATCGTGCCGTCGGCGCCGACGCCGACCACCGACATGTTCGGCACGACGGCCCCCGCCCGCGGGTTGAGCGCCGAGGAGTTCGGCCGAGCCGTGCCCGACGGGAAGGCGGCGATCCACGTCTCGCCACCGGGCCGGATCGAGGTGATGTTGACGGACACGGCGGTGACCCCGGTGGCCGGGATCGACCCGGCTCCGGCGACGCGCACGCGCACCGTCTCGCCGGGGCCGATCCGGGTGGCGCGCCCGCCGAGGCCGGTGCGGCTGTCGTAGATCCGCTCGGGCGCGATCCCGACGAAGTCGCCCACCACGGAGGTGGGGAACGTCGGATCCGAGCTCGGAGCCGCCGCGAACAGCCCCAGATCGGTGAACGACCCGACGACGTCGGACGCCCCTCCTCCCATCCACCCGTCGAGGACGGAGCCGTAGTAGTCGGCGAGACCGACGTGGGTCGGCATCCGCTCCCATCGGCGCAGGCCGGCCAGCGACGGCCGCTGGCCGTGGAAGCCGCCGCGCACCGCCGATCCGAGCACGAACTGCGGCGCCGACGATCCGTGGTCGGTCCCGCGCCCGTCGTTCGCGTGCGATGTCCGGCCGAACTCGGAGAAGGTCATGACCGTCACGCGGTCCTCCCACCCCGGGCTCAGAGCCGAGAAGAAGCTGCGGATCGCGTCGTTCAGCTCCCGCATCCGGGCCGGGTGCTGATCGGGTTGGCCGGCGTGGCTGTCGAAGTCTCCGAACCCGGCGGTCACCACCCGGAACCCGAGGTTCGCGTTGATCAGGCGGGCAGCCACGTCGAGCTTGCGCGCGATCTCGCTCGCCGGCCGGGCGTCACCGTCGCCGGGGAGCTCCGGCGCGAGCGCGGCGGCGACGTCGAGCTGGTCGATCTGGGCCTGCCCGACCCGGCCGAGCCACGACGATCCACCGGCGCTCGCGATCGTGCGCACGGTGTCGAACAGCGCCCGGTCAGCCTCGCGACGCCACTCCCGGGGCACGCCGAACTCGGGCGTGGTGGTCGGCACCGTCGTCGCCACCGCCGCCCGCCCGATCATGTGCAGGGGCAGAGCCTGGCCGACCTCGGCTGCGGCGAACAGGTCCTTCGACCCGGCCAGGTATCCGTCGAGCCAGCGCCCGATCCACCCCGATCCACCGAAGCCCGCGGTCACGCCGGTCATCCACTTCGCCATCGAGTTGAAGTGGCTGAAGTCGTCGAGGCCGTGGCCCACGCCCTCCACGATCGCCAGGTTCCCGGCGTCCCAGAACCGCTTCAGCTCGGTGAGCTCCGGGTGCAGCCCGGTCGTCCCGTCGAGGGGGAGGGTCTCGCCGGCTCCGAGCGCGAGCGCACCGTGCTGGTCGTGGTAGGTGCCGTCGCCGTGGGGGACGACGGTGTTCAGCCCGTCGTTGCCCCCGTACATGCCGATGACCACCAGCACCCCCTCGTCGGCGCCGATCGGCCCGAGCGCCCAGGTCGAGGGGTCGTGGCCGAGGGCCGCGTCGAGCAGTGAGGAGCCCGGCCCGGCGACGAGGCCCGCGCCGAGCCCCATCCCGACCATCTGGAGGAACCGTCGGCGGTCGAGGGTCGTCGGGTCGCCCGCCTCGGGTCGGTGGAGGTGGCGCAGGGCACCGGCGGTGGAGATGTCGGGATCAAGCATGGCGTCCTCAGGCGATGTGCATGTCGGGGGCGGTCAGAGCGAGCAGCAGGGCGTCGAGGCGGTGCTCTCCGTGCACCTGGGCGTGCGACAGGTGCCCGACGATCCCCCTCCGGGTCGAATCCGAGATCGGCGACGCCGGCCCGGTCGAACCCGAGGAGTCGGTGAGGTGGGTGAGGCGCAGGACGCGCTCGACCACCTCGGCAGACCCGCTGGCCTTCATCCACTCGTCGCTCAGGCGACCTCCGGGAAGATCGAGGTAGCGGTCATCGCCGCTCCACGTCCGGCGCTGCAGGTCCCATATGAACCCCTGGGCGAGGCGTTGGCGGGCACCCATCGCGCTCGCGTTCACCCAGTAGCCGTTCGGCTTCCATCCGCTGACGTTCGGTGGGTAGAGGAGCTGCTGGCCGGTGCGCTCCAGCACCCACAGGGGTCCGGTCTGCGATGAGCCCAACCCGGTCGCGACCATCAACGCGACCGCGTACTCGACCGGCTGGCGCACGAGTCCCGTGCGGGTCGCCGGCGCGTAGAAGTCGTCGTGGGTCAGCATCGCCCGGACCCACGGGCGGATGTCGAACCCGTTCGAGATCAGCGCCGAGCGCATCGCGGCCGCGACGCCCGAGGGGACCCGGCCGCTGGCGGCCTCGCCGAGCTCCTGCCACAGCTTGCGCGAGAGGAAGTCAGCCGCCACGACGTCGGAGCGGTCACCGGCTGGGCTCCCGGCCGGGATCGTGCCGGCGCCCAGCGGGCCGGTTCCGAGGATCACCTCGATCACCTCGTTGCCCGCGTTCGAGCGCGCACCGACGTTGATCGTGCGGCCGAGGAAGGCGAGGGCCCCGCCGTGGTGCTGGTCGTCGCGGTAGACGTACTCGTCGATGTCCCACCTGCGCTGGCCGTGACCGGTCCACGCCGAGGTCGCGGCCTCGACGTCGGCCTCGGTGTAGTTGCCCACGCCGAGGAGGAACAGCTCCATCAGCTCGCGAGCGAAGTTCTGGTTCGGCGACGACGCACGGTTGTCGACGTTGTCCAGGTAGCGCAGCATCGCGATCTGGATCGACATCGTCCGCACGAGCTCGTCGACGTTGCCGCCGTTCGCCGCCGGGCCGAGCCCGCGTCGTCGGAAGAGGTCGATCTGCTCCTGCATCGCCGGGGCCGAGTTGACCTTCCCGAGCTCCGAGCACAGGTGGCCGTGCCAGAAGAACGCCATCCGCTCGGCGAACGGACGCCGCGCCCCGGCCATCTGGTCCATCCAGTGCGCGACGATCGCCTGACCCCGGCGCCAGGTGCTGTCACCGGTGAGCGACGCGCTCGGCGGATCGGCCGACACGTCCATCACGTCGTCGACCGCCGCCCCGATCGAACCCAGGGTCAGGAGGTGCGCGACCCGTGCGGGTCGGTCGACGAACTCGGTCCGCCGCAGCAGGTGGCGGACGTTCGCTTCGTTCAGTTCCGGCACTCTGGTCCTCCGGTCGACGTGGGCGGGACGTGGCGACACCGACGCGACGGGCGCCCCCCGTTCATCGGCACCGCCCCCGCCCGGGTTGAGCACCGTCCTCGACGCGATCTCGTCGCCGCGGTCGCGATCTCGGCGCCCCTGGTGCTGTCGGGCCGCCGGGCACCGTCGCCGAGACGAGCGCCCGACGACGCGGTCAACCGCGCCGGTCCCCGATCGAGCCGCCGCCGTCGACCGGTCGTGCCCAGTCGGTCTCCACGACCCGCTCGCCGACGCGCACCTGCTCGAGCAGCGACGCGAGCTGGGCCGCGTCCGCGTACCCGGACACGATGGCGGCGACGTCCCTCCGCCGGTCGAGGTCCCACGTGAGGTCGTCGTCGGTCGCGAGCAGGACGGTCGGCACGGCGCGACCCGACGCGACGATGCGGTCGACGGTCCGCACCAGCGACGGCGAGCTCACCGATCGATCGACGAGGAGGACCCCCGCTCGCTCCACCAGTGGCGACGGGGGACGGGCCACGGCGATGCGCGGCGCAGCGCGAGCAAGCATGGCCGTGACCCCGGCGATCACGAGGTCGGCGTCGCTCACGAGGCCCACGTGCCACCGCTCGTGCGCTCGGGCGGCGGGACCGGGGATCGGCTCGACCGGACCCGACCGTGACGGGTTACTCGGCACCGTCACCTCGTCGTCGACGACGCCGAGCGGCTCGCCGACGCCGTCGGGGATCGCGTGGTGGGTGGTGGGCCATGGCCGCCCTTCGATGGCGTGGATCACGACACAGGTCGTGGGCGCACCGCCGGGGGCCGGGGCGGGTGATCGCGCTGTTCGGCTACGCGGAGCGATCGAACCCCGGTGGGCGAGCACGGTGCTCCGTCGCCGACCGGTCCCCATCGGCGAAGCACGATCGTACGCCCGGCGCCGATCGACGCGCAAGCCGATCACCGTCCATCACCGTCTCCCCCGGTCGTCACGAGCTTCGTGGAGCCGCCGGCGGCATCGGCGCCGCGGCCCGAGGGTGGTCCCGCCGCGCCGACGTGCGCGCCCCCACGAGCGACTGCGTCGACCGGTCGCGACGCAGCGACCGCCGTCAGGTGGACGGGCCGAGGGGGATCGTCGCGAGGTAGGCGTCGAGCTCCGCGCCGGCGAAGTGCGAGATGCGCAGCGCCCGTCGGGCGTCGGCCGTCTCGGGGGACGCCAGCGCGTCGACGAACGCCGTCCGGAGCTCGTCGACGTGACGGTCGTCGACCGAGCGGCGGGCGGTGACCGCCGGTGTGGGGATCCGCGGCCCGCGGCCGACCCGGTGGAGGTCCGCGACGAGGCCGGGCTCCTCGGCCTCGATCAGCGCCAGGCTCCACGCGTCGATGCAGGCGAGGTCGGCCTCGCCGTCGGCCAGCGCCCGCAGGCTGTCGACGTGGGCGCTCGTGAACGTCACGGTGCCCGGCCAGCGGTCGCCCGGCCCGACCGTCGCCGCCCGCAGGCTGTGCCAGCCGGACAGCGAATCCGCGCTGTTGGCGACGGCGTGCACGTGCGGGCCGACGAGGTCCGCGAGCGGCCGGTCCTGGGCGCTGAGCAGCACGCTGCGGTAGTGGGCGTCGCGATCGGCGTCGGGCAGGTCGAGCGAGAACGCGCCGACGAGGTGCATGTCGTCGCGGTGCAGCGCGGCGAACGGCCATCCGCACACGTGGGTGACGATGCAGTCGTCGTCGTACCACCGGGCGTGGACGTCGCCGGAGCGCGTGAGGGCGTCGGGGGTCCACGGCGCGCGCCGGTGGACGGCCGTCCACAGCTCGTCCCACGCCCACGCGACCGACGAGAACGGGTACATCCCCAGCTCGACGTGCGGGGTGCTCACGATGGGCTCCTCTCCTCGAGATCGCGGACGGCGTCGTGCTCGACGATCACGGCCGTGACGCGACGGTGCCGCCCGGTCGGGGCGGCACCGCTGCGTTCGATCGGATCGGCCGGGGACGACCGGCCGACGGGGCTCAGGCCTCGGTGTTGGTCGGCTTGCCCTCGCGACGGCCGTAGCGCTTGTTGAACCGCTCCACCCGTCCACCGGAGTCGACGAGCTTCTGCTTGCCCGTGAAGAACGGGTGGCACTCGTTGCAGAGCTCGACCGTCAGGTCGCCCTCGACGGTCGACTTGGTGGTGAAGGTGTTGCCGCACGAGCACTTCACGGTCGTGTCGGTGTACGTGGGGTGGGCGTCGGTCTTCATGGTCTCCTCTTTCGATCCTGCGGTGACGGCTGAACATCCGCGCGGGACGTTCGTCGTCGGTCGATCAGCGCCCGGTGACGCTATCGGTGTGCAACGCCGAACGACGGACGCGCATTCCCGTCCGCCGCGCCCATCGGGTGTCCGCGTCGTGCGGGGCCGGTCGATCGACGTCGACCGGGTGGTGCGACGGATCGCTCACATCCCCGGTTGACGGGCGATCTCGCTGAGGAACTCCGAGTTCGACTTGAACGTCTTCAGGCGGTCCATCAGCAGCTCGAGGCCCGGGGCGGCGTTGCCGTCGGCGGCGAGGCCGCTGAGCACTCGACGCAGCTTCCACACCATCTGCAGCTCCTTGCGATCGAAGAGCAGCTCCTCGTGGCGGGTGCTCGACGCGTCGACGTCGATCGCCGGGTAGATGCGGCGCTCCGCGACCTTGCGGTCGAGGCGCAGCTCCATGTTGCCCGTGCCCTTGAACTCCTCGAAGATCGCTTCGTCCATCCGGCTGTTCGTGTCCACCAGCGCGGTGGCCAGGATGGTGAGCGAGCCGCCCTCCTCCACGTTGCGTGCGGCGCCGAAGAACTTCTTCGGCGGGTAGAGCGCACCGGCGTCGATGCCGCCGGACAGGATGCGCCCGCTGGCGGGGGCAGCGAGGTTGTAGGCGCGGCTCAGGCGGGTGATGCCGTCGAGCATGATCACGACGTCCTTGCCGTCCTCGACGAGCCGCTTCGCCTTCGCGATCGTCATCTCGGCGACCGCGGTGTGCTCGTCGCTCGGCCGATCGAAGGTCGAGGAGATGACCTCGCCCTCGACCGTGCGCTCGATGTCGGTGACCTCCTCGGGCCGCTCGTCGATGAGCAGCATGATGAGGCTGACCTCGGGGTTGTTCTTCTCGATCATCTTGGCGATCGTCTTCATGATCGTCGTCTTGCCGGCCTTGGGCGGCGAGACCAGGATGCCTCTCTGGCCCTTGCCGATCGGGCTGATGAGATCGATGATCCGCGCCGTCATGTTCGTCGGGTCCGACGGGTCCTCGAGGGTGAGGCGCTCGTCGGGGAACAGCGCGGTCAGGTTCTCGAAGCGGGGCCGCTTCTTGGCCTGCTCGGGATCGCCGCCGTTGACGGTGTGGACCTCGAGCAGCGCCGGGTTCTTCTCGTTGCGCTGGGGCGGGCGCATCTTGCCCGTCAGGTGGTCGCCCTTGCGCAGCCCGTACTGACGGGCGAGCTTGACCGGGATGTAGGCGTCGTCCTTGCTCGGCAGGTACCCCTCGATGCGCAGGAAGCCGTAGCCCTCGTCGCGCATGTCGAGGTGACCCGAGACCTCGATCGGCTCGTTGGACTGGGGCTGGCCGTCGTCGTCGAGCAGCTCGACGTCGTCGCCCTGGGGACCCTCCTGGCCCCGGTTGCCGCCCTTGCGGCGACGACGACGACGCTTGTTGCTCCCGCCGCCGTCGGAGTTGCCGCCGCCCTGGTTGCCGCCGCCCTGGTTGCCGCCGCCCTGGTTGCCGCCGCTCTGGTTGCGGCTGCCGCCCTGGTTGCCGTCGCGCTGGTTGCCGCCGCTCTGGTTGCCGTTGCCGCCCTGGTTGCCGTCGCGCTGGTTGCCGCTGGCGGTCTGGTTGCCGTCGCGCTGGTTGCCGTTGCCTCTGCCGCTCTGCTTGCCGTCACCGCGGTTCCGGCCACCCGTGTCGCCACGGCTCGAGTCGTCGCGGCTCGAGTCGTCGCGGCCCGAGTCGCGATCGCGCTCGGGGCCCGCGGCCGAGGAGCGCCCGGCGTCGCTCAGATCGCGGCCCGTGCCGCGGGGACCTCCGCTCCGTCGTGCGTCGTCGGAGCCGCCACGCCCGGGCGTGGCCTGGTCGGATCGGGACCCACCGGAACCGTCGGCGCGCTCGCGGGAACCACCGGCGCTCTCCGGCTCGACCGGATCGGAGGCCTCACCCGTCGCGGCCAGCTCGATCTCCCAGTCGGCGAGGGGCTCGCCGTCGGGTCCGACCGGGCCGGTGGCGCCGCCCTCCGGCGCGCTCGACCCGTTCGTGCCCGCGCGATCGCCCGTCGACGACGGCGCGGGCGCCGTGTCGTCGTCGCGCCTCGCGGAACCGGACCCGTTCGACCCGTTGGTCGACGGCGCCGAGGCGGACGAGCCGCCGGCGACGTCGATGATCCGATCGACGAGGTCCGCCTTCTTCAACTTCGAGACGCCCTTGACGCCGAGCGCCTTGGCGATCTGCAGGAGCTGATCCTTGTCCTTGCCTTCCAGCACGGACTGTTCGAGTGCCTCTGCGGCCATCGTTGCCTCTCTTTCGCCACCGGTGGAGACGGGATGGCGAGTCTGGTCCAGAGGACGGGGACGTTCTCGTGCCACGCTCGTGGCACACCGCCTGGGGTTCCCCTGAGACAATTCGCACGCTCCGGACAGTTCCGAGGTGCGATCCGGTGAGAACCGGACGCAGCGAGGATACGCCGGACCGCTCTCGCATTGCAACGTCACGGAGGCGGGCGCGGCGGCGCGCCCGACGGCCGATCATCACCGGTCTCCGTCGTCGCCGCGCGACGACGCACGACCGGGTCGAGGCGCGCCCCGGAGCGGTTCGCTACGGTCGCCTCGTAAAGAGGACACCGCGGACAGGTCAGAGGGTCGCTCTGGCGGCCCTGCTCGCAGCGACGATGTGGACGGGAGCCTCCACGGCGCGAGCCGACTCCCTCGTCGGCGACGAACGGGTGTGCTTCGAGGTCGAGGGCGATCCGGCGAGACGGCGATCGTCAACCTGACCCCGGTCGGCGCGTCGGGGACGGGGTACGGCCAGCTGGTCTCCTCCGACGTCGCCGACCCACCCGTCGCCGCGAACGTCAACCACACCCGGGGCTCCATCGACCCGAACGTCGCCCTCGCCCCGATCGGCGCCGACGGCGAGGTGTGCTCCGTCAACGGGCCCACCGCGGACGTGTTCCTCGTCGCCGACCAGATCGGGCGCCTCGCCGCCTCGGTGCTCACCGGGGCCGGCGACTCCGGGGCTCCACGTCGCCTCGTCGACACCCGTGACGGCGCTCCGCGCCGTCTCGGCCCGACCTCCCGCCTGTGCGTGGCCGCCGCCGGCGATCCCGGCGACGCGACCGTCGTGAACCTGACGCCGGTGCGCGCCTCGGGCACCGGGTACGGCCAGCTCGTGTCCTCCGACGTGGTCGTGGCGCCGGTCGCCGCGAACGTCAACTACACCGTCGGATCCATCGACCCCAACGTCGCGCTCGCCCCGATCGGCGCCGACGGGGAGGTGTGCTTCGTCAACGGCCCCACCGCCGGCGTCGACCTCGTCGCCGACCAGATCGGCGCCATCGACGCCGGCGCGCACAGCGCCGCGACCACGACCGGCGCGCCCGAGCGACGGGCCGACACCCGTGTCGACGGGGCGCGGCTCGCACCGTCGCAGCGGCGGTGCTTCCCGGTCGACGGAGCCGTCGGTGACGCCGCCGTGGTCAACCTGACCCCCGTGCGCGCCTCGGGGACGGGCTACGGGCAGCTCGTCTCCTCGGACGCGGTCGATCTCGAGGTCGCCGCGAACGTCAACTACACCGTCGGATCCATCGACCCCAACGTGGCGCTCGCCCCGATCGGCGCCGACGGGGAGGTGTGCTTCGTCAACGGCCCCACCGCCGGCGTCGACCTCGTCGCCGACCAGATCGGCGCGATCGCGGCGGACCGCTCGGTGGTGGGCGACTCCCCCGTCCGCGTCCTCGACACCCGCACGACGGCGGCCCGGCGAGACCTGGTGCTGCGCGCCGACGCCGTCGGGTACGCACGGTTCGGCGCCGATCGCGACACGGCACTGGCGTACCTGACGTCGGGACTCAGCACCGCCACCTCGACGGGCCCGCTCACCGAGTTCACGCCGACCGACGATCGAGGGTTCCCGGTCCGCGAGGACGCCGACGGGCGGGTCTTCGAGCACCCCTGGGGACAGAGCGTGTGCTGGTCGAACGACTTCTGCGCGCAGCTCGGGGGTGACTCCCCCGACCGGCTCGAGCTCGTCGGCTACACGCAGTGGGACGGGCCGAGCCCCCTCGCGACCGAGGACGGGGTCCGGCCGGGGTCGCGGTGGGCCGAGCACCTCGACGTCACGGCCCTCGTCGCACCGACCTGCTACACGACAGCGCTGCTGACGACGCGGGGGATCGACGTCTTCGCCGAGTCCCGCGGATCTCGCTTCATCGGGCTCGATCAGCGCCCGCGCCCGGTCCCCGACCCCCGCGACGTCGTCGTGGTGGGGCTCGGATCCGGCGATCGCATCCGCGACCTCGTCGACTGCTGAGGGCGGCCGTCGCGGTCCGCGGAGGACCGCGTCAGCGGGCGACGAGGCGGTCGACGAGCGCCTCGACCGCGGCGAGGTCGTTCGCGACGGTCTGGGTCCGCTCCGGGCGGGCGAAGAGGTCGGCGAGGTGGTCGGGCAGCGGCGGGCGGACGCCCGTCGCCCGCTCGACCGCGTCGGGGAACTTCGCAGGGTGCGCCGTCGCGAGGGTGACCATCGGGGTGTCCGGGCCGTCGGGTCCGCCGAACAGGGCGGCCGCCGCCGTGCCCGTGGCGGTGTGCGGATCGATCAGCATCTGCGTCGCCGACCGCATCCGCTCGATCTCGTGGAGGGTGGAGTCGTCGTCGATCGCCGCGGCTCGGAAGCTGCCGGTGACGAACTCGGCGCGCTGGTCGGGCTCGACGTCGAGGCGGCCCATCCGCCGGAACCGATCGAGCTGCTCGGCGGTCATCGCGCCGTCTCGCCCGTTCATCTCGAACAGCAGGCGCTCGAAGTTCGACGACACCTGGATGTCCATCGACGGGCTCAGCGAGGGCACCACCGGGCGCGCCGACATGTCGCCGTCGTTGACGAAGCGCGTGAGGATGTCGTTGGAGTTCGACGCGAGCACGAAGTCGCGGATCGGCGCCCCCATCTCCCGGGCGATCCACCCCGCGAGGACGTTGCCGAAGTTGCCGGTCGGGACGACGAACGTGGCCGGATCGGCGAACGTCTCGGCGGCCACGACGTAGTACACGGTCTGGGCCATCACCCGCGCCCAGTTGATCGAGTTCACCGCGGACAGGTCGTGGCGCGCCCGGAACTCGGCGTCGTTGAACATCGCCTTCACCAGGTCCTGGCAGTCGTCGAAGGTCCCTTCGACCGCCACCGCGTGGGCGTTGGGCGCCTCGACGGTGGTCATCTGGCGACGCTGCACCTCGCTCGTGCGCCCGAGCGGGTAGAGGATCACGATGTCGACGTGCGCGCACCCCGCGACCCCGTCGATCGCGGCCGAGCCGGTGTCGCCGCTCGTCGCCCCGACGATCGTCACGTGGCGTCGGCGCTGTGCGAGCACGTGGTCGAACATCCGCCCGACGAGCTGCAGGGCGACGTCCTTGAACGCCAGCGTCGGGCCGTGGAACAGCTCCTGCACCCACTGGTTCGCGCCGGTCTGGACGAGGGGCGTGACGGCGGGGTGGCGGAAGGTCGCGCACGCCCGCGTGCACAGCTCGGTGAGCGTGGCCTCGTCGAGATCGGGCTCGACGAAGGGCAGCATCACCTCGACCGCCCGCTCCACGTACCCCCCGCCCCGGCTCCGACGCCCGGCGAGGCGGGGCCACGTCTGCGGGACGTAGAGGCCGCCGTCGGGAGCCAGCCCGCCGAGGAGGACGTCCGCGAAGCCGAGCTCGGGAGCTCGCCCACGGGTCGAGACGTAGCGCACCGGCTCAGCCGCCCACGACGCGCAGCAGGCCGCCGACGTTGCGCACGACCTCGAGACCGCGCAGCTCGCGCACCGTCGCCTGCACGGCGGACTCGAGCGCGGAGTGGGTGATGAACACCAGGCGGGCGTCGGGGCCGTTGCCCTCCTGCTCGGCGACGCGGATGCTGACCCCGTGGCCGGCGAACACGCCCGTCACCGCGTGCAGCACCCCGGGCTGGTCGGCGACGTCGAGCCCGAGCAGGTACTCGGCCTCGGTCTCGTCGATCGGGCGGATCACCGCGTCGTGCAGCGCCCCGATCGATCCGTGGGTGTCGTTGCGCAGGTTGCGTGCGGCGTCGACGACGTCGCCGAAGACGGCGCTCGCGGTCGGCGCTCCGCCGGCGCCGCGACCGAAGAACATCAGCGAGTCCGCGAAGTCGCCCTCGACGAAGACCGCGTTGAAGCTGTCGCGCACGTTCGCGAGCGGGTGCTGGAGGGGCACCATCGCCGGGTGCACGCGCACGCTCACCTCCTCCGAGGTCGGGTCGCGCTCGATGATCCCGAGCAGCTTGACGCAGTAGCCGAGGCGGTCGGCGATCGCGATCTCCGCCCCGGTCACCCGGCTGATGCCCTCGTGGTACACGTCGCCCTGGACCACCTTCGCGCCGAAGGCGGCGGTCGCGATGATCGCCGCCTTCGCTCCGGCGTCGTACCCCTCGACGTCGGCGGTCGGGTCGCGCTCGGCGTACCCGAGCGCCTGGGCCTCGGCGAGCGTCGCCGCGTAGTCGCCCTCCCCGCCCGCCAGCACGGCGTCGGTCATCTTGGTGAGGATGAAGTTGGTCGTGCCGTTGATGATCCCCATGACGCGGGTGATCGGCTCGCCGTAGAGCGATTCGCGCAGGGCGCGCATGATCGGGATGCCGCCGGCGACCGCCGCCTCGAACAGCAGGTCGCGCCCGGCGGCGTCGGCCGCGGCGTAGAGCTCGGCACCGCAGTTCGCTAGCAGCTCCTTGTTCGCCGTGACCACCGGCTTGCCGTGGGCCAGGGCCTCGAGGATGAGGCCGCGGGCGGGCTCGATCCCGCCGATCGCCTCGACGACCAGGTCGACGTCGGGATCGGACACCACCCCGTGCGAGTCGCGCGTGAGGACGCCGTCGGGCAGATCGACGTCGCGCTGGGCGGACAGGTTGCGCACCGAGACGCGGGCGACCTCGAGGCGGATCCCGCATCGCCGCTCGACCGCGTCGGCCTGCGTCGCGACCAGGTCGACGAGGGCACCGCCCACGTTCCCGCAGCCCAGCACGCCGATGCGCACGGTGTCGGGGCGCGCGCTGTCGTCGCGGTCGGGTCGCTCGTCGCTCACCGACCAGAGGCTAGGGGACGAGGGGGCCGCCCATCTCGTGAACGGGCACGGGCCGACGGAGGTCCCCTCAGCGGGGATCGAACACGTCGGTCGCGAGCAGGTCGTCGAAGGTCTCGCGCCGCACCACGACGCGTGCGTCGCCGTCCGCGCAGAACACCACCGGAGGGCGGGCGATCTTGTTGTAGTTCGAGCCCATCGAGTGGCCGTAGGCGCCGGTGACGGGCATCGCGAGCAGGTCGCCGACCGCCACCTCGCTCGGCAGGCGGGCGCCGAAGGCGAGCACGTCGCCCGATTCGCAGTGCTTGCCGACGAGGCGTGCGGTCAGCCCCCGCTCGGCCCGCACCGAGCGCGGGAGGAACGCCTCGTAGCCGGACCCGTAGAGGACCGGGCGCGGGTTGTCGCTCATCCCGCCGTCGACGGACACGTAGGTCCGCACGCCCGGGATCTCCTTGATGGTGCCGACGGTGTAGACGGTCAGCGCGGCGGCGGCCACGATCGCGCGGCCCGGCTCGACGCTCACCCGCGAACGCACCCCGAGCGAGTCGCAGGCGTCGAGCAGCACCGATCCCCACGTGGCGATGGTCGGCGCCTCCTCCCCCTCCACGTAGGCGACGCCGAGCCCGCCGCCGAGGACGAGCTCGGGGAGGTCGAGGGGCACGGCGAAGCGCGCCATCACCTCGGCTGCGCGCGCGAACGAGGACGCGTCGAACACGTTCGACCCGATGTGGCAGTGGACGCCCACGAGGCGCATCGCCGACGAGCGGCGCACGGCCTCCACGGCGCGCTCGGCGTCGCCGTTGCCGAGGTTGAACCCGAACTTGGAGTCGTCCTGCCCCGTCGAGATGTACTCGTGGGTGTGGGCGCTGACCCCGGGGGTGATGCGCGCCAGGACGTCGGGCGCCGGCCCCGCCCCCTCGGCGACGACGGCCTCGATGCGCTCGATCTCGTCGAAGGAGTCGACGACGACGTGGCGCACCCCGGCACCGATCGCCTGGCGCAGCTCGGCGACGGACTTGTTGTTCCCGTGCAGGGTGCAGGCCGAGGCCGGGACGCCGGCCGCCATCGCCACGTGGAGCTCGCCGCCCGACGCCACGTCGAGCAGCAGGCCCTCGTCGTGCGCGAGCTCGGCCATCGCCCGGCACAGGAACGCCTTCGTCGCGTAGATCACCCGGTCGCGCCCGAACGCCGCGACCGCCTCGCGGCAGCGTGCGCGCAGGTGCGCCTCGTCGTAGACGAAGACCGGGGTGCCGTGCTCGGCGGCGACCTCGGCGACCGAGCACCCGCCCACCACCAGGCCCCCGTCGTCGCCGACGGCGGCGGTGTCGGGCAGCAGCCGGGGGTCGATCGCGGACGAGCCCCCGGCGCCCGCGGACCCGGGCCCGGGGCCCGGGTCGCTCACATCCGCTCCGGCGCGGCGATCCCGAGCATCGCGAGCGACCGCTCGAGGACGCGGGCGGTGAGGTCGGCGAGGGCGAGGCGCGACGTCCGGACCGCCTCGTCGGAACCGAGGATCGGGCAGTGCTCGTAGAACGCGCTGAACGCGGTCGCGAGCTCGTGCAGCCAGGTGCACAGCTTGTGGGGGGAGAACGTGTCCAGCGCCGCCTCGACCGCCGTGGGGTGGGCGAGGACGAGGCGCGCGAGGGCCAGCTCCGACCGCTCGGTGAGCGTGATCGGTGCGGTGCGCACCGTCGCGCGGTCCACCCCGGCACGCCGGAAGATCGAGCAGATCCGGGCGTGCGCGTACTGGAGGTAGGGCCCGGTGTCGCCCTCGAAGGCGAGCATCCGGTCGAAGTCGAAGACGTAGTCCTTGACGCGGTCGGTCGACAGGTCGGCGTACTTGACGGCCCCGATGCCGATCGCGGTCGCCACGGCGGAGCGGGCCGCCGGCTCGAGGTCGGGGTTCCGCTCGAGCACCGCCGACTCGGCCCGCTCGACGGCCTCGTCGAGCAGCGCGACCAGCCGCACGGGCTCGCCCGAGCGCGTCTTGAGCCGCTTGCGGTCGGGCCCGAGCACGATGCCGAACGGCACGTGGACGGCCTCGGTCGAGTCGTCGAGCCACCCGGCCATCTCGGCCACGGCGAACACCATCTGGAAGTGCTGGGACTGACCGGCGTCGACGACGTAGAGCACGAGGTCGGCTCCGATGTCCTCGGTGCGCTCGATCAGGCAGGCGAGGTCGCTGGTCGCGTAGTTGAACCCGCCCGTGCCCTTCTGCACGATCAGCGGCAGCGGATCGCCGTCGCGGTTCTCGAAGCCCGGCGGGAACACGACGTCGGCGCCGTCGGACTCGACGAGGAGCCCCGCCGCGTCGAGGCGCTCGACCACGCCGGGCATCAGGGGCTGGTAGTGGCTCTCGCCGACCAGGTCGTCGTCGGTGAGCAGCACCCCCATCCGGTCGTACACGGTGCGGAAGTAGGCGGCGGAGAGCGCGACGAGCAGGCGCCAGAGGCGCAGGGTCTCGCCGTCGCCGCCCTGCAGGGCGACCACGCGCTGGCGCGACCGCTCGCGGAACTCCTCGGAGGCGTCGAACTTGCCGCGCGCCTGCTTGTAGAAGCCGTTCAGGTCACCGAGCGACAGCGAGTCGGCCGCCTCGGTCTCGCCGAGGTCGACGAGGTGCTCGATGAGCATCCCGAACGGGGTGCCCCAGTCGCCGATGTGGTTCTCCCGCTTCACCCGGTGGCCACGGGCCTCGAGCATCCGCACCAGCG
The DNA here is from genome assembly GCF_965215205.1 of Ilumatobacter sp. Classification (NCBI taxonomy): domain Bacteria; kingdom Bacillati; phylum Actinomycetota; class Acidimicrobiia; order Acidimicrobiales; family Ilumatobacteraceae; genus Ilumatobacter; species Ilumatobacter sp. The sequence continues at coordinate 3,092,324 of NZ_OZ244049.1, forward strand.
AATCGCCGATCGCGGTCGAGCGGAGGTGGCCGACGTGCATCTCCTTGGCGACGTTCGGCGCCGAGTAGTCGACGACGACGGTCAGCGGCTCGTCGACGCGATCGAGGCCGAGGCCGGGATCCGCCGCGACGCTCGCCAGCTCGCGCTCGAGGAACCGCGGGTCGAAGGTGACGTTGACGAAGCCCGGGCCGGCCACCTCGAGCTCGGTGGCGATCTCGTCGAGCGCTCCCGACTCGACGATCCGGCGGGCCAGGTCGCGCGGGTCCGCGCCGAGGCGCTTCGCGAGGGCCAGCGCTCCGTTGATCTGGGCATCGGCTCGGTCGGAGGGGCGCACGACCGGGTCGACGTCGCCCTGGTCCTCCCCGGCGATCTCCGCGGCGATCCCGGACACGACCGGCCCGAGCCGCGCCGTGATGGTGGTGACGGGGTCCGACATGCGCCGGCAAGTCTGCCGGATCGCGGCTGCGACCGCGCGGCCCGCCGTCGCGGCGAGGGGATCACGCGCCGCACCGACCCCGGTGGCGCTCGCCGCCTGCCCTCTTCCCCGCTCGTCGGCGCTAGATTGCCGCCGTCACGCCTTCGTAGCTCAGGGGATAGAGCACTGGTTTCCGGAACCAGGTGTCGCAGGTTCGAATCCTGCCGAGGGCGCCACGGGACCGGTTCCGTCCCGTCGTCGGCGAACACGGCGCTCGTCGAGACGGCGCCCGGCGCCACGACGCTCGTCGGGTCAGAGCTCGGCGAGGGCGGCGTCCAGCAGGCCGCTGGCCCCGAACCGGAACGTCTCCGCGCTCGCCCACGACGGCCCGAGTCGGCGGTCGACCACGTCGAGCAGCGCCGCGGCGTCGTCGAGGGTGCGGATCCCTCCCGACGGCTTGAGCCCGACGGTGCGCCCGGCGCCCTCGATCACGTCGATCATCGCCTCGACGGCGCCCACGGTCGCGCCCGTGGCGGTCTTGCCCGTCGAGGTCTTGACGAAGTCGGCTCCTTCCTCGACGGCGACGCGCGCCGCCCTGCGCACGGCCTCCGCGTCGGCGAGCTCACCCGTCTCCAGGATCACCTTCAGGTGACGCCCGGCGCGGTGGACGATCGCGGCCACCGACGACACGACGGCGCGCGCCGGACCCTCGTCGCCGGCGCCGAGCGCGCCTCGGGGCAGCACCAGGTCGATCTCGTCGGCGCCGTCGGCCGTCGCTCGCTCGGTCTCGGCGACCACCGCCTCGAGCGGCGCCTCGCCCGAGGGGAAGTTCACCACCGTCGCGACGAGCGGAGCGGCGGATCCGTGCCGTGCGACGAGCTCGGCGCAGCGCGCCACGTGGTCGGGCCACACGCACACGGCGGGGCACCCGTGGCGCGCGGCGCGCTCGACGAGGCCGTCGATCCCGTCCACCCGACGATCGTCGGCGAGATCGGTGAGGTCGATGAGCGCGACGACCCGATGGGCGAGGCCCGAGCGCGAGGTCATGTCACCCGACGGTAGCCCCGACCCGGGCCCACGGTGATGAAAGCGCTTACACTCGTGCTGCGACATGGGGAACGTCTCGGACACACCGACGTCGCGGGCGACCGTGGAGCCCACCGCCCCTCCCGGGCGCGACGGGCGATCGGTGACGATCGAGGACGTGGCCGTGCACGCCGGCGTGTCCGTGGCGACGGTCAGCCGTGCGTTGCGCGGCCTCCCGAACGTGGCCGACTCCACCCGCCGCCGCGTCCACGACGCGGCGGAGCGACTCACGTACCGACCCGACCCGGCGGCGGCGCGCCTGGCGGCGGGGACGACCGGCACGGTGTCGGTGGTCGTCCCCGCCCTCGACGGGTGGTACTTCTCCAACGTCGTGGCCGGGGCCGAGGCGGTCGCGGCCGACGAAGGGCTCGAGTTCCAGGTGATCGGGGTGGCCAGCCCGGCGGATCGCGACCGGCTCCTCGCCGGAGCCCGCCGACTGGAGCGACGGACCGACGGCGTGGTGCTGGTCGACCTCGCGATCGGCGCCGAGCAGGTCGCCTCGCTGGTCGCCCGCGGGATCGCGATCGCGACGGTGGGAACGCGGATCGACGGCCACCCCTGGGTCGGCATCGACGACCGACTGGTGGGTCGCCTCGCCGCGGATCACCTGGTCGGCCTCGGTCACCGCCACGTCGGCATGATCGGCGGGAGCTCGCCCGACCCGATGAGCGGCGAGGTCCCCCGTGCACGTCGTGCGGGCTTCGAGTCAGCGCTCGCCGAGCACGGCCTCGCTCTCGACGCCGCCGACGTCGCCGACGGGGTGTTCACGATGGAGGGCGGGCGCGAGGCGATGGAGCGGCTGCTCACCTCGAGCGATCGACCGACCGCGATCTTCTCGATGTCCGACGAGATGGCCTTCGGAGCGCTGATGGCGTGCCGAGACCACGGCCTCGAACCCGGCTCGGACGTGTCGCTGATCGGGGTCGACGACCACGAGTTCTCCCAGGTCGTGGACCTGACCACCGTCGGCCAGGACGTCGCCGAGCACGGAGCGCGGGCGGCTCGCGCGCTGATCGACGCGATGTCGCGGACGACGTCCGGGGGGGATCGCGCGAGATCCGCCTCGCCGGCACCCGACGAAGCACCCGAGGAACGGTTCGTCGGCGACGTCGGTCTCGTCCTGCGGTCCACCACCGGTCCTCCCCGACCCGGCAGCGCCGACCGCTGAGCGTGCGCTCCCCCCACCCCGGGTGCGCGACGGTCGGGCGTGCGTCGTGCGCGTGACTTGACGGAGCGCTTCGCGTATGTAAGCGTTTACATGCCGGTAACACTTCGGCATCAACGACATCAAGGGGGAGGACCCATGAGGAAGAGCAGCATCAGGTTCGCTGCGGTCCCGATCGCGCTGGCGCTCGTCGCCGGAGCGTGCGGGAGCGACGACGAGGCCGGCAGCGAGACCGAGACCGAGACCGAGGGCACGGCCGCGACCGGCGCCGAGGGCACCACCGCCGAGGGCGGCTCGGCCGCCGTGACCGGTGACTTCGACGGCGCCGAGGTGACCATCACCGGTCCCGAGCGCGACGACCCGTCGGTCATCGCGATCCAGGACACCCTCGCCGCGTTCGGCGAGGAGAACAACATCGACATCTCCTACTCCGGCGACGCCGACTGGGAGGCCAACATCAACACCCAGGTCGAAGGCGGCAACCCGCCGTCGATCTCGATCTTCCCCCAGCCCGGCAAGCTCGCCGACTTCGCGCGCGCCGGATCCATCGTCCCCCTGAGCGACGAGGTCGACGCGACCGTCGACGAGTTCTGGGACGAGGGCTACCAGGCCGACGGCGAGGTCGACGGCGAGCAGTACGGCGTGCCGGTCAAGACCGACCTCAAGTCGCTCGTCTGGTACAAGCCCGCCGCCTTCGAGGAGAACGGCTACGAGATCCCCGAGACCATCGACGAGTTCAACTCGCTGATGGAGACGATGGTCGCCGACGACAACACCCCGCTGTGCGTGGGCATCGAGTCGGGTCAGGCCACCGGGTGGCCGTTCACCGACTGGACCGAGGAGATGGTGCTGCGCCAGTCCGGCGGCGACGTCTACGACCAGTGGGTGTCCAACGAGATCCCCTTCGACGATCCCGCGATCGTCGAGGCGATGCAGGCCGTCGTCGACTTCTGGGCGCCCGAGAACGTGTTCGCCGCCGGCGGCTCGATCGCGGCGACCAACTTCGGCGACAACGCCCAGCCCCTCGTCGACGGGCAGTGCATGATGCACCGCCAGGCGTCGTTCTTCGCCGGCTTCTTCCCCGAGGGCACCACCTTCGCGGACGAGTCGGATCCCGACACGATCGACACCTTCTACTTCCCCGACATCAACGGCGACAGGCCGGTCCTCACGGCCGGCACGCTGGCCGCGGCGTTCAACGACGACCCGGCCACGATGGCGGTGCTGAACTACATGGCCACCGCCGACTACGCCGAGACCCGCCAGCGGCTGCAGACCGAGGCCCTGGGTGGGGCCCTGTCGGGCTTCCTGTCCGCCGCCAAGGGGCAGGACCCGGAGGTGTACCAGCCGCTCGAGCAGGGCTTCCTGGACATCCTGGCCAACTCGGAGCTCGCCCGCTTCGACGCCTCGGACCTGATGCCCGCCGACGTCGGCGCCGGCACCTTCTGGTCGGAGGGCACCTCGCTCGTGAACGGTCAGCAGACCGCCGAGGAGGCCGCCGCCAACATCGCGGCCAGCTGGCCCAGCTGACCCTCACCTCCGACGGACCGCTGCGGCGGGTCGACGGATGACGAATCGAGGGCACCGTCACCCAGGTGGCGGTGCCCTCGCTCGTTCCGGGTTGACGCCCGAAATGGCCAACAGCTAGACAACGTGGGTCCTGGGGGACCCGATCGAGGGGAGCGTCGTGACCACGACCGAAGACACCGAGTCCGAATCGGCCGATGCGTCGAAGCACGTCCTGACCGAGTCGCTCGACGAGGCGACGGGCGGCACGGGCCGGGTGGGGACGCCCCTCGATGCGCGACCCTTCCTGATCGTCACCGGGGTCGCCGGCCTCCTCGCGGTGGCCGTCGCGCGGTTCCACGACGGGGGCTCGGCCGGGCGGGCGATCACCGCCGCCCTCGTGGTCGTGGCGCTCGCCGCCGCCACCGTCGTCGCCGTCGACCGGCGGCAGAACGGGATCCGCGAATCCCGCTTCGTCATGACCGTGGTCGGGTTCGTCCTGCTCGAGATCCTGGTGATCGGGTGGTCGGCCACCCAGCCCAAGGTCCGCTCGACGCTGGTGACGGTGCTCATCGCCGTCGCCGGCAGCGCGTCGCTGTGGATCGGCGCGAACATCCTGTTCAACCAGGTCCGGCACCGCTGGGCCCTCTTCAGCGGCATCGCCTTCGGCACCGTCGGCTTCCTCCTCGGCGTCGTGCTCCACGGCAACCGCGTCACGCTCGGATCGGGCGAGGGCTTCCTCACCTGGGTGATCGGCCCGATCGTCGGAGCGGCGGCGTTCACGGCGCTGGGCCTGCTGCTGGCCCGCACCGATGCCCCCTCCACCCGCCTCGCCGTCGGCGTCGGTGCGGGCGCCGCGATCGGCATCGCGATCGGGCTCCTCGTCCGCGAGCGGTACCACCCGGGCCTCGACCTCCTGCCGACCGTGATCTGGACCGCCGCCGGCATCGCCGTCGGCGCCGGGCTGTCGGTGCTGATGAAGAACTCGCCGCTCGGCGGCGCCCTCCTCGGCGGCGCCCTCGGCTGGATCCTCGGCGCGTGGGGCGGAGCCGATCTCGGCGCCGGGTCGATCCTCACCTCGGTGATCGCCACGACGGTCCCGGCGGTGGCCATCGGTGCCCGACTCGGCCTCACCCCGAACCCCGACTACAAGCAGCGGGCCCAGATCGATCTGAAGTCGCGCGGGGTGATCTTCCTCGGACCGGCCCTCCTCTTCACCTTCGTGATGCTGGTCGTCCCCGCCCTGCGCACCCTGTACCTGTCCTTCCTCGACGCCGACTCCGAGTCCTTCGTCGACGGGGAGAACTACGGCGCGATCTTCAACGACACCGCCAGCTTCGACATCTCGAACTGGACGAACATGTTCACCTCGATCCCGTTCGTCTTCGGCGCGATCCTGCTCGGCCTCGCCGTGGTGGTCGGCGTGATCATGAAGCAGCGCACGGGTCGGGCGGTCGAGCTCGGCAACCCGACCAGCGGGCCGCTGATCGTCGGCGCCCTGCTGCTGTCGTTCGGGGTGTTCACGGCGCTGCGCGGCACGATCATCAACAACCTGTGGTGGGTCGTCGTCGTCACCTTCTCCTCCACCGCCATGGGCCTCGCCGTGGCGGTCCTCGCGGACGGCCGGATCGGCGAGAAGTACGCGAAGTCGCTGATCTTCATGCCGATGGCGATCTCGCTCGTCGGCGCGTCGATCATCTGGCGCTTCGTCTACGCCCCGCGTGACGTCTCCCAGGACCAGACGGGCGTGCTCAACGCGATCTGGGTCGCCCTCGGCAAGCTGTCGACGGGCTCGGGCCTGCCGACCCTGATCGGCACGATCCTGCTCGGCCTCGTCCTGCTCGCCCTCCTCGCCACCGTGGGCGTCGCGCTCACCAAGCGCAACTGGGGCCGCGCGATCACCTTCGGGATCGTCGCCTTCCTCGTCGGCTGGCTCTTCGTCCGCTACGCCGGGATCATCGGCCAGGGCATCGGCGGGTTCATCGTCCAGGAGGACGGCACCGTCGTCGGCGACACGATCCTCTTCGTCCAGGAGCCGCCGTACAACAACTTCTGGCTGATGGTCATCCTCATCTGGATCCAGACCGGGTTCGCGATGGTCATCCTGTCGGCCGCCATCAAGGCCGTGCCGACCGAGCTCATCGAGGCGGCCAAGATGGACGGCGCGACCAGCAGCCAGGTCTTCTGGCGGGTCACGCTCCCCCAGATCTCCACCACGATCGGCGTCGTCGTCACCACGATCATCGTGCTCGTGATGAAGGTCTACGACATCGTCAAGGTGATCACGAACGGGCAGTTCGGCACCCAGGTGCTCGCGAACGACATGTTCAACACGGCGTTCCAGTTCCGTGACACGGGCAAGGGCGCCGCCCTCGCGATCCTGATCCTCATCTCGGTCCTGCCGGTGATGGTCTACAACATCAGCCAGATGCAGAAGGAAGACTGACATGAGCAACATCTCGACAGTCACCACCGACGAGGGCGCGCCCGGCGACCTCCCCCGGCCGCAGCGGGCGATCGACGACGGCTCGAACGGCTCCGGCGGCCTCGACAAGGCCTACGGCCTGCTCCGCGCCATCCCCGCCAGCGCGCTCTGGCTGATCGTCGTGATCTGGACGATCCCGACCTTCGGCCTGCTCGTCAGCTCCTTCCGCACCCGCGACGCCCAGCGGTCGACCGGCTGGTGGAACGGGCTCAACCCGTTCGAGTGGACCTGGAGCAACTACGCCGACATCTTCACGGCGCGCCAGAGCATCGGCAAGTCCCTGCTCAACTCGATGGCCATCTCGATCCCCGCCGTCGTGATCCCGATCGCCATCGCGGCCTTCGCCGCCTACGGCTTCGCGTGGATCGACTTCCGCGGCCGCAAGCCCCTGTTCATCGCCACGGTCGCCCTGCTCGCCGTGCCCCTGCAGGTGGCGCTCATCCCCCTGCTGCAGATGTTCAACAACGGGGCCAGCCTCACCCTCCCGGGCCTCGACAAGACGATCACCCTGATCCCCGACTTCGACCTCGCCGGGACGACGACGGCGGTCTGGCTCACCCACACAGGGTTCGCCATGCCGTTCGCCATCTTCCTCCTGCACAACTACATCTCGGCCCTCCCGAAGGACGTGTTCGAGGCCGCCCGGATCGACGGCGCCGCCCACTTCACGATCTTCTGGCGCCTCGTCCTGCCGCTGTCGATCCCGGTGCTCGCGGCCTTCGCGATCTTCCAGTTCCTGTGGACCTGGAACGACTACCTCATCGCCAACACGATGATCGGGGCGAACGCCGACGCCCAGCCGACGACGATCCTCATCGCCAACCTGGCGGGCGACTTCGGGCGCAACGAGAACATCCTCCCGGCGGCCGCCTTCGTCCAGTCGTTCATCCCGATCCTGGTGTTCTTCGCCCTCCAGCGCTTCTTCGTGCGCGGCCTGCTCGCCGGGTCGGTGAAGGGCTGATCCACCACCCGGCGCCCGTGGGCGCCGGGCGCCGGCCGTGCGACGATCACGGCGAGCAGCCGGGCCGGTAGGTTCGGGCCGGTGAGCACGCTCGTCCAGTCACATCAGCGCAGCCTCGGGTCCCTCCCGCCGGTCGGCCCGATCGCCTACGGGCAGTGGCGCTTCACCGACGACGACCTCGACGTCGCGCGCCGTCTGCTCGAGACGGCCCTCGACTCGGGCATGAACCTGATCGACACCTCCGACGTGTACGGGTTCGACTGGGGCGGCACCGGGTTCGGCCAGGTCGAGGAGATCCTCGGGCGGGTGCTCGACTCCGCGCCCGGCCTGCGCGACCGCATCGTGCTCGCGACCAAGGGCGGGATCGCTCCCCCCACCCCGTACGACTCGTCGCCGAAGTACCTGCGGGCGGCGTGCGAGGCGTCGCTGCGCCGGCTGCGCACCGACGTGATCGACCTGTACCAGATCCACCGACCCGATCTGTTCGCGCACCCCGCGGACGTCGCGATCACGCTCCACGCCCTGCGCGAGGAGGGCAAGATCCGCGAGGTCGGAGTGTCGAACCACACCCCCGCGCAGTTCGCCGCGCTCCAGGCCCACCTCGAGTTCCCGATCGTGTCGACCCAGCCCGAGTTCTCGGCGATCGAGCTGACGCCGATGCGCGACGGGACCTTCGACCAGTGCGCCGAGCACCGGGTGGTGCCGATGGCGTGGAGCCCGCTCGCGGGCGGCCGCCTCGCGACCGGCGACGGCGTGCGTCCCGAGCTGATCGCCGAGCTCGACCGCCTCGCGGAGCGCGAAGGCGTCGACCGTTCGCAGATCGCCGTCGCCTTCGTCCTCGCCCACCCGACCGCGCCGATCGCGATCATCGGGTCCCAGAACCCCGACCGCATCCGTTCGACCACGGCCGCGCTCGGCGTCGACCTGGGGCGAGCGGACGTCTACGCGATCGTGCAGGCGTCCGAGGGCGTCGCGCTGCCCTGACGGAGGGTCACCGGATGGAGGGTCACCGGGGCCACGACCCCGGGACCGCTCGAGCCGGGATCAGTCCCAGATCGCCAGGTGGGACTCGCTGTCGAAGAAGTGCATGTTCTCGGTCGCGACGGCGATCTCGGCGTTGTCGCGCATCTTCACCCTCGAGCGCGGGTTGAAGCGCCCGACCGCGTTCGCCGCGTTCTCCTGCTCCTCCACCGCATCGGGGTCACCGGAGTCGACCGTGCGAGCGTCCACGTTGAAGTGCACCATCAGCTCGGACCCGAGCGCCTCGATCAGGGTGACGTCGGAGGACAGGATCTTGCCCGTCGTGTCACGATCCACGAGCGAGGCGTCCTCGAAGTCCTCGGGGCGGATCCCGACGATCACCTTCCTGCCCGCGTAGCCGCGCAGCGCGGATCGGTCCTCGAACGCCTCGGGGCCCAGCTCGAGGGTCTGGGAGCCCAGCTGGACGACCCCTCCCGAGTCGGTCGTCTCGAAGGTGGCCTCGTAGAGGTTCATCGACGGCGACCCGATGAAGGCGGCGACGAACACGTTGTCCGGGTGGTCGTAGAGCCGCTGCGGTGAGTCGACCTGCTGCAGGTACCCGGCCTTGAGCACCGCGACGCGGTCGCCCATCGTCATCGCCTCGATCTGGTCGTGCGTGACGTACACCGTCGTGACCGCCAGGTCGCGCTGGAGTTGGGCGATCTCGGCGCGCATCTGCACGCGCAGCTTGGCGTCGAGGTTCGACAGCGGCTCGTCCATCAGGAACGCCGCCGGCTGGCGGACGATCGCACGCCCCATCGCCACGCGCTGGCGCTGACCACCCGACAGCTGCCCGGGCTTGCGATCGAGGTTCGCGTCGAGCTCGAGGATCTTCGAGGCCTGGCGCACCCGCTTGTCGATCTCCTCCTTCGGGACCTTCGCCAGCTTGAGCGCGAAGCCGATGTTGTCGTACACGCTCATGTGGGGGTACAGCGCGTAGTTCTGGAACACCATCGCGATGTCGCGATCCTTCGGCTCCACGTCGTTCACGACCTTGTCGCCGATCCTCATCTCGCCCGACGAGATGGTCTCCAGGCCGGCGATCATCCGCAGCGCCGTGGACTTGCCGCACCCGGACGGCCCGACGAGCACCAGGAACTCCTTGTCCTGGATGTCGAGATCGAGGTCGTGGATCGCGTGGAACCCGTTCTCGTAGACCTTGTTCACCTGATCGAGCGTGACGGTTGCCATGGATCCCCCTCCGGTTGCGGTTCCTCGACGAACTGTAGCCGAGGTGTGACGTCCGTCGGAACCGCGACCGGCCGGCCGCCCGGTGCCCAGAGCGCGCCGGTAGCGTCGCTCGCCATGGCCGTCAACCAGATGAAGAACCGGATGCAGGCGCTGGGCCTCCTCGACCGCTCGTTCAAGGCCGCCTCGGACGACGACCTGGGTGACGCCCTCGAGCGCCTTGACGACGAGCACCGCGAAGCTCTCGAGAGCTTCGTCGACGAGGTGTCCGTCGACGGGGTGCGCGCCGGGGTGCGCACGGGCCGCATCGACGGGGGGATGGAGGCGATCGCCGCGATCGTCACCGACGCCGCCCTGGCGGACACGATCGAGCAGCTCGGCGACCACGCCGAGAGCCCCTCGAGCGAGCAGCTGCGCGAGGTGCTGCCCGGGGTCGTCGAGCGGCACCGCCTCGGCGTCACCCGGATCATGCTCGCGGGGACGGTCGTCGGCGAGGCACCGGCGTCCGCGATCATCCGCGACCTGTTGAAGAACGACGAGACGCTGGCGCTCCCCCCGGCGCCGGAGGTGGAGATCGCTCCCCTGCTCGACACCTCCAAGCGCTCCTCGGACGAGCAGGCCGAGCTGCGCGCGAAGCGCAAGGCCGCGAAGGCCGCCAAGAAGGACGCCGAGCGCGCTCGACGAGCCCAGTCGGCCGCCGCCCGCGGCCGCTGACGGGCGTGGTCCGTCGGGGCCGTCACACCAGGGTGAGGCCGTCGACGCGACGCTCCAGGTCGAGCAGGTGGCGCTTCGCCTCCAACCCGCCCGCGAAGCCCGTCAGCGATCCGTCGCGACCGATCACGCGGTGGCACCCGACGATGATCGGGATCGGGTTGCGACCGTTCGCCGCGCCGACCGCGCGAGCCGTCCGGGGATCGCCCATCGCCGCCGCCTGCTCGCCGTACGTCACGGTCCGGCCGTAGGGGATCCGAGCCAGCGCCTCCCAGGCACGGCGCTGGAACGGGGTGCCGGCCGCGTCGAGCGCCACGTGGAACGAGCGCCGGGTCCCGGCGAAGTACTCCTCGAGCTGAGCCGCCGCCACGGTGGCGATCTCGCGGGCCCTCGCCGGTGGCCCGTCCGACGTCCCGCCGGCGCTCACGTCGACCTCGACCGCTCGCTCGGCATCGGTCGGAGCCTCGTCGGGCCACCGCACACGCCGCACCCCCGCCGAGCTGGCGACCACCGTGAGCGCACCGATCGGGGTGCTCACCGTGGTCGTCGCGCACCGCTCGTCGTCGCCGCTGCTCCGCTGCTCCGTCGCCGACCCCCGGTCCGGCGGGGCGGCCCCGGAGGGGTCGTCGGTGTCGTGCCGGTTGTCTGGCCGGGTGTCGTGCCGGTTGTCGTGCCGGGTTTCGGTCACGTCGGTCCTCCTGGTGCGTCGGGATCCGTCGGGCGGTCGGGCATCGGGGCGGCGGTGGCAGGCGGACGTCGGCCCGGTCGACCTCCCCGCACGGGGGCGGCGGGCGGCTCCGGTCGGGGGCCCGCCGCCGCCCACAGGTGGTGGACGGCGTACGAGCGCCACGGTGACCACCGCTGCGTGGACGGTCGCCCGTGCGCCACCAGCGCACGGCGGACGACCAGGTCGGTGTCGAGCATCACGTCCGGGTGCCCGAGGGCCCGCATGACGACGTAGTCCGCCGTCCACGGACCGATCCCGGCGATCTCGAGCAGCCGTGCTCGGACCTCGCCGGGGTCGGAGCCGGGGTCGACCACGAGGTCGCCCCCGGCGAACGCCGCCGCGACCCGCCGGATCGTGTCGCTGCGGCGGTGCGGCATCGCGAACGCGTCGTCGGGAGCGTCGGCGACCGCGGACGCCGTCGGGAAGCTCCTCGTCGGACCGCCGGCGATCGCGAGGTCGGGCGGCACCTCGACGCCGGCGTGGGCCACCAGCCGGCCGGCGACGGTCCGCGCCCCGGCCACCGACACCTGCTGGCCGATCACCGCCCGCACGATCGTCTCGAACGCATCGACGCTGCCCGGCGACCTCAGCCCCGGGGTCCCCTCGACGAGCGCCGCGAGCACCGGATCCGCGCCGAGGTGGTCGTCGATGGCGACCGGGTCCGCGTCGAGGTCGAACATCCGTCGCACGCGCTGGACGGCCGCCGCGAGATCCGACCACGCCGTGAGCCGCAGCGTCACCGCCAGGTGGTCGTCGGCCGCCGCCACCACCGCGAGCGATCCAGGACCTCCGGGCAGGGACAGGATCCGGCGGTGGTCGGGCTCGAGCCCGGCCCCGGGCCCTTCCCCGGCGGCTGCGCCGACGTGCGGTGCGGCCCGGACCCGTGCGGATCGATCGGGTGCGCTCTCCACGCCGGGCACGGCGCGCCGGGCGACGAAGTCGAGGACGTGGCGCGCCGCGAACGGGGCGCGGGTCGGCAACCGCAGCGTCACCGAGGTCGCCCCGCCCAGCTCGGCGCCGGCGGTCGCCGTCGCACCCCGCGAGACGCCGGAGGGCCCCCGTGCCGGTCGTGAGCGCGCCGCCCGCCGCAGCTCGGAGGGGGTGGCGGCGTACACCTCGCGGACCGTGTCGTTGAACTGGCGCACGCTCCCGAACCCCGCCGCGAACGCCACGTCGGTGAAGGTCATCGCGGTCGTCTCGACGAGCGTCCGGGCGCCGTGCGCACGTCGGGCGCGCGCCAGCGCGAGGGTCCCGGCGCCGACCTCGGCGGTGAGCACGCGGTGGAGGTGGCGTTCGCTGTACCCGAGGCGGGCGGCGAGACCGGCGACGCCGTCACGCTCGACGACCCCGTCGGCGATCAGGCGCATCGCCCGTCCGGCGACGTCCGTGCGCACGTTCCACTCGGCCGACCCCGGTGCGGCATCGGGAGCGCACCGCTTGCACGCCCGGAACCCGCGTCCCTGCGCCGCCGCGGTGGTGAGGTGGAACTCGACGTTCTCGCGCTTCGGGGTGATCGCCGGGCAGCTCGGACGGCAGTAGATGCCGGTCGAGCGGACGGCGACGACGAAGGTGCCGTCGAAGCGGGCGTCGCGGCTCGACGCGGCGGCGTAGCAGCGGTCGTCGTCGAGCGGTGGCACCTCTCCATCCTGACCGCGCCCCGCCCGCTCGACGAGCGGGAATCGGACACGACGGCGCGACGGCGGCGTCGCCGACGAGCGGGCGATCGCGGACCGCGCGACGGGGTTCAGTCACCCACGGGCGGCGTCGCCGCCGGGGCCGCGCCGCGATCGCCGCCTCGCGACGAGGTGGTCGGGCCCGCATCGGATGCGTCGCTCGGCACCACGTGGACGCGCAGGACGTACAACCCGACCAGCACCATGACCACACCCCCGTAGAAGGCGTGCTGCTTGCCGACGATCTCGCCGAGCCCGCCGATCGTGAGACCGCTCACCGCGGACCCGATCTCGAAGAACATCGTGAACGAGCTGATCGCCGCGGCGCGGTCGTCGTCGCTGACCCGGTTGACGGTCAGCGCGTTCAGCGACGGGTAGTTGAACGCGGCGCCGAGCCCGATCAGCGCCGCCGACGCCCACAGCACCCAGGTGGCCTCGATCGCTCCCAGCGCGCCGAGCCCGACGGCGAAGCAGAGCAGCGCGATGGTGACCATCCGGCGCGGACCGAGGCGCTCGGGGAGCGTGGCTCCGAAGATGCGGATCAGCAGCGACGTGAACGAGTAGACGAGGAACAACCCGCCCGACGATCCGAGCCCGAGGTCGCGCGAGTACTCCGGCACGAACAGGAAGAAGGTGGTGAGACCGCCGACGCCGAGCGCGAGCACGCTTCCGGGGAGCACGGCCGCGGGGTGCACGTACCGCGAGATCCCCCTGCGCTCCTCGCCGTCGCCGTCGATCGAGTGGCCGGTCTGGGAGTCGGGGGAGACCACGAAGGACGGGGCGAAGAACGCGACCGCCGCCGCGGCGACGGCGAACAGGCTGCCGGCGACGAACGTCCGCTCGAAGCGCACGTCGTCGAGCAGCCACTCGCCGAGAACGGGGCCGAGCCCGAGCCCGGTGAACACCGCGACCGAGAAGTAGCTCGCCCCCTCCGCCCGGCGGTGACGCGGCGAGAGATCGGCGACCAGGGTCGCCGCGCCCACGAACATCGCCGCCTCGCCGAAGCCGGTGAGCGTGCGGAAGCCGAGGAGCACCGCGAGATCGCCGGCCTGGCTCATCCCGAGCCCCCCGCACGCCGCGACGAGCGCCCCGGCGACCATCACCGACCGCCGTCCGAAGCGGTTCGCGAGCCGACCGATCATCGGGCGGGACGCGACGGCGGCCACGGCGAAGACCGCGACGTTGAGCCCGACCCCGAACTCGCCGCCTCCGAGCGGCCCCTCGACGAACAGCGGGATCAGCGGGAGCAGGATCCCGATGTACATGAAGAACCCGAGCCCGGCGACGGTCACGACGAGGAACGGCGCCGTGATCAGCCGGTCGGTCGGAGCGACGTACGTCCGGCTCCGCTGCGACGTCAGGTCCGGGGCCGCGGAGGGAGTGGTGGGCACCCCGCCATCCTGCCGGATCGAGGTCGACACCACCCGCTCCGTCGATCACGGTCACGTGCCCCCTCACGGCCCCCCGGCCGGGACGTCCCCCGGCCCCCCGGCCCCCGGCCGGGACGGCCCCCGGCCCCGCCTCCGCCCCCGGATCGAACCGCCCCGCTCATCGCGCGGCGCAGCGGCTACCGTGGGCCCCTCGGCTCCCGCCCCCTCGGCCCTCCCCGGGTCCTCGTGCCCCGCGAACGAAGGAACGGACATGCCGATCATCTCCGCCGAACTGCTCGAGGTCGCCGCCCGCCGTCACGGCGTGGTCACCACGGCCGAGCTCGTCGCCGACGGTCTCACCCACCACGACGTCGCCGACCTCGCCCGCCGCCGAGCGCTGCGACGACGCCACAACGGGGTCCACCTGCTCGCCGGCTCCCCGCTCACGTTCGAGGCCCGCTGCGTGGCGGCCTGCCTCGCCGACCGCGAGGCGGTCGTCACCGGACCTGCGGCGGGCCGGCTGTGGGGGTTCGAGCACGTCTTCCGCCCGAACGTGCCCGAGGTGCTCGTCGGCCACGACCGGACCCCGATCAGCCGTGGCGTGACCCTGCGCCGCACCAACGTGCTCGACGACGTCGACGTCGTCGAGCGGCCCGATTCGATCCGGGTCGCCAGCCCGCCGCGGGCGTGGTTCGACTCGGCCTGCCACCTCCCCGACGAGCGCTTCGCCCTGCTCACCGACTGGGTGCTCGCCCACCACGCGTCGATCGCCGAGCTGCACCGCACCGTCCGTCGGCTCGACACCCGGGGACGGACCGGGCTCGCGCGCGTCCGACGGGTGATGTCCGAGCGCGAGGACTGGCGGCGCCTGCGTGAGGCGCACCGGGCGGCGTAGCGGGGTCGATCCCGCTCAGCCGTTGGTGGAGGGGTCGTCGGGCTTCGGCTCCTTCGGGAGCCCGAGGACGCGCTCGCCGACGATGTTGCGCTGGATCTGGCTCGTCCCGCCCCAGATCGTCTCCGACCGCGAGAAGAAGAACGCCGACATCATCTGGCTCACGGGGTAGCCGTCGCGACGCTCGTCGCGGGTCGATCCCGGCCAGCTCCCGGGCCCCGTGTCGACGAGCATCCCCGCTGGGCCGTGGATGTCGAGCGCGAGCTCCATGGCCGCCTTGTGCATCTCGGACCAGAACATCTTGTTGGTCGCGCCGAGGGCGGCGGTCCCCCGGTCCTTCGACTCGTTCAGCGTCGCCGTCAGGTTGCGCAGCCCGTTGATCCGCAGGATCTGGATCCTGGTGTGGAACTCCATCAGCCGCTGGCGGATCGCGGGTTCGTCGATCGCGCCGTTCGCCCGCGCGGCCTCGACCATCAGCTCGTACTCCGTCTGGAAGCGGCGGAAGCCGGTGGTGGCCGACTGGCCCCGCTCGAACCCCAGCGTCGAGTTGGCGACCTTCCAGCCGTTGTTCACCCCGCCGACGACGGCGTCCTTCGGGCAGCGGGCGTCGTCGAAGAACACCTCGGTGAACTCGGCGGTGCCGTCGGGCTGGGTGATCCCGCGCACCTCGATGCCGTCCTGCTTCATCGGGACGAGCATGTAGGAGATGCCGGCGTGCTTCTTCACGTCGGGATCGGTGCGGGTGAGCAGGAAGCAGTAGTCGGCGTGGTGACCCTGGGTCGTCCAAACCTTCTGGCCGTTGATCACCCACTCGTCGCCGTCGAGCTCGGCCGAGGTCGTGATCGACGCGAGGTCCGAGCCCGAGTCGGGCTCCGAGAACCCCTGGCACCAGCTGGTCTCGCCCTTGAGGATCCCGGGGAGGAACTCCTTCTTCTGCTCCTCGCTCCCCCACTGCAGCAGCGTCGGCCCGACGAGCGTGTCGCCGAAGAAGTCGCCGCGCATCGGGGCACCCGCTCGCGCGAACTCCTCCGACAGCACCACCCCCTGCATGGTCGTGAGCCCCTTGCCGCCGTACTCCTCGGGCCACGTCGCGCAGATCCAGCCGCCCTCGAACAGCTTCTGGGGCCACTCGCGGTTGAACCGCGACCGCTCCTCGGCGCTCATCTGGACGTCGTCGTCGAACCACCCGTCGGGGAGGTTCTCCTCGAGCCACGTGCGGATCTCGGCGCGGAAGTCTTCGGCGGCGTCGGGGTACGTCAGGTCCATCCCCCCAGTGTGACAGGTGCTCCCCGAGGCGCACCAGCCGTCCCCGGGACGGATCGCCGGGGCTCGACGTGGATCGGTTCCCGAGCGAGTTCATCGCTCGTTCACACGGGGCACACGCAGGCGAAAGGCGACCGGCGTACCTTCGTGCTCGTTCGGTCGATCCGTCCTCGTGCTCACGATCTCCGGTCCTCCCCCCTCGGACCGTGGCATCCCCCCGATGCACGAGGACGGGTCGACCGTCCGCGTCTCCCCCGCCGTCGTGCACCACCCCGCTCGGATGGCGTCTCACGCGCCGGTCCCCACGAGCCGTGCCGGTGGTACCACGCGCCGTGTCGGGGGCGCCGGAGCCGTCCCGGGGGCGATCCGCACCTGTCACGTCAGCGCCACGATCGTTCATCGGCACGAAACACGATGGCGACCACCGGGAAACGGCGCGCACCTAGCTTGCGCAGCGATCCGGGCGGCGACGAGCGAACTCGTGGCGGTCCCGGTTCGTTCCCGTACACGACCCATTGGAGGACAGCCAGTGCGAACACGAGCACTACGAATCATCTCGGGCCTGGGAGGTGTGGCCGCGATCCTCGCGATCACACCCTCCGTCGGGCTCGCCCAGGAGTACACCCCGACCACGCAGGACTACCTCAACAACATCTGGGTGTTCCTCGCCGGGGTCCTGGTGTTCTTCATGCAGGCGGGCTTCGCGCTCGTCGAGGCGGGTCTGACACGTGCGAAGAACGTCGTGAACATCTTCGCGAAGAACATGGCCGATGCGATCGTCGGCGTCTTCGCCTTCTTCGCCTGCGGCTACGCGTTCGCGTTCGGCGACGGCGGCGGCTCGTTCATCGGGCTCGACCAGTTCTTCCTGACGAACGCCGATCTCGCGGCGATCCCCGAGGGCGGCCTCAGCGTCGCGACGACGTTCTTCTTCCAGGCGGTGTTCGCCGCGACGGCGGTCACGATCGCGTCGGGGGCGATGGCCGAGCGGACCAAGTTCTCGTCGTACCTCATCTTCTCGACCGTGATGTGCGCCTTCATCTACCCGGTGGTCGTCCACTGGACCTGGGGCGGCGGCCTGATCGCCGAGCTCAACGTCGGTGACGCCGTCTTCAGCGACTTCGCCGGTTCGGGCATCGTCCACATGACCGGCGGCATCGCCGCGATCGTCGGCGCCAGCTTCCTCGGTCCGCGCATCGGCAAGTACGACGCGAACGGCCGTGCCCGGGCGATCCCGGGCCACAACGTCCCGTTCGCGATCCTCGGCGTGTTCATCCTCTGGGTGGGCTGGTTCGGCTTCAACCCGGGCTCGGAGCTGCTCGCCGACGAGTTCGTCTCGACGGTCGCGGTCAACACGATGCTCGCCGCCGTCGCCGGCGGGCTGGTCTGCACCATCACCGTCTGGCTGGTCTCGGGCAAGCCCGACCTCGCGATGATCGGCAACGGCGTGCTCGCCGGGCTGGTCGCGATCACGGCGGGCTGCGGCGCCTTCACGCCGGTCTTCTCGGCCGTCACCGGTGGCGTCGCCGGCGCCCTCGTGGTGTTCTCGGTCATCGGCCTCGACAAGATCAAGATCGACGATCCGGTCGGCGCCGTCAGCGTGCACGGCGTCTGCGGCTTCTGGGGCGTGTTCGCCATCGGGCTGTTCGCGAAGTACGACGACGCCTTCCTCGGTCGCGAGGACGCCGGGCTACTCTACGGCGGCGGCTTCGACCAGCTGATCATGCAGCTCCTGATGCTGCTCATCATCGGCGTCTGGGTGACCGCCACCACGGCCAGCCTGTTCGGCGCCCTCAAGGCGACGATCGGGCTGCGGGTCAGCGCCGAGGAGGAGATCGAGGGCCTCGACGTCCTCGAGCACGGACTCCAGGGCTACGCCCCCGACACCGTCACGTCGGTCCCGGCGTCGGTGCAGAGCTGAACGAACGAAGAGACGAGGAGAACCACATGAAACTCATCACCGCCGTCATCAAGCCGTTCAAGCTCGACGACGTCAAGGACCGCCTCAAGGCCGCCGGGATCACCGGCATCACCGTCTCGGAGGTCCGTGGCTTCGGACGCCAGGGAGGCCACACCGAGACCTACCGTGGCGCCGAGTACAAGATCGACTTCGTCCCCAAGGTCGGGATCGAGGTCGTCGTCGACGAGAGCGGGGTCGACGCCGCCGTCGACGCGATCAAGGAGGGCGCCTCCACCGGCAAGATCGGCGACGGCAAGATCTGGGTCACCGACGTCGACCGCATCGTGCGCATCCGCACCGGTGAGGAAGGGGCCGACGCGATCTAGCGACCGCCCGACCAGGCACCGCAGCGGTGCCACCCCCCTCGCTCGTCGTCGCCCGGGGCACGAGGACTCCCCGTCGGGAGGCGACGAACGATCGAGGTGCGCACGTCGCGCACCTCTCCGCAGCCCCCGGTCCCGCCGACTGTCCTCAGGCGGAGCCGGGGGCTGCACCGCGCCCCGGCACGGTGTCGACGACGAGATCCGGGTCACCGAGGTCCAGCACGCCGTGCGCATCCGCACCGGCGAGGTGAGCGCCGACGCTCTGCGAGGACTCCCCCGGGCGACGGCGTCGCCGGCGGCCGTGATCAGTCCGCTCGCCGTGCGCCCGGCGGTCGTCGACGCAGTCCGCCGACGACCAGGACCGCGCCACCGAGCGCGAACGCCACCGACCACCGACGCAGCGATCCCCCGCTGTCGCCGGGGCGACCTCCGGCCGGGAACGAGGCGCGCTGATCGATCGACCCGTCGCCGTCCGCGGGGGGAGTCGACTCGACGGCGCTCGCGTCGCCGACCCGTCGCGCCCCGGTGCCCGCCGCCTCCGACCCCGTCGACGTCGTGCCGCCATCGGCCGGGGACGCCGTGTCGGCGACGTCGACGGGGGTGTCGGGGGCCGCCGGCCCCGCTGCGCCCGCTCCCGCCCCGGCCGTCGAGCCAGCGGGGGCGGCGACGACGAGGGTCGCGACGACGAGGGTCGCGACGACGAGGGTCGCGACGACGAGAGCGGTGGCGACGGGCGACGCCGGCCACCACCGGTCGCGGGTGGGATGACCGCTCACGACCGCGCTCGCCGTGGGTCCGCGGCCCGGCCGGACGACGCGGTGCGGCGCATCTCGGCGACCACGCGACCGGCGCCGGCGTCGACCTGCTCGAGCGCGAGCAGGATGGCGACCAGGTTGCGGTCGCGCTCGGCGACGAGCTCCGCGATCGACCGGTCGCCGGACTGGTCGTCGGACTGCGCGGCGATCAGCTCGACGAGCTCGTCGGTCCACTCGGGCACGTCCGTCAGCCGCGACCACGGCCACGCGAGCGCCGGGCCGAACTGGGCGAGGAAGTGGGCCATGCCACCGTCGCCCCCCGCCGTGCGATAGGTCTCGAACAACCCCATCTGCGCCCACCGCAGACCGAAGCCGTGGCGGATCACGTCGTCGATCTCCCCGGTCGTCGCCACCCCGTCGCGCACCAGCCACAGCGCCTCGCGCCACACGGCCTCGAGCAGCCGGTCGGCGATGAACGCATCGATCTCGACGCGCACGTGCACCGGCTTCATCCCGAGCTCGCGGTAGGCGCGCTCGGCGTGCTCGATCGTCGCGGCCGCCGTGGCCTCCCCTCCGACGACCTCGACCGACGGGAGGAGGTACACCGGGTTGAACGGGTGGCCGACGACGAAGCGCTCCGGCCGCTCGAGAGCGATCGCCAGCTCGGTGGGCCGGAAGCCCGAGGTCGACGACGCGATCAGCGCTCCCGGCGGAGCGGCGGACTCGATCTCGCGCAGCGTCGCGTGCTTCACGTCGAGGCGCTCCGGGACGGACTCCTGCACGAGATCGACACCGTCGACGGCGTCCGCGACCGACCGGCGCAGCTGCAGCTCGCCGACCGCGTCGGTCGGCAGTCCCAGCGCCTCCCACGCCCGGGTCGCGCTCGCCATCACCTCCTCGAGCGAGCGGGCCACGGTCGGCGAAGGGTCGAAGACGCGCACGTCGACGCCACGCAGGCGCATCCGTGCGACCCACGCCGCACCGATCACCCCGCCGCCGATCACCGCAGCCGTGGACACCGCCGCGGACGCCCGCACGGCCCCGGTCGCGGCGCCGGAGGAGCGAGCGCCGTCCGGGGCGGCGTCAGCCATGCCTGGTGAGGCCGAGCTCGTCGCGCACCTCGGACGGAGACTTCAGCGCGACGTTCATCCCGGCGAGGATCGACGCGGCGCGCTCGACGAGGGCCGCGTTCGTCGCGAGCTCGCCTCGGCCGAGGTAGAGGTTGTCCTCGAGGCCGACGCGCACGTTCCCCCCGGCGATCGCCGCGAGCGCCACGTACTGGAGCTGCAGGCGACCGATCGAGAACGCGCTGAACGTCCACGAGTCGGGGATGTTGTTCACCATCGCCATGAACGTGTTCAGGTCGGCGGGTGCCCCCCACGGGATCCCCATGCACAGCTGGACCATCACCGGGTCCTCGATGAACCCGCTTTCGACCAGCGCCTTGGCCTGCCACAGGTGACCGGTGTCGAACGCCTCGATCTCGGGACGGACGCCGAGCGCGGTGATCTGGCGCGCCATCTCCTGCAGCGTGGCGGGGGTGTTGGTCATCACGTAGTCGCCCTCGCCGAAGTTCATCGATCCGCAGTCGAGGGTGGTGATCTCGGGGCGCAGCTCGCGGACGTGCTCGAGTCGCTCGGTGGCACCCGCCATGTCGGTCCCCTCCCGGGCGGGGGGCAGCGGTGACTCGACCGAGCCGAGGGTGAGGTCGCCGCCCATCCCGGACGTGAGGTTGATCACCACGTCGACATCGGAGGAGCGGATCCGCTCGACCACCTCGGTGTAGTGCTCGAGCGAGCGCGACGGAGCGCCGGTGCGGGGGTCGCGCACGTGGAGGTGGACGATCGCCGCACCGGCTCGCGCGGCGTCGAGGGCGTCGTGCGCGATCGCCTCGGGGGTGAACGGGACGCGATCGGACTTGGCGACGGTGTCGCCCGAGCCGCTCACGGCGCAGGTGATGAAGACGGAGCTCACGGGGCGACTCCTCCGATCGAACGGGTGGGCGGTGGCGGCGCCCCGGCGACCGGGGTCGCCGGGTCGGGGGTGGCGGTGGCGGGTGCGGCCGCAGCGGCGGTCGGGGTGGCGGCGCGGCCCGGTCGGCGCAGCACGCGCAGGCGCGACAGCACGTCGTCACGGTCGATGTAGCACCCGCGGAGCCGCCGGCGCCCCACCCCGGGGTCGAACGCGTCGCGCCCGTGCAGGATCCGCCGGTTGTCGAACCCGACCAGATCGCCGGGCTCGAACACCGACGTGATCATGAAGCGCGCGTCGTGCGCCACGGCGGAGAAGGTGCGCATCGCCGCGTAGGCGCGCGGTTGGTCCTCGATCGGCATGTGGGGGGCCAGGCGCACCGGGTAGAAGGCGCGCAACGTGAGCGGCGAACCCGTCGCGCCGTGGTCGATCAGCGGCGCGACCCAGCGGTGGTCCCCGTCCGGGGCGCGGTTCGCGAACACCCACTCGAGGGTGGTCAGCGCCTCGTGAGCCTCGGGGTGGTTCGAGCGCAGCTCCTCGACCACCGCGAGGCCGTCGGCCATCCGCGAGGCGCCCCCGGCGACCGTGTTCTCGACGCAGTGCAGGAACTGGAAGCCCGGCGGCGTCTCGCGGGTCGGCAGGTCGGTGTGCTGACCGAGGGCGCGACCGGTGTTCGCGGTCGAGTCGGGCTCGACGACCGACTCGACGGTGAACACCCCGCCGAAGTTGGATCCGCGGATCGGCCCGATGCGCGCGGCGAGCTCGGCCATGAGATCGTCCGTGGTAGGCGTCGAGCGCAGACGTGCGAGCCCGGTCGTGCAGAGCTCGCCGAGCCACGCCTCGAGCACCGACTCGTCGTCGAGCACCCGCGACCCGTCGAAGGACGGCGGCTCGGGGAGGTCGGACGCGGTCCACGGCCGGGGACGGCCGACGCCGGAACCCGGGAGGTGGTCGCCGTCCGCGATGGAGCGGAGCCACCCCGGGTCGACGGTCGCCCGCTCGCCGGTCGCCCACTCGACGCGCAGCGCTCCGTCGTCGACGAACGCGCCGACGAGCGAACCGGGGGGCGCGAGGTCGGACGGCTCGACGGTGCCCTCGCGGGTCGACGGGTCGATGCCGATCGACTGCTCGTGCAGCCACTCCGACAGGCACGTGAACGACGCTCCGTCCGCCCACCCGAGGGTGACGACGTCGCCGTCCCGCTCGACCGTGGCGATCGGACGTCGCTCGTGCCGCGCGAAGCTCGGGATCGGAGTCACCGTCGCGCACCGTAGCGCGCGACGCTCGACGGTCCGCCTGGCGAGTCGCCCGGCGTGGCCACCCCACCGGTTCACCGGGCTCCGCACCCGGCGCGTACAGTCGGCCCCATGACGACCGTCGAGGCCGAAGCCCCGGAGTCCGGTGACTCCGACCCCACCCCGCCCGAGGACTCCGGGCGGTGGACGGCCCAGTGGAAGGAGCTCTACGCCGAGGTCATCACCAACGACCTGTGCACCGGGTGCGCGGGCTGCGTCGTCACCTGCCCCCACGACGTCATCGGCTACGAGCACGAGGAGGGCAAGTACCTCCCGTTCCACCTCGAGGAGTCGCTCGGCCTCGACAACTGCATCCACGGCTTCGGCGAGGAGGGCGGCTGCACCACCTGCACCCGCGCCTGCCCGCGGTTCCGGGCATGGGAGCCCAAGGCCGACATGCACCTGTTCGGCCGGGTCCGCGAGCCCGACGAGATGTCGGGCATCTGGCGCCAGCTGTACCTGACGCGCGCGACCGAGAAGGGCGTCCACGAGGTGGGCCAGGACGGCGGACTCGTCTCGGCGCTGCTGATCTGGCTGCGCGAGAACGACTACATCGACGCGGCGCTCGTGTCCGGCGTCGAGGACGACGACGCGTGGAAGGCCAAGCCGGTCGTCGTGGAGACGAAGGAGGAGATCCTCGCGACCGCCGGGTCGCGCTACACCTACTGCGCCAACCCGCTCGCCCTCCCCGAGGCGCTCGAGCGCGGCTTCGAGCGGCTCGCCCTCGTGGGGATGGGGTGCCAGACGTCGTCGCCGCCGATCATGTGGGACCGCAAGGCCGGCAAGGTGTCCAAGCCGTTCCTGTTCAACATCGGCCTGCTCTGCTCGAAGACGTTCGACGACTCCATCTTCGAGGAGCTCTTCGAGGCCAAGTACGGCTTGAAGAAGCAGGACATGGTGAAGATGAACATCAAGGGCGTCTTCCAGATCTGGATGAAGGACGGCTCCTACCACGAGGTGAACCTCAAGGAGTGCCACCAGTGGACCCGCCAGGGGTGCACGACGTGCCCCGACTTCGCGGCCGAGCACTCCGACATCGCGACCGGCGGCATCGGCGAGGACAACGCGTGGACGCTGACGATCGCTCGCACCGAGCTCGGCGAGGAGGTCATCGAGCGGATGATCGCCGACGGCGTGATCGAGGCGAAGCCCGCCCAGGAGGACGAGACGGCGATGCGCCTGCTGCGGATGCTGTCGATCGTGAGTCGCCGCCGCTGGCCCGAGGGCGCCGACCCCGCCCCCGCGGTCGGCGTGCCCCCGCCCAAGAAGAAGGCCGCCGCCCAGAAGCCCGACGCCGCCGAGAAGCCCGAGGCCGCGAAGCCCGACGCCGCGAAGCCTGACGACCCGAAGCCGGACACCCCCGGCACGAGCGAGGACACTCCTTCCGACACCTCGACGTGAGCATCGCAGCCGGGGTCAGACCCCGGCTGCGGATCTCAGACGCAGGACTCGAGGGCGGTGCGGAACTCGTCGAGCTCGGCGCGACCCTGCTCCTCGACGTCGGCCGAACCCGACCGGACGCGCTCGGAGATCGCGCTCAGCTCGTCGTCGCTGAACCGCTCGAGCTGCCGCTTCAGGCAATCCTCGTCGAGGGCGGGGTTCGCCTCCGCCTCCGTCTCCACGATGTCGCGCGCCACCCGTCCGGGCCCCGGGTCCGAGGTGCACGACACCAGCGTGGCGGCCACCGCGACCGCTGCGACGACGCGCCGGCCACGCCCGCTCACGACGGGCTCGGAGGGTGCCGGACGGCGGGCGATGTTCGCTTCCACAGGGCCACGAGGCTACTGACAGGATGGCTCGATGCCGCTGCACGCCGAAGCCCGCTCCCTGCTCGCCCTCATGGAGCAGATCGGCGCGCCGCCCCTCGACTCCCTGCCGCCGGCCCAGGCGCGCGCGGCGCGTCGCGAGCTCGCCCCTCCCGTGCTCGACCCGTGCCACGAGACGGTGGACCTCGACGCCGGCGGCGTCCCGGCGCGCCTCTACCGCCCCGAGCCCGGCGTCGACGTCCCGGGACTGCTCGTGTGGTACCACGGCGGCGGCTTCGTGATCGGCGATCTCGAGAGCCACGACAACATCTGCCACACCCTGTGCCGTCGCTCCGGTCACGGTGTGCTCAGCGTCGACTACCGGCTCGCCCCCGAGCACCCGTTCCCCGCCGGGCTCGACGACTGCATCACCGCCACGACGTGGGCGCGCGACGCCGCAGCCGAGCTGGGGTTCGACCCCGACCGGATCGCGGTGGGCGGCGACTCCGCCGGCGGCAACCTCGCCGCGGCCGTGTGCCACGCGGCGCCGATCCCGATCGTGCACCAGATGCTGATCTACCCGGTCACCGACGCCCGGATGGGCTCGGCGTCGTACGAGGAGAACGCCGAGGGGTACTTCCTCACCCGCTCGTCGATGGCGTGGTTCGTCGACCACTACCTCACCGGCGGCGCAGCCGAGCCCGACGACCCGCGCGTGTCGGTGCTGCTCGCGGACGACGACGCCCTCGCCGCCGGACCGCCCGCGCTGGTGATCACCGCCGGCTTCGACCCGTTGCGCGACGAGGGGACCGCGTACGCGCAGCGCCTCGCGGAGCTCGGCGTGGCCACGAGCCACGTCCACTTCCCGGGCCACTTCCACGGGTTCTTCTCCCTCGGCCACATGCTCGCCGACGCACGTGCCGCCCACGCCCTCGCCGCCCAGGCGCTCGCCGACGCCCTCGCCGCGCCGATCGCGACCTGACCCGGCGCCGTCGGCGTCCGGCCCCCGGCGGTCAGCCCCCCGACCGCTGATCGCGCCGGTCGGGACCGTCGTCGGCGATCTCGCGAGCGCGCGAGAACACGGCGTCGAGCATCTCCTCGGTGAGGCGGCCGGTGAAGGTGTTCTGCTGGCTGACGTGGTAGCAGCCGAGCAGGGTGCGGCCGTCGTCGAGGGCGACCTCGACCCCGTGGCCGAACCGGGGGCGCGGTCGCACGTCGAAGTGGCGCAGCGCGGCGTCGAACCCGAAGGCCCCCAGGCACACCACGACACGAGCCGCCTCGAGCGCATCGAGCTCGCGCCGCAGCAGCGACGAGCACCGGTCCCGCTCGTCGGGGGTCGGCCTGTTGGCAGGCGGGGCGCACTTGACCGCGGAGGTGACCCAGGCGTCGGACAGCTCGAGCCCGTCGTCGGACGACGTCGAGCGCGCCTGGTTGGCGAGTCCGGCGCGGTGCATCGCCCGGAACAGCCAGTCACCGCTGCGGTCGCCGGTGAACATCCGGCCCGTGCGGTTGGCGCCGTGGGCCGCGGGAGCGAGCCCCAGCACGACGATGCGTGCGGCGGGGTCCCCGAACCCCGGGATCGGCCGCCCCCAGTAGACCTCGTCACGGAACGCCGCCCGCTTCTCGACCGCGACGCGCTCGCGCCACTCGACCAGGCGCGGGCACGCCCGGCACGTCACGACGTCACGTTCGAGCTCGCGGAGCGGTCTCACCACGACGACAGTAGATTCGATCTCGGACATGACCACGGCCACGACACCCCCCGACGACCCCGCCCTGAGCACCACCACGACGGCGACGACCGACTCGACGGTGTCGCCGACGGCCACGATCGCGCCGGAGCCCGCCACGAGGAAGGCGGCCGCGAAGAAGGTCGCCGGGACGAGGAAGGCGACCGCGAAGAAGGCGACCGCGAAGAAGGTCGCCGGGACGAGGAAGGCGACCGCGAAGAAGGCGACCGCGAAGAAGGCAGCTGCCTCTCAGGCGACCACGATCCTGCTGGTGCGCCACGGCCAGACGCCGACGACCGGCAAGGTGCTCCCCGGGCGCGCCAAGGGGTTGCACCTCGCGGACGAGGGTCGTGCGCAAGCCGAGATCGCGGCGCAGCGGATCGCCGAGCTGCCGGGCGTCGACGCCGTCTACTCCTCCCCCCTCGAGCGCGCCCGCGAGACCGCCGCTCCGATCTCCGCCGCGCTCGGCCTGAAGACGAAGATCGACCGCGGACTGCTCGAGTGCGACTTCGGGGACTGGACCGGTGAGGAGCTGAAGAAGCTGAACCGGCTGCCCGAGTGGAAGACGGTCCAGAGCGCGCCGTCCACGTTCCGGTTCCCGAACGGCGAGAGCTTCACCGAGATGCAGACGCGGATGGTGACCACCCTCGACCGGCTCCGCCAGCTCCACCCCGGGCGAACCATCGTGTGCGTGTCCCACGCCGACACGATCAAGGCCGCCGTGGCCCACGCCCTCGGGACCCACATCGACCTGTTCCAGAGGATCGTCATCAGCCCCGCCTCGGTGAGCGCGCTCACCTGGCACGCCGGCGGCCCCATCGTCCTCGCCGTCAACTCGACCGGACGCCCGCTCACCGAACTGCGGCCGGCCTGACCCCGACGCGATGACGATCTTCCACGAGTTCGACGACGTCGACAAGTTCACGGTCGGGACGGTCGGCCGTCCCGGAGCACGCACCTTCTTCCTCCAGATCCGCGCCGAGGGCACGCGGGTCGCGCTCAAGTGCGAGAAGCAGCAGGCCGCCGCCATCGCGCAGTACCTGAACAAGGTGCTCGCCGACCTTCCCCCCGCCGAGGACCGCCCGATCGACGGAGCGATGGAGCTGACCGAACCCGTCGAGCCGGTGTTCGTCCTCGGCCCGATCGGGCTGGGCTACGACCGCTCGACCGACAAGGTGCTGCTCCAGCTCGAAGAGGTCGGGGAGCTCGACGAGGACGGGGAGCTCGACGACGACGCGGTGCGCGGTCACGTCCGCATCTACGTCACCCGCGGGCAGGCCGCAGCGTTCGCCGCGCGCGCCGACCAGGTCATCGAGTCGGGGCGGCCCGACTGCACCTGGTGCGGCGCACCGGTCGACCCCGACGGCCACGCCTGCCCGAGGATGAACTGACCCGGTGAGCGATCACGACGCCGCGACCGGGATGGGTGGGTCCGGCGACGGGAGCTCGTGGGACGACGACTCCCGGGACGACGACCTCGACGACGAGGGAGGGTTCGACGACGACGACGACGACGACGAATCGGATGGCGTGCGGCTGCGCGTCGATGACGTCGACGACCCGATCACCCACCTCCTGCGCGGCGAGATCGAGGTCGAGGGGAGGATGCCGCACAGCTCGAACGCCACCTTCCTGGTCCACGTGCACCACGACGGCGCCTCCCATCCCGCGATCTACAAGCCGGTCCGAGGTGAGCGCCCGCTGTGGGACTTCGAGCCGGGCCTGCACCGGCGCGAGGTCGCCACGTACCGGCTGAGCGAGGCGCTCGGCATCGGGGTCGTCCCGCCCACCGTGCTGCGCGACGGTCCGCTCGGGGAGGGCTCGGTCCAGTGGTACGCGGTCGCCGACCACGCCCAGCACTACTTCACCATCTACGAGGCCATGCCCGAGCTCCACGACCGCCTGCGCGACATCGCCGCGCTCGACATCCTGGCGAACAACACCGACCGCAAGAGCGGGCACTGCCTGCTCGTCCCGGGGTCGGGCGCCCAGCCCGCGCAGGTGTGGGGGATCGATCACGGGTTGTGCTTCGCACCGCAGTTCAAGCTGCGGACCGTCATCTGGGAGTTCGGCGACGAGCCGATCCCCGAGCACGTGCTCGCCGGGGCGAACCGCTTCGTCGAGGCGGTCCCGCTCGATGTCGCGGCCCTGCTCAGCGACGTCGAGGTCGAGGCCGTCCAGGGGCGCGCCGCCTGGATGGTGAAGGAGCGGCGCTTCCCCGTCGACGACTCCGGGCGCCGGTACCCGTGGCCCCTGGTCTGACGACGACGTCGGCGTCGCCGTGACGCCGGAGTCCGCCCCGATCCCGGTGCAGCCCGGCGGCGACGCGGTCGAGACGATGATCGTGGTCACCGCCCACCCCGACGACGCCGACCTGGTCTCGGATCGGATGTGGAGATGGGGGGTGCGCGCGGTCGCCGATACCGAGCTCGCCGACGGCGCCGTCGAGCTCTCGACGAGCGTCGGGAACGACCGGGGAGCGATCGAGCGCGCCGTGGCCACGCTCGACGAGCGCTGGCGGTGGACGACGCGCGACGTCGACGCGGCGGTCGGGCGCGTCGACCCCGCCCACCTCGCGCCGACCTGGTACGCGCCCGGCATGGTGACGGTCCCCGCGTCGATCCACCCGGCCGAGACCGGCGACGCGCTCGTCACGGTGATCGATCCGGGCGGAGCGTTCGGTCTCGGCGACCACCCGACGACGCGCAGCTCGATGGCGATGCTCGCACGGATCGTGACCCGCCGAGCGCCGCGCTGCGAACGAGCGCTCGACGTCGGCTGCGGGACGGGGGCGCTGTCGGTGCTGGCCGCGCAGCTCGGCGTGGCGACGGTCCGTGCGATCGACATCGCCGACGCCGCCGTCGACGCGACGCGCCGCAACGCCGTGCGCAACGACGTGGCGGGTGCGATCGAGGTCGACACGACCCCCGTCGAGCGCATCGACGGCGAGTTCGACG
This sequence comes from Ilumatobacter sp., assembly GCF_965215205.1. Taxonomy (NCBI): domain Bacteria; kingdom Bacillati; phylum Actinomycetota; class Acidimicrobiia; order Acidimicrobiales; family Ilumatobacteraceae; genus Ilumatobacter; species Ilumatobacter sp. The sequence goes on from NZ_OZ244049.1 coordinate 3,121,519, forward strand.
TGGTGCTGGCGAACATCCTGGCCCCGGCGCTGATCTCGATGGGTCCCGACCTGGTCCGCCTCGTGCGGCCCGGCGGATCGGTCGTCGTCAGCGGCATCCTCGCCGCCCGCCACGATCACGTCCTCGACGCGCTGGCGCCCCTGGCCACGGCCGACTCGATCGTCGACGGCGACTGGATCACGATCGAGCTCCGGCGTGGCGGACGTGACGACGGCCGACGGGCGCGGCACCGATGACCGGGCGCGATCCGGGGCCCGACCGCGACGACGACGCAGGTGGCGACGACGGGGGCGGCCGGCCCGAACCGTGGGCGCAGGTGGTCGACGACGACCTCGACGCGCTGGTGCACGGCGCCGACCTCGACGGCCTGGTGCGGATGATCGACGACCGCAGCTCGGTTCGTGACTGGGACGGGTTGATGCGGGTCCGGGACCGATCCCGTCGGGCCGTCGACACCGGACGCCAGCTGTGGCCGGCGGCGACCCTCGCCGAGTACCGCCTCGCGCTCCACGCCCCGCCCGCTCACGTCGCCGCCGTGCTCGACGAGACCGACGGCTCGTCCGGACGGTTCACGATCGGTCCGCTGACCGAGGTCGTCGCCCAGGAGCACACGTGGGCCGAGCTGGTGGACCACCTCGACCCGGGGCCGCGCTCCTCCTTCGTCGCCCACGAGCGCGCCCTGCGCGGCGAGGTCGTCGACGACCGCGCTCTCGCACCGGTGCTGGACATCACGACCACCCCGGCGCCGTGGGAACCGGCGTACCCCCTCGCCACCTACCGCGACGAGGGCGCGGAGTTCCCCTCCCCCGAGCTCCCCGACGACTGGGTGGAGCTCGCCGCCACGCCCGACGCCGAGCTGCTCGACGACGACGTCGACGCCGCCCTGCGCCACCTGGTCGAGCCGTGGACGACCTCGTCGAACGGCCGCGTCGAGTCGTCGTGCGTCGTCGGCGGTGCGGCCGAGGCGATCGGCGCCCTCGGCGTGCGCCGCGCCCGCATCTGCTCGCTCACGGCCCCGACGGCGCTCGCGTGGATCGCGTGGGCCGGGGCGAGCGGTGGGGCGCACGGGCGACGGCGAGGTGCCGCAGCGGGACGGTACGGGACGTGGTGGCTGCTCGCCGCGCTCGGCGACCTCCTGGATGACTGGCCGGTCGGGGGGGTCGAGCTCGGCGAGCTCGTCGCCCAGCTCCGGTGGTCGCGCTGGGACGCGTTCGAACCCGATGTCGGCTGGTCGTTGCGGATCGCCGTCGAGGACCCCGACGAGCACGTCGCCTGGGCGCTCCACGCCCAGGACGCGAGCTCGTGAGCACCGCGCTCAACGACGTGGCGGCGCCGCCCGGCGCAGGCGCCGCCCGAGCGGCGAGTACTTGAGGATGCACCACCCGGCCCGCACCCCGTCGCGCCACCCGATCTTCTTGCCGTCGGCGTAGGTCCGGCCGTCGTAGCTGATCCCGACCTCGTAGATCCGCGACCCGAGCGCGGCGAGCTTGGCGGTGACCTCCGGTTCGAACCCGAAGCGGTCCTCCTCCAGCTCCAGCGACTGGATCACCTCGCGCCGGAACGCCTTGGCGCCCGTCTCCATGTCGGTCAGGTTGAGGTCGGTGCACATGTTGGAGAACAGGGTGAGCGCCTTGTTCCCGAGGCTGTGCCAGAAGTAGAGCACCCGGTGGGGTCGCTGCGACACGAAGCGCGACCCGTACACGACGTCGGCGACGCCAGCGACGAGCGGAGCGACCAGGTCCCCGTACTCGCCGGGGTCGTACTCGAGGTCGGCGTCCTGCACGACGACGTGCTCGGCCATCGCCAGCGCGAACCCGGTCCGCAGCGCCGCTCCCTTGCCCCGGTTGCGCTCGTGGCGCACGATGCGCACCCGAGGGTCGTCGACGGTGGCGAGCTCGTGGTCCGTTCCGTCGGTCGACCCGTCGTCGACGACGATCACCTCGGCCACCCAGGGCGAGGCGAGCACCCGGCGCAGCAGGGTCAGCACGGTGTCGCGCTCGTCGTAGCAGGCGACGACGATCGACAGGCACGGACGGGGCTCGTCGGGCATCGTGGCGACGTTAGCCACGACCCGCGGCGCGCCCGCGCTCCCGGCGGGCGCGCAGGCGGTCGATCCCGGTGGTGACCGCGACCGAGGCCGCCACGACCGCTCCGATCTCCATCGGGATGCGGAAGCGCGGCAGGCCGTAGACGGCGGCGATCGTGAGGACCGTCATCGCCGCGACCACGAGGATCGGCCAGCGCGGCGCGCTCGACGACCACCGCCGCAACCCGACCGCGGCGAGGGCCGCGACGGCCCACCACTGCGCAGCGGCGATCCTGCTGCCCCACCTCCCGCGGCCCTCCCCGGTGTTCAGGTCGACCATCTGCTCCACCCTCCACACCCCGAGCCCGAGCCCCAGGCGTGCCGCCACCACCCCCGGCACCTCGTCGAGGTGGTCGCCGACGAAGGCGAAGGCCTCTGCGCGCAGAATGCGCGAGCGTCGCGACTGGTCGAGGCCCTCGGGCACCTCGACCTCCTCGGCGCACCGCAGATCCCAGGACCCCTTCCCGAGCCCCGAGTACGTGCGCGCGCAGTTGGCCCCCACCAGGGTCTGGCCGTCCTGGGTCGAGATGAGCGTGGTCTCGGCGAAGCGGACCTGGTTGCGCACCACCCACGGGGCGAGCACCGCCACCGCGCACGCTCCGGCCACGACGAGGCGGATCCACGGGCGAGCTCCACGGCTGCCGCCGAGGCGGTCGCCGACCCCGCTCGGCGAACCGCCGCGTCGAGGCGCCGGCTCACGTTCGACCCGCTCCCGCGAGGTGCGCGCCGCGAGGACGGTCGCGACGATCGCGAGCACCGCCCCGTACGCGACGAGCTCGGCGCGCACGAGTCCGGCCACCCCGGTCGCGATCCCCATCGCCGCCGCGGTCGCGAGGCTCGGACGCTCGATCAGCGCGTGGACCGCGAGCAGCAGGGCGACGACGGCCCCGGCTGCGAACGTCTCCGACATGATCACCACGTCGTTGAGCCAGAAGGCACCGTGCGATCCGGCGAGGACGGTGGCGACGAGCGCGGTGCGCCGATCGAGCAGCCGGCGTGCGAGCAGACCGGTGCCGGCCACCACGGCCGCGCCGGCGGTCGCCATCACCAGGCGCTGGACGAGGACGCCGCGCGGCCCGGACCACCACGAGAACGGCGCGAGGACGGCCGCCGTCAGCGGGGCGTGGTCGGCGGCGAACCCGCCGGGCGGGAACGGAGAGGAGTACCCGCCACCGCGCATGATCGTGATCGCCTGCGCCGAGTAGTAGATCTGGTCGCCGACGGGGGTCTCCCCCCACTTCAGCACCAGGACGTAGGCCACCCGGAACAGCCACGACGCCACGACGGCCGCCGCGAACCACCGGCGGAAGCGTCGGCGGTCCGGGTCCGGGCGCGACGACGGCCGGACCCGTCGATCGGATCCGGCCGTCTCGGTCGAGCCGTCGTGGCGGCCGGTCATCGGCCGGGCCGCACGTCGTGGGCGGTGGTCAGGAGCGGTTCTGCAGCGCCTCGAGCACCTGCGGCAGGACCTTGTGGACGTCGCCGACGATCCCGAGGTCGGCGACGCCGAAGATCGGCGCCTCTTTGTCCTTGTTGATCGCGACGATGTTCTTCGATCCCTTCATGCCGACCATGTGCTGGGTCGCGCCCGAGATGCCCGCCGCGATGTAGACGGTCGGCTTGACCACCTTGCCGGTCTGGCCGACCTGGTAGCTGTACGGCACCCAACCGGCGTCGACGATCGCGCGCGATGCTCCGGGGGCTCCCTTGAGGCGCTTGGCGAGCTTCTCGATCATCTCGAAGTTGTCGGCCTCGCCCATCCCGCGCCCACCGGACACCACGACGGCGGCCTCGTCGAGCTTGGGGCCGGAGGTCTCCTCGACGTGCACCTCGGTGACGCTCGCGCCACCGGTCGTTCCGAGATCGGGGACGGGGGCCGAGACGACCTCGCCGGCGCCGCCGGCGCCACCGGCCGGCTCGAAGCTCTTCGGGCGGAACGCGCACAGGTACGGGGCGTCGCCGGTGAAGGTGGAGGTGACCAGCTTGGTCCCGCCGAAGATCGGGGTGGTGACGCTCACCGAGTCGCCGTCGACGGCGATGTCGGTCGAGTTGGTGAGCACGGTCTTGTCGAGCTTCACCGACAGGCGCGCCATCACGTCGCGGCCCTCGTAGTTCTGCGGGAACATGACCACGTCGGGGGCGGATCCCCCGTCGATGACGTCCTTCATCGCCGCGGACACGGCGACGCCCGGGAGGGCGCCGTCGAGGTCACCCGTCTCGTAGATCTTCGCCGCGCCGTGGTCGGCGAGCGCGTCCTTCGCGTCCCCGGCGGAGCCGACGACGAACGCCGACACGGTCCCCCCGAGGGAGTTGGCCTTGGTGAGCAGCTCGAGCGTCGCGCTCGAGGGCGCCCCGTCCACCGTCTCGGCGAACACCCAGATGTCGTTGATTGCCATGATCAGACTCCTTGCCTCAGGTGACCTTCAGGTTGTCGAGGAACTCGACGATCTTCTTGTACGACTCGCCGTCGTCCTCGACGATCTCGCCCGCTTCGCGCTCGGGGGCGTCGGCGACGTCGGTGATCGACTGGGCCCAGCTGACGGACTCCACGCCGAGATCGGCGGCGGTCACGTTCTCGACCGGCTTCGACTTGGCCGCCATGATCCCCTTGAAGCTCGGGTAGCGGGGCTCGACGACGCCGGCGGTGACCGACACGACGGCCGGCAGGGGGCAGGTGACCTCGTCGAACCCGAGCTCGGTCTGGCGCTCCACCTTGACGGTCTCGCCGTCGACCGAGATCGACTTCGCGAACGTCACCGACGGGAGGCCGAGGACCTCGGCGATCTGCTCGGGGACCGTGCCGGTGTAGCCGTCGGAGGACTCGGTCCCCGCGATGACCAGGTCGTACTCGCCGGCCTTGCCGACGGCGCCGGCGAGGACCTTGGCGGTCGTGAGCGCGTCCGCTCCGGCGAGGGACGGATCCGACACGAGCACGGCCTTCTCGGCTCCCATCGCGAGTGCGGTGCGCAGCCCCGACACCTCCTCGTCCGGAGCCATCGACACCAGGCTCACCTCGCCTCCACCGGCGGCGTTGACCAGCTGGAGCGCCATCTCGACGCCGTAGCTGTCGGACTCATCGAGGATGAGCTTGCCGTCGCGCTTCAGCGTGTTGTCGGAATCCAGCTCGCCCGGCAGGGCCGGATCGGGGATCTGCTTCACACACACGATCACGTTCATAAGGAGGTCCACGGTACCGCCCCGTCGTCGGCGCACCCCAATCCGGCTCGGCTCCACGCCGACGGTGCGACCGGCGGCATCTCGCGATCAGTGGCGGCGTGACCGCGCGGAGACGTCCTCGGCGGACGGTTCGTCGGACCGCTCCTCTCCGGGCCGTGCGCCATCGACGATCGGCACGTCCCCGTCGACGTCGTCGGGCTGGTCGTCGCGGTCGCCGATCGATCGCGTCGACGGCTCGGGGCGCCCGCGCAGCGCGAGGAAGACGGCGATGCCGACGACGATCGCGCCGAGCGCCACCCACTGGTTCCACCGGAACGGACCGACGTCGTCGGCCGGGTCGACGCGCAGGCCCTCCACCCAGAACCGACCGAGGCCGTAGCCGGCCACGAACAGCCCCATCAGCGATCCCCCGCCCGGACGCCACCTGCGATCGATCGCGAGCAGCAGCAGGGCGAGCCCGAGGTTCCACAGCGACTCGTAGAGGAAGGTCGGGTGGAACGTGGTCCCGACCTCGAACAGCTCGCCGGTCGCCGGGTCCCGCACCAGGTGGTCCGCGTCGATGCGCAGCGCCCACGGCAGGTCCGTCGCACGGCCGTACAGCTCCTGGTTGAACCAGTTGCCCCACCGCCCGATCGCCTGGGCGAACGGGATCGCCGGGGCCGCGCAGGTCGCCGCCGTCGACAGGGGGATGCCGCGCCGTCTCGCGAGGTACAGCCCGACGGGGATGCCGAGCCCGAGCCCGCCGGGGATTCCGAGACCCCCCTCCCAGATCCTCACGATCCCGCCGAGGTCGTCCGCGTAGCGCTCCCAGTCCGTGGCCACGTGGTACAGCCGGGCACCGATCACCCCGGCGAGCACCGCCCAGACCCCGATCGAGCTCGCGTCGTCGGCCGTGCCGACCCCACGCTGCTCGAGACGCCGACCGAAGACCCACACCGCGACCACGACGCCGAGCGCGATCGCGAGCCCGTAGACGTTGAGGCTCAACGGACCGAGGTCGATCGAGTCGAACGACGGGCTGGGGATGCTCGCGACGACGGCGGGCATCGCGCTCACGCGGTGGCGCGCTCGACGAACGCGATCGAACGCTCGACGATCAGGTCGCGGTCGAGGTCCTGGGTCGCCACGTGGTAGCTGCGCTCGAGGTCGACCACCTCGACGTCGCCCCCGTGGGTCGCGGCGAGGTGGGCGCTGCTCTCCGGGGGGACCACGTGGTCGTCGCGCGACGTGAACAGCAGGAGCGGGACCTCGATCTCGTCGAACCGGTCGGTGATCGGCCGGATCCCGTCGTCGACCAGCGACAGCAGCTGCCGGATCGGGGTGCCGTCGTAGGCGATCTCGGTCTGGTCGGGATCGGCGATGTCCGAGCCGATCCCCGGCATGACGTCGGTCCCCTCGTCGCGCATCTCCTCGAGCATCGCGACGACGTCGTCGGCCTGGGGCAGGGTCGCGGGGTTGACGCAGATCAGCCCGGCCAACGTCGGGTCGCCACGGCGCTCGAGCCCGGTCCACAGGGTGAGCGTGCCGCCCATGCTCAGCCCGCACGCGACGACGCGCTCGACGCGCGACGCGAGGCGGTCGTACGCGGCCGCCGCCTCACCGGACCAGTCGGACCAGTCCGTCGTCATCATGTCGGCGAGGCTGGTGCCGTGACCGGGGAGGCGGGGCTGCTCGACGTGGAACCCGGCCGCCGCGAACGCGCGCGCCTGGTGGGTCATCGACGACGGGTTCCCGGTGAAGCCGTGCACGACGAGCACCCCGATCGGCCGGTCCCCCCGGTGGGAGAACGGCTCGCACCCCTCGATGATCTCGACGTCGGTCACCCCCACTGTCTACCCCTCCACCGCACCCGACTCGACGCGCGCACCCGGTGCCGGGCACCGGGGCGGCGCCGACGTCACCGAGCGGCGGCCTGGTGCGCGCGGCGCCGCTCCCCGGCGGCGCGCAGCGCGTCGCGGTCGCCGATCGACATGAACGCGTCGCGCCACCCGTCGTCGCCCCAGCGGTGCGGCGCCTGCACGGTGGTGCGCGGCGCGATCGCCGACGTCGCCACCCCCAGCGCGAGCTCGACGATCTCGCGCTGCATCGCCGTGTCGCCCGGCGCGCCGGTCGGGTTGCCGAGGGGGAAGTCGACGAAGACGAAGCGGGCCACCCCGACCTCCTCGACGATGTCACGGGCGCTGCCGATCACGACGGTGACGACGCCGGATGCCTCGAGGTGGCGTGCGACCAGACTCACGGTCTGGTGGCAGACGGGTCAAAGCGGGACGAGCAGGACGACGTCGACCTCGTCCTCGGCGCACCACCGCGCGATCGCCTCCGCGTCGACGCCGGTGCGGCGCTGGCTGTACTCGGTCGGGACCCCGAAGAAGCGGTGGTTCAGCGACCCGATGGCGCCGTCGTCGGCGAGGGCGCGCAACGCCCGCAGGGGGAGGAACGACTCGGTGTCGTCGGTGTGCGTCGCCTGCTTGTCCCACGACAGGTCGTCGGTGAACATCTGATCGGGGAGGTCGTCGACCGGGTGGTGGTAGACGACCTTGTCCGTCGCCGGCGCGCCGTGCGACGAGTCGTGGTGGTGGAGGAACGAGGTCGTCACCACCGCGACGCGGCTGCGCTCCAGCGGGGTCGTCGGCGCGCTGAACGCCACGTCGTCGAAGGCGGCCCAGCGGTAGGCACGGTCGTACCCCTGGGCCCGGTAGTACTCGCGGGACTTGTCGATGTAGCTGACGAAGCTGCGCTGCTCCACCTGCCGGTCCGGCTGCGTGCTCATCGCCCGCAAGGTACCCAGCCGGGCGCAACCCGACCGAGCCGGGGCGACCGTCGGGTCGGGTCGACCGTCAGGAGGGGTCGTCGGTCGATCGCGGGAGCGCCCACCAGTCGTCGGGGACGTCCGACGGCGACCAGTCGGGGTGCGGGTGGATGCAGTCGACCGGGCACGCCGGGAGGCACTTGTCGCACCCGCTGCAGAGCTGGGGGATGATCACCACGTCGGGGCCGTGGTTGAAGATCGCGCCGAACGCCGGTGGGCACGCACGCAGGCACGCGTCGCAGTTGATGCAGTCCAGCACGTCGATGAGCAGCGGCGGGTTCGGCCACTTCTCGTTGCGCTCGCGCCGGTCGATCCGTGCGTCGCGGCTCGTCGCCGCCTCCGCTGCCATGACCCGATCGTAGATCGCGCCGCCGCAGGGCGGGGCGGTCGGGGCTCGGTCGTCAGGGCGACAGCGAGAGCTCGGGGTGCCGCGCGCACATGACCCGCACGAACGCGTCGATCAGCGCGGGCTGGAACTGCTCGCCGCTGCCCGACGCGACGAAGCGCACCGCCTCGTTGACGCTCCACTCGCGCTTGTAGATCCGGCGCGTCGCGAGGGAGTCGTAGACGTCGGCGATCGCCACGATCCGTCCCGACAGCGGGATCGCGGTGCCGCTCAGCGAGCTCGGGTACCCGGAGCCGTCCCACCACTCGTGGTGCGACCACGCGCACTCCGCGGCCAGCTCGAACAGGTCGGTCGACACCCCCGACAGCAGGCGCCGGCCGAGCACGGTGTGCTGCTTGACCTCGTCGAACTCGTCGATGTCGAGGGGGCCGGGCTTGAGCAGCACCGAGTCCGCGATCGCGATCTTGCCGATGTCGTGGAGGCGGGCGGCGAGGCGCAGGCGCTCGCACCACTCCGGGCGCTCCCCGAGCGCGTGGCCGATCTCGGCCGACAGGTCGCCGACCGCCGAGGTGTGGCGCGTCGTGTTGCCACCGCGGAACTCCGCGAGCGACGCCAGCCGCTCGAACGCCTCCAGGTGGTACGCGTCGACGTCGGCGTGGTCGAGGGCGAACTCGTTGGCGAGCGCCTCGGACTTGAGTCGGGTCAGCTCGCTGCGCTGCCGGGCGACCTGGTTGTCGTGGGTCACCTGCAGCGTCCGCAGTCGCAGGTCCGTCGCGTCGTTGAAGATCTCGCGGTGCAGCGCGAACTGCCGCTCGCGGTGCTCGAGCGCCTCCCCGTGGCGGCCGGCCTGCTTGTAGGCGCCGGCGAGGTGGTCGTGGACCTCGAGCTCGATCTCGCGCATGTCGGTGCGGTCGGCGAGGTCGAGCGCGGCGGACAGCGACGCGATCGCCTCGTCGAGGTGGCCGCTGCGCAGCGCGACGCGGCCCTCCGACACCATCACGCCGAGCTGCTCGACGGGGGCGAGGGCATCGCCGTCAGCCGTGCGGTGCTCCCAGTCGGCTCGGGCCTCGGCGAAGCACAGCGCGGCGCTCGCGTGGTCACCCAGTCCGACGTACGCCTCGGCGAGGTCGGCGAGCAGCCCGCCGACGAGCTGCGGCGCGTGGCGGCGCGCCAGCTCGACCGCCGCGCGGCCGATCTCGATCGCGGGTGCGGGCTCGCCGCGCCGGCCGCGGATCCGGGCGAGGTTGCCCATCACCATCGCGTCGAGGTCCCGGCGACCGAGCGGCTCGTTGATCGCGAGCGCCGCCTCGTAGGTCTCGATCGCACGGGCGTAGTCGCCCATCGACTGGTGGACGGCCGCGATCGTGTGCAGGATCTTGCCCTCGTTGACCTCGTCGCGCGTCGCGCGGTAGACGTCGAGCGAGCGCAGGCACGCCTCGAGCGACGCCGCCAAGTTGGTCGCCTGGTAGTGGACGACGCCGATCAGGTGCAGCGACCACGCGAGGGTCAGGTTCGCCTCGCCGTCGTCGGCGAGCTCCACGGCCTCGGAGGCCAGAGCGAACGCGGTCTCGGTGTCGTGGAACTGGTGCGCGATCGACGCGAGCTGGTAGAGCGCCTCGGCCTCGTCGAGCCGGGATCCGCACGCCCGCGCCTCGACGCGCGCCTCGTGCGCGACGGTCCGGGCCTCGGCCGGGTCGTCGACCCGGTTCGCGGCCACCCGATCGAGCAGTCGACGCACCTTCGCCCTGTCGTCCCCGTTCGGTTCGTGCACCCGGTTCCCTCGCTCCGACGCCGTGCGCCACCCGTCGACCGACGCCGCCTCGCCCCGCGGACGGGCACCGTCGATCGCGGACCCTCGCTGGTCCTCCCAGGTCATCGGCCCCTCCCGATCCGACCTTGAACGAGGCGTCGGCGGACGAGCGCCGCGCTCCCCCCGCGGGCGGGGACCGGCTCGGTTCGGGCGCCGCGGAGCGTGGCGGCGGTTCGTATCCTGCGTCCATGGCCGTGCGCACCGCGCCCCGTGACCGGCGCCGGGTGGAGATGTCGGCCGTCGTCGCGCTCGTCCCGGTCGTGGCGATGCTGCCGTTCTCGCTGCTCGCCCTCGTCGTGATCTGGCTCCCGATCGGGTTGGTCACCGGCCTCGAGCTGGGGGTGCTGCTGGCCGCCTTCGTCGCGACCGGGCCGCTGCTGTTCCTGCGCCCGTTCCAGAGCCTGGTGCTCACCCCCGTGCTCGGCGCCCGCGCCCCGACCCCCGCCGAGGAGGCGACGATCGCTCCGCTGTGGAGCGAGATCGTGCGCGCCGGCGGGCTCGACGACGACCGCTACGTGGTGCGGATCCTGCCCTCCGACGAGCTCAACGCGTTCGCCTGCGGAGGGCACCTGGTCGTCGTCACCAGCTTCGCGGTCGAGGAGCTCAGCACCCCGGAGCTGCAGGGGGTCCTCGCCCACGAGCTCAGCCACCACCTGGGGTTGCACACCGTCGCGATCACGATCGTCCACTGGCTCTCGCTCCCGGTCGTGGTGCTGGCCCGGATCGGCGTCTTCCTCGAGCAGGTCGCCGTCGCCGCCCGGCAGAGCTACGGGCGCGACTCACCGGTCATCGGCCGGGCGACCGACGTCGCGGCCGTCGCGGTGCGGGCGGTGTCGTGGGTCTTCACCTCGGGTCTCGACGCCGGCGTCGCGCTGGGCAACGTGGTCGGGCACCGGTCGGAGTTCGACGCCGACCAGCGCGCCGTGCGGCTCGGCTTCGGGCGGCAGCTCGCGAGCGCCCTCCGGCGCGTCCTGTCGACGACGTCGAACCACCGCCCGGTGGGCTGGCGCGAGCGGATCGCGACCTCCCACCCCGCCGCCCGCACCCGCGTCGCGCGCATCGAGGCCCTGCTCCGACACCCGGCGCGCCCGGACGTGCGCCCCGACGTCGGGCGCACCCACCGCGGCGCGGCGCGCGGAGCCCGCGGCGAGCGGCTCACGCGGTGACGGTCGCCACGATCGCGCCGAGGAGGCCGATCAGGTCGCCCGGCGCGAGCGAGATCTCCAGGCCGCGTCGGCCCCCGCTGACGTGGACGACGTCGAGCGCGGACGCGGACGCGTCGACGACGGTGCTCAGCCGGCGCCTCTGGCCGAGCGGGCTGATCCCGCCGACCACGTAGCCCGTCGTGCGCTCCGCTCGGCGCGGGTCGCACATCGTCGCCCGCTTCGCCCCCACGGCCTCGGCGAGCGCCTTCATCGAGAGGGTCGCGCCCACCGGGATCACGGCGACCACCGGGTCGCGCCCGGCGGCACCGCCGTCGACGTCGACGAGCAGCGTCTTGAGCACGCGGTCGTGGTCGAGCCCGAGCGCGTCGGCGGCCCCGCGCCCGATGTCGCGCGCCGCCTCGCCGCCGGAATCGCCCACCGCGTAGGTCCGGACCTCGTACTCGATCCCGTGCTCGTCGAGCACGCGCGTCGCGGGCGTCACCCGCGCAGTCTCGCCGACCGCGCCCGTCCGGCGGGACCCGGCCGACGGCGTGCGTCGGCCAGACTCGGGCGGTGCGCCTCTCCGCGGAACCCTCCCTCGACGTCGCCGAGTACGGCTTCACCCACCGCATCCGGGTCCGCTTCGTCGAGACCGACGCGATGGGCATCGTCCACCACTCGAACTACCTCGCCTACTTCGAGGAGGCCCGGGTGGCCTACCTCGCCGCCATCGGCCACCCGTTCACCTCGTGGCGCGAGGCCGGCCTCGAGTCGCCCGTGCTCGAGTCGTTCGTGTCGTACCGCCTCCCGTGCCGCTTCGACGAGGTGCTCGACGTGCACCTGTCGCTGTCGGCCGCCACGCGCGCGACCTTCCAGATGTCGTACCTGGTGACGGTCGACGGGGAGGTGCGCTCGAGCGGGGTCACCGTCCACGGCTGCACCACCCTGGACGGCCGGGCGACCCGCCTGCCCGCGTGGCTCGGCGAGATGGCGACCGAGCGCGTCGGCCGGTCGTCGTGAGCAGGGGTCCCGTCAGCACGGACGTCGAGCGCACGGTCGGCGCGACGGCGGCGGGCCGCCCGTCGTGGCGACCACGTTCGCGCTCGCGGCGACGGTGGTCGACCTCGGCGGCGCGCTCCCGATCGGCGTGCGGCGCGGCGGGGCGGATATCGTCGCGACGATGAGCGACAGCTCCACCGCCACCCGCGTCCCCCACGTCGACTACCTCGTGCTCGACGACGGCGACCCCCACCTCGTCGCCAACGAGTGCACATCGTGCGGCGCACGCTTCTTCGATCGTCGCAACGCGTGCGCGAAGTGCTTCGCGACCGAGTTCCGGGAGGTCGCGATCGCCACCGAGGGCGAGGTCCAGGCGTTCACCATCGTGACCTACGCCGCTCCCGGCGTGCCCGTCCCGTTCATCGCCGCGGTCGTCGACTGCGACGGCACGAGCGTGAAGGGCAACATCATCGAGGTCGAACCCGACCCGGCCAACGTCCGCACCGGGATGCACGTGCGGCTCGGGACCTACTCGCTGGGCACCGACGACAACGGCGTCGAGGCCGTCGCGTACGGCTTCGTCCCCGCCTGATCCGTCGACCGACCCGCCCGCTGCGAACCGCCCACCACGACCCGCCCGCACCGATCCACCCACCCCGACAGGACAACGAACCATGAGCGCATCCGACGACATCTTCATCCTCGGCATCAACATGACGAAGTTCGGCAAGCACTTCGACAAGGACGTCGTCGACCTCGGAGCGGAGGCCGCGATGGCCGCGCTCGCCGACGGCGGCGTGACGATGGACGACATGGGGATCCTCGCGGCCGGCAACCTGATGGGATCGGGCGGGATCGGCCAGCAGCTCCAGAAGCAGATCGGCCAGACCGGGATCCCGGTGTTCAACGTGTCCAACGCCTGCGCGACCGGGGCGACGGCCCTGCGCACGGCGATCATGGCCGTCAAGGCCGGCGAGTGCGACATGGGCCTCGCGGTCGGGGTGGAGAAGCTCGCCGGCGCCGGCCTGCTCGGGAGCTCCGACGCGTCGACGTCGGACAAGCACGAGTGGGAGCGGTCGGGTCGCTTCGGCGCCGTCGCCCCCGTCGACGGGCGGATCGGCAGCGCCACGATGCCGGCGCTGTTCGCCCAGATCGGCACCGAGTACGGCCACAAGTACGGCGGCGCCGACTTCGAGCTGTTCGCGAAGATCAGCGAGAAGAACCACTCGCACTCGACGCTCAACCCTCTCGCGGCGTACTCGAAGGCGATGAGCCTCGAGCAGATCATGGGCGACATGATGATCGCCTACCCGAACACGCGGCCGATGTGCTCGGCCAACTGCGACGGCGCGGCGGCCGCGGTCGTCGTCAGCGGCGAGAAGCTGCGGACCCTGTCGCTCGAGCAGCAGCGACGAGCGGTGAAGGTGTCGGCGTCGGTGCTGACCAGCGATCCGTACCAGGAGGCGTGCCAGGTCCTGCCCGACGTGAACACCCTCACGCGCAACGCCGCGCAGCAGGCCTACGAGGCCTCGGGGGTCGGTCCCGCCGACCTCGATCTCGTCGAGCTGCACGACTGCTTCGCCACCGCCGAGCTCGTCCACTACGACAACCTGATGCTCTGCGAGGAGGGCGGCGCCGTCGACTTCTTCGAGTCGGGGGCACCGTGGCGCGACGGGGCGACCCCGGTCAACGTCTCGGGCGGGCTGCAGTCCAAGGGGCACCCGATCTCGGCCACCGGGATCGCGAACATCTGGGAGGTCTGCCACCACCTGCGCGGGGAGGCGGGTGATCGCCAGATCGAGGGCGCGAAGGTGGGCCTCGCCCACGTCATCGGCCTCGGGTCCGCGTGCGGGGTGCACGTGCTCGAGAAGTCGGCGCTGGGCACCGCCGCCTGAGGCGGCCCGTCGGGTGGCTCAGAGCACCTGGGTGACGCCCCCGTCGACGACGAAGATCTCGCCGGTCGCGTAGCGGTTGCGCAGGAGGGCCAGCACCGCCTCCGCGCAGTCCTCCGGCGTCGCCGAGCGGCCGAGCGGGGCGCGTGCGGCGATCGCGGCGTGCTGGTCGTGCCAGTCCTCGGTCCACGGGGTGGCGACCAGACCGGGCGCGACGGCGTTGACCCGGATGGGGCCGTAGCTCTTCGCGAGGAGCAGGGTCATCTGGTTCAGGGCCGCCTTGGTCATCGAGTACGCCATCGACGACCCGACCGGGCGCACCCCCGCGATCGAGGTGATGTTGACGATGCTCGGGTCGTCGGAGCCGCGCAGGTGCGGGATCGCCCGCCGCGTCAGCCACCACGTGCCGAACACGTTCACCTCGAACGTCTTGCGGAAGATCTCGTCGGTGAGGGCGTCGAGGTCGGCGTGGTCGACCTGGGTGGTCCAGCCGGCGTTGTTGACGACGACGTCGAGCCGGCCGTACTCCTCGACCGTGCGATCCACGAGGTCGTGGGCCTGCTCCTGGTCGGCGATGTCGGCGCGCACGTAGATCGACTCGCCCGGCAGCGAGTCCGACACGGCGGTCCCCGCATCGACCGACGACGACGAGTTGACCACCACCGTCGCGCCGAGCGCCGAGAGCCTCCTGGCGGTCGCCTCGCCGATCCCGCTGGACGACCCCGTCACGATCGCCACCCGTCCTTCGAACTCCGTGTCGTCCATCGGGCGGAACGTAGCCGACGGGGTCGTCGACGGAGGTGGCCGGGGCGGGTGGGCGGCGGCCCGGAGCGAGCGCCCGGGGCACCGGGGGCACGCACCCCGCCGACGGGGACGGCCCCCGCCCGGGTGCCACGATGGGGCGATGGCCGTCGTCGACCACCTCGTGTACGCCGTCGCCGACCTGGAGCGGGCGACGGCGTGGTTCTCCTCGACGCTCGGCGTGCGCCCGGCGCCGGGAGGGTCGCACCCCGGTCGCGGCACTCGCAACGCCCTGGCCGCGCTCGGCGGCGGCGCCTACCTCGAGGTGATCGCGCCGGATGGTTCCCAGCCGCCACCGGACGCTCCCCGCCCGTTCGGCATCGACGACGTCGACGGCGACCGCCTCGTCGGCTTCGCCGTGCGACCGGACGTCGACGGGGGCGAGACCCTCGAGTCGCTCGTCGAGCGGTGCCGCTCCGCCGGCCACGACCCCGGCGATCCCGTCCCGATGAGCCGGGTCACCCCCGACGGCGAGGAGCTGCGCTGGCGCCTCACGTCCCCCGCGCCGTCGAGCGCCACCATCCCGTTCCTGATCGACTGGGGACCCACGCCTCACCCGTCGAGGACGACGCCGTCGGGGCTCCACCTCGTCTCCTTGCGCGCCGCCGATCCGATCGACGCACCGGGCGCGGAGGAGGTGCGGCGTGCGCTGGGTCTGGTCGACGTCGCACCCGCCGACGGCGTCGGGCTGCGTGCGAGCGTGGCGGGTCCGGGCGGTCGCCGGGTCGAGCTGTGACCGGCCGCGACCGGTGGCCCGTCGCGACCGGCGCATCGACGCGACGACGGTGACGCCGACGGGGTCGACGCGTACGATCCGCCCATGACCCAGTTCGCTCTCACCGACGATCAGCAGGCGCTGCTCGAGGTCGCCGATCGCTTCGGGCGCAACGAGTTGCTGCCCCTCGCCCAGAAGATGGACGACGACGAGTGGTGGCCCGACGACCTGATGGCGACCCTCGGGTCCGCGGGGCTGCTCGGGGCGACGATCCCGGAGGAGTACGGCGGTGCCGGGATGGGTCTGCTCGAGGCGGGGCTCGTCCTCCAGGCCTTCTCGCGCTACAACCACGCGTTCGGCCTGTCGTGGGTCGCCCACGACAACCTGTGCGCCAACAACATCCACGCGAACGGCGACGCCGACATCCGCGAGCGGTTCCTGCCCAAGCTCTGCTCGGGTGAGTGGACCGGCTGCCTCGGACTCACCGAGCCCGGTGCCGGGTCCGATGCCCTCGGCTCGATGCGCACGACGGCGGTGCGCGACGGCGACACCTTCGTGATCAACGGATCCAAGCTCTACATCACCAACGGGCCCGTCGCCGACGTCTGCCTGCTGTACGCGAAGACGACACCCGACGCCGGCTCGAAGGGCATCACCGCGTTCGTCGTCGAGTGCGACACGCCGGGCTTCGAGGTGGCCCAGAAGCTGGTGAAGATGGGGTTCCGCGGGAGCCAGACCGCCGAGCTGCACTTCGACGACATGGTCGTCCCCGCCGAGAACGTGCTGGGCGAGATCGACGAGGGGCACAAGATCGTGATGAGCGGCCTCGATCTCGAGCGGGCGATCATCGCGACGATCAACGTCGGGATGGCCGAGCGCGCCCTCGAGCTCTCGGTCGAGTTCTCCCGGGCGCGCGAGCAGTTCGGCCAGCCGATCTCGAGCTTCCAGATGATCCAGTCACGCCTCGCCGACATGTACGTCTGGGTCGAGACGATGCGGACCTACTGCTGGCAGGTGCTCGCGGAGTGCGACCGCATCGGGCCGGGCGAGGCGGGTCGCGGCGAGATCCACGCCCGGTCGGCCGCCGCGGTCATGTACGCCGCGAACACGTGCAACGAGGTGCTCGACAACGCGGTGCAGATCCACGGCGGCAACGGTTACATCTGGGAGACCGAGATCAACCGGCTGTTCCGCGGCACGAAGCTGCTCGAGATCGGCGCCGGCACCACCGAGGTCCGCAAGATGATCATCGCCGGCCACCTCCTCGCCTGACGGAGCGGCGCAGGTCAGAGGAACAGCTTGTAGGCGGGGTTGTCCGACTCGTCCCAGTGGCGGTACCCGAGCTCGGTGAGGAAGTCGGCGAAGTCGCCCTGGTCCGACGGCGGAACCTGCATCCCGACGAGGACCCGACCGCTGTCGGAACCGTGGTTGCGGTAGTGGAACAGCGAGATGTTCCAGTTCGGCTGCATCGCCTGCAGGAAGGTCATCAGCGCCCCGGGCCGCTCGGGGAACTCGAAGCGCTGGAGGACCTCGTCGGACGCGTACGTCGACTTCCCCCCGACGAGGTGCCGCAGGTGGACCTTGGCCAACTCGTCGTCGGTGAGGTCGAGCGTCGCGAACCCGGCGGCTCGGAAGGTCTCCGCCAGCGAGTCGGCGTCCGCACGCGTCCGCACGCTGACCCCGACGAACACGTGCGCCTCGGCCTCGTCGCTGATCCGGTAGTTGAACTCGGTGACGTTGCGCTCCCCCACCAGCTCGCAGAACCGCCGGAAGCTGCCCGGGGTCTCGGGGATCGTCACGGCGAAGACCGCCTCGCGCCGCTCGCCGATCTCGGCGCGCTCGGACACGAACCGCAGGCGGTCGAAGTTCATGTTCGCCCCGCACGCCACGGCCACGAGCGTCTCGCCGGAGATGCCCGTCGCGTCGACGTAGCGCTTCGCTCCGGCCACCGAGAGCGCGCCCGCCGGCTCCAGCAGGGTGCGGGTGTCGGTGAACACGTCCTTGATCGCGGCGCACGTCTCGTCGGTGTCGACCACGAGGATGTCGTCGACGTAGCGCTCGACGAGGCGGAAGGTCTCCAGTCCGACCGCCTTGACCGCCGTCCCGTCGGAGAACAGACCGACGTGGTCGAGCTCGACGCGCCGCCCCGCCGCGATCGACCGCCGCATCGCGTCGGAGTCGACGTGCTGCACCCCGATCACCTTGATCTCCGGTCGGACCTGCTTGACGTAGGCGGCGATCCCCGAGATCAGCCCGCCTCCGCCGATCGCCGCGAAGATCGCGTGGATCGGTCGCCCGTGTCGGCGCAGGACCTCCATCGCGATCGTTCCCTGGCCGGCGATGACGTCGGGGTCGTCGAAGGGGTGGACGAAGGTGAGCCCCAGCTCACCCATCAGTCGGCGGGCGTGCTCGTAGGCCTCCGTGTACGACTCGCCGTGGAGGACGATCTCGGCACCGCGCGCCGCGACCGCGTCGATCTTGAGCGCCGGCGCCGTCGTCGGCATCACGATCACGGCCCGGCAGCCGAGCTCGTTCGCGGCGACCGCGACCCCCTGGGCGTGGTTGCCGGCCGAGGAGGCGATCACCCCGCGCGCCAGCACGTCGGGGTCGAGGTTCGCCATCTTGTTGTACGCGCCTCGGATCTTGAACGAGAACACCGGTTGCAGGTCCTCGCGCTTGAGCAGCACGGTGTTGCCGAGGCGCCGTGACAGGTCGGCGGCGCGCTCGAGCGGGGTCTCGAGCGCGACGTCGTACACCCGTGCGTTGAGGATCCGACGCAGGTAGTCGACGTCGTCGGTGCGCGCCGACGACGCCGGGTCGCGAGTCGCATCGGAGGTCGCGTCGGTCATCGCCACAGTCTGGCCGCTACCGGCCCGAGCGGGCCGCTTCGGTACGGTCGCCGCATGAAGCTCGGAGTCGCCTTCGCCAACACCGGACCCTTCGCCGAGGCCGAGGGGGTGGTCGCGCTCGCGACCGCCGCCGAGCGCGCCGGGATCGAGTCGCTGTGGACCGTCGAGCACGTCATCTGGCCGCGCGAGTACGACTCCCGGTACCCGTACTCCCCGTCGGGGAAGATGCCCGGTGACGAATCCAGCGCCATCCCCGACCCGCTGATCTGGCTGTCGTTCGTCGCGGCGCGCACGACCCGGCTGGTGCTCGGCACGGGCATCGTGATCCTGCCCGAGCGCAACCCGGTGGTGTTCGCGAAGGAGGTGGCGACGCTCGCCAGCCTGTCGGGAGGTCGGCTCCAGCTCGGGATCGGGGTCGGCTGGCTGGAGGAGGAGTTCGCCGCGATCGGAGTGCCCTGGGAGCGACGCGGCGCGCGCACCGACGACAACGTCCACGCGATGCGCGCCCTGTGGGCCGGCGACGGCGCCTCCCACGACGGCGAGTTCACCTCGTTCCACGACGTCTCGTCGAACCCCAAGCCCCCCGGCGGTCGCGTCCCGATCGTCGTCGGCGGCCACTCCGACGCCGCGGCCCGCCGCGCCGGGCGCCTCGGCGACGGCTTCTTCCCCGGCAAGGGCACGATCGACGAGCTCCGGCGGATGATCGACGTCGTCCACCAGACGGCCGCCGACCACGACCGCGATCCGTCGGCCATCGAGATCACCGCCGCGCACCCGGGCCTGTTCGGCGACGACCCGGTGGGCGCGGCCGAGGAGCTCGCCTCGGTCGGGGTGTCGCGCACGATCGCTCCGGCGTTCATGCTGCTGGGCGGCGACGGCGTCGACGCGAAGGCCGACCAGCTCGCCGAGACGATCGTCGCCCCGATCGCCGACGTCTGATCGCCGTCGCCCGGGCGACGACGCCCGGGTGACGATCGAGCTCGGCGGTTCGCACGCGCGCACCCGACGGCTTGATTACGGTCGCGCCGATGACCGACAGCTCCTGGAACGACGACGACGCGGCGTCGACGACACCGGCCGGTCCCCCGGTCGGCTTCGACGCACCGAGGCCCCCGTCCACCTCCGCGGCGAGCACCACCGCCGACGACGACGGGCCCGACCGGACCGGGCCGCCCGCCGACGAGGCCACGTGGGTGCGCTCGGTCTACCTCTTCGGCGCCTGCGCGACCGGAGGGGTGATGATGATCGGCGGCATCCTGCTCGCGATCTCGTCGCTGGTCTCGGTGATCTCCCCCGACGCGGGCTTGCGCGACGGGTGGGACCGCGGCTTCGTCGGTGCGACGGCGATCGCCGAGGAGGGCGTCGGGCTGTTCGAGGACTTCAACCGGACGAACCTCGAGGAGGAGTACGAGCTGTTCTGCGCCGATTCGCCCGAGGACGCGTACTGCGAGAACCTCGAGGAGCAGATCGGCTCCGAGTCCGCGGTGCCGGCCGAGGTGATCGATTCGATCACGATCATCCGCGACGAGGTCCACCGCCAGATCCGCATCGCATCCGTCGCTCGCCTCGTGGCCGGCCTGGCGGTGGCGCTGATCGGGCTGCTGCTGTTCCGCTTCCACTCCCGCCAGGTCACCGTCTACGCCCGGTCCTGATCCGACGCCCGGAGGTCGCGCGAGGTGCGGCGCCTCCGGGCATCGACCGACGACCGGCGTCAGCCCTTCGCCCGGCCCGCGAACCCGAACAGCTTGCCCGCGACCTTGCGGATCTGGATCTCCTCGGACCCCTCGGTGATCCGGTAGCGGCGGTGGTGGCGGTAGATGTGCTCGAAGGGCATCGCACGGTTGTAGCCCTCGCCACCGCAGGTCTGCATCGCCCGGTCGGCGGCGTCGCAGCAGAACCGGTTCCCGCGGTAGTTGCACATCGCGACCTTGTCGGTGATCTCCATGTGGTCGTAGCCCTCGTCGAGCTGCCACGCCGTCTTGTGGATCAGGGCGCGCAGCATCTCGGCCTCGGTGTACAGCTCGGCGAGCGGGAACTGGATCGCCTGGTTGGTGGAGAGCCGCTTGCCGAAGGTGACCCGGTCGTTCGCCCACTCGACGGCGCGGTCGATGCAGTGCAGGCCCGCACCGAGCGACGACGCCGCCTGGCGGATCCGGTTCTCGTGGACGAACAGCTGGGCGGTCTGCAGCCCCATGCCCTCCTCGCCGAGGATCGTGTCGTGGCCGACGCGCACCTCGTCCAGCTTCACGTGCGCGTGGTCGGTCGGCATGTTGAACGTCCACATGAACTCCTCGACCGAGAACCCCGGCGAGTCGGTGGGCGTGATGAAGCAGGTGATCCCGCGCCCGTCACCGGGCTCACCCGAGGTGCGGGCGAAGATGTAGTCGTGGGTCGCGTGGTGCAGCCCGGTGTTCCAGTACTTCTCGCCGCTGATGATCCACTCGTCGCCGTCACGCACCGCGGTGGTCTCCATCCAGGTGGCGTCGGACCCGTGGAGCGGCTCGGTCAGCCCGAACCCGATCCGGGCCTCGCCGGCGAGCATCTTCGGGATCCACTCCTCCTGCTGCGCGTCAGAGCCGTACTTCTCCATCATCAGCACGGTGACGAGGTTGCCGACGATCGAGCTCTCGTTCTGCAGGTCGTTGTGCAGCCCGAGCCCCTTGCGTGCGAGGTGCTCGCGCACGATCGCCATCTCGAGGTTGGTGCCGCCCTTGCCGCCGAAGCGCTCCGGGAGCTGGTGGCGGTAGAACCCGGCGTCGTCCGCGGCGCGCCGCATCTTGCCGAGCAGCGCCTCCCACTCCGCGTTGGGGAGGCCGTCTCGGTCCCAGTCGGTGCGCGAGTCCTCGCGCCGGTGGTCGAAGAACCGGTCGTTGTCGTCCTCCGATTGCATCGGGACGATCGTCGACTCGATGAACTCGTCGAGCTCGTCGAGGAACTTCTGGGTGGACGCGGAGATCTCGAAATCCATGGCGGCGACCGTACAGAACCCCGCCCGATGCGCTGCGACCGAACGGGAACGCCGACGAACGGGTCCGCCGACGAACGCCGACGGCGGCGGGCCTCGACCCGCGACCGTCGGCCCTCTACGTCGTCGCCGCCCTCGACGTCGCGGCCTTCTTGGAGGACGCCTCCTTCTTCGACGTGGCCTTCTTCCTCGACGCGGCCTTCTTCGACGCGGCCTTCCTCGATGCGGCCTTCTTCGACGCGGCCTTCGTCGACGCGGCCTTCCTCGACGCGGCCTTCCTCGAAGCGGTCGTCTTCGACGCCGCCTTCCCGGCGGGCGCCTTCGCCCCGACCGAGGGGCCGGCCACCGCCCGCTTGGTCGCGATCCGTTCGGCGACGACGTCGCTGCTCGGCGGCAGCGGATCGGCACCGGCGACGCCGACGCGCATCGGCGGGGGCTTGGGCGCGACGGCCCATTCCGCTCCGGTCGCCTCGAACAGGCGGGCGACCTCGTCGACGTGCAGGTCGGTGAGCTCCCACAGGTCGGGGACGAGCTCGCGATCGGCGATCAGCCCGAAGTCCAGGCGGTCCTCGTAGCTGTGCACCGTGATGTTCAGGCCGACCCCGTCGGAGATCGTCGAGACCGGGATGTAGGCATCCAGCCTCGCTCCCGCGAAGTAGAGCGCCTCGCGGGGGCCGGGGACGTTCGACACCACGACGTTGATCGGTGAGTTCACGCGGTCGGCGAGCTTGAGCCGACCGACCAGTCGGATCGCGGAGGCGGCGATCACCGGCGAGGTGATCTGCGACGCCTCCATCATCGTCTCCGCGGGGACGAGGTCCATCTGGCGCTTCGCCAGGTTCATCGCCTCGCGGCACAGAGCGACGCGCTCGACGGGATCCGCGCAGTTGACGGGGAGGTCGGCGACGATGCCCGACACCCGGTTGGTCCACACGTCGTCCTCGTCGCCCGTTCGGATCGAGACCGGCACCATCGCCCGCAACGGCTCATCGGGCAGGCATCCGTGGCGGAGCAGGTACTCGCGCAGCGCACCGGTGCAGATGGCCATGACGACGTCGTTGATCGTCCCCTCGGTCGCGTCCTTCAACGCCTTGATGTTGTCCAGCGACACCGAGCGCATGGCGAACCGGCGGTTCGGGGTGACCGATGCGTTCCACGGGGTCGGCGGCGCCGGCGTGACCGGGATGGAGACGCTCGCTTCGCTCGACTCGCGATCCTTCGCGGGGGTGACGAGGGCCTTGATCGCGTCGCGCGCCTGCGTGGCGGCGCCGCTGACGCTGTCGATCCCGGCCGACTCGGCGAGCGAGCGGATCAGCTTCAGCTGCAGGCGGGCGGCCTTGACCGGGTTGGCGACGAGGTGGCGCACCGTCGCGGAGAGGAGGTCGATGTCGCTCGGGATGGCCTCCCCCTTCCACGGCACCGGCTCGCGCGTCCACTCGGCGTCGCGCTCGGGGTCGGTGAGGATGCGCAGCATCATCACCCCCGACGCCCCGTCGATGGTGGCGTGGTGGTACTTGGTGAGCATCGCCCAGCGACCGTCCGCGAGGCCCTCGATGACGTAGACCTCCCACAGCGGTCGGCGCCGGTCCATGTGTCGCCCGACGATGCGCGCCACCTGCTCGCAGAGCTGGTCCGCGGCACCGGGAGGGGCGAGACCGATGTGGCGGACGTGGTAGTCGATGTCGAAGTCCGGGTCGTCGATCCAATACGGGTGGTCGAGCCCGAACGGCACCTCGACCAGGCGTCGACGCATCGGCTCGAGGTGGCCGACGAGGACCCCGAACCGCTCGTGGACGTGCTCGAAGGGATCGAAGTCCTCCGACGGTCGCTCGTAGATCGCGAGGCCGTTGACGTGCCCGTACGTGTTCGGCGTCTCCATGTACAGGAAGCTCGCATCGAGCCCTGACAACTGCTTCATTCCGATTCCCCCGGTCCGTTCGTCCCGCTGCTTTGGCCGATGTGACCACCGTCATCATGCCTCATCCGCCCCACCGCACCGAACCGGTGGGTCCGGCGACGGCCACGCAGGCGGCGCGGACGACCGCGGGGCGCCCCCGGTGCGGGGCGGTCGAGGGCCGAACGGCGCGGTCGCCCAGCGGTCCCGGCCGACGGCGGTCAGGACGGGTGCGACAGGATCGTCACCCGACCGGTGTCGCCGTCGACCTCGATCTCGGCGCCGTCGGGGATGGAGCGCGTCGCGCCGACGGCGCTGACCACGCACGGGATGCCGAGCTCGCGGCTCACGATCACCGCGTGGCTCATCGTCGCGCCGACGTCGACGACCACCGCCTCGACCGCGAGGAACAGCGGCGTCCACGACGGGTCGGTGATCGGTGCGACGAGCACGTCGCCGGCGCCGAGATCACCCGGATCGCCCGCGTCCATCACGACGCGCGCCCGGCCTCGTGCCACCCCGGGGCACCCGGCGATCCCCTGGACGGTCGTGCCGACGGCGAGGCGCTCGGCGGTCGTCGCCCGCGAGTCCCAGCGCTCGAGCGGGGGGACGATCCCGTCGACGACGAACGGCGGCACCGAATCCGTGAGCCGGGCGTGGAGCTCGGCGCGCTCGTCGATCAGGTCGCGGTAGGCGGCGGGGTCGTCGAGGTGGGCCTCGAAGTCGTCGACGTCGAGCAGGCAGCTCTTCCAGCGCTCCTCGGCCCCACCGTCGCCCGCCGCACGCTCGTGCATCACCCGCTGCGCCTCGCGCACGGCCTGGATCGCCCGGATGACGGTCGTCTTCGACCGCTCCCGTCCCTGCGAGAACACGATCGTCGCGGCCAGCGCCTTGTCGAACCGGTAGCGGTCGACGACGTTGAGCGACGAGCGGACGCGCTCCACCGCTTCCGCCCGGCCGGACGCGAGGGCGGCCTGCAGACGCACCGGATCGCGCCCGGTGTCCGCACGACGCATCGCCTCGATCGCGGCGGTGGCCACCTCGGGGCGGAACATCCACGGGTCGGACCCGATGTCCCACTCGTTGGGCCCCCGGCTCCCGAACTCGTGGAGGAAGCGGGCGAACCCCGTCCGGTACGCATCGGAGTCGGCGTCGAGGCGCGACAGCTCCCACATCGCGGCCGACGGCGCCGCCGACTCGACGTCACCGATCCCGCCGAGGATCGACACGACCAGGTCGGGGTGCCCGGACCCGGCGACCAGATCGATCATCGCTCCGGACACCAGCGCGTTCGAGAAGGTGTTGTCGATGTGGCGGGAGAAGAGGTGCTCGAACAACGGGGCGAACGAGCGGCAGTACGCCATCAGCTCGGCGTTCGACGCATCGCCTCCGGGGTACCGCGCGACGAAGCGGTCGACCTCGGCCTCGTCGTGCTCGAGAGCAGGGAGCTCCGAGGTGCGCAGGAGGCGCAGCAGGGTCCTGCCCAGCCGGAGCGATGCACGGACGCTCCTGTCCCCGTCGCGCGCGACGTGGTCGGGGGCGTCGGACTCGCCGAAGAACATCGAGTCGATGTTCTCCACCTTCCCGCCCGGGGCGCGGACGCCGAGGATCCGGACGTAGCTCGCGTTGATGTAGCAGTAGCCGCCGAACACGCCGAGGATGATCATCGGCTCGTCGTCGGGGAAGTCCCCGTCGGCCACGAGACCCATCTTCTCGAACGCCTGGCGCCACCCGTCCTCGGCGGCCTTGCCGATCAGGTCCCAGGTGAACGGGAGCACGACCTCCGGGAACACCTCGCCGACGTTGCCCCGCGTGTACAGCGGCCACTTCCGGCTCGGTGGGTTGTCCGTCTCCCAGATCCCGTCGAAGGTCATGGCGTCGGTCCGCCTCTCGTGCTCGTGCTCCGCTGGTGGTCGTCGGTCGGCCGCACGGCCGGTCGCGGGTGGAGGTGGTGCTCCGTCACCGCAGGACGACCGGGATGGTCCGCGGCCCCCGGATCTGCCCGCTCGTCCACGTCGTCTCGCGCGATCCGTCGACGCGGTACTCGGGGAAGGCGGCGCACCACTCCTGGAAGGCGACCTCCATCTCGAGGCGGGCGAGGTTCGAGCCGAGGCACCGATGGATCCCGAGGCCGAACGCGACGTGCCGGTTGACCTCGCGATCGATGACGAACTCGTCGGACCGCTCGAAGGCGTCGGGGTCGTGGTTCGCGGCGGGGAAGGTGACCAGCACCTGGTCGCCGGCGTGGACCGGGCACCCCGCCACGACGGTGTCGCCGACCACCCGGCGGCCCATCGTGACCGGTGCGTAGTAGCGGAGCACCTCCTCGCTCATCGTGAGCCAGAGGGGGTCGTCGAACGGGACGTCGCGCAACCGGGCGAGGTCGTCGGGGTGGGTTCCGAGGTGCCACAGGCCGGACCCGATCGCGCTCCACGTCGTGTCGATCCCCGCGAGGATCAGCAGCAGCAGGTAGCCCAGCTTCAGCTCCCGGTCGACGGGTTCCCCGTCGATCTCGGCGTGCTCGATCAGCGATGCGAGGTCGTCGCGCGGATCGTCGCGCCGAGCGTCGAGCAGATCGCCGAAGTACGCCCGCATGTCGGCGGTGACCTCCTCGCGCACCCGGTTGTCTCGCGGCGCGAGCTGGAAGTTGCGGTGGATCCAGTCGCGGAACACCTCGGCGTCGGAGTCGGGGACGCCGATCATCTGGGCGATCCCGTGCACCGGGATGTGCTGGGAGTACTGAGCCGCGGCGTCGGCGGTCTCGTCGCCGCCGATGGCCTCGATCAGCTCGCGGCAGTACTCGCGCAGCTCGTCCTCCATCGGCTCGATCTGCCTCGGGCTGAACGAGGGGAGCAGGAGCCGGCGGTGGCCCTGGTGGTGAGGCGGGTCGGACGTGATCGGTGGGGCGGGCCGACGGACGGCGTCGGGTTGCGCGACCGACACCCACTGCGAGGAGAAGTTCTCGGTGTCCTTCGCGATCGCGGACACCGCCTCCATCGTGACCGGCATGAACGCACGTCCGTAGCGCTCGGTCATCGCCATCGGCGTGACCTCGCGCACGGCGTTCCAGATGTCGATCGCGTCGGTCCCCCACGACGGATCCAACCAATCCCAGTCGACGACCCAGTCCTCGACCGGGTCGGCGCTCGTGCTCGACTCCTCGTACCCCATCCGTGAACCCCCGTTCGGATCTGATCGAACGGTACCCCACCCGGTGCGGGGGTCACGACGCGACCGCCGTCCGCCGGGAGACCACCCGGCCGGGACGGCGCCGCCGGTCGTTCGAGGTGCCGGCCGAGCGGGGGAGGGCACCACCCGATCGGCTGAGCGCACCACGGTCCGTGATGTCCGACACACCTCCGCAACGCTTCCGACACCGTTCCGTAGCCTCATCGCCCGTGATCCTCCGGAACCGCACCGCTCGGCCCGTCACGACGCGGACACCCTCGCGTCGGCTCACGGCGGCGCTCGCCGCCCTGGTCGCCACGGTCGGCGCCGCCGCCCCCACCGAACCGGCCCTGGCCGCGCCCGAGGCCGAGACCGGGACCGAGGCCGAGACCGGGACCGAGGCCGGGACCGAGGCCGCGCCTGCGACCGAGGCCGAGGCCGAGGCCATCGGCGGCGGGTTCGGTCTCCACGCCGCCGCCGGCGCGATCGGCGCCGGGGAGGGCCTCGACCCCGTCGCACCGATCGGCCACGGCCCCCTCGCCGCGTGCCCGCTCGACGGCGCCTCGACGTTCGTCGACAGCTGGGGGGCGGCTCGATCGGGCGGGAGGGGCCACATCGGCGTCGACATGATCGCCGATCGCGGGGTGCCGGTCGTCGCGGTGCGTGACGGGGTCGCCCAGTTCAAGGACAGCCGCCTGGGGGGACGTGCGATCTGGCTCACCGCGCCGGACGGCGACCGGTTCTACTACGCCCACCTCGACGACTGGGTCGGCGACAGCCGGGAGGTGCGCGCGGGCGAGGTGATCGGTCGGGTCGGCAGCACGGGCAACGCCCACGGGCCGCACCTGCACTTCGAGACCCACCTCGACGGGTCGGCGCGGAACCCGTACCCGCACGTCGCCGGCGCGTGCGGCGACGCCTGACCCGCTCGACGGCCCGTCGCGGCCGGACGATGACCGGGGCGGTCCGCCGGACGGCGAGCCGGGGGGGCGATCACGTGGTGCGATCGGTGGTGGTCGCGCCTCCGGCAGGAATCGAACCTGCGGCCCTTCGCTTAGGAGGCGAACGCTCTATCCGACTGAGCTACGGAGGCAGGGCGCCCAGTCTAGGAACGCAGAGCGCCGCGTCCGCTCAGGCGTCGACCGGCGCGCAGTCGTGGCTGCACCCGGTGGAGGTGTTCGTGAACCCGGCGGGGGCGGGGCGGTGCAGGACCGCCCCGGTGGGCCGGACGTGGACCCTCGGCGCATCCCCCTCGTCCTCGACCGACGCATCGCCGTCGACGATCAGGGTGTACCCCTCGGGGTCGAGCGGGGGGTAGGTGACGGTCACCGACGAACGCGCCCGTGCGTTGCGCGCGCTGCCGCCACCCGCGGCGAAGCACAGCACGTCGTCGTGCCACTCGGCGCCGCACGCGACGATCTTGGGGCGTGCGTCGTCACCGACGGTGAGCAGGTAGGCCCAGCCGTACTCCTCCTCCGTCGTCGAGCGCAGCACGTCGAGTTCCACGGGGATGCTCATGGCCCCATGCAACCACCGTCGGGCACGGCGCGCACGCGCTCGACCGCGCCCGGCGTCGGACGGTCGCACCGATCGGAGGCGCCCCGCAGAAACCCGACCTGACCTGTCGGGTTTCGGCGGCGGCTCGTTACCCTCGCCGTCGACCACCGTCCGCCAGCACCACCCCCGAGCACTGAGGAGATCACCATGGCCGTCCGCCTCGGAGACACCGCCCCCGACTTCACCGCACCCACCACCCAGGGCGACATCAGCTTCCACGAGTGGTTGGGCGAATCGTGGGGGGTGCTGTTCAGCCACCCCTCCGACTTCACGCCGGTGTGCACCACCGAGCTCGGCGCGGTGGCCAAGCTCAAGTCCGAGTTCGAGAAGCGCAACGTCAAGGTCATCGGCCTCTCGGTCGATCCGGTCGACCGCCACGTCGAATGGGAGAAGGACATCGAGGAGACCCAGGGCGAAGCGGTCAACTTCCCGATGATCGGTGACCCCGACCGCTCGGTCGCGGACAAGTACGACATGGTCCACGAGAACGCGAACGACACCTTGACGGTGCGGTCGGTGTTCGTGATCGGGCCCGACAAGAAGGTCAAGCTCACGCTGACCTACCCCGCCTCGACCGGGCGCAACTTCGACGAGATCCTGCGCGTGATCGACTCGCTGCAGCTCACCGCCGACCACAAGGTCGCCACCCCGGCCGACTGGACCGACGGCGACGACGTGATCATCGTGCCGGCCGTGTCCGACGAGGAGGCCGAGAAGCTGTTCCCCGCCGGCTGGGACGCGGTCAAGCCCTACCTGCGCGTCACCAAGCAGCCGAACCGCTGACGGGCGTCGACGGCCGGCCGAACCCGGGCCGGCCCGTCAGACCAGCCAGTTCGACTCGATCCACGACCGCACCGGCGGCGCCACCATGTGCAGGTGGTCGGCCGGTCGGTCGCGGATCTGCGTCGCGCTGATCGGGACGGCCTCGCGCTCGGGGTCGACGCGCACGGCCTCGGCGTCGAAGCGCTGCGCGATCCCCGACACGTAGGTGTCCGACGAGAACACCGCGTGGGGTCCGTCTACGTAGGGCCAGTGCTCGCGGAACAGCGCCATCCACCGCGCCCACAGCTCCTCGTCGTCGAAGTCGGTGTCGAGGTGGTGCCGCACCACGCGGACCGTCGCCGTCGGGTGCAGCTGGGAGAGCCACATCCCGCGCAGCTCACCCGGCACGCTGTCGTGGGCGAACGAGGAGTTGACGAACACGACCAGGCGCTCGCAGCGCTCGAGCGCCGCGTCGATCATGTGCGAGTGGCCGAGGTGGGGCGGGTCGAAGCGACCCACGATCAGCCCCGTCGGGTACCCGCCGTTCACGACACCGCTCCCCGCTGCGCGGCGACGACGTCCGCGAGGCACGAGATGACGGTGTGCCATCCCTCCCCGAGGTGATCGACGGGCTCGACGTCGGCACCCGATCCGAGCCGCACGTGCGCCGTGGTCGCCAGCGCGATCGCCACGGCGTCACCGGCGCCGCGCGCCGTGGCGCGAGCGCGCTCCAGGCGTTCGTCACCGCGCTCGACGTCGACCGCCAGCAGCGCGCCCCCGGCGGCGACCTGCGCGATCACGACGTCGAGGTACGTCGACGTCTCGTCCGCGACCACGGAGTCGGCATCGACCACCGCCTCGTCGACCATGCCCGACATCGCGGACGCGAGGGCACGCACGCAGCGCAGGTACGGGGTGTCGGAGCGCACCTCGATCAGCTCGGCGAGCGCGCCGTCGGCGTCGCCGACCTGGCAGCGCCCGAGCGCGAGGTGGATGCGCGCCTCGGAACCGTCGGAGTGCATCGAGCGTGCCCGGTGCACGGCGACCTCGGCCAACGACACCGCCCGAGCCCCGAGGCCGAGGTGCCCAGCCGTCCCCGCGGCCGCCACCGTGGGGATCGCGAGGTCGCCGAAGGTGTCGGCCATCGACATCGACTCCTCGAGGGTTCGCTCGGCCTCCTGACCCCGTCCGAGCGCCGCCAGGGCGCGCATGCGCGGAGCGAGCGCCTGGACGATGCCGAAGCGGTCGTTCAGGTCGCGGAAGCCACCGAGCGCCCGCCGCGAGAGCTCCTCGGCCTCGCTGAAGCGCCCCGTCCACAGACGGATCGACGCGAGCAGCGCGTCCATCATCGCCGGTCCCCACAGCTCACCCAGCTCGACCGCGTCGCGCCGCACGGTCGTCGCCAGCTCCTCGGCATCGGCGAAGCGCCGCTCGAAGAAGTGGACGTAGGCGAGCAGCCCCATCGCCCACCCGGTGCCGCTGCGGTCCCCGAGGTCGTCGAACAGGCCCGACGACAGCACGAGCCGCTCCTCGGCGAGCTCGGTGTCGCCGGACAGGAACGCGACCCACGCCTGGTGCTGGCGGATCCAGGCCAGCTGACGTCGGTCGTCGTCCTCGGCGGCCATCTGCTGGGCCTCGGCGAGGATGCGCTCGGCCTCGGGGAGCGATCCGCCGAACACCTCGACGAAGCCACGGTCGCTGAGCGAGGTGATCAGCTCGCGCCGGTCGTCCACCGACCGCAGCAGCTCCACGCTCCTCGACAGCTCGTGGCGCGCGGTCTCGATGTCGCCCTGCTGCTGGGCGATCACGCCGACCAGGCGACGCGCGATCGCCTCACGGCACACGTCGCCGGCCGCGACGGCGGCCTCGAGGACCGCGCGCGCGTCCTCCTCGGCGGCACCCGACCGGCGTCGCTCGAGAGCGGCGGTGGCGCGCAGCAACCGGAGGTGGAGCACCGCCTCGGCGATCTCGCCGGTCCCGGTGCCGACCACGAGATCGGTCCCGGGATCGGTCTCGGTCGGCGAGTCCCGCTCCGTCGGCAGCAGCGCCAGCGCCCTGCTCGCCTGGTGCATCGCCTGCGCGAACGCGCCGACGTCGAGGGAGCGCTCCGCGGACCGCGTGAGGAGGTCGACCGCGATCTCGGCGATCCCGTCGTCGACCCCGACGACGGGCCCGATCTCGGCGACGAGCTCGGCGGCCGCGGCGGCGTGGTGCGCCCACTGGTCGATCGGCCCCACCTGGCCCGCACGCATCACCGACGCGACGCCCGCGTGGCGCTGGGCACGCGCCGACTTGGTCAGCGTCTGGTACGCGACCTCGCGGACCACGTCGGAGCGGAAGCCCCACCAGCCGTCGTCGATGTGCAGCAGGCCGAGGCGGTCGAGGTCGTCGAGGTCGTCGGGGACGAAGGGCTGGCTCATCTCCTGCGCGAACTGCTCGAGCGCGGCGAGGGGACCCGTCGATCCGAGCACGGCGGCGTTGTCGATCACCTGGCGCTGCGACGTCGACAGCGCGTCGAGCCGCGCGGCGATCAGCGCTCGGAGCGAACCGGGGAGCTTCGTCTCCCCCGGCCGATCCCGGGTCACCTCGGCGAGCTGGGTGAGGAACAGCGGGTTCCCGCCGCTGCGCTCGAACAACCGGTCGACGAGGTCCGGCGAGACCTCCTCGCCGAGCACCGACCGCACGAGGCGCTCGGACTGCTCGCGGGTCAACGGGTCGAGCGGCATGCGCAACGAGATCGGGCGCTCCTGCGCCGGCGGCCAGTCGATCTCCGCGTTGTCGCGCTGGGCGGTGACGAGCAGCACGGGTCGATCGGCCAGCGAGCGGGCGAGGCGGGCCAGCAGCTCGAGCAGCATCGAGTCCGCCCACTGCAGGTCGTCCATCCAGACCACCACCGGCGCGCCCTGCGAACGCCGGTGCACGCCCTCGACGACCACCTGCATCAAGATCTCGCGCGCCTGGCCCGGTGCGACCTCGTCGAGCTCGGACGGGAGGCCGAACAGGTGCGCGGCACCCTCCACGAAGCGCTGCAGGCGGGGATCGGAGGAGTCGAAGCCGTACAGCTCGAGACCCTTCTCCTCGACGATCGCGCGCAACCGTTCGGGGGACTCGTCGGCGCCGGCGGGGATGAGCTTCTGGAGCGCGGTCGCCATCGGCGCCCACACGTTCGTCTCGCCGTACGGGGCGCAGGTCCCCGAGAAGACCACCACCCGCGGACTCGGGAAGCGCGAGAGCGCCTCCTCCACCAGGCGGGTCTTGCCGCTGCCCGCCTCGCCGGACACGGCGACCACCGCTCCCTCCCCGTTCACGACGAGGTTCGTGACCGAGTCGAACAGCTCGCTCTGGCGCACCCGGCCCACGAAGGGCAGGTCGTGGCGCGTCACCGTGCGGGTCGGGTGGTCGGCCAGGCCGGTCACGTGCCAGATCTGCTCGGCCTGGTCGCGGCCGCGCACCGTCGTCGACGCCACCGGGACGCGCTCGATCGACGGGGAGAGCTCGGCGGCCGTCGACGACCCGACGTACACCTCGCCCGGCGGAGCCATCGACTGCAACCGCGAGGCGACGTTGACCACGTCACCCATCGCGGTGTAGTCGTCGAGACCCGAGGTGCGCCCGACGACGACCTCACCGGTGTTCACGCCGATGCGCAGGAGGAACGGCCGGCCGAGGTCGTCGTGCGACGACACGTAGCGCTCGAGCGCCCGGTGCATCGCCATCGCGGCGCGCACCGCCCGGTCGGGATCGTCCTCGTGGGCGATGGGGGCCCCGAACAGCGCGAGGATGCCGTCGCCGAGCACCTTGTCGACGCTCCCGCCGAAGCGCTCGATCTGGGCGATGAGCCGCTCGAACGCACCGTCGACGAGCCTCTTCAGGCGCTCCGGGTCGAGGTGCTCCGACAGCGTCGTGTACCCGACGAGGTCCGCGAACAGCACGGTGACGACCCGGCGCTCCTCCAGCGAGTTCGCGCCGACCTCGTGACCGCAGAACGAGCAGAAGCGCGCACCGGCGGGCAGCGGTCGCGAGCAGGAGACGCAGGTCATCGGGTCGTGGAGGGTCGGATCGACGCGAGGGCGTTCCTGCGTCCACGACAGGGTACGGCTCGCTCCCGACCGGGCGGGAATCGCGTGTCGGACGACCGCTCGCGGCCGCCTCGGGCCCCGTCGCCGCCGGACGGGGAGAAAACCCTCGACCGACCACCCACGGGTGAGCCATGCTGCGGACCATGACCTCCGATCCGGGTGCCCCCGTCACGCCGTCCGGTCCGACGGGCCACG
Source organism: Ilumatobacter sp. (assembly GCF_965215205.1). Classification (NCBI taxonomy): domain Bacteria; kingdom Bacillati; phylum Actinomycetota; class Acidimicrobiia; order Acidimicrobiales; family Ilumatobacteraceae; genus Ilumatobacter; species Ilumatobacter sp. The sequence goes on from NZ_OZ244049.1 coordinate 3,154,768, forward strand.
GCGACGCCCCGGTCCACGCCGCCGCCGCCGCCGGCGTCGTCGACGCGAGCAAGGTCTACGGCAGCGGCGGGGCCGAGGTGCGGGCCCTCGACGAGGTGACCGTGGCGTTCGATCGCGGGCGGTTCACCGCGATCATGGGGCCGTCCGGTTCGGGCAAGTCGACCCTGCTCCACTGCCTCGCCGGGCTCGACACCCTGACCAGCGGTGCCGCCTACGTCGGCGACACCTACCTCGCGTCGCTCGACGACGCGGCGCTCACCGAGCTGCGCCGGACCCGGATCGGCTTCGTCTTCCAAGCGTTCAACCTGATCCCCACGCTCACGGCCGAGGAGAACATCCGGCTCCCGCTCACCCTCGGCGGCGACGAGGGCGATCGTGAGTGGATCGACACCGTGATCTCGACCGTGGGGCTCGCCGATCGCCGCGACCACCGGCCGAGCGAGCTGTCGGGTGGCCAGCAGCAGCGCGTGGCGGTGGCCCGGGCGCTCGCGTCGCGCCCCCAGATCGTGTTCGCCGACGAGCCGACCGGCAACCTCGACTCGACGACCGGTGGCGAGATCCTCGAGTTCATGAGCTCGGCGGTGAGCGACCTCGACCAGACGATCGTGATGGTCACCCACGACCCGGTCGCCGCGTCGTTCGCGGACCGGGTCGTCTTCGTCGCCGACGGCCGGCTCCAGAGCGAGATGGACGACCCCACGTCCGACCGGATCCTCGAGCGGATGAAGCAGATGGACCGCTGACGTGGGGGCGACGTCGCTCATCGCTCGGCGCAGCATCCGGTCGCGCCTCGGACGCACGATCGTCATCGCGCTCGCGGTCACGGCGAGCGTCTCGTTCGTGGTCGGGTCGTTCGTCCTCGCCGACAGCCTCCGGGCGACCTTCTCGAACCTGTTCGACGAGCTCGCCGAGAACGTCGACCTCGAGGTGCGCAGCGCCGAGGCGTTCGACACCGGAGCCCAGGGCGCCCAGCGCGATCCGATCGACCCCGCGATCGCGCAGCGCATCGCGGCGATCGAGGGGGTCGCCGGGGTGGAACCGACCGTCACCCGCTACGCGCAGGTCCTCGACTCCGACGGCGAGGCCCACGCCCCGCAGGGAGGACCGACCCTCGGGGTGTCGTGGGAGCCCGACGCCGGGCTCCAGGCGATCTCCGTGCGCGACGGCGACGCGCCCACCGGGCCCGACCAGGTGGCGCTCGACGCCGCCACGGCCGACGCCATCGACGTGGCCGTCGGCGACGAGGTCGCCTACGTGACCGACAACGGGCGCTTCACCGCCACGGTGGCGGGCACGATCGGCCTCGGCGACACCGACGGCTTCGCCGGCGCGTCGGTCCTCGTGACCGATCTGGACACCGCGCTCGCGAGGTTCACCGTCGACGGGCGCGTCGACGCGATCGACATCGGCCTCGAACCGGGGGCCGACAGCGGCCGCCTCCGGGAGCGGATCGAAGCCGAGCTCCCGCCGCGCACCGAGGTGATCACCGGTGAGCGACTGGCCGAGGAGGCCGCCGACGGGCTGGACACGTTCGTGAGCGCGTTCGGGACGGGGCTGCTGATCTTCGCCTTCGTCACCGGCTTCGTCGCCGCGTTCATGATCAACAACATCTTCCAGATCACGATCGGCCAGCGGCTGCGCGAGCTCGCCCTGCTGCGCGCCGTCGGTGCGTCCGGTCGCCAGGTGCGCAGGATGATCGTCCTCGAGGCCCTCGCCCTCGGCGTGGTCGCGACGGTGGTCGGCTCGGTCGCCGGTCTCGGCGTGGCGCGCGGGATCGTCGCGCTGTTCAACGCCGCCGGGGCCGGGTTCCCCCCGACCGGGACGGTCGTGCAGCCGCGGACCCTGCTGGTCGCCGCCGTGGTGGGCATCGGGATCACGGTCGCCTCGGTGTTCGTGCCGGCGCGGCGGGCCGCGTCGATCCCGCCGGTCGCGGCGATGCGCCCCGAGCTCGGGTACGGGTCGCTGAGCGCCGGTCGCGTGGTCGGGGGACTGGTCGCGCTCGCGCTCGGCGTCGCCGCCCTCGGCGTCGGGCTGTTCGTGCGTCCGGGGTCGACCACCGCCTGGGGCGCCCTCGCGGGGGTCGGCGCCGTGGTGATCTTCCTCGGCGTCGCACGCGTCTCGTCGGTCATCGCGGGACCGGTGGCGCGTGCGATCGGGTGGCCGGTCGAGAAGGTGCTGAAGGTGCCGGGCAAGCTGGCGCGCGACAACGTCGTGCGAGCTCCGCGCCGGACCTCGTCGAGCGCGTCCGCGCTGATGATCGGCGTCGCCCTGGTGAGCGCTGCCGCGGTGTTCGCCGCCTCGCTGCGGGCGAGCTTCGTCGCCACCCTCGAGACGACGATCCAGGCGGACTACGTGATCGACGATCCGAGCTTCCAGGGACTCTCACCGATCGTCGCCGAGACGCTCGCCGAGGTCCCCGAGCTCGGGGCGGTCACCCCGGTGCGCGCCGTGCAGGGAGAGGTCGACGGCGTCCGCAAGGACTTCGGCGCGGTGGACGGCGATGCCTTCGCGCTCCTCGTCGACCCCGGGGTGGAGGAGGGGGGGATCGCCGACCTCGGCCCGGACGAGGTGCTCGTCCAGGCCGACCCCGCGCGCGACCTCGGCCTGGAGGTCGGCGACGCCATCGACGTGACGTGGCAGAACGGCCGCGAGGGGTCGCTCACGGTCGCCGCGATCTACGAGGACTCGACCTTCGGGAACTGGTTGATCGGGCTCGACACCCTCGAGCGGGTCAGCGACGCCCCGGTGCGTGACTTCTTCATCCTCGCGCAGCTCGCCGAGGGGGTGAGCGCGCAGGACGGTGACGTCGCGGTGGACGCCGCCATGGAGCCGTTCCCCCAGGCGAACGTCCAGACGAACGCGGAGTTCCGCGAGTCGCAGGAAGCTCAGATCGACCAGCTGCTGGTGGTGATCACGATCCTGCTCGCGATGGCGATCCTGCTCGCCGTGTTCGGCGTCGCGGTGACGCTGGCGCTCGGCGTCTTCGAGCGGACGCGCGAGATCGGGCTCCTGCGGGCGGTCGGGATGAACCGTCGCCAGCTCCGGCGCTCGGTCCGCTGGGAGGCGGTGATCGTCGCGACGTTCGGGGCGATCGTCGGGATCGTGGTCGGCACGCTGCTCGGCGTCGTGCTGTCGAGCGCCGTGCCCGACTCGGTGATCAGCCGCTTGGCGTTCAGCCCGCTGATCATCGTCGCGATCCTCGTCGGGGCGGTCGTCGCCGGCCTCGCCGCGGCGGTCTACCCCGCCTACCAGGCCGCCGACATGGACGTCCTCGACGCCATCGCCACGGAGTGACGCGTCGCGCCTCCCCGGACCGCCATCCGACGTCGTGCCCACCCGGGTCTGACGCCGGGCGGACGTTCGGTGTAGACCGGGGTCATGGCGCTCGACGTGGAGGATCTGGACGACGACGTGGTGACCTTCCTGCGTGAGCGGCACCTCGCGACCCTCACGACGCTGCGCGACGACGGGTCACCCCACGTCGTGGCCGTCGGCTTCAGCTACGACGTCGGAGCGCAGGTGGCCCGGGTGATCACCTGGGATGCGTCGCAGAAGGCGGTCAACGCGTCGCGCATGGAGCAGCGGGGCCAGCGCGCGGTCGTGTGCCAGGTCGACGGCGGACGCTGGCTGGCGCTCGAGGGGCCGGTCCGCCTGGTCACCGACCCCGAGGGGGTGCGACCCGGCGTCGACGGCTACGCCGAGCGCTACCAGCAGCCGAAGGACCGGGACGACCGAGCGGTCGTGGAGATCGACGTCGACCGGATCCTCGGCCGGGGCTGACGCGACCTCAGACAGCGTCGCGGTTCCACGGGAGATCCGCGAGGAACCGCTGCGCCGCCGGGTGGGGGTCCATCACCGGCGTGTCGTCGGGCTCGGTGCGGGTGCGTGGATCGAGGTGGGTCTGGCACGCAGGGCACCAGTAGAGGATCCGGTTGTGCTGGCCCATCCGCGTCCGGTCGACCGTCCCGGCGCAGCGCGGGCAGCGCTGCCCGTTGCGCCCGTACACCGCGAGCCCGCCGCGCACGTCGTTCGCCGTCACCCGGCCGGAGTGGTGCAGGTTGGCGCGCAGCTGCGACGCTGCCGTGTTCACCAGGCGCACCGCGTCGGACTCGGTCAACGCCCGCACCGGAGCGAACGGGCTGACCCCGTTCGCCCAGAGGACCTCGCAGCGGTAGACGTTGCCCACGCCGCACATGACCCGCTGGTCGAGCAGCACCTCGCCGACACGGGCGTCGCCGTCGGCGTACGACAGCAGGAGGTTGACGACGCGCGCGAGGTCGGCGTCGGGCCGGCACAGGTCGGGCCCGAGGCGCCCCATCCCGGGGTGGCGACGCTTGTCGGGACGCCGGTACGTCTCGACGACGGGGGCGTTGAAGCACACCGCCACCCAGTCGCTGTTCTCGATCGACGCCCGCATCTGCTGGTAGGGCCGCCGCCAGCGCTCCCCCTGGCGGTACACGTGCCACGATCCGGACATCCGCATGTGGGTGTGCAGCACCATCGCGTTGTCCCACTCGATCTCGAGGTGCTTGCCGTGGCTCTCGACCCTCTCGACGGTGCGACCCGCCTGCGGGACCGGCCCGACGAGGCGGGGGGCGTCGAAGCGGACCATCGCCTTGCCGCCGAGCGCCGTGCGCAGCGCACTGGCGGCTCGGTGGATCGTGTCTCCTTCGGGCATCTGCGGCCCCAACCTACGCGTTCCGCGGGCCCCGGGCGCGGATCCGGACGACGATGTCCGGCCCGGACGGACATCGCCCCGCGGCGGGGTCGGGCGGCGCTCGCGACCCGGCCCGGACGGGGGGTCGCGACACCGTCCGGAGCGCGTCAGGGCAACTTGCCGACGTGGGCGAGGGCGAGTCGGATCAGCCGGTCGTGTCCGCTGGTCATCGACTCGCGCACCTCCGCGCTGACCGCCTCCTCGGGGGAGAACCACGTCAGGTCGAGCGCCTCCTGCGTGGGCTCGCAGTCCCCCTCGACGGGCACGACGTAGGCGAGCGACACGGCGTGGTGGCGCGGGTCGTAGAAGCCGGAGCGATCGGGGTTGGGGAAGTACTCCACCACCGTGAACGGGGTCGGGTTCGCCGGCACCCGCGGGAACGCCATGGGGCCGAGGTCCTTCTCGCAGTGCCGCATCAGCGCCTCGCGCACCCTCTCGCCGAACTGGACGCGCCCGGTCACGACCATCCGGCTGATCGTCCCGTCGGCCGCGACGCGCAGCAGCATCCCGATCTCGGTGACGTTGCCGAGCGAGTCGACGCGCACCGGCACGGCGTCGACGTAGACGATCGGGACGTTGGCGCGCACGAGCTCGAGGTCCTCGGGGGACAGCCACCCCGTCGTGGTCTGCGTGGTGGCACCGTCGTCGTACTCGCTCACAGCGCACGATGATCCCACGTCCGGGGCCTCCCGGACGGCATCTCGACGTCGGACCACGACATCTCCCCGTCGCTCCACGGCGCGCCACCTACGCTGCGACGTCGATGGACGTGTTCGTGGACTCCGAGACCGGCCCACTGCGCTCGGTGATCGTCGGCTACCCCGACAACTTCCTGCAGGTGGACGCGGAGATCATCAACGAGGCGCAGCGCCGGTGGTACGACGGACCCGACGCCCCGACCGCCGAGACCGTGACCGCGCAGATCCGGGGACTGGTCGACGAGCTCGTCTCCCGGGGAATCGAGGTCCACCAACCCCACCCCCTCGACTACGTGCCCGACCAGATGATGACCCGCGACATCGGCGTGGTCATCGGCCGGACGTTCGTCGTCACCACGATGGCGGCGCGCAGCCGACGCCACGAGTGGCGGGGGTACGCGCACCTCTTCGAGCGCTTCGGCGAGGACGTGAAGGTCCTCTTCGGGCCCGAGGACCTGGTCCTGGAGGGGGGAGACATCGTGGTGGACCGGGGGAAGGTGTTCGTCGGGATCGGCCAGCGCACGAACCTCGCGGGGGCGGCGTGGCTGATGCAGCTCGTCCCCGATCACGAGATCGTGCCGATCGCGCTCACCGGGCTGGCCGAGGGCGAGGACGTGCTCCACCTCGACTGCTCGTTCCTCCCCGTCGGCGACGGCCACGCGCTGATCTACCGCGACGGGTTGCGCGACCTCCCCGCGGCGCTGCGCGAGACCTACGAGCTGATCGAGGTGACGCGCGAGGAGCAGCGGATGCTGGCGACGAACGTGCTCTCGCTCTCCCCGAGCTGCGTGGTGTCGCGGCCCGAGTCGGCACGGATCAACGACGAGATGCGGGCGCGGGGCATCGAGGTCGTGGAGCTGGCGTACTCCGAGCCGCCCAAGACCGGTGGCAGCTTCCGCTGCTGCACCCTCCCGCTCCACCGCGCTCGGACGTGAGCGCCCACGACGCCGAGCGGTGGGACCGCCGCCACGCCCGCGCCGACCCCCCGTCGCCCGCACCCCCCGACGCGCTGGTCGCCGCCGGCCTCGGTGACGCCGCTTCGCTCGCGAACGTGGTCACGCACGCTCACGTGGCGGGTCCGTCCGATCGACGCCGAGCGCTCGACGTCGCGTGCGGCGCCGGGGCCGTGGCCGCGTGGCTCGCGCAGCGGGGGTGGTCGGTGGTCGCGCTCGACGTGTCGGAGGTCGCGCTCGCACGGGTGCGCGCCGCGGCTGACCAGCTCGGCGTCGCGAGCTCGATCGACACCCGCCGGGTGGATCTCGACGCCGGGCTCCCGGCGTCGCTCGGATCGTTCGAACTCGTCGTCTGCCAGCGCTTCCGCGACCCCGACCTCCACCCGGCGCTCCTCGAGCGCACCGCGGTCGGCGGGATCTGCGCGATCACCGTGCTGAGCGAGAGCGGAGCCGACGACCCGGGACCCTTCCACGCTCCCGCCGGCGAGCTGCGGACCGCGCTCGCGGGTGCCGGGGTCGAGGTGCTCCACCACTCGCAGGGCGGGGGGAGCGAATCCATCGTCGTGCGCCGGCGTGGAGGCACCGTCACCTGAGGAGCATCCGGATGGATCCACGATGCGGAACGATTCTGCATCGTGGACCGGACGTGAGTTCGCGAGTACGCTCGCGCGACGGCTCGCGCGGCGGGTCCGTCGAACGGGAGGAGGCGCTCCGTGGCGCTCGCAGCACGCATGGGTCGGCTCGGCACCGAGACCGCCTTCGCGGTCTCGGCGGCCGCCGCCGAGTGGGGCAGCCGGGGCAACCGGGTGTACCCGTTCCACCTCGGCGACATCGACCTCCCCACCCCGGCGAACATCGTCGAGGCGATGGACCGGGCGATCACCGACGGGAAGACGGGGTACTGCCCGGCCGCCGGGATCCCCGCCTTGCGCGAGGCCCTCGCCGACGACATCGGGCGCGCCCGTGGGATGGACATCGGCGCCGAGCGGATCGTCGTCCAGCCGGGCGGCAAGCCGGTGATCACCAAGTTCACCCAGGCGCTCGTCGACCCCGGCGACGGGGTGCTGTTCCCCAACCCCGGCTACCCGATCTACGAGAGCCAGATCGAGTACTACGGCGCGACCCCGTTGCCCTACCGCTACGTGCCGACGACCACCGGGTTCGCGATCGACCTCGACCAGCTGCGTGAGCTCGCGCCGTCGGCGACCGCGCTCGTCTACAACGACCTGCAGAACCCGCTCGCGTGCGAGAGCTCCGACGAGGAGCGCCGGGCGATCGCGGAGATCGCGATCGAGAACGACCTGTCGGTCCTGTCCGACGAGGCGTACTTCGAGATGCGCTACTCCGGGCGATCGCGCTCGATCGCATCGCTCGACGGGATGGCCGAGCGGACCGTCATCCTCTACACCTTCTCGAAGCGCTTCGCGATGACCGGGTGGCGGCTCGGGTGCGCCGTCGCGCCACCCGAGATCGCGACGGCGATGGCGAGGATCAACACCAACGACGAGTCGTGCACCACCCACTTCGTGCAGGAGGCCGGCGTCGAGGCGCTGCGCGACCCCTCCGGCGCGGCCGCCCTCCTCGACGAGCTCCGTGCCCGGCGCGACGCGACCGTCGCCGCGCTGGCCGAGGTCCCCGGGGTGTCGTGCGCGACCCCCGAGGCGACGTTCTACGTGTTCCCCGACGTCACCGAGGCGATGGCGATCACCGGCCACGACGACGTCGCGGACTTCGCCACCGCGGCGCTGCGCTCGACCGGGGTGTCGTTCTGCACGCGACGCCACTTCGGCCGACCGCGACCCGGCGAGACGACCGAGCACGTCCGCTTCGCCTACTCCGGCATCGGGACCGACGACATCTCCGAGGGGCTCGGGCGGCTCGGCGAGTGGATCGGGTCGCACCGGTGACGATGCCGCGGACGGCCCCGATGCCGCCGAGCGCGTCGATGTTGCCGACGACGGCGGCCCGTGGTCGACTGGGTCGCCATGGCTGACGACACGACCGACGCCGCGACCGGCGACACCACCGGCCCGACCGGCGACGCCCCCGGCGACGGACCGCGCGTCGCCGTGCGCCCCGAGGGGATGCGCGAGCACATCGTCGAGGCCGTCCGCGCCGGCGGCGGCACCGTCGTGGAGCCGGCCGAGGCCGAGCTCCTCGTGTGGACCGACCCGAAGGATCCCGAGCCCCTCGAGTCGCTGCTCGCCGAGCACGACGGGATCGGCACCGTGCAGCTGCTGTGGGCCGGGGTGGAGAGCTTCGCGGCGCGCGGCATGTTCGACGACGGGCGCACGTGGGCGTGCGGCAAGGGCGTCTACGCCGATCCGGTCGCCGAGCACGCGCTCGCCCTCCTGCTCGCCGGGATGCGCGGGCTCCCGGGCCGGGTGACGGCGGAGTCGTGGGGGCCGCAGTGGGGCACCTCCCTGCTCGGCGGTTCGGTCACCATCCTCGGCGGGGGCGGCATCGCCGAGTCGCTGATCCGCCTGCTCGCCCCGTTCGAGACCGAGATCACGGTGGTCCGCCGCAGCACCGGCCCGATGGACGGGGTCGCACGGGTGGTCGCCCCCGACGACACCCGCGAGGCCCTGCGCGGCGCGGACGCCGTCGTGCTCGCGCTCGCGCTCACCGACGAGACCACCGGCGTCATCGACGCGGAGGCGCTGGCCGCGATGGATGAGCGCGCCTGGCTGGTCAACGTGGCCCGCGGCGCCCACGTCGTCACCGACGACCTCGTCGACGCGCTGCGCGACGGGGTGATCGCCGGCGCCGCCCTCGACGTGACGGATCCCGAGCCGCTCCCGCAGGGCCACCCCCTGTGGACGCTCGAGAACTGCATCATCACCCCGCACACCGCCAACACCGAGGAGATGGCCGAGCCGCTCATCGCCGACCGGGTCCGTCGCAACGTCGAGCGGTCGGGTCGCGGCGACGCGCTGATCGGTCTCGTCGATCCCGCCAGCGGCTACTGAGCGCGAGGCGCTCGAAGAGCACGACCGCTCGGTCGCCGGCCCACCGGGTGTGACCGTCGTGACAGGAGGGTAGACCGGGCCCATGATCGGAACACGCACACTCGCCCGGACCCTGCTCGCCTCCAGCTTCGTCGTGCTCGGCGTCAACGGGTTGCGCAAGTCGTCCCAGCTCGCACCGGCCGCCGAGCCGGTCGCGGATCGACTGCGCGAGAAGGTCGGGCTCGACACCACCGACGAGCAGTTCGTGCAGATCAACGCGGGTGTGCAGGTGGCCGGCGGCGCGCTCCTCGCGTTCGGGTTCCTCAACCGCCCGGCCGCCCTGATCCTGGCGTCATCGATCATCCCCACGACGATCGTCGGCCATCCGTTCTGGGAGGCCGACGACGAGGACCAGAAGCAGCGCGACCTGATCGGCTTCGTGAAGAACGCGTCGATCCTCGGTGGCCTGCTGTTCGCCGCGCTCGACACCGGCGGCCGCCCGTCGGTGTTCTGGACCGGCAGGAAGGCGGCGATCGGCGCCGCCGACGTCGTCTCCACCACGGCCCACAAGGCGTTCGACACCGTCGCTCCTTGATCCCGCCGCTCCCGGCGCGCAACGCGAACGTCATCCGATCTGAACCGATCCGTCGGATGGGGCCGGTCGGGGGTTGGCAGGATGTGGCGTGCCCCTGACCGGATCCGCCGCCGTGCGCCTGTACGACGACCACGTCGAGGTCGTCCACGCGTCCGTCGCACGACGCGTCGGCGCGTCGGCGGCACCCGCCGTCACCGCCGATGCGTTCGACCACGCCGTGCGGTCATGGGCGCGCTTCGATCCCGAACGAGGTTCGGAGCGGCTCTTCCTCCTCGGCTCGGCGACGGCGGCGCTGCGTCGCCACGCCGAGCTCGAGCGGGCCCACCTGCTCGGGTGCCGACCGGTGGAGCGCGACGTCGGCGACGTCGCGGACCCGCTGATCTCCCGACGCGACCTCGACGATCGGACGCCACGACCCGGGCGGGGCGGCGAGCCCGCAGGCGACCCACGGTCGGAGCAGCACGACGGGGACCGCTCGGTCGCGCTGGTGATGAAGGCCGTCGCCGAGCTCGCGCCCGACGATCGCGACGTCCTGCTGCTCACCCTGTGGGAGGGCTGCACCCAGACCGAGATCGCCGAGGCGCTGCAGATGGAGGTCTCCGAGGTGCGCAGCCGGCTCGGGCGGATCCGTCGCGAGCTGAAGGTGGCGAGTCGAGCCGACGGGAGTCGTCGACCCCGGTGATGCCGACCGCGATGACGACGACTCCGACGACGCCGATCGCGCCCGCGGGCCCCGCCCGGCGATGAGCGTCCTCGACGTGGTCCGCAGCGCACGACCGCAGGTCGCGCCGATGCCCGCCGACCGCCGCCGCGAGATCCGCGAGCGGCTGTTCGGCGCGGTCGACGCGGTCGAGCCCTCGGCCGCCACCTCGCGCTCGGAGAGCGGAGCGACGGTCTCGACCGCCCCGCCGGGGACGCGCGTCCCGGTGCGGCCGAGCCCGCCCCGCGGTGGATCCCCGGCGAAGGCGGCCGCCGGGCTCGTGCTCGTGGGCGGGCTCGTCGCTCTCGGCTGGTCGTGGCTCGCGCAGGACGAACCCGAGACCGCCAGCACCGCCGTGACGGTCGCACGATCACCCTCGGAGGTGGAGACGACCCTCCCCGACACGACGACCCCGCCGGCGGAGAGGACGGGTGTCGATCGGGTGTCGTCGGTGGTGGTACCCCCGAGCCCGCTGGCGCTCGACGACGTCGCGGTGTCTTCTCCCCCGGCGGGCAGCGCTGCGGCGTTGCTGCGGGGTCCCGACGGCGCGACCGTGTGGATGCTCGACGTCGACGGCGCTCCCACCGACCCGGGCGGCTTGGAGGTCCGTCGGTTCGGCGAGGTCGAGATCGGCGTCGCGCCCGATGCCGCCGAGGCGACCACGCCGTCCTACCGGGTGATCACGCCGTGCGGGACGGTGCTGCTGACCGACGGGCCCGGTCGCGCCCTGGATCGCCCGGAGGTGGTGCAGCTGCTGGAGTCGATGAGCGTGGTCGACGGCACCGTCGACATCTCGTCGGTGCCGGGGTGGTCGGTCATCGATTCCGGACCGAGCGCCGACCTCTACTCGGCGGTGTTCCGGGTCCCGATCGAGGGCGGGGCGACCGTTCCCGTGCGGGTGGAGCAGGTCCCCGGTGGAGCGATCGCCCAGATGGCCTTCGGTGGTCGCCAGCTCGAGCCGACGACGTTCCTCGGCAGATCGGCGCACCTCGACACGACCGCCGCCGAGTCGGGGGTGACGAGGGTGCTGTGGCGTGACGGCGCGACCGCGTTCGCCGTGTCGAGCGGCGACGCCGACATCGACGCGCTCGCCGAGTTCGTCGACACGCTCGAGCCGGCGACCCCGACGGCGTGGACGGAGCGCTTCGGTGCGTCCGCGTCGGATCCGGGCGGCTCGGCGGAACCCGCTTCGAGCGACGCCGGCGACGCGTGCACGCCCCAGCCGAGACTCGGGCCCGGCCTCGATCCCTGATCGATCGAGATCCTCCCGGGGTCCGCCGCGACCTCGGCGCAGCGGCGTCGACGATCGATGACGACACGCCGTCGACGACGTCGCCGGGGTGCGCCTGGCGGGCTCGAGATCGACGTCGCCGTGACCGACACCGGAGCGGACGACCGACGATCGTGGCGCCGACGGGATCGCTCAGGAGCGGTTCCAGCCCCGGTTCGGGCCGTCGCGGTCGACGCCGTCGCGGGTGCGCGCCGCGAAGGCCTCGACGACGTGGACGACGGGCTCCTCGTAGCTGTGCAGTTCGTAGACGATGTCGAGGATCCCCGTGAGCACCTCGGTGTCGCGCGGGATCGAGAACCGCCACACGTTCACGTCGCGCACGGTCTCGTCGAGCACCGGCGTCGTGACGGCGTCGGGCTGGCCCCGGTAGCGCTGGATCCCGTGCGCGGACTCGAACGACACGTGCTCGTAGTCGCGGTAGCGGAGGTCGTCGCGCTCCTGCACGGCGTGGCGGATGCGATCGTCGTCGCGCTCGCCGAGCTCGACGGCGACGGTGAAGACCGGCTCGAGGCGCCAGTCCGCGCCCTCGACCCCGTCGAGCGGGGAGTTCGTGTCGGCGTTCTCGGATGTGGGGGGTGCCATGGCAGCGAGGCGTACCCGTTCACCGCCGTGCGAAGCTCAGCGCTGCTCGACGTGAGCACCTGCGGGGCGCGGCCGGTCGTCGAGCGACCGGCCACCCCGCCGTCACTCGATGCGCAGGCCGGAGATCGCCCGGCTGATCACGAGCTGCTGGATCTGCTCGGTGCCTTCGAAGTTGTCGTGGCTCACCTTCACCGGTCTTGTGAATGACGCTCAGGGTTGGTGCGTTCGCCTGACCAGGGGTTTCGCGATCGGTGCGTCCGGCGGGTGCTACTCAGTCCGGTGAGTTCTAGGGCCGGCTAGGGATGAAAAGACCATTCGACTTTCGAAGAACAGAGTCCAGGACAGGCTGCGAGCTGAAAAGGGTGGCCGGACCTTCCCAGATTTCACGGAAGCCGCTGCGCAGAACGATCGGAGGCATTGGAGACTTCAGTGGTGCTCTAGAAAGGCCGAGCACCTGCTTGCCGAGATCGGTGGCGCCATGTGGAGGACTTGCAGGATCAGGTTCACCGTCGTCGGGGAACGTCCCTGCATCGACTAATCCGCGCTCAAACTGACCAGCCCAGTCGCTCCCGACGAGGTCCATTCGCCCAAGGTCGCTTGCGATCTGGCGCGCAACCGAAAGGTCTTGCGCAAGGTCGTCATCAACGGATAGCAACCGGTCTCGGGGATACTGCCCTTCGGCATCTCGACACCACCAGGAGACTCCTCCGTGGCGTGCAGCGACTCCGTGTGGATCAGAAAAGACTGCGAGTACATGCACGTGAGCTGCCGTCAGGTCACCAATTAGACGAAGAATGAGTATGCAGTGGTCTCTAGAAAGGTCCTGCGGATTCACCATGGCGTGGGCGGTCGCCGAAGCGAGATGATCGTGATGCTCCTCGCACGCGGACCGCGCAGCCGCCAGCACTCCGGTCGATAGAGATGCCAAGGCAAGTCGCTCGTCTAATCGGCCCAGATCGCCGTCGACCCGGAGAAGCTTGTTGGCAACCGCGTCGTAGAACTCGGCCCGACGACGGTCCAGAGCCCTTGGAATGACCTCGTTCAGAGATCCTAGAACGGCGGCGAGCGCGCCGGTCGACTTAAGGTTTGCTGCTGCCACGATTACATCACGGATCGTGTCGACCTTTGACGGCGTAGGAAGCGCCAAGGCTGGCTCAACAGACGAAGCCGGGCTCCCTCGCTCCACGTGCGAGATCGTAGTGGCCCACCTTACGACCTCTCTGTGGTACTACGACTCCTCTCCCATCTTCCGATCGTCAAGAGCGTTCGGAGAGAACACCCGCCCCGCCACCAGCAACGATTTGTCAGGGTGCCATTCCGACGCCTCGGCACCAAGAACTTGGACCCAGCCAATGACGAAAAGCCGAGCGGCAACCGTGAGAGCAAAGTCCGGCGGGCGGTCGTAGTAGTCCATTGCCAGGGCAGGAAACGAATGCTTTCCGGGTGGAGCAAAGAACAAGTCGATCAGCATTCGACGGTGGGCGCTGTCGCCGTCAACGTGCACGAAGCACGAGGCGTCGCGAGGGACGCGTTTGCGGTAGGGCTCGTACTGAAGCGGTGGTTTCGTGATGATGAAGCCGGCTCGGAGGGGCGACTTTAATGATGACGGAGCCGGCTGCTTCATGGGACCGCCAGCCGACATCACTTCATCAGCCTTGATGTGAACTTGGCCGGAGGCGTGATACGAAACCTTTGTTGCCGCAGTCGTCAGTTCATCGCCCACCGTCGCCGAGAGACTGGTCCCCTCGACGGAGGATGTCGACTCGTAGACGCTGCGCCGACCGGGCACTCCCCAGTAGATGTCATCTCCTCGGCCTCGGAAGTAGAGAAAGTGGCGATGTTGCCCGTCGGCGGTTGCGAAGAACAGACGTACCGCTTCGGGCGGTATCAGAGCAAGACTCGAATTCGTAGAGCCTGCTTCCTCCACCGGAGCCAACCTACTCGCCTAGGTGTGACGACCGGGAACGTTGTCCCTGGCGGGACGGGATTGTTGGTCCGCTGAATAGGTGAGCCCTCCGAGCGAGGCTGTGTGTCTTCGACAACGCACACCGCTCGCAAGGAGAGCTCGATGGGACACGCTAGAACCCAACACCCGAACGCGTCACTGACACCACTCGGTCGCCGCAAGATGATCGACTGTGTGATCGACCGGGGCTGGACGATCGAGGCCACCGCAGAACGGTTCCAGGTCGATGCCAAGACCGTCCGCAAGTGGCGCGACCGCTACGTCACCGAGGGGCCCGCTGGGTTGCTGGACCGCTCGTCGCGGCCGCACCGGTCACCGAACGCAACGCCTGATGAGTGTCGACGCCGGATCATCGAACTCCGTCAGCAACGCCGATGGGGTGCAGCCCACATCGGGTTCGAGGTCGGCCGAGCGGGTTCGACGGTGCAGAAGATCCTGACCGCCGAGGGACTCGGTCGGCTCGACTCAGGTGATCGAGCCACCAAAGATCCAGTGGTCCGCTATCAGCGTGATCGGCCCGGTGAGCTGGTCCATGTCGACGTCAAGAAGCTCGCCGGCATCCCCGACGGTGGCGGCTGGCGGATCCACGGCCGGGGCCAAGCTCCGTCGTCGAAGCGGTCATCAACCGGCTACCGGTTCTTGCACTCGGCGCTCGATGACCGCACCGGCTCGTCTACTCCGAGATCCATCCGAATGAACAAGCCGTCACTGCCGTCGAGTTCTGGGCCCGAGCCAACGCCTGGTTCAACGACCACAGCATCACCGTCGAACGAGTCCTGACCGACAACGGACCCTGCTACCGATCCGGACTCTGGCGCGACACTCTCACCGGGGCCGGGATCACCCCGAAGTTCACCCGGCCATTCCGGCCACAGACCAACGGCAAGATCGAGCGATTCCACCGGATCCTGCTCGAGGAATGGGCCTACATTCGCGATTGGCACACCGACACCGAACGCACAGTCGAGTACGACCACTTCGTGCACTTCTACAATCACCACCGAGCACACGGCGCACTCGGATGGTCAACACCAATCGACACGCTCAAGGACAACGTTCCCGTCATGCACATCTAGCGGTCGACGCGGCGGTTCCTTGCGCAGAGACCAGCCCGATGAATCTGAGTGCGGTCACAACGCCTCGGCGAGCCAACCTCCAAGTATCCCCATTGCGCGACTGTGGCGCCTCAGACGCAACTCGGGCCCGGCTCACGCTGATCCGGCCTCGGCCGACTCGATCTCCGACGCATCGGAAATCTCGGACTTGGTCTGATAAGTCCGGCGCGTCTCCTTGACTTGGTGAGCGGGATGATTCAGGAAGCTATGTGCTCGACGTCGTTCTTGACTAGTGACAACCATCGCGACGGTCTCTGGCGGTACCCGTTGGTCGTGCCGCAGATGGTGAACACGAGTTCTTCCTTGGCCCGCGAAGTGAAGCGCCCCGGGTTTGGTAGAGGCCGGGGTTATTGAGTCCCGGCCGGGTTGGCGGGGACGATTTGACTGTAGTGGGCGGTCTCGAATGCGGTCGGGGTGGTGAAGCCGGGGCCGGGTTCGATCTCGCCGTGGAGACGTCGGTGGTTGAACCAGTCGACGTAGGTGAGGGTGGCGAACTCGACATCGTCGAGACCGCGCCAGGGACCCTGCTTGTAGATCAGCTCCCACTTGTAGAGCCCGTTGAACGACTCGACGAGGGCATTGTCGTAGCTGTCGCCCTTGGAGCCGACCGACGCGACGATGGTGTTGTCGGCGAGGCGGTCGGAGTAGCGAACGGACAAATATTGGACTCCGCGGTCGCTGTGATGGATCAGCTCCGACAGGTCCGCGCCCTGGCGTTTCCGGTTGAACACGGCCATCTCGAGAGCGTCGATCGCCAGATCCGACTTGAGTGATCGGCTGGCCTGCCACCCGACGACCATGCGGGAGAACACGTCGACGATGAACGCGACGTAGACCCAGCCCGAGTGCGTTTTGACGTAGGTCAAGTCCGCCACCCAGAGCCGGTTCGGTGCCGGCGCTACGAACTTGCGATCCACCAGATCCGCCGGCCGATCGAGTGCATCGTCGCCTTCGGTGGTGCGGATCCACACCCGTCCCCGCCGGCAGCCCTGCAAGCCCATGTCGCGCATCAGGCGCTCGACGGTGCAGCGAGCGACTCGGACCTCGTCTTTGTTCAGTTGGTCCCAGATCTTGTCGGCGCCGTAGACCGCAAGGTTCTCCTCCCACACCCGCAGGATCTGCGGGCGCAGCTCCGCATCACGAACCGCACGTGCCGACAGCGGGCGCTTCTTGGCGGCGTGATACGTCGACGGGGCGATCCCAACCGTGTTGGCGATCGACTCGATACCCCACCGCAACTGTCCGCTGCGGTTGTTCTTGTGTTCGTCGATGAACCGGATCACTTCGTTGATCGGCGGTCGAGTTCCGCCCCGAAGAAATGCGCCGCCGCCTTCAAGATGTCGTTGGCGCGCTTCAGCTCAGCGTTCTCGCGCTTCAGGCGTTTCAGCTCCGCGAGCTCGTCGGTGGTGGCGCCGGGCCGGCGACCGGTGTCGGTCTCAGCTCGTCGGACCCACAGCCGGACCGTCTCGGCCTTCGGGCCCAGCTTCTCGGCGACCGAACAGATCGCCTCCCACTGGGATCCGTACTCGTGCTCGTGATCGAGCACCATCCGAACGGCACGCTCGCGCAGCTCGTCGGGATACTTGCTTGGCATCACTCCATCCTCTCAAGGAACAGAGCCTCCACGAATCCCGGGGCGCTTCAACCCGGCGATCACATGAAGGAGTGCGAGTTCCTCTCGGACCATCGGGTCATTGTCGGGAAGACCCTTCACGAAGAAGCTAGGGGTCTGGCCTTCCTTGAAGCCGAGGACGATGACCTTGTCGAATCCTTGCCCTTTTCCGCTGTGCCCTGTCAGGAGATGAACTCCAGGGCCAACTGGCATCGAGACGTCGCTCGCGACTCGAATTCGGTCAACGAGCGGTCGGAGGTCGTGGACCTCGATCTCAGCTACTAGTTCATCCGCCGCGTCCTTCAGGTCAATCAACGTCGACGCATTCTCGGCCGCGACCTCACTCACGCAGCGAAGGTACAGCTCCTCCACTTGGGCCCGGCCTTCAGGCACCGTCGCAAGAACCGCGTCGAGATGTTTGCGAATCAACTGGACGACTTCGGGCCTGTGCAACGGGTGAACCCACACCTCGACATCGATACCGGCCGCCTGAGCCTGCGCCAGAAAGACATCTCGGCGACCACCAGGCTTCATTCGCGACAGCACGCCCACAGTGATCCCGCGCGGAGGCACCTCGCCGGCCGCTTGCTCTCGCCAACTCTCGATCTGCTTCACCAGCCAAGCGGCCTCGTCGCGCTGGCCGGCGAATGACGCAACGAGCGCTCTGCCATGTCCTCGCCAACGTTCTAGCTCCGCAGAAGTCAGCTCTTCGCCACCCAACTCTGCGGCGATGGCGCTGACCACCGCCAGCACTTCCGGCGAAGACCGATACGACTGCGACAGACGAATTCGAACCGGCTTTCTGCTCTCGATACGCTCGAATACCCAATCGGGATCGGCTCCGGCGAACGCGTAGATGCCTTGGGCTCGGTCCCCAGCGAACACAGTGCCCTCACGACCGAGAGGTTTGACGAGGTCGTACTGCACACGAGTCAGATCCTGCGCCTCGTCGACCAGAACGTAGGCGTAGCGCTCCGCATAGAGGGCCGCGACCTGCTCATTCTTGAGTACTCGCAGTCCGAGCCTCAACACATCGTCGTGGTCCATTCGACCTTCCGACTGGAGCTGTCGTTCGTACCAGCAGGCGGCGGCAAGACCGGACTCCTCTAGCCGTTCCATTACCTCCGCGTCAGAGAATGCGCCCGCCTTTGCCGTCCGGATCGAGACCTGGAATTCTTGCTGAGCGTCGCGCGGAACCCGGTACTCATCGAATGTCCGCCGTTCGAGTTGACGAAGGGCTCGGTCGTCCGGCAGCAACTCCTGCACCGAGTCCGGAAGAACGTACCGATGGCGTCGGTAGAGGTTGAGGGCGATTCCTTGGAAGTTGACCACAGATACGTGCCGTCGAAACCCACGGCCGACGTGATCCTGCATCCGAGACGCGAGGTTGTCTCGCGCCTTGTTGGTGAAAGTTACGGCGAGGATTTTTCGCCCTGGCGAGATGAGTCCAGACCCGACACACGCCGCAGCGCGCCTCGCCAGCAACTCTGTCTTGCCGCAGCCGGGTGGTGCAATTACAAGAGCGTTTCCCAAGGTGTTCAACCGGCACCAGTCGTCCGCTGAGATCTCGTCCATCAGGAAGTGGCTCGGTTGATCAGCTCAACGACGGTCGTCAACTTTACCGCCTGGTCCTTCGACATTCCTCGAGCCAGTGCTCCCGCCGCCTCGACCTTGTTTCTCCTGGCAAAATCAATCAACGAGGTACAATCAATGCTCGGTGCGTCCATCGCTCCGGTAGCCGCAACCAACCCCGCTTCCGAGAAGAGGCCCGAGCCGATAAGTACCGCAACGGTATCGGCGACGCCCAGACTGGTGACGTACTCATCTTCCAAGTCTTCGTAGCAGGTGAGGATGTCGTTCGCGAGAAGGTCTGTGGTACTCACGCCGAGAGCAACGGCGGGATCCGACTGCTCCTTTTCGTCAACCAGACCTAGAATTCGGACGCCGAGGCCAGCTGGTCCGAACAGTCGAATTCCGGCCTTGAATCCGCCCGAACCGTTCAATGCGACGATCGAGACACCGCAACGATCGAGACCGACAGCCATCAGATGTGCGACCGATTTAACGATGATCCGGTCCGAGATGCCCTTAACGAACACGACCCTTTTCGCGGTCAGGGGCTCCAACGCTGAGTCGACCCACCAGTGTTCCGCCTGTTTTGGCTTACCAGCGAACGCAGTAGCCGGGAGCTGCCTCGCACCCTCGGACGTGAGTGCGATCGCATCTTTCGGAGCGAACTGAGCGAGTACGGCCGGAGAGTACGTGGCGACGAGGCGTTGTCCGGGGGCGGAGGCGAGAAGCGCTCCGAGAGTTGCCTGACCCCGCGGATGAAGGTGAATCTCGGGTTCCATCGATCGCAAGTATCCGTGCTGACCGACGAGCCAAGAGCTGTACGGCGACAAGCGCGAGCGATCTCAATCCATCAGATTGATCAGACAGCGGAACCTTCGCTCCATCCCGCTGGAGATGGACACTGACGTCGTTGAGGGGCTCGGCGGCAGAGGCACTCGGGAGGCTGATCGAGACATCGTCCTTGCCGACCGGTTCGGGGAACAAGGCGCTCAGCTCTGCGGCAAACTCTGAGCGCAGCACAGCAAGCGAGGGCGACGATGTCAGGGCGTCATCAAACTGCTTGAGGGCGTCCTCCATAGCCGTCGACTCGGGATCATTGAGCGACACAGCTTGCAGCAACGACCGAATCGCTCCGGACGCGCCGGTGCCGAGATCACGGTCTGGAGATCGACTTGCGGGCAGGAACGTCCAGCCGATCAGGCGGAGATCTTCACGGCTGATCGCGGCGTCGTCAACCATCGGCTTGATGAACGACCTTGAGATATCGAGCTTCTCAGGATCGACTACGGAGACCGACGCATGGAGCTGTGCGTTGAGCCAAATGCGCCCGACGTCCGCACCGACTCCGACCTGCACCTTGTCAGCAAAGTGCGCCACGTCGTCGGCCGACAGATCCTCCAGCCGAACCTCGACCGTCATTCGAGCCGCAATGTCGCTCAACTGCTCAACATCAAGTGTTGCGGCCAGTCGCCCCCAGGTAGCACCAAGCAAGCAGTCGATCAGACGTAGAACGGTGGACTTGCCGACAGCGTTCGGCCCGACAAGTGCAGCGTGGCCCCGAAGATCGAGGTCGAAGTCAGCAACCCTTCGATGATTCGTGATCGCAATTCGCGAGATTCTCATGTTGGTCAGCTTCCGTTCATCTGTAGGTCTAGGCAACGCTCAATCGACGGGACTGTCAGATCGTTGGTGTAACTGACCTGGCTCATGGTTGTTGTTGGGATCTTAGGGCCTTAGAAGAGGCGGCCTTCGAAGGTGATGGCGAAGGCGTTGAGGGCGGGCTTCCAGCGGTTCATCCAGCGTTCCTGGCCGGTGCCTTTCGGGTCGAGCGACCGCACGACCATGTAGAGGCATTTGAGCGCTGCTTGCTCGTTGGGGAAGTGACCGCGTGCCCTCGTTGCTCGCCGGAACCGGGCGTTCAACGACTCGATCGCGTTCGTCGAGTAGATGACCCGGCGGATCTCCGGTGAGTAGTCGAGGAACGGCACGAACTCGGCCCACGCGTTCTTCCAGAGCGACTGGATCGCCGGGTAGCGGTTGCCCCAGATGGTGTGGAACTCGTCCAATCTCGCTGCGGCGTCGGCTTCGTTGACGGCGGTGTAGACGGGTCGCAGATCGCGTGCCATCTTGTCCCAGTCGGCGCGGCTGGCGAGGCGGAAGGTGTTGCGGATCAGGTGCAGCACACAGGTCTGCACGATCGCCAACGGCCAGGTCGCCTCGATCGACTCGGGCAGGCCTTTGAGTCCGTCGCACACGACGATGCAGGCGTCTTCGACGCCGCGGTTCTTGATCTCGGTGAGCACCTGCAACCAGTACTTGGCGCCCTCGCCACCGGTGCCGACCCAGAGGCCGAGGATGTCGCGTTGACCGTCAACGGTGACACCGATCGCCGCGTACACGGGCCGGTTGGCGACTTGACCGTCGCGGATCTTCACGACGATCGCATCGATGAAGATGACCGGATAGACGCGGTCGAGCGGCCGGTTCTGCCACTCGGCCAACTCGCCCAGGACCCGGTCGGTGATCTTCGAGATCGTCTCGCGGGAGATGTTCGTCGAGTACACCTCGGCCAGATGGGCTTCGACCTCACCAGTCGTCAAACCCTTCGCCGTCAAGGAGATGACCATCGAGTCGACCCCGTCGAGCCGGCGCTGGTTCTTGCGCACCGTTTCAGGCTCGAAGCTGCCGTCACGATCGCGTGGCACCTCCAGCTCGATCGGGCCGATCTCGGTGATCACCGTCTTCGAACGTGTCCCGTTGCGACTGTTGCCACCGTTGCGGCCCTCGACGGCGTGTTTCGGATAGCCGAGATGTTCTTCCATCTCGACCTCGAGACCCGTCTCGAGGACCTGCTTCGTGAGATCGCTCAGCAGCCCGCCGGGGCCGACGAGATTCCGCCCGTCCGATCGTGCCTGGTCGACGAGCTGCTCGGCAAGCGACCGATCTGGCCGCTCCTCGCTCGTCTCATCCGACGGTGTCACCACCGCCACATCATGGTCTGTCATCGTTGTCTGTCCTTCCGGCCAAGCGAGTCGCTCAGCGTTTCAGGCCAGACCAGTTACACCGCGGATCTGACAGTCCCCAATCGACAGAATCCATCTCAATCCGGTGCATTGAAGCCGGCGATCGGACGCGAGATGTCCACCGGTCGATAGCTGGTACCGCACAGAACGATCACTCATCTGCGTAGGAATCGATGACCTCGATCGACTCAATCCGCGCCTCCCCGAGTCGACGGAGGGGCTTCATCACTTCCGCCTCAATCACTCGATCCAGCAGCTTCGGATCGAGTTCATGTGATTCCACGTGGCTCTCCACCTGCTCAAGGATGTGCGTTCGAAGCCGGGCTTCAGACGCATTGACCTCGGCTCGCAGCTCGGACAGGTCAGCCTCCACAGCAGCTGCACGTGCGTTGTGTGCAGCGGCGATTCCTGGCTCTACGCGGCTGAGCGTGGTGGGTGGCTTCGCAGTCGTGCGGTGGGGTGAGTGTGCCAGTCGACGCCTGCGTGGAGCAAGAGGCGGAGTCGGTAGTTGTCGAAGCTGGCGAAGCCGTGGCCGACTCGTTTGATCTTCTTGATCAGCAAGTTGATGCCCTCGGTCGGCCCGTTGGAGAGTCCGCCGGTGGTGTGGAACGCGAGGATCTCGGTCTCCCACGAACTGATTGTCTTGGCGAGGCGGACGAGTTCGCCGACCTCGGCGTCAGCCACGAACGTGTAGAAGACGTGGAGTCGTTGGCGGGCCTCAGCGAGGGTGCCGGCGGTGTAGATCTCCCGAACGAGTTCCTTGCCCAGCCAGGCTGCTCCGACCTCGCCGTAGCGGTCACCGACCAGTCCCGCCTCGACGCGTTCGAGCTGGCGTTCGGTGAGGCGTTCGTAGCCGCGTAGCAACAGTCGGCGAATGCCGTAGAGCGGATCACCGGTGCGGCCTCGGTGCCCGAGGGTGTCTTGTTGCACCCGTCTGCGCACGTCGTCAACAGCGCGGTTGGCGAGCCCGACAGCATGGAACCGGTCGACAACGACGACCACGTCGGGCAAGGTCGCGGTGAGCCCGTTGGCGTAACCGCGGTGCGGATCGAGAGCGACCTGGTCGATCCCGGCCAGCCAACCAGCGGGTTGTTGTGCGAGCCAGGAATCAACAGCAGCACCGGTCCGGTCCAACACGACGTCGAGGAGTCGCGGTCGGGCGAGGTCGACGAAACCAGTGATGTAGCTCGTGTGACCGCGATGCTTCGATGGCCGCTGGAACGCTGTCTCGTCCAGGCCGAGCTTGGTGACATGGCCGATTCGATCGGGGTCGTTGACGAGGCGTCG
This sequence comes from Ilumatobacter sp., assembly GCF_965215205.1. Classification (NCBI taxonomy): domain Bacteria; kingdom Bacillati; phylum Actinomycetota; class Acidimicrobiia; order Acidimicrobiales; family Ilumatobacteraceae; genus Ilumatobacter; species Ilumatobacter sp. Next base: position 3,177,827 of record NZ_OZ244049.1, read on the forward strand.
GCCGTGCACGTTGACGGCGTTCATCGCGCACGCCCAGCCGACACCGAAGTCGCGGCCGACCGCCGCGACCGAGTCGCCGTCCTCGCCGACCCGGCGACAGATCTCGAACCCGGCCCGCTCGGTCAGCGACGCCCGAGACGCGATCGCGTCGAGGGTCTCGGTCCACGTCACCGTCGCACACAGCGGCTCGCGGCAGCGCCAGATCCGCTTCACCCAAACGAGCACCGTCGCTCGTCCCCACGTCGCCAGATCGCGCACCCTGACACGCCGACGGCCGTGCGCTTTCGCGATCACTCCGCACGAGCGGCACCCGACCCGGTCGTTGGTTGTCTCGATCGTGATCGTCACCTCGACGCCGACCTCGACAGCGCAGATCCGCACACCAATCAGCCCGAGCAGCGCGTCCGCGTTGCTACCTTCAATCATCCCGTGGTCTCCTCGTCTCGCAGTTGTGGAAGACCGCAAGACTTGCGAGGCCACGGGACCTCAACAGTGGATGCTCAAGAAACCACCACCACGCTCAAGCGCGAAGAGCCCGATTCCTTCTGCGGCGAGCACAAGCGTCTCCGCCTCAGTCTTCTTAGTCGACGCGTCCAGGTTGCGCGTCTCCGCCGTCGTCTTTGCTCCCTCCAGCCACTGCTTGCGTAGCAGTGGCAGTGCCGCTGCAGCGGAGACAACCCCGGATACCAGGCCCCATGGCCCGAGCGCGGTCACCAGTGCCGACATGTCGAGCGCGAGCTGCGGTGATGATTCGATTCTGAGGCTCCGAAGAATCGCCGGCTCCGAGTAGCGGGCAGAAGACGCCCGCGAATCCACAAGACTGGCAATCGAGCGGATTCCTTCGAGGTACTCGAAGAAGAAGTAGACCCGGCGGCTCGCCAGCTCCGTTGTTGTCGCGTCTTCGTTCGCTGCCCGCAACACCACGTCTGACGTCACTGTTGAACGCGGGACCCCGGCCTCGACGATCGAAAGGCTGATGAGTTCGGTGAACTCGACCTCGATCAGGATCGGGTCGGAGTCGACGTCGACATCGACGATGCGCCCTGGCTGGACTCGGCCGCTCTCGAGAAAGCGCAACGACACCATGTCTCCGCTCGACGGCTTCAGTCCGCGAAGCGATTCTGCGAGCTCCTGATCCACGAGAGTGAGAACTGCCCCGGTCTCACCGACCTCGATCGTCGTACAAGCAGCCTCGAAGAGCTGGTTGCCCTTGGCAATTACCAGCTGGACACCTTCAGCGACTCGTGTGTAGCGGTATCGGCTCTGCGCCGAGGCGTTGTCGAAGGCACCTGAGGCTCGGGCAAGGTCGAAACGATTGATCGAGATGTAGCGATCGAGTCCGGCCCGAAGCAGCTTGCGATAGTGCCCGTACGTCCGCTCCCGAATTGGGCCGTAACCCGCGTCGAACAGCATCTGATTTAGGTCATCGATGGTGATGTCGCCACCGAATCGTTGGAAGATGTCGAATCCTGCTCGTGCTGCGGCTGGCGTTGCGTTGACCATGAGCATTCATCTTCGCGCGCATAGCGGTGTCCGGGCCGGATTCCCCAGAGCATCCCTCAGACTTCGAGACCGTGCACGAGCGACGGTGGCGGCAGCTCCGCCCGTGGGAGTTCGACTCCCCGCAAATCGACCCATCGAGTGAGTGTTTCGCCAAGCTGACCGAGGCTAGAAAGTTCCTGGTGGTCCTCAAAGATCGAAACGACCTCGGCCAAGTCCGCTGGGCTTGCTTTGCGGCCGTAGGCCCAGTTCCTCCATTGGTCAAGGGCTCGGCAGAATTCGTTGGCTCCTACGGCAACACCCTCGAGGTCTTCCCAGTCGTCGAGGATTCGGCGGGGCGAGTCGAAATTGCGGTTGTCGTCGAAGATCTTGCGGAGGTCGTCGAGTGGCGCACGGGTCGGCGCGGCGAGTTCCTCGGCTCGGGCCAGACGGTGGTTGGCGGCGGCGAGGACGTCTGTCGCGGCCTCGACGTCTCGGCGCGCTGAGCGACGGTGAAGTCGGCCGGACTTGCGCAACTCGGACTCGGCCTTCCACAGCGCTGACTGCGACTCGCTCACGACGTGCTTCGCAGCGACGACCATCTCTTTGAACGGGGCGTGCGCCGCCTCGGCAGCAGGCAGATCACGACTTGCCTCGGCCACTCGCCTTTCGTCCGCAGCCCGCTCGGCGTTTCGTTTGTCGAGCGCGTGTTGGGCGGCTCGACGTTCCTCCTCGGCCGTCGCCCGCAACTCGTCGAACCATTCGGGGATCTGAACGCGAGGCCGTGGCCCCGACCTCGGCATAGCTTCGGCGAGCAGGCGACGGTGGGTCGTTGCGGGGATGTCGGCTCGGTCGACTGCGATGGCTGCTTCGAGGATGCTGATCGCTTCGGCGATGTCAGGGGTGCCGGTGACGACGAGAGCCAGGTTCTCGTCGCGACCTCGGGTCATGCCGACGTACAGCCCGCGCCCTGTCGTGGCGGTGGTTGCGAGGGTGATGCTGCGGTCGGCGGTGTCGCCTTGGGCGCCGTGATCGGTGGTGGCGTAGGCGAGCTGCACGTGTTGGCGGACGTAGTTGGCGGGGAGGGTGATGGTGCCGTGTCCGTCGAGTCGGGTCACGGTGATCTCACCGTTCTCGGTGCTGTCGGTGATGGTCCAGCGTTCTCGGTTGCGGATCGATTCGCCGGTGGTGGAGCGGAGTCGCCGGTCGTTGCGACGGGTAGCGACGATGTCGCCGACCATCGCGCAATCGTCATCTATCTGGACCATGGTGTTCTGGTCGAGTTCGCCGGCTTCGATGCGCCGTTGCTGGATGTGGTGGTTGATGGCGCGGACGTGTTCGTTGCGGGTTGTCGTGATCGAAATCGTCTCACCGCCGTCACGGCTTCGGGTCCAGGCGTCGGTGATCGTGTCGAGATGATCGTCGAACGTGCCGGCTCCGATGCGGCCGAAGGTGTTGTAGAAGTGGAGTGCTTCGGGGTCGCCTTGGCGCAGGCGGAGTGAGTTGGTGGCTTCCCAGTCGTTGGTGAAGCGGTGAAAGTTCTCGAGTTCGCTCGCGCGGCCGGTGGTGCAGAGTTCTTGGAAAATGCCGCCGCGGCCGACGGATTGAAGTTGATATGGGTCGCCGACGAGGGCGAGTCGCCACTCGTGTTGTTCGGCATGCTCAACGAGTCGGTGGAGGTCGGCGGTGTTCAACATGCCGGCCTCGTCGACGATCACGGTCGTTCCCGGTCCGCAGTCGAACCACGATCGGTTCGGGTCGGGGTGGTCGAGTTCGTAGAGCAGCTTGGCGACGGTGTCGGTCTGCATGCCGGTCTCGGTTTCCAGGACACGGGCCGCCTTGGCCGTCGGTGCGAACCCGATCACCGTTCGCGTCTGCGCGTGAAGATCGGTGACGGCAGCTTGGAGCATGCGGGTCTTACCGGCACCGGCCGGGCCGACGACGAGCACGAGCCGGTCGTGTCCCGCGACCGCACTCGCGGCAAAGTGTTGTTTGTCGTCGAGCGCGTGGTCGGTGACCGTCGTCGACGGGTGCGGCGTGCCCGCTTGAGCGTCCAGCGCCCATGTGATGATCCGCTCTTCTTGAGCCAGTACGTGCTCGCTCGTCGCCTGGCGTGCGACGGGCTCGACGTGCAGCGACCGCCCATCGGATGATCGGCGAGGTGCGTTCGGTGCGGCGGGGTCGAGGTCGATGCAGGCGTCGAGGATGGTGTCGACGGCTTGGTCGAGCGCTGCCGCCCAGGTCGCGGCGTCGTGGCCGGGTTGCGGTGTGGCGAGGTCGGAGATCGCGCGCAGTACGTCGAGGCGGTTCCACGTCGAGCTGCGTTCGGCGAGCAGTTCGAGAACGTCGGCAACTGCGATCGGCGATGCTTCGAGCGGCCGCCGCTGCGCCTCCGCACTCACGGCGTCGACGAGTGAGATTGGGTCGTGGCCGAGGGTGGTGGCTTCTCGTGTCCACCGGGCTCGAAGGTCGGTGGCACCGAGTCCGGTCTTGCGGGCTCGGGTGTCGCCGGAGGCTTCGCGTTCCATGGCGGAGAACTCGCGGTGGCTCGGTTCGCGGCCGTTGGCTTCGATGAACTCAGCGACGCGGTGGTCCATCTCGACGGCGATGTCGTGGGCGCGCTTGGAGAACTGGTGCAGCAACTCTGTCGGGACGCCGGCAATCTCGGCCTGTCCGTTGACGATGGGATCGAACGCGACGCCGTACCGGGCGGTCAGCTCAGCGCGCAGGACCGATTGGTAGAAGTAGCCGAACGCCTGCTGCTGCCGCTTCAACACTCGCCCGTCGAGCGCGTACCAGCGGCCGTCGACGGTTTGGACCTTCGCGGAGATGACGACGTGGGTGTGGAGCTGCGGATCGTCGGCTCGGCTCGTCGACTGGCGGAACACACCGATCGTCAGCCCGTGGGTTTCGGGATACAGCCGTGTCCCATTCGATCGGATGCGGGTGGTCGAGCCGTACTTCTCGATCAACTCGATCGCTGCGCCGACAGCTCGGTCGTGGCATTCGGCGAAGCCCTCGTCGCCGGTAAGTCCCCACAGCACCGAGACCGACTTCGGTGCCGAGAACGTGGCGTCGTAGCCGGCGACCGCCTTGATCACATTCCCCTTCTGGTCGATGCGGTCGAGCAGTTCCCGACCGAGCGACTCCCCCGTGAAGGGGTGACGACCCAGCAGGACTGCTTCGAGACGGTCGGGTGTGACCTCACCGATGAGGCCGAGGTCGGGTGCCTGCTTGCCGGTCCACTGGCCGGGGAGCTCATGCTTGTTCTTGGTGAGGTAGTCGCCGTAGTAGGCCGCCGTTGCTTCGGCGGTGCGAGCGAACAGCGTCGTCACCCGGATCATGATCGGTCCCGACAGCTGGCGGGCACCTCTCTACGGGTTAGAGATTTGTGGTTGTGGGTGGTTGGTTCGGTCATGGGGGTGTTCCTTCAGGAGTTGAAGGTGAGGGAGAGTTGGCCGGTGTCGGTCGTGTTGACCGTGTCGGTGGTGCTCGTGGTACTGGTGGTTCGACGATGTGTTGTCGAATGAGGTCGTCGATGGTTCGTCGTCGTCGATGCGCCGACGGTGAGGCAGACGGTCGGGACTGAGCGGGTCCCGATGAGTGGTCCAGGTGTTGTGCGGGTTGGGGTTGGTGTCGGCTGATCCAGGCCTTGGCGGCCTCGCTCGGGGTGAGGTCGCCGTGGGCCGTGTGGGGTCGGTTGATGTTGTAGTCGATGCGCCAGTCCTCGATGATCACTCGGGCCTCGAGGAGGCTGTCGAATTGCCAGAGGTTCAACAGTTCGTCGCGTAGGCGGCTGTTGAAGCTCTCGATCCAGGCGTTCTGCCACGGTGAGCCGGGATCGATGAACACGCACTCGGTGCCGTTCGCTGCGCACCACTCGGCGACCACGACAGCGACGAACTCGGGGCCGTTATCGAAGCGCACGAACGCTGGCGGCCGCCCGCGTTCGATGGCGAGGCGGTCGAGGCAGGCAACGACGTCGTCGGCGGTGATCGAGTGCGCGACATCGATCGCGAGTGCTTCTCGGGTGTATTCGTCGATGACGTTGAGGATTTTGACTTGGCGGTGGTCGATGAGGTGATCGAACTGGAAGTCGAGCGCCCACAAGGCGTTCGGCGCGATCAGCGACATGGGCCCAACGTGCGCGCCGACTCCGGTGAGGCGCTTCTTGCGGGACTTGGTCGGCACCTGCAGGCCCTCGTCACGCCACAGGCGCCGAACCCGCTTGTTGTTGACCTTCCAGCCGCCCCGGCGGAGTTCCTTCGCGGCGCGTCGCCACCCCCACCGGGGTCGCCGCTTCGCGAACGCCCGGAGGAACTCGCGTAGCTCGGCCTCGTCATCGGGGACCGGTGGCGGGTCGAGGCGCTGAGTTGAGCGGTGCTGACCCACGATCCGGCACGCCCGACGCTGCGAGACCCCGAACCGATCCTCCAGCTCGCGCACGGCGTCACGGCGGCGGTTCGGGGTCACCATTTTCCCTCGGCGAGATGCTTCAACATCTCCTTGTCCAGCTCCGCCTCGGCCAGCAGCTTCTTCAACCGGGCGTTCTCGGACTCGAGCTCACGAAGTCGTTTCGCGTCGTCGGCTTTCATGCCGCCGTATTGGTTCAGCCAGCGCGCCCAGGTCGATTCGGCGATGCCGAAGTGTCGGCACACCTCCTCGACCGTCTGACCGCCAGCAAGGAGCTTGTGGCCCTCGGCGAGCTTGCGGATGATCTGTTCCGGCGTGTGTCGTCGTCGAGACATCGTCGGTCCTTTCTGCCCCGACCACCATGGCCGAGACGATCAGACCGCACAACTACTGGACCACTCCCAGGGGGTCACCGCAGGACGTCGAGCCGATATGCGCCCGTCTGGAAGACACCGCTGTCGGAGCGGCGTTGCTCGGCGTGGAGCACGCCGAGGTCGCGGAGCCGACGAACGGCGCGAGCGACGGTGTCCTTTGCGAGTCCGAGCGACGCGGCAAGCGAGCGGATGTAGACGTGGGCGACGACGTGCTCGCCGTCGCTTGTCGAGCGCTGCATTATCTCTTCGAGCACCGACCATGCCGTCGAGCCGACGTAGGCGCGCAGCTCGTGCGCTCGCGGGCCGAGGACGATCGTCCGGCGGGTCGGGTCAGCGTGCAACGGAGGCTCCCTCGACGGGTGCCTCCGCATCGCACAGCCGCACGACTCGTCCGGTCGTCACGAGTTCCATCAGCGCCCAGCGCGGAACCCGGTAGCACTCCTTGCTGAACCGGATCACCGGCAGTCCGGACGTGCCGCCCGAATTCAGGTACTCGTGAGCGAGTTGGTAGCCGAGCGTGCGGCCGATCCGCAGGATCTTGCAGGCCTCGCGCATCGTGAGAAGCGGGTGCTCCTCCGACTCAGCGAACTCCTCCAGCAACGACATGGACCATCAGAAGTACACCCATGTGATTCGCCCTGCAAGCTCCGTGTTTACTGGGGATCCGGACGATCTGGCACCAACACACACCACCGGACACTGACGGACATCAGCGAACACGAACGGACAATTCAGCTGTGATCAGGATCACAGACTGCTCGCCGTCCCGAATGTGAGGACGCGGTCGTTGACGACAGATCGAGTCGTGAGTCTCGTCGCACGATCACCGGGGCCACCTCGCGACCGACGACAGGGTCTATCCTTCATGGGGTGAGCGTGCCGATGTTGACGGACTTGCGGAATCGCCGCGAAGAGATCATCGAAACCGCGCGCGCTCGTGGAGCGACACGAGTACGGATCTTCGGATCGGTCGCACGCGGAGACGCAACGGAAGCGAGCGATATCGACTTCCTCGTCGACCTTGACGAGGACCGTGGTCTCTTCGATCTCGGCGGGCTCCTCATGGACCTGCAAGAACTCCTCGGGCACAACGTTGACGTCGTCACCGATGCCGGCCTCCGAGCACGCGTCTCGACACGCGTGCTGCACGACGCCGTCGAGCTGTGAGGAACGACCGAGACCGCCTCCTCGACATGTTGGAGATGTGCGACCTTCTGATCGCACACGCCTCCGATCCCGGCGCGTTGACCACGGACCCGGTTGTCCAGGCCGCCGCACAGCGATGGATCGAAGTGCTCGGCGAAGCCGCTTCACATCTCTCGGATCAGCTCCGATCCGCCCACCCCGAGATCCCGTGGCGCGAGATCATCGGCACTCGAGTAATTCTTGCGCACGCCTACTTCCACATCGATCAAGACATCATCGGCAACGTCGTTCAACGCGACATCCCAGCCATTCGAAGCCAACTCCAGCAGATCCTCGACAGCGATCAGACTGGGTGAAGCAGAAGGCTCGGTAAAGCGCCAAGGCCCGCCGAAGCAGACCTCGCACCCCAGCCACCGAGGCGACTGGGGGATTGCTCAGAAGGTGCCACAGCAGCAATGTCGGCAACCGCGCCGGTTCTCCATCGATTATTGGAAACGTCACTGGTGTCGCTCGATCAGTTCGAGGCTGGCACGTCGAGATCGTTCGTCGTCAGCATCAAGGAGATCAACTGCAACAACCGGCCACGGGGCGACGTTGACGTGTTCCGCGAACGGCCACACATCGCCATCGACTATTCGAACGATGAGGTTCGGACGATCGGCGTCGGGCTCCAGCACCCCGATCCACAAAGTCGGCCGCTTGGCTCGACCCGGGTTAGTTAGTCACGCTCGTCGCCTCGATGAACTTCGGGTGTTGACTCGCGGTCGGGTCGCGGTGGGCGCTGGCCGTCGGTTTCCGAGCTGAGCTCGTCCCGATCGCGTTCGGGATCACGGTCACGCCCTTGCGGGCGTACGTCGTCATACCGATGCCGCTCAGCCGCAGCGGGCGGCCGCCCCAGGCTGTCACGAGGACGGCTCGTGCCGCGGTCCTCGCTGGTTCGGTCGCTGTCGTAACAGAGCGATGTCGCGCTTGGTCGAGTCGTGCCTTCGCTCCTCCTCGCGATCCTCGACCGTCCACTTCGTGGTGAGAAGTGCGGTATCGGTCTCTCGTTGGATGCCGTACACGTCGGTGATGGTTTTCAGAATCGGGCCGAGTAGGTCGACACTCAGCATCGCTCACCCCTCTCGCCAAACCTTGTCGGCAGCATCGTCGGGCCGGTTGCCGACTACTCGCCATCCGCCACGGCTTCAACGTGATTTACATGCACCACACCGTCCGGCCGCTGACGAACAGGCCCGGCGTCGCCCGGGAGATCCGGCTCGCTACGCCTCAGCATCGATCGGCGGCTTCGGCGCCGCGACTGCCGCACACTGGGCCACACATAGTCATTGCAGTCAGATCTGGCCGAGTTCGAAACTCGACTGCAGCAGTCGATAGTCACGCCGTCAATACGATCATCGGCCCTCGCTGATTCGGCAAGACTTTCGATTGCGGAATGCTGCGTTGATGGCGGACGGTTTTCGAACACCTGCCGATCGAGGCCCTCAACCGTCGCCACGGCGCGTGCAGAACTCGTGTACAAACTCATCGTCTTAGAACCTCATGGCTGACCGTTCCCAAAACAGCCGTCGGAAACGCACCTCGCTACGGCCACGGCTAGCACGTCGCGGGCCAGGTGAAAAGGCATCCAATTCAGGATTCCCTAAAGATCTTCGCGGACCCAACGCAGGCCGCACAGCTCAGACGATTGACGATGTTGCAACGCACCTTCGACGCGATCCCCATCGATGACGACGTCGCCGCCAGCCATGGGCGTCTCGCCGCAACAGTCGTGGGAGTCGGCCGCCAATCCCGGTCGTTCGACCTCTCGATCGCCGCCACAGCACACGCACACGACGCTCGCCTCTACACGCCAAACGCGTCAGACCTCGTCGGCCCCGACGACCTCCTGGAGATCGTCACCGTTTGACGGGTTGATGGGTCGGTTCCACGCGCTGCGGACCTACACCGTCGCCACGGCCGTCCGGACCTTCTACTCCGGAATCGACAGGAGGGGCACATGGGATACGACGCGAACTTCATCTCCGGTGTGACGATCAACTCGCCCGTCAGTTGGCGGCCGGGCCGCTCGCTGAGGTGTCGAGTGTGTTCTGGTAGACCGTCGATTGCGTCGAGTCGCCGTCGACCAGCACGCTGTGCTGACCCGGGTTGAGAGCGGTGGTCCCCGCCTCCAACGTGACCGTTTCGGTCTCCGACACTGCGCTGCCCGACGTGTTCGTGCCCGTGAAGCGGAACACGCACCCCGCCTTCCAGATCGCCGGTTTGCCGTTGAGGACCAACCCTGGATAGGTCTCGAAGCTGACCGGATCGGCCGTCCATGAGCCGGCCGCGGTCTTCGAGCCGTCCCCGATCGCTGTCTTCGTGTGCAGCACTGTGCCGGGCGTCGCAGTGACATCCCCCACGACCGCGACATTCTTGCTCATCGCTCCACGCCCGCTGATCTTCCCAAGTTCGCGCTGATCATGTCACGTCCGGTTTCGTATGGCGCTACCGATCATCGCTCCTGCGATCGCCGCATCGATCGAACCGGCATCGACGGCGACTCCGAGGCCTCCAACAGCACTCAACACGTCGGTTCGGTCGGCACTCGCCAAGCGTCCGATCGTGCCGAATCCTGCGGCACCGAGCGCCTCTGCGACCCGGGGGTCAGTCGTGACCCCGGTGACTCCCGAGTTCAGGAGCGCACCGCCAGTTCGATCGACCGAGTCGCCTGCGAGCACTTCGGAGCGAACCGCTGCGATGCGTCCGTCGGGCAGTTCGGCAACGATCGACTCGATCGCTCCAGCCACTGCGTCGGCCCGGGTCGCAAAAGTCGCATCGCCCGGCAACGCAGCGATCACCGTTCCGAGCGCCACGCCACTCGGCAACGTCACATCGGCTCCGTGACGCCGCACGTCGGTCACGGTGACGGGACCGTCGCCGAAAAGCGCGTCGATCGCAGGGTGGGTGAACGCTTCATCGATGTCGAGCACGAGGCCCCCGAGCTCACCCGGGTCGATGACCCCAGGATCAAACACCTCCAGGCCACCAAACGTCGGCCGAGTGGTTTTGATCGGTGTGCTCGCAAAGTCGACAAACTTGAAGTCGTTGCCGAACTTGGTGACAAAGGAGTCACGCCCGTCGAATGTGGCGGTTCCGAGGATGACGGGACCCGTCTCCTCCTCTCGCCCTTCCTGTTCGAGCGTGTGCACCTGGTTCTGCAATGTGGTGATCTTCGCCTCCAGTTCCGCGGCGACGCCGAAGAGGTCCGAGCGGAGCGCTGCCACACAGTTCCCCAGTCGAGCGAACTGGTCGCCAATTGCGTCGAACTCGTTCTCGAGAGAATGGAATCGAGCGTTGACGCCGAGTTCCTCGGGTGTCATCCCCGCTTGGACTCTGCTCTCGCCGTCGATCCAGTCGACATGAGCGAATCCGCGGGAGTAGTCGACGACACATGACGGGTCGTTCGCCTCGACGTCGGTGTCGAAACGGAACGGCGTCGGCGTGGTCGAACCGGTCACACCGACGAACCACCCGCCCACGATCTCGGCGATCGTGGTGTTGGACAGTCCAGCGACGGAAAGCGACTCCGCCACGACCGTGCTCGATGTGCCGTTGATCGTGAAGCCACCTTCGGTGATGTCGATCGTGGTCATGTTGGTCTCCTTTGTGATCGTCGAATGTTGAGGCGGGTTAGAAAACGCGCCTGGTGTTGCGGTTATCAAGCCGACCGACGTCGCGGCGTCGCCGATCTTGGTGATACGTACGTGACGCCGAACTGCTGAGGAACTCCGCAGTCCCGTCACCGTCGGCGTCGACGTGATGTCGGCGCATATCGAAGGTGTTGACCTCGATGCCGATGGGGTGAAGGTGGTCGAGCAAATTCATCATGAACCCGTATTCGTCGCGCTCAAGAACCGCCGTCGGGTCGTCGAGTTCGATCCGCACCTCGAAAGGGTCGGCGAGCCCACGGCGCGAGTAGGAGATCGCCACCAGGAGTGCGAGTCCGGTTCGGCCGGTCGTGACGACCGCCTTGCCGCCACGTGCTTGAAGAATCTTGAGCGGGTCGTCGCTGCCAGGCTGCGCCTTGGGAAGCCTCGTCTCGTACCAATAGAACGACGCCCCAGGCGGACCGACACCGATCGCGGTCGAAGCAGGCAACTGAGAGATCGACGCAACGATCACCACTTCGCCGAACGCGTCGTCCCACACAGGACGCACGCTGTGGAATCCGGCGGTGATGAGCGCATCCGACCAGGCAATGAACCCATCACGCACATCCTCCGGGCTCCCGAAGGCGGCCACCGCACTGCTGGGGATCGAGAACGCTGCCAGCTGGTCGAAGTTGAACACGCGAAGCAGATTCTCTGCGAATCCAGTCGAGCTGGAGATGACGACACCGGCAGCGAATGCGGCATCCAGATTTGATGGGGGCGTTCCGTTCGACGAGGTCATGTCGCCGATGCGGTCGATCACGTCGTTCGGCGGAATCGGTGATGGAAGTGGCGGTAACCCTGCGGCGCTCATCGTGTCGTCGACGTTCGCCAAGGATTCGGCGACCAGCCGGTGCACACCGACGGCCTCGCCTGGCGGATGCGCCCGCGCCTCGAACGTCGCGGTTTCTCCGAGCGAGAGCTGATCCGGTCCGTCGACCCACATCCCGAACGTCGGGAGTGGCGACAGGTGCAGCACCCCTGGACCAACTGGATGAACCGTGCGGAATCCACACGGCTCGAAGATCCACGACCCGGACGGGTCCTCGGCTGGACTCCGCGGCTCGAGCCCCGACGCCAGCGCTGCGATGTCATCGCCGCGACCAGCCACCGCACCGACGCCTGCCGCCATCGACGTCAACTGTGCCGCGGTCGGTGGGGCGATGTCGATCCCGAGCCCGAGTTCGTAGCGCGACCCGCCATCACGCTCGTGCCCCCGCAGGAGTCGAATCTGCGCTGTGTGTCCAAGCGCCCGCATCAGGCGGACGGCACGGTCGAACGACGACGCAACCAATGGGGTGAAGCGGCGGGTGAGGAGCGGGTCACCAACCCGAGTGACCTCTGCAGCGATCGTCGCCCGAATGGCCTCTCGTCGAGCGCGGCCCTCTGCGGGCATCCGGGTCGGCGTCGGCCGGTCCAGATCGACCAGGTGAATGGTCTCCAGGACGGTTTGAAAGCTGTCGAAGTCAGCTGCGGCATCGGGACCGACTCCGACGATCTTCATGGCGATCGACAGCTCGTTGGTCTCCTCGACGACACGGAAGCGATGATCGATTCCGGCCCGTCCTGGAAGGCCGCTGTTCGCATCAGCCGCATCCCCTGAGCCGTTGAGCGCACGCTCGAAACCCCCCGGAGTCGGAAGGATCCACGACGAATAGATACCGAGCCGAGCGCGGTACGCGTCGTCGGGTTCGCGGGGGTCGAGGCGGCGGGGCACAAGCAGCGAACGGCCACGCTCGTCGAGCGCACCAGACGATGCGAGTTCCAGATGCCGAGCAGCTGCGGTCTCTCGGATCGTCCGGAGGCAGCGTTGTTTCTCGAGGGTGGCCAGCAACAACATCCGAGCGAATCGCCCCTGCAAGACCACCGCGTCGACCAGTTCAGCGGCGTCGGCTCGGGCCATAGCCGGCCCTGGGCTCGGGTGTGCGTGGTGGCGCCGCCTGTCGGTCAACCGATGTACTACGGCGTCGACGACGAACGGGCCTGAACCATCTGACCCTGCGGCATGTTCGGGTCGGAAAACCGGGAGCATGGTCCCCTCTTGGGTGAACGGTGAGAAGACCACGTCGGGCTGAGTGGAACCGTCGACACTTCCGCGGACGACCAACGCTTCGTCAGCGAGTGGACGACGCAGCCGCACGAGCACAACCACCTCGCGCCCCGCGTGGACGTCGAACGAACCGTCGACGAGCGGCACGGGGTCGAGTGACATCCCCGCGGCGAACGGAGGCGTCAGCGCTGAACGAAACAGGTCGAGGCCCGATCCTCCAGCAGGGCGTGGCGTGAGTACCCGACCCATCATCGGATCCTCATCGCGTCGGCGTCGTCGACGAGTTCGGCAACTTCGGTCGGTGACACCGTGAGGTCCTGCTCACAGGCGAAGCTCTCGATCGGTGTTGCACTGCGCGTTGTTCCTGTGTCGGCTCCCCCAATCGTGGGCGGGTAACGAAGCAGGCGCAACTGTTTGACATCGACGACGCCCGGCTCCTCCATGATCGACCAGAGCACCTCGGAGTAGCGCATTGGTTCGCCGATCCTCAGCGCTTGCACATACCTCGCTCTTCTGCTCTGTCCGTGGGTGAGTTGAGGGCCTATCCGCGGGTGCACCCCGCCTGATTCCTAGGTTTCGCGCTGTCGAAGGCTCGAAACTGAAAGGACGGCAGACGGGGTGCTGAACACCAAGGTATGGGAGAAGGCGTGCGGGTTGACGCGCACGGTCGTGGAAGGGGTCCGTGTCGACGACACCGATGGATCGATCGTGGTGTCGGCACGACCTGATGCGAGGGCTCGTGGCCGCTGCGGACACTGCCATCGACGTTCGCCTCGCTACGACCGTGGTGATGGTCGTCGGCGGTGGCGGGCGTTGGACGCCGGCACGACGAAGGTGTTCATCGAAGCCGACGCACCCCGGGTGCGTTGCCGCACGCACGGACCGACGGTGGTGGCAGTGCCGTGGGCTCGTCATGGGGTCGGCCACACCCGCGACTTAGACGACTTGGCGGCGTGGCTGGCGGTGCGCACCTCGAAGTCCGCGACGTGTGAGTTGTTGCGGGTGGCGTGGCGCACCATCGGTGCGATCGTCACGCGGGTCAATGCAGATGTCGAGGCGCGTGTTGATCGTCTCGACGGGTTGCGACGGATCGGGATCGATGAGATCTCCTACAAGCGCGGACACCGCTACCTGATCGTCGTGGTCGATCACGACACCGGCCATCTGGTGTGGGTCGGCCCTGGCCGCACCGACGCCGACTTGGAGGTGTTCTTCGACGAACTCGGCAACGAACGCGCTGCGGAGTTGACCCACATCTCTGCGGACATGGCGGGCTGGATCGCCCGCGTCGTCGCCAAGCGAGCCCCGAACGCCGTGCGCTGCGCCGATGCGTTTCACGTCGTCGCGTGGGCCATCGAAGCGCTCGACGTCGAGCGTCGCCGAGCCTGGAACCAGGCATCGGGACGAAACGCGATCACGACCGTCATGTCCCAGCGAGGACGCGCACGAGGCACCTCGCTCGGCATCGCACGCGCCCGCTACGCGCTCTGGAAGAACCCCGGCGATCTCACCGAGAACCAACGCGCCCAGCTCGACTGGATCGCCAAGATCGACCCTCGGCTCCATCGCGCTTACCTGCTCAAGGAAGGACTGCGGTTCGTGTTTGCCGTCAAGGGTGACGCCGGCAAGCACGCGCTCGACAGGTGGTTGTCGTGGGCGCGCCGGTCGCGAATGCCGGCCTTCGTCGAACTCGCCCGCAAGATCGTGAAGCACCGAGTGGCGATCGATCACGCCCTCGACTCCGGGCTCTCCAACGCCCTGATCGAGTCGACCAACACCAAGATTCGGCTCCTCACCCGCATCGCGTTCGGCTTCCACGGACCCGAACCCCTCATCGCCCTCGCCCTGCTCGCGCTTGGCAGCCACCCACCCGCCCTCCCAGGCCGAACCTGACCCACGGATACAGCAGAAGAGCGACATACCTGCGGACCCGTTGAAGGATTCTGAACTTCACAGCCCGCGCCTCTGGCGAACTGTTGATGGCGCTCGCTGTGCCGCCCGGAATCGGGATGCCGTCGACCGTCAGGTCACAGCTGAATCCTGCACCGACGAGCGTTGCCATCTCGATCTTCGGGAGGATCCCGATCGGGCGGACTTCGTCGACCGCGTCTCGGATCCGAGCAAGGAGTTGGCCGGGACCGTCCCAGATCGCGCCGTCGCCGGGAGCCACCAAGACCGTGAAGTAGTACGGCTCACCGAGGCTGCGTTCCTCGGAGAACAGTCGCTCGACGAAGTTGAAGTTTCCATAGATCGATTGGTTGATGTCGAGACCGCCGAACAGGTCCTTCACCACCGTCTGGCGAACCCCGGCCACCAGGGACACCGCGACCTTGATCGCCTCGGGGGTCCAAAGGTTGCGGGGCATCGTGAGGAGCAGATCTCGATACGCCGAGTCGCTCCAATAGTCTTCGCCACCAGTCATTGGTTGGTCGTGTTCGATGACGACGACGTCTGCTGCGAGGGCCGTCACGATCTGACGGACCACGTCGGACCGATGGTCGAGCTCGTTGAACGAGACGAGGATCTGGTCCACGTCGGACGGGTCGAGGTTGAACTCTGGCCCTGGTTCGAAGGCCATCACGGCCGCCGCGGCAGAGGTGACGTCGGCGGTCAGTTCGACCGCGTCGGACAAGAAGAAGTCGTGGCCGCCAGTAGTGAGCAGCCGGGTGCCGCGCTCGAGTCGCACCGTCGGAATCCCTGATGGAAGGTCACCGTCGAGTGAGATCGTGACGCTGCCGACCGAGCGATGGTGGGGTCGCTCGATACCCAGCTCGGACCCGAGCATCGACAGCGCGTCGCCGGTCGCTGTAGAGATGAAGGAATCTGCGTAGTAGCTGCCGAGGTGTTCCCACAGCCGCGCTTCTTCCAGCGCGAGCATCTCCAACCACTTTCTGGTGACGCTGCCTGAGGTCAGGTCGAGATCACTTCCGAAAAGCACCTGGGCGGCACTGAGTTTCTCGTCGAGAAGTCGGCCGACCGACTTGGGAACGAAGCCGGCGTCGGTGATCCCGAATCCGTTGGCGGCCGTCGTCGAGACGAGCGCGTCGAGGTCGATGTCGTTCATGATGGTGTTCCTTCCACAGCGCCGAGCACGAGGCGCTGGACGTCTCCGATGACGGTCTGCACCTCGATCTCGGTCATCCATCGGCGTGAGCCGGGTTCGGTTTCTTCGATTCGGACGTCGAGCACGCGTTTGATTCGGTTGTCGAGTGCGATCGTCTTGAGGACGGCGAGTCGCAGCATCTCGGTGGTCATCGTCGGTGTCATGTCGGCGCTCAAGACGCGGAGACCGTCGAACCCGAATCCGACGTTGAACATGTCGTTCCCGGTCGGGGTGAGCAGCGCCACCTTGAGGTCCTGAGCGAGGTTGGCCGCACCACTTTGGGTTGCGAGCTCACGACCCGCCGGGCCGTCCTCGAATACGATGTCGATCCCGATGCTGTCGGGCGACGCGTTCTCGACGAGCGGTCCGGTGCCGAAGTAGCGGCGTTCGATCTCGGCTTGTTCGGTCATTTCACAACCTCCACTGAATCGGCGACGTTCATCGTGATCTTGTTCGCATCGAAGGTGATGTCCTTCGATGTCGAGATCGAGATGTTTCCTTCGCTGTCGATGTGGATCGAAGCGCCACTCTTGTGCTCGATCAGCACCTCGTCCTCGGCAGCGGATTCCGGCCGGTTGCCCACGTCGACGAGCAACCCTTCCCCTACCTTGATGGTCAGCCCACGCGCGTGGATCGCACGACCTCCATGACCGTCGATGAGGTCGTGCACCGCTGGTCCGGACGGGGTGCTGGCAGCGCGGGGGTTGTCGTCTCGTTCCGCAGGCGAGAAGTCGACCGGGAGCGACAGCCAGTAGTCGCCGAGTTCGGACCTTGGCTCCGCCGACTCGTTCCACAAGCAACCGGCCACGATCGTGTTGCCGATCTGTTCCCGGTAGTGGAGGTCGACGACCCGCGTCCCGGGATAGTGGGGGATGACGAGCCCCGTGCTGCCGAATGCGTACGGGGTGAGGTACGGCTTGTTGAACAGGACGGTCGGCGCCTCAGCGAGTTCTGCCCGCACCGACGCGTTGCGTTGAGCCGTCCGATCGAGCCCCTCGTGCACATCGAGGCGTTGACCGTCGAAGGCTCGGTCCCCTTCCGTGGAGAACTCGACCGATTGAGCAGCGACCTTGCCGACGTCGAGATGGATGACCTCGGCGCGTTCAGAACGCGATTGTGCAGCGAGTGCGATTGCGGTTCGAGCCGCCTCGTCAAGCGCTCGAGCCTCAGCCGTGGTCGCCGATTCGGTCGACTCCACGGGTTCGCCGTCGGTCTGGCGCTCGACCCGCAGTTTCGTGACGAGTCCCTTCGCCCGATCGAGGCTGTGTTTGACAGAGACGACTCGGAACGTCGAGAAGTCGGGTTCGACAGATGCACCAAAGGACTGAGCGATTCCAACCGCAACATCGCCGATGCCACCAAGCACCGAACTGGCGGTGGTCGACGTGAGCGAGCCTGGGTCTGGCTCCTCGGCTTCGAGCTCGACCTTGTGGCCGATGTCGATGTCAGCTCGTCCACGCATCAAGACGTCGTAGCGCAACACGCTGGGTGCGGCGATCGGGTTCTCGGGGTCGCCCGAATCATCTTGGAGGACCGGGGTGGTCTCGACGAGTCCCGTCTTCGCTTCGATCTGCTTGGCTTCCAACTGGCTGCCCGTCGAGGGTGCGGCCCACGGCCCGAAATGGAGCCCGTCGGTTGCGACGAACATCGGAATCTGTCGACCGACCCCACCTCCGTGCGCTTGGGTTGCGAGGTTCCTCAGAGCGTTGTGCACCTTCGCGTCGGGTGGCGTCTCGATGACCTCGTCGATCCCGTCGTAGGGCGGCTGCGGCGGGTGAGGCTTGACCGGCACACCGGCATTGCCCGCGTAGTGCCTTGCGTAGTAGATCGCCGGGCTCCCGGGCTGCACGGGAGGTGCAGTGGCTGCCGTGTTGCGGAGGCGATGAAAATTCAGGTCGATCCCTGAGATATGCGTTCGATATCGGAAGTCGCCGTGGAGGCGTTCGTAGGTATGGATACGACCGTGGATCACCTCGTGGTAGTCGCCCGACCCGCCGCCCGAAAGGAGCGCTCCAACGTCCTTGAACGGAGCCAGGCCCCCGCTGCCGAGGTCGCGCCAGCCAAGTGCGATCTTGGCGAAGACGTACGGCCCACCGACTATTGACGCATGGTCGGCATCGGACAGACCTTCGATCACTACATCAAAGGTCGGTGCCCGAAACGATGTCGTACGTTCGACGCTGATGGTCGCGAAGTAGTCGTCTCGACTGATCGTTATCGCGCCTTGGTCGATCGGGTTGCCATCCGGGCCCGCGCAGCGGAACTCGATCTGCCACCCCGCGTCGAATCCGACGACGGCCGGGTCTGCCATCGATTCAAGCAAGCTGGCCATAGGGGTCTTCCTCGTCGATCGTTGCGGTCGCCTCGTTGCGCGAAACACCACTCGTGCAGATCCTCAACTCGGCGGCAAAGCGCCCGCCGGTTTCGCCCGGTCGAATCAGGGACGCCGCCGTGAGCGTGCATTCCTGGACGGTGACCTTGATGACCAGCGGCGACCCCTCGTTGTGTCCGTACACCAACTCTCGGCCAACGATCACCGGCCGGGAGCCAAGGAGTACGCCGTCCTCGCGGACCGCGAGATGTGGGCGAACGAGGTCGGCGGACACGGTGGAGGGTGCAGCGCCGACCATCCAAGAGCGGGCGTCGCCGGGCACCGAGTTCCTTGTGTGCTGCTGTTCGGCCACAGCATCGACGAGGACGTCGGTCGCCGCAATCGACCGCAACGCTGGGACGTCAGCGACACTCGCAGAGAGGGTCACCGAGAATCGGCGGCCAGCCGCGTCGACGGGCACGGTTTGTGGGACGCCGCGGGCGGCGACGATCGGAATCGGGACCATTGTTTCGCTCATGTCAGTGCGTCCGTGAGGCTCATCGCTGCGGCGGCTCCGAGGTCGATCAGCACGTTGAGTGGTCCGGGTTGCGGCACGTGGCGGAGCCCGATGTTCACTTCGAGCGTGTCGCGGCGCGTTGCCGACGCTGCGAATGAGAGTTCGGTGACGTGCATGTCGAGCCGAACGGTCATCGAGGTCACCGGGATCAGGCCGCCGACACCGCCGCCGGTCCAGCGGGCGAGTGCTCCCCCTCGGCGGCTGAAGTCCGCGAGCAGTTCGAGACTCTGTTTCCAGGCGAAGCGCTGTGGGCCGATCAGCAGCGCACTCATCTGCACGCTGTCGTCGGAGTTGTCGACAGCGGCGCGGAAACCCGACGAACCGACGGGCGGCAACGAATAGGTCTCCGAGAGGGACATCCGCGTCACCACGAACAGCGGCACCGGGAGCAGGCCGTCGGTGAGGATTGCCGACGGGAGTCGTTGGAATTCGTCGACGGTCGAACGGGGGCTCATCGGCTGGCTCCGGTCATACCGCCGACGACGAACTGTAAGTCCATGTTGCGGTACGGCGGTTCGAGATGCTCACGGGCAAGCAAGCGGAAGTAGTCCGCCAACTCATCGTTGTTGCAGATCCACTTCACACCCCGCAAGCCGTGTTCTCGGGCCCACTGCAATTGATCCTTCATCTGGCGCAAGGTCTCCCCTCGTTTCTTGTCAGCAAGCGCGAGGTCCGTCGCACGTTGAGCGGTGGGCGCCGGGTCGCGAGCTGCGCGGGCGAGTTCGCCGTCGAGACTGTTCGGCGTGTAGTCCCGCCGTGGTTGACGTCCCGTGACGAATGGACTGGTCTCCAAGGGCCCACCGAGGTGTTTCGCATCGACGACATACCCGCCGAGGATCCCGTCCAAGCCGAGCCCATGCCCTTGGTTCGGGCTGTAGGCGCCCTTCCATTCGAACGGCAGGTTGGTGACCTGTTGTTGGTGGAGGTCATGGGGCTTGGTGCCGAAGTTCGCCTTCGGTTCGATCTCGCCCGTCGCCCAGAGGATCGCAATCACCAAGTCGTCGGCGGCCTGACCTCCCGATCGCAAGGCGCTGCGTACAGCTTCGGCGACGTTCCCCCCAGCCACATCGACGAGTTGCCGTGCGGCCACTGCGATCGATTCTGGGAGCTGACGCGTGCGCCAGATGCCGTCACCGACTGCCGCAATGGCGTGGATCGCCGTGCGGAGTTGAACGATTCCGCCCGCGAGACTGGTCGGGACCGCAGCGCCTCCAGCACGTGCAAGCGCAGTGCCTGACGGTGTCACCGCGGCGGGCGCAACTGCCACCGTCGGCCGCACCAGCGCGTGTTCCACTTCGGCGCGAAGGGCTTGAGCCCACACGCCGTTGCCGTCGGTGTCGATGATCATTCGGAGCCGTGATTCCAGGGAAGCGAGGTCGTCCATCGCTTGAGCGATCTGGCTGAGGTCGTTGGCGCGCATCGCGGACGTTCGTCCGCCGAGTCCCTCACCACGCCGAAGGGCGGTGAGATCGGCCATCGTGCGTCCAAGCGCATCATTGAGGCGGACCAAGACACCGGCCGTGTGGGCTTCATGCCCACGAAGTGCCGAGTACAGAACGCCACTGACGATGTCGAGCATTTTCGGCCTGGGACCGGACGGATGCAACAGGTCCATCGCTCGTTGGAGCGAGGAAATCTCCGAGCTTTGTGAGACGAACGCGCGCATTTGGCGGGCCAGCGCGGCACGGTTGGGAAGTGTCACTGGTTCGGCTCCTCGGACGTTGCGGCCGGATCGCTGGCCGTGGGCCCGGCGGCGGTCTGGGTGAGCTCGGTGTCGACCACAGCTGCCGCCGTGACCTCGATTGCTGGCTGGCCGGCCGCCAGCGCGCCGAGGGCCGCGTCGATCTCGGGCAGCGTTCCGTGTTCGGCTGCAGTTCGGCGCATCCACGGCACGAGCACAGGTGTGATCACAACCGGCAAGAGGAGCGTCGTGGCTCCCGCGAGCGCACTCGCCATCACAGCCTGTTTCAGCGCGTTCTCCATCACGCCCGCCGCCATCCGGTCGAGAATCTGTCGCCGAGACGCGGCAAGTGCTGATCGGGCGGTCCCTCGTAAACCTTGCTCTGCGACCTCGCGAAGGCCGGTCCGCGCAGTTCGAACCAGCGCCGCTGCTCCCTTGCCGACCCCGACGACGTCGAAGATCGAGAAGGCCTTCGACAGGTTCGCCATCATCCGAGCAAGTTCGACGTCTTGCCAATGCAGGATGGCTTCAGGGTCTTTCAGCGCGCGGTACAGGTCTTCGAGGCGGTCGGCTTCGCTGATGTCGTAGGCCGTCAGGGCGAGACCGGCCGCGCCTGTGGCGACGCCGACGGCGAGCGCCCCGAGTGGAGCACACAGCAGCGCCAGGCCGATGATCCCAGCGGTGGAGAAGAGCATGATGAAGTTGTCCCACCCGGCCTTCACCCCGATCGCCCTGTTGATCCCGATGCGGTACGAGTCAGTCCCCTGCGTGTGACCGCGCAAGATGTTGTCGGCCATTTCGTGAATGCCGGTGAGGTCGTACTTCAGGCCGCGATTGTTGTAGCCACCTTGTGCTTTGACGTACTGCGACGCCTCGAGTGCGAAGAAGGGGCCGTCCTCGCGATCCGAGGTCTCCGAGATCATTTTCGTGTTCGCCCGCCGCATCTCGTCGAGTAGGTCCCACAGGTAAGTACGCGCCGTGTCCGGGTTGCGAGCAAAACGTGTGTACAGCGCGTCAAGGTCGGCGATCTGGAGAAACATCGGATCAGACATGTTCAGCACACCGCGACGCATGGCAACCGCTTGATCGAGTTCTTCGATCGTCCAAGCCCGACCCAGGAAGTTCGCGCGGCGCCCGCTTCCTGAATCGGTGATCGTGGCAGCTTCCAACGCAGCGAGGATCGGGTCGGCGACGCGGTCGATCGGGGGCGGAGGCCGGTATGCGTCGCCGCGCATTCGAATCATGGGTGGAGGTGTTGCGAGCACGGAGCGAACACTTCCCGAGACATTCATTCGGTCCGCATAGCGGATCGCCGTCCTCAGCACCGACATTTTCACGACACTCGAACCGAGGATGTCGAGCTTCTGGGTGAAGCTGGCCAGCGTCTCCTCGAAGGCTGCAATTCGGCCGGTGATGCCCTCGCTGGAGCTGCGCAACTGCTGCAGCAGGATGACGCGGCACGTCTCGGCGTACAGCCACATGCACGAGGTGTCGAGCTCGCGCATCTTGGAGAAGAAACGCAAGAGGAAGGCAGCAGCGTTGGGGTCGTTGTCTCGGTCCGCCTGCCAGAAGATCTGGTGAGCGTTCTCTGGACGCAGGTAGACCTCACCGATCAGGTCGCGGAGGTTGTCGACCTGGACCGCGAGTTCACCCAACGTCTGGAGATATTCGAACTCGGGTGTGTCGCCAGGTTCGATCTGGATGAAACCTTGGTTGCCGCCACCATTGGGTTGCACCGACACTCGCGTCGTCGTCTTGCGGTTGACCGAGGTGACCCCGATTGCGTGCGCTCTCGCCCCGATGAGCAAGGCCGCGTTGACACAGAACTTCGCCGCATACCCGCAGTAGTCGAGTTCGAGCTGGATCGCGATGTGTCGGATCGTTCGTTCGAGGGCGGCGCCCCCGATGGTGAGGTCGGCAATGGGCGGTTCACCGAGGAACGCTTCACACTTGAGCTGCTCGGTGCCGCCGCCGATCACAGGCCAAACCCGCCCCTCGCCCTCGGCGCCGGCGCGACCCAGCGGCCCGCCGCGCGGGCCCCGACGAGTCCCGCCTTCGCCTTCACCACTGCCGCCGGTGCGCCGACCGCCGGGTTGTCCGTTCGATTGGCGGCCGCCTCCGCGACGTTCGCCGCCCGAGCCTTCCACCGACTCGCCCGTGCCGAGTTGCATCTGGGCGATGAAGCGGATCGGGATCGCCGAATCGACACCTTCCAGTTCGCCCCCGCCCATCGAGATGAATCGAATCCGTTCACCGTCCTCGAGGGTGTGGATGAGTGCGTCCGGGCGGTTCGCCGCTGCTGCCATCCGTGCCCGAATTTCTGGTTCGGGTGCGCTCTCGCGTGTCTGAGCCTCAGCGTTGTAGAGGCGCAGCAAATTTTGGGTCGTCGCGGCTTCCTCGGTGCGGGTCAACACGTAGTGACCCATCGGCGGTTGCACCGTCGTGGTGATGATTCGATCGTTCTCCTCGTCGTAGTCGAAGAGAATGAGGTCGTGAGCCGCCCAGTTCCAGGAGTACGGCAAACCGTCCTCGTCGATCGCCCCGACTTCGAACAAGAAGTAGAGGGTGTTCTTGACCACGCGGCCATCGAGCAGGAACGTGCCGTAGAAGCCGGGGTACCCGAATCGCGCCGGATCCCACACGGGTCCGAAGCGCTCCACGTGAGCTGCCCAGAGTGCGTCTTGCACCGCACCGACGGTCAATCGTTGCGGCTGGGCGACGGGAACCTCGCCATCGGTCCCGTCGTCGAAGACCGGGACCTTGTAGCCCCGAGCGGTGGTTCTCTGCGGGTCGCCGGGTTCGCTTGCACGGCCACGTACTCCGATTCCGGTACCTCGGCGTTCGAGCAGCCCGCTCGATTCGATGCCGTAGTCCACCCCAGCGAGTACGGCCGCTTCGACGCGGCTGGCCTGAGGGTTGGGCGCTCCGTCTGCGGTCTGGATGATGACGCTGGACGGTTCCACGACGACGCGACGACGACGCCCGCGCGGGCCGACCACTTCGCTGTGAGCGATGTCGCCAGCGCGCTTCACGGCGTTGCCGACATGATGCTTGATCCCTGCAAGGTCAACAGGTCGCGGCGAGCTGGCAAGGCGCACGGTGATGGGTATGTCGAGGCGGACGGACATGGTTCTTCAGGCGGTCGATTGGGCTTCGATCGCGGCGCGGAGCCGACGCAAGATCTCGTCGACGATGACGTTCGTCCGTTCGTCGTCGGGTTCGGTCGACCCGATCTCGACGATGACCGGCAACGTGATGTGGATATCGGCACCCAGGTCGGAGCGGAGCAGGTCGATTTCGGCCTCCGCGTCTGGTGCGGGCAGGACGATCTCGCCCTCGTGCACGAATGCCAGGCCAGAATTCTCGACGCGGCCTCCCGACAGCGGCCGATCCGACGTCGCGCCGAATCGACTTCCACTCCCGGTGCGTGACCGCGTCGGATCTGATCGACCGAACTGCATTGGTTCAGCCCGTGAACGTCGGCAGCGTCTGGGCTTCACCGTCGTTGGTCTCGACACTGCGAGCAACACCAGAGAAGCTGGCCATCGGCGCACCGTTGATCGTGGCATTCGACGGGTTCGCCGACGTGATGAGGCACTGGCGCATCACGATCGAGTTGAAGTCCCATTCGCCCGTTCCACCGTCGACCTCGAAAACACCGATCTCGAATTCGGCCCCCTCCATCGCGAGGCGCGTTAGGCGAGCAGCCGAGTCGTCGATCGCCTTGACCGACATTGCGAAGGTGAAGCTCTCGGGGTTGCCGATGTACCCGATGTGGGTGGCTTCGATCGAATGGACGACCTCGGTGTTGAGACTGAACGTCGGAGTGAATGACTCGATCGGTGAGATCGGGTTGGCGGTGTCGTTGTCGACGATCACGGCGAGTCGGGTGTTCATGAAGGTGGGCATCAGCGGGCTCCTTGTTGCGGCTTGTTCCGGAAAATCGGGTTGGGAAATGGCGTGGCGGGCAAGGTGCTCATGCGGTCAGCGCGAGGTTGATGTCGAGGAAGTGGACGGCACCCGCGTAGGTGACCGAGAGGATCACTTCGACGACTCGGCTGGTGCGAGCATCGGTCAGGGTTGCCGACTGGCCTGGCGTGCGGGCTGCCTCTTCCGCGGCGAGGATGCCGAGCAGTGGGATGTCGACGCGGTAGTCGGCGATGATCCGTTTCGTCATCAGCGGCTGCAGGATGCCGTCGAACTTCGATGCGAGTGCCTGCATGCCGAGCCGGTCGATGCGTACGTTGCCGATCGAGCCGATCAGCCCCGCCTTGAGAAGGAACTCGATGTGATCGAGCGTCCGCACAATGTCCGGGTAGAGGCGACTGGTGTCGGTGGTGTACGCCCGGCCGCTGCCGATGAACAGACCTTCACCTGGGATCAGTTCCGGGTCGATCAGTGGGGCGATGAATGCTTCGGCACATTGTTTGATCTCGGAGGGGCCGAACTGTCGCTCGATGGGGATCCCGACGCCTCGAATCTGTTTCATGAGCGTCGAGATGTGCACGTCGTATCCGGCGACGGTTCCCATCACAGCTGCGGCGACGTCGGTCTCGGGAAATCCGCCGACAACGGGGACTTTTGCAGCGGCCAAGATCATTCGCCCCGTGTCGCTCTTCGCCGCGGTGTAGGCGGCGTCAGCGTTGCCCGCAAACGTCTCGCCGGCCGCA
This sequence comes from Ilumatobacter sp., assembly GCF_965215205.1. Taxonomy (NCBI): domain Bacteria; kingdom Bacillati; phylum Actinomycetota; class Acidimicrobiia; order Acidimicrobiales; family Ilumatobacteraceae; genus Ilumatobacter; species Ilumatobacter sp. The sequence goes on from NZ_OZ244049.1 coordinate 3,203,323, forward strand.
ACCGGTAGGGCCGGATCGACCATTCCGACTCCGATGCGTCGATTCCCATCGGCGCTGACGGCTTCGATGTGATCGTGGAGTTGCTCGATCGCCGCTGGATCGGTTTCATTGGCCAAGCAGACGAACTGAACGGGAGCGGCGGCAATACTGGCAAGTCCGCTCACGTAGTCCGTGTCTTCGGTGGCAACCGCGAAGATCCGTCCGGGAGCAGGGTCCTGTTGAAGGACGGTGACGATCGACTCGTACAGCCGACCGGCATCGGTCACTGCACCTGCGGCGTTGGTGGTGGCAAAGAGGTTGCGGGCCTCGGCCTCACTGCCGACCATCACAGGGACGTTCTCCTGGCCGGTGCCGTGGCCGGCGGCGTCGCCGACGATCGCGACGTTTCCGGTCGAACGTTTGGCGAGCGGCTGGAGCCCTCGGGTATCGATGGTGACGTTGATGAACGGGAATTCGGCGGTGACTGTCATGTTGTGCACTCCTGGCTGGATCGATGCTCTCGGTGGTGTTCTGGTTGGGGACAGGTGATGGGCTGGCGTGACGCATGCAGCCGGGTCGGGTCACGACCGCTCACGGGACCGTCGCCAGCGCAACACCGAAGGGCGTCAGTCGGCGCTGCAACTCGTCGAGTCGTGAAGCCCGCTCGGCATCCGCCGTGGTCGGGCTCGCACCTGCGACGAACGGCAGGTCGCTGTCGTCAAGGGCAGCCATGGGGATGATCACGACGTAGGGCAGACCCACTCGGGAGCGCATGCCGCCTGGAGGAGAAGCGGTCTCGGTCGAACGTTCCATCACGGCGCGGCCCGTCTGCACGCGCTCGACGAGTTCGGCAAGCCGATTGAACGGATCCGGCTCGATGATCGCCGCGGCAACGACGCGATGAGTCTGGATGCTCGACGGAAGCGAACCGTCGACGACCAACTCCAACTCGACGCGCGAGGTGTACTGCGGCTCCTGGAGTGCGACCATCAGCCCATTCAGCGTCGAGATGTCACGTGCCGCGAGGAACAGCTCGGCGTTGAAATCACCCGGCACGGTCATTCGTTCTCCGAGCATCTCGGACAACTCGTCGAGGCGCCGTCGATCCAGTTCGTCGAGGTCGGTGGGGAGCGAGCCGTCGTCGGTCACGATGCGAGCGTCGACCTGATCGAGGTCAGCCAGGTCGCTGAGCGATTCGATCTCGATGCGTTCCACGCTGGTGTCGGCGCGGCGGGTCTCGGTCGTCAATCCGAGTTCGAGTCGAGCGTGGGCGGACGATGTCGGGTTGGTGGCGAGAAGGCTGGCGCTGAACTCCCACTGAGTGGATCCGCTCTGTTCCCGTGCGAGGCCGTCGAACCGCTGGCTGGCGAGGGCAGCAGGCAACAACTCGATGTCGCGGACCGTCACCCCTGTGACGTCGCCGACCTCGATGTTGCTGAACTCGAAGGCCGCACCCAGGATCCGCGTCCCGACAGCGGGCGAAAGAACGGCGCGGCGTTCGTCGTCATCGGTCAGTCGCAAGAGGGTGCGGTCGGTGAAGTCCATCGGTGGTCATCGTGCGCGGACTTGTTTGGCGCATCTGTGCCAACCTTCGCAACGGCCTCGCCCCGCCCCGTTGCGGGTGCTCGGTGCGGTGCACGCGCTTGGCGCGGTCCCACCCACGACCGCTGGTCGACTCGGACACTCACTGCGGCGACCACTCGGCTCGCTGGAAATTCCTGGCATCGCCCAAAACGGTTGCGTACCTTCGCGTGACAGACACACATCGTCCCACTGGGGTTCGGGCTCGGACCTCGCGATAGCGCAGACCACCGGAGAACGGAGGATCGACATGCCAGCACCACGAGTTCTCGTCTGTGATCCTCTTCCCCTGTTTATGTACGCGTTGTCTCGCGAGCTCCAGCCCGACATCGACGTCGTCGGTGTGGTGGACTGCGCCGATCTCGTTGGGAGGCATGACGCGATCGTCCTGACGGTGTCGAAGCCCGACGACTGGAACGTCCTCCGGCGTTGCGCCGACGCGACACGATGCCAGAACCTCGTCGTCTTGCTGGATCGACCCGATCAGACCGCGTTCGCCGAGGCGCAACGCCTGAGGTGTCGGCGTGTGCTGGCGCGGGCGGCCGACCCCGCTCAGCTCCTCGGCGCGGTTCGCGCCGCCGTCGATGACAGGCGGACACGAGGCGACCGTGGGCCGCCGAAGCATCCGGGCGAGCGCCGCTCGATACCTGCCCGAAGAGACGATTCATGGACGCCCGAGGAACTCAACTGGCTCCGCCTGCTCGCGTCGGGACTGTCGGTCTGCGATCTCGCGGCGGAGGTCGGCTACTCCCGACGCACGATGTCACGCCGCCTGCGGACCGTCTACACCCGCCTCGATGCATCACGCCAAACGCAGGCGCTAGCGACCGCCGCCCGTCTCGGACTCACCAACCCCGAGCGAACACCTGAACGCCTGTTCGGGTGATTGCTGCGATGGTAGTTCGAGGATGGCCAGCCTCGGCATTCCGGCAAACCGAGTCGGAGCACCGTCCATGACTCGGACAATGACCCGTATCGCCGGATCAAGGGCGCACAGCGACGTGTGGCGGACGAGGCTCGGACCCGCTGCATCGCGACCGGAAACCTTCCGCCAACCCACGAGTCTGATGTGGCGAATCGCCGACGTATCAGTTCGTCGAGGTTGAAACCTGGCGTTCGGGCTGAACCGTGACTCAATCGTCAGCCCGGAGTAGATCGCCCAGTCCAGCCGCCAGGGCTTGATCGGCGGCGGCGAAGGCATGGGCGTAGACACGCAGGGTCATGGCCGGGTTCGAGTGGCCGAGGCGACCGGCGACGGTTCGCACGTCGTGGCCTTGGCCAATCGAGACGGTTGCCGACCAGTGGCGGAGATCGTGGAGGCGCCACTTCAAGTCGATGCCCGAGTTCTTGCGCGCTCGCGTCCACCACCAACCGATGTGATCCGGTGGCACGAGGTCGGGCCCGACGCCGAACATCCACGGTCCGTACGGCTCGCGCTTGCGTCGCAACTCCCAGATCGCGTTCAACGTGTCAGGGTCGAGCGTCATCGTCCGTGCGTTGCCTGTCTTCGTCGGCGCATCACGCAACTCGCGCGGCTCACCGGGATGGCGGATCACTTCGATCGCCGAGTCGATCGTCAGCATCCCGTCCTCATCGACATCATCCCAACGAAGCGCAGCCAACTCCGCACGACGCGCACCGGTCATTGCTGCGATCCGAAGCGCCAACGCCGCGGCCGGATCGAACTCCGCCGCAGCGGCGATCACGGCCCGCACGTCGTCGAGCGTCATCACTCCCCTGGGCTGCTTCTTGGTCGTCTTGCGTTGCGCCATGGCCACAACATTCTGGCTCACCCAGCCCCATCGCATCGCCTGACCGAACGCGGCGCTCAGCGCGCCATGTTGGTTGCGGATGCCGGCGTCTTGCATGCCGGCTCGACGCAACCGCGTATGCCAGCGCTCGACATCGGCAATCGAGAGTTGGGCGATCGGGATGCGAGCGATCTTGTCCTGCTTAATCGAGCGCACTCGACTCTGTTGATCACGCGAGGAAGCCGGCGCCCACGTGTCGATGTTCTGATCGATCCATGCGTCGAGCACGTCCTTGACGTTGCGACCGGCGGGCGACGAACTACCCGGGCCAACCTCCAACGAAGCAGCCATCCGCTGCGCGTCGCGCTTGCCACCACGCACGGTTCGAGAGATCTGCGTGGGGCGCCCGCGGGCGTCGTTGCCCGTGAAGACGCGGACCTCCCAGACGCCTGGCTTCTTCTCGCGAATCGTCGCCATACAGACGACAGTACGCCAGGGGTGTGACAGCCCGCCAGCGAAATTCACTAGGGATAAAACTAGGGATGGTCGATCAGCGAGCGAAATCGCAGATCGGCCAAACCTTCAGAATCACTCGATACGCAGGCCTGATATCGCCCGGCTGATGACCAGTTGCTGGATCTGCTCGGTGCCTTCGAAGATGTCGTGGATCTTCGCATCGCGGTGCCAGCGCTCGACCGGGTACTCGCGTGTGTACCCGTAGCCGCCGAGGATCTGGATCGCCCGCTCGGTCACCCACGTCGCGGTGCGTGCGGCCTTGAGCTTGGCCATCGACCCCTCCGCGTTCTGGAACTTGCCGTTCTTCCCGAGCCAGGCGGCGCGGTGGATCAGCAGGCGGCTCGCGTCGATCTCGGTCGCCATGTCGGCGAGCATGAACGCGATGGACTGGTTCATGATGATCGGGCGGCCGAACGCGACGCGCTCCTGCGCGTACCCCAGCGAGTACTCGTAGGCGGCGCGGGCCACGCCGAGCGCCTGGGCGCCGACGGCCGGCCGGGTCGCCTCGAAGGTCTGCATCGCCGCCTGCGCGTTGCCCTTCTCGCCGCGACGCACCCGGGCGAGGCGCTCGTCGAGCTTCTCCTTGCCGCCGAGCAGCATGCGGCCCGGGACGCGCACGTCGTCGAGCACGACCTCCGCGGTGTGGCTGGCCCGGATGCCGTGCTTCTTGTACTTCTGGCCCTGGCTGAGCCCCTTCGTCCCGGCCGGGACGATGAAGCTCGCGTGGCCCTTCGAGCCGAGCTCGGCGTCGACCACCGCGACCACCACGTGGATGTCGGCGATGCCGCCGTTGGTGATCCACGCCTTGGTGCCGTTGAGCACCCACTCGTCGGACTTGGCGTCGTGGACGGCCGACGTGCGGTACCCGCCGACGTCGGATCCGGCATCGGGCTCCGACGCGGCGAAGGCGCCGAGCGCGAGCTCGCCCTTCTCGTTCGAGTAGCACTGCGGGACCCACTCCATCATCTGCTCGGAGGTCCCCGAGGAGGCGATGCCCGCCGCCGCGAGACCGGAGCCCATGATCGCCATGCCGATGCCGGCGTCACCCCAGAAGAGCTCCTCGATGGCCAGCGGCAGCGACAGGCCGGTCGGGTCGTTGAACATCGCCTCGGCCATGAACTCCCAGCCGTAGAGGCCGATCTCCTTGGCCTGCTCGACGATCGGGTAGGGGAACTCCTCGCGCTCGTCCCACTCCTCGGCAGCGGGCCGCACCACGTCTTCGGCGAAGCCGTGGACCCACTTCTGCAGGGTCTGCTGGTCTTCGTTGAGGGCCATCGAGAACTCGGTCATGGCGAACAAGTTACCACTCGGTAACCAGGATGTCTACCCACCGGTAACTTGAGAGCGCGTCCGATCGGGCATCGGACCCGGGGCCGCTCAGCGACGGACGGTGGTGCCGTCCTTGCTCGTCTCGACCGTCCACCCGTCCGCCTGCAGCTCGGCACGGATCGCGTCGGCGGTGTCGAAGTCCTTCTCGGCGCGCGCCCGGTCGAGGGCGGCGGCCCGCTCGGTCACGTCGTCGGAGACGTCGTCGCCGCCGGCGGACAGCTCGAGGCCGAGCGCTCCGCAGATCTCCCCGACCGCCGCCACCAGGCCCGACGCGTCGCCGCCCGCGTCGATCGCCGTGTTCGCCGCCCGCACCGCGCTGAACACCACCGACATCGCACGTGGCGTGTCGAGGTCGTCGTCCATCGCGGCGCGGAACGCGTCGAGGGTCGCGGCGTCCGGCTCGGTGCTCTCGACCGCCGCGGTGCGCGCCGCGAACGAGTCCAGGCCGGCCAGCGAGGTCACCGCCTGGTCGATCGCCGCCTGGCCGAGCTTCACCGGGCTGCGGTAGTGCGACTGGAGCAGCACCAACCGGTACGCGCGCGGGTCGTAGTGCTCGATCAGGTCGAGCAGGTTCGACACGTTGCCGATCGACTTCGACATCTTCTCGCCCTCGGCGTCGACGACGAACGCGTTGTGCATCCAGTGGTTCGCGAACCGCTTGCCGAGCGCGACCGCCTGGGCCCGCTCGTTCTCGTGGTGCGGGAAGCGCAGGTCCTGGCCGCCGCAGTGCAGGTCGAAGCCCTCGCCGAGCAGGTCGAGGCTCATCACCACGCACTCCGAGTGCCACCCCGGACGCCCGTCGCCCCACGGGGACGGCCACGCGGGCTCACCCGGCTTCGCCCGCTTCCACAGGGCGAAGTCGGCCGGGTGGCGCTTCGAGGCGGCGCCGTGCACCTCGCGCTCGCCGCCGCCGGCGCGCATGTCGTCGAGCGTCTGGAACGCGAGCAGGCCGTAGTCGTCGACGGACTCGACGTCCATGTACACGCCGTCGTCGGTGGTGTAGGCGAGGTCGCGCTCGACCAGCTCGCCGATCATGGCGACCATCTCGTCCACGTAGTCGGTGGCGTGAGGGGTGTCGGTCGGGCGCTGCACCCCGATCCCGTCCATCGCCCGGAACCACATCTGCTCGCACTTGGTCGTGATGTCGCGCCACGGGCGGTCCTCGCGCTCGGCGCGGGCGATGATCTTGTCGTCGATGTCGGTCACGTTCGAGACCAGCCTCACCTCGAGGCCCGTCCACTCGAGGTAGCGGCGCAGGATGTCGTAGGTGAGCGTGGCGCGCCCGTGGCCGAGGTGGGCCGGGCCGTACACCGTCGGCCCGCACAGGTACATCGTCACCACACCCGGCTCGCGCAGCTCCAGCTCGCGCGTGGAACGGGTCGCGGTGTCGTGGAGGTGCAGCACGGAGCACCAGTGTAGGGACCGGGTCGTTCCCGCCGATCGACGGTTCCGTGGGCGAGGAGGCCCGGCCGCGACGGCGCGTCGGGGCGATCGAGACGCCGGGACGTGGACGGCGACGCGCCGTTAGCCTCTCGATCGCCATGACGAACGTCCCCGATCGACCGACCCTCGACGGCATCGAGGCGCGCTGGGCCGAGCGCTGGGAGGCCGACGGCACCTACCGCTTCGACTCGAGCGCGCAGCGCCCGGACGTCTTCTCGATCGACACCCCGCCGCCGACCGTCAGCGGCTCGCTGCACATGGGCCACGTGTTCAGCTACACCCACACCGACGCCGTCGCCCGCTACCAGCGCATGCGTGGCAAGTCGGTCTTCTACCCGATGGGGTGGGACGACAACGGCCTGCCCACCGAGCGGCGCGTGCAGAACTTCTACGGGGTGCGCTGCGACCCGAGCCAGCCCTACCAGGACGGCTTCGAGCCGCCGTTCCGTGGTGATCCGCCCAAGAAGCACCAGGCCGTGCCGATCTCGCGCCCCAACTTCCTCGAGCTGTGCGACGAGCTCGTCGAGACCGACGAGGAGGTGTTCGAGGAGCTGTTCCGCCGCCTCGGGTTGAGCGTCGACTGGGACCACCACTACGCGACGATCGACGAGCGGTCGCGCCGCGCCAGCCAGCGGGCGTTCCTGCGCAACGTGGCGCGCGGCGAGGCGTACAGCACCGAGGCGCCGACGTTGTGGGACATCGACTTCCGCACCGCCGTCGCGCAGGCCGAGATGGAGGACCGCGAGCGTCCGGGCGCGTACCACAAGATCCCGTTCGAGCGCGTCGGCGGCGACGGCACGATCGAGATCGACACGACCCGCCCCGAGCTGCTCGCCGCCTGCGTCTCGCTCGTCGCTCACCCCGATGACGAGCGCTACCAGCCGCACTTCGGCACCGAGGTCGTCGTCCCGCTCTACGGGCAGCGCGTCGAGGTGCGCGCCCACGAGCTCGCCGAGCCCGACAAGGGCACCGGGATCGCGATGATCTGCACCTTCGGTGACACGACCGACGTCACGTGGTGGCGCGAGCTGCAGCTCGAGCTGCGACCGATCATCGGGCGCGACGGGCGCCTGCTCCCCGACGCCCCGGCCGGCGTCGACCCCGAGGCCTACGCGACGATCTCCGGGAAGTACCCGAACCAGGCCCAGCGCATCGTCGTCGAGCAGCTCGTCGAGCAGGGGATCCTGGTCGGCGACCCCCGACCGCTGCAGCACCCGGTCAAGTTCTACGAGCGTGGCGAGCGCCCCCTCGAGATCGTCACCTCGCGCCAGTGGTACATCCGCAACGGCGGGCGCGACGCCGACCTCCGCTCGGCGCTGGTGGAGCGTGGCCACGAGGTGTCCTGGCACCCCGAGCACATGCGCCACCGCTACGAGAACTGGGTCGAGGGGCTGAACGGCGACTGGCTGGTCAGCCGGCAGCGCTTCTTCGGCGTGCCGATCCCGATCTGGTACCGCCTCGACGACGCGGGCGAGCCGATCCACGACGAGCCCCTCGTCCCCGATGAGGCCGACCTCCCGATCGACCCGTCGACCGACGCCCCCGCCGGCTTCGAGGCGGACCAGCGCGACCGGCCGGGCGGCTTCACCGGCGACCCCGACATCCTCGACACCTGGGCGACCTCGTCGCTCACCCCCGAGATCGCCGGCCACTGGGAGGAGGGCGACGGTCTCTTCGAGCGGGTGTTCCCGATGGACGTTCGCCCCCAGGGTCACGACATCATCCGCACCTGGCTCTTCTCCACGATGACGCGCAGCCACCACGAGTTCGACGCCGCTCCGTGGGCCCACGCCGCGCTGTCGGGGTGGATCCTCGATCCCGACCGCAAGAAGATGTCGAAGTCGAAGGGCAACGTCGTCACCCCGATGGACCTGTTCGACCAGTACGGCACCGACGCGGTCCGCTACTGGGCGACCTCGGCTCGACCGGGCGTCGACACCGCCTACTCCGAGGACCAGATGAAGGTCGGCCGCAAGCTCGCCACGAAGCTGCTCAACGTGTCGAAGTTCGTGCTCTCGTTCGGCGATGTCGACATGGACCCGGCGCTCGCCGACGCGGTGACCGACTCCGTCGACCGCTCGATGCTCGCCAAGCTCGACGCGGTGGTCGCCGACGCGACCGCCGGCTTCGACGGCTTCGACTACGCCCGTGGCCTGGAGCGCACCGAGACCTTCTTCTGGTGGTTCTGCGACGACTACGTCGAGCTGGTGAAGAACCGCGCGTACGAGGCGATGGGGGCCGAGCCGGCCGCATCGGCCCGCCGGGCGCTGCGCGAGGCGCTGTCGGTCTGCCAGCGGCTGCTCGCCCCGTTCCTCCCCTTCGCGACCGAGGAGGCGTGGAGCTGGTGGCACGACGACAGCGTCCACGTCGCGCCCTGGCCGGAGGGGTCGGGCCTCGGCGGCGACGCCACGCTCGTCGACCCGACGATCGAGGCGCTCGCGCTCGTTCGACGGGCCAAGTCGGAAGCCAAGCTCAGCCAGCGCGCCTCGGTGCGCTCGGTGCGGATCACCGCACCCGCCACGGCGCTCGACGCGCTGCGCGACGGTCGCGCCGACCTCGCGGCGGCGGGCACCATCGACGACGTCGAGATCCGCGACGGCGACGACGACGGGATCCGCTGCGAGGTCGAGCTCGACCCGGCGCCCGCCTCCTGAGCGACCCCGGCCGCCCGCGCCCTCGTCGGGAACCACGGGGCGAGGTCGCGTCGCTCCACCAGGTGACGGCGAGCATCGATCGCGCTACTGTCGCGGCCCATGCGCGCCACGGTCGGACTCCTGAGCAGGACCGTCTGCGGGGTGTCGATCGCGCTCTCCACGATGCTGGTCGGGTCGATCGGGGTCGACGCGGCTCCCGATCCGGCCGACGAGACCGCCCCGAGCGACCCGACGACGATCCCGAGCGAGCCGAGCACCTCCGCCGCGACGTCGTCCGTGGCGCCCACCACCGAGCCGCCCGCGCCCACCACCACCGAGGCGCCGGCACCGACGACGACCTCCTTCGATCCCTACGCCCGTGGCGCCGAGATCGACGACCTCGCCCCGGGCGCGCGACCGGGCACCACCTTCCAGACCCGACCGGTGCCCCCGCCACCGACGACCACCACGACCACCCTCCCGCCGCCGCCACCGCCGCCGCCGCCGTGGGCGTTGCCGGGCAACTCGGGGACGGGACGGCGCGTCGTCTACTCCAAGAGCCTCCAGCGCGTGTGGGCGACGGATTGGAGCAACCGGGTCATCAAGACGCACCGGGTGTCGGGGAAGATGAAGTGGTGCGATCCCCGGCCCGGGTGGTACTCGGTCTTCTCGCGGTCCCGTCACACCTACGCGATCCAGAACCCGACCATCAAGTGGGGGTTCATGGTCCGCTTCACCAAGGGGTGCAACGGGGGCAACATCGGGTTCCACGAGATCCCGTTCCAGTACGGCCGACCGGTGCAGTCCATCGCCCAGCTCGGCCAACCCCTGTCGGGCGGTTGCGTGCGCCAGGCCCGGGGCGACGCGATCTGGATGTGGAACTGGGCCGGCATCGGGACGCGCGTCGTCGTGCTCCCCTGACGCCCGGCCCGATCGGGTGACCCGCTCGCGCACGGGCTGATCGGGCGACACGACGCCGGTGACCGAGGCCACCGGTCCCACCTCCCCCGGCGCACCCGAGGCGGTGCCCGGGATCGCTATGGTCGCGATCCACGATGAGCGACGACCCCCGAGCCGGCTTGGCGCCGTCGGCGAGCACGCTGCGCCGCACGTGGCCCCAGCGCCTGCTCGTCTCCGTCGCCTCGATCCTCGCGGTGGCGAGCTTCCTCGGAGCGGGCCTCGTCTGGTTCGCCCAGCAGCGGCTCGAGGAGCGCCAGATCATCGAGATCGACCCGGTCGGCCTCGACCCGCTCCGCCCCGGCGAGGCCGAGGAACCCGTCGCCGAGGCCGTCGAGCCGTCGCCCGACTTCTCCGGCGGTCCGCTCACCTCCAACCCGAACGAGCCGGTCGAGACCTTCCCCTCGGCCGGGACCGGGGCGCGCAACATCTTGATCACCGGGGCGGACAACAACGCCTGCCTCGATCCGACCTCGCGCTTCGCCGACGCGTTCGGCGACCGCGCCGGGATGGGCGAGCGCAGCGACACGATCATGCTGTGGCGGGTCAACCCCGACACGGCACGGGTCGCGATCCTGTCGTTCCCGCGCGACCTGTGGATCAGGATCGCCGGCCGGTCGAGCAAGGGTCGCATCAACGGGGCGTACACCGAGGGCGATCCGCAGCGCCTGATCGACACGATCCAGGAGAACTTCGGGATCACGACCGATCACTTCGTCCAGGTCGACTTCTGCGCGTTCAAGGAGCTCGTCGATTCCGTGGGCGGGGTGGCGGTGCCGTTCGAGCGTCCGGTGCGCGACGGCGCGACCGGCCTCGCCGTGCCCCAGGCCGGGTGCTTCACCTTCACCGGTGAGCACGCCCTGGCCTACGTCCGCTCGCGCAAGCTCCAGTACCAGACCGAGGGCGGCGAGTGGGTCGGTGACGTCAGCTCGGACCTCGGCCGCATCTCACGCCAGCAGGACTTCGTCCGCCGCGTCGGCGACGAGCTGCTCGCCAACGCGTTCTCCCCCGAGGTCGTGCGGACGTTGTTCGACGTGAGCCGCGACTACGTCGTCACCGACCAGGACCTGACGATCGATCGGATCCTCTCCCTCGCCGGGATCCTCCAGCGGACCGATCCCGCCGACATCACGACGTACCAGATCGAGGCCCGCAACGCGATGATCCAGGGCAACTCGGTGCTCGTGATGCCGGATCGGCCGAGCGAGAACATGGAGGCGGTGTTCGACCTGTTCCGCGGCGAGATCTCGCTCGCCGAGCGGCCCGAGCAGAGCCTCGACGACGTGACGGGACGGGGCTCGGAGACGACGGCGCCGCCGACGACGGTGCCGATCGTCGACCCCGACGCGACGACGACCAGCGTCGCCGACGGGACCTCGACGACGGACTCCGCCGACGGCTCCGCACCCGACGAGTCGACCACCACGATCCCGACCGTCGAGGTGGAGGACATCACCTACGGCGTCGTCCCCGACGGCGACGTCTCCTGCACCTGACCCGCGCACGACGCCGCGTACGGGCGACACCGCAGGTGGGGCCGGAGCCCGGCTGCGACGTGCGCGCCCGCTGCGGAGTCAGTCGTCGAGGACGCGGGTGAGGGCGGCCGCCGCGTCGGAGGGACCGGCGACGGTGGTGATGCGAGCGCCGGTCGCCCGGGCGAGCGACTCGGCCTCGTCGCTGTCGTGCTCCGGCGCGACGATCACCAGCTCGTCGAGGCCCGCCGCCGCGGCGCCCACGTCGCCGTCGACGGTCGCACGGCAGTCGGACAGCAGGATCGCGATCTTGCGTCGGGCCCCCGATCTGGTGAGCTGGTCGCCTGCCGCGACGAGCGCCCCGGACACGTCCGTCGTGCCGAAGCCGCGCAGCGCGAGGACCGCGTCGACGACCTCCTCGGCCGTCCTCGTGCGTTCCTGCGACTTCACCGCGACGACGTCGCGCCCGAAGCTGAGCACCGAGTAGTCGTCCGGTGCGCGCCACGCGACGGCGGCGGCCGCGACCGCGTTCGTGGCCAGGGGTCGACCGCCCATCGAGCCGCTGCGGTCGACGAGCAGGCAGATCGCCGTCGCCGGTGTCGACCAGGTGCGGACCCGCAGGTCGTCGGGATCGACCGCCGAGCCGGTCGAGCGCGCCGTGACGATCGCGTCGAGGCTCGCGTCGAGGTCGATGTCGCCGACGTCGGGCCGGTAGCGCTCGGTCGTGAGGCGCCCGACCCCGCGCGGGCGCGACGGGCCCCGGCGAGCGACGTCGAGGAACAGCCGACCGGCGAGTCGCCGCGCCAGCTCACGCAGTCCCACGTCGGTGGCGCCGGTCAGGTCGGCGAGCATCGCGAGCATCTCGTCGGGGTCGTCCTCCATCGCCCGCTCGACGGCGGACTCGTCGATCTCGCCGACCTCGGGCGACACCTCCTCGAAGTCGGGGTGCCGGGCGAGCTCGCGCCGTGACGTCGTGCGACGCCGTGCGGAGGCGACCTCGTCGTCGGCCGCGTCCCCCTCCGTCGTCGGAGGGGTGTTCAGGGGGATCTCGTGGCCCCGTTCGGGGCGCTCGCTTTTCCCTCGGACCCGCCGCCGCCGTCGCCGGTCACCCGGTGGAAGATCGACTCCCACAGCTCGGTGATCACGTCCTCGGCCGTGCGCGACGACCCCTCGCGCACCCGGACCCGGCCCGACAGCGCGACGAGAGCGGCGTCGAGCGACACGCTCGGCGACGTCGGCGGCGCGCCGCGCAGCCGACCGAGCGAGTGGGCGACGAACACCATGTCGATCGCCCCCCGCACCGACGACCCGACGCGCAGGTCGGGGTGCGAGCGCGTCGCCCGCACGAGCTCGACGACGGGATCGCACCAGTCGACGCCGGTGTCGGGGTCGAGGGTCTCGACCAGCCCGTCGTCGTGGGTGGCGAGAGCGCGCTGGACGATCGACGTCTCGTCGTCGCTCGACTGGTAGCCGACGGCGATCCGGCACATCCGATCCGACACGGCGCCGGAGATCCGGGCGGTCCCGACCGCGTCGAACGGGTTCATCGCCGCGACCATCCGGAACCCGGGGGCGGCGACGAGCCGACCGAGGCGCGGGACGGTGATCTCACGTTCGCTCATCACGGTGATCAGCACGTTGAGCGTCTCCTCGGGGACCCGGTTCAGCTCCTCGATGTACAGCAGCGACCCGTCGCGCAGGGCGGCGGCGAGGGGACCGGGGACGAACACCTCGGGGTCGTAGCCCTCCGAGAGCACCCGCGCCGGGTCGAAGTGGCCCACGACGCGCGCGGGCGTCAGCTCGGCGTTGCCCTCGACGAACTCGAAGCCGATGCCGAGCTCGCGCGCGATCGCGCGCAGCAGGGTCGACTTGCCCGTGCCGGGCGGCCCCTCGATCACGATGTGGCGGTCGGACGAGATCGCGGCGACCGCGAGCTCGATCTCGCGCACGCGCCCGACGACGTCGGAGGCGAGCCGACGCACCAGCGCGGCGGGATCGTCGGCCGCGTCCACCTCCGCCTCGGAGATGTCGTCGGGGAGCTCGGACGCAGCCGAGGCGGGTGCGGTCATCGGGCGGGGAACCCGGGGACGCCTTCGTCGAGCTGGACCCCCGTGCTGTTGAGGAAGCCCGACACCAACCGGTAGAAGCCGGCGACCACGAGCAGCTCGACCAGCTCCGCCTCGGACCACCTGACGCTCAGGGCGCTCCACGTGGCGTCGGTGACGCAGTCGTCGGCGGCGAGGTCGTCGGCCATCGCGATCAGCGCAGCGTCGTCGTCGGACCACTCGTGGTCCCCGACGGGACGCGTCAGCGCGTCGATCTCGGCATCGTCGAGACCGCACCGGCGACCGATCACGGTGTGCTGGCCGAACTCGTACTCGGCGCGCGCGTTCCACCCGATGCGCAAGATGACGATCTCGCGCTCGCGCTCGGGGATCAGGCCCTTGTTGAGCAGGAACCCGCCCAGCAGGTTGAACCGCTTGAGCAGCTTGGGGTGGTGGCCGAGGACGCCGAAGATGTTCAGCGGGCGGCCGTCGATCGTCAGCGCGCCGGCCAGGACCTCGGCGAGCTCCTCGCCGACCTCGGTCACCGGTTCGATGCGCGGGTCGCTCGGTCGGGACGAGGAGGTGTCGGTGCTCACGCGACCACCGTAGGGACACCCCGGCCGGTCGCCCGACTCGGACGCGCGGTCGCGCCCGCGGTCGCGCCCGCCGTCGCCGGTGCGGTCACGCCTCGAAGGTCCCGGTCCGCTCGAAGCCGACGATCGGCGGCGCGTCGTCGAAGGGCGCGTGCTGGTCGCGCTCGCTCGGCGACGGGGGCACCCCCAGCGCGTCGGCGTACGGGCCGAGCCCGATCGTCTCGCCCCCCTCGCAGGTCCAGTCCCGGTCGGCGCACGCGGTGCCCGCGGCGCTCTCGGCGTCGAGCGCCCCCGTCCAGTACAGCACGACCGTGCCGTCGGCGACCGCGCAGTCCGACGACGACGCGTCGACGACGGGGTCGTCGACGACCCACCCGACGACGCGACCGCCGAGGTCGTCGCCCGAGCAGGCGAGCTTCGCCGCGAACGACGCCCCGTTGGAGAACCCGTGGACGATCGCGGTGTCGCACCCCGCGTCGTCGAGAGCGCCGGACACGACGTCGGTCGCCTCGGCGAAGCGCTCCTCGGGGAAGTAGAGCCACTGGCGCCCGCCCCACCCCTCGGCGTTCCCGGTGGGTCGGATCGTCGCGGAACCGCCCTCGGTCGTCGTCTCGCCCCCGTCGCCTCCCTTGCCGTGGAGCACCACGACGCAGCGGTCGACGGCATCGGACGAGGAGGCGGGCGCGCCGCCGCCGGCGTCGTCGTCGGATCCGGCCGCGCAGGCCGCCAGCGCCGACGCCAGCGAGATGGAGAGGAGACCTCGGCGCCCGCCGCGCATCGTCAGCTGTAGACCATCACCCCGCGGATGTTCTTGCCGTCGCGCATGTCCTGGTAGCCGTCGTTCACCTGATCGAGCGTGTACTCCTTGGTCACCAGCCCGTCGAGGTCGATCTGGCCCTCGCGGTAGAGGTTGATCAGCTTGGGGATGTCGGCGCGAGGGTTGCCCGAGCCGAACAGCGACCCCACGACCTGCTTCTCCATCAGCGTGAGGTCGAGCAGGCTCATGCTGGCCGACATCTCCGCCGCCGGGTGGATGTTCGTCACCACGACGCGACCCCGCTTCGCCGCGAGCGCGAGCGCCTCGATCATCACCTCGCCCGATCCGACGCCCATCGTCATGATCACCTTGTTCGCCATCGTGCCCCACGACGCCTCTCCGAGCGGCTCCATCGCCTCGGCCATCGACGCCGCCGTGTGGGTCGCACCGAACTCCATCGCCTTCTCGCGCTTGGACTCGACCGGGTCGATCGCCCAGATCTGCTTCGCACCGGCGAGCTTCGCCCCCTGGATCGCGTTGGCGCCGATGCCCCCGACGCCGACGACCGCGACCACGTCACCGGGGCTGACCTCGGCCGCGTAGACCGACGAGCCCCACCCGGTGACGACCCCGCAGCCCAGCAGGCACGCCCGCTCGAGCGGGACGTCCTCGTCGACCTTGATGCAGCTCGCCTCGTTCACGACGGTGTCGTGGGCGAAGGTGCCCAGGATGCACATCAGCGAGAGGTCCTTGCCCTGCGCGTGGTGGCGCGAGGTGCCGTCGGTGATCTGCTTGCCCGCGCCCATCAGCGCGCCGAGGTCGCACAGGTTCTGGTGACCGGTCGAGCAGCTCGGGCAGCGACCGCAGGCGGGGATGAACCCGAACACCACGTGGTCGCCCTCCTCGAGCCAGCTCACCTCCGGGCCGACCTTGGTGACGACGCCGGCACCCTCGTGGCCGCCGATGATCGGCAGCTCGAACGGGAGGTCGCCGGTGTACAGGTGCTCGTCGGAGTGGCACATCCCCGACGCCGCCAGCTTGACCTGGACCTCCCCGGCCTTCGGCTCGTCGAGCTCGATGTCCTCGACGCTCCACGGCGTGTTCGTCTCCCAGAGAATTGCGGCTTTGGTCTGCATGGGGCCTCACCGTACGCCACGTGCCGGGCGCCACACCACGCGGACGCGCCTTCTCGACGGCCCCGGCCTCGCCGACGGGGCGCGCCCCGATCTCGGTCGTCGGCGGGCGGTCACGGCGAGGCGCCGCCGGTGGCCGCGTCGTCGCGAGACCCCGGTGGCACACTGTCGAGATGGAGTCCGACGCACTGTTCACCGATGCGCTCGCGTCGCTGATCCGCGACATGGGCGACGACGAGCTGCACCACGTCGCCGAGCTCGTCCGCCAGGTCCAGATCGAGCGTGCGATCGGCACCGGCGACGAGGACGCGATCATCGCGGCCGCCTTCGAGACGGGGTTCGGCCGGGACGGGCTCGGCGTGCTCCCGTGGATCGAGGGGAGCGTGATCGTGTGCCCCGGCGGGATGGTCTCGAAGTCGCGCACGAGCCACAACTGCCGGTTCGTCAGCGTGGACGACACGTGGGTCTGGGAGTCGTCGCTGCTGCTGCGCGAGGACAAGCGCTCGTCTCCGGGCTCGCAGGACGGGTTCCGGGCGGTGGCGCTGCTCCCGGTCGTCGACGGGACCGGCCTCGACGTCGTGTCCGGCAAGGCCCGCAGCGGCCAGCACGCGGTGGAGAACGTGGTGAGCTACGAGATCCGTGCCGGCGAGCTCGTCGAGGTCTCGCGCCGCGACGTCAGCGCCCGCCACTGACGCGGACGGCGCTCGGTCCGGTCGGCCCGCCGAGGCGGTGGGCCGGGCTTCAGCGGCTCTCGATCCAGTCGAGCACGGCGGGGCGCAGCCACAGGCGCGGTCGTCCGCTCCCGAGATCGACGACCGGACGGGGCATGTCGGCGTAGCGACGCTGGTACAGGCTCACGCTGTTCGGGTGCGCCAACCCGAGCAGGGAGGCGAGCTCGCGCGAGTCGATCAGCTCATCGGTGTTGACCATGGGAGCCACCACCGCAGCGTACCGAGGTCGTCCCCGCCCGGAGACGGCGGCCGTCTACGCCCGTAGACTGCGCCGGATGAAGCTCAAGGCGAACGATCCGTGCTGGTGCGGGAGCCGTGACAAGCACAAGCGATGCCACGGCGACCGGTCGGCGCTCGCCCGACCCGCCGTCGCGCTCGGGAACGTGTCGGCTCCACGGTCCGTGCCCGACGAGATCGCCAGACCGAGCTACGTCACGACCGGGATCGTCCCCCCGCCGACCCCCCAGATCCAGGACGCCGAGTCGCTGATCCGGCTCCGCCGAGCCTGCGCCGTGGCGGCCGAGATCCTGCTCCGCACGGGCGGACAGGTCGACGTCGGCGTGACGACCGAGGAGCTCGACCGCGTCGCGCACGATCTCCACGTCGAGCTCGGTGCCTACCCGAGCGATCTGGGCTACCGGGGGTTCCCGAAGTCGATCTGCACCTCGGTGAACGGCGTCGTGTGCCACGGCATCCCCGACGACCGGCCCCTCGAGGACGGCGACATCGTCAACATCGACGTCACCGCGTTCGTCGACGGCATGCACGGCGACACCTCCGCCACCTTCCACGTCGGCACCCCCGTGACCGCTCTGGCCGGCCTCGTCGACACCACCCGCGAGGCCACCCTGCGTGGCATCGCGGCGATCCGTCCGTTCGAACCGCTCCAGCGCATCGCCGAGGCGATCGAACCCTTCGCCGAGTCGCGCGGCTACCGCGTCGTGCGCGAGTACGGCGGGCACGGCATCGGCGAGACCTTCCACGGCGCGCCGCACGTGTCGCACCACGTCGACCGCCACGACGACGTCGTCGTCGTGCCCGGCATGACCTTCACGGTCGAACCGATGCTGTGCTCCGGGCGGGCCCGGTTCCACCGGGCGCGCGACGGGTGGACGGAGCACGCCGACGACGACCGACCCTGCGCCCAGTTCGAGCACACCGTCCTCGTCACCGACACCGCCGCCGAGATCCTCACCACCACCCACGACGGTCGGACCGCAGCCGGGACCCTCCACGACCTCGAGCGGGCGCGGTAGCTCGCCACGCCGAGCGGTCCGGCCGGCCGGTTCGAGGCCTGCGCTACCCCGGTCCCACCTCACCGGGCCCGTCGAACAGCTCGCGCAACCGTGGAGACCAGTCGACGTCCTCCGTCGATCCGCCCGCGGACCGCACGGCGGCCCGCTCGGACGCCAGCACGTCGGCGATCTCGGCGACGCGATCGTCGACGATCTCGGCGAGGCGGTCGCGCAGGTACTTCGCGAGCGCGGGGCTGGCGCCATCGGTGCTGATCGCGCCCGTCACCCGTCCGGCGCGCACGATCGCCGGCAGGATGAACTCGCAGTCGACGGGTTGGTCGGCGGCGTTCGTCCAGATGCCGCGCGCCCGGGCGGCCGAGGAGATCTCCTGGTCGGTGTCGTGGACCCCCGTCGCGGTCACCACGAGGCGCACGCCGTCGAGGTCGGCCCCGTCGAAGGCCTTCTCGCGCACCTGCCACAGAGCCGGCACGTCCACGGCATCGGAGACCTCGGTGGCCACGAGGCGCACCCGCGCCCCGGCGGCGACGAGGCCCTCCGCCTTGCGCGCCCCGATGCGCCCTCCGCCGACGACGAGCACCGCGACGTCATCGAGATCGAGGAAGATCGGGTACGAGAACCTCGCCGCCGAGATGTCGTCGCCACCCACCGTCGGATCCATCGACCCAGGGTAGGGCACCCGAACCGCCGTCCTCCGGCCACGACTCCGGCATCGTCGGAGACAAATCCCGACAAATCCGACCCTTTTTGTCGGGATTTGATTGAATGTGGCCCGTGATGCCGACGACCCCGCCGCTGCGACCCCTCCCTCCCCGACCGGTCGAGACCGACGACCCGATCGCGGACGCCCGAGCCGTGCTCCTCTGGGCCGACGACGTCATGGGCTCCGGGATCTGCGTGACGGCGAGCTTCGGCGACGCGACCCTCGTCCACCTCGCCGCCACCACCCTGCCCGGCGTCGAGATCACCCTGCTCGACACCGGCTACCTGTTCGCCGAGACCGAGTGGTTCGCTCACGATCTGCGAGCACGGTTCGACCTGAACCTGCGCGTCGTCCGCCCCGACCCCGACCTCGACGGCGACGAGTGGCGCACCGACACCGACGCCTGCTGCCGGGCGCGCAAGGTCGAACCGCTGGAGCGAGCCCTCGCCGGGCGGAGCGCGTGGGTCGCCGGCGTGCGGCGCGAGGACTCGCCGGCGCGTCGACGCACCCCGATCGTCCACGACGACCTGCTGCGCGGCGTGGTCAAGATCAACCCGCTGGTCGCGTGGAGCGATGACGACGTCGCCGCCTACGCCCGCGACCACGACCTCGACGAGCACCCGCTCACCGATCGCGGCTACCTCTCGATCGGGTGCTGGCCGTGCTCACGACCCGTCGCCGACGGCGACGACCCCCGATCCGGCCGCTGGGCCGGCACCGACAAGACGGAGTGTGGACTGCATGTCAGCTGAGACCATCAAGCTCGAGAGCCGCTACCTGGCCGGCACGATCGGTGAGGAGCTGGTCGACGGCACCGACGACTTCGGCGACGAGTCCGAGTCGCTGCTCAAGTTCCACGGCATCTACCAGCAGGACGACCGCGACGTCCGTCGCGCGCGCACGGCGCGCAAGCTCCCGCTCGACTACTCCTGCATGGTGCGCGCCTCGGTCCCCGGCGGAGAGATCGACGGCGACCAGTGGTCCGCGCTGGACCGCGTCGCGAACATCGCCGACGGACGGCTCCGGCTCACGTCGCGCCAGGGGGTGCAGTACCACATGGTCCACAAGGGGGACCTCCGGCCCCTCGTCGCCGGGATCAACGCGTCGCTGCTCACGACGCTCGGGGCGTGCGGCGACGTCGTGCGCAACGTCATGGCCTGCCCGCTCCCCCACCCCGAGCGGCGCGCCGTGCTCGAGCCGGTCGTCGCCGAGATGGTCGCGCGCTTCCGCCCCCAGACCGAGAGCTACTGGGAGCTGTGGGTCGACGGCGAGGCGGCGGTGACCTCGCAGCGCTGGTCGGGCCTCGACCCCACCGACGACGTCGAGCCCGTGTACGGCGCCGCCTACCTCCCGCGCAAGTTCAAGATCGCCGTCGCCTGGCCCGGTGACAACTGCGTCGACGTCTACACCAACGACGTCGGGATCGTCCCCACCCTGACCGACGGCACGAGCGGCGAGCTCACCGGCTTCGTGGTCCTCGCCGGCGGCGGGATGGGGATGAGCCACAACCGACCCGACGACACCTACCCCCTGCTGGCGCAGCCGATCGCGTGGGTCCCCCCGTCCGAGCTCGGCGACGTCGTGGAGGCGATCGTCACCACCCAGCGCGACCACGGCGATCGCGAGGACCGCTCGCGCGCCCGACTGAAGTACCTGCTCGAGGCGAAGGGCGTCGACTGGCTGCGCGACCAGATCGAGCAGCGCACGGGGCGACGTCCCGCGGATCCCGTCGGGCTGCCCGAGTGGGAGGTGGAGGCGCACCACGGCTGGCACGAGGTCGCGCCGACCCCGCACCGCCACGAGCACGTCGGCGACGCCGCGTCGTCGGACCCGTCGGGTCGCTCGACGCCGACGCCCGGCACGAGCTCGATGACGCTCGGGCTGCCCGTCCCGTCGGGTCGGGTCGAGGGCGGCCTGCGGCGGGCGCTCGGCCGCCTGGTCGCCGACGGGACGGTCGCGGCGCTGCGGGTCACCCCACGCCAGGACCTCCTGCTGCTCGGGGTGGATCCGCGATCGGTCGCCGCCGTGGAGAACGTGCTGCGGGCGAACGGCGTCGCGCTGGCCGCGGATCGCAGCCCGGTCCGGAACCTGGCGATCGCGTGCGTCGCGCTGCCGACGTGCTCGAAGGCGCTCGGCGAGGCCGAACGGGTCCTGCCCGACGTGGTCGAGCGCATCGAGAAGGTGCTCGCCGACACGGGCAACGAGGGGCTGCCCATCCGGCTCAACATGACCGGCTGCCCGAACGGCTGCAGCCGGCCCTACGCCGCCGAGCTCGGGATCGTCGGTCGTTCGAAGCGGGGCTACGACGTGTACGTCGGCGGATCGCCCGCCGGCGACCGGCTCGCCCGCCGGGTCCGCGCCGACGTCGACCTCGACGACGTCCCCGAGCTGCTGCGGCCGCTGCTCGAGCACTTCGCCCGGGTGACGAGCGACGACCGGCCGATCAGCTTCGGCGACTGGGCGGCGAGCCAGGATCCCGCCACCCTGGACGGCCTGCTCCCCCCGGACACGTCGCGGCGAGCGCGACGAGCGGCGGCCCGAGCCGAGGGGGGCGGGCGATGACGGTCACCCTCGTCGGAGCCGGCCCGGGCGACCCCGACCTGCTGACCCTGCGGGCCGCCCGGGCCCTCGCCGAGGCCGACGTCGTCGTCCACGACGCGCTGGTCGGCGACGGGGTCCTCGCCCTCGTGCCCGACCACGTGGAGCGCATCGACGTGGGCAAGCGCGTCGGCCGTCCGGTTCCCCAGGAGAACATCTCCGCCCTGCTGGTCGAGCTCGGCCGCCAGGGTCGGCGCGTCGTCCGCCTGAAGGGCGGTGACCCGTTCGTGTTCGGCCGTGGCGGGGAGGAGGTCCTGGCCCTGCGGCACGCCGGTGTCGACGTGGAGGTGGTGCCCGGGATCACCTCGGCCGTCGCCGCGCCCGCCGCCGCGGGGGTGCCGGTCACCCACCGGGGGGTCTCGGCCTCGTTCACGGTCGTCACCGGCCACCGGCGCGTCGGCGAACCCGACGTCGACTGGAGGTCGCTCGCGCACGTCGGGGGCACGATCGTCGTGCTGATGGGGGTGGCGCGGCGCGCAGCGATCGCGGCCGAGCTCGTGGCGGGCGGCCTCGACGCCGACACCCCGGTCGCGATCTCGCGCAGCGCGACGACCGGGGTCGCCGGGGTCGCCCGATGCCGGCTCGGCGACCTCGGCGAGCTCGACGTCGAGTCGCCCTCGACGATCGTGATCGGAGCGGTCGCCGGGCTCGACCTGCGAGCCCACGTCCCCGATGTCGTCCGTTCCGCCGGCGTGGCCGACGTCGCGGACGGAGCGGACGTCACGGCGGACCTCGCCGTGGAGCACGTCGTGGTCTCCGCCTGAGCGCGCGGCGCGTCGAGGATGGACGGCGATCGGGGTCGGCCCCGCCCGCGGCGCGCGCAGCACCGGGTGCGGCCCGCGGGCAGACTGGCGCGGTGGAGCTGCCGCCGCCGACGCCCGGTCCGAACGGTTCGCGGGGCCACCGGGCGGCGCCGCTCCCGCCGCCGCTCGCGGACGGCGTCCGCCCACCGCTGCGCATCGTCGGGCTGTGCAAGAGCTTCGGCTCGACCGTCGCGCTCGACCACCTCTCGGTCGTCGTCCCGCCGGGAGCGTGCTACGGGCTCCTCGGTCCGAACGGATCGGGGAAGTCGACGACGATGCGCATCGTGGTCGGGCTCGCCCGCCCCGACGGCGGGACGGTCGAGGTGTGCGGCATCCGGACAGACCGCGACATCATCGGGGTCCGCCGCCAGCTCGGGACGATGCTCGACCCGCTGCAGATGTTCGACCGCCTCAGCGCCCGGGAGTTCGTGACCACGATCGGCGCCGTGCGCGGGCTCGACCCCGAGGTCGTCGCCGCCCGCTCCGAGGAGATGTTCACCGCGCTCGACATCGCCGGGGACGCGGACCGACCGATCGCCGGGTACAGCCACGGGATGCGCAAGAAGACCGCGCTCGTCGCCGCTCTCGTGCACCGTCCGCGACTGGTCATGCTCGACGAGCCGTTCGAGGGCGTCGATCCCGTCTCGACGCGCACGATGCGCTCCATCCTCGATCGCTTCCGCGCCGGCGGGGGGACGGTGATCCTGTCGACCCACGTGATGGACGTCGTGGAACGGGTCTGCGACCACGTCGGGGTGATCCGCGACGGGCGGATCGTGTCGTCGGGGACGATCGACGCGGTGCGCGACGGACGATCGCTGGAGGACGCGTTCATCGCCGCCGTCGGCGCGACCACCGTCGAGCCGACGGCGTTGGACTGGATGTGACCGGCGTCCCGCTGGCGCCGGTCGCTGCCCGGAGCCGTCCCCCTGCGGCGCTCCGGCTCCCTCGCCGACGCGACGTCGTGAGGATCTTCGCCGTGCTGCGCTGGCGGCTGCTGCGCGGCGCCCTGCGTCGCGGCGGGTCCCAGGCCGTGACCATCGTGCTCGGCACCGCGGTCTCGTTCGTGGCCGGCCTCGTCGCCGGGGTCGCCGTGGCCGTGGCGGGTCACGTGGCGGACGATCCCGAACCGATGCTCGTCGTCGCCCCGCTCGCCACCACCGTCGCGGTGGTGGCGATCGGGCTGATCGCCGGCGTCGCGCAACCGGTCGACCCCCGGGTGGTGGCCGCCGAGCCGCTCTCCGACCGGCACCTCGCGCTCGGGCTGCTCACCGCCACCGCGAGCGGACCTCCCGGGCTCGCAGCCGGCCTCGTCGGGATCGGGCTGCTCGTCGCCGCGATCTCGACACCGGCGAGCGTCGTGCCGGCCGTGCTCGCCACCGTGTCGCTGCTCGCCACCCTGCTGCTGGTCTCGCGCACGACGGGCAACGTGCTCGGCCTGTTCACCAACCGCTACCCCCGCGCCGGCCAGATCGTCGTCGCCCTGGTGAGCCTCGTCTTCTACGGGATGTTCCAGTTCGCGCCGATGGCGTTCGTCGACAGCGCCGACGACGGCCGCCGGGCGATGGCCGACGTGGCCCGGTTCACCCCTCCCGGCCAACTCGGCCAAGCCCTGGCCGACGCCGACGCGTCCGTCGGCGCCTCGCTCGGACACCTCGTCGTCGGGTCGTCGTGGCTCCCGGTCCTCGCTCTCGTGTTCGCCGCCACCACGCGCCGCCTCCTGGTGTCCGCACCGAGCGGACGGGCGACCCCGCGGCGTTCGTCTCGCCGACGCCCGCTCGGTGCGGTGGCGCGGTGGGCGTGCGGTCGCGGGGTCGTCGGAGCGATCGCCTGGCGCAGCGTGCGCACCCGGCTGCGCAACCCGCGCTCGGCGCTCGAGACGCTGATCGGCGGAGGGGTCGGGATGGCGATCGTCCTCGTCCCCGCGCTCGCGATCGACGTGGACGGCGCCCCCGCCGTGCTCGTCGGAGTCGCCGTCCAGCTCTCCGTGCTGTTCATGGCCGGCAACTCCATCGGATCCGACGGTCCCGCGATCGCGTCCGAGCTGCTGTGCGGGATCGAACCCGAGACGATGATCGCCGCGAAGGCACGCTCGATCATCGTCGTCGCGTCGCCGACGGCGATCCTCGGCGCGCTCGTGGCCTCGGGCGTCACCGGAGACTGGCGCTTCCTCCCCGCCGGTCTCCTCGTCGGCATCGGGGGCGTGCTCGCGAGCGCGGGAGGGGCGATGATGCAGTCCACGTTCGTCCCGGTGGCGGTGCCCGAGTCCGACAACCCGCTGGAGTCGGGCGATTCGGGCAGCGGCATCCTGTCGGCGCTCGTCCTCGGTGTCGTGATGGTGGTGCTCGCGCTGGCCACCCTTCCCGTCGGGTTGGCGCTGCTGTGGGCGCTCGACCGGGGCTCGGTGCCGTTGGTCTCGCTGCTCGCGATCGTCACGCTCGTCGCCGGGGTCGTCATCCTGCGGGTGTCGTCGCGGATCGCGGCGCGCCGGTGGCGCGGCAACGAACCCGAGATCTACGAGGCGATCGTCCCGGCGTCGTGAACGTCGATCACGCGCCGTCGCCCCGGTCCCCGTCGTCGGGGTCCTCCTCGACGAGGTCGCCCACCGAGATCTCACCCGGCCTCGCGACGAGGCACCCGACGGCGAGCTCCCCGGCGCGCTCGGCGTTGATCGAACGGAGCACCGCGAGCTCGCGCCCGAGACCGGGTTGGGGTCGCACGACCATCACGCAGCGGGCGACGGGCCCGGTCACCTCGAGGCGCACCCCGCCGATCGACACCGTCCGGCCGACGAGCTCGTCCTCGCCGCCCCCGTCGACGACGAGGTTGCTCCGGAACCGACGCCGGTCCCAGCCACCCAGCGTGTCGGTCGACACCAGCGACACCCGGGTCCGCCCCGAGTCGTGGAACGCTCCCGCCGGGCCCTGCCAGCTCACCCAGTCGGCGTCCGCCTCGGCGTCGAGGGGGACCTCGTAGGTACCGCCCACGTCGATCGCGTGCTCGTCGGCCGAGCGCAGCTCGACGTCGCGCCCCAGCCACGACGAGAGCGCGGCGTCGTCGGCCGCGCCGAGCTCGGTGCCGTCGGGGAGCGCGACGACGACGTCGGCTCCCTCGAGGCGGGCCGACGCGAAGAGCAGCTCGGGGGTGCGGCGCGCGGTCAGCGTGGTCCCGGTCTCGACGTCGTGGACCGACCACCTCCGGTCGCCGTCGATCCCGAGCTCGGAGACGTGCGCCGACTCGACGACCTCGCCGCCCATCGACTTGACGGGGAACCGGCTAATCTCGGCGACGCGCATCGCCGGATGGTAGACCCGCGGCGGATCGGCGGACGCGGCATCGGCTCGCTCCTGGCACGTGCCGAGCGACGCGAGGTACTGTGACGGCGATGGACGACACGACGACCGGGGCCACCTCCACCGAGACCGCGCGGACCGCCGCGCCCGACGAGCTCGTCGAGGACGAGCTGCTCGTCGAGGAGATCTCGATCGACGGGATGTGCGGCGTCTACTGACGAGCCGCCCGACGCCGCCTCGACACCTCACCGACCCCCCGGACGCGACCGCCCACGTGCTCGACTCCCCACTCGGTCTGCACCCGAAGGTCGCGCTGCGCCCCGAGCCGTTCGGTGCGCTCGCGTACCACTACGACACCCGCCGGCTCGTGTTCTTGAAGCACCCCGACGTCGTGCGCGTCGTGGAGGCGCTCGACGCGCACGACTCGCTCGCCGACACCCTCGTCGCCTGCGGCATCGATCGGTCGCGCTGGCCGTCGTTCGACCGCGCGATCACCTCGCTCTACGAATCGGAGATGCTCCATGACCGCTGACCGCTCCACCCTCGTCGGCCAGCTCGAGGGTGGCCTCGACGCCCCGATCTGCCTCACCTGGGAGCTCACGTACGCGTGCAACCTGGCGTGCGTCCACTGCCTGTCGTCGTCGGGGCGGCGCGATCCACGCGAGCTGACCACGGCCGAGGCCCTGCGCGTCGTCGACGAGCTGCACGACCTGCAGGTCTTCTACGTCAACATCGGCGGCGGCGAGCCGATGATCCGGCGCGACTTCTTCGAGATCGTCGAGTACTCCGTCGGGCGTGGCATCGGGGTGAAGTTCTCGACCAACGGTGCGTTCATCGACGCCGACAGGGCACGACGGCTCGCGGCGATGGACTACCTCGACATCCAGATCAGCCTCGACGGCACCGACGCCGTGACCAACGACGCGGTCCGCGGGGCCGGATCGCACGCCACCGCGACCCGAGCGATGGAGCACCTGTCCGACGCCGGGTTCGAGGAGTTCAAGATCTCCGTCGTCGTCACCCGCCACAACGTCGACCAGCTCGACGAGTTCAAGCAGCTCGCCGACTCCCACGGCGCCCAGCTGCGCATCACCCGGCTCCGCCCGTCGGGGCGCGGAGCCGATTCGTGGCACGACCTGCACCCGACCCAGGACCAGCAGCGCGAGATCTACCGGTGGCTGCTCGACGCCGGCGACGACGTCCTCACCGGCGACTCCTTCTTCCACCTCAACGCCCTGGGCGAGGAACCGCTGCCCGGGCTCAACCTGTGCGGCGCCGGGCGGGTCGTGTGCCTCATCGACCCGGTGGGCGACGTCTACGCCTGCCCGTTCGTGATCCACGACCGGTTCCGGGCCGGCTCGGTGCGCGACCCGGGCGGGTTCGAGCACGTGTGGAAGCGCAGCGAGCTGTTCGGCGAGCTCCGCGAACCCCAGTCCGCCGGCGCCTGCGCCTCGTGCGGGAGCTACGACGCCTGCCGCGGCGGGTGCATGGCGGCCAAGTTCTTCGTCGGCATCCCCCTCGACGGGCCCGATCCCGAGTGCGTCGACGGCCACGGCGAGATCGCGATGGCGGCTGCCGCGGGCACCGTCGTGCCCGCGCCGATGATGGACCACTCCAAGCCCGCTCGGGTCCCGGTCACCCTGTCGCGACGCTGACGCCGACCGGGGCGCGGGCACCCCCCGCACGCCCGCCGAGGGCGACCGTGGTGCGCCTCCTGCGGCGCGACGAACCCGCGCTCGGGCACCGACCCCGAGCGGGTGCGCGACCCCGCCGCTTCGGGGGCGGGGCGTCGCCTCGGCGAGACTCGCCCGATGAGCGCGATCGACAGCTTCGACATGACCGGACGGGTCGCCGTGATCACCGGCGGCTCGCGTGGGCTCGGACGCCAGATGGCGCTCGCGTTCGCGCAACAGGGCGCCGACGTCGTGGTGGCCAGCCGCAAGCTCGACAACTGCGCGACGGTCGTCGACGAGATCGAGGGCCTCGGCCGGCGCGGCCTGGCGGTCGCCTACCACGCCGCCGACTGGGGCGCGGCCGGCGACCTGGCGGACGCCACCTACGCCGAGTTCGGCCGATGTGACGTGCTCGTCGCCAACGCGGGGATGTCACCGCTGTACCCCAGCGTCGACGCGATCAGCGAGGAGCTGTACGACAAGGTCATGGGGGTCAACCTCAAGGGGCCGTTCCGGCTGTCCGCGCTGATCGGGACGCGGATGGTCGAGGCCGGCGGCGGGTCGATCGTCTTCGTCTCCTCGATCGCGTCGAGGCGGCCCTCCCCGCGCGAGCTCGTCTACGGCGCGGCCAAGGCGGGGGTGAACAACCTGACCTCGGGGCTCGCGCGGACCTTCGGCCCGACGGTGCGGGTCAACTGCATCGTGCCGGGCCCCTTCCTCACCGACATCTCCGACGCCTGGGACATGGACGAGTTCGAGGCCTCGGCGCGCGCCGGGTTCGCCCTCGAGCGCGGCGGGCGGCCCGAGGAGATCGTGGGGGCTGCGCTCTACCTCGCCTCCGACGCGTCGTCGTACACCACCGGCGCCCACATCGACATCGACGGCGGGCCACGCTGACGCGGAGCGCCGTCGTCGGTGGGTGATGCTCATGCGGCACGCCGTCGTCGGCGACCGCCGCAGACCACCGGTCGCGAGTGACCGTGGGCACATCACGGCGACTACCGTCGAGCCCATGGAGATGCACTACGCCACGGTCTGGGAGTCGATCGCGGACGCGATCGGCGACCACGTCGCGATCACCCACGCCGACGTCAGCCGGACCTGGAGCGAGTTCGACGACCGCGCCGCACGCCTCGCGCGGGCCTTCGTCGACGCGGGGCTGGGGCCGGACTCCAAGATCGCCCTCTACCTCTACAACTCCAACGAGTACATGGAGGCCCACTACGCGGCGTTCAAGATGCGCGGCGTCGCGATCAACGTCAACTACCGCTACCTCGACGACGAGCTGCGCTACCTGCTCGAGGACTCCGACGCCGAGGCGATCGTGTTCCACTCCTCGCTGGCGGATCGGGTCGCGAACGTCATCGATGGGCTCGACGGCCTGCGCCTGCTCGTCGTCGTCGACGACGGTCCGGGCGACGACGTCGAGGGCGCCCGCCGCTTCGACGACCTGGTGGCCGAGACGGCGCCGATGGAGCGGATCGAGCGCAGCGAGGACGACCTGTACATGCTCTACACGGGCGGGACGACCGGGATGCCCAAGGGCGTCATGTACGCGATCGGCCCGATGACCCACGGCTTCGTCACGCAGGGGTTCCCGATCGTGGGGCTCGAACCCCCGTCCGACGCGGCGCAGGTGGCACCGCTCGTGCGCTCCGCGGTGGAGTCGGGCTCGAGGATGGTCTCGATCCCCTGCGCCCCGCTGATGCACGGGACCGGGTGCTGGCTCGGGTGGTTCATCCCGATGTTCGCCGGAGCGCAGATCGTGACCCTGACCAACCGCAGCCTCGACCCCCACGAGGTGCTCGACGCGATCGAGCGCCACCGAGCCACGGCGGTGACGATCGTCGGC
The DNA here is from genome assembly GCF_965215205.1 of Ilumatobacter sp. Lineage (NCBI taxonomy): Bacteria > Bacillati > Actinomycetota > Acidimicrobiia > Acidimicrobiales > Ilumatobacteraceae > Ilumatobacter > Ilumatobacter sp. The sequence goes on from NZ_OZ244049.1 coordinate 3,232,418, forward strand.
GACTCGTTCGCGAAGCCCCTGGTCCGAGCGATCGACGAGGGCCGGCCGGACGGCTCCGCGTACGACACGTCGTCGATCGCGATGTTCCTCTCGTCGGGGGTGATGTGGACGACCGAGGTGAAGCAGCAGATGCTTGAGCGGATCCCCCAGGCCGTGCTGATCGACGCGATGGGCTCGACGGAGGGGTCGATGGGGACCCAGATCACGATGAAGGGGGTCGAGAGCGCGACCGCTGCGTTCCAGCAGATGCCCACGACCAAGGTGTTCCGCGACGACGACACCGAGGTCGTCCCCGGCTCCGAGGACATCGGGATGGTCGCGGCGGGCGGCAACGTGCCCCTCGGCTACTACAAGGACGAGACGAAGTCGGCGCGCACCTTCCGCGAGATCGCCGGGGTGCGCTACTCGTTCCCCGGCGACTACGCCCGCGTCGCGCCGGACGGCTCGCTGATCCTGCTCGGCCGTGGCAGCCAGGTGATCAACTCGGGCGGCGAGAAGGTGTTCCCCGAGGAGGTCGAGGAAGCGGTCAAGCGCGTCGACGGGATCGTCGACTGCCTGGTCGTCGGCATCGACGACGAGAGGTTCGGCCAGGCGGTGACGGCGGTCGCGTCGCGCTCGGAGGGGGCCGATGTCGACGAGGCGAGGGTGATCTCGTCGGTCAAGGCCGACATCGCGGGCTTCAAGGCGCCGAAGGCGGTCGTCTTCGTCGACCACGTCCCGCGTGCGCCCAACGGCAAGGCGGACTACCGCCGGGCCCGCGACCTGGCGTCCGGACGTGCGGACACCGTCCGCGCGGACGGAGCCGTCAGCCGCTGAGGCGCTCTCCGAGGAAGTCGAGCACCCGCTCGACGGAGGCGTCGTCGCGGTGCTCGGTGAGCACCGAGTGGTCGGTCGCCGATCGCTGCGGCAGGTCGATCGAGACGAAGGCGTCGCCCAGGCGCTCGTGCAGGGTCGCGAACCGGGTCCCGACGAACCGGTCACCCTCGTAGCGCAGCCCGAGCACCTGGCACCCGTCGACCGCGCGCTGGACGACCGCCGCCTCGTCGTCGGGCGACAGCCCGAGCGACGCCGCGCGCTCCGCCCCGAGGGGGAGGGGCAGCGAGGGCTGGGACACGACCGGGGCGAGCATCGACTCGTCGACCATCATCCCGAGGACGAACCCGCCGGTGAAGCACATCCCCACGGCGCCGACGCCCGCTCCGCCCACCTCGTGGTGCACGGAGCGGGCGAGAGCGCGCAACCACGCGACGACGGGGGACGTGCGGCCGGTGGCCAGCACGGTGAACTCGCGAGCGACGCACGCACGCGCGAACGTGGCGATCGCGTACGGCGCGGACGATGCCCGTCCCGGCGTCCCGAACAGCTCGGGCATCACGACGGTGAAGCCGCGCTCGACCACCTCGTTCGCGAAGCGCTCCACCTCGGGGGTGATCCCGGGGACCTCGTGGATCACCAGGACGCACGGCCCCGTGCCCCTGCGGTGGGTGTCGTGGGTGATCCCGGCGGCGCTGAAACCACCTCGGACCCAGCCCTCCAGCGGGGACGGTCCCGACGGGGTCACGACGAGCTCAGCGCGGCGAGCGCTTCCTCGGCGAGGTGCTCCGTGCCCGCCTTGAAGCCGTCCATCGCCTCCTGGTCGATCTCCTGGTCGCCCATCGCTCCGTTCAGGAAGCGGGCGTAGACGCCTTCGGAGATCACGGCGAGCCGCCAGGACGAGAACGCGACGTAGTAGGCGATGTTCGACAGGTCGCGGCCGGTGCGGTTCGCGTAGCGCTCGAGCAGGTCGGCGTAGGTCGGGAACCCGGCGATGCCGGTCGGGTCGTTGGCCCGGGACTGCTCCTCGCCGGGTTCCGACCAGTAAACGCCGAGGTAGCCGACGTCGGCGAGCGGGTCGCCGAGGGTGCACAGCTCCCAGTCGAGCACGCCGGTGACCCGGCCCTCGTCGGTGTCGACGAGGCAGTTCCCGAACCGGTAGTCGCCGTGGGCGATCGCCACGCCGACCTGCGTCGGCAGTCGATCGGCGAGGCGTCGGCCGACCTCGTCGATCGACGGCAGCTCGCGGGTCTTCGACCGCTCCCACTGGGTCGTCCACCGACGGACCTGGCGCTCGACGTAGCCGTCGCGCTTGGCGAGATCACCGAGGCCGACCTCGTCGACGTCGACGTCGTGGAGATCGGCGAGGACGTCGATCAGGTGCTCACCGGCCGCGTAGCGCTGGTCGTAGCCCATGTCGACGGCCGCCTCCGGGCTGTCGAGGACCGTGCCCTCGACGTGGCTCATGACGTAGAACGGCGCCCCGTTGACCTCGGTGTCGTGGCAGACCCCCATCGTCGCGGGGACGGGGACCGGGGTCCGACCGACGGCGGAGATGATCGTGTGCTCGCGGACCATGTCGTGGGCGGAGGCGAGCACGTCTCCCGTCGGCGGTCGACGCAGGACGAAGGTCGTGTCCTGCGCGTCGACGACGCGGTAGGTCAGGTTGGACCGGCCGCCCGTGATCAGCTCGAAGCGGTACGGCCCCTCGATGCCCTCGACGTTGCGGTCGAGCCACTCGGTCACCCGGTCGGAGTCGATTCCCGTGACGCTCACCCCGACGAACCTAGCTCCCGGCCCCGGCGATCTCCGCTCCGCGGGGCTGGCGCCGGAACAGGAACGCGGACGTGGTCGCCGCGACCGCGGCGGCGACGCCGAGCGCGACGCTCGGGCTGGTCGCGTCCGCGATCGAGCCGTCCACCAGCGCGGCGATCGGGCGGCATCCCAGGAAGGCGACCGACCACAGCGCCATCACCCGGCCGCGCAGCTCCTCGGGGATGCCACGTTGGAGCTCGGTGTTCGTGCTCGTGACGCCGAGCAGGAACCCGGACCCGGCGACGAGAGCACCGAGGAGGGCCAGGTGCACGATCGGGGCGAGCGCGATGACGGCCAGCCCGACCGAGGAGACGGCGAGCCCCGTGGCCGACACGCGACCGCGCCCGAGCCGGTCGCGGATCCGGTCCGTCGCCGGTGCGGTGAGCGCCGCTCCGAGCCCGAACGCGCCGACGAGCAGCCCCACGACCGTCTCGCCGTACCCGAAGCCGTCGGACACGGCGGGCATCAGCGTGCTGAACGGGTCGGACGTCCAGCCCACGCCGAGAGTCCCGACGAGCAGGACGAGGACGGTGGGGTGCGCCCTCACCCATCGCACGGCGTCGACGACGGTGGTCCCGCCCTCGGCGTCGTGCGCCGGCTCGTCGTCGGGGCGGACGGCGCCGCCGGGGCGGATGATCGCTAGCACGACCAGCAACGGCACGAACGTCAACGTGTTGATGCCGAACGCCCACGCCGCGCCGAACGCGGCGATGACCGCCCCGGCCGCCACGGGTCCCACGCCGCGCGCGATGTTGAAGGTCATCGAGTTGAGGGTGATCGCGCGGTCGAGATCGGCGCGCGGGACGAGCGCCGGCACCACCGCCTGCAGCGACGGGAGGATGATCGCCGCCCCGATCCCGATCACGGCGGTCGCGGCGTAGATCGGCCAGGGTCCGGGGAGGTCGTCGATCCCGACGACGACGACGGTGATCGCGAGCCCGAGCGCGCCGAGGAAGGCGACGAACTGACCGCAGAACAGCATCCACCGGCGATCGACGCGGTCGGTCAGGCGCCCCGCCAGCGGGGTGAGCAGCATCGTCGCGGTGAACTGGAGCATCGACACGGCGCCGACCGCCGTGTTCGACCCGGTCAGGTCGTACACGACGATGCCGGCGGCCACGTTCTGGAACCAGTTGCCGGTGTTGGAGACGGCGTTCGAGAAGAAGAACGGCGCGAAGACCGAGTCGCGCAGCAGCTCGGAGAACGTGCGCGACCGCTCGTCGCCCCCGCCGCCGGTGTCGTCGTCCGCGCCGGGCGCGACGTCGGTCTCGGGCGGACCGTCGACGGGTTCGTCGACGCTCGTCATCGCCACATCACCGTCGGACCCTTCCCGTGAGCGGGACGGCGAAACGTGGCCGGTGCGCGCGCCGCGCCCCGACGGGGGAGCGCCCGGTCAGCCCGGACGGCCGACGCCGGTGACCTTGCCCCAGTTGACCGAGCCGGTCTTGACCACCGAACCCGAGTTCGGGGCGTGGACGTGCTGGCCGTTGCCGATGTACACGCTGACGTGGCTGATCGGGCTGTAGAAGAAGATCAGGTCACCGGGCTGCGCGGACCCGGGCGAGACGTGGGGGATCGAGGCGTACTGCGCCCGCGACTGGTGCGGGAGGTAGACCCCGGCCTGCGCCCACGCGTACTTCGTCAACCCGGAGCAGTCGAAGGAGACACCGGGGCTGGACGTGGCGTAGCGGTAGGGGACACCCCGCTGACCCATCGCGGCGTTGACCGCGACGCTGGAGCGGGACGACGGCGGGGGCGGCGACGGGGCGGGTTCGGGCTCGGGCGCCGGTGCCGGCTCGGGGGCCGGGGGCGGCGGAGCGGGAGCAGGCGCCGGGGCCGGGGCTGGTGCGGGAGCCGGGGCCGGTGCGGGAGCCGGGGCCGGTGCGGGATCTGCCGAGGACGACTCGGGGGCGGGCGCCGGGGCCTCGCCACCACCCCCGCCACCTGAGGGGGCGGCCGGTGCCGACGTGGCGGACCCGGCGCTGCCGCTCTCGGCGGCCGGGGGCGCTTCGCCGCCCGACGACTGCGCCGGCTGGGACTGCGCCTGCTGGGACGCCGCGGCCTGCGCGGCGGCGACCTCGGCCTGGAGACGGGCAGCCGACTCGGCGGCCCGGCGGGCCTCCTCCTCGGCGATCAGCTCGCCGAGCTCGGCTTCGGCTGCCTGGCGCGCCGCGGTGTACTCGCCGGTGAGGCGGTCGGTCTCGGCCCGGGCCGTGACGAGGTCGTCCGCCAGCTCGGCGGCCTCGGAGCGGGCGTCGGCCAGCTCCACGCGATCGTCGGTGAGCTCCGCGACGAGGGCGTCGAGCTCGTCGGTGGTGGCATCGCCGGTGCTGAGAGCGACGCGTGCGAGCTGGTCGCGGTGCAGCACGTCGTTGATGTCGGCGGTGTCCTCGAACAGCGGGCCGAGCGGGGTCGTCCCCGACCCGACGAAGGAGCGGACGGCCATCTCGCCGAGGTCGGCGCGCAGCTCGTCGATCTGCGTCTCGCGCTCGGCGATGTCGGCCTCGAGCCCGACGATGTCGTCGTCGAGCTCGGCCTTGCGGTCGATGGCCTCGACGTACTGCTCCCCGAGCACGATCGCCCGCTCCTCGAGGCGCTCGAGCTCGTCGACGATGTCGGCCACCTCGGCCCGCTGGCGGTCGACCGGGCTCGCGAGGGCGAGCTGCGGCTGGTTCATGGCGGGGACGACCAGCGCGGCGATCAGGGCGACGGGTGCGACCCGACCGAGCAATCTCAACACGGCGAGGAGCCTACCGAATGTGACGAAGAGGTTGCGAAGAGATCGCGAACGCCTCCACCCGTCGCGTTACGGGTCAGACCCGTAACGCGACGGGACCTGCACGGCGGGGGTCCACCCGTCGCGTTGCGGGTCTGACCCGCAACGCGACGGGACCTGCACAGCGGGGGTCACTCCCACTCGATGGTCCCGGGGGGCTTGCTGGTGATGTCGTAGGTGACGCGGTTGACGCCGTCGACCTCGTTGATGATCCGCTGGCTCATCACCTCGAGGGTCTCGTAGGGGATGCGCGCCCAGTCCGCGGTCATCGCGTCGTCGCTGGTCACGGCCCGGATGACGACCGGGTTGCCGTAGGTGCGCTCGTCGCCCATCACGCCGACCGAGCGGACGTCCGCGAGGAGCGCGGCGTACGACTGCCAGATCGCGCGCTCGAGCCCGGCGGCCGCCAGCTCCTGGCGGACGATCGCGTCGGCCTCCTGCAGCACGGCGACGCGCGCGGGGGTCACCTCCCCGATGATCCGCACCCCCAGCCCCGGCCCCGGGAACGGCTGGCGCCACACCATCTCGTCGGGGAGGCCGAGCTCGGTGCCGAGCGCGCGCACCTCGTCCTTGAACAGGTCGCGCAGCGGCTCGATCAGCTCGAGGGCCATGTCGTCGGGGAGGCCGCCCACGTTGTGGTGGCTCTTGATCACCGACGCGGTGCCGTCGGTCCCGCCGGACTCGATCAGGTCCGGGTACAGCGTCCCCTGCACGAGGAAGCGCGCCTCGGTCAGCCCCCCGGTGTGCTTCTCGAACACCCGGATGAACCGCTCCCCGATCGCCTTGCGCTTGGCCTCGGGGTCGGTGAGCCCGGCGAGCGCCTCGAAGAACGTCGCCGCCTCGTCGGCGTGGATCAGCTCGATGCCGAGGTTGCGGCGGAACGTCTCGACGACCTGCTCGCTCTCGCCCTTGCGCATCAGTCCGGTGTCGACGTAGACGCAGGTGAGCTGGGCGCCGATGGCGCGGTGCACGAGGGCGGCGGCGACCGAGGAGTCGACCCCTCCCGACAACCCGCAGATGACCCGTGCGTCGCCGACGCGCTCGCGGATCGAGGCGACCTGCTCGTCGATCACCGACGACATCTCCCACTCCGACCCGATCCCGGCGCGCTCGTGGACGAAGCGTGCGAGCGCCGCCATCCCGTACGGGGAGTGGACGACCTCGGGATGGAACTGGACGCCGTAGATCCGCCGCTCGTCGTGCTCCAGCACGGCCACCGGCGCCCCCTGCGAGGTGGCGGTCGCCACGAACCCGTCGGGGAGCTCGGTGATCCCGTCGAAGTGGCTCATCCAGCACTCGTGCGTCTCGGGAGCGTCGTCGGGGAGGATCGTCGACGCCGCGGTGCGGGTGAGCCGCGTCCGCCCGTACTCGCCCGCCATGCCGCGCCCCACCACCCCGCCGAGCTGCTGGGCGATGAGCTGCGCGCCGTAGCAGATCCCCAGGATCGGGACCCCGAGGTCGTAGATCGCCGGGTCGAGCTGGGGTGCCCCCTCGACGTGCACGCTCGCCGGGCCGCCCGACAGGATGATCGCCGCCGGGTCGCGCTCGGCCATCTCGGCGGCGCTCGTCCGGTTCGACACGATCTCGGAGAACACGTCGAGCTCGCGCACCCGGCGGGCGATGAGCTGCGCGTACTGGGCACCGAAGTCGACGACGAGGACCGTGTCGCGGTCGCGGCTCACGGCATCCGGGCGCGCCGAGGCATCGGGGGAGGCGTGCGGTTGACTCAAGCCATGCATCGTAGAGCGGCGAGCCGGGCCCGGTCGGCGACCCGTCCCTCGCGCTCGTGGGCCGTGGCGGTCCTGGTGTGGGTCCTGGTGGCGCTCGGCTCGCACCCGGGCGCCGCCTACGCCGCCGCGACGACCGAGACCTCTCCCCTGGTCGAGGTGGTGGCGTTCGCGGGCCCGACACCGACGGTCGACGACGCTCCCCCGCCGACGGTCAGCGACTTCTACCCCGAGGAGGAGAACCTCAGCGACTGCGTCGGCCTCGTCGAGAAGCCGGGGTGCGGGAGCGACGCCCGGGGTGGTTGGCGCCAGACGCTGGTGTTCGCGATCGTCGTGGCCGGGATCGGGATCATCGGGTGGCGGGTCGTGGCGGGGGCGAGGCGTGACCGGCCCACGCGCTGACGCCACCGGGCCCGGCCCCGACCCGGCCGGCGGCGGCCGGCCGATGACGGCCGACGAGTTCCGCTCCGCCGGCCACGCCCTGATCGACTGGATCGCCGACCACCTCGAGGGCTCCGGCGACCGCGACGTCGCCTCCGCGCTCGCACCCGGCGACGTGCGCGCCGCGCTGGCGGAGCACCCGCCGACGGAGCCCGAGCCGTTCGACGCGGTGATGGCCGACGTCGAGCGGGTGGTCGTCCCGGGGATCACCGGTTGGCAGCACCCCGGGTGGTTCGCGTACTTCCCGGCGAACAACTCCTACCCGTCGATCCTCGGCGAGCTCCTGTCGGCCGGGCTCGGGGTGCAGGGCATGAGCTGGGTGACGTCGCCGGCCTGCACCGAGCTCGAGACGCTCGTGCTCGACTGGATGCTCGAGCTGCTCGACCTGCCGACCCGGTTCCGCTCCACGAGCGAGCACGGCGGCGGCGTGATCCAGGGCTCGGCCAGCGAGGCGACGCTCGTGGCGATCCTCTCCGCTCGGCACCGGGCCACCGAGGGGGCGGTGAACGCCGACGGCGACACGACCCGGCTCGTCGCCTACGCCACGGACCAGGCGCACTCGAGCGTCGAGAAGGGCCTGCGCATCGCCGGGATCGGCGCGGAGCGGCTCCGCCGCGTCGATCACGACGAGCGCTTCGCGATGCGGCCCGACGCCCTCGCCACCGCCGTCCGCGCCGATCGCGGTGCCGGGCTCGTGCCGTTCTTCGTCACCTCGAGCCACGGGACGACGTCGTCGATGGCGTTCGACCCGACCCCGGAGATCGGCCAGATCTGCCGGCGTGAGCACCTGTGGCTCCACGTCGACGGAGCGATGGCCGGGATCGCCGCGCTCGCCCCCGAGCACCGCGCGGTCAACGCCGGGCTCGAGCTCGCCGACTCCTACTGCACCAACCCGCACAAGTGGATGGGGGTCAACTTCGACTGCACGACGTACTGGACGGCGGACCGAGCCCACCTGCTCGGAGCGTTGAGCATCCTGCCGGAGTACCTGCGCTCGGCGGCGGCCGAGAGCGGCGCCGTCATCGACTACCGCGACTGGCAGATCCCGCTCGGCCGCCGGTTCCGGGCGCTGAAGCTGTGGTTCGCGATCCGCTGCACGGGCATCGAGCAGTTCCGCTCGATGATCCGTGGCCACGTCGCGCTGGCCCAGGAGCTCGCGTCGTGGGTGGACGGCGACGACCGCTTCGAGATCGTCGCGCCCCATCCGCTCAGCCTGGTGTGCCTGGCGCGCACCGGGGAGACCACCGAGGTCGCGAACCGCCGCACCGACGAGCTGATCGACGGCGTCAACGCGAGCGGACGGGCGTTCGTGACGCGCACGGTGCTCGACGGCCGCAGCGTGCTGCGGGTGTCGATCGGCGCCCGCGCCACGACCCGCGACCACGTCGTGGCGCTCTGGGACCTGCTGCGCGAGCTCGCCTGACGGCCCCCGGCCGCGACCCCCGGGCCGCGACCATCGAGTCCCGACCGTCGGCACGACGGTCCCGCGGAGCGCCGAGGGTGCGCTCGAGACGGGTGCGCTCGAGACGGGTGCGCTCGAGACGGGTGCGATGCGCGACCATCGACCGATGAGCTCGTCGCGCCCCGTCGCCCTGATCACCAACGCCACCGGCTACGTCGGCCCCGCGCTCGGTCGCACCCTGGCCGAGCGCGGCTTCGATCTCGTCCTCCACGGCGCCGACTCGTCGGGCTCGATGGTCGGTGTCGAGGAGTCGTTCGAGGACCAGGCCCGCGCGCTCGACCGGCACGGCGCGACCGTCGAGACGGTCACCGGCGTCGATCTCACCAGCGCCGAGGGCAACGCGGAGCTCGTCTCGCGGGCGCTCGACCGCTTCGGCCGGCTCGACTCGGCGTGCCTCGTCACCGGGACGATCGTCGTCGGGAGGTTCCTCGACTCGACCGAGGAGCAGTGGGAGCGGATCAAGCGCACGAACCTCGACATGGTGTTCCACGGCCTGCGGGCCGTGCTCCCGCCGATGGTCGAGGCCGCGTCCGGGCAGGTGGTCGTGTTCACGTCGTCGACGGGCGCGCGGCCGGGGCCGATGACGGCGATCTACGGCGGGACGCGGGCCGGCGCGAACGGCATCGTGCGCGCCGTCGGGCTCGAGCACGCGGCCGACGGCATCCAGGTCAACGCGGTGGGGACCAACTACATGGGGCTCTTCGCGCTTGAGCGTGGTGGTGGTTTCTTGAGCATCCACTGTTGAGGTCCCGTGGCCTCGCAAGTCTTGCGGTCTTCCACAACTGCGAGACGAGGAGACCACGGGATGATTGAAGGTAGCAACGCGGACGCGCTGCTCGGGCTGATTGGTGTGCGGATCTGCGCTGTCGAGGTCGGCGTCGAGGTGACGATCACGATCGAGACAACCAACGACCGGGTCGGGTGCCGCTCGTGCGGAGTGATCGCGAAAGCGCACGGCCGTCGGCGTGTCAGGGTGCGCGATCTGGCGACGTGGGGACGAGCGACGGTGCTCGTTTGGGTGAAGCGGATCTGGCGCTGCCGCGAGCCGCTGTGTGCGACGGTGACGTGGACCGAGACCCTCGACGCGATCGCGTCTCGGGCGTCGCTGACCGAGCGGGCCGGGTTCGAGATCTGTCGCCGGGTCGGCGAGGACGGCGACTCGGTCGCGGCGGTCGGCCGCGACTTCGGTGTCGGCTGGGCGTGCGCGATGAACGCCGTCAACGTGCACGGCCGACGCCTCGTCAACGACCCCGATCGAATCGGCCATGTCACCAAGCTCGGCCTGGACGAGACAGCGTTCCAGCGGCCATCGAAGCATCGCGGTCACACGAGCTACATCACTGGTTTCGTCGACCTCGCCCGACCGCGACTCCTCGACGTCGTGTTGGACCGGACCGGTGCTGCTGTTGATTCCTGGCTCGCACAACAACCCGCTGGTTGGCTGGCCGGGATCGACCAGGTCGCTCTCGATCCGCACCGCGGTTACGCCAACGGGCTCACCGCGACCTTGCCCGACGTGGTCGTCGTTGTCGACCGGTTCCATGCTGTCGGGCTCGCCAACCGCGCTGTTGACGACGTGCGCAGACGGGTGCAACAAGACACCCTCGGGCACCGAGGCCGCACCGGTGATCCGCTCTACGGCATTCGCCGACTGTTGCTACGCGGCTACGAACGCCTCACCGAACGCCAGCTCGAACGCGTCGAGGCGGGACTGGTCGGTGACCGCTACGGCGAGGTCGGAGCAGCCTGGCTGGGCAAGGAACTCGTTCGGGAGATCTACACCGCCGGCACCCTCGCTGAGGCCCGCCAACGACTCCACGTCTTCTACACGTTCGTGGCTGACGCCGAGGTCGGCGAACTCGTCCGCCTCGCCAAGACAATCAGTTCGTGGGAGACCGAGATCCTCGCGTTCCACACCACCGGCGGACTCTCCAACGGGCCGACCGAGGGCATCAACTTGCTGATCAAGAAGATCAAACGAGTCGGCCACGGCTTCGCCAGCTTCGACAACTACCGACTCCGCCTCTTGCTCCACGCAGGCGTCGACTGGCACACTCACCCCACCGCACGACTGCGAAGCCACCCACCACGCTCAGCCGCGTAGAGCCCTACATGGACTTCCCCGGGTTCCGGGCGGCGTCGCGCATCGACGGCGATCCGAGCGCCGAGCCCGCATCGAGGCCCAGACCCCGATGCGACGGCTCGGCACGATGGACGAGCTCGCCCGGTTCACCTCCGTGCTGCTCGACGGGTCGAGCCGCTTCCAGACGGGTCAGTTCTTCGACTTCTCGGGGGGCTGGGGAGCCTGATCGGTCGACCGCCCCGCCGTCTCGGGGCGAGCCGGGCGGAACGTGGGCACGGACGTCACGCCCGCACCGGGCGCGGCAGGGTGAGCAGGTCGACGAGCATCCGCGCGGTCGCGCCCCACACCGTCTCGTCGTCGAGGTGGAAGAAGTGCAGCGGGCGATCGAGCGGAGGCATCCCCCACCGCTCACGGTGGTAGGTGCCCGGTCGGGTCAGTTCGGCGATCGGCGTCCACATCACCCGATCGGACTCGATCGTCCGTGGGCGCAGATCGAGGCGCTCGTCGAGGGTGGCGACCACGGGGACGATGTAGCTGCGCGACACGATGGTCGACAGGTGCTCCAGCTCGCCGACGACGACGGGTCGGGCGGGGTCGAGGCCGATCTCCTCGTCGGCCTCGCGCAGCGCCGTCTCGACGGGCGTCTCGCCCGGGTCGCAGCGCCCTCCCGGGAAGCTCATCTCGCCCTTGTGGTTCGTGAGCTGCATCGAGCGGCGGGTGAGCAGCACCTCGGCGCCGTCGGGCCCGTCCGCGAGGACGACCAGGACCGCCGATTCGCGGGCGTCGGGGAACGTGGGCAGGACCGGGGCCGAAGCGCTCGCGATCGGGGCGACGAGCTCCGCGACGCTCCACCGCGCGCCGAGGTGGAACGGGGGGTCGAGCTCGGTGACCGTGTTCGGCGGTCGTGGGATGCTCTGGCGTCCTCCGGGCCGACGGTCGGCCGGGCCCGGGACGCTCAAGAGGTCGTGGCTCCCGTCGGGACCCAACCCGACTCGGCGAGGTCGGCGAGGACGATCGCCAGACCCGCGGTCTTCATGTTCGCGAGCACGCGGCCCGGGGCCTCCTCGCCCTTCTCGAACTCGTCCCAGGCGGCGATGATCTTGGCGAGGTCCGGCGGCGGTTGCTCGAAGGTCATGGCCCCAGCCTACGAGGGCGCCCCGACCGTGCGAGCGCCCGATCGCACGAGCATCAGTCGGACGTGGAGCGCCGCGACCCGTCGTCGTCACGGCGATCGTCGATCATCGCCTTCTTCAGCCGCTTGGCCGCGAGGTAGCCATCCGCCGCCGTGCGGCCCGCGCTGCGCCCGACCTCCTCGCTGTCGGGGCGCGCCCTGCCCCGGCGCCGCGCCGTGCGCTCCGGCTTGGTCGCGAAGTCGGTGTTCCACCAGACGAAGCACAGCACGAAGCCGAGCAGGCCCATCAGGATCCGGGTGTTGCCGTCGATCGAGACGACCGGCTGGAAGGTGGCGATCGCGATCAGCGCGATCACCACGACGTCGAGGACCCGGTGCACCTTGCGGTGGACCAGCCGGAACGCCCCGCCCGGGCCGATCGCGATCGCGGCGTTGACCATCACGATCGCGCCGAGCGCGGCGGGGATGGCCGGGGTCGCGCTGCCGAACCCGGTCGAGATGAACACCGCCCCGATGATGTACTCGACGATCTGGTGCATCCAGAACGGACGCATCGCCCGCGTGGACTCCCACTCCATGACGCCGCAGGCTAGCGAGCGGTCCCGTCCTCCACGGCGGGCCGGGCTACGGTCGCGCCGTGCCCGCAGACGACGTCGGAGCGACCGACCCGCTGGCGGCGTTCGACGTCGGCGATCCCTCGTTCACGCACGACCCGTACCCCGCGCTCGCCGCGTTGCGCGAGGCCGGACCGATCCACCTCCACGAGCCGTCGGGTCGGTGGTTGGTGACCCGCTTCGACGACGTCGCGACGGCGCTGCGCGACCGCCGCCTCGGGCGGTCGTACACCCACCTCCACGACCACGCCGAGATGGGTCGGCCCGAACCCGACCCCCGGTGGTCGTCGTTCCACGAGCACGAGCGGTGGTCGCTGCTCAGCCTCGAGCCCCCCGACCACACCCGGCTGCGGCGGCTGGTGTCGAAGGTGTTCACCCCGACCTCGGTGGCGCGGCGCCGCGACGAGATCGAGGACCTGTCGCGCCTCCTCCTCGACCGCTGCGCCGAGCTCGAGACCTTCGACCTGCTCTCCGACTACGCGCAGCCGTACTCGATCGGGGTGATCTGCGCCGTGCTCGGCGTCCCCGCCGACGACGCCGCCCAGCTCCTCGACTGGTCGCACGCGATCGTCAAGATGTACGAGCTCGACGCCGACGACGACACGAAGCGGGCCGCCGATCGAGCGGCGGGCGAGTACATCGAGCACACCCGGGACCTGATCGCGGCCAAGCGCGCCGAACCCGACGGCCTGCTCCTGTCGGAGCTGGTCGCCGTCGAGGACGGCGGCGAGACCCTCTCGGAGGACGAGATCACCTCGACGACGATGGTCCTGCTCGAAGCCGGGCACGAGGCGACGGTGAACACCCTCGGCAACGGGTTCCGAGCGCTGATGCGCCACCGCGACCAGTGGCGTCGGCTCACCTCCGGCGAGGTGGCGGCGGACACCGCCGTCGAGGAGCTCATCCGGTGGGACGCCCCGCTCCAGCTGTTCGAGCGGTGGATCCTCGACGACGGCGTCTCGATCGGCGGGGTCGACCTTCCGGTGGGCCAGGAGATCGCGATGCTGTTCGGCTCCGCCCAGCGCGATCCCCGGCGCTTCGACGACCCCGACCGCTTCGACGTGGCCCGGGGCGACGCCTCGCACGTCGGGTTCGGCGGCGGCCGGCACTTCTGCGTCGGCGCTCCGCTGGCCCGCCTCGAGCTCGAGGTGTCGGTCCGCCACCTGGCGCGGCGCTTCGTCGACCTCGAGCTCGTCGAGGAACCGACGTACCACCCGACCTTCGTCATCCGCGGCCTCGAGTCGCTCCGCCTCACGGCCGGCTGACGCGGGTCCTCGACGCCGGCCCCGGGTCGGGCACCGGCCGAGCGGCGCGGCCCGGGCCGGGACGCGCGACGGGCGGACCGGCCTGAGCCGATCCGCCCGTCGTCGGGTCACTCGTCGCCGAGGCGGAGCCCCGTGGGGGCGGTGCCTCGGCGGGACGTCACATCATGCCGCCCATGCCGCCCATGCCGCCGCCGGGCATGCCGCCCATCGACGGCTCGTCCTCGGGCTCGTCCGCGATCAGGCACTCGGTGGTGAGCACCATCGCGGCGATCGAGGCGGCGTTCTGGAGACCCGCACGGGTCACCTTGGCCGGGTCGATGATGCCGGCGGCGATGAGGTCCATCATCTCACCGGTCGCGGCGTTCATGCCCTTCGAGCCCTTCGCGGCCTCGACCTCGCGGACCACGACGGTGCCCTCGAGCCCGGCGTTGTTGGCGATGTTGCGGCCGGGGGCGGTGAGCGCCTCCCAGACGGTCTTCGCACCGGTCTTCTCGTCGCCCTCGAGCTCGTCGACGACCTTCTGGACGTCCTTGCGGGCCCGGATCAGGGCGGTGCCGCCACCGGCGACCACACCCTCCTCGATCGCGGCGCGGACAGAGGACACGGCGTCCTCGATGCGGTGCTTCTTCTCCTTCAGCTCCACCTCGGTGGCGGCGCCGACCTTGATCAGCGCCACACCGCCGGCGAGCTTCGCGAGGCGCTCCTGGAGCTTCTCGCGATCCCAGTCGGAGTCGGTGTTCTCGATCTCGGCCTTGATCTGGTTGACGCGGCCGTCGATGTCGTCCTTGGATCCGCCACCGTCGACGATGGTCGTGTTGTCCTTGGTGATCACGACGCGCTTGGCCGTGCCGAGCAGGTCGAGGGTGACGTTGTCGAGCTTGAGCCCGACCTCCTCGCTGATGACCTGGCCACCCGTGAGGGTCGCCATGTCCTGCAGCATCGCCTTGCGGCGGTCACCGAAGCCGGGGGCCTTGACGGCCGCGGCGTTGAACGTGCCGCGGATCTTGTTCACCACGAGCGTGGCGAGGGCCTCGCCTTCGATGTCCTCGGCGATGATCACCAGCGGCTTGCCGGTCTGCATGACCGACTCGAGCGTCGGCAGCATCGTCTGGACGGTCGAGATCTTGGCGCTGTGCAGCAGGATGTACGGGTCGTCGAGGACGACCTCCTGGCGCTCGGCGTCGGTCACGAAGTACGGGGACAGGTAGCCCTTGTCGAACTGCATGCCCTCGGTGAAGTCGAGCTCGGTGCCGAAGGTGTTCGACTCCTCGACGGTCACGACGCCGTCCTTGCCCACCTTGTCGATCGCCTCGGCGATGACCTCGCCGACGCTGGCGTCGGCGGCCGAGATCGTGGCGACGGAGGCGATGTCCTTCTTGTCGTCGACGTCCTTGGCCTGCTTGCGGATCGACTCGACCGCCGCGGCGACGGCCTTCTCGATGCCGCGCTTGATCTCCATCGGGTTGGCTCCGGCGGCGACGTTCTTCATGCCGGCCGAGACCATCGCCTGGGCGAGCACGGTCGCGGTGGTCGTGCCGTCACCCGCGATGTCGTCGGTCTTGGTCGCGACCTCCTTGACGAGCTGGGCGCCCATGTTCTCGAAGACGTCCTCGAGCTCGACCTCCTTGGCGATCGACACACCGTCGTTGGTGATCGTCGGCGCGCCGAACTTCTTGTCGAGGACGACGTTGCGTCCCTTGGGGCCGATCGTCACCTTGACGGCGTCGGCGAGCTTGTTGACTCCGGCTTCGAGCGCCCGGCGGGCCTCGTCGTCGAACTTCAGGATCTTTGCCATTCTGAGTTGCTCCTCTTGGCTTCTTGCGTGCGTACGTGTGGTGTGGTCGTGGATGCGGCGGGGTCAGCCGACAATGGCGAGGACGTCGCGGCTGTTCAGCACGAGGAGGTCCTCGCCGCCGGACTGGATCTCGGTGCCGCCGTACTTCGAGTACAGGACGGTGTCGCCCACGGAGATCCCGACCTCGATCAGCTCACCGGTCGAGTCGGAGCGCTTGCCCGGGCCGACGGCGAGGACCTCGCCCTGCTGGGGCTTCTCCTTCGCAGTGTCGGGGATGACGAGACCGGAAGCGGTCTGCGTCTCGGCTTCGGCGGGCCGGACCACGATGCGGTCATCGAGTGGCTTCAGGTTCATGGGTTCATGCCTCCAGTGGCAGTGCACGTGCGTTGCGGATGTTGCGGCGGCGACGTCGACTGACGTCGGCCTCAGCTCAGGGACGTACCCGATCTGGCACTCCCTGAAACCGAGTGCCAGACTAGGCGCGCCGACCCGGCGTTGGCAACCGTCGTGCGCGAGTGCCAATCCGTGCCGTGGACCGCACCCCGGTCGCGGTCGCCGGTGGCGGCCGGTCGGATGACCCGGCTCGGCCGGCACCGCTCGCGGTCGTCGCCGAGCGGCCGTCAGTCAGCGCCGAGCACGGTCCGCAGCATCGCGACCGTCTCGGCCAACGGGAGCCCGACGACGTTGCTGACGCTGCCGTCCACCGCGGCGACGAAGGCCGCGGCAGCACCCTGGATGCCGTACGCGCCCGCCTTGTCGCGCCCCTCGCCGCAGCGGACGTACCAGTCGATCGCCTCGGCGCGCAGCTCGACGAAGGTGACCTGCGTGGTCACCACCTCGGTGACGGACGCGGACGGTCCGACCACGGTGACGCCGGTGCGCACCCGGTGCGTGCGGCCCGACAGCGTCCGCAGCATCCGCCGCACGTCGTCGTCGTCGTCGGGTTTGCCGAGGATCCGGCCGTCGACGTCGACG
Organism: Ilumatobacter sp.; assembly: GCF_965215205.1. Classification (NCBI taxonomy): domain Bacteria; kingdom Bacillati; phylum Actinomycetota; class Acidimicrobiia; order Acidimicrobiales; family Ilumatobacteraceae; genus Ilumatobacter; species Ilumatobacter sp. The sequence continues at coordinate 3,249,316 of NZ_OZ244049.1, forward strand.
GTGGTGTCGGCGGCGATGACGACGTCGGCGCGCACGGCACCCGACTTGTCGAGCGACAGGCGACGGACGTAGTCGGCCGGGTCCTCGACGGGGCGGGGGGTCTCGTCGACGTCGGCTGGGCGGACCTCGAACTCGAGCCCGATCGACGCGAGCAGGTCGCGGCGGCGTGGCGATCGCGACGCGAGCACGACCGTGACCGCCTCGGGGACGGTGATCATCCGCCCGACAGCGCCAGCACGTCCGCGTCGTCGGGGACCGTCACGTCGGAGTCGAGCGCGTGGCGCGCCTCGCCGTCGAGCCAGCCCTCGGGGAGGGCCACCCGGATCGGGCCGTTGGTGTGGCCGCGCTTGATGCGCTCGCCGCCGTCGACCACCGTGGCGCCCTCCCCCGCCCGGTCGAGCATCGCGGCGAGGATGTCGTCGAGCTCGGCGAGCGTCGCGGTCGTGGAGAAGCGGCGACGGATCTCCGACCCGACCGGGTAGCCGCTCATGTACCACCCGGTGTGCTTGCGGAAGTCACGCATCGCGTGGTCCTCCCCCATCAGCTGCGCCAGCGCCGCCGCGTGGTCGGCCATCACCGACGCGACGAACCCGAGGGTGCGCGGGCCGGCGACCGGCCGCCCGGACAGGGCGTCGACGAGATCGGCGAACAGCCACGGCCGCCCGAGGCAGCCGCGGCCGATGACCACGCCGTCGCACCCGGTGCGCTCGATCATCGCGACGGCGTCGGCGGCCTCCCAGATGTCACCGTTGCCGAGCACCGGCAGGTCGGAGCCGAGCGACGCCATGTGCTCCTTGAGCTCGCCGATCGCCTCCCAGCGGGCGTCGCCGGAGTAGTGCTGCTCGACGGTGCGCGCGTGCATCGCGATCGACGCCACCCCCTCCTCGGCGCACACCTCGCCCGTGCGCCGGAACGTCGGCCAGTCGTCGAACAGGCCCATGCGGAACTTCGTCGTCACCGGGATCCCGTGGGGCGCGGCGGCGCGGACCGCCGCGCGCACGATCGACCGGAGCAGCTCGGGGCGCGCCGGGACGGCGGCCCCTCCCCCGCGCCGGGTCACCTTCGCCGCCGGGCAGCCGAAGTTGATGTCGACGTGATCGACGCGGCCGTCGTCGCAGAGCTGGCGGACCGCCTCGCCCATGATCACCGGGTCGCTGCCGTAGAGCTGCTGGCTGCGGGGGAACTCGTCGTCGGCGAAGGTGATCATCCGGTGGGTCTTGGGGTTGACCTGGACGACGGGGGTGGCCATCACCATCTCGTTGACGTACGCGAGACCGGGCGCGAACCGGCGGCACAGGGCCCGGAACGGCGCGTTGGTGACGCCCGCCATCGGGGCGAGCACGACGGGTGCGGCGAGCGCGTGGTCACCGATCAGCAACGACACCTCCGCAACGGTACCGGCGTGGCCCGGCCGACGATCCCGACGAGGCGCCGGACGTGGCGCTCCCGATCGGCGCGCCGCCGGCCCGCGCGCCCGGCGGCCCTCAGCGGCCGGCGAGGACCGACCCCAACCGGTCGCCGTCGATGTCGACGGCCAGCCACAGCGGCCGCTCGTGCGCCGCCGCACGCGGCTCGGTCGTCGCGATCACGAGGTCCCCGCTCGCGACGACGTCGTCGAGGAACCCGCCGTGGAGCGGGAGCGAGAAGACGATCGCGAACGTGCAGATCACCGGCACCGTCACCGCCACCGACACCACGAGCAGGTGATCGACGCCCGAGGTCGCGTCGTCGGTCGGGTCCGTCGCCACCAGCGCCGCCTCGGTGGTGACGTCGCCGACGCCCTCGACGGCGTGCACGCGCGCGAGGTCCGACACGGCCGGGTCGTCGCGCGCGTCGACGACCGCCGTCGGCCACGACCTCCCGTCGACGTCGATCGTGCGCCCGACGTCGGTCACCGCCAGCACGCTCGACGGTGCTCGACCCCGGTCCGGTCCCGGCTCCACCGTCACGTCCGCGGGGCCATCGTCCCCCCGACGACGTGGACGATCCCGCCGTCGACGACGTTGTCGAGCTGCTCGAGCGGAGCACCGCCGATCGTGGGCGGGCGAGCCGCCGAGTCGACCGGTTGCGGGGCGCCCTCGCGCACCTCGATCTCCGTCGCGGCGAGCACGTCGGCGCCCGACAGCGCTCGGGGAGCGACGTGCGCGAGGAGCAGCTCGCGCACGACGTCGTCGTCGGACAGGTCGACCCCGCTGTCGGCGAGGGCGTCGATCGCCTCGTCGTCGGGGGCGAAGAGGGTGAACGGCTGGTCGGAGGCGGCGAGCTCGTCGAGCAGACCGGTGCGCTCGAGCAGATCGGTCGTCTCACCCAGGTTCGACTGCGACGACAGGAACTGCGCGAGCCCCGGACCGCTGGGCGGGGGCACCGTCGTGGAGGTGGTGGTCGTGGTCGTGGTCGTCGTGGTCGTGGTGGTCGTCGAGGTCGAGGTGGTCGTCTCGGGGACGGTCGTCGTGGTCTCGGGGACGGTCGTCGTGGTGTCGACGACCGTGCTCGAGGACGCGGGGGTCGTCTCGAGGATCTCGGTCACCGGGGGTGCCGGGGTCGTGTCCGGCGTGTCGCTGAACGTGCACGACACCGCGTCTCCGGGCCCGAAGCGGGCGTTGGGGAACGAGTACGTCGCGATCGGGTCGCCCTGCTCGGCCGCCGGGTCGACGGCGATGTCGACCGTCACCACCAGCGGCTCGACGGAGTCGCCCCGCTCGAGGCTGCACTCGCCGGAGATCGACGTGACCGTCGAGCGCTCGGCCAGGACGGCGGTCGACGACCACACGGCCGGGTCCGTCCCCTCGCCGGGGCCCCAGCGGAACTCGACGCGACCGTTCGCGTCCGTGCCACGGATCGCCGGCGAACCGGGCGTGGCGTCGGCCGGGACCAGCCAGCGGACGTCGTCGGGCGACGGCTGGCCGGTCACGGTGGCGGCGAGACCGGTGCTCTTCGGGTTGCCGTCGGCATCGAGGCGGATCATCGCCACGGCGACCGACTGGCGCGCGAGGTCGTCGAGACCTCCGCCGTCGGTGTCGTCGTCGCCGCGCGACAGGATCACCGCGAGGATCACGGCGCCGATGACGAGGAGCGCGACGACGAGCGCGGCGATGCCGGCGGGTTGCTGGTACCACGGGCGGGGCTCGTCGGGGAGCGGGGTGACCGTCGTGTGCCCCGGCGGCACGATCGGGGGCGTCGCCGCCGCGGTCGCGCCCGCGGCCGCGGCGGGCGAGCCCGTCACGGGGGTTCCGCCCGAGGGGGTGACGTCGCTCGAGCCGACGGCGGTCGTCGGATCCGAGCCGGCGGCCGGGCCCGGGACCGCCGGCATCACCCGGGTCGGTTCGGACTCGGGCACCTCGGGGTCGGACGCCGCAACGGGCGCACCGGTCGGATCGGCGTCGGGGCCGTCCGGTCGGGACCACCCTCCGCCGGCGTCCGAGCGCGGCGTGCCGGTCCCCTCGACGGTGGGAACGGGCTCGGTCGGCGGTTGCGCGAGCGACGCGAGGTCCTCGTCGTCACCCTCGCGGGGGTTCGGTCGTGTGTCGTCGTTCGACATCGGCCCAGTGTCTCACGCCGCGCAGTGGTGCGTGCGCCACCCCGAGCGCGCCAGGGTGCGTGACCTGGCGCGGAGCGGGTGCCCGGTCAGTCGATCAGCGGGAGCTTGAGGTTGGGCGTGGCGCCGATGTCGAGCGGGGACGGGCCGTCGGAGCGGAGGCGGTGCCACCCCGCGGCGGCGATCATCGCCGCGTTGTCGGTGCACATCTCGCGGCTGGGCAGGAAGCCCTGGATCCCGTCCTCCTCGCACGCGGTGAGGATCTCCTCGCGCAGCGACGAGTTCGCCGCGACACCGCCCCCGAGCACGATCCCGGTGGCTCCGACCTGCCGGGCGGCGCGTCGCGCCTTGGTGACCAGCACGTCGACGACCGCCGCCTGGAACGAGGCCGCGACGTCCGCGTCGGCGACGTCGTCGTGGGCACGCACGTGGTTGACGACCGCCGTCTTGAGCCCCGAGAAGGAGAAGTCGAGGCCGGAGTCCATCATCGCCCGGGGGAACGCGATCGCCTCCGGGTCACCGAGCATCGACGCGTGGTCGATCGCCGGCCCACCCGGGTAGCCGAGGTCCAAGAAGCGCGCCACCTTGTCGAACGCCTCGCCGGCCGCGTCGTCGATCGTCTGGCCGAGCAGCCGGTAGCGGCCGTGGTCGCGCATCTCCACGAGCATCGTGTGCCCTCCCGAGACGAGCAGCACGACGAGCGGGAACTCGAGCGTCGGATCCTCCAGCGATGCCGCGTAGAGGTGGGCCTCCATGTGGTTCACGCCGACGAAGGGCTTGTCCCACGCGAGGGCCAGCGCCTTCGCGGCCGACACGCCCACCAGCAGGGCGCCGACGAGGCCCGGCCCGACGGTGCACGCGATCGCGTCGATGCGCGACTCCTCGACGCCCCCCTCGACGATGGCGCGCGCGATCACCGGGTTGAGGGCGTCGAGGTGGGCGCGCGAGGCCACCTCGGGCACCACGCCGCCGAAGTCGGCGTGCAGGTCGATCTGGGTCGAGACGACGTTCGACACGACGTCGTCGCCGCCCATCACGAGCGCCGCGGCCGTCTCGTCGCAGCTCGTCTCGATGCCGAGCACCAGGGTCGAGGCGTCGACGGGGACCGGACCACCGCCGCCGGTGGGCTCGGCGGCGGTTCGAGTGGCGGGTTCGGTGGCGGTCATCGTGGGCTCTCCCCGGTGGCGTGGCGGAGCGGGCGATCGCGCAGCGCGTCGAGGCGCGCCGCGTACTCCTCGGTCGAGACGTCGTGGCACCACATCACGATCGCGTCCTCCACGTTCTCGTAGTAGCGGACCCGCACCCCGGCCGGGACGAACCCGAAGCGGTGGTAGAGCTGCTGCGCGCCCCGGCTCGACGCCCGGACCTCGAGCGTCCACGCAGCGCAGCCGCGCCGGACGACCTCGTCGGCGAGCACGAGCATCAGCTCGCGCCCGACCCCGGTCCGGCGGAGGTCGGGGTGGACGGCGACGTTGGTGACGTGGGCCTCGTCGCCGGTGAACCACAGTCCGGCGTGCCCCACGATGCGTCCGTGCGCCCCCCGGTGGGCCGGTCGGTCGCGCACCCCGCCCCGGTCGGGCCCCGGAGCGACGAGGCGCGCCGTCACGTAGTGGCGGGTGCCCGACCGCATCTGGTCGACCTCGCTCTGGAAGACCGACGTCGACCACGGCGACGGGTACGCGTGCCGCTCCGTCTCGAGCACCCCGTCGCGCAGGTCCCGTCGGCGCATCGGCGCGATCTCGAGCACCGCGCCGTCGATGCGGCCGCACGTGGCGTCCACGTCGCGGCCGGCGCGCCCGAGGACCCGCTCGACGACGCTCACCTCGATCCCCTCGTCTTCCAGTTGATCAGCGCGTCGGGGGCGCGCAGGTACACCGGCTCGATGTCGCGGGCGTTGACCCACTCCTCCCGCAGCGCTCGGGCGTGGGCCAGCTGGACGAGGGGCGCGGCCGAGGGGTGGCTGTCGCCGCCGATCTCGCAGTGGTAGCCGTCGAGGATCTCGTCGCGGTAGCGGCGGGCTCCGCCGCCCACGCACAGGGCGTCCTGGTTGCGTGCCATCAGATCGCCGACGAGGTCGTCGACCGGGCCCACCTGGGGCTCGGCGATCTGCTGGATCCCACCGGGGACCTGGCGGTACATCGCGTAGAACACCTCGCCCTTGCGTGCGTCGACCACGGGGACGACCACCCGGTCGCTGTGGCGGCAGGCGAACGCGAGCAGGTCGAGCGACGAGATGCCGATCATGGGGATCCGCAGCGCCTGGGCGATCGCCTTGGCCGATGCGAGGCCGACGCGCATCCCGGTGAACAGCCCGGGCCCGACGTCGACGGCGACGACGCTGATCTCGTCGAGGTCGACGCCCGCCTGGCGGCAGGTGAACTCGATCGCGGGGACGAGGGTCTCGGCGTGGCGACGACCCTTGGTCACCTCGAACAACCCGATCACCCCTTCGTGGCCGCCGATCGCCACGCTGACCCGCTCGGTCGCGGTCTCGACGCCCAGGATCAGCACCGGTGGCTCCCCACCGCGTCGGCGAGGCGGCCCCAACGGCCCGCCCACGATCCACCGACGGCGCCGATGTCGATCCGCCGGGCACCGTCGAGGAGGGCGGCGTCGTCGACGGGCGCGTCGCCGTCGGCGGCGAGGCGGACGACGAGGTGGTCGCCGAACAGATCGACCACGTCACCCCACTCCACGAGCACGATGCCGGCGAACTCGGCGAGCTCGCGCAGCGCGAGGTCGGAGACCTCCGAGGTGTGCTCGAGCCGGTACAGGTCGGCGTGGTGGAGGGTGACGCGCCCGGCGTGCGCGCCGGTCTCGACCGGGTGGCTGTGGACCAGGGTGTAGGTGGGCGACGTCATCGGCTCGGTGACACCGAGCGCCCGGCCGAACCCCTGCGCGAACGCGGTCTTGCCGGCGCCCATCTCGCCGGCCAGCACGATGATGTCGCCCGGGCGGGCGAGTCGTGCGACCGCGGCGGCGACGGCGTCGGTGTCGGCGCGGCTCGCGGCTCGCAGCTCGAGGTCGTGCTCGGACATCAGTGATCGATGCTACGGCGTGGGACGCGAGCGACGCGTGGCGAGATGCCGCACACGATCTCGTACCCGATCGTGTCCAGGCGACGGGCCCAGTCCTGCGCGAGGATCGTGTCGGTGGTGCCGTCCGAGGCGGCCTGCGTGCCGATCAGGGTGACGTCGTCGCCGACGCGCACGTCGGCATCGCCGCAGTCGACCATCAGCTGGTCCATGGTGACGACCCCGACGATCGGGCACCGGCGACCGCCGATCAGGACCTCGCCGCCGACCGACCAGAGCCGCCGGGGGACGCCGTCGGCGTAGCCGATCGGGACGGTGGCGACCGTGGCGTCGCGCTCGAAGCGGTGGCGCAGGCCGTAGGAGATCCGGCTCCCCGACCGGACCTGCTTGACGAAGGACACGCGCGCCCGCAGCTCGAGCGCCGGGCGGAGATCGGACGCGATCTCGTCGACCCCCGGTCCGGGCGAGATCCCGTACACCGCGATGCCGGCGCGCACGAACGACAGGCGCGACGCGGGGTGGGCGAGCGCCCCCGCCGAGTTGGCGGCGTGCAGGCTGACCTCCGAGGGGACCGAGTCCGCGATGTCCGAGAGGACGTCGAGCTGGCGCCGGGTGAACTCGATCGACTCGGCGGAGTCGTCGTCGGCCACGGCGAGGTGGGTGTACATCCCCGCGAGGCGCACCGCCGGCGCCCGCTCGACGATGGCGGACACCAGCGACGCCGCGGCGTGGGGGTGGACGCCGACCCGCTGCATCCCGGTGTCGACCTTGACGTGGACGCCGAGCCCGGCCGGGCGCTCGTCGACGAGGGCGTCGAGGAACTCGCGCCGGTACACCGTCGGGGTGAGACGGTGCTCGACGACGTACGGCGCGGTCTGCGGCGGCTGCTCGCTGAGGACGAGGATCGGCGCGTCGATCCCCGCTCGGCGCAGGTCGATCCCCTCCTGGACGAGGGCGACGCACAGGCCTTCGGCGCCGGCCGAGATCGCCGCTCTCGCCGTGGTGAGCGCGCCGTGGCCGTAGCCGTCGGCCTTGACCACCGCCCACACCGCGGCGGGCGCGGCCCGCTCGCGCAGGACGCGCACGTTGTGCGCGATGGCGTCGGCGTCGACCTCGGCCCACGCCCACCTCAGGTCCGCCGTCATCGCAGCGAACCGAGGGCGGCGGGGAGCAGATCCACGATGTCACCCGCGAGCAGACCACGCGCCGGACCGAGATCGGACGCGGCGCCGTGGATCCAGGCGCCGGCCGCGGCGGCCTCGACCGGATCGACGCCGCTCGCGAGCAGCGCGCCGACGATGCCCGACAGCACGTCGCCCGACCCCGCCGTCGCGAGGCGCTCGTCGCCGCGGTCGACCAGCAGGGCGCGCGCCTCGTCGCGCGCCCGGACGGGGGCGTCGCCGTTCCCCGACGCCACGATCGTCGTCGGGCCCTTCAGCAGGACCGTCGCGCCCAGCTCCGCCGCGAGGCCGCGTGCCGCGGCGACGCGGTCCGCACCGGGGAGCTCGCCGGTGAGGGTTCGGAACTCACCGTCGTGGGGGGTCAGCACCGTCGGTGCGCTGCGCGCACCGATCAGCGCGGCCGCGCCGCCGTCCGCAGCGGCGATCGCGGTGATCGCGTCACCGTCGACGAGCACCGGCACCGGCGCCTCGGCCACGCAGCGCCGCACCGACTCGAGCACCCCCTCCGCCCGACCCAGGCCCGGGCCGATCACGAGGGCCGAGAAGCGCTCCATCCGCTCGAGCGCTGCGGCTGCGAAGTCGCTCTCGCCGATCTCGGTCTGCACGATCTCGCTGCGCGTCCGCGGGCGCGCCCCCGGCGACGAGCACGAGACGAGGCCGCTCCCGGCGCGCGCGGCGGCCGCGGTGCACAGCTCGGCCGCTCCGGGCATGTCGGCGCTGCCCGCGATCACCGCGAGCGCCCCGTCCCACTTGTGCGCGTCGCGGGCGCGCTCGGGCCACCAGCGCGCGACGTCGGACGACTCCACGAGGTGGCACGTGGCCCGCGACACGTCGAGACCGATGTCGGCCACGTGCACCTCGCCGGCGAGGCGGGCGCCGTCGGCCAGCACCAGGCCCGGCTTGAGCGCCTGGAAGGTGACCGTGCGCCGTGCGCGCAGGATGCGCTCGGCGGCGGCGACGCCGTGGGCGTCGATCCCGCTCGGCACGTCGACCGCGAGCACCGGTGCGTCGCCGACGTCGGGAGCGATCCACGGGCGGTCGGGATCGGCCCGGTAGCCGGTGCCGAAGGCGGCGTCGACGACCAGGTCGGCCCCCACCAGCTCTGCGGGGACCGAGCCGACGTCGTGCACCACGACGCGCACCCCGCGCCGACGCAGCCGCTCGGCTGCGTCGCGGCCGTCGGCGCCGTTGTCGCCCGGCCCGGCGATCACGTGGACCGTGCGCCCGTACGCCCCGCCGAGCACCTCGAGCGCGTGGCGGGCGACCGCTGCGCCGGCGCGCGAGATCAGCTCGGCGACCCCCTCCGGAGCGTCCGCGTCGACCGCACGCATCTGCGCGGGGGTGACGACGGGGATCATGGCGCGAGTCTGTCAGAGCGCGAGCCGCCCGGGGCCCGCGGCGGGCGCATCGCCCCCGCCGCGGCCCCGCCGCGGCCCCGCCGCGACCCCGCGGCGGGGCGACGACCGACCGGCGTCAGGCGAGGAGCGTGTCGCGCAGCTCGCGCTTGACGAACTTGCCGTTCGCGTTGCGCGGGAGCTCGCTGTCGAGGAACCACACGCGCTCGGGGATCTTGAACTTCGCGAGCGTGCCGTCCAGGAACGACCTCAGTCCGTCCTCGTCGAGGGTGCCTCCCGGCGTCCTCACGATCGCGATGCCGACGATCTCGCCGAGGCGATCGTCGGGCACGCCGAACGCCGCCGCCTCCGCGACGTCGGGGTGCGCGTAGACGGCGGCCTCGACCTCGGAGCAGTAGACGTTCTCCCCGCCGCGCAGCACCATGTCCTTGGCCCGGTCGACGATGAACACGAAGTCGTCGTCGTCGATCTCGGCGATGTCGCCGGTGCGGAACCACCCGTCGCGGATCGCGTCGGCGGTGGCCTCCGGTCGGTTCAGGTACCCCTTGATCACCACCGACCCGCGCACGCTCAGCTCACCGCGGACCCCCGGCCCGGACACGATGTTGCCGTCCTCGTCCTCCAGGCGGGCGTCGAGGCACGGCACGACCCGCCCGCACGAGGCCGGCTTCGCGAGGTAGAGCGCGCCGGAGTTCGCCGTGACGATCCCGTGGGTCTCGGTCAGGCCGTAGCCGGTGCTCGGCGCTCCCCCCTTCAGCGACTTCCCGATCTTCTCGACGAGGTCCGGCTGGACGGGGGCACCGCCGCCGCCCATGCCCATCACGGTCGAGGTGTCGCGGCGCTCCCAGTCGGAGTGCATCAGCATCTCGCGGCTCATCGTCGGGACGCCGGAGAACGTCGTGACGCCCTCGCGCTCGATCAGCTCGAGGGCGCGACCGGCGTCCCACTTGTACGTGAACACGATCCGCGCGCCGGTGAGCGTCGCCGGCTGCAGCAGGCAGTTGTTCGCCGTGACGTGGAACAGCGGCGTGGGCGCCATGTAGACCATCTGGGGCCCGTCGGCGTCGATCGTGGCCCGCCCGGGAGGGCTCGGCAGACCCGCCTTCGTCGCCGCGAGGGAGGCCACCGCGGCCATGAACGCGAGGTGCATCACGTTGTGCACCGAGCCGCGGTGGGTGAGCTGGGCGCCCTTGGGGAACCCGGTGGTGCCGGAGGTGTAGAAGATGCACACGTCGTCGTCGGGGTCGATGTCGACCGGCGGCAGCGAGTCGGGTGCGCCGGCGGCGTCGACCACGTCGTCCCACCGGGCCGCACCGCTCGGCAGGTCGCCGTCGTGGCGGGTGACGACGATCGGCAGCTCCAGGGCGTCGTCGTCGCCGCGGAGGTCGTCGAGGACGGGAACGACCCGCTCCAGGCGCTCGTCGTCGCAGATCAGCAGCTTCGGTCGCGAGTCGGCGAGGCCGTACACCATCTCGTCGCTGGTCCACCACGCGTTCATCCCGACGCAGGCGGCGCCGACCGACACGATCGCCCAGTAGGAGAACACCCACTCCGGGTAGTTGCGCATCGCCAGCGCGACGCGGTCACCGGGCTCGACGCCGTAGTCGTCGACGAGCGCGCGGGCGAGCGAGCGGACGATCGCGTGGGCCTCGGCGTAGGTGTGGCGCTCGTCCTCGTAGACCACGTAGTCGCGGTCGCCGTACCCGGCGGCCGCCTCCCACAGCGCCCGCATCGACGGCGGAGCGGTGGGGAACACGCGCATCGGGACCCCGCGGACCTCGATCTCCTCCATCTCGAAGGGAGCGCCGGGGGCGGTCAGCTCGTTCCAGGCGGCGGTGTACTCGTCGATCATCCGCCCATGTTCGCAGCGTCGGCCCCGACGGGGAGAATCTGCGCGGTCGTCGGCTCGCTCGAGCTCACTGCGCGACGACGTAGGCGCCCGCCGTCGAGTCGGAGTGGGTCAGCGACAGGTGCCACCGGGTGACCCCCGCGTCGTCGGCCAGGCGCCGCGCGGTCCCCTCGACGACGAGCGACGGCGCACCGGACTCGGCGCGCGACACCCACACGTCGTGGAAGCCGAACGCTCCGAGACCGAGCCCCAGCGCCTTCATCGCCGCCTCGCGGGCGGCGAACCGGGCAGCGAGCGAGGGGACCGGGTCGAGCTTGGGCTCCACGTAGGAGAGCTCGTCGGAGGTGAACAGCCGGGCGCGCATCGACGGGGTGCGCGCGAGCGAGGCGCGGAACCGCTCGATGTCGACCAGGTCGATCCCGATCCCGACGATGCTCACCGAGGCGCGCGCCACAGCTCGGCGGTGTCGACGATCGGTCCGACGAGCAACCGCTCCACCCCGATCTCGCCCAGCAGCGACTCGTCGAAGTCGCCCTCGGTCTCGGTCACGGTGTCGACCAGGCGGTCGTAGCGGCGGTCGTAGCCCTGGAGCACGCCGCGCATCACCTCGGCCGGGAGCGTGTCGTGGAACCTCACGTGCAGCAGGGTCAGCCCCGTCGTCTCGTTGCCCTTCACCTCGGGGACGAACACGAGGGTGCGCCCGTCACGCCGGCCGGTGCCGACGAGGACGTCGCGCTCGGTCGCCACCCGGTGCTTGGTCCCCCTCAGCCGGCTCACGTCGTCGACGCGGCTGGTGAGGTCGCGCGACACCCCGCCACGATCGATGATCGAGATGGTCTGGGTGCCCATGTCGATGCCGTAGCGCGTGAACCCGCGCACGTCGACCACCGCGGGGTCGAGGTCGGCGAGGATCTTCAACGTGCGGTAGCTGAGCACGTCGCGACCCGCCCCGGCCGCCAGCACCGCCTGGACCAGGGGGCGGCCGATGATCCCCTCGTCGCTGCGCGAGATGCCCACCGTCACCGTCTTCGCCTGGTGCTTGATCGTGTCGACCGGGCGAGTCAGCTCGTCGATCGCCGAGGTCAGCGAGATCACCAGGTCGTCGATCAGCGTCGCGGGGGTGGCGACCTTGCCCGTGGCGCGCTGGTACGCGTGGACGGGTCCGTCCGAGAGCACGTGCCCGAGCAGCCGCGACAGCCCGACCGCGGTCGACGCCTCGAGGTGGCCGTCGTAGAGCCCTGCGCGCAGGCCGTCGTGGAAGCTCTCCGCGATCGCGACGAGCTCGCTGCCGAGGCGCTCGAGCGCCTCGTCACCCGACAGGCCGAGCCCGACGAGCTCCTCGATCATCTCGCGCGCCGAGCGCAACGGGTTCGCGGAGGCGTCGATCGCGAGCGCCGCCTCGTAGCCGAACAGGTGGCCGACCATCGCCGAGAGCACGAACCCGAGGGACGGGTCCACGCGCGGGACCTCGATCACCGCGTCGGCGCGGTACCGCGTCTCGCCCTCCGTCGCGAACACGATCGGCGTGGCCTTGTGCGCCGAGAAGATCGCCACCTCCTTCGCGACGTCGTCGGCGGTCGACCCCTCCAGGCCGGCGGCGCACACCAGGATCAACGGCTCCGACGACAGGTCGATGTGCTTCTTGTCCTCCGTGGAGTCACAGGCCATCGACTTGTAGCAGAGCTCGCTGAGCTTGATCCGCACCTCCTCGGCGGCCACCTTGTTCGGCCCGTTGCCGACCACGGCCCAGTACCTCTTCGACGGGGCGAAGCGCCGCGCCGCGTCGGCGATCGACGAGCGGCGACCGAGGGTGGCGCGCATCGCGTCGGGCATCGTGCGCAGCGCGGCGAGGAGCTGGGTGCGGCGCCCGGCGTCGCCACGGCCCGACGCCTCCGCGATCGCGCACGCGAGCAGGGCGCCGGCGGCCACCTGGGAGTAGAACGCCTTGGTCGAGGCGACGCTCATCTCCACGTCTCGACCGTCGGAGGTGTACATCACCCCGTCCGCCTTGTCCGTCAGGTCGGACCCGCGACGGTTGACGATCCCCACCACGTGGCCGCCGCGCGAGCGCAGCAGGTCGACGGTCCGGTTCGTGTCGGTCGTCGTCCCCGACTGGCTGACCGCGATCGCCAGGGTGTCGCCCATGTCGAGGCGGAGGTGGAAGCCCGACAGCTCGGTCGCGGTGATCGCGTCGACGTCGATCTCGTCGCCGAGGAGCTCGGCGAGGATGGCGGCCGTGCTCTGGCCCGCCACCGCGGCCGTGCCCTGGCCGATCACGCGGATCCGGGTGATCGTCCCGTCGGCCAGGCGGTCCGTGATCGACGGGGGCAGCGCGCGCTCCCCGACGACGGCGCGCAGCGCGCCGGCGGGGTCGGCGGCGTCGATCGACGCGATCTTGCCGCGCAGGGTCTTGGCGAAGCTGTCGGGAGCCTCCCCGATCTCCTTCAGCAGGTAGTGGGGGGCGAGGCCCCGGTCGATGTCGCGCGTCGTCACCTCGGCGGTGATCACGTCGTCGTCGCCGACGGGGATCTCCGATCCGTCGTAGGAGCACCGGTGGACGCCCGACAGCTCGCCGGCGTCGCCGGCGTCGACGGTGACGATCTCCCCGCCGCGCTCGCCGTCCATGCGCACGTACCGCGACGTCTCCTCGACCACGCCGTACGGCTCGCTCGCGACGACGTAGCAGTCCTCGGCGAGCCCGACGTAGAGGCCCTGGCCGCTCCCGCGCAGGGCGAGCAGCAGCGTCGAGGGGGACGCGGCCGTCATCGCCGCGATGGCGACGGAGCCCTCGAACGTCGACACCGTTCGCCGGAACGCGTCGACGGCACCGAGGCCGTCGGCGAGGCGCCGGGAGGTGATCGTCGGGATGACCTTGGCGTCGGTGGTGATCGGGGAGGGGATCCGCAGATCGTGCTCGGCGCGCAGGTCGCCGTGGTTGTCGACGTCGCCGTTGAGCGCCGCGACGACGTAGGGGCTGGCGGACCCCTGCTGCTCGGCCCCGCTGCGCTCGACCTCGACGGAGTTGAGCGGGTGGGTGTTCGGTTCGCTGATGATGCCGACGCTCGCCCACCGGGTGTGGCCGACGAGCGAGACCCGCGACCCGCGCGACGACACCGCCCGCCGCAGGAGGCCGTCGGACACGAGCGCCGCACGCAGCGCGGCGGTGTTGTCCCCGAGCTCGCCGATCTCGGCGGCCTGCTTGTACACGAACGACAGCACCGAGCGGCCCTCGGCGTCCTGGGTGGACACGACCGCGTGCGACTCGAACAGGGGGTCGCGGCCCCGCTCGGCGACGAGCGCCGCCAGCGAGTCCGCGTCGATGTCGTGGCCCCACACGAACAGGTGGATCCCCGCCGAGTCGCGGCCGCGGACCTCGAGGCGGTCGAGCGAGGAGAACGCCTGCTGGACGACGAGGTAGGCGCGCACGGCGTCGACGGTCGCGTCGCGCCCCGCGAGCGCCTCGACCTCGCGCGCCGCGCGCAGTCGATCGTGGCGGATCGCCCACACCACGTCGCGCAGCGCGATCAGCTCGGCGTTGGCCGCCTCGAGCGCCTCGGCCGAGACGTCGCCGGCTCCACGGTCGAGCTCGGCCTCGCGCTCGCGCGAGACCTCGTCCAACCGGTCGAGGCGCCGCACGATCGCGCCCACCAGATCGGGTTGACCCCGCAGCGCGAGGACCCCGGGCACCCCGCGCAGCGCGGCGTCGACCTGGTGCAGCGCCTCGATCGCCGACACGAGGTCGGGCACCGCCTGGACGGCGTCGTCGAGGCCTCCGAGCAGGTTCTCCGAACGGGGCGTCGAGCGTCGCGAGGGTCGGCTGACGACGCCGATGATTCCGCACATGGCCGACCACGCTACTCACCTCGCCCACTCCCCGAACGGCGCTCGCCACGACCCCTCCGCTCCGCCGGCGCATCGCCGCCGTGGTCCGACCCCGTCCGTGACGGGCGGGCCGGTCGGTCGGGGTGTCGAGGCGGGAGGTCAGGCGAAGCGGGCGCGCACGATCTCGGCGAGGTCGTCGGCGGCGCGCTGTGCGCCGTCGGCGTCGGCGGCTTCGACCATCACCCGGATCAGCGGCTCGGTCCCGCTCGCACGCAGCAGCACCCGTCCGGTCCCCGCGAGCTCGGACTCGACGCGACCCACCTCGGCGGCGAGGCGCTCGGCGACGTCGGGCACCCGCTCGCCGACGGCGACGTTGACGAGGACCTGCGGGAGCGACGTCATCGCGGACCGCGCGACCTCCGCGAGCGGACGCCCCGAGCGGGCGACGACGTCGAGGAGCACGAGCGCGGTCAGCACCCCGTCGCCCG
Source organism: Ilumatobacter sp. (assembly GCF_965215205.1). Classification (NCBI taxonomy): domain Bacteria; kingdom Bacillati; phylum Actinomycetota; class Acidimicrobiia; order Acidimicrobiales; family Ilumatobacteraceae; genus Ilumatobacter; species Ilumatobacter sp. Next base: position 3,264,581 of record NZ_OZ244049.1, read on the forward strand.
TCGTCGCGAGCTCGGGGAACACGACGTGGCCGCTCTGCTCACCGCCGAGCGAGTACCCGCCGGCCGCGAGCGCCTCGAGCACGTAGCGATCGCCGACGCGCGTCTCCACGACACGGATCCCTGCGTCCTCCATCGCGAGGCGGAAGCCGAGGTTCGACATGACGGTCACCACGACGGTGTCGTCGCGGAGTCGACCCCGGTCGCGGAGGTCCTCGGCGCAGATGGCGAGCACGTGATCCCCGTCGACGACCCTGCCGAGGTGGTCGAGCGCGATCAGCCGGTCGGCGTCACCGTCGAGGGCGATCCCCGCGTCCGCCCCGGTGCGCTCGACGTGGGAGGCGGCGAAGCCCGGGACGGTGGCACCGCACCCGTCGTTGATGTTCCTGCCGTCGGGACGATCGGCGACGACGACCACCTCGGCGCCGGCGCGGCGGAGCACTTGCGGCGCGACGGAGTGGGCGGCGCCGTTCGCGACGTCGAGCACCACGCGCATCCCCTCGAGGCTGCGTCCCTCGAGCGCGGACAGCACGTGGTCGACGTACGCCCGCACGTCGTGCGTCGTGGACACCTCGCCGACGCGCTCGGCGTCGGGGGGCGTCGGCGCGGATCGCGCCAGCTCGGATTCGATCAGCTCCTGCACGTCGTCGGCGAGCTTGGTCCCACCGGGTGCGAACAGCTTGATCCCGTTGTCGCGGTACCCGTTGTGCGACGCCGACACGACGGCGCCCATCGCCCCGCGCCGTCGCGCCTCGTGGGCCACGAGGGGGGTGGGGGCGACACCGAGGCGCACCACGTCGAGACCGGCGGCACGGAACCCACGGGTGACGGCGTCCTCGAACGCCGGGGTGGACTCGCGCGTGTCACCACCGACGACGACCTCCCTGCACGCGGCGCCACCGAGGACCGTCGCGGCGCTGCGGGCGAGGTGCTCGGCGAACGCCGTGGTGAGCTCGGTGTGGGCGACGCCGCGGACCCCGTCGGTCCCGAACCTCACGATACCGCCGACCGGACGAGCTCGGCGCGGCTCAGCGCTTGGTGAACTGGGGCGCCTTGCGGGCCTTCTTCAGGCCGTACTTCTTGCTCTCCTTCTTGCGCGGGTCGCGCGTGAGGAGGCCGGAGGTCTTGAGCACGTTGCGCGACTCGGGGTCGATCTCGACGAGCGAACGGGCGATCGCCATCCGCAGCGCGCCGGCCTGCCCGCTCGAGCCGCCGCCGTGGATCGTGGCGGTCACGTCGTACGACTCGCGCGTCTCGGTCACCGAGAGCGGCTCGGCGACGACCTTCTGCGACGCGTCGGTCGGGAAGTACGCCTCGAGCGACTTGCCGTTGATGGTGAACTGCCCGGTTCCGGGGCGGAGCTGGGCGCGGGCCACGGCACGCTTGCGGCGGCCGGTGGTCTGGGTGAGCGGTGCGGTCATGTTCGTCCTCTTCCTCGTCGTACGTCGACGCCGCTCAGCGGGCCTTCGCGTGGTCGATCGACAGCGGCGTCGGCTTCTGTGAGCCGTGGGGGTGGTCGGGTCCGGCGTACACCTTGAGCTTCGTCAGCTGCTGGCGCCCGAGGGGCCCCTTCGGCAGCATCCCCCGGATCGACTGGCGCACCGCCTCGGCGGGCTTGCGCGCGTGCAGCTTGGCGTAGGACTCGGACTTGATGCCGCCCGGGTAGCCCGAGTGGCGGTACTTCATCGTGCGCTCGGCCTTGCCGGAGGTCATCACGATCTTGTCCGCGTTGATCACCACGACGTGGTCGCCGGTGTCGATGTGCGGGGTGTACATCGGCTTGTGCTTGCCCTTCAGCAGTCGTGCCACCTCGGTGCACATCCGACCGAGGACCATGCCCTCGGCGTCCACCACGTGCCACTGGCGGTGGATCTCGCTGGCTCTCGGACTGTAGGTCGCCATGTCGTGTCGTCGCTCTCGTGTGTCGGTGCGGCCCGGTCGGCCGGTGGTGGTGCCGGACTGGGCCGAGCGCTTCGCGCGGTCCCAGCATCCGTGGAGGGACCGGTGGCCCGCTCCAGGGAACCACGCAATGCTACGGCCGCCGTCGGGCGGCACCAACGCCGCCGTGCGGCGGCGTGCTGGCGCGCCGTGAGCCGCTCCCGAAGGGGCGGGCCCCGAGAACCGCCACCCTCGATGCACATCTGGCCACGAAACGTTGCCGATTTGCCTATGATCGGTGGTTCTCCCATGACTGACAGTGATCAGCGGGACGATCGGTGGAGCGATGCGCCGGGGTTCGCCGTGATGCTCGACTCGCCGTCGGCGGGTCCGCGCCCCGAGCTCGTCCTCGACGCCCTCCCGGATCCGGTGCTCGTCATCCAACCCGACGGGATCCTCTGCGACGTGACGTCCGAGGTGACGACGATCGTCGGGTGGGAGCGCAGCGAGCTGGTGGGTCGATCGGTGCTCGACCTGGTCCACCCCGACGACCTCGCGCTCGTGCTCTCGTCGATGGGCACGGTGGCCGGCAAGGACGTCGGTGAGCTGCTCTCCGTCAGGATTCGCACGTCCGAGGATCGGTGGAGGACGGTCGAGGTCCACGGCCGCTTCGCCGCGCTCGGCGGCCACGAGCGCATCGTGATCGTGGTCCGCGACATCGCCGGCCGCCATCGCTTCGACGTCGGGAGCGGTGACGCCGAGGTCATGCGGACCGTGATGGCGACGATGCACGGGATGATCGCCCTCGTCGAGCCGGACGGGCGGTTGCGATCGATCAACGGGGCCGTGACCCGGGTCCTCGGCTACGACCCCGAGCTGATCATCGGCGAGCCGTTCATCGACTTCGTGCACCACAGCGACCGCCCCCAGGTGCGCGAGACGGTCGCGGCGACGACCACCGGCGACACGATCGAGGTGAGCGCCCGGTTCCGCGACGATCGCCACGACCGGCGCTCCGACGACGACGACCACGTCACCTGCGAGTTCACCGTCACCAACCTCACCACCGAACCGACCGTCGGCGGCTTCGTCGTGTCGGGGCACGTCGCGACGGCTCTCCACGACGCGCAGCGCCGCGTCGACTTCCTCGCCGAGCACGACAGCCGGACCGGCCTGCTCAACCGCGACGGCTTCCTGCGCGCCGCGGCCGACCTCGTCGAGCAGGGCGGCGGTCTCGGCCTGATGATCGTCGACGTCGTCGCGTTCCGGGCGATCAACGAGCTCTACGGCGAGGACAGCGGCGACGAGGTGCTCTCCGCGATCGCGCAGCGCATCGACGAGATCCGGTGGCCGGATCTCATCGTGGCGCGCTTCGGTGGCGACGAGTTCGTCCTCGCCGTCCGCTCGGCGGACCCGAGCTCGATCGAGAAGCTCGTCGAGCGGATCCGACGCGACGTCGAGCGGCCCGTGTCGATCGGCGTGCAGGAGATCAAGATCGCCCTGCGCACCGCCATCGCCTTCGAGCCCCTCCCCCAGGCGCTCGACAACCTCCTGGCCAACGCGAGCAACGAGCTGATGCGGGTCAAGCGCAACACCGGGCGCACGGCCGGGGGTGCGTCGCCGTCGCTGCGCAGCCGCCGCCAGCACCTCGACGAGCTCAAGGCCGCCCTCCACGCGGGTCAGATCTGTCCGTTCTTCCAACCGATCGTCTCCGCTTCCGGGCGCATCGACGCGGTCGAGGCGCTCGTGCGCTGGGTGCACCCGGTGCGCGGGGTCCTCGGAGTCGACCAGATCCTCCCTCTCGCCCAGATGGCCGGGCTCGCCGAGCAGGTCGACGAGCACGTGTTCTCCGCGGCCGTCGCCTTCGCCCGTCGGCTCGCGGACGAGGGTCATCCCGACGTCGAGGTCCACCTGAACGTCGATCCGAAGGTCATCGCCCAGCCCGACTTCGCGTCGAGCTTCCTGCGGCTCTGCGCCGGTGCCGGCGCCGACCCCGGTCAGATCGTCGTCGAGCTGACCGAGACCGATCTGCTCGCCCCCGGGGTGAGCTCGCTCGACAACATGCACGAGCTGCGTCGAGCCGGGACCCACGTGGCGATCGACGACTTCGGCACCGGGTACTCGAGCCTCTCGCACCTGCTCGAGCTCCCGGTCGACGGGGTCAAGATCGACCGCCGCTTCGTGGCCGGGATCGACGTCGACCCGGCGGCCACCAACCTGACCACCGCCATCCTCGGGCTCAGCGACAGCCTCTCGCTCGCCTGCGTCGCGGAGGGCGTCGAGCAGCCCTACCAGCGTGATCGCCTGGCCGCGCTCGGGTGCCGGGCGTTCCAGGGATGGCTCTACTCCCCGGCCGTCCCGGCGGACGACCTCGTGGCGATGCTGCCCCGGATCGACGTGGGCCGCCCCGCCCCCGTCGAGAGCTGAGCGATCGATCCTCGGCGTGCCGGCGCGGTCACGCGTCCCAGCGCGTGCCCCGGTCGTCGACGTGCCACAGGACCAGTCCCGTCGGCGGCGCGACCGGACCGGCTGCGGCACGGTCTCGCCGCTCGAGCGCCGTCGCGACCGACTCGGGCGACCGGCGTCCACGGCCCACCTCGACGAGGGTGCCGACGATGCTGCGCACCATCTGGTGGCAGAAGCTCGTGGCCGCGACGTCGAAGCGCAGCACCGACCCCGCCTCGTGCCCGCCCGGCTCGACCGCGCCGGCGCCGGCCTGGCGGCTCCACTCGGCGTGGCGCAGGATCCGCACCAGCGACGGCTCGGGGCGCTCGTCGCGCACCTTCACCCGACGACAGAAGCTGGAGAAGTCGTGCTCGCCGAGCAGCAGGGCGGCACCGGCGTTCATCGCGTCGAGGTCGAGCCGATCGGGCACGTGCCAGCTCGAGCGGGCGAGGAGCGGGTTCGGGTGCCGGGCGCTCCACACGTGGTACCGGTAGGAGCGCGACGTCGCGGAGAAGCGCGCGTCGTAGTCGTCGTCCACCCACCGCGCCTCGCGCACCGCGATCGCGGGTCGGCGCATGGCGTTGACCGAACGGGCCAGGCGCTCGGGATCGACCCCGGCCGGGAACCGGCCGGTGACCACCTGGCCCCACGCGTGGACGCCGGCGTCGGTGCGCCCGGCGGCCGTCAGGTCGAGCTCGGCGCGCACCACCTGCTCGAGGGTCCGACGCAGCTCGCCCATCACGGTCACCACCCCGGCCGACTCGGCGAGCCCGTGGAAGTCGGTGCCGTCGTACGACACCAGCAGCCGCAGGTTGCGCCGCCCGTCGGGACCGCCACGCGCGTCGAGGTCGTGACGCGACGGGGCCCCCGGGTCGGACGGATCCGAACCCGGGGGCCCCACCACGACGTCGGCGCCGGTCGTGCCGCTCAGACCAGCTCGATGCGCGCCATCTCGGCGTTGTCTCCCGAGCGCGTCCCGAGCTTGAGGATGCGGGTGTAGCCGCCGTTGCGCTCCATGTAGCGGGGGGCGACGTCGTGCACGAGCTTGTAGGTCATCTCGCGGTCTCCGAGGAAGCCCTGGATCTGACGGATCCGGTGGACCTGCATCGGACCCTCCTCCTGGGCCTTCTTCGCCTTGGTGATCAGCTTCTCCGCGATCGGGCGGAGGTGCTTCGCCTTGGCTTCCGACGTGGTGATCGCCTCGGCGGCGAACAGCGACGCGGCGAGGTTCGCCATCATCAGCTTCTGGTGCGACGCTGAGCTACCGAAGCGGCGGGAGCGGCGGGGAGTGGGCATGATCGTGTTCCTTCTTCGTCGATCCGACGGCTCAGCCGCGCAGCGTCAAGCCGCGCTCGTCGAGCTTGGCCTTCACTTCGTCGAGGCTCTTCTGGCCGAAGTTGGTGATGTTGAGCAGGTCGTCCTCGGTCTTGGTGAGCAGCTCGCCCACCGTGTTGACCTGGGCCCGCTTGAGGCAGTTGTTCGGGCGCTCGGACAGGTCGAGGTCCTCGATCGGCAGGTCGAGGTCGGGCGAGGAGACGGCGACGTCGACGACCTCGCCGAGCTCGAGGCCCTGCGGCTCGTCCGACATCGTCGCGACCAGCTCGGTCAACGCCTGCAGCGTCGCGCCGGCCGAGGCGAGGGCGTCGGAGGGGCTGATCGAGCCGTCGGTCTGGATCTCGAGCACGAGCCGGTCGTAGTTCGTCGCCTGCTCGACTCGGGTGGGCTCCACGTCGAACGACACGCGCCGGATGGGGCTGAAGATCGCGTCGATCGGGATCATCCCGATCGTGCGGCTGTCGTCCTCGCGCTTGCTCGACAGGTAGCCGCGGCCCTGCTCGATGGTCAGGTCGATCGCCAGGCGCGCCTTGGAGTTGAGGGTCGCGATGTGCAGACCTCCGTCGAGCACCTCGACGTCGGCCGGGCACTCGATGTCGGCGGCGGTCACCTCGGCGGGGCCGCGCACGTCGAGGCGAGCGGTGACCGCCTCCTCGGCGACCGAGGTCACGACGACGTCCTTGAGGTTCAAGATGATGTCGGTGACGTCCTCGGTGACGCCGGCGATGGTGTCGAACTCGTGGAGCGAGTCGTCGAAGCGGACGATCGTGATCGCGGCACCGGGGATCGACGACAGCAGGGTGCGGCGGAGCGAGTTGCCGAGGGTGTGGCCGAAGCCGGGCTCCAGCGGTCCGACCGCGAACCGCTGGCGGTTGTCGGACTCCTCGCCGAGGGCTTCGATGGTGGGACGCTGCATGACGAGCATTGGTTCCGGGGCCTTTCGAGGTGGTGCGTGTGTTCGTGGTCGTGTTCTGCGGCGGGACGGGGTCGGGCGCGCGCGCCGCGCCCCGGGTCCGAGCGCCTACTTCGAGTACAGCTCGACGATGAGCGACTCGCGCACCGGGATGTCGATGTGGTCGCGCTCGGGGAGGCTGCGCACCGTGACCTGCTTGCCGCCGTCACCCTGCTCGAGCCAGCCCACGAGGGAGCGGTCGAGGGTGTCGATGTTGTGCTGGACGACGATCATCTTGGCGGCCTTCGCCGACAGCGACACGACGTCGCCCTTGCGCGACGTGTAGCTCGGGATGTCGAGCCGCTTGCCGTTGACCTGGATCAGGCCGTGGTTCACGAGCTGGCGAGCCTGGGGGCGCGTCGAGGCCCAGCCGGCGCGGTAGACGACGTTGTCCAGGCGCTGCTCGAGCAGCCGCAGCAGGTTCTCACCCGACGGGCCGTCGAGGCGCACGGCCTCGTCGTAGGTCTTCTTGAACTGGCGCTCGAGGACGCCGTAGATGTACTTCGCCTTCTGCTTCTCCTGCAGCTGCGCGAGGTACTCGCTGCCCGAGTTGCGCCGGCGCGTGCGGCCGTGCGCGCCGGGCGGGAACGGACGGCGCTCGAGGACCTTGCGCCCCTTCTCGTTCTCGAAGATGTTGGTGGAGAGCCGGCGCGAGACGCGCAGCTTGGGTCCGGTGTAGCGAGCCATCGTTCAGACCTCTCTCATCCGCGCCGGCGCTTGGGCGGGCGGCAGCCGTTGTGCGGGACGGGGGTGACGTCCTTGATCGAGACGACCTCGATGCCGGTGCTCTGGATGCTGCGCACCGCGGCGTCGCGGCCCGAGCCGGGGCCCTTGACCTGGACCTCGGCGCGGCGCAGGCCGTGCTCCTGCGCGGCGCGCGCGGCCTTCTCGGCGGCGAGCTGGGCGGCGAAGGGCGTGCTCTTGCGGCTTCCCTTGTACCCGGCGACGCCGGAGCTCGCCCATGCGATCACGTTGCCCTGGGGATCGGTGATCGACACGATCGTGTTGTTGAACGACGACTTGATGTGGATCACACCGGTCGTGACGTTCTTGCGGTCGCGCTTGCGCGGGCGACGTGCTGCTGTGGGCTTGGCCATTACCGGGTTCCCTCGTTCACTTGCGGACTGCCTTCTTCTTGTTCGCCACCGTCCGCTTCGGGCCCTTGCGGGTGCGGGCGTTGGTGTGGGTGCGCTGACCGCGGACCGGCAGGCCCTTGCGATGGCGGACGCCCTGCAGCGAGCCGATCTCGATCTTGCGCTTGATGTCGCCCTGCACGTTGCGGCGCAGGTCGCCCTCGATGATCAGGTTCTGGTCCACGTAGGACCGGATGCGGTTGACCTCGTCCTCGGTGAGGTTCGAGACCTTCGTGTCGCGCTCGAGCTCGAGCTCGTCGCAGATCTTCTGCGACGTGGCGAGCCCGACGCCGAAGATGTAGGTGAGCGAGATCTCCAACCGCTTCTCGCGGGGGATGTCGACGCCGGCGATGCGTGCCATTTCGTGTGCTCCTCGTGGGCTCTCTCGTCAGCCCTGGCGCTGCTTGTGCCGGGGGTTCGTGCAGATGACCATGATGCGGCGATGGCGACGGATCACCTTGCAGTTGTCGCACATCGGCTTGACGCTGGGTCGGACTTTCATGTGGTCTCTACTCGTTCACTTGTAGCGGTACGTGATGCGACCGCGGGTGAGGTCGTACGGGGTGAGCTCCACCTGGACCTTGTCGCCTGGCAGGATGCGGATGTAGTGCATGCGCATCTTCCCGGAGATGTGCGCGAGCACCTCGTGACCGTTGTCGAGCTCGACCTTGAACATCGCGTTCGGCAACGACTCGAGGATCTTCCCCTCGAGGACGATCGCATCTTCCTTTGGCTTTGGCAGGGCTCTCTCCTCACCGATGGGACGTGGTGACTGGTTCGGATCGGTCCGCGGGGTGCACGGCCGACCGGGTGGCGGGCGGTTCCGACGACGACAGCCGTCGCGGCCTGCGAACAGACCGGCGAGCAATGCTAACGCTCGATCCCCGCGACTCCACGCGCGGCGGCCCCGCCGGCCGTCACCGTGGGCGGGAGGGCTCCTCGGGGTCGTCGGCGGCTCCGTCGCGGTGGTGGCGAGGCGGGCGCGCGCCCGAGGGATCGGGGTCGACGAGGGTCCCGCGCATCAGCGCCATGACGCTGTCGATCGCACGTCGCTGGCGCTGCGCCGACTCCGAGGTCCCCTCGGTCAGCCCGACGAGCACCAGGCGGATGAACTCCTCGAGCAGACCGACGTCGTCGGGGTCGACCTCACCGGTCGCGACCCCGCACTCGACGATGTCGACGAAGAACTGCTCGCGGGCCGCATCCGCCCGCTCCAGGCGCTCGCGGACCTCGGGGTGCCGCCGCAGGTCGGAGCGCACGACGCCGACGAAGCGCGCCAGGCTGGGATCGCGCTCGTTCATCTCGTGGGTCGCGTCGAGGACGGCCTGCAGCTTGGCGAGGAACGTGCTCTGCGAGGCCTCGGCGACCTGGAAGCGGCGGTAGATCCGCTGCTGCATGTCGGAGTGCACGAGCAGGTAGAGGTCGAGCTTGGATTCGACGTAGTGGTACAGCGCTCCGGTGGTGATCCCGGCGGCGGCCGCGAGGTCCTTGTTGGTGACGGCGGCGTAGCCCCGCTCCCCGAAGAGCTGGCGTGCGCCGTCGAGGATCGCCTCGCGCGTCTCGGACGACTTCGTGTGGGGCGGCCGACCGCGTCGACGCGGCGCAGGTGCGTCCGGGTTCACCACCGACCAAGTATGACGGAGGGCACACCTGCCCCCCGCAGCGGACCGGAGCGCATGCGTCACGTCACCCCACCGGCTCGCACCCGCCCGGGTGAGCGGCGCACCACGGGGTGTCTCCCGGCAGGCGGCTCCGGTTCGCCGCGATCACCTCGTACAGCCGGTCCAGCAGCCACCCCGCGCCGGGGATCCGCCACACGAGCAGCGGCGCTCCCGTGTTCCAGGCCACCGCGAGCATCAGCGCGACCGCCCGCGGCCCTCCTGCGGCGACGCCGCCCGGTCCGGTGGAGCCGCCGCCGCCACCACCGACGGTCCACGCCGAGCGCTGCGTCTGCTCCACGGTGAGACCGGTCCGGTCGTGGACACCGGGCACCTGGGCGGCGACGATCTCCACCCGGTGGTGCCGATCGAGACGGTCGAGCCACCTGGCCGACCTCGTGCAGAAGCCTCAATGGCCGTCGAAGACGAGGATCGCGGTGGCGGGCACCGTCGACGGCAGCGATCCGTACATCAGCGTGCGAGCCTACGGCGTCGGCGGGTCCGCACGGGCCTCAGCGGCGGCTGTGCTCGACGGCCTTGACCAGCCGCTCGAACACCGCGTCGGGGTGGCCCACGCCGTTGACCACGGCGAGTCGCCCCTGGTCGCCGTAGTGCTTGATCAGCGGGAAGGTCTGCTCCTCGTAGAGGTCCAGGCGCCGGTTCACCGACTCGGGGGTGTCGTCGTCGCGCTGCATCACGTCGCCACCGCACACGTCGCAGATCCACGGCGTCGGGTCGTCACCCGTCGAGGTGTAGTTGGTGCCGCAGTCGCGGCAGACGCGCCGCGACGAGATCCGCTCGAGGACGATCTCGCGCGGGACGTTCAGGTCGAGGACCACGTCGATCGACTTGCCGATCTCGTCGGTGATGTCGTCGAGCGCGCTCGCCTGGTCGATCGTGCGCGGGAAGCCGTCCAGGATGTAGCCCCGGGTGTCGGCGTCGGGGGCCTTGAGGCGGTCGCGCACGATCCCGATCATGATGTCGTCCGACACGAGGCCGCCGGCGTCCATGACCTCCTTGGCCTTCACCCCGAGGTCCGAGCCCTCGCGCACCGCGGCGCGCAGCATGTCACCGGTCGAGATGTGGGGGACGACGAAGTGCCGGCTGAGGCGCACGCACTGCGTGCCCTTGCCGGCACCCTGACGGCCGAGGATGATGAGGCGAGCGCCCGGGATCATGCCCGCGACCTACTTCAGGAAGCCTTCGTAGTTCCGCAACGTCAGCTGGCTGTCGATCTGACGCATCAGCTCGAGCGCCACGCCCACCGAGATGAGCACGCTCGTCCCGGCGAAGCCGAACGAGTTGACGTCGGCGGCGATCAGCAGCAGGTACGGCAGGACGGCGATCACCGCGATGAACACGGCTCCGGGCAGGGTGATCCGGTTGACCGCCTTGCCGAGGTAGCGCTCGGTCTGCGGACCCGGGCGCACACCGGGGATGAACCCGCCCTGCTTGCGGAGCTGGTCCGCCTGGCGGACGGGGTCGAACGCGATCGAGTTGTAGAAGTACGCGAAGGCGATGATCATCAGCGCGAAGATCGTCACGTAGACGAGGTTCTGGGGGTTGACGATGTAGCGCGTCACGAAGTCCTGGATCTGCCCCCGCCAGCTCTCGGGGCTCGCGCCGCCGAGGACGTTCGACAGGATCACCGGGAGCAGCAGGATCGAGCTCGCGAAGATGATCGGGATGACCCCGGACTGGTTGACCTTGAGCGGGATGTAGGTGTTCTGACCGCCCATCATCCGCCGGCCGACCACGCGCTTCGCGAACTGGACGGGGATCCGTCTCTGCCCGAGTTCGACGAACACCACCGCGATCACGATGCCGATGGTCAGGATCACCATCGCCGCGAACCAGAACACCCCCTTGAGCTGGAGGATCCCGAGGAACCCCCCCGGCAGCGAGGCCACCACCGACGCGAAGATGACCATCGACATGCCGTTGCCGATGCCGCGCTGGGAGATCATCTCGCCGAGCCACATCAGCACCGCGGTGCCCGCGACGAGGGTCGGGATGATCAGGTAGCCGCGCGGCCAGATGCCGTCGCGCAGCAGGGGCACGTTGGTCGGCGGGCCCTGGGTGAAGAACGCCTGGCCCTGGCCGGTGCCGAAGATGAACACCAGGCCGGTGGCCTGCAGCGTCGCCAGACCGATGGTGACGTAGCGGGTGTACTGGGTGATCTTGCGCTGCCCGACGGCGCCCTCCTGCTGCAGCTGCTCGAGCTTCGGGATGACCACACCGAGCACCTGCATGATGATGCTCGCCGTGATGTACGGCATGATCCCGAGCGCGAAGATCGAGAACGACTCGAACGCCCCGCCGGAGAAGAGGTTGAGGAACCCGAGCGCACCCTGCTCGCTCGCCGACGACCGCAGCTGCTCGATCGCGATCGGGTCGACGCCGGGGACCCGGATCGCGACGCCGAGTCGGTACACCGCCACCATCGCGACCACGAACAGCAACTTGTTGCGCAGATCGCTGATCTTGAAGATGTTCAGCAGGTTGGAGAGCATCGGTGTCCTTGGCGGTGGCCGGGGCGGGGTCGGTCGTCGCGAGCACGGGGGCGCGAGTCAGGCGGGGAGGCTACCACCGGGTCACCCGGATCGCCGGGGAGCGAGCGGGGGGTCGACGCCGCCCGGACGGAGCCCGTGGACGGCGAACGCCCGGCCCGCCGCAGCGGACCGGGCGCGTGGCCGGTGGAGGGGGCTCGAGCAGCGCGCTGCCCGCTCACCCCCCGCCCTTGCCGTTCCCGCCACCCTTTCCGCCGCCCTGGTTCCCGCCACCCTGTCCGCCGCCCGGGTTCCCGCCACCCTGTCCGCCGCCCTGGTTCCCGCCACCCTTGCCGCCGCCCGGGTTCCCGCCACCGTCCGACGAGCCGCCGCTCGTCGCCCCGCCAGATCCGTCGGCCGCGGCCGTCTTCCCCGCTGCCTTCGCCTGCTTCTCCGCGGCCTTCGCCTCGTCACGAGCCTGCTTCTCCGCGGCCTTCGCCTCGTCACGAGCCTGCTTCTCCGCGGCCTTCGCCTCGTCACGAGCCTGCTTCTCCGCGGCCTTCGCCTCGCTGTCCGAGGCGTCGTCGGCGCCATCGTCGTCGTGCTCGCCGTCGGCGCTCGCGCCGCACGACGACCTCGCCGCGTCCTCCACGTCCTGCGCCGTGCGCCCCGGCATCCGGGCGACCGAGCTCACCGTCCGACCGTGGTTCCCGTCCGCGCACCCACGCTCGTCGAAGGCGGTGTCGGGATCGTCGACGAGATCGACGCCGTCGTCGTCGCGGTCGACGGTCGTGGACGTCGTGGGCCCGCTGGTCGTCGTCTCCGAGACGGTGGTGGTGGTCACGTCGGTCGGGCCGACGTCCGAGGTCGGGACCTCGGTGCCGGGGACGCTGCTCGTGGTCACATCGCTCGTCGGGACGTCCGAGGTGGGGACCTCGGTGCCGGGGACGTCGGTCGTGACCGTGTCGTCGGAGGACCCGAAGACGAGGTCCGCGATGTCGACTCCACCGGGTCCGGCCGCCGCGACGCCGCCGAAGCCGATGACCCCGGCTGCGATGAGCGTCGCCACGCGCGCCGGCCGACCCGCGAACCGCCGCCGCAGCGGCACCACGTTCGACGCCGACGAGCCGTCGACCATCGCCTGCACGACCCGCGCCTCGTGCGCCAGCTCCTCCGGGACCGCCGGACGCCTCAGCGCCTCGACGATCGGGTCGATCTCGTTCCCGCTCTCCGCCACGACCACATCAACGACGCCGGGCCCCTCCGCGTTACAGCGCGCTCGGATCTTCGTCGATGCCCCCCGTCACGCCGAGGTGGGGTGCCGTCCCCGGCTCGGGTTCACACGGCGCCGTTCGTGTCCGCGGTGGTGCCCCGGGCACCCTCCGACGCACGGCCCGAGGAGGGGCCGGGGGCCGGATCGGCCGTGGCCAGCGCGTCGCGCAGGCGCGCGACGCCACGATGCGCGAGCACCCGCACGTTGCCCTCGGACTTCCCCGTGATCTCGGCCACCTCGGGAACCGACAGGTCCCACACCACCCGGAGCATCACCGCCTCGGCCATGTCGGTGGGGAGGTCGGCGAGCATCGTCAGCGCGGCGTCCAACGACAGCGCCCGCTCGTCCGGGGGGACCTGGTCGTCGGCTCGCTCGTGTGCCTCGACGGCGGCCCGGACCCGCTCGCGACGTGCGGCACCCCGTCCGGCGTCGATGTTGCGGCGGTGCGCGATCGCGAAGATCCACCGTTGCAGGCCCGTGCCGTCGCCCGAGAACCGATCGAGCGAGCGAGCCACGTCCACCCACACCTGGCTCGCGACGTCGTCGGGCTCGCCGCACCGCAGCCCTCGCAGGAAGCGCAGGACCTGGGGGTTGTACGTCCGCCAGATCTCCGCCAGCGCGTCGCGATCCCCCTCTCGGGCTCGGGCGATGGTCGACGGCGCGACCGTGGGATGTTCGGTGACCATGCTGGGATCATCGGCGCCCGGACGACTGAGTTCAAGATGCTACCACCGAGCGGGCGGCACCCGGAGCCGTCCCGGACGCGCAGGACCCGCACGGACGAGCCGTGCGGGTCCTGCGGCGACCTCGAGCGGGCGGACCCGCGGGACGTCAGCGGTTCATGAACTGGTTGCCCTGCGCCGCAGGACGGCCGGCGCGGCCCTCCTCCCTGAACGGGAGGGTGATCATCGTGATCGAACCGCCGGCGGCCTCGATCGCCTCCACGGCCGACCTCGACGCGGCGTGCGCGCTGACCTCGAGCGCGCTCGACACCTCGCCACGGGCCAGGATCTTGACGAACGAGCCCTTGCGGACCAGCCCGTGCTCGGCGAGCACCTCGGGGGTGATCGCCCCGTCCACGCGCTCGGCCAGATCGGCCAGGGTGTGCAGGTTGATCGCCTGGTACTCGACGCGGAACGGGTTGTTGAAGCCCTTCAGCTTCGGCACCCGCTGCTTGAGCGGCATCTGACCGCCCTCGAAGCCCCGACGCACCGTGTTGCGGGCACGCTGGCCCTTCGTGCCGCGGCCGGCGGTCTTGCCGCCCTTGCCGCCGATGCCGCGCCCGACGCGCTTGCGGGATCGGGTGGAGCCCTCCGCGGGCTTCAGATCGTGGACCTTCATGTCACTCCTCCTCGTCGTCGCCGACGCCGTCGTCGCCCGCGAAGGCGACGACCTCGTCGGCCTGCTCGGTGGCGGCCTCGTCGACGACGGCCTCGACCGCCTCGTCGACGGCCTCACCGGACTCGTTGGCCTTGTCGCTGCCCTGGGGACCGTCCGCTCCGATCGCGATCAGGTGCGGAACGCGGGCGATCATCCCGCGGATCTCGGGGCGGTCGGGCAGGGTGTTCGTCTGCCCGATCCGCCCGAGCCCGAGCGCCCGCAGGGTGCCGCGGTGCTTGGGCTTGGTGCCGATCGCGGAGCGCGTCTGGGTCACGTGGATCTCGGCCATCACTTCACCCCGGTCCCGGCGACGGCCTCGGGGACGTCGGAGGTGTCGCCGTCGGACTCGCCGGCGGTGCGTGACGTGGTCACGCCCGAGCGGTCCTTGTTGGACTCGTTGTACGCGTCGAGCAGGCCCCTGGGCACGAACTCGTCGGCGTGCAGGCCGCGTCGCTTCGCGACGTCGTCGGGACGCTGCAGCTGCTTGAGCCCCTGGATGGTCGCACGCGCCACGTTGATGTGGTTCGCCGAGCCCAGCGACTTGCAGAGCACGTCGTGGACGCCGGCCTCCTCGAGGATGACGCGGGCGGCTCCGCCCGCGATGACGCCGGTACCGGAGGCCGCGGGCTTGATCAGCACGCGCCCGCCGCCGGTGCGGCCGAGCACCTCGTGGATGATGGTGCCGCTGGCCATCGGCACGGTGAACAGGTTGCGGCGCGCCTCCTCGGTCCCCTTCTGGATCGCCAGGGGCACCTCCTTGGCCTTGCCGTAGCCGAGGCCGACACGGCCGTTGCCGTCGCCGATCACGACGAGCGCCGTGAACGAGAAGCGGCGACCGCCCTTGACGACCTTGGCGACGCGGTTGATCGTGATGACCCGCGACTCGCGCAGGCCGTCGGGATCGGGAGCGCGCTCGCGACCTCCGTCGCGGCCTCCACGGTTGTTTCCTCCGAAACCCATCAGAACTCCAGTCCTGCGTCACGTGCAGCAGACGCCACGGCCGCGATGCGTCCGTGGTAGGCGAAGCCACCACGGTCGAACACGACCGAGGTGATGCCGGCGGCGTTGGCCCGCTCGGCGACGAGTCGTCCGACCGTCGAGGCGGCGTCGACGCTGGCGCCCGACGACGAGCGCAGGTCGGCTTCGGTGGTCGACGCGGCCGCCAGGGTCTGCCCGGCGTCGTCGTCGATCACCTGCACCGAGAGGTGCTTGTTCGAGCGGAACACCGCGAGGCGCGGGCGCGCCGCGGTCCCGTGGATCTTCTTGCGCACGCGGCGGTGGCGTCGGATGCGGCCCTCGCGTCGTGCTCGTGCGATCTTGGTCATCGTTACTTCTTCCCTGCCTTGCCGGCCTTGCGCACGATGCGCTCCCCGGCGTAGCGGACTCCCTTGCCCTTGTAGGGCTCGGGCTTGCGGAGGCTGCGGATGTTGGCGGCGACCTGCCCGACCACCTCGTTGTCGATGCCGGTCACGATGACCGACGTCTGCTGGGGCACCTCGAACACGATGCCCTCGGGGGCCTGCACGTCGATGGTGTGGCTGAAACCCAGGTTCATCCGCAGCTTGTTCGGGCCCTGCTGCTCGGCGCGGTAGCCGACGCCGTGGATCTCGAGCTCCTTGCGGAAGCCCTGCGTGACGCCGAGGACCATGTTGTTCACCAGGCTCCGGGTCAGCCCGTGCAGCGCCTTGGTCTCGTTCTGCTCGTCGGGACGGGTCACCGTCAGGGTGTCGCCCTCCTGGGAGATCCCGATGTTGCCCGGGATCGCACGCTCGAGGGTGCCCTTCGGGCCGGTGACCGACACGCGCCGGCCGTCGACCTTCACGTCGACGCCCGAGGGGACGGTGATGGGGGACTTGCCGATACGGGACATCAGATCACCAGACGTAGCAGAGGATCTCGCCGCCGACCTTGCGCTTGCGCGCTTCGCGGTCGGTCATGAGACCGTTCGAGGTGGACAGGACGGCGACGCCGAGGCCGCCGAGGACGCGTGGGATCGCGTTCGACTTGCGGTACACCCGCAGCCCCGGCGTGGAGATGCGCCGCAGCCCGCTGATCGTGCGGTCGCGCTCGTCGGAGTACTTCATCTGGATGGTCAGCACCTGGCCGGGGCCGGTGGTCGAGTCGGCCGTGTCGAAGCCGGAGATGTACCCCTCGGCCTGGAGGACCTCGGCGAGGGCGACCTTCTGCTTGGAGGACGGCATGCGCACCTCGTCGTGCATCGCGGTGTTGGCGTTGCGGACGCGCGTGAGCATGTCGGCGATGGGATCAGTCAGCATGGTGGATCGATTCCTTTCCGCTCACCACGAGCTCTTGGTCAGTCCGGGGATCTCGCCGGCGTGAGCGAGCTCGCGCAGGCAGAGACGGCACAGGCCGAACTTGCGGTACACGGAGCGGGGACGGCCGCAGCGCCGGCAGCGCGTGTACGCGCGCACCTTGAACTTCGGCTTCTTGTTGGCCTTGTTGATGAGTGCTTTCTTCGCCATGTCAGCTCACTTGCTCGTTCCGGGCCCGGGTCACTTGCTCTTCTTGCCGTACTGGGGGCGCTTGCGACGCTTCTTGCGCGGTGCGTTCGCGGCGTCGTCGCCCTTCTTGAAGGGGAAGCCGAACGCGTCGAGGAGCGCGTAGCCACCCTCGTCGGAGATCGCGGTCGTCACGATGGTGATGTCCATCCCCCGGGGGTGGTCCACCTTGTCGGGGTCGATCTCGGCGAACATCGTCTGCTCGTTGAGACCGAAGGTGTAGTTGCCCTGCCCGTCCCACGAGTGCGCGGGGAGGCCGCGGAAGTCACGGATCCGGGGGATCGCGACCGAGATCAGGCGGTCGAGGAACTCCCACATCCGGTCGCCGCGCAGGGTCACCTTGGCGCCGATCGCCTGGCCCTCGCGCAGCTTGAAGTTGGCGATCGACTTGTTCGCCTTGGTCACGATCGGCTTCTGACCCGAGATGACCGTGAGGTCCTCGATCGCCGCGTCCATCAGCGAGGGCTGCGACGCCGCGCGGCCCATCCCCATGTTGATCACGATCTTCTCGAGCCGCGGCACCTGCATCACGTTCTCGATCGTCAGCTCGTCGCGGAGCTTCGTCGCGATCTGGTCGTTGTAGCGCGCCTTGAGGCGCGGGAGGGTTGCGGTGTCTGCCATCAGATCTCCTCACCGGACGGGCGGGCGACGCGCACCTTCGTGCCGTCGTCCGCGACCTTGTAGCCGACGCGGACCTTGGATCCCTTGTGCACGAGCATCACGTTGCTCGCGTCCATCGGCATGTCCTTGTCGATGATGCCGCCCTGCTCGTTGGCACGGCTGGGCTTCGAGTGCTTCGAGGCGGTGTTGATCCCCTGCACGACGATCTTGCCCGTCTTCGGGTACACGTGCTCGATCTCGCCCTGGCGGCCCTTGTCCTTGCCCGTGATGACCTCCACGGTGTCGCCCTTGCGCAACTTCATGGTCACAGCACCTCCGGTGCGAGCGAGACGATGCGCATGAAGCGCCGGTCGCGCAGCTCGCGCCCGACCGGGCCGAAGATGCGCGTGCCTCGCGGGGTCAGGTCGTCCTTGATCAGGACGGCCGCGTTCTCGTCGAAGCGGATGTAGCTGCCGTCGGGGCGGCGCTTCTCCTTCTTGGTGCGGACGACGACGCACTTGACGACCTCGCCCTTCTTGACGCCTGCGCCGGGCATGGCGTCCTTGACGGTCGCCACGAAGATGTCGCCGATCGAGGCGTAGCGGCGGCGCGTGCCACCGAGCACCTTGATGCACAGCACTTCCTTGGCTCCGCTGTTGTCCGCGACGCGCAGTCGCGATTCCTGCTGGATCATGACGCGTCCCTCACTTGGCGCGCTCGAGCACATCGGTGATGCGCCAGCGCTTGTTCTTGCTGATCGGACGGGTCTCCATGACGCGGACCTTGTCGCCGACGTTGACGTCGTTGGTCTCGTCGTGGGCGTGCAGCTTCGTCGTGCGCAGCACCATCTTGTTGTACTTCGGGTGCGGGACGCGCGAGACGACGGCCACGACCGCGGTCTTGTCCATCCGGTCGGACACCACGGTGCCCTCGCGGATCTTGCGCGCCTTGCGCTCGGTGCCGCCGCCGGGGGCGTCGGCGCTCGGGGCGTCGGCGTCGCGGGTGTCGGCGTTCTGGGTGTCGGTGTCGCTCATGCTCGTCCTGCTTCTGCCGCGTCGATCTCCTTGGCGCGGATGAGGGTGTTGATCCGGGCGATCTGCTTGCGGACCTTGCCGATCTCGGCGGTGTTCTCCAGCTGACCGGTGGCGTTGCGGAAGCGCAGGTTCAGCGCTTCCTGCTTGGTGGCCTTCAGCTCGTCGACGAGCTCGCCCATCGACAGCTCGGCCAGGTCGCTCTTCGAGCCCGCCATCAGACGATCTCCTCTCGCGTGATGATGCGTGCCTTGATCGGGAGCTTCTGGATCGCCTTGTTCAGCGCGATCCGAGCCGTCTCCTCGTCGGGGAACGAGAGCTCGAACAGGGTGCGGCCGGGCTTGATGACGGCGACCCAGAACTCGGGGTTGCCCTTGCCCGAGCCCATGCGCGTCTCGGCCGGCTTCTTCGTGACCGGCTTGTCCGGGAACACGTTGATCCACACCTTGCCGCCGCGCTTGATCGCACGGGTCATGGCGATTCGGGCGGCCTCGATCTGGCGGGCGGTGAGCCAACCGGGCTCGAGGGCCTGGATCCCGTACTCGCCGAAGCTGAGCCCGGAACCACCCTTGGTGAGCCCGCGGGTGCGGCCTCGGTGGTGCTTGCGGTGGGCGACCTTGCGGGGCATCAACACGGCGCTCAGCCCTCCTGTCCGTCGGTGGTGGTGGGGGTGGCGGACGCCTGCTCGCCGCCGATCGACGACTCCTCGGCGATCAGCTTCTCGAGCTCGGGATCCGCCTCGCGCACGAGGGGTTGGGTCTCCGCGGCCGGAGCCTCGGTGGGGGCTCCCGGTCGGCTCGACGACGACACGACCTTGCGGGGACCGCCCGGGGCGCCCTGACCGGACGTCTCGCCGACGGCCATCGCCGCCTCGCGCTGGATCTTGTCGTCGTTCACGGTCTTGTACGGGGTGATGTCGCCCTTGTAGAGCCACACCTTCACCCCGACCCGGCCGGCGGTGGTCTTCGCCTCGCGCATGCCGTAGTCGATGTCGGCGCGCAGGGTGTGCAGCGGGACGCGGCCCTCGCGGTACCACTCGGTGCGGCTCATCTCGGCGCCGCCGAGGCGACCCGAGCACTGCACCTTGATGCCGAGCGCTCCCGCCCGCTGGGCGTTCTGCACGGCGCGCTTCATCGCCCGCCGGAAGGCGATGCGGTTGATCAGCTGGTCGGCGACGCCCTGGGCGATCAGCGCGGCGTCGAGCTCGGGGGACTTGATCTCGACGATGTTCAGCTGGATCTTCTGGTTGCCGGTGATCTCGGTGATCATCTTGCGCAGCTCGTCGGCCTGGGCGCCACGACGACCGATCACGATGCCCGGGCGGGCGGTGTGGACGTCGACGCGCAGCTTGTCGCGCGTGCGCTCGATCTCGATCCGGCTGATCGCCGCCGACTCCAGCAGCGTCATGATCCGGTCGCGGATCTTCCAGTCCTCGGTGAGGTACTCCTTGTAGTCGCGCTCGGAGAACCAGCGGGACTTCCAGTCGGTGGTGATCCCGAGTCGGAACCCGTAGGGGTTGATCTTCTGTCCCATCAGTTCTCCTCCGCCTCGTCGGCGGTCTCGTCGGCAGCCGCGTCGGCTGCGTCGTCGGCGTCGTCGGCCGTGTTCGATCCGGGCGCCGAGAAGCCGGCCGCCTCGGCCGATTCGACGGTGTCGAACCAGACCTCGGCCTTCGTGGCGTCGTAGTAGCGGCTGTCGGGGGTGTGGTACAGCATCGAGCCCGAGTTGCCCTTGATCTCGTGGCCCGCGGGGGCCTCGCCGTCGTCGGTCGCCTCGATCGAGCCGGGCCACTCGCCGGCGGCGGGGGCCGCGTCGGACTCGGTGCCGGCGGTCCGGTCGCTCGTCACCTGGTCGCTGGTCGGTCGGTCGTCCGCGGTCTCGTCGCCCGCTGCGGCGGCGACCTCGTCGACGCTCGGCTGCTCGGCGGCGGCCTGCTCGCGGCTGCGCTGGACGCGCGCCCGACGGCTCGACGACGCCGACTGCGGACGGCCGCTCGCCGCCGCGCCACCCTGGCGCTCGCGGCGGGCCTGGACCACCGACAGGCGATCGTCGCTCATGCGGCCGACGATCACGGTGATGTGGCAGGTCCGCTTGTTGATCCGCGTCGCACGGCCGCGCGCCCGGGGCCGGAACCGGCGCAGGGTCGGTCCCTCGTCGGCGAAGCACGCGACGACGAACAGCTCCTCCGCGTCCTGCGCGTCGTTGGCGATCGCGTTGGCGACCGCCGAGGCGAGCACCTTGCGCACGTCGTGGGCGATGTGGCGGTCGGTGAACTGCAGGACCTCGTCGGCCGACAGCACGTCGAGGCCACGGACCAGGTCGAGCACCGCTCGCGCCTTGGAGGCCGAGCTGCGGACGTACTTGGCGGTGGCCTTGGTGCCCGAGCGCTCGCCGGCGACGAACGACCTCTCGTTGAGCTTGGGACCGGTCATCAGCGCCTCACGCTCCGCTCCATGCCGGCGTGGAACTTGAAGGTGCGCGACGGGCTGAACTCACCGAGCTTGTGACCGACCATCGACTCGGTGACGTACACCGGGACGTGCTTGCGGCCGTCGTGGACCGCGAGCGTGTGGCCGACCATGTCGGGGATGATCGTGCTGCGTCGCGACCAGGTCTTGATGACCCTGCGCTCGCCGGCGGCGTTCTGCTCGTCGATCTTGCGGAGCAGGTGCTCGTCGACGAACGGGCCCTTCTTGAGACTGCGTGCCATGGGTGCTTCCCTTCTTCGCCCGGCGCGTCAGCGCCGGCCGCCCTTCCCGGTGCGACGACGGCGGATGATCAGCTTCTGCGAGCTCTTCTTCTTGTTGCGGGTGCGGCTCTCGGGCTTGCCCCACGGGGACACGGCGGGACGACCGCCGGAGGTGCGACCCTCGCCACCGCCGAGGGGGTGGTCGACGGGGTTCATCGCGACGCCGCGGGTCTGGGGGCGCTTGCCCTTCCAGCGGTTGCGGCCGGCCTTGCCGATCTTGACCAGCTCGTGCTCGGAGTTGCCGACCTCGCCGACGGTGGCACGGCAGTCGATCATCACCCGGCGCATCTCGGTGGAGGGCATGCGGAGGGTCGCGTAGTCGCCCTCCTTGGCCACGAGGCGCACGGCCATCCCGGCCGAGCGACCGATCTTGCCTCCGCCGCCGGGGCGCAGCTCGACGTTGTGCACGGTGGTGCCGACCGGGATGTAGCGCAGCTCCATCGCGCAACCGGGCTTGATGTCGGAGCCCTGCCCCGAGGTGATCCGGTCGCCGACGTTGAGGCCGCGCGGGGCGAGGATGTAGCTCTTCTCGCCGTCGAGGTAGTGGAGCAGCGCGATGCGGCAGGTGCGGTTCGGGTCGTACTCGATCGCGGCGACCTTGGCGACGACCTCGTCCTTGGTGCGGCGGAAGTCGATGATCCGGTACTGCTGCTTGTGACCGCCGCCGCGGTGGCGGCTGGTCTTGCGCCCGTGGGCGTTGCGGCCGCCGGAGCGGGTCTTCTTCGCGAGGAGCGACCTCTCCGGCGTCGTCTTCGTGACGTCGCCGAAGTCGTGGCTCGTCTGGAAGCGACGTCCGGGGCTGGTGGGCTTGCGTGTGCGGATGGCCATGGTTCGTTCCCTCCCTGGCTCAGTTCTCGAACAGCGGGATCTCGCCCGCCGCCAGGGTGACGATGGCGCGCTTGGTCGCCGCGGTGCTGCCGACGCGGTTCGTGCCCCGCGTGCGCTTCTTCTTGCCCGGGCGGTTCAAGGTGTTCACCTTGAGCACCTCGACGCCCCAGATCGACTCGACCGCGTCGCGGATCTCGGGCTTCGAGGCCGAGGTGTGCACCTGGAACGTGTACACCCCCGCCTCGATCAGGCCGTAGCTCTTCTCCGAGACCACGGGGGCGATGATGATGTCGCGCGGATCCTTCATCGGGACTCGTCTCCTTCGATCGCAGCTGCGCCCGCCGGCGCGCCGGCGTCCGTTGTCGCGGTGTCGTTCGTCGCGGTGTCGTTCGTGGCGCTGGTGGCCGCGGTGCCGCTGGGCAGCGAGGCCTCGGTGAAGACCACCCAGTCGCTGCACAGGACGTCGTAGGCGTTGAGCTCGCTCGGCTCGATCACCTGCACGTTCGGCAGGTTGCGGAAGCTCAGCCGGGCGTCGACGTCGTCGCGACCGAGGACCACGAGCACCTGCCCCTCCACCGAGAGCGCGTCGAGCGCCTGACGGGCGAACTTGGTCTTCGGGGTGTCGAACCCCCACGAGTCGACGACGACCACGCGGCCCTCGGCGGCGCGGTCCGACAGCGCCGAGCGGGTGGCGAGGCGGACCATCTTCTTCGGCGTCTTCTGCGCGTAGTCGCGCGGCTTGGGGCCGAGCGCCACCCCGCCGCCGGCGTACTGCGGCGCGCGGATCGAACCCTGGCGGGCGTTGCCGGTGCCCTTCTGGCGGTACGGCTTGGCGCCGCCGCCACGGACCTCGGAGCGCGTCTTGGTGCTCTGGGTCCCGGCGCGACGCGCCGCGAGCTGGGCGGTGACGACCTGGTGCATCACCGAGACGTTCGGCTCCAGGCCGAAGACGTCGGCGTCGAGCTCGACGGTGCCGGCGTCGCCACCGGAGGAGGTCCTGGTCGTGAGCGTGAGTTCGGCCATGGTCAGGCCCCCTTCCCGGCGAGCTTGACGGCGTTACGGACGGTGACCACGCCGCCGGCGGGGCCGGGCACGGCCCCCTTGATCAGCAGCACGTTGCGCTCGGGGTCGGAGGAGACCACCTCGAGGTTCTGCGTGGTCACGGTCTCGTGGCCCATGTGGCCCGCCATGCGCATCCCCTTGAAGACGCGCGCCGGGAAGGCGCACTGGCCGATGGCACCCGGCTTGCGGTGGACCTTGTGGGCGCCGTGCGAGGCCGGACCGCCACGGAAGTTGTGGCGCTTCATGACGCCCGCGAACCCCTTGCCCCGGCTGGTGCCGGTGACGTCGACCCGGGATCCGGCGGTGATCTGCTCGACGGTCAGCTCCTGGCCGACCTCGAGGCCGTCGACCGAGTCGAGGCGGAGCTCGACGAGGCGCTTGCCGGGGGCGACGCCCGCGGCGGCGAAGTGGCCGGCCTCGGGCTGGTTCAGCTTCTTCGCGTCCTTATCGCCGTAGGTGACCTGGATGGCGGTGTAGCCGTCACGCTCGGAGGTCTTGATCTGGACGATGCGCATGGGGTCGACGCGCACGACGGTGACGGGGACCACACGGTCGTCCACCCACGTCTGCGTCATCCCGACCTTCTCGCCGACGATCGCTTGTTGTGCCATGAGGCGGTGGTCCTTCTCGTAGTCCGAGGTGGGCGGGGTCCGACGGGCGGTGCGCCGTCCACGGAAAAGCTCCGCATCACGACGACAAGACGACGCGAGGCGGAGCCGGAGACTCGGTTGTGCCGGATGGTTCCGGTCCCGATCGGTGCGGGACGGCCTCGCCGGACGTCGGTTTGCGGGGTGTTCTGGTGGCCGGGATGCCTCCCGGTCACGGCGTACGCGATGCTACGGAGGCGGGGCGGTGCTTCCAACGCTGCCGTCGCGCCGATTCTCGTGGCGTCCCCGCCACGAGGCCCTCGTAGGGTGAGGTGGTGGACATCTCCATCACCTACTGCGTCCCTTGAGACTACTCGGCCCACGCCGTGCGCGTGACCGAGGAGCTGCTCACCGCCCGCCAGCACGACATCGCCTCGCTGACCCTGGTCACCGGGTCGAAGGGGGTGTTCGACGTCGTCGTCGACGGTGACCTGGTGTGGTCGAAGGCGGATCACGGGCGCCAGGCCGAGCCCGGCGAGGTCCTCGCCGCCCTCGACGCCCACCGCAGCTGACGATCACCACGTCACGCCCGGTGCGAGCCGGAGGAGTCGTGCGCCGCGGTGCTGCTCGGGGCCGTGGGCTCAGCGCGAGCGGGCGATCAGCTGGTCGACGGGAGCGTGGTCGTCGGTGATCACCTCGGCACCGCCGAGGTAGGGCTCGAGGTCGGGCCCGGCCACGATCTCGCCGACCCGCTCGGCCGTCGTGCGGCCGTCGGCCTCGCCGGGGTCGTCGCTCGGGTCGACGTCGGCGACGAGGCGCCGCTCGAGCGCACCCACGTCGATCGGCGACGGGCTGGCGACGATCACCGAGTTGCCGCTGCGCCCGGCCACGATCCCCGGACCGCGCACGACCACCACGTGGTCGAACACCGCCGCCGCCGTCGCCGCCTCGGCACGCAGGAACGCCTCGGCGGAGCCGTCGATCACGTTCGCGGCGTACACCCCGTCCGGGCGCAGGACCCGGTCGATCTCGCGGAGGAACTCCTCCGTGGCGAGGTGGAACGGCACCGCCCGGCTGCCGAACGCATCCCCGATCACCACGTCGGCCGAGTCGTCGGAGCGGTCGTCCATCGCGAGGCGCCCGTCGCCGACCACGATCTCGACGTCGTCGCCGCGCTCGAAGTCGATCCGCTCCTCGACCAGGTCGACGAGGTCGCCGTCGATCTCGAGGATCGTCTGGTCGCTGCCCGGGCGGGTGGCGCGCACCTGTCGGGGCACCGTGAACGCCCCTCCCCCGAGGTACAGCGCGTCGATGGGCGTGTCCGCCCCGTCGACGGCGACGTCGATCGCGTCGACCAGGCGGCGGATGTACCAGAACTCGAGCACAGCGGGGTCGTCGAGGTCGACGTAGCTGTGCCGGAGGTCGTCGAGCAGCAGGGTGCGCCCCGACTCGTTCTCCGGGTCCTGGAGCACCGCGGCGCAGTAGTAGGCGGTCTGGACCTCGCAGGGCGAGTCGATGCCGACCGCACCGAGCAGCGCGACGACGGCGAGCCCGGTCGCGGCGAGCAGCTCGCGCGGCTCGGACGTCGCGTCGGGCGCGCCCCCGTCGGGGTCGGCGACCCCGTCGCGCCCGCGCCCGCGAGCCCCCGCCCGCGTCGTCGCCCACAGCACCAGCCCGGAGGCGACCAGGAGGATCCCGACAGTCACGATCAGCGTCGTGACCGCGGCCGCCGCGACGAGCACGTAGCCGGTGAAGAACGTCCCGAACAGGGCCCCGGCGGTCCCCCACGCCGAGAGCCGGCCGACGGTCGAGCCGGTGGTCGCGAGATCGAGCAGCTGGAGCTTGACCACGGCGGGGGGCACCGCGCTGAGCACCGTCGCCGACGGCAGGAACCCGAACGCGGTGAGCACGAGGATGCGCGGACCCGCACCGGTCCCGCTCCCCGAGCCGAGGACGCGCACGATCGGGATGGTCGCGATCGCCAGCGCGCCGCCGACCACGAGCAGGATCGGGATCAGGCGACGGGGGTCGACGTGGTCGGCCGCGACCCCGCCGGCCCAGGCCCCGAACGCGATGCCGGCGAGGATCGTGCCGATGATCACGGTGAAGGTCTCCAGGCTGACGCCCACGTACGGGGCGAGCAGGCGTCCGGCGAGGATCTCGAGCACCAGCACCGCCGCCGAGGTCGACGTGACCAGGGCGATGGCGAGCCAGGCCGGGAGGGGCCGAGGCGTCGCAGCGCCCGACGTCGCTCCCCGACCGTCGGCGCGGTCCTGCTCGATCACGCGCAGCAGGCTACGGGTGCGGGCGGGCGGTCGAGGCGCGCCCGGGCGATCAGGGGTAGCGGGAGGCGAGCCAGTCGGCGACGTGCGCCATCGCCTCGGGGCGGTCCCCCTCGAGGTAGTGCAGCGCGCCCTCCATCTCGACGTAGGTCACGTCCTCGGCGCCCGCGGCGGCGACGATCTCGGCCGCCTGGTGGAGGCGGATCTCGGTGTCGGCGGTCGGGTGCACGAGCAGGGTCGGGACCGTCACCCGCGGCATCGTGTCGGCGAGCTTGGCGTGGCTGGACAGACCCGACCAGGTGCTCAGCCACCCGCGCGCGGTCATCGTCCGGGCGAGGCCGCCGCGCCCGTGGTTCGCGTCGAACGGGTCGGGGAAGGCGAACAGCGACCCCATCGCCCGGTCGTCGGGATCGATCGACAGGTCGAGGTACGCCGGGTCCGCGAGGGTGCGGTAGATCGTGAGGTACCGGGTCGACACGGCGCGTCGACGCAGCTCGCGCCAGCGAAGCGGGTCCGTCGTCGGGTCCGTGCGCCTCATCTCGGGGGCGGCGTCGGCCGCGTCCTCGATCGAGCGGCGGGCGATCGCGTCGATGCGCGCCACGCGGTCGCGCTGGGCGCGTCGGTAGCGCTCGAGCCAGTCGGGGTCGTAGGTGCAGGGCTCGGGCCACGGGCGCCACCCGTTGTCGGGGTGGTACATGTCGAGCTCGTCGACGGTGGCGGACGGATCCTCCTCGTCGGCCACCGACGGATCGATCACCTGGAGCATGAACACCCCCTCGCCGGGGTGCGCGGCCACGCCGACCCACCCGTCGCCGATCCCCAGCTCGGCGTTGGCCATCGCCATCAGCGAGCCGCCCCCGGAGTTGCCGAGCAGGACGACGGCCTCGGCGCCGCGGCGCACCATCTCGTCGTGGGCGGTGCGCACGTCGGTGATGCAGTTCTCGTGGAGGCAGTCGGTGTCGTTCTTCATGTAGCGCGTGCCGAAGCCGAGCACGGCGTAGCCCGCCGCGGCGAGCAGCGGGCAGGCGTAGTGCACGCTGAAGTCACCGCGCGGGTGCGACAGGATGACGGCCGTGCGCCACGGGGTGCCGACCGGCGGGGTCCACAGCACACCCGTCACGAGCGCTCCGTCGGGCGACACCATCCGCACCGCCTCGCGCCGCACCTCGACGCCCGGGTCGTCCTCGGGCAGCGGCCAGTAGCCGGATCCGAGGGGTCGGGTCGCTCCGAGCATCACGTCGTCCATCGGGAGCGACGGTACGACATCGACCCGCGACGCCTCCGGTCGCGCTCCGGGCCGACTCGACGGCTCCGTCAGCCCTCGGGGCGTGCGGTGAGGGTGACGTCGAGGTCGACCTCGGAGTCGGCGCGCACGATGGTCACGGTGACCTCGTCGCCGGGCTGCTTGTCACGGATCGCGGCGATCAGCGACGACGACCCGTCGGTGGCGGCGCCGTCGATGCCCACGACGAGATCGCCGACCTCGACGCCGGCGGCCTCCGCCGGGGTGCCCTCCTCGACGCCGGTGATGATCACGCCCTGGCCGCCGTCGACGCGGTCCTCGAGGTTGACGCCGAGGAACGCCTCCTCGCGCACCTCCCCGTCGGACTGGGCACGGAGGGCGTCGACGATCGGCAGCGCCTCGGAGACCGAGATCGCGAAGCCGACGTTGGTCGCGGTGAACACCGCCGTGTCGCGTGCGACCGCGGTGTTGATCCCGACGACCTCGCCGGCCGCGTTGACGAGCGGCCCGCCGGAGTTCCCGGACGAGATCGCCGCATCGGTCTGGATGAGCCCGTCGAGGTACACGTCGCCCTGTCCGACGCTGCGGTCGAGCGCGGACACGATGCCGAGGGTCACCGAGGGGTCGCCGTCGAGGCCGAGGGCGAAGCCGATCGCCATCACGTCGTCGCCGATGCGCACGCTCCCGGGGTCGGCGAACGTGGCCTCCTCGTATCCGTCGCCGCCGATGCGCAGCAGCGCGAGGTCGTTGCCGCGATCGCTCGCGAGCACGGTCGCCTCGCGGGGCTCGGACTCGCCGGCGAGGCGCACCCGCACGACGCGCGCCCCGTCGACGACGTGGGCGTTGGTGAGGATCTCCCCGTCGTCGGTGACGATGACCCCGGTGCCGAGCGAGACCCCGCCGCCGATGTCGGCGGACACGGTGACCGTGGACGGGCCCACGTGCGCGGCGACGACCGCGACGTCGAGGCGGTTCTCGAAGCCCGGGCGGGGTGAGGCGATGTCGATCGCCTCACCCGACGGGCGGGTCGGCGGCCGATCGATCCAATCGACGACCTGACCTCCGAAGATCGCCCCGGCCAGCCCGCCGAGCCAGGCGACGAGACCGACCAGGCCGACGAGCGCGAGCGTGCGCTGGCGCCGCCGGGGCGGTTCGGGGGATCCGACGGGGCGTCGACCGGGTGGAGGTGGCGGCAGAGCGGCCATCGGTGCTGTCTACTCGCACGGGGCGGGGTCGCGCCCGGCGGGTCGGATCCTTGCCCGTTCCTTCACATCCACCCGTCGGACGGGCGGTGCGCGCATCGCCGAGCGGCGAGCGCGCACCGCTCGGTTCAGGACTGGATCTTGATCTCGATGTCGACGCCCGCGGGCAGCTCGATGCGCTGCAGGGAATCGATCGTCTTGTTGTTCGGGTTGACGATGTCGATGAGGCGCTTGTGGATGCGCATCTCGAAGTGCTCCCGGCTGTCCTTGTCGACGTGCGGGCCACGGATGACCGTGTAGCGGTGCTTGTCGGTGGGCAGCGGGATCGGCCCGCGCACCGTCGCGTCGGTGCGCGTCACCGTCTCGACGATCTTCTTCGTCGACTGGTCGATGATCTCGTGGTCGAACGCCTTCAGGCGGATGCGGATGTTCTGTGCCATGTCGTCAGTCCGTCCCGGTCACTTGTTGATCTTGGTGACGCGGCCGGCGCCCACGGTGCGGCCACCCTCGCGGATCGCGAACCGCAGACCCTCGTCCATCGCGATCGGCTTGCCCAACTCCACCGTCATCTCGACGTTGTCACCCGGCATCACCATCTCCGTCCCCTCCGGCAACTGGATCGTCCCCGTCACATCCGTCGTCCGGAAGAAGAACTGCGGCCGGTAGTTGTTGAAGAACGGCTTGTGACGACCACCCTCATCCTTGTTCAAGATGTACACCTGACCCTCGAAATCGGTGTGCGGCGTGATGCTCCCCGGCTTGCACAACACCTGACCCCGCTCGACCTGCTCCTTGTCGATGCCACGCAACAGAGCACCGATGTTGTCCCCCGCCTGACCCTCATCGAGCAACTTGCGGAACATCTCCACCCCGGTGCACGTCGTCTTCTGCGTGTCCCGCAACCCCACGATCTCGATCTCGTCACCGGTGTGCACGATCCCCTGCTCCACCTTGCCCGTCACCACCGTGCCACGACCCGTGATCGTGAACACATCCTCGATCGGCATCAAGAACGGCTTGTCCAGATCACGCTCCGGGTTCGGGATGTTCTCATCGCACGCCGCCATCAACTCCATCACCTTCTCCTGAGCATCAGCGTCCCCCTCCAACGCCTTCAACGCCGACACGTGCACCACCGGAGCATCATCACCCGGGAACTCGTACTCCGTCAGCAGCTCACGCACCTCCAGCTCCACCAACTCCAACAACTCCTCGTCGTCCACCATGTCCGACTTGTTCAACGCGCACACGATGTACGGCACACCCACCTGACGCGCCAACAACACGTGCTCACGCGTCTGGGGCATCGGACCGTCCGTCGCCGCCACCACCAAGATCGCACCATCGACCTGCGCAGCACCCGTGATCATGTTCTTGATGTAATCCGCGTGACCCGGCATGTCGATGTGCGCGTAGTGACGGTTCTCCGTCTCGTACTCGATGTGCGAGATCGAGATCGTGATCCCACGCGCCTTCTCCTCCGGCGCCTTGTCGATCCCCGCGAAATCGGTGAACTCCGCCAACCCACGATCCGACAGGGTCTTCGAGATCGCCGCCGTCAACGTCGTCTTCCCATGATCGATGTGACCCATCGTCCCGATGTTCACATGGGGCTTGTTGCGCTCGAACTTCGTCTTGCTCATCGCTGTCTTCTCTCTGCTTCTTCGTCGTTCACGCCCCCGGATGGAGGACGCAGGTGGGTTGTCAAGGGTCGGGGTGCGGAGCCGGCTCGGCGGCTCACTCGCCGCGGACCCGCTTCACGATCTCCTCCGCGATGTTCGACGGCACCTCCTGGTACTTGTCGAACTGCATCGTGTACGTCGCACGCCCCTGGGTGCGCGAGCGGAGGTCGGTACTGTACCCGAACATCTCCGACAGCGGGACCTCGGCGTTGACGACCTGGGTGTTGCCCCGGGCCTCCATGCCGCCGACGCGGCCACGGCGGCTGGACAGGTCGCCCATCACGTCGCCCATGTAGTCCTCGGGGGTCACGACCTCGACGGCCATGATCGGCTCCATCAGCACGGGCTTGGCCATCTCGGCGGCCTTGCGGAACGCCTGCTGGCCGGCGAGCTTGAACGCCATCTCCGAGGAGTCGACGTCG
The DNA here is from genome assembly GCF_965215205.1 of Ilumatobacter sp. Taxonomy (NCBI): domain Bacteria; kingdom Bacillati; phylum Actinomycetota; class Acidimicrobiia; order Acidimicrobiales; family Ilumatobacteraceae; genus Ilumatobacter; species Ilumatobacter sp. The sequence goes on from NZ_OZ244049.1 coordinate 3,295,328, forward strand.
TGGTACTGGCCGTCGACCAGCTCGACCTTGACGTCGACCGTCGGGTAGCCGGCGAGCACCCCGTTGTCCATCGCGGCCTCGAGGCCCTGGTTGGTCGGGTTGATGTACTCGCGTGGGATCTTGCCGCCGGTGATCTTGTCCTCGAACTCGTAGCCGCCGCCGGGGTTCGGGAGCATGTTGATCCGCACCACGGCGAACTGGCCCGACCCGCCCGACTGCTTGATGTGGCGGTACTCGACGTTGGTCACCTCCTTGGTGACCGTCTCGCGGTAGGCCACCTGCGGCTTGCCGACGGTGGCCTCGACCGAGAACTCGCGCTGCATGCGGTCGACGAGCACCTCGAGGTGCAGCTCGCCCATCCCCGAGATGACCGTCTGGCCGGTCTCGTGGTCGGTGCGGATGCGGAACGTCGGGTCCTCGTCGGACAGCGACTTCAGCGCCTTGCCGAGCTTCTCCTGGTCCGACTTCGTCTTCGGCTCGATCGCCACGTGGATGACCGGCTCGGGGAACTCCATCCGCTCGAGGATCACCGGGTTGTCGCGCGTGCACAGGGTGTCACCGGTGGTGACCTCCTTGAAGCCGAGGCCGGCGACGATGTCACCGGCCATCGCGACGTCGAGGTCCTCGCGCTGGTTCGAGTGCATCAGCAGGATGCGCCCGAGCCGCTCGCGGTTCTCCTTGGTGGAGTTGTAGACCTCGTCGCCCTTGCTGATCTCGCCGGAGTACACGCGGAAGTAGGTGAGCTTGCCGAACGGGTCGGCGACGATCTTGAACGCGAGCGCCGCGAAGTCCTCGTCGCGCGGACCGCGGGTGACGTCGTTCTCCTCGCCGCCGCGCATCTCGATGCCGTGGGCGGCCTCGACGTCGAGGGGGCTCGGCAGGAAGTCGACGACGGCGTCGAGCATCGGCTGCACGCCCTTGTTCTTGAACGCCGAACCGCACAGGATCGGGACGAAGTCGTTGGCCAGCGTGCCCTTGCGGATCGCCGCCTTGATCGCGTCCTCGGAGAGCTCCTCGCCCTCGAGGTAGGCGTTCATCAGGTCCTCGTCCTGGGTGGCGATGGTCTCGAGCATCTCCTCGCGGTACTCGTTCGCCTGGGCGATCATGTCGTCGGGGATGTCGACCGTCTCGTACTTCGCGCCGAGGTCGGTCTCGTCGGTGTCGCGCCACAGCAGCGCCTTCATCTTGACGAGGTCGACCAGGCCCTCGTACGCCTTGACCGCCTCGGGGCCGCCGGCGCCCACCGGGAGCTGGACGACGAGGGCGTTGGCCTGGAGGCGGTCCTTGACCATCTCGACCGTGCGGTAGAAGTCGGCGCCGATGCGGTCCATCTTGTTGACGAAGCACATCCGCGGCACGTTGTACTTGTTGGCCTGTCGCCAGACGGTCTCGGTCTGGGGCTCGACGCCGGCGACCGAGTCGAACACGGTCACCGCGCCGTCGAGGACGCGCAGCGAGCGCTCGACCTCGATCGTGAAGTCGACGTGGCCCGGGGTGTCGATGATGTTGATGCGGTGGTCGGTCCACACGCAGGTCGTCGCGGCCGACGTGATCGTGATCCCGCGCTCCTGCTCCTGGGCCATGTGGTCCATGGTCGCGGCGCCGTCGTGGACCTCACCGATCTTGTAGCTCTTGCCCGTGTAGTAGAGGATGCGCTCGGTCGTGGTGGTCTTGCCGGCGTCGATGTGCGCCATGATCCCGATGTTGCGGGTTCTCTCCAGGGGAAACTCTCGCTTGGCCATGCTTGGTCCTACTTCCGAACTGCTCTTCTACTCTCAAGGGGCGGTCACCTCGGCCGCTGCGAGGCGGTGCCGGGCTCCCGATCGGGACGCCGACACGGCGGATCAGTGTACCGCCGCCGGGTCCGCCGCCACCTGGGGTGACGGGTGTTTCCGCGGCTCGCGAGCGGTGCGGGAGCCGACTCCGGCTCGCGTCGGCGTGGCCGCCGGGTGCCGGGCGACCGCCGGGCCGACGAGCGGTATCGTGGGGTGATCGTGTCCGGATGTGCAGCGCCCCGCCGGGGCTCCTCGTCGCCGGCGCCCGAGCGCGCACCACGCCGATGAGCGCCCCCGGCCCGAGACCGTGGTGGCGAGCGGTGCTCGCGTACCCGCCGACGTGGATCGCCGCGGGCGTCCTCGCGGTCGCCGTGTGGGCGCTGGTGGCGCTGCTGCGGCCTCCGGGCGCGCTGATCGCCGCCGTGGTCGTGGTCGCCGTCGCGGCGGCCGTGGCGTGGCCGGTCACGATGTCGGCGACGGGCACCCTGGCCGACCTGCAGTTCGCGATCCCGCGGGTGCGCGACATCGACCCCGCCGAGCTCGACGCGCTCGCCGCCGAGCTGGCCACCCTCGACGACCCCCAGCCCGCCGAGCAGCTCGCTGCCCTGCGCCACAAGCGCGCCGCCCTGGTGGCCGTTCTCGATCGTCGCCTCGACGCGGGGGAGCTGACCTACTCCCGCTACCTGGCCACGGCGCAGCAGGTCTGCGACGCCGCGCTCGACAACCTGCGCGAGGTGGCGGTCGCGTCGGCGGGCGTCCGCTCGATCGACCAGACCTACATCGATCGCCGCCTCGCCGAGCTCTCCGCGGGGTCCGTCGACCACGAGGCCGCCGGTCGCGAGCGCTCGACCCTCGAGCGGCGCGCCGAGATGCGCACCTCCCAGCAGGCGCGCATCGCCCGCTTCATGGCGCAGAACGAAGCGGCGCTGACCTCGCTCGACCGGACCACGACGGCGCTCGCCGACGTGCCGATCGGCAAGCACCCCTCCGACGCCGACGCGGCGATGGACGCGCTCGAGGAGCTCGCCGACCGCGCGAGCATGTACGCCGACGACCCCACGAAAGGCTCACCATGACCGACGCCGTCCCGACGGGCACCGCGCAGCGCCCCCCGCTCCGCCTCGCCCTCGACGTGCCCACGACGGAGGCCGAGCTCGAGCTCCCCGAGCCCGACCCGGGTGACGAGCTGCGTGCCCACGCCCGCGACCAGGTCGACCAGCTGCTGGCGGTCGACCCGGCCGACCAGGCGTCGCGCGACGCCGCGCGCGACGCCGTCGACTCGATGGGGCGCGACCTGCAGCAGCGCGCCGCCACCCGCAGCCGGATGCTCCAGGCCCCGCTGCGCGACCTCGGGCGCAGCGCGCAGGACGGCGGACCGGTGGCGAACTCGCTCGCCGACCTGCGCATCGAGGTCGAGAAGCTCGACCCGTCGGGCCTCGACACCGATGCGGGTTGGTTCACCCGGGCCGTCGGGCGGATCCCGGGCGTCGGCACCCCGCTCAAGCGCTACTTCATGCGCTACGAGAGCTCCCAGACCCAGATCGACTCGATCGTGTCGTCGCTCGAGGCGGGCCGCGACACCCTGGCGCGCGACAACGTGACCCTGGGTGCCGACCAGCAGCAGATGCGCGAGCTCACCGTCGCCCTCGCCGAGCAGGTCGCCCTCGCGCAGGCGCTCGACGCCGCCGTCGCGGAGCGCCTGGCGGGGGAGATCGGCCCGGACGACCCCCGGCGGGCGTTCGTCGAGGAGGACATCCTGTTCGCGATCCGCCAGCGCACCATCGACCTCCAGCAGCAGCTCGCGGTGAACCAGCAGGGCGTGCTCGCGACCGAGCTGGTGATCCGGAACAACCGCGAGCTGATCCGCGGCGTGGACCGAGCGCTCGACGTCACGATCAGCGCCCTGCAGGTCGCCGTGACCGTCGCGCTCGCGCTGGCGCACCAGCGGATCGTGCTCGACAAGATCGAGGCGATCAACGCCACGACGTCGGAGATGATCGCCGGCACCGCGGCTCGGCTGCGCACGCAGGGCACCGAGATCCACCGGCAGGCGTCGTCGACGATGCTCGACATGGAGTCGCTGCGCTCCGCGTTCGACGACATCGAGGCGGCGCTCGACGAGATCTCGCGGTACCGCCGCGAGGCGCTGCCGACGATGGCGGGTTCGATCCTCGAGCTCGACCAGCTCGCCGAGCGCAGCGAGGAGTCGATCTCGCAGCTGGAGCGGGGGCGCACCGCCACCGACCGGCTGACCGCCGGCGGCACCGACGGCTCGAGCAGCGGCGGGGCCGCCTCGTGAGCCGATCGCGCCGAGGCCCGCTCGCACGACGGGCGCGCGTCGCCGTCGCGGCCGTGGTCGTCGGGGTCGGCGTCGCGTCGTGCGGCACCGACGGCGGCGGCGACGAGCCCCTGTCGTCGCAGGACGCGACGACCCGGCTGAACTCGCTCGTCGACGAGATCGGGTGGGTCGACGACCCGATCACCCGCAGCGCGTCGATCCCTCCTCCGACCGGAGCGGACCTCGCCGACACCCTGCCCCCGATCGACGAGTTCCCGATCGTCGTCGAGGCCCCGCCGACGGCCGACGCGGTCGTCGAGGTCTTCGCGTCCACCGAGAAGTCGGGGACCGGCACCGACGGCTGGATGGTCGAGGCCGCCGAGGGGTTCAACGACGCCGGGGTGGCCCTCGCCGACGGGAGCACCGCCGCGATCGACCTGCGCAGCATCGCGTCCGGTACGGCGTACCAGTTCATCGCGAGCGGGACCGAGATCCCCGGCGGCTTCAGCCCGTCGAACCAGCTCTGGGTCGAGATGGCGGCCGAGTTCCAGCCCGTCACCGAGATCCGCCCGTCGACGGTGCCCAACGTCGCGGGGATCGTGATGAAGACGGCGACCGCCGACGAGCTGCGCGCAGCGTCGGGCGAGCTGACCGCGGCGACGCTCGTCGACGCGGTGATCGCCGGCGACCTCGTGATGGGCTACACCGACCCGTTCGCATCCAGCACGGGGCTCAACTTCCTCGTCACGGTCCTCGACGCGATCGCCGACGGCGACGAGTCGCGCCTCACCGACCCCGACGTGGCCAGCGTGTTCGAGCAGTTCCAGCGCCAGGTCCCGTTCGTCGCGCTGACGACGCTGCAGATGCGCGACTCGGTCGAGAACGACACCGGGACGCTCGACACCTTCGTCATGGAGTACCAGACCTACGTCCAGACCGACTCGCTGAGCTCGGGCTACGAGTTCATCCCGTTCGGGGTGCGCCACGACAACCCCCTCGTCGCGGTCGGCGACGTGACGGCGGAGCAGACCGAGGTGCTCGAGGCGTTCGCCACCTTCGCCGAGGGCTCGGAGTACGCCGAGCTCGCCACCGAGTACGGGTTCGACCCGCCTGCGCACACCCCCGACGTCGACGTCCCCTCGGGCTCGACGCTGATCGACGCGCAGGCCGTCTGGAAGGACAAGAAGGACGGCGGACGACCGGTGTCGACGGTCTTCGTCGTCGACGTCAGCGGCTCGATGGAGGGCACCCGGATCAGCTCGCTGCGACGGGCGATGCTGTCGGCGCGCGAGTTCGTCAAGCCCGCCACCCGCGTCGGTGTGGTCGAGTTCAGCACGCAGGCGGCGATGCGCCTCCCGATCGGCGAGTTCGACCTCAACCAGCAGGCGCGCTACGCCGCGATCGCGGAGGACCTCAGCCCGGGCGGGGGGACGGCGATGTACGACGGGATCGTCCTCGGGCTGTCGATGCTGCGTGCCGAGTCGGCGGTCGATCCCGACCTGAAGACGATCCTGGTCGTGCTGACCGACGGCGAGACGACCGACGGCCTGGGCTTCGACGAGGTCGACGAGGTCATCGCCGGGCTCCGCATCCCCGTCTACACCGTGGGGTTCGAGGCCGACCTCGACGAGCTCGGCCGCGTGTCGTCGCTGGTCGAGGCCGCGAGCATCGACGCCAGCGAGGACGACGTGGAGTTCAAGATCGCGGCGCTGTTCAACGCGGGTGGGTGAGCGGTGAAGCCGTTCGCGATCTGGTTCGCCGTGATCGCCGTCGCGTTCGGCGCCCTCGCCGTGACGACGGTCGTGACCCGGCGCACCGAGCAGGTGTTCGTGGTGGTCGACAGCTCGTTCCCGATGGTCCCCGTCTGGGCGCGCGTGCCCTCCGAGCTCGACCGCATCGGTGCTCGCGACCACACCGAGTTCGCCCTGGCGACGGAGAAGCGCTCGATCCATCCCTACCGCGCCGAGCTCGGCCGACCGACGGGCGAGCCCTTCGCGCCCTGCGACTTCGACGCGCTCGACGCGTACGCCGACGCGTCGGTGGCCGACGACCGGATCCTGGTGACGACGCCGGGTTCGTGCGACACCGACGGGCTGACCGGGTGGACCGTCGTCCTGCTGACCCCCTGAGCACGACGGGCCACGACCGCTCGTCGATGCGGCGACGCACCCGTCGAGGCGCGGCGTGGGGCGGGGTCGTCGGTCCGATCGCCTTCGTCACCGCGTGGGCCGTCGCGGCGGCCGTGACGTCGGCGCCGTACTCGTCGGTCGACGACGCGATCAGCCGCCTCGCGGCGGTCGGCTCGGACGTGCGGTCCACGATGACCGTCGGCTTCGTCGCGTTCTCGGCCGGGGTCGGCCCGTACGCGATCGCGCTGCGGCGCGCGGTCCCCGGCCGGGCGTGGTGGGCGGCGCTCGCGACGGCCGGCGCGACGATCGCCGTGGCGGCGCTCCCGCTCGATCGATCCGACCTCGTGGACCGGCTCCACGCCGCCGCCGCCGTCGTCGGGTACGTCACCCTCGTCGGGGTCCCGCTCGGGTGCGCCCGGCCCCTCGCCCGGCTCGGCCACCGGACGCTCGCCGCGGCGGCGATCGTCGCGACGGCCACCTCGACGGTCGGACTCGCCGCGAGCCTCGTCGTCGACGCGGACGGGCTCGCGCAGCGCATCGGGTTGTCGGCGACCGATGCGTGGATCGTGGCCTCGGTCCCGACGGTGCGCGCTCTCGCCGCCGCGCGCCGTCCGACTCTCGACGGCGACCCGCCGCACGGGATCATGGACCGATGACGACGACGTTCATCGAGTCGACCAAGCCGCTCCACCAGACCCACCGCATCGAGGTCGACGGCGCGGTCGACGCCGACGGCCACATCCTCGAGCCCCCCACCCTGTGGGAGGACTACATCGATCCGGAGTTCCGCGACCGGGCGCTGCGGATCGTGCGCGACGAGAACGGCCTCGAGGAGCTCGAGTACGACGGGCGCCGCTCCACGATGGCCCGCAACGGGATGCCCTCGACGCTCGGCGCGATGGGTGATCCCGACCTCGCCGGGATGCAGAAGGACCCGGATCGGACGTACCTCGCCAACGCCCCGTACGGAACGATGCACGCGGGCGAGCGCCTGGAGATGCTCGACGCCGAGAACATCGACATCGCCATCCTGTACACGACCGTCGGGCTGCTGTGGGAGGCCGAGGTCGCCGACCCGGCGCTCGCGCAGGCCTACACCCGCGCCTACAACCGCTGGATCACCGAGTTCTGCGCCGACTCGCCGCGCCTCGTGCCGACCGCGCACATCTCGTTGAGCGACCCCGTCGCCGCGGCCGCCGAGCTCGAGCGCGCCGTCGGCGAGGGGGCCAGGGGCGCCTACGTCTGCCCGTTCACCCACGAGGGCCTCCCGCTCGGGCACCCCGACCACGACCCGGTGTTCGCGGCCGCCCAGGACCTCGACGTGCCGTTCGCGATCCACCCGACCTTCGAGCCGCAGTGGACGAAGGGGACGCGGATGGGCGACTGGCAGAACGTCAAGCAGCTCCGCCTGCTCGCGTCGGTCCAGGCCTCCGACGGGGTCCGGCACCAGTTCACCACCCTCTTCGACTACGGCGTGTTCGACAAGTTCCCGACGCTGAAGGTGCTGGTGCTCGAGTCGGGCGGCGGGTGGATCGGGTATTGGATGGACCGCATCGACGCCGTCTACGGCCACACCTTCATCGGCGAGCGCGTGCCGCTCGAGCACAAGCCGAGCGACTACTTCCGCGAGCGGATCTGGATCAGCTGCGACCCCGACGAGCGGACCATCCCGGCGCTCGCCGAGCGCTTCGGCGTCGACCGCTTCCTGTGGGCGTCGGACTTCCCGCACGCGGACCACACCCCCGAGTACGTCCACGACCTGAACGAGCTCGTCGCGGCGTTCCCCGAGCCCGACCGGCGCGCGTTCCTGGGCGACAACGCCCGCCACCTGTTCGGGCTGCCCGACGGGAGGGGCTGACCTCCCCGACGGACGCCGTGCCGACGACGCCGTGCACCCGACCCCGTGCCGCTCGCGACGTCGGGCGGCGGGGACCGCGCGCGGCTGCCCGGTTCCGGGGACGTGGGTTGGAGCGTCGCGCCGCGACGTGGTGGAGTGGCGGGATGGACCTGATCGGGCGCGAGGAATCCGAGCTCGAGTACCAGGCTCGGGTCCTCGAGCGGGCCGGGCGGCGGGAGCTCCCGGTGCTCGAGCGGATCCGGTTCCTCGCGATCTTCACCACCCTGAGCGACGAGATGTTCCGGGTCCGCGTGGCCGCCCTCGGCCGCACCGCCGACGACGAGCCGGCGGCGGGCGCGCCGGCCGCCGCGACCCCGGGCGAGCGGGCTACGAGCCCGAGGCCCCCGAGCGAGCGGGTCCGCGCCCTGCTCGCTCGCTTCGGCGAGCTCGCGACGCGCCAGCGCGAGATCTTCGCCGACGAGGTCGAGCCCGATCTCGCCGAGGCGGGGATCCACCTGCGGTCGTGGAGCGAGCTCCACGACGATCATCGGGCCCACCTGAGCGCCGAGTTCGTGCGCGAGATCGAGCCGATCCTCACCCCGCTGGCGGTGGGCCCCGCGCACCCGTTCCCGTTCATCTCCGATCTGAGCGTCAGCATCGGGGCGATCCTCGACGACGGCTACGAGTCGCGCTTCGGCCGGGTGAAGGTCCCGGCGAGCGTCGCTCGGTTCCGCGTCGTCACGACCGACGACGACGAGATCGTCGTCGTACCGGTCGAGGAGGTGATCGGCGCCCACCTCGACGGGATCTTCCCGGGGCGCAGCGTGCGCGAGTGGGGCTCGTTCCGGGTCACCCGCGACGCCGACTACGAGGTCGACGACGACGAGGTCGAGGACCTGCTCGACGCGATCGCGTCCGAGCTCGCGGTGCGCCGCTTCCAGGACGCGGTGCGCCTCGAGATCGACCACGACGTGTCCGACCAGATGCGCTCCCTGCTCGTCGACGAGCTCGGCCTCGCGACCGAGGCCTGCTTCCGACGCCACCGCCCGATCGGGCTCGGGGACCTGTGGGAGCTGCACGCCCTCGATCGTCCCGACCTGAAGGACCCCGTCCCGACGCCGGCCGTCCCACGTGCGCTGGCGAACGGCGGTGACGGCACGCTGCGGCGGGCGGGCGGATCCTCCGAGGTGTTCGACGTGATCCGCGCCGGTGACGTGCTCGTGCAGCACCCGTACGAGTCGTTCGGCGCCTCGACGCAGCGCTTCCTCCACGACGCCGCCGAGGACGACGCGGTGCAGGCGATCAAGCAGACCCTCTACCGGACGTCGGGCGACAGCCCGATCGCCGCGTCGCTGATGCGCGCCGTCGAGCTCGGCAAGCAGGTCGCGGTGCTGGTCGAGCTCAAGGCGCGCTTCGACGAGGAGGCCAACATCCGCTGGGCGGAGCAGATGGAGAGTCGCGGGGTGCACGTCGTGTACGGCTTCGTCGACATCAAGACGCACACCAAGACGGCGCTCGTGGTGCGCGCCGACCCCGACGGAGAGATCCGCCGGTACGGCCACATCGGTACGGGCAACTACAACCCCGACACCGCCCTCCACTACGAGGACCTCGGGTTGCTGACCGCGGATCCGGTCCTCACCGCGGATCTCGCGGAGCTGTTCAACATGCTGACCTCGCACTCACGCGACGGCACGTTCCAGCGGCTGCTGGTCGCGCCGGTCAACCTGCTCGGCACCGTGCTCGAGCTCATCGAGGCCCAGGCCCACCCGGGCGGGCGCATCGTCATCAAGGTCAACAACCTGACCCACGTCGGCGTCATCGAGGCGCTGTGCGCCGCGTCGCAGGCGGGGTGCGAGATCGACCTCGTCGTGCGCAGCACGTGCCGGCTGCGGCCCGGGGTCCCCGGCGTCTCCGAGGGCATCCGCGTCCGCTCGATCGTCGGACCCGTGCTCGAGCACTCGCGGATCCTCCGGTTCGGCGCCCCCGGATACGACCAGCGCTACTACATCGGCTCGGCCGACCTGATGGACCGCAACCTGGAGAACCGCGTGGAGGCGGTGGCGCCGATCGACGACCCCGACCTGCGCGCCCGCCTCGACGACGTCCTCGAGCGCTGCCTCGCCGACACCGAGCTGGCCTGGACGTTGGGCGCCGACGGTCGCTGGACGCCGTGCTCCGAGCCGTCCGGGGGGAGCGGGGGCGACGGCGGGCCGGGCGAGCGCTGCGACGTCCAGCGCGAGCTGCGCGACCTCGCGCGCTCCTCGGCCGAGCGCGCCTGACGCGCACCCGCTCGAGCGCGTCCCTCGCCACCGCGGCGCACGCCGGTCAGGACGGTGCCCAGCGGACGTGGTCGGCGAGGTCGTCGACCACGACGATCGCGGCCAGCGCCCCGGATGCCGTGACGATGCGCCCGCCCTCGTCCGATGCGGTGCGCGCGGTGGTGACCCGAGCGCCGAGCGCCGCGAGCTCCGCCGACGCCAGCCAGTGCCCGGTCGCGTCGCGCCCGGCGAGGTGACCGACCGTGGCCAGCAGCAGCGACCCGGTCGAGATCGCGAGCACGGCGCGCGCCGACTCGGCGGCCGTGCGCAACCACCGGCTGATCTCCGGGTCATCGATCACCTGCCTCCACCCCAGCCCGCCCGGGACGACGAGCACGTCGACGGGTGGCGCCGTGGCCGGGGTGCGGCCGACGAGGACCGATCTCGAGGGCTCGACGGCGTGGACCGGGCCGACGACCGCGCCCACGAGCACGACGTTGGCACCCAGCCGCTCGGCGAGGCGCTCGACCGGGAGGTCGATCTCCCCGCTCGACACCCCGCGGTACGCGAGGACGCCGACCGTCGGCGCGCGGTCGTCGATCCATCGGCCGGCGATCGGGCCGGCGGAGCGAGCGGTCGACGCGGGCGGCACCCGCTCGGAGAGCACGTCCACCACCCGCCGGAGCCGAGCGCCGACGGTCATCGCCGCGCCCTGCGGCGGTGGGTCACCCCACGTTGCCCTGGATGTAGTCGTGCAGCTGGCTGTTCTCCTGCTCGAGCTGCTGCAGGCGGAACTTCACCACGTCGCCGATCGAGATCATCCCCGAGATCGCTCCCCCGTCGTCGACCACGGGGAGGTGGCGGATGCGACGCTCGGTCATCATCGACATCAGCGACTCGATCCGGTCGCTCGACCGACAGGTGATCACCTCGACCGACATCACCGTGCTCACCGTGGTGTCGAGCGCTGCCGGTCCGTCGACGGCGAGCGAGCGCACGATGTCGCGCTCGGAGACGATCCCGTCGAGCGACGTGCCGTCCGCGCTCGCGACGAGCGCGCCGAACCCCCTCTCGCGAAGCGTCGACACCGCGTCGGCCAACGTCGCCGCCGGATCGATCGTGGCCACGTCGGACCCCTTCGCGGACAGGATCGTCTGCACGTTCATCGTCACTCCCCTTCGACCTCGACGATGGTAGTGCACACGTGAACGCCGACCTCCGTCCGGCGGACCCGCTCCGCGCGCCGTCCCGTCGACGGACGAGGTGGAGCGGTGCGCCGGCCCGGCTCCTCCAGAACGGCGCCCGACCTGACGATGAACAGGGGTGATCCCTCCCGTCGAGCTCTCCGGCCGAGCACGCCAGGACGACGTGGATCGAGCGTTCTCGGGCGCGCACGTGATCACGGCGGCGGTCGTCTCGGCCTCGGGGTGGGCGCTCGCGCCATGGCACGGGTGGCTCCTCGCGATCGCCGCGACGATGCCGCTGGCGCACTGGATGGTGAGCCAGGTGCTCCTGCCCGACCTCGTGAGCTCGCTCGGGTGGCACCGGGCTCGGATGTGCTCGCACGCGCTCTCGGCGATCATCGGGGTCGCGGCCACCGGCGGCCTCGTCAGCCCCGTCGTCGTCTTCCTCCCGCTGCTCGGTCTGTTCCCCCTGACCTTCCCCCACGAGTGGCTCCCGAAGGCCATCGCCCCCACGTCGGCGGCCGCCGTCACGCTGATCGACGTCGGGGTCGGGCGCGCCTCGGGCTCGCTCCTCGGCGCGGCGTCGCTGCTCCTCGCGGCGTGCATCACGACGCTCTTCGCCGCACGGTTCGCGAACGTCGAGGTCGACCAGCGCCGGCGGGCGAAGATCGATCCGCTGACCGGGTGCCTCAACCGCGCCGCCCTCGACACCCACCTCGACGCGCTGCTCTCACGGCGCGATCCGGGGATCGGACGACTGGTCGCGATCACGTTCGATCTCGACGACTTCAAGCGCGTCAACGACGACCACGGGCACCACGTCGGCGACCTGGTGCTCGTCGGCGTGACCGAGATCGTCGCCGCCACGCTCGAGCGGGGCACGCCGCTGTTCCGCCTCGGTGGCGAGGAGTTCCTCGTGCTGGTCACCGAGATCGACCCCGTGCGGGGTGAGCGGATCGCGGAGCGGATCCGACGCGCCGTCGAGGAGCGGCCGATCGTGGGCTTGCCCGTGAGCGCGTCGTTCGGCGTCGCGGGCCAGACCGCGCCGCTCGACGTGGAACGCCTCCTCGCGGAGGCGGACGAGGCCATGTACTCGGCCAAGCACGCCGGCCGGAACCGCGTGCGCACCTCGGGCACCTGACGACGCGGCGCCACGGGGTCGGCGACACCGATGCCGGGCCGTGCCACGACGATCCCTACGCTGCGGCGATGCGTCACGGCCTGGACTCCCCGAGGGCCTGGCTGACCGTCGTCGCCGCCTTCGTCTCGTCCGGCGTGACCCTCGGGACGGCGTACAGCTTCGGCGCGTTCTTCGAGTCGATGAGCGAGGAGTTCGACGCGGCGAGCGGAGCGACCGCCGTCGTGTTCGGGGTGACGACGTTCCTGTTCTTCTCCCTCAGCATCCTCACCGGGCGCGCCGCCGATCGCTTCGGACCACGGGTGGTGCTCGCGCTCGGCGCGCTGTCGTTGTGCGCGGGCCTGGTGCTCACGAGTCGGGTCACGTCGCTCGGCGTCGGCTACGTCACCTACGGCGCCGGCGTCGGGATCGCGGCGGCGTGCGGCTACGTGCCGATGGTGTCGGTCGTCGGCGGGTGGTTCGTGCGCCGGCGGGCCCTCGCCGTCGGGCTCGCGGTCGCCGGGATCGGTGTCGGCACCTCGGTGATGTCGCCGCTCGCCGCCGCGCTGATCGACCGGTGGGGGTGGCGCGACACCTACGTGGTGTTCGGCGTCGGGGGTGCGATCGCGCTGCTCGCGTGCATCCCCCTCGTCGCGGCGCCGCCCGGTGACGGCGGCCCGCAGCCGCCGCGCTTCGCCGACGCCCTCGCGAGCGCCGTGTTCCGGCGGATCGCGCTGTCCGCGATGGTGCTCGCTCTCGCTCTGTTCGTGCCGTTCGTCTTCGTCGGCCAGTACGCCAAGGACCGGGGGATCGGCGCCGTCCAGGCGGCCGTGCTGGTCGGCGTGCTCGGCGCGTCGAGCGTGGTCTCGCGCATCGGCTTCGGCTCGCTCGTCACCCGCCTGGGTTCGTTCCGCCTCTACCGGGCGTGCCTCGTGATCCACGCGGCGAGCTTCGCGGTGTGGTTCGCGGCCGGGGACTCCTACGCCGTGCTCGTCGTGTTCGTGCTCGTCCTGGGGGTCGGCTACGGGGGGTTCGTCGCGCTGAGCCCGATCGTCATCTCCGATCGGATGGGGGTCGCCGGGCTCGGCTCGATCCTCGGTCTGCTCTACACCGCCCCCGGCATCGGGGCGCTGATCGGCGCCCCGGCCGGTGGCTGGTTGATCGACGCGACCGGCGGCTACCGGTGGACGATCGCCGCCTGCTTCGTGGCGGCGTCGGCCGGGGTGGTGCTGCTCGGGGGGCTGCCCGTCGGCCCCGACGGGCAGCTCGAGCGCGCGCCCGACGCGCGGGGCTGATCCGCCCCGCGCGCTGGGCGACGCCCCGGGACGCGACGGAGCCCGGGCCGTCGGGCCCGGGCTCCGTGCGTCGTCGCCGTCACCGGCGGGCGATCACCAGCGGTAGTGGGCGAACGCCTTGTTCGACTCGGCCATCTTCTGCATGTCGTCGCGGCGCTTCATCGCGGCGCCGAGGCCGTTGGAGGCGTCGAGCAGCTCGTTCGCGAGGCACAGCGCCATCGACTTCTCGCGCCGGTTGCGGGCGAAGTCGACGATCCAGCGGATCGACAGCGTCGTGGCACGTCGGGGGCGGACCTCGACGGGCACCTGGTAGGTGGCGCCACCGACGCGGCGCGAGCGCACCTCGAGGGGCGGCTTCACGTTGTCGATCGCGCGCTTGACGACGTCGATCGCCATGTCGTCGCCGTCGAGCTTGCTCTGGACGATGTCCATCGCGTCGTAGACGATCTTCTCGGCGATGCTGCGCTTGCCGTGCAGCATCACCTTGTTGATCAGCTGGGTGACGACGACCGACTTGTAGATCGGGTCCGAGACGAGGTCACGGCGGGGTGCGGGTCCCTTACGAGGCATCGCTGATCACTTCTCCCTCTTCGCGCCGTAGCGGCTGCGAGCCTGCTTGCGGTTCTTCACGCCGACCGCGTCGAGCGTGCCACGGATGATCTTGTAGCGCACACCGGGCAGGTCGCGGACTCGCCCGCCGCGCACGAGCACGATCGAGTGCTCCTGGAGGTTGTGGCCCTCGCCGGGGATGTAGGCGGTGACCTCGATGCCCGAGTTGAGCCGGACGCGCGCCACCTTGCGCAGCGCCGAGTTCGGCTTCTTCGGCGTCGTCGTGTACACGCGGGTGCACACGCCACGACGCTGCGGCGACCCCTTGAGGGCCGGCGTCTTGGACTTGGTGACCTTCGAGCTGCGTCCCTGGCGGACGAGCTGCTGGATGGTTGGCATGGACGAACCTCGTTCGTGGGGGTCGGACCCCGCTCGGCGACCGAGCGAGCGTCATGGGTGGGTTGGGAGGCACGGTGCGCTCCCGCCGTACAGCGGCCGACGTACGGATTCCCCGCTGAGAGGACCCTGAGATGCTAGGCCGGCGGCGACCCCGGTCCAACACGGCGCTCCGGCCCCGATCGCACCCGCGCTCTCGCGGGACCCGGACGCGACGACCCGGGCACCACGGCCCGGGTCGTCGTCGCTCGCGTGTCGATGGTGCTCCGCGCCGTCACCGCAGCGGAGCGCCGCGGGTCAGCCGATCGGCTCGCCCGCCGCCACCTGGGCCGCGTCGCTCGAGTACGTGCCGTGCAGGCCCGCCAGGAACGCCGCGGGGTCCTCCTCGCCCGCATCGGAGCTGTAGTAGGTCATCGGCTCGTAGTCCGGCGCCTCGATGCCGAACTCGCGGTACTTGGCCATGCCGGTCCCGGCCGGGATCAGCTTGCCGAGGATGATGTTCTCCTTCAGCCCGATCAGGTCGTCGGCACGCCCGTCGATCGCCGCCTCGGTGAGCACCCGGGTGGTCTCCTGGAACGACGCCGCCGACAGCCACGAGTCCGTCGCGAGCGACGCCTTCGTGATGCCCATCAGCTCCGGCCGGCCCTCGGCGGGACGACCCGACTCGGTGACCATGCGACGGTTGGTGTCGCGGAAGCGCTTCGAGTCGACCCGCTCACCGGGCAGGAAGCCCGAGTCGCCCGGCTCCTGCACGCCGATGCGGCGCGTCATCTGGCGCACGATCAGCTCGATGTGCTTGTCGTGGATCGACACTCCCTGGTCGCGGTACACGCGCTGGACCTCCTCGACGAGGTACAGCTGCGTCTCGCGGATCCCCTTGATGTCCATGATCTCCTTCGGGTCGAAGGGACCGTCGACGAGGGGGTCGCCGGCGCGCACGTCCTGGCCGTCGGTGACGATCGGCCGGGCGCCGAGCGGGAGCAGCGTCTCGTGCTCCTCGCCGGCGTCGTCGGTGACGACGACCGGGATGCCCTTGCCCTCGTCCTCGCGCAGGTGCAGCACGCCGGTCGCCTTCGCGAGGCGCGCCGAGCCCTTCGGGGTGCGGGCCTCGAACAGCTCGACCACGCGGGGCAGACCGCCGGCGATGTCCTTGCCGGCGACGCCACCGGTGTGGAACGTCCGCATCGTGAGCTGGGTGCCGGGCTCGCCGATCGACTGCGCGGCGATCACGCCGACCGCCTCGCCGAGCTCGATCATGTTGCCGGTCGCCAGCGAGCGGCCGTAGCACATCGCGCAGACGCCGAGCTCGGCGTCGCAGGTGAGCACGGAGCGCACGCGGAGGCGCTCGATGCTCTCGTCGTCGCGCAGCGCGTCCATCTCCTCGTCGCCGACGATCGTGTTGCGCGGCAGCGTCGAGATCGACTCGCCCTCCTTCTCCATCGGCGTGGAGAGCTCGGTGTCGTTGAGCAGCGCGCGGCCGTACAGCTTGGTCTCGAGGTACGACCGGCGGTTCGCGGTGTCGGGGGAGACGTTCTCGATCCACACGCCGAGGGTCGAGCCGCAGTCCTCCTCGCGCACGATCAGCTCCTGGGCGACGTCGACGAGGCGGCGCGTCAGGTAGCCCGAGTCGGCGGTCCGCAGCGCGGTGTCGACGAGGCCCTTGCGGGCACCGGGGGTGGCGATGAAGTACTCGAGCGTCTCGAGGCCCTCGCGGAAGTTCGACTTGATCGGGCGAGGGATCATGTCGCCACGGGGGTTGGCCACCAGCCCGCGCATGCCGGCGATCTGGCGCATCTGGGTCATGTTCCCGCGTGCGCCCGAGCCGACCATCATGTCGATCGGGTTGAACTGGACCTGCTTGAACTCGAGCTCCATCGCCGCCTGGACGTCCGCGGTCGCGTCGGTCCAGATGCGGACCTCCTGCTGGCGCCGCTCGCCGTCGGTGATGATGCCGCGCTTGAACTGGTTCTCGACCTTCTCGGCCTGGGCCTCGTAATCGTCGAGCATGCCGCGCTTGGCGGCCGGGGTCCGCACGTCGTCGATCGACACCGTGATGCCGGACTGGGTCGCGAAGCGGTAGCAGAGGTTCTTGATGTCGTCGAGGGCGGTGGCGACGGTCGCCTTGTCGAAGTTGTCCGACAGGCGCTCGACGATGACCCCCATCTCGCGCTTGGTGACGAGGTGGTCGATGTGACCGAACATCTCGGTGTACGCGGTCGGCAGCGCCTCCTCGAGCAGCGCGCGCCCCGGCGTGGTCGCGAAGCCCTCGCCCGGTGCGGGGCGCACCTCGATCGTCGCGTGCAGGTCGAGGGTCCCCTCGTCGTAGGCGCGCAGCACCTCCCACAGGTGGCGGAACACGCGGCCGGAGCCCTTGGCGTCCTCGATGCCCTCCGTGAGGTAGTAGCCGCCGATGATCATGTCCTGGGAGGGGACGGTGATCGGGCGGCCCGATGCGGGCGACAGGATGTTGTTCGCGCTGAGCATCAGCACGCGGGCCTCGGCCTGCGCCTCGGCGCTGAGCGGGACGTGGATCGCCATCTGGTCGCCGTCGAAGTCGGCGTTGAAGGCGGTGCACACCAGCGGGTGGATCTGGAGCGCCTTGCCCTCGACGAGCACGGGCTCGAAGGCCTGGATCCCGAGGCGGTGCAGCGTCGGCGCGCGGTTGAGCATCACCGGGTGCTCCTTGATGACGTCCTCGAGGACGTCCCACACCTGGGGGCGGCGACGCTCGACCATGCGCTTCGCTGTCTTGATGTTCTGCGCGAGCTCGAGGTCGACGAGGCGCTTCATGACGAACGGCTTGAACAGCTCGAGCGCCATCAGCTTCGGCAGGCCGCACTGGTGCAGGCGCAGCGTCGGGCCGACCACGATGACCGAGCGACCCGAGTAGTCGACGCGCTTGCCGAGCAGGTTCTGGCGGAACCGGCCCTGCTTGCCCTTCAGCATGTCGGACAGCGACTTGAGCGGGCGGTTGCCCGGCCCGGTCACCGGCCGGCCGCGGCGGCCGTTGTCGAACAGCGCGTCGACGGCCTCCTGCAGCATGCGCTTCTCGTTGTTCACGATGATCTCCGGCGCGCCGAGGTTGAGCAGGCGCTCGAGCCGGTTGTTGCGGTTGATCACGCGGCGGTACAGGTCGTTCAGGTCGGAGGTGGCGAAGCGGCCGCCGTCGAGCTGGACCATCGGACGCAGCTCCGGCGGGATCACCGGGACCGAGTCGAGGATCATCGCCTTCGGGTCGTTGACCCGGCGACCGTGGTCGTCGCGCCGGTTGAACGAGGTGACGATCTTGAGGCGCTTGATCGCCTTCTGCTTGCGCTGGGCGCTGAGCGGCTTGCGGCCCGAGTCACCCGGGTCGATCGCCTCGCGCAGCTTGGTCTCCTCCTCGTCGAAGTCGATCCGGTCGATCAGCGACTTGATCGCCTCGGCGCCCGTGCCGCCCTCGAAGTACTCGCCGTACTTGTCGCGCATCTCGCGCCAGAGCAGCTCGTCCTCGATGATCTTGCGCGAGTGCAGGCCCTTGAACTCGTCCCACGTGCGCGAGATGAGATCGAGCTCCATGTCGTAGCGCTCGCGGATCGCCTCGATCTCCTTGTCGGACTCGCGCTGCAGCTTCTTCAGGTCGGCGGCCTTGGCCCCGTCCTTCTCCGCGGCGGCGACGTCGTCCTCGAGCTGCTTGAAGCGCTCGTCGATCTCGAGCTCGAGCTCCTTGGTGATCACGTCGCGCTCCTCGAGGTACTCCGCCTCGAGGTTCTCCAGCGCCTCGTGGCGGCCGTCCTCGTCGACCCAGCTCACGAGGTGGGCGGCGAAGTAGATCACCTTCTCGAGCTGCTTGGCCTTCAGCTCCTCCTTCGGCTCGATGCCGGCGAGGAGGTACGCGAGCCACGAGCGGGTGCCGCGGAGGTACCAGATGTGGACCGCGGGAGCGGCGAGCTCGATGTGGCCCATGCGGTCGCGGCGGACCTTCGAGCGCGTGACCTCGACCCCGCAGCGCTCGCAGATGATGCCCTTGAAGCGGACCCGCTTGTACTTGCCGCAGTAGCACTCCCAGTCCCGGGTCGGGCCGAAGATCTTCTCGCAGAAGAGCCCCTCCTTCTCGGGGCGCAGCGTGCGGTAGTTGATGGTCTCGGGCTTCTTCACCTCACCGTGCGACCACGTGCGGATCTGATCTGCGGTGGCCAGGCCGATCTTGAGCTGGTCGAACATGTTGACGTCGAGCATGTGGTGATCCCTCTTCGTTGTCGCGCTTGCGTTGCTTCAGTTCGTTCGTCGCGTCTCGGTCCGGGTCCCTCCCGGACCGACGCGGTGGTGTCGCTCAGTAGCGGGCGGCCCGCTCGGCCTTCTCGCGCTCGCGGCGGGCGTCGTCCTCGTCGGTGCCGCGCTCGGGGCGGGAGATGTCGATGCCGAGCTCCTCGGCGGCGCGGAACACCTCGTCGTCGAGGTCGCGCATCTCGATCTCCTGGCCGTCCTCGGTCAGGACCTCGACGTTGATGCACAGCGCCTGCATCTCCTTCATCAGGACCTTGAACGACTCGGGGACCCCCGGCTCGGGGATGTTGTCGCCCTTGACGATCGACTCGTAGACCCGGACCCGGCCGAGCACGTCGTCGGACTTGATCGTCAGCAGCTCCTGGAGGCAGTACGCGGCGCCGTACGCCTCGAGCGCCCACACCTCCATCTCGCCGAAGCGCTGGCCGCCGAACTGGGCCTTGCCGCCGAGGGGCTGCTGGGTGATCATCGAGTACGGCCCGGTCGAGCGGGCGTGGATCTTGTCGTCGACGAGGTGCGCCAGCTTCAGGATGTACATGTACCCGCACGTGATCGGGTTGTCGTAGGGCTCGCCGGTGCGGCCGTTGAACAGCTGCATCTTGCCGTCGAGGCCGACCAGGCGCTCCCCGCTCTGCGACTCGGCGTTGAGCTCGGAGAGGATCTCCTGGATCGTCGGGTGGTCGAGCGACTTCTCCTTCTCGTCCCAGTTGGCCCCGTCGAACACGGGGGTCGCCACGAACGTCGAGGGCTTGGTGTTCGTGCGCGTCTTGGTCTCCGTGCCCCGGATCGGATCGTCACCGATCTTCGAGCCGTCGGGGTTCGTCCACCCCCAACGGGCGCAGTAGCCGAGGTGCGACTCGAGCACCTGGCCCACGTTCATGCGGCTCGGCACGCCGAGCGGGTTGAGGATGATGTCGACGGGCTGGCCGTCGGCGTTGTACGGCATGTCCTCGATCGGGAGGATCTTGGAGATGACGCCCTTGTTGCCGTGGCGACCGGCGAGCTTGTCGCCGACCGAGATCTTGCGCTTCTGGGCGACGTAGACCCGCACGAGCTGGTTCACGCCCGGGGGCAGCTCGTCGCCGTCGTCGCGGTTGAACACCTTGACGTCGATGACCTTGCCGACCTCGCCGTGGGGCACCTTGAGGCTGGTGTCGCGGACCTCTCGGGCCTTCTCGCCGAAGATCGCGCGCAGCAGCCGCTCCTCGGGGGTGAGCTCGGTCTCGCCCTTGGGGGTGACCTTGCCGACCAGGACGTCACCGGGCCCGACCTCGGCGCCGACGCGGATGATCCCGCGGTCGTCGAGGTCGGCGAGGATGTCGTCGCTCAGGTTCGGGATGTCGCGGGAGATCTCCTCGGGGCCCAGCTTGGTGTCGCGGGCGTCGACCTCGTGCTCCTTGATGTGGATCGAGGTGAGCACGTCGTCCTTGACCAGGCGCTCGGAGAGGATGATCGCGTCCTCGAAGTTGTAGCCCTCCCACGGCATGAACGCCACGAGCAGGTTCTTGCCGAGGGCGAGCTCGCCGTGGTCGGTCGAGGGACCGTCCGCGATGATCGCGCCGGCCGTGAGCGTGTC
This sequence comes from Ilumatobacter sp., assembly GCF_965215205.1. Classification (NCBI taxonomy): domain Bacteria; kingdom Bacillati; phylum Actinomycetota; class Acidimicrobiia; order Acidimicrobiales; family Ilumatobacteraceae; genus Ilumatobacter; species Ilumatobacter sp. Next base: position 3,315,991 of record NZ_OZ244049.1, read on the forward strand.
GCCCTCCTTGACCCGCGGCTTCTGGTTGATGCACGTGTCCTGGTTCGAGCGGGTGAACTTGTTCAGGCGGTAGACCTTCTTGCCCTCGTTCACGTACTGCACCGTGATCACGTCGCCGGTCACCTCGGTGACCTCGCCGTCGTCGATCGCCTGGATCAGGTCGGCGGCGTCGCGGGCGGCGCGGTTCTCCATGCCGGTGCCGATGTAGGGCGCTTCGGCACGGAGGAGCGGGACGGCCTGGCGCTGCATGTTCGCGCCCATCAGCGCGCGGTTGGCGTCGTCGTGCTCGAGGAACGGGATCAGCGCGGTCGCGACCGACACGATCTGCTTCGGGCTGACGTCGATGAAGTCGACCTCGGTCGGCGGGACGTAGCCGATGTCGGTGGTCGCGCCGAAGAAGCTCTCGGCCTCGAGCATCTTGCGCAGGTCCTCGAGGCTCGCGGCCTGCGGGGAGCGGCGCACGAGCACCTTCGCGTCACGGATCGAGCCGTCCTCGAGCAGCGGGGTGTTCGCCTGCGCGACGACGTAGTTCTCCTCCTCGTCGGCCGCCATGTAGACGATCTCGCCGGTGACCTTGCCGTCCTCCACCTTGCGGTACGGGGACTCGATGAAGCCGAACTCGTTGACCCGGGCGTACGTCGACAGACCGCCGATCAACCCGATGTTCGGGCCCTCCGGCGTCTCGATCGGGCACATCCGGCCGTAGTGGCTGAAGTGCACGTCGCGCACCTCGAACCCGGCGCGCTCACGCGACAGGCCACCCGGGCCGAGCGCCGAGAGCCGACGCCGGTGGGTGAGCCCCGACAGCGGGTTCACCTGGTCCATGAACTGCGACAGCTGGGAGGTGCCGAAGAACTCCTTGATCGCCGCGACGACCGGGCGGATGTTGATCAGCGTCTGGGGCGTGATCGACTCGACGTCCTGGGTCGTCATGCGCTCGCGCACGACGCGCTCCATGCGGCTGAGGCCGATGCGCACCTGGTTCTGGATCAGCTCGCCCACCGAGCGGATGCGTCGGTTGGCGAAGTGGTCCTGGTCGTCGAGGCGGTAGCCCGGCTCCTGCTTGACGAGGTGCAGCATGTAGCTGATCGCCGCGAGCACCTCGCAGCGGCTGAGGACGTTCTGGTCCTCCTCGGGGAGGTCGAGCAGCGGCTCGCCCTCGGCGTTGGTGAGCCCGGCGAGGCCGAACAGCTCGTCGAGGCGCGCGACCTCCTCGCCCAGCTTGCGGTTGAGCTTGTAGCGCCCGACCCGCGACAGGTCGTAGCGACGGCTCTCGAAGAAGGCGTTGCGGAAGTAGCCCTTCGCCGACTCCGCGGTCGGGGGCTCGCCCGGGCGGGCGCGCTTGTAGATCTCGATCAGCGCCTCCTCCTGGGTGGGCGCCGTCTCGCGCTCCTTCTCCCACTGCCCCTCGAGGAAGTCGAAGTGGGCGACGAAGCGATCGAGGAACCCGGGGGCGTTCTCCTCGTCGTAGCCCAGCGCCCGCAGCATGGTGAAGATGCCGAGGCGGCGCTTGCGGGCGACGCGCGTGCCGGCGGTGACGTCCTTGCCGGGCTTGTGCTCGACGTCGAACTCCATCCACTCCCCGCGGTACGGGTGGATCGTGCCCTTGACGAGCTGGTGCTTGGTCAGGTTGCGGAGGCGGAACCGCTCGCCGGGCTCGAAGATCACACCGGGCGACCGCACGAGCTGGCTGACGACCACGCGCTCGGTGCCGTTGACGATGAAGGTGCCCTTCTCGGTCTGCATGGGGAAGTCCCCCATGAACACGACCTGCTCCTTGATCTCACCGGTGTTGCGGTTCATGAACCTGGCCCGCACGAACACCGGCGCGGAGTAGGTCATGTCCTTCTCCTTGCACTCCTCCACCGAGAACTTCGGCGGGGGGCGCAGGTCGGGATCGAACGGATCGAACTCGAGCTCGAGCTGGAGGTTCTCCGAGAAGTCCTTGATCGGGCTGATGCTCTTGAAGGTCTCCGCGAGACCGACGTCGAGGAAGTGCTGGAACGACTCGGTCTGCACGGCGACCAGGTCGGGGAGCTCGAGCGGCTCCTTCAGGTTGCCGAACGAATAACGCTCACGAGACACGGGACGAGTCGCCACGGATCACTCTCCAGGGGGTGTTCGACGACGCCGCGGCTGGAACGGCGGTCGTCAGGGTGGGTGCGGCCAGCAACCGGGCGCGTCGAGTCTCACCGGGGACGAGGTGAGGGGACGGGAAGCGCACGGCAACGAACGATGCTATCGCCGTCGTGCACGCATCGTCAACCGGACTCGGAGCACGCTCGAACGAGTCTGGTGTGACGTCTCCTGGACGTCGTCCACGCCGTCCTCGCGGCCGTCGTGGTGGTGTGGCTGCCGGTCAAGGTAGAGAAGTCCGGCGCCGGTGTCAAGGGTCGAGCCGCCGCCCGGGCGCGCACGGGGCCCGGCGGACGCATCCGCCGGGCCCCGTGGGTGGGATCACCTCACCTCGACGTGCCTCGTGGGGCCGTTCGAGACGAGGGTCCGCGGTCACCTCACCTCGACGTGCCCCGTGGGGCCGTTCGAGACGACGGTCCGCCGTCACTTCACCTCGACGTGCCCCGTGGGGCCGTTCGAGACGACGGTCCGCCGTCACTTCACCTCGACGTCGGCACCCACCTCTTCGAGCTTGGTCTTGGCGGCGTCGGCGTCTTCCTTGCTGACCTTCTCCATCAGCGGCTTGGGGGCGCCGTCGACCAGGTCCTTGGCGTCCTTCAGGCCCACGCCGAGCAGGTCCTTGACGACCTTGACGACCTGGATCTTCTGGGCTCCGGCGCCGTTGAGCACGACGTCGAACTCGCTCTGCTCCTCGGCGGCACCGGCGGCGTCGCCGCCTGCGGCGGGGGCGCCGGCGGCGGCGACCGCCACGGGGGCCGCCGCGGTGACGTCGAACCGCTCCTCGAAGGCGTCGAGGAGCTCCTTCAGCTCGATCACGGTCAGGTTGGAAATGGCGTCGAGGATCTCGTCCTGTGACATGGTGTTCTCTCTTTCGGTCTCGATGGTTCGTGGGGCATCGACGAGCACCGGGTGCGCGTCGGATCGCAGGCGTCGGGCCCGGTGGCGTGCACCGGGCGCGCCCTCAGGCCGCTTCGTCCTGCTCGCGGTCGATCAGCGCGCTCAGGCCGTACGCGAAGTCGCGCGGGAGCGCCTGGAGCAGTCCGGCCGTCTTCGCGAGCGGTGCCTGGAGGGCACCCGCGAACTGCGCCAGCAGCACCTCGCGCGGGGGCAGATCGGCCAACGTCCTCAGCTCGTCGGCCGACATCGCGGTCTGACCCATGATGCCGCCCCTGAGCACGAGGGCGGGAGTCGCCTTCGCCTGCTCGGTGAGCGCCTTGGCCGCAGCGGCCACGTCGCCCGTGACGAACGTGAGCGACGTCGGTCCCGTGAGGTGCTCGTGGAGCGCCTCCTTGCCCGCGGCCGTGGCCGCCAGCCGGACGAGCGTGTTCTTGTAGATCTTGTGCTCGGCGCCGGCGTCGCGCAGCGGCGCCCGCAGGTCCGCGAACTGGCTCACGGTGAGCCCGCGGTACTCGGTGACGAAGACCGCGGCGGCCCCGTCGAGCTTGGCGGTCACCTCCTCGACCACCGCCACCTTGTCGGGGCGGGGAGCGGATCCGTTCTCGTTGTTCTCTGACATGTGCATTCACCTCCTCTCGCTTCGCTCGTGGTGCTCGCAACGCGTGCGGGCACCGACGAGGCGACGCCGCACGACCGACGTCGGCGGCGGGGAGCTCGGAGGTGTGCACCTCGGTTGGCGACCCGGGGGTCATTCTCCGCAGGTGCGGACCAACGGTCTTCGGCGAGAACCGATGTGGATTCGGTCGTCACGCTAGGGCGCGACGCCCACGATTCCACCCGGCGTCGATCAGCTCGGGCGGGCCGCGGCGACCGGGCCGCGAGCCGGGGTCCGAGCGCTGCCCTTGTCCCGGGCGCGAACGGACCACCGCTCCGGGTGGCGCCCGTCACCGCCACCGGAACCGTGGTCCGTCGGGAGGTGTTCGCACGCCGGGGCCCACCGGATCACGCGAGATCGCGCGGATCCGCTGCCGGACACCGACGACGTCGGGTGCCGGCGTGCGCCCCGGGCTCAGTCGGGGTCGGGCTTGAGGCGGGCGATGTCCACGCGGACCCCGGGGCCCATCGTGGCCGACGCGGTGACCTTGCGGATGTAGCGGCCCTTCGCCGAGGCCGGCTTCGCCCGGTTGAGCTCCTCGATGACCGCCCAGAAGTTGCGCGACAGGTCGTCCTCGCTGAAGCTCGCCTTGCCGATCGGGACCTGGACGTTCGCGTAGCGATCGGTGCGGTACTCGACCTTGCCGCCCTTGAACTCCTCCACCGCCTTCGCGACGTCGGGGGTGACGGTGCCGGTCTTCGGGTTGGGCATCAGTCCGCGGGGGCCCAGCGAGCGCCCGAGGCGACCGACCAGGGGCATCATGTCGGGGGACGCGATGACCATGTCGAAGTCCATCATCCCGCCCTCCACCTGCTCGAACAGGTCGTCGGCACCGACGAAGTCGGCTCCGGCCTCGCGCGCCGCCTCGGCCTGCTCGCCCGTGGCGAACACGGCGACGCGCACGTCCTTGCCGGTGCCGGCGGGCAGGGCGACCGTGCCACGGACCATCTGATCGGCCTTGCGGGGATCGACCCCGAGGCGGATGACGACGTCGATCGACTCGTCGAACGACGCCTTCGCGGTGGCCTTCGCGTGGGTGACGGCCTCGCGCGGGACGTAGGCGAAGTCCCGGTCGAACGACTTCAGCGCATCGGTGTACTTCTTGCCGGACATGGTGTGTCTCCCTCGGGTGGTGCGTCCGCCGGGTGAGGTGATCCCGGTCGAGACGGTGTGGTGGTCGGAACTGGTGGTGCGGGTCGTCGCAGCGTGGGTCGCGGCGGCGTGGTCGGCGTCGATCGTCGGACCGGACGCCTCGGGTCAGACGACGTCGATCCCCATCGAGCGGGCGGTCCCGCGCACCTGGAGCTTGGCGGCGTCGACGTCGTTGGCGTTGAGGTCGGGCATCTTGATCTCGGCGATCTCGGCGACCTGGGCCTCCGTGATCGAGCCGGCGGTCTCCGAGCCCGGGTTGTTCGCCGCCTTCTCCAGCCCCGCCCGCTCGCGGATCAGGGTCGACGTCGGCGGTGTCTTGAGGACGAACGAGAACGTCCGATCCTCGAAGATCGTGATCTCGGTCGGGATGACGGTGCCGGCCTTGTCCTCGGTCTGGGCGTTGTACGCCTTCACGAAGTCCATGATCGCGATGCCGTGGGGACCGAGCGCGGTGCCGACGGGGGGAGCCGGGCTCGCCTTGCCCGCCTCGATCTGGATCTTGACGACCGCTTGAACCTTCTTCTTGGCCATGTGCTGCTTCTCTCTTCGATGATCTCGTCAGGGGTGGGGACGACGTCGGACGCGGACCCGGTGTGGGGTGGACCGTCGAGACGCCGTTCGTTCCGTGGTCAGGCGGCGGCCGTCACAGCTTCGCGACCTGGCTGAAGTCCATCTCCACCAGCGTCTCGCGGCCGAAGATGTTGACCAGGACCTTGAGCTTCATGTGATCGGCGTTGATCTCGGCGATCTCCCCGGTGAAGTCGGCGAACGGGCCCTCCTTGACGCGGACGCTCTCGCCTTCCTCGTAGTCCAGCTTGGCCTTGCGTCGCGGCGCCGCCTCGAGGCCCTCGGTCTTGGGCGACAGGAACGTCTTGACCTCGCGACGCGACAGCGGGGTGGGCTTCTGCCCCTTGGCCGCCTGGCCGACGAAGCCGGTGATCCCCGGGGTGTTGCGCACGCAGTACCAGGACTCGTCGTCCATCTGGCAGCGCACCAGGAGGTAGCCGGGGAAGACCTTCTTCATCACGGTCTGCTTCTTGCCGTTCTTGTACTCGTCGACCTCCTCCATGGGGATGACGATCTCGTAGATCTTGTCCTCCATGTTCATCGACTGGATCCGCGCGTTGAGGTTGGCGGTCACCTTCTTCTCGTAGCCCGACTGGGTGTGGACGACGAACCACTTGCCGGGCCGCTTGTTCGGGTCGTCGGCCTCCGGTGCGGCCTCGGCCTCGATCTCGACCACCGGCGCGTCGGCCGCGTCGTCGGCGGCCTCGGCGGACTGGCCGGATCCCTCGTCGGAGGACGGGGCGGGCGCGTCCCCGGTCGGGAGCAGGTCCGACGCCTCGTCGCTGGAGATCTCGACGTCGTCGGCGAGCAGCGCCTGCGCATCGGAGTCGGCGACCAGGTCGGCGTCGCCGGTGGGGAGCAGGTCGGCGGGCGCCGCGTCGGTGATCTCCGTGTCGGGGCCGCCCGCGACGTCGACGTCGCCGGCGTCGGTCGGGGCCGACCGTCCGATCGTCGCGTCCTGCCCGGAGGCGACCGAGCCGGCGGTGTCGGCCGTCTCGTAGCCGTCGAGCGGCTCACCGGTCGCGGCGGCCACGTCGCCGGCGTCGGCCGACGCGTCGCCGGTCACGGACTCGGCCTCGTCCTCGATCGCCTCGACCGCGTCGTCGGCGGCCTCGGTGACCGAGGCGCGCTCGGCGTCGATCTCATCGGCGGTGCTCGACTCGGCGGTGCTCGACTCGTCGGTGCTCGACTCGGCGGTGCTCGACTCGGCGGTGCTCGACTCGTCGGTGCCGGTCGGGTCGGAGTCGGCCGTCGCGGACCCGTCACCCGGGTCGACCGCCTCGGCGGCACCTGCGGTGTCGGCCGTCTCGTAGCCGTCGAGCGGCTCATCGGTCGCGGCGGCCACGTCGCCGGCGTCGGCCGACGCGTCGCCGGTCACGGATTCGGCCTCGTCCTCGATCGCCTCGACCGCGTCGTCGGCGGCCTCGGTGACCGAGGCGCGCTCGGCGTCGATCTCCTCCGTCGAGGCGGCGTCGTCGCTCGGGGCGGGGTCGGTGGTGGTGTTGTCGTCTGTCATGTCGCTCACGATGAGTAGAACCACTCGCCGATCGAACCGAACAGGTAGTCGAACCCGCCGACGAGGGCGGTGTAGACGACGACGGTCACGATCACCACGATCGAGTAGCGGGTGACCTCGGGCCGGTTCGGCCAGGCCACCTTGCGCATCTCGTCGCGCACCTCCTTGAGGTACTGACGAGGCCCGACGCGCTCTGTCGGGCGCGTCTGCTGCGGCCGCTGGGCGCGCGCCACCTTGCCCTGGTCGTCGAGCGCGCCCATCTTCTTGAGCTGTCGCTTCTGCTCTCGGTTGAGATCGTCCAGTGACACGTGGTGGGTCGCGATCCTTGATCGTGGGTGGTGGTGTTCCACGCGGCCGGTGGGACCGGTGGAGTCGTTCCCGGAGGGAACGTGCAGGGCAGGAGGGACTCGAACCCACGACCGTCGGTTTTGGAGACCGATGCTCTAGCCAACTGAGCTACTGCCCTCGGATGGGTGGACGCCAGGCTACCAGCGCCTCACGGGGACCCGCGGGTCCCCGATCGGCGGGCGCGCGGCGCCCGATCGTCAGCGCGTCTCCTTGTGGAGGGTGTGCGTGCGCTCGTTGCTGCAGTACTTCTGCATCTCCAGGCGCTCACGATCGTTCACCTTGGACTTCATCGTGATGTAGTTGCGCCGCTTGCAGTCGGTGCACTCCAGGGTCACCTTGACCCGCTTGTCGCTCTTGGCCACGACGGCCTCGCTTTCTTCGTGTCGGATCCGGGGCGCCGGCGAGCGCTGGCACCCCGCCCCTGGTCGACGGGTTACTTGTTGATCTTGGTGACGCGGCCGGCGCCCACGGTGCGGCCACCCTCGCGGATCGCGAACCGCAGACCCTCGTCCATCGCGATCGGCTTGCCCAACTCCACCGTCATCTCGACGTTGTCACCCGGCATCACCATCTCCGTCCCCTCCGGCAACTGGATCGTCCCCGTCACATCCGTCGTCCGGAAGAAGAACTGCGGCCGGTAGTTGTTGAAGAACGGCTTGTGACGACCACCCTCATCCTTGTTCAAGATGTACACCTGACCCTCGAAATCGGTGTGCGGCGTGATGCTCCCCGGCTTGCACAACACCTGACCCCGCTCGACCTGCTCCTTGTCGATGCCACGCAACAGAGCACCGATGTTGTCCCCCGCCTGACCCTCATCGAGCAACTTGCGGAACATCTCCACCCCGGTGCACGTCGTCTTCTGCGTGTCCCGCAACCCCACGATCTCGATCTCGTCACCGGTGTGCACGATCCCCTGCTCCACCTTGCCCGTCACCACCGTGCCACGACCCGTGATCGTGAACACATCCTCGATCGGCATCAAGAACGGCTTGTCCAGATCACGCTCCGGGTTCGGGATGTTCTCATCGCACGCCGCCATCAACTCCATCACCTTCTCCTGAGCATCAGCGTCCCCCTCCAACGCCTTCAACGCCGACACGTGCACCACCGGAGCATCATCACCCGGGAACTCGTACTCCGTCAGCAGCTCACGCACCTCCAGCTCCACCAACTCCAACAACTCCTCGTCGTCCACCATGTCCGACTTGTTCAACGCGCACACGATGTACGGCACACCCACCTGACGCGCCAACAACACGTGCTCACGCGTCTGGGGCATCGGACCGTCCGTCGCCGCCACCACCAAGATCGCACCATCGACCTGGGCAGCACCCGTGATCATGTTCTTGATGTAATCCGCGTGACCCGGCATGTCGATGTGCGCGTAGTGACGGTTCTCCGTCTCGTACTCGATGTGCGAGATCGAGATCGTGATCCCACGCGCCTTCTCCTCCGGCGCCTTGTCGATCCCCGCGAAATCGGTGAACTCCGCCAACCCACGATCCGACAGGGTCTTCGAGATCGCCGCCGTCAACGTCGTCTTCCCATGATCGATGTGACCCATCGTCCCGATGTTCACATGGGGCTTGTTGCGCTCGAACTTCGTCTTGCTCATCGTGTGACCTCGTTCTGGAGGGGTGTGCTTCCTGGATGGGTTTGGTAGCGGCGATCGGACTTGAACCGATGACCTTCCGATTATGAGCCGGATGCTCTGACCAACTGAGCTACGCCGCCGTGTGGCTTGTGTGTTGTGGCTCGTCGCCGGGTTGCCCCGACCACTGGTCGAGCCCTCTGTGAGAATCGAACTCACGACACCAGCCTTACCATGGCTGTGCTCTACCGACTGAGCTAAGAGGGCGGGACGACACCGATCGGAACAGGTGTCGTGAACCGTGCTGAGTATGTGGGTGGACGCTGGGTCCTCGAGGCCGCCCGGAACACGTTCCGGGGCACCCTTCGGGGCCGCATCAGCGGTGCGGACCGGGCGATGAGTGTACCGGCCACGTTCCGACAACCACCCTGCGCGATCGGGCCGGTCGCGCGGACCGACCCGGTCGCCGGCCTCCTCCGGGTCGTCGTGGAGCGCCCGCCGCCCGACCCCGCCGGGCGGCGCGGTAGCGTCGCGCCCGTGGAGAGCACGAGCGGCCCCGTGGAAGCGGGGGCGACGGTGACGACGGCAGCGGTGCGCGCATCCGCGGGGGCGCACGTCCGACTCGCCGGATCCGACGACGCCGAGGCGATGCGGTCGATCTACAACCACGAGGTGGAGAACTTCACCACGACGATGGACATGGTGCCGCGCGACCTCGACGAGCAGCGCCGGTGGATCGCGGCGCGCACCGGTGCGTTCTCGGCGATCGTCGCCGAGGTGGATGGCTCCGACGGCCCCACGGTGGTGGGCTTCGCGTCGGTCTCGCCGTTCCGCGACCGGCCGGCCTACAGCACGACGGTCGAGAGCTCGGTGTACGTCGCGCGCGACCTCGCCGGTCGCGGGATCGGGCGGGCGCTGATGGAGGTCCTGATCGAGCGGGCCGGCGATTCCGGCTTCCACTCGATGATCGCACGGATCGAGTCGTCCGGGGCGGCATCGCTCGCGCTGCACGGGGCCTGCGGGTTCCGCACGGTCGGCGTCGAGCGCGAGGTCGGCCGCAAGCACGGCCGGTGGCTGGACGTCGTCGTCATGCAGCTGCTGCTGTGACGACCCTCCCGGCGTACCCTCCCGGCGTATCGTCCCGGCGGACCGATGGGACGCAGCGGATCCGGCCGCGAGCCGACGCCGCCCGACCGAGCCGAGTCGGCGGCACGGGGTTTGCGCGACCGCCCACCAGCGCTACGATCACGCTGCCTCGTTCGACGGATCCTCGGTCGACCTCGTGTCGCTGGATCCGACGGGCGGGGACCACGAGTGCGTGGTGAGGGTCGGTGTCCGAGCGGCCAAAGGAAGCAGATTGTAACTCTGCCGGCGTATGCCTTCGTAGGTTCAAATCCTACCCGGCCCACCGAACGCTCGACCGGACGGCCCGGCTCCTCGCGAGCCGGGCCGTCGACGCAGGCCGGTGACGAGGGCCCGACGGAGCTCGTGACCGCCGTCGCCCACGACGACGTCGAGCGGCCGAGCGAGGGCGTGTCGGCCGCGCTCGGTCGTCCGCGCACGTCACCGGATGCGGCGCGCGACGAGGCCCGGCCGCCGAGCGGCGTTCGAGGGGGAACAGCCGCCCGACGCCGGGCGTGACCGGCCCGTCGGGGGGCGGACGGGCCGGAGAGGGATCGAGCGCCGTCGGTGGGACCCGAGGGATCGCCGACGACGACCGGGGGCCGAGCGGCCGGTGCGCGCACCGGTCCGTCGGTGGTCAGGCCGCCTGGGCGAGACCGGTGAGCAGACGTGACTTGCCCAGGATCCCCAGCACCTTGGCGATGGCGGGAGAGCCGATGACGGTGCGCTGGCGTTGCATCTCGAAGCGCTCGAGGACGCTCGCGCCGCGGCTGTCGAAGAACGTCACCCCGGAGAGGTCGACGACCTCGATCTGGGGATCGTCGACCACGTCGCCGAGGAGGGACGCGAAGATCGGGGCGGTGAAGGCGTCGACCTCACCGATGATCCGGACCGCGCCTTCCGAACGTTCGGACGACAGGATCGTGTCGAGGGGTCGGGGGGAATCGAACGTGGTCGTCAGCATCGCAAGCCTCCAGGGGTGTTCATCGAGCGGGAAGGCGGGCTGCTTCTCAACCGGCGGACTCGACGGTACCAATGAGTTGAGTACTAGTCAACTTGATCCATGTGTACCATGCAGTACCGTCGTTGTACGCAACCGTACGACGGCTGCGATCAGGCCCTGGCGGTTGAGCCGAAGCCTTCATCACGTACGGATTCCCACATCTCCTCGCCACACTGGGTGGCCGATACGTTGGATGCCAGTCAAAGGGGGGTTCCATGGCCAGCGAAGCGATCACCGACAAGTTGATCGAGCTCAGCCAGGTTCTTGTCGCCGACGACGGGCTCGATGCCACGCTCGGACGGGTCGCGCGCCTGTCGACGTCGCTGATCGATGCGTGCGACAGCTGCGGCGTGTCGCTGATCCGCGACGGCTCGGTGTCGACCCGCGCCGCGAGTGACGAGCGGGCCGACCGCATCGACGATATCCAGTACTCCCACGGCGAGGGTCCGTGCCTCCAAGCGATCGAGACGGGCGAGACGGTCCACGTCACGTCGTTCGCGCAGGAGGAGCGCTGGCCGCAGTTCATCGAGAGCGCTCTCGACGAGGGGATCCGAGCGTCGTACTCGGTCCCGCTGCGCGTCGAGCAGAACGTCGTGGGGTCGCTGAACTTCTACAGCATCGACGGTGCGTTCACCGACAGCGACAAGCAGATCGGCGACGTCCTCGCCTCCCAGGCCGCCGTCGCGCTGCACAACGCGCGCACCTTCAACGAGGTGCTCAACCTGGTGGACCAGCTGAACGAGGCGCTCGCCTCGCGCGATCTGATCGGGCAGAGCAAGGGCATCTTGATGGCCAACCTCTCGCTCGGACCCGACCAGGCGTTCGACGTCCTGCGCCGCGAGTCGCAGAACCGCAACGTCAAGCTCCGCGATCTCGCGGAGCAGGTGGTCTCCGGCGCGGTCGTGATCGACGGCGCCTCGGTCGACTCCGCGCCGTGAGCCGTCGGTGACGAGCCCACGATGACCGCTCACGTGGACGGCGTGCTCGTGGTCGACGACCACGCCGTCTTCGCCGAAGCCCTCTCGTCGGCGTTCGGCGCCGCTCCCGATTTCCACGACGTGCGCTGGTCGTGCGTGGCCGCCGAGGCCATCGAGGTGGCGCGCGAGCACCGCCCCGCTCTCGCCGTCGTCGACATGCGGATGCCCGACGTCGAGGGGAACGAGCTGGTCGAGGGGCTGACGGAGCTCGATCCGGCTCCCGTCGTGCTCGTGCTGAGCGTCGCCGCGGACGCACGGACCATCCTCGGCGCGTTCGAGGCCGGCGCGAGCGGCTTCCTCGGCACGCACGAGTCGTTCGAGGCCGTGATCCGAGCCTGCCGATCGGTCCTCGCCGACGAGAACCCGATCTCCGCCTCGGCCTTCTCGCGGATCCTCCCCCGCCTGCTGAAGTCCGGTTCCGATCTCACCGACCAGGAGGATCGCGTGCTGGGGTCGATGGCGGCCGGCAGGAGCAACGACGAGATCGGGATCGAGCTCGGGATCAGCCCGAACACGGCGCGGAACCACGTCTCGAGCGTCCTGCGCAAGCTCGAGAGCGACAGCCGGGCCGCCGCGGTCGACGTGGCTCGCCGGCAGGGACTGATCCCCGACCGCTGAGCCGACCGCTCAGCCGAGAGAAGACGACATCGGGATCACGACCGCGATCGTCACGCCGTCGTTCCCGTCGATCGCGAAGTGCCCGCCGGCGGCGGCGATCCGCTCCCGGATCATCCGCAACCCGAGGTGGCCCGTTCCCGAGGTGAGCGACGAGTCGGAGATCCCGACCCCGTCGTCGCTGATCGACAGGTGGAGGTCGTCACCCCTCGGCGCCAACTCGACGACGGCCCGGCTGGCGCTCGCGTGCCGCAGCACGTTGCTCAGCGCCTCGGTGGCGATCCGGTACGCCATCTCGGAGACCGGATCGGTCATCGGCAGGTTCGTGTCGTCGTGGATCACGACGTCGACCCCGGCGTCGAACAACCAGTCGGCGAAGTCCTCGATCGCCTGAGCCAGGCTGAGGCCCGTCATGTCGGGGGGGTGCAGGTCGACGATGATGTCGCGCAGGGTGCGGATCACCTCCTGCACGTCGGATTCGATCGCCTCCAGGGCATCGGCCAGGGGACCGTCCCGGCCGGCGAGGTGATCCATCCGCACCGCCCCGAGGCGGATCGACGCCGCCGCGAGGCGCTGCACGGACTGGTCGTGCAGGTCGCGGGCGATCTCGATGCGGTCGTTGTCCGAGGCGTCCGCGAGCAGCACCACGAGGTCCTCGCGGTCGAGGTCTCGACTCGCCCGCCGCAGCGCTTCGCCACCCAACTTCGCGAGCGTCAGCATGAACAGCCGCTCGACCTCGCTGAACGAGCGGGGGGCGTCCCACGCGAGTCCGACGGTCCCGCACGGGCCCGTCTCCGACAGGAGGGGCACGGCGGCCCAGGAGTGGTGGTCGTTGCGCCCGATCTCGTCAGCCAGGTGGGGGTACGGCCGGAGCATCTCGGTCCGCGACGAGAAGTACATGATCTCCCCGGTCCGCAGCACGTCGGTGAGCGGGACCGGGACGGAGCGATCGATCGTGCCCCACCGGTCGATGGTGGACGGGTCGAACCCCTCGAGCGCCATCAGTCGCAGCGGCCCGTCGGCCTCCGCCACCCCCACCGTCACCGACGGCCCGCCGTCGAGGCCCTGGAGGCTCTGGGCGATCGCCCCGACGATCTCGGGCACCGAGTGGAACTTGGCGATCGCGCTCGCCACGTCGCGCACCGCGCGCAGGGCGGACGCCGGATCGAACTCCCGGGTCGGGGGCGGCGGTCCCGCCTCGACCCTCGCATCCGTCCCCGCCTGCACCACGGGGACGGACCCTACCGTTCGGACGATGTGCGCTGTCGAACGCCGGGTGTCGCGACCTCCCCACCACCTCGAGCGCGCCGGGTGGCCCCGGTCGGTGCTCAGTTCAGCAGCTGGTCGAAGCGCTCGTTCATCACCGAGTAGCACCGGCACGCGAGGAGCTCGAGCCCGGGGCGGTCGAGCAGGCGCATCCGGCCCCGCCCGTACTCGATCAGCCCGTCGGCCTGCAGGCGCCGCTCGGCGACGTTGACCGAGGCGCGCCGCACCCCGAGCATCTCGGACAGGAAGTCCTGCGTGAGCGGGAACTCGGCGGAGTGGGCGCGGTCACCGGTCACGAGCAGCCAGCGCGCCACTCGCTGATCGACGCCGTGGAGCAGGTTGCACAGCACCTGGCGCGCGAGCAGGGACTGGTACGCCTGCACGTACTTGGCCATGAGCTGCCACACCGCGCGGTTCTCCTCCAGCAGCGCCTCGAAGCGCGCCCTCTCGAGCCGCCACGCCGAGCCGGGCACCTGGCACTGCGCGAACTCGCCGGGGAGGAACGAATCGGCCCCCAGCAGCACCGGGACCCCGATGAACCCCTCGTTGCCGACCGTCACCAGCTCGATCGGTCCGCCGTTCTCCGAGCGGGTGAGGAGGGACACCACCACCGACGCCGGGAACACGACGTGCTCGATCGCACCGTCGTCGTCGAGACGATCGAGCAGGGCGTAGTCGACGAGCTCCAGATCGCTGAACAAGGAGGCGGACGCGTCGGCGTCCAGACGGTCGAGCAGTGAGTTTCCGTAGGCCATCTCAGTCCAGACGCGTCGGGGGACCATCGAGTCGGCTGTGAACTCAACCACCGGTGACCCTAGCCGGACGAGCGACCACCGGGGGCGCCGTCGCTAACGTTCGTGCCCATGGCCAGTTTCGATGTCGTGTCCGAAGTCGACCACCAGGAGGTCAAGAACGCGATCGACCAGGCCCGTCGCGAGATCGCGAACCGCTACGACTTCAAGGGGACGGATTCGTCGATCGACCACGACGACCTCGCGATCACGCTGCACACGGCCAGCGAGGAGCGGATGACCGCCCTGCGCACCGTCGTCGAGGAGAAGCTCGTCAAGCGCGGCGTGTCGCTGCGCGGCGTCGAGTACGGCGACGTCCAGGAGGCATCCGGCGGCCGAGCCCGCCAGGTGATGACCATCGCGGTCGGGATCTCGTCGGACAAGTCGCGCGAGATCAACCGGACGATCAAGGAGAAGGGGCCCAAGGGGGTCACCAGCCAGCTCCAGGGAGACTCCATCCGGGTCAACTCGAAGAAGCGCGACACGCTCCAGGAGGTCATCGCGATGCTCAAGGCCGAGGACCTCGGGATCCCCCTCCAGTTCCAGAACTTCCGCGACTGACGGCGGCAACCCCGCGCCGTGCCCTCCGCCGAGACCGATCCCACCTCCACCGCCGCGATCCCCACCCCGGCGCTCGTCGTCGAGCGCTCCGTCCTCGACGCGAACCTGAGCGCGATGGACGCGGTGCGCCCGGGACGCGAGCTGCGCCCCCACGTCAAGGCGTTCAAGTCGACGGCGCTCGCGCGCCGACTCGCGGACGACGGGCACCCGGCGTTCTGCGCGGCGACCGTGCGCGAGCTCGAGGGGTTGGTGCGCGCCGGCGTCGGCGACGACCTCCTCCTGGCCAACGAGACGCTCGACGTCGAACGCCTCGCACGTCTCGTGGCGCTCGCCGACGACGCGGTGGCGGTCACGATCGCCGTCGACTCCGACGCCACCCTGGACGCGGCGATCGCCGCGGGCGTGC
This sequence comes from Ilumatobacter sp., assembly GCF_965215205.1. Classification (NCBI taxonomy): domain Bacteria; kingdom Bacillati; phylum Actinomycetota; class Acidimicrobiia; order Acidimicrobiales; family Ilumatobacteraceae; genus Ilumatobacter; species Ilumatobacter sp. The sequence continues at coordinate 3,331,597 of NZ_OZ244049.1, forward strand.
GGTCCGTGCTCGTCGACGTCGAGGTCGGCCTCCCGCGCTGCGGGTGCGACCCGGCCGACGCGCCTCGACTGGCCGAGCGGGCCCGCGGCGCCGGGATCGACGTGCGCGGGGTGATGGGCTACGAGGGGCACCTGATGATGGTGCGCGACCGCGGGCGGCGCACCGACGCCGTGGGGGCGGCGATGGCGGCTCTCGTCGGAGCGGCCGAGCAGGTGGGCGGCGACGTGATCTCGGGCGGGGGGACGGGCACCTTCGACGTCAACGAGTGGTGCACCGAGATCCAGGCCGGGAGCTACACCCTGATGGACACCCAGTACCTCACCCTCGACCTGCCGTTCGCCCTCGCGCTCGAGGTCGCGGCCACGGTCGTGTCGGTCAGCGCCAAGGGCTGGATCGTGGTCGACGCCGGGTTGAAGTCGCTCGGGATGGACCACGGGAACCCGGGCTGGGACGGCGGCGAGGTGATGTTCTGCTCCGACGAGCACACGACGCTGTCACCCCGTGACGCCTCGCGCCACCGCGTCGGCGATCGCGTCCACCTGCGGCCCGCCCACGTCGACCCGACCGTCGCGCGCCACGAGGCGATGTGGCTGGTCGACGGCGACGACGTCGTCGACCGGTGGCCGATCGACCTGCGTCACTGGTGAGGTGCCGTCGAGTCGTCCGTCGCCACGTCGGGCGCCTCGTCGGACGGGGCGTCGCGGCGGACGAGCAGGAGCGCGAAGTCGTCGTCGGGGTCGGTGTACACCCGATGGCCGCTCGCCCCGAACCCGGCCGCGGCGAGCTCGTCGAGCAGGCGCGGCGGTCGGAACTTCGACGAGATCTCGACGCGGATCTCCTCCCCGGCGGCGACCTCGAGGTCGACGCCGAGGCCCTCGATGCGCGCGGACACGTGGTCCGACGCTCGCAGGCGCATGTCGATGCGCTCCGCGCGCGGGTCCCAGAGGGGGACGTAGTCGAACCGCCCCACGTCGATGTCGCCGCCGTAGGTCGAGTTGACGTTGACCAGCGCGTTGCGGATGAAGAGCTCGGTCACGCCCTCGCCGTCGTCGTAGGCCGCGACCAGCCGGTCGGCGTCCTTCACCTGGTCCATCCCGACGAGCGCCCAGTCGCCGGGGGAGAGCGCGTCGTGCAGGTCGCGCAGGAACGCGGCCCGCTCGCCGACGTAGAAGTTCCCGAGCGTCCCTCCGAGGAACAGCACCAGGAGCGGGCCGCTCGACGCGAGCGCCGAGATCCGCGAGAGGTGGCGGGTGAAGTCACCCACGATGGGCGTCACCGTCATCTCCGGGTGGCGGGCACGGAGCATCTCGGCGGCCTCGAGCAGGGTCGCCTCGCTCACGTCGAGGGGGGCGAACGCCGTGAGGCGACCGTGGTCGGCGAACGCGTCGAGCAGGGTGCGCGTCTTGTCGCTGGTGCCCGAGCCCAGCTCGACCACGGTCGTGGCCCCCGTGACCTCGGCGATCTCCCCGGAGCGGTCCGCGAGGATCCGACGCTCGGCCTCGGTCGGGTAGTACTCGTCGAGCTCGGTGATGCGCGAGAACAGCTCGCTGCCGCGGTCGTCGTAGAGCCAGCGCGGCGGGAGGGTGCGCGGCACGGTGGTGAGCGCGCGGCGCAGCTCGGCGGCGATCTCCTCGGCGTCGCCGGTCGGCGCGTGACCCGCGACGTCGTCGGGGCGCTCGTCGTGGCTCACGCGGCCCCCGTCCCCGCGGTCCCGGCGGTCAACCAGGCGGCGACGAGGGGAGAGACCAGGACGACGACGATCACGCGCACCGTGTGGGTGGTGGTGACCAGGAGGGAGTCCGCCCCGGTGTCGGCCGACAGCGCCGCCATCTGCGACAGCGCCCCAGGGGAGGTCGCGAGGTAGGCGGTGCTCGCGTCGGTGAGACCCGCTGCGGTCATCGCCCACGCGGTGAGCGCTCCGACCACGACGAGCACGACGACCGTGATCGCGATGACGTCGACCGACGATCCGAGCTGGCGGACGGTCTCACCGGTGACCCCCTCGCCGATCGCCCAGCCGAGGGCCGCGAAGGCGGCGAAGCGGCCGGCGGCCGGGAGCTCGACGGCGTCGATGCCCGTGAGCAGGTTGACCGCGGCGACGCCGGCGACGGCACCGAGCAGCGAACCGGCGGGGACGTCGAGGCGGTCGAGGGCGAACGCGCCGACGAGGGCGGCGACGACGGTGACGATGGTGGGCATGGCGCTCCCGGGGGGTCGGCGGCACCGGGGCCACGCCGCGGCGCACCTCCCGGTCGGATCACCCGACACCGTCGCGCACGCTGGTGTGATGGGCGACACCGAGGGCGGTCTCACTACGGTCGTGGCCATGCACATCGGCGTCGCCATCTTCCCGACCGACCAGACGATCGACCCCGTCGAGCTCGCCCGCGCCGCCGAGGATCGCGGCTTCGAGTCGCTGTGGTTCCCCGAGCACTCCCACATCCCGACGAGCCGCGACACGCCCTGGGGAGGCAACGAGGGGGCTCCCCCGCTCCCCGAGTTCTACTGGCGGACGCACGACCCCTTCGTCGCGCTCGGCGCCTGCGCCGGGGCCACGTCGACGATCAAGCTCGCCACCGGGATCTGCCTGGTCGCGCAGCGCGACCCGATCCACACCGCGAAGGAGGCCGCGAGCCTCGACCGCATCTCGGGGGGCCGCTTCCTGTTCGGCATCGGCTACGGGTGGAACAAGGAGGAGATGGCCGACCACGGCACGGCCTACGGCGACCGCCGGGCGATCCTGCGCGAGAACGTGCTCGCGATGCGCGAGCTGTGGACGGAGGAGGAGGCGTCCTTCGACGGCGAGCACGTCTCGTTCCCGCCGAGCTGGGCGTGGCCGAAGCCGACCCAGGAGGGTGGACCGCCGGTCATCCTGGGCAGCGACGCCGGCCCGCGCACCGCGGCCGACATCGCCGAGTTCTGCGACGGGTGGATGCCGATCGGCGGTCGGCACCCCCTCGAGAGGTGGGACCTCGTCGTGCGGGCGTGCGAGGACATCGGCCGCGACCCCGAGACGATCGAGCGCGGGCTGTTCTTCGCGCAGCCCGACGAGAGCCGCCTCGCCGAGCTGGCCGGAGACGGGATGTCGCGAGCGGTGCTCGGTCTCCCCCAGGGCGGGCGCGACGAGGTCCTCTCGACGCTCGACGACCTCGCGCCGCTCGTCGGGTCGCTCGCCGACGCCTGATCCGTCCCGTCCCGTCGGGATCGGCGTCGCGGGCGCGGAGCCCCGAGAGTCCATCGGCTCGTCGAACGGTCGAAACACCCCCGACACGTCGCTGCCCGAAGATGGCGCGATGTCGCTCCGCATCGTCGCGATCGCCCACCCCAGCCTCGTCGACCTCGTCGACCCGTTCGTGGACTCGATCCGACGGGAGCGCCGCAGCTTCGGTCGCAGCGCCACGATCAAGCCGTTCCCGTCGCTGGTGCGCGACGTGGCCGACCCGGCGCGGACGAGGTTCGGCACGGTCGACGGCGGTCGGCTCGTCGCGATGGCCTCGATGGCCGCCGACGGCGACCTCGCGATGATCGTCGACGCCGACCGGCGCGGCGAGGGCATCGGAACGGCGATGATGACGCGGGCGATCGAGGCCGCCACGGTCGCCGGGATCGGGAGGCTGAGGATGCGATCCAGCCACCGCAGCCGACCGGTGGCGGCGCTCGCCGAGAGCCACGGGTGGACCGTCGTCGACATGGGTCGGGGGCGCATCGAGCTGTTCCTGGACGTGGCGCGCCGCGGGGTCGGCTGAGGCTCCGACGCCGGACGGCGCGCGGCGGGCCGGCACCGGTCCGGCCGACGGGGTCCGGACCGAGCGGCCTAGCCTGACGGGGCTTCGGAACGACGGGGCACGACCCCGGGACCGACGCCATGCCAGAGAACCACCACGACCGACTCGACGAGGACCGCCACGACGCGGGACGCACCGACGAGGACCGTCCCGACGACGAGGTCCGGATCGAGCCCGGTCCCGCCGACGCGACCTTCGCCGACCTCGGGTTGTCGGACGGCCTGCTCGGCGCCCTCGCCGGTCTCGGCTACACGACCCCGACCCCGATCCAGGCCGAGTCGATCCCTCCCCTGCTCGACGGGTTCGACCTCCTCGGCCAGGCCGCGACGGGGACCGGCAAGACCGCCGCCTTCGCCCTGCCGATGCTCGACCGGGTCGCCGGGGAGAGCCGGACGAAGGACCCGTTCGGACTGGTGCTGGTTCCCACCCGGGAGCTGTGCAACCAGGTGTCCGAGGCGATGCGGGAGTACGGCTCCGGGGGCGGTGCGCGCATCGTGGCGCTGTTCGGCGGGACCAACATCGCACCCCAGCTCACCGCGCTCGCCCGCGGGGTCGACATCGTGATCGGGACCCCGGGTCGCGTCCTCGACCACCTCACGCGCGGATCCCTGCAGCTGGGTGCGTGCGCGATGGTCGTCCTCGACGAGGCCGACGAGATGCTGGACATGGGCTTCGCCGAGGATCTCGAGGCGATCCTCGACGCCGCGCCGCCCGAGCGCCAGACGGTGCTGTTCTCGGCCACGATGCCGAACCGGATCGACTCGATCGCCACCCGTCAGCTCAGCGATCCGGTGCGGATCAGCATCGAGCGTGCCGCCGACACCGCGGGCACGACCCCGAAGGTGCGCCAGAGCGCGTACCTCACCCATCGCACCCATCGCGCCTCGGCGCTCGGGCGGATCCTCGACATGGAGGGTCCGGAGGCGGCGATCGTGTTCTGCCGGACGCGTGGCGACGTCGACGAGCTGACCGACACGATGAACGGGCGTGGCTACCGGGCCGAGGCGCTGCACGGGGGGATGAGCCAGGACCAGCGCGACCGCGCGATGGGCCGGCTCAAGAGCGGGGTCGCGACTCTGCTCGTCGCGACCGACGTCGCGGCGCGCGGCATCGACGTCGACCACCTGAGCCACGTGATCAACTTCGACATCCCCCAGACGGCGGAGGCCTACACCCATCGCATCGGACGGGTGGGGCGTGCCGGGCGCGAGGGGATCGCGATCACGCTCGGGGGTCCCAAGGACCGACGGCGCATCGAGGACATCGCACGCCGGACGCGCCAGGCGATCGACATCGGGACGGTGCCCTCGGTCGCCGATCTCGTCGAGCGCCGGATCGCCACGACCCGGTCCGAGGTCGAGGCGCTGCTCGACCCCGCCGCTCCCGCGAGCGAGCTCGACGCCCGGTACCGCTCCCTGGTCGAGGGCCTCGCCGAGGACCACGACCCGGTGGCCGTGGCGGTGGCGGCCGTGCGCCTCGTCCACGAGGCGACCGGTCGCACCCGTGCCGAGCAGGAGATCCCCGACACCGGCTCGCGACCCGACCGCACCCGGGACCGGCAGCGCCCCTCGGGCGGGCGCGAGCGGCGCGACGACCGCACGCCGTCACGTCGCGGCCCGGACCGTCCGCTGCGCAACCCCGACGGCACCCACCACGTCGAGGCCGGCTTCGTCAGCCTGCAGTTCAACCTCGGCCGCTCGGCCGGCGTCCGACCGGGTGACCTGGTCGGCGCGATCGCCAACGAGGCGAGCATCGACGGCAAGGACATCGGGGCGATCAAGATCAACGACCGCTCGGCGTTCGTCCAGGTCCCGGAGCGACACGCCGGCACCGTGCTGCGCAGCATGGACGGGGCCAAGATCCGCAACAAGTCGGTCCGCGTGCGGCGGGCCAACAACTGAGCCGAGCTCGACGCCGGGGGGCGTCGCGCGCCGCCGTGGTCCCGTGTCGGTCCGTCGGCCCGCGCTCTGCCACGCTGGGTCGATGGGCACCACCGCACCCCTCCCGAAGCGCCGGGTCGAGCTCACCGTCGACGCCGGAGCCGGCGCGGCGACCAAGTCGATGGCCGCCTTCGACACGGGTCGACTCGAGGGCAGCGACCGCACGATCGTCTTCCTCCACGGCAACCCCACGTCGTCGTACCTGTGGCGCAACGTCGTCGGCCACGTGTGGGACGTCGGGCGCGTCGTGGCGCCCGATCTGATCGGGCAGGGCGACTCCGACAAGCTCGACGACACCGGGCCCGACAGCTACCGCTTCGTCGAGCACCGCGCCTGGCTCGACGCCCTGCTCGACGAGCTCGACCTGGGCGACGAGGTCGTGCTGGTCGTCCACGACTGGGGCTCGGCGCTCGGCTTCGACTGGGCGCGCCACCACCCGGAGCGGGTGGCCGGGATCGCCTACATGGAGGCGATCGTGCAGCCGATCGCGTCGTGGGACGAGTGGCCGCCGAACGCCCGCGGGATCTTCCAGGGCTTCCGCTCCGACGCCGGCGAGGAGCTGTGCCTGGAGAAGAACCTGTTCGTCGAGGCGATCCTGCCGAACGCGATCATCAGCGGTCTCACCGCCGCCGAGCTCGAGGTGTACCGCGCCCCGTTCGCGCAGGTCGGCGAGGCTCGTCGCCCGACCTTGACCTGGCCACGCGAGATCCCGATCGCGGGCGAGCCCGCCGAGACGGTCGAGATCGTGCGCGAGTACTCCGAGTGGCTGGCGGCCAGCGAGGTGCCGAAGCTGTTCGTCGACGCCGATCCCGGGTCGATCCTGATCGGGCAGCAGCGGGAGTTCTGCCGCGGCTGGCCCAACCAGACCGAGGTGCGCGTCGAGGGGATCCACTTCGTCCAGGAGGACAGCCCCGACGAGATCGGCACGGCTCTCGCGGAGTGGCTCCGGACGTTCTGACCGTCGGCGAGCCGGAGGCGACTACTGGAAGCTGACGAACACGGGAGCCGGTTCGCGCTCCATCGTCTCGGCCGGGGTCGGCGTCGGCTCGTCCTCGTCGTAGAAGTTCTTCCACCCGGGCAGCGATCCGGCGGGCAGGTTGCGCACGACGCGCTCGTAGCTGCCGTTCTTCAGGAACAGCGGTCCGAAGCCGTCCATGTGGATCACGACCTGCACGTTCTCGGTTCCCTCGATCGAGGTCTTGTCGATGATCATCCCGTCCTCGAACTGGTGCACGATCAGCACCTTGCGCGGGAGGCCGTTGTCGGCGACGAGCGCGTCGAGGTAGTCGATCGTGGCGTTCACCTCGGCCGCCGTGACCGAGCCGATCTTGCCGCCTTCGGGGATCTCGTTCGGCCCGACGCGCCACTCGGGGTCGAGGGCGACCCCGACGTGGGGCTCGAGCAGCAGCTCCTCGAACTCCTGGACCTGCAGGTCGAAGCGGGCGCGCCCGGCCTGGAGGTCGAGCACCACCGCCACCCCCGCCTCGTCCGCCGCGTCGACCCACGGCTGCAGCCGCCCGACGGACGACTCGTTGGAGTAGTCGCCGTCCTCGCCGGCCTCGAACGAGGCCACCGAGGCGATGATCTCGAACGAGGGGACGACCGTCTCGGCGTAGGACTCGTACCCCGCTGCGACCTCACGGGCCCGATCGATCGACCCGTCGACCTCGGTCTCGCCGAGGACGCCGAGGGTCGAGGATCCGGGCGTGCCGTAGAGCGCCACGTACAACGTGTCGTCCTGGAAGCCGTGGTGGTCGGGGAGCACCACCGGGAGGGCCGGCCCGATCAGCCCCGTCGGCTCGGTCGTCTCCTCGACGGACCCCTCCGGCGAGGACGCATCCGGCGAGGACGCACCCGGTGCCGACGCACCCGGTGCCGAAGCGTCCGGCGACGACGCATCCGGTGTCGAGCCGACCGCGACCGATCCGCCCGTGGCGGAGCCGACGGCGGTGCCGTCGAGCGAGCCACCGGACCCCCGGACGGGGTCGCTCCCGGTCGCGACGTCGGTGACGGACGCCGAGCCGCTCGGATCGCCGCCGTCCCCCTCGACCGTCCCGTCGACGCCGACGGTCCCGGAGCTGGGCTCGGCGGCCGAGCCTCCGGGGATCGCGCCGCCCCCGTCGCCCGCACCGGGCTCGGCCCCCGCGATGGTCGCGGTCTCGTCGGACGACGCCACCCCGGTGATCAGCACGGCGGCACCGGCGAGCACGGCGATCGCGACGGCACCCGCCACGATGCGCCGGAGCGCGTAGTTCGGCTCCTCGGCCGGCTCACCGGGGAGGCGGATCGGTCGGTGGTGGGCGCGGCGGGGCGCGTCGGGATCAGGGCTCAGCAGCGGGTCGTCGGTCGACATCGAGCTCCACCTCCTCTCGACACGACGTGCGATCGTAGACCGCAGCGCGTCGTGACCGGGCGCGCCGAGTGACGGTCCATGTCCAGCACGCTATGGCGCACGTCGCCGCGATGCCCCATCCACGTCCACGGCCCGGCGAGCGCGACGGCCGCCGCGACGACGGCTACGGTCACGGCGATGGACGACGCGACCCAGCACCACGCCGACTGGACGACGGTCATCGCGGGGATCGACTTCGGTGAGGCACCTCGCTGGCACGACGGGCGGCTGTGGTTCAGCGACTTCTTCCAGGGCACGATCTCGTCGGTGGAGATCCACCCCGACGGCTCGGGCACCCGCCACGTCGAGCTCCGCTACGACGGACGGCCATCGGGGCTCGGGTGGCTGCCGGACGGTCGTCTGCTGTTCGTGTCGATGGACGATCGGCGGGTGATGCGCGTCGAGGCGGACGGATCGGTCGTCGAGCACGCCGACCTGAGCTCGGTCACCGGCGGTCCGGCCAACGACATGGTGGTCAGCTCGTCGGGCGTCGCCTACGTCGGCAACTTCGGCTTCGACTTCGAGGCCGGCGAGTCCGTCACCACGACCACGCTCGCGGTCGTGCGACCCGACGGGAGCGTCGTCGCCGACGCCCACGAGCTGCTCTTCCCGAACGGGATGGTGCTGACCCCCAGCGAGAGCACCCTGATGGTCGCCGAGACGTTCGGCGGTCAGTTCACGGCGTTCACCATCGCGCCGGACGGGTCGCTCACCGAGCCGCGGGTGTGGGCCGAGGTCGAGGGGACCGCCCCCGACGGGTGCACCCTCGACGACGAGGGCGGGGTGTGGTTCTCCGACGCCGTCGGCCGCCAGGTCGTGCGCGTGATCGGTTCCGGTCGCGTCGACGACCTGTCCACGATCCGCATGGGGACCCCGGACAACACCTACGCCTGCGCGCTCGGCGGCGACGACGGGCGCACCTTGTTCGCCCTCCTGGCCCAGGACGCGAGCCCCGACGTCGTGTCCGGGACCGCGACGGGATCGATCGTGTCGACCCGCGTCGACGCTCCCCTCGCCGGGCACGGCTGAGCTCTCCGCGCGTGCCCACCGGATTCGGGCTGCTCCTCTTCGACGGTGTCGAGGAGCTCGACTTCGTGGGGCCGTGGGAGGTGTTCACCGCGTCCTCGATGCTGCGGGTGGACGACGGCGGACCCGCCGACACGATCGTCACCATCGCCGAGCACGATCGTCCGGTGACGTGCGGCAAGGGCCTGCGGGTGCTCGCCGACCACACGTTCGACGACCACCCCGACCTGGACGTCGTGCTCGCCCCGGGCGGCTTCGGGACCCGCACCGAGGTCGACAACCCGGTCCTCATCGACTGGCTGCGCGGCGTCGCCTCGTCGTGCGACTGGGTCACCGGCGTCTGCACCGGCTCGCTCCTGCTCCACGAAGCGGGCCCCGGCCGCGGCCGGGAGCTCTGCACCCACCGGCGCTTCGAGGACGCGCTCGAGGCCCGGGGTGACTGCACGGTCGTCCGGGACCGGCGCTGGGTCGCCGACGGGAACGTCGTCACCAGCCAGGGCGTGTCGGCCGGCATCGACATGGCGCTCTGGCTGGTCGGGCAGATCCACTCGCCCGAGCACGCCCGTGCGACCCAGCGCTACATCCAGTACGACCCCGCACCTCCGTACTCCGACGTCACGACCTGACGGCGGCCGTCGATCGGCTCACCGCCGTCCCCGGGCGGCGCACGGGCGCCGCGTACGCTCGGCGGATGGCGCGCGAGATCCTCGTCCTCAACGGTGCGAACCTCAACCTGCTGGGCACCCGCGAACCGGAGGTCTACGGCGCCGACACCCTCGACGACATCGTCGACGAGCTGAGCCGGATCGCCGCCGACAGCAGCTACGACGTGCGGGCCGTCCAATCCAACCACGAGGGCGAGCTCGTCGACGCGCTCCACGACGCGGCCCGGCGCGAGACCGCCGGCGTCGTGCTCAACCCCGGCGCCTACACGCACACCTCGATCGCGCTGCGCGACGCAATCAGCGGCACCGGCCTCGCGGTCGTCGAGACCCACCTGTCGAACGTCCACGCACGAGAGTCGTTCCGGCAGACGTCGTTGATCAGCGCCGTGTGCCTCGGTGTCGTCGTCGGGTTCGGCCGCACGAGCTACCGCCTCGCGCTCGACGCCCTGATCTCGCACCTCGACGACTGACCGCCCTCGCTGCGGCCGCGGACGCCCGACCCGGCGCGGCCGGCCGACGGGGGATCAGCGCAGCCCGACGACCAGCGCGATCGCGAGCACCGCGATCGCCAGGGCGGCCGCGACCGCCGTGCGAACGACCGCGCCGCTCCCCGAGCTGAGCGACGGGAGCCGTGCGACCCGGTCGCGGTCCGCGAGCACGACGTCGGCGGCCGACGGCGGGGGCAGCAGCTGCGGCTCCGCCGACGCGGGGGTCGCGATCTCGCGCACCGGGCGCGACACCGGCGGTCGAGCGACGGGGACCGCCGCGATCGACGGCACCGCCCACGACAGCGGCTCCGTCGACGCGCGGTCGGGAGCGCGCAGCTCGTGCACGGGTTCGATGGTCGACATCGACGCCGCACGTCCCGGATCCCACGGAGCCGCGAGCTCCACGGACCCGGCGGCCGCCGACCGGGCCGTCGGCGCGGGCCACGGCGAGAGCACGCGCATCGACACCGGCAACCCCAGGGGCGGACCCCACGGGTGGGCGGCGCCGGGCGGCGCCCAGCCGGGGTCGGGCGCCGCGACGATCGGGGCGGGCTCGGGCGTCGGCGGACCCCATCGAGGTCCCCGGGCTGCGCCGCGGTCCGGTCGCGGCGGCGCGAGCGGCCTCGACGGGGCGATCGAGGGCGGATCCCAGCTCGAGCTGCGACGGTCGAGACCCGACGAGCCCGCCTCGCGCACGGGGGGAGCCGGCGGTGCCGTCCCACCGAGGCGCAGCAGACGAGTCGGTCCCATGCGCCCACGATCCTCACAGAACCGTCGCTCGCCCTGGTGGATGCCCGTCGGGCGCGACGGGCCCACGCTCCGACACGAGCGGCGACGGGGGCGAGATCAGTCGGACAGCGCGTCGTCGGGGAGGCGGCGCACCTTCGCGCGACGCTTGCGGCGCGCCGGGATCATGTCGCGCATCTCGTCGAGCTTGCCGAAGCACAGCAGCCGGTCGTTCGCGACGAGCTCGCGCGACGTCTTCGGGTTCGGGATGACGACGTTGTCGCGGTGCAGGGTGAGCACCGTGACGTCGCGCTCGCGCAGACCCGAGTCCGCGATGGTGGTGCCCACCAGGTCGGCTCCCTCGCGCACGAGCAGCTCGGCGACGCCGTACCCGGTCGACACCGAGAGCCGCTGGCGGACGTCGAGCTCGGGGAACGCGACCTGGTTGTCGATGTGGTCGACGATCGCGCCGGCGATGTCGAGGTTGGTCGCGCGCTCGATCCCCTCGAGGCCGGGCGAGGAGTTGACCTCCATCACCAGCGGCCCCTCGTTGCCCTCGAGCATGTCGACGCCGGCGACCCGCAGGCCCATGATCTGCGCGGCGCGCACGGCCGTCCGCTCGTACTCCTCGGACAGCTCGACCGCCTCGACCGAGCCGCCGCGGTGGACGTTCGAGCGGAACTCGTCACCCTGCGCCGTGCGTCGCATCGCCCCCACGACGCGGTCGCCCACGACGAGCGCGCGGATGTCGCGACCCTTGCTCTCGGCGATGAACTGCTGGATGAGCACGTTCTGCCTGGTCGACTGCAGCGTCTCGATGATCGCTTCGGCGACCTTCTTGTCCGGGGCCAGGATCACCCCGATCCCCTGGGTGCCCTCGAGCAGCTTGATCACCACGGGGGCGCCTCCCACGAGCTCGATCGCCGGGAGCACGTCGGCCTTGTCGCGCACGAACGAGGTCGCGGGCATGCCGATGTCGTGGCGGCTGAGGATCTGGGTCGCGCGCAGCTTGTCGCGCGAGTTCGCGATCCCGTTCGCCGTGTTCGGGGTGTAGACGTCCATCTGCTCGAACTGGCGGACGACCGCGGTGCCGAAGTAGGTGATCGACGCCCCGATCCGCGGGAGCACCGCGTCGTAGTCCGACAGCTGCCGACCCCGGAACTGGAGGTCGGGGTCGCCGCTCGAGAGGTCGATCGCGAAGCGCAGCGTGTTGAGCACCTTGCACTCGTGGCCGCGCTCGAGGGCGGCGGTCTTCAGGCGGTGGGTGCTGTACGCGCCGGGTGAGCGGGAGAGGATGGCGAGCTTCACGGGTGCGCCTCCGTTTCTGTCGGATCGGGCGGGTGCGCCCCGGGCGGACGGGTGGAACGGGCCGATGTCGCGATCCCGGCGCGCTCGGGTTCGACCGGCCGCTCGGACGACTCGACGGGACCGTCGGACGGCGAGCCGACGATCTCCGCGATGTGGATGATCGCGTCGCCCTGGTTGACCAGCGGCTGCTGGGTGTGGCCGATCACCATCCCGCTGCGGCTCGCTCGCGTCCGGCTCAGCCGCCGCCCGACCGAGTCGCGCACCGTCGCGATCACGTCGCCGCGCTCGACGTGCTGGCCGAGCTCGACATCGAGCAGCGCGATGCCGCTGCGTCGCACCCGGACCCACCCGCTGGAGCGGCTCTCGGCCGGCACCGGGGTCGCGAGCGCGCCGTCGAGGCCGACAGGGGTGTCGGTCGGCGAGGTCATCCCCAGCCGGGCGAGGACGCGCCCGACGCCCGCGACGCCCGCCTCGATCGCGAACCTGTCGAAGCGCCACGCCTCGCCGCCCTCGTAGAGCAGCACCGTCGAGCCGGTCGAGGTCGCGGCGGCGCGCATCGAGCCGTCGCGCAGCTTGGCGTGCATCATCAGCGGCGCACCGAACGCGATCGCGAGGTCCCGGGTGCGCGGGTCGTCGAGGTCGGCGCGGATCTGGGGCAGGTTGGTGCGGTGGTCCGAGCCGGTGTGCAGGTCGATCCCGACGTCGCAGCGATCCACGACCTCGGTGATGAACAGGTGGGCGAGGCGAGCGGCGAGCGAGCCGGTCGGCGAGCCGGGGAACGAGCGGTTCAGGTCGCGCCGGTCGGGGAGGTAGCGGTCGCCGTTGAGGAACCCGTGGACGTTGACGATCGGGACGGCGACGATCGTCCCCGCCAGGGAGGTCGCGTCGACGTCCGCGAGGGTGCGCCGGATGATCTCGACGCCCCCGATCTCGTCGCCGTGCACCGCTGCGCTGAGCCAGACGACCGGGCCCTCGTGGCGGCCGTGGACCACGTTCACCGGCAGCGAGATCTGGTTGCCGGTGACGAGGCGGGCGATCGGGATCTGGCCGATGTCGGAGCGGCCGGCCGCCACCTCGACGTCACCGATCGCGAAGGCCGGCCGGCGCAGCAGACGGTGCCGCCGGCGCCGCGTGACCGGGGGGTGCGTCGCGGTCACCGGGTCGATCACGGACGGGTCCGGGCTCGTCGCCTCGACGACGCCGACGTCGTCGGCACGGTCCGCGCCCCCGTCGCCGACGCGCCCGGCTCCGACGCCGCTCGCCCCGTCGCCGTCGCTCGCCGACGTCGTGCGCACCGGGTCGACCGGCCGTCCGTCGCTCATCGTCGCCCCCGGTTGCGGCGACGGGTCACGAGATCGGGCCGACCCGACAGGTACGACGACCCGGGATCGACCAGGTACCGGCCCTCCATCGCCTCCCGGCCGAGCAGCATCCGGAAGCCCATGTCGTCGCGACGGGTGAGCGTCAGCTCGATCCGGTGCGGGCCGCCGCCGAGGTCGATCGTCGCGAGCACGACGGGGCGCACGGAGCGGTCCCCCGACGAGCTGGTCACCTCGCGCTCGTCGAGCAGCGGCACGACGACGGCGACGCCGTCGTCGTCGTCCACCTGCCACGGGTGGACGGTGAAGCGTGCCACGCGGCCGTCGGTGTCGTCGACGATCGCCAGGTCCCCGGCGTGGAGCGCCGAGGTGCGCGCCCCGGTGTCGACCTTCGCCTTCAGGGCGTCGATCCCCCAGTCGGGGAAGGCGATCCACTCCCGCCAACCGATCGTCGTCGGGGAGGGAGCGGGTCCGAGCACGGCGCCGACGATACGCCGAAGCGGGCCACTCGGTCGCCGATCCCTCCTTCGGCCCCCGTCGGGCGCGTCTGCTGGACTGGCGCGATGAGCGACGACCACGCCGAGGCACCCTCCGACGGACCACGCCCGGCGACCGAGGCGACCCGGCGTCGCAACTCGGCCGCCGTGGTCGACTTCGACGACGACGTCGACCTGGCCGGCGCCGAGCGCGGTCTCGTCGCCCAGCACCCGACCGGGCGCATCGAGCGCGACGGCCGGCCGGTGTGGGACATCGCCCACCACGACTTCCTGCGCTACTCGCCCGACGCCCCCGACACCGTCCATCCGGGGCTGTGGCGACAGGGCCGGTTGAACGCGATCCACGGCCTGTTCGAGGTCGCCGACGGGGTGTGGCAGGCGCGCGGCTACGACCTCAGCAACATCACCTTCATCGCCGCCGACAGCGGGTGGCTGATCATCGACCCGCTGACCGCGCAGGAGTGCGCGGCGGCGTGCCTCGCGCTCGCGAACGAGCACCTCGGCGAGCGACCGGTCAGCGCGGTGATCTACACCCACAGCCACCTCGACCACTTCGGGGGGATGCTCGGCGTCACGACGCGCGAGGCCGTCGAGCGCGGCGACGTGCGCGTCATCGCCCCCGAGGGCTTCATGCACGAAGCGGTCGGCGAGAACGTCCTCGCCGGGCCGATCATGGGGCGCCGGTCGATGTACCAGTTCGGTCCGCTGCTGCCGTTCGGGCCGCGCGGCCAGGTCGACGCCGGGCTCGGCAAGACCGTGCCGCTGGGGACGTCGGCGCTCGTCGCACCGACCGAGACCATCCACGAGACGGGCACCGAGCTCGACGTGGACGGGGTGCGGATCGCGTTCCAGAGCACCCCCGACGCGGAGGCCCCGTCGGAGATGAACTTCTTCTTCCCCGACAAGCGGCTGCTCTGCATGGCGGAGAACTGCACCCACACGCTGCACAACCTCTACCCGATCCGCGGGGCTCAGGTGCGTGACGCGCTGGCGTGGAGCAAGTACATCCACGAGGCGCTGCGGATGTGGGGCCCGTCGACGGACACGATGTTCGCGAGCCACCACTGGCCGCGCTTCGGGACCGACGACGTCGACGCCTTCCTCCGCCTGCAGCGCGACGTGTACCGCTGGATGCACGACCAGACCCTGCGTCTCGCCAACCACGGGCGCACCCCCGACGAGATCTCCGAGGAGCTGTCGTCGCTCCCCGACTGCTTCGCGTCGCAGTCCCACGTGCAGGGCTACTACGGCACCGTGTCGCACAACGTCCGTTCGGTCTACGACCGCTACCTCGGGTGGTACGACGGCAACCCGGCCAACCTCCACCCCCACCCCCCGGTCGAGGCCGGGCGCCGCTACGTCGAGATGATGGGCGGGCCCGACGCCGTCGTGCGCGGGGCGCGCGAGGCGTTCGACGGCGCCGACTACCGCTGGACGGTCGAGGTGCTCGGGCACCTGATCTTCACCGACCCCGAGCACCGCGAGGCCCGCGCCCTGTCGGCCGACGCGATGGAGCAGCTGGGCTACCAGTCCGAGTCGAGCACGTGGCGCAACGCGTACCTGATGGGCGCCCACGAGCTGCGGAACGGCACGATCCAGCTCGGGCGCGGCGGGCCGCCCGCGCTCGCGAGCGGGATGACCGGCGAGCAGATGAT
This sequence comes from Ilumatobacter sp., assembly GCF_965215205.1. Lineage (NCBI taxonomy): Bacteria > Bacillati > Actinomycetota > Acidimicrobiia > Acidimicrobiales > Ilumatobacteraceae > Ilumatobacter > Ilumatobacter sp. Next base: position 3,347,398 of record NZ_OZ244049.1, read on the forward strand.
CGACATGATGGGGACCCGCTTCGACCCGGCCGAGCTCGACCGCGACACCGTGTCCGTGGCGTGGACGATCACCGACGTCGATCCCGTCGAGGTCACGGCCCCCGGTGCCCCGGGCGCGGCGGACGGCGCTCCCGCCGTCGACGGGTCACGCACCCACCGCATCACCGTCGAGAACGACACCGTCCACCACGACCCGGGGGCCACCGAGGCCGACGCGGTCGTCGAGCTGACCCGTGACGCGCTCGTCGAGGTCATCGCGTACCCGGAGCGACTCGACGAGCGGATCGACGACGGCACGATCACCCTCGCGTCGGGCGACCGGGCGGCGGTGGCCGATCTGCTCGGGTCGTTCGACACCCACGTCAGCGCTGCGCTCGTCGAGCCCTGACCCGGCGTCGGCGGAGGTGCGGCCCGATCAGCCGGTGCGTGCGAGCTCGCGGGCGATGATCGTCCCGTGGGTCGCCGAGACCCGGGCGATCGAGCGCGCCGCGATCGCGTCGACGCAGCGGTGACCGTGGGCGACGGCCGGTCCGACGAGCACCGCCACCAGCACGGTCCCCAGCCCGGCGGGCCCGCCCAGCGCGACGCCGAGGACCACCCAGGTCGCCTCGATCACCGGGCGCACGTGGAGAACCGGACGGCCGATGCGATCCGATGTCGCGCTCGCGAACAGCTCACCCGTCCCCGCGCCGAGACCGGAGACGACGAGGGCGCCGGCGCCCAGGCCGATGCCGCCGATCGCGACGAGGTGGATCGCGACGCGCACGACGAGCGACGACGGGAGATCGAGGCTCGCCAGCGACGCCAGCGACGCCTGCAGGACGGGCCCGACGAGCAGCGGTGAGAGGACGGTCCCCGGACCGGGACGACGGCCGAGCGCCCACGCCGCGGCCATGAGGGTGCCGACGGTCGCCCACACCGCGAGCGAGAGCGGCAGGCCGCTGCGGCGGGCGATCGACCCGATGAAGAGGTCGAGCGGTCCGGCGCCGAGGCCGGTCCACAGCGTGACCGACGCGGAGACGGCGATCGTGATCGATCCGACGACGAGCAGCGCCGAGCGGGTCGACAGCGACAGGGCCCGACGTGTCGGCCCGGTCGCGAGGACCGCCGCCACCGCTCCTGCCCGCGACCAGGCGCGACCGGCCAGGCGGGAGCGCAGGCTCCGATCCGGGGACGGGACCGGTCGAGGGGCGCGGGCGTCGAGTCTCACACCCCAGCATCGGTGCGCGACGGCCTCGGCAGCAGCGCGACCGGGGTGTCGTTCGTCATGGTGCCCCACGTCACCGACGGGCTCGAGCTCCCACGCCGGCACGGGACCCCCCCCTCCGAGCGGTCGATCGGACACCGCCGCCGCCGGTCGCGCTCGGTACGGTCGGGAGACGTGCAGCTCAACACCGTCCGCCGGGGGTCCGGGCCCCCCATCGTCCTCCTCCACGGCCTCGGGATGACGGCCGCCACGTGGGACGCCTGCGGCGACCTCCTCGCCGACCGCTTCACCGTCGTCGCCGTCGACCTGCCCGGCCACGGGGACTCGCCGCGACCCGGTGATCCGCAGGCCTACACCCGAGACGCCGCGCTCGCCGACCTCGACGCGGTCATCGCGGAGCTCGACGGGCGCCCGGTCCTCGTCGGGCACTCGCTCGGCGGCTACCTCGCGCTCGCCCACGCCGCGACCCGTCCCGACGTGGCGCGCGGCCTCGTGGTGCTGAACACGGGCCCGGGCTACCGCGACCCCGACAAGCGGGAGGGCTGGAACGAGCGCTCCCGCCGCAACGCCCACCGCTTCGGGGTCCCCGAGCACGTCGCCGCGCTCAACCTGCAGGAGGACTCCGTCGTCATGGACCGGCTGGCCGAGATGGCGGTCCCGACGCTCGTGCTCGCCGGCGGCGACGACCGCCCCGAGTACGCCGGAGCGGGCGAGTACATGCAGCGCAAGATGCCCGACGCGTCGGTCGCGGTGATCGAGGGGGGCGGCCACTCGATGCACGAGGAGTCGCACGCCTCCGACGTGGCCGAGCGCATCGCCGCGTTCGTCGATCGCATCGAGCTCTCCGAGCGCTGAAGCGCCGGCCGCCGGGGCCGCCGGCCGCCGGATGGCGGCCGGCGATCCTCCGATCCGTCGGACCGGCCGTTCAGCCCGGGGCGCGGCGGATGAGCGTCAGGCCGTCACCGATCGGGATGATCACCTGACGGGTGCGCTGGTCCGCGGCCACGTGGTCGTTGAACGCCCGGATGGCGGCGGTGTCGTCCGACGGAACGCCCGACGCGTCCCCGCCGTCGGTGTCGACGACATCGCCGGACCACAGGGTGTTGTCGACGAGCACCACCCCGCCCGGGGCGAGTCGCCGCATCAGCTCCTCGTAGTAGTCGACGTAGCCGCCCTTGTCGGCGTCGACGAACGCGAGGTCGATCAGCGGCCCGTCCTCGGGGAGCGCCCGCAGGGTCTCGATCGCCGGCGCGAGGCGCAGGTCGATGCGGTGCTCGACCGTGGCGGCTCGCCAGTGCTCGCGGGCGATGTCGGTCCACTCGGCGCTCACGTCGCAGCACAGCAGCCGAGCCGGGTCGACGAGCTCGCGAGCGATCGCCAGCGCCGAGTACCCGGTGAAGGTCCCGACCTCGACGACGAACGACGGTGCGAGCAGCGCCGTCAGCGACGCGAGCAGCTCACCCTGCTCGGGCGCGATCTGCATCCCCGCCACGTCGCCGAGCGCCGCCGTCCGCTCGATCAGGGAGCGCTGCACGTCGTCGGGAGGTGACGTGCGAGCGGTGAGGTAGTCGTTCAGCGGCTGCGAGAGCCCGATCGAGCGCGGTGACATCCACCCAGCGTGGCACGCCGCTCGGCGGACGGCGCGGCCCGTCGCCACGACCGAGCGAGCGGAGTGCGCTCGCGGTGGCGCGGCGCGCGACACTCGGAGGATGACCGCGCTCGACGACGCCCCCGCGACCACCGCCACCGCCACCGATCCCGACACCGAGCGGGTGCGAGGCGCCCTCGACGACTTCCTCGCCGCCCACGATCCGACGTCGATGGACGACATCGCGTTCCGCGGAGCTCGCTACGACGCCGGGCTGGCGTGGGTGCACTTCGCCGAGGGCGACGGCGGGCTCGGCGTGCGACCCGAGCTGAACAAGCTCGTCGAACGTCGCCTGCGCGAGGCCGGCGCCCAGCCCACCGATCCGCGCACGTTCTTCATGGCCCTCGCCGGACCGACGATCGCGACCCACGGCAGCGACGAGGTGAAGGAGCGCTTCCTGCGGCCGATGTTCACCGGCGAGGAGCGCTGGTGCCAGCTGTTCTCCGAGCCGGGAGCCGGCTCGGACTTCGCCGGGCTCGGCACCCGCGCCGTGCGCGACGGCGAGGAGTGGATCGTCAACGGCCAGAAGGTGTGGAACACCCTCGCCCACCTCGCCGACTTCGGGATGCTCGTCACCCGCACGGACCCCGACGCGCCGAAGCACAAGGGGATGACCTACTTCGCCCTCGACATGGCCGCGGACGGGGTCGAGGTGCGCCCGCTGCGCCAGATCACCGGTGAGGCCGAGTTCAACGAGGTGTACATGACCGACGTGCGGGTCCCCGACGCCCACCGCATCGGTGACGTCGGCGAGGGCTGGCGCGCCAGCCTCACGACGCTGATGAACGAGCGGAGCGCGATCGGCGGCGGCGGGGGCTCCACCCCGCCGCGCGGAGGGGCCGCCAACGACGCCGTCGACGTGTGGCGCTCGCTCGACGAGGCGCGCCGCCACCCCGCCGACAAGGACCGCCTGATGCGGTGGTGGGTGCGCGCCGAGGTCGGTCGGCTCACCAACATGCGTGCGGCGCAGAACGCGAAGGCGGGCAACCCGGGCCCGGAGATGTCCACCGCGAAGCTGGCCTACTCCGAGCTCAACAAGGGCCTCTACTCGTTCTGCGTGGACCTGTTGGGGCCCGATGCCCTGATCGACTACGACTACACGTTCCGTCGGCCCGAGGACCTCGACACGAGCGGCAGCACCCGCGGCCTGCGCTACGCGTTCCTGCGGGTCCGTGCCAACTCGATCGAGGGCGGGACGTCGGAGATCATGCGCAACATCCTCGGCGAGCAGATCCTGGGGCTCCCGGGCGAACCGCGCGTCGACAAGTCGGTGCCGTGGAACGAGGTCCCGCGCAACTGAGCCGTGGTGACGGCCCACGTCGGGGACCGCCCGGCGAGGGGGGTCAGGTCTCGATCGTCCCGCTGCGGCCCACGTCGGGGGTGTTGTCGGACACCTTCGACTTGACGAACTCGACGACCTGCACGGCCGCGGTCGGCGCCGTCCAGTACTCCCACCGGTCGGACTGCAGGTGCCCGACGACGGCGTCCGCCGACCCGCCGGGGAAGTAGGCGGCGGAGGCCTCGTCCCACATCTCCTCGAGCAGCTTCGGGTCGTCGACGAAGTGGAGGCGGCCGGCGATGGAGACCCAGGTGCTCCCCTCGTCGACGATCGCGGCGTTGGCCGCCTCGGTGGTGCCGAGCGAGACCCAGTCAGCGCTGCGCGCGACCAGGAAGAACACGTCGCCGTAGTCGTTGTAGGTCTGGATGCGCAGCGGTCGCGCCGACAGGGTGCCGCGCTCGTCGACGGTGGTCAGCATCGCCGTCCGCTCGCCCCGCAGCCGGTCGCGCAGGTCGTCGATGGTCATCGTGTCGTCAACGCTCATGGGGTTCCGGTACCCCCTGCTCGGCGTCGCCAACCAGCGCACCGGTTCGAACCGCGGGGCGGGTGCCGGGTCACCACGGCGAGAACGCCGGGTCGACGAGGCGTCGCTCGTCGAGCCCGGCGATCGCGTCGAGCGCGTCGGCGTCGAGCTCGATCTCACGGGCGCTCCAGTTGTCGCGCAGGTGATCGACGTCACCGGTGCGCGGGATCGCCGCCACGCCGTCGAGGGTGAGCAGCCACGCGAGCGCGGCCGCCGACGGGGTGCAGTCGTGACGCTCGGCGATCTCGGCCATCACCTCGTCGTCGAACACCTCGCCGCGGGCGATCGGCGAGTAGGCGGTGAACGCCCAGTCGTGGTCGCGGCACCAGCGGCGCAGCTCGTCCTGGCGGAAGAACGGGTGGCACTCCACCTGCAGGGCCTCGAGCGGGGCCATCGACGCGACCTCGTCGAGCTGCTCGACGGTGAAGTTCGAGACGCCGATGTGGCGCGTGAGGCCGGCGGCGTGGACGTTCTCCAGCGCGGCGAGCGTCGCCGACACACGGTCGAAGTCGACGGGCCAGTGGATCAGCAGCAGGTCGACGTGCTCCAGGCCCAGGCGCTCGATGCTGCGCTCCACGGACTCCTGCAGGGCGTGCGGCTCGTGGTGGTCGTTGGAGACCTTCGTCGTGACGAAGACGTCGTCGGCGCTCACCCCCGATGCCGCGATCGCGCGACCGACGGCCTCCTCGTTGCCGTACATCTGGGCGGTGTCGACGTGGCGGAAGCCGACGTCGAGCGCGGCGGTGACCATCCGCTCGGCGTCGTCGGGCTCGAGCTCGTAGGTCCCGAAGCCGAGCCGTGGCATCGACATCGAGCCCCGCGACGTGACGGCGGGGGTCGCTCCCGGCTCGCCACGCCCGACGGTGTCGTGCTCGGAGGAGTCGGCCTCGCCGACCGAGGGGTGCGCGTCGCTCATGGGGCGGCGGGTTCCCGCGTGCGCGGCCGGTGAAACTCGGGCGACCTGGCAGACTCCGCCGATGCGACTCGACGACTGGTCCACCGCGGCGGTCAACCTGCCCGAGCACGCGGACAACCCGATCCACACCGACGCCGGCGCACGTGCCGCCGGCTTCGCGGGCGCCCTCGTGGCGGGGGTGACGATCTACGCCTACCTCACCCACCTCCCGGCGGTCGGCTGGGGGGAGGCGTGGCTCGCCGGAGGCGGTGCGGGCGTGCGGTTCCGCCAGCCGGTCCTCGACGGGGAGCGCGTCGACTGCACGGTCGACGATCCCGATCCCGATCCCGATCGCGACGTCGGGGGCGGCGACGACGGGGAGGTCGCGCACGTCGCGGCGCGCGTCGACGGCGAGGCGCGCGCCGAGGCGACGTTCCGGTCGTCGGCGATCGCCCCGTCCGAGGCGGACGGACCCGAGCTCGACCCGGTCGAGTTCGTCGTCGACCCCTCGTGGTCCAACTACGGCGCTCGTGCGGGTGACGACTGCGCGATCTACGCCGAGAGGTCGATCGCGCACCCGGTGACCTGGCCCCGGATCGCGAACGGCTTCTGCCACGACCGACTCGCGCGCGGGCCGTGGATCCACGTGCGCAGCGACGTCGTCCACCTCGCGACCGCCCCCGTCGGCTCCCTGCTGAGGGCCCGGGCTCGCGTCGCGGACCGCTTCGACAGCCGGGCCGGTGAGCGTGCCGTGCTCGACGTGCGCATCTCGGCCGACGGCGTCGACGTGGCCGCCGTCGAGCACGAGGCGATCATCGAGCTGGCGTCGAGGTGAGCGCGCCCGAGCACCCGCGCTTCGCCCTCGGTGTCGCGAGCGGCGACCCGGCGACCGACGCCGTCTCGCTGTGGACCGCGGTCGACGGCGCGGACGGGGCCGTGCGGTGGCAGGTCGCGCTCGACGCGAGCTTCGAGACGATCGTGCGCGAGGGCGAGGTCGATCCCGACCCGGTCCCCCCGACGGTGAACGTGCGCGTCGACGGTCTCGAGCCGGGCACCCGGCTGCGCTACCGCTTCGCGGTCGACCGTCGCGACGGGACGGTCGAGCACTCCGCCATCGGCACGACGGCGACCCTGCCGGCCGAGGCGGAGAGGTTCGCGATCGGGCTGGCGAGCTGCGCTCGCCTCGTCACCGCGCCGTTCACCCCCTACCGCCACCTCGCCGAGCGCGACCTCGACCTCGTCGTCCACCTCGGCGACTACGTCTACGAGCACCCCCACCCCCGGCACGTCCCGTCGGGGCGCTGCCTCCACGAGGAGCAGTACCGCGCCCGGTACCGCCAGTACCGCGGCGACCCGTCGCTCCAGGCCGCCCACGCCGCGGCGCCGTGGATCAACGTGTGGGACGACCACGAGGTGGCCGACGACGCCTGGCGCCACGGCGGCCCCGCCGACCTCGACGAGGTCCCGGTCGACTGGCCCCAGCGCCACGAGAACGCCCGGCGCGCCTTCTTCGACTGGGTCCCCCAGGACCCGACCGGAGACGGCCCGACGGAGATGGACCGCCGCCTGCGCGTCGGCGGGCTCGTCGACGTCGTCCTCGTCGACGCCCGCCACGCCGGGCGCAGCCGACCGGTGCGCACGGCGGGCCCGGCGCTCGTCGATCCCGACGACGATCGGCGGATCCTCGCGCCCGAGCAGTGGGACTGGTTGGAGGGCTGCGTCGCGGACGCCGCGCACGACGGCACCTGGCTGGTGCTCGGCACCCCGGTGCAGGCCTCGCCGCTGCACCTCGCCCGCCTCCCCGGCCCCCGCCGTCGCCTGCGCTCGACACCCCTCGTCAACCCGGGCCAGTGGGACGGCTACCCGGTCGAGCAGCGCCGCCTCGCATCGCTGCTCCAGCCCGTGGCCGGGCGCGCCCTGATCTGCTCGGGTGACCTCCACGCCGGCTTCGTCACCTCGCTCGACGTCGGGCGCGGTCGCCCGATCCCGGAGGTGACGGTCCCCTCCATCGCGTCGGTCCCCTTCGCCGAGTCGGTCGGCGACGCGCTGCCGGTCCCCGTGCCCGCCGGCGCGCTCGGTCGGTGGCTGCGGCACCTCAACCCCCACATCGAATCGCTCGACCTCACCGGGCGCGGCTCGGCGTGGCTCGACGTGCGACGCGACCACCTCGACGTCGCCTTCGTCGACGACACCGGGTCGACCACCTCGACGTGGCGCCTCGACGCCGGCGGCGACGGCCTGCGCCCGATCACCTGAGCACCGGGTCGAGGACGGCGTCGCGCGAGCATGCGGCGATGGGAGATCACCCGGCGCGGCGCGCCGTGGGCCTCGGCGTCCACGTCGGTCAGCAGAACGCGACGATGGCCGAGCTCGTCGCGCTGTGGGAGCGCCTCGACGAGGTCGTCGACTGGATCTCGGTGTGGGACCACCTCTACGAGGCACCGCCGGCCGGGGGGACGACCCCGCACTTCGAGGCCGTCGCGACGCTCGGCGCGCTGGCCGCCACGACGTCGCGGGCGCGGATCGGCTGCCTCGTCTTCTGCGTCCCGTACCGCAACCCGGCGCTGCTCGCGAAGTCGATCGTCGCGATCGACCACATCTCGGGCGGTCGCTTCGAACCGGGCTTCGGGGCCGGGTGGCACGAACCGGAGTTCCGCGCCCACGGCTACGACTTCGACGAGATCGGGGTGCGCTTCGATCAGCTCACCGAGGGTCTCGAGATCATCTCGTCGATGCTGCGCCCCGGAGGCGACGACGACGCCACCACGTTCCACGGCGCCCACCACCGCGTCGACGACGTGCGCTGCGTGCCCGGCCCCCTCGACGGCTCCATCCCGTTGTGGACCGGCGGTCGCGGGCCCCGGCGCACCCCCGCGGTCGCGGCCCGGTACTGCTCGGGGTGGAACGTGCCCTACGTCGGCGCCGACGAGTACCGGCGTCTGAACCGACGACTCGATGCCGCCTGCGAGGACATCGATCGCGATCCGGCCACCCTGCAACGATCGGTCAACCTCGCGTTCCACCTGCGCGCCACCCGCGCCGAGGCCGACGCCGAGCTCGAGCGGATCCGGGAGCGGTGGGGAGACGATGCCGAGCGCGTCACGGCCGGGGCGCTGACCGGCACCCCCGAGTCCGCGATCGAGCAGATCGCCGCACACCGCGAGGCGGGCGCCGACCTCGTGAACGTGGCGCTCCGCCTCCCGGTCGACGCCGACGCCCTCGACGCCTACCTCGACGAGGTCGTGCCGACGGTGCGTCGCGAGCTCACCTGACGTGACCGGGCCGCGGCGGGGCGCGTTTCCTCCGACGTGAGCCGGGGTACGGGCCCGGCGTGCCCGACGATCTCGACGACCACCGACCATCGATCGACGCGCTGCGGGTCGGCTGAGGTGCCGGAGTTCGTCGAGGTCGAGGCGTACGCGCGGACCGCACGCCCCGTCATCGGCGGCACGATCACCGGCATCGACGTCCGCGACGAGAGGTTGCTGCGGCGCGCCGAGGAGGGCTACGACGCCGAGGTCGCGCACGTCCACGGCGTCGTCGGCGGGGCGACGATCCGCGACGTCCGACGGATCGGCAAGCTGCTGCTGCTCGACCTCTCCGGCGACCGCACGATGGCGCTCACCTTCGGCTTGCGGGGCTGGTTGCAGCTCGACGGCGAGATCGCCCGCGCCGACGGGACGCGCCGCACCCGCGAGGTGCGCGAGGACCACGTGCGCCTCGCCCTCGAGATCGACGACGAGCACGAGCTGCTGCTGGAGGACCTGCTGCGGCTCGCGACGCTCGAGATCGACGTCGACGAGGGCCGCCTGGGCGTCGACGTGCTCGAGCTCGACAAGTCCACGTTCCGCGACGTGCTCGCCGGGTCGCGGGCCACGATCAAGGGCCTGCTGATGGATCAGCGCCGCATCGCGGGGATCGGCAACCTGATCGCCGACGAGATCCTGTACCAGGGCAAGGCCGATCCCCGGCGCACCGCATCGGAGATCGTCGGCGACGATCTCGACGACCTGTGGACGGGTCTGCGCCGCACGCGCCGGCGCGTCCTCGAGCGCAACGGATCCCACCACGGGGTCCTGATCCAGAGCGGATCACGGGAGAGGGGCGAGTCGTGCCCCCGCTGCGACGTCCCGATGGAGCGGGTGAAGGTCGGCGGCCGAACCTCCTACTTCTGCCCGCGCCACCAACGCTGACGCCGCAGGACGCCGGGGCGGAGTCAGGCCGAGCGCGGCTGGTTCAGACCGATCGGCGCCGTGAGGTGGTACCCGGCGACGTGGCGCTCCTGCTCGTCCTCCCCGCCCCAGAACCCGTACTCGCGGTTGCGGCGGGCGAAGTCCCGGCACTCGACGCTCACCGGGCACTGGGCGCACAGCATCGCGGCGATGCGCTCCCGACGGGCCCGACGCTCCGGTCGCTCGGAGGTGCGACCGAAGAACAGATCGGTCCGCCCTCGACACACCGCCTGGTCCAACCACGGGGTCCCGGCGTGGTCGGTCGATCGGAACTGGGGTACACCCTTCGACGCCATGCCCGGTGGGTACCCCGCCGCCGCGGAGCCGATTCGCGACGATCGACGAAGTCCCCACCGCCCGGGGGCCTCAGCCCGGCCGCGACGGTCAGGACTCGAGGTGGGCCCTGAGGTTGGCCAAGGTGGTCTCGCACGCTCTCCGGAGGTTCTCGCAGCGACCCTCGATCCGGCCCGGGTAGACGTCGGGGAGCGCGAGCATCGGGGCGTGGAACGACTCGGTGACGACGCTTCCGTCACCGTCGGGTTCGATCTCGTAGCTCCACGTGGTCGCGTGCTCGAAGCCGGGCGGGACCTCGTAGGCGAAGCGGCGGCCGGGCTCCAGCTCGGTGACGACGCAGTCGGCGTGCCACTCGTGGTCGCCCGAGCGGTTCCACCCACGGAAGCGCGCGCCCACCTCGACCGCGTCCGATCCCTCCAGCAGCTCGCAACGCTCGTTCTCCGGGCTCAGGGTCGGCAGGACGTCGAGGTCGGTGAGCGCGGCGAACACCACGTCCGGGGCGACGTCGAGGCGCACCGTCGCCGATCCGTCGACGGGGAGGTCATCGGTCGAGGTGGGGCTCATCGCACGAGGGTGGCACGGCGCCTCGCCCGCGCCACGATCGGGCGGCGAGCGACCTCGTCGCCGGCAGCGCTCACCGACGTCGTGCGGCGAAGGCCCTGGTCGGCGACGGGGCGGGTCAGGGGGTCGCGAGCGGAGCCCAGTCGTCGAGCTGGCGCAGCGCGTCGTCGCGCCGGTGGGAGTCGAGGGTGAGCACCACGCGGTGCACCCCCTCGTCGAGCAGGTTCGCGATCGCCGCGGGGTCGCGGTTCGCCCCGAAGACGCTGACCTGGACCTCCGAGGGGTCGCGACCCTCGCGCTCGCACGCTTCGGCGAGCCGTCCCAGCCTCGACGCGAGCGAGGGGCGGGCGCTGATCGGCATCCACCCGTCGGCCCAGCGGGCCACGTGACCGAGCAACCGCGGGCCCGCTCCCCCACCGAGGTGGATCCGCGGACCCCCCGCCTGGGCGGGCTTCGGCCACGCCCAGGACGCCTCGACGCGGACGTGGTCCCCCGCGTAGGAGGCGACGTCGTCGCGCCACAGCGCCCGGACGGCCTCGGCCGACTCGCGGGTCCGTTCCCACCGGTCGGGGAAGGACACCCCGTGGTTCCCCAGCTCCTCGCGGTTCCAGCCCATCCCGACGCCGAGCTCGACGCGACCACCGCTGAGCGCGTCGAGGGTGGCGTACTCCTTCGCCGTCCAGATCGGGTCGCGCGCCCCGAGCAGCACGACGCTCGTCCCGAGTCGCAGCGTCGTCGTCACCGCCGCGGCCATCGCGAGCGACACCGTGCAGTCGAGCAGGTGGGAGTAGATCTCCGGCAGCGGCTCCCCGGTGAGCGAACCCGGCCACGGCGTCTCCCGGCTCACCGGGATGTGGCTGTGCTCGGGCAGCCACAGCGACTCGAAGCCCCGATCCTCGACGGCGCGGGCCAGCTCGGCCGGGGCGATCCCGTCGTCGCCCGAGAGGAGGGTGATCCCGATCCGAGCCGACGCCGCCATCGGCCGGAACGTACTGTCTCGTCGACGCAGCGGCCGATCCCGAGGCGCGCTCGACGTGAGGGGGCTCCACGATGATCCACTTGGCCGAGATCGGTCGCTACTGGGCGCGGATGCGCCCCGACGACGTCGGTCTGCGCTTCGAGGGCCGGTCGTCCACCTGGCGCGAGCTCCACCGGCGCAGCGACGAGCTCGCCGCCGGGTTCGCTGCCGCGGGCGTCGGCGCCGGTGACCGCGTCGGGCTCCTGATGGGCAACCGACCGGAGTGGTGCGACGTCACGATGGCCACGCTCAAGCTCGACGCGATCGTCGTGCCGATGAACACCCGCTCGACGGCCACCGAGGTCGCCTACGTCGCCGACGACGCCGACTGCCGGATCGTCGTCAGCGAATCGAGCTTCGCCGGAGCCCTCGACCGCCTCGGCGATCGACGCGTCGTCGACGCAGACGACCTCGAGGGGATGCGGCTCGCCGACGGGATCCCCGCGCCCGATCCGACCGCGGGCGGACCGGCCCCGGCGTTCATCTGCTACACGTCCGGCACGACCGGGGACCCGAAGGGGGCGGTCCTCACCCACGACTCGTGGGACGCCGGGTCGCGCGGGTGGGCCCAGGCGATGTCGCTCGGCGTCCACGACCGGGTCCTGCTGCCGTTCCCCCTGGCGTTCACCGGTGGGCTCGCCGTGTGGTTGTTCACCTACTGGAGCGGCGGGTGCGTGGTGCTGGAGCGGGCGTTCGACCCCGGGCGCGCCCTCGAGCTGCTCGAGGGCGAGCGCATCACCGGGCTGTTCGCCGTGCCCCAGATCTACCGGGCGATGCTCGACCACCCCCGCTGGGACGACACCGACCTGACGTCGTGGCGGATCGCGTCGTCGGGGGGCGCGGCGGTCCCCGAGTCGCTGATCCGCGCCGTGCAGGCCCGCGACGTCCCGATGGCCCAGGGCTACAGCCTCACCGAGGCCTCCGCCGCCGGCACGGTGCTCGCACCGGCCGACGCGCTGCGCAAGCTGGGATCGGCCGGTCTCGCGGTGATGCACGGTCGGATCCGGATCGCGGACGCCGACGACCGCTCCGTCGCGACCGGCGAGGTCGGCGAGATCCTCGTCGCCGGCACCCAGAACATGATCGGCTACTGGAACCGCCCCGAGGAGAGCGCGGCGGCGCTGCACGGCGGGTGGCTGCACACCGGCGACGTCGGCCGCCTCGACGACGAGGGCCACCTGCACGTCGTCGACCGGGTGAAGGACATGCTCATCTCCGGCGGCCTCAACGTGTACCCGGCCGAGATCGAGCGGCTCCTCGCGCACCTGCCCGGGGTGCGCGAGGTGGCGGTCATCGGGGTGGCCGACGAGCGATGGGGCGAGACCCCGGCGGTGGTGGCCGTCGGCGACGACTCGGTGACCCCGGCGGCGGTCCTCGAGGCGTGCCGCGGCACCCTCGCCGACTACAAGCTGCCGCGCTACCTCGTCGTGCGCGACGACGACCTGCCGAGGAACATGTCGGGCAAGGTCCTCAAGCGCGAGCTGCAGGACACCTACCGCGACCTCCCCGCCTCGGCCCCGCCGATCCGCTGACACGACACGTCGGGGCCCGAGCCGAGCCACCGGCCGCCGGTTCGCTAGCGTCGGCGGGCGACCGAAGGAGGGATCGTGTCGACGTCCACCGCGCAGCTCACCACCGACCCCGACCGGACGGCGGCGCTCACGTCACCTCGCCCGCCCGGGCACGGCGCCGTGCGCGCCTACGACTGGATCGCCCACCACGCCCGGAACCGCGGCGGCAGGGAGGCGATCCGCTGCCTCGGCACCGACCGCACCTTCACCTACGCCGACCTCGACCGACGCGTCGACGCGCTCGCCTCCCACCTCGCCTCGATCGGGGTCGGGCGCGGCGACCGGGTGGCGATGCTCGCGCACAACGGCGTGGAGTACTTCGACCTGCAGTTCGCGTGCGTGCGGACCGGGGCGATCTGCGTCCTGCTCAACTGGCGCCTGACGGTGGCCGAGCTCGAGTACGTCGTCGGCGACAGCTCCCCCACCCTGATGATCCACGACGCCTCGTTCGACGGGTCGGCCGAGGAGCTGCAGCGGCGCTGCGCGATCCCCGAGCTGCTCGAGATCGACGGCGGCACCGACGACAGCGCCTACGAGCGCGCCCTCGCCGAGGCGGCGGGCGGGGGGTACGACGCCCCGGAGCTCACCCACGACGACGTCGTGACGATCATGTACACCTCGGGCACGACCGGCCTGCCCAAGGGGGCGATGATCACCCACGGGATGAACTTCTGGAACTGCGTCAACCTCGGCGTGCCGGCGGCGGTCGGGATCGACACCGTCCACCTGAACATCCTCCCGCTGTTCCACACCGGCGGGCTCAACTGCTACAGCAACCCGGTGCTCCACGCCGGCGGGACCGTCGTGCTGGTGAAGGAGTTCGAGCCGGGCCGCGCCCTCGCCCTGCTGGGCGACGAGTCGCAGGGGATCACCCACCTCTTCGGGGTCCCGGCCCCGTACCAGTTCATGATGCAGCACGAGGACTTCGACTCGACCGACCTGTCGCGCCTGCGCAGCGCCGGGGTCGGCGGGGCGCCCTGCGCGCTGACGATCATGGAGGCCTGGCAGGAGCGTGGCGTCACCCTGATGCAGGGCTTCGGGATGACCGAGACCAGCCCGGCGTCGATCTTCCTCGATCCGGCCGACGCGCTGCGCAAGATCGGCTCGACCGGCAAGGCGCTGATGCACACCGAGTTCCGCATCGTGGACGACGAGGGCGCCGACCGCGGGCCCGACGAGGTCGGTGAGCTGTGGGTCGCCGGGCCGAACATCACCCCCGGGTACTGGAACCGACCCGACGCGACCGCCGACGCGTTCGAGGGGCGGTGGCTCAAGACCGGCGACGCGGCGCGCGTCGACGACGAGGGCTTCGTCTACATCGTCGATCGCTGGAAGGACATGTACATCTCGGGCGGGGAGAACGTCTACCCGGCCGAGGTCGAGAACGTGCTGTACCAGCTCCCCGAGGTGGCCGAGGCCGCGGTGATCGGGGTCCCGAACGACAGGTGGGGCGAGGCCGGCCTCGCCGTGCTCGCGCTGAAGCCCGGCGCCGAGATCGACCGATCGACGGTCGTCCAGCACTGCGTCGGGCAGCTCGCGAAGTTCAAGGTCCCGAACGACATCGCGATCGTCGACGAGCTGCCACGCAACGCCACGGGCAAGGTGCTCAAGCGCGAGCTGCGCGACCGCTTCGTCGATCCCGACGCGCCGCGCGTCTCCTGAGCGGGATCGCCCGCCGCCGCGCCCCGCCGCGACCGGCCGATGCCGAGGTCGAGCTGCGCGGGGCGGCCGGGGCCGCCGGCGGCGGGGTCGACACCGTGGCAGCCGGGTCGGTCAGGCCTCGACCGCCACCGGGGCGGAGCGGGTGCCGCGCTGGAGCCGACCGGGGCGGTCGCCGGTGAGCTCGCCGTCCTCCACGGTGACCCGTCCGCGCTTGATCGTCGCGACGTAGCCGTCGGCGGTCTGCATGAGGCGCGTCCCGCCGGCGGGCAGATCGGCGACGAGGTGGGGCGGGTGCAGCGCCAGGCGCTCGTGGTCGATCACGTTGAGGTCGGCGAGGTAGCCGGGAGCGATGACCCCGCGGTCGAGCCAGCCGACGTGGGCGGCGGTGCGCTGGGTCTGCTGGTGGACGACGAACTCGAGGTCGATCAGCTCGCCGCGTCGGCGGTCACGGGTCCAGTGCGTGATCGCGGTGGTCGGGAACGTCCCGTCGGAGATCACGTTGCAGTGCGCCCCCGCGTCGGACAACCCGAACATCGAGTGGTCGGACAGGATCATCTCGCGCACGTCGTCGAGGTCGCCGTGGGCGTAGTTCATCAGCGGCATGTACAGCAGCTGCGCTCCGTCGTCGGCGAGCATCAGGTCGTACATCTTCTGCACCGGCTCGACGCCCTCGGCGGCCGCCAGCCCGGCGACGCTGTCCTCGGGGGTCGGCTCGTAGTCCGGCGGGTCGGTGAGCGGGTACATGCGGTCGAAGCCCGCGTGGATGAGCGCCGGGAAGTCGCTCACCCGGGCCTCGGCGTGCTCGGCGACGATGTCGGCGCGCACCTGCGGATCCGCGAGGTGGGCGACCCGCTCGGCGACCGGGAGGTCGTGGAGGCGGGCGTAGGTCGGGCAGCGACGCAGCGGGTTGGCGGTCGCCGACAACCCGAGCAGCACCCCGATCGGGCGGACCGCGACCTGGGCGCGCACGTCGGCCCCGTCGGCCGACCAGCCCTCGATGCGCTCGACCAGCTCACGCCAGCGCGTCGGGGTCTCGTCGTTCTGCTGGACCGTGAAGCTCATCGGTCGACCGACCTCGGTGACGATCCGGCCGAGGAGGTCGAGCTCGTTCTCGACGAGCTCGTCGTCTCCCGACTGGTACACGTCGGAGATCAGCTGGATCACACCCGTCCCGGCGCGGCCCAGCGCCTGGGCGACGCCGACCACCTCGTCGGCGGTGGCCCGCAGGGTGCCGATCGACTCCCCCGACGAGGTCCGGTGCGCCCACGTGCGCGAGGTCGTGAACCCGAGCGCGCCGTTGCGGATCGCGGACTCGGTCATGTCGCGCATCGCCGCGATCTCGTCGTCGGTGGCGGTCGAGGTGTGATCCGCACCCCGCTCGCCCATGACGTAGGTGCGCAGCGCGGCGTGGGGCACCTGGGTTCCGACGTCGAGCGTCCACTCCATGGAGTCGAGGACGTCGAGGTACTCGTCGAAGCTCTCCCACCCCCACGTCATCCCCTCGGCCAGAGCGGAGCCGGGGATGTCCTCGACCCCCTCGAGCAGGCGGATCAGCCAGTCGTGGCGGTCGGGGCGGGCCGGCGCGAAGCCCACCCCGCAGTTGCCCATCACGATCGAGGTGACGCCGTTGACCGACGACGGAGCGAGGTCGGGGTCCCAGGTGACCTGGCCGTCGTAGTGGGTGTGGATGTCGACCCAGCCGGGGGTGACGACGAGCCCGGTCGCGTCGATCTCGCGCGCCGCGGGTTCGTGGGCGGAGACGGCGCCGACGGCGACGATGCGGTCCCCCTCGATCGCGACGTCGGCGGTCCGGCGCGGCGCACCGGTCCCGTCGACGACGACGCCGTTGCGGATGATCAGATCGGACATGAGGTCCTCCTTCGACGTCTCCACGGTACCCGGCGTCGCGTCCGCGCCTGCGACCGGCGGACGGGACCGGGGCGCCGGGGCCGCGCCCGTCGGAGGGTCGGGGCGGGCGGAGCGTCGGCTCAGAGGAGCGCCGGGGCGGTCGCGACGCGGCTGGCACGGATCCTCGTGCGCAGGAGGACCGCGAGCATCGAGCCGACGAGCAGCGTCGCGGCGCCGAGCAGCCACAGCAGGCGGTAGCCCCCGTCGTCGATCACGACACCGCCGACGGCCGGCCCCAGGGCGGCGCCGGCGAACACGCCGACCTGGCTGATGCCGGTGGCCGCCGCGGGCGCCGACGGGTTGTTGCGGATGACGGAGAGGTTGAACAGCCCGGGCCACGCCCAGCCGAACGCGAAGGCCGGGATCGGCGCGAGCACGTAGGTGATCGGAGCGTCGATCGCCATCACCAGCACCCCGAGCCCGCCGAGCCCGAACAACCAGACGAGGCGCTGGATCGGGAGGATGCCGTGGTGGTCGACCTGCCACCCCTGGAACATCCGACTGGCGACCCCCAGCAGCGACCCGAGGCTGAGCACGAGCCCGGCTGCGCCCGGCCCGAGCCCCGATGCCTCGGCGGCGCTGGTGATGAACCCGACCATCGCGCCGGCGTTCGCGGAACCGAGCAGTCCGACCACGGCGTACAGCACCAGCAACCCGGTCCCGAGATCGGGGCGGGCGGCGCGCCGCGATCGTCCCGCTCGGCCCGCGGCGGCCGTCGACCCGGCGGTGGCGGCGCCACGACCGGGCTCGGCGCGCTCCGGGCCTCCCCCGACGAGCTCCGCCTGCGCCTCACGCCGCCGCGGGGGCGCCACGTCGGCGGGGAGCAGCACCCCGGCGAGGACGGCGAGCACCGCTCCGACGACGAAGGCCCACTCCCACCCGAGGGTGAGCGCGATCGCCGGGACGGCGACACCGCCGAGCAGCGCGGCTGCGGGCATCCCGGACTGCTTCGTGGCGAGCGCGAACCCCATCCGGGCATCGCCGACGTGGGTCGCCAGCAGCAGGTTGGCGGACGGCTGGTTGAGCGCGTTCGCGCCGCCGGCGAGTCCGAGCGCCGCCGCGAGCTGCCAGGCGTCGCGGGCGAACGCGGCGACGAGCGCCATCGACAGCGTCGAGACCGCCAGGCCGCCCCGGAACGCCCGGCGCGGGCCGAGCCGCTGCGCGACGCGCCCCATCGGTGCCGACAGCACGGCCGCCACGGCGAACGAGGTGCCCATCGCCAACCCGATGTCGGTCGCCGAGAGGCCGACCTCGTCGCGCAGCTGGACGCCCAGCGCCCCGGTGAGGAACGCCGGCAGCGCGCTGCACATCGTCGCGAGCGCGACGACCGTCCAGGCCCGCCGCTCCAGCGCGCGCCGGGGCGGGGCGGCGGCGTCGACGGTCATGCACGGGCGACGGTACCGACCGTCGCGACGCGCTCAGGGGACGAGGGCGAGCGGCGAGGTCGAGAGGGGCTCGGGACCGTCCGCGGTGATCAGCACCTGCTCCTCGAGCTTCACCGCCTCGGATCCGCCGGGAGGTGCGGCGAGAGCCTCGACGCACAGCACCATCCCCACCTCGATCTCCCCGTCGTAGCCCGCCGCCTCGACGTGGTCGCGGTTGACGATCAGGGGGTACTCGTTGCACAGCCCGATGCCGTGGGCCACCGCTGCGTTCGTCACCGAGTGGACGCCCTCGGGGGGGACGTGGGCGCGCCGGGAGATCTCCAGGAACGACGCACCGGGGCGCAGCAGCTCGGTGTTGCGCACGAGCTGCTCGGCCGCCTCCTCCCACAGCCGGCGCTGGTCGTCGGTGGGGGCCGCGCCATCGGAGATCCAGGTGCGCGAGACGTCCACCGAGTACCCGCCGACCCCGATCAGGTCGGTGTCGAAGGCGACGAGCTCGCCGGCTCCGATCACCTTCGACGAGCACTCCTGGTACCACGGGTTCGTCCGCCGCCCCGAGGTGAGCAGCCGCGTCTCGAGCCACTCGCCACCGGACGCGATGTTCGCGTGGTGCAGGTTCGCCCACAGCTCCTGCTCGGTCATCCCCGGCCGCATCGCGGCGTGCATCGCCGCGATGCCGGACTCGCACGCCTCGACCGCGCGCCGCACCACAGCGAGCTCGGCGTCGGTCTTGATCCTGCGGGCGCGGTTGGCGACGGCCTGGCCGTCGTGCACGCGGATGCCGCGCCCCTCGAGCTCGGCCGTGCCGATCGGATCGAGGCGGTCGACGGCGAGGTCGGTCCCGCCGCCGAGCAGGGCGACGATCTCGACCGCCCAGATCCGGGCCATCTCGTGGGTGCGGTGACCGCTCACGAAGTCGTACCAGCTGACGGCCGGACGGACCTCGGCGACGTTCGGGTGCCCGTCCGAGAGGTGCTCGCAGCCCTTGAACTCGAACAGCACCACGTCGCCGTCCGCGGGGACCAGGGCGTAGCGGCACGGGTTGCGCGACGCGTACACCTGCATGTTCGACGTCCCGGTCGCGTAGCGCACGTTGATCGGGTCGTACAGCAGGGCGGCGTCGCACCCGGCGTCGCCGATCGCGGCGCGCAGCCGCTCGAGGCGGGAACGGTCCAGCGCGGCGCTCGCCGCTGAGCCGGGGGTGCTCACAGGATGAGCCCGTCGCTCGACGCGAGGCGGCTGCGCTCGGCGACCAGGTGCGCCTCGGTCACTCGACCGTAGACCGAGCGCGTGCGGTCGACCGGGCCGATCACGCCGGGGTGCTCGGCGTAGGACAGCACGAGCACGTGGCGATCGACGCTGCCGGCGACCTCGGTCACCTGGTGCAGCGAGTAGCGACCGAGGAAGAGCTGGAGGTCGCCGGGAGAGGTGCTTACGGTGCGCTCACGCCGCGACGGGCGCCCGTCCAGGACGGCGGCGAGCCCGTCGAGGTTCTCGTCGCCCGGGGTGCGCAGGTCCTGGTGGTACTCGAACGCGCCCCCGGCCTCGGGTGCCTGGGTCATGATCGTGACCACGAACTCGTTGGTGTCGTAGTGCCACGGGTAGCACCCGCCGGGGGGCAGGATCGTCGCCACCAGCCCGGCCAGGGGATCCGCGTACTCGTAGGCGCGCTCGCTGCCGACGCACGCCGCGACGAAGGCCTTGAACGCGCTCGACACGTAGAGCCGGTGGGACGCGGCGAAGGGCGGGATCATGTCGCGGGTGACGTGACCGGCGTTCCACGACTGCTCGATCCGGCGGGGGTCGTCGGCGGGGAGGCCGCGCTCGAGCGACGTGCGCCGGTACACGCTCGCCCGCTGCACCCGGATCGGGACGTGGGTCGCGAGCGCAGCGATCTCCGCCGCCGTCGAGGCCAGCGCGTCGGGGCGCAGGAAGTCGCGCAGCGTGGCGCACCCCTCGGCGGCGAGCTGCGCGCGCATCTGGTCGACGAGGGCGATCCACGCCGCCGATCCCCGCTGGTGGAGCGGGAACCGGTCGAGGTCGACGATCCCCTCCAGGCACCCGTCCTCGGGGTCCGCCATCGCTGTCTGGTCGTGCACTCGTCCGTCCTCCTTCGTCGTCGGTCTCGGTGACCATCGAGCCAGATCGGCTTTCCTGCGTCCAATGGATCATCGGGCTCGTGTTCCATGAGCTGCGCTCATGTACGGTCAGAGCGTGCTGGAACTCGAGCTGCGGCACTACGAGACCGTCGTGGCGATCGTGGAGCTCGGCACGATGACCGCGGCGGCCCGCGAGCTGCACACCACCCAGTCGGCGTTGAGCCACCGCCTCGCCGAGTGCGAGCGGCGCCTCGGCACCCAGCTGTTCGACCGGGGCAGGAAGCGCCGCCTCACGCCGACGCGGGCCGGTCTGGCGGTGCACCAGACCGCCAGCCGCGCCATCGCCGAGCTCGAGCGCACCGAGCGCCTGCTGCGTTCCGAGCGCTCCGAGGTCGTCTCCGTCGTGCGGATCGGGGTCGGGAGCTACGACTGCTTCCACTGGTACCCCGAGTTCTTCCACACCGCGCGCCGGTTGCACCCCGACGTCGAGCTCGACCTCGCACCCGTCAGCGACTCCCCGGGGGGCGCGCTCGCGGACGGCGACGTCGACGTGGTCATCGCCCCCGGTGAGCCTCGGGGTCCGCTCGAGCTGCGTCCGCTGCTCACCGACGAGCTGGTGCTGGTCACGTCGCCCGACCACCCGCTCGCCGAGCTCGAGGTGGTCGAGGCCCACGACCTCGCGGACGAGGTCTACTTCACCTACAACACGAGCCCCACCCCCGGCTTCGAGTACGACCGGCTCTTCCGCGCCGCCGAGACCTACCCGCGCGTCGTGCGGGTGGTGCCCCAGACGAGCGCCATCGCCGAGCTGGTCGCGGCGGGTGCCGGCGTCGGGATCCTCAGCCGGTGGGCGCTCTCCCCGCTGATCGACGCCGGTCGCCTGCACGCCATCAGGTGCCGGCCGGGCGGGCTGCCGCTCGAGTGGAACGCCGTCACGCGCGCGAACGAGCCGGCCGAGTCGCCGGCGGCGCGGGTCCGCGACCTGCTCGCGCGTCGCCTCGGCCCCCTCCCCCGGTGAGGTGCCGCGCCCCGTCGGCGTTTCGGGCGCCGCGCGCGCGGGAACGGCGACGGCGCGCGGATGTCCGCGCACGGCTCCGGAGGAGGACCGATGACCGCACTCGTCGCCCAGCTCACGATCGACTGGGAGAACCTGCCGACCTACAACACGATCATGGCCGTGGCCGCCGGCGCCGGGCTGTACCTCGTGGCTCGTCTCGGGCGCGAGCTGCTGTCCGACCCGCGGGAGGTGTCGGTCGACGGGTACTCGGTCGCGTTCGGGATCCTCGCCTTCACCCTGATCACCACCGGCCTCCACATGACCCTCACCTGGCCGCTGGCGCCGGCCTACCCCTTCGACAACATCGTGTTCGGCGAGGCGTCGCTCGGCTTCGGCGTGCTGCTCGCCGGGGCGTCGTTCTTCGGGTGGCGTCGCGGGGCGGAGGTGATGGCGCTCCCCGATCCGGTCGGCGCGCTCGAGCGGATCGCCCGGCCCACCTCGATCTTCGTCGCCGGCATGGGCCTCGGGATGATCGGCATCGCCGCCGCCGGGATGCGCTACCAGCTCTTCGTCGCGCCCCCCGTCGAGCCGATCGCGGGGTGGTGGTTCTCACGGTGGCCCTGGGTGGAGGCGACGTTCATCTCGGGGCTCTACCTCGTCGTCGGCGTCGGAGCGGTCGCGCTGACCGTCGGCCTGCACCGCCGCGGTCCCTGGTACCGGATCGCCGGGCTGTGCTTCTGGGCGACCGGGGTCACCTTCCTGGTCTTCGGAGCGATCAACTACTTCAGCCACATCGGGTTGATCGTCGAGACGATGGGCTGAACGTCGAGGCGCCGCCCCGAGGCGCGGTCCGTGCGATCAGATCTGGAGGCCGGTGGTGGCTCCGCCGTCGACCATCACGTTCGCTCCGGTCGTGAAGCTCGATCGCGGGCTCGCCACGAACGCAACCGTCGCGGCGATCTCCTCGGGCGTCCCGAGGCGGCGGAACGGGTTGTCGCGCACGATCGCGTGCCACAGCTTCCCGTCCTCCTCGCGCACCCGGTCCCACGTCCCACCCGGGAAGATCACGTCACCCGGCGACACGACGTTGGCGCGGATGCCGCGCCGGGCCACCTCGCGCGACAGCGACTTGACCATGCTCACGGTGGCGGCCTTGACCGCCGCGTAGGCGGCGATGCGCGGAGCGGCGGTGTTGGCGGCGCGCGACCCGATGCACACGATGTTCGCGTCGACGTCGTCCTCCATCCGCTCGAGCGCGGCCCGGATCAGCTCGTCGGTGCGGACGAGGTCGACGTTGGCGCACGCCTCCCAGTCGGGACCGGCCATCGCGGAGACGTTCGACACCAGCACGTCGAGGCCGCCCATCGCGTCGGCCGCCCACTCGACGAGCGCGCTCGGCTCGCCCTCGATCGCCATGTCGCAGGTTCGGTGGTGGACCTCCCCGCGCTCGGCGAGGTCGGACGCCGCCGCCTCCAGGTCCTGCGCGCCGCGAGCGCAGATCGCGACGACCGCGCCCTCGTCGCGGAACGTGCGCGCGATCGCCCGCCCGATCCCCTTGCTGGCGTCGGTGACCAGCACCCGACGACCGGACAGTCCGAGATCCATCGGTCCAACGTAGGCCGACGGCGACGCCGGAGCCGGACCCGGGCGACCGGGGCGCGCCGTAGCCTCGCCGGATGGTCGATCGGGTGCGCCGCGGGGCTCGTCGTGCGGTTCGGGCCGCGGTCGGGTTCGCCGCCGAGCGGATCGCGTCGAGCGCGGCGCTGATGGGGGTGGTCGACGACCTGATGAACGAGACGAACTTCACCGGCCTCGCCGAGCACGAGGAGATGCTCGCCGACGCGGTGCGCGTCGACGCCTACCACCGCGGGATCCGGCGCAACGTGCACCCCGGTGACGTCGTGGTCGACCTCGGGACCGGGACCGGGCTGCTCGCGCTCCTCGCCAGCCGCGCGGGTGCGCGGCGGGTCATCGCCGTCGAGCACTCCGAGGTGATCGAGCTGGCGCGCGAGATCGCCGAGCACAACGGGTTCGGTGACGTCGAGTTCGTGCGCGCCAGCAGCCGCGATCTCGCACCGGGCGAACCGGTCGACGTCATCGTCCACGAGCAGATGGGCGACGAGCTGTTCAACGAGAACCTGGTGCGCAACGTGCTCGACCTGCGCGACCGGGTGCTGCGACCGGGTGGGCGGATCCTTCCGGGGCGGTTCCGGCTGTTCGTCGAACCGGTGACGATGCACCCCGAGATGCGCGTCCGACGCTTCTGGAACATCGACCTCCCCGAGGGCATCGACCTCGCCGTCACGCGGGGTTCCCTCCACGCCGCCCGGCTCGAGACCGGGCGCAACGAGCACTTCTGGGCACGCCCCGGCTCCGTCGCCGCGACGATCGGGACGCCCGAGCCGATCCTCGAGCTCGATCTGCTCACGCTCGGGTCGATCGACGAGCTCGAGACCCGCCACGAGCTCGTGCGCGTCGCGACGCGGGACGCGATCGTCGACGGGTGCTGCATCTGGTTCGAGGCCGACTTCGACGCCGAGACGACCCTGTCGACCTCGCCGCTCGCCCCGCTGACGAGCTGGGGCAACCGCGTCGTCCGCTTCGATCGCGAGGTCACGGCCGGGACCGAGCTGCGCCTCGCCGTGGACCTCGGTCGACTCGTCGACGCCTCGACGTGGACCGTCGAGCTCACCTGACCCTCGACGGCGGGGCCGCACCCGACCCCGACCGGCGCCGGTCGCGCCGACGGCCCCCGGGGGCACGGCGTCAGTCGTCGTCGACGGTGTGCGCGACCAGGACGTCGCACGGTGCCTGGCGCAGCACGTCGGACGCGATCGCCCCGAGGACGCGCGACACCCCCTGGACCCGGCGGTTGCCGACGACGATCATCGACGCGCCCACGCGCTCGGCCTCCTCGCAGAGCGAGTCGGCCGGGTCCGTGCCGCCGACCGTCGAGCGGGCGTCGGGCGCCCCGATGTCGGACTTGATCGAGTCGATCGTCCGCTCCGCCTGCTCGGTCCGGTCGATCACGAACTCGTCGCCGCCGCGCCGCACCACCTGCGACGAGCTGTCCTTGACCGACATCACCAGGTGCAGCGGCTCGTCGAGCGCCCGGGCGATCTCGACCGCGCGCACCGCGGCTCGGCGTGCCGTCGCGCTCTCGTCGACACCGACCACGATCCCGCCCATCAGGACCGCCCGCCGGAGCGCAGCACCTCACCCGGACGGGCGCCGGTGTGCTCGTCGTGGTCGACGATGACCTCGCCGTTGCACACCGTGGCGACGTAGCCGGTCGCCGTCTGGACCAGCCGACCGCCGCCGTCGGGGAAGTCGTGGACGTAGGACGGCACCGACTCGGCGAGCCGGTCGAGATCGATCACGTTCACGTCGGCCCGCTTGCCGGGGGCGAGCACGCCGCGGTCGTCGAGCCCGACGATGCGCGCCGGTGCCGAGGTCATGCGGCGGACCGCCTCGGCGACCGACATCGCCCCGCGCTCGCGTGCCCAGTGGCGCAGCGTGAAGGTCGTCCACCCCGCGTCCATCACCTGACCCACGTGGGCGCCGGCGTCGCCGAGCCCGGGCAGCACGTGATCGGAGGTGATCAGCTCCTCGATCGCCTCGAGGCTGCGGTTGAAGTAGCGCACCGTGAACAGAGCGGTTCCGTCGGTCTCGCGCTCGATCCGCAGGAACGTCTCGATCGGGTGCTCGCCCGCGGCGTCGGCCATCGCCTGCAGGCTCTCGTCGGGGCCGTCCGCGTAGCGCGGCACGCCGTCGCCGAGCGGGAACACCTGCGACATCGGGGTGTTCCAGCCCTTCTTGTCGGCGTGGTCGACCAGTTCGGCCACGAAGGCCGGGTCGTGGATCGCGGCGAGGCGCTCCTCGAAGCCCATCGTGCTCAGGGTCTTCCACGGCCCGCCGCGGAAGTAGAACTCGTTCACGAGGCCCATGACCAGTCCCGACGGGCGCGGGATGCACAGGGCGGTCACGTCGAGGCCCTCGTCGTTGAGCGAGTCGACGACCTCGGCCATCTTGCGACCCGAGGCCGGGTCCTCGCTGACGCCGGTGCTGAACAGGACGCGGCCGCCGGCGGCCTGGGCCTGCTTGCGGATCAGGTCGATCTCGCCGGAGAAGTCGCCGCCGAGGTTCGGGACGTTCTGGGTCAGCCCGTCCGAGCCGAGCGCCTCCGCGACCGCGACCATCTCCTCGTGGGGCGCCTCGGTCCCGGGCACGTAGCGGCCGTCGGGCAGGAGGTGCAGCAGGATCCGCGACGTCGAGAACCCGACGGCGCCCTCGTCGACGGCCTGCGCGACGAGCTCGGCGATGCGGGCGAGCTCGTCGGGGGTCGCCACCCCGCCGACGGCGCGCTCGCCCATCACGTAGGGGCGCACGGCGCAGTGGCCGACGAGTCCCGCGACGTTGATCGCCGGATCGAGGTCGTCGAGCGCGTCGAGGTACTCGCCGTAGCTCTCCCACGTCCACGGCAACCCTCCGAGGATCGCCTGGGCGGGGATGTCCTCGACGCTCTCCATCATGCGGGCGAGCATCTCGCGGTCGTCGGGCTTGCACGGGGCGAACGTGACCCCGCAGTTGCCGAGCAGCGCGGTGGTCACGCCGTGGTTGCTCGACGGGGTGAGCAGCGGGTCCCACCCGATCTGCGCGTCGAGGTGGCTGTGGATGTCGACGAACCCGGGCGTCACCACCATCCCGCGGGCGTCGATCTCGCGCTCTCCGGTCTCCTCGACCGCGCCGATCGCGGTGATCGTGCCACCGCTGATCGCGATGTCGGTCGTGACGGGGTCGGCTCCGGTTCCGTCGTGGACGGTGCCGTTGCGGATGACGAGGTCGTGGCTCATGGGTGCCTCCGGTGGTGAGGTCGGTGCCGGCGGCCACGGTGTCGGCTGCCGGTCCCGTTCGTGGCGGTTCGTCGGCCGCACGAGGGGGTGCGCCTCACGGTAGGTCGCCCGGCGCCTGCGGCCGGAGGCGGACGGTCGCGCCCGGCGCACGTCACACCTCCGAGCGCGCACGCGCGCGGATCGGCGGCATGGGACGGCGACGGGCTGGGTAGTGCTCGGGGGCGCCACGGCACCCGCCGGGCGCACCCCCGAGACGAGGAACGAGCGCACGATGAGCCAGGAGAAGCAGGGCGAGGACTCCACCACGACCGAGTGGTTCGGACAGAGCGTCGAATCCGACACCGAGCTGGCCGAGGAGGTCGCCGAGAAGCACGACGACCCCGCCGAGGCCGAGGCGGAGTACGACCGGCGCTCGAAGGGCGAGGACGTCGAGGCGTCCCGCCGGGGCGACTCGATCGATCCCGAGCTGGGCGAGGGCGCGTACCACGACGACGCCCCGAAGCACGCGGCCGACAGCTGACGTGGCGAGCCGGCGGCCGCGACCCGGCCGCCGGCTCCCGGTCGTCGGTCAGGTCAGCAGCTCCCTGACCTCGGCGATGGTCTCGAACTCGGTGACCGGGTCGGGCCCGCAGGGCGTCAGATCCAGCGTCGACGCCCCCGCCTCCACGTAGGGCGCGAGGAACTCCGCGATCGCCGCGGCGTCGCCGACCGGGGTGTACCGCTCGAACACCTCGAAGTCGAGCCGGTAGAAGCGCCGCATCCGCTCCGAGACGTGGGCGCGCGCCTCGTCGGCGTCACGACCGACGCCGACCCACAGCTGCATCCCGTGGCGCCAGCCGCCCGCCGGCGTGCGGCCGGCCCCCAGCTCCCCCACCGTGGAGCAGCCCTGGGCGAAGCGACGCGCCGAGCACCACGTGGCGAGCCACCCGTCGCCGAGTCGGCCGGCGCGCTCCAGCGCGGCGTCCGAGCGACCGCCGACCACGAACGGGATCGCGGGGTCGGGGACGGGGTGGATCCGCCCGTCGCGCAGCTCGCCGAAGTGCTCGTCGCCGTCCACGGTCTCGCCCGCGAGCAGGGCGCGCACCAGGCGCAGCGACTCGTCGGTGCGGCGACCCCGGGTCGACGGGTCGACGCCGCACACCTCGAACTCGTGGCGGTCCTCCCCACCGACGCCGACCCCGATGGTGACGCGGCCCGGGGCTCCCTCGGCGAGCGTGGCGATCTGGCGTGCGGCGACCATCGGGTGGCGCAGCGCGAGGAGGTACACGCCGAGGTGCAGGTCGAGGCGCGGCTCGATGCCGCCGAGGGCGGCCAGTCGGACCGGACCGTCGATCCCGCTCCCTCCGTGAAAGCTGACGTGGTCGGCGGTGAACACCGCGTCGATCCCGGCGTCCGCGATCGCCCCGAGGCGGGCCCGGCGAGCGGGGGCGTCGAGGTCGAACAGGTCCCACGGGGTGCTGATCCCGACCTGCAGCGGTCGAGCGGTGG
The DNA here is from genome assembly GCF_965215205.1 of Ilumatobacter sp. Lineage (NCBI taxonomy): Bacteria > Bacillati > Actinomycetota > Acidimicrobiia > Acidimicrobiales > Ilumatobacteraceae > Ilumatobacter > Ilumatobacter sp. Next base: position 3,375,078 of record NZ_OZ244049.1, read on the forward strand.
TCGCGGCGTCGTTCCTCATCGCGCCAGTCTCGCTCCCGCGAGGCCGACGCCCGCCGCCGCGGGGCGAACGTCGCGAGGTGCTCGGCGCGCCGGGCCGGCTCGTCGGTGACGTGGCCCGTCGGCGGACCGGCGACCGTCAGCCGGGCTCGGCCTCGTGCCCGGCCTGGTGGCTGAGCAGCCCGCGGTACGCGTCGAAGACCGTCGTGTCCTCGGTGACCACCCCGTGGACGGATTCGCAGATCGGCAGCTCGAGGCCGTGTCGCTCGGCGAGCTCGTGGGTGGTCCGGGCGGTCTTCACCCCCTCGGCGACCATGTCCATCTCGTCGAGCACCTCGCCCAGGGTCCGGCCGAGCCCGAGCTGCTCGCCGACGTAGCGGTTGCGGCTCTGGGGGCTCATGCAGGTGGCGACCAGGTCGCCGAGCCCGGCGAGCCCCGACAGCGTCGCGGGCTCGCCTCCCATCGCCTCCCCCAGGCGGCTCAGCTCCGCGAGCCCGCGGGTGATGACGGCGGAGCGGGTGTTGTCGCCGGTCGTCAGGCCCTCGGCCATCCCGGCTGCGATCGCGATCACGTTCTTGAGCGCGCCACCCATCTCGCAGCCGATCACGTCGTGGTTCGTGTACACCCGGAACAGACCGCCCTGGACGACGCGCTGCAGGGCGGCCGCCACCTCGAGGTCCTCGGTGGCGATCACGCTGGCGGCCGCCTGCCCGGCCATGATCTCCTTGGCCAGGTTCGGCCCGCTGAGCGCGGCGGCGGGGTGGCCCGGCAGGACGTCCTTGACGACCTCGGTCATCCGCATCGCGGTGCCCTGCTCCAGGCCCTTGGTGAGGCTCACGACCGGGATCCACGGGTGGACGTGCGAGCGCGCCGCCTCGAGGGTGCTGCGGAACGCGTGGGAGGGGACGCCGACGATCAGCACCTGGGCTCGACCGACGGCCTCCTCCAGGTCGGCGGTGGCGTGGAGGTCGTGCGGCAGCTGGAAGCCGGGCAGGTACTTGTCGTTGCGGTGCTCGGTGCGGATCTGCTCGGCGCACGCCTCGTCGCGCGCCCACAGCGTCACGTCGTTGCGCGCCGACACGATCGACGCCACCGTCGTCCCCCACGACCCCCCACCCAGCACCGTCACGTTCACGTCGACCCCCGTTCTCGGACCGGCCGACCCGACGACCGCGCCCCGCCCGACCCTACGCGCGACCCCGCTCCCGACCCGGTACGCGCCGTGGGAGGCGAGCGGGCGGCGCTGCGGGTCCGAACGGACCGATCACGCGCACGAAACACGCTCGTCACGCGCGCGCCCGAGACTCGGCCCATGGCCGTCCCGCTCCCCCAGGGTCGCACGACCGACCCCGCCGCGCCCACCGACCCCCAGGACGTCCTGCTCGGCGTCCTCGCCCGCGCCTGGCACCCCGTGTGCGCCACCGACGACCTCGCCCCCGGCGCCGTCCGGGCGGTGCGGCTGCTCGAGCGCGACCTCGTCGTCGCCCGTCTCGCGGACGGCTCCGCGGTCGCCCTCGCCGATCGCTGCCCGCACCGCTCGACGAAGCTGTCGACCGGGTCCGTCGACGGCTGCGCCCTGCGCTGCGCGTACCACGGCTGGGCCTGGGACGCCGACGGCCGCTGCACCGACATCCCGTCGCTCCCCGACGGCCCGATCCCGGCCAAGGCCGTCGTCGACGCCCACGACGTGGAGGAGCGCCACGGCCTCGTCTGGGTCCGCCTCGCGGGAGCGGGCGACGAGGCGACGGGGTGGGGGATCCCGCCGAGCACGGCCAGCGACGAGACGTCGATGCGCACCCTCGTCGGCGAGCCGTACACGTGGCCGGTCTCCGCGCTCAGGCGGGTCGAGAACTTCATGGACCTCGCCCACTTCGCCTTCGTCCACGACGGATCGCTCGGGCGGCGCGACGCCCCGGTGCCGCCGCTGCCGACCATCGAACGGGTGGGCACCGAGCTGCGCTTCACCTACGAACCCCCCGAGTTCGCCGCCGACGGCGCGGCGATGTACGGGACGTCGCACTACCGGGTCGCGATGCCCTGCACGGTGCAGATCGACTTCCGCCTCGAGACGGGTGCCCGACGCATCCTGTGGATGACCGCGAGCCCGATCGATCGCACGACCTGTCGCACCTTCTGGTCGATGTCGCGCGACGACGAGCTCCACGACGACGACCCCGGCGCCCGCGCCGAGGTCGATGCGCGCCACGTCGAGTTCCAGCAGCAGGTGCTCGACGAGGACGCGCCGGTGGTCGGCGCCCAGGTCCCCGGCGAGTTCCCCCTCGACCCCGCGACGGAGCTCTCGGTGTCGACCGATCTCGTGTCGAACGTGTACCGGCGCTGGGTCCGCGAGCTCGTGCGCGAGGAGGCGGCGAGGCGAACCGGACCCGCGGCCGACGCCGCAGCGGTGGCGGCGGTCGCGCTCGACCGGCGACGCGTCGACCCCGTGCCCACCCGGGCGACGGCCCCGGCGATGAGCGGCGGGCGGTGAGCGCGGTGAGCTCCGTCCCCGTCATCGACGTCGGCGGTCTCCGCTCGGACGACCTCGAGCGACGCCGCACGGTGGCGCGCGAGATCGGCGAGGCGTGCGAGACGATCGGGTTCCTGTGCGTCACCGGTCACGGGATCGCCACCGACGTCGTCGACGGCGTCTTCACCCAGATGCGCCGCGCGTTCGCGCTCCCGATGGAGGACAAGCTGGCGCAGGCGATGGACGACGACCACGTCAACCGCGGCTACGACCCCCCGGGCCGCCAGCGGCTCGACGCCGACTCCTCGGCCGACATCAAGGAGGCGTGGAGCCTGAGCCCCGAGCACCTCGTCGGGTCGGGGCCGATGTCGGGGGAGAACCGGTGGCCCGACCTCGACGGGTTCCGCGCGCCGGTCGAGCGCTACCACGTCGCCGCGATGGGGTTGTGCGAGCAGCTGATGGGGGCGATGGCGCTCTCGCTCGACCTCGACGAGGACCACTTCGCGCCGTTCCACCGCGCGCCCACCTGCACGCTGCGACTGCTGCGCTACCCGCCGCGCCCCGCCGACGCCGGCGAGTCCGACTTCGGCGCCGGGGCGCACACCGACTGGGGCGCCGTGACGGTCCTCGCCCAGGACGGTGTCGGCAGCCTCGAGGTGCGCGACAAGGCCGGGCGCTGGGTCGAGGTGCCGCCCGTGCCCGGTGCGTTCGTGATCAACGTCGGCGACCTGATGCAGCGGTGGACGAACGACCGCTACGTGTCGACGATGCACCGCGTCCTCGGGGTGCCCGACCGTGAGCGCTTCTCGGTCGCGTGCTTCTTCGACCTCGACCACGACGCCCTGATCGAGTGCCTCCCGACCTGCACCACCACCGACGACCCCGCGCGCCACCCCCCGATCACCGCGGGGGACCACCTCGAGCAGATGTACCTCGCCAGCGTCTCGTGACCCGTCGCGCCGGCGGGTGAGCGGACCCGATCGGATCAGCGCCCCGGCTGCTCGCCGAGCATCGACCTCCACCGTCGGCGGTAGGCGGTCGCGAAGGTGTCGAACCCGAGCGCCACCTCGTCCACCCCGGACCCGTCGACGCCGATCCTCACCGGGCGCACGGTCTCGAGCACCCGGCGGTCCTCCTCGTTGACCTCGGCCTGGAAGTCGCTCCACGCGCCCACGTCGCCGTCGAGGTCGAAGTCGCGGGCGTTCTGCTGGAACACCATCGACGCCGGCGGGTCCGTCGAGGTGGGGTCGAGGGTGGACGTCGGCGTCACCGCGAACTGGATCCACTCGACTCGGTCGGGGGCGTAGGTGATCACCAGCTCGGAGGCGAAGGGCATCACGTGGGTGTACCGGTACCCCACCTCGGCGCTGACCTCCGGGGAGTCGAGGGTGACGCGGTCGAGCTGGTGCATCCGCACGCCGTGCTCGATGCGGCCGTCGACCGAGCGCAGATCGATCGGCGGCACGACCGTGTCGTCGGCGCTCGCGAAGGTGGCGGCGTGCACCGTGGCGAAGTGCGCGAGGTCGTTGAAGTTCTCGGTGATCCTCGACGCCTGCACCGCCCACGGGTGCGGTCCGAGCTGGAACCGTGCCCGTCCGTCGACGTCGAACTCGGACCAGTCCGGGATCGTGCCGACCGGGTCTCGGTCGAGGCTCGCCCACACGATCCCGTGACGGGCGCGGACCGGGAGCGCCCGCAGCGAGAGCCGGTCGGGGAGGCGCGCGCCGGGGCGGGCCGGCAGGTGCACGGCGGAGCCGTCGGACGCGAAGTGGACGGCGTGGTACGGGCACACCAGGCACGCCGTCGCGTCCGGTGCGTCGACGACGTCACCGCCCGACAGCGACGCTCCGCGGTGCGGGCAGCGGTCCGGGGCGGCGAGCAGCTCGCCGCCCACGCGGGCGATGACGAGATCCTCGCCGAGCACCCGGGCGTGCAGCGGTCCGCCGTCCAACGCCGACTCGAAGGCGACCGCCCACCAGCTCCGCCGTGCGACCTCGTCGACCGTCACGTCGGGCGCGGCTCCACCTCGGGCACGGCGGCAACGAGCTCGGCGGTGGGCACGGGGCGAACGTAGGAACCCCGCGTGTCGGGGCGGTTTCGCACCGATGAACTCCGTGGCCGCTCGCAGCCCGTCGCCGTCGGCGCTCGAACGGCACGCGACGGACCACGACCGGAAACACCCACGCAACGGCGTGGTGCTTCGATCGGGGGGTGGAACGCCACGTGCTGACCAACACCAGCGCCGTGCTCCGTCGCGCCTGGCACTGCGTCGCCGAGAGCGAGGAGGTGACCGAGGAGCCGTCGCGGGTGTGGCTGCTCGACGAGCCCTGGGTGGTCCTGCGCGTCGACGGGGCCGTGCGCGCGTTCGTCGACCGGTGCCCGCACCGCTCGGCGCCGCTCTCGATCGGCAGCGTCGTCGACGGCGAGCTCCGCTGCGCCTACCACGGGTGGCGCTACGACGCATCGGGAACCTGCACCGCGATCCCGGCGCTCGGCGACGACGCACGCATCCCGGGGCGCGCCTGCCTGGTGCGACCCCACGCCGTGACCGAGCGGTTCGGCCTGGTGTTCCTGGCCCCCGACGAGCCGCGCTGCGCGCTCCCCCGCGCCGACCTCCTCGGCGACGAGACCTTCGCCGTCGCCCGGTGCCGTTCGGTGCGCACCCACGTCGGCGCGGCCCAGCTCGTCGACAACTTCATGGACGGCGCCCACTTCCCCTACGTCCACGCCGCCTCGTTCGGGGTGCGGGACGCGACCGCCGTCGACAGCGGCGAGGTCGTCGAGGACGGCTGGACGGTGAGCTCCACCTTCCGCGCTCCCTACCGCAACCACGACGATCCCGCCGTCGAGGAGGGAACCCACCCCCTCGTGCAACCGCACACGGTGCGCAAGGTGGGTCGAGCCGACCTGATCTGCGAGCTCGAGCTCTCGTTCGAGCTCACCGGCGGGTCGTTCCGGATCCTCTACGCCGTGACCCCCGAGCGGGCCGGGACGACGCGGATCCACAAGGTGATCGCGCGCGACGACCTGCACCACTCGCCCGGGCGCATCGAGCGCGTGGCCGCCGACGAGGACATCGTGCTCGGAGAGGACCTGCGCATCCTCGAGCGCTTCGACGACGCGTCGCTCGACGTGTCGAACCGGACCGAGATCAGCACCCGCGCGGACCGGCTGTCGGTGGCGTGGCGACGGCTGCTCGTCCGGGCGACGGCCGACGACGAGGCCGCTCGGAGCGGGTCCGGAGGCGCGAACCCCGGCCCGAAGCTCTCCTGAAACGGACACACAACCGGAGCGTCCCACGCCGTTCACATCGCGGAAACGCAGCCTCCCTACCGTGCGTCGTCGCAGGCGACATCGCTGCTCACGCCACGGGGAGGACCACCGCATGACCGACATCACCGATCCGAACGACTGGGGCCGACGGAGGTTCCTCCGGACCGGGCTCGGCGGTGCCGCGCTGCTGGGCATCGGCCCCGCCGTGCTCGCCGCCTGCGGCAGCGACGGCGAGAGCGGGAGCGAGTCCTCGCCGACCACCCCCGGGACCACGGGATCCACCGAGGCCGGGAGCGAGACGAGCGCCGCCGCCGGCACCGCGGGAGCGGACGCCGAGTTCGGCGACGTGTCCATCCAGCTGTCCTGGTTCAAGAACGCGGAGTTCGCCGGCGACTACATCGCCGAGCAGCAGGGGTACTTCGCCGAGCAGGGGTTCGCCAGCAGCGACCTCGTGGTCGGCGGACCCGACGTCGACACCCTGGCGCTGATCCTGTCCGACCGGGCGCTGATCACCTACACCGGCTCCGAGATCGTCGCCGGTGCCATCCTGAACAACGACGCCCCGATCAAGATCATCGGCTGCAACTACCAGACCAACCCGTTCTGCATCCTGTCGCTCGCCGACGGGAACCCGATCCGCTCGGCCGAGGACATGCGCGGCAAGACCGTCGGCGTCCAGGCCGCGAACGACGCGGTGTGGCAGGCGCTGCTCGAGATCACCGGCATCGAGGAGGGCACCGGAGGCGACCAGGTCAATCGGGTCCCGGCGGGCTTCGACCCGTCACCGCTCGACACCGGCGAGATGGACGGCTTCTTCTCGTTCGCGACCAACGAGCCGTGGGTCCAGCTCGCCCGGGGCGAGGAGCCCGTCGTGCTGCTCCTCGCCGACCTCGGGTTCAACCTGTACCAGCAGCTCTACGTCGTCACCGACGACGCGCTGGAGAACCGGCGCGACGAGGTCGTCGCCGCGATGGCAGCGATCACCAAGGGGTGGCAGCACGCCATCTCCGACATCGACCTCGGGATCGAGTACACGCTCGAGATCTACGGCGCCGACCTCGACCTCATCCCCGAGAGCCAGGAGAACGAGTCGAAGCTGCAGGCCCAGTTCATCGAGGGCGGCTCCGAGTTCGAGACCGAGGGCATCTTCCACATGAGCGAGGAGGACATCGAGACGAACCTCGAGACCCTCGAGCTGCTCGGCCTCGCCATCGACCGCAGCTACTACACGAACGAGATCATGGACGAGGTCTACGCGGACGGGATCGTCCTGTACGAGGGCTACGAGCCCGGGGTCTCCGAGACGTACGAGCTGCCCTCGTTCTGATGGCGACCCGAACCGGCTCGACGACCACCACCGCCACGACCGCCGCGTCGGGCTCGTCGGACGTGGACCCCGCACCCGGCCCGACGCCCGGGGCGTCGGTCGTTCCCCGATCGGTCGACGACGGCGCAGCCGCCGGGTCGGGGATCTCGATCTCGGGGCTGTCGAAGACGTTCCGCCTCGGCCGTGGCTCGGTGGAGGCGATCGAGTCGGTCGACCTCGACGCCCCGGAGGGGTGCTTCGTCGCCCTGCTGGGCCCGTCGGGGTGCGGCAAGTCGACGGTGCTGCGGATCCTCGCCGACCTCGAGACCCCGACGAGCGGGCGCGCACTCGTCAACGGCGAACCGCCCCACGTGGCGCGCCGTGCCCACCACCTCGGGATCGCCTTCCAGGACGCGGCGCTGCTGCCGTGGCGCAGCGTGGAGGCGAACATCCGCCTCGCGCTCGAGGTCACCGGGGTCGAGGTCGGCGACGGCGCGATCGCGGACATGATCCGACTCGTCGGCCTCGAGGGGTTCGAGAGGGCCCGCCCCGCCCAGCTCTCGGGAGGGATGCGCCAGCGCTGCGCGATCGCCCGTGCCCTGATCACCGATCCGACGGTGCTGCTCCTCGACGAGCCGTTCGGGGCGCTCGACGAGATGACCCGTCGGAGGATGAACCTCGAGCTGCAGCGCATCTGGATGCAGCGCGTCACGACGACGCTGCTCGTCACCCACTCGATCGACGAGGCCGTGCTGCTCGCCGACGTCGTCGCGATCATGTCGCCGCGCCCGAGCCGGATCGCGGCCGTCGTGGCGATCGACCTCCCCCGACCGCGGACCCACGACCTGCAGCGATCACCGGAGTTCCGCGACCTCGTCGACGGGATCACCGACCTGCTGTTCGGCACGTTCGACGACGACGAGCTGACGGGGGGCTGACCGTGTCGCTCACCGACGCGCCCCACGACACCTCCCCCGACGCGTCGCCCGGGGCCGAACCGGTGGCGACGGGGGTCGGCGGCCCGACCGTGGCCCCCGGGCCGCGCCGGCGCCGGGTCCCGTGGTCGTCGGTCGGCCTCGTCGCGGCCGTGGTCGTGCTGTGGGAGCTGGTCGGCCGCTTCGCGTTCGACAGCGACGCCGTGATGCCACCGCCCTCGGACGTGGTCGTCGAGCTGCTCGGGCGATGGAGCACCTACACCACCCACATCACCTCGACCGCCTCGGCCGCGGCGTGGGGGTGGCTGTGGGGCAACGCGATCGCGGTGGGGATCGGGATCCTCGCGGTGGTCTTCCCGTTCCTCGAGAGCTGGGCGATGCGCATCGCCGTCGCCGTCACCTCGCTGCCGATCATCGCTCTCGGGCCCATCTTCCAGGTGACCCTCGACGGGAGCGGCCCGAAGATCGCGCTCGCCGCTCTGTCGGTCGTCCTCACCACCCTCGTGGGCACGATCGTCGGGCTCACCTCGGCCGATCCGACCAGCCTCGACCTCGTGAGCGCCCTCGGCGGCGACCGGTGGGACCAGATGCGGCGGGTCCGGTTCCGGGCGGCGCTGCCCCCCTTCTTCACGGCGCTGCGGATCTCGGCCCCGGCGGCCGTGCTGGGAGCGATCATCGGCGAGTTCCTCGGCCGGGTCGAGACCGGGCTCGGCGTCGCGCTGGTGAACGCCCAGCGCAACGTCCAGACCGACCGGGTGTGGGCGATCGCGCTGCTCGCGACGGCGATGGCCGGGCTGGGGTACGCGGCGATCGCCTTCGTCGGCCGACGACTGACGCCGTGGGCGGGGAGCGGGGTCGGATCGTGACCGCGCTCGAGGATCGCCCGGTCGGCGAGCCGGTCGACGCGGCTGCGGTCGACGCCGCCGCGGCCGACGCCGATGCCGCCGCCTCGCCGTGGCGCACCGCGCTGCGCAGCGTCGCGACGACGGCGGTCACCTTCGTCGCGACCACCGTCCTGCTGCTCGCGCTGTGGGTGCTGTTCCTGCGCATCGTCGACGTGGGCAGCTACGTGGGCAAGAGCCCCGCCGACGTGTGGGGCTACCTGTTCGGCGACGAGCGCTCCCCCGGGCGTCGCTCCGAGATCTGGGAGCAGACGGCGGTGACCATCCAGCAGGCCTTCGTCGGCTACGTGGTCGGCACGGCGGTGGCCACGGCCGTCGCGATGCTGTTCGTGCTGTCGAGCGCCGTCGAGCGCGCGGTGATGCCGATCGCGCTCGCCCTGCGCTCGGTGCCGATCGTCGCGATGATCCCGTTCCTCGCGTACGTCTTCGGGCGCGACACGCGCGGTTCGATCGTGATCGTGTCGATCATCGTGTGGTTCCCGACGCTGGTGTTCATGACCTACGGGCTGCGCTCGCTCACCCCGCAGCAGCACGACCTGCTGACGGCGCTCGACGCCTCGACGTGGCAGTTCTTCCTCAAGGCCCGCTTCCCGTCCGCGCTGCCGTCGTTCTTCGCGGCGGCGAAGGTGACCGCGCCGCTCGCGATCCTGGGGGCGCTGATCAACGGGTGGCTCTCGACCGGTGACGGCCTGGGCGACTTCATGCTGCGCTCCACGACCTCGAGCGACTACAACGGGCTGTGGTCCGCGGTCGTGGTGGTCACGTTCCTCTCGATCGTGCTCGTGGCGGTGGTCGGCGCGGTCGAGGGGGTCGTGGTCGGGCGCTTCGGCGACGGGGGCGGCCGCCCGTCGTGAACGACGACGCGCTGCGCGCCCTGCCGAAGGCGGAGGTGCACGTCCACCTGGAGGGGTGCTTCGAGGTCGACACGCTGCCGACGACCCCGCCTTCGTGGGCACCGACCTCGTCGCCGAGTACCGCCGCTGCATCGACGCGTTCGGGTGGAGCGACGAGGTGGTCCGCTCCGTGGCGGCGGCGTCGCTCGACGCGTGCTTCCAGCTCTCCCCGGCGAGGGCGGCGTGACGCCGCTCCCGTCGACTCGAAGCACTCCGAGATCGGCCGGCACCTGCCGGCCGGCTGGCAACCCGAACCGGGGATCCGACATGACCGACGCACCGTCCACCCACGAGACCGGCACCGGCACCGGCACCGGGACCACCACCGGGCCCGCCGGGGCGGTGGAGGTCCGCGACCTCGCCGCGCTGCCCAAGGCGCACCTCCACCTCCACCTCGAGGCGGGGATGCGTCCCACCACCTTGGCCGAGCTCGCCGCGAAGTACGACCTCGACGTGCCGGTGATCGGGAACTACGGCTCCTTCACCGCGTTCAGCTCGACCTACGAGCTCGCGACCGAGGTGCTGCGGCAGCCGGAGGACTGGCAGCGCATCGCGGACTAGATGTGCGCCGACAACGCCGCCGACGGCGCCGTCTACGTCGAGTTGACGTTCTGGGCCGCGCACCACCGGAGCCGCTTCGAATCCGACGAGGCGTGCTGGTCGTTCGTCATCGAGACCTTCGACGCCGCGGCGGCCCGCCACGGCATCGCGGTCGGCTACATGCCGGCCGTCGACCGGGTGTACGACTCCCCCGCCGAGGCGATGCGCCTGGCGCGCATGGCGGTCGACATGAAGCCCGACGGGGCGGTGAGCTTCGGGTTGCACAACGACGAGGTCGGCCACCCCGGCGCCCCGTACGCCGACGCGTTCGCCTTCGTCAAGGAGCACGGTCTGCGGTCGACTCCCCACGCCGGCGAGCTCGAGGGACCGCACCACGTCGTCGAGGCGATCGAGGTGCTCGGTGCGGATCGGATCCTCCACGGCGTCCGATCGGTCGAGATGCCGGGGCTGGTCGAGCGGATCGCGGAGGCCGGCATCTGCCTCGACGTGTGCCCGACCTCGAACCTGCTGCTGAGCATCGTCCCGGACCTGGCGAGCCACCCGCTCCCGCAGCTGCTCGACGCCGGCGTGCGGTGCAGCATCAACGGCGACGACCCCCTCCTGTTCGGGCCGGGACTGCTCGACGAGTACGAGCTGTGCCGCGCCGAGCTCGGCTGCAGCGACGCCCAGATGGCGTCGATCGCGCGCTCGTCGATCGAGTGCGGAGGCGCCCCCGACGACGTTCGCACGGCCGCCGTCGCCGGCATCGACGCCTGGCTGGCGTGACCCGGCCCGGCACGGTCGGCCGGGGTCGGCGGCCCCTGCTGGTCGACACCGACGGCGGGATCGACGACGCGACCGCCCTGTGGTGGCTGCTCGACCGCGGCGACGTCGACGTGGTCGGGGTGACGATCGTGCACGGCAACGTCGCTCCCGACGTCGCGGCGGCGAACGTGGGCCGGGTGCTCGACGCCCACGGACGTGACGACGTCCGGGTCGCGATCGGGGCGGCGGTCCCGTACGGACCGGCCCCGCTGATGCGGCCGGCCGACTTCATCCACGGCACCGACGGCCTCGGCGAGACGTTCCGGCCGGAGCCGAGCGAGCGAGACCTCGGCGCGGACGCGAGCGCGCTGATCGGTCGCCTCGTCGACGACCACGGCGGGCGGCTCGAGATCCTGACGCTGGGCCCGCTGACCAACCTCGCCCACGCCCTCGACGACGTCGACGACCTGGCGGCGCGCGTCGCGTCGATCACGGTGATGGGCGGGGTGGTCGAGGCGTGCGGCAACGCGCAGCCCTTCTCCGAGGCCAACGTGGCCAACGACCCGAGCGCGGCGCAGCGCGTCGTGACCGGCGGGTGGACCGACGCCACCCTGGTCGGGCTCGACGTCACCCACCGGGCGACGTTCACCACCGAGCTGTTCGCGCTGGTCGACGGGCGTCGCACCGACGCCGGTGCGTTCCTGAGCGACCCGCTGCGCTTCTACCGCCGCTTCGGCGGCACCTTCTGCGCGGTCGAGGGGGAGTGCCCGTGCCACGACCTGCTCGCGGCGATGGTCGCGGTCGTCCCGGCGATGGTCGACGGCCCCGTGCTCCCGCTCGCCGTGCAGGACACGCCGGGCCCGGCGTGGGGATCGACGATCGCCGACCGTCGACAGCCGTTCTTCGAGCGCGCCGGCGAGGGCTCCGAGCAGAACCTCGCCGCTGGGTTCGCCCCGTGGCGGTGCGCGCTGTCGGTCGACGTCGAGGCGTTCCGCGACGAGCTCGTCGCGATGTTCGGCGGCTGAGGGGTGCGCGCGGCGATGCCGCCCACCGCGGCACCGGCGGTCGCGGTCCCACGTCACGCGGCGGGCGGGGCGCGCGGAGGCGGACGTAGCCTGCGCCCGATGCTCCCCCACCGCCCGGCGTGCGCGTGCTGACCGCGGACGAGGAGCGTCGCTCCGGGCCGGCGAGGCGGTCTCCCGGGACCCGCCCCTTCGATCCGCGTCGGGTGCCGTTCTACTACGGGTGGGTCGTGGTGGTCGCCGGGACGATCGGTGCGATCGCGTCCGTCCCGGGGCAGACGGCCGGGGTCAGCGTCTTCACCGACGACCTGATCGCGACGACCGGCCTGTCACGCCTGCAGCTCGCGATCGCCTACCTCGTCGGCACCGGGACGAGCGGGCTGCTGCTCGGCGCCGGGGGGCGGGCGATCGACCGGTGGGGATCGCGCGTCGTCGCGCTCGGCGCGACGATCGGCCTCGCGGCCACCCTCGTCGGGCTGAGCGTCGTCGGGCCGATGGGGACCGTCGTCGGGATCGGCGTGATGTCGATCGGGTTCGGGTGCCTGCGATTCAGCGGGCAGGGTCTGCTGACGCTGGCTTCGCGCACGATGATCGCCCAGTGGTTCGAGCGGCGGCGCGGGATGGTGACCGCGCTGTCGAGCGCGTTCGCCAGCTTCTCGTTCGCCGCGGCGCCCGCGCTGCTCCTCGCCCTGATCGACGTCGACGGGTACCGCACGGCGTGGCGGATCCTGGCGGTCGTGCTCGTCGTCGGCGTCGGCTCCGTCGTCGTCGCGCTCTACCGGGTGAGCCCCGAGGCGGCCGGCATCGAGATCGACGGCGGCACCCGCCGGCGCGGTCCGGGGGCGGCCTCGAGGGTCGGCGACGACGTCGCGCCGCTCGCTCCCGTCGTCGGCACCGACGACGACCCCGACCGGTCCGAGGCGCTGCGCGACGTGCGGTTCTGGGCGCTGACGATCCCGGTCGCGGCGCTCGCGTCGACCAGCACGGCGATCACGTTCCACATCGTCGACCTCGGCTCCGAGCTCGGGCTCACCGACGACGAGATCGTGCGGATCTTCGTCCCGATCGCGTTCGTCAGCGTTCCGGTCACGCTCACCACCGGGTGGTTGGTCGACCGGGTGAGCCCGCTGCGCGTCGCCGCCGCGATGGCGGTCGCCCAGCTCGCCATGTACCCGGCGGTCGGCGCGCTCGACACCGCGTGGGTCGCGGTCATCGCCGTGGTGACGTGGGGGGCCTCGCAGGGCTGCTTCTCGGCGCTCACCTCGGCCGCGATCCCCAAGGTGTTCGGACGCCGGCACCTCGGGGCGATCTCGGGAGCGCAGATGAGCGCGATGGTGATCGGGAGCGCGATCGGGCCGGCGTCGTTCGCGCTCGTGCGATCGCTCACCGACGGCTACCGGGCCGCGCTGTGGATCTCGATGATCCTCCCCGCCGTCGCTCTCGTCCTGGCGGTGGCAGGTCTCCGCCGCGATCGACTCGGATGACGCGCCGACGCGGTCGGCCCTCGACGGGACGCGCTCGTCGCGGCGCCGGCCCGACGCCGCGGCAGCGATCTCGGCGCTGCTCGTCGGCTGCCCGGGCGGTGGCCGACGCGGCGTCAGCGGGGTCGCGCGGCGTCGAGCGCGCGCCGGGCGCCGTCGACCAGCGCCGCGACGTCCGACACGGCGGTGACCATCGCGAACCCCTGCGCCGCCCGCGTCGCCGAGATCGAGGCGTCGGCGTGGATCCCCGGTGCGACGCCGTGGCGCCGTGACGCCTCCAGCACCGACTCGAGGGCGTGCGTGAAGCGCTCGTCGGCCTGCTCGACGCCCGGTCCCAGACCGAGGGTGATGCTCAGATCCGACGGCCCGACGTAGAGGGCGTCGATGCCGGGCACCGCGGCGATCGCCTCGACGTTCGCGACCGCATCGGTGGTCTCGATCATCGCGACGACGATCGTGGAGGCGTCGACGTCGGCGATCTCCGTCGATGCTCCCGTCAGCCGGGATCGGGTGGGTCCGTAGCTGCGCTGGCCGTGCGGGGCGTACCTCGCGGCGCGCACGCAGGATCGGGCGATGTCGGCGTCGTCGACCATCGGGACGATCACCCCCTCGGCGCCGGCGTCCAGGACCCGCCCGACGATGCCGGGCTCGGCGGTGGGGACGCGGACCAGGACCGTGGCGTCGGAGCGCGCCATCGCCCGCATCATCGAGATCGCCCCCGACACCTCGATCAGCCCGTGCTGCAGGTCGATCACGACGTAGTCGACGTCGAGCTCGCACAGCGCCTCGGCCCCCGCCGGGGAATCGGTCGAGAACCACAGCCCGAGCGCCGTGGCGCCGTCGCGCCAGCAGCGGCGCAGCCGCGTCACCTCGGCGGGGTCGGGGCCCGTCACGGCGACGGTGCCGTCCCGGTCTGGCGGTGGAAGGTGAGCGAGTCCCAGCAGTCGAGCCGGCGCGCCACGCGCCCGTCGCGGACGCTGATCCACATCACCCCGGGGATGTCGATGCGCACGCCGTCGACGTCGGCCCCGAAGCGGTAGCGCACGACGACCTCGGATCCGGCCTCCGCCCCGTCGACCGCGCCGGTGTCGCTGCCGGTGTCGCTACCGCGACCGACGTCGGAGGCGGCGCTGCGGCCCGGATCGGGGTCGGGACGGACGAGCGCGCCGATCGCCGCCTCGACGACGTCGTAGCGGCGATCGGCGAAGGTGGCGAAGAAGCCGGGGAGCCGACGGGCGTACTCCTCGCGACCGACGCAGCCCGACCCCAGCTCGGCGTGGTGCTCGTTGCGGAAGTCGTCGCCGACGAGCTCCACCACCGCGGCGGGGTCGTCGCCGCCGAGGGCGGCCACGTAGGCGAGCGCGACCCCCAGGTCGCCCCCGACCTCGCCCGAGGGGTCGGGCGCCGCTGGGTTCAACCCCACCTCTCGCGCACGGTCTCGTACACGCCCTGGTCGTAGGAGAACTCCACGAGGTTGCCGTCGGGGTCCTCGAGCATGCAGATGTAGCCGATCGGGTCCGGCATCGTCGTCGCCGGCATCGCCAGGCACCCGTCGGCCTCGGCGCGCGCCGCGATCGCGTCGACGTCGCCCTTCGTCGGCAGCTCGATCCCCAGGTGGTTGAAGGGCGCCATCTTGGCGAGCGGCGCCGGGGCGAACGGGTCGCGGTCGGGGAAGAACTGGGCGAGGACCAGGATGAACGGGAACTCCTTCTGATCGGCGTGACCGAGCCACGCCCCGTACCCGTCGTCGTCCTCGCGGCGGTCGAGCAGCTCCAGGTCGGTGTAGCTCCGGTAGAAGTCGATGGTCGCGTCGATGTCGGTCACGCGCAGCGCGATGTGGGTCCACCGAGACGACGCCGGGCGCAGCTCGTGCGTCGCGATCTCGTCGCCGGTCTCCTCGATCGTGTCGGTCATGGAGCGAACCGTAGCAAAGGTCTGATGGTCTGACCACCGGGAGGCAACGGGCGCTCGACCCCCTGTCCGGCCGGCCCCGAAGGGGTACAGTCGGTCAGATGGTCAGACCGTCCGCCCCGCCGCCGGCGATCTCCGTCGCGCGCCGATGAGCCGCACGTCGACCACGCCACGCTCCGACGGCGGCGAGACGTTCGCTCCCGTCAACCGTGAGACCCTCAGCGCCCAGATCCGCGATCGGCTGCTCGAGCGCATCTCGTCCGGGGCGCTCGAGCCCGGCGCCCAGGTCCCCTCGGAGCGCTCCCTGTCCGAGCAGTTCGGGGTGGCGCGGACCTCGGTGCGCGAGGCGATGCAGGGGTTGCTGTCGCTCGGGGTGATCGTGCGGCGCGGCAACCGCTCGTACGTGGCCGAGCAGCTCCCCGACGTCACGTTCGACGAGGTGGACGAGCGCAAGCAGTTCGTCCAGCAGCTGTTCGAGACGCGCCGCCTGCTCGAGGTCCCGATGATCGAGCTCGCCGCGCTGCGGGCGACCGACGCCCAGCGCGCGGAGATCTCCGCGCTCGCGGACCGCTTCGCCGCCGACATGGCCCTCCCGGCGTTCCGCGAGCTGGACCGCGAGTTCCACACCGCGCTCGCGGGCGCCTGCGGCAACCCGCTCCTCGTCGAGGTCCACGGCAAGGTCATGGCCCGCCTGTTCCGTTCGGAGGGGTTGCAGTCGCTGCTCGCCGACGAGGCGAACCGCACCGAGGTCGACCGGATCGTCAGCGACGCAGCCGACCAGCACCACCGGCTCGCCGCCGCCGTCGCGGCCGGCGACACCGAGGTCGCGATGTCCGAGGGCATCGCCCACCTGGGAGCGGTCGAGCGGAGCCTGATCGACCGCCTCGTGTGACGTCACCGCGGGTCGGTCCCCCGCCTGCGCCACGCCGATCAGCCGGTCGTCACTCGATCGTCCACCCGTCGGGCAGCTGCCAGTCACCCACGAGCTCGTGGGTCTGCGGGTCCTGCTCGGCGCCCTCCGGGTGGCTCCACAGCATCAGCTGGTTCCCCCACGGATCGAGGAACGACGCGTTCGCTCCGCCGAACTCGGTCCAGAAGTGGTTCGTCCACAGCACCTCCGCGCCGTGCGCCGCGGCGCGCTCGAGGATCCCCTCGAAGGAGTCGTCGTCGCTGACCAGGATCCACGCCCGGGTTCCCCGTCCCGGACCGATCTCGTGGGGCGGCGGCGGAGCGCTGTCGGGGTGGGGGCGCATGTTCGCGGCGTTCGAGATCCCCATGTGCAGGTTGCCGGTCGGCCCCTGCGACCCGTCGTCGAGACGGAAGTTCTGACCGGGGACGATGCGGTGGAACACCCCGGGGATGCGCTCCTCGACCTCCCAGCCGAAGACCTCGGAGTAGAAGGTGTTGGCGGCGTCGACGTCGGTCACGGGGAAGTCGACGAAGACGAGGGCGTTGGGGTAGGTCACGGGGCCTCCGGTGAGCGGGTGTCGGTGAGCGGGTGTCGGTCGAGCACGTCCGGGCGGCGTCGACATCGGTCTGATGGTCAGACCGTAGCATCCGTCACCGCCCCATCGACCTTGCGGTGACCTCGAGGCGCCGCTATGGTCTGACCATCAGACCGATGACGAGCGCGCCGACCGATCCTGCCCCGCTCCGGGGCGTCGACGGCGCCCGTCGACCGCCAGGGGACCATCGATGATCACCGGAATGAACCACGCCGTGCTGTACGTCCGCGACGCACGCCGTCAGCAGGCGTTCTACACCGAGGTGCTCGGCTTCGAGACGATCGTGGCCCACCCCGATGGCGCCTTCGCCTTCCTGCGTGCGCCGGGCTCGCCCAACCACCACGACCTCGCGTGCTTCTCGATCGGCGGGCAGGCCGGCGACAGCACCGCCGGGCGCGACCAGGTCGGGCTCTACCACCTCGCGTGGGAGGTCCCGACGCTCGGCGACCTGCGCGAGCACCAGCGCCGCCTCGCCGCCGCGGGGGCGCTCAAGGGGTCGTCGGACCACGGGGTGAACAAGAGCCTGTACGCCGCGGACCCCGACGGCATCGAGTTCGAGGTGATGTGGTTGACGCCCCCCGAGCTGTGGGGCGACGACGAGCGCGAGGCGATCGTCCGCCCGCTCGACCTCGACGCCGACATCGCGCGGTTCGGAGCCGACACGTCGTCCACCACCCACGTCGAGCCGGCGTGCAGCTCGAACGGTGCCGGCGCGACGGCGGACGGAGCGGTGTCGTGACCGCCGTCGACGCCGGTTCGCTCTCCGACCAGTACTGCCACTTCTTCGACGACGACGCCTTCGAGGAGACGACGCGCCCCGGGTTCCGGCGCCGGGTGATCACCGGAGACGCCCTGCAGCTGTGCTTCTGGCGCATCGACGGCGGCGCATCGGGTTCCTACATGCACCAGCACGAGGAGCACGAGCAGCTCGGCATCGTCGTGCGCGGCGCGCTCGACTTCCGGATCGGCGACGTCGACGACGACGCGCGCACCGTCCTGCGCGCCGGCGAGATCTACCTGGCGCCCCAGCGGGTGTGGCACGGCGACTCCGTCTTCGTCGGTGACGACGAGCTCGACGAGTGCTGGATCCTCGACGTGTTCAGCCCCCCGCGCGACGATCTGCGCAGCGCCACGGCCGAGCCGGAGGTGACCCGGGTGCCGGGCGCGGGCGAAGCGGCGTCGTGAGCTCCCCCGACTGGCGCCTCGCCGTCGACATCGGCGGAACCTTCACCGACGTCGTCCTGCTCGACGCCGACTCGGGCGACGTCGTCGTCGACAAGACGCTCACGACGCCACGCAACCCGCTCGAGGGGGTGCGGACCGGGGTCGGCCGGGTGCTCGAGCGGGCGCAGCTGCGACCGAGCGACGTGACCGCCCCGATCGTGCACGCGACGACGCTGATCACGAACGCCCTGATCGAGGGCAAGACGGGGCGCGCCGGGCTGGTCACCACCGCCGGGTTCGGCGACACGCTGCTGATCCGCGACGAGCACCGCTACGACATGTACGACCTGCAGATCGAGTTCCCCGCGCCGCCGATCCCGCGCGACCGGACCGTCGAGATCGCCGAGCGGACCGCCGCTACGGGCGACGTCGTGCTGGCCCCGGGCGACGAGGCGCTGCGCGCCGTCGTCGACGAGCTGCGCGCGCTGGAGGTCGAGTCGGTCGGCGTCTGCCTCCTCAACTCCTACGTCGACGCCACCAACGAGCGCGCCGTCGCGGCGTTCGTCGAGCGCGAGCTCGGAGTCCCGGTGTGCATCTCCGCCGACGTCTCCCCGCAGATCCGCGAGTACCCGCGGATGGTGACCACGGCGTGCAACGCGGCCACGATGCCGGTCATCGGGCCGTACCTCGACGAGCTGCAGACGTGGCTCGCGGGCGAGGGCTTCGGCGGGTCGGTGCTGATGATGCTGTCGAACGGCGGCGTCGTGTCCGCCGACGACGCGGCGCGCGTCCCGATCCGCCTCGTCGAGAGCGGCCCAGCGGCCGGCGCGCTCGCCGGCACCTGGTTCGCCGAACGCCTGGACGTCGACCGCCTGCTGTGCTTCGACATGGGAGGCACCACGGCCAAGGCGTGCCTGATCGACGGCGGCGAACCCGAGCTGACCAACGTCTTCGAGGTCGCGCGCGCCTACCGCTTCAAGAAGGGGTCCGGGTTCCCGGTGTCGGTCCCGTCGATCGATCTCGTCGAGATCGGCGCGGGTGGCGGCTCGCTGGCGTGGGTCGATCAGTTCGGCCTGCTCAAGGTCGGCCCCGAGTCCGCCGGAGCCGAGCCGGGGCCGGTCTCCTACGGCCGCGGCGGCACCGTCCCGGCGGTCACCGACGCCGACGTCGTGCTCGGCCTGCTCGACCCCGGTGCCTTCCTCGGCGGAGACATGCCCCTCGACGGGGACGCCGCGCACGCCGCGGCCGCGCAGATCGGCGCGGCGCTCGGGCTCGACGCGGTCGGCGTCGCCGCCGGGATCCACGAGATCGTCAACCAGAACATGGCGGCCGCGGCGCGGATGCACGCGGTCGAGCAGGGGGTCGACCTGCGTGGGGTGTCGATGATCGCGTTCGGCGGAGCCGGCCCGGTCCACGCCTGCGGCGTCGCGGAGCTGCTCGAGTCCGACACCGTGGTGTTCCCGGTCAACGCGAGCGTCCTGTCGGCGTTCGGCACGCTGGTGTCGCCGGTGCGGATCGACCTCGCGCGCTCGATGCCCCGGCGCCTCGACGCGATCGACCCCGCCGAGCGCGACGACCTGCTCGACGACCTGCGCGCCGAGGGCCGGCGCGTGCTGGCGGCCGCCGGGTCCTCCGACGACGCGGTCCGGTTCCGCTACGGGGTCGACTGCCGCTACGCCGGCCAGGGCAACGAGGTCACCGTCTGGGTCGGGGAGTCCGAGCCCGGTGACGAATCCGCCTGGCCGGTCGACGACGACGCGGTCCTCGCAGCGTTCGAGGCCGAGTACGAGCGGATCTTCGGCCTCGCCATCCCCGACGTCGGCGTCGAGGTCGTCACCTGGCGACTCTCCGTGTCCGCCGACGCCGAGCACCTCACGCCCGAAGGGGTCGCGGCGGGCGGCGACGCCCGGCCCGTCGCGCACCGCCCGATGGTGTTCGGGCGTGCGATGACGCCCGTCGACGCCCCGGTGTACGAGCGGCACCGGCTGGGCGCGGGCGCGACCTTCTCCGGCCCCTGCGTGGTCGAGGAGCGCGAGACGACCGCCGTCATCCGACCGGGCTGGGACGTCGAGGTCGGAGCCGACGGCAGCCTGATCGCCACCCGGGGGTCGATCCGTGCCTGATCCCACCACCCGCCCGACGCGCCACCGAGGAGGCCGACCATGACCGTCACCGATCGCACCGAGGCGCCGCCGTCGCCGACCGACGGGTTCGACCCGATCGAGCTCGAGATCTGCTGGCAGAGCCTGATCGCCACCGTCAACGAGCAGGCCAAGGCCCTGCAGCGCTCCGCGTTCAGCCCGATCGTGCGCGAGGCCGGCGACCTCGCCAACGCCGTGTTCGACCGACGCGGCCGGATGGTCGCCCAGGCCGTCACCGGGACCCCCGGCCACATCAACAGCCTCGCCGTCGCGGTGCGCAACATCCTCGACGAGCACCCGATCGACTCGATCGAGGAGGGCGACGTCCTCATCACCAACGACCCGTACAAGACGGCGGGCCAGCTGCTCGACGTCACCGTCCTCGTCCCGGTCTGGCGCGGTGGTCGCCTGATCGCGCTGTTCGGCTCCACCATCCACCACACCGACGTCGGCGGCTACGGCATCGGCGCCGGAGGACGGGACGTGTTCGAGGAGGGTCTGTGGATCCCGATCGTCAAGCTGATGGTGGCGGGCGAGCGCAACGAGGACGTGTGGAGGTTCATCCTCTCCAACGTCCGCCAGCCCGACCACATGGCCGGCGACCTGCACGCCCAGATGGCGTCGGGGCAGATCGGCGCCCAGCGCCTGCTCGCGCTGTGCGACCACCACGGCGTCGACGACATCGAGGCCCTCGCCGACGAGATCATCGAGCGCTCCGAGGAGGCCACCCGCGCCGGGATCCGCGAGCTGGAGTCGGGCCGTTACGAGTCGAGCGCGCTGCTCGACCTGGCCGACGGCAGCGAGATCACCATCGCCTGCGCCCTGATCGTCGACGCCGACGCGGGCTCGATCACGGTCGACTACACCGGTTCCTCCGACGCCAGCCGCTGGGGCATCAACGTGGTGCGGAACTACAGCCACGCCTACACGACCTTCGTGGTGCGCTCCGTGCTGAGCCCCGACATCCCGAACAACCACGGCAGCCTCGCCCCGATCGAGATGATCGCTCCCGAGGGGTCGATCCTCAACGCGGTGTCGCCCCAGCCGTGCACCGCGCGACACGTCGTGGGCATGTTCCTGCCCAACGCGCTGCTCAAGGCCCTCGCCCAGGTGCGGCCGGACGCGGCGATGGCCGAGGGCTCCGGTGCGGTCTGGACGATGCAGGTGAGCGGCAACCACGACGACGGCAGCCCGTTCATCACCGCGATGTTCACCTACGCCGGCGGGGTCGGTGGCCGGGCCACGAAGGCCGGGCTCGACGCCTGCTCCTACCCCACCGGGGTCGCGGCGGTCCCGATCGAGGTGGTCGAGGCGTCCGCGCCGATCCGCTTCACGACCAAGGCCCTGCGACCCGGGTCGGGAGGGCGCGGCGCCCAGACCGGCGGCCTCGGGCAGACCATCGAGTTCGAGGTGGACACCACCCGGGAGTGGCAGCTCAACGCCGTGACCAGCCGACTCGCCGAAGCTCCGCAGGGGATCTTCGGCGGCGAGCCCGGCGCCGCGGGTGCGTTCAGCGTCAACGGTGGCAAGATCACCACCCAGGAGCGCATCACCCTGCAGCCCGGTGACCACGTCCGCCTCGACCTGCCCGGCGGCGGCGGCTACGGCACCGCCACCGACTGAGCCGCGTCGCACCGGCACCGCCGCGAACCGTTTCGCCCACCCCCGCCAGGAGCCGACACCGTGACCATCACCGAACCGAACGAGTCCACCTCGACCCGGGGTCTGCGACCCGACCTCCTCGCTGCGCTCGACGACTCGATCGTCGACGTCGCGAGCGCCTCGACGCTCCCCGCGGAGCTGTACACCTCCGCCGACGTCCTCGCCGTCGAGCGCGACGCGATCTACGCCCGCGAGTGGATCTGCGCCGGGCGCGTCGAGCGGATCCCGAACCCCGGCGACTGGTTCACCGTCGACATCTGCGACGAGCCGGTGATCGTGTGCCGCGACAAGCAGGGCGAGCTCCGGGCCGTGTCGGCGGTGTGCCAGCACCGGGCGATGCAGGTCTGCGACGGCAGCGGCAACTCGACCACGTTCAAGTGCCCGTACCACCACTGGACCTACGCGCTCGACGGTCGCCTCCTCGGTGCCCCGGCGATGGAGCGCACCGAGGACTTCGCCAAGGCCGACTTCGGCCTGCCGCGGTTCCGGGTCGAGGAGTGGCAGGGCTTCGTGTTCTTCAACATGGACCCCGACGCCGCCCCCCTCGCACCGACGCTCGGGGACTACGAGCCGTTCATCGAGAACTACGATCTCGCCGACGCCGTCTGCCCCGGCACCTTCACGCTCGAGGACATGCCGTGGAACTGGAAGGTGATGTTCGAGAACTTCAACGACGGCTACCACGCCAACCGCCTGCACCAGTACGTGCAGGACTTCTGCCCGAGCGACATGACCGACTTCCCGACCGGGTGGGACGACGCCTCGAACGTCATCTTCCGCACGGGTGGCTACACGGTGATGGACGGCGGCTTCAACGCCACCCACCAGTCGATCATGCCGGTGTTCCCGAAGCTCACCGAGCAGGAGCGGACCCGCTCGACGTTCGCGCTCGTCCCGCCGACCCTGTGCCTCGGCACGGCGCCGGACCAGGCGTTCTTCTTCCTGGTCCGTCCCAAGAGCGCGAACACGATCGACGTGGAGATCGGCTACATCTTCCACCCCTCGGCGCTCGACGACCCGTTGTTCGAGCACAAGCTGAAGCTCGCCGACGTGGGCGTGCAGGTGTTCGTCGACCAGGACTCCGACGCCACCACCAAGGTGCAGCGCGGCCTGCGCTCGCGCTTCGCACCTCGCGGCCGGTACTCGTGGCAGGAGGAGAGCCACGTCCGGTTCAACCGCTGGCTCGTCCAGCGCTACCGCGCCGCGGCCGACGCCGGGTAGAGCGCACCGCGCCGTCTCGGGCACCATCGCAGACGGTCGGGAGTCGTAACACTCGGGAAACGTCGGTGCGTTACCATCTCGAAATGGTCTGACCATCAGACCGAATCAGGAGGAGGAACCGAGCGATGCTCACCACGAACCACACCGATCCAGGACGACGCCGATCGTTCACCCGACGTTCCGTCGCAGCGCTCACCGCCCTGACGATGGTCACCGCTGCCTGCGGCAGCGACGACGACGCGTCACCCGACGAGACCACCGCTCCCGCCACCGGCGACACGATGTCCGACGACACCGCGTCCGACGGCACGACGGCGGAGGACACGGTGCCCGCCGGCACGACGTCCGACGACACGGTGCCCGCCGGCACGACCGCGGAGGATCCCGTCGACGGCGAGAGCGGCTCCGGTGACGCCCCCGACCTCGACGCCAACGGTGACGGGGAGATCCGCATCGGCATCGCCGCCGCCGGCCCGCGTGACGACGGCGCCTACTACCAGGCCGTCGTCGACGCCGCCGAGGCGTTCTCGGAGGAGAACGGGTTCGGCGACGTCATCGTCGTCGACAACATCCAGGCCGCCGACGCCGCCACCGAGTTGGCGAACCTCGCCCAGCAGCCCGTCGACATCGTCATCGTCGGCGCCAGCGAGATCGCCGAGCCGATGCCCGACCTCGCGGAGGAGTACTCCGACCTCTTCTGGTACTGCAACTGCGGTGCCGGCTTCCCCGAGAGCGAGTTCTACCTGCAGAGCCAGGACAACGGCGCTGGCATCGCGTACACCGCGGGTGTCGCCACCGGGATCCTGCTGCGCGACAGCGGCGGCGACTCGGTGACCTTCATCGGGTGCTGCGACCTCGGCTTCGAGATCCAGCACTACCTCTCCTACCAGCTCGGCCTGGGTTCCGTCGACGAGTCGTTCGAGTTCAACTACGTGCCGGCCGGCGACTTCCCGTTCGACTTCGACAACGTCCAGAACGCGACCGCCGCCTACGAGAACGCCGCGGCCCAGGGCGCCGAGGCGATCTACCCCTACCTCGGCGGCTCCCACGAGCCGGTCGTGCAGCTCGCGAACCAGGGCGGCCAGATCGTTCTGAGCGCCGGTGCGTCCGACGTCTGCACGCGCGAGGGCGATCTCACGTGGGACATCGCCGTGCGCTTCGACGGCGGCGACTACGTGCGGGAGATCTTCCCGCAGATCCTCGACGGCAGCGCGACCGAAGGCGAGATCATCACCTACTCGCCGGGCGAGGAACCCGACGTGGCCGGCGCCGTGATCTGCGACGCGACGCCCGAGCAGCAGGCGGAGATGGACGAGGCGTACGCGACGGTGGCGAGCGGGGAGCTCGACGAGCAGTTCGGCCAGATCGCCGGCGAGGCGTTCGGTGGCGAGTGACGTCCCCACGTCCTCGAAGTCCCCGGCAGCGTCCGGATCGCTCGATCCGGACGCTGCCGGGCTGCGCCTGAACCCCCGGCGCGCCGCGATCCGGCTCGACGGGGTCACCAAGCGGTACGGAGCCGTGACGGCGTGCGACCACGTCGATCTCGAGCTGCGCCCCGGACGCATCCACGGCGTGCTCGGCGAGAACGGGGCCGGCAAGTCCACGCTGATGAAGATCATGATCGGCCTCGTGGTGCCCGACGAGGGCGTCGTCTCGATCGACGGCAGCCGCGTTCGGTTGCGGAGCCCGACGGACGCGGCCGACCACGGGATCGGGATGGTGCACCAGCACTTCAGCCTCGTCGAGCCCCTCCGCGTCTGGGAGAACGTCGCGCTCGGCGAGACCGGCTCCCTTCGACCCGCCGACGTGCGCTCGCGGGTGGGTGAGATCTCCGAGCGCTACGGACTCGACGTCGACCCCGACGCGGTCGTCGGCGACCTCCCCGTCGGCGTTCGCCAGCGCGTCGAGATCATCAAGTGCCTCCGGCGGGACCCGTCGATCCTGATCTTCGACGAACCGACGTCGGTGCTCACCCCGGCGGAGAGCGAGCGCCTGTTCGAGACGCTGCGCCAGGTGGTCGACGACGAAGGTCGCGCCGTGGCGCTCGTGAGCCACAAGCTCGACGAGATCCTGCGCGCGACCGACGAGGTGACGATCATGCGCCGCGGCGCGGTCGTCGACCGCGCGTTGACCTCGGAGGTGACCGCCTCCCAGCTCGCCACGTCGATGGTCGGGCGCAGCGTCTCGTTGCGCTCGGAGCGCGTCGCCCTCGGCGTCGTCGACGCGGCCACCGACGGGACCGACGTCCCCTCCACGGACGTCCACGACGCCCCGGCCGTGCTGGCCCTCGACGGCGTCACCGTCCGCACCCGGGACGGGCGGGCCCTCCTCGACGATCTCGACGTCGTCGTGCGCGCCGGCGAGATCGTCGGCGTCGCCGGGGTGGAGGGCAACGGTCAGCGGCCGCTGGGCGACCTGCTGTCGAGCCTGGTCGAGATCGACTCCGGGGTCGTCCGGGTCGCGGGCGAGGTCGTGCAGACCGGTCGGGCGGGCGCGATGGCCGCCGCCGGCGTCGGGGTGATCCCCGAGGACCGGCACGACTCGGGCGTCGTGCTCGACATGTCGATCGCCGAGAACCTCACCCTGATCGACGCCCCGTCGTTCCGCAGGCGGGGCCTGATGGACCGGTCGGCCATCCGTCGTCGTGCCGAGGAGCTGATCGAGGACTTCGACATCTCCTGCAGCGGGCCCGAGGCTCCGCTGTCGTCGCTGTCCGGCGGCAACCAGCAGCGCGTCGTGCTCGCCCGCGAGCTGTCGGCGTCGCCGGCCGTCCTCGTCGCCGCCCAACCCACCCGCGGCCTCGACGTCGGTGCGATCGAGTACATGACGGATCGGCTGCGGCGGGCGGCGGAGTCCGGGGTCGGCGTGCTGCTGATCTCGAGCGAGCTCCAGGAAATCCTCGACCTCGCCCACCGCATCGTGGTCATCTCCCGGGGACGGATCATCGGCGAGATGGACCGCTCCGAGGCCGACCTCGATCGCATCGGCATGCTGATGGGGGGCCAGGCGGCGTGAGCACCGGATTCGACAAGGCCGACGTCGACGCGATGTCGCTGACGCCCGGCGCGCACGAGCACGAGCACGAGCACGCGCCACCGGACGTCGCGGCACCCGACGCCGACCGCGCCGGCGGCGGCTCCGGCCGCCTCGCGACGATGATCGAGACCGTCGTGCTGTACGTCGCGTGCATCGCCGCCGCGCTCGCCCTGTCCGCCGTGCTCGTGACGGTGACCGACGGCGACGCCGCCGCCGTCTTCGCCGCCCTCCTCGACGGCAGCGTCCGTGGGCCGGGCCGGATCGGGGTGACGATCGGGGTCGCGATCCCCCTCCTGCTCGTGGCGCTCGGGACGATCGTCGCGACGCGCGCCGGTCTGGTCAACATCGGTCAGGAGGGCCAGCTGTTCCTCGGCGCAGCCTTCGCCGCGTACGTCGGCACCGAGCTCGCGGCGCCCGGACCCGTCGTGATCTGCGCCCTGATGGTCGCCGGAGCGGTCGGCGGGGCGCTCTGGGCCGGCATCGCCGGCGTCCTCAAGTACCGCCGCAACGTGCCCGAGGTCCTCACGACCCTGCTGCTCGTCACGGTCGGGACCCAGCTCGTCGGGTACGGCCTGAAGAACGAGTGGCTCCTGCTCAGCCCCGCCGAGGGCCGTGCGAACCGACAGCAGATCAGCGAGCAGCTCGCCCCCGACGACCGCATCCCGCGGATGACCCTGTTCGGGAACGTGTTCCCCACCTCCGCGCTGCTCGCGATCGCCATGATGGTGCTCGTGGGCGTCGTCCTCTCGGCGACCGTCTGGGGCTTCCGCGTGCGGATGCTCGGCCAGAACCCGCGGACCGCGCAGCGCGCCGGGGTCGCCGCCTCCCGCTACGGCGGCGCCGCGATGCTCATCTCGGGCGGCTTCGCCGGCCTCGCCGGCGCCGCGATGCTCGCCGGCGGCGACTTCGGCAACTACACCCTCGTGCCGGGGTTCCCGTCGAACATCGGCTGGACGGGCCTCCTCGTCGCGCTCGTCGCACGCCAGCGCGTCGCGGCGGCGCTGGTGGCGGCGGTCGTCTTCGCCTCGCTGCGCACCGGTTCGGGCTTCCTCGCCGCCACCGGGGTGGAGCGACGGATCACCGACGTCGTCCAGGGCCTGCTCGTGCTCGCGCTGCTGATCCCCCCGGCGCTGCTGTTCCTGCGAGCTCGCCGCCGCGAGATCGCCGCCGCGGGGGACCGGGCGTGATCGCCGACCTGCTGGGCGCCCTCGCCGACGTCGCGACGTCGGAGGCCGCGTACATCAACGCCTTCACCTTCGCCGTGTTCCTGGCGTTCGGCGCGTCGGGGGAGTGGGTGGCGGAGAAGTCGGGCACGTTGAACATCTCCGTGGAGGCGATGTTCCTGGCCGGGGCGTTCGCGGCCGCGGTCGGGCTCGACCGGACGAGCAGCCAGTTCACCGCCCTGCTGATCGCGATCGCCGCGAGCCTCGTCGTGGCCGTCGTCCAGGCGCAGATGAGCCATCGCCTCGCCGCGAACCAGTTCGTGGTCGGGCTGACCCTGAACATCCTCGTGCTCGGCCTGGCCAGCTTCCTCGCCTCCGAGCTCGACTTCTCGACGCGCCAGTCCACGTCGAACACGATCCCGGTCCTGTCCGACATCCCGCTCGTCGGGTCGGCGCTGTTCGACCGGGACTGGCTCTTCTACCTGATCTACCTCGTCGTGCCGGCGTGCTGGTTCCTCGTGTACCGCACCCGCTGGGGGCTGGAGCTGCGTGCCGCCGGGGAGAACCCGCAGTCGGCCGACGTGTCGGGCATCGACGTCAACCGTCGGCGTCGCCAGGGCATCTGCGTGCTGGGGGTGACGGCCGGGATCGGTGGGGCCTACCTGTCGCTCGCGGCGGTCGGCCAGTTCGAGGACTCCATCGTCGGTGGGCGCGGGTTCATCGCCCTCACCGCCGTGATCTTCGGGGGCTGGACCCTGCGCGGCACGATCGCCGGGTGCCTGCTGTTCGGAGTCGTGCTCTCGTTCCGCCTGTCGCTGCCGGGGCTCGGGTACCAGGTGAACGGCGACCTGCTGTCGTCGCTGCCCTTCGTCGTCACGATCCTGGTGATGGCCGTGTTCGCCGCTCGGGTGCGCCCGCCCGACGGGTTGGCCCAGCCGTTCATCCGTGGGCTGAAGTGACTCCCCGCGGCTCAGCCGAGCACCTGGTCGACCGAGAACTCGAGGTTGTTGCCGTCGGGGTCGGTGACGATGCAGATGTAGCCCACGACCTCGTTGCGGTACATCGGACCGAGCAGCAGGCACCCCTCCTCGCGCGCCATCTCGGCGATCGCGTCCACGTCGTCGCGCGACTCGACGGACAGGCCGAGGTGGCTGATCGAGGTGAGGAAACCGTAGGACTCCTCGATGTCCCCCGTGATGGCGGTCGGGAGCTTGCCCTCGATCAGCACGATCACGAAGCGGGCGGCCTCGTCCGTCGTCCGGTCGCGCTCGTTGGCGAGCCACGCCGTGCGCATCCCGGTCTCGTCGTCGAGCCGCTCGTGGATCACCGCGAGCGTCGTGTACCGCGCGTAGAAGGCGAGCGTCGCGGCGAGGTCGCGGACGGGGAGAGCGATGTGGGTGAGCAGGGAGGTCGGGGTCGAGGGGGCCATGCCGCTAATCTAGTTGGATGGTCAGACCATCAGACCACCGCGGTCGTCGCGGGCCGAGCGTCGTGACGTGACCTCCGCTCCCGCGATCGTGGCCGTGGAGCCCATCGGCGTCAGCTTCGGGACCGACCGGGAGCGGATGTCGTTCCTGTTCGTGAAGGTCACGGCCGACGACGGCGCGGTCGGGTGGGGGGAGGCGTGCGACAGCTACGGCTGCTCGTACGCATCGGTCCTCGCCACCGTCGTCGACGACGTGTTCGCCCCGCTCGTGATCGGGCAGCGCCTCGACGCCGTCGACCCGCTCGCCGACCGGATGCGCCTGTTCACGAGGCGGCGCCTCGGGGACGGGTGGGTGGCGGCGCAGGCACGCTCGGCCGTCGAGATCGCGCTGTGGGACCTCGTCGCCCGTCGGGGCGGCCGTTCGATCAGCGCGGCGATCGGTCGAGTCCGCGACGAGATCGAGGTCTACGCCTCGTCCGCGTTCCTGGAGGAGGGCCCGGCCGCCCACCACCTCCGGATCCTGGGCCCGCTCCTCGACCGCGGCATCCGCAAGGTGAAGGTTCGCACCGGTCCCGAGTGGCGTGACGACCTGGACACCCTCGCCGACCTCCGGCGCGAGCTGGGTGACGAGATCGAGCTGATGGTCGACGCCAGCGAGACCTACACCCTCCCGACCGCGCGCCTGCTCGCCGACGCGCTGTCGCGCCTGGACGTCCGCTGGCTCGAGGAGCCGATCCCCCAGGGGGAGCGCGCCGCGATCGAGGCCCTCGTCGCCCGCTCACCCGTGCCGGTCGCGTACGGCGAGCACCTCTTCGGCCTCTCGGACGCGATCGAGGCGATGCGTCGACGACAGCTCGACGTCCTCCAACCCGACGCCTCCACCGCCGGAGGCATCTCCGAGGCACGACGGATGGCCGAGGCGGCGGCGTCCTTCGGCGTCCGCGTGGTCCCCCACGTGTGCGCCGGGCCCGTCTCGCTCGCCGCCAACCTCCACCTCGCCGCCACGGTCCCCGCCATCCGCACGGTGGAGTACCCGCCGACGCTCGTGCCGGTGTGGGACACCTTCGGGACCGGCGCCCCGCTCGGCCTCGACGCGATCACCGACGGGATGCTGCCCGTCCCCGATTCGCCGGGGTCGGGGGTCGGGCTCGACGAGGCCGTCGCCGCCGACTTCCCCTACGAACCGCCCGGGGTGCGCGCCGCCGGCACCACCGGCGGGCTCCCCGACCGCTTCGTCGGCGACCGCTGACGCCGCCACCGCCACCACCGCCACCGCCACCGCCGACCACCACCCGACCCGCACCCCCGACCGCACGAGAGGCGACCGCATGAGCACCACCCACGACATCACCGACCGAAGCGCCGGAGCCCCCGGCTTCGACGGGCCGATCGGCTCGAGCATGGCCGAGTTCTCGACCGACTACATGACCTACGTCGAGGGTCACCTCGACGACGATCTCGCGCGCGTCGGCGAACGGATGATGCGCCTGCTGCGCTCGATGGACGAGCTGCACCAGGGGTTCGCGGTCAGCCAGCTCCAGCACGCGCTGCAGACCGCGACGCGCGCCGAGCGCGACGGCGCCGACGACGACATGATCATCGCCTCGCTGTGCCACGACGTCGGCAAGACGTTCTCGAACATGAACCACCCGGCGATCGCGGCCGAGATGCTGCGGCCGTGGGTCAGCGACGAGGCCTACTGGGTGGTCCGGTACCACCAGGACTTCCAGGGTCGCCACTACTACGAGCGCATCGGGATGGACCCCGAGCTGCGCCGCGCCCACCTCGGGCACGAGCACTACGACACGGCGGAGCGCTTCGCCGACGTGTGGGATCAGACGGCGTTCGACCCCGACTACGACACCTCGCCGCTCGAGCACTTCGAGCCGCTCGTCCGCGAGGTGTTCTCGCGCCGCCCGCGCCGCGGCTGATCGTCGTCGTGGTCCAGATCATCCGCGGCGGCGACGTCGTCACCATGAACCCCGATCGCGAGGTCTGGGTCGGGGGCTCGGTGGCGATCGACGGCGACGTGATCGTGGGGGTCGGTTCGACCTCCGAGCTGACGGAGCTGCACCGCGGCGCGGACGTGATCGACGCCGGCGGCTGCGTGGTGACGCCGGGGATGGTCGATGCCCACCAGCACCTCACCGGCGACCCGTTGATCCGCAGCTGCATCCCGGACCTCCTCGCCCCCGGGGCCTCGATCTTCGAGTGGTCGGTCCCGGTCCACGGCGCCCACACCCACCGCGACGACCACGTGTCGGCCTCGCTGTCCGCCGTCGAGGCGCTCACGAACGGCGTCACGACGACCGTCGAGGCCGGCACGGTCGCGCACGCCGACGCCGTCGCGAGCGCGCTGGGCGAGATCGGTTTGCGCGCCACGATCGGGGTGTGGGGGTGGGACATCGACGAGGGGCCCTTCACGGCCCCCACGGACGAGGTCCTCGACCGCCAGCGATCGGTCGTGGAGTCCTACCCGACCGGCGGTCTCGTCGAGGGGTGGGTGACCCTGGTCGGCCACGACCTGGCGTCCGACGAGCTCCTCGTCGGTGGCGCCGAGCTCGCCCGCGAGCTCTCGACGGGGATGACGATGCACCTGTCGCCCACGTCGTCGGATCCCGAGCGGTACCTCGAGCGGACCGGGCGCCGGCCGGTGGTCCACCTCGCCGACCTCGGGGTGCTCGGCGAGCACCTCCTCATCGCCCACGGCGTCTGGCTCGACGACGACGAGGTCGACCTGCTCCTCGAGACCGACACCGCCCTCGCGTACTGCCCCTGGGCGTACCTGCGACTGGGCCAGGGGGTGTGCGCCCACGGCCGCCACGCGGAGATCGTCGAGCGCGGGGGTCGGGTCGCGCTCGGGTGCGACGCGACCAACGCAGGCGACGTGGTCGACGTCCTGCGCACCGCCGCGCTCGCGGCGGGCCTCGCTCGCGACAGCCGCATCGACCCGACCCGCTTCGGCGCGCACGACGCGTTCGAGCTCGCGACGATCGGCGGCGCCCGTGCGATCGGCCTGGCCGACCGGATCGGCTCGCTCGAGGTCGGCAAGCAGGCCGATGTCGTGATCCACCGCACCGACACCCCCGGCTGGACGCCGCGTGGCGACGTCGGCCTCCAACTCGTCTGGGGGACCGACGGTCGCAGCGTGCGCGACGTGCTCGTCGCCGGCCGCCGCGTCGTCGCCGACGGACGGGTGACCTCGATCGACGTCGACGCGCTGGCGGCCGAGGCGACCTCACGCCAGGCGTCGCTGCTGGAGCGCGCCGGCGTCGAACGGCGCACGTGCTGGCCAGAACGGGACGGGCGATGACCGCGCGCCGCGTGGGAGAGGCGACGTGAGGCACCGACCGCTCGGGCGCACGGGCATCAGCGTCTCCACCTTCGGGCTGGGGACGATGGTGCTCGGAGCGTGGGGCAACCGGGACCACGAGTCGTGCGAGCGGATCATCCGCACCGCCCTCGACGCCGGGATCAACCTCGTCGACACCGCCGACGTCTACGCGCTCGGCGAGAGCGAGGAGATCGTCGGGCGGGCTCTCGCCGGTCGTCGTGACGAGGTCGTCCTCGCCACCAAGTTCCACAACGCGATGGGCGACGACCCGAACATGCGCGGCAACTCGCGCCGGTGGATCAACCGCGCCGTCGACGACAGCCTCCGCCGCCTCCGGACCGACCGGATCGACCTGTACCAGGTGCATCGCCCCGACCCGACGACCGACGTCTCCGAGACGATCGACGCGCTGAGCGACCTCGTGCGCGCCGGCAAGATCCTGGCGTGGGGGACCTCGACGTTCCCCGCCGAGGAGATCGTGGAGACGTGCCGACGAGCCGACGCGAGGGGCGTCGCGACCCCTCACACCGAGCAGCCTCCGTACTCGATCCTGTGCCGCGGGATCGAGCGTGACGTGCTTCCGGTCTGCGAGCGCGAGGGGATGGGCGTGATCGTGTGGAGCCCCCTGTCGGGGGGGTGGCTCACCGGCAAGTACCGGCGCGACCTCGACGCCCCGGACGGGTCGCGGGCGCAGACCAACCCCGATCACTTCGACGCCGACGACGACGCGAAGCACGACGCCGTCGAGGCGCTCGCGCCGATCGCCGCCGACGCCGGCCTCCGCCTCACCGAGATGGCCCTCGCCTGGGTCGTCGAGCACCCGGCGGTGACGAGCGCGCTCATCGGGCCACGCACGCCGGAGCAGCTCGACGAGCTGCTCCGTGCCGCCGACGTCACCCTGGACCACGACGTCCTCGACGCGATCGACCGCGTCGTCGCCCCCGGGACCGACCTCGACCCCGCGGACCGGGGCTGGGATCCACCCGGGCTCGCGATCGGGCGACGACGCCGGGCGCGCGGAGCCGACCCGTCGTGATCCGCACGCCGAACGACCGGAGAGGAGCCCTCCCGTGAAGGCCGCCCGATACGAACGCACCGGTGGACCCGAGGTCGTCGAGATCGTCGACGTCCCCGACCCCGACCCGGGCACCGTCGACGTCGTCGTGCGCGTGGACGCCTGCTCCCTGAACCGCCTCGACGTGGTCCAGCGCAACGGTTGGTTCGCGCTCGACGGCTTCGCGCTCCCCCACATCGCCGGCATGGACATCGCCGGGAGCGTGCTCGCGGTCGGCACCGACGTCACCGACGTCGCGGTCGGTGATCGGGTGGTGGTGAACCCGTCGATGATCGGTGTCGACCACCGCTCCGCGCTCGGCGGCCGCAGGGACGTGCACGGCGACCTCGGGGTGCTCGGCGCGACCCTCGACGGCGGCTACGCCGAGCGGTGCCTCGTGCCGGCGAGCCACGTCTTCCACGTCCCGGACCACGTGCCGATCGAGCACGCGGCCACGTTCCCGACGGCGTACCTCACCGCGTCGCACGCGCTGTTCGACGTCGGCGGGCTCACCGAGGGCGAGACGCTGATCGTCCACGCCGCGGGCAGCGGGGTGTCCGTCGCGGCGATCCAGCTCGCCGCGCGCGCCGGCGCCACCGTCCTCGCGACCGCGGGGTCCGCGGCCAAGCTCGACCGGGCGCTCGAGCTGGGGGCGGACCACGTGCTGAACAACCGCGAAGGCGACGTGACCCGGTGGGCGCGCGAGATCACGGACGGCGCGGGCGTCGACATGGTGCTCGACCACGTCGGTGCCGCGCTGTTCGCCCCCTCGATCTCCGCGCTCGCCCGCGGGGGGCGCCTCGTCTCCTGCGGCAACACGAGCGGTGACGAGGCGGTGATCCCCAGCCTCGGGTTCCTGTTCCACAACCGGATCGCGATCCTGGGCTCCGACGACTACCGACCGGAGGAGTTCGCCCCGGCGTGGCAGGCGTTCTGCGACGGCGCCTTCCACGTGGCCATCGAGCGGGAGTACCCGCTGGAAGAAGCCGCGACGGCCCAGGAGCAGATGCTGTCGAGCGACTTCTTCGGCAAGATCCTCCTCCGTCCGAACGGCTGAGCGGACGATGGCCGACTCGCCGTACCCCGAGCTCAAGAAGAGCCACACGATGGCCCGCACCGGTCGCCCCTTCACGGACCGCACGCCGCCGGCGGCGGCGCCGGTGTGGGACGTCATCGAGGGCTTCGGGCGCTTCCACGTGCTGTGCTCGGCGATCGAGCTCGACGTGTTCGACCTCCTCGCCGAGATCGGTCCGACCACCGCCGAGACCCTGGCCGAGCGGATCGGAGCGTCGTCGACGCACCTCGAGATCCTGCTGGAGGGGGTCGTGGCGATCGGGCTGCTCGACCGCCACGACGGGGTGTTCGAGCTCAACGACACCGCGCGGCGCTACCTCGTCAGCGACTCGTCGGCGTCGATGGCGGCGCTCGTCGCCGTCGCTCCGGGTCCGCTCGCCAACTGGTCCGGGCTCACCGAGACCGTGCGCCGCGGTGCCCCCGCCGACCCGATCGACGACGAACCGGCGCGGTTCTACGTCCCGCTGGTCGAGGCGACGTTCACGACGATCCACCGGTGCGCGGTGCGTGCGGACCTCCAGCTGCGCTACAGCGCCCTCGAGGCACCCCGCGTGCTGGATCTCGGTGCGGGCGGGGCGCCGTGGACGGCGGCGATCCTCGAGGCCAACCCCGGCGCGACCGCGGTGGTCAACGACCTCGACGGCGTGATCGACGTGGCACGACGCACGGTGGCCGAGCGCGGGCTCGACGATCGCGTCGAGCTCCGACCGGGCGACTTCCACGAGGTCGAGCTCGAGCCGGGCGCCTTCGACCTGGTCGTGCTCGGCCACGTGTGCCGGACCGAGGGCGCCGACGGGACCCGTCACCTCGTGCAGCGCGCCCACGACGCGCTCGTTCCCGGCGGCAGGGTCCTCCTCGGCGACTACTTCGTGGACGAGCAGCGCTCCCGGGCCGCCCACGCTCTGATGATGGGGGTCACGATGATG
This sequence comes from Ilumatobacter sp., assembly GCF_965215205.1. Classification (NCBI taxonomy): domain Bacteria; kingdom Bacillati; phylum Actinomycetota; class Acidimicrobiia; order Acidimicrobiales; family Ilumatobacteraceae; genus Ilumatobacter; species Ilumatobacter sp. The sequence continues at coordinate 3,410,276 of NZ_OZ244049.1, forward strand.
GCGAGCACGCGACGTGGCTCGACGCGCACCTACGACGAGATCGGGCGATGGCTCGCCGACGCCGGCTTCGACGCCGTGCGGGTCATCGAACCGATCGGTTTCCAGCAGGTCTTCGTCGCGTCCCGGCGCGACACCCGACTCGACGAACGAGGATCCACGCGATGAACGAACCGACCCGCCCGCGGCAGCCGATCGAGATCGACGTCCTGGTCGACGCCTGGTACGTCGTGACGATGAACGAGACCCGCGACATCATCCGGAACGGTTCGGTGGCCGTGGACGACGGACGCATCGTCGACGTCGGCACGACCGCCGACCTCGGCGCGCGGTACGCGCCACGCCGCCGACTCGGGGGCGAGCGCTTCGTCCTCACCCCGGGCATGGTGAACACCCACATCCACATCACCGGCGAACCGCTGACACGGGGGTACGTCCCCGACGACACCCCGTTCGAGGAGAACGTCTTCGTCTGGTTGACCGGCCTGTACGCGGCGCACGACGCCGCCGACGAGCGCTGCTCCGCGGTGCTCGCCGCGACCGAGATGCTGCGCACCGGCACGACCAGCTTCCTCGAGGCCGGCACGATCCGGTTCCTCGACGAGGTGATCGACGGCCTCGCCGAGACCGGGATCCGCGGGCGGGTCGGCGCGTGGGTGTGGGACCTCCCCCCGCAGCCCGACGCGTACCGCTCCACCACCGATCAGGCGATCGAGCGGCTGCGGTCCCAGCTCGACACCCACCGGTCGGTCGCCGACGGTCGGCTCGGGGCGTGGGCCACCGTCGTCGGGCACACGACCTGCTCGGATCCGCTGTGGACCGCGGCGCGCGAGCTCGCCGACGAGTTCGACGTCGGGATGAGCTTCCACATGTCGCCCGCGAGGGTCGACCCCGACGGCTTCCTCGCCGAGTTCGGCCAGCGGCCGATGGTGCACCTCGAGGAGCTCGGGGTGCTGCGCCAGGACTGCGCGATCACCCACTGCGTCCACGTCGACGACACCGAGATCGACATCATGGGGGCGCACGGCCTGACGGTCGCCCACTGCCCGACGACCGCGCTGAAGGTCAGCTACGGGGTGACCCGGACCGGCAAGATGCCCGAGATGGTCCAGCGTGGCGTGAACCTGACGATCGGCACCGACGGCAACAACGCGTCGAACTACTCCGACATGATGCGCGCCACGTACCTGGTGGCCGGGCTGTTCAAGGACGGCCGGGCCGATCCGCACATGTTCCCGGCGGAGACGGCGTTCGAGATGGCGACCATCGGCGGGGCGAAGGCGATCGGTCTCGCCGACGAGATCGGCTCGATCGAGGTCGCCAAGCGCGCCGACCTGGTGCTGCACGACACCGATCGCCCCGAGTGGCGCCCGTTGCTGAACGTGATGAACCAGCTCGTGTGGTCCGCCGACGGCCGTGGCGTGCACACGGTGCTCGTCGACGGGCGCGTGGTGGTCGAGGACGGGCGCGTGACCACGATCGACGAGGACGCGCTGTGGGCGGAGGCGCAACGTCGCGGCGAGCGGATCGTCGTCCGTTCGGGGCTGCCCGACCGGGCGAAGTACCCGATCCTGTGAGGCACCACGAGCGCACGGGACGACGGCGATGACGCTCGGCGAGGCGATCCTCCTGCTGGCGGGAGGGGTGGTGGCCGGCGTGATCAACACGATGGCCGGGGGCGGCTCGGCGCTGACGGTCCCGCTGCTGGTGCTCGCCGGCGTGCCCGGGAACCAGGCCAACGGGTCGAACCGGGTGGGGGTCCTCACCGCGAGCGGCGCGGCGGTGGTGTCGTTCCGCCGCGCCGGCGTCGACGGGTTCCGCGGCGCCGCCCCGGTCGTGGCTCCGACGGTGGTCGGCTCGCTGGTCGGTTCGGTCGCGATCAGCCAGGTCGCCGACGAGACCTTCGAGACGATCTTCGGGTTCCTGCTGATCCCGATCATCCTGCTCACGATCTTCAAGCCGAAGCCGGCGGCGGGGTCCGAGCCGTGGCCGGTCGGGGTCACCGTGGCGGTGTTCTTCGCGATCGGCGTCTACGGCGGAGCGTTCCAGGCCGGGCTCGGCCTCGTGATGCTCGCCGCGCTCACGCGGGCCGGGTTCGACCTCGTCACCGCGAACAGCGTCAAGGTGCTGGTGAACCTCGTCGTCGTCTCGATCGCCCTGCCGGTGTTCGTCGTGCAGGGCGACGTGGTCTGGGCGCCGGCCCTGGTGCTCGCCGTCGGGTTCACCGCCGGCGGCTGGTCCGGTGCGAAGATCGCGGTGAGAGGCGGCGAGAGGTCGGTGCGGGTCGTGATGATCGGTGCCGCGCTCTACCTCGCCGGGCGCCTCGTCGGCATCTGGTGACACGACGCCGCGCTCGGGGCGGCGGCGTCACACACTGTTCACACGCCGCCGTTGAACTCGCCCCGGGCTGGTCTTATGGTCAGACCACCATGAGCGACGCGACGCGCCTGACCGCCACGCCCGACACCTGCTTCTGGGGGTACCTCGACGCCGACGAGGCCCCGGTGATGTCGGTCGAACCGGGCGAGAGCGTCACGATCGAGGCGATCACCCACCACTCCGGCGACGCCCCCGACCTGCTGATGGACGACGGGATCCGTGCGATCTGGGACGGCATCGCGCCCGCGAGCCGGGCCCCCGGCGTGCACATCATGACCGGACCGATCGAGGTCCGCGGGGCGCGGCCCGGCGACACGCTGCGCGTCGAGCTGCTGTCGATGCGACCGCGCCTCGCCCACGGCTCGAACTGCGCCGCGCACTGGGGCCTGTTCCACGAGAGGATGGGCAAGGAGCGGATCACGATCTACGAGCTCCTCGATCCGGCTCCCGCCGACGCCGACGGCCCGGGCTTCGGTGAGTTCGCCACCCCCGTCTTCGGGTTCGACTTCACCGCCCTGGAGCTGTACGACCTGCCCGGGGTGATCTCCGAGCCCGATCCGGCCGCCCGCCAGCCGTTCGGTCGCGACGTCCGGGTCCCCGTGCGCCCCCACCTCGGGGTGATGGGCGTCGCCCCCGAGGGCGGCCGGGTCAGCAGCATCCCGCCCGGGGTGTTCGGCGGCAACGTCGACAACTGGCGCTTCGGGCCCGGCGCGACCGTGCACTACCCCGTGTTCCACGAAGGCGCCCGCTTCTACGTCGGCGACCCGCACTTCGCGCAGGGCGACGGGGAGATCTGCGGCACCGCCATCGAGGCGTCGCTCGACGTGACGCTGCGCCTCTCGATCGCCGACGACCTCGCCGTGCGGGCTCCCCTGCTGCGGACCGACACCCACTGGTACACCCACGGCTTCTCCGGCGGCGTCGAGGAGGGGGTCGACGGCCTCGGGGGCGCGATGGCGATGGCCGCCGAGCAGATGCTCGAGCTGCTGGTCGACCGGGGCGGCTTCACGATGGACGAGGCGTACTCGCTCGCCTCGGTCGCCGTCGACATGGGGGTCACCCAGGTCGTCGACGGCGTCGTCGGCTGCCACGCCGCCGTCCCCCGCTCGATCCTCGATCGCTGAGCCGGCTGCGCCGTCCGCGAACATCGCAGCGATGCACCTCTCCCCCCACGAGCAGGAACGGTTGATGATCCACGTCGCGGCGGACGTCGCCCGCGCCCGTCGGGAGCGCGGCCTGCAGCTCAACCACCCCGAGGCGGTCGCGATCCTCACCGACTGGGTGCTCGAGGCGGCCCGCGACGGCCGCACGGTCGTCGACCTGATGGAGGCCGGGCGCCACGTGCTCGGCACCGACGACGTGATGGACGGGGTGGCCGCGATGATCCACGACGTGCAGGTCGAGGCGACGTTCCCCGACGGAACCAAGCTCGTCACCCTGCACGACCCCATCCAGCCGACGCCGGCGGTCGACGGAGCGGCGCGCCCGGCCGGCGAGCGCGCCACGCCGATCGTCCCGGGAGAGGTGACCGGCGACGGCGGCGCGATCGAGATCAACGCCGGGCGCGAGGTCACCTCGCTGCGGGTGGAGAACACCGGCGACCGCCCGATCCAGGTCGGGTCGCACTACCACTTCGCCGAGGCCAACCCGGCGCTCGACTTCGATCGCGGCGCCGCCCACGGTCGACGCCTCGACGTCGCCGCCGGCACCGCGATCCGCTTCGAGCCCGGGATCGTCACCGAGGTCGACCTCGTCGCGCTCGTCGGCGCCCGCGTCGTGCCGGGCCTGCGCGGCGAGACCGCCGGGCCGCTCGACGCCGCGTCGGGCGATGCGGCGGGCGCGCCCGGTGCCGGGAACGCCACGTGAGCCGGATCGAGCGGTCCCGCTACCGCGACCTGTACGGCCCGTCCGTCGGCGACAGGGTGCGCCTCGCGGACACCGACCTGCGCATCGAGGTCACGGAGGACCGCTCGGGAGGAGGGCCCGCCGCCGGCGACGAGGTCGTCTTCGGGGGCGGCAAGGTCATCCGCGAGTCGATGGGCCAGTCGACGCGCACCCGCACGGAGGGCGCCCCCGACCTCGTGATCACCGGCGCCGTCGTGCTCGACCACTGGGGCGTCGTCAAGGCCGACGTCGGCGTCAAGGACGGGCGGATCGTCGGCATCGGCAAGGCGGGCAACCCCGACACGATGGACGGCGTCGACCCGGCGCTGGTGATCGGCCCCTCGACCGAGATCCTCGCGGGGAACGGCAAGATCCTCACCGCCGGCGCGATCGACTGCCACGTCCACCTCATCTCACCGACCCTGCTCGACGAGGCGCTCACGACGGGGATCACGACGATCATCGGCGGCGGCACCGGCCCCGCCGAGGGGACGAAGGCGACGACCGTGTCGGGGTCGTGGTACCTGGAGCGGATGCTCGAGGCGCTCGACCACCACCCGGTCAACGTCGCGCTCATGGGCACCGGCAACACGGTGCGGGCCGAGGCGATGCACGAGCAGCTCCGATCGGGGGCGGCTGCGTTCAAGCTGCACGAGGACTGGGGCACGACGCCGGCCGCGATCGACGCGTGCCTGACCGTCGCCGACGCGTCCGGCGTCCAGGTCGCGATCCACACCGACACCCTCAACGAGGCCGGCTACGTCGACTCGACGCTCGCCGCGATCGCCGGCCGCTCGATCCACACCTTCCACACCGAGGGCGCCGGCGGCGGCCACGCGCCCGACATCGTCACCGTCGCGTCGCACCCGAACGTCCTGCCGTCGTCGACCAACCCCACCCGCCCCCACACGATCAACACCGTCGCCGAGCACCTCGACATGTTGATGGTGTGCCACCACCTCAACCCCTCCGTCCCCGAGGACCTGGCGTTCGCCGAGAGCCGCATCCGCCCGTCGACGATCGCCGCGGAGGACATCCTGCACGACATGGGCGCGATCTCGATGATCGGCTCGGACAGCCAGGCGATGGGTCGCATCGGCGAGGTCGTGCTGCGGACGTGGCAGACCGCCCACGTGATGAAGCGGCGACGCGGCGCCCTGTCGATCGGCGACGCGACCGACGGGCCGGCCGACAACCTGCGGGCGCGGCGCTACGTCGCGAAGTACACCATCTGCCCGGCCGTCGCCCACGGGCTCGCCGCCGACGTCGGCTCGATCGAGGTGGGCAAGCTCGCCGACCTCGTCCTGCACGACCCCGCGTTCTTCGGGGTGCGTCCCCACGTGGTGATCAAGGCCGGGATGATCGCGTGGGCGCAGATGGGCGACGCGAACGCGTCGATCCCGACGCCGCAGCCGCAGCTGCCGCGCCCGATGTTCGGGGCCGCACCGGGCGTCGCCCCGGGGCTGTCGCTCGGCTGGGTGTCCTCGGCGGCGCTCGACGACGGGTTGGCGGACCGGCTGCGGGTGCACCGCCGCCTCGTCGAGATCTCCGACACCCGCTCGATCGGCAAGGCCGACATGGTCCTCAACGACGCCACCCCCGACATCGACGTCGACGCCGACACGTTCGCCGTGCGGATCGACGGCGAGCTGGTCACCGAGGATCCCGCCGAGGCGCTCCCGATGGCCCAGCGCTACTTCCTCTACTGATGGGCGGCGCACGACCGACCGGCGGCGGCACCCACCCGTCGACGCGGCGCGACCCGATCGGGCGGCGGGAGCCGGCGTGAGGGCGGAGCTGATGGTGCTCGTCGACGGGAGGTTCCCCGCCGGGGGCCACACCAACTCCGCCGGGGTCGAGGCCGCCGTGCGCCTCGGCGACGTCCACGACGTGGCGACCCTCGAGCGCTACCTCGCGGGCCGCCTCGCGACGACCGGGGTCGTCGAGGCCGCGTTCGCCGCCCACGTGGCCGGGATCGTCGATCCGACGACCGCCCAGCTCGACGCAGTCGCCGCCGAGCTGTCGGCGCGCATCGCGTCCCCCGCGCTGCGGGACGCGAGCCGACGCTTCGGGCGCCAACTCCTGCGCGCCGGGTCCGCGATCTGGCGGTCGCCGGCGGTCGATGCCCTCGCGACCTCCGCCGACGACCCCCACCAGCCGGTGGTGCTCGGCGCGCTGGTCGCCGCGGCCGGCGGCTCACCCCGCGACGCGGCGTCGATCGCGCTCCACCACCTCGGCGCCGCGGTCGCCACCTCGGCGGTCCGCCTGCTCGGCCTCGACCCGATGGACGTCGCCGGCGCCCAGGCGCGCGCCGCCGGGCGGATCGACGACTGGGCCGCGCACGCCGAGGGGTGGGCGGCGACGACGCCGTCGCGGCTGCCGGCCGACGGCGGGACCCTGACCGAGATCCTCGCGCAGGACCACGCCGGCTGGGACGCCCGCCTGTTCGTCGCCTGACCCGCCCCACCCCGCTCCACGATCGACGAGGACCTCCGAACCATGCCACCGCACGACACCGCCCACGACGGCGCCGACCGCCACCACCGCCACGGTCACGGTCCCGACGCGCACGCACCCTCGCTCGCCGGCGCGACGCTCCACCGACCCCGTCGCACCCTGCGCGTCGGGGTCGGCGGCCCGGTCGGATCCGGCAAGACCACCCTCGTCGGCTCCCTGTGCGCGCTGCTGCGCGACCGGCTGTCGATGGTGGTGGTGACCAACGACATCTTCACCTCGGAGGACGCCGACGCCCTGCGCGCCGCGGCCGTGCTGGCCTCCGATCGGATCGTCGCGGTCGAGACCGGGTGCTGCCCGCACACCGCGATCCGCGACGACATCGCCGCGAACCTCGACGCGGTCGAGCGGCTCGAGGCGCTCCACCGCGACGGCCGGGGCGTCGACGTCACCCTCGTCGAGTCGGGCGGCGACAACCTCACGGCGATCTTCAGCCGGGGGCTGGTCGACGTCCAGATCTTCGTGCTCGACACCGCCGGCGGCGACGACGTCCCCCGCAAGGGCGGCCCGGGGGTGGCGATGGCCGACCTGCTCGTGGTCAACAAGGTCGACCTCGCGCCCCACGTCGGCGCCGACGTCGACCGGATGTTGAGCGACGCCCGCTCCCGACGCGGGGACGGGCCGGTGCTGGCGACGTCGCTGGTCGACCGCTCGGGCGCGCAGGCCGTCGCCGACTGGGTCACCGAGCAGGTCGCGGCTCGCGTCGGATCGCTCCCGGTCGACGGGTGATCGCCGCGCTGGCGACGGGCGCCGGGGCGGCGGGCCCGACCCCGCCGACGGAGGGGGCGCACCGGTGAGGGCGCGGGGCGCGCTGCGCGTCGGCCACGACGCGCGCACCGGGGGGTCGGTGCTGCGATCGAGCACCTCGGCACCGCCGTTCGCGATCCGCGCGTGCGCCGGGCGGATCCTGATCTCGGCGTCCGCCGCGGCACCGGTGGGCGGCGACGAGCTCGCGCTCGACGTCGACGTCGACGCCCGCGCCGAGGCGAGCGTCGGGACCGTCGCGTCGACGATCGTGCTCCCGGGCCCCACCGCGCGACCGTCCACGATGGACGTGCGCTGCCGGGTCGGTCCGGGCGGCCACCTGGACTGGATCGGCGAGCCGACCGTGTCGGTCGCCGGCTCGGACCACACCGTGACCACCTCCGTCGACCTCGATGCGTCGGCGTCGTGCCGGTTGGTCGAGGAGGTGTCGCTCGGCCGGTCGGGGGAGCCGTCGGGCCGCCTGCGCCTCGTCGTGCGGGTCGTCCGCGGCGGAGCCCCCGTCGTCCACCACGACGAGACGCTCGGCCCGCACGTCGCCGGCGCAGGGAGCGCGATCTCGGTCGGCGCCGCCCGCCACCTGCTGTGCGCGGTGGTGGTCGGCACCGATGCGGGCGGGCCACGCTCGATCGTCGGGCACGGTTCGCGGGCCGCACGGCTGCCGGTCACCGCCGACGCGTTCGTCGTCCTGGCGCTCGGAGCGGAGCGCCCGAGCGTGCGCGCCCTGGTCCGCGACATCGCGCCCGAGCTGTCCGCGCCCGCGCCGACGACGTCGCCCGGCGACCTGCGCGACCGGCTCCCCTGAGGAGGCCCGACCCGGCTCCCGGGGCGACGATCAGCTGCCGAGGCCGGCGTCGCGCACGAGGCGGCGATGGCGCTCGGCGGCCTCGGCGGCGAGCGCCGGGCGGTCGACGAGGGTCGGCTCGCCGTCCTCGACGACGAGGCGCCCGGACGCGACGACGTGGCGGACGCAGCGGCCGTCGCTGGCCCACACGAGCTGCAGCACCGGATCGGGCGAGAGCGGGACCCACTCCGGTCCGGTCGTGTCGACGACCACGATGTCGGCGCGCATCCCCGGGGCCAGCGTCCCGATCTCGTCGGCCATCCCGAGCGCCTGGGCGCCGCCGCGCGTCGCGTGGTGCAGCGCGGCGTGGGCGCCGAACACGGTCGGGTCCATCGCGACGTCCTTCGCGAGCCCGGCGGCGAGGCGGGCCGCGCCCAGCACGTCGATCGCGTCGCTCGCGTTCTCGGCGTCGCACCCGAGGGCGAGCCGGCCCCCGCGCTCGACGAACTCGACGTGGCGGCCGGCCCGCGTGATCCCCTGCCCGAGCCGCAGGTACGCCCACGGGCAGGACGCGATGGCGGTGTCGGCGGCGAGCAGCACGTCCAGCTCGTCGTCGCACAGGTGGACGCCGTGTCCGAGCAGCACGTGGGGCCCGAGCGCACCGAGCCCGCCGAGGTGGACGGCCGGCGGTTCCCCGGTGCGCTCCCGGTAGCTGGCCGTGTCGCTGTCCGACGGCGACAGGTGGAACGTCATCCCGCATCCGGCCTCGCGCGCGAGGTCGCTCGCCGCGGCGACCAGCTCGTCGCTCATCAGGTCGTGGCCGACGAGGGTCACCCACCCGTCGACGCGCGGGTGCGCGGAGGTGAGCCGCTGCACCTCGCGCTGGCGCTCGAGGACCTCCTCGACGGTGTCGCCGGCCCACGGTTGGCCCGAGACGTCCCATCCCCACGAACCGAGCGTCCCTCCGACCCCGACGGCGTCGAACCCGGCGAGCACCCGGTCGGGGTGCGCGACCGTCCCGGCCTCGACGGTGAACGTGATGCCGTTGCACGCGGCCTCGATCAGCGACAGCGTCGCGGACAGCTCGTCGTCGTCGCCGGTGTGGGCGGCGTGGGCGGGCACGGCCCACTCGAAGATCGAGCGCCCCGGCTCGAGGTCGTCGGGGATCATCGAGCGGATCAGGCGGTCGCCGGTCAGGTGCTGGTGCGCGTTGATCAGGCCGGGGAGCGCGAGGTGGCCGGGCCCGCCGACGATCGTGGCGTGGGGGTGGGCCGCGCGCAGCTCGTCGGCGGGCCCGATGGAGGTGATGCGGTCTCCGGCCACGGCGATCGCCGACCCCGACAGCGGGGCGGCGCCGGGCTCCATGGTGAGCACCGTGTCCGCCACGACGAGGGTCTCGACCTCGACCTCGACCTCGACCTCGATCACGACCACGATCTCGGGATCGGGATCGGCCGAGCGGTTCGGTTCCATGCCGGTATGGTAAGACCATCAGACCATCGTTCGTGGATCCGTGCCCCTCGGCGGACCGGGCCGCGAGCTGCGTGACCGGCGCGATGCGACCGGGTCGCCGACGATCGCGACGGAGGAAGTCCGCCAGATGCTGACCGACAACCCGGCCCTGCTCGACCACTGGTACGTCGTCGCCGAGTCCGACGACGTCGCACCGGGCCCGCTCGCGGTGCGCCTCCTCGGTCGCGACCTCGTCGTGTGGCGAGCGTCGTCGGGCGAGCTCGTCGCCGCTCCCGACCGCTGCCCGCACCGCGAGGCCCCGCTCAGCGCGGGTTCCGTGAGCGACGGGTGCGTCGAGTGCCCCTACCACGGGTGGCGCTTCGGCGAGGACGGCCGGTGCGTGGAGATCCCGTCGTCGGGAGCCGGCCGGCCGGTCCCTCCCGCCGCCCACCTGCCGACCGTGCGCGCCACGGAGCGCTACGGCCTCGTCTGGCTGTGCCTCGGGGACCCGGTCGCCGACATCCCGGCGATGCCGGCCGAGGACGACGACGCGTACCGGAGGATCAACTCCGGGGTCGACGTGTGGTCGACGTCGGTGACGCGCATGACCGACAACTTCCTCGACATCTCGCACTTCCCTTACGTGCACATCGGGACCTTCGGCATCGCCCAGAACACCGACGTGCCGACCATCGAGATGGAGCCGCTCGACGACGACTTCATCGGGTACGAGTACGAGGTCGAGGTGCGCAACGAGCAGGGCGCCGTCGCCTCCGGGCTCGACGGGGCGGTGATCACGCGCCGGATGTCGACGGGGTTCCACCTCCCGTTCACCGTGCGCAGCACCATCCACTACGAGACCGGCCTCGACCACCTGATCCTGCTCTGCTCCACCCCGATCGACGACGTGACCGCGTACTTCACGTTCGTGATCTGGCGCAACGACGACTTCTCGGTGCCGGGCGAGGAGGTCATCGTGTTCGATCGCGCGATCGGCGCCGAGGACAAGACGATGCTCGAGAAGGTGCGCGGTGTCCTCCCCCTCGAGCAGCGGGCGACGGTCAGCGTGCAGTCCGACCGGCCCTCGGTCGAGTGGCGCCGTCGCTTCGCCGCGCTCCTCGGCTGACCACCGGGGCTCGCTGCTCAGACGACCGTCGGCTCAGAGGCAGCGGTCGCGCAGCGCGAGCGCGTGCTCGCGGAACCGGGCGACCACGCGCTCGGAGTCGACCCCGACCACACCGTCGGGTCCGTACACGACCTCGCCGCCGACGATGGTGTGCGTCACGTCGTCGGCTCGGCTGGCGTACACGAGGGTCGCCTCGACGTCGTAGACCGGTGCGACGTGGGGTCGGTCGAGGTCGACGATCGCGAGGTCGGCGGGAGCGCCGACGGCGATCACGCCGAGCTCGGGGCGGTGCATGGCGGCCGCTCCCCCGGCGGTCGCGAGGCCGAGGCACTCGCGGGTCGTGAGGAAGGTCGGGTCCCCGGTCGCCTGCTTGTGCACGATCGCCGCGAACTTCATCTCCTGGAAGGTGTCGATCGTGTTGTGGCTCGCGGGTCCGTCGGTCGCCAGGCCGACCGTCACCCCGGCTTCGAACAGCGCGCGCAGATCCATCGTCCCCGACACGAGCTTGGCGTTGCACACGGGGCAGTGCGCGACCTTCACGTCGTGCTCGGCGAGCAGGGCGACGTCGTTCGCCGTGAGCTGGGTGCAGTGCGCGGCGGTGACGTCGGGGCCGAGGAACCCGATGTCGTCCAGCCACTCCACCGTGGTCCGTCCGTACGTCTCGGCCACGTACGCCGTCTCGTTGAGCCCCTCCGCGACGTGGGTGTGGATCGGCAGCCCACGATCGTCCGCGAGCGAGCGCACCGCCCGCCAGAGGTCCTCGCTGCACGAGTAGGGGGCGTGCGGCGAGAGGGCGAGGCGGACGCGGTCGCCGTCGATCCCGGAGGCGCCGGCGGACGCCGCGTCGAAGTCGTCGATCGCCGCCCAGGACCAATCGGACACCGCTGCGTACACGCCGCCGTCGGCGAAGCCGTACCCGAGGGTCGCGCGCAGACCGACCTCGGACAGGGCACGCACCTGCGGCGTCACGGCGTAGGCGTCGAAGTGCTCGTTGAAGCAGGTGATCCCCGAGCGGGCCATCTCGACCAGCCCGCACATCGACGCCCAGTAGAGGGTCTCGTGGTCGAAGTCCCGCTTCAGCCGCCACATCGTCGCGAGCCACTCGAACAGCTCGACGTCCTCGAGCAGGCCCCGCAGCAGCAGGTTCGACGCGACGTGGGTGTGCGCGTCGACGAAGCCCGGGAGCACCGCGGAGCCCGAGGCGCGGATCACCCGGTCCGCCTCGACGGGGGCATCGGGGTCCGCGAGCGCGCTCACGACCCCGCCGTCGACGACCACGGTCGCGGCACGGGGGTCGCCGCCGTCACCGACGACGACGGTCGCCCCGACGATCGCGAGGTCGCTCACGCCGCCGGGCCCCCGCGCCGGCGGGGGACGTCGCGGCGCCGGTGCATCGGGGCGGACACGAACCGGACGCTACGACCGCGAGGTGTCGGGCGTGTTTCGACGCGATGAGCGGTCCGAGGCGACCGCCCGACGCCTCAGTCGACGTCGTGCTCGGTGAGGCCGGCGACCGCGAGGGCGCTGCGCTTCGCGGCGTCGAGGTCGTAGTGGCGCCGGGTGACGATCCGCTGCGCGTAGAGCCCCCCGCCGGCCTGCAGGTTCGTCACCGCCTTCCACCCTCCGTACGCATCGGCGGTGAGGTCGCGGATCGCGTGCATCAGCCGGGCCCGGTACTCGCCGTCGACGTCGCGGCCGGTCGACATGTACTTGCGCGCCAGGTCGCCGACGTCGGTGTTCTCGAAGTCCGCCGGAGCCGGAGACGTGAGCACCGCTCCCCCGGCGATGTCGTGGAGGTGGCGGACGACCGTGTTGTAGTTCGCCGCGCCGTAGAACTTGCCGGCGTTCACGAACAGCTCGCTGGGGAAGGCGGCGCCGTCGGGGCCGACGCTGCAGTTCTCGATCGCCGCCTCGAGCGACGCTCGGATGAGCGTCGCGTGCATCATCATCTCGGAGATCTTCTCCTTGACGTGGGAGATCCCGGCCGTGCCGTTGGCCTCGGCGACGAGCTGGGCCAGGCCGACGAGCTGGTCGGCCTCCTCGACGAACGCCGACAACCCGCCGAGTCGCTCCCACAGCCCGAGGCTGTGCGCGAACACCGCGGCGAACGAGGTCTCGCCGTCGAGGAACACCCGCTCGTTCGGCACGAACACGTCGTCGAAGATGACGAACCCCTCGGGGTAGTGGTGCGCACCCGACACGGGGAACATCCGCGCGTCGTCGTGGCGCGGCGCGTAGGTGGTGTTGATGATCTTCACGCCGTCGGCGTTGACCGGCACGATGCACCCGATCGCCCAGTCCTCCTCACCGGGCTTCATCGCCTTGGTCGGGATGGTCAGCAGATCGTGGCCGAACGAGGCGCCGGTGATGTGCAGCTTGGCGCCGCGGATCACCACGCCGTCCCGCTCGCGGCTCACGACGCGGGTGTAGCTGTCGAGGTCGTCCTGGTCGGCCGGCTTCTTCGACCGGTCGCCCTTGGCGTCGGTGATGCACTGCGTGATGCGCACGTCGTCGCGCTGGGCCTCGTGGATGTACTCGCCCATCCGCTCGACGTAGTCCGGCTTCACGCCGTCCATGCGGCCCGCCGCGGTCTTCAGCGTCTGGATCGACGTCGAGGTGACGTGGGCCATCATCCCCGCCTCGTGCAGCAGCGGGATCAGGGCGCGCAGGTCGTCGGACGATCGGGGGACCGCGAGCAGCGGGGAGCGGGCGTCGGGCGCCGGATCGTGGTGCAGGTCGTAGCCGTGCGCCGTCGCGTCGACCGTCTGGCCGAGCAGCGGGTGACCCGGCAGGTCATCGATCCGCTCGCCCTCGAAGTACGTGGCGCGCCCGTCGCGCAGCGACTCCCTGTACTGCTCACCGGTCAACATCGACGAACCCCCTCCTCCGGACGCCGCGAACACTACTCCCGCAGGTCCCGGCGAGGTCCGGCCGGGCGACGTCCGGGTCGTCGCGCCGGGATCTGCGCGTCGAGACCTCGACGTGCGACCGGGCGTCGGAACCCGACTCGCCGCTCGCCGGTTCCCACATCCCCACGACCGCGACCCCGCGGTCGCGACCCCACGACCGCGGCGCGGGCTGATCCCGGAGATCCGCGTATCTGGTCGTCTCCGTCGCCCTCTTCCGATCGAGGGAAGGGAAGGGGCAGCCGATGACCGTCATCTCACCGATCGAACCGGCGATCAGCGTCAGGGGGCACGGCGGCGATCCGTGGCGGGGGTTCAGCATCCGACCGTGCGACGACGATCGGCCGGCGATCCGGCTCGAGCAGATCGACCGGTGCACGTTCCGACTCGCGTCGACCGTGCGCTACCACGGACCGACCGGCCTGGAGGGCCTCGACCCCGAGAGCGATCGGCGCATCCGAACGGTCGACGCGACGACGCTCCGATCGACCGATCTGGCCTCGATCCCCGGCCCGCTGCGCTGGTGGATCAACTCCTACGGCGTCCACACCCCGGCCGCGCTGATCCACGACCGATTCATCGGTGAGCCGTTCGGCGACGACCCGGGTCGTCCCGAGGGCGTGAGCGAGCAGGCCATCGACCGGTACTTCCGGTTCATGCTGCGCGAGCTGGGCGTCCCGTTCTTCCGCCGGTGGCTGATGTGGGCGGCGGTCGCCTTCCGCACCCGGATGCACGCCGGGCCGCTCCGGCGGATCGCGATGGTGCTGTGGATCGCGATCGCGATCGTCGGTGTCGGGCTGCTCGCCACCGGGGCGCTCGTCGGCGATCGGGGCCTCGTGCTGGCCGCGGCGGCGCTCCCGATCCCCGCCGCGGCCCTGTGGGGTCGCCAGGCCGCCGCCGCCCTGATCATCGCGTTCGTGGGCGTCCCCTCCCTCCTCGCACCGACGGCGATGGCCATCCCGTTCCTCGCGATCTACGCCCTCGTCGAGGGGATCGGCCGATGGTGCTCCACGCTGCTCCGTCGGGCCGAGCGAGCCCACGTCGCCCGATGAGCCGGAGCCGGTCAGCGATCCGTGGTCGCGACGGCCGCCGGGAGCGCGACGAGCGTCGTCAGCGATCCCAGGACGGTCACCGACATCGGGTCAGGAGTCACAGTCGCGCCCTCGTCGAGGCATCGGTCATCGAGATTACGATACTGATCGGTTCAGTATCGTAAACGGAACCCGAGCAGAGGAGCGCCCCATGGCGGACATCACCATCGACGACGATCGCCACGGGGCCATCGACGGACGCGACGTGCGCGTCGACGATCTCGACGAGCGGGTGCACGAGCGACGGTGGCTGATCCTCGGCGTGCTGTGCATGAGCCTGTTGATCATCGTGATGGACAACACGATCCTGAACGTCGCCATCCCGTCGCTGATCACCGAGCTCGGCGCGACGAACAGCCAGATCCAGTGGATCATCGACTCCTACGTGCTGGTGTTCGCGGGTCTGCTCCTCACCGCGGGCAGCCTGTCGGACCGGTTCGGCCGCAAGGGCGCGCTCCAGATCGGGATCGTCCTGTTCGGGCTGGGATCGATCGCGGCCGCGTTGTCGGCCACCGCGACGCAGCTCATCGCGGCGCGCGCCTTCATGGGGATCGGCGGCGCGATGATCATGCCGGCGACGCTGTCGATCCTGATGGACGTCTTCCGCGATCCGAAGGAGCGAGGACGGGCGATCGCGGTCTGGGCCGGCTTCTCCGGACTGGGCGTGGCGGTCGGCCCGATGGCGGGTGGTTTCCTGCTCGAGCACTTCTCGTGGCACTCGGTGTTCTGGGTCAACATCCCGCTCGGGTTGGCGGCGCTCGCCCTCGGTGCGTTCGTCGTGCCGACGTCACGCGACCCCGAGCAGGGTGCCCTCGACCCGATCGGTGCGCTGCTGTCGATCGTGGCGCTCGCCGGCCTCCTGTTCGGCATCATCGAGGGACCCGCGGACGGGTGGACCCACGGGCCGGTGCTCGCCGGCTTCGCGATCGGCGGCGCTGCGTCCGTCGCGTTCATCGTCTGGGAGCTGCGGACCGCTCATCCGATGCTCGACATGGCGGTGTTCCGCAACGCCCGGTTCAGCGCGGCGAGCGGGACGATCACCCTGGTGTTCTTCGCCATGTTCGGATCGTTGTTCCTGATGACCCAGTACTGGCAGCTCGTGCACGGGTACAGCCCGCTCGAGGCAGGCGTCCGGCTGCTCCCGCAGGCCGTCACGATGATGCTCGTCGCTCCGATGTCGGCGCGACTCGTCGAACGGCTCGGGACCAAGCGGGTGGTCCTGACCGGACTCGTGCTGATCACGACCGGGCTGGGACTGCTCTCGTTCATCGAACCCGCGACGCCCTACGTCGTGGTCATCTCGTTCCTCGTGGTGATGTCCGCCGGCATGGGCATGACCATGGCTCCCGCGACCGAATCGGTGATGGGCTCGTTGCCGCGCGAGAAGGCCGGGGTCGGCTCGGCGATCAACGACACGACCCGCCAGGTCGGGGGCGCGCTCGGCGTGGCGATCATCGGCTCGGCGGTGTCGAGCGTCTACCGCGACAGCGTGAGCGCGACCGCCGGGCGCTTCGGGCTCGACGCGACGGCCGACGCGGCGGCCCAGTCCTCGCTCGGAGCGGCGCAACGGATCGGCATCGGCCTGGGCGCACGATCGGAGGAGTTCCTGGCAGCGGTCGACCGGTCGTTCGTCGACGCGATGTCGTTCGGGCTGCGCGTCTCGCTGGTCGTCATCGCCGCGGCCGCCGTCATGGTCTGGCGCTACCTCCCCGCTCGAGCGGTCGGATCGGACGCCGCGGACGCGGCGGTCGCCCGGCCGGGGGCGGTGTCGGCGCCGGGAGGGTCGCCGGCGAGCGTCGGTGCGGCCGCACCCGCGGGGGCCCGGTATGCGACATCGGCCGAGCCGACGCCATGATGGCGACGATGACCGAGCCGGCCAAGCGTGGACGACCCCGCTCGGAGCAGGTGGGTGGAGCGGTGCTGACGGCCGCCCTCGAACTGGCGGGCGAGGTCGGCATCGCGAAGATGTCGATGGACGAGCTGGCACGGCGGGCGGATGTCTCGAAAGCGACGATCTACCGGCGCTGGTCGAGCAAGGAGGAGCTCGTGCTCGACGCGCTCCGTTCCGCGATCAGCCCGATCGACGACGTCGACACCGGCTCGCTGCGCGGGGACCTCGACCGGTTCCTCGAGCAGATCGTGGCGCGCTTCGAGCAGAGCTCGATGAACGACGTCCTCCCCCACCTCATCGAGGCGGCGTGCCACGACCGGTCGATCCAGGCCTCGCTCGACGACTGGGTCCGAGTCCGGCGGCTCCCGCTGCGCGGGATCTACGAGCGGGCCGCGCAGCGAGGCGACATCGACGCCGACGCCGACATCGAGGTCCTGATCGACGCCACCATCGGTCCGTTCGTGTACCGGCGCCTGCTCACCCGCCAACCGATCGACGCCGGTTTCGCGAGCCGACTCGTTGCTCTCGTCGCCCCGGCTGCACCGAGCTGACGGGCTCGGCGGCGTTCGACGTGTCCGCCCAGATCCCGCCGAGCTCGTGGTTCGGCACCCTGCTGAAGGGGACGAGCGACCTCTCGCCACGGACCACCTGGCTCGAGCTCGCCTACCTCGTCCCGGTCGCCACCACCTTCGTGCGTCGGGCGTGGAGGCACCCCGGATCGGGCGGCGGGTCCTCCGGCCCCGGGACCTCGGAGCGGCCGGTGCGGACTCGAGCGAGCACCTCTCTGGCCGGGCTCACGAGCAGCGTGCGGGCGGGGCGGCGTCAACCTGGGTCGTTGATGCGGACGCGGCCGACCTCGCCGTACCACTCGCCCATCCCTTGGCCGTAGGCGACGACGATGTCGACAAGCACCGCGTCGACGGGAAGGTCGATCTGCACGTAGCCGCTGAGGCACTCGCCCGGTTCGGGACGTGATGGAACGCCCTCGAAGTCACCCCTCGAGATGGACTCGACGAACCCGTCGGGAAGCAGATTGCCGATGCCGTTGATGGGCGGGTCCAGCCACGTGCCCCTGCCGGAGGCATCCCACTCCTTCGCACCGGCGGTGCCGTTGAGTCGTTCGGGTGTGGCGGTGCCGATGTAGTTGTCATCGGTGACGATGAGCCAGTGCAATTCAGTGCGGTCAGCGAAGCTGGCGAAGTCGGGGCGGTCCGGAGGGATGCAGATGTCGGCTCGCACCTCCACCAGTTCGCGTCCGGGTTCGGGCTGGGGTGGCAGTTCCGGTCGAAGGGCTCCGAGGAGATCGAAGCCGTTGGGTCGCGGGGCGGCATCTTCGATGACCTCGTTCACGGTGATGTCGTAGAGCGAGTACCCGGTCTCGATCGGCTCGCCGATCGCAACGGTCGCTGGCGGTACGATCGGTCGCAGCGGTCCGTCGATCGCTCGCGGTTCGGCGGTCAGATCCCACCCGGCCAGCGCTCGCGCCACGTCCTGAGGTGACACGGCTCGCCGGGAGAATTCTCCGTCGGTCGCTACGATGCAGCAACGATCGGGCAACAGCAGCAATCCGACGACGTTCGTGTCATCGGGCGTCGGGATCGCGAGGTACGCCCGCACGCATCCGCCTGGCTCGAGCATGAGGACGGGGTGATAGGCGGGTCGGGCGGAGACCGGTGTGCCGTCGTCGAGCACCGCGATCCACTGGTCCGCCGTCACGAACCGCTCGTGGTTCAACCCCATCGTGTACAAGGGCCTCTCGGACGATTCATCGACGTTCGTCGCAGCGTCGTCACCGAGGCAACGTTCGATCTCGAGCTCGGTGACCGTGCCCGGGTCGTCGTCGGACGTGTAGAGGTCGTTGCGCGCTCGGGCGTCGACCGCCACGGCGTCGACGCGAGCGACCTCGCCGTCGTCGAAGGTGACCGTCTCGCCGATCGCCGCGGCATCGGCGCCCAGTACGTCCGACAGGACGGACGCCATCGTCGGCGGTCCGGTCGTCGTCGTGTCCGAACGCTCGGTGGCTGGCGTGATCGTGGACAGCGTCGTCCCGGGGGTGGTCGTCGTCGCCGGTGTCGTCGCAGGCGTGGTCGTGGGTGGGATCGTCGGTACGGGGGATGGCAAGTCGATCAGCGGGGCGGACGGCTCGCGATCATTGCCTGCGAGTGCGAGCAGGCCGATCGTGCCGGCGACCAGGACCGCAGCAGCCGCTGCGGCGTTGATCCAACGGCTGCTCCGGCGTCGTGCCTGGCCGGCGGCGCCGTCGACCACCACGATCTCGTCGTTGACGATCTCCGTGGCCTCGATCGGAGAGCGGTGCTGCTCGATCGTTCGGCCGTAGGCACGGAGTTGCTCCTCGACCCTCATGTCGTCACCCCCAGTCCGGTGCGGAGTTTGTCGAGGCCGCGCTCGGCGTAAGTCTGGACGGTGCTCTTGGACACGTCGAGCAGCTCGGCGACTTCGCTCATCGACCACTCGAACGCGTACAACAGCATGACGACTTGCCGCTCACGTTCACTCAACTGATCGACGAGCTCGGGCAATGACGGCTCGTACCACATCAACGGGTCGGTGGAGGGTGTCTGTGGCTGCTCGGTCGGACGATCTCGACGTCGCCGTCGATGACGGGTGGCCCGATCCCGTCCGACGACGTACAGGTAGCCGACCGGGTTGCGCATCGCCGACACCCGCGACCAATGCTCCCAACCGTACGACAGCGCCTCCACCGCAGCCTCTCCTCCGACGACCTCGCCCAACAGCGAGGTGAGCGCCTGGCTCAGCCGCCGTTCGTGGGCCGCGACGAAACGGGCGAAGCCGTCTTCGTCGCGATGTCGCCGTCGACCCCTCACAACAGGTCAAAGCCCCCAACACCGAGATCGTACGGCATGGAGCCGGACCACAACATCGGACCGAGTCGCCCTGGGTCTGTGGTGAGCTCGGGTGGTTGGGGTGCAGCACCGGACGGGGCGGTCTGTTGTGCGGCGGAGAAGGCTGCTTCGAGTTCGTCGGGCGGGACGTCGCCCAGGGGCTGTGAGGACGGTCGGTGTTGAACGAGTAGACCCAGGTGAGGATCGCGAGTTCGAGTTCGTCGACGTCGTCTCAGGTGCTCGGTGCGTCCGTCGGCAGCCCCGACGATCCCGAGGGGCGCACCATCGACGAGAACGGCGAGTGCCTGAACTGACGTCTCGTCGAAGGACGATGCGGAGAACTGTCGCGAACCCTTGCCGATCGATGCTGCGAAGCACGGTGCACCGAAAGAGGGACCCTGGACACGAGCCTCGTCCCTTGCTCGCCGTGCGGTCGGCGCTGCCAAGCTGGCTGCTGTCCTCGAAGGGAGATGATCGTGGACGTCACAGGACGAACGGCGCCGGTCACAGGAGGTGCGTCCGGTCTCGGGGCTGCGACGGCCCGCCTCCTCGCAGCGGATGTCGCACTCGTCATCATCGTCGTCCTGAGCGACGAGGGCGAGACCGTCGCCGAGGAGATAGGCGGTGTCCACGCGTCGGCAGACGTGGATGACGAGGCCGGGATGCGGACAGCGGTCGCTCGAGCGGAAGATCGGGGTGGGTCGTTGCGAACGCTGGTCCATTTTGCAGGGATGGGGTGGGCTCGAGCCACTGTGGGGTCGAAAGGCGCGCATGATCTGAGGGGGTGGGAGCGGGTGATCCGCACGAATCCGACGGGAACGTTCGACACGGTTCGTCTGTCTGCGGAGGCGATGGCCGAAGCCGAACCGACAGAGTCAGGCGAGCGTGGTGTCATCGTGATGACGAGTTCGGTGGCTGCCTTCGACGGTGTCAACGGTGGCGTCGCGTACTCGGCCTCGAAGGCGGCGATCGTCGGAATGGCGCTGCCGCTCGCACGCGACCTCGGACGCTTCGACATCAGAGTGATGACGATTGCCCCCGGCACGTTCGAGACCCCATGTCTGCACCGATGCCGGCTCCCTACGTGCGAGGGTTGCTCGAGCAGACGCCGTTCCCGGGACGACTAGGCACGTCGGAGGAGTTCGCAGCGCTCGCAGCACACCTCATCTCCGATCCGATGCTCAACGGCAAGACGATTCGGCTGGACGGCGCACTACGGATGCCTCCATCGAGCAGCTTCCGTCAACTGTGAAATCAGCTACGGCTCCACGGCCGCTTCACGATCCCATTCTGGCTGGCATGCTGTTCGCGCAGTTCGCGCTTGAGGACCTTGCCGGTCCCACCGACCGGCAGTTCGGCCACGAACTCGATCGACCTGGGCTTCTTGTACGAAGAGAGCATCGATGCGGCGAACTCCATCAGGGATTCGCTGCTCGGCTCCTCGGCTGCGGGGTGCTTGACGACGACGACGTGGATGGCCTCGCCCCACCGCGGATGTGGAACTCCGATCGCTGCGCACCGGGCGACCGCAGGATGCTCCATGAGAGCGTTCTCGACTTCGCTGGAGAAGACGTTGATCCCACCGGTGATGATGACGTCCTTCTTGCGGTCCACGATCGAGATGAACCCGTCGGGCGACTTGACGGCGATGTCACCTGACTTGAACCACCCGTCGTGTCGCGACGCAGAGGTCTCCGAGCCCATGCGGAAGTAGCCGGGCGACACGGTGTCCCCGCGGAGCTCGAGCTCACCCGGCGTCTCGCCGTCCGCGGGGACCTCACTCGCGTCATCGGCCAGGATCCGTGCCTGCATCAACGGATGGGGCTTGCCGGCGGACGCGAGTCGCCGTCGCAGGGCGGGTGCGTCCGCCCCGTCGAGGTGTTCCGGTCGCAGAGCGAGGCCGCACGAGTACGTCTCAGCCATCCCGAAGAACGGACGGAAGACTGCGCTTCCGAACGTCTCTCGGGCTCGCCGGAACAGCTCCGGCGGAACCGGAGACCCGCCAGTCACGACCGCCTTGAGAGACGTGAAGTCGTGGGTCGGCGCGTCGGGGTGGTCCAGCACCATCGAGATCATGGTCGGCACCGCGGTGGTGTGCGTGACCCCGAACTCGGCGACAGCGGCGATGAACTGAGCCGGATCGAAACCGGCGTGGATGATCGAGCGTCCGCCCTTCATCATCACGGGATGGAGTTGGGCCGGACCGCCCGGGTTGAAGAACATCGGGATGCACTGGAGATTGGTGTCACCGTCGCCGATCGGCATCTCGGCCATCCAGTTCAGCATCGCAGCGATGGCGTTGCGATGCGTGAGCATCGCGCCCTTGGGCACCCCGGTGGTCCCGCTCGTGGCACCGAGTTGGTAGACGTCGGTGTCGTCGAGTTCGGCCCGCGGTGGCGACGAGGAGCCGGCGGTGACGAGCTCTTCGTAGTCGAGGGGGAACCCGTGGTCGTCACCGACGCCAATGACGAACTCAATCGATGGGACGACGGAGAGGAACCGGCGTGCGGCCTCGGCCTGGTCAGCGCTGACCACGATCGCTCTCGGTTCGACGTAGCCGAGGTAGCCGGCCACCTCGGTCGTCGACAGCCGAACGTTGGTCGCAGCTCCGATGATCCCCGATTTGGCTGTGGCGAAGAACAGTTCGATGTACTCCGCCCTGTTGGTTGAGAAGATCGCGAGGCGGTCGGACTTCTGGAGGCCGAGTTCCACGAGGGCGTTGGCCGAGCGAGTCGACCGATCATCCACGTCGCTCCACGTCGACGTCCGGGCCCCCGGCACGATGAGCGCGTCGCTGTCGCCGAAGTACTCGGCGTTGCGGCGAGCGATCTCTCCGATCAACATGGAGGCTCCTCGTCGTTGCGGTCGGTCAGTTCGGGCGCAGCTCGGTTCCGGCGACCAGATCGATGCCGTCGATCTCGCCGACGACCGGCACGAGTTGCTCGCCGTCCCATCGCGACATGCTGATCACGGAGCTGCACACCGCCACGTAGGGCTCGGGCGCGCCGCTTCAGTCGAGCGGTGAACCACCGAACGCAGAGGAACTTCCGTCCGTCGCTGCGAACGCATCGCTGATCGCCTGACCGGTGATGTCACCCTCGATCGTGTTCGCGATCTCCCAGATGTTCATCATGCCGGAGAAGCCCTGAGCAGCGAAGCCCTTGAACAGGTCGTCATCCGACATCCCGTACTCGGCGCCCTTCTCGCGATACGTGGTCACCTCCTCGAGGTGCTGGCCGTCGATGCCGTCGGGCGAGCTGAGCAGACTGTTTGTCGTGCCTGTGAAGTAGATGCCGACGGCGAGATCGCCGGCTGCGTCCATCGCCGCGAAGTCGGTGCACGCGCCGGACAACGCCAGCGGCGTCTGGTCGGGAGTCCACCCGAGTCGACCCAAGCCGTCGACGAGGTTCCAGCAATCGGCGCCCTGCGCCGAGAACATGATGGCGTCGGGCTCGAAGTCGAGGATCTCCGTGACCTGCGGCGTCACGTCGGGCGATGCCGGAACGATCGGTACGCCGATGTGTTCGAGGTCGGACTTCTCGCCGGCCCGTGCGGATTCGCCCGGCGTCGTGCCTGCGATGACGTCGAGTGGCTTGGCCTCGAGATCGTTGTAGCAGAACACGCCGGGGGGTGTATCCGCCCACGGGACCGCGACCCGCTGGACGTCGATGTCCTCGAGGTCCTCGATCTCGCCGGTCACGAACTGGACGAGCCCCGTATGGGAGCCCAGGCAACCGCCGCCTGCGCCGATCGAGTACACCCCCGGCGATGTGAAATCGGCGACGGTGATCGGCCGCAGCACCACCACCGGGATGCCGGAGCCCTCGAAGATCGACAGATGGTTCCCGAAGAAGTTGATGGTCGAGATCGCGAGGTCGACATCCGCTGCGGACAGTTCGTTCGCGCAGCGCTGGGAGTCGTCCGGCGAGACGAAGCTGTTGCACTCGACGAGTTCGATCGGCCTCCCACCGAGACCGCCCAGTTCGGCGTTGATGTACTCGGTGGCGGCATCGATGGCGACCGTGAACTCGGGGAACGATCCGGCCGGATCACCCTCCAGGTTCTGGACTCCGATCAGGAACGGGTCGCCGCTCATCTCGCTGGGCGCGGTGGATTCGCCGGGTGCCTCCGTGGTCTCGGCGGTTCCTCCCTCCGCGGTCCCCGGATCGGCATCGGGGGGTCCGGGGTCGGTCGCAGCGGCGCTCTCCGTCGTGATCGCGGTGTCCGGGACGGCATCGGACGAGCTCGAGTCGGAGTCGCTTCCGCACGCTGCCATCACGCTCAGGACGACAGCGCACGTGGCCGCCTGGATCGATCGACGAGTGGTCTCCATGGTCATCCGTACCCCCTGCATCGAGCGCACCGGTCCCCACCGATGCGCACGACGGACGACCACACCTGCTGGTCGCACGCCTCGTGTGAATATAACGGCACATTACCATCGTGGTGCGCGGAGTGGTCAAGCGGAGACGGTCGGATCGATCAGCCCAGGCCGCCGTTGAAGATCTCGTCGATGACCTCGGCGACCTCACGGTCACTCACCGCGAGTCCACGTCCGAGTGCCACCCGCGTGTACGCGGAGCGCTCGTGGATCGCGCCGTAGAACTCAGTCATCAGGCGCGTATCCACCTCGTCAGCGATGAGACCGTTGCGCTTGCCCTTTCGGAACACCTTGTCCATCTGGGACATCAGGATCTCGTGCATGTCGATCCACGCTCGTTCGTACTCCGTCCCCGGCATGTTCAGCTCGCTCCAGGCGAGGAACACGCCTGCTCGGTCGCGGTGCAGCGCGATGAAGCCTTCGTAGACCGCCCGCACGGGGTGGCGTCCTGACGAATCCAGCGGGTACATCCGTCGCTCGACCAGCTCCCGCTCGGTGGCGGTGAGGAGGTTCAGGAGCAGATCCTCCTTGTCCCGGAAGTACCGGTACACGGTCGCTGGCGACACGTCGGCGGTCTCGGCGATGTCGGCGACCGTGGCCGCACGGAAGCCGATCTCGGCGAAGACCTCCATCGCAGCGGTCCGGATGCTCTCCCAGGTGCGTCGACCGCGGGCCGAGTTCGGCACGGCGTGCCCGTCGGACACCTCCCATGCGAAGTACGTTCGATCCAGCGTGATGCCGGCAGGGAGCGACGGTGACGGTGATTCGTTGCGGCTCGGCTCGCGGTAGAGGCCCGACCGGACGAGGAGGGCGACCTGTTCTCCCACGTGATCGGTGGAGCGAGGTGGGAACCAACCGGCGGCCTCGGCGAGCGTGTAGTACTCGAGGCCGTCGACGATCGCGGCGGCCGCGACCGTGCGGCTCGGGCCGATCAGCCGTTGGGGCAGCAACGTCGCGAACCGGCGTTCCCAACCGTCTCGCGCCGTCGCCCACCGCTCGGCGTGGGGCTGATGTGGTCGCAGCGCCTCCTGGGCCGAGCGAAGGAGGCCCGTGTGCTCGCGACTGGTCTCGATCCACGCAGCGCACGCGCCGGCCAGCGAATCCACGGACTCCAGCGCATCGTCGAGCTCCGTGCGGTACTGCTCGAACAGAACGGCCAGCACGTCGTCCTTCCCGGAGAAGTGGCGATACAGCGATCCGGTGGTGAGACCGGCGTCAGAGGTGATGTCGGCGAGTCGCGTCGCCTGGAACCCGTGCTCGCGGTATCTCGATTCGGCGGCGGTCAGCAGCGCCTGTCGCGAACGTTCACCGTGCGACGTGGCAGCCGTGGCAGCTCGATCGCCACGGCGGACCCGCTCGGTGCGACGACGGGTCACCGGCGTCGGCCGTCGGGCGTCGGTGTCGGACTCGTCGTCGAGCATCGCAGGCTCCGAGTGTGCCAGGCGCTCAATCGATCAGTGTCGCGGCCCGGTGGTGCGCGGAGCGCAGTTCGGTCTTGAGGATCTTCCCCGTGACGTTCTTCGGGAGCTCGTCGACGAAGTCGAACGTTCGAGGGATCTTGTACGTGGCGAGCCGTTCCCGAGCGTGATCGGAGAGCGAGCGTGCGTCTTCGATCGCGGAATCGTGCAGCACGACGACGGCGTGGACTCGTTCTCCCCACCGCTCGTCCGGGACACCGATGACCGCCACCTCGAAGACGTCGGGATGGCTGTACAGAGCATCTTCAACCTCTCGTGGGTAGACGTTCTCGCCGCCGCTGACGACCATGTCCTTCTTGCGGTCGGTGATGTAGATGTAGCCGTCCACGCTGCGCACGCCGAGGTCGCCGGTGTGCATCCACCCGTTGCGCATGGCCTCGTCGGAAGCATCCGGGTTCCGCCAGTACTCCGACATCACCCCTGGTCCGCGCGTGACGATCTCGCCGACGACGTCGGCGTCGACCTCGTCGTCGGCGTCGTCCACGACGCGCGTCTCGAAGCCGATGGCGTCGGTTCCGCACGATGCGAGCCACTCGGGGTGCCGCTCCGGATCGTGGTCGGACGGGCGGAGGATCGAGCATCCCGAGGTCTCGGTCATCCCGAAGAACTGGAGGAAACCGCAGTTCATCGTTTCGATCGCCGACTTCAGGATCGCCGGCGCGATCGATGATGCGCCGTAGAGGACCATCTCGACCGACGAGAAGTCGGCGCGTCCGATCCGGGGGTGGTTCAGCAGCATGTTGATCATGGTCGGAACGAGCAGGATGTGCGTCGGGCGCTCCGACTCCAGCAGGTCGAAGAACCCTTCGGCGTCGAACTGCGGGAGGAAGACGTTGGTCGAGCCGGTGTAGCTGAAGTGGTAGCCGAGGTTCGAGGCGATGTGGAACATCGGCAGGCACTGGAGGAACCTGGAGCCGGGCGGCGCCGCGACCTCCACGCTGAACGACGCCTGACGCGCCCAGATCGAGAGGTTGGTGAGGACGGCACCCTTGGGCCGCCCGGTGGTGCCACTCGTGTAGAGGATGGTGCACGCCGCCGTCGCGTCCAGCGCGTCGAAGGTCGTGTCGCGTTCCTCGATCGCCGAGTCCAGGAGTGAGTCGTACGAGGTACCGACGCCGTGCGCGCCGAGGAAGAACTTCTGCTCGACCACCAGTCGGTCAGCCTCGCGGACGTACCCGGCTCCCGCGATCAGGACTCGGGGAGCGCTGTCGTCGACGAGGTACGCCAACTCGGGGAGGGCGAGGCGGTAGTTCAACGGCACGAGGATGAACCCGCCCCGCTGGCAGGCCACCTGGATCTCGGTGTACTCGATCTCGTTGACGGCCAGGAGGGCGACTCGGTCGCCCCGTGCCAGCCCGCGTGCTCGAAGAGCGGCAGCCAGTCGAGTCGCGCGTTCGTGGGTGTCGGCGAACGTGTGCGAACGTTCGCCGTCTGTGACCGATCGCGTCTGCGGGAAGCGCCTCGCAGCGTTCACGATCATGTCGGGTACGAACTGCATGAGGTCCTCCTTGCGCGGTGCGTGCGCCACATGCGACGGTAACACAATGTCAGCTTCACATCAGTCGGCGCAGGGAGGCCGAACGGTTGCCCTGCCGACGACAGAGACCTCCCTCGCGGTCGCCCTGCCGTACTGGCTGGATCGCGATCCGAACGAGGCGATGGAGGTCGCTAGAGCGGCGGACGCCTGTGGGTTCGAAGAGCTCTGGATCGGAGAGATGGCCACGTTCGACGCGTTCGCGCTGGCGGGTGCGATCGCACGCGAGACGTCTCGGATCGGACTCGTGATCGGTCCTCTGCCGGTCACCCTGCGAGACCCGGTGGCGCTCGCGATGGGATCCACGTCCGTGAGCGAGATCGGTGGCCGACCGAGTGCTCTCGCGCTCGGAGCATCATCGCCGACGGTGCTGTCGGCGTGGCACGGCGTCGAGACCGCCGCCTCGTTGCAGGCATTCGACGACACGGTGACCGCGCTCCGCCAGATCCTGAGCGGCGAGAGGACTCGCTACGACCTCGCGAACGTGCGCTCCGAAGGTTTCCGTCTGCGCCTCGGACTCGGTTCACCTGTGTCGTTGGGCATGGCGGCGTTCGGGCCACGAATGGTCGATCTCGCCGCCGAGATCGCTGACCGTGTGGTGCTCGCCCACACCACACCCGCCCAGATCGCGGTGGTTCGGGAACGAATCGATCGGCGTGCGGCCGAGCTCGGTCGGGAGTCGCCGTCGCTCAGCGTGTGGATGGCGGCGGCCCACGACGAGGCACAGGTGGCACAGGTGATGCGGGGCCTCGTCGCGTACATCGGCCAGCCCGGCTATCGAACGATGTTCACCAACGCCGGGTTCGGCGACTTCGTGGAGTACGCCCGTTCCGGTGTCGGGCCGAAGCAGGTGCTCGCCGCGATGCCGATCGAGCTCGCCGACGCGGTGGCGGGGATCGGAACTGCGGAGCAGATCATGGGGCGTGTTCGCGCCTGCGGCGACGCAGGTGCCGATCAGGTCTGCATCGTTCCTGCCACCGCAGGCGACGACACCGCCGCCGAGGTCCTCTCGTCGCTGAGCCCTTCCTGACTCGCTCGGTTCCTCTGAGCACGACGGCGCGATCGCGCTCGGGTCTGCTGCACGATCTGGTGACAGGTTGGGTTTGTTAGGCGGCCTTGGTGGTCGGGTTCATGATGGTCTCGTATTCGATCGGGGTCAATCGGCCGAGGCGGGGCTGTCGCCGGCGTCGGTGGTAGGTGCGTTCGATCCAGGTGACGATCTCGATCCGGAGCTCTTCTCGGGTGGTCCAGGTGCGCCTGTTCAACACGTTCTTCTGGAGTAGCGAGAAGAACGATTCCATGGCGGCGTTGTCGCCCGCTGAGCCGACTTGGCCCATCGATCCGACCATCTCATGACGGACCAACGCCCGCTGGGCTTTGCGGGAACGAAATTGCGATCCCCTGTCGGAATGCAGGATGCAGCCGGCCACGTCACCGCCTCGTCGAGCAGCCGCGTTGTCGATCGCGTTGACGGCGAGGCGGGCCTTCATCCTCGAGTCGATCGAGTAGCCAACGATGCGGTTCGACCAGACGTCTTTGATCGCGCACAGGTAGAGCTTTCCTTCGCGCGTCCAGTGCTCCGTGATGTCCGTGAGCCACAACTCGTCGGGTCCGGCTGCGGTGAAGTCGCGTTTCACTAGGTCGTCGTGAGCGGGCGCGCCGGGCTTGGACGCTTTGCTCTTCTTCTTGCCGAACACCGACCACCAGGCGTTGTCACGACAGATCCGCCACACGGTCCGGTCGCACGCGTCAAACCCAGCAGCGCGGATCTCGTCCGCAAGGAACCGATACCCGAACTCGGGGTCATCGGCGTGTGCGTCGAAGATCGCGTTGGTGCGATACGCCTCATCGAGCAGCGCGTCGGTGACCGGGTGGTTGCGCCAGCGGTAGTAGTCCTGGCGGCAGAGCTTCAACACCCGACACGTCACCGTGACGGGAATCCCGTCAGCAGCAAGCTCGCTCACGAGCGGGTAGATCCTTTTCCCGGCAGATTCGCCTGCGACAGATACGCAGCAGCTCGACGGAGCACCTCGTTCTCCTCCTCCAACAACCGGATCCGCTTGTTCGCCTCGCGTAGCTCGGCGTTGTCGGCCGTTGTCTTGCCAGGCTTAATGCCGGCATCGACCGCGGTCTGGGAGAGCCAGTTCGACAGGGTCATCGGGTGGATCCCGAAGTCCTTCGCGATCTGCTCCAACGTCACCCCCTCCTCACGGGTTTGGGCGACTCTCACGACATCGTCGCGGAACTCCTTCGGGTATGGCTTCGGCATAGCAACATCCTTCCAGGCCCACCCCGAGGGCAAGCCAGATCAGATGTCACCGAAACGTGCAGCAGACCCCGATTTCCGGCGGGACACCCTCCTCAACGAGTGCCCTTTCAAAAGCCTGCAGGGGATCCGCTGATAGGCCCTCGCTGGCAGTCATAAGCGGCTCGGTGAATGGGGCTCTTCGCGCTTGAGCGTGGTGGTGGTTTCTTGAGCATCCACTGTTGAGGTCCCGTGGCCTCGCAAGTCTTGCGGTCTTCCACAACTGCGAGACGAGGAGACCACGGGATGATTGAAGGTAGCAACGCGGACGCGCTGCTCGGGCTGATTGGTGTGCGGATCTGCGCTGTCGAGGTCGGCGTCGAGGTGACGATCACGATCGAGACAACCAACGACCGGGTCGGGTGCCGCTCGTGCGGAGTGATCGCGAAAGCGCACGGCCGTCGGCGTGTCAGGGTGCGCGATCTGGCGACGTGGGGACGAGCGACGGTGCTCGTTTGGGTGAAGCGGATCTGGCGCTGCCGCGAGCCGCTGTGTGCGACGGTGACGTGGACCGAGACCCTCGACGCGATCGCGTCTCGGGCGTCGCTGACCGAGCGGGCCGGGTTCGAGATCTGTCGCCGGGTCGGCGAGGACGGCGACTCGGTCGCGGCGGTCGGCCGCGACTTCGGTGTCGGCTGGGCGTGCGCGATGAACGCCGTCAACGTGCACGGCCGACGCCTCGTCAACGACCCCGATCGAATCGGCCATGTCACCAAGCTCGGCCTGGACGAGACAGCGTTCCAGCGGCCATCGAAGCATCGCGGTCACACGAGCTACATCACTGGTTTCGTCGACCTCGCCCGACCGCGACTCCTCGACGTCGTGTTGGACCGGACCGGTGCTGCTGTTGATTCCTGGCTCGCACAACAACCCGCTGGTTGGCTGGCCGGGATCGACCAGGTCGCTCTCGATCCGCACCGCGGTTACGCCAACGGGCTCACCGCGACCTTGCCCGACGTGGTCGTCGTTGTCGACCGGTTCCATGCTGTCGGGCTCGCCAACCGCGCTGTTGACGACGTGCGCAGACGGGTGCAACAAGACACCCTCGGGCACCGAGGCCGCACCGGTGATCCGCTCTACGGCATTCGCCGACTGTTGCTACGCGGCTACGAACGCCTCACCGAACGCCAGCTCGAACGCGTCGAGGCGGGACTGGTCGGTGACCGCTACGGCGAGGTCGGAGCAGCCTGGCTGGGCAAGGAACTCGTTCGGGAGATCTACACCGCCGGCACCCTCGCTGAGGCCCGCCAACGACTCCACGTCTTCTACACGTTCGTGGCTGACGCCGAGGTCGGCGAACTCGTCCGCCTCGCCAAGACAATCAGTTCGTGGGAGACCGAGATCCTCGCGTTCCACACCACCGGCGGACTCTCCAACGGGCCGACCGAGGGCATCAACTTGCTGATCAAGAAGATCAAACGAGTCGGCCACGGCTTCGCCAGCTTCGACAACTACCGACTCCGCCTCTTGCTCCACGCAGGCGTCGACTGGCACACTCACCCCACCGCACGACTGCGAAGCCACCCACCACGCTCAGCCGCGTAGAGCCTGATAACAGCGACGAAGGCGACGATCCATTCCGCAGCGTTGGCTCGCTCATTTCCGAGCACGTCCGGAAGCCAGGACACGGACGGAGCCTCGGTCTCGATGAGATGACGGACGTCGGCTGTGGTCGCTGCTTGAGACAAGCCACCCAACGAACGATGCAGCTTCGCCACTTCGATGACGTCGTATCGGATCCGATCGAGAGCACGGAGTCTCAGGATCACGGTATCCAGGCCGCTAAGACGGCTCGTGAAGCCCCTTGCCGCAACAGTTTCAAGCGCCGAGCGAAGTCGAGGGTCAACCACCTGCGCGACAGCCTCATTGAATCGAGCCCCAAACGAGTCCTCGGGTGGAGACGGTGCCACCATCGCCGCCTATGGTAACCACGGCAGCTCGGGCGCTCCGTGCGCCGCATCGCAGGAGAGGACCTATCAATGTCGAGTGGACTTGAGCCCGCAAGAGAGGACCCGCTGGCACAGAACCTTCTGAACTCGCAGGCGATCGCCCGGTCCGAGCTGACCAGGGCACCGAAAAAGATGCTCGACAAGATGCTCTCGGACCCGACGAAGGTAACCGAGCTAACCCACGAAGGAGACAGCCTCGGCTTCTTTGTTCCCTCCGAGATCTTTCGCGACGACGGTATGGCGGTCTGGGAGGAGTACGAAGAGTGAGCGCTCCACGCATGATCGACCGCCCCAGTGAGCGAACCAAGGTGGCCTACGGGCCACGGGTAGATCGGACAATCGCCACAACGAGCGACGACGTCCTCAAGCGTCTTCGGCGAGCAATTCCGAAGCGGCTGAACAGTCCAGACGACGCGCTTCGGCAAGGCACTACCAAGGGCGGCCGGGCCTGGATCGATCTCAAGGTAAAAGGGGGGACGTTTCGGGTGGTTTACGAGGGTTACCCCGAAGCGAAGAGCTACTTCGTCTACGACATCGTCAGTCATCGGGCGCTGACCCATCTTGGGCTGCCCTCAGGTTTGCGCCGGGTTGGCGAGTCCACCCGCGCTACCGATCAACGATTCTCACAGTCGATGCAACAATTCATCGCCGTCCGATTGCGACCTGCAATCGATGCCAAGCGATCAATCTGACCTCGACCGATCGGACGAGCGCGATGGATGCGTCCGTGGCGCCCACCAGATGGACGCATCAATAGCCCAGCACAGCACCCAGAGGCCGACTAGATCGGAATTGAACTTTGCCGTCGCAGAGTTCAACGTGCGGCTAAGAGGTTGAACCCGGACCGTTCAATGGCCGTGCCACCTGAGTTACGCACGGACGGATTGCTCGACGAGCGGCATGAACTCAGCGCCTGAGAACGGCTGGAAGCCATCCGGCCAGGCGGCGGCAAGCCGACACAGCAGCCTGAGGTGCGGCGGTGCCGTCGGCAGATTCATGTGTTCGACGGTGACCTGCGGTGCTGCACCATTCTCGTCTTCAAGGTCATGAAGCATCGGGAGCAGGTAGTCAGGGGCGTAGCCGACCTGCGCACCGGTCCGCGTGTTGAGCATCAGCGCAAGCGGGTTCACCGCGTTGGTTGGCTCACGGACGAGGTGCAACTCATCGCCGACACGGAGCGACTCGACCGCTTCGCTGGCACCAGGCACATGCCGAATTGCCCGAGCGAAGAAGGTCGTCGTGAGATCTCCGGCGGTTGACCTCACCGGGGTTGGAAACACCTCGATGCGGTCGGTCGCACGCGTGCCCTCACTTCGTTCGAGAATCTCAAACGGCTGAGCATCGTCGTGAAGATTTAGCTGCCCGATGAACTCGGCGTAGTCCGGCCGGTTGGTCGGCATCAGTCGATTCGCGAAGACGGAGAACAGCGTCGGGCTCGTGTAGGAACGATGGAGGTCGGGCAGGCCGGGCAGCGGACGGAAGTCCTCCTCCATCTCAGCTCTTTTGAGATAGTCGAACTCGTACTCGCGATCGTCGTCAACGGTGCGCTCGGCGAGCCGCCCGATCGGAACGATCAGACGGTCGGGACGTCGCCAGGCGACGTACATGTAGCGGACTTCCGGCGCATTCATGGTTTCAGAGTAATCAGGGGGTGTCACACAGTTGTGTGCGGTTGGCTCGAAACACCGCTGCAGCGAACGAAGCAGCCGCTGGGGAGATCCGAGATGGAGGCACTTCCGCAAGAATCGGATCCAAGGACTGGACTGCCTCGACGTGTCCGATCCAGTGGTCACGTACCGTCGGTCCGACCATCTCCAGAGCCGATTCGGCAATCGCCAGCGTGCTCGGGTTGCCGTCGAACTTGCTGGACGCCTTCGCCGCGTAGGTCCCAACGCTGAATCCAGCGTCCTCCGTTCGCAGCCGATCAAGCCGAGTTTGATCGTCGAGCAAGAATCCGAGGCTCGACGCATGGTCGAACGTCGGGGCGAGGCGTCGCGTCGAGGCTTGAATCACTGCCCAATTCTGTTGGTGACGATCCGTGTTGCCGACGAGCGCATCCAGAACGACGAAACCTACGAACCAATCCCACGAGGTCATCCTGCTGTTGCCCACCGGCGGCGCAACCTCCTGGAGCGACCGCCGCACGTTCTGGAGCGTGTAACCCGTTCGGTCTCGAACGCCTGCTGCCCGAACGCCGACTTCCTCCAGCAGGATGTTGCCTTCGATCAGCGATTCGTCGTCGTTTACCATCTTCCGACTGATCACCCCGCGCGATGAACTGCCTGACTCGTTGAGGTGGGCAAGTCGATAGGTCGGCGTAGGAATCCCCATCTCGCTGGCTACGGCAGACACGACGACCTCCGCCCAGTCGTCGCCCTTCCAGTACCTTGTGCCGTCGGAGTGACGATTCTCGGTGGTCTGCTTGAACAGCCAGGCGTCGCCGTCGGGGTCCAGCAACCACATCTTTCGTTTCCGACCGAGGGCCTCGACGTGTTCGATCTGCCATGCACCGATGTCGACGTCCGGAAACCCTGCGTTGCTCACGATTGAGCTCTGGCTTCGGTACGACGGACCATCATCGACACGTCCAGATCTTCACGCCGGCGGTGGTGAGTTCCTCGCGTCGCCGTTCGTAGTCGGGCATGCCGCGGGCGACTTCGGCCCAGTAGCGGTCGGTGTGGTTCAGCTCTTTGAGGTGGGCAAGTTCGTGCACGATGACGTAGTCGATCAGGCTCGGTGCAAGTTGCAGCGTCGCCCAGTGGATGTTGATGTGCGTCTCGCCTCTCGTCGAGCCCCAGCGGTATCCAAGATCGCGCACCGCTACGTCGACATCGGTCGCACCCATTCGGCTGGCCCACGGTTCGACGCGCCGCTGAAGCCATGCTTGCCCCGTGCGGACGTACCACCGCCGCATCGCCGCATCGCCGTCGGCGGTCGGGGTCGACATCAGGAATCGGCCACGATCGAGGCGAACACCGTCGATGGTGTCGTCGATCTTGAGCCGGTAGTTGCGTCCGAGGTAGGCGAAGCCCTCTCCGTCGACGAACTGCTTGCGGATCGGTGGAGCGACGAGCGCGTCCTTCTCCGCAAGCTTGCGGTACACCCACGGTCGCTTCGATTCGATGAACCGCTCGACGCGTTCCCGCGAAGCGCAGGTCGGCGCGCGGAGGATGAGTGACGCGTCGCGGTCGACGGTGATCTCCAGCGTCGTCCGATCGGTGGGCGGGGCGATCGTGAACACGAGGTCGCCGGCAGTGAGCGAGTCGAGTGCATGAATGCCGGCGCTCATCGCAACCTCTGGCGGTTCGCCTTGGCGAGAGCAACGAGGTCGACGGCAAGTTCGTCGAGATCGTCGTATGCGAACAGGTTGCTGTCGTCCAGCTTCCGCTTCGCGGCCTTCCGCAGCTCGTCCTGCTTGGTGCTGTTCTCCCAGAACCCGACCACGGCGATCTGCCCTCGCACGTCGGCGACGAGCGACCGTGTCAGCTCGGTCAAGGCATCGGCCGCTGCTCCATCGGAGCTGGCAACGCGCTCGGCCATCAGCCCGTGGAACGGAAGCTCGGTCGTGGGATCGAGGCCAGTGTCCTCTTCGTCGGTGCGGCCGGCGTTGATCTCGCTGATGATCTCTTCGAAGAGTGCGATCTGTTCCCAGCGGTCTTCGAGCTTGTCGAGGATCTCGTCCACGCGCTGGGAGAGCCGGTCGTAGTAGGCGGGGTCTTCGTCGAGGTGCTCACGGATGTGGTGCCGAATTGCGTGCTCCATCTCCGACGCCTTGGTGCGTGGCGACACGATTCCGCGGACGTGTTCGGCGAACTCGGCGTCGGTGACCTTGATCGGGGCGATCCGCTGCGAGAGGTCAAGCACCGTGATGTGCTGGTCGATGAGGCGACGCACCTTCTCCTTGTACTTGTGCGGGTCGAAGTCACCGTCGACATCGTCTCGATAGCGGCGGCGGGTGAGAACCTGGATTTCGCCGTACAGGTTGACCGCATCGACGAACGGGAGCGCCTCGGGGCGCGGCAGCACGGTGTCGAAGGTGGTCATGAACTGGTTGAGCGCAACGTCGAACTCTGCGCGAAGCCGTTCGTCTTCGAGGAGCAGGATGCAGTCCTCGATCGTGTCGGTCGACGGGTCGACGCCTCGCTGCATGAACAGTTGGCGGATGCGTTCACGCTGCGGGTCGAGCTTGGCGATTTCAGCGACGAGCGGGCGAAGTGCGCCATCGACGTCGGGGTCGATCTCGCCGTCAGTGCTCGTGTAGGCGGCGAGAGCCTGGGTGAGTTGACCGGCGACGCCGTAGTAGTCCACGACCAACCCGTACGACTTCTTCGGTGCCGTGCGGTTGACACGGGCGATCGCTTGGAGCAGCTCGGCTTCCTGGATGAGCCGGTCGAGGTAGAGCACCTGAGCGTGCGGTGCGTCGAACCCGGTCAGCAGCATCGACTTCACGATCAGAATCGCGAGCGGGTCGGTCTTGTCGGTCACCGGGCCGAGCGGCCGCTTGAACAGGTTGGTGCGCACCTTCTGGCGGAGCTTGTCGCTCCACAGGTGGTACTCGGGCGGGTCGTTGTGGTCGGCCGAGATGACCGGGGCGAAGTCGAGGTCGCGCAGCAGGTCGAGCTGCCCGACAGCGTTGCGAAGGAATTGTTCGTCGATGTCGAGCTGGTCGTACGGGCGTCCATCGTCGTCTGCGATGAAGGCTTCGATCTCGTCGACGAGTTCGTCGCGGGCGACGTTGAGGGCGTCGAAGTAGCGGAGGCAGGCTTTGCGGCTGGTAGCGACGATCATGCCCTTGAAGCCGTCGGGCATGACGGTGCTGACGTAGTGGCGCAGGATGTCGCGGGCCTTGGCGGCGATCATCTCGGGTGCTTCGAGCACCTGGGAGGTGGTGGCGTACTTCTTCTGGAGGAGCTCGCGCTGGTCGTCGGTGAGCCCGGAGAACCAGCGGGCGAAGACGTCGTCCATCTTCGACGCGCCCGCCACGGCCGCATCGGTGGTCTTGCCTTCATAGAAGATCGGCACCGTCGAGCCGTCGGCTTCCGACTCGGTGAGTGTGTACCGGTCGAGGTACCCACCGAAGATCTCAAGGGTCTTCTTTCGCTTGCCCATGATGATCGGCGTGCCGGTGAACCCGATACGGGCCGCGTTCGGGAGTGCGTTCATCAGGTTGGCGTGAAGCGCCGAGCCGTGAGAACGATGAGCCTCGTCGACCATCACCAGGATCGAGTCGTCCTCGTTGAGCGTGCCGAACGCCTCGCTGCCCGACAGTCCGTCGCCACCGCCGTTGTCGGTGTCGCGGTACTTCTGGATCATCGCCATCACCACGCCGGGGCCGGGCTGGCTCAGCAGTTCCTTCACCTGGTTGGCGTTGCGTGCGACCTTCACCGTCTCGCCCGTGAGTGCAGCGGTGTCGCCGAGCTGGTCTTGTAGGTCGGTGCGGTCGGTGACGAGCACGATCTTGAACCGCCGCAGTTCGGGGTGGCTGCGCATCGCCCGGATGAGAAACACCATCGTCAGGCTCTTGCCCGACCCTTGGGTGTGCCACACGATCCCGCCACGCCGATCGACGTGCCCATCGGCCGCCTTCGTCGTGCCGGTGAGCAGCCGTTGGGCCGCCTTCCTGACGCCCCTGTACTGCTGATAGCGAGCGACCAGCTTGATCGTCGGTCCCGAGTCGAGCTCCATGAACAGCGTGAAGTGCCGGACGATGTCGAGCAGCCGCTCGGGCGCCAGCATCCCTGCGGTCAGTACCTCCTGCTGCGTGACCTCATCGGCCGACTTGCCGAGCGACACCGCCAGTTCCTCGGTTGAGGTCGGGTAGGGGTCCTTCCAAGCGAGCTAGTGCTCAGCCTGCGCCGAGAACGTCCCCGCCTCGGCCCGCTCACCGGTCGTGGCGACTGTGAACTGGTTGGTCCAGAACAACTGCTCCGAC
This sequence comes from Ilumatobacter sp., assembly GCF_965215205.1. Classification (NCBI taxonomy): domain Bacteria; kingdom Bacillati; phylum Actinomycetota; class Acidimicrobiia; order Acidimicrobiales; family Ilumatobacteraceae; genus Ilumatobacter; species Ilumatobacter sp. The sequence goes on from NZ_OZ244049.1 coordinate 3,447,505, forward strand.
CCCTCCGCCACCTGACTGCCACGCTGGTTCGCGTAGCGGCGAAGCTGATCGATGGCGTCGGCGATGGCGCTCTCCTTGCCCGGCGGCTTCGCCTCGATCACCACCAACGGGATGCCGTTCACGAACAAGGTCACATCGGGCCGGATGTCCTTCGCCTGTCCCGGCGTCGCCACCCGAAACTGCGACACCGCCAAGAAGTCGTTCGCAGACCAATCGTCCCAGTCGATGTAGTTGATCGTCTGATCCCGACCACCGTCCCAACCATCGAGGCCAGGGACCGTCACACCACCGAGCAGAAGCTCCGTCGACAACCGATTCGCCTCGAGCAACTTCGCCCCGGCCGGCATCGACCGCAGCTCAGCGATCGCCGAGTTGATCCGAGCCTCATCGAGCCACTCGACGTTGTTGGGCCCGAGGTTGAACTGCCACAACGCCAACCGGAGCCGCTTCTCCAGGAGAACGTCACGCTCCGACGATCGATCGCAATCGTCGCTCGGCTGCTGCTCACCCCAGATCAACGTGTCCCAACCGAGCGAGGCGAGATGATCGAGAAGTGGCCGCTCGACCATTTCCCACTCTGGGCCCAGACTCACGCGTCCACCGCCGCCTGCACACGGCCGGAGAGAAGGTCGTCGGCAAGCCCCGCGCGCGCTCGGCGGAGTTTCTCAAGATCGGCCTTCTCCGCCGTCAGCCGAGCGCTAGCCGAATCTAGAACGGTCACGACCTGAGTCTGTTCCGCTAGCGGCGGAACGGGAAGCTCGAAGTCGCCTACGAGTCTGGTGCTGAGATTCTCCTGGTGCGAACCATGTGAGAGTGACCGGAGCGCGTCATAGCTGTACTTCAAGAACTCGAACAAGTACGACTCATCGAGCACCTCCGGCGCAGACGTGATGGCGGCACAGGCCTGATTGGTCGTCGCAGGCACACCGAGCATCGCAACCCGGCCCCGGGTAGTGCCCTGGCCATACATGGCAACGAGCACCGTTCCTACCCGGTACACGTCAAGCGGACACTCCGAGAGAGCGCGATCAGTGATCAGCTCCTCCGTACCGTCGATGACGTTCCCTCGGACTTCGCCGGTCTTCACCCAAGGGATCGAGCCGTTCCAGTAGTCATCGCGGCTGCGAGACGGTGTCGAGCCCGAGGTGAGGGAGGCAACGTCTCGAAGGCGTGCGCTTGGAGCCTCGATTGCGCCAAACAGCGAGTGTGCAAGACCCGAGCGGACACGCTCTAGCTTGGCGATGACACTTTCGGTGGCTTGGATGGTCTCATCGATCGTGTCAAGGATCTCTGCAATCCGCCGCTGCTCCTCCAGCGGCGGCACGACAACAGGCATCTCTGCCAGCTGCGTGCACGACAGCTCGATCTGATTCGTGGAACCGGTAAAGCAATGAGACTCGAGGAATCGTTGGCCGTCGGGTGACCGCACCAACTCGTTCAAGAAGCGCCCGTCGGCTTCGGAATCCGCCGGACGGACGAGTGTCACGTGGCCGTCGACTACGAACTCGCCATGCTTCTCGCGAAACACGCACGAGCGGCCAATTGTCCCAGTTCCGGTCGAGTTCACAAGCACATCACCCGCCTGAGGTGACACGACAGCCAGAACCCGGGGGTCGTGTGGTCGGGCTTCGGATGCATCGAAGCCCTCGTTCCGAATACACCGCTGTCCGATTACTCGAACTGGGCTCACGTCAACGTAGGTGGGTGCCGTGCCGCGCCGTAGGACGCCGGCGAGCTCGCCGAAAGGACGCTCTATCCAGTCAGGCATAGCCGAGTTCCAGAAGGTGCTTGTCAAGAATCGTGGCGGCTTCGGCGCGCGTCGCCTCCATCTCGCGAAGCGTGGTGCCGTACTTCTCAATCCAGTTGTCGACTCTCAGAATCAATGAGCGGCCGTGCGCAGCGAGTGCCTCGGCAACGAGTGAGCTGAAGCTGGTCCTCAACTCTTCGAGCACCAGTTCCATCGGGGCGGTTGTCTCAGCCTCCCTCTGCCGCAGCACTGCCGTCGTTCGAGCAGCAAGCTCCTTGCGAGCCTTCCGGAGGTGCCTACGCTCCTGTTCGAGCGCGGTATACGGCGACAGCTCCGCCTCGATCCGCGCTATCGCATCGTTCAGATCAGGAGCGAGGGCTTCGAGTTCGGCGAGTTCGGCTTCGAGGTCAGCGGTCCGCAGCCCTGCCTTGGCCCTGGCCTTGATCGAGCCGCCATCTTTCACTCCAGGGCCGCGGCGCAGGTACTTGATTCGATCGAGGGTCGGTTTCGCTTCCGACTTCCTCTGCTTCAGTTCGGCCTTCAGCTGCTTTGAACGGGGCATCTCGTCTTCCTCCACCGCTCCGCCTTCGCCCTCGGACTCAAACGACTCCATCGCGGACTCAACAATCGCGATGCGGCCTTCGAGCTCGTCGAGTTGCCGCCGATGACCCGGAGCGATCCGCTCGATTCCGCGCATGTCGAAGACGTTGATGCCCTCGACCAACTTCTCAACCTCGCCCGAATCTGGTTCCAAGACGGCGATCGCACTCGCGACCCACCCAGCGATCACGGCCGCCGCGTCCCTGCTCGCGAGCGTTGTCAGATCGAACTGCGCCTCGTTCCACCATGTGGCCGCCAGCCCTCTTGACTCGAACCGGTCCAGAGGCCCGATCTCCGAAAGTGCCTCTCCGGCCTCGGTGAGCACGCGATCACGTCGCCCAACAAGGCTACCCGCGCCTTCCACCTCACGAAGGTCCGACTCAAGTGCATTCCAGGCGTCGTCCAGTCGCCCGAACACCAGCCGATCACGATCGGCCGTCTGTTCGGCAATCGTCTGCCTTATGTGGTCGCGGGGCAGCAGATCGAAGTAGGCATCGCCTCGCTCCGTCAAAAGACTGTCGAGGTCGACTCCGTAGGCCACGAACTCGCTGCGGGCGCTTTCCACTTCAGCGACCGGGACGCCACCGTGGAGATGGGCTCGGACGTCTTGGGGCTCGGGTGGCGGGGCGTTGTCGGCGTAGCGGCGGATGTTGCAGTTGAAGTCGTTCTCGGCCACCTCGGCGACGGTGACGACCTTGGCGAAGCCGACCGCGTTGGAGAAGTCTCGGTAGGTGGCGACGATCTTCTGCTCGTGCTGGGGACGCAGGTAGTTCTGCGCCCGGCCTTCGGCGTACTCGCGGTCGGCGTTGATGAACAGCACCTTGCCGCGGCGTGCAGGCGGCTTGGACCCCTTGGCTCGCAGGATGAGAATGGCGGCAGGGATGCCGGTGCCGTAGAAGAGGTTGGGGCCGAGGCCGATGACGGTGTCGAGCAGGTCATCTTCGATGATGCGCCGGCGGATCTTGCCTTCCTCGCCGCTGCGAAACAGCACGCCGTGGGGCATGACGGTGGCGACGATGCCGTCGGCAGTCAGCACGGCGAGCATGTGCTGGAGGAACATGAGATCGGCCTTCTTGCCGCCCTCGGGGGTGTAGCCGTATCGGAAGCGCTCGGTGTGTGCGAGCTGGGTCTTGTCGTAGTTCTGAGAGAACGGCGGATTCGTGATCACCCGGTCGAACCGCATCAGCTCGCCGTCACGAGTGTGTTCGGGGTCGGTGAGGGTGTCGTTGTTGCGCAGGTCAGCGTCGCGGATGCCGTGCAGCAGCATGTTCATCTTCGAGATCGACCAGGTGGTGCCGTTGGCCTCCTGCCCGGCAAGGAACAAGTCGGCCGGGTTACCGCCGTTGTCGGCAACGTGGTTGCGGGCGTAGATCAACATGCCGCCCGAACCCGAGCACGGGTCGTAGATCGACATGCCCGCCTGCGAGTCGACGAGGCGGACCATGAGCTGGACGACCTGGCGAGGCGTATAGAACTCGCCACCCTTCTTGCCGGCCGAGTCGGCGAAGTCACGGATCAGGTACTCGTACGCGGCGCCGAGCAGGTCGGGGAACTCGAAGTCCTCGTTGCGGAGCCGGTACTTTGAGAAGTGGTCGATGAGGTCGCGCCACTTCTTGTCGGTGACCATGGTGGTGCCGACCCGCCGGTTGAAGTCGATGTGCTGCAGCACGCCTTCGAGGGCCGGGTTGTGGGTTTCGAGTGCGGCGAGTGCCTTGTTCAACCCGTCGCCGACCTGGTGGTGGAGATTGTCGCGGATGTGCTCCCAGCGAGCCGCCGGCGGGACGAAGAACGCACGCTCGTAGTAGTCGGGGTCGTCGGCACGACGTTCGGCGTCTTCCTGGCTCCGGCCGTTAGCGAGCTGGTCGGCGATCACCTTCTGCCGTTCGACGTCGAACACGTCGCTCGACCGCTTCAGGAACAGTGCGCCGAAGATGTACTCCTTGAACTCCGAGGCGTCCATCTTCCCGCGCAGGATGTCGGCGGCGGCGAAGAGATGGCGTTCGAGTTGAGGGAGGGTGAGCACGTTCTGAGAGTACGCGGTCGGTAAGCGGAGCACCGAGAAGCGAGGTGCCCGCCGGTACCGCCTCGACCACCAAACAGAGCACTGCATGGAAGCCCCGATGGCGCTCACCGTCGCGGGATCAGAGCCCTGGAAGGTCGATCTCAGGCAACTCCTGCCGAGGTGCTCGCCGCAGCTCATCGTCGACGGCTCGCCGTCCATCAGGGGCAGGCGCGTACCTCGACAGCTCGGCACGGAGACGCTCGATCTCGGTCATCTCGCTCCACGACTTCGCTTCGTGATCGGGGGCGACATCGCGCTCGGGCAGGTAGTCCGCGGGGCCGCGCCCCGTCCACTTGGCGAGTGTCCGCTCGGTCTGCCGCAGCTCGCTCCACCGCTTGTTCGGCCGATACCTGGGCGGCTCGCTCGGCGCGGCATGACGATCGACGACCGGACGGGCGGTGTCGCTCCGTCGGGTCTGGCGCGATCGTGCAATCTCGAGTCGGATGTCGTCGACCTTCCTGAGCTCGGCTCGTCGGGCGGTGGCGGGGCGGTCGATCCAGTCGGTGGCGATGGACTGGGCGACGACGTCGAGGGCGGTCTGCTCGCCGGTGGTGGCGACGAACACCTCATTGGTCGAGCGCCCGCGGGTCATCGGGACGTAGAGGTTGCGGACGTCGGTGGGTCCGTCGAGGTAGAGAATGGCGGCGTCGACGGTGCGGCCCTGAGCGCCGGCACCGGTGCGGGCGTAGGCGAGGTCGACGTGCTCGGCGACGTACTCCTTCGGGAGTCGGACGCGACCGCTGCGACCCTCCGCGCTGATCGATCCGTCGACGTGGATGGCGGTGACGGTCCACTCGGCTCGGTTGCGGACCATCCTCCCCCGATCGGTGAGGAGACGTCGGTCGTTGTCTCGCGTCGCGATCTCATCGCCGACGTAGATCGTGTGAACGCCGGCCTTGATGCCGGGCGATGTCGGATCGAGCTGGCCCTCGTCGATGCGGACGAGCTGGCAGTAGTGGTTGAGTTCGTCGACGGCGTGGTTGGTCGGTGCCATGAGGATCGCAGTTCGGCCGGCTTCTCGTTCGATCCACCATCGGGTGATCGCGGCGGCGCGCATGCGGTGCTCGGTGCCGCCGTGAAGTCGGCCGTGGTCGTCGTAGATCTCGGCTACGTCGGCGTCGCCTCGGCGGAGCTGGAGGCTGGCGTCGCGTTCCCAGTCGTGGTCGAAGCGGTGAACTCGGTCGAGTTCGACGGCGTCGTAGGTGTCGACGAGCAGGCCGAACATGCCGCCTCGGCCGACTGCGGAGAACTGCATCGGGTCACCGACCAGCACGACTCGCCACTGCTTGCGGTCGGCGAGGGCTGCGAGTTCGGCGAGCTTGGGCGTGGAGGTCATGCCGGCTTCGTCGACGATGAGAGTTGCCCCGGCGGGCAGGTCGTAGCGGTGGTCGGGCGGTCGGTCGAGACAGTGCTCGATGAGGAGCTTGTCAAGGGTGTCGGCGGCGACACCGGTCTCGTCTTCGAGGACCTCGGCGGCGCCGGCGGAAGGCGCGACACCGAAGCCAGGGCGCCCGTCGGCTCGGAGCTGGGCGACGGCGGGCCGGAGGGCGGTGGTCTTGCCAGTGCCGGCGGGGCCGACGATGAGGACGAGTTGCTCGTCGCCGGCGACGCGCGACGCGGCGTCGGCTTGGGCGATGTTGAGGTCGACTTCGAAGCGGTCGATCGCTGCGGGTTCGATGTCGCCGCCAGCATCGAGGCGGCGTTCGGCCCAGTCGAGGAGATCGTGCTCTTGGTCGAGGATGGCCTGCGTCGTCAGCGCCCGGTCGACGGCCGACTCCGAGATCGGGCGGCCATCGCGACGGAGCAGCGCGTCGGTCGGGACCGGCGCGGAGATGTCGACGCAGCGGTGTGTGGCGATCCAGTCGGCGAGTTCATCCAGCGAGTGGATGACGCGTGCGGCGTCGATGCCGAGGTCGGTCGCCAGCAGGCCGGCGAGTTCGCGCTGCAGCTCGGTCGGTCGCCACGTGGATTGGCGTTCGCTGATCGCCGCGATTGCTCGGTCGACCAGTGCCGCGGTCTCGTCCTGGTCGAGCGAACGTCGTGGACGAACCTGTCCGATGGCCTCGGCGACGATCTCCTCCGGCGAGGTGCCGAGTTGCCACGCCTGCTCGCGCCATTCGGCGTGGAGGACGGCGGCATTGACGTTCGGCTCCTTGCCGGGTCGGGTGTCGAGTACGGCCTCGCGTTCGAGTCGCCACCGCTCCCGAGGCGTCGGGTCGCGGTCCATGGTGGCGACGAAGCGGTCGAGCTTGGCGTCGATGCGGTGGCGGATGTCGTTGGTGCGGCTCGAGTATTCGGTGAGCACGATGTCGGGGACGTCGGCCATCTCGGCGATGCCGTTCTCCGGTGCGCGCCAGCGGACGCCGAGGTGCTGGGTGAGTTCGGCTCGGAGGGCGGCGTGGTAGAGCGCGGAGAGGGTTCGCTGGTCGCGTTTGATGAGTCGGGCGTCGAGGGCGAGCCACCGGCCGTCGGGTGACTTGACCCGGTTCGGGATGACGACGTGGGTGTGGATCTGCGGGTCGAGGGCGCGGCTCGTGTGCTGCCGGAACAGCGCGGCGACAATTCCCTGCGCGTCGACGACGGCGACCTCGCCGCCGATGCGGTAGCGGGTGTGAGCGTGTCGTTCGATCCAGTCGACGAGCGCTTCGACGGCTCGGTCGTGTGACTGGAGGACTCGCTGGCGGACCCCGTCGTCACCGAGTGCAAAGAGTACGGACACGGACTTCGGTGCCGAGCAGGTGACGTCGAAGCCGCGGACCGACGTGTCGCCGTACTCTCGGCCGAGGTTGCGGTCGGGCCGGTTCGGGTCGCGCCCGTCCATGATCGTGAGGAAGTCTTCGTCGTCGAGTTCGCCGCGGAGGCCGAGTTCGAGGGCGGCGTTGCCGAGCCACTGGCCCCGGGGCTCGTGGGCGTCGAGGTAGTACCGCGGGAGCTTCTCGACGTAGTAGCGCCCGGCTCCCAGGCCCTTCAGCGTCGACACCCGGACGGTCATCACCGGCTCCCAGATCGGTTCCCAGACGCGACTGTGCACTCGTCTGTTTTGGTTGGGTGGAGGGGTTGGTTGGTTCGGTTGGTGGTCATGGTGTGGTGAGTGGAAGTTGTGGTTGGTGGGGGTGGGTGGTGGTCGTGGTGTTGTTGTTGTTCGGTGTGGTGGTTCGGTGGTGGTCGTTGTTGGAGGTGGTGGTCGGTGGGGTGGTCGTGGGATCGGGTTCGGTCGGTGGATCGGTGGGGAGGGTGATGGGTCCGCCGATGAGGTCTTCGAGCTTCCGGCGCGGGATGCGGAGCTGCTTGCCGAAGCGGACGGCGGGGAAGTCGCCGTCGCCGTGGTCGGCGGCGCGCCGGGCGAGTTGGTACGCGGACGTGCGGCCGATGCCGCACACGGCGGCCGTCTGCTCGACGGTCAGGAACTCCTGCCGGGTGTCGCTCACGGCTGCCTCCAGCAGCTCGACACACGTGTCGATGCGGACGGCCAGGTGAAGCGCCCCGGGTTTGGTAGAGGCCGGGGTTATTGAGTCCCGGCCGGGTTGGCGGGGACGATTTGACTGTAGTGGGCGGTCTCGAATGCGGTCGGGGTGGTGAAGCCGGGGCCGGGTTCGATCTCGCCGTGGAGACGTCGGTGGTTGAACCAGTCGACGTAGGTGAGGGTGGCGAACTCGACATCGTCGAGACCGCGCCAGGGACCCTGCTTGTAGATCAGCTCCCACTTGTAGAGCCCGTTGAACGACTCGACGAGGGCATTGTCGTAGCTGTCGCCCTTGGAGCCGACCGACGCGACGATGGTGTTGTCGGCGAGGCGGTCGGAGTAGCGAACGGACAAATATTGGACTCCGCGGTCGCTGTGATGGATCAGCTCCGACAGGTCCGCGCCCTGGCGTTTCCGGTTGAACACGGCCATCTCGAGAGCGTCGATCGCCAGATCCGACTTGAGTGATCGGCTGGCCTGCCACCCGACGACCATGCGGGAGAACACGTCGACGATGAACGCGACGTAGACCCAGCCCGAGTGCGTTTTGACGTAGGTCAAGTCCGCCACCCAGAGCCGGTTCGGTGCCGGCGCTACGAACTTGCGATCCACCAGATCCGCCGGCCGATCGAGTGCATCGTCGCCTTCGGTGGTGCGGATCCACACCCGTCCCCGCCGGCAGCCCTGCAAGCCCATGTCGCGCATCAGGCGCTCGACGGTGCAGCGAGCGACTCGGACCTCGTCTTTGTTCAGTTGGTCCCAGATCTTGTCGGCGCCGTAGACCGCAAGGTTCTCCTCCCACACCCGCAGGATCTGCGGGCGCAGCTCCGCATCACGAACCGCACGTGCCGACAGCGGGCGCTTCTTGGCGGCGTGATACGTCGACGGGGCGATCCCAACCGTGTTGGCGATCGACTCGATACCCCACCGCAACTGTCCGCTGCGGTTGTTCTTGTGTTCGTCGATGAACCGGATCACTTCGTTGATCGGCGGTCGAGTTCCGCCCCGAAGAAATGCGCCGCCGCCTTCAAGATGTCGTTGGCGCGCTTCAGCTCAGCGTTCTCGCGCTTCAGGCGTTTCAGCTCCGCGAGCTCGTCGGTGGTGGCGCCGGGCCGGCGACCGGTGTCGGTCTCAGCTCGTCGGACCCACAGCCGGACCGTCTCGGCCTTCGGGCCCAGCTTCTCGGCGACCGAACAGATCGCCTCCCACTGGGATCCGTACTCGTGCTCGTGATCGAGCACCATCCGAACGGCACGCTCGCGCAGCTCGTCGGGATACTTGCTTGGCATCACTCCATCCTCTCAAGGAACAGAGCCTCCACGAATCCCGGGGCGCTTCAAGGGCACGATCGGTGTGCGGCGCAGGAGCGAGGCAACGGGTTCAACGCGAATTGACAACATCACCCTCCTGACACACCGCCGAAGAGCGCTTGCGTTGCAGATCGTTTCGATTCGGGCCATCGGAACTCCTCGTTGTTCACCCCACTCACGAAGGCCCATCTCGGCTCCGCGCGTTACATGAGAAATGCGACCACTTCCCTCGACGGCCCGATCTCGGTACGTTGAGTCGAGGGGCGCGCACGACCGATCGGAGACGTCCACATGGCTCACATCGCACCGAAGGGCGGCCGCTACTACGTCGTCGTGTACGGCGGCATCGACCCGGCGACCGGCAAGGCGAAGCGCGACTGGCACGACGGCTACGCCACCCGCAAGGAGGCCGAGCGCGCCGCTGCCGAGATCACGAGGCGTCAGCACGACGGCGAATACCGGTCGCCGGACCGCATCACGCTCGCGGAGTACCTGACCGACCGGTGGCTGCCGTTGAAGAAGTCGCAGCTGAGTCGGTCGACGTTCGACTCGTACCGCAACAACGTCCGACTGCACGTGGCACCGAGGATCGGGGCGATCCAGCTTCGTCAGCTCCAGCCCGAGGACCTCGACACGCTGTACGCCGAGCTGCTCGTCGACGGCAAGCTCAACGGCGCCGGCGGTGGGCTCGCGCCGAAGTCGGTGCGCAACATCCACGGCATGCTCCGCAAGGCGCTCGCCGACGCTCACCGCAAGGGCACCGTCCACCGCAACGTCGCCGACCTCGCCGACCCGCCGACCGTGCGGCACGCCGGAGCGAAGGAGCAGCAGGTGTGGTCGGCCGACGAGCTGCGGTCGTTCCTCGATGCGATCGAGGACACCGCCTGGTTCGCGCCGATCTACCTTGCGGCGAACAGTGGGATGCGGCGAGGCGAGCTACTCGGGCTGACGTGGCGCAAGGTTGACCTCGACAAGGCTCGACTCGTCGTCGACCAGCAGCTGCTCTCCGTCGGCTACGACGCCGAGGTCGGTGCGCCGAAGACGTCAACGAGCCGGCGCACGATCGACCTCGACCCACGGACGGTCGCCGTGTTGCGGACCTGGCGCCGGCTACAGCTCGAGCAGCTGATGGCGAACGGAACGCGCAACGAGGGCGACTTCGTGTTCACGCACCCAGAGACCGGTGAGGCAGTCCACCCCGACCGCTTCTCGAAAATGTGGGACCAACTCGTCGCCGAACACGGCCCCCGCCGCATCCGCCTCCACGACCTCCGCCACACGCATGCCTCGATCCTGCTGAAGGCGAACGTCCCCGTGAAGGTCGTCAGCGAGCGCCTCGGCCACAGCAGCCCTGCGTTCACGATGACCGTGTACCAACACGTCCTCCCCGGCATGCAAGCCGACGCTGCTATGGCGTTCAGCGCTGCCGTGTTTGACTAAGCACCGTCTAGTCGAGCAGTCGAAGATTACGAGCTTGAGCTACTCGTGCCGCCGCAGAACGCGGAAGCCGGCCCTCACGGCCGTTGCTATGAAGACCACAGAGACGAGCTTCGCCAACAACCCCCAGAGCCCCTCCGATGCTTCGATTCCCAGCACGTCAATGCCAGGAAGCGCGAACTCGAACGCACTCTCGTACCGCTGAACGTGAGCGAACCCTGACCACCAATCCGAACTCGTTAGGTTCGACCATCCCACATCGAGCCCCGCGAGTACCGCGAGAAGAAGAGCGTCTACCCCGAGCGGCCAGCCGATTCGTTCTCCGTAGCCCACCATCCACCGAGACGTCTCTAGAAGTAGCCGCTCCCGACTCCGAAGAGGTAGCAGCCTCCGGCGCGAGTCCTTCTCCGCTTCTTGAAGGACAGACAGCACGTGCCCAGATTCCGATGAGGCAACGGCATGCTCAAGGAGCAGAGCGCGCCGGTTCGACAGCCGACCGAGTTCGACCTCGCTGGCCTGTTGGGCACTGAGCGCCTCCCTCTCGAACTGGCGACGCGCTGCTCGGCTGCTCCATGGGACCCACAACCCGCTCCGACTCGCACGGGCCAAACCAGTGATTGCTGGGATCGACAGTGGCTGAGCGGCAAGTCCCGAGACCTCCGATTGCTCGGCGACTGCCAACTGGCGAGCACAGAAGCCCTGAAGCGCGTCGCCCGCAACCGTGCAACCCTCGTGGATGATGAGACTGTCGACCTCCCCGGTCACCCTCGTCGCCATCGCCATTCCGACCACCTCGCCAAGCGCCGACTCATACGCCCTTCCAATCGCAGAGGATTGACCCTCCTTGGTTGGAGCTGGTCCGACCTCGAGCTCCGTCACTGCGATGAGCGATACGCCATCCAGTACACCTCGCACAAGGTGAAGCTTGGGAGCAGAGACCTTCAAGTCGACGCCCGATGCCCGTTCAGCTTCACGCCCCATCACCAGTTTCGAGTCCTCTCCTGCAATCTCGACGGTGCAGTCGTCAGGAAGCTTCGAGATAATGATCGTTCGGTTTGCCCGAACGACTAATCCGGGCGAGGAAGACTCAATCTGCCCGATGCTTACGTCCCCGAAGTGCCACCCGCCCTCATTCGGACCCGGGCTCGTGAGGTCGAGAAGCTGAGTGCTGGCCGGTAGGGCAACGATGTCCGCGACGATGTTGCCCAGCGACGCAGGTCGAGGTGGCTGTACGAATGTGACACGGTTCAATCGCGATCCCGATCCGCTCTTGTCTTCTCCACCAGCCTCGATGTAGCCGACCATCACCCCGAGCACCGGTCCGTCGACGATCACCTCGCCCGGTGCCGGCCCGAAGACTGCGACATTGTGGGCTCTACGCGGCTGAGCGTGGTGGGTGGCTTCGCAGTCGTGCGGTGGGGTGAGTGTGCCAGTCGACGCCTGCGTGGAGCAAGAGGCGGAGTCGGTAGTTGTCGAAGCTGGCGAAGCCGTGGCCGACTCGTTTGATCTTCTTGATCAGCAAGTTGATGCCCTCGGTCGGCCCGTTGGAGAGTCCGCCGGTGGTGTGGAACGCGAGGATCTCGGTCTCCCACGAACTGATTGTCTTGGCGAGGCGGACGAGTTCGCCGACCTCGGCGTCAGCCACGAACGTGTAGAAGACGTGGAGTCGTTGGCGGGCCTCAGCGAGGGTGCCGGCGGTGTAGATCTCCCGAACGAGTTCCTTGCCCAGCCAGGCTGCTCCGACCTCGCCGTAGCGGTCACCGACCAGTCCCGCCTCGACGCGTTCGAGCTGGCGTTCGGTGAGGCGTTCGTAGCCGCGTAGCAACAGTCGGCGAATGCCGTAGAGCGGATCACCGGTGCGGCCTCGGTGCCCGAGGGTGTCTTGTTGCACCCGTCTGCGCACGTCGTCAACAGCGCGGTTGGCGAGCCCGACAGCATGGAACCGGTCGACAACGACGACCACGTCGGGCAAGGTCGCGGTGAGCCCGTTGGCGTAACCGCGGTGCGGATCGAGAGCGACCTGGTCGATCCCGGCCAGCCAACCAGCGGGTTGTTGTGCGAGCCAGGAATCAACAGCAGCACCGGTCCGGTCCAACACGACGTCGAGGAGTCGCGGTCGGGCGAGGTCGACGAAACCAGTGATGTAGCTCGTGTGACCGCGATGCTTCGATGGCCGCTGGAACGCTGTCTCGTCCAGGCCGAGCTTGGTGACATGGCCGATTCGATCGGGGTCGTTGACGAGGCGTCGGCCGTGCACGTTGACGGCGTTCATCGCGCACGCCCAGCCGACACCGAAGTCGCGGCCGACCGCCGCGACCGAGTCGCCGTCCTCGCCGACCCGGCGACAGATCTCGAACCCGGCCCGCTCGGTCAGCGACGCCCGAGACGCGATCGCGTCGAGGGTCTCGGTCCACGTCACCGTCGCACACAGCGGCTCGCGGCAGCGCCAGATCCGCTTCACCCAAACGAGCACCGTCGCTCGTCCCCACGTCGCCAGATCGCGCACCCTGACACGCCGACGGCCGTGCGCTTTCGCGATCACTCCGCACGAGCGGCACCCGACCCGGTCGTTGGTTGTCTCGATCGTGATCGTCACCTCGACGCCGACCTCGACAGCGCAGATCCGCACACCAATCAGCCCGAGCAGCGCGTCCGCGTTGCTACCTTCAATCATCCCGTGGTCTCCTCGTCTCGCAGTTGTGGAAGACCGCAAGACTTGCGAGGCCACGGGACCTCAACAGTGGATGCTCAAGAAACCACCACCACGCTCAAGCGCGAAGAGCCACATTGTGAGCCTCAGCTGAGTGAAGCAGGAGTTCGTGAACGAACACAGCGTGGTCCTCGTACCTGTTGCGCGGATGCTTCCACTCCTCACGCGTGTACCCGAGGCAGAGCACCAGGTCACCGGTCAGTTCCACCTCGATGCGTTGTACAGACGCCGGCCTATTGCGAAGCACGACCTCCATAGGCCAATCGACGGTTGTCCCCGCGTCGAAGAACGCTCCATCTTCGTCATAGGTGATTGACCTCCGAGCCGACCCTGCGGCGCTCAGCACAACGGTGTCTGCTCCCTCGAAGCGGCCGAGGTCGACCTCTCCCCCGTCCAAGATGAGCTCACCGAGGTCATGCAATACACGACTCATTTGTCCGTAGCGCCATCCGTCAGATCGTCGCCTAGGAGCACTCTCCCCTCCTCGCGCTCAAATGCGTCGATCAGCTGCGCCTCACGCAATCGGCTCAGCTTCCCGGTGGCGATGTCCATGGAGCGCAAGCTACTCGCCGGGACAGTTCCTCTCGCCGGCGTCGGGCGCGACTCGCGCGACCCCGGCCGACCGCCAAACTCCTCGCGAATCGCGATTTCGCACCCCGATCTTCTAACCACATGGTTAGAAGAATGGTTAGAAGAACGACCCCGTGACGCGACGAAGCCCTGGCAGATCTTGCGATCTACCAGGGCTTTCGTTGGTGGCGGGGGCAGGATTTGAACCTGCGACCTTCGGGTTATGAGCCCGACGAGCTACCGAACTGCTCCACCCCGCGGCGTGACGATGATGATACGGGTGCGGACGTGATCGCGCAACCGTCGGCAGCGCACTCACGCGCAGCGTTCGACGCGTCTCCGCCTGTCGCCCGACTGACGCGTGGCGCGAGGCTGGGGCGATGACCACGACGACGCACCTGAACCCTGCCGGCATCGAGGTGCGGCCGATCTCCGGCGTCCACGGAGCCGAGGTCGACGGGATCGACCTGTCGACCGACCTCGACGACGAGGCCGTCGCCGCGATCCGCTCCGCCTTCGTCGAGCACCACGTCCTCGTCTTCCGCGACCAGGACCTCTCGCCCGAGCAACAGCTCGCGTTCGGGCGACGCTTCGGTGAGCTCGACACCCACCCCTTCGTCGAGGGCAACGCCGACCACCCTGAGCTGCTCGACGTCGTCACCGTCCCAGAGGACCGCATCAACTTCGGCGGCGGCTGGCACACCGACGTCACCTTCCTCGACGAACCCGACCTCGGATCCATCCTCTACGCCGTCGAGCTCCCGCCGACCGGCGGAGACACCCTCTTCGCCGACCAGCAGGCCGCCTACGATGCGCTCAGCCCGACGATGCGGGGCATGCTCGACGGCCTCGTCGCCGTGCACACCGCCGGCCCGCAGTACGCCGAGGGCGGCCAGTCGACCAAGTCGGCGGAGATGTCGACGAAGAACTCCGACCTCGCCGCCCGCACCGTCGAGCACCCCGTCGTGCGCACCCACCCCGAGTCCGGCCGCAAGGGGCTCTATGTCAACCGGGCCTTCACCACCCGGATCCGCGGCCTCGCCCGCGCCGAGTCCGACGCGATCCTCGAGTTCCTCCTCACCCACGCCACCCACGAGCGCTTCACCTGCCGCGTCCGCTGGGAGCCCGGCACCTTGACGATGTGGGACAACCGCAGCGTCCAGCACTACGCCCTCCACGACTACGCCGGCCACCGCCGCCACATGCGCCGCATCACCGTCCAGGGCGACCGCCCCCGCTGAGCTCTCGCGGCACGGTCGTTCGTGGAGCGCGCTGACCGAGCGCGACCGTCGCGGCGGGCGACCTCCGGCAGGTCGTCGCCCCTCGTCGGACGGGCTGCTCCACCGTCGATGCGGAGTCGTGGAGGCGCACGCAGGCGGACTCGCGACGGACGCCGCGGCACGACCGTCGCCGACGGCGGGTTCGGCGGAGACGTGGCGTCCCCTCGTGCGCCGAACCCCGTGGCACCCCGATCGTACGCTTGTTCGACATGGACAGGTCGGTGGTCGAGGCGTGCGACGCAGCGGTGGCAGCGCGCGTCGCCGGGCCGACGCCCGAGGTGACCGAGACGACGCGTGCGTTGCGCAGGGTGCGTGCCGCCCAGCTCGACGAAGTCCGCTCCGCCGTCGAGTCGGGGCGGTGCTTCCAGCACGGGTACCGCTCGCCCGCCGACTGGTTGGCCTCCACGACCAACGAGGCGATCGGGCACTGCCGGGTCACGATCCGCCTCGCCGACCGCATCCAGCACCTCCCGATCGTGAAGGACGCGTTCTCACGCGGTGATCTCGCCGAGGGGTCGCTGCGGCTCCTGTGCGACGCGTGGGATCCGACGGTCGCCATCACCTTCGCTCGTGACGAGGCGATGCTGTGCCGGTGGGCGACCACGCTCCCCCACCGCGAGGTGAAGATGCTGCTCGACACGTGGCGGATGCACGCCGATCCCGACCGAGAGGAGCGGGCCGCACGGGAGCGCTACGACCGGCGTGAGCTTCACCTGTCGCCGATGCTCGACGGGATGGGCCGCATCGACGGCACGCTCGACCCGGAGGGCTTCGCTCTCGTCCGAGAAGCGGTCCGCTCGCTGTCGCACCGCGCCACCGACGATGACGACCGCAGCGCCCCGCAGCGACGCGCCGACGCCCTCGTCACCATGGCGAAGATGGCGATCACCTCCACCGAGGCGAACCCCGCTCCCGGTCGCTCACGTCGAGCACCCAAGGTGCTGGCGACGATCGGCTACGACACGTTGGCGTCGGGGATCGGCGGTGGGGTGATCGACACGAACGACGACCGGGTCGTGGTCCCCGCCGAGGCGATCCGGCGGATGGCGTGCGACGCCGGCATCCACCGCTACGTCACCGACACCGCGGGCACCGTCATCGACCACGGCCGCAGCCGACGCACCGTCGGAGACCTCCAGTTCGACCGCCTCGTCGTGCGCGACCACGGGTGCCGGGTCGCCGGCTGCACGACGCCGGCCGCCGGGTGCGAAGCCCACCACGCCGTGCACTGGGTCGATGGCGGCCCCACCACCGACGACAACCTGATCCTCCTCTGCTGGCACCACCACCACGTGCTCCACGAGCACCGGTGGAGACTCGAGCCCCACGGGGCCGGGCACTTCACGCTGCGAGACGAGAACGGAACGGAACGGACCCTTCGGCCACCCCTGGTCGGGCTGGCCCTGCCCGCACCGACGCTGCAGTTCCCGTCGGCACCCTCTCCCGCGGCCGATCCGGCGCACGCATCCGCACGGTGAACCGTGACCGACGTGCGCATCGGCTCGACCCGGTCGCCGCCGTTCGCCGGCACCTGTCGCGCCCCGATGCACGGTGTCGTGAGACGGCGGTGCCGGGATGACCGCGAGCGCGATCCTCCCGGTGTCGGGCACCGCTCGGGTCGTGGCGGAGCGATCGGGTCGTGGTGGAGCGGGTGAAGGGACGGACCTGCGGCGGGGGCCAGTAGCGTGCGCCGGTGACCCAGGAGACCGGCATCGGCACCACGGCGGACAGCGGGTCGAGCGACCTGACCGCCGGGCTGATCGGCGCGGCGATCGCGGTGTGCGCCTGGTCGACCGGGACGGTGCTCGCCAAGGGGATCGACATGGGCGGCCTCGCGATCGGCGCCTACCGGTTCTGGCTGTTCACCGTCGTCATCGTGCTGTTCCTGCGCGCCCGGGGGACGCGGATGACCTGGCACGTGGTGCGCGCCTCGGCGTGGGGCGGGATCGCCCTCGGCGCCGACATCTCGCTGTTCTTCAGCGCAGTCAAGGCGACGACGATCGTCAACGCGACGATCATCGGCGCGCTGCAACCCGTGCTGGTCGGCGTCGTCGCCGCCCGCTTCTTCGGCGAGAGGATCCGCGGCCGCGACGCGCTGTGGTCGATCGTCGCCCTCGCCGGGGTCGTGGTGGTCGTCACCACCTCCACCGGCGACGGCATCCGCAGCCTGCGCGGCGACCTGCTCGCCGTCGCCGCGATGTTCTCGTGGAGCGCGTACTTCATCGCCTCGAAGCGCTCGAAGGGCCACGTCTCGCCGACCGAGTTCACCGCCGGCACCGCGCTGTGGACCGCCGTCATCGTCACCCCCCTCGGGTTCGCGTTCGGTCAGGACATGTCGTGGCCCACCTGGTCCAACTGGGCCGGGCTGGCGGCGATGACCGTCGGCGCCGGGGTCGTCGGGCACGTGCTGATGAACTGGTCGCTCGTGCGCATCCCGCTGTGGGTCGGCTCGACGTTCACCCTCCTCATCCCGGTGTTCTCCGCGCTGATCGCTTGGGTGTTCCTCGACGAGGCCGTCGGCATCCGCCAGGGAGTCGCGATGGCGGTCGTCATCGGGGCGCTGGCCGTCATCGTGCGCGGCCAGTCCGCCGAGGGACGTGCCGAGCGCAAGGCGATGAAGCGCGCCGCCGCCCACGACGCCGCCGTCTGAGGCACCGCAGGCGCCGCGGCGCGCCGCGAGCGCTACGGCGTCACGAACTCGGCGACCATCGGGGCGTGGTCGGACTCGGAAAACTTGTCGTCGACGGCGAACGCGACCGACTCGTCGTGGAGCAGCTCGTTGTGGATCTGCGACGTGCGGTGGTGCTGCAGCAGCGAGCGGCTGACGAGCATGTGGTCGATCATCTCGCCCCGGCCCCGGTACAGCAGCGTGAAGCGGGCCGGCTCGGGGATGGACCGCGCGACGGGCACCAGCACCCGCGTCGCGAGCGCGCCGTTGCCGGTCGACTCGACGTCGCCGCGGATCGCCTGCACCGGCACGTCGTCGGGCTCCGCATTGAAGTCGCCGGCGA
The DNA here is from genome assembly GCF_965215205.1 of Ilumatobacter sp. NCBI lineage: Bacteria > Bacillati > Actinomycetota > Acidimicrobiia > Acidimicrobiales > Ilumatobacteraceae > Ilumatobacter > Ilumatobacter sp. The sequence continues at coordinate 3,465,695 of NZ_OZ244049.1, forward strand.
CCACGATCATCGCAGCGGGGTCGTCGTCGAAGATCCGATCGACGAGCCAGCGCACCTCGAGCGCCTGGGACATCCGCTTCATCGACGACAGGAAGAACCCCTCGGCCCACGCGCTCGCGGTGCGCCACGTGAAGGGGTCGATCCTCCCGCCGGGCACGTTCGTCGGGTTCTTCGACTTGAGGTGCACGTTGATCACGTGCAGCACCCGCTGGCTCGCGGCGTCGCCGATGTCGAGGCGCACGTGCTGGATCGGCCGCTCCACCCCGATCGGCACCGCCTCGTCGTCGGGCGGGTCCGCGGTGAGCCGCCGGTACAGCGGTTCGGCGACGAGGTCGTTGCGGTACTGCGTCGCGTCGAGGACGGCGAAGCGCGACGCCACCACGAGGTTGCGGACGTCGAACACCGCGTCCCCGGCCGGGCGGGTGCTGACCAGCGTCGCGTCCTCGAGGTCGGTCCCGACGAGGAGCTCGCGCAGCGCCAGCAGAGCGCGCGGCTCGCCGGGTCGCTCCTGGCCGTGGACCTCCTGGAAGCACACCACGTCGGCGCGCAGGCGCGTGATCTGGGGCCGCATCAGCTCGATCCGGCGCTCCAGCGACGGTTCGTCACCGGGGACGGTCTCGTCGAAGTTCTCGAGGTTGAACGTGGCGACCCGGAGCTGCGGCACGCACCCACGTTCGCGCGCATCGGCGGGGCGTTCTGCCTCCAGCAGAACCGACCCTCGGCACGGCGCCACGCGGTGATCCTGGCGCCATGGCCTCCACCACCCCGATCCCGGTCGCCGACCGACTGCTCGACGCCCGCATCATCATGCTCAGCGACGAGGTGAGCGACGAGTCCGCCGACGCGGTCATCGCTCGGCTCCTCGCGCTCTCCGCCGACGATCCCGACTCCGACATCTGCGTGTTCGTCAACTCCCCCGGCGGCTCCGTGCTCGCCGGGCTCGCCGTCTACGACGTGATGCAGCTCATCCCCAACGACGTGGTCACCGTCGCCTCCGGGCTCGCGGCGAGCATGGGCCAGGTGCTGCTGTGCGCCGGAGCGGCCGGCAAGCGCTTCGCCCTGCCCAACGCCCAGGTGCTGATGCACGAGGGATCGGCCGGTCTCGGCGGGTCGGCCTCCGACGTCGCCATCCAGGCGGCGAACCTCGTCGCCACCGTCGATCGGATGCGGGCGATCATCGCCCGCCACACCGGCCGCTCGATCGAGCAGGTCACGAACGACGTCGGGCGCGACCGCTGGTTCGATGCCGAGGAGGCGCGCGAGTACGGCTTCGTCGATCACGTCGTCGCGACCCTCGACGACGTCCTGCCCCGCCGCCTCGTGCGTCGGATCGGGGTGGCGCGGTGAGCAGCTACACGATCCCGACCGTCGTGGAGTCGACCGCCCGAGGCGAGCGGGCCACCGACATCTACAGCCGCCTGCTCGGCGACCGCATCGTCTTCATCGGCACACCGATCGACGACGGGGTCGCGAACGTCGTCGTCGCCCAGCTCCTCCACCTCGCGAGCGACGGAGCGGCGCAGGACATCCAGCTGTACATCAACTCCCCCGGCGGGTCGTTCACCGCGATGATGGCGATCTACGACACGATGCGCTTCGTCGCCAACGACGTGTCGACGCTGTGCGTCGGGCAGGCCGCGTCGTCGGCCGCGGTCCTGCTCGCGGCCGGGGCGCCCGGCAAGCGCGCCGTGCTCGAGCACGCCCGCGTCCTGCTCCACCAGCCCCACGCCGAGCTGACCCGGGGCTCGATGAGCGACCTCGCCCTCGAGGCGGCCGAGATCGAGCGGGTCCGGTCCCAGGCGGAGTCGGTGCTCGCCCGCCACACCGGGCACGACGTGGAGCGCGTGCGCGCCGACACCGACCGGGCGCTCGTGCTGACCGGCGAACAGGTCGTCGACTGGGGCGCCGCCGACCTCGTCCCCCAGCCCGTGCCGTCAGGCCGCCAGGAGCTGGACGCCCGGACCGCGCTGCGCCCGCCCCTCGACGCGTAGGCGGTCGGCCGCCCGCTCGAGGACCTCGACGAGGGGGATCCCCAGCGCGCCGCAGATCGCGTCGAGCAGGTCGGAGGAGACCTCCTTGCGCCCGCGCTCGACCTCCGACAGGTAGGGCAGCGAGACCGCCGCGGCCCCGGCCACCTCGGCCAGGGTGCGCTCCTGCTCCCGACGCTCGTCGCGCAGCACGTCACCGAGGACGTCGCGCAGCTTCGGCTCGGACGCCTCCTTGACGGTGCGATCGCGCGGTGCGGTGGGGAACGGGATCACGTCGCTCACGTTCGCAGCCTCTCACCTCGGCACCCGCTCACGTCAGCACCGGCACCGACTTCATCGCCTCGGCGATCTCGGAGTCGGCGAGGTCGTCGTCGACCATCTCGCCCGACAGGTACTTCTCGTAGCTCGCGAGGTCGAGGTGCCCGTGGCCGCAGAGCGCGGTGAGGATCACCTTCTCCTCACCCGACTCCCTGCACGCCAGCGCTTCGCGGATCGCCGCAGCGATCGCGTGGGTCGGCTCCGGGGCGGGGACGATCCCCTCGGTCCTCGCGAACCGGATCGCGCTCGCGGAGCACTCGCGCTGGGGGATCGCGATCGCCTCGACCAGTCCCTCGGAGTACACGTGCGACGCCAGCGGCGCCATCCCCGTACTGCGCGGTCGCGAAGGCGAGGGCGCTGCCCCACTGGCCGGCGCCGGTCTCGGTGGTCAGCTCGGTGACGCCCTCCTGGTGGTTGTAGCAGGCCTGCGGCACCGAGGTGTTCGGCTCGTGCGACCCCGCCGGGCTCACCCCCTCGTACTCGTAGTAGATGCGCGCGGGGGTGTCGAGCTCCTGCTCGAGGCGGGTGGCACGGAACAGCGGGCTCGGCCTCCACAGCCGGTACACGTCGAGCACGCCGCCGGGGATGTCGACCCAGCGCTCGGTCGTCACCTCCTGCTCGATGAGCGCCATCGGGAACAGGGGGCGAAGTCGTCGGGGCCGGCCGGCTCGTGGGTGCCCGGGTGGAGGGGCGGCGGTGGTGCCGTCGGGAGGTCGGCGACCACGTCGCACCACCGTGTCGGCATCTCGGATTCGTCCAGGTGGATCTTCTTCGGGGTCTGGTGTCCGGCCATCGCCGGACCGTGGTGGACTAGGTTTCGCACCGGGACATGGGACTCTTCAACCGACGAGCCGAGACCGAGCAGGCGCTCGAGACGATGCGGAACGAGCTGCGCTCGATGCGCGCCCGCCTCGACGAGGCCGACGACGTCAAGGCCCGGCTGTCGGTCGAGGTGGGTCGCCTCGACGCGGAGAACCAGCGGCTGCTGTCCCAGGTCGGCGCGGTCGAGGAGGGTGTCGGGACGGTGCGCGACCAGATCATCACCGTGGCCTCCTCCATCGACGTCGCCGTGTCGAAGGCGGCGAGCGTCGATGCCGTCGAGCTGCTGCGCGCGGACGTCGAGCGGGTCGGTGAGCTGGCGGTGCGGATCGACCACCTCGGCGCCGCCGTCGAGCGCGCGGCGGGCGAACCCGAGCGCGCCACCGCGGCGCTCGACGAGCTGCGGTCCACGCTGGGCTCGCTCGGCGAGTCGCTGGCGGTGCACCGCGAGCAGATCGCCGACATCGCGCTCGTCGCCACCGACGCTGCTCGGCGCACCGACGAGACGTGTGCGGCGCTGGGCGAGCTGTCCGTCCGCGTGGAGGCCGCCGAGGAGCGCGACGTCGACGACGAGCTGCGCACCCGGACTGGCCAGATCGCCGAGAAGGTCGCCACCCTCGACGCGCGGATCGGCCAGGTCAGCACCGAGCTCGCGAACCAGCTCACCGAGCTCGGCAACGACATCGACGCCGGGGGGGACCCGGCCGCCGAGCGCGGCGAGCTCGTCGCCGAGCTCGAGCGGTTGCTCGACAAGCGCCTCGAGCAGGTCACCGACGGCCAGGAGAAGCTGGCCGGTGAGCAGGCGCGGTACGCGATCCAGTTCCGGCGCGACCTCGCCGAGGTCGCCGACCGCCTCCGTCGACCCGGCGCCCGCTGAGCCGGCGGTGCCGAGCCGCGAGCCGGTTCGGCGGGCGCCGGGTCAGCCGCCGGAGGTGACCTCTTCGTTCTCGGGGTCGGTCTCGGGGGCGGTCTCGGTCTCGGGGGCGGGGTCGGGGTCACCGGCTGCCTCGCCCGATCCGTCATCCGAGTCCGGGGTCGAGCCCGCCGTCGCCTCCTCGTCGGAACCGGCGCCGGTGTCGACCGGCTCCAGCCCGAGCGCGTCGATCGCGGCGCGGGCGGCCTCGTTGGCCTCGGCGATCTTGTCCTGGTAGCCGCCGAGATCACCGTCCAGGCGCAGCTGGTCGGCTTCCGCGAGGAGCCGGTCGAGGCGCAGCAGCGCCTCCTCGGCGTTCTCGTCGAGCACGACCGAGTCCTCGCCGGACGTGTCGTCGTCGCCTGCGCTCGGATCCTCCGGGTCGCCGCGCACCTCGCCGCCGACGACGTCGGAGATCTCGGCGTCGAACCCGGCTCCGAACAGCTCCGGGTTCGCCAGCGCCTGTCCGATCGTAGGGGCGAGCACCGACACGTCGTTGTAGGTGACGATCACGCGGCGGAACTCGGTGGCCTCGCCGACGAGGGCGCTCTCGGTCTCGACGCTGACGTAGTAGGGCCGCACGTAGATGAGCCCATCACCGACCGGCACGAGCTGCAGGTCGCCGAAGCGGACGCGCGTGCCTCCCTGGTCCTGGTTGTCCTGCGAGATGCGGAACGAGATCTCCGTCGTCGTCTCGGCGCTGGACGCCACGCGGATGGGGCCGTCGGGGAGCTGGCCGTCCGCGCCCGGTTGCACGACGTAGGAGGTGAGCGCGCCGTAGTTGTCCGGGTCCGACGAAGCGGTCATGTACGCCTGCAGCTGGGTGCGCTGGTCCGCCGTCGAGAACTCGACGAAGGGCCGGAAGATCACGAACTCCTCGTCGCGCTCCTCGTCGGGCAGGCTGGTGTCGAAGTAGGTGTAGTACGGCGTGAACCGGCGCACGTTCGACTCGCTGGCGAACGTCGTCGACGCCGCGGTCGGCGCCTCGACACCGGTCGCGGTCGTCGTCCGCTCGTTCGGGAAGTCGCCGGGCGCCTGCGCGACCGACCAGGCGCCCTCGCGGCGGAAGAAGTCCTCGGGCGCGATCCGGTACTTCGAGTAGCGGTCGGTCTGGACCCGGAACAGGTCCTCGGGGTAGCGCAGGTGCTCGCGCAGCGCGTCGGGCATCTCGTCGAAGTCGGTGAACAGGTCGGGGAACGCGCTCTGCCAGGCTCGGATGATCGGGTCCACGTCGTCGACGACGTAGAGCGTGACGTCACCGGTGTACGCATCGACCACGGCCTTGACGCTGTTGCGCACGTAGTTGTCGCTGGGCGACAGCCCGGAGTCCGACGACACCTGCACGTCGCCCACGCTCTCGGCGTAGGGGTAGCGGCTGGTCGTCGTGTACGCGTCGACCACCCACACGACGCGGCCGTCGAGCTGGACCGGGTAGGGATCCGCGTCGTACGACAGGAACGGGGCGAGCTTCTCGAGGCGGTCGTTGACGTTGCGCACCCACAGCATCTGCGACTCGTCGGTGGTCGCCCCGGTGAGCACGACGTTGTAGTCGAGGAAGGCGAGGGCGAACGACGCCTGCCGGGCGAACGAGCTCAGCCCGACCCCCTGGTCGCCCGAGTACTCGCCGCTCCCCTCGTCGCCGACGTCGTCGACGCCGTCGCAGGCGTTCTCGACCGAATCGGTGTTGACGATCGCGTAGCCGCCGACCTCGGGGCTGAAGTACAGCTCGGGGCGCTCGAGCTCGGGCACGACGTAGGCCGGGCGCAGGTTCGGTCGCACCGCGCTCGCCGGTGCGGCGATGAGGCCGCAGCCGTGGGTGTTGATCAGGTGGAGGCTCGGCCAGCTCTGGTTCGGGTTGTTCGCCAGGTCGAGCTCGAGGGCCGCGACCAGCACCTGCTCACGGCCCCGCTCGCTCGTCAGGGGCAGCGCGTAGCGATCGACGTCGAGGTCGTTGATCGTCAGGCCGGCTTCGTCGCCGCGGTCGAAGATGAACCGCGACAGCAGCGGGCCCGGGCTGAGCAGGCGCACGTTGTTGAACGCCTCGACGTCGGCGTTGACCTCCTCCGCCGTGAGGTCGCCGAACTCGACCGTGCGCTCCTCGACCTCGCTGAGGCCGTAGGCGAGGCGGGTGGCCGCGACGTTGCGCTCGATGAACGGCGCCTCGCGGCTCTCCTGGTCGGGGTTGACGACGAGGCCCTGGACGATCGCCGGGTAGATCAGCCCGCCGACGATGGAGATGACGAGCCACAACCCCGAGGCGATGATCGGGGCGCGGAACGACCCGGTGCGGGCGACCGAGAGGTAGAGCAGCGCGGTGAGCACCGCGACGAGGATCAGCAGCATCAGCGCGGGCAGGCGCGCCTGCACCACCGAGTAGGTCGCGCCCTGCACGATCCCGGTTCGTGCGTTGGTGAGCTCGAAGCGGTCGAGCCAGTAGTCCCCCGCCTTGAGGATCGCGAGCAGCGCGAGCAGGACCGCCACGTGGGTCTTGGTCGCGTTGCGGATCACCGGCACCGGCGAGACGAACACGACCCCGCCGTTGAGCACGTGGGCCGCGATCGTCAGCAGCAGCACGACGATGACCGCCGCGAACATCCAGTCCAGGACGAACGTCAGGAAGGGGAGCTCGAAGACGTAGAACCCGACGTCGCGCTGGAACTGGTCGTCGGCGGTGTCGAAGCTCTGCGAGTTGCGGAACAGCAGCCACTCCTGCCACTGCGCGATCGCCGGCGCCGAGAGCATCAGCGCGAAGAACCCGGCGGCCGCGTAGCGCACGAGGCGGAGGCGACGCCCGAAGATCTCGTGGAACCGCTCGACGTAGGGGTGCACGTTGGCCGGGAACGACTCCGGCGCGGTGCGATCCGCGATGAGCAGGTTGATCCCCGCGAGCAGCGCGAACAGCACGAGGAACCCGACGAAGAGGGTCGCCTTCGCGCCGATCGCGCCCCAGAAGACGTCGTTGCGGCCGAGCGCGTCGTGCCACAGGAAGTCCACGTAGAAGCGCGCGATCGCCCGTCCAAAGACCAGGACGAACAGCACCAGCGCGCCGATCGCGATCAGGACCCCGCGGCCGCTGAGGCGGCGACGTGGACGATCGACCGGGAGGTCCGTGGCGCGCCGCATCTGCGCCGAGATTACCGGGGCGCCGGGATCAACATGCAGCGACACCCCGGATGGGCCGGTGCGCTGACGTGGCCCGTCGGGAACGGCTGGCCCGCCGCGACCGCGCCGGCGAGGCGGTTGTCGTCGCAGTCCGGGCACGCACGCTGCGACGGGTCGGGGGTCCACTCGACCGGCGTGTCGGCGACCACGGCGGCCAGCAGGCCTCGCCCGTGGGCGGTGCGCACGATGTCGTCGAGCTGGTCGTCGATGTGGCGGGTCTTCCACTCGCGGTAGGTCGAGCGCACCTTCTTCGCGATCGTCGGGTTGTCGCCGTCGCCATCGGCGACGCAGCGCTCGAGCCGGTCGCGCAGCGGTTCGACGAGGCGCGCCGCGACGAGCTCGGAGGCGTCGGCGACCGCCTGGCGTCCCTGGGCGCGCGACAGCGTGGTGACGCGCTCGGGGTCGATCGTGGCCGCGCCGGCGTTCGCCGCGAGCAGGAGGTCGTCGGAGATGACCGACGAGTACCGCTTGGCGTGGTCGCTCGACCAGGGCAGCAGGTCGTCGAGGCTGCGGGCGGGGTCGCTGCGACGCAGCGCGTCGAGCACCTCGTTCTGCTCGTCGGCGAGCACGCGCTTGAGCTTGCGTGCGCCGGCGACCATCAGCGGGGTGAGGTCGGCCTCGCGCCGGTCGAAGGGGGTCTCGATGGCGTCCGGGTCGTCACCGTCGGTGGCTCCCTCGCCCGCCTCGTCACCGGCGGCGTGGTCGTGGCCGATCGGGACCTCCGCGATGGCCGGGGCGTCGAGGTCGATGATCGCCGCCACCTCCGCGGGCGCCACCTCGGCGGGCGCCACCTCGGCGGGCGCCACCTCGGCGGGCACGTCCTCGGCGGGTGCGTCCTCGGCGGGCGTGACGTCGAGGGGTGCTTCGGCGGTCGGGTCGTCGAGGGGTGCGTCGTCGGCGACCGGGTCCTCGGCCGAGACGGTGTCGGCGCGCAGGCGGGCGAACAGGTCGACCACGACGTCGTCGACCGATCCGTCGTCGGGGTCGGATGGCGTCGCCTCCGCGTCCGCGTCCGGCGACCCGTCGACGACGGCGGACTCGTCGCGCACGGCATCGGGCTCCGGTTCCGGCTCGGCCGCCGCCGGGTCCTCGACGTCGTGCGGATCGGCGACGTCGTGCGGATCGGCGACGTCATCCGGCGCGACGGCACCGTCGGCCTCCGGCTCGATCTCCTGATCGATCTCGATCGCGGCCGAACCGAGGGGGGCGGTGTCGGGGCGCTCGTCGTCGACGTCGTAGGGGGCGTCGATGCCCGGAGCCGCGTCGTCGAGCTGCTGCTCGTCGGCGTCGATGGGGTCCGGCACGCCTGCGGTCTCGTCCGGCACGCCTGCGGTCTCGTCCGGCACGCCCGCGGTCTCGTCCGGTACGCCTGCTGTCTCGTCCGGGGCGTCGTCGACCGGGTCCTCGGCGAGGGCCTCGTCGACCGGATCCTCGTCGGCCGGGACGGCGTCGTCGGGCAGGTCGGGACGGGTCAGGGGGGCCGAGTCGTCGGTGTCGGCGCGCGCGACCATGACGGGGACGGGGCCGGTGGAGGGCTGCAGGTTGACGTACTCGTCGGGCTCGCCCAGCGGCTGCATCTCGGCGACCACGTCGACCGCGACGAGGCGAGCGCGCTCGAACACCTGCATCAGGCGGTCGCGCCCCTGCACGAGCTGCTCGATCTGCTCACGGGCCAGCTCGCGACGACGGGCGAGCTCGCCCAGGACCCGCTCGCGGTAGGCGCGCGCCTCGTTGACCATCTCACGGCCCTGCTGCTTGGCCATCGAGAGCTCGGCCTCGGCGTCGGCGGTGGCGTCGGCACGGCGGCGCGACGACTCGATCTCGGCCTCCTCGCGCAGGCGCGCGGCCTCCTCGCTGGCCTCCATCAGGATGCGCGCGGCCGACTGCTCGGCCTTATCGCGGATCTCGTTCGCGCTCTCGCGCGCCGCGTTGAGGACGCGCGCGGTCTCGTCGCCGACGAGGCGCGTCAGGGCGCCGTCGTCGAGCTCGAGCGAGGAGATGTCCGGGTTCGAGCGCGCCGATTCCACCTCGCGCTCGAGGAACCGCTCCCGTTCGAGGAGGCGACCGAGCTCGGCGCTGACCATGCGCAGGAAGTCGCGGACCTCGTTCTGGTCGAATCCGCGCCGGCCCGTGGAGAAGGACGCGCCCGCGACCTGCGTGGGCGACGCCGGGTCGGGTCGGGAGAAGGACATGGCCATGTCACGACGGTACGCGCCCGCGCTCACCAGGTGGTGGACGCCCGCGCCCGGTGGCGGGGCCGGCGGGCTGGCGGCGCGACGGCGGCGGGTCAGCCCGAGGCGGTGGGCTCGACGAGCTCGATCGGGTCGCCCCCGAGCTCGCGCAGCGCGGCGAGAGCGTCCTCGAGCGAACCCACGGGGATGATCTCGACGCTGCCCTCCCCGGCCGCCTCCAGGCAGGCCAGCCGGCAGACCGCGTCGTCCACGGCGGTCGTCGGATCGTCCTCCTGGAGCTCGATCTGGCTCTCCGGGACGAGGAACACCTCGACGCCGTGCTGGTGCACGGCGCTCACCTTCTGCTCCAGCCCGCCGATCGCGCCGACGGTCCCGTCGAGGCCGATCGTTCCGGTGACCGCGACGTCTCGCCTCCCGGTGAGGTCGCCCTCGGTCAGCTCGTCGACGAGCGCGAGGGTGAACGCGAGCCCCGCCGACGGCCCGCCGACCGCCGCGGTGTCGATCGACACGTCGAAGGGCAGCTCGACGGTGCGGGTGTCGAAGGGCTGGAAGCCGATGATCGTGCGTGCGGGGTCGAACGGGTCGGCGGCGAGCTCGACCTCCACGTCGCGCACCCCGGCGTCCGGCCGCTCGATCGTCAGCCCGATCAGGTCGCCCGGGCGGCGCTCCCGGAGCAGCGCGCCGAGGTCCTCGACCGAGTCGACCGGGTTCCCCTCGACGGCGAGGATCGTGTCGGCGGGGTCGAGCACCTCGTCGGCCGGGAACGACTCCGCGCAGGTGAACCCGTCCTCGGCCACGACGGCGCACAGCACGTCCGCCACGACGACCGCGCCCGGCTGGATCGTCGGTTCGTAGCCGGCGGCCAGGAGCGCGACGTACTGCGCCTCCTGGGTCGCGGTGCGCATCTGCTGGAGGCCGATCTGGCGGTTCTGGCTCGAGGTCAGCCGCCCGTTGCGTCCCTCCTCGGTCAGCAGCTCGACGACGGGCTCGTCACGGCCGACGAGCCACGACAGCAGCGACTGGGCCGGCGCGCTCACGGTGACGAACAGGAAGTCGCCCCCCGTCGAGTGCACCTCGACGTCGTCGGGGAGGTCGCCGTAGACGATCCGCTCGTTCACCGACTCCGCCGAGGCGGGCACCCGGGCGTAGGGGGCGGCCTGGTCGATGCCGAGGCGCGGGTTCGTGGCCGTCGCGACGATGCGTGCGGGGACGATCGAGCTGATCGCGATCGCGGCGAGCCCGACGATCGCGGCCACGGCGGGCACCAGCGCCCAGCGACGGGTGCCACCCGGCGTGCGGGTCGGCGTGGGTACCATCGATGTCGTCGTGTCGGTCACGGATCTCACCACCTCTGCCGCGTGGATGGCAGCGCTGGCCATCGCAGCCCTCGTGCTGTCGGGTTGGCGCAAGACTGCCAGAGCCGTGCCGCGCCCGCAGCGCAGGGAACCGAGGTCGCGCCGCCCGCGCGTCCCGATCGGCATCGCCGAGGCGACGGTTCCGCTGTACAGCTCACCCAACCCGCTGCGCCGGCTGTGGGCGGCCGTGGCCAGCGCCGGCCTCGCCGTCGTCATCGGCGTGACGTCGGCGATCATCATCGCGTTCGGGGCGACCTACGTCGTGGTCACCCTGACCGACCTGCTGAGGTCGTAGCGCGTGCTCGCCCCGTCGGACCCCGAGACCGAGCGGCGTCGACGCTCCGTCGCCGTCGCCGGGCACCGCGGCGACGCGGCGACCGCCCGGGCCGGGCTGTCCGATCCGGCGCCCCAGGTCCGAGCCGTGGCGCTCGGGGCGCTCGAACGGCTCGGGTCGCTCCCCGACGCCGACCTCGCCGCGGCGCTGGCCGACCCCCATCTCGACGTCCGTCGCAGAGCGGCGGAGATCTCCGCCGGCCACCCGTCCGTCGACCTCCTCGGCGCGCTCGCCGACGACGATCCGCGCGTCGTGGAGATCGCCGCCTGGGCGTGCGGCGAGCACGAGTCGCGCCGCGACGCGGTCGTCGAGCGCCTCGTCGAGCTCGCGACGACCTCCGACGTCGCGCTCGTGCGCGAATCGGCCATCGCGGCGCTCGGGGCGATCGGTGACCCGCGCGGTCTGGACGCGATCGTCGCCGGCACCCGGGACAAGCCGGCCGTGCGGCGACGGGCGGTCCTCGCGCTCGCACCCTTCGTCGACCACGACGAGCGCGCCGCCGAGGTCGCCGAGGCGATCGCGCGCGCCCTCGAGGATCGCGACTGGCAGGTCCGCCAGTCCGCCGAGGACCTCGACCGTGCTCTGTGACGTGCCGGGCGACGCACCGGTGGCCGGACCCCGGCCGCTGGCGCCGGCGATCGTCACCGACGACGCGTCGCAGACCGAGGACGTGTCAGAGGTCGTGGCTCAGAGGTCGTGGCTCAGAGGTCGCGGCTCAGAGGTCGTGGCTCAGAGGTCGTAGCGGTACAGGTTGGTCTCGCGCCGGGCGAAGCCGATCCGCTGGTACAGGCGGTTCGCGGCCTCGCGTGACGGTCGGCTGGTCAGGCTGACGTTCTTCGCCCCGCGCCGTCGGGCCTCGTCGAGGGCGGCGGCGTTCAACGACCGACCGACGCCGCGCCCGCGGGCCGACTCGTCGACCACGACGTCCTCGATCCAGGCCTTGAGTCCGGTCGGGATGCGGTAGAGGGCGAGGGTCAGGCTGCCGACGATCGCCCCGTCCGCCCGCGCGAGGAAGAGGACGGTGTCGTCGCCCTCGATCAGCTCGGCGAGCAGGGACCGGTCGGGGGGCGGCGACGACGAGGAGAGCTGGGGGACGAGGCGCGCGAAGGCGTCGACGAGCTCGTCGTCGACGTCGGAGGCGATCTCGATCTCGACGCCGGGTTCGGTCTCGGTCACGCAGCGATCCTACGAGACCGGACCGACCGGGCCGGACCGACGACGCCGGACGGCGGTCCGTCCGGGACGGCGGCGGCGCACGGGTAGCCTGTGGACGTGGGAACCGAGCACGTCCGATGGCTCGCCGAGCCGAGCCTCGATCGCCCCGTGCTGATCGCCGGGTTCACCGGGTGGAACGACGCCGGTGACGCCGCGTCGAGCGCGGTGAGGACGATGATCGAGTCCTGGGGTGCCGACGCCATGGCCGAGATCGACCCGGAGGTCTTCACCGACTTCGCCACGGTGCGTCCCCAGGTCCGCCTCGACGAGGACCGGAACCGCTCGATCGTGTGGCCGACGGTCGGGCTGTGGTCCGCCTCGCTGCCGGGGACCGACGTGATCCTGCTCCTCGGTCCCGAGCCCGCCCTGCGGTGGCGGGGGTTCACCGAGCAGGTGGTCGGCGTGGCCGAGGAGACGGGGGCGACGATGGCGATCTCCCTCGGCGCCCTGCTCGCCGACGTCCCCCACTCGCGACCGGTCCCGCTGTTCGGGACCGCCTCCGACGACGCGCTCGTCGAGCGCTTCGAGCTCCAGCGCTCGCAGTACGAGGGCCCGACGGGCATCGTCGGCGTCCTGCAGGACGCCCTGTTCCGCTCCGGGCTGCCCACGGCGTCGCTGTGGGCCGCGGTCCCCGGCTACGCGTCCCAGCTCCCGTCGCCGAAGGCCGCGATGGCGCTCGTCGAGCGAGCGTGCTCGATGCTCGGCACCCCGGCGCCCCTCACCCGTCTCGCGTCGGCCGCCGCCGAGTACGACGCGCGCGTCGCCGCGATGATCGGCGACGACGACGACATGGTCGAGTACGTCGCGCGCCTCGAGCAGATGGTCGACGAGGCCGACGCCCCCGGCGACGATCTCGGGACCGCGGATCCGATCGATCCCGACGAGCTGATGAACGAGGTCGAGAACTTCCTGCGCGACCAGGACTGAGAGCTCAGACCCGCCAGACGTCGGCGCGCACCGGGTCGAAGGTCGCGTCCGAGCGCTCCCCGTCGATCGCGGCGAACGCCATCGGCGCCCACCACCCGGCTCCCGCCGTCGCCTCGGGCAGCTCGTCGCGGGCGAACCACCCGACGTCGGCCGTCTCCAGCGGGTGCGGTGCCAGCTCGCCCCCCGTCGCGGTGCAGTGGAACAGCAGCATGTACATCCCGAAGCGGCTGAAGCCCATCCGCTGACCGTCGACGACCCCGAGCAGGCGCTCGGCGGCGCAGGCGATCCCCGTCTCCTCGCTGACCTCCTTGACGGCGACCTCGGCGGGCGAGTACCCGACGTCGGCCCACCCGGTGGGGTACAGCCAGATGCCCGAGTCCTTGCGCTGCACGAGCAGGATCTCGCCCGCCTCGTTGCCGACGATCGCGCCGACCGCCGTCTTCGGCGTGACGTAGCCCGGGACGCCCTCGCCGATCGACTCCATCCACTCCCCGACGAAGTGATCGATCTCGTGCGCCGCCTCGAGGGCGTCGTCGGCCGACTCGAGCGCGATCGAGGCGGCCTTGATGTCGCCGGCCACGTGGAGGACCTCCTCGTAGCGCTCGCGCTCGTAGAGGTTCTCGGTGAACGCCATCCCGGTGCGCGCGATCGCGGCGAGCGTCTCGCTCCAGCGCGCCAGGTCTCGTGCGTCGGCCGTCACCTGCGCCAACCTAGGCCACCGTCCGCCGGGGCACCACCCGGTCGCCGGCGACCACCCGCGACGACCTCGCCCGAACCGGTCAGCCGACCGCGTGGAGCAGGGCGCGACGGATCTCACCCCGGTGCTCCACCCCGTTCACCAGCTCGCCCGACCAGGTGCGCACGTAGAACGTGTCGACCACCTCCATGCCCAGGGTGTGCACCGTCGCGTGGCGGATGTCGAGGCCCATCTCGCCGAGCGCCTTCGCGATCCGGTGCAGGATGCCGATCTTGCTGACGGCTCGCACCTCGATGACCGTCGCGTCGCTGGACGCCCCCTCGATGAACTTGACCTCCGGCGGACCGGGGGCGGCCGCCTGCTGGCGCCGGCGCCGGTTGTAGGTCATCGCCCGCTCGACCAGGCGCGCCTCGATGGCGAGCTCGTGGGCGAGCCCCGCGCGCAGGTCGCGCTCGAGCGGCTCCCAGCGCAGCTCGCCGGAACCCGGCCGGATGCGGAACTGCGAGGCGGCCATCGAGTGCGCGTCGGAGTGCGCACGGGCGGTCAGCACGTCGAGGCCGTGCAGCGACAGGACCCCGGCGACCTGCGAGAACGAGCCGGTGGTGTCGGGAGCCACGATCGTCACCAGGTCGTCGTCGAGGCGCAGGTCGACCTCGCCGATCGCCATGCGGGCGAGCGTCTCGGCGTCGGGGAAGAGCCGCCACACCGCCTCGGTCGGGTCGCCGCCGCCGAGCACCTGCCGGGTGCGCACGGTCAGCTCGTCGATCAGCCCCTCCTTCCACGACCCCCACGCCGAGGGTCCGGTGGCGAGCGAATCGGCCTCCGTCAGCGCGCGCAGGAGCTCGAGGCGCTCCACCGAGCCGACGAGCCCGGCGAGCAGGTCGATCGTGGCCGGATCGGCGATGTCACGGCGCATCGCGATCTCCGAGAGCAGGAGGTGGTGCTCGACCATCGCGACCAGGGTCGCGGTGTCCCGGCGGTCGAAGCCGAGGCGCGGACCGATCTCGCGCACCAGATCCATGCCCACCTCGGTGTGATCGCCCGGGGAGCCCTTGCCGATGTCGTGGAGCAGAGCGCCGACGACGAGCAGGTCGGGTCGGCCGACGTGTTCGACGAGGGCCGCCGCGTTCGCCGCCGCCTCCCACAGGTGCCGGTCGACGGTGAAGCGGTGGTACGCGTTGCGCTGCGGCTTGGACCGCACCGGCTCCCACTCCGGCAGCAGGCGACCGATGAGGCCGGAGTGGTCGAGCGCCTCGAGCACCGGGATCGCCCGGTGCCCCTCGAGCAGCAGGGCGACCAACTCGTTGAGCGCCCCGACCGGCCAGCGGTCGGGCCACGGCTCGACCTCGGCCTCGAAGCGCTCCAGCGTCCCTCGGGAGATGCGGCACTCGTGGCGAGCCGCCGCCACGGCCGCCTGGAGGGTGAGGGCGGGCGCCTGGCGCGGGTCGGCCCCCTCGGTGAGCGAGATCTCGCCGTCGTGCAGCACGACGCCGGGCGCGATCGGGCGGTCGGCGGCGCGATCGCGGTCGCCGACGCGGTTCCACGCCTCGTCGCACAGCCACGACACGTTGCGACCGGCCTCGGCGACGTCGGCCATCATCGCGTCGGCGTCGGACCAGCCGCCGCAGCTCGCGATCGCGTCCTGGTCCTCGAGGCGCATCACGTCGCCCGGGCGCTCGGTCGCGAGGTGCAGCGCGACCCGTGCCCGCAGCAGGGTGTCGTAGTGGTCGTCGAGCTCGGAGACGTCGCGATCGAAGACGTCGAGCCCGGACGCGATCGCCCACCACACCGTCTGCACGTCGCGCAGGCCGCCGTGACCGTCCTTGAGGTCGGGTTCGAGCCGGTAGGCGACGTCGGCCGACTCCGCCTGGCGCTCGCGCATCCGCTGGCGCAGGGACGACAGGTAGCTCGTGCGGTTGGCGGCCCACGCCGAGCGACCGCGGGCGGTGACCTCGGCGGCGATCTCGGTGTCGCCGGCGAGGTAGCGGGCGGTGAGCAGGGCGGTGGCCGAGTCGAGGTCGCCGTCGACGAGGTCGACCTGCTCGACCACGCGGCGCACCGCGTGGCCGAGCTTGACCCCCGAGTCCCACAGCGGGTACCAGATGGCGCTCGCGATCGGCTCGATCTCCGTGCTCACGCGCCGCGGACGAGCTCCGTGGACGAGGAGCAGGTCGAGGTCGCTGAACGGTGCCAGCTCGCCGCGCCCGTAGCCGCCGACCGCCAGCAGCGCGACCCGGGACTCGTTCGGGTTCTCGCGCAGGGCCGACTCGAACAGCTCGATCACCCACCGGTCGGTGATCGTCGCCAGGGCGACGCAGTAGTCACGTCCCCGGCGGGCGCCCGCCGCTGCGGCCACCCCCGGCTCGATGGCCCCGGTCGACGCCTGCTCGACGTGGTCGCTGCGCAGCGTCGGGCTCACCGAGGCGAGGGTACCGTGGCGGGGATGGCTTGCCGAGACGTCCGCGCCGTGGCGGGCCGCCGCCGTGCACGAGGGGCCGCAGGCGCCGTCGCGATCGCCGCGGGGACGCTCGCCGCGTGCACCGGCGACGGCTCGGGAGATCCGACTCCGACCGCGGCGACCACGACGACCGCGCCGCCGGCCCCGACGGTCGACGACGGCGTGTTGCGCATCGGCGTCCTCGTCCCCGATGATTCGACGGGCGTCAGCACCGCGGTCACCACCGCCGCCCAGCGCACCGTCGACGACGTGAACGCGGCGGGCGGGGTGCTCGGTCGTGACGTCGACCTCGTGTTCGAGAACGAGGGGACGACGCCGGCCGCCACCACCACCGCGATCGAGACCCTCGTCGCCGAGGGCGCGCCCGGCGGCGTCGACGCGATCATCGGCCCGCTGTCGTCCACGAACGCGATCGGCGCGCTCGACGCCGCGGTGTCGGCGAAGGTCGTCACCTGCTCACCGGCCGCGAGCGCGATGGCGCTCGACGACTACCCCGACGACGGGTTGTTCTTCCGGACGATCCCGACCGACTCGCTCCAGGCCGTGGCGATCGCGCAGCAGGCACGCGAGACGGGGGCGACCCAGATGGCGATCGTCCACGTCGACGACGCGTACGGCCGACCGTACGCGGAGGCGGTGCGCGACGCGCTCGCCTCCGACGGCTCGACCGTCGTCGACGTGATCGCGGTCGCGGCGGGCGACGACGAGCTCGGCGACGACCTGGCCGGGGTCGGCGAGGCGCAGGTGGTGATCGTGCTGGGAGGGGGGACCGACACGGCCCGCTTCCTCGAGGCGATCGCCGCGCGCGGGCCGTCGCCCGCCGCCGTGATCGTGAACGACGCCGCACGCAGCCCGGGCAACGCTCCGATCGTGTCGTCGCTCCCCGCGGACTTCCGGAACCGGATCGTCGGGGTCGCGCCCCAGATCACCGTGCGCCCCGCCGGCCTCGACGACCTGCCGGTCCCGTTCGCCCCCCAGATCGACGACTGCGTCAACCTGATCGCGCTCTCGGCCGTCCAGGGCGGGTCCGACGCGCCGACCGCGATCGCCGCGCAGATGTCGCCGGTGTCGGAGAGCGGCAGCGTGTGCCGCGACTTCGCCACCTGCCGCGCCCAGCTCGCCGATCGCCTTCAGATCAACTACCAGGGCCTCACCGGAATCACCGACCTCGCTCGCGACGGCGACCCCGGCCGGGGGCGGTTCGACCTCTACCGCTTCGACGCCGACGGAGCCGACGTCTACGACGAGCGGACGATCACCGTCGGACCCTGAGCGGTCGTCGGCGTCAGCGACCGAGGACCTCGGCGACGTCGTCGAGGTAGCCGACGTAGAACGCCCCGAACTCGCCGTAGAGCGCGGATCCCTCGTCGAAGCGCATGGTGTAGACGACGTCCTTGAGCACCTCGGGGCTGAGCGCGAACAGGGTCACCCCCCACTCGAAGTCGTCGAGCCCGGTGGACGCCGTCACCAGCTGGACGACCTTGCCGGCGAACGTCCGGCCGCTGGTGCCGTGCTCCATCATCATCGAGCGCCGCTCGTCGAAGGGGGTCGCGAACCAGTTCGCGTGCGCCTCGCGCTTCTTGCTCATGGGGTAGAAGCAGAACGCGCTCTTGCCCTCCGGGGGCAGCTCGGGGTGGAGCCGGGCCTGCAGCATCTCCGTCGGCATCCCCGACGCGTACTCGCTGACCTCGGTGATCGAGACGTAGCTGTCGACGACGACCAGACCGGCGTGCTGCAGCGCCGTCTGGAGCCGGCGCAGGACGCGCCAGTCCGTCGACAGCGCCATGAAGCAGACGTCGGCCTTGTGGCCGAGGATCGCGGCCGTGACCACCTGGCAGTCGTCGGCGCGCGCCGCCTTCACCGCCGCCACGACCGCCTCGCGATCGGTGCCCGGGGTGGGCTTCGCGAACAGGTGGACGACGCTCAGGCCCTCTTCCATCAGCATCGGTCCATCCTACCGACGCCCCCGATCACGCCCGGTCGGGGCCGGGGTCGGGTCCGGCGCCCGGATCCGAGCGGGCGCCGATCAGCCGAGGCGCTCGGGGGAGTACAGGTTGAACCCGTCGCCGCGCCCGAACCCGGCGAGGACCAGGTTTGCCCGCCGCGCCGCGTCGACCGCGAGCACGGTCGGCGCGCTGACCGCGACGAGCGTCGAGAACCCGGCGGCCCACGCCTTCTGCACCATCTCGATGCTCGCCCGACCGCTGACGAACAGCCCGAGGCCGCGGGCCGGCAGCGGCGGCAGGCCGCGCGACCCGAGCACCATCGCCCCCACCACCTTGTCGACCGCGTTGTGGCGCCCGACGTCCTCGCGCGTCACGAGGATCGAACCGTCGCGGTCGAACGCGGCCGCCGCGTGCACCGACCCGGTCGAGGAGAACAGGCCCTGTCCGTCGCGGACCCGCTCGGGGATCGCACCGAGCAGGTCGAGGTCGACGGTGCCGGGCTCCGGGAGCGGTGCGAGCCGGTCGCACATCTCGTCGAGCTGCTCGGACCCGCACCACCCGCAGCTCGACGACACGTTCCCGAGGCGCGGGGTCGGGGTCGGGGCGCGACCCCCCGTCTCGACCGTGACCACGTTGAACGACGACTCCATCGCGCTGGCTCCGGCGCAGTACCTGACGTTGACGACCGGCGCACCGGCGAGCAGCCCCTCGGTCAGGCAGAAGCCGGCGGCGAGCTCGTGGTCGTGGCCCGGCGTGCGCATCGTCGTCGACACGAGGGTGCCGTCGAGCTGGATCGACATCGGCTCCTCGACGATCAGCTCGTCGGGTCGGCGAGCAGCCGAGCGCTCCCCGGGCTCGGGCCCCACCCGGGTGACGATCCGACGCTCGCTGCGACGACGCGCCACGTCAGCTCCCGGCGGCCGGGCGCGCGTCCGCGCTCTCGACGGTGGACGCGAGCGCGTCCGCGAAGCGCTCGAGCGACGACGGCCCGGTCGCGAAGAAGAACGACGGCTCGATGAGCTCGAGCTCCACGACGACGAAGGACTCCTCGCCCGACGCGGCGCGCATCGGCGCGACGTCGACGCGCGCGAAGAAGACGTCGTCGAGGTCGGTCACGGCGCGGCAGCCGAGCGCGCGCTCGGCGAGCTCGACCTCGGACCCCGACGGGACGCGGGGGTCGATCCGCTCCTTCGCGAACAGGTCACCCTCGCGCTCGACCTCGGTGGTGGTGAGGATCGCGCCCTTCCCGAAGGCGTTGACCAGCTCGAGCCGTCCCCCGATCCGGGCGAAGCACAGGCCGGTCTCGCCGCGCTCGTCGAGCAGCTCGAGGTAGGGCTGGACGATGGCCGTCCGCCCCCGGGCGTGGAGGAGCGCGACGTGGTCGGCCACCTCGTCGGGTTCGCAGCGCCGTGCACCGTCGGCGCCGGCCCCCACGGTCGGCTTCACGACGTGCACCCCCTCGACCGTCGGGGCCGACTCGCCCGGCGCGACGAACGCCGTCGACGGGATCGCGACGTCGGCCGCGGCGAGCTCGGCGAGGTAGCGCTTGTCCGAGCTCCACCGGATGGCGTCGGGCGAGTTGAGCAACCGGGTCCGCTCGGCCACGCGGTCCGTCCAGTCGAGGAACTCGGCGAGCCGGTCGGTGTAGTCCCACGTCGAGCGCACGACGGCGACGTCGAAGCGCTCCCAGTCGACGCCGAGGTCGTCCCACGCGACCACCTCAACCCGGTCGCCTCCGAGGCGGTCGCGCATCGCCGACGCCAGCGGTTCGAGATCGGGATCGAGGTGGGCGGCGACCTCCGCGGTGACGAGCCCGAGCACCCCGCCAGCCTACGGGTGACCGGAGGCCGCTCGGGGGGCGCGAACTACGGTGGCGCCATGACGCAGGACGACACGACGCCCGACGCGGCACCGCCCCCGGCCGGCTCCCCGCAGGTGTCGGCGACCGGTGACGAGGTCGCGAGCGCGGCGGCCCCGACGACGTTCGCGCGCAACGTCGCGACCGAGCTCGTCGCGACGACGCTGGTGGTGCTCGCCGGGCCGGGCTCGGTGGTGCTCTCCCAGGGACGGATCGGCGCGCTGGGGTTCGCGATCTCGATCGGCGTCGCGATGGCGGTCGCGATCGGCGTGATCGGCGCGGTGGCGAACCCGGCGTTCACCCTCGCGATGCTGATGTCGCGGATGATCTCGGTGCGCGAAGCGGTCGGTGACTGGGTCGGCCAGGTGGCCGGCGGCGTCCTCGGCGCCGCGCTCGTCTTCGGCATCGACGACCTGACCCGGTTCTCCGACGGGGCGAACGGCTGGGATCGCGACGTGTACCCCGGGCTCGGGTCCGTGCTCGCGGCCGAGCTCGTGTTCGGGGTGGTGATCGTGGTCGTGGTGCTGTCCGCGACGAGCCGCGCCATGACGACCTCGGCGATCGGCGCGTTCACCGGAGCGACCTACGGCCTGGCCAACCTCGTGCTGTTCCACGTCGACGGCGGCGGGCTGAACCCGGCGCGCTCGATCGGGTGGGCGATCTTCTCCGACACAGATCCGAGCGCGCTCGGGCAGCTGTGGGCCTTCGTGCTCGTACCGCTGGTCGCCGCCGTCGCCGCCGTCTTCGTGTGGCTCGCGATCGACGACGCGGTCGTCGACGACACGGTGTTCGACGACACCTTCGTCGACGACCTCGGCGATCGGGTCGCGGGCCGCTCCGGGTGAGCGGGCCCGCCGTGGTGCGTCGGTCCTCCGGCTCGGTCGTCCGGTTCGGTCGTCCGGCTCAGTAGTCCATGTCGGGCATCGCCGGCGCGGCCGCCTCCGGCTTGTCGACGATGACCACCTCGGTGGTGAGGAACAGCGCGGCGATCGACGCGGCGTTCTGGAGTGCGGAGCGGGTCACCTTCGCGGCGTCGATGACACCGAGCTCGACCAGATCGGTGTACTCGCCGGTGGCCGCGTTGAGTCCCACGTCACCCTTCATCCCGAGCACCTTGTCGACGACGACGCCGCCGTTGAACCCGGCGTTCTCGGCGATCTGCGAGATCGGCCCGACGAGGGAGTCGGCGACCAGGCGGGCGCCGGTGGCCTCGTCGCCCTCGAGCACGTCGGCGACGGCGTCGACCTTCGCCTTCGCCCGCAGCAGGGTCACACCGCCTCCGGCGACGACGCCCTCCTCGATCGCGGCCTTGGTGGTGGAGACCGCGTCCTCGATGCGGTGCTTCTTCTCCTTCAGCTCGACCTCCGTCGCGGCGCCGACCTTCAGCACCGCCACGCCACCGGTCAGCTTCGCGAGGCGCTCGGAGAGCTTCTCGCGGTCGTAGTCGGAGTCGGTGTTGTCGATCTCCGCGCGGATCTGGTTGATCCGGCCCGCGATCGCGCCGCTGTCGCCCGCGCCCTCGATGATCGTCGTCTCACCCTTCGCGATCACCACGCGCGTGGCCTGGCCCAGGAGCTCGGCGGTGACCTGCTCCAGCTGGAGCCCGACCTCGTCGCTGATGACCTGGGCGCCGGTGAGGGTCGCCATGTCCTGCAGCATCGCCTTGCGCCGGTCGCCGAACCCGGGCGCCTTGACCGCCGCGGCGCGCAGCGTCCCACGGATCTTGTTCACCACGAGGGTGGCGAGCGCTTCGCCGTCGACGTCCTCCGCGATGATCACCAGCGGGCGACCGGCCTGCATCGCGATCTCGAGCACGGGCACGAGGTCCTTGATCGAGCTGATCTTGGCCGGCACGAACAGCAGGTACGGATCGTCGAAGTCGACCTCCATCCGCTCGGTGTCGGTGACCATGTACGGCGACAGGTAGCCCTTGTCGAAGCGCATCCCCTCGACGAGGTCCATCTCCATCCCGAAGGTCTGGCCCTCCTCGACGGTGATCACGCCGTCCTTGCCGACCTTGTCGATCGCGTCGGCGATCATCTGACCGATCTCCTCGTCGGCCGCCGAGATCGCCGCGACCGACGCGATCTGCTCGCGGTCCTCGGCCGGCTTGGCGCTGGCCCGGATCGCCTCGACGGCGGCCTCCACACCGGCCTCGATGCCGCGCTTGAGCGCCATCGGGTTCGCTCCGGCGGCGAGGTTGCGCAGGCCCCCGGTGACGATGGTGGCAGCGAGCACGGTGGCGGTCGTCGTCCCGTCGCCGGCCACGTCGTCGGTCTTCTTCGCGACCTCCTTCACGAGGTCCGCGCCCAGCTTCTGGAACGGATCGGACAGATCGATGTCCTTCGCGATCGTCACGCCGTCGTTGGTGATCGTCGGCGAACCCCACTTCTTGTCCAGCACGACGTTGCGACCGCGCGGGCCGAGGGTGACGCGAACCGCGTGCGCGAGCTGGTTCATGCCCGACTCGAGTGAACGACGGGCCTCGGAATCGTAGGAGATGAGCTTTGCCATGTCTGGCACTCTACGCCGTCGAGTGCCAGCGGAGCAACGGCCGCCCGAGGGGGCGGATCAGCCCCCGGCGACGGCCGGGATGATCGAGACGGTGATCTCGTCGCCGACCGCGGTGTCGAGCCCGTCGAGGTAGCGCACGTCGTCGTCGTCGACGAAGACGTTGACGAACTTGCGCAGCGAGCCGTCCTCGTCGAGGAGCCGCTCCCCCATCCCGGGGTGCGCGCTCTCGAGCTCGTCGATCACGGACCCGAGCGTGCCGGGCTCGACCCGGACCTGCTTCTCTCCGCCCGTGAGGGGGCGCATCGTGGTGGGGATCCGGACGGTCGCAGCCATCCCGGCACGCTACCGCTGAACCCGACCGAGTCGGTCGGGATTCGCTCGGGGGCGGGGCGAACCGGTCGACGGTTAGGGTCGGCGGCCATGCGGGTCCTGGCGGCGCCAGACAAGTTCAAGGGATCGGCTACCGCGCACGAGGTCGCCGCCGCGATCGGGCACGCGTGCTGGGAGCTCGGCGTGGACTGCGTCGAGATCCCGATGGCCGACGGCGGCGACGGCCTGCTCGACGTGCTCGGAGGCGTCAACCGCCGCACCACCGTCACCGGGCCGCTCGGCGATCCCGTCGAGGCCGGATGGAGGCTCTCCGCGGGGACCGCCGTGATCGAGATGGCGCGCGCCAGCGGCCTCGTCGTCGCCGGCGGGATCGAGGGCAACGACCCGCTCGACGCCACGACCACCGGGACCGGGGAGCTGATCGACCACGCGCTCGACGCCGGTGCGCGCAGGATCATCGTCGGGCTCGGCGGGTCGGCGACGACCGACGGCGGCTTCGGCGCGATCCGTGCGATCACCGCGATCGCACGGATCACGCAGGTCGAGCTGCTCGTCGCGTGCGACGTCACCACCCGGTTCCGCGACGCCGCCCGGGACTTCGGTCCGCAGAAGGGAGCGACGGCCGCCCAGGTCGAGTTCCTCACCCGACGTCTCGACCGGCTGGCGCAGATGTTCGCCGACGACTTCGACGTCGACGTCACCGAGGTCCCCGGCGGCGGCGCGGCCGGCGGCCTCGGCGGGGCCCTCGCCGCGCTGGGCGGGCGGCTCGTCCCGGGCTTCGAGCTCGTCGCCGATGAGCTCGACCTGTTCGACCACCTCGACGCCGACGACCCGGACCGCGTCGAGCTGGTGATCACCGGGGAGGGCCACCTCGACCGGTCGAGCTTCGACGGCAAGGTCGTCGGCGGCATCGCCGGGCTGGCCGGCGACGCCGGGATCGCCGCCGCGGCGATCGTCGGCGCCGCGGCCCCCGGGATCGTCGAGAGCGCGACGAGCCTGGCGGAGGTGGCCGTGCTCAGCGACCTCTACGGGCCCCAGGCGTCGCTCGAGCGCCCCAAGGAGATGATCGAGCGCGCGGCCACCGCGATCGTCGACGCGGCGATGCGCTGAGCGCCGGGAGCGGATCCGACCCGACGGAGCGCGACGACGGGGCCCGTCGGATCAGGCGTCGGTGCCGGTCGGGGTCGACGACTCGCCGTCGGTCGACGCGGGTTCCGGAGCCGTCGCCGCGCCGCTCGCCGACAGCTCGGCGATGGTGCGCCCCGCCTCGTTGTCGCCCAGCATTAGCAGGACCCCGGCCGAGCCGAGGTCGCCGCTCACCGTCGGCGCGGGGGTCTCGACGACCTGCACCTCGAGGCCGCCGAGGTCGCGCGACACCGACTGCGCGACCTGATCGGCGCCCACGATCGCCTCGTCGTAGTAGACGGCGCTCACGTCGCGGTTCTGGCCGCTCGCGTTCGTCGGGTCCTCGACCGAGTAGCCGGCCTCGATCAGCTCGCTCGACATGTCGCCGGCCGAGCCGCCGACGCTGTTGCCGTTCGCGACGATGACCGACGCGCCATCGACCACGCGGGGCACGGTGGTGGTGGTCGTGGTGGTCTCCTCGGGCGGCACGGTGACGTCACCGATCGCCGGGATGCTGTCGTCGGTGGTCTCCTCCGAGGTCTCGACCCCGGCGCCCGAGCCGGCGGTGGTCCCGTCGTCGACCAGGTTGCGCAGGATCAGGAACCCGATCACCACCGCGACCACGGCGAGCGCCACGGTCAGCCACGAGCCGACCGGTGATCCGCCCACGCCCTGGCGCGGCGTCCGTCGGGCGCCGCCGTAGCCGGTCTCCTCGTTGCTCACGCCTGCTGCCCCTCTCGTCCGCCTGACGACGCCAGGTCGACCCCATCATGGCGCAGACGGCGGGCGCGCAGTCGAAGTCGCTTGAGTCGACGAACGACGAGGGGATCGTGGTCGAGCGCGGCGGGGTCGTCGAGCACCGCCGTGAGCTCCGCGTGGTACTCGTCGGGTGAGCACTGGAAGCGCGCCCGGATGACCTGGTCGCGCGGGTCGTCGTTGTCCCACCACGACCGTTCGAAGTCGAGCATGGCGGCGTGACGTTCGGAGAGCATCACCGCACAGGTTGCTCGCCCGGGCAGGGGGTTGCAAGCACCCTCCCCGGATCGGTCGCCTCGTCCGCCCATCCGGTCGCCCCACCTACACTCCCGGCCGTGCCTCGTCCCTTCATGATCGGTGTCGCCGGGGGGAGCAGCTCGGGCAAGACGACGATCTCGGAGCGCCTGTCCGCGCTGACGGGCGAGGACCACCTCTCGCTGATCGAGCTCGACTCCTACTACCTCGACCGCGGCGACGAGACGATCGAGGAGCGCAGCCAGGCGAACTACGACCACCCGGAGGCGTTCGACTGGACGCTGCTCAACGACCACCTCGCCGCCCTGGCGAACGGGGCGTCGGTGCCGGTGCCGATCTACGACTACGCCCAGCACAACCGGTCGGGGGAGACGCGCCTCGTCGAGCCCAACCGGATCGTCGTCGTCGACGGGATCCTCGTCCTCTACGACCGCTCGCTGCGCGAGCGGTTCGATCTGAAGATCTTCGTCGACACCGCGGCCGACGTGCGCCTGGTGCGGCGGTTGCGGCGCGACGTCGCCGAGCGCGGCCGGACCGCCGAGAGCGTCATCGAGCAGTACCTCACGACCGTGAAGCCGGCCCACGAGCGCTTCATCGAGCCGAGCAAGCGCTACGCGGACGTGATCATCCCCGAAGGTGGGCTGAACCGACCAGCGCTCGACGTGCTGCTCGCGCGGGTGCGCGAGCTGGTGAGCGACCCCGACGGCGCGATCGACCCGATCTCGGCGTCAGCGCCCGGCTGAGGCGCCGGCCTCCGACGCCACCGCGCCGCGCAGCACGAGCAGGTGCTCGACGAGGGTCAGCAGGGCGTGCTTGACCGACTCGCGATCGCGCGCGTCGATCTGCACCACGGGGACGTGCGCGCCGAGCGTGAGCGCGGTGCGGATCTGCTCGGCCGAGCCGTCGGGCGAGTGGTCGAAGCCGTTCGCCGCGACGACGAACGGGATCCCCTTCGCCTCGAAGTAGTCGATCGCGGCGTGGCTGTCGGCGAGGCGTGCGGTGTCGAGCATCACCACCGCCCCCAGCGCGCCGAGCGCGACCTGGTCCCACATGAACGCGAACCGGTTCTGGCCCGGTGTGCCGAACAGGTACACGACGACGTCGTCGCTCACCGCGATCCGGCCGAAGTCCATCGCGACGGTCGTCGACGTCTTCGACTCGACCCGGCTGGCATCGTCGCTGACCGCGGCGGCCGCGGTCATCGACGCCTCGGTCGACAGCGGGCTGATCTCGGAGACGGCGCCGACGAAGGTCGTCTTGCCGACCCCGAAGCCGCCGGCCACGACGATCTTCGCCGAGCGCGTCGCACGGGTGGTCGTCGCGCACGCCGCAGCGGCCGGGGTCTCGGACCGGATCGACGGGGGCGGCATGGCCGTCGCCGTCGGTGCGGGCGTCGCCGACGGGGGCTGAGAGGACGGCGGGAGCTGAGAGGTGTTCACGGACGTCTCCATCACAGGATTTGAAGCGCGGATCGGATCTTGAGCAGGAGGTCGATGTCGCCGTCACCGAGGGAGTCGCCGGCGGCGAGCGTGCCCGCCTCGACCATCTCGCTGACCAGCACCACCGCCGCCCGCAGGGGGATCGACAGGTGCGCCGAGACCTCGGCGATCGACATCGGCCCCGTGAGCAGGTCGCAGATGCGGCGGTGCTCGCGCTCGGGGACGGGGGCTCCGCCACCCGGGCCCGACGGGACCGAGACGATCGTCTCGATCGACAGCTCGCGAGCGGCGGCGCGGGTGCGACCGCGGGTGAGCATGAAGCTGCGGACGATCTCGCCACCGGCCTCGTCGTCGCTCGACGGGAGACCCGCCGACGACGGGCCGACGAGAGCGTCGGGCGCGCTCACAGTCGCAGCGAGCCCTTCAGGCGATCGACCACCGCCGGCGACAGGGCGTCGCCGAGCTGCTTGGACAGGCGGCTCATCTCGTAGCCGATCATGCCGAGGTCCGAGTTGCGGTCGGCGACGACGCTGAGCGAGGCGGTGACCGAGATCCGGCTGAGCAGGATCCAGCCGTCGGTCGCCTCGATGATCTGGCGGTGCATCGTGCCGAGGCCGAACAGGTCGACCGAGCTGTCGGTGAGGCTCGCGAGGCCGGACGCGATCGCGGCGAACGTGTCCTGGCGGGCGGCGTCGACGCCCGGAGACGACGCGAGGTGCATCCCGTCGGCCGACACGGTCTGCGCGTAGCGCACCCCGTCGGTGTCGTCGACGAAGCGTCCGAGGACGAAATCGAGATCCGGGTCGGTGTGACCGGTCGTGGTGGTCATGGGCGTTCCTCTCGTTCGGCGCGGGCGATGCCGCTCTGGAAGCCGGACAGGTGGAACCGGATCGCGTCCGGGTCACCCTCGGGGCGGTCGATGTCGGGCTGGGTCGCATCGGCACCCGGTTCGCTCACCGCGTCGAGGCGCATCGACCCGGTGAGCGAGGCGATGACGCCGGTGTCGGGCAGGTTCGCGCCGGGGGTGCGACGCGACGCCGCGAAGACCGAGAGAGGATCGTCCTGGGACGGGCTCGGCACGAGGTCCGTCACGCCGGGGTCGGCGCTCGCGGAGGCGTCGGGCGCGTCGGGCGCGTCGGACGTCCCGGGGAGCGTCGGCCACGACGCCTCGGCCGGCGACATCGGCGCCTCGGCCGCCGGCGCCTCGACCACGGGCGACGACGACAGCGAGAGGGACGGCGACGACGGCGAGAGGGAGGGCGACGACGGTGAGGGGGTCGGCGACGGAGACGGCACCGGGCTCGGTCCGGCGGCGATCGAGCCGAGCGACGGTGCGCTCGGGAACTCGGTCGCCGCGGGTTCGAGGCGCGGGCGCGGAGGCTGCTCCTCGACGGTCCTCGCGATGGGTGTCGGCCCCGCGGGCACCGGGTCCGCGGCGACCGGCGACGGCTCGGACTCCGGATCCGGCTGCGGCTGCGGCTCGGCCACGACGGGCGGGGACTCGACGACCGGCTCGGGCGCCGACGGCGCGGCGGGGGGCGCCTCGGGCCGCGGCGCGCACGGGGCGTCCGGCGGGGGCGGAGTCGCCGGCGCGACGGCGGCCGGTGGGACGGCGGCGAGCGGGACGGCCGGAGCGTCCGGCGTCGACGGAGCGGCGGGGGTCGTGTCGAACGCCGCGACCAGCTGCGACGCCGTGGGCACGACCGAGCCGACCGGGAGCACCACGCGGGCGACGACGCCTCCGAGCTCACCGCGCCCGAGCTCGACGCGGATCGAGTGGCGCGCGGCGAGTCGTCCGATGACGTAGTGGCCGAGGAACTCCGACGGGGTCTCGGCCTGGTCGGACGCCCTCTCGATGCGCTCGTTCGCCTCGGCGACCTGCTCGTCGGTCATCCCGAGGCCCTGGTCGCTGACCACGACCACGTGGCCGTCGCCGCTGGCGTCGGCGCCGAGGTGCACCTCGGTCGACGGCGGTGAGAACGACAGCGCGTTCTCGACCAGTTCGGCGAGCAGGTGGGTGAGATCCGCGACGAGGTCCCCGTGGATCTCGACGTCGTCCACCTCGATGCGCACCCGGTCGTAGCCCTCGACCTCGGACAGCGCGGCACGGGCGATGTCGTACATCTCGACCGGGTGGTCCCAGCTGCGCGACTGGCCGGCGCCGGCGAGCACGAGGAGGGACTCGGCGTTGCGCCGCATGCGGGTGGCGACGTGGTCGATCTCGTAGAGGGCGGCGAGCTTGTCGGGATCGCTCTCGTCCTGCTCGATCGCCGTGAGACGGCGCAGGAGGCGGTTCACGAGGCGCTGGTTGCGACGGCCGAGGTTGACGAACATGTCCGCCACGACGCGACGCGAGCCGGCCTGCTCGGCGGCGAGCTGGACGGCGGTGCGGTGCATGTCGTTGAACGCCTCGACGAGGGCGCCGATCTCGTCGTTCGACTCCGACTCGATCTCGACGACCTCGGGCATCTCGTCGATGTCGCCGCGGCGCATCGCCGCGACGACGCCGGGGAGCTCGACGTTCGCGATCTGCTGCGAGCGCTCGGTGAGGCGCTCGAGCGGCGACTTGATCGCCCGGTACAGGATCCGCAGCGTCAACCCGGCGACGACCACGACCCAGAGGCCCACGAGCGCCCACAGGACGAGGTCGCGGGTCGCGTCGGACACCGTGGAGTCGGCCTGGCGGCTCACCGACTCGAGGACCTCGTCCGCGATCGCGTCGTACTCGGCGGCCACGGCGGCACCCGTCGCGTTCAACCCCGTCGCCTCGGCGAGCGGGTTCACCCCGGCCGTCGTGGATGCCGCCGAGCGCCGGAACGTCGCGTAGCGCTCGGCCAGGTCGGTCTCGCCCAGTGCGACGAGCGCGGACGCGAGCTCGTCGGAACCGAGGTCGTCGACGAGGTCACGGCTGGTGTCGGTCGCCCGCAGCGCCGCGAGCACCGAGTCGACCACGCCGTCGTCGATGATCAGGGTGGGGGTGCCGCTGAGGCGCAGGAGGGCGGAGAGCTCGACGAACTGGTCGCCGCTCAAGCGACGCACCAGGTCGTGGTCGCGCAGCAGACGGGCCGTCTCGACGTCGGTGATCGCCGAGGCGGAGACCTCGAACCCGCCGAGGACCTCGGTCGGCAGCACGTTCAACCGACGCAGCGCCGCGCTGACGGTGCCGGCCTCGGTGGACGGGTCGGCGCCCTCCTCGCCGGGAGCGTCGGCCTGCCACGTCTCGAGGTCGTAGGTGGCGCGGATGCGCTCGGGGTCGTCGCCCATCGTGGCGCGCAGCTCGGTCAGCTCGGCCGCGGACGCGAGCACGGTGCGCCGGGTGAGCCCGGGGAGCCCGAGCTCGTCGGCGCGGATGTCCTCGATCGCGGCATCGGTCGCGGCGCGCGCCCTCGAGAGGTCGTCCGCCGTCGTGGTCCGGTCGCTCACCGCGACCGATTCGGCGCCGAGCGCATCGGCGACCGCCGACACGGCCCGCAGCCGTGCGACCTCGTCGGCCTGGCGCGTCGCCGTCTCGCGCCGGTCGGCCGAGTCGTCGATGCGGACCCCGATCAGGGCGACCACGATGATCATGGGGAAGACGAGCGCGGCCACCAGCTTCAGTCGCAGCGGGATGGATCTCGGTGACACGTGCGCTCCTCGGAGGTGGTGGCGACGGCCGCCCCGCGGACGGGACCGGCTCACGACTCACATCGGACGCGGCACCCGGGGACTTGAGCGGGCGACCCGGTCGGCGCGGACGTGGGGCGCTCGTGGTGCCACGTCACCCCACCCGGCACCCGTGGCGATCACCTCGTCGATCACCTCGTCGAGAAGTGCGCGGCGTGGCGCGTGCGCAGCTCCGACTTGCGGACCTTCGACATCGCGTTCCTCGGCAGCTCGTCGACCACCACGTACGCGCGCGGGTGCTTGAAGCGCGCGAGCACTCCGTCGAGCGACGCGGCCATCGCATCCTCGAGGTCGGAGGCGGCGACGGTGCCGTCGGCGACGACGATCGCCAGCACCGCCTCACCGAGGTCCGGGTGATCGACCCCGACCACCGCGCTCTCGTCCACCCCCGCGACGGCGTCGAGGACCATCTCGACCTCCTTCGGGTACACGTTCAGCCCGCCGCTGATGATCATGTCGCCGGAGCGGCCCTCGAGGGTGAGCCGGCCCTCGGCGTCGACGGATCCGACGTCACCGGTGACGAACCAGCCCCCCTCGCGGTGCTCGGCCGCCGTCTTGTCGGGGAGGTCCCAGTAGCCGGCGAAGAGCCCGGGGGAGCGGATCTCGACGACCCCGGTCTCCCCGGTCGGGACCACGACCCCGTCGTCGTCCGCGACGCGCAGCTCGACGCCGGGCAGCGCGAAGCCGACGGTCCCCGGGACGCGCTCGCCGTCGTCGGGGTTGGAGGTGATGATCCCGGCCTCGGTCATCCCGTAGCGCTCCACGATCTCGTGGCCGATCCGCTCGGCCACACGGCGGTGCGTCGCCGCCGTCATCGGCGCGGACCCCGAGGTGAGGAGCCGCACGGTCGAGCACGTCGCCGCGCTGAACGCGTCGTGGTCGAGCAGGCGCGCGTAGTGGGTCGGCACCCCCATCATCACCGTCGACCCGGGCAGGTGCTCGACCACCGCGCCCACGTCGAAGCGGTCGAGGAAGATCACCTCGGCGCGCGCCAGCATCGCGCAGTGCAGGGCGACGAACAGCCCGTGGACGTGGAAGATCGGCAGGGTGTGGAGCAGGACGTCGTCGGCCACGAAGCCCCACACCTCGCGCAGCGCCTCGCCGTTGGACCGGAGGTTGGCGTGGGTCAGCATCGCTCCCTTCGACCGCCCGGTCGTCCCGGACGTGTACAGCATCGCGGCAAGGTCGTCGTCGGCGCGCTCGACGACGTCGTGGATCGGCTGGGCCGCGTCGATCGCCTCCGCGAACGAGCCGCCGCCATCGACGCCGAGCTCGACCACGGCGACGTCGGGACCGAGATCGGTGCGGGAGCCCGGACGGGTGACCACCAGCGCGGGGGACGCGTCCTCGACGAAGAACCCGACCTCGGCGGGGGTGTACGCGGTGTTGAGCGGCAGGAAGACCGCTCCCCGTCGGAGGCACGCCAGGTACAGCGCGACGGCGTCGGTCGACTTGTCGACCTGCACGACGACCCGGTCGCCGACCTCGACACCGGCGTCGACGAGGGCGCCCGCCACCGACGCCGACCGGTCGTCGACGTCGCCGTACGACAGCGTCTGGCCGCCGGGCCGGCGCAGCAGCGGCCGGCGGCGCTGCGTCGCGTCGCTCGGGACCAGCGCGTGGAACAGGTTCGAGCTCATCGCAGCATCGTGGCCCGCCGGTCGCGCCACGTCGAACCGGCGACGCCTCCGCCACGGCCGCGCCTGCGCGAGTGCATGGTCGTCGCCCGTTCGGGGTACCTTCGTCCGGATCGGCGAACGGATGACCAGGAGCGAGCGATGAACCAGGGCGGAACGACGAAGACGGGGCGAGGCCGCGCGGTCGCGGGGAGGGCGCTGGCGGTGGTGGCCGTCCTCGGCCTGACGGCGGGGTGCGGGAGCGACGGCGACGTCGACGTCGACGGAGCGGATGCCGATGCCGTCCAGGAGGAGGCCACCGAGGCGCTGTCCGACCTGTCCGGCGTCCTCGAGGAGAACGGCCTGGAGAGCTCCGCCTCGGCGTTCCGGGACATCGACGTGTCCGAGATCGTCGGCAGCGACGAGTACACGTTCCTCGCGCCGGGTGACGCGGCCTTCCTCGGCCTGTCGGCCGAGGAGGCGGCGGAGATCATGGCCGATCAGGAGGCTCTCGAGGAGGTGCTGCGCAACCACCTCGTCGACGAGCGCCTGGACGCCGAGCAGATCTCGGAGATGTCGACGGTGACGGTGCTATCGGGTCGCGAGCTCGAGGTCGTCGCCGACGGCGACTCGGTGACGATCGGCGGAGCGGCCGTCACGCGGTCCGACGTCGACGCCGGGTCCGCGGTCGTCCACGTCGTCGACCAGATCTTCCTGCCGTGAGGGGACCCGACGGAGCGATCATCGAGTTCGACGGTGCGGGCAAGTCCTTCGACGACACCTGGATCGTGCGTGATCTCACCTTCGAGGTGGAGCGGGGCAGCGTCCTCGGCCTGATCGGTCCGTCGGGATCCGGCAAGACGTCGACCGTGCGCCTGATGAACGGCGCGTACCGCCCCGACGAGGGGTCGGTCGTGGTGATGGGGGCCGATCCCACGACGCGCGACCGGCGCGAGCGCCGGGCGATCGGGTACCTCCCGCAGCAGCCCCTGCTGTTCGACGACCTGTCGCTGTGGGAGAACCTCAACTTCCACGCATCGCTCAACGGGGTCCGCTTCCGCCGCAAGGACCACCTCCACGAGATGCTCGAGCTCGTCGACCTCGAGGGCGACGAGCGCAAGCTGGTGCGCGAGTCGTCGGGCGGGATGCAGCGCCGCCTCGCGCTCGCCGCGACGATGGCCCACGACCCGAGCCTGCTGATGCTCGACGAGCCGACCGCCGGCATCGACCCGATCCTGCGCCGCCGGTTCTGGGACCGGTTCCGCGAGCTGCGCGACGACGGCGCCACGCTGGTGATCAGCACCCAGTTCGTCGACGAGGCGTCGTACTGCGACGTCGTCGGGCTGCTCTCGGGCGGGCGACTCGTGGCGCTGGGCGCGCCCGACGTGCTCCAGCGCGAGGCCTACGGGGGCCAGCTCGTCGACGTGGAGGGAACCGAGCGCCTCTCGGGGGCCGACCTCGACCGCCTGCGCAACGCCGCCCCGGTGATCGAGGTGGAGCGGACGTCCCCGTCGTCGGCTCGCCTGGTGGTCGAGCCGGGGACCACGGTGCGCGACGTCGTGTCGAGCGAGACCCCCGACGTCGAGGTGCGCAACATCTCCGAGGTGAGCGCCGACTGGAACGACGTCTTCGTCCGGCTGCTCGACCGCGCCGATGACGAGGGGTCGTCCGACGAGCCCGAGCTGGTGACGTCGTGACCGCTCCGGTCCACGACACCGAGCAGGACGGCGAACCCTGCGAGACCGGCGGACCCGATGGTTCCGGCTCCGGCGGTGACGGATCCGATCTGCCGCCTCCGAGCCCCGAGGGCCGCGTCGCGGACCCCGACCACCTCCCCGGGCGCGGCGGCGTGCTCGGCGCCGTCTGGCAGGTCGTCGTCCAGACGGTCGGGTTCATCCGCAAGGAGACGCTCGAGGTCCTGCGCCAGCCCCGCCTGCTGCTCGTGATGGTGGTCGGACCGTTCCTCGTGCTCGCGCTGTTCGCCGTCGGCTTCGATCAGCAGAACACGGTTCTCAGCACCGTGTTCGTCGGACCGCCCGACGGTCCCTACGAGTCGTCGGTCGAGGAGTTCGCGGACGACCTCCG
The DNA here is from genome assembly GCF_965215205.1 of Ilumatobacter sp. NCBI lineage: Bacteria > Bacillati > Actinomycetota > Acidimicrobiia > Acidimicrobiales > Ilumatobacteraceae > Ilumatobacter > Ilumatobacter sp. The sequence goes on from NZ_OZ244049.1 coordinate 3,499,660, forward strand.
GCGCTACGTCGACAGCGCCGGCTACACGAGCGACCTCGTCGGCGCGCGCAACGACCTCGCCGACGGCGAGATCGACCTGATCGTCATCTTCCCCGAGGACCCCGCCGAGAGCGTGCTCGCAGGCGAGCGGGCGACGATCAGCGTGCTCCACGACAAGATCGACCCCATCCAGCAGACGACCGTCGAGGTCTCGGCCCAGGTCGCCGTGCAGGAGCTCAACGCGACGATCCTCGAGCGCGTCGTCGGCGGTGCGCAGACCGAGCTGGTGAAGTACGAGGACAGCATCTCGGAGGCCTCGACCCTGGTCGACCGCTTCGCCGAGGCCCGCGAATCGGGTGACCTCGACGCGATGCGGTCCACCGCCGACGAGCTCGACCGCAACGGCGGCGACCTCGACCAGGTCGTCACCACCAGCGACTCCATCGTCACCGCGTTCGGCGGCGAGGACGGGCGCGGCGAGGAGCTCGACGACCTCGTCGGGCTGATCGAGGAGTACCGCACGTCGGTCGACCAGCTCGCCGAGCTCGGCGAGGACGCCTCGCCCTCCGAGATCGAGCGGGTCCGATCCGCGCTCTCGGCGATCGACGAGCGCGGCGGCGAGGTGACCACCCTCGACCCGGCGGTGCTCGTGCGCCCGTTCACCGGTGAGACCGAGAGCTTCCAGCGCGAGTCCATCAGCATCCAGTCGTTCTTCGCTCCGGCCGCGATCGCTCTGCTGCTGCAGCACATGGTCCTGACGTTCGCCGCGATGAGCCTGGTGTCCGATCGCTCGCTCGGCCTCTTCGAGCTGTACCGCGTCGGGCCGATCCGCTCGGGGCGCATCCTGCTCGGCAAGGCCGTGGCGTTCCTGCTGATCGGTGCCGCCGCCGCCGCCGTGCTGCTCGCGGCGGTGCGGTTCGGGCTCGGGATCCCCTTCCGCGGCGGCGTCGAGTGGGTCGCGCTGACGATCGTCGGCCTGGTCGTCTCGTCGATCGCGCTCGGGATGCTGATCTCGATGGTCGCCAAGTCCGACACCCAGGCCGTCCAGTACGCCCTCCTCGCCCTCCTCGCCGGGCTGTTCTTCAGCGGGTTCTTCCTCGATCTCGACGCCTTCCGCTACCCGTTCAAGGCGATCGCCTGGACGATGCCGGTGACCTACGGGGTCCGACTGCTGCGCGACGTGATGCTGCGCGGCACCGATCCGGCGGTGATCGACCTGGTCGGGCTGATCACGCTGACGGTCGTGTACGGAGGCCTGTCGTGGGTCCTGTTCTCCCGCCGCCTCCGGGTCCGATGACCCCGGCGCCCCTCGACGACGGGGGCCCGACCCCTCCCGGTGCCGGCCGCTTCGACGTGGTCTCCGACCCGACGACGCGCCGACGCCTCGGCACCGTGATGATCGTGGTCGCAGTGGTCGGCGTCGTGGTCGCGGCGGTCGGCACCGTCGTCGCCTGGCAGTTCGTCGGCGCGCTCGACGACTCGTCGCGCCAGTCGCTCGACGCGACCATCGACACCCTCGACACCGTCGACGACTCGATCGACCTCGCCGAATCGGTGCTCACGGCGACCACCGCGACCCTCGAGACGGCGGGCGCCACCCTGGAGGCGGTGTCCGCCTCGTTCCAGGACGCGTCGGGGGTCGTCGACGAGGTCGACGACCTCACGGAGACGGTCGGGCCGGCCCTCGACCAGACCGTGGTCACGCTGCGCCAGCTCGAGTCGGTCGCGTCGACGATCGACTCGGCTCTGGAGAGCTTCTCCGACATCCCGTTCGCGCCCAGCTACGACGGCGGGAACGAGTTCGGGTCGACGATCGCCGAGCTGGCGGCCGGCATCGAGCCGCTCCCCCAGCAGTTCGAGGACGCCTCGACCGATCTCGACGCCTTCTCGACCTCGATCGACGAGTTGACGAGCGACGTCACCCGACTCGCCGACGACGTCGGCGACGTCATCGTCGAGCTGGAGGGGACCGACGAGCTGATCGGCTCGTACCGCACGAACATCGACGACGCCCGCGACGTGGCGATCGACGCCCGCGACGAGCTCAGCGTGAACGTGTCGTTCATCCGCCTGCTGCTCGTGGTCGGGGGGATCAACCTCGCCGTCGCGCAGATCGTGCCGTTCTGGTTGGGCCGCTTCCTGATCCGCACCACCCGGACCACGGCGGCGGCCGGCACGACCTGACGTAGGTTCTCCCCGGGCGAGGTGAGCTTCTACCGCCACGTCGCCGACGGGGTCGGCATCCGGGTCCCGCACCCGTACCACCGCACCTGACCACCCGACGGCGCGCTCGCGTCGCCGGGTCCTCGTCCCATCGGCGACCGCTGCCGCCTCCGACCCCGACGGCTCCCGGCGGACGGGTCCTACAGTGGACGTCGATGTCCGTGAACGAGCTCCGTGCAGGTCGTCCGCGCCTCACCGTGGTGCGCTCGCTCGTGGCGCTCCTCGGCGCCCTCGCTGCCCTCGTCGCGATCCTCGGCCCCCCGCCGGTCGTCTCGGCCCACACCGGGTTCGAGTCGTCGACGCCCGCCGACGGCTCCACGGTCGACGAGCCCGTTGAGGAGATCACGATCACGTTCACCGGCGACGCGACCCCGGTCGGCGACCGGTTCGTGGCGCTCACCCCCGACGGGGCGATCCAGGAGGCGGCGAGCATCGAGACCCCGGACGACCGGGTGTTCGAGGTCCGCTTCGATCCTCCCCTCGCCGGCGGTCCGATCGGCGTCCGCTGGACCGTCCAGGCGGCCGACTCCCACCCGATCGAGGGGGCCTTCTCCTTCACCGTCGACGCCCCGGCGGAGACGTCCACGACAGCGGCATCGACGACCGCCACCACGCAGCGATCCGCGCCGTCCACGACCGTCGCCGCCGCCGTCTCGGACTCGACCGCTCCGGTCCCGACGGAACCGGCCGACGCCGAGCCGGCCACCGCCGGACCCGACGACACGACCGCCACCGGGGCCGTCGACCCCTCCGACTCCGACGGCCCGACGCTCGAGGAGTTCCTCGTGGTCGACGGATCGACGCCCGGCGAGACGACGGCGCTGGTCGGTCGCGTCATCGGCTTCACCGGGGTCGCTCTCGGCATCGGCGCCCTCGCCTTCGTCGCGACGGCGCTGCGCGGCGGGCGCGAGGAGATCGCCGCCGCGCTGGTCGGTGTCCGGGTGCTGGGGGGCGTCGTCGCAGCCGGCGCCGTCGTCGAGTACGTCGGCACGGCTCGGATCGGTGACCTGTCGCTCGCTGACGCCTGGACGACCGCGCCCGGCTTCGCGACCGTCTTGCGCGTGGTGGGCGGGGTGGGCCTCGCCCTCGGCGTGGCCGGGTCGATCTCGCGCAGCCCGGTCCAGCGTCGGGTGCGCCGACCATCGGCCGCCCGCTCGCTGTCGGCGGCGGTCGTCGACGACATCACCCGCAGCGACGCCCACCCGGCCGTCGACCCGGTCGTCCGCTGGCGCCCGACCCCGAGGTCGTGGCCCGCCCTCGCCGGAGCCGCCGTGATCGTCGCGTCGTTCTGGTTCGACGGTCACACCGTCAGCAGGGGTTCGCGCCCGCTGCACGCGCTGGTGAACAGCGTGCACGTGCTGGCCGGCGCCGTGTGGGTCGGCGGCGTCGTCACGATGGGGGCGATCGTGTGGTCACGACACCGATCGGGTCGCCCGATGCGAGCCGTGGAGCTCGTCGTGCGATTCTCCAAGATCGCGACGATCTCGCTCGGGACCGTCGTCGCCGCCGGGGCGATCATGGCCGTCCTCGTCCTCGACACGTTCGGCGATCTCACCGGCACCCAGTGGGGACGGATCCTGCTCCTCAAGACGTCGGCGGTCGTGCTCGCGATGGCCTGCGGTGCGAACAACCACTTCCGGCTCCTGCCGGCTCTCGAGGAGGGGCCGGAATCGCCCGAGCTGCTCGCCCGGTTGCGCTCCACGGTGACGGCCGAGGCGATCCTGCTGGTGTTCGTCGTGGTGGTGACGGCCTGGCTCGTCGCCGCTGCCACGTAGGGGGCGACCGATGGCTCCGTCCGGAGCGGCCCGGATCTCCGACGGGTCCGCGATGCCCACGGGCCGAGCCGGAGCACGCAGTAGCGTCCGGAGGTGACGAACGACGCCACGCACCGCCCCGGCTCCGACTCGCGCGTGCTCGACGTGGATCGGACCCCGGCGGCTCGTTCGGTGAACCTCGCCGTCAAGGTGGCGCTGGTCGCCAGCTTCGCGATCGCGGTCGGGCTCACCCCCGACACCGTCGAGGGCAAGGCGATGGGGTTCCGGGCTCCGCTGTTCCTGGCACCGCCGCTGATCGTGCCGATCCTCGCCCGGGTGCGTGGGTGGGACCCGTACCCGCACACCGCCGACGCGCTGCTCTGCGCCCCCTTCCTGATCGACACGCTCGGCAACCTGCTCGGCGTGTACGACGGGTTCGACCGGACCGACGACGTGCTGCACGCGCTCAACTGGGTCCTGCTGGTCGGCGCCTACCACGCGTTCCGGTTCCGGGTCGTCAGGGACCGGCGCGACGCCGTGCTGCTGGGGTACGGGTTCGGCGCGATCGCCATCGTCTGGTGGGAGATCATGGAGTGGGCGGTCTCGGAGGACGGGTTCGGCGGCGCGGGCGGCCTGGCGCTCACCTACGTCGACACGATCGGCGACCTCTTCCTGTCGTCCACGGGCGGGCTGGTCGGCTCGATCGTCGCCGTCCGCTGGCTCGGCCCGCCACGGTCCGACGGCCGGAACGTCGCGGTCGAGTCGTCGACCGGACGGCCGATCGGGTGAGCACCCGGCGCGGCGAGCCACCGCAGCGGCCGTCGAGGATCAGGCTCGGCGATCCGACACGATCCACGACGCGGCGCTGCTGAGCGCCGTCGCCGAGGCAACCGCCGGCCACGCCCCGATCTTCTTCGCCAGCGGATGGGACGCACCGAACCCGCCGAGGTAGACGGTCGTCAGCGCAGCGGTCCCGACCGGCCCGACCGTGCGGAGCCACTCGCGTCCGGCGATCACCCCCGCCGTCGCGAGCACCGCACCGCCGAGCGGGCGGATCTCGGTCTCGCGCGCGACGAGGTACCCCCCGAGCAGGCCGGTGGCGACGATGGCGGCGGTGGGGATCCTCACCCGACGGACTGTACCGACACGCACGAGCCGAGATCGTCGTGCGACCGTCACGAGCTCCATCGGCACGTCCTCGATCGAGCGAACGGGCCGGTTCGGCCCGGAGGGCGCCACCCCCGTCGACCTCACGCTCCCGCCCCCGCGCGCCTTCGTCGTCGACATCCCGTTCGCGCCCGTGGATCTTGCCCATCTCATGACACGCCGTGGAGCCGCGAGTGCCGATGAACCGCACATGTCAGATCTGGCGTCGGTCCTTCGAGAACTGCCCGACGCCGTCATCGTGACGTCGTGCTCCGGGGAGGTCCTCTGGGCCAACCGTGCCGCCGAGGAGCTGCTCGACGACGACGTGGATCGCTGGCTGGGACGGTCGATGCTCGACGCGGTGCACCCCGACGACCACCTGATCGCGATGAACGCGTGCGCCTCGGTGGGCCAGAAGGACGTCGGAGGGTTGCTGGCGGTGCGGATCCGTCGTGCGGACGGCGAGCTCGTCGGGGTCGAGCTGCGCGGTCGTTCGGTGGTCTGGGAGCTCGAGCAGGCGATCGTGCTCGTGATCCGACGAGTCGGCGATCGGGGCGCTCTCGAGCTCGCGGGGAACGACTCCACGATGTTGCACCGCCTCGTCCACCACTCCCCCGCGATCCTCGCGATGGTCGACGGCGACGGGACGCTGCTGTCGGTCAACGCCGCGATCACCAGGTGCCTGGGCGCGGATCCGGATGTCGTCTGCGGGAACTCGATCCTGGACCTGATCGACGAGACCGATCGTCGAGCGATCGGCGACATGATCGCGCACCTCGATGGCGACGTCGTCGCTGGCTCGGTCGTGATGAGGACCGTCGACGGCGAGCGGCGGTGGTTCGAGATGCGCGCCACCGACCTGCGAGCCGAAGCCGCCGTCGGCGCGATCGCGGTCTCGATGTCCGACGTCACCGACCTGCGCAGTGCCGAGCGGCGGCTGCAGCGCCTCGCCGACACCGACTCGCTCACGGGCCTGCTGAACCGCCGTGCGTTCGAGGAGCGCCTCGAACCGCTCCTGCGCGATGACGCCGCGGACGTCGCGCTGCTCTACGTCGACATCGATGGGTTCAAGACGATCAACGACACGTACGGCCACCACGTCGGCGATGCGGTCCTCGCCGCGACGGCACGACGGATCGACGACATCAGCCCGGTCGGCTCCCTCACCGCCAGGGTCGGCGGCGACGAGTTCATCGTCGCCGTCACGGGCTCCGGTCGCACCGATCGACAGGCCTGTCGCGTCGCGGCGAAGCTCTCGTCGCGCTTCGTCCACGACGGCATCAGCATCGTCTTGAGCGTCGGGACCTCGTCGTCGTCGCGCGACCCCGTCGCGTCGATGATCGCCGAGGCGGACCGCGACATGTACCGGGTCAAGCGCCGACGGCGACTCGAGTCCGCCGACGCTCGTGACGCGATCCGACCGAGGAGCGCGGCGACCTCGGATGTGCACGTCGTCGGGTTGGTGCCCGACCGCCGAGGCGCCTGATCGAGCCGAGGACGCGTCGCTGCGACCGCCGTCGCGACCGTCGTCGCGCCGACGGAGCCCGACGAGCTGGACCCCGGCGTCCTCGAAGGGTCGCCACTGGCGCAACCCGCCCATCAGGTGCTCCTCTCGGTGGTGTCGTGTCGTCGTGGTGTCGTGTCGTCGGGGCGGGAGGTGTCGAGCTCGACCTCTCACCGGGTGCCGATCATGGGGATGGCCGGCCGACGTGCTGGCCGTGCGCGTCGGTGCCCGACGACGGGACGGGAGGCGATCTCGATCTTGGAGCCGGGTGCGGGAGCCGAACCCGCAGACACATGATCACAAGGCTCAGGTGGGCCGTCCGGCGGGTCTTGGCCAGTGCGTGGCAGTCCAGAAACATTCGGAACTGGCGATCGTGTGCGTCCAGCCATTCCGTCGGGTGACGTGTGATGGTGGACAACTGGTGGACACCTCGTGGACAGCTGATGCGGGAGATGGGCGCATGCGATTCACGCGTGTTTCGCCGGTTTCGGGCCGGAGTGCCATCCACACATCGCGGTGGTCTTCGAGTGGTGTTCCGTGCGGTATGGACGACTGATCCAAACCCGGATCGCCGCGACCCGGTATCGGGCGCCCCGTGTCGCGACGTCGCGAACGATTGCTCACGTCATGCATGCATCACGCTCCTGGCGATCAGGGACGGTCGCTACGGCGAGGCGTCCTCGATGGTGAACTGGTCGAGTCGGATTCCGTCGCTGACGTCCAGGATGAGGCGGGCGAGGAAGAAGCGGCCGTCGATGGCCTGGTTGGCCGGTCCGGTCGGGACCACGACGGACTCCCCGTCAGGCGAGGTGATCCGCACGCTCATCGCGTTCGAAGAGTCGAGGATCGCGATGATCAGGTGCTCCGTGTCGGTGAGGTCGACGGGAACGAAGTCCACGATTCCGGAATCGGCCAATCGCTCCGAATCCCAGCAGTTGGCTGCAAACGTCATCGTGACGGGGTCGGTGGTCTGTTCCAGCTTCGTGCACACCTGATCCGATACACGTACTGCTGTGAGTTCGAACTCATCGTCGGTCGCCACGATCTCGGCACCATCGGTGTTGTTGTTGTCGGTGACCGAGAGGCCGTCGGGGCTGTCGGACGCGATCGGGTTGGGGAACTGCTCGATGGGGATGGCTCGTAGGCCCTCGATGAAACGTTCGGCTTCCGACCTGTCGAGACCGTGGAGGTAGACCCAGACCGAGAACGAACCGACGTAGGTGATCCGCGCCGACTCGAAGTCGTTCCATTCCCAGGTGAGGCCGGCGACCTCGACACGCGGATGGTTGGGATCGTCTGAGGGTGCCGGACCGATCGGGCCGCCTTCCTGCCAGAGGCGGATCGAAGCGGAGTGCTCCCCGTCGGCGGCCTCCAGCGTGACGGAGAACTCGGAGAGCCCCGGCTGCTCAGAGATCTGCGCCTCAGGCCGGAGTGTCAGACCTGGCGGGATGTAGGTGGGGAACACGACATCACCGTCGACGAGCTCGGCGAGCGGACGACCCGTTTCGGAACCGATCCTGTCCGGCGTCTGCGCTCCTGGCTCCGAGGTTGGGGTCTGCGCGCCGTCCGATGTCGTGGTGGGTGCTGCCGTCGGCGATTCCGTAGCGGCGAATGGATCGCCTTCTGCGCCGGCGACGCCACATTGCCAACACGCCTCGCCGATCGGCATCAAGACCTCGGGTGAGCCGACGCGGAGATCTTCGAGGAACTCGATGACCTCAGGTTCTTCGAACGGCGTGCCGTCGAGCACCTGAGAGTTTGCCAGAGCGAGGAACACCCAACGATCCCCGACACCCGCTCTCAGCGACATGTTGGCGACGAACTCATCGGTTCCCTCCTCCACCCCGTCGGGGACGAGGGACTTCCACACGACACCGTCGATCGTCACCGCTTCGCCCGTGCGCCGACACAAGCGCGTGAACCCGCAGGGCTCGTCAGTCGACATGACCTGAAGGAGCTGTTCTTCGAACCCTCGGTCTGGCGGAGCGTTGGTGACACTCACGTACCACTCAGTCGATGCCGGACCCTCACCCGTCCCCCATCGCGAGCTCTCCACTCGCCAGCCGCCGGGGCCGGTCGGAATGATGGCGTCACCGTCGGCATACCCATCGAGTGGACGCAGCGACTCGGTGTCGAGGTCATCAAGCAGTCCGCCCGACCAGCCGGCTGATTCGACCTCCGGCACCGAGGTCGTGGTCGTCGGAACGTCGGTCGTCGTCGGGGCGGTGGTGGTTTCGGGAGTGGTGGGTGCCGTCGGGACGGGTTCGTCGATCACTCGGATCCTGTCGCCGTCGGACTCGGTGAGCACCACGAACCCGGCGACGAGCGCGATCGCGCACGCCGCCGCCGCGAGCCACACCCAGCTCCGGCGATGGACGGGGACGGCGGCGGGGTCGTCGTGGGCTGCCCCGCGTCGTCGGACGTCCTCCCACGGGTGCGGCTCCGGCGCATGGGCCATCGCCCTCTCCATCAACTCGCGGATCTGGTCATCGGTCAGGTCGCTCACGACATCGCTCCCCGCATCCGGTCGCGAGCTCGCGCGAGTTGACGTTGAACGGTTCCGTCGGCCACCCCGAGCGTCTCGGCCACCTGCGGGACCGAAAGATCGTGCCAGTACGTCAGGTAGGTGACCGCACGCTGCTGCACGCTCAGGTCGTCGAGCTCGGCCGGGAGCACGCGATGCAGGTCCGCGTCCGCGTCCGCCTCCGTGGCGCGCTGCCGCGCCGCCAGCTGCTCGCGGCGGCGGCGGCGACCGTTCGTGCGGTGGTGCATCCGGGCGCGGTTCGCGACGGCCCCGAAGAGGAACGCCCTCGGGTCCTGCGCGCTCGCCCACGCGCCGTTCGGGTGCTGGAGCAGATCGGCGAAGGTGTCGGCCACGACATCGGCGGCTGCCGAACCGCCGACGAGCACGTGGGCGTAGCGGACGAGATCGCCGGCGTGCGCGCCGTACGCCTCCTCGATCGACACCTCGTTCACGACCGGACGTTGCCACGCACCCACGCTTCGGGTGACAGGACCCGGGAGATCGCGAGTCGGGCCGTGCGCACGTCTCCGCACCGTGCGCACGGCCCGTCCGATCAGACCGCCGTTCCGGTCGCCGTCACGACCGGGTCACGGGCAGTCGACGTCGGGGTTCCAGTTGACGAACATCCCGGACGGGTTCGGCTTCCAGACCCAGGCGTGCAGGATGTACCAACCGAGCGCCGGGTTGAGGATGCCGAGCTCCTGGCCCAGGACGCTCGGCGGGTCCTCGTTGCCGGCGGCGTGCCACGCGTCGGCCGGGACGATCCACTCGACCGCCACCAGCCGCATCTCGCCGTTCGGGAGCTGCTCGTAGACGAGCCCCTCCGGACGCATCGGGTCGAGCGCGACGTCCTCGATCGCGTCGTGGTCGAACCAGTGGTACCCCATCGCGCCGTCGGTCGGGTGCGCGACGCACCCGTCGATCGGGATGTCCGGGTTCTTCCAGCCGAGCTGGTGGCCCGCCGCCTCGGCCACCGAGACGCGGTGGAACCTCGCGGTCGCGGCGCGAACCTGCGCCAGGTCGGACTGGCCCCGCCCGGCCTCCACGGGTCCCGCCGATGTGGCGGCGACGGAGGCCGCCGCCAGTCCCGCCGTCAGCATCGCTCCCACCCGTCGCCTCGTGGCGGACGTGCGCTCGATCCGTCGGTCTCGTCGGATGATCCTCATGTCGTCTCTCCTCCTGTCGCAGCGGACGCCGGATGCGTCCTCACGCGCGCATCGTTGCCGCCACCACCACATTCGGGTGACACGGCCACGCGAACCCGACTCCGTTCCAGGCACCCTCCGACACCGCTCGGCTCGATTCCGTCTCGGCAAGCGGAACGAAACCGCATCGAGAGTCTCTGCGACGACGACCACAGTTGATGAACACACCCCAGCTCGATGCTCCAACATCCAGCTCGAGTTCTGCTGGCGGGCGCGCCGAGGCCCGTCGGTGGACCGCTGCGGCGATCGGACATGGGCTTCGCCTGAACCCATATCGTTCAACGAGATCGGCGGAACTTGCCGAGCAGTACGGCACGACCGCGGCCGGGCGACCGGCCCCATCGCGCTTGACGGTGAGAGGCTCCGAGGGTGTCACCCAACGCCGGCTCGGTGATCGTTGCCGAGCGGCACTCTCAGGGCACCCGGGCGGAACCTGTCAAGCCGTTTGAGACATTTCTAGTTTGAGTGGATGAGGGCCTCGCGTTGGGGTTCGTTGATCCAGGCGACAGCTGGGAGTTTCGGGGGTTCGGGCCGGCGGTGACGGAATCGGGCCGGGTTTGAGGCGTAGGCAGCGTCGAGGGTGACCGACCGCTGCTCGCGGATCTGGTCGGCGGTGCCGTAGTGAACCGAGGCCGGCGTGTGGAGCCCGATCCCGGAGTGGCGATGCACGTGGTTGTAGTGATCGAAGAACTCGGCGCAGAACGCTCTGGCATCCGCGATGGAGCCGAATCGGTCGGGGAACGCCGGGCAGTATTTCAGCGTCTTGAATTGGGCTTCGGAGTAGGGGTTGTCGTTGGAGACGTGCGGCCGGGAGTGGGATCGTGCGACGCCGAGATCGACCAGCAGTTGTGACACCGGCTTGGAGGTCATTGCGCTGCCGCGGTCGGCGTGCAACGCCAACTCGCCCTTCGCGACACCTTGGTCTCGGTAGGCGGCGTCGATGAAGTCGGCAGCGAGTTGGCCGGTCTCTGCTGGTGCGACGCACCAGTTGACGACATAGCGGGAGTAGATGTCGATGATCACGAACAACTCGTAGTAGACGCCACGCGTCGGGCCCTTCAGCTTGGTGATGTCCCACGACCAGACGGCGTTGGGTGCAGTGGCGATGAGTTCGGGTTTCTTGCGTGCCGGGTGGGTGCGCTGGCGGCGTCGTTCGCGGTTCTGACCCGCGATGCGCAGCAGGCGGTACATGGTCGAGATCGAGCACAGGTAGGTGCCGTTGTCGAGGAGTCGCGCCCAGATCTGGGCGGGTGCGAGGTCGCAGAACTCCGGCGAACGCAGCACCGCCAGCACGTGTTGGCGCTCGGCCTCGGTCAGCTTGTTCGGTGGCACCGGTCGAGGTGCGGGCGGACCCAACTTGGGTGGTCGACAGCGCCGGTAGTGCGAGGCCCGGGGCTGGCCGAGCAGACGGCACGCTTGTCTGGTCGACGTCGCTGCGGTGAGGTCGTTGAGGTGGGTGTCGATCACTGCTTGTACTTCGGGTCGATGTCCGCGCTCTCGGAGAGCAGCTCCAAGAGCGCGTGTGCTTTTCCCGTGATCTCCAACGCCAACTTCGTGCGCTCCAGCTCCGACTCGAGCTTCGCGTTCTTCTTCCGGAGCCGGTCGAGTTCGGCCTGCTCCGCGCTGCGACGTCGACGATCCTTGGCCGTTGTGGCCGGCTGGTCGCGGCGGGCGCGCTGGTTGCGCCACTCCGAGATATGCGACGTGTACAAGCCCTCGCGGCGCAACAACGCACCGCGCTCCTCGCTGGTCGCGGCGTTGTCGTACTCGTCGATGACGCGGTCCTTGAAGACGTTCGAGAACCGTCGACGGGTCGGTTTCGCTGCCGGATCGACAGCATCATCGTGTTCGTTCACGCTCCCATTCTGGGCGCGAACTGATGTGGTGGTTGTGGTCATGGTCATCGGTCAGGTGTCCTTGTTCTCGCCCCGATGGACAGTGAGCACCGGCATCACCGGTGTCTCACCTCAGCCTGACAGACAGGGGGGCGAAGCGAAACGTTGAGCGATATGGGGCACCTTGACGTGCGCATCATGCCGGATCGGGGCGGCTTGATCAAGCGTCGGCGTGAGCATTCTGATCGTCCTTGACGTGATGCCCACTTGACGGTGCCGCCGACACTGGAGTTGACCCGATCTGATGGACACGGGGTTTTCGTAGATCAGCCTGTCAGGGCTTGAGCGTAGACCTCGGCTGGGGTGCGGTGGCCGAGGCCTTGTTGGTGGCGGGTGCGGTTGTAGAACGTCTCGATGTAGTCGAACAGGATCGTGCGCATCTCGGATCTGGTTCGCTCGCCGAACGGTCCCCAGATGTGGCGGATCTCGGTCTTCATGAGGGCCCAGTAGCTCTCGATGGCAGAGTTGTCGAAGCAGTCGCCGACCGAGCCGTAGCTGCCGACGAGGCCCCAGTCGTGGAGTCGGTTGGTGAACTCGAGTGAGGTGTATTGGGCGCCGTGGTCGGCGTGGTGGACCAGATCGCGGCCGGGGTTGCGGCGACCGAGCGCCATCACCAACGCAGCAATCACGAGGTCGGTGGTCTGGCGTTCGCCCATCGACCAGCCCACGAGGGTGTGGTCGTGGAGATCACGGATGCCGGCGAGGTAGAGCTTGCCGTCCCAGCACTTGAACTCGGAGATGTCCGCAACCCAACGGGTGTCGGGTTGTTCGGCGGTGAAGTCGCGTTGCAATAGATCCGGTGCCGGCACGATCTTGGGGTGGCGGCCACGCCGGAATTTGCGGCGTGCGTGCGCGCCGACCAGGTGGTTGTCGGCCATCAGCCGGGCGACACGGTTTTGGCCGACACGATGCCCGCGTCGACGTAGCTGGCCCGTGACCCGGGGCGCCCCATACGTACGTCGGGATTGTTCGTGGATCTCGCGGATCTCTACCAACAGCGCCGCGTTCGCTCGCTGGCGTGCACACGGCGTGCGGGTGCGCCACAAGTAGTACCTCGACCTCGCGACCCCGGCGACTCGACACAGATCAACAATGCGGTGCTCGGCTTTGTGCTCGTCGACGAACCGGAAGCCGGTCACCTGTTCGTCTCCCTGGCGCAAAACGCTGCAGCCTTGCGCAAGATCTCCATGTCGGTCGCGAGCTGCACGTTTTCCCTGCGGAGCCGCTTCAGCTCGGCGCGTTCGGACTCCGACAGAGCGTCAGGGTCGGCGTCACGCTCGGATTGTTCTCGATCGGACTTCACCCAGTTCCACAAGGTGCCCTCCGCAATCGACAGAGATCTAGCGACCTCCGCGATTGGACGACCTGATGACTTCACGAGCGCCAACGCTTCTCGTCGGAACTCTGCTCGATACTTCGCTGGACGACCCATCGGGGCCTCCTTCCTCTGAGGGGTCTCCCCCAGAATCGGGTGTCCAACGAATCAGGTCAACTCCAACACTTTGGAGCGAGCGAATGATCGAGCGGCGGACGTTGGTCAGCTTGATCGAACAGCGGTCACACGCCGAGGACTACTCGGGTCGCCAACGACCGTCTCAGTTGAGGTTCCACTCCCGGAGGGTACGCAGTTTGTCTCAGTAAGCGGCGCGCCCTCGTTCCGACGGTTCTGGCCCCCGTGACACGGCCGGTAATGACACGTCAACCGTCGCTCAGTAGTCCCTACTCAGTGTTTTAACAGGCCGTACTCCGGCGTCCATAACCTCAGACAATCGAATGCTCAGATCTCGATCTCTAGTCGGTCGTCGAGTCCGACCACGTCACTCTCGGTCGGAAGGATTCTGGCAAGTTCTGCGATCAGGGCATCTTCGCCGCCGACGTAGAGCGACCAGAAGTCGACGTCGGTAGCGAGGAGCCATCGGTTATCGCTGGGCCACATCAGGTCTGGATTGCGCCACCCGTCCACGTCTGGATACCGCAACGTACCGACCGCCTCGATTGGTCCTCCCATCAAGTAGTAGGAGCGATCAGGTAGCTCGAAGCGGGATGGCTTGTGAGGCTCTTCAGGAGTGTGGGGTCGGCTAGGGCGGCCTGCGCTCCACCCGGATTGACCGTGGGCGGGATATGGGTAGGTTCCTTCCACGTTCGACGGACCCGGCTGAGCGCTCTGAGTCGTAGGCATGACGAAGCCGTGACCTTCCCAGACCGCGAACCAGGCCCTGTCTGGAGTAGAGGTGTATCGCTCGACGACGGATCCGATGACTGAAAACAGAGCACGGTAGTCCGCCCACCATGCGTCCGTGCTGCGTCCAGGTGGACGCACTCGTAGGAAGGCTGCGAAATGGTTCGGCAGAATAGCAGCTACGGTCCCTGGTTCACCCGAACACGATGTTTGGATCCATCGAGCCGGAGCACTTGACTCGGCGGGTGCGAGATGGTCACCGAAAGGCATGCGCTCCGGCTCTGCAGCAGTGGCCTTCGCACTGGACCCGCCCGCCAGCCGAAGTCATCATGACGGCGCACATCGCAGGGCATTTACTCCCTCGCGCGGAGCACCCCACGTGATGCCACCGGGGTCGTTGACGCCGATCAAGTCAACGTCGGCACCACCGCGATAGGCCACCTGCGTTGTGCGGTTCGCACACCGCATGCGTGCGTTGTCTCTATATCCGGCACCGCCGCCTGGCCTCGTTGTCGTGCCCGTTCCGACCGCCACCGTTATCCACCGGCAGCCGTACCGATCACAATACGATGCTTGCAGGTACGCCTTCACTTTGGCTGTAGTCGGACACCTCGAGGCAGTCGTGGTGGTCCACCATGCGTGCACAGACGCATCGGTTCCATTGGCGGAAATGTGCGGCCAATCGGACTTCTGATCGTAGCTGCACTGCCCAACAGTGATCGCAGCAGCGCTGAAAGCGGCGCTGTCCGCAACGCTGACTTCGGGCGCGCTGCTTACTGTTGCATTGTCGGTACGAGCTGGCGGTACCGACGACCAGTAGCCGCCCGTCGGTAATTCGGTCAGAAGCGAGTCGACAGTGGGTGCCCCTTCTCTCATAGTTTTGGTGGTAACCGGCTGATCCGACTCCAAGACCCAAGATTCTTCGGCGACTGCCTCAGTGGCGTTGGGCTCGTCTGACGCGTAAACCGGACTTGCCGGAGTTGCACCTGCTCCGCCAACACCGACGGTAGCGACCGAGATCATCTGCCCTGTGACAGTGGCCCAAGACCGCATTCGAGACATCTTTACTCCTAGGGGGCAGACCAGTTCCGCTGGCTGATAGATCGTTGGCGAACTACCGATCAGGACGGTACCCCTCGGAGGTGTCGCTGTCAAGCGATGAATAGTTCTTCACCGAACGAACTACAATTCGAATATGGACTCACCGTCTGACACAACTGATCGAGAAACGCGCTTATGGGAGAGGTTGGTCGAACCTCGGCAACTGACGCTCTTCGGCATCGGCATGAGGGTGCGGCGTCTGAACAGAATTCGTACTGAACATGTAGGCGACGCCGTTGCCGCTGCAGGCTTTCAGGTCGTTGGAGACTATGAGGTTGCCGCCGCCCTTCGACGCTCCAGCACCCCCCGAACGCCTAGCTCTCTGGCCGAAGACCTTCTTGTCACGCGCGCTGGAATGAGTGGACGGCTCGACCGTCTCGAGGCGATGGGCTTCGTCGAACGCGAACCGGACCGAGTCGACGCCCGAAGCCATTTCGTTCACCTCACTGCAGAAGGAGACGTTGCGGTCGACGCAGCCTTCAAACAAATAGTCGAGGCTGATCGGAGACTGTTCGCCGGCATCAACACATCTGAGCAAGCTCGCTTGAGCGGACTGTTACGAAAGGTTCTCGCCGTGATCGACCCTGAATGATCCAGTGCACGGACTCTGGCGCAGCAGCGTCCCGTTCTGATTGCGTCCCGGGTGGTGGTGTAGGAGGGTCGTGCGATCCTCTGTTGCTGTGTCAGTCGCGGGACGCGGCTGGCAGGGATTGTAGGTCGGGTTCGATTCCGTCGATGTCGGCGACGCTGGCGGCGGAGATGTAGCGGCGTTCGGCGGCGATTATTTCGTCGTTGATCTCGACGAGGAGTGCGCCGACGAGTCGGATTACCGAGGCGGTGTCGGGGAAGATGCTGACGACGCTTGTGCGTCGTTTTAGTTCGCGGTTCAGGCGTTCGATCGGGTTGTTCGACCAGATCTTGAACCAGTGCGCGTTGGGGAAGCCGGTGTAGGCCAGGAGGTCGGTTTCCATGCCTTCGAGCAGCTCGGCGACCTTTGGTGCGAGCGGCTCGAGCTGGCCGACAAGAAGGCAGCGCAGTATTTCGCTCGAGAGACGACCAGGTGAGTCGCTGCTGGTTCGTCGATGATCATCGTCACCTGTTTGTACGCGCCAGTCCCCACCCGCTCGGGAACAACGAAGTTGGTCAGATGGCAGCGCATATCAACGGCCACCCAGGGAGCTGGCTACAGCGAAAGAACGGCACGTTCGATCGCTACCCCTGATCGATATCAGCGAGGACGGCTGCGATGTCTTGAGCATCCGCGAGCAGGCGGACGACATCGACGTGATCGCTGCTGGCGAAGTAGAACCAGCCGCACGGGAAGTTCGGGATGCGGCGGACACGCAGGCCGTCGATCCCACAGACCTCGCCGATGCGCGGCGAGCCGGCGCCGGGCATCCGTCCAATCGCATTGAGCGCTGTGATCGCTGCGTCGAAGAACCGTTCACCGAGGTCCGAGCCGCCCTCATCTCGGTAGTAGTGCGTTCGTTCGACGAGATCGACTTCGGCTTGCGGGCGAAGGATCGGGAGCGTCACGCTTCGGTGCCGAGTGCCCGCTCACGGATTTCGCTGATCACGTCATCAGTTGCTTTGCGGCCCTCGCCCGACGCAAGCCCGTCCGCGATGAGATCTCGGAGTCGCTGAGCTGCTTGCTCGCGCTGGTCTCGGCGAATCAGCTCACGCAGGTATTCGCTCGTGTTGCCGTAGCTGCCGTCGCTGACACGCGCGTCGATGTACTCGCGCATGTTCTCTGGGAGTGCGAAGCTCATCGTTTTGCGACTCATGTACTCAGTCTGCTGGTGCTAACAACAGTTGTCAACACCGCTCAGATCAGCATGCTCCGGCGGGCCCCTCAACCCACTCCTGATCGGCACGTCCGCGGGCGGGCCACCGCCCCATATCGCTCGGCGACGCCAGCCTCAGAGGATGTCACCCAACGCCGGATTGAGGACACGGACACCGACAGCAGCTGACGTTCTCGCAGTCCGTCCTGGAGGCCGCCACCTTCTACGGATCGACTGCCCGGTCGCGTGACAGCAACGGTGGACTCAGCCCGACCCTCTCTGCGCCAACCGCTCACGACCCGAGACGGTCACACGAAGCCAGGCTCGACACCGATCACGCCTAGTCAACCCCGATCGAGCCGATAGCTCCATGCGCCGCCCGACGTACGGGGTTGCGGAGGGCGCGCTTCATGGGCCCACGCCACTCGTTCGTGGACACCTCGTGGACAGCAGGCTGGTTTCGAAACCAGCTCGCCATCCGGAAATGGCCTGCCACCTGGGGTGATCGTGGAGCCGGGTGCGAGAGTCGAACTCGCGACCACATGATTACAAGTCAAGTGCTCTACCAACTGAGCTAACCCGGCGAGGTGCGACAGGGTAACCGCGCCACCGGTGCCGGATCGATCGTCTACCGCGACGGAGGTGGCGGGTTGGCCGGGATCGGCGTCGTCGCCTGCTGGGGCGGCCCCGTGTAGTACGCGACCAGGTCGACGATCACGTCGCCCCCCGTCTGGGAGTAGACCTCGACGCCGGCGTTGCTCACCTCGCTGACGACGTGGTTCGCCGTGTTCTCCCCCGCCGCAGCGACGTTGAGGCTCGACACCGTCGGGGTCGAGTCACGCGTCTGGGCTGCGTTCACGGAGAAGAAGCCCGGTCCGAGGGCGCGAGCCACGGTCAGGTTGAGCACGGCGGTCCCCGCCTCGTCGCGGATCGAGCTCGGCAGGCGGAACGCCTGGGTCCAGCCCGGCCACAGGCGGGATGCGCCCGACGGGAAACCGACCCGGGTGTCCATCACCCGTTCCGGATCGAGCGCGACCAGCAACCCGGTCGTCGACGACGTCGCGGAGGGCCCGGTGATGTAGCCCATGAGGTCGACGATCACGTGCGCTCCCCGCTCGACGAACACCTCGAAGCCGACCCGGCCGTCGCGGTCCCGTCCGAGGGTGACCATCGCGCCGATCGCCCGGTCGCGCCCCCGCGCCACGTTGACCGACGACGTCGACGGCAGGGACGTCCCGAACGGGTAGGCCGTGAGGAACCCGTCGGCCACGGGGCGCGCCGCGGTCAGGTTGACCGAGACGGCCGTCGCGTCGACGTCGATCACCTCGGTCTGCACGTAGGGCGTCAGATCGACGCGGACCACCCCTCCGGCACCGGGCATCCCGGGGGTCGTGCGGGTGTCGACGACGCGCCGGGGCGGCGCGACGGCGCGGAACCGGCCCTCGGTCGCCCGACCCCGGTCCGCCTCGACGTACACCCCCGCCAGGTCGACCACCACGTCGGCGGCCCGCTCCGCACGGACGTCGAGCGCCCCGGACGCGCCGAGGCGCACGGTGACCAGGTTGGCGACGGCGACGTCGGCCTCCTCCGTGTTCAGGTTCGAGGTCCCGGGCCACGCCGACCCCGACGGGAAGGCGGACAGGAAGTTGCGCTCTCCGGAGCGGTCGATCCCGACGACGGTGAGCACGGCCGTGGTCGCGTCACCCGGCACGGTCACCCCGTCCACCGTGCGCCCGGCGATCGGGATCCGCACGACGTTCCCCTGCCGCGGTGGACCGACACGGCTCGCCGGTCGCGTGTCGGCGACGCGCAGCGATGGGAGGGCGACGTATCGAGCCGGTGGCGCGGGGGCCGCTACGGCTCGGCCCGCGGTCGCCAGGCCGGCGGCGGCGGTCGCCGCCGCGGCGGTGGCGATGAAGCGGCGTCGCCCGAACGCCGTCGCCGCCGGGACCCGGTGGTCGACGCAGCGGTCGGAGCCGTCGTCGGCGGTGCGCATCGATCCGAGGCTACGTCGGGCCTAGCGTGCGGCTGCGCGCGCTCGCGTGACCTCGTAGGTCGACAGCGCGGTCGCCGCCGAGACGTTCAGCGAGCTCACCCCGCCGAGCATCGGGATCGACACGAGGGCGTCGCAGCGCTCGCGCACCAGCCGCGACAGACCCGCACCCTCGGCGCCCACGACGAGGCAGATCGGCTCGACCGCGAGGTCGCCGAGCTCGAAGAGGGTGCGGTCCGCCTCGTCGTCGAGTCCCACGACCCAGATCCGGTGGTCCTTCATCTGCGCGAGGACGGTCGGCAGCCCCGGGACGAGCGCCATCGGGACGAACTCCACGGCCCCCGCGGCGGCCTTCGCGACGGTGGGGGTGACGTGCACCGCTCGGTGGCGCGGTAGCACGATCCCGGTGACGCCCGCCCCGTCGCAGCTGCGCACGATCGCGCCGAGGTTGCCCGGATCGGTCACCCCGTCGACGGCGACGAGGAACGGCGGGGTCGTCCCGTCGCCGCGCAGCATCTCACCGAGGTCGGCCTCCGGGAGCTCCGCCGCATGAGCGAGCACGCCCTGGGGCGCTTCGCTGCGGGCCTCGCGCTCGAGGCGCGACCGGGCCACGTGAACCACCGGCACCCGCTGCGAGGCGGCGATGGTCACGATGTCGTCGACCCCGGGATCACCCTCGAGCTCGGAGCTGATCCACACCTCGTGCACCTTGCGCGCCCGGCCGATGAGCATCTCGCGCACGGCCTGGCGTCCCTCGATCTGGCGTCCGCCGAGACCCTTCGCGGGTCCGGCGGATCCCTTCGCCCGACCGTCGGACCCCCCGCGCGCCGGAGCTCGCCCGCCCGATCGAGCGCCGCCCCGATCGGCCCCGCCGGATCGCGGACCTCCCGTGCGCCCGCCGCGCTGGTCGCGCCCCTGGTCGCGCCCCCCGTCGCGCCGACCGCCGGAGCGGCCCGACCTGCCTCGACCCTGCTTGCTCATCCGCGCTCCTCGTCGTCCGTCATCGCGGCACGCAGCATGGCGTCACGACCCCGGTTCGCGCACCAGCAGGGCCGTGGCGAAGCATGCGATCCCCTCCGACCGCCCGATCGAGCCGAGGCGCTCGGCCCGGTTCCCCTTGATCGACACGGGAGCGCCCACCGCTCCCGACAGCGTCGACTGCATCTCGTCGCGGCGGGGCGCGAGCTTCGGTCGCTCGCAGACGACCGCGCAGTCGATGTTCGCGACGCTCCACCCGGCGTCGGTGACGAGAGCGACCACGTGGCGCAGCAGCTCGATCGAGTCGGCCCCCCGCCACCTCGGATCGGTGTCGGGGAAGTGGACGCCGATGTCGCCGAGGTTCGCGGCCCCGAGCAGCGCGTCGCTGCACGCGTGCGACACGGCATCCGCGTCGCTGTGGCCGACGAGACCCGGCTCCCCGTCGAACTCGCACCCGGCGAGCACGAGGCGTCGGTCCGGGTCGTCGCTGAAGCGGTGGACGTCGAACCCCTGCCCGACGCGCAGGTCGGCGGCGGACGTCACGGACGAGCCGCCGTCTCGACCGACGTCCGGCGCTGGTGCTCGATCGCCCACGCGAGGTCGTCGGGTTCGGTGATCTTGCGGTTCGCGACGTCACCCGCCACCACGACGACCGTGCCGCCGGCCGCCTCGACGAGGGCGGCGTCGTCGGTGGCCTCGGCGCCGGACGCGTGCGCTTCGCGCAGCCGCGACGCACGGAAGGCCTGAGGCGTCTGGACGGCCACGAGGAGGTCGCGATCCGGTGTCGCCACCACGACGCCGACGACGCCGTCGATCCCGCCGACGGCGCCGACGTGGTCGGTCCCTGCGGAGGGGGCGATCTGCTTCACCGTGTCGGTCACCGGGATCGCGGGGATCGCCGCGTCGGCGCCGCCGCGCACGGCCGCGACGACGCGATCGAACACCTCGGGCCCCGCGAAGGGGCGGGCGGCGTCGTGGACGCAGATCACCCCCGCGGCGGCGGGCACGGCGGCGAGCCCGGCGCGCACCGATGCGCTGCGCGTCGATCCGCCCGCCACCCCGCCCTCTCGCTCGACGTCGTCCGGGGGGACCACCACCACGACGCCGTCGGAGCGGTCGGTCGCCACGCGGCGTGACCGATCGATCATCCGCTCGGGCCCGATCCACTCGTACTGCTTGGCCCGGCCGAAGCGCCGACCCGAGCCGCCGGCCACGACGATCGTCCAGACCGCTCCGGACTCCGTCGACGCGGCCGGTGCAGGTGTCGGGTCACCAGGTGTTTCGACGCGACCCACGGGGCGCGAGGGTAGTACCGTGACCGGCGTCATGGCCCACGAAGAGACCCTCTCCCGCACCGACTTCTTCGCCGACGCCACCCCCGACGCGCTACGCAGCGTGGCGGCGTCGGGCCAGGAGCGGCACCTGATCCGCGGGGACGTGCTGTTCAACGAGGGGGACCCGCCCGATGCCCTCTACCTGGTGTTGCGTGGCCGACTCGCGATCGCGATCGCGAACCCGATCGACCGTCGCGAGAGCGTCGTCGCGCTGATGGAGCCCAACGACCTGTTCGGGGAGATGAGCATGCTCGACGACGGGCCGCGCTCCGCGATGGCGCGTGCGCTGGAGCCGACGAGCGTGTTCGTGATCCCGTTCGAGCCGGTGCTGAAGATGTTCGACGACCACCCGAAGCTGCTGTGGAACGTGACGCGCATGCTCGCGCAGCGCATCCGGGCGACGGACGAGGCGCTCGCCGACTCCGTCTTCCTCGACGTCACCGGACGCACGGCGAAGCGGCTGCTCGAGCTCGCCGACGGTGAAGACCAGTTCACCCTCCCGGTGACCCAGGAGGAGCTCGCCGGGATGGTCGGCGCGTCGCGCGAGCGGGTCAACAAGGCGATCGCGAGCTTCATCCGGCTCGGGTGGCTCGAGCAGCAGGACCGCTCGTACCGGATCCTCCAGAGGGACCGCCTGGAGCTGCGCGCGCGCTGACGTATCGACGAACATCGATATGAAGGGGTAGGCTGCGGGCATGCGCCTGCAACTCGCCCTCAACGTCCGCGACCTCGACGCCGCGATCGACTTCTACACCCGGATGTTCGCCACCGAGCCCGCCAAGGTCCGACCCGGCTACGCGAACTTCGCCGTCGAGGACCCGCCGCTGAAGCTCGTCCTGTTCGAGGACCGCGACGCCGACGCGAGCGCGTTCCACCACCTCAACCACCTCGGCGTCGAGACGACCACCTCCGCCGAGGTGACGACGGCCGAGGAGCGACTCACCAGCCGCGGTGTGGAGACGACGGGAGTGGACGACACCGTGTGCTGCTTCGCGCGCAAGACCGAGACGTGGGTCGAGTCGCCCGACGGCGCGGCATGGGAGTGGTACGTCAAGACCGGCGACGCCGAAGCCGACGAACCCGGTGCCGTCCCCGCCACCGCCTCCGGCCCCCCCGACCTGCTGCTGACCGCACCCGCGCCCGCGCCGGGCCCGACCCGAGGCGGACCTGGTCGAGAAGAGGTGTGCGGTCTGCGATCCGGCCTGGCACGATGACGGCGCATGACGTCCGCGATCACGGCACACCAGCTGAAGCGGTCGTTCGGTGCGAACGACGCCGTCGACGGGGTCGACCTCGACGTGGCCGTCGGGGAGATCTACGGCTTCCTGGGGCCCAACGGTGCCGGCAAGTCGACGACGGTCAAGGTGCTGTGCACCCTGCTCGCACCGACCAGCGGCGAAGCGACCGTCGCCGGTCACGACGTCGCGACGGAAGCGTCCGCGATCCGGTTGCGCATCGGCGTCGCCCTCCAGGACGCCTCCCTCGACGGCAAGCAGACCGGCCGCGAGCTGCTCGAGCTCCAGGGGATGCTCTACGGGCTCACCGACCGTGACATCCGCACCCGGATGGACGACGTCATCGGCCTGGTCGACATCGGGTCCGCCATCGACGACCGCGTCGAGTCGTACTCCGGCGGGATGAAGCGTCGGCTCGACCTGGCGATGTCGCTGATCCACAAGCCGCAGGTCCTCTTCCTCGACGAGCCGACGACGGGGCTCGACCCCGTCAGCCGCAGCGACGTCTGGACGGAGGTGCGCGCGCTCAACGCGCAGGAGGGGATGACGATCTTCCTGACCACCCAGTACCTGGAGGAGGCCGACGAGCTCGCGCACCGCGTCGGGATCATCGCCGACGGGCGGCTCGAGGCCGAGGGCACCCCGTCGGAGCTCAAGCGCGCCATCGGCACCGACCTGATCGTCGCCCGCGTCGACGGGGACCCCCAGGTCGCCGCCGACGCGGTGCGCGACGTGGCGGGCATCGACGGAGTCGAGATCCACGGCGACGAGATCTCCTGCGCCGCCTCCGACGGGGCCCGGGCGATCTCGGGCGTCGCCGTCGCGCTCGACGGCTGCGACGTGGGGGTCAGCTCGCTCACCCTGCGCACCCCGACGCTCGACGACGTCTTCCTCGACGTCACCGGCGCCAAGCTGTCGGCGAGCCACCGCACCGAGGACGGAGACGACCGATGAGCGAGACCCGTTCGGCCCCCGCCCGACTCGACCCCGAGCCCCTCGCCCGTCGCGCGTCGGCGCTGCACGACCTCACGACGATCGCACGACGAGCCTGCCGGAGCGTGTTCCGCGAACCGGAGTTCTTCATCCCCGCGATCATCGTCCCGGTGTTCTTCTTCGTGGTGAACATCGGAGCGCTGCAAGACGTCGCCGAGCAGGGGGCCGCGGCCGCCGGCGGATCGCTCGACTTCAAGGCGTTCCAGCTCCCCGTCGCGATCATCTTCGCGGTCACCGGGGTGTCGCGCGCCAGCTCGCTGGTCATCGACATCCAGGGTGGCTACTTCGACCGGTTGCTGCTCACCCCCGTCCGCCGCCCGACGCTGCTGCTCGGCCTGATGGCCGCCGACCTGATGGCGGTGCTGATGCTCGCGGTGCCGGTCACCGCCCTCGGTCTGATCCTCGGGGTGCGCTTCGAGACCGGGATCCTGGGGATCGTCGTCTTCCTCTTCTACGGAGCGCTGTGGGGTCTCGCCTTCGCCGGCTTCCCGTACGCGATCGCCCTGAAGACCGGCAACCCCGCCGCGGTGAACTCGAGCTTCATCCTGTTCTTCCCGTTCGCCTTCCTCACGACCAGCTTCCTGCCCAAGGAGGCGCTCACCGGGTGGCTCGCGACCATCGCGACGTACAACCCGGTGACCTACGTCCTCGAAGGGCTGCGCAGCCTGATCACCGAGGGCTGGGTGTGGAGCGACCTCGCCGGTGGCCTCGGATGCATCCTCGCGGTCACCGCCGTCAGCTTCGGCCTGGCCAGCGCCGCGATGCGGGGACGCATCTCGCAGAGCTGACCGGCCCGGCCGAGGCCACGGCGCCGCGACCCGTGCGCGATCGGCGGCGGTCTCGTCAGCTCGCGATCTGCACCTGCCTCTGCGGGCCCGGGTCCACGATCCACGCCAGCCCCGGTCGGGCGGGGATCAGCGACCGGCGCGGGAGCTGGACCCCCAGGAGGTCGCCGTCGGGGTCCCCGCGCGAGGTCATCACGATGCCGCAGCGGCACCGCGCCACCTCGCGCGTCCAGTGCCCGTACGACGAGCGCACCCCGTCCGCCCTCCCCCCGGCGAACACCGTCACCCGCGGGTGCTCCCCGCGCACGATCGCGGCCAGCGCTCCGTCGTGGTCGTCGACGCGGTGCGCGTCGTCGACGACCACGAGGGTGGGCCCCTCGGATCCCACGATGGCGGCGCCGTCGACGGGGTGCCGACGGTCGACGCGCACCACGCGGCGGGTCGGATCATCGGGTCGCCAGTCGGCGACGCAGCGCTCGAGCGCGGTGGTGACACCGGTCCGTGCCGCACCGACGACGAGGAGGTGGTCGCCGGGCGGGACGGTGAGCACCGCCGTCGCCAGCTCGTCGGCCTCGATCCCGATCCGCATCGTCGCGGAGCCGTCGGGACCGACGGACCCCCGCCCCCGGTGGTCGAGGTCGCCGCCGTCGACCCGGTCGGGCAGGGTGACCACCGGTGGCGGGCCTCCGGCGTCGTCGTCGTGGGAGGCGAGCTCGGCGAGCCCGGGAGCGCCGCGGGCGACCTGCGCCTCCAGGCCCGTCTCGAGCACCCGCAGGCGGCCCGGGCGACCCGAGCCGACCGGTGCCGCTCGGAGGCCGATCGAGCGGGCCGCGGCGGGGTCGTCGAGGTGGAGGATCCACCGGTGGGGGAACTTCGAGAGGGTGGCGCCGTGGACCTCGTCGGTGGCGATCAGCAGCGAGATGCCGGCCGCCGGCCCGTCGTCGAGCACCCGGCGCAGGAGCTCCTCGGTCGCCATCCGGTCGAGGTCGCCGAGCGACGACCGCACGGCGTCGTGGCCGTCGATCACCACGACGATGTCGGGCTCGGCTCCGACGTCGGTCGCGAGCCCGGTGCGGAGGTCGATCGCGGTGACGACGCGGGCGAGGAGCCGGTGCAGGCGCTCGTGCTCGCGGGTGCGCACGACCCCGGCGCAGTGGGCGATCGTCGCGAGGGCACCCAGCCCGTCGTCGCCGCGGCCGTCGACGACGTAGAGGTGGAGCTCGTCGGGCGAGCGTGCGGCGCAGGCCGCCGAGGCGAGCGCGATGAGCGTCGAGGTGGCGCCCGAGCCGACGGAGCCGACGACCGCGACCCCGCCGTCGCCCGGCGACCAGCGCAGGGGGACCCGACGCTGGTGCTCGGGATCGTCGACGAGGCCGATCGCCGGCGTGCCGGGGTCCGGATCGGGATCCGGACCGTGACGACCTCGCCCGCCCGGAGGCGCCGATCCCTCGGCCACCTCGCGCCGGTCGAGCGGGAACGGGAGCGGTTCGACCCAGGGGCGGTGCGGCGCCGCTGCCCCGCCGGCGAGCGCGGCGTCCGAGATCGCGCGCACGGTCGCCTCCATGGTCGTCGGTCCCGTCTCGACCACGTCGAGGCGCCCGGTCGCCGCCGCGCTCCGCCGGTGGTCGTCCGGTCCGATCCGCCCGGCGGGCGCCGCGTCGATCGTCCTCCCCGGCGCGTCGGGTCGCTCGACGACGATCCCGGTCCCGCCCGGGTTCGCGCGCCCCGAGCAGCGTCCGGCCTGGAAGACGACGAGCTCGTCGGGTCCGAGGCGCATCACCGCTCGACCGGGGACGTGACGGGGGAACCGGGACGGGAGCTCGTCGCCGACGACGTCGAGGGCATCGGCTCGATCGTTCGACCGCAGCGCGAGCCGCAGGTCGGTGTTGGCTCGGATGTCGTCGTTCACGACCCCGGCCGGTCGTTGGGTCGCGAGCAGCAGGTGGACCCCCAGGCTGCGCCCGCGCTGAGCGATCCCGACCAGCGCCGCGAGGAAGGTCGGCAGCTCCTCGGCGAGCGCCGCGAACTCGTCGATCACGACGAGCAGGCGAGCGATCGGCGCACGCCCGTCGGGGCCACGCGACCCCGCCGCCCGGTACGCCGTGAGGTCACCGGCGCCGACCTCGCGCAGCAGGCGCTCGCGTCGGTGGAGCTCGGCCTCGAGGCTCACCAGCGCCCGCTCGGCGAGGCCGTCGTCGAGGTCGGTGACCACCCCGACCGTGTGGGGGAGGTCCGCGCAGGCGTCGAACGTCGACCCGCCCTTGTAGTCGACGAGCACCAGGTTGAGGTGCTCGGGACCGACGTGCGCGGCGAGGCTCAGCACGAGGGTGCGCAGCAGCTCGCTCTTGCCCGAACCGGTCGTGCCGGCGATCAACCCGTGGGGGCCGTCGCGCACGAGATCGATGTCGACGGTCCCCTCCGCCGAGATCCCGAGCGGCGCCCGCGGGGCCGGATCGTCGCCACCGGCGACCCACCGGGCGGCGATCGCCTCCGCGGTGGCGGCCTCGGGGGCCACGAGGTCGTCGAACGCGACCGCGACGGGGACGGCGTCGGACGGGCCGTGGGGGTCCTCGGGGTCGACGAGGCAGGCGAGGCGGCGCGCGACCTCGTCGGCGGTGTCGATCGAGACGCCGGTGGCGCGGATGCCCACCGCGTCGTCTGCGACGGGGACGTGACCCGACCAGCTCGCCCCGCCGGTCGAGCCGAGCGTGAGCGTGCGTCGGCAGATCGCCGGCACGGTCGCTGCGGCGTCGACGACGACGATCGACGCCGCCCCCGACGCCGACACGAACCGGCGGAGCGGACCGGTGCGCGAGGTGAACAGGTGGGCGGCATCGGTGACGAGGACGGTGCGAACGTCGCTCGTCACGGAGTCGAGCTCCTCCTGCAGGTCGACGTCCGCTCCGTCGATCACCTCGATCACGCTGCGCCCGGCGAGCGCGCCGTGGGGGAGCCAGTCGGCCCACCTCCATCGGCGGCGGTCGGCGGTCACGACCACGAGGCGCCAGTCGGCGGGGCCCGTCCACGTCGCGAGCTGCACGACGATCGAGCGTGCGATCGAGCGCGCGGCGTCGATCCCGCCGACGATCGCCAGCGCCTCGCCGTCACGGATCGAGACGGGCGCCGCCACGTCGTCGACGCGACCGCACCCCTCGATGCGCACCAGCAGGTCGGGGTCGAGGAGGCGCGGCTCGCCCACCTCGACCGGTGGCGACCACCGGCACGTGCCGACCCCGACGGTCGCGACGAGCGCCCCGTCGCCGGGACGGCGGTGCCAGAGTCGCTGCCCGCCCCCGAGGACCTCGGCGAGCGCGACGTCGAGCGGTGGGTGCGTCGCGACGTGGTGGTCCCGTCGACGACGGTGCACCCGTTGGACCGCGTCGACGAACTCGCCCAGCTCGGCGTCGTGGGCCGCCCGTGCGCGTCGGTCGGCTCGTCGGGCGCCGATCAGGGTGGCGGCGAAGGTCGCGACCGAGGCGATCACCCCCATCGCGGCGAACAGCACGAAGGTCGCGTTGCCCATCACGTTCGCGACGACCACGGCGCCGGCCGCGGTGACCCCCGCTCCGACGAGCCCGGTGAGCGGAGGGCGGCTCACCGCCGACGGTGGTGCGGGCGCGCTGATCGGCGCGCTGTCCCAGACCGGTGCCGACCACGGGGCGCGCCACACCATCCGTCTCCACGGGTCGCTCGGGTGGGGTGCGATCGAACCGCGCCCGGCCGGCTCGTCCGGGACGACCCCCGAGCCGGAGTCGGCGCCGGCGTGGGCGCCGACGGCGGTGCGCAGCGCGACGGTGCTCGACCCGATCCGCAGGCTCAGCATCGCGCCGGCGCCGTCTTCCCGACGGATCGGCACCGCACCCGTGAGCTGGACGAGATCGACCTCGCCGCCGTCGCCCACCACGAGCACCGCGTGGTGCGCTTCGACCGTCGGGTCGTCGATCCGCAGCGCGGCGTGGGGGGCGCGACCGACGAGGTGGCGACCCGGAACGACGCCACGCCACGTGGTCACGGCGGGACCGGACACCACGGCCGCCTCGACGACCGCCGTCGTCGGGCCCGGAGAGGCCGGCGCCCCGATCGCGCCCGGGATCCGGCCGCCCGCCGACGCCACGGCCGACCCGGTGATCGCTCCGGCGGGCACCGGGTCGATCGCCGCGCCGGGGACCGGACCGTCGCGCCCGAGCAGACGGGTCCCGATGCGAACGGCGTCGAGCGTGGCGAGACGGGCGTCGCCGGGCAGGGGCCCCTCGGGCGTCCCCAGCCCGGGCACGCCCAGTCGGCCCGCGAGGGTCGAGACGGTCGCGTCGGCGTCGAGCGAGCGCACCACGAGGCGCTGCCCGTCGGGGCCGACGAGATCGAGCGGGGGGAGGGTCTCTCGTTCCACGCCCTCCAGTGGGTCGTGGGCGTGGCAGGACGGGAAGGGGCGCGGCGACGAGCCACTCACCCCTGCTGAGCTGGGGCTGTGACCGTCGACCCGGCCGCGGTGAGCCCGGCCGGGAGCCGCTCGCGACAGCCGTCCCCGCTCGGTGAGCGCAGCGGCGTCGAGGCAGCGGTGCCGCGGTGAGACCTGCGGTGAGGGTGCTCCGCCACGGTCCCGCCATGACCACGACGCACCTGCGAACCACCCACCCCGTCGAGACGCGCATCCGGCAGCCCGACGTGCTCCGCCGACCGCACCACCGCCCGGATCTCGCACCCGGACCGGCGGCCGGAGCGCGGGCGGACGGGCGCGCCGAGGCGCCGAGCGGCGTCGGGGTCCGCCACCGATCCGCCCTGCTCGACGAGCTCGACCGTGAGTGGGAGCGCCTCCGACGACGTCCGCGCACCGCCCGGGAGGTGCGTTCCTGGTTCGAGCACGACCCCGACCTCGCGGCGCGCTGCGTCCCGTCGGGCGCCCGCGTCACACCGGCGCACCCCCTCGAGTCGCTCGTCGCCGCCACCCAACGTGGCCGGCGACGGGATGACGAGATCCTCGCCCACCTCCTCCACCTGGCGCACGACGCACCCCTGGCGGGGCGCGTCGTGCTCCAGCGGATCCTCCCCGGGCTGATCAGCCAGGCCCGCCGGTGGCAGTCGCTCGACGACGATCCGGTCGATCTCGCGGTCGGCGCCGCGTGGATGGCGATCCGCCGGTTCGACCCCGATGCTCGCCCCCGCTCGATCGCCCCGGCGCTGATCGCCGACGCGGCGTGGATCGCGTTCCGGCGACCGACGCGACGCAAGCAGCACGGCGAGGTCCCCGTGGAGGAGGGAGCGCTCGTCGCACGTCCCGTCCCGGACGCCGAGGCCGATCCGATGGTCGCGCTCGCCGGGACGATCCGGGCGGCGTCGCGCGCCGGGGTCGAGTCGACCCACCTCGACGTGATCCGTCGGTTGGCCGTCGCCGGATCGCCCACGGTGGCCGCCCGGCGCGAGCAGGTGTCGACGCGCACGATCCGCAACCGCCGCGACGCTGCGTGCGAACGGATCCGACGGGCTCTCGGGCCGGACTGGACGGACTGGAGCGACCCGGTGGTCGGGGCGGCGTGAGCACCCGCGCGCCCGTGCAGCTCAGCGCGCTCCCACCACCCCGTCGACGGCCTCGATCGAGCGCTGCACCGTCGCCGCGACGAAGCGCTCGAGCTTGGGCGCCGCCATGAAGCGAGCGGCGGCGTCGAGAGGCGCGGTCGTGGCTCGCCGGCTCGCTTCCAGCGCCGCGGCGCGCGAGGTCTTCACCACGTGGGCGTGCACGATCGGCGACGACGCGGGGTCGAGCAGGGACCGCCGCTGCAGCTCGTCGCCGTAGTCGATCACGGTCGAGCCCAACGCCGCGACCTCGTGGCGCTCCCTGACCGAGGTGTGCCACTCGTGGCGGCCGGTCCACTGCGCGAGGAACGCGGTGAACATCACGAGCCGCACCAGATCGGGACGCAGCGACCCGACGTGGCCGACCGCGCGGTGGTGGGCGCGCACGGCCTCGGCGTAGGTGATCCCGTGGGTGATGTCGAGCCACCCGAAGTCGTCGCCGAAGTCGAACTCGCCGTCGGTGTCGTAGCGCAGCATCCGCTCGCTCGTCGCGTCGACGACGGCGTCGAGCACCCCGTCGACGCCCGCTCCGTCACGCATCGCCGCCGCGACGGCGGCCACCGTCGCCGAGCGGTCCGATCCGAGGAGGGTCGCGACCAGCGCGCCGTCGTCGCTCCAGCTCGAGTCGGGCTCGAGGTCGGCGAGCCCGGCCAGATCGACGCGGTCGAGCTCGCGCGTGAAGGGTCGCATGTACGGCAACGTGTCCTCGCGCGTCCCCGTGACGATGGCGGGAACGAGGTGACCGAGCACCGTGTCGGCGCGGTCCCAGCCGAGCGCGTCGAGCAGCTCGAACGCCTTGTGCGCGTAGATCGCGGCGTGGCCGTACGACAGGTGGTGGTCGGCGACCGCCCCGGCGAACCAGCGCCGCAGCTCGTCGGCGTCGTCGCCGCGATGGATCGCGGCGAGCACGATCGCCTGCGCCTCCGCGGTCGCCTCGGCCTCGATCGCGGCCCGGAACCCGGCAGCACCGACGGACGGGTCTCCCGCCGGTGCCGGATCGGGGAGCGGACGCACCGGGCGATCGCGCTCGGTCTCGGCGACGCCGGCGATCGCCTGCACGACGGGGAGGGCGCGCTGGTCGCCGTCGTGGAGCTCGAGCATCGCGAGGCAGTCCGTGGCGGTCGCGATCGAGTGGCCCCAGCCGAACTCCCCGCGCGGCGCCCCGAACGCGATCGCCTCCCAGACCAACTCGCCCGGGTTCGCGTCGGCCCGCAGCAGCCGCACCACGTCGCGCGCGATCTGGCCGCGACGGTCCTCGTGCACGCCGCGACGCAAGCTCGTGGTGAGCCGGGAGCGCAGCTCGACCGGGTCGGGGCGGTGCAGGCGAACGCGCACCGCGCCCTCGTCGTCGACGTCGACGTGGTGGACCGCCACGTCCTCCTCCCCCTGGACGCACGTCCCGTCGGTCACCCGGAACTTCCAGTTGTGCCACCGGCACGTCAGCAGGTCGCCGTCGAGCGACCCCCGGGTCAGGCCGTAGCCCATGTGGGGGCAGGCGTCGTCGACCGCGTGGACGCCGTCGGGGGTGCGCGCCAGGCACACCCGCCGCCCCTCGACGGTGGCCATGCGCGTGCTGCCGACCGCGAGGTCGTCGAGGTGGGTGATCGGGTCCGTGTTCTCGTCCATGCCGCTGGACGGTAAGTCTTCAACGATGGTTGAAGTCAAGGGGTCTTCCGGTCGGGGATCCTCCGGTGACCCGGCGTCCTCGGTCGACCGGGGGTCGCCGGGCGAGCGGTGGCTGACGGTCGGGGAGGTGGCGCGGCGCTCGGGTCTCGCCACCTCGGCGATCCGCTTCTACGAGACCCACGGCCTCGTCGCCTCGACGCGCACCGACGCGGGGCACCGCCGCTACCGCGCCGACGTCCTGCGTCGAGTCGGCTTCGTCAAGGTCGCGCAGCGGGTCGGCCTCACCCTCGCCGAGATCCGCGCCGCCCTCTCGACGCTCCCCGACGAGCGCACGCCGACGAGAGCCGACTGGGCCCGGCTCGCGTCGGGGTGGCGCCCGGTGATCGACGAGCGCATCGCCCTGCTCGAAGCCCTGCGCGACGACCTCGACGGGTGCATCGGGTGCGGCTGCCTGAGCCTCGACACCTGCGCGCTGTACAACCCCGACGACGAGGCCGCGAGCTTCGGGACCGGCCCGCGCTGGCTCCTCGGGGATCGGCGGGCGCCGTGAGACCCGCCCGTCCACCGAGAACGCCGGTCGCATCCGTCACAACCGCGCGGGGACGGCGCGAACCGGCTGCGTCCGTGCTCGACCGCTCCTAGTGTGGATCGCATCGAGAGACGACGACCAGCACGGCGGAACCGAGCGTCCACGAACCGGCGGAAGCGGCCCCACCACGACGCGGGTTCCGTCCGGCGCGCTCCGATCGCGGCCGCCGCGGCCCTCGTCACGCTGATCGTGGGCGTCGGCGTGGTGGGCGCCGCGGGCGGATCGCGCGACGGGGGCTCCCGTGCCGGAGCGGCCGGCGCACCGAGGAGCGCCGCCCCGGAAGCGACGACCACCACGACGACGACGCCCGCGACCACGACCACCGTCGCCGACGCCGACGCCGTCCCCCCGCTGTCGACGACCCTCGCCGAGGGCCTGCGCAGCGACGACGTCCTGCTCCTCCAGCAACGCCTCGCCGAGATCGGCTTCGACCCCGGACCCCGCGACGGGATCTTCGGGCGGATGACGAAGCAGTCGGTGTGGGCGTTCGAGAAGCTCGTGCTCGGGACCCCGCGGACGGAGATGACCGGGACCGTCGACGCCGCCACCTGGGAGGCCCTGTTCGGCGATGTGCGCATCACCCCGCGTCGATCGACGAACGGCCAGGCCGACCACACCGAGGTGTACCTGCGCGAGCAGGTGCTGGTCGTGTTCCAGCGCGACGTCGCCGTGCTCGTCACCCACATCTCCTCCGGCGAGCTCGACGCCGACGGAGCGCCCGAGGAGTACTGCGAGACGGCCACCTACGACACCGACGCCCAGGGTCGCGAGCTCGACGAGCCCGTCACGAAGCAGGTGTGCGCGCTGGCCAAGACGCCCGGTGGCGTGTTCACCTACGACCGCCAGGTCGAGGGCAAGCGGATCAGTCCCCTGGGCGGGATGTGGGACCCCGTCTACTTCAACTACGGCATCGCGGTCCACGGTGCGGAGAACGTCCCCGCCGAGCCCGCGTCCCACGGCTGCGTGCGCATCCCGATGCACATCTCGGAGTACTTCCAGTCGATCATCTCGCTCGGCGATCGGATCCTCGTGTGGAACGGCGACCAGGAACCCGAGGACGTGAGCGAGCGCGACTCGCTGCCCTCCTTCGACTACGCCGACCCGAACGCGACGACCACCACCACCAGCACCACCACGACGACCACGCCCTCCGCCGTCGCCGACGACACGGGCACGGACGACCCCTCCGGGGCCGCGCCCGCCGACCCCGCCACCCCCGAGCCGGCGGTGTCCACCACGACCACCGTGGCGGCGGAGGTCACCCCGGGCGACGGCGGGGCCGAGGTCGACGGGGCCGATGGCTGAGCAGCTCGTGGGCACGACCTGCGCGCGACGGCCGAGCGACGGAGGCCGTCGTGGCGGCACGTGACCTCGACGGCGCCGTCGTCGCCGTCGTCGGAGCGACCGGGGGCCTCGGCTCGGCCCTCGTCGAGTCGCTCACCGAGGCCGGGGCGACCGTCGTGGGAGCGAACCGCTCCGGCGGCACCGACGTGCGCCTCGACCTGCGCGACGCGGGCGCCGGCGACGCGCTGGTGGCCCACGTGCGCGAGGCCCACGGCCGCTTGGACGGCGTCGTCGTCGCCGCCGGGATCGTCGCCTTCGGCGAGGTCACCGACACCGACGACATCGTCGTCGAGGAGCTCATGCTGACGAACGCGATGGGCCCGCTCTGGCTCGCCCGGCGGGTGGAGCCGCTGCTCGCCGAGTCCGAGGGGTTCCTCGTCAACGTCTCGGGCGTGGTCGCCGAGACGCCCATGCCGTCGATGGTCGCGTACTCGGCGTCCAAGTCGGCCGCTTCCGGCGCGCTCCGCGCGCTCGCGAAGGAGTGGCGTCGGCGGCGGATCGCCGTCGTCGACGTGCGGCCCCCGCACACCGAGACCGCGCTGTCGTCGCACCCGCTCGCCGGCACCGCGCCCCAGCTCGGCGAGGGCCTCGCTCCCCGCGCGGTCGCCGACCGGATCGTGCGCGCCGTCGTCGACGGCGAGCGCGAGCTGTCGGGTGCCGACTTCGGGGACGGTCAGGGCGCCGCGCAGGATCCCACGTAGGCAGCGCTCGAGCTCGACGCGGCTGTGGCCGCGCTCGTCGACGATCGAGTCGGTCCGATGCGCGACCAGGGCGTCGATCACCGCATCCCGGTTCCGCTCGCGGCGCGCGGACCTCCCATCGACCGCGTGCTCCACGCGCGCCACCTCGAGACTCGACCCGGCACCCTCAGAGCGTCCGGAAGATGGTGATCAGCGCCGGGACGAGGGTGACGATGAAGAACACCGGCAGGAAGCACACCACGATCGGGAAGATCAGCTTGACCGCGAGCTTCGCCGCCTTCTCCTCGGTCCGCTGGGATCGCTTGAGACGGAGCTCGGCCGCCTGCACGCGCAGGGTCTCGGCGAGCGACACCCCGTGCTTCTGGGCCTGGAGCAGAGCGCTGACGAGCTGACGGATCTCGACGATCCGAGTGCGATCGGCGAGAGCTCGCAGCGCCCGGGTCCTCGGGACGCCGGCCCCGATGTCGCTGAGCGTGCGCCGCAGCTCGTCGGTGAGCGGACCGTCGGTGGTCGACGCCACACGGGCGAGAGCGGCGTCGAAGCCGAGCCCGGCCTCGACGCAGATCGTCATCTGGTCGATGATGTCGGCGGCATCGGAGCGGATCGCCGCCTCCCGGCGGTCGCGCATCGACAGCACCCAGTAGTCGGGGAGGAAGAACGCCACGACACCGGCCACGGCGGCGAGCACGGGGTGTCCGGTGACCACCGGAACGAGCGCCGCGACGACCGCGAGGGAGAGCTTGATCCCCAGGACGCGGGGCAGATCGAGACCCCCGGGGTGGCCGGCCTGGACGAGGTTCACCTCGAGGCCGTCGACGAGCCGGTTCGGGAGCGCGCGTCGGGTGCGCTCCCCGACCCGCCGCATCGCCGCGACGAGCGGCGGCGGCGGCGGTGCGGTGCCCGCCATCCCGGCGAGCAGGTTGGCCTGGGCGGGAGACGGGCGGGCCGACAGGCTCCACCACAGGACGACGAGCGAGCCGACGACCGCGACGGCTCCGAGGACGAGGACGAGTTCCATGGTTCCGGTTCCTTCCGGCGCCCTACAGGGCGACCGAGTTGACGATGCGGTGCACCCACGTCATCCCGGCGACCACGAGGATCGCGGCGACGCCGAGGGCGAGGACGCCGATGCCGCTGGTGAGCAGGGCGAAGTTGTCGGGGTTGATCCGCCACTGCCAGGCGAGCAGCAGCAGCGGCATCGCGCACAGCACGCGCGCCGACAGACGACCCTCGGCGGTGAGCGTGAGGACCTGCCGGGCGAGACGACCGCGCTCGCGGATCGTCACGCCCACCCCCGTCAGGATCTCCGAGAGGTTGCCACCGGTCTCGCGGTTGATGTCGATCGCCGCCACGACCCACGACAGGTCGGTGCTGCGCATCCGCACGGCGAGATCGGACATGGAGTCGGTGAGGTCGCGCCCGAGGCGGGTCTCGACGAGCACGTGGGCGAACTCGCTGCGGGCGGGCTCCTCGGCCTCCTCGGCGACCGACTCGAGCGCCTGGCTGATCCCGTGCCCGCTGCGCAGCGCCGTGGTCACGAGCTGGAGCACGTCGGCGAGCTGGTCGGCGAACGCGGCACGCCGGGCGGCCCCCGCACGCCGGACGTGCATCCGCGCCGCGACGCCGACGAGCGCTGCGACCACCAGCCCGACGACCGGGCCGACGAGCACCAGCGCGACCGCTCCGGCCGCGAGGGCGATGGCCGCGACCATCGCCACGAACTCGCCCGGTGCCGTCGAGATGCCAGCGACCGACAGCGCGCCGCCGAGCTCGGCCCGGCGACCGTGGCGGTCGAGCGCGTCCTCGATCGCCGTGCTCGTGCGCGAGCCCATCTCGGAGGCTCGCCGAGGGGTCCCGATCCCGAGCTGGGCCCGCGACGCCCGCGTGCGCGGCGCCACGGTCAGCACGATCGCGAAGATCGCTCCGAAGACCGCGAGCGCACCGAGCCACAACCAGGTGGCCGAACCCGAGGGCGGCGCCGGCGGCGCACCGGAGCGCAGCACCGGTGCGACCGCGGGTCGCGGGGCGGCGGTCGTCGGTGGCGTCGTCGCGGGTGCGACCGTGGTCGTCGTGGTCGTGGTCGTCGTGGTCGTGGTCGTCGCAGGGGGCTCGACGACGTCGACGATCAGCTCCGCGACCCGGGCGAACGCGGCGGCGACGCCGTCGGCGTCGTCGGCCGACGTCACCGTGCCGAGCGCCCGCAGGGCGTCGAGATCCGTCTCGGAGGTGGTCAGGCTGATCGCCTCGACCTGCACCCCGTCGATGGCGACGACGGCCTCGTCGAGGGTGGCGGTGCTGCCCTCGTCGGCGCCGTCGGACAGCAGCACCAGCACCTTGTTCCCCACGGCCGGGGTGAACCCCGCCGCAGCGGAGACGACGGCGTCGTGGAGCGCGGTGTCGCCACCCGTCGCGATCGCGTCGATCCCGGCGCCGATCGCGTCGCGGTCGGTGGTCGGCGCGGTCACCACCACCACGTCGTCGGCGAAGGTCTCCACGCCGATCGCGAGATCGGCGGGCATGGCCGCCACCAGGTCGGCGGCCGCCGCCTTCGCCGGTTCGATCGCCCGGGCCATGCTGCCCGACGCGTCGATGGCGAGGATCACCTCCACGTCGTCGCGCGCCGCCGGCGCCTGGGCGTCGGCGGCCGACGGGACGAGGAGGGCCGCGGCGGGAGTGGCGGCGAGGGCGGCGAGCACCCCGAGGATCGCTCGTCGGGCGTTCATCGCAGCCACCCGTCGGAGGATCCGAACAACCCGTCCGGGACCGCGACCCCACGTCGGTCGAGCTCGTCGAGGAACGCGGGGCGGACCCCGGTCGGCGCGAGCACTGGCTGCGCGTGGTCGAAGCGGTGGATGTCCTGCAGGGTGACGACCTCCCCCTCCATCCCGACCACCTCGGTGACGTGGGTGACCCGGCGCGACCCGTCGCGCTGGCGCTCGATCTGCACGATCACGTCGATGGCCGAGGCGATCTGCTGGCGGATCGCCCGGGCCGGGAGCTCGAAGCCGGCCATCAGCACCATCGTCTCGAGTCGGGCCAGCGCGTCGCGGGGAGCGTTCGCGTGGACCGTCGACAGCGAGCCGTCGTGGCCGGTGTTCATCGCCTGGAGCATGTCGAGGGCCTCCGGGCCGCGCACCTCGCCGACGATGATCCGATCGGGGCGCATGCGCAGCGCGTTGCGCACGAGGTCGCGGATCGAGATGTGGCCGACGCCTTCGGCGTTCGGCGGGCGGGACTCGAGCCGGACCACGTGCTGCTGGTGGAGCTGGAGCTCGACCGCGTCCTCGATCGTGACGATCCGCTCGGAGGTCGGGACGAACCCCGACAGCACGTTGAGCAGCGTGGTCTTGCCGCTGCCGGTGCCCCCCGACACGAGGATGTTCAACCCACCCTCGACCATCACCTCGAAGGCAGCGGCCGCCGACTCGCTGAACGTGCCCATCGCGACGAGGTCGGCGACCGTGAAGGGGTCCTTCGCGAACTTGCGGATGGTGAGGATGGAACCGTCGAGCGACAGCGGCGGCACGATCACGTTGACCCGCGAACCGTCGGCCAGGCGGGCGTCGACCATCGGCGACGACTCGTCGATCCGCCGCCCGACCGAGGTCACGATGCGGTCGACGACCCGCCCCAGGTGCTCCTCGGACACGAACCGCACGTCGGTGCGCTGGACGACTCCGGCGCGCTCGACGTAGATGTCGTGGCACCCGTTGACCATCACCTCGGTCACGGTCGGGTCGGCCAGGAACTGCTCGATGGGCCCGAGGCCCATCACGTCGCGGGCGATGTCGCGCACGAGCTGCTGGCGCTCCTGCGGCGTCAGCGCGGACTCCTCGGCGTCCATCAGCGAGGTGATCTCCCCCAGCACGAGGTCGTGCATCTGCTCCTCGCTGGTGGCGTCGAACAGCCGGGAGCCGAGGCGCTCGAAGAGCGCGTCGTGGACCCGGGCACGGAAGTCGCCGACCGTGTCACCCGATGCCTTGGGTCGAGGGGCGCTCCAGGGGTTGGTGACGCCACCGCGCTGGGCGGCCTGCTGGGCCCGCAGGACCCGTTCGCTGACGCTCATCGGCGCCACCTCCTCTTCGTGGTCTCGACCGCGACGGGCGAGAAGATGTGAGACAGCTCCTGCAGCCGGCGGGCGACCGTGGAGCGGGGTTCGCTGACGACGACGGGCGTGCCGAGGTTCAGCGACAGGGGGACCTCCCGGCTCGACGGGATCGAGCAGCCGATCTCCATCCCCAGCGCCTCCTCGGCGTCCGAGGGGGCGAGGCCGACGTCGGAGTCGGCACGGTTGAGCACGAGCGTGCGATGACCCTGCACGCCGACCTGGTCGAGGGCGTCCGTCGCGGTGCGCAGGCTGCGGATGCTCGACACGTCGAGGCTCGAGATCAGCAGGACGTCGGTCGCGGCGTCGAGCGCGGCGAGGGTGCGCTCGTCGAGTCCCGCCGGGGTGTCGACGACCACGAAGTCGAAGTTCCGCGCCAGGATCGAGACCACCGTCGTCACGTGGCGGTGGTCGATCGAGTCGGCGTCGACCGGGTCGTCGGCACCGGCGAGCACGTACAGGTCGTGGATCGTCGGCGTCAGGTGGAGCTTGACGCTGGTGGCGTCGATCTGGCTGGTGCGGGCGAGCTGGGCGAGGGTGTGCGCCGGCTGCAGGGCGAGCGCCGAGCCGAGGTTCCCGAACTGCACGTCGAGGTCGACGGCCACGACCCGGCCCGGGTGCCGCTGGGCCAGCGCGACCGACAGGTTGGACGAGACGGCCGTCTTGCCGGAGCCGCCCTTGGGCGACACCACGACGATGACCCGGCAGTCGCTCCCTCCGGAGACCTCGTCGTCGGCCTTGATCTCGACGCCGAGGTTCCTCAGGGCGCTGGACACGTCGTCGAAGAGCTCCGGCGACATGTCGGGGCCGATGGTGACGGTGGGGGTGAGGGCGTCGGTCACCGGACCACCTCGTAGACGTCGCCGAGCTCGACGCGTCGGGTGCCGTCGTCCTCGACGGTGGCGGGATCGAGCGACAGCCACACGGTCCCGAACTCGTTGGCGAACACGAACCGCTCCGACTCCTCGGGGGACAGGGCGATCGTCACGACGTACTGGGTCCCGGTGACCTGCTCGATCTCGGGGTCGTCCGTCGACTCGGGCTCGTCGGCCCGGGTGACCGGCGGGTTGATCGTCTGGACGTCGGTGACCAGGACGTGGTGGAACTCGAACCGGGTCACGTTCGGGGTGCTGGCGCTCCCCGGGACCGCGGTCCCGGCATCGAGCCCGGGCTCGGGGCCCGGGTCGACGTCCGCGTCGGGTGCGGCGTCGCCGGGGTCGGCCGCGTCGGTCTGGAGCGCGACGGGCTCCGTCTGGTCGGACGACTCGGATCCGGGGAAGGGAGCGTCGGCCACCTCGAACGGCTCGAAGCTGACGTACACGCCGACCAGGTCGCCGGTGCGCAGCGCTCCACCCACCGCCCGGTGGGCGTCGAGGAGAGCCGACACCTGGACCTTGCCCTCGACCTCGTCGGCGACGACGTCGCGCTCGGTGAGCCGTGCGTCGAGGAGCTGGTCGCCGGGCTGCAGGTCGGCAGCCGCCACCGCGTCGGCGTCGATCGCGTCGATCCGGGTGATCGCGCCCACCTGCTCGAGGCGGGCCGGCACCTGCTCGACCGTGAGCGACGACCGGATGGCCTCCGCGTCGGCTCCCTGGGGGACGAACCGGTCGACGACGTAGACGTCGACCAACCGCTCCTGCGCGATCGCGCTGTCCTTCGCCGAGCTGACGTACGCGACGAGCGACACCGTGCCGCCGAGCGCCAGGAGCGCTGCGGCGACGATGCCGAGGGTCCGCCGTTTGTTCTTCATGTCAGTGTGTCCTTCTGCTGGTCGTGGACGGGTGGTGGGGGATGGCCGTGAGGGCCGATGGAGATGGGGGAGCTGGGTGCCGCGGGTGGAGCGTCGGGCCGGCGCCTACCGGGACAGGTAGACCCGGGTCACGCCGAAGTCGCCGCTCGAGCCGGGCGTGCCCAGCGAGGTCGTGAAGCGGACGAAGTCGGCCTGGAGGCAGTACCGCCCCCGGGTCCTGTCGGGGCAGTTGCGACCGAGAGTGCCATCGTTGTTGTTGCCGTTGAAGCTGTATCCGGTGATCCGGAGCGCCGCGAAACCACGAATGGGGTACGGCCCTCTTCCGGTGCAACCGGATGCCGCGCAGGCTGCCGAGTCGTACAACGGGACCATCACGTCGAAGGGAAGTGCCGGACCGGTGGGCGACGTGATGCACGCCACGACCTTCTGCAGGTCGGCGCCCGGGTCGCCGGGTGCCGTCGACCCGGCGGTGACCGTCGTCTCGCAGCCGCTGCTGGCGAGCTGGCTGAAGCCGCCGGGGAGCGACGAGCAGCCGGTCTGGGGCCGGGTGTCGTCGAGGTAGAAGACCACCTCGGCGGTCCCGTCGAGGAGCGCCTGGCTGAACTCGCAGCTCGACAGCACGATCGGGGCCACCGGAGCCGACGCGAGGGTTCCCCACCGGGCCTCGGCGCTGCGCGAGACCGCACCGGCGGTCAGCTGCAGGAGCCGGCCCTCCACGTCCCTGGTCGCGGTGACGGTGGCGACGCCGCCGCCGCACGTCGTGCCGCTGACCGTCTGGCCGGGCTGGCGGTACTGGGCGTACGACCCGACCGCGGAGCCGGTCCTGGCGCAGTCGGTGGCCACGGCGAGCACGGTGGCGTCGGCGGTGTTCTGCGCCGAGCGGGCCTCGACGACGTACTGACCGACGTCGATGGCGAGACCGGCGCCGAGCAGGATGGCGGTCATCGCGACGATCACGAAGACGGACGCCGCGCCGCGATCGTCGTCGGGGCGAACCGGTCGCACGCTGGGCGTTCGTCCTAGGCGCCGCATCGCATCGTCACGGTCTCGCTGAGCGAGCTGGGGAGGAGGGCGGGGAGGAAGGGGACCGACCGCAGCACGAGCGGGCGGGTCGCGGTGACCGTGACCGAGCGGGTCGGGTCGGACGGGGAGGGGCACGAGGCGCTCGTGATCGAGGTCCCCGCCGGCAGCGGCTGGCCCAGGGCGGCGGCTCGTGCGCCGTCTCGGGCGAGCCCGACGGTCTGGGTCTTCACGCTCAGCGCGTTGCCGAGCACGACGACCCCGACGATGAGCATCACGAGGATCGGCAGGGCCATGACCATCTCGAGCGCGACCACACCGCGGTCGTCGCGGCGGGTGGTGGGTGCGGTGGGGTTCATGAGGTCCGGGGAGGGGATCCATCGGTCGGGGGGAGGTGGCTCCTCCCCCCGACGAAGATGATCAGATGCCGCTGACGATGCTCTGCAGACGCGTCGACAGGGTCGTGCCGAAGGCGGTCCAGAGGCCGGCGAGGGCGGCGACGATCGCCGCCGCCACGATGACGTACTCCATGGCGACGACGCCCTCGTCGTCGGCGACCTCGATCTCGGACGTGTACTGATCGACGATGTTCTTCATGCTGGTTCTCTCCTTGTGTGAGTCCGGGTACCTCGCCGTTCGAGGCCGGTGGAGACAACGTACGAATCCGTCGATCGTCGGGAATCCTCAAAGTTGATGAATCGCCCGGTGCTCGATCTCCTTAGGTTCGTCACATGCCATCGCGAGAACTGCTCACCCGCCATCCACTCGAGATCGCCACCGCCGCGCTGGTCGGGATCGCCGTCTGGCGCCTCGGGGCCACCGCCGAGCTGCCGGCGGTCCTCGCCTTCATCGTCGGCGGGATGCTCCTCTCCGCGATCGACCTGAAGGTGCGGCGGTTGCCGACGCGGATCGTCTACACGACGCTCGCCGCCGTCACGGTCGGGCTGGTCTTCGCCTCGATCGTCGAGCAGCGGTGGGTCCCGCTCGCGACCGCCGTCGCCGGCGCGATCGTGTTCTCCAACGCCTTCTTCCTCGTGTGGCTGTTCGCCACGAAGTACGCGGGGATGGTGGTCCTCGGGCTCGGCGACGTGCGTCTCGCCGCCCTGCTCGGGATGCTCCTCGGATGGTACGGGTTGCCGTTCGTGCTCTACGGGGCGGCCGCCGGCCACGTGCTGGCGCTCGCCGTCGTCGCGGTCGTCTACGTCCGCCGCCGCGAGGTGCAGCTCAGCCAGGCGTTCGGCCCCCCGTTGCTGGCCGGCGCCCTGCTCGTCGTGCTCATCGGCGCCTGACCCCACGCCCCATCTCGGTCCGGTCGCGACGGCCCGCGGATCCCGCACCGATCCGCGACCGGACCTCGATGGCGATGCGCACGGCGCGGGCGTGGCGGCGCGGTGGGGTGGCCACCGGCTCGTCCCCGCCTGCGGTGGCGCCCCTCCGGGCGCGGCGACGTGGGGCGCGAGGAGCCGAGCGATCAGGCGATCGCTGCGTCGGCGACGACGCTCGACGGCGCCCGCTCGGGAGGAGCGTGGAGCCGCCGGCGGTCGCGATCGGCGCAGCGCTCCGGCAGCAGGTGGCGATGCGCCGAGGCGACGGCCACGGCGGCGAGCTGGGAGCGGACCTCGAGCTTGCGCAGGACCGCGCGGATCTGCGAGCGGACCGTCGTGAGCGCCACGTAGCGCTCGCGCGCGATCTCCTCGGCGCTCAGGCCGTCGACGAGCGCCGCGAGCACGAGCGCCTCACGCCCGGTGAGCTCGTCGAACATCACCTGCGCGCTGCGTGCGCGGTGGCGCTCACGGCTCAGCGACGCGAGCAGCGCCGTCCGCTCGGTCGTGCCGACGATCGTGCCCCCACCGATGACGTCGCGCAGCGCGGCGTCGACCTCGTCGAGGTCGGACGATCTCGGGAGCCAGCCGGCCGCACCTGCCTCGAGGCACTCGGCGAGGACCAGGCTGCGTCGTTC
Organism: Ilumatobacter sp.; assembly: GCF_965215205.1. Classification (NCBI taxonomy): domain Bacteria; kingdom Bacillati; phylum Actinomycetota; class Acidimicrobiia; order Acidimicrobiales; family Ilumatobacteraceae; genus Ilumatobacter; species Ilumatobacter sp. The sequence continues at coordinate 3,542,935 of NZ_OZ244049.1, forward strand.
GGCGGTGAACACCACGACGTGGGCGCCGGTAGCCGACAGCGGGCCGATCAGGTCGATCCCCCGGCCGATGTCGTCGCCGAGACGCACGTCCATCAGGACGCACTGCGGACGGGCCCGCCGCACGAGCGCGATCACGTCGTCGGCGGACGGCCCCGTCGTGGTCGACGTCCGCCACCCGCGCTCGGCGAGCGCCGCGCCGAGGCCGCGCGCGATGAGCGAGTGCTCGTCGACGACCACCACGTGCTCGAGGCGTCGTCCGGTCGCGTCACGATCCGCCGGGGGCGACGTGTCGTGGTGCATCGACGCAGCGACGGGCGCCACGTCCGTCGGGGTGACCGTCGGGGTGACCGTCGGGGTGTGCGCTCCAGGTTCCATCTCGTCCGCCTCTCGATGCCCGTGTCGGGACCGATGACAGTAGGGACGCGGCCGTGGCCGTGGGAAGGGGCCGGGACCGATCTTGAGGAAGTCTTGCCCCGGCGGCGGGCGGGCCGCAGCTCGTTCGACGACCGTCGCGGGTTCGCCCTCTACGCTGGGCGGTCGTCGGTCACGACCGGGGGATCGGTCGACGCCGGCGGCAGGCCTCTCTAGCTCAATGGGAGAGCAGTGGACTTTTAATCCATTGGTTCTGGGTTCGAGCCCCAGGGGAGGCACGATCCGGCGACGGTTCTGCGAATCCTCAAGGACGTGGCGGCTGCCGATCGGTCGTGCTCGGCGAGTCGTAGCATCGCGTCGATGCAGCGGATCGACCCCACACCGAGGCGCCGTCGGGCCGCCGGGTTCCTCACCGTGGCGGTCGCCGTCGTCGCCGCCCTCCTCGGGCCGATCACGACCGGCCCCGCCCGCGCCCAGGCGCCCGGCTCCACGGTGATCTCCGCTGCCGACCCGGTCCTCACGGCATCGGCGTTCCGTCCGATCAACCCGGTCCGGGTGCTGGACACGCGCCTCGACCGACGCATCGCCCGGCTGTGGGTCGAGTCGGCGCTGACGATCGACCCGGTCACCGGGACCGGGGTCGCCGCAGCGGCCGGGGTCGACCCCGACCGGATCACCGCTGTCGTGGTGAACGTCACGATGATCGACAGCGGCGCGATCAGCGACCGCCCGAACGGCTTCGGCACCGTGTGGCCCACCGGAGCGCGCCGCCCGGTGACGTCGACCAACAACACCGAGTTCGAGGGCCACACCATCCCGAACCTGGTGATCGCCCCGCTCGGCACCGAGCGCAAGATCTCCGTCTTCGCGTCGACCGACGCCGACGTCGCCCTCGACGTGCTCGGCGTGTTCGTCGCGAGCGACGCGACCGCGGCGGGCCGCTTCGAGCCGCTCCCCCCGCGTCGCGCCCTCGACACCCGACGCAGCGGGACCACCGACTTCGCTCCCGGCGAGACCCGGACCGTCGACCTGACCGCCGTCGGCGTGCCCTCGTCGGCGTCCGCCGTCGTGATGAACGTGACCGCGATCCGGTCGCGCGGCCGTGGCTTCTACCGCGTGTGGTCGAGCGGGGACCCTCGCCCCGGGCACTCGAACGTCAACGTCCTCGACGCCGGCTACCAGGCCGGCAACCAGGTGATCTCGAAGGTCACCGACGGGCGCGTCGACGTGCAGACCGACGTGGGCGGGGGCCTCACGATCGACGTCACCGGGTACTTCACCGGGTCGGGCGACGCGGTCTCCACCGACGGGCTGTTCGTCCCGTTCACGCCCGGCCGCCTGCTCGACACCCGTCGTCGCGGAGGGACGACCGGGCTCACCGGCGGCGAGCGCCTCGCCGCCGGGCGGACCTTCGCCCTCGACGTCGCCGGCCGCCTCGCCGTGCCGGCGGCGGGTGCCTCGGCGGTCGCGCTCAACCTGACGGCGATCCGCGCCGCGGATCGCGGGTTCGTCACCGCCTTCGCCACCTCCACGGCGCAGCCCGGCACCTCGTCGCTGAACTTCACCACCGGCGGCCAGACCGTCCCGAACCACGCGATCACCTCCATCGATCAGCGATCCGGCGACGTCAGCCTGGTCTCCTCGAGCGACACCCACCTCGCCGTCGACGCCACCGGCTACTTCGTCGCCGACGGCGCGGGGCTCCCGCCGAGGCCGCCGACGAGCGGTGCCGGCGTCGAGATCGCGTCGATCGTCCCCGCTCCGCTCCCGGCGACGCCGGCGTCCGCGGGACCGTACGACCTGCTCAAGGACCGGGCGGCGTTCCTCGACATCGGGCTCCGTCCGAACCCCACCCTCAAGCTGTCCTGGGCGGCGTGCCGCCCGTTCCGCTACGCGCTCAACATCGACCTCGCCCGATCGGACGCGCAGATCGCGGTCCTGGTCGAAGCGATCGAGGAGGTCGAGGAAGCCACCGGGATCGACTTCCAGTTCGCCGGGGTGACGTCGGCGGGGATGAACCTCGACACCCCGCTCGTCTGGCCGGAGTCGTTCGATCGGGACCTCCCCTTCCGGTACCTCCCGCCGGACCCGGCCGGCGGTGTCGTCGACGGGGTGATCGGCTACTCGCGCAACGACGACACGACCCAGCTCAGCCCACGTGGCGTGATCGGGACCGGTGGGTCGCTGTCGACCGCCACGGACGCGAACGGGCGCTCGCAGGCCGTGCGCGGGTTCGCCGTGATCGATCTCGACGAGCTCGAGGACGACGGACCGAACGGGGCGCGCACCCTCGCGAACCTCGCGGCGACCACGACCCACGAGATCGGCCACATGATGGGCCTCGCGCACATCAGCGTCGACGCACCCGGGCTGGCGGGCGGCTTCTCCGACGCCGTCGTGCGCGACCAGCTGATGTTCCCGTTCCTGAACATCTCGGCCGGCGTCGACCTCGACGACGGCGACCGGCGCGGGCTCCACGAGCTCTACCGGACCGGCTACTGCCCACCGGCGATGGACTTCCTCACCGATCGCTCCGCATCGGTGGACGGCTCGGCGGCGGGGGGCGAACCCGACCTGCGCGACGGCGAGATCGTCCTGGTGGCCGACGAGGCGGGCTGAACCGCCACGTTCGGGTCCGACGAGGATCCGCGCGCCCTCGTCGCTCGAGTCGTCTCCTCGTCCGGTCCGACGGCGGGGCCACGAGCGTCCTCGCCGGACGCATCGCGGGATCCGCTGGTCACGTGATCAGCTCGCGAGAGGCGGGGGTGCGACCGCCGTTCGACCGGCGAGCTCGGCCACCGGGAGCGGGTCGGCGGCGGCGCGTGGGAGTCGCCGATCCTCGGTCGCCGCCACGGGGTGCCGTGACGCCGGCGCCCGGGGCGAACGTCCGGGGTGGTGGGGCCTAGCGTCGGGACGATGACGATCGACGAACGAACCGCACCCGACTCCCCGCGACCCGGTTCGATCCTCGGGACCCGCGTCACCCGGACCGAGGATCCCGGCCTGCTCGTCGGTGCGCAGCGCTACCTCGCCGACCTCCCCCTCGAGGGCGCGCTGCACGCCGTGCTGGTCCGCTCCGACGTCGCCCACGGCACCCTGGGCGAGATCCACCTCGACGAGGCGCGCACCATGCCCGGCGTGGTCGAGGTGCTCACCGCCGACGACCTCGGCGTCGCACCCCACCACGGCTTCGCCCCCGTCGATCGCGCGTTCAAGCGGTCGCCCCTCGCCAGGGGTCGGGTCCGCTTCGTCGGCGAGCCGATCGCCGTGGTGCTCGCCGAGACCTTCCGCCAGGGCGTCGACGCGGCCGAGTCGGTGTGGGCCGACATCGAACCGCTCCCCACCCACGTCCGCGCCGCCGACGCCTTCGACGCCGAGGCGATCGCGATCTTCGACGACCACGGCTCGAACCGCGCCCAGGTGTTCGTCGACGACGAGGCGGTCGACTTCGGCGACGAGCACGTCGTGCGGGGCACCTACGTCAACCAGCGCATGGCGGTGGTCCCGATGGAGACCGACTGCGCGGCCGCCGAGGTCGACGCCGACACCGGTCGGGTGACGTTGTGGGTGTCGAACCAGATGCCCCACCTCGTCCACGGCCAGTTCTGCGCGGCCCTCGGGCTCGAGCCCGCCGACGTCCGCGTGGTCACCCCCCAGGTCGGCGGCGGCTTCGGAGGCAAGGCCGGGCTGCACCACGAGCACACCGTGGTCGGGGCGTGCGCGATCCGCACCGGACGTCCGGTCGTCTGGGTGCCGACGCGCAGCGACGACATGCAGGGCCTGCCGCACAGCCGCGGCCAGGTGCAGCACGTCGAGCTCGGTTGCCGTGACGACGGCACCTTCACCAAGCTGCGCGTCCGCCTGCTCGGCGACGCGGGCGCCTACCCGACGGTGGGTGCGTACCTGCCGGGCGGGACCCGCCGCATGGCGCAGGGCACCTACGGCTTCGACGGGGTCCAGGTCGACGTCGCCGTGGCGGTCACCAACACCACGCCGATGGGCGCCTACCGCGGCGCCGGTCGGCCCGAGGCGACGGCGATGCTCGAGCGTGCCGTCGACCAGGCCGCGCTCGAGCTCGGGATCGACCCGATCGAGATCCGTCGGACCAACCTGCTCGGCGACGACGTGTTCCCGTTCACCACCTTCAGCGGCAACGTCTACGACTCCGGCCGCTACGCGCTCCCCCTCGACCGCGCCGCCGAGGTCGTCGGCTACGACGAGCTGCGCGCCGAGCAGCGGCGCCGTCGCGACGCCGACGATCGGACGCTGCTCGGCATCGGCGTCGCCTCCTACGTCGAGATCACCGCGGGCGGGGGCCCGACCGAGTTCGGCGCGGTCTCGGTCCACGCCGACGGCACGGTCACCGTCCACGCCGGCACCCAGTCCCACGGCCAGGGCCACCAGACCGCCTACGCGATGCTCGTCGCCGACCAGACCGGCATCGACGTCGCGCGGATCCACCTCGTCGACGGCGACACCGACGCGGTGCGCACCGGTGGCGGGACCGGCGGATCGCGCTCGCTCCAGCTCGGCGGCTCCGCCGTGCGAGGCGCGACCGAGGCGATGGTCGACAAGGCGCGCTCGATCGCCGCGACGATGCTCGAGGCCGACGAGGCCGACATCGTCGTCGACGTGTCCGCCGGCACGATCGGCGTCGCCGGCGTCCCCGCGCAGGCGCTGTCGTGGTCGCAGGTCGCCGAGCGAGCCGAGTCCGACGGCGACGCGCTCGACGGCGAGTTCGACTTCGAGCAGGACGGCGCGACCTTCCCGTTCGGGTGCCACATCTCGGTGGTCGAGGTCGATCGCGACACCGGGTGGGTGTCGGTCCTGCGCCACGTCGCGGTCGACGACTGCGGGACGGTGCTGAACCCGCTGCTCGTCGAGGGCCAGCAGCACGGAGGGGTCGCGGCCGGCATCGGCCAGGCGCTGTGGGAGGAGGTCGGCTACGACCCGGACGGCAACCCGATCACGTCGAACCTGGCCGACTACGCGATCCCGACCGCGGTCGAGCTCCCGATGTTCGAGGTGGTCTCGACCGAGACCCCGACCCCGCTGAACCCCCTCGGGGCGAAGGGGATCGGGGAGGCGGCGACGATCGGGTCGACGCCGGCGGTGCAGAACGCCGTGATCGACGCCGTGTCGCACCTCGGGGTCCGCCACATCGACCTGCCGTGCACGTCGCAGCGCGTGTGGCAGGCCATCCGCGACGCGCAGGAGGGTCGCCTCGCCGATCCGTGGCGTGATCCTCCGCCGATCTTCGCGACGCTGCGCGACGAGAGGGACGCCGGCGCCGACCTGACCGAGGACGAAGCCGGAGCGGCGGCGGCCGACGGCATCTGACCGGGGGCCGGAGCCGCCTGCCAGCGGGTGGGACGACACCGGGGCCATCGCGACGCAGGTGGGGAGCACCGGTGCGCCCGGCGTGGGCGAGGGTCGTCGGCGCCGGGTGTCGCGGCACCGAACGGACGCTCGGCGGACGCGGCGGGCGACGTAGGGTTCCCGGGTGCTGCGAGCGACCCGCGATGCGTTCGTCGGTGACGGCTCGCTGACCGAGCGCCAGGGGGCCGTGCTCGTCGCCGGCTCGGGGGTGATGTTCAGCCTGACCGCGATCGCCCACGCCGCCGTCGAGGACGCCTCCGACTTCCAGTTCCTCACCTACCGCGGGTTGTCGACGACGGCCGCGATGCTCGCTCTCGTGGCGCTGCGGCGCCGGCACCGCCCGGTCGTGCTCACCGGCGTGACCGCCGTGACGTGGGTGGCGAGCTGCCTGCTGGCCGGCACCTCGATGCTGTACATCCTGGCGCTGTCGCGCACCTCGGCGGCGACGACGCTGTTCCTCCTCGCCGCCGCCCCGATCGTCGCCGCGCTGCTCGGGTGGGTGTGGCTCGGCGAGCGGGTCGTGCGCTCCACGCTCACGGCGATCGCGGTCACGGCCGTCGGCGTGGGGATCACCGTCGGTGCCGGCCTCGAGGTCGGGTCGGCCGTCGGGCTGGCGCTGGCCGGCCTGATCCCGGTGACCGTCGGGACCTACAGCGTGCTGATGCGCTCCGCCTCGCAGGTCGATCCCGTGGTGCCGACCCTGATCGCCGGTTCGGTCCTCGGCGTCGGAGCGACGATCGTCGCGCTCGGACAGGGGGGGATCGTGGTGAGCCTGCGGGACGCCGCGCTCGCGTGCACCTCGGGTGGCGTCGCTCTCGGGTTCGGGTTGCCGATGTTCAACCTCGGGCACCGTTCCGTCGCCGCGGCCCGGGTGCCGCTGCTGCTGATGACCGAGGTCGTGCTGGCCCCGCTGTGGGTGTGGATCTGGCCCGGCGAGGTGCCGAGCCCGGCGACCCTGGTCGGAGGTGCGGTGATCCTCGGGGCCGTGGTCTGGCTGATGCTCGGCTCGCACCCCGACGCCCCGGTCGCCGCGCCGAGCAGCCCGGTCCCCCTCGTCCCCGACGACGCCTGACGCCTCGTCCGGTCGCGCACCCGGTCCGGTCACGGATCCATGCGGGAACCGCCGCCGAACGCGACCGGACCGACACGGGCGCCGGGCGGGATCTGGTCGGAGGTGTCGCCGAGGGGGTGATCGGCGCGGGTCAGCGGGAGAAGTTGGCGGCGATGCGCTGCTGGAGGTAGTCGGCGGCGGTGATCGGCTCGAAGGATCCCGACGGGCTCTCGATGACGGCGTCGCAGTCGGCCTGGGCGAAGTACGCCATCGAGTAGCGCGGACCGAGCTCGTCGCCGTCGACCTCGTCGGGCCGCGGCATCCGGACCCGGTGGAGCGTCGAGGGGAGCGCGCCGTCGCTCCAGCGCATCAACATGTCGCCGATGTTGCAGGTGATCGTCCCGGCGCTCGGCTCGACGTCGGTCCAGCCCAGGGGAGCGTCGGAGCTCCGCGCCGCGGCCGCCGCTCCGGGGCAGACCTGGAGCCCGCTCTGCCCCTCGCGCTGGTGGAGCAGGGTGAGGCAGTCGAAGTCGGTGTGCGCCCCCGCTCGCCACTCCCCCGGGCGCAGGTCGGCGGTCGCCATCGGCAGGTGGTGCAGGAGCCGCAGGGTCGACTGGTACCGCGACGACGAGCGGTCGTGGCGCTCGGCGAAGAAGTCGTCGTCGAACCCGAGCCGCCGGGCGAACGTCGACAGGACGCGCATCGCGATCGCGTGGTTCGCGGCCTCGAAGGCCTCCATCGTCGACCGGAACCCGGCGAGCTCGTCCTCGGTCGGCCACAGGTCGTGGGTGTCCATCCGGGAGATGGTGACCTGGAACGTCTCCTTGTGGTCGAGGGTCCCCGTCGAGGGGCGCTTCTGCGATCGGAACTCCCAGCCGCTGTTGGTTCCCGAGGGCATCGAACGCCGAGCCTTGGTGTCCTCGGGGAGCGCGAAGAACGCCTCGGCGAGCGCGAACGCCCGCTCGACCTCGTCGACGTCGATCCCGTGGCCGACCACCTGGAAGAAGCCGATCTCGGACGCCGCCGACCAGATCGCATCGTCGATCGCGCCCTGCGACGACGATGCGGACAGGTCGATGACCCGGATCTCGCGCTCGACGTCGACGCCGTCGCCGCCGAACGTGCGCTCGCGGTCGAGCTCGACGTCGGCCGATCCCGGTGACGGTCCCGTCGACGGAGGCGCCGACGGTGCGGGGGACGGTGGCGGCGTGGACATGGAGGTCTCCTCGTGGCTCGAGGGGCGATGACCTTCCCCGGCCGGGGCTGACCGCTTCTCCCCGTCGTCGACGTCGACGGTAGCGGTGGCGCGCGAACGCCTCGTTTCGGTGGTGTGAACGGGCGCTCCCGTCCGGGCCACGGCGCCGCCGCGCCCCCCGACCACCTCGGCGGCCACGTCGTCGAGTCGGCGGTTCCCGTCGCGCGCGGTGCGCCGGAGCCGGACGAACGCCTCCTCGAGCCCGATCCCGGCGCGCTCGGCGACGATCCCCTTCGCCTGCTCGATCACGACCCGGCTGCTGAGGGCGGATTGGAGCTGGCCCGACATCGAGCGGGACTCGTCGAGCGCCCGGTGCTGGAGGATCGCGATGGTCGCGATGTCCGCGAACGCCTGCGCGATCCTCACCTCCGTCGCGTCGAGCCCGCCCGCCCCGTGGCGGAACAGGTTGACGGCACCGATCAGCTCGTCGCGGAGGCGCATGGGGACGGCATCGGCGGAGCGGAACCCCGCGTCGACGGCGCGCGGCGCGAACTCGCGCCAGCGGACGGTCTCCGACGTCAGGTCGTCGACGGAGACGGCGGCGCCGAGTCGGATGCAATCCAGGCACGGACCTTCGTCGGACTGCAGCTCGAGCACCTCGAGGCCGCGCATCTCGCCGCTCGACGACGCGACGACCCGCAGCTCGCCGGCGTCGTCGACGAGGATGATCCCGGCCGCGTCGACGCTGAGGACCGCGACGAGCCCGTCGCTCAACCGGGTGAGGAGATCGACGATGTCGAAGTCGTCGCACAGGGTGTCACCGAGGTCGACCATCGTCCCGACGAGCTCCGCTTCACGAGTCATCGGTGGGATCGCCGTTCTGTCGGGCGCCGTTCACCGGATGTCCGGTGACGTACGCGACACGTACCATACGCCTCGCGGCCGACGTCCGCCACCCGGCGACCGGCTGTCCCACCGACCGTCACCACCGTCCGTCGCCACCGTGCCGCCGGACCGGCCGGGATGGACGACTCCGAGCAGGTGCTACGTTCGACACCGACAGAAGAACGGTCGTTGCTCCAGCCCCCGGTGACGGTCATCCGCAGCGAGGAGCAGCGCGTGTCCCGGTCCCCAGCGTACGAGAGCGGCCAGCTCCGCTTCGTCCTGCGCGCGCACGGACGGCGCCTCGAGGTGTCCGGTGATCTGGACACGATCACCGCTCCCGACGTCGAGGACGCGCTCGCGGTCGCGAGCGCGGGGGTCGGTGACGTCGTGGTCGACGTGACCCACCTGGACGTCCTGGCGGCCGCGGGGGTGTCCGTGCTCGCCGACACCGCCCGGTCGATGGTCGGGCGCGGACGGTTGATCGTGAGCGGGCCGAGCGACACGGTGCGTCGAGTCCTCGAGATCACCGACCTCACCCGCCTGGTCGACGTGCGCCCACCCGACGGCCTCGCCCCGGGGTCACCGCCCGACGTCGGCCCCGTGAACGGCGTCGTCGTGCCGGGACCGGGGCCGGAGCCCCCACCCCACGCGGGGTGACGACGCCGACGCGGCGACGCCGAGGTGCGCTCACGGCCCTCCCCCTCGGTCGCGGGGTCGGCCGGCAGCGGGGTCAGCCGGCAGCGGGGTCGGCCGGTTCGGGTCGGGCCGCGTCCTGGGGCAACCGGCGGAAGAAGGCGTCGGCGTGCTTCGCCAGCCGTCGCGTCGTCCACCAGTTGGCCGTGCCACCGATCAGCGCCCCGAACCCGAACGGGATCGCCGATCCGAGAGCGATCGCGCCGCGCCGCGTCCCGTAGCGGGTGGCGATCGAGCGGGCCATCGCCGAGTTCGCCCGACGGAGCACCGAGGCGGGCAGCGAGCGGGCCCCGACGAGACCGAGGCCCGAGCCGGCCTCGCCGGCGAGGCGGGTGAAGCCGGCAGCCGCTCCGTCGCCGAACACGAGGACCGCCAGGACCCACGCCCGTCGCTCCTCGACCTCGGAGTGCGTGTGGCCGCGCAGGACGGCGATCGCGAGGATCAGCTCGGCCGCCCGCTTCGTGAACCAGCCGAACTCGGCGACCGAGGTGGCGAGGCTGGCGCCGGTCCCGACCGTGGGGACGGCCGCGATCCCCCCGGTGGCCGCACCGACACGACCCAGCTCCTTCGCGACGTCCTTGGTCAGGCGCTTGATCTTGGCGTCGACCGTGCGACCCTCGACGGCCGCAGCCCGCTCGACGGCGTCGTCCCACGCGTGCTCGACCGCCCAGTCCAACGCCGCGTCGACCCGCTCCTCGACGGCGTCGGTCGCGCGGTCGGGCAGCAGCTTCGGGACGTGGCGGAGCAGCGTGGACCCGAGGCGGCGGACGACCATCGCGCCACGGTACCGGCGACGCCCGCGCCGACGGAGCGGTACCCGGCGACGTGACGGCCGCCCGCCGGGACGGCGTCGGGCCCCGCGGCTCCTATCGTGCGGGCGATGGCGAGCGCGCACGACCTGACGGTCACCCACACCAGCACGGTCACCGAGGACCAGATCGACCACCTCGGCCACATGAACGTGCGGCACTACGCCTCGAACGCGCACGCCGCCACGCTGTCCGTGCTCGAGCGCCTCGGGCGCGTCGCCGTCGACGAGGGCGACCTGTTCGACATGTACACCCGCCACCACCGCGAGCAGCTGCTCGGGGCCGAGCTCGAGGTGCGCAGCGGGGTGCTCGGCGTCGACCAGACCTCGATCCGCCTGTACCACGAGCTGGTGGCGAGCTCGACCGGTGAGCTCGCCGCCACGTTCGTCCACCGCGTCCGGTCCTCGACCCCCTTCGACGTGGGCGACACCGTCGCGATCCCCGAGCACGGCGCGCCGCGCAGCATCGACCTCGAGGCGCAGGTCACCGCTCCCCCGCTCGACACGGTGCGCGAGCTCGGCCTCGAGCAGCGCGGCGCACGCGTCGTCGACCGCGACGACACCGGGGGCGGCGAGACCGTGCGTGCCCACCTCGTCCCGAACCTGATCTGGGGCGGCACCCCGCCCGACGGGTCCGAGCAGCAGCTCGTCCACCTCGGCGCCGACGGCCGGAACGTCGGGTACGCGACGATGGAGACACGGGTCGGTGTCGTGCGGCTCCCGCCCCTCGGCACCCCCATCCAGTCGTTCGGCGCGACGACGGCGATGGCCGACAAGACGACGCAGATGTCGATGTGGGTCTACGACCTCGATCGCGCGGACCTGCTCGCCTCGTTCGAGGTGGTCAACGTGCTGTTCGACATCGACGCCCGCCGTGCGTCGTCGATCCCCGACGACATGCGCGCCGAGCACCGGGCACGGATGCACCCCGAGCTCGCGCCGCGCCGGTCCTGATCGGCACGGCGCGGCGGGCGACCACGCCTCCTGGCGGGCCACCACGCCTCCCGGACGCGCCGACCGAGCGGATCAGCCCAGCCGACCCGGGCGGCGCCACGGCGCGCCCAGCACGTGGTGGTCGAGGAAGGCGAGCACGGTCCGGTACCAGGTCACGGCGTGCTGCGGCGACAGGATCCAGTGGTTCTCGTCCGGGAAGTAGAGCAGCTTGTGGTCCATCGTCCCGTCGGCGGCCGCGTGGTGCCGGGCCAGCGTCGACCACAGGTTCAGCGCCTCGCCGATCGGGACGCGGTAGTCGCGGTCGCCGTGGATGACGAGCACGGGGGTCGTCATCGCCTCGGCGTGGCGGTGCGGTGACCACCGGCTCGCCATCTCGTCGGTGAGCTCCCGGCGCCAGTAGTCGGGCCGGTCCGTGGTCGGGCCGAACTGCTCGAGGTTCCACAGGCTGGCGTGGGTGACGATCGCGTCGAAGCGGTCGGTGTGCCCGGCCACCCAGTTCGCCATGTAGCCGCCGAAGCTGCCTCCCATCGCCGCCGTGCGCGTCGCGTCGACGTCGTCGCGCGACTCGGCCGCATCGGTGATCGCCATCAGGTCGGTGAACGGCTCGGCGCCCCATCGGCCCCACCCCCGGCGCACGAAGTCGAGGCCGTAGCCGGTCGACAGCGCCGGGTCGGGGAGCAGCACGGCGTACCCGCGAGCGACGGCCAGCCACGGGTTCCAGCGCCACGACCAGGCGTTCCACGACGCGAGCGGGCCTCCGTGGATCCACAGCAGCAGCGGCGCGGGCTCGTGCGCGCTCGCGTCGTGGGGCATCGCCAGCCAGCCGCGCACCCGTGCCCCGTCGTCGGCCCGCACCTCGACCGCCTCCAGGCGGCCGGGGAGATCGACCGACGGCGCGGGTCCGTCGAGCGGGGTGGGCTCGCCGGGCTTCGACGCGTCGATCCGCACGACGCCCGGTGGCGAGTCGACGGCGCTGCGCACCGCGAACGCGGTTCCGTCGGGGGCGACGCGCACGTCGCCGTACGCGCCGTGGTCGGTGGTGAGCCGGGTGACGGTCGAGGACCCGTCGTCGGCGAGGTCGATGCGGAAGACCGGGGCCGACCCGTCGTCGTCGGCGACGCACAGGACGGCGGAGCCGTCGGGCAGCCAGGCGAATCCCCCCGGCCAGCGGTCCCAGTCCGCCACGAGCTCGGTCACCTCCCCGGTCTCGAGGTCGACGAGAAGCGGGCGCACGTCGATCGGCTCGTCGGGGGAGCTGTCGGACTCGCGCAGCACCACGGCGCGACGACCGGTCGGGTCGATCACCGGGCTCGAGAACTCGGCCTCGTCGGACGCGAGCAGGACGCGCTGCTCGCGACTCGCCACGTCGATCGCGACGATCTCGGCGCGCAGCCCGCCGCCGTCGGGTCGTGACGCGACCGCGAGGACGGTGGCTCCGTCGGAGGAGATCGAGACCGTGGTCTCGTCGAAGCGGCGGCCCGGCTCCGGGGTCAGATCGACGACCTCGACACCGTCCCGGTCGCCGTCGGGGGCCGCTCGATCCGTCCGTCGCACCCCGGTCAGGAGGACGAGGTGCGGCTGCGCCGGGCCGAGGTCGTGATCCCAGTACCGGACGGGGAAGCTCTCGTGCAGGATCGCGCTGACCTTCGCGTCGGCGCGCTCGGACCGGACCGTCGCGTCGTCGACACCGTCGGCCGACGGCAGGATCGAGACCACCACGACGACGGCGTCCGCATCGCGCGCCGCGACCGGCGAGGCGACGGACCCCGGCCGCTTCAGGACCAGGGACGCCTCCCCGCCACCCGCCGGGAGCGCCCACAGCGCCCGGGGATCGTCGTCGTCGGAGGAGTCGTCGGAGTCGGGGTCGGGTCGCGACGAGGTGAACACCAGCGTCCCGTCGGCGAGGAACGCCGGCGAGCTCTCCCCCTTCTCGGACCGGGTCAGGCGCACGGGCCCCGACCGGCCCGACGGGTCGATCCCCCACAGGGCGCTGCGGTGCTCGGTGCGATCGGGCGAGAGCGTCTGGACCGTCGTCACGAGGCGGCGGCCGTCGGGCGACATCGCGAGCCCCGACACCCGGGGCAGGGCGATGTGGTCGTCGAGATCGTGGAAGGGGGTGGGGGCGGACACGTCCGCAGTCTGCCCGACGCTCGCACCGCCGCGCCGAGCCCCGCGGTCGCGGGACCTCAACCGGTGCGGTTGTGCGCCTCGAGCAGCTCGTTGCGGTAGGCGTGGGTGCCGTCGAAGCGCGACAGCAGGTACGGGCCCGACGTCATCGGATCGTGCCGCGGCGCCTCGCCGTCGGGGAGGCACGTCTCGAGCGCCTCGATCCGCAGGTGGAACGGCGGGGTGACGAACAGCGGCGACGAGTACCGGTCGACGCCGGGGGGGTTGACGACCCGGTGGGGGTTGGACACCCAGCGGTCGTTCGTCCAGATCGCCATCAGATCACCGAGGTTGACCACGAGGTGGCCGTCGGGCACGACGACGTCGGTCCACTCCCCCGAGCGCTCGCGCACCTGGAGCCCGCCGTTGCCGTCGTCGGCGAGCAGGGTGAGGGTGCCGTAGTCGGTGTGCGCCCCGCACCCGAGCTGGCCGGGCTCGGGCGTCAGGGTCTCCATCGGCGGGTAGTGGATGAGGCGCAGGTGGAACATGGTCTCGCCCGGACGGTCCTCGAAGTAGCCGGGATCGAGGTCGAGCGCCATCGCCAGGGCCCGCTGCATCCGGCGCGCCGCTTCGATGACGGCCGCCCGGTAGGCCTCGACCGCGTCGCGGAAGCCGGGGAGGTCGGGCCACTGGTTCGGCCCGTGCAGCGGCGTTCCCGCGACGACCTCGGGGTGATCGGGTCCCTGCTCGACCCCGGTGTCGAGCGTCTCCTTCAGGTCGCCGGCGAGCTGCGCGCCGACGGTGTCCTCGTCGCCCGCGAGCGCGCCCTCGAGGGTCTCGGTCGCCATCCCCACGTAGCCGCGGTGGCAGTCGCTGCGACCGATCGCGATCGCGTCCTTGTCCTCGGTGGGCAGAGCGAAGAACGCGCGCATCGCGTCGAAGTACGACTCGCGCAGCTCGTCGTCGACGCCGTGGCCGGTGACGAGCAGGAAGCCGGTCGAGCGCAGCGTGTCGTCGATGTCGTCGGCGATGCGCCGCGCGTCGGGCGACGGCAGCTCGCGCCCGGTCGCGAAGGGGGCGAGGTCGAAGGTCTGCAGGGTCATGGTCGGTCCTCCTGGGGAGCGGGGGATGGGACGGCGGTGTCGTCCGCCACGGCATCGGCGGGCGTCACCCGGCGCCCCGGACGAACGGGACGCCGAGCGCGGCGGGGGTGTGGCTGGCGCGGGCGCGCAGCACGAGCGCGATCAGCGTCACGACGTAGGGCAGCGCGACGAACGCCTCGTAGGGGATGGCCGTGTCGGTGCCCTGGAGCCGGAGCTGCACGGCGTCGGAGAGGCCGAACAGGAAGGCGCCGAACAGGGCGGGGGCCGGGCGCCAACCGGCGAACACCACGAGGGCGAGCGCCACCCACCCACGCCCGGCGGTGACGTTCTCGATGAACAACCCGAGCGGACCGCACACCAGCATCGCCCCGCCCAGTCCGGCGAGCGCGCCGCTCACGCCGGTCGCCACGGTGCGGGTCCGCTGCACGGGGTAGCCGAGGGCGTCGGCGGCCTCGGGGGCCTCACCGATCGCGGACAGAGCGAGCCCGGCGACGGTGCGCGCCAGCGCGAACGCGACGACCGCGAACGCGACCACCGTGACCGCGACCAGCTCCCACAGCCCGATCCGGTCGATCCGCGGCGGGTTCTGGCCGACCGAGTAGCGCTGCTGGAACAGCAGGGTCGTCGCGAACCCGGCGAGCAGCGTGATCGCGATCCCGGTCACGATCTGGTTGGCGCGGCCGACGACGACGAACAGCGCGAGCAGGAGGCCGACGACGAGGCCGACGACGGCCCCCGCGACGAGACCGAGCCACGGCGACCGGGTGACCTCGGCGGCGCTGTAGCCGGCGAACGCGCCGGACAGCATCATCCCCTCGAGCCCGAGGTTGAGGACCCCGGCCCGCTCGCTGACCAGCGCTCCGAGCGCCGCCATCGCGACCGGGATCGCGAGGCGGAGCGCGGCGGTCAGCGTCGCGAACGTGAGCACAACGTCCATCAGCGCGACCTCGCGATCACGTCGCCGACCACCGCTCGTGGACCGCGTCGCCGGCGACGACGAAGACGACCACCAGCACCTGCACGAGGCCCGCCATCGAGGTCGGCAGGTCCGAGGAGCGAGCGGCGACCTCGAACCCGATGTCGAGGGCGGCGAGGGCGAGCGCGGCGACGAGCACGCCGACGGGGTGGAGCCGACCGACGAGGGCGACGACGATCGCGGTGAAGCCGTAGCCGAGGCTGGCCGAGTCGTTCAGGCGGCCGTTGACCCCGGCGATCTCGACGAACCCGGCGAGCCCGGCCAGGGCTCCGGACACGACCAGCACGATCACGACGACGCGGTTCGCCGAGACCTCGTTCGCGTCGAGCGCCTCGGCGTTGTCGCCGAGCGCGCGCACGCGGTACCCGAGCCGGTGGCGGGCCAGCACCCACGCCATCACCGGCACCACGGCGAGCGCGATCGCGAACCCGGCGTGGGTGTCGATCCACGGGATCTCGGGGAGGGCCGCGCCGCCCACCTGGCGGCTGGCCGGGACGAAGGAGTCGGGGTCGCGGATCCCGACGCGGTTGGCCCACTGCAGCGTGGCCTGCGCGATGTAGACGAGCATCAGCGACGAGATGACGATGCTCGCCCCGAAGCGCACGTGCAGCACCCCCGACAGCGCGCTCCACGCCGCACCGGCGAGCGCGCCGACGACGAGACCGAGCAGGACCAGGACCGCTGCGGGGAGGTCGCGGACCCCCGGGGCGGTGACCGCGCCGACGGCCGCGACCGCGCCGAGCAGGTACTGGCCCTCGGCGCCGATGGTGAACACGCGCGCCCGGTAGGCGAAGGCGTAGCCGAGCGCGATGAGCAGCACGGGGGTGGCGGTCGTCGCGGTGTCGCTGAACCCCCGCGGCGCACGCACGACCCCGTCGACCACGTCGGCGTACACGGAGACCGGGTCGCTGCCGATCCAGGCGATCAGCACGGCGCCCACGACGAGGGCGAACGCGGTCGCGAGCACCGGGATCGCGACCGCGGAGGCAATCCCCGACGACGCGGAGCGGTCGAACCACCCGGCCACCGTGGCGTCCACGCCACCGGCCCCCGGTTCCAGCCCCTCGGCGGCCGCCTCGCTCGACGCGCCGCGATCGGCCGACGCAGCATCGCTCCTCTCGTCGAACCTCGACCCCCGGTGAGTCACCGACGCGCCCCCGGGCGCCTCGTCGACGGTGACGTCACGGTCCGGGCCGCTCACGTCGACGCCACCGGTGAGACGTCGTCGGTCATCGCCAGCCCGATCGCGTCGCGATCGAAGGGCGGGTGGAACTCGCCGGCCGCTGCGCCGTCGGACATCACGACGATCCGGTCGGAGACGGCGAACAGCTCGTCGAGCTCGGCGCCGATCCACAGCACGGCCGACCCCCGCCGAGCGCGCTCCACCAGGCGCTCCGCCACGGTCGCCGCGGCTCCCGGGTCGAGCCCGCGCGTCGGGTAGCAGGCCACGACCACACCGGGGTCGCCCCCGAGCTCGCGCGCGAGCACCAGCTTCTGGGCGTTGCCGCCCGAGAGCGTCGAGGCGGCGGCACCGGGGCCGGCGGAGCGGACGTCCCAGTCGTCGAGCCGGTCGGTGGCCTCGCGGTGGCGCCGTCGGCGCGGGTGGCGGACGGTGCGCGTCCGGCCGAGCTCCAGGTTCTCCGAGAGGTCCATCGGCCGCACGAGCCCGTGGCGGTAGCGGTCCGAGGGGACGTACGCGACGCCGGCCGCCGCCCGGGCGGCCGGGTCGCCGGTCTCGATCGCGGACCCGTCGATGGTGACCGTGCCGGCGTCGGGGGCGGCCCGCCCCGACAGCACCGCCTCGAGATCCGACTGGCCGTTCCCGTCGATCCCCGCGATCCCCACGATCTCCCCGGCCGCCACGTCGAGGTCGAGGCCGTGGACCCGTCCGGCGCCGAGCCCGCGAGCGGCCAGGCGGACGCGCCGCGACGGCGGCGCGTCCGGGGACGGCCCCGATCCCCTCGTCACCGACCCGCGGATCCCGCCGTCGATCGACGGGGTGGGCACGGCCGGCTCGCGCGCCGCGAACCTCCCGGTCGACTCCGATCCGATCATGGCCGTCGCGAGCTGGGCGCGGTCGCAGTCGGCGACCGCGACGTCTCCGAGCACCTCGCGCCCCGCGCGCAGCACGCTCACCCGGTCGCAGCCGGAGAACACCTCGCCGAGCCGATGCGTGATCACCGCGACGGCTCGACCGTCGTCGGCGAGCGACCGGCACACCCCCAGCAGGTGCTCGGCCTCGCGGTCGGTCAGCACCGCGGTCGGCTCGTCGAGCACGAGCACCCGCGCATCGGCGTCGAGCGCACGCAGGAGCTCGAGGCGCTGCTGCTCACCGACGGACAGCTCGGAGGCGGCGACGTCGCCGCGCACGTCGAGGCCGTAGCGCTCGACGAGCTCGTCGAGGCGACGGCGCAGGGCGCCTCGATCGGGTCGCAGGCGCCCGTCGGGACGGGCGAGCACGAGGTTCTCCGCCGCGGTCAGCGTCGGGACGAGGGTGAAGTGCTGCTGCACGAGCGCCACCCCGCGCGAGCGCGCCCGGCGCGGTTCGAACTCGCTCACCGCCTCACCGTCGATCACCACCTCGCCGGCGTCGGGGCGCTCGAGGCCGGCGAGGACGCGCATCAGCGTGGTCTTGCCCGCTCCGTTCGCCCCGAGGACGGCGTGGATCTCCCCGTCGCGCAGGACGAGGTCGATGCCGTCGAGCGCGACCGTCGTCCCGAAGGACCGGCGGATGCCCGACATCTCGACCGCCGGGCGACCGCGCTCGGGCGCCGTGGACGCGCTCGGGCCGTCCGACGGCCCGGCGCGTCCCGACGTCATCGACCCTCAGCCTCGTTCGGGGACGAACGGGACCTCGAACGAGCCGTCCTGGATCTCGCTCAGGCGCTGGTCGTAGAGCGCCATCGCCTCGTCGGAGACCGCCTCGGGGTCGTCGATCACGACCTCCAGACCGCCGTCGGCGAGGCCGACCCCGTAGTACTCGGCCGCGCTCGAACCGGACCGCACGGTCTCGACCATCTGGGCGAACACCGTGTCGAGGTTCCAGACGAACGACGAGAGCACCGACTCGCCGACATCGCCCATGTCGCCGACGTAGCCGGTCGAGACCCCGCCGAGGTCGTTGGCGGCCTCGATCTGGCCGAAGGTCGGGGCCTGGCCGCACCCGACGAACATCGTCGCGCCGCCGTCGGCCTGGCCGATCGCGGCCTCCTTCGCGAGCTGCACGTCGTACCAGTCGCCGACGGCCACGAAGCTGCCCTCGGTCTCGGGCCGGACCTCTCGGGCGCCGGCGAGGAAGGCTTCGTACATGGAGTAGCAGGCGGGGATCTCGAACCCGGCCGCCCCGGCGACGTCACCCTCCTCGGTGGCTCCTGCGGCGAGGATCCCCTCCAGGTACGACGCCTGGTAGAAGGGCTGCTCGTAGTCGCCGACGTTGCCCTCGACGTCACCGAAGCCGCCGGCGTAGACGAAGATCGTGTCGGGGAAGTCGGCGGCGACCTTCTTGACGTCGTCTCCGAAGTCGAACGAGTGGGCGATGATCGGGCTGAACCCGTCCTCGGCGTAGGAGCGCATCGCCCGCTCGGCCTCGGCACCGGGTTGCACGTTCTCCGAGAGGGCGATCTCGCTGACCACGCCCTCCTCCTCGAGGGCGTTCGCGCCGTCGTAGGCGGCTTCGCCCCACGACCCGTCGAACCACTCGGCGGAGTACACGATCGCGAGCTTCGGGGCGTCACCCGACGCGGATCCGGCGCTCGCCGTGCCGCCCGCGGTCCCCGCCGGCGACGTCGTGTCGGTCTCGGCCCCGACAGCGGTCCCGGCGGGCTCGTCGGTGGTCGCGCTCTCGCTCGACGCGCCGTCGTCCGCGGCCTCGTCGTCGGCGGAGCCGTCGCTCCCGCACGAGGCGAGGAGGCCGACGGCGGCGATCGCGCCGGCGACGCGGCGGACGGTGGAGGTGGTGCTCGTCATGACCCGGGAAGGTAGCGATGCCTCTGTTACCCGCGTGTTTCGGTGACGTGAACAGGGGCGGGGGGGCCGGCTCACCGGTCGAGCATCGGGACGATCGGCGAGGCGTGGTGGGCGACCATCGCCCACCGGTCGGGCACCAGCGCGAACACGTTCAGCGCCGACACCGCGACCATCCGGTCGCCGTCGACGAGGTTCTCCTCCACCGTCACCCACGCCCGGTCGGCGCCGACGTCGAACGACTCGCCGGTGAGCAGGAACTGGTTGCGCCCCGGACCCGCGAAGATCCTCCGCCACGACTCGGCGATCTGGTCCCACCCGCGCAGCACGGGCCAGCCCGGGTGCACGCAGACCGCTCGCTCCGAGCGGTGCCACACCTCCGCCATCGCGTCGAGGTCGCGCTCCTCGTGGGCCCGGTAGAAGGCGCCGTTGGCAGCTCTGACGGGATCGACGTCGTCCACCGCGCGCACCGTACCGCGAGCGCCACCGGCCCGGCGACCCACGTCGGGCCCCTCGGACCCGCCTCGTCAGGAGCGGACCTCCTTCCACGCCTCGAGCATCGCCGCCGCCATGTCGGCGTGCTCCTCCGCGACGTCGCGCGCATCGCCGTCCAGCCGCCCGGCGATCGCCATCGCGCCGAAGCGGTTGCCGAGGAAGTACGGCGTGAACAGCTCCGGGGTGAAGGTGCCCTTCTGGTCGACCTCGACGTCGGCGACGACGGGGGCGCCGGCGGGCGCCTCGATCGCGTCGAGGCCGAGCCGCTCGAGGGCCTCGACGACGTCGTCCTCGGTGCGATCCGCGAAGTCGCGCCCGCGGTGCGCGAAGACCTCACGCCCGTCGGGGGCGAGGACGAAGAGGCCCGGCAGCGCGATCCCGCCTCGCTCCTCGGGGTCGAACACGTCCATCCGTCGCAGGTGCTCCTCGCCGCCCGGGTCGGAGACGAACAGGAAGCTCTCGACGGGCCAGCGCTCGCGCATGGCGGCGTTGCGCTCCTCGGAGTCGACGCTGATCGCGATCACCTCGCCCCCGGCTGCGTGGATCCCGTCGCTCATCGCCGCCAGCTTCACGAGCTGGCCGCAGCAGTACGGTCACCAATCGCCGCGGTAGGTGAGCAGCACGACGGCGGAACCGCCCCGTCGCAGGCCCATGATCGGTTCGTCGATGTCGTTCGATTCGGTCATCTCGCGATCATGACCGCTGGCGGGGCCACCCCGGAGATCGGCGGGCGACGGCGTCGGCGTCAGCGGACGAGCTGGATGCTGTCCGACAGGTCGATCAACCACGACGGGTAGATCCCGACGGCGATCGTGAACACCGCGGCGATCGTGATCGCCACCGCACCCGACAGCGGGACGTCGACGCTGGCCGAGCCCTCGTCCCCGTCGTGCAGCCACATGCTGACCATGATCCGCAGGTAGAGGAACGCCGCGACGACCGCGGTCACCATCGCGATGATGGCGAGCACGAAGCTGTCGACCTCGACGGCGGCCTGCACCACGCCGAACTTCGCGACGAAGCCCGACGTGAACGGGACGCCCGCCTGCGCGAGGAGGAACACGGTGAACGCGACCGCGAGGGCGGGCGACCGCTTGGCGAGGCCGGCGAACGTCGAGATGTCGGCCGATCCGGTGCCGGCGACGACGGTCACCACGCCGAACGAGCCGATGACCAGCACCGCGTAGAGCAGCAGGTAGAGCTGGACCGAGGAGATCCCGAGGCCCCCCACCGCGTCGCCGGCGGTGTGCGCCGCCGCCTCGACGCCGACGAGCACGTACCCGGCGTGGCTGATCGAGGAGTAGGCGAGCATCCGCTTCACGTCGGTCTGCACGATCGCGAGGAACGAGCCGACGAGCATCGACGCCACCGCGATCGCCCAGATCACCGGACGCCAGTCGTCGCGGTAGAACGGCAACCCGCTGACCAGGACGCGCACGAGAGCTCCGAACGCGGCGGCCTTGCCCGCCGAGGCCATGAACGCGGTGACCGGAGACGGCGCGCCCTGGTAGACGTCGGGCGTCCACACGTGGAACGGAGCCGCCGCCACCTTGAAGCCGAGCCCGACGATCAGCAGCGCGATCCCCGCGAGGGCGAGGGTGTCGTTGTCGGAGTCGAGGCCGCCGGCGAGGTTGGCGACCATCTCGGAGATGTTCGTCGAGCCGGTCGCGCCGTACACCAGCGCGATCCCGTAGAGGAAGAAGGCGGACGAGAACCCGCCGAGCACGAAGTACTTCAGCCCCGACTCGGCCGAGGTGTCGCTGCGACGGTTCGAGGCGGCGAGCACGTAGAAGGCGAGCGACAGGGTCTCGAGACCGAGGAACAGCACGATCAGGTCGTTCGCGGCCGACATCACGATCCCGCCGGCCGCGGCCACGAGCAGCAGCGCGTAGACCTCGGGGCCGTCGTTGGGGGTGTCGCGCAGGTACTGGTCCGCGAGCAGCGACACGAGCACCACCGACGCCGACAGCACGATCGTCGACCACATCGCGAACGTGTCGAACGCCAGCGCGCCCTCCACGAGGGTCATCGGGCCGTCGTCGGAGATGTCGTCCCACAGCACGATCGCGAGCACCCCGGCCGTCCCTGCGGTCGCGGCGGACGCGAAGGCGGTGAGGCCGCTCGGCCACCGCGGTGTGAGCGCACCGACCACGAGCATCAGCAGGGCACCGCCGACGAGGACGAGCAGGGGGGACAGGGCGAACCACTGCACCTCGGGCCCGCCGGGGGAGATCGGGTCGAACTGCGCCAGCAGGTCGCTCATCGGTCGGCCCCCTCGCCGCTCTCGTCGTCGCCGCCGTGCTCGCCGGCGTCGGAGCCACCGTGCTCGACGGTGAACTCACCGCGCTGGGAGCCGATCGTCGGATCCTCGTGCGACGAGTTGTCGACGACGTGGGCGACGAGGCGGTCGACGCTCGGCTCGATCCTCTCCAGCAGCGGCTTCGGGTAGACGCCGGTGAACACGATCGCCACGAGGAACGGCACGAGGACCAGCGCCTCGGTGAAGCGCAGCTCGGGGAAGGTCCGGTCGTCGTCGGTCGGTTCGCCGTGGAACACCCGCTGGTAGGCCCACAGCAGGTAGAGCGCGGCGAGGATCACGCCGGCGGTCGCGACCACGGCCCACCAGCGAGCGGTCTGGAACGAGCCGATCAGGATCAGGTACTCACCGACGAATCCGTTGAGGCCGGGGACCCCGATCGAGGAGAGCATCACCACCATGAACCCCGCGGCGAAGATCGGCGCCACCGACTGCAGCCCGTTGAGCTCGGAGATGGCCCGGGTCTGGCGGCGCTCGTAGATCATCCCGACGAGGAGGAACAGCGCACCGGTCGACACCCCGTGGTTGACCATCTGGATGACCGACCCCGAGATCGACTGCGACGTGAACGCGAACGTGCCGAGCACGATGAAGCCGAGGTGGGCGATCGAGGAGTACGCGACGAGTCGCTTGAGGTCGGTCTGCATCGTCGCCGCGATCGCGCCGTAGATGATCCCGATCACGCCCAGGGTGAGCCACAGCGACCGGCTCCACACCGCGGCCTCGGGGAACAGGTACAGGCCGAAGCGCAGGAAGCCGTAGGTGCCGAGCTTGAGCATCACCCCGGCGAGCACCACCGACCCGGCGGTGGGCGCCTGGGTGTGGGCGTCGGGCAGCCAGGTGTGCAGCGGGAAGATGGGCACCTTCACGGCGAACGCCACGGCGAACCCGAAGAACAGCCACCGGCCGGTCGACGCCGCGAAGTCCGCTCCCTCGGCGATCTCCACGAGGTCGAACGTGACGCGCCCGAGGTCGTCGGCCGCGAGGAACGCGGTCGCGGTGATCGACACGAACATGAACGCGGAGCCGAGGAACGTGTACAGGTAGAACTTCATCGCCGCGTACTCGCGGCTCTCGTAGCCCCACCCGCCGATGAGGAAGTACATCGGCACGAGCACGATCTCGAAGAACAGGAAGAACAGGAACAGGTCGAGGCTCACGAACGAGCCGATGACCCCGGCCTCGAGCATCATGAGCCACGCGAGGTACGGCTTGGAGTCGTGGTGGGGGTCGATCCCGACGATCGCCAGGGGGAACAGCAACGCCGTCAGCACCACCAGGAACAGCGAGATCCCGTCGACGCCGAGGTGCCAGCCGATGCCCCACCGCTCGATCCAGGTGACATCGGAGACGAACTGGAAGCCGTCGGCGTCGCGGTCGAACGACGCGAGCAGCCAGACGCTCATCGCCCCGGTCGTGACCGAGGAGGCGACGGCGATCAGCTTCGCCCAGTCGGTGCGACGCGCGCCGGTGAGGGTGATCGCAGCCGCGGCGACGATCGGCACGACGATCAGCATCGACAGGATCGGGAACGACCCGGACCCGCCGTGGGCCGCCTCGGCGGCCAGGACCTCGACCCGGCCGGTCACAGGATCCCCCGGACGACGACGAACCAGACGAGGAGCAGGACGACGCCGATGCCGATCACGCCGGCGTACTGGCGGACGTAGCCGGTCTGGCCGCGTCGCAGCTCGCCGCCGACCGCGCGGACCGCTGCGGCGACCCCGTTCACGCTCCCGTCGACGATCCGCGAGTCGGCGTCGGCGACACCCTGGAACCCGGAGCGCCCGGGGTTGCCCGTGAACCAGGCGATCGCCTCGTCGTAGCGCCACCCGCGTGCGAGCAGCTCGGGCTCGACGGGGTCGACCGCACGTCGCTGGTAGACGAAGAAGGCGGCGACGATCCCCGCGAGGGCGCAGGCCACCGCGATCGCGATCAGCACGATCTTGTTGTCGTCGGCCCAGGTGCCGTCGATGATCGCCTCGCCGATGCCGCGCGACTCGGGCCCCTCGCCGAACTCGACGAGCGGCTCGAGCCAGTCGAGCAGCTTGTGCTGCCACGACGACGGCACGAACCCGAGCGACGGGAGCTGGATGACCCCGCCGACGATCGACAGCCCGGCGAGCACGACCAGCGGGATGACCATGAACGGGGGGGACTCGTGGGGCTTGAACTCGCCGTGCGCGCCGTGGGTCGCGCCGACGGGCTCGCCGTCGTGGTCCGGCGCGGTCGCGGGGTCCGAGCTCTCGGGGCCGGTGCCCTCCTCCGCGACGGCCTCGGCCTCGGCGCCCTCGGTCGCCCCGGCGGTGTCGGAGACCTCGCCGCCGGGCCCGTCGGCCGCGCCGTCGAGGTGGGCCGCCTCGACGGCGTTCGCGCGGCTGCCCCAGCGCTGCTCGCCGAAGAAGGTCATCACGACCTGGCGGGTCATGTAGAACGCCGTGAGGATCGCGGTGACGATGCCGATGACGTACAGGACGGGGTTCTCGGCGAGCGCGAAGAGGAGGATCTCGTCCTTCGACCAGAACCCGGCGAACGGCGGGACCCCGGCGATCGCGAGCCAGCCGATGATGAACGTGCCCGCGGTGATCGGCATGAAGCGGAAGAGCTTGCCCATCTTGCGCATGTCCTGCTCCTCGTGCATCCCGTGGATCACCGACCCGGAACCGAGGAAGAGCAGCGCCTTGAAGAAGGCGTGGGTCACCATGTGGAAGATGGCCGCGACGTACGCGCCGGTGCCCACCGCGAGGAACATGTAGCCCAGCTGGCTGACCGTCGAGTAGGCGAGCACCTTCTTGATGTCGTTCTGCGCGAGCGCGACCGTGGCGGCGAACAGGGCGGTGATCGCCCCGGTCCAGGCGATGACGACGGGCACCCAGTCGGCGGCGGCGCCGATCACCGGGTTGACCCGCACCATCAGGAACACCCCGGCGGTGACCATCGTCGCCGCGTGGATCAGCGCGGAGACGGGGGTCGGTCCGGCCATCGCGTCCGGCAGCCACACGTACAGGGGGAGCTGGGCGGACTTGCCGACCGCACCGACGAACAGCAGCGCGGCGATCCCGGTCGCCGTCGCCGGTGCGAGCGTCCCCGCGAGGGCGGAGTCGTTGAGCACGGCGTAGTCCACCGATCCGACGGCACCGAAGCCGAGGAACATCGCGAGCATGAACCCGAAGTCACCGATGCGGTTCGTGACGAACGCCTTCTTGCCGGCTGTCGCGTTGGCGTCCTTCGTGTGCCAGAACGAGATGAGGAAGTACGAGCAGGTGCCCACCCCCTCCCACCCGAGGAAGGTGACCAGCAGGTTGGAACCGAGCACCAGCAGCGTCATCGAGAGGATGAACAGGTTGAGGTAGAGGAAGAACTTGGAGAACTTCGGATCCCCGTGCATGTAGCCCACCGAGTACAGGTGGATCAGCGACCCGATCCCGGTCACGAACAGGCACATCGTGATCGACAGCGGATCGACGAGGAACGCCATGTCGATCTGCAGGTCCGACACCGGCACCCACGAGAACAGCGTCTCGACGTGGGATCGCTCCTCGGCGTCCGTGCCGAGCAGGTCGAGGTAGATCAGCGCTGACACGACGAAGCTCGCGCCGACCATCGCGGTCGCGAGGAACCCCGAGAGCGGCTCGCCGAGGCGGCGCCCGGCGACGAGGATCGTGAGGAAGCCCACCAGCGGGAACGCGGGAACGAGCCAGACGAGTTCGGTCACCGCTCAGCCCCTCAGCTCGGCGAGGTCGTCGGCCGTCGCGCCCGGTCGCCGGCGCAGGATCGACACCAGGATGCCGAGGCCGACGACGACCTCGGCCGCCGCGACCACGAGCACGAAGAAGACGGCCGTCTGGCCGTTGATGTCACCCAGCTGCGTCGCCAGCGCCACGAAGGTCAGGTTCGCCGCGTTCAGCATCAGCTCGATGCACATGAACATCACCAGCGGGTTGCGCCGGATCAGCAGGCCGAACGCGCCCAGCGAGAACAGGAGCGCGGCGACGACGAGGTACCAGGTCGTTTCGATGGCGGCGATCATGCGACGTCGGACGTCTCCGCCTTGGGCCACCGGCGCGTCATCATCACGGTGCCGGCGACCGCGACGATCAGCAGCACCGAGGTCAGCTCGAACGCGAAGACGTGGTCGGTGTAGAGGTTCTGCGCCAGCTGGCGGATGTTGCCGTCGCCTCCGACGACCGTGCCGTCGGCCGCGGCCCGGCCGGCCACGTCGAGCTGGATCGGGGCGCCGGTCGCGTCGACGCGCGGGGCGATCGAGCCGATCGCGTCACCGGCGCGGACGACGGCGGCGGTCACGAGACCGAGCAGTCCGACGGCCATGACGGCCGCCATCGGGCGCTGGATCGGGATGGGTTCGATCGACAGGTCGCTCACCTTGTCGACCCCGAGGAGCATGATGACGAACAGGAACAGCACGACGATGGCGCCGGCGTAGACGATCACCTGGACCGCGGCGAGGAAGTGCGCCTCCTGGGCGACGAAGTGGACCGCCACGCCGAACAGCGTGAGCACGAGGCCGAGCGCCGAGTACACGGGGTTGCGGAACGCGATGACCCCGACCGCCCCGCCGAGCATCATCAGGCTCGCCACGGCGAACACGACGTACTCGAGGACGGTGGCGTCGCTCATCGACCGACCTTGCGCACGGTGGTGCGCTGCGCCGACTCCGTCGACGCGTCGTCGGCCACGGCCTGGGTCGGCTCGGCGTCGCGCACCCCGTAGCCGAGCTCACCGCTCCACCCGACCTCGCCCTCGAAGGTGGCGTCACCCGACGACGACGTGGCGCGCATCCACCCCGAGGTGTGCTCGTCGTCGCCCGCGCGCCAGTCCTCCCACGGGAGGTCCTTCGGCCGGCCCTCGTCGTCGACGACGAGCTCGTCCTTGGTGTAGATCGCGTCCTTGCGGTTCGTGAAGGAGAACTCGAACAGCTTCGACTCGGTGATCGCCTCCGTCGGGCACGCCTCGACGCACAGGTCGCAGTGGATGCAGCGGAGGTAGTTGATCTCGTAGATCCACCCGAACCGCTCCCCCGGTGAGGTCGGGTTCACCGGATCGTTGTCGGCACCGCGGACGTGGATGCACTTGGCGGGGCACACGCCGGCGCACAGCTCGCAGCCGATGCACTTCTCCATGCCGTCCTCGTAGCGGTTCAGCACGTGCCGGCCGTGGAGGCGCTCGAAGCGCGGGAGCTTGGTGTCGTGCTCGACGTCGCGGGCGGGCGGGCCGGATGACGACGCGTCCTTGGCCTGCCGCCCGCTCGCCTTGCGCCCCCCCGAGTACTCGGTGGTGACGCGCTTGCCGCCGAACAGGCGGTGCTGTCGTGCGGTGACCAGGAATCCGTCGAGGTAGCCCATCAGACGCTCGCTCCCTTCGTCTCGTCGGCGGTCCGCGGATCGAGCGGGGCGGCCCCCACGGACTCGGTGCGATCGCTCGCCGCGACGCGCAGCGCCACGACGAACAGCCCGGTCGCCGCGAGACCCACGGCCACCGAGATCGCCACGACTCGCAGGCTGTCGGCGAAGGTCCCGTCGGGCGAGAACTGGCGCAGCGCGGCGAGGAGCAGGAACCACCCCAGCGAGAGCGGGATGAGGATCTTCCAGCCGAAGTCCATCAGCTGGTCGTAGCGCAGCCGCGGCAGCGTCGCCCGGAACCAGATGTACATGTACAGGAACATCAGCAGCTTGGCGACGAACCAGAGGGTGCCGCCGACCGGGCCGGCCCAACCGAACAGGTCGAAGCCGGCGATCTCCAGGGGCTGGGGTCCGCCCAGGAACAGCGTGACGATGCTCCCCGACATCGTGATCAGGTTCATGAACTCGGCGAGGAAGAACAGCGCGAAGCTGATCCCGCCGTACTCGGTGTTGAACCCCGACACCAGCTCCTGCTCGGCCTCCACCAGGTCGAACGGCGGGCGGTTGAGCTCGGCGGTCGTCGCGATGACGAAGATCACGAACGGCACGATCCCGGTCGCGAGCAGGTTCCAGTTCGCGATGCCGTCCTGCGCCCGGACGATCCCCGCCGTCGACAGGGTGCCGCTGGTCAGGAGGACCGCCGCCAGGCTCAGACCGAGAGCGGCCTCGTAGGAGATCATCTGCGCCGAGCCGCGCACCGATCCGAGGAGGGGGTACTTGGACCCCGACGACCAGCCGGCGAGCATCACCCCGTACACCGCGATCGCCGACATCGCGAGCACGAACAGGATGCCGATCGGCGGATCCGCCAGCTGCAGGCGGGTGGTCTCCCCGAAGATCGTCACGGTCCCGTCGCGGCCGTCGGAGAAGTCGCCGCCGAGGGGGATCACCGACCACAGCAGGAACGCCGGGACGAACATCAGGTACGGCGCCAGCTTGTAGATGAACGGGTCGGACTTGCTCGGGGTGAACGTCTCCTTGAAGAACGCCTTGATCCCGTCGGCGAGCGACTGCAGCAGGCCGAACGGGCCGGCCTTGTTCGGACCGACCCGGTTGTGCATCCCCGAGACGACCTTGCGCTCCCCCCAGATCATCGCCATCGTCGCGACGAGGCTGACCCCGAACACGACGACGACCTTGACCAGCACGATCAGGATCGGGGTCCACAGCAGCCCGCCCTCGGTGATCGGGTCGATCGCGACCAGGCCGGTCACCGCACCACCTCGATGCGCACGTCGGTGACGGCCTCGGAGGCGTCGATCAGGTCCTCGACGCTGCTCGAGCCCTGGTTGAACGCCGACCACACGACCCCGCGCGCGACCCGGGGGTCGGCGTGGATCGCCAGCACGGTCGACGTGGTGCGCCCGACGAGCTTGACGTCGTGCCCCTCCTCGATCCCGAGCTGGTCGAGGTCGAGGGGGTGGACGTAGGCGCCCGCTCCGTGAGCGAGGCGAGCCAGGGAGGGGGACATCGCGGTGCCGATCGCCCGATCGTAGAGCTTGCGGCTCACCACGAGGCGATGGTCGTAGCTGTTGCGCATGCCGGCCGGGGTCGACACGTCGCCCAGCTCGGTGGGCACCACCTCGGCGAGCACCCCGTCGGAGCTCGCGGCGAGGGCGGCGGGCGTGACGGCGGAGAACCCGGCGACGTGGGCGGCGATCGCCTCGGTGACGTCGGCGACGGTCGACACGTCGTCGAGCGCGGTCTCCACGTCGAGCATCGCGGCGAGCTCGGCGGCGATCATCCAGTCGGGCCGGGCCGTGCCGGTCGTGGTGACCTTGTCGGCGAGGGTCGTGACGCGGCCCTCGATGTTGGTGGTGGTGCCGGCCTTCTCGCCGTAGGCGGCGGCCGCGAGCACCACGTCGGCGAGCTGGGTGGACTCGCTCGGGTGGGTGTCGATCGAGATCACCCGGCGCGCGCCGGCGAGGGCCCGGCGCGCGAGGTCGGCGTCGGGGCAGTCGTTCAGCGGGTCGCACCCGAGCAGGATCAGCAGCTCCAGGCGACCCTCGGCGGCGGCCCGCAGGGTGGCGAGGCCGTCGTGTCCGGGGTCGGCGGGGGTCAACCCCATCGAGATCGCCCCGACGACGTTGCCGCGCCGCAGCGCCGGCAGGACCTTCGCCCCGGGGACGATGTCGAGCAGGGTCGCGAGGGCGGTCATCGTCCCCGCCGCCGACTCGGCCAGGTTGGAGCGACCGACGACGACCACGACGTCGCCGTCGGCGTCGAGCAGGTGCTCGCGGGCGGAGGCCACGGCGTTCGCCTGCAACCCCGGCTGGTGGCGGAACGTGTGCGTGGCCACCCGGGACAGGCCGGTGTCGATGCTCGAGAACTCGATCAGCTTCGAGGACCCGTCGACGACGGCCTCGCGCAGGCGCAGGTACAGGACCGGCAGCTCCTCCTTCACGTCGGGGCCGAGCACGACGATCGTCGGCGCGGTGGCCGCCTCGTCGATCGTCGCCCGTCGGCAGCCGAGGACCGAGGCGGGGAGCCCGTCGCCGAGCTGGGCGTCGCGGTGCTCGATGCCGAGCGCGTCCGCGATCGCCGCCCACGCGTAGGCGTCCTCGTTCGAGCCGCGCGCCCCGCCGAGCAGACCGATGCTGCTCGCACCGCCCGAGGAGAGCGCCTCGCCGATCAGGTCGCGAGCGACGCCGAGGGCCGAGCTCCACGAGGTCGTCGTGAGTCCGGCCTCGGTGCGGATCTGCGGATCCCCGATGCGCTGGTCGGAGTTGACCGCCTCGAAGTCGTAGCGGCCGCGGTCGCACAACCACCCGTGGTTGACGGGGTCGGAGTCGACGCCCTGGTAGCGCAGGATCTCGTCGCGGCTCGACTGGATGACGGTGCGGCACCCCACCGAGCAGGTGGTGCAGGTGGTCTCCTCCTGGGCGAGGTCCCACGGCCGCGCCTTGAAGCGGTACGGCTCGGCGGTCAGCGCCCCGACCGGGCAGATCTGGACGGTGTTCCCCGAGAAGTACGACGCGAACGGCTCGTCGGGGAAGGTCATCACCTGCGTCTGGTTGCCGCGCTGGGTGAAGTGGATCAGCTTGTCGCCGGCGACCTCGTCGGCGAAGCGGGTGCAGCGGTCGCACAGGATGCAGCGCTCGCGATCGAGCAGGACGAGGTCCGAGATCGGGATCGGCTTCTCGAAGTGGCGCTTCTCCTCGATGTAGCGCGACTCGCCGGGCCCGTGGCTGAACGCCTGGTCCTGGAGGGGGCACTCGCCGCCCTTGTCGCACACCGGGCAGTCGAGGGGGTGCTGCGCCAGGAGCAGCTCGATCATCCCCTCCTGGGCGCGCTTGGCCGTGGGCGACTCGGTCTCGATCTTCATGTCCGGCGACACGGTGATCATGCACGACGGCTGGAGCTGGGGACCGCGGCCGGTGTCGACCTCGACGAGGCACTGACGGCACATCCCCACCGACTTCATGCGCGGGTGGTAGCAGAAGTGCGGGATGTAGGCACCGTGGCGGTCGGCCGCCGCGATGACCAGCTCGCCGTCGTGGGCCTCGATCGGCCGCCCGTTCAGGGTGACCGGCACCGTCGCCGCCTCGGGCTCCGGCTCGGGGTCGGCGGCATCGGCCGCCTCCTCGTCGGTGGTCCCGGTGAAGTCGTCGTCGCTGTCGTCGTGGGCCGGGCTCGCGTCGTCGGTGGCGGCACCGGACGGCTCGGCGACCGAGTCGGTCGGCTCCCCGGGGCCCTTCCCGCTCGCCTGGCTCGACTCCTCGACGGCGTGCGCGTCGCGGGCGACCTCGTCGTCGTCGACCTCGGCGCTCTGCTCGGTGTGGGCCGAGCCCTCCTCGACGGCGTCGACGGGTTCGTCGACCCGGTCGGCGTCCGCGTCGCGGTCGGGGGTGTCGGGGGTGTCGTCGCTCATGAGCCTGCTGCCGTGACGGGGATGGTGATCCGCGTGGGTGCGGCGGTCACCTTCGCCTCGAACTCGTCGCGGAACAACGTCAGCGCCGAGTGGACCGGAGCATACGCGGACGGCCCGACGAAACAGATGGTCGTCATCTTGTAGGGGAACGGCACCGCCTCGAGGCCGAGCCGCTCGCTGGCGGCGTGCGGCATGTCACCGGGGCAGATCGACTGGCCCACCTGGAGGAGCTGATCGAGGTCGGCGGTGGTGCCGTGCCCGGAGCAGACGCGCTCGAGGATCCGCAGCAGCCAGGTGCCGCCCTCGCGGCACGGGACGCACTTGCCGCACGACTCGTGGGCGTAGAACCGCACGAGGGTCAGGGCGGCCGCGGGGATGTCGGTCTCGGAGTCCATCACCATCACCGCTCCCGAGCCGAGCATCGAGCCGGCCTGGCCGGCCTCCTTGCCCTCGAACGGGATGTCGAGCTGATCCTCGACGAACCAGGGCGCGGATCCCCCGCCGGGCACGAACGCCTTGAGCTCGTTGCCGTCGCGGATCCCCTGCGAGAACTCCTCGCCGTAGATGATGTCGCGGAAGGTCGTCGACCCGTTGACGATCTCGAACACCCCCGGGCGCACCACGTGGCCGGACACCGCCACCATGCGGGTGCCCGGCGACGTGGCCGTGCCGATCGCGGTGTAGGCGTCGGATCCGTTGCTCGCGATGAAGGGCAGGTTCGACAGGGTCTCGACGTTGTTGACGATCGTCGGCTGGCCGTAGAGGCCGATCGCAGCCGGGAAGTACGGCGGCTTCAGCCGCGGCATCCCGCGCTCGCCCTCGAGCGACTCGATCAGCGCCGTCTCCTCGCCGACGACGTAGGCGCCCGCACCCCAGTGGAGCACGACGTCGACGCTGAAGTCGGTGCCCATGATCCCGCGACCCACGTAGCCGAGCTCGTAGGCCTCGTTGAGCGCCGTGGCGATGCGTTCGTGCGCGAGGGGCATCTCGCCGCGCACGTACAGGAAGCACTGCGACAGGCCCGCCGCGTAGCAGGCGATCAGCGACCCCTCGATGAGCTGGTGGGGGTCGCGCTCCATCAGCAGGCGGTCCTTGTAGGTGCCCGGCTCGGACTCGTCGCCGTTCACGACGAGGTAGCGGGGCCACACGCCCTCGGGGGTGAACCCCCACTTCACGCCGGCCGGGAAGCCGGCGCCTCCACGTCCGAGCAGGGTCGAGGCCTTCACCTCGGCGCTGACCTCCTCGGGGGTGCGCTCGAGCGCGGCCCGCAGACCCTCGTAGCCCCCGGTCGCGAGGTACCGGTCGATCGTGTGGCTGTCGGCGTGCTCGAAGCGCGAGGT
Organism: Ilumatobacter sp.; assembly: GCF_965215205.1. Taxonomy (NCBI): domain Bacteria; kingdom Bacillati; phylum Actinomycetota; class Acidimicrobiia; order Acidimicrobiales; family Ilumatobacteraceae; genus Ilumatobacter; species Ilumatobacter sp. The sequence continues at coordinate 3,575,863 of NZ_OZ244049.1, forward strand.
GACGACGCGCGGGCGATCCCCCGCGTGGAACCCCACGGCGATCTCGTCTCCGGCGCCGCTCACGAGTCGTCTCCGACGGTCACCGGGATCCACGCCGGCCCCTCCGTCACGTCGTCGGGGTCGGGCGCTCCGACGAACTTGTCCGACGGGATCACCTGCCGGTACCGGCCGAGCGTCCCGTGGGGCGGGATCTCGCCGTCGAGCGCTCCCGAGCGCAGGTCCTCGACGAGGCGGTCGAAGTCGTCGTGGGTCACCCGGTAGCGGTGGCGGTAGTTCACCTGCAGCGTGGGCGCCTCGGTGCACGCCGCCTGGCACTCGGCGACCTCGAGGGTGATCGTCCCGTCGGCGGTGGTGCTGCCGGCGCGGATCCCGAGGGTGCGCTCGGCGTGGTGGACGAGCTCGTCGGCGCCGAGCAGGGCGCACGACATCGTCTGGCAGATGTTGACCACGTAGCGGCCCACCGGCTCGAACTTGAACATCTCGTAGAACGTCGCCGTGCCGATGACCTCGGCCGGGGTGATGTCGAGCAGCTCGGCGAGGTGGCGCATCGCGTCCTGGGTGACGTAGCCGTTCTGCTCCTGGCTCAGGTGCAGCAGCGGGATCAGGGCGGACTTCGGCCGTGGGTAGCGGGAGATGATCTCCTGCGCCAGCACGACGTTGTGGTCGCTCAACCGGCTCATCCGGCACCGCCCGTCAGCTCGAAGGTGTCGATGAAGTCGGGTTCGTCGGAGGTCGCGTCGTGGACCACCTGGAGCTGGATCACCGTCCCGTCGAGCTCGACCACCAGGGCGCGACCGGACCCGGTCCCGCCGGCGGCCGTGAACTCGTACTCGATGGCGTCGCGCCCGTCGATCGTGCGCTCGGTCTGGCTGATCAGCTCGCCGCCGGGGAGGTTCCCGATCGCTCCGTCGACCGCGCCCTGCAGGTCGGGGACCACCTCGGCGTCGAGGCTCGAGTAGTCGATCTGGGTGGCTGTCGTGGCCGAGGTGACGCCCGTCTCGACGAGGTGCACCTGGATCCGGAGCGTCTCGGGACCGAGGGGCACGTCCTGCTCCAGCACGCGCGGCTCGGCGCCGTCGGGGAACACGACGGAGTAGTCACCCGACGGTGCGATCCACCGGCCGTCGGCGTCGACCTCGGAGGAGCCGTCGCCTCCCGGTTCCGTCGAGGTGCCGGGAGCGGACCCGTCCACGGTGCCGACCGGCGCGGTGCCCGCGGCCGCGGTGTCGGGCGCCGCGGTGTCGGGCGCCGCGGTGTCGGGCACCGCGGTGTCGGCGGCGGTGCCGGGCGCCGCCGTGTCCACGGGCGCGGTGGCGCCAGCGCCGTCGGTCGACTCCGGGGCGGTCTGCTCGACCACCGTCTCGGAGCTCGACGGGGTGGTCGCCGTCGTCTCGGCGGTCGTCGGGTCGTCATCGCTCCCGCAGCCGGCCGCCACGACCGCGACCGCCACGAGGAGGGCTCGGGCGGCCCTCATCGGTCGACCCCGCCGAGGACCGGGTCCACGCTCGAGATCACGGCGACCGCATCGGCCACGAGACCACCGCGCATCATGTGCGGCAGGCACTGGATGTTGGTGAAGGAGGGGTCGCGCATGTGCACCCGGTACGGGGTCGGCGAGCCGTCGCTGGCCATGTAGCAGCCGAGCTCGCCACGCGGGCTCTCGACCGCCACGTACACCTCGCCCTCGGGCACCTTGAACCCCTCGGTGAAGATCTTGAAGTGGTGGATGAGCGCCTCCATCGACTCGTCGATCCGAGCGCGCGGCGGCGGGGTGACCTTCTTGTCCTGGATCCGGAAGTCGCCGCCGGGCATCATCTCCACGATCTGCGCCACGATGCGGATCGACTCGCGGATCTCGGCCAGGCGGATCGCGTACCGGTCGAAGGCGTCGCCGTACTCGCCGACGATCACGTCGAACTCGAGCTGGTCGTAGCGGCCGTAGGGGATGTCGCGACGCAGGTCCCACGGGACCCCCGTCGAGCGCACGATCGGTCCCGTCGCCCCGAGGGCGAGGGCCTCGTTGGGGGTGATCACGCCGACGCCCTGCAACCGCTCGCGCCAGATCGGCTGACCGGTCATGAGGGTGTCGTACTCGTCGAGGCGGGGCGGGATCATCTCGAGCAGGCGGGCCACCCCGTCACGCCACCCGGCGGGCAGGTCGGCGGCGACCCCGCCCGGGCGGATGTAGTTGTGGTTCATCCGCAGTCCGGTGACCTCCTGGAAGAAGCGCAGCACCTCCTCGCGCTCGCGCCACCCGTAGATCATCATCGACACCGCGCCGAGGTCCATGCCGTTGGTGGCCATGAACAGCAGGTGGCTCGCCATCCGGCTGAGCTCGCTCATCAGGGTCCGGATCCACACGGCGCGCTCGGGGATCTCCTCGGTGATGCCGAGCAGCTTCTCGGTCGCCATCGAGAAGGCGAGCTCGTTCGCGATCGGGCTGAGGTAGTCCATCCGCGTCACGTTCGTGCCGCCCTGCATGAACGTCAGCGACTCCGCCGTCTTCTCCATGCCGGTGTGCAGGTAGCCGATGATCGGCTTGCAGCGCAGCACCTGCTCACCCTGCATCTCGAGCATCAACCGGAGCACCCCGTGGGTCGAGGGGTGCTGGGGTCCCATGTTGATGATCATCGTCTGATCGTCCTCGGGGTCCTCGGGGAGGTCGCCCAGCCGGGCGGCCTCGGCCTCGGACAACCGCAGCACGGAACCGATCTCGCGCATCAGCTCGCGCGCCGTGGTCTCGCTGCGCGGCTTGAGGAGCTGGCGCCCCTCGTGGGTGTTCGGGACGAACACCGCGTAGCGCGAGTCGACGTGCTCGTCCTCGATCTCGATCGGGTCGGAACCCGAGTCGATCAGTGCCTCTTCGGTCGTGGACATGCAGGATGTGCCTCTCTCGCGATCGTGTCGTGGCTGGCTCGGCGGCCCCCGCTCACGTGTGCGCTTCCTTGAACTGGACCGGGATCCGGCCGATCTCGAAGTCCTTCCGCAGGGGGTGCCCCTCCCAGTCCTCGGGCATCAGGATGCGGGTCAGGTCGGGATGGCCCTCGAAGGCGATCCCGAACATGTCGTAGGTCTCGCGCTCGTGGGCCTCGGTCCCGGGGTGCAGGTCGAACAGCGACTCGACGACCGGGTCGCCCTCGGGGACCTGGACGCGCAGCCGCACGCGGCGGCGGTTCCCGATGTCGAGCATCTGGACGACGACCTCGAAGCGCTCGGGCACGATGCCCTCGGGGAGGGGTCGGTCCGGGTGCTCGAGGTAGTCGATGCCGCACAGGTCCGTGACCATCGTGTAGCCCTCGTCGGCGAGCGCCTTGGCGACGTCGAGGTACTGCTCGCGCGTCGGGTGCACCACCTCGTCGCCGTGGGAGTCGGTGACGGGGCACCCGTGGATCATCGGGGTGGTGTCGTCGTCCCCGCTCGCATCGACGTCGCCCGTCTCGTCGTCGGTCGCCTCGTCCCCGGTCGTCTCGTCGGCCACGGCGTCAGTTCCTCGTGCCCATCAGCACCGGGGTCGCGCCGGGCTCGATGTGCTCGACGTGGAGGTTCGCTCCCGCACCGGTCTCGGCCCGGCGCTTGAGGATCTGCTCGTTCTCGATCAGACCGTGGAGCTGCTCGATCGCGTGGATCAGCGTCTCGGGGGTCGGAGGGCACCCGGGGGCGTACACGTCGACCGGGACCACCTGGTCGACGCCCTGGACGATCGCGTAGTTGTTGAACATCCCGCCGGAGCTGGCGCACACCCCCATCGAGATGACCCACTTCGGCTCCATCATCTGGTCGTAGACCTGGCGGAGCACCGGGGCCATCTTCTGGCTGACCCGACCGGCGACGATCATGATGTCGGCCTGACGTGGACTCGCGCGGAACACCTCCATCCCGAAGCGGGAGATGTCGTAGTGCGCGCCCCCGGCCGCCATCATCTCGATCGCGCAGCAGGCCAGGCCGAACGAGGCGGGCCACGAGGATCGCGCGCGCGACCAGTTGACCAGGTCCTCCAGCTTGCCGGTGATGACGTTGTGCGACAGCCCGCCCATCCCGTCGTCGAGCACATCGTTGACGATGCCCATGTCGGTTCTCCTCAGGCTGCGTTCGGTTCGATCGGTTCGTTCGCCCGCTGGGTCTCGATGACTCGGCCCTCGCCGCCGACGCGCCGGATGGTCGACGTCGCGGACCGCTCCGGCGACACCATCGCCGCTTCGCGCTCCAGGCTCCGGTACCGCTGCACCGGGCCCCAGTCGAGTCCGCCACGGGCCACCTCGTAGACGAACGTCAGGAAGAACACGACGGAGAACAGGAGCACGGCCCAGAAGGCGTAGGCCCCCAGCGCCCCACGCGAGACGGCGTACGGGTAGATGAAGATGATCTCGATGTCGAACATGATGAACAGCATCGCCACGATGTAGAAGCTGACCGGGAACCGCTCCGGGGGTTCGCGCGTCGGCACGATGCCGCACTCGTACGGGGCCTCCTTGGCCGCCGACGGGCGACGTGGGCCGAGCAGGCGCGACGCGAGCAGGCTGAGCACGCCGAACACGATGCCCAGCAGCATCAGCACGACGATCGGGAGGTACTGGCTCATCGGGCCTCCGCACCCGTGGCGGCGCCGCGAACGGTCATGCCGGGGTGACCGCCATGTTCTCGTCGAGGTTGTGCTGCAGGTGGCGCTCGCGGCGGTGCAGCAGCCAGCACAGGGCGAGGAAGATGGCGCCGCCTCCGAGGGTCAGCACGACCGCCGGCTGGCGCCGGGTCCCGAGGTCGCGGACCATGTACACGTACTGCCGCTGGCGGGTCTCGTCGATCTGGGGGGTCACCGGGGCGCGGCCCGCCTCGGTGCGCACCTGCTGGAACGGCGCGGCCTCGGCGAGCACGTAGTGCGGCTCGTGGAAGAACGCGAGGAAGTCGAGCGACTCGTTCGTCAGGCCGGGCACCTTGCCGGCCTCGATCATCGGGTAGCGGTCGCCGCCGATGTCGTAGATGTTGGTGATCGCGTACTGGCCGGCCTCGAACGCACCGGCCTCCTCGAGCAGCACGCTCGCCTCGGCCTGGGCCTGACCGGACGCCGGGGACGCCGGGTCGAGCACGACGTAGCCCTCCTCCATCAGCTCGGCCCCGACGATCGAGGCCTCCTCGGTCGGGTTCGCGTCCTCGGGGATCGGCGGGAGGACGTCGAGCACGCCGCCGCTGCGCAGCGCCGCGGTGTCCTGCAGGACGGCCGAACCGGCCACGGGCTGCCAGGTCGGCGACGCGCCCACGAGCCCGATCCCGTAGATCCACCAGACCACGCCCATCAGCATCATCCAGCCGGCCAGGCCGGCCAGCGCGACGAGGAAGGCGAGGCGCGCCCCCATGTTCGTCGCCATGATCATGTACACCGATCCCATGAGGATCACGACCGCGATCACCACGGTCAGCAGGCCACGGAGCTCGGGCTCCCAGCCGATCGCCAGCACGCTCATCGGATCACAGGCTCCGCACGTACTCGACGACGGCGCGGATCTGCTCGTCGGTGAGCAGGGCGCCGAAGGCCGGCATCCTGCCGCTCCCCTGGCCGTTCAGCCCGTAGAGCTTGCCGAACTCCGATCCGCCCTTGATGAAGTCGACCATCTGGTCCTCGCTCTCGAAGTGGCTGTTCGTCGCGCCACCCGTCAGGTTCCAGCCGTAGGCGCCCTGTCCCTGGACACCGGGCTGGTCGTAGCTCCACCCGAGGGTGTGGCACCGAGCGCAGCTGTAGGCGCCGCTGCCCAGCTCGAGCTCGTACAGCGCCTGGCCGTAGGAGATCCCCTCGGCCTCCATCGCCGATCGGGCGGCCGTCTCGATCGCCTCCATCTCGTCGGCGGGCAGGACCCCGCTCTCGCACAGCTGGACGTCGAAGTACTCGTCGCCACCCAGCTCGCCCTCGCCGCACTCCTCGCGCGGGATCTGGATGCTCTTCATGTACTCGATGAGCGTCTCGATCTGCTGGGTGGTCATCGGGCCGCCGCCGATGGTGCCCCACGGCGACATCGGGGAGAACGGTCTGCCGTAGTTGAGGATGAAGGTGACCTCGGCCTCGTCGAAGCGGTAGAAGACCGTGTTCAGCGCCGGCGCCTTCCAGTTGACGGCCTGCACCTCTCCGCTGACCGGGTCGGTCACGGTGAACGGGGCCTCCCCGCCGACGGCGTTCATGCCGCCGTGGCAGCCGGCGCAGTTGAACCCGCCGTCGGCCGTGGGCTCGAAGAGCTGCGAGCCCCACGACGCGAAGCGGCGGTCCCACCCCTCCTGGGCGCCGGCTTGGCGGCCGGGCTCGAGGATCCAGTAGAAGGGCAGGCCGATCACCGAGACGATGAGGAGCAGCACCCCGAGGAGCTGCATCCGCTCGAGGCGGGAGCCCTCCATCGTCTCGTCGTCGTAGTACTTCTTGCGGTTCGCCGCGAGCTCGATCTCGGAGCCGATCTCGGCCCGCCCGGCGCGGATGTTGAACGCCGCGTAGACGATGAACCCGACGACGATGATCGCGAACGCGAAGCCGGCGATGGCCGTCGTTGCGAGAGCGACCATCAGTGCTCCCCACCACCCGTGCAGTGCGGCCCCTCGGCCTCCTGGCCGGTGGTGTTCACACCGATCGCGGGACCCGGCACGACGATGCCGGTGTTGATCGTGACGTCACCGCTGGGCGAGATCGTCGCCGGGAAGCGGTCCATGCCGCGCGGCGCCGGGCCGGCCTTCTTCTCGCCGACCCGGTTGTACTGCGAGCCGTGGCACTGGCACTCGAACCACTGGCTGGTGCTGCACTCGGGGACGCGGCAGCCCAGGTGCGGGCACTTCTGGCTGAGCACGACGATCCCCTCCTCCATCGTGGAGAGCAGGTTGTCGGGGTAGACGGTGCGTGCGAGCGGCAGCGCGTCGGAGGGGTACTCCGTGATCCACGAGCGGGCCTCGGGGGCGTAGAAGAAGCCGCCGCCCTGGTCGATGCCGTCCTTGATGACGCTGAGCTTGCCGACGGGGACCATGCCGCCGAAGCCGCCCGTCCCGCTCGGCCACAGGAACCCGACGAACGCAGCCGCGGCGAACGCTCCGAGACCCGCGCTCATCAGGGTGACCGTGGCGCGGTTGAAGAACTGGCGACGGGTGACGCCGAGCGCCTCGGGGTCCGGCGGGGTCCACGGCACGAGCGCCGGCTCGTCGTCGACCTTCGCGAGCGCCGTGCCCTGGCCGCGCGACGCCGTGCCCTCGGCCTCGGCGACCTCGGCGGTGCGGGTCCGGGTGCGGGTGGCTTCGGCCTCGAAGGCGCGCGACTCCGCTCGGTTGCGCTGGTCGCGATCGACGGTCTCACCCGACAGCGCACCCGCTCCGCGCACGTCGCTGCGTCGTGCGAGTGTGAGGAAGCTGATCGCCGCGAGGACGACGACCGCCCCGATGACGATGGCGATTGCTGCTGCGGTGCTCATGACGTGGTCTCCGTTTCAGATGGTCCTTCGAGGCTCAGAGCTCGAAGAAGAGGCCCTCGACCCAGGGGAGGACGAATGCGAAGCCCGGACCTCGGAAGAACGATCCGATGATCACGAGGACGGCCCAGAACATCAGGTGGACGGTCTGGAGCGAGGTCGCGAACTTGCGGTCCTCGGGCTTGTTGGACGGGTTGCGATCGAGGTACGGGGTGAGGATCAGGGCGATCATGCCGACGCCGGGGAGGGTCACCCCCGCCACCATCGGGTGGAACATCGTCAGCATCTCCTGCAGGCCGAGGAAGTACCACGGCGCCTTGGAGGGGTTCGGCGTCTGGTTGGTGTTCGCGAGCTGCAGCAGGGGCGCGTGCACGAAGATCGAGAACACGAAGGTGAGCGCGGTGCACGCCAGGGCGGCCACGAACTCGGCGGCGAGCAGGTGCGGCCAGGTGTGGACCTTGTCGACCGGGGTCGCCTTGACGTCCTGGATCGTGCCGGACTTGACGACCGTCAGCAACCGCTGCGTGTGACCGCCGGGGCCCGCACCGATCGGGACGCCCGCACCGGCCGGACCGGCGGCGACGACGGATCCGACCTTCTCGGCGACGGCGACCGAGCCGCCGCCGTCCTCGGCGGTGGCCGTGCCGGCCGACTTCTCCTTGGCCGCCTTGGTCCGCTCGAGGAGGTGGGCGGGGATGCGGGAATCGCCGCTCGAAGATGCGGCAGCTGACCCGCCACCGGCCTGGGCCGGCTCGGGCTTCGACTTGTCGCGGGCTGCTGCGGCCCGCTTGAGCAGGTGCTCCGGGATCTCTGTCATCGTGCCGAGCCTCCGCTCATCGTTCGTCGCCGATCGTCGATCCGGATCACAGCGGCCCCGAGATCCCGCCGTCCTTGCGGACCCTCCAGAAGTGGATCGCCATGAAGATGACGATCACGAAGGGCAGGAACAGCACGTGCAGGACGTACCACCTCAGCAGCGTCTCGGCGCCGATCTCGGCACCGCCGAGCAGGACGAAGCGGACCTCCTGGCCGAACACCGGGGTGTAGCCCATCATGTTCGTGCCCACGGTCACCGCCCACAGCGCCAACTGGTCCCACGGGAGCAGGTACCCGGTGAACGACAGCAGCAGGGTGAGCATCAGCAGGATCACGCCGATCACCCAGTTGAACTCGCGCGGCGGCTTGTACGCCCCGTGGTAGAAGACCCGGGCCATGTGCAAGAAGACGGCCAGCACCATGAGGTGGGCACCCCATCGGTGCATGTTGCGCACCAGCAGACCGAAGGTGACCGAGGTCTGGAGGTTGTTGATGTCGTTCCAGGCCGCGGTGACCTCGGGACGGTAGAAGAACATCAGGAAGATGCCCGTCACGGTCAGCAGGATGAACAGGAAGAAGCTCAGCCCGCCGAGGCAGAGGGTGTAGCTGACCTTGACCGCGTGCCGCTTCACCTTCACCGGGTGCAGGTGGTACAGCACCGAGTTCATGACCACGTAGCTGCGGTTGCGCGGGCTGTCGGTGTAGCCCTTGCGGAAGATCGAGCCCGGACGGAAGATCGACCCCCACGCCTGGCTCCCCTGGACCGCGTCGACCGTGTCGTTCACCCGGTCCTTGATCGTGGGGCGTGGTTTGTCGTCGATGATCTTCGCCATGTCAGAGCCTCATGCCGTAGCTGTAGCCGTGGTTGTTGGTGCGGGTGTGGTGGTCGCCGACGGCGGTGGCCTGGCCGGCCTTGCCGAGGATGATGACCCCGGTCGGGCACCGGTCGACGCACAGGGCGCACCGTGTGCAGATGTCGTCGTCGATCGTGAACATGAAGGCGTCGGACGGGTCGAGACCCGGCTTCTCCGTGCCGATCGCCTCGTCGACGGAGTCGAGGCTGATCATGTGGATGCACTTCCACGGGCAGATGTCGACGCAGCCCTCGCAGCTGATGCACTCGGACTGGTCGATGTGGATGAACTGCTTCGGCTTGACCGCCTTGGTCAGGTAGTCAGCGTCGACCTCGACGAGGGTGTACTCGTCGGTGTACGGCATCATCGGGGGGTTCGCGTCGGTCTTCGCCATGATCAGCGCTCCCCGGCCACGCGGGCCGTGCGCGGGCGGTGCGCACGTCGGCGCTCGCTCGCTCGCATCGTCGGACGGGTCGTCATCGCGCTCACGCCTTCTTCACGAGGGGTCGGCCGTAGGTGGAGGTCGGGAGCTCGGCCTGCTTGGTCTCGCCACGCTTCTGCCACCACACGGCGACCCACATGTGCAGACCGAAGAACACGGCGTGGAGCAGGACCACGAGGGTGTCGCGCACCGCCTCGTACTGGAGGGTGAGAGGGAGCCACCCGCCCTGGGCCTCGGACCTGAGGATCCCGCCCGGGCCGGCGATGAGCATGTCGCGTGACCAGCCGAGGTTCTTGTCGGCGTGGTCGATGAACTGGTGCGGGAGGATGCCGTAGGTCAGGAACAGCATCCCGAAGACGTAGGTCGCGCCGAGCATCGCCTCGCCCCACGACGCCGGACGTCCCCGGGGACGGCGCTTGCCGTACAGCACGATGCCCACGACCATCGCCACCGACGCGAGGAACGACACGATGAACGCCTGGTTGAAGCCTGGCCACTCCAGGATGTCGATGGCGATCATCGGTGCGGGGTCACTCCTCGTCGATTCGGTCTGCGTCGGTTCATCTGTCGGATGCCACGGGTTCGGACGGCACGCCGTGGCGGCCGACCCGTGGTCCCACCGATCCTAACCGGGCCGGGGGGTGTGGAGAAGTCTGGCAGACGGTCGCGGAAGCCGCGCCAGGTTGTGCGCAAGTTCACGCGTGACGCGCGGCCCGTCGGTGCGGCGTCGGCCGGGGCGGCCGTCGACGGCGCTCCATCACTCGTTCACAATGTGCGCGGGGAGTTTCCCAGGTCGCTGTCGTGCACCTATCCTCGGGCCCGTGACTGAGATCCCCGAGCACCTGCTGAAGCGGTCGCGCGAGCGTCGATCCGCGATCGGCAAGGGAGGCGACGGCGGATCCGACGACGCCCCCACCACGACGGAGGCGTCGTCGGACGCTCCGGCGACCACCTCGGGGGGAGGCTCGGCGACCCCGGCCGAGACCGGCCCGAGCGGGCCGCCGACGCGCGCGGCCGCTCCGCAGCCGGAGGCGCCGAAGCCCCCGAAGCCCGACCCGATCTACGTCAGCGCCGCCAAGTCGCGACGCAAGGTGCCGTGGTGGGCGATGGCCACCCTGGGGCTGATGCCGGTGTGGGGCTTCATGTACGTCCGTGCGGTCACCGAGGCCCCCGAGGTCGTCGAGGGACCGCTCGGCGTGGGCGCCGAGGTCTACGGGTCGTGCGCCAGCTGCCACGGCGCGAACGGCGGCGGCGGCGTCGGACGGCAGTTCTCCGGCGGTGAGGTGCTCGACACGTTCCCGGTCATCCAGGACCAGCTCCGCTTCACCTACTGGGGCACGCAGGGGTACAACCTCGCGGGCGTGTCCGTCTACGGCGACCCGGACCGGCCGGGGGGAGCCCACGAGGCCGGGTCGTTCGGCGTCATGCCCCAGCAGGGTTCGGAGGCGGGCGGCGACCTGGCCGACGAGGAGATCCTGGGCGTCATCTGCCACGAGCGCTACTCGCTCGGCGGCGCCGATCCCGACGACGAGGAGTGGGCCGAGGAGTTCGAGCTGTGGTGCTCGGAGGAATCGCCGATCTTCGAGCTGGTCGAGTCCGGCGAGTTCACCCTCGTGTCCGACGAGCCCGTCACCGTCGAGAACGCGGACGGCGACGAGGTGACGGTGGAGCCCGTCGGTCCGGAGCCGATCGAGGGTTCGGCCGGCTCTGGCTCCTGAACCCGACGCCTCCCCCTCCACCATCCCGTCCACGCGTCCCGGCGGCTCCGCGACGACCGACGTCCTGGTCGTGGGCGGCGGTCCGGCCGGCTGCGCCACCGCGGTGCGACTCGCCTCGGCCGGCCACCAGGTCGTCCTGCTCGAGCGCCGCCGCACCCCCGCCTCGTCGGCGCGCGGCGCCCTGCTCGCTCCCGGCGCCGTGCGCGAGCTCGCCGAGGTCGGCGTCGACCCGACGGCACCCGGCTCCGACGCGCACCCGGTGCTCGGCACGCGGATGCGATCGGGCGACCGGTCCGTGGCGATCCGCTGGCCGCGGGGCCCCGACGGTGAACCGGTCGGGGTCGTGTGGCGGCGATCGGAGCTCGACCGGCGGCTGCGCGAACGGGCGGTCGAGGCGGGAGTCGACGTGCGCCTGGGCCAGACGGCGACGACCCCGATCGTCGAGCGCGGCTTCGTCCGCGGCGCGGCGGTCGTGTCCGACGACGGCTCGACCAGCGAGATCGGGTGCCGCTTCCTCGTCGTCGCCGACGGAGCCAACAGCCGGTTCGGGCGTGGCCTGGGAACGAACCGAGACCGACGCTGGCCGTACGCCATCTCGGCCGCCACGCACGTGCGCAGCGACCTCACCGCCGAGTCGTGGTTCGAGACGAGCCTGGGCATCCCCGACCCGGCGGGGAACCCGGTCACCGGCCACGCGTGGGTCCACCCCGTCGGGGACGGCACGCTCTCGGTGGGGGTGACGGCGCTGTCGAGCTACCGCGACGTGCTCGGGGTGAACATCGTCAAGCTGCTCGACTCGTACTGCGCCGCGACCGCCGAGCGGTGGCGCTTCGACCCCGACGAGCGCCTCGTCGAGCCGGTCCGGCGGCGCACCCCGCTCGGCGGGTCCGTCTCGCCGACCATGGGGCCCACGTTCCTCGTCACCGGCGATGCCGCAGGTCTCGCGAACCCGTTCAACGCCCACGGGATCCAGGCCGCGCTCGCCACGGGGCGGATGGCCGCCGCCGTCATCGACGAGGCGCTGACGGTCGGCAACTCGACCACCCTGCAGCGCTACCCGGCGAGCCTCGAGCGGCGGATCGGGCAGTACCACAAGGTCGGGAGGCTGACGGCGCGCTTCCTCGGCCGCCCGTGGCTGCTGCGCATCGCGCTGGCCGGCGCGATCCGCTCCGACGCCGCGATGGGTGCCGCGCTGCGCATCGCGACCGACGAGTTGCGTCCCCACGAGCGCGGCGGCGCCGAGCGCGCCTACGCCCTCGCCCGCTTCGCGTCGCGCTTCGCCCCGAGCTGGTGACGTCGCGACGCCGGCGAGCCGCCGGGGACGCACGCCGCCGGCCTCGCCGTCAGGAGCGGCTCGACCCGAGCGCGCCCGGGAGCCGCATCCGCCGTCCCGGGCGCGGGAGCCGCAGCGTGAACACCGACATCGCGAGGATGACGGGGTAGATCTCGAGGCGGCCGAGCAGCATCTGCACCATCGCCACCGCCCGCCCGAGCCGCGGGATGGCGAGGAAGTCGCCCGTGTGGTCCAACCCCCCGAGCCCCGGGCCGACGTTGCCGAACGAGGTCGCCGACGCGGAGAACGCGGTGATCATGTCCGGACCGGTCGCCGCGATCGCGAACGACCCGCCGCCGAAGATCAGCAGCGCGAGGAGCAGGAAGCCGACCACCTTGTCGGCGATGTCGTCGGGGAGGATGCCGTTGCCGACGCGCACCGGCCGCACGAGGTTCGGGTGCAGGTGGCCGAGCGCCTCGCGGTGGGCGAAGCTGGACACCGCCATGACGCGCAGGACCTTGACGCCGCCCGCGGTCGAGCCGGCCATCGCCCCGATCGGGATCACGATCAGCAGCAGCGTCTGCGCCGCCTGGCTCCACAGCCCGTACTGGCTGGTGACGTAGCCCGTCGTGGTGATCGTCGAGACGGCGGTGAACAGGGTGTCGCGGAACCCCGACCCGCTCCCCGAACCGTTGCCCGCGGTGAGGTAGCACCACAGGGTGACCGCCGCGACGAACGCCGCGTAGATGCGGAACTCGGTCGAGCGCAGCAACGGCTTCGGATCGCGCCGCAGCGCCCGGTAGTACAGGGTGAAGCTCCCGCCGGCGAGGAACATCCCCACGATCGAGACCCACTGGACGGCATCGGACTCGAAGCGCCCCATCGACGCCTGGTACGGCGAGAACCCCCCGGTGGACACGGTGGTGAAGCTGTGGCTCGCGGCGTCGTAGAACCCCATCCCCGCCAGCGCGTAGGCGCCGGCCAGCGCGATCGTGAAGCCGATGTAGACCGCCCAGAGTCGGCGGGCGGTCTCGCGCACCCGCGGCGTGAGCCGCTCCCCGGTCGGCCCCGGCGCCTCGGCCTGCATCAGGCTCATCCCGCCCGAGCCCACGGTGGGCAGCACGGCGACGACCAGCACGATCACGCCCATCCCCCCCATCCACTGCGTCGTCGAGCGCCAGAACAGCAGGCCGCGCGAGGTGGACTCGATGTCGCGGGTCACGGTCGCACCGGTCGTCGTGAACCCCGAGATCGACTCGAAGATCGCGTCGTCGAGGCGGTCGAAGTGGCCGGTGACGTAGTACGGCACGGCCCCGACGAGCGCGATCACGATCCACGTCAGGGTCACCGCGGTGAACACGTCGAGGACCCGGATCCGCTTCGGCGTGACCGTCGCCTTCCACAGCACGAGCCCGATCACCGACACGATCGTGCCGACCACGAGCAGCTCGACCACGTCGGAACCGCTGTGCGCGAGGTCGATCAGGCCGGCCACGACCACCCCGAGACCGACGACGAGCAGCGAGAGCCCGACGATGTGCCCGACGAGGGTCGGGATCCCGCTCGACTGCACGAGCCGCTCGCCACGGGCGCCGTAGGCCGACGTCCGCCGGTCGAGCAGACCGCGGGGGTCGAAGTCGTGGATCGGGCGCTGCGACTCGTCGGTCGCGCTCACGCCGAGAACGCCTTGCGCAGCGCCGGGATCGCGTCGGGCCGCACGAAGCACACCACGTTGTCGTCCGCGTTCAGCGTGGTGTCCCCCTTCACGATGCGCCCGGGCTCGCCCGGGCTGATGACCGCGCCGAGCACCATCGAGTGCGGGAGGTGGAGATCGACCACCCGCCCCCCGTCGGCCGCGGACCCGGCCTCGATGCGGAACTCGTCGACCTCGATGTCGCTCTCGAGGAAGGTCGCCACCGACGTGGTGCCGCCGCGCACGTGGCGCAGCACGGCGTTCGCCGACGCCGTCCGCGGGCTCAGCGCCGCGTCGATGCCGAACTGCCGCACGAGGGGCAGCAGCGCGAGGCGGTGCAGGACCGCGACGGTGAACGTCCGCTGCTCGCCGGCCGCGAAGGCGCACGCGAGCACGTTGGCGGCGTCGTCGCCGGTCGCCGCGATCACGAGGTCCATCCGGGTGATCGACTCCTCGTTGAGGAGGTCGATGTCCTCGATGTCGCCCTGCACGATCGTGACCAGACCCAGGCGCTCGCTGAGCTGCTTCGCCAGGTCGAGGTCGCGCTCGATGAGCACCACCTCGGTCCCCTCGTCGGCCAGGCGCTCGGCGACGCGCGAGCCGACGGCACCTCCGCCGAGCACCATCGCGCGCTTCGCCCGACGATGGCGCGCCCCGAGCAGCTCGAGGATCTCGTGTCGGGCGGAGCGGTTGGTCAGCACGCGGACGTGGTCGTCCACGGCCAGGCGCTGGTCGCCGCGCGGGATCACCGTCTCGCCGTCGCGGGTCAGCGCCCCGAACAGGAACTGGCGATCGGACTCGTAGCTGCGACCGATGTCGGCCAACGTGCTCCCGGCGAGCGGCGACCCCTCGGCGATCCGCGCCCCGATCACGATCAGCTCGCCGTCGGACATCCGGTAGACCTCGTCGGCCCCCGACACCCGGGCGAGCTCCATGATCTCGTCCGCCGTGTCCGCGTCGGGGTCGATGATCAGATCGGCGCGCATCGTCTCCCGCAGCGCCTTGCCGGCGGGGCCGCGCAGCTCCTCGGCCTGGATCCGCACGACGGTCTGGTCGACACCCGCCTCCTTCGCGAGCAGCGAGGTGATGAAGTTGACCTCGTCGTTCTGGGTGACCCCGGCGAGGACGTCGGCGTGGTCGATCCCCGCCGTCGCGAGGACCGACGGCGCCGTGGCGTTCCCGACGACCACCTGGACGTCGAGCTCCTCGCCGATCGAGGCGGCCACCAGGTGGTCCTGCTCGACGATCACCACGTCGTGGCCCTCGGCTCCCAGGCGCTGCGCGAGGTAGCGCCCGACCTCCCCCGCCCCGACGATGATCACGTGCACGCCCGCCAGTGTGACCGATCGCGACGAGGAGCGCGCACACGACTCGGGCCGCGGTGGCGGCGACGACGATCGTCAGCTCCCGGGCCGCTCCCGGGCTGCGCCGGCTCCGTCGCCGTCGGGGATCTCGTCGAGCACGTCGATCGCCGCGTCGAGGAGGTTCCACATGTTCGCCTTCAGGCGCTCGGAGTCGAAGGAGGCCTCCCACACCGCCCCCGTGAGCAGGTCGCTGACGCAGAACGCGGAGGCGAGGTCGACCCCCCGGTGAGCGGCGACGACGAACAGCGCGGCGGCCTCCATGTCGACCGTCGCGACGCCGTTCGCGGCGTGGTGGCGCACCTCGTCGACCGTCTCGCGGAACAGGGCGTCGATCGTCCAGGTGCGACCCCGCGAGTGGACGAGCCCGGCGCGCTCGAACCGCTGCGCGAGCGCGTCGGTCAACCCGCGGTCGGGGACCGCGTCGACGTCACCCGCCAGGTAGTGGTGCGACACCCCCTCGTCGCGCACCGCTCCCTCGCACACGACGAGGTCGCCGATCTCGAGCTCGACGAGGCCGCCCGCCGCACCGACGCTCACGACGGCGTCGCACCCGAGCGACACGAGCTCCTCGAGCACGACCGCGGCCGCCGGGGCGCCGATCCCGAACCCGCCCACGACCCCGACCCTGCCGGCGGTCCGGTCGAGGGCGTGCACCGTGCGCGTGAACCCCCCGACGTGGACCGGCGTCGTCTCCTCCAGCGAGCGGACGGCGTCGAGCAGCTGCGGCTGGTAGGTCATCACGACGCGCGTCGGGATCCCGGCGGGGAGGGTCTCGCCGAGGTCGTCGGTGCGGTGCGCGAGCAGCGCCGCCGGGGTGAGGACGGGGACCCCGTCGTGCTTGCCGGCGACGTTCGGGAAGGCCATGGCTCGACTCTGCCACGTCGAGGCGCGGCGCCGGGGCACGACACCGGGGACCGCCACGCGCGGCGCGGCGACGGAGCCGGACCGCTCAGACCGGGCTGGTGACCGTGGCGAGGAGGGCGGCGGGTGCCGAGCGCAGCGCGTCGGTGGCCGCCGAGTCCGGGAACCCGTCGCACGCCTCGACCGCGCGCCGGGCGAAGTCGCCGGCCGTGGCGAGGGCCGACTCCACCCCGTCGCCGTCGCGCACGATCGCAAGCGCCCGGGCCTGGTTCGCTGCGTCGAGCGGGGAGCCGAGCAGCTCGGCGAGCTCGGCGGCCGCGGGTGTCTCGAGGGCGACCGTGCGCAGAACCGGCAGGGTGTAGACGCCCTCGACCATGTCGTGGCCCGCCGGCTTGCCGAGCTGCTCCTCGGTCGCGGTCGCGTCGAGCACGTCGTCGACGATCTGGAAGACCATCCCGTAGGCGTTGCCGAACTCGGTGAGCGCCTCGACGGTGGCCCCGTCGTGGCCGGCGACGATCCCCCCGATGCGCGCCGCCGTGCCGTACAGCGACGCCGTCTTGCCGTGGATCGACGCGTAGTAGCTCTCCTCGGAGCGGCTCACGTCGTAGGTGTGCCGCAACTCCTCGATCTGACCCTCGCACAGCCAGCCGATGGTGCGCGCGAGGAGCCCGGCGACCTCGACGCCCAGCGACGCGGCGATCTCCGATGCGCGCGAGAGCAGGAAGTCGCCGGCGAGGATGGCCTGCAGGTTGCCCCACTTGGCGTTCACCGTCTCGACCCCGCGCCGGGTGTCGGCCTCGTCCATCACGTCGTCGTGGTAGAGGGATCCGAGGTGCACGAGCTCGCAGGCGACCCCGCCGAGCACGACGTCGTCGGACGCTGCCGAGCCGGCGATCCGGGCGGACACCGTCGCCAGCACCGGCCGCAGGCGCTTGCCGCCCGCGACGATCAGGTGGGAGGCGATCTCGGTGAGGTAGGTGTCGGCGGTGATCACCGAGGCGTGCATCGCCTCCTCGATCCGGGCGAGATCGTCCTCGCTGTCCGAGAGCGTCGTGAGCGGCGTCATCGGCACGCTCGACGTGACGTTCTCCGAGGACACCTCGACAGGCTACGTGCTGTCGTGCGTTCGGTGCCCACGCGGCGGCCGCGGGTCACGCGCGGTCACGGCCACGGGACCGGCACGGCGATCGTCGCGGGGCGCCCGGATCGGCCACCGGACTATCGTGCACCACGTGAGCGACGAGGGCCGGCACGAACCCACGGCCGAGCCCGCGAGCGGGGATCGATCCGAGCCCGCGCCCGAGCCGGGTGCCGCCGTGGACCTGGACGAGATCGAGTCGGACCTCGCCGCGGTCGAGGCCGCGCTGGCCCGCATGGACGACGGGACCTACTGGACCGACCCCGGCCCGCGACCGGGCGACGGCACGGTCACGTCGGGCACGTCCGCCGACCCGGGCCCGACGAGCGGACGCGCCCAGGCGTGATCGAGCGCCGTCGACGCCCGGTCGCCTCGGCGGCCACGCTGGCCGTCGTCGGCGCCGCGATCGCCGCGGCGGTCGGGGCCCGGCGTGTCGACGCCTCGCCGTTGACCAGCCGCGCCCGGCGCTCCGCTCGGATCTGGAGGCTCTCGACGCGCAACTCGGCGCGCTTCGCGGTCTCGCGCGTGCGCGGCGTCGGGCGCGGGCGCGAGCGGCGCGCCGAGCTCGACGAGCGGTTCGCCATCCGCACCGCGGCCGACGTCGCGGCCGAGCTCGGCCAGATGAAGGGGGTGCTGATGAAGGCGGGGCAGATGATCAGCTTCATCATGGAGGCCCTCCCCCCCGAGGCCCAGGACGCCCTCGCGACGCTGCAGGCCGACGCCGCACCGATGTCGCCGACGCTCGCTGCCGGCGTGGTGACCGAGGAGCTGGGTCTCGCTCCCGAGCGGGCGTTCCTCGACTGGACAGACGTCCCCGTCGCCGCGGCGTCGATCGGCCAGGTGCACCGTGCCGTCACCCCCGACGGTCGCGACGTCGCGGTGAAGGTCCAGTACCCGGGCGTCGGCGAGGCGATCGAGAGCGACCTCGACGCCGCCGAGACGATGTACGCGATGTTCTCCGCGATGATGCTCAAGGGCCTCGACGCGGCCGGGCTCGTCGACGAGCTGCGCGACCGGATGCGCGAGGAGCTCGACTACCGCATCGAGGCGCGCAACGTCGCCGAGTTCCAGCGTCGCTTCGCCGGGCACCCGTGGGCCCGGGTCCCGGTCCTCGTCGAGGAGTTCTCGACGCGGCGACTGCTGACCACCGAGTGGGTCGACGGCATGGGCTTCGACGAGTTCCGCGCCTCGGCGAGCCCCGAGGTGCGCCAGCGCGCCGCCGAGGTCGTCTGGCGCTTCTCCCAGGGCGCGATCCTGGGTCACGGCATCTTCAACGGCGATCCGCACCCGGGCAACTACCGCTTCCACCACGACGGGAGCGTCACCTTCCTCGACTTCGGTCTCGTCAAGCGGTGGTCGCCCGGCGAGTGGGAGAGCCTCGCCCCGTCGATGGACGCGATCGTGGTCGAGCGCGATCCCGAGCTGCTGGTGGCGACGATGGAGCGCAACGGGTTCCTGCGCCCCGACCACGGCCTCGATCCCCAGCTCGTCTACGACTACGTGTCGAGCCCGTACACGCCCTACCTCACCGACGAGTTCACCTTCACGCGGGAGTGGATGCGCGACACGCTGGCGACGATCATGGACGTCAACGGTCCCCACGCCCGGGTGATCGAGTCGCTGAACATGCCGCCCAGCTTCGTGATCCTCGATCGCGTGGTGTGGGGCGTGAGCGCGATCCTCGGCAAGCTCGAGGCGCACGGTCCCTGGCGCTCGATGCTGCTGGAGTACACCTCCGGCGGCCCGCCCGCCACGGAGCTCGGCGTCGCCGAGGCCGCCTGGGCGGCGTCGCGCACCGCGCCCTGACGACCGACTCCCCTGGTTCCCGCGAGACCCGGCACCTCGTTCGGCGAACCCGCCCGGCGCCGCTCCGCGAACGCACCGGCGCCGTCGCGCCCCGCCGCGGGCCGCGGCCCCGGCACGACCGGGCGGGCTCGGACCCCGCGCGCCGGCCCCTGCACGACGTATTGACAAAGCATGTTGTCAATACGTACGGTGGGGCACGTGGCCACCCCCACGGCTCCCGATGACGAGATCGCTCGCGACATCTCGCTCGTCGACGACGTCGTCGTCGCCCGGCTCCTGCTCGATCCGCTGCGGTCGCGGGTGCTGGCGGCGCTCGCGACCCCGGGGTCGGCGTCGACCGTCGCCGCCGAGCTCGGCGAGACGCGCCAGCGCGTCAACCACCACCTGCGCACCCTCGAGGAGCACGGCCTGGTCCGCCTCGTCGAGGAGCGCCCGCGGCGCGGGCTCGTCGAGCGCATCGTCGTGGCCACCTCCGACGCCGTGCTGCTCGCGCCCTCCCTCGCCGGGGACAACGCTCCCCACGTTCGTCCCGACGACCGCCGAGACGAACGCCTGGCGAGTCGCTACCTCCTGGCGATCGCGGCCCGGCTCGTGTCCGAGGTCGGCGACCTCGCCCGGTCGGCGCGCGCGGCCGGTCGGCCGCTGCCCACGCTCACCGTCGACGCCGACGTCCGGTTCGCCACGGCCGCGGACCGAGCGGAGTTCGCGCGCCGGCTGACCGCGACGATCCACGACCTGGTCGCCGAGTTCCACGACGAGGCCGCCCCCGGCGGCCGGTGGCACCGCCTCGTCGTCGCCGCCCACCCGCGGCCCACGAGGGATCTCGAGCGCACCGCCGTGCCCACGGTCGCCCCGGCGTCGGACCCCGTCGACGACGACGACCTCGCCCACGACCCCTCGGACCACCCCACCCACCGACCCACGGAGGAGACGCCATGAACCACGACACGCCCCACCAGGACGCGGACGGCACCGACGAGCCGGGCCGAGCCGACGCGAACCCCACCAGCGCGCTCGCCGCCGACCCCGCGACGACGAGCGACGGAGGAACCGGCGCGAGCGACGGAGGAACCGGCGCGAGCGACGGCACCGACGGCGTCGGGCGCTCGATCGAGCTGGAGGTCGAGGTCCCCGGCACCCCCGAGCAGGTGTGGCGGGCGATCGCGACCGGACCCGGGATCTCGTCGTGGTACGTCCCCCACGCCGTCGAGGAGCGCGCCGGCGGATCGGTCGAGCTCAGCTTCGGTCCCGGCATGGACGGCACCGGCCGCGTGGCGGTGTGGGAGCCTCCGCACCGCATCGTGCTCGACGGGGGCGACGGGGCCGGCGGACTCGCGTTCGAGTGGATGGTGGAGGCGCGCGACGGCACGAGCTGCATCGTGCGACTGGTCAACTCCGGGTTCGGCTCGGGCGCCGATTGGGACGGCCAGTACGACGCGATGCGCGACGGCTGGCTGATCTTCCTCACCAACCTGCGCCTCCACCTCGAGCACTTCGCCGGCGAGTCGGCCACCGCCTCGCTGCCGATGGCCACCTGGCCCGGGCCCCGCGACGCGGCGTGGCGTCGCCTGCTCGCGGATCTCGGCCTCCCCGCGGACCCGCGCCCGGGCGACCGGGTCGCGACCAGCGCCGCCGACGCCCCCGAGCTCGGCGGCGTCGTCGCCGCGACCTCCCACGACCACCTCGCCCTCGTCGTCGACCGCCCGACCCCCGGCACCGCGTTCGTCGCGGCCGAGGAGGTCGGCGGATCGATCTCGGTCTCGGTCTGGACCTACCTCTACGGGCCCGACGGCGCGCTCGCCTCCGAGCGCGACGACCCCCGCTGGCGGGAGTGGCTCGAGGCCCGTGGGAGCGCGTCGGAGCGTGGGTCCTAGGATCCGCGACCATGTCCTCGAGCACCGAGACCGACACCGCCTCGACCGGGCCGACCGCGTCCGACGCGGGATCGGCGTCGACCGTCCGGGCACCGTTCGCGCCGTGGGACCGCCGCGAGCTGCCCGGCGCGTTCGACGTCGCGGAGACGGCACGGCGCGTCGGCCACTACAAGTGGACGGAGACGAAGCTCTTCGAGGCGCTCGGCGGCTGGGTCGCCACGGTTCCCGAGCTCGACGTGAAGATGCGCCTCGGGACCCACTGCTACCACCACGCGTGGCACGCCGAGCTGTGGCACGAGCGCCTCCCCGAGCTCCGCGAGATGAAGCCCGAGCGCCTGACCGTCCCGGCGAACGAGGCGATGGAGCGCTTCGTCGCGGCGATGACCGAGCCCGAGGCCCCCGAGCTGACGATCGAGAAGCTCGTCGGGGCGTACCGCGTGCTCATCCCCCGGTTCATCGCCGCGTACACGTACCACCTGAACAACACCAGCGAGATCACCGACGCCCCGACGATCCGCTCCCTGCGCTTCGCCCTCGCCGACGAGCACGACGACTGGCGCGACGGCGAGATGCTGCTGCAGTCGCTGATCACCACCCCCGACCACGTGCGCCGGGCGAGCGAGCACCAGGCACGCCTCGAGGCGATCATGGTCGAGGCGGGCGGGGTCTCCGGACCGGACAGCATCGGCACGGGCGGGTAGGATCGACCCCGACACCACCGAGGAGCACCCATGCGTCAGTTCTTCCCCGTCGAGGACCTCGCTCGTGACGAGCGGTTCGCGCAGACCGACATGGCCACGCGCCTCGCCGACAAGCGCTCGGCGGTCGACGTCAGATCGACGTCGAGGAGCCGCTCGTCGTCGAGCCGCCTCACCCCCGAGCGCCACGACGCGTCCGACGCGGCGCGCAGCCTGATGCACGGCATCATGGTCGGGGAGATCCAGGCGCTGGAGGGCGCCGGGCGCACCGCCCACGACTTCCCCGCCGGTGACGGCACCGGCGACACCGTCCCCTTCGAGCTCAAGCTCGACATGGCCCGACAGGCCTGGGACGAGGCCCGCCACGTCGAGATCAGCGCCAAGCTGTCCGACTGGATGGGGACCGAGATCGGCGAGTTCCAGGAGAACACGGTCCTGTTCGAGGCCGCCTGCTCGAACGATCCGATCCTGCGTCTCGCCGGGGTCAACCGGGCGCTCGAGGGTCTGGCGATCGACGTGTTCACCCAGATGAAGGAGTTCGGCCAGATGGCCGACGATCCGTTCCTGGAGTTCTGCGAGGACTGGATGCTCGCCGACGAGGTCACCCACGTGAAGATGGGGTCGGACTGGTTGCGTGCGGTGACCGAGAAGGATCCCGAGCGTCGGGCCCGCGCCCTCGAGTTCCAGCAGGTCGTCGACAAGCTGTTCAGCTTCGGCGGGGTCCGCGGCGAGAGCGAGGAGAGCTCGATCGGCCTCGCACGCCGCTTCCGTGAGCTCGCCGGCTTCACCGACGACGAGGTCGACGTGATCTCGCAGATGGACCAGGACGCGCTCGAGGAGCGCAAGGCGGCCGTCCGCCTCGCCCAGGAAGCCGCGGGCGTCTGAGCGCCCACGGCGACACCGCCACGGCCGGGCCACCGGTGTCGGTCGAGCCCCGGGAGTTCTCTCTCGTCGACTACGACGCCGACGTGATCGCCCGCACCGTGGCCGAGGTGGCGACGGCTCTCGGCGTCGCGAACCCGATCCGCGTCGTCGTCGACGAGACCACCCCTCTCGCGAAGCGCTCCGCCGAGCTCGATGGACCGCCCGACCCCGACACGGCCGTCGTGCTGCGCTTCCAGAGCGGCGCCCTCGAGGACAGCCGAGACCTGACCAACTTCGGCCCGCGCCGCGCCCGGCTCTCCGCCGGGCTGGCGCTGCTGCGCGCCCGGGACCGGCTGCGACCCGACTTCGCGGACGTGCCCTCCGACCGCGAGCTGACCAACGCGCAGAACGCGGCCTGGGACACCTACTGCGCCGGACGCCTCGCACGCGCCGGCCTCGAGCCGTCCGAGCAGCAGTTCCGCTACGACTTCCGCAACCGGTTCGGGTTCACCGACGCCGTCGACCGCCGCTTCGACGAGGTGTGGCTCGCCGACGACCTCGGTTGGTCCGACCTCCTCGGCGACGACTGACCCCACCCGCGACCGCGTGTCGCACCCTCCGCGGCGCCGCGTCCCGTGCCACTGGTAGAACGGCGTCCGCACCCACGTGCGTGACCGATGGAGGACCCGCCATGACCACGTCCGAACCCCCGAGCGACGGCCCCCTCGCTCGCCTCGCCGCGATCGAGGCCCGCCTCGCTCGCCACTCCGAGTTCCGCCACGGCACCCCGGGGGCTGACGCACCCCGGGAACGCGACCGCCACGCCCCCACCCGTCGACCGGCCGCGGCCGACCACCGTGCGTCGGGCGACGGCCGGACCGCGGCGCGACCGAGCGGGTCGCGGCGCGACCTCCTGCGACTCGCCGCCGGCACCGCCGCCGTCGGCGCCGGAGCGGCCCTCGCGTCGCGCTCGGGGACCGTGGCCGCCGCCGACGGTTCGAACCTGGTCCTCGGCTCCGACGTCAACGTCGCCGGCGACTCGGGGACGACCTCCACCCGGATCGCCTACGTCAACGACGAGGCGCCCCGCCTGCCCGGGATCGCCGGGCCGTACGCGGCGAACATCTTCCTCGTCGACGACGTCGACGACGCCGTCCCGTTCCCCTTCGACCCGGGCCCGACGGACCACCCCGCGGCCAGCGCCGGCTACGGCGGCGACTCGGTCCCCAACGGGATGTACGGGCGCACCACCGGGGACGGCCACGGGGTGGTCGCCCACGGCGCCGATGCCGGGGCGACCGGGCTGCTCGCGATCGGGGAGCGCGCGAACCTCGAGCTCGCCAACGCCGGCGACGCGCCCGCGGCCCGGTCGGGAGCGCACCGTCGCGGCGAGGTGGTCGCGGATCGCGACGGGACCCTCTGGTACTGCGTGTCGGCCGGGTCGCCGGGGACGTGGCGCACCCTCGCCGGAGCCGCCACGGCCGGGGCGCTCCACCCGCTCACCCCGTTCCGCGCCTTCGACAGCCGGTTCGACGCCGGAGGACGACTCTCAGCCGGCGACTCGGTCACGGTGTCGGTGGCGGTGGTGCTCGACCCGACGACCGGCGCGGTCGTGCGGCGCGACGCCGTCCCCGCAGGCGCCGTCGCGGTGGCGGCGAACGTCGCCGCCGTCCGCACCGGCGGGACCGGGTTCCTCACCGTCAACCCCGGCGGCGACGACGCGGTCGGCGCGTCCGCGCTCAACTGGACCGACGGCGCCAACCTGTCGAACGCCGGCATCTACCGCCTCGGCGGCGACCGGCGCCTCGAGGTGATCGCCGGCGGCGAGGCCGCCGCAGCGGCCGACGTGGTCGTCGACATCACCGGCTACTACCTCTGAAACCGTGGCGTGCGACGATGGTCCGATGTCCACGACCCGTCGCCGCCTCGCCACCTCCTCGTCGTTCGGCGGCATCGAGATCGAGCTGATCGACGCCGGACCCGTCGACGGCGACCTCGTCGTGCTGTCCCACGGGTTCCCCGAGTCGTCGTACTCGTGGCGCCACCAGATCGAGCCGCTGGCCGACGCCGGCTACCGCGTCCTCGTGCCCGACCAGCGCGGCTACGCACGCTCCTCGGCCCCGGTCGACGTCGCCGCCTACCGCTCGGACCACCTCGCCGGCGACCTGCTCGCGCTGCTCGACGACGTGGGCGCCGACGACGCGGTCTTCGTCGGCCACGACTGGGGCGCGCTGCTGGTGTGGGACCTCGCCCGCTACCACCCCGACCGCGTGCGTGGCGTGATCAACGTCAGCGTGCCGTACACCCCGTGGCCGATGCGCCCGACGGAGCTGTTCGATGCGACGTGGGGCGACCGCTTCTTCTACATGACCTACTTCCAGCAGGTCGGCCCGGCCGAGATCGAGCTCGAGGAGGACGTCGAGCGGACGATGCGCCTCGTGCTGTGGGGAGCCAGCGCCGAGATGTACGGGCCGCCACCGGATCCGGCGGACCTCCCTCCCGCCGACGGGACCGGTTTCCTGTCGGCGTTCGGCACCCGCCGCGAGGTCCCCGAGGGGCTCCCCGACTGGTTGCGACCCGCCGACCTCGGGGTCTACGTCGAGCAGTTCGAGGCGTCGGGGTTCTTCGGGCCGGTGAGCTGGTACCGCAACCTCGACGCCGACTGGGAGCTCACCCGCGACCTCCCCGCGCCGTCGATGCCGTGCGCGTTCATCGGCGGAGACCACGACCTCGTGATCGCGCACCGCCCCGAGTACGTCGACTCGATGAACCACCTGCTCGACGACTTCCGCGGGACGACGATGATCGAGGGGGCGGGCCACTGGACCCAGCAGGAGCGCCCCGAGCAGTTCAACGCGGCGCTGCTGGCGACCCTCGATCGGCTCTGACCGCGACCAGCGGGCGACAGCACGGGTCGCTCCACCCGAGGCCGTCGACCTTGCCGCGCGGCGGCCAGTCGCCGTCGCGGCTGTACGCCCACCACTCGAGGGGGTTGAGGTAGTAGCCGAACGTCTCGACGACGTCGGTGAAGCGCTGGTCGCGCCGCGCGAGGAGCCACACCACGACCCCGACCGCGCCGCCGAGCACGGTCCAGCCGACGTAGAGGACGGGGAACGCCGGGCCGAGCCAGCGCGCCTGCCAGCAGTGCACGTGCTCGTGGTCGACGACGAGGCGTCGACGACGGGCGCTGGTCACGTCACCCGCCCCCGCGACGACCGGGCCGAGCGTGGTGGCGAAGCCGCGGCGTGGGGTGAACCCCCGCCGGTAGACGTGACGGTCGGCGCGCCGCGAGAGATCGGCGACGTAGCCCGAGTCGCGCTGGACGAACCCGACGGCGTGCCCCACCAGCCCGGCCGCGGTCATCGGCGCGGACCACGTCGAGTCGAGCACGAACGCGACGACCCCGGTCGGGCGTCGCCACGCGTAGATCTGGCGCCACCCGGAGATGGCACCGTTCGCCCCGGCGACGGCGGCGACGGTGAGGGCCACGTCGCCGAGGCCGACGGCGCGAGCGGCGAGACCGCCGAGGACCGATCCGGCGGCGGCGGTCGCGACGGCTTCCGCGAAGCGTCGCGACCGGGGGCTCACCGGCGGTTGAGCTTGGCCAGCAGGCGCAGGATCTCGAGGTACAGCCACACGATGGTGACCACGAGCCCGAGCGCCGCGACCCACTCGTAGTCCTTCGACATCCGCATCTCGACGCCCCGCTCGATCAGGTCGAAGTCGAGGGCGAGGTTCATCGCCGCGAGACCGCAGACGAAGATCGAGAACCCGATCCCGAGCAGGCTCGGCGAGTTGATGAACGCGATCCCGCCACCGGTGAAGAGGTTCAGGCCGAACGACACCAGGTACAGGACCATGATCCCCATCGTCGCGCCGACGACGATCTTGCGGAACCCGGGCGTCACCTTGATGATCCCGGTGCGGTACAGCACCAGCATCGCGAAGAACACCGCGACCGTGGCACCGGCGGCCTGGAGCACGATGCCGTCGTTGAACGTCTCGTAGGCGCGCGAGATCGCGCCGACCGCGTAGCCGTAGCAGATCGCGTAGACGGGCCCGAGCACCTTCGCCCAGCGGGGCTTGAAGTAGGCGACCATCACCGCGCCGAACCCGACGAGGATCCCCGCCATCGCGAACGGCGGGAACGTGAACTCGCCCTCGGGCGAGGTCGACGACATGATCCAGCCGACGCTCGCCGCGGCGAGCAGCAGCACGAACAGCACGGTCGTGGCCGTGATCACGCCGTTGACGGTCATCGACGGCTTCCAGTCGCTGATCGGGCCGTCGGTCACGGGAGGGCTCGTGGGCGCGGGGAACGCTCCCGGGGTCGCCGTCGAGGTGGAGGAGGCACCGCTCGGTGCCGCCCACCCGGACGCGTCCTCGTTCATCCGCTTCTCGTTGAAGAATGGGTTCGCCATGGTGCGTCCCAGGATACCGCCCCCCACGATCACCGGATCGGCGGTCCGGCGGGATCCGCGCGCCGGGCGAGCAGGCCGTGGTCCACGGCGCTCAGGCGAGGTCGTGCGCGCTCACGCCGTCCCACAGGTCGATGTCGGCAGGCGCGGCGAGCAGCCCGGTGCACGACTCGGCCATCTCGACCATCAGGGCCGAGTCGAAGTGGCGACGCTGCGACCGGGCGTCGGCCCACTTCTGGATCACCAGCAATCGCCCCGGGACGGTCGTCGACGCGCACAGATCGACGTTGCGGCAGCCGTCGACCATCCGGGTGAGCACCACGTACTTGGACAGCACGGCGTTCAGCGCCGCCGGATCGGACCCGTCGAAGCGCATCGTGACGACGGCGATCTCGTCGGTCCTCGCGTCACCGGAGGTGTCATCTGTCATCGTGATACTGCCCATCTCGTCATCTGAACCGCTGATACCCGGCGCCGTGTGCCGCCGAGGGAGTTGGCGAGGACCGGCACCTCGGTATCGTGACGGCCGTCTCGCTGCCTTAACACAATCCGAGACGAGGAAGCGTGTTTCAAGCAGTGGGGCACGCCCTGATCCGGGTTCGCGGAACCAGGTCTCTCAGACACCCAAGGAGTCGCCGGTGGCAAAAGATCGAGTCGAACGGGACGATGAGGACCTCGTCCGCCTGTACCTCACCGACATCGGGCAGTACACGCTGCTCACCAAGGAGGACGAGGTTCGACTCGCCAAGGCCATCGAGGCCGGCAACGAGGCGATCGAGCAGCTCGACGCGGACGGCGGCAAGGAGCTCACCCCGGCCAAGAAGCGCGAGCTCCGCCGGACCGCCCGCAAGGGCGAGGAGGCCGAGCGGCAGTTCGTCCAGTCCAACCTGCGCCTCGTCGTCTCGATCGCGAAGAAGTACCAGGCGTCGGGCCTCCCGCTCCTCGACCTCATCCAGGAGGGCAACCTCGGGCTGATGCACGCCGTCGAGAAGTTCGACTGGCGCAAGGGCTTCAAGTTCTCGACCTACGCCACCTGGTGGATCCGCCAGGCGATCACCCGGGGCATCGCGAACACCGGCCGCACCATCCGCCTCCCGGTCCACGCCGGAGACACCCTCGCCCGCCTGCAGAAGGCGCGCTCGCGCCTCGAGCTCAAGTACGGCCGCCCCGCCACGCTCTCGGAGCTGGCCAAGGAGGTCGAGATGCCCGAGGACAAGGTCACCGAGGCGCTCCGCTTCGCCGCCGAGCCGCTGTCGCTGTCGGAGCCCCTGCGCGAGGACGGCGACGCCGAGCTCGGCGACGTCGTGGAGGACCGCTCCGCCGAGTCCCCCTTCGAGGTGGCGGCGACCGCGCTGCTCCCCGAGGAGATCTCCCGGCTCCTCGCCCCGCTCGACGAGCGTGAGCGCGAGATCCTCAAGCTGCGCTTCGGCCTCGACCGCGGCGAGCCCCGCACCCTCGAGGAGGTGGGCGACCACTTCAGCCTCACCCGCGAGCGCATCCGCCAGATCGAGGCCCGAGCGATGAGCAAGCTGCGCCACCCCTCGAGCGACACCGGCGCTCGAGACCTGCTCGCCGTCTGACGCGATCGAGCCGGCCCCTCACCGGGACCGGCTCTCCAGCGGGCGGTCGACGGTCAGTCCGACTCGACCATCTGCACCACCAGCGATCCGCCGAGCGAGATGCTCAACGCGATCGCCGGACGACCGGAGACGACCTCGATCGTGTCGCCGACGTCCGCGTGGACGAGCGTCGATCCGCCGACCGCGACGCCGGAGGAGGCGAGCCGGTAGGTCTCGGGCGTCGCCACCCCGCCGACCCGGATCTCCACGTCGCGGGCCCCGAGCAGCGCGAGCGAGGCCGCCACGAGCCGCAGGTCGATCCGGTAGGTGCCCGCCCGCGTGACCTGCAGGGTGTCGTCGTCGATGCGGGTGAGCCCGGCTCCGACCGTGACGCCGTCGTCGGGGAAGGGGACGGCGAACTCGCTCGCACCGATGCTCAGCGACACGCCGAGGTCGGGGTCGGCGTAGACGCTGGCGCCGGGGAGCACGTCGACGGGGTTCAGCGCGGTGGGTGATCCCCACGTCCCGCCCGACTTCGGGCCGTACATCGAGAGCGCGGACAGGTCGAGGTACGTGTCACCGTCCGCACCCAGCGACACCGACGGCGCGCCCGATCCCGTGAGCAGCTCGGGGCCGGTGCCGATCGAGACCGACGACCCCCACGCCCCGCCCGTCTTCGGACCGAACAGCTCCAACGCCGACAGATCGAGGTACGTGTCTCCGTCCGCACCCAGCGACACCGACGGCGCGCCCGATCCCGTGAGGAAGTCGGTGCCGCCGGCGCCGGCGTCGAGGGCGACCCCCGCCCCCCAGCCGCTCGACGTCCTCGGCCCGTACAGGAGCAGCGTCGAGGTGTCCAGGTGCATGTCGCCGACGGAACCCGTGGTGTCCGACGGCGCGACGGCCCCCGTGGTGAACGCGATGCCGTCCCCGTCGGGGCCGATCGACGCGCCCACGCCCCAGGAGCCACCGGTCTTGGGGCCGTACATCCTCGGACCCGTGGTGTCGAGGTAGACGTCACCGTCGAGCCCGACCACGGTCGACGGCGCTCCGGCCCGTGCGATCACGCGCGCATCGACGTCGTGCCCCGGGTCGACGACGAGGACCCACTCGGTCGAGCTCCGCACGTAGAGGTCGCCGCCGTCCTCGTCGAGGTAGACGTCGCCGGGCTGACCCGTGGACACCGGGGGCGAACCCGTTCCGACGGTCGCACCGGCCCCGTCGGCGCCGTCCAGCACGCTGTCGAGCGCCACGTAGTGGCCGACGACGTCGATCACGACGTGGGTGTCGCCGCTCTCGTTGAACACGTCGAGCGCCCCGCCGGTCCCCAGCTCGGACAGCGCGAAGTTGGGCACGGCGAGGCCGGGGGTGGCGTTGCTGACCGACGTCCCCGGGCGGGGGGTCCCCGCCGGCCACACGGTGACGAAGGACGTCTCCGTGGCGGCCCGGGGCAAGGTCACGTTGATCGCCACGCTGGTGGCTCCGGCCGGGACGCCGTCGCGTCCTGCGACCGTGACGCGGCGGGTCTCGCCCGCCCCGAGGGGGCCGACCGTGCCGGTGCCCGTCCCGTCGCGGGTGTCGAGGAGCCTCACCGGATCGATGCCGAAGAACACCTCGGCCCCGTCGATCGGAGCGGCCGGCTCGGCCGGAGCGGCGATCAGCGTGCTCGTGGTGACGACGACCGCCGGCAGGAGGGCGGCGCCGGCGGCCACGGCGGCGCGAGACGTGCGCGACCGCCGTCGCGAGCTGCGCCCGGCCGAGCGTGGGGTGAGGGACGAGGTGGTCAAGGGGGACTCCGATGCGGCGGGGACGGGCGGGGGGCGGGTGGAGCTCGATCAGGCGCGGGCGACGAGGTCGATCACGATCGAGGCGTCGACGGCGACGCCGGCGACGAGCGCTCCGACGCGATGCAGGCTGAGCACGTCTCCGACGCCGACCTCGACGAGGGTGGTGCCCGAGACCGGGACGCCGGCGCTCAGGATCGAGCGCGAGTCACGGGCCACCCCGTCGACTCGCAGCTCCACGTCGCTGCCGAGCAGGGAGGCCGAGACGGTGCTGAAGTCGTAGGCGACGCGGTAGGTGCCGGCTCGGGCGAAGACGAACTCGTCGGAGCCGTTCAGGCTGATGTCGGTGCCCACCCTGACGTCGTGGGCGTCGAACGGGACCTTCGAGCTCCCGAGGACGCTGATGTCGAGCAGGCCGCCCTCGGTGCGTGCGCTGATCGCCGAGGCCTCGCCGGCCGAGGTCGCGGTGCCGTCGCCCGTGAGGTCGACGCCTGCGCCCCATCCGCCGGTCGTCTTGGGTCCGTAGAAGACCAGGTCGACCCGGTCGAGGTACGTGTCGCCGTCCGAGCCGCTCGACGGCGTGGGTTCACCGTCACCGACGAGGGTGCGTCCGTCGCCGCCGCCCGAACCGGTGCCGAGGCCCGACACCGAGTCGGCGGGGACGAAGTAGCCGACGACGTCGACGACGAAGTGGGCCTCGCCCTTGTCGTTGTAGATGTCGATCGCTCCGCCGTCGCCGAGGCGGGCGAGCAGGAGGTTCGGCGTCTCCTGACCGGGCGTCGAGTTGTTCGCCGAGGTCGTCGGGCGGGCGTCACCGGTGGGCCAGATCGTGACGAACGACGGTTCCGTCGAGGCCTTCGGGAAGGTCGTGTTGATCGCGACGCTGGTCGCGTCGGACGGGACGGATCCCACGCCGGCGATCTCGAGCGTGATCGTCTCGCGCTCCCCCAGACGAGCGGCCGATGCCACACCGACGCCGGTGCGTGTGTCGAGGGCGCGCTGCGGAGACAGCGAGACGAAGACCTCGGCCTCCGACGCGGTGAGCGTGTCGGCCTCGCCGTGCACCGTCGGTGACGCCAGGCTCACCTGGACGGGTGAGACGGCGCCCAGAGCGGTCACGGAGAGGAGTGCTCCACCCGCGACCGCCATCGCGCGGCGGCCTCGCCGCGTCGTCGGGGCCGATCCTCCCCCATCCGGGTTGGTGAGCGCACGATCAGCGTGCTGCTGCTGGGCCGATCGATGCGTCGGGAACGGGTTCTTGATCATGTTGCTCTCACCTCGGGTGCTGGACTCACTACTTCGGGTGAGACACCTTCTTCACCCAGATGGGGGAACGTCAACTCAAGAGATCGTCAAGGCGCGCGAAGTCCCACCTCAGCGGACGTGTCGGAGCCTCGGGACGGGGCCACGGATCCGGTGCCTCCCCCCTCCCCCTCCCCCCTCCGTGCGCGGCGAACCGCAGCCGACGTGTCAGCCGATCGACTCGACGACGACGTAGCGGTCGGGGTCCCCCACGGATCCTGCGTCGGGAGCGCCCGACGGGCCGATGACGTGGAGGGACCACCCGTGCGGCTCGAGCGTCAGCTCGAGATCGGTCGGCGCACGGCGAGCGGTCCGCGCGCGCCAGTCGTACAGCGACTCGATCGTCGACGAACCGGCCACGTCGGCCAGGACCAGCGAGTCGGTCACGGTCCGCCGTGCGGCGTCGACGTTGATCGCGAGGACCGTCGTCCACACCCGGTCGTGCTCGTCGGTCGTCGTCGTCGTCGCCCACATCAGGCGCTCCCCGCGGGCGGGGGCGCCGAACAGGCAGTCGTCGATCGCGCCGATCGGGCGGTCGACCCGTCGCAGACGCCCGTCGTCGTCGCAGGTCCGCATCACCACGTCACGATCGGTCCGCCCGATCCGGTCCCCGATGCCGACGGGACCGCCCGACAGAGCGGCGAGCGCCGCCTCGAGCTCGGCGTGGGGGTCGCCGTCGATGTCGTCGTCACCGTCGTCGACGTCGGCGTTCGAGAAGAAGCAGTCCTTGAACGCGACGAGGCCGAGCGCGCCGGCGAGTCGGTTGACGGTGAGGAACCACGTCCACAGCACCGCTGGATCACGGGCGAAGCGGTAGTCGTCGCACGTCCTCACCGCCACCACGCGCTCCAGCGAGGCCGCGAGCACCATGTCGGCCGGTGTGGCCATGCACCACACGAGGTCGAGATCGCTCGAGGCGGCCTGCTCGTCGAGCGCGCGCTGCCAGGCGGCGGCTCGGCCCGGAGCGGAGCGCATCGCCCGCACCCCGAACCAGTACATCAGCATCCAGTCCTGCTCGATGCACGTCGCACCCCATCGGGCGGCGTCGGCGAACCACCGCCGGAAGAACCCCGGGTCTCGGGGGAACGCCGCGTGCTCGTCCACCCACCACCCGCCGTCGACGTCGGGCGATCGCGGCGACACGTGGCGGGCGTGGAGCACGAGCGGCGGTCGGCCGAGGCGGTCGGCGAAGCGCTCGAGGGCGTCGCCGGCCACGTCCGACCCGGGGGCGGCGCCCCCGCCCCGCTCGTCCTCGCCGGGGTCGAGCCCGTCGGCGCGGTCGAACGCGTCCGCGCGTGGCGTCCACGACCGGGTCCCGGTCGGCGGCACCTCGTGCGGGTACCCGATCTCGGCGATCGGGCGCGGGACCTCGTGGTCGTAGAACCACGAGTCGAGCTCGATCGCACGGACCGGGACGTCGTCGGCACGCAGCCGCTCGACGGCCTCGGCGACGGACGTGGCGATGGTGCGACCCGGCTCGGTCCGGTACCAGTACGCAGCTCCGTTGTCGGTCCAGTACGAGAGGTGCGTGGTCAGCGCCCCGCCCCGCCGGCGCCGGCGCTGATCGACGCCGAGGTCCCGGCTCCACCGATCGAGGACGCCGGCCACGGTCCGCCCCTCGTACAGGCCCATGCGCGTCCGGAACCCGGCGGGGACGTCGTCGAGGTCGCCGTGCCACCCGGCGACGAGGCCGTCGTCGTCGATCGCGACGATCTGCTCGTGGAACGAGTCGACGGGGGCGACGAGCACGACCACCCCGTCCGCACGCGCGACCAGTGGGGTCACCGCGCGCGGCGAGCGAAGCCCCGGTGCGGGACGGAAGTCGAAGTCGAGCTCGGGCCCGGCGACCACGGGGAGGGCGAACTGGGTGAACGCGAAGCCGAGGAGCTCGAGGCGCGGGTGCAGGTCGGAGCGACCCCACGACACGCCGACCGACGGCGACGAGAAGCGACCGGTCGCCAGCGCCGACAGGTCGCGCTCGGCCGTGATCTCGATGACGGCATCGGCGGCGAGACCCGATGTCGCCGCCGCCGAGACGGTCACCCCCGGCGCCGGGCGCGACGAGTGCTCGCCGAGCAGCGCGGAGCCGGCGGACCCGCTCACCCGAGGTGCGCCCGGGCGCGACGCGGGCCCGACCGCTCCCCCTGCGCACGGGGGGCGGTCGGGCCCGTCATCAGGCGTCTCGGGATCAGGCGGGGCCGGAGAAGGCGCCGTCCTCGATCGACGAGGAGCTGGCCATGAAGGTCTCCTTCGGGTTGTAGTCCCGAGCGGCCTCCTCGCCCTTCGCGAGCTCCTTGCGGCCGACGACCATCCAGTGGACCTCGTCGGGGCCGTCGGCGAGGCGCAGCGTCCGCTGGCTGGCGTACATGTCGGCGAGCGGCGTCCACTGCGACACCCCGGTCGCACCGTGGATCTGGATCGCCTGGTCGATGATCTCGCACACCCGGATCGGCACCATCGCCTTCACCGCGCTGACCCACACCCGGGCCTCGGCGTTGCCCAGCTCGTCCATCGCCTTCGCCGCGGTGAGCACCATGCGGCGCATCGACTCGATCTCGATGCGCGCCTTCGCGACCATCTCCATGTTGCCGCCGAGCTTGCCGATCTGCTTGCCGAAGCCCTCTCGGGTGAGCCCGCGCGACACCATCATCTCGAGGGCGCGCTCGGCCTGGCCGATCGAGCGCATGCAGTGGTGGATGCGGCCGGGACCGAGGCGGACCTGGCTGATCTCGAACCCGCGGCCCTCGCCGAGCAGCACGTTCTCGTAGGGGACGCGCACGTTGTCGAAGCGGATGTGCATGTGGCCGTGCGGGGCGTCGTCCTTGCCGAACACGTGCATCGGGCCGAGGATCTCCACGCCGGGGGTGTCGATCGGGACGAGGATCTGGCTCTGGCGCTGGTGGGCGGGGCCGTCCTCGCTCGTCTGCACCATGGTGATCATGATCTTGCAGCGCGGGTCGCCGGCTCCGGAGATGTAGAACTTCTCGCCGTTGATGAGCCACTCGTCGCCGTCGCGCTCGGCCTTGCACTGGACGTTCTTCGCGTCCGACGACACCACGTCGGGTTCGGTCATCGCGTAGGCGGAGCGGATCTCGCCCCTGAGCAGCGGCTCGAGCCACCGCTCCTTCTGCTCGGGGGTGCCGACGCGCTCGAGCACCTCCATGTTCCCGGTGTCGGGAGCCGCGCAGTTCATCGACTCCGACGCCAGCGGGTTCTTGCCGAGCTCGACGGCGATGTACGCGTAGTCGAGGTTCGACAGCCCCTCGCCGCTCCCGGCGTCGGGGAGGAAGAAGTTCCACAGCCCGTTCGCCTTCGCCTTGTCCTTCAGGCCCTCGAGCACCTCGAGCTGACCCGGGGCGTACGACCAGCGATCCTCGCGGTTCTCGCCGAGCTTGAAGAACTCCTCCGAGGCGGGGGTCACCTCCTCGCGGATGAAGGTCTTGACCTGCTCGTACAGCGGCTTCGCGCTGTCCGACATGCGCAGGTCGTACATGTCAACGGTGGACTCGAGAGCGGTCATGCGTCCCACGGTACCGAGGACGGTCGACGGGCGTCCCATCGTGACCACTCGGTGTGACGAGCGTTCGCGCCGCGCCCGGTGCGGGCGAGCCGTCACCCGGACCGTCGGCGGCCGGCGCCGCGATCGGGGGGCGCGTCCATCGCTCCCGCGTCGAGCCAGCGGTACCGGGGGATGTCCGCGAGCGCGGCGACGGGGACGTCCGCGCACCCGGGCGGGACGGGTTGGGAGGGGTGGGGGGCGTCGCCGAGGCGCGACTGCTCGCGCCACATCGCAGCGGCCAGCTCGTCGCGGATCTCGGCGTAGGCGGGGTCGTCGACGACGTTGCGGAGCTCGTCGGGATCCACCTCGAGGTCGTAGAGCTCCCACTCGGGCGGGTAGGTGAAGAAGCCGGTGAACGGCAGACCGTGCCCGTCGTTGTAGTAGTAGATCAGCTTGTACCGCTCCGTCCGGTAGCCGTAGTGGGCCGGCGCCTTGTGGATGACGTCGTCGTTCTCCCAGTAGCGGTAGTAGAAGCCGGGCACCGGGTCCCGCCCGTCGTCGCCGACGAGCTCGGGCCACGAGCTGCGCCCCTGCATCCGCTCGTGCGGATCGACGCCCGCCGCGTCGAGGATCGTCTGCGCGAGGTCGACGTTCGTGACGATCCCCTCGACGGTGCGGCCGGGCGCGACGCGGCGCGGGTAGCTGACGAGCAGCGGCATCCGCAGCGACTCCTCGAACATCAGCCGCTTGTCGAACCACCCGTGGTCGCCGAGGAAGAACCCCTGGTCCGACGAGTACAGCACCATGGTGTCGTCGAGCTCGTCGCGCGCGCGCAACCAGTCCGTCAGCCGCCCGACGTTCTCGTCGACCGAGTGGACGCAGGCGAGGTAGTCGCGCATGTAGCGCTGGTACTTCCACATCGCCTGCTGCTCGTAGCTCGACCCGGCGGGCGGATCCTCCTTCAGGTCCTCCGTGGTCAGGTGATCCGCGACGCGCATCGCCGTGCGCCGCACGGACACCGAGCGCGTCGAGTGGTCGTCCCAGAAGGTCGACGGCAGCGGGCGCGGTGACTCGTACAGCTCGCGGTGCTCCGGCTTGGGCTCCCACGGGCGGTGCGGCGCCTTGTGCCACACCAGCACGCACCAGGGCTCGTCACCG
This sequence comes from Ilumatobacter sp., assembly GCF_965215205.1. NCBI lineage: Bacteria > Bacillati > Actinomycetota > Acidimicrobiia > Acidimicrobiales > Ilumatobacteraceae > Ilumatobacter > Ilumatobacter sp. Next base: position 3,612,408 of record NZ_OZ244049.1, read on the forward strand.
TCGAGCGACTCGACCCAGTCGATCGCGAGGTCGGTGATGATGTCGGTCGCGTAGCCCTCGACGGTCCGCGGCCCGTCGGCGGAGATGAACGTCGGATCCCAGTAGTCGCCCTGGCCCGGAACGACGTCCCAGTGGTCGAACCCCTCGGGGTCGTGGCCCGGTCCGTGGCCCATGTGCCACTTGCCGAACATCGCCGTGCGGTAGCCGGCGTCGCGCAGCTGCGACACGAACGTCGGCTGGCTCGCGTCGATCGGGGTGAACAGGGAGAACACGCCGTTGACGTGGCTGTACGTCCCGGTGAGGATCGACGCCCGCGACGGCGTGCACAGCGAGTTGGTGACGAAGCAGTTGTCGAACACGACGCCGTCCCGTGCGATCTCGTCGATCCGCGGGGTCTCGTTGAGCACCGATCCGTAGGCGCCGATCGAGTGGGCGGCGTGGTCGTCGGTGAGGACGAACGCGATGTTCGGGCGACGGGTGGACATGGTCATCTCCTCGGAGCGGGACGGCGTGACGGCGGTCGCGACCGTGGGCGGCGAGCCGCGACGTGCGACGTGCGACGTGCGACGAGTCTCCCAGAACGTCGCGAGCGAGCGCCACCGGCGTCCGGGCTCGAGCGACCTCGGTGATCTGGTCGGGGTCGCTGCGCCACCTCGACGGCGACCAGCTCCGGCACGCCGGCATCCACGAACGCCGGTGGACGAGCGCCGGTGGGCGCATGGCGGAGGTGGACGGGAATCGAACCCGCCGGACGGGGATCGCCCGTCCCGACCGCTTTGAAGGCGGCGGAGCCCACCAGGTACCCAGACACCTCCCGGTGATGCAGGGCGGACGATAGCGGATCGCCCCCGCGCGGATGTTGTCGTCGTGGCGGGCGCCGGTACGGTCGCCGCACCGACTCCCTCCCGGCCCGATGACCGCGCCCGACCGGGCGCACCCCGAGGAGGACGATGATCACCCTCTGCCACGCCGCGACCGGCGGGAGCGGCACCACCCTCGTCGCGACGACGCGCTCGCTCGACTCCCCGGCGCCGACCCTGCTCGTCGACCTCGTCGGCGACGTCCCCGCGATGCTCGGCGTCCCCGACCCGGATCGGCCCGGCGTCGTCGACTGGCTCTCGAGCGAGGCGCCCGTCGAGCACCTCGACGACCTGCTCGTCGACGTCACGGCGACCTGCACGGTGCTGCCGGCCACGTCGTCGCCCGTGGCGCCCCGCCCGCACCGCACCGAGGCCGACGGACGGCGTTGGGAGCTGCTCGTGGACTGGCTCGTGCGGTGGGCTCACGACACCGGTGGGGCGGTCACCATCGACGCGGGCACCGCGCCGGTGCCCGCGGTCGCCGAGCGCTGCGCCCAGCGCTGGCTCGTCACGCGCGCCTGCTACCTGTCGCTGCGGCGCGCCACCCGGCTCGACGTCCGCCCGACCGGCGTGGTGCTCGTCGTCGAGCCCGGCCGCGCGCTGCGTCGTCGTGACGTCGAGACGGCGATCGGCGCACCGGTGGTCGCCGAGATCGACTGGGATCCTCGCGTCGCCCGCTGCGTCGACGCCGGTCTGCTGCTGTGCTCCCGACGCCGAGCCCCGCTCCACCGCTCCCTCGTCGGACCGCTCTCGTGACCGATCGCGACGTCGTGCTCGAGCGCGTCTGCAGCGTGGTGCGCGACCAGCGCGGCGACGTCGACGACCTCGTCGACGCCGCGGTGCGACGGATCGCTCCGCTGGCGACCGGCGACGAGCGGCGCTCGATCCGCAGCGCGGCGGTCGCCCGGATGACCGGTCTCGGTGAGCTCGACGAGCTCATGGACGATCCGTCCGTGGACGAGATCCTCGTCACCGGGCGACGGGTCTGGGTCGACCGCGGCGGGCGCGTGGCGGAGGCGGGCGAGCTGACGACCACGTCGGTCGAGCAGATCGTCGAGCGCATCCTGGCGCCGCTCGGTCGTCGCGTCGATCGCACCAGCCCGGTCGTCGACGCCCGCCTGGCGAACGGGTCCCGCGTCTGCGCCGTCGTCGAGCCGGTGGCCGTGGGCGGCTCCTCGCTGTCGATCCGACGCTTCGCCGCGACGGTGCGGCCCGTCGGCGACTTCGTCGATCCCGACGGTGCCGAGCTCCTGCGCGAGATCGTCGATCGGCGGTGCAACGTCGTCGTGAGCGGAGCGACGCCGCCGCTAGCTAAACAGTAACGTTGTGGCGTAGGTTATGACCGCATGCCCACACGCCGTGCCGTCATCTACGCCCGTCTGTCCGTCTCGTCGGACGAGTCCGTCAGCATCGAGCGGCAGGTGGAGGCCTGCGCCAAGTACGCAGAGTCTCGACGGTGGGACGTGGTCGGCACCTTCGTCGACGACGGCGTGTCCGCATCGAAGAACAAGCCCGAAGACCGGCCGGGCTGGAGCGAGCTACTCGCAGCACCCCAGAAGTACGACGCCGTCATCATCTGGAAGGTGGACCGGCTCGCCCGGCGCACCTTGGACTTCCTTCACGCCGACGAGGCGCTCCGCGCTCGCAATACAGGAATCGTCGCCGTCGAGGACCCGGTCGACATGACGACGGCGCAGGGCCGAGCGTTCGCAACCATGCTCGCCGTGTTCGCCGAGCTCGAAGCCGACAGCATCAGCGCACGAGTGCAGGATGCTCAGATGAAGCTGCTGCGGTCCGGCCGAACCGTCGGCGGCACCGTCCCCTACGGCTGGCGCAGCGTCGAGAACCCGAACGGCCCCGGGATGGTTCTGGCGCAGGACCCCGACCACATCGGCTACGTGCGGGGTGCCGTCGAGAGGATTCAGCGGGGCAACTCCATCTACAGCGTCATGCAGTGGTTGAACGAGGTCGGCGCGCCAACCGCCGGAGTCGTTCGGGCGCACCGCAGGTCCACGCCGGAACCCTCGCCAGGCACCTGGTCCTACAACACCGTCGAGGGCATCGTGCGACACCCGATTCTCGCAGGGCTAACCCCCTTCAACCGGAACGGCGGGCTGCGCACGCACGAGCCCTACAAGAAGCGCGGCGACGACGTTCTGCGTGGTGCCGACGGCCTGCCCGTCGTGGACGAGTCCCTTGCCATCATGTCCGTTGCGGACTGGCGAGCCATGGTGGCTGGGCTGGATGCGAAGGACACTGGACGCTCGAAGCCTCGCGCCTTGCGCACGAAGACGTCCCCTCTGCTGTCGGGACTGATGTGGTGCGGAGAGCACGGCACGGACGGCGTCCGCATGCATCGCTGCGCCTCCGGGCCGAAGCGCCACGGCTACACGTGCCCCCAGTGCGGCCAGACCATCACAAGCTTCGAGAACGTCGTGGTCGCGGAGTTCCTACGACGGAAGGGCGGACGTGTCCGGTGGACCCCGGTGCACCGCGTGGTCGAAGGCGGGGCGGCGCTGCTGCCCGAGATCGAGCACAGGCTCGACGAACTCGATCAACTCATCCGGCTGGCGACCAACCGAGAGCAGCGGACCGAACTACAGGAGCAGCAGAACAGCCTCCTCGACCTGCGCGACGCCAAGCGGGCGGAACCCTCGACCGTGTCTGTCCACGTTGAGGATGCCGGGTGGTTCCAGGACGACTGGGACGCAGCCGTCGGGGACGTAGAGGCGCAACGAAGAGTGCTGGACGACGCCGTAGAGCGCATCTGGGTCCGGCGTGGCGGCACCGGCCGCCGTACCGAGGCGCAGATCCTCGCCCGGTTGACGTTCGACTGGAAGATTCCCGAGGATATGGATTAAGCGGCGTCGCGGCTTCTCCGGAGACTGCGGCAGGGTGTCTCTATACTCGCCCACCATGAGTGGGGCGGTGTCCAACCCAGCGAAACGTCTGCACGAGTTTCTGGACGATCTTAATCGCGAGTGGCGGCAGGGAAGCAGCCCATCCAAACCTGGTCTTAAGGTGATGCAATCCTACTGGGACGAAAACATTCGCGAACACCACAATACTGAAACGACACATTCGTCCTTCACTAGGTGGTTGAGCTCCTGCCTAACCTTGCCGGATGATGTGATCGATCTCGTAGAGCAGTCTAATCTACCCGAGCTTCAATTCACGTTAGACGGCCTTCACGATATTGCCACGGGATTCTCCAATCAGCTGCTGGTCTCAAATCTGAACAAGAACCTTTGGCTCAATGACACGAATCTGACGCTACTCAACACCGTCGCCAACTCCTTCCAATACAAATCCCCATTGATCGAACACGTCATTCCCAAACGTGCGCTTAGCGAGATACTGGAACTGGTTGACGGTCTACTAACGGAGCTCGACAGCTTCGACGACATGCCAGCAGAGCTACGCAGCTTTATCGTAGATGCGCTCCTAGAGGTTCATCACGCCGTAGTGACGTACAGCCTGAGGGGGTCGTCGGGGCTGACGCGCTTACTTGACCGCCTGGACGGCCAATGGCGCCGTTCGGAAGTTGTGCGGCGCCAGGGATCTGATCTGGCGGAACTGGAGAAGAAGAACAATTTCTGGAAGAAGGTGCTTGGCGTGCTGGCGGGAGTGAAGCTTGCGCTCGACGTTACAAGCAGTGCTACAGACATCGGTAGTCATCCAGATGCGCCGTGGAGCAACGTCGAACCGGCGGTCGAGATCGTCGATGCGCTACCAACATCGAATGAACTCGGGCCAGGTGCAGTCGGCGAACTGCCACCGGGTGACCCGCCGACTGACTCGGTCGGCTGAGTGGCTCATTTCGTACGTCGGGAGAGTAATTAGTCCTCGAGCCGCCTCCACCACGAAGCGGCTCGAGGTGACGGTGCAGCACCGTGGGGGATGAACCGTCCTCCACGATGCAACACCGTCGGCAGCGCCGCCCAAGCTGGCCCGGAGGCTGGCCAGCTCGTCCACGGAGTGGGCAGCGCTGCGATCTAGATGGCGGCGTCGGTGCGACTGCGGGCCATCAGGTCGCGCACCTGGGGGTCGTTGATGTCCCAGATGAGGTCGTCTTGGTTTTGCAGGGGGGACGGATAGGTGGCCGGGTACAACTCGTTCCGGGCGGTGCGCTCCAGGTGTTGCAGCTGCCACCGTGCCTCTTCGGCCCGTTGGGCGGCAGCCCTCGCCGCAGCCGAGGCCGCTTCGGCTTCGGCTGCGGCTGTGGCGATCCTGTCGCGAGCCTCGACGCGCCACTCGGGGTGGGCCTCCACCGTCCGGCAGACGACCTCACCGAACTCCAGCAAGGCCGTCGACGCAGCAGCCACGTTGCGGCGACGCTCGTCGGCGTCGGCCTGCCGCTCGGCGGCGGTGCGGGGTGGGGACGGAAGCTCGGTGCCGTGGCGGAGTGCGTGGGCACGCTGCTGTATGTAGTCGGCCTCGTTCAGATCGTTCCCGCTGGGGCCACGCTCGGCCTCCTCGAGCGCCTCGACCAGTCGGACGCGTTCCGCCTCGAGGGCGACGATCTCGGCGGCGTCGACGGCGGGGATGCAACGCGGGTCGCGCAGGTCGTTGAGGAAGCGGCGGTGTGCCGGTTGGGCGATCATCAGTCGCGCGCCGTCGTGATGCGCTTACGCCGACCACCGATACCGGCTGCTCGCCGCCAGCTGCTGGGGTACTGGGTCGTGGCGGAGGGCTCGGTGGCTCGCACGCCCGGCCGCCAGTTGCTGGGGTAATCGTTGGAGGGGGTCGGCGATGACGCCGCGACCCGCCGAGCGCGAACCTGGCTGAACAGGGCCTGGCGAGCAACGGCCGGGTCCTCGGCGAACCACTTCTCGAACGCCTGCCTGCCAGCGTCGGTGTCCTGGACGAGACCGACGTTGCTGGCCAGGATGGCGAGATCCCTCGTGGTGGTGCCGTTGCGGCTGCTGACCTTGCGAGCCATCTCGATTTTGGTGCCGGGTGGGAGCTTGATCGGGATCGTGCTGCCGTGGGGGCGGAACAGGGGCATGGGTGGGTCCTTCGTGGTGGGGGGTGGGTCGACCCAACCAACGGTAGTGGGGAACCGAACACACGTTCCCGAGACTGCGTGGCGGCCACCCCGCCAGCATGTACCTTCGTCCCGATGCCAAGGGTGCCGCTGTCGGCTCGCAACGATCCGGACCAGACAACCGAGTACACGGCGCTGCGCGAGGGCGTGCCCGAATGGATGAAGGCAGGCGTCACGTCGTGGACGCGTCAGTTCTTCTTCCCCTCGTTTGGAGCGGTTGACACCCAGCAGATTGAAAGAGCGGAGCAGTACCTTCGACTCAATCTGCGGCGGACCGGTGGGGACCAATGGGAGCAGGCCATCAGTGCAGGTGAGCGTCTTCTCACGCTCCTCTATGACGATGTAGGGGCGTTGGACCTCATCGACTACTGCTTGTCGACGTGCTACCGACACAGCGATCGCGCAGTTGCCATGCAAGACATCCTCGATCGTTCGGCATCGGCGTGGACGGTCGGCGCTGACGCCGACGACCTTGCCTGTTTGGAGCGAAGGGTCGACGCCACGGTGGAGGCCGCCGCCCGCGCCGAGATGGAGGAGCGCACCAGGGCAGCGACCTACTTGAGCAAGGCGTGGCATTCGCTGTACGGGCGGAACCCCGACCCAAGCTCCGCACACCGAGACGCAGCTAGGGCGGTCGAGGCCAGTGCTCGTCCCGTCGTCAGCGAAACCGACCACTGGGCCACCCTCGGCAAGATGATCTCCGCACTCGAGCACAAGCCTGACAAGTGGGTCACGGAGATCGGCGACGTCGAGACCGTCCGGCTAATGATGAAGGCGGTGTGGACTTCGCAGCACGACCGCCACGGCACCGACGACGAGTCCGTGCCTGCGAACGTGTCGGAGGAGGAGGCGCAGGCGGCGGTCCACTACGCAGTGGCGCTCGTGCACCTGTTCCGAACCGGCGCCATCCGCCGGTCCTAAAAGGGCGGGAGACCCCGCTCTCGTCCCTTCTCCGGGGCGTGCCGGGTGTGGGCTGGGACTACGACCCCGACGCGAGAGCCAGGTCGTCGAGGGCCAAAGAGTCCCGGGTCCGCTGCACGGCGCGCCACGACCACGCCAGGCCGGTCGGCGTCGTGAACCCCTCGTCGTTGAGGGTGGTGGCGATGGCGGCGAACGTCTTGCGTTCGTGCAGCAACTCCCGCAGCCGAGCCCTTGCCGGCTCAGACTCAACGGACACAGGCCGACCGAGTCGAGCGCCGGTGGCCTTCTTGGCGGCGAGGGCATCGCGGGTGCGTTGGCGGATGGTGGCACGCTCCCACTCGGCGACGCTGCCCAGGATGCCGACCAGCATGCGACCCACGGGTGTCGTCGTGTCCACGCCGATATCGAGTGCGACGCATCCCCAGCCGTCGTCGTCCGCCCGGCGCAGGAGGCCCGTCAGGTCGTGCAGGTCGCGTGCGATGCGGTCCACCTTCGACGCTACGAGGGCACCTGCCTCGCAGGCGTCGAGCAGCCGTAGAGCACGAGCCATGGCGGGGCGATCGGTCGGCGGCACCGAACCTGACACGCCTTCGTCGACGGCCCACTCGGCCACGGTCCACCCTCTCGCGTCGCAAGCGGACTGGATGGTGGCTCGTTGCGCATCTAGGCCGAGGCCGCTGTCGGCCTGCTCGGCCGTCGAGCATCGCAGGTACCCCACGACGCACGTAGAGGCCTGCTGCTGAGCCTTCTGCTTGGCGGTGGTACGGCGCGGCCGAGCTGGGATAGGGGTCATTGGGAGTCCTTGTCGGTCTGAAGAAAGACGATCGTTGCACATGCAACGATACCCCCCTAATGTCCGTACATAGGGTATGGAGTCACACCCATATCGATCCAACCCTCCATGCATGGGCTCGACGACCCTGCCCTCGGGCTGTGTGTAACGGGGTGGTTCCAACTGCGCCCGCTTGAACCCCGACCACCAGCGGTAGCCGCAGCGAGGGTGGCAAGGGTAGCAGTATCCGGCTACCTCTCTACATCCCCTATTCTCTACGTTCTACTTCCTCTTTCTCCTTCTACCCTCATTCTCTACTGATAGGCGAACAGAAGTGGTACCGCCTACTGCCACCCTTGCTACCCTGTTAGAGCCCTTACACCCCCTGACCTGGGGTAACGAACGAGAGGTACAGGGTGGCAGCCAGGGTAGCAGTCCCGAATGCTGCTACCCTGGCTGCTACCCTGTTCGCCATCCCTACTCGACCAGAATCAGTTTCTTCAGGTTTCGCCCGTTGGAGCGACGCTCGGTAACCGACAGTCCGATTTCTCGCAATAGCTCGCTGCACAAGTTCAGTTGCTCCGAAAGTCCACGAGCGTTCTTTGGCCACCACACTTCGCCCTCGAAGTACTGCTCGAAATCAGAACCAGCCCGATGGGCTTCGGCTGCGGTGCCTTCCCACTCCTGGCCCTCGCACGACCTGAGCCACGCCACCAGCACCTGGATGAAGCCGTCGTTGTGGGCCATGTCGCCGCGAGCTTCGGACACGTTCGCTCGGTACGCCTCGTACAGCGCCGGATCGATAGCCCACAGCGCCGACGCATAATCGGCCATTCGCAGTTCGTCCGGGTTGCTTTGGACCCTGGCGAGCATGCGCGAGGCAAGGTCGAGCACCCCCGCCAGCACACGTGGTTGGGCCTTGGCCCAGTCGGCTTCGAGTTGGCCCTCGGTCAGCCGTCCGCCGCCCTCAATGGGCTGCAGAAGGACGAGGATCAGTCGGTCAAGCGTGTCGGGCTTGACGCCTCGGGGCATGTTGATTCCGGTGACGACACCGGTTCGCCGGTACGCAATTGAGACCAAGTCAGCGTCGGAGTACAACTGCCTCTTCTCGATGAGATCGCCCGTCACCATGCGCGACAGGAAATCCGCGCCCTCCGACGACAGCGTCGACACGTTGTCCCATGCTGGTACGTAGTGCCCGAGTGCCTTCGTCTCGTCGTCGGCACGGTCCTTGCCGAACCCTCCCCCCAACACGCCGTTCGGCTTCGGGTCGAGCACGCTCGTCACGAACCGTCCCGTCGTCGACTTCGCAGAGCCCTGCGGGCCGAAGAAGCACAAGACAGGTCGGGCACGTTCTGCCATCAGCGAACACGGCAGCCACCCCTTCACGAGCGACCAGCGCGGGTCGTCCTCGTGCCACCGCAGCACCTGGCGCAACTCGTCCACCGAACCACCCCGCTCGGGGGTGGGGAGGGGGGCACCGGCCGTCTGGAAGACGACGTCGCGCGGTGGCACGTCCTCCACGGTCCACCCGGTCGGCGTCACGACGACGCACCGGGTGGAGTTGGTTTGTGCCAGGTCGAGGACGATCCGGTCGGGCCGGTAGTGCGCCCGCAACGACAACTGCCGTGGTGCGTTCGACGACGCCCTGGCGGTGAGGACCGTGGCGGCCTCGTTGGCGGAGTTGCTCAGGGTGGCGGCCCGGTTGCCCAGGTGGCCCGCCGCCCGGATCATGAAGCTTCTCGTCAGGAGCTCGGCGCGGCCTCCTGCGTTGGGCTGCACGAAGATGCGACCGTCGGCACCGGCCGGGAACGCGTCGTAGTTCTCCTCGACGTACTCCCGCAGCTTGACGGACAGCGGCGTCCGCTTGTCGGGGTCGGCGTCGGGGTCGGGGTCGGGGTCGGGGTCGGAGTTGGCATCGGGATGGGGGCGAGCCTTGTCGCCGACCTTCTGCAATGCGCTCTCCCACTTCACGGCGTGCAGGTCCGGCCCGAAGTCGTCGTCCGCGGGACCGTGAGCCATTAGGTCCTGCTCCGCACGGTCGAGCGTGTAGCCCGACCACGGGCTGTTGGCGAACTCGATCAGGTTGCATGCGACGCCGAACGTGGTGTTGTCCCAACACGGCAACCCCAGCAGTTCGCAGTCGTCCAGCTTCCGAAGCTCCGTGTTGATGGCCTTTCGTGCGTACGGATGCAACTCCGGCCATGCGTCGACGTCGAGCAGGTCGCCCTCCCAGACCTTGAAGTGGTACTCCTCGTTCTGCGTGGACGGTCGCCACGAGAACCGCTCCGGTTCGGGGCATCCCTTGTCGCCACCCCAGTGGTCCCCGAGAGCGTCCCGGACGCCCTCCGCCAGCCGCCGGTAGCGTTCGCCGTCGATGTCCCGGGAGAGGGGAACGAGGAGCCGGTAGCGGCTGCCCTTGGCACCGTTAGACCAAGTCGTGTGGGCGGCGGCGGCGACCCCCGGCAGCACCCGTGCGATGTCGATCAGGAAGTCCGGCTGTGCCTCGTCGGCGTCGAGCACCAGCACCGAACGCGACACGACGTCGGCCCGACGTTTCCGCCCGACCTCGTCGCGCAGTTGGGCAGGCACGTACCCACCGCATTCGCGTTCCTTGGCGGGCTCGTCGAGGGCGAGCCAGTCCAGCATCTGGCCCCACGTCATTGGAGGCTGCCGCTTCCAGCGGGTGCTGTCCTTCCCCGATGCGGTCGCTAGCTGGAGCGGTCGGGTACGGTTCGAACGAGTCTTGTCGTGCCTGGCAGCTGGCAGATGGGTGACGGGCGAGTCCTGCGGGGCTCGCCCGCTCGCTGCGCTCACAGCAGTTCCTTGAGGGCGTGCACGGCGCACACCGACATCTGCATGTCGGCGGCCTCGACGCAGTTGGGCCACTCGCACGTCGGACGGAACCTCTGCCATGCGACGTCGAAGCACGTCAGGTTCCACGTGTCCCCGTCCTCGCGGTTCTCCACGACGGCCCGCATGGTCTCCCGGTCACCCGTCGCTGGGAGCAGGCCGCCGTACTCGTCGGCGAAGTCACGGAACACCGGGTTCCGCGCGGGGTTGCGTCGCAGCCACGCCACGAAGGGATGCACCGTGGCGGGCTCGTACAGAGCCCATGCCGCCTCGAAGCAATCGAGGAACTGGATGCTGCTGTCGCTCACGGTGGCGAAGTAGTCGAGCAGCGCTCGGCGGCCGCCACTGATAGGGAAGTTGTCGTCGCGCCCCACGTCGGCCGCGAGGTCGCCGAGGGGTGAGTTCTCGCCGGCATGGCCGTCGATGAGCCACGTCTTGAACGGATGCGGGCTCACGTGGGCTCACCCGACATCAGGTACTTGGCCAGACGACGACGTGAGGCACGATTGAGGTCGACGGCGATCGCCTCCTCGATGTACCGCTCGAGCCAGAGCGTCGCTAGGACGTGCTCCGCCTCTCGGATCTGCTCGCGTGAGCCTGTTCTCTTCAGACCGGCGAGGCGCATGCCTGCCGTCTGGAGGGGTGACTTGCTACTCATGGGACGCTCCTGTAGGAGCCACGCAGGAGGCGGTCCGCCTGCTCACTGGTGGTCTACGTCGGACGAGATGTCCCCAAGCCTCACGCCAACCGGGGACGATCTTTCACATCACCGACACCGCCACCGCAGTGGCTGACACGCTTTGACAGCTAGCGCCAGTCTAGCCGGTCCCCAGTTGGGCGTTTCCGAGAACAGCCCGTCACAACGTAGTGGTTCTATTGGAGGCGGTACCTCGTCGGGCAAGACCTCGCTGCTGGCGTCGACGCTCACCCTCGTCGACGACGCCGAGCGGATCGTCGTGGTCGAGGACACCGCCGAGCTGGCCTGCGACGCCGACCACCAGGTGCGCCTCGAGGCGCGACCGGCCAACCCCGACGGACCCCCACCGATCGAGGTGGGCGACCTCGTGCGCACGGCGCTGCGGCTGCGACCCGACCGCCTCGTCGTCGGCGAGGTCCGCGGTGACGAGGTACTCGGTCTCGTGCAGGCGATGAACACCGGCCACGACGGCTCCTTCTCCACCCTCCACGCGAACGGGGCGCTCGACGCCCTGCTGCGGATCGAGTCGCTCGTGCTCCAGGCGGCGCCGCGCTGGCCGCTGGTCGCGGTCCGCCAGCAGCTCGCCCGCTCGATCGACGTCGTGGTCCACGTCGCCCGGACGGCCGCCATCCGACGAGTCGTCGACGTCTCCGAGGTCGTCGAGTCGGTCGGCGACTCCACGCTGCGCGCACCCGCGGTGCGCCGCCTGATGTCGCTCGACGGAGCCGGGCGCACGATCCGTCACGACGAACTCCGACGAGGACGTCGGTGATCGAGGCGCTGCTCGTCACCGCCGCGGTCGCGATCGCCGTGCTGCACGTCACGCGCGATCGAGCCGCCGCGCGCCGACTCGCCGGGCGGTCTCCGTCCGGTTCCGTCGACGCACCCCACGAGCGGGCGACGGCGGGCGGTCCGGGGGTCTCCGCAGCCGGGCGGGACGGAGGCGTCCACCGCGAGGTCGCGCCGGCCGCGCCGCCGATCCTCGAGGCGGTCGTGCGCCGTCGGCGGGCCCGTCGTGATCGCGGGCTCACGCCGACGGCGGTCGCCACGTGGGTCGACGAGCTCGCACGGCACCTGCGACACGGGGCGAGCCTGCGCGACACCGTGGCGACGATCGTGCCGGCCCACCCCGCGGTGCGAGCGGCTTCCGCTCCGCTCCGCCACGCGGTCGCGCGGGGCAGCACGGTCGTCGAGGCCTGCGACCGGTGGATGGAGGAGCTCGCCGCGTCGCGCGCCCCACGCCTCGACCTGCTGTCGACGACCGCGATCGTGCTCGGATCGGTGGCCGCCGTCGGGGGTTCGTCGACGGCTCCACTCGAACGGGTGGCCGCGGCGATGCGACAGCACGCCTCCGACGATCTCGAGCGGTCCGCCCAGAGCGCCCAGGCGCGGCTCTCGGCGCGGGTGCTCACCGTCGTCCCCGTCGGCGTCCTCGCGATCCTGGTCGCCGCCGACCACGACGTCCGACGTGTCCTCACGTCCGCGACCGGGTTCGGCGTCGTCGCGCTCGGCCTCGCGCTCGACGCGACCGGGGCGTGGTGGATGCGACGCATCGTCCGCCGTCACGGCGGGGCGGGGGCTGCGACGTGACGGCGGTCGCCGCAGGGCTGCTGTGCGCCCTCGTCGTCGCGCCGTGGATCCCGACCACGACGGCGCGCGTCCCCCGACCCGCCCGCGCGGGCGACGGCGCGTCGGGCGAACCGGTCGCCCCGACAGCGGGTGGTGCTCGACGCACCGGCCCGTCGCGACGGGGAGCGGCCGTCGTGGCGGCCGTCCTCGCCGCTGCCGTCATCGCCGGGCCGATCGCCGGCGCGCTCGTCGCCGTGGTCGTCCTCTCCCGCGCCCGCGTCGTGCGACTCCTGCGAGCGCGCCGGCGTCGACGTGCGATCGACCGCGAGCTGCCCGACTCGATCGAGATGCTCGTGCTGGTCGTCCACGCCGGGATGACGCCCCACCAGGCGATCCGCCTGCTGGCGCAGCGCGCCCCGCCCGCGACCCGACCGGGCTTCACCGAGGTCGTGCGGCGCATCGAGCGAGGGGCGAGCCTGCCGGACGCCCTGCGGGCGCTGCCCGACGAGCTGGGACCCGAGGCGGGCGTCGTCGCCGACACGCTGGCGATGGCGGAGCGCCACGGGACCGGCATCGCACGCGCCCTCGAGCTGCTCGCCGTCGAGGTCCGCGAGCGTCGACGGCGGCGTGCCGAGGCCGCGGCCCGCAGCCTGCCGGTGCGGCTCTCGTTCCCCCTCGTCGCCTGCATCCTGCCCTCGTTCGTGCTGGTCGCCATCGTGCCGGCCGTGCTCGGCGCGCTCTCGTCGCTCTCCGACACGGGGTTGCGCCCGTGACGAGACCGCCCGCCACGGTCGGGCGATCCGCGACGGCGCACCGCCACCGCCTCCCCGCCACCGCCTCCCCGCCACCCTCGGTCCCCGCGACCCGCTCGTCCCCCGACCACGCCCCGCACGCACACGTGCACGCACGACGACGCGCACCGCAGCGGTGCGCGCTCACGGAACGGAGCCACCCGATGTCCCACCTCACCCTGATGCTCGCCGTGGCGCTGCAGACCAGCGCCATGACCGCCGAACGGCACCTCACCGCCGCGGCCGCCCACCTCGTCGACGACCGGCGCGACGACCGCGGACAGGCGACCACCGAGTACGCCCTGGTCCTGCTCGCCGCCGCCCTCGTCGCGCTGCTGGTCGTCGCCTGGGCGACCGCCGGCGGTGGAGCCACCCGGATCAACCGGCTGTTCAACCGGGTGATCGACACGGTCATCGACCGGGTCTGAGCGATGGGGTCGCGGACCGCGTGCTCCTGCTCGATGCCGCACCGCCCGCTCCGGGCGCGCCGTCGTCGCGCGGTCGACGACGAGCGAGGTCAGGCGGCGGTCGAGTTCGCGATCGCCCTGCCCCTCGTGGTCGTCGTCGTGCTCGCCGTCGTGCAGGTCGGCGTCTCGGTCCGCAACCAACTCGCCGTCGAGGCCGCAGCGCGCGCGGGAGCGCGCGCCGCGGCCGCGTCGGCCCACGGCGCCGTCTCCGCGACCCGTGCGGCGAGCGGTGCGATCGACCTGCCGATCGAGGTGTCGGTCCGCACCTCGGGCGACTCGGTGACGGTCACGGTCACCCACGTCGATCCGACCGACGTCGCGATCATCGGCGCGGCGATCGGCCCGGTGACGCACACCGCCTCGGCCACGATGGCGATCGAGCCGCCGTGAACCGGCCGGAGCACGAGTGGTCCGCGGCGCCGTCGTTGGATCACGATCTGGCCGTGAGGACGATCTGGGTGCTCGGCGACCAACTGAACCGCTCGATCGGAGCGATGGCCGACGCCGACCCCGCCTCCGATCGCATCCTGATGGTCGAGAGCCTCGGCAAGCTGCGCTCCAAGCGGTGGCACCGCCAGCGAGCCCACTTCGTGCTGACGGCGATGCGGCGGTTCGCGGCGGAGCTCGACGAGCTCGGCTACGAGGTCGACCTCCGGCGAGCCGACTCGCTGCGCGCCGGCCACGACGCGCACGTCGCGGAGCTCTCCCCCGACGAGGTCGTGGCGACCGAGCCGGCGAGCTGGGACGGCCTCGAGATGCTGCGCGACCTCGGCGTCACGGTCGTGCGATCGAACCAGTTTCTGTGCCACTACGAGGAGTTCGCCGGATGGGCCGACGGCCGGTCGAGTTTCAAGATGGAGGACTTCTACCGGTGGCAGCGACAGCGCCTCGGGTACCTGATCGACCACGACGGCGAGCCGGTCGGCGGGCGCTGGAACTTCGACGACGAGAACCGCGAACCCCCGCCGAAGGGCGGCGACGACCCGTGGCCCGACCCCCAGGCGTCGCAGCTCGACGAGGTCGATCGCCGGGTGCTCGCCGACCTCGACGAGTGGGGGGTGGGAACGTGGGGCGCCGATCCCGACGGGACGTGGGCCACCTCGCGGCGCGCTGCGCTCAGCCGGCTGCGCCACTTCACCCGCGAGGTCCTGCCGAGCTTCGGACCCCACGAGGACGCGATGGTGGAGCGGTCGTGGCACCTCGCGCACTCCGTGCTGTCGCCGTACATGAACGTCGGTCTGCTGCTCCCCGGCGAGGTGTGCGACGCGGCCCAGCAGGCCTTCGACGACGGCGGCGTGCCGATCAACTCCGCCGAGGGGTTCATCCGCCAGGTCATCGGCTGGCGCGAGTACGTGTGGGGCGTCTACTGGCTGTGGATGCCCGACTACCGCTCGCGCAACGCCCTCGGTGCCGACCGACCCGTCCCGCCCGCGTTCACCGGAGCGGCCGAGACCGACATGAACTGCGTCGGCACCTGCATCGAGGGCCTGCACGACCGGGCGTACAACCACCACATCCAGCGGCTGATGGTGCTGGGCAACCTGGCGATGCTGCACGGCGTCGACCCGTGGGCGATGACCGACTGGATGTGGTCGAACTTCGTCGACGGCGCCGAGTGGGTGATGCTGCCGAACGTGATCGGGATGAGCCAGTGGGCCGACGGCGGCAAGATGGCCACCAAGCCGTACGCGGCGGGCGGCAACTACATCGACACGATGAGCGACTACTGCGGGTCGTGCCGCTTCGACCGCAAGCAGCGGACCGGTGAGGACGCGTGCCCGTTCACCACGTTGTACTGGGACTTCCTCGCCCGCCACCACGAGCGGCTCGTGAAGAACCCGCGCGTGGCGCGCCAGGTGCGCGCATCGGAGCGACTGAGCGACCTGCCGGCGGTCCGCGAGCGCGCTGTCGAGGTGCGCTCGATGCTCGACGACGGCACGCTGTGACGATGTCCGACGCCGCGCTCCCCGACGACGGGGTCGCGCCCTGCGGCGATCGATCGGCGCACGACGCGGTCGAGTCGGGCGACGCCGACCTCCCCGTGTTCCACGCGGCCCTGCCCGACGACTGGGTGGCCGCCTTCGAGACCGGTGAGTACGCGATGTCGACGCGCGGTCGGACCCTCGCCGAGGAGGGGTTCGTCCACGCGTCCACGCGCTCGCAGGTGGAGGGTGTCGCGAACCGCTTCTACGCCGACGTCGACCAGCTCGTGCTGTTGATGATCGACCCCGTGAAGGTGCCCTCGGAGATCCGCTGGGAGCCCCCGGCGCCCGGCGTCGACGAGCTCTTCCCCCACGTCTACGGTCCGATCCCGGTGGCCGCCGTGGTCGACGCCCGCTTCTGGATGCGGTCACCCGGCTCCCGCTGGACCCTCCCCGGGCCCTGAGCCGCGGACGGCGTCGTCACCAGCCGGTGGTGCCGGCGGCGCCCTTGAACGGACCGGTCACGTTCCGCGTGATCCACCCGCCGTAGAAGCTCCCCTGGTTCGGGGCCACGCGCTCGTCGTCGACCCAGCACTCGTCGAGCGACTGCGCGTAGAACGCCCAGTGGTCGCGCACCGCCTCGAACTCCGGCGTGGGATCGGGGTAGGTCCAGCACACGTCGGGCTCCCGTCGATCGGCGACGACGACGTCGGCGTAGCGCGCGATCCCCTTCCACTCGCACATCGACCGACGATCGCTCCCCACGAGCAGCGAGCGGTCGACGAACTCGTCGGCGACGTAGTACGCCGGTGCCTGGCTCGTCTCGAGGACGCGCACGACGCGCGGGGCGTCCACGACCGTCGCGCCCGCGTGGACGACCCGGATCCTCCAGGCGACCTCCTCGACGCGCGGCGGCCGGGGGAAGGCCCACACCGACTCGACCGGCTTGCCGTTCGCGGCGGGCGCACCGGCGCCGCCGGCGTCCGCCAGCTCCTGCTCACCTCGTCGCATCACCCCTCCAGTGTCGCAGCGCCGCGCCCGCGTCGTCGTCGACCCCCGCCGCGACGGATCAGTCGCGCATCCCGTCGTACTCGGCGGCCTCGGGGCGGCGGTCGTCCTTGCGCCGCCGATCGGCCGCCTTCTCCCGGGCGCGCTGCTCCTCCTCCAACGCCGCCTCCTCCTCGATCAACGCCTCGAGCGCGCTCAGTCGCACCGGGTCGAGCTCCCCCTCCGCGATCGCACCGCGCACGGCGCACCCTGGCTCGCGGTCGTGCTTGCAGTCGCGGAAGCGGCAGTGGTCCATGAGCTCGAACACGTCGGCGAACGCCCGCTCGATGCCGTCGCCCGACAGCCACAGGCTCACGGCGCGCACCCCCGGCGTGTCGACGAGCCACCCCTCGTCGGGCATCGCGACGAGCTCGGCCGCCACCGTCGTGTGGCGACCACGCTGGTCGCCGTCGCGCACCGCGGAGGTGGCCTGGAGCGCGTCGCCGACGAGGGCGTTGACGAGGGTCGACTTGCCGACGCCGCTGGAGCCGAGGAACGCGAGCGTGCGGTTGCCCGAGGCGTGGTCCGCGATCGCGTCGATCCCCTCTCCCGTGACACCGCTCGCGAGCAGCACCGGGACCCCGAGCGCGACGGCCTCCAGCGCACGGCGGCTCGGTTCGGGGTCGTCGACGAGATCGGTCTTGGTGAGCACGACGACCGGATCCGCACCGGAGTCGAAGGCGAGCACGAGCTCGCGCTCGAGGCGCCGCGGGCTGGGCGGCGATCCGAGCGCGTGGATCAGGAAGACGACGTCGATGTTCGCGGCCAGCGTGTGCGCCACGGCACGCATGCCGTCGAACGAGGCGCGACGGGTGAACGCCGAGGTGCGGGCGAGCACGTGCTCGACGCGCTCGCCGTCCGCGCTCGCCACGATCCAGTCCCCGACCGCCACGTCGGCCCCGATGTTGCGCACGCGCACGGGATCGGCCTCGCCGACCGTCTGGGCGAAGCTGCGCGCGGCGGTGCTCCACCCCCGGTCGAGGCGCGTCACGCGCGCCGGCGCTCCCGGGCGGCCGAGCGCGGCCCACGTCTCGTCGAAGGCGCGGGACCAGCCGAGTCGCTCCTCGGGGGCGGCGTGGTCGGGCATCGGCGGTCGACGGTACTCCTCTCGGACGCGTCGCACGCGGGGCTTCACCCGAGTGCGTGCACCGTGAGCGACCCGTCCGACGACCGGCGGACCGCCACGACGACGCCGTCCCCCACGGCGACGGCGTCGACGTCGACGAGCGACCACACCTCGGCCCCGTCGAGATCGACCGCTGCGAGCCGGGCTCCGGTGGAGGAGGTGCGCTTGGTCAGCAGCCCGTTCCCGACGATCTGCAGCGAGTCGAGCGCGCCCGGGGTGAGGGTCAGCGCAGCGACGGTGTCGCCGGTGCGCCCGTCGTGGAGCGTCAGCGCCCGCCCGCCGCGGCTCGACACCATCACCAGCGAGCCGCGCACCGTCGGGTGCGTGGACATCAGCACGCCGACGCGCGACCACCCCGCCGTGACCACGGCGCCCTCGATCGACGCTCCCACCACGACGCCCGGCCCGGCCGCGACGAACGAGCGGTCGGCCGTCGAGACGAGAGCGTTGGCGGTGGGGACGTCGCCGACGGTCGTCGCGGCGACGGGTCGCGCCGGGCGCATCAGCGAGTCGATCGTCGACGCCCACCCGTCGGGCCCGGAGGAGACGACCCCGCCGGTGACGGCGGCGACCGCGTCGCCGTCGACGTCGGCGGCGACCACCTCTGCCGGGCTCCACCCGCCGGTCAGGTCGTAGCGCACGATCTCGGATCCGCGCCGCACGAACCACGACCCGGCGTGGTCGGTCCCGATCGTCGGGCCGTCGAACGCACCGGCGATGAGCCCGGTGTCGATCGGGGCGACAGCAGCGCGGCCACCGGGGGTGGGGATGGCGACGAAGTCCGTCCCGGCGAGCAACCTCACGTCGCTCGTGACGACCCCGGAGTCGGGCAGGAGGGTCCACCTCGATCGACCGGTGGCGGCGTCGAGTCCGATCAGCTGGCCCGCCACGGCGACGACGAGCACACCTCGGCCTCCCGCGAGGGCATCGACCTGCCGCGCCGGCGCGGCGGCCGTCCACTCCCAGAGCACCGCCCCCGTCCCCAACCCCACGGCGGTGACGACGGTGGACTCCGCGTCGTCCGCCGCGCCGCGGGCGATCACCACCCGGTCACCGACGACCTCGACGAACGCCGCCGGTCCGGACGGCCCCAGGTCCCGTTCCCACCGCTGCTCGACGTCGGCCGGCAGTCGGCGAGGGTCGGCGCCGGCGAACCCGCGGCCCACGAGGCCGCCCCCGGCCCCGGGCGTCGCCGACCCCGACGACGCTGCGCCCGCTCCCGCCATCGTCCCGTCGGGGCGGGCGTCGGCCACGGCCGCCACCCCGGCCGCAGCCGCCCACGCGAGCGTCACCGCTGCCGCGACCGCGAGCACGGTCGTGGCCGGACCACGACCGGGCGGGCCACGGCGGGCCGGGACGAGCCGGGACGAGCGGGCACCCCGCCGGAGCGACGCGCCGGTCGCGTCGCGTGGCCCGACGGGGTCGATCGACCCGGGCGGTCCCAGCGACGACGTCCGCTCTGGCACGTCGCGGACCGCGACGTCGTCCTCCCGATCGGCGGGCCCGGCGCGCCGGCGATCGCCGCGCCACCCCGACTGCCCGCGAGCTCCGGACGGCGGGCGTCGGCCGGATCGCGAGGGGTGCGGTCGCGGGATGCGGATCGGCGCGGCGATCGGCGGCGGCCCGTCGTACCCCGGGCGCCAGATCGCGTCGTCGACGACGCCGTCGGCCGGCGCAGGGTGCACCCCCGCTCGATCCTGGGCCACGTCGCGACCCTACGCGCCGGCGGTGCCCGCGTCCCGACGGTGCCGGCGCCCGCACGCCCACGGTGCGTGGCGCCCGAATCGCGCCGAGGTGGCCGAAGCGTCGGACTCACGGCACACTCACATCGACCGGCCCCGTCCCGCGACACGTCGACGGTGGCTTGACAACGGTCGTGGGATCCCGTAGCGAAAGGCACTGATGGCCAAACCACTCGTCGTCGTCGAATCGCCCGCGAAGGCGAAGACGCTCTCGAAGCTCCTCGGCAGCGACTACGACGTGCGCGCCTCCGTCGGCCACGTGTCGGACCTCCCCTCCAAGGGCTTGAACATCGACACCGAGAACGGGTTCAAGCCGACCTACGAGCTCACCGAGCGCGGCAAGACGGTCGTCAAGGAGCTGCGCTCCGCGCTCAAGGACGCCTCCGAGCTGTACCTCGCGACGGACGAGGACCGCGAGGGCGAGGCCATCTCGTGGCACCTGCTCGAGTACCTGAAGCCGAAGGTCCCGGTGAAGCGGATGGTGTTCCACGAGATCACCAAGTCGGCGATCGATCACGCCGTGGCGAACCCGCGCGACATCGACTACGGGATGGTCGACGCGGCCGAGACCCGCCGCATCCTCGACCGCCTCTACGGCTACGAGGTGTCGCCGGTGCTGTGGCGGCGCGTCAACCGCGGCTTGTCGGCCGGGCGCGTGCAGTCGCCCACGGTGCGCCTGATCGTGCAGCGCGAGCGCGAGCGCATCGCGTTCGTCACCGCCGACTACTGGGACATCGACGTGGTCACCGGCAGCGAACCGTCGTTCGACGCGAAGCTCGTCTCGGTCGGCGGCGACAAGGTGGCGACCGGTCGCGACTTCGACGACCGCGGCCAGGTGTCGAGCTCGGCGGTCGCCCTCGACGAGGTGCGCGCCCGCGGCCTCGCGGAGAGCCTCGGCGAGTCGACGTTCTCCGTCGCGAGCGTCGACGAGAAGCCGTACCGGTCGTCGCCGAAGGCGCCGTTCATGACCTCGACGCTGCAGCAGGAGGGCGGGCGCAAGCTGCGCCTGTCGTCGTCGCAGGTGATGCGCGTCGCGCAGGGCCTCTACGAGCGGGGCTTCATCACCTACATGCGCACCGACAACGTCGTGCTCTCCGACGAGGCGATGCGCGCGACGCGCTCGGCGGTGACCGGCGAGTACGGGTCGAAGTACCTCAACGCCGCCCCCAAGCAGTACAAGGGCAAGTCGAAGACCGCCCAGGAGGCCCACGAGGCGATCCGCCCGACCACGCCGTACCGCTCGCCGAACCAGGTGTCCGCGGAGCTCAACAGCCAGGAGCTGTCGCTGTACCGCCTGATCTGGCAGCGGACCCTCGCCTCGCAGATGGCCGACGCGACCGGTGTCACCGTCAGCGTGCGCCTCGTCGCTCCGGCCACCGATCGCGCCGCGACCTCGCCGCGCGCCGGCGAGATCGTCGACTGCGAGTTCGCCGCGTCGGGGACCACGATCACGTTCCCCGGCTACCGCGCCGTCTACGTCGCCTCCAAGGAGGAGCGCGGCGACGACGCGGCCGACGCCGAGGCGCTGCTGCCCCCGCTCACGGTCGGCGACCAGGTTCCGATCACCTCGATCGAGCCGAACGGGCACACGACCTCTCCTCCCGCGCGCTACTCCGAGGCGTCGCTGGTGAAGAAGCTCGAGGAGCTCGAGATCGGCCGCCCGTCCACGTGGGCGTCGATCATCCAGACGGTCCAGGACCGCGGGTACGTGTGGAAGAAGGGCCAGGCGCTCGTGCCGACGTGGACCGCGTTCGCGGTCATCCGCCTCCTCGAGGAGCACTTCGACGCCCTCGTCGACTACGACTTCACGGCCGCCACCGAGGAGGACCTCGACGCGATCGAGCGCGGCGAGCGCAAGAAGGACCAGTGGCTCACCCGCTTCTACTTCGGCGAGACCGACGACCACGACGTCCCCTCGATCACGGCCGAGGCCGGCGGCGAGGAGGACGCCCTGCTCGGGTTGAAGCGCCTCGTCGAGGAGAACCTCGACCACATCGACGCCGCCGAGATCAACACCTTCCCCCTCGGCGAGGACGACGAGGGGCGGATGATCGTCGTCAAGCCCGGTCGCTACGGTCCCTACGTGAAGCGCGGCGAGGAGACCGCGGGCCTGCCCGACGATCTCGCCCCCGACGAGCTCGACATCGCCGTGGCGGTCGAGCTGCTCGCCGCACCGAAGGGCGACGAGCCGATCGGTGAGCTCGACGGCCTCCCCGTGTTCGCGAAGAACGGGCGCTACGGCCCCTACGTCCAGTGGGGGGACCACGACGACCCCCCGCCGGGGCTCGACAAGCCGAAGATGTCGAGCCTGTTCCAGACCATGGTGCTGGAGAAGATCACGATGGACGAGGCCGAGAAGTTGCTCTCGCTGCCCCGCCACCTGGGTGACGACCCCGCCGACGGCGAGCCGATCTACACGAACAACGGGCGCTACGGACCGTACGTGCAGAAGGCGAAGGACTACCGCAACATCGACTCCGAGGACCGCATCTTCGAGATCACCCTCGACGAGGCGCTGAAGATCTTCTCCGAGCCCAAGGTGTACAAGCGGGGCGGACGTCAACCGGCCAAGGCGCTGAAGGAGTTCGGTGCGGACCCCGTCAGCGAGCGCGAGGTCAAGGCGAAGGACGGCCGCTTCGGCGTGTACGTCACCGACGGCGAGACGAACGCCTCGTTGGGCAAGGGCGACCGGCTCGAGGAGATCAGCCCCGAGCGGGCCTTCGAGCTGCTCGCGATCCGGCGCGAGGCGATCATCGCCAAGGGCGGCACCCCCGGGAAGAAGGCCGCCGCCACGAAGAAGAAGGCGGCCGCCCGCAAGAAGGCGACCAAGAAGTCCGCCTCGAAGAAGAAGGCGTCCGCGAAGAAGGCGTCCGCGAAGAAGACGGCGGCGAAGCGCACGACGACCCCGACGACGACGTCGAAGAGGTCCGCCGCGAAGAAGTCCGCGGCGAAGACGGCGGCGAGCGAGCGCGCCGAGGTCGTGATCACCGATCTGAACGCCGACTGATCGCCCCGCCGGCGATCGGCCGTTGGTACCGTCGGCCGCTGTGGTCGGTCGCTACGTCGCGTTCGAAGGCGCCGAAGGGTGCGGGAAGTCGACCCAGGCGGCGCGCTGCGCGGACGCCACCGGGGCGCTGCTGACCCGCGAGACCGGGGGGACGCCGGTCGGCGAGCGGCTGCGCGCCATCCTCCACGACACGACGATGCGCGACATGACGCCGCGCACCGAGGCGTTGATGGCCGCGGCCGATCGCGCCCAGCACGTGGAGCGGGTGGTGCGCCCCGCGCTCGACAGCGGGCGCTCGGTGGTCAGCGACCGCTCGGTCTACTCGACGCTCGCCTACCAGGGACACGGACGTGGGCTCGACCTGCGCGAGATCCACGACCTCAACGAGTGGGCGACCGGCGGCCTGTGGCCCGACGTGGTCGTGTTCCTCGACACCCCCGACGACGTCATCGCCGACCGGATGTCGCGACGCGACCTCGACCGGTTCGAGTCGGCCGGCCCCGCGTTCCACGAACGGGTGATCGACGGGTTCCGGTCGATGGCCGCCGCCGACCCCGACCGGTGGATCACCATCGCCGCCGTCGGCCCCGTCGACGACGTCGCCGAGAAGGTGCGCGCCGCGCTGGACGGACGCACCCGACCGTGACCGTGCAGCACCGCCGCGGGCGACGTCGGCGCCCGCCCGCGCAGGTCGGCGGATCCGGACCCGGGCGTCCACGCCTCGGCGGCCGAGCGCGCGCCGTCCGACGCCGTGCGGTCGCCCCGCTCGTCGCGCTCGTCGTCCTCGCGGCGGCGACCACCGGCGGCGGGCCCACGGTGGCCGCCGACCACCACCACCTGATCGACGATCCCGCGACGTGCTGCGCCGTCGCGGTGCGCACCTCGTCGGGCGAGCGCTCGCTCGACGCCGTCGCGATCATCGGCGACAGCCTGACCGTCGGCGTCACCTCACCGGCGTTCGTCGCCGAGACGCTGCAGTCCCGGCTGCTCGCGCAGGGCCGACCCGTCACCCTGGTGAGCGCCCGGGTCGGTCGCCCGCTGCGCGAGGGGATCGAGGTCGTCGAGGCCCGTCGGGCCGAGGTGGGGGCGGCCGACGTGGTGCTGGTCGCGCTCGGGACGAACGACCTCTGGGGTTCCGTGGCCAGCAGCGACGAGCGCGCCGCGGCCGCGATCGCGGAACTGCGTGACGCCGTGCGGGCCGTCGATCCCACGACGGTCGTCGTCTGGGTCGACGTCGCCGCGATGCCGGTCCCCGGCCGGGCCGCCACGTTCAACCGAGCGCTGGCGACGACCGCGGCGCTCGACGACCGCTTCGAGGTGTGCCGGTGGAGCGAGGGGGCGCTCGCACGACCGGCGACGTTCGCGAGCGATGGGATCCACCTGACCGGCGAGGGCTACCGTCACCGGCGCGACGTCATGCTCGACTGCCTGCGCGACGACCAGGAGATCCGATGACACCCGACACCACCAGCACCGGACGAGCCGACGGTGACGCCCTGCCCGGCGAGCCCGGACGGTGGACGAGGCGGCGCCTGCTCGTCGCGGGGGGAGTCGTCGCCGGCTCCGCGATCGCCGCAGGGGCGTCGCCCGGCCCCGTCGTCGCCGCGCCGACCGGTCCGATCGTCGACCCGGTCCCGGTGCGGCCGCTCGCTCGTGCGACGCGGGTGAGCCCGCCGCCGGCGCCGGGCGGGTACGACCCCGACGTCCGCTACGTCGGCATCTACGGCTTCCCGGGGACTCCCGTCCTCGGAGCGCTCGGGGAGCAGCCCGTCGAGCTGGCCGTCGAGCGCGCCCGTGCCGTGGCCGCTCCCTACGACGCCTTCGATCGGCCCGCCGTGGCGACCTTCGAGATCCTCGCCTCGGTCGCTGCGGCCGACGCCGGCGCCGACGGCGACTACTCCAACGAGTTCGACCCGTCGACCTTCGACCCGTGGGTGCGCGCCGCGGCGGCGAACGACATGGCGGTGATCTTCGACCTGCAGAGCGGCCGCTCGCGCTTCCCCGACCAGGCCCGCCGGTACGAGGACCTGTGGCTGCACCCGCACACCCACCTGGCGCTCGACCCCGAGTGGCGCGTCGACTCGGGCGCACCCGGCGGAGGGCGGGTCGGCACGGTCGACGCGGTCGAGGTCAACGAGACGATCGCCTACCTCGACGCGCTCGTCACCGAGCGCGGCCTGCCGCCGAAGATGCTCGTGCTGCACCAGTTCCGGGCGTCGATGGTGACGAACAAGGCCGCGATCCGCCAGACGGCCAACGTGCGCGTCGTGATGCACATGGACGGTTTCGGCTCGCTCTCGCTCAAGCGGCGTTCGTACGACGTGATGGTCGCCGACCTCCCGCCGGGAGCGGTGACCGGATGGAAGAACTTCTTCGACGAGGACCAGCCGACCCCCACCCCCGCCGAGACGGTCGCCGACGACCCGTCGCCGATCCTGGTGACCTACCAGTGATCGCGGACCGATCGGCCGGCGGCGACGGGTGGCGCGACCGGTGATCCCCGCACGCGTGACGGGCCGCCCCTCGCGGGTGCCCCGGCGGAGCGTCGTGCGGTGAGCTCGGTCTGGGACGACGTCGTGGGCCAGAAGCCGGCGGTCGAGCGCCTCGAGGCGGCGGCGGTGGGCGGTCCCGTCCACGCCTACCTGTTCGTCGGCCCGCCCGGGTGCACCAAGGTGGAGGCGGCGCGCGCGTTCGCCGCGCGCGTGCTCGGGGGCGGCGACGACCCGGACCAGCGCGACGCTCGCCTCGCGCTGCGCGGCGAGCACCCCGACGTGCGCGAGGTCCGCCGCGTCGGTCCGTCGATCTCCGCCGAGCAGGCGCGCGAGATCGTCCGCGTGTCGTCGCTGGCGCCGACCGAGGGCCCGCGCAAGGTCCTCGTCCTCGACGAGTTCCACCTCCTGCGACCGGAGGGAGCAGCGCTGCTGCTCAAGACGATCGAGGAACCGCCGGAGTCGACGATGTTCGTGATCTGCGCCGACTTCGTGCCCCACGAGCTGGTGACGATCTCGTCGCGATGCGCACGGATCGACTTCCGCCCGATCGCCGAGGGCGTCGTCGCGGCGCGCCTGCTCACCGAAGGCGTCGGTCCGCTCGAGGCGCAGGCCGCCGCGCGCGCCGCGATGGGGGACCTCGACCGAGCTCGCCTGCTCGCGTCGGACCCCGAGCTGGCCGAGCGCCGACGCGGCTTCGTGGAGGCGGCACGTCGCCTCGACGGATCGGGGGCGGTCGCGATGGCGGTGGCGGCCGAGCTCCTCGAGTCGATCGACCGGGCGGCCGAGCCCCTGTCCGCCCGTCACGCCTCCGAGGTCGCCGAGCTCGACGCCCGGATCGCGGAGCTCGGCGAACGTGGGAGCGGCAAGAAGCAGCTCGAGGACCGGCACCGGCGCGAGCTGCGTCGGCACCGGACCGACGAGCTGCGCGCCGGTCTCGCGACGATGTCCGCGACCTACCGCGACTCGATGACCTCGGGGGCGGCCGTCGACGTCGACGGGTGCGCGCGGGCCGTGCACCGGATCCACGGCGCGCTGGAGTCGCTCGAGCGCAACCCCAACGAGCGACTGCTGATGGAATCGCTGATGTGGTCGCTGCCGGACACGACCGGCGTCACGGCCTGACGTCTCCGAGCGCTGGTCGGGGTGAGATCTCGACGTGTCGATCGGCGGTCAGGCCCCGCTGACGGGAGCCGTGGGCGCGTCGGCGACCGCGGTCGCGCGGATCGACCGGTGGGTGGACTCGAGCCAGGCCGCGAAGCCGTCGGGGTGCATCGGGCGCGCGATCCCGTACCCCTGGCCCAGGTCGCACCCCAGCTCACGGAGCCGCTCGGCGGTGGAGACGTCCTCGATCCCCTCGGCGACGACCTCCATCCCCAGGTGGTGCCCGAGGTCGATGGTCGAGCGCACGATGACCTCGTCCTGATGGTCGACGAGCAGGGTGCTGACGAAGCTGCGGTCGACCTTGAGCTCGTGCGCGGGGAGGCGCCGCAGGTAGCTGAGCGATGAGTAGCCGGTGCCGAAGTCGTCGAGCGACAGCTTCACGCCGAGCTCGCCGAGCTGCTCGACGGTCGCCATCGTGCGTGGCGTGTCGACGAGGAGCGACGACTCGGTGACCTCGAGCGTGAGCCGATCGGCGGGGAGGTCCGCGTCGGCCAGGTGACCGGCCACGCGCAACGCGAGCCGGTCGTCGACCAGGTCGAGCGCCGAGAGGTTCACCGCCACCCCGAGGTCGTGCCCCGCACGCCGCCAGGCGGCCGCCGTGCGCAGCGACATGCGCAGGACCTGGTCGGTGAGCTGGCGGATCAGGCCGCTCTCCTCGGCCACGAGGATGAAGTCGGGCGGGCTGATCCACCCCCGGGTCGGGTGGTCCCACCGCACGAGCGCCTCGGCGCCGACCACCATCCCGCTGGCGATGTCGACCTTGGGCTGGAAGTGCACCTCGAGGGCCTCGCTGTCGAGGGCGTCGCGGAGCTCGCCGAGCAGCTCGAGTCGCTCGGGGGTCCGACGGTCCATCTCCCAGCGGTAGGTCTCGTAGCCGACGTGGGTTCGCTTGGCGGCGTACATCGCGATGTCGGCCCGACGCAGGAGCTGCTCGCTGCGTAGGTCGTGCGCCGAGGCGAACGACACCCCGGCGCTCACCGCGACGACGACGTCGTAGTGCTCGATGTGCAGCGCCTGGTGCGATCGCGAGACGATCCCCTCGACGAGGACGCGCACGTCGCGCTCGCTCTCGCGTCCGACGTAGATCGCGAACTCGTCGCCGCCGAAGCGCGCGAGGACGTCGTCGGGTCCCAGCAGCTGGCGCACGCG
The DNA here is from genome assembly GCF_965215205.1 of Ilumatobacter sp. Classification (NCBI taxonomy): domain Bacteria; kingdom Bacillati; phylum Actinomycetota; class Acidimicrobiia; order Acidimicrobiales; family Ilumatobacteraceae; genus Ilumatobacter; species Ilumatobacter sp. The sequence continues at coordinate 3,640,031 of NZ_OZ244049.1, forward strand.
CCGCGCGAACTCGACGAGCACCTCGTCGCCGACGTGGTGGCCGAAGGTGTCGTTGATCTCCTTGAACCGGTCGAGGTCGAGGATCACGACGGCGCGCGCCGCACGTCCCTCGTCGGCCAGGTCGGCGTCGACGCGCGCGTCGAAGCCGCGGCGGTTCAGCTCCCCGGTGAGGGGATCGTGGAGCGCGGCGTGCTCGAGGTCGGCGTGCAGCATGGCGTTGCGCAGGGTGGTGGCCAGCCGATCGGCGAGCAGCTCGGCCCGATGGCGGTCGTCGGCGTCGAAGCGGTCCAACGGCGGCCGACGATCGTGGAGGCGCAACTCGCCCAGCTCGCCCACGACGTCGCGGATCGGGATGTGCATCGCGCGCATCCCGTCGTCGTCACCGTCCCGCACCCGGCGCCCGTGGTGGGCCTCGGCGATGACCGCGCCCGTCTCGTCGACGACGACGAGCGAACCGCTCATCGCGCGCAGCTCGCTCGACGTGGAGGCGAGCGCGTTCGTGACGATCTCGTCGACGAGCAGCGACCGTCCGATCGAACGGGTGAAGTCGTGGATCGCGCGCAGGTCGCGGTGTCGTTGGGAGAGCCGACCGTAGAGCATCAGCAGCATCCAGATGGCCGCCACCGCCGCGATGCCGAGCGGCAGCAGCCGGACGTCGAGCATCGAGGGCGTGACCGAGAGGGCGGCGACGATCGTGACGATCGGACCGCTGACGAGGGTGGTGCGCGACTCCTCGGCGAGCGTCTCGACGAACCCGTGGCCGAAGCAGGCGATCGCGGCGGACACCACGACGGCCCCCACCACGACGGTCGCCAGCGTCGCGACCAGGATCCCGATGACGAGACGGATCTCGTCGGCATCGCGGGTGTCGACGATCCACCCGAGCAGGGCGTAGGCGACGGCCAGCTCCGCCGCGAACAGAGCGCCGTTGAAGGCCTGCTTGTACGCGGTCGGACGCTCGGTCCAGCCGATGACGGCGAGGCTTGCGACGACGCGGGCCGCGATCGCGGCGATCGGCCCGAGGAAGGCGAGCGCGAAGGCGGTCGGGACCTCCGAGATCGAGAAGGTCATCGCGTTGTCGCGCTGCTCGATGTGGAAGACGTAGCGCTCGGTGGCGGCGTAGCCACCGCCGACGAGCACGGCCATCCACCACGAGCCGTCGAGCGGAGGACCGCGGTGCGGAGACCAGACGACGAGAGCGACGGTGAGGGCGACGAGCGCGACCGTGAGGGCGCCGACGCGTGAGACACCGTGGCCGGCGAGGTCGGCCGATGTTGTCTCCTCAGAGGTCACAAATCACTCCCAGTGAGCACCCGACCACCGTACACCCGACCAGCGCACACCGGACCAGTCCTCGTCGGACCAGCGCACGCCGCCCCAGTCCTGGTCGGACCAACGGACGCCCGACCAGCGCACTCCCGCCCAGTCGGCGTCCGACCAGCGCACACCCGACCAGCGCACACCGGACCAGCGCACACCGGACCAGCGCACACCGGCCCACTCCGCGTCCGACCAGCGCACACCCGACCAGCGGACGCCGTCCCACCGGGCGTCCGACCACCGGACGCCGGTCGTGGGATCGGGACGGGAGTCGGCGGCGTCGCCGGGCTCGAGGCCGACTCGGGCCTCGTCGAAGGTCGCGGTCCCCGCAGCCGGCTCCCACATCTGGGCGCCGTCGGGGGCGGGGAGGTCGACGACGCGGTCGAGAGCGATCATCCCGGCGCCGGTCTTCGAGCGGTCCTTCGGGGTCATCGCCGTGGCGTCGGTGGCCAGCAGCGCCTTGATCTGGTCCGGGCCGAGCTCGGGACGAGCCTGGCGCAGCAGCGCCGCGGCACCCGACACGACCGCGGCCGCCTGCGACGACCCGGTCCCCTTGAACCTCTGGTCGTCGACGTAGCCGGCGGGGTTGCCCAGGTCGACCTCCGAGCCCGGCACCCGCAGGCTCTCGATGCTCACGCCGGGGGCGGCGACGTCGGGGTCGCGCACGCCGTCGCCGACGGTGCCCCACGACGGGGCGTGGAAGGTCCCGTTCCGCTTCTGCTCGGCGGCCACGACCCCGATCACGAACGGGTCGTTCGCCGGGCTGGACAGCCCGTGCGTCCCACGGCCGTCGTTGCCGCCGGCCACGATGACCACGATCCCGGCCGCCCACGCCTCCTCGAGCGCGTGGGTCAACGGGTCGACGCGGTAGTCGAGCGGCGAACCGCTGTCGTAGGAGAGGTTGAGGACGCCGATGTCGAGCGCGTCGGCGTTGTCGACGACCCAGTGGACGCCGGCGACGACCTGGGCGATGTCGACCGCACCGGTGCGATCGCCGACCTTGACCGAGACCAGCCCGGCGTCGGGGGCCACGCCGAGGAACCACTCGGGGTGGTCGCCGGACGCGGACGCCCGTGCGCCCGGAGCCCGGCCGGCGATGATCCCCGCCATGTGGGTTCCGTGCCCGTGGGTGTCGAGCAGCGCCCGCTCGGGGTCGCCGGACTCGTCGGAGAAGTCGATCGCCGCGATGACCTTGTCCTCGGCGGCGAGGGCCGGGACCGGAGCGATCCCGGTGTCGATCACCGCGACGTTCACCCCGGCGCCGGTGATGCCCCGGTCCCACAGCGCACGGGCGCCGATCTGGTCGACCACGCGGCGCATCGAACCCGCTGCGACCTCGGGCGCGACCGCCTTCTTCGGGGCGGCGACGGCCTTCGCTGGAGCGGGGGCGGCGCCGGGGACGACGACCTGCTCGACGTGGGCCGGGTCCGCCTTCTTCGCGTCCACCGGCATCGCCAGGGCACCGACCCCGACCGTCGACGCGAGGACGCAGGCCGCGATGCGCCGGCCGCCGAGTCGGGTGCCGGGAGCACGCGACTCGCCACCGAGGCGGGAGATCAGGTTCGTGGCGGCGGGCAGTCGTGTCATCGGGGAGGTCCTTTCGTCGTTCGCACCGATGACATCGTTCGCAACCGGGCGCAGCGAGACCTCCCGACGGTCATCTTGAGGAACACTTGACGCTCCTGGACGATCCGGGCGGGCCCGATCGGGTACCCGGCCCGGCTCCACGCGATCGTGACCCGGGCCAGGCCGCCCGCCCCCGCCCCTCCGGACCCGGCCCGGCCCCCGCGGTCGTCGTCGAGGTCCGTATCCTGGGTGCCATGAGCACGACCACCGCACCCGCGACCCTGCCCCAGGCGAACGATCCGTGCTGGTGCGGGAGCGGGCGCAAGTACAAGCGCTGCCACAAGCGCTCGGAGGGTCGCGTCCTGCCCGGTGAGGTCACGCCGATGCGCGCGGTCCCCGGCCACATCGCACGCCCGCCGTACGCCGACACCGGTGAGTACGAGCCGTGGGACGAGGGGCGGGTCAAGAGCCCCGAGATCATCGACGCGATGCGCCGCAGCGGACGTGTCGCCTCCACCGTCCTGCGCGAGGCCGGTGAGCTGGTCGCGCCCGGAGTGACCACCGAGGAGATCGACGTCTACGTCCACGAGCGGTTCGTCGAGCTCGGCGCGTACCCCTCCACGATCAACTACCACGGGTACCCCAAGGCGTGCTGCACCTCGGTCAACGAGGTGATCTGCCACGGGATCCCCGACTCGCGCCCGCTCCAGGACGGCGACATCTGCAACATCGACGTGACCGGGTGGATCGGCGGGGTGCACGGCGACACCAACGCCACCTTCCTCGTCGGCGACGTCGACCCGGAGAGCCGGCGCCTCGTCGAGGTCACCGAGGAGTGCACGTGGCTCGGGATCGCGGCCGCTCGCGCCGGCCGGCCGTTGTCCGACATCGGGCGGGCGATCGAGGACCACGCGAAGCAGCACCGCTACGGGGTCGTCAAGGCGTTCGTCGGACACGGGATCGGCGAGCAGTTCCACACCGACGTCCAGGTCCTGCACTACTACGACCGTCGCCAGGACGGGATCGTGATGCGCGAGGGGATGACCTTCACCGTCGAGCCGATGATCACGCTGGGCTCGATCAACTACCGGATCTGGGACGACGACTGGACGGCGGTCACCTCCGACGGCAAGCGCACGGCCCAGTTCGAGCACACGATCCTCGTCACGGACGGCGAGGCCGAGGTGCTGACCGGAGGCGACGGCGCGGTCAGCCCGACCGCGCCCTGGACGCGCTGATCGGTCGATCCCCCGGCGACCCGGCGCCCGAGGCCCGGCTCACGACGGCGCCGTGGGGCCGCGCCCGGCCGGCTCACTCGTCCGTCGGTGCGGACAGCTCCTCGATGTAGGTGACGACGTCGGCCGCCTGCTCGGGGGTCAGCTGGTTCTCGGGCATCCGGATCGTGTAGCCCTCGACCTCCTCGACCCCCGGCTCGAGGATCGACCGCAGCAGGTAGTCGCGATCCGCCGTGACCGTCGTCCCGTCGCTCAGCTGCACCTCGCTCCCTGCGAGATCGACCCACGGAGGCCCGACGCCGCCCTGACCGCTCACCCCGTGGCACGAGGAGCAGGCGTTGTCGAGCGCCGTCTGCCTCCCCCGCTCGGCCTGCTCGGACAACCCGCTCGACGACCCCCCGCACGCCGTGACGGCGACGGCGAGCAACCCGGCCGCCAGCGCCCGCCGGGGTCCGGGGCGCGAGCGGCGGGTCGCGGGGAGCGAGGAGAGCGGTCGGCGGTCCATGGCGGTGCCAGTGTCGCATCGACGAGCCCGCTCTCCCCCGCGACGAGGCCCAGGTCACGCCGGCGGTCCACGGTCAGGTCGTGCCCGGCGTCGTCAGGCGGGTGGGGCGGTGCCGTCCGAGCTCGGGGCCCGGCTCTCGATCCGCTCGAGGTGGCGCGCCCACCACACCGTCGCCGCGGCGCTCTGCGACACCGCCACGCCGTAGGCGCGCTCGACGGCCTCACCGCACGCTGCGACATCGCCTCGGCGCAGCGCGTCGACGGCGTCGTCGAGCGGTCCCTCCGGCCACGGGAGGTCCGCGAGCAGCGTCGGACCGAGGCGGATCGTCGTCGACGACAGCCCGGTGCCGGCGCGGCGGTGCCACGCCCACACCGAGGCGGAGGGCGACGTCAGGACGGCCGCGACCTCCCACCCCGTCGCGACGTCGTCGGGGTACGCCGCGATCACCGGGACGGCCGGCAGCCACCTCCCCTCCTCGTCGAGCACCGCCTCGATGACCGAGGTCTGGTTCGCGACGAGGACCTTCGGCACCAGGCGGCGCTCGGCCCACGCCCGCATCGCGGGATCGAGCGCCTCCAGGTCGAGGCGCGGCGCGGCGAACCGCCGCTTCGCGAACCGCACCGGCCGCTCACCCCACCGCGAGCGGCCGGGGTCGATCGTCCCGCTCGTCACCAGGCGCGGTCCGTCGAGGTGGTCGCCGACGGCGGGGATCATGCCGTAGTACTCATCGCGGAAGTTCGAGTTCAGCCGGGCTCGATCGCCGAGTCGTCCGCGACGCGAGACGCGGTCGAGCACCGACGCGACGGGAGGGATCCCGGCGCGCTCGGTCACGACGTGCGACCAGTCGCCACGGCGGACCGCTCCCGTCCGCGACACCGGACCGCCGCCGGGGGACTCGTCGCGCGCACCGTCGTCGAACGACGCGAGGAGCGGGTCGGCGGCCGGGTCGACGCTGCGGTCGGCCGTGGATTCGCAGCGTGCGCCCGAGGGCGCCGCGCCCGCACCCGCGAACTCGAAGGCGAGCGCGCACGTGACGACGCGGGCGTCGGCGAAGTCGAGCTCCCCGGTCCACGTCGACCACAGCATCGTCGCCCGCTCGTCGATCCGCCGCCGGATCCCCGCGGCGTCGCGGGCGCACAGCAGCGACTGCGGCAGGACGAGCGCGAGGCGGCCGCCGTCGGGATCGACGAGCTCGGCGCCGAGCGCGAGGAACTCGGCGGCGGCGTTCATGTACGGCCCGCCTCCGTGGCGACTCGAGCCAGCGCGCGTCGTCTCGGCCGACATCTGGGACAGGAACGGGGGGTTGCCGATCACCAGGTCGAACTCCCCGGCCCGGCGGGACAGGTGCTCGGAGCCGAGAGCGTCGGCGCGCACCACCTCGATGTCGGTGGCGGCGGCCAGCGAGGTGACCGTCGCGGCGTCGACGTCGACGCCGTGCAGCGACGCGTCGACGCCGTGGCGACGCAGCGCCGCGCGCACCGCGAGGAGGAACCGGCCGTCCCCGCAGGCGGGATCGAGGACGCGCACCGCACGGCCGCCGCGCGACCGCCGTGCGAAGTCCACGTCGACCACGGCGTCCACGACGCGCTCGACGATCGACGGCGGGGTGTACCAGGCGCCCCGACGCCTGCGCTCGGTGTCGGGGGCGGCCACGACGCGGAAGGCTATTGCCGGCCGGTCGGCGTCTACGCTGCGCAGCGTGCCCGAGAGCCCCCCGCCGTCTCCGCACGTCCTGGCCGGCGAGTCCCGCCTGCTGACCTTCGACCGCGAAGACTGGGCGGACCTGCGCGCGGCCACGCCGCTGACCCTGCGCGAGCCCGAGCTCGACCAGTTGCGCGGCATCAACGAGCGGATCGACCTCGAGGAGGTCGCGGCCATCTACCTGCCGCTGAGCCGGTTGCTCAACCTCTACGTGATCGCGACCCAGAACCTGCAGAAGGTGTCGGCCACCTTCCTCGGGGCGTCGGCGCCGAAGGTCCCCTACGTGATCGGGGTCGCCGGGTCGGTGGCCGTGGGCAAGAGCACGTTGGCGCGCATCCTGCAGACCCTGCTCGGCCGCTGGCCCGATCACCCGAAGGTCGACCTGGTGACCACCGACGGGTTCCTGCACCCCAACGCCGTCCTCGCCGAGCGCGGGATCATGGACCGCAAGGGCTTCCCCGAGAGCTACGACACGCGCAACCTGCTGCGCGTCCTGCGCCAGATCAAGAGCGGCTACGAGCGCGTCGAGGCGCCGGTGTACAGCCACGTCGTGTACGACATCGTCGACGACGAGCGGGTCGTGCTCGAGCAGCCCGACATCGTCATCCTCGAGGGTCTGAACGTGCTGCAGACCGGCGAGTCGCGCACCGAGTTCGTCAGCGACTACTTCGACTTCTCCATCTACCTCGACGCCGCGGAGTCCGACATCGAGCGCTGGTACGTCGAGCGGTTCCTGGCGCTGCGGGAGTCGGTGTTCCAGGATCCCGACAGCTTCTTCCGCAACTACGCCGAGCTGACCGACGACCAGGCCGTCGACACGGCCCGCTCGATCTGGGCCGAGATCAACGGCCGCAACCTGCGCGAGAACATCGCACCGACGCGCGAGCGCGCCTCGCTGATCCTGCGCAAGCGCAAGGACCACCGCGTCGATCGCGTCCAGCTCCGCCGACTCTGACCCGCCGGGGAGCACCCCCGGCCCGGCACCGCGTTCCGACACCGGGTGGCGGGCCGTTCGGCCCGCCACGTCACAGGACCTGGCGCACCGCCTCGGCTCGGTTCCGGCAATCCGACCCCGCGTTCTCGAACGCCGCGTTCAGCCGCCCGAGCGCACCCTTGAACGAGGTGTCCCACTCGGCCTTGAACGCGTCCTTCGCGGGACCCGTCCACACGATCGAGTTGAGCGGGCCGTCGACGTTGCGGATCACGTCCTCCACGACCGTGATCTGGTTCTGGAGCGTGACTCCGAGCGCGGCCAGCTCGTCGGGGTTCGCGGCGTGGGTCATGGTGGGCCTCCGTGGCTTCGTGAGGTGCGGGCGACGCGTGGTGGCGCGTCGTGGTGGGACCGGTGTGGTCGAGCGCGCCCCGCCACGACGAGGGTCGTGATCGGAGCGCCACCCACCCAGTGGGTGACCGCGACGACGGAGGGGAAGCGGATCCGCGGTCGACCGATCCGGTCTCGACCGGATCGGTCCTCAGCGCACCGTGACGTGGTGCGCCTCGGCGCCCTTCTTGCCCTGGCCCACCGTGTACGAGACCTGGGCACCTTCGTCGAGGGTCTTGAACCCCTCCGACGCGATGTTCGAGAAGTGCACGAACAGGTCGTCGCCGCCCCCGTCGGGGACGATGAACCCGTAGCCGCGCGAGGTGTTGAAGAACTTCACGGTGCCGATCGAGTGCCCGCTCGGGACCGGGCCGGGGGAGGCGGCGGCGTCGGCGTCGTCGTCGGAGACCGGTGCGTCCGTCGGCGCCGAGCGCGGGCGAGTCGCCGGGGCGTCGCCGACGGTCGCATCGGACCCCGCCTCGGCGTCGACGAGCAGCATCGTCGCCTCGAGGTCGTCGAGGTCGGGCGCCGTCACGTCGACGTCGATGCCGACGTCGCGCTGCAGCTTGCGCACGTCCTTGCCGGACCCGACCTCGACCAGCGAGACGACGATGCCCGACGCCCCCGCCCGGGCGGTGCGGCCGGAGCGGTGGTGGTAGGTCGCTCCGTCGGCCGGCGGGTCGTAGTGGATGACCGCCGAGACCCCGTCGACGTGGATGCCGCGGGCGGCGACGTCGGTCGCGATCAGCGCCGAGGCCGTGCCCCGCTTGAACGCGTCGAGGGCCCGGTCGCGCTGGTTCTGGCTCCGGCCGCCGTGGATCGGCTGCGCGCTCACGCCGAGCTTGCCGAGCCGCTTGGCCAGTCGGTCCGCGCCGTGGCGGGTGCGGGTGAACACGATCGTCGCGCCGCAGCGCTCGATCACGCCGGCCGCCACGTCGTTGCGCTCGGCCCGGTCCATCTCCCAGAACACGTGGTGGGCGGCGTGGATGTCGGGACCCTTCGGGCCGACCTCGTGACGGGCCGGGTCACGCTGGAAGTCGGACACCAGCTTCGCGACCGGCCCGTCCAGGGTCGCCGAGAACAGCAGCACCTGGCGGTCCCGCGCGGTCTGGGACACGATCCGGCGCACGGCGGGGAGGAACCCCATGTCGGCCATCTGGTCGGCCTCGTCGACGACGACCGTGGTCACGTCTCGCAGGTCGATGGCTCCCATCTGCATCAGGTCCTCGAGGCGGCCGGGGCAGGCGACCACGAGCTCGGTGCCACGATCGAGGGCGCTCTTCTGCTTGCCGTAGCCGACGCCGCCGTAGATCGACGTCGCGCTCGTCTTCATCGCCTTCGTGAACGGGGTGAGCTCGGACATGATCTGCTCGGCCAGCTCGCGCGTCGGAGCGAGCACGAGGGCGACCGGTCGGCGGGGCTTCGCCGACGTCAACCCGGCCACGACCGGGAGGCCGAAGCCCAGCGTCTTGCCGGAACCGGTCGGGGCGCGCCCGGCGATGTCACGCCCGGCGAGGGCGTCGGGGATCACGGCTGCCTGGATCGGGAACGGTGACTCGATGCCCGATCGGTCGAGCTGGTCGACGATCGGGCGGGGGAGGCCGAGCTCGGCGAACGAGACTCCGGTGTCGGGCGCGACGGCGTCGGCGAGGAGGGTGGTCATGGGGGGCTTCCTTCGGTTTCTGCTTCGTGCAGCGCGACGGCCGGAGCAGAGATCCCGAACAGCGCCCACCGATCGGACGACCGGCGAAGGCGTCAGGGTACCGAGGGCGCGGGCGATCCGGACGACGGCTCCTCGTCGCCGCGGTCGTCACGGTCGCCGGTGCGCTCGTCACCGGTGCGCGCGTCGCCGCCGTCACCGTCGCGGTCGCCGTGATCGTGGTGCGGCGGGGCGACGTCGTCGCCGAAGAGCATCGTCATCGCCGCGTCGATGTTCGGCCCGCGTCGGAGGTGGTGCCCACCGTCGACGCCGATGCACGTCCCGGTGATCCACGAGCTCTCCGGCCCGGCGAGGAACCGCACCAGCTCGGCGACGTCGCGCACCGTCCCCGTGCGACCGAGGGGCATCTGCGAGAGGTAGTCCTCGAGGATCGCCGGGACGCTCATCAGCCCCGTCGTCGCCTCGGTCGGCACGAGGCCGGGGCGGACCGCGTTGGCGCGCACGCCGTGGGGACCGAGCTCGTCGGCGACCTGGCGCACCAGCATCTCGAGGCCCGCCTTCGACACCGTGTACGGCGTCATGTACCGGTGGGTCTCGACCCCCGCGATCGACGACACCGCGACGATCGACCCGCCTCCGTTGTCGAGGTGCCCCACCGCGTGCTTCATGGTGAGGAAGGCGCCGGTCAGGTTCACCGAGAGGACCCCGTTCCACTCCTCGAGGGTGGTGCGGTGGAACGGGTTGGCGGCGCCGTGGCCCGCGTTCGCGACCACGATCGAGAACCGGCCGAGGCCCGCCGCGGTCGAGCACGCCGCCGCGACGCTCGCCTCGTCGGTCACGTCGCACCCGACCGTCACGATCGCGGATCCCGGGTGGTCCGCGCGGAGCTGCGCCGCCACGTCCTCGAGTCGATCGAGGCGCCGCGCGGCGAGGACGACCGCGGCTCCGTCGTCGACGAGGGCCCGGGCGCACCCGAGGCCGATGCCCGACCCGCCACCGGTGACGAGCGCCACCTGGCCGTCGAGCGCTGCGTCCTCCATCGCTGGAGTGTGACACGCCGCCCCGACCGGCATCGATGTCGAGGGGCCGCGCGATCGCGCCCAGCGATCTCGACCGCGCTCGCACGATCGTCCGCGGCGCGCCCCGGCTTCGCCCCCGACCCCCCGGCGGACCACGATGAGCCCGGTGAGCACCACCGACGAGACGACGACGACCGACACCGACCCCGCCGGTCGCGACGACGGGGCGGGCACCGCGTCGCGACCGCTCGACGGCGTCGTCGTGCTCGACCTCACCCGCGTCCTGTCGGGTCCCCACTGCACCCGCATGCTGCACGACCTCGGTGCCGAGGTGATCAAGATCGAGCCGCCGTCGGGTGACCTGACGCGCTTCTCGACCCCCCGGCGCCACGGCGTCGCGAGCTACTACGCGCAGCAGAACACCGGCAAGCGGAACCTGAGCGTCGATCTGGCGACCGAGGAGGGCGCCGCGCTCGTGCGCGAGCTGGCCACGCACGCCGACGTGCTCATCGAGAACTACCGACCCGGGGTGATGGGCAAGCTCGGTCTCGGACCCGAGCGCCTCCTCGAGGAGAACCCGCGGCTCGTCTACGCCTCCGTGTCCGGCTACGGCCAGGACGGACCGTGGGTCCACCGTCGCGCCTACGCCCCGGTGGTCGAAGCCGAGACGGGCATCATCGCGTCGCAGGGCGACTCGCGCGGCGGCGAGTACGCGAAGGACCCCCACAGCCACGCCGACGTCTACACGGCGCTCGAGGCGTCGTCCGCGATCCTCGCCGCGCTGTACCAGCGCGAGCGGACGGGGCGCGGGCAGACGGTCGACATCTCGATGGCCGAGACGATGATGTACGTCAACGAGCACATGCACGACGCCCTGTGGGGCGAGGCCGACGAGCCCGACTGGATCCGCAGCTTCCGCCCGGGCGACTACGTCGTCATGAGCACCGCCGACGGGGAGTCGCTGATCGTCAGCGGCCACCCCGCCGAGCGCGGGACGTTCGACCTGTTCATCGCGGCGATGGGTCGACCCGAGCTCGCCGACGACGAGCGCTTCGGCGACGTCGCGTCGCGCCTGGCGAACTACGCGGAGCTGCGCCGGATCATCGTCGACTTCGCCGCGACGGTCCCCGACGCCGAGACCTTCGAGGAGATCTTCTCGCGCCACCGCCTCGCCGTGGGCCGGGTGCGTCGACCCGGTGAGATCGCCGACACCGAGTGGGCGCGCGAGCGCGGCTCCACGGTCGAGGTCGACGATCGCAGCGGCGGGACGATCCGGCTCCCGAACGTCCCCTGGCGCTTCGGCGACGCGCCCGGTGTCGCCGTGTCCGGCGTGCCGAAGTACCGGGGGGAGGACAACCGAGCCGTGCTCGCCGAGCACCTCGGCTACGACGACGAACGCCTCGACCGACTGGAGCGGGACGGCGTCATCTCCTCCCGCCTCCCGTCCTGAGGCCGCGGGGTCGGTCGGATCGCCGTCCGCGGGTGGCCCCCCACCTCCCCCATCTCGTCGTCGTCGTGCCCGGATCGCGGACCCGCCCCGATGCGACGACGACGTGACCATCGGGCGCACCCGGGTCCGGGCCGGGCGCACCGTGCGGCGCCCGCACGCTCGGCTGCGAGACTGCACGGCGATGGCGCTCTCGTTCCCGGTGGAGCCGATGAAGGCGACGATGGGGTCGATCCCCGCGCACGACGGCGCGACCGAGCCAGGGGGCGAGGCGCGCTGGGCCTACGAGATCAAGTGGGACGGCCACCGCACGATCGCCCACGTGCGTGACGGCCGGGTTCGCTTCCAGTCGACCGCCGGGCACGACGTGACCGGACGCTGGGCGGACGTCGCAGCGCTCCCGGAGGGCGTCCACGCCGGTGCCGCCATCCTCGACGGGGAGATGGTCGTGTTCGGCCCCGACGGACGGCCGAGCTTCGACCTCGTCCAGCGGCGCAGCGGCGAGCGCACGGCCGGCGCCGTGTTCCAGGTCTTCGACGTCCTCCAGGTCGACGGCGTCGACACCACCTCCCAGGTGTACCTCGACCGACGGCGCCTGCTCGTCGGGGTGCTCGAGGCAGGGCCGCGCTGGCTGGTGCCGGCGCACCACGTCGGCGGCGGCGAGGCGCTCCTCGCCGCGACGGCCGAGCAGCGCCTGGAGGGGGTGATCGCGAAGCGCCTCGACTCCACCTACCGCCCGGGCACGCGCTCGACGTCGTGGCTGAAGGTCAAGAACCGGACCCGCACCACGCTGACGATCGGCGGGTTCACCACCGGCACGGGGCGTCGGTCGTCCACCTTCGGGTCGCTGCTGGTCGGCATCGACGTGCAGGCGGCGGCGAACGATCCCGTCCTCGTCCGAGCGCTCGACGCAGCAGCGCCCGGCGGACCCGGCGGGCCCGGGCTCCGCTTCGCCGGCGGGGTCGGGACCGGCTTCGACGGGTCCACGCTCGAAGCGCTGACCGCTCGGCTGCGCGGGCTGCGCAGCGACGCCTGCCCGTTCGACCCCCCGCCGCCGCGCGCGGTCTCGCGCGCCGCGACGTGGGTCCGTCCCGAGCTGCGCGCGGTCGTCGACATCGCCGAGTTCACCAACGAGGGCCTCGTGCGCCACGCCAGCTTCGTCGACCTCGCGCGGTGAACGAGCGGCCCGCCACCCGCCACGAGGCGGAGGAGATGGATCGGGTCGATCCGCTCGCCGGACGCCGAGGTGACTTCGTCGTCGCCCGCCCGGAGCGCATCTACCTCGACGGCAACTCGCTCGGCATGACGCCTCGTCGCACCGTGGACGCGCTGCGCCACGTCGTCGAGCACGAATGGGCGCACGACCTGATCGACGCGTGGTGGGACGACGGGTGGCTCGAGCTCCCGCTCACCGTCGGAGACGAGCTCGCACCCGTGATCGGCGCCCGGCCCGGCGAGGTCGCCGTCCACGACTCGACCACCGTCTGCCTGTTCCAACTCGTCAACGTCGCGCTCGACCTCCACCCCGACCCCGACCCCGACCCCGACCGCGATCGCCGAGTCGTCGCCGTCTCCGACACGGAGTTCCCGACCGATCGCCACGTCGTCGACGGCATCGCGCGGCTGCGGCGCGACGTCGAGGTCCGACGGGGGCTCGACGATCTCGACGGCGTCGACGTCGCTGTCCGGTCGCTCGTCGACTACCGCACCGCCGAGCTGGTCGCCATGGCCGATGAAGAGGAGCGCGCCGCCGAGGCGGGAGCGACGATCGTGTGGGACCTGTCCCACGCCGCCGGGGTCGTGGCGGTGGATCTCACCGGTGACGGCGCGGTGCTCGCCGCGGGGTGCACCTACAAGTTCCTCAACGGCGGGCCGGGTTCTCCGGCGTTCACCTACGTCCGCCGAGAGATCCACGAGGCGGCCACCCAACCGATCTGGGGGTGGTTCGGGCAGGACCGGCAGTTCGCGATGGACCGGTCGTTCGATCCCCGAGCCGGCGCGGGCCGGATGCTCAACGGCACCCCGGAGGTGCTCGGGCTGACCGCGGCGCGCTCGGGCATCTCGCTGACGAACGAGGTCGGGATCGACGCGATCACGGCGAAGGCGCGGTCGTTGAGCGGCTACGCGATCGAGCTCGCCGGCCGGCTCGGGCTCCCCTGCCCGACTCGTCCGTGGCCCGCCACGAGCGGGGGCCACGTCTCGATCGTCCACCCCGAGTCGAAGCGACTCCAGCTCGAGCTCGCCGAGCGCGGGGTCGTCGTCGACGAGCGCGACCCCGACGTGCTGCGGCTCGGCCTCTCGCCGCTCACCACCCGGTTCGTCGACGTCCACGACGCCCTCCACCACCTCGCCGACCTGGTCTCGCCGTCCTGACCCCACCCGGGTCCGCCCCCGGTCGACCGCCAGGCGGGCACCGAGTGCTCGTCGCGCCTGACGCCGAAGGTACGTGGGAGGGCGCGAGTGCTCATCGGGTCTGACGCCGGAAGCACGCGGGCGGGGCCCGGGCGAGGGGCGCGACGGGCATGATGGGGGGATGAGCGTCGTCAAGATCAATGCCATCTCGATCCCCGAGGGGATGGGCCCGCAGCTCGAGAGCCGATTCGCCGGACGGGCGAAGATGGTCGAGGGGTTCGACGGCTTTGAGGACTTCCAGCTGCTGCGCCCCACCGAGGGCGAGGACCGCTACTTCGTCTACACGCGCTGGGCGTCGGAGGAGGCGTTCGAGAACTGGAGGAGCAGCCAGGACTTCGAGCGCGGCCACGGGACCGGCCAAGCCGACGGCAACACCGGTGACGACGGCGAGCAGAAGCGCCAGCCGGTCGCGCAGGGCGCGGAGCTGATGTCGTTCGACGTGGTCGAGCACGTGGTGAAGGACGGCTGAGCGTGCGGCGATCCGTCCCCGGTCGCGACCCGGCTCGGGGGTAGCATCGGATCCCCGTGGGCCTGATCGTTCAGAAGTACGGCGGCACCTCGGTCGCGGATCCCGACCGCATCCGCGAGGTCGCGGACAACATCGCGATCACCCGTCGACGGGGCGATGACGTGATCGTGGTCGTGTCCGCGATGGGCAAGGCCACCGACAACCTGATCGCCCTCGCCGACCGGGTGTCGTCGATCCAGTCGGGGCGCGAGATGGACATGCTGCTGACCACCGGCGAGCGCCAGACGGCCGCGCTGGTGACGATGGCGCTCCACGAGCGCGGCGTCGACGCGATCAGCTTCACCGGCAGCCAGGTCGGGATCATCACCGACACCGCGCACCGCAAGGCGAAGATCGTCGAGGTGAAGGGGGACCGCGTGCGGGCCTCGATCGCCGACGGGAAGGTCGCGGTGATCGCCGGGTTCCAGGGGGTCAGCACGGCCAAGGAGATCACGACGATGGGTCGCGGCGCGTCCGATCTGACCGCGTCCGCGCTCGCCGGCGCGATGGACGCCGACGCGTGCGAGATCTACACCGAC
Organism: Ilumatobacter sp.; assembly: GCF_965215205.1. Classification (NCBI taxonomy): domain Bacteria; kingdom Bacillati; phylum Actinomycetota; class Acidimicrobiia; order Acidimicrobiales; family Ilumatobacteraceae; genus Ilumatobacter; species Ilumatobacter sp. Next base: position 3,655,264 of record NZ_OZ244049.1, read on the forward strand.
GTGACCGGCGTGTTCACCGCCGACCCCCGCCTCGTCCCGCGTGCGCGCAAGCTGCGGCGCGTCCACTTCGACGAGATGCTCGAGATGGCCGGCGCCGGATCGCGGGTGCTCGCGATGCGGTCCGTCGAGTTCGCCCGCAACCATGACGTCCCCCTCCACGTCCGCTCCGCCTTCACCTGGGAGCCGGGGACGTGGGTCAGCAACGAGGAGCCCTCCGTGGAAGATCCGATCATCTCCGGCGTCGTCACCGACATGAGCGAGGCGAAGGTCACCGTCCTCGGCGTCCCCGATCGTCCGGGGATCTCGGCCGCCCTGTTCGAACCGCTCGCCGAGGCGAACGTGAACGTCGACATGATCGTGCAGAACACCTCCACCGACGGCACCACCGACATCAGCTTCACGATGCCGATGGCCGATCTGCGCGAGTCCGAGTCGATCGTCCAGCGCGTCGCCGACGACATCGGCGCGGCGAGCGTGACCCACGACGACGGCATCGCCAAGGTCAGCCTGGTCGGTGCGGGGATGAAGTCCTCTCCCGGGATCGCGGCGAAGATGTTCCGCGTCCTCGCGGACGCGGACATCAACATCCAGATGATCTCGACCTCGACGATCCGGGTGTCGGTGATCCTCCCGGCACCGGACATGGAGCGCGCCGCCCGATCGCTGCACAGCGCGTTCGGGCTCGACTCCGCCGCCGACTACAGCGCCCCGCTGCCCGAACGCCGCTGAGCTCCGGGCCCGGCGCCGTGCGCGAGAGGCCGGGTGACCCGGGTGAGGCACCGACGGCCTCCGTGGCCCTGTGCGCGCGCATCGACCGCCACGGGCTGATCGCAGCCGAGTGCGAGCTGCTCACCGGCGGACTCCCCGACGGCGACGGCGTCGCCCGGTGCGCGTCGGTCGACCTCGTCACGCGGGCCGCCTACGTCCGCCTCGGGTTGCACGTGCTCGCCGAGGCTCGGGACCTCGGATCGCTCGTCGAGGTCGTGGCGGGCCTCGACCTGGACGCCGATGGGTTCCGCGTCGACCTCCACGACCCGTCCGCTCGGCTGGATCGCTCGTCACGCGAGGTCGCGATCGCCCTCGCCGACGTCATCGACGCCGACCCCGACCTGCGCCGACCGCGTCACCGCTTCGTCGTGGTGTCCGCAGCGGGCGGTGTCGTCCTCGCCGAGGTGGCGACGGAGACGGACGCCGGCTACCGGATCCACGACACGAAGCCCTGGACGACGTCGTCGTCGCTGGATGCTCGCTTCGCGCGTGGCCTGGTGAACCTCGTGCCGGGCGCGACCTCGGTCCTCGACCCGTTCTGCGGCGCCGGGTCGATCGTGCTCGAAGCGGCCTCGCTCGGACTGGAGGCGACCGGGGTCGACTGGAAGCCGGCGATGGTCGGGATGACCCGCGAGAACCTCGACCACTTCGGGTACTCCGCGACGGTCGACCGCAGCGACTCGCGCACCGTGGAGCACCGCGCCGACGCCGTCGTCACCGACCTCCCCTACGGTCACGCGATCGACGGGGACGAGGCGACGATCCGGACCGTGCTCGAGCGTTGCGCGCACCTCGCACCCCGCGGGGTCTACGTCGCGCCGCACGACATCTCCGACTGGTTGGCGGACGCCGGCCACGACGTCGCGTCCGTGCACCGCGTGGTGAAGCGGCGCGGGTTCACCCGCCACGTGCACGTGACCGGGTCTCGGGCGGCGGGCGCGTGACACGTGCGGCCGCTGCGCGCCACGTGACCTCGACGGGCGATGGTGACGATCGTCTCGCCGATCCGCTGGAACGACGTTCCAATCCGTGGTTGACTGGAGCTCGTGGCGGATGCTCGACCGGTCGTCTTCAACCCCCTCGAAGAGGGCTACGCGGAGGATCCGTGGCCCCACTTCGCCGAGCTGCGCGACCACGACCCGGTCCACCGCTCGGTGATGACCAACTGGTTCCTCTTCCGCCACGCCGACGTCCTCGCCCTGCTCCGCGACCCCAGCCTCAGCGTCGACGACGCGAACGTGCTGGTGCGCGACGAGGAGCGGTACCAGGCGGCCCGGGAGGCCTACGGTGACGAGCGCTCGACCTCCATGCTCGGGCGCGACGCCCCCGATCACACCCGGCTGCGGCGACTCGTGTCGAAGGCGTTCACCCCCTCCTCCATCGCGGCCCTCGAGCCGGCGATCGTCGATCTCGTCGACGGAGCGCTCGACGAGATGACCGAGCGGGGGAGCGGCGAGGTCGTCGGTGACCTGGCCTTCCCGCTCCCCTTCGACGTGATCTCGGTGATGCTGGGGATGCCCGAGTCCGACGCGGAGCAGGTGGCGGCGTGGTCGTCCGCGATCGTCAAGACGCTCGACCCGATCATCACCGAGGACGAGATGCGCGCGGCCGCCGACGCCTCCGCGAACCTGCGCGGGCTGCTCGCCGAGGTCATCGAGTGGAAGCGTGCGAACCCCGCCGACGACCTGCTCACGGCCCTGATCTCGGCGCACGAGGACGGCGACCACCTCAGCCCCCGGGAGCTGCGCGACCAGGTCCAGCTGCTGTTCGTCGCCGGCCACGAGACGACGGTCAACCTGATCGGCACCGGCATCCACGAGCTCCTCGCTCGCCCGGACCAGGCGGCGCTCGTGCGCGACGATCCCGCTCTCGGCGCGAACGCCGTCGACGAGCTGCTGAGGTTCGTGTCGCCCGTGCAGTTCTCCCGGCGGATCACCCTGCGCGACATCGAGATCGACGGGCACCGGATCGACGCGGGCATGTTCGTGATGGCGGCGCTCGCGTCCGCGAACCACGACCCGGCACGATGGGGCCCCGATGCCGAGGAGCTCGACGTGCGACGTCGCGACGCCGGGCAGCACGTGGCGTTCGGGAGCGGGAGCCACTACTGCCTCGGAGCCTCCCTCGCGAAGCTCGAGGCGCGGATCGCGATCGGCTCGTTCCTCCGCCGGTTCCCGGCGGCCGGCGTCGCCGCCGAGCCGGTGTGGAACGGTCGGATCAACCTGCGAGGACTCGACCGCCTCGAGGTCGACCTCGGCTGAGGCGCGGCGCCCGGGCGCCTCTCGCGGGTCTGCGACCGGACCCGTGCCGCGGACTACGCTCCTCCCGGCAGCGGACGGACGACCGAGGACACGGGGTGCACAGGCGAGAGCGATCGGACACCTCGTGGTGGAGGGACTGGCCCCTCGACCGTGACGACGGAGCCACCCTGGCCGTCGCGTTCGTGACCGTGGTGGTGGTCGGTTCGCTGGTCGGGCGGATGCTCTACGACTGGTTCGCGCCGAACGGGCTCACCGACCTCGACGAGCGGATCGCCACCTGGCTGCTCGAGAACCGTGACCAGGACCTCAACGGGTCCCTGGAGTGGGGCGGGCGGCTGTCCGACACCGTCCCCAAGGCGGTCGTCTCGCTGCTGGTCGCCGCCGCCTCGATGGTCGCATGGCGACGTTGGCGCGAGGCCCTGCTCATCGGCATCAGCCTGGTGTTCGAGGCGGCGTCGTTCATCACGATCACCACGATCGCCCAGCGCCCGCGGCCCGACCTGCCCGCGCTCGAGACGTCGCCGGTGGCAACGAGCTTCCCGTCGGGCCACATCGCGGCCGCGACGGTCTACGGGGCGTTCGCGATCATCGTCTTCTGGCACACCCGGTCCCGTCGGGCGCGCACGCTCGCCGTCGTCGCGACGGTCGCGGTGGTGACCGTCGTCGCCGTCAGCCGGGTCTACGAGGCCGCGCACTTCCCGTCCGACGCCGTCGGTGGGGTCATCCTCGGGCTGGTGTCGCTCGCGGTCGCCGTGCGCGTCCTGGGTGAACCCGCCGACGCCGCGACCCGGATCGAGGCGGGCGACGACGAGGGCCCGCCAGCGCAGATCGGACCGCCGGGGTCGCTGCGCTCGGCGTCCTGAGCTCGCCTTCGGCACGCCTCAGTTCGGAGGCTCCAGCGCGGCGCGCAGCTCGTCGGCGTCCCACTCCAGCGGCGGGTACTCCTCGTCGAACGACTCGAACACCTCGACCAGCATCTGCGCGATCACCCAGTTGCGGTGCCACTTGTGATCGACGGGGACGACGTGCCAGGGATGGGCCTCGGTCGACGTCCGCCCCACCACCTCTCCGTAGGCCACGCGGTACTCGGGCCAGCGAGCTCGGCTGTCGAGGTCGGAGAGCTCGAACTTCCGGTGCTTGTCGGGCCGCCGGATGCGGCGCAGGAACCGTTCGCGCTGCTCGTCGTAGGAGATGTTCAAGAAGCACTTCACGACGGTGATGCCGCGCTCGGCGAGCTCGTCCTCGAACGCGAGGACCTCGGCGAGGCGCTCCTCGAACATGTCGTCGGTGAACTCCTCCCCGTCGAGCTCGCCCTCCACCCGGGGCACGATCACGTCCTCGTAGTACGACCGGTCGAACACCGCGAACTCGCCCGGCCGTGGCAGGCCACGACGGATGCGGTCGAGGTGGTGCTCGGCGCGCTCCTCCTCGGTCGGCTCGGCGAACGTCGAGACCCGCACCCCGACCGGGTTCATCGCCTGGACGACGTGCTTCAGCGTCCCGCTCTTGCCGGAGCAGTCGCTGCCCTGGAGGACGAGCAGGACCGCGTGCTCCTCGTTCGCCATCATCACGTCGAGCAGGTCGTACAGGCGGGGGCGGTGGACGTCGGTCAGCTCGTCCTCCGCCTCGTCCTCGTCGAGGAACGACGCCCGGGTGTCGTAGCCGTCGATGACCACCGGTTCGCCCTCGGAGTCGATGCGGTGGTGGTCGAGGAAGGAGTCGGGTCGATCGCTCATCGGGCGAACTCCTCGGTGGACGAGGTCGGCGTCGAGGACGCCCCGCTCCGGCCGACCTCGCCGAAGCGCAGCAGGCGGCCGCCGAACGCGAGGGTCGCGACCGCGAACCACGCCCAGCCCACGACGACACCGGCGACGACGTCGCTCACCCAGTGGACACCGAGCAGGACGCGCGTCGCGGCGACGGTGACCGCGACGACGACGGCGGCGGCCGCGACCGCCCGTCGCCGACCGGACGACCGGTGCCGGGCGAGCACGAGCGCGATCGCCGCCCAGCACGCCGCGGCGGCCGCCGAGTGCCCGGACGGGAACGACGTCCCGCTGTACCCGGTGAGCTGGCTGACCGACGGGCGCTCTCGGTCGACGAGCAGCTTCAGGCCGTTGTTCAGCACGGTGATCCCGAGGCCGACGACGGCGAGGTAGATCCCGGCACGCCAGTGCCCGTCGCGCACCCGACGGTGGAGCCCGATCGCGATCATCAGCGGGAGCAGGTACGGCGTCCCCCCGAGCCGGGTCAGCGCATCGAGCACGGTGGTGGAAGTCTCGGTGGCGCTGTCGGCTCCCCACCGTGCCGCGGACTCGTCCCAGCGGGCGATGCCCCCCGCCGCGTCGATCGACGAGAAGATCCACCCCACCACCACCGCGGCGACGAAGATCACGACGAACGTCGAAGCGACGACGACCCCACCCACGACCCGTCGGTCGAGGGTCCGCGCCCACGACCGCGCCCACGAGGGGGAGCGGGCGACGACCCACGGCTCGGGGGAGGCGTCGTCCCCGCCCGGTCCCGAGGTGGCCGCGCGGGCTCCGACGAGCGCCGCGATCACCGCGATCGCGACGAGCACGATGGCGACGACGATCACGTGACGATCCCCGGCGCCGCTCGCGCCGCGGGGTCGGGGTCGACCGCTCCCCCCGCAGGCGGCTGCGAAGCTCGGCGGTCGGGCGCGATCGTCGTCGTCACGGGCCCCATCATGGTCGCCGTCCGACCCGAGCCGCTCACCCACCCCTCGACGGCTCGACGCCCCGACCAGAAGGGCCGCGCGGATCGGCGCGGACGGACCCGGAGCGCTCCGGTACCGTCGGGAGCGTGGACGACACCACGGCGCCCGGCGCCCCACCCGATGCCGGGACGGGCACCGGTGCCGGCGGGAGCGCCGGGCGCCGCGCCGGTGACGAGTCGACGTCGCACGACGAGGTGGTGCTCGTCACCCGTCCCGACGGAGTGGTCGCCGTCCAGGGTCCGACCGCTGCGGTGGACCGCCTGACCCGGCGCATCGAGACCGTCCTCGGCTCTCCCCGTGCGACCGACGCGGTCCACCTCGCGACGGCGACCGCATCGGGGATCGACGTCCTCGCCGATGCCGGCGACGACGCGCCGACGACCTTCCGCTTCACCCGGAGGGCGATGGAGCTCCTGCGAGACGGCGAGGTGCTGCCGGCCGAGGACGGGTACCTGCGCGGCGTGGTCGCCACCGGGAGCGAGGTGGGCGGCCCGATCGACTGGCTGCCGATCGCTGCGGGCGCCGACCTGCTGCAGCTCCAGACGGCGGCGGTCGGCCTCGCGCTGCGCGCCTCGATCCGCAGCCTCACCGACGCCGTCGACCGCGTCGAGCGCCGCGTCGACGAGCTGCGCGACCTCGTGCGATCGGGTCAGGTCGGCGAGGTGCTCGGGCGTCACCGTGTGATCACCGAGCGTCTCGCGATGATCGACGGTCCCGACGGGGCCGGCCTGGGTGAGACCGACTGGGCGGCCGTGGCGCACCTCCACCCCGAGATCGTCGGTTCGCTCGAGCGGACCCGCGTGTTCGTCCGGGCGCGCATGGCGGCGAGCGAACCGGGACGGATGGTGCGCAGCCGGGTCGAGGTGGCCGAACGGCTGGTGGAGGCGAACCTCGCCGACGCGCTCGGGGTGCTCGCGACCTGCGAGCACGACCTGGCCGGTTGGCAGAGCCTGCGGATCGATCGGGTGGCCCGCACCGAACCCGACCACCTCGACGCCGTCCTCGCCGACGTCGAGGCGAGCCTGGAGCTCCACCGCGTCGAGGACCAGCACCTCGTCGACGACCTCGCCGCCCTGATCGACGAGCTGATGGAACCCACCGGGCTCGAGGGGATCGAGGTCGTCCACCGTCGCCGCCTGCTGCGCCACGTGCAGGCCATCCACGCCGCGACCGTCACCTTCGCGCGCCAGCGCGACCTCGAGGTCGCCGATCCGGTCCACGGGGTGCTCCCCGGCCTGTCCGACGCCGTGGGCACCGTCGCACGCCGTTCCGTGGACGGGGGCCGCTGGGCGCTGGGCCGGATCCGTCGACGCGGCCCCGGTCGCGCCCGCGCCGATCTCCCCCTCGACCCACGTGAGCTGCCGCCTCCCGACCCCGGACCCGACCGGCCCCCGGCGCCCGGGCAGCCGCCGCCACCGGTCCCCGATCAGCCTCCACCACCCGATCCGGCGCGACGCGCCGAGCGCTGAGCGCCGCGTCGGCGGTCAACGGGCGGTGGCGACGATCCAGTAGTGGTTCTCGTTGATCCCGACGAACTCGCGCACGGTCGCCCGACGACCGGAGGTGCGGCTCGAGGGGTTGCGCCACACCTCGATGTCGCGCAGCAGCGGGGCGAGCGGACGGATGATCTCGTCGGGCTGGAGCCGGTTGGCCTGCCACCCGATCCGCGCCGCCGTCCGGCGGCGCGACAGCCACGTACCGAGCCCGGGGATCCGGAACAGCTGGCGCACGACGCGCCCGAGCGGGAGCACCAGCGGATCGATCGAGCTGCGGCTGCGGTAGTTCAACGCCACCTTCCCCCCTGGGCGCACCACCCGGACCGCCTCGGCCGTCAGGTCGAGGGCGTCGTCGACGTCGCAGTGCTGGAAGGTGATGTAGCTGAACGCGACGTCGGCGGAGTTCGGCGGGAGGTCGAGCGACTTGCCGTCCTTGACGTGCAGGGTCGCGAGGCGATCGACGTTGCCGAAGCGGGCGACGGTCTCGTGGCAGCGCTCCAGGAACCCGGCGTCGAGGTCGCACGCGACCACCGAGGCGAAGCGACGGGTGAAGGCGCACGTCATGCGACCGATCCCGCACCCGATCTCGACGAGGGTCAGATCGTCGCCGCCGTCGGCGAGCCCGAAGATCTCGATGTAGGCGGGGACCTCGTCGTCGCCCGTCGCGACGAACTCCTCGAGCGTCAGCGACGATCCGGTCTCGTTGTTGAAGACCCAGCCGGTCGCGCGGACCACCTCGTCGGCGCTGTGCTGCTGCTCGGTGATGCGACCGGCCGTCTTCCACGGGACGAACTGGCTGCGGTGGCGCACCGTTCGATCATGCCAGCTCGCCCGAGCGCGTTCCCAACACGGGCGCCCCGACGCCCCCCCGGGACCGTCCGGGGGGCGGTCGAGACGGCCCGATGGGGCCCCGGCGGCCGCGCCTAGTCTTGGGCCCATGCCGAACGACGTCTCCACCCCCTCCGACGCGCTGAGCGTCGGGATCGTCGGCGCCACCGGCCAGGTCGGTGGGGTCATGCGACGACTGCTCGCCGAGCGCTCCTTCCCGGTGAGGCAGCTGCGCTTCTTCGCCTCCGCCCGATCCGCGGGCACGACCCTGGGGTGGGAGGGCCGCGAGATCGTCGTCGAGGACGCCGAGGTCGCGGATCCGTCGGGTCTCGACATCGCCCTGTTCTCCGCCGGGGCCACCTCGTCGCGCTCGCTCGCCCCCCGCTTCGCCGAGGCGGGCGCGATCGTGATCGACAACTCCTCCGCGTTCCGCATGGATCCCGACGTCCCCCTCGTCGTCGCCGAGGTGAACGGCCACCTCGTCGCCGATGCGCCGAAGGGGATCATCGCCAACCCCAACTGCACGACGATGGCGGCGATGCCGGTGCTCAAGCCGCTGCACGACGAGGCCGGGCTGGTGCGCCTGGTCACGTCGACCTACCAGGCGACCTCCGGATCCGGTCTCGCCGGGGTGGACGAGCTGCACGAGCAGATCCGCAAGGGGGCCGACCAGGCCGATTCGCTGACCCACGACGGCGAGTCCGTCGACCTCGGGGAGCCGTCGAAGTTCGCACGCACGATCGCGTTCAACGTCGTCCCGATGTGCGGCTCGGTCCTCGACGACGGATCGTGGGAGACCGACGAGGAGCGCAAGCTGCGCGCCGAGAGCCGCAAGATCCTCGACATCGCCGACCTCGCGGTGTCGGGCACGTGCGTGCGGGTCCCCGTGTTCACGGGGCACTCGCTGTCGATCAACGCCGAGTTCGCCCGTCCGATCTCCCCGGAGCGGGCCACCGAGCTGCTCGCCGACGCCCCCGGCGTCGAGCTGAGCGAGATCCCGACCCCGTTGCAGGCGGCCGGGCGGGATCCGAGCTACGTCGGGCGGATCCGCCGCGACGAGGGGGTCGCCGACGGTCGCGGGCTCGCGCTGTTCGTCAGCAACGACAACCTCCGCAAGGGGGCGGCGCTCAACGCGCTGCAGATCGCGGAGCTGGTCCGGCCCCGGCGCTGACCCGCCCTCGCCGCGCTCCGCGCCGGGGCGTGACCGCGCTCAGCACGAGCAGGGCAGCTCCCCGCACACCGGGCACCCCTGCGCGTAGCGTGCGACCGCCTCGTTGAGGTCGATCCCCTTCTGGTTCGCGAGGGTCGCGACCCAGGCGACCACGTCGCCGAACTCGTGGAGCTGCTGGTCACGGGTCCCCTTGCGCACCGCCTGCGCCAGCTCCCCCACCTCCTCGCACAGCCACGCGACGGTCGGGGCGACGCCCCGATCGCGATCACGATCGCCGTACGTCCGGTCGATGACGTCCTGCAGCTCGGAGAGGTCCATCGCCGGAAGGGTACGCACCACCCCGACCGCACCGGCTCCCGCCCGGATCGGGCGGCGCGACGACGGGGCAGCCGATCCTCGCCGTCCACACCGTGCGATCACGTCCGTGGCACCGCTCCGGAAGATACGTTCGGTGGTCATGAGAGCTCTCGCCGTGGTTGCCGTGGCACTCTCCGGCGCGTTGGTCGCGTGCGGGCCGCTCGACGCGGACGACGACGCGACGTCGACGGACCCCACGGACGTCGGCGAGCCGTCGGCGACGTCGGGCGACGCCTCCTCGCCGAGCCCCACGGCACCGGGATCCACGCCCGCCGCGACCGACGCCTCGCCGAGCGGCGCCGTCGACTCCGCCCCCGCCGCCGGGCCCGGGACCACCACCACGATCCGGATCGAGCCGGCGACCACCCCGTCGCTCGACGATCTCGGCGCGCCTCCGCCGGGCTCGGCGCCGGCCGCGACGACCGGCGACGACGACGAGAGCGACGACGACGAGAGCGACGACGACGAGGAGGTGGGTGACGGTGCGACGGGTCCGGGGTCGACGGCCGCGGATCGCTTCGACCGTCGCCGAGGACTCGTCTGGGAGAGCGCTGTCGACCCGTCGCGCGTCAACGCCGACGTCGAGCGCCCGCGCTGGGAGGCGAACGGCGTCACGGTGGAGCTCGACCTGGTGATCGTCGCGCCCGGGTCGGATCCGGCGTGCGTCGAGGTGAACGCCCGGGAGGGGACCGACGAGCCGGTGTGCCTCATCGTGCAGGTGCGCTTCGACGTGGGCGAGGGCTTCCCGGTCGTCGACGACGATCCGCAGGCGATCGTCGAGATCGACGCCGCGATCACCTTCGACCGCCTGCAGATCGACGGTCGGGTGAGCGACAGCGGGTACCCCGGCACGGTCGACCACACCCTCACCGACGCGTTCCCGGGGGCGGCCGGCGGGACCGTGGTCAAGATCCGCTCGGGATCGGAGACCGCCGGGTTCGCCGTGCACGACTACCTGGTCCCCGGCGACCTGCCCGAGATCGACTTCTGACGTCGGAGCGCTCGCGGCGGGCACGCCCGGGCGAGCGGTCGTCGCGCGTCGCCGACGGTCTCGACGAGCGATGGAGTCGGGGTGGGGAGATTTGAACTCCCGGCCTCCACGTCCCGAACGTGGCGCGCTACCAAGCTGCGCTACACCCCGTAGCGGCTGACGATGCTACCCGGCGCCGACCGCGTCTTCCTCGGACGAGGTGGCCTCGTCGCCCGCGGCGCCGGACCCGCCGGTGTCGATCATCGGGTCGACGGCAGGGGCGTCGGGCGCCAGGCCCTCGGTGTGGCGGCCGCCGCCGGCCACCGCCTTCGCCGCCCGCCGCAGGCGCAGCGAGTCGAGCGGCTTGATCAACCACCCCTCGGCTCCGCACCGGCGTGCGAGGTGCAGGTCGGCACGACGGTCGATCAGCATCAGCACCGGGACGTGGGGGAGGGCGTCGGCCGACTCGTCGAGGCGCAGCGTCATCGTGACGGCCATCCCGCCCATCGAGCCGATCTGCAGGTCGAAGATCGCGAGATCGGGCGTCCGCTCGGCGACCTGGTCGGCCACGACGCGCCCGTCGCGGCAGACGGTGAAGGTGACCTCGGGTCCGCCGAGGGCGTTGGTGACCTCGTCGACGATCCAGTCGGCATCGGTGGCGAGCAGGATGTGCACCCGGTCACGCTACCGCGTCGTCGCCGGGGGTCGAGGTCCCGCTCCGCCATCGAGCCCGTCGTCGGCGAACAGGTGGAGCGCGATCTCGTCGAGGCCGCCGAGGTCGTGGACGTCGGCCGACAGCAGCGGGACCATCGCCACCGGCGCGCGCCCGGTCAGCTCGACGAGGGGCGCGAGCGCTTCGATCTCGGCGGCGCGCGTCGCACGCAGCTCGGCGAGGTTGCGCCACAGCAGGTCGAGCTCGGATCCGCCCGCGCCGTCGACGGGACCGGGCTCGTCCGGAGTCCGACCGAAGTCGGGGAGCACCCGGTTCACCACCGAGGCGTCGATCCCGACGCCCTGGTCGCGGAGCTGGCGTGCGAACCAGACGGCCTCGGTGATCGTGTCGTGGCGCGGGGTGGCGACGATGACGAACTTGGTCCGGTCCGCGCGCAGCAGGGCCACGACGTCGTCGGCCCGCTCGCGGAACCCGGTCTCCATCCCGGCGAACGCCTGGAAGAACGCGAGGGAGTCGGCCAGCACGTCGGAGCCCACGACCTTGCCGATCGCCCGGAAGATCGGCTGGGCCGCGGCGCCGAAGATCTTCAGGCTCGAGCGCGTCGGGAGCATCGCCAGCTTGAACACCCGATGGTCCAAGAAGCGCGACAGCACGCCGGGGGCGTCGAGGAAGTCGAGCGCGTTGCGGCTCGGCGGGGTGTCGACGACGACCAGGTCGAAGCGGTGGTCGAGGTGCAGCGCGTGCAGCGTCTCGGCCGCCATGTACTCCTGCGTCCCGCTCATCGCGGAGGCCATGTTGCGGTAGAAGGGATTGCTCAGGATGCGGTCGACCTGGTCGGGGTCCTCGGCGTACCGCGTGACCAGGCCGTCGAAGGTCGCGGCCGTGTCGAGCATCATCGCCGAGAGCTCGCCACCTCGGTCGGCGCCACGACCGCCCGCCGCACCCTGGGCGTCGGCGTCGGCGTCGGCGTCGGCGTCGGAACGGAGGTCGATGCGGCGCGGCTCGCTCGTCAGCCCGTCGTCGAGGCCGAGCGCATCGGCGAGCCGACGCGCCGGGTCGATCGTGACCACCACGACCCGGCGGCCCGCACGGGCGGCCTCGAGGCCGACGACCGCCGCGGTCGTCGTCTTGCCGACGCCCCCCGATCCGCAGCACACGACGACGTCGGCGGACGCCACGACCCCGCGCAGCGTCTCGCTCGACGGTGGCGTCATCGGGTCGACCCGGCCGCCGGGACGACGGGTTCGTCATCGGCGAGGAGCTGATCGGCGAGCGCGTCGATGTCGTCGGGTCCCAGACCGGCGGCCGGGAGCGACGGCACGACGACGCGGCCGAGGGGGAGGCGCGCCGAGAGGCGGTCGAGCGCGTCGCTCTCCATCGACCGTCGAGCGCGACGGAAGTCGACGGCGGCGCGCAGCGTCTGCGCGGTCGACGCGTCGAGCTCGGAGACGAGGTCGTCGGTGGTGCCGGCATCGGGGAGCTCCACCCCGCGGTCGACCCCGTTCACCACGACCGGCCCGAGGCGGATCCCGACCTGCTCCTCGAGCGCGTACGCGGTCTCGATCGTCTCGTTGACCGGGGTCGTCTCCGGCAGGGTGACGAGCACGGCGAGGCAGCGGTCGGGGTCGGTGAGCAGCTCGAGCACGTCGTCGGACTGGGCACGGATCGGACCCCCGCGCACGGCGTCGGCGAGCCCGGTGGCCGAGGTGAGGAAGGTCACCGCGTGACCCGCCGCCGGCCCGTCGACGACGATCAGGTCGTGGTGGCCGCTGCGCTCGTGGTGCTTCACCTTGCCGAGCACCACGACGTCGTCGATGCCCGGGGCGGCCGTCGCGATCATGTCGATCACCCCCGTGCGGTTCAGTCGCTTCGCAATCCGCTTGAAGCCGTGCTCGTCCAGGTACTCCTCGAGCAGCTCGGACGCCGAGAGGTGCCGCACCTCCAGCGTCTCCCCGTCACGGGGCGGGAGCAGGCCGGCGAGCGCCGACTTGCCGTCGAGCTCGAGCACGAGCACACGACGCCCCGAACGAGCGGCCGCACGGGCGATGACGGCCGTTACCGTTGTCTTCCCCACCCCGCCCTTGCCCGCGACCACCACGACGTTCGCGGCGGTCAGTGACCGAAGAGGCGCTTCACCCACCGGAGGCATCCGTGCGCAGACTAGCGATCGGCCTGCTCGTCACCCTGGCCACCCTCGCCCTGGTCGGTGGCCCCGCCGGCGCTCAGGACGACCCCGCCGAGACCCCCGCCGTCGACGTGCTGCAGGTCAGCGGGTTCGTCGACCCGATCCTCGTCGAGTCGATCCGCGACGCGATCGACCGAGCGGTCGAGGGCCGCGCCCAAGCGCTCGTCCTGCAGGTCAACTCCCGCGGCACCGTCGTCGACGACGAGGTGCTGTCCGACCTGCTCGCCGAGGTCGCCGACGCCGAGGTCCCGATCGCCGTGTGGGTCGGTCCGAACGGCGCGCGCCTCTACGGCCCCGCTGCGCAGATCCTGACCGTCGCGGACATCACCGGCATGGCGCCCGGGGCGCGCGTCGGCCACGTCGGAGCGCCGCTCTCGGCCGGATCCGAGACCATCGGCTTCGACGGCGCCGCCCAGGACCGGTTGCGCGCCGGCTCGGTCGGCCTCGACGACGCCCGCGAGCTGGGGGTGTTCACCGAGATCCGAGACGTCGGGGTCCCGACGATCAAGAACATGGTCGAGGTGCTCGACGGTCGCGAGGTCGACGGCCGCACCCTCGAGGTCACCGAGGACGCCGTGACCGACAGCGGACAGCTCCGCCGGGAGACGACGTCACCCGTCCGCTTCTCCAAGCTGTCGCTCGTCGACCAGCTGTTCCACACGGTCGCCAGCCCGCCGGTGGCGTACCTGCTGCTGCTGACCGGGCTGGCGCTGATGGTGTTCGAGTTCTACACCGCGGGGGTGGGCGTCGCCGCCGTGGTCGGCGCCGCGTGCCTGATCCTGGCCACGTCCGGGCTCTCCGTCCTGCCGACGCGGTGGTGGGCGGTCGCGCTCGTCGTCGCGTCGATGGCCGCGTTCGCGGTGGACGTCCAGGTCGGGATCCCGCGCTTCTGGACCGGTGTCGGGATCGTCGGCACGATCGTGGCGAGCGCGGCGTTGTTCGAGGACCTCCCGGGGACCTCGCTGCGTCCCTCGTGGATCGCTCTGCTCACGGGCATCGGAGGGATCGCGCTGACCTTCGTCGTCGGCATGCCCAACATGGTCCGCACCCGGTTCGCGACTCCCACGATCGGGCGGGAGTGGATGATCGGCGAGGAGGGGACGGCGGTCACCGACGTCGACCCCGACGGCGTCGTCGAGGTGGGCGAGGGCCGTTGGCGAGCGCTGACCAACCGAGCGACCCCGGTCCGGGCGGGCGACCCCGTGCGCGTCGCCTCGATCGACGGGGTCACCCTCGAGATCGAGCCGCTCGAGGGCGCGGCGCGCGACTACCGCGAACCGCGGGGGGCCTCGACGCCGCCGGTCGACCGGCCCGCCGACGACGCCTCCGCCTGAGGCGGGCGGGGCTCCCGCCGCCGACCGCGACGTCGGTTCCTCGCCCCACGGCCGTCGACGCACGGGAGGTCGTCAAGTTCGTCGACGATCGTGCCGACGTCGTCGTGTGACCGAACCTCCCCGTCCCGACGCGCCGATCGATCGGGTCGCCGGCTGCTCGGACGAGTCGCCCGCACCCTCGCTGCCCCCGCCGTCGGCACCCGCCCCGGCCACGGCGCCGATGCCACCGCCGCCGTCCGGGCCGGTCGTGTCCTCGTCCGGGCCCGGCACGCCGGTCGGCTTCGCACCGCACGTCGCGGCGGCGACGACCGGGCGGCGATGGCCGATGAGGCTGCTGGCCTCCTCGATCGGGCTCGTCGCCCTGCTCGCGATGGCGGGTCTCGCAAGCGGATCTCGTGGTCCGGTCGGCGGGATCGGATCGACTCCCGACATCGACGAGCTCGTCGTGTCCGTGGGCTCCACGACGCCCTCGCCACCTGCCGTCGACGACCCGACGGATCTCGCATCACCGATCTGCGTCGAGCTGCAGCAGGTGCGCGCCCTCTCCGACGAGGTGTCGGTCATCATCGGTGACGCGCTCGAGGAGATGACCGCCCCGCCGGGCGAGATGGACGAGGCCCTCGTGCTCGCCCGGTTCCGCGACGCCGCCGATCTGATCGACCGCTCCCTGCCTGATCTGCTGGACGCGTACGAGTCCGCGGCCCGGATGGCGCCCGCCGAGGTCGCGGCGGACCTCGGGGCCGTCGAGGACGGCACCGCGCTCCTCGCGCCGACGATCGTCGACACGATGCGAGCGGTCCGGTCCCTCGACGGCCTCGGCGCGATCGACCGGGCGCTCGCGACACCGGAGATGGCGGACGCCGCGGTCGAGGCAGGGCAGGCGTCGCTGAGACTGGACGGGTTCACCATCCCGACGTGCGGCTTCTCGTTCTCGAACGCATCGCCGTGAGGTCGTCCCGGCCCGGTCGCGCACCGGACGACGGCCGCGCCGATGCCGGTCACCGCCCGTTCGACGCGGTGTCGCCCGTCGCCTCACCCATCCGAGTGATCACGACGTCGTGAGGCGACCGCCGCGACACGTTCCGTGACCAGTTCTTCACAGAACACATTGACGAGTGATGTCTTGACCACCTACCGTGAGGCTTTCAGACGGACGAACGGGAGACAGCGATGGACAACTCTCAGCAGCGGCGATCCGGGGACTGGC
The DNA here is from genome assembly GCF_965215205.1 of Ilumatobacter sp. Lineage (NCBI taxonomy): Bacteria > Bacillati > Actinomycetota > Acidimicrobiia > Acidimicrobiales > Ilumatobacteraceae > Ilumatobacter > Ilumatobacter sp. Next base: position 3,671,254 of record NZ_OZ244049.1, read on the forward strand.
GCGACTCGGCGGCCTGCGCTGGGCGACTCAGCTCGACCTTCTACCCCCCGCCGCGCTCGGAGGACAAGTTCACCCGGCGCCAGCGTGAATCGCGCGCCAAGGCGGTCTGCGCGACCTGCGCGGTCCGCGACGACTGCCTCGACCACGCGATCAGCAACGACGAGCGCTACGGGATCTGGGGCGGGCTGAACGGCCGCGAGCGTCGCCGCCTCGTCGCCGTCTCACTGGCCGGGTAGGCGCGGTCCGCCGATCCGCACGTCGCCGCGACGGCGGGTCACGCCACGGGCGTCGAGCTCGCCGACGAGCGGCAGGACGTACTTGCGGCTCGCACCGGTCGCGTCGCGGAAGTCGGCGACGGTGAAGCCGTCGGGGGTCCGTGCGAGCAGCTCGGCCGCCACGTCGGCGGCGTCGTCGAGGGTCCGCGCGTGGAACACGATCCCGTCCCGCTCGACGACGTGACCCCGGCGGGCGAGCTCGCGCACGTCGTTGCGGTCCACCCCGTCCGCCGACGGGGGCGCGAAGCCGCCCCGGAGCAGCTCGTCGAGGAAGGGGTGGTCGACGTAGGGGTCGATCGAATCGGCCGGGCGGACGAGACCCGCGTCGACGACCACCTCGTCGGTCGCCTCCGCTGCGGCGCGCTCGCGCTCGTCGAACGCCGCGAGGTCGATCCCCGCCGGTCCGGCCCCGCGCACCCGCTCGACCACCGACTCGATCGTCGCCGCCAGCGCCTCGTCGGTGGTGACCCACTCCCCCAGGGTCGGCGGGACCGCCTCCCCCGTCAGCCGCTCGAGCTCGTCGACCCCGACCCACTCCCGCTCGCGCACCACCCGTTCCACGCTCCGGTCGGGAGCGGCCCGCGAGGCGCGCAGCACCGGGGCGATGTCGAGGATCTCGCCGCCGCCGACCGTCTCGTCGCGACCCGACTCGCGCAGCACGTAGCGGTCGCCGGGGAGCACCGGCAGCGCGACCGGCAGGAACATCCGCACCGAACCCCGGGTCCCGGGAGCGAGCGCCTCGGACCCGAGCACGCGCATCCGGACCGGGTGCTCCCCCGACCCGACGTAGGCCACGTACGCGCCGCGCCGCGACACGTCGTGGTCGAGCGACGGGAGCACCTCGAGCGAGGCGTCGACGCGGTCCGACAGGTGCCACCGGTGCGTCTCGATCACGGCGTGCCCGCGTCGGAGCTCGCCGTGGTCGACCCCCGACAGGTTGACCGCGACGCGGTTGCCCGGGCCGATGTCGTCCAGCGCGCGGCCCGCGCTCTGCACCGAGCGGATCCGGACCGCTCGGTCACCCGGGGCGACGTGGACGTCCGACGTCGTCGACAGCCGACCGCCGACGAGCGTCCCGGTGACCACCGTGCCGCTCCCCTTCGCGGCGAACACCCGGTCGATCCACAGCCGCGGGCGGCCCCGGTCGATCGCCGACCCGGCCCGGCTCACCAGGTCGTCGATCGCGTCGCGCACCTCGTCCACGCCTGCCCCGGTGGTCGACGACACGGCGACCACCGGCGCGTCCTCGAGGAAGGTGCCGGCGACGTGGTCGGCCACGTCGAGGTGGGCGAGCTCGAGCAGGTCGTCGTCGACGAGATCGACCTTCGTGAGCGCGACGATCCCGTGCGAGATCCCGAGGAGCTCGAGGATCCGCAGGTGCTCCTCGGACTGCGGCTTCCACCCCTCCGTCGCCGCGACGACGAACACGCAGGCGTCGATGCCGCCGACGCCGGCGAGCATGTTGCGCAGGAACCGGACGTGGCCGGGCACGTCGACGAAGCTGACCTCCGTCCCCGACCCGAGCGTGGTGTGCGCGAAGCCGAGGTCGATCGTCAGGCCGCGGCGCTTCTCCTCGGCGAACCGGTCGGGGTCGGTCCCGGTGAGCGCGAGCACGAGCGACGACTTGCCGTGATCGACGTGACCGGCGGTCGCCACGACCGTCACGAGCGCTCCCCCGTCACGAGCGGGGCGCCGTCGCGCCGTCGCCGTCGGTCCCGACGATCGCCGCCAGCGCAGCGGTCAGATGGGCCTCGTCGGTGGGATCCACCGACCGCAGGTCGAGGATCGTGCGATCGTCGCGCGTGCGCGCGATCACCGGCGTCGGCCGCTCGCGCAGGGCGGCGAGGTGGTCGCCGCGCACGACGAGCGCGAACGAGGGCATCGTGATCCCGGGGGCCGATCCGGCTCCCGGGAGCGCCTCCGTGGCCTCGACCGCGAGGTCGGCGGCGTCGACCCCGTGCTCGTCGACGAGCCGCTCGCGCATCGCGGTCGCGCTCGCCTCGAGCTCGTCGAGCGGCCGCGCCACCATCCTCCAGAACGCGATGTCGGTCGCCGCGCGACCGTCGAGGTACGTGAGCGCCGTGTCCTGCAGCGCTCGCAGCACGAGACCGCCCGGGCGCAGGGCGCGGGCCAGCGGGTGACGGGCGCAGCGCTCGACGAGGTCGGCTCGCCCCGCGATGATCCCGGCCTGGGGGCCGCCGAGCAGCTTGTCGCCCGAGAAGGTGATCACGTCCGCGCCGTCGGCGATCGCCTGCACCGCCGCCGGCTCCCCCGCCGACCAGGCGGGCGGGGCACCGGGGAGCCAGGGGACGTTCGCGTCGAGCAGCCCGCTGCCGATGTCGGCCATCACGTCGACGTCGAGGGTGGCGAGCTCGGCGATCGACGTCTCCTCGACGAAGCCGTCCACCCGGTAGTTGCTCGGGTGCACCTTCATCACCAGGGCCACGTCGGTGTCGGGGCTCGAGACCGCCCGCTCGTAGTCGGCGAGGCGGGTGCGGTTCGTCGTGCCGACGTCGACCAGGCGGCACCCGGAGCGCTCCATCACCTCCGGCACGCGGAACGACCCGCCGATCTCGACGCTCTCGCCGCGGCTCACCGGCACGTCGCGCCCCTCGGCCAGCGCCGCGAGGACGAGCAGCACCGCGGCGGCGTTGTTGTTCACCACCATCGCCGACTGCGCGCCGCAGAGCCGGGCGAAGAGGCGCCCGACCGCGCTCTGGCGCGACCCGCGCGCTCCCGAGCGGAGGTCGAACTCGACGGTCTGCGCCGTCGCCGCCTGGCGGTGGGCGACGGGGGCGCGACCCAGGTTGGTGTGCAGCAGGACCCCGGTGGCGTTGACGACGTCGGTCAGCAGGGAGCGGCGGAACCCCTCGGCGCGCTCGTGGGCGCCCTCGACGTCGTCGGCCTCGATCGCCTCGCGAGCGATGTCGACGCAGATCGGGTGCGGGAGACCGTGCCCCCTCAGCGACCGGGCCAGGGAGTCCACCGACGGTGGACGACGCGGCGCGTTCACGCGAAGCCCGACCCCACGTCGCACGCCCACGCCACGACCCCGCCCTCCGCGCCGACGCGCTCCGAGCCCGGGATCGTCGTCATCGAGCCGAGTGTACGACCGCCGCCCACCCGCAGCGGCGCTCGCGGCCGCCGTCTCGGGGTCGGCGGCGTGGTCCACCCCGGTACGGTCGGGCGCGATGAGCACGAGCGTCCCCGTCGTCCGCCTCGACCCCGACCTCCCGCTCCCGGAGTACGCGCACGAGGGCGACGCCGGGCTCGACCTGCGCGCGCGCACCGACGTCGTCCTCGCCGCGGGCGGCGGCCGGGCGCTCGTCCCCACCGGGATCGCGATCGCGATCCCACCGGGCCACGCGGGGTTCGTCCTCCCGCGCAGCGGTCTGGCGATGCGCCACGGAGTCGGCGTCGTCAACGCCCCCGGGCTGATCGACGCCGCCTACCGAGGTGAGATCAAGGTCGTGCTGATCAACACCGATCCCACCGACGACTACGCCGTCGAGCGCGGCGACCGCATCGCCCAGCTCGTCGTCCAGGCCGTCGAGACCGTCACGTGGTCGGTGACCGACGAGCTCGACGGTGCCGATCGCGGCGGCGGGTTCGGTCACTCCGGTCGCTGACCCGATCCGCCGGCGACACGACGCGGCCCGCCGCGCCGTCAGCCCCAGGCGAAGACGGGCTGCTCGAACTCGCCGACGCGGGCGTCGTCGCCCACCCGACCGTCGATGCACACCCACCGGAAGCCGACGAGGACCGCCCCGGTCGGGGCGTGGATCAGGTCGCCGCCGAGCGGGACCTGCACCACCGGCCGATCGCTCTCGGGGATCTCGACGAAGCGCGGCGAGTCGTCGCGGGCCAGCTCGTGGAGCCCGATGCGGTACGCGGCGAGCACCTCGTCGGGGTTCGGGTCGAGCTCCACGTCGCTGCCCGCCCACACCACGACCGGGGTCATCACGTAGCCGGAGCGGGTCGCGTAGTCGTCGAGCAGCCCGAGCACGCGGTCCGGCGGGATGCGTGCGCCGACCTCCTCCCACGTCTCGCGCAACGCCGCCTCGACCACCGTCTCGCCGTCGTCGACGCGCCCACCGGGCAGCGCCCACTGCGAGGCGTGGGTGCTCAACCCGGCGCTGCGCCGGCAGAGCACGAACGACGCCCCGCCGGCCACCCCGGACATGGCCCCGTCGAGGCCGCCCTCGTACCCGGGGATCACGCGCATGTCGGCGTCGGAGAACTCGTGGGGGTCGTCCACGTCGTCGCCGACCCGGGAGTCGACCAGCACGATCGCGACGGCTGCGTGTCGACGTCCCTCGAGCTCGAGCTCGACGCGGTCGTGGCGCGCCAGGCGCTGCTCGATCGCCTCCCGCAGGTCGTCGTCGTAGCGGATCGGGGCGGTCACCGCCCCAGTGTGGTCCAGCCGCCGCGTCGCCCCCGCAGCGGCGTCCGACCACGTCTCCGCGACCGCTCGTGGCCCTGCGATCGCGTAGCGTCACGGGTGTGACGCGCATCAGGCTGCACAACGACGACCTCGGCTACGACACCAACTGCTTCGTGTGCGAGCAGTCGAACGCCGCAGGGCTGAAGATCCCGTTCTTCCACGACGACGATCGCGACGTCGTCACGGCGGAGTTCTCCCTCCCCGATGCGTTCAGCGGCGCGCCGACGATGCTCCACGGCGGCGTCGTGCTCGCCGTCCTCGACGAGGCGATGGCGTGGGCGTGCATCGCGATCGGCCGGCAGTGGGCCGTCACCTCGACCACGTCGACCGACTTCCACCGGGCGATCTACGTCGACAAGCCCCACGTCGTCGTCGCCGAGGTCGTCGAGCAGACCGACAGCGAGATCCGGACCGCGGCGCGCATCTCCAACCTGAAGGGCGTCGTGCGCGCCGAGGCGACGGCCACCTTCACCGCCCTGGGCGAGGCCCAGCTCAAGCGGGCGGTCGGCGAGAGCGGCGAGACGATCGACGCCTCGATGCGCCTCGACTGAGCTCCGCCGCCGCTCCGGCGCGCCCGACGTCGTGGTGGAGACGTCGTGGTGGAGCGGTCGTGGTGGGGTGGTCGTGGTGGGGCCGTCGCGATCAACCGCGGTAGTGCGACGTGATCGGCAGGCGGCGGTCCTTGCCGAACGCCTTGCGGCTGACGCGCACCCCGGGCGGGCTCTGACGCCGCTTGTACTCCGCGACGTCGACGAGGCGCGTCACCCGCTGCACGAGGTCGGGGTCGTGGCCGAGCTCGACGATCTCGCCGGCGGTGCGGTCGTCCTCGACGTAGAGCTGCAGGATCGGGTCGAGGACCTCGTACGGGGGCAGGCTGTCGTCGTCGCGCTGATCGGGTCGCAGCTCGGCCGACGGCGCCTTGGTGATCACCCCCTCGGGGATCACCTCGCGGCCGTCGCGCCGGTTGACGTAGCGGCACAGGTCGTACACCCGGGTCTTGAGCACGTCCTTGATCGCCGCGTACCCGCCCACCGAGTCGCCGTAGATCGTGAAGTACCCGACCGCGAGCTCGCTCTTGTTCCCCGTCGTCAGCACCATCCACCCGAACTCGTTGGACAGCGCCATCAGGGTCTGCCCCCGGCAGCGCGACTGGATGTTCTCGAGCGTGAGACCGGGTTCGCGCCCCGCGAACGACTCCGCGAGCATCTCCTCGAACGCCTCGAAGGCCGGCTCGATCGAGATCGTCCGGTAGTCGATGCCGAGGTTCTCGGCGAGCAGCTGGGCGTCCGAGCGCGAGTGGTCCGAGGAGTGGCGCGACGGCATCGACACCCCGTGCACGTGGTCCGCGCCGAGGGCGTCGACCGCGATCGTCGCGACGATCGTCGAGTCGATCCCGCCCGACAGACCGATCACGACGTCGTCGAAGCCGTTCTTGCGGCAGTAGTCGCCGGTGCCGAGCACGAGGGCGTCGTAGAGCTCGCGATCGGCGTCGAACGGCTCGGCGATCGGCGAGGCCGGCGGCGACGCGGCGCCCACCGGTGCGGTCGACACCTCGACCACGGGGAGCAGCGCCTCGGTCGCCCGGCCGCGCGGGTCGAGCAGCCGCTTGCGGTACACCGGCGGGACCGGCACGTCGACGACGAGAAGCTGCTCGCGGAACTGCTCGGCGCGCCCGAGCAGCGCGCCCTCGTGGTCGAGGGCGACCGACCCGCCGTCGAACACCAGCTCGTCCTGGCCACCGACCTGGTTGACGTAGACGATCGCGCAGCTCGAGTCGGTCGCGCGCGTGGCGAGCAGTCGCTCGCGCACCGCGTCCTTGTCCACCGCGTACGGCGACCCGTTGATGTTCACGTTCAGCTCGGCACCCGCGGCCGCCTGCTCGGCGACCGGGCCGGACGGGCTCCAGATGTCCTCGCAGATCGAGATGCCGACCTTCACGCCACCGATCAAGTACAGCTCGAGCGGGTCGGACAGGTCGCCGGCGGTGAAGTAGCGCTGCTCGTCGAAGACCGTCGAGTTCGGCAGGAGCCGCTTGTGGTACCGCCCGACGACGGCCCCGCCGACGCACACCGCCGCCGCGTTGTACAGGTCGCGGTCCTGGTCGACGAAGCCGACCACGGCGGCGCAGCGACCGGTGCGCGCCGCGAAGCGCTCGAGCACCTCGAGGTTGTCCTCCACGAACCCCGGCTTGAGCACGAGGTCCTCCGGCGGGTACCCCGTCGTCGAGAGCTCGGGGAAGGCGACGATGTCGCAGCCGGCGGACTCGGCTTCGTCGTAGGCCGCGACCAACTTGGCGAGGTTGGCCTCGAGCGCGCCGACGGTGGGGTTGAGCTGGGCGAGCGCGACTCGGAGCACCGTCACCGGGCCGACCCTAGCCCCGGCCCGATCGACCCCTCCGTCGAGCCGTCCGCCGCCTCGAGGTCTGGCAACATGGGGGGTCGTGCGCCAGCGGTCGGGATCGAGGAGGACGGTGGCCGCCGCGCTGGGCGCCGTCGCGCTCGTCGCCGCCGCCTGCACGCCCGGTGACGGTCCCGAGTCGATCCCGCTGCCGACCTCGCCCGACACCACGACGACCACGACCGCCGCGACGGTGTCCGAGACCACGACGACGTCCGCGCCCGAGCCTCCCGCGTACGAGGCGACGATCCGCCGCACGACGGGCTCGGTCCCGCACATCGAGGGACGCGACGTCGACGACCTCGCGTTCGGGCAGGGCTACGTCAGCGCGCAGGACCACGGGTGCACCCTCGTCGACCAGATCCTCAAGATCCGGGGGGAGCGCTCGGCCCACCAGGGCCCCGGCGCCGACGGCCAGAACGTCGAGAGCGACTTCGCGTGGCGGGCGATCGACGTCGTCGGCGTCGCCGCCGACGACTTCGCCGCGGCGTCGCAGGACGTGCGCTCCGAGTTCGAGGCGTTCGCCGCCGGGTGGAACCGACGACTCGACGACGGCGACGGCGACCTCGACGGGTGGTGCGCCGGCGACGACTGGATCGCGCCGGTCGAGGCGCTCGACGTCTACGCCTACGCCCGCTCCGTCGCGCTGCTCGCCAGCAGCGCGAACCTCACCGACTTCATCGCCTCGGCGCGACCCCCCGCGGCGCCGGACGCGGCGCCCCCCGGTGGCGCACCGCCGTCCGACGACGCGACCGCCGAGGGCTTCGCCGCGCTGGCGCCCCCCGTCGACGTGGGGTCCAACGGGTGGGCGATCGGCGCGGAGCGGACCGAGGGCGGCTCGGGCGGGATGCTCGTCGCGAACCCGCACTTCCCGTGGGAGGGCGAGCTGCGCTTCGCCGAGGTCCACCTCACGGTCCCCGGCGAGATCGACGTCTACGGGGCGCAGCTCGTCGGGCTCCCCGGCGTCGGGATCGGGTTCACCGCCGGCGCCGCCTGGACGCACACGGTGTCGGCGGGCCACCGGTTCACGGCCTACACGCTCGACCTCGCTCCCGGCTCGGCGACCACCTACCTCGTCGACGGCGAACCGCGGGAGATGACCGCCGTCGAGCACACCGTCGAGATCCTGCGGCCCGACGGGTCGTTCGATCGCGAGGCGCGCACGCTGCACCGCAGCGAGTACGGCCCGATCCTCGACTTCCCCGGCGTCGGCTGGAGCTCCGAGCGCGTGGTGACCTACCGCGACGCCAACATCGACAACGACGAGTTCGTCGAGCTCTACGCCGACCTGCTCGACGTGTCGAGCCTGGACGACGTCGTCGAGGCCCACCGGCGCCACCAGGGGGTGCCGCTGTTCAACACGATCGCGGTCGGGGCCGACGGTCGCACCTGGTACGCCGACACCTCCGCCACCCCGAACCTGTCGGCCGAGGCGGAGCTGCTCTACATCGCCGAGCGCGACTCGGGGGAGGGCCTGACGAGCCTCGCCGCGGCGTCGGGTGTGATCCTGCTCGACGGCTCGGACAGCCGGTTCCGGTGGGAGGAGGTCGAGGGATCGCGCGACCCCGGGCTCGTCGCGTACGAGGAGTTCCCGAAGGTCGAGCGCGACGACTACGTGTTCAACGCGAACGACAGCTTCTGGGTCCCCAGCGACGAGTTCACCCTGTCGGGCGACCACTCGGTGATGTTCGGTCGCCAGGGGATCGCCCAGTCGATGCGCACGCGCCAGAACGCAGCGGTCCTGTCGTCGACGAACCGCGAGGGGCTGGCCGGGGACGACGGCCTGTTCAGCCCCGCCGAGCTGCGCGGCGCGGTGCTCGACAACGCGGCGTCGACGGCGCGCCTGCTGCGCGCCCCCGTCGTCGAGGCCTGCCGGGCGGCCCCGATCGTCGAGGTGCCCGAGCTGATCGACGACGACGGTGCCGTCGCGCTCCCGGCCCAGACCGTCGACCTGACTCCCGCGTGCGACGTGCTCGCCGGGTGGGACGGCCGCTTCGACCTCGACAGCTCCGGCGCGACGCTGTGGCGCGAGACGTTGGCCCGCTTCGATCGGGGTGATCTCACCGAGGCCGGGACCCTCTTCTCCGAGCCGTTCGATCCGGAGCGGCCGACGACCACGCCGGCGGGGTTCACCGCCGACCCGGCTCCGGTCCTGCAGGCGATGGCGCGCGCCGTGCAGACCCTGCGCGCCGGGGGCTTCGACGTCGGCTCGACGCTGGGCTCCGCGCAGTTCACGTCGCGCACGGGCGACAGGATCCCGATCCACGGCGGGACCGACCTCGAGGGGGTGACCAACGTCGTGTCGTGGTCGTCGCGGGGCACCTCGGGCGAGGAGGCGCCGACCCGCGGCGACCTCGTCGTCCCGGGTGGCGAGCTGCGCGGCGACGGGTACCCGATCAACTACGGGGCCAGCTTCCTGCTCGTGGTCGACTACACCGCCGGCGACCCGAGCGCGTCGGCGATGCTCACCTACGGCCAGACGGGGCTGCGCGACTCCGAGGGCTTCGCCGCCCCGACGATCCGGTTCAGCGAGAAGGAGTGGCGCCAGGTCGCCTGGACGCCCGACGAGATCGCCGCCGACCCCGAGCTCGACGAGACCACCGTCGTCGAGCCCTGACGGGACCGGCGACGACCGCGCCCGGCGGGCTCCGCCGTGGCGAGGCCCGCCGTGAGACGACTACTCGAACCAGCCGAGCACGTCGACCGTGAGGTCGGTGGACGACTCGCCGGCGAAGAGCACCTCGCCGCCGGCGTCGAGGCGGGTCAGGGCGAACGCCGCCCGGATCTGGCCGGGTCCGCTCGCGTTGACGTTGGAGACCTCGGGCACCGCGCCACCGGAGAAGGCCGTCAGGTAGCCCCGACCGGCCGTCCGGGCCAACGTGAGGTTCTGGGCGACCGCCGACGCCGAGGCCGGCGCGGCGCTCGGGTCGATCCCCGCTCGGGCGCCGGCGCGGAGCCGCCCGAAGCCGAGGCCGACGCGCGTGTCGACCTCTCGGCTCGGGGCGACGAGGTGGAAGCGGCCGCCGGTGGCCGGCGCCGACGCATCGCCGGTGACGTAGCCGACCACGTCGACCACGACCTCGTCGACGCGCTCCAGGTACACGTCGATCCGCGACCGGTCGTCGAGCGCGACGAGCGCGAGGTTGGCCCGGACGTCGGGAGCGCTGTTCACGTTCACGTTCGAGGCGACGGGGAGCGGCGAACCCTGGCTGACCGCCGTCGCGAAGCCGGGGGTCGGCGACGTCGAGTTGATCGCGGTGATCGTGACCGCGACCGCGTCGACCCGATCGACGTCGAGCGGCACCCCGCCCTCGCCGGCGACGAGCACCTCGACCCGCTCGCCGCGACCCGCGGGGCGACGCGCGTACACGTTGAGGTCGGCGAACGGCCGGCGGGTGTCGACCAGGCGGTAGGGGTCGGTCGCCGTGAAGCGCCCGGCCGCGACCGCCCCCGGCTCGTCGACGTAGAAGCCGGCGACGTCGATCAGGACGTGCGCCGTCGCCTGGGTGAAGACGAGGGCACGGCCCTCGGAGTCGAGCGGGACGACCGTCAGGTTCGAGACGTTGTCGGCCGGCGGAGCGTTGACGTTGGAGGTGGCCGGTCGTGCCGTGCGAGGCGCCCACGCCGTGGCGAACGCCGACTGCGAGCGCGGCTGGACGAGGGCCACGTTGGCCACGGCGGCCGTCGCCTCGGCGGGAGCGTCGAGGTCGACCAGGCGCGTCTGCCCGGCACGCAGCGGCGAGCCCGACGACGTGGCGCGCGAGTCGAAGCGCCGATCGAGCGCCGGCAGCGCCTCGTAGCGCTGCGGGCCGCTGTCGGCGGCAGCCGGCGCGAGCGGGGGCCGCACGACGTGGATCTCGCCGTTCTGCTGGACGTACCACAGCTCGGCGCCGTCGGGTCCGGTCGTGAACGCCAGGTCGGTCGGTCGCGACACGGTGTCGAACACCTCCGAGCTCGCGACGTCGCTGCCGCCGCGGTACGCCCACACGGTGCCCAGCGCCCCGTCGGCGACGAGGTAGGTCCCGTCGTACGCGGCGGGCCAGGCGCCGTCGGGCACGTACGCCCCTCCGGTGACGAACAGGCCGTCGTCGTGGCCGTAGTCGGCGATCGGGTCGACCAGGCCGCTCGGAGGTCCGGCGCAGGGCGGGTTCTCGCCCTGCGGGCAACGGCCCTCCCGGATCGGCCAGCCGTAGTTCGCCCCGGGAACGCCCTCGTCGACCTCCTCGCGCGCCCCCTGGCCGACGTCGTTGATCCGGAACCGGGTGTCGTCGGTGTTCGGGTCGAACGCGAACCGGTACGGGTTGCGCAGGCCCGACGCGAAGATCTCCCGGCACGTCGTGGTGGGGGTCGCGGCGGTGTTGCCGCGCAGCCGGCACTCCGCGGTCCCCGGGCCGGTGAACGGGTTGGACGACGGCGCCCGCCCGGTCACCCGGTCGACGCGCAGGATCTTGCCGTTCAGCAGCGACAGGTCCTGGGCGGCGTCGTTCGCTCCCGCCGTGCCGGAGTCGCCGCGCGGGTCGCGCCCGGCGTCTCCCGTGGCCACGTAGAGGAACCCGTCGTTGCCGACCTCGACGTCGCCGCCGTTGTGGTTGCCGTTGACCGCCGAGATGCGGTCGATCAGCACCACCTCGCTGGCGGTGTCGATCCCGCCCTCGTCCATGAAGAACCGGCTGACGCGGTTCACGCACCCGCCCGGGGCGTTCGCCGCGACGGTGCGGTAGACGTACACGAACCCCGCCGTGACGAAGGCCGGGTCGGTGGCGAAGCCGAGCAGGCCGCGCTCGGAGTTCGAGCACACGGCGAAGTCGGCCAGCGTCACCACCTCGGTGGCCGGGCCGCGGTCGTCGACGCGCAGGACCCGCCCCGTCTGCTCGAGCACCACCACCCGACCGTCGGGGAGGCCCTCGACCGTGGTGAGCGTCGCGACGTCGGCGACGACCTCGTCGACGAACCCGGGCGGCGCGGCCCCGAGGTGCTCGCCACCGGCACCCTGGGACACCACCACGGCGGCGACGACGATCGACAGCACGGACAGCGCACGACGCATCACCGCACGCTACGACCTCGGCGCCGGGCGGTCGACTCGGCAGGCCGCGACCCCCTCCGACCAGCGCCGGGACCCCCTTTCACATTCCGTTCACGGACGGGCAACGGGTCGGAAACCACGCGTGGGGCACCCTTCGAACTCGGTCTCGGGCCCCACGATAGGGTCCGCCGGGTCCCGCAGGGGCCGACGAGACCACCACCGACAGCGAGAGAACGAGGACAGACACGTGGCAATCAAGGCCGAGTACATCTGGATCGACGGGACGGAACCGACCCCGTCGCTGCGCTCGAAGACGAAGATCCTCGACGAGCCGACGGACGACTACCCGATCTGGGGCTTCGACGGTTCCTCGACGAACCAGGCGACCGGCGACAAGAGCGACTGCGTGCTCAAGCCCGTCCGGGCGTTCCCCGACCCGATCCGCGGCGGGGACGACGTGCTCGTGATGTGCGAGGTGATGCTCGTGAACGGCAAGCCGCACCCGACCAACACGCGCGCCGCCGCCGCGAAGACGGCGAAGAAGTACAAGAAGCACGAGCCGCTGTTCGGGATCGAGCAGGAGTACACGATGCTCAAGTCCGATCTCAGCCCGCTCGGGTTCCCCGAGGGCGGCTACCCCGCTCCGCAGGGCCCGTACTACTGCGGCGTCGGCGAGTACGCGATCACCGGTCGCACCATCGCCGAGGAGCACATGGACGCGTGCCTCAGGGCCGGCGTCGGCCTGTCGGGGATCAACGCCGAGGTCATGCCCGGTCAGTGGGAGTTCCAGGTCGGACCGCGCGGCCTGCTCGAGGTCGGCGATGAGCTGTGGGTCGCGCGCTGGCTGCTCCACCGCATCGCCGAGGAGTACGGCGTGGTGATCAGCATCGACGCGAAGCCGGTCAAGGGCGACTGGAACGGCGCGGGTGCGCACACCAACTTCTCCACCGCCGAGATGCGCGACGACGACGGCCTCAGGTTCATCGAGGAGGGGTGCAAGGCACTCGGCGAGAAGGCCGCCCTGCACATCAAGAACTACGGCGCCGGCGTCGAGGACCGCCTCACGGGCGCCCACGAGACGCAGCGCTTCGACCAGTTCAGCTTCGGCGTGTCCGATCGCGGCGCCTCGATCCGCATCCCGTGGCAGGTCGACCAGGACGGCAAGGGCTACCTCGAGGATCGTCGCCCGAACGGCAACATGGACCCCTACGTCGTCGCCCGGCTGATGACGGACACCGTCTGCTCGGCGATGCCGAGCTGAGCTGAGCGCTCCGGCCGCCGGCGGGCGGCCGAGAGCACCGACGGGCGACAGGGGCGAGGGAGCGATCTCTCGCCCCTCGTCGTCCTCTTCTTCCGTCCCCGATCGAACCTGGAAGGCTGGTGGGGTGAGCATGCTCGAGCAGCAGCGCGACTACGTCCTGCGATCCGTGGAGGAGCGCGGCGTGCGCCTGATCCGGCTCTGGTTCACCGACGTGCTCGGGAACCTCAAGAGCCTCGCGATCACCCCGCCCGAGCTCGACAACGCGCTCTCGGACGGGATGACCTTCGACGGGTCCTCGATCGACGGCTTCAGCCGCGTGCAGGAGTCCGACGTCCTCGCGATCCCCGACCCCGACACCTACGAGCTGCTGCCGTGGGGCGACCCCCTCGCCCCCGAGGCGCGCATCTTCTGCGACGTCCACCACCTCGACGGCACCCCCTTCGAGGGCGATCCCCGCCAGGTGCTGCGCCGCCACGTGCGCGCCGCCCACGAGGCCGGCCTCACCTTCTACATGGCTCCCGACGTCGAGTTCTTCTACTTCGAGCCCCCGGTGCCGGGCGCCGAGCCGGTCCCCATCGATCAGGGCGGCTTCTTCGACCACACCACCAACGACCTCACCGGCGAGCTGCGCAAGCAGACGATCCGCACGATCGAGACGATGGGGATCCCCGTCGAGTACAGCTTCCACGAGGACGCGCCGGGCCAGCAGGAGATCGACCTGCGCCACACCGATGCGATGACGATGGCCGACTCGGTGATGACGCTGCGCCTCGCGGTGCGCGAGATCGCGGCCCGCAGCGGGGTGCACGCGACCTTCATGCCCAAGCCCGTCGAGGGGATGCAGGGCTCGGGGATGCACCTGCACATGTCGCTGTTCCGCGGCGACGAGAACGCCTTCTACGACGGCGACGACCGCTACCGCCTGAGCGAGACGGCGAAGTGCTTCATGGCCGGCCTCCTGCGGCACGCGAAGGAGATCACGGCGGTCACCAACCAGACCGTCAACAGCTACAAGCGCCTCGTCCCCGACTTCGAGGCCCCCGTGCACATCAGCTGGGCGCGCAACAACCGCAGCGGCCTGATCCGCGTCCCGATCGCGAAGAGCTCGAACCCGCTCGCCACCCGCATCGAGTACCGCTCCGCCGATCCGGCCTGCAACCCGTACCTCGCGTTCAGCGTCATCCTCGCGGCCGGGATGCGCGGGATCGAGGGCGGCTACGAGCTGCCGGTCGAGGCCGACGCCAACCTGTTCGAGATCGACGACGACGAGCTCGGCCAGCGCGGGATCGACAAGCTCCCCCAGTCGCTCCACGACGCGCTCGTCGTGATGGAGGAGTCGAGCCTGGTGCGCGAGGCCCTCGGCGAGCACATCTTCGAGTGGTTCCTGCGCAACAAGCGCTCCGAGTGGCGCGCCTACAAGACCCAGGTCACGCCGTTCGAGCGCGATCGCTACCTGAGGGCGCTGTGAGCGGGGACGGCGCGCGGATGCTCGTGGTGCTCGCCGACCCCGCGCCGCCGGAGCTCGCGCGCACCCTCGATCTCGCCGGCTACTCATGGAAGGCCGTCGCGACGATCTCGGCCGCGAACGAGGCCGAGCCCGACGGCGGCTGGGCCGGCATCGTCGTCGACGCCTCCGCCGACCTCGACGGCGCGTGGGCGTTCCTGCGCTCGGCGCGCAAGCAGAACTCCGACCCGGCGCGCGCGCTGGTCCTGGTCACCGGCGCCCAGATCGGCGAGCTGCAGCACCGTGACGACCTGTTCGACGACTTCTGCCTCTCGCCGTTCCACCCCGCGGAGCTCGAGGCCCGGCTCCGGCACATGCTGACCGCCGAGGTCGAGGTCACCTCCGCCGATCTCGTCGAGTACGGGGAGCTGATCCTCAACCTCGAGACCTACCAGGCGTCGATCGCCGGCCGACCGCTCGACATGACCTACATGGAGTACGAGCTCCTCAAGTTCCTGGCGCAGAACCCGGGGAAGGTGTTCACGCGTGAGATCCTGCTGAGCCGCGTGTGGGGCTACGAGTACTACGGGGGCGCCCGCACCGTCGACGTCCACGTCCGGCGCCTGCGCGCCAAGCTCGGCGAGCAGCACGCCGGGCTGATCCAGACGGTGCGCTCGGTCGGCTACCGCTTCGGCCAGTCCCGCTGGGAGACCTGACCCACGTGCGTCCGTCGGAGCGGCCCGACGGGTCGTCCGACCACGTCAGTCGGCGGGCAGCAGGTAGCCGACCACGTCGATGACGACGTGAGCGGCGGCGCCGGTCCCGCCGACCGTCAGCCGTGCGAGCTGGTCGTTCGGGTTGTCGCCGCGGAACGTCGGCACGATCCCGCTGTTCACCTCGCGCTGGCCGGAGCCGGTCCACGCGAGGTTCGAGATGATCTCCGTTCGCTCGTCCTCGAGACCCTGCAGAGCCGCGTACCCGCTGCCCTCGGTGGCGGTCGCGGTGACCGTGTACGCGACGGCGACGGCCTCGGTCGGGATCCTCGGCTCGACGCCGTCGTACCTCTGAAGACCGATGATCCGCTGGGAATCGATCCGCTCGCGATCGTCGATCGTGCGCGAGTCGTACGCCCGGAAGCCGTCGATCGCGACGTAGTGCGACGGTGCCGACGCGGAGGGGGCGCTCTGCGCGGCGACCCGCGCTCCGACGAAGCCGCCGGCGACGGCCATCGTCACCGACGCGAGCGCTGCGAGCCCGACCCGACTCGGCGCCCGTCGGCGAGGGGAGGTCGTGTCAGCGGGGGCGGGGGGCGTGCGATCCATCGGTCTCCTCGGTGGACGGATCCCCCCGGTCTCCCGAGGGGTCGGCCGAACGTCGGTCGAGGACGCAGCTTCGCGGTGCACCGACGGCGCGCGACCATCGGAGCGCGGCCCTCAGGCGCCGACGAAGTCCTCGACCGTCTCGGCGACGAGGGTGGCGAACTCGATCGAGCCGCGATCGCTCGGGTGCACCCCGTCGCCGCTGAGCACGCCGGGGTCCGTCGCGAGCTCGCTCCACCGGCCGACCGTCGCGTTGCCCCGTTCGTCGAGCGCTCGCTCGATCGCTGCGTTCATCAGCTCGCTGCCCTCGGCGCGGTGCGCGATCCACGTGTCGATCCAGATCAGCGGCGCGTCGTCGGGGATCGGCTCGAGCACCTCGTCGACGACCGCCACGATGTCGTCGACCTCGGTCGAGTTGCCGATGTCGTTGGTTCCGAGGGCGACCACCCACAACCGCTCGGCCGGGTCGGCGGCGAGCTCGGGGTCGGGTTCGGAGGCCAGCGACGTCGCGAGGTCGGTCCCGCTCGTGTTCCCGCCCGGGTCGGCGTCCATCCGCTTGCCTTCCTGGGCCAGGATCGTGACCGGGTAGCCCGCGAGCGCGAGCTGCTCCTCGAGCGACGGGGTGGCGCCGACGGTGATCGAGTCGCCGATCACGACGATCTCGGCGACCGCGGCGGGGCGCTCGGCGCGCGGTCCGCTCGGCTCGGTCGTGGTCGTCGTCGTGGCAGCGGTCGTCGCGGCGGCGCTGGACGTCGTCGTGGCGGCGGTGCCCGACGACGCCTCCGTCGTCGAGCACGCGACGGGCGCGAGCGCGGCGAACCACATCAGAGCGATCGGGCCGGCGCGCATCTCGACAGTCTGGCGAGTCGCCGCAGCCACGCCACGTCACCGGTCCCCGCCGGCGCCTCGTCGGGTCCGCCGCGACCTCGGGGCCGGTCCCCTGGCGCGCCCGCACCCGGTCGCGGCGCGTCAGATCGCCTGCTGGACGCGGCGCGCGAGGCGGTCGTGCTCGACGAGGAACTCCGCGACGCGCTCGCTCACCAACCGCGAGTCGCGCACGATCGCACGCCCGGCCACGAGGGTGTCGCGCGCGGACACCGGTCCGCAGCGCAGCCACGCCTCCACGGGGTCCGACACCGCGCCGGCGTGGACCGGCCCGGTGAGGTCCCACACGGCGAGATCACCGACCCCGCCGACGCGGAGCGATCCGATCTCGCCCTCGCGCCCCAGGCACCGAGCGCCGCCGAGGGTCGCGATCTCGAGCGCCATCCGCGCCGATCCGGCGTCCGCCCCGTCGCGCAGCTTCGCGAGCAGCATCGCCTGACGGGCCTCGAGCCACAGCGACGCGCTGTCCGCCGACGACGATCCGTCGACGCCGAGACCGACGTCGACACCGGCGGCGCGCAGGTCGACCACCGGTGAGATCCCCGACGCCAGGATCATGTTGCTCGAGGGGCAGTGCGCCGCCGACACCCCGGCGGCGCCGAGTCGGGCGATCTCGTCGGCGTCGGGGGTCACGCAGTGCGCGACCCAGGTGCGGTCGGTGCACCAGCCGGTGCGCTCGAGGTACTCGGTCGGGCGGCAGCCGAACGTCTCGAGGCTGAACGCGTCGTCCTCGGCGTTCTCGGCGAAGTGGGTGTGCAGCCGGACGTCGAGGCGCTCGGCCAGCTCGGCGGTGCGCACCATCAGCTCCTCGGTCACCGAGAACGGCGAGCAGGGCGCGAGGGCGATGCGGGTCATCGCCGCGAACGACCGGTCGTGGTGCCGGGCGACGGCCTCCTCGCAGGCCGCGAGGATCTCGTCGTCGTCGGCGACGACGTCGTCGGGGGGCAGCCCTCCGTCCTTGACCGACAGCGACATCGACCCCCGGGTGGGGTGGAACCGCACCCCCAGGTCGCGCGCCGCGTCGATCTCGGCCGTCAGCAGGTCGCCGGCGCCGTGGGGGTGCAGGTAGAGGTGGTCGGTGGAGGTGGTGCACCCCGACAGCGCGAGCTCGGCCAGGCCGACCCAGGCCGAGACGTGCACCGACTCGGCGTCGATCGTGCGCCACAACGGGTAGAGCGAGCGCAGCCACCCGAACAGCGGCTTGTCGATCATCGGCGGGTACGCCCGCGTCAGGTTCTGGAACAGGTGGTGGTGGGTGTTCACCAGCCCCGGCGTGACGAGGCACCCGGACGCATCGATCGTGGTCACCGCGTCCGGGGGCTCACCCGAACCGATCGCGGTCACCAGGCCGTCGGCGATCGCCACCCACCCGTCGTCGATCTCGCGCCGCTCGTCGTCGACGGTGGCGACGCAGCGGGAGTGCGCGACCACGACGTCGGCGGTGCCGGCGGTCGGCGGCGGATCGCTCACCGACCGGTCAGTCTTCGAGCTCGAGCAGCTCGCTGTCGGGGTGGCGCGCGACCCCGTCGCGCCGCATCGCCTCGCCGAGACCGGCCGACGCCGCGGCACCGGTCATCAGGACCGCGACGGGGATCGCGAGCATCGCGACGATGAGGATGATCGCTCCGAGCACGGGCCCGATCCTACCCGCGGCGTGCGGGTGCCACCGAACGTCGAGGGGTCGTGCGGATCTCGAGGAGCCCGTGCGCCGGGCGGACCACTCAGTCGCCGCCGGCGAGGTGGGCGATCGCCTCGATCTCCACGAGGAACCCGGCGGGCAGCGACCGGACCGCCACGCACGACCGCGCCGGGCGGTGGTCACCGAACGCCGCGGAGTACTCGCGGTTGAACTTGGCGTAGTTCTCCATGTCGGTCAGGAAGCACGTCGTCTTGACGACGTCGTCGAGCGATGCGCCGACCTCGGCGAGCAGGTCGCGCAGGTTCGTCATCGCCTGCGCCGTCTCCGCGGCCACCCCGCCGTCGACGACGCTCCCGTCGAGCAGGCCGCCCTGACCGGAGACGAAGACGAGGTCGCCGGAGCGGACCACCGGGGTGTAGGGGCCGAGGGGGGTGCTCATCGCGCCAGGCTATTGCTCGGGCGCGATCCGTCGTGCGACCCGGAGCGATATCGTCTCGATCCGGAGGACGTGGTCGCGCTCGGCTCGATCCGCGCCTCCCTCCGCCCATGCGAACCCCGTCCGACCCACCCGGATCCGCCGCTGCGCTCGGTCGGCGCGCGTTCCTGATCGGAGCGGCCACGACCGGGGTGCTGGCGGCGTGCGGCTCGGACGGAGGCGACGACGGAGGCGGCTCCGCTGCGAGCGGCGACGGGTTGGCGCCCGACACCTACACGGTGGTGCAGCGGTTCCCCCAGAGCGTCGCCGTGCCCGGGGAGGTGCGCCTGCCGTTCAGCCTCGCGGGGACCGACGCCCAGTTCGTCGTCGACGGCCCCTCGACGCTCGGCGCGCAGGTCCTCGACGCCGACTCCGCTCCGCTCGGCCCCCGCATCGAGGCGGTGCGCCGTGACGTCGCGCCGGCGCCGTACTACGCGTTCCGACCGGTGGTCGAGGCCCCCGGCGTCTACACGCTCGTGATCGACGGCGGCCCCCCGACCGGCGCGGCGTTCCAGGTGTTCGCCTCCGACGAGGTCGCGGTGCCCCACCCGGGCCAGCAGCTGGCGGCCTTCGACACCCCGACGGTCGGCGACGCCCGCGGGGTCGATCCGATCTGCACCCGCGATCCGGCGTGCCCGTTCCACGCGATCACCCTCACCGAGGCGCTGGAGCTCGATCGTGGCGTCGTCTACCTGGTCGGTACGCCCGCGTTCTGCCAGACGGGATCGTGCACCCCGGCGCTCGAGGCGACGATCGAGGTCTCCGAGGAGTACGCGGACCGCTTCGCCTTCGTCCACGCCGAGGTGTTCACCGACGGGACCGCGACGACCGTCGCGCCCGCCGTCGACGCGGTCGAGATGACCTACGAACCGGCGGTGTTCATCACCGACGCGACGGGGGCGATCGTCGAGCGACTCGACGGGCTGTGGGACGCGACCGAGCTGCGCGAGCGGCTCGACGCCGTCGGCTGAGCGATCCGACCGACGCCGAGAGCGTCACGCGCTCGGCGTCGAGCGCGTCAGGAGAACGACTGGCCGCAGCCGCAGGTGCGGCTCGCGTTGGGGTTCGTGATCGCGAACCCGGACTGGTCGAGCCCGTCCTTGTAGTCCAGCGTCGCTCCTTCGAGCAGCTGGGCGGAGGCGGGATCGACGACGACCTTGACGTGGTCGGGGTACTCGGCCGTGGTGTCGTCGGCGGCGACGTCGCCGTCGAAGAACATCTCGTACGAGAAGCCGGAGCAGCCGCCGGGTCGCACGGCGACGCGCAGCGCGAGGTCCTCGGCGCCTTCGGCGTCGAGCAGCTGGCGCACCTTGTGGGCGGCGGGATCGGTGAGCGTGATCATGGGCGATTCCTCCTGGTGGGATCGAGCATCGGATCCTGGGCCGTCAGCGTACTGCCTCGCGGCCCCGGTCGTCCTCAGGGGGCCGACACCGTCATCCGGCACGGCGTGCGGCTGGTGATCGAGCGGAAGTCGGCGACCCGGGCGTCGCCCACCTGCTCGACGAAGCCGGTGACCAGTCCCCGGTGGAGGCTGCACACGAGGTCGGGGTGCTCGCGGGCGAGGTCGGAGAACGGGCAGTTCGCGAACGCGACGACCGCGGCGTCGTCGCCGCCCGGCCCCAGCCGGCCGTCGGGTCGGGTCCAGCGATCCGCGGCTGCCCGGTCGTCGACGAGCGCGTCCCCTCCGGCGTCGGCCGCGGCGACGATCGGGTCGAACCCGAGGCGGTCGAGGTCGTCGACGAGCGCCTCGAGCGTCGACGGTGCGCTCTCGTGGGGTCGAGCGCGCGTCCGGCCCTCCTCGTCACCGACGGCGAACGCGTCGTCGGGGTCGGCCCCGATGCGGCGCGCCATGGCGAGCACCATGCGCGCCAGCACCGGCATCGTCGGGGGCTCGAGACCGAGCGACGGGGCGTCGGCCGCCACCGAGTAGCGGTGCTGGGGCCGACCGACGTCGCCACGGGCACCGACCTCGAGGTCGAGCAGGCCGACCTCGCGCATCCGCTCGAGGTGGGGGCGCACGGTGTTGGCGTGGAGCCCGAGGACGTCCGCGACGTCGGCCGTCGCGAGCGGCCGCGGCGAGCGCGCGAGCTCGAGGTAGATCGCGTAGCGCGTGTTGTCGCCGAGCGCCTTGAGCACGTCGAGGTTCGGTGGGGTCTCGGCCACGGATCGAGATTACACGGGATGCGCCGGTAAAATGAGTCGATGAGCTCGTCGAACGAACTCCGCGACGCCTCCGGCGATGCGCCACCCTCCACCGTCGGCACGGTCGACGCACCCGCGATCGGCGACCCCCCGACGGCCGACGAGGTCATCGAGGTGCTGGGCAACGTGATCGACCCCGAGCTCGGGTCCGACATCGTCTCGCTCGGCATGGTCCCGTCGGTCGAGGTGTCCGACGACGGCGTGGTCACGGTGAAGATCAAGCTGACGATCAGCGGCTGCCCGATGCGCGCCGAGATCCGCGACGAGGTGGAGACGCGCGTCGGGCTCCACCCGGGCGTCTCCGACACGGTGATCGTGTGGGGCGAGATGACCGCCGAGGAGCGCAGCGAGGTGATGACCAAGGCCCGCTGGAACGCCCGGGGCACCGCCGCGGACACGATGGTCCCCGAGTCGTGCAACGTGATCGCCATCGCCTCCGGCAAGGGCGGCGTCGGCAAGAGCTCGGTGACCGTCAACCTCGCCGCCGCGCTCGCCGCGAGCGGGCACACCGTCGGCGTGCTCGACGCCGACATCTGGGGGTTCTCCGTCCCCCGCCTGCTCGGGATCGGCGACCGGATGGAGGCCGAGCGCGTCGAGGGCTCCGACAAGCCGCTGATCGTGCCGAACGAGCGCCGCGTCGGCGACGGGCTGCTGAAGGTCGTCTCGACCGGGTTCCTCGTCGACGAGGACACGGCGCTGATGTGGCGCGGCCTGATGCTCACCAAGGCCGTCGAGCAGTTCCTCCGCGACGTGCGCTGGGGCGAGCTCGACTACCTCCTGATCGACATGCCGCCCGGCACCGGCGACGTGCAGATGGGCCTCGCCCGGTTGCTCCCGGCGACCGACCTGATCGTCGTCACCACCCCGGCGCTCGCCGCGCAGAAGGTCGCCCAGCGCGCCGCCGACATGGCCAAGCGCAGCTTCCTGCGCGTCGTCGGGGTGATCGAGAACATGTCCACCTTCACCGATCCCCACGGCGACGAGCACGCGCTGTTCGGTTCGGGAGGTGGCGAGGCGTTGGCGGCGGCGATCGACGCCCCGCTGCTGGGCCGGATCCCGATCGAGACGGCCGTCTCGGCCGGGGGCGACGCGGGCCGACCGGTCGTGCTCGACGGAGACGGCCCCGCCTCCGAGGTGTTCCGCGCCATCGCCCGGACGATCGTCGACGACCTCGCCCCGCTCGTCGACCCCGAGCAGGTCGACATGGCCGGGTGCACGGCGCGGATGTTCGAGAACGTCGACGCGGCGTTCGCCGAGCTCGACGCCCAGGGGACCTGAGCGCCGGTCCGACGAGCGACGGCGCCGCGCCCGCTCAGAGCGAGTCGTAGTCGTCGTCGCCCGGCATCGCGACGCCGAGCACCCGGCCGTCGTCGTCGACGCGCAGCTTGGGCAGCACGACCGCGGGCCGCTCGATCGCGACGCCCGCCTCGACGGCGGCGCCCGCCGTGTCGTGCTCGGCGAGCCAGCGCAGGTTCTTCAACGTCGGCGGCATCATCATCAGCTCACCGTCATCCGCCCGCCGCAGCGCGGTCTCGGGGCGGATCCACAGGCTGTCGACGGTCTCCTTCTCGTCGTGCAGGCCGTCCTGGCCCTCGGGGGCCTCGGTGACGAAGAAGCGCGTGTCGAAGCGGCGCGCCTCGCCGGCCGGGGTGATCCAGTGGTCGACGTACTGGGTCGTCGCGAGCTCCATCACCAGGTCGTCGCGGCGGCACAGCTCGACCATCGACAGGGTCCCGTCGTGGACGGCGTGGCGGTCGTCGTCGGCGAGGTCGAGGGTGCCGCCGTCGCGTCGCTCGGCGAGGAGGATGCCGGCTTCCTCGAAGCACTCGCGGATCGCCGCCATCCAGTACGCGAGCCCGCCGGCGTCGATGCCGAGCTGGCGCGACGCGTCCGCGTCGTCGAGCCCACGGCAGAAGGGCTCGATCTCGTCCGCGCGGTCGACGTCGTCCACCCGACCGCCGGGGAACACGTACATCCCCGCGCCGAACGCCGCGTCGCCGGTGCGGCGGAGCATGAACACCTCGACGCCGGGCTCGCCGTCGTGGGCGTCGCGCACGAGCATCACCGTCGCGGCGGTGCGGATCGGGACGGTCGTCGGGTCGAAGTCGTCGGCCATGCGAGCAACCTACGCGGCCCGACCCGCGCGCACGCATCCGCGACTCCGGCACGGGGCGGGGGGGCCGACCGTGGCGGACGGCGGGGGGCTCCCGATCACGGCGGCGCGGCGACCCGTCGATCCGAGAGGCCACGTGCGAGCGGTGCGGCGTGCTCGGGCCCGTGCGCCGCCTCGGCATCGTCCGCGAGCTCGCGCGCACGGGTGGAGGGCGCGGGCGACCCACAGCGGCGGGACCCCTGGGCACCGGCCGCACCCGGCCCGCGTCGACGTCGACACCGAGGGGCGCGATCGCCCGGCGGAGCGGGTCAGCGAGGCGTCGGTCGGCTCGCGACGGGCGAGGGATCGGAACCGCGCGCGCGATCGCCGACGTCGGGACCGCTCGTCTCGCGCCCGGCGCCGGCGCCGAGCGCCGCGCCGACCACGGCGGCGGCGGCGATCAGGCCCACCCTCCACGGCTCGGTCCCGACCGTGGCCCACACCCCGACGGTGACGGCCACGCCGACGGCGGCGACCGCGACGACGTCGCGGCGACGGGTGGACGTGACGTAGCCGATCGCCGCCACGACCACCGACAGGATCACGATCGCGACCGTCGGCCAGTTGCCGTCGAGGAAGCTGGCGATCGCCGCCTGGCGACCCTCGACCCACAGGGTGATCGGGTCTCCCTCCTCGCGCAGGTCGACCCAGTAGAAGTACCAGAAGAGGTAGAGCGACGACAGCACCACGAAGGCCGCCGCGACCCGGTCGACGTGGGCCAGGCTCGATCGCAGCAGGTTCAGCAGGCTGGTGTTCGCGAACGCGATGGCGATCGTGAGCGCGCTCACGAGCAGCGCCATCCCCGCCCCGTAGACCACGAAGTTCGCCACCCCCGACACGAGGCCGTCGCGCGCCGTCGAGGAGAAGACCGTCGCGATGAACAGACCGATCGTGCATCCGATCGACGCGACGGCGTAGGCCACGCCGTAGACGAACATCGACGCGATCGTGCGGTCCTTCTCGCCGACGTCGATCGAGGGGGTGAGGAACGACGGCTCGTACCCGAGCAGCATCGCGATCCCGAGCGCGAGCAGCCCGGCGGCGATCCCCACGGTGGCGTACTTCGCGTTCTCGTTGATCCAGCTGGTGAAGTTGTACGCCACGACGCCGGCGACGGCGAACACCGAGAGGAACCCGGCCGAGACGGCGGCGCTGACGAGCAGCGCCCGGCGGATCGTCGCGCGCTGGGTGCCCACGGCGCCGGTCGAGATCCCGAGGAAGTACATCAGGTAGGTCGGCAGCAGGATGAACCCGCAGGGGTTCACGGCTGCGACGAGTCCCCGGATGAACGACAGGCTCACCCCACGTCCTCCTCGGCCGCGAGGAGGCGGTCGACGCGCTCCCGCAGTCCGTCGGCGTCGAGCACCCCGCTCTGGTCGACCACCGTCCCGTCGGAGGTCGCGAACACCGTGATCGGGAAGTTGGACGCCTCGATCCCGTCGGTGAACTCGGCGAGGTCGTCGCGCAGCAACTCGTAGTCGACGCCGCGCTCGGAGGCGAAGCGCTGCATGACCGGCACCGAGTCGAGCGTGTTGACGCCCACGAAGCGCACCCGGTCGCCGACCTCGGCGTGGACCTCGGCGAAGTCGGGGAGCTCCTTCGCGCACGGCGCGCACGTGGAGAACCAGAGGTTGATCACCAACGGGTCGCCGCCGAGCAGGTCGGACGTGGACACCGACCGACCGTCGACGTCCGACATCGCCGCCGCCGGGAGGGCGTCGGGCCGGCCGTTGGGGGTGAGCTCGCCCACGGTCGTGGGGAGCGTGCGGTCACGGGCGTCGGTCAGCTCCGCGTCGACCGCCGGGCCGTCCTCGGCGACCGTGCGCGCCCACACGATCCCGCCGAGCACCCCGACGACGACGGCCGCGAGCAGCGACGCGACGAGCAGGCGCGGGCGAGGGACGTTCACACCACCGAGGGTAGTGATCGTTCTCGACGCGATCGCCGGGTCGGGCGGGAACGTTCCGCGAACCCGACCGGCCCCGGGGGCGACGGGCGCTCCCGGGGCCGTGTCCGTCGAGGGGTCACGCGACGACCCCGACGGGACCCATCTCGTCGTAGGTGATCTCGGGTCGCGGGACCTTCGGCGGGCGCCCGCAGGGTCGCTTGTTGGCCACGATCCGACCACCGGACAGCAGCTCACCGCCCCACACGCCCCACGGCTCCTCTCGCTCGAGGGCGCCGGCGAGGCACTCGGTCGACAGCGGGCACAGCGAGCACATCGCCTTCGCCCGCGCGACGTCGACGAGGTCGTCGGAGAAGAACAGCCCCGACAGGGTCCCGTTCCCGTCGGCGCAGCGCGCGGCGGGCGCCCGCGTCGAGGCGCCGGGCACCTCCTCGAGCTCGAGCTCGGCCGGTTCGGGAGGTGGGCGGTCGGGTGGCAGGGGTTCGGGTTCGCGCCCGCTGCGGTCGAGCAGGTCGTCCAGGATGGTCACGGCGTGGTCCTCGGGTCGGGGGTCGGTGGTGTCGGGTCGTGGGATCGGTGCGGTCCGCGGCGTCGGACGCCGGGTGGTGCGGGTGGCCCGGGCGGGCATCGTCGAGGTGGTCATCGGGTCTCCTTGTCGGGGGATGGGTGGTGGGATGGATGGTGGGATGGATGGTGTGATCGGTGTCGGACGGGACCGGTGCGGGGCGGGTTCGGGCCGGAAAACGACGAAGGCCGCCGGGTTCTGGTGAACCCGGCGGCCTCGAGGAGGATGGTGACGGAGCGGAGCTACGTCACGGCCTCGAGGCGGCCGGGGGTCGGGCGCACGTCGGACTCGTTCCAGGACGTCATCGCGCGGTCTGCGACGATGGCGATGCCGTCGACGAACGTGATCCGGAACCCACCGGTCCCGTGCCCGTCCGATGCGACGGGTGCGATCGAACGAGCAGCGCCGGTCGCGCTTCCGGCGGCGCAGATCGAGAGCGGGAGCGTCGCGACGGCCTCGGGGCGCGCACGACCGGAGACGTGGAGGTCGGTGGTCGTCGTCATGGTGCGCCCCCTTCCGTCGTGCTCGGGCCGATCGCCGTCGTTCGGCGTCGGAGTCCAGGCAACCACGACCGCACCTGCCGGGTCAAGGAGGTTTCGGGCGGGACCGCGATCGGCGGGTTCGCGGCCCTCGTGCGATGATGGCCGGCGTGCTCGGACCGGCTGGGGAGACGAACTGATGGCCGACGTCGCTGCGGCGACGACGCGCACCCGTGCGCCGAGGACGAGCGAGATCCCCCGGAGGCGACGCCTCGAGCTCGGCGTGCCGGTGCACGTCGATCCGATCGACGAGCCCGGCTCCGTCGAGCGCCTCGTCGACGCCGCCCCGGGATCCGCCGGGCCGCCCGACTAGGTGGAGGCGGTCGGGGTGCGCATCGCCGGGATCGAGCACGGCGCCGTCGAGGTCGCCGTGTTCGCCGTCGGGTGGGCCCTCGGGTGGCTCCTGCTGTGGTCCCCTCGACAGCTCCCGTCGTCGCACGTCGCCGAGCGGGCGACGGTCGCCGTGGTGATCCCCGCCCGCGACGAGGAGGCCTCGATCGCGCAGCTCGTGCGACCGCTCGTCGACCAACGGCGCCCCGGTGACCGGATCGTGGTCGTCGACGACCACTCGACGGACGCGACCGGGCGCATCGCGCGCGAGCTCGGCGCCGAGGTGCTCGTCCCCCCGGAGCTCCCGGCGGGGTGGGCGGGGAAGTCCCACGCGTGCTGGCACGGGGCGAGCGCCGTCGAGGCGGACGTGCTCGTCTTCGTCGACGCGGACGTCCGTCCGTCGCCGACCCTCCTGGACGACCTCGCCGCGCAGGTCGCCGCCCACCCGGGTGCGATCGTGTCGGTGCAACCGTGGCACCGCATGGAGACGGCCTCCGAGCAGCCGAGCGCGCTCGTGAACGTGGTCGCGCTGATGGGGTGCGCCGCGTTCGGGCCGTGGGGGCACCGCCCGAGCACCAGCGCCGCGTTCGGGCCCGTCGTCGCGCTCGATCGGAGCGCCTACCTGCGCTCGGGCGGTCACGCCGCGGCGGAGGTGCGCGCCGCCCACGTCGAGGACGTCGCGCTCGCCCGCAACGTCGGGCGCTCGATGCTCCACGTCGGCTCACCCGACTCGACGACGTTCCGGATGTACCCCCGAGGGGTGCCCCAGCTCGTCGAGGGCTGGACGCGCAGCATCGCGGCGGGGGCCTCCTCGACGCCGTGGTGGGTGGCGCTGGCCACGGTCGCGTGGGTCGCCTCGCTCGCCGGCGGGTGGATCGCCGCGCCGCTCGTCTACCCGGTGTCCGCGATCCAGGTGTGGGTGCTCGGACGTCGCGCCGGCAGCGTCCGGTGGTGGGCCGCCGCCGCCTACCCCCTGCTCGTGGCCGCGCTCGTCGTCGTCGTGGCGAGCAGCGCCGTCGCGCTCGTGCTCGGGCGTGACGTGACGTGGAAGGGGCGCCGAGTCGGCACCCGCAGCCGGTGATTGAATGGTGACCGTGGGTGCGCGGACGTCGAGCTCGATCACGGCGCGGCTCCTCGCGCTGCTCGTCGCGCTTCTCGCCGCGACGTCATCCGTCGTCCTCGGCTGGGCCGCCGTCGGGTCCGCTCACGACGACATCGCGTCGTCGACGCCGGCGGCCGGTGAGACCGTCGACGAGCCCATCTCGAGCGTCGAGATCGACTTCGGCGAGACGATCAGCGAGGACTCCCAGATGTTCCTCACCTACGACATCGGGGGCGGGGACGTCGAGAACCTCGGCGGCACGACCGTGGTCACCGGCGACACCACCGCCCGGATCGACTTCGACCGGATCGATCGCGAGGGGCGGTACTTCGTCCGCTACCTGGCGCCGGTGCCCGCCGACGGTCACGTGATCGCCGGCTCGGTCTCGTTCATCTGGGGCGAGATCCCCACCGACGGCTTCCCGATCCTGCCGTTCGCGCTCCTCGCGCTCGTCGTGCTGGCGATCGGCGCCTGGTTCAGCTACCGGCGGATGCTCGTCCCCGACGACGCCGACGACGCGGTCGAGACCGCCGACCCGGCCTGAGCGACCCGCGTCGCGTCGCCCCGCCGAGCCACGCCCCGGGCACCGTGCTCAGAGGTCGATCAGGATCTTGCCGATCGACGCGTTCGACTCCATGTGGCGGTGCGCATCGGCGATGTCGTCGAGCGCGTAGCGCGAATCGATCACCGGGCGCAGAGCTCCCGACTCGAACAACGGCACGACCTCGGCGAGGAACCGGCGGCACAGCACGAGCTTGCGCTCGAGCGGCCGCGCGCGGAGCGTGGTCCCGATCCAGGTGATCCGCTTCGCGAGGAGCAGCCCGATCGTGATCGGCGCGCTCGCGCCCCCCATCAACCCGACCTGCACGATCGTGCCGTCGACGGCCACGGCGCGCAGGTTGCGCTCGGCCTCCTCGCCGCCCACGACGTCGAGCACGACGTCGACGCCGTCGGGCACCGCCTCGGCCAGCTCGGAGGCCCAGTCCGACGGGCTGCGCTCGAGGACGAGGTCGGCACCCAGCTCGCGGCACGCCTCCATCTTCCCCTCCGAGCAGGTGACCGCGATCCGCGCCCCGATCGCCTTCGCGATCTGGATCGACGCGGTCCCGACGCCCGAGGCGCCGGCGTGCACGAGGGCCCACCGGCCGCTGGTCAGGCCCCCCTGCACCACGAGGGCGTCCCACGCGGTGAGGAACACCTCGGAGATCGCGGCGGCGTCGGACAGCTCCACGCCGTCGGGCACCGGCAGGGCCTGGCGGGCGTGGGTGACGACCTTCTCGGCGTAGCAGCCCCCCGCCTCGATCCCCATCACCCGATCGCCGACCGACCACTCGGTGACGTCGTCGCCGAGGGCCGCGACGGTCCCCGCGTACTCCAGCCCGGGGATCTCGACGTCACGGTCGCGCGGGTCGGGGTACCCGCCCTGACGCTGCAGGGTGTCGGCGCGGTTCAGGGCGGTGTGGGCGACGTCGACGAGGATCTGGCCCGGACCGGCCACCGGGTCCTCGACCTCCTCGATCGTCAGGACCTCGGGT
Organism: Ilumatobacter sp.; assembly: GCF_965215205.1. Lineage (NCBI taxonomy): Bacteria > Bacillati > Actinomycetota > Acidimicrobiia > Acidimicrobiales > Ilumatobacteraceae > Ilumatobacter > Ilumatobacter sp. Next base: position 3,700,750 of record NZ_OZ244049.1, read on the forward strand.
CCACCGTGCTCGTGAAGGACGACTGCGCGCATGCGAGAACGGTACCGGTTCGGGTGACGACGGCCCGCCCGGGTCCCGCCGACCTCTCGGGCTCAGGCGGGCGCGCTCGCGGCACCGGGCGCGTCGCCCGCAGCGGCCGCGTCGGGCGCGTCGACGTCGGCGTCGGCGGTGCCGTCCGCGTCGTCGGGGGCCGCCGGGGTCCGCTCGGCGAACACGTGGTCGCGGTAGTACGCGAGCTCGCGCACCGAGGCGCGGATGTCGTCGAGCGCCCGGTGGGTCCCCTCCCCCCGGGGGCGCTTCGCGTCGAGCTCGGGGTACCACCGCTTGACCAGCTCCTTGACGCTCGAGACGTCGATCGATCGGTAGTGCAGGTACTCCTCGATCTCGGGCAGGTAGGCGGCGAGGAAGCGACGGTCGGTCCCGATCGAGTTGCCGCACAGCGGCACGGTGCGCTCGACGGGGACGTGCTCGCGGATGAACGCGAGCGTCTGCTCGCCGGCGTCGGCCAGGCTCAGCGTCGCGGCGGTGATCTGGTCGAGCAACCCCGACCGCGTGTGCATCGCCACCACGAACGGATCCATCTGGGCGATCGCCTCGTCGGGGGCGGCGACCACCAGGTCGGGGCCCTCGGCGACGATCTCGAGGTCGTCGTCGGTGATCAGCGTGGCGATCTCGACGATGACGTCGCGGGTGTGGTCGAGGCCGGTCATCTCGAGGTCCATCCACACCAGCATCGGCACCAGCGTACGGCCGGAGAGGGTCCCACCGGCCCCGCCCCGACGGTTCCGGCGCCCCGGGTGCATCATGGGGGTCCGATGGGAGACTTCGCCACGATCCTCGACGCGCCGGGGGTCGAGGAGGTGTGCGAGCTGCGCAGCCCGATCGGGTTCATGGCGTACCACGGCGGCAACCTCGAGTGGCTCACCGACGTGATCGCGCGCCGGGCCGCCGACGCGTCGGGGGCGTCGCTGTACGCCGTGATCCAGCCGCCGACGATGCGCGAGCACCTGTCGTCGACGAAGGTCGACCCCGACGACTCCCCCGCCCTGGCCGCCTTCCTCGACCACGTCGAGATCGTGGTGACGATCCACGGGTTCGGGCGCCGGGGGCTATTCGGCTCCCTCCTGCTCGGCGGGCGCAACCGCGAGTTCGCCGAGCACGTGGGGGAGGCGCTGCGCACCCACCTGCCGGCCTACGACGTGCTCACCGACCTCGACTCGATCCCCGAGAAGCTGCGCGGTCTGCACCCGCGCAACCCGGTGAACCTCGCGCTCCGCCAGGGCGTCCAGATCGAGCTGCCGCCGCGGGTGCGCGGGTCGAGCCCGCTGTGGTGGGACTGGGAGGGGCCGGGCCTCGTCCCCCACACGGAGTCGCTCATCGCCGGGCTCGTCGACGCGGTGTCGACGTGGGGCTCCGACGGCTCGACCTGACCCGGTCTCGGGACGGGTCGGCCCCGGCGATCCGGCGACGCGCCGATCGGCGTCGCGCTCGCTCAGAGCGGGAGCCGCACCTCGACGACACCGCCCGGTCCGTCGCCGAGGCCGACGGTGCCGCGGTGAGCGGTCACGATCCCGCGCGCGATCGACAGGCCGAGGCCGGCCGTCCCCGTGCGCACGTCGCGCGCCTCGTCGGCGCGGGTGAACGGCTCGAACGCCCGGGACCGGAAGTCGGCGGGGAACCCGGCGCCCTCGTCGATCACGCGCAGCAGCGCGTCCTCGCCGTCGCGAGCGATCTGCACTAGGACGACCGAGTCGGCCGGGGCGTGGCGGATCGCGTTGTCGAGCAGGTTCCGCACGACCCGGGCGAGCTGCGACCCGTCGGCGTCGATCGTGACGCGCGCCCCCGCCTCGAGCAGCAGCTTGACGTCGCGGATCTCGGCGAGCGGGCGCAGCGTCTCCATCGCCTCGTCGGCCAGCTCCATCAGATCGAGCGCCCCGCGGTCGAGCTCGAGCGTGCCGCTGACGAGCCGGCTGTGGAGCTGGAGGTCGTCGACCAGCGACGACAGGGCCCGGACCTGGCGCTCCATCCCCACGAGGTACATGTCGGGGTCGGGCGCCACCCCGTCGCGGATCGCCTCGACCGCGGCGCGCAGCGCGGCGAGCGGGGTCCGCAGGTCGTGGGAGATCGACGACAGCATCAGGGCGCGCTCCTTCTCGACCACGTCGAGGCGCACGACCATCACGTCGAACATCGCGGCGGCATCGCCGAGCTCGTCCTGGCGCCGCACCCCCGAGCGGGCGGTGAGGTCGCCCGTCGCGACTCGCATCGCCGCGTCGCAGATGCGGTTCGCGTCGCGCGCCACCGGCCGAGCGAGCAGCAGCGCGACCACGGTCGCGGCGAGGACCGCCGGGATCAGCGCCCACATCAGGAACTCCTGGTCGTGACCGCTGATGAACATCGTCTGCGCGGCGATCGCGATCATCAGCATCGCGACTCCGAGAACCACCAGGTTCGCCCCGAGGAAGCGGCGCCCCAGGCGGCTCACCCCGAGGATCCGTCGTCGCGCCGTCGACGGCAGCTGCGGCGGGGCGGCGCCCGTCACGGCTCGAACCGGTACCCGACGCCCCACACGGTGGTGATCCACCGGGGGTGCTCGGGGTCGGCTTCGATCTTGTTCCGGATGCGACGCACGTGGACGGTCACGGTGGCCGGGTCCTGCCAGTCGGGCGACGACATCCACACCTGCTCGAGCAGCTGCGCGCGCGAGAAGACCTGCCGTGGCGAGGCGGCGAGGAACGCCAGCACGTCGAACTCCTTCGGCGTGAGCTCGACCACCCGGTCGCCGAGGACGACCTCGCGAGCGAGCGGATCGATGACGAGGCCGTCGAACTCGAGCCGCTGGGGCGAGGCGGCGGCACGCCCGACCGTGCGCCGCAGCACCCCGTTGACGCGCGCCGCGAGCTCGCGCGGCGAGAACGGCTTGACCACGTAGTCGTCGGCACCGAGCTCGAGGCCCGACACCCGGTCGGTCTCCTCGGCGCGCGCCGTCAGCATGATCACCGGGATGTCGCTCGTCGAGCGGACGCGACGCAGGATGTCGAGGCCGTTGACCCCCGGGAGCATCATGTCGAGAACGACGAGGTCGGGGGGCTCGGACTCGAGCAGCGCGAGCGCGGTGGTCCCGTCGGCGGCCTCGGCGACCTCGTGGCCGTCACGGCGCAGGTACCCGGCCACCACCTCGCGGACCGTGGGCTCGTCGTCCACCACCAGCACCTTGGTCGCCGTCATCGCGCCAGCTTCGCCGATGGGTGGGGCACGACCAACCAGCCGGCGTCCAGTTTCCGGGATGGCTCCATCGCTCCACGATCCGCCTCACGGCGCCAACCGCTCGACGATCCAGCCGTCGCGCACCTGCCCGTCGCCGACGCGATCGTCCGGGCCGGCACGCCGGTAGCGCAGCCGGTCGTGCAGCCGCCCCGGGCGCCCCTGCCAGAACTCCCACTCGGTCGGCACCACGCGCCACCCTCCCCAGAAGCCCGGTCGGTCGACCTCGCGGCCGTCGAAGCGCTCCTCGACCTCGGCGACGCGAACCTCCAGGGTCGCTCGATCGGCGATCACCCGGCTCTGCGGGGACGCCCACGCCCCGATCTGGCTCTCGCGCGGGCGCGAACGGAAGTAGTCGTCGGACTCGGTGCCCGACATCTGCTCCACGGCGCCGCGCGCACGGACCTGGCGGTGCAGATCGAGCCAGGCGAACACCACCGATGCCGCCGGAGCCGCGTCGAGCTGGCGGCTCTTGGCTCCCTCGTAGTTCGTGTAGAACGCGAGGCCGGCCTCGTCGGCCCCGCGGCACAGCACGACCCGGGCGTCGGGCAGCCCGTCGCGTCCGACGGTCCCCAGCGTCATCGCGTTCGGCTCGGCGATCGCGGCATCCTCCGCCTGCTCGTACCACCGACGCCACTGCGCGACCGGATCGGCGTCGAGGTCGCCGACGTCGAGGCCGGCCGTCTCGTAGCGCGTCCTGCGGTCCCGGATCGAGTCGCCCACTCGCCGAGTCTCGCACGGCGGCACGGAGTCGACCGCGCCGACCGATCAGCTGGCGCGGATCGAGGTGATCCCGCGCATGTACGGGTGGAGCACCTCGGGAACCGTGACCGAGCCGTCCTCCTCGCGGAAGTTCTCGATGATCGCGGCCCACACGCGCGGCACGGCGAGCGCGGAGCCGTTGAGGGTGTGGGCGAAGTCGGACCCCTTCACCGGCGATCCGTCCGCGTCGTGGCGGCGGAAGCGGATCTGCGCCCGGCGCGCCTGGTAGTCCCCGAGCCAGCTCACCGACGACACCTCGAGCCACGCGTCCGCTCCGGGTGCGTAGACCTCGACGTCGAAGCTGCGGTGGTGGCTCTGGCCCATGTCGCCGGTGCAGATGTCGATCACCCGGTACGGCAGGCCGAGCCCCTCGATCGCCCGCCGTGCTCGCTCGACCATGTCGTCGAGCAGGCCGGGCGCCGCCTCCGGGGTCGAGTAGGCCATCAGCTCGACCTTGTCGAACTCGTGGGAGCGCAGCATCCCCCGGGTGTCGCGACCGGCCGATCCCGACTCGCGGCGGAACGACGAGCTGTGCGCCATCAACCGGATCGGGAGCGCGGTGTCGTCGAGGGTCTCGCCCGCGTACAGCGACGTGAGCGGCGCCTCGGCGGTCGGGCTCGCCCACAGGTCGTCGCGCTCGATGGCGTAGGCGTCGTCGGCGAACTTGGGGAGCTGGCCGGTGGCGGTGAGCGTCGCCGTGCTGACCAGCGACGGCGCGCGCACCTCCTCGTGGACGTCGGCGTTGAGGTCGAGGCCGTACTGGCACAGCGCTCGGGCGAGCGTCGCGCCGGCGCCGCGCTGGAGGGTGAACATCGCGCCCGAGATCTTCGCGGCTCGTCGGTTGTCGAGGATCCCCAGCTCGTCGGCGACCTCCCAGTGGGGGACGCGGCGGTGCGCCGGGAACGCGTCGGGCAGATCGACGGGACCGGTGACGATCGGGTTGTCCTCCTCGCCGGCCCCGTCGGGGGCGTCGTCGTCGGGCACGTTGGGGATCCCGAGCAGGACGTCGCGCAGCTCGGCGGACACCTCGTCGTGCTCGGTCGCGAGGCGCTTCTCGTCGGCGCCCAGCTCCCGGCTCGAGGTCTGCAGCTCCTCGGCCTCCTCGACGCGCCCGTCGCGACGCAGCCCGCCGACCTCCTTGGAGATCGAGTTCACCCGAGCGCGGATGCCGTCGCGCTCGCGCCCGATGTCGAGCAGGCGTGCGTCGAGGCCGGCTGCCCGGTCGAGGTCGTCGAGCAGCTCCGGGCGGTGGCGGCGCGACATCGCGGCCTTGACGCCGTCGAGGTCGGAGCGCAGCAGCCGTTGATCGATCACGAGCAGCGAGGCTACTGCGCGGCTCCAGCGGCCGGTCCGGTGGTTCGCCGGTCGGTTCCGTCGCTGCGTCCTCACCGCTCCCGTGCGGCGAGACGAGCAGCCGCGAGCGATGCGATCAGTCGCCGGTGCGGGCGCGGCTCGACGCGAACGCCTTCTCGACGTCCTCGGTCGTCAGCGGGGCGTCGCTGGAGCCGACGATCTCCGCGTCGGGGATCGACGTGCCGGGCGAGCGCCGGTAGTCGTGCTCGCTCGCGTAGTCGTGGGCGAAGCGGCGGAAGAAGATGAACACCACGATCGACCACAGGAAGATCCCGCCGCCGGTCTTCATGATCGCGCCGGCGAGCTGCTGGTCGACCGTGACGCTCCACCCGAACACGCGGACCGGGATGTCGTAGCTCTTGTACACCACGCCCTCGGCGAAGGTCAGCCAGGCGGCCGGCACCGTCGGCACGACCGACTGCAGGAACAGGTAGATGCACTTGCCGAGCGGGCCGATCCGCAGCTCCGGCAGCGGCCCGACGACCGGCATCCACATCAGCAGCGAGAGCAGCACGACGGCCACGTGGACCGTGTAGTGCAGCGGGCCGGAGTCGACCGAGGCCGACACGATCTGGGGGACGTGGGTGACGATCACCACGAGGTTGAACAGCACCCCGGCGATCACCGGCTTGGCGAGGAAGCCGACCACGTCGCGCAGGCGACCCTCGCCGATCAGCACGCGCATCAGCCACGTCGGCGTCGCGAGCAGCGCCAGCGGCGGCAGGAAGTAGCTGAGCATCATGTGCTGCAGCATGTGCGCCGAGTACAGGTACTGCTCGCCGATGTCGTGCATCGGCCAGTCGGACGCGACCCACAGCATCCCCATCGCCGCGGCGAACGCGATCTTGTTCGCCCGAGTCACCGCCGGCGTGCCCTCCGGCACCGCCCGCGGTCCGATCACGCGGACCATGTACACGTAGGCGCCGATGAGGAACGCGACCAGCGCCCAGACCTCCGGGTGCCAGCGGAACGCCCACGGGGCGGCGTCGGCGGCGACCTGGGCGATCATCGGCTCAGGAATCGAAGAAGCGGAACGTCAGCAGGGCGGCGCAGTACACGAACACCGCCAGGATCAGCCCGGTGTAGAAGAGGCGCTTGAAGAGCTTGTTGTCGAACTTCAGGTGCATGAAGTACAGCACCACCGTCAGGAACTTCACCGCCATCATGATCAGCAGCAGCGGGATGAACACCGGGCCGAGGTCGATGTAGCTGGCGGCGACCTCGGCGGCCGTGATCACCGCGAGGATCAGCGCGATGACGATGTAGCGGTTGTCGGAGAGGTGCTCGGCCTCGTCGTCGTGCTGACCGGTCCGGTGGCCCGAGTCGCGGTCGCTCGACGTCTGACCGACGGTGCGCGACTCGCCGCCCGCGGCCGTCGCGTCCCCGGTGGGGGTCGCGTCACCCGCCGGATCCGTGGACGGATCGGTGGTCGTCGTGTCGGTGGTGGTGGCGTCGGTGCTCATCGGGTCTCCGTCAGGCCGGGATCAGGTACACGAGGGTGAAGATGATGATCCACACGACGTCGACGAAGTGCCAGTAGAGGCCGATCATCTCGACGGTCTCGGCCTTGTCGCCGGCGATGCGGCCCTTGGCGACCATCCCGGTCAGCGCGATCAGCATGACGATGCCGACCGACACGTGGACCCCGTGGAACCCGGTCAGGGTGTAGAAGCTCGACGCGAACAGGCTCTCGGTGTAGCCGAGGCCCTCGCGGTAGAACGTGGTGAACTCGTACACCTGCCCGGCGACGAACAACCCGCCGAGGGTGGCGGTGACGAGCAGCCACAGCTTGGTGTTGCGATCGTCCTTGCGGTTCGCGGCGGACACGGCGAGCACCATCGTGAGCGATGACATCAGCAGCACGAAGCTCGACGCCGAGGTGAACGGGATGTCCCAGAGCTGGTCGGGGCCGACGTCGTTGCTGTGCCGGTTGCGATACAGCATGTAGGTCGAGATCAGCCCGCCGAACAGGAGGCACTCCGAGCCCAGGAACAGCCACATCGCCAGCTTGGTGTTGGAGAGCCCCAGCGAGGTGTGGTGTCCGCCACCGGGGTGGCCCTCGACCTCCTCGATCGGGGTGTGACCGTGCTCGGCGCGGGCCTCGTCGTGGGTGTGATCGTCGCGGAGGTGGTCCTCGATGATCTCGACACCCTCGCGGACCGTGTCGGAGACGACGTCGTCCTTCTCCCCCGGCCGGGTGTCGGTGTCGTCCCGGGTGTCAGACATTGGCCAGCTCCTTGCTGGTCTCGTCGTTCGTGGGCGGGTCGAAGTCGGACGGATCGGCGTCCGCCGGCTCGAGCGCCCAGCCGAACATCGCGGCGATCGCGACGGCGCCGCCGATCGCGATCAGCCAGGTCGAGTAGATCACGCCGTAGGACATGATCGGCAGGGCGAACGCGAGCACGATCGGCCAGTACGAGGGCGCCGGCAGGTGGATGTGCTCGTCGCCGGCGGCCTCCTCGGCCAGCACGATCTCCTCGAGCGACGACCGTCGGACGTAGTCGTGGTTCCCGTCCTCGCCGATGTCCTCGTACTTGCGGTGGAACACCTCGTCGAGGGAGTGGACCGTGGGAGTGCGGTCGAAGTTGTGCGGCTTCGGGGGGTTGGTGGTCATCCACTCGAGCGAGCGCGCGTCCCACGGGTCGAGCGGGGCGGGCGGGCTCTTGATGCTCATGAACGCGTTGATGAAGAACAGCAGAACGCCGATGATCAGGATCCCGGTGCCGATGGTCGCGATCAGGTTCCAGAAGCCGAGGTTGAAGAACCCCTCGCCGGCCCGGTTCTCCGTCCACTGGTACATGCGGCGGGGCTGGCCCTGCAGACCGATGATGTGCATCGGTCCGAACGCCATGTTCATCCCGACGATCATCGTCCAGAAGTTCCACTTGCCGAGGGTCTCGTTCAGCATCTTGCCGAACACCTTCGGCCACCAGTAGTACATCCCGGAGAAGAGCCCGAGCACGGCGCCGCCGAAGATCACGTAGTGGAAGTGGGCGACGATGTAGTACGTGTCGGTCTGCTGGGTGTCGGACGGGGCGACCGAGTGGGTGACGCCCGAGAGGCCGCCGATCGTGAACTCCACGATCAGGCCGATCGCGAACAGCATCGCGGTGGTGAACTTCAGCTTGCCGCCCCACATGGTCAGCGTCCAGTTGATGATCTTCACCCCGGTCGGCACCGCGATCGCCATCGTCGCGACCGAGAACACCGCCACCGAGATGGGGCCGAGACCGGAGGCGAACATGTGGTGGGCCCACACGCCCCAGCCGACGAAGCCGATGGCGGCGCCGGAGAAGACGACGAAGGGGTAGCCGAACAGCGGCTTCTTGGAGAAGACCGGGAGCACCTCGGAGATGATGCCGAAGCTCGGCAGCACGAGGATGTACACCTCGGGGTGCCCGAAGATCCAGAACAGGTGCTGCCACAGGAGCGGGTCGGCGCCCTCCTCGACGGAGAAGAACGTCGCCCCGTACTGGCGCTGGAACATCAGCAGGAAGAGCGCCACGGTGATCACGGGGATCGCGAAGAGCAGCAGGAACTGCACGACGAACGCCATCCAGGTGAAGATCGGCATGCGCATCAGCGACATCCCCGGGGCGCGCATGTTGAGCACGGTCACGATCAGGTTGATCGCGCCGACCAGCGACGCGATGCCGGTGATCTGCAGCCCGAGCACCCAGAAGTCGACGCCGTCACCGGGCGAGAACGGGGTGTCGGAGTTCGGGGCGTACATGAACCAGCCGCCGTCGGCGCCTCCGCCGAGCAGCCACGACGAGGAGATGAACAGCCCACCGAACAGGAAGACCCAGAACGACAGGGCGTTCAGGCGCGGGAACGCGACGTCGCGCGCTCCGATCTGCAGCGGGATGAAGTAGTTGGCGAACGCCGCCGCCATCGGCATCACGAACAGGAACACCATCGTGGTGGCGTGCATCGTGAACATCTGGTTGTACTTGTCGGCGGAGAGGATCGTCCCCTCCGGCTGCGCGAGCTGGAGGCGGATCAGGCCCGCCTCGAGACCGCCCATCACGAAGAACGCCATCGCCGTGACGCCGTACATGATGCCGATCTTCTTGTGGTCGACGGAGAAGGCCCACGACCTCCACCCCGTGGTCTCGACGGGGCGGCGCAGGTAGCCGAACGACGAGGTCGCGGTGACCGCGTCGCCGCGACCACGCTCGTCGTCGACGACGATCGTCGTGTCGGTGTCGGGCCGTTCGATGATGGCCATGGCTATCGGTCTCCCCTCCGGGGCATCCGGAACCTCACTTGCGCTCGAGCAGGTAGGCGATCAGCTGGTCGATCTGGTCCTCGCTGAGGGCCAGGTAGGGCATGCCGCGGTACAGCCCGTCGGTCTGCTCGAGCTGCTCGGGATCGGCGTACATCGGCTTCTTCGCGGGGGCGTTGCGCAGCCACTCGCGCAGGTCGACCTCGTTGAGGCAGTCCTCGCTCACGCCCTGCAGGTAGAGCTCGCCGAAGTCCTCCGGCTCCGCTTCCCACACCCGCTCGCGGCAGCCCACGACGCCCTCGCGGCCCGACTCGCTGAGCAGGTCCCACGAGGCACCGGCGAACGTGTTGCGGGTCATCAGGTTGGTCAGGTTCGGCGCCGCGCCGGGGTACACCTGCTGGTCGGGGCGGGACACGACGGGGTTGCCGTCGGCGTCGAGCAGCCCGTCGACCTGGTGGCACCGCGAGCAGTTGGCGATGAACGACGTCTCGCCCTCGGCGGCGAGCGAGTCGGCCTCGGGGGCCTCGTACTCGGCGAGCTGGTTCGCCTTCCACGTCTCGAAGTCGCCGCCGTCGAGCGAGACGACCTCCATGCGCATGTTCGCGTGGCTGAGGCCGCAGAACTCCGCGCACTGGCCGGCGTAGATGCCCGGCTCGTAGGCCTGCATGCGCAGCGTGTGGATGCGTCCGGGGACCATGTCGCGCTTGCCGTTGAGGCGCGGGATCCAGAACGAGTGGATGACGTCGCGGCTGGTGCCGCGGATGAGCACGTTGGTCTCGGCGGGGATGACCATCTGACCGGAGGTCACGATCGGCGTCTCGATGCCGCCGCACCCGTCCTGTACGGGGTAGTCGAACTCCCACCACCACTGCTGGCCGGTGACGTTGACGATGCACTCCGTGTCCTCGGTGTCGTTCAGCGCCATCAGCGTGCCGACCGTGGGGATCGCGACGCCGACGAGGATCAGCGCGGGGAGGATCGTGAGCCCGATCTCGAGGATCGGCTTGCCGTGGGTCTGCTCGGGGATCGGCTGGCCGCGATCGCGGTAGCGGATGACCACCCAGGTGATGACGGCGGCGACGATGATCCCGACGAGACCCGCGATCGCGAACACCGGGACCGCGAGGTCGTCGATGATCTCCGCGTTCTCGCCGGCGGGCTGGAACGTGTCCTGCGGGGCGTCGCGGGCGCACCCGGCGAGGAGCAGCGCGAAGCCCGCCCCGGCCACCGCCGCGACCCGACGTGAGCGAGTCCTGACGGTCGGTGGGGTCACGTCGGTCACGGTAGTCGCCGCCCCGGAGTCGCGCATTCTCGTTCCTTCGTGATCGCGGTGTCTCACGGCACCCGCACCTCGAGCGTCGCCGAGTCGACGCCCGGGACGAAGAACCAGTAGCCCGGACCGTCGCCGTTCGGGTTGTCGTCGGCGAAGTCCGCGCTCGGCTGGTCGACGACGATGGTCAGCAGCTGGGCGCCGCCCTCCTCGATGAGCGTCGTGCAGAGCTGATCGCGGTACTCGAGCTCGGTCGACTCGCCGCCGTCCTCGGCCTCCACCTCGGTGGTGGTCGTGCCGAGGTCGAGCGAGAGGCGGGCGTGCTCGGAGTACTCGTTGCGGAAGATGATGTTCGTCGCGTTCGACCGCTGCAGCGTCAGCGCCGTGTCGGCGTCGGGGACCGGGCCGGGCAGGTCGTACGACAGGGTGCCCTCGGAGGTCAGGACGATCTCGATCGAGTTCGACTTGAGCCCCACCGTCTGGCTGACGTCCTCGTCGGCCTCGGGGAACTCCTCGGGGCTCTCGCAGATCGGCTCCGCCGGGTGCTCGCCCTCCTCGGCTCCCTCCGCGTACTCCTCGGGGTGCAGGTTCGCCTCCTCCTGCCAGATCGCGGTCGTCTCGAACTCGGGGATGGTCCGCTCCCCGTCGAGGCCGGCGGCGGCGCCGGCGGCGACCACGAGCACGGCGCCGATGGCCAGCACCCCGCCCATCGCCCCGGTCTTGACCGAGGGGCGCAGGGCGAAGCCGAACGCGACGATCAGCACGATCAGCGCGAGCACCGAGAACGCGATCACGGTGTTCGTCTTCGACAGCCACAGCATCACCCGGCTGAACGCGTAGACGACGATGCCGATCGCCACCGCTCCGCCGACCGGGTACTCGAACGGGTTCGACAGCCGGCTGCGGACCTCGGCGTTGCGCTCGACGCTGCCGGAGGCGCCTTCCGACCAGGCCTGGACGGCCCACTCGGCGCCGGCGGCGAACACCACCACGAGGCCGATGACGACGATCGGCTGGTACGAGACCAGCCCGACGACCACCACGACGGCGCCGAACGCCAGCGCCAGCGGCCAGACGCTCGCGGAGGGGGCGCGCTGCGCCGCCGCGCTCGACTCGACGAGCGAGGCGGGCGAGTCGTCGTCGACGAAGACGTTCGAGTCGCGCAGGACCAGGTCGAGCACGGCGAGGCCGGCGAGCACGACGGCGGCCGAGGCCAGCCCGACCGTGCCCATCACGCCGTCCTGGGAGATGCCGTAGACGACCGCCGCGACCGTCGCGAGGACGGCGGCGCCGATGAGGAACTTGGAACCGGTGGTGATCATCAGCGGGGGGAGCTCACTTGGTGACGTAGACGACGAACCAGATCGCGCTGAACGCGACGGTGAGGGCGTACCAGTAGATGGCGTGGGCGACGAGCAGCTCACGGTCGCGGGTGCGCCCGGCGAGGTAGCGGAACAAGGTCACGACGGTCATCAGCAGGCCGGCGATCATCAGCGCGAAGAACGTGCCCGTGATCGCGAAGAACATCGAGCCGTACTCACCCTCGAAGACGCCGATCTCCATCTGCGACCACACGAACGCCTGCGCGTTGAGGACGAGGAGCGCGACGAAGCCCGTGACCGCGAGGGCGAACACCGTGTTCGCCCGATCGTCGCGCGCCGCCGACCAGATCGCCCACTGGGCGAACGAGCACAAGGCGGCGAACGCGATCAGCATCACGTTGGTCGGGACCTCGGGGATGGTCACCGAGCTCGGCAGCCACGGCTCGCCGGTGGCGATCATCGCCGAGCGCTTGACCGCCCACACGGCGAGCATCCCGCCGATCAGCATCAAGGTGGCGGCGGCGCCGACCGACGCGGCGACGATCGTCTGGTTGCGGGGGGCCGGTGCGGGGCCGGGGGTCAGGGCATGCATCAGCTCGCGCTCCCTGCGGTGGCGGGTTCGTTGGCGGTCTTGCGGTCGAGGATCGGCTCGGCCGAGGTGACCGTCGGCGTGTCGACGTAGTTGTCGGCGGGGGCGGGCGAGGTGGTCGCCCACTCCAGCGTGTGGCCGTCGATCGGGTCGTCGCCGGCGGGATCCGCACGGCGGACGGTCGACGCGAGCAGGCCGATGAAGCCGAGCAGGGCCAGCGCCATCAGCACGTGCCCGACGAGGACGAGGATGTTCCACAGGCCGAGGCCGCCGTCGGTCGAGGACAGCCCGGCCTCCTGGTCGAGGAACCCGGCGACGTAGAGCGGGAGGCTGGCGAGCACGGTGCCGCCGACGCCGACGAGGGCGAGCGGGGCGGCCGCCTTCATCTCGATCGACGGGCCCCACAGCTTGGGCGACCAGCGGGCGATGCCACCGAGCACGGCGAGCGCCGTGCCGTAGGTGACGTACACGAGCGAACCCTCGGAGAACACGGTGCCGATCAGGCCGAGGTCGACGATCGGCTCGATCGCCGCGCCGAGCATCCCGACGTGGACCATGCCGACGCCGAAGAGCGCGAACGGGAGGGCGCCGGTGATCCGGGGCCGGATCGTCTCCCCGTCGTCGTCCTTGCGCGGCTTGGCGACGAACGCGATCGTCGCCAGCAGGATCGTGACCCCGAGGATCGGCAGGAGGTGGAAGATCGCCCACGGGAGCAGGTCGCCGATCTTCGTGGCGATGTCGTCGCCGCCGCCGATGTAGAGGTTCGAGCCGTTCCACGGGACGGCGAACCGCTCCTGCTGGGTGACCCCGGCGAGGGCCCCGACGCCGACGAGCGCGATCCCCGCGAACACGGCCCCGCGCAGCGGGGTGCGCGTGCGGAAGGTGGTCGGCACCACGTCGGCGAGGACCCCGACGGCGGGGATCGCGACGAGGAAGGTGGTCGGCTGGGTGAAGATCCACCCGGCCCAGCGGGCGACGCCCTCGTTGCCCCCGAACGCCGTCCGCGCCCCGCTGCGGTGGTCGACGAAGAGGTAGATGACGGTGCCGAGCAGGACCGGCATGACGAGCACGAGGGCGAGCCCGAACACGAGCGACGACCAGGCGAACGCGGGGACGCGCCGCATCGTCATCCCGGGGGCCCGGGTGGTCAGCACGCTGGTGATCAGCGAGGCGCCGATGGCGGTGAAGCCGAGCGCCATCAGCCCGAGCGAGGCGAGGGACAGGTCGACCATGTCGGCGTCGCCGCCGCCGGGGCCGCCGTTGTTGGCGAGGGCGATGACCGACAGGACGAACCCGCCGAACCACATGTAGGCCCCGGTCGCCGTGAGGCGGGGCAGGGCCAGCGCCCGGGCTCCGAGCTGGAGCGGGGTGACGGCGACGGCGAGGCCCGCGGCGAGCGGGAGCGCCGTGCCGAACACGAGGCCGATCTGGTGGGCGCCGAGGAGCTGGGCCCACGCGCCGCGGTCGAAGGTCGCTCCGTCGGTGTCGACGCGCTCGATCGCGATGACCACGTTGACCAGGACGGTCAGCAGGGAGGTGAGCAGCCCGGCCCCGAGGAGGAGCCGTCCCGTCTTCTTGTGATCGGTGGTGGTCAGCCAGTCGACGTCGGTCGCGAGGAGCCGGCCGACGCGGGACTCGCCCGTGGCGGCGGGGCTGGGGTCGATGGTGGTCATGCGGTGTCGGGACTCACTTGGCTGGGTCGTCTGATGAGGTCGAACGGGAGCCGGCGCACGGGTGCGCCGACGTGCCCGGGCACGACGGCTGCGAGACTACTTGCCGCGTCCCGCTTCACCCGAAATCACCCGGCATTTCGCGACCCCGACGTGCCGCGCGCCACGACACGAGCGAACGAGTCGGCGCGGCGCCGGTCGGAGCGTGGGTTCGGCGAGGTGTCGGCCCGGCTCAGCTCACGCCGTGCTCGACGAACACGTCGAGCATCATCGCGCCGAACAGCAGGGTGACGTAGGTGATCGAGTAGCCGAAGAGCCGCATGCTGGCCGCGGCGGACGGGTGGCGCCCGAGGGCGACGGTGCCGACGACGAAGATCGCGCCGAGCACGACGGCGGCGGCGCCGTAGATCCACCCGAGGTCGGCCACCGGCCACAGCACGAGGGTGCTCGCCACGAGCGCCACGGTGTACGCGATCATCTGGCGCACGACCTCGGCCATCGGCGCGACCGCCGGGAGCATCGGCACGTCGGCGGCGTTGTAGTCGTCGGCGTACTTGACCGCGAGCGCCCAGAAGTGGGGCGGGGTCCACAGGAACATCGCGACGAACAGCACGATCGGCGTCCAGCCGAGCGAATCCTGCACCGCCGCCCACCCGACGAGGACCGGGACGGCTCCGGCGGCTCCGCCCACGACGATGTTCTGCCGGCTGGTCCGCTTGAGCCACAGGGTGTAGACGCCGACGTAGAACGCCGCCGCGGCGAGCGCGAGCACCGCCGAGAGCAGGTTCGCGCCCGCCCACAGCACCGCGAACGCGGCGACCTCGAGCGCGACCGCGAACACGAGGGCGTCGCGCGGCGACATCAGCCCGACCACGAGGGGCCGGTTGCGGGTCCGCTCCATGAGCGCGTCGATGTCGCGGTCGACGTACATGTTGATCGCGTTCGCGCCGCCGGCGGAGAGGGTCCCGCCGATCAGGGTGATCACGACGAGCCGGGTCGAGGGCCAGCCCTGCTGGGCGAGGACCATCGTGGGGATCGTGGTGATCAGCAGCAGCTCGATGATCCGCGGCTTGGTCAGCGCGACGTAGCCGCCGATCACCGTCGTCGGGGTGCGCCGGCTCGCGTGCGCCACGCCCGCGCCCGGCGCCAGGCGCGACGGGACGAGGGGGCGGGAGCCGACAGCCATGCGCTCGCATCGTACGGCCCGCTCGACGATGCCGCCCAACGCGTCGGTCACCTTCCGCCCCTCGCCGCACCTCGTGCGCGGCCGGGCCCGACGGCGGGTCGCACCGGCGGGTCGCCGCCGCGCCGAGGTCGCCTACGATGGCGTCGATGCCCACCACCCTGGAGCCGGTCGAGGTCGCCGAACCCGATCTCGCCGACGACCCCGTCGCCGACCGGCCGTGGATCGTGCTCGTGTGGAACGACCCGATCAACCTCATGAGCTACGTGACGCTGGTCTTCCAGAAGCTGTTCGGGTACTCCCTCGAGAAGGCGACCGAGCTGATGCTCGACGTCCACGAGAAGGGCCGTGCCGTCGTCGCGTCGGGGACGCGCGAGGAGGCCGAGATGCACGTGTTCCGCCTCCACGAGCACAGCCTGTGGGCGACGATGGAACACGACGGGTGACGCGCCGCTTCAAGCCGCCGATCTACGCGTCGACGCGGCGCGGGGTGACGACGTGGACGCTCAACCTCGGCGACGACGAGCGTGCCGTGGTGTCTCGGCTGCTCGCGGAGCTGCGCGAGCTGGTCGACGAGGCGGACGCCGAGTCGGAGTCCCCGCTGCTGCGCCGGCTGTTCCCCCCGGCCTACACCGACCACGACGAGCACGAGGCCGAGTACCAGCGCCTGATGCGCGAGGAGCTGGTGAGCAGCCGGCTGGCGGGGATCGACGCGATCGACCGGCACCTCGGCGCCGACGCGGGCGACCAGCTCGACGAGGGCGAGGTCGTCGCGCTGATGCAGTCGCTCAACGCGGTGCGCGTCGTGCTCGGCACGATGCTCGACGTCGGCGAGGACGACGACGACGTGGGCGAGCCCGGTGACGAGCACGAGCCGGAGCGCCAGCTCTACGGCTACCTGAGCTGGCTGGTCGACTGGACCGTCCGCTCGCTGCAGTCGACGACGTAGCGACCCCGGCGCCGCCCCGACACGACGCTTCCGGTTCGGCCGACCGCCGACCCACTGGGTCGGTGTGCAGAGAGGCGAACCCGATCCCGATCCGCACGGAGTCGGCGAGCCCGGTGCGCGGCGTCGGCCGAATCCCACCGATGGCGTTCCTCGACCGCGCAGCGGAGCGGTCGAGCGCGCGCTAACTTCGCGCGCTCACACCCGGAGGTCCACGCACATGGCGGACGTGCACTCGACGGGGGCGGGCGGTCGCCCTCGTGCAACCAACTTCACGCGCGCACACGCAGCGCTGGTCGCGATCGTCGCGACGGTGCTCGTGCTGACGTCGTCGACGGCGGGCGTCGTGGCGACGTTGCGCGTCGCGCTGGTGGGGTTGGCGCTGGTCGCCGCCGTGGTCGACCTGCGCACCGGCCGGATCCCCGACGCGCTGAACGCGACGTGCGCGACCTGCGTCGTCGCGGCGATCCCGGCCGTGGCCGCCTCCCACCGGAGCGCGCTCGGCGAGACCGCGGTCGACGCCGTCGCCGGTGCCGCCCTCGGGGGCGCACCGGTCGCCCTCGCCCTGTGGATCATCCGACCCGACGCGCTGGGAGGTGGCGACTGGAAGCTGCTCGGATGCGTCGGCGCCGGTCTCGGCCTGGTCGCCCCCGTCACCGCCCTGGTGATGATCGCCGTCGCTGCCGCCGCCCACGTGGCGGGCTCGCTCGTCGGCGGTCGCGGGCCCGCCCCGTTCGCCCCCGGGGTGGCGGTGGGCACGATCGCCGCCGTCGCGACGTCACCGTACGTGCCGTCCCACTCGGCGGGGTGGCCGTCGTGACGCTCGTGGACCCGGTCCGTCGCGACGATCCCGCGACCGCACCGCGTCCGACCGCCGACCCGGTGGGACCGCAGGGCGCGACCCGCCCGATGACGCTGCGCTCCGCCTGGCACGCAGGGTCGACGCACGGGCCGGCGTTCGGCCGGTCACGTGCACGTTCCACCGTCGAGCTGGCGACGGCCGACCGCCTCGCCGCCGGGGCGGGTGCGGTCGCCACGCTGACCCGGATCCCCGATCGACCCGAGGCCGTCGCCGCCGCCACGCTCGGGACCCTCGCGCTGGCGTGCATCCCCGCCGTGGTCGCGTCGGGCGCGGGGTCGGATCGGGCCTCGATCGCCGCCGTCGCCCTCCGGGCGATCGCCACGCTCGTGGTCGTCACGCCGCTCGTCGTCACGACCGAGCGCCGGGTGCGGCTCGCACGCCGCTGGGGGCCCGGCGAGGCCGGCTCCCTCGTCGTCGCCGACGTCGCGAGCGCCCGCCCCGGGCGGGGTGAGGCGTCGCGCCTGCTGCGGTCCCTCACGTCGATGGCCGACCAGGAGGGTGCGCGCCTGGTCCTGCAGGTCGCGACCGCCGACGCCCGCGCCCGCCGGCTCTACGCTCGGGCCGGGTTCGTCGAGGTCCCGACCCCGTCGTCTCCGTGGCGCACCACCATGGCGCGCCCCGCGCACGGCACGCGGGGTCCGACACCGGGCGTGAGGGACGCGCCGGGGGCGCGGCGGGCAGCGGTGCTCGTCATCGGTGCCGGGACCGTCGCGGCCGGCGCTGCCGTCGCGTTCGCCGCGTCCGCCGCCGGCCCGTCGGCGATGGTCCTCGTCGGGTCGTCGCTCGCCTTCCTCGCGCACGGAGCGACCGTCGACCGCGCGACGCTGCGGATCCCGAACTCCGCCGTCGCCGGAGCCCTCGTCGCCGCCGTCGCGGCTCGGTCCGAGATCGGTTCGGCCTGGGTCTGCCTCGCCGGTGCCCTGGTCGCATCGGCCCCGTCGCTCGTCGTCCACCTCGCGCAGCCGCGAGCGATGGGGTTCGGCGACGTCAAGTTCTCGATCGCGGCCGGTGCCCTCGTCGGTGTGGTGTGGTGGCCGGCGGCCGTCGTCGTGCCGCTCATCTCCCTCGTGCTCTGCGTCGCCCGGAGGCGGGATCGGAACGGGCCGCTGCCGTTCGGGCCCCTCATCCACGTCGCGACCCTCGTCGCGCTCGCCGTCGCCTCCGCCGCCGTCTCGACCTCCGCCGTCGCCATCGAGGTCGCCGCCCGATGACCGCCACGCCGCCGAGCCACGCCGACACGAGCGCGACGCCCGCCCCGGGTGCGCGCCCAGGAAGGAACCCGCGATGATCGACACGACCGACCGAGCACGCACGGCCACCCCCGCCGGCTCCACCTCGACGGGTGGACCGGGGGCGGCCACCGGACCACGACCGGTCGCGCCCAGTTCGAGGATCCGACTCGGGTGGGCGCTCGCCGCCGCCGGGCTGTTCCTGCTGACGGTCGTGCTGGTGCTGTGGGCCATCGGCTCGGCGTCCGATCGCACCCGCGTCCTCACGATCGTGCGCGCCGTCCCGGCCGGTCAGCAGGTCACCTCCGACGCCGTGGGCGTCGGCGCCGTCTCGAGCGACGACGGGTTCGGCCGCATCTACGTCGAGTCGCAGCGCGACGACGTGATCGGCTCGGTCGCGGCCGTCGATCTCGCCCCCGGCGATCTCATCGGACCGTCGGTGCTGACCGGCGCACCCGCGGCCCTCCCGGGCGAGCGCCTCGTCGGCGCCGTCCTGCGCGCCGGCCGGTACCCGATCGAGGTCCAGCGAGGCGACACCGGCGTCGCCATCACATCGGCCGACCCGAGTGCCGAGACGGCAGCCGAACCGGTCGACGTCCGGTTGGTGTCGGTGTCGATCTCCGAGACCGACGAAGCAGCGATCACGATGGCGGTCGCGTCCGCCGATGCGGACCTGGTCGCCCGGTGGGCCGGGACCGACCAGCTCGTGCTCACCGTCGTCCCGCTGGGGTCGGGGTCGTGACCGTCGTCGCGGTCGCCACCTGGCGCGGACTCGGCGCCTCGGCGTCGGCGCTGCTGCTCGCCGCCGGCGCCGCCGCGCAGGGCACCCGGTCCTGGCTCGTCGAGGCGGACCCGGCGGGCGGGGTGCTCGCCGCACGTGCCCCGTCGCTGCGGGCGGGCTCCGGTCTCGAGCAGGTCGCGTTCTCGACCACGGGGGCCGGGGCGCTCGACGACCTGGAAGGGGCGTCGCGACGGCTCGGGCAGGTGAGCGTCGTCACCGGGTCGTTCGAGCCGTTCCGCGCCTGGTCGACCGTCGCGTCGCCGCGCCTGGACTGGATCGCCGCGCTCCGTCGGCTGGAGGGCGTCGTGGTGGTCGACGTCGGATCGTTGCGGGGCGGCGCCGCGCCCACCGCGAAGGTGCTCGAGATCGCCGACGTCGTGGTGCTCGTCACCACCCCGGAGCCGGCGTCGCTCGGTGCGACGGTCGCCTGGATGGACGCGCGCGGCCGGGTCGCCCCCGGCCTCGCCGGGCTGTCCGCCGACACCTCGCGCCTGCTCGTGGTGGACGCCCCCGTCGCGGCGGGCGAGGCGTTCACCTCCTCGGTCGCCACCGAGGTGGGCGACCGCTTCGCCGGCTGGTGGCCGTGGGAGCCCAAGGTGCTGGACCACCTCCACCGGGGCGGGTCGCTGGACCACCGTGCGGTCCGCCGGTCCACCCTCCCGCGCGCGGTCGCGGCCAGCGTCGCCTCGCTGCGCGCACGGCGCAGCGGCCCCGAGGCGGCGGCATGACGCTCGACGACCGCGAGCTCGAGGTGCTCGCCCGCCGCATCCGGCGCGAGTA
The DNA here is from genome assembly GCF_965215205.1 of Ilumatobacter sp. Taxonomy (NCBI): domain Bacteria; kingdom Bacillati; phylum Actinomycetota; class Acidimicrobiia; order Acidimicrobiales; family Ilumatobacteraceae; genus Ilumatobacter; species Ilumatobacter sp. The sequence continues at coordinate 3,720,989 of NZ_OZ244049.1, forward strand.
CGGCGACCGGATGCCGCTGCGCGGTCGCGACGAGACGAACGAGGAGACCCAGGTGCGCGAGGAGCGCACGCGCCTGGTGCTCGAGCGCGACGTCCTCCCCGACGTCGCCGCCCAGCGCCGCGAACGCTCGCTCACCCCGCTGCGCGAGGTCGACGAGACAGATCTGATCGAGCGCATCGTCGCCGCGATGTTCACCGTCCCGAAGCTGATGGGCGCGCTGCGCGATCCGACGGTGACCGACATCGGCGTGTTCGGAGCGGCACCGGTGCGCGTCGAGCGGCTCGACGGCACGATCGCCGACCACCCGCCCCTCGTCGGGCGCGACCGCGACCTCGAGAAGATCATCTACGACGTGGCCGTCCAGCACGGCCGTCCGTTCAACATCGAGAACCACGAGGTGGACTTCGAGCTCGAACCGGGCGTCCGCTTCCACGGAGGCGGCTTCGATCCGGTGCAGCGGCCCTACCTCACGATCCGCCGCGCCGTCATGTTCGGCTCGTCGCTCGACGAGCTCCACGAGCGCGGCGCCGCCGACCGAGCGATCGTCGAGTTCCTCCGGGCGTCCGTCGAGTGCGGCCTGGGGATCCTGTTCGTCGGCTCGATGGGGTCCGGCAAGACGACGTGGCTGCGCGCGACGGCTGCCGAGATCGACCCGACGATGGTGATCACCACGATCGAATCGGACTTCGAGCTCAACCTGCTGCAGATGGGCAGGCACCCCTACGTCATCGCCTACCAGGAGCGCCTCCCCGCGACGATCGACTCGACGGGCTACACCCCCGCCGAGGCGATGCGGCCGGCGATGCGCACCCGCGCCGACTGGATCATCGTGGGCGAGGTGCGCGGCGGCGAGGGCGCTCCGCTCGTGCGTGCGATGCAGACCGGCCAGGGAGCGATGGGCACGGTCCACGGCGGCGACGCCGAGGACGCGCTGGAGAACCTGGTGAGCCTGATCGCATCCGAGTCCGGCCAGGACTCCCACCAGGTGAAGACCCAGGTGTACCGCTCGATCGACCTCGTCGTCGCCCTCGACGGGTCGAACAGCCAGGGACGCTGGGTGCGTGAGATCGTCGCCCCATCGGTCGAGAACGCCGGCGAGCGCTACGTGCTGCACCGGCTGTTCGGCGAGGTCGACGGCGCTCCCGACGAGCGCGCACGGGCGCTGCACGAGCCCCAGGCGCCGATGATGCGGCGCCTCGCCCGGCAGGCGTCGTGCTTCTCGGCGCGGTGGTGGTCCGACCCGACCGACACCTACCGGCCCCTCGTGCGAGGGGGCCGGTGATGCCCGCGCCCCTCGTGGCCCTGCTCGCCGCGGCGCTCGTCGCGGCCGCCGTCGGCTGCGTCGCCGTGGCGACGTCCCCGGATCGACCCGCCCCCGCCCGCCGTCCGGTCGTGTCCGCGACGGCCTCGACGCAGGGGTGGGTGCTCGCGAGCGCCGCCGCGGGCGTGCTGGTCGCGCTCCTCACCCGGTGGCCGGTCGGCGCCCTCGCGGTGGCCATCTTCGTCGCGTCGTGGCGCTGGTCGTCCGCGACGTCGGAGACCGCGGACGACCGAGCTCGCGTCGAGGCGGTGGCCCAGTGGCTCGAGGACCTGCGCGACGTCGTGCGCCGGTCGAGCGTGACGATCGAGGACGCCGTGGTCATGGTGGCCGACGACGCGACGGGGACCCTCGCGGATCCGATGGACCGCTTCGTGCTGCGACGTCGACAGGGACTCGGGCTCGCCGAGTGCCTCGCGGGGCTGGCCGACGAGATCGCCCACCCCACGGCCGACGCCGCGATCGCGGCGATCATCCTCGTGGTCGGCGGCGGCGCCGGAGGGGGCCGCGTCCACGACACCCTCGACGAGCTGTCGCGCGCCGCTCGCGACGAGATGGCCGCACGGGATCAGATCGACCGGACGCGACGCATCTACCAGCGGGCGATGCGCCGCCTCGTGGGCCTCACGTTCCTGTTCATCGCCGGGCTCACGGCCTTCGCCGGCGAGCTGATGGCGCCGTACCGCACCGTCGCGGGCCAGATCTGGCTGGTCGTGCCGTGCTCGATGTGGGCCGGCTGCCTCGTGGTGCTGCGCCGCCTCACCCGCGACGACCTCGGCACCCGCTACCGGTTGCGCCTGCCGGCGGAGGTGGGGGCGTGACCCCGACCGCCGTGGCCGCCGCGGCCGCGCTCGGCGTGGTCACGGCAGCGGCCGCCGGGTGGCGGGCGGCGAGGCGCCCGCGCCTGACCCTGCGCGATGTGCGCCACCGGACGCACCGGGGCTCGGTCGCACCATCGGGTGCCGAGGGGCCGGTGGTCGCGCGCCTCGGGTCGCTGCTCGCGAGCGGCCCGCTCGGGCGCTTCGTCGAGGACCGGGCCGGCCGGTCGGTGCACCTCCTCGGTACGACCGTCCCCGTCGTCGTCGGTCAGGTCGTCGCGGCGGCGGTGATCGCGCTGGTGGCGACGACGCTGATGTGCTCGGCGCTCGTCGCCGTCGGCGCCGTCGCTCCGTCGCCGCTGATGTCCGTCCTCGTGATCGCCGCGACCGTGCTGTTCGCGTGGCGGATCGTCGCCGACGTGCGCGCCCGGGCCGAACGCCGCCGTCGGGAGCTACGGCGCGTCGTCAACGACTTCGTCCAGCTGCTGGCCGTGGCGCTGACGACGAACCGATCGGTCGAGGACGCGATCGACTTCGCCGCCGACGCCGGCGACGGGGACGGCTTCGACCTGCTGCGCCGCACCGTGGAGACCGCTCGACCGATGGGCATCACGGTGTGGGACGCCCTCGCCGCGATGTCGCAGACCTACGACCTCCCCGAGCTGCGTGGGCTGACCACGTCGTTGCAGCGCCAGGCGGGCGTCGGGGTCTCGGTGGCGGCGACCGTGCGCACCGAGGCCGCCGCCATGCGCGCACGCCAGCTCGACGAGCTCACGGACCGAGCCGATGCCGCCAACGCGAACCTCTCGCTGCCGACGATGGGGATGGTCTTCGGGATGGTCGCCTTCCTCGCCTACCCCGTGGTCACCCAGATCACCGAGGCGTTCTGATCGATGTCGCGCACCACCCGATCCGACGCCGCCGCCCACCACCGCCACCACCCACCACCGCCACCACCGCCCACCACCACCACCACGACGGACCTCCGTCGGAACAGGAGAAGCACATGACCACCTCATCGATCAAGCCGGCGGTCTTCGCCGCCGTCGTCGCGGCGTCGCACGCCTACCTCGACATCGGACCGCACCTGCGAGCGCTGTACGACCGACTGAGCGACGACTCCGGCGTCGAGGACGCGCCGTCCAAGCTGATCTACCTCGGCGTCGCCGTCGCCGTCGCGATCGCAGCGGGTCTGTTCATCATCCAGCAGTTCAACGACGCCCGGGACTCCGTCCCCGACCCGATCGCGCCGACCCCCTGATCGTGAGCGCGACCATCCGACCGGGCCCGTTCGACTCCGCCGGTGCGAGCGCGGAGGATGCACGACGCGGGCGGGGTGAGCGTGGGGCCGTCGACGCCGGGTTCGAGATCCTGTTCGGGGCGACCGCTCTGATCGCGCTGATGCTGCTCGTCGTGGAGACGGTCGCGTACTGGCACGCACGCAACGTCTTCGACGAAGCCGCCGCGGAGGGAGCGCGCGTCGCCGCCGCCTTCGACGGGACGTGCGCCGCGGGGTCGGCGACGGCCGACCGCCTGATCGAGCGACGAGCGAGCGGATGGGCGTCGGGCACCTCGGTGTCGTGCGTCGAGGCGGGCGGGATCGTGACCGTCACCATCCGGGGCACCACCCCGGGGGTGCTTTTCGGCTCGACCGGGCTGCGTGCGGACGTCACGGAGTCCGCTCCGAGGGAGCGATGAGCGCTCCGGACCGCACCGCCCTCGCCCGCCGCGACGATGCGCGCGCCGACGACCCCCGAGACCTCGGCGACGCCGGGTTCGTGTCGGTCGTCGAGGTCGTGTACATCGGGATCGCCGCGCTCGTCGCGATCGTGTTCCTCGGGTTCGTGGGACGCCTGGCGGCGTCCGGGATCCAGGTGACCAACGCCGCCCAGGACTCGGCCCGGGCGGCCTCGATCGAGATCGATCCCGTCGCCGCGGACCAGGCGGCTCGCTCGGCCGTGTCGCGCTCGGGTCTTCCCGCCCGCTGCGAGGGGTCCCCCTCGACGACGATGACCTGGACGCCCTCGGCGCAGGGGACCTGGCAGGGCGGGGTCGTGACCGTCATCGTGACCTGCACCGTCGCCAACCAGACGCTCACCGGGGGCGTCTGGTCGCCGGGGGTGCGGACGATCTCGGTGTCCGACAGCCAGGTGGTCGAGAGGTACCGGCGATGAGCCCCGACGGGAGGAGAACCCCGTCCGATCGCGTGCTGCCGGTCCGCGCGGACCGTGGCTCCGCGTCGGTCGCGCTCGTGCTGATGATGACGATGGTCGTCGCCGGCGCGGCGCTGATCTTCGACGGCGCCGTCTACCTCGCTGCCGAGCGGCAGGCGTCGAACACCGCCGAGGGGGCGGCCCGTGCGGCCGTCGCGACCGGGACCCCGTCGGAGGGCATGTCGGAGGCGGTCGCCCGCCGGGCCGCCGTGGACCACGCAGCGCTGCTCGGAGCGGCCGCCGCCGACGTGGTCGTCTCGTTCCCGTCGCGCACCAGCGTCGTCGTCACCGTCACGGAGCGGCGCCCGGCCACGTTCGCGCGCTTCGCCGGCGCCGAATCAATCACCGCCCGGGCCCGGGGCCGGGCACGACTGGAGTTCGGATGAGCACGACACGACACCTCGCCGCACGCGTCGCCGCCGCGCTCACCCTGGTCGCGACCCTGATCGGCCCCCCGCTCGCGATCGGGGCCCTGATCGGCCGCCCGTGGCCCGACCGGGCCCGGCTCGCCGACGAGATCTCGCTCGGCCGCCTCACGACGGACACCACGATGCGGGTCGCGGCGCTCCTGTTCGTCGTGGTGTGGGCGTGGGCGGTCGTCGTGATCGGCTCCGAGGCGCTGTCGATCACGCGGGCTCGGCGGCGGGCACCGGCCGCGGCTGCGATGATGGTCCGCGCCGACACGTCGGGACCGTCGGGGGCGCTCCACCGACTGGTGCGGATCGCGATGATCGGCTCGGTGACGACCGCCGCGACGGTCGGCTCCTGGACGAGCATCGCAGCGGCGTCGCTCAGCGGGAACGGACCGTTCGACGAGATCGCGCTCGGCGAGACCGTTGCCGGCGCCCCGGCCGATGCGACCGAGCCGGTGTCGCAGGTGCGCTCGACTCGGACGATCGTGTCGAACGGCCGCGCGACCCCGTTGTCGATCGCCGTCGACCTCGGCGACGAGAGCCTGCGCGACGAGATCATCGACCTCAACACGTCGTCGAGCTGGACGGGTGGGGTCTTCCCGGCGGGAACCGCGATCGTCGTGCCGATCGGGGACGACGCACGGACCGATCCGGCGTCGGACGGTCTCGGCGCCGAGTCGGACCGGACCGTGGTGGTGCGCCCGGACGATTCGTACTGGACCATCTCGGCAGCGGTGCTCGACCTCGATCCCGTCGACCCGGTCGACGCGGCGCCGGTCGCCGAGCTCACCGAGGCCCTCATCGACCTCAACGCACCGCGCCTCGGACACCGTGACCCGACGAACGTCCGCCCGGGTGATCGCCTCGAGCTGCCGACGACGGTCTCATCGTCCGACGGTGCGCCCGGCGGCGAACGCATCGGTCGCGACGACGATGACCACGATGCCCCGACCCACGTCGGCGAGCACGTGGTGGCGCCCGGCGACACCCTGTGGGACATCGCCGACGATCGCCTCGGCGACGGGCACCGGTGGGGTGAGCTGTGGGAGGCGAACCGTGGCGAGGACCTGGGCGGCGGCACCGCCTTCGTCGATCCGCACCTCATCGAGCCCGGGTGGACGCTCGAGGTCCCCGGCCGCCGCCCTCCCACGCTCGACGACCGGGCGGCCGGCGACGACCCCGCACCGACGACCGACGCCGACCAGGACCCCGCCCCCCGGGAGGGCGCACCGAGCGAGGCGTCGACCACCGACGGGGCGACGCGAGCGACCGACGAACCGGCCACCACCGCCGTGCAGGTGTCGCCCCCGACCGAACCGTCGACGACCTCACCGTCGACGTCCTCACCATCGACGTCCTCACCATCGACGACCTCACCGTCGACGACCTCACCATCGACGACCGTGACGGTGACGACGACGACGCCCGCAGCGGCCGACGTCGCATCGAGGACCGGTCCTGCCGATGTCGCCACGACGACCACGACGACCACGACAGATCCGGCCCCGTCCGGAGCCGGTGGCGCGACCGACGCGCCCGATCCGGACGAGCGGTCTCCGCGCGCACCCTCGCCGATCGGCATCGAGCACGCCGCTCTCCTGTGCGGTGCGGTGCTCACGCTCGTCGCCGTCCGCCGTCGCCGAGCCCTGCGTGCGGCGCTCCCCCACGCTCGCATCCCGGCTCCTCCCCCGGAGGTCGCATCGACGGAGCGTCGCCTGCGCACCATCGACCCGGGTGAGCGAGCGGCGCGCGTCGACGTGGCCGTCCGAGCGATCGCGCACCGCGTCGCCGGGACCGGAGCGGCCGTCGGCACGGTGCGCGTCGACCCCGACGGCGAGGTCACCGTGCGCCTCACCGGACCGGCCGACGTCCAGCGCCCCTGGGTGGGGGCGGGTGCGACCTGGACGCTGCCCGCCTCGGTGCCGATCGAGATGCTCGCCGACGAGGCCCGTCGCGTCGGAGCGCCGTGCCTGGCGCTCGTGACCATCGGGATCGACGAGTCCGGAGCCGACGTCCTCCTCGACCTCGAGGCGGCCGGGACGACCGTCGTCGACGCCCACCCGTCGCACGCGGACCCGGTGGTTCGCGCCATCGGCACGGCGCTGGCCACCTCGCTCACCTCGGAGGTCGTCCACATCGTGGTCGGCGAGCTCGACGCGGGGTGCCTGTTCGACCACCCCAACGCCCGACGGGCCCCCAGCGCGCCTGCGGCGATCGAGACGGCGATCGAGCTGGCGGGCTCGACCGCCGCGAACGCGACCACGACGTTCGAGCTGCGGTCGCGCCGCACCGGCGGCGAGATGTGGGAACCCGCCGTCGTGCTGCTGACGAGCGGTGACGACCTCTCCGGCGCGACCGGCTCGATCCCCGGACCCGGTCACGGGGTGGCGACGGTCGCGGCCGCCGCAGCGGTCGGCAGCGACATCGACGGCGCGAGATCCGAGCCGGGAGGCGCCCGACTCGTCGCGCGGAGCGACCGCTGGCAGCTGATCGCCTTCGGGGAGGAGATCGAGATCCACCCGATCGGCGTCACCGAGGACGACGTCGGCGCGATCGCCGAGGTGCTCTCGGACGCGCGGAACCCGGTCACCACGACCGTCTCGATCGGGACGGCGGCGGCCGAGACGGCGCAGGTGCGGGGCGAGCCCTACTCGGAGGTGCCCCACGCGATCGTGGTGTCGCTGCTCGGTGGGGTTCGGGTCACCGACGCGCAGGGCGCGCCGGGACGCTTCGAGCGGTCCAAGACCGTCGAGCTGATCGCCTGGCTGGCGACCCACCGCGAGCGCGCCACCCGCTCGGCGGCGCGCACCGCGCTGTGGGAGATGGACGTGCGCGACGCGACGTTCGCGAACGTCGTGTCGGAGGCCCGACGCGGCCTCGCACGGCTCGTGCCCCCGCCCGAGGGCGGCGAGTGGCTGGCGCGGACGCTGAACGAGTCGCTCCCGCTCCACGATCTCGTGGTCACCGACGCCGATCTCGTCCAGCGCCGGGTCGAGCACGCGCGCCTCGCTCCCCCCGCCCACGCGATCGACGTTCTGCGTCCCGCGGTCGAGATGATCCGCGACCTCCCGTTCGCGGGGACGAGCTACCTGTGGCCCGATGCCGACGGCCTCACGTCGAACCTCGTCCTCCTCGCGACGACCGCGGCGGCCGAGCTCGCCGGCCACGCGCTGTCGGTCGGCGACACCGACCTGGTGTTCTGGGCGACCGGGCAGGGCCTCACGGTGCTCCCCGGTCACGAGGAGCTGATCGGGCTGCGGATGCGGGCGCACGCCAGGGCCGGCGACCTCGCCGGGGTCCGCCAGGAGTGGGAGTGCTACGAGCGGGTGATCACCGCCGACTCGTGGTCGGACGGCGAACCGGCCCCCAAGCTGCTCGACCTGCGTCGCGAGCTGCTGTCCTCCGGTACGTGAGCTGCGATCGGGAGTCGAGCACGCTCGCGAAACGTTGTCGGAACGCCCCCACGATCCCCCGCGACGGCGGATCGGCGTCTGCGACGATGTGGGGATGAGAGCACCGACGTCCTCCGGCGCGCCCGGCCCACCCCGACGTCGCACCGCACGGAGGCTGGCGACCTCGGCGGGTGTCGCGCTCGCGATCGCGGCCTGCGGAAGCGGGTCCGACGAGGCGCTGCCCGCCGACGCCGCTGCGCCGGATGCGACGATCGGCGCCGCGACCGATGCCGGGTCGGTGGCGGAGACCGACGACGGCTCCGACGCCGACACCGCGACCGCGAACTCCCCCGACGTCGCCGTGGCCACCGGGCCGGGCCTCGTCGACCTGGTGGGCGCCGAGGTGGTCCCCGCCGCCGAGATCGAGACCAACTCGCTGCCGAGCGTCGTCGTCGACGACCTGAACAACGAGCGCGAGGTCAACTTCCGCAACCTCGTCCCGCAGGAGACCCCCATCCTGCTGTGGGCGTGGGCGCCGCATTGACCCACCTGCAACCGGGAGGCTCCCGGCGTCGAGCAGTTCGCTCGCGATCACGCAGACGAGTTGACGGTGGTGGGTCTCGGCACCCAGGACACCCTGGACGAGGCGCTCGAGTTCGTCGACGACCACGGCACCGAGTCGTTCACCATGCTGTGGGACGAGTCGTTCGAGACGTGGATCGAGATCGGCATCACGTCGCAGCCCTCGGCCGTGCTCCTCGCCGCCGACGGCACCCCGATCCAGGGATGGATCGGCGCGATCCCCGAGGACGAGGTGCTCCGCCTCGCCGCCGAGAGCCAGGCCTGACCCGGCCCACGACGGACGCCGTCGGGCGAGCGTCCCGATCTCCTCGGAAGCGTCAGCCGCCCGTCGCCAACCCGGTGGAGCCGAGCCACAGCGCCGGACCGACACCGGCCGCCAGCACCACGGCCCACCCCGTTCGGCCGAGGTCGAGGCGTGGCGTCGCAGCCCCCGGCTCGGGATCCGCGGTGCCGAGCAGCAGAGCGGCGAGCGGGACCGTGACGATCGCCGCCCTCTCGAAGAACCAGGTGAGCGCCACCGTCCCGGCGCCGACGAGGGTCGACGACCGGTTCTCCACAGCCGCCAGCCAGACGAACGCCGCCAGCAGCACGGCGCCCGGCACGCCGAGCGCGATGACCGCACCGACGACCACATCGAGCTGGTCCGACGATGTCGGCACCGCCCCGTCGCCGACCTGAGCCACGATCGCCGACCGCTCGTTCCCGAGGCCCCACCCGAGCAGCGGGCGCTGCGCGACCGCGTCGACGATCGCGTCCCACGAACCGGACGAGGTCAGCGGATCGAGGGCATCCGGGCCGGGCCGCGCGTCGGCGCCGGTGAACTGGAGCACCATGGTCCCGGCCAGCACCCCGATCGCACCGGCGATCGCGGCCTGGGCGGTCTGCAGGTTCGAGTGGAGCAGCGCGATCGACGCCACCGCCACGACGAGCGCGCCGAGGGCGACGATCGACCCCGACAGAGCCAACCCGGCGCCGAGCGCGAGCGCGCCGGCCGGCCACCGCCACACCGGCTCGTCCTCGGTCGCGCCACGTCGGACGCAGAGCGCCACCCCCGCAGCCATGAGCGTGCCGAGGTAGGTGGTCGACGAGGTCAACCCCGTGGCGTTCCCGTCGACCGTCGGAAGGGGGGCTCCCTCGGCGCCGAACAGGACCTGCGCCAGCGCGACGCAGACGTTGACGGCGCACAGCCCGACCACCACCGGGACCACCGCCCGACGCCCCCGCGGGGACAGGAAGTGAGCCGCCGCCCAGACCGCCACCGCGCCGGCGAGCGTCACGACGGTCGCGTCACCGGTGATCGAGACACCCCCCGGGCCGTCGAACACCGACGAACGCAGCGCACCGGCGACGGCCCACGCCACCACGGCCGCGGCCGCGACCGCCGCACGGCTGCCGTCACGGGCCAGTCGCGAGAGCGCGACGACGCCGAGCGGAAGCACCAGGAGCAGACCCATCGTGCGCGGGATCTGCACCCACGACTCGAAGATCGGGAGGTAGGCGCTCGGGGCGACGACCGCCAGGACGACGACGAGATCGACCCCCGTCCACCCGGCGGCCATCCCCCGTCGACCCCGTGCGGGGCGCGGTGCGACGGTGGGCGGTGCGAGCACCTCGGCCGGTCGGGGCCGAGTGCGGGTCAGCGAGTCGAGGGTGACGGACACCCCTCCTCATCGGGCTCCGCGTCGCTCGACTTGACCGGATCCGGCACCCACCTGCAACCGAGGGCGGTCGGTCTCGCTCTCCAGCTCACCCTGGACGAGGCGCTCGAGTTCGTCGACGACCACGGCACCGAGTCGTTCACCATGCTGTGGGACGAGTCGTTCGAGACGTGGATCGAGATCGGCATCACGTCGCAGCCCTCGGCCGTGCTCCTCGCCGCCGACGGCACCCCGATCCAGGGATGGATCGGCGCGATCCCCGAGGACGAGGTGCTCCGCCTCGCCGCCGAGAGCCAGGCCTGACGCCACCTCACCGCACCGCCGAATCGGCGCCCGGTCGATCCGCCGCCGGGCGCGGACGAGCCCCGCCGTGGCGGCGGGGCTCGTCCGGCTTCGGTTCGGCTGGGTCAGCGGTGCCGGATCAGACCGGGCAGGTGCTGATGGTCGGGGTCACCGTGTCGGTCGCGCCGTAGGTGATCGTGACGTTCGACGGCGCCTCCTTCAGGTAGTCGGGGACGAGCTGGGCCTCGCTCGTGGGCTCGGACTGGTTCTGGGCGTAGTACGACTCGATCGCCGTCTCGACCGTGCGCCGCTCGACCTTGCAGGCGTTCTTCTCGCCCTGGTCGGTGATGCCACGGACCGCGAACACCGTGACGGTGGCCAGGATGCCGAGGATGACGATGACGATGAGGAGCTCGACGAGGGTGAACCCCTTGTCCTTCTTGTTGATCATGTTGCGTGTCCTTTCGCTGTGGGGATCCGTCGTGGATCCCGGTCTGTTCTCACGTTCGCCCCGTGAGAAGTCCTCCCGTAGCGTGAGTCATGCTTCGGCCGAGCGGGGGGCCACCTTGAGCGGGTTCCGCGAGGTTTCGAACGGCGCTCGCGAACCCCCTGATCAGGGGTGATGCGCTGACGCGATCTTGATGGCGGCCCGTCGGAACTGGCAGTCGAGCTGTCGCGCGGACGCTCCGGCGGACCCCTTCGGGAGCCGAACTCCCTCAAGAACGCGGAAGGTCGCGCCGATGGATGGACGTACGACCTGAGCACCGCCGGACCGGGCGTGCGTCGCAGCGGATGCCCGGCTCAGAGCGATCGACCGACGACGAGGATGTCCATGTTCGGAAAGACCAAGGAGCGCACCGACGGCGACGACGTCGATCTCGCGATCGACGAGTTCTTCGGCGACGAGGCCGCCGCCGCCGAGGCCGAGCGGGTCGAGGAGCTGCGCCGACGGGTCGAGAGCGTCGAGCAGCAGATCAGCAGCCAGTTCACCTCGATGGCCGCCTACGCGCAGATCGCCCAGGAGCAGATCGAGCTCGTCCGCTCCGAGGCCCACCACGCCACGGAGCGCAGCGAGCGGCGCGTCACGGGCCTCATCGAGCGCGAGCGCGCCGACCGGCTCGGCGACGACGCCACCGGCCGGCCGGTGGCCGAGCGCCTCGACGAGCTCGAGGCCCAGGTCACCGACATCCGCGCCAGCTTGCAGCAGTGCCTCACCAACCAGAAGGCGCTCGCGGACGCGATCATCGACCTCTTCCAGCCGGGCTCGCCCGTCGTCGCCGCCACCGGTGACCCATCGGGCTCGGGATCGGCTCCCGCCGTCGACGCCGACGGCGCGATGCCGTCGCCCGACGGTGCCGCGGTCCCGGCTCCGCCGCCTCCCGCTCACGCGTCGGCGATCGTGGATGCCCCTCCCGCCGACGCCGGCGCCGCCGTCGACGCCGGTGCCGTCCCCGACCCGTCGGGCGGCGGCGAGCACGACCCCACCGGTGACGCCCACGACGATGGCGAACCGGACGAGCGCGGACCGATCGGCGAGCTGTCGCTCGACTGACCCGCTCCGGCGGCCTCAGGGACGCAGCTTCGCCACCACCGCCCGGCGCACCGTGCGCGGGAGCGCCCCGATGAGCGCGGCGCCCACCCGGTTCAACGCCCCCGGCACCACGACGGCCCGGTCGCGGTCGATGCCGTCGAGACCTGCGGCCGCGACCTGCGATGCCGACTGCCACGCGAACGACGGGATCGACGACGCGTCGTAGTCGGCGCGCTCCTGGAACTCGGTGCGCGTGTAGCCGGGGCACAGCGCGGTGACGTGCACCCCCGACGGCGCGAGCTCCACGTGCAGCGACTCGCTGAACGAGGTGACGAACGCCTTCGTCGCCCCGTAGGTGGCCGACCCCGGCGCGGCGAGGAACCCGGCCATCGACGACACGTTGAGGATCCCGCCGTGCCCCTCGTCGGTCATCGCACGAGCGGCGACGTGGGCGAGGCGGTGCAGCGCCACGACGTTCACGTCGACGATCGCCGACTCGGTCCCCACGTCGAGCTCGTGGAACGGACCGCTGGAGCCGAGGCCCGCGTCGTTCACCAGCAGGTCGATCGGGATCGCACGATCGGCCAGGCGGTCCTCGACGGCGCGCAGCCCCTCGGGGTCCGCCAGGTCGGCGACGATCACCTCGCAGGCCACGTCGACCGACGACGCCAGCTCGCGCAGGCGGCCGCCGTCACGGGCCACCACGACGAGCTCGGTGCCATCCGCGGCCAGCGCCCGCGCGAGCTCGAGTCCGATGCCCGACGACGCCCCCGTGACCAGCGCTCGCGCCCACCGTGCCATCGGCGCAGCATCGCGCACCCACGACGTCAGCGCACGAGCTCGGTGCGCATCCCCTCGCTGTCCCAGTGGGGGTCGAGGGGGAAGCGCGAGATGGCGCGCCCGGCCTGGCGGCGCGCCGTCCACAGCAGCGCAGCCGCGTCGAGCAGCATCTTCGGGTGCGCGCCCACCGGCGGGGTGCGCGTCACGACGTCGTCGATCCCCGGCAGCTGGGCGCGGATGAGCTCGAGGCGCTCACGCCGCCCGTCGTCGTGCCACGGCGAGGTCTTGAGCTGCTGATCGCCGTTCATCGCGGTGAACGAGACGTCGGGGTGGGCCGGCACGAACCGCCGCGAGTGGTACGGCTGCAGCTCGGTCGCCGCCTCGCGCACCCATCGGAAGCGGCGCTTGTCGGCGCCGTTCATCCACTTCTCGTGGCGCGACGCGCCGAGCCCCGTCGACTCCTCGAGCGCCTGGCGGCTGGGCACCCCGTAGATCGCCGCCGCCCGCGGCCACCCCACGTACTGGCGGGCGTCGACGTCGCACGGGCGCCACGGGCCGTCGGGGTGGTCCTTCAGGCCCATCGGGGCGTCGATCGCGGCGGCGTCGAACGTCGGCCGGTGGTCGAGCACGTCGAACAGGCGCTTCACCACGAAGCACTCCTCGGCGGTGACCGTGATCCCGGCCATGCGCGCCGGCAGCACCAGCCACCCGCCCGGGCACGTCGTGACCCCGGCGAGGTTCTTGTACGGGAGCTTGCGGACGGCCACGACGGATCAGCCCCGTCCGGCGGGGGCACGCGGGTCGGTGTACTCGCCGCTGCCCGACGAGCCCGCCTGGCCCTGCGCCATCGTCGCCTGGCCCTGCAGCTGGGCGCGAGCCGTGGCGAGCTGGGCCTGGACCTCCTTCGGGTAGGCGCTCGACTCCATCGCGGTGTCCATCGAGATCAGCCCGGCCGCGACGAGCCGGGCGAGGTCCATCTCGACGGTCTGCATCCCGTCGGCGCCGCCGGTGGCGATCATGTTGCGCATCTGGCGCGACTTGCCCTCGCGGACCAGGTTCCGGATCGCCTCGTTCGCGATCATGATCTCGTAGGCCGCGACCCGGCCTCCGCCGATCGCGGGGAGCAGGCGCTGGGAGATGACCCCCTGGAGCGCCCCGGCGAGCATGATCTGGATCTGGTCGCGGCGCTCGGCCGGGAACACGTCGATGATGCGGTCGAGGGACTGCGCGGCGTCGTTGGTGTGCAGCGTCGCGAACACCAGGTGGCCGGTCTCGGCGAGCGACAGCGAGATCTCCATCGACTCGAGGTCGCGCATCTCGCCGAGCAGCACGACGTCGGGGTCCTCACGCAGGGCGCTCTTCAGCCCCTCGTTGAACGAGCGGACGTCGGTGCCGACCTCGCGCTGGTTGATCATCGCCATCTTGTGGTGGTGCAGGTACTCCACAGGGTCCTCGATGGTGAGGATGTGCAACGGGCGCGTCTCGTTGATGCGGTCGATCATCGCGGCGAGCGTCGTCGACTTGCCCGAGCCGGTCGGGCCCACGACGAGCACGATCCCGTACGGCTTGTACGAGAGGGTGGTGCACGCGGAGGGGGCGCCGAGCTCCTCCAGGGTGCGCACGCGGAACGGAACGACGCGCAGCGCCAGCGCGAGCGACGCCCGCTGGCTGAACGCGTTCGCACGGAAGCGGCCCACGCCCGGGATGCCGAACGAGAAGTCCACCTGGTTGTTGCGCTCGAGCTCGGCGCGCTGATCGTCGTTGAGCAGCGAGTGGACGATCCGGTCGATCTCGGTCGAGGTCAGCACCGGCACGTTCTCGAACGACACGAGGGTGCCGTCGCGACGCACCGTCGCCGGCCGACCCACCGTGAGGTGAAGGTCGGACGCGCCCGACTGCACGGTCGCCGTCGCGAGCGACACGAGCATGGGGTCGGGCTCTCCCTGGGTGAGCGCTTGTTCTTCGGTCATGGGTCTAACCTCCCGCACGGGCCGGCTCGAGGCCGGCGTGCTGTCGATGGAACTTCCTGTGCTGATCCCGCTCGTCGTCGTCGGCGGCCTGCTCGTCGGCTCGTTCCTGACCGTGGTCGCGGATCGGGTGCCGCGTGGCGGTTCGATCAACCGCCCGCCGAGCGCCTGCGGCGAGTGCGGTCTGCGGCTCGGGCCGCTCGACCTCGTGCCGGTGGTGAGCTGGGTCGCGCTGCGCGGGCGGTGCCGCCGGTGCCGCAACCCGATCGGGATCGAACCCGTCGTGATCGAGCTGGCGAACGCGGCGGTGTGGGTGGTGCTGGCGCTGCGCTTCCACGATGACGACGTCGCCGTGCTGCCGGCCTTCCTCGTGTTCGGCTCGGTCCTCGTCGTCCAGACGGCGATCGACGTGCGCGAGCACCGGCTGCCGCGCCCGATCACCTACGCCGGCATCGGGCTCGGAGCGATCGGTCTCGTCGCCGCCGCCCTCGCCGTCGGCGAGCCGCGCCGGATCGCGATGGCCGCGCTCGGTGCCGCGATCGCGCTCGCCCTGATCGGGGGCATCTACCTGGCGAGCAACGCCTACTACGGCGCGGACGTGGCGTTCGGGTTCGGCGACGTGATCCTGTCGCCGCTGCTCGGCATGTACCTCGGCTGGCTCAACCCCGGCATCGTCGCGCCCGGGCTGTTCTTCGGCTTCGTGCTCGGCACGCTCGGCGCCGTGCCGGCGCTCCTCATCGGCCGGGCGGACGCGCGCACCCAGCTCCCGTTCGGTCCGTTCCTCGCGCTCGGGGCCCTGGTGGCGGTGTTCGTGGGTCAGCACTTCGTCGACTTCGTGCTCGGACGCTGAGCGCCGGTCAGATCCCGGACGACTCGACGTCGACGACCGCGACGACCGGCGTCGGCGCCTGGGCCGGGCCGGCCTCCTCCTTCATGCCTCCGAGCACGCCGTACATCGCGGAGACCAGGGCGATCGCGACGAACCCGACGATGGCGCCGACGAACACGATCATCACCGGCTCGAACATCGTCGTGAACTTCTTGATGCGGCTCTCGAGCTCGCGGTCGAAGTAGATGGCGGCGGTCTCGAGCTGCTTGTCGAGCGTGCCGGTCTCCTCGCCGACCTTGAACATCTGGCGCGCCGCGCCGGGGAACAGCTCGGTCTCGATCAGCGGGGCGGAGAAGCCGCGCCCCTCGAGCATCTGGTCGCGGGCGACCTCGAGCCGCTCGCGGTAGACGATGTTCGAGGTCGCCTGCGTCGTCGTCTTGAGCCCCTCCGGGAGGGGGACGCCGGCCTGGACCATCGCCCCGAGGATGCGGCAGAAGCGCTCGAGGATCGCGTAGTCGACGATGCCGCCGATGATCGGGACCTTGAGCACGCCGCGCTCCTTCCACAGCTTCCCGGTCGGGTGCTTGAACAGGAACATGACCGCCGCGACGGAGATCGCGATGACGATCGCCGTCACGTACCACAGGTCGGTGAAGAAGCGGGAGAAGAACAGCATCATCCGCGTCGGCAGGGGCAGCTCGGCGCCGAGCTCCTCGAACAGCGGCTTGAACTGGGGCAGGACGTAGCCGGCGAGGAGCAGGACGGTGCCGAACGCCATCACCATGACGACCATCGGGTACGACAGCGCGCTGACCACCTTGCCGCGGGTGTCGATCTCGCGCTCGAGGTACTCGGCGAGGCTCTCGAGGGCGGTGTCGAGCTGACCGGTCAGCTCGGCCGACTGGAGGATGCCGACGTAGTAGTCGGGGAACACCTCGGGGTGGCCCGCGGCGGCGACCGACAGCAGACCGCCGTTGCGCAGGTCGTCGATCAGGTTGGACAGCGCCCGGCGCAGCGCGACGTCCTCGGTCTCGTCACCGATCGTCACCAGCGCGTCGGTGAGCGGGATGCCGGCCTTGACGAACACGGCGAGCTGGCGCGTGAAGTGCATCAGCTCCTTCTTCTTCACCTTCTCCTTGGTGAGCTCGAAGTCGAGCATCCCCTTGGTCTCCTCGATCTTCGTCGGGAAGAGGTTCTGCTCGACGAGCAGGGCGCGAGCGGACCCGATCGTGTCGGCCTTCGTCACACCCTCGACGGGTGCGCCCTCGGGATCGATGGCTGCGTATGCGAACTTGGGCATCTCGGGTTCCTGTGCTCGGGGGGAGGGTGGGATGTGCGCTGTTCATCGGCGCCAGCGCACCGCGACGTGAGGAAGATCTCGCGAGGACTTGACGCAGCGGTCAGTGCGCGAAGAGCGTCCTGACGACCTCGGGGACCGTGGTGACGTCGTCCTCCACGAGCTGCATCGCCTCGCGCAGCATCGAGCGCATCCCCTGCGCGATCGCGAGGCGCCGCAGCTCCTCGGTGGTCGCCCACCCGACGATCAGGCGGCGGATCTCAGGGGTGATCCGCAGCAGCTCGTAGATGCCGATGCGGTCGCGGTAGCCGGTGCCGGAGCAGTAGCTGCACCCGACCCCCTGGTAGAAGGTCGTCTTCTCGCTCCCCCCGGAGTGCTGGCGGAACACCGCCATCTCCTCGGCGCCGGGCGTGTACGGCTCCTTGCAGTTGTCGCACATCTTGCGGATGAGGCGCTGGGAGACGACCCCGACGATCGCGGACGCGACGAGGAAGGCCTCGATGCCCATGTCGAGCAGGCGGTGCAGGGCCGCGACGGCGTCGGTGCCGTGCAGCGACGAGAGCACGAAGTGGCCGGTGAGCGCCGACTGGATCGCGATGCGCGCGGTGTCCGCGTCGCGGATCTCCCCGACGAGGATGACGTCGGGGTCCTGTCGCAGGAGAGCCTTGAGCCCGGTGGCGAACGTGAGGCCCGCCTTCGCGTTCGTCTGCACCTGGTTAATGCCGGGGAAGACGTACTCGACCGGGTCCTCGACGGTGGTGACGTTCTTGCCGCCCGAGTTGATCTCGAGCAGGGTCGCGTAGAGCGTGGTCGTCTTGCCGGCACCGGTCGGCCCGGCGCAGATCACCATCCCGAACGGGGCGTGGACCAGCTTGGCGTAGGTGCTGTACGTCTCCTTCGGCATGCCCAGCTCGGACAGGCCGACCATCGACTTCGACTTGTCGAGGAGTCGCATGACGATCTTCTCGCCGAAGACGGTGGCGACGGACGCGACGCGCACGTCGAGCTCCTTGCCGTCGACCTTCGTCGAGAACTGGCCGTCCTGCGGCGCCCGCTTCTCGACGATGTTCATCTCCGACATGATCTTGAGGCGCGACGTGAGCGCGTTGTGCGCCGACAGGGGCAGGCTGAACGCCTCGACGAGCTGACCGTCGACGCGGAAGCGGATCCGCAGGCGGTCGTTGAGCGGCTCGATGTGGATGTCCGAGGTGCGGTCGCGCAGCGCCTGGCTGACGATCTTGGCGACGAGCTGGATGACCGGCGCCTGGTCGTCGAGGTTGACCTCGGCGATCGACTCGGCGGCGCTGCGCTGCTCGTCCTCGCCGGCGAAGGCCGCGACGAGCGAGTCGAGGTTCGACGAGGTGCGGAACATCTGCTCGATGTAGGCGGTGACCGACTTGTGGTCCGAGGCGCGCCACGCGATCCGCTGGCCGGGCACGGCCGCCTCGACCCGGCCGCGACGCTGGGCGGACGGGTCGACGGCGTACACGACGAGGCCGTCGGGACCCTCCGAGATCGCGATGACCTTGTGGTCTCGGCAGACCTGCTCGGGCAGCTTCTGCACGATCTCGTCGTCCAGCTCGCCGACGTTGGACTCGCCGACCGGCACCTGGCAGGCGGCACCGACCGCGTTCGCCAGCTCGGTGCGCCCGACCGCGTGCCGGGTGAGCGCGAAGTCGCTGAACTTGACCAGGTCGCCCCCGGCCTCGCCCAGCAGGGTCGCCAGGCTCTCCGCCGACAGGTTCCCCGACTGCACGAGCGCCTGCCCGGCCGCCTGGCACTCCGCGTCGGAGGCTCCGGGCGCGTCGCCGGGCCGCTCCGCGACCGCGACCGCGCCCGGCTCGGCACCCTCCTCGTCGCTCCTCTTCCGTCCCATCGCCATGTCGTCGTCTTCCGTTCCTCGGGTCGTTCGTACGTTCGTCGGTCGCGGTCAGCGACCGGAAGCGGCTGCGTCCACGGCGGCGTCGGGGCGCGGCGGTGGAGGAGGCGGCTCGGCCGACGGCGGCGCCAGCGGCTCGTTCGCCGGTGCGTCGATGCGGTCGAGCATCGCGATCATGTCGTGGGGGTCCACCCCGTCGTCGACGACCGTGGCCTCCGGCTCGGGCTCGGCGGCGCCGAGGATGTCGGGGTCGAGCATCAGAACGGCGCGCTCGACCTCCTCGAGGCGCTCGAGCTGGACGGCCATCTCCACGTCCATCGCCTGGTCGTTGACCGTGGTCTCGATCTCGGTGAGGCGCAGCGCGGTCGAGTCGAGGCTCTCCCGGATCGTCTCCTGGAAGCGATCCATCTCGATGCGCACCAGCTCGGCCTGGCCGAGCGCGGAGCCGACCTGGTCCTTGATCTCGTCGATCGCCTCGGCGTCGACGTTCGCGAGGTCGGAGCGGATCGTCTCGAACTCGGCCTCGACCGCCTCGAAGCGCGAGTCGGCCTTGGCGATGCGGTCGCTGAGCGTCATCACCGCGTCGTCGAGGCCGGCACCGACCCGCCCGACGTGGGCGTCGATGTCGGCGACGCGCTGGCCGATCTCGTCGGACAGGCGCGTCTCGAGGCCCATCACGCGCTCGGTCGAGCGCTGCTCGCTCGCCTCGACCCGGCTGGTCACGATGTTCGACACCTCGGCCTGGTGCCGGGCGGAGGCCGCCGACACATCGTCGATGCGGTTGCCGATCGCGCCGAGGCGCTCGTCGAGGTTGGCCGCCACGTCGGAGCCGATCCGCTCGAGGCGGGCCTCCACGACGGAGGTGACCTGGTTGATGTGGTCGACCATCTGGCCCGCCTGGTCGTCGAAGCGGCGGATGCTGTCGTCGAGACCGCGCACCTCGTCCTCGATGCGCTCCTGGCGGTCCTCGATCTTCTTCACCAGCGGGTGGGCGGCGGACTGCACGGCGGCGATGATCCCGACGTTCGCCTCGTCGACGACGCGACCGAGCCGGGCGTTGACCTCGTCCTGCTGGCGTGCGTTCGCCGCCGTCATCTCGCCGAGCCGGGTCTCGAGGACGTGCTGGATCTCGTTCTGGTAGTTCGAGCCGGCGACGTGGGAGTGCTCGAGCGCGGAGGCGAGCGAGCGCACCTGGTCCTCGAGCTCGACGCGGGCGGCGGCGCCGCTCGCGACCTCGGCCTCGAGCTTCCTCAGGTTCGTCGCGACCTCGGCGCTGAAGCGCGTGAGCTCCTGTTGCACCGCGCCCACGATCTGGCGCTGCATCTCCTGGAGTTCTTCGCTCATTCGGCCCTCTCCTCTGGGGGAAGTCGTCGATCGCGTGCTCGCGCTGCGCGCTCTGAAGCCCGCTCCGGCTCGATGATCTATCGACCGGTGGGGGTGCGATCTTGAAGGATCGCTGAGACGACCTGGGGGAACGCTTGACGTGGCCTGACGACACCGTGCGCGCGAGGGACGGCGACCGGAGCGGTGGCTAACGTGAGCCGATGCGGGTCCACCTTGTCGACGGCACCTACGAGCTGTTCCGGCAGCACTTCGGCTCGGCGTCGCGCCACTCCGACAGCCACCCCTCGGCGGGAGCGGCGGCGGTCGTGTCGTCCACCCTGGCGCTGGTGTCGGACGGGGCCACCCACGTCGGCGTCGCCTCCGATCACGTCATCGAGAGCTTCCGCAACGATCTGTGGGCGGGGTACAAGACCGGCGAGGGGATGGACGAGGCCATCGTCCGCCAGATCCCGGTGATGGAGGACGCGCTCGAGGCCGCCGGGTTCACGGTGTGGCCGATGGTCACCCACGAGGCCGACGACGCCCTCGGCGCGGCCGCGGCGGTCGCCGACGCCGACGAGCGCGTCACCCAGGTGCTGATCGTCACCCCCGACAAGGACCTCGCCCAGTGCGTGCGCGGCGAGCGGGTGGTGCAGTTCGACCGCCGCAAGCGCGAGGTGCTCGACGAGGACGGCGTCGTCGCCAAGTTCGGGATCGGCCCGGCGTCGATCCCCGACTACCTCGGCCTCGTCGGCGACACCGCCGACGGGTTCCCGGGGCTGCCGGGGTGGGGGGCCAAGTCGGCCTCGGCGGTGCTCGCGCGCTACGGGCGCATCGAGGACGTCCCCGACGCTGCCGGGCGGTGGGACGTCCCGGGGCTGCGCGGCGCGGCGAAGCTGTCGTCGACGCTGCGCGACCGGATCGACGACGCGCTGCTGTTCCGGCGCATCGCCACGATCGACATCGACATCGAGGTCGGCGGGGTCGACGACTGGCGATGGACCGGCCCGACCGAGCGCTTCGTCGAGGTCGCCGGCGAGATCGGGTCCCCGGGCCTCGCTCGCGAGGCCGAGCGGCTCGCCGCGGCGCTAAGCTGAACGGCGGTGGTGACCGGGCCCTGTGCGATGGGCGCCCGTGAACCAGGTCAGGCCCGGAAGGGAGCAGCCTTCATCGGCATCGTTCGTGCGCCGCAGACCGCCTGGTCACCACCACTCGACCACCTGCGTTCCCGCTAGCCTGGCGGGCGCACATCCGGAGGGGTGCGAGAGCGGCCGAATCGGCACGCTTGGAAAGCGTGTGAAGGGCAACCTTCCGTGGGTTCGAATCCCACCCTCTCCGCCAACGGCTCGTCGGTCGCCGATGGGTCGCCGCCCGGCCCGCCGGGCCGCTCGGAGCTCAGCCGAGCTGCGGGAGGCGAGTCGCGACGAACTCGAACTTGTCGACCGCGGTCGGGCTCGCGGCGAACGGGTACGGGTCGGGCATCCCCATCGAGCGGTTGAGCGCGTTGAGGGTGAGCGTCAAGGGCACCCAGCGGTCGTAGATCGCGCGGAACCCGACCGGGGCCTCGTCCGTCGTCATCACCCGGTGGGTGGTCGCCGTCTCGAAGGTGTCGAGGATGTGCAGCACGTGGGCGAAGCTCTCCGCGACGTCCTCCCACGGGTGGCTCGCCGCGTAGAACGAGATGTGGTCGTCGGACCACGAGCCGTCGTCCTCCCCGCCGTAGTGGCTCTCGAGCGCCGCCGAGTAGTCGGCGCTCTCGTCGCCGAAGCGGTCGCGGAACTCCTCGGTCGAGAAGTCGACGTCGACCGCAGCGGCCCACCACCAGTGGCCGAGCTCGTGGCGGACGTGGCCGAGGGGGGTCCGGTACGGCTCACCGAGCGAGATCCGCACCTCCTGGAGGTGCGACGGCTCGGCCTCGGCGGTGTCGAGGGTGATCAACCCGTCGGCGTGGCCCGTCGTGACCGGCTCGGCCTCCGTGCCGGCGCGCAGGTCGAATCGGAGCTGGGGTTCGCGCGTCGCCGGGTCGATGCCGAGGATCCACAGCTGGCGCAGGGTGCGTCGCTTCGCGAGCTGGAACGGGCGACGCAGCTCGTCGGCGGTGTGGTCGAGATCGAGCGAGCAGCAGTCGCAGAGATCGGCCGTGCCCCCGGTGGACGCCCAGTTGCAGCTCTCGACCGTCTCGCGCAGGGAGCACGCGGCCACCCCGGTGACGAACTCGTCGATGCGCGGGTCGTACGCGAGGTCGACCCCGCACGCCTCGCACGAGGTGCTGTCGAACCACACGACCTGGGCGCAGCCCGGACAGGAGAAGATCTTCACGTCGACATCATCGCAGCGGTTCGACGAGGTCCGACGTGCGACGTTCGACGGGCATCGGTCACGACCCGGCTCGTGGGAGACTCCGGTCGATGACGCCGACCGATGCCGCCGGGTGGATGGAGCTGGCGCTCGACGAGGCGGCCGACGCCCTCGAGCACGGCGACGTGCCGATCGGGGCGGTCGTCGTCGACGCCGACGGCGACGTGGTCGCGCGCCGGCACAACGAGCGCGAGCTGACCGGCGACCCGATCGCCCACGCCGAGGTCCTCGCCCTGCGCGACGCTGCGGCCCACGTCGGCCGGTGGCGGCTCGACGGGTGCACCCTCGTGTCCACCCTCGAGCCGTGCGCGATGTGCGCCGGGGCGATGGTCAACGCTCGCCTCGAGCGGTTGGTGTTCGGCGCGACCGACCCCAAGGCCGGGGCGGTCGTCAGCCACTTCCACCTGCTCGAGGGAGCGCCGCTCAACCACCGCGTCGAGGTGAGCGGGGGCGTCGAGGCCGACCGCTGCGGCGAGCTGCTGCGCGCGTTCTTCCGGTCCCGCCGCTGATCGACGACGGGCGCGATCGGCGGGGGCTGCCGAGTCGGCCGGGAGGGCGTCGGTCCGCCTCTGCGGGTCGACCGTCGACGTCGCGTCGGTGGGACGGCCGTCCGGAGGCGTCGGCCCCGTCAGCTCGAGCCGGTCCGCAGGCTGCCGATCAGGCGACGCAGCGCCCGGCGCCGTTCGCCGGTCCCCGCCGGGTCGGTGGCGGTGGCGGTGGCGGTGGCGGTGGCGGTGGCGGCGATCACGACGGGGGCGCTCGACACGTGGGCGGGGATCGGCGGCTCCGTCACGACGCTGCCGCTCGGTCCCGGGATGGACGGCGGTGGACCCCTCCGTGCGGCCGGATCGACGATCACCGCGGCGTCCGCTGCGACGGCGTCGGACGACGATGCCCCGATGTCGTGGGAGTCGTCGTCGACGACGATCGCGACGGGGTCGTCCTCGACGACGATCGCGACGGTGCGCTCCGAGCAGGACGCGTCGCCGGTGCCGTCGTGGGCATCGTCGGTCACGGCGTACATCGCCTCCGCTCGCATCTGCGGGGTGGGGGGCGGGAACCCCCCGAACGGTGAGGGTGGCGACGCGGTCGCACCGGGAGTCGCGACCACCTCACGGGGTCGGTCGAGCGATGGCGCGATCGGTCGGCTGCCCTCGGCCGGTGGCGGCCCGGCGCTGCCGGTGACGTCGGGCCGACACGTCGCGAGCGTGGGCGCCGACGGGCCACGGCCCATCGCCTCGAGCGCTCGGCGCACCGCCTCGGCGACGTCGGAGAGCACCGCGGCGTCGTCGACGTCGGCGGCGGACCCCGGATCGGGCGCGCCCGCCTCGACCGATCCGGTCACGCTCGATCCGTCGTTCGGGGGTGGCGACGCGCCGAGCTCGCCCCCGGTCGACCCGTCGGGCCAGACGACTCGGAACCCGCCGCCCGGCGTCGGCGACGACGAGGTGTCGAACCCGCCGAGGACGTCGACGCCCGTCGGCCCGCCGTGCAGCGGTCGCGTCGGCGCGGTCCGAGTCGTGGGCTCGGGAGGAGCGACGTACCAGCGGTGGACCCCCGACGGGTGGTGGCGGTACGCCCGCTTCGTCGCCACGGCGGCAGGACCGGCCGCGAGGTCACCGACGATCTCGTCGGTGCGCGACTCGATCGCGACCATGACGACGTCGCGCTCGACCGAGGGGTCGCGGTCGAACAGCCGACCGACGTGCTCGACGTCGCCGACCCGCACGATCCCACGCTGGGCCTGGGAGTCGGTGAGCACCCCCGCCTCGGTGAGGATCGACCCGATCGAGGGGTCGTGCGCACGGACGGCGTGGTACACGTGGCCGGCTTCGAGGTACACGCTCACCTCGGGTTCGGCGGCGAAGCGGATCGCACCGGTGAAGCGGTCACGCCGAGCCTCGTCGAGGACGAGCGCGACGGGCGCGACCTCGGCGGCGCACGCGGCGTCGGGGCCGTGGGGGACGTCACCGGTCGGATCGGCCGCCACGGGTCCGCGGTCGGCGAGCCGACGGTCGGGTACCCGGGCGGGCTCGAGCTCCGATCCCTCGACGGGTGGTTCGATGCCGCTCACGGCCGACGCGGCGATCACGATCCGACCGCGACGGTGCCGTCTGCGTCGGCGACCGGATCCATCGAGTCGAGCAGGGTGAGCAGGATCTCCACGACGACCTCGCGGCCCGAGTCGGGATCGACGAGCTGGCAGGGCACGACCGGCGTCCCGGCGGCGGCGCCGAGCGAGCGGACGATGCGCGCTGCGACGTCGGCGTCGTCGCAGCGGTTCACGGCGATCACCGCCGGGACGCCCAGGTCGGCGAGCAGCGAGCGCAGCTCGACGCCCGCCGCCGCGTGGGTCGCTCGCGCCCGTGCGTCGACGACGAAGGCGACCACGTCGACCTCCCCCTTGAGCACGTCGGTCATGAAGCGGAAGCGGGGCTGGCCCGGGGTGCCGAACAGCAGCAGCCGGATCTCGTCGTCGGGGACGTGGTAGGTGCCGAAGTCCATCGCGACCGTCGTCTCGGCCTTGACGTCGGACTCCTCACCGCTGGTCCCGACGTCGGTCGACACGACGTCGGTCTGCGACACCGACCGGATGAGCGACGTCTTGCCGGCGGCGAAGGGCCCGGTCACCAGGATCTTGAACGTGTGCGCCGGAGCCGCCTCGTGCTCGTCGGCATCGCGCTCGTCGGCATCGCGCTCGTCGGCGTCGCGCTCGGCGGCGTCGCGCTCGGCGGCGTCGCGCTCGTCGGCATCGTGCTGGGCGACCGGGCCGGAGGGGTCGAGCTCGTGCTCGGATCGGGACCCGGCGAGGGCGACGGTCACGACCCACCCGCCAGCAGGGTCGCCCGAGATCGCACGTAGCGGCGCAGGCCCGCCTGGTCGACGCGCGAGTCGGTCAGCATCGCGAGCACCCGGCTCGTTCCGATCGGCCACAGCAGGAGCAGGCCGCCGTCGTGGTCGACGACGAGCTGGCGGAGCTGCTCGCCCCCGCCGATGCCGACGAGCTGGCGTGCCAGGCCGACCGACGCGGCGATCATCGCGGACTGGGCGGCGTCGTCGGGCATCGCGTCGCTGCGGGCGAGCGCGAAGCCGTCGACCGACGCGAGCAGCGCTCCGTTCGCGCCCGGGACCACCTCGCACAGCTCGTCGAGCGCTTCGACGACGGTGTCCGGCGGGCGTCGCGTCGGGGCCGGAGCGGGAGGTGGCGGCGGGGCGAGGGGCCGTGCGTTCGGAGCCGACGTCGGGTGCGGGCTCGCCACGTCACCGTGCGGACGTGGCCCCGCGCCGTCGGCCGGAGCGGGCAGGGGGGATGCCACGATGGTCATGCCCCTCTCCATCGGCACGTGCAGACGAACCCTTGAACGAGGGCCCGACGCGGGATCGGGCACCGTGCGGCCCGTGCGCGGACCGGCGTTTCGTCGCTAGCATCGAGGTCGGAAGGCTGCCAGAGCGGACGAATGGGACGGCCTCGAAAGCCGTTGAAGTCTTCGGGCTTCCGTGGGTTCGAATCCCACGCCTTCCGCCAGCACGTCCACGGGCGTCCACGAAGATCCCCGCAGCGCCTGCCGAGCAGGCGACTCGGCGCAACGACCTCCGTGGGCGCCCGTCGTCGTCTCCGTGCCACGACGCCGCGGCCGAGGTCAACCGCAGCGGGTGTCGGCCGGAGGCACCTCGAGCCAGATCAGGTACCGGTGCACCAGGTCGTCGATGCACCCGCCCGATCGGTAGGCGGTGTGCCGGTTGGCCTCGACCGTGACCAGCACACCGCCCTCGAGCGCGTCGGCCATCGCCTGGCTGCTGGTCAGCGGTGTCGACGGGTCGCCGGTCGTCCCGATCACCACGATCGGCCCGGCTCGCTCGCCGGTGATCTCGACGCGCGGGTCGGCCGACGGGGGGAAGAAGCCGCACGTGTACGAGCCCGTGGTGTACGGGAACAGGCGCGGCGCGATCCCGATGAGCGGTTCGGCCTCGGCATCGGCCTCGTCGGGGGTCGGGCGGTCGGGGTCGTCCGCGCACGTGATCGCCTGGAACGACTCGAGCAGATCGGAGTACGAGCCGTCGTCGGGATCTCGTCGGTAGTACCCGTCGCGCAGCGCGAGCAGTCCCGTCCCGTCACCGGCCGCGGCGTCCGCGAGGGCGCGCTCCAGCGCCGGCCACCGGCGGTCGGTGTACATCGCCTGGATGATCCCGATGATCGCGACCTCCTGGTTGACCGCCGGGCGGCCCGGCGGGCCGGGCACCGGGTCGGTGTCGAGGCGCGCGAGCAGCTCGTCGTAGGCGCCCTCGGCGTCGCCGTCGTTGTGGAACGCGCACGACGGGTTCGCGCTGCACCGGGCGAGGAAGGTCTCGAACACCCCCTCGAACCCGAGCTGCTGGAGGCGCACCGGTTCGATGCCGTCCGGGTCGGGGTGGGCGGCTCCGTCGAGCACCGCGGCGCGCACGGTGTCGGGGAACAGCGTCGCCCACACCGCACCGAGCTCGCTCCCGTAGCTGTAGCCGAGGTAGCTGACCTGGCTCTGACCGAGCGCCCGACGCAGCGCGTCCATGTCGCGCGCCGAGTTGTTCGTCCCCAGGTGCGCGAGGACGTCGCCGACGGCCTCGACGCAGCTCTCCGCGAAGTCGCGCGACAGCTCGACGAGGGCCTCGCGCTCGGCATCGTCGTCGGGGGTGATGTCCCCCGAGGCGAAGTAGCGGTCGTACTCGTCGTCGTCGATGCAGTCGACGGAACCCCCGCTGCGGCCGGTGCCGCGCGGATCCCAGGTGACGATGTCGAACGACTCCACGAGCGGCTCCTCGAACCAGCTCCGCACGTCGGCCGCCAGCAGGCTCGACGCGACGCCGGGCCCTCCCCCGTTGGCCAGCAGCACGCCGACGGGCTCCCCCGAAGGGGCCCGGTGCCGCACGACCCACAGGTCGAGGGTGGCGCCGAGGGGGTCGCCGTGGTCGACCGGCACGGTGAGCCACCCTCCCTCGACGCCGTCGGCGACCTGCTCGAACGCGATCTCCGCATCGGGGAGCGACGGTGCGCTGGACGGTGCGCTCGCGGTGCCCGCCGAGGAGGGGGCCGGGGCGGTCGCCGACACCGGCACCGACGACGTGGCGGTGCCCTCGGAGAAGTCGACCGGCGAGCTGACGGCGGTCTCGGGCGGGATCGTGGCGCGGGTCGCCGGGGGTTGCTCGCCCCCGGAGGAGTCCGAGCACGCGCCGGCGATGCCGGCGAGGACCAGCGCGGCGGCCGCGGCCGAGCGCGGACGGCGCCGCCGAGACGACGAGGGGGGTCGGGCCGCCATCGGCCCCAGGCTAGGTGGGCGCCACGGACGGCGTCGGTCGGCTCGGCTCGCCGCCCTCGTAGCGTGGAGGGCATGCGAATGCCGCCCCACCGGATGATGCCGGGTGACTCCGACGCCGTGCGCGACGTCAAGCTGGCGGACGGCACGGCGTCGCGGGTGTGGCGGTTCGCCCGGCCCTATCGAGCGACGATCGTGGTGTTCCTCGTCGCGATCCTCGCCTCGGCCCTGCTCGCCCTCGTCCCCCCGTTCGTGATCCGGGCGATCCTCGACGACGCGATCCCCTCCGACGACCGTGGCCTGATCGGCGTGCTCGCCGCGATCGCGGTCGCGGCCGCGCTCGGCGACGCCGGCCTGGCGATCCTCCAGCGCTGGTGCTCGGCGAAGGTGGGCGAGGGCCTCATCCTCGATCTGCGCAGCTCGCTGTTCGAGAAGGTGCAGCGGCTGCCGATCGCGTTCTTCACGCGCACCCCGACCGGGTCGATCACCTCGCGCCTGAACACCGATGTGATCGGCGCCCAGACGGCGGTCACCAGCACCCTCGGCAGCGTGGTGAGCAACGTCGTCGTCCTCGTCACCACCCTCGCCGCGATGCTCGCGCTCGAGTGGCGCCTCACCCTGCTGACGCTGATCGTGCTCCCCCTGTTCATCGTCCCGGCCCGCCGGGTCGGGACCCGGCTGCAGGGGATCTCGCGCGAGCAGATGGGTCACAACGCCGCGATGAACACCCAGATGACCGAGCGCTTCAACGTGTCGGGGGCGATGCTCGTGAAGCTGTTCGGCTCGGGGCCGCGCGAGAAGGACAGCTTCGATCGGCGCGCACGAGGGGTCCGCGACACCGGGATCCAGGCCGCGATGTACGGACGCGTGTTCTTCGTCGCGCTCGGGCTCGTCGCGGCGATCGGCACGGCCGCCATCTACGGGCTCGGGGCGATCATGGTCGTCGACGGCACGATCGAGGTCGGCACCCTCGTCGCGCTCGCCGCGCTCGTGACCCGCGTGTACCAGCCCCTCACCGGTCTGACCAACGCCCGGGTCGACCTGATGACGTCGATGGTCAGCTTCGAGCGGGTGTTCGAGGTGCTCGATGCGCCCGAGTCGATCCGCGAGCGGCCCGGCGCGGTCGACCTGGTCGACCCGACCGGAGCGATCGAGTTCGACGACGTCGTGTTCCGCTACCCGCCGGCGAGCGACACGGCGATCGCCTCGATGGAGCAGAACGCCGGGCTCGGGATGGACCACGACCCCGACGTCGACGTCCTCCGGGGCCTGTCGCTGACGGTCGCGTCCGGGGAGACCGTCGCGCTGGTCGGATCCTCCGGGGCCGGCAAGTCGACGACGATCTCCCTCGTGCCCCGGCTCTACGACGTGACGGGCGGCGCGGTCCGCATCGACGGCGTCGACGTGCGCGACCTCACCCTCGACACGCTGCGCACCTCGATCGGCGTCGTGTCGCAGGATCCCCACCTCTTCCACGAGTCGATCGGCGACAACCTGCGCTACGCGGATCCCGACGCCACCGACGAGCGCCTCGTCGAGGCCGCGCGCGCCGCGCGCATCCACGAGACGATCGCCGCCCTCCCCGACGGCTACGACACCGTGGTCGGCGAGCGTGGGTACCGGTTGTCGGGCGGGGAGAAGCAGCGCCTGGCGATCGCGCGGCTGCTGCTCAAGGACCCGGTGATCATGATCCTCGACGAGGCGACCAGCCACCTCGACAACGAGAACGAGTCACACATCCAGGAGGCCCTCGAGCACGCGCTGGAGGGTCGGACCGCGCTCGTCATCGCGCACCGCTTGTCGACGATCCGGTCGGCCGATCGGATCGCCTTCATCGAGCACGGACGGGTCGTCGAGATCGGCACCCACGACGAGCTCGTCGCGTCGGGTGGCCGCTACGCGCAGCAGCTCGCGGCGGGCGAGCTCGTCGCGGCCGACTGAGGAGGTCGGAGGACCGCGTGCCCGGCGGTCGGGTCAGCCGGTCCTCCACTCGAGTCGAGCCGCTGCCTTCTCGGTCCGGTCGAAGAACTCGAACGTCACCAGGTGGGTGCCGGGGCCGATGTCGACGACGCGCTCCACCGTCGACGCACCTCCGGCCCAGGCGTCGATGACCGTCGTGGTGCCGATCTTCACCCGGAAGCCGTCGTCTCCGCTGCCCCGCAGCGCGATCCGGCAGCTCTCGGTGACCCGCAGCGACTGCGTCCAGCGCATCGAGAAGTCGTCCTTCACCCCGATCGCCGGGTTCGCACCCTTCTTGAAGTCGACGTCGACCTCCGATTCCGTGGTCGCCGCGGCGGGAGCGCCGCTCAGGGTCGGGTTCGTCCAGTGCGAGACCTGCCAGGTGCCGGGACCGAAGGCCTTCGTGTGGTTGGGCGTCGACCTGCACGACGGGAAGCCGACCGGTGGGGTGGAGGTGGTCGGCGGCGCCGTCGTGGGCGGCGCGGTCGTGGGCGGCGCGGTCGTGGGCGGCGCGGTCGTGGGCGGCGCGGTCGTGGGCGGAGCGATCGTGGGCGGCACCGTGGAGGGCGGCACCGTGGAGGGCGGAACCGTCGTGGGCGGAACCGTCGTCGAGGACGTCGAGGTGGGCGGAACCGTCGTCGAGGACGTCGAGGTGGCCGGAGCGGTCGTCGGCACGGTCGTGAGCGGCGTCGTGGTCGGGGCGACCGTCGTGGTCGGCGCAGCGGTCGTCGCAGGGCTGGTCGTCGCGACCGCCCCCGATTCGACGGATCCGACGACCCAGGAGTTGATCGCGTACCTGGCGGCGTCGTCGACCTCGAGCAGGACGGCGGAGGTGAACTCCCGGCCGTCGAAGTCCGTCGTCGCCGTGAGCTCGACCTGGAGGTAGGTGGTGGCGGCGTCCTCGCCGACCACCACCTGGTCGGGTGCGCCGTCGGCGAAGTCGAGCTCGATGGTCGTGGCGGTGACGCCGCCGGCGAGGCTCACCTGGTACTCGGAGCCGCCGCCCGTGCGCGCGAACGAGACCGCGGCGTTCGGGGTGAAGACCGCGCCCCCGAACAGGACCCGGTTCCGCGTCCTGGAGGAGCCGTCGAGATCGACGTCGAGGGCGAGCTCGTCGTGGCCGAGGGTCGAGGGGACGTAGACGAGAGGGGTCGCGCCGGCGACCGGGATGCTGCGGTAGGTGCTGATGCCCTCGGCGCAGCTCGGCTTCGCCGCGACCTCGGAGCCGAGGCACCCGGGCAGGAGGACGCGATCGTCGAAGGGGATCTCGACGTCGAGCGTCGTGCCCGCGGTCGGTTCCGGGCTCTTCGCGTTGACCGTCATCACGTTCATCCCCGCCGAGGCTCGCGTCGACGTGGTCGCGATCCGCTGGTTCAGGCGCAGCGATGCGTTCGCGACCTCGATCCGGCCGTCGGATCCCCTGCCGTCTCCGCCGAGGAGGAACGTGACGCCGTCGCCGGTGATCTCGTGGTTGCGTGGGCTCCCCGGGAGGAACGAGGCCTCCGCGTCGAACGTGCACCCCTCCCAGATCCCTTCGCCCCCGACCACGCGGGCGTCGCCCGTGATCTCCACCGTTCCGGAGAACAGGTAGATGCCCGAGGCGAAGTAGTAGTCGCGGCCGCCGTCGAGCTCGAGGTCGTCGTCGTAGCGACCGGGGTAGAAGACGTGGCAGCCCGACGAGCCGACCTCGAGCGGCGTGCTGGAGCGGGCGTAGGTCGGGATGCGCGGCAGCATCGGGTAGACGTGGTCGGCGGTCGCGGCGGCCGACCAACCGGCGTTGGTCCACCACGGCTCGTCTGCGCAGGTGACGCCGTCGGTGGATGGAGACTGGTCGAAGCGCTCGGGGTCCATCAGCGGTGAGCCGCAGGTCGTGAGGTCGCGCGGCACGTGGGCGGGGTCGTCCGGGCCGACGACCTGGTAGCACGCGGTGACCGCCGTGATCCCGACGGACGTCCCGGTGATGCTCGACGTGGTGTCGATGTGGTCGCCGTGGAACCGACGATCGAGGTGGCGCGCTCCACCGACCTGGGTGACGATCGCGCCGAGGATCTCGGCGTCCGCGTGCCCCGCGACCTTCACCTGGACGTCGGACGCTCGCGTCTCGACCTCGATCGGAGCCTTCGTCGTCGCGAGCAGCTCGAGGCCCGCGAACGTCTTCGTCAGGACCTGCGGCCCGTAGAACGTGGCGCAGTCGGTGCCCGCTGCGTCGAGGTCCGTCGTCGCGTCGACCGTCGTGTAGCGGTACGGGGTGCGCACCCCGGCCTCGCCGGCGTCGCCCACCAGCCGAGCGGTGCCCAGCGAGATCGCCGACGTGTCGGCGGCGAGGGAGCCGCCGGAGACGAAGACGTCGTTCTCGATCGTCTTCGGCGAGCCCGTCGCCGCGATCGCCGCTCCGTCTCGCGCCGCGTTGCCCACGTCGCTCGTGGCGATGATCGAGAAGCGCGAATCGATCTCGTACTGCTGGTTGACGACGGAGCACTCGATCGCGACCGATCGCCCGTTGACGTCGAAGGATCCCGAGGGGTGGTCGAAGCAGCCCTCGGGCCCGTGGGAGCGCTGCATGGTCACCGCCATGCGCATCGCCGAGCGGACCGCCTCGAGGGAGTCGCTGCGCTCCTCGAGCGGGGGCCGGTTGAGGAAGAGCGTCGACGCGAACGACAAGAGCGCGAGGACCAGCAGCGACCCGACCGTGAGGAACACGAGGGTCATCGGCAAGACGTTGCCGGCGTCGCGCTCACCGGACGTCGACCACGCCGGCGGACGAACGCCGGTGGATCGCGACGGCGGGCGCGGTCGGGTGGTGCGCTCGCTCACGACGGCTCCGACACCATGACGCACGAGATCGCCTCGTCGGGACGCAGCTGGATCGCCACGCCCGGGGTCCCGCTCCCGAGCGGCTTCACCTTCGAGGTGTCGGTGATCAGCTGGCCGCGGCTCGAGCAGTCGGCACGCACGAACGTGTAGCCGTCGCGCACCTCCTCGCGCACGATCACCTCGCGGGTCGTCACGCCGCTCGAGAAGCCGAAGTCGAACGTGATCGAGTTCGTGACGTCGGCGTCGAGGATCTGGTCACCGACCTCGGTCGAGTAGTTCCACCGACCGCTCGCGGTCGACCCGTCGTCGATGCCCTTGCGGACCGTCACGGTCCCGCCGCACTCGGCGATCATGATCGATCGGAGGACGCCGCCGAGCTGGGAGAACGAACCGGTGAAGAAGTCGGCGGCGACCGCGTTGCCGACGTCGACCGTCCCGTCGGCCGCGACGCTGCCGTCCCACTCCTCGCCACCCACGACGTCCTTCAGGTACCCGACGTACTTCGGGTTGCCCGCCTGGTTGCCCACCATCACCCCGATGATCCGCGCCCCCTGCGACCGACCCGCGTTCGCGACCTGCGCGGCGGCGTTCTTGGCCGCGACCTCGGCGGCGGTCGTCGGCGAGCCGTCGCCGGCTCGGACGTAGGTCGGCTGCCCATCGGTGATGAACACCACGAGGTCGGGCTGGAACGAGTTGTGCGGCTGGCCGGCGTTGTCGAAGAACACGTTCCACAGTCCGTCCTCCCAGTTCGTCCCCGAACCGATCTGGTCCCAGTGGATCCCGTCCTTGGTCGGTGAGTCGACGTTGCTCGAGCTCCAGTTCCCGTCTCGGTCGTCGAGCGCCGTGATCCGGTTCCGCATCGCCGTCACCTGCGGACCGTTGTCGAGGACGGACAGGAACGGCGCGCGCTCGTTCTTCGCCACGTAGCGCTTCGCGCGGGCCGGATCGTCGATCATGCCGTACGCGCCGCGGTCGAAGCCGTTGATCGAGATCTGCGTCGGGGTGCCGACGAACGCGTCGATGAAGCCGACGGCGGCCTTCTCGGTCGGGACGCCCCCGAAGCCGATCGGGACGGAACCGGACGTGTCGATGACCACGGCGATCCTCCCGCCGCAGCGAGACGGCGGCGCGGTCGGATCGGGCAGGGTCACCGGGTCGTTCGGGGTGAGGTCCCGCTGCGCGGAGAGGCCGGCACCCCCGGTGCGGAACTCGTTGCCCGACTCGAACGTGATCGTCACGTCCTCACCGACCGGTCGCACGGCGCTCTGGTTGCGGGCCACGACGCGCGCCACGTGCGGCACGGGGTCGCCGGCGACCCACCCGTCCGGCGGAGGCGGGACCTCGTGCGCGACGCCCACGACGGAGACCTGCTCCGACGCGGTCCCCGGATCGCTGATGCGGTAGCGGACCAGGAGGTAGCTGCCGCGGATCTCCGCGTAGCGGTAGACGACCACCTCGAGCGCTCCGGTGTTGGCGTTCGGCACGACCAGCGTCAGCACGTTGGTGCCGTCGAGGGTGGCCGAGTATGTGACGAACGGGTCGTTCGCCGCCATCTCGGCCTTCACCGTGGCGTCGTCGTGGTGCGGGTAGCTGTTGATCGCCGTCGCGAGGTCGACCGGGATCCACGTCTGCAGGAAGGTGATGTCCTTCGACTCGGCGATCCGGGCCTCGGCCAGGGGGGTGGCCTTCAACATGGTGATCAACGCCATCGAGATCGCCCCGGTCAGGGTCGCCGACAGCATCATCACGATGAGCAGCTCGGGGAGCGTGAACCCGCCGTCGGCGCGAGCGCTGCGGCGATCGCGTCGACCGGCCCGATGGGCGGGCGGGCGTCGCGTCCTGGCCGCTCGGGGCGCAGGGGTCGTGGGGGGCATCGCGGCGGTCCGATCGTGTCGTGCGTCAGGGCGTCGGCGCCGGGTCGGCGACGATCGGGCTCTTGACGACCTCCAGGGTGCGCGAGATCGAACCGTCGGGGGAGGTCACCCGGATGTCCAGTCGCTGCAGCGTGCGCGACGTCGTCAGGTTGATGTCCTCGTTGCCGCAGTCGCCGGTGACGCTGTTCGTGCTCGACCAGCTGCCCTCGGCTTCGATCGGGTCCCCGTCCGCGTCGCGTGCGGAGCCCGACGCGGAGTCCCAGAACTCGATCCGCTCGATCACCACCGCCGAGCTGTCCCAGTCCGGGTCGACCGCGGCCACCGCCGCCTCCGCGATGTGGGCGTAGTCGCCGTCGGCGATGTCGGGGCACGGCACGTACTCGGTGGCGGCCAACCGGTCGGCGGCGCTCGTCAGCACCGCCTCGACCTTCGCCTGGTGGTCGCTGGTCGACGACGTCGAGATGACGGCTCGGATCCCGCCGATCACGGCGGTCACCGCGAACCCGAACAGGAAGATCGACATGATGATCTCGACCAGCGACGTCCCGTGGTCGGGAGCGACCGCGCGCCGCGAGCGCGCCGTGCGGTCGCAGGCTCGGTCGTCGGCATCCATCTCCTTCCCTTCGGGACCACGCACGCCCACCTTGAGCCCGTCTTGAGGACGTCGTCGGCGACGTGCGGTGCGCGGGCGATCTCGCGGTGGTCGTGGTCGACGCGACCTGCGATGATCCGACGGTGGAGAACGAGGACGGCGAGGCACTCGCGGGTCCCGCAGGGCCCCTCGGCGACGTGCGCGTGATCGACATGTCGAGCGTGCTCGCCGGCCCGAACTGCGCCCGCTACCTCGCCGACTTCGGCGCCGACGTGATCAAGGTCGAGCGCCCGGGTGGCGACAGCCTGCGCCACATGGCGTGGCGCGATCCGCGCGACGGCGAGGGCCTGTGGTGGAAGGTCGTCAACCGCAACAAGCGCACCGTGGTGCTGGACGTCAAGGACGACACCGACCGCGAGGTGCTGCTCGGCCTCGTCGACGACGCCGACGTCCTCGTCGAGAACTCGCGTCCCGGGACGATGGAGCGCCTCGGCCTGGGCCCCGACGTCCTGCTCGCGCGTCGCTCGTCGCTCGTGATGACCCGGATCTCGGGGTTCGGCCAGTCCGGCCCCTACGCCCACCGGCCGGGGTTCGCCACGATCGCCGAGGCGATGTCGGGGCTCGCCGCGCTGAACGGCGAGCCCGACGGCGCTCCGCTCCCCCCGCCGATCGCGCTGACCGACGAGGTGACCGGCCTCGCCGCGGCGTTCGCGACGATGGTCGCGCTGCACTCGGGGGTCGGGCAGGTCGTCGACGCGAACCTGCTCGAGACGATGTTCCAGCTCATGGGTCCCCTGGCCTCGCTCTACGCGCTGACCGGTGAGCAGCAGCCGCGCCTCGGCGGCGGGCTCCCGTACACCGTCCCGCGTGGCAGCTACCTGTGCTCGGACGGTCGGTGGGTCGCGATCTCGACCAGCAGCGACACGGTCGCCGCCCGGGTGATGGAGCTGCTCGGCGTCGGCGACGACGAGCGCTTCGCCGACTTCGCGGGGCGCGCGGAGCACCGCGACGAGCTGGAGGAGGTGATGGCCGGCTGGTGCGCGTCACGGACCCGCGACGAGGTCGTCGCGGCCTTCGAGGACGCCCAGGCAGCGATCGGCCCGGTGCTCGACATGTCCGACATCGCGCTCGACCCGCACTACGCGGCGCGCGGCGCGATCGAGGAGGTCGACGGCACACCGATGCAGAGCCTGGTCGCGCGGCTCTCGGCGACCCCCGGGGCGCTGCGCTGGCCCGGACGGCGCCTCGACGCCGACGGCGACTCCATCCGCGCCACCGGCTGGTGACCTCCCGGCTCGGGTCGGACATCACCGCCGGGGTCTGGCCCCGGCTGCGATGCGCGGGTCAGGCGCCGGTGCCGATGGGGCAGCTCACGCCGGTGCCGCCGATGCCGCAGTACCCGTTGGGGTTCTTCGAGAGGTACTGCTGGTGGTACGGCTCGGCGTAGTAGAAGTCGTCGGCGAAGTCGATCGGGGCGATCTCGCTCGTGATCTCGCCGTACCCGGACTCCTCGAGGCGCCGCTGGAACACCTCGCGGGTGGAGGCGGCCACCTCGGCCTGCTCCGGGGTCGTGGTGTAGATCCCGCTGCGGTACTGGGTGCCGACGTCGTTGCCCTGGCGGAAGCCCTGGGTGGGGTCGTGGCCCTCCCAGAAGATCTGCAGGACGCGCTCGTAGCTGATGACGGAGGGATCGAACACGACGCCCACCGCCTCGGTGTGGCCGGTCCGGCCCGAGCACGTCTCCTCGTAGGTCGGGTTGGGGGTGTAGCCGCCCGTGTACCCGACGAAGGTGGAGTGGACGCCCTCGGCCTGCCAGAACATCCGCTCCGCGCCCCAGAAGCACCCCATCGCCACCACGGCGACCTCCATGCCCTCGGGGAAGGGTGCCTGCAACGTGTGGTGGTTCACGTGGTGCTCGTCCGGGATCGGCATCGTCTGGTCGGTCCGGCCCGGGAGGGCGTCGGCCCGGTCGACCATCTCCGCTTTCCTGCTGAACAACATGCCACCAGGATACGACCGTGCACGTCGCGACGGTCAGCGGACCGCGCTCGTTCGCGATCGTTCACGGCGCCCTCCGGCACCGTGGCACGCTCGGCTCCCGCGGCCCGCTCGGCTAGCGTCGCGGCGGTGGACGTCCCCGGAACGACCATCCGGGCGGTGGCCGACGACGACCTCGACCGGATCCTGGAGATCAACGAGGCGAACGTGCCCGCCGTCGGTCCGCTCGACGGATCACGGTTGCGACACCTCGTCGACCAGAGCGCCATCGCCCTGGCGGTCACGATGGCGGGGGTGGGGCCGGAGGGCGACCCGAAGGGCACCGATCCGGTCGTCGGGTTCTGCCTGGTGCTCGCGCCGGGCGCCGACTACGACTCGGTCAACTACCGCTGGTTCATGGATCGCCACGACGACGTCGTGTACCTCGATCGCGTCGCGATCGACGACTCCGCCCGAGGTCGCGGCCTGGGATCCGCGCTGTACGCGGAGGTCGATCGGCGGATCCGGCGCGACCACCCCGACGCCGTCGCGTTGGGCCTCGAGGTGAACGTCGACCCGCCGAACGAGCCGTCGCTCGCGTTCCACCGCACCCTCGGCTTCCGCGAGGTCGGTCGGCAGGTGTCGAAGGGGATCGGCGTCTCGCTGATGCTCCGCCCGATCGGGTGACCGGCGCGTCGGCCGTCGCGCACGACCTGGTGACCTGACGAGGATGCCGACGACGGGGTGACCTTCCTCGGCGCCGGGATTCAGCGACGGTCCTGGAGGAAGCGGAAGTGCGACCGGGTGCTCTCGACGACGGCGGGGTCGACGTCGGCGAGCAGCACGGTCTCGACCCCGGCGCCCGAGGCGAGCACCTCACCGAGCGGGTCGATGATCGCGCTGTCCCCGGAGTAGTCGAGCGAGCCACCCGTGCCGACCCGGTTGACGCCCACGACGTACGCCTGGTTCTCGATCGCGCGGGCTCGCAGCAGGGTCGACCAGTGCAGCCGCCGCTTCGCCGGCCAGTTCGCGACGACGAGGTAGGCATCGGTGTCGGCGGCGAGCCCCCAGAACTCGTCCGCGAACCGCAGGTCGTAGCAGACGAACAGCGACAGGCGCACGCCGTCGACGGTGACGGTCGTGAGGTCGGCCCCGGGACGGACCCACCGCTGCTCGTCGGCGTGCGAGAACGGGTGGATCTTGCGGTACCGGTGCACCGTGCCGTCGGGCCCCGCGAGGACGAACGTGTTCGACGGGCGCCGATCGTCGTCCGTCGCACCCGGCCCGATCTCGGGGCACGAGCCCCCGATCCAGATGTCGTGCACCTCCGCCTGCTCGGAGAGGAACCGGGCGGACGGGCCGCCCTCGGGCTCGCCGATCCCCGGGGTGTCGAACGAGAAGCCGGTCGAGAACGTCTCGGTGAGCACGACCAGCCGGGCTCCGCTCGCGGCGGCACCGGAGACCATCGGCGCCAGCCGGGCGAAGTTGGCGTCGCGGTCGTGCCAGACGATGTCGTGCTGGACCGCGGCGACGCGCAGCCCCGTCACGACGACCCCGGCGCCTCGGCGCCCGCTGCGCTGCTCCGGTCGTCGTCGGCGAACGCCGCGACCAGGCGCTCGACCGCCGCGTCGATCACCTCGAGGCGCTTGCAGCACGCGAACCTCACGAGGTGGCGCCCCCGGTCGGGATCGGCGTAGAACACCTGCGTGGGCACGGCGACGACACCCGCGAGATGGGGCAGCTCGCGACAGAACGCCATCCCGTCGCCGTCGGGGCGCCGGGAGCGGATGTCGACGGTGACGAAGTACCCGGCCTCGGGCCGGTGCGTCGTGAACCCGGCTCGCTCGAGCCCGTCGGCGAGCCGGCCGCACGCCACCTCCAGGCCGTCGCGCAACCCCGCGAAGTAGTCGTCGCCGAGGCGCAGTCCGGTGGCCATCGCCGGCTGGAACGGGGCGCCGTTGACGTAGGTCAGGAACTGCTTGGCCGAGCGGGCCGCGCTCACGAGCTCGCGTGGACCGCTCATCCAGCCGATCTTCCACCCGGTCGTGTGGAACGTCTTGCCCCCCGACGAGATCGTCAGCGTGCGCTCGAACATCCCCGGGATCGTGGCGAGCGGGACGTGGCGGCTGCGGTCGAAGGTGAGGTGCTCGTAGACCTCGTCGGTGACGACGATCAGATCGTGCGCGGTCGCGACGTCGGCCACGACCTGGAGCTCGTCACGGTCGAACACCTTCCCCGTCGGGTTGTGCGGGGTGTTCAGCACGACGAGCTTCGTCCGCGCCGACACGGCCGCGCGCAGGTCGTCGGGGTCGAACCCCCACCTCCCGTCCTCGCGCGGGCCCAGCAGCACCGGCACCGCCACCGCGGAGG
Source organism: Ilumatobacter sp. (assembly GCF_965215205.1). NCBI lineage: Bacteria > Bacillati > Actinomycetota > Acidimicrobiia > Acidimicrobiales > Ilumatobacteraceae > Ilumatobacter > Ilumatobacter sp. The sequence continues at coordinate 3,760,503 of NZ_OZ244049.1, forward strand.
CCAGCGCGATCGAGGCCTGGTAGCTGTCGTACATCGGCTCGAACAGCACGACCTCGTCACCGGGGTCCAGCATCCCGAGCATCGCCCCGGCGAGCGCCTCGGTGGCCCCCGCGGTGACGACGATCTCGTGGTCGACGTCGAGCTCGATGCCGTACCAGCGACGCTGGTGCTCGGCGATCGCACGGCGCAGATCGGGGTCTCCCGGCCCCGGCGGGTACTGGTTCACACCGGAGCGGATCGCCTCGACGGCCGCGTCGAGCACGGCGTCGGGTCCGTCGGTGTCGGGGAAGCCCTGCCCGAGGTTGATCGCTCCGGTCTCGACGGCGAGCGCCGACATCTCGGCGAAGATGGTCGTGCCGAAGCCGCTGAGCTTCGAGCTGAGCACGTCGTGCACCACTCGGCGAGTGTAGGAGGCGGGCACCGGAGCGCTCCGCTCCACGGCGCCGGACCCGGCCGGTCGGGGTCCGCGCCCTCTCGGACCGGGACCACCCCGAGACGACGGACGCGCGTCAGCGCGCGCTGGGCTCGTCGACCGGTCCGACGTCGGTCGGGTCGGAGCGCGTGGGGTCGAGGACGCGATCCGACCACGACGACGGGGGCGGCAGCACCGTCGAGTGGCGACGGTCGGGACCCGCGTAGCCGTCGGTGACGACCTCGCCCGAGTCCGCGTGATCGCTCGACGCGAGCAGCGCCTCGCCGACCGCGATCGTGTCGGCGATGCGGTGACCGACCCCGGTCGTCTTGGCTTCGTACATCGCGACGTCGGCGGCGCGCATGAGACCGTCGAGGGTGGTGCCGTGGCGGGGGAAGATCGCGGCTCCGATGCTCGCGGTCATCGTCGTGTCGCCCACCACGGGCGACCCGGCCAGCTCGCTCCAGATCCGCTCGGCGCTGTCGCGCACCGCGGTGCGCTCGATCAGGCCGGGCAGCAGGATCACGAACTCGTCGCCTCCCCATCGACCGACGACATCGGTGTCGCGCACCGCCGAGACGAGCCGCTGCGACGACGCGGTGAGGACGAGGTCACCGAACTGGTGGCCGAGGGTGTCGTTCACCTGCTTGAACCCGTTGAGGTCGATCACCATCACGCACAGCCCGGTGCTGAAGCGGTCGGCGATGTCGAGCTGCTCCTCGCTCACGCGCTCGAACTCCCGCCGGTTCACGAGACCGGTCAGCTCGTCGGTCGTGGCCCGTCGCTCCAGTTGGCGCCGCTCGATCAGGAACGTCCACCCGGCGAGGGCCAGCAGCACCGAGCCCAGCGCGATCAGCACGCCGTAGCGAGCCCACTGGTCGCTGCCGATCGCCACGCCGGCGTCGACGCTGGTGACGAGCTCGAGCGATCCGCTCGCGAACGGCGACCCGATCGTCTCGACCATCTCGTAGCGCCCGTCGACCTCGTTCACCTCCGAGCGGCGATCACCGCCGCCCGCCGGGCTCGGGACGACATCGAGGCGGGAGAGATCGGATTCGATCGCCTCCCGGGTCTCGGAACCGACGAGCTCACCGACGGGGAGCCGGAGCGCGACCCACCCGGCGATCGAATTGTCGCTCGGGCGGATGCGTCGCAGCACGATCAGCGACGAGGTGTCGGCGTCGACGCCGATCGTCGAAGGCGCGCCCGAGGCGTCGGAACCGAGCTGCTCCGCCCCGTCGTCCGCGATCGCGGCGAGCTCGCCGACCGCGGGGAGGGCGAAGAGGTCGGCACCGGTGCACTGCCCGGCCGTCTCGCCGACGCAGACGTCCGCGCCGGGGAAGAAGAAGCCGAGGTCGGCGGCCAGCAGCGAGTTGCGCTCGGAGCCGTCGCGACCCGCTGCGAGGGCGGCGAGGTGGACGTCCTGGTTCACCCGCGACACCGCCGAGCGGACCGACGTGGACGCGAGCGTCGCCGCCACCTCGGCTCGCGCCGAGCGATCGGCGCGCATGTCGGAGCGGCGGTCGATCACGGACACGACGGTCGCCACGAGCAGACCGAGGCTCAGCACCAGCGCCGAGAGCCGGAAGAACCTCATGGCCGCCGATCGGCATGCACGGGAGCCGACGTGAACGCGATCACCGTGTCATCGGTCACCATCTCCCACCTCGTCTCGCCGGGACGACCCCGGCCGTGACGATCCCCCGCGGAGCGGGGGATCGACCTGGCGCGCTCGGAGAGAGTCGAACTCCCAACCGCTTGATCCGTAGTCAAGTGCTCTATCCATTGAGCTACGAGCGCTGGCGGGACCCAATCGTAGACGATCGCGGTCCCATTCCCCACCGTGGGGATCGGGTCGCGCGACGTCGGCCGATCAGAAGCCCCACGGACCCCATCCGCCCGCCCGCTGGTACAGCGCGTAGGCGGCTCGGGTGTTGAGGACGGGGTCGTAGAGCTGCTCGGCGCTGGTGATCCCGATCTCGGACAGCCAGCCGCGGTGCACCTCCCAGTACATCTGGAACAGGCCGTAGCAGCAGAAGTTCTTCGCCCGTGGGTCGAACCGGCTCTCGCGATGGGCGATCTCGATCGCTCGGTCCTCGAGCCCGGAGGGCCACACGTCGCGGATGATCTGCTTCATCCGCTCCTCGCCCGACGAGCCCGACGGCTGCGCAGGTGCGGTGGTCGGCGCCGCGGTGGTCGGGGCCGCGGTGGTCGGTGCGGCCGTCGTGGGGGCGGCGGTGGTCGGTGCGGCCGTCGTGGCCGGTGCCGCCGTCGTGGGAGCGACGGTCGTGGCGGGGGGCGGCGGCGGGGTGCTCGCGCCGGCCGGGAGGCAGATGGTCATCCCGGGGAAGAGAGCGGTGTCGGTCGTGGCGCCGTTCGCCGCGAGGAGGTCGTCGAGCTCGACGCCGGCGCCGTTCGCGATGCGGATCCACCAGTCTCCGGCGACGACCTCGTAGCTCAGAGCGCACGAGACGGCCGGCGCCGCCGTCGTCGGCACCGCGGTGGTGGGCGCCGCCGGCGTCGGGGCTGCGGTCGCCGGGGCTGCGGTCGTGGGGGCTGCGGTCGTGGGGGCCGAGGTGGTGACCGGGGTCGGGTCCGTCTCGACGGTGTCGTCGGTGCCCTCGCCGTCGGTGGCCGAGGGCTCGTCGCGCTGCAGCGCGTCGCCGTCGAGCGACCCCCCCGGAGCGTCCGGCGCCGTCGCCGAGGGGGCGGCGACGGTCTCGGTCGACCTGGGCGCCACGGTCTCGGCCGGTGCGACGGTGGCGGCGGTGCTCGGCGCCGCGCCGGTCGGTCGGACCGGCGCCGCGCCGGCGATCGTGGTCGTGGTGGTCGTGGTGGTCGTGGTCGTCGTGGCCGTCTCGGCAGCGGCGACGTCGGCGACACCGGCGCCGGGGGCATCGCCGCTCGCGGACGACAGCACGTCCGCGTCTCCGCCGGAGCCGACAGCGATCGCGGCGACGACGAGCGCCGCCGCCACGGCCACGACCCCACCGACGCGCCACAGCAGCGGATCGACACCGCTCGCGTCGTCGCGCCGCTGATCGTCGCGCTCGGACACCGAGGTGGGCGAGAACGCGAAGATCGCGTCGTCGGCCGCGCGATCGTCACGGACCGCACCGCCCGGGCCGTCGTCCGGCCGTTCGACGCAAGGACGCTCGGCACCGCCGGACGGGGTCGAGTCGGGGTCGACGGATCGGGAGTCGTCCAGCCGGTGCGCCTCGATCGGCGCCCGGGGGTCACGGGACGACTCGTGCGAGCCGCCGTCCGGCGACGGATCCGGTGAACCCGCTGACCCGTGCCGACGGCTCCGGGCCGATCCCGATGGCGTCCCCGCCCCGCCACCGAGGATCGATCCCCACACCCGACCGAGGGTCTTCGCGGCACCGGATCGGCCCGGCGCGGACCCGTCACGCGCCGGTGACGGGCGAGGGGCCGGATCCTCGCGCTCGTCTCCCCAGAACTCGCCCAGTGGTGTCGTGTCGTCGTTCATCGGTGCTTCACCTGTCCGCCTCCAGGAGGCTCGTCGAATCGCCCGACGGCGGTCCGCGCCGGCGTCCCAGGGGGCAGCGCGAACCGAGCTCGGATGACGTGATCCTCGATGTCTAGTCGAGACGTCACGGAACCGCAACGTGGACGTCATCCGAATGACACACATGTCATTCGCGGCGGCGGTCCGACGGTCGAACGGCGCGAAGCGGATCCGTGCCGGAGCCGGTCGTCGACACCGGGGCGAACGGGCCGGGCGGCGGGGTCGGGCGCCCGACCGATCGGGCGAGCCCCCGACCCGGCGCCGGAGCGGAGAGGGTGGGATTTGAACCCACGGACCCCGGAGGGTCAATGCCTTAGCAGGGCATCCCATTCGGCCGCTCTGGCACCTCTCCGTGCGGACCCGAGGGTCCGGCCGGGCGGGAGTGTACCCGGTGGCGGCGGCGACCACGGCCGCGCACCGCCGGTACCTTCGTGGCGATGACCGACGCGCCGACGGATCGGGTCGCCCACGCTCCCCCGACGGCGCGCGAGGCAGCCCCGCTCGACGACGCTTCGCGCCGTCGCGAGCTGCGGAGGATGAAGCTGGTGGCGACATCGCTGCTCGTCGTGGCGGCGGTCGTCTACGTCGTCGCGAAGCGGAACGAGGATGCGAGCACGGCGGTGGGGTACGTGCGCGCCGTCGCCGAGGCCGCGATGATCGGCGCGCTCGCCGACTGGTTCGCGGTGACCGCGCTGTTCCGCCACCCCCTGCGCCTCCCGATCCCCCACACCGCGATCATCCCCGAGCGCAAGGACGAGATCGGCCGCAGCCTCGGCTCGTTCGTCGAGTCGAACTTCCTCACCCCGGAGCTGATCCGCGCACGGCTGGCCGAGGCCGCGGTCGCGCGCCGCGCAGGCGAGTGGCTGAGCGACCCCGCCCACGCCGCGCGAGCCGCGTCGGCGGTCGCCGACGTCGTGCGGACGGGGTCGGACATGCTCGACGACGCCGAGATCCAGCACGACCTGGCCCGGCTGGTCGAGTCGCGGGTGCGGGCGACGCCGCTCTCGCCGCTCGTCGGGCGCTCCATCGAGTTCGCGATGCGCGACGGCTACCAGGCACGGCTGCTCGACGCCCTGCTGACCGGAGCCCGCGAGTTCGTGACCGACAACCGCGAGGCGTTGCGCCGGCGCATCTACCAGGAGTCACCGTGGTGGGTTCCCGAGGGGATCGACGACCGGGTGTTCGACCGCGTCGAGGCGGTGGTGCTGCGATTCCTCGCCGACGTGCGCGCAGATCCCGTCCACGAGGTGCGTCGCGGGGTCGACTCGAGCCTGGCCGACCTCGCTCGACGCCTGCGCGAGGATCCCGCCCTGCTCCGACGCGGCGAGGAGCTGACCGCGGAGGTCCTCGACCACGACGAGGTCCGGCGGTGGATCGACTCGCTCTGGGGCGAGGCCAAGGAGTCGGTGCTGACCGCGATCGCGGACCCCGACGGTGATCTCCGTCGTCGCATCGCGTCGGCCGTCGAGCAGCTCGGCCGTCGACTCGCCACCGACCCCGACCTCCAGGCGCGGGTCGACCGATGGTCGGCCGACGCCGCCGGACGCCTCGTCGACAGCGAGCGCAGCGAGATCGCGGAGCTCATCGCCACCACCGTCGAGGGGTGGGACGGGGAGTCGACCGCCGACAAGCTCGAGCTGCAGGTCGGCCGCGACCTGCAGTTCATCAGGATCAACGGCACCGTGATCGGCGGCCTGGCCGGGTTCGTGATCCACGCCGTCGGTCAGCTCCTCTGACCCGGCCGCACGACTGCGTCGGGGGCACCCGACGGACGACCTCGGCCGGCGTGGCGCAGGCGTTAGCGTGATGGGTGGAACGGTGGCAGAGCGGACGAATGCACCCGCCTTGAAAGCGGACGACCTTCACGGGTCCGGGGGTTCGAATCCCCCCCGTTCCGCCTATCGCTAGGCGATCTAGCAGGTGCTTTGAGGATTGTCGGGCTTGAGTAGCTGGCCTACCCTGGCCTATCTTCTGCGACGGCGCCCCCGGCGGCTACGTCCTCGCCCGAGTTGCATTCGCTCGAAAACTTGCTCGGCGCAGTGACGCGGTGGACGGTTCGCTGGTCAGAATGGCGGAACCGATCGCAGCCATCGACCGTGTAGGCCGGTGATCGCATTGCCCGGTCGCTGAAGATGTGGAGATTCTTCACGTCAAAGCGTGGATCGGTTCTTGAGCATCCACTGTTGAGGGTCCGTGGCCTCGCAAGTCGTGCGGTCGTCCACAACTGCGAGACGAGGAGGCCGTGCCCCGTGGACACGGCCGTCGATTGCGCTCTCGGGCGGACCCCTTCGGGATCCGTCCAGCTCGTGATCGCTGCTGTGCGCTCGACGCTGCTTGCGGCGGGCTTCGTAGCGGCAGCAACGGCCGTCTGGGTCGATGCCAACCGATCGACGACCGCAGTGACGGCGATCGCTCTCGTCTCGCTCGTGGCGTGCGTGATCGCCCTGCCGGACACCATGATCGGATTGATCGTCAACGACGCTCTTCCGGTCGCAATGGGTCGGATCGTCGGTCGGCGTCGGGGGCGGCAGCCATGATCGACACTGCTGACCGCGCCTGGGAAGTGCTTCGAACGCTCAGGCGCAGGAACCGTCGAACACTTCGACCACGCAACGCTCGACGAGCTTTCACGAACCGGCTCGGCGACTCCTCGCCTCAGCGATCCCGGACGGTTTCGCCCTCACGACCGGTGTCGGATTGGGAATGTCGGGCCGCATGGGGCTTGGAATCTGGTTGCCCTTCGCCGCACGCCAGATCTTTCCAACAGGCACCGGGTTCGTGTGGGCGGCCGAGGTCGGTGGACGGGTCGTGCGATTCGTCCGAGCCGACACCCTAGGACCCGACGGTGCGCAGATGCGGTTCCGGTTCCGCGACCGTGTCACGGTCGTCGACGCGAGTGGCGCCGACATCGATCGCAGCGCGGCCGGACGTCTGGCCGCCGAGACCATAGCGCAGCTTCCTCACGCACTCATGCGCCAAGCCGGTGCCACCTGGAAGCCGGTCAACGACCACAAGACCACGGTCGATTTGCCCGGCCCGAATGGTCCTGTCGATGTCGACGTCACGGTCGATGATGAGGGACACATTACCGACCTCCGACTGCAACGGTGGAACGACTCGGCCAAGCCTCCCCAGTACGTGCTCTTCGGCGGAACGGTTTCATTGAGGAATCGGGCCGAAGTGATCTGGTAGCGGAAGAACACCGCCTTGTCCTCGTCTAGGGCCCCGCGTTCCCAGCCGACGGTGCCGGTTCTGGCAATCTCTGCGCCGTCGACCGTCAGCGTCGGGTCGTGAGCGTGCAACCGCGGCCGCAGCTGCGGCGGGGACCTTGGACCCTGCGGGTACCGTCCGTCGTTGCGTAAGACACCCCAGATTCGTCGAGCCCCGCCTGCGCTCGCGGACCCCCGGGTGACCTCACCCCGCGCTCAGATCCGAAGCGCCACGTTGCTGCCAACGGTCGTCGGGACGGCGACCGGCCGGGTGAAGTGCGCGTCCCGGACGAGGCGACGCGCCGGCGCCTGGTGGCGGGTTGCCGTGGGACCTCAAGTCGGCGGATGGGCCGACCGAACATCGGTGGTGGGATTCATGCTGGCGTCGCGTTCGTACACGCCGGTCGACGACGTCGAGCGTCGGATTTGTTCCGGCGCCCGGCAGGCGTGGTCCGTCTGGTGCGCGTTCGTGTTCCTGGTGCTGTGCCACGCGTTAGGGGTGTTCGGTCAGCTCCTGTACCCGCTGACAACGATCGCCGCCTCCGCTGCTGCGGTCGTCGGTCTGCGCCGTCTCGACCCCGTGTACCGGCGGCCCTGGTGGATCCTGGCCGGGGTGGGGGTTCTGTGGACCGTGGCCGGTGTGCTCCGTGACGCCACCGCCGCCACCGGGGATCTCTCGTCAGGACGGTCGCTGTGGCCGGATGCGTTCGCGCTCCCTGGCTACGTCTTGTTCGGGGTCGCTCTGTTCGAGATCGTTCGGGGGCGCGGCGCGATGCGTGACCGGGGCGCGCTGATCGATGGTGCCCTCGTCGCAGTCGGATCGACCGCTGTGGTGTTCTCGACGGTCGTGGCTCCCACGCTCGGGCTGCAAGGAGCATGGCTGTGGGCGCGAGCGGCGGTGGCTGTCTACCCAGCCGTTTCGATGTGGATGTTGATCGGTGTGGTCCAGCTCGTCCTCACCCGGGCACGCGAGATGAAGGGGGCTGTGTTTGTCGTGGCGGGAAGCGCCTGCCTCCAGATCGGGGATGTCATCTTCGCGCTCGGCGAGATCGGAACGATTCGGTTCTCGCGCAACGTGCTCGACGTCCCGTACCTAATGGTGGCGGCCTGTCTCGGCGCTGCTGCCCTGCACCCGGGCGTCCACGAGGACATCGCGCCCCACGGCGTCGAGTCGTTGCGGTTCGACGCCACCCGCTTCCTTGCCGTCGCAGTGGCGCTGGCGGCGCCGGTGGTCGCGATGGCGACGAGCTCGGGCGTGGGGCCGGGCCGAGCGGTGCAACTCGGGCTGATCGCGCTGACGGCGGGCTTCGCGGTCACCCGGATCGCGGTTTCCGCTCGCGCGGAGAGCGCTGCGCACGCGAAGCTGTTGCACCGTGCGACGCACGATCAGCTCACCGGGCTTCCCTCTCACCGGGCTTCCCTCGCGTGAGCTGCTCTTGCAGCACGTGATGTCGGTGGCGTCGGATCCTCGACGGCGACAAATCGCAGTGATGTTCCTCGATCTCGATGACTTTAAGCTCGTCAACGATTCGCTCGGCCACGCGGCGGGTGACGTTCTTCTGCGAGAGGTCGGACGCCGCCTGAGAGCGACCGTGAGAGTCGACGACGTGGTCGGACGGATCGGCGGTGATGAGTTCGTCGTCGTCATCGTCGATCTCGACGCCGCCGGCGCGCAGGCCATGGGCGACCGAATCCGACAAGCGATGCGTGACCCGTTCTTGTTGGGTGGCGACGAGGTGGTTGTCACGACATCGATCGGCATCACGTTGGCCGAGCCAGGCGTGTCGCCCTCAGAGTTGATGCAGGACGCCGATACGGCGATGTATCAGTCCAAGGATCGCGGCCGCAACCACGTCACGATGTTCGACACCAGCATGCGTGACGGCGTCGCCCGACGGTTGGAACTCGAGCGTGGCCTCCGCTCGGCGCTGGAGAACGACGAGGTGTCGGTCGTCTATCAACCCGTCGTCAACACCACGACTGCGCGGGTCGAGGGTTTCGAGGCGCTGATGCGATGGACCACGCCGGAGTGCAGCTACTCCCCGGCCGAATTCATGAGCGTCGCCGAGGAGTCCGGGATGATCGTCTCGCTCGGAGCTCACGTCCTCGACGAGGCGTGCCGGCAGCTCTCCGGGTGGCGACGGAACGTTCCGGGCTGTGAGGATCTGACCCTCTCGGTCAACCTCTCGGTGCGCCAGATGCAGACGTCGAACCTGGTGGACACCGTGGCCGAGACTCTCGGACGCCACGAACTCCCCGGCCGAGCGCTTTGGCTCGAGATCACCGAATCGGTGATGCTCGTCGACACCGTGACGACCGCTGCCGTGATGAGCGGCTTGCGAAGCCTCGGCGTGCGGCTTGCAGTCGACGACTTCGGCACAGGCTTCTCGTCGCTCAGCTACCTACGCAACTTCCCGGTGTCGCGAGTGAAGATCGACCAATCGTTCGTCGCCGAACTCGGGACCCAACCAGTGTCGGATGCGCTCGTACGGGCGATCGTCGCCATCGGACGTTCGTTGGATCTTGACGTCGTAGCGGAAGGTGTCGAAACGCACGAGCAGGCGGCCGCCCTCGTCGAACTGGGCTGCCGCCGGCTGCAAGGCTTCTTGATCGCTCGTCCTGTCCCGCCCGGCGAGGTGCCGGCGCTCCTCAGTTCGGTCGACGTGGGTTCGCACTGTCCCGTAACGCCCCGTCGGGACGTGTGCCGACGGTGCGCCGCTTGAACTGTCGACGGTGTCAGCTCCCGGGGATCGGGTGCGGGAGCTCGGCTGCATACCAGGTCTGGCGATCGACGACGCCCACCTCGCTCCCCGGGAAGTTCGAGCCGATCCGCTGCACGAGCGAGTCGGTGTCGAACGCGGTCCGGTTGAACTCGCAGATGTCGAATACGAGCACGCCGCCCGCCGTCGCCGGAATGTTCCAGAGCTCCAGGTAGATCCGGTTGAACAACGTCATCCCACGGTGCTCCGGCGACACCGCCACGAGAATCCCGAAGTAGATCGAATCGGTTGCCGCGTGCTCCGGGTAGCGCGCTCGCAGAGCCCGAGGAGAGATCTGCGGCACCGCATCGAGGTAGTTCGTGACCATTCCGAGCCCCACCGGGGTTCTGCCCTGCCACCCCACGATCTTGGTGATCGCAGGATCGGACAGTTCGGCCAGCACCTCCTCGCGAGAAAAGCACTGCTGAAGGACGGCGAGTTCCTCAAGCGGCTCGAAGTTCATCCGGTACGCCTCGTAAAGGCGCTCGGCATCGGTGCCTTCGACTACGGACTCGAACGTGATCGTGACCGGATCCCCAACGGGGAACCGCTCGAGGATCGAACCCTGGAGCTCGTTGCCATCGGCATCCGCTACTGCATCGCGCAAGCCACCGGTCGACGTGTCAGATGTGCTGGTCACGCGACGATGATACACCGGCCCATGCGGCCCACCCGGTTGACTCAACCCCGGTCGCGCAAAAGCCCGGAAGCACTCACCGGCGGGTGACGGCGGCAGCGGTCGAGCAAGCGCCGCCGAAGTACTCGCGGCAAAAGCGCTCCACGGTGACGACGTCGTAGGGCGCGCACGAGAACACGTCCAGATGGGCGCTCCGACGGCCGCCCGAGAAGTGCGCCACGACGCTCGACGTCTCGATCAGCTGCACCAGGGTGTACCCCGCCGTCTTCGGGTCAGCGGTCCCGAACCACTCGATCAACGGATCCCCGTACCGCTTCATCACGAGCACCTCGTCGCAGAGCTCCGTCGCGAACGTCCGGATCACCACCGACGACTCGAGGCGGTCGACGTCGCACCCGTAAACGTCGATCGAAAGGGACCAACCAAACGGTTCATTCACCGAAGTCATACGGGCGAAGTGTACGTACGCCCAGAGCGTGCGAGCGGTCACACGAACCTCCCTCAACGATCGTCAGCGCAGCAGTCTCTTCCTTCGTGTCGAACGGGCCGACCAAGGCCGTCATGCACCTCGCCAAACGCACCGATGGCGTCGCGTTCGGCCTGGTCAGCTTCCGACATCACCGAGTCCGCTGCCCATCTACGCTCGCAAGCCCAACTGGTCACTGCTCGCACGATCCAACCCTGAAACGCAGAGAGCCCGCTCGTGGTGAGCCACACGTCACCTCCCGGGTGCAGGCGTCGTTTCGTTGCGCGAGTGTTGGACGTGAGCAACGGGTAGCAGGCACGCGCCCGATGAACGTCACGAAGAAGGATGATGGTCATGCATCGACAATCCGAAGCCGGGGACGACGACCACGGCACGGTCGCCAACGAACAGGAAGTCAAAGATGCGTTTGGTACCACGAGCGACGGCCGGTCCGTGGCTGAGCGCAGTGACGTGAACGATGAGGATGGTGACAACGTACGCGAGTACAGCGGCGAACCCGTACCCACCGAAGATGGCTACGTCATACCGCGACAGTCAGCCGTAGGAAGCCAACGAGCAGGCGACGGCGGCGAATGGCAGACCGATCCGGGAAAGGCCGACGCCGATACGGCCCATGCTCCCAACCCGACCTGATGACCCGTCGAGCCGGCACGGGTCGTGATGGCGTTCAAGTCAACGTAGAGAAGAACGGATTGACCTTCGAGGTCGAGCGACACGGGGACGACTCTGGCCAGCAGAACCCGACGCACGGGCTCGGCCAACCGGCCGTACGAATACCGGGGGACCGCAGTGGCGTTGTCCGAGGGTGAACAATGTGCGTTCGACTGGATCGTCGAACGCCTACGACGAGACCGAGACTTCGTGCGAACCGTCGAGGTCCTCGAAGCTCGACCCGCCACGCGGCGCAGGCGTATGCGTTCGTGGCTCGAACGGGCTGAGTGACAAGGGTGCGTCCAGGCCGTGGCGCCAGCGAGGAACTCATCGTCGCAGTCGAGGAGCGAGTGGTTGGCTCGGCACCAACGAGTGTCGATGTAGTAAACTAACGGGGATCGTCGGACGTGTAAGGTAGGCCCGTCGCAGTGGTCCATTGGGTCTGCCCCCGATCTGGTTGACATTTTGATGTGCCCCCAGTTCTGTGGACTTGGTTTGTTGGATTCGGTCATGCTCCTGAAATGAAGGAGATGCCGAGATGCCACGTCACTACGCACCCGAGCTTTGCCGCCGCGTCATCGATCTGATCGAGTCCGGCAAGACCGTTGCCGAGGTCGCCGCGATGGTTGAACCGTCCGATCAGACGATCTACAACTGGTGGAACCGCCACCTGGTCGACACCGGTCGCCGCGCTGGGACGCCGTCGATCGAGAACAGCGAACTGCTCGCAGCGCGCCGACGGATTGCCGAACTCGAGAAGGAACTCGTAGCGACGCGCCGCGCGAACGAGGTGTTGAAGGAGGTGGTTCCCCCAAAAGGAAGTTCGAGGCCATCTCGGTGATGGCCGGCGAAGGTCACGCCGTTGAACGAGCGTGTCGGATCGTCGGTGTCTCGCACGGCGGCTACTACATGTGGCGTTTGCGTGCTCCGTCTGAACGATCGATCCGCCACGCCTGGTTGCTCGATCAGATCATCGAGGTCCACGCCGCATCACGAGGCACCTACGGCGCTCGACGCGTTCACGCCGAACTCACCCTCGGCCGCGGCGTCAAGGTCGGCCACAACGCCATCGAGATATTGATGTCCAGAGCCCAGATCTACGGGCTCCCCGGCCCGAAACGACGCAAGAAGGTCCCACGAGTCGTCAGCGCCACCGACCTCGTCGACCGCGACTTCGCCCGGGTCGAACCGGACCGTTTGTGGGTCACCGACATCACCGAGCACCCCACACGCGAGGGAAAGCTCTACTGCTGCGTCGTGCTCGACACGTTCAGCCGGCGCGTCGTGGGCTGGTCCATCGATCACCGCCAAGACACAGCGCTCGTCACCAACGCACTCGGCATGGCCATCACCGACCGGAACCCCGACGCTGACCGCGAGGTCGTGATTCACAGCGATCACGGGACGCAAAGCGGATTCAGCTGGTCGTCGCAACACCTCGTTCCCGGAGGTGTTCATGGTTCGTCGTCAACAAACAGCAGACCGGGCGATTCGCCCGATGTTGCGGTCGCCTGGTCACCCGAAGTTCCAGCGTCATGTCGTGGCGGCGTTCTGGGCTGCGATCGCAAAGGGCAAGTTGCCCGAAGAAGCGTCCGCGGCTGCGGGTGTGGCGCAGGCGGTCGGAGCGCGGTGGTTCCGTCACGCTGGCGGCATGGCGCCGTTCGACATCACCGCTCAGCCCACCGGCCGCTACCTCTGTTTCGCCGAGCGCGAGGAGATCGCCATCCTGCGCGCCCAGGGCAAGGGCGTGCGCGAGATCGCTCGCACGGTTGGCCGGGATCCGTGAACGATCTCGACAGAGTTGCGCCGCAACGCAGCGACGCGCTCGGGCACGAGCGAGTATCGGGCATCGGTCGCGCAATGGAAGGCGGACATGGCCGCTCGACGACCCAAGGTCGCGAAGCTCATCGGGAACCCGCGACTTCGGGACTACGTGCAGGAGCGTCTTGCCGGACAGATCAGCGGTCCCGATGGCATCACCGTCGAGGGGCCGCCGGCGCCGAGATGGACGGGGATGAACAAGCCGCATCGCAAGCATCGGGCGTGGACGCGAGCGTGGAGTCCGGAGCAGATCGCGAACCGGATCAAGATCGACTTCCCCGAAGATGAGTCGATGCGGATCAGCCACGAAGCCATCTACCAGGCGCTCTACATCGAAGGCCGCGGAGCATTGAAGCGCGAGTTGGTCTGGTGTCTGCGCACTGGGCGGGCCCTGCGTGCCCCACGAGAGCGATCGCGGCGCAAGACCTGGGCTCACGTCACCCTGGAGACTCTGATCAGCGAACGACCAGCCGAGGTCGAGGACCGCGCCGTCCCAGGTCACTGGGAAGGCGACCTCATCATCGGGCTCGAACGCTCCGCCATTGGCACCGTCGATGAGCGAACAACCCGCTACACGATCCTTGTTCACCTGCCGCGAAAGCCCGGCTACCGGCACAAGAACACTCCCAAGAACGGGCCCGCCCTCGCCGGCTACGGCGCCGTCACGATGAAGAACGCACTCGCCAAGTCGATGAGCACACTCCCTGAACAACTCCGTCGATCGCTCACCTGGGACCGCGGCAAGGAACTCCGCCCACGCCCAGTTCACCGTCGAGACCGACATCCCCGTGTTCTTCGCCGACCCGAAGTCGCCCTGGCAGCGCGGCACGAACGAGAACACCAACGGCCTGCTGCGCCAGTACTTCCCGAAAGGCACTGACCTCACGGAATGGACCGCCGCCGACATCGAGGCGGTCGCCCACGCCCTCAACACCCGACCCCGAAAGATCCTCGGCTGGAAGACGCCCGCCGAGGCGCTCGATGAGCACCTACGCTCTGCCGCTCAAGCTGGTGTTGCAACGACTAATTGAACCTGGACAATATCTCAGCATTCGCTACACCGAACGACTGGCCGAGGACGGTGTCGTCAACGCAGTTGGATCCCGCGGAGACTCGTATGACTGCGATGATGCTGGTGTGCTGCTCTGGTCGGCCTGACCCTTGCTATGACCGGCCTCGTGCCCTTGCGTTGACATGTCGTCCGACCGGGGGAGCACACCGATCCAAGAGGCTGCCCGCCAGCCGAGCGGGCAGTGACCTCATAGGAGCCTGATCGACCAGGTCCCCTCGCAGTCCTGTCCTTCCCGCCCGACCGGCGAGCTGTCGTTGACCTGTGAAGGAGATCAACAACATGACCAGCATCGCGCTCGGCCGCCACGACGTCGTCGTCGGCGTCGACACCCACAAAGATGAACACGTCGCCGTCGCACTCGACGGCCTCGGCGGCCGTCTCGACGAACTTGCCATCGCTGCCAAGCCGCACGGCTATGCCGAGCTGCTCGCCTGGGCCGATCGCCTCGGCGCGGTGGTCACGTTCGGCGTCGAGGGAACCGGCTCCTACGGCAGCGGCTTGGCCCGGTTCCTGCGCCGGCATGGTCGACGTGTCGTCGAGGTGAGTCGGCCGCCTCGCAAGGGCGTACGTCGCCTGTCCGGCAAGAGCGACACCATTGACGCGGAACACGCCGCCCGTGAGGTGCTCGCAGGCAAAGCGACCGCCACGCCCAAGCTCGCCGACGGAATCGTCGAGGCGATTCGTCTGACCAAGATCGCACGCGACACCGCCGTCAAAGCCCATTCGCAGGCAATGATTACGCTCAAGGCGACGCTGGTGACCGCGACCGATGACCTCCGCTCGGAGCTCGAGCCGCTCACCGACTTCAAGTTGATCCAGGCCTGCGCCGCGCTCGACACGAGCGGCGACGTTGCGGTGACCCCCTGGGAGTGGTCCAGTAGTTGTGCGGTCTGATCGTCTCGGCCATGGTGGTCGGGGCAGAAAGGACCGACGATGTCTCGACGACGACACACGCCGGAACAGATCATCCGCAAGCTCGCCGAGGGCCACAAGCTCCTCGCTGGCGGTCAGACGGTCGAGGAGGTGTGCCGACACTTCGGCATCGCCGAATCGACCTGGGCGCGCTGGCTGAACCAATACGGCGGCATGAAAGCCGACGACGCGAAACGACTTCGTGAGCTCGAGTCCGAGAACGCCCGGTTGAAGAAGCTGCTGGCCGAGGCGGAGCTGGACAAGGAGATGTTGAAGCATCTCGCCGAGGGAAAATGGTGACCCCGAACCGCCGCCGTGACGCCGTGCGCGAGCTGGAGGATCGGTTCGGGGTCTCGCAGCGTCGGGCGTGCCGGATCGTGGGTCAGCACCGCTCAACTCAGCGCCTCGACCCGCCACCGGTCCCCGATGACGAGGCCGAGCTACGCGAGTTCCTCCGGGCGTTCGCGAAGCGGCGACCCCGGTGGGGGTGGCGACGCGCCGCGAAGGAACTCCGCCGGGGCGGCTGGAAGGTCAACAACAAGCGGGTTCGGCGCCTGTGGCGTGACGAGGGCCTGCAGGTGCCGACCAAGTCCCGCAAGAAGCGCCTCACCGGAGTCGGCGCGCACGTTGGGCCCATGTCGCTGATCGCGCCGAACGCCTTGTGGGCGCTCGACTTCCAGTTCGATCACCTCATCGACCACCGCCAAGTCAAAGTCCTCAACGTCATCGACGAATACACCCGAGAAGCACTTGCGATCGATGTCGCGCACTCGATCACCGCCGACGACGTCGTTGCCTGCCTCGACCGCCTCGCCATCGAACGCGGGCGGCCGCCAGCGTTCGTGCGCTTCGATAACGGCCCCGAGTTCGTCGCTGTCGTGGTCGCCGAGTGGTGCGCAGCGAACGGCACCGAGTGCGTGTTCATCGATCCCGGCTCACCGTGGCAGAACGCCTGGATCGAGAGCTTCAACAGCCGCCTACGGGACGAACTGTTGAACCTCTGGCAGTTCGACAGCCTCCTCGAGGCCCGAGTGATCATCGAGGACTGGCGCATCGACTACAACATCAACCGACCCCACACGGCCCACGGCGACCTCACCCCGAGCGAGGCCGCCAAGGCCTGGATCAGCCGACACCAACCCCAACCCGCATAACACCTGGACCACTCATCGGGACCCGCTCAGTGGACCTTGACGAACGACGATGCGTCGCTCTTCGGGCCCGTGCCGCCCGTCGTGCGGTGTGCCTCGTCGCAGACGATCAGATCGAACCTGCCGAGGCCCGCCTGTTGTGCTGCGGCGATGACGTCCATTGACTGATACGTCGAGAACACGACTGCCATCTGCGTCGGCGTTGCGCGAGCCCGCCACTCGTCGAGCAGCGACTCGACATCTGTCGACGCCGGCACTTGCAAGTCGTTGGCCGACATGTCCTCGTCGCCCTTCTTTCGCTTGCCCGCATGACGATCCGAACACACCGCGAACGTCGACAGGGGCACCTCAGCATCGTTCGCCCACTCCACCACCGTCTGGGACAACAGGTTGATCGACGGCACCAGGAACAGAACCCGGCCACCGGCGCCGACGACCTGCTCGGCGAGACGCAGTGACGTGAACGTTTTGCCGGTGCCGCACGCCATGATCATCTGGCCACGATCCGCGCCCGCATCGAAGCCAGCCCGCACATCGGTGATCGCATCGACCTGATGCGGGTGCAGCTCTTTGCGATGCGCCAGCGTGAGCTGCGTCGGGTTTGAGGGTTGGAACTGGTTCCAGTCGACCAGCGACTCCTCGAAGTCCTCGACCCGCCACACCGTGACCTTCTTCGACGTGGCCGCCAGGTTCTTGTGGAAGTTCGGCGACTCCGTGCCAGCCGTCGAGATCAGCAGACCAGACGAGAACACATCGTTCGACAACATCGCGATGAACGTCGACGCATTCGACCACGACAACGACGCCGTCGGCGCATAGAGGCTCTACGCGATTGAGCTGGGTCGGGCTCGGTGTCTCGTGACGTGGTGAGTCTGTCGTGGGCAACCGGCGGCGAGCAAGATCCGGAGCCGGTAGTTGCCGAGGTTGCGGAACCCTCGACCTGATCGTTTGACCTGCTTGATCGTCAGGTTCGTCGCCTCGACGCGACCGTTGGAGGCGCCCGTGGTGTGTCGCGCGAGGATCTCGGACCGCCAGCGGCTCAGCGTCTTGGCCAGTGTGCGTTGCTCGATCGTGGCGTCGGGATCGGTGCACCAGGCGACGGCTGCGTCGAGTGCTGCGGTGGCGTCTTCGAGGCTGTTCGCGAGGTAGATGTCGCGGACGAGTTCCTTGGCGACCCAGGTGTCGCGGACCTCGCCGTCGGGATCGCTGGCTGCGAGTGCTGTGTGGATGCGTTCCCAACCGCGTTCATCGACGCGCTCGGCGCCGAGGAGCAGGACACGGCGGATGTCGTAGAGCGGGTCGCCCTTCCAACCTCGATGCTCGAGCGTCTCTTGTTGAACGCGTTGGCGACACTTCGTCACCGCAGCGTTCGCGAGCCGCACGATGTGGAACGCATCGACCACCACGGTGACCTCCGCGAGCAACTCGCAGCGCACGATCGCGGAGCGGTAGCCGGGGTGCGGATCGACAGCGATAACCCGGATGCCGCCGACCCAGTCGGCAGGCTGCGAGAGCAGCCATCGGTCCAGGTCAGCCGCGTCACGGCCGTCGAGCACATCGATGACCCGACCCGTGGCGAGGTCGACGGCGGAGGTGACGAACCGGCGACGACGATGCCGCTTCGCAGGTGACATCACCGTCTCATCGAACCCGATCTGGGTGATCTCGCCGACCCGGCCGGGGTGGTCGACACGGGTGTGGCCGTGGCGCTCGATGCCGGCCCACACCGTGGACCACGTCACTCCGAACTCGCGACCCAACGATGCCGGTGTCGCCTCGACCGCAGCGATGCGATCTGTTGCCCAGCTGATCGCTCGCTCGGTGAGAACCCGGCGGGGCAGCACGAAGTCGTCGCGACGCTCGGTCCACGTCCGCGTCTCACACTCGGGTTCGCGGCACACGAACACCCGCTTGCACCACCGGATCGAGACCGGCCGACCACCCGCTGGCGCATCGCGCAGCGTCACGGTCCGCCGATCCTTGACCTTCGCGAACACCCCACACCGCTGACATGCAGCGCGCTGGGCGGTCGTCTCGATCTCGACCACCACATCGTGTGCGCCGTCGTCGATGCCCACCACCGTGAACCCGGGCGTGCTGAACCAACAGACACCTCCACTACCTTCGACCACCAGGGGCCTCCTTGAACTCGGACCGTCAGACAGTCACGAGATTCACCGAGGCCCCCACCTCACGCAGGGATGCTCAACCCACCTTCATCGCGTAGGGCCCGCATAGAACTTGCACTGCACCGCAACCAGATCACCGGTGCCGCGCTCGCGGGCGACGAGGTCGACGCCGGTGTCGGGAAGCCCGTCGGGTCGGTCGGGCCAGTCCTGCCACGACCACACCGCATCGAAGCGCTCGGTCCAGATCGGGTCCACCTGCAGGAACGCTTCGCAAAAGTCCTCGAACCGCTTCCCCTTGGCCGTCAGTGTCTTGGCTGACTCGTCGAAGAATTCCAACAGCTGGCGGAAGGTCGTCATCCGCCTGCTTTCAGTTCCGCCCAGATCACCGGCACGACAGTAGTTCTATGCCGGTTCCTGCGCTGTGCCATTCAGGCCGCCACCCGATCCACCGGCCCAGACCAGCGCAGTACTGATGATCGCTGCGACCCCGCTAGTTGCACAAATGTTACACGCGGGGATTCTCGATCAGGCTGCTCGGCGCCCCGTCCCTGCTAGATAGGTACGAGTTTCATGCGCACTTCTCAGCTTCCCAAGCTGAGAACGCGAGTTCGATTCCCGTCATCCGCTCCATAAAACGCCTGCTCAGAGGCCATCTGGTTCGTTCCGATGTCGACTCTGGTGCCTAGCTCGTGCCTAGACCGCTTGTGAAATCGAGGCGGCATCGCAAATTCGGGTCACACTCGTCGCGAGAACTCCCTGGTCCTGAGGCTGTGGCCTGCGGGACATCTCTGTGTTCTCAGGCGAGAAAGCTGATGTTCCTGCTGACCATGTGACGACCGCCGGCCTAGTGGCAGAGGCCCGCGAGGTGGTGGGGTTTCGAGGTTGATCCTCGGTGTCAGTCGCCGTTGTTGAGTTCGGCGATGGGGTCAGTCTCGCGCGTGGGGTAGAGCTTGGCCATGGAGCCCTCGGAGAGGTAGCGGCGGTCGGAGGCGACCCATTCGTCGTGCATGTCCGCGAGCACGGCGCCGACGAGGCGGATCACCGAGGCTTCGTTCGGGAAGATGCCGACCACGCGGCTGCGGCGCTTGATCTCTTTGTTGATCCGTTCGAGCGGGTTAGTCGACCAGATCTTCTGCCAGTGCGCTTTCGGAAACACGGTGAACGCGAGCACCTCTGCTTTCGCGTCGTCCATCAGCGGGCCGATCTTGGGGAACTTGTCGGCGAGCTGAACGCGCACCTGGTCTCACGTCGCTGCGACGTTGTCGGCGTCGGGTTGAACGAAGATCGTGCGGAACAACGCAGCGACCATGTCGGTGTGGCTGCGTGGGACGAGGGCGAGCAGGTTGCGAGCGAAGTGGACCCTGCAGCGCTGATGGCTCGATTTCTGAAACGACTTGCGGAGCGCGGCGACGAGCCCGGAGTGCTGGTCCGAGATCACCAGCTTGACCCCGCCCAGTCCGCGGGCCTTGAGCGAGCGCATGAAGCCTTTCCAGAAGATCTCGTCTTCGGAGTCACCGATGTCGCAGCCGAGGATCTCACGGTCGCCGTTGGCCGTGATCCCGGTCGCGACGACCACGGCCATCGAGGTGACCTGCGAGGTCTGGTTGCGGACGTGGAGATAGGTGGCGTCGAGGTAGACGTAGGGAAACTCGACATGATCCAGCGGCCTGGTTCTGAACGCGCCGACGACTTCGTCGAGACCACCACAGATGCGTGACACCTCGGACTTGGAGATACCTGAATCGATGCCGAGCGCGGCGACCAGGTCGTCGACCGAGCGGGTCGAGACGCCCGCGACGTAGGCCTCCATCACCACCGCGTAGAGAGCTTGGTCGATCCGCCGCCGGGGTTCGAGGATCGACGGGAAGAAGCTGCCTTTGCGGAGCTTCGGAATCGCGAGTTCGACATCGCCGGCCTTGGTCGCCAACAGCCGTGGCCGACTCCCGTTGCGCTCGCCGGTGCGGTCGTCCGTCCGCTCGAAACGCGCTGCACCGATCGTCTCGGTGAGCTCGGTCTCGATCAGCTCCTGGAGCACGAGTCGCACCGACTCGCGGATCAGATCGACACCATCACCGACGCGGAACGCGTCGAGCAGGTCAGATACGTCAGACTGGGACAGGGTCATCGGGGTGTTCTCCTTCAGTGTGCTCTTGCCGGAACACACCGAGAATCACGCCGATGACCCCACCCACGGGTGGACCCCTCAACTCACCCCAAACCCCACCACGCCATGGGACGCCTACGGCCTAGTGGTGCGGACCGCGATTATGGGGCGGGTGGGAGTGCGGAAGAAGTGCCGATGGCGAGCGGCCGGAGCGACCGGGGATTGCTGATGATCTGATCGGGTCAACCCGGCCGTGTCGTTGATCTGTCTTACCGAGCGTATTGCGCTTCTCCGATGGCAGTTCTGAACTTTCGAACCGACGAGCGCTCCGAACGAGCGCTCGCAGAACTCATGGCCGACGGGTCGACGACATCGGATGCGATCCGCCAAGCACTCGTCGATACGTGCGCCTTCGGCGACGCGAGCAGATGCGCTCAGAATTACAGGACGTGCTCGACGACCAGGACGACCGGGCCGAGGGTCGTCGTGTTCTCGCCGAGATGAACACGCTTCGTGCGTGGTGACATCCCCCGCCTGCGCGCTCCGAAGTCAACGCGGGGTCACGAGCAACAGGGCGCTCGATACGCCGTTCTTCTCCAATCCGACGATCTGATGCTGTCCACCGTGCTCGTCGCGCCCACGTCGCGTTCGTCTGCACCGAGGATCTTTCGGCCAACGATCACCATCGACGGTGACGACACCCAAGTCCTCGTCGAACAGACATCGGCCGTAGCGCACGAGCGACTCGGCGAGTTCGTTGGCCGACTCCGTCACGACGAACTCGACGCCATCGACGAAGCCCTTTGCCTCGTACTCGAGTTGGACTAACAACCGAGACCCGGACCCGGCGAATTGGTCCGCTGCCGTTAACATCCACAGCTCATCGTTGCCACGGCGACGTTCTGGGCGGGTGGCCGAGCGCATCCGTGCCGATCTGGTGAAGTCTGCGGAGCAAGGGGGTCGGTTGTTATGCGCCCTCAGCCGAACGTCGCAGTCGCCGAGGTTCGGGGCTCGCGGAGTGAATCGGACGCGTGCTCGGATGGTGCTGAGGCCATGATGATGTCGTGGCGAGCGAGACCGGGCGACAAGAGCGCAATGACCTGGACGGTGAGCGGGCTTCTCCCGCTCAGATCGCCGGGCCATTGATCGACCGTCTCCGTCAGGTCCTTGCGGCCCAGTCGCCAGTCCTCGTTGCGATCGATGGACGCAGCGGATCTGGCAAGTCGACCTTGAGCAAGGCCGTGGTCGAAGCACTGGATGTATCGGGATCGGTGGACCCGATGGTGACGGTGATCGAGGGTGACCAGTTCTATGCCGGCGGGAGCGCTCAAACCTGGGATTCGCGTCCGGTTGCCGAACGGGCGGACCGGGTGATCGATTGGCGCCGTCAACACCGGCTCCTGTCCCAGCTGCGCTCGAAGGGTGTGGCGTCGTGGCGGCCGTTCGACTGGGATGCCGACGACTGGGACTCCGACGACGTACCACTACGGACCGAGCCGATCCGGTCGGTGATTGCGCCGGTCGTGGTGCTTGAGGGCGCCTACAGCGCTCGACCGGAGCTCCACGGGCTGCTGGATTTACGGGTGTTGCTTGAGGTGCCGGCCGGGGTTCGGCGTCGTCAGCTTCTCGAGCGCGAGGGTGAGGCGTACCGCTCGGACTGGGAGGCGCGATGGTCTGGCGCCGAGAACCACTACTTCGGCTCGGTGATGCCACCCGCTCGCTTCGATCTGATCCTCGGTGTCGACGACTCGTTCGTCACATGACTGGCTCGGAGGATCCGTCAACTCCCACAGCGGACCCTGACCTGATCTTTGCCGATCGTCGCCTGGCCGAGATCTACGACGACCTCGACGGCGACCGCGACGACCTCGACTTCTACGAAACGATCATCGCTGACCTCGGCGCGTCGAGTGTGCTCGACATCGGATGCGGAACCGGCGCCCTCGCGTGTCGCCTTGCCCAGCGTGGACTCCACGTCACCGCCCTCGATCCTGCAGCTGCGTCGCTCGACGTCGCACGTTCGAAGCCCGGCGCCCAGATGGTGAACTGGCTCCACAGCTCTGCACAGAACGCACCTCATCTTGGCGTCGACGTGGTTGTCATGACGGGCAACGTCGCTCAGGTCTTCATTTCTGACGACTCGTGGGTGGCGGCGTTGACGGCAGCGAACAACGCGCTCCACATCAACGGTCGCCTCGATTTCGAAACACGCGACCCGGCGTTTCGAGGGTGGGAGGAATGAACTCGTGAGAGGTCGCGCACGGTCAAGCAGACCAGATCCGGTGACGTCGAGAGCTGGGTGGAACTCACGTCGGTCGATCAACCACTCGTCTCGTTCCGTTGGAAGTTCCACTTCCTCGACACCGCCACGGTGATCGAGTCGGACTCGACACTGCGGTTCCGAAACCTCGACGAACTCGAGTCGTCGCTATCACGAGCCGGATTCGCGATCGACCAAGTACGCGACGCACCCGATCGCCCGTCCCGAGAGTTCGTCGTGATCGCGTCACCGAGCCGGCACTGAGAAGCAAGAGTGGGCGTGCGCGCGTTCTGATCGACCAGACCGAGCGCCGAGGTGTCGTTCCGGAGCGGTCGCGAGCGGACAAGCTCTGCTGGCGATATCGAGCGGGCACGTCGACACCTTTCGATCGCAGCGTTGGAGACCGGCAGTGGTGCCAACGAGGCTTCGGATACGCGATCGAGGCGCAGCTTGTTCGGTCAGCCTGAAAGAGGGCCGGACGAGTGGTAGTTCCAGTACGCGATGTTCGTGTACGTCACTGTCGAAGTCGTCGCGGTCGTGGCCGCGTTCGTGTTGTCACGCCGCCTCAGATATGGCACATCTCCCAGGCTGCGGTGTGGCGACAACGCTCGGACTCGGTAAAGCGAATCAAAACCGGGAAGGTGGGGTATGAAGAGCCGGGCGGTCATCTCCCTACTCGACCTCAAGCGAAAGTGATCTCATTATGGCGAACACACGAAACCGACGAGCTCCCGGCGGTGCGACCCCGATTGACGGCAACGACAGTGATGGCGGAGGATTCCCGAAGTGGCTGTTGTGGCTTCTGGGTCTGCTGTCGATCGTCGCGGTGGTGATCGGGGGTTTCTTCTTGTTGGGTGGCGATGCCGATGTCGATGTTGATCCTGGCGATATCGAAGCGCCCGACGTTGATGTTGATGTCGACGCTCCCGATGTCGATGTGACCACGCCTGATGTCGATGTTGATGTTGATCCTGGCGACGTGGACATCGAGGGCGGCGATGCGGACGCAGAACTCGACCCCGACAAGTAGCCGGCTCGGGCATTCGGATTGGCCTGCGGGCCTACCGGTCCCGTAGCGACAGGTACTCGCTGCCCTTGACGCGTTGGAACTGGTTGATGTTAAAATCGTCGACGTGGTCGGTGAGCACGGACCGTTCCCCGGTTGGTTCGAATACGACAGCGGTAACGTAAGTGACGCTCGAGACGCCTGCGACTCGGAGCGTGGATCAGAGATCGTCGATACTCATGCCGGATTCTCGGTGCATGTCATCGAGGATCTGGCCGTGTGCAACGACGAGAACAGGTTGATTGTCCACTGCTGTAAGCGCAGTCCTGTTGTGGCGGATCTCGGTCAGGACTCGTTGTGAGCCGACGATTGCTACGAGGCCGATGATGCCTTCGAGGACCGATACTGATTTAGTGAGCGTCACGGACGCTATGAGCGAACCGACCGCCACGGTCGCCGCGAAGTCGTAGCCCGACATCTTCGCGAACGTGCGTAGCCCGTTGAGGCGTACTGCTGCGATGACCGCTGCATAGATGAGGACCCCCGAGATCGGTGTTCGAATAGCTGAGACGGCGGTGATCTGGAAGATGAAATCCATCACTACTTTCCGAACGGCGAAGTGGTTGCAGTGGTGGATGTTGGTTCGGTAGTCATCGGGCTCTTCCTGGTCAACGAACGGTTACGGATTGCTGTACCCGAATTATCTTGCCCGCAGCCGGGTACAGTAGTTGGGGGTTTGCATCGACACCCCCCCCCCAAGTGGTCGAGCCATACGTTCGGCTGCTTCTCCCCGCCAACAGAATGAAGGAATCCAGTGAGCAAGAACACGACCACGACCCGCGACTATCAGGACTGGATTGGTGCCGACGTGTACGACCAGTCCGGTGACAAGATCGGCTCGATTGATCAGATCTACCTTGACGACCAGGGCGGTCAGCCCGAATGGTTGACCGTGTCGACCGGATGGTTCGGCGCGTCCACCCAGTTCGTGCCGATCGCCGGTTCCTCGACCCACGACGACGGCTTGAAGGTGCCGTACTCGACCGATCACATCAAGGACGCTCCCGCGGTTGATGCCGACCAGCACCTCGACGCCGATCAGGAACGCAAGCTGTACTCCCACTACGGTCTCGACTACGACTCCGCCGACCACGAAACGGCCTACGGCGGACGTGAGCGCCCCGATGAGGGTTACGACTACGACACGACCGACACCGACGCATCGGTGACGCTGTCAGAGGAACAACTCGCAGTCGACAAGGTGCAGCGCGAATCGGGCACTGTCCGTCTCCGCAAGTACGTCACCGAAGAAGACGTCAACGTTACGGTCCCAGTGAAGAAGCAAGTTGCACGCATCGTACGCACCGATGCGACCGGCACAACGCCCGGCAACATCACCGACAGCGACGTCATCGAGGAGGTCACCTTGAAAGAAGAAGAGGTGATCGTGGACAAGAACGTCGTCGCGAAGGAGAACGTCGCGATCGTTACCGAGACAGTCAATGATCAGCGCGAAGTGTCTGACACCGTGCGCAAGGAACAGGTCGACGTCGACGGCGCCGTCGACGACACCACCGGTCGCTGACCCGATCTGACGACGCCACAGCTCGTGGCCCAACGAGATCCGCGCCGGACCGGTACTCGCTTGCCGGTCCGGCGTCACGCTGGACACCTAAACCGCCCCCGCTCTGAAAGGCACACCCAAAATGATTGCAGTCGAGTTCTCCCAAGGCATCGAAGACGCCTGGTCCAACATTGCCGAGTTCGTTCCGAAACTCGCCGTCTTCCTCATCATCCTCGTCGTCGGCTGGATCATCGCAAAGATTGTCGCCAAGGCCGCCGACGGCATCTTGGAGAAGGTCGGCTTCGATGGCATGGTCGAGAAGGGCAGTGTTAAGAAGGCACTCGACAAGTCCCAACTGGACGCGTCTGACATGCTCGCCAAGGTCGTCAAGTACTTCATCTACCTCCTCACCCTGCAGGCAGCATTCGGGGTGTTCGGAGACAACCCGATCTCGGACCTCATCAACGACATCGTCTCCTACCTGCCGAACATTTTCGTCGCGATCATCATCATCGTGATCGCAGGGGCCATTGCCGCCGCTGTGAAGGAACTGATCGACGTCGCACTCGCCAACCTGTCCTATGGGTCAGCGCTCGCGAACGCAGCGTCGATCGCAATCTTGGTGATCGGCGTGTTCGCAGCACTCGACCAGCTCCAGATCGCCGAGGACATCGTCAACGGCCTGTTCTACGCGATCCTCGCGATCATCGTGGGCACCGTCATCGTCGCCGTCGGCGGCTCCGGTGTCACCGCGCTTCGCCCGTATTGGGACCGTGCCCTGAACCGCGCAGACGAGGCGACGTCGCAGATCTCCGACGCCTCCGAAGGCGCGTCGGATCGCATCGAAGCCCAAGCCCGGAAGCGTGCAGCGCAGACCAAGCAGGCAACGGGCACCTCCGGCCGTGGTGGGGCAACGCCGACCACCTGACATCTGGTTAATCGTGGCGCAGGGAGCCGCGGTGGGGAGCTGCGGTTTCCCTGCGCCTCAACGCATTCTCGTCCGGTGGCGCCGTCAACGACGCCGACGCCACCGGACGTACCCATGACCGTTGCGTGAACACCGATCAACGCTCGTTCGCCAGGTGCCGCTCCTGCGTTCTCATGCTTCGTACCTCTGCTTCTCTCCCTCGGCATTCCCGCCGCCGCTGCGGCGACGGTGATTCCGGTCGCAGCCGCGACCGGCGTCACCAACGCCGTGGTCGTCTTTGCGGTCTTCTCTGTTCCGTTCGCTGCGGTGGCGCTGGGCGCCTACCAATGGCTCGCGCAACCCGACGGACTGTCGACACCCAAACGCTTGTCGCTCGTGGCCGGGAGCTGGCTTGTGGTTGTCGCAGCGTCCTCGGCGGTCACCTGGATTGCCGTCCTTGTCGCTGACAGCTTCGCGGGTGCGCCGTCGCTCACCGATCCATGGTCGGCGATCTTTGAAGCCTCGTCCGGTGTCGTCGTGTTCGCAGCGACCGTCGCTGAGCCGTCCGGGGACCACGACACGCGCCGTGAACCACGCAATGACCGCAGCCGCAACCGGCGGCTTCTCGATCCCCGCCAACAGCGCCCGCGATACCACTGGATCAGTGCGGGCGATCATTGCGATCACCTTGCTGGTGTCGGCGATCAGCTTCGGCACCATCGTCGACCGCGCCACCCGCCAAGGTGTGCCGCTGTGGAAGCGCACCCAGATCCGCTACGGAATTGGAGTGAATCGCCCTGGGTTCGTTGGAGGTTCCTGAGCTTGGGAACAAGGATGGAGCCATGCCGAAAGAGAAGTCACCAGGGGTGCCGACGACGCGTCGGTATTCCGAGCAGGAGAGGTTGTCGGCGGTGCGGTTGTGCCGGCAGTTGGAGAAGGAGCTGGGCACCTCGCACGGGGTCGTGCGACGTGTCGCTGACCAGCTCGGCTACGGAGTCGAGTCGGTGCGCAAGTGGTGGCGCGACGCCGATGTCACCGACGGTTTGGCGGGCCCGGACGCGCAGCGGGTCGGCCAGCTCGAAGCGGAGAACAAAGAACTGAACCAGGAGCTTCGTGAGCTTCGTCGAGCAAACGAGATATTGAAGAGGGCGTCGGCTTTCTTCGCGGCGGAACTCGACCGCCCACAGAAATGATGGTCGCCTTCATCGACCAAGAGCGTGACGAGTTCGACGTCGAGTCAATCTGCAGGGTCCTGCCGATCGCGCCGAGCACCTACTACGGCGCCAAACACCGCCAGCTGGCTCCGTCAGCGCGTGCCGTGCGCGACGCTGCGATGGTGCAGGTGTTGATGGTGTTATGGGTCGCGAACCGCAAGGTCTACGGGGCGCACAAGCTCTGGAAGGCCGCCCGCCGAGCCGGCCATGACATCGGCCGCGACCAGGTCGCCCGGCTGATGCGCACCATGGACATCGCGGGTGTGAGCCGCAAACGGCGTCGGGTGTTCACCACGATCTCGGACCCGAA
Organism: Ilumatobacter sp.; assembly: GCF_965215205.1. Classification (NCBI taxonomy): domain Bacteria; kingdom Bacillati; phylum Actinomycetota; class Acidimicrobiia; order Acidimicrobiales; family Ilumatobacteraceae; genus Ilumatobacter; species Ilumatobacter sp. The sequence goes on from NZ_OZ244049.1 coordinate 3,788,637, forward strand.
CGCCGTTCGGGCACCGGACCTCGTCAACAGGAACTTCACCGCCGATCGACCCAACGCGTTGTGGGTCACCGACCTCACGTACGTGCCGACCAGAACCGGGATGGCCTACGTCTGTTTCATCGTCGACGCGTTCTCGCGTCGCATCGTCGGCTGGCGGGTCGCGTCGCATATGCGCACCGACATGGTCCTCGACGCGCTCGAGATGGCGAGACGCTCACGCGGACGGCGCCGACTGATCGGCCTCATGACACACGCGGACGCGGGCAGTCAGTTCACGTCCGTTCGGTTCACCGAACGCCTCGACGAGATCGGCGCCCGCCCCTCGATCGGATCGATCGGCGATTCCTACGACTGCGATGATGCTGGTGTGCTGCTCTGGTCGGCCTGACCCTTGCTATGACCGGCCTCGTGCCCTTGCGTTGACATGTCGTCCGACCGGGGCAGCACACCGATCCAAGAGGCTGCCCGCCAGCCGAGCGGGCAGTGACCTCATAGGAGCCTGATCGACCAGGTCCCCTCGCAGTCCTGTCCTTCCCGCCCGACCGGCGAGCTGTCGTTGACCTGTGAAGGAGATCAACAACATGACCAGCATCGCGCTCGGCCGCCACGACGTCGTCGTCGGCGTCGACACCCACAAAGATGAACACGTCGCCGTCGCACTCGACGGCCTCGGCGGCCGTCTCGACGAACTTGCCATCGCTGCCAAGCCGCACGGCTATGCCGAGCTGCTCGCCTGGGCCGATCGCCTCGGCGCGGTGGTCACGTTCGGCGTCGAGGGAACCGGCTCCTACGGCAGCGGCTTGGCCCGGTTCCTGCGCCGGCATGGTCGACGTGTCGTCGAGGTGAGTCGGCCGCCTCGCAAGGGCGTACGTCGCCTGTCCGGCAAGAGCGACACCATTGACGCGGAACACGCCGCCCGTGAGGTGCTCGCAGGCAAAGCGACCGCCACGCCCAAGCTCGCCGACGGAATCGTCGAGGCGATTCGTCTGACCAAGATCGCACGCGACACCGCCGTCAAAGCCCATTCGCAGGCAATGATTACGCTCAAGGCGACGCTGGTGACCGCGACCGATGACCTCCGCTCGGAGCTCGAGCCGCTCACCGACTTCAAGTTGATCCAGGCCTGCGCCGCGCTCGACACGAGCGGCGACGTCGCCGACCCAGAGGTTGCGATGCGCCGCACACTCGGTGTGCTGGCACGCCGATGGCTCGACCTGCACGAAGAGATCAAAGACCACAGCCGGCACCTCAAGAAGCTCACCACGACCGCCGCGCCCGAACTCGTCGCAGCGTTCGGCATCGGCCCGGACATCGCCGCCGAGATGCTCATCACTGCCGGCGACAACAACGACCGGATCCGCTCTGATGCAGCGCTTGCCAAGCTCTGCGGCGCCTGCCCAATCCCCGCCGGCTCCGGCTGGAGTTGACCCGATCTGATGGACACTGAAGCGCCCCGGGATTCGTGGAGGCTCTGTTCCTTGAGAGGATGGAGTGATGCCAAGCAAGTATCCCGACGAGCTGCGCGAGCGTGCCGTTCGGATGGTGCTCGATCACGAGCACGAGTACGGATCCCAGTGGGAGGCGATCTGTTCGGTCGCCGAGAAGCTGGGCCCGAAGGCCGAGACGGTCCGGCTGTGGGTCCGACGAGCTGAGACCGACACCGGTCGCCGGCCCGGCGCCACCACCGACGAGCTCGCGGAGCTGAAACGCCTGAAGCGCGAGAACGCTGAGCTGAAGCGCGCCAACGACATCTTGAAGGCGGCGGCGCATTTCTTCGGGGCGGAACTCGACCGCCGATCAACGAAGTGATCCGGTTCATCGACGAACACAAGAACAACCGCAGCGGACAGTTGCGGTGGGGTATCGAGTCGATCGCCAACACGGTTGGGATCGCCCCGTCGACGTATCACGCCGCCAAGAAGCGCCCGCTGTCGGCACGTGCGGTTCGTGATGCGGAGCTGCGCCCGCAGATCCTGCGGGTGTGGGAGGAGAACCTTGCGGTCTACGGCGCCGACAAGATCTGGGACCAACTGAACAAAGACGAGGTCCGAGTCGCTCGCTGCACCGTCGAGCGCCTGATGCGCGACATGGGCTTGCAGGGCTGCCGGCGGGGACGGGTGTGGATCCGCACCACCGAAGGCGACGATGCACTCGATCGGCCGGCGGATCTGGTGGATCGCAAGTTCGTAGCGCCGGCACCGAACCGGCTCTGGGTGGCGGACTTGACCTACGTCAAAACGCACTCGGGCTGGGTCTACGTCGCGTTCATCGTCGACGTGTTCTCCCGCATGGTCGTCGGGTGGCAGGCCAGCCGATCACTCAAGTCGGATCTGGCGATCGACGCTCTCGAGATGGCCGTGTTCAACCGGAAACGCCAGGGCGCGGACCTGTCGGAGCTGATCCATCACAGCGACCGCGGAGTCCAATATTTGTCCGTTCGCTACTCCGACCGCCTCGCCGACAACACCATCGTCGCGTCGGTCGGCTCCAAGGGCGACAGCTACGACAATGCCCTCGTCGAGTCGTTCAACGGGCTCTACAAGTGGGAGCTGATCTACAAGCAGGGTCCCTGGCGCGGTCTCGACGATGTCGAGTTCGCCACCCTCACCTACGTCGACTGGTTCAACCACCGACGTCTCCACGGCGAGATCGAACCCGGCCCCGGCTTCACCACCCCGACCGCATTCGAGACCGCCCACTACAGTCAAATCGTCCCCGCCAACCCGGCCGGGACTCAATAACCCCGGCCTCTACCAAACCCGGGGCGCTTCACTACGAGACATCCTCGGGCTCTGGGTCGGCACCGGCGGAGTGAGCGCCAAGTACTGGTCGCAGGTTTGACCGGGATCAAGAACCGGGGCGGCGAAGACGCCTGCATCGTCGTGTGCGACAGACTGAAGGGACTGCCCGAGTCGATCGAAGCAATCTGGCCGCTGGCGGTCGTGCAGACATGTGTGGTGCTTCGGATCTGGGCGTGGGTTTGGTCTGTCCGGTGGGTGGTCCCGGACGCGGCACAGGGCTCTACGAGTCTGACGGTGTCTTTCGTCGTCGAACCCGTGAGCCCCTGTTGGAGACGGATCCTACGCGCATGGGTTGCTCGAGGCCGGCGACCCCAAGGGCGAGGTCCGCAACGCCTGGCACGCAAAGGAAGTCGTGCGGTCGATCTACGCGATCGACGATGCGGAGGTGGCCGTCGAGTTCGTCACCCAGCTCGGCACCGATCTCCAGGACGAATCCTGCCCTCCCGAGATCCGCCGCCTCGGCCGAACCATCATCCGCTGGCCATCAGATCGCTGCGTGGCACCGAGCGAAGTTCACGAACGGGCCCACCGAGGCCATCAACAACCTCATCGAGAGGGTGAAACGCATCGCGTTCGGCATCACGAACTGGACCAACTACCGCACCCGATCACTGCTCTACGCCGGCAAGCCCAACGCTCCTCGACCTCAACTCACGCTGAAATCCGAAGCACCACATGCGTGATGCTTCGGATCCGCAGCACGTTCCGGCTCGCCTCGCGGCGCGACTGGTACACCCAGGTTCGCCTCAAGGAGTTCCACGACAAATGGCGCAAGCACTATCCAGCGATCAAGACGCTCTGGTCTAATGCCTGGACCGAGTTCGTGCCGTTCTTGGGCTACTCGCTCGAGATCCGCCGGGTCATCTGTTCGACGACCGCAATCGAGTCGTTGAACGCTCGGTTCAGGCGGGCGACCCGAGCATGCGGCCACTTCCCGAACGAGCAGGCTGCGATGAAATGCCTCTACATGGTCGTGCGTTCGCTTGACCCGTCCGGCTCTGGCCAGGAACGCTGGATGAACCGCTGGAAGCCCGCCCTGAACGCCTCCGCCATCACCTTCGAAGGCCGCCTCTTCTGACGCCTACGATCCCATCAAGCAACATGCACCTCCAGACCAGTTTCACCAAGCGTGTGACAGTCCCCAATGGCCATGCTTAGGCCTTGCGATGTGGAGGTCGGAGTCCGATCTCTACGATCGCCTTCGCGATGCTGCTGACGGTGGCGTTGTGGGATCGGGCGTGTTGGCGCAACGAGTCAAACGCGTCTTGGACGCTAATCTCGTATTCGCCGGCGAGGATGCCTTTGGCCTGTTCAATGACCACTCGGCTGTCGAGCGCGTGCTGCAGTTGTTCACGCGTGCGTTCCTGACGATGGGCGGTGCGTTCGGTGACCAACCCGACCGTCGCGATGTCGGCCAGAGCCCGCCCGACGACTGCGTCACGATCGTTGAGACGGCGAGGCCGCTTAGAGTAGACGTTCAGCGCACCGACGATCTCTTCACCGAGGCGCATCGGGAACGCAGTGGCCGAACGGAAACCGAGCCCAATCGCGACCGAACGCCACTTCGGCCATCGATCGGACTCCGTGAGGTCACTACAGTGGTATGTTTCGCCGCTACGAAAGGCCTCGAGGCAGGGGCCTTCTTGCTCCTGGCTCTGGAACAGCTCGATCGTGTTCATGTCCTCGCTGGTCGCGACGACGAAGCCGAGTCGCTCACCGGCACCCAACGCGACGCCGGCAGTGTCGACATCAAGAATCCGCACGCACGACTCGGCGAGATCACGCAACATCTCCACTTCCTCGGTGGCCGACATCAACGAGTCGGCAAGGCGGACGAATGTAGCTGTGATGTCCTGTTCGCGATTCCACGGGTCCTGCTCATTGGGCTTGTGGTTCGAAACCATACGTTCCTCCGGAACCGGCGTTGGGCGCGAGGATGACGATGCCAGGCTCCGAGCCATTTCTTCCACATTGTTCGAGCTCGAAGTGAAAGGAGCCCGTCGCATACCTGGCAAGAAGGAACTGGTAGGGCAAGTCCCATCCCGTGGTGTAGGAACTCGTCGTTCACGGCGTTCCTGGACAACGGCGAGTTCTTCGACCAGTGGCGCGGTGGTGAGTTCGTCGTCGATTTCGTTCATGCGCTTCATCACTGTGTTGATGGTGCGCTTGCGGCCACGCTTCGGCTTCGTCGCGCGCAGACCCTGGAGGTAGGAACGGACGGCTTTGCCCTCGGTGCGACCTTTCGCCAGGGCCGCCTTGTGATCGTCACTCATCTTGTCGTTCGCCATCACCGACGAGTGTACAAACTACCGCGAGCATATCGGCCTGCACCACCACGTCGCTCAGCCCTTCACCCTGAACTGCCCGACGAGCAGCCGCTGCAGGAGGAGTATCGGGCACGTCTCGCCGATCGTCATGGCGCCTCTTTGGCAATCCCGTGGGTTCGGGGGGCGGAGAGGAGCCACCTATTCGGGCTCTTCTCGTTGAAGTGGGGAAAGAGCTTGAGGGGCTCTTCTCGTTGAAGTGGGGAGAGCTTGGGGTGAGGGTCCCCCGGTGGGTGCAGGGATCCCGCCATCGTTGGAGTTGTTCTAGGACTTCAACGGCGAGGAGATCCCTGCGATGGGAAACGGTAGTGGACTGGCCGAGGCCATGCTCGGACTCGATGGTGTGCGCGTCACCAGCGTGGGCGAGGCCGATGGCGAGGTGACGATCGAGATCGAAACGACCGACGCGTTCGCGTGGTGCGAGCGGTGCGGTTGTCGAGCCGAGAGCCAGGATCGGAGGTGGGTCGACGTCCGCGATCTGGAGTGCTTCGGCCGGGCGACACGACTCAGAATCTGGAAGCGGAGATGGCGATGCCGCGAGGTTCTGTGTGCCGCGCGGACATGGACCGAGCCGCTTGAGTTCCTCGACGCCCAGGTCGTGCTGACCCGGCGCACCGGTGCCGAAGCGTGCCGTCGCGTCGGCGAACTCGCTCGCCCCGTGTCGCAGGTCGCCGACGAGTTCGGGGTGTGCTGGGAGACGATCATGAACGCAGTCGTTGAGCACGGCACGCCGCTTGTCGATGACCCGGCCCGGGTCGGTCGAGTCCGCCAGCTCGGTGTGGACGAGACGTCGTTCCTGCGTGCGAACCGGGACCATCACACGATCTACGCGACCGGCCTCGTCGATCTCGAAGCGCGACGGGTGATCGACATGGTCGAGGGCAACGCAGCTGTTGACCTGCGCAAAATGGACCGCCAACGCCGACCCCGCCTGGTTGGCCGGGATCGAAGTCGTCGCCACGGATCTTGCCCAGTCGTTCCGTGCTGGGCTGTCACCGCACCTCGATCACGCCACCCGAGTCGCCGACGCGTTCCACGTGGTGCGGGTCGCGAACCGGTGCTGTGATGCTGTTCGTCGGCGGGTGCAGAACGAGACGCTCGGCCATCGCGGTCGCAAGGACGACCCGCTCTATCGGATCCGCAAACTGCTCCTCACCGGATCCGAACGCCTCAACGAACGCGGCCGTGATCGGATCCTGCTGTCACTTCGCACGGGCGATCCGAACGACGAGGTCGTCGGCGCGTGGCTCGCCAAGGAGTCGGTTCGTGACGTCTACTTGGCGAGCAACTCCGACGACGCAGCAGTGCTGTTGGACAAGGCGATCGCCGGCTGCCAAGCCGACGGGGTTCCTGAGATCCGCTCGGTTGGCAACACGCTCGCGTCCTGGCGGACCGAGATCCTCGCCCGCCCCGCGACCGGCGCATCGAACGGTCCAACCGAGGGCCTGAACCTGTGCGTGAAGAAGGTCAAACGATGCGGGCACGGGTTCCGTCGCTTCGACAACTACCGGCTCCGCGTGCTGCTCCACACCGGCGGCGTCACCTGGCCCGAACGACCCTCACCACCGCGCATCCGAACACGCCAATCCCCACTCAGATGAGAAGGGCCGCTTGAGGTGAGGGTCCCCGGGTGGGTGCAGGGATCCCGCCACAGTTGGAGTTGTTCTACGACTTCAACGGCGAGGAGATCCCTGCTTCGCAGTTCTCGACCACCTCGTCGTCGAACGCGGAGCGCCGGTGTTCGTGCGCTTCGACAACGGACCCGAGTTCATCGCTCACGCCGTTGACGACTGGTGTCGATTCAACGGCACCGGCGCGATGTTCATCGACGCCGGCTCGCCCTGGCAGAACGCCTGGATCGAGAGCTTCAACGGTCGTCTTCGCGACGAACTCCTCAACGGCTGGCGCTTCGACTCGCTGCTCGAAGCACGCGTGATCATCGAAGACTGGCGCCTCGACTACAACACCGAACGACCCCACAGCGCCCGCGGCGACCTCACCCCAACCGAATTCGCCCTACGCTGCCACCAGATCAACCAACCCCGAGCCGCATAGCGACTGGACCACCAAACGGGACCCCCTCAGGCCCGACTGCGAGGATGATTCGTGGATTGGAGAGAACGAGAACGCATCGCCGACGTCGTGTGCGGGTAAGTCAGAGTTCGAACACCAGTATCCAACGATCCCTAGGAGTACCACCCCATGAGCACCACCGAGCAACCAAACGTGACCGGAACCGGCGACCCGATCTACAACGTGATTTGGTTTACCGAGCAGTCGCTCAGCAATGCGCTGCGACTCGAAACCTACATCCAGGACGCCGACTCAGCCGGAGACGGCGAACTCGCCGACCTGTTCCGCCGGGCGCAGGAAGCGAGCCGTCGCGGCGGCGAGGAAGGCAAGCAACTCCTCGCCGCACGCATCGGTCAGAGTTCGTGAGCTCGTCAGCCGTTTCAAGCGGGCGGACGGCCCCGGTCGGCACGCAGCCCGATGCACAGCTGCGTCCCGCATCACCCAGCTTCGCCGCATGCTCTCCGGGTCATCGACGTTCTCGCTGCAATTGTTAGTTAGAGCGAGTTCGACAGCTCCCGAACTGCGGCACGCGCAGCCGACCTCGGTTAGCGGTTCGAGCGTTGACCGCTTCTGCAGGGGCCGCTCGCCGCTCAAATCGCTGTGAGCGAGACGTTTGCCATCCCGGCGCTCCTTAGTGCCATGTACTTATGCGCCTATCCTCGGTGACAGCTGTCCGCTCCGAATATGTTGCTGAGGCGTGGATTACCGTCGATGACGGCGGGCGTGTCCTGGATGCCAGCGTGAACGCCGTTGAGCTGTTCGGGTGCGAAGCGCCGCCTTCCGGCTGCAGTATGGCTGATGTCGTCACCGCTGCGATCGGCGACCGCCTTCTCGCCGCTGTCCAAGAGGTCATCGGCACTGGCATCAACATGCAGTTTTCTCCGGTGTCGCTCGACAACAGCATCGACGAACCTTTCACGGTGTGCGTCATTTCGTCGGTGTCGTCAGGTCACCGGCACGCCCTCGTCACGTTCACTGAGGTGCGCCGCCTCGCCGACCATCATCGGCGCCTCGTGGCGCTGGCATCGACCGACACCCTGACCGGGGCCGCGAACCGGGCATCCGCCCTTGATGAGCTCGGCGGCGCACTGGAACAGGTCACCACCGGCGCCGCCCGCGGTGTCGCCGTTGCCCTGGTCGATGTCGACAACTTCAAGTCGATCAACGATTCGTTCGGACACGGCTCCGGCGATCGAGTGTTGTGCGAGCTCGTTGAACGGACCCGGACGGCGCTTCGCGATCTCGGCAGCGTTGGCCGCCTCGGTGGGGATGAATTCCTCATCGTCATGCCCGACGTGGGCTCCTCTGACGAGGCCATGCGCCTCGTCAACGAAATTGAACGCGTGATCAACCCCGTGACGGTCGAGCTACCCGGTCGTCACGAACTGTCCGTGCCCGTCAGCATCGGCCTCGCATGGTCCTCGCTGTCGGAATCGATCGACGACCTGATGCTCGAAGCCGACACCGCCCTGCTCAACGCCAAGCGGCACGGGCGAGGACGAGTGTGGAGCTCCGCACCCCCCGATTCGTCGTCGCTCTCGCTGCGGCGCGCGATCTCACAAGAGTTGCCCGATGCGCTCGAACGCGACCAGTTCGAGCTGCACTATCAGCCCATCGTTGATCGCGATCGCGCCCTGTGCGGGGTTGAGGCCCTGCTGCGCTGGCGGCATCCGGCCCTCGGCCTGCTGACCCCGGACCGGTTCATCACATCCCTTGCTGTCAACGGTCAGATTGGGCCGGTCGGACAATGGGCGCTGGAGCGGGCGGTTTGTCAAGTGCTGGACTGGGATCACGTGGGCCTGCCCGGGCTCTGCGTCAACGTCAATGCTTCGCCCAGCGAACTCAACTACGCCGGATACCGAGACACCCTTGCTCATATCTCGCTCTTCTGCTCTGTCCGTGGGTGAGTTGAGGGCCTATCCGCGGGTGCACCCCGCCTGATTCCTAGGTTTCGCGCTGTCGAAGGCTCGAAACTGAAAGGACGGCAGACGGGGTGCTGAACACCAAGGTATGGGAGAAGGCGTGCGGGTTGACGCGCACGGTCGTGGAAGGGGTCCGTGTCGACGACACCGATGGATCGATCGTGGTGTCGGCACGACCTGATGCGAGGGCTCGTGGCCGCTGCGGACACTGCCATCGACGTTCGCCTCGCTACGACCGTGGTGATGGTCGTCGGCGGTGGCGGGCGTTGGACGCCGGCACGACGAAGGTGTTCATCGAAGCCGACGCACCCCGGGTGCGTTGCCGCACGCACGGACCGACGGTGGTGGCAGTGCCGTGGGCTCGTCATGGGGTCGGCCACACCCGCGACTTCGACGACTTGGCGGCGTGGCTGGCGGTGCGCACCTCGAAGTCCGCGACGTGTGAGTTGTTGCGGGTGGCGTGGCGCACCATCGGTGCGATCGTCACGCGGGTCAATGCAGATGTCGAGGCGCGTGTTGATCGTCTCGACGGGTTGCGACGGATCGGGATCGATGAGATCTCCTACAAGCGCGGACACCGCTACCTGATCGTCGTGGTCGATCACGACACCGGCCATCTGGTGTGGGTCGGCCCTGGCCGCACCGACGCCGACTTGGAGGTGTTCTTCGACGAACTCGGCAACGAACGCGCTGCGGAGTTGACCCACATCTCTGCGGACATGGCGGGCTGGATCGCCCGCGTCGTCGCCAAGCGAGCCCCGAACGCCGTGCGCTGCGCCGATGCGTTTCACGTCGTCGCGTGGGCCATCGAAGCGCTCGACGTCGAGCGTCGCCGAGCCTGGAACCAGGCATCGGGACGAAACGCGATCACGACCGTCATGTCCCAGCGAGGACGCGCACGAGGCACCTCGCTCGGCATCGCACGCGCCCGCTACGCGCTCTGGAAGAACCCCGGCGATCTCACCGAGAACCAACGCGCCCAGCTCGACTGGATCGCCAAGATCGACCCTCGGCTCCATCGCGCTTACCTGCTCAAGGAAGGACTGCGGTTCGTGTTTGCCGTCAAGGGTGACGCCGGCAAGCACGCGCTCGACAGGTGGTTGTCGTGGGCGCGCCGGTCGCGAATGCCGGCCTTCGTCGAACTCGCCCGCAAGATCGTGAAGCACCGAGTGGCGATCGATCACGCCCTCGACTCCGGGCTCTCCAACGCCCTGATCGAGTCGACCAACACCAAGATTCGGCTCCTCACCCGCATCGCGTTCGGCTTCCACGGACCCGAACCCCTCATCGCCCTCGCCCTGCTCGCGCTTGGCAGCCACCCACCCGCCCTCCCAGGCCGAACCTGACCCACGGATACAGCAGAAGAGCGGGATATGTGTGGATTACGGATATGTCGCTCTTCTGCTCTGTCCGTGGGTGAGTTGAGGGCCTATCCGCGGGTGCACCCCGCCTGATTCCTAGGTTTCGCGCTGTCGAAGGCTCGAAACTGAAAGGACGGCAGACGGGGTGCTGAACACCAAGGTATGGGAGAAGGCGTGCGGGTTGACGCGCACGGTCGTGGAAGGGGTCCGTGTCGACGACACCGATGGATCGATCGTGGTGTCGGCACGACCTGATGCGAGGGCTCGTGGCCGCTGCGGACACTGCCATCGACGTTCGCCTCGCTACGACCGTGGTGATGGTCGTCGGCGGTGGCGGGCGTTGGACGCCGGCACGACGAAGGTGTTCATCGAAGCCGACGCACCCCGGGTGCGTTGCCGCACGCACGGACCGACGGTGGTGGCAGTGCCGTGGGCTCGTCATGGGGTCGGCCACACCCGCGACTTCGACGACTTGGCGGCGTGGCTGGCGGTGCGCACCTCGAAGTCCGCGACGTGTGAGTTGTTGCGGGTGGCGTGGCGCACCATCGGTGCGATCGTCACGCGGGTCAATGCAGATGTCGAGGCGCGTGTTGATCGTCTCGACGGGTTGCGACGGATCGGGATCGATGAGATCTCCTACAAGCGCGGACACCGCTACCTGATCGTCGTGGTCGATCACGACACCGGCCATCTGGTGTGGGTCGGCCCTGGCCGCACCGACGCCGACTTGGAGGTGTTCTTCGACGAACTCGGCAACGAACGCGCTGCGGAGTTGACCCACATCTCTGCGGACATGGCGGGCTGGATCGCCCGCGTCGTCGCCAAGCGAGCCCCGAACGCCGTGCGCTGCGCCGATGCGTTTCACGTCGTCGCGTGGGCCATCGAAGCGCTCGACGTCGAGCGTCGCCGAGCCTGGAACCAGGCATCGGGACGAAACGCGATCACGACCGTCATGTCCCAGCGAGGACGCGCACGAGGCACCTCGCTCGGCATCGCACGCGCCCGCTACGCGCTCTGGAAGAACCCCGGCGATCTCACCGAGAACCAACGCGCCCAGCTCGACTGGATCGCCAAGATCGACCCTCGGCTCCATCGCGCTTACCTGCTCAAGGAAGGACTGCGGTTCGTGTTTGCCGTCAAGGGTGACGCCGGCAAGCACGCGCTCGACAGGTGGTTGTCGTGGGCGCGCCGGTCGCGAATGCCGGCCTTCGTCGAACTCGCCCGCAAGATCGTGAAGCACCGAGTGGCGATCGATCACGCCCTCGACTCCGGGCTCTCCAACGCCCTGATCGAGTCGACCAACACCAAGATTCGGCTCCTCACCCGCATCGCGTTCGGCTTCCACGGACCCGAACCCCTCATCGCCCTCGCCCTGCTCGCGCTTGGCAGCCACCCACCCGCCCTCCCAGGCCGAACCTGACCCACGGATACAGCAGAAGAGCGTCATATCTTGCGCGAGCACCCGATTGACCCGGCCCGCGTCACGATCGAAGTCACAGAACAAGCACTTGAGGATGCCATCGTTCCTGCATCGGTCCTTGACGACATCAGCCAGCTCGGTGTGCAGCTTGTTCTCGACGACTTCGGAACCGGCGTGTCGTCGCTTACTCATTTGCGGACCGCCCAGCTCAGCGGCATCAAGTTCGACCGGTCCTTCATCACTGACACCCCCCGCGGTGACGTCGACAGGCGCGTAGTGGCTGGTGTCATCGACCTCGCCCGAGCGATCGGCATCTCGACAAGTGCAGAAGGCGTTGAAACCGATGAGCAAGCGGCATGGCTTACTGACAGCGGATGCAGCCGCCAGCAGGGCTTTCTCTACGGGAAGCCAATGCCTCCCGCCGACCTGATCGCCGCGGCCCGGACGACAACAGACAGAAGCTCGAACATGTGCCAGCACCAATGAAGCTGCCATGGCGAGGACTCCGCCACCCGTCCGGTACCGTTCGATACGGGCACGCCGAGATCGTCAGTGGCCGGGTTAGCTTGGCCGTTTGTGCGTCACCAGCATCGATGTGGATCCATCGGGCGGTCGCCCAGCGGATCGACCCGGTTGTCGTCGCGCCGGCGATCCCGAGGTCGCGATGTCGACGTCACTCCGCCGAGCGGCCTCGTTGAGATGAGCCCCGTCTAGTGGTCGAGTTGTTCTTCGTCTCGTGATGCCCGTTCAGCGGGCAGGAAGAACTACATGTCGGTAGGAAGTTTGATGAATCGATGATCGGGTAGTACCCGGCGATTTCCTTCAGCAGCGTAGGGACGTCCGCTGATCGGGCGGCACCTCGTGGGCGAGGGGCCGCCCGCTGGCGCTATTACTCCACGTAGCGCCAGAGCGATTGAGATCAGGACGTAGCTGTCGAACACGTGTACGGCTACAAAACAGCCGCCACGACCTGGCGCCCGGCTGGAGGTGCACGTGCGATCACCGCCCGCCGTCGTCAACGCTCAAGGATGGATAGCAGCACTGATAGCGCTCATCGCAGTCGACTTGGTTTCGGGCTCAACGATCCTGGGTGCGATGTCGCTGATGAAGAGGCGCTGGCAGCACGAAGAAGCGCCGCGAGGGGACCGACGAGCAGCGGCCAGATCGCGGCGCCGCCGTCTCCGGCGACCAGGCCGACCTGGACGTGGGGATCGCGGATGGTGGCCGCGCTCGACATCACGACGACGTCGCACAGCAGCGCCACCGACGCGCCGAGGCCCACCGCCGGGCCGTTGAGCGCGCACACGATCGGGATCTCGACGTCGAGCTCGTCCCACACGATCTGCTTGGCCTCGGCCCGCAGACGGTGGAGCGCGTCTGCGTCGCGCAGGCGGGGGAACCAGCTCATGTCGCCGCCGGCCGAGAACGCCCGACCCGCCCCGGTGAGCACCACCGCCCGTGCGCTCGTCTCGCGCTTGAGCGCGCCGAACAGCTCGGCGAGGTCGCCGTGGAGGGTCGCGTCGACGGCGTTGAGGTCGGAGGAGGGGTGATCGATCGTGACGGTGAGGACGTGACCGTCGCGCTCGACGCGGACGGTCTCGAGCTGGACGTCGTCGACGGTGCGGACCATGGGGGCAACCTATTGGTCGACGTCGACCGCCTTCCCACCCGGCCGTGCGTCTCCGGTTTCGGCCGGGAGCCGGCCCACGGTTGCGCGACGGGTCCGGCTCGGCTCCCGAGCCGTCGGCTCAGAACATCGACACGTCGTCGTCGAGGCCGAGCAGCAGTCTCCCGATCTTCTCGTTCAGCTTCGGTGCGGTCTGGATGTGCTGGGTGACGACGTGGGCGTCGCGCGCGCAGCGGCCGAGCGGGCTCGTGTCGTACACGGCGGCTCCCCCGGCGAGGGTGTACGCGGTGTCGGCCGCGGCCGCCGCGGCGGTCGCCGCGTGGGTGGCGGCGAGGCGGATGCCGATCCGCTGGTCGAGGCTCACCGGGTCCCCGGCGACCACGGCGTCCCACGCACCCGACAGCTCGTCGTCCAGGAACGCCGTCGCGGCGCGCAGGGAGGCCTCGGCGCTCGCCGCGCTGCGCGAGCGGATCGAGGCCGGCGACCGGCCCGGTGCCGACATCGTCGTCGAGGGCTCCGACACCGAGCACTCACCGGCGGCCTACGCGGCGGCGGGGGCGACCTGGTGGATGGAGACGATGTGGGGAGCGATGGGCGAGCACTCCCCCGTCGCCGCGGCCGAGGACCGGCTGCGGCGCGGGCCTCCCACCTGACGCGTCGCGACGAGGGCCGCGCCCGGTCCCCGTGCACCGCGGCGTGCTCGTCGGGTCGGATCAGAGGGTGACGAAGCTGCGGACCGCGAGGCCGGTGCCGACGGCGACGACGAGCGCCGCCGTGAGGAACGGAGCGAGGCGTCCCCAGCGTCGCAGCGAACGGGCGACGCGGCCCTCGGCCGCGGCGGCGCGCGCCTGGTAGCGGTCACGGACCGCGACGAGCGCGATCCCCGCCAGCGTCAGCACGACGGCCATCCCGACGCCGTAGCCGATCACGAGCACCACGCCGAACCAGGTCCGACCGAGGGCGATGGCCGACAGCAGGACGATCAGCGCCGAGGGGCTGGGGACCAGTCCCCCGGCGACGCCCATCCCGATCAGCCCGCCCCGCGAGACCGTCGTCGCACCCGCTGCGTGGTGGTCGTGGTCGTGGTCGTGCTCGTGCCGGTGGTCGGGGCCGTGATCGTGATCGTGCTCGTGCTCGTGCTCGTGCTCGTGCCCGTGATCGTGATCGTGATCGTGCCCGTGCCCGTGCCTGTGCCCGTCGCCGTGGCCGTGCCCGTCGCCGTGGCCGTGGCCGTGGCCGTGGCCGTGGCCGTCGCCGTGGCCGTCGCCGTGGCCGTGGCCGTCGTGCGGACGGTCGTGCCGAGCCGGGGACACCGACGCCGGCCTCGACCCGACCACGAGGGTGCCGGCGGCGGACGTGGTCGAGGCCGTCACCTCCGCCCGTCCCGCCTCCGCCGCGGTGTCGTCGGTCGCGGACCGGGGACCGGTCGTGCCGTCGTCGGCGTGGTCGTCGTGCGTGTGCCCGCCCGGGCCGTGGGTGTGCCCGCCCGGGCCGTGGGTGTGCCCGCCCGGACCGTGCGTGTGGCCGTACCCGAACAGGGTCGTGTCACGTCGGCGGACCGCGTTCACGAGCAGGACGAGGCCGAGGACAGCGATCAGCAGCCCGCTCGCGATCCCCAGCCACCCGAGGACCGTCTCGCCAGCGAGGGCGGTCGAGACCGTCAGCGCGAGCCCCAGCAGGAGCACCCCCCCGGTGTGGGTCGCGGTGACCGTCGCGCCGACCAGGACGGCATCGCGCGCCGAGCCCTGCCGCCCGGCGATGTAGGCGGCCATCACCGTCTTGCCGTGCCCGGGCAGGAGCGCGTGCGACGCCCCCAGCAGGAGCGCGAGGCCGATCGCCAGCAGCCCGACCCCGACGGTGAGGTCGTCGCGCCCGATCATCTCCTCGAAGGTCTCCTGGATCCCGTCGACGAACCCGCCGAGCGCGCCGGGGCGCGAGGCGACCAGGCTGTCGCGCGCGTCGGCCGCCGTGCCGGGACCGTCGCTCACCACGGCGTCGTCCGCCCCGGACGCCGACGCGGCCGAGGGCGGGCCGACGGTCAGCGTCACGTCGCGCACGTCGATCGGCGACGCGAGCAGGTCCTCGGGGTAGGTGGTGAGCCCGTCGGTCACGCTCTCGCCGGGGACCGGCGGGTCGATCAGGCCGACCCCCGTGCCGACGGCGACGACCTCGTGCCACCCGACCCGACCGGGGCGGTATCCGTCGACGAAGCCGATGCGGTGCGACCCGACCGAGAGGTCGTCGACCACCGACGTCGTGTCGGCGACGAGGCGGCACTCGATGCGGCTCGTCTCGAGCCCGGCCTGGCCCTGCTCGTAGCCGAAGCGGGCCTCGTCCACCTCGAGCTCGACGGGGGTGCCGTCAACGGTGAGGTTCGCCGACGAGGCGAACAGCGCGCACTCCCGGAGCGCGTGGTCGGCGGCCTCCGACGTCGACACCTCCCCGTCGCGGTCCACGTCCACCTCGGCGCGAGCCTGCGCCGTGGGGATCTCGGCGGCGTCGATCACCACGTCGTCGACCACCCGAGCGGGTTCGACGCCGAGGCGGTTGAGGTGGCTGACGCTGAAGTTCCCGAGCGGGTGGGCGAGGGCGGGCCCAACCGCGCCGAGCGGTCCGACGATCCCCACGACCGCCACGACGAGGGCGATCACGAAGCGGCGCGGGTGACGGGGCGCGGCGGGGGTCACGGCGAGGGTCACGGCGCGCCCAGCCCTGCGAGCGCGGCCTGCGCGGCCGGAGCGTCCAGGGGATCGAAGAACGGGTTGATCTCGAGCGCCCGCTCGAGATCGGCACGCCCGCCGTCGAGGTCGCCGAGCGCGATCCTGATCCGACCCGAGTGGTAGAGGAACGAGGCGTCCGGCGTCCCGAGCTCGAGCGCGCGCTGCGACGCCGCGAGCGCCTCGTCGTGACGCCCGACGGCGTGGAGGGCCCATGCGTGGGCGTCGTGCATCGCGAGGAAGGGCCGGTCGGCGACCGCCTCCTCGGCCGCGGCGAGCGCTCGCTCGGGCTCGCCGTGGTCGGCGAGGAAGAGGACCGGGGCCGCATCGGGCTCGACCCCGTTGGCCTCGAACAGGGTCTGGATCGCATCGACGACCGCGTACTGCTCCTCGGCCTCCTCGATTCGACCGAGCGACTCGAGCAGCTCGGCGTACGCCACCACGTGGGAGGGGTCGGGGGTCTGCTCGACGAGCTCGCGGTAGTGATCGAGGGCGGTCTCGATCTGGCCGAGCGCCGCCTCGGCGCGCGCCTTGCCGGCGAGCGCCGTCGCGTCGCTCGGAGCGAGGTCGCGAGCCTGGTTGTACAGCTCGAGCGCACCCCCCGGGTCGCCGGACCCGAAGCGCAGGTCGCCGAGGACGGTGAGCGCGAAGGCCCGATCGGTCGGCGTCCCGGCGGCGTCGAACGCCTGCTCCATGAGCGACCGTGCGAGCACGCGGTCTCCGCGCAGCTCGGCGAGGTAGGAGGCTCGGCTCAACGACGAGGTCTGCGCCGGGGCGAGCTCGAGCATCCGGTCGACCGAGCGGGTCGCCGCGTCGTACTCGCCGAGCTGGAGCTGGGCGTCGCTCAGCGCACCCCACAGGATCGCGCTGAAGTCGTTGATCTCGAGGCCGAGGCGGGCCTGGCGGCGCGCCTCGACGAACTCGTGGCGCCCCGCGGCGAGCGCGGACAGCCCCGCGTGGGCGAGGAAGTTGTCGTCGGGGCTCTCCTCGAGCGAGCGCTGGAGCGCTCCCTCGGCGTTCGGGTACAGGCTCGGGTCGGCGACCACGCGAGCCTGCTGGACGTAGGCGAGCCCGAGGGTGGCCCACGCGACGTGGTCCCCGGGGACGACCTCGAGCCGGGTGCGGAGCTGCTCGACGAGGCCCTCCAGGGTGTCGGCGGGCGGCCCGCCGACGGCGGAGACGGCGCCGGGGGTGATCACCTGCGCGTCGGCCGCGGTCTCGACCACGGGGTCGTCGCTCAGGCGGGGGACGCCGAACGCGGCGACGAGGCCGAGCACGAGCGCGAGCGCGAGCCCGAGGACCAGCCGACGGGAACGGGTCATGGGAGTGGTTCGCACATGGGGGGAGGAGGGATCACAGTCTGACGGATCGGGGCGCTCACGCGCCGGGGTCGGACCGCGCCCGGCGCACCGGGCGCGGTCCGAAAACGGCGAGACGCCGGTGGGACGGTCTCCCGTCCCGCCGGCGTCTCGATCCGGTTCACCCGTGGGTCAGCTCGCGAGGACCGTCCCCGGGAAGTAGCCGACGAGGTCGACGATGACGTCGGCGGCGGACTTGGTGTAGATGCACACCCGGTCGTTGTCGCCGACCTTGGCCACGACGGCCGAGGCCGTGTTCTCCGTCTGCAGGTTGAGGTTCGACGCCGTGGGCGGCGCCTCCCCGCAGGGGAACACCGTCAGGTAGCCGATGTCGTCGGGGTTCACCCCGGTGACGTTCAGCACCACGGTGCCGCTGTCGTCGGGGACCCCCGTGCTGCCGCCGCGCACCCGCAGCTCGATCACCTGGTCGGCGATCGGCTTGGCGCCCGAGTAGCCGACACCGTTGCGGGTGTCGAGCAGGCGCTGCGGGTTGGTCGGGACGTAGCTCGACGTCGCCGGGAAGGCTCCGACGAGGTCGACGACCAGGTCCATCGCGGCGTCGGTGTAGACGCAGATGGTCCCCTCGGCCGACACCTTCACCGAGGCGAGGTTGGCCGCCCGGATCCCGACGTTGGTGTTCAGGTTCGACGCGGTCGGCCGATCCTCGTCGCACGGGTAGGCCGTGATCCAGCCCTTCGTCTCGCTGCGCACGGCGGTGATGTTCACGAACACCGCGGAGGTGTCGTCGGCCAGCGCGGCGTCACCGACGCCGGTGACGTCGATCACCGTGACGTCACCCGCACCCGGCTTGGCGCCGGAACGGGTGTCGAGCAGCCGCTGCGGGTTGATCGAGTCGTACGAGGACGTGCTCGGCAGGTAGCCGAAGACGTCGACGATGATGTTCGCCGACGACTCGGTGTAGATGCACACGTTCCCGTCGTCGTCGAGCTGAGCCGGGATCAGGCCGCTCACGATGCGACCGGGCTCCGGGTTGAGGCTCGACGCCGTCGGGCGGTCCTCGTCGCAGGCGTAGACGGTGATGAAGCCGTTGGCGTCGGCCTGGGTGGCCGTGATGTTGAGGAACACCGCCTTCGCGTCGCTCGGCACCATCGCGTCGCCGACGCCGGCGACCGCGAGCTCGATCTCCTCACCGGCGGCCGGCTTGGTGCCGGTGCGGGTGTCGAGGAGGCGCTCGGGGTCGACCGAGATGACCTCGGGCGCACGCGGCGTGCGCTCGATGCCCTGGTTGACGCTGTCGAGGTGCGGGTTCGCCACGTAGGGGAACTCGTCCTTGAAGTCGCGGTCGTTGCGGTCGACGGAGTCGAGCGCGGCGAGGCCGCTGACGTCGGAGCCGTCCTGGAAGACCACGCCCTCCGCGACCTGGATCGCGATGTCGGTGACGTCGTCGGTGAGGCGCCGCCCGTTCGGGAAGCCCTGGACGTCACCGGCGAGCACGCCGAGGCGGTTCGGGTCCTCGGCGACCGGGACCGCCATGTTCAGGCGCAGCATCTCGGACGGGTAGATCGTGTCCACCCCGGCGTTGAGCGCCAGGCTGTTCAGGTCGACGTTCAGCGCCGGGTTGGTCTCGGCGTCCTCGCCGGCGGTCCCGAGGCCGAAGTTGGCCTCGCTCACGCCCTGGAGGAAGATCTCGACCAGGTCCGAGCGGGGGGTGTCGTCGGAGGTGTCCTGGGGCGTCCCGTCGTCACCGGGCACCGGCACGCCGTAGACGGCGTTCACCAGCGGCGGCAGGATCGGGAACTGGACGGCCTCGACGGCGGCGTCCACGGTGGCCTCGACCGTCGGGTCGATCGCGTTGAAGGTGTCCTTCAGCGCGAGCGGCAGCACGACCTCGTTGACGAGCGGGTTGCCGAGGCGTGACACCTGGGTGTACTCGCCCGAGGCGCTCGTGCCGTCCGCGTTGCGGGTGGTCGGGCGGTCGGTGGTGCTCCACACGCCGATGACCGGGTTCGCCTCGGCGTCGTCGCCGAGGGCGACGGCGGCCTTCGGGACCTGGAGGGCGATGGTGTTGACGTTGTACCCGGCGAGGGTGTCCTCCCCCAGCTCGGAGAGGTCGCCGCCGTAGAGGAGGTCGAACACCCGCAGGTCGAGGAAGAACGAGTCGTCGGACTGGCCGGCGAACGACCGCAGGTCGCCCACCGTGCCCGAGGCCACGGCCTCGTCGACGAGGGGCTGGTAGTCGGGGGTCGACGCCGCTCCGGCGATCGACGGCGCGGCGACGGCGTCGTCGAGGATCGTGACCTCGGTGTCGTCGGACTCGTCGGTCGGCGTGCCGGCGAGGTCGCGCACCGTCAGGTCGTAGGTCTGGTACACGTTCAACGTGTCGTCGAACACCGAGTCGAACGGACCGGTGTTGTAGATGAACGTCCCGGGGTCCTTGGTGATCGTCGTGAAGACCCAGGTGTAGGCGAGATCGGCCACCGCGTCGCCGTCGTTGTCGACGTTGATGTTGTACCGGGTGTCCTCGGCCCACGGGTAGAAGTTCGGGCCGCCGTTGGGCTCCTCGAACGGGATCCAGTTGGCGATCAGGGTCACCGTGTCGGGATCGTCGGGGCTGGTGAACGCGTAGACGTCGGTGTTGTCCGCGCGGGGGTCACCGGCGATCAGCGGCGCCTCGCGGTGGCTGGAGGCGCTGAGGCCGGCGGGGCCGGCCTGGGTCGCGACGAGGGTGGCGGCCAGCGCGAATCCCGCTCCGAGAGCCGCACCTCGCTTCCACGTCGTCCGAGAGGGTGGTGGTGTCATGTGGTGCAGGTTCCCCTTGTGTGTGGTGCTGGGTGGTGCTGGCGGGCGGTCGCAGGACCACCCACCGTGAAGCATTCCACGGTCGTTCGTCACGTGTCCGGGTTTGGATCGACTAATGCTTGCGACGCATGCAACACCGGCTGGAACCTCGACCTGCGAATTCGCACCGAACAAGCCGTTGCGTGCGTCGAGCAGGCCGTGCTCGAACGCGAGATCGCGCCGGGCGTGCTGACGCTGGGCACCTACAACGGAAACGACCGGTTGAACCTGGACAGTTCACCTCGGAAGACTTCCGCGAACACCTCTCGGCGCGTGGTATCACGCACCGGCGCGGCGGCGACCGCCATCCCGAGTCCGAGGCGTTCATCGAATTCCTGGTTCGGCCAGTTCACCAAACGCGTCGCCTGGCGCAGGGAATGGGAAGCCATCGACCAAGCCCGCCGAGACATCGCCGACGACGTCGGCGTCTACCACCACCGACCCCACTCCGGGATCGCCTACCGAACACCTGCGCCGAAGTCGCCACCACCTGGCGCAACATCAACAAACCAGCGACCTGAGACCGTCTACCAGAACAGGGTCCACGTCAGGCGACCACAACTACTCCAGCCGCCGAGCGACCTCATTGCGCAACGGACCCGAGCAGAGCTTGCACGGCTTCGGCCGACGCGACTGGCGCTGCGCTCGTTGATGAGCGGCCCACGCCGAGTACCCATCCCGACCACCGTTGGCAGCAATCTTGCGACTGACCGTCAACGGAGCGCGTCCCAGCCGTTGCGCTATCGCCGTCAGCGAATCGCCGACCTTGACGCCCACGAGAATCTCTTCTCGATCAGCGATCCCAAGACAACCCGGCCGAGGTTGAGACGGGTCGGAAATCCCGGTCGTGAACAACTCGTCGCGCACCACCAGTGCGACCATCTGCGCAGTGCAGCCAACCTCGCGGGCGATATCCACGAGGCGCAATCCGCGCGCTCTAAGTCGGAACGCAAGCTGTTTCTGCCCGTGAGTGAGAATGCCGGCCATGACGACGTTCATGTAATCGAGGGACCCGAATCGTCACAGGACCAGTGCGACCACCGGTGGATTCCGCCGCCGCAAAACTCTATCGTGATTGGTGGCATCCGTTCCCAAAACAACTATCGGCTAGAGTCGCGGTATAGGGTTGAGACAACGCGATCGACGAGGGACCATCGGCCAACGGGGTGCTCATAAACCCAGTAGAAGGGTTGCGAATTGGGTTCTGTTCCGGGCACCCGTTCTTTTCAGGATATGACTAACGTGACTTTTAACCGTTTCAATCGAGACCTTTAGCTGGGTCGCAATCTCTATATTGGAACAGCCGTGAACGAGAAGTAACGCAACGGCAACTTGTCGAGGAGTGAGTTTCCCAGAAGCAGGACACGCGACGGCAGAACTTGCTGCGGCTGGTGAATCGGCGATCCTCTGGATCTGTTTGACCAATTCGGCGCCTGAGAGATTCATCGATAGAATAGGCGGCGAGCAGACTAATGGTGGAAGCGAGGTGAATGCGGACTGAGCGAGATGCGGCCGATGCGTGTACGATATGACGTGACTGTATTTCACCGAGGTTTGCTCTAAACGCTTGTGCAGCTCATACGATTTCAACGGGTGATCAAGGTCCACGACTGCAAGGACGTTGGTCGCAACCCGGTTCGGTTCGAGATCTACAAGTCGGATCCGTCTAGGAAAACGTCCGAGCATTGAATTGAATCCTGCGTTGACGAGCTCACACGCGGAGAACAGTTGCACGCAGATCACGTCGCGAGATGCCTTCGGACGTGTCTCGGGTCCTCGCATGACAGTTCATGTTAGCGGCGCAGAAGGCTCGAGATCGTCACCGTACCGGGCTCCGCCCAACCGTTGACGCGGCCCAGTAACTTTGCTCGTCCACTACACTTTTTAGATCACCCGGCGGGTCATCCCTTTTCTAGCGTGCTCCGCTGGAGACGAACTGGGGAACCGGACAGGTCTGGCGTCGACGCCGGCGGTCACGACGGGACCGGCAACGATTTGATGTAGCAGTCAACGAGAGTGCTCGCAGCGTCAGCCAGGACGCGTCGTGAATCCGACCGGCTTACGGTCCGTCGGACCTCAGCGCAAGTACGTGGTGAGCAACGACCAGGTGGGGCGGCCAGCGTCGATCCTGCTGGCGAACACGCCCATCATCTCCACCAGCGAGGCCTTCGCCTCGTCCTGGTCGATCGACTCGACGAGCGATCGATCGAGCTTGAGGATCGAGGGGCGCAGGCGCAGGATCTGCTGCAGCCCGGAGTAGCCGGACCCGGCGTCGTCGATGGCGATGAGGGCTCCCGACGACCGCAGCATCTGGACCGACGACGCGACGAGCTCCCAGTCCCACGAGCGGTGCTCGGTGAACTCGATGACCAGACCCCGCGACATCGGATGCGACGCCAGGACCCCACGCACCGACGGCTCGAGGAGGTAGCCGGGGTCGACGTTCACCGTCAGGAAGCAGTTCCGCGGCATCGACGATCGGTGCGCCAGCGACGCAGCGAGGGCTCGGGCCTCCAGCTCCGCCCCGACCCCCAACCTGGCTGCCTGCGCGAACCAGCGGTCCGGACCGACGTCGGGGGTGTCCGGGTGCGTGAATCGGGTCAGCGCCTCGTAGCCGACCACCGCGGCGCGCTCGACGTCGATGATCGGCTGGAACACCGAGGTGAGGCGGTCGTCGTCATGGAGCGCGCTCGCGACCAGACGACCCCAGTCGACCCCGGAGTCGAGCTCGACGTCGGCGACCACGTCGGGCGAGGTCACGCGACGGTCTGGATGTTCCCGATCACCTGATCGACGAGCGACCGAGGCACCTCGGAGATGCCGTGGACGGCAGCAGCGTGAGCCGCGACCGACTGCAGGATCTCGTCGTCGGACGAGCACGTGAACACCGCATCGCACCCCGGCACCACGTCACCACAGGCGAACTTCTTCATCGGACACCGGCTCCTTCTGATCGCTTCATCGACATCGGCTCGTCGGTATCGGGTGGTCCGGACGCCACTTGAGCAGAGATCGCAGGCGCTCCGCTCCGATGCCGACCGCCACATCGCAGCACATCGCACCCGGTCGTGCCCAACCGCTGCCGAGGAACGTTCGATGAAGCGCCCCGGGATTCGTGGAGGCCCTGATGTGCCCCCGGTTCTGTGGACCACATCACCAAGTCGCTGTTGCGCAGCAGGCCCGACACGCCGAAGCGTAGTGTTTCGCCGTCGACCCGGGCGTCGAAGCTGATCGCCGTATTGCGCAGTGGGCCGAACGTGACGACGACCGGCATGTCGCCGAACCGGTCGTTGACGATCTCGTGGCGGGTGAGAACCGAGAGCGAATAGAACCGTACCTCGTCGCCGATCTGGACGAGAGCGCCCGGTTCGCGTGTGTCGAGCCAGTCAGCCGACGTGATCGCTTCGAAGACCGGTTCGTCGATCGGCGGAATGCGGTCGCGCGGATCGAGGGTCTGGATACCGAGCTGGAATTCGTCGAGTCCGACGGTTCGATTCGTCCAGTCGGCCGGCCATGGCTCGGTCGCTTGGCTGATCGCCTCACCGAGTTCGGTCCCGTCCTCGGTCGCATCGACGGTGGTGTCCGTTGAGTCCCCAGCGGTGGAGTCGGGCAAAGCAGTGGTGTCAGGCGCCGTGGTTGCGTCGGCGGCCGGATCGGACGTAGCCACGGCCTGGTCTTCGTCGGCAGTTGAGCTGCCCCCACACGCAACCGCGGTCAACGCGACGACGATCGTGAGCGCGGCGAGTCGATTGCGTTTCATAGTCGGTCTCCTGTGATTCATGGTCGATCTGCCGACGTGGACTGAGTGCGCTCGGTCGTGTCGTCGTTGGTGGTGTCGTCGTTGTCGGGCTTGAACCGCTTCAGCATCGATGACAGCACTGCAATGACGACGATTCCGCCGAGCGTCAGACCGACGAGCCCGGAGTTGTTGCCGATCGCGTTCGTCAGCGTCGCTGACCAGCGGTCCACCACTCCTGCGGCCTGGCTCTGCTCACCGGCGTCCGACGACAGATCGTCGAACCAGAACCACGTGATGTACGCGCCGGCGACGATCAAGAACCCGGCGGAGATCCGATGAACGTACGGAAGCGCCGAACGTAGGCGACGGACGAACCTGTGCTTGGCCATCGCGACAGCGATCGTGAGTGCAATCAGCACTGTCGACATCCCTGCCGCGTACGCAATGTAGGTGGCCAGGCCCGAGGCGAAGTTGGCGCTGGCCAGCGAGCCGACTACGACAGAGAGAAACACCGGCAGCGTGCACGACAGCGACGCGAGTGCGTACGACACGCCGAACGTGAAGATCGATGCGGTGTCGCGGCTGCTTGCTCCGTGTCCGGCTTTCAGGAACCCGATGTTGGTCTCGAAGCCGCGCAACATTGCGACCCCCAAGATCATCATCACCACCCCCACGCCGAGCGCGACGTAGGAAATCCATTCGATGATCGAACGCACGCCGGCATTGATCAAGAGGCCGGTCGTGGCGAACACGACCAGGAAGCTCGCCGACACGATCGCGCCAACCTTGAGTGCCGGACCGAGACCCGGCCGGGCGGATTCGTCGTCGGCGCCGTCCAGGCCCATGAAGTACGACAGGTAAGCGGGCAACATCGCAAAGCCGCACGGGTTCACCGTGGCGACGAGTCCGGCAGCGAACGCGAGGCCGATCGGCGCGTCGATCATGATGCGGTGACCAGCTCGTCGATTCGCTCGTTCAACGCCGACTCGTTGAGTTGGCCGGCGAACACCTCGAGAATCTCACCACCAGGGGTGACGAACAGTGTGCTCGGCATCGCGATCAGGCCGAACTCGCGGAAGAGCTCGCCGGTCGGGTCGTCGGCGAGCGTGTAGGTCAACCCGACCTCTTCGGCCAGGTCGACCGCTGCGGGGCGAATGCCGGCGTTGGCGATCCCGAGGAACGTGACCTCGTCGCTGCGCTGTTCGTGAACGGTCTGGAACTCAGGCAGCTCGCCGACGCAGGCGGGGCACCACGACGCCCAGAAGTTGATCACCAGCGGGGCGCCCTCGAACTGCTCGAACGTCGTACTTCCGCCGTCGAAGAGTTCGAAAGGTTGTGTCAACAACTCACTGTCGACGGCGGCGCTGCTCTGCGCCGTCGAGGCGTCCTAAACGCTGTCTTCGCCGCCGGACAGACCGGCGACTTGAGCAACTTCGACGTCGGCGCGGCCGCCGAACAGATCACCGACCTGGATGACGTGGAGGTCGTCGGGCCACATCGCGTCGGTGGCACCGAGTCGACCGAGAGCATGTCGCAGGTGAGCGATGTAGCCACCGACATCTCCGATCACCGCAGTCCGGGCCACGCTCTACACCCCGCTCTCATTCCGAGGCGTCGACGGTACCGACACGTCGATCACGGCACCAGCCTCGACCCCCGACACCAACACGTTGAACACGGGAAGGTGGTGCTCAGCTCCGTCATCCACCGGAACCGGTAGCGCAGGTCGGCGATCGCATCGCCCGATGACGCATGTGGCACGTAGTCGTCCCCAACCAAGCAGTAGGCGTGCCCGTGCTCGTCAATGCGGGGGTTCCGGCGGGTGTCCCGGTGTTCGTACTGATGCACTCGTCGGCCGTCGACGAGGTCGGCGGCACCCATCCACATGAACTCACCAACCATGACATCCCGGTGACGAGTCGGTGTTGCTCGCACCATCATCTCGAGCGGCTCCCACTCGAGGTCGTCATCAAAAAACACGAACCCCACGGCAACAGTCACGACTCGCCTCCCGCCGTTGCCGAGGTTGCGTCGGAGACTGGCCGCTTCCTCGCTACCGCTTCCCTCACCCGGCTCACCGGCCAACACACGGTGTCGGCCGCCCGGTTCACGTCGGTCGACTCAGCGAGACGAGCAACGGTGTCGACCTGTTGTTCGACGAGCACCTCGATCTTCGCGTTGAGTTGATCGATCTGGCCGGCGTAACCGAAGAAATCAGCCACCGCCTTCACCTCTGCGTCGTAGCGATCCCGCAACCGCTCCCGAGCTTCACGCTCAGCCACCGACTCACGCTTCCTTGCCATCTCAGAACCTCCAGTTCCCGACGGCTCATCCGCACGAGCCGACCTACCTGAACGAAGGCCTCACGAACACCGAGACCGTTACACCGAAACCGTTACACCGAAACCGTGAAAAGACCGAGCAACAGAACATCGCCGACACCACGGCCAACCGAAGCAGACGAACACCGCATAGCCACATCCACTGACGAATCAACAGCACCACCGAACCGAACGAGATCACCAACGACCAGAACGAACACCACAGACCAACTAAACCACGACCACCTCCACCAGATGAACGAAACGCTCATCCAACAGAACTCAGCACGATTTACACATATGCACCAAGGTGCTGCACGCGCTCCCGATCGTGTAACGCGAGGGCGACTCGTGAGGCCTTCGGGAAGGTGGATGTTGTCGTTGTGGAAGCTCCGGGTCGGTGCCGAGGCGTACTACCTGGGCCAGGTCGCGTCCGGTCTCGACGACTACTACACCGCCGGAGCCGAGACCCAGGGACGCTGGATCGGCACCGGCGCTGCTCTGCTGAACCTCGTCGACGAGGTCACCGGCGACGACCTCCGCGCCGTGCTCGCCGGCCTGTCGCCGGGCACGGGGTTGTCTCCGAACGGCACCCAGATCCGCACCTGGAAAGGACGCGTCCCAGGCTTCGATCTCACGTTCTCGACACCGAAGTCGGTGTCGGTGATGTACGCCTTCGGCGACGTGCTCGTCCGCAACGAGATCGTCGAAGCGCTCGACGCCGCTGTGCGTGAGTCGATTGGCTGGCTCGAACGAGAAGCCTGCTTCGTGCGCCGCGGCTCGAACAACCGCAACGCCACGACCGCACCGTTTGAGCAGTTCGGCACCCGCCAGCTGCCCGGCAGCGGGTTCATCGCCGCCGGGTTCGACCACCGAACGAGCCGTGCCGGTGACCCACAACTGCACACCCATGTTCTGGTCGCCAACCTCGCCCAGGGCCCCGATGGCCGCTGGACCGCGCTCGACGGCCAAGCCCTCTACCGCTCCAAGATCGCCGCAGGCACCGTCTTCCAGACGGCGCTTCGCCACGAACTCTCCCGTCGCCTCGGCATCGACTGGACACCCGTTCACAACGGTGTCGCCGACATCGCCGGCATCTCCAAGCAGGTGTTGAAGCACTTCTCGAAACGACGCAACGAGATCGAAGACGAACTCGAACGCTCAGGCCGAGCCGGCGCCGCAGCTGCAGCCCAGGTCACCCTCGCCACCCGTACCGCGAAGCTCGACGTCGACCAGGCAACCCTCGATCGGGCGTGGCTCGACGACGGTACCAGCATCGGATTCGGACCCGCCGACATCAACCAACTCCTCGCCTCCTGCCGACCAATCGCCCCCACCGCGCCACCCACACCAGCTTCGATGATCGACGTTCGACGACCCGACCCCCACACCGGCGCCTCCGTCGTCGTTTCCATGTCGATCGACGACTTCGCTGCCCGCGTCGCTCACCACCTCCCCGATCGCAACGCCAGAATCACCCGCCACGAGATCCAGAACGCAGTAGCTGACCACCTCACCCGCAACACCGATTCGGAACTGCTGGAACGGCTCACCGACGCCGTGCTCGCCCACCCCGAACTCGTCCCCTTCCCCGCGCCCGACCAGCGTCCCGTCGGTTGGGGAGACGAGTGGACCACCCGACGCCTCCTGCAACTCGAAGCAGAACTCATCGACCTGTTCCAACCGAACCCGACACCGGACCGAGCGCTCGACGCCGACTTCGTTGACACCATGCTCGCAGCCCTTGGCCGCACCCTCGGCGCCGACCAAGCCGACACGCTGCGTTGCATCTGCACCCAGGGCAACGCCGTCGAAGTGATCGTCGGTCGAGCCGGCACCGGCAAGACCTACACGATGCGCACCGTCAACGACGTCTACACCGCAGCCGGCCAACGCCTCGTCGGGGTATGCCCCACAGCCCGCGCAGCACGAGAGCTCGGCGACGGCGCCGGCATCGAGTCGTTCACCGTCCCCCGCTTCCTCACCAATGCCGACCTCGACTCGAACACGATCGTGGTGGTCGACGAAGCAGCAATGTGCGGCACCGTCGACCTGCACACGATCGTCACGCGAGCCCACCAAGTGGGCGCGAAGGTGATCCTCGTCGGGGACCATCACCAACTTCCCGAGATCGCCGCCGGCGGCGGATTCCGCGCCGCGCTCGCGGCCGTCGGTGACCAGCGATGCGAACTCAAGATCAACCGGCGACAACGCCACGAATGGGAACACGCCGCTCTCGACCACCTCCGAAACGGCGACCTCGCGACCTTCTGGAACACCTACCAACAACACGATCGCGTCGTCCTCGCCGGCACCGCCGCCACGATTCGCCAGCGAGCGATCGACGACTGGTGGACCAGCCACACCATCGGCGCATCAGCTCATCTGATCGCCGGAACACGCGCCGAGGCGAAACTACTCAACGCACTCGCCCGGCACCGCGCACATGCCGCCGGGTTCCTTTCCGGACCCGAACTGCAGATCCGGTCCCGCAGCTTCCAGGTCGGCGACCGGGTCGTCCTATTGAAGAACATGCACGGCCAACGCGACCTCGACACCGGTCGTGAGTGCCGAGTCGACAACGGGATGATCGCCACGATCACCCACATCGACCACACCCATTCGGTCATCGACCTTGCGCTCGTCAACGGACGACGACTCCGCATCGACGGCGAGTACGTCCAAGGCGGCAACATCGACCACGGCTACGCCACCACCATCCACAAAGCCCAAGGACTCACCTGCGACGACATCTTCGTCGTCGGACCCGCCGGCCTCTACCGAGAGTCCGGCTACGTCGCTCTCTCCCGCGCCCGCAACACCGCACGCCTCTACGCCACCACCCGAGACGCCGCCACCATCGGCGAACGCGGCCACACCACCGGCATCCCACTCCCCACCGAGAACGTCGACGACCCCGAACACGATCTCCTCGACACCCTTGAACGGAGCCACGCAAAGGAGTTCGCACTCGCCTCCAACCCGCACCTCGACACGATCGCCGACACCGCCAACACCCACGACCTCGCACAACTCGACGCACGCCGACGCCACATCTCCACGGTCACGCATCGACTCCGAGCAGACGGGCTGACCGACCCCCGCAAGGCCGTCGAACGGCTCCAACTCGCGATCTCACACCGCACAGCAATGCACGTCGGCAACCGGGTCAACGCACTCGACTGGGACAACGTCGGCACCATCGAACACCTCCACGACAGCACCGGCCTCGCCACCATCCGCTTCACAACGAGCGACGGCCAACGGACCAACACCCGAACCCTCCCGTGGGAGCAACTCAAGCCGATCGACCACCCCGAACCCGCCGAACTGACCGACCTCGCCGAGCGCTACCTCACCGAATTGTCCGATCAAATCCACGGCGACGTGAACACCTGGAACCGCGCATTGTTCGACCGTGGCGTCGAGCCGCACGAACCGACCACCGTCCCAGCAGCGGTCGCACAGCGCGAACGCAAGCTGTTCCATCGACTGCGCGCCACACCACCCGAATGGCTCAGCTGGTGGACCGGGCACCGCCCCACGAACGCCACTGCTGCAGTCGTCTACGACGACCACCTCCGAGCACTCGCCTCCTGGCGCGACCGCCACCAACTCCCCGATCAAGTGCCCGGCTTCGGACCGATCCCCCACGACCCAGCCGACGCCGCCACCTGGCGCAGTCACATGGACCAGGGGCTCGCGACACGCCAATGGCTCACCGAACGGACATCGGTTGAACCTGAACGACCGCCGACGATCAGCGTCAAAGACGCTCGCGAACGCATCACCGAACTCGACGTCCTGTTCGAGAAGGCACCCGCCGACCAACGCAAGATCGTCGACGCACTCCTCACCTCACCCGATGTCTCGGTCGCCGACAAGATCGACACCATCCAACTCGCCGGAGCCGAGCACCAAGCCCGACGCGACTGGATCCTCGAACACTGGCCAAACATCATCGAGCACCACGAACTCACCGCCATCGTCGAAGCCGCCGGGCCCCTCGGCCACTGGCCAGTCGCCCTTCCAGCGAAGGCTCAGCAGTTGCTCGACGAAGTCATCCGGACCAGCATCGACACCCCCGAAGAACGAACGCTCACCGAACTCGACGAGGCGGTCGCTTCGCAGAACCCGGCGCGCCACATCAGTCGTCTCGAGCGTGACCTCAAACCTCTGCGGCGAACGATCCGAGAGTTCGACGGAGGGACGGTCGACTCCGGGGAAGGTGGGATGATCCTTGCCCGTGCCCACGTCGAACGACTCCGAGAACGCGCCCAAGAGATCGAGGCGGAGATCGCACGGGCCGAGACCGAATCGATCCTGAACGGCTGGAGCACGAGAACCGACCCAGAGCTCTCAGCGGCCATCACCCGTCGCGTCAACCACCTCACGCACGTCGCCCTCGTCGAGGGTGACCCTCTGGTTGCCTCGATCACGAGCGCTGTCAGCGACGACGACCCCGCAGCCGGAGCGAACGACGTCCGAGCCGCCATCGCACGAGCAGTCGCCGATCGAGAACGGTCCGGGATGGACCTGGGCGCTGTCGAACGGCCTGCACCGATCAAGACCAGGCAGGAGAAGATCCAGTTGCCGAGCCTCGAACTCCCTCTCTGAACCGATCGCAATATCGAACGGCTTCCCGGACCCTTTCCTCGCCCCGAGATCGCTCGAAATGGCCGGATGCAGCGTTGATCCATGGCGCCGACTGGACGCAGTTTCCGAGCACGACACAAGAGGGCGTTCCGAGGGCTTGCCGAGACGACGTTGCCTTTCGGCGTCATCATTCGGGTTGACCGTCGCGTCCGGCCGCTTCGAGCAGTTGCGGAACGATGTCGGTGACGGTGGAGGCGTAGCCGGCCGGTCCGAGGCTTTGTGCCGAGACGTAGAGGCCATCTAGGAGGACGCAGAACTGATCGGCCATCCCGGTTGTCGAGGGGGCCCCGAGATTGGCGCACAGTTCCGCGAACTGGGTTCGCATCCACTCCTTGTTGGCGACGGCGGCGAGATGTGCGGGGTGGTCGGTGGCGGGAAACTCGGCAAGTGCCATCTGGAACGGACAGCCCCGGTAGTGGGGTGTCTGTACTTGCGCGAGCGCCGCTTCGAACACGGCCGAGATGGATTCCTCTGGCGTCCGGGCCGCCTCAACGATCTCACGGAACCAGGATCGCCATGCCTGATCGCGTTGTTCGATATAGGCGACGATGAGGTCGTCTTTCGATGCGAATGCGCGGTAGAGCGTCGGTGGCGCAACATCGGCGCTTCGAGCGATGCGCTCGACTCCGACGGAGCGAATCCCCTCGGCGTAGAACAGCTCCGAGGCGGCGTCGATGATGGTGCGCTTGTTCTCTGCTGCGCTGTGTCGGGGCCGTCGCGCCATCGTCGTTCTCCTACCTGTTGCTTTGTTAGTGATCATTCCGTAGTGTAGCGATCTTAACGGAGTGATCACTAACAAGGAGCTGTCGTGAGCGAATCGAATCATCTGCCATCGAGTGCGGATCTTGCGGGCAAGACCGTGGTGGTGATCGGCGCCAGTTCCGGTCAGGGCCTTGCGGTGAGCCGGGCCGCCAGCGAAATCGGGGCGACGGTCGTGATGGCCAGTCGCACGGCGAGCAAACTCGAAGCGGCCGTCAAAACTGTCGGAAGCGGCGCACGCGGTGTTGCGACGAACATGCTCGACCCGACCTCGATCACGGCGTTGTTCGACGACGTTGGCGAACTCGATCATCTCGTGGTCACCGCCGTTGCAGACGAGGTGAAGAACCGTTCGCGGTTCGTCGACATGACCGACGAGATCGCGACTCGCAGTCTCGACAAGTTCTGGGGATCGTTCTTCGCTTCACGAGCCGCCGCTCCTCGGATCCGTCCCGGCGGCTCGATCACCCTCACCTCCAGCATCGCCGCGTTCGATCCTCCGGCCGACGGCGGATTCGCCATGATGAATGCCGCCAGCGCCGCCGTCGCAACCCTGGGCCGGTCGCTTGCAGCGGAGCTGAAGCCGATCCGTGTGAACGTGATCGCGCCGGGCGTCGTCGACAGCGGAGTGTGGGACTCGATGAGCGACACCGAGCGCGATGGCTTTCGATCCGGCTACGGATCGAGCCTGCCCGTCGGGCATCTCGGACGCCCGGAAGAACTCGCCGCAGCGTTTCTCTACATGATGACCAACACCTACACCACCGGCAGTGTGCTCCCCGTCGACGGCGGCGCACTCCTCACCTGAAACCGAGAACCTCCCGTGCCCAACCTCACCACAGTCATCATTGGCGGATCCGGCGCCATGGGCAGCGCTATCGCCCAACACATCGCCGCCGCAGGCCACGACGTCATCCTCATCGGACGCGACCAAGGCCGCCTCAACGACGCCCACCAACGCACCGGCGCTACCCAGACAATCGCCGCCGACTTCGGTGACGCCAGCGAAGCGAAACGAGTTCTCGATGAACTTGGCGTCATCGATCACCTCGTCGTGGCAACGTCGGCGGGCCCGGTGCGGGCATCATCGATTCCAGCCACCGTCCCCTCCGAGTTCCAACGAGCCCACGGCCGGCTCTGGACCAGCTTCAACGCTGTCCACTTCGCCCCTGACCACGTCCGACCCGGTGGATCGGTCACGCTCATCTCCGGTTCGTCCGGTCGACGCCCCGGCATCGGCTTCGGGGTGTGGACCAGCCTTCACGGATCAATCGAAGCCCTCGCTCGAGCCGCCACGATCGAACTCGCACCGATCCGAGTGAACGTCGTCTCGCCCGGCGGCATAGGCATGCAACCCGACCGCCAACTCATCGAACGTCGCGGAACCGGTGACGACATCGGCCTCGCTGTCGCGTCGCTCATCGCCAACCCCGCCATCACCGGCGCCGTCCTCGACGTCGACAGCGGAGAACGACTCGGAACCTGGCCGACATGAGCGACACCGACAACAACAACCAGGCATTCATGAGCGCACTCGTCACCGAACACTTCGTCCTGCAATCGGCACGAGGCGGAACGACCTTCGAGGCATCAGGCCGATCCTCGATCTACCTCGCCGCGGTCTCCACCTCACTTGTTGCTCTCGGATTCATGCGCAGCAACGACAACAGCGGCGCCGGCCCGTTCATCGCAGCCGTCCTGCCCACCCTCTGGATCCTCGGCGAACTCACCTACAAGCGCCTCGTCGACCTCAGCGTCGAAGACCTCGCCTACCTCCGATCCATCCAGAAGATCCGCACCTACTACTCACAACTCACCCCCGACGCCGCCGCCTACTTCCCAACACCCAACGAAATCGCCGGCACCGAACTCGTCGCCCTCGGCCGACGAAAGTCCTGGACCGGGATCCTCTTCGGCGTCGCATCCACCATCGCCGCAGTCAACAGCGTCCTCGGCGCCGCCGCCATCGCCATCGGCCTCAACGCACTCGGCACCTCCATCACATTCAGCGCCATCATCGCAATCGTGATCGCCGCAGCACTCTTCACGGCCCACGTCCTCCACCAGCTCCGCCGCCACCGAACCGACACATAGCAAGTGACGTCGAAGTCGCAGACCTGTCGCCCGCAACAGAGCTCAAGCACACCGCACCAACCCATCGACGCCCTCAGATCGGGCAGCCAAGTCGACGTGGCGATCCGTCTCCGCTCGTATCGCTCGGTGAGCGGCCGACCGATCTACAAGCGTCCGTACTCGGTGACCCAGTCGGGACTGTCAGATCGTTGGTGTAACTGACCTGGCTCATGGTTGTTGTTGGGATCTTAGGGCCTTAGAAGAGGCGGCCTTCGAAGGTGATGGCGAAGGCGTTGAGGGCGGGCTTCCAGCGGTTCATCCAGCGTTCCTGGCCGGTGCCTTTCGGGTCGAGCGACCGCACGACCATGTAGAGGCATTTGAGCGCTGCTTGCTCGTTGGGGAAGTGACCGCGTGCCCTCGTTGCTCGCCGGAACCGGGCGTTCAACGACTCGATCGCGTTCGTCGAGTAGATGACCCGGCGGATCTCCGGTGAGTAGTCGAGGAACGGCACGAACTCGGCCCACGCGTTCTTCCAGAGCGACTGGATCGCCGGGTAGCGGTTGCCCCAGATGGTGTGGAACTCGTCCAATCTCGCTGCGGCGTCGGCTTCGTTGACGGCGGTGTAGACGGGTCGCAGATCGCGTGCCATCTTGTCCCAGTCGGCGCGGCTGGCGAGGCGGAAGG
Source organism: Ilumatobacter sp. (assembly GCF_965215205.1). Lineage (NCBI taxonomy): Bacteria > Bacillati > Actinomycetota > Acidimicrobiia > Acidimicrobiales > Ilumatobacteraceae > Ilumatobacter > Ilumatobacter sp. Next base: position 3,823,271 of record NZ_OZ244049.1, read on the forward strand.
TGTTGCGGATCAGGTGCAGCACACAGGTCTGCACGATCGCCAACGGCCAGGTCGCCTCGATCGACTCGGGCAGGCCTTTGAGTCCGTCGCACACGACGATGCAGGCGTCTTCGACGCCGCGGTTCTTGATCTCGGTGAGCACCTGCAACCAGTACTTGGCGCCCTCGCCACCGGTGCCGACCCAGAGGCCGAGGATGTCGCGTTGACCGTCAACGGTGACACCGATCGCCGCGTACACGGGCCGGTTGGCGACTTGACCGTCGCGGATCTTCACGACGATCGCATCGATGAAGATGACCGGATAGACGCGGTCGAGCGGCCGGTTCTGCCACTCGGCCAACTCGCCCAGGACCCGGTCGGTGATCTTCGAGATCGTCTCGCGGGAGATGTTCGTCGAGTACACCTCGGCCAGATGGGCTTCGACCTCACCAGTCGTCAAACCCTTCGCCGTCAAGGAGATGACCATCGAGTCGACCCCGTCGAGCCGGCGCTGGTTCTTGCGCACCGTTTCAGGCTCGAAGCTGCCGTCACGATCGCGTGGCACCTCCAGCTCGATCGGGCCGATCTCGGTGATCACCGTCTTCGAACGTGTCCCGTTGCGACTGTTGCCACCGTTGCGGCCCTCGACGGCGTGTTTCGGATAGCCGAGATGTTCTTCCATCTCGACCTCGAGACCCGTCTCGAGGACCTGCTTCGTGAGATCGCTCAGCAGCCCGCCGGGGCCGACGAGATTCCGCCCGTCCGATCGTGCCTGGTCGACGAGCTGCTCGGCAAGCGACCGATCTGGCCGCTCCTCGCTTGTCTCATCCGACGGTGTCACCACCGCCACATCATGGTCTGTCATCGTTGTCTGTCCTTCCGGCCAAGCGAGTCGCTCAGCGTTTCAGGCCAGACCAGTTACACCGCGGATCTGACAGTCCCACCCAGTCGGCGAGTGCCTTCGAGAGCACGCTGTCCGTTGAGCTTGTCGGCGCCGCCTGGGTCAGCGTCTCGAATGCCGTCGCGAGTCGACTTGTCCCTTGCCGAACCTCGTAGGGCTTCGACTCGTTGAACTCGGCGGAGGCGAGCGCTGTCCAGTCCTCGAGGCTCTCGGTGATCGCGTCGAGGACGGGGTGTCCTCGGTCCAGCAGATGGTGAGGACGTCATCGAGTGCCCGCCGGAGCATCTCCTCGTTCGCGTCGGTCATGGCAGCGCGGGCTCCGGGCTCGTGCCTTCCGGGGCGGTGGATCTTCCGGCCCATTGATCGAGGATGGCTCGGGTGGGGTTGTAGTCAGGGACGGCGGCGAGCGATCGGGTTGCTCGCATCGAGGGGTGTGCGTGCTGCTCCCAGCCGCCCGGCACGTCAGGCCATCCTTCGGTGAGATCATCGAACGCTGCAACTCCGTCGCCTTCGCGCATGGCGATTGCGATCGCCATGGTCCTCTGGGGTGCGGCGTCGATGGTGGCGCACACCTTGATCGTCTGGTCGGGCGAGATGTCGAGGCCGTAGGCGAGCGCCGCGATCCGTGCGGGTTCGTCGTTCTGTCCGACGGCACGGGCGATGAGTCGCAAGTCGTCGATTCGGTCGTCACGCAACTGCCTCGCGACGTCAGCGAATTCGTCGACCGGTGGCATCAGCATCTCGACGTCGGACGGCGAGGCGACGGTATGAAGCGCCGCTCGTACTTCGACCTCGGGGTACAGCGTCGGGCGTTCTGCGTCGTCGGTCGGGGCGAGCAGTGCGTCTCGGATGGTCTCAGTGTCGAAGTGGACACTGTCGAGCACCCGCGCCGTCTGCGTGGCGGTCCGGCCGGACGTTGCGATGATCGCGGCGGCTTCGCCGGCTCGGGTCGTGTCGTAGACGACGCTCGCAAGTCGTGTCTTCTGGTCAGGTTCGAGGTCGACCATCACCGCTTTCAGGAACGACGCATCGTCAACCGCCTCCAGTGTCGTGCTGGGCGGAGGAATCGGCTCGACGAACGGAAGCTCCTGCACCACTTGGTCGGCGTCGACGCTCGTGATCTCAGCGACCGGTGGAGCGTCGGCGGTTGCACGGAGTTCGATGACGTTGGTCTCGGGGACCATGTGGTCGAGCGCGTCGGGGGTGAGTTCGATGCCGAGTTCGGCTTCGAGCGTGGTGACGAGTCGCTTGGTGGTGGTGAGGATCTGTTCGGCTGCGGACTGGACGGTTTCGATGTCGCCGGCGGACCAGTTCGCGATGTACGGGACCGAGTAGGCGTCGGAGTCGAGGCCGACCGTCTGGGCCAGGAGGTAGGCGACGGATTCGGCTTCGACCTCCTTGACAGCTCTCGGAAGCTCGACCCGGGTGTCGTGGCCAAGTTCGACGTGTGCCCATTCGTGCAGGAGCGTCTTGAGACGCTGGGGCGGTTCGAGGTCGCCGGCGACAAGAACGGCTTTGTCGGCCCACGAGGTCATCCCGTTCCACTTCTCGACTGGGGTGCGTGTGTGAAGGTCGACGCTGTATCCGTCGTCTTCGAGTCGGCCGGCAACGGCGGACCAGACGTGTTGCCAGCGGTTCTCGCCGATGAGGAGTTCGGGCAGGACGGCGTCGCCGATGTCGGGAGGCGCAACGAGTTGGCCTTGGTGAAAGACCTTGACCGTGCGAAATCCGCGCAGCCGACTTCGGGTGGTCTCCTCACCGGTGGCGTCGTCGACGTCGACGACCTTCGCGGTGAGCGGGGCGAGGATCTTCAACCCGACCGAGCCCTTCGCGACCTGGCAGGTGCCTCCACCTTGAGCAGGGACGCGCTGCCAGTTGCGGTACCCGGCAACGTAGCCCTCGGCTCCCTGCAGGGCGAGGAGGAGTTGGTTCTGTGGCGAGTAGCGGTGAAACCGTCGAGCGGTGGCGAGGTAGTCGAGCCATTCACGGCTCGTCGTCATCTGTTCGAAGCGATCGGCGAGTTGGGCGTGGAGTTCGTCGACAAGTGCGGCGTGGTCGACACGTGTGCGAGCCATCACGCCACCTCGCCTTCCGCAGCAAGCAGCGACAACTGGCCGTCATCGCCGTGCGCCACGACTGCTGGTGGCCGGGTGGCGGGTCGTCGGCACTCACGTTTCGGAGTCGGCCGCCACGGCCCGCTCCCGACAGCCGGTCCGGGTTCGTCGCGCTCGGGCGGGTCGGGAACCATCGCGGCGAGGCGTTTGATCTTCCACCACGGCCGACCCTGCACGTGCGCGGGCGGCGTGTTGGAGTGGATCATCAGCGCCGAGCCGTACTTCGGCAGCCGAGACAAGAAGTACGGGACGAGTGCCTCGTTGTTCGACTGACCCGACACCGACCGTCGACCGCCGTCGACGTCGTTGGACCACGAACGCCGTTCGACCTGTTCGTCACCGACGATCTTGGACACGTAGCCAAGCGTCGAGTCGTCGGATGAGCCGGGGAAGAACAGCTTGGTCGCGTGGTTCGTCAGGAGCGTGTCTGCGCGCTTGCCGTACGCCTCGTGGATCTGGGCGTACGACTGCCAGATCGTCACCAGCTGGATGCCGATCCCCGCACAGGTGGACGACACCTCTGGGAGCCATTGCAGCGGCATGTTTCCGGCCTCGTCGATCAACATCAGCAGCGGCGCGGGGAGGCGGTCGCCGCGCATCTCCCACTCATACGCCTGCGACTTCAAGTCGGAGAGCAAGCCGGCGAGGACCGGCGACAGGCGCTCGTAGTCATCGAGCGACACGAGCAGATACAACGTGTTGGCCCGGTCGCCTTCGGGGCCGGTGTCCATCAACCAGTCGAGGTCGATCCACTCACCCTCGCCGTCGAGGTCGGTCGCTGCGACGACGTTCGGGTCGAGCCACGGATCGCACACCGTCTGTGCTGTCGCGTAGACGGAACCGACGATCTTCGGGTCCGGCTTGTTCCAGATGGCCGAGAGATGTCGGATCGCGTCCTCGGCCGCGTCAGCCGTGCGGCGATCGTTGAAAGCTTCGGTGAGGATCTCACTTGGCTTGCACCGCTTGGCTTCATTCGACGGGTCCGGCATCTCCATGTCGAACACCCACTTGGCGACCTCGTTCATCGACGGGCGGTCCGACAACGCAGCCGCAGCGAGCAGCCCCGAGAACAACAACTTGCCCTGGGTCGACCAGAAGCCCATGCCACCTTCGACGCCCGCTTGGGGTGTCCACGCCGACAACGCTTCGCCAGCCTTCTTCGCGCCAGCGGCGGTGTGCGCCATCCGTAGCGGTGACCAGCGGCCGACCTCGTCGTCGTCGATCGTGATATGGCTCCGGCCCGTGCCGAGGAACCCGCCGGGGTCGAAGACACGGACGTCGCCGAGTTCGCGGCGCCTGGCGATGGTGGTGTCCATCAGGTCGCGCTTGACGGACAAGACGATGGCGGGACCGGCCCAGTCGAGCAGACCGGGTTCGGCGCATTGGCTGGTCTTTCCGCACCGGGTCGGCCCGCAGATCGCCAACGACGTGATGTCGCCCTGCTGCCCCGAACGCAGCTCACCCGTCACCCGCGCCCACCACTTCGCGACACCGGTCCGGCGGTCCGGTGCCCAACGCCGGTTCTCGGTCGCGATCATCCAGCCGTTCCACGAACCGAACACGAAGCGACCCGGCACCGGCTCGCGGATCAGCAGCGGCCGTAGCTCACGACGGGTCGCGAACCGGGCATGCGCGTCAACACCGAGGCGGCGACGCACCGGAGTCAGACGTCGCCACACCCGCCGCACAGCAACGCCAGCGAGCACGACACCAACAAGCACGAGACCCGTCGACACCCAGTAGACGACAGGACCCGCGATGGATGGCTGGCTCTCGACCGGCCATGCCTCGGCCGGCATCTCAGGCCGTTCGGCGAGGCGCGGAATCGCTCGGAGCGAGTCGCCGAGACCGACACCCACACCCGACGCGCCCCTCCCCGAGGCAAACGACGACAACGTCGCGCCTCCCCAAACGACGAGGCACAGCGAGCCGGCGACGGCGGCGATCGCGATCAGGATGTGCTCGATCGGCGACATCGACGTGGACGGCGTGGCAGCGGTGGCGTTCATGGTCGCCATCTGCGAGCACCCGACTCCCGAGAACACTCCCGAATCCGCAGCCGACCAAGAATTTCTCTCCCGAGTCGCGTTCGGCGGCTCCCGAGAACACTCCCGAATCGCGCGTCACCCCAGCTCAACGGGTACGGGGCCGATTCGCGTTCCCGAATCGAGGTGGGAACGTTCTCGGGAACCGGGAAGCAGATGGTGGACCTCGACCAACCCCACCAAACCGAGAGGTCCTCCCGTGCACACCACCATCACCGCCCATCTCGAGCAACGATTCGGTCGCTGCAACAGCCCTCGCCGACGCAACCAGATCCTCGACCGATGGGCCGCCATCCCGGCGCTCGCCGGCCGGACACCGACCGAGATCATCGACATCTGCGCCCAACCCGGGGTCGAGCAAAACCCCGTCGTCGCCGCACTCGTCAGGCTCCACCAAGACGTCGACGACGACGCAACCACCATCCTCATGACCGCCTTGCGACCGATCCTGCTCGCAAGCGCCGGCACCCGATGCCCGAGCCACGTCGACGACCACACCGTCGACAGCGACTGGGCTGCCCTTGCGCACGTCCTCGCCACCGTCGACCCGACCATCGAACCAACCGACCGCGACGGACAGCCCGTCGCCTTCATCTCCTACCTCGGCTACCGCCTCGGTCTCAGCAGACGCCAACTCGACCCCGCCGCCCGCCGCTGGATCACACGCCGCCAACGCAACATGGTCCTCGGAGCAACCATCCCACCCCGCGACCCGACCACCTACGAGTTCGACCTCCAAGCCGGAACCACCCACGCCAGCGCCGTCGAAGACGGTGCCCTCGCCCGAATCGAACTCGACCGCATCGCCACCGCAGTCAGCAGCGGACAGATCCCACGATCCCGCTGGGACCAACTCGTCGCCCACCGAGTGCACGAACTCACCCGCCCCGACGACACCCCAGGCCGCACCCGCGTCGCCGTCCACCGAACCGCCACACGCCTCGCCTGGCTCGTCGACCACGCCGCATGACCATGGGCACCGACCGTCACATCACAGTGCTCTGGGTTGCGAAGGGCGGCTCAGGCACCACCGTCACCACCGCAGCCGCCGCCATCGCAGAACCCTCGAACGCGCTCATCGTCGATCTTCAAGGCGACATGACCGACGTGCTCGCCACACCATGGGCCAACCCCGGCCTCGACGATTGGCTACTTCACGACCCCGCCGACTCACTCGAAGAACTCCTCATCGAGGTCGACGCCACGACCCACCTTCTTCCGACCCGCAACCCGATCGACCTCGACCAAGTGAAAGCCGAACGCGTCGAACGTCTTGCTCAATGGATGCGAGCGACCGATGCCGTTGTGCTCGTCGATGCCGGCACCGGACCGCCGGCCGATGCGCTCATCGAGATCGCCGATCGGAACCTGCTCGTCACCCGCGCCTGCTACCTCGGGCTCATGAAAGGAGTGCGAGCCGACCGACAGCCAGACGGCATCGTCTTGATCAACGAGCCGTCACGCTCACTCAACTCGTCGTCGGTCGAACAAAGCCTGAACGCACCGATCGTCGCCACCATCGACCACCACCCATCGATCGCACGATCCGTCGACGCCGGACTACTCACCTGGGGACACCACCACCTCAACCGCTCAACCGCAGCAATCACACGACCCGACCCCGAGCCCACGGCACTCGACCGCTGGCGAGAACTCGGCAAAGGCCGACACAGCCCCGACGTCGACTACGGCATGCACTGGCGAGCCACCGGATCCGACGACACCTGGCGAGTCAGCTGGAACCGAGGGTCAAGAGCGCTCTACGCCACCAACCGAGACGAAACCATCGTCGAAGACCTCGGCACCTTCGCCACCGAACACGACGTCGCAGCAGCACTCCCCGAATGGGGACGACACCACACCGACCCCGACGGACTCGACTGGGTTCGACAACAGGTGGGGAAAGCGCCGGCGATCGAGACCCCGACACTCAGCGTGGGCGAAGCATTGCCGCCCCACTGAACGCGTCGCCGGGAACCTCAATCGACTTCGGGGTTGGCTTCGTCGGGCGGACCCGGCTGACCGATCGATACCGAGTGCCGGGTTGCGCTCCCCGGGCCGGAATCCAGTGGGGCGGAGCATCCCCGCAGTGAGCGACACCAAACGGGTGCCGGTGCTGTGGCCCGGGTGCTGGCGCCCGCTGCCGTGGTATTCCGTTCCTACGGATGCTCAGTCCGGCGCGGCGTCGGCGACGGCTCGGATCTCGACGATGGTCCCTTCGGTGATGCGGCCGGTGACCTCAATTGCGGTCCATGCCGGGTACGGCTCGGTGATGAACTCGTCTCGGACACGGCGGAACGTCTCGATGTGGTCGTGCATGTCGACGTGGATCCCTCCACCTGATGTCGACATGGAGTCGATGATCGACTATCGTCGATGATCAATGGACACGACAACCGTGACCCGACGACTCGATCGTGCCCGCGCGTCTGAGTGGGCTGGTTGGTTCCGTGCGATCGGAGATCCCACCAGAGTGCTCATCTTGCACCTGCTGTCCACCGAAGATCGCCCGATGACCGTTGGCGAGATCACCGATGCACTCGACGTCGGCCAATCGACCATCTCGCACCATCTTGCCAAGCTGGCCGACGTCGGCTTCGTGCTCGTCGAGCACGTGGCCAACTCGAGCCTCTGGCATGTCAACACCGCCTGCCTGGCCGCGTTCCCATCGGCGGCCGAGATGGTCATGGGCAAGATCCCGACCGAGTTCACCCAAGCATTGGAGAGCACCGAATGAGCAACGATCAGATCCACGACGATGTCCGCACCTACTACCGCGACGCAGCTCGAAGCCGAGGCACCGACGGAAACAGCGACGAGCGATGGGGCGTCTCCCAGTACGACGACGCCACCCTCGCCACTGGAACCGAAACCGCAGCGAACCTGTCGATGGGCTGTGGCAACCCCTTCGCGATCGCCGATCTCGAACCAGGCGAGACGGTGCTCGACCTCGGATCAGGTGGCGGTCTCGACGTGATCCTCTCCGCCAAGCGGGTCGGCCCATCCGGCAAGGCGTACGGCGTGGACTTCCTCCCCGAGATGCTCGAGCTGGCGCGGGCAAACGCAGCCGATGCCGGCGTCTCCAACGTCGAGTTCCTCGACGGCATGATCGAAGACCTTCCGCTTCCGGACGCGTCGATCGATGTCGTCATCTCGAACTGCGTCATCAACCTCGCCCCCGACAAGACACCGGTATTCGCCGAGATGGCCCGCGTGCTACGCCCCGGAGGACGAGTCGCAGTGTCCGACGTCGTCGCCGACAACGGAATCGCCGCACCTGCCGATGGGACCGCGTGGGCGGACTGCGGTGCAGGCGCTCTTCAACACGACGCCTACCTGGCCATGCTGGACTGCGCCGGATTCGAAGAGGCGACCATCGAATACACCCACGACACAGGCCCCGGCCTCCACGGAGCAATCGTCCGAGCCACGCGACCTCAGAAAGCCACGGACCCGGAGGCCTGATTCTCGGGAGGGTACGACAACGTTGCGATCTCCGCTTGGCACGTGTGCGGCCAACGTCCGACGCAATAGCCGACCGCAGCGATAGCGGCTGCGACACCGAGAACGAGGACCGCCAGACCGATCACCGACCCCGGTTCGTCGGCAGTTTTCTACCCCGCCCGGGCGGCGAGCCACTTCACCGGGACCCCGAGGGCGTGAGTCTAAGCGGTGATGGCCTCGACGCGAGTTCAGAGGTTGTAACCGTCCGACTCCGATCGTCGTCGAACCCTCAGGCGATGTCCGTCGCTCGACGTTCGATGAAGTTCGACATACCGGGGACGGTGAAGGCGATCTGGCCGTGTTCGGGGGCGTAGATGATGCCCTTGTTGATGAGGTTCGCCCGCGCCGGGCCCAGTGATGTCGGCTTCTTGCCGACACGCTGAGCAACCTCGCCGCTCGAGCTCGGGCCGTCGCCGTCGACCGCCATCGCGGCGAGGTACTCGCGCTCGGCGGGAGTGGCACGGTCCCAGCGTGCACGGAAGAATCCCTTGTCGAGTTGAGCGAAGCCGACCTCGACGCCGCGCTCGGCATCGGCTCTCGTGATCGGTGAGGCGGCCGCGTCGTTCCAGGTGCTCTGCCCGAACTGCTGGATGAAGTACGGGTAGCCGACGGACTGAGCGACCACGTGGGCGGCCGCAGCGGGTTCCCAGTCAACGCCCTCGATCTTCGCCGGGTTCGCAAGCGCCGCGTGCGCGGCCGCTTCGGGAAGTCGATCGATCAGTCGGTACTCGAAGAGGCGTTCGGCGTAGGACTCCGCGGTCGCCAACGCACCAGGCAGGTTCGGCAGGCCACACCCGATCACGAACCACGGCACGGAACGCTGCCCGGTCTCGTGACACGCACGGCACACGGCCGAGAGTTCTTCGTCGGTCAGGTCCTGCATCTCATCGATGAACACCGCGACGCCAACGTCGAGTTCGACCGCAGCATCGGCGAGGTCGAGTGCGAGGTCGGTGAGGTCGGCGTACAGCGACCCGCTATCCGCCCGACCTTTTGCTGCGTCGACATCGAATCCCAGCGACACCGCACCGTCGGGGTTGAACGACATCGAGAACGACGTGACCGTCCGCAGGGCCGCCTTCAGCCGATCCTTCGTCTTGCCTCGGCCCTGCTCTCGGCGCAGCGACGTCGCCAGCGACCGCGACAGCCCGTCGGTGAACGAGGTCGGACCACTCCCTCGATCTGCTTCGACCCGGGCGGTGATCCAGCCCCGTTGTTCAGCTCTACCTGCGAGATCTTGCAGGAGCACGGTCTTGCCGACACCGCGCAGTCCGGTGAACACAATGCTGCGGTTCGGGCGTCCGACCTCGGCACGGTCGAGGAGGATCTCGAACAACTCGATGTCGTCGTCGCGACCGGCGAGCTCGGTCGGGCGCAGCCCCGCACCCGGCGAGTACGGGTTCCGGCGCGGGTCCATGAACATCAATCTATCTTCCTCTAGCTTTGTATTGCGAATACCGAATACATTGCAATAGGTCGCTACAGATCCCTTCCGGACCGAGTCATTCCGGAAGATGCAAGCTCAGGCCGAGGTCACCAACCGGTTCCGGTTGTTGTCGTGGCAGCTTCGGGTTCAGCGGTGGGTCGATGAGGTCTGCCCAGTTCGGGTCCTGGTTCGCCCAGTCGGTGAGGTCCATGCCGGTGGGGGGTTCGACGACATCGGGGCGGCCGAGGTTGCGTTGCTCGATGAGATCGGCCAGGCGTTCGGTTCCTTGTCGGCCGGCATCGTCGGCGTCGAAGCAGATGATCACCTTGCGGCCGTCTGCGTTCTGGACGATGGCGTCGCCGACTCGCTCGTCGGGGTACTGCGAGCCGAGCACTCCGACCGCACCGAACCCGCTCTGTGCGGCGATCAGTCCGTCGGCGATCCCTTCGGTGACGACCAGCGCGTCGCGTTCGAGAGCCGCGGGTGGTTCGATCCAGGCGAGTCGTGGGTTAGACGCCCACCGGCGGGCAGGGTTGTCGTACTTGGATCGGCCGTTCAGCGGATCGAGGAAACGGGCCTGAAAATAGACCGGCCGTCGATCCTTGTCGAGTGCCGGGTAGACCACGGCCGGCAAGCCGCCGGGGAGTCCCTTCGGGCGTGGCAGAAACCGGCGCCCGGGGTCGGCCCCGACGAGGTTCGTTCGCAACACATCGTCATCGAGTCCTCGACGGTGGAGCCAGTCGCGCATCGGTTGACCGGCCGGTGTCCACAGCAGGCGATGGGCTCGCTGCACATAGGTCACGACTTCGGGGTCGGGTCGTCCGATCGGCTGCGCAGGTGGCGGAGCGTGGCGTTCGATGACGTCGAGGCGTGCGTAGTTGTCGTTCAGCCAGCGGATTGCGTCAGCGACCGTCATCGATCGGGCGACCATCACTGCGTCGATCGCCGTTCCGCCATGCCCGCCCGACCAGCACCGCCATCGCTGCGTTCCGGTCCGATCGATCGACACCTTGACCGACGGATGCACATCGGGGTGGTCAGGGTCGATGCACCGCCACGCTCGCCGACCGCCACGCTCCGCTCGTCCCGGCGACAGCGCATCGAGCACGTCGGTCAACTCGACGCGTGCGAGCAGTTCGTCCCGGTCGATGCGATGGCCCGAACCGGCCGCCATTAGAGGTCACCGGACGCTGCGCGGCACCGGGCGCACGCCCGCTCCGGTCCGCAACGCTCGTCACTATGGTCGATGACGTGCCTGACGAGGAGACATCTACTCCGGCGATCTCGATCCGTCCGATGACCGTCGATGACGCCTCGATGCGAATCCGCTACTTTCACGACGCCAGCGACGAGTTCCTCGTTCGGCTCGGTGTCGACCGTGCGCTGCTCCCAGATCCCGCCGACTGGTTGGAGTGGTACCGAACCGACTTCGAGCGTCCGATACCTGAACGGCAGAGCTACGGGGTCATGTGGATGGTCGAGGCCGACGTTGTCGGCTGGTCCAACGTCGATCACATCGAGTTCGGTCGTCAGGCGTTCATGCACCTCCACATCGCCGACGAACACAACCGAGCCACCGGGCACGGAAGCCGCTTCGTTGCTCTCGGACTCCGCGAGTTGTTCAACGTCCTGCAACTTGACCGGCTGTACTGCGAACCCAACGCATTGAACGCCGCGCCGAACCGGACCCTCCAACGTGTCGGCTTCACCTACGAGTTCTCCCACGTCGCGACGCCGGGCTCGATCAACTTCAAGCAGGTCACGACGCGCTGGCGGATCGACCGAGCGGCTGCGCTCGGCTGATCCCACCGGTCCTTCCCGACGAGCGACGAAGCCGCTCATGCGACCATCGCCTCGTCGGTTGTAGGAACTTCCCGGAATCGCGAACGGTCCGGAGTTCCAACGTGGGCATGCGGGTCAGTCGCCGTGCCGGTTGACCGACTTCGTCTGAACCTTGACAACTGGTCGGGATTCCTGAAGGCTTGCCGGGTATCGGGGTGATTCGCTCGACCGGCTGAACAGGAGGAGACGCTATGGCGTTGGCTGTGGTCCGCTCCTTGGACGCCCCGAAGGCGCTTGTCGCGCCTGGTGAGGTTGAGGATTTCGAGCAGGAACTGGTCGATCAGTATCTGCTTGCGACGGTGGGTGCAGGTTCGGGTGACTCGACGGTGGTGGAGGACCGAGGTGCGATCTTCGAGTTCATCCGGTTCCTGGGGCGACCGGTGTGGACGGCGCAGCCGGCCGACGCTGATCGGTTCTTGGTCCATCAACGCAAGGAGTTGCATCGGGCCCGGTTGACGGTGCAGCACAAGGCGTGGTCGCTGGCGCGGTTCTACTCGTTCCTCGTTGCCCGCTACTCCGGTGACATCGAACGTTTGACCGGCCACGTGGTGATCCAGATCATCGACGAGTTCAACCGGCCGACCAAAGCCGACTACAGCAACGTGCGGGTACCGCCGTCGATTGAGGAGATCGATGTGTTGTTCGCAGCGTGGCGTGAGTGGTTGCCCGAGGCGCGCAAGTTCTTGCCGGCGACACGGGATTACATGGCGGCGTCGTTGTGGCGCCGGTGCGGTCTGCGGATCCAGGAGACCTACATGCTCGACATCCGTGACTGGCGACGTGATTTGGGCGAGTTCGGCAAGATCCATGTCCGGTTCGGCAAAGGCAGCCGAGGCCGCGGACCCAAGAGTCGACTGGTGCCGGCGATCAACGGCGCGGCGGATCTGATGGATTGGTGGTTGGGCGACATTCGCCACCAGTTCGACGACGCCTATGAGGACCCGAACGCTCCGCTGTTCCCGAGTGAACGGCGAGACAAGCTGACCGGTGCGTGCAGCCGGATCGGTGACCAGGCGCTGCGTGACGGACTCGCCGCAGCGGTTGGTCGTTGGTTGCCGGCGTGGTCCGACGGTCGGTTGACGCCGCACACGCTGCGCCACTTCTGCGCGTCGTCGCTCTACCAGCGCGGCGTCGACCTCAAAGCAATCCAGGAACTGCTCGGCCACGAGTGGTTGTCGACCACGACCCGCTACATCCATGTGCACGGCGATCACATCGAACGCGCCTGGACCGAAGCGAACCAGCGGATTGCCGACCGCCTCGACCCGAACCGGGACAACGAACAGGAGTGAACTGATGCGTTGGAATCTGAGACTGACCGCTGCCGAACAGGGCATCTGGAAATCGACCGAGATGCGACGCCGGCTCGCGGACGCCGGCTTGGAGATCTCGGCCGGGAAGATGTCGTCGTTGTGGGCGGGAACGCCAACCACGATCCGGCTCGAGGACCTCGACGTGATCTGCTCGGTCCTCGATTGCGACCCGGACCAGTTGTTGATCCGCGAGCCGGACAAGGTCGAGGCCCGCAAACCGCGCAAGAAGCGCGCCGCTGGTGCGACGGTCACGCCGAGGTTGGGGAAGAACCGAACGCTGCCGCCGGGGTGAGCTGGCAGAGCTTCTGCGCCACATGCGGCGAGTGGCCCGTCGCGTTCACCACGGTGAAGTTCTGCTTCGGGTGTTGGCCCGGCGGATCCGCCGTTCCGCCACCTTGTCTCGAGTGCGGATCGACGACGGACTACTTCACCAACGGGCTGTGCGGTCGCTGCCACCGGATGGGCCATGTCACGATCGACACCTGTCCGGACTGCTTCGCGTGGGGTGCGTCCAAGCATCGAGCCTGGCGATGCACCGCGTGCAACGGCTGGCGAGAAAAGCGCAAGCTCGGAGTCTGCTCGTGCTGCAGCCGCGAAGTCCCCATCAACATCTACGGCGCCTGCCGGCTCTGCACCAAGCAACGCACCCGGGTCCTGGCGACGAAGCCGCCGTTGCCGCTCCCCGATCTGATCGCCGCGAACCGGAACGGACAACAGCTGTGGTTCGCCGATATGGGCAAAGCTGCCTCGGCGCGACGCCCGAAGTCGCCGCCACCACCGGTTGCGGTCGGGACTCTCGCCCGGTTCCCGGTCACTCACCTGCAATTGCCGCTGTTCCGTTTCGAACGTGACCTCAGCGTCGCCCGCCGGGTCGGTCACCTCGATCCCCGCGACGCGAACCTGGCGTTGCTGTTGGATCAACACGTCGACGAGTTCGGCCGAGCTCACGGCTGGGACCGCCGCAAGATCGTCACCGTTCAACACGGCGTGCACATCCTGCTCGGCCAGCAAGAAACGATCGGCGCACCAATTCGCTGCAGCGACATCGACGCGATCGCCAAACTCAAGGTGTCGACCGTCGCGCTGAGCGACGCCCTCGACGCCGCTGGCATGCTCGACGACGACCGACCACCATCGATCGTTGGCTGGTTCGCCACCAAGACCAACGGCCTGCCCGAAACCATCGCCGCCGAACTCGGCGTGTGGTTCGACGTCATGCGCCACGGCAGCACCACCCCGCCTCGCAGCAAGCCGCGCAGCGATCTCACCATTGGTCAACAGCTCCGATCGGCGATGCCCGCCGTCGAAACCTGGGCCACCAGGCACACCTCGCTGCGCGAGGTCACCCGCGACGACATCTACACAGCGCTGCCGGCGAGCGGATGGCAGCGCACCCACATGCTCCAAGGACTCCGCTCGATCTTCCGGACCCTCAAGGGCCGCAAGGTCGTGTTCACCAACCCCACCACCCACATCCGCCAACCCCACACCAACCACCCGATCCCCGCCCCCGTTGGTCTCGCCACCATCCGCAACCTGCTCGACTCGCCGAACACCGCCCGGGCACTCACCGCAGCGCTGCTCTGCTACCACGCCATCCGCGTCAAGGACCTGCGCCACATCGGACTCACCGACATCTACGACCGGCGCCTCCACCTCGGCGACCAGACCATCGTGCTGGCCGACGCCGTCCTCGAACGCCTCGACACCTACCTCTTCCACCGGCACTACACCTGGCCGAACACCGCCAACGAGCACCTGTTCATCAACATCCGCAGCGCCCACCACACACGCCCGGTCGACAGCTCCTGGCACACCCGGTTGCTCGGCACACCCGCCCAACAGATCCGCCAAGACCGCATCCTCGACGAAGCGTTCGCGACCGGCGGCGACCTCCGACAGATCAGCGACCTGTTCGGCCTCTCCGTCGCCCAAGCCAACATCTACGCCAACCACGCACACCACGCCGCTCTCAGCGACCAAGCCGGGCACGACTGACCCACGACGCATCGGCCCGGACCAATACATCGGCGCAGGCCGATACAATCCGCCGGCATGAGCGCCACGATTCAACACGCTGCACCCATCGCGACCGCAGCGAAACTGTTCTGCGGGTTCGGCGACCCGACACGCCTCGCGATCATCACCACACTCGCCGACGGTGAACAACGCGTGAGCGACATCGTGACTGCGCTGAACGGCTCCCAGGGCAACATCTCCGGTCACCTCAAGTGCCTCAGAGAATGCGGACTCGTGACCGATCGGCGCGTCGGCCGCGAGGTCCACTACCGCATTGCCCACGACGAAGTCATCGACGTGGTCCGCTCGGCCGAACGACTCCTCGCAGTCACCGGCGAATCGATCTCTGTCCGAACTACACCACCAACCCCAACGCGTGAGCAGCCGATGACCGTCAGCCGTTTCCACGTCGCCGGCATGGACTGCGCCGCCGAAGAACAATCTCTGTCCGAACTACACCACCAACCCCAACGCGTGAGCAGCCGATGACCGTCAGCCGTTTCCACGTCGCCGGCATGGACTGCGCCGCCGAAGAACAACTCGTGCGCATGGCACTGTCCGACATCGACCAGATCAACCGCATCGAAGTCGACCTCGACCAACGTGACGTGCTGATCGACCACACGACCGACACCGACACCATCGACACCGCACTCCAAACCCTCAACCTTGGCGCCGAGTTCGTCGACGACACCAGCGAGATCGGGCCCGCCCCCGACACCCGACGCGAACGCAACGCGCTGATCGTTGCGTTCGTGATCAACGCCGGCTTCTTCGTCGGCGAACTCACCGTCGGCTTGATCAGCCGCTCCATGGGACTCATCGCCGACGCACTCGACATGGGCGCCGACGCCAGCGTGTACGCGCTCAGCCTCGCCGCCGTCGGGACCGCTGCCGCACGCAAGAAACAACTCGCACGCACGAGCGGATACCTCCAGATCGGCCTCGCCGCGCTCGGTCTCGCCGAGGTCCTACGACGATTCTTCGCCGACAACGAACTCCCGGACCCGACCTCGATGATCGTGATGTCCGTGCTCGCGCTCGCCGGCAACATCATCACACTGCTCGTGCTGCATCGCGTCCGGTCCGGCGAAGCACACCTACAAGCCAGCTGGATCTTCACTGCCAACGACATCAAGGTCAACGGACTCGTCATCGCTGCAGCGATCGGCGTCACACTCACCGACTCCGGCATCCCCGACCTCATCGCCGGCGCCGTGATCTTCGCCGTCGTCGCCAACGGCGCCCGACGCATCCTCAAGATCAGCCGATGAACCCGACCCGACGTCGCACCATGCTCGCCTGGATCGCCGCGCTCATCACGATCGATCTCGCCACCAAGATCTGGGCCACCGCCACACTCGACGACGCACCCACCACGCTTCCCGGACCCATCGACCTGCAACTCAGCTACAACAGCGGCACCGCATTCGGGCTGTTCACCAACATCCCACCCCTGCTGATCACCGCCGCAACCCTCACGATCGCGCTCGCAATCCTCCGAGCCGCATGGAACAACCGGACACCCACCGGGCCCGCCACGCTCATCATCGCCGGAGCGCTCGCGAACACCATCGATCGGCTCGAAGCCGGCTCCGTGGTCGACATGCTGCACACCGGCTGGTGGCCCACCTTCAACATCGCCGACATCTACATCACCACCGGCATCGCTTGGTGGGCAATCACCGCCACGACCGCCGACCATTCGATCTCGCCGACCATCGAAGCAACCAGCGCCACACAGCAACCCCAGACCTGACACGGCACACTCATCCGCTACGGTGACCCCCAGTTCACCAACCCCGGACCAGTCAGCCAGACCAGACCGACAAGCACCCCGGAGTTCGGCCCCTACGACCCCGGTCATGGCTTCATCCCCTGGTCTGTGTTGCAGATGTCAAACTCGTGGGCGGCAATGACGTGTTGCACGACGGCGGCTCGGCCAGCCACGGTCCACACCGAGCGGCCGCGGGTCAGTCGCGGGAGGAGATCGACCATGCGTTCGTTCATCCGGAGCAGCTCGCCGGTGGCGGCGAGTTGGTCGGTTGCTTGGCGGAACACGACGCGGGTCTGGACGTCGGCGAGAAGACCTCCGGCGACCTTGGAGGCCGAGGTGCCCGAGTCGGCTTGGGCTTGGAGGTCGGAGAGGCGGTGGGTGACGAGGATGTTCCAGATCCCCCACAGGCGACACAGCTTCAGGCGACCCTGGAGTGTCTTGGCGGCTCGTTCGGACGCCATCGTCGCCCAGACCTCGTCGTCGACGAGGATGCCCCGCCGCCCTTGTTCGGGGAGTGCGGCCATCTGACCGGCGAGGGTCGAGGCGGTGGCCATCTGGACCAGTGGCAGCGCGTCGGGGTTGGAGAACACCGACGACAGGTCGATGACGACGCCCTGGCCCGACATCTCCTCGATCGACACCGTGGACGCACCGTCGAACATCCCTCGCAACGTCGTGCGGAGCAACTTGGACAGTGCGAGCCGGATGGCCGTGACAGCGGCTGAGATGTCGCGTTCCTCGAGCAGCTTGAGTTCGTCCATGTCGCGCACCTCGGCAGGGAGGTCGCCGAGGACGGCGGCAAGGTCGAGAAGCGTCGGTGTCGATGCGCCGGCACGGTGGCGTGCGTCGAGAACTTCGATGGAGGTGTTGAGGATGGTCTCCTCGACGGGATCGAGATCTCGTCGCATGACGGTCGAGAGCATCCCGGTCATCAGTTCTTGGCGGTTCTGCAGCGCCCGGACCGGGTCGCCGGGACCGGGTTCGAGCAGGTTCAGGCGATCGGTACCACCGGGGTGCAGCTTGATGACAGGCATACCGAGCGCTCGAGCAAGCGGTCCGTACTCACCTTTGGGATCGGAGATCGAGATGAACCGTCGATGCCCGTAGAACGCCGCTTGCCGGTAGAGCATCGTCTTGACCGCGGACGACTTGCCGTTGCCTGGCTCGCCGAGGACGAGCATGTTCGAGTTGGTGAGAACGGTGCCGCCGCCGAGGTCGCGTCCGTACAGTTCGAAGGGGTCGTAGGACCATGCCGAGTAGCCGTTGGTGACATTGACCCCGACGTACGGCGATTGTGCGTCGTGCAGTGCTCGGCCGCCGTGGAACGGGTAGATCGACGCGACGTGCGCGGTGGTGCCGCGGTGTCGAGGGAGTCGGAGTCCACCGCCCGAACCGGAGATCGGTGGAACGCCGGAGACCGCAGGGACGAGTTCGTGCTCGTCGCTGTGTTGGCTGCAACGTCGCCGTAGCGGGAGCATCAGCGGTCTCCGATCCGGCGGGCGAGGGTCCTACCGAGCGGCAGTGACGCGACCCATCCGTCGGCCTGACGTCCCCACAGTGGTTGGAGTTCGACGCCGACGTTCGCTGCGGCCTGTTCGAGGTCGGCCGCTTGGATGTCGAGTTGTTCGACGGTCGGGGCAGTGAGTGTGAGGAGGCCGGTGTAGAGACATTCGACGTAGCCGCTGGCGAGTTCGATCTCGCGGGACTCGACTTCGGCAACGGCCTTCTCGTCGGCCCGTCGGATGATGAAGCCTTTGCGGCGACGGGTCTCGATGTTGGCTTCGCGTTGGGTTCGTTCGCGGTCGACGTCGTTGTCGGATCGAGACGGCGCCACCGGTTCGAACACCGTGGTCAGCGATCGGGTGCAGCCGGACTCGAACATCAGTGTGTCGAGCCACGACGCGGCGACTTCTCGTCGTGGCCAGCGGGCGAACCACCACGACCGGTGCTGTGCGGAGTCGACGGTCACCGAGGCGAGTTGGTCGTCGACGAACATCGGTCCGAACGTCGGCGCTGATGCTCCGGTCGCCGATGCCAGCGAGTTGCGCAGCGTGGCGAGTTGTTCGAGGATCGACGGATCGGACCGGACCCGGGTTGCGGTCACCAGGTCGTGGGCCGACAGCACCGCCTCGACGCGCAGTCCGGCCGCGTTGAGGCGACCGGCGAACAGGCGGGCTTGTTCGCCGGTCAGGCGGAGCCCGGCCGAGAGGTTCGACTCGCCCTTGGTCTTGGCGACGCTGTCGAGTGCGACGGTGACCTCGATGAGGACCTCGTGGTCGACGACCGACGCCGAGGTGTCGCGGAGGAGTTGGAGGTAGCCGGAGCGTGCGGGGTGTTCGGCTTCGTCGGCCCATTGGTCTTCGAGTTGGGCGACGGTGTTGCGGATCGGTACCGGCGATGTCCAGTCGTGGAACGTCACCCGAGTCACGGGTGAGTGTTCGCGTGCGAAGCCTGCGATCGCTGCTCCCCATTCGTCGATCCGCATGTCTTGTGAGGCGGGGTCGACGAGACCGAACTGCCCGTCGCCGCACACCTTCAACACGGCGGTGAGGGTCCCGGCTTGGCGGTCACGCACGACGCCGATCGCGATGTCGCTTCCCGGTGTGAGCCAGGCGACGTCGATCTCGAACAGATCCAGACCTGCGAGTGCGGGTGGCAGTGCGGCGGGTTGCTCGCCGTCGGTGACGAGAGCGACGGGCCGATACCAGAGGTTCCGGGAGCGGAGTCGACGCCACCACCACGTCGCGAGCGCCGGCAGGATCTCGTGCGCCGGCCGCTCGCGAACTTTGCCGAACCACAGCCAGCCACACAACGCAACAACGACGAGCGAGATCGGGACCGGGACGTATCCGGCGATCGCCAGCCATCCCGCCAGCAGCGCCGTCCCACCGACGAACGCGAGCGATGGTGGGATCGTCCCGAACATCCCGGATCGGCGGCGCTCACCGAACCGGTAGCCACGCAACTTCGACGAATCGGACATCACCGACTCCCTCCGGGATCGCGACCACTCGTGCTCGGTGGCGAAGTGGTGGCGGCGTCAGCCGTCGAGGTTGCTGCGTGCTTGGTCGCCGCGGCCGTGGACTTCGCTGCGCTGGCTGCGAGCACGGCCGGCGCAAGCGGTCCTGCTGCTGGTGCAGCTGCAGCCGACCCGGCAGCACCGCCACCTCCGGCCGTCGCAACTCCGGCTCCGGCACGGGCGAACCCTGCCCCTGCACCTCCTCCCCCGGCTGGACCCGCCCCACCACCGACAGGCCCAGCCGAACCCGCACCAACCGTCGAGCCGCCCGCCGTCCGGCCACCACCGCTGCCCGACAGGCGCTTCATCGTCGACTGGCCGTAGTACTGCAACTGCATTGCCTGCGTGCCGCCGCGCATCGGTGCCGACGCGATCCCTTGCGCCACCACGGCGGCAGCGACGATCGGCATCAGCTTCCACACCAGGAACGGCATGAACGCCGCCAACCCGAACGTGATTACCCCCGTGATCAACGTGCCCAACTCCCGCGCCAGGTTGTCACCTACCGCATCACCGGGTTCGCCGGTCGCTCCGACGCCGCCGAGGGCCGAGATCCCGACTGACAACGCGAGGATCATCACCGGCTTTGCGATGATCAACGCGACGAGGAGTTCGAGGACCTTCTTCGAGGTGTCACGCAGCGGCGGGAAGATCATCGCCGGCAGCCCGAACGACACGGCGTAGATCACGACCAGGTAGATCAGCGACTCGCGTACGAAAAGCGTCACCCACATGAACAACATCGCCGCCATCAACACCAGAGCGACGAAGATGCCGAGGAAGTGCAGGTTCGGCATCTGGGTCATCAACGTCACGCCGAGGTTGTCCATCGCAGTAATCGCGTCATCGCGGGTCTGATCCCAGATGATGTCCGACAACCCGTCCGCGATATCGATCGCCGCAGCAGACACGGCCACCAGTGACACCATCGAGAAGATCGCGATAGGCAGGTCGTGGCCGACGGAGCGGAAGATCGCTCCCGGCGACCCGGCTGCCACTCCCCGGATCAGGGCGAAGACCACGAGCAGGGCGACCATGCTCAGCCCGATCCCGAATGCGATTCGGAACGGTGACGACTCCGACGAGTAGAACCACTCCGACTGCAAGCTCGGTGACGAGGCGGTGTCCATGAAGTTCCACATCGCCGTGAGCAGCGCGAGGACGCCCTTGACGATCCAATCGGTGATGCCACCGACCACGGTGTCCCACGCCCAACCCGCTGCTGCGGTGAACGGCGTGGTGATGAAGCCGAGGATGTCGCCGATAGTCGGGATGCCCAGCATCACTCGCCTCCCGCCGTGGTGTCGGCGAATACGGCCGGCTCCCAGCCGTCGACCTCGACGAACTCCGACGGCGCGGACGGCAACGCCGTGTCGGTCGGTGCCGGTGTCGGTCCTTCGGTAATCGCGACGTCGTCGATGCGCCAGTCGTCGCGTTCCCACACCAGCGAGACATGATGGGTTCGCCACAGCACCTCGATCGGACCGTCGACCGGGTCGCCGGTGACGAGCATCGCCCACACCGACACCTGTGCCGCCGACTCCGTGCTCTGCGTCGTGACGACCTGGAGTGGCGACTCCATCCACACCCGCTCGGCGAAGTCCGGGCCGAGCTCGTCGAACAAAGCGAAGTAGTCGCTGACGACCTCGTCGGAGCCCGACGCTGCGCGCTCGGCCGACAGCAATTGCGACATCATGTCGTCGAGACGCAGCGGACCCATCCGCACCACCGTCGGGAACGACGCCACCCAGTTCACCGCCGCAGTCGCCGCACCCCGCTCCGACCGGGGATAGCCGACCGGCACACCCGCCAGATCACTCGCAGCGACGACCGCGATCGGCTCGCTCTGCTGTTCGAGTGTGCTCGATTCGTCTCCGGGCGTGCTCGAGGCGGGCGGGGGCTGAGTCGGAGCGGTCGAGTCGCTGTCGTCGAGAACGAACGAGCGGACGACCCACACACCGACCATCGCCACCAGCAAGGCGACGCCGACGAACTTGATGCGCGACACGACCGAACCTCAACCGGCCTGGCCGGCGTCGAACAGGACACTGACGATCGTCGGTGCGAGACCGATGATCATCGCCCCGATCGCTCCCGCGGCCACGTACATCTTTCCCTCGACACCGCGCCCCGAGTTGCCGTTCATGCCCCGCCAGGTCGCAGCGCCGTACAGGATCGCCAGGCCGCACACCCCGAGCGCGATCCAGAACCCCCAACTCAGGATCTGTGTGAACAGACCGGCGCCCGGCAGCCCCTCCGACGACGGTGACACGTCATCGAGCGGCGACGCCGAAGCCGGGTCGGGTGATGCGAACAGCACGGCAGCGGTCAGCGGCGTAAACACGGCCACAGCGGTCTGGATCGCGCTGCGGATCCGCTTCGGCGGTTTCGGGTGGACGTCGGTCATCTCTGCCTCCAGATGGTGTCCCGACCCGTGGAGTCGGATCGGCTACCTGACCGAAGGCCTCACGAACCCGCCTCGCGTTACACAACTCGTGTAACGATTCGCCGCTCGTGACGCCTTCGTAGAGATGTGAAAGCGATCTTCGGCGTCCTCGGCGCGACCACCATGTTTCTGCTGGCCATCCCGATGGTGTTCGCCAACGGCGGACCCGCCACCACGCCCTACGCGTGCGGGCGGCTCGGCGTCATCCTCGACACGATCCGAACCCTCGAATCCGGCGGCGACTACACGATCCGAAACGCCAACGCATCAGCCGCCGGCGCCTACCAATACATCACGGCGACCTGGCGCCATTGGGCCGAGCAAGCCGACGTCTCCACCGACACCTACCCGACCGCCGACACCGCCCCGCCACACGTCCAAGACCAAGTCGCCGGCGTCAACGTCACCTCGATCCTCGCCGACAACGACAACCAGATCGAGACCGTCCCCGTCATCTGGTACTACCCCGCCGCCCTCGGCAACGACACGATCATGGACCAAGTCCCCGTGCCCTCGGCCGGCAACACGCTCACGGTGCGCGAGTACCAGACGAAGTGGCTCGACATCTACAACGAGAAGCTCGCCGCCACCGACGACGACGCGACCGTCACCTGCGCGTCCACCGACGTCACCGGCGAATGGGCCCTCCCCGTGCCGCGGGAGGTGATCGACATCTCCGATCTCGACGATCCGCACCACACCTACCCGGCATGGGACGTCGAGATCCCCACCGGCACACCGATCTACGCGATCACCGGTGGCACCGTCACAAACGTCGGTACCTGGACCGGCAACTGGTGGCGCGCCGGCTGCGGCGGCAACAACGCACCCGCCGCCTGCACGTCATGCGGAGTCGGCATCACGATCCAACACCCCGACGGCCTCCGCCACACCTACTGCCACAACGTCCACGCCCACGTCGCCGAAGGCGACACCATCGCCCCCGGCCAACACATCGGCGACTCCGGCGACACAGGCCGCTCCGGCACACCCCACCTCCACCTCGAACTCCGCATCAACGGCATTCGCCACTGCCCCCAACCCCTCCTCGCCGCCCTCTACAACGGCACCGCCATCCCTAAGCCCCGCGAACTCCCCGCTACTGGATGCAGCTTCTGATGGAAGTGGCACGAGCGCCGTACGACGCGTCCACGCTGCGTGCCGCGGTCCACGCACTGCACAGCGCGATTGGTGACGCCGACGCGACCGGCGAAGCCGTCACAAGCGCGCACCTCGCCATCATCGAGTTCGGGCACAGCGCTCCCGCAGTCGTTGCACAGTGGATCAGCGACTACCTCGAATCGCTCTCGCATGCCTCAAGCTGCGAAGACGTCGTAGGTGCCGTGAACCGCCTCGCCGAACACTTCAAGCTCCCTTCCCGTCGAAGGGCCACGGGACTCTGGGAGCAAGGCCGATTGTTCGAGTAGAGCGGGCGACTGTTTCGTAGCCGCAACCGGTCGCGTCGGAATCGAACTGACGAAGAATGCTCTCCAACGCGAGAGCGGTTGCGCCGAGAGTCCACCTTGGTGCAATGGATCGCACCAACGGCTGGTGACGGCCACTACTGTGCGGGGGCGATGGGGAGGTTCATCTCGATACACTCGCGGGCTCGTGTCGCTCCGCCGTCCGGCCGATATCAGATCGAAGAACGATGAAAACCGCCCGCGCTGACCACGAGACACTCGACCCACTCCTTCATATCGGGCGCTTCGGATCTGAGTGTGGGTTGAGGTAGCTGGGAGGGTCCGCGGGCTGGGGCAGGGGCTCCACGAATCTGGGTGTGTCTTACGCATCCGGAATCCGAGGAGCCCCTGTTGATCACCGACCCTACGCGCATGTGCGAACTGCTCGTCGGCCTGCCCGACGTCAACGTGAACGGAGTGGGCGACTGGCCGCACTGGCTGCGGATCGCGATCACCTCGCGAGCCGAACGTCGGAGGTGTCCGGGCTGTGGTGGCAAGGTGTGGCTGCATGGCCGGGCCGAGGTCGAACTGGTCGATCTTCCATGCTTCGGCCGGCCGACCCGCCTGGTGTGGTCGAAGCAGCGGTGTCGTTGCCCGAACCCCACATGCGGTGTCATCACTTTCGTCGAGCACGATGAGCGCATCGCCGCCGTGCGGGCTGCGATCACCGATCGCGCCGGGCGGTGGGCGACGTTTCAGGTCGGCAATCACGGCCGTGCTGTGTCGGAGGTCGCGAAGGATCTCGGCTGCGACTGGCACACGGTGATGGACGCTGTCGTGCACCATGGTCGGGCGTTGATCGACGACCCGAAGCGGATCGGCATCACGACTGCTGTCGGGTTGGATGAGGTGCTGTTCTGTCGTGTCGGCAAGTTCCGACATCGAGCCTGGTCGACCCAGGTCGTCGACGTCGCCCGAGGCCAACTTCTTGATGTCGTTCCTGGTCGCGACGCTGCCGCGGGGTGCGCGTGGTTCGCTGCTCGGCCCGTCGAGTGGTGCGAGGCGATCGAGTGGGCGACGCTCGATCTGTCCGGGCCGTATCGGGCCGTGTTCGACACGATGATCCCGCACGCCGTCCAGATCGCCGACCCCTTCCACGTCGTCAAGTTGGCCAACCACGTGCTTGACGAGTGTCGCCGCCGGGTGCAGAACGAGACGCTCGGCCATCGGGGCCGCAAGGACGACCCGCTCTATCGGATCCGCAAGCTGATGACCATCGCCCATGAACGCCTCGACGGCGACGCCGACGCGAAACTGCGCGGCCTGCTCGAAGCCGGCGACCCGCGAGGCGAGGTCCGCATGGCCTGGCATTCGAAGGAGGTCGTCCGGTCGATCTACGAGATCACCGACGCCGACCTCGCTGCGGAGTTCGTGACGCAGCTCGGCATCGATCTCCAAGACGACTCGTGTCCGCCCGAGGTGCAGCGCTTCGGGCGCACGATCACCCGCTGGCGGCACCAGATCGCTGCATGGCATCGAGCACGGTTCACGAACGGCCCGACCGAGGCCATCAACAACCTTGTCAAGAGGATCAAGCGCGTAGCGTTCGGGATCAGCAACTGGACGAACTACCGCACCCGAGCACTGCTCTACGCCGGGCACCCCAACTGGTCGCTTCTCCACCCGACCCCACGCTGAAATCCGAAGAGCCTCATATCGAAGACGCTGCGCTTCGCCGCGCGCTCGTTGCGATGTTCGAACGCGCTGGGCGAGACACCCGAACTCGAGCTGGTCAACCGCGAGCTGTCCTCGTCTTGGTGTCGCGGCGCGCGGTGTGCCTCTACGAGATGCTTGTGGCTGCGAAGCTAATTGAGCGGTTCACGTGGTGCGACGTCATCTCTGACCGGATGCTCGACGGCGAGCCCGATGAACTCGTTGGCCGTCGAGCGGTCCTCGTCGACGACACTCTCGTGTTGGGGTCGACTCTCGCCCGCCGCTTCGTCGAGCTTGCGCGCGCAGTGGGTGACGACCCCCTCGATCCGAAGCTCGTCACCGTTCACGTCGCGTGCATCGATCGAGAGCGTCGATCAGACGAGATCGTGAACGGCCTTCGAGTGCTCGGGAACCGCGAGGGTTTTCCTGTCGAAAAGCCCACCAACGAGGTGTACAAGTTCTCGCGTGAGATCGCAGTCAGTTTGTACCGGAGCGGCACGCCGTACTTCACCGACTTCCCGACAACGATTCCCATTTCACTCGACGGGTCAAGCTTTGATCGGCTCCTCGCGAGCGAGCGTTGGCACGCCTTCGACGTCACGGCGAGCACGCTCGCAGCGCCCAACCAACGCGCATACACGCTGATGCCGGCACCTGCGACCGACCTGATGTACCGGAAGCACGCGGCATCCGCTGCCCTCGAACTGGTGGAGTTGTCGAAGGTGCGCCTGTATTGCACCTTCGACGGCGACGACCACGTCACGGTGCGCGTTGTGCCGATCGTGGTGCCCGGGCCAACCGACGCCGACGAGTTGTCGGAGGTCATGAGCCGACTCGCAGCCGAACTCAAACCCAAATCTAGGGCGTTGTTGCGATGGACAGGCTGGAAGCCTCAAGCGCAGCACCGGCTGGTTCAGATGTACCTGTCGAGCTGCCTGCTCGCAGAGTTCTGGAAGGACTTTGAGGAGGCGGGCTGCCCGCGCCCGCTGACGCTAGACGAACTCGACACCCATCCACTCCGGGCCTACTTCGGCTCTCAGTTCGGCAGCGTTGAGCGATCGTTCAGCTACGCGCTCGAACACTATTCAACAGCCACGCTGCACGAGCCCGTGAAACCGACGCCTCGGGTGCGTCCAACCGAAACCCTGTGGGAGGACCCCGACGTCCGTCGCACCACGTTGGATACGACCCTCGCACGTCTGATCGAAGCGAAAGTGGAGTTGACCTGATTCGTTGGACACTTGATTCTGGGGGTGACCCCTCAGAGGAAGGAGGCCCGGATGGGTCGTCCAGCGAAGTATCCAGCAGAGTTCCGACGAGAAGCGTTGGCGCTCGTGAAGTCATCAGGTCGTCCTATCGCGGAGGTCGCGAGATCTCTGTCGATTGCGGAGGGCACCTTGTGGAACTGGGTGAGAGCCGATCGAGAACAGTCCGAGCGTGACGCCGACCCTGACGCTCTGTCGGAGTCCGAACGCGCCGAGCTGAAACGGCTCCGCAAGGAAAACGTGCAGCTCGCGACCGACATGGAGATCTTGCGCAAGGCTGCGGCGTTTTTCGCCAGGGAGACGAACAGGTGACCGGCTTCCGGTTCGTCGACGAGCACCAAGCCGAGCACCGCATCATCGACCTGTGTCGAGTCGCCGGGGTCGCGAGGTCGAGCTACTACGCGTGGCGCACCCGAACACCATGCGCACGCCAGCGAGCGAACGCGGCGCTGCTGGTCGAGATTCGCGAGATCCACGAACAATCCCGACGCACCTATGGGGCGCCTCGCGTCACCGGCCAGCTCCGTCGACGCGGACATCGTGTCGGCCACAACCGCGTTGCCCGGCTGATGGCCGACAACCACCTGGTCGGAGCACACGCACGCCGAAAGTTCCGGCGCGGCAGGCACCCCAAGATCGTGCCGGCACCGGATCTGTTGCAACGCAACTTCACCGCGGAGCGGCCCGACACCCGGTGGGTTGCGGACATCTCAGAGTTCAAGTGCTGGGACGGCAAGCTCTACCTCGCCGGCATACGAGACCTCCACGACCACAGCCTCGTGGGCTGGTCAATGGGCGAACGCCAGACCACCGACCTCGTCATCGCCGCGTTGGTGATGGCGCTCGGACGCCGCAACCCCAGCCGCGATCTGGTCCATCACGCCGATCACGGCACCCAAGGTGGATTCAACTGGTCGTCGCAACACCTCGTCCCCGGAGGTGTTTCATGGTTCGTCGACAGCAGGCATCAGATCGAGCGATTCGTCCGAAGTTGCGGTCGCCTGGTCATCCGAAGTTCCAACGTGGAGTCGAGGTCGTGTTCTGGGCTCAGATCGCCAAGGGCATGTTGCCCGAGGAGGCATCGTCGGCCGCTGGGGTTGCTCCTGCCGTCGGGTCCCGTTGGTTCCGCAACGCTGGCGGCATGGCACCGTTCGACATCACCTCCCAACCCTCGGGTCGATACCTCTGCTTTGCCGAGCGCGAGGAAATTGCTGTGCTGCGCGCCCAGGGAAACGGCGTGCGCCAGATCGCCCGCGCTGTCGGCCGGGACCCAGGAACGATCTCGCGTGAGTTGCGCCGCAACGCAGCGACGCGCAGCGGCAAGAACGAGTATCGGACATCGGTCGCTCAATGGAAGGCCGACCTCGCTTCGCGACGCCCGAAGGTCGCCAAGCTCGTCGCAGACGAGCGACTGCACGCCTACGTCGAGGAGCGCTTAGCCGGGCGGATCAGCGGATTGGACGGCGCCACGATCGAAGGGCCACCGTCGCCGAGATGGACAGGGATGAACAAGCCCCACCGCAAGCACCGGGCCTGGACGCGAGCGTGGAGCCCAGAGCAGATCGCGAATCGGATCAAGGTCGACTTCCCCGAAGATGAGTCCATGCGAATCAGTCACGAGGCCATCTACCAGGCGCTCTACATCGAAGGACGCGGCGCATTGAAGCGGGAGCTGGTCTGGTGTCTGCGAACCGGCCGAGCACTACGCGCACCGCGAGAACGATCACGTCGCAAGACCTGGGCCCACGTCACGCCAGAGACGTTGATCAGCGAACGGCCCGCCGAAGCCGAGGACCGCGCCGTCCCTGGCCATTGGGAGGGCGATCTCATCATCGGGCTCGAACGTTCTGCGATCGGGACCGTTGTCGAGCGAACCACCAGATTCACGATCCTTGTCCCTCTGCCGCGAGAGCCCGGCTATCGACACAAGAACACCCCGAAGAACGGGCCCGCCCTCGCCGGCTACGGCGCGACCACGATGAAAAACGCGCTCGCCACGTCGATGAGCACGCTTCCCGAACAACTCCGCCGATCACTGACGTGGGACCGAGGCAAGGAGCTATCCGCCCACGCTCAGTTCACCGTCGAGACCGACATCCCCGTCTTCTTCGCTGATCCCAAATCGCCCTGGCAGCGCGGCACGAACGAGAACACCAACGGCCTCTTGCGCCAATACTTCCCGAAGGGCACCGACCTGGCGAGATGGACCGCCGCAGACATCGAAGCAGTCGCGCACGCGCTCAACACCCGGCCCCGAAAGACCCTCGCCTGGAAGACACCAGCCGAAGCATTCGACGAGCACCTACGCTCCCTCCAACAAGCCGGTGTTGCAACGACTGGTTGAACTCACACAATACACGTCACTCGAGTTCACCAACCGGCTCCACGACTGGGGCCTCGTCGGGAGCTACGGCTCGGTTGGCGACTGCTTCGACAACTCGGCCATCGAGGGCTACTGGGCAACCATGAAGACCGAGATCCGCCACATCTGGGGACCGTTCGGCGAGCGAACCAGATCCGAGATGCGCACGATCCTGTTCGACTACATCGAGACGTTCTACAACCGCACCCGCCACCAACAAGCCCTCGGCCACCGCACCCCCGCCGAGGTCTACGCTCAAGCCCTGACAGGCTGATCTACCAAAACCCGGGTCTGCTGCACGATCTGGTGACAGGTTGGGTTTGTTAGGCGGCCTTGGTGGTCGGGCTCATGATGGTCTCGTATTCGATCGGGGTCAATCGGCCGAGGCGGGGCTGTCGCCGGCGTCGGTGGTAGGTGCGTTCGATCCAGGTGACGATCTCGATCCGGAGCTCTTCTCGGGTGGTCCAGGTGCGCCTGTTCAACACGTTCTTCTGGAGTAGCGAGAAGAACGATTCCATGGCGGCGTTGTCGCCCGCTGAGCCGACTTGGCCCATCGATCCGACCATCTCATGACGGACCAACGCCCGCTGGGCTTTGCGGGAACGAAATTGCGATCCCCTGTCGGAATGCAGGATGCAGCCGGCCACGTCACCGCCTCGTCGAGCAGCCGCGTTGTCGATCGCGTTGACGGCGAGGCGGGCCTTCATCCTCGAGTCGATCGAGTAGCCAACGATGCGGTTCGACCAGACGTCTTTGATCGCGCACAGGTAGAGCTTTCCTTCGCGCGTCCAGTGCTCCGTGATGTCCGTGAGCCACAACTCGTCGGGTCCGGCTGCGGTGAAGTCGCGTTTCACTAGGTCGTCGTGAGCGGGCGCGCCGGGCTTGGACGCTTTGCTCTTCTTCTTGCCGAACACCGACCACCAGGCGTTGTCACGACAGATCCGCCACACGGTCCGGTCGCACGCGTCAAACCCAGCAGCGCGGATCTCGTCCGCAAGGAACCGATACCCGAACTCGGGGTCATCGGCGTGTGCGTCGAAGATCGCGTTGGTGCGATACGCCTCATCGAGCAGCGCGTCGGTGACCGGGTGGTTGCGCCAGCGGTAGTAGTCCTGGCGGCAGAGCTTCAACACCCGACACGTCACCGTGACGGGAATCCCGTCAGCAGCAAGCTCGCTCACGAGCGGGTAGATCCTTTTCCCGGCAGATTCGCCTGCGACAGATACGCAGCAGCTCGACGGAGCACCTCGTTCTCCTCCTCCAACAACCGGATCCGCTTGTTCGCCTCGCGTAGCTCGGCGTTGTCGGCCGTTGTCTTGCCAGGCTTAATGCCGGCATCGACCGCGGTCTGGGAGAGCCAGTTCGACAGGGTCATCGGGTGGATCCCGAAGTCCTTCGCGATCTGCTCCAACGTCACCCCCTCCTCACGGGTTTGGGCGACTCTCACGACATCGTCGCGGAACTCCTTCGGGTATGGCTTCGGCATAGCAACATCCTTCCAGGCCCACCCCGAGGGCAAGCCAGATCAGATGTCACCGAAACGTGCAGCAGACCCCCCCGTGTCCATCAGATCGGGTCAACTCCAAAGAGCTTCCGGCGGGCGCAGATGTCGCGATCGCCGATCAGGTGTGGGCCCAACTGCTCCTGCACCTGTTCTGGGTTGTCGCCAACACAAGCGAGCGGCACCAAGAGGACCAGATCCGTCTCCTCGCGTGGAGCGAAATCGTCGACTACGCCGAGGGAAGAGACTCAGCACGGATCGGGAGACGAGTGTTGGATCTTGGCTTCACGACCAACGAACTCGCCTACATTCTGGCGGTCAACGATGACGGCCTTGACGAACGGACGCTCCGAATGATCACCTCGCTGGCACTGGACGTCGGGAACGATCTCGGCGTGGCAGTCCCGAGCACCGTGACGGAGGGCCCCGACCAGTTGGTGTACAGGATCTACCGCACCGGTGAGAACGCAGTGTTGAGCAGTGCCTCTCATAGCCGACTCGGTTGGCACGAGCCCGATGACGTCACAACGGATCGCCTCGACGACGTGACGCGAGACGGCATCGTCGCCAGCACTCACTCATCTGGCCACGATGCCATCCAAGCTGCCGTCCGGAAGTGGCACGCCACGGTCAGCCACAAGGTCGAAGAATCGCCCGTCCGGGGCTTCGTCGAACAAAAGTGGGTGGGAGAGCTGACACGCGTCGACCGTCGCCGAGGCACGTTCCGCGCCCAGGTCACCTCGGATGTCCACGTAGGTGAACGCGACGCCGCAGCGCTGCCATTCAAGATCGTGCCAGCAAGCCAACATGACAGTCTCAACGAAGGCTCGATCATCAACTGGTACGTCTACGACACTCCAGCATCCACTGACGAGAAACCCGAACTAGCCAATTGCGCTTACGTCATCGGGCCCAAGCTGACACTGCACGACCTGTTAAGCGACGACTAGCAAGTGACGTGGTGGACGTCGCCGCCGGCGACCGATGAGATCGAAATCACCGTGCTCGGACGCGGGATCGGCGAGTCCATCGTCGTACACGTCGGCAACGGGATGTGGACGGTCATCGACAGCTTCATCGAAGCAGAGATCCGAGGGGCGCATCCCGGCGACCCGACGGTACGCAACCGCGAGCCATCCGCCTCGAGGTACTTGGAACACGCACTGCACCTCAACGTCGAGGACGTCGTCGTCTCGATCGTCCTCACCCATCTCCACAACGACCACTTTGCAGGCATCGGTGAACTCGTACGCCGCTGTAAGCGCGCACCGTTCTACGTACCCTATATCGAACACGCCGGTGAACGGGGCCTGCAGGCACTCGAGGCGTTTGGGCAATCCGATCGCGGGGAGCTCGAACTGCGCGGCGTCGAGTCCGTCGTGAACGCCTGGCGACGCTCGGCCAGGCGCCCCGGAGCGATGAACCGACCAGCGCACGGACCGGACATGTCCGTGCTTGACGCAGACGGAGCTCTCGCCAAATTGACCGCGATCGCCCCGATCGGCGGGCTGGCCCACCGCGCCCATGTCCTCAGCGAAGATCCAACGGTCGACGACGGTCGTGAGCTGACCGTCGCCCTCACCGGCGTCCACGCCAACCTGTCGAGCGTCGTGATCTGGCTCTAAGCCGGTGATGGTATTCGAGCGCTGCTCGGTGCCGACATGGACGATCACCATCAGTTCGGATGGCAAGGAGTGCTCGAGGAGCAGGATGCACAACCGAACCGGCACCGCGCCGGCGCAACTTTCGTCAAGATCCCACACCACGGCAGCATCAACACAACCTTCGCTGAACAACTCGATCGGTGGTGTCACGACCCGATTGCAGTCGCCACCACCAACTCCGGTTCAGACCTACCAGATAGCACATTCTGGAATGAGGCGATCGTGCCCTGTAGCTCGGCCAACGTGGTGCTCGGAAGCCACAGCGAACTCGGCCTCACGGCGCTCCGTGGCGACAAGCACACCCAACGCCTCACCGCCCGGCACGCCATCAACGCACCGAGCGGCAGTTGGAAGTTCGTGTCCGGTTGGCATCAAGCCGACGGCACCTTCGCCGTCAAACAGCCGACCACGTAGATGAGCTTCTCGCCGCGACGGCAACACCGGGTCGGTAGAATCACACCAGTGTGAGTTCGACCGCCGGTCGATGACGCTCACTGCGGACAAGGAGTAGGCGATGGGTGTAGGGCTTCCAGATCGTGGGTTCGTGTTCTGGCCAGTGGGCTGCGGGGACTGCACAACGATCAAGGTGAACGACAACATCGTGATACAGGTCGACCTTCAGCATCACGAATCCGCGGACGACGACACCGAGCCCTATCACCCCGTCATCGACACGCTCATCGACGATGTTCTTCCCACAATCGACGACGAGCCGTACCTGGCGGTCTTTGCTCTGACCCACCCGGACAAGGATCACTGCAAGGGCTTCGCCGAACTCCTTGAACGCTGCACGATCGGCGAACTCTGGTTCTCTCCCCGGATCATTCGCGAGTTCGACACCGACGATGGACTCTCCGATGACGCGCAAGCGTTCTGCGACGAGGCGCAACGCCGCATCGACGAGTACGAAGACGGCGACGTCGAAACCGGGGATCGAATCCGCATCATCGGCAACGACGACATCCTCGCCGAAGACGACTTCACCCACATCCCCGACGAGCGCAAGAGTCGGCCGGGTGAGTCCACGACCGTCCTCGACGGCGTCGACCTGGACGGGACGTTTCGAGCGTTCTTTCACGCGCCGTTTGGTGATGACAGCGACACTGACGAACGAAACCGAACCAGCCTGGCGATGCAGCTCACGCTCACCGAGGGCGAAGGCATCGGGCGCCTGATGCTGTTCGGGGACCTCGACTACCCGCCGCTCAAGCGGATCTTCGAATACTCCGACGACGACGACAAGGCCTGGGATGTGTTCTTGACGCCGCACCACTGCGCGAAGTCGGCGATGTACTTCCGAGAAGCGGACGACGACGAGCCCGTTCTCAAACAAGACCTGCTCAACCTGATAGAGGTCGCCGGCGGCGACGACGGATGGATCGTCGCGTCAGCGACGAAGGTGCCCTCCACAAACAAGAAGGGCGACAACCCACCGCACGCAATCGCGAGAGAAAGATACGAAGAGATCGCTCCAACCGGTTTTCTGTGCACCGGCGATGACGAAGACAGCGACGAACCGATCGCCTTCCAAGTCGACGCCGACGGAATCGCGCTCTGCAGCAGCGCCGCTCCGGTGGAGGCTTCGCAGGCAGCAGCGGCAATCGACGCAGCTCGCGGCGGAGCCGAACCGGTCGCTACGACTGTCGGTTTCGGGCGTCGGTGACACCGGGGCAGGCACAAGCCCTCAGCGACCTCGAAGCGGTCGCCTCTGCTCGACCCGGTGCCCTCTCGGTTGTTTCGGCGTCAGAACAAGACTCGGGCGCTATCCGTATCGAGGTGTCCATCGACTGTCGCGGCATCGAGCACAGTCCGGGCGGGATCACGATCAGATCACGCGAACGGTTCCGCATCATCGTTCCGAAGGATTTCCCGTTTGCCCATCCCTCGGTGTACTCGGGTCACACGCGCTGGAAGGGAACGCCTCACGTCCAATGGGGCAACTCGCTGTGCCTGTACCAGTCCCTTGAGGCCGAATGGAACCCATCTGGTGGCATGTTCAGCTTCCTGCGTCGGCTGCTCGACTGGCTCGACGCCGCCGCGAAAGGCGAACTCGACCCAGACGGGGCCCCGATTCATCCACCGGTTGCCTACACGACGGCGCACACCGCCATGTTCATCCCGCGCGCCGACACCCCCGATACAGGAGACCAAGCGTGGCTTGGCGTCGCACTGCTCGAACAACACGGGGACCGACGCTTCGACATCGTGGGGTGGAGACAACTCGGAGCCATTACCGCCGACGATTTCACTCAGCCCGTCGCGCTAGCGATCCTGTTCAACACCCCACTCCCGATGGAGTTCCCGAACCGCCTGAAGGCGCTCCTGGATGAACTCGCCGCCGCGAACGTCGACATTGATGGCTCTTCGCGCTTGAGCGTGGTGGTGGTTTCTTGAGCATCCACTGTTGAGGTCCCGTGGCCTCGCAAGTCTTGCGGTCTTCCACAACTGCGAGACGAGGAGACCACGGGATGATTGAAGGTAGCAACGCGGACGCGCTGCTCGGGCTGATTGGTGTGCGGATCTGCGCTGTCGAGGTCGGCGTCGAGGTGACGATCACGATCGAGACAACCAACGACCGGGTCGGGTGCCGCTCGTGCGGAGTGATCGCGAAAGCGCACGGCCGTCGGCGTGTCAGGGTGCGCGATCTGGCGACGTGGGGACGAGCGACGGTGCTCGTTTGGGTGAAGCGGATCTGGCGCTGCCGCGAGCCGCTGTGTGCGACGGTGACGTGGACCGAGACCCTCGACGCGATCGCGTCTCGGGCGTCGCTGACCGAGCGGGCCGGGTTCGAGATCTGTCGCCGGGTCGGCGAGGACGGCGACTCGGTCGCGGCGGTCGGCCGCGACTTCGGTGTCGGCTGGGCGTGCGCGATGAACGCCGTCAACGTGCACGGCCGACGCCTCGTCAACGACCCCGATCGAATCGGCCATGTCACCAAGCTCGGCCTGGACGAGACAGCGTTCCAGCGGCCATCGAAGCATCGCGGTCACACGAGCTACATCACTGGTTTCGTCGACCTCGCCCGACCGCGACTCCTCGACGTCGTGTTGGACCGGACCGGTGCTGCTGTTGATTCCTGGCTCGCACAACAACCCGCTGGTTGGCTGGCCGGGATCGACCAGGTCGCTCTCGATCCGCACCGCGGTTACGCCAACGGGCTCACCGCGACCTTGCCCGACGTGGTCGTCGTTGTCGACCGGTTCCATGCTGTCGGGCTCGCCAACCGCGCTGTTGACGACGTGCGCAGACGGGTGCAACAAGACACCCTCGGGCACCGAGGCCGCACCGGTGATCCGCTCTACGGCATTCGCCGACTGTTGCTACGCGGCTACGAACGCCTCACCGAACGCCAGCTCGAACGCGTCGAGGCGGGACTGGTCGGTGACCGCTACGGCGAGGTCGGAGCAGCCTGGCTGGGCAAGGAACTCGTTCGGGAGATCTACACCGCCGGCACCCTCGCTGAGGCCCGCCAACGACTCCACGTCTTCTACACGTTCGTGGCTGACGCCGAGGTCGGCGAACTCGTCCGCCTCGCCAAGACAATCAGTTCGTGGGAGACCGAGATCCTCGCGTTCCACACCACCGGCGGACTCTCCAACGGGCCGACCGAGGGCATCAACTTGCTGATCAAGAAGATCAAACGAGTCGGCCACGGCTTCGCCAGCTTCGACAACTACCGACTCCGCCTCTTGCTCCACGCAGGCGTCGACTGGCACACTCACCCCACCGCACGACTGCGAAGCCACCCACCACGCTCAGCCGCGTAGAGCCACATTGATCAAGTCATCAGACTTCTCGCCCTTATCGCCGACATCGACGAAGGCAGCCATGTACACATCGCGATCGGCACACCGATGCGCGGCCGCTCCGAGGACCGTCGGCAACACCTCGCCGTCTGGCGCATCGAACATGAACACGTCGACAGCTTCCGGACCGCGATTCCCAAAGAATCCGACAGCGCCGAACTCGAAGAACTCCGCACATCGCTTCGCGATGCTCTCCAGCGCTGGGCCGAGGTTGCGCCCGTCGAATGGTGCCCAGTACGCGAAGCTCGACCCGAAGTCACCCGCCCACGCGACGAGGAATCGATACTGCAGTGGTGGCACGGGAAGTCAGTCGAGATCTGGGGATGTGGTGCGCTCGGCGGGGTCGTCGCTGAGCAACTCTGTCGATC
The DNA here is from genome assembly GCF_965215205.1 of Ilumatobacter sp. Lineage (NCBI taxonomy): Bacteria > Bacillati > Actinomycetota > Acidimicrobiia > Acidimicrobiales > Ilumatobacteraceae > Ilumatobacter > Ilumatobacter sp. Next base: position 3,859,738 of record NZ_OZ244049.1, read on the forward strand.
CCGTGTTGGGCGGCTCACGTTGCGAGACCATTCGACGGTCGCACCGGGCATCCTCGTACGTCAGAACTTCGAAGACGATGACATCGGCGACGCGAAAGCGATCGCTCTCGCCGCCCGGTTGCGTCGGATCCGACCCGACTTCGACGTGACCAGCGAGACGGGCAATCTCGCACGAATACCTTCGGTTGAAGCTGGATGGAGCGGCGACGCGGACGTCATCATCGACCTCACCGCATCACCCACCGTCGCGAAACGCCTCGAGCACCTCCGCGCCACACATCCATGCTCGACCTCAATTGTCGTGATGATGATCGGCCACGACGCCCAACATGGGCTCACCGCTATGGCCAAGGCGGACGCCACCGGCGGTGCGGCTGACGCGGTACGCAAAGCCAAGGTCGTCGCAGCGCGCCGGCCTGAGCTGCGCCGGTACGCCTGCGAGTTCTGGCCTGACCCCGCGCGAGCGGACCTGTTCTTCCCCGAACCGGGATGCTCAAGCCCCACCTTCACCGGTTCGGCGACCGACGTCGCCATGCTGGCCACATCAATGCTGCTTTGCAGCACTCGTCACCTTGCCGACGAGAGCGCAGAAATGGCCGCCACTTTCGTATCGACCCCCGTTGAGCCGGCGCCCCTAATCCATCACGCTGTGTTTCAGCCCGATCTCATCGTGGATGATCCGCTCAGCGGTTACGAGGTGCGCATCTCACCGGCAGCACTGGCCGAGACCCGAGCATGGATCCGGCGGTCGGAGCGCCTCGCCCCCGGCAGCGAGACCGGGGGCGTCTTGTTCGGCGAACGAGACGACGCCCTGCGCACACTGTGGATCACCGACGTACTCGGTCCACCACCAGACAGTCAAGCCTCACCGCAAGGCTTTGTCTGCGGCACCGCCGGCATCGACTCTGCAGCCCGCACGATCGCCGAGCGATCACGGCACGCTTCACAGCCCGTGGGCATGTGGCACACGCATCCTGAAACAGCTCCGGTTCCGAGCCCGACCGACTTCGCTGGAATGCATCACATCATCACGAACAACGAACGGTCGCTTCCCAAACAGCTCCTCGTCATCTTCGGAGGCAATGACGAGAACCTCAGCGTCGGCGCCTACCTCTATGACCGCCACCGGGCCCTTTCCGCCATGGTTCTAGCGCAACCGAAGATCGTCCCATTGCCATCGCCGCCCGATCATCGAATCGGCCTTGCGCTGTCCGGAGGAGGGTTCCGCGCCGTCGCGTTTCACCTCGGAGTCCTCCGCGCCCTGCATGACCGACGCGCGCTCGACCACATCGAAGTCCTCTCCACCGTGTCGGGCGGATCACTCATCGGAGCGCTCTGGGCGTACAGCGACGAGGATTTCGAAACCTTCGACGACACAATCACCACACTGCTCCGATCCGGCCTCAATAGACGCCTCGCTAGATCGCTGTTGGCATCCCGCCACACACCACCAATAGCACTCGGCACCCTCCGATCCCCCGTCACGGGCATTGTCTCGAGGATCGTCTCGCCCCTTCGACGCAGGACCGCCAGCAAGAAGTCAGGACGCGATCGCGGATCGGCGGGTTCTTTGCGTCGTCGTCACAACCGAACCTCCGCGCTCGAAAGCGTCATCCACGACCTGCTGGGCAACACCAAGATCACCGAACCAAGGCGGAAGCTGCACGTCATCATCAACGCCTGTGACCTTCGCTCGGGCTCCGCGTTCCGATTCGGCTCGGCCGAGTCCGGCTGCACCCGCTACGGCACTCTTGCCAAGAACGACGTCGACGTCGCCACAGCGGTCGCGGCCTCGGCCGCCTACCCTGTCGCCCTTCCCCCGCTCGACGTCACCTGGAATTTCGTCGATCGACGCGGCAACGCCTCCACAGAACGACTCCTCATCACCGACGGCGGTGTCTTTGACAACCTCGGCACGTCGTGTCTCCTCCCAGACCGGGATCCCCGACATAGCACCAACGTCCACCCGGTCGACTTCATCGTCTCGGCCGACGCCGGACACGGACAACTAGCCGATCGATACCCGACCTGGTGGCCCACGCGAATGAAACGATCCTTCGAGGCCGTGTACCGCAAAGTCCAAGACAACGGCAAAGCCCTCCTACATCAGCACGCCACCAGCGGGGCGCTTCGCGGATTTGTTCTGCCGTTCCTCGGCCAGAACGACGCCCAACTCCGGACCATCGTCCCGGCCAACCTGATCCGACGCGACGACGTCGTCGGCTACCCCACGAACTTCTCCAAGATGTCTCAGGACAAGATCGATCTCATCGCCACCCGGGGTGAGCAGTTGACACGCCTCATGATCGAGGCACACGCTGCAGACATCGCCTGACAACTCCACTGACGTCGACCGTAGATGGCTGTGCTCGAAACGGTGCTCACTTGCCCGCCGCTCCGATCCAGGGGTTGAAATAGTCGTTGCAACTAAGAACGACCCGAGGCCGGTGACATCGACGAGGCCGGAGCGAGAGTCCGACGGACACCCGAAAGGCATTCTCGACGCAAAGCCAAGTCACATCACACAATTCTGGTAGACGGGTGAAGCGCCTGCTGTCGTGCCAGAGTCTTGCAGTCGCTGCTCCGACTCAATCGGTTTGTCAGCCGAACTGTCGTTACACATCGGCGAGCGCATCGTCTGCGTCGATGTATTCGATGAGACGTTGTCTTGCTCCCTCCACGGAGGCGAGGAGTTCGGTGTCGCCGCAGGCGTCGGCGTAGGCCTGTTCGGCTTGACGCATCGGGAACTCCGAGAGCGGGTTGTCGAGTACGCGGCCGGCGGTCGCGGTTGTGCGGATGACGAGGGCGATGTCGTCGACGTCGACGGCCAGTTCGATGAGGCGGGTGGCGTAGCTCTGAACGACGGCGGTCATGGCGACCGCAACACCTTCGCTCTGCGGCCAGCCGTCGAATCCCTTCCGGGCACGGAAGAGTGGTCCCTTCATGAGTTCGAGTCCGTCGCGCATGACGTCGAGCGCGTCGCTCGAACTGAGTTTCCCGGCCGTGTGGTAGCGGTGCTCCAGGAGATCGACGTCGGTGACCACGAGTGGGCTGACGAGGTAGTGACTGCGCCCGTTGCGTCCCGACGAGGCCTCGGGGAGGAGGTCGTGGCCGTCGCTGCCGACGCCGAGTCGACCTCGCAGGCGAGAGATCCGGTTCTCGACGGTCTTCTTGGCGCGCTCGGGTGCGACCGATTCGTGGACGAGCCCGATGTGGATCTCGGTCTGGTGGCGGAGACAGGAGAGCAGCGCGAGGAGTTCGGTCTCGTCCGCGGTGAGGTCGGCGCCGTGGGTCTGGACGTTGCCCATCACTTGGACGACGACGTCGTGGTGTTGAGGCTCGTACTCGTACGGCTCGACGCAGGTGTCGTCGTCCGTCGGCTCGTCCTGGTCGGGTTCGTCGGTATCCAGACCGTCTGTCGACTCACCGTCACCGTGCGCTTCCAGCGGTTCGAGTTGGGCGACGACGAATTCGTTGGGTTCGATCGGTTCGCTGCCGGCGTTGGCGACGTGGTCGAGCATGACGGCGACCTCACCTGCCGCTTCACGGGTGACGTTGGGTGCGTGGAGTTCGACACCGGACCATCGAGCGGTTGAAGCGCCCCGGGATTCGTGGAGGCTCTGTTCCTTGAGAGGATGGAGTGATGCCAAGCAAGTATCCCGACGAGCTGCGCGAGCGTGCCGTTCGGATGGTGCTCGATCACGAGCACGAGTACGGATCCCAGTGGGAGGCGATCTGTTCGGTCGCCGAGAAGCTGGGCCCGAAGGCCGAGACGGTCCGGCTGTGGGTCCGACGAGCTGAGACCGACACCGGTCGCCGGCCCGGCGCCACCACCGACGAGCTCGCGGAGCTGAAACGCCTGAAGCGCGAGAACGCTGAGCTGAAGCGCGCCAACGACATCTTGAAGGCGGCGGCGCATTTCTTCGGGGCGGAACTCGACCGCCGATCAACGAAGTGATCCGGTTCATCGACGAACACAAGAACAACCGCAGCGGACAGTTGCGGTGGGGTATCGAGTCGATCGCCAACACGGTTGGGATCGCCCCGTCGACGTATCACGCCGCCAAGAAGCGCCCGCTGTCGGCACGTGCGGTTCGTGATGCGGAGCTGCGCCCGCAGATCCTGCGGGTGTGGGAGGAGAACCTTGCGGTCTACGGCGCCGACAAGATCTGGGACCAACTGAACAAAGACGAGGTCCGAGTCGCTCGCTGCACCGTCGAGCGCCTGATGCGCGACATGGGCTTGCAGGGCTGCCGGCGGGGACGGGTGTGGATCCGCACCACCGAAGGCGACGATGCACTCGATCGGCCGGCGGATCTGGTGGATCGCAAGTTCGTAGCGCCGGCACCGAACCGGCTCTGGGTGGCGGACTTGACCTACGTCAAAACGCACTCGGGCTGGGTCTACGTCGCGTTCATCGTCGACGTGTTCTCCCGCATGGTCGTCGGGTGGCAGGCCAGCCGATCACTCAAGTCGGATCTGGCGATCGACGCTCTCGAGATGGCCGTGTTCAACCGGAAACGCCAGGGCGCGGACCTGTCGGAGCTGATCCATCACAGCGACCGCGGAGTCCAATATTTGTCCGTTCGCTACTCCGACCGCCTCGCCGACAACACCATCGTCGCGTCGGTCGGCTCCAAGGGCGACAGCTACGACAATGCCCTCGTCGAGTCGTTCAACGGGCTCTACAAGTGGGAGCTGATCTACAAGCAGGGTCCCTGGCGCGGTCTCGACGATGTCGAGTTCGCCACCCTCACCTACGTCGACTGGTTCAACCACCGACGTCTCCACGGCGAGATCGAACCCGGCCCCGGCTTCACCACCCCGACCGCATTCGAGACCGCCCACTACAGTCAAATCGTCCCCGCCAACCCGGCCGGGACTCAATAACCCCGGCCTCTACCAAACCCGGGGCGCTTCAGGTGCCGTCCGCATAGACGTGGATTCGCTCGTGAGCGTCGTCGTGGTCACCGACGACGACGGCGACTGTTCCGGTCGATGGTTGGCAGAGTCGTACGAGGTCGTCGACGAGCGAGCGGTCGTCGTCATCGAGTGCGTCGAGGTCGACGACGAACACGTGTGGGTCGTGGGCCCCGTCGTCCTCGTCAAGGCCGCCTCGGGTCGCGACGATGTTGGTTGTGCCTTCGGTGGCCGAGCGGTCGAGTCGTTGTTTGGCGACGCGGACGGCGCGGGTCATCGTCGTGTCGTGCCAGACGCGATCGCAGAGTTCGGTGCCGTCGACCGAGAGCCCGATGAGGCAGACGTCCATGGAGACGCCGAGTGGGTAGGTGGCGAGTTCGAGTGCGACGGATCGTGCGAGACCGAGCGATGAGTCTCGGTCGCCGGCGATGGTGAGGCTGCCGGCTGTCTCGAGGTCGAGGAGGACTTCGTCGTTTGCTTCGTCGGTGCGGACGCCGATGGTGACGAGGGCGGGCGTGAGGAGTTGTCGGGATTCGCCGGTCGAGTCTTCGATTCGGTGGGTCCACGAGTTGCCGCCATCGATGGTCGACCATCCGGTCGGTGGCATCGGGGCGGGCTTGGAGAAGAGCACTTCGACGCGGTCGGTCCCGATCTGGACTGCTCTGACGGCGGGCGGGTCGGATTGTTCGGCGGCGTACGGGGTCAGTGAGCGCAGGAGTCCGTGGATCGTGGTGCGGATCGGTGTGGTGTCGGCGCGTCGGATGGCGTGTTCCGTTCCGGCGGCCACGCCGGAAGGATCGGTGAGTCGGTGGCCCGGGGTGAGGCGACTGAGGCGTCGGTTGCGCAGGCGGCGGATGGTCTCGGCAAGCCCGGCGACGAGGAGCGCTCCGACGGTCAGGTGTGGCCAGATGGATCGGTCGGTCGTCGACCACACCGATGTCGCTGACTTCTCGGCGCTGTTCGAGTCCGATGTCGTCGGGGCGGTGCTCGGCGGTGGAAGTGTCGTGGGCGGAGATGTGGGTGCGGGCACTTGCCCGTTGATCGACGGCTCTGCGACGACTGGCGTACCGGTGGGTTCGGCGGACGATCGTGGGACGACCGGTGTGGGCGAAGGCGTGGCATCGTCAGGCTCCGGCGACTCCGCGGGAGCTGGCGTCTCGCGCGAGGTCGGAGGATCATCGGGAGCCTCGCTCGCCGGCGCGGCCGGTGGTTCAACGTCCGGTGTCGGTTGCGAGAGTGTGAGTTGCCATCCCGGGAGGATGAGGTCGGGGTCGTCGAAGGTGCGTCCGTCGGTCATCGTGCGGTTGGCGTTGAGTTCCCAGATCTCGGGCCAGCGGTCGGGGTCGCCCAGGTGTTGATCGGCGAGGCGAGAGAGCGAGTCGCCTCGCTGGACTTCGACCGACGTGAGGTTCGTGGCGGGCGGCGACTCGGGGATCGAGAACTCCCACCCGGGATGGATGACGTGGGTGTCGGCGGTGAAGATCACTCCGGGGGCGACTTCTTGGCCGATGAGTTGGAGTCGGAGTTCGTGGTGGCGTGTTCCGTCGCCGAGCAGTGCTTCGGCGACGTTCCACATGCCGTCGTTGTCTTGGACGACGTACCGAGTCGCCGCGTCCTCGGCGGGTGGGGCGGTTGCGATCTCGGTTTCCACGATGGGGATCGTGATGAGCATGCCGGCGGGGAAGACGCCGCTGGCCCATTGAGACGATCGGTTCATGGCGACGATGTCGTCGCGCAGGTTCTCGTCGCCGAGGTCGACGGCGACGGACAACGGCGTGCTGCGCCCGTCGGCGACGATCGTCGTCGTGGACGGTGCTGCGGGAACTGCGTCGGCGGGGTCGGCGGGTGCCGAGATCGGCGTGTCGGTTCGGGTCAGGCTCGCCAGCGTCGGCGAGGTGGCCACGACGGCGCTCGACCAGGTGGAGACGGTGGCTGCGGTGGTGACTGTTCCGAGGAGTGCGACCCGGACGAGTCGGTGCAGAGCTCCTACGCCGGCCGAGCCGACGGGTTCTTGGCGTGCACGAATCGGCGCCGTGGAGTTGGCTCGGCGGGTGTTGATGATGCGGAACACCTCGCCGGCGATCGTCGCGACGAGCCATACCCAGAGCCCGATGAAGAGCGCTGCGGCGATTCGCATGACGGTGTCGACGGAGACCTGGCCGGCTTCGATCTCGTTGCTCAGCGTGGCCCACTCGGGATAGGGGCGTCCGACGAGAGCTGCAACGCCGACGGGTGGCGCGACGACGATGACGAGGAGGAGTGCGGCCGCTCCGATTCGGAGCGCGAGGGTCTTGGTGTTGTTCACGAGTACTCCAGTCGGGCGCGGCCTTCTGCTCGCGCGACGAGGCTCGTCGAGCCGGCGAAGCGGGTGAAGGTGGCAGGCCGACGCTCGGTGATGACGACCACGACGAGATCGCGGGCAGGGAACGTGACCGCGATGTCGGCGGCAGGGACGCCGAGCGCGGTCGCGTGTTCGACGGCGGCTTGTCGGGCGATGTCGGCATCGAGACCGTCAGCGGGTGACCCGGTGGCGATGGCCGCTCGGGCTGCGCCTTCGGCTGTGTTGCTGACGTGGCGTTCGGCCGACAGGTAGCGGGCGCCGTCGAAGATGAGTCCCGACCCCGCGATCACGATCACGACGAGGAGGACGAGTCCGACCGACGCGGAGCCTCGGTCGTCACGAACGTCGCCAGGACTCATCGCCGGAACCGTTCGACGATTTGGCTGTCGCTGACACTGACCGTCCTCGATCCGGGTGTCCAGACGCCGGTGAGCGTCTGATTCGAGACCGTGCACGACACGGTGACGGTGACCACGCTTCCCTGCCAGGTGCCCAGTTCGGAAGGTTGCCACGAGAAGGCTGCGGTCGGATCGCCCTGACAGCGCCCGGGCAAACCAGACCTGGACACCGCCGTCTGCGCAGCCGCTCGGGCCTCGTCCGGATCACCGGCGATCGCAGCTGCGCGAGCGGCGTCCTGAGCGGAGTTGGTGACCTGGACCCCGGCTGCAGAAAGCCGACCGAGGAAGCCGAGGAACGTGACCAGCACAAGCGCGGCGATGCCGAGGTAGACGACCTCGATAGCCGTCACGAACCCGGCGTCACGGTGAGTGGGCCGGGTGGTCATCGTTCCCTCGGCGCGGACTGGGTGACCGACGCGGTAAATCCGGCGGAGTCGAACAGCACACCCGGTGTGCTCCCCGAGATCGTGATCGTGACGATCCCGTCCGCCTCGTCGCAGCCGACCGCGACGCCCGATGACCATCCGCCGGCGCGTCGTTCGAGCAACGACCGGGCGGTCGAGGCCCCCGCCGAGCAGGTGCCATCGAAAGCAGCGGCGACGCGCGCGCCTTCAGCGGCGGCCTCGTCGAAGACGTTGCGAGAATGCCAGTAGCTGACGGTCTCGACGATCAGCAGAACGAAGCAGATCATGGCGACGGCGCCGAACATGATCTCCAGTCCGCCGTCGGCCGCGCCTCGGTCGCCTCGCAACCGGCGCGGCCGAACACCGGTGTCCGCGTCGGCGAGGAGGTCGGGTTCGGCGGGCACGACGGTCGGGTCAGGGGGCAGGGGCGACGGGGTCTGGTACGCCGTCTCTGGCGTCGTTGAACACGTCGATGATGAACAACCCGGCAGCGATCGCTATGGCGACCGCGACGGCGAGGTACAGCAGTTTCGACGGTGAGTCCTCGACGCCGGACTCATCCGCGAGGCGGCGTCCGAGCGTTCTGGTCTGGTCGACGATAATGGTGTAGGTGAGGGCGAGCCAGATGCCGACGGTGGCGTGGATCGGTAGTGGGTGGTTGGATTCGGTGGTCATGTCGGTCTCCTTCGTGTGCTGGGTCTGGGCGGATGGTGATGTCGTAGGCGGGGCGGGTTTGGTTGGGTGTGCTCAGGTGAAGGCCTCCGAGATCTGTCGCATGATCGGGTAGGCGAGGAACAGGACCATGCCGATGACCATCCCCATCGTCGGGAGCGAGAGGTTGGCGTTTGCCTGGTCGGCTCGGTCGGTCAGCTCGGTCAGTTGTTTGGCGCGCAGCGACTTGGCTTCGGTGCGGATGGTCGCGGCGACGGACACGCCGACTCCGGCTTGGCGTTGCAGTGAGGTGGTGAGCCCTCGCAGTTCAGGGAGGTCGTAGGTGTCGGCCATGGCATTGAGGGCGTCCCACACCGTGATCCCCATCGGCTGCGCGGTGGCGACGGTCTGGCGGAGGAGGTCGAAGCCGTCGCCTTCGCCTGCGTCGGCCGCGAAGGTGAGCGCGTCTTCGATGGATCGGTTCGTGGTGAGTGCGACGGCGAGGAGTTGGACGAAGTCGTTGACGACGCGTCGGAGTTCGGTTCGGCGGCGGGCCGCTCGGGCTCTGATGTCGAGCACGACGCGCCAGCCGAACAGTGCGGCGACGATCGGGACGAGCAGCCACAGGATCGGTGATGCCGACGTGGTCCCGGTGGCGACCAGGCCGGCGAGGACGACGAACACGGTGAATCCGGCGACGGCTGCGGTCACGACGATCTGGCCGATGACGGTGGGGACCGTGTGGCCCGTCAGTCGCAACGAGCTTGCAAGTCGCTGATCGACGAGGCGCCCGAACGCTCCAGCCGACAGGAACCCGCCGATCCTGGTCGCAGTCGAGATCGGCGAATCGGCGGCGACCATCCGTGGTGCGACCCTGGCCTGGACGGCGCGCAACGTGAGCGGGGCCGGGCGAATTGCTCGCCACGCCATCCACCCAGCGACCGGGATCAAGACGCCGCAGATGAGCGCTGTCGTCGTCGGGCTCACGGGTTGACCTCGCTAGGGAGGCGGAGCCGGTAGCGGGTTCCGAGGTCGTATCGGGTGAGGCGTCGCAGCATCACGAGACACGTCGCCCACAACCCGATCGGTACGAGCAACCAGATCTGGCCGGGCACGGTGCGGTAGGGGTCGAGGAGGTCGGCGGCGAACACGGCGAGGCCTAACACGAACAGCAGCGTGAGGATGACGAGGCGGCGCATAGCTCGTTGGAAGATGCGGCGGGTGCGGTCGATCTCGTCACGGGCGCGCATCTCGTCGCGTGCGGCCATCGACAGTTCGTCGAGCGTGTCGTAGATGCGACCACCCGCGCCCCCTCCGCCGACGACGAGCATGATGGCGGCGACTGCGGCGTCGGCGGTGGGGTGGCCGATGTCGTCGGCCAACCCGGCGAGCGAATCGGGCAACGGTCGGCCCTGACGGCGACGGAGCACGAACCGGTGCATCGGTTCGGCGAGGTGCCCGGTGGCATCCTCGGCCACGAGTTCCACGGCGTTCTCGATCGCGACGCTCGACCGGCGCACGACGTCGCGGAGATCCTCGAGCCACTGTGCGACCGCCTCGATCGTCGCCCGATCATCTGCGTTGTCGGTCGATTGGAACAGCCATCGCCACGACCCGACGAACACGGCCGCCGCGACCGCTGCGACCGGCCATCGCGTCACGGCGAGAACACCGAAACCGGCAAGCACGCCTCCGAGCAGCAACGTTGACGACGACTCGTCGACGAAGCCAGGTGCAGCGATTCTTGGAGCAGTCGGGGTCACCGCCATGTACAGCGCACCGACACCCGCAGCCGCCAGGACGCCGGCGAAAAGCGCGACAGGGAGTGCGTCGCTCATCAGCCGGCGCTCACGTCGAGTGGCTTGTAGGTGTCTTCGGGATGGGCCCACCAGCGGTTCGAGAAGTCGCGGTCGTGGCGTCGGAGTTGGCGCATCATCGTCGCCTGTGGTTCGTTCAATGCCCGGGCTCGTTGGTCTGGTGCGCTGTCGATGTCGCCGTAGATGCGGTGCAGGACGAATCGTTCGCCGGCGTTCTCGACCGACGGTGCGACGATCTCGGAGACCCACCGGCCCTCGGTGTTCGAGCCGTCGAGCGCGACGACGAGGTCGATCGCCCGGTACACCTGTGTCTTGACGTCCGGTGTCGCCTGGCCGCTGTCGGAGGCGATGAGGTTGACGAGGTTGTCGAGCGCGTCCTCGGCGTCGCCGCCGTGCACGGTTCCCATTGCTCCCTGTCCGGTCTGCATCGCCCGAACCAGCGGTGCTCCCTCGCCGCCGCGCACCTCGCCGACGATGATCCAGTGTGCACGGGTGCGCATCGCCGGGCGCATCGCCTCGGCCGGGGTGTACCCCTTCGAGTCGATCGTGGTCGGCAGCCGTTCCTGGTAGGCGATCACGTAGGGGTGCTTGCCCATCTGCAACACGTTGAGTTCGAAGTCCGACTCGATCGTGGTGATCACCTGCGAGGCGTCGATCTCGGCGATTGTCGCTCGCAGCCACGTGGTCTTGCCCGACCCCATCGGACCGACGAACAACATCCCGAGCCCCGACGCCACCGCAGCCCGAAGTAGCTCGACGATGCCGGCGTCGGCGGCACCGCGGTCGTACAACTCGTCGAGCGATGCACCGAACAGCGCAGCTCGTCGGATCGCGATGTACGGGCGTTGCACCGGGTCGAAGCCCCCGGCGTGGAAGCGGACGCCGGGTTCGAGTTCGAAGTCGACTTCGTGGTTCTCGATGTTGAACGGTCGCCCCGACTGGACCGACACGTCGTAGATGATCCGCTCCAAGTCCCGGTCCCTCGACACGAGCGGCGGCCACTCGGTGACCGAGCCGTCCAGTTCCTCGACGCGGACCGGAGCTGACCCGAACACCAAGATGTCGGTCACGTTCGGGTTCCGCAGCGCGCCCATCAGCTTCGGGATCGTGAACAACCCGGCGATGATCTGGTCGACGACCTCGATCTCCTCGGCCTGCGACAGCACCGGGCGGCGTTGCTCCCGTCGCTGCGCTGCGACCTCGGGCAACACGTCTCGCTCGAGAACCAACCGCGTGCGTTCTTCTCGCAGCTGGGTCTCCTCGGGCCTCTCGTCGCGCCCTTTCAGTGGCAGCCGCTCACCGAACTCGCGACGGATCTGACGAGCGAGTCCCTCCAGCTCGACGTTGACATGCTCGATCGTCATGCCACGACCCCCGTCGGCCGATTGCCGAGCAACTCGCCGAGCGTGCTGTCGGCGGAGCGGACGAGCGCGAATCGACGGATCGACTTGTGGTCGAGTGACCCGCCCCGATGGAGGTGGTCGATGACCTTGGGTTCCCAGGGCCACCATCCGACGAGACGCGACCCGAGTTCTGTTGACACCGATGCGTCGAAGCGCTCCCCCGACGCTGTCGGCGCATCGACGACGAGCAGGCGAGCGGTGTCGAGCGACAGCCCAGCGACTCCGGGTGCTGACTGGCCCTTCGCATCCATCCAGGCGACCGTGCTCGTGAGCGTGGCCGGTTCCGGCGATGTCACCATCACGAGTGCATCGGCACGCTCGATGATCGGCCACGAAGGCACCGAGCCTCCGCGTAGCGAACCCACATCGACGATCACCGTCCCGTCGAGCCGGCGCAACGCGTCGACCCACGGCGTGCGCGGGGTCGCGATAGCTGACCATGCCTGGAACGAATCCCACGGCCCGGTGATGACATCGACCCGACCCAGCGGTCGAGCGGAGAAGTCCAGCGAGCGGGCCGCGGTCTCGCCGGCGGACTCGAACGCGACCCTGCCAAGCGAATTGACGCCACCCAACCCGGGGGCGCGACTGGCCAGTACACCGCCTGCCGGATCGGCCTCGACCAGCCACGACCGCTCACCACGGCTCGCCGCAGCAGCAGCAAGCACCAACGCCGATGTCGTCGTTCCAACGCCACGCCACGACCCGACCGCGATCAAGCTCACTGTTCGGCTCCGAGCGGTTGGATCACGATGACCAGTTCGTCGGTGCCAGCCCACGTGCCAACCAGCGGCGCATCAGCATCCGCGACGGCCAGGGTGACCGAAGCTTCGGCAGTCTCCGAGAACGACACCGCAACGACCCTCACCGGGATCGCCGACGGGACATCGGTCGACCGATCGAGAGTGGACACCGCCAGGCCCGTGTCACCACGTTGGATCCCCTCGGGGTAGCGCCCCGCCCGCAGCACCGCACCGACAAGTCGCTCGCCGTCGAACGTGTCCGGCTCACCGGTGACCATCGACGGGCCCAACAAGTCGCCGGGCGCAAGGTCGCCGACGGCGACGGCCCCGACGATCTCGAACCGTTGGGATTCGAGGTAGATGCGCCCGAACCCGTTGTCGTTCGAAACTCCGGTGACGCCGATGGCCGAGTCCGGGATCTGCTCGCCGGCGGCGACCGGCTCGACCACCATCAGGACCTGGGTGCGATCCGACGCGTTCGACACCGCCAACAGCACGAGCATCACGCTCAACACGAACACCCCTGCCGCGCCGAGTAGCCACGGCAGCTTCACCTTCGGGCGCGGCGACGACGGCTTCGACGTGGACGACGTTGTGGGTCGGATCGTGTCGGTCAGCGACATGGTCTGGTCTCCTCACTCATTGACGTTCACCGCCACCAACTCGCCCACTCGGAACGTGACCGGCTCCGAGGTCCACACGTAGTCCGGTTGCGGCTCGACCGATCCCGATGCCCAGAACGTCACAGCGAACGTCTGGCGTGCCGTGATCGTCACCTCGCCAGGACCGGGCGGTGTCCACTCGCACGCTCGGTTGCTCCCCGGCTCCGCGAAGTCGGCCAAGTCGCTCGGCCGCTGCGGGAACTCGATCGTCTCGCCGACCGGGAAGTCGTCGTCGGTGGAGATGCAGGGCACGACACCGGAAAACGGCGGTGACGGTCGATCCGGGTCGGGGACGAAGTCGACCGTGAAATCCAGACCGACCGGTTGGGTGATGAGGTACAACTCCCAACCTCGGTAGTACTGCGCATTCGACGTCTGAGTCCGCCACGCCGAGCCGTTGATCGCCAACCACGCCGGGTTACGGACCACCAGGCCGCCCCACTCACCGACCACCTTGTTCTCGTACACCGCCAACGCTTCGAGCTCCAGCCCGTTGTAGAGATCCGTCAGTTGCGTCCGCGGATCGAGCATCGGATCGGTTGCCGCTACGTCGATGAAGCCCTTGAAGTTCGAGCTGAAGAACGTGTCCGCGCAATAGACCGAGAAGGTCCGCACTGTGTCGTCCAGCGACGGACCAGAAGACGGGTCGTACACGTCGAGGTCGACCGGAATCGGGATGACGACGGCGACACCTTCGATGAAGATCCACTTCGTCGACCGGATCGGACGCTGGTCCTCCACGATGTCGAGCGTGTCCGGGTCATCGCCGGCGGCGACGCCAGTGCACTCGGCCGCCGCTCCGCCGCCGTGAGTACGGAACGTCGAACCACTCGGGATCGACGTGTACACACCCAATCCACCCGACGAGTTTCTGATGTGCACCTGACGTGCGCCCGGGATCAAGGGTGGTCCACCGCCGTCGTCGGGCCCGGCGTGTGCGACGGACGCGCTCGACAACCCGAGTGCGGCCGCTGCGACGAGCACAGATGTCAGGCGCATGCCCTCTCGTCTCGGGTCAGCCGCTCGACGATCCAGTCGTCGCCCACCTTCACGATCGAAGCAATCTGCGGGAACTCCTTCACGCCTGGCGTTTGGCCATCTGCGAGGCTTCCGTCGGCGTTGACGAACACGGTCCCGTCGAGCTGGCAATCGAAGATGAACGCCTCGGTGTCCGATCGTGGATCGGCGATGACGACGGGTCGAAGAATAATTCCGTCGCTGAGGTCCAGGTGCTGCTCCGCCGCCGCGCTCGGTACGAAGATGTTCTCCGCCAGGCGTGCCCCGCCGTCGGCGACCGAGGCTGCAAGTCGTTCACTGGGTTCGACGGGGATCGGGCTCATCGACGCCTGCTCGTGGTAGGCAGCTTGCGCCTCCGCGTACGCCACGATGATGTGCTCGTCCTCGGCGAGCGGCGGGACGACGTTGGCGTCGTTCTCATCTGCTTCGCTGGGGATGAAGATCCAAACGTTCTCGATGAGTTCGACAACCTCTCCCGGCGAACTGACGCCGGGAGCGCTGTCGACCGGCGTTCCGAGGCCGTCCGGGATGAACCCGGTCGGTTCTTGCGTCGTCGTGGTCGTCTCGTCGGTCACCTCGGTGGTCGTCGTCGATGACGATGGCGATGTCGACGTCGTAGCCGCCTCGGTGGGAGGTGGAGTCGTTTCTTGGGCGACGGTCGTCGTATCCGCTGCCGTCGTGTTCGTCGACGCTGGCGCTGGGGTTGGCGGCGGTGCAGTGGCGTCGGGAGTCGCGCTGTCCGACCCCGAACAGGCAACCGCGGATAGTGCAACAACTCCGGCGAGAAGAGTTCGAACGTGGTTCATGGCAGGAGTCCCTTCTGGGCCAGGAGGATCGAGGCGACGACTGCCGTCGTCGTTCCGACGAAGAGCGTCGGCCCCATCGGGAGCGGACCCGTCGGTCGCAGCACGCGAACGAGACAGGTCGTAGCGAGCGTGGCCACACTCATCGCCACGGCCCCGGGCCACCACCAGACCGCCATCAGCGCGCCGGCGACCGTTGCGTACTTGACGTCCCCGAACCCGAGCGCTGCAGGATCGACGAGATGGACGAGCAAGAACGGAGCGGCCCCCATCCCTGCAGCGATCAGCACGACGTCGAACGTGTCGGTCAGCGCGACCGCGAGCCCTGCGAGCAGAGCGGCCGTTGCAAGCAGACGATTCGGCAGCCGGTGACTACGAAGATCGACACGCGACGCCGAACAGAGAAGCCACAGCGCACACCCGACGGCGATTCGAGACGACCAGGACAGCGAGGACGACGAGATAACGAACGCCGTCGTGCTGACGAGTAGTAGGAGCAGAGCGCCGTCGATGAAGGTCGTGCCGGAAGAACGATCGTCGACTTGGGCAGAAGGCCGCGACATCGCGGTACGACTGGACGGCTGGCCGTGGCGCTGGACCTCGACGAATCCGACCGAGCCGTAGAGATGTCTCGCGGCCAGGGCGTCGTCATCGACTGCCAGGGCGAGTCGCCAACCGTTGCGATCGGCGAGTCGCACGACGTCGTCGAGCAACGCTCGTCCGAGGCCTTCCCCTCGGCGAGCAACAGCCACGTTCGACAGCACGACGATTCGACCGTTCAGTCCCCACCACTTCCGTGCATCGACGAGTTGCCGGACGCACGAGAAAATCCCGACGGCCGCAAAGACGCAGACCGTCGCGAGCAAGAGCAACCTCGCCGTCCGGTTCCCCTCATCACCGACGATCAACGCGAGGGCCAACCCTGGCAAGCAGATCAGCCCTGCAAGAGCGGCTGCGATCGCCGCGACGAACCGACCAGTTGGGACACGCGAGAGCGAACAGACCGCGCTATCCCGAAGGAGAGTTCGCTCGCCCGAAGCCAGATGGAGGACGGACCTGAATCGACTCATCCCGAAGTCCCGCGAGTGGATCCTCGACGCAGCCACGAGCCGGCGACTCGTCAAGCGTTGCAAGTCCGCGAGTGAGTGTTCGAACCCGACTCTCGACGCAGTCGACGCGGTGGTCGCCTGCAACTCGTCGGCGCGCACGGCACTCACGGCGTCTCCCGCAAGACCCGAACTCGGTGCCGCCCCGACGACCCCGGACCCTGCGATGGCCCTCGGCCACGCAGTGTCATCTCATCAACGTACAACGATCGTACGCGTTGCGCAAGGGGTGCCCGGGCAGTCCGGTTCGGTGCTCTCACACCCACAAGAAGGCCTCACAAACCGCCGAGGCGTTACAAGGATTCTTCGCTCGGCGTCAGACCTCAGGCGCAAGAAGGCGAACAGGCCGGGCGCGACCGTCGCCGTCGGCGCGCTCAATGCTGATCAACGACGCCGCTTCGAGCACTCGACGGTATGTCGACCACGAGCCGCGATTGATCTCGAACTGCGCCATGAAGTCAGCCGCAAGCGTCTGCACCGCACCCTCGTCGTCGGCGTACTCGAAGAGACCGACGTAGATCGAGAACGCGCGAGCCCGCACCGTCGCCGGCACCTCCGTCAGTGCTTCAACCTGACGACGAGCCGCCACGAAGTCGATGCTGGACTGACGCATGTCGACAAGACCACTCCCAACCGTCGCGCCCGTCATTGTCGACGATCGTAGTCAGCCTTGGATAGCGCGTACCGAAACCGAGTTGGGGACCAACGCCGAGCCCGGCACGATTGACAAGTGGTCGAGATCAACTTCACCCGCGGTCTCGATGTGTACGCGCTTGTCGACTCCGACAGTGACGAGGCGAGGGCGTTCACCACGTACCTGGGATACTGGGACTGCTTGGCCCGTGCCGTCGAAGCGGAGTTCGGTTCTGATCCAATCCCTCAACTGGTCAGCGACGTCGCATCTCGGTCCGCATTCCAGAAACTGCAGAACCGAGCCTTTGCAGGCTCATCCGAAGTCCTCAAGGGGCTACTCCTCAACGGCTGGAACAGCGAGCAGAACCTCTACCTCGTTGATCCTGACGATCCCCGAGCCTCCATTCAGACGCAGTGGATCAACGTCTTCGCCTACTACAGCAGCGGAAGAGCAGCGCTCGCATGGTTGCTCGTCCAGAACGGTTCGGCACCGACGTCGCATCGTGCCTTGCTGAAGTCGCTCGCCGCCCTCACCCGATCTTCTCTGATCCCTGCGCCCTGGGACCGTCGGTGCGAGAGCCATCGTCCTCTGAATTTCTCGGGATTCACGGCGACGCCAACCGAGGTCAGCAACCTGGCTTCTGACGTCGACTGCTACGACCTTGTTGCGAAGATGCTCAAGACAACGAGAGGAAAGCGCATCGATGACCTCCTCACCGAGCAGAAGCGCCGCCGAAGCGTCGGACGCGCTCGAAACGGAGAACGCGCAGCGATCGACCACCGAACCGAGCCGACCACGGTGTTCGACTTCATGTATCGATCCCGCGCTCGCGCAAACTACGGCGATCCATCGATGTTCTACATGGGCCACCTCACCGACGCCCGCAGTGCCGCATACCTGACGGCCGTCCGCTCGGTTACGAACGCAACGATGGGCCTCTTCGAACTCCTCATCGCTCAGCGGGCTGGCGACTTGCTTCTCGATGCAGCGACTCACTGGATGGCTCGCGACCGCTCCGGCATATCAGATCGAGTGCTGAAGGCACGCCTCCGGACGATCGGAGTCGTCGGGTAACCGGCGCCGCCCTACGGCAACAGCTGGGCTCGCTCGCCATTGAGGACGATGGCCAGCTCGTCGGGCGGCACGAAGCGGTAACTTTGAGGGACGTGGAAGCGGGGATTGCGCCGGCGAAGCTCGTCGAGGGTGAGCGGATCCTCGAGCGACCGGACGTCGCACACTTCAATCGCGACTGCGTTCTCCGCTCCGTCGAAGTAGCGCCGAAACTCGCTTCGAGTGAGACCAGATGCACGTCCGTGCGCGTTCCAAATTGCCGTAGGCGAGCCATCCGTGGTCGCCTTGACGACAAGTGAGCCGACTATCGCTCGTTCCTTTCGAGATCCATAGAGCAACACCGAGGACCCATCAGGAACGCGCCATCGCCGCCGCCGCAACTCCACTGTCTTCTCGCCGGATAGCAGGCGCTCGACATGTGGCGACCTCACAGACATGAGCACTGTCGGGAGCGTCATCCGGCAAGTCTAGCGAGTTCAACGAACACATGTTCGCTCACGGGTTGTGGTCCGGCGTGAGCTAGACCCTTTCCCGGCTCCAGTCGGCGCATGACCTCACGGTACTGGGCAAGGGTGATCGGAGTCGGGAACACCCAGGTATGCGAGAAGCGAAGGGCCATCACCTTCCCGTCAGATGCCATCGCTTGAATCTGGTCTCGGTCGAGCACACCAAGGTGCGAGAAGCGGCTGACCAACTGATCCACGTCCCCGATCACCATCTCGTCGAGCAGTGACTTGGCCCGCAGTGATCTTCCCCCACGAGCCTGATCTCCAGTCACCTGCCACAGCAAACGAGCTGGCGCCCGCAGCAGCGCCGCGGACGTCGGCGACCTGAAGTAGACGTGCTCACGACGCAGCGCAAGAGCCCTGTCGCGCCGAAACAATTGTGCATCGCTCAGCACGTAATCAAAGAGTTCTGCGGCGAACCGAGGATTGATGGGCATCCGAATAGTCGGCAAGCCGCAACCGGTAATCACGACTGGGTGGAACGCCCGCTCGATCGAGTGCGCCGTCGCTGGTGCGGCGGACAGTGCGAGAAGTTCGTCGGACCGAGCGCCCCACTCGGGTGTCGTAAACGGCTCGAACATCAGACGGTCCACGACTTCCTGAATGGTCAAGCTGCACGAGATCGGTACGGCAGTCGGGCGGGGAGCCAGAAAGAACCCTTCCGCCGAATAGTGGCGCTCGATCCACGTTCCCGGATTCGGGTCGGTAATCACGACGGCCGAGAAGCCCCGCTGCGCACAGCGATACCGAAGCCAGCCGAGCAGCTGTCGTGCGAGTGTCGGCTCGCCTGCGCCACGGCGAACGCGACAGACAGGGACTTCCATGACGTCGCCTCGCCTGAGCGCCGCAACCGCGACGAGGCCTTCACCATCAACGAACGGAAGCAACTCAACGTCGTCGACCTTGGAGACGAGCTCACTGAGCCGCTTCCGCCACGACTTGAAGCCCTCGCCCGCTTGCGGATTGACGAAACTCCGAGCAATCTCGTCGAGGTCTCCGACACCGACTTCCCGGACCTCGATCTCCGTTCCCTGCAGAAGTTGTCCGCTGTACGTTTCGTGGCGAGCGATCTGATCCGCAACCAGCAGCATCTCCGAGATCGACACGACCTCAAGGTCAGCGACATCGAGGAGCGCTTTCCTACACGAACGTCGAAACGAGTCATCCTCGGTCACTATCCACGTTGCCCCGCCGGCAGCCGCACGCGCTGCAATCCGAAGGTCTTCGATGTGAGGGCTTGCACCGGTGCCGAGTAACTCCGAGACGGCTTCGAACAGGGCGACGGCGAGGTCTGCCTCGTAGCGAAGCTCGTCGAAGGACGACGCATACTCGATGTGTCTCCGGCGCACGACAAGATCGTCGTGTTGGTTGATCTCAACGAGCGAGTGATCCACCACTTCGAACGCCACCTCGGCCCGCACCCAATCCGAAAGGAGGTCCTCCACGACTTCGAGATCGCCGTCGGATCCACGAATCAGAATGTTCGTATCGAGCGCAGCGATGGGTCGTTCGTCAAGGTCTCGTGCGACGCTGAACAAGTCGGGCTGCCCGAACCCCCGCCACCACAACGTCAGTATTCGGCCTTCGCTCTTCCCGCTTCGCTCGTTCCGCGGCGCGAACCCGAGTCGATGCCAGAAGTCGTTTGCGGCGTAGTCCCTCCGACACCAGAGACGCATCCCTCGGGTCGACTCCTCGTGTCGAGCGACGACGGCTTCGATCAGAAGCCTTCCGGTTCCGAGTTTGCGTGCGGCTTGGTCAACGACGAGCTGGCGGATCGCAATCGTTCCGGAGACGATGTCGTAGAGGACGTAGCCGACGATCCCGTCAGCGTCTGCGACGAGCAGCGTGCCCTTGAGCATCCGTTCTTCAACAGCCTGGTCACGCAGGAAGCCCACCGTCGACTTCGCCTGCTTCAACAGAGCAAGAACGGAGGCCAGGTCGGAACCGGTGCTCTCGCGAACGACGACCTCCTCACCTTCCACCATCGAACGCTACGCCTCGACGCGGACCCGCGAACGAACCACCTCGGAGCGCCGGGCGGGTTCCAAGACGATCGCACCGTCTGAAACGGCGGAGGGCAACCACCAGGACCGTGGTGATAGATCGAACAGCTCTCGGACGGGCACCAGTGGGATCACAGTGGCGGCCGCCAGCCTTCGACCCTGCCCGACGAGACGACGTGGGTGCCGTGTTCGTCGAAGCGGAGCGTGGGGAGTGAGTCGACGATGTCGACGGTGCGCAGCGACACGGCGACGACCTGGCCGATGAGGTCGACGATGTAGCGGGGTTTGCCTTGTTCGAGGCCCCATTGGTTGACGTCGTTGACGATGCCCGACGCCTTGTCCGTCTTGACGTACCAGCGGTCGATGATCCAGTCGACCCCCGATCGTGTGCCGAGCACGTAGTCGTGCGTCCGTTCGGGAATGCCCGACAGCGTGAGGTAATCGTTGTAGATCAGCCGGGTCTTGTCGGCGACCTTCTTGCCGTGCGTTTCCGACTCGGGGTCGGTGTCGGTGACCTTCGGGTACTTCATCTTCTTGTCGCCGACGAGGAGACGGGCGGAGTCGAAATTGGGATGGTCGGGGCCGACGTCGTCGGACCACTCCTCGACGAGCGGGTACGGCTCGACGACGTCATGGTCGTCGTAGCCGATGTGAATCTCCATCAACTCAGCCCCGGCGGCGACGAACGCATCGAACGCAGCCCGATCGGTCACGAATGGAACCCGCGTCGCCTCCTTCTTCAGGTTGACCTCGAACTCCGACCGGAACTCCGGCGAGTGCAGCACCCCGTACACGTAGTGGAACACGTCGTCGTCCGTGACGTCGTCGCCAAGCGCATTGCGAAACTTGGTGACCGCGGCAGTACTCAGATAGGAGACTCGGTCGCTCGCTCCCGCACGCTGACCTTCGTCGAGCAGCGACTCCGCCCCGCAGGGAACATACTTCCAGCGAGCGAGGACGGCCGAAGCGTTGCCGGCGCCCATCAGGTTGAGGTCGGGAACGCCCAACGACGCCATTGTCGAGAAGTCGTTGGGGCCTGTTGTCCAATGCGAGTCTGACGTTCGTGCGGGAAGGCCCGAAGATCTGCAGGAGATTGCTAGTCCGTGCAGCTACCTGCGCCGACAACGCAACAGCCTGCCGAAAGAACGGCCGATACAGCGCTTCGGTGAATAAGTCCTCGGATACGTCGAGACGATCTCTGCGCTCAAGCCGCCTGTAGTCCATCGCCACCCAACTGAACTTGGTCGGATCTGCGTCGACCGCACGCTCAAGGCCGCCGCTATGAGCAGCAAGGCGGTCGATTTCGGAATTGAAGAAGCTCGACATCGATCTCACGTTCGTGCCGAGCGTTCTCGAAGACGCGCTGTAGACCCATGCATCTCTGTTGGTCTTCAGGCCATTCGACCCGAGACCGAAAACGGCATCAGGCCCATCGACAAGGGGGATGAGTTCGTCGTACGCAGCGCTGCGCTGATCGACCCAGTCGGCGTGTTCGTTCGGCGCGACGCTCTTCCACGCCACCGTCTCGACCGCTGCAACGTCCACGATGGCGAGTTTCTCGTCGCGGCTGAGGTAGTCGCCGATGTCTCGGTAGTGGATCTCGGCTCCGCCGAACGAAGGTGCGCCCGGATTGCGAACCAGCAGGGTGATGGCGACGGTGTTGCGGCTGCCGGACCCGAAGACCTTGCCGCCTTCCTTTCGGCTCTCCTCGCCACTGGTCCGCTGATTGCCGCGGAGATTGAAGACGTAGACGTGATGGAACTCGTCGGCGAGGGTGTGGCGGATGCCGTCGGCGGTGTTGCCGTCGATCCATCCGCCATTGGTGACGAAGCCGACGATCCCACCGTCAGGCGATTCAGTTACCCGGTTGCTCGCCCACCGGAGCGCACGCACGTAGGAGTCGTAGAGCGAGTTCTTCAGCGTCGCCGTCGACCGAGCTGCGTAGGTGTCGCCGATCGACTTGTCGAGGGTGGGATACGCAAGGTTGGCGTTGTCGTCGTTCTGGCTGGACTGGCCGACGGAGTAGGGCGGGTTGCCGACGATGACGCGGATGTCGAGGTTCTTCTGGCGGTCGGCTCGTGCGTTGTTGCGGGGGAAGAAGACGGTGTCCATCGAGTCGTCTTCTTCGGTCATCTGGAACGTGTCGGTGAGCACGATGCCGGGGAACGACTCGTAGAACTTGAGCTCCGTGCCGGCATCGGCCATCGCACCCCGGAATGCGGTCTCGATGTTGATCGCCGCGATGTAGTACGCCAGCAGCATGATCTCGTTCGCATGGAGTTCCTGATGGAACTTGCGGGCCAACGCATCCGGCTCGATGAGACCCGACTGGATCATTCGAGCGATGAACGTTCCGGTGCCCGTGAACGGGTCGAGCACGTGCACGCCCTCGTCCGACAGTGACGCACCGTCGAAATGCTCGTGCAGTAGGTCGTTGACCGCACGGTTGATGAAGTCGACGATCTCGACAGGCGTGTAGACGATCCCCAAGCTCGACGCGGTCTTCGGGACGACCTTCTTGAAGAACTTCTCGTACAGCTCCGCAATCACCTTCTGGCGGCCCTCGGCGGAGTTGATGCCGCCGACGAGCATGCGGATGTGTGGCTCTACGCGGCTGAGCGTGGTGGGTGGCTTCGCAGTCGTGCGGTGGGGTGAGTGTGCCAGTCGACGCCTGCGTGGAGCAAGAGGCGGAGTCGGTAGTTGTCGAAGCTGGCGAAGCCGTGGCCGACTCGTTTGATCTTCTTGATCAGCAAGTTGATGCCCTCGGTCGGCCCGTTGGAGAGTCCGCCGGTGGTGTGGAACGCGAGGATCTCGGTCTCCCACGAACTGATTGTCTTGGCGAGGCGGACGAGTTCGCCGACCTCGGCGTCAGCCACGAACGTGTAGAAGACGTGGAGTCGTTGGCGGGCCTCAGCGAGGGTGCCGGCGGTGTAGATCTCCCGAACGAGTTCCTTGCCCAGCCAGGCTGCTCCGACCTCGCCGTAGCGGTCACCGACCAGTCCCGCCTCGACGCGTTCGAGCTGGCGTTCGGTGAGGCGTTCGTAGCCGCGTAGCAACAGTCGGCGAATGCCGTAGAGCGGATCACCGGTGCGGCCTCGGTGCCCGAGGGTGTCTTGTTGCACCCGTCTGCGCACGTCGTCAACAGCGCGGTTGGCGAGCCCGACAGCATGGAACCGGTCGACAACGACGACCACGTCGGGCAAGGTCGCGGTGAGCCCGTTGGCGTAACCGCGGTGCGGATCGAGAGCGACCTGGTCGATCCCGGCCAGCCAACCAGCGGGTTGTTGTGCGAGCCAGGAATCAACAGCAGCACCGGTCCGGTCCAACACGACGTCGAGGAGTCGCGGTCGGGCGAGGTCGACGAAACCAGTGATGTAGCTCGTGTGACCGCGATGCTTCGATGGCCGCTGGAACGCTGTCTCGTCCAGGCCGAGCTTGGTGACATGGCCGATTCGATCGGGGTCGTTGACGAGGCGTCGGCCGTGCACGTTGACGGCGTTCATCGCGCACGCCCAGCCGACACCGAAGTCGCGGCCGACCGCCGCGACCGAGTCGCCGTCCTCGCCGACCCGGCGACAGATCTCGAACCCGGCCCGCTCGGTCAGCGACGCCCGAGACGCGATCGCGTCGAGGGTCTCGGTCCACGTCACCGTCGCACACAGCGGCTCGCGGCAGCGCCAGATCCGCTTCACCCAAACGAGCACCGTCGCTCGTCCCCACGTCGCCAGATCGCGCACCCTGACACGCCGACGGCCGTGCGCTTTCGCGATCACTCCGCACGAGCGGCACCCGACCCGGTCGTTGGTTGTCTCGATCGTGATCGTCACCTCGACGCCGACCTCGACAGCGCAGATCCGCACACCAATCAGCCCGAGCAGCGCGTCCGCGTTGCTACCTTCAATCATCCCGTGGTCTCCTCGTCTCGCAGTTGTGGAAGACCGCAAGACTTGCGAGGCCACGGGACCTCAACAGTGGATGCTCAAGAAACCACCACCACGCTCAAGCGCGAAGAGCCGGATGTGTTCGTAGAACGCGTCGAGCGTCGCGGTCTCCGAGCCGATGTTCGTGGCATCGAGTTCGTCGATCATCGCCTGCAT
This sequence comes from Ilumatobacter sp., assembly GCF_965215205.1. NCBI lineage: Bacteria > Bacillati > Actinomycetota > Acidimicrobiia > Acidimicrobiales > Ilumatobacteraceae > Ilumatobacter > Ilumatobacter sp. The sequence goes on from NZ_OZ244049.1 coordinate 3,884,314, forward strand.
CACCTGGCTCACCGGGTTTGCCTTCGTGAAGTCGTCACCACCGAACAGCGCCTCGAACACCGGGCGAGTGATCAGATGCTGGGACAACATTCCGATCGCATCATCGGCGGTGACCCCGTCGTTCAAGTTGTCCTTCAACGCCGAATGGAACACCTCGAACCGCTCCACCGCCTCCGGGTTCTGATCCGCATGATCGAGCACCGATCGGATGCGGGTCTCCTGCGCGGCGGCGATGTCGGCGATGTCCTTCGCCCAGTGCTCCATGTACTGGCGGTCACCGACCTTGTCGACGATGCGCGCATAGAGCGCGTCACGCCACTCGGTCAGGTCCGGGAGGTCGAGGCTCATCTGCCCCGCGCCACCCTCGACTGTTGTCGTCACACCCGGTTCGTCGGCGTCGTCACCACCGGCCAGGCCGATCCCGATCACGTTCACCTTCGAGGACGTCTTGTTGATGTCGATCTTGTTGATCTCGGCCCGCAAACGTTCGTCATGCGACCGCAGCGCTTGGAGCACTTCCCACACCACGGCGTAGCGCTCGTTGTCCCGCAGCGCTTCTTCGGGTGACACACCACCGGGCACGGCGATCGGGAGGATCACGTAGCCGAAGTCCTTGCCCTCGGCTCGACGCATCACCCGCCCCACGGCCTGCACCACGTCGACGATCGACTTGCGCGGGTTCAGGAACATCACTGCATCGAGCGCAGGCACATCAACGCCCTCGGTGAGACACTTCGCATTCGACAGCACCCGGCACACGCCCTGCCCCGGCGACTCCTCCAACCAGGCAATCGACTCCTGGCGCAACTTGACGTTCGTCTGGCCATCGACGTGATCGGCCTCGACCCGCACCGAGTTCCTGTCGCTGCGTTCTTCCAACGCTGCCGCGATCACGTTCGGGAGTGCGTCGGTGAACCGCTTCGACCGCTTGATCGTCGACGAGAACGCCACCGCCCGTCGCATCGGGTTCAGGTCGCCCGAATCCCTGAACTGCGGACCGCGCTTCGACAGCCCGTGCCAGCAGCCGACCATGCGGGCAACGTCGTTGAGTTGCAGTTCGCCGCCCGACTCGCTCGCCAACTGGCGTTGGAACGCATCGGACACCGCGTCCTCGTTCACGGCGAGGACGAGAACCTTGTAGTCGGTGAGCAACTTGTCCGCCACCGCTTTTCCGAACGGCAACTCGTGGAACACCGGCCCGAACTGGGTCTCGTCGTCCATCGAGTACAGCACCACTTCGTGCTGCCTGCCCTTCGCCTTCGTCTGATCGCCATAGATCCGCGGTGTCGCCGTCATGTACAACCGCTTGTCGCTGCCGACGATCGCATCGTCGTGGTGCGGTGACCCCCTGGGAGTGGTCCAGTAGTTGTGCGGTCTGATCGTCCCGGCCATGGTGGTCGGGGCAGAAAGGACCGACGATGTCTCGACGACGACACACGCCGGAACAGATCATCCGCAAGCTCGCCGAGGGCCACAAGCTCCTCGCTGGCGGTCAGACGGTCGAGGAGGTGTGCCGACACTTCGGCATCGCCGAATCGACCTGGGCGCGCTGGCTGAACCAATACGGCGGCATGAAAGCCGATGACGCGAAACGACTTCGTGAGCTCGAGTCCGAGAACGCCCGGTTGAAGAAGCTGCTGGCCGAGGCGGAGCTGGACAAGGAGATGTTGAAGCATCTCGCCGAGGGAAAATGGTGACCCCGAACCGCCGCCGTGACGCCGTGCGCGAGCTGGAGGATCGGTTCGGGGTCTCGCAGCGTCGGGCGTGCCGGATCGTGGGTCAGCACCGCTCAACTCAGCGCCTCGACCCGCCACCGGTCCCCGATGACGAGGCCGAGCTACGCGAGTTCCTCCGGGCGTTCGCGAAGCGGCGACCCCGGTGGGGGTGGCGACGTGCCGCGAAGGAACTCCGCCGGGGCGGCTGGAAGGTCAACAACAAGCGGGTTCGGCGCCTGTGGCGTGACGAGGGCCTGCAGGTGCCGACCAAGTCCCGCAAGAAGCGCCTCACCGGAGTCGGCGCGCACGTTGGGCCCATGTCGCTGATCGCGCCGAACGCCTTGTGGGCGCTCGACTTCCAGTTCGATCACCTCATCGACCACCGCCAAGTCAAAATCCTCAACGTCATCGACGAATACACCCGAGAAGCACTTGCGATCGATGTCGCGCACTCGATCACCGCCGACGACGTCGTTGCCTGCCTCGACCGCCTCGCCATCGAACGCGGGCGGCCGCCAGCGTTCGTGCGCTTCGATAACGGCCCCGAGTTCGTCGCTGTCGTGGTCGCCGAGTGGTGCGCAGCGAACGGCACCGAGTGCGTGTTCATCGATCCCGGCTCACCGTGGCAGAACGCCTGGATCGAGAGCTTCAACAGCCGCCTACGCGACGAACTGTTGAACCTCTGGCAGTTCGACAGCCTCCTCGAGGCCCGAGTGATCATCGAGGACTGGCGCATCGACTACAACATCAACCGACCCCACACGGCCCACGGCGACCTCACCCCGAGCGAGTTCGCCAAGGCCTGGATCAGCCGACACCAACCCCAACCCGCGTAACACCTGGACCACTCATCGGGACCCGCTCACCCTTGGCGATCTGAGCCCAGAACACGACCTCGACTCCACGTTGGAACTTCGGATGACCAGGCGACCGCAACTTCGGACGAATCGCTCGATCTGATGCCTGCTGTCGACGAACCATGAAACACCTCCGGGGACGAGGTGTTGCGACGACCAGTTGAATCCACCTTGGGTGCCGTGATCGGCGTGATGGACCAGATCGCGGCTGGGGTTGCGGCGTCCGAGCGCCATCACCAACGCGGCGATGACGAGGTCGGTGGTCTGGCGTTCGCCCATTGACCAGCCCACGAGGCTGTGGTCGTGGAGGTCTCGTATGCCGGCGAGGTAGAGCTTGCCGTCCCAGCACTTGAACTCTGAGATGTCCGCAACCCACCGGGTGTCGGGCCGCTCCGCGGTGAAGTTGCGTTGCAACAGATCCGGTGCCGGCACGATCTTGGGGTGCCTGCCGCGCCGGAACTTTCGGCGTGCGTGTGCTCCGACCAGGTGGTTGTCGGCCATCAGCCGGGCAACGCGGTTGTGGCCGACACGATGTCCGCGTCGACGGAGCTGGCCGGTGACGCGAGGCGCCCCATAGGTGCGTCGGGATTGTTCGTGGATCTCGCGAATCTCGACCAGCAGCGCCGCGTTCGCTCGCTGGCGTGCGCATGGTGTTCGGGTGCGCCACGCGTAGTAGCTCGACCTCGCGACCCCGGCGACTCGACACAGGTCGATGATGCGGTGCTCGGCTTGGTGCTCGTCGACGAACCGGAAGCCGGTCACCTGTTCGTCTCCCTGGCGAAAAACGCCGCAGCCTTGCGCAAGATCTCCATGTCGGTCGCGAGCTGCACGTTTTCCTTGCGGAGCCGTTTCAGCTCGGCGCGTTCGGACTCCGACAGAGCGTCAGGGTCGGCGTCACGCTCGGACTGTTCTCGATCGGCTCTCACCCAGTTCCACAAGGTGCCCTCCGCAATCGACAGAGATCTCGCGACCTCCGCGATAGGACGACCTGATGACTTCACGAGCGCCAACGCTTCTCGTCGGAACTCTGCTGGATACTTCGCTGGACGACCCATCCGGGCCTCCTTCCTCTGAGGGGTCACCCCCAGAATCAAGTGTCCAACGAATCAGGTCAACTCCACTCGGCCCAATGTCGCTGATTCGTCGCCCGTGCGGCCGATTCAAGGTCTCGATGCTTTCGCTTCGCTCCCTCGGGTCCGGTCCGATCACACGGTTCCGACCTAACTTCTTGGCGTTGTAGAGCCAAGCGTCGGCCCGGGCGAGCACCTCATCGATCCCGTCTGATCCGACGGCAACACCAAAGGAAGCGGTGACGCTGATTCCACCTGCCGAGGTCGTTTCAATGCTGCTCCGAAGCTTCTCCGCGACCGTCAGTGCAGCGGCGGACCCCATATCGGGCAGCACAACGACGAACTCCTCGCCGCCGACCCTGAACATCAGCTCGAACCGTCGAAGTTGTTTACGAGCTACGTACGCGACGTTCTCCAGAACCTGATCGCCCGCAGCGTGGCCCCATTCATCGTTCACCGCTTTGAAGTGATCGATGTCGAAGCTGATGATCGCCACCGCTGCACCGGTCAGGCGCGCCTGCGCATCGAGCTCAGCCGCGTGATCTTCGAATGAACGCCGGTTGAGACAGCCAGTGAGAACGTCCAGTACGGCGCTGCGACGCTGGATCTGCTCGACCTGGACCAGTTGCCGAACCATCAGCGGCAGGTATCCGGCGATCACGACTGCAGCAGTGAAACCGAACGGTTCGATCGCCTCGCCGCGGCCGAGGTCGATACAGGCGATGATCGTCAACGACGCAAGACCACCGACCTTGGAGAACAGGACATTGGGAAACGTGGCTTGCGCGAACAGCCCGATCAGACCGGTGAAGTAGACGACGGGACTCCCAAGCCCGCCCGACGTCGCCGCGCCACCCACGACCGACACGGTGATCGTAATGATCAACGCAGCGTTCCACCTGCGCAATCCCATTCGGCGTTGCAACCGGAGGAAGCGCCGCCCAATCCACCACAGCAGAGGAACGGATGCGAAGGCTAAGAATCCTGCACCGAAACGACCAAGGAACAGCACGGCAGCTCCGGCCACCGCAATGGCAACCGTCATATTCAACCGCTTCAATGCAGCGTCGATCTCGACGAAGCGTCGTTCGTCGACGCCCTCGATCTCGTCCGCTCCCATGGATGTACATCGGAAACGAGCGACGCATCTTGAATCGGACTGGCGGCGCTTTGCGGCTGAGGGATGCGTCCCGGGTGGGTCCGGGAAGCGACTCGTCCGAAGAGCCGGCTGTTCAGGATGCGAGGCCGGTCACGCTGGAGACAGAGTCGTTCCTGGGTGTCCTCCCGGGCCCACTTGAATCGTCAGCAGACCCGGCTCCCGCCTTGATCGCTCCGCTGTCGATCCTGCGGTCGCTCCGTTCAACTTCCGCACCCCACGGTTCGACTTGGACTCGGTGTACGGGCGTGGCCCAGACTCGGACCCGTTCCTGTACGAAGCCGACAGCAAGACGCTCAGGATCGTCGATGACGATTCGCCGAGGGCTACCGACGGCACTGCGATCATCCCGGATCCGCGCAACGACGAGAACGTGCTCGTCTCCCAGGTCCAAATTGGCATCATGCGCCTTCACAACCGCCACGTCGAAGCCGGCATGACCTTCGAAGAGGCACAGCGCATCACCCGCTTCCAGTATCAGTGGGTCGTCGTTCACGACCTAATGCGAAAGCAGTGCCGCGACGCCGTCTGCGACGACGTCCTCTACGGCCGCCGACTCGTCCTCCTTCACTGGCCGTTCGGCCAATTCATCCCGGTCGAGTTCTCCGGTGCCGCATGCCCGTACGGACACAGCCAGGTCCGCTCCGAATACGTCATCGCCGACGGCCAGACACCTCGACCCGTGTTCGGTGAGCCCGGCAACGACCTTTTCGGCGGCCAGCCCAACACGACTGCCGACCGCATTGTCGACTGGACGCTGCTCACCGATCCCGCCCGCAGCCCGTCGTTCAAGGATCGGCCTCGAGTTGGCTCCCGCGCTGTTCAACCTGTTCGGGACCGGCGACGAAGCAACGACGCCACCGGACCTCCCGGCCAAGGTCGGAGCAAACCTTGCTGCGCGAAATCTGCGTCGTGGTGTCGTCCTGGGTCTGCCCAGCGGCGAAGCGATCCTCAACGCTATGGCCTCCGAGCCCCGCAACCTCGTTTCCGCCGACGACTACAACGTCCTTGGCGACAACACCGACCTCGCGACCGTGAAGGACCAGGTCCGCGCCGCGTTCTGGAACGACGTCGCCGGCGCTCCTCCCATCACTCCACTCTGGAGGTGGATCCTTGCCGAAGCCCAGCTCGTGACCGCGGGCGCCCACCTCGGGCCAGTGGGAGCGAGGATCGTCGCCGAGACCTCCGTCGGTCTCCTCGAGGCGGACCCGCGCAGCCTGATCCGCTCAAACCCCGGCTGGACGCCCGACCCGACCGACTACCTCGCCACCATCGTGGGCGGATGACGTCTACGTTGCTCCCGGACTCGCCGACCGGGCAGACGTGGGACGGGACAGCAGACCGTCGCCGGACCATACTACTACGGCCTCATCCCGCTGAGGGTGGCGGGGAATCGGCCGACCTGCGTTCAGCAGCGTGGAGACTCGATTCACCACTCCCGTGCCGGAACGGAAGAGATGTTCGGCGTCGGTTAGGGTGTACTCGGCGGGGGCGTCTTGGTGCCCTTCGCCGTACGTCCCTGCGTTCCGCGCAACTCGGATCTGATCGATCCTGTCGACTGTGGCGTCGTCGAACCCGGGATGGGCTTCTGCGAACCGGACGACGGCTGCGTGCTTGTTCGGTCCGACGATCCGGGTTCGTGGTGGGCGGCGAGCGCCGTGATCGCTTGGCGGACTGCGTTCTCGGTGTCGCGGATGACGCCGCCGGGAGTGCGTTGCGGATCACGAGTTGCGTCTTCGAGCGACGTTCGAGCTGCAGCCCTCAGCGAATCCCTCGCTGTTGCGTCCGGGCGACCGGGCGCTGCAACCACTCCCACGTCGACGAGGTCATCAAGCCACCCGTCGTCCGACGCCGTCATGAGGACTCGGTTCCCTCTTTGATCGAGAGCTCGACGATCGGTGATCCGGCGACGAGACTGTCGGTCGCCGGATCAAATCCGCTCGGTCGGTAGATCGGATTCAGCTCGATGCCCAGGTTGCGGGCGACGTTCCGCCACGAGATCTCGAGGTCGAACTGCGAGGCGTCGGTCACTACGACGAGGTCGATGTCACGGGGGAAGTGTCCGGGCTCGCCGTGATACCGGCGAGCCCACGACCCAGAGATGCAGGCGGCAAGAATCCGTGGGTCTCGTCCGAGTGCCCGCTCGAGCGTTGGGACGAGCCCTCCGGTGTGGGCGAGGATTCGGCGCAGGTCTCCAGCCCACGGCAGGTCCCAATTCGCCGACACCCGCTTCGAGCGACCGGGACCAGATGATACGACGACGATGCCGTTCTCTCGGAGCCGCTCGACTTCCCGTCCGGCCGTCGCCGCCGACGTACCTGCGACCGAAGCGAGTTCGGTCAGCGTGTAGCTCTTTTGCTACAACTCGCCGAGGATTGCGAGCTGCGCGCCGGAACGGAACATTGGCGCCAGGGTGGGGGCGGGAGCACGCATCGCATATTTAACTGTAAATGAAAGACATCTTGCAGGCAACGGTAGACAGCCGTCAGCGAGCAGAGCGCGTCAGCCCCCGGACACGTCTCACCGTAGTTGCATGAATGACGCACGGCCATCTTCCACCACGTCGTTCGACGCCCGTTTCACCTGGTCAGCGCCCTGCCGGCGCGAACTGATCGGAAGCTTCCCAAGCTAAGTTCGATTTGATCAGGCTCCCAATGCGGCAGTGACTTGGCTCGTCAGCAGCGGCGGGTCACTGTCCACCCAGTGCGAATATCGCGACAGGGTGAAGGCCGTCGACTCGTGGCCGAGCAGTCCGCTCACGGTCTGCGGGGCGACGTTCTCAGACAGCAGTCGCGTCGCGAAGGTATGTCGGAGGGTGTGGGGTGTCCACGCGATCTCGCCAAGCAGTTCGGCAAGTTGCGGGCGGAGGTAGCGTGTGACCGCCTGGGTGAACGTGTCCGGGTTGGCGAGTCCCCCGTCTCGACCCACGAACAGCAGACCGTTGATGGGCGTCACGCCATGGTACTGGCGGTAGCGCTTCACGGCCGCGATCGTCCGATCGAGGATAACCACCGTTCGTCGGGAGCGCTTCGTCTTGAGCCGCTTGTCGACGAGCAGATCTCCTTCTTCGGTGATGCCGGTATTCACCCTGAGGCGATTCGTCTGCTCGTCGATCATGGTCGACTTCACCGCCATGATCTCTCCGCGCCGCAACCCGCAGTCAAGTCCGATCAAGACCGGCAGGGCCCACGGCTCGGCCTCGATGTTCGACAGGCACCAATCTGCAAGGGCGTCCGCCTGATCGGTGTCGAACACGACAAGCTCCTCGACGCCCTCGTCGCGCGGGCGGGCGATGATCTCAGCATCACGAACCGGATTCGAGCGAAGCAGGTCGTCGTTCACAGCAGTCTTCATCGCCGACGACAACGTCGACAGGATGTTCCGAACAGTCTTCGGCGAGAGTGTCCGGGCATTACGACCTGTCGACGGATATCGGGTGGCCGCTCGGCCTCCGGCGCCGAGGGCTGCGCCCGCTCGATGAATGCGTCCTGTCGAGTGCAGCGCCTCGGCGATCGCCGAGACATGACTCGGCCGGAGTTCCCCCAGCTTGATTCCAGAGAGGTGCGGCGCAAGGTGGAGCCGCACGTGACGCTCGACGATTTTGGCCGACGAGTACCGATCCCGCGATCGAAGCTGCTCTGATCGGGTGCGCGCCCAGTCGGTGATCCACTCGCCGGCGTCGATGGTCTGACGGTGCGATGCCAGCACTGGTGACGATCGCAACGCATCACGTTTGGTCTCGAACGGTCCGTCGAACCACCGACGACGATGTCCGTCAACCATCTCCGAGCGTCGCACGAACCAGCCGGTCGCGCGTTCCTCGACAACGCCGGTTCCTCGGGCGGCTCGTCCTCGCCTTGACGTCATGCCCCTGCTCCCGACACACCCAACCAGCGACCAAGGTCCGCGACGGTGACAAGCCAGCAACCACCAACCAAGCGTCCACCGGGAATCCGACCGGAGCGCAGACCGTTTCGCATCGCCTTCACCCCGACCCCTGCGATCTTCGCGGCATCGGCACACGGGATCATGCCCGAGTCGTACGAGTCCAGTCGCTCGACCAGACGCAGGACATACGGTGGCGTTGGACGATTCTCCAATCGCTCAACGTCACCGATCGGCCGGAGCGAGCTGCGTGGGATTCGCCAGCACCCTCCGTGCATCTCTACACCGGTCAAAGCGTCATTTTTGATCTGCTGGCGCACGACCTGCTCACTGACCCCGAGCAGCAACGCTGCCTCGGCAGTCGAGACGGTCGACTTCTCCATACTTGTACGAAGGCCTCACGAGTGAGCGGCTCGTTACAAGGATTCTCGGAGGTGGCCTAACCTGGCCTATCTCTCGTCCGAGCCGCTCTGGGGCGTCGTGGTCACGAGAAGCCATGTGCGGACATTACACCAGCTCAGGGGCTTGCCGCCACGGGTTTCAGCGGTCACCGGCGGCTCTCAGAAGCGCTCCCGAAAGGGTTCGAATCCCCCCGTTCCGCAACGGAGAGGATTCGAGCAGGCGTCGGTCGCCGACCCGTCGGCGGGACCCGACGGCAGGCGAACATGAGGCGCCGAGGCGGCGCCGCCGAGCGGACGGGTGCACCATCGTCGACGGACCCGAGTCGAGCACGCGCCTCGCTCACGACGCGGCCTCGATGCCGGAGCCGGCCCAGGGTGTCGCCGATGTCAGCTGGATGGCTTCGCGCGGTCTGCTTCGCTCTTGGCCGTGTCGGCGACGTCGGATGCTGCGCCGGTGGCGTCGTCCTTGACGTTCTTGGCCGAATCGGTCGCCGATCCCTTCACGTTCGCGACGGCGTCGTCGGCGGCCGGGCGTACGTTCTCGGCGACTTGCTGGCCGGCCTGAGAAAGCTCAGCTGCGGCGTCGTCGATGTTGGTCTGCACCTCGCGGGCGATGCGCTGCTCCTCTCGGGTCTCGGGGATCAGCGCAGCGGCGAGCAGCCCGACGCCCAGACCGATCAGTCCTGCGGCCAACGGGTTCCCCTCGGTGAAGTCCGCGACCGAATCGGGCGCTGAGTCCTTCACCGAGTCGAGCGCCCCACCGGCTCGCGCCGACATCGACGAATCGTCCGACGTCGACGGTTCGGCGCTCCCTCGCCGCCGGTCGGGGGTGCCGAAGACGCTGGCGCGGATCCCGCTGACGCGCTCGCCGAAGCGGGCCTTCTGGCGGTCGGCGATCCGGCCGGGTGCGACGCGATCGGTGACGAGCTCGACGTCGGTCGCGATCGCAGCTCGGCGCTGGTCGGCTTCGTCTCGGAGTTGGTCGAGTTCGTTCGACATGGTCATCAGTCCTTCGTGTTGGCGTTGGTGGGGCGAGATCGGCTGGCGGTCACGGGAGTCGCTGGGCGAGGCGCTTGTCCGCGTCCAGCTCTGCTCTGGTCGTCTCCGGGACGGCGTCGACCGCCTCGAGGCGCTTCTTCCCGATGAGCCCGAGCACGACGGCGGCGATGCTCCACAACGCGCCCACGATCAAGAAGCCGGCCCACTCGTTCAGGGGAACCGCGATGGCCCATGCGAGCGCAGCGGACAGCATGAAGACCGCGACGACGGCGGCGAACGCACCCGAGGTGAGGATCCCGGCGCCGCGCGCAGCCTTCGACACCTCGTCCTTGATCTCCAGTTTGGCGATCTCGACCTGGGTCGTCAGGAGACCGGACAGGTCGTCACCCAACTTCGAGACGACATCACCGAGGGACATCTCGGGTCGGGCGGGCTGAGTTGGATCGGACGTGTCACCCTGGTTCGATCGTCCATCCGTCGATGCGTCTCTCATCGGGGGTCTCGCGCTCCCGTCGTCGTCGGAGCGGTCAGCGGTGCGTCGGCGTCCACGCTGGCGGTCGGTGCGGTCGGTGCGGTCGATGCCGACGGCACCGAGCGGTCCTGATCGCCGGACCGATCCTGCCCCGACGTGACGGCGTCGGAGTCGAACTCGGACTTCGCCCGCTCGCCCGCTCGCTGCAGATCGGCGTGCTTGGCGAGACGCCCGATCGCGAACCCGGCGGCCACCGATCCGAGCAGGAAGGCGCCGGGTCGGTTCCGGGCGAAGCGCTTCACGTCGTCGACGAGACCGTCGAAGCCGCCGTCTTCGAGCCGCTGGGCCCGTGCACCGAGCGAGTCGGCGGCCGATCTCGTGAGCTGAGCGATCTGCGCTTCGGGTTCCTCGGCTCCGTCGGCCATCCCACCCAGTTGGCGGCCTGCGTCCGAGAGCGCCGCCGACAGCGTCCGAGTCTGCTCGGCGGCGCGATCTCGCAGCTCGGCGCGCGTCGTGCCGAGCACGTCGGATGCTTGCGACCTCGCGTCGTCCACCACCGACCTCGCTTCGGCCTTGGCCGTGCCGTGCACACCCGCAGCCTTGTCCTTCGCGTCACCGGCCACGGCTGAGGCCGCCTGCTCCTGATCGTCGCGTGAGGTATCGGGTCTGTTGTCAGTCATGTCTCTCTCCATGGCGGTGGTGGGACGCCTCCGTGTCACCCGCGGTGACGGGGATGCGCACGCTCCAGTACCCGAGCGTGCGATCCTGATTCGTTCGTCGACGCTCGATTCGAGATGGGCGTCACTCGTCGAGGTCGGCCTCCGCGTCGCCCTCCTCGACGTCGACGTCACCGGGATCGACATCGACATCCACGTCGGGCGTGGTGATCTCCACATCGGGTGCGTCGAGGTCGACGTCCACGTCGGGTGCTTCGATGTCACCGGGATCCACCTCGACGTCGGCGTCTCCTCCGAGGACGAAGAAGCCGCCGATCACCAGCACGGCGATCGCGGCGATCGCGAGAAGAGGTACGAGCCACTTCGGGCGGCCACCGTCGTCACCGTCGGGGCGGAGCGGAGTCGCGCCCTCCACGTTCGATTCGTTCGTCATGTTCGTCGGTTCCTTCCGATTGGTCCACGTTCGCGCCCGCTCGACACCCGTACCCCGACACGTCGCCTCCGATCCGTCTCGATCCAGAACCGCTCAGCACGTCCGTGCCGTGGACCCCCGGCGACCGGCGCGGCGCCAGCATCGATCGACAGGGTCATCGCGTCGCGGCGACGACGCGACGCGCACCCTCGCTCGCCATCGGTTCGTCGGAGGTCCCTGAAGCGGTGCAGCCTCGAGGGTCTCGCGTCACGGGTCGTCGCGACTGCGTCGGATCTGCTCCAGGTCCGTCGGGGCAGACGACGTGCACGACGTCGCGCGTGCGCCGGCGACGGACGATGGCTCGTCCTCGGAGACCGCGGCGGTGCCACCGCGGTTCGGCTGCTCCGACGTGCGGCGGGCGGGTGGCGCCGCGACGAGCCGCGACGTGGTGGAATGTTCGAACCCCGCGACGCGGCGGACGCCGCAGGCGACCTCGCTGCGAAACCGCAGAACGGAAGGAGACGATGGTGGACGTCACGAGATGGGTCGAGCACCTCGGCGAATCGGTCGAGGTCGTCGGCGTTCTGATCATCGTCGCCGGCGTCGCGCGGGCGCTGGCCACCCAGGCGATGCGAGCGATCCGATCGTCGGCGGATGCCGACTTCGCTTCGCTGCGCCGCTCGATCGGTCGCTCGATCCTCCTCGGTCTCGAGGTTCTGGTCGCCGGCGACATCATTCGCACCGTGGCCTTGGAACCGACGTTCGAGTCGGTGGGGGTACTCGCCACCATCGTCGTCATCCGCACGTTCCTGTCGTTCAGCCTCGAAGTCGAACTGACCGGATCATGGCCGTGGAACGGCGCCGCGACGTCACGATGACGCCGAGCGCCGCCACCGCTGCTCGCACCTCCTGTGGGTCGCAGCGCGGCGACGTTGACGCTGATCGGGGAGGGTCGAGCGCACGGTGTCGACGAATGCGCCTGGCGGGCTCGGGGTACCGGCGCGTCGACCTCGTCAGATCGACGGGGTGGTTCATCAGCGAAGGACGCTCCCCATGGCCGACACAGGCGATTCTCGTTCCTCCTACGACGAATGGATCGGTTCCGATCTGTACGATTCGGCAGGCAGCAAGATCGGGTCGATCGACCAGATCTACCTCGACGACCGGTCCGGTCGACCTGAGTGGTTCACCGTCTCGACGGGTTGGTTCGGGACGTCGACCCAGTTCGTTCCGATCGCCGGCACCGCGCGCCACGAGGGTGGTCTCGCCGTTCCGTACACGACCGATCAGATCAAGGATGCTCCCGCCGTGGACGGCGACGATCACCTCGACGCAGATGCCGAACGGCGGCTGTACGGGCACTACGGCTTGGATTACGATGCCGTCGATCACGAGTCGGCGTTCGGTGATCGGGAACGCGCCGATGAAGGCGACGACCACGCCGATGCGAGTACCGGGTCCGGCGGTGCGGAGGTGACGTTGTCCGAAGAGCAGCTGGCTGTCGACAAGCGCGAGCGCGGTGCCGGCTCGGTGCGGTTGCGCAAGTACGTCGTCACCGAGGACGTGAACGTCACCGTCCCCGTCGAGAAGCAGGTCGCACGCATCGTGCGCACCCCAGCGGATGGGACGACCTCGGGAACGATCACCGATGGCGACGTGGTCGAGGAGGTCACGTTGCGCGAGGAAGAGGTGGTCGTCGACAAGAACGTCGTGGCCAAGGAGAACGTCGCGATCGAGACCGGAACCGTGGTCGAGGAGCAAGAGGTGTCGGGCACGGTGCGCCGCGAAGAGGTCGAGATCGACGGCGATGTCGACGGCGGCACTCGGAACTGACCACCGACGGATCCGATCGAGCCGGTGGTCCCGTCGAGCCTCGAGGCGGCTGCGTGAACGGACCCAGCACGCCGGGCAGGTCGAGGTGGGCGGGGCTGCGTGCCCCGATCGTCATGTGCGGCGTCGGGTTCGGCGGCTTCTTCGACGGGATCGTCTTCCACCAGGTCCTGCAGTGGCACCACATGCTGTCCAACACGGGCTCGGATCGGATCGGTCTCGCCGCTCGTCCGGTCACGACGGTCGACGGACTCGAGGTCAACACCCTGTGGGACGGACTGTTCCACGCGTTCACCTACCTGGCGCTCCTGGTCGGCGTCATCTGGACGTGGCACCGTTGGTCTCGGGGTCCGGCGGTACCGCCGCCGTGGCGGCTCTTCGTCGGCAGTCTGCTGGTGGGGTGGGGATCGTTCAACGTCGTCGAAGGGGTGATCAACCACCACCTCCTCGCGATCCATCACGTCAGAGCAGGCGAGGGCCAGCTGGTCGCCGATCTGGTGTTCCTCGGTGTCGGCGCGGCGATGATCGCGGCCGGCGTGCACCTCTCGGAGCGTTCGATCCGGGGTCACCGGTCAGGATGACGTCGCCGACGAGTGCCTTCACGTGCATCCCATCGCAGTCCGTGTACGATGGGGTCTCGTCGCTTGTGAACGTCAGGCGCATCGTTCGTCGCTCCTGATCCCGGCGGCCCTTCTTCGGAGGTGCCTGGGTGAGAGTGCGTTGCGACCCGATCATGCGATCGTCTCGTTCGGCGGAGGGCGTCGACGGTGGTGCTCCGCTTCCCTGGCGGTCGGTGAGGCTCCGTGGGGTGCGGCCCGGTGGGCCGAGCTGGGGATCGCTGCGATTCGACGGAGAGATCGACGCGGGGTCGGTGGCGCTCGTGCGGGCTTCGTGCCTCGATCTCGCCGACGGGTGCGACGTGGTCGAGATCGATCTGGGTCGTGTCACCGTGTTCACCGCTGCGGGGACACGTCTGCTCGATCACCTGAGCCGACGTGTGGAGCGGCGCGGTGGGGTGCGGGCCCGCGGTGCGGCCGGTCCGATCGTCGATCGGGTCCTGAGGGTGCTGAGGTCTGACGATCTCTGGCCGACGTGTCGGGGGGTCCTGCACGATCCGATGGTCGAGGAGCCGTCGGGCTGCGAAGTCGGGCCGTGACGTCGTGCGCACGGGGGGGTGGGACCGCTGCTCGTCGCGCTGCGGGTCGCGCTGTGCTCTCAGCCGAATGGGTCCCAGGATCCCGCCGGGCTCGGTCGTCCCCGGACCCCGGACCAGTCGCAGGGCTCCGCATGCTCCTTCGGTGGAGGTGCGTCGTTCGCAGGGACCCGACGATGACGACGCGCAGGTGGGTTCATCGCTCAGCGGGTGCAGGTTCGAGCCCGTCGTCAGGGAGTCGCGGTCGCGAGCTGCTCACCTCGTCCACGTGCACGGATGGACGTGCACCCCACTCGTTCGATCCGAGTCGGAGGTCGCGTCGATCTCTCGGGTCGGTCGCGTCGTCGACTCGTACGACGACGCGACCGATCACCGCATCTTCTGCTGGGGAGGCGGGTACGCGACGGCATGGATGTCAGCGAGCCACCCCGAACCGACGCGAGTGGCTCACACCGCGTTGCACGGCCGAGGAATCCTGATGCACCACGACGCCCCGCTCCCGACCCCCTCGCAACGAGGTCTCGTCGAGCTGTCGCGCTTCTTGATCGGTGACCAGAGCATCTCCGCCACGCTCACGCGCGTCTCGGAGCTCGCAGTCGAGTCGGTCCTACCGGCGCGGTTCGCCGGGATCACGATGATCGTCGACGACCGGGTGACCACCCAAGCCTTCACCGATCCGACTTCACCTGAGATCGACCAGTCGCAGTACGACAGCGGCCGTGGTCCGTGCATCGAAGCCTTCCGAGAAGCGTCGGCGATCCTCGTGGAGTCGCTGTCGAGCGACGTGCGCTGGCCCGAGTTCGCGCAGGCCGCATCGGCGCACGGGGTCCGAAGCACGCTATCGCTGCCCGTGATGTCGGGCGACAGCGCCGTCGGCGCGCTCAACCTCTACTCCGACCAGGAGGGCGCGTTCGGCGCGACGGACGTCGAAACGGGGTCGCTGTTCGCTGCGCAGGCGGGAGTGGTGCTGTCGAATGCGCAGGCGTACTGGGGGGCGCGCCTGCACAGCGAGCAACTGCGATCGGCGCTGGAGAGCCGCGAACCGATCGACATCGCCAAAGGCATCATCATGAACACCATGGGCTGCAGCCCCGACCGAGCATTCGAGATCCTGGTGACGCAGTCCCAACAGGAGAACCGGAAAGTCCGGGACATCGCGATGGAGATGGTCGCTCGGGCACAGAGGCGTCGACCGTGAACGTCCACGTCGTGAGTCGGGATGCCGCTCGGGAGTGCGCCAGTGATGCTTGACGACTTGGTCGACACCCTGCGACGCCTCTCGCACGTACTCGGAGTGGAGAGGACACTCGGATCGAACCTGGCGAACATCGCCGAGACGGCCACCATCTCCGTCCCGGGTTGTGACATGGCGACGGTCGCGATCTCGATCAGCGGGCGGCCCGCCACGGCTGCGACGTCGGGAACGATCGCCCTCGAGCTCGACCTGGTCCAGTACGACCTCGACGGTGGGCCGTGTCTGACGAGCTTCCGCACGGCCAGAACGCTGCGCCTCGACCTGCTCGAACAGGGGGAGGCGTTCCCCCACTTCGCAGCCGCGGCGCGCCGTGCGGGCGTGCGGGCGGTGCTCTCGCTCCCTGCGACATCGAACGGCTTCCCGGTCGCGACGCTCAATCTCTACAGTCGCAGCGGCCCGTTCGACGAGAGCGCGGAACGAGTCGGCCGCGTGCTCGCTGCGCAGGTCTCGATCGCGGTCAGCCGCTCACCGGAGCTCGCTGCCGCCCGCACGGTCGTCGAAGCAGCCCAGGGCGAAGTCGACGATCGATCCCAGATCGCGCTCGCCGCCGGCATGCTCGTGAGCGCCCAGGAGTGCACCCTCGAGCAAGCTCTCGCGCTCCTTCACCAGAGTGCCCCCGAGGACGAACAGACCACCCTGCAGGTCGCCCGACGAATCATCGACCAGCACGACAGCACCCACTAGATCGAGACGTGTCCCGCGATCGTGGGCGGCGGAGCGTGGGTCCGCGACCCCGTCACGGCGCCGACGCCCGAGACGAAGCGGACGGAACACGGGGTCCGTCCGGCCGATCGTCGGTGCGGCTCGACGAGACGATGCCGGTGCGATCCGTTCGGGCCCGGGCCTTGACGACTTCGAGCACGACCAGCAGCCCGAGCCCTGCCCCCGCGCAGACGGCGAGGTCGACCACGTCGAGGGGCTCGAGGTCGAGGAAGGTGCGCAGCGGGGTGTAGATCGCTGCGAGTTGGAGCGCGGTCACCAGGCCGGCGATGGCGAGGAGGACCGGATTGGTGAAGAAGCCGATCGAGCGCAGCGACTCGGTGGTGGACCTCGTGCCGATCGCCTGCGCGACCTGCATGAACGCCAACGTGGTGAAGATCATCGTCTGCCACTCGACCCGGTCGGCGTCGTCGTAGGCGAAGCCGACCCCGAGTGACACCGCACCGATGACCACACCGATCCACAGGGTCCGCCATCCGAGGCCGCCGGCCCACAGGCTCGCTCCGGGTCGGTGCGGGTGTCGGTGCATCACGCCCTGCTCCGCGGGTTCCACGCCCATCGACAGGCCGAGCAGGCCGTCGGTCATCAGGTTGAGCCAGAGCAGTTGCAGAGGCAGCAGGGCGATGGCCGACCCGACGCTGCCGTCGCCGTCGCCGGAGAGCAGGAACGGGATCGGCCAGCCGAGCATCACGATGATCTTGCCGAGGTTGCCGGCGACGGCGAAGCTGACGAACCGGCGCAGGTTGTCGTAGATGACCCGGCCCTCCTCCACCGCCGCGACGATGGTGGCGAAGTTGTCGTCGCGCAGCACCATGTCCGACGCCTCCTTGGAGACGTCGGTCCCGGTGATGCCCATCGCGACGCCGATGTCGGCGCGCTTGAGCGCCGGTGCGTCGTTGACCCCGTCGCCGGTCATGGCGACCACCTGGTCCTGGTCCTGGAGCGCTCCGACGATGCGCAGCTTGTGCTCGGGGGAGACGCGCGCGAACACCGACACGGTCGCCGCCGCGTCGGCGAACTCGGCATCGCTCATCCGGTCGAGGTCGACGCCGGTGAGGACCCGGTCGTCGCCGGTGATGCCCAACTCCGTCGCGATGGCCTTGGCGGTCAAGGGGTGGTCGCCGGTGATCATCACGGGTCGGATGCCGGCCGCCCGACAGACGGCGACCGCGTCTCGGACCTCGGTGCGCGGCGGGTCGATCATGCCGACCAGACCGAGGATCACGAGCTCGTCCTCCGCTACGCCGGCGAGTTCTCCGTGCGAACGCGACGCCGACCCGTCGCCGAAGGTGCTGTACGCGACGCCGAGCACACGCCGCCCGTCGGCGGCCAGCCGATCGTTCGCGTCGAGCACCCGCTGACGCCACGCGTCGTCGATGTCGACGGGTCCGTCGTCCGACCACACGCCCGTGGCCCGGTCGATCAGCCCGTCGATCGCACCCTTGACGAACGCGATCGGCCGATCCTGCGGCAGGTCGGCGAACAGCAGCTCCCGGCCGTCCAAGGCAGCGTGGACGGTGCTCATCCGCTTGCGGCCCGAATCGAACGGGTTCTCCGCCACCCGCCCGAAGACCGTGCGGAGCCGGCCGACGTCGACCCCGGCGTCGACCGCCAACCGCAGCAGGGCGGTCTCCGTGGGGTCACCGAGCAGCGAGAGCCCGCCGTCGTCGTCGGCATCGGCCTGCGCGTCGTTGCACAGCACCATCGCTCCCAGCATCGCCCGAGCCGTCGACGGCAGTCGCGACGGCTCGGGTGCGGCGTCGACGTCGACGTCGATCTCGTGGTCGGCGACGTCGAGCATCGTGACCGTCATCTGGTTCTGCGTCAGCGTGCCCGTCTTGTCGGAGCAGATCACCGTGACCGAGCCGAGCGTCTCGACGGCGGGCAACTTGCGGATCAGGGCGTCGCGCCGCAGCATGCGCTGCGAACCGATCGCCAGGGTGAAGGTCACGACGGCGGGGAGGCCCTCGGGGATGACCGCCACGGCGACGCTGATCGCGGTGAGGGCGAGGTCGGATGCGCCCTCACCGCTGAGCGCGCCCATCAGCACGACCAGCGCCGCGACGCCGACCCCGACGAGCGCGAGTTGCTTGCCCACCTTGTCGAGGCGGGCCTGCAGCGGCGTGTCCTCCCCCTCGACGCCCTGGAGCATGGTGGCGATGCGACCGAGTTCGGTCGACATGCCCGTGGCCGTGATGACACCCACGCCGCGTCCGGCGGTGACCTGCGTACCGCTGTACGCCATGCACAGCCGGTCGCCGAGTGGCAGGCTGCCCTCGTCGACGGCCTCGACCTGCTTGTCGGCCGGTTCGGACTCGCCGGTGAGCGCCGCTTCTTCGATCCGCAGGTTCACCGCCTGGATCAGCCTGACGTCGGCGGGAACGATCGAGCCCGCATCGAGCTGCACGACGTCACCGGGCACCAACGCTCCGGCTTCGATCTCGGTGGTGCGGCCGTCACGCACGACTCGCACGATCGGGACCGCCATTTCGCGCAGTGCGGCGATCGCCTGCTCGGCTCGGTGCTCCTGGAAGAAGCCGAGCGCCGTGAACAGCACCACGATCGCACCGATCGCACCCGCTTCGAGGAACTTGCCGAGCACCAGCGACAGCAGCGCGGCACCGATGAGGATCAGCACCATGACCGCCGAGATCTGTTCCCACACGAGGCGCCACGGGCTGCTCGAACCGGTGTCGACCAGTTCGTTCGATCCGTGCTCGGCCAGCCGATCGACGGCGTCGCTCTCCCGCAGGCCGGCCTCGGATGCGTCGAGCTGCGCCAAGACGTCGGCCGTCTCCATCCGGTGCCACTCGACCGGAGGACGATCGTCCGTCGGTGGAGCGCCCTGGGATGCGTTCATCGCTCGACGACCGTCGGACCGACTTCGACACGAGGGGAACGCAGAGACATGGGGCAACCTTTCAGCGCACGGAGGATCGTTCGCTGAAGGTCTCTCCACCCACTTCGGTCGGGCTGGCCGCGCCGGCTCCGGGGAGCGTGTTGACGACGGACCACTCGGGATACTCCCCTTCAGTGGGTGGGATCATACGGCGCCGCGATCGCTCTGGACGACGACGCCCGACACCGCCGCGAGTCGACGTCCGATGCCTCCGCGAGCCTGCGCCGATCCGA
Source organism: Ilumatobacter sp. (assembly GCF_965215205.1). Classification (NCBI taxonomy): domain Bacteria; kingdom Bacillati; phylum Actinomycetota; class Acidimicrobiia; order Acidimicrobiales; family Ilumatobacteraceae; genus Ilumatobacter; species Ilumatobacter sp. The sequence goes on from NZ_OZ244049.1 coordinate 3,904,048, forward strand.
TGGCGGTCGTGATGCGACGTGTGCGTGATGCGGTCCGATCGAACCGATCCGTCCACGTACCGGCTCCTCGATCGAGCTGACCGCCGGTGGTGGTCGATCGACGGAGCAGGTCGACCAGTCGGTCGGCGGCACCGCGACCCCGGACCGCAGCGAGCCACGGGCGCTGCCACCCGATGGAGTGAAACCACGGAACGCACCGTGCACTGCGTCGGGGCGTGCGGACCGTGGAGTCGTGGCGGCGGGTCGACGACCTGCTGACCTTCGCACTCCGAGAGCGCCGCGCGAGCTGCGCCCTCACCCCGACGACATGCTGGGAGCAACGACATGGACGATGAGCTCGTCGAGGTCATCCACGAGTTCATCGTCGAGAGCCGCGACGGCATGGACGAGCTGGATCGCGACCTCGTGTCGCTCGAGCAGGACGCCAGCGACGAGGAGCTCGCACGGATCTTCCGCGCGATCCACACCGTGAAGGGCACCTCGGGCTTCCTCGGCTACGCGCGACTCGAAGCCGTCACCCACGTCGGCGAGAGCCTCCTGTCGAGGCTGCGCGACGGATCGCTCTCGGTCGACACCGACATCACCACCGCGCTGCTGTCGATGGTCGACGCGGTGCGGTCGATCCTCGACTCGATCGAGGCCGTCGGCGACGAGGGGACGCGCGATGACCGGGCGCTGATCGCCACCCTCGCCCGGCTCGAGGCCGGCGGCGCGGCGACCGGCGCTCTCGATGAGCGGGTGGCGTGCGAGGCGACCGTCGAGACCGGTTCGGCGACCGACGGCGACGCGACCGCCCGGTCCGTCGCGAGCGCGGCCGACGAGCCGGGACCGATGTGCGCCGCCGGTCACCCGCACGACGCGCCCGGCGCTGCGCCGCACGACGACCGCACCTCGTCGTCGGAGAGCATCCGGGTCGACGTCGGTCTGCTCGACGATCTGATGAACCTCGTCGGCGAGCTCGTCCTCGCCCGGAACCAGATCCTCCAGCACGGCTCGACCGACCGGGACACGGCGTTCGTCGCCACGACCCAGCGCCTCGACCTGATCACGACCGAGCTCCAGGCCGGCGTCATGCGCACGCGGATGCAGGCCATCGAGAACGTCTGGAACAAGTTCCCCCGTGTCGTGCGCGACCTCAGCCTTGCCTGCGGCAAGCAGGCCCGCCTCGAGATGGAGGGCAAGCACACCGAGCTCGACAAGTCCCTCCTGGAGTCGATCAAGGACCCGCTGACCCACCTCGTGCGGAACTGCGTCGACCACGGCCTCGAGTCACCCGAGGGCCGGGAAGCGGCCGGGAAGGCCGCCGAGGGGATCGTCCGGCTCGGTGCCTACCACGAAGGGGGGCAGGTGATCGTCGAGATCGGCGACGACGGTCGCGGCATCGACCCGGCCGCCATCCGTCGCGCCGCCGTGGAGAAGGGCCTGTCGAGCGCCGAGGAGGCAGCCGACCGCAGCGACCAGCAGATCCTCGACGTGATCTTCGAGCCCGGGTTCTCCACCGCCGCCGCGGTCACGAACATCTCGGGGCGCGGCGTGGGCATGGACGTCGTTCGGACCAACATCGAGAGCATCGGCGGAACCGTCGACGTCAGCAGCTCCGTCGGCGTGGGCACGGTCTTCAAGATCAAGATCCCCCTCACGCTCGCGATCATCCCCGCCCTCGTGATCACGTGCGACGGCGACCGCTTCGCCATCCCCCAGGTCAACCTGCGCGAGCTGGTCCGCATCGGCGGGCACGACCCCTACGCCGCCATCGAGCACGTCCACGGCGCCCCCGTGCACCGCCTGCGCGGTCGGCTGCTCCCGCTCGTCGACCTCCGCGCGGTGTTCGGCCAGCCGCCTCTCGGCGAGACGGCCGTCGCCGAGGCCGGCATCACCATCGTCGTGCTCCACGCCGACGGCCGCGAGTTCGGCCTCGTCGTCGACGACATCGAGGACACGGCGGAGATCGTCGTCAAGCCGCTCGGCCGGACCCTGCGCGACGCCTCGGCGTTCGCGGGTGCGACCATCATGGGAGACGGGCGGGTCGCGCTGATCCTCGACGTCCTCGGCATCGCGCACGCGATCGGCATGGGCTCGACGGCCGGGCGCCCGGCGCTGGAGGTCGCGGACGACCCGGCGGCCGCTGCGACCCAGCGCGTCCTGATGTTCCGCCTCGGCGACCGACCGCTCGGACTGCTGCTCGCGACCGTCTCCCGGCTCGAGGAGTTCGATCCCACCTCCGTCGAGCGCACCGTCACCCGGGACGTGGTCCAGTACCGGGATCGGATCATGAACCTCATCGACCTCCACGACACCCTCGGCATCCCGTCGGCACGGGAACCCGACGACCCGCTGCAGGTGATCGTCTGCTCGGCCGACGGCCACGACGTCGGGCTCGTCGTCGACGACATTTTCGACATCGTCGAGGAGCAGATCGACCTCGCGGCACCCTCCCCCGCAGCGGGGATCCTGAGCTCGTCCATCATCGCGGGCCGGGTCACCGACGTCATCGACGTCGACGCCGTCCTGCGCTCGTGCGTGCCCGAGCTGTTCGCCCGTGTGGTGGCGGCGTGATCGGGCTCGTCGATCCCCGGTACTGCACCTTCCGGCTCGCCGACCTGCACCTCGGCATCTCGGTGGTGGACGTGCAGGAGGTCATGCGCTCCCAGGAGCGCACGAGGGTGCCGTTGGCGTCCCCGGTCATCCACGGGCTGATCAACCTGCGCGGCGGCATCGTCACCACCATCGACCTGCGCCGACGCCTCGGCCTGGGTCCGTGCCCGGACGACTGCGAGCCGATCGACGTCGTGGTGCGCCACGGTGACGGTGTCGTGAGCCTGCTCGTCGACGAGATCGGCGACGTGTTCGACTCGACCGATCACACGGTCGAGTCGCTCCCGCCCACGGTCCGCAGCGAGCACCGCGACGTCGTCAGCGGGGTGTACGCGCTCGACGAGCACCTGCTGCTCGTGCTCGACACCGAGCGCCTGCTCGACCTCGCCTCCTTCGCCGCCCCCACGACCGCATCGTCGCCCGTGGCCACCTGACGGACGCACGCCGTGACCGATGTCGACAGCCCCGTCCACCGCGGACCCGCTCCGCTCCCCCACCCGCTCGCCTCCGAGGCGTTCGGTTCGATCCATCCCCCGGCCACGGCCGCACCCCAGAAGGACCACCCCATGACCTCCGCGACGAACGTCCACCCTCCCGCCCCGACCTCCGACGTGGCCGTCGCTCAGCACCCGTTCGACCCGTCGTCCACGCTGAGCGTCGCCGACGTCGTCGACGACACGGCGCGGACGACGGAGATCACCGAGCTCGAACTGGCCGATCTGCGAGGTCAGCTCCGGGCGATCAGCGAGTCGCAGGCCGTCATCGAGTTCGAGCTCGACGGCACGATCATCCACGCCAACCCCAACTTCTGCGCCGCGCTCGGCTACGCCGCCGATGAGATCGTCGGGCGGCACCACCGCATGTTCGTCCAGCCGGAGGAAGCCGCCTCGCCCGACTACGCCGACTTCTGGGCCAAGCTCGGTCGCGGCGAGTTCGACGCCGGCGAGTACCGGCGCATCGGTGCCGGCGGGCGCGAGATCTGGATCCAGGCCACCTACAACCCGATCCTCGACGCCGCAGGTCGACCCTTCAAGGTCGTCAAGTACGCCACCGACATCACCGCGGACGTCAACGCGCGGCGGCGCCTCCAGACGGGGGTCGAGGAGATCCTCGGCGTCGTCGTCGCCGCCGCCGGCGGCGACCTCACCGGAGAGATCACGATCTCCGGCGACGACCTCGTCGGCCGGATGGCCGACGGCATCACCACGCTGCTGGGCGACCTGCGCGAGAGCATCGCGTCGATCGGGCGCAACTCCGAGACCCTCGCCGCCGCAGCCGAGGAGCTCCAGGTCGTGTCCGAGCAGATGGGCTCCAACGCTGCGGAGACCTCCACCCAGGTCGGTCTCGTCACCGAAGGCTCCGTCGAGGTCTCCCGCAACGTCGAGACCGTCTCCACCGGCGCCGGCGAGATGACCGCCTCGATCAAGGAGATCGCCAAGAACGCCGCCGACGCGGCGAAGGTCGCCGAGCAGGCCGTCGACGCCGCCACCACCACCAACCAGACGATCGGCAAGCTCGGCGAGAGCTCGAGCGAGATCGGCGCGATCGTCAAGGTGATCACCTCGATCGCCCAGCAGACGAACCTGCTGGCCCTCAACGCCACCATCGAGGCCGCCCGCGCCGGCGAGGCCGGCAAGGGCTTCGCCGTCGTCGCGAACGAGGTCAAGGAGCTCGCCAAGGAGACCGCGAAGGCCACCGAGGACATCTCCCAGAAGATCGAGGCGATCCAGAGCGACACCGGCCGATCCGTCGAGGCGATCTCCACCATCGCCGGGATCATCGACCAGATCTCCGAGTACCAGAGCACGATCGCCTCGGCGGTCGAGGAGCAGGCGGCGACCACCAGCGAGATCGCCCGCTCCGTCGACGACGCCAGCCGCGGCTCGAGCGAGATCACCGACAGCATGCGCGCTGTCGCCGCAGCGGCCGAGAACACCTCGTCGGGCGCGGCCGACAGCCAGCAGGCCGCCACCGAGCTCGCCCGGATGGCCGCCGAGCTCCAGGGCCTCGTCGCCAAGTTCACCTACTGACCACCGCCACGCCCCGCCGCCCCACCCGGAACCCGGACACCGAGCGGAGACTCGATGCGCGTCCTGATCGTCGACGACTCACGAACCACCAGAACGATCCTGCGCCGAACGATCGTCGGGCTCGGCCACGCCGACGTCGACGAGGAGGGGCACGGCCGCGAAGCGCTCGAGAGGACGCGCGAGCACGTCCCCGGGCTCGTCCTCGTCGACACCTCCGGGAGCAGCCCGAGGGTCGTGTACGAGGCGCTCGAGGCGGGGGCCGACGAGTTCGCGATGAAGCCGATGACTCCCGACGTGATCGGGAGCGAGCTCGAGATGATGGGACTCTCGGCGTGAGCACCGCTCCTGGCGCGCCGCTCGGCGCGGCCGGGGAGGCGACGGCGCGCACGGCGGAGCCGGCGGCGGGACCGATCGACCTCGTCGTGGTCGGATCGTCGACGGGCGGCCCCGACGCCCTCGCGGAGGTCCTCGGTGGCCTCCAGCGCGACCTGGCGGTGCCGGTCGTCGTCGTCCAGCACATGCCTCCCGTGTTCACCCGCCTGCTCACCGAGCGGCTCGATCGGGCATGCGCGCACGAGGTGCGCGAGGGCGCCGACGGAGCGGACCTCGAACCCGGTGCGGCGTGGATCGCGCTCGACGAGATCGATCCGACCATCACCCGACGAGCCGGGACGACCGGCCGCGTCGCCGAGCGCGCAGCCCTCGCCTCGCCGTGAGCCTCACCCCCTCGGAGTTCGACTTCCTCGCGACGATGCTCGTGCGCGAGTCCGCGATCGTCCTCGAACCGGGCAAGGAGTACCTCATCGAGAGCCGCCTCACCGGACTGATGCGCCGCGAGGGCCTCGAGACGTACGCCGAGCTGGTCGGGGAGCTGAGCTCCCCGGGAGCGGGGCGCCTGCGCGATCTCGTCGTCGACGCGATGACGACGAACGAGACCTCGTTCTTCCGCGACACCCACCCCTGGGCGACCCTGCGCGACGAGATCATCCCGTCCCTCGTCGAGGCGAGACGGTCGGCGCGACGCCTCACGTTCTGGTGCGCGGCGTCGTCGAGCGGCCAGGAGCCGTACTCGCTCGCGATGCTGCTCCACGAGCACTTCGCCGATGTCGTCGCCGAGTGGACGGTGAGCATCGTCGGGACGGACCTGTCTCCGACCGTGATCGCGAACGCCTCGGCCGGCCGCTTCAGCCAACTCGAGGTCGATCGGGGGCTCCCGGCAGCGATGCTGGCGCGCCACTTCCGCCGGGACGGGATCGAGTGGCGGATCTCCGACGACATCCGCTCGATGGTCCGCTTCGAGCAGGGCAACCTCGCCGACGATCGCTGCATCCAGCGCACCGCCCTGGTCGACGGCGTGCTGATGCGCAACGTCATGATCTACTTCGATCCGGCGGTGCGGGCACGGATCCTGCGCGGTGTCCACGCTCGTCTGCGCTCCGACGGCTTCCTCCTCCTCGGCTCGGGTGAGAACGCCGTGCTCGACGACGGCTGCTTCGAGCGCGAACGTCGCGACCGCACCATCTTCTTCCGACCAGCGAGACAGCTGAGCACCACCGCGAGCTAGACCCGAGACGCCCGTCGCCACGGCGCTCGGGACGAACCACCCCGGTGTCGACGTCCTCGACATCCGCTCCGTGGCCGGCCAGAGCACGCACCTCGCCGGCCGGTGGGCCGACATGCAGCTGGACGAGGTCGCCGCGCTCGCTGCGACGTGGGGTCGCGACGGGCTCGAGTCGGCCTGCCGAGGCGACCCCGTCGGTCCCACCGGACTACGGGTCGGCCGGCTCGTGGGTCCAGTCGGGGCGCTTGCGTGCCTGGGTGGGGTCGAGCACGAATCGATCGTCGACGAGATCGACGATCTTGGTGATCTCCAGCCCTCTCGGCGGCCGTCGCGCCGACGAGTCGTGCATGTCGGCGAGGAGGCTCGCGACGACGCGTTGCTCCTGGGAGGGCAGGAAGCAGCGGGACGCGTCGGTCACGCTCGCGAGACGGGCGCGGAGCTCGCCGTAGACGGCTCCATCGGTGACTCCGTCGAGGCCACGGAGGATGCGGTCACGTGCTGGCAGCCGAGCTTGCACGCCGAGCACTGGCCGCACGACTCGACCGCGAGGAACGTCGAGACGGCGTGGGCGAGCTCGGCTGGATCGGTGCGATCGTCGTAGACGATGAAGCCGCCGGTCCCGAGGCCGGCACCCGCGGCGTCCATGTGCTCGTACGTCAAGGGGGTCTCGGTGAGCTCACCGGGCAGGACCGGGTTGGAGATCCCGGACAGCACGTACTTGATCGCACGACCGTCGGCCACGCCACCGCCGAGCTCGGCGATGACGGTGGAGAGCGGTGTGCCGAGCTCGTACTCCCCGACGCCGTGGCGGACGGTGTCACCCGACACGGTGCAGATCATCGTGCCCGGCGATTCCGCCGTCCCGAACCGCCGATACCACCCTCCGCCGTTCGCCACGATGGCCGGGATCGCGGACAGGGTCTCGATGTTGTTGACCAGGGTCGGGTTCGAGGCGTCGCGACGATCATCGGGCAGCGACCGGCCGGCCGACCAGCCGATCTGCGGGCTCGTCGTGAACAACCCGTAGAGGTAGGGCGGGAAGAGGCGCGGGAGCGGCTCCTCGCCCTCGATCACCTCCAGGAGCGCCTTCTCCTCACCGAACAGGTACTCGTCGGGCCCACGAACGAGGGCGATCTCGATGTCGGGCGCCCACCGGGCGGCATCGATCTCCGAAGCGGCGGACGCGACGGCGTCGGCCTCCACCTGGAACGACGACTTCAGCGCGACGAACACCCGTCGCGCGCCGACGGTGCGCGCTGCGATCAGTGCGCCCTCGAGCAGCAGGAACGGGTTGTGGCGCAGCAGCGCACGATCCTTGAACGTGCCGGGTTCGCCCTCCGCCCCGTTGGCGACGACGAACCGCTCGCCCACGTCGGCGCCCCCGGAGACGATCGAGCGCCACTTGGTCGCCGTGGAGAAGCCGGCACCGCCGCGACCGCGCAGCCCCGATCGCTCCAGCTCGTCGAGAACGCGCTCGGCGCCGTCGTGGGCTGCGCGCTGCCAGCCCGTCCCGCCGCCGCGCTCGACGTGCTCGACGAGCGACGTGACCGGGGCGCCATCGAGCAGCATCGCCGTCATCCCGTCCCCGCCGTCGGTCGGCGCGACCCGTCGCTGCGTCGTCGAGCGATCGTGTCGCACCCGGAGCCGACGGGGACCCGGGACCCGGTCGAGCTCGGGGTCCGCATCGCTCCCTCGCGTCGGCGATCGGGTCGAGGGCTCGGCGATCGTCGCCGAGCAACGAGACCAGACGCTGGCCGGTCTCCGACGCCACGGGACCGTGTCCGTCCGCGATGACGGCCTGGTCGGCGGGCGGGCCGGCCTGGCGGGAGCGTTCGAGCACCTCGACCAGAGGAGAGCTCGCAGCGGGTTCGTGGCTCCGCTGCCTGCCCTGCGTCGTCATCGCTCACCACGGTCACGGTACCGAGGATGGCCGCTCATCTCGAACTCGACGACGGACCGCGCCGGCGCCACGGAACGGCCGGCGACGCAGCTCACCGACTCGCACACGACTCGGGAGCATCGCGCCTCGCGCGGTCGGCGGGTCCGCACGATCATCGGACCGTGCGGACCCGGGGACGTCAGCCGTTGTTCGGAGCGGGGGGCGGGTTGTCCGCGCCGCAGTCGAAGGTGGCCGGCGAGCGATCCTGGCCGGGCGACGCGTTGCGCCAACCGTCGGTGCCGCCGCGGTTGCCGTTGCCGTTCGTCTGGTGGATCCGGCCCTGGCCGTCGGTCACGCAGTAGTGAGCCGCGCTGGCGGACGAGGAGCTGGCGAGCATCCCGATCGAGGTGCCGGCGACGGCGAGGATGGCGATCTTCTTCTTCATGGCGGTTCTCCTTCGTGGTGGACGCCGTGGCACGTTGCCCGGCACCTCGTACATGCGAAGGGATCGACCGGTGTCACCGACCTCGGCGAAACACCTGTCTGCGCGGTCGTCGAACCACTCACCGCAGGGGGTACGCGAGATCGTCATCGACCTCGCGCCTGCGAGCGCCCACCCTCGACCGACGTGGCTATCTTCGGGCCGGCGTGACGGCACCCCGTCCACGTGCATGAACCGAGGGATGGATGGACGACGCTCTCGACGAGGACGCGCTGCGAGCACTGGTCGAGCGCGCACGTCAGCACTCGTCGGACGCCTGGGAGCAGCTGTACCGGCGCTACCGGCCGCGGCTGATCTCCTACGCCGATCGTCGCCTCGACTCCGCTCACTCGGCCGAGGACGCCGTGAGCGAGGCGTTCAGCCGGGCGGTCGCGGGCATCGACGGGTTCACCTGGCAGGGGATCGGGTTCGTGGGATGGATGTACGGCATCACGCGCAACGTGGTGCTCGAGTCGAACCGCTCGGCGGCCCGCGATCGGGCCCTCGAGGAGAGGGAGACGAGCGCAGCACGCACCGACGGCCGACTCGCGACGGACGACGCCGACCACGACCTCCAGCGCGAGCACGAACGCGGCGTGCTGCGCCGGGTGTTCGACGAGCTCGACGAGGCCGATCGGGAGATCCTCGAGCTCCGCGTCGTCGGCGAGCTCTCCGCCACCGAGGTGGGCGCGATCCTCGACAAGCGGCCCGGCGCGGTGCGCATGGCCCAGTCTCGTGCGCTCGAGCGACTGAGGATCGCGATGAGGGAGGCCCAGGATGCGTGACGACGAGCTGAACGACGCTCTCCGCGACGCCCTCCTCGGACCGGTGCCCGACGTCGACGAACGGCGCGTCGACGCGCTGCGAGCCGCCGTCGACGGTCGTCGCGACGCCGCGGAGGTCGACGACGAGCACCCGAGCTCGGATCCGGTGCCCCTCGACGACCGTCGTCGGCGCCGCCGGCGCCTCGTCCCGGTCACGGCCGTCGCCGCCACGATCCTCCTGGTCGTCGGTGGAGCGGTCGCGCTCCGGATCGCTCGCCAGGGTGACGCGACGGACGGCGTGGAGTACGCCGGCCCGATCGCCGGACCGGCCGGCAGCGGCGAGCTCCGCGTCGTCGAGACGGGGATCGGCCGCGTCGTCGACCTCGACACCCGAGCGCTCGAGATCCTCCCGACCGGGGAGTACTACGAGGTCTGGTTCGTCGCCGACGACGACACGCCCGAGCGGCCGAACCGGATCTCGGCGGGCACCTTCCATCCCGACCCCGGCGGACGGTCGCGCGTCACCTTCGCGGCCGCGGTCGATCCGGCGAGGTACCCGACCGTGGAGATCACCGCGGAACCCGGTGACGGCGATCCCGCCCCGACGGGACCGACGGTGATGACCGCCGACATCCCGGCGACCTGACGCGCCGGAACCCGCGGCCGTCGAGTCGCCCGCCGTCGCCGCTCGTCCCCCCTCCACCCCGACCGCCACACCGGCGCGGGGGGTAGAAACGGTGTCGTGCAGTGCCGTCGCCAGCGCTCCCGGGGTCCACTTCGACCCGTTCCCGTCCGGCGACGAGAACGGGCTCCGGGCGATGGGCTCGGGTGATCCCGCGTGCCCCAAGGAGATGGTCCACGGGCCGTGCGGCGGGGTGCGTGACGACGGGGGGTGCGAGGTGGAGGGGATCGCGTGCCCGTTCGCCGACGCGACGTCCCCCGTCGCCTGGGCCGGACCGGACGCACGGACGGAGAGCTCGATCACCCCACCGGCCCGGTGGCTGCTCGACGTCCGCATCGACGACACGCTCCCCCGCCTCGAGCCCTGGGCGGATCGCCTGCGCGCCCTCGACGCGGTCGTCCTGATCGGCGAGCACCTGGACGAGCCGATCTCGATCGCGCCGGCCGTCGCCGCGCGTCGCTGCGCCGACATCGGACTCGGCGCGCTCGTCACGGTCACCGGGCGAGATCGCACCGCGCAGCAGGCGACCCACGAGGTGGGCGCCGTGGTCGAGGCGGGAGCCGTCGGGGTCCACTGCGTCACCGGCGACCACCCGCGCGCCCGGTTCCCCGATCGGCCCGGCAGCGTCCGGTTCGGGAGCGACGGCGTCCGCATCGCTGCCCTTGCGGCATCGGCCGGCGCCGGTCTCGTCTCGGTGGCCGAGAGCCCGGCGGCGACCCCGACGGCGATCCGACCCGGACGCCTCCTCGAGAAGGAGCGGGCCGGGGCGACGATGGGGGTGCTCAACCACGCCGGCGGGGTCGTCGACCTCGAGGCGTTCGCTCGCGAGGTCCGTCGCGGCGGAGCGCAGCTCCCCCTCGCCGCACCGGTCCCCGTCATCACCTCCCGGCGGGCCGCCGAGGCGCTCATGGCGTTCCCCGGGCTGGTGCTCCCCGACGGCTTCGCCGCCGCCATCGTGGCCTCGGACCAGCCGGTGACCGACGGGGTCGAGGCTGCGGTCACGTTCGCCGCCGACCTGCTCGGCGGGCACGCCTACCGATCGATCAACCTGTCGGGCGGCGCATCGCTCCCGAGCGTCGAGCGGATCGAGGTGCTGGTCCGCATCATCGAGTCGGTCGAGGAACGCGTCGGTCCGACCGCCGCACCGTCCCCGCGGCAGCCGGCCGGCTGACACCCCGAGCACCCGACACGACACGCCCGCCGGAGCCCGAGCGCGATTCGACGCGGTCGTGGCGGGTACGAGCCCGCCGTGACGCACCAGGATCCCGAGCTGCTCGCCTCCCTCAACGCCCGGACGCGGACATCGCCGTTCTTCGACCGGACCGTCGCCGCCGGCCTCGCACGGGTCACCGAGTACAACCACATGTGGCTCCCGCAGGACTACGGCGACCCGTCCGCCGAGTACGAGCGGCTGACGACGGCCGTCGCGATGTGGGACGTCGCGGCCCAGCGCCACATCGAGGTGACGGGGGTCGGCGCGACCGGCTTCGTCGACGCGGTCGTCGCGATCGACGCCACCGAGGTCGACCCCGGCACGACGACCTACGCCCCGATGGTCGACCACGACGGCCGCCTGATCAACGACCCGGTGCTGGTGCGCCTCCCGGACGGATCGTGGCGCCTGTCGATCGCAGACGGCGACATCGGGCTGTGGCTGCGCGCCATCGCCGCCGAGCGGGGCCTCGACGTCCGGGTCCGCGAGCTCGACACCGCCACCCTCGCGGTGCAGGGTCCGTCGGCGTCGGCGGTGGCCTCGGAGCTCCGCCTCGACCTCGACTCGCTCGAGTCGCGCCACGTCGGCGGAGCGACGATCGCCGACGACATCGACGTGTGGCTCAGCGTGACCGGGTGGAGCGGCCAGGACGGCTTCGAGCTGTTCCTCGACGATCCCCGCCACGCCGAGCGGCTGTGGGACGCCGTCGCCGACGCCGGGGCCGACCACGGCATCGGCCCGGGGACGCCGGACCCCGTCGAGCGGATGGAGGCCGGGCCGCTGCTGTCCTACGGGACCGACTCCGGCTACGACGCCGACCCGTTCGAGCTCGGCCTGGGCGACGTCGTCGACCTCGACTCCGGACCGTTCATCGGTCGCGACGCGCTGGTGCGCATCCGCGACGCGGGCGCCCGGCGCCGTCTGACGGGATGCACGATCGGGGGCGGTCCGCTCGACGGGCTCATCCGACCGGTGCGCCTCGGCGCTCGCGACGACGTCGTCGAGCAGCTGCGGGCGGCGGGTCGCTCGCCGGCGTTCGACCGGGTCATCGGGCTGTGCCTCGTCGCGGCCGAGCGCGATGCCGGCGAGCGGTTCGACGTCGACACCCCCCACGGCCACCGCGAGGTCGAGCTCGTCGACCTCCCCTTCTCGGACTCGCTCACCTGATCGAGGCACGGCATCCGGCCACGGTCACGGTCCGCCTGCGAACGCCCGCACCGTGACGAGGGCGGTCACGTCGTAGGAGCCCTCGACGACCTCCTCGATCTCGGATCCGATCTCCGCCTCGGTGAGCGTCGCGGCCGATCCCTGGAGGATCTGGACCACCACGTCCACGACGACGGTCTCGGGTCCGGGATCGTCGGGGCGGGTGAACGTCGCGTCCACCATGACCAGGTCCACGTCGTCCGTCGACTCGAACACCGACGACACGGTGGACGCGATCTGCTGGGTGACGGTCGCACGCTCGAGGTTCGGCGACGTGGTGCGCTGGAGCACGACGAGGCCGACGACCACCAGGGCGGCCAGCGCGAGGCTGACCCAGCGCACCCCGGATCGACCGTCCGACAGGCCCGAGCACTCCGGCCGCAGCCCGTAGAGGCCGAACACGAGCGCCCCCGCCAGGTTGATCCCGGCGAGCTGCAACCCGAGCAGGAAGAACCCCGACACCGCCATCTCCCACTCGCCGAGCACGACGGCCATCCCGACGAGGCCCGCCGGCGGAGCCAACGCCGCCGCCACCAGCACCCCGGTGGCCGCGGCGGACACCAGGCTCGATCGCTCGGACTGCATGAGGTTGAGGGCCCCGGCCGCACCGCCGATCAGGGGGAGGAGCACCGCCTCGCGCGAGAGGTTCGCCGTGGCCGACATCGCCGACGTCACCACCTCACCCCCGAACACGAGGTGCAGCACCCCCGCGACCACCACGGTGGTCGCGATCGCGGCGACGTAGCGCCGCAGGTTCTCGAACAGGTGCGGCCGGTCGCCGTGCGCCGTCGCGATCGCCGCGTTCATGGCCGGGCCGCCGAAGGGCGCGATGAGCATCGCGCCGATCTGCAGCGCGACCGAGTCGGTGAACAGCCCGAGCCACACCACGGCGCCGGCGGCGCCCGCGTAGCCGAGGAAGCCGGCCCAGGCCCCCGTGGAGTGCTCCCCCTTCATGTACACCTCGGCCGGGCTGAGCGGCGACAGGTCGGTCAGCGACTCGGTGGTCGCCGAGCGCGAGTCCATGGTGATCGCGTCCTGCGACGAGAAGGTGCACCGGATGTGCTCGTCGCTGTCGGACGCGTCCTGCAGGATCCGACCGACGGCGTCGTTCGGCACGGTGGCGTCGATGTAGGCGACGCCGCCGTCGGTCCACGAACGCAGGTTCGTCGCCTCACGGTCGCGCAGCGACTCGACGAACCCCTCCGGTCGTGGCGGAGTGATCGAGAACGTCAACCGTCGCATGGGGGTGGGTTCGGCGCACCCGGCCGAGAGGGATCGTCACCGACGCCACGGCGAACGGTGTCGCACCTCTACCCGGATCGGCGGGGGACGATTCACCCCGCCGATCGCCGTCGGCGATCGGGCGCACCTCCGCGAGCCGGGACCGGTCCTCACCGGGCGTCGTCGGACCGCTCGGAAGACCCCGGCGGCGCCGGCCCCGCGGTACGGTCGCGTCGTCGTGTGCCGTCCCCACCCCACGGTCGCCGTCGATCCCGGCGGCGCTCCCCGGCGTCCGGGTGCCGGAGGTGCGCGCCGTGACGGCTGATCCGACGATCGGGGTGCTGATCAACGACGGCAAGCAGGTCGCCGGCGAGGGGTTGGAGCACCTGCGCGCCGCCCTGGCCGACGCGGGTCGCCCCGACCCGCCGTGGCGGGAGGTGTCGAAGAGCAAGAAGGCACCGCCGGCGGTCGTCGAGCTGATCGAGGAGCTCGGCGTCGACCGGCTGCTCGTGTGGGGCGGCGACGGGACGGTGCGGCGCTGCGTCGACACCCTGCTGCGCGCCGGCCACGACCACGTCACGATCGGCGTCCTCCCGGCCGGCACGGGCAACCTGCTCGCCGACAACCTCGGCATCCCGATCGACCTGCGCGCCGCGGTCGACGTCGCGCTCCACGGCGTGCCCACCGCGATCGACGTGGGGGTCGTCGACGTCGGGGCGGGAGCGGACGAGCAGCAGCACTTCGTCGTGATGGCCGGCACCGGCTTCGACGCGCTGCTGATCGAGGAGGCCGACCACGGCCTGAAGGACCGCCTCGGGCGGCTCGGGTACGTGTGGGCCGGGGTGCGCCGACGCCACGTGAGCTCGGCGCAGGCGATCGTCACCGTCGACGGGTCGCCGTGGCGCACCGGCGCCGCCTCCTCCGTGATCGTCGGCAACGTGGGTCGCCTCATCGGTGGCGTGCCGGCGTTCCCGGCCGCCGATCCGACCGACGGGCGCTTCGAGGTCGGCGTGATCGAGGTGCGCGGCGGGCTCGACTGGATCCGGCTGTTCGCCGCCGTCTACACCCGCCGGGTCGATCGGTCCCCGTTCGTGCACGTGACCACCGGGGAGCGCATCGTGATCGAGCTCGATCGGACCCTCCCCTGGCAGGTCGACGGCGGTGGCCGAGACCGCGCCGACCGGTTCGACATCACGTGCCTCCCGGGTGCGATCCGCATCTGTCGACCGCACCACGAACCCGGCTGAGCCCGCCCGGGCGTCCCCGCTCAGTCGTCGGACTCGTTGTCGCGGATCGTCCGTCGGCGGTGGCTCGCGATGCACAGCGTCCCGTACGCGACGAGGCCGACACCGCACGCGAGGACGAGCGCGGACCCCGTCGTCGAGGTCGACGCCTCGCGCAGCGCCCGATCGAACCCCCGCGCCTCGGAGGCGTCGAAGGTCCAGGCGGCCCGGACGAGGAAGAACCCGATCAGCGCGATCACGGTCGCGCGCCCCACCCACCCGACGACCCCGACGACGATCAGGACCTGGCTGCGCGTCGGCCCGTCGCTCGACTCGTCGGACGACTCGTCGGTGTCGGTGAGCCCCTCGACGAAGCCGCGCTCGACGGCGTGGCGGTACGCGAAGTAGAGCGCGACGACCGTCGTCGTGGCGCCGGCGAGCCCGACCGCCCAGCGCCCGATCGAGTTGTCGAGCGTCGCCCGGCTCGCCCGCTCGATCAGGCTCTCCCCCTCCCGCTGCGTGCCCGACCACGCGATCCGTCCGGCGCTCCACGCGAAGGCCGAGTAGGTGATCGTCGCGGCCACGTGCCCCGCTCGGCGCCACCAGTGGAAGATGGTGGACCCCCGGATGAACACGAGGCTCAGCGCCTGGAAGGCGATGTACAGGACCATCCCGACGACGAGCAGCGCGAGGACCAGCCGCCCGCCGGGGAACGACGCCACCCGCGTGAGGGCACCGGTGGGCGAGGCGTCGTCGCCCGACGGGGCCTCGTCGAACGCCACCGAGACCGTCAGCAGGCCGACGACGACGTAGATCACGCCGCGCGACAGCCAGCCCACCCGCACGGTGCGATCGACCCACCCGGGCGGATCGGATCGATCGATCAGCTCCGACACCGAAACCGAACCGATCGCCGCGACACGCCTCGACCGTAGCGACGTTCCGGACGCGCTCCGCTCGGTGCCGCGTGGGTCGGGGCCCGCCGCCGGCGGGCTCTCGCCGCACGTCGAACCCGGTGTCGGCGGGGCGGGTTCGTCGTGGCCCCCGATCCCACCCCGTGACGGCACCGGTAGCGTGATCGGGTGAGCACCGAGCGCAGCGGCGGCGTGGACCGCGCCGGTGTCGGCGCGCTCGCTGCGTCCGGCGTCCTCGTCGCCCACGAGGTCGGGTACCTGGTGGGGGACGGCGCCTCGGTGTCGCACGCCTACCTCGGCGTCGTCGGCCCCCTCGTCGTCCTCGCGACGTGCGCTGCGGCGTGGTGCGCCGCGGTGCGGGTGCTGCGTCACGACCCCCGCCGCCTCCCCTCGCTGTCGACGCTGGCCCTCCTGCAGATGTCGGCCTTCGTCTCGATGGAGGCGGGCGAACGCCTCGTGGCGGGATCGGTCGACCCGTCCGTCTCCGGCCCCGTCGTCGCCGGCCTGCTGCTCCAGCCGCTCGTCGCCGCCATCGCCCTGCAGCTCCTGCGCGTCGGTCGCTCGCTCGTCGAGGCCTGGCGCGACGGTCGCCACCGCATCGCCGGGTCCGTCCTCCCCCCGGCGCTCGCACCCGTCTCCGTCCTCGTGCGGGGCCAGGGCAGCGGGGAGCCGCGGCTGCGTGGTCCGCCGCGCTGATCGATCCCACCCGATCAGCCCGCGAAGACCACGAACCGAGGAGAACACCGTGCACACCACCACATCCGCGCACCGCCTGGGCGCGCTCGGCCTCGCTGCGACGCTCGCCGTCGCCGCGTGCGGCTCCGACGACGCCGCCTCCGACGGAGGCGGGCCCGACAGCGCCCCCGCGTCGAGCTGCGCCGACGCGATCGAGGCACCGACGCCAGCGGCCGCCACCGGATCCACCGCGGCGATGTCCGACGACGCGATGGACGACGACGCGATGACGGACACGACCGACGGCGCGATGGACGACGACGCGATGGACGACGACGCGATGGACGACGACGCGATGGAAATGGACATGTCGGCGATGGACATGGGCGACGCGTCCGCGACCCCTGCGAGCGACGTCGACGGCGCCGCGCTCGCGTGCGGCGAGTTCGAGCTGCTCGACTCGCGCCCGAGCGGGTACGACGACGTCGCGGGAAGCGCCGTCATCGCCCGGTCCGACGCCGGGACCACCGTCACCACCCGGCTGACGGGCCTGCTGCCGAACGTCGACTACGTCAGCCACCTCCACGAGGACCCGTGCTCCGACAGCGGCGGCGACCACTTCCAGTTCGTCGACGGTGACGTCGAGGTCCCGCCGAACGAGATCCACCTGCTGTTCACGAGCGACGGTCAGGGGGAGGGCTTCATGACCGCGGAGAACGACGCGGTGGCGGGCGACGACGCGGTCGCCTTCGTCGTCCACCCGGTCGAGTTCATCGACAACAAGATCGCCTGCGTCGACTTCGCCGCCGACGACCCCGACGCCGTGGCCGCCGCCATCGAGTCGGGTCCGGCCTTCGACGAATCCCAGCTCGAGGGGATGGCCGGGACGGACATGGACGAGATGGACACGGACGAGATGGACATGGACGAGATGGACACGGACGAGATGGACACGGACGACGGCGGGTCGGCGGACGACGGCGGGTCGGCGCCGGACCCCGACGACGACGGCTGACACCCTACTCGGCGGGCGGGGGTCGCCAGCAGGTCGCCAGCAGCACGGCCGCACCGACCCCGCCCGCGCCGACCGAGAGCGCGAGGCCGGTCCAGCCGTCGAGGTCGTCGTCGATCCCCAGGGCCCGGTCCAGCGACCAGCCCCCCGCGCCGATCGCTCCGAGCACCATCCCGCACAGCGCGAGGGTCATCACGTACTCCCACCCCTCACCCGGGCGGAAGATGAAGAAGCCGTTGCCACGGTGGTTGATGACGAACGCCACGGCCATCGTGCCGACCACGCCGGCGCCGCCGAGCGGGGTCAGCAGGCCCAGCACGAGCGCGACCCCGGCGGCCATCTCGGTGACGCTCGCCAGCCACGCCTGGACCAGCGCTGGGCGCATCCCCATCGACCCGAACCACCCGGCCGTGCCGGAGATCTTCCCTCCGCCCCAGATGTGGTTCCACCCGTGAGCGAACATGACCGCGCCGATGCCGCAGCGGAACACGGCGAGCGCGAGGTCGGCGGCGGCGGTGTCGTTCATCGGGCTGATCTCATCGGGCTGCTCCTGGACGTCCGATCGGTGCGGCGACCCGACCGGGCCCGCGTGACCGTCCTACTCGCTGGAGCGAGCCGGCGGCGGATCGGCGCGCCTCACCGCTCGCCGCCGATCCGGGGCGTGGCGTACCGTCCGCCCATGGCCATCGACGTGCGACCATCGGGCCAGGTGTGCGGCGCGACCGTCACCGGACCCGACCTGAGCCAGCCCCTCGACGACGCGACGATCGCCGAGATCCGTTCCGCGTGGCTCGAGCACCACGTCCTCGCGTTCCCGCAGCAACGCCTCACCGACGACGACCTCGAGCGGTTCACCCTCGCGTTCGGTCCCTTCGGCGACGACCCGTTCATCGCCCCGATCGACGGACGTGACCACGTCATCGCCATCCAGCGGACGGCCGACGAGACCGCCCCGCTGTTCGCCGAGAACTGGCACACCGACTGGAGCTTCCAGGAGCACCCCCCGGCCGGGACGTGCCTCTACGGGATCACCATCCCTCCCACCGGCGGCGACACCCTCTTCGCCGACCAGCACGCTGCGCTCGACGCGATGCCCGACGAGCTGCGCGAGCGACTCGAGGGTCGGCGCGCGATCCACTCGGCGCGCGGCGGCTACGCCCCGAGCGGGATGTACGGCGACGCCGACTCGGCCACCGACCGCAGCATGTCGATCCGGCCGTCCGCCGAGGCCGAGGCGACCCAGCTCCACCCGATCGTGCGCGACCACCCCGAGACCGGCCGACCCGGCCTGTTCGGCTGCATCGGCTACGTGATCGGGATCGACGGCCTCGACGGCGACGCCGAGCGAGAGCTGCTCGGCGAGTGGTACGCCTGGCAGACGCGCGACGACTTCCGCTACCGCCACGAGTGGGAGGCCGACATGCTCGTGATGTGGGACAACCGCTCGGTCCTGCACCGCGCGACGGGCGGCTACGACGGACACGATCGACTGCTCCACCGCACGACCATCGGGGCGTCGTCGTGATCCCGCCGCGCCGGGTCGCCCTCTCGCCCGCGACCTCGGAGGCGCTCGGTCTCGCGACCTCGACGGGGCTCGCCGAGGTGGCCGACGTGCGCGAGCTGGTCGTGACCGACCGAGCGCGCTGCGGTGAGGCCCACCGCATGGACGGCGTCGACGTCGTCCGCGTCTGAGCGCGCCCGGCCGTCGGGCGACGACGGCCTCGATCCGACGACCCCGGCCGGGTGTCAGGTCGTGATGTCGAGATCGAAGATCTCGCGGAAGCGCCGTGCGTACTCCTCGTCGTCGGTCGCCGCGCCGAGCGCGAACCAGTCGGCGGGATCGATCCGGTCGTGCTGGTTCGACATCTCCGGTCCGCCCCAGCTCACCGCGTAGCGCAGCTTCGGGTCGTCGGTGGTGGTCGCGTGCTCGACGAGGCGCCCGACCTCGACGGGGTCCGTCGCCTGCTCCATCCCGGCTGCGTAGAACTGGAACATGTGGCGGTACGCGTCGTCGTAGGCGCCGGTCGAGTTCGGTGCGTCGACGTTCTTCGCGAAGATCGCCGATCTGGTGACGCCGGGCTCGATGATCGCCACTCGGATCCCGAACGGCGCGACCTCGAGCGCGAGCTGCTCGCTCGCGCCCTCGAGCGCCCACTTCGACGCCACGTAGGGCGCCTGGGCGGGGGCGCCGATGCGACCGGCGACCGACGTGACGTTGACGATCGTGCCGCTGCCGCGCTCGCGCATCTGGGGGAGCACCGCGGCGCTGCACCGGGTGGCGCCGCACAGGTTGACGTTCATCACGTCGAGGAACATCTGCGACGTCGACTCCTCGACCACCGCGTTGCCGCCGACGCCCGCGTTGTTCACGAGGTGGTCGATCCGGCCGGCGCGCCCGAGGATCTCCTCGAAGCCCCGCGCCACCGACTCGTCGTCCGCGACGTCGGCGACCGCGAGCTCGATCGCGACCCCGGCGCCGTCGGCCATCGCCATCAGCTTCTCCGCCTTCTCGAGCGCACGGACGGTGCCGACGACGTGGTGGCCGACCGAGGCGAGGTGGATCGCCGTCGCCCGACCGATGCCGGAGTTCGCTCCGGTCACGACGGTCACGGGCTGATCGGGGTCGGGAGAGGTGATCTCGGCGTCGGGCACCGCGTCAGCGTAGGACGGCGCGATCGCACCGCCCGGGGTCGGCCGTCGCCGTCGAGCGACCCCGGCCGCCCGCGCCGTCAGCCGCCCACGTCGGCGCGGATGTCGGCCAGCCAGTCGTCGGCGTCGCGCCAGCGTCCGTCGGCGTGCTGGCGCACGGTCTCGGCCGCCTCCCCCGTCGCCGGGTAGGAGCCGAGGAACTTCACCCCGCCCTGCTTCGCGTGCAGCGAGCGCATCGCGTCGGCGAGGAGCTCGTCGGACACGTGACCGTCGGCGTACATGATGAAGCAGTAGTCGCCGAGGCCCCCGACCTTCGTCGGCCGGCTGAACAGGTTGGACAGGTTGATCCGGCGGGCGGCGAACTCCTGGAGGATCGAGATCAGGCTGCCGGGCGCGTCGGCGCGCTGGTGCACGACGAGCGCCGTGCGGTCGTGACCGGTCGCCGCCGGCACGCCCGAGCGTGCCACCATCACGAAGCGGGTCTGGTTGCCGTCGTGGTCGGCGATGTCGGCGGCGGCCACCTCGAGGCCGTAGACCTCGGCGGCGATCCGCGGCGCGAGGGCGGCGAGCGACCGATCCGACGACTCGCTCACCCGGCGGGCCGCGTCGGCGGTCGAGTTCGCGGCCGTCACCTCGATCTCCCCGAGCTGCTCACGCAGGTACCGGTGGCACTGCGCGGTCGCCACCGGGATCGACAGGACCTGGGTGACCTCGTCGAGCGACACCCCGATCGGCACGAGCAGGCAGTGCTCGATGTCGATCACGACCTCGGCCGTGATGATCAGGTCGTAGTCGAACGCGAGCGCGTCCTGGGTGAAGTTCACCATCCCCTCGATCGAGTTCTCGATGGGGACGAAACCGGAGGTGACCTCCCCGGCCGTGACCGCGTCGAGCACGTCGGGCACCGTGCGGTACGGGACGTGCTCCGCGCCGCTCGAGGCGCCGATCGTCTTCAGCGCCTGCTGGGTGAAGGTGCCGAACGGGCCGAAGAAGCCGATCCGCCGTGACGGGCCCGGCTCCGCGTCGACGCCCGCGCTCACGCCGAGCCGGCCGACGCGAGGGCGTCGTCGAGGAACGCGGTCGTCTGCTCCGCCGTCGCCTCCCCGGCGCGGCGTGCGAGCACGGTGCCCTCCGCGTCGAGCACGACGGTGAACGGGAACGACGCCGCTCCGAACGCGCGCAGCGCGGAGAGCTCGGTGTCGTCGGCCACGACCCGCCACGGCCACCCCTCGGAGTCCAGCCACTCCGACGGCGGGAAGTTCGGCTGCGACGGGTCGACGGCGGTGCTCACCGCGACCACGTCGACGTCGTCGGGGAACGTCCCCGAGTCGGACATCTCGACCAGCACCGGGACCTCGTCGTTGCAGTGGGGGCACCAGTGGGCGAGGAACACCACCATCGTGGCCGATCCCGTGGCGCCGCCGATCGTCACCGGCGTCCCGTCGAAGCTCTCCCCCTCGACGATCGGGGCGGAGGTGCCGACCGCCGCGTCCGCGGGCCCGTCGTCGAACGTCGCGAGCGGCTCGCCCGAGACCGTGATCGTCGAGGTCTGCTGCGGCTCGCCGGACGACGCCTGCTCCGAGGTGTCGGGAGCGACCGTGGCGGCGGTCCCGGCGACCTCGGCGGCCGCGCTGGCGTCGCCGTCGGTCGTCGCGGACGAGGTGTCGTCGGAGCCGCACGCGCCGACGCAGAGCGCCAGCGCGGCGAGACCGGCCGCGACCCGGGTGCGGGAGGAACGGGAGGGTGTCGTCACCGGATCGAGTCTGGCGCGTCCGACGCCGCTCCACATGGCGCGCGTCGACGAGCACCCTCGACTCCCGCCGGCGGGTACCTTCACGGGCTGATGGCTGGTGCGCCGATCTCCGACCGTGGCGCCGCGACGGAGGCGGGCGCGACCGACGACCCCGCCGACCCCGTCGACCCCGCCGACGGCGTCTCCGATGCCACCTCCGATGCCACCTCCGACGCGGCGACGCTCGCCGAGCTGCGACGGACCCGTCGGGAGCGCCGACTGGGCGACACCGAGTGGTTCGACGTGCTGTACCGGGTGTACCTGTTCGCGCTCGTCGGCTCGGTGGCCGTCGTCTACGCGTCCGACGCGATCGCGGGGGTCCTCGACGACGAGCTCGCGACCGCCGACGTCGTCGGGCGCGGTCCGACGATCGCCGGCGTCGTCGCCGCCGTCGCGCTCGCGACCGGGCTGCGCAGCGGAGCGGACGGCGGGCCGATCTCGATCGAGGCCGCCGACATCGACCACCTCCTGCTGTCGCCCCTCGACCGGCGGCGGGTGATGGCGCGACCGCTGGTGCAGCGGATGCGTTCGATCTCGTTCGCGCTCGGCCTCGCGATCGCGGTCGTCGCCCAGTTCGTCGCACGCGAGATCGCGGGGTCGCGCGCCGCCTGGGCAGCGAGCGGGGCGCTGTTCGGGGCGGTCCTCGGCGCGATGTTCGTCGGCTCGGCCGTGGTCGCCCACGCCCTGCGACTCCCACGAGCCGCCGCCACCGCGAGCGGAGGGGTCGTCGTGGCGTGGCAGGCGGCGGTCGCGTGGCGAACGTGGACCGGCGACGCCCGGGGCATCGAGGGTGCCGGGCCCACCGACCTGGTCGGCAGCGTGCTGTTCTGGGGGATCCGCCAACGCGCCCTCGACGTCGTCGCCCTGGGTGCGATCGTGGCCGTCGTCGGCGTGGCGCTCGCGCTGGCCGGACGACTGCGCCTCGAACCCCTCGAGCGCCGTGGCCAGCTCGTCTCGCAGCTGCGGTTCGCCGCGACCGTGCAGGACATCCGCACCGTCGTCGCGCTGCGCCGCCAGCTCAGCGCCGAGTCGGTCCGCCGACGACCGTGGTTCGGCATCGGGCTCGCCGACGGCGCTCGGCGCGCGGGCGGCGCGTCGCCTCCGCACCGGACCCGATCCGCCGACGCTCGGCCCCGAGCCGTCCGCCGGACGCGGACGTCGACGTCCGCCGTGGCTCCCGCCGTGGTCTGGAGGCGCGGCGCGACGTCGATCGCCCGACTGCCGCTCGGGCGGCTCGTGCGGATCGGCGCGATCGCCGCGATCGGCGGCGCCGCGGCCTCGCTCGCCGTGTCGGAGTCCGCGCTGCTCGCCGTGGTGGTGGTCGGCGCCGCGTTCCTCGTCGGGCTCGAGGCCGCCGAACCCCTGGCGCAGGAGGTCGATCGGCCCGATCTCGCCGAAGCCCTGCCGATCGACAGGGGGTGGTTGTTCGCCCACCACCTCGTCGCACCGGCCGCCCTCGTCGCGCTCGCCGGTCTCGTCGGGGCGGTCGCCGCAGCGGCGGTCCACCCGTCGCACGCTGCCGGGGCGTTCGCGCTCGCGATCCCCGTCGCGTGGACGGGGGCCATCGGCTCGGTCGTCACCACCGTCCGCGACGCACCCGAACCGCTCGCCGTGTCGTCGACCAACCTGATGGGAGCCGAGCGCGGCGCCGAGACCTCGCTCGCGCCGCCCGAGTTCGCCGGGATGTCGAACGCCGTGACCGGCGCCGTGCCGATCGTGCTCAGCGCGACGGCCGCCCTGCCCGTGCTCACGATGCGCCTCGACGCGTCGTCGTCGACGATCGTGCGCTCGTGGATCGGGGCGGCGCTCGCCCTCGCGATGCTCGTCTGGTGGATCGTGCGGCGCGACCGGTGGGCGGTGTCCGTGCGGCGGTTCTTCGCCGCCGGGCGGGCCGAGGCGGCGGGGAGCGCGCCGTGACGGCGGCGATCGAGACGATCGGCCTCGCGAAGCGCTACGGCGACCACGTCGCCCTCGAACCGCTCGACCTCGTCGTGCCGGCCGGCCAGCGCGCCTCGTTGATCGGGCACAACGGAAGCGGCAAGACCACCCTCCTGCGGATGCTCGCCGGGATGCTCGAACCCAGCGACGGGACCGCCTCCGTCGCCGGTCGGCCGGCCGGATCGAGCGAGGCTCGGGCGGCGCTGTCGTACCTCTCCGACCGGCCGGTGTTCTACGACGACCTCTCCGTGCGCCAGCACCTCGAGTACGTGGCCCGCCTCCACCGCACCGAGGGTTGGGCGGAGCACGCCGAGGAGCTGCTCGAGGTCGTCGGGCTCGCCGACCGCGCCGACGACCTCCCGGCGACGTTCAGCCGTGGGCTCAAGCAGAAGGCCTCGATCGCGATCGCCTTCGTCCGACCCTTCGAGGTGATGGTGATCGACGAGCCCTTCGTCGGGCTGGACCAGGTGGGGCGCGCCGCCCTGCTCGACCTGATCGGCTGGGCCCACGAGGACGGCGCGACCGTCGTCGTCGCGACCCACGAGCTGGCGAGCGTCGCGTCCGGCGAGCGGCTGATCGCGCTCGCCGACGGGAAGGTCGCCTTCGACGGGGACCCGGCCGAGGCGGACACCGACGCCCTCGCCGCCGGCGCCGCCGATCCGCCCGATCGCGACGGCGGAGACGTCGAGACGTCCGACGGGGGCGGCTGAGGCGCGCTCCCGGCGACGCCCGCCGTCCGCGGCGCGCACCGACCGGGGCTCCCCGCCGGCCGGGGCGTCGATCCGCCCGGGGACGCCCATCCGACCGAGAGGCGACGGTGCCGTCCGCGAGGGGCCCTCCGGCGCTCGTCGCCGACCGTTCGTGGCCCGACGCACGCGCATCGCGACCGGG
The DNA here is from genome assembly GCF_965215205.1 of Ilumatobacter sp. NCBI lineage: Bacteria > Bacillati > Actinomycetota > Acidimicrobiia > Acidimicrobiales > Ilumatobacteraceae > Ilumatobacter > Ilumatobacter sp. The sequence goes on from NZ_OZ244049.1 coordinate 3,928,774, forward strand.
GCCGTGGGCACCCTGCGCGTCGCGGAACTCCCGTTGCGTGTCGGGTATCCTCCCGCTCATGCAGGAGTTCTCATCGGTCACCGCTTCCTCGTACGACGCCGAAGCGCTCGCACCCATGCTCACCGAGAAGGCCGGCGAGGGGTGGGAGGTCATCGGGATCGTGACCGCCGGGACGAACGTCATCGCCTACCTCCGACGAGGCGGCCCGACGTCCTCGGTCGGCTCCGCCGGCGGCACCGACACGTCGTCCTCCGCCGCCGGCTCGTCGACGGCGCTGCAGACGACCGACGAACCGGCCGCCTCGGAACCGGCCGGCGACGCCGCCGCCGTCCTCCCCGTCGGACAGGACGACTGGTCCGACTCCGACGACTCCGATGCGGTCGCCGCCGAGGCGACGCCGATCTCGCCGTCGCTGCCCGGCGACGAGCAGAGCTCGCCCGCGTCGACGACCACCTCCTCACCCGAGGCCGTCGCGGCCGTCGAGGCGTCGGGTGAGCCCGCCGGGTGGGGTGCGGCGCCGGCCGACTCCGATCCCGGTTCGGACGAGCCCGAGATCGGCGATGCCACCGCCGCGATCGGTGGCGGCATCGGATCCCCGGCCTCGGTCGGGCACGCCGCGTCTCCCGGCGACGCCTCCACCCCGAGCGACGACGCGGGATCGGGCGCGAGCAGCGTCCTCGGGGGCATCGGCGAGCAGGCCGACGGTGACCCCAGCGGGTCCTCGCCGCCCTCCACCCCCGGTCCCACCGACAGCACCGACAGCACCGACAGCACCGACGACGCTCCCTCCGCCGAGTCGGCGGTCGGCACCGGGAGCACGGCCCAGGCGTCGGGCACGACCGCCACCGAGGACACCGGGACCCAGGGCACGGCGACCCAGGACACCGGCGCGCAGGACACCGGCGCGCAGGAACCGTCGGGGGTCCCCGCCGGCTGGTACGCCGATCCGTCCGGGCGCTTCGAGCTGCGCTACTGGGACGGCAGCGCGTGGACCGAGCACGTCAGCCGCGCCGGCCAGCAGTACACCGACCCGCCCGTCGCCTGAACCTCACGGTGGCACGACGGGTCGGACCCGACGCGACGTGGCCCGTGACGGCGTGAGCGTGCCTAGCCTGGTGCGGCATGAAGGTGACCTCGATCGGCCACGCCGGGATGCTCGTCGAGACCTCGGGCGGCTCGATCCTGTGCGATCCGTGGTTCGAGCCGGCGTTCTTCGCGTCGTGGTTCCCGTTCCCCCGCAACGACCGCCTCTCCGGCGATCTCCTGGAGCGGATCGAGGCGGCCGACTTCCTGTACGTCTCCCACCTCCACGGTGACCACCACGACACCGCCTGGCTGCGTGACCACCTCCGGCGCGACATCCCGGTCCTGCTGCCGGACTACCCGACCCGCGAGCAGCGGCGCACCCTCGCCGAGCTCGGCTTCGACGAGTTCCTCCGCACCGAGGACACCGTGGAGACCGAGATCGCGCCCGGGCTGAGCGTCGCGATCCACGTCGAGTCGTCGATCACCGACGGTCCCGGAGGCGACTCCGCGCTCGTCGTGATCGCCGACGACGCGATCGTGGTGAACCAGAACGACTGCCGCACCACCGACCTCGGCCAGCTGCGCTCCCACGGACCCGTCGACCTGCACTGGCTGCAGTACTCCGGCGCCATCTGGTACCCGATGGTCTACGAGATGGACCCCGGGGCGAAGAAGGCCGCCTGCGACGCGAAGGTCGAGGCCCAGTTCGCACGGGCGATGCGCTACGTCGAGAAGATCGACGCGCGCGCCGTCGTGCCGAGCGCCGGGCCGCCGTGCTTCCTCGATCCCGATCTGTTCCACCTGAACGTGATCGACGGCACGGAGGCGAGCATCTTCCCCGACCAGACCCGCTTCCTCGCGATGCTCGCCGACGCCGACCGCGACGGTGTGATGAACGTCCCCGGCACCGAGATCGAGGTGGTCGCCGGCGCCGCCCCCGACGGCGACGGGCGGATCCGCGTCGAGCACCCGGCACCGATCGGCGAGATCGAGGCGATCTTCTCCGACAAGGAGTCGTACCTGCGCCGCTACCAGTCCGACTGGATCGGGTGGATCGACGCGGAGCGGTCGGGGTGGGCGGCGCCGTCGACGGACCTGGTCGCGAGCCTCCGGGAGTGGTGGGAGCCGCTGCTCGCGATGGCGCCCACGCTGCGGTCCCAGATCGGGTCGAACGTCGTGCTGCGCGCCCTGCCCGCGACGTCGCTCGACGGCACCACCGACGCGGTGTCGGATGCCGCCGGAGGCGAACGGCTCGACGTCGTCATCGACTTCGTCGCCGGCGAGGTGCGCGCACACCGCGACGAGCCGTACGCGTTCCGCTTCGACATCGATCGCCGCCTCGTCGAGACGGTCGCCGCCCGGCGCGCCGTCGACTGGAGCAACTCGCTGCTGCTGTCGTGCCGGTTCGTGGCGTGGCGCGAGGGCGAGTTCAACGAGTACGTCTACAACTTCTTCAAGTCGCTGTCGCGCGAGCGGGTGCGGCGCGCCGAGGCCGAAGCGGTCCGCAAGGTCGCGCCGCCCGACGCCGAGGCGATGGCGGACGAGGACGACGTGCGCATCGGCGACTACGTCGTCCAACGCCGCTGCCCCCACCGCGACGCCGACCTCGAGGCGTTCGGCGAGATCGACGGCGACGAGTTCGTGTGCACCCTGCACGGGTGGCGCTTCGACTGCGAGACCGGCGCGTGCCTCACCAGCGCCGGGCACCCGTTGCGGATCCGTCGCGCCTGAGTCGCCCGTGCTCGGGGCTTCGCGGGGCGTGGCGCACCCGGGGCGCAGTAGGTTGACCACATGGCTGCGGTGCTCGATCTCGGGATCGACCTGGACGTGTGGCCCTGGGTCTGGTTGGCCGTCGGCGTCGTGTTCGCCCTCGTCGAGCTCACCCTCCTCGCCGGGTTCTTCGTCCTCCTGCCGTTCGCGATCTCCGCGTTCGTCGCCGCGCTCGCCGGCTTCTACGACGCGTCGGTCGAGCTCCAGTGGGCGATCTTCCTCGGCGGCGGCGCCGTCCTGTTCTACGCCTTCTGGCGCTACGCACGGGACTTCTCCGATCGCAACGTGATGCCGGAGGGCGTCGGCGCGGACCGCCTCGTCGGGATGACCGCGATCGTGGTGGCCACGATCGACCCCGACGACACCGACCGGCGCGGCCGGGTGAAGGTGGTCGGCGAGGACTGGGGCGCCCTCACCGACGCCGGCCGCCCCCTCCCGGCGGGGTCCAAGGTCCGCATCGCGTCGATGAACGGGACCCGCGTCGTAGTCGAGCCGATCGCCACCACCGAGCCGACCGAGCCGCCCACCGGGCCGCCGATCGCCCCGCCCCCGGCATCGCCTCCCGGTGGTGCCGACACCTCGAAGTGGGCGGAGCCCGGCCCGGGCCCGTCCGACCCCGCAGAGTCCCGGAGGGACCCATGAACCCACTCGCCATCGTCGTCATCGTCATCGCGGTGCTCGGGATCGTCGTGCTCGTCGCGATGGTCAAGATCGTGCGCCCGTACCAGCGCGGCCTCGTCGAGCGCCTCGGCAAGTACAAGGCGACCGAGGAACCCGGGCTGCGCCTGATCGTGCCGTTCATCGAGACGATGCAGCTCATCGACATGCGCGAGCAGGTGGTCGACGTCCCGCCCCAGGAGGTCATCACCGAGGACAACGTGGTGGTCTCCGTCGACGCCGTCGTCTACTACGAGGCGACCGACCCCCAGCGACTGGTCTACAACGTCGCCGACTTCTTCACCGCGATCACCAAGCTCGCCCAGACGAACCTGCGCAACCTGATCGGCGACATGGAGCTCGACCGGGCGCTGACGTCGCGCGACACGATCAACACCCAGCTGCGCGAGGTGCTCGACGACGCGACCGACAAGTGGGGCGTGCGCGTGGTGCGCGTCGAGATCCAGCGCATCGACCCGCCGCCGGACATCGTCTCCGCGATGCACGCCCAGATGCGCGCCGAGCGCGACCGCCGCGCGACCGTCACCGAGGCGAAGGGCTACCAGGAGGCGGCGATCGCACGCGCCGACGGCGAGCAGCAGGCCGCCGTGCTCTCCGCCCAGGGCCGCAAGCAGGCCGCGATCCTCGACGCCCAGGGCGACGCCGAGGCGATCGAGCTGCGTGCGAACGCCAACAAGCTGCGCCTGCAGCTCCTCGGCGAGGGCGAGGGGTCGGCGGCCAAGGCGCGCCTCACCGGGATCAAGGAGGCGGGCACCGACCACAACGTGCTCACCGTCGAGTACCTCTCCGCGCTGGAGCGGATCGGCGACGGGCGCGCCACCAAGCTGGTGATCCCCGCGGAGTTCTCCGGGTTGCTCGGCACGGTCGCGGCGTTCGCCGAGACGATCCGCCCCGACGACGCCGACGACGAGGTCCGCCCGAAGGACGGCCTGCCGATCCCCGACGACGACGAGCGCGTCGAGCTGCCCCAGCCGAACCGCGACGACCACCGGGACCGCTGAGTCGTGCGCAAGCTCGACGCTCCGACGGCGGGGTGGTACCCGGACCCCGAGCACCGCCAGCGGCTGCGGTGGTGGGACGGACTCGACTGGACCGACATCCGGCGTGCGCCGCCGAGCGAGGCCGAGCTGATCGCCGCGGAGGAGAACCGGGCGTTCTTCGAGGGCAACGACCTCGTCGCGACCGCCCGGGACCAGGCGGGGATGGCGGGCGGGCCGGGGATGGGGCGCCGGGAGGTGCAGAGCGTGATCGCCGAGGTCCGCGAGGTCGCGCGCGACGAGATGAACCGGGCCGCCCAGGAGTTCAGCAACCGGGCGACGACCGCGATGCGCAGCGCGACTCCCCTGATCTCGGACTACGCGAGCCAGCTCACCCGCTGGGCGAAGCGGGCCGCGATCATCGCGATCGTCCTGCTCGTCGCGTACTTCGTGTTCCAGGTGATCGCGCAGGCGAGCGTGCTGGAGTGGATCGGAGACCGCATCGACGAGCTGAACGACCAGCAGGGAGCGCTCGGGGTCGTCGCGGCGTCGCGCACCGGCGGCTGACGGGGTGGGGTGCGCTGGCGCGCCCCGCGTCAGGCGCCGTCGTGGACCCAGACCGGGGTGCCGACCGGGAGGATCCCCGAGTCCCAGATCCAGTCCATCGCCGGGACGCTGACGCGCACGCACCCGTGCGAGGCGGGGTAGTTCGGGATGCTGCTCGATCCGTGGACGGCGACGCCGCCGACGAAGTACTTCGGCCGGTAGATCTGGCCGAGGTCGCCCTCCCACCAGCCGTCCGCTCGCTCCCTGTTCACCTCGTGCAGCCCGCTCGGGGTGAGCGAGACGCCCTCGATGATCTCACCGGGGGTGTTCTGGTCGGGTTCGGTGTACTCCTCGCCGTTCCCCGTCGAGGTGTTCAGGATCCACTCGGTGCGCCCGTCGACGACGAAGAACAGGAGCTGCTTGGCCTTGTCGATCTCGATCAGGGTGCCCGAGTCGGCGCGGGCCCGCGGCCGCACCGTCTCGGCCGTCAGCGCCTGCGCGGTGGCCTCGTCGACGCGTCCGTCCGGGTCACCGAAGCCCACGTACTTCTGGAACGCCATCACCGCCTGCGTGGTCGTCAGCCCGAACTGCCCGTCGGGCTCGCCCGGCCAGAAGCCGAGCTCGAGCAGGCGACGCTGCAGGCGCGCCGCCTCCTCCCCGCTCGATCCGCCGATCGCCCCGAGCGGCGGGTCCACGGGAGCGACCTGCGCGACGGTCGTCGTGGTGGCCGGGACCGTCGTGGTCGTCGTGGTGGTGGTCGTCGTGGACGTCGTCGTGGTGGTGGTGCTGGTCGTGGTCGGCGCCGCGGTGGTGGTCGCGGCGACCGTCGTGGTGGTCGTCGCGGCGGCGCGCAGCGCGGCGTTCCCCCCGGTCATCGCCGAGGAGCACCCGACGAGCGCGGCGAGGCCGAACACGATCCCGCTCCCGATCATCGCCCGTCGACGCTCGTCCGCCACGGACGGTGATGCTATCGCCCCGAGCGCTTCGGTCGGTGGCGCACCGCGCACCGACCGCGGTGTCGACGGGTGGGTGGGACCGCCCGCGGTGTCGTCACCCCTGACCGTCGGAGGCGGGACGCAGCGCGACCGTCGAGCGTCCGGACCCGGAGCCGTGCGTGAGGACGATCTCGTCGCGACCGATCGCGCCGAGGTCGAAGCGGTCGAGCGCCGCCGCGAGGACCTCGTCGACCACCGCGCCCGGCTCGACGGCGTCGACCGAGCGCGCCGTGGGCTCGATCGAGCGCAGGATCTCGACGAGCACCTGCGAGGCGGTGACGCCCTCGGCGCCCAGTTCTCCGAGGGTGATCGGGCCGTCGCGCTTGGCGAGCCGCTCACCGTCCTCGCCCACGACCAGGGGCACGTGCGCGTAGGTCGGGGTCGCGAGCCCGAGCAGGTGCTGGAGGTGGATCTGGCGTGGGGTCGAGGTGAGCAGGTCGTCGCCCCGCACGACCTGGGTCACGTCCTGGGCCGCGTCGTCGACGACCACGGCGAGGTTGTAGGCGGGCACGCCGTCGTTGCGGCGCAGCACGACGTCGTCGACACCGCCGCGGGAGGTGCCCGAGACCAGGTCGTCGAACTCGATCAGCTCGCCGACCTCGGGATCGGCGCCGAGCGACTCGGTGGCCCGGAGTCGCAGCGCCGGTGGGCGACCCCGTGCGACGAGCTCCGAGCGACGCCGCGAGTCGAGCCGACGGCACGTGCCGGGGTAGGAGCCGGGAGGGAGGTGGGGGGCGTTCGGCGAGTCGGCGATCTCCGCGCGCACCTCGCGCCGCGAGCAGAAGCACTCGTAGACGAGCCCGGCCCGCCGCAGGTCCGCGAGCGCGTCGTGGTACATCTCGAAGCGCTCGCTCTGGCGGACGACCTCCCCGTCGTGGACGAGCCCGAGAGCCGCCAGGTCGTCGAGCTGGCGACGTTCGTGCTCGGGCGCCGACTGGACGCGGTCGAGATCCTCCATCCGCACGATGAACCGTCCCCCGTCGGCTCGTGCCGCCAACCACGCGATCGTCGCCGTGCGCAGGTTGCCGAGGTGCAACGGCCCGGTCGGAGATGGCGCGAACCGACCGGTCATGTGACCATTCTCCTGTGCACGACCACGGTCGACAACGGCGACGGCGACGTCCACGAGCCCGCCGACCGCGCACCAGCCCGCCGATCGGGCCCACCGGCTCGCTCGATCGCCGCTCGCGCATGGAGGTCATCCTCGAGCGCGACGGGGCGACCTGCGTGTGGTGCCGACGCGAGGTGGGGGTCGGGCTCGTCGAGGCGACGACCGAGCACGTGGTGCCGCGCATCAAGGGAGGTCCGAGCTGGATCGAGAACGAGGTGGCGGCGTGCCGCCGCTGCAACTCGCGACGGGGGCACCGCAGCCCGAGCTCGTGGGCGGACGAGTGCGACGGGCTCGGCTGGGAGCCCGATCGCGACCGGCTGGTGCGGGTGCTCGAGTCGTTGACCGACCGGATCGCGGAACGGGGCGGTCAGCGACGCGCACGGCCCTACCTCGAGGCCCAGCTCCGGCGGTTGCGCACTGGGCGGTGACGGCCGACGCCCGCGCCGACACGGGCCCTCCGACGGCTCGTCGGGCGGCCCGCCACCGACGCCCGGCCGGTCCGAGCGGCCGTGATCACGACGGCACGTCGGGCCGACATCGACCTCGTACCATGCCGACATGCGGTGCCACGTCTGCAACGTCGCGGTCGGCGAGGGCCAGCGGTTCTGCCACGAGTGCGGCGAGTCGCTGCGCGGGGTGACCGACCCGACGCTCCCCCTCGACGCGATCGACCCCGACGACGAGGGCACCTCCACCGTCGGGGACGAGTCCACCGACGACGACGACGTGGTCGACCCGGCGCCGGGGGAGGCGACCTCCGATGGTGCCGCTCCGTCCCCCGAGCCGGGGGAGGCGACCTCCGATGGTGCCGACCCGTCCCCCGAGCCGGGGGCGATCGACCGCCGGAGCACGATCGTCGCGCGCGACGACCTCATCGCCCTCGCGACGGGACCGGCCACCCTCCCGCCCGGGCACGCCGCCGCCCGCCCGACCACCGACACCGGCACCGACACCGGCACCGGCACCGGCACCGACGTCACGTCCCCGGCGACCGGCGCGGCGGCGACCGGTCAGATGTCGCGCACCGGCGACGACGACACCACGTCGCAGATGCCCGCCGCGGTGTTCGACGGCGCCCACGAGGTCGGGCAGCACGCGCCCCCGGCACGCGAGGGGTTCCGACTCCGGGCGTCGTTCGTCCTCGCGCTCCTCGCCCTCGTCGCGTCGGTGATGCTGATCGCAGCCGACGTGTTCGACATCCGCACCAGCCGACCCGTCGACGGCATCTCGGTCGGGCTCCGCTCGATCGACGACATCGGCTCCAACCTGGCCCTCGCCGGGGTCGTCGGGACGACGCTGATGCTGGCGGGCGGGCTGGCCAGCTGCTTCGGGTTCCGCTGGGGAGCCGGGATCGCCGGCGGCAGCGGCCTCGCGACGTTCGGGTGGGCCGCCGTGGCGCTCGGCCTCGCCGAGGTCCCGATCGACGGAGCCCGACGCATCACGCGCACGGCCGGCATCGACGTGAGCGGCTTCACCCTCTCGATCACCCGGGACATCGGGTGGTTCCTCGTCGCCGGCATCGGAGTGGTCGGCGTCGTCGTCTTCCTCGCGTCGCTGCGGATGGCGGGGACCGGCGGCCGCGGCGGGCTGAACCCGTGGATCGCGGCGATCGGGGCGCTGTCGACCGCGCTGGTGGCGGCCGGTCCGCTGATCCCGCTCGGCGGGGCGCCCGTCGACGTCAACCTGGGCACCGGGGTGCTGCCACGTGAGTTCTTCGTGGCGCGCCTGGTCCAGCTCGGAGCGATCGCGATGGCCGGGATCGCCGGGTTCCTGTCCGTGCGCACCTACGGGCTCGGCCTCGCCGCCGGCGGCCTGGGGATCGCGCTGTGGCTGTGGGCGACGACGTTCGCGCGCGCCGGCGACGTACCGGTCGGGATCGGCGTCGGCAACATCGGCACCTCGGACACGATGCCCCACGCGGTGACCACGGTCGGTCTCGTGGCATCGCTCGCGATGCTCGCCGTCGCCACCACGATGGCCGTGCTCGGTCACCGCCGCCGCCCCTGACGCGGCGGGCGCGCACCGGCGGCTCCGGCGCGTCGGGCTCACAGGTCGCGACGTCGGAACCAACGGTCGGCCAGCACCGCCCAGACGCCGACGTACGCGAGCGACCACAGCACGAACGCCACGCTGGGCGGCACCGAGCCGCCGAAGGGGTTGGCGACGTCCTCCTGCACGCTCGACGCGGCGAGGAACGCCGGGGACTGGAGGTGGTACGACCCCGCGCGCCACAGGGCGTCGGACGGGATGACGAGGCTGACCGCGACCCCGATGCGCTCCAGCACGGCGTTGTCGAGCACACCCCCGACGAGCTCCATGATCCCGCCGATCCACGCCGCTGCGTGCATCGCGACCACGACGATCCCGGCGGCGAGCGCCGACAACCGCACGGACAGCGCCGTGCCGAGGGCGACGAGCACGACGACCTCGAGCGCGAGGAGCGCCAACCCGCGCCCGGGGCCGACCGGCGAGTAGCCGGCCACCATCGAGGCGATCGCCAGCACGGCCGTCGACATCACGACGACGTAGGTCGCCGAGACGGCGGCGAACGTCCCCGCCCGCTGCGCCAGCCACGACGTCCGCGAGATCGGGCGCGCGAGGATCGCGTGGAGGCGCCCGCTCTCGATCTCGGGGGCGACCGCCCCGCTCGCGAGCAGGATCGCCGTGAACGCGGCGAGGAACTGGACGGCGTAGAGCCCGAGGACGGTCATGATCGTCGCGGCCGCCTCGGGCGACGTCGGGTCGGCCGGGTCCTCGACCGTGGAGGTGAAGCCGACCGAGAACCCGATCCAGAAGAGCGCGAGGAACGCGGCGCTGATGACCGATCCGACGAGCAGCACCCGTCGGTTCGCCGCCTCGCGCAGCGTGAGCAGGACGATCGTCACGGAGCGTCCGCGCTCTCACCCGACGCCGCCACGAGGTCGACGAAGACGTCTTCCAGGCTCCGCTGCAGCGGCACGAGCGCCCGGACCCCGTGGCCGCGCCGCACGAGCGCCGTCACCAGCGCCGAGGACCCGGCCACGTCGTCGAGGCTGAGCAGGACGGTGTCGCCGTCGTGCGCCGTGATCCGCCCGAAGCCCTGGAGCACCGCGACGGCGTCCTCGTCGAGGTGGTCGAGGGTGAGGCGCACCTCGGCCCCGGAGGCCAGGTCGGCGATGGTGCCCGATCGCACGACGCGCCCTCGGTCGATGATGACCACCCGGTCGCACACCTGCTCGACCTCGCCGAGCAGGTGGGAGTTGAGCAGCACGGCCGTCCCCCGATCGCGCAGCCCACGGATGACGTCGCGCACCTCGCGTCGGCCGATCGGGTCGAGCGCCGAGGTCGGCTCGTCGAGCACCACCAGCTCGGGCCGTCCGAGCACCGCCGCGGCGAGCCCGAGGCGCTGCTGCATCCCCTTCGAGTACCCCTCCACCCGCTCGTCGCCCCGCCCGGCGAGCCCGACCCGCCGCAGCGCGTCGTCGGCGGCCGCGGCGCGGCCGTCGTTCGCCAGGCCGAGCAACCGGGCGTGGGTGACGAGGACCTGACGTCCCTCGAGCCACCCCGGGTGCTCGAAGCGCTCCGGCAGGTAGCCGACCGCCCGGCGCGCCGTCGGGTCCCCCGCCGGTCGTCCGAGCACGCGAGCCGTCCCGACGTCGTGGTGGACGAGGCCGAGCAGCGTCGACACGAGGGTGGTCTTGCCGGCTCCGTTGGGGCCGAGCAGGCCGACGACCTCGCCGGGGCCGACGTGCAGGTCGACCCCGTCGAGCGCGACGCGTCGCCCGTAGGCCTTGCCCAGCCCGGTGACCACGACCGGATCGACCGCCACGTCGCGCCCCGGCCGCACGGGCGATGCGGACGGCGCACGCCCCGTCACAGCCGCGCCGCCAGATCGAGGGCGGCGCCGACCGCGATCGGGCCGCCCACGACCGTCACGCCGTCGGGATCCTCGCGCACGACGAGCGCGCCCAGTCCGGTGTCGTCGCCGAACGCGATCGCCCGGCGGCCCCCGACGCGCACCTCCTCCCACCCCACGGCGTCCGCGGGCACGGGCAGCGGAAGGGTCGCCCGCCAGTCGTCGATGTCGGCCAGCTGCGCGCGCAGGGCCGGGGGGAGCTCGTCGCGCCCGAGCAGGAAGTCGCGCAGGTCGCCGAGCTCCGCCCCCTCCGCGCGGGCCTCGACCCGCCCGGCACGCGCGACGACCACCGGCGTGCGGGTGGTCGACGTCGCGTCGGGAACCGCCACGGTGCTGACGATCACACCGGGGACGTCGACGACGAGGGCGGCGCCGTCGAGCTCGTCGGGCACCCCTGCTCCGCCGGCGGCGTCGAGGATCAGCCGGGCGGTGCCCGGCGGCGCCGCCCGGACGACCTCGGGCACGACGGAGAGCCGCGGCGGGGCGATCCCGGCCACGGCGGCGGCGGCGGCGAGGTCGGCGACGCGGCGCGGCTCGCCGAGACCGCCGACGTCGATCTCACCGAGCTCGGCGAGCGTCCCGTCCGAGCCGGCGTCACCGAGCAGCTCCGCCCACGCATCCGCGTCGACGGCGATCACCTCGATGCGGTCGCCGCGGAACCCGTCGAGCGCCTCCGCGGCGAGGTCACGGCCGATCGGCGTCGCGGCCGCGGCGAACGCGACGACCGCAGCGGCGGCCACCACCACCGCACGTCGCGCCGAGCGGCGCGCACGGTGTCGCCGCGCCGCCGAGAGGGCACCGTCGCCCGGCGGGCGGGAGCGTCCGCGATCGCGACCGCCCACCGTCGCGAGCGCGGTCGCGAGCGCCGCCTCGGTGTCCACCCGCGCACCTCCCGACGACGGCGCATCGCTCGCCTGCGCGCGTTCGTGGTCGAGCATCGCGATCGCCCGGTGCGCGACGCCGGAGTCCGCGGCGACCGAGCGCATCAGCCCGCTGCACGTCGCGCACCCGTCGAGGTGCGCCTCGACCCGCTCGTCGGGGTGGTCGAGGTGGGTCCGCAGCATCGTCGAGTCCGCGCAGTCGATCATCGGTCCATCTCCTCGTAGGCGCCCCGGAACGCTCGCTCCCCACGCGCGAGCAGCACGCCGACCGACCCCTCGGCCACGCCGAGGGCTCCCGCGATCTCCCGGTAGGAGTGGCCCGTGTGGCGCAGGAGCAGGGCCGCCGCCTGGCGTTCGGGGAGGGAAGCGAGGCTCGCTCGGACCCGCTCGCGCTCGTCGGCGCCGACCACGGCGTCCGCGGTGGCGTCGAGCGGGAGAGCACGATCGCGCGCGCCGACGATCTGGGCTCGCGCGTCGGCCCGGCGACGGGTCCGCAACCGGTTGAGGGATCCGTTGGTCACGACGCGCGAGAGCCACGCGGCGACGTCGTCGTCGCCGCGCGACGCGACGGGATCGGTCCGCAGCGCGAGCAGGGCCTCCTGAGCGGCGTCCTGCGCCTCGTCGAGATCCCCGAGCACGCGCCGGGCGAGCGCGACCAGGCGCGCGTGGTGGCCCCGGAAGAGCTCGGCGAAGCGATCGTCGGGGAGCGGGTCCATCATCTCCACAACACCACGGGAGCGTCGATCCTGACACCCCGCGGGCCGTCCGCACGGCTCACGGCGACGGACGCCCGGGCGCGACGACGCCCCGGCGCGGATCGCACCGGGGCGTCGTCGAGAGGTCGGGGTCCGACCGGGTGGACGGCGGTCAGCGGGCCGTCGGATGGCTCACCGGTTCGGCCTGCCCGGGTTCGGGTTGCCCCGGTTCGGCTCCACCTCGACCGTGGTCGAGGCCGTGGCGGAGTTGCCGCACGAGTCGGTCACCACGTAGGTGATCGTGTACGTCCGGCCGTCGGAGCCGCCCGAGCGCTCCGCCCGGAGGCGGAACGTCGTGTCGTCGACGATCACGATGTCGTCGGCGGTGGCGCCGTCGCCGCGCCCGTCGTCGGCGTCGCTCGACTCGACGGACACCAGCTCGAGCACCGGAGCCGGGTCGGAGTCGTCGCTGACCACCACGGTCGCCTGCACGTCGACGTACTTGCCGTTCGGCGGGCCCAGCACCGACGGCGTCACCGACAGCTCGTCGAACGTCGGCGCGATCGAATCGCACAGGTCGAGCCCGACGATGACCGGGTCGTGATCCGACGAGCGGTACGGGTTCGGCTCGAAGAGCGCGTCCTGCGCGTCGCGCTTGAACGAGGTGTCGTAGTCCAAGATGTCGGGCTCGTCGGCGTTGATGTGCCACACCGTCGTGCCCGTCACCTGGTCGACGAGCGACAGGTTCGCCAGCGCGTGGTCGAGGTAGCCGATGAGGCCGTCGAACACGTACGAGTAGGCGTCCTCCCCCTCGAACAGGCGGACCAGGTCGACGTAGTCGTCGTCGGTGCCGAGGACGTCGTCGGCGCCTTCGCGGATCGCGTCGATCGGATCCTCCTGGTCGTAGGCGTTGAGGTCGCCGATGATCAGGTGGTCCGGGTCGCCGCTGCCGGTCGGATCGGTCGCGAGCCAGTCGACGAGCGCCTCGGCGGCCGCGGTGCGCACGCCGTCGCAGTTGCCGCTGCCGTCACCGGAGTCGGGGTCGCCGACGTCGTCGCAGCTCGAGCCCTTCGACTTCAGGTGGTTGACGGTGACCGTCACGACACCGCCGGTCGACAGGTCCTCGAACGTCTGCGCGAGGGCGGGCCGGTTCTTCTCGTCGAGGAAGCGGGGGTCGACCGACTGGTCGAGGATCGCGGGCTCGCCGACCGGAGCGACGGTCGTCGTGTCGTAGACGAGCGCCACCTTGATCGCGTCGGTCCCGATCGTGCCGGTCTGGATCGCGGCGTAGGTGCCCTCGCCCACGACGGCGTTGAGGCTCGCGACGAGGTCGGCGACCGCCGCGTCCTCGGGGTCGTTCTCGATCTCGATCAGGCCGAAGACGTCCGCGTCGATCGCCACGAGCGCCGAGACGATCTTCGCCCGCTGGCGGTCGAGCTCCTCGGCGGTGTCGGCCCCACGGCAGTCGGCGTCGACCTGCGGACCGCAGATCTCCGCTCCCGTGTCGAGGGTGGTGAAGTAGTTCAACACGTTGAACGAGGCCACCGTGATGTCGCCCCCGACGTCGTCGGGTGCCTCGGGACGGGGGTTGGTGACCGTGAAGGTCCCGTACTCCGTCGGCTGCAGCCGGTAGGCGCCGAAGGTCTCGTCGATCACACCGGTGATCCCGGTGATGAGGTCGCCGCCGCGGAAGCGGTTGTCGAGGGTGAACTCCTCGCCGTTGCCGGGGTGGATGGCCGGGTCGGGGTTCTGCGTCGAGCGGCCGTCGTCGATCGTGATGCGGTCACGCTCGTACGCCTCGAGGGCGGCGATCGCCTCCGGTCCGGGCTCGAACTCCGCCGTCGGCGTCAGGTCGCGCTGCGATGACACGACGACCTCGCCGAAGCGGTCGTAGTTGAAGTACTCGACGATGGTGAGGTCCTGCGGCAGGGTCACGAGCATCCCCTCGACGGCCTCGAGGGCGTCCTCGCTCTCGAGCGGCAGGGTCACGACGGTGGGGGTGATCGTCTCGTCCGACGGACCGCAGCCGACGACGGTGGCGAAGCCGAGCTGGGTGAGCGACGAGCCGCTCGAGGTGTACTCGGTGGCGGTGCCCTGCACGCGCACCGTGTCACCGACGACGACGCCGTCGGGGAGGTCGCTGCCGAACACGAACAGGCCTTCGGAGCTGAGGGGGTCGCCGTCGCTGTCGGAGGGCTCCTCCTGGACGTAGAACCCGTTCAGGCCGTCGGTGAGGTCGGCGGTGACGACGGCCTCCACGGTGACCGTCTGGCCGGCCAGCGGCGTCGTGGGTCCGGTGCCCTGCACGGCGGACACGAGCGTGATCGCCGTGTCGGAGTCGCACGTCAGCGCGGGCGGCGGCGGGGGCGGGGGCGGGGTGCAGGTGTTGGCGGCGCCGGGCGTGGGTGCCCAGGTGGCGTAGGTATCGGTGACGCGCGCACCTCCGCTCCCGTTCGGGCAGCGCTGGATCGACTCCCCCTCGGAGTCGCCCCCCGCGTCCTCGTTCACCTGCGGCTGCCCGGCGTCGAGCAGGACCAGGAGCTCGGGATCGTCGGCGTCGTTCGTGTCGTACACGACGGCGTCGAGGAGGCCCTCGGTGGTGATGCCCGAGCCCTCGGCGACGTCGCCGGAGTAGAGCGCGACGGCGTCCGCTCCGTTCTGGACGAGGTTGGTGTCCGGGGACACGTCGAGGTCGCAGCCCTCGACGTTCGCCGAGTCGCCGCACAGCACGAAGTAGCCGTCGGCGTCGGTGCTGAGACCGTCGAGGTCGAACGCCTCGTAGGCGAGGTCGTTGCTGCCGTTGAAGAAGACGAGGGTCGTGTCGCTCAGGTCGGTGCCGCCGACGCCTCCGTCGTGGAGCTCGACGAACTCGGCCGAGTCGGTGCCGTCCTGGTCGGCGTCGACCTCGTTGATCAGCACGATGGCGTCGCCGCCGCCGCCACCGGTGCCGTCACCGCAGTCGGCGCTGTGCGAGCCGAGGCCGCTGGAGGTGTCCTCGGGCAGCACGGCCCACTCGAGCGAGGCGTCGAACGCGTCGCTCGGGTCGGTGTCGCCGGAGCACACGGAGGCGAACCGCTGCAGGGTGTCGTTGAGGCCGCCGCCGGTCCACTCCGATCCGGGGTCGATCCCGACCTGGCCGAACGAGTCGACGACGGAGCCGTCACCGGCGCGCAGCACGAGCGCGTCGTCGCCGTTGAAGTTGACGGCGCTCCCGGTGGCGTCGGCCTCGGCCAGGATCGCCGCACCCGCACCGGAGTTCGCGATCACGTACACGTCACCCTCGGCGATGACGCCGGACAGCTCGTTGGTGTTGTTCGGGCTCGCCGCGCCGTTGCTGTACAGCTCGAGCTGGTAGCCGCCGGCTCCGAGATCGACCGGCGCGCCGGTGCCGTTGTAGATCTCGATCGCCTTGTTGAACGACGACCCCTCGATGTACTCGGAGATGATCAGGTCGTCGGACGCGGCGGACGCGCCCGAGGCGGGCACGAGGACCGTGGCCGACGCGGCGAGGCCGGCGAGGGCGATGGCGCTGGCCGAGGCGATGCGAGATCGCGATCGGGCGGGGGACGTCGGGGGCATGCGGACTCGTCTCGTCGAAGGGGGCGATGTGGGCCGAAGGGAGGATGGCGGGAGCACGGTCGTTCCCGGGGAGTGGGTTCGTGAACGCGACGTGAACTCGTCGTCGAGACGTGACCCCGGCGCGCTCGTCACCCGCCGGGCGACCGCCGTCGAAACGTACACCCGGTCCGACCGGGTCACAAGATCTGCCACGACCGGCGTTCGCGCTCCTCGGAGCGCGCGACGGCACCACGTCGCGCGTTCGCTCCTCACGGCGCTCACGGCCCCCGAGCACCGTCCGCAGCGCTCATCGACCCCGTGGCGGTCCGCCCGGCGGTTGACGGGTGGGCGCTCAGCGCGCCGAGGCACCACCGTCGAGGGTGAGCGTCGTCCCGCTGACGTGCCCGGCGCGCGGCGAGGCGAGGAACGCGACGACGTCGGCGATCTGCTCGGGCCGACCCGGGGCGGGATCGGACGGCACGAGCTCCTCCCACCGCTCGGGGTCGCGGAAGCGCTCCTGCGCGCTCGCTCGCAGGAGGTCGATCATCCGGTCCGTGACGACGAGTCCCGGGTTGACGCCGACCACGCGCACGCCGTCGCGCAGCGAACGGGCACCGAGCGCCCGGGTCAGCGCCACCAACGCCGCGTTGCCCATCCCGCCGGCGATGTACGACCGCTGCGGTCGCACCGCCGCCGCCCCGATCACGTTGACGATCACACCGGAGCCCCGCTCGACCATCCGCGGGACGATCGACCGGCAGAGGTTGACGTAGCCGAACACCTTCAGCTCCCAGCTCTCCCGCAGCGCCTCGTCGTCGAGCGCGCCGAGGTCGCCGGGCGGGATCGCGCCGGCGTTGTTGACCACCACGTCGACGGACCCCACCGCGTCCACGAGCGCGACCTGGTCGTCGGGGGACGACAGGTCCCCCGGGTGGGTGGTGACCGTCACCCCGTGCCGCTCGCGCAGGCCCTCGGCGGCGGCGTCGAGATCCGCGGCGGTGCGCGCGGCGAGCGCGAGCGAGCAGCCCTCGGCGGCGAACGCCTCGGCGCACGCCCGCCCGATCCCCCTGGACCCCCCGGTGATCAGGACGTGGCGACCGTGGAGCTCGAGATCCATCGCGCCACCCTCGCAGCTCCCCCGTGGCCGCGGGTGATCCGGGCGGAGCCGCTCACCCGAGCTTGGACGATTGCCCGCCGTCGACGGGGAGGACGACGCCGGTGATCCACGCCGCGTCGTCGGAGGCGAGGAAGAGCGCGGCGTTCGCCACGTCCCACGCGGATCCCTGCCGCCCGAGGGGGACCATCCGGGCGCGCCGATCCGCGTACTCGTCGCGGTCGACGCCGAGCTGCTCGGCCGCGGAGTCGACCCCCATCGGCGTGTCGACGAAGCCGGGCATGATCGCGTTCGCCCGCACCCCGTACTTCGCGTTCGTCAGCGCGAGGTTCTGCGTCAGCGCGTTGACCCCGGCCTTCGACAGCTTGTACGCCGTCAGGTTCCCGGCCGACGCGACGGCGGCGAGCGACGACACGTTGACGATCGCTCCGTGCTCGGAGTCGCGCAGCACCGGGACGGCCGCCCGGCAGGTGCGCCACATGGAACGGAGGTTGACGTCCATGATCCGGTCGTACGCGTCGTCGCTCAGGTGGTGGGGAGGGCCGTCGCCGGCGCCGACGCCGACGCCGACGTTGTTGTGCAGCACGTCGATCCGACCGAACGCCTCGAGCGCGACCGCGACGAGGCGATCGGGGCCGTCGTCGTCGGTGATGTCGACACCGACGGCGACCGCGGCGCGAGCGTCCCGGCCGGCCGATCCGCTCCCGATCTCGTCGGCGATCGCTGCTGCGGTGTCCTCGGCGCGCCCCACGTCGCGGTCGACGAGCACCAGGCTCGCTCCCTCGCGGGCGAAGGTGATCGCCGTCGCACGCCCGTTGCCGATGTTCGCGCCGGGCGTCTGGCCCGCTCCCACGACCACGGCGACGCGCCCGGCGAGCCTGCCGGTCATCGCCGCGCCTCGTCGCGGACGCAGGCGCGTCGTGGCGCCGGGTCGAGTCCCACGGAGACGACCGTACGACGCCGAGCGCGCCGACCTGCGACCGCGCGTCGTCGCGGGGATCGGCGAGGCGGGTCGGCGCGACCAGCGGCCGAGCCGCGGCGGGGGTCGGCGTGGCGAGGAGTCGACACGGGGCGCGTCGGGCGGCGAAGCTCGGGGGGTGAGCGACGTGGACGATCGGGTGGGCGCGACGGCCGGTGACGGAGCCGAGCGCGCCCACGCCGCGGAGATGACGATCGCCGAGGCGGTGCGCGACGCCGACCTGCGCGTCCTGCTGATGTGCGTGTTCCAGCTCAGCGGCGACCCGAGGTGGCTGCGTGCGCCGTACCGGCCCGAGCGCGACGTGCGCCTCGTGCCGCCCGAGGACGCCGGGCTCCCCGACGACGTCGCCGACGAGATCCGCGACGCGGCGGTCCGGCTCCACGCGATGCCCCCTGCGATCGAGGATCCCGGCGACGAGCTGATGGTCGAGATGATGGGCGTCTGCCTCGGCCAGGACGTCCCCCCGGAGTACGCGCCGATGATGCGCGAGGAGATGGGGTTCACCTCGCGCGACGTCGCGGTCCCCGACGACCCGGCCGCCGATCCGGGCGAGCTGAGCATCCTCGTCGTCGGCGCCGGGGCGAGCGGGATCGCGATCGGCGCGCGCCTGTCGAGGATGGGCCTCGACTACACCATCGTCGAGAAGGGCAGCTCGGTGGGCGGGGTGTGGCGCGACAACCGCTACCCGGGCGCGGGCGTCGACACCCCCAACCACGCCTACTCGTTCTCCTTCGCCCCGCCGAACCGGTGGACGCGCTTCTTCGCGCCGCAGCCCGAGCTGCAGGACTACCTGCGCCGCACGGCCGAGCACTGCGAGGTGACCCCCCACGTCGAGTTCGAGACCGAGCTGGCCGGAGCGCGCTGGGACGACGAGCGCGCGATGTGGTCGGTCGAGCTGCGGACCCCGTCGGGGACCGAGCGCCGCGAGGTGCGCGTGCTGATCTCGGCGATCGGTCAGCTCAACGTGCCCCGGCCGCCGACCATCGCGGGGATGGACGACTTCTCGGGCCGCTCGTTCCACTCCTCGCACTGGCCCGACGACCTCGACGTCACCGGGCGGCGGGTCGCGGTCGTCGGCACCGGGGCCTCGTCGATGCAGATCGTCACCACGATCGCCGAGCGCGTCGAGCAGCTCACCGTCTTCCAGCGCTCCGCGCAGTGGGCGCGACCGATCCCGCGGTACCACGACGAGATCCCGGCGGGGTCGCAGTGGCTGTTCGAGAACCTGGCCCCGTACGCCGCCTGGTACCGCTTCACGATGCTGTGGCGCTACGGCGACGGCCTGCTCCCCTACCTGCGCAAGGACCCGGACTGGGCGCACCCGGACCGGGCGGTCAACAAGACCAACGACCGCCACCGCCAGGAGATGGCCGACCACATCGTCGAGGTGATCGGCGACGATCCCGAGCTGATCGACAAGTGCATGCCGGACTACCCGCCGTACGGCAAGCGCATCCTGCTCGACGGCGGCTGGTTCGAGACGATGACCAGGCCGGACGTCGAGCTGATCGTCGACGATGTCGAGCGGATCGCGCCGTCCGGCGTCGTCGACTCGACCGGGCGGCTGACCGAGGTCGACGTGATCGTCTACGCGACCGGCTTCGAGGTGTTCCAGATGCTGTCGCGCTTCGGGATCGTCGGGCGCGGCGGCGTCGACCTGGCCGACGAGTGGGCCGACGACGACCCGACCGCGCACCTCGGGATCACGGTGCCCGGGTTCCCGAACCTGTTCCTGATGCAGGGCCCGACGACCGGGCTCGGCCACGGCGGCAGCGCGATCTTCCAGGCCGAGTGCCACGCCCGCTACATCACGGGCTGCCTGGCGACCATGCTGCGCGACGGGGTCCGGTCGATGGAGGTGCGCGAGGGACCGACGCGGGAGTACACCCGCCGCCTCGACGCGGCCCACGACGAGCTGATCTGGACGCACGAGGGGATGCGCAACTGGTACCGCAACGAGGCCGGCCGGGTCGTTGCGATCATGCCGTGGCGGCTCGTCGACTACTGGGCGATGACCCACGACCCCGACCCCGGCGACTTCCACGTCCGCTGACGGATCCGTCGTCGGCGGAGGGAGCGTCTCGGTGGTCGGTTCCACGGTGCGGGTCGCGCCCGACGTCGGCGTCACGGTCGTCGATCCCTCGATCGCGCTCGTCGACGGTGAGATCGTGCTGTCGTGGTCGCGCCGCGCGTCGTCGGCGACGGTCGAGACCGCGGCGTCGATCCGCTCGGAGCGGGACCGCCAGCGTCGCGCCGCAGGCGCGCCCGGTCGGGTTCGGCAGGGGCGCGAACGGATCCCGACGGCGATCGCGGCGAGCACCGCCGAACGTCGTCTGCTCGACGCCATCGCGACCCGTGACCCTCGGGCGGTGCTCGCCTCGGTCGGCGGCGGTGGCGCGAGCGACGGAGGGGGCGACGATCTCGCCTCGGTCGCGCGCCTCGTCGCTTCCCTGCTGGCGTC
Source organism: Ilumatobacter sp. (assembly GCF_965215205.1). Lineage (NCBI taxonomy): Bacteria > Bacillati > Actinomycetota > Acidimicrobiia > Acidimicrobiales > Ilumatobacteraceae > Ilumatobacter > Ilumatobacter sp. Next base: position 3,949,460 of record NZ_OZ244049.1, read on the forward strand.
CGGGCCGCACGATCGACGCGCCGGCGCCGACGAGAGCGACGGTGGTGACGAGCGCGGCGGGAGGCGCCGGGTCGACGACGACGCGGATCGCGACGGGGGCGGTGCGCACGGCGGTGACGGTGGCGACGACGACCGGCGCCGTCGCGTCGACGATCTCACCGACGGCGCGGTGGCGTTCGCGCGCGACCACCTCGTCGTGCGCGTGCTGCTGTCGCTCGCCCCGGGGGTGCTCGCCCGCAGCGGTCTGCGACCCGAGGCACCCGGCGTGCTGCGCGCCGAGCTCCGGGAGGCGGCCGGCGACCTCCTCGGCGCTGCCGAGGAGCTCGAACCGCTCGAGCGCTGGTCCCACGTCGCCCTCCGCCTCGCCGCGGTCCGGCGCCGGCTCGGTGACCACGACGACGTCGTCGAGCTGACCGAGGGGGTCGGTGCGATCGACGACACGACCGCGCTGCTGGCGATCGAGCGTGGCGTCGCCCTCACCGGGCTCGCTCGCGACGCGGATGCCGCCGCGGCGTTCCGCGATGCGCTGCGCCTGCCACGCACCGCGGAGGCCATCCGTCGGCGTGCCGTCCTCGAACGAGCCGCCGCGAGCCACCGGCGCGGCCACGGCGGGCGAGCGCTCGCCGACCTCGACCGCCTCCGGCGCGACGGCGCCGAGATCGACGGCCTCGCGACGGTCGTGCGATCGCTCAGGCGCTCCCGTCGCTGATCGACGGGAGCGGGGGCCGAGGCGGCCGACGAGCGCGTCGCGACGGCGGCGACGTCCACGCATGGAAGACGGGCCGGCCGGGTACTGCTGGATTCCCGTCGGACGATCCGCGTCCACGGAGTCGAACGGAGAGAACCATGGCACGCTCCGCGTCCACGTCGAAGAAGAAGCTCGCGAAGTCGTCCGCGAGGAGCGCGGGGTCCGCACCGGCGCCCGCAGGCGACGCCGGTGTCGGCATCGAGGAGCGCACCTCGGTCGAACTCGGCGACCAGAGCGTCCAGCGGGGCGTCGGCGGCGAGACCCACCAGGTCGCGACCGACGGCCACCCGCGACTCACGACGCAGCAGGGCGTCGCCGTCTCCGACGACCAGAACTGGCTGACCGCCGGCCCGCGCGGCCCGCAGCTGCTGGAGGACCACGTCGCCCGCGAGAAGATGTTCCACTTCGACCACGAGCGCATCCCCGAGCGCGTCGTCCACGCTCGCGGCTACGGCGCGAAGGGCGTCTTCGAGTGCTACGACTCGCTCGAGGGCACGACGTGCGCATCGCTGTTCGGCGAGGCCGGCAAGAAGACCGAGGTCTTCACCCGGTTCTCGACCGTCGCCGGCAACAAGGGCTCGGCCGACCTCGCTCGCGACGTGCGCGGCTTCGCGGTGAAGTTCTACACCGACCAGGGCAACTGGGACCTCGTCGGCAACAACATCCCGGTGTTCTTCATCCAGGACGCGATGAAGTTCCCCGACCTCATCCACTCGGTGAAGCCCGAGCCCGATCGCGGCTTCCCCCAGGCCCAGTCCGCCCACGACAACTTCTGGGACTTCGCCTCGCTGATGCCCGAGGCGACCCACATGCTGATGTGGCAGATGTCGGACCGCACCATCCCGCGCTCGTTCCGGTTCATGGAGGGCTTCGGCGTCCACACCTTCCGGTTCGTGACCGCCGAGGGCGCCTCGACCTACGTGAAGTTCCACTGGAAGCCGGTGGCCGGCCTCCAGTCGGTGGTGTGGAACGAGGCGCTGAAGATCAACGGCGCCGATCCCGACTTCCACCGGCGCGACCTGTGGAACGCGATCGACTCCGGAGACTTCCCCGAGTGGGAGCTCGGCGTGCAGATGTTCGACGACGACTTCGCCGACTCGTTCGACTTCGACGTGCTCGACTCGACGAAGCTGATCCCCGAGGAGCAGGTCCCCGTCACGCCGATCGGGAAGATGACGTTGAACCGCAACGTCGACAACTTCTTCGCCGAGACCGAGCAGGTCGCGTTCTGCACGTCCAACGTCGTGCCGGGCATCGACTTCACCAACGACCCGCTGCTGCAGGGCCGCAACTTCTCGTACCTCGACACGCAGCTCAAGCGGCTCGGCTCGCCGAACTTCACCCACATCCCGGTGAACGCGCCGCGGTGCCCGGTGATGAACTTCCAGCAGGACGGCCACATGGCGACGAACGTGCCGTCGTTCGGTCGGGCCAACTACGAGCCGAACTCGTGGGGGCCCGAGAGCAACCCGCGCGAGGCACCGGGGGCCGGGTTCACCACCCACCCCCGTGCCGAGGAGGGCCAGGCGCGCCGGGTGCGCGCCGAGTCGTTCGCCGACCACTACAGCCAGGCGCGCCAGTTCTACGCGTCGCAGACCGAGATCGAGCAGACCCACATCGCCGACGCGTTCGTGTTCGAGCTGTCGAAGGTCGACACCCCGGCGATCCGCCAGCGGCTCGTCGCCGGCCTCGTCAACGTCGACGAGGACCTCGCCGCCACGGTGGCGGCGGGACTCGGGATGGACGTGCCCTCGGCGCTGCCCGCCGCCGTGGCACCCCGGACGGATCTCGACCCGTCGGCCGCGCTGTCGATCGTGGGCTCCACCCCGCTCGCGAGCTTCGCGGGTCGCAAGCTCGGCGTGCTCGTCGCGCAGGGCAGCGACGCGAAGACGCTGAAGGCCATCAAGGCCGCCGCCAAGAAGGAGAAGGTGATGGTCGAGCTCGTCGCACCGACGCGCATGGGCATCACCGACAGCGACGGCACCGAGCTCGAGATCGCCGAGAAGATCGACGGCGGTCCGTCGGTGCTGTTCGACGCGGTCGCGGTCGTGCTCACCGCGGACTGCGCCGAGATGCTCAGCCGGGACGCGACGTCGAAGGACTTCGTGAACGACGCCCACGCCCATGCCAAGTTCGTGGCGCACACGGCGAGCTCCTCCGCCCTGTTCGAGGCGGCCGGCATCACGGCCGACGACATGGACGGCGGCTACTGCGAGCTCGACGGCAAGAAGGCGTCGGCGTCGACCTTCGTCGAGGCGTGCCGGGCGGCGCGCTTCTGGGATCGCGAGGCCACCGTCGACCAGACCCCCTGATCCGCTCGCCGTACGCCGCGCGCAGCGCTCCGTGTGACGTCCCCGCCACCGAACCGGTGGCGGGGACGTCGCATTCCCGACGCCGGGTGGTCGGATGTCACCCCCCGTGAGCGGCACCTCTCGCATCCGCGCAGCCCGGATCGGGTACTGGCCGGACATGAACGCACCCCTCCCGCACCCGGTCGGCCCGCTGTCGGCCGCGGTGATCGCGATGCTCACGAGCGACGGACCCGAGCGTGTGGCGCACCCGACCTCGAACGATGCCCTCGACCACGACGCCCAGCTGGCGCTGTTCGTGCTGAACGAGCTCTCGTTCGGCGGGTGGCCCGGTGTCGACGACTCGTGGGAGTGCCGCCCGGGAGCGCAGCGGTGGCGGCGCGTCCTGTCGGAGTGGTTCGAGTCGGCGCTGCGCGACTCGGTCACCGGGGTGCACGACGACCCGGTCGCCGAGGCCCGCCGTCTGCTCGACCTGAGCGGGCCGTCGGTCTCGGCGTTCCTCGAGCACGAGGGGACCGTCGGTCAGCTGGCGGAGTCGATGATCCTGCGTTCCCCGTACCAGGGCAAGGAGGCCGACCCGCACACGTTCGCGATCCCGCGCCTGCCGGGTGGGACGAAGCGGACGCTGATCGAGATCCAGACCGGCGAGTACGGGATCGGTCACGCCCGATCCCACGCGGAGCTGTTCGCCGACGCGATGGAGGGTCTCGGGTTGGATCCGACGCCGATGGCCCACGTCGACCGGTGCGACGGCGCGGCGCTCGCGACGTCGAACCTGGTGTCGCTCGGCGGTCTGCAACGGCGACTGCGCGGCGTCGTGCTCGGGCAGCTCTCGCTGTTCGAGATGGACTCGGTGTCGCCGAACGGGCGGATGCTCACGGCGTGCGAGCGGCTGGGCCTGGGTGACGACGTGTCGCGCTTCTTCCAGATCCACGTGTGGGCCGACGTCGAGCACGAGGAGATGGCCGAGCGCCAGTTCCTCGCGACGTACCCGTCCGTCGAGCCCGACCAGGTCACGAACCTGCTGCTCGGGATGCGCGCCCAGTCGTACGTCGACCGCCGCCTCGCCGGCGCCGTGGTCCCGCGCTGGCGGCGAGGCGTCTCGGCGCTCGCGTCGCACCCCCTCGCCGCGTGATGATGGGGGCCGCGACTCACGTTCGCGACGGGCCTCTCGACGAAGCGCCCCCGGAGATCGACCCCCGACCCCGACCCCGACCGTCGTGACGCGCCGGAGCGCGAGCGGGGGCACGCCGACGAGGTGCGGATCCTCGTGGTCGCCGACACCCACCTGAGCGCCGATCGGGCCTCCGACATCGTCGACATCGTCGGGCGCGAGCGGCTCGAGGCGGCGGACGTGATCCTGCACGCCGGTGACGTCGTCGACGCCCAGGTGCTCGCCGAGCTGGAGGCGTTCGCCCCGATCCACGCCGTCGACGGCAACAACGACCGCGACCTCGACGTTCCCACCGAGCTCACGGTCGAGCTCGGCCCGATCCGGGTGGCGATGATCCACGACAGCGGGCCGTCGGCCGGCCGAGGTCCCCGCCTGGCACGCCGGTTCCCCGACGCGGACGTGGTCGTGTTCGGCCACTCCCACCTCCCGTGGAACGAGGTCCACGAGGCCGACGGCCGGACGCAGCGCCACCTCAACCCGGGTTCGCCGACCCAGCGCCGCCGCGCCCCGACGAAGACGATCGCGTGGATCGACGTCGCACCCGACGGTTCGATCACCTGCACCCACGACGACGTCTGACCCCGCGGGGCGAGGAAGCACCTCGGCGAGCGCCTCGCCCTGTCCGGTGCCTCCCACCCCGCTGCGGGGAGCACCCGCTACCGTGGCCACGATCCTCGTCGACGTGACGGGACCCGATCGACGAGCCAGGCGGGGGATGACGATGGGACCGCTGCGGATGACACGGCAGGACGGGGTGCACCTCGTGCCCGATCCCTCCCGGGTGATCACCAAGCCGTTCGTCCCGAACGACGAGCCCGACGCAAGCGGTTCGTCGCGGCTCGGCGTCGTCCTCGCACGGGTCATGGCGATGTCCGACGACGAGGTCGCCTCCGCGCTCGCCGAGACCCGCTCCGACTTCGCCGACCGCCACCGCGACTTCGACGACGTGCTGGCCCGCCACCACGCGCTGGTCGCGACCCGCCCGGCGGCTCGTGGAGCGCTCGACGCCCCGACCTCGGCCGAGCGACGGCTGCTCTTGGGGGCGTACTGCACCCACGAGTACTCCGTCGAGGCCGCCGCCCTCGGCAACCCGTCGATCGTCGCCGCACCCGACCAGTCCGACGTCGAGGACGGGTCGCTGCGCGTCGTCATCAGCCTGCGCGCGATCGGGGAGGGGCACCTGTCGTCGATCGAGTTCCGCACCGGGGTCGTCGGCGCCGACGGCTCCCTCGAGCTCGATCCCGTGAGCCCGTACGCGGAGACCGGGGTGCGCGCTCCGCACGACTACGACAAGCGGTTCTTCACCACCAAGCTCGGCGAGGTCGAGATGCTCAACGACGTCGAGGAGCGCGTGCTCGCCCGCCTCGACGACCGCTTCACGATGGAGGAGCTCGAGGGCGCGATCGCCTCCCTGGACGACGACGGCATCGAGCGGACCATCTCAGGCGAGACCACCCGCTTCCTCCACCTGTTGGCGTCGTCGAACTACCGCGTGTCGTTCCCGCCGACGCGACCCCTCTCCGAGAGGGTCCTGTTCCCGTCCGGACCGACCGAGAGCCGGGGGATGGAGGACGCCCGCTTCGTCCGCTTCGTCGACGACGACGGATCGGCGCGCTACCTCGCGACCTACACCGCGTTCGACGGTCACAAGATCCTGCCGCAGCTGATCGAGACCCTCGACTTCACCGACTTCCGCATCCGGACGCTGACGGGCGCGGCAGCGAGCAACAAGGGCATCGCGATCTTCCCGCGCCGGATCGACGGACGCTTCGTCGCCCTCGGGCGGCAGGACAACACGAACAACTTCGTGATGCGCTCCGACGAGCTGCGCTCCTGGAGCGAGGCGACCCTGATCCAGGAACCGAAGCGGCCCTGGGAGCTGGTCCAGCTGGGCAACTGCGGCTCACCGGTGGAGACCGAGGCCGGGTGGCTGGTGATCACCCACGGCGTCGGGCCGATGCGGCGCTACACCCTCGGTGCGCTCCTGCTCGACCTCGACGACCCGACGCGGGTGCTCGGCCACCTGCGCGAACCGCTGCTGGCACCGACCGACGACGAGCGGGAGGGCTACGTGCCGAACGTCGTCTACTCGTGCGGCAGCCTGATCCACGGCGACCACCTCGTCGTCCCCTACGGGTTCGCGGACGTCGGCGCCCGGATCGCGACGATCCGGGTCGACGAGGTGCTCGACCGGCTCAGCCACCCGGAGCGGTGAGCCGGACCTCCTCCGAGCGCTCGTCGGTCGGACGCGGGCCGTGCTGCATCGTCGAGATCAGCGCGAGCGTCGACTCGGCCCCCTGGTTGAGGTTGGGCCCGTTCGGGGTGAGGCCGTCGTAGCCGCCGTGGGTCACGGGGTCCCACATCACCGCCGAGAGGTCGTTGCGGCCCTCGAACCACCCGATCGCCAGCTCGACGCCACCTCGCCACGCGCCGTCGCCGGTGACGACGTGGGCGCGGTGGCACGCGTCGGCGAGCGCCGCGACCTCGATCGGCTGCTGGTCGAAGCGGGGCACGTCGTCGCCCGGTCCGGCTCCGCCCACGGGGGTCGGCGACAGGTGGCCGTCGAGCGTCTCGCGCTCGAGCAGCCAGGCGAGCAGGGCGAGGCCGTCGTCGACGACCTCGGGACGGTCCAGCGCGTGCCCGGCCGCGACGAGGGCATCGGCGAGCGCGGCGTTCGCGTACGACAGGCGCGGCTCGGGCCACGGCCAGCTCGCGTCGTGCGACGGACGTCCGATCACGTCGACCGCGTCGGTCAGCAGGTCGAGCGCCGAGCGCCGTCGGGGGTCGACGGCGAGGACCTCGGCGGCGCCGAGCGACGCGAACGCCATCGCCCTGCGGTGCGGCGATCGCTGCGTCGCGCCGCGGTCGAAGTACGACAGCGCGGTCGACCGTGCGGATTCGTCGGCGGCGCCTCCGGCCGCCGTGCCGAACGCCCACAGGCTGCGGCCCCAGCAGTCCTCGACGCCGCGCCGCCCGTGCCACCGACCGTTCACGCCTCGGCGGTTGCGGACACGGCCGGTGACGCCCTGCGCGTCGGTCAGGAAGCGCAGCGCGAGGTGGCGCAGATCGCGCACCGCCTGGCTCCGGTCTCCCTCGCGGACGGCCACGATCAGCAGGCGGGCGACGTCGTCGGTGCAGTAGCCGTGCTCGGGTCGCGGCGTGGCGTGCTCGGCGTGCTCGAACATGCCGTGGCGGTCGCACATGGTCAGGACGTGACCGAACGAGGGAAGGGTCACGATGCGGCCCGTCGACGTGCGGCGACCTCGTCGGCGAGCGCGAGGTGGCGTCGGGCCACCGCACCCCAGGCGAGATCGGGCGCCAGCCGCCGCGCCTCCGCCGCCATCGAGGCGGCGAGGTCGTCGTCGGTCAGCACGGAGCGGATCGCGGCGCCCAGCGCGTCGGGGTCGCGCTGGCCGACGACGATCCCGGCCCCGCCCGTCAGCAGCTCGACCGCGTGGGGGAACGCCGTCGACACCACGGGGCGACCGGCCGCGACGGCGTCGACGAGGACGCCGGAGGTGACCTGATCGCGCGAGTCGTACGGGAGCACGACGAGGTCGGCGGAGCGGATGAGGTCGGTGAGCGACGCGAGGTCGCGGTAGGTGTCGTCGGCGACGACGTCCACCCCGGCGGCCTCCGCCCGCTCGAGGAGCATCTCGCGGTACTCCTCGCCGTCGCGCTCGGCGACCTTCGGGTGGGTGGCTCCGGCCACGACGTAGACCGGTCGCGGATCGAGGTCCGCGAGGCCGGCGATCGCGTCGATCGCCCACTCGATCCCCTTGCCGGGACCGAGCAGGCCCCAGGTCAGCAGCCGAGGTCGGCGGGCGGGCTGCGACCCGGTCGCTGCCTCGTGCGCGGTCCCGGTCGAATCGGCGGGCTCGCCGCCGGTCGCCGCCGCGGACCCGGGATCGGACGCGCCACCACGGCCCGGTGACACGGCGAGCGCCGGCGGGGTCGCCGCTCCGTGGGGGATCACCCGCACGGCGTCGATGTCGACGTCGTAGCCGTCGCGCAGGCGATCGCGCGCCGTCTCGGTCATCACGACCACGGCGTCGGCGGCCGCGCAGACCCGCTCGAGCACGCGTCGCTGGTTCGGCATCGGCTCGGTGAGGACGGTGTGGGCGACGACGACGATCGGCGCCGCGATGGTGTCGAGCAGCTCGACGACGGCCTCGCCGTCGGTGCCGTCGTAGATCCCGTACTCGTGCTGGACGATCACCACGTCGCTCGCGTCGAGGACGGCGATCGCTCGGCTCCGACCCCGGTCGGCCGGGTCGGACAGGGAGGCGAGGACGATCGGGTCGTCGTCGTCGGGGGCCGCCTCGCACCGCACGATCGAGACCGACGCCCCGACGTCGGCGAGGGCGCGCGAGAGCGCCGCCGAGAACGTCGCGATGCCGCACGACGTCGGGGCGAAGGTCGTGACGATCGCGATGGACGGGGCGCCGGGACGGCCCGCAGGGGTGGTTCGAGCTGGTTCCGGGTGGTGCACGGTCAGTCCTCCTCGCTCGGCTCGGCCGAGTGGTCGGGCCCGTCCCGGACTGACCGCCTCTCGTCCGGTCCGAGCGGATCGCACTCACCTGAGGGGCGTGGACTCAACGTATAGGCGCAGATCGGATCGCGTCGGCGACAGGTCGTGATCCGTGCGCGGAACCTCTCGGTCCCGGGGCGTTCGGGTGCGTGCAGCACCGGTCCCGGGGCGTTCGGTAGCCTGCGGGGATCGAGATCCGACCCGACGGCGTTCCCACCGGCGATCGCCGTCGCGTGGCGGTGCTCGCACCGATCGCCTGGCGCACCCCGCCGATCCACTACGGCCCGTGGGAGCAGTTCGCCTCCCTGCTCGCCGACGGTCTCGTCGCCGCCGGTCACGACGTCACGCTGTTCGCGACGGCCGACTCGCGGACGTCGGCGGCGTTGCACGCCACCTCGCCCGGCGGCTGGTCCGACGATCCGGCGATCGATCCGAAGGTGGCCGAGTGCCTCCACATCGCATCGGTCTTCGAACGAGCCGACGAGTTCGACGTGATCCACAACGGCTTCGACTTCCTCCCGCTCACGTACAGCGATCTGGTCGGCACGCCGGTCGTCACCACCGTCCACGGCTTCTCGAGCGAGCTGATCGTGCCGGTGTACGAGCGCTACGACGACACGACCGCGCTGGTGTCGATCAGCGACTCCGACCGCCACCCGCGGCTCGACTACGTCGCGACGGTGCACCACGGCATCGACACCGATGCGTTCGGCCTCACCGACGCTCCGGGTGAGCACCTGCTGTACTTCGGCCGGATCCACCCCGACAAGGGCACCGCCCACGCGATCGAGGTGGCCCGCCGGACCGGTCGTCGCCTCGACATCTGCGGGATCGTGCAGGACGAGGACTACTTCCGGCGCGAGGTCGAGCCCCACGTCGACGACGTGAGCGTCCGCTACCTGGGCGCGGTCACCGCCGAGGATCGCTCGGCCGTGCTCGGCGGCGCGCACGCCCTGCTGCACCTGATCGACTTCGACGAGCCGTTCGGCTACAGCGTGGTGGAGGCGATGGCGTGCGGCACCCCGGTGATCGCGACGTCGCGCGGGTCGATGCCCGAGATCGTCGACGACGGTACCACCGGTGCGCTGGTCACCTCCCTCGACGAGGCGGTCGAGGCGGTGGCCTCCGTCGGCCGCCTCGACCGCTCGACGATCCGCTCCACGGCGGTCGAGCGCTTCGACGTCGCCCGCATGATCCGCGAGTACGTCGCCGTCTACGACGCCCTCCTCGCAAGATCGACCTGACCCCCGACGCGAACGAACCCCCCGCCGTGCGAGGGGCTCGCCACAGTGCGCGAGGGGGGACTTGAACCCCCACGTCCGTTAGGACACTGGCACCTGAAGCCAGCGCGTCTGCCAATTCCGCCACTCGCGCGAGTGGATCACGAACGCTAGCGCCACCCCGTCCCGTTGCCCACAGCCCGACCCACCACGCGTCCCCCTGCACTCGAGTGCAACTGGCGTCCGAGTACCTCTGGCGTCTGACGCGAACGACACTCGAGTACCTCTGGCGTCTGACGGGAACGGTACTTGCGGGCGGGGTGGCGGGGGGTGGTGGGGAGGGGTCAGTAGCCTGGTCAGCCAGCTATGGGATTGCAGTCACTGGAGCGCCGTCTGGAGCGTATGGTCGAGGGCGTGTTCCGTCGTTCCCGCGGGTCGATCCGACCCATCGAGCTCGGCCGTCGGCTCGTCCGGGAGATGGACGACAACCGCACGGTCGACGTCAAGGGCCGCCGGATGGTCCCGAACGACTTCACGATCATGCTCAGCCCGGCCGACCTCACCGGGTTCGACGACATCGAGGCCGCGCTCACCACCGAGCTCGAGGAAGCAGCCCGCGAGTACGCCCGTGAGGAGGCGTACCACTTCATCGGACCCGTGAACGTCGCGCTCGAGGTCGACAACGACCTGCGCACCGGCCGTTTCGGGATCGTCTCCCAGCTCAAGCAGTCGCCCAGCGGGATCGGCGCCGGCTCGGTCGTGCTCCCCTCCGGTGAGCGCATCAGCCTCGGCGAGCACGTCAGCACGGTCGGCCGGCTCCCCGAGAGCGACGTGACCATCGAGGACGGCAACGTCAGCCGTGAGCACGCCACCATCTCCCCCGGCCCCAACGGCTACGTCGTCGCCGACCTCGGGTCCACCAACGGCACGCTCGTCAACGGGGTGCGCATCACCGGCGCCCACCGACTCGCGGACGGCGACATCGTCAGCTTCGGTTCGACCCACGTCCGCTTCGAGGCATCGTGACCCAGCGCTGCGGCGCCGCGACATGAGCGACCAGGTCCTCAACATCTTGAAGCTCGGCCTGCTCGGGCTGATCTACCTGTTCTTCGCGCGCGTCCTGTGGGCCGTGTGGAGCGAGGTCCGCCCGACCCGCGTCGTCGTGCGGGACCGGTCGCCGATCGATCAGCCGCGAGCGGTCCCGACACCGCAGCCCACCCCGGCCCGCGGCGCCCGTCGGCGTCCGCAGACGTCGGCGCGCGCCGAGCGGCTGATGGTCCTCGAGCCCGCCCACCGCCGCGGCACCACCGTCGCGCTCGACCGCGAGATCACCCTCGGGCGCGGCGCCGAGTGCACCATCTCGATCCAGGACGACGCCTTCGTCTCCACCCTCCACCTGCGCGTCTACGACTACGACGGCCAGCCGATGGTCGAGGACCTCGGCTCGACCAACGGCACCTTCCACAACGGCGGCAAGCTGCGCGGCACCAAGCTCCTCCAGCCCGGCGACCGCATCCAGGTCGGCACCACCGTCATCGAGGCCCAGTGACCGCCGCCGCCCTCACCACCGCCCTGCGGCGCGCCCCCGCCGGCGACGACGCACGAGCAGAGGTGTGCGCGATCGCGGGCACCGGAGCGCACCGTGGCTGAGCTCGCCTGGGGCGCGAGCACCCACCCCGGACAGATCCGGCCCGACAACGAGGACGACCTCCACGCCTCCCACGGCGTCTACGTCGTCGCCGACGGGATGGGCGGCCACGAGGCCGGCGAGGTCGCCAGCGCGCTCGCCGTCGAGCGCATCCGCGAGGCGCTGACCGACGACGGCGACGGCGCCCCCACCGCCGAGCGCGTCGTCGACGCCATCACGCGCGCCAACGGCGACATCTTCCGCGCTGCGATCGCGACCCCCGCTCAGGCCGGGATGGGCACGACCGTCACCGTCATCGCCGTCGTCGCCGACCCGATGGCCGGGCGCGGCGAGCCCAACATCGACGACAACGACCCGGTCGAGAAGGCTCCCGACGGGTCCCCGCGCGTCACCCCGGTCGTGCCCCGCGAGCAGCCCGAGGCGCTCGTGCTGGCGAACGTCGGCGACTCGCGCACCTACCTCTACCGCCACGGTCGGCTGCGCCGTGCCACCGTCGACCACAGCTACGTCCAGGAGCTCGTGACGACCGGGCACATCACCGACGACGAGGCGCGCACCCACCCGCGACGCAACATCATCACCCGCGCGCTGGGCATCGAGCCCGACGTGAAGGTCGACTGGTGGACGCTCCCGCTCGTGCGCGGCGACCGGTTCCTGCTGTGCAGCGACGGCCTGGTCGACGAGGTCGACGACGTCGCGATCGCCGCGACCCTCGAGGGAGAGTCCGACCCGCAGGCGGCCGTCGACTCGCTCATCGAGCAGGCGAACACGGCGGGCGGGCGCGACAACGTGACGATCATCGTGCTCGACGTCCTCGACGGCGACGATCCGCCGGACCCCACCCAGGAGCTCGACGTCGTGCCCACCTGGGCCGGCGAGGGCGACCCCGACGACCCGGCCATCGGCGCGGGCGCCGAGGTCGACAGCGATCCGATCGCGGCCGACGCACGCTCCGACGGCTCCGCGAGCGACGGCGGCGGACGTCGACGGCGACGGTTCCGACGACGGCGCGGCGGCCGGCGCCGCACCACCGTGTCGGGAGGCGCCGGTGACGTCGCCGCGGCCGGCGCGGTCGCGACGGCGGGATCCCACGACGTCTCCACGCCCCTCCGCGACCGGATCTCGGACGGCTCGATCGATCCGTCGGGCCCCGGAGCGACGGAGTCCACGACCGACGGCGCCGGGGACGACGGCGACGACGCGACATCCGACGACGCTCGACGGCCCACGCTCGTGCGTGCGATCGCCGCGTTCGTCGTGCTCGCCCTCCTCGTCGCCGGGTTCGTCGCCCTCGCCGCGTGGGCGCGCCGGGGCTACTTCGTCGACTTCGACGACGACGACCAGGTCGTCGTCTACCAGGGCCGCCCCGGCGGGCTGCTGTGGTTCGACCCCACGGCGCAGACCGCCGGCGGCCTCGATCGCGACGAGCTGTCCGGCGACGCCGCCGAGGCCGTCGAGGACCGCCCGACGTTCGACAGCGTCGCGGACGCGACGCTCTTCGTGCGCGAGCTCGACCGCATCGGCGCGGACCCGACCGAGGCCGATCCCGACCTCCCGACGACGGCGCCACCGTCGCCGTCCACGTCGGCTCCATGACCGGGACGCTCGAGTCGGATCTCGAGCCCGACCGGCTGTCGCGCCGCGACCGCAAGGCGCTCGCCCCGCTCGCCTACCGCCGCCGCAACGCCGAGCTGACCCTGATCGTGATGGTCGCCGTCGTCACCGCGTCGGCGTACATCGTCGCCTCGCTGGGCACCAACGCCGAGATCCCCGCCGGCTTCGTCGTGTTCGTCGGCTTCCTCCTCGGGCTGCTGCTCGCCGCCCACCTCGTCGTGCGCAAGGTCGCCCGCGGGGCGGACTCGACCCTGCTCCCCCTCGCCGCGCTGCTCCACGGCGTCGGGTTCGTGATGATCACCCGCCTCGACGAGCGCCTCGCCGGTCTGCAGTCGGTGTGGAGCCTGGTCGCGATCCTCACCTTCATCGCCACCCTCCTCGTCGTCCAGCGGATCGGCGACCTCGCCCGCTACCGCTGGCTGCTGTTCTTCGGCGGCGCCGGCGCCCTGCTGCTCCCGCTCGTCCCCGGCATCGGCACCAACATCGGCGGAGCGCGGATCTGGGTGAGCGTCGGACCGATCAACTTCCAGCCCGGCGAGTTCGCCAAGGTCGCGCTCGCCGTCTTCTTCGCCGCGTACCTCGCCGACAACCGCGAGCTGATCGCGGCGCGCACCTGGAAGGTCGGCCCGGTCCGTCTCCCCGAGCCGCGCTTCATCCTCCCGGTCGCGGTCGCCTGGGGCTTCGCCGTGGTCGTCATGGTCGGCGAGCGCGACCTCGGTTCGTCGCTGCTGTTCTTCACCCTGTTCGTGGTGATGATCTGGGTCGCGACCGAGCGCGTGGCCTACCTGCTGCTCGGGGTCCTGCTCTTCGCCGGGGCCGCGTACTTCTCCTGGACGCGGTTCTCCCACGTGCAGACCCGCGTCGACATCTGGATCGACCCGTGGTCCGACTCGCTCGATCGCGGCTACCAGATCGTGCAATCGCTGTTCGGCCTCGCCGACGGAGGGATCACCGGCACCGGCCTCGGCCGGGGCGACCCGAACCAGGTGCCCGAGGCGCAGAACGACTTCATCTTCGCCTCGATCGGCGAGGAGCTCGGCCTGATCGGCGCGACCGCGATCCTGATGTCGTACCTGCTGCTGGTCGGCGCTGGCCTGCGCACCGCGCTGCGGACCGATCGCGACTTCGAGAAGCTGCTCGCCGTCGGCCTCACGACGATCGTCGGCGTGCAGGCCTTCATCATCGTCGGTGGGGTCATCAAGGTCGTCCCCCTCACCGGGATCACCCTCCCGTTCGTGAGCTACGGCGGATCGTCGCTGGTGTCCAACTACATCCTGCTCGCGCTGCTGATGCGGGTCTCGGACTCCTCGGCGCGCCGCCTCGGTGAGATGCCCGACGAGCCGACCACCGGCGAGCGGTGGACCGCGTGGCGGCTCCGCCGGGGGATCAAGCGCGACCTCAAGCGCGACGCACGGCGCGAGAAGAGCCGCGGGGCGGCTGCGTGAACCGGCAGATCCGCCAGCTCGCGGGCGGGCTCATGCTCTGCTACGTCGTGCTGTTCGCGACCCTCAACTACTGGCAGGTCGGCCAGGAGGAGCAGCTCAACGCGAACCTCGAGAACACCCGGGCCGTGCGTCGCGAGTTCGACAAGCCCCGCGGGCCGATCGTCACCGCCGACGGGGTCGTCGTCGCCGAGTCCGTCGACACCACCGACCCCGACGCCGCGTTCGACCGCGTCCGCAGATACCCGACCGGGAGCCTGTTCTCCGACGTCACCGGTTACTTCACCCTCAGCTTCGGCTCCACCCAGGTCGAGCGCGAGTACGGCGACGTGCTGACCGGGGAGACGGCCGAGCAGCAGGTGCGTGCGCTCGGCGACCTGCTGTCGGGGGAGGTCGACAACTCCGGGACGGTGCAGCTCACCCTCCGCCACGACCTCCAGCAGGTGGCGCGCTTCGCGCTCGGCGGCCAGACCGGCTCGGTCGTCGTGATCGACGTGCGGACCGGGGCCGTCGAGGCGATGTTCTCGAACCCCGCCTACGACCCGTCGACCTTCGTCGGGCAGCCCTTCGACGAGGCGCAGGCGGCGATCGTCGCGCTGCAGGACGCTCCGGGCAACCCCCTCCTCGCCGGCGGCTACCAGGAGCGGTTCATGCCCGGCTCGACGTTCAAGGTGATCACCACCGGCATCGGCCTCGAGGCCGGGGTGCTCGACGTGGGCCGCGAGTTCGCCCGCGAGAGCGAGTGGGTCCCCCCGCAGACCGACGACCCGATCGAGAACTACCGCGGCTCGGTGTGCGGCGGAGCCCTCCCGGAGGTGTTCCGGCGGAGCTGCAACATCCCCTTCGCACAGACCGCGGTGGAGCTCGGGCCGCAGCGGATGGAGGCGGGGCTGCGGGAGTGGGGCATCGGCGAGGCCCTGCCGATCCCCCTGCCCCGGCCGGCGGCGAGCACGTTCGGCGACACCGATGACCTCGACCAGCGCCTCCCCCTGCTCGCGATCCGCGGGTTCGGGCAGAACGAGGTCCAGATGGTCCCGCTGCACATGGCGATGGTCGCGGCCACGGTCGCCAACGGGGGGCGGATGATGGTGCCGCACGTGGTCGATCGGACGCTCGACCACCAGGGGCGCACCCTCGTCGAGACCGACCCCGAGGTGTGGAAGGAGCCGATCTCGGCCTCGACCGCCGCGCTGATGACCGAGCTGATGACGGGGGTGACCGAGGGCGAGGGCGGCACGGCGGCGAGCGTCTCGCTCGACGGCGGGGTGCGCTTCGCGGCGAAGACCGGCACGGCCGAGCTCGGCCTCATCGGCGACCCCGACCGCGTCCACGCGTGGATGATCGCGTTCGCCCCGCTCGAGCAGCCGCGCTACGCGGTGGCGGCGGTGCTGACCGACCTGACGTCCACCCAGGCCGACGCCGCGACCGGCGGCCGCGTCGCCGGGCCGGTGGTCAAGTCCGTGCTCGACTTCCTGCTCACCGGCCCCGGTGCCGGACCCTGAGCACCACCCCCTGGGGCTCCGTGCGCCGTCGGGTGGGCGTGACACGGTGAGGGCGACGGGTCGACGATGGCCGATATCCTCGTGCGACGGTTCGCGCAGCGGGCCGGGAGCTTCTGAACAGTGACGAACCACACCGACGCCACGGTCATCAACGACCGATACGAGGTGCACAAGCGCATCGGTCGCGGCGGCATGGCCGATGTCTTCTCGGCCCGTGACCTGCTCCTCGACCGCCAGGTCGCGATCAAGGTGCTGTTCCCCGAGTTCGCGACCGACGACAACTTCGTCGAGCGGTTCCGGCGCGAGGCGCAGTCGGCCGCGAACCTGAGCCACCCCAACATCGTCAACGTCTACGACTGGGGCAAGTACGAGGGCACCTACTTCATCGCGATGGAGGAGGTCCAGGGCCGCACCCTCGCCGACATCCTCTCGACGAACGGTCCGCTCACCTCCAAGCAGGCGACCGAGATCGCGAGCGAGGTCGCCGGGGCCCTGGGCTTCGCCCACGAGAAGGGCACCGCCCACCGCGACATCAAGCCGGCGAACATCCTGATCGGCACCAACGGGCAGGTGAAGGTCGCCGACTTCGGGATCGCACGGGCGATGAACGCGCCCACCGAGGCGAACCTCACCCAGGTCGGCTCGGTGATGGGGACCGCGACCTACTTCTCCCCCGAGCAGGCCCAGGGAGCCCAGCCCGACCCGCGCAGCGACCTGTACTCGCTCGGCATCGTGATGTACGAGATGGTGGCCGGCCGCGCCCCGTTCACCGGCGACAACCCCGTCAGCATCGCCTACAAGCAGGTCCACGACGCGCCGCGCCCCCTCGTCCAGATCGTGGCCGACGTGCCCAAGGGCTACGAGGCGATGGTCGCCAAGCTGCTCGCCAAGGACCCCAAGGTCCGCTACCCGAGCGCCACCGCGCTGCGCGACGACCTGCGGCGGTTCAAGAACGGCGAGCCCGTCCAGGCGCTCGTCGCGGCGGCGAACCAGCGCAACGGGGCCGACGGCGCCCCGGCGACGACGGCGATGGCGGCCGCCACGGCGGCCACCGCGCCGCCGCGCCGCGCCCAGTCGTCGGGGGTGCCCTCGTCGGGGATGTACGAGGCCGGGTACCCGACCGGCGCGTCGGCCGAGGCCGCCTACTACGACACGAGCGGGTCGCGCACCGGCTGGTACGCGCTCGTCGCGTTCATCGCGCTGGTCGGCCTGGTGGTCGGCGGCGTCCTGCTGTACCAGTCGCTCGCGGGCGAGGAGGCGAGCGCCGAGCCGACCACGTTCGTCCTCGACGACTACTCGGGCACCGAGCTGTCGGTCGTCAGCGCCGAGCTGCTCGAGCGCGGCCTGGACTACGTCCCGGTCGCCGAGCCGAACGCGTCGGTCCCGCCCGGCTTCGTCCACCGCACCGACCCGATCGCCGGCGCCGTCGTCCTCGAGAACCAGACGATCCAGGTCTTCTACAACCCCGACGAGCAGCTGCGCAACGTCCCCCAGGTGATCGGGCTGCAGGTCGACGCCGCGCGCGACCTGCTCACCTCGCTCGGGTTCCGCGTCGGCGCCGAGATCCCCGACGACACCAGCGACCGTCCGGAGGGCCAGGTGCTGGCGAGCGAGCCCGAGGCCGGCACCGCCGTCCCGCAGGACACGGTCGTGAGCCTCACGATCGCTGCGCCCAGCACCGCGATCGCGGTGCCCGGCGTCGTCAGCTTCACCGAGGACCAGGCCATCGAGCTGCTGTCGGGGCCGCCCTACGAGTTCTCCGTGTCGGTCGAGCGGGCGACCAACGAGACCGTGCCCGAGGGCCAGGTCGTCTCGGTCGACCCCGCCCGCGGCGACCTGGTCGAACGTGGCGGGCCGGTGACGATCACCGTGTCGAGCGGACCGGCGCCGGTGACGATGCCGGTGGTCGAGGGCGACACCCAGGGCAACGCGACGAACAAGCTGCGCGGCCTCGGCCTGGTGGTCGAGGTCGAGTTCAGCGAGGTCGACCCCGGGAGCCGGGACGACGGCCGGGTGCGCACCCAGGACCCCGGCGCGGGGACCCAGGTCGAGCGGGGAGCGACGGTGACGATCGTGGTCGGGCGGGCGACGACGACCGTGCCACCGCCCCCGCCACCTCCGCCCCCGCCTCCGAGCACGGCTGCGCCCACCACGGCGGCGCCGACGACCGCGGCGCCGACCACGGCCCGCCCGACCACCGTCGCGCCGTCGACCGCGCCGCCGACGACCGCGCCGCCGACGACGGCCGCGCCCTGACCGGGCGGGCGAGCGACCACGAGCGACGACGGGCGGCGGCCCGAGACACGGGCACACCTGCGTGCGACGGCCGGCTCTCCGACCCGCTCGACGTCAGCTCGCGGGCGCGGCGGCGGGAGCGAGCCGGGCGAGCCAGGTCCGCATCAGGTCGTGCCCGGCGTCGGTGAGGATGCTCTCGGGGTGGAACTGGACGCCCTCGACGTCGAGCTCGCGGTGGCGCACCCCCATCACGACGCCGTCGCCGGGTGACCGAGCCGTGACCTCGAGCACGTCGGGGATGGAGTCGGGGTCGAGCGTCAGCGAGTGGTAGCGCGTCGCCGTCAGCGGGGACGGCGTCCCGGCGAAGATCCCGCCGCCCGAGTGCTCGATCGTCGACGTCTTGCCGTGCATCAGCGCGGGCGCGCCCACGACGCGCGCGCCGTAGACGTGGCCGATCGCCTGGTGCCCGAGGCACACCCCGAGCACCGGCACCGAGCGGTGCGCGAACGCCTCGACGGCGGCGCAGATGATCCCGCTGCCCTCCGGACGTCCCGGGCCCGGCGACAGCAGCACCCCGTCGGGCTCGAGCGCGCACGCCTCGTCGACGGTGACGGCGTCGTTGCGGACGACGATCGGTTCGGCACCGAGCTCGCCGAGGTACTGGACGAGGTTGTAGACGAAGCTGTCGTAGGAATCGATGACGAGGACCCGCACGACCCCAGTGTGGCGCATCGGGACCTCGGTCACCCCCGCGGTTCGCCATCACCTACACTCTCGAACCGATGGCACCCCCGAAGCGAAAGACCGGCGGCGGACGCGTCACCCCGAAGGGCACGCGCCCGGGTGAGCGGGCCGCGGGGCCGTCGTCGTCGAGCGACGAGCCCGCGTCGCGGACCTCGCCGGCTGCCTCGTCTCGCTACACCCCGCGCCGGAGCCGTCGCCAGCTCGTGCCCCCCAACTGGATCCCGGTGATCATGCTCGTGCTCCTCGTCGGCGGCGGGCTCGTGATCATGGCCCGCTACCTCGTGTGGAGCTCGTCGAACATCCCGACCCTGATCGGTCTGGCGATGATCATGGGCGGCCTGTTCGCCGCCACCAAGTGGGAGTAGGCGTGGGAGGACGCGCCCGACGCGACCGTCGGGGCGAGACGACCGGCACGGCGTGTCCGACCCTCGTCCACACACCTTGTCCACAGAATGTGGATCATCGCCGAGGGCGCATCACCGCCCGCGCACGGTGAGCGGCGCGTCGCGCGGCGACCGCCCTCAGTCGTAGAGCGGAGCGACCTCGGTCATCTCCTCCAGGCAGTGCTTCGGCGGCGGCGGGTCCTCGTCGGGCGCCATCGTCATCCGGAGCTCGACGCCGCACACGTCGCAGCGGAAGTTGCGCTTCACCTTGCGCAGCTCACCCGACGGAGGGGGGTCGGGCGGGAGCTGGGTGAAGCTCCGCAGCATCCCGATCCCGGTCTTCCACACGAGCCACCCGAGCAGGAGCCCCGAGCCCACCCAGATCACGGTGGAGAACTCGGGGAGCACACCTCGATCCTATCGACGCGGCGTCACGTGCCCGCTCGCGCCGGCCGGTCGCGGGCTCACTGCGTGCAGCGCTCGATCACCAGGGCGTTGGCCATCCCCCCGCCCTCGCACATGACCTGCAGGCCGTAGCGCCCCTCGATCCGCTCGAGCTCGTTGACCAGCGTCGCGAGCAGCCGCGCCCCCGAGGCGCCCAGCGGGTGCCCGAGCGCGATCGCTCCGCCGTTCACGTTCACCCGCTCGATCAGCTCGGGGTCGTCGGGGCCGAGCTCGCGGAGCCACGCGAGGACCGCCGCCGAGAACGCCTCGTTCACCTCGAAGCGGTCGATGTCGTCCATCGCCAACCCGGCGCGCTCGAGCACCCGCCGGGTGGCCGGGATGTTCGCGGTCAGCATCAGCTGGGGGTCGTCACCGACGACCGCGAACTCGACGAAGCGCGCCCGGGGCCGCACACCGAGCTCGCGCGCCCGCTCCGCCGACATGATCAGCGCGGTCGCCGCGCCGTCGGTGATCTGCGACGAGTTGCCCGCCGTGCAGCGACCGTCGGCCTGCCGGAACGCCGGCGGCAGCTCGGCCAGCGCGTCGAGCGAGGTCTCGCGCACCCCGCCGTCGGTGGTCACGGGTCGGCCGTCCTCGTCGGTGACCGCGACGATCTCGGCGTCGAAGCGCCCCGTACGCATCGCGCGCATCGCGCGGGTCTGGCTGCGCAGCCCGAACTCGTCGAGCTCGGAGCGATCGAACCCCCACCGCTCGGCGATCCGCTCGGCCGACTCGCCCTGGGGCACGAGGCCGCCGGAGTCGGCGTAGCGGGCGCTGACGCTGGGACCGAACGGGAAGCCGTAGCGACCATCCGCGGTGGTCGCACCCATCGGGATGCGGGTCATCACCTCGACGCCCGACGCGATCACGACGTCGTACGCGCCCGACATGACCCCCTGGGCCGCGAAGTGCACGGCCTGCTGGCTCGATCCGCACTGGCGGTCGACGGTGGTGCCCGGCACCGTGTCGGGCCATCCCGCCGCGAGCACCGCGTTGCGGGCGATGTTCGTCCCCTGCTCGCCGACCTGCATGACGCAACCCATGATCACGTCGTCGACGACGTCGGGCGAGATGCCCGCCCGCTCGACGACCGCCGTCAGGGTCGAGGCGACCAGGTCGACCGGGTGCCAGTGCGCCAGCGAACCCGATCGGCGACCGAACGGGGTCCGGATCGCGTCGACGACGACCGCGTCGCGCATGGGTCGCTGCATCCTGGCCGCCTCGCTGCTCGTCGTCACGGATCCCCCGATCCCGTCCGGCCAGTCTGGACGCGAGCTCCCCCCGCCGACAAACCGGGCCGCGCCGGACGCCGTCGGCCGAGTCCGCGGTCCACGGCCGACCCCCGGTGGTGATGCGGAGCCCCACGGGGCAGCGCGCGAAGATGTGACCCATGACGGGGCTCCGCGAGATCACATCCATCGACGACATCGACCGGGCGGTCTCGGGCCAGACGGTCCCGAAGCGGTTCTGCACGACGGTGGCCGACCACCCGACCGCGCCGGCGCTGCACGCGATGGACGGCGACGGCGGATGGGTCGACACGACCTTCGCCGAGTACGCCGACAAGGTCGCCCACGCCGCTGCCGGTCTGCGCGCGGCCGGCCTCGACGCCGGTGACCGGATGCTGATCATGATGCGCAACATCCCGGACTTCCACTGGTTCGACACCGCCGCGCAGTTCCTGCGCGCCACACCGGTCAGCATCTACAACTCCTCGTCCGCCGACGAGATCCGGTACCTGTCCGGTCACGCCGAGGCCGAGATCGCCGTCCTCGAGGACGAGCACTTCCTCGGCGAGGTGCTGAAGGTCCGCGACGACCTGCCGAACCTGGAGAGGATCTTCGTGCTGCACCCGCCGGAGGGCGACCTCCCCGACGGCGTGTTCCCGGCGAGCGAGCTGTTCGAACACGGCGAGGTCGACCTCGACGAGCTGGCCGCGGCGACCGAGCCCGACGACCTCGCCACGTTGATCTACACCTCGGGGACCACCGGCCCGCCGAAGGGCGTGATGATCAGCCAGTACAACGTCGTGTACGCGATCGAGATCCTCCGCTCGTCGATGGAGCGCACCTTCGACGAGTTCGTCGGCCTGACCACCGTCTCCTACCTGCCGATGGCGCACATCGCGGAGCGGGCGATGAGCCACTACTCGGCCGCGATCCTCGGCTACGACGTCCACTGCTGCCCCGACCCCGCCGAGCTCAGCGCCTACCTCAGGGAGGTGCACCCGCAGATCCTGTTCGGGGTGCCGCGCGTGTGGGAGAAGCTGCACTCGGGCGTCAACGCGGCGCTGGGCGCCGACCCGGAGAGGAAGCAGAAGTTCGACGAGGCCGTCGATGCCGCGAAGAAGATCCACGACGATGCGTTCGGGCGCGACCTCACCGACGAGGAGCGCCAGACGCTCGACTTCCTCGACGAGGTCGCGTTCGCGAACGTGCGCGGGCTCGTCGGCCTCGACGAGCTGCGCGTCGGGGTCACCGGCGCGGCGCCGATCCCGTCGTCCATCCTCGAGTGGTTCCACGCGATCGGCGTCAACCTGACCGAGATCTACGGGATGTCGGAGTCCACCGGCCCGCTCACCTGGTCACCCGAGCGCAACAAGGTCGGCTCGGTCGGCCGGGCGTGCAACGGCATGGAGGTGCGGATCGCGGACGACGGAGAGCTCGTGTGCCGGGGCGGCAACGTGTTCGAGGGCTACCGCGGCCAACCCGACAAGACCGACGAGACGATCGTCGACGGGTGGCTGCACACCGGTGACATCGCCGAGGTGGACGACGAGGGGTACTACCGCATCGTCGACCGCAAGAAGGAGCTGATCATCACCGCCGGCGGCAAGAACATCAGCCCCGCGAACCTCGAGGCCGAGCTCAAGACGATCGACCTGATCGGCCAGGCCGCCGCGATCGGCGACGGGCGCAAGTTCGTCTCCGCGATCCTCGTGCTCGACCCCGAGGCCGCCCCGATGTGGGCCGAGGCGAACGGCAAGGGCGAGATGTCGCTCACCGAGCTCGCCGAGGACCCCGACGTGATCGCCGAGGTCCAGAGCGGGGTCGACACCGCGAACGAGAAGTTCGCCCGGGTCGAGCAGATCAAGAGGTTCACCCTCGTCGGCGAGGAGTGGGTCCCCGACTCCGACATGCTCACCCCGACCTCCAAGCTCAAGCGGCGCGGCGTCGACGAGCACTACCACGACGACATCGAGGCGATGTACGCCTAGGCGCCGGTCGCCTCCCCGCCCCCTCGGGACGTCGGCGTCGATCGGTCGTCGAACATCGAGATCACGCGTCGCAACGCCGCGACGTCGTCGTCGTCCAGCCGGGCGGCGAACGTGTCCTGCACCGCCCGCCGGTAGCTGGTGTTCATCTCCCGCCACAGTCGACGGCCCGACCGGGTGAGCTCGACCTCGACGGCGCGACGGTCGGGGATCACGTGGCGGTGCCGCGCCACCCACCCCTCCTCCTCCAACCGGTCGAGGCGTCGGCTGATGCTCGACGCCGGCAGCCGCAGCTCCTCGGAGAGGTCGTGGGGGCGGGCGGAGCCCCCGAGGCGCTGCAGCGTCGTCAGCACGTCGAACCAGGCGATCGAGATGTCCCAGTGGGCGCGCAGCTCGTCGTCGATGCGGCGCTCCACCTCGCGCACGACCGCCTGCAGGTCGCGCCAGGCCCCCACCCGGACGTTGTCGAGTCGGGGCACGCGACCGGTCCCGATCGTCAGCCGGTCGCCCGGATCGCGGCGGCGAACGCCGTCGTCGCCTCGGAGATCTCCTCCGCGGTGACGACCAGCGGAGGGCTCCACCGGATGGTGCGGTTGCGCGTCCCCGCGACCATCAGGATCAGGTCGCTCTCGCGCAGGCAGTGATCGACGACGGCGACGGCCCGTTCGGAGGAGTCGAACTCGGTGGCGACCATCAGCCCCCGCCCGCGCACGTGCGCGAGCGCCTGGTCGAGCTGCTGCATCTCGCGCAGCGAGTCGATCAGCTGGTCGCCGCGCGCCTTCACGTTGTCGAGGAACCCGGGGCTGGTCAGCACCTCGATCGTCGCGAGGGCGGCCGCGCACCCGATCGGGTTGCCGTTCGACGAGCCGCTGTGGCTCCCCGGCCGCCACCGGTCGTCGATCTCGCGCCGGGTGCCGAGCGCAGCGAACGGGAACCCCGACGCGAGCCCCTTGGCCATGCACACGATGTCGGGCTCGACGTCGAGCGCGTCGACCGCGAACATCCGCCCCGTGCGACCGAAGCCGCTCTGCGTCTCGTCGGCGACGAACATGATCCCGTGCTCGCGGCAGCGCGCCGCGAGGCCCGCGATGAAGTCCGGCGGGGTGGGGATGTAGCCGCGCTCGCCGATCACCGGCTCGATCACGATCGCCGCGACCTCGGACGGCTCGACCTGGGTGGCGAACATCCGGTCGAGGGCCCACAGCGCCCGGCTCACCTCGGCCTCCTGGTCGGACGCGTGCGGTCCGGGGAAGGCGGAGATGAACACCCCGGCCGGCAGCGGGCCGTAGCCGTCGCGGTCGATCGAGCGGCTCGACGACATCGCCAGCGTGTAGTGGGTCCGACCGTGGAACGCACCGTCGAACACCACCACGTTGCGGCGACCGGTGGCGTGCTTGGCGAGCTTGACCGCGGACTCGAGCACCTCCTCGCTGGTGCTGCCGAAGTAGAAGGTGTCGATCCCGGCGGGGGTGATCTCGGCCAGCTTCGACGCGAGGACCGCGAGCTTGTCGTGGCGGTAGACGTTGATCTGGCTGTGGATGATCCTCGCCGCCTGATCGGCGATCGCCTGGACGACGCGGGGGTGCGAGAAGCCGGTCGACGCGGCTGCGATCCCCCCGGTGAAGTCGAGGTACTCGTGGCCGTGGACGTCGATCACGCGGCACCCGACGCCGCGCTCGACCTGGATGTCGGTGACCTGCGACCAGACGCCCGACAGGTGTGCTCCAGCTCCGGTCATCGCACGAGCCTACGCACACCGGCCCCACCCGTCGGTCGTCCCCCTCCCGGTCCGCTCCGACCCGACCCGACGCCGACCCGGCGCGAGCGGACGCGGGCGGGGGTCAGGCGAAGGCCACGGCCATCACGTCCGCGTAGTCGGCGGCGAGGTGGAACGTCATCGCGTCGCGGACGTCGTCGGGGACGTCGTCGAGATCCGGGCCGTTGCGCTTCGGCAGCACGACCTCGGTCAGACCCATCCGGTGCGCGGCGAGCACCTTCTGCTTCACCCCGCCGATCGGCAGCACCTGGCCCTGGAGCGTGATCTCGCCGGTCATCCCGACCTCGGAGCGCACCGGCCGATCGGTCAGCAGCGAGACCAGCGCCGTCGTCATCGTGATCCCGGCCGAGGGCCCGTCCTTCGGCACGGCGCCGGCGGGGACGTGGACGTGGAAGCGACGACGCAGCGCCGACTCGTCGAGGCCGAGCGCGTCCGCGTGGCTGCGCACGTAGTTCAGCGCGATCTGCGCCGACTCCTTCATCACGTCGCCGAGCTGGCCGGTGAGGGTCAGGCCGGGTTCGGCGTCGGGCCCGGTCGGGAACGCGGTGGTCTCGACGAACAGCACGTCGCCGCCCGCGCCGGTCACGGCGAGGCCCGTCGCGACGCCCGCCGCCGCCGTCCGCTCGGGGATCTCGTCGTCGACCTTCGGCCGGCCCAACCGGTCGTCGAGCTCGTCACGATCGATGGTCACGGGGGTGGTCGTGCCGGTCGCGACCTCGGCGGTGACCTTGCGCACCAGCCGTGCGAGCTCGCGCTCGAGCGAGCGCACCCCGGCCTCACGCGTCCACCCGCGCACGATCGCGGCGATCACGTCGTCGCCGACGACGAGCTCGCCGTCGGTGAGACCGGCCCGCTCGATCTGGCGCGGCAGAAGGTACGTGCGCGCGATGTGCACCTTCTCGTCCTCGGTGTAGCCGTCGAGGCGGATCAGATCCATCCGGTCGAGCAGGGGGCCGGGGATCGTGTCGGCGACGTTGGCCGTCGCGATGAACACGACGTCGGACAGGTCGAGGTCGACCTCGAGGTAGTGGTCACGGAAGGTGTGGTTCTGCGCCGGATCGAGGACCTCGAGCAGGGCGGCGGTCGGATCGCCCGACCAGCCGCCCGCGGTCAGCTTGTCGATCTCGTCGAGCAGCACGACGGGGTTCATCGTCCCGGCCTCCTGGATCGCCTTCACGATCCGACCGGGCTGGGAGCCGACGTAGGTCCGGCGATGGCCACGGATCTCCGCCTCGTCGCGCACGCCCCCCAGCGCGACGCGCACGAACTCGCGACCCATCGCTCGGGCGATGGACTCGCCGAGCGACGTCTTGCCGACCCCGGGCGGACCGATCAGGGTGACGACCGAGCCGTCGCCGCGCCGCGCGTCGTCGGACACGTCGAGACCTCGGTCGTGGCGCAGCTTGCGGGCGGCGAGGAACTCGACGATGCGGTCCTTGACGTCGTCGAGTCCGTGGTGGTCCGCGTCGAGGATCCCCTGCGCCGCGGCGAGGTCGAGGGTGTCGTCGCTGCGGCGCCCCCACGGCGTCTCGAAGATCCGGTCCAGCCACGTGCGCACCCACGAGTGCTCCGGTGACTGCGCGCTCATCCGTTCGAAGCGGTCGATCTCCTTCGCGACGGAGGCGAGCACCCCGGCGGGGGCGTCGAGCGTCGCGAGGCGTGCGCGGTAGTCGTCGGTGACGTCGTCGTCGCCCTCACCGAGCTCCTTGCGGATCGCGGCGAGCTGCTGGCGGAGCAGGAACTCACGCTGCTGGCGGTCCATCCCCTCGCTGACGTCGTTGCGGATCGTCTCGGCGACCTGCAGCTCGTTGAGGTGGGAGCGCGCCCAGGAACGCAGCGCGTCGACCCGGTCGCCCACGTCGACGGCCTGCAGCACGCGGAGGCGGTCCTCGTCGCCGAACTCGGCCCACAGGGCGACCGCGTCGGCGAGGTCGCCGGGGGCGGTGACGCTGCGCAGCAGCTGGGGCAGACGTCGCGAGCCGCGCAGCGGCGCGATCAGCTCGAGGGTGGCGCGCAGCTCGCGCGTCGCCGCCTCGACCCGCGGCGAGACCGGCGGGTCCACGATCGGCTCCACGAGCGCGAACCGGACCCCGGCGGGATCGTCCGGTCGGGACCCGTCGGCGGCCTCACCGCGCGGCGGCGCACCGATCCCGTCGGCGGACTCGGGATCCGACACGATGCGCGCCCGACGCTCGGCCTGGACGATCGCCGCGATCTCCCCGCCGGGGAGGTCGGCCACGTTCGGGACCCGGGCGATCACGGCGAGCTCGCGCTCGGCGCCCCCGGTGAGCGCGATGCGACCACGGGTGCCGGCGATCGCCGCGTCGATCGCGCCGCGGATCTCGTCGGTGAGCACGGTCAGGGTGATCGTGGCGCCGGGGAGGACGGTGCTCGGCAGGTGGGCGAGGGGCAGGCGCAGGCGGGTGTCGAGGGTCGAGGTGTCGAGGGTCGAGGTGGAGCCGGACTCGTCGGTCATGCCTCACATGCTATGGCACGAAAGATGAGTCGCATCCGCTCAAGATTCACAGGGCGATCGGGAATACCCTGCTCACGGACTACGAGAACCCTCCCGCCACGCCCAGGGCCTCGTCCCACGAGGCTCGATCGGCGAGCGAGGAGCGCATCTTCATCACCCACCTCGGTGCGTTGAACCCGAACGCGCCGTGCAGCCGGTCGCCGGAGCGGTACAGGGCGAGGAACTTGCCGTCGTCGACGGATCCGGCAGCGACGACGACCTCGTCGTCGGGTGACGACCTGCCCAGGAACTGGATCCGGTGGGCGAACTGGTCGCTCCAGAAGAACGGGACGGGGGCGTAGGGCTCCGGCTCGGCATCGGCCGCGACCGCCAGCAGGTTCCGCGCCGCCGCCGCACCCTGCTCGGCCGCGTTCGTCCAGTGCTCGAGGCGCATCTCCTCGTCGAACAGGGGGTTGGGCCAGCGCAGGACGTCACCCGCCGCGTAGAGACCCTCGATCGGCGTGCCGTCGTCGGACAGGGCGCGCAACGTCTCGTCGCACACGACGCCGTCGCGGGTGCGCACGCCGCTGCCCTCGAGCCAGCCGGTGTTCGGCTCGACCCCGATGCCGACGACGACGACGTCCGACTCGATCAGCTCGCCGCCGTCGAGGAGCACCCCGCGCTTATCGAGGCGCTCGACGGTGACGTCGCAACGGACGTCGACGCCCTCCGCGGCGTGCGCCCGTCCGACGACGGCGCCCATCTCGGCCCCCAGGCCGCGCACCAGGGGTGCCGGCCCGCCCTCGAGCACCGTGACGCGGTTGCCGAGGGCGCGCGCGGTGGCGGCGACCTCGAGGCCGATGAACCCGGCGCCGATCACGACGACGTGGCGGTCACCGCTCGCGATCTGCGCGCGCAGCGCCGTGGCGTCGTCGAGCGAGCGCAGCTCGTGGACGTGGCGGTGGCGCTCCTGGTCGGCGAGGCGACGGCACCGCGCCCCGGTCGCCACCACGCACCCGTCGAACCCGACCGTGGTGCCGTCGTCGAGCGTGATCGCCCGGCGCTCGAGATCCATCGCCACCGCGGTGCGCCCGAGGCGCCACTCCACGTCGAGCTCGTCGAAGGAGTCGGGGCGACGCAGCTGGATCCGGTCGGCCTCCCACTCGCCGGCGAGGAGCTTCTTCGACAGGGGCGGCCGGTCGTAGGGCCGGTGCTCCTCGGCCCCGATCACCACCACCTCGCCGGCGAACCCCTCGGTGCGCAGCGCCTCGGCCGCGCGCAAACCGGCCAGCGATGCTCCGACGACGACGACGCGGTCGAGTTCCATGCGCTCCGAGGTTGGCACACCCGATCGGCGCCGAGCCGATCGATCACCGCCGCCGGTGGCGAACGACGCGCACGACGAAGAACGCGACCGCCGCGACGTAGAGCACGATCACCAGCCAGCGCGGCGTCGAGCGGATCTCGTCCTGCGCGATGAGCTCCAGCACCCCGACAGTGTGCTCGCTAGCGTCGAGGCGTGCCCGACCGTCCCGACCGTCCCGACAGCGCCGACGCGCCGACCCCTCTCGGCGTCGACGAGATCAACGAGATGATCGGCCGCGAGTTCCCGGGCAGCGGCAACTCGTGCGCCGAGATCGGCTCCGACTACGCGATCGCCCGTCGTCCGACGGCGAGCGACTCGCTGCGGCCCGGCGGGTTCGTGTCCGGCCCGACCCAGTTCGCCCTCGCCGACGCCG
The DNA here is from genome assembly GCF_965215205.1 of Ilumatobacter sp. NCBI lineage: Bacteria > Bacillati > Actinomycetota > Acidimicrobiia > Acidimicrobiales > Ilumatobacteraceae > Ilumatobacter > Ilumatobacter sp. The sequence continues at coordinate 3,978,639 of NZ_OZ244049.1, forward strand.
CGCTCTGGTACGTGGTGTTCGTGGCCACCGGGCGGATCGAGCCGATGGCGATGACGTCGGAGCTGTCGATGCGCTTCCTGCGGCCCGCCCGGGGTGAGGTGCTGTGGGCGCGGGCCACCGTCGAGGCGGCCGGGCGCCGCAACATCGTCGGCACGGTCCACGCCTGGTGCGACGACGGCGAGCGGAAGCCGACCTCGATCGGGCAGGGCACCTACGTCATGCCCGCCCCTCGCTGACCGCCGTGCACTCCGCACCGCGTCCCCGCTTCCACCTCGCCGTCGAGGTCGACGACCTCGCGGCCGCCCGGTGGTTCTACGGCCGGGTGCTCGGGTGCGCCGAGGGCCGCAGCTCCGAGCGGTGGGTGGACTTCGACCTCTACGGCCACCAGCTCGTCGCCCACCTCGGCAGCTCGTCGCACGGATCCTCGGGTGCGCGCGACCGCACGTCGAACCCGGTCGACGGCGACGAGGTGCCGATCCCCCACTTCGGCGTCCTCCTCGACCCGGGCCGCTGGCGCGCGCTCGCGGATCGACTGGTCGCCGCCGGGACGGACTTCGTCGTCGAGCCGCGCACGCGGTTCGTGGGGCAGCCGGGCGAGCAGTCGACGATGTTCCTGCGCGACCCGGCGGGCAACGCGCTCGAGTTCAAGGCGTTCGCCGACGACGGCCAGGTCTTCGCCGTCTGAGAGGTGCGTCGATCGACGGTCAGCGGGCGTCGTGGCGGAAGGTGATCGACAGGCGGGGCCCGGTGGGGCGACGGCGCTTCGGGACCCGGTGCTGCCACTCGTGCTGGCAGGCGCCGCCCATCACGAAGAGGTCGCCGTGCCCGAGACCCCACGTGAGCGACGCCCCGTGACCGTCGCCGTCGTCGGAGCGACGCATCTGGAAGGGACGGCTCTCACCGACGCTGAGGATCGCGACCACCGGATCGGTCACCACCCGGCGGTGCCGATCGGCGTGCCAGGCGACCGAGTCGGACTGGTCGCGGTACAGGTTGAACCCGATCGAGTCGAAGTGGCAGCGGTAGCGCTCCCCCAGCTCCCAGCGCACGTCGTCGAGGATCGGCACCGGGACCCGCGAGGACTCCGACTCGTTCCACCAGCAGGTCAGGCGCGGCTCGTCGACGAGGCGGTCGTACATCGGAATCGCGGTGCGCTGGCGGAAGTCGAGCACGTCCATCAGGTCGTCGAACAGGGCATCGGACCCCGACAGCCAGGCCGGCACGTGCTCGATCCACGACGCGCCGCTCAGCGCGCTGCGCGCCGAGCCCGCGAACGTGTCGTCGTAGGAGGGGTCCTCCGACCCGAAGAGCGACGCCTGGCGGAACACGTGTTCGATCCTCGCGAACGGGAGCCGCCCCCGTCAAGCCCCATCCTCGCACGGTCGAACGGAGGGGGGCGTGCGCTCCCGTGCCACGTCCCACGCACGACCGGTCGCGACGATGCCACCTCGACGAGGCCCTCGTGTGGCACCATCGGCTCCACGCCCGGTCGCACCGGCCGCGCCCGCGATCCCCCATGACGACCCCGACCCCGACCCCGCTCCGCACGGCCGCCGCACGTCGCGCCGCGCGCACGGGAGCCGTCGTGGCGACCGCGATCGCCACGCTCGCCGCGTGCAGCTCGGGGTCGGACGACGCGGTCCGGGTCCCGACGGTCGGCGACGACGCGACGACCGCGACCGCCGGAGGCGGCACGGTCGGTGCGAGCACGGGCGCGACCGGATCGGGCGGGACGGGCGACCCGGGCTCGGGTCCGACGACCACCGATCCCGTCCCCCCACGGGGCACCGGTGCCGAGACGGGCGAGGGGGGCGGCGCGACCACGACGGCTCCTCCGACGAGCACGACGACCACCACCACCAGCACCACCGTCGTCGAGTTCGTGCGGATGCGCGAGGGCGACCAGGGGTCGCGGGTGGCCGTCGTCCAGCTCAAGCTGGGCGTCCTCGGCTACCTCCCGGTCGGAACCGACAGCGGGGTCTTCGACGCGGCGACCGACGCCGCGGTCCGCCGCTTCCAGACCGACTACGCCCTGTTCGTCGACGGCGTGGTCGGACCGCAGACCGACCGTGCGCTCACCGCCGCCGCGAACTCGGTGAACGTGGACTCGGGCGGATGACCGGTCGGGCGCCCCTCACGGGGCAGGAGCCGGGGCCGTCGGCGCGCTCGTGATCGATCCGGACGGGCGCACGGTGATGGTCTCGGGGGCGAACCGCGGGATGGGCCGGGCGCTCGCGCGCCGCTTCCACGCCGACGGGTACCGGGTCAGCGTCGGCGGTCGCGACCTCGCGGCGCTGCGCACGGCGATGGACGGCCTCGACGCGGACCGCGTCCTCGCCCACCGGTTCGACGCGGCCGACGCCGGCAGCGGGGCGGAGTGGGTTGGCGCGACGACCGAGCGGTTCGGGTCGATCGACGTCGTGGTCAACAACGCCGGCACCCTCGACGATTCGTCGCTGGAGGATCTCACCGACGACGCGCTCGACTCGATGTGGGAGGTCAACGTGAAGGCGCCGCTGCGCCTCGTGCGCGACGCCCTGCCGCAGCTGCGAGCGAGCGGCACGGGGCGGATCGTCAACGTCGCGTCGCTGTCGGGGCTGCGGGTCAAGGGCACCTTCGCCCCGGGCTACGCGATGACCAAGCACGCCGTGATCGCCCTGTCCGAGGCGACGAAGCAGGCGACGTGGGACGACGGGATCCGCGTCACCGCGGTGTGCCCCGGCTTCGTCGCGACCGACATGACGGCCGGCTTCGGCGAGGACCCCGCCACGATGATCGACCCCGACGATCTCGCCGAGGTCGTCTCGACGGTCGTGGCTCTGCCGAACAGCGCATCGGTGGCACGCCTCACCGTCGCGTGCCGCCTCGAGCCGCACTTCTGAGCGGGGCGGACGGGCAGCGTCCCCGCCCCGGCGCGCTCAGCGCAGCGAGGGGCGACCGAGCTCGGTGGAGCGGCGGGGCACGTAGGGCGCCTCCAGCTCCGAGCGGTCGTCGTCGGTGAGCTCGATCTCCGTCGCGGCGATCGCGTCGTCGAGCTGCTCCAGCTTCGTGACCCCGACGATCGGGGCGGTGACGACCTCGCTCGCCGCGACCCAGGCGAGCGCGATCTGCGCCATCGGGCGCCCGTGCCGGTCGGCCACGGCGCGCACGGCGTCGATGATCGCGGTGTCGCTGTCGTCGGTGTACAGGCGGCGATCCAGCCCGTCGGTCCGGCCCCGCGTCGTCTCGTTCGACTCGTCACCGACGCCCTTGCGGGTGCCGGCGAGGTGGCCGCGCGCGAGCGGTGACCACGGGATCACGCCGATCCCCTCGTAGGCGCACAGCGGGTGCATCTCGACCTCGGACTCGCGTGCGAGCAGGTTGTAGTGGTCCTGCATCGACACCATCCTCGCCCACCCCTCGCGCTCGCTCGTCGACAGCAGCGTCGCGAACTCCCACGCGTACATCGAGCTGGCGCCGAGGTAGCGCACCTTGCCCTTCTGCACCAGCGAGTCGAGCGCGGCCAGGATCTCCTCGGGCGGGGTCTCGGCGTCGAGCCGGTGGATCTGGTAGAGGTCGATCACGTCGACGCCGAGCCGTCGCAGGCTCGCCTCGCAGGCCTGCTCGATGTGCTTGCGCGACAGCCCGCCCATGTTGGGTCCGTCACCCATCGGCAGGTGGACCTTCGTCGCGATGACGAGCTCGTCGCGGTCGCCGTGCTCGCGCAGCAGCCTGCCCGTCACCTCCTCGCTCGCGCCCATCGAGTAGATGTCCGCGGTGTCGAAGAAGTTGATCCCGGCGTCGAGCGCCCGTCGGAAGAACGGCTCCGCGTCGTCCGCGTCGAGCACCCACGACCGCCACGACGACGACCCGAAGCTCATGCACCCCAGGCACAGCTCCGACACCTGCAGACCGCTCCGACCGAGACGCACGTAGTCCATCCGCGGACCGTACCCCCTCCGACCCGTCCGGTCGCCGGACGGACCGTCGACGAGACGGCGACCTCAGCCGGCGTGGGGCCGCCCGCGCCCGGGAGGGGTCGGGACGGCCGATGCCAGCTCGGCGGCGCGCGCCGCCGTCTCGATCGCGAGCCGGGCGCTCGCGCGCACGCACGCTCCGCGCGATCGAGCGGTGAGGAACCCGGCGGCGAACGCGTCGCCGCACCCGAGGGTGTTGACCACCTCGGCGGGGCCGGCCGGCAGGTGGAACGCCGCGGAGCCGGCAGGAGCGACGTGCACCCCGGCGGCGCCGACGGTCACGACGCCCGTCGTCTCGCCCCGGGCCAGTCGACCGGCGGCGATCGCCGGGTCGAGCGCGCCGGTGAGCACCGCCGCCTCGTCGCGGTTCGCGAACACCACGTCCGCTCCCGACATCGCCGCCGCCAGCTCCTCGACGCGACCCGTCCGGCGGATCATCTCGGCCGAGGACGGGTCGACCGACCACGGGATCGACCGCTCACGAGCGATCGAGGTGAGCCGATCCCACAGCGCCGGGCCGTCGGCGCGGAACCACGTGTAGGCCGTGAGGTGGAGCCGGTCGACGCCGTCGAACCAGTCCTCCGACACCTCCGCGACGCGCAGGTCCGTCGCGGCGTCGATCGCCGACACCATCGAGCGATCCCCTGCCTCGCCGGCGGCGGCCGCCTCTCCAGAGGCGCCGGCGCCGGCCCCATCATCGGCGCCAGGGCGGTCCGGCTCGCGGTCCGGCGCGGTGACGAGCGCCGCGATCGCTCGGGTGCGCGCGCCCCGGCGGCGCAGGACGTCGAGGTGCACACCGTGGTCGCCGATCTCGCCGACGAGGTGCTCACCGAGGCGATCGTCGCCCACGACGCCGACGAAGCGGGCGGTGCCGCCGCAGGTGGCGACCCACACCGCGACGTTCGCCGCCGACCCCCCGCACGACAGCTCGACCACCCCCGGCGTGTCCGACCCCGCGACGATCGGCCCGCGGGAGGTGACCGTCACGTCCGCCACGAGGTCGCCGATGCACAGCACCCGCCCCCCGTCGGTCATCGGGCCCACCGCGGTGGCGACGTGCCCAGCCGGCGGGGAGCGGATCGCCACGCGCCCACGAACGGATCGACCGTCGTCACCTCGCCGAACTCGCTCGCGCAGGTGGTCGTCACGCGCCGATCCACCTCCACGCCGCTCGGCACGTACGGACGGGGGGCACCCCGGCGCACCAGCTCGTCGCGCGTGCGCAGCAGCGACAGCCGGGCGAGCCACGAGCCACCGGCTCGACGCTGGTGCGCGAGGAGCTGAGCGGCGACGCCCGCCGCGAGCGTCCCGGTCGCGTGGTCGAGGGCCTGGACCGGCAGCCCGAGCGGACCCGAACCCGTCGCGGCTCCGTCCGCGTCCCGAGCGTGCTCACCACCCGCGAGACGGATCCCGGTCGTGGACTGGACGATCGAGTCGAAGCCGCGTCGGCCGGCCCACGGACCCACCACGTCGAAGGCGCTGATCTGGACGATGACGATCCCCGGACGCCCCCTCGCCGCCCCTTCGGGGGTGAACCCGTGGCCGGCGAGCGCTCCGGGCCGGTAGGCGTCGATCCACACGTCGGCTCCGCCGAGCAGGTCGCCCATCGCGGATCGCCCGTCGACCGTGCGCAGGTCGATCGAGGTGCTCCGCTTGCCGGAGCCGGTCGAGAGCACGCCGACGTCGACGCTGGGCAGGTGGTCGGCCCCCACGCGCAGCACGTCGGCGCCGAGCGCCGCCAGCAACTGGCCCGCCACCGGGCCGGCGATGACGCGCGAGCAGTCGAGGACGCGCAGCCCCGACAGCGCGTCGAGCGGGCCGGGGGCGTCGAGCGGCTCGTGCTCACGATCGTCGAGGGGTGCCGCGTCACCGATCCGTTCGACCGACACGAGGGGGAGGTCGCGGGTGGCCGCGGCGTGGGGGTGATCGTCCCACTCGGCGGTGGTGCGCACGACGGCCGCGATCATCCCCTCCGCGATCGACCGAGCCTCCAGCTCGTGCGCGTCGTGGCGCCCGACCGCGCCGGCCAGCGACTCGCGGTCCGGCTCGCAGCCGAGGAGCCGCACGATCCCGGCCGCGTGGTGCTCGAAGTTGCAGTGGAGCTGCAGGTGCCGACCGTCGCGCGCCTCGTAGACGCCCGACAGATCGGCCCACGCCGGGATCGGGCGACCGTCGACCTCGACGTGGCTGGTCGCGTAGGAGCGGACGTGGTCGGCATCGAGGCGGCGCGGCGGCGTCGAGATCCCGCGCACCCGGGCGAGGTCGTCGGCCGCCACGGCCAGGTGGGCCGCCGCGGAGACGAGCAGACCGCTGACGTCGTACGCGGACGCGATGCCGCCGTGACCGTCCACCTCGACCGACCCCAGGGGCGCGTCGCCGGGCACGGTCGACGCGATCCGCGCCACCTCGGCGTCGACGTCGATCCGCACGGGTGCCGCCGCCTCGCCGACCCGGGTCGCCGGGCCTGGCGCTGCCGGGCCCGGCGCCGCTCCCACGGGCGGATCCGCCGGCTCGTTCGTGCTCCCGTCGCCCATCGCCCGGACCGTACCGTGGGGCGGCGACGGCGTCCGGGCCCTCGGCGACGACATCGACGGATCGACGTCGCCGGCGCATCGGCACGGTGACGTATCGTCGCGTGATGACCTCCAGCGCCGAACTGCTCGAGAAGTACCGGCGGGTGCTCCCGTCGTTCCTGTCGCCGTACTTCGACGAGCCGATCTCGATCGAGCGCGGGGAGGGGAGCTGGGTGTTCGACACCGAGGGCGAGCGCTACCTCGACTTCTTCGGCGGCGTGCTGACCACGATGGTGGGCCACGCCAACCCGGCCGTGACCGAGGCGATCCGCGAGCAGGCCGGCAAGACCCTGCACACGTCGACGCTCTACCTCTCGGCGCCGATGCTCGACCTCGCCGAGCAGATCGCCGAGCTCTCGGGGATCCCCGACGCACGGGTCTTCTTCACCACGTCGGGGACCGAGGCCAACGACACCGCGCTGCTCCTCGCGACGAGCTACCGCAGGTCGAACCAGGTGCTCGCGATGCGCAACAGCTACCACGGCCGGTCGTTCACCGCGCAGGCGATCACCTCGCACGCGTCGTGGTCGTCGACCTCGCTGTCGGGCCTGCAGGTCGGCTTCGTCCAGGGCGGCTACAAGCTGCGCTCCCCCTTCGCCGACCTCGACGACGAGGGGTTCACGGACGCGTGCGCCCGCGACCTCGTCCAGCTCCTCGACATGACGTCGGCCGGCGACGTCGCGTGCCTGATCGCCGAGCCGATCCAGGGCGTCGGCGGGTTCACCGTGCCGCCCGACGGGTTCTTCGGCGCGCTGAAGAAGGAGCTCGACAACCGCGGCATCCTGTTCGTCTCCGACGAGGTGCAGACCGGGTGGGGGCGGACGGGCGACCACTTCTGGGGCTACCAGGCGCACGGGATCGTCCCCGACATCCTCACCTTCGCCAAGGGCGTCGGCAACGGCATCACCCTCGCCGGGTGCGTAGCGCGCGCCGAGATCATGGACACGATCGACGTGCTCAACTTCTCCACCTTCGGCGGCAACCCGCTGTCGGCCGCAGCCGGTGCGGCGACGCTGGGCTACGTGCTCGACAACGACCTGCAGGCGAACGCGAAGGCGATGGGGGCCCGCTTCGCCGAGGCGCTCACCCCCGTCGTGGCGGACACCCCGTGGATCGCCGAGATGCGCGGGCGGGGGTTGATGTGGGCGTTCGAGATCTGCCACCCGGGCACCCTCGAGCCGGACAGGGACCGCACCGCGGCCGTCCTCGAGGGGTGCAAGGCGGGCGGGCTGCTGGTCGGCAAGGGCGGGTTGTACGGCAACGTCATCCGCCTCGCGCCGATGCTCGACATCGTCGAGGAGGACCTCGACCACGGGATCGACGTGCTGCGCTCGACGATCACCGATCTGTCGTGACCCGATGATCGTCGCGATCGACGATCCCGACGACGACCGCCTCGACGACTACTGCCTGCTCGACGACCAGGCGGCACGTCGCGACCGGGAGGGTGACGAGTTCTTCATCGCCGAGGGCTACGTCTCGATCGACCGGGTGATCGACTCGGGGCACCGGTTGCGGTCGGTGCTGGTGACGCCGTCGCGCGTCGAGCGGCTGCTGCGCCGCAACCCGTCGATCGAGCTCGACGACGTCCCCGTCTACGTGATGGAGCGCGGCGCGCTGGGCTCGGCGGTCGGCTTCGACCTCCACCGCGGCGTCGTCGCGTCCGCCGAGCGGCGACGGGTGCTCGACGTCGCCGAGGTCGCCGCCTCGGCCGCACGACGGGTCGCCGTGCTCGTCGGGCTCAACGACGCCGAGAACGTCGGCGTCATCGCGCGCTCGGCTCGAGCCCTGGGCGTCGATGCCGTCGTGCTCGATCCACGCTGCACCGACCCGTACTCACGCCGGACCGTTCGCGTGAGCATGGGCGAGGTGCTCCACCTCCCGGTGGCGCGCGCCGCCACGTGGCCCGACGACCTCGACGTGCTGCACGCCGCCGGGTTCGAGTCGTGGGCGATGACGCCGGCCCCCGACGCCGTCGACGTGTGGTCGATCACGGCCGAGGGCGTCCCCGGCCGCCTCGCCCTGGTGCTCGGCGCCGAGGGTCCGGGACTCGATCGCGACACGATGCGCCGGGCCTCGCGGCGGGTGCGCATCCCGATCGACCCGGCGGTGGACTCGCTCAACGTCGGCCACGCCGCGGCGATCGCCTTCGCCGCCACGGCGCGACCGGCGAGCGGCGCGGCGCGCTCGGTCGACACCCGCACGGCAGCGGGGAGCTGAGCTCGACGATGGACGACCGCATCCAGGAGCTTGCCGATCACCCGAGCGTCGTCGACCCCGAGCCCTTCGCCGGCCCCGACCACCCGATGCGTCGGCTGACCCGCGGTCGCGCTCGGTGAGGAGTGGACCGCCGAGCGGTCCGAGCGCGTCCGCGACCTGTTCGACGGGTTGGCGCCGAGCTGGAGCGAGGAGCACGTGGACGCGATCGAGGCCGCAGCCGTCGTCGACGCGCTCGAGCGGGGGCAGCTCCCCGCTGCGGCCCGGTGGCTGGAGATCGGCTCGGGCACGGGGGCGGGCGCCCGGGTCGTGTCCGACCACGCCGGGTCGCTCGTGTGCCTCGACCTGTCCGAGCAGATGCTCCGCAACGCCCCCGACATCTCGCCACGGGTGCGTGCGGACGCCTCACGGCTCCCGATCGCGGACGGCTCGGTCGACGTCGTGCTGATGATCAACGTGCTGCTGTTCCCCGACGAGGTCGATCGGGTGCTCGCGCGCGACGGCCAGGTGGTGTGGGTCAACACCCTCGGCGACCGGACGCCGATCCACCTCCCCCCGTTCGACGTCCTCGACGCCCTCCCCGGGCCGTGGGTCGCGCGGACCGCCCGCGCCGGGACCGGGTTCTGGGTCACCGCCCGCCGCGCCTGAGCGACCCCGGAACGCACGATGCCCCCGGCGGGGCGCCGGGGGCATCGATCCACGAACGTGGTGCTGATCAGGATCCGGCTTCGACCGGCTCCTCGGTGTCCTCGCGCGGCTCGGGCGCCTCGCCCAGACCCATCTGGTGGAAGATCTCGGCCTTGCGGAACTCGAAGTCCCCCTCCTCGACCTCCCCCGCGGCGAACTTCTCGTTCAGGATCCGGAACTCCTCGAGCAGGGCGTCCTCGTCGGGGCCCTCGCCGTCGTCTTCCTTCTTCGCGGCGCTCCGCCCGTGGCGGATCGCCTGCTTCTCGGCCTTGCGCTCCTTCTTGCGGAGCTCACGTTGCCTCTTCTGGTAACTCTGCGGGCTCGATGCCATGCAGAACCGCCTCCTCTCGAGTTGCTGGCACGGAACGGTTCTCCGGCTCAGATCTCCTTGACGTCGACGGCTTCGGGACCCTTGCGGCCCGGAGCGACCTCGAACTCGACCTTCGCATCGTTGTTGAGCGAACGGCGGCCCGTGCCGACGATGTTGGAGTAGTGCACGAAGACGTCGTTGCCGCCTTCGTCGGGAGTGATGAAACCGAAGCCCTTCTCGTCGTTGAAGAACTTCACGATGCCTGTCGCCATGTCGGCTCCTTGTGATCTGCAGAGCCTCATGATGACTCCCGGTGTACGCGTCCAGTGTAGGCCGATGCCACTCGAATCGGTCCCCGCGGAGGCCTGCGCGCCTGCACCCGCCCGGTCCACCCGCTGGTCCACGCCCCGGTTCACACGTGGCGCGGCGAGGGGCGACAGAGCTCGAGCGGACGGTGCCCCGTCACGGCGAGGCGCACGAGGATGACGGTCGCCATCAGCGCTCCGCTGACCCCGCCGACGACGAGTGCGGCGTCGACGACGAACACCCCGTACGCGAGCCAGATCACCGATTCGGCCCAGGCGAGCACCCAGGTGGCCGGCGCGACCCCGCCGAGGTCTGCGGTGCGGCACGTCGCGACGACCGCCGGCGCGAGCTGCAGGCCGTAGCAGACCCCGATCGCCACCCCGGCCACCGACCACCCGCCGACGGCGAGGAACGCCGCCGGCACGACGCCGATCCCCACCGCGCCCGCGGACAGCGACCGCAGGGCCGTTCGCCCGCCGACGCGCACGAGCACGACCGCGATGATCGCGTACAGCGCGGCGGCCACGGCCGACACCGGCACCAGGCCCCACAGGTCGTTGGTGAGCCCGTAGGCGAGCCACCACCCGTTCATCGAGATGCTCACCCCCGCCCAGGCGGAGGACACCCCGTGGGTGTCGCGGGTCCGCACCAGGCGAAGCGTCTGCGGGAGCGCCATCGACGCTCCGAGCACGTTGGCGATCACGATCGCGGTGGACACCAGAGCTGCGGTCACGTTCTTCGCCTCCTCGGACGACTCGGCGATCGCGTGGGACGGCGATCACATGTTGTGTCAGGACCGTCCGGCTGATTCGGTCCTGACAAGGGTGTAAGGGTCTAACACCCGGTCGCTCCTGACGCAACGTGCACCGTCGATAGGGTCGGTGTCGTGTACGTCACCTCCGCCGCCCACGACGACCACCGCATCACCCTCGACGTGATGGTCGACATCGTGAACGCCCTCGGCGACGACGACCTCGACGTCCGTGCGCTGCTCGTCGACGCGGGCTTCAGCCGGGCCGGCGACGCGTCGGTGGCCTCGATGCAGCGCGTCGTCGAGCGCATGGCGGCGCTGTCGCCCTTCCTCGCCGATCTGCCGACGACCGAGGCCACCGCCGCGGCGTCGCGCGTCACCGAGGAGCTCACGGAGCTGCCGATCAACCCGTCGATCGTCGACCACGGCGACATCGGGCCGCACATCCACTGGACGCCGCCGACGGCCCGCTTCGACGACCAGATGATGGCCGACGTGATGATGGCCCTCGCCCAGGAGATCTGCGACAACGGCACGATCCGCTTCGGCACCTGCGACGCGAGCGGGTGCGATCACCTCTTCTACGACTCGACCCGGAACCGCTCGAAGCGGTTCTGCGCCGACCCCCGCTGCGCCAGCCGCACCCACACCGCCAGCCACCGCCGTCGCCGCTCCGCCGCCCGCGACTGAGCCCCTCCGGGTCCTCCCGGCGAGGGGTTGCCGGGCCGTCGAGCGGGAAGGCTCGGCTGCATGAGCGATCACGACGAGCGGACCGACATCGAGTTCTGGTTCGACCCGATTTGACCCTTCTGCTGGCAGACGGCCCGGTGGGTCGTCGACGAGGTGCTGCCCAACCGTGACGTCCGCGTGACGTGGCGTCCGATCAGCCTGCTGTTCAAGAACCAGCCCGAGGAGGGCTCCGACCACCACGGCCCGGTGACGAGGAGCCACCGGATGCTGCGCGTCGTCGAGCAGGTCCGCGCCGCGGCCGAGGACGAGCACCAGGGCAACGACGACGTCGCCAAGCTCTACTGGGAGCTGGGGTCGCGCATCCACCACGACGGCGACACCGAGTTCGACGTCGCCGACGCGCTCGACGCCGTTGGGCTCGACACGTCGCACGCGCAGGCCGCCGACGACGACGCGTGGGATCGCGTCATCCGGGCGTCGATGGACGCGGGGCTCCGCCTCGTCGGTGAAGACGTCGGCACCCCGATCATCGCGGTCGAGGACGCCGACGGCATCCGGTCGGGGTACTTCGGACCGGTGATCACGAAGACACCGCCGACCGAGCAGAGCCTCGCGATGTGGGACGCCCTGGTGACGATGATGGGCATCGACGGCTTCTACGAGCTCAAGAAGACCCGTGAGGAAGCGCCGGCGTTCGGGGATCGTCCCGAACCGCTCTGAACCCCGTGCCGCCGGGACCCGAGCCGCCTCCGCTCCGGCCACCGGACGCGCACCGGCCCCGCCCTCCCCGGGACGGGGCGGGCGGGGCCGGTCGCACCGCGAGCGCCGAGATCAGTCGAGGCGCTCGATGATGGTGGCGTTGGCCATGCCGCCGCCCTCGCACATGACCTGCAGGCCGTAGCGGCCGCCGGTGCGCTCGAGCTCGTTCAGCAGGGTCGCCATCAGCTTCGTGCCCGATGCGCCGAGCGGGTGCCCGAGGGCGATCGCGCCGCCGTTCACGTTGACCTTGCTCATGTCGGCGCCGGTCTCCTTCTGCCACGCGAGCACGACCGAGGCGAAGGCCTCGTTCACCTCGAAGACGTCGATGTCGTCGATCGACAGACCCGTCTTGTCGAGGATCTTCTTCGTCGCCGGGATCGGCCCCTTGAGCATCGTCACGGGATCGGTGCCGGCGAGCGCGAACGAGTGGAACCGGGCGCGGGGCTTCATCCCGAGCTCGGCCGCCTTCTCGGCGCTCATGATCAGCACGGCCGACGCACCGTCGGAGATCTGCGAGGAGTTGCCGGCGGTGATCTTGCCGTCTTCGGCGAAGGCGGGCTTCAGCTTGCCGAGCGTCTCGGACGTCGTGCCCTCGCGGATCCCCTCGTCGTTCGTGACGGTCACCGTCTCGCCGTCGAGGTCGACCTCGACGGGGACGATCTCGTTCTCGAAGCGGCCCTCGTCGCGCGCCACCGCGGCGCGCTGCTGGCTCTGGGCTCCGAGGGCGTCGAGGTCCTCTCGCGTGAGGCCGTACTCGTCGGCGATCATGTCGGCACCGATGCCCTGGGGCGGCAGCCCGGTCTCGGCGTAGCGGTCCTGCTGCTCCTGGGGGAAGGGGAAGCCCATCCCCTGCACGATGGACGACCCCATCGGGGTGCGCGTCATGACCTCGACGCCCGCGGCGACGACGACGTCGTACGCACCGGCGATGACGCCCTGCGCGGCGAAGTGCATCGACTGCTGCGAGGAGCCGCACTGGCGATCGACCGTGGTGGAGGGGACCTCCTCGGGCCAGCCGGCGGCGAGCACGGCGTTGCGGCCGATGTTCAGCGACTGCTCGCCGACCTGCATCACGCAGCCCATGATCACGTCGTCGACCATCGACGGATCGAGGCCGTTGCGCTCCTCGAGCGCCTTGAGGACGTGGGCGGCCAGGGCGGCGGGGTGCTGGTCCTTCAGCTGCCCGTTGCGCTTGCCGCCGGGGGTGCGCACGGCGTCGATGATCACTGCTTCGGTCATGTGGGTTCTCCTGGGATGTGGGGATGGGGGGTGGGTCGGACGGCGCGAGCGCCGGGGGTCGCGACCGCGGGGTGGTCGTCGACCGCGTCGGTGGCGGGATCGGTGCGTGCGATGGCGGCGGTCAGGTTGACCTGCAGCCGGGTCAGCACCCAGCTCAGCGCCTGGCGCTCCTCGCGACCGATCCCGTGGCGGAGCTCGCCGCGCAGGATCTCGTCGATCTCGGTCACCCGGCGAGCGATCTCGCGCCCGGCATCGGTGACGTCGACCAGCCAGACCCGGCGGTCGCCCGGATCGGGGTGGCGCTCGACGAGACCGAGGCGCTCGAGCCGGTCGACGACCGAGCCGATCGCGGCGCGCCCGATCCCGAGCCGGTCTCCGAGCCGCTTCTGCGTGGACGAACCGAACTCGTCGACGTAGCCGAGCAGGCTCGCCTGGGTGAGGTTCAGCCCCAGCTCGGCGAGGCGGGCGTCGAACGCGTCGCGCAGCAGGCGGGCGGTGGCCATCAACGTCGACTCCACGCGCAGCCACGGCGGTGCGTCGAGCTCGTTGTTGGTGAGGCTGCTCATCGGGAGGTGGCGCCGGACGGGCTCCCGTCGTGCCCGCCGGCTGGACAGCGATTGTACGGCGACATACAGTATGTCGCAATTCGCTGCGCCCGAGATCGCCCCACCACGTCTCGCGAACGGCCCACCACGGCGCCCGCACCCACGACGCCCTCACCCGCACCGACACCCACCGCACACCGACATCCGCACACCGACATCCGCACACCGACATCCACGAGGAGTCTCCGATGACCGACACGACGACCACCCGAGACGGGCTGAGCGACGCCGAGGCGGCCGAGTTCCGCCAGAAGTGCGTCGACTTCATGGAGCAGTTCGCCGGGAGGTCCGGCAGCGGCGCTCCGACGCTCGACGACCAGAAGGCGTTCCTCGCCGCGGCCGCCGACGCCGGCCTCGCCGGGCTCCCGTACGCCGAGGAGTTCGGGGGCAGCGGGCTGACCCTCGCCCACGAGAAGATCTGGCGCGAGGTCAAGGGCGACTACCGGATGATGGACAACGAGTTCGTCATCAGCCACGGGATGTGCCTGCCGATGCTCGCCGAGTACGGCTCCGACGAGCAGCGCGAGCGCTACATGGCCGACGCGATCTCGGGCAAGACGATGTGGTGCCAGATGTTCTCCGAGCCGGGCGCCGGCTCCGACGTCGCCAGCCTGCAGTCGCGCGCCGAGCTCGACGGTGACGAGTGGGTCCTCAACGGCCAGAAGGTGTGGACGACGTTGGCGCACAAGTCCGACTACGGCATCGTCGTCGCGCGCACCGACCCCGAGCAGGTCAAGCACGCCGGCCTGTCGATGTTCATCCTCGACATGAACGCCCCCGGCGTCGAGATCCGCCCGATCCACCAGATCGACGGCGGGTCGCACTTCAACGAGGTGTTCTTCACCGACGTCCGGATCCCGAAGGACCACCTCCTCGGCGAGTACAACGCCGGGTGGCGACTGGCGACGGCGATGCTGATGTACGAGCGCGTCGCGATCGGCTCGGCCGGCGCCGGCAAGATCAACCAGCCGACGTTCAAGCTGCTGCGCAGCGCGGCGGAGGAGACCGGCAAGCTCTCCGACCCGGTCGTGCGCCAGCAGCTGGCGGAGATCTGGTCGATGGAGACGTGCAAGGCGATGGTGGCGATGCGCAACCGCGCCGAGCAGAAGGCGGGCAAGACGCCCGGTCCCGCCGGGTCGCTCGGCAAGCTGTTCGGGTCCCAGATCGCGTGGCGGATGCGCGACTTCGCCCTCGAGATCGCGGGACCGTCGTCGATCGCCTGGGACCCCGACGACGAGTCCGGCGCCGACCGCCAGCGCATCGTGCTGAACAGCTTCCAGTCGTCGATCGCGGGCGGGACCGACGAGATCCAGCGGAACATCATCGGCGACCGCGTCCTCGGCCTCCCCCGCGAGCCCGCGGTCGACAAGGGCGTCCCGTTCAAGGAGCTCAAGGTCGGGACCCAGGGCACCGACTGAACGAGGCGAGTCGTCCGCGACCGCCGACCAGACGGGCGCACACCTTGCGGTCGCGGGCGAACGGCCATACCGTGCGGGAGATGGACTCACCGCTGCGACCGCCGACCCCGGGTGAGGCGCGCTCCGGTCCGACCGACCTGGGCCCCGACTCCCCAGCCGTCGGGGCGTCGACCCGCGATCTGGTGGCTGCGCTCCGGCAGCCGGCGACCCGGTCCGAGCTGGCCGGCGGAGCGACCTACATCGGGGCCCTGCGCTCCGGTGTCGGGACCACGCCCGTGGCGGCCCCCGACGGTCGGCGGCGCGTCGGAGCGATCGCGGCGGCCGTGCTGCTGACCGGCGGGATGCTGGCGACGGCGGCGGTGGTCTTCGTCGAGCGCGGCAAGGACGGCGACGTCGCGGTGGACGCCGGCGACGACTTCGTCTCCACCGGAGACCTCGACTCGGCCGATCGCGACGGCGACTCGTCGAGCCTGGGCGAGCCCCCGTTCCCCGAAGCGGCCGACGGGGACGGTGCCTCGGGTGACGGAGACGGGGGAGCCGTGGTCACCACGGGCGACCGCTCGACGGACGACCGATCCGCGTCGGCGGGTGGCACCGTCGACACCGCACCCGGATCGCGCGCCGGCTCGGCCACCCCGCGCACGCCCACCTCGGCCGGCGACGACGCGGCCGATCGCTCGCCGACCGACGCCGGCGGTCCGAGGTCGCCCGCCCCCGGCGAGGCCACGCCGCCCGCGCAGCGTCCCGGAGGAGCCACGGCGAGGCCGTCCCCGGCCCCGGCCGCCCCTCGCCCGGCCGCTCCGGATCCCCGCCCGACGGTGGCGCCTCCCCGTCCGGCCTCCCCGTCGGCGCCCGCACCCTCGCGGCCGGCACCCACCACCCCGGCACCGTCGCGCCCGGCACCCTCACGTCCGGCGCCCTCGCGCCCGGCACCGTCGCGCCCGGCGCCGTCGCGACCCGCACCCGCACCGTCGCGACCCACCCCCGCACCGTCGCGACCCACCCCGGCCCCCGGTCGTCCCGCCGCACCCGCACCGTCACGACCCGCACCCGCACCGTCACGACCCGCACCCGCACCGTCACGACCCGCACCCGCACCGTCACGACCCACCCCGGCCCCCGGTCGTCCCGCCGCACCCTCGAACGACGGAGGCGGGCGAGGATCCGACGCCGCCGAGCGCGCAGCGGCCGAGCGCGCCGCACGCAAGGCCGCCGACGATGCGCGCAAGGCCGCCGAGCGGGCGGAGCGAGACGCACGCCAGGCCGCCGAGCGGGCGGAGCGAGACGCACGCCAGGCCGCCGAGCGGGCGCAGCGAGACGCACGCCAGGCCGCCGAGCGGGTGGAACGAGAGGCGCGCACGGCCGCCGAGCGGGCTGCCGAGCAGCGGGCCGCCGCCGCGCGGGCCTCGGCGCAGCGCGCCGCGCAGGAGCGGGCGGCCGAGCGAGCCCGCGAGCAGGCGGCGACGGCCGACCGCAAGGCACGCAAGGCCGCCGAGAAGGCAGCCCGCGACGAGCGCAAGGCCGCCGAGAAGGCGACGCGAGATGCGCGCAAGGCCGCCGAGAAGGCGGAGCGCGACGCTGCCCGGGCCGGACGCGCGGGACCGGCGGGCGAGGACGGCCCCGGCCGATCCGGGAAGGCCGGGAAGTCCGGCCGGGCGGCCTCGCGCGACGGATGACGGCGACCCCGTCCCCGGCCGAGTCCGACGGGCCGACGACCGACGAGGTGGCCCGACCGGTCGAACCCGATCGCGGGTTCGCGGCCAGCGAGACCATCGTGCGAGCACGAGCGGGCGACGAGGACGCGCTGGCCACGATCTGGGAGATCCACCACCCGCAGGTGGTGCGACTGCTGCGCGCCCGTCGCGTCGACTCGGTCGACATCGTCGCGCGACGCGTCTGGGAGCAGGTCGGACGGTCCATGGCCGACTTCTCCGGTGACGGGCGGGACCTGCGCCGTCGGATCCTGAGGGCGGCCAGTCGACTGGGCTCCGCCGCGGAGCGCCGGGCCGTCGAGCCCGACCAGGGCGGCTCGGCCCGGCACGAGGGAGACCGCCGACCCACCCCGTTCGACCGGCCGGGCCCCTCGAGCCATCGCCCCTCCGGCGACCCCGCGGACGACGACGCCGCCGACGCACCGGGCGTCGCGGACGCAAGCGACGGTCCGTCCGACGTCGACGACGAGGACTCGATCGACCAGGCGATCCGGACGCTGTCGACGCTCCCACCCGTCCAGGCCGAGGCCGTCCTGCTCTGGCTGGTCCTCGACCTCGGCGTCGAGGAGATCTCGTCGATCACCGGCCGGTCCCACGGCGACGTCCGCACCTCGGTTCGCCTCGGCGTCACGTCGCTGAACGAGGCGGCCGGCGACGGCGCGCACGCCCGGTGAGCTCCCCGGGCACCTTCCCGCCGGGCTTCTTCGAGCGCGCCGACGAGCGCGACGACGCCGAGTTCTACTCCGTCGACCGCTTCGTCGCCCACGTCGACGACCGGGCCCTCCGCGGCATCAGCGCGCTGTACGACGAGCTCGACGTCTCCGGTGACGTCGTCGACATCTGCTCGTCGTGGATCTCGCACCTCCCCCGCCGACCCCGCCACCTCACCGTGATCGGGATGAACAGCGCCGAGCTCGCCTCGAACCCGATGGCCGACGAGCGCATCGTCGCCGACCTCAACGCGTCGCCGACCCTGCCGTCGGCCGACGCGTCGGCCGACTTCGTGACCTGCGCGGTCTCGGTCGACTACCTCACGAAGCCGCTCGAGGTCTTCGCCGAGGTCGCACGCACCCTGCGCCCCGGCGGGCTCTTCGTGTGCACCTTCTCGAACCGGTGCTTCCCGACCAAGGCGATCCGCGGCTGGCTCGGCACGGACGATCGCGGTCGGTGCGCGATCGTCGCGGCCTACTTCGACGCCACGGCGGGCTTCGACGAGCCGGTGGTGCAGATCCGCGAGCCGGGAGCGGTCGGGGACCCGCTGTACGCCGTGTGGGCGACACGGTCGACCGACCCGACCGACCCGGGTGACGAGGGTTCGCCGCCGGGCGCGACGGGCACGGTCGGGCCATGACCTCCGAGGGATCCGTCCCGACCCCCGATGCGCCGACGGGATCGGGCGACCCGTCGTCCTCGTCGGCGTTCGATCCTCCCGACCCGTCGCTGCGGATCGGCCTCGACGACTCGTCGCGCGCCGTGTCCGATCCGGATGCCCCCGTGATCATCGGCGTCTCGTTCGACAGCCCGCTGAAGGCCCAGGAGTACCTGCTCGCGATGTCGCGACTCCGTTCCGACGGTGCGCTCGACCTGAAGGACGCGGTCACCGTCACCAAGGACGCCGACGGTGGGGTGAACGTCACCGAGACGATCGATCCGACCCCGGGGCGTGCGGCCCTCTCGGGGGGCATGTGGATCGGTCTGCTCGGCCTCTTCGTCGGTGGCCCGGTCGGTTGGCTCGCGGGGATCGGCATCGGCGCCGGAGCCGGGGCCGTGGCCGCGAAGGTCATCGACCTCGGGATCCCCGACGAGTGGGTCGCCTGGTTCGAGGACGCCGTCAGCCCGAGCACCTCGACCATCGTGATCCTCGCCGAGCACGTCCACGTCCGCGCCCTCGCGGACGAGGCCGAGCGCTTCCAGGGCGCCCGCCTGCTCTACACCTCGATGTCGGACTCCGCCGTCGACCAGCTCAGCGACGCCTTCGGCGACACCGGCTGAGCGCCGTCACCGCACGCGCTGCGTCACCGCGCGCGCTGCAGGGCCATCCGTGCCGCCTCGGTGCGGTTCCGTGCGCCCAGCTTCACGAGGATGCTCCGCACGTGGGACTTGACGGTCTCGGGGGAGACGAACAGATCGTCGGCGATCTCCTTGTTCGACCGGCCGGCCGCGAGGATCCCCAGCACCTGCTGCTCGCGCCCGGTCAACGTGGCGATCGGATCGTCGAGCCGCGGCCGCTCATCGTCGACGACGACCGTCCACTCACCGACGTGCACCTGCTCGAGCAGCTCGACGAGCTCGGCGGCGGTGGCGGACTTCGAGACGACCGCGTCGACCCCGGCGACGCGCCCCTGCTCGGCGAACCACCCGTCGACGTCCCACGTGTAGATGACGACCTTGCCCAACGACGGGTCGGCGATCATCCTCTCGAGGCGCTCCAGGGACGACTCGTCGGCCGTGGTCGCGTCGAAGAGGACGATGTCGCACCCCTCGGTGGGCATGTCGCGGTCGACGCCCTCGATCAGCGAGATGCGATCCGCGTACGGGCTCAGCATCTCACGCAACCCGACGATCACGAGCTCGACGTCGTTGGCCAGCGTCACCCGAGGCGGGCTCGCCACCTGGGAGGTGGGGGTCGGGATCATCCTCCCCTCAGGCTAGGCCCCCGACGTGAGCCGGAGCACGCACGTGCTCAGCCGTGTGCGCTTCGTCACCCCGGGCGCTCGAGCTCGAACAGCTCGCGCGCCCTCGAGTACGCGTCGCCCGCGTGACGGCCGATCGCGTCGAGCCCGATCTGGTCGACCCGGGTGCCGTCGAGCAGGTCGTCGGACACGTTGAACGCGACGACCTCACCGAAGACGACCTCGCTGCCCATCGGGGCGGTGCCGATCTCCACGATCGTCACGACCCGGCACTCGAAGGTCGCGGGAGCCTCGGCGACCGTCGGCGCGTCGATCGATCCGGCCTCGGCGACGGTCAACCCGGCGACCTCGAACTCGTCGACCTCCGGGGGATGGCTGCCCGAGGTGGCGTTCATCGCCTCCGCCAGCGCGAAGTTGACGATGTTCACGGTGAACACCCCGGTCTCGCGGACGTTCGCGAGGGTGTCCTTGCGGGCACCCGGCTGGCCCGTCGGCGCGAACATGACGGTGGGCGGGGTCGCCGCCACCCCGTTGAAGAAGGAGTACGGAGCCAGGTTGCCCACACCGTCCGACGACCGGGTGCCGATCCACCCGATCGGGCGGGGGACGATCAACCCGGTCATCAACTTGTAGGAGTCGATCGGGTCGATGTCGGACGGGAGGAAGCGACGCACGCGCCGAACCTAGACCCCGCGCACCACCGACGCCGGGCGCGCCCGACCGGCGTCAGGTCCGGATGAGCTGGTCGGCGCGGGTGAACAGCTTGGTCGAGATCCCCAGGCTCATCACCGCGGTCGTCGTGGCCACGCTGCCGAGCACCAGGTACATGACCGACACCTGGACCCGCACCGCGTCACCCGGATCGGTCCCGGCGAGGATCAGTCCGACCATCGCCCCGGGGAGCGCGATGATCCCCACGGCCTTGGTCGTCTCGATCTGCGGCACGAGCGCGGTGCGCAGCGACGCGCGCAGGATCGGCCGGAACGCCTCGCGCGCGGACAGGCCCAGCGCGAGGCGCCCCTCGATCTCGGCGCGCCGCTCGACGGCCGCGTCGAACAGCCGGCGCGACACGAGCACGGTCGCCGACAGCGAGTTGCCCACCACGATCCCGGCCAGCGGGACGATCGTGCGCCCCTCCAGCTCGTACACCCCGAAACCGAAGAGCACCCCGAGGGTGACCACGGCCGAGCAGGCGTACGCCGCGAGCGACAGCGGGAACACCGCCGGCACGTCGCGCGCTCGCCGCCAGGTCGTGTAGGCCGCGAACACGTGCATCACCACCAGCCACACCGACGAGCGCCAGAGGGGGTCGTCCTCGTCGACGACGAGCTGCAGGGCGAACCCGACGATCAGCAGCTGCACGAGGGCACGCAGCGCCGACCACACCAGGTCGCGCTCGAGCCCGAGCTGGCGCCACAGCGAGATGGCGAGCGCGACGGCGATCAGGATGCTCGACGCGGCCAGGCCGGCGGTCCCGATGTCGGCGCGGTTCACCCGCTCGACCCCGTGGGAGGTGCACCGGCTCCGACGAGCTCGCGCACCACCGGGTCGGGGTGCTCGTCGAGCTCCGTGAGGTGGCCGAACGCCGCGATCCGGCCGCCGACCAGGACGACGACGTGATCGGCGAGGCGACGGAGCTGAGCGGTGTCGTGGGTGATCCACACGATCGGGACACCGGAGTCGGCGATCTCGCGGCCCAGCTCCTCGATGGTCCGCCGGCTGGCCGTGTCGAGCGATGCGGTGGGCTCGTCGGCGAGCAGCACCGACGGACGGGTGGCGAGGGCTCGGGCGATGCACATCCGCTGCGCCTCCCCGCCGCTGAGGCGGCTCGCGTCCCGCTCGAGCAGCTCACGCGGCACCCCCACGTGGTCCAGCAGGTGCCGGGCCCGCTCGACGCCGATCCCTGGGTCGGCGACCTCGAGGTTCTCCATCACCGTCCCGGGGAAGATCGGCGCCGACTGGAAGATCATCGCGACCTTGCGCCGCAGCTCGCGCGGATCCCACTCCCCGAGCGGACGCCCGTCCCAGCTGATCGTGCCCGACGTCGGATCGTCGAGGCGGTTGAGCAGGCGGAGCAGGGTCGACTTGCCCGCCCCGGAGGGGCCGGCGACCGCCAGGATGCCGTCGCAGGGGATCGAGAGGTCGAGGCCCGCCAGGATCGGGGCGTCGGCGGGACCGGCGACGACCGCGTCCAACTCGAACGTGGCGGGAGCGGTCACGACCGCAACGTACCCCGCCCGCCCCGGACGGACCCACGGGTCCGAGGTGCTCGCTCGTCGACGCGAGCGGGCGCACCCGTCCGTTTCACCGCGTCGGTCGCCAGGGCACGATCCGCACCATGTCCACGACCCAGATCGAGCCGGAGCGGATCCGGTCGTTGAACGACGACGACCCCCACCCCGACGGTCGCTACGTGCTGCACTGGATGCAGTCGTCGCAGCGTGCCGAGCACAACCCGGCGCTGGAGCTCGCGATCCAGCGGGCGAACGACCACGACGTCGCGCTGGTGGTGGCGGCGGTCGTGATCGCCGACTACCCGGAGGCATCGGCGCGCCACTTCGCCTTCATGCTCGGTGGCCTCGGCCAAGCCCTGCGCGCCGTCGAGCGTCGCGGCGCGACCGTCGTGGTCCGCTCGGGCGACCCGGTCGAGTCGATCGTCGGCTTGTGCGACGACGCCGTCGAGGTCGTCTGCGACCGCGGCTACCTGCGCCACCAGAAGCGCTGGCGCCGCGAACTGGCCGAGCGCGCCGGGCGCGCCGTGACCGAGGTCGAGGGCGACGTCGTCGTCCCGGTCGACGTCGTGTCCGACCACCGCGAGCACGCCGCCCGGACGATCCGGCCGAAGATCGCCGAGCACCGCGACCGCTTCCTCGTCGACCTGGGCACGACGTCGCTCGACCGCACCGACGCCGTCGACGGGCCGAGCGCGGACATCCACCTCGACGCCTTCGACGACGTCGAGGCCCTGCTCGCGGACCTCGGCCTCGACGGCGACGGCGACGGCCAACCGCGACCGGTCGACTGGATCACCCCGGGAACCGCCGGCGCCCACGCCCGCCTCGACGACTTCCTCGACGCCGTCGGCGACTACGACGACCGGCGGAACCGGTACACCGACGAGGAGGGGATCTCGTTCATGTCGCCGTACCTGCACTTCGGTCAGATCTCCCCGGTCGCGATCGCGCTCGAGGTGCTCGACCGCGCCGGTGAACGCGCGGAGCCCTACCTGGAGGAGCTGATCGTGCGTCGCGAGCTCGCGAAGAACTACGTCGAGCACTGCGCGGACTACGACTCCTGGGCGGGACTGCCCGAGTGGGCGCGCGACTCCCTCGAGGCCCACCGCGACGACGAGCGCGACGACGTCTACACGGCGGGCGAGCTCGAGCGCGGCGAGACCGACGACGAGGTGTGGAACGCGATCATGCACGAGATCCGCGAGCGGGGATGGGTCCACAACCAGCTGCGGATGTACTGGGGCAAGCAGTTCGTCCGGTGGACGAACACCCCGCGCCACGCCCACCGCACCCTCCTCGAGATCAACAACCGGTGGTTCCTCGACGGTCGCGACGAGAGCTCGTTCGCCAACGTCGGGTGGTGCTTCGGCCTCCACGACCAGGGGTTCCAGGAGCGCGACGTGTCCGGCAAGCTGCGCCCGTTCACCCGTGCCGCGCTGAACCGCAAGGGCGACCTGGGTGCGTGGGTCGACGAGCACGGACCCGACGGAGATCCGGGCTGACCCGACGGCGGACGCCGTTTGGCCTCTCCCGGATCGGGTATCCGCTGGCACCACTCACGAGACGAAGGAGTCCACGTGGCCAACACGACGTTCAAGATGGAGAAGCTGGTCGGGGAATCGCCCGACGGGATCGAGTCGGCGGTGCGTGAGGCGCTGAAGACCTCGGCGGAGAACGTCCACGGGCAGTCGTGGGCGCACATCTCCGACCTGCGGGCGAACATCGACGAGAGCGGCGGCGTCGACCGCTGGCAGGTGACCGTCGAGGTCGCCTTCGAGGTCGACTGATCGTGTCGGACGCTGCGCAGGATCCCGACGGCTCGGCGGCGCCCGCCGACCAGGGCCTCCCCGGGGTCGAGAAGGACCCCGACGACTGGGTCACCGGTGACGAGACGATGACCGGACCCCAGGCGTCCTACCTCGAGACGCTCGCTCGCGAGGCGGGCGAGGAGTTCGACTCGAACCTGACCAAGGCCCAGGCCTCGCAGGAGATCGAGCGCCTGCAGGAGGCCACCGGGCGCGGGACCGAGGGAACCTGATGCCGGACCCCAAGGAGGAGCTCGGCGACGACTCGATGGACCCGCGCAACGATTCCGACGACGACTACGAGACGATGCCCGGGTCGTTGAACGACACGAACCGCAACATGCCGGGCGACCAGCCCGACGACGACACCCCACCCCCGAAGCAGCGCGCCGACAACGAGGTCCCCGACGACGAGAGGTCGAAGCCCGAGGAGGGCTCGGACTGACCGGCGCCCGGGGCGGGACCCGTCCCGGGCCGACCGGCGGCGCCCGCTCGGCCAGGAGCGGGCGCGTCAGCGCGGCGAACCGAAGCCGTCGAGCGGCAGGATCGCGGTCGTCCCGTTCGGCGACGTGACGAACGAGAGGCTCGGGACGAACGCCCGCGCGAGCGCCAAGCCTCGTCCGGTCTGATCGGTCGGGGCGGGGCCCTCGCCGGCGACGTCGTCGGTGTCGGTCAGGTCCAGACCTCGTCCCTCGTCGATGACGCGCACCTCGGGGAACCGGCCCAGACCGACCTCGACCACGACCGCGCGGTCGGGAGCGTGCACCCGGTGCTCGTCGATCGCGTTGGTCACGATCTCGGTCAGCGCCACCAGGAACGAGCTCTCGCGATCGGGGTCGTCGAAGGTGAAGACGCGCCGGATCGCCGAGCGCGCGACGGTCGCGGCCACCGCCAAGGGCGGCAGCTCGAGGCAGAACCAGTCGTCGTCGTCGCCGTCGGCGACGATCGGCTCGGGTCGTGCAGCCGTGCGTGTCATGGTGCCCCCTGGTGCTCGTGGAGTTCGTCGCGGAGTCGGTCGACGACGGCTGCCAGCCGCCGGTGGACCTGCGGTTGCGAGATCCCGATGCGCTCGCCGATCTCGGCCTGGGTGAGCCCGTCGCGGAAGCGGTACTCGATCAGCGCACGCTCGTCCTCGGTGAGGTGCGACAGCGCCGTCGACAGCATCGCGCTCGCCGCCGGGTCGTCGGTGCCGAGGACGGTCTGCTCGAGGTGGTCGCCCGGTGACCCGAACCGGGCCTCACGGACGCGCACCGCGTCCGCCACCCGCTCGCGCTCGAAGCCGACGTGGTCGGCGACCTCACCGACGGACGGAGCTCGACCGAGGCTCGACGTCAGCCGCTCGCTCGCGGCGGCGACCGTGATCGAGTCCTCCTGGAGCGCGCGCGGCACGCGCACCGCCCACCCGTGGGACCGCAGGTGCTTCTTCAGCTCTCCGATGATCGTCACGCTCGCGAACCGCACGAAGTGGCCCAGCTCCGGATCGAACCGGCGACTGGCGAGGAGCAGACCCAGACGGGCGACCTGACGGAGGTCGTCGTCGACGATGCCGCCGTGGCTGTAGCGCCTGGCCAGGCGGTCGGCGAGATCGAGGTGGCGCTCGAAGCGACGCTCGACCTCGGGGTCCGGGTCCTCGTCGGCTGCGGAACCGCCGGCGGCTGCGGGGATCGAGCGCACCGGGCCGCTCACCGGAGGGAGCCGACGAGCTCGATCTCGGACGCGCTCGACCCGCTCTCGACGTCGAAGAAGGCCTCGACCACTCCGTCGACGTCGGCGAAGAGCGCCCGGTCGTGGAGCGCGGGTTCGGTGCGCAGCTCGATCGTCAGGTGGAGGTCACCGCCCGTCACGGCCACGACCACGCTCTCGATCCCGTACGGCCACAGCGTCGTCATCACCTCGCCGAGGGGGATCTCGAGGCTCTCGAGCACGTCGATGCCGATGTCGGTCGCGGCGCAGAGCTGGTCGACCGTGGCCATGACGACCCGGCGCTGCAGCGACGGATCGCTCCCGCCGAAGCGGCAGCGGACCGTCAGGGGCGCAGAAGGACCCCACCTCATCGCACGGGTCCGCCCATCGCGGCCGAGGGTACTCCGAGCGTCCACATCGGCAGGTACCCACGGGCGCGCACGTCCATTCGGGCCGTGCGCGCCGCTCAGTTCGAGCTGAGCCACGACGTCCCGGTCGGGCGCGAGCCGATGATCTCGAGCGCGAGGTCAGGCGGTCGCGGGCTCCACGACGCGAGGTACCCGAGCGGGTCGACGGCGATCACCCGGCCTCCGGTCCCGGAGACGCCCTCGACGAAGCGGCCCAGCAGCGACCGGCCCCGCCGGTCGGCGTCCTCCATCGCGGTGAGGTCCACCACGACGACCTCGAAGCCGAGGCGCTCGAGGCGGGCGAAGCGGTCGTCGACCCGTGCGCACCCGCCATCGACGAGGGCGCCGTGCAGCGCCAGCCAGATCCCTCGAGCCTCGAGCACCTCGATCGTCACCCCGGCCCGTGCGTCACCGACCAACGGCCGCCCGCCCGTCGTGGGCTGCGCAGCGCGGTCGCGACCGGTGCGGGTCCCGGTGGGCGGGCGCGCCGGGCGTCGGGCCGCCTCGGGCCGCGTCGCCGACGTCGTCGTCGGGATGCTCATGTGTGTTCCTCCAGCCGTGGGCCTCGGAGATCCGCGCCGTTCCGCCGCGCCGGCCCGACAGCACGTACCCCTCCCCCGCCCGCGCCATTCGCCGGGACCGCCCGGCGTCGTCGGCCGATCTGGCCTCTCCACCCGGCCGTTCCCTGCCGGTGGCCCCCGCCGCTCCCCGAGCCGACTCGTCCCCGACCGACTTCCCCGGGCCAGGTGTCATGGGCCGTGCCGGGGGAGATGATGACCGGGCACCCCCCGGCAGGACGGAACCCATGACGCGCATCGCCACCCACCGCATCCAGCTCACCCCCGATCTCGGCTTCGACGACGTGATCGGGATCCTCGACGTGCTCGTGCGACTCGGGGTCTCCGACCTCTACCTCTCGCCGATCGCCGAGGCGGTCCCGGGGAGCCGACACGGCTACGACGTCGTCGACCACACCCGGGTGCGCGCCGAGCTCGGCGGGAGGGACGGGCTGGGACGCCTGCTCGACGCCGCGCACGAGAACCGCCTCGGCGTGGTGATCGATCACGTCCCGAACCACGCCTCGGTCGAGCGCGCCGAGCTCAACGCCCCCTGGTGGGAGACCCTGCGCGACGGAGCCGCGTCGCCGGCCGCCCGCTGGTTCGACATCGACTGGGACGCCGCCGACGGACGGGTGATCGTCCCGAAGCTCGGCTCGCCCCTCGACGACGTGCTCGACGCGGGAGGCATCGAGATCGGGACGGGCGACCTCGGACCGGAGGTGCGCTACGGCCCCCTGCGGTTCCCCCTGGCGGAGGGGACCGAGGACCTCGACCCGCGCGAGGCGCTCGACCGCCAGCACTACCGGCTGGCGTGGTGGCGCGACCCCCGGCGCAACGTGCGCCGGTTCTTCACGATCGACGACCTCGTGGCGGTGCGCGTCGAGCACCCCGAGGTCGCCGACGCCGTCGACACCCTCCCCGCCGAGCTGACGGAGCACCCGGCGTTCACCGGCGTGCGCGTCGACCACGTCGACGGCCTGGCCGATCCCGGTGGGTACCTCGAGCGGCTGCGCGACCGGATCGGGGACCGGTGGTTGATCGTGGAGAAGATCCTCGCCCCCGGCGAGGATCTCCCGCGGTCGTGGCCCGTGGACGGGACGACCGGCTACGAGCACATCACGCTCACCGAGCACACCCTGCTCGACCCCTCGGCCGAGCGGCACCTCTCCGGGGCCTGGCGAGCCCAGGTCGACGACCGCCCCTTCTCCGAGCTCGAGCTCGACGCACGCCGCGAGGTGCTCGACGGGGGTCTGCGCCCCGACCTCGACCGCCTCGTGCGGACCCTGCCCGACGACGCGCACGACGTCGCGTCGACGGAACAGCTCCGCGACGCGGTGACCCGTCTCACGTTGGGTCTGCACCGCTACCGCACCTACCTCCCCGACGACGAGGCCTCGATCCCGGCGTTCGACGAGGCGGCGCGCCGTGCCCGCGACGGCGTCGGTGATCGTGACGGCGACGGAGTCGGGCGCGACGCCCACCTCGACCTCGTCGTCGACGCGGTTCGCTCCCACGACGCGTCGCGTGAGCGCTGGCAGCAGCTCACCGGGCCGGTGATGGCCAAGGGCGCCGAGGACCGCGCCTTCTACCGATCCTTCGCGCTCGCCTCCCTCGCCGAGGTCGGCGGCACCCCCGGTGCCTTCTCGACCGACGTCGCCGCGTTCCACGACGCCCAGCGCGACCGCCAACGAGACCTGCCCGCAGCGATGCTCGCGGAGACGACCCACGACACCAAGCGCTCGGCGGCCGTGAGGGCGCGGTCGCTCGCCCTGGCGGCGCACGCCGAGCGGTGGACGTCGCTCGTCGACGCCTGGCTGGCAGACCACCACGACGAGGTCGCGGACCTCGACCCCGGCATCGTCCGCCTCGCGATCCAGACGGCGGTCACCGCCCGCCCGCTCACCGTCGAGCGGCTCGGTGACTACCTGGTCAAGGCGGCCCGCGAGGGCGACGTGATCACCTCGTGGACCGAGCCGGACGAGGCGATCGAATCGGCGCTCGGTCGACTCGCCGGGGTTCTCGTCGCCGAGACCGACCCCGGTCGGACGTCGGCCACCTCGCTCGGCGAGTTCGCGGCCACCGCCGAGCACCTCGGGGCGCGGGTCGGGCTGCGGATGCTCGCGCTGCACCTCACCTGCCCCGGCGTCCCCGATCTGTACCAGGGGTCGCCGGCGGAGCTGACCAGCCTGGTCGACCCCGACAACCGGTCCGAGCCCGACTGGGAGCGCCTGCGCTCGCTGATCGACCGCGTCGCGTCGAGCGACACGGCGACGGCGGTCGGCGAGGGCGACGCCGACCTCGCACGGGCGGTGCTCACCGAGCGGATCCTGCGCATGCGGGCGCGCCGGGCCGACGCGTTCGGACCCGACGGCGGCTACGCGGAGGTCGCCGTCGACGGAGACGGCTCCGAGCACGTGATCGCGCTCGCCCGCACCCACGCCGGCGATGCGGTCGTCGTGACGGTCGTGTCCCGGGCGCTCGCGAGCGCCCCCGACGGCCGGTCGACCTCGATCGAGCTCCCCGAAGGGTCGTGGCGCGACGTGGTCCACGACGACGCGCGCATCCTCACCGGCGGGTCCGTGCGCCTCGTCGACGTGCTCGGCGCCGACGGCGACCCCGGGGTCGCGGTGCTCGAGCGCACCGACCTCTGACGGGTCCGTCGCGACGACCCGGTGGCGCGCAGATCGCGCCACGGCGGGCGGGCGTCGGCGACGCCGGGCGGCCGTGGATCAGGCCAGGTGCAGGCGGGCGGAGTGCGCGCCCAGCGGCCCCGAGGCGGACGGCGAGGAGTCGAACACCACCGCACCGGCGGACGTGCGATCGGTGGGGTCCGGCTCGGCGCCGTAGTTGAGCACCAGCGTCGAGCGGGCACCGTCGAGCTCTCGCTCGACGACGACGACGTCGCCCGCGAGGCGCACGACGTGGCGGGCGGACGGGTCGGTGAGCACCCGGTGGCGGCGCCGCAACCGGATCAGCTCGCGGTACGTCTCGAGCAGGTCGCGCTGCGGACCGGCGTCCGCCTGCGACGGGTCGATCACCGCGTCGGAGAACGTCGTCGGGTCGCCGGGGTCCGCGATCCCCCCCTCCCAGTCGGCGGTGGCGAACTCACGACGTCGACCGTCCTGCACCGCGCGCACCAGATCGGGGTCGCGGTGGTCGACGAAGTAGGGGAACGGAGCCCGCTCGGCGTACTCCTCGCCCATGAACAGCAGAGGGGTGAACGGTCCCAGCAGGACGGTCGCGGCGGCGAGGCGCAGCCGGGGGTCGCCCGGCCCGGCGTCGTGGAGCATGCGCAGCCCGCGCGGGGTGTTGCCGACGTGGTCGTGGTTCTGCGAGAAGGCGACGAGGCGCCGGTGGTCGATGTCGCCCGCGTCCGCACCCTGACGTCGCCCGAACAGAGCGGAGTGCTGCCCGTGGTACACGAAGCGGTGCTCGAACGCCTCGGCGACGTCGCCGGCGCCGGTGTAGCCGGCGTAGTACTCGTGGCGCTCCCCGGTCAGCGCCACGCGCAGCGCGTGGTGGACGTCGTCGTTCCAGACCGCGTCGCACCCCCACCCGTGCAGCGAGCGGGGGCGGACCATCCGCGGCTCGTTCGCCGAGCTCTCGACGATGACCAGCGCCGTGCGTCCGAGCTCGTCGGCGACGTCGTGGACCGCGGCGGCGAACTCGGCGACGAAGGGGTTCGCGGTGGGATCGATGATCTGGTGGACGGCGTCCATGCGGAAGCCGTCGAGGTGGAAGTCGCGGATCCAGCCGACCCCGTTCTCGACGAGGTAGCGCCGCACCGAGTCGCTGTGGCGACCGGCCACGTTGACCGCCTCGCCCCACGGGGTGGCGTACTCGTCGGTGAGGTAGGGCCCGAAGCGCACCAGCACGTTCCCCTCGGGCCCGAGGTGGTTGTAGACGACGTCGAGCACCACCGCGAGGCCGTGGGCGTGGGCGGCGTCGACGAAGCGCGCGAACGCCGCGGGTCCGCCGTAGGTCTCCTGGGTCGCGAAGGGGAACACGCCGTCGTAGCCCCAGTTGCGTGCTCCGGGGAAGGCCGCGACGGGCATCACCTCGATCGTCGTGACCCCGAGGTCGACGAGGCGCTCGAGCTCGCCGATCGCGGCGTCGAAGGTGCCCTCGGCGGTGAAGGTGCCGACGTGCACCTCGTACAGGATCGTGTCGTCCAGCTCGATCCCGCGCCAGCCGTCGTCGCTCCACGGGAACGTCGCGGTGTCGACGACCATCGACGGGCCGTGCACCCCGTCGGGCTGGCGCATCGACGCGGGGTCGGCGAGCAGCTCGCCTCCGTCGAGGCGGAACCGGTAGCGATCGCCGGCGCCCACCCCGTCCACGGTCGCCGTCCAGGTCGCCTCGGGCCGGGTCGGATCCAGCTCCGACGGGGGCGGCTCGAGCGCGGCGACGCGGTCGTCGCCGTGCTCGACGGAGACGACGACCTCGACCGAGGAGGCCTGCGGCGCCCACACCTCGAAGCGCGTCCCCCCGTCGAGCACCGTCGCGCCGAGGCGCCGGTGGGTGATCGAGCCGGGAGCCACGGCGTCGGGCGGCGGCGTCGGGCGGCCGGCGGTCGCGTCGGCGGACGTCACGTCACGACCCGACGCCCGCCACGGCCGGCGCGAGGAAGATCGAACCGAGCGGGGGGATGCTGACGACGATCGAGTGGTGGAAGCCGTGGGCGTCGACGGGGTGCGTCGCGACGCCGCCGTGGTTGCCCACCCCGCTGCCGCCGAAGTCGACGGCGTCGGAGTTGAGCAGCTCCTCCCAGCGGCCGCTGGTGGGCACCCCGATGCGGTAGTTGTGCTGGGGTTCGGGCGTCGCGTTGTGCACCACCAGGATCGGGCGAGCCGGTTCGGCACCGTCGCCGGAGCCGCCCTGCGCGACGTCGTCGTCGTGGTCGGGCGGGTCGAGGCGCAGCCACGCGTAGACGCTGCGCTCGGCGTCGCCGCCCTCGACCCAGCGCATCCCCTCCGAGCTGCTGTCACCGCGGTGCAGCGCCGGCTCGCGGGCGTACAGCGCGTTGAGCTCCGCGAGCAGGCGACGCACCCCGGAGTGCATCTCGGCGTCGTGGAGGCCCCAGTCGAGGGTGGAGTCGTGGCCCCACTCGCTGCGCGTGGCGAGCTCGCCGCCCATGAACAGCAGCTTCTTGCCGGGTTGCGACCACTGCATCGCGTAGAGCAGCCGGAGGTTCGCGAACTGCTGCCACTCGTCGCCGGGCATCTTGCCCAGCAGCGACCCCTTGCCGTGCACGACCTCGTCGTGGCTGAGCGGCAGCACGAAGTGCTCGGTGGCCGCGTAGACGGACCGGAAGGTGATCTCGCCGTGGTGCCAGCGGCGGTTGATCGGGTCCTCCTGGAGGTAGGCGAGGGTGTCGTGCATCCAACCCATGTCCCACTTGTTCCCGAACCCGAGGCCGCCGACGTAGGTCGGCCGGCTGACCATCGGCCACGACGTGGACTCCTCGGCCATCGTCGCGACGTCGCCGAACTCGCCGTACACCGCTTCGTTGAGCTGGCGCAGGAAGACGATGGCGTCGAGGTTCTCGCGCCCGCCGAACTCGTTCGGGATCCACTCGCCCTCCTGGCGCGAGTAGTCGAGGTACAGCATCGAGGCGACGGCGTCGACGCGCAGCGCGTCGACGTGGTACCGGTCGAGCCAGCACATCGCGCTCGAGACGAGGAACGAGCGGACCTCGTTGCGGCTGTAGTTGAAGATGGCCGAGTTCCAGTCGGGGTGGTAGCCCTGACGGGGGTCGGCGTGCTCGAACAGGTGGGTGCCGTCGAACTCGTAGAGGCCGTGGTCGTCGGTCGGGAAGTGCGACGGCACCCAGTCGAGGATCACGCCCACGCCGCGCTGGTGCAGCCGGTCGATCATCGCCATGAGGTCGGTGGGGCTGCCGTAGCGCGCCGTCGGCGCGAAGAACCCGGTCGTCTGGTAGCCCCACGACCCGTAGAACGGGTGCTCCATGATCGGGAGGAACTCGACGTGGGTGAAGCCGTGGGCGAGCACGTGGTCCGCGAGCGGGTCGGCCATCTCGTCGTAGCGCGGGAACCGGCGGCCCTCGGTGAGGTGACGCCCCCACGAGCCGAGGTGGGCCTCGTAGATCGACACCGGCGCGTCGAGGGCGATCCGTTCGCCCCGCGCCTCCATCCACTCCCCGTCGGCCCACGTGTGGTCGAGATCGGCGATGATCGACGAGATCCCCGGCGCCTCCTCGGCTGCGGCTCCGACGGGGTCGGACTTCTCGACGACCCGGCCGTCGGTGCCGGTCACCCGGTACAGGTAGCGGTCGCCGATCGACGCGCCGTCGACCCAGCCGCTCCACACCCCCGAGTCGCTGCCGGTGAGGTCGTGGTGGTGCTCCCACCCGTCGAACGTGCCGGTGACGGCCACGCCACGGGCGTTGGGCGCCCAGACGGCGAACCGCGCGCCGCCGTCGCCGGGCTGCACGCCGAAGGAGCGGTGCAGGTAGCGGTGCGTGCCCTCCCCGAACAGGAAGAGGTCCAGCTCGCCCAGGTGGCGTTCGGCGTCGTTCGTCATCGTGTCGTCCTTTCGAGGAGTCGCAGGCGGCGGCCGACGCGCTCGTCGGCCAGCGTCCGCGACAGGGGGGCGTCGAGGCGGCGGCTCCAGATGCCGGGCACCACGCGACCGGGGAGGTTGTGCGGCCGGGTCTCGTCCAGGAGGTCGTCGAGGTCGGCGACGACCACCTGCGCGTCGCTCGCCGCCAGGCGGCGCAGCACGGCGTCGAGGGTCGCTTCGTCGGGATCCGCGCCGATCAGGGAGCGGTACCCCTCGGGCACCTCCACCGTCGCGAACGGCGCCATGTCGTGGGTGCGCACCCCGGCGACGGTCCGCGGCGGCACGGCGTCGAGACGGTCGGCGCCGAGGTGGAACTGCTCCTCGTGCATCCCGAGCACCTGCCACTCCTCCAGCGCCGCATCGACGGCCGGAGGCACGGTGCCCAGGTTCTCGCCGACGATCGCGACGTCGGCCGCGGCGGCCTCGGCGGCGATCACCGCGAGCAGCTCGTCGTGGGGGTAGCGCACGTACACGCCGCGATCGGCCGGTGCGCCGTCGGGGATCCACCACAGCCGGTGGACGGCCATCACGTGGTCGATGCGCAGCATGTCGGCGTGGCGTCCGGCTCGGGCGACCATCTGGCGCCACAGCTCGTACCCGCTCGAGCGCATCGCACCGGGAAGCTGGGGTGGGAACCCCCAGTCCTGCCCCTCGGTGAAGAACGTGTCGGGAGGGGCGCCGACCGACATCGACTCGGCGAACAGGTGGGGGTGGGCCCACGTCTCGTGACCGTCGGGGTGCGAGCCGATCGGCAGGTCGAGCGAGAGCGCCGCCGAACCGTCCGCCGCGCTGATCCGGCCGAGCTCGGCATCGGCGAGGTACTGGGCGAGGACGTGGGAGCGCTCGACGACCTCGTCGCCGCCCGACTCGCGCTCGGCCATGAACCGGGCGTAGGAGCCGACGTCGGGGTGGGCCGCCGCGAACTGCGCGAGCTCCTCGACGACGTCGTCGGCGGCCTCGAGCGCGGCCTGCACGAGCTGGCGGCGCCGGCGTGCGGCGAGCGCGCGCCAGTCGAGCTCTCCCCCGGCCGCGATCGTCGGCAGCGGCGCGTCGGGGAGCGAGGCGTCGTCGAGGTACACCTCGTTCCAGTGCAGGCGGCTGATCGGCGAGTACGGGCTCGGATCGAACGGGTCGTCGAGGAAGGTCGCGTACAGCGGGAGGGTCGCGAGCACGTCGACGCCGTGGCGCGGGAGCTGCTCGGCGAGGGAGCGCAGGTGGCCGAACGACGGCAGCGGGTCGTCGCTCTCCCACAGCGCGTACGCCGGGACGAAGAGGCTGCTCGCGAGCTCCGACGGATCGGCGCCCGGCATCGTCGCCGGGGCGACGACGACGAGGCACCGCGACGACGACCCGTCCGAGACGACCTCGAGCTCGTGGCACCCGGTCGGGAGATCGTCGGGGAGGGAGATCGTCCCGACGACGTCGCCGCCGCTGCCGGAGGTCTCGGTGGTGACCGCGACGGGAACCCCGCCGACGCGCAGCTCCACGTCGTCGACGCGTCCCGCCACCCGGATCGCGCGCCGCGGGTCGAGGTGGATCGGCTCGACGATCCCGCCCGAGGCGCGCGAGCTGTCCTCGTCGAGCACCTCGACGACGCGCTCGACCACGGCCTCGTCGGCGTCGTGGACCACCTGGTCGACGTCTTCGTACTCCACGTCGACGCCGAGCTCGACGGCTCGACGGCGCAGGGCGTCGCTGATCACGACGGGCCGCCGCCGATCATCTCGACGACCGCCTGGAGCGGCCACCCGACCCAGCGGGGCCGGTTGGCGAGCTCGTAGCGCACCTCGTACAGGCTCTTGGTGACCATGTACACCTCGAGCAGGAGCCGCATGTCGGCGGGGTCGTCCGGGACGAGCTCGGAGCCGGCGATCGTGGAGCGGTACGCATCGAGGAGGCGGTCCTGCATCTCGGCGGTCCACGTGGCCCGCCACGCCTCGACCGACGAGCGCTCGGCGTCGCCGACGCGGCCGCGCTCGATCGCGGTGTCGACGGCGACCCGGCCGGCGTAGTCCAGCGACCGCAGCAGGCCGGCGACGTCACCGAGCGGCGAGCGCTTGATGGAGCGCTGCCCCATCGGCTGGCCCGGCTCCCCCTCGAAGTCGATGAAGACGACGTCGTGGCCGGTCCACAGGATCTGCCCGAGGTGCAGATCGCCGTGGATCCGGATGCGCTTCGCGAGCATCTTGGCCGTGGCGAGCGCGTCGAAGCGCGAGATGAGCTCGTCGCCGCGCTCGACGACGGTCTCGACCAGCGCCGCGTCGGCGGCGGAGAGCTCGTTCGACCGGCGGTGCCGCTTCAGCTCGCGCTGGGTGGCGCGCACCGAGTTGCGGACCGTCTGCACGATCGAGCGCTGCCACTGCAGAGTGAACGGCTCGGGGACCATGTCGTCGCCGTCGCCGGACGCGAGCGCCCGGTGCAGCTCGGCGGTCCGCTGCCCGAGGAGGTCGGCGATCGACGACGTCATCGACGACGCCGCGCTCGACGACCCCGAGCCGCGGCTGTCGGCCGGGTCGTGGAAGAGGACGTCGCGGTCGATCGCCAGCGACAGGTCGTCGAGCATCCGCACCCACAGGTCGCTCTCGTGGGGGATCGCCTCGTGGACGACGAGCACGGTCGCCGGCGCCCGCTCCCCGGGGATCTTCGCGTCGAGGGTCGCGGCGAGCGCCGGGGCCTCCTCGAAGCCGATCCGGGAGAGGTGCAGCGGCAGCGCGACGTCCGGGTTCACCCCGGCCTCGACGCGGCGGATCAGCTTCGCGATCAGGCGGCGGTCACCGAGGTCGACGATCGCCGACGAGTTCGACTGCTCCACGCCGAGGATGGTCACCGAGTGCCAGTCGATCGCCGTGTCGGAGGTCGCGCCGTCGTCGCTCGCGCCGGAGCCGGCGTCGGCGTCGTCGGGGCCCGGCAGGGCCACCCCGTCGGATCCGAACGCCCGGCCGATGACGCGCCCCGAGCCCTGCTCGTGGGTCCGAGCGGCGAGGGCGTGGGAGATGATGCACGCCGCGCCGCGGGCGTCGCTCATCGCGTCGACGAGGAGGGCCCCGTCGTCGAGGCGCGCGACGACGGTCGAGGCGTGCAGGTTCTCCACGGTCGTCGCCGTCTCGGCGGTGATCCGCAGCAGGGGGACGGCGTAGCGCTGGTCGTCGCCCTCGGTGAACGACACCACCACGCCGGCCATGACGACGTCGTCGGGGAGCGGGACGGTGCTCTCCACCTTGACCTCACGGACCCTGCGGTCCTTGCCCGCGAACCAACGGCGGTCGGGCAGCCAGTCCGCGAGGGCGCGGGTGAGCGAGGCACGTCGACGGGCGACCTCCTCGAGGGTGCCCGACAGGTGGGGGACGTCGCCACGCTCCACGGTCTGCTCGGCCCCCTCGAGGGAGAACCAGAAGAAGCCGTAGGGAACGAGGGTCAGGTAGTAGGGCAGTTCGCCGATCGGCGCGAACCGGTTGCGTCCGAACACCTCGATCGGGGTGGCGCCCATGTGCTCGGTCAGGTCGAGCTCGACGTGCTGGGCGAGCCGCGACAGGTTCGCGACGCAGAGCATCGGAGCCGCTCCGGGCATCTCCCGGGTGAACGCGAGGACGTGGGGGTTCTCCGGCTCGTGGAACGTGATGCTCCCCCGCCCGAGGACCGGGTGGCGGTTGCGCAGGGCGATCAGCTGGCGCATCCACGACAGCAGCGAGGCCGGGTTCTCCGACTGGGTCTCGACGTTGATCGACTCCCAGTGGTACTCCTGCTCGGTGATCAACGGGAGGTACAGCCGGTGCGGGTTCGAGGTCGAGAACCCCGCGTTGCGGTCCGCCGTCCACTGCATCGGGGTGCGCACCCCGTCGCGGTCGCCGAGGTAGACGTTGTCGCCCATCCCGATCTCGTCGCCGTAGTACAGCACCGGCGTCCCCGGCAGCGAGAAGAGCAGCGCGTTGAGCAGCTCGATCTTGCGTCGGTCGTTGCCGAGCAGGGGGGCGAGCCGGCGGCGGATGCCGAGGTTGATGCGCATCTCCGCGTCACGGGCGTAGGCCCGCAGCATGAGGTCGCGCTCCTCCTCGGTGACCATCTCCAGGGTGAGCTCGTCGTGGTTGCGCAGGAAGGTCGCCCACTGGCAGCCCTCCGGGGGTTCGGGCGTCTGCTCGAGGATGTCGATGATCGGGGTGCGGTTCTCCATCTGCACGGACATGAACAGCCGCGGCATCACCGGGAAGTGGAAGTTCATGTGGCACTCGTCGCCGTCGCCGAAGTAGGCCGCCGCGTCCTCGGGCCACTGGTTCGCCTCGGCGAGCAGCATCCGGCCCTCGTACTTCGCGTCCATGTGGGCACGCATGCGCTTGAGCGCGTCGTGGGTCTCGGGGAGGTTCTCGCACGAGGTGCCCTCGCGCTCGTAGAGGTAGGGCACCGCGTCGAGGCGCAGCCCGTCGACCCCCATGTCCAGCCAGTGGTCGAGCACCTCGAGCACCGCCTCCTCGACGGCGGGGTTGTCGAAGTTGAGGTCGGGCTGGTGGGAGTAGAAGCGGTGCCAGAAGTACTGCCCGGCGACGGGGTCCCACGTCCAGTTCGACGTCTCGAAGTCCTGGAAGATGATCCGTGCGTCGGCGTACTCGGTCGGGTCGTCGGTCCACACGTAGAAGTCGCGCTCGGCCGAGCCGGCCGGGGCGTTCCGGGCGCGCTCGAACCACGGGTGCTGGTCGCTCGTGTGGTTGATCACCAGCTCGGTGATCACGCGGATCCCGCGCTCGTGGGCGGCGTCGAGCAGCCGCTTGAACGCGCGCGTCGTCCCGTAGTCGGGGTTGACCGTCCAGTAGTCGGCGATGTCGTAGCCGTCGTCGCGCCCGGGCGAGGGGTAGAACGGGAGCAGCCAGATCGCGTTGACGCCGAGGTCCGCGAGGTAGTCGAGCCGGCTGCGCAGGCCGTCGATGTCGCCGATGCCGTCGCCGTTCGAGTCGGCGAACGCGCGCACGTGCAGCTCGTAGATGATCGCGTCCTTGAACCAGTCGGACGACGTCCCGGGCGTGACGGGGGACGACTCGGCCGGGGTCGCCCGGTGCGACGTGGTGGTGGGTGCGGGCATCAGGAGGCTCCTCCATCGGTCGAGGCGGCGTCGCTGCGCACGGTGAACACGTGGGCCATCGGCCCGTCGGGTGACAGCTCGACGTAGTTGCGGGCGCCCGACCAGCGGAAGGTGGCTCCGCCCAGGTGGTCGACCACGTCGTAGTCCGTCTCGTAGGGCAGCCCGATCGCGGCGAGGTCGACGTCGACGAAGCCGGCGGCGCGGCGGTGCGGGTCGACGTTGACGACGACCAGCACGGGGTCGCCCTCGCCGGCCGGGTCGGTCTTGGTGAAGCACAGCAGGGCGTCGTCGTCGGCGCCGTGGAAGCGGACCGACGCGAGGTCTCCCAGCGCGGGGTGCGCGCGCCGGATCGCGTTCAGTCGCCCGAGGACCGGGGCGAGGCTGTCGGCGCGGTCCAGGTCCCAGTGGCGGACCTCGTACTTCTCGGAGTCGAGGTAGTCCTCGACTCCCTCGCGCGGCGCGGTCTCCATCAGCTCGTAGACGGGCCCGTACACCCCCCAGCTCGGCGACAGGGTGGCGGCGAGCACCGCTCTGCTGACGAACCCCGCTCGCCCACCCGTCTGGACGTGCTCGGTGAGGATGTCGTGGGTGTTGGGCCACGCGTTGGGCCGCATGAAGTCGATCGTCTCGGTGGCGAGCTCCTCGAAGTACTCACGCAGCTCGGCGCTGGTGTGCCTCCACGCGAAGTAGGTGTACGACTGGTTGAAGCCGACCTTGGCGAGCCGCTGCATCACCCGTGGACGGGTGAACGCCTCCGACAGGAAGATCGCCTCGGGGTGATCGGCGCGGATCGTCGACAGCGCCCAGTCCCAGAACGCGAACGACTTGGTGTGCGGGTTGTCGACGCGGAAGATCGTGACCCCGTGGTCGATCCAGAAGCGGAACACGTCGGCGAGCTCGCGCCACAGGCCCTGCCAGTCGGACGACTCGAAGTCCAGCGGGTAGATGTCCTCGTACCGCTTCGGGGGGTTCTCGGCGAACTGGATCGTGCCGTCGGGGCGCGCGGTGAACCACTCGGGGTGCTCCGCGACCCACGGGTGGTCCGGGGAGCAGTTGAACGCGATGTCGATCGCGAGGTGCATCCCGCGGTCGCTGCAGGCGGCGGCGAGAGCGGCGACGTCGTCGACCGTGCCGAGCTCGGGGGCGACCGAGAAGTGGCCTCCCTCGGCGGAGCCGATCGCGTACGGGCTGCCGACGTCGCCCGGCTCGGCGTGGGTCGAGTTGTTGCGCCCCTTGCGGTTGGTCCGCCCGATCGGGTGGACGGGAGGGATGTACACCACGTCGAAGCCCATCTCGTCGATGTGGTCGAGGCGGTCGATCGCGTCGCGCAGGGTCGCGGAGCCCTCGGTGCGACCGTCCGCGGTGGAGCGCGGGAAGAACGAGTACCACGAGCCGACGGTCGCGAGGACCGGGTCGACGTCGATGCGCAGCGGTCGATCGAGGTGGTCGGCGTCGCGCCGCTCGGCGCGGTGGAACACCTCGGCCCACCCGTCGTCGTCGATCGTGGAGACGTCGCCGTCGGCGAGGCGGTCGCGCAGGGCGCGCAACGCCTCCAGGTCGTCGGAGGTGGCCGCGGCACGCGGCTCGCCGACCATCGCCTCGACGAGCTCGACGCCGATCGCGGCCTCCACGGTCACGTCGACGCCGGCCTCGTCCTTGGCGACGGTCCCCCGCCGCCAGGTCTCGGCGTGGCTGACCCAGCCGTGGACGTCGTAGGTCCAGCGGCCGAGCCGGTCCGGGACGACGACCGCCACGAAGCGGTCGTTGCCGAGCGCACGCATCGCCACGGTCGTCGACGTGCCGTCCGCGGCCGGCTGGTGGGTGGGGTCGGGGGTGAGCGCGACCTCGGCGAACACGACGTCGTGGCCGTCGGTGAACACGTCGGCGCGGATCGACAGCGGTCGTCCCAGCGACGCCTTCGCGGCGAAGCGCCCGTCGTCGACGACCGGCGCGACCGGTTCGACGACGGTGCGCGACGGTCGGTCGACCGGCATCGCCGCGGGCGTGGCGGCGGTCGCCGTGTCGGGCGCGGACCACGAGCGCGAACCCGACGCGCCGGCGCCGCCCGCCCCGGCCGGCGCGTCCATCGGGGTGGTCGGGGCGGCGTCGGGGCGTCGCCCGGTCGACGAGCGCGGATCGTCGGACCGGCCATCGGCCGCCTCGGCGGTGTCGTCGGTGCGCGTGCGGCGGCGGCGCGGGCGTGAGGTCATCGATCGTCCTCCTGGGAGTCGTCGGTCGGCGGGCCGTCCCCGGAGGGCGGCGGATCGGCGGGGGGCGCGAGCTCGTCGGCGGGTGCGGTCCCGGGCTCGGCGTCGACCGGCGCCGCGGAGCCGTCGTTCGGCGATCGCACCGCGGAGGCGTCGAGATCGGAGGCGTCGAGATCGGCGGCATCGGTGCGTCGCCGACCGATCGAGGGGCGCCCGACGTCGGGGGACCGGCGCGGGGGCCGCGTGGAGCGCAGCACGAGCAGCGACCGCTCGACGACCATGAAGTCCTCCGACGGCTTGACGTTGACCGTCCGCTTCGCCCCGCGTCGCGGCTCCGCGGTGTCGAGGTCGACCGTCCACCGGCGGCCCCACTCGGGTCCCGGGATCCGCCACCCGATCGCCTCGGGGCTGGCGTTGAACAGCAGCAGGAAGGTGTCGTCGACGATGCGCTCACCGTAGGTGTCCGTCGTGGGGATGGTAGTGCCGTTGACGAAGACCCCGATCGAACGGGCGTAACCGGTCTCCCAGTCCTCGTCGGTCATCTCGATCCCGTCCGGGCGGAACCACGCCAGATCCTCGATCCCGCGGATGCGGCGACCCTGGAACCAGCGGCGCCGACGGAACACCGGGTGAGCGGCGCGGAACGCGATCACGCGGCGGCACCACTCGAGGAACTCCTGATCGGCGTCGTCGCCCCACGGGTACCACGACAGCTCGTTGTCCTGGCAGTAGACGTTGTTGTTGCCGTGCTGGGTGTGACCGAGCTCGTCGCCGCCGACGATCATCGGCACGCCCTGGCTGAGCATCAGCGTGGTCATGAAGTTGCGCCGCTGGCGGGCGCGCAGCTCGACGATGCGCGGATCGTCGGTCTCGCCCTCGACCCCGTGGTTCCACGAGCGGTTGTGCGACTCGCCGTCGTTGCCGTCCTCGCCGTTGGCGTCGTTGTGCTTCTCGTCGTACGACACGAGGTCGAGCATCGTGAAGCCGTCGTGGGCGGTCACGAAGTTGATCGACGCCGTCGGTCGCCGGGTGTCGGCCTGGTAGAGGTCCGAGCTGCCGGTGAAGCGCGAGCCGAACTCGGCCAGCGCCGAGGGCTCGCCGCGCCAGTAGTCGCGGATGGTGTCGCGGTACTGGCCGTTCCACTCCGACCACTGGGGCGGGAAGTTGCCGACCTGGTAGCCGCCCTCGCCGACGTCCCACGGCTCGGCGATCAGCTTCACCTGGGACACGACCGGATCCTGCTGGACGAGGTCGAAGAAGGCCGACAGGCGATCGACGTCGTGCAGCTCGCGGGCCAGCGTGGACGCGAGATCGAAGCGGAACCCGTCGACGTGCATCTCGAGCACCCAGTAGCGCAGGCTGTCCATGATCAGCTGGAGCACGTGCGGGTGGCGCATGTTCAAGCTGTTGCCCGTCCCGGTGAAGTCCAGGTAGTACCGGGGGTCGTCCTCCATCAGCCGGTAGTACGCCCGGTTGTCGATGCCGCGCATCGACAACGTCGGACCGAAGTGGTTGCCCTCCGCGGTGTGGTTGTAGACCACGTCGAGGATGACCTCGATGCCCGCCGCGTGCAGCGCCTTGACCATCGTCTTGAACTCCTGGATCTGCCCGAGGGCGGCCGAGGAGGTGTAGTCGTTGTGCGGGGCGAGGAACGCGATCGAGTTGTAGCCCCAGTAGTTGGTCAGGCCGCGCTCGACGAGGTGGTGGTCGTTGACGAACTGGTGGACCGGCATCAGCTCGATCGCGGTGATCCCGAGGTCGCGCAGGTGCTGGACGACCGCCGGGTGGGCGATGCCCGCGTAGGTGCCGCGCAGGGAGTCGGGGACCGCGGGGTGCTGCATGGTCAGGCCGCGGACGTGGGCCTCGTAGATCACGGTCTCGTGGAGCGCAACGTCCGGCGGTCGGTCGTTGCCCCAGTCGAAGAACGCGTCGCCGACGACGGCCTTCCACACGTGGGGGGCGCTGTCGTCGTCGTTGCGGACGAGGGGCTCGTCGAAGTCGTAGCCGAAGCACGCGGGATCCCAGTCGATCCTGCCGTCGATCGCCTTCGCGTACGGGTCGAGCAGGAGCTTGGACGGGTTGCACCACAGGCCGCGCTCGGGGTCCCAGGGGCCGTGGACGCGGTACCCGTAGCGCTGCCCGGGGCGGACGTCGGGGAGGTAGGTGTGCCAGATGTGGCCGTCGACCTCGGTCAGCGAGATGCGCTCGACGTCGCGGTCGTCGGCCCCGTCGCCGTGCAGGCACAGCTCGACGCCGTCCGCGACGCTCGAGAACAGCGAGAAGTTCGTCCCGGAGCCGTCGTAGGTGGCCCCGAGGGGGAACGGGCGCCCCACCCAGGTGCGACGGGCGGCGGGGGGTCGAGCATCGGTCACCGGTCAGCCGTTCCCGACCCTCCCGGCGGCGAAACAGCAGCGTGGGTCACGCCGATCGCCACCGGGCGGCGTCGGCGCACCTCGTTCAGCTCAGCGGCGCGATCCCCTCGAGGACGAGGTCGTCGAGCGGCTCGTCGCCGTGGAGCACGCTCACGTCGCCCGTCGTCTCCAGCACCACGGCGCGCACCTGGGACCGGTCGAGCACGTTCGCCTCCCGGAGCTTCGCGACGACGTCGCTGCGGGTGACCCGACCGGAGGCCATCGACGCCTCCACGAACTCGCCCTCCCACATCAGGAACATCGGCTGGTTGTCGACGACGTCCGACAGCCGGGTGCGGCGACGGAGGACGGCGATCGTCGCCTGCGCTCCGAGGAGGGTCGCGACCGCGATGACGCCGTGGACGAGCGAGGTCGACGACGACGAGACCCCGGCCACGATCGAGCCCATCGCGACGGTCACCGCGAAGTCGAAGCTCGACATCTTCGACAGCGAGCGCAGGCCGACCACGCGGATCACGGCGATCAGCGCGACCAGGATCGCGATCGCCGAGACGACCGCGAGCCACGCCTCGGTCCACGTCGTCCACAACCAGTCGCCGATCATCGGGCGCTCCGGTCGTGGGAGCCGACGGTCGGGGCGGGGGCGGTCGGGGGACAGGTGGTCGCAGGTGATGGCACCCGTCCGGGCTAGCACCCGCTCCGAGGTCGTGTTCGATCGACCTCCGGACGATCGGGGTCCCGGTGACGGAGCTCGGCGGGCCGAGGTGGCCGCACGACGTGCCCAGGTCGCGCGCGCGGTCGCCCGCCGGGGGTTCGTGAGCCCTACGAGCCCTCGACGAACTCGACCCAGTTGCCGTCGGGATCGGCGACGATCGCGATGCGCACGCCGGCACGGATCTCGGTGGCCGCGGTGACGACCGTGACCCCGGACTCCTCGCAGGCGCTCACCATCTCGTCGAGGTTCGACACGATCAACGTCACGTAGCGCAAGCCCAGCGCCCCGGGGATGCCGCCGGGCGCGGCGGCGGCCGGCGTCGAGTCGAAGCAGACCAGCTTGAGCAACGAGTCGCCGCACCGGATCCGGTGCATCGTGCCCCCGCCCCCGATCGGCATCGCCATGTCGCCGACGTGCTCGAGGCCGAGGAGCCCCACGTAGAACTCGA
This sequence comes from Ilumatobacter sp., assembly GCF_965215205.1. Classification (NCBI taxonomy): domain Bacteria; kingdom Bacillati; phylum Actinomycetota; class Acidimicrobiia; order Acidimicrobiales; family Ilumatobacteraceae; genus Ilumatobacter; species Ilumatobacter sp. The sequence continues at coordinate 4,022,576 of NZ_OZ244049.1, forward strand.
GCGAGCGCTCGCTCTGCTCGACCACGATGCCGAGGTCGATCGCGGACTTGGCCAGTTGCACACCCATCGCGGCGACGCTAACGATCCCGGCCCGGCGCGTCGTCAGCAGGACCGATCGGTCTCGTGGGCGGCCGGTCGCGCGTCGTCGACGGTGGGCTCGGCCTCGCTGATCGCGACGAGGGCGGCGTTGACGATGCTGCCGGCGTCGATCCCGCAGAGCTCGTGGAGATCCGCGATCGTGCCGGACTCGCCGAAGCGGTCGACGCCGAGCGCGTACTGGCGGGTGCCGAGGGCCGAACCGATCCAGGCGAGGCTGTGGCTCGCCGCGTCGTGGACGCTCACGACCGGGCGACGCCGCTCGTCGGGCGGGACCAGCCGGTGCAGCTGGCTGGGGCGGCGCACCACGCGCGCCGACGCCGTCGACCGGGCGAAGCCGTCGCGCCAGCTGCGGTAGGCCCGGTCGGCGCTGGTCAGGTGGACGACGGAGACCGCGACGCCCTCGTCGTCGAGCGAGCGCGCCGCCTCGATCGCCTCGGGGGCCATCACCCCGGTCGTCACCACCGTGACGCCGGGGCGCCCGTCGGGCGGACCCTCGACGAGGCGGTAGCCGCCCGCGAGCACCTGGGAGCGCAACCGGTCGTGCCCGAGTCGGTCGAGGACCGCGCCGAACGGGGCCTGGTCGATGGCGCGCGTCGACAGCCGCAGGTACGCGCTCTCGCCGTCGGGGTGCGACAGCCGGGCCAGCGCGTCGCACAGCAGCCAGTCGACCTCCGTGGCGTAGGCGGGTTCGTGGGCGACCAGGCCGGGCAGCTCGGCGCCCACCGAGGCGGTGATCGTCGACTGGTGGGCGCCGCCCTCCGGCGCCAGCGTCACCCCGGCCGGGGTGCCGGCGACGACGAAGCGGCTCCCGTTGTACAGCGCGTAGATCAACGCATCGAGGCCGCGCAGCACGAAGGGGTCGTAGACGGTGCCGACGGGGAGCAGGTGGCGGCCGTGGTGCTCGTGGCCGAGACCGAGCTGGCCGAGGAGCGTGAACAGGTTCATCTCGCTGATGCCGAGCTCGATGTGCTGGCCGGACGGGCCGGGCGCCCACGAGAGCAGGCGGTCGGCGCCCCCGTGGTCGTCGCGCTCGGTGTGCCAGTAGACCCCGCGCTTGTTGATGAAGCCGCCGAGGTTGGTGGAGATCGACACGTCCGGGGCCGCCGTGACCAGGCGCTCGGCGACGCCGTCGACGTCGGCGAGGCCGGCGAGCACCCGTCCGAAGGCCTCCTGGGTCGACGTGGATCCCGACGTGGACACGCCCCGCGCCGCGACCGGCACGGCGACCTGGGGTCGCGGGACCGGCCGGGCGTTGTTGATCTCCCCGCCCACCTCGCGACATCGGGTCCCTTCGGGCGAGTCGGGATCGAAGCGGTCCCACTCGCTCGCGGCGTCGAGGCCGACCTCGGCGCGCAGCTCGTCGATGCGCTCGGCGGGGAGCTGGGCGGCGTGGTTCAGCGGATCGCCCGCCATCGGCAGCCCGTAGCCCTTGATCGTCGACGCGAACACCACCGACGGTCGATCCTCCACCTCGTCGCACCCTCGGAACGTCTCGAGCAGGAGGCCGAGGTCGTGACCTCCGAGATCGGTGATCAGCGCCTTCAGCTCGTCGTCGTCGTGGTGGTCCGCGAGGCGACCGACCGCCGGGTCGGCACCGTCGAGGAAGGTGCGGCGCAACTCGTCGCCGTCGAGGCCGAACAGGCGCTGGTACGCCTCGTTCGGCATCTCGTCGAGGTGCGCGCGCAGCGCGTCGCCCCCGTCGGCGTCGAAGGCCGCGCGCAGCCGTGACCCGTACTTGGCCTCCGCGACGTGCCACCCGGCGTCGGCGAAGAACCGCATCAACCGGGTCGCGGCGATGTCGGGGATCACCCGGTCGAGGCTCTGGCGGTTGAGGTCGACGATCATCGTGAAGTCGCCGAGGCCCTGCGTGGCCGGGTCCGCGATCGCCTCCCACACGTTGCCCTCGTCGAGCTCGGCGTCGCCGACCAGCGAGATGAACCGCGAGCGGGGCCGGTCGCCGAAGTGCGAATCGATGTAGCGCCGCGTCAGGGCGCTGAACAGCGGCGCCACCGCGCCGAGCCCGACCGAGCCGGTGGAGAAGTCGGCGACGTCGGGGTCCTTGGTGCGCGACGGGTAGGCCTGCAGGCCGCCGCGCTGGCGCAGGGTCGTGAGGTACGAGCGGTCGAGCTCGCCGGTGAGGTACTTGATCGCGTGGTACACCGGCGACGCGTGGGGTTTGACGGCGACCTTGTCGGCTCCGTCGAGGTGGCCGAACCACAGCGCCGTCATGATCGACACGATCGACGCGCACGACGCCTGGTGACCGCCGACCTTCACACCCCCCACGTCCGCATCGGCGTCGTCGCGCCGGTTGGCGTGATCGATCATCCGCGTGGCGAGCCACAGCACCCGTCGTTCGATCGAGCGCAGCGTGTCGAGGTCGCTCACCGCCCCACTCTCGCACGGACGCCTGGGGGGCGGCCCGTCCCGTGCGAAGATCCGTCGATGGCCCTCGCCGACTTCCCCCGCCACCCCCTGCTCTTCGGCCCGTCGCCGATCCACCCCCTCCCGCGGCTGTCCGAGGCGCTCGGCGGCGACGTCGAGATCTGGGCCAAGCGCGAGGACTGCAACTCGGGCATCGCGTTCGGCGGCAACAAGGTGCGCAAGCTCGAGTACCTGGTGGCCGACGTCCTGGCCACCGGGTGCGACACCCTCGTGTCGATCGGGGGGATCCAGTCCAACCACACCCGCCAGGTCACCGGCGTGGCACGCCACCTCGGGCTCGGCTGCGTCACGGTCCAGGAGGGGTGGGTCGACTGGGACGACGACATCTACGACACGGTCGGCAACATCCAGCTCACCCGGATCATGGGCGGCGACGTGCGGATCGACCCCGCCGGCTTCGACATCGGCGTGCGCGACAGCTGGAAGGAGGCGATCGCCTCGGTCGAGGAGGCCGGCGGCACGCCCTACGCGATCCCGGCCGGGGCCTCCGACCACCCCCTCGGCGGCCTGGGCTTCGCGAACTGGGCCGTCGAGCTCGCGCAGCAGGAAGCCGAGCTCGAGGTGTTCTTCGACCACGTCGTGGTGTGCTCGGTCACGGGTTCGAGCCACGCCGGGATGATCGCCGGGTTCGCCCTGGAGGACCGCGACGACCGGCGCGTCGTCGGGATCGACGCCTCGGCCACCCTCGGCGCGACCCTCGACCAGGTCAGCCGCATCGCACGCTCCACCGCGGACGCGATCGAGGTGGGGCGAGACCTGCGCGACGACGAGATCACCGTCGTGGCCGGCTACGAGGGGCCCGCCTACGGCATCCCCGACGAGGGCACGATCGAGGCGATCCACCTGTGCGCGCGGACCGAGGGGATGCTCACGGACCCGGTGTACGAGGGCAAGTCGATGGCCGGCCTGATCGGGATGGTGCGCTCCGGGGAGATCCCCGCCGGCAGCCGGGTGATGTACTGCCACCTCGGCGGCCAGCCCGCCCTCCCCGCGTACGCGCGGGTTCCCGGCCTCGGCTGACGCTGCGGTCCGCGACCGATCCCACGGGGTCGAGGCGACACCCGGGACCGTCGCCCGTCACCTCGATCGAGACGGGGCGCTCCGGAGGAGACGGCGGTCGTCGGCCCGGTCGGGTCCCCCGATCGGGATGCGTGCTCGGGATCGTGGTTGAGCGCACCTCGTTCGGGGCACACCGGGCCCCGCTCGCCGGATCCCCTGCGCGCCCGTCCACCGAGGAGCCGTCCATGTGCAGAGTTCTCGCCTACGTCGGGCCGGAGATCCCGTGCGCGAGCCTGCTGCTGTCGCCCGAGAACAGCCTGGTCAACCAGACGCTCGACCCCGAGATGCACCCGCTGCTGCAGTTGGCGGGATGGGGGTTCGGAGCGTGGAGCGAGCACCTGCTGGAGCCGGAGGAGCCCCTGCGGTACCGACGTCCGATGGCCGCGTTCTACGACGACAACGCCGAGGGGATCATCCCGAGCTTGCAGGCGAGCACCCTGCTCGCCCACGTGCGAGCGGCCGCGTACGACGCCGGCACGGTCCTCGTGGACGAGAACTGCCACCCGTTCTCGTTCGGCGGGACGCCGTTCATCATGGCCCAGAACGGTTCGCTGCCGCGGTGGCAGCTGCTGCAGCGCGAGCTGCTCGCGCACTGCGACGACGAGTTCCTGGAGCAGATGCGCGGCACGACCGACACCGAGTTCCTGTACGTGCTGCTCCTCTCGCTGCTCGAGGGCGACGGCGACGACGAGGTGCAGCGGGGCTTCGAGGAGATGCTCCGCGTCATCGGCCGCGCGATGGAGCGACTCGATCTCACCGCGCTGACCAAGCTGAAGGTGGCGCTGGTCGCACGTAACCGCATCATCGGGGTCAACTACGGCCTGGGCCACGACGGTGAGGCCCACCCGGCCGGCGACTGGCGGGAGCTCGGCGAGGCCGAGCCGGGGACCGACGACCACTCGCTCTCGATGCTCCTCGAGCCGATGTACGTGATGACGGGACGGAACTTCGAGGAGTACGAGCGGTCCTACGACGTCGACGTGACGTCCGCCGACGAGGCCACCTCGGCGATCTTCGCGTCCGAGCCGCTGACCGAGAGCCGCGACGACTGGTCGGAGATCGAGTTCGGTCAGATGGTGCGGCTCGAACGAGTCGGCGAGGGCATCTCGATGACGGTCACCGAACTCGACACCTGAGCTCCGCGTCGGAGCCGCCGCCCGGGTTCGTCGGCCACCGCGCACGCCGAGCAGCGAGTCGCGGACGAGCACGGTGGGGAGCGGTCGCCCGCTCCCCACGGCACCCGGGGGGACGCGTCGTCAGGTCGCGATCGCCTCGAGCGCGCGTCGCACCAGCCCGCTCACCAGGATCCGCTTGTAGCCGTTCTCGCTGCGCGCGACGAGGCCGTCGTCGGCGAGCGCCGCGCAGGCCGCGATCGAGTCGTCGCCCAGCGACGACCCGACGAGGGAGTCGGCGGCCGCGACGAGCGGGCGTGGGACCGAGTCCAACCCGGACGCGACGAGCGACGCAGCCGTGACGGTCGAGTCGTCGTCGAGATCGACGACGACCGCCACCCCGACGAGCGCGAACTGCCACACCGCCCGATCCATCGCCTTGAGGTAGGTGCTGCGCCGTCCGGCCGTGGCGGCGGGGACGCTGACCGACGTGATCAGCTCGCCGGCCTGCAACGTGTGCAGCGATCGCCGCTCGGCGCTGGGGCGCTGCAGGAGGTCGGCGACGCCGACCTCGCGCTGGTCGCCGTCGGCCCCCGAGATCGCGACCCGGGCGTCGAGCGCGACGAGCACGGAGGCGAGGTCCGACGGCTGGGTCGCGATGCACGGCTCGTCGACCAGGGCGTGGTGCTCGTTGCGGCCCTCCTCGGCCGGGCAGCTGTCGCCGCCCTTCATCCAGCAGGCGACCTCGGGGTCGCGGAAGTACGAGCAACGCGGACGCTGGAGCAGGTTGCCCCCGACGGTGGCGCGGTGGCGGATCTGGAGGGTCGCTGCCTGGGAGATCGCGTCGCCGATCGCCGGGTGGTCGTCCGCGATCCCGTCGTGGCCGGCGAGGTCGGCGAGGGTCGTCAGCGCGCCGATGCGCCACGATCCGTCGACCTGCTCGATCGTCGTCCCCGGTCCGCCGGCGGCCGCGTCGTCGCCGACCTTCAGGTCGATCACGGTCTCGATGTGGACCACCCCCGTGCGCGACAGCGGGATCACGTCGGTCCCGCCGGCGTACCACTCCGTCCCCGATCCCTGGGCGGGTGACCCGTCGAACTCACCTCGCCGTGCGTAGTGCCTGGTCACCGGTGTCATCGTCATGACGCACCTCCTTCGTCGTCGTGCGGACTCCCCGGGACGCCCGTGCCCGTGCGCTCGGCGAGCGCCTCGAGCACCCGCCGACGGGTGAGCGGGAGCTCGTGGAACCGGACGCCCGTCGCGTCGTGGACCGCGTTGGCGATCGCCGCGGGGACCGCGATCAGCGGCAGCTCACCGATCCCCTTCGTGCCGAGGGCGTTGGCCCGCAGGTCGGGGATGTCGATCGCCGCGTGGCGGACGTCGCAGAGGTCGGACACCGTCGGCAGCAGGTACTCGTCGAGGTCCGGGTTGACGACGATCCCGAGGCGGTGGTCGACGACCTGCTCCTCGGTGAGCGCGAACCCGATCCCCTGGGTCACCCCGCCGAGCACCTGGCTGTCGGCCAGGCGCCGGTTGAGGATCCGCCCGCAGTCCGGAGCGACGGTGACCGCGGTGACGCGCACCTCGCCGGTCAGCGGGTCGACGATCACCTCGGCGACGGCCGATCCCTGAGCTCGGGGGCTGACGTCCTCGGCGGTCCCGACCCGGCTCCCCCACCCGTGGACCATCCGCGGCGAGAGCTCGTCGAGGATCTCGGCGAGGGTCATGTCGTCGACGTCGTCGCTCGACGATCGCAGGTGGCTGCCGTCGAAGACGAGGGTGGCGACGTCGACCTCCAGGTGCTCGGCGGCCGCGGCCAGCAGGTTGTCCACCGCGTCGACTGCGGCGGCGCGCACGGCGGGCGCCATCGTCGGCGTCGTGGTGCTGCCGGCGCTGGTCGGTGCGGGCGGGCCGGTCGAGGTGTCGCCGAGGGACAACCGGACGGTCGACACGTCGACGCCGATCTCGTCGGCGACCACCTGGGAGAGCACGGTGCGCGTGCCGGTGCCGATGTCCTGGGAGGACGTCGACACGTGGATCGACCCGTCGAAGTTGAACTCCACGCTCGCGTGCCCGGGGGGCATCGCGGTGGCCGCCATCCAGTCGTGCGCCGCGAAGCCGCGTCCGCGCAGGACGCCGGTCGCACCGTCCCCGCCGGCGTCGTCCTCGTCCCAGCCCGACTCCTCGGAGACGCGCTCGTAGGAGCGCAGGATCCCGTCGGGGTGCGACCACTCGAGGTCCTGCTGCTGATCGCGCGCCGAGTGGTTGCGGCGTCGGAGCTCGATCGGGTCGACGTCGACCCGCCGTGCGAGGTCGTCCATCATCGATTCGAGCACGAACGTCGACTCGACGTAGCCCGGGGCGCGGAACGCCACGGACGGGCCGGTGTCGGTGCGCACCCGCGTCACCCGGGTCCGCACGTTCTCGCAGCGGTAGAGGTGGAGGTAGGGGCCCGACAGCGCGCTGGCCTCGCCCGGCACCGAGTACGCGCCGCGGTCGGCGCGGGCCTCGACGTCGATCGCCAGCAGCCGCCCGTCGGGATCGGCGGCGAGGCGCACGGTCTGCACGGTCCCGTTGCGCTTGCCGGCGGCGAGGTTCTCGCCGCGCCGCTCGTTCATCACCTTCACCGGGCGTCCCGTGCGCCTCGACGCGAGCGCGGCGAGCATCGTCGGCTTCCAGGCGACCTGCTTGGCTCCGAAGCCGCCGCCGATGTACTCCGACACGACGCGCACGTGGTTGTGGTCGAGCCCGAGGCGCGACGCCATCTGCTCGCGGACGTCGTTCACGCCCTGGGTCGAGGTGTGCAGGGTCAGGGTGTCGCCGCGCCAGTCGGCGACGCTGCCGTGGGGCTCGAGCGCGTTGTGCACCTGCACCGGGGTCCGGTACGTGGCCTCGAGCACGATCTCGGCGTCGTCGATCGCGGCGTCGACGTCTCCGCGACCGTCCTCCTCGGGCTCGTCGGCCTCCTCGTCGCCGAGCAGGTCGGGCGCGCCGTCGGTCCCGGCGAGGGTGGCGTCGGTGAGGAAGTCGATCGTGCGGTACTCGACCGCGAGCCGCTGCGCGCCGAGCTCGGCGGCGGTGCCGCTCACGCCGACCACCACGGCGACCTCGTCGCCGACGAAGCGCACCGTGCCCGGCAGGAGGGGGGCGTCGTCGGCGTACCACTCGATGCCGTCGACCTCGTCGGCCGTGAGCACGTCGATCACGCCGTCGACGGCGAGGGCCGCGTCGCGATCGATCGAGGTGACCTCGGCGTGGGGGTGGGGGCTACGCACGATGACGCCGGTGAGCTGGCCGGGCAGGGACACGTCGGAGGTGTACCGGGCGCGCCCGGTGACCTTGTCGACGGCGTCGATGCGCTCGATCGAGGAACCGACCGCGTCGAGGTCCGCTTCGGGCGTCCACTCGTCGAGATCGGCCGCGCTCGTCTCCGCGGAGGCGTCCGGGGCGCTCACGCCGAGGCTCCCGCGCTCAGCGCGGCCTCGGCGGCGTCGAGGATGTGGCGGTAGGCGCCGCAGCGGCACAGGTTGCCCTGGACCGCGTGCTCGATCGCCTCCCGATCCGGTTCGCGGTCGGATCGTCGCAACCCCTCCAGGCTCATCAGCTGGCCCGGGGTGCAGTAGCCGCACTGGAGGGCGTCGCACTCGGCGAACGACCGTTGCAGCGCGGACAGCTCCTGGCCGTCCGCGAGGCCCTCGACGGTGTCGACGCGGCGGCCGTCGCACTCGGCGGCCAGGGTGAGGCAGGAGTAGACGGCGCGGTCGTCGACGAGGACGGTGCAGGCCCCGCAGGTGCCCACCTCGCACACCGGCTTCGCCCCGGTCAGGGAGAACTCCTCGCGCAGCGCGTCGAGCAGCGTCGTCCCGGGATCGAACGAGGCACGGCGGGTCGTCGAGTTGACCTCCACGGTGATCTCGTGCAGGTCGGGGGGCGTGTCGGCGGACATGGCCAGCCGATACCCCCCTCGTTCGCGTTCCATGCACCGACCGTGCTCGGACCCACCGGGCGGGGCGCGGTGGCGTCGCCGCTCGGCGCGGCGAGACTGGAGCGATGGAGCCGAACCGGGTGGCCGAGCTGTTCGTCGTCGCGCTGGTGGCCGGGTCCGTCGCCGTCGCGGTCGCGTGGACGCGCCCGTCGGGTCGTCGCCTGCTGGCGCGGTGGGCCACGGCCGCGGCCGCCGCGGTCGCCGTGGCCGCGACCCTCGGCAGCCTGTGGTTCTCCGAGAGCGCCGGCTTCAGGCCGTGCGAGCTGTGCTGGTACCAGCGGATCGCGATGTACCCGTTGGCGGTGGTGCTGACGATCGCGGCGGTGCGCCGGGACCGCCAGGTGTTCGTCTACGCGCTCCCGCTCGCGCTGGGCGGTGCTCTCGCATCGGCGTACCACGTGCGCGAGCAGCTCTTCCCGCCCGAGTCGGGTTCCTGCGACCCCTTCAACCCGTGCACCGCGAAGTGGGTCGACGCGTTCGGTCTCATCACCATCCCCGAGATGGCGGGGGCGTCGTTCCTGCTCGTCGCGGCGCTCGGCGTGTGGACCCTCCGCCACCAGCGAGCGCGCTGACCGCCCGCGCCCGCGAGCCGACCGGCGCCGATGCGACGACGCGCGGTGGCGCGCTCGCCACCGGCGGTCGTCGTGTCCGGCCGGGCCCTCCGGACTTGGCAGACTTCTCCCGGACGGAACGAGACGAGCGCACAGGAGGACGACGTGACTCGAGCGATGGACGCGCGAACGAGCGCCCCCGCCAGGCCGACGCGGACCGGACCGCCGACCGGACCGGAGCCGGGGCCGGTCGTCGGCTCGGTGGCGACGACGATGGATCCGATGCTCCGAGCGCTGCTCGGCGACGAGCTCCCGGTGCGCTTCGAGTTCTGGGACGGCTCGGCGCTCGGTCCCGCCCGGTCGGTCGGCACCCTCCACCTGCGCTCGGCCGACGCGCTGCGACGGATCCTGTGGGCGCCCGGCGAGCTCGGGTTCGCCCGGGCGTTCGTCGTCGGCGACATCGACGTCACCGGACCCGTCCCCGAGACGTTGCGGGCGTTGCAGACCTCGATGCCCGACGAGATCGGGGTCGGCGTGTCGGCGCTGCCCGCCACGATCGTCGCCGCTCGGGAGCTCGGCGCGATCGGCACCCCGCTGCCACCACCCGACGAGGAGCTCGTGCCGCGCGGACTGCGCCACTCGATCGGGCGCGACAAGCGCTCCGTCGGGCACCACTACGACGTCGGCAACGACTTCTACCGCCTCGTCCTCGGTGAGGCGATGACGTACTCGTGCGCCCGCTTCGTCACCTCCGACACGACGTTGCCGCAGGCGCAGGCAGCCAAGCACGAGCTGATCTGCCGCAAGCTCGGGCTGGCCGACCCCGAGGTGCGCGCGGCGTGCGACGGGGACCGGCCCCGACTGCTCGACGTCGGGTGCGGCTGGGGGACGATGGCGATGCACGCGGCGGCGCACCACGACGTCGACGTGGTGGGCGTGACGATCAGCGACGAGCAGGCGGCGCTCGCCCGGCGCCGCGTCGGCGAGGCCGGTCTCGCCGAGCGGGTCGAGATCCGGATCCAGGACTACCGCGAGATCACCGACGGTCCGTTCGACGCGATCTCGTCGATCGGCATGGCCGAGCACGTCGGCGAGGCGCGGATGGACGAGTACTTCGAGCGGCTGCACGAGCTGCTGCGCCCGCACGGGAGGGTGATGAACCACGCGATCGCGTCGTTCGGCGGGTCGCGGCTGTCGAGGAGCTCCTTCGTCGGTCGCTACATCTTCCCCGACGGCGAGCTGTTCGACCTCGGCGACACCGTCGCCGCCATGCACCGTGCGGGCCTCGAGGTGCGCGACGTGGAGAACCTGCGCGAGCACTACGCACGCACCCTGCGCTGCTGGGTCGACAACCTCGAGGCCCGATGGGACGACGCCGTCGCGCTCGTCGGTGAGCGGCGCGCTCGGGCCTGGCTGCTGTACATGGGCGGATCGGTCAACGGCTTCGACGACGCGGGCCTGCAGCTCTTCCAGACCCTCGGGGTGCGCGACGACGGCTCCGGAGCCAGCGCGATGGCGCCGACCCGTCGCTCCTTCGACCCGACCTGATCGCACCCGCGCGCCCCGCGCCGTCGACTGGGAGCGGCGCACGGCGATGGGTCATGCTGGCGCGATGGACATCGGGATCTTCTCCGGGGTGACGGGTCGCGGGTTCGACGCCCTCGTCGCCGACGCCGGCGACGCCGCCGAGCGCGGCTTCCACACCTACTGGCTCAGCCAGATCGTCCAGCAGACGGACGCGATGACCATGATCGGCGCAGCGGCTCGGCGGGTCGACGGGATCCGCTTCGGGACGTCGGTGGTGCCCACCTACCCCCGCCACCCGATGGTGATGGCCGAGCAGGCGATGACGACGAGCCTGCTCGCCGACGGGCGCTTCACCCTCGGGATCGGCCTCTCGCACCGACCGGTCGTCGAGGGCATGTGGGGGATGTCGTTCGACAAGCCCGTGCGCCACGCCCGTGAGTACCTGGACGCGCTGATGCCGCTGGTGGGCGGTGCGGCGGCACGTGCGGTCGGCGAGACGATCACCGCCCGCGGGGAGCTCGAGATCGATGCCCCCGAGCCGCCGGTCGTGCTGGCCGCGCTCGGGCCGCAGATGCTCCGCCTCGCCGGCGAGCGCTGCGCCGGGACGATCACCTGGATGACCGGGGCGGCGACGCTCGCAGCGCTCACGGTGCCGACGATCTCCGAGGCCGCGTCCGACGCGGATCGACCGCCGCCGGGGATCTTCGCCGGCATGCCGATCTGGGTGACCGACGACGTCGACGCCGCCCGCGACGCCGCCGCGCGGACGTTCGCGATCTACGGCGAGCTGCCGTCGTACCGGGCGATGCTCGATCGCGAGGGCCTCGACGGCCCGGCCGACCTCGCGGTCATCGGCGACGAGGACACGTGCGCCGGTCGCCTCGACGAGCTCGAGGCGGCGGGTGCCACGCACCTCGTCGCCTCGGAGTTCGCGACCGACGCCGAGGGGCGCCGACGCACCCGGTCGTTCCTGGCGGGGAGGCTGTGATGCGCGAGCTCGACGGGCGCACCGCGGTGGTCACCGGAGCGGCGAGCGGCATCGGGCTCGCGCTCGCCCGGCGGTTCGGCTCGGCCGGGATGAACGTCGTGCTCGCCGACATCGAGCCCGATCCGCTCGAGGCAGCGCGGGCCTCGTTGACCGACGACGGGATGACCGTCGCGGCGCACCACGTCGACGTACGTGACCTCGATGCGGTCCGCGAGCTCGAGTCGTTCTCCCGGGAGCGCTTCGGTCACGTCCACCTGCTGTGCAACAACGCGGGCGTCGGGAGCGGCGGCGCCGTGGCCGACCCCGACGACCTCGAGCGGTGGCGATGGACCATCGACGTCAACCTGTGGGGCCCGATCCACGGGTGCAAGGTCTTCCTCCCCGCGATGATCGCCCACGGCGAGGCGGCCCACGTGGTCAACACGGCGTCGATGGCGGGGCTCGGCTCGCCCGCCATGCTCGGGCCCTACAACATCTCCAAGTACGGCGTGGTGGCCCTGTCCGAGACGTTGTCGAAGGAGATGCAGATCGGCGGCCACGACGTCGGCGTGTCGGTGCTGTGCCCGGCGTTCGTGCGCACCGGCATCGCGAGCTCCCGGCGCAACATGCCCGCGGAGCTGCGTGGCGACGACGAGGACTCGGCGACCCAGTCCCTGATCCAGCAGCTGATCGACACGGGGATGGACTCCGCCGATGTCGCGGACGCCGTCCACGACGCCGTCGTCGGGAACGACTTCTGGATCCTCACCCACGCCGACTCCAAGCCCGGGGTCGTCGAGCGGGCTCGCCAGATCGTCGAGGGCGTCAACCCCCGCCCCGACGGCATCGGCATCGTCGGCTGACGTCGCCGATCGCGAGCCCCGGCCCGCCGGGACCGTCGTCGCACCGGCTCAGTCGTCGAGCGTGCGCATCGCCTGGGCTCGCGCCCGTGCGGCCACGACGCGGAACCGGTCGGCCCCGCCGTGGTCGTCCATCAGCTCCGCGGTCTCCGCGAGCTCGTCGAGTCGCTCGATCACGCGCATCAGCGCCGCGAGGTCACCCGGTCCCACGCCGCGGGCCGGCGTCACCGAACGTTCGGCGTCCACTCGTCCATGGTGGCACGCACCGGGGGCTGCGCCGTGACGCGCCGGGTCGGGCGACGCCGGCGTCCGTTCAGCCGACGGACGCGGTCGCCGACACCGGGGAACGGAAGAAGCCGCGCAGCCCCGCCGCGATCTCCTCGCGGTACGGGACCGGTGACAACAGGACGTCGACCGCCCCGATCGCGGTGTGGATCAGCCCTCGACCGGAGATGTGGCGGACGTCGACGCCGGCGGCCTCGAGCGCCTCGGCGTACGCCCGCCCCTCGTCGCGCAGCGGGTCGAACTCGCACGTGACGATCACGGCGGGCGGCAGGCCCGACAGGTCGTCCGCCCGGATCGGCGACGCCTTCGGATCGCAGCGTTCGGTCTCGTCCGCGTAGTGGTCCCAGAACCACGACATCAACGCGGTCGTCAGGCCGTAGCCCTCGCCGTTCTCCGCGTACGAGGCCCGCGACAGGTCGCAGTCGATCACGGGGTTGATCAGCAGCTGACCGGAGATCAGCGGACCCCCGGCATCGCGCAGCTGCTGGCACGCGACGGCCGCGACGTTGCCCCCGGCGCTCCACCCGGCCACCGCGAGCTCGCCCGGGACGCCGCCGAGCTCGGTCGCGTGATCGGCGATCCAGCGGACCGCGGCGACACCGTCGTCGGCAGCCGCCGGGAACCGGTCCTCGGGGGCGTGGCGGTAGTTCACCGACACGACCACCGCGCCCGAGCGGACGCACAGGTCGCGGCAGAGCGGGTCGTCGGAGGTGGTGTCGCCGAGCACCCATCCCCCGCCGTGGAAGTACGCGACGATCGCGTGCGGCCCCGGGGTGTCGGGGCGGTACAGGCGGTAGTCGAGGTCACCGTCGGCCCCGGGCAGGGAGCCGTCGACGATCTCGCCGACATCGGGCCCGGGAGGGCTCTCGGCTCCCATCGCCTGCATCAGGCCGCGCGCCTCGTCCACCGACAGCGTGTGGATCTCGGGGATCTGGAGCTCCTCCATCGTCTCGAGCATGATCGTGACGTCGGGCTGCACCCGGGCGACGACGCCGTCGTTGACCCGCTCGTCGTCGAGACCGCGGAGCGCGAACCCGAGGTAGTCCTGCTCGACGACGGAATCGCAGATCCCGCGGTAGCGATCGACCCCGCCGACGTAGGGCAGGGTGACGCGAGCCTTGCCGGGCACGTTCGCCCCCATGTACCAGGAGTTGGCCCGGGGGAACAGGGTGATGTCGGCGTAGTCGTTGGCGTGCTGCACCCAGCCGCGCTCGGCGTCCTCGGTGGGCTCCATGACGCGGAAGCCGCGATCGCGCATGTGCGCGATCGCGTCGCACGTCCAATCGACGTGCTGCTCGATCGAGACCGCCATGTTCGACAGCACCGACGGGCTCTGCGGCCCGGTGATCATGAACAGGTTGGGGAACCCCACGGTCATCAGACCGAGGTAGGTGTGCGGCCCGTCGGCCCACCGGTCCTTCAGCTCGGTCCCGTCGCGGCCCTCGATGTCGACGGCGACGATCGCTCCGGTCATCGCGTCGAAGCCGGTCGCGAAGACGAGGTCGTCGAACTCGAACGACCGCTCGGCGGTGTCGATGCCCGCCTCGGTGATCGTCGCGATCGGCTCCTCGCGCAGGTCGACGAGGGTGACGTGGTCCTCGTTGAACGTCTCGTAGTAGTTCGTGTCGAGGCAGAGGCGCTTCGTGCCGATCGGGTAGTCGGTCGGGCACAGCGACTCGGCGGTGTCGGGGTCGTCGACGGTCTCGCGGATCTTCCCCCGCACGAACTCCGCCGCCGTGTCGTTCGCCTCGGCGTTGACGATGAGGTCGTTGAACGCGCCGAGCATCGAGAAGATGGTCCCCTCCTGCCACGCCTCCTCGTAGCGGCGCTCGCGCTCCTCCGCCGACACCTGCAGCGCGCTCTCCTCGGGGACCTCGCGCGGGACGCCGGCCGGCGACCAGCGCGCCTCGTGGCGGTAGGCGACCCGATCGGCCTCGATCTCGCGGCGCTTGTCGTCGCGCACGGGGCCGTTGCGTGCGGGGACGGCGAAGTTCGGCGTCCGCTGGAACACGGTGATCTCGCTCGCCTGCGAGGCGATGATCGGGATCGACTGGATCGCGGAGGACCCCGTGCCGATCACGCCGACCCGGCGACCGGTGAAGTCGACGCCCTCGTGGGGCCAGCGGCTCGTGAAGTGGACCTCCCCGGCGAAGCGCTCGTGGCCCTCGACGTCGGGCGACTTCGGCGCCGAGAGGCACCCGGTGGCCATCACGTACCACCGGCAGGTCACGGCCTCGACGTCGCCTCCCTCCGCCGGCTCGACGCGCACGGTCCACGACGCCGCGTCGTCGTCCCACGTCGCGCCGTCGACGCGGGTGGAGAAGGTGATGTCGCGACGCAGGTCGTGCTTGTCGGCGACGTGCTGGAGGTAGCCGAGGATCTCCGGTTGGGTGGCGTAGCGCTCCGACCACTCCCAGGTCTCGTCGAGCTCGGGGTCGAACGAGTACGAGTAGTCGACGCTCTGCACGTCGCAGCGCGCGCCCGGGTACCGGTTCCAGTACCAGGTGCCGCCGACGTCGTCGCCGGTCTCGAACGCGCGCGCCGAGAGGTCCATCGCACGCAACCGGTGCAGCAGGTAAAGCCCGGCCACGCCGGCTCCCACCACCACCACGTCCACGTCGACGTCGCTCTCCACGGATTCCACGGTCTCCCGCACGGACTCATCACTCATCTGGGACCTCCTGGCGCCATCGTCCCACGGACGCCTCGCTCCGGTCGATCCCGAGGCCTCCGATCGGGGAACGGCCGGTGCGCCGTGGCTACGGTCCGGCCATGGACACCCCCGACGCCGCCACGACCGCTAGACGACTGGGCGGAGCGCTCGAGCCCGTGATCGGGCAGGTCTACTTCTCCCCCGAGTGCCACCGCCGCTACGTCGATCTCGGCTTCGACGCGTCGCCGGCCGACTCGGGCGGGGTCGCCCTCCCCGACGGGCCGGCGTACATGACGAGTCGGGGGTCGCTGATGGGACAGGTGCGCGGCGAGGTCGTCGCCGCGGCCTTCGCCGTGTTCGACCCGAAGGTCGTCGTCCCGGGCGTGGAGCACGGCTGGACGCTGACCGACGCGGACACGATCTGCGCGGCGCGCGACGCGGGGGCGCTCGAGCAGCTCGAGCGGGTGCTCGGTGCCGATCCCGACGGCCGCGAGCGCGTCGAGGAGCTGCTGGTGCGGGCGAGCGACGGGCTGCGCATCGGCGGCCGCCCGCTCGCGGCCGGGATCTCGGCGCTCGACGCTCCCGACCACCCGCTGGGGGTGATCTGGCGCCGGGGCGACCTGCTGCGCGAGTACCGCGGCGACAGCCACACCGCCGCCTGGGTCGACGCCGGGCTCGACGCGGTGCAGATCGGGTTGCTCACCGAGCTGTTCTGGGGGCTCCCGCAGCGCAGCTACGCCCGGACGCGGGGGTGGAGCGACGCCGACTTCGACCACGCCACCGAGACCCTGCGCACCCGCGGGGCGCTCGACGCCGACGGTGGGTTCACCGAGGCGGGACGGGAGCTGCGCGAGGGTGTCGAGGTGCGCACCGACGAGCAGATGCGCCCGGTGCTCGACGCCCTGGGCGACGACGCCGAGGAGCTCATCGAGCTGCTGCTGCCGTGGGGGCGGGCGGTCCGCGCGGCGGCGGGCTACCTGGCGTCGGGACCCCACGACCTCGCCGACCGCGACGACCGGGCCGCGCCGAGCTGAGCGCGCCCCGTCGGCGGGCGCGTCAGCGCGCCGCGTTCTTGTTGAACTCCTCGAGGACCTCGTCGTCGGCGGGCTCGCGGCCCGTGTTCCACCCGCCGCGCATGTGCCGGCGGACGCCCCCCGGCGGGTCCTCGGTGGCGCGCGCCGCGCTGTGCCACAGATCGCTGTGGTGCAGCAGGACGTCGCCGCGCTCGCAGTAGACCGCGACCTCCCCGGGGATCTTCTCGAACCCGAGCGGCATGCCGTCGGTGCCACCGAGGTGGCTCCCCGGCACGACCCGGAGGAAGCCGTTCGCCGGTGAGGTGGCGTCGATGTGGAACGTCAGCGCGATCGACGGGAAGAAGTCCGAGTTGGGGTACGCCTGGTGGTCGGAGTGCCAACCGATCCGGGTGTAGCCGCTCTCCTGGCCCGGCCGTGCGTCCTGGTACACGACGCCGAAGCGCTCGCTGCGCGCCTCGGAGAACATCCACGGCTCGACCCCGCCGAAGCACCGGGTCAGGAGCTCGACGATGACCGGGTGCCGGAACGCGGCGTCCGCGACCGGCGACAGGTCCGTCACGCCCTTCACGTAGTTGACGAACGGGAGCGAACCGTCCTCGCCGAGGTGAGGTAGTCCCCGGAGTGGCGGGCGCGGTCGAGGGTGCCCTCGGCGACGCCTCGCTGCAGCTCGACGAGGGCGTCCTCGAGGTCGGCGAGCTCGGCGTCGTCGAACAGCCCGCGAACGATCACCGAGCCCTCGCGTCGGAACTCCTCCGCGAGGGCGTCGAGATCGGTCGGGCTGCCGTCGTGGGGTGACACGAGTCGGTCGGCGGTGTCGATCGAGTGGGACATGGGTGGGGCTCCTGGGGTTCGTGGTCGAGGCGGGTTCGGGGCGATGTCGGTGGGTTCGTGACGTGGAGGGACGGGTCGAGTCAGCCGTCGAGCAGCGAGGTGGACTCGCCGTACACCTCGTCGAGCAGGGTCAGGTCGATCACGTCGGCGGCCGCCGGCATCGACTCGCGGCCCGAGGCGACGTAGGCGTCGGCCATCGGTCCGTCCCACCGCTCGGCGTCGAGGCGCATCAGCCCGGACGACTCGGTGAGGTCGCTGAGCATGAACGGGATCTGCAGCTCGTTCTGGCGCACCTGCTGGTCGATGTCGAGCCCGAGGTCCGAGCCGAACTCCTCGACCGCGAGGCGGGCGCCGACCTCGGGGTCGAGCGCGTTGCGCTCCCACCCCGTGATGGTCGCCCGCATGAAGCGCACGATCGCGTCGCGCTCGGCCTCCAAGTAGGAGCGCTCGGCGAAGAACAGGTTCGCGTACGACGGCAACCCGAGGTCGGCCCACGGGGTGACGAAGAAGTCCTCCCCCTCGACCAGCCCCTGCTGCTCGAGCGTGATCGGCTGGTTGACGGCGAAGCAGGAGTACGCATCGCCCTGGCCCTCGAGCAGGGGGTCGGGGGTGAACCCGGCGACGACGAACTCGTAGTCTCGCTCCAGACCCGCGATCTGGAGCACGGAGTCGATCTGCTCGTTGACGCCCTCCTGACCGAGGAAGGTGGTCCCGACCAGGTCCTCCGGGGTCCGGACCGGACGCTCGGCGAGCGAGAGCACCGCCCCCGGCGACGCCTGGTACTGGGTCGCGAACACCACGAAGTCGTTGCCCGCGCCCATCGCGTCGAGGAGGCTCTGCATGTTCGCCGAGATGCCGATCTGAGCGTCGCCGGCCGCGACGGACACGGGCGGTTGCGGCGCGTTCGGGCCTCCGGCCAGGTACGTGGGGTCGATGCCGGCCGCCTCGTAGTCGCCGTCGGAGATGGCGAGCCACGACCCGGCGTACTCGACGTTCTTGATCCACCCCATCGCGGCGCTGATCGAGCGGGTCTCGACCGACGCCGTCGCGGCCGGCGCCGACGATCCGGCGGTCGCCGCCGTCGACGGGTCGGCGGCCGACGTGTCGGCGGACGCAGCCGGATCGGCCTCGCCGTCGCTGCCGCAGGCCGCGACCAGGGGTGAGATCCCGACCGCGGTGAGACCGGCGACACCGAGGCGCAGGAAGCGCCGACGTCCGACCGCAGCGCCGGGGATGATCAGGTGGGGGGTGGGCGGCGTCGACGGCACGGAGCTCCTCGGTTTCGTGGTTCGGGGTTCGGAGGGGGACGGGGGGACGGGGTCGGGTGGGACGATCCCGCGAGCTCGGCTCAGCGGTAGCGGCGGCGCACGCCGCGCTCGATCCGGAGGGAGAGCTGGAAGAACAGCACGGAGGCGACGGTCGCGATCAGCGCAGCGCCCCACGCTCGCTCGTTGTCGAAGCGGGTGCGAGCGGTCGAGAAGAGCCGCCCGAGGCCGGTGGTGCCGGAGAGGAACTCGGCGACCATCGCGGCGAGCACGGCCGTGGACGCGCTCAGGCGGAGCGCCACGGCGATGTTCGGCATCGCCGAGCCAGCGAGCAGCCGGCGCAGGACGCAGGAGCGGCCGGCGCCGAGCGCGGCGAACACGTCGAGCGATGCGGGCGACGCCGATCGCAGCCCCGAGGTCGTCATCACGTAGGCCGGGAAGAAGGCGAGGAGCACCGTGACGACGGGGACCACCTGGTTGCCGTACCCGACGACGCGGGCGATCACGGGGATGACCGCCACGATCGGGATCGAGCGCAGCATCAGCACCAGGGGCCCGGTCGCGCCCGCCAGGATCGGCGACGCCCACGCCGCGACCGCGACCCCGATGCCGATCCCCATCCCCGCCGTGATCCCGAGCAGGGCGAGCACCAGGGTCCGAGCGGTGTCGCCGGCGTAGGCGCCCGGGTGAGCGACGATGTCGCGCACGACGTCGACCGGGGTGGGCAGGACGATGCTGTTGAAGTCGGCGAGCTGCACCCAGAGCTGCCACACGGCGACGACGGCGGCCACGGCCCACCACCGTGAGATCGCGTCGCCGACCGTCCGTCGGGCGCGCACGGGCCACGAGGCCGGGGCGGTCGCCACGGCACGGTCCGATCCCGCGGTCGCGGGCCCGTCGGCGTCGATCGGCGGCGACGCCGTCGAGCGCGCCGCGTCCTGCGCGACGGCGTCGACGGTCGCCGGCGCGTCGGCGTCGACCGGATCGGTCTCGATCATCGCCATCGGCGCACCTCCCGGGTCGTCGCCGCTCGCGCCGCCGTCGCACCCGTCGGACGCTCGGCGCCCCGTCCGGTCACGACGGCCACCTGCGCGATGCGACGCGAGCGAGCCGGGTGAGCATCCCGTAGACGATCATCGAGGTGAGCGCCGTCGCCAGCGCCGCCGCCCACAGGAGCTCGATCTGGTAGTTCTGCATCGCGCTCACGATCAGCACGCCGAGCCCGCGCGGAGCGCCGAACCACTCGCCCAGGACCGCTCCGAGCAGAGCGGCCGGCGCCGCGAGGCGCAGCCCGTCGACCATCCCCGGGATCGATGCGGGGAGCTGGAGATCCACGAAGCGACGGACCGCGCCCGACCCGAGCGCCGTGAACACGTCGTGCTGGGGTGGTCGCGCCGCCTCCACCGCCGCGGTCGCCGCGACGAACATGGCGAAGCCGGCGGACAGCGCGGCGATCGCGATCGGGGTGCCCTCGCGGCCGATCGTCACGATGAACAGGGGGGCGAGGGAGATCACGGGGACCGCGTGCAGGATGATCGCGAGTTGGTCGATCCCGCGCCGCAGGGGAGGCGCGACGAGCGACAGCGCCGCGCCGGACACGGCCGCGACCACTCCGAGCACGAGCCCGATGCCGGCGGCGGACGCCGTCGAGGAGAAGGCGCGCGCGAGCACCGGTCGCCGCTGCGCACCGGTGAGCGTCGCCACGATGTCCGACAGCGGCGGGAAGGTGGAGCCGAACCAGCCACGACGGCCGACGACCTCCCACAGGACCAGGTACGCCACGATCCCGATCGTCGACCGGGCGAGCGCGCCGACGCGGACGGGTCGCAGCCCGACCGAACGGGCGCGCCGGTGTCCGAGCGCGATGGTCACGCGGACCTCGCGCCACGGGCGCTACCACCCGCGAAGAGCACGTCGGAGAGGTGGTCGACGACCTCGTGGAACTCCGGCGACCTCAGCAGCTCGGCTCCTCGGGGCCGGCCGAACGGGACCGTCACCGCGTCGGCGATCCGCGCCGGGCGCGGTGACATGACGACGACGGTGTCCGCGAGGAAGACCGCCTCCTCGATGGAGTGCGTGACCAGGAGGGTGGTGACCGACCGCTCGGTCCAGATCCTCTGCAGCTCCAGGTTCATCTGGCGCCGGGTCATCTCGTCCAGCGCGCCGAAGGGTTCGTCGAGCAGGAGGACGTCGGGCTCGGTGACGAGGGCCCGTGCGATCGCGCAGCGCTGGCGCATCCCGCCCGAGAGCTGCGCGGGGCGGGCGTCCTCGAAGCCGACCAGGCCGACCAGCTCGATGAGTCCCGAGATCGCGCGGCGGTCGACCGTCTGGCCGGTGATGCGCTGGGCGAGCTCGATGTTCTGACGCACCGTCCTCCAACCGAGCAGGGCCGGATCCTGGAAGGCGATGCCGAGGCGGCCCGCCTCGCGGATCGCCGAGGGCGCCCGTCCGTGGACGGTGACCGATCCGCTCGTCGGCGTCTCGAGGTCGGCCAGGACCCGCAGCACCGTCGACTTCCCGCAGCCGGACGGACCGATCAGCGAGGTGAACGATCCCGCGTCGGCGGACAGCTCGACGTGGTCGATCGCGCGCACGATCTGCTCGCGCAGGACGAACTCCTTGGACAGCGCACGCACGTGGATGCCGTCGCCGGGGGCCGGCCCCTCGAGATCCCGGAGTGCCGACGTCGAGGTCACGACGAACAGTCAAGGAGACCCGCGAGTCCTGCGTGTTTCCTCCTCGTTGAGCGCTGTTGAACTGTCCGGTTCACTCACGGAGGGCGGCGGCGGCGTCGCCGTCGCCGCCGCCCGCACGGTCGCCGATGGCTCGGCGCACGCGGTGCGAGATCCAGGTCGCCGCCCGGTCGTGGGACCGGTCGATCTCGTCGCGCTCACCGCTCGACAGGAGGTCGAACTGGAGCCCCCGCCAGAGCGCCACGATCTCGCGCCCGAGCAGCGCCGCGTCGGGTCGTGGCAGCCCCTCCGCGACGAGGACCTCCTCGACCCGGGCGTTCCACTCGTGACCCGCTCGGTCGAGGTAGGTCCGGAAGGGTTCGGGACGGTGGGCCGCGAGTCCGAACACCTCGAAGAAGAGCCGCATGAACGGGGTGTTCACCGGGTGCGAGATCTCCCGCCAGCACCGAGCCAACCGCTCCTCCAGGGGCGCCGCTCGGTCGTGCAGCAGGTCGATCGCCCCGACCACCCGCGGGAACCGGCCGACGGCGTGCAGCAGCGCCGACTCGATCAGCCCCTCCTTGGACGTGAAGTAGTAGAGGAGCATCCGGTTGTTGGTGCCGACATCGGCCGCGACCCGACGCAGGGTGAGGTCCGCGACGCCGTGCTCGAGGCAGTGGGCGGTCACCAGGTCGAGCAACCGCTCGCGCTCGCCCCGTCCCGCCACGTCGGGGACGGTACCCACGGCGCCGGCGCGCCCGAAACCCACTCTCAACACCTCGATCACCGAGTCGAAACGCACGTCGACGATCGTGGTCCACCGACTCGATGAACCGTCCGGTCCATCGGTCCCGAACGCCCGAGGAGGCCCCGTGGAACCCGATCGACCCCTGCGCAGCCCCGACCCCCGTGAGGTCCGCCGAGCGGTCGCTCGCGACGGAGTCGCGGTGATGTCGGGCCGCGACGAGATCGACTCGCAGGGCGCGATCGACGTCGCGCACGAGGTGTTCGGCGAGGCGATCCGACGCATCCCTCCGCCGGCGGAGGTCCGCGCCGGCGGGGTGCGCGACAAGACGGCCGATGCGATCGACGAGACGATGCCGCTGCCGCCGCACACGGACGGGTTCGCCTACGGCGACCGGTACCCCGACCACTTCCTGCTCGCGTGCGAGCGGTCGTCGCCGTACGGGGGCGAGTCCTTCGCCGTCGACGGGCACGCGGTGCTCGACCGGATCGCGTCACGCCCCGACGGCGCCGCGCTCCTCGAACGCATGTCGAGCGTCGCGATCGAGCAGACCGAACCCGGGATGCGCAGCTCCCTCGACCCGCTCGTCGGTCGCGCTCCGGGAGGTCGCCCGATGCTGCGGCGCTTCCCGTTCCAGGTCCCGGCCGCCGACAGCGCGGATCCGGCGGAGGACGCCCGCATGATCGCCGTCTGGCACGAGGCGGTCTCGGCGGCCGGAGAGGAGGCGCCGCGGTTCCGGCTGGAGCCCGGCGACGTGGTCGTGTTCGACAACTACCGGATGATGCACGGTCGCGAGCCGTACACCGATCCCGATCGGCTGATGTGGCGCGTGTGGATCTGGACGGACGAGGCGCTCGGCATCCCGGACGGTCGCCTGCACTCCGACAGCCGGTACGCGGGAGCCACCTGACCCGTCCGGCGGACCCGTGCGCGACGGAGCGAGGATCTTCCCGATGACGGCCAGAACTTGACAGAGTCCAAATTCCGGGCCACAGTAGTGGGGTGACCGAGCGCTCCGCAACGATCCTGCGCGACGCGGGTCTCAGCGTCACGGCGCAGCGGATGGCGATGCTGCGTGCGATCTCGGCGAGGCCGCACGCCACCGCCGACGAGCTCGCCGAGGTCGCCCGCTCCGAGATCGGCGCGATCTCGCGCCAGGCCGCCTACGACGCGCTGGCCGCGATGGTCGCCCGAGGTCTGATCCGCCGCATCCAGCCCGCCGGATCCGCGGCGCGCTACGAGGATCGGGTGGACGACAACCACCACCACCTGGTGTGCCGGTCGTGCGGCGCCCTCGCCGACGTCGACTGCGCGATCGACGCGACGCCGTGCCTGACCCCTCAGGACGACGCGGGGTTCGAGATCGAGGAGGCGGAGGTCGTCTACTGGGGCCGCTGCCCGCGCTGCCAGGACGCGTCGGGCGACGACGTCACGGCGGCGCCGGAGCCCTCCGCGACCGCTCCGTCACCGAGCCGCTGAGCACCGTCGCGCCGGGCGGGCCCCGACTCAGCCGGCACGTCCGAGCGATGCGTCGACGCCTCGCGCAGCGTCGCGCCGCAGGTGCGCCGACGGCTCGCTCCACCGCACGATCCTCGGGTCCCCGACCGTCGCGTCGGTGCCCTTCGGTGCCGTCGACCGCGAGTCGGCGACCGTCGCCGCGTGGGACCGCGCCGGGATCACCCGCCGCGCGGAGACGACCATCGTGTCCGTCAGGTGGTCGTGCATCCCACGTCGACCCCGGTCGGCGACGAGCAGCACGCCGACGGGAGCCACGACGGCCAGCACGATGCGCGCGACGGCTCGCGGCACCGACACGGCCGTGCGCGGGTCCGAGTAGCGCACGAGGCGGCCGCCCGCCGCCCACTTCCCCGGGCTGCGACCGCTCACCGCAGCGGTCACCGCGAGAGCGACGCACGACGCCACCAGCGACGTCGCGAAGGTCCGCAGGTAGGCGGCGTCGAGGACCGCGTCCTCGCCGACGAGGCTCACCGACGCCCAGGTCGCGACGCCCCAGCAGCCGCCGGCGTCGATCGCCGCGGCGGCGGCCCGCCTCCACGGTGCCAGCGGGGACGGGACGCAGCGTCGCCGACGCTCGCGGCGGGCGACCCGTCGCGACCGGCACCGGGACCAGCCGGCGCACCCGGCGAGCGGTGCCAGCGACAGCGCCACCACGGTGGCGGACGTCGTGAGTTGGGCGGTGGGTGACATGGCGGTTCCTCGGTGCGGGCTCGGCGATCGGTTCCTCCTGACGAGAGCCGCGGGAGCCGACTGATACGCGATCCGCGGACCGGCGTGACCGCCGTCTCCGGAGCCGTCGCGTATCGGAACCGCCCCGCCGCGCTCGTGGAGCCATGAGCACCACCACGAGACCCCGGTGTCACGCCCGCACCCGACGGGGGCCTACGATCGCCCGCGTGTCCACCGACCGCTCGACGGGAGAGCTGCTCCGGCTGGGGGTCGACGGGGACGACGAGGCGTGGGCCGAGCTCGTCGAGCGCCTCAGCCCGGCGATCTGGGGAGCCGCACGTTCGCTCCGCCTCGACCGGGCCCAGGCCGAGGACGTCTTCGGCACGGTCTGGCTGCGCCTCGTCGAGCGCCACGACACGATCCGCGACCCCGAGCGCCTCGCCGGGTGGATCGCGACGACGGCGCGCAACGAGGGTCTCGCGGTCATCCGCCACGCCTCGCGCCAACGGCCGACCGACCGATTCGACACCGAGGACGCATCCGAGCCCGGCCCGGCCGCCAGCGCCGAGCAGCGTGCGGTCAGCGAACTGGTGTGGGAGGGGTTCGCCGAGCTCGACGAGCGCTGCCGCGAGCTGCTGCGCCTCCTGGTCGCCGTACCGAAGGTCCCCTACGACGTCATCGGCGAGCAGCTCGACATGAAGACGGGTTCGATCGGACCCACCCGCGAGCGGTGCCTGCGCAAGCTGCGAGCGACGAGCGCCGTCTCCCAGATCCTCGGAGGGACGCCGTGAGCGGCTCGGACGACGCCACCGACGGCGCCGGCGACGAGCTCGAGCGGACCTTCGAGCTGCTGGCCGAGGCGATCGATCGCCACGACCCGGTCCCCGCCTCGGCGCGACGGTTCGCGATCGAGAGCCAGCGCCTGCTGCGCCTCGAGAGCGAGCTCGCCGAGATCGTCTCCGACAGCCTCGTCTCGCCGCTGGCCAGCCGCTCGACGTCGGACACTCGCTCGATCGTGTTCGAGTCGGACGGCATCGAGATCAGCGTCGAGGTGACCGGCGACGAGGTGTCGGGCCAGGTCGAGCCCGCGCTCCCCGATCTGCGCCTCGCCCTGCAGACCGGCGACGGCGAGCTCACGGACCTGGAGGTCAACCGCCGAGGCTGGTTCCGCACCGGGCGGCGCGACGGTCGGGTGCGCCTCGTGGTCGAGTCCGGCGTCGGCCGAACGACGACGGACTGGCTCCGGCTCTGACGGCGGCCGGCACGGTCGGCGGCCCCGGGCCGGCTCGGCGCTGACCGCGCACCGGCGAGCGTCGGCGGCGCGGGGACCGGCCGCACGGCGCGGCGATCCCGACGAGAGCCCGCCCGCCGGTGCGGGTCACCCCCGGGGAGCGAGGGTGGCCGGGATCAGGACGCGTGCGACCAGGCCCTCGTCGTGGCCGAGGGACGGGTCCGTGCGCACGTCCCGCAGGGCGCGCGGCAGGTCCTGGAGGTCGC
Organism: Ilumatobacter sp.; assembly: GCF_965215205.1. Lineage (NCBI taxonomy): Bacteria > Bacillati > Actinomycetota > Acidimicrobiia > Acidimicrobiales > Ilumatobacteraceae > Ilumatobacter > Ilumatobacter sp. The sequence goes on from NZ_OZ244049.1 coordinate 4,048,350, forward strand.
GCTCGTGGAGTCGGCGGTGGACGCCGGCCGTCGCCTCGCTGTCGGGGATCTCGCACGCCGACCCGACGACGGACCCGATGCCGAAGCGCAGCAGCGAGTTGGTCAACCCGATCGACGACGTCCCCACGGCCACCGACGTCGCGGACTCGCAGCTCGCGAGCACGACCGTGCTCGCCGGCCGCACGAGGTGTCCCATCTCGTGGACGGTGAGCGCGCCGTCGGCGAGCGACAACGAGCTGAACATCGGGTTGTCGGTGTTCAACGAGCTGTGCGCGGCGACGTGGACGAGCTCGGCGCCGTCGAGCGCCGCCAGCACGGCGCCGCAGGTCGCGTCCGGACCCGTGAGCACCCGAGCCCGGGGGTGGAGGGAGGCGAGGGCGTCGATCTCGCGCTCCGCGCTGTCCAGGTCCGGTCCGGCCACGAGCACGACCGACCCGGACGCCCCGGAGCGGTCCGGCCCCGGTCGGGCGGATGCCTGGACCGAGTGCGCCCAGGCGGTCGAACGCAGCGACGGCAGCATCGAGAATGGGATCATCGGGATCGCGGAGTCGACCACCAGGTGCACCACGCCGTCGTCGCCGCCGAGCTCCCCGGGGTGGCCGAGGAGCTCGTCGACCTCGGCGGCCACCCCGTGGAGGGCAGCGTCCCCGGTGCGGCCGAACAGCGCTCGGCGCGCTCGGAACGTCAGCTCGCGGCACGCCGCCTCGATCTCGTCGAGATCCCCCAGCGGGCGGCCGCTCACCCGGCCGCCGACCAGGTCGAGCGCCCACAGCGACGACCCGTCGACGGCGAAGCGGCGCACCGTCGCGGTGCCGGGCAGGGCCACGATGGATCCGGTCGTGCCACGCCGACCGCGGTCGCGCCGGGCCCGCTCGGCACGCACCGCCCGGCGCAGCTCGCGTCGGCGGCGAACCAGCGGCGTCGGGTCGCGCCGCTCGTTCTCCGCCTCCTCGATCGCGCGCGTCACCGCCCGGTGCTCGACGAGCGTCGCCGACGCGCTCGGCGCGCCGCCCACCTCCGCCGATGCGTCGACCGCCTCCTCGCGCACCCGGGCGATCCGCTCGGCGAACACGAGGGCGTCGCGGTGCCGCTGCGACGCCACCAGGCACCCGACCCCGATCCGCCCGAGCGCGACGAGGTGGTCGGACAGCGAGTCGTGCAGCTCCATCGTCGTCGCGCGATCGCGCTCGCGCTCGACGAGTCGCAGCCCGCGCCGCGCCGCTCGCAGGGCCTCGCCGGGGCGTCCGCGCCGCCGAACGACCTCGGCCTGGAGAGCGCACCGGCGCACGAGCTGGGTGAACGGCGGCGACGTGCGCCGGTGACGCCCGAGCGCCGCGGCGGCCGCCTCCAGGTCGCCGCGGGCGAGGGCAGCGTCCACCGCGACCAGCAGCGCCGCGCCGTGCCACTCCTCGTGACCGGTGAGCGCGAACCGGCCGCACAGCTCCTCGACGCGATCGCCCACCTCGGCGGGGTCGGCCCCGGAGGCGAGCTCGATCGACCAGCGCGCCAGCTCGGCGCGCCGCGCCCGGTGGCCCTGCCCCTGGGCGACGAACGCCGTGCGCGCCGCCTCGACGTGGCTCCGGGCGCGCTCCACGTCACCGCCGTGCGCCAGCGCGGTGGCGAGCACCAACCGCTGCGTGGCGGCCTCGAGGTCGTTGCCCGCCGCCTCGAGCGCCGCCACGCCCGCCGTCGCGACGTCGATGGCGTCGCCGCGCAGGCCCACCGCCAGCAGCGCGGCGCACAGGTCGGCGTGGAACAGCTCGACGGGGAAGCCCGCCGCGGACAGGCGCTCGTCGGCGCGCTCGAAGTCGGCGAGCGCACGGAGGGGTTCGCCGGCGATCAGCGCCGCGAGCGCGAGGTTGTGGATGGCCGCGCCGGCACCGATGCGGTCACCCTCGGCGTCGAACAGCTCGGCCGCCGTGGCGAGATCGGAGCGCGCCGCGCGCGTCGCGCCGAGGTAGGCGCTCATCAGGCCGCGGTTCATCAAGGTGTCCGCGGTCCACGCGACCAGGCCGGCCCGCCGGAAGGCCGCGAGCGCCATCGTGTACTCGCGGCGCGCCGGCCGGTAGTCGGCGACGAGGCCGAGGACGCCGCCGCGCTGGAAGTGGACCTCAGCCCGATCGACGCCGTGCAGCACCTGCTCGGCGTCGTCGAGGGCCGCGAACGCCCCGGCCACCTCCCCGAGCTGGGCGAGCATCGGTGCCGCCGTCAAGCGGCACAGCGCCGCCCCGCGCCGGTCGTCCGAGGCGAGGGCGCGCTCGACCCCGGTCGCGGTCGCGGCGAGCGCCTCGTCGAGGTGGCCCAGGACGCGGTGCGCGATGGCGACCGCCCGCCACCCCGTCACCGACGGCGCGCCGGGATCCGCAGCGGCGGCGTCGAGGACGCGACGGGGGTCGCTGTTGGCGAGCACCAGCACCTCGGCGTCGTCACGTGGGAGCTCGTCCACGTTCGTCACCATGGGTGAGGAAGCTACTCTCGGTGGGCAGGCGGGGCCGATCGGTATCAGGACGCCCGGAACCGACTCGTGGCGGGAGCAGACCACCGAGGAGACGAACGACCCATGCCCACGACACCACCACCAGGCCGCCGCCTCGCCGCAGCCCTCGCGCTGGCCCTCGCCGTCGCGACCGCGGCCTGCGGCTCCGACGACGGCGACGTCGCCTCGGCGCCCTCCACCGACCACGCGACCGCCACGACCCTCGACACGACCGGGATCACGACCGCCGGAACGACCGAGGCCACGACCGGCGACACGACGGCGGGCACCGCGCCCGACACGACCGGCGGCTCGGGACCCGGCACCACCGACGTCACCGGCACGACGACCGAGGGCACCGAGCCCGACGAGGGGACCGACGACCTGCCGGTCACGGCGTGCGAGGACGGGGGTCGGGGCATCGACCCCGAGAGCCAGGCCCTCCAGTTCGTGGCGTCGCTGTGCGAGCGCTCCGACGGGGACGAAGCGCTGCGGTTCCGGGTGTGCGCCGACGACCGCTTCCCCGAGGCGTTCGTCGAGACGGAGGCCGGCGAACGCCCGGTCTTCTTCCCCCAGGGCATCATCCGCTTCCACCCGAGCGACACCCAGGACCCCGGCGCCGGGCCCGGGCACGAGCCGAACCTGTCGGACGACGAGCGCAGCGCCGCGGCCGACGCCGGGTACGTGGTGATCGACGACGGGGCCGACCACGGCGACTTCGTCGGAGACGTGATCGAGTCGATGTCGGGTGGTGACGTCGTCACGCTCCCGCCGTCACCGCCTGCGGCCGGCGAGTACTTCGTCCTCGACGACGTGATCGCCCTCCTGCAGCGGATCGACCCCACCAGGACCCGCACCATCGTCAACATGTCGCTGGGGACCTACCGCTGCGACGATCGGATCGAGCCCGACGACCCCCTGGTCGAGCTGGCCGAGACGATGCTCCGCCTGGTCGAGGGTCAGCGCGTCGAGCACTTCTCCGTGTCGGCCGGCAACGACGAGACCGATCAGATCTCGTGGCCGGCCGGTTTCGGCGTGGACACCGAGTTCGGCCTCGACGACGTCGTGACGAGCGTCGGCTCGATCGTCGGCACCGAGCGCGAGGACCTCGACGCCGCACGGAGCTGCTTCTCCAACCACGGCGGCTGGGTCGAGGCGTGGCTCCCCGGTGAGGAGGTCTTCGTGGAGGGGAGGGGGACGTGGAGCGGGACCTCGTTCGCGGCCCCGCAGGCGGCGGCCCTGATCGGAGCGGGCGTCGACGTCGAACGGGCCGCCCCGCCCGACCCGCCCGACACCTTCTCGATCACCTGGACCGATCCGACCGGCGCGCAGCGCCCGGCGACGACCTCCTGCCCACCCGGCGACGGTCCGCCCGGGAACTTCGAGCCGCAGCTGCCGGGGGTGCGCTACTAGGTTCGAGCGCGCCGGTCGGGGGATCCGTCTGATCCACGTATCAGGCGCGATCCGAACCACTCGTGCTCTCAAGTTCGGTCGCCCGCAGACCGATGCGCTGAGGAGGAGGTTCAGATGGACGACACGCAGGTGCACCAGCCGACGAGGGTTCCGGGGATCGGCGACGTCCCCGTCGTCGAACCCGTCGGCCTCCTCCGCCCGCTGACGATCCCGGCGGCGCCGCTGCACGGACGTGTGCGGCGGGTGAGCGAGAGCGTCCTCGTGCAGATCGAGCCGCTGGGCGACGCCCTCCCGTCACCGACGTGCCTGCGGGTCCTGGTGGTCGACGCGACGGACGCGAGCACGGATCCGGCCGAGGTGGCCGCGGTCGAGCTGCCCGCGTGGGACGGCACGGCCTGCGCGCTCGAGGTGGCGGTCCCGGCCGTCTCGGGCGGGGTGCGTGAGTTGGTGGTCGCTGCTCACGCCGGCGACGACGACGAGATCGCGCTCGGCGACTGGATCACCGTGGACCAGGCGGCGGTCGTCGATCGGCGGGCGTCGATCTCCCTGGTCGCCGTCTGACCCGACGACGGGGGCGTCCGGCGACGAGCTCGGTCCGCACCCGCCGACCCGTGGGCGGGCGGCGCCGGGTCCCGTCCGCCGCGTTCAGCCCGCAGGGGCTCGGTCGGCCGGCGAGGCGACGAGTCCCGGTGCGCTCCGGGCGGCGAAGTTCGACACGAACCGGTACCGGTCGCCGCGGATGACCGTCGTCCGCCACTCGAGCGGCCGGCCGTCGGCGGTGCCGAGTCGCTCCAGGAAGAAGGCGGCCTCGGGAGCGCCCATCCCGAGCAAACGCCGCTCCGAGGCGGTCGGTACCACCGGGGCGATGCGCTCCCAGCCGGCGTCGGGGACGATCCCGGCGCGCTCGCGCAGCTCGGTGTACAGCGCCGTGTGCTCGAAGTCGCTCGACATGAGGTCGTGGGCGATGTGCATCGGCAGCCACGACCGATCGAGCGCGAGCGGTTCGTCGTCCGCGCAGCGGAGTCGGGCGAGGAAGAACATCGGAGCGTCGGCGGCGAGCCCGAGGCGCTCCGCGACCTTCGGGTCGCGGACCTCGCGCATCTCGAGGACCGAGCTTCGCTGGTCCGCGCCCGACGACTCGACCGTCTCGAACAGGCTGTACAGCGCACCGAGCGGTTGCTCGAACTCGCTGCGGTCGACGACGGTGCCGCGACCTCGCTCGCGGCGCAGGATGCCCGTGGAGTTCAGGTGGCGGATGGCCTCGCGGACCGTGTGGCGGCTCACCTCGTACTCGGCGACCAGCTCCGCATCGGTCGGGAAGCGCACGTCGAACTCGCCGGCATCGAGACGGGTGCGCAGCGCCCGCTCGAGCTGCGCCCAGAGCGGCATCGGGCTCCGTCTGTCGAGTGCCATGTCCCCCCACGTGCGGGCGCAGCGAGCTCGCTGCGAACTCCGGCACGAGATCCTACCCGTCGGGCGCCGACCGTCGATGGCCGGGCGCACGCCGGCGAGGGCGCCGGTCAGGGACGCCGCCCCTCCACGTGCGTCGAACGGCGAGCCCTCGCGGGCGTAGATTCGCCCGGCTGTGCGATGGAGGCGACCCGAGGGGCTGACGGACGTCGATCCGGGGGCCGGGATCGAGCTGGCGCGCCTCAACGGCCTCGAGGGCCTGGCGCGTTCGATGATGGTCGGCGTCGTCCCGCTGAGCGCGCTCGAGGCCCTGGGCTCGAAGCAGGCCGTCTCGGCCGTGTTCTTCGGTGGCGCGCTGATCACGCTGGCGCTCACCTTGAGCTCCGGCTGGCTCGAGGCACGGCTGCAGCGCCGTTGGCTCGTCACCTCGGCGATGGCCGCCGTCTTCGTCGCGGCCGCCCTGTTCACCGTCGCGGACGGCCCCCTCTTCGCCGTCGCGGAGGGGCTGCGGTCGGCCGAGGCGTCGCTGTTCTCGGTGTGCGTGTCGCTCTACATCATGGACCACATCGGCAGCGGGGAGCTGACGGGCACCGAACCGCTGCGGCTGATGTACTCCGGAGCCGCCTGGCTGATCGGGCCGTCGGTCGGCGTCACGCTGTACGGCCGCGGGCACGCGAACGCGCCGTTCGTGATCTCGATGTGCCTCTCGGCGATGGCCGTGGCCTACTTCTGGCGACTCCGGCTGCATCGGAACCCCGTTCTGCTGACCCCGACGACCACGGTCACGAACCCCGCCCGCAACGTCGTGAGGTTCTTCTCCCAACCGCAGCTCCGCACCGCGTACGCGATCACCACGACGCGCGCGGTGTTCTGGGCGGCGCTGTTCATCTACGGACCGATCTACGTCGTCGAGGCCGGCCTCGCCACCTGGCTCGCCGGGAGCTTCCTCTCCGTCGCGAGCGCCATGCTGTTCACGAGCCCACTGGTCGGTCGCGCAGCTCGACGCTTCGGGACGCGGCAGGTGATCCTCGTCGCTCTCGCGTGGATGTCGGCGAGCATGGTCGCGCTCGCATCGATCGGCGAGCCCCGACCGGTCGGCGTGGTGTTCTGGCTCACCGGCGCCGCCGGGGGTGCCGCGCTCGACGTCGTGGGCAACATCCCGTTCATGCGGACGGTGCACCACCACGAGCGGATCGCGATGACGAGCGTCTTCTCGACCTGGCGTGAGGCGTCCTTCGTGGTCACCCCGGTCCTCGCCGGGGGAGCCCTCGTCCTCGGGTCGTTCTGGACGTTGTACCTCGCGATCGCCGTCGTCCTCGCGCTGGGTCTGGTCGCCACCACCTCGCTCCCGGCGCGGATCTGAGCGGGCGCGCGGCGCTCGGCGGACCCGGCGGGAAGCTCGTGCTCGCTGCGGTCGCGAGAAGGGCGCGAGCAGACACGATCGCGCGTTCGGGTCAACCGTCGGTGGTCGGGTTGATGCGTCGACCGATGCGGAGCTCGCCGAGAGGGGTTCCGGATCTGGCGTCGACGTAGATCGGTTCGATCGGCTGGTCGCTGTCGAGGTCGAGCAGTGTCACCGGGGGTTCGGTGATGTCGGACCACGCGTCGCCCCATTGGAGGAGGGCGACCATCACCGAGTCGAGGGCTCGACCCTTGGTCGTGATGGTGTAGGTGTGCCGCCTCCGGTCATCGGGGTCGTCACTGCGGTCGAGGACGCCGTGCTCGACGAGGCTGGAGAGCCGAGATGACAGCGTGGCACGGGGGATGCTCAGGTTGCGTTGGAAGTCGTCGAACCTCGTGGTGCCGAAGAACGCTTCGCGCACGACGAGCAGCGTCCATGGATCGCCGACGACGTCGAGGGCCTGAGCGATCGAGCATCGCATCGTGTCGAACGAGGTGCGTCTCACGCTTCCAGCCTAGGAATCCGTCGTCGCGAGCGCTCGTCGGGTGAGGAGCGGAGTCGAGAGTGCCGACGTGGCGACCCCGCCGACGATGAGCAGCCACCACACGTCGTCGAACCCGTCGAGCGCGTCGTCGAGTGACGTCGACCCTGCGACGAAGGCGATCGTCAGAGCGACGCCGAGCGTGCCTCCGAACTGACGGATCGCTTGGTTCGCGGCCCCGCCGACGCCGAGTCGATCAGGGGGCAGGGACTGGGCGACGACGCTCGACAGTTGCGGCAGGCACATGGCGACGCCGATGCCGGTGAACAGCATCGACGGGAGGTACTCGATGACGTAGGAGGGTTGACCGCCGAGCGCGACGAGGCGCCAGACTCCGCCCGCTGCGAACGCGAGTCCGCCCACGATCAGCAGCGGACGTTGGCCGACGCGCCCGGCGAGGTTGCCCATGTTCGGAGCGAGGACCGCCACCAGCGACGGCCCGGGCGCGACGCCGAACCCGGCTCGCAGGATCGAGTACTGCCACACCTCGGTGAGGAACAGGATCGACGAGAAGAACATCGCGGTGAACGCGATGCCGAACGCGATCGTCGCGGCGTTGCCCCACTTGAAGTCGCGGATCGAGAACAGCTCCAGGTCGAGGACCGGAGCCGACGTGGTGCGCTGTTGCAGCCAGAACGCGACGAGGAGCGCGACGCCGGCCACGATCGAACCGATCGTGCCGACACCGAGCCACCCCCACTCCTCGCTCTGCACGACACCCAGCGATACCAGCCCGGCGCCAGCCGCGATCAAGACCACCCCGATCGGTGCGGGAAGGACCGTGGCGGCGTTCCGTGACTCGTTCAAGATGCGGCGGCCGGCCACCACCGTGAACACGCCGACCGGCAGGTTGATCAGGAAGACCCATCGCCAGCTCGCGGCCTCGACCAACACGGCACCCAGCGTCGGCCCGAGGGCACCGGCCAGAGCACCGCTCGCGCCCCAGATCGCGACGGCGAACGGCACCTTCGCCGGGGGGAACGCACGCAGCACCAAGGCGAGCGACGACGGGATCAGCACCGCCGCGCCGGCAGCCTGGACCACCCGGAAGGCGATCAGAACGGCGGCGCTCGGGGCCACCGCGCACAGCAGCGACGCGATCGTGAACAACGCCGAACCGACAAGGAACGCACGCTTGTGCCCGACGCGATCGGCCATCTTGCCCACCGGTACGAGCAGCGCAGCGAAGACGATCGTGTACGCGTTCAGCACCCACGACAGCTGCGTCGGCGCGACCGAGTCGAACGTCGCCACGATGTCGGGAAACGCCACGAACAGCACGGTCGTGTCGAGGAACACCGCCAACACGGCGAGTGACGCGACGGCCAGGGTGAGCTTCGCCGCCCGCGGGGTTCCGACCACCGGTGCAGGGGGTGTGAGCGGCTCGGCCTCGGCGGTCATCGGAGCACTCTGACACCATCAGCTGGAAAAGTCCAATGATTGAACCTTGATCGCAGACCAGCGAGGCGCCCGCAGACGCCGCTGTCGGGCCACGCGCCGAGCACCGCATGGAGATCGCCGGGCGAGGCGCGCTCGGAGGTCCTCGACCGATGAGTCCTGCTCGGCTCGCTCGATCGCCGAGATCACCAGCTGGGGTAGCTCGGTACCATCCATCGCATCGCGGTACGCGGTGAGTTGTGAGACGAGGTCGGCGCGGACGTCGCCGGTCAGTCGTTCGGCTTCGACGACCTGGTCGAAGCCGCCTGCGTCCCGCAGCAGGTCGGTCCGTTCAGGGAAGTGGCGATGCACGGTGTAGCGGCCGCAGCCCGGGCCACCGAGAGAGAGATGACGAATGACCGAGAACGCAAGCGGCTTCACCGCACGCAGCTTCGATCTGCTGGACGGATCGGCGCACGACAACGGCGAAGAACGGTTCGACGCACACCGCTCGGACTTCGAGGAGCGCATCTGCGTCGGCGGTGGGACGCACCGTCCGAAGGCGAAGGACCTGGCTCTCGCCGCGTTCCACACGTTCATCGAGGACGCCCGTGACTGACCTCGACCTCCGACACGAGTCGAGGGCACCAGCGCCGAGCAGCCGCCGACGCATGTTGATCATCGGTTCGATGTGCCTCGCGGTGGTCGTGATCATCGCGAGTGGCGCCGGCATCTCCGTCGCCATCCCGTTCATCGGCGAGACGCTTCAGGCGAGCCAGTCCGAACTGCAGTGGATCATCGATGCCTTCAACGTCGTCCTCGCGGCGTCGCTCCTGCCAGCTGGTGCGCTCGGCGACCGGTTCGGTCGGAAGCGATTGATGCTGATCGGCTTCGTGATCTTCGTCGCCGCGCTGGTGTGGTCAGCGGCGACGACCGACACGACGACCCTGATCGTCATGCGCGGCATCGCCGGGGCTGGCGCCGCGCTCATCTTCCCGGGAACACTGTCCACGATCACCAACGTGATCCCCGACGAATCCAGAGGCAAAGCGGTCGCCGCGTGGGCTGCGAGCGCCAGCCTCGGCGGGACCCTCGGCTCGCTCGGTGCCGGCGGCCTCATCGAGCGCTACTGGTTCGGGTCGATCTTCCTCGCGATGGCCGTCGTCAGCGTCGTCGCCGCGATCGTGGTGACGGTCGCTGTTCCCGAAACGTCCGACCCCGCCGACTCCAACCTCGACCCGATCGGAAGTGTCCTGTCGATCGTCGGCATCGGCGGCCTCGTGCTCGGCATCATCGAAGGCCCGGTCAAGGGCTGGACCGACACCATCACCGTCGCCGGCTTCGTCGCCGGCATCATCGGTCTGCTCGGCTTCGTCGTCTGGGAGCTCCGCACCGAGCATCCGCTCCTCGACCTCGAACTGTTCGAGCGGCGAGGCTTCTCGACGGGTTCGGTGTCGATCTTCCTCCAGTTCTTCGCTTCGTTCGGGTTCTTCTTCGTCGCCACCCAACACCTCGCGTTCGTGTTCGACTACAGCCCGTTCATCGTCGCCGCAGCGCTCCTCCCGATCGGGGTCACCATCCCACTCGGATCCGCACTCGCACCCGGCCTGTCCAAGCGCCTCGGGCGCGGGATCGTCGGCGCCTCCGGACTCCTCCTCCTCGCTCTCGGCTCGTTCATGTTCACGCTGCTGACCACCGGATCGAACTACTGGGCATTCGGCACCGCAGTCCTCGTCTACGGCCTCGGCTTCGGACTCGCAGCACCACCCGCCACCGAAGCGATCGTCGAATCACTCCCCGCCGAAGAGCAAGGCGTCGCATCCGCCATCAACGACGTGATGCGCGAACTCGGGGGAGCAGTCGGCATCGCCATCATCGGCTCCGCCTTCTCCGCCGGCTACAAGAACGAGATCGACAACGCGAGCGCGTCGTTTCCGCCAGGCCTCGCCGACACCGTCCGAGAAGCACCCGGGATCGGACTCGGTGCCGCGGCCGAGGCAGGACCCGACGCCCCTCGCATCGTCGAACTCGTCCAGACCAGCGTCAACAGCGGGTTCGGCATCGCGATGTGGGCGTCGGCATCAGCCACGATCCTCGGCGCTGTCTACGTGCTGATCCGCTCACCCCGAGGAGGAGACGAGACCCCGGCCCTCGGGAGCCTCGAGGCAACCGTGGACGACCGACGCGAATGACGGCGCCCGCGGTCGGCGAAGTCGAAGGAGTCGAAGCTCACGAGATGAGTCCACGGCTCACCGCCGACGAGACTCCGATGTCGTGCGACGAGCGCTGCACGCACCCGACCTCACGCCGAACCCGATGCCGACGACCCGAGGCAACGGCAACGATCCGACTGACCCTGCTCCGCGACCGCTGCCGGCAGAGAGCGCGGCAACCGACCAGGACGGCACCTCGGCGCTCGGCGACCCGATCGGATCGTTCAGAGTGCGGGGTCGAAGGGTGCCGTCGTGAGTCGTTCGGAGCCGGTGTCGGTGATGAGGTACTGGTCCTCGAGTTTCACGCCCTGCTGGAGGGTCTCGTCGCCGATGTAGCTCTCGATGCAGATGACCATGCCGGGCTCGAACTCACCGTCGAAGTCATACGTGTCACCGGTGCGAGCGAGCGGTACGTAGGGGTACTCACCGCAGAGCCCGAGCCCGTGGGCCAGGCAGTAGTAGCCCCACGGCGCATGTCGCGCGGGCACGACCCAAGCGCTCCGAGCGAACTCGGAGAACGACACGCCGGGGCCGAGGAGGTCGGCGTTGTGTTCGAGTTGTTCGCGTGCTTTCGCGTGGAGCGATCGCTGGTCGGCGGTGGGCTCGGCCCCGACGCTGTAGCAGCGCGAGAGATCGACGCCGTAGCCGCCGTAGGCGATGGCGTCGGTGTCGATGCAGAACAAGTCGCCGTGGGAGATCGGGTGTGGGCCGGCCTCCTGGAAGTACGGGAACGTTCGCTCGCCCGCCTGTACGAGACGGGTCGACACGTACTCGCCGTCGGTGGCGATCAGGCGTTGATGGAAGTGCGACCACACCTCGATCTCCGTGGTGCCGGCACGGAGGTGTTCGACCATGTGCGCGACGGCGTCGCTGACTCGTTCGATCCCGTCACGCATGACCTCGATCTCGCCGTGCAGTTTGATGCGTCGGCTCTCGACGAACACCTCGGTCGCCGAGCACAGGGTCAGGCCGTTCGCCCGGAGCGCGTCGGTGACCTCGTGGTCGAACCCTTCGACGCCGACGATGTCGGCACCGTACTCGGCGCACAGCGTCGCGATCTCGGCTGCGAAGTCGTCGATCGCCGAGCGGTACCGGCTCCCAGCGACCGCGGTGATCCCCGGTGCGGTGCGGACCTCATCGACGGTCGTGACGTCCGTCGCGAGGTGTTCCGATCCTGCGAACTCCCATGCGATCACCGGGCCGTCGGCGAAGACGGCGACGAAGCGAGAAGCGCCCATCATCGAGAACACGGTCATGTTCCGCACGCCCGTCGCGTAGAAGACATCGATCGGATCGGCCGTGATCACCACCGGCACCGACTCCGCTCGCATCGTTGCACGGAGCCGTTCCAGACGACCGACCGCAACGGGATCAAGCAGGGTCATCGGCGCATCCGAGGCAGAGATGGTGCCCTCGCATCCGGCCGACGCTATCGACGAGACCGTCTGGCAGACCCTCGATGACCGCTGATCGACAGCGACGGAACGACCAGTCCGGAACCTCTGTCGCACCGATCAGATCAACGGCACGAGACCACCACCGAAGCCGAGCGAGCAGCGAGACGACGTCGACACCGCACTGCTTGACGCGATTCGCGACGCACGTGAGGCTGACCGTTCTTGGTCGCAGATCGGAGCGGTGTCGGGTGTCTCCAAGCAAGCCGCTCAGCGCAGCTACGCCGCCAAGCTCTCGGCCCGACACCCCGTCTCGGCGAGTCAGACACACGTTGCCCGATCCACGCGGTGGAACAGCCACCCGGCTTCCGGCGACGTGGAGGGACGTACGGCTGCCGGGCCGCGTCGCATGATCACGCCTCCCCGAGCGACCGATGCCCGCCCGGTACCGCACGACTGCGCTCGCTCAGGTGCTCCCGAGCGTGCAGGCCCCATGTGGCGTGCGACGATCACGTTCGTGCCCATCGTTCGATCCGCCACCTCAGCCGGAGTCGCCCGTGCTTGATCCACGGGAGGGGGTGTCTGCGACGGGAGCGATCATCACAGGCGCGAGCCGCGAGCGGATTCCAGATGGCTACTCCGACGTGCTGGATGCGGCCACGACCCAGATCAGCGCTGCTGCACCCCGAGCATCGGTGTACGTCTACGGCTCAGTGGCGACGGGGACCGCTGCCGCGCCTGGTTCTGACGTCGACCTCCTCACGGTCGGAGTTCCAACGGAGCTCGCCGCATCGATCAGCAGTTCACTTTCGACCGACTTCTCCGACCTCTGTCGCGGAGTGGAGATCGCGAGCGCCGCGGAATCGGACTTCACCGGAGCCACCGACGAGGCGTACGGCAACCGCGTCTTCCTCCATCACTACTGCGTACGACTCGTGGGCCCCGAGATCGATCGCGCGGGATCTCCGTTCCCCGCTGATCTGCACGCCGCGCGCGGCTTCAACGGCGACATCGCCCAGCACCTCGACCGTTGGCGCCGACGCTGTGCTCCCACCGACCCAGCACTCCTCGGACGCATCGCTGCTCGCAAGACGTTGCTCGCAGTCGCAGGCCTCGTCAGCGTGAACGACACGACATGGACCACCGACCGGACGCGTGCGGCAGATCGTTGGGGCGAGGTTCGTGCTGACCTCGCCGGAGACCTCCGCGAACTGCTCGACTGGACGTCGCGACGCGCGAACGCGACGAGCGATCGAATCACCCACCATCTGGACTCGACGATCGAAGAGATCGTGAATCAGTTCGAAGCTGACATCGGTCTCTGGCCGACCTGAGGGAACGCGAACCCGCTCGACGATGTTCACGGCGAGCGTCGTCCTCCACCGCTCCGGAAACGGCACCTCAGCGCTCGGCGGCCCGCTCCAGATCGCGCCAGCGGGCGCCGAGGGTGTCCGTTGCGCTCAGAGCACCCCCGGCGTAGCCGGAGCGTAGGCAGTCAGTTTGATCTCGACCATGAGGTCGGTCCCGGCGAGCGCAGTGACCTCGATTCCTGTGAGACAGGGGCCGGGCACGGCGAAGCTCCGCGCTAGGGCGTCCATGACTGGCTCGACCACTCGGTGGTCGGTGTAGAAGATGGTGACGTCGACGACGTCGTCGAACGAGGAGTCGGCGGCCCTGAGGGCCGATCCGAGATTGGTGAAGACCTGTTCGACCTGTGCGTTGGGATCGTCGACCCCGACGATGTCGCCGGTGGCGTTCCAGGCCACCTGTCCCGACACGTGGAGCATGTCGCCGGCTCGAACGACCTGGGAGTACATCGGGACCTCAGCGAGGTCGGGGGTGGGAACTGATGTGCGTGGCATCGGTCGAGCGTGCCGTAGCGGTCGGCGCTTCTCCTACGCCCCGTCGATCCGCGGACCGCAAGACCGTGCCTTGCGTCGAGCACACGGTCGGGCGTGCGAACACCCCTTGGTACGGTCCGAGCGATGGCCGACCACCGACTCGGCGAGTTTCTTCGAGAGAAGCGCGAGAACCTGGATCCCGATCGGGCCGGGATCTCGACCACGGCGCGACGTAGAACGGCGGGACTACGTCGCGAAGAAGTCGCTCAGATCGCCAACGTCTCCACCGACTACTACTCAAGACTCGAACAGGGGCGAGCCACGAATCCGTCGATCGAAGTGCTCGACGCAATCTCATCAGCGCTACAGCTAGATCCCGCCAACCACCGCCACCTGCGTCGACTGTCGGGTCGAGACACCGGACCGACCACGACCGTGGCCGTCCGCCCCGGCATCATGAAGCTGCTGGATCGACTCGACGGTCTGTGCGCCGGCCTCGTACTGGACGACGTCGGCGACATTCTCGCCTGGAACGATCTCGCAACGGTGTTGTTCGTCGATTTCGCTTCGATCCCATTCGAGGGTCGCAACCTCATGTTGCTCCTGGTGACCGACCCTGAGTTGCGAGGAAGAATCCACGAAGCAGAACTACCTCGTGTGGTCGACGCCCTCGTCGCAGACTTCAAAGCTCAATCGGTTCGGGCTGCGAACCAAGCGCGAAAGCAGGCCATCGTCGATCGATTGAACCAGCCGGGCACGGAATTCGCAGCGTCCTGGGCCTCCGCAACGATCGCGCCGTTCCAGGTCTGCATCGACCACGTCGTACACCCTGCCGTCGGATCGATCCGCCTCGAGGTCGAGTTCCTCGACATCGCCGATGCCGGGCAGCGGATGGTGGTGTATCACGCTGCCGACGAGGTCAGCGAGCAACGGTTCGGTCAACTCGCGGCCCAGGTCGTTTCCCGACCATGAGCCGACCCTGCTCGTTCATGTCGAGCGCACCCGGTGGGAGCAGCCACGTTGAAGTTCATCTGTTGACTGTGTGACGCGAATCCTCTGCTTCCTGACATCCATGTGCCTGCACTGGTGATCTCCGGCGAAGAATGTCCCGTCCGACCGCCTCCGTGGGCGCGCGAACTCGCTGATCGGCTCCCGAACTCAGAGCTGGTGATGATGCCCGAGGTCGGCCACAGCCCGATCCTCGAAGCGCCCGAGTCAGTCATTCCCCGTCAGTCGAGGCATCGACGATCTGTCGTTCGCTTCGTGCTCGTGCGACCGCGGCGCGAGTCGATGAAGACCGCTCGGTGGAGACGATGGGAATCGAACCCACGACCCCCTGCTTGCAAAGCAGAACTACCGAATCGCGTCAGCCCTGCTACATAGCTGTCTACCAGGTGTTTCATCCGATTCTCGGCGACCGGAGGACCCCGCCTTTTGCCGCTGTTTGCCCTTGCTACGCGTGCACGACGCGTGCAAGGCAGCCTGCGGACGAGGATGATCTCTACGGAAGCGGCTGCGGCGAGCGGGCACCATCCTTCTGTCCACGATCATGCGAACACTGCAATGCGGACTCGACTCCAGGTCAGGCGTTCACTTGATTCCATGAGCGAGCAGCGTTCGAACGACAGTGTCGATACGGCTGGTGGAAACGTGCATGGGTACCTGGAGCGTCCAGAGTCGACGGTGGATCTCGCGAATGTGTTCGCTGACATGGTCGACGCCGCGATCCAATCGTGCCGCGGCTTCCGCTCGTGTGGCGGGATCGACTGCCCCTTGATCCATCGGAACACGAAGCGCTCGATACACCGCTCGCTCAGTCTGGGAAAGCTCGATCTCGACGCGACGCGACGAAACACCACTCGACTGTTCAACGAGTCGCGGTCGCACGTCGACCAGCAACCGCACCACGGTCGTCTGTGCTTGTACGTGGACCTCGAACTGATCGGTGGGTGGGGCATAGGCTGCACCAACATCGAGGAGCAGCTCGGGTCCAATCGGGCGGGTGATGCGCAACGGTCGGGAACGTTTCCCTCCGTCGATCGTGTCGACGATGAGGCGATTGTTCGCTGCGATGAATGCGCCAACGCGACGTGGAACAGTTCGGTCAGTGGGATCGTGCCCCAATCTGATGTGTTCTGTGTCGGGGTGGCTCTGGCGTCCGAACGGAACGACCTGGCCGTCGAAGATCTCGACTTCGGTTCCGTCCTCAGCTCCCGCTACACGAACCAACGCTCGTGCCGACGAGACGAACAGGTCGGATTCGGGTCGACGGTTGCTGGCGCTGTTCGGCATGGCCATGGACTCAGTTTGTCCGACTACCCTCGGCTCGGGTGGATCGACCGCATCACGGAGACGGAAACGGGAGATGGTGCGGACCCATCAACGACCCGGATCGGTACAGGGTCCCAGCGGGCACGATCGAGATCCGCCACGGCCACGGCCGGATCTACAAAGCAGTCGACGGCACCGGACACTCAGTTGCCCTCAAACACCTGCTGCGGTCAACTGCAGGCGACCTTCACGACACCGCAGCCCGACACCGGCAGATTTCAGAACTCGAACATCCAGGACTGCTCGCAGCGCTCGATTGCTTCGTCGGCACATTTCGGTACGAAACCGAATCGATCGACGGCATCGACCCCGACGACTACAACGACGACCTGGTAATCGTCAGCTCCTGGATCGACGGCAACGACTTCGACCCCATCACGACCGCACCGCTTGAAACGGCCCGAGTCGTAGCGAGCGTCGCCGACGCACTGCACGCAATGCACCACAACGAGAACGGTCCGCTCGCCCACCTCGACGTGAAACCATCCAACGTGCGCGTCGGCGACGACGGTTCGGTGGTCCTGCTCGACTTCGAAGCCGCTCGCCCCGCCGACGGAACAACTCGATCCGCAGGCGCTATCGATGTGAACCTTCGCCACTACATCGCCCCCGAGCAACGCCTACCCCGTGCCACGGCAGCAACCACTGCTGACATCTACCCACTCGGGATCATGCTGCACGAGTCGCTGTTCGGCGAAGAGGCGCCGTGTGACCTCGCCGACATCGACGTCGACGCAATCGCCGTCGCAGCACGGGGCCACGATATTGCGGACCCGATCGGTCTCGCGGGACTCATTGTCCAGATCGTTCGATCCGACCCGACGGCACGACCCGAAGCCGAAGAGATCGTGGATCGACTCGATGCAGTCACCACTCGCCGTCGACGCCGCCCACTGCGGCGAACTCGCCGCCAACTCGTGGGGGTCATCGCTGTGATCGCTTTCGCTGCTGCTACGGCCGGTGTCATCAACGTACTCACCGAGGCGGAGCCTTCGTTCGATCAGACGATCGCCGTCGAGGACAACTCGATCACCGTCCAGAACCTGGTGACCGACGGCGACGCAATGCGAGAAGACACCTCGTTCGTCAGGCTCACCGCCCAACCCCGGCTGCGTTGCGGCCTCGACGCCTGCGTGATTGCTGGAACGCTGCGTTCCAGCAACGAGCGCTACGACACCGCGGTGTGTGTCACGCAAGGCGACCGGATCACGAACGGCCAAGACCGATCCCCGATCGACGACAACAACCCGTTGCTCTACGAATCGACCACCTGGTTCGGAGTGGAAACGGTAAACAACGTCGGCGCAGTCGTACGCGGTTACGTCTCGTCGACCTGGATCGCACCCGAGGACCGGACTCGCGGCCTGATCCTGCCCCAGTGCGATGTTGTCGACTTCACACCAACGCCAGGTACCCCAACATCGAACTTCCCGCCCGTCAATCCCAGCGCCGAACTCGACGGCATCGTGGAGATCATCGACCGTGCGTGCGAAGAAAACATGGCCGAGGTCATCGCGCTACGCGAGCAGTTCTCGACAGCTGTGATCGGCTCACCGGAACTCTCACGAATCGTCGACCTCCGGGCCGTCTTCGATCAGTTCGTCCCCAACCCCCTGCTGGCCGACCTGCCCGACGTTGCCGAACCCAGCCTGCAGAACGCTCTCGACGCCATCAACGAACAGAACACCAGGATGCTCGCCTCGTTCCGCACCGCACTGGAAGCGCTCGAGCAAGGCGATCAAGCAACAGCACTCGATAGCTTCACCGCCGCCGATCGCCAACTATCGGCGCTCGCCGACTCGATCCGAAATCTCGGAACCACCCAGTGCTAATCGGGCGCCGTAGCGCAAGGGTGGACCGGTGTCAACCCGAGGCCTCGTATAGACCACCTCGGTTGCACTTGGTTTCCTGGACCCATGAGGCCCACCCCGATCCAGCACACACCCACCAACCACGACGACCCGACCTTCGACATCGTCGAAGCCACCGAATCGCACCCGCCTCGAGCCAAACGGCGGGGCTCCGTGCAACGCTTCGGCGCTGCCGTTGCGATCGTTGCGTTCGTGGCGATGGCGATGGTCTCGGCAGCCGAACCCAAGACTGCCGAGGCGGTCGGTTGCTATGGCGACTGGTGCTCCGGCAAGGACCCGGTCGCAACGGGCTGCGACCGCGGTGCCTATTCCGTCGCTCACGTTCGGATCCCGGGAACGTGGGCGTACGTGTACAACATGTGGTCCCCGACCTGCAAGACCCAGTGGGCGCGTGTCTCGAACCACTACGGACAGTCCTACCCGTGGCGTCTGAGCGCCGTTCAGGACACCGGTTACAAGCAGACTCGAGCCCGGCACCACTCGGGTCAGTACTCGTGGACGAACATGATCTACACGCCCCGCAACTGCGTCTCTGCGAAGTGGACCGGAGCCCCCGGCTCCACTGGCACCGCATGCTGGTGAGCGGCTGACGAGCCACACTCCAGTTGCCGTCCCCACCAGGCGTGCCTCTGACCAAACCCCGATTCGGTCAGAGGCACGCATATGGCCGCTTGACATCGAACGCCCATCCATCACACCTGAGAGAACCCCATGAAGCGATTCCTCCTCACCTTGGCAACAGTCTTCGCAATCGCCGTCCCGACGATCGCAACGACCCCGGCTCAAATCAACGCGAGTGACCCCGACGAGATCTTGTCGACCGAGCCCGTCAACGTGCGCGTCACCCCCAACCTGTCCGGGCAGATCATCACGCAACTCGACGACGGCACCCCTACGAACATCAGGTGCGCAATCGCCGGCCAGCAGATCTGGGACACCAACGTGTGGTTCTACAGCGACCTCGCCAACGGCGAACGCGGCTTTTGGACCGCCTACTACTCCGACGCCGACTACAACACCTCGGACGACCTGTCGAACCGCTACGGAATCAGCCGCTGTGAGCGCCCGTCATCCACCCCCGGAGCGAGCGTCTACTACCAACCCCGATTCCACCTCAGCGACCCCCTCGCACCGACGTCCACCTACACAGCAGCGAAGGACTATTGGGCCGCAGGAAGCTGCTCGGCCATCGCTTCAGCTGGGTCCTGGCCTGCTCACTTCGACGGTCAACTCGTCACCCGCGCCAGCGGGTGGAGCCTGGGTCGACTCGGGATCACCTACATGCTGTCTCACTTCCCACAGCGCGCTGCGAACCTCGACCAGATCATCTTGTTCGATCCGGGCAACCTCGACGAGTACGCCAACAACCCATGCGATGCCCGCTACGACCAGGACGAACTGATGGCGCAGTGGCTCGACGCCGACCCAAGTCGCCGGCTCCTGGTGCTGGCCGGTGCCTGGACGCGCGATGTGGGCAATCCGGACGAAGAAGGCCGCCTCCACCAAGGTCTCCAACAGCACCTGTTCCCGGCAATTCGCGCCGCCGGCCGATCGCACCAAGTGTTGATCTGCAACTACGACACCATGGGCCACGCCGCCGTCATGGAGAACTTCGGGCACCTCGCCGGGTCAGGCAGCCTCACACAATGCCCCGGAGAATCCGACGCAGCCTGGGACCCCTCCGGAGCGCTCATCGGCGACGGATCCGAGCCGGTGGATCCGATCGACATGATCATCCACCGCCTCCGGCACGTGGAATCGATCGAGGACCTCGACCCGTCACTCTTCAAGTCCGAGGTTCTCCAACTCATCCGCTGGGTCCGCACAGGTGCGTACCTCGACACCAAGACCGAGGTCTTCGATGACTACGGAGAGTATGTACCGATCGACGCCGAGACGTCGGTGTACTACGACGTGTTCGGCAACATCGCCTATGGCATCCTCGCCTCCCGACTCGGGATCGAACGCGACATCGCCCAGGCCGGGCCCTTGATTCCCGTACTCGGCGGAGGGTGGAGCGAAGCCGACTTCATCTCAGTCGAAATCGGGTTCGACATCAACGGCGACATCGACGGAGACTTCTCACGACTCGATCGAGACCTCATCGTCACCTACATCAAAGCGTACCGTGCGGCCTACGCAGGCGCAGATCGCCCCATGCGTGTCATCGACAGGTAAGGGAGGCACCGACTTGAGGGGGCCGACCAGGAGGGTTCGATGCAGCCCCGTTTCCCCTGGTAGATGATGGTGGAGACGACGAGAATCGAACCCGTGACCTTCTACTTGCAAAGCAAATCCGGCCCGCACCACCTACCTGCGGAAACGCAGCTTGAGCGGGGGAAACGCCGACGTTGCGAGAGTCGCTGAACACCGATTCTGACCCCCGTTGGCCGGTGCTACAGGCACGATAGAGGCACGCCGGACGTCCACGGTCAGCGGTTCTCCGGAAGAACTGAGGTTGACGGGCCAACACCTTCGCAGCCTCGCTTCGCTCGTACACGACGCGCGACCCGGCAGAATGTATCCATGCGCGTCTTGGGGGCCAACTGTTCGACCCGGGCGGTGAACGTCGCTGTCGTGCAGGATGGCAACGTGCTTGATGGCTTGCCGGAGCGGCTCCGTCCAGCTCAGGGGATCGAACTGGGTGACCGTCTCCTTGAGTTCATCGACGATGTGGCGCGGCTGCTCGCACAGGTCCGGCCCGATCGCGTGGCGCTCCTCCTTCCGGAGGCCCAGCGGCGAGGCTCCGCTTCGTACCAAAGCGTGGCTCCGCGGTTGACCATTGAGACGCTGTTCCGAGTTGCTTCGGCACGCGAGGGCTACCCCCTCCGTTTGATCGCCCGGCCGAGTGTTCGAGCGGCTCTCGACCTGCCGAAGAAAGGTAGCCTCGACGACCACCTCGAGTCGGCGGGTGAGCCCGTCGGTCGATACTGGAGAGACGGGCGCGGACTCGCCGCACTCGCTGCTCTTGCAGAGGGAGCTCACTGATGCCACTCCAGGGAGAGGCAACGGCCCGTCGAACGTACGTCAATCTTGAGCGGGTCCTCGATGGATCGCAGCTAGTCCATCGCTGCGAGCACGCAATACTGGGAAAGCGATGCGCGCAGAAGACGGTCCGGCTGTCCGGCACGTCAGTGGCAGCTTTCGAACCCTGGCTACTCGAGGAACTGGACCACCCGCGGATCACGCCGGTGCGCGAAGTCCAGTTCGATCCGCAGTACGAGGGTCACGTCACCTTCGTTATGCCATGGTACGAGGGCGGAAGTGTTGCTCGAGCTTTGATCGAGGGTCCGCCGTTCTCCCTCGCAGGATCGCTCAGCATCATGTCCGATCTACTTGGCGCCCTTGAGTACCTTCACACCGTCAAGCGTTACGTTCATCGGGACGTGAAAACTGACAATGTGTTGCTTGACGGCGGTCGCACTACCGGCTTCTTGTCGGACTTCGGTCTCGCTGCGGCGATCGAGTCCAGCGGCGATGCTCCGGCCGTGCTCAGCACGTACGAGTATATGGCACCCGAGTGCGCGTCGGATCTGCGCCACGCCCCACAAGCGGACGTCTATTCAGCCGGAATGGTTCTGTTCGAACTGCTGAGCGGCCGGATCCGCTGGGAAGATCTCGACCGGGCCGACGTTGAGCGTCGAGTCACAGAGGGGCGCCGCGCTCTTCCGGACTCTGCATACTCAGCTTCGGCGTTCTCGCCCCACGTGCCGGATCGACTCGTCCGAATAGTACGGAAGGCGATCGCCGCCGAAATGGACCGTCGGTATCAAACTGCGGCCGAGTTCCTCAGGGCGCTCAACCAGGTGGTCTCCATCGACTGGCACGAAACCGAGCCCGAAACCGGTGAGATGTGCTGGCTCGGTACGTGGCCCCCTCAGAGCCGAGATGACAATCGAGACGAGTACCGCGTCACCGTAAGGACGATGACGAAGGGCCCCTCATCCGGGCTGCAACGTCTCGTAGCGCATCATCGACGCCCCGGAGGCGCCGCATGGAGGCGAGCCATACCAGATCGTGACGTTGCCGTCGACGACTCCACTGGCCTCCGGACGTTCTTCGCTGACGTCGCCGCAAGTGCCTCCCACCGGCGCGCAGCTCGGTAGTGGTGCTGAACTATCTCCGGTCTCGCTCGCATCAGCTCTCGACGGAGAATTGGCAACCTCGCCGCATCTACAGACCACCACGCAACGAAGCCATCGTCACGGAGACTCAGGACGCCGCACCTACTCAGATCCATGACAGCGAGCTCTACACCGGGAACCGCCCAGCCGATACCGGCCGCCGGAACTGCGGCGACGTCGAGTTCTAGCTCGTTACGAAACTCCGCCAGTGCCTGATGAAGCGGCCACGCCACGTTGGCCGGCCATTCACTCGGGCCACCGGCGGCCACGAGGCGTCCTACGGCCTGACGTAGGTCTGAGTCGTCGATCATGACGTCGTCCGGTCGGAGTATGGGCGAGGGCCAGGTTGCAAGGTTGCCGTACGCGCCGTTGAGCCCATCGATGACTCTCGACGACAGGCGCGCACGATGACCCCAAGGGCATCGCCGTCAAGATGCCGTCCTTGCCAGATCAGGGCACCGACGACATCGGAGCGCGAGATTCGGTTTCCCTCCCGACGACCTGCTTCCAGAAGATCGTCTATCACGCCATCGACGGCCGCCGTCAGCAGGAACTGCTTCGGACGTGCGGTCATAGTCGACAGTATTCCATGGATTATTCATGAATATTGACCGTGTCCTCTCGGCGACATGTTTCCGGAGTCCTCGCGTGGCGTGCAGATACGCCAGCCAGTCATCCAGCGCTTGCCCAGCGGCAGGTCGTAGTCGAGGTGGCCCGAGCTTCGACCGGGCCAATCCAGACATGCGTGTTGCCGGTCGCGGCATCGGTTGCCCGTCCGTGGATGGCCCTGGTCGAACCACTCCTCGCACACGGCAGCAGACGACTGCCAAGCGGTATCGATTCCCTCGCCGACTGAGCGATTTCTCAGCGGCCACAGACGAGTGCATCGTCTGCCGTGTTGGATCGATAGCGCCCTGGGAGGTCGACATCGTGAGGCCGTTGCCCCCTGGCCATTGGGCCTCATTGAGGCCGAGCACCTTGAACACGCCAGCCGCACCGAGGTGAGACGTCGGAGTATGCCCGTGTCAGATGCAAGGATGAATGGAATGACCTCGACCACGACCGACGAGCGCCAGCAGGCCGACGAGAGGCGGTCACGGCGAATGGGACGAGAGCAGATCAAGTCTCGAGATCGTGTCCGAGACCTGGCGGAGGTCTACACACACGAGCGCGAGGTCGATGCGATGCTCGCCTTTGTACCGGACATGTTCGAATCGATCGAGTCGACTTTCCTCGAGCCAGCATGCGGAAACGGCAACTTCCTCGTCGAGATCCTCGGTCGCAAGCTCGCGAGCATCGACGAGCAGCGCCATGGCGCCAGCGAGAACTTGTTCGATGTCGCCGTCTTGCGGGCGGCGGCTTCGATCTATGCGATCGACATCAGCGACGAGAACGTAGCGGAGGCCCATGAGCGAATGACCGAAGTCGTTGCATCTGAGTTCGAACGGAGGCGACGCACACCGACCCCGGCGTTCGGGTCGGCTCTCGCCAGCATTCTCGGCGCCAACGTCATCTGCGGTGACGCCCTGAACGGCGCCTCCGAGATCAGCTTCTTCGAGTGGAAGGTCGTCGACGGTGAATCGTTCACTCGAACACCGTTTTCGCTTGAGGAGCCCGAGTTCGACCTGTTCTTCGTGCCACCCGAGCCGCTGGCCCCGATCCACTACACCGACCTCGGTCGAGACGACACTCGATGAGCAGCGAGGAGGCGCCGTCAGCCGAGCCCCGGCACGTACCCGACGTATTGGAGACGCTTGCGCAGCTTCCAAATGACGAGGTGTTCACGCCGCCGAAGCTGGCAAACGCAATGCTTGACATCCTCCCTGACCAGGTTTGGCACGAACCGAAGTTCAAGTGGCTTGACCCGGCGACCAAGTCCGGAGTGTTCCTTCGGGAGGCGTACAAGCGCCTCATGATCGGGCTCGCCGCGTGGCAACCCGATCCCGGCCAACGTCGACGGCACATCCTCCGCAACATGCTGTACGGCTCGGCCATTACGACGCTCTCGGCTGACATTGCGCGCCGGTCGGTGTACCAGACAAAGGATGCGACTGGTGCAAGCGTCGTCGACTCGGCAATTACCGATTGGGTGGTCGAGTTCGGCACCGAGGCAGGGAACATTGAGTATAGCGCCACGGAGCACACGATTGGCAACGACGGACGCTGCGAGATCTGCCGCGCTCCGGAGGCGCTCGTTCGTGACAAGCGAGAGACGTACGCCTACGCGTTCAACCACGGGACCTACCCGACCCAGGAGATGGAAGACATGAAGTTCGACGTGATCGTTGGCAACCCGCCCTACCAGATCAGCGCTGAGGGCACGAACAGAACGATGCCGATTTACCAGCAGTTCGTGGAACGAGCGATCGACATGGACCCGAAGTACGTGCTGATGATCACCCCGTCGAGGTGGTTCACGGGCGGTTTGGGACTCGACGAATTCCGAGACCGCATGATCAACGATCGGCGGCTGGCCAAGGTCGTGGACAACCCGAAGATCTTTGACTGCTTTCCACAGGCGAAGATTCGCGGCGGGGTCTCGTACTTTCTGTGGGACCGTGATCACGACGGTGACTGCGAGGTGTCGACGCGGATCGACGGCACCGTCGTCTCAAGCGCAGTCCGAGACCTGCGAAGAGGGCATGGCGTGCTGGTGAGGGACAACAAGGCGTCGTCGATCGTCGAGAAGGTGCTGGCGAAGGAGCACGAGTCGATTGAGGACTGGTTTCTTCCTCGCTTGGCGTTCAACCAGAACTGGCGGACGAACTACCGCGGTGAGAGCACCGAGCCTGCGGACGGTCGGATTCCACTGATCCATAATAGTGGTATCGGCTACGTGAGAATGCAGGACTTCGAGCGAAACGAAGTCCTCGTCGGAGAATGGAAGGTTCTGCTCCCCATGGCAAGCAGCGGTGACACTGCTCAGGACGAGTCAGGCCGGATCGTTGACGTGGTGCTGGGAGAACCCATTGCGGTGCAACCCGGATCGGTGTGCACTGAGTCATACTTCGTCGCAGGAACGCCGGAGAATCGAGAAGCCTGCCAACACTACGCCCACTACCTCGCGACGAAGTTCGTCCGGTTCCTCGTGCTTCAGCGCAAGTCGACCCAGCACATCACCTCGGATCGCTTCCGGTTCGTACCGGCGCTCACGATGTCGAGGCGCTGGACCGATTCCGATCTGTATGACCGCTTCGGCCTGGACGGCGAAGAGATCGCACACATCGAAGCGTCGATCAAGCCTCGCTCGGTCAATCTCTCGCTCGACTCGCCGGTTCCCGCATCGCACCTGCCGGGGGGCCGTAAGCACAAGGCGACGGGCGGAGCAGCGGACCAAGAAGCCGGGGACGAGTGACCAAGTTCATCTACGCGTACACCCATGTCGGCAACGCGAAACGCTGGAAGCGGTCGACGGGCCAGACCGGCCCGTTTCCTATCAAGGTGGGCGAGACGACGAAGCCAGGCATCGGAAGAGTCAAGCAACAGCTCACCACGGCGTTTCCCGGCTTGGCTGGCGTCGACATTCTCTTTCACTCCGAACCGGCGGAGCGCCCTGACGGTTCGAGCTTTTCGGATCACGATGTCCGGCGGATACTGGCGAGTGCCGGGGTGGTCAGTGCCGGGGGCGAGTGGGTCGAGGCGAACCTCGACGAGGTGCGCGGTGCCATCGTTTCGCTGCAAACCGGGCTGCCGTTCGACCCCGTCCGCATCAACAAGTTCGGAACGCGGAAGGAACAAAAGCAGGCGGTCGCCGAGACCGCCGCCTACTTCCGAGCGAACGAAGGGGACGAACCGAAGTACCTCTGGAACGCCAAGATGCGCTTCGGTAAGACGTTCACGACGTACCAACTGGCACGCGAGATGGGCTGGACGAAGGTGTTGGTGCTCACCTTCAAGCCCGCCGTCCGCAGCCAGTGGCGTGAGGATCTGCTCAGCCATGTTGACTTCGCCGGCTGGCGCTACATCGACCGAGACACGCCGACCACAGACGCCGACGCACTTGTCGACGGCGATGACCCGTTCGTGTGGTTCGCCTCGTTCCAGGACGTCACGGGTCGCACACCCGACGGCAAACCGAAACTGCGAAACGAGACTCTGCACATCGTCGACTGGGACTGCATCGTCATCGACGAGTTTCCCTTCGGCGCAGCCACCGCCACGGCTCGCGAGCTGTATGACCCTCAAGACCCAGCTGAGGCCGAGTTGGCAAGGGTCGTCGACAAGGCGCTGGATCAGTCCAGCGACAATGACGCTGACCTCGTCGCTGTCGATTTCGGACTCAGCACGCGATGCCACCTCCACCTGTCCGGAACGCCGTTCAAGGCGATCACGAACGGCGAGTACTCAGAGGATCAGGTCTTCGATTGGACCTACATCGACGAACAGAGGGAAAAGCAAGCGCACGTGGAGGCGGGGGGCGATAATCCGTACGCATCGCTGCCGCGGATGGAGATGTACACCTACGCGATGGGTGACGCCGCCGGCGCATGGGCCGAGGACGGCGAGTTCGACGGATTCGACCTCAACACGTACTTCGGTGCTGAGAGGAAGGGCGACGAGTACGTCTTCGATCACCCAGACCACGTGAAGTCATGGCTCGATCTCATCCGAGGCAAGAAGCAGATCAAGGGAGCGATCATCGAAGGGACGAAGCCGCCGTTCCCGTATGAGGCGTCGCGGTTCACCGACGGCGTCCGGCACTCGGTGTGGTTCATGCAGGACATCGCCGCCTGCCAAGCAATGGCGACCCTGCTGCGCGCCGACACATTCTTCTCGACATATGAGATCTACGTGGCTGCAGGAACCAACGCCAAGGTCGGTGCCGCTGCGCTCGCACCTGCTCGCAAGGCGATCGCCGACGCAGTTGACGAGGGGAAGAGCGGGTCGATCACCCTGTCTTGCGGAAAGCTCATGACCGGCGTAACGGTGCCTGAATGGTCGTCGATATTCATGCTTCGCTCACTCAAGGCGCCCGAGTCGTACTTTCAGGCCGCCTTCCGTGTCCAGTCTCCGTGGACCGAGGCCGGCGAGATCCTGAAGCAGACAGCATTCATCTTCGAGTTCGATCCGAACCGCGCCCTCAGTCTCGTTGCGCTCTATGGCACCGAACTCGCCAACAACTCACCCGATCGGACCATTACACAGCGCGAAGTGCTCGGGGAGTTGGTGAACTTCCTGCCAATCTTCGCGATCGATGGCGGCCAGATGGAGCGCCTCAACACTGATGCGATTCTCGATTGGGCGCATGGGGGAATCAGCGCCAACTCGCTCGCCCGCAAGTGGCGGTCGGTCGACCTCTACAACCTGAACGGCGTCACCATGGGGCGCCTCCTGGAAGATCCAGACCTCATTGCCGAACTTGAGCAGATCGAGGACTTCCGGAACATCCGTGAGGAGGCAGAGCGGGTCGTCACCGCATCCGACAAGCTCGCTGCGACGAAACGGGCCGGTGGCTCGAAATCTGAACAGCGGAAGCCGAGATCGGAGCTCGCAACCCAGCGGAAGTCGATCCGCGAGAAGCTCAAGAAGGTCAGCGCGAAGGTGCTCATCTTCATGTACGTCACTGACTTTCGCGAGGAGCGTCTGCACCATGTGATCGAGTCTCTCGACACCGAGCTGTTCCTCCGCGCCACGGGTCTGAGCATTGAGGGTTTTCGCAAACTCACCGACGCCGGCGTGTTCGACGTCGGACAAATGAACGATGCGATCCAGAAGTTCCGTTATTTCGAACGCAAGTGCTTGGAGGCCGTCCGCTGACGATCTGATCTCCATCGCAACGGATCGCAGTCCAGAACACGAGTCTTGATCCAGAGTCGCCGGCGTTTCACACGACCCGAAGATGCCCCGACCTCGGCGCCGTCGTCGCTGCTTCCCCGTTGTCGCCCACTTGAACCGGGGCAAGGGAATGGAACATGTTGCGCACGTCGGACTTCCGAAGGTGCAGTTCGCTGGCGATGGAACTCGGTCCGAGTCCCCGAGTCCTCATCGCCTCGAGCACCTGTGTCAACGTGGGACTCGTCTCGGCTGCGATGTCATCTTCGATACGGCGAAGCTTGGCCTTGCTCGCCTCGATCGCAAGGTTGCGGTACTCCCACTCGGTCAGCTGGCCCAGCCGGTACATCTGACGGATGAGCGCAACGGCAGATACCTTCCACCAGACCTTGTGCTCACGAACATCGGCAAGCGATCGGCCATAGACCGGGTTTTTTCGCAGACCTTCCGGCGGCAGAAGGAGTGCTGCGGCGAAGAGGTCTGCCTCGTCCTCCCGACCACGATCGGAAGGCAAGTGGTGCGCACCTGCATGCAACAGGAGATGACCGATCTCGTGGGCAACGTCCCAGCGACGACGTTCCGCCGTGCCGCGAGCATTCAACAGGACGTATGGAATTGCGTCATCCCAGAAGGAGAAGGCGTCCAGGGTCCGATCAGTCACAGCGAGAGCGAACACTCGGACGCCCATGAGCTCAGCCAACTGAATCAGGTTGGGGGCTGGCTGCAGGCCGAGGCCCCACTGCTCGCGAAGGACGCCAGCGGCGATCGTTGGGTCGGAGCCTGCGAGATCGTCAGGCAGCGCCACAGGCTCCATATCGAATCGTTCGCCAATCCAGTTCCCGACGTCGACGGTCATCGAAGCCGCTGCGAGTGCCATGTCTCGCACTCTGGCGGGCATGGATCGAAGCGACCGGAAACTCACGTTGCTGGGCGCAGCCGTTTCGGGAATCGAGAAGAAGTCGGTTGTCACGCCCAACTTGTCGGCGAGCAGCTGCAACGTCTCGGTAGGCGGTGTGTCACCTCGGTTCTCGTAGTCGGCGAGCCGGCGCGAGGTGATGCCGACTTCCTGCGCCAACTTTGTCTTGGTCCAGCCCACGCTGTGGCGCGCCAAGGACAAGCGCGTCGGATTGAAGCTCATTGCGGAGCTGTCAGGCGGACTCACGCCAACGCACCGTCGGCGTCGGAAGATCGGATGCGCCCTCGCTTGGCAACGGCTCTCCACCACCAGGACCCACGGCGGCGATCTGGACCCGCTGCGTCCACCGGACAACGCGACCAGACTTCAGCTCGGCGGGCGCCGCCAGCTCCGCGTGCCAGCCATCGATCTTCACTTCGTGCAGCAGGTGCCACCATGCGACGTCTCCTTCGCTATCAACGACGAAGCCTTCGAACATGTTGCCCTGCACGAACTCTGACGCCACCGGCCCTCGCGAGTACTTGACCTGAGGTGGCTGACCGGCACGACCTGTGCACCCGTCGCCCGCGACCATCGCAATGCCGACCGTGCCATCGGGCGACAGGACAACCCCAGCGCTGTCCAGGGCTGCGACGGTCGGAACGGTCCAGCCGAACTGAGTGAGTCGCAGCCGCAACTCCTCGGTGCCGTCGAGCCACGCACGCAGTCCTCGTGCCGAGGGAGGCGCCATTCGTCCAGGTATGCCGAAGCCGTTGTGCGCGGCACGCAGTGTCGGCAAGAACACTTCGTGTCGGCTCCGCTGCGCGCCGACGATGTGATCGAGCTGACGGTCTGCCGCCGCTCCGGTCAGCAGCGGTGTGGTCGGCGTCGGCGCGATGTCCATGGCCGAACCATATCACCCAGTTTCCGGTTTCTCGCGCATCATTGAGGCGAGAAGAACCGGAAACCAGTTTCAGCGCCGAGACTCCTGCGAACCTCGTCGTTCGACGCTCGGATTCAGTTGGAGCCACGGTGCGGTGGTCGTTGTACGTGCGGGACTGTGCATGTGGAGACAGTGCGAAGAGGCACGCCATGATCGCCCTGCCTCGAGTTCGATCCACTCTTCGTCTCCTTCGGTGTTCGGGCATCTGTGGCTCATCGCAACCGGCTCGCTCCGTTCGCAGAACTGACGGCACATCAGGCAGAGGTAGTCGTAGCTCACCTACCTCAGTTCGGTCGAACGCCTGGACCGGAAGACGGTCCCGGGCACGGCGGTGTGCCAGCGTCTGCACCGGCGACATCAACGATTGGGCCGTTGGCGAGCTTCGATGCGGCACGCACCTTGCTGATGGACCAGCCGATCATCTCCGCCACCGCGCCTGGGTCGGTGACCGCCGTGAGCTCGGCGACGACGTCTGCCTCCTCGCGTTCGAGCTGATCGAGTTCCGCTTCGAGTGCTTTGCGCCGGTCGGCGATGTCGAAGAACTTGCCGCACGCCTTCACCTCGGCGACGTGCCGCTTCTTGAGTCGGTCTCGCGCTTCTCGTTCTCGTGGTGTCTCTGCTCGTCGTGCCAACAGCTTCTCCGATTCCGATGGCCGCGCCAGTCGCCGGCCATACACGAAACCAAGGCCCATCCGGCCGCCGATCGTTACACAGACCCACGGTCCCGAACGCACGCCAACACGCGCGACCCGATCACCCCCCGGTCTACGGACCCGATGGAACCGGCATCGGGCCTGAAATCTCTTGTACACCCGTGCACCGGGTGCTGCACTCGGCCCTCCGGGCCGTAACGCGGGACGCTGCCGCCGGGCCTTGAGGGGGTGATGTTGTCGTTGTGGAAGCTGCGGGTGGGGGCCGAGGACTACTACCTCGACCAGGTCGCCAAAGGGCTCGATGACTACTACTCGGGCGCCGGGGAGACATGCGGACGGTGGATCGGACGAGCCTCATCGGCGCTCGGACTCGACGCCGCTGTCGACGCTGACGGTCTCCGTGCGGTGCTCGCCGGGCTCGCTCCCGGGACCGGGCTGACGCCGAACGACGAGCAGGTCCGCACCTTCAAGAATCGCGTCCCGGGGTTCGATCTGACGTTCTCGGCGCCGAAGTCGGTATCGATCCTCTACGCCCTCGGCGACCCACTCGTACGGTCCGAGGTGGTCGCTGCGACCGACACCGCGGTGACCGAAGCGCTCGCCTGGCTCGAACGCGAAGCGTGCTTCGTGCGGCGCGGGTCGAACTACCGGTCGACGAAGACACCGGCGTTCGAGAAGTGGGGAACCCGTCGACTCCCAGGCCGAGGGTTCATCGCCGCGCAGTTCCGGCACCGCACAAGCCGCCTCGGCGACCCACAGCTCCACTCCCATGTGCTCGTCGCGAACCTCACCCAGGGGCCCGACGGACGCTGGACGGCGCTCGACGGGCAGGCGCTCTACCGGTCCAAGATGGCCGCCGGCTCTGTGTATCGCAGCGTGCTCAGA
Organism: Ilumatobacter sp.; assembly: GCF_965215205.1. Taxonomy (NCBI): domain Bacteria; kingdom Bacillati; phylum Actinomycetota; class Acidimicrobiia; order Acidimicrobiales; family Ilumatobacteraceae; genus Ilumatobacter; species Ilumatobacter sp. Next base: position 4,079,891 of record NZ_OZ244049.1, read on the forward strand.
CATGAGTTGTCGAAGCGGCTCGGTGTCGAGTGGGGGCCGGTCCACAAAGGTCTGTCCGAGATCGCCGGCATCCCGTCACGGGTACGCAAGCTGTTCTCGAAACGGCGCAGCGAGATCGAGACCGAACTCGCCCGCACGGGCCGAACAGGGCCTGCTGCAGCGGACGAAGCGTCATTGGACACCCGCCCCACGAAGACCGAAGCCGACCCCGAGATGCTCGACGAACGCTGGCTCGCCGAGGCCGCCACCGTCGACTACGGACCCGGCGACATCGACCAACTCCTCGCCCACGGCCGAGGCCGGCAAGCGGCCGAGATCGGCGAACGGCCGCTCACCGCGGACACCCGGATCGCGGTCCGCAGCGTCGATCGCCACACCGGCGAGGTCCACGAAGAACACCTGTCGATCGCCGACATCGCCTCACGGATCGGTCGCGAACTGCCGCGCACCGATGCAGTCACGTCGCGGTTCGACGTCCAGAACGCCGTTGCGGACCTGCTCACCAGCGCCGGGTCGGTCCGGCTCCTCGAACGGCTCACCGACGCCGTACTCGCCCATTCCGAGCTCGTCCCGATGCCGACCAACGGGGAGACGACCGCCGGGTGGGAGGAGACGTGGACCACCCGAACGCTCGCGGATGCTGAAGCCGAACTCGTCGAGATGTTCACCGCCGACCCCGGCACGCCGGTGGCTGCCATCGATCCCGACGTGGTCGAGCGCGTACACGCGCAGATGGCGGCGGCAGGCCGTTCGCTGGGTGCGGATCAGGTCGACACGGTTCGTCGGCTCGCCACCCAGGGGCTCGGTGTCGAAGCGGTCGTCGGCAAGGCCGGGACCGGCAAGACGTACACGATGAACGCTGTCCGTCACGTGTTCGCCGCGGCGGGGTTCGAGGTGATCGGCGCATGCCCGACCGCCCGCGCCGCACGCGAACTCAGCGACGGCGCCGGGATCGAGTCGTTCACGATCGACAAGCTCCTCGCCCACGGCACCATCGGTCGACGCCACGTGCTCATCGTCGACGAGGCCGCGATGGTCGCCACCCTGAAGCTCCACGAACTCGTCGGCCGCGCCCGGCGAGCCGGGGCGAAGGTGATCGTCGTCGGCGACCACCACCAGCTCCCCGAGATCGAAGCCGGCGGCAGCTTCAAGCGCCTCCTCGACACCGTCGGCGACCACCGCTGCGAACTCACGATCAACCGCCGCCAACGCCACGAATGGGAACACGCCGCCCTCGACCACCTCCGAAACGGCGATATCACCACCTTCTGGAAGACCTACCTCGACCACGACCGAGTCGTGCTCGACGAACACCATAGCGACGTCCAACAGGCCGCGATCGCCGACTGGTTCAACGCCTACCGGCACGGGTCGAACGCGCACATGCTCGCCGGCACCAACGCCGAAGTCGACGTCCTCAACGACACCGCACGCGACACCGCCATCGCCGCCGGACTCATCACCGGCCCCACGATCACCATCGACCACAACCCGTTCCAGGTCGGCGACCGCGTCGTGCTCACCAAGAACGCCGGCAGCCAACTCGACCTCGACACCAGCCGACCGGCACGCGTCGACAACGGAATGATCGCCACCATCACCCACATCGACCACACCGCACGCAGAATCGACATCGAACTGGTCAACGGACGCAGCCTCCGACTCGACACCGCCTACCTCGACGCCGGCCACGTCGCCTACGGCTACGCCACCACCTTCCACAAAGCCCAAGGCCTCACCTGCGACGACGTGTTCGTCGTCGGCCCCGCCGGCATGTACCGCGAATCCGGCTACGTCGCCCTCTCCCGCGCCCGCAACGAAGCCCACCTCTACGCCACCACCAAAGACGCCGCCACGATCGGCGAACGCGGACACTCCACCGGCATCCCACTGCCCTCCGAACACGCCGGCGACCCCGAAGCCGACATGGTCGGCACCCTCGGACTCTCCAAGGCCAATCAGTTCGCGACCGCCGACCACCCCGACCTCACCCGCATCGCCGACCTCGCCCACACCCGCACGATCGGACAGCTCACCGACCGCCTCGCTCACATCAACCGCACCTGTGCCCAACTCCGCCGCGACGGCCACACCGACCCGACCCGCGCCGTCGAACGCCTCGACCGAGCTATCAGGCACCGCTCGCTCATGCACGAAGGAGGCCGCGTCAACGCCCTCGACCGCGACAACATCGGCGTCGTCGACCACCTCCTCGACCACTGCGGCGCCGCCCACGTCCGCTTCACCACAAGCGACGGCGCCCGCACCTACAGCAAGGTCATCGAATGGCACGACTTGCGCCCCATCGACGAGCCCGACCCGGCACCGCTCACCGACACCGCCACCCGATACCTCACCGAACTCGACGAAGTCCTCACCGGCGAACTCTACGAATGGGAACGCGCTCTCGGCATACACGGCATCAGCACCGGCGAACGGCGACTCGTCGAAGCCGCCATCGAACACCGCCGACGCCAACAAGTCCATGCCCTACGAGCCACCCCACCGGAATGGCTGCGCTGGTGGGTCGGCGACCGCCCCGACGACCCCATCGGCGCCGCCGTGTACGACGAACACCTCGCCGACCTCGCCGCCTACCGCGACACCCACCACATCAGCGATCACGTCGCCGGCTACGGACCTCGACCCGACCACCCCGACCTCGTCGACGAGTGGAAACGACTCGTCGACGCCGCACTCGAAACCCGGACGTGGCTCGCCATCCACCAACCCGACCTCGAGCCAGAGCACGTCGACCCCATTGCGCTCGACGACGCCCGGGCCCGCATCGACGAACTCGACGCCCTCTTCGCCACCGCCCCACCCGACGTCCAACAACTCATCGACGACATCACCCACGATCCCGAACTCGACCCCAACGAACGCCAGACCCAACTCGCGGATGCAACCCGGCGCCAGCAGGCCCGCGCCGATTGGATCCTCGAACACTGGCCGCACGTCATCGAACACCTCGAACTCACCGCCATCAGCGAGCCCGCCGGTCTCCTCGACCACTGGCCGATACGACTCCCTGCCCCGGTCCAGCACCTCCACGATCAACTCGTCCAGCTCGCCGTCGACGACCCCGAACCACGCACCCTGCACGACCTCGACCAAGCCCGCTACGAAGCCAGCCCCGGAGCCCAAGCCGCCGCCCACCGCGCCGAGCTCGACACCAACCACCGCCACATCGACGAGCTCCGCACCGACGCAGCGAACGACCCGGCCGGCATCGAGATCGCCCGACAAAACATCGACCGACTCCGAGAACGCAACCGGGACCTGCGCAGGCTCATCGATCACAACGAGATGCTGCAGACCTTCATCGACTGGGGCGACTCACCCAGCCCCGAACTCGACGCCGCCATCGCCCGCCGAACCCGTCACCTCGCCCACACCGCCATCACCACCCACGCACCCTGGGTCGCCCGACTCACCGAACAAGCCCACGACGCTGACCTCACCATCACCGCCGACAAACTCATCCATCTCGTACAAGACGTCGCCGCCTACCGAGAACGCGCCGCCATCACCGGGCGCGACCCGCTCGGCGACCGCCCCGCCTGGGACCACCCCCTCGCCGCCACCCACGACGACTTCGCCGAACGACTCCAGCTCGATCCACCCGCGATCGACTTGACGATGTGCTGACGAGTTCGAGGTGCGCCCTGGTCACGGAGCACACCAGGTGCAACGTCGCTGGCTGTCGGCTGCGAAGCGAGATCGATCCCGACTATCGATCACTACGACGGACTAGCGAAATTCTTAGTCCTGGCTAGGTTTCGTTAGGGATGGCCTACTCGGGTTTCGCAGTTGCGAGGCCCGACCGGACTGTCGGGTACATAACCCCTGGTAGTCGGGTTGGTGGAATCCGGAACGGTGCGACATAGCTCGTCGTCACACCCCTGAACGACGCTTATACACGCCATTATACTATGCTCTGGGATGTGGTGGCGCTGAACCCGTTCACACCCGGCTGGGGAGAGAGCCCACCCGTGCTCATCGGGCGCGACGCCGTCCTGGAAGCATACGCCACCGCGCTGGACCCCGACCTCGATCGACATCGCCTCCGGCGATCCCATCTCGTGGGCCCACGCTCGACGGGCAAGACCGTCATGTTGGAGGCGATCGAGCGGATCGCCGGCCACAACGGATGGCACACCGTCTCGGTCGACGCCGGGACACGAACAAGCGGACTCGGCGAGCGGATCATTCGCGAGCTGCGCAAGATCGTGGAACGCGAGAACCCACCGGGCCGCCGTGCGACCGGTGGGTCCGCAAGTGTGCTCGGCGTTGGCGGGTCGGTGTCATGGGCGAATCCGGCCGAGTTCGACTGGGGCGACCTGCGATCGAGTCTCGAGTTCGTCACCGACACCTTCGAAACCGGACTCCTGGTGACCGTCGATGAGATCCACGAGGGCACCCGCGACGAGATCCACGAACTGGGCAACGCCTTTCAACACCTCACTCGCAAAGGTCATCGAATCGCGATCGTGATGGCCGGTCTGCCGGTCAACGCCGAGTCCGAGCCCACGTTCCTTCGCCGCAGCCACAAACCGGACTTCGATCTGTTCGTCGACGACACCGCGATCCGTGCCGGGCTCGAGCAGACCGGTCGGCTCGAGGGCTGGAGGTTCGAGCCCGATGCACTGGTGCGCGCCGTGCGCCACGCCGCCGGGGTGCCGTACATGATGCAACTCGTCGGCTACGAGTCCGTGGAACGCGCACTTCAGGGCCAACGCCACATGATCACCCGCGACGACGTCGCCGACGCCGCCACCGCTGCCATTCGCGAGTACGCGTCCTCGGTCAGCGCCAAGCTCGACGTCACACGCGGGCAACTGCGCTACCTGGTCGCGATGGCAGTCGATGACGGACCGTCGCCGACTGGCACCGTGGCCAAACGACTCGGCATCAGCGCTCAACACGCGAACGTCTACCGCGACCAGCTCATCAAAGCCGACGTCATCGAAGCAACGCGTCGCGGCTTCGTCAACTACACCGATCACTGGATGCGCGCGGTGCTTCGCGCCGTTCCCGGCTACGACCAGTTCGCCGTCGTCGAATCTGAGCCGACACGGGTCGGATTCGATGCCACCCAGGAACCCCCACGAAGCTTCGAGCGCTGAGCGAACACACCCGGTCGCCTCGCGAGAATCCCGCTTCGACAACGCTCCCGTCGTCACGCCCCACTGGAAGGCGCTCTTCCCGCCATCAGTTCATCGAGGAGACCCGCAACCGGATCAGACTCCGCGAGGACGCGTAGGACGACGTACTCATCGACGACGATCACGACTCAGGCGTCGCGCAAGTCCGGGTCGACCTCACCGCGCCGCCGGAATTCGTCTCCGAACTCCGATGTCGAGGTCAGCCGAGCGATGATCTCGTCGTCGGCCGGATTCGACACGAGCACACCGGTCTCGTACAGCTCGTCCAAGATCTCCTGGCGGCTCTGCCGAACTGCGTTCGTCATGCCCCCATTCTGCCCGATTCCTGCAGATGCGCAAGCCGCCGTGTCACCAACGACCTCGTCGTCGGTGGACCGAAAGGGACTGTCAGATCGTTGGTGTAACTGACCTGGCTCATGGTTGTTGTTGGGATCTTAGGGCCTTAGAAGAGGCGGCCTTCGAAGGTGATGGCGAAGGCGTTGAGGGCGGGCTTCCAGCGGTTCATCCAGCGTTCCTGGCCGGTGCCTTTCGGGTCGAGCGACCGCACGACCATGTAGAGGCATTTGAGCGCTGCTTGCTCGTTGGGGAAGTGACCGCGTGCCCTCGTTGCTCGCCGGAACCGGGCGTTCAACGACTCGATCGCGTTCGTCGAGTAGATGACCCGGCGGATCTCCGGTGAGTAGTCGAGGAACGGCACGAACTCGGCCCACGCGTTCTTCCAGAGCGACTGGATCGCCGGGTAGCGGTTGCCCCAGATGGTGTGGAACTCGTCCAATCTCGCTGCGGCGTCGGCTTCGTTGACGGCGGTGTAGACGGGTCGCAGATCGCGTGCCATCTTGTCCCAGTCGGCGCGGCTGGCGAGGCGGAAGGTGTTGCGGATCAGGTGCAGCACACAGGTCTGCACGATCGCCAACGGCCAGGTCGCCTCGATCGACTCGGGCAGGCCTTTGAGTCCGTCGCACACGACGATGCAGGCGTCTTCGACGCCGCGGTTCTTGATCTCGGTGAGCACCTGCAACCAGTACTTGGCGCCCTCGCCACCGGTGCCGACCCAGAGGCCGAGGATGTCGCGTTGACCGTCAACGGTGACACCGATCGCCGCGTACACGGGCCGGTTGGCGACTTGACCGTCGCGGATCTTCACGACGATCGCATCGATGAAGATGACCGGATAGACGCGGTCGAGCGGCCGGTTCTGCCACTCGGCCAACTCGCCCAGGACCCGGTCGGTGATCTTCGAGATCGTCTCGCGGGAGATGTTCGTCGAGTACACCTCGGCCAGATGGGCTTCGACCTCACCAGTCGTCAAACCCTTCGCCGTCAAGGAGATGACCATCGAGTCGACCCCGTCGAGCCGGCGCTGGTTCTTGCGCACCGTTTCAGGCTCGAAGCTGCCGTCACGATCGCGTGGCACCTCCAGCTCGATCGGGCCGATCTCGGTGATCACCGTCTTCGAACGTGTCCCGTTGCGACTGTTGCCACCGTTGCGGCCCTCGACGGCGTGTTTCGGATAGCCGAGATGTTCTTCCATCTCGACCTCGAGACCCGTCTCGAGGACCTGCTTCGTGAGATCGCTCAGCAGCCCGCCGGGGCCGACGAGATTCCGCCCGTCCGATCGTGCCTGGTCGACGAGCTGCTCGGCAAGCGACCGATCTGGCCGCTCCTCGCTTGTCTCATCCGACGGTGTCACCACCGCCACATCATGGTCTGTCATCGTTGTCTGTCCTTCCGGCCAAGCGAGTCGCTCAGCGTTTCAGGCCAGACCAGTTACACCGCGGATCTGACAGTCCCGACCGAAACGAAACCGCGTGGGCCGCAGCAGAGGTGCCCGTAGCAAATGCACAGGATCCAACGCTCCGTATGCCGAGGCGGGCCTAGCGAAAGTAGCTGCGTGCCCTTTGCTGGCCGTCGGTGGCTCTCGGTGCGTTCGGCGTGCAGCGTTCAGGTCGGCGTGGTGTAGGTCTCGTAGGCGTCGGTGACGGCGCGGAGGTATGAGGCGATCGTGGCGGCTTCGGATGGGGTGTAGTTGTCATCGATCGCAGTGAGCGCATCGAAGAGCGGTTGCAGGGTTCTGAACATTTCGGCCGTGGCGTGTTCTGTGACGTTGATCTGTTTGCGTCGCCGGTCGCTGGGGTGTGCGCGTCGTTCGACGTGGCCGGCGTCTTCGAGTCGGTCGATCAGCACGGTTGCTGACGCGGTGGAAATTCCGAGGATGGATGCGAGGTCGGCGGGCCCGAGTTCGGGGCGTTCGGCGAGGTGTTCGAGGGCGCTGACGTCGCGGGTCCCCATCTCCATCTGCTCGGCGATGTGTCGTTGAACGTTGTTGTAGTTCCACAGCAGCGACCGCAGCGCCCACGACAGGTCGGTGCCGTCGGTTTGCGTGCGCTCGAATTCGGCGCGTTCTTCAGCTGAGGTTGCTTTCGCCATTCGGATAGCTTAGCTTCTCTGGTCACTAGACCGTCTAGCTACTAGGAGAGCGAATGAGTTTGGCAATCGAAACGAGAGAGCTGAGCAAACGGTACGGCGAGGGCGACGATCTCGCCGTTGACGCAGTGACTCTCCGCGTCGACCGAGGCGAGATCTACGCACTGCTCGGCCCGAACGGTTCGGGCAAGTCAACGTTCGTCAAGATGCTCGTGACGCTGTTGGCGGCCACGAGCGGGTCAGCACGGGTGGCGGGCATCGATGTCACGATGGATCCCGAAGATGTGCGTTCCTCGATCGGTGTCACTTTGCAAGATGTTGGTGTTGACCCGGTGCAAACTACGCAGGAGCTCCTCGTCGCTCAGGGTCGGCTGTCGGGTCTCGACCGGGCCTCGAGTCGCGAACGCGCAAGTGAACTGCTGGACGTGGTTGGCCTTGGATCGAAGGCCGATGATCGAGTGAAGACCTTGTCCGGAGGTCAACGTCGACGCCTGGATCTGGCGTTGAGCTTGGTACACGAGCCGTCGATCCTGTTCCTCGATGAACCCACCACGGGCCTCGACCCGAGCGCCCGTCGCGATCTGTGGCGAGAGATCCGCCGACTCGCCGACGCCGGCACCACGATCTTTCTGACCACTCAGTATCTCGAGGAGGCCGATCAACTCGCCGACCGCATCGGGATCTTGCGGGCCGGGAAACTGATCGAGGAAGGAACCGCACCCGAACTCAAGGACCGCCTCGGCCGCCAACAGATTGTCGTGGGAGTCGATGACGTCGACAAGGCGTTGGAATTGCTCGCGCAATGGGCCACCGAGGCCGACGGCGACACGGTTCGTGTCGAGGTCGACAACGTTGCGCGTTCGATCCCGCAGATCGTGTCGCTGCTCGCCGGCGGAGGCGTCGACGTTGCCGAGGTGCGCTCGGAGTCCTCGACCCTTGACGACGTGTTCGAGCAACTCACCAACGACGCAGAGGCGGTGGCGGCATGAACGCACTCAGCCAGACCATCACACTGTCGGGATCGCTGTTCCGTCGCGTGCTGCGAACTCCCGAAGCGACCTTGCCGAACCTGGCGATCTCGGTGTTCTTCTTGTTCGTTTACGACGGGCTCCTCGGCGGGTCCGACGACGTGCAACGTCTCACCGGCGGCGACTACCTCGCGTTTGTGTTGCCACTGCCGATCCTCACCGCAGCGGTCGGTGGATCGCTCGCCGGCCAGCTCCTCGTCGAAGACATCCAGTCCGGCTACTACACCAGACTCCTCACGTCGTCGGTCAAACGATCCGCAATCGTGGGAGCCCCCGTCGCAGTCGCGTCACTTGCCGTGCTGTTCCAAGTCGCCGTCATCATCGCCATCGGACTCGTCCGCGGCGTCGACCCCGCCACCGGCATCGCCGGCCTCGGCGTCGTGCTGGCCATCTCGCTGCTGTGGGGGATCGGCTTTGCCTCCTACACCGTTGCGCTCAGCCTCATCACCCGCAACGCCGCCGCAGTTCAGAGCGCCAGCTTCGTGTTCTTCCCGTTCCTGTTCATGGCACCGGCGTTCCTGCCACGCGAAGAACTCCGCGGGTGGCTCGAGACCGTCGCTACCTACAACCCCGTCACCTACATCATCGAAGGCATGCGCTCCCTGCTCATCGGCGGCTGGGACACCACCGACGTCACCGCCGCCATCGCCGCAGCCGCAGCACTCGCCGCCATCACCACGACCTGGGCGATCCGCACCGCCATCGCCGCCACCTCCCGAACCTGACCACCCACGAAAGGACCCATCACCGTGACTGAAACACTCACCACCGACACCCTCGAAATCGCCTACGAACACTGGCAACCCGACACACCCAGCGACTCAGCACCCGTGGTCCTCGTCCACGGCTTCCCCGACTCACCCGCCAACTGGGAACCCATCGCCGCAGCACTCGTCGACCAAGGACGACGAGTGCTTGCGCCCTACTTGCGAGGCTTCGGACCCACCCGCTTCCACCACGACGCAACACCACGATCGGGCCAACTCGCCGCGCTCACCCGAGACCTCGCCGATCTCCTCGACGTCCTCGACATCGATCGGGCAGTGCTCGTCGGCCAAGACTGGGGTGCTCGCGCCGTCCAAGGCGTCGCCGCAACCCAGCCCGAACGCGTCGAACAACTCGTGAGCGTCGGCGGATACGCACTGAGCTGGGACCAAACCGGGGGGCCACCGTCCTACGACCAGATCCAATCACTCTGGTATCAGTTCTTCCTTCAATCCGGATGGGGCGAAGGAATGCTCCACGCCGACCCGCTCGGGTTCAGCGAACATCTGTGGAAGATCTGGTCACCGACCTCCACCGACCACGCCGAACAGTTCGACAACGCCAAGGCAGCACTCGGCAGCGACGACTTCGCCCGCATCGTTCTCAGCGCCTACCGAGACGACCCGACCGACCCCCGCTACGACAATCTCGAAGCCGAACTGGGCGACGCCCCCACCGTCGACGTTGCCACCACCATCCTCTACGGATCGGCCGATCCTCTCGAGGCAGACGGACCCGACCTCGCTGCCGACGAAGCCAAGTTCTCGAACCTCATCGAACAACGAGTCATCGACGGAGCCGGTCACTTCCTCCACGTCGAACGGCCCGACGCCATCGTCGACACCGTCCTCAACTGAGCAACGGCATCGTGTCGACCTCCGACATCGAACGCATAACCGCCGCCGACTCCGACGAGTTCCGAGCGTGGCTCCACGAACACCACGAAACCGCCGACGCCGTATGGCTCATCTACTTCAGGAAGGACTCCGACACGCCCTCGATCACCTGGTCCGAAGCCGTCGACGAAGCGCTCTGCTACGGATGGATCGACAGCAAAATCCAATCGCTCGACAACGACCGCTACGAGCAGTACTTCTGCCCGCACAAACCAACCAGCCCCTGGTCGAAAGTCAACAAGACCAAGATCGCAGCCCTCCAAGACGCCGACCGGATCCAACCCGCCGGCGCCGCTGCAATCGAGAGAGCCAAGGCCAATGGATCATGGACGATCCTCGACGACGCTGAGAACCACATCGTTCCCGACGACCTCGCCGACGCACTCGACAACGCCACGACCCGAGACAACTTCGATCAACTCCCGCCCTCGACCCGGCGCAACATTCTGCAGTGGATCGTTCTCGCCAAACGCGACGACACCCGACAACGCCGAATCCAACAGACCGCCGACGCCGCAGCAAACGGCGAAACACCCAACAACCTATAGACCCGACACAAGGAGCACCCCGTGACACACACCCACCAGCAACAGATCACCGTCAACGCCAATTGCTACGGGCCCCCAGCACCGTTCATCCCGTCCGGCTCCAGTCGTCGAGGGCTTCGCCGACGGCGCTGGCCACACTCAGCCCTGGCCGAGCCCCGGCAGCGAGTCGTTCGACTGCGGCCACCAGGTCGATCAGCGAGCGGGCGAGTGGGTCGTTACCCTGGCCGGTCACGAAGGGTTCGCTGTCGTTGTATTCGGCGGCTGCTTGGGCGATCCAGTCGTCGATCGCCTCGGTGAGCGCGGCTTCGAGTGTGATGTCGTCGTCGGCCCAGTAGATCGCGGAGACGAAGCGGTCGAGGGCGACGAGACCGTGGTCGGTGTTCGTCATGGCGACGATGGCTGCGGGGTCGGGTCGGTCGGGGCGGGGTCCATCGCGTCCCATTCGGCGAACATCTCCAGGATCGGATCAGGAGCAGCCGGCGGGTCGGGCACGACGGTCAGATGAGCACGCTGCGTTGTGAGCATCGAGGGGTGGGCGTGGCTCTCCCAGCCGCCGTCGATGTCGGGCCAGGCCCGCTTCAGCGTGTCGAGTGCAGCGGCTCCGTCGCCGTCGTGGAGACCGACGGCGACCGCCACGGCGAGACCGGGTTGCGCCTCGACGGACTCGCACACCCGGATCGCGTTGACCGACTCAAGTTCGAGCGCTTCCGCCAACTCGACCACGAGCCGTGCGTCGGGTGCTGTCCGGACGACGCGTTGGAGCATCTTCATGTCCTGGGTCTTCTCCCCTCTCAACGTCTCGACCGCCACGTCGCGTTCGGTGGTGAGGTCGGGGGCGATGACGGCCAGCGCCGGGTCGACCTCCGACCTCGGGTACAGCGGCCCGGTCGCCCGATCCGTTGCGGTGACGTCGTGGTCGAGGGCGTCGCGAATGCGGTGGTCGGGAATGCCGAAGCGCTGCATGATCCGTCCGGTCTGGAGGGCGGTTCGTCCCGACTCGGCGAGGATCTCGGCTGCCCGGTTCGTTCCGTCGGCTCGGTAGATGACGTCGGCGAACTCGGTCGCCTGTTCGGCTTCGAGTTCGTGGCCGAGTGCGCGTAGGAACTCGGCGTCGGAGCTGTCGGCGGCATCGAGCGCCGAGCCCTGCTCCGGACTGTCACGTTCGAACATCGCAGGCTGGTCGGCCAGCGCCGGCTGTTCGCCCAGGCTCGTTCGGTCGGCCATGTCAGGTTCGCTGGCGGTGGTCGATGGCGCCAGCTCGACGACGTTCGTCTCGGTCTCGGGCAGTGCGTGGTCGAGCGGGTCGTGGACGAGCTTGACGCCGACGTCACGTTGCAGCGTGTCGACAAGTTGCTTGGTCGTCGTGAGGACCTGTTGGGCGGTCGCGGCGACGAGGTCGAGATCACCGCCGGCCCATCCGGCGATGTAGGGCACAGAGTACACCTCGGTGTCGAGGCCGATCGTCTGACCGAGCAGGAACGCCACGGACTCGGCTTCGACCTCGCGTACGTCTCGGGCGAGGCCGGCCCGGTTCTCGTGACCGAGGGTCACGTGCGCCCACTCGTGCAGCAGGGTCTTCAGTTGCTGAGGGGGTTCGAGGTCGTCGGCGATCAGCACCGTCCGGGTCGTGTAGTTCGTCTGCCCGTTCTAGCGTTCCATCGGAGTCCGGGAGTGGAGGGCGACGTCGAAGCCGGCGTCGGTGAGCTGTTCGGTGACGGCCGACCAGATGTCGTGTCGACGGTTCTCGCCGGTGAGCAGTTTCGGCATGATCGCGTCCTGGCCGATGTCCGGTGGCGCGACGAGTTGGCCCTGGTGGAAGACCTTGACGGTGCGGAACCCGCGCAAGAAGTGTCTGGTGACCTCCTCGCCGGACACCTCGTCGATCTCTTTGCTGCGGCCCTGGAGCGGGGCGAGGATCTTCAGCCCGGTCTCGCCCTTGCGGACCTGGCAGGTGCCTCCGCCGTGGGCGGGGATGCGTTGCCAGTTCCGATAGCCGGCGACCGACCCCTCGGCGCCCTGGAGGGCGAGCAGCAGTTGGTTCTGGGGTGAGTAGCGGTGGAACTTGCGGGCGTGGGTGAGGTAGGTCAGCCAGTCGTCGCTGGTCGTCATCTGCGCCAGGCGGGCAGTGAGTGCTTCGTGGAGTTCGGCGACCGCCTTGGCGTGGTCGACTCGGTGTCGGCTCATCGCACGACCTCGCTCTCGTCGCTGTCGACCTCGGCGTCCGTCGTCGCCGAGTCGGTGCCCGGCTCGGTCGCCTCTCCGACCCTCTGGTCGGGCGGTACGGATGCCGCCGGTTGGAGCAGGTCGGGCACGGCATCACGATTTCGGACGAGCTCGCCCGCCGGACGCTGCGGCCCGGCGCTGCGACATCGCCGCTCCGGTGTCGGCCGCCACGGCCCCCACTCTCCGGTCGATTCGTCCTTCGGTGGTGGTGTGGGCACCATCTCGGCGAGGCGGCGGATCTTCCACCACGGTCGACCGTGCACGTGGGCGGGCGGCACGTTCGAGTGGATCATCAGTGCCGAGCCGTACTCCGGCAACCGCGACAGGAAGTAGGGGACGAGCGCCTCGCTGTTCTTCTGCCCCGAGATCGACTGGCGTCCCCCACCACCGAGATCGTTGGACCAGGAACGTCGCTCGACCTCCTCGTCGCCGACGATCTTCGACACGTAGCCGAGCGTCGAGTCGTCCGACGCGCCGGGGAAGAACAGCTTCGTGGCGTGGTTGGTGAGCAGCGTGTCGGCCCGCTTGCCGTACGCCTCGTGGATCTGGGCGTACGACTGCCAGATCGTCACCAACTGGATGCCGATCCCCGCGCACGTCGACGACACCTCGGGCAGCCAGTCGAGGGGCATGTTGCCGGCTTCGTCGATCAACATCAACAGCGGCGCGGGGAGCCGGTCGCCGCGCATCTCCCACTCGTACGCCTGCGACTTCAGATCCGACAGCAGCCCGGCGAGCACCGGGGAGAGCCGCTTGTAGTCGTCGAGTGACACGAGCAGATAGAGCGTGTTCGCGTTCTTGCCGTCCGTGCCGGTGTCCATCAACCAGTCGAGGTCGAGCCACTCACCGGTCCCCTCGGTGTCACCCGTCTCCTCGCTGTCGTCGTCGAAGTCGGTAGCCGCGACGACAGCGGGGTCGAGCCACGGATCACACACCGTCTGCGCAGTGGCGTACACCGATGCGACGATCTTCTTGTCCGGCTTGTTCCAGATCGCCCCGAGGTGACGCGACGCAGCCTCCGCGGCCTGTCTCGTCTCCGGGTTCATGTAGGCGGCCTTGACGATCTCCTTTGGTGGGCACGCCTTCTTCGTGCCGGGCATCGCCATGTCGAACACCCAGCGCGACACGTCGTGCATCGACGGCCGCCTGGTCAACGCCGCGACACCGAGCAGGCCGGTGAACAGCAACTTGCCCTGCGTCGACCAGAAGTCCATGCCACCCTCGACACCGGCCTGCGGTGTCCAAGCCGCCAACGCCTCCCCCGCACGTTTCGCACCCGACGGGGTGTGCGCCGACCTCAACGGCGACCACCGACCGACCTCGTGCGGCTCGACGGTGATGTGGGAGCGGGACGCCGACAGGAACCCGCCCGGGTCGAAGACGCGCACCGTGCCGAGGTCTCGGCGGCGCTCGATGGTGGTGTCCATCAGGTCGCGCTTGACCGACAGCACGATCGCCGGCCCGGCCCAGTCCAACAACCCCGGCACTGCGCACTGCGACGTCTTGCCGCACCGAGTCGGCCCGCATATCGCGATCGACGTCACGTCGCCGGCCTGACCCCGACGCAGTTCCCCAGTCGCTCTCGCCCACCACCGCCCGATACCGCTGCGGGCGCTCGGTGCCCAGCGTCGGCTCTCCGTGGCGAGCAACCAGCCCCGCCACGTCCCGAACACGAACCGACCCGGCACCGGTTCGCGCACCATCAACGGCCGCAACTCACGCTTGGTCGCGAACCGAGCATGCGCATCGACTCCGAGGCGACGGCGAGACCCCGACATCGACAACCACACCCGCCGCACGACGACGACCACCCCCACAGCGAGCGCGGCGGCAAGCGACGTCGCCACCCAATACACAGCCGGACCCGGCAACCGATCGGGTGCCGGATCGGGCCAGGCCGACGCCGGCGACCGAGGGTCCGAGAACAGGCCCGGTAGCGCAGCGAACGCATCCCCGAGACCCGCACCGAGTCGCGGTTCGCCCGTCGATGCGGCGGCCAGCCACGCACCGGCCCACACCACGACGGCGAGCGCCGCAGCGCCTGCGACGAGTGCGATCAGGATCTGTTCCAACGGAGACGTCGGTGCCGACGACGGCGAAGTGGTGGTGGTGGTGCTCATGGCGACCACCAAGCACGAACGCCCTCCCGGAAACCCCCACAGATCCACTCGACGCCGAAAGAAAATCGTCGGCGCCGGTCCGAACCACCACCCGGATCACCCCCCGACCCGCCCAAACCACCTGCTCAAACCGGCGCCCCGGCCGGTCCACGCGATCGCACGGGACGATCACCCCACGGATCACCGACGACCGAGAAATCTCACCCCCGGATCCCGCCGATCACCCCCCGGATCGTGCGAAGCCCCAGCTCAACAGGCACGAATTCCTCCATACGGCCGGACATGACCTGTGGGGGTTTCCGGGAGACCGTTTCCGGAAGGTGGACCTCATCACATCCACCACACCCAACGAGGTCCACCCATGAAAGACGACACCGTCACCATCCATCTCCAACGCCGACTCCAGCACTGCCTGGCACCACGACGCCACCGCACCATCACCAACCGCTGGAGCGCCGCCCACCCCGCCATCGCCGGCATCGACATCGCCGACATGCTCGACACCTGCCGGCGCAGAACCATCGACCAGAACCCCATCCTCGCGGCGCTCATCGCCCTCCACCAGACCGGCGACGACGACGCCACCACCGTGCTGCTCTCGGCGTGTCGACCCCTCTTCTACGGAGTCGTCCGCCACGCCCAACGCTGCGCCACCACCGAAGGCACCTCCGGCACCCAGACCACCAACTACTGGGCTGCGCTCGGCCACGTCCTCGCGACGATCGACCCGACACCACCCATCGACCACCGGGGCAGACCCAAGCCGTTCCTCGAAGAGATCGCCGGCGCCCTGTTCCGAACCCGCAGGCAATTCGACGCCAGTGAGCGCCGACGCCATCGGTACAACCGAAGTGGCGGCGACAACCGCATCATCGCCCTCACCGACGAGATCGTCGAAGAACAACACCACCGCCGCTGGGCCGACGAACTCCACGACGTCGAGAACCATGCGCTGTGCCGCATCGAACTCTCACGCATCGCCGACGCTGTTCGAACCGGAACCGTCAGCCTGCAACGATGGCAGCGTCTGGTCGACCACCGCGTCACGCCACTCGGCGCGTCCAGCCCCGCCGACCGAGTCGCCGTCCACCGCACCGCCACCAAACTCGCCGAGCTCGTCGAACATGCGGCATGACAACACCCTCGTCGTCATGTGGGCAGCCAAGGGAGGGGCCGGCACCACCGTCACCGCATGCGCGGCTGCAATTCACGAACCCGACGACGTGCTCCTCGTCGACCTCGCCAGCGACTGCGCCACCGTGCTCGGAGCCGCCGATCGAGAACTCGGGGTGCGCGCCTGGCTCACAACCGACCTCGAGCCTGAGCGGCTCATCGAGTTCACCGACCCCATCGACGACACCACACGCCTCATCGGCGCCGGACGCCTCGACCCCGACCACGGCAACCACCGACCCGAGCGACTCCGCCTGCTCGCCGGCTGGCTCGTCGAACAACCCGGCGTCGTCATCGTCGACGCCGGCACCGGCACCCCACCCGACCCTCTCCTGGCACGCGCCCAACGTTCCATCCTCGTCACCCGAGCCGACTACCTCGCCGTCCTCGCCGCAACCCGGACCGGACTTCGTCCTGACGAGGTCTTTGTCGTCAACGAACCCGGACGAGCACTCACCCACCACGACCTCGAACGAGCCATCGGCGCACCCGTCACCGGCGACGTCGACCTCGATCCCGCCATCGCCCGCGCCGTCGACGCCGGCCTCTTCGTCGGCCACCGGACCCTCCGCCGAGCCACCGAGACGATCACCGCCCGAACCCAGCACTCACCGCGACTCCGAGGCCCCGACATCGACTACGGAATGCGATGGCGCACCCGCCACAACCCCGACACCTGGCGAGTCAGCTACAACACCGGCGACCAACTTCTCCAGGCCGTCAACAACCGAACCGGACTCACCGTCCCGCTCGTGGGCTACCGAACGACCGACCGCCTCGAAGCCGACATCGACGGCTGGGCCACCAGGCACGCCGACCCCGACGGCCTCGACTGGCTCACCACCCAACTCGGCATCCCCGGCGCCATCCCGCACACCGCTCCCGAGCCAATCCACCCCACCGGACCCCAACTTGATCTCCCCGGCATCGAACTCTGACCTCGATCTATCCTTGGCCCCCGAATACTCCTGCGCAGTACCGCACCCGGTAGCGGCGACGAATGGTCGATCGGGTTCAGCAGTCGGCGATCGAGCAGCGTGATGCGGATTTCATCTGTCCATTGGCAGTTGAGTGGATACCGCCGGGAGCAAGCACATCGTCGTCACCGCCCCCGTCAGGTCGGGTGCCGTTACCTTCGCCGCTTCCGCCGCCACCTCCGTCATCCGACCCGGGCGGGTCGTACTCTTTGAGGTGATCCCACGGTCGATCTTCGCCAGCGCGTGCGATCGTCTGCGGGTCGACGAGAACGAAACTGCCTGAACTCGCCGGTGCTGGCACCGCGACACCGTCCAGCACCGAATAGCTAGCGCCGTTCGGCCACTCTCGCAGCCGAGTCTGATCCGCCGGGTAGAAGCGCATGTTGTCCCACAGATCTTGGCCGGCGGCATCAACGACGCGGTGATCAACGTTAGTCGGCGTCGCTCCGTCCAAGACTGCGCCGTTTGCGATGTAGAGCGGCGCGCCACCAGCGATCACATAGACGCGCCCGACATCCGGCCCGTTCGCAGTTCGGACGAACGTGCCGTCGACCGGCGAGCTTTGCACGTTGTCCCACAATCCCTGACCGGCAGCGTCTACGACACGGTGGTCGACGTTGGTCGGTATCGCCCCGCCAAGGATCGAGCCGTCGGCGATATAGAGCGGCGCGCCGCCGGCCATCACATACACCCTTCCGAGCGACGGTCCGTTCGCCGTACGAATCAGGGTTCCGTCGGCTGGCGACAGTCGCACATTCGTCCAGAATCGAGTTCCGGGAGCATCGACAACGCCGTGATCGACGTTGGTCGGTGTCACCCCACCGAGCATCGAGCCGTCGGCGATATAGAGCGGCGCGCCGCCGGCCATCACATACACCCTTCCGAGCGACGGTCCGTTCGCCGTACGAATCAGGGTTCCGTCGGCTGGCGACGTGGCGATGTTCGACCACTGTGCCGAGCCGGCCGAATCGACCGCTCGGTGATCGACGTCAATCGGTGTTTGCCCGATGATCGACCCGTCCGCAATGTGCAGCGGCGCGCCGCCAGCCATCACGTACACTCGGCCGATGTCGGGGCCGTTCGCAGTTCGGATCAGAGTTCCGTCCGACGGCGTCCGGCGTAGAGCCTGAATCTCGGCCCTCGTCCTCTGCGCCACGGGTCGGGTCAAGAGCGAAGGGTCGCCGATGTAGACGGGAGCGCCACCTGCGATCACGTATACCTCCCCGGTATCGGTCGCCGAGATCAGCGAACCCTCACCGACCACACCACTGCATGAGTCAGAATCCGGCACCGACACAGAGTTCGGATCAGTCATCGCCGACCCGTACGGCGGGGTCCAGTTCGAGAACGTCGACGCCACCACGCCCCAATTGAGACGCTGCTCGTAGTGGAGGTGCACCGAACCCGGCGAGCCGACGTCGCTCACGTACCCGATAATGTCGCCTCGCTCAACTACCGTCCCGTTCGCGACCGGGCTGCTCATGTGCAGATACAGAGACGACCAACCACTGGTGACCGAACCGCCGTCGTGATTGATCGCCAGCGGATTCGCGGAGCTGGTGTACGCCGGGAACACCACCGTCCCCGAAGCACTGGCCCGCACGGGCTGACCGACATCGCCGCTTCCCGGGATGAAGAAGTCGATTGCGTTCTCGCTCGGGACGTGACCGGGCCGAGTCCATGCACGCCACGAGGTCTGCTCACACGAGAACGGAATGCTGAACGAGGGAGCCGCCTCTGCCCCGGGGATCGGAAGCACGTGCGTGCTCGCCAACAGCACGGCGAACACTGCCGCCACGATCCTGCTCCACCGCCGCACGCCGGCAACGGTAGTGGTCGGCAACCGCTGATGCTGGCCCGACGTCTTGGGCATCGTTCTCGGCTGGGGTCCGCGACCGAGCGCGCGACCGCACTTTTCACGCTCTTCTGCTCTGTCCGTGGGTGAGTTGAGGGCCTATCCGCGGGTGCACCCCGCCTGATTCCTAGGTTTCGCGCTGTCGAAGGCTCGAAACTGAAAGGACGGCAGACGGGGTGCTGAACACCAAGGTATGGGAGAAGGCGTGCGGGTTGACGCGCACGGTCGTGGAAGGGGTCCGTGTCGACGACACCGATGGATCGATCGTGGTGTCGGCACGACCTGATGCGAGGGCTCGTGGCCGCTGCGGACACTGCCATCGACGTTCGCCTCGCTACGACCGTGGTGATGGTCGTCGGCGGTGGCGGGCGTTGGACGCCGGCACGACGAAGGTGTTCATCGAAGCCGACGCACCCCGGGTGCGTTGCCGCACGCACGGACCGACGGTGGTGGCAGTGCCGTGGGCTCGTCATGGGGTCGGCCACACCCGCGACTTCGACGACTTGGCGGCGTGGCTGGCGGTGCGCACCTCGAAGTCCGCGACGTGTGAGTTGTTGCGGGTGGCGTGGCGCACCATCGGTGCGATCGTCACGCGGGTCAATGCAGATGTCGAGGCGCGTGTTGATCGTCTCGACGGGTTGCGACGGATCGGGATCGATGAGATCTCCTACAAGCGCGGACACCGCTACCTGATCGTCGTGGTCGATCACGACACCGGCCATCTGGTGTGGGTCGGCCCTGGCCGCACCGACGCCGACTTGGAGGTGTTCTTCGACGAACTCGGCAACGAACGCGCTGCGGAGTTGACCCACATCTCTGCGGACATGGCGGGCTGGATCGCCCGCGTCGTCGCCAAGCGAGCCCCGAACGCCGTGCGCTGCGCCGATGCGTTTCACGTCGTCGCGTGGGCCATCGAAGCGCTCGACGTCGAGCGTCGCCGAGCCTGGAACCAGGCATCGGGACGAAACGCGATCACGACCGTCATGTCCCAGCGAGGACGCGCACGAGGCACCTCGCTCGGCATCGCACGCGCCCGCTACGCGCTCTGGAAGAACCCCGGCGATCTCACCGAGAACCAACGCGCCCAGCTCGACTGGATCGCCAAGATCGACCCTCGGCTCCATCGCGCTTACCTGCTCAAGGAAGGACTGCGGTTCGTGTTTGCCGTCAAGGGTGACGCCGGCAAGCACGCGCTCGACAGGTGGTTGTCGTGGGCGCGCCGGTCGCGAATGCCGGCCTTCGTCGAACTCGCCCGCAAGATCGTGAAGCACCGAGTGGCGATCGATCACGCCCTCGACTCCGGGCTCTCCAACGCCCTGATCGAGTCGACCAACACCAAGATTCGGCTCCTCACCCGCATCGCGTTCGGCTTCCACGGACCCGAACCCCTCATCGCCCTCGCCCTGCTCGCGCTTGGCAGCCACCCACCCGCCCTCCCAGGCCGAACCTGACCCACGGATACAGCAGAAGAGCGACTTTTCACGTGCTGTCCAGCGGACTCGATCCTCGTTGACACGGCTCGCTCGCGACTCCTGCCGATGGCGTCTCGGCCCGGCGACTTCGCCCTACCGAGCGGTCCGACCAGAAACCCCTCGGCATCTGCGTCACAAGGAGAGATCGATCGAGACATCGGCCTTGGGGATGCTCGCTACTTCCTGGGCATGGCCGAACTCGGCGCCAATTCCGTCGAACGAGTTCGTCCAGGTGGGCTCGGCTGCGGCCCATTCGGTGAGGTCCATTCTCTCGGGCGGGACTATGACCCGAACGTCGACGCGTCGTTCGTCGAGGAGGTCCCGCAAACGGGCCGCGCCTTTCGCTCCAGATCCTGATGGGTCGTTGTCGAAGCACACGGCAACGGTGGCAGCGTCGCAATGCGCATACGAGGTGATCTGGTCGGCAACCCGCACGTCGGGAAACGCCGAGCCGAGGATGCCGACCGAGGCGAAGCCGGCCTGAGCAGCGATGAGTGCATCTGGGATTCCTTCCGCAGCGATCAGCACGCCCGCGTGACGTGCTGTTCTGGCTGGCATCTGCGTCCACGCGACTCGTGGGTTGGACGCCAACGTTCGCGACGGGTTGTCGTACTTGCCGCGGCCATCCGGTGGTTCGACGAATCGGGCTTGGAAGTAGGTGACCGCACCGTTGCGGTCGAGGGCGGGGAACACGGCGGCGGGCCATCCGGCTGGCAGGCCTTTCACACGTGGGAGGAATCGGCGGCCGGGGTCGGCGCCGACACGGTTGGCTCGCAGCACGTCGTCGTGGAGGCCGCGTACGTGGAGCCAGTCGCGGACTCGCCGACCCGATCCGGACCACAGCAGTTTCTCGCAGCGCTCGACGTACTCGATCACCTCGGGGGCGGGTCGCCCGATCGGCCGAGGCCGAGGTAAAGGTTGGCGGGGGAGGATGTCGAGGTTCGTGTGGTGCTCGGCGAGCCATCGGATCGCGTCACCGACCTCCATCGAGCGGGCGCTCATCACCGCATCGATCGCCGTGCCGCCTTCCCCACCCGACCAGCACCGCCAGCGTTGGACACCGTGCTGGTCGATCGAAACCGTCACCGACGGGTGGACGTCCTCGTGGCTCGGCGACGGACATCGCCACCGTCGCCGCGGACCGCTACCGGTGCCGGGGGTGACGGCGTCGAGGACCGCCCCGAGGTCGACTCGGGCGAGCAGTTCGTCTCGATCGATCCGATGTGCGTCACCCATGGTGAACTCATCCCGTTACGCGACCATCGCCTGGTCTGTTGTAGGAACTTCCCGGAATCGCGAACGGTCCGGAGTTCCAACGTGGGCATGCGGGTCAGTCGCCGTGCCGGTTGACCGACTTCGTCTGAACCTTGACAACTGGTCGGGATTCCTGAAGGCTTGCCGGGTATCGGGGTGATTCGCTCGACCGGCTGAACAGGAGGAGACGCTATGGCGTTGGCTGTGGTCCGCTCCTTGGACGCCCCGAAGGCGCTTGTCGCGCCTGGTGAGGTTGAGGATTTCGAGCAGGAACTGGTCGATCAGTATCTGCTTGCGACGGTGGGTGCAGGTTCGGGTGACTCGACGGTGGTGGAGGACCGAGGTGCGATCTTCGAGTTCATCCGGTTCCTGGGGCGACCGGTGTGGACGGCGCAGCCGGCCGACGCTGATCGGTTCTTGGTCCATCAACGCAAGGAGTTGCATCGGGCCCGGTTGACGGTGCAGCACAAGGCGTGGTCGCTGGCGCGGTTCTACTCGTTCCTCGTTGCCCGCTACTCCGGTGACATCGAACGTTTGACCGGCCACGTGGTGATCCAGATCATCGACGAGTTCAACCGGCCGACCAAAGCCGACTACAGCAACGTGCGGGTACCGCCGTCGATTGAGGAGATCGATGTGTTGTTCGCAGCGTGGCGTGAGTGGTTGCCCGAGGCGCGCAAGTTCTTGCCGGCGACACGGGATTACATGGCGGCGTCGTTGTGGCGCCGGTGCGGTCTGCGGATCCAGGAGACCTACATGCTCGACATCCGTGACTGGCGACGTGATTTGGGCGAGTTCGGCAAGATCCATGTCCGGTTCGGCAAAGGCAGCCGAGGCCGCGGACCCAAGAGTCGACTGGTGCCGGCGATCAACGGCGCGGCGGATCTGATGGATTGGTGGTTGGGCGACATTCGCCACCAGTTCGACGACGCCTATGAGGACCCGAACGCTCCGCTGTTCCCGAGTGAACGGCGAGACAAGCTGACCGGTGCGTGCAGCCGGATCGGTGACCAGGCGCTGCGTGACGGACTCGCCGCAGCGGTTGGTCGTTGGTTGCCGGCGTGGTCCGACGGTCGGTTGACGCCGCACACGCTGCGCCACTTCTGCGCGTCGTCGCTCTACCAGCGCGGCGTCGACCTCAAAGCAATCCAGGAACTGCTCGGCCACGAGTGGTTGTCGACCACGACCCGCTACATCCATGTGCACGGCGATCACATCGAACGCGCCTGGACCGAAGCGAACCAGCGGATTGCCGACCGCCTCGACCCGAACCGGGACAACGAACAGGAGTGAACTGATGCGTTGGAATCTGAGACTGACCGCTGCCGAACAGGGCATCTGGAAATCGACCGAGATGCGACGCCGGCTCGCGGACGCCGGCTTGGAGATCTCGGCCGGGAAGATGTCGTCGTTGTGGGCGGGAACGCCAACCACGATCCGGCTCGAGGACCTCGACGTGATCTGCTCGGTCCTCGATTGCGACCCGGACCAGTTGTTGATCCGCGAGCCGGACAAGGTCGAGGCCCGCAAACCGCGCAAGAAGCGCGCCGCTGGTGCGACGGTCACGCCGAGGTTGGGGAAGAACCGAACGCTGCCGCCGGGGTGAGCTGGCAGAGCTTCTGCGCCACATGCGGCGAGTGGCCCGTCGCGTTCACCACGGTGAAGTTCTGCTTCGGGTGTTGGCCCGGCGGATCCGCCGTTCCGCCACCTTGTCTCGAGTGCGGATCGACGACGGACTACTTCACCAACGGGCTGTGCGGTCGCTGCCACCGGATGGGCCATGTCACGATCGACACCTGTCCGGACTGCTTCGCGTGGGGTGCGTCCAAGCATCGAGCCTGGCGATGCACCGCGTGCAACGGCTGGCGAGAAAAGCGCAAGCTCGGAGTCTGCTCGTGCTGCAGCCGCGAAGTCCCCATCAACATCTACGGCGCCTGCCGGCTCTGCACCAAGCAACGCACCCGGGTCCTGGCGACGAAGCCGCCGTTGCCGCTCCCCGATCTGATCGCCGCGAACCGGAACGGACAACAGCTGTGGTTCGCCGATATGGGCAAAGCTGCCTCGGCGCGACGCCCGAAGTCGCCGCCACCACCGGTTGCGGTCGGGACTCTCGCCCGGTTCCCGGTCACTCACCTGCAATTGCCGCTGTTCCGTTTCGAACGTGACCTCAGCGTCGCCCGCCGG
Organism: Ilumatobacter sp.; assembly: GCF_965215205.1. NCBI lineage: Bacteria > Bacillati > Actinomycetota > Acidimicrobiia > Acidimicrobiales > Ilumatobacteraceae > Ilumatobacter > Ilumatobacter sp. The sequence continues at coordinate 4,103,978 of NZ_OZ244049.1, forward strand.
GTCGGTCACCTCGATCCCCGCGACGCGAACCTGGCGTTGCTGTTGGATCAACACGTCGACGAGTTCGGCCGAGCTCACGGCTGGGACCGCCGCAAGATCGTCACCGTTCAACACGGCGTGCACATCCTGCTCGGCCAGCAAGAAACGATCGGCGCACCAATTCGCTGCAGCGACATCGACGCGATCGCCAAACTCAAGGTGTCGACCGTCGCGCTGAGCGACGCCCTCGACGCCGCTGGCATGCTCGACGACGACCGACCACCATCGATCGTTGGCTGGTTCGCCACCAAGACCAACGGCCTGCCCGAAACCATCGCCGCCGAACTCGGCGTGTGGTTCGACGTCATGCGCCACGGCAGCACCACCCCGCCTCGCAGCAAGCCGCGCAGCGATCTCACCATTGGTCAACAGCTCCGATCGGCGATGCCCGCCGTCGAAACCTGGGCCACCAGGCACACCTCGCTGCGCGAGGTCACCCGCGACGACATCTACACAGCGCTGCCGGCGAGCGGATGGCAGCGCACCCACATGCTCCAAGGACTCCGCTCGATCTTCCGGACCCTCAAGGGCCGCAAGGTCGTGTTCACCAACCCCACCACCCACATCCGCCAACCCCACACCAACCACCCGATCCCCGCCCCCGTTGGTCTCGCCACCATCCGCAACCTGCTCGACTCGCCGAACACCGCCCGGGCACTCACCGCAGCGCTGCTCTGCTACCACGCCATCCGCGTCAAGGACCTGCGCCACATCGGACTCACCGACATCTACGACCGGCGCCTCCACCTCGGCGACCAGACCATCGTGCTGGCCGACGCCGTCCTCGAACGCCTCGACACCTACCTCTTCCACCGGCACTACACCTGGCCGAACACCGCCAACGAGCACCTGTTCATCAACATCCGCAGCGCCCACCACACACGCCCGGTCGACAGCTCCTGGCACACCCGGTTGCTCGGCACACCCGCCCAACAGATCCGCCAAGACCGCATCCTCGACGAAGCGTTCGCGACCGGCGGCGACCTCCGACAGATCAGCGACCTGTTCGGCCTCTCCGTCGCCCAAGCCAACATCTACGCCAACCACGCACACCACGCCGCTCTCAGCGACCAAGCCGGGCACGACTGACCCACGACGCATCGGCCCGGACCAATACATCGGCGCAGGCCGATACAATCCGCCGGCATGAGCGCCACGATTCAACACGCTGCACCCATCGCGACCGCAGCGAAACTGTTCTGCGGGTTCGGCGACCCGACACGCCTCGCGATCATCACCACACTCGCCGACGGTGAACAACGCGTGAGCGACATCGTGACTGCGCTGAACGGCTCCCAGGGCAACATCTCCGGTCACCTCAAGTGCCTCAGAGAATGCGGACTCGTGACCGATCGGCGCGTCGGCCGCGAGGTCCACTACCGCATTGCCCACGACGAAGTCATCGACGTGGTCCGCTCGGCCGAACGACTCCTCGCAGTCACCGGCGAACACATCGATCTCTGTCCGAACTACACCACCAACCCCAACGCGTGAGCAGCCGATGACCGTCAGCCGTTTCCACGTCGCCGGCATGGACTGCGCCGCCGAAGAACAACTCGTGCGCATGGCACTGTCCGACATCGACCAGATCAACCGCATCGAAGTCGACCTCGACCAACGTGACGTGCTGATCGACCACACGACCGACACCGACACCATCGACACCGCACTCCAAACCCTCAACCTTGGCGCCGAGTTCGTCGACGACACCAGCGAGATCGGGCCCGCCCCCGACACCCGACGCGAACGCAACGCGCTGATCGTTGCGTTCGTGATCAACGCCGGCTTCTTCGTCGGCGAACTCACCGTCGGCTTGATCAGCCGCTCCATGGGACTCATCGCCGACGCACTCGACATGGGCGCCGACGCCAGCGTGTACGCGCTCAGCCTCGCCGCCGTCGGGACCGCTGCCGCACGCAAGAAACAACTCGCACGCACGAGCGGATACCTCCAGATCGGCCTCGCCGCGCTCGGTCTCGCCGAGGTCCTACGACGATTCTTCGCCGACAACGAACTCCCGGACCCGACCTCGATGATCGTGATGTCCGTGCTCGCGCTCGCCGGCAACATCATCACACTGCTCGTGCTGCATCGCGTCCGGTCCGGCGAAGCACACCTACAAGCCAGCTGGATCTTCACTGCCAACGACATCAAGGTCAACGGACTCGTCATCGCTGCAGCGATCGGCGTCACACTCACCGACTCCGGCATCCCCGACCTCATCGCCGGCGCCGTGATCTTCGCCGTCGTCGCCAACGGCGCCCGACGCATCCTCAAGATCAGCCGATGAACCCGACCCGACGTCGCACCATGCTCGCCTGGATCGCCGCGCTCATCACGATCGATCTCGCCACCAAGATCTGGGCCACCGCCACACTCGACGACGCACCCACCACGCTTCCCGGACCCATCGACCTGCAACTCAGCTACAACAGCGGCACCGCATTCGGGCTGTTCACCAACATCCCACCCCTGCTGATCACCGCCGCAACCCTCACGATCGCGCTCGCAATCCTCCGAGCCGCATGGAACAACCGGACACCCACCGGGCCCGCCACGCTCATCATCGCCGGAGCGCTCGCGAACACCATCGATCGGCTCGAAGCCGGCTCCGTGGTCGACATGCTGCACACCGGCTGGTGGCCCACCTTCAACATCGCCGACATCTACATCACCACCGGCATCGCTTGGTGGGCAATCACCGCCACGACCGCCGACCATTCGATCTCGCCGACCATCGAAGCAACCAGCGCCACACAGCAACCCCAGACCTGACACGGCACACTCATCCGCTACGGTGACCCCCAGTTCACCAACCCCGGACCAGTCAGCCAGACCAGACCGACAAGCACCCCGGAGTTCGGCCCCTACGACCCCGGTCATGGCTTCATCCCCTGGTCTGTGTCGCAGATGGCGACCTCGTCGGCGCCGATGACGTGTTGCACGACCGCCCACCGCCCCGCGACGCACCACACGGCGCGACCGCGGGTGAGTCGGGGGAGGATGTTGATGAGGCGGTCGTTCATCTGCAGCGCACGGCGGGACAGTTCGAGTTGGTCGGTGGCTTGGCGGAACACCACCCGTGTCTGGACGTCGCCGAGGAGTCCTTCGGCGACCTTCGCAGCGGAGGTACCGCTGTCGGCCTGGGCGGCAAAGTCGGAGAGCCGGTGCGTGATGAGGACGTTCCAGACGCCGAGATCGCGGCACAGCTTCAGTCGGGCCTGCAGCGCCTTCGCTGCACGCTCCGAGGCCATCGTCGCCCACACCTCGTCGTCGACGAGGATGCCGCGCCGGCCGTCGTGCTTCATCGCCGCCATCTGCCCGGCCAGCGTCGCCGAGGTCGCCATCTGCACGAGCGGAAGCGCGTCGGGGTTGGAGAACACCGCCGAGAGGTCGACGACGACGCCCTGCTGGCCGGTCTGGTCGACCGTGAAGGTGGAGGGACCGTCGAACATGCCACGCAACGTCTTGTCCAACAACTTCGCCAGCGCCAACCGCAACTGGGTCACGGCACCGGAGATCTCGGTCGAGGCGAGCAGCTTGAGCTCGTCGAGCGATGCGATGTCCTCGGGCAGGTTGGCGAGGAGGTGGGCGAGATCGACGAGCGTCGGGGCTGCACCGTCTCGGTGTGCGTCATCGAGCACTTCGATGGCGGTGGTCAGGAGGGCCTCCTCGATCGGATCGAGATCTCGGCGCATCACCGTCGACAGGAGACCCGTCGACAACTCCTGACGGTTGCGGAGCGATTCGGCCCGTTCGCCGGGGCCGGGGTCGAGCGGGTTGAGCCGATCGGTGCCTCCGGGGTGGAGCTTGACGATCGGCATGCCGAGCGCTTCGGCGAGTGGGCCGTACTCGCCTTTCGGGTCCGAGATCGAGATGAACCGTCGGTGCCCGTAGAAGGCGGCCTGGCGATTGAGCATGGTCTTGACAGCGGACGATTTCCCGTTGCCGGGTTCGCCGAGGATCAACATGTTCGAGTTCGTCAGCACGACTCCGCCGCCGAGGTCGCGTCCGTAGAGCTCGAACGGGTCATAGGACCAGGCGCTGTTGCCGTCGGTGACGTTCACCCCGACGTACGGAGCGAGCGTGTCCTGGAGTGCGCGCCCGCCGTGGAACGGATAGATCGACGCAACGTGCGCCGTGGTGCCACGGTGTCGCGGAAGCCGCAACCCCACGATCCCCGACGCCCTCGTCGATGCGATCACCGGCGACGGCGACGCGTCGCCAGACGGCTCGACGTGTCGGCGCCGACGGATCATGCCGCTCCGATCCGGCGGGCGACGGTTCGTCCGAGCGGTAGCGAAGCGACCCAGCCGGCGGCCTGGCGGCCGACGAGTCGTTGCAGCTCCACGCCGGCGTTCGCGGCGATCTGTTCGAGATCGGCAGCCTGCTGTTCGAGCGTCTCGGCATCGACAGCCGCAAGAGTGAGCAGCCCGGTGTAGTAGCACTCCGCGAACCCGGCGGACAGCTCGTCCTCGCGAGCCTCGACCTCGGCGATCGCTTTCTCGTCCTTGCGACGCACGATGTAGCCCTTCCGGCGTCGGGTCTCGAGGTTCGCTTCGCGCTGGGTTCGTTCCTTGTCGACGTGAGCGTCGGATGCCTTCGGCGGGACCGGCTCGAACACCGTGGTCAGTGATCGGGTGCAACCGGAGTCGAACATCAACGGGTCCATCCACGCGCCGACGACCTCACGTCGTGGCCACGATGCGAACCACCACGACCGGTGCCACACCCCGTCGACGACGACCGCCGAGAGCTGGTCGTCGATCACCATCGGACCGAAGGTCGGCGCCGACCGCCCCGTCGCAGCCGCAAGCGAGCGCCGTAGCGTGATGAGCTGTTCGACGACGGCCGGGTTGCCGCGGACCCGGGTCGCCGAGACGAGATCCGCGGCCGACAACAGTCCCTCGACACGGAGACCGGCCGTCGCCAGTCGGCTGGCGAAGAGTCGGGTCTGCTCGGCCACGGAGCGGAGCCCGGCGGTCAGCGGCTTCTCCCGACGGTGCCGGCTCAGCCGTGCCAGATCGACGGTCACCTCGACGAGCACCTCGTGGTTCACGACCGTGGCCGAGGTATCCCGGAGCAGTTGAAGGTAGCCGGGGCGCGACGGGTGCTCGGGCTCGTCGGCCCAGCGGTCTTCGAGTCTGGCGACGGTGTCACGGATCGGTTGCGGCGACGTCCAGTCGTGGAACGTCACCCTCGACACCGGCGACCGCTCACGTGCGAACCCACCGATCGCTGCGCCCCACTCGTCGATGCGCATGTCCTGACCCACCGAGTCGACGAGCGCAAACTGGCCGTCACCCGACACCCGCAACACCGCCGTCACCGATCCTGCAGCACGATCATGGACCACACCGATCGGCACGTCCTGGCCCGGCGACAACCACGACACCTCGAACTCGTACAGGTCGAGTCCCGCCAACACATCAGGAACCACGGTCGGTTGATCCTCACCGTCGACCACCAAAGCGACGGGTCGATACCACCGGTTCCGCGAACGCAACTTGCGCCACCACCACGCGATCGCCCACGGAAGGATCTCGTGAACCGGCTGGCCGTGGAGCTTGCCGAACCACAGCCACGCCGCCGCGACCGCTACCAGCAGCGCCGCCGGGATCGGGACGTACCCGGACACCGCCGCCCACCCTGCGATGAGCGAGAGACCGCCGGCAGCGGCCAGTGCAGGCGGGACCGTTCCGAAAAGACCGGACCGACGACGCTCACCGAACCGATAACCGCGAGCGCGTCTCGACTCACCCATCGCGACCCTCCACACCCGAACCTCCCGAGTCGGCGCCCGACCGTCGCGGGGACGACGTCCCAACCGCCACCGAGTCCGACGACCGTCCCATCGTCGAGACCGCCGACGTCACCGACGAACGCGCACCGTCGGCTGCTGCCTTCGTGGCGACCGCTGCGCCGACCACCGGAGCGGCCGGACCGCTCGCGGCCGTGGCCGCTCCACCGCCAGCGGTACTCGCGCCTCCACTCGCGAGTGACGAGGTCCCCGCTCCCGCCGGCCCGGCTCCGCCGAGACCAGCGGCAGCACCCGACGATCCGGTGGCCTGAGCGCCGCCACGGGATCCGCTCCCGGCGAGGCGACCGGTGACCTGACGGCCGTAGTACTGCATCTGCATCCCCTGCGTCGCCGCTCGCATCGGTGCCGACGCGATGCCCTGCGCCACGACGGCCGCCGCGATCAACGGCATCAGCTTCCACAACACGAACGGCATGAACGCCGCCAGCCCGAACACGATCACCCCCACGATCAACACCCCGATCTCCCGGGCTGCGTTGTCCCCGACGCCAGCACCGGGTTCGCCGGCGTCGCCGAGTGCGGCGAGCATGTTCGCCCCGACCGAGACGGCGAGCACGATGATCGGCTTCGCCAACACCAACGCAGCGAGCAGTTCGAGCACCTTTTTGGCGGTGTCACGCAATGGCGGGAACAGCATCGACGGCAGCCCGAACGCCACGGCGTAGATCACGACGAGGTAGATCAACGAGGTGCGGACCAGCAGCACGATCCACATGAACAACATCGCGATGATCAACGCGATCCCGATCAACGGGCCGAGGAAGAACAGGCTCGTGCCGGTCGACATCAACACCTCGGCGACGTTCGACAGTGCTTCGGCGGCCTGGGGCCGGGTGCGCGCCCACACGTAGTCGGAGAACCCGTCGGCGACCCGGATGGCCGCGGCGGTGACGGCGATCAGCGACGCCATCGCGAACACCGCTACCGGCAAGTCCCGCCCGACCGCTTGGATGACCTGGCCGGGAGAACCGGCGCTCACCGCCCGGATCACCGCCAGCAACAGCAGGACCGACAGCATCAGCACGCCCAGCCACGTGGCGACACGGAACGGTGCCGACTCGTCGCCGGAGAACCAGGCCGAGTCGAGCTGCGGAGTGGAGGACGTGTCGAGGAAGTTCCACACCGCCATCAGCAGCGTCAGCACGCCGTTCATTACCCAGTTCGTGATGCCCTCGACCACGGTGTCCCACGCCCATCCCGCCGCGGCACGGAACGGTGTCGTGATGAAGTCGAAGACGTCGCCGATTATCGGGATCGCCAGCATCACTTTTCCTTCCCGGATGCGGTCGTGTCGGCGAACACCGCCGGCGTCCAGTCGTTCAGCTCGGCGAATTCACCCGGGGCGGACGGCACCGCCGTCTCCACACCGATCGGTGTCGGACCCTCGACGATCGAGATCGACGCGATCTTCCAGTCCGAGCGCTCCCACACCAGCTCCAGCCGGTGCGTCCGCCACAGCACTTCGACCGGACCGTCGACGGTGTCGCCGGTGACCAGCACCGACCACACCGCCACCTCTACCCGCTCCGACGTCGACGAAACCAGCGACGAGCGCAGCGGCGCCTCGGTCCACAGCCGTTTCCGGAACTCGGGCCCGAACTCGTCGAGCAGCTCGAAGTAGAGCGCAACGGTGTCGTCGAACAGAGCGCGATCGGCGGTCGTCGACAGCAACGCGTCCATCGAGTCCGACAACACGAGAGGACCCATCTGCACGAACGACGGAACCGACGCGACCCAGTTCACCGCAGCGGTCGTCGCCCCCGCCGTCGACCGGGGATAGCCGACCGGCACCCCGGCGACGTCGCCGACCGCGGCGACCGACCGATCGCCCGACTCGGTCGACTCGTCCGCGACCAAGTCGACGGTCGCGATCGGCGCGGAGGCGACCGGCGGCGACGTCGACGGTGAACCCATCACGATCGACTGCACCGTCCACGCCACCAACATCGCCACAAGCACGACGGCCCCGGCGAGCTTCCACATCGACATCGCTCAGCGTCCCGATTCTTCGTAAACCGTGTCCGGCTCAGCCGCCGGCGTTCCCGGCGCTGTAGAGGGTGTTGACCGCGATCGTGGCCAGGCCGATCACCATCGCACCGATCGCTCCCGCCGCCACGTACATCTTCCCCTCGACACCACGACCCGTGTTGCCACCCATCCCGCGCCACGTCGCAGCCCCGTAGACGATCGCCAGGATGCACACCACCAGGCCGACCCACTTGCCCCACCCCATGATCTGCGACACCAGCTCGGCACCCGGCAACCCCGCATTCGAAGGCGCCGTGTCGTCAATCTGAGCAAGCGCCCGTCCGGGCACCATCGCGATCCCGACACCGGCCACGGTCGACGTCAACGCCCGACGCCGGAGCCCCGAGCCTTCGACCCGACGACAACGGGTGCCTGGGCGACGTGAACGTGGTGTCCGGTGTTCGATGGTCTGGTCGGTCATGACGAACTCCCCTGGAGGTGCGGGCCCGTCCGATCTCGGGCCGTTCACCTCCCCAAGGCCCACCCCGGCGCCACGCGTTACACGGGTCCCCGACGACGTAACGCAACAGCCGCTCGCGGGGCATGGAAAGACGTGAAGATCGTCGCCGCCCTCTTCGTCGCCGTCGTCGGGTTCGTGATATCGATCCCGCTCGTGTTCGCCAACGGCGGGAGCGCCACCGCTCCCTACGCCTGCGGCCAACTCGGCGTCATCCTCGACACCATCCGCACCCTCGAATCAAGCGGCGACTACACCGTCCGCAACGCACACGCCTCCGCGGCCGGCGCCTACCAGTACATCACCACGACCTGGACGCACTGGGCCAGCGAAGCGGAGATCGACACCATGCTCTACCCGACCGCGGACACCGCCCCTCCCCACGTCCAGGACCAGGTCGCCGGCGTCAACGTCACCGCCATCCTCGCCGACCACGTCAACCTCATCGAAGCGGTCCCGGTCAACTGGTACTACCCAGCAGCCTGGGGCGACGACCAGATCATGGACCAGGTCCCACGACCCGACGCCGGCAACACCCTCACCGTCCGCGAGTACCAGACCAAGTGGCTCGACATCTACAACGACAAGCTCGCCACCGCCGACGAGAACGACACGATGCTGTGCGCATCGACCGACGTCACCGGCTCCTGGGCACTCCCCGCACCGAGAGCCGTCATCGGCGAAGGCACCCTCGACGACCCCCACCACCACTACCCGGCATGGGACTTCCTCATCCCGACCGGCACACTTATCCCGCTCTTCTGCTGTATCCGTGGGTCAGGTTCGGCCTGGGAGGGCGGGTGGGTGGCTGCCAAGCGCGAGCAGGGCGAGGGCGATGAGGGGTTCGGGTCCGTGGAAGCCGAACGCGATGCGGGTGAGGAGCCGAATCTTGGTGTTGGTCGACTCGATCAGGGCGTTGGAGAGCCCGGAGTCGAGGGCGTGATCGATCGCCACTCGGTGCTTCACGATCTTGCGGGCGAGTTCGACGAAGGCCGGCATTCGCGACCGGCGCGCCCACGACAACCACCTGTCGAGCGCGTGCTTGCCGGCGTCACCCTTGACGGCAAACACGAACCGCAGTCCTTCCTTGAGCAGGTAAGCGCGATGGAGCCGAGGGTCGATCTTGGCGATCCAGTCGAGCTGGGCGCGTTGGTTCTCGGTGAGATCGCCGGGGTTCTTCCAGAGCGCGTAGCGGGCGCGTGCGATGCCGAGCGAGGTGCCTCGTGCGCGTCCTCGCTGGGACATGACGGTCGTGATCGCGTTTCGTCCCGATGCCTGGTTCCAGGCTCGGCGACGCTCGACGTCGAGCGCTTCGATGGCCCACGCGACGACGTGAAACGCATCGGCGCAGCGCACGGCGTTCGGGGCTCGCTTGGCGACGACGCGGGCGATCCAGCCCGCCATGTCCGCAGAGATGTGGGTCAACTCCGCAGCGCGTTCGTTGCCGAGTTCGTCGAAGAACACCTCCAAGTCGGCGTCGGTGCGGCCAGGGCCGACCCACACCAGATGGCCGGTGTCGTGATCGACCACGACGATCAGGTAGCGGTGTCCGCGCTTGTAGGAGATCTCATCGATCCCGATCCGTCGCAACCCGTCGAGACGATCAACACGCGCCTCGACATCTGCATTGACCCGCGTGACGATCGCACCGATGGTGCGCCACGCCACCCGCAACAACTCACACGTCGCGGACTTCGAGGTGCGCACCGCCAGCCACGCCGCCAAGTCGTCGAAGTCGCGGGTGTGGCCGACCCCATGACGAGCCCACGGCACTGCCACCACCGTCGGTCCGTGCGTGCGGCAACGCACCCGGGGTGCGTCGGCTTCGATGAACACCTTCGTCGTGCCGGCGTCCAACGCCCGCCACCGCCGACGACCATCACCACGGTCGTAGCGAGGCGAACGTCGATGGCAGTGTCCGCAGCGGCCACGAGCCCTCGCATCAGGTCGTGCCGACACCACGATCGATCCATCGGTGTCGTCGACACGGACCCCTTCCACGACCGTGCGCGTCAACCCGCACGCCTTCTCCCATACCTTGGTGTTCAGCACCCCGTCTGCCGTCCTTTCAGTTTCGAGCCTTCGACAGCGCGAAACCTAGGAATCAGGCGGGGTGCACCCGCGGATAGGCCCTCAACTCACCCACGGACAGAGCAGAAGAGCGACATATCCGTAATCCAGTCGAGCGCAGCAGCTCCGCCCCATCGCGGCACGTCCG